>NZ_BMVK01000049.1 GCF_014650675.1 Streptomyces anulatus | reverse complement strand
CTTGACCAGTGAGCTATTACGCACTCTTTCAAGGGTGGCTGCTTCTAAGCCAACCTCCTGGTTGTCTCTGCGACTCCACATCCTTTCCCACTTAGCGTACGCTTAGGGGCCTTAGTCGATGCTCTGGGCTGTTTCCCTCTCGACCATGGAGCTTATCCCCCACAGTCTCACTGCCGTGCTCTCACTTACCGGCATTCGGAGTTTGGCTAAGGTCAGTAACCCGGTAGGGCCCATCGCCTATCCAGTGCTCTACCTCCGGCAAGAAACACACGACGCTGCACCTAAATGCATTTCGGGGAGAACCAGCTATCACGGAGTTTGATTGGCCTTTCACCCCTAACCACAGGTCATCCCCCAGGTTTTCAACCCTGGTGGGTTCGGTCCTCCACGAAGTCTTACCTCCGCTTCAACCTGCCCATGGCTAGATCACTCCGCTTCGGGTCTAGAGCGTGCAACTCAATCGCCCTATTCGGACTCGCTTTCGCTACGGCTTCCCCACACGGGTTAACC
>NZ_BMVK01000048.1 GCF_014650675.1 Streptomyces anulatus | reverse complement strand
TATCCGCTATCGGTCACCAGGGAATATTTAGGCTTAGCGGGTGGTCCCGCCAGATTCACACGGGATTTCTCGGGCCCCGTGCTACTTGGGTGTCTCTTAAACGAGCCGTTGATGTTTCAGCTACGGGGGTCTTACCCTCTACGCCGGACCTTTCGCATGTCCTTCGCCTACATCAACGGTTTCTGACTCGTCTCACAGCCGGCAGACTATGAAAAAGAGATCCCACAACCCCGAATGCGCAACCCCTGCCGGGTATCACACGCATACGGTTTGGCCTCATCCAGTTTCGCTCGCCACTACTCCCGGAATCACGGTTGTTTTCTCTTCCTGAGGGTACTGAGATGTTTCACTTCCCCTCGTTCCCTCCACACTGCCTATGTGTTCAGCAGCGGGTGACAGCCCATGACGACTGCCGGGTTTCCCCATTCGGAAACCCCCGGATCAAAGCTTGGTTGACAGCTCCCCGGGGACTATCGTGGCCTCCCACGTCCTTCATCGGTTCCTGGTGCCAAGGCATCC
>NZ_BMVK01000047.1 GCF_014650675.1 Streptomyces anulatus | reverse complement strand
GGGCGGTGGTGCGGGTGACGACGGTTTCGCAGAGGGTCTGGAGGTCCTGGGCGGCCTCCACCGCGGTCGGCTCCTTGATGGCGGTGGAGACCGCGGCCGCCGGGACGATGCTCGGAGCGGGTGCATCGAGGCGGGCGAGGACGCGGGCTTCGGCCGCGTCGATGTCGTCCTGGGTATAGGGAGCGGAAGCGAGGCGTGCTCGGGAGAGGAATTCGTCGATGTGAGGGGTCATCGCCGTCCTTCCATGGTGCGGTCGGGTCCCAGGATCTCCCGCAGGCGGCGCAGGGAGTGACGGACCGTGGAGCGGACAGTGGGGCTGCTCATGCCCAGTACGGCGGCCACCTCGGGGGCGTTCATGCCCTGGAGGTAGGTCATCACCATGACGTCCTGCTGGCGGTCGGTGAGCTGGCGCAGAGCACGGAAAAGGGCGAGGGATTCGGTGATCTGGCCGATCGGGTCGACCGCGTCGCGCAGGGCGACGGTGTCGAAAGCAGCGTCGTCGATCAGCGGGGGCCGGCGTGTGCGGGCGCGGGCGTGGTCGATGACCTTGT
>NZ_BMVK01000046.1 GCF_014650675.1 Streptomyces anulatus | reverse complement strand
CGTCTTGGGTCGCGGCTGGAGTCGGGTGCGGGTGCGTGTGGGGGTGTGTTCGGTGGCGATGAGGGTGCGGATGTGGTCGGTGAAGTCGGGGTCGGTGAGGGGAAGGTCGAGGCCGTCGACGTAGCCGACGGCGGCGGGTGCGTAGTCGAGGACGGCTCCGACGACGGCCGGGACGGGAGCGGGACCGGTTTTGAGGGCGCCGAGGATGCGCAGGGCGGTCGGCAGGAGGCTCGCGTCCGTGGTGGAGACGGCGTTGAGTGCGGCGGTGACGGCGAACGGGACGGCGTCGGGATCGGCACCGGGTCCCTCGCCGGGTGGGACGGGCTCGTCGGTTGAAGGGATGTTCTGGAGGAGTTCGGCCTGTTCGTGCCACCACCGGGCCGGGGCATGTTCGCCGAGGGCGCGGTGGTGGAGGTAGAGGCAGTAGGAGGCGGCGGGGTCGCCGGCTCCGGCGGCGTACTGCCACCAGAACCGGGCGTTCTCCTCGGACTCGGCGAGTTGGAGGATGCAGCCCAGGACGCGGGCTCCGGGGGGCTCGGGGAGCTGGGGTGTGAGGAAGGTGCGCAGGGTCCGCAG
>NZ_BMVK01000045.1 GCF_014650675.1 Streptomyces anulatus | reverse complement strand
GGCCCCCGGGCTGTTGATCGAGATGTCTGACGTCTCAATCACGTTGCTCGGGGGCCTCGTTGGTCATCCATCCTGCCGCACTCGACCTGCCGCATGCACTCGTGGAGTGGGTCACCATGCTGATCGTCACCCGTGAGGGCGACCGGCGCTGCAAGCTCCGTCCGTCACAGCGCGCGATGGTGGCACTGGTGTACCTGCGCGAGCACACCACACTTGCGAAGATCGCCACCGGGTTCGGGATCAGCGAGTCCACCGCGCATGCCTACACCAGCGCGGTCGTCGACCTGCTGGCCGCCCGTGCACCGGGCCTGCTCAAGACACTGCGCGACCACGAACCCGACTTCGTCCTGCTCGACGGCACCCTCGCCGAATGCGACCGGGTCGGCGACGGCCGGGCCGACTACTCCCACAAACACCGACGCCACGGCGTGAACGTGCAGGTCGTCACCGACCCCGGCGGCCGGCTGCTGTGGCTCTCGCCCGCCCTGCCGGGCCGCACCCACGACCTGACCGCCGCCCGTACCCACCGGGTCATCCGGATCTGCGAGCGCCAGGGCGTTCCGATCGTGGCCGATCTCGCCTACCAGGGCGCCGGTCCGTGGCTGACCACGGGCATCAAGCGCAGGCCCCTGAAGGAACTGACCCCCACCGAGAAGACCCGCAACCGTGCCCTGGCCGCCACACGGGCACCCGTCGAACGCGGCGTCGCCCGCCTGAAGTCCTGGCGGATCTTCCGCAGGGCCCGATGCAGCCCCAACCGC
>NZ_BMVK01000043.1 GCF_014650675.1 Streptomyces anulatus | reverse complement strand
TCCACCCCTTACAGGGCTTCCACATCTGGCCTATCAACCCAGTCGTCTACTGGGAGCCTTAACCCTTCAAGAGGGTGGGAATACTCATCTCGAAGCAGGCTTCCCGCTTAGATGCTTTCAGCGGTTATCCTTTCCGAACGTAGCCAACCAGCCATGCCCTTGGCAGGACAACTGGCACACCAGAGGTTCGTCCGTCCCGGTCCTCTCGTACTAGGGACAGCCCTTCTCAATATTCCTACGCGCACAGCGGATAGGGACCGAACTGTCTCACGACGTTCTAAACCCAGCTCGCGTACCGCTTTAATGGGCGAACAGCCCAACCCTTGGGACCGACTCCAGCCCCAGGATGCGACGAGCCGACATCGAGGTGCCAAACCATCCCGTCGATATGGACTCTTGGGGAAGATCAGCCTGTTATCCCCGGGGTACCTTTTATCCGTTGAGCGACAGCGCTTCCACAAGCCACTGCCGGATCACTAGTCCCGACTTTCGTCCCTGCTCGACCCGTCGGTCTCACAGTCAAGCTCCCTTGTGCACTTACACTCAACACCTGATTGCCAACCAGGCTGAGGGAACCTTTGGGCGCCTCCGTTACTCTTTAGGAGGCAACCGCCCCAGTTAAACTACCCATCAGACACTGTCCCTGATCCGGATCACGGACCCAGGTTAGACATCCAGCACGACCAGAGTGGTATTTCAACGACGACTCCACAACCACTGGCGTGGCCGCTTCAAAGTCTCCCACCTATCCTACACAAGCCGAACCGAACACCAATATCAAACTATAGTAAAGGTCCCGGGGTCTT
>NZ_BMVK01000042.1 GCF_014650675.1 Streptomyces anulatus | reverse complement strand
GCAGTGATGTGATGGGGACGTCGCTGGTGCTGGCGAAGGCTGTGGAGAAGGCCGGGTACGACCTGGTGATCTGTGGGATGGCGTCGACGGACGGTGTGATGGGTGTGCTGCCGGCGTTGCTGGCGGAGCGTCTGGGTGTGCCGCAGGTGACGTTGCTGTCCGAGGTCGCGGTGGACGGTGGTGTGGTGACGGGGCGGCGTGACGGTGACACGGCGTCCGAGCAGCTTGAGGCGTCGCTTCCCGCGGTGGTGTCGGTGACCGACCAGTCGGGTGAGGCCCGTTACCCGTCGTTCAAGGGGATCATGGCGGCGAAGAAGAAGCCGGTGGAGTCGCTGGACCTGGACGATCTGGGTCTGGACGCGGACGAGGTCGGTCTGGCGGGTGCGTGGACGGCGGTCGATTCCGCCACCGAGCGTCCGGCGCGGACGGCGGGCACGATCGTGAAGGACGAGGGTGAGGGCGGCAGGCAGCTCGCCGGGTTCCTCGCGGGCCAGAAGTTCATCTAGTCCGCATGTCTTTCCCCGCTGTTCCTCTCTCTCGTCCTTTCTCGTCTGGAGTGCGTTGTCATGGCTGAAGTTCTTGTTCTGGTCGATCACGTGGACGGTGCGGTCCGCAAGCCCACCCTGGAGCTGCTGACGCTGGCCCGCCGTGTCGGTGACCCGGTCGCCGTGGTGCTGGGCGCCGGTGCCGGGGACACTGCCCCGGTGCTGGGTGAGCACGGTGCGGTGAAGGTCCTGACCGCGGACGCCCCGGAGTTCGCGGATTATCTGGTGGTGCCGAAGGTCGACGCGCTGCAGGCGGCGTTCGAGGCGGTGTCCCCGGTCGCGGTGCTGGTGGTGTCGTCCGCCGAGGGCAAGGAGATCGCCGCCCGTCTCGCGCTGCGGGTGGGTTCCGGCATCATCACCGACGCCACCGATCTGGAGGCCGGTGACCAGGGTGTGGTCGCGACGCAGGCCGCGTTCGCCGCCTCGTTCACCACGAAGTCCCGGGTCTCCCGGGGTGTTCCGGTCATCACGGTCAAGCCGAACTCCGCCCCCGTCGAGCCGGCCCCGGCCGCGGGTGCGGTGGAGGCTCTGCCGGTGTCGTTCGGTGAGACGGCGACGGGGACGAAGGTGACGTC
>NZ_BMVK01000041.1 GCF_014650675.1 Streptomyces anulatus | reverse complement strand
GCGCTTCCACATGTTGGGCCCGGGAACACCATCCTGCTCGGTGGACGTCTTCGGCAGTACGGTGCCGCCACCGCCACCGCCCAGGTAGTCCAGCGGGTTGACGCGGGTGCCGCCCGGGGTGATCAGGTGCCAGTGGACGTGCGGGCCGGTGGAGCTGCCCGAGCCCGGGGCTCCGGCAGCTCCACCGGAGAACCCGACGGTGCCCCCCTGGCCGACCCAGGTGCCGTCGGAGACATGGAACGCCGACAGGTGCATGTACTGCGTCCGGTACCCGTCGCTGTGGGTGATGGTCACGGTGTGCCCGCCGGTGCCGTTGTACGGGATGTTGGTCACCGTTCCGGCCCCCGCGGCCGGGAGTCCGGTGCCGACGCCCATCGCGTAGTCGATTCCGCCCAGGGAACCGCGGTTGATGTGGTCCCACCAGCCGTCGGTCATCGCGTAACCGCTGAACGGGTTGTAGAGGTCGGCAGCCTTGGCCGAGCCCGCCGAGAACAGCACACCGCCGGCCGCCAGCCCGAAACTGGCGGCGGAGCCACGCAGCAGCGCACGCCGGGTCATTCCGGCCTGCGACCGGCCCTTCTCACCGTCATGGGGCCCATGACTTCTGCACACATCAACTCCCTTGATTTATATGCGACTTGGTTCGCCCTGATGAGTTGAGTCACGCTAACCTACGCGCATAGATTTTGATAGGAACATGTCATTCAGCCGCCCTGGACCCCGCCCCACCGGAGGAAGCATGCGCAGAAGAACCCTGATCCGCGGAGCTGCGGCAGTCGTCCTCGCCCCGGCCGGTCTCGCCGCGGCCACCAGCGCCGCGGCGGCCCCCCGCCCGGATTCCGCCCAGGCCGATGATCTGGTGGGCGTGGACGTCTCGAACTACCAGGTCGGCTTCGACTACGCCCGCGCTGCGAGGGAGGGCCTGGACTTCGTCGTCGCCAAGGCCGGGGGGTGCCAGCTCTCCGAGGGCCCCTACACCTCGGATTCCTACGCCGGCCACATCGACGGCGCCCGCGCAGCGGGCCTGCGGGTCGGCCACTACTTCCTGACGGGAGACTTCCTCTCTCCCCGCGACGCGGCCGACTACTTCGTGGACAACCTCCACGACTACCGCAGCGGCGACGTGCTCGCCCTGGATGTCGAGGTGCTCGACGACTCCACCCGCCTGTGGAACGACGCGGATGTGTCCACCTGGTTCAACCGGGTCCGGGAACGGGTCGGCGCGTACGTGCCCTGGTTCTACATCAGTACCAGTGCGCTGCGGTCCGCCGACTGGAGCCGGACCATCGCCTCCGGCGCCCGTCTCTGGGCGGCCTCCTGGGGAGCCAACGACGGCAACTACCCCGGTCCGCCCGACCTCGGAGGCAGGTACACCGACTGGGCCGCCCACCAGTACTCCTCCATGGGCTCGGTCGCCGGCACGTCCCCCATCGACCTCGACCTCGCGCGCCCCTGGGCGTTCGACGTGAGCGGGCCGACCGACCCGCCGCCGGGCGGACTGCCGAAGACGTCCACCGAGCAGGATGGTGTTCCCGGGCCCAACATGTGGAAGCGC
>NZ_BMVK01000040.1 GCF_014650675.1 Streptomyces anulatus | reverse complement strand
CATGACGTCAATCGCCAAGGCCGTTCTCACCCTGGAGTTGCAACGCTGAAGAAGCTCAATGATTCTTCTGTAACCAGCCCGTGGCCCTGACAGTGACAGCCCCTCTCCTCGCGGGGCCCGTCCCTTGACACCTCGGTGCCTTTTTGGCCTCCTTGACCCTCGGCCATAGTCGGCGCCATGGACAGTTCCACGGGGTCGAGTTGCCGTAGCACACGTGCTCCCGCAGTCGCGGTCCTGGCGTGCTCTGTTCCTGCGTCGGACGCGGTTTCCGGGGCGGCGAAGATGTCGAACTGCTGGTGGCGCATGGTGGCCAGCACGGGGATACGCAGGCGGACAATTTCGGTGAGCAGCGCGGGTTCCAGCCCGTCGGGGCCGAGGCAGGACTCCATGTCGTCCAGCCACACGACGCACCGTGCCGCGGTGGGTCGATCACCTCCACTGCGGTCAGCAGGTCCGGGCCTCCGGCAGGAGCCACCACCCGGTGCTCGGGCAGTTGGGCGCGGAGCGCTTCGAAACAGGCTCTCGTCTTGCCCTGCGGTGGAGTGCCCGACCACGAGCACCAGGCCGCCCTCGTTCGCTGCCCGCGTGAGCCTCGTACGGATCGGCAGGTCTTGGTCCCGGGGAACGTATGGGGGCACGGCGTCGCCGGAGGCGTCGGGGCGCGACCGGTGAGTACCTGCCGCGAGGGCATCCCAGCTACTGGCCAGCGGCCATCGGAGAGGGTCCTGCAGGTACACGGGGACACGCTGGCCCGCCGTGGTGAAGGTGATGGGGCCAGTGATGGTCCCGGCCATGACCACGCTCTCCTGCCGGCCACCCGAGATCTCGTTGCTCGTCTCCGGCACTTCCTCGCCGACACCCACTCCACAGCCTCCCCCGGCTGCGCGCGTACTTCCCGGCACGGACCTCATCCTCCCCGATCCGGCCGGAGCCGACGGCCAAAAAGAACACTGCTGGACCGGTTCGGCTTCACCAGCCGCCACCTTCTGCGGGCGGCAGAACCGCCAGTGCTGTGACTGCCCGACCGCACCTCCCACTCTGGGCAGACGTGACTTCGCATGTCACCCCTTTTCAGGAGCCATGGGGGGGATGCTCTGTCCTCCTCCCGTCGCTGCGTACGGCTCGTTCATTCCCATGCCCAGATGCAGTGGCGGCGGGCGGTCGCGATCTTGGGCTGGGACGTCTTGGGCCGGGGCTGGAGACGGGTTCGGGTGCGGCTGGGGGGGGTGTTCGGTGGCAGACCCACCTGCCGAGTTGGGAGTGCAGGCGAATCTGGGCGTCGCCGAGCCGGATCCTGTCGGTCTCGTATCCGTCGACCTCGTACGCGGCGCCCGGGATCTGACCGGCGGCTCGGTGAGGAGCCGGGCCACCGCCGAGACGTCGGGCTTGTTCTCGCTGCTCAACCAGAACAGGGTGGGGGAACGACTCGCCCGGTCGGGGCTGCCTCAATGCGGAACATGTTCCACAAGGGGATGGCCCGCATCAGCCCCGGCGGGCCCCGCCGGGGCTGATCTGTCTCCGGCTCACAGCAGATCCGAGCCCAGGGACACGTATCGGCCCATTGGGGCAGCACCTCCCGTAACCAGCGTCCCGAGGCGGGCCGACCTCGGTCACCACCAACGAAGAAAGATCTAGACCTGATGTTGGAGGGTAAGCGGAGGGATGAGCCCGGGGGCGCCCCCAGAGTTCCGCCGGACAGCCCCCGCCAGGACACCGCCCCGGGGCTCACCCTCCGGTCCCCGCGGGCAGCGGCAATAGATCGCACGCGGCCGAGAGCGTCGCCTTCTGCTGTTCAGTGACCGGGTCAGAGGAAGCAAAGTCGAAGTACATGCGACTCCTCCCCCGCTTTGGAGACGCCGGTCTCGCCGCCCATCACGTTTCCCGCCTTCATCGTTCATCCCCATGCCCAGGTGCAGTGGCGGCGGGCGGTCGCGATCTTGGGCTGGGCC
>NZ_BMVK01000039.1 GCF_014650675.1 Streptomyces anulatus | reverse complement strand
GCCCGTGCAGCATCACCTCCGTACGCGGCCGGTCATGATGCTCCACGAAAGCCACCACACAATCGGTGCCACGCTCGACCCGGCGATGCGCCTCCGAAAGCATCGCGTACGTCTTGCCGACACCCGGCGCCGCGCCCAGGTAGATCCGGAGTATGCCGCGTCCCATGGCCCCATTGTCTTCTTCCGTCCGGCCCTGTCGCGTCGACGGCCGGTGGCGCCCGGTGCGGCTGCCGTCCTCGACGCTACTCCGCCGAGGGCCGTGCTTCGGTCCCGGGAGTGCAGGTGAGGGGCGTATTGACGGAACTCTGATGCGCGTCGGGGCGGGTGCTGGGGCGCGCCGGGGCGGGTGCGGGGGGCGCTACGGGAACGTCAGCCGTGTTCGACGATGTGGCCGTCGCTCAGCTCCAGGACCCGGTCGGCGAGGCCCAGCAGCTGGGGGTCGTGGGTGGCGACGAGGGCGGTGACGTTCTCGCTGCGGACGACCGCGCGGAGCAGCTCCATCACGGCGAGCCCGGTCTCGGCGTCGAGCTGTCCGGTGGGCTCGTCGGCGATCAGGAGGGCGGGGCGGTTGGCGAGGGCGCGGGCGATGGCGACGCGCTGCTGCTGGCCGCCGGAGAGCTCGCCGGGGCGCTGCTCGGCGTGGTCGGCGAGGCCGACGAGGGAGAGCAGCAGGGCGACCCGCTCGTCACGCTCGGCCGGGTCGGCCTTGCGCAGCCGCAGGGGTACGCCGACGTTCTCGGCGGCGGTCAGGATCGGGATGAGACCGAAGGACTGGAAGATGAAGCCGACCCGGTCCCGGCGCAGCTCGAGGAGCCCCTTCTCGCCGAGCCCCGACAGCTCGGTGCCGTCGACGGTGATCCGGCCGTCGTCCGGGGTGTCCAGGCCGCCGACCAGGTTGAGCAGGGTGGTCTTGCCGGAGCCGGAGCGGCCCTTGAGCGCGACCAGCTCACCGCGGGGGATCTCGAACGAGACCCCGCGCAGGGCGTGCACGGCCGCCGCTCCGCTCCCGTACGAGCGGTGCAGGTCCTCGACCGTGACCATGACCGTACGGGCCGGGTCCTCGGCAAGGGCCGTACCGGACTGCCCGCTGGTGCTCTCGGTCATGCTGCTCCCCCGTCATCACGTGGCCTGCGTCGTCGCCCGCCAGTATGTGCATGCGGCACACGGCCGGGCAATGGCCGGTGGGCCGCACCCAGGAAAGGGTGCGGCCCACCGGCCTGTGCTGCGAAGTACTGCCGTACCGCCGGCGGACCTCGGTACCGCCGGCGGACCTCGGTACCGCTAGCGGACCTCGGTGATCTCGGGGCCGCGCTGGAGCTGGCCCATGCCGCCGGAGAACTTCGAGCTCTCCTGGTCCTCCTGCTGCACACCCTCGGGCACCATCTGGGCGTCGTTGGGGAGCTTGAGGACGATCGGGTCGCGGGGAGCCATCGGGCCCTCGCCGCGGACGACCACGGTGTCCCGGAAGATCGTCTCCAGCAGCCCGGCGGCCTCCGGCTGGACGGCGCCCTGACCGGAGATCACTCCGCGCAGGAACCAGCGCGGCCCGTCGACGCCGACGAAGCGCACGAGCTGCACACCGCCCGTGCCGTCCGGAAGCTGTACGGGGACCTGCGCGCGCAGCTCCCAGCCCAGCGGGCCCTCGACCTCGTCGATGATGCCGCCCTGCTGGGTGATGCCCGAGGCGATCTCGTCGCGGACCTCGCCCCAGATGCCCTCTTTCTTGGGGGCGGCGAAGGCCTGCAGCTGGATCGCGCTGTCGCGCAGCACCACGGTGGCGGCGACGATCGCGTCCCCGGCCACCTCGACGCGCAGCTCCATGCCCTCGACCCCGGGGACGAAAATGCCGCCCAGGTCGACCCGGCCCTCGCCGGGCTGGGTGACCTCGGTGCTGTCCCAGGGTCCGTCCGGCCTGGGGGCCGGCGGAAGGTTCATCCGACGGGCGCCCTTGGCGGCGCCGTCACTGCCCTCGGGCTCGTCGGCGACCTGCTCGGCCTCGCGCACCTCGTCCGCCGCGTCCTCGGCGGAACCACTCTTCTTGCGACGTCCGAACACGTCACTGTCCTTCCCGGTCGGATACGACCGAAGCGTAGCTGTTCCCACCGTGGGTGATCCCGCCCTCGGCGCCGTCCACCGACGCGTGGCCGCCGGTGGACCCGAAGCCCCCTTCGGCCCGCGCCGAGCCGGGAAGTTCCGCCACCTCGTGGAAGCGCACCTTCTCGACCTGCTGGACAACCAATTGGGCAATCCGGTCGAACCGTTCGAATCGCACGCTCTCGCGTGGATCGAGGTTGACCACGATCACCTTGATCTCCCCACGGTACCCGGCATCAACCGTCCCTGGGGCATTCACGAGGGCCACTCCGCAGCGGGCCGCGAGGCCGGAGCGCGGGTGAACGAACGCGGCGTACCCGTCGGGCAGGGCGATCGACACCCCGGTGGGGAGCACCGCGCGCTCGCCGGGGGCGAGCTCGGCGGCCTCGGTGGTCACCAGGTCGGCCCCGGCGTCGCCCGGGTGCCCGTACGCCGGAATCGGCACCTCCGGGTCGAGGAGGCGGATCAGTACGTCGACGGGGTTGCGCGTCACGGGTTCACCTCGAAGGCGCGGGCGCGCCTGACCTGGTCGGGGTCGGACATGGCCGCCTGGATCTCGGCGGGCCTGCCGTTGTCGATGAAGTGGTCGACCTTGACCTCGATGAAGAGGGCGTCGGCCCGGACCGCGACGGGCCCGTCGGGGCCGCCGATCCGGCCGGTGGCGGTGGAGTAGATCTTCCGGCCGTGCACGGCGGTGATCCGGGCGTCGAGGTGCAGCACGGTGTCCACGGGCACGGGGCGGACGAAGTCGGTCTCCAGCCGTCCGGTCACCGCGATCGTGCGCAGCAGCCAGTTCAGCGAGCCGAGGGTCTCGTCCAGCGCCGTGGCCAGCACGCCGCCGTGGGCGAGGCCGGGGGCGCCCTGGTGGGCGGGCTGCACGGTGAACTCGGCGGTCACGCTCACGCCTTCACCGGCCCGCGCCATCAGGTGCAGTCCGTGCGGCTGTCCCCCGCCGCAGCCGAAACAGTGTTCGTAGTGCGCTCCGAGGAGCTCGCCGGGGGCGGGCGCGTCGGGGTGCCGGACCGGCGCGACGGCGTCGGCCGGGGGTGTCAGAGCTGCTGATGTTCCACTCACAGGCGCAGACCTTACCCGCGCGGCAGTCCGCCGGTCGCGCCGTGCCAAGCTTGGTTCCATGCAGCCTTCCGCACCGCCCTTCGACGAACGTCTCACCGCGCCCCGCTCCTGGTGGTTCATCGCCTTCGGGGTCGGTGTCGCCTGTGCGCTGATGCTTCTGCCGCTGGGCACCCTGCCGCTGCTCGCCGGTCTGGCCGGCGGCACGGTCGCCGCCGCGGTCCTGGTGAGCAGTTACGGCTCCGCCCGGATCCGGGTGGTGGCGGGGGCGCTGGTCGCCGGCGACGCCCGGATCCCGCTGTCGGCGCTCGGCGAGCCCGAGGTGCTGGACGCCGAGGAGGCACGGGCCTGGCGCACGCACAAGGCCGACGCCCGTGCGTTCATGCTGCTGCGCGGCTATGTGGAGACAGCGGTGCGGGTGGAGGTCACGGACCCGGACGACCCGACTCCGTACGTCTACCTCTCCACCCGGAACCCGCAGGGCCTGGCGGCGGCGCTGAGCACCGTCCCGACCGCCTGAGCGGACGTCGGCGGGCGGGGCTCCCGACCCGGTGCGGGTTCGGGGGCCCTTCGTCGCTCAGGGGCCCTCGATCTCCTTGGGCAGCTCGGCCGGGTTCAGGGGCTGCTCCAGCGGGGGCAGCGCGGGCAGCCGGTCCCAGCGGATCTGGTCCTTGCGCAGGTCGTTCCTGACCCGGTCGGCGAGCTTGCGGGTGTCGCGACGGTTCATCGTGGCGCCGACGGCGGCGCCGATCATGAACGGGATCAGGTTGGGCAGATTGCGCGCCATGCGCTTCATGATCTGCTGGCGCAGCTCACGCTTCATCTGGCCGCCCAGCGCGGCGTTGAGCGTGGTGGGGCGGGTGACGTCGATGCCGCGCTCCTCCGTCCACGACGTCAGATACGCGGTGCTGCGCTGGCCGAGATTGCCAGGGGGGCGGCGGCCGTAGACCTCGTGGAGCTCGGCGACGAGCTTCATCTCGATCGCGGCGACGCCGGTCACCTCCGCCGCCAGCTCGGCCATCATGGCGGGCGGTACGGGCATCATGGCGGCGGCCCCGATGCCTGCGCCGACGGTCGCGGTGGCCCGGCAGGCTCCCGTGACCAGCTTGTCGGCCAGCTCCTCGGGCCCCAGCCCGGGGAACTGTTTCCGCAGGGTGGCGAGGTCGCGCACCGGCACACGCGGGGCCGTATCGATGATGCGTTCGGCCAGCTGTGCGGCCAGTGCCTTCGCGCTCTCCCGGCCCTTGCGTACACCCCGTCTCACTGCGTGCAGGCGGCCCCCGGTCGTGGGCTCCGCCCGGCCCTGCTCTTCGGGCCGGTCCGGCGACGCTGCCGCCCCGGCCACCTCGAGCGAGGCCGAACGGCCTCGCTCGTCGTCGAAACTGCCGGAGTGCTCCGGCAGGGCGGCGGACCGCTCGGCAGACGCGTTACCGCCTTCTGCCGGGCCTGTGCCGCCTGTACCGTCCTGGTTCGCCTCCGGGCCGTGCCGGCGCCAGGGGCGCCGCTTCCGGAACGGTGTGTCGCCTGCCACGGCCGACTCGACCTCAGTCGCAGTCGCGGCAGATGGGCTGACCGTTCTTCTCGCGGGCCAGCTGGCTGCGGTGGTGCACCAGGAAGCAGCTCATGCAGGTGAACTCATCGGCCTGCTTGGGCAGCACCCGGACGGCCAGCTCCTCGTTGGAGAGGTCCGCGCCGGGCAGCTCGAGTCCTTCGGCCGCGTCGAATTCGTCGACGTCGACGGCGGATGCCGTCTTGTCGCTCCGACGCGCCTTGAGCTCTTCGAGGCTGTCCTGGTCCACGTCGTCGTCGGTCTTGCGTGGGGTGTCGTAATCCGTTGCCATGTCGCTCTCCCCCTCTTGGGTGTCTACGGGTGTCTCAGCGCACGTAACGCGTGAGAGGCCGGACTTGTGCCCGACCTGAGGCGGAGATTTTGCCTCACATCAAGGTCTGTTACTCAATCGACACCCAACCGGGCGCCTCGGCGAGGCTCGGCTTGGGTGGCGATGGGGACCGTACACGGTCCCGACTGCGCTGTTCACGGGCGCCACCCCGTGTACTTCCCGTGATAACCATCCCCGAAAACCCGGACGATTACCGGCTTTCCGACGGAGTCGCGATCACGGAGAGTAGATGGCCGGGAAATCGGCCCTGTGATCGATCACACACGACTCACCCGGGAACGGGTCCTGAAAATTCCGCCCAAAGCGAACATGGAGATTCGGTGCAGAGTCACATCGTGCAGCCTCTCAGACCGGCAGGGTGACGCGCATCACGAGACCGCCGCCCTCGCGGGGCTCCGCGATGATACGGCCTCCGTGGGCCC
>NZ_BMVK01000038.1 GCF_014650675.1 Streptomyces anulatus | reverse complement strand
CCCGCGGAGCGGGTATCCATGCGCTGGCGCGCATGGAAGGGACGGAATTCGCTGCGCGAATTCTAAAGGCGCTGCGCGCCTTTGATAAACCGCTGCGCGGTTTATAAGAATTCACGCGTTGCGTGAATTGAATTCCCGCAAGCGGGAATTCTGTGCGCCTCTCCGCTTCGCTGCGTGGCGGGGCGTCCGCTGCGCTCCCGCCCTGCCGGCTTCGCCGGGCTCGCTGCGGTGGGGGGTGGCGGTGCATCAACTGTGTCTGCGGGTAGGATCCCGAACCGGTGGGCACCACCTCCCGGGGCCGGCCCCGGCCCGTCCGGGCGTCGAGTTGGAGGGTGAGAAGCGATTTTCCTGACGAGAGGTCAAAGTTCTGGGCTGTGACTGCTCGTCAGGGCTTGATGCGCACTGTTCCCGCAACGTAGCACATCGATCGGCCACAGTGGGGTCGGAACAGGCCAACCGTTCAGCCGATGTGGTGCATCGTAATGAATCAGTGTCGTGCATCAAGTGATGCACGGGTAGCATCACGAGTGAACGGCTACCCCCTCCCCCGGATCTGGAGTATCTCGTCATGACCGGTGAAATTCCGCTCTATCCGCATCAGGCGGAAGCGGTCGATGCCATTGTTGCCGGGCTGGAAATCCGGCCCGGGCAGAAGATTCCGAGGAATGGTCTGCGCGGTCAGGTGCACGCGGCGTGTGGTACGGGAAAGACGTTCATTGCTGCCGGTGCGGCGCAGCGTATTTCTCCGCATGGGCGGGTTCTGGTTCTTCTGCCGACGCTGGAATTGTTGGCTCAGACGGTTCGGGAGTGGCGGGCTTTCGGGCGTTCGGGGCCGATGGTGGCGGTGTGTTCGATGGATGACGATCCGCGTCTGTACGACTTGCGGGTGCCGTCGACGACGAACGCCCCGCAGTTGGCACTGCACTACGGGAGCGGGCCGGTGACGGTGTTCGCGACGTACGCCTCGTTGCCGGTGCTGGTGGAGGCTCATGAGGGCGCGTACGGGCTTCCCATGGACGTGTGGGACCTGGTCTGTGTGGACGAGGCCCACCGGACCAGCGGTTCGCTGGGGAAGGCGTGGGCGGTGGTCCACGACCAGGAGCAGCTGCCGGCGATGCGCCGGCTGTATCTGACGGCGACGCCGCGGATCTGGATGGAGCGGCCGCGGCCCCGTTGGAGTCGGCAGGATGAGCGGCAGGCGGTGGTGGACCGGTTGCCGAAGGAGATGGCCTGCTCGATGTCGGATGAGCGGATCTACGGGCCGGTCCTCTGGGCTCTGGATCTCTCGGATGCGATCGCGCGGGGGTTGCTGGCGCGGTATCAGATCGTAGTGGTGGAGCTGCGGGACGCGCGGCTGACGCTGGAGAAGCTATACGGCGAGGAGCGGTTCGAGGAGCACGTGCGGGGCGAGCGCCTCGCGGTGCTCCAGGCGGCGTTGCTGGAGACGATGGCGGAGCACGGGCTGGAGCGGTGCATCACCTTCCACCACCGGACGATCGAGGCGCAGGCCTTCAGTGTGGGCCTGGGCCAGGTGGTGCGGCGGCTGCACGCGGCCGATCCGGAGCGGCATCCGGAGGAGGTGTGGTCGGGGTGGCTGTCGGGTGAGCACGAGCCGGAGGCGCGGGCTCAGGAGCTGCATCGGTTCGGTGGGCGGGTGGGGCGCGCGGTGATGTCGAATTGTCGGGTTCTCGGTGAGGGGGTCGACTGTCCGAGTGTGGATTCCGTTGCTCTTATAGATCCGAAGGGGTCGGCGGTGGATATTGTGCAGGCTATTGGTCGGGCGCTTCGGCAGAAGCCGGGTCAGGATAAATTGGCGACGCTTATTGTTCCTGTTTTTCTCGGGCCGGATGAAACTCCGGAAGATATGCCATATTCGGCTTCTTACCGGCCTCTTCTGAAGGTTCTTTCCGGGTTGCGTGCGCATGATGAGCGTGCGGTGGAAATGCTCGCTATTCCGTCGGAGGATCTGCACCGGTCGAAACCGGTGTCGCCGTGGCTCGGACCGGCGCCCGAGGGTGATGACGAGGAGGAGCAGCGGCTGCTTCTGCGGTTCGGGGTGCACCGGGATCCGGCGTTGGTCGCGCGGATGGTGGAGTACAACCTGATCGAGCCGGAGCACGCGAACTGGCGGGCGGGGCACCGGGCGGCGGTGGCGTATCGGGAGCGGGAGGGTGATCTCGTCGTGCCGTACAACCACGTGGAGGGCGGCGGCGAGCGGGGTGAGGGCGGGTTTCCGCTGGGGCGGTGGCTGTCGGATCAGCGCCGGGCGATGCGGGCGGGGACGATGCTGCCCGGGCGGGCGGAGGACCTGGAAGCGCTCGATGTGGTGTGGGATCCGGCGGACGCGGCGTGGGAGGAGAACCTCGGCGCGGCCCGTGCGTATGCCGTGGCGTACGGGACGCTCGCGGCGCCGGTGACGGCGATGATCATGGACCGTCCGGTGGGTCAGTGGTTGGCGAACGCGCGGAAGAAGAACGGTCTCGGGAAGGACGGGGCGCGGGCGTCGCGGCGTGCGGCGCTGCTCGCCGCGATCGATCCGGACTGGAACCCGGACTGGCCGGTCGACTGGCAGCGTCATTACGCGGCTCTGAGGGGTGCTGTGGCGCCGGGGGGTGTGGTCGGGTACGTGGAGCCCGGGGCGATGGTGAACGGGCTGGACGTGGGTGCGTGGCTGGTTGCCCAGCAGGAGGGGTGGGAGGGGTTGTCCGGGGGGCAGCGCGAGCGCCTGGTCGAGCTCGGTGTCCGGCCGCCCGAGAAGCCCGCCGCCGTCGCGGTGAAGGCGCGGCCGCGGCGGGTGGCAGGCGGTGCGCGGGCCGGGGCGTTCGAGCGAGGTCTGGTCGCGCTCGCCCAGTACGTGGAGCGGGAGGGAACGGTGGTGGTGGCACGGTCCTGGAGTGAGGAGCTGCCTGACGGGACGTCGGTGCGGCTCGGGGTGTGGTTGTCCAACGTCCGTGCGCGGCGGGCGGGGCTGAGCGCGGAGCAGCTGGAGCGGCTGGCCGCGCTCGGGGTGGAGTGGGCGCAGGCCGCGTGAACGGCGACGGCGTCGAGGCGTGGAGGGTGCGTAGCGCCGGAGGGCCGGCGCAGTCCTGACGACCTGTCCGCAGTCCTAGCGGCCTGTCAGAGTGCGTGCATCGTGCTGGCGTGCGGGTGGGGTCCCGAACGGGCGGGTCTACCGTTCCCGTTCCTGGCGTTGTGCGGGGACGGTCTGCTGGTGGGCGGTGTGTTCCTGGTCTATGGCGCGTTGCAGGTGCCACAGCGTGACCGCGGGGAGCAGGCCGCCGAGCCGGGCGGCTGCCCGGAGGTCCTCGACGGCACCGGCCAGGAGAGCCCTCGTTGTGTGTCCGGAGTCGCCGGGCCGGTCGGGGGCGTTGGTGGTGGCGGTTTCGAGGAGGTCGGCGAGTTCGGTGATGCCCGGGTCTTCGGGTACGTGTCCGCCCCACCGTGCTGCCGCGTCGGCGAGCTGGGTGACACGGCGGCCGTGCCCGGCTGCCAGGCGTGAGGAGATATCCCGGTTGATCACACGGGCATCGTCTCCCGGATCGGAGGCACGACGCCACAAGAACCGGTGCGGGAGCGGCAGCCGGGCCGGGCCCGGGGTTATCGTCCGCGCCCTTGCCGGGGGGGGGCGGGGGCGGCCTGCCGGTGGTGGGGCGTCGGCTTGGGAACGTGGCCGTTACGGCTGTGGGTGCGGGTTCTGGGCGGACCGGTGGAAACGCGGCAGCGACAGCCCGGGCAGCAGCGTCCGCAGCCGATCGACGTCGATCGGCTGCGGTTGAGACCGCCGTATATCGCGCCGTGCCCGCGTCGATGTTCGGGCAACAGCGTCAAGTCCACCGGGGACTTCACCGCACCGTACGCGCACAGCACCGCGTCCGTCAGCTCGAACACCTCGTCGCGCCGGGCGGTCAGACACTCATAGAACTCTCCTCGGAAGCGTGACGCTTCCGCGAACGCTTCCCTCCGCACAACATCAGGCAGCAGACTCACCCTCACGGCTTCGTCTTGGTCACGTGCACCTTGGTCGGAGCACATGATCAGACGAAGGCCGCCCCACGTCCGGCGAACCCCCGCCTGGGTGATCAAGTTCGGGACGCCGTTCGAAGCCAGAAGGTCAAGAACAAGCTCAGCCTTGAAGGAACTCAATGAGCTTCGGCGCGAGTTTCTTGGGCGCCATGACCACCGCTCCGTGATTGAGGCCCTGGAGCGTGTGATGGTCGGCGTCGGGGAGCACCTCCGTGACCGCTCGCGCGGCGCTCTGGAAGCCGTCTGGGCTCTTGGAGCCGGTCATGACGAGGGTGGGTGCAGTCGCGGGCGACCACATCTCGGCGGTGAGGGGTTTGCCCTGCTGGGTGTCGCCCATGACCGCGATGTCGTAGGGCAGGGTATGGGCCATTGCCTTGAGGTTCGACCACACTCCGGGCATCAGCCGCATCGATCCGACCATGAACGCGGGCATGCCCTGGGCCTTGGTCATGAAGGTCTTGACCGCCTCGCTGCGCCGGTCCTCGGCGATCAGACCGTCGATGTGCCGTGCGAAGTCCCGCGGCGGTCCGAAGTCGCTGGGTGCGACGGAGAAAGGCGGCTCGTAGAGCGCGAGCCGCTTGATGTTCAGGCCGGCCGCGGCGGCGCGCAGGGCGAGTACCGCACCGGACGAACTGCCGAACACCGAGGCAATACCGCCTGCATGCTCGATCAGCGCCGCGATGTCGTCGATCTCGCGCCGCACCGTGTAGTCGGCGTTGTTGCCGCTGGCGCCCCGGCCGCGGCGGTCATAGTTGACGACGGTGAAGTGCGGGGCGAGGAGGCCGGCGAGCTTCTTGGTGTCGGAGCGGTCGGCCAGCGCCGAGGACACCAGGATTACCGTAGGCCCGCTGCCAGACTGCTCAAACGCGATGGGGGTGCCGTCGCTCGAGACAACCGTCGACTTCACGGTGGCCGTCGACTGGCGAGTTGCTGACATGTTTTTCTCTCCGCTTCACGTGGAGGTGCCGTACTTCTAATGCAGATGGGACAGCGGCTCGGCGGGAAAATCATCGGTCCCGCAGCATCGAATTCTGAACCTCGTGCGCCGAGCGGCGGCCGTGGCCTCCGGCATCGTGGTGGTCCGTCCGTACCCGTCGCGTTTTCTCGTTTGACCGCCTTGCCAACGTCTGGCAGGGGGCGGGGTATCGGTTCTTGGTACCGAGTGGGCGTCAGAGACAAGTCACCATCACCACACTTCAACCAGAAGATAAAGAACAAGCTAAGGGTGTTGGGGGGTGCGGTGTCGTGGTCACCTGCGGATTGTCCCCGCCCTCGCCGCCGGGGGGGGCGGCCCGGCGGTGGGCGTCAGCCGTCGCCCGCGCGTTCCTGGTGACGCTGGACTTTGGGCGAGGAGGGGATCCGGGCTCGTCGCCCTGGGGTGCTCAGCCGTGGGCCGTATACGGTCCGAGAGCGACAGGTCCACAGGGGCCGGGCTCATGCGGCTCCGAGGAGGAGTCCGGCGCAGTTGATTGCGGGGGGGTGTTACGGCTGTGGGTGCGGGTTCTGGGTGGAACTGGGGGATGTTCCGGAGTGCCCTGAAGGCTGTCTTGCCACTCCCCCGGCCCGTGTCGTCCGCCTGCGGGCCCGGGCCCGCAGGCGGAGGCCCATATCAGTCCTCGGTGTGCTGGTCGAGCAGCGCCGCGAACCCCTGGGCGAGCTTGTACGCACGCCCCGTGTCGTGGTCGTAGCTCGTCACGGGGCCACCGGGAGTGAGCACGAGGGGGTTGCCTGCGGGGTCGAAGGACACGACGAGTCCTCGGTCGGTGCCGGGCCATCCGTCGCGGCGGAAGCGCAGGGTGAGGTCTACGACGCTCACGTGCTCCAGCAGGTCCGAGTTCCGCAGCCCGTACACGGGGATGCCGACGTAGCAACCCCCGAAACGCTCGACGAACTCGGCGTAGTCCGGGTCGAGGCCGACCCCGAGAGGGGAAATCGCGGACGCGAGTTCCACTCGGTCCGTCGGCGTGCCGGCGCCGTAGCGCCGGACGGCGCGCTCCAAACGGTCCAGCAGCGCGGATGGGAAGGGCATGCCGTGATCCTAAGGCTGCGGCGGGTGACGTTGGTAGGGCACAGGATGGCCGCCGGGCTGCCCGATCGCCCCGAGGGTGCGAGACGTATTTCGTGCTTGCCGGCCGCAGGGGTACGTCGACCATGACGAGCTGAGCGCGGTTGCACTGGACCTTAGAGATCTGGTCGACCACGAGGTGGGGGGGCAGCGAAAGTGGCCGAAGCGGACCACGACCATCTCAGCATTCCGGAGTTTTGACCACGTTATGTGGGCGAACAGCGTTACCACTACGGCCAGTTGGCTGCTGCGGGCGGAGCCTACGAGGCTACGCAGGGGGGACCGGGCCGGTGAGGGCCCTGGGCCGGGTGGGCTGCCGGTCCTCCGGACGGCCGGGTAAACAGGCCCGGCCCCGGGGTTGCGGGTAGAACGGGAGACGGAGTCCGGGGTGGTCCAGGGCACGTCCGCCGGGTCTCTCCAGCAGCGGGCGGGACTACCCCGGACCGCCACCCCCAAGGGGGTGGCGTCACCGGTGACGCCACCCACGTGTGCGCTGTTCCCGGCCGGTACGGGCCCTCCCTGCTGGTCCGCTCAACATCACCGCCCTGCCCCGTGCGCGGCCCCACACCGGGGTCACCGGTCGTGTCTCTGGCGCTGTGCAGGGACGGTCTGCTGGTGGGCGGTGTGTTCCTGGTCTATGGCGCGTTGCAGGTGCCACAGCGTGACCGCGGGGAGCAGGCCGCCGAGCCGGGCGGCTGCCCGCAGGTCCTCGACGGCACCGGCCAGGAGAGCCCTCGTGGTGTGTCCGGAGTCGCCGGGCCGGTCGAGGGCGTTGGTGGCGGCGGCTTCGAGGAGGTCGGCGAGTTCGGTGATGCCCGGGTCCTCGGGTACCTGTCCGCCCCAGCGCGCTGCCGCTTCGCCGAGCTGGGTGACACGGCGGCCGCGCCCGGCTGCCAGACGTAAGGAGATATCCCGGTTGATCACACGGTCATCGTCTCCCGGATCGGAGGCGCGACGCCACAACAACCGGTGCGGGAGCGGCAGCCGGGCCGGGGGTTATCGTCCGTGCCCTTGCCGGGGTGCGGGGGCGGCCTGTTGACGGTGTGCCGGTACCGCTGGTTCGGAGGGAGTGGGCTGCTTCGGCACGGATGTGTCCGGGGCGGTGGTGGTGGAGCGGGAGCGGGCCGCGGTGGTGGAGACGCGGGGGCCGGTGGGCAGGGCCTGGTCGAGCGGTGTGGTGAGGGCGTGGTGGGCGGCGAGGAGGAGGCGGGTGGTGATGTCGGAGGGCGGGCCGTCGCGCCAGGCGGCGGTGTCGGGTGCGATACGGGCGAGGTGCGCGGCGAAGGGCACGCCTTCCTGGGCCATGCGGTGCATGCGGTGGGCGAGGACGGGCCACTGACGGGAGCTCATCAGGAGCGCGGCATCCCGCTCGGGGAGGGTCTCGTTGACCCGGCTCATCAGGGTGCGGTGAGCGCCGGGGGTGACGCCGAGCTGGTGAAGGGCGCGGGCCC
>NZ_BMVK01000037.1 GCF_014650675.1 Streptomyces anulatus | reverse complement strand
CCTGGCGTCGGGTGAGGAGTCTTTCGGGCCCGGACGGACCTCCGAATGATCCCGTGCTCTCCCAGTCCGCCCCTTCCAGTTCGGCCCAACTGATCCACGACGGGCTGTGCGAGTCCTCCCGTTCCCACTCGAAGGCGCGCGTTACAGCGCGGGAGGCGCCTCGCGGGAAGCCCCGTTGTGCCGCGAGCGGCTCGAAGGGCCCCCTCGGACGCCGAAGAGACAGCCGAAGGCTTCGTAGGACCGGCCGTCGTAGACGTGATCCAGGGCAATCGCGGGGTGCCAGCGGAAGAGCAGCTCGTCGTCATCGGGCTCCGAGCTGTCGATGTAGCTGTTCCGGATCTCGATGAATCCATGGATATCCGTGCCCATGAAGCCGATCATGGCAGGCCTGCCGGATCGCTGACCAGCAGATATCACTGCCGAGGCACGGCTCACCCGGCGCACCCAGGCAACTCCAATCCTTGATCCTCCGGACAAGCCCTAGGAGTTGTCGTCAAAGGCCAGGCCCACGTCGTGAGGGGGCGAGGGTGAGCGATCGGGCGGTGCCTCGGTGACATGTCGGTGGGTGCTTCTACGCTTCCGGCCATGGATATGGACGATCTTGCGTGGCAGGCGAGCAACTATCGCGGTCTATCCCCGAGAACGGTGCGTCTCCTGTTGGAACACGGTCATCTGAATCTGGTTGCCCAGGTGGCAGTGGATCGTGGCGAGTGGTTTTGTGCTGAGGGGGCGGTAGAGGAGTTGTGCCAGGCGGGGGACTTTGGGCGCGCGCTATCTGTGATGGAGCCGTTCGTCGGGACGGGGTGGCGGGCCGCCTTCTATGCGAAGGCCGAGATCCTGCTCCGGGCAGGCAGGACGAAGGAGGCTTTGGATCTGGTACGCCCGGAGGAAGCCGACCGGGCCTCCACGACCGAGTGTCGTGATCTTGCTGAGGTGCTCGGCAAGGCAGGGCGCATCGACGAGGCCATCGAACTGCTCGTCCCGCACCTCGACAAGTCGTGGCTCCTGTCCGTTCTGGTGGATATCACCGATGGGCAGGGCCGTGACGAGCGGGTGCTGGAGCTGATTGCCCCGTTCGCAGACCGTGCACGTCAGGCCCGCGGCGAAGCACACCGGGACTACGCCTTCTCCGACGCCCAGGAGTTGCAGGCTCGTGTGCTGGAGCGGGCGGGCCGTGCTGATGAGGCAATCCGGATCCTCGGCCAGGACATCGCCGGGCGCCGCTTCCTCGCTCAGAACACCCTCATCACCTATGCCGAACTGCTGGCACGTCACGGGCGGCTCGATGAGTTGCGCGAACTGGGTGGCGGCCAGGACGCGCGCACCGTCTTGGACGTCTATGCGGGTGCTCTGCGCAGCGACGGCCGGGTCGAGGAGGCCGAGGGCGTGATGAGAGACGCTATCGCCGCCGACGACTGGGTCGGGTACCGGGCCTGGCTTTCCTCGATGTTGCTGGCAGAAGGCCGGCTGGACGACGCGATCGTCGTCGCGGAGCCCGGCTTCGGCTGGTACGACTGCTCCAACCTCCTGGCACCACTCGTCCACCCACTGCTCGACCGCCCCGAGGAACTGCTCTATCTGGTCGAGCACCCAAGGGTTGTGCCCCACCACGGTCACGAGGAGTTCCAGCACTGGTGGCGGGCCTGGGCCCTGGCCGGCCTCGGCCGCGTCGACGAGGCGATCACCGTGGCTGGTCTTGACCGCCCCTGGTCCGATCCCCGTCTCGTCAAGGCCGACCTCCTCAAGCGGGCCGGCCGTCTTGACGACGCCGCCGAGGAACTGCGAGCCCTGGGCACGATCAAGGCACGTGAGGAACTGTGCGAGATCCTGGTCCTGCAAGGGCGGGCGGACGAGGCGATAGCCGTCCACCCCACAGTGGCGGAACAGCGCGCTGCCGAACCGAAGCCCGAGCCCGTCCCTCTCGGCAACAACGGGTACTCCCTGGAGCCACCTTTTTAGGTATTGCCCTTCGTTTCACCCACATCAGGAGTGAGGCGAGGTGACTGCTGCTTCGTAGGACTGGGCGGTCTTGTCGTATCGGGTGGAGACCCCGCGCCACTGCTTCAGGCGAGGCGGTGAAGTCCTTGCGTTCGACGAGCAGGGCCGGAGCGACTTCGCGGGGCCCGGCGACCGCGCGCGGCTCTACGGTGCGAGGTCCGTCGGGTCACCTGTCGCTTCAACGCTCCGCCAGCTCTTGTCCGCGGCGTGCCATCCGGCGCGCCGGTGGGTCAGGGGCAGGGAGTCGACGGGGTGCACGCGTGAGTGCCGGAGAACTGCGCGCAGGGCGATGAGCCCCGGGCCGGCGCCCTGGCGGACGGGTACTCCCGCGTCGAGTTCCTTCGCGGTGGGGAGCCGGGGGCAGTGGACGGAGTAGAGGTCTTTGGGTTCTGTTCCGGCCAGCCACAGCAGTATCCCGTTGCTCACCTCCTGCGCGCATTCGGCGTCGATGTCGTCGGGGCCGAGCGGGTTGACGAACTCGAAGCCGAGCCGTCCGTCCGGGAGCGGCTCGAAGTCCACGGTGAACCATGCGAAGCCGCCCATGCAGCTGGGCCGGGCGTAGCGGACGCGGACGTCGAGGCGAGGTTCGGCGGGGAATCGCATGCCGGAAGCCTGCCCGTGCGACCGGCGCCGGAGCAAGGAGGATCCCGGGTGCCTCCACGGTGACTGATGTGCGCTGAGCCCGTCGCGGGAGGCCCGGCGAGCGATAGCCGCCCAGAGCTGTGCAGGCACCACCGGCAACGCGTCTCGGTGGTGGTACCGGCGGCGAGGGTCTCCTCTCGAATCGTGTTCGAATACTCTGGTGGGTATCCGGCCGGATGGCTGGAAGTGTTCGATTCGGGATGGGTGGTGCTTCGTGAGCGGAGTGCACCTCCATGTCTCGTCCGGGTACTCGGCCCGGTACGGCGGGTCCCTTCCCGCCGATCTCGTACGCCGGGCCGCCGAGCGGGGCATCGGCACCCTCGCGCTGACCGACCGGGACACCGTCGCCGGGACGGTGCGCTTCGCGCACGCGGCCGCGGCCGCGGCCGCGGCCGCCGGCGTCCGGCCCTGGGGTGTACCTGCGGCGGCACGACACTCTCGCCCAGGTCGCTGCCGGGTTCGGCATCTCCGTCGGCACCGCGCACGCCTACGTGGCAGCCGTCGTCGACATGCTGGCCGACCACGCGCCCGGCCTGCTGCGCACCCTGCGCGAGGCCGACCCTGGCCACGTTCTGCTCGACGGCACTCTGGCGGAGTGCGACCGGGTCGGCGACAGCCGGGCCGACTACTCCCACAAGCACCGCCGGCATGGGGTGAACGTGCAGGTGGTGACGGATCCAGATGGTCGGCTGCTGTGGATCTCGCCTGCACTGCCCGGCCGCACGCATGACCTGACCGCGGCCCGCACTCACCGGATCATCCGGATCTGCGAACGGCAGGGCGTGCCAGTCCTGGCCGACCGCGCCTACATGGGAGCCGAACCGTGGGTGACGACACCCCTCAGACGCCCACCGGGCCGTGGCCTCACGCCCACCCAACAGACCGTCAACCGCGTGCTGTCCGCGGCACGGGCTGCGGTCGAGCGTGGCGTCGCACGGCTGAAGTCGTGGCGATCTTCCGCAAGGCCCGGTGCAGCCTGAATCGAATGTCGTCAATCGCTGCAGCCGTCCTCACCCTGGAGCGGCAACGCTGAATCCAAGGCACCGATTCATCGCGATGGAAGTCCGACAAGATCCAGGCCGTTGTTCGATGCTCTGCAGCAGCGCGGCAGTGAGATCGACGGCAGGTTCGGGCCGAGGCGGTTCCGCCCAACCGTGGGCGTCAGCCGCCTCCGCCTCCGCCGCTGGTGTTGTCCGGACCGAGGTCAGCCTCCCGGCTCTGGTTCGCGCCGGATCCCCAATGCTCGTAGCAGATGAGCCCCGCTCCGATGAGCAAGACGATCCCCGTAGCTATCAGCGATATCCATGCGCCGGCGTCCATGCTTGCGGATGTACCCACCGCTGTCAGTGCGAAGCCTCACCCTGGCCTCCATCGATCCGGAGCGATTCAGTGGGCGTTGTACAACTTGGCTGACAAGCCGGGTGCCTGAGGCGATTCTCTCCGCATCGTGCGGACGGACCACGGCAACGAGGCGGCAGGGGCCCTGGCCCGCCGACTGGTGGTCCCGCCGCGCCGCTCGGGCGGTCAGGAGCGCTACCTCGACAGGTCTTTATCGGAGGAGATCGGCACCGACCCGCTCGCCGAGGTCGTCGCCTGGGAGCTGGAGCACCTTCATGAGCAGTTCGACGTGGAGATTCTGGCGGCGTGAGCGTACATGAGCCGTCGTGACCCGGCGTTACTCGATCGTGCCACGTTGAAAAGGCTCAGTGAGCTGGTCGCTTGAGGCTGGTTCTAGTGAGCAACCTCCATGCCCTGCGAAGAGCGGAGGGGATCGAATCCGTAGGTGTCAGGGCCGACGGGGAGTGCGTCAATCGCTTTGGGCCCAGCCCCAGGGTGGTTATGTGGGTGTCATCTGCGCCTGCTCGGCGGGCAGTGGCGAGGAACTGACCTTCCGCTCCTTCAAGTACTCGACGCCCCCAGCGGAATAGGGGATCCGGTCGAGGTCTACCGTCCGGGCCGAGCTTCTTCAGCGTTGCCCCTCCAGCGTGAGGATGGCCTTGGCGATCGACGTCATGCGGTAGGGGCTGCATCGGGACCTGCGGAAGATGCGCCAGGACTTCAGCCTCGCGACGCCGCGTTCGACGGGTGCGGCCAGTGCCTGATTGGGGGACTTCCCGGTGGGGGTGAGTTCCTGCAGGGGTCTGCGTTTGACGCTGATTGTCAGCCATAGGCCGGCACCCTGGTAGGCAAGGTCGGCCAGGAGTGGGAACGCCTTGGCGTTCGCAGATCCGGATGATCCGGTGGGTGCGGGCGGCGGTCAGGTCGTGGGGGCGGCCCGGCAGGACGGGCGAGAGCCACAGCAGCCGGCCGCCTGGGTCGGTGACGACCTGCACGTTCACGCCGTGGCGCCGGTGTTTGTGCGAGTAGTCGGCCTGGCCATCGCCGACCCTGTCGCACTCGGCGGTGCCGTCGAAGGACGAAGTCGGGTTCGTGCTCGCGCAGTGTCTTCAGCAGGCCCGGTGCTCGTTCGGCGAGCAGGTCGACGACCGCGCGGGTGTAGGCGTGGACGGTGGACTCGCTGATTCCGAACCCGGCGGCGATCTCCGCGAGAGTGGTGTGCTCGCGCAGGTACACCAGTGCCACCATCGCGCGCTGGGACGGACGGAGCTTGCAGCGCCGGTCGCCCTCACAAGTAATGATCAGCATGGTCACCCACTCCACGAGTGCATGCGGCAGGTCGAGTGCGGCAGGATACTGAGCTTGAATGCGTGATGTCGGCCAGTCGTCCGTGATCAGGCCGGCTGCGGTCATCCCGCCTGGGATCGAGCCGGTGCGGTCCGTAGACGAGTGACCTGGGCCCGGATAGTCCGGCGCTCCCCGGCCTCGACGAGCACCGCGGCTCTGGCTTCCTCTCCGGCGTCGAACGCCGCCGGAGAGAAGCGGTCGCTGGCTCTGACGTGCCGTTCCCATTCGTCCTGCCAGAACTCCACCGTCCAGCCCGGCCACAACTCTGGTACTCGGTAAGCCTGTGGCGAGGAGTAAAGGGACCACCAACCCAGATGGCGGCGTTCCGGGTCGATGTGAATGCCGGAGTTTACGTGCAGGTGGCAGCCTCCGTGCCCGGGAGCGTCCGCCAGGCGGTCGAGCAGGGCGACGCCCTCGCTGACAGGATGGTCGAAGGCGTCAGAGGCGACGTGGCAGCGGCCGGTGCTGACCGTGATCACCACACCGCCCGGATCAGGCCCGGCCAAGTCCTCGTCGTCGGGGGCAAGGAACGGAGCCACAGAGGGGGCCGAATCGCGGCAGCGGACGTACTCCGGGTCCAGCCCGACGTACTCACGCAGTTCGGCCGAGCCGTCGTACAGCCAGCGGACCTCCCAGCCGGGCCACGCGGCTCGGATCAGCTCGAACACGGCCGCGCGGTGGCGGAGCTCAGTGCTGGGCCCCTCCCAGGCGAAGAACAGGAGTACCTTCCGGCCGAGGTCAAGCAGTATCCCGCCCTGGGCCATGGTGTCGTTCAACCACCAGCCGTCCTGGCGGAGTCCAGGAAGCATGGCGAGAACCGGCGTCGGCCCTTCCAGCAGGTCGAGGTCGATTCCGACCGCCCAGCCGGTCCGGTACAGCTCATGTGTGCCGTTCTCACGGACCACGATGACGTTGGCTCTGTCTCCCATCGGGTCAGGATGACCGGGCGGGAGGCTGTCGGCCATCCGTTTTCGGCGGCTTCAAAGCTCCGGTGTCCAGAGAGTGAAGGCGTGCCGACAGGGTGGGGCCGGAGTCGTGGTCATGTCCCGTGTAGTGGTTCAGTGATCATGTTCCAACGGTCATGCGGTGGGTGGTGCTGACTCCGAATGCGTGATGTCGGTCAGTCATCCGCTCAGGCCGGCGCCGGTCAGGCAGCCGTCGACCAGGTCCGGACGGTACTGGATCTGCTTGAGCCTGCGCTTGACGGCGCGGGTGATCTGGCCGAGGTCGGCTGCGGCGAGGTTGCCAATGTCGCGCTTGACCAGCGACCAGATGCCCTCCTGCGGGTTCAAATCCGGTGAGTAACTCGGAAGCTGGAAGACGGTGAGCCAGTCCGCGTGGTCGGCGATGAACTGGCGCATCGGCTCGGCCAGGTGCATGCGCAGGTTGTCCCAGACCAGCACGATCGGGCCGCCGAGCTGCATGTGCGCCCTGACCCGCAGGTCACGCAGGTCTCGCCACCCAATCCCCTTCGGCTCGCCCTTGCGGCCCCGGTACTCGCGGACCGCGTAAAACATCCGGGACCGCTTCCCCGGCCTGTAACAGGTCAGCACGGCCATAGATACCCGGCCCGAGCCCCGGCCACGGACCCGCACCACCGGCGTGCGGCCCCTGCGTCCCCAGCTTCTCGCGCGGCGGCGTCATCGACTGACCGGCTTCGTCCTCGAAGACGATCCAGCCGTCACACGCCGCCGCCGTGCTCTTACCCGCGGCCACGTCTCCTTCTTCCACACCTCGACCGCCGCGTCGTCGCGTTCGATCGCCCGACGGGCCGGCTGCTGCCAGGACCAGCCGTGCCGCTTCAGCAGCAGCCAGGTGCCCTCCACTGTGTAACTCACGTGGAACAGCCGGCCGATCAGCGTCTTGATCCGGGCCAGTGTCCACCGCTGGTCGGCCCAGCCGTGGACCAGCGGCCCCAATCTCCAACTCCCTTTCCAGCCTGGCGATCTGCGGGTCGCTGAGCCTCGGCTGCCCAGGCGATCCCTTCGACAGGACCCCCGCTTCGCCGCGCTCGCGCCACTGGCGACGCCACCGCTCCACCGACCGCTCGCTGACCCGCAGAGCGGCAGCGATCTCCCTGTTCCTTTGCCCGTCCTCGAAGCGTTCCACGGCCCGAAGCCGGACCCGCTCCCTCGCGGCCCTCCCGGCGTCGGTCAACCCGCCGCCCTGTGCGCATCTCACGGCCCAGGGCTACCGGAGCGGACCGGCCGCCGTCACGCGAACGGCTCCGACATTACCCAATCAAGTTAAGTAGATGACCAACGAGGCCCCCAGCAACGTAATTGAGACGTCAGATAACTCGATCAACAGCCCAGGGGCCTATCTCGTTGAATTCCCGGCTTATCACCCAATCGGTGGCCAACTCGAAGAAGCTCAGTGTTTGATGCGCCTTCCGCGCAGGCCGCAACCTTCCGGGCCCGCTCCGCCACACGAGCTGGGACGTGCCACAGAAGGCCGCCGTACCTCATGCGTGATGAACTGTGGCCCGGCTCAAGACGTTGATCTTGTCTCGAACAACGATTGGGAGGGGCCGTGGGCCTTGGTGGGGGGACGTGGCAGCGACTGACCGCCGTGGTGCTCGTCATGGCGGTGGCGGCCGGGTGTACGGGGCAGAGCGCAGGCCCGGGCGGCAGAAAGGACGAAGACCTGCTGCGGAACCACGACTGGACGCAGATGCCGGGCACCACCGCGCGGAACGACATCCTGCGGGTCAGCGCATCGGATCGGCACATCGTGGAGCAGGACTCCTCCGGCGGCCAGCCCAACCCCCCGCTGAACCTGGCCGGCCCGCACCTTAGGTCCGATGGCGACTTCACCGTCACCGCGCGCATGTCCGGTGTGGGTGACGATGGCGGCGACTCATGGCTGCGGCTGTACGGACGAGTACCGGTCATCTACGACGAGTGGCGGCAGGAGCGGCCCTCACTCCGCGTCGGCGTGACCGCCGACGGACAAGTGAAGGTACAGATATGGGACGGCGAGGGCGATGAGCCGGCCACCTCCCAGGCCTTCGGCTGCGGCTGCTCCGGGACGGTGACGCTCGCCGTGTCGAGCATCGGTGACACATTCCGTGTAAAAGCCGACGGGCGGCGGCTGGGAACCGTGCAGGACCCGGGGGTGTTCGCCGAGGGCACTGTCTGGTTCGGTCTGGAGGCGGACGCGGGCGAAGACGAGCGCCGCGAGGGATGGCGCCTGACGCAGCTGCTCGCGCGGGCAGAGAGCGGTGACTTGCTCCGCGTGATCAAGGCGCCGCAGCTACGCCAGGAGCAGTCCGACGACTCGCTGCGTGCGCGGGCCGCAGACGTGGGGCGGCCGTTCGACGTCGGCGCCGCCCTGGCCGAGAACCCGCTGCTCACCGACTCACGCTACCGGGCGCTCGCGGGGAGCCAGTTCTCCATGCTCACTCCGGAGAACGCGTTCAAGCCACAGTTCCTCCACCCACGCCGGGGCGTCTACGACTTCCGCGACGCGGACCTACTCGTACACTTCGCCCGCGCGAACGACATGAAGGTGCACGCGCACACCCTCGTCTGGCACGAGGCTCTGCCCAACTGGATGCGGGAGAACGACGACCCCGAGGAAGTGCGCCGGACCATGCTGCGCCATATCGCCATGGTCGCCGGGCACTTCAAGGGAAAAGTCACGGAATGGGATGTGGTCAACGAGCCCATGTCCGACGACGAGAAGAGCTACACCAACGGGGATCTCGGTCTGCGCTCCGAGCAGAGCCCGTGGTTCGAGGCCATGGGCGAGGAGTACATCGACGAGGCGTTCAGGGCCGCCCACCGGGCCGATCCGAAGGCACGGCTGTTCCTCAACGAGTACGGAGTCGAGGAGGAAGGCGAGCGGTGGGACGCCCTTTACGATCTGATCAAGCGGCTCAAGGAACGCGGCGTACCGATCGACGGCGTGGGTTTCCAGAACCATGAGTACGCACCCGGCGACCGCATCGACCCGGAGACCTTCCGCGGCCATGTGCGGGATCTGGCGGAGCTCGGGGTTCAGGCGCGGGTGTCGGAGATGGACGTCCCCATAGGTGAGGACGAGGAGGACGGGCGGCAGACCCAGGCTGATGAGATGGCGGGCAAGCTGCGGGTCTGCCTGCAGGAGCCGAACTGCACATCGTTCTCCACATGGGGCTTCACCGACCGGTACGGATCCACTGCCGACACCAAGATCTATCCTCCACGCACGGCCGATTCCCTGCCGTGGGACGGGGCCCTGCGGCCGAAGCTGGCGTACGAGCGCCTGCTCGAGGTCTTTGACGAGGCGTGAGGACTCGAGGTGCGATTTCTTGGTTTGGTGTTGATGGTAGCGAGAGTCAAAAGCAGCCCCTGCCGCCCGAGAGGCAGGGCTGCGGTCGATCCGGGCGGGCTACGCCTCGGGCTCAGCAGGGTTCACGAACCCCCGGATCGGACGGGGCCCCTCCGGGGCGCGCGAGTCCGGCACTTGCCCAGGCACCACTCGGCCACGAGCTCCGCGTAACCGCGAGTCAGTCCATTCCTGCGCCATGGGCACCGCCTGCCCAGCAGGCGGCTTCGGGATGATGACGATCTGCAGTCCGGGGCGTGCTGACACTGCGCGGCAACGGAAGCGAGGGCCCCGTCGGACGGCGGGCCCCACAGCTCGGCGTCCGCGGCGTACCCCAGATCCGCGATGGCCTGGCGGGTGCGGTCCAGGATCTCCGGGTCGTAGTCCGTTGGGTGGTGCCTGGGGAAGTGGTGGACGGAGCCCGCCTCGGAGGTTCTCGTGCAGCTGTGCGTACCTCGTGGCGCGTAGGAGCAGCGCGTGCCACCCCTCGTCGACGATGCGCGACGGGGCCAGGCCGATGCCCGGGGTGCGCGAGCAAGCGGCCACGAACTTCAGCCCATCCTCGACGATCCGGCCGGCCATCTCCTGGGACATGACGGGGTTGGCGTCCATGACGGTGGTGCGGCAGTTGCTGGTGAGGCGACCATCCCCGCGGACGTGGGGATGGTCCCGCTAAGGACTTCGACCGCGTGGACGAGGTGAGCTGCTCCCCGCGCGCGGGGGGATGGTCCCCCGCGCCGGGCGGTGGGTCCTCAACGCGAAGGCCACGCTCCTCGCCCCTCGAAACCACGGCGAACATCCCACCGCCCCCTACCCCGGGCCCGTCACCCTCGAAGCGACGGAGAACGGGGGCCTGCTGCTCGCCGACCTCCTGCACACCGGGGCACTGCTCCTCGACGGCACCGCCGACGCCGTCCTCGCCGTCGGCAGGGCGATGGCCCTGGAGACCGGGACGTGCGGGTGGACCGAC
>NZ_BMVK01000036.1 GCF_014650675.1 Streptomyces anulatus | reverse complement strand
CGGTCGCCGAGGTCGAGGTCGCGGGGGATCCGTAGGCCTTCGGTCAGCGGGCCCCAGACGTGTTTCGCGTCAGTGCTCAGGGGGTGGCCACCGCGGGCCCGGCATGCGGGGGTGCCGTTCTGACCGCGATCAGGGCGACGTCGTCCGAGCCGCCTCCGGCCATACCTTCCAGGATCTCGTCGCAGAACGTTGTGAGATGCTCGCGGGCCAGGGCCGCCGCGTGCTGCCGCAGGCGTGCCAGACCCCGGTCCAGGTCTTCCTCGCGACGCTCGACGAGGCCGTCCGTGTAGAGCAGCACGGTCGAGTTGGGCGGCAGAGTGTCGGTCGCGGCAGGGCGATGGACCTCGGGCTCCACCCCGAGCATGACGCTGCGGCCACCGGCGAGGAAGCGGGTCTCCCCGTCGTGGGTAACGAGCAAGGGAGCGGGATGGCCCGCGACCGCGTAGTGCAGCAGCCACGGCTCGTCCGCGCTGAGCCGTTCGACCAGCGCGTAGATGCAGGTCAGCGTCTGATGGGGATAGAGGATGTGATGAGCCGCGTCGAGCCGAGCGAGGATCTTGCCGGGCGGTTCCTTGCGGTCACAGGCGATGCCGCGCAGCATGTTCCGGGTCTGGCTCATCATGACCGCGGCCCGCAGATCGTGTCCAGCGATATCGCCGATGATCAGTGTCATCGCGCCGTCCGGCAGCACGAAGGCGTCGTACCAGTCGCCACCGACGCGCGCGGTGGCGCTCGCCGGCAGGTAGCGGGCGGCCACTTCGAGCGGCCCGTCCGTGGGCAGCTCGGGCAGCAGGGAGCGCTGCAACCGCTCGGCTGTGTGCTGAGCCTCGGCGTGCAGGCGCGCGTTGTCGACAGCCAGCGCCACTCGGTGGGCGAGGTCCTCGACGAGGGAGAGGGCGTCCTCGGTCAGCCGGGCTTCCCTGCGGGTACGGGCCAGGGTCAGCACGCCGAGCACCTGCCGCCGGGCTCTCAGCGGGGCGACGACAGCCGTGTCGGCCGCGAGCCGCTCGAAGAGCTCCTTCTCCCGGAGGCGCAGAGGGTCGTCCTCGTTCCTCGGTGGGGGAAAGTCCGTGAGGAGCACAGGCCCCACACCGAGCAGCGCTCGGGCGACCGAGGCCGCCGATCCTTCGACCGGAGGCAGCAGCCCTTCGTCCAGGCCCGGGGACGTCACATCGGCGTCCCGGTGCTCGACGACGAGCCTGCGCAGGCGTCCGTGGTCGTCCAGCAGGTCGACCGCGCACCAGTCGGCGAGGCCGGGGATGAGCGTGCGGCAGAGGCGGCGGAGCCCTTGGTCCACTTCGAGCGTGCTGGAAAGGGCCTCCGCCGCGTTGGTGAGCAGCGTGAGCCGGTCCAGGGCGTGCTGAACCTCCTCGTCGACCTCGAAGGCATCTGCGCCGTCCGTGCCCCGTTCCGTGCCGGCCCCGTGGTGAGGCGGAACGTCCGCGTCGTCCTGCTTCGCGCACATCCTGGTTCCTCGCCTTCTCGCACGTGACGCTGGGACGTGAGTGGTCAGGCCCTCTCAGTCTTCAGCAAGCGGGGGCGACGGGCATGCGGGCCTTCAAGGCCCCGCACGTTCGCCGGACGACCGGTTCATCCTTCTCGCCGACGTGCTGCCCACCTCCTGGCAGGCCGTGGAGTACATGGAAATCCCGCCCGGCATTCCACGATTGTCCGGGCCCATCAGCATGCGGCTGGGGCCCTAAAAGGGGGCTCCGCGACCTCGCCCTCGGCCGGTCCAGAGGCGGCGCCGACACCTACTCGCCGAAGCCGGCCGCCCCCTCGCGGGACCAGGGCGACTCCGAGTCCGCACGGCCCCCGGGACGGCAGTTCGGCCGGCGACGAGCTTTCAAGGCAACCGCACGCCTACCGCCCGTCAGGAATCACTCCACACCCGCAACTGGCGGCCCAGCAGGCCGACTCCCATCGCGCCGGACGCCGCGTCCCGCACTAGAGCGACCGCCTCCTTCGGCGGGTACTCCAGTCGGCAGCCATTCAGGGCCAGGTACGCCTCCGCGCAGTGCCACGCATAGGCCTCGTTCGAGTGCTCGAGACACGGCAGCCGCGCCAGCGTCTGCAGCAACGCGCCGGCCTGGAGGTACAACGATCCGTAGATGTCCCGCTCCAGGGCCCGCGCGTTGACCCGCGCCACAGCCGCATACAGCGTGCCGTAATCGTCCACCTGCGGATCACCCGGCAACAGCTCAGCAGCGTGGAGCAGAAAGGTCACGTCCAACGGGTGCAGCGGTTCGTTGTGCGTCACGCGGCGTGCCCCTGCTCCCGCTGCTCCTCAAGATCCCGCCGAGCCTCCAGCTCCGCGGCCCGCTGCTCCCTGCTGGAATCGACGCCGTCGGCCTCAGCAGCGAACGACTCACCCGTGCGGGACATCGACTCCCGGAACGCCTCAAGGAAGCGCTCCTCCACGGCAGTGGCACGCGCGTATGCGGCGGACAGGATGTACTCCTGCAGGCTGACCCCCTCCTGCTTCGCGGCGGCCTCGATGGCGGCACGCTGAGCAGGGTCTGGGAAACGTAGGTTCATAGCTTTGGGCTGCGACATGGTACCAAGGGTATCGGTGGTACCGCACGAGAGCCAGGAGGGCCGTGCGTGAACCTTCGGCTGCGCGGCCAGGACTGGACCGCCGCCCGCGCCGAGTCCCATGCCACCCGCGGCGCGGACGCGGATGGTCTGAAGGGTGGGGTCGGCGGGGTCGGGGATGTTCATGCCCGCCTCGACGCCGGTGCGCAGGTAGCGCAGGAGGGGTTCGGTGATCCGCTCGCCGGGCAGCACGGCCGGAAGGCCGGGAGGGTAGGGCGTGAGCATCCCGGCGGCGACGCGGCCCACGGCTTCCGACGCCGGGACGTCCTGCGTCCGGGCGAAGTAGGCGTCTCGCGGCAGATCTACCTGGTCGGGACGGAGCTCGGCGGGCGTGGGCACGTGCACTTCGGGAGCGGGGCGGAGCGTGTGCGCGTGGCGGGCCAGGTCGCGTAGGGCCGTCAGCAGCCGGTCGGGCGGTGTCCTTGTCGTCGGCGTGGGTGAACTGGGCGCTGGTCCGGCGGTGGTCCACGAGGTGCATGTCGATGTGGTGGTGCTTGCGCAGCCAGTCGGCGGCCCGGTAGCCGGTGGTGCCCATGGCCTCGATGCCGATGATCACGGGCAGCGGGTCGAATTCCGCGGCGGCGCCGGGCCCGCAGAAGTCGTCCGGCCCGTTGACGTGCATTCCCTCGATCTCCTCGGTGCGCCGGCGCACCGAGGCCACGAGGTCGAATGCTCGGGAGAGTAGTCCGTGGCCTTCCAGGACCATCTGTCGGCGCCAGCCGTCGATTCCGGCGTAGAGCAGCACCGAGGGGCTGGTCGTGCCGAGGAGGTCGGCGGCTTCGCGGAGGAGGACGGCGGCCTGGGCGGCGGCTGTTGTCTGGGCGCGGTGGTGTTGTGCGCGGTGCCAGGCGGTGGCTGCCTCGATCGCTTCGACGAGGGCGAGCAAGAGGTTGAGGACGGCGGGTGCGCCGCCGCCGCGGGCTGTTCTGGGTGCGTGTTCCAGGGCGCGGGTGGCGGCCTTGAAGCGGGTGCGGGCGGTGCCGTCGAGGGTGCGGGCGCCGGGGGCGCGGGAGGCCTGCTCGAAGGCGGCGGCCGCGGCGCGGACCTTGTCGCGGACGGTGGCCGGGGAGACGGCGGCGGTGATGGTGAGGAGGTCGCCGAGGGCGGCGACGTCGCCCGCACCCTCGGTGCGTCCGGCACGCGCCAGGAGAGCCGCTACTTCGCGGATGCGGCCGGGCGGGGGAAACCCCGCTCGGCCTTTCTGTGATCTGGCCTCGGAGAGGGGCACCAGGGCGGTGGCATTGTTCCGCGTACGAGTGGCCTGCCGTTCGGGGCGGTTGCGACCGATCCGCCTCTCCCCATAGGCACGCCGAAATCTTCGGCCGCTGTCCACAGGGGTGGCGTTCGAGGCTGTCGGGAGTCGTCGTGATCCGCACGGCGGCCATCCCGAAGAGGCCACCATGCCGTACCTGATCCCGCCCCGTACTCCGCTGACGCCCATGCAGGCGGAGCGCGGCTTCGACTACCTCCTGGCGCTGCAAATGGGTAGCGACGCCGCTGTCGCCGGGCGGGCGCAAGCGGACCCGGAGCTGGCGTTCGTCCTGCTGCGGCTGGCCGAGGACATCATCTGGCCCGTCACGGCCGTCGACGAGGAGAGCACCGATCCGTGCGCGGACTCCTTCGCGCTGGACAAGGTCGGATGCGCGCTGCTGTCCGCGCTGCGGGACTGGGCGCGGGACTCCCCCACCACGGCGGCGCCCGGCATCGCCGCAGCATCATCCGGTTCACGGTGAACGTGATCCCGGACCCCGAGCACCCGGACACCGCCGACACCCTGGAGGCGATGCACGACGAGCACCTGGTGCTCGCCCACGCGGTGCACTCCGCACCCGGTGCGCACCGAGTCCATCCGGTGCGCACCACGATGCGCACCACCGTCCACTCGGTGCGCTCCACCCGATGGGCGTGCTGCGCAGGGCATGACGGTTGAGACAGGTGGCCGAGTAGCTGGCTCAGGTGGTAAGCAGTTCGGCGATCTCATGGGCGAGCTCCGGGCCGAGCGAGCCCCAGCCATCCTTGTAGCCGTACACACTCCCCAGGCTGCGGGCGTCGTAGTCGCCGTTCAGGATGTCTATGTCGGTGGGGGTGATGAGCGACGGGTGGGGGACACCGACGGCGCCCGAGACCTTCAGCAACTCCCTGCGCAGGGTGCGCAGGTACATCGCGGCCCGGATGCCCTTCGAGGGCGCGTCGATGCCGCGCGCCAGCCACGGGTCCTGGGTGGCGATGCCGGTGGGGCACTTGTCGGTGTGGCACTTCTGGGCCTGAATGCAGCCGATGGACAGCATCGCCTCACGGCCCACGTTGATCATGTCGACGCCGAGGGCGAACGCGACGACGGCTTTCTCGGGCAGGCCGAGCTTGCCGGAGCCGATGAAGGTGATGTAGTCGGTCAGGCCCCGCTCGGCGAACACACCGTAGACGCGGGAGAAGCCCATGCGGAACGGCAGGGACACCGAGTCGGCGAAGATCAGAGGAGCCGCCCCGGTGCCGCCCTCGCCACCGTCGACGGTCACGAAGTCGACCCCTCGCTCGCCCCGCTCCATCAGGGTGGCGAGTTCCTCCCAGAAGTCCATCTCCCCGATGGCGCTCTTGATCCCAACCGGCAACCCGGTCTCCGTGGCCAACAGTTCCACGAAGTCGAGCATCGAGTCCACGTCGTGAAACGCGGTGTGCCGCGACGGCGAAGCGCAGTCCTTGCCTGCGGGAATGTCGCGGATCCCGGCAATCTCGTCGGTCACCTTTGCGCCCGGCAGCATGCCGCCGAGCCCCGGCTTCGCGCCCTGCGAGAGCTTGATCTCGATCGCCTTAACGGGCGCGCCCGCGACCATGGACTTGAGCTTGTCGAGGTTGAACGTCCCGTCCTCGTTGCGGCAGCCGAAGTACGACGTACCGATCTGGAGGACGAGGTCCCCGCCGTTGAGGTGGTAGGGCGACAGGCCGCCCTCGCCGGTGTTCTGCATCGTCCCGGCCAGCGCCGCGCCCTTGTTGAGCGCCGTAACGGCCGCGCCGGACAGCGAGCCGAAGCTCATCGCCGAGATGTTGATGACGCTCGCCGGGCGGAACGCCTTCGCGCGGCCGCGCGGTCCGCCGAGCACCTTGGCCGAGGGCAACGCCGCCTGCGGGTCGCTCAGATCGGGCAGCACACCGGCGAACGTACGCTGCTTCACGTATGCATGCCCCTGCACGTGCTCGATGTCGTTGTCGGTGCCGAACCCGAAGTAGTTGTTCTCCCCCTTCGCCGACGCGTAGATCCAGCTGCGCTGGTCACGGCTGAAGGGACGCTCCTCGTCGTTGGACGTCACGATGTACTGCCGTAGCTCGGGGCCGATCGTCTCCAGCACATACCTGGCGTGTCCCACCAGGGGGAAGTTCCTCAGCAGCGCGTGCTTCTTCTGCACGAGGTCGCGGGCGGCCACCAGCGCCAGCCCCGTGGCGGCTGCCGCACCTATGCTCCGAGCACGCATGACAAAAGTTCCTCTCCTCGACTGGCCGAAGCTCACGGTGGCCATCTACCCCGCGCCGCGGAAATGCCACGGGATGCGCAGACCCGAGGGCACCGCCCCTGCGGGAGGGCCGCCGCGCAGCCCGTACGGGGGTCGGGCCGCGCCGCGGGCGGGTCAGAGCGCCGCGTCGAGGTGCCCGAGGTGCTCGATGAGGTTCATGTTCTCGGCGTAGTCCACCGGGCAGTTGATGATCGACACGCCCGGGTCCGCCAGTGCCTCACGGAGCGTCGGCAGCAGGTCCCCAGCGGACTCGATGTCGTAGCCCTTCGCGCCGAAGCTTCGGGCGTACTGGACGATGTCCGGGTTGCCGAAGTCGGTGTTGGAGTTTTCCCCGACCTCCAGGTCCATCTTCCACTTGATGAGCCCGTAGCCGTTGTCCTCCCAGATCAGCACGGTCAGCGGGATGTTCTCGCGAACCGCCGTCTCGATCTCCTGGGAGTGCATGAGGAACGAGCCGTCGCCGACCGCCGCCAGCACCTTCGTCTGCGGCCTGGCGAGCTGAACCGCGAGCGCGCCGGGCAGCGAGAAGCCCATGGTGGACAAGCCGTTGGAGATGAGGCAGGTGTTCGGCGCGTACGTCGGGTAGAGCCGGGCCATCCACATCTTCAGCGCGCCGGTGTCGACCAGCACGATGTCGTCGCGACCGAGCGCGGCGCGGGTGTCGGCGATGATGCGCTGCGGGGCGAGCGGGTAGCGCTCGTCCGCGGCGCCCTGCTCGAGTTCCTTGGCCAGCAGCGTGCGGGTGGCCGTGGTGTCCTCGTCGTCGATGGTCCAGCGCAGGCCGTCGAGTTCGGTGGCGAGGGCGTCGAGGGAGGCGGAGATGTCGCCGATGATGCCGACGTCGACCGAGTAGCTGTCGTCCACCTCCGCCGGGACGCGGTGGATGTGGACGATCTTCTTGTCACCGTCCGGGTTTATCCGGGACGGGTCGAACTCCTGCAGCTCGTAGCCGACCGCGATGACGACGTCGGCCTCCTCAAACCCGAAGTTGGTGTAGTCGCGCCGCATGAAGCCGAACGTGCCGGTCGCGCACGGGTGGTCGTCCGGCAGGACGCCCTTGCCGTGGAAGGTGGTCGCCGTCGACACGTCGAGCGCGGTGGCGAACGCCGCCAGCGACTCCTCGGCGCCGCCGCGCGCCGCGCCGTGTCCGGCGAGGATCACCGGCCGGCGGGCCTCCCGCAGCAGCTCCACCGCCCGCTTGATCTGCTTCGGGGACGGTGCCTCGGGCTGCACGACGTTCCTGTGCAGCGGGCGCAGGTCCGAGCCGTCCGTCGCCTCGTCGACGTCCTCTGGCACGGCGAGGTAGACGGCGCCGGGCCGCTCGGACTCCGCGGTCTTGAACGCGCGCCGCACCATCTCGGGGATGGCCTGGGTAGCCGGGACCTCCGCCGACCACTTCGTGACCGGGGCGAACATGCTCACCAGGTCCACGAACTGGTGGGACTCCTTGTAGTTGCGCTCCTTGCCGACCTGCGCGGTGATCGCGACAACGGGCGTGCTGTTCGTCATAGCGTCGGCGACGCCCAGCATCAGGTTGATCGCGCCGGGCCCGAGCGTCGCGGACATCACACCCGCCGAGCCGGTGAGCCGACCGTGCATCTCCGCCATGAAAGACGCGGCCTGCTCGTGCCGGGTGAGGACGTAGCGGATCTTCTCCGAGCGGGCGAGGGCGTTGGTGAAACGGATGTTCTCCTCGCCCGGTACGCCGAACACCACCTCGACGCCCTCGTTCTCCAGGCAGCGAACCAGGAGTTCGGCCGCTCCGTCGGGGGTCTGCTTCCGGTACTCGGCGTCGCTCACGCTGATCGTGTCCTCTCCTGAGTTTTGGCCGCGCCGATGGGCGGACCGGTCAGCCGTCTACCCCGGCCGGCCGGCCGGACGCCTGCGGGCCGGGGCTACGAGAAGCTCAGTTGGACCCGGGGGCGCGCCGTCCGGGCCTTCGGCGCCGCCCGACGGGGCTGGTACTGGCGGCGCCGCGCGCCCTCGGAAGGGGTCAGCAGGGTCGACGCCGTACTCGGCGGCGAGGTGGGCGCGACGTAGAGCGCTACAGGCACGGTGGCTTCGCCAGATATGGGATGCCCCCTAAGGGCATCGTCAGCGAGGGAAAGCAGACCGTAAGATCCGCTCCAGGCGTGTAGCAGTCCGCCTCTGCTCAACTCCATTTCATCTCGTTTCGCGCTGTTCCGCCCTCTCTGCGCGCGTATTGCCGTGCGTACACGGCGGGCCAAATAAAGGGGTCACACAGTTGAAGACCAGTACCCGGCTGAGACCGGTGTCCGCGGCCGTCGTCCTCGCCACGGCAGGGGGTTTCCTCGCCGCCTCGCCCGCGTCGGCCGCCACCCCGTGCAAGACCAACCACTTCACCCGCACGTTCTACCCGAACACCACCTTCTCCGGTACCCCGAAGAAGACCGACTGCGACAACGTGATGCACCAGGACTGGGGCACCAGGGCTCCAGCCTCCGGCCTGCCGACGAACAACTTCGGCGTCCGCTACAGCCTGGTCCGCGACTTCGGCAACGGCGGCCCCTTCACCTTCACCACCGCCGCCCGTGACGGCGTCCGCGTGTACCTCGACGGCGTACGCAAGATCAACATCTGGAAGAACGTCTCCACCACCCAGAAGAAGACCCTCAACGTCACGATCCCCAGCGGCAAGCACACGCTACGCATCGACTACGTGAACTGGACCGGCGCCGCCAACGTCTCCTTCGCGTACGCGCCCCGCACCTCGGCGGCCGTCGACAAGACCAAGCCCCGCACGCCCGCCGGCATCACGGCGACGTACAACACGACCACCACCAAATCCACCGTCCGCTGGTCCTCGAACGTGGACATGGACCTCGCCGGATACCGCGTCTACCGACGCCTCAAGGGCACGACCGCCTACACCAAAGTCGCCCAGACAACAGCCACTTCGTACGTGGACACCCCGCGCGCCACCGGCCAGGTCTTCTACTACGAGGCCCGCGCCTATGACAAGGCGGGCAACGAGTCCACCGGCACCGCCGACCTCCCCGTCGCCACCGCCGACAAGACCGCTCCGGCACGCGTCGTCCCCACCGTCACCATGGGAACCGACCAGACACGCGAAAGCTACCTCCTGACCTGGAAAGCCGTCCCGGACGCCGCCCGGTATCGCGTGCTGCGCCTGATCCTGCACTCCGGCGTCCCCAGAGTCTGGACCGAGGTCGCACGGACCACCGGCACCACCCACACCGACTACGTGCCGGCACTGGGCGCGAACATCGCCTACCGCGTCGAGGCGTACGACACCGCGGGTAACGCCGCCCCCGCATCCGCCGACGACGAGTCGTACCCGAACGCCTCCTGGCACCCCCGGCTCAACGACGTCACCATCTCCTACCAGGGCAACAACACCGCACTCCTGCAGTGGACCCAACCACTGGACACCTTCGCCATCCGCTCGTCCAACTACCGCCTGCACCGCACCCTGAGCACCGACAGGCCATCCGGCGAAGCGACCGACAGCCCGGAACACTGCCTCTCCCTCAGCTACCAGCAGGAAGCCGGCCGCCTCAGCTTCCGCTGCACAGCCACCGTTACTCCGGGAATGACGAACAACTTCACCGTGGAGCCGTATCACGACGCCACGATGCGCGCTCTGCCCAGCGCCCTCACATCCGTGGCGGTCCCGGCCGCGCCCGTACCCGCCACTGGTTTCCAGGCCCTCATCGACGGCAACGTCGTCAATCTCAGCTGGGACCCTGCTGCTCCTGGAGCCGTGGATCATTACGAGATACACGACGGCTTCTGGTACCCGGCAACCACACCCGACACCAAAGACCGGTTCTACTCCCTCAACAGATTCAACGTCCCCGGCGACGCCACCTCATTGAAGTGGCCCCTCCTAGCCTCCCCCGACAAGTCGTACGTCATTGTTGCCGTCGCCGCAGACGGTACGAAGAAGACTCTTGAGCAGTCGCCGCGTATCCCTTCGCCCATGCCCGCGACCGACTGACGAAGAGGACTGGGTCGAGCTCACACACAGCGAGGGCCAGGTGAAGTTCTACCGGCTCGGCGAGAAGGCCACCGGCCACGAGGTCGTCGTCCAGCTGCGGAGCCGACCGACAGCGTGACCTGAACCGAGAGCGACACTGCCGGGGCCGGGAAGGTGAGTCCTTCCCGGCCCCGGCATCTGGCGAAGAACCGGCAGGAACAGCGCACCGATCAGGCAGACCCCTCCCGGACCGGGCTTTCCCGGCGTCGTAACAGACTGCCGCCGCATCACCCCCACGTGCCTGGCTCATCCTCGGGATACGCATAGACAGCCCGACATGTCGCGCTCCCTCTGGGAGGGCTGACGGGTGGGGCCCAGCGGGTACGAGCGTCTCTTCACGGAGACGGACCGCTGGTATCGACGCATGCCAAGGCGACGGGCCCTCACCTCCGCGCCGACGTCAGACATCAAGGACGTTGCCCTGGTGTGGCGTCAGGAACCGTTTCCCCCAAGGCGAGTACATCCGGGCCGGTGCAAAGCGTGGGGGCAGACTGCGACGTCACGCAGGCTGGCCAGCTCGGGATCAGTGAGTGCCACTACTGGAGGTCGGCCTGCTCCCCTTCCTCGCACTGCTGAAGTCGGGCGATTTCTCGGTCACCGGCCCTTGGGCGGGCGCAGTCGCACGGTCCACTCCGGGACGGGCGCGGCGCAGCTGAAGCAAAAGGCGCCAGTGGCGATCGCCCGCCGTTCAGAGGGCGCCGTCGAGCGCGTTTCTCAGGGCGACACCCGTCGCTGGGTCCGTCGCTGCCCCGGTGAGTTCGATGTGGCTGCGCCCGGTTGCCGCTGCCAGGGTCCGGCAGGCGTGTACGAAGTGGTGTGCGGCGCCCTGTCCGGCGTGGGGCTCCAGGCCGACCTGCAGGACGGTGAGGTTGTCGCCGCGGCGGGCGAGGTCGGCGCGGCCGATCAGCCGGCCGTCGGCGAGGAGCGGGCAGACGTAGAAGCCGTGCCGGCGGCGGGCGGCGGGTTTGTAGACCTCGAAGACCTGCGTGAAGCCGAACAGGCGCAGGGTGCGGGGCCGATACCAGATCAAGTTGTCGAACGGGCCGAGGAATACCGGCTCGCGGAATGGCCGCAGGGTGCCGGTGAGGGCGTCAGGGTCGGCCCAGGCCGTTGCCCAGCCCGGGCCCCAGCCGGGTCCAGGCGGGTGGCGGGCAGGAGGCGGGCGGTGACGGGTGTGGGGATGCGGAGGTAGTCGGCGA
>NZ_BMVK01000035.1 GCF_014650675.1 Streptomyces anulatus | reverse complement strand
GCCGCCAGCGCTGTTTCTCCACCGCTTGGAGCCGGGGCAATGTAGACGGAGACCTGGGTCGGCCTTCCACCGGTGTATCAGGCTTCAGCGAGGGAGTCGGCCACGTCGCGGAGGATGCTCAGAGCGATCCAGAAATCACCCTCGGCGCCCGCAACGGGCCGGGCGTCGGGCCAGACGATCACAACGTGGGGCGACTTCAGCTCGTGGAGCCCACCCCAGACCGAATCCGAGAGGGGTCCCACACCATGCGGGGTCCGAGCGCAGGGTCCAAGCGCAATGCCCCCTGCACCGCCGCGAAGAACGCCTCCTTGTCAGTCCGCCCGGCGGTGCGGAGAGTGAACACGGGTAGGCCCTGGCGAGCCGCCTCGTCGAGTACCCCGGCAATGTCCGCGCCGGAAACCTCGTGCAAGCCTCTCTCGATCACCATGCTCAGAACCGTACCGGTGCGTCCTCCCGGTCCGGATCGCTCCCCTGGGCAGCGGGACCTCGGTCCAGTACGAGCCGATCATGCCGATCCCGGCCGGGGTGCCGACGACGGCCTGGGCAGCGACCTGGACGTGCGACGGGTCGGCGGCGAGCTTGGCCATGTTCGGCTTCGGACGCAGCAGCGCGATCACCGTCTCGTTCACCGCCATCGGGTGGGAGGCCCCGGAAGAACTCGCGCCGCGTGCGGTGGAGCCCATCTCCATAGCCGGGCGGCGCAGCTCCCAGGAGGCGGCCTCCAAGCCCTTGGTGGTCAGGTTGCGCAGGGAGTCGCCGGTTTCGGTGGAGCTGCCGTTCTCGGACAGGCCGTGCTTGCGCAGGTCGGAGAGGGCGCCGAGGTGCGAGGCGGTGCGGGCCTGCTTCCGCTTCGACGGGGTCGGCTTGTCAGCGTGCCGGAAGCTCAGGTGCGGGGTGCTGATGCGCTGGATCTGATCGGCGGGTTCCGGGGGGCGGACGCCCTCCCCGGCCGGGCAACAGCCGGTCACGAGCAACGAGGGAGAGGGAGCAGGGCTGATGGCGGGCATGCGGAAGACCAACCCGGCAGGATCGACGAACAGCTACCGCAGCGACGTGCTGCGCGTGCTCGGAGCGCTGAAGGTGGCCACGGCAACAGCGGCTCGATCACCGCCCACAATTCGTCATCGACTTCCCATGGCTTCGGCCGAGCCACCCCGCAAATACCTGCCGCAGGAGATCGGCTTCGGCTCCGGCATGCCCCGCTGGCGCCGACTGGCCGAGTGGACCGAGGCTGAGGTGTGGCCGCGACTGCACGAGGCCCTCCTCGCCAGGCTCCGCAGCACGAACGCCCTGGACTTCTCCCGGGCGGCCGTCGACGGCTCCCACATCCGCGCGTTAAAGGGGGCTCCAAGGCGGGACGAAGCCCTGTTGACCGGGGCAGGACGGGCAGCAAGCATCACCTGATCACCGACGCCACCGTCATCCCGCTCGCCGCCACCCTGACCGGCGGCAACCGCAACGACGTCATCCAGCTGATCCCACTCCTCCAGGCCGTGCCGTCCGTGCGGGGCAAGCGTGGCCGGCCCTGGCGCCGCCCGGACCTGGTGCTGGGCGACCGCGGCTACGACCACGACAAATACCGCCGCCTGGTCTGGGACCTCGGCGTGAAGCCGGTGATCGCCCGGCGCGGCACCGAGCACGGCTCGGGACTGGGCACCCAACGCTGGGTTGTGGAGCGCGCATTCGCCCACCTGCACTGGTTCCGCCGCCTGCGGATCCGCTGGGAGATCCTTCGACGACATCCACGAAGCCTTCCTCACCCTCGGATGCGCACTCATCTGCTGGCGGCGATTGCGCGCTCTGGTGACCGATGCCGTGGGCTAGCGGGCTGCCGCTAGCCGGTTAAGGACTTCCCTGGAGGTGAAGCTCCAGCCGACCAGACGCGGCCCGCTCCAGTTGGTGCCGATCACGAGTCCATCCCTGGTGGCATCGGGCAGTACAAGATCACACCAGGTGTGCAAGGGCATGGAATCGACGCGGAGCCCACGCCCCCAGATCTTCGCCGCACTCTGAGCCCGGGGCGAGGTCGACCAGAAGGGCAAACTTCGCGTGCCGTCCGCGGAGAGGTGAGTCGGGCTTCCGTCGTCATCCCGGACAAGCCAGACCACTCTGTTTTCACGAACGTCTCGGAAGAATGCCGCAGCTTGCGAACCGCTCTGACTCATGGCCACCGAGCCTAGCGTTCCCCAAGACCCATTTCGTTAGGAGTTCTAAGTGGTCACGCTAAATCAGAACTCCAGCAGGGGCAGGTACGGGGGCTGAGCGGCGTCAGTCGGTGAGGGTGGCCTTGACCGTTTCCTCGGCCTGGTCGGCCCGGCCTCCGGCGGTGAGCCGCTCGTTGCCGACGGTACGGACGATGTCAGAGCGGGAGGGTTATGCCGAGTTCCTGCATGGCGCTGGAAGGCGGGCCGCCTTCGGAGCGCTCGGTCTTGAAGCCCTTGATGCCGGCTGCCAGGGTTCGGGGGTCAACGGCTTCAGCGGGGGCGCCGGTGGCGTAGAGGCCTTGGGGTTGGGTGTCGCGGTCGTGCGGGAGGAGCCAGAAGACCCTGCGGCGGAAGGTGCCCGAGGAGCGGGAGGCTTTGGCTCGGGGGCTCAGGAGGGCGTAGCCGATCATGCGGCCGTCGCGGTGGTAGGAGGGTTTCCCGCGGCGGGTGGGCAGCCGGTCCAGGCTCTGGCGGACGTAGTCGAGGTCGGTGGTCTCTTCGAGCCAGACGAGTTCGATCTCGTGGCTGATCTCGTCCTCGGTGATCAGGGAGCTCATGCGTTCGCCTGCCTCTCCTGCTCGGGGAGCAGTCCGATGCCCGGGTAGTACTTGCGCTGGTTGGACAGGATCATTTCCTTCGGGGAGGCCAGGCCGGCGAGTTCGCGGGCGCGGGCGGCGAAGGCGCGTGAGGTCATGGCTGGGGCTCCTTCTTCCTGGCACCAGGTGCGGTAGGCGGTGTAGAGACCGGTCTGTTCGGCCCTCAGTTCCGGGCCGAGGGTGCAGCACTCCTCGAAGAAGCGGCCGGTGTGGTCCTCGGTCTCGGCGTATGCGGTGGTGGCGATGCGGACGCGTTCGGGGCCGGTGAGGTTTTTGTCGCCGGCGAGGTAGCGGCGGGCGCCGTCGATGAGCCAGCCGAGGATGCCGGGGCCTTCTTCGGTGACGAGGATGTCGGCGAGGTTGTCGATCTTGCGGTCGTCGGAGACGACGCGGGTGAAGGGGATCAGGCGCATGCGGCGCCAGAAGGCGAATCCGCCGGTGCCGACCTCGGGTCGGTGGTTGCCCAGGAGCCAGAGCTTGTGGGTGGGTTGGAAGCTGAAGAAGTCCTGGCGCATGCGGCGGGCCTTGATGCGGTCTCCGCCGGTGAGGAGCTTGACTCGGGCCTCGTCGAACTTGTCCCCGTGCTTGACCTCGGAGCAGACGATGACGCGGCGCCCGTGGAGTTCGGCGAGGTCGGTGGGGTGCCCTTCGTAGGGGCGGGCCATGAGGAAGCCGGGTGGGGCGGCGTCCGCGTAGTCGCCGAGGAGTTTCATGAGGACGTCCAGGAGGACGGACTTGCCGTTCTTTCCTGAGCCGAAGAGGAAGGGCAGGACTTGTCCTCCGACGTCGCCGGTGACGGAGTAGCCGAGGAGGAGTTGGAGGAACTCGATCATCTCGGTGCCTTCGGCGTCGTCGCCGAAGGTGTCGGTGAGGAAGCGGTTCCATCGTGGGGTCGGGCTGGGGCGGGGGCCGACGGAGGTGGAGCGGGAGTGGAAGTCCTTGTTCGGGTCGGGGGTCTTCAGCAGGCCGGTGCGGAGGTCGACGATGCCGTCGGGGGTGCACAGGGCGTAGGCGTCGGCGTCGAGGCGTGCGGCGTTGAGGACCATGCCCGGGGCTGATTTGGCCTGGGTGAGCATGGCGTTCATGCCGGTGGTGGAGAGTGCTCGGCGGCGGTGCTGCTGGAGGGCCTGGGTGGTGTAGAGGCCGCGGGGGTCGTTCGAGGCGATGTTTTCGGCGAGGTCGCCGGCAGCCCAGACGACGGTGTCGTCCTCGTCGATCTGCCAGCGGGTGGTGTCCCACCTGTACCAGCCCATGCCGGGGACATGGCGGTAGTCGTTGGCGTAGAGCTTGACGAAGAGTTTGGCGTTTCCGCGGTCGGTGAGGGTGTCCGGCAGGAGCCCGTGCTGGGTCGCTTCCCCGGAGGTAGCCGCGACGGGGGGTGCTAGGGCTTGGGCGGGCAGCGGCAGGGGGGCTTGTTCTCGGATCTGTGCGGCGACGAGTTGCGGGTCGAAGTGGAAGAGCGTGTTGTCGTTGCCGGGGGATGTCATCGGCCGCTCCCGGGGTACAGGGGGCGCTTGAGCCCGGCGGCCATGCCGCTGCGGATGATCTGTTCAGCCCGGCGGTCCTGGCCCGGGCGGGCGGCGGCCGCCGTTTGCAGGAGGATGTCCTCGGCCTCTTTCTGGGAGAGACGGCTTGCGGCGACGAGGCCGCCGAGGGTGTAGGCGGCGCGGTTGAGGGTGTCGGAGAACCCGGCTCCTTCAGCGACTTGGCCGCAGGCTTCGACTGGTGCGAGCACGGAGGCGAGGATGTTGTGGGTGTGGTTGCGGCCGCCGCCCGCGGCGATGACGGCCTGCTGTGCTCTCGGGGGCACTGCGCGGGGGGCTGGAACGTCCAGGGCGGGGAGGTGGCTGGTGCGTTCGAGTTCCTGGGCCAGCCAGTCGGGGAGGACGGCTGGGCGCCGCGCAGTGCCCAGCGGTGTGTAGGTCCCGGCGGTCGTGGTGGTGCCGGGCGCGACGATGTAGCCGCCGTGGGCCCGGACATCTACCTGCCAGGCCAGAGCACGCCCTGGGCTGGAGCCGCTGGAACACTGCCAGCGGCGATTGTCGCCTGCCCGGTACCAGACGTGGAGCCCTCCGGAGGGTGTCCGCACGCGCAGTGTGTTCGCGTCCTCTGCCGGGCTGGGCATGTCGCGCAGGGCCGCGAGCACGGCGATGGTGTGGAAGCCGTTGGTGAGACCGGTGAGGTTGACCTGATCGCTGATGGGGATCCCCGGCAGGATCCTGTCGCGGCTGGGAGGCTTCGTCGCATGGGCGTCGATGTCGATCACGATGAGCCCTGCCGGGCCACATGCCACACCGGTACCGAACTGGGGGTTGCCACCCCACCAGCGGTCGATGCGACGCTGGTCCAGCGTCGCCGCGTGAAAACTGTGGCACCAGCGGCCCTCGGCGGGGCAGGTGCATCCCTCATGAGAGTGGCCAGGCTGCCGGCAGGATTCACAGTTCGCCGCGGGAGTCTTACGGCCAGGAGTCAGGGGGTGGACCGGCCACCCCTGACGGGCGCACCACCTCGCCGTAGCGAGTGGCACGTCAGCGACTGAAGGAAGCGAGCCTTCATCCCGTGAGTCGCTGGGGGAAATGCGCAGGTCAGCAGGCATGTGCACCCCCTCTTAGCGACCGAAGCGACTGAACAACAAACACACCTTAGCGAACTGGTGCCCGCAGCTGGCGCTGGCGTGACGGAAAGGGCGCGTCTCCAGCCAGTGAGCAATCGGGACTACCGCTGAACCAGCGACTGAACCAGCTGCACAGCGACCGGAGCCCTTGGTCGCTGCGCACGGCGTTCCCGAAAACAGCAGCTCAGAGGCACAACACTGCAGCAACAGCGACTGAAGCGACTGAAGCTCGCTATATATGACGCACACGCGCACACAGGAGGCCCTGATATATGCCTAAGTCCAGTCGCTTCAGTCGCTGTTCGCTCCACTACCCGCTTCTGAACTGCGGTTTCTCCCTCTAGTGACGGAGCGACCGAAGGAGCGCCCAGTCGCTCGGCTTGAGTCGCTGCCCAGTTCAGCGACTCAAGCGACTCACAACCCTGCACGCACCGGAACGTGCTGCCCCTCGGCTGGCCTGAGGTCAACGGTCCTCCGTGGTGTGGCTGCCAGGAACCGTTCTCCGCAGGGCGGATGCAGTCGGGCACGTGCGCGGTAGGGGCCCGGCGCTGGCGGACAAGGAGGTGTGGCGAAGGTTGCGCAGGGCGAGGTAACCCAGTCGGCGCAGGGTGCGGGTGGTTATCAGCGGTCCTGTTCGGGGGCGTTGTGCAACTCCAGGACGACGGGGTCGCGGTGCTGGGTGGCGGCGGTGACGCGGGTGGTGTGCTTTCGGGCAGGGTGCGGGTGGTCGTGGCTCCGTCGGCGTACCGGATGGTGATGGTGAGGCCGGCGGCGACCTGGGCGTCGGTGCGCAGTCGGGTGCCGAGCTGTCCGGCCAGGTGTAGGAGGGCCCGGCGGTGCTGGGCGGGGTCGAGCTCGTCGCTGGACACCGATCTGGTCGGGCGGTTGGAGTTGCGGCCGGACGCCGAGCGGATCGGACTGACGACCGCCCCGACCAGCACGGGCGGCCGGACCCTCACCGACGGCACCGCCGGAGCCCGCCTCCATCCCTACGCCGACCTCCAGCCCGCCGGCACCCGCTCGGCCGACCTCCGCCGCCTCGGCCACCGCTCCCCCGGGAGCGCCGGATGAGCACCACCACCGCGCAGCAGCTGCGGCACATCGTCCACCTGCGGTTCGAACTGCCCGACGCCGCCCGTCTGGAGGATCTGCGCGCGCTGCTGGAGCAGGTCACCCCGCAGGTCCAGCTCCTCGAACCCGACAGTGCCGTCCTCGACGTCACCGGCGCGCTCCGCTTCTGGAACCGCACCGCCGCCGAGATCGCCCGCCTCATCCAGCTCCGGACCTCGGCGCGGTGACGGCCCGCAGGAGTCCGGAGTGGAAGACGGTGTGCGCGCACCGGTCGCGCGAGTCCTCGAAGAACGCGAGGTCGACCAGCGGCCCGGCCCTCCCGGGCGTGAGAGCGCGCAGCAGCCGGTCCGGGGAACGCGAGCGGATGACCCCGCACGCGACGGCGCGTCAACCCGCCGCCGCCGGGCACCCGTGCCGAACGGGCCGCCAGGCCGGTGCACCCGAGCCGTCAGGCTCCCGCCCCGTCGTGCTTCGCTGCGCCCCGTTCAGCCACGACTGCGCTGAGCCCTCCGTACGGCGCTCCGCATCAATTCCTCTGCACGCCAGTGGGTTTGATGGTTTTGCCGGTGATTGCTTCCGTACCATCCTGGTATATGCTCATATGTTGCTGTTGAGATCGACGGGGTGCTGTTCCCGTACGGCGGGCCGTTGCCCGTCGGGCACACCGTGCACGACGTCGAATCGGCCGCCTGGCGGGAGTGGGCGGCGATGGTCTACCCGCGCGCGGCCTGCGCCTCGCCCTGGACCCGGCGGTCGGCCGGGCACTCGCGGACCTCCCCGCGGAGTCTTGGCTCTGGCACGTCGACAGTTCTGAAGCTGAACAGAGGTGCACAACTTCGGCTGCAGGCAGCCCAGACCCCCGCATCCTCGATCGAGCAGCGACGGAGGGAGGAATCCGTCACCGCGGCCCCCGGTTGGGCTGTAAAGCAGGGGCCTCTCGGTTCCAGCCCCTGGCCAGGCGTGATAATCGTTCGATGACGACCCACGAGTCCAGACCGTCCAGCACTCAGACGCTGCCGGTGATCGCGCCCTGCGGCGAGTTCGACATCGATAACCTCGCCCCGTTGGAAGCACAGATCGAGACGCTGATCGCGGCGCACTCCGGGCTGGTCCTTGACGCCAGCGGCATCACCTTCGCCGACTCGATGTTCCTGCGACTCATCCTCGCCACCCACCAGCGCACCGACCTGCGCATCGCCGCCCCCTCCCCCACCGTCGCCCGACTCGTGAGCGTCGTCGGCGCCGACACCTTCCTCCAGATCCACCCCACCCTCGAAGCCGCACGAATCCCCTGACCCGACCCGCACAATTTCGGCCTGTCTGAAACACACGGGACCGGGTAGACGGCAGGAGCTGATCGATCGCGGCTGGCCGCGACGCGTGTTGACGGGGGAACTTCCATGGAGCAGCTCACGATGACCAGGCAGGAAGCGGCTGTCACGGGCACTGTGCGGGGCAGCACCGGATACGACATGGCATCCGGCGAGATCGCGCACGCCCGCGCCTTTGTCAGAGACTTCCTGGACAACGCACAGTCACAGCACGGCCTGAGCGTCTCCGCCCGGGCGCTCGAGATCGCCCAACTCGTCGTCAGCGAACTGGCCACGAACGTCTGCAAGTACGCACCCGGCCCCTGCCTGCTGGACCTCGAGACCGACGGGGCTCTGCTGGACATCGTGATGTGGGACTCCGGCCCCGTCCTGCCCGCAGCCTCCCCCGCCGACCCGACCCGCATCGGCCGGCACGGCCTCGAACTCGTCCTCATGGTCTGCCAGAGCTTCGCGGTCCACCGCGAACCGGTCGGCAAACGCATCCGCGTCCAGATCCCCCTCCACGACAACACCGGCATCCCAAGCGCCTGGTAGAGCCAGACCGGTAGCGGTCAGACAGGACTCCCCTGAACGGGAAAAGCAGAGGCGGCATAGCCGACGTCTTCCCGCCGCGCCGTAGGCAATGCCCGCCCGGTGGTGCTGGACGGCGAGATCGTCGCGCTCGACGGCCGGGTCCACAGCGACTTGGAGCGGCTCCAGCAGCGCATAGGGCTCGCCAGTCCCCCGCCAGGGCGGTGTACAGGGCCGCGCGGGTGCCCGCGTACCTGATGCTCTTCGATGTCGTGCACCTCGGCGGCCGCCCGGTGACCGGCCTTCCGTACGCGGGGCGGCGAGGGCTCCTGGAAGGTCTGAGGCTGGCCGGTCCGGCCTGGTCGACGCCCGCGGCGATCGTCGGGCACGGCGGCGTCAGCCACCGCCGCCAACCTCGGCGTCGTCGCGGGCGTGGCGTACGTCAACGGGCCCCGGGGAACGGACGGATACCGCGGGCCGCCGTTGCTCAGCGCGTAGACCAGGCCGTCGGCGTACGCGACGGGTTCGAAGTCCCGCATGTACCTGGGGAGCGGGCGTGGGCGGCGAAGGTCAGCACCCTTGACCAACTGAAGACTGGACGCCAGCCGGGCTTCGTCGAGAGCTCCTGCAGCTGACGGGAGACCGCCTCTGCCTGCGCTCGATCTGGCCGGTGAGGTGAACTACTGAGCCGGTGTCCAGCGGGCCCTTCCGGGCGGGCCGCGTGGTCGAGGACTGCGCACATCCTGGCCGGTAGCCCGTGCGTGATCGCACCGCCGGGGTCCTGTGCGAGGACCCGCCCGGCCCCAGTGACGGCGGAGGCCACGGCCAGGAGCCGCGCCTGCTGATCCAGGGTGAGCCAGTCCGCGTCCGAGACCACGCACAGCACTGCGGCGAGCATGCTCTGCGTGACGGGGCCGATCCCGCCCGCGCCGTCGACGGCCAGGCCGTGCTCGTCCACGCGGTCGCATTCCCCCGGGTCCAGGGCTGCCGAGCCCGGCCAACCCGCGCCCCAACCACCTCCCGGGCGGGAGGCCGGCCGTCTCCTGGGCGTCCTTCAACGACCGGCCGACCGGACGCTGACCGTCCCCCGTACGCGACTCCGCGCACGTAGTACCGCCCACGCGTTCCACCTCTGCACCTTTGCGACACTCAGCATCCCGGCAGCGAACACCGGCTCTGACCTGGACAAAAGACCGACCCCGTGGAGCGGGAGAGTTCACCGGAACTTCACGGCAGATCCCGTACGGCAGGCATTTCAAGAGATGTCGTGCCCGCCCCGCGTAACCACCGGGGCCATGCAAATGCTGCGCGGCACCCAGCCACACGCACCTCACACGCCACGAAAACCGACAGCAGAAACATCTACTGCCGCAACGCGTACACCAACGTGCCGCTCCCCCACCCGTCGGCCAAAGTCGCCGCTCCCCGCGCCACTTCACCGACTCCTCGCCCCCGGGCACCCGCCGAGGGCTTCGTGCTTTCTGGAGGAGTCCACCGTGCCCACCTTCGAGCCACTCCCCCGCTTCACCGCCGACCTCCAGCACCTCACGCCGCCCAGCGCCGGAGCTTCCGCCGCGTCTTCCCGGACGCCTTCGTACCCGACCTGCGCACCGGCCGACCGTTTCGCCCCGGCCTACGAGTCAAGCGCGTACAGCGTGCCTCCGGCGTCTACGAGACCACCTGGTCCATGGGCTCCGGGCCCGCAGGACGCGCCACTTGGCAGTACGGGCCCGAGGCCTCCCCCGGCACACCACAGCTGCCTCGGTACCCACGACATCCTCACCAACATGTGATCCACCATCGTGGCGTTCGAGCCTGCGTGCAGGTCCACAGCCACGCGCCGCGTCACCGGCGCAGGGAGTATCGGAGCAGACGTCGGCGGGCTTCCTCCTCGGGCAACCTGAGACCTTGGCCAATCGCAGTTCCAGACCTCGCGTCAGCCTCAGCCCCGTACGCTGCCGCATCACCGACTTCTGCGATGACGTGCTCCAGCCGGTTGATCGCCCTTAGTGCAGCCAACGGCGCATCGCCCGCAAGCCTGTCGAGCGGCTGCTCGACCTGGTCCAGGAGCGCATCGAGCACGTCGGGAACCGGGACTGCGCGGGCTTCGACGTCGGCCATGTGCCGGGCCGAGTCGCCCTTGGGCCTGCTGGTGTCATAGAGGTACGGGGCGTGCTGGTCTACCTCCTCCCAGGTAAGCGGATAGCTGGTATCGCCTCGCAAGCCGCACGAGCACGCTCCGCGAAGGCTGGTGACCTGCGGCCTGCAAAGCTCGCCCGAGTAGATTCACCAGTCGTTGCTGGTCCGCCGAGATATGAAGGGGCTCTGCCAGTTAGCTCGCAGGCGGCAGCGGTCAGTGAATGCCGGGCATGACGCATCTCGCCAAATGAAGCGCGCAGTCACGCCGGGGCCGGTGTCCGGCCAGGCCCGTCCGGGTGGGCTGCGTGGTCCAAGGCTCGGTGCAAGCGGGCGAGGAGCCCGTACAGTATCGCGCTGCCGGGGTCCTGCACGAGGACCTGCGCGGCGGACGCCGTCTTAGCTGAGCTGCTTGAGGGTGGCTTTGTGGTCCAGGATCACGGCGACGATGTCGCCGTGATCGGCTGAGGCGATCTTCTCGACGGTGACGAGCCCCCTGACCACCCGCAAGCGAAGTACTCGCCGAATCTCGCAGGCATCGTCCTGGGAACCCCGCGACAAGGCTGCCTCAATGGCGTTGAGCCTGGCGCGGGTTCCCTCGTGAACTCGCAGTTCCGGGAGGATGGGACGCGGCCTACAGCGACTGGGTGCTGTCCGCGGGCTGCACGTATTCACACAGTGCGGCCGGGCTGTCCGGCAGACCGAGATCACGCAAGCAGTTCTCTACAGGTGTTTCGTACTGGTCCCAGGGCCCGCGCCGGGCCACGCACCGCAGGATGTTCTGGGTTCCCGCGTTGAGAGCGGCGAACGGAACGATCCCGGGCGGCGCTTCGCCGGAAAAGGCCCCTGCCAGTGCCGCGGTGACGGCTTCGGCGGCAATGGCTGTGTCCTTGCTGAGGGCGTCCACGATCAAGGGCAGGACGGGCTGCGATGCGTGGACGGCGAGTGGAGCGAGTGCACGGGCGGCGTACCCGCGAATGTTGCCCTCGTTGTAGACAGCTTCGGGCACGTCAGGCGCCGACGGGGGTGTGGTGATTGCCTGCGTCAGTTCTTCGATCACCCGAGCTATGAGTTCCTCGTCGCTGGCGTCAGGGCGGGAGCCGGTCGTCAGCAGGCGGGCGAGCCCGGTGGCGGCCCCCCACCGCACCAGTGGTTCTGGCACGGCGAGGTAAGGCTGCAGTCGGGGGAGCAGCGAGCGGTCACCGATAAGTCCTGCCGCCACCAGAGCGGTTGCTGTGGTCTGCGTGTGCTGTTCGCGGTCCAGACAGGCCATGAGATGGGGGATAGTGCGGGTGCCTTCTTCGGGGAACCAGGCGAGGAGATAGGCAGTGCGGACGCGTATTTCGGGGTCTGGGTCCTCCAGCAGCGTGTATAGGAGGTGTAGTTCAGTACGGACGGCGTCGTAGGACGGCAACGTGCTCGCGTGGGCGTCGGGCGTCCCACCCTCCAGGCAGAAGTCCCACGCCCCTTTGAGGATGCGTCGCCGCTCGGGATCATCCTCGGCGGCAAGCTGTTCCCCGTACCAGGCCGCCATCTTCTCCGGCGTGTTCTCAGCCGCAACGGTGCGCCAGGTGGCGGTGTCGATGCCTGCGGGCAGGGTGTACTCGTCGTGCCAGTCGACCGCTAGCCGGGTCAGCATTTCCAGCGCGGTGGGGCGTGCGTGCTGGGGGCCGCTTCTTGCGATGCGGGCGAAGAACGGTACGGCTGCCGCAGAAGAGGTGTAGCGGGATCCCTGATGGAAGATCGTGTTGAAGAGGTGGAGCCAGGCGTTCTTGCGGGAGACTTCGTCGTCGCAGCACACCAGGCGCAGTTGGCCGGGGACGTCGTGGGCACTGCCGTAGGCGTGGTGGAGGCGGGCCCAGTCGATGTCGCCGAGCCCGGCCAGCAGCCCGCCGTCATGTTCCTTGATCATGAGCGGAGCCTGTCATGCGCCACTGACATCCATCGAAGCCATCTGTCCAGGGGCGCTGCGCTATCCCTGCCGTCCGATGTCGCGCTCGGTGAAGGCGCTCAAGGAGCCGGCCGCGATGGTGGTGAGTTGGAATGGAACTCACCCCGCAGGACTCGGGACCGGGCTGAGTTCCAAGTCGGCGGCGTGGTGAGTGACGGTGATGTCTTGCCGGAGTTCCAACGAGCCGGGTGACCGATCCCGATGTCCGGCACCCGCAGCATCCTTGCCCACGTGACCCCGTCCCTCGCGCTGGCTGATGGCTCTTTCCTGCCCGATCCGGGTACCGCACACCGGGGAAGCAGGAGCGGCCAGATGGTCTGCAAGTTGGAAAACCGCAGGTCAGCTCGTTCCAACCCGGTTCCAGGTTTCCTGGCGGACTCCCGACAACGGTGCGCATCAAGGGCTCCGGGTGCGGCCGGGGCAGTGCCACCTGCTGGTGCTGGATACCGACCGGGGGCTCTAATCACCAAGGGAGACAGGTTGCTTCGCCGATGGCCGGACGTCCTGGAATCCTCCGGGCGCCAGGTGGAAGATGGGGTGCTCAACCGGCTACGGCGGCCTCCCGCTCGGCGCGCTTGATGTCGCCCAGGTACTTGCGCACCGTTCCAACGGTGTAGCCCGTGCCCTCGGCGAGCTCCGGGGCGAGGGAGTTGGCGGACCTGGAACGCTCCTCGGCGGGCAGCTCCCGGTAGCGGGCCGCCACCAGCTCCGCGCCTGTGAGAGGGGTTGGTTCCTGGTCCGGTGTCTCTTCCTGCTCGGGTTGTTCATCGTCGCGGTCGTTGGAGGGCGACGCCTGGTCGGGCTCCTCGCCGTCGGGGATCCGCACCTGCACAACGCGGCGCCCCTCCCCCGTCCGGTCCGCCGTCGCTCCGCCGGCCGCCGCAGCCGCTGGAACGCCGCTGGAATCGGGACGTGCGTCGGCGAGTGCAGTGTCTCCGGACGCTCCGTTCCAGGATTCCACGTCTTCCAACCGGTCCTGCGCCGCGTCCTCTGCCGGTGGCTTCGGGGCGGAGTTGAACCAGGTGCTGGTCCCGCTGGGCTGCCCGGGCAGCTCCTCGGCACGGGTCTCCGGTCCGTGGTTGGACCCTTCGGGCTCGGGTTCGGTGGAGCTTCCGTCTCCGCTCGGGGCCTGGTCCTGGCGGATGAACCTCTCGTGGTGCTCGGTCCAGAGCTCGTCGAGTATGGGGTCCAGCAGCGTCCCGGGCAGCGGCCTGCGGGTCGAGGGGTCGATGACGTTGTACTGGGCGAGGAAGAGCCCGAACTGCTCGGCGTCGGGGAAGTGCCCGTTCTGGGCTACGTAGCCTTCGGCAGCTGCGAGGTAGTCCACGTCCGGGAGAGCCGGTCCGGGCCTCGTCGGCGCGGCTTCCGGAACGCTGGTGGCAAGGCCGCTCGCCAACGCCTCGTGCCCGGCCCCAGCGGTCCGGGCCACTTCGGTACCCGGCTCCCCCGTCCGCTGATGCCCGATGGACAGCACAGGTGCCTCGCCCTCGGCGCCTACCCGTTCGACCGCGGTGAGGATGGGCTCCTCGATGCCTGCGGCGGCGAGGCCGGCGGGGGCGGTCTCGGCGAGCGGCACGCCGTACTTCGCCAGGCGCAGCGGCATCATCGACTCGATCGGGGCCTTGCGCCGCCAGTTGCGGCCGAAGCGGGCCTGGAGCCGGGCCTGGTAGATCAGCCGGTCCTGTTCGAGCTTGATGACCTGCTCGTAACTGCGCAGCTCCCACAGCTTCATCCGCCGCCACAGCTTGAACGTGGGTACGGGGGAGAGCAGCCAGCGGGTGAGGCGGACGCCCTCCATGTGCTTGTCGGCCGTGA
>NZ_BMVK01000034.1 GCF_014650675.1 Streptomyces anulatus | reverse complement strand
ATCGTGAGCGAGGATGAGAAGCCCTCGGCGCACGCGAGCCGTAACGCGCCGACGTGCCGGCCTCAGGTCACTTTGGTCCCGTCCCAGCGGACCGTGAATTGGAGCGGCCCGAAGCACTGGGACGCAGCCCGGCTGCCCTGCCGGTACTGCGGTACCAGCACGAACCTGCGCGACATGCAACGGCGCCCCTCGTGCAAGGTCTGCCACGAGGAACACCAGCCTGCGTAAGACGACCGCGCCCGGTCGGGGGACGTGAGCGGAATCCGAACCGCCCCCTACCCGGACGGGGCAGGGGGCGGCACTCAGGTCAGACGCGGCGGCGATTCCACCAGTCCAGGAACACCGCGGCAACGACCGCAGCGAGGACCGGTGAGACCAGGGTGACGACCAGCGTTGCCCGCTCGGTCGGGGCCCAGACGATCGTCGCGACCAGGCCGAGCGCCACGACGGAACCGATGATGCCCAGGGCCAGAGTGCGCCGGTTCAGACCGGCGGCATACTGGTAGAGGGCGAGAAGCTGCTTCACGTGCGGTATCTCCTCCACGCTTGCCGACCATCTCGGACTCTGACCTCACGGGAATGGTCGGCTTTGCGTTGTGCGAGCTGCCTTTACCGAGGCGGGTTTGCCTCGGATGGCAATAGCTTGCACAGGAAGAACCCCGAGCCCTAATAGGGCATTTGGGGCATTTAAGATATAGCACTGAAGTGTACGTGTACGGGAACTACACTGCGGCCGCAGTGTAGTTCCCGTACACGTACACTTCAATACTAAAACCCGCGAAACCGGGGGCGTTGTGACCAAGGTCACGTCACATTTTGACGGACAGTCACGTTCACCCCTGAACCGTCACCAAGCGTTCCGATTAACCGAGTTGGCGCCGCCCACGACCGAACCCGCCCGGCATCCGGCCGCCGCCGCTATCGTCCCGCCCATGGCCCCCGTAACGACGGCCGACCTCGCCGACGGCAAGCAGGCCGCGCACGACACCCTCATCGGCTTCCTCACCACCCAGACCAAGGAAGCCGAGCTCCTCCCCCACTGCATGATCAGCATCGCCCCACCATCTCGTTCGAGGGCTTCTCCGAGTCCGACGTCTTCCAGCAGGCAGCCGACTGGACCAGGAAGTACATCGACTCCGGCGACAACGCCATCGTGACCACCCACTTCCAGGCCTGGACGGACCGGTCCGTGGCCGAGCCCAGGTACGAACTCGTCCTGGTCCTCCTCGCGATGCAGCCCCGCCCAAACCGGCCACCCGCAGCCCTCGCCCGCACTCCGGTCGGGGGCTGCGACGTATGTACCGGCCCCCTCGAATCCGGGCAGCACCAACGTCTGCGAGATCTCCCATTCGACTTCGACAGGAGCCGAGGGCTCGGCAGACTCGGGTGGGACCCTCAGAAACAGCCTCAGCGAGCCCCCGGCCACAGGGAGAACCCGCACCGTGCCCAAGTTCAGGATCGGCCCCCGCACCTGGCCCACCAAGGGTGCAGCAGGCAACGCGATACGCACCATCAAGGACGCCTACAACGTCGGCGACACGGTCGACAAGCCCGAGGACCACGCGCTGCTTTGCGACCTGATTGAGCTCCACCCGGACGCCCCAGAGAAAATCGGGTGCGGCATCGACTCGTTCGTCATCGACCAGCCCATGCGCGGCCGCCACTCGGGATTCAAGATCGTCCGCACGGACGGTACCGAAATCGACTTCTCATACCTGTCCTGCCTGTCCCCACCGAACCGCCGGTCGCAGGTCCTCGCCGCGATGCGTGGAGAGACCGCCGGCACCACCACCGCCTACTTCGCCATGCGCGCCGCTACCAACACCCTTACCTCCGACCAGTCCGGCACGCCCCTCGACGCCCACGACCCTCACGTCAGCCACTACCAGGGCCCGCCGTTCGTTGACATCGCCACCCAATTCGCCGCTACGGCCGGCGGCTGGGACCAGATCGAGCTGAACTCCGCCACAGCGGCCGGGTATGCGAAGTTCAAGGACCGGGCTTTGGCCCAGCAGTGGGTGGAGCACCACAAGGCGAACGCGGTGCTGGGGCTGCTGACCGCGCAGGAGAACCTGCGCCGTCCGCACTGAACCAGCGCGACTGGCCACGATCCCTACTCGGTTCGGGTGGGGGGTGACCTGTTTCCGCCCCACCTGTCAGCGCCTGGTGTCACAGTGGGCGCAGCACAACCGCACCCTTCCCGAGGAGACCGTTCGTGGCCCAACGCGAGAACCCCCGCCCCTCCCTGGTGTCCTCATGCCTGGACCTCCTCGAAAGTCTGACCCTGGCCAGCGACAGGCTCTCGAAAATGCTGCGTGGGGCGGCCAAGGCCGGGCGGGACACCCAAGCGGCCCACACGAGCCTGCGTGACGTCAGCGTGCGGGTCAAGGAGCTGTGGAGCTCCATTCTCGCCCTCTTCAGCAACAATGGCGGGACCGCCCAACCCTGCTGAGGCAAGAGCCACCGCGCAGGCGCTGCGCAGCAGACCGAAGCCCCCGACCGCAGCATGGTCGGGGGCTTCGCACTGTGCGGTGGCCGTGCCGGGACGGCTACTCGCCCGCTGTGTCCCCCTCGCTGTCACCCCCGGGCCGTGGGAACTTATCATCCCACTTCCGGTTCGCCGCCAACAGGGCCGCTGTTGCCACCGTCGAAGGCACCGCCGCGTCCTCCAGCAGCCCTGACGCCGTCTCGCTCGACACGACCACCGTCATCAGCGCCCCAAAAACGGTAAGCAGGACGAACGCCTGGAACAGGCGTCGCCGCATCTCCCACGACAAGCCCACACCCTCGGCGTTGACGAACGCCAGCACCTCTTCCCCGATCTCCCCCAAACCAGCATCCGGCTCATCGGGCAGTAGCGCCTCCAGGTCCGGGGTGTTCCGGGCGATCTCGTCGAACCGGACCAGGATCGTAAACAGATTCCGGCGCGATCCGGTGCTGAGCATGTCAGCAATGTGCGCGGACCAGTCGGGGCCCACCGGTGGTATCGCGTCATGAAGCAGCCCGCTGATTTGTTCGCGGAGAGGCGCCATCGCATCACGGAACAGGCCCTCGATTTGCTCGTTCAGGCGGTCGCTGGCCGGTGCGAACATGCGCTTGTGGACGATCGCGTAATTCCCCAGGGGTAAGTTCACGTAATTCCCCAGGTTCCTCTGCCTGAGAGCGCGGCCGGTCCGCGGAAGTGGCCGGTTACTCTCATCTCGTTCCAAGGCCATGACCTGAGATGATCTCCGCTGAAGGGGAGGTGCAGTAATGGAGATGCCACCGACGCACCTGGCTGTCGAACAGGACCGGCTGGAGGAACTGCGCGACCTCTTGGCGGCAGGAGCTGACATCCACGAGGAGTACAACGGATTCACCCTCCTGCACCGGGCCGTCGACGGAGAGATCGACGGACACGTCCAGACCGGGGAGCCCCTCCACGTGGATGCCACGTGCTTCCTGCTGTCCCAAGGTGCAGATCCCACACGTCGTTCACATGGTGGGACCGGAGTGTCAGCCCATCACCTGGCCTTCGTCAACAGGCACTGGCTTGCTGACGCTCTCTTCAAAGCCTGGCTCACCCGTGGGGACACCAAGATCAGTCTTTGAAGACGGTCTCTGGTTGCTTAAGGCTTGGCGGTGGGGTTCTTCGGCCGCTTGTTGGGGCGGTAGCTGGGGCCGTTCATGATGACCTGGTGGCTGGTGTTGATCAGCCGGTCCAGCAGCGACTCGGCGACGACGGGGTTGGGGAAGAACGGATACCAATCGCTGGGCGCCCGGTTGCTGGTGATGATCAGGGACCGGCCCTGCCGTTCGCTGACCTGCTCGTAGAGGTCGTCAGCCTGGGCCGCGCTGAGCTGACGCATGGCGAAGTCGTCAAGGATGAGCACGTCGGGCCGTACCATTTCGCGGATCCGCTTGTCCCAGGTGCGGTCCGCGTGGCCGCCGGCGAGGTCCGCGAGGATCCGGCTGGTCTTGGCGAAGCGGACGTGGGCGCCCTGGCGGACGGCGAGGTGGCCGAGGGCCTGAGCGACGTGTGTTTTTCCGACCCGACCGGCCCGAAGAGGATGACCGACTCCCCGGAGTGGAGCCAGCGCAGGGCTCCGAGATCTCGGATCTGGGCAGCGGGGACCTTCGAGGAGGCGGTGAAGTCGAACTCCTCTAGAGTGACCTGCTGCTCGAACTTCGCCCGTGCCAGGCGCCGTTGGAAGGCGACGGTCTCGCGGCGGGTGATCTCGTCCTGGCAGAGGACCTGCAGAAAGTCCAGGTGCCCGAGTTCGCCGCCGTGGGCCTGGGCCAGGCGGGCATCGAGGGTTTCCAGCATTCCCGAGAGTCGCAGGGACTTCAGCGACTCGCGCAGGGCGGTGTCCATCACGCTCATCAGATGCTTTCCTCAGCTTCGCCGTGGACCTGGTCATCGTGAATCTCATCCGCCGTCTCGAACGGGGCAACGGAGGCGAACAGCCGCTGGGGCCCGTGGAGAAAGGCCGCGGCACTCGCATCCCCGCTCGATTCGGGCTCCGGATCGGTCTCGGTGCCGGCGATCAGGATGCCCTTGATGGTGCGGTAGGACGGATCACCGACCGCGATCGCCCTCGCGCAGGCGGCCTCCAGTCGGGTCTCGCCGTACTTCCTCCTCAGCCCGACGATCCCCTGGGCGGCGCGGAGCCGGTAGAGCGCGTTGACCTCCAGCAGCTGGTCGACCACGGTCCGGCAGGCGTCCCCGACCTCGGATGCCTGCGTGCGGCACCAGATCGGCGTGCGCATCTGGAAGGCGATCTTCTCCGGCGGGTAGTCGTTCCTGTCGGTGCGTTTGCCCTGGGCAAGGGATGTCGACCACGACGAACGTTCTCCTCGCCATCCGGGCTGCCCATCGGGCATCCGAACCACAGGCCCAGGGCCGACCATGCGCCTTCGCGATGGCCAGGTCCCTCGATCCCGAACTCCGTCGTACCCCTGGGGAATTAGGAGAATTCGGGATGGGGAATTACGTGATGCTCAAACCACCCGTCGTGGGGAAAAACGTGAACGCTCACAAGACACGAACACCACGCAAGGAAACTGACGAAACCACCCTGCCCGCGCGCCGGACTCGCTCTGAGACGATCAGAAAGACTCGGTGTGCGGGCTTGGCTGGCGTGCCCAAAACGCGTGCTGATCTTGTACCTGACGTTCTGTGGGAGCGGGTGGCCCCGCTGCTGCTCGCCCGGTACCGAAGGAGGGTCCGGAGAAAAGCGCCCGAAGTGAATACGGGGTCGACGCGAACGCCCTCCCGGCACGTTAGGTGCTGGCCCTGGTGGCGTGAAGTCGGCTGTCGGACGTCGCTGGACACCTGGTGTGATGGGCGAGACCCGCGGTGATCTCGACTGGAGGATTTATATGGGTATCAGGCAGACCGGTGCCGGGGCGGCAGGCTTCAGCGCGAACTGGGAGTTCACGAAGTCGGACAAGCTGATCGCGCAACAGGTGCTGGACTTCCTCGCCGACAAGCGGGTCCTGACCGTCGGCCGGGGACGCAGCTTGAGTGAAGGACAGTACTGCCTGGACTCGACCAACGAATGCCGCCGAAGCCTGTCCGCCTACCTGGAGCAGATCCAAAAGCCCGGCGGAGACCTACGCGAGTGGCTCCGCCTGATCCGCGCCAGTTTCGTTGACTTCATCGAGGCCAGCGGGCCCGAAGGGCGCGCCTTCCGGCCCGCCGAGAACGAGGCGCCCAACGACGATGCGTTCAACGCCGCCCTGCTCCGCCTGCGTGACGAGGTCCGAGAGATCACGGATGCCGTCGCGGCCAAGTTCAAGCTGAAGGCGCTCAACCTTCCCCCGGCAACCTGCACCTCGGCGAGTAGCGAAGGGCCCCCCATCATGGGGTCGGCAGCACTCCGCACGCTTCGGGCGGCGCCGCCGAGGGGTCCGATACGACGCCCGGCTGGCGACGAGCTCAGGCCGGTGTCTTCGTGGACGGCAACTGCGAGCGGCAGGAGGCGCACAGCGGGTTGGCGCCCGCCCCGTACCGGTGGGTGGGCTGCTGGCATCGGGCGCAGGGCCCGGTCTGGGTACTCACGCCGCCGAGGCCACGCGGCCACGCCGAACGGGTGAGCGAGCCGACGGGGCGGCGCTCGGGCGGCCCGGTGGCGTTCCTCGTGCGGCTACTCGGTGCCGTCAGCCTGTGGCCCTGCCCCCGGGCATGAAGGGGAGCTGCTTCTCGCCCGTCAAACGGCTGATTCGCTGTCGGATGGCCGCGAGCATCTCGGGGGGAAGCGAAGGGTAGTCGTAGCGGTCGTATCGCAGTTGGAGCGTGGCGCTGCGGTCCGGAGCCTGGAGCAGAACCAAGCCGAGCTGTTTACCTGGCCGCAGATCGCGGTGGCCTCGCAGGGTCAGAGGGAGGCCGTGCTCGGCGTCGGTGAGCGCCTCTACCAGTTCTGCCCGGCGCAGGCCGGTGTCGGGGAAGTGGTCCAGCTCCAGGATCCACCACTCCCCCAGCCGCGACTCGTGGCCGGCAACGAGTTGCGGGGCGGCGACGGTGTGCAGCAGGCCGAGGCGGCGCAGCAGGCAGCTGGGGAGCCAGGCTGCCTTGCGCCAGGTTTCGTCGAAGACAATGGGCTGACGCTCGTCGGCCCATCGCTTCTCGTAGTCGTTCCAGGCGTTCTCCCGGGTTCGCCAGCATGCCTCGGCGCCGTTGCGCTCAAGCTGGTCGGCGAACGCTGCTTCGGCTTTCGCGAAGGCCCGGCGCGATGGTCCGGAGAGCTTCAGGCGCACGGTGTCTCCCAGGCGCTGCAGTTCGATGCCGTTCTCTGTGCGCGCGACGATCCGGACGCCGTGAAGACCGTAGATCTGGTCGTCTCCGAAGTTCATGGGCGCGCGGACGGGGAGGAGGGCGGCGAGGATGCGGTCCAGGCTCGCCGAGCTCTCCAGATGCAGTCGGATACCGGTCGTGGTCGGCTGGACGTACTGGATGCCGAAGGGGTACTCGAAGAAGTCCCGCATGCCGCTGAGCACCCAGTAGAAGATTTCCGACTCGAAGAGCATCTGCGCGCGCTCCGGTGTCGGGATGAGGGGTGCGCCTGGGGGCAGGGCCGCGACGACGTCGCTGGCGAGTTGGCAGGGAGCGCCGGTGTATCGGGAGTAGGTACGGGCGTGCTTGGTGGGCTTCGACATCGACATGGCCGCAGGGCACCTTTCACTCGGTTCCGTCGGCCCGCGGAACGTGAGGGAACAGGTACTGCGTGCACATGAAGGTCGGTGGGATGGATGTCGGTCAAAGCCGTGCTTTTTCGCCTCCGCCTTGAACCGTGGGGCCGAGTTCGCGTGAGGAGCAGCAGACCGGTGCCGCGCGACGGACCTTATCGGACGGTGCCGATGAACAAGGTCTCCATGCGATGTAGTTCATTCTTGCGAGTGACCCCGTGCGATGCCGACGAGCCCGTTGCTGTCAGAGGGGAAGGGCCTCGTTAACCATCGTCGTCAGGTCTGACGGGAGATCAGGTGAGTCCCGCCAGTTCTGGGCGATCAGCAGGAGTGCGACCCAGGCCTCGCGCGCCTCGGAGCTCGGCTGCCCGGAGAAGACCGCGTCCAGCACCCGCCTGGCGAGTCCGTCGACCACCTCATACAAGGCGTTCGAAACCCTGCTCACGTCATCCATAGGCGAGCCCGCAGCATGAGATGGTGCACCGTTGAGCCGGATGGTGACTGAGACAGCCGAGTACGACTTTCCATGGAGGAAGTCACGAAGGCTGCCAACTTGATAACGAGACGGCAGAAGCGGCTGATCAGGACTCTGAGACACGCTGCCACCCTATTGTGCAGCGGGACCGAAGCTAGCGTCCCTCTCACCCGGCGCCTTATGGCCGCCCTGGAGGCCGAGGACGCCTCCCTGCGAGTCGAGATCCGGCCTGAGCCAGCCGCTCCCGACGAGAGCTGACACAAGCCCCCGACTCCAGGAGTTCCTGGGTATGGTGCGCCCTGGGGCCGGGTTCCTGAATTCGATCGCCCTACAGCGCAGTGGCGGTTACCGTCCAGCCATGGACGATTCGCTCTCGTTCAAGAGCTTCCTCGTGGGGGCGCGGACGGCCGCCCAGAAGGCCATGGACGACCATGGACGTGGCGAGTACGACGAGTTCGCCCTCCATGGCGGGGTCGCCTTCGAGCGGCTCGCCAAGGCGGTCCTGGTCTCGAAGAACCCCGCCTACCTGGCGGAAGTGCGCAACGGCAACTCCGAAATGCTGCTGTACCTCTGCGGGGATCTGAAGGAGAAGCCGAAGAACGGCGTCCGCACGGTGGGCGCCATGGAGGCCATCGGACGGCTTCGAAGCATGGGCGTACTGGCGAAGGACGAGCAACTCGACACTTTGATCGCACTCCGCAACGGCACGGCCCACACCACCGTCGGCGACGAGGCGAAGACCCTGTTGCCCGCGCTCGCGGCGAACGTCGAAGCACTGATGAGCCATCTCCACCAGCCACCAAGTGCAATCTGGGGCCGCTGGACGAGTGCCATCGGCGCGGCCGTCAACAAGCAGCGCAACGAGATTCAGCGGGACGTAGACGTCCGGATCAAGCAGGCCAGGCACCTCTTCGAGGATCGGTTCAAGGGGCTGCCCAACGTCGCCAAGGAGCAGGTCCTCAAGGTCCGCCCCTCCGACGTTGGGTTCTCCCCTTCAGTCACTCTCCGCGACCGACGCCGAAGAGCAGCTTCAGGCCGTGTTCGTCGCATCAACCTGCCCAGCGTGTGGAGGGCAGGCTCGGCTGCGGCTGGAGCCTGTCCACGCCTCTCCCACGGGAGTCGGTCTGACCCCCGATTGGCTCGGGTGCCCCCTGTGCAACCTGAAGCTCAACAGTCCGGAAGAGATCGCCGCTTCGGGCGCCGACGTAGAGAAGGCCCCGCGCGTGCGGGGATGGTCCCCCGGGGTCGTTCAGCGCGTTCGGGGCGGCTGTCTGCTCCCCGCGCGTGCGGGGATGGTCTCTCCCCGAACCGGAGGGTGGGCACGTGACGTTTTGCTCCCCGCGCCGCGGGGATGCACCCGGGTCACCAAGTAGTACGAGGCCTGCACCACGCGCCCGCGAGGAGGTCCCGCGAAGGGGAACGTCACGGACGCCGTGCACCGCGGCGGGCAGGGCTCGAAACTCCCGGGGCTCCGGCTACTCGATGAGTTCGCGGAGCAGGCTGCAGAATTACGGGCGGTGTGATCCATGGTGCATGGCAGCACCCCGGGCCTTGGCCCTTAACGTGGAAGAGATGGCTGATGAGCGACTTCACCGACGTCATATTGCTGTTCAGCTACCTGGAAGACTCGTTGCTTCAGCACATCATCAGCCTTGATCCCCTTGACGTCGGCCTGCACCCCGGCGGCTTCAAGCGGGTCAGCGGGGACCAGCAGCTCGGGCACTGGGGAGGCACCCCCCGGGGCGCAGAATGCCATGTTCTCGCCGGCACGTTCAATCACCTCAACACGGGAAGGCTCCGCAGCACGCTCCAGGCATTGCCCTGGAAGTGTCCCCACTCGGTCCAACTGCTGCTGCACAACGAGAACGATGCCGTCTTCGGAATGTGGATGCTCCTCGACGGGCGCTGGCTCGAAGTGCCCATGCCGCGAACGGCCCGCCGGTCCGCAGACGGCCACCTCCAGCGAACTGACTGCCCCGACGACGAGTACCAGTAGCCGTGAGGGGGCAGCCGCATAGCTTTCCAACAGCCCCAGGAGCGTCATGCCCCGCGGGCCACGCACCCCGGCCCAGTACTGGGACACCTACAAGCCGTACCGGGGAGAAGGTGAGCAGCCCGTCCCGGTGGCCGACCGGTTCGAGTGGACCCAGTATCCCGGCCATGGGCCCGGGGTCGAGGTGCTGGGGCAACCGTGCCGGGCCCTGGACCTCGGGCCGGCGGAGGGCAAGGAAGCAGTGTTCCTGGCCCGGCAGGGTGTTGAGACGACCGGCGTGGACTTTTCCGCTGCCCAGGTCGAACGTGCCCGCAGATGGTGGAAGGACGTACCGGGCCTGTCGTTCCTCCACGCGGACGTGTGCGACTACCTCGCCTCCAGCACGGCACCCTACGACGCGATCTACTCCGTATGGGGTGCGGCGTGGTTCACCGACCCGGAGATCCTCTTCCCTCTCCTCGCCGAGAGCCTCACACCCGGCGGAGTCTTCGCTTTCAGCCAGGCCGAGCCCTCCCCCGGTGCGTACGGCCCGCAGCCGATGCGCGGCAAATGGCTCGAAGGACGGGAACGCGAACTAACGGTGCTGCGCTGGCAGTACCCGCCCGAAGCATGGGCAGACCTCCTGAAGCGCCACGGCTTCACCGGCATCGAACAACCGCCGCCGCGCCCCGAAAGCTCCTCTCCTCCTGGCCCTGCTTGAGCATCCCGGCCGCCGGGTCGACGGCGAACACGGTGTTGACCGTGTCGGCCAGTTCCAGGGCTACGCTGCCGGGGCCGCAGCCCAGGTCGAGGGCGTGCTGGGTGCTGTCCAGGCGGAACCGGTCGGCGAGCAGTGCGAACAGGTCGTCGGGGTATCGGGGGCGGAAGCGGGCGTAGTGGTCTTCGGCGGAGACGAAGGCGTGCGGATCAACGGTCATCGCGGACCTCCACAAGGGGGATGAGAGCCCGGGGCGGTGCAGGGCGCGCACCGGGCAGGGTCAGCGGGCGAGGTTGGCGAGGTAGCTCTCGGTGGCGCTCCAGGGTGTGAGTTCGATGCCGAATCCGCCGGTGCCGGGGCCCTGGATGTGGACGAGGCGTCCGGACAGGTGGACGGTGTCGCCCTGGCGGAATGCGCCGGTGTAGGCGCCGAGGTAGCTGCGCAGGTGTGTGATGCGGCGGGCGAAGACTTCGGCTTCGTCGATCGTGGAGGCGATGACGGTTTCGACGTCGATGCCGTAGAGCGCGGGTGTCGCCAGGCCTTCGTGGTGGTCGCTGATCCGGGCAAGGACGCTGATCTGCCCGACCTCCTGTGCGATCACGTCGTGGAAGGTCCGGTCGCCGTCGGCGCGCAGCGGTTCGCAGTTGATGTGGGCGCCGGCCCCGGTGGTCAGCCCTTGCAGTTTCCGGGCTTCCTGGCGCAGCAGCATGTCGAAGGACGATCCGGCCATGTACTTGGCGCGGCGCAGGTACAGGCGGGTCAGGGTCTCGCCTTCGTAGGGGCGGATCAGGGACCGTTCGGTGAAGAGGTTCTGGGCTGTTTCGTAGCCGCGAGGTCCGTAGCAGACCAGGTCGATGTCGGAGCGGGCGCCGGCGACGCCGACGAGGAAGGAGCCGGTGACGCCGATGACGTCGTCGGCCTTCTGGTCCACGATCCAGTCGATGATGGCGAGGAGGTCCTTGCTGACCGCGGAGCCGCCCAGCAGGCCTGGTGTTTCATGCAGGGCGGCCAGGGCCTGGCGGCACGAGTAGTGCAGCACGACGTCCTCGCGGGGTACGCCAGTGATCACGCATCCGATCGCGGGAGAGTAGACGTAGCACTCGGGGCGGTCGGCCAGGATCCCGAATGCCTTGGAGACGACGGTGTTCTGGCGGTAGGTCTTTCCGAACAGGGTCCGGTCGCCGCGCTCGTTGGGGTAGTACTTCACGTACCCCAGCCAGTGCGAGCCCGGGTGGACGTCGCCGATCACCTTGAAGATGACGCCGGAGCGGTCCAGCAGGTAGTCCCGGTCACGGACGGACGGCAGGGTCCTGCCCAGTGGCGAAGTTGTCGAGGGTCGGGAAGAGGGCGGTGTCGATGTTCCCGGTGCGCTCATACTGCTCGATTCCCTTCAGGAAGAGGTGGCGCCGGTACTGCCACTTCTGGTGCTTGTCGACCCGGGCCGGGTCGGTCGGGCGCATCAACGCCAGGAAGAACAGGCTTTTGACCAGGAGAAACGACCCCGTATGTGGGCTGAGGGGCGGGCGGCCGGCGGCCCGGGCCGCCGTGTCGAGGGCGGTCAGGTACCGCCCTCGCTGCTGCGGGGTGGCGGTGTAGCCCTTGGCGCCGCCTTTGAAGGGGATGACTTCCAGGGCCAGGGCGACGTCGTATCCCAGCGGTGTCACGCCGTGGTGTTGCCAGTCGATGACACCTGCGGGCAGGACGTTCGGCAGGCCGTAGTCGAGGTGGCCCCACGCCAGCGGCATGTCGGCGAGCTCGTCCACGGCGCGGGAGAGCGCGGCGCGGGTACGTGGGGTGTCGAGGTCGGGGTTCTCGGCGAAGACGTTGTGCGTCCAGCCCGCCTGCTCCACCCACTGCCGCAGTGCCTCGGGCCCTCCGTCGGCCGGGTGAGCGGCCTGGGCGGCCAGCAGCCGGGCGGAGACCTCGGCGAGTTGATCGACCACCTGGTCGGACAACTCCCGCCCGCCGTCCAGGGAGGCCAACGCCTTCTCGTGCAGCGACTGCCCGCCCAGGGACTCCTCGTCGACGAAGAATGTGCCGTCGCCCAGCTCCCCGCGGTCCAGGACGCCCGGCACCGGGTAGCCCAGCCCGGTGGCCATCTGCTGGAACGCCGCTTCGCTCCGCAGCGCCGCCCCGCCGGTGCGCCGGTATCGGGTGCCGTCGGCGGAGACGTAGACCGCCCCGTCGGCATCGGCTGTGCGCTTCTTGACGAGCCGCCACTCAGTGGTTCCCATCAGGGTGCTCCTCTCTTCGGGCCCGCGGGCCCGGTGGTGGTCTCGCGGTGGGACAGGGCGCAGGCCAGCGCCCGGGTGTCCGTCACCCAGCGCATATCACCTGCTGCGGCGCGGTGCCGCAGGTCGGCGAGGAGATCACCCGGGGGTGTGGGCCGGGCGAGGTAGGCGCGGCGCAGGAACTTCAGCAGGGCCGGGATCCGTGCGGCGTTCATGCCGGCCCGCTCCCGGGCGGCGCACAGCGGCAGGTACCAGTCGGTGAACAGATCCCGCACCGCCTGGGCGCGATGTACTTCGTAGAGGTGGCCGCTCGCAGCGGTCTCGTAGGGGATTTTTCCGTGCAGCGCGTAGCGCAGCCGCACTGCACCGTGCTGGCGGAACGGGATGCCGTAGGCGGCCACGTGGGCGGCGGCGTTGTCGGTCACCGTCATCACCGGCCGCACGGCGCCCTGTTCGCCGGCGGCGGCCAGCACCGCGATGTGCAGCCCGGCCCGCGGGTCCAGCACCATGCCCTCCAGCCCGAGCGGTGCCAGATCCACCCCGTGATCGCGGGTACGGGAGAGCACGAGCAGCTGAGGGGCGTGGTGGGCGATGCTGAACAGGTGCGACGGGGTCCGGGCGCCGGCGGCGTGGATGTCGTCCCGTTCGAGGACCGGGCCGTGCGCGGTGCGGTCGAAGACGAGCAGCGGCCGACGTGCCACGCGGGCGCCGTCGTGGCCGCAGGATCGGCAGTCGCCTGCCGTGCACGTGCCGGCCATGTGCCCGCAGCGGGCGCACAGCCGGACCGGCAGGTCCCGCACGGTCAGCATCCCGTCGGCGAGCAGGGCCCGGATCATGGTCAGGGCCAGGGAGTTCACCTGCGGGTCGGCGTCGGTGAGCAGGCCGCCCGCCGGAGCCGGCCCGGGTGCGTACTTCGCCGCGATGGCCTGTTCCTCGCGCTGCAGCCTGCTGATCGTGTTCCGGTCTGCTGCCCGGCGGTGGCGCACGTCGCCAGCGAGGGTGACGGTGTTCCACAGGTGCGGCACCGGCGCCACGCCCAGCAGCGTGTTCAGCGCCTCGGCGAGCCGTATCCCTGCGGCCTTGCCCGGACGCTCGGCGAAAGTGAAATCGCCGTTCTGGACCGGGCCATTGAAGTAGACGACGTCGTTCATCACGGCGCTCCCGTCTCAGCAGTCCGGCTCGGTGGAACCGGCCTGGTGGAAGCGCCCGCCGCGCCGCTCGTAGACCAGGACTCCCGCGTTCGGCGTCTTGCGAACCCGGGCCTCGTCCACCAGCTCGGTCAACGGTCTGCGCTCCAGCACGCTGCGCAGCGCGAGGATCGCCGTGTGATGCGTCATGGCCACCACCGTCGGCGCGCGCTCGTCGAGGCCCTCGACGAAGGCCGTCGCCCGGCGCAGTACGCCGACCGCCAGGGACTCGCCGCCCTCGCCCGGGGGCGTCCACAGGTGCTTGCGGGTCTGCCGGTCCACCTCGCACTCGGGCCAGGTCGCGAACAGCTCACGCTTGGTCATGTACGTGGCGTCTCCGTAGTGCTGCTCGTTCAGCAGGGCGGTGACGTCGGCGGCCTGCCCGGGCAGCGCCAGTTCCGCGGTGTCCAGGGCCCGCCGGTAGGGCGAGGAGTACACGTACGGGTCGCGGCCCACGAGATCATCGAGCGCGGTACGCAGCCACTGGCACTGGCGGTAGCCGCGCGGCGTCAGCCCGACGAGGTCGCGGGACAGGGCGTGTGCGGCCGGGCTGGTCCACGGCCGCGGGTCCTGGTAGAAGCTGGTGTGCTTGGTCGCGTTCTCGATCGACTCGGCGTGGCGTACGACGGTGAGGAGCATGCGTCACCCCCAGGTGAGCCCGGTATGGGTCAGGAAGGATCCGTAGCGGGGCCGTTAACGGCCGCTTCGGTTCGGTGTGCTGGTCGCATCGGATGCCCGGTGGCCCTGTGGGCGGCCGCGACAGGATGGACCACATCACTAACGATGCGTTAGAACTAGGACTATCTTCGGCGGCGCCCGACAGACCGTCAATAAGGCTAGGACTATTCGGCTAGGTTGTCCGAATCCGCATGAAACAGGAGGTACGGATGAGCAGCCCCGCCTACCGGCAGATGGCCGCTGAACTGCGCGCCGCCATCGAGGACGGGACCTATCCCGCGGGCGGCACCCTGCCGAAAATCGTCGACCTCGCCCAGCAGTACGGAGTCGCCAAGCAGACTGCCCGCGAAGCCGTCTCCCAGCTCGAAGCCGAGGGGCTGGTCGACGTCACCCGCCGCCGCGGAACCGTCGTCCGTACCAGGCCCGTCCGCCGGCGGCTCACCCGCGGCCGCCAGGTCCTCCGCGACGGACGCGGCTACTACTTCGACGCCTCCGCCCAGCCCTGGACCGCGCTGGAGCCGCCCGCCATCACCTGGGCGCCCGCTCCCCGCGACATCGCCGCACTCCTCGGACTTCCCGAAGGCGATGAGCAGCAGCACGTACTGGTGCGCGACCGCGTCATGGGCGACCCCACCACCAGGACACCGCTCCAGCTGGCCACCAGCTACCTGCCCGCCTCCATCGCCCGCGGCACCCGGCTCGCCCAGAAGGACACCGGCCCCGGAGGCATCTACGACCTCCTCGAACAGATGGGTCACGCCCCTCTGTCCTGGGAAGAAGCCGTCAGCGCCCGCATGCCCACCCCCGCCGAAAGCGACCGCCTCCACCTCCCCAAAGGCGTCCCGCTCCTGCGCATCACCCGCACCACCACCGGCCCCGACGGCACCGTCGTCGAGATCAACGACACCCGCATGTCAGCCGACACTTTCGACATCGGCTACCCCCTCACCCGGCACCCCAGCGCCCAACGCCCATGACAGCACCGGCCCTCAACGGGCCGACGCCGCGGTCAGCCAGCGCGTCTGCTCGGCATGGAGCATCAACAGGTTGGCGGCGAACTTGAGCGCCCGCACCGCGACGGCGGGCTCAGCGGCTCACGTCCCGGTACGAGCCCGGGGTGCGGTCGAAGGCGTGGCTGAAGATCAAGGTTCACCATCTCGCCGACGTCGTGATCGGTGGATGGGTCCCCGGGCGCGGCCGGCTGAATGGACTGCCCGGCGCGGTTCTGGTCGGGGAGCGGCGCGAGGGACTGCTGCACTACGCGGGCAGCGTCGGCACCGGGTGGAGCGAGGCCGAACGTATCCGCCTTGCCGAGCTCCTGCGGAGCGCAGCCGCCGACCGCTGCCCCTTCGCCGTGGTCCCGCCGGTGGCCGGGGCCCGGTGGGTACTCCCCCGGCTCGTCGGCGAAGTCCGCTACTCGACCCGCACCCGGACCGGACGCCTGCGCCACCCCTCCTGGCACCGGCTGCGCCCCGACCTCACCCCCGACGACCTCGCCTGACAGCGCGCGTACGAGGGACGGGCGAGTGCCCGCCCTGCGCCCGCCTCGCCCACGGGCGGCTCGTCGTCCACGTGCTTCAACTGGATGCGGGCGGCGACGACGCGGCCCGCATCGAGGGTCTTCCAGAACGGGTGGGTGGCCACTTGGACGCCGAGCTCCACCAGCCGCTCACGGTAGGCCGCGACCTGCCGATGCTGGTCCTCCGTGTAGCCCGGGCTCTCCGGCCTGGAGGGCCGGTAGCTGGAATGGAGCTGCTTGTCCGCCTCCCGCGCCGGCATCGGTTCAGCCGACCAGGGCAGAGTCCGGGCGTACCGCTCGAACTCGGAGTTGGTGCGGTGCAAAGCACTCTGAGCTGCGCGCAAGTCCTCGGGGAAGTCAAACGTGGTCACCCCATGAATGAGCTTCTTCGATGTGGCCACCGATCGGGTGACGGTCCGTGAAGCGCAACGAGCGAG
>NZ_BMVK01000033.1 GCF_014650675.1 Streptomyces anulatus | reverse complement strand
CGGCTGGACTGTGCCCGGGAGTGCGCCGGAGTGCGCTTTCACCACAACGACGACCCAAAACGCGCTGGTGTGCAGTGGCAACCCACAGAATGTCACCCAGAGCGAATCTCTAGTGACGTACGGGTGTTCCCAACTGCTTATCCAGCAACAACAGCCACCCCACGCCACCAGATCGCCAACCCTGCCACCGGCAAACCTTCCCCTCCACCCCGCAAAGTCATGAATTTGCGCAAACAGAGCAAAGATTCAGGGTGACCTACCTCACGGAACACAGAACGCTTGAGGAAGCCCTACCGAACGAGTGACACACCCTCACCAACACTGCCCAACTGAAATCATGAGCAGGCATCAGCCCCGACCCGCTGGAGTCCCCCGTGCCCCGCCGCCTCGGCTTCCTGCCCGCCGCCCTGCTCACCGCCATCACCCTGACCGCCTGTTCCGCCGAGACGCTCGAGGCAGACAACCCCAAGCCCCCCGCCACCGCCAACCCGTCCGGTGCGCCCGGCGGCACCCAGGACGGATCCGGCCTCCCCCTGGCCGAAGCCATCGGGAAGATCCCGGTCGCCGAGGAGAAGCGGACCGGGTACGAGCGCGACAGCTTCAAGCACTGGGTCGACGAGGACGACGACTCCTGCACCACCCGGGCAGAAGTCCTGCTCACCGAAGCCGTCACCGCACCGGAGCAGGGCGCCCGGTGCTCACTGAGCGGGGGCAGTTGGCTCTCGTACTACGACGAGGCCGAGGTCACCGACGCGAAGAAGCTCGACATCGACCACATGGTCCCGTTGGCCGAAGCCTGGGACAGCGGCACCCGCGACTGGACACCCGAACGCCGGGAGGCATACGCCAACGACCTCGGCTCCGACAGGTCCCTCGTCGCGGTGACCGCGAAGACCAACCGGTCCAAGGCCGACCGGGATCCGGCCCAGTGGATGCCGCCCGCCGAGTCCGCAACGTGCACGTACCTCGTCGACTGGACCGCCACCAAACTCCGCTGGGCCCTGACCATGGACGACGCCGAGAAGACCGCACTCCTCAACCTCGCCGAGCCGTGCGCGGACTCCGTCGTCGAGTACAAGACCGCCCCATAGCCGGTGGCGACGGGCGGCTCACCTCCGCTCTCGCGAGGAGCACGGCTACCTCGGTCCCTCGACCTGGGGATGTTCCGCTCGAGCGGAGGTGAGCCGTTCGAGCCCTGGCCCTCGACCAGGCGCAGGCGTGCTCTCCGCGCGAGCGGCGGTGAGCTGGAACTGCCGCCGAGATGCGGATAACGCCCAGTTCATGCCGCCGACACGACCACCGCGGACGGCTGACGTCCGTACGCGGCCTGGCCCGCCACGCGCACACGCTGGCCGAGCTCCGTCACGTTGACTGCGTCCATGGATGGGGTACGGATCGGCGCCCCCGACAGGTGCTCTCTGCGCGAGCGTCCCGCGGGCGCGGGGAGCAGGAGGGGCTGCGTCAGAACGTCGTCTCCACTTCGGGACCATCCCCGCGGGCGCGGGGAGCAGGGATCCGCCTGGCTCCGTATCGGCCGAGACCGGGGACCATCCCCGCGGGCGCGGGGAGCAGAGCTGTTGGACGAGGACGGGGGACGCGGACTCGGGACCATCCCCGCGGGCGCGGGGAGCAGACGCCGTGGTTCATGCCCGGGAGGGGACCATCCCCGCGGGCGCGGGGAGCAGGGGCACAGCAGTGCTTTCCCCTAGGGCATATCGGGACCATCCCCGCGGGCGCGGGGAGCAGCCAGTTCCGGAACTGCGGAACTGGAAGCGCTAGGGACCATCCCCGCGGGCGGGGGGAGCAGATCATCCCGCCCAGGCCCTGACGCTGCGCGTCGGGACCATCCCCGCGGGCGCGGGGAGCAGTGCGAGTTCGACGACGTCGCGATGCCGGACCCGGGACCATCCCCGCAGGCGCGGGGAGCAGGGGCCGTCCGGCCCACCGGTACAGGGCCGTCTGGGACCATCCCCGCGGGCGCGGGGAGCAGGCGGAACAGCTCCTGGCCCCGCTGGACGAACTGGGACCATCCCCGCGGGCGCGGGGAGCAGGGGTGGGAGACGCTCCAGCCGTACTACGCGCCGGGACCATCCCCGCGGGCGCGGGGAGCAGCTGGAGAACGCCGCCCGCGACACCGCCGCCAAGGGACCATCCCCGCGGGCGCGGGGAGCAGGCGCGGACGAGATCCGGGCGCACCACCTGCTGGGGACCATCCCCGCGGGCGCGGGGAGCAGCCTCCACTCGGCGTCGACATGCACCAGCCGCAGGGACCATCCCCGCGGGCGCGGGGAGCAGGAGCCGGACGTCGCGCGGCTGATCGGGCGGACGGGACCATCCCCGCGGGCGCGGGGAGCAGCTCCTGTCGTTGGTGCGGATGTTGACGGAGGCGGGACCATCCCCGCGGGCGCGGGGAGCAGCGGGTGTGGACCTTGTAGTGGCGTACGACCGTGGGACCATCCCCGCGGGCGCGGGGAGCAGGAGGCGGCCATCGAGGCCGACCTTCAGGCGCTGGGACCATCCCCGCGGGCGCGGGGAGCAGTGGGCGCGGTGTATCTCGGCGGACTCGTGGTCGGGACCATCCCCGCGGGCGCGGGGAGCAGACCTCTCGGAGAGTCGGCATCCGATCACCAGGGGGACCATCCCCGCGGGCGCGGGGAGCAGACTCGATGACCTGCAGGTTTACCGTGGGTTCATCAGTTTCTCGAGCACTTTCACCAGTTCCGACATCTGAGACATTTCGCCTACCTCTTTCCGGAACGGCGGCGCTTGGATGCTGCGCTCCACCCTGGCTTCTTAGGGCTACTCGTTGAACCCTTGCTGTCGTTGGGACGTTGGATCAGAGTGAGGCCTTCGTGGTCGGTGGGGTGCCAGGCGTGGTCGTGGGTACGGAACGTGAAGCCCTGCTCGTTGTTGGTTGTGTGGGCGAGAAGCGCACGTCCTTGTCCGGCGTATTGCTGGACTTCGTCCCACAGCACGTCTCGGATGCGGGATGAAGGATTGCCGATGAACACGCCGGCGGAGATCTCCAGGAGCCATCGGGTGAGGAAGCCCCGCAGGCCTGGAGGGCAGTTGGTGAGGACGATCACGGTCACCAGATTGCTGCCTCTTGCTCGTCCGTTCCGTAGTTCACCCCGGATGCCACATTCAGCCCTCTGTCGCTCTGGAGTGTTACGCGGTCCGTGTTTTCCCCTGGGTCGCTTGAGCGATCGTTGGGAAGGAGCAGGCCCTTGATGTCTCTGACGCAGCGATCGAGGAGCCTTGTCTCGTTGATCCTGTCCCGGAGGGCTCGGCGTGTGCGTGATCCGACGTCCTCTTCGGCTTCGGCTGCGACGTCGAAGGCGAGGGGGATTCCGATGTCGGTCTTGTACAGGTCGGCGATGTCTAGGACGAAGGAGAGCTCGTGGCCGGAGTGGACGAAACCGAGGCCGGGGCTGCAGCCGAGTGAGGCGACGACGGCGTGTGCGACGCCGTACATGCACTGTGCGGCGGCGGTGATGGCCTGGTTGACGGCGTCGCCGCTGGTGAAGTCGCCGGGGGTGTATTTGCGGCCGTTCCAGGGGACGCCGGTGCGGGCGGCCTGGGCTCGGTAGCAGTCCCTGACCCGTGTGCCTTCTCTGCCGAGGAGTTCGTGGCGGGTGAGGCGGGCCGGGTCTTCGTCGGGGAACCGCAGGCGGTACATGGCGCGTGCGACGGCGATGCGGCTGCGGACGTTGGCCCATTGGGTGGCCTGGGCTTCGAGGAGGGCTGCGGAGCGGCTGAGGGCGCGCCCTCCTGCGTAGTAGCGGACGCCGTGTTCGCCGACCCAGATGACGCAGGCTCCTGTTTCGCCGAGGACGCTCATCGCCTGGTGGGTGATGCGGGTGCCCGGGCCGAGGAGGAGGGTACCGATGGTGGCGGAGGGGATGTGGGTGGTCCCGTCTGCGTCTTCGGCGGTGATGGCGTTGGCGTCCCGGTGAACGGTGCACCGTTCCAGGTAGATGAAGGAGAGGCGCTCCGCGGTCCGGGTGAGGTGGCGGGGGGTGAGGGCGGGGCGTTTGCCGACGGTCGTCATGGTGTCAGCCGGCGGGTACGGGGGCGAGGGTCATGAGTCCGCAGCCGTAGGCCTTGGCACGGCCGATGCCCTGGGTGAGGGTGCGGCGCAGTGCGTGGGGGTCGGTCACGGTGAGGTGGCCGTCGTAGGTGACGGTGACGACCTTGACTTTGGGGCTGGGTGGGCGGGTGTCGCGGCTCTTCGCGAAGGAGAGGGTGCGTTCGTCGCGGACCGTGAGGGTGTAGCGGTCGCCGTGGTGGGGGTGGTGTTGGTCGGTGCGCCCGGCGGGGAGGAGGCGCTGGTCGTGGGGCTTCTCGTTGATGCGGAAGCCAGCGCGTTCTTGCCTCTCGGGCTTCAGGAGCCAGTTCATCTGGTGGCTGGGGGTTAGGTGGGCGGTGGCTTTGGTGGGTTCGCCGTCCTTGCGCCGGATGTAGTGGACGGGGTTGGCGGTGAGGCGGAAGGCGAAGGTGTCGCCTTGGGCGAGGCGGTCGAGGAAGGGGGCATAGGGGCGGGTGTGCCAACCGGGGGTTTCGGAACTGTGGGCGGCGGGCCAGCCGGCCTGTTCGACGAGATGGGTGAGGTCGGGGCGGTCGGGGCTGACGATGTAGAGGAGCACTTCGGCGCGCGCGTTGTGGTCGAGGCGCCAGAGCACGCGGGGTCCCTGGGCGGTGCCGTCGGTGGGCAGGAGGTGGGGGAAGGAGGCCATGACCGCTGCGTGGAGGGACTGAGGGGAGGCGAGCAGGCGGCGGGCGCCGGGGCGTGCGGTGTTCAGGCGAAATCGGGTCAGGTGCATCAGAGGGTGTCCTCCAGCGGACCGAACGGGTCGTGGTGCGGTGCGGGCTGCCGTCGGGCCGGCGGGCGGGTGGTGGCACGCGGGTTGGGGATGTCGACGGTTTCGGTGACGACGGTCCGCAGGGCGTGGCGGCGGTGTTCGGAGGCGTAGCTGAGGGGGTGGTCGCGCAGGGTGTCGCCGTTGTGGTCGCCGGGGTCGGCGTCGCGGAGGATCACGAGGGGGACGGTGAGGGTGGTGCGGTGGAGTTTCTGGTACCAGCCGGCGGCGTGCCAGGGCTCTTCGCCCAGGGCGCGGGCCAGGGTGCTGTCGTGGACAGCGAGCTCGACCGGGCGGGCCGGCGGGCAGGACCGGCGTCCCAGGAACGGCGGGTAGACAGGGTTGCGCAGGGCGTTGTGGAGGGCGGTCAGGAGGGTGTGGTCGCCTTCGACGGCTGCGGTGAAGACGGCGTCTGCGAGGTAGAACCGTTCGGAGAGCGGCATCGACTTCTCGGTGACGCGGTGGTGGGCGGTCTGGAAGTCGCGGACGCGGGTGCCGGGCTGGTCGATCCGGACGCCGAAGCGCAGGGCTGCGAGTTCGGCGAGGCGGGCGTCGTCGCCGCGCTGGATGCCCTGGGCGGCGGCGAGGATGCCGAGGACCCCGCTTTTGGTGGGGGCTGCTTCGGTGGTGCGCCGGGTGAAACGGGCGGAGGCCCCCCAGGCTTGCAGGGGGCCGGCCAGCAGCAGGGTGAGGACGCTCATGCGGGCTTGTCCAGGTGGTCGGCGACGGCCTGGCCGACGCGGGAGACGAGGGAGGTCAGGTTCGTGGCCTCCTCACCGATCCCGGTGAGCTTTTCCGTGTTCGGTCCGACACGCAGGACCCAGGTGAGGGTGGATTCCTCGTCTCCGTAGGCGCGTTCGATGTCGGGGATGTACTCGGCCAGGCGGGCGGACGCCTCCTTGACGTGGCCGCTCCTGTGGTCTGCTTGTACGGGTTCCTCGAACGCGGCGACGAAGCTGACCGGACGGGTGGTGCGGAGTTTCACGATGACCGCGTCGGGCAGCGTGTGGTGCCCGAACGTGTTGATCTTCCCGGTGGGCAGGGACGCGACGAAGCCGTGGACGAACGCCTCCACGGCGCGGCGCACTGGCGTGGTGAGGGGCTCGTCCTCGCGCAGCCCCTGGCCGAGGTTGTCGGTGAGCTGGTGGACGCCGAGTGCGGCGTAGCGGTAGAGGGTGGCGGAGTTGAAGTCGACCGTTCCGATCATTCCGGCGCCGGGCTCGGCGTCCGTGTTCCGGTCATCGACGGCGGTGTAGTAGTCGGACTCGTTCTCGACCCGGTGGACGCTGATCGCGTGGGCGACCTGGACGGCGGCGTCGACGTTGATGTCGGCGGAGTCGGCGACCATCCGTCCGAACAGGGCGATGTCGACGGAGTGCCGGGTGTCGGCGATCTCCTTGGCCCGGGCCTTGTTCGCCTTGTCCTTGAGGTAGCCCTTGATGTCGGGTGAGCCCTCGACGGCGAGTGCGGCCAGGCTGTCGAGCTGGCGCGCGCTGAGGAACATCAGGTACTTCGACTGGGGGGCCGGCTGCTCCTCGCCGTCCTTCGCGGCGTCCGCGTTCCGCTTGGGGACCTCGATCTTCGAACCGGTGGCGGTCTCGATCACCACGGCCGCAGTCTGCAGGGCCTCGGCCCGCTCGATGGCGGGGTCGAGGGCGCTGATGCGTTCGGCGAGGACCTCGGCGACCTTCTTCGTCCGCACGCCGAGCTCGTTCGGCTCCAGCAGGTGCTCGTCGCTGAAGTAGGCGCGCGTGGCCCGCTTCCACGCCTGGCTGGATACCCGGGCGCGGGGAACCCCGCCGTAGACGGCGGACTTCGGAGCCCCGGTGTCGTCGCGGTTCAGGTTGCTGGGCGGCACGGTCTGCAGGGCGTGCACGTCAAGGTAGATACGGGTCGTCACGAGGCGTCCTTGTCAGCAGTGAGGTTGTTGTCCGGGGCGGCCGCGGGTGCCGGAATACCGGGTGTTGAGGTGTTCTGCGCGGTGCGGTGGGCGTGGAAGGAGCGGCCCCAGGCTCGGCGGACGGTGTCCCGGCCGCCGGGGGCCTGCCACTGGTACAGCTGTGCCGCGAGGAGCCCGTAGTCCAGGGGGATGTCCTGCTGGCGCAGCAGAAGCACGATGTCGCGCAGGCGTTGAGCCAGTTGCGGCAGGTCGGGGGCGGTGCCGGCCCTCACCAGGCGTTTACGGACGGGCTCGGCGATCTCGCCGGGCGGCATCAGCTGGCGTACCGCTGCTCCGAGTCCGTGGTGGGTGGGGTGGTGGCCGCTCTGGTGCATGCCGTGGCCGCGGGACTGCTGGTGCAGGGCCCAGAGGGTCAGTGCGGTGTGCACCGCGTCCTCGGCGTGGACGAGTTCGCCTTCGGTGAGGGGCCGGCCGCCGTCCTGGGGCCGGTCGTGGAGAGGGCCGATGTCGACCAGGCCCCACAGGTCCGGGACCTGGGAGGTGTCCTTGCCCGCGCCACGGCGCAGGCGGGCCAGGGCGGCGACGGCATGCGGCCGGTCGCCGAGCAGGTCGCGCTGCAGAGGGCGGATCAGGGCGTCGGTGGTTTCCCGTACGCGTTGCCGGGCGGTCAGCGGGATAGCGGTGGTCATGCGGTCACCTTCGGAAGGAAGTCGTCGGAGGCGGGCGCGGTCCTGCCGGCCGTCGGGGCCGCGGCCGCCTGGGGGGCGCCGAGGACCTTGGTGAGGCGGGCACGGAACCAGGCGTCGGCGAGGCCGGAGTTGAGCCACTGAGTGCCCTGCTTGGCGGGCACGGTCCGCCCGGCCCACGCGGCCTCCCCGGCCGCCTCGAGGAGCTGGCGGCCCAGCTGCTCGACGATGCGGCGGACGTCCCGCTTCCACTCCTCCCGTGCCAGGTAGGGGTCCTGGGCTTCGGCAAGGCCTGCCAGCCAGGCACGGTAAGGGCCGTCCAGGGCCCCGAAGCCCTGATCGCGGGCCGTGCCACGGGGCCCGTCGGACTCCGCGCCGGCCGCGCGGGCCAGATCAGTGGCCAGGTCACCCAGAGCGGTGACCGCACCCTCCGCGTCGGAAACCGCATCGATGGCCTGCGTCCCGTACGCCCGGTCCCGCTCGTGGAGCAGCACCACGCCCATGGACAGACGGTCGTCGACGATCTCGTCGATCACGGACTGCTGCGTCCCGTAGACCGCGCCGATCACCCGCGTCCGGATCAGGAAGCTGCGCTCCAGCACGCCCTCGGTGGCCAGCCGCGACACCCACTCCAGGACCCCGGGCCTCAGGAACGGCGCTGCCTCCGCTCCCTGCGAGGATTCGGTGCGCCCGGCGATCAGCGAGGCGAGGCCCCGCCACGCGGCTCGCGAAGGATCGTGGTCCCGGGGCAGATACACCACCGGCTCGCCGCGCTTCTTCTCCTGCGCCGGGCTCCGCCGCCAGGCGGTCATCGGCTCGCGGGTGTGCATGTTGTGGGCGCCCAGCGGGTCGCCGTAGCCGAGGACGACGCCGTGAACCCCGCTCTCGTCGAAGTGCAGCCGCAGCCGGCGCGTCTGCCAGGTGTACAGGTCGCGCACTCCGCTCGGCTGCCGGCCGTCCAGCACACCGGGCCCGTCGGGGTTCCGCCGCCACGCGGGACGGTCACCGGAATCGAAACGGATCCCGCCCGTGTCCGCGGCGACCAGGTTCAGCAGCAGCGTCTCGCGCAGCGTGCTCCCCTCGGCGAACACACCGCCCAGGGCGCCGGCCCAGCCCACACCGAGCGGGTAGACCTTGCCGCCCTTGACCCGGGCGTCGCCTTCGACCCCGCTCTTGATGCCGGAGGTGTCAAAAGCGTGCGCATGCACGACCCACCGGGCGGCTTCGGCGAATCCGAGACGCTCCACCCCGGGCATCCGCGAGGTGAAGAACGGGTCCCCGTTCGGAACATCCGCGACGATCCGGTTGAGGGAAGCCACCTCGCCCTTACCCGTCTGCAGACCGGCGACCTGGAAGAACGGGGCCTGGGCGTCCAGCAGGTCCAACCGGTCCCGGTGCTCGGCCAGGTAGGCGTCAACAGGGGCGAAGCACCCTTCGTCGTCCCACAGATCCGCCCAGTGATCGATGTCGCCGGGGCCGTCCAGGGCGTCGTGCGCGACCGCGAGAAGTAACCGCAGCAGGGCAAACTCCTGCGTGGGCAGATCCCCCACCAGCCGCCGCACCCGCCCCGCCTCGGCGAACACCGTGCGCAGCGACATCTCCTCCTGCACACCGTCGCAGCGCAGGACCCCGATCCACGGACGGTCGGTCAGATCGAACGATAACGGGCCGCTGCCAGCGGTCTGTCCCGGCGGTGATTCAGCCACGGGTCACCTCAAGTCCATCACTTTCGCTGTATTGGAGGGCAAAGCCTGCCAGTTGGGTCTGACAATCGGCGTCGAGAACGAGAATCAGCTGCCCGGCCAGCCAAGGACTGTCCTTCGCCTGCCACGCCGGCACGAAGAACTTCTCCAGCTCGCCGATCGCCCGGTCCATCACCTCGGGCGCTGAGAACTGCACCGGGAGCCGAAGACCGCTGCTCGCCGCAGCCCGCGCCGCTGCAGGAGACGGGCACCGGTCCACCGGCAGATCCAGGCCGCCGCGCGCCCGCCCGCGGCCGTCCTCGGCCAGCCACGGCAACGTGACCAGCCGCCCATCCGCGAGCCGCTGCACGACGAGGACTTCCAGCGTCTCCTGGCTGTCACGGACCTGAGCTCGGCCGGCCCGCGTATCGTCCGCATCCCCGGTACCGCCGGACACCCAGCCGATCAGCGGCCGCCCCGCCCGCCCCGCCGCATCGAGCCGGAACCGTCCGGCCCGCTCCGCCTGGTCCGCCCGGTGCTTCTCGTACCGCACCAGAGCCTGCTCCCACTCCTCTTCCCACCCGTCCGGCACGTGAGCCTGCTGCGCGTACGCCGCCTGCACCAGCACGCTGATGTCCTGCGGCAGGCACACCGCACGGCCCCCCTTCTCCAAGTACGGGCGGAGCACGGCCAGCGACCGAAGCAGGCTGTACCGCCCGTACACCGCGACGGAACCCCGCACTGCGGCCGGGACCGGACCGGACCAGTCCACCCCTGTCACCAGACACCGCGCCACCCGCATCCCCGCCGGCCGGTGTGCCTGACCATCGCCCCGCTGATGGCGGTGCAGGCGCCCCACCCGCTGCAGCAGCAGATCTACAGGGCACAGATCGCTGACCAGGAGATCGAAGTCCACGTCCAAGGACTGCTCGGCAACCTGGCTCGCCACCACAATGTGCGGCCCCGCAGGCCGCCCGGCACCCGACCTCGAGGGAGGCCCGAACCGCTCAAGCAGACCGGCATCCTTCATCGCACGGTCCACGTCGACGAACCGGGAATGCGCGACCGTCACCAGCTCCTCGCCGAACCGCTCGCGCAGCGCCTTCGCCGTATCCAGAACCCGCTGCACCGTGTTCCGGACGACCAGCACACATCCACCGTCGACGAGTTCCGCACCGAGCCGCTCCACGAGCACGTCCAGCCCGTCCCCCAACGGCTCCAGCCACACCTGGCCACCCCGCCCCGACACCGCCGGACGCTCGACGACCGGAGCCAGGCCGGGCGCCACACAGGCCACCAGCGGGTAGCCCGAGGCGTCCTCCACCTCGCCGAAACCCTCCGCCCCCGGCCCGGCACCCGCGTAGGCGACCGCCAGCTCACGGCGCCGACGGGCCGGCAAGGTCGCCGACAGCACCACCACCGGAACCCCGTACGCACCCAGCCACTCCATCACCCGGTCCAGATAGACACTCATATACGTGTCGTACGCATGCGCCTCATCGATCACGACGACCTTGCCCGCCACCGCAAGGTGACGCAACGCCAAGTAACGGCTCTTGAGCCCGGCAAACAGCAACTGGTCCACCGTGCCCGCCACGAACGAGGACAACAACGCCTTCTTCCGCCCGCGCAACCACGCGTGCGCCACCAACACGGCCGGCGCCGTCCGACCCACATCCGAGGGACGCCACCGCGGAACGTCCTCGTCGACATCCACCGCCACGATCGGCTGACGGCCGCTCCGCATCAACTCGGCGAAGTCGTCGTTCAGCGCGGCCTTCGAATGCGCCAGCAGCACCGACAACGGGGCCCCGCCCTGGACCGGCAGCCGCTCCAGCCAGTCCAGCAGCCGCGGGAACATGGCGTTGCCCGTCGCCATCGTCGGCAACGCGAAGAAAACCCCGCCGGCCCCGGTACGCGCGGCGAAGATCTCCGCCACCGCCAGCGCGGCCTCGGTCTTCCCCTCCCCCATCGGCGCCTCGATCACCATCAGCCCGGGCTTCGGCACCGCATGCGCCAACCGCACCGCAACCTCCTGCACCGGCCGCACCACCGCCCCGGCAGGAAGATCGAACCGGGCAGCGAACAACTCCCCCGCATCCACCGCCGCCGGCCGCGGCTCCCACCGCGGCGGCAGACTCAGCCCGCGCCACGCGGCCGCGACCCGCTCCTCGCCGGAACGCGGCGTCTCCTGCGGAAAGTACGGAAACAGCTCCGGATTACTCGCGATCCAGTCCGAAACGATCACCACAGCGCTCAGCAGCACCTGCACCGGCTGCGGCAACCGCACCGAACGCCACACACCGAGCCGCTCCCGGACACCGAACACGTCCGCACACCCGTCAAGGAGCTCGTCCTGGACCCGCCGCCAGACCACCTGACTGGGGCCCGGCGTACGCAGCAGATGAGGCCGGTCGTACAGCGCCTTGATCTGCCCGTGCTCCGGCGGCACCCCATGATGACCACCCACCACGACCGCGAACTGCCCCGACTGCCTCCCGGACCAGCCGTGCCGCTCCTCCAGCCACTCCTCCAGCAGCAACTGCCCGGCCAGACCATGCGGAGCGACCTTCCGGTCCGGCCCGAACTGCCTCTGCGTCCGCATATCCAGACCTGTATCCCGCATCCGGTCGGCCAGCTGATCAACCTGACACGCGAAGGCCGGCGTCGCCTTCCCGATGTCATGCACCCCAGCCAGCCACACCACCAGCCGCCGGGCATCCTCCACCCCGCCGGGCAACGGCCCCGCGATCACATTCCGAACCTGCTCAGGCAGCCACTCGTCCCACAACAGCCCTGCCACAGCGGCACTGTCCTCCATGTGCCGCCACAACGGCAGCCAACCCTCCGCATCCCGGTCGTGCTTCGCCCACACCCGCCGAACAGCACCCTGCAGCCGCCCCCCAAGGCCCGAACAGGCCCCACCCTCATCAGCCATGTCAGATGAATACAGGCAAACAACCGAACAACACGCCCTGATCGGAAAATCTTCTGCTTTTCCACCGACCACAGCACGTCAACCGACAGCCCGCCGTACGATGCGCCGACGTCATCCGCGACCCAACACAACAGGCAAAAGAAGAATGGCGAAATGGTCAATATGTCGGAATCAGTGAAAGTGTGTGAGATCTCGATCCTCCCGCTGTAACGCAGCAGGTCAGAAAGACTGCTCCCCGCGCCCGCGGGGATGGTCCCTCCCGCAGGATCCGGACGTGGCGCTTGACCGTCTGCTCCCCGCGCCCGCGGGGATGGTCCCAGCCGGGCCGACGCCTGCGGGTCCCGCAGGGTCTGCTCCCCGCGCCCGCGGGGATGGTCCCGAGGCGTCCAGCAGCGGGGCGCTCATCCGGTCCTGCTCCCCGCGCCCGCGGGGATGGTCCTGATCATCGTGGGCATCCAGATGATGGTCTCCGCTGCTCCCCGCGCCCGCGGGGATGGTCCCTGGCGGCACTCATCGAACCGCTCGCCGTCGCCCTGCTCCCCGCGCCCGCGGGGATGGTCCCAACGCCAACAGGGGGGTAGGGAGGGGTGGGGGCTGCTCCCCGCGCCCGCGGGGATGGTCCCAGGTCCAGCGCCGCGCCGAGCGCGAGTTCTTCCTGCTCCCCGCGCCCGCGGGGATGGTCCCGTCGACCCGGACGTCAACCGGTTCGGGCGGGCCTGCTCCCCGCGCCCGCGGGGATGGTCCCACGGGGTGCCTGAGGCGCCCGTCGTTCAGCTGCTGCTCCCCGCGCCCGCGGGGATGGTCCCAGCGCCGGCAGGAGCTGGACCAGATGCACGCCCTGCTCCCCGCGCCCGCGGGGATGGTCCCCCCACATCGGCGATCCTGCTCGGTCTCGGTGTCTGCTCCACGCGCCCACGGGGATGATCCACGGCGGGGTCCGGAGCCGGAGAGCGCGGCCGTCTGCTCGCTTACGGGTCTCAAGTAGTAGTAATTCTCGCTGATTGCGCACTGAAGGTGAGCGGAAGTGAGCAGGATGCGCCTAATGGTGGGCAAGGTGGGCTTCTGTAACACGGATGGCATAGACGATCAGTTACATCTCTGACTACTCAATGGTCCCTGCATAGCCAGGGATGATCCCACGGAGGGCATCGCAAGTGCTTGCTCCCTGCGCACGCAGGGGTTTTCCGAAGTTCAGCCGTTCCTCGACAGCCCGACATCATCAGCAAGCATGCGTGGATGCGCCACAGGCAGGCATGATGCTGAGTAGCTCAGTCGCTGAGATGGACGGAAGCAGGCTTCATGACGAGTGCACCGGACTACAGCCAAGGCGTTGATGCCGAACGCGCGTTGAAGTTCGCTGTTCAGCGCATCCGTGGAGACCGTGTCCAAATCATCGAGGGGATCATCGAGCCTGTGTCACCGACCTGGGATCACGAGCGCGCTGCGAAGCTCGTCCGTCGGCAGATCGAAGATCGGGTAGATGATCTTGGTTGTGTCGAAGGCTCTGGAAACTTGGATCTCCCGGGGTCGTCCAACTGGTACGTCCCAGACATCGCCGTGGTCCCCGAGGCCCTTGCGAGAGGCGGAGGCGCACTGCTCCCGGACCAGACCCTGCTGATCGTAGAGGTGACGTCAGAGTCAAACGCCGAGACCGATCGAGTAGTGAAACGCCGCCGGTACGCCGAGTACGGTGCCCCGCTCTATCTCCTCGTGGACCGAATGGAGGGGAGCCTGACCCTGTTCTCGGAGCCGGGCCGGCTCGGCTACACCCGAGTCGACGGACCACACCCCTTCGGCACCACAGTGCACCTGCCAGCGCCATTCGGCCTTGACCTCGACACGGCCGGTCTCGCGTAGCAGTCAGATCTGGCAGTCGGGGCTCCGCATGTACAGAGGGATGGCCGCCTCCCGGCACAGGGCAGCCGGGCCACCCTGCCTTCGGGTGCGGGGCTACATCCCACTTCCGGATATCCGGAAGTGACTCATTGATCTGCTCCCCGCCACCTGCGGGGGTAGCCGCCCCAAGGGCACCGTGTCGCGTGAGGTCAAGGCACTCTGCTCCCCGCCCCCGCGGGAATGGTCCCACCCTTGATCAGGAACCGGAGCCGGGCCCACGCTGCTCCCCGCGCGTGCGGGGATGGCCCCCACGGACCACCCTGTCGTGTGTCCGATCTGGCCTGCTCCCCACGCATATGGGGATGGCCCCACGACCACCACCGGCGCCACCCTCGCGGCCGTCTGCTTCCCACGCACGTGGGGATGGCCCCGGCGCAGCGACCGCAGGGCTCGAACATCGGTTGCCGCCTGCGCGTGCGGGGTTACATCGAGTGCCTGGGCCTGGGGCGCTCGCAGCGTCGCGGGCCCGGCGCATGCCCCTGGGGTGACATCGGGGCGTTTGCCTGAGGGCAGAGAGGCAGCGCAGGTACGGTGGCCAGCTCGAAGGACACCGGCCCCGCTGCCCACGAGGAGCGTCATGCCCCGCGAGCCCCGCACCCCGGCCCAGTACTGGGACACCTACAAGCCGTACCGGGGAGAAGGCGAGCAGCCCGTCCCGGTGGCAGACCGGTTCGAGTGGACCCAGTACCCCGGCCATGGGCCTGGGGCCGAGGTGCTGGGGCAACCGTGCCGGGCCCTGGACCTCGGGCCGGCGGAGGGCAAGGAAGCAGTGTTCCTGGCCCGGCAGGGTGTCGAGACGACCGGCGTGGACTTTTCCGCCGCCCAGGTCGAACGCGCCCGCAGATGGTGGAAGGACGTTCCGGGCCTGTCGTTCCTCCACGCGGACGTGTGCGACTACCTCGCCTCCAGCACGGCACCCTACGACGCGATCTACTCCGTATGGGGCGCGGCGTGGTTCACCGACCCGGAGGTCCTCTTCCCCCTCCTTGCCAAGAGCCTCACACCCGGCGGAGTCTTCGCTTTCAGCCAGGCCGAGCCCTCCCCCGGTGCGTACGGCCCGCAGCCGATGCGCGGCAAATGGCTCGAAGGACGGGAACGCGAACTGACGGTGCTGCGCTGGCAGTACCCGCCCGAAACTTGGGCAGACCTCCTGAAGCGCCACGGCTTCACCGGCATCGAAGCTCACGTCCTGCCCGCCCCGGACGCAGAAAGCCTGGGCACACTGCTCGTACGCGCCCAGCGCCCCGCTTAAGGGCTGCCCCGTAACACCCTCGGCCTGCCCTCTGCCCCAGGTATGGTTCCGAGCACGAGCTGAGTAAGTTGTAGGCGCAGGCATGGTCCCTACTCATGTTGAGTAGGTTGAGCCCTTCAATCACGGATTGAACAGCCAGGCTCGGCCCACTGCTGCTCCCCGCGCCCGCGCGGATGGTCCCTGCATCCCCATCCGTGCTCTGCGGGTTCTGTCCTGCTCCCCGCACCCGGGGATGGTCCCCTCGGCGTGACGAGGCGGCTCGCCAAGCCGTGCTGCTCCCTGCGCCTACGGGGATGGTCCCATCCAGAACGTCGGGCTCCGGGACGTCACGATCTGCTCCCCGCACCCGCAGGGATGGTCCCTCGCCGTCGAGCTCGACACCAACCGAGGAACGCTGCTCCCCGCACGCGCGGGGATGGTCCCATGTCGCCGAGGCTCTTCACCTCGGTGGCGCCCCGCTCCCCGCACGCGCGGGGATGGTCCCGTCCGCCTCGGCGCGGACCTGATGGACATCCACTGCTCCCCCGCGCCTGCGGGGATGGCCCCCTCGACAGGATGGTTCTGTTTACGAGTTGCGGCTCTGGCTCAACTTCTGTTAAACGGCACTCTCCGTGACTGCGGGTCACCGATTAGATCTCGAACAGGGCGTCCTCTTGTGGCGGGATCGGAGGGTCAAGGACGTCGCGGAGGCGGGTGATGTCCTGGCGCCACTTCGACCAGTTCGCGGCTTCGGCCCACAACTCAGCGAGTTCAGACCGGTTGGAGACCACTTGATCCAGGGCGTCGAGGGCGAGCATCCGAAGGTCCGCAGGCAACTCCGGTAGCAGCTCTGAAGGGCCATAGTTCGAGCACGCCGGATCACAGTCAGGATGCTGGGCGGCGACCAGGGCCGCCGCGCCCACGGCTCGCTCGCCGTCGTAGATACCCAGGAAGTCCGCAGGCCCGGCGGCACGCTTGAGCACGCCCCGGATCATGCCTTCGCGCTCTTCCGGTGCTGCCTCGTCCAGTTCAGCGGCGAAGTCGGCCGCGGTGTCGTTGTCGAAGGGGCCGATGTCCCAGGTGCCCATGTCTCTCCTCGCGCGGTCGTCTGGGGATCGTCGCACTGGCCACTGACAGTGCGCTCAGGAGGCTCCCAGGACAGGCGCGGGTACCCATCGCAGAGGCGCGATTACCTGGCGGGACCAGAACAGTTCGCCGGGTGCTGGGGATAGCCTTGTCGTCACGACAGGAGAGAGCTGATGGTTGATATGTCGGGTTCGGTGAAAGTGCTCGAGAATCACGGTTTCCCGCTGTAACACAGCAGGTCAGTAAGACTGCTCCCCGCGCCCGCGGGGATGGTCCCCTCGGGCTTCTTGGATCCGACCTTCCGGAGCACTGCTCCCCGCGCCCGCGGGGATGGTCCCGACTTGTGCCAGTACCCGACGTAAAGGCGGTCCTGCTCCCCGCGCCCGCGGGGATGGTCCCCACCCGTTCGGAGGGCGAGGCGGAGCCCGGGACTGCTCCCCGCGCCCGCGGGGATGGTCCCTCGCTCCGCTCCGGCGGCCCGGTTTTTGGAACCTGCTCCCCGCGCCCGCGGGGATGGTCCCATGGCGGCGCGGATGCTGGCTCAGCGCGAGGCCTGCTCCCCGCGCCCGCGGGGATGGTCCCGACGGCTACATCGACGGGTCGAAGCCGAAGAACTGCTCCCCGCACCTGCGGGGATGGTCCCCCGCGCCGTGCGGTGGGTCCTCGACGCGAAGGCCACGCTCCTCGACCTCGAAACCACGGCGGACGTCCCCACCGCCCCCTACCCCGGGGCTCGTCACCCTCGGAGCGACGGAGAACGGGGGCCTGCTGCTCGCCGACCTCCTGCACACCGGGGCGCTGCTCCTCGACGGCGCCGCCGATGACGTCCTGGCTGTCGGGAGGGCGATGGCCCTGGAGGCCGGAACGTGCGGGTGGACCGACCACACCGAGATCATGACCGTCGGACTCGGGACCCGCCTCGCGACGCTGCTGCCCCGCTGCCGGGTCCGGCCGCTGCCCATGTGTCCGCCGTCGTCGCCGACCTCGGAGCGCTCCTCCTCGAGGTCCACCAGCAGACCGGCGGGCCGGACATGCCCGAACCGCTGCCGTGGATCCTGGTCTGCGCCGGAGATGTCGACGCCGAGCAGGCCTGGCAGCTCGCCGACGCCGTCTCGGCCGCCCGGGACCTGCCCATCGCGATCGTCCTGCCCGCGAACGACGCCACCCGCGCCGCGTTCCCGGCCGCCGAGAACATCGCCACCGCGCCCGGCACCCCGGTGACACTCCCCCAGCTCGGCGAGGAACCGGTGCAGCTGCAGCGGCTGACCGACGAGCAGTACCGCCAGTACCTCCACGCGCTCCAGTTCGCCGAAGAGCCGGCCGAGCCCGCCGCCGGAACCTGGCAACTCGCCGAAGCCCACGAGCAGACAGCAGCGGCACCCCGCCCCGAACCCCACCCCCTGCTGCGGATCCGGACGTCCGACGGCGAAGCCGCCAATGATCCCGGCAGCCCGTACCCCGCCCTCCTCGCGTCCGTCGGCGCACCCCGGACCACGAAGACGGATGCCCCGGCACCGACGGACACCCCCGAAGACGAAGCCGCCCCGGACGAGACGACACCGGACCCGGACGAGCCCGCCATCGACGCGGGGGACAAGCAGCCGACGGCACCGGAGATCTCGGTCCTGGGCCGCTGGCCGTCAGCGGCATCATCCCCGCCTGGCACACCGACCGTTCCGCCTACGCCATCCGGAACGACACGCAGTGGACCCGCTCCGACAACCTCCCCGCGTACGTCATCGAGAAGACCGGCGACTTGCGCGTCGTCTCCGGCTACCGCGCCCTGGACACCTGGAGGTGCGGCTCCGGGGCCGTGCACCCCTGTGTGAACGGCGGGTGGGGGCGGTGCTGGAAGTACTACACCACCCCGCGGCCGTTGGGCA
>NZ_BMVK01000032.1 GCF_014650675.1 Streptomyces anulatus | reverse complement strand
CGTTCGCGTACTCAGGCAGTGCAATGACCGTTACGTCGGCCTCTTCGAGGAACTCAGTACCTTCTGCGCCTGCGACGAAGATGTCGGGCTCGCTCCAGGCGGTGACGACACGGCGGAGGCCGGAGTCCCGGATGAGCTGGGCACAGGGGAGAGGGCGGGATGCCCGCTGGGAGCAGGGCTCCAAGGAGCTGTAGATCGTGGCGGTGGCGAGTCGGGCATCGTCGGCGGGGAGTTTGGCGAGGGCGCCTTCCTCGGCGTGATCGTGGGGGTTGCTCTCGCGGGAGTATGCGCGGGCGAGTTCGGTTCCGTCGGCCGCGACGATGACCGCTCCCACGCTGAAGGCGGTCGTCGAGGGCGGGCAGAGTGCGGCCAGCTCGCAGGCCAGAGCGAGCCAGTCCCGGTCCGCGGTGTTAGGCGTGCGGCCGGTGCCGGGGGCGTCGGCCGCATGAGTTGGGCTCATCTGGGCTCCATCGTGGTGTCCTTGGGTGCGTACCTCAGAAGTACCACGTCACCGATCTGACGAGTCTCCAGGAGCCTGAGCCGGGCGGCGGGGCCGCCGGGGTAGCCCACCGGACCGAGCATGCGTACGGCGTCGGGCTGGCCGACGAGGAGCGGGGCGATGACGAGCTGGAGCTCGTCGGCGAGCGCTGCTTCGAGAAGTTGCGTGTGGATGGTGCCGCCGCCTTCGACCATGAGCCGCTTGACGGCGTACACGTCGCCGAGGGCGTCGAGTGCGGTCGGCCATGTGTCCTCGGCAGGGATGCTCCGAACGGCTGCCAGGTCCCCAAGGTTCGCACGTGCCTTGGCTGCCGCCGCGTCGCCGACGGCCAGGACGAGCTTGTCCCCGCCGTGGTGCCAGAACTTCCAGTCGGGATCGAGGTCTCCCGTACCGGTGATGGTGACCTTCAGGGGGTACTCCGGTTGGCCGGCTGCGATTCGGGAGGCCCGGCGGTCTTCCGAGTTGACGAGGAGACGGGGGTTGTCGGCGCGGAGTGTTCCGGCGCCGACGAGGATGGCGTCGACGCTGGCTCGCACGGAGTCGACGCGGTCGAAGTCCTCTTTGTTGGACAGCATGAGCCGGGTCTCGCCCGGGCGGGTGTCGAGATGGCCGTCGATCGAGACGGCTGCGGACAGCAGGACGTAGGGGCGGGGCACGTTATCTCCAGACGGTGCGAGCAGGTCTGTCAGGCGGGGTGCAGGACGATACGGTCGAGGGAGGCTCGGAACTCGGCCACGCCATCCTCGCCGGATGCGGGGGCCAGCGCCTGGTCGAGATGGTCGAGCTGATGGAAGATCCGCGCGGACCCGGTCTCGGCGGCGATGCCGACGGCCTGCGCACCGATTCGGGCGGCCAGGGACATGTTCCCCGTACCCGCGTGGGCACGAGCGGCACGAGCGAGGTAGACCCCCCGGTCCCGGCGGTATGCGGGTGGCAGCATCGCTATCGCGTTGTCGAAGTCGGCCGCGGCCTGCTCGTAGGCGCCGAGCGCAGCAAGGGAACGCGCCCGGGCGGTGTTGACGTACGCGGTGTCGAGCCAGGAACCCCAGACGCCGTCGGAGTCCGCGCGACCGAGGAGGGCAAGCGCGGTTTCGTAGGCCCTATGGGCTTCACGGCCTTCTCCAAGCACGGCATGCGCGTGGGCCTCGTGCAGAACGGCGATGACCTCCAGACGGCTTCCGGGCCGGGCGGTGCGTCGGGCAGCGGTGGCGAGTCCGAAGGCGTCTGCGGGATGTCCGGTGTCGAGTGCGAGCTGGGCCTTGCGGGCGAGGATGTACGCCGTGAGATCGGAGTCGCCGGTGATGTGAGAGGCGTCGAGTGCTTTCGCGGTATGACCGTGGGCACTGCGTTCGTCGCCGATGTCTTGGGCGAACCAGCCTGCCAGCTCTTCGTACCGCGTCTCCAATGCGAGGAGCTGCATGGCGTCGACGCCACGGGCGGCTCGGCGTCTCGCGGAAAGAGAGGCCAGATGTTGCTGGAGCGCAGGCAGCACGTGTCGAGGGCCGATGAGGTTGTCAGTCTGGATTATCACTCGGCGGAGCTGCGCGAAATGCTCGAAAGGAGAGCTCATGGTGGCGAGTTCGGTATCGGCCATCGCCGTCGTGGCCGGGACGGTAGTCGCAGCCAGGCCGGCGAGCCCGGAGGCGAGAACGACACGGCGGGGCACGGGCACGAAGAGGATCCTTCCCTGAATTCGGGCGGGGACGACGACTGTGTCCGCGTCGTCTCCGAGCGAGACTGCCTGCCCGAACCCTCTCGCTGCCAGTGGTCCCATGCTGTTGGCCCCATGGCTCCGCACGTTGGCCCCATGGGTTGCGGTCTCGGCTCTGGACGCGATGACGGAGCCGTCCTGGGGGGCCTGAAGTGCCGCCTCGTCCCAACCTCGAACCAGTGCATCAGCGGCATCGAGCGCCTGGTCAAGGACGACGGCGGCATGCCGCGGCACGGGACGCTCGGCGCGCTCGAAGCGCCCGAGATGTGAGCGGTCGATCAACGCCTTGCGAGCGAGAGCTCGCTGCGACAACCGCCGGGCCTCCCGGAACTGGCGCAGCTCGTACCCCCAGCGGTGCCATGGGCCAGCGCCCGGAGTCAGCTCGTTCGGCTGCTGCCCCACGCTTCCTCCTCCACCGCGGACTTCCGTTCGCGCCACTGATGATGCCGATGGCGCCGGCCAGCTCTCGATGGGGCCCGTGGAGCCTGCGTGCGGGGCTCCATCCGGGGACTCCCAACTGAGGCCCCCAGACGCTTTCATCGCTGCTATGAGTTGGTCACACGGTAGCCGAACGACGCGTGTGGCAGCCCTGATTCACGTCATGAGCGCGAGAGCCAGCCAATGAAGGACCCCGCGCCTTTCTCTCAACTCGGGAGGCACACCGTGTCCCAGGCACCACACCGGTGTAACACGCTCGAATTGGCCGACACGCCCAACGCCGTGGGCTTGGCGCGGCTGCACACCGTCGATCTCCTCTCCCGGTGGGGCGTGCCCCCCGAAACCGTGGAAACGATACGGCTTCTGGTTTCGGAGCTGGTCACCAACGCTGTGCGGCACCCCGGGGAGCAGGGGCAGTCGACGCAGGTCTCGGCCCTCGCGTCACGGAACACGTCGCAGAGATTCGAGCTGACGCTGGAGAAGCTCTGGGACGCCGTGCGGCTGTCAGTCCGGGACCGTGACGCAAGGCCGCCCGTTCTCAAGCAGGTCGGAGTCGAGGCGGAGGGCGGGCGTGGGATCTTCATCGTCGCGATGATGAGCAGGAACTGGGGCTACCACCCGGCCGTGGATAAACCCGGCAAGGTGGTCTGGGCCGAGGTCGGCCTCGTTCCCGTTGGCCGAGTCAGTGAGGACGAGAGAGATGTACGCCTTCCCGACCGGCCTCCGTCGGCCGAGCACGGAGTTCCGAGGGCCGCGCCGGCGGACCCGAACTTGATCGGCCGCGTGCTCGTCGGTGTCAGGGAATTCTGAGCCGTGGCCGCGACAGACGGAGTCGGGCAGGTTCACGTAGGGACGAGGGAGCCGTCCTCTGGAAGCGTCACTTGTTAGCCGGAGTGCGGATGGCGAGTCCCGACGAGCAGGCAGTGATAGCCGCGACACCTCGCCACCGGCCGAACCGAGCTGCTTGCCTCCAGGACTCCGCTGTGGCGATGGAGACGGCTGTCACCTCGTCACCGAAGTGAGATTCCCACATACCCCCTCTCCGGTGTCGGGTGGTGTTCCCCCGCGACGTCCGGCATCGGAGAGGGCCCAACTACCCATCGTTCGGAGAGGACGGCGCGTTCGATGTGCCCTCATACCCCGGCGTGTCCCACGGCTGACGCGGCCGACCGCCAGGCCGCCCGCGTCTCCACCGCCTGCCACGAGCAGGGGTGGTGCCGCCTCTGCAACGGCGTGGTGCAGTTCGAGGACACCGGTGTGCTGCTGCCGGACGGACGACTGATCCTCCCTGCCGTGACGCTCTCGCCGGTCGGCCCTCGTGACCAACCCGCATCGCCTGGCCAGCAGCCCCGTACTCCGCCTCCGGGCCCGCGCAATTCTGCGGTGGCTTTTCATCACTCAACACGTTCACGCCCTCAACCTACGAGCCCGTCGGCGAGCTGGATCGACTTCTCCGCCCCACTACCCGCTGACCATCCCACGAAGGACTTGCCGTGATTCCCGTACCTGATGTTCTCGACGCCGCTCACGTACTGCCGCTGCCGTTGGCCTTGAAGGTGAGCGGGGCGCCCCGGCCGCTGGTCCTGTCCCGTCCGCTGCCGGGCGAGCGCTTCGACGCCGGCCTTCAGGTCCGCGTTGACCGCGACGGAAGCCCGGTGATCCAGAGCGACCAGTGCCGAGCATCCAACACTGGGGTCAGTTTCACGCATCTGCGGCCCGGGGACTGGGTCGTCAGCGATGTGGACGGTGCGGCGTGAGCCCGGTCCGGACCGACGGCGACACCGTCCTGGTCATCACCGACCGGGATTCCGATACCGGGGACGCGGTCACGTTGGCCCTCCAAGACCTCGGTGTCCGCATCGTCCGCTTCGACCTCGCCGATCTGGGCCGCACGGTCAGCGTGAGCGCGCGGTGCGACGGCGGCCGGTGGCAGGGATCGCTCACCGTCAGGTCCCGGGTCACCAAACTGTGCGACGTACGGTCCGTGTTCTGGTGCCACCCGACGCCCCCACGGGTCTGGGTCGACGGTATGACCCAGGCGCAGACGCAGTGGGCCTCCCAGGAGGCGCTTGCCGGACTGGCCGGAGTGCTCGGCACCTTGGAATGCCTGCACGTCAACCACCCGTCGGACATCCGCCGGGCACAGATCAAGGCCGGTGTGGTCGCTGCCGCTGAACGGGCCGGGCTGACCGTACCGGCCACCTGGATCGGGAGCCTCCCGTCCGGCGCTCGCCGGTTCAACCTCGGCGCCCCGGACGGCATCGTCACCAAGACGCTCACCATCCCGCAGATCACGGAGGACGACCATCACGTCCGCCCGCTCTACACCACGCTGGTGGTGGACAGTGACCTGGACGCCGTCGCGACCGGAATCACCCACCTCCAGCACCGCGTCCTCACCGACTACGCCGTGCGCGCCCACACCATCGGCACCCGGACCATCGCGGTCCGGATCGACGCGCACACCATGGCAGGCCGGACGGACTGGCGAGCCGCCCCCGAGTCCCTGACCTACACGCCGATCCCCCTCCCCACCGCGGTCGAGGACGCGCTGAACGCCCTGGTGCAGGGCTACGGACTCTCCTACGCGGCCAGCGACCTCCTCGTGGACAGCCACGGCAAGTGGTACTTCGTCGACTGCAACCCGGCCGGCCAGTACCGGTGGCTGGAGAACGAGCTGCCAGACCTCGGCATCACCCAGGCGCTGGCACAGCTGTTGGCCGGAGGGGCCGAACGTCCCAGGCGGAACGGCCTCACCGCAGCGGCGTAACAGCTCACCTTCAACCGGCCCCATTCCGCACACCGCCTGAAAGGCATTCGATGGCACAGCTGAGGTTCGTCTGCTGGAACCTGGAGAGAAACGGAGCAGGTGATCCGGAAGTTCGGCGGGCCGCCGCCGAGACACTGCGTCGCCTCCAGCCGGACATCGTTCTCCGACAGGAGATGTTCCGTGCCGACGAGCGCGGACACACGATCTTCAACGAGCAGTGCCGCGAGCTGGACATGCAGGGCGTCCTCGGCCCCGGGGCGTGCACCGCCATCCTCTTCAACCCCCGGCGTCTCAACCTCGTACGTGACTGGTCGGGCGACCGAGGCCCGCACTTCGTGCTTCCGCCCACCGCCATCACCCTGAAGTTCCCGGAGGCCGGACCCGACGCGTCGCCCTTTAACGTGGTCAGCTTTCACTTCGCCTACGCCAGCGCCGAGCAGCGCCAGCTGGAGGCCGAGTGGACGACGACTTGGGCCGACAAGGGGTGGCAGGCTCCTGACGACAGCCGCCACGTGCTGCCGGCCATCTACGGCGGCGACGCCAACAGTTACCCGGAGCCGGGCGCACCGGGCGACCTGCCCCTGCCCGACCTCTCCGCCATCCAGGACCGGCCTCACCGTCTCCACCGCTCGCGCCGAGGCCCCGATGGTGTCCGCGTTCCTGACACCGAACCGGACCACACGCTCCGTACCGCGGGCCTCGAAGACGTCGCCCGCCACTTGGCCACGGCCGAGGGCGGAGACCCGGCCGCGCTGGCCCGCACCGTCAACTCCAGTGCGAGTCATGGTCCCGACAGCCGGATCGACCGCGTCTATGTCACCGCCGGCCTCCTCCCCGCCGTGACCGGCGTCGAGGTGCACGAGGTTTCTCTGGGCGTGTCCGACCACCACATCCCTGTCGTGACCATGGACAGCACCGTTTTCGCCGATGTGCTCACCGGCTACCCGCGCACCTCGGCCCGCACTTGACCTTCTGAACTCCGCAGTACGCGCTTGCCGATGCAGGCCGTACCGCGGTCCGAGCCGGGGTTCCCAGGGAGCTGAGTCCGCATGCTCCACGGTCACGCAGGACCGCGAACTGAGGAAACGGCGTCTCCTCCGCGCCCCGGTCGATACGGGCTTGAACAGCCCGGCTCGACCGGCCCGACCGCTCGTCTCCGCCCCAGCTGAGGGTCTGAGGCGGAGACGAGCGGGCCCCGGCAGCGAAACCCGCCGCCCCTCCTCGATCGAGGCTTGGCGGCACCACCCACCATCGCCCCTGTACTCCGCTCTGCCCGAGCGACCAACCGAGATCGAACGAAGGAGTGCACATGAAGGTCAGTACCGCCGTGCTCGCGGCAGGCGCATCCATCGCCGCCGTGGGCGTCGTCCAGCTCGTCCAGAGGAGCCAGCAGCACAAGCAGCGCAACGACCTGGCGCTCTCGCTCATCCAGATCGAGTGGCTGTCGCGAGCCTCCAGCGATGAGAAGGAGGCCGCGTACTGGGCACCCGAAGGTGTGGAGCCGGAGAAGTACCAGCCGATGTTGTCCGGCAACCGGATGTTCTGCCAGCTCAGTCTCCGTTTCCGGCTCGGCCTGGTCACCGACCGGCAACTGTGCCTGTACGCGGACAAGTTGATGGAGAGCGCTGCTGCCCGCGCCTACTGGGCGCGGTACGGCGAGCACCGCGAGGCCGAGGCCCTGGGCAAGAAGACCGACGAACAGTTCACCCGGGCCATGAACGAGGCGTTCACCCGGGCCACGATGGTGGCGTAGTGGCCGACATCGTCATCGGCTTAATCGTCGTCGCGGCCTTCGGCTTCCTCGTGCTCTTCGGCGCGAAGGGGGGGGCGGGGCCAGTGACGACGCCGAGCCTGGGCTTCCTCCTACGCCACGCTGTCCGCCATCCCGTCCGAACGACTCGCCGCAACAACCACAAGACGGTCGACGCCACGGGCTGCGGCCTGGGACTTCTGATCGTGGTTCTCGGCTTCAGCGGCCTGGTCGCGACGTGGGTGGCCAGCATGATCCTTCCCCTCCTCATTTGACCCGGTCGTATCTGCCCCGCCCCCCGCCCGGCAGATGCGACCTTCCGAAGGGGCCCCTCCGGCTCCGCAGATGATCCCTGCGGAGCACGAAAACCGGAGGGGCGTGGCACGGCTGCGGATTCAGGCCGCGCGGAGCCCCGGTCGGCCGTCGACCTGAAGTCGGCGGCCGACCGGCCCGACCATCGCGCTCCATCCCGCATCGTTCAGGAGGCATCGTGCAGAACCGCTCCGCCCTGTCCGAGCTCAACGGCGCCACGGTTCTGGTGACCGGTGGCGCGGGGCTCATCGGCTCCCGGATCACGGCTCGGCTCAAGCAGCTCGGAGCCCGCCCGATCGCCCTGTGCAACATGAATGCCTACCCCGAGCACGTGTACTCCGACGTGTTCGGCGTCGACACCACCCACCCGGACACGATGATCGGGGATGTACGGGAGACCGCCCTGGTGCGGAAGCTGGTTGCCGAGTCGGACTACGTCATCCACGCCGCCGCCCTCGCGGACGTCGCCGCCTGCACCCGGGAGCCGGCGAACGCGATCGACGTCAACATCGCCGGTACCCAGGCCGTCCTGGACGCCGTCGCCGCGAGCCACCGCGTGCGCCGCATGGCCTTCGTCTCCTCGGCCAGCGTCTACGGAGACGGAGAACCGGAGGAGACGGAGAGCCGTGACCTGCTGGCCATGCGGCAGCTCCTGGAGAGCGTCCATGGCCGTATCCCGCGCCAATTCCACGAGTTCGACTCCATGCGCCCGGTATCGGTGTACGGCGCCACGAAGGCGTGGGGCGAGCAGCAGACCGCGATCGTGCTGGGCCAGGTCGGCATCTCGTACAGCATCGTGCGGTACTTCTCCGTGTACGGGGAGCCGCAGACGATCAAGCCGAACAGCCACTCCTGGGTGGTCGCCTGGTTCGCCGCCCGCGCCTCGCTCGGCCTGCCACTCCACCTGAACGGCGGCGGGGGACAGGTCAGGGACCTGACCCACGTCGAGGACATCGCCGAGGGCACGCTGCGTGCGTTGGTCAGCCCCGGGGCCCACAACGAGACGATCAACATCGGCACCGGCATCGCCACCAGCATCCGGGACGTCGCGGAGCTGGTCCGGGCCCACTACCCGGACACCGAACTCCTGGAGACGCCCCTGCCGGCCGGTGACCCGCTCGGCGGCTATGCCTCGGTCCGCCGAATGGAGAACGTCCTGGGCTGGACGCCGAAGGTGCCGCTCGCGGACGGGGTGGAGCGCTACGTGCGGTGGCTGCAGACCACGCCACAGGCCGCCCCGGACTGGCTGTCCCGGACAACACCCATCTAGAGGAGTTGAGTTCGGCCCCGGCTATGCCGCTTGGGATCGAGCGTCGTCCCGCCTCACGAGGGCGGAACCCTCCAAGACCTCCCACCACGACCAACTCACGGAGAGTCGGACCACCATGAAGCCCCTTCTGCTCGGCAAATTCGTCACCGCGCCTGCCTACGGACAGCTCGCCGCCACCCCGTACGGGCGCCTGCACACCTACGACCTGGCCGACTTCCTCGCCCGGTGGCCGGAGCTGCACGAAGAGGCCCTCGCCCTGCTCGGCGACAAGCGCATCCACCCGACGGCGTACGTACACCCGCAGGCCATCGTCGGGGACGACGTCATCATCGGCCCGGACGTGAAGGTGCACGAGTTCTCCACCGTACGCAAGGGCAGCGTGCTGTGCGCCGGGGCCTCGGTCGGCTTCAACTGCGAGGTCACCTCCGCGTTCGTCGGCGAGGGCGCGGTCCTGGGCCATCGCATCGGCATCAACCGCACCATCGTCGGCAACCGAGCGCACCTGTCGGCCGGGGTAACGGTGGCCGCCATTGCGGTGAGCGCCGACATGTCGGCGCCGGACCGCGAGATCCGCCTGCGCACCGAAGGCGGTGCATACCGATGCCGGACCACGCAGTTCGGCGCGGTCATCGGCGACAAGGTGCAAACCGGGAACAACATCAGCCTCGGCCCCGGCATCCTCGTCGGCCGCAGCAGCCAGATCGACAGCGGCGTCACCCTCGCCATCCGCGCCGTCCCCGAGAACACCGTCGTCACGGCTCCGCACACCGCGCAGACGCGCATCCGCAGCCGCAACGCGGGCGTCGAAGAAATGCTCCCGTGACCCCGCTCCACCGCCTTCCCGGTGCCGGGCCCGACGCTCTGCCGACCCTGCGCTTGGCCATCGGGGCCGATCGTGCCGGCCAGGAGTACAAGGACGCGCTCGCCGAGCACCTGCGGAAGCAGCCCCTCGTCGCGTCCGTACTCGACGTCGGCGTACACCTTCGCTCCGAAGGCGCCTACCCGCAGATCGCCGAGGAGGCCGCCCGGCGCGTCGCCGAGGCCACCCTCGACCGGGCCCTGCTCATCTGCCACACCGGCCTCGGAATGGCCGTCGCGGCGAACAAAGTGTCCGGCGTCCGCGCCGTCACCGCCCACGACTCCCTGTCCGTGCGGGCCTCCGTGCTCTCCAACAACGCCCAGGTCCTCGCCTTCGGCGCCGGGATCATCGGCCTGGCCCTGGCCAAACAGCTCGCCGAGGAATGGCTGACTTGGCGCTTCGACCCGACCGCGTCCGCCGCCCGCAAGGTCCAGATGATCCACGACCTGGAGCGCACCGGCCGGGTCATCCCTCGCCCGCCTTCTGACCGTACGAGGAGAGTGCCGATGCCAACCAATCGCAGCACCGTTCCCCGCACCACCGCAGCGCTTTCGATCCCCTTCGAGCCGGCCCAGGGCGGCTGGTACACGGGAGCCGAGCACGACGCCATCCGCATGGTCGTCTCCGGTTCGGAGAGCTGGCGTACGGGCTGGCGCGGCGCCGAGTACGTGACCAGCTTCGAGGACGCCTTCGCCCAGTACACCGGGGCGAGTCACGCTCTGGCGTTCAACTCGGGCGGCACCGCGATGGAGATGGTGCTCCGAGCCCTGGAGCTGAAGCCGGGTGACGAGGTGATCTCCTGCGCGCTCAACTTCGTCGGCCCGCACATCGCCGTCATCGGCCAGGGCGGGCGACTCGTACTGGCCGAGCCGGACCCGATCACCCTCAACCTCGACCTCGCCGACACCGAGCAGCGGATCGGCCCGCAGACGAGGGTGATCCTGGTCACCCACTGGAACGGCGCGAGCGCCGACATCGGCCGCCTCGTCGAGCTGGCCGTCCGCCACCCGCACCCGGTGCACGGGCCGCCGGTCGTGATCGTGGACGCCGCCCGCGCCTGCGGCGGCCGGACCCCGTCCGGAGCCCGCGTCGGGTCCGAGGGCTGGGCGACGGTGTTCTCGTTCGAGTCGAAGAAGCTGATGACCACCTTCGGCCAGGGCGGCATGGTCACCACCGACGACCACGTCCTGGCCGAGCGGCTGCGCGGGCTGCGGACGTACGGCGGACGCGCGGGCTGGGGCACCAACCAGCTGCTGACCAAGGCCCAGGCCGCGGTCGGGCTGATCCAGCTCGCGCGCCTGGAAGAGATGAACGCCGCCCGCGTCACCCGCGCGCACGACCGTACGGCGGCCCTCGCCGACATTCCCGAGTTGACCCTGCCTCCGACGCTCGACGAGGGCCTGCACCTCTACTACCGGCACAACCTCCTGGTGCCCGAAGCGTGGGCGGGCCGGGGCCGCGACGAGCTGATGGACGTGCTCGCCGACCGGTACGGGGTCGGCAGCATCGTCTCCGACCCCGTCACCTACCTCGGCCACGACCTCATCCGCGCCCACACCGCCGGCCAGCACTGTCCGCGCGCCGAGCGCCTCGCCGCCCGCCTGCTGTGCCCCTGCCTCCACCCGCAGATGACCGAGGACGAGGAGGCCCAGGTCCTCGACGCCGTCCGCCGGGCCACCGCCGACGTCGCCCAGCTCCAGTCCGCCACCGCCACCGCCACCGCCAAGGAGAACGGCTGATGTCCCAGCTTCGAGTCGAAATCGACGGCATCCGCGACCGGGAGATCCACCTGGTGGACCCGTACGAACCCAAGGACCCCGGCGGACTGCTGCGGATGGTCTTCATGATCCCGTACGGCCACGCCTTCAGCCTGATGGGCAACGGCCCCATGGGCCTGCACGACCTCATCAACCGTACGAAGGACGTCCCCGCCGTCGCCGAGCGCGCCCTGCACTACGAGTGCCTGGTCCGTGAGGGGAACCGCGTGACCACGCCGGACGAGGAGGTCTACCGCAGCATCGAGTCGCCCTTACCCGTCGGCACGGCGGACGTGATCGGCGTCTCCGTCGTCAACTCCGGCAGCCTGCACTCCGTCTTCCAGCAGCTCGACCTCGCCGGAGTACCCCGCCGCAGCGCAGACCGGATCCCCGGCGAGCACCCACTCGTCGTCGGCGGCAACTCCGGCCTCGCCGACCCCGAGCCCATGGCCGACTACCTCGACGTCATCGCCCTCGGCGAAGCCGAAGAATCCCTGCTCGAACTGCTGCGCGTCGTCCACGCCCACCGCGAGGAGCCCGGAAGCGGCGTCAGCCTGTACGAGAAGCTGGCCCGCATCCCCGGCCTTTACGTACCGTCGCTGTACACCTGCGAGTACCTGCCCGGCGGCGGCGTCGCCGCGGTGACCCCGAAGAAGCTCACCGTTCCCGCGAAGGCCAGCCCTGCCTACCTCCCCGTACGGGAGCTGCACCCCGCCCACTTCGTTTACCCCAAGAGCGATGGCACCGCCGCCGGCATCCACCCCACCCTCGGCTGCCGGCACTCCTGTGACTTCTGCAACCTCGGCGTCCCGCCGTTCCGCCACGCACCCATCGGCATGCTCAAGGACTACATCGACCGGCTCGAAGCGCAGAAGATCCGGCGGATCATCATCAGCTCGCCCACGTTCACCCAGTACCGGCACCGCCGCGAACTCCTGGACCACATCAGCGCTTACGCCCGCCGGGTGGCAGCCGAAGGGGAGACGGTCACCACCATCATCGGCTCCATCCGGGCGGACGAACTCACCGCGGACTACCTGGAGTCGGTCACCGAACTCGAAGAGTTCGGGCACCTGTTCACCGAGCTGAACCTGGACCAGGCCCGGGGCATCATCACCATCGCCCCCGAGTGGGCGTCCCCGGACCTCGTCGCGATGTACGGCAAGACCCAGCGCCGCGAACGCGTCGACAACGCCATCGAACTGTGCCGCAAGAGCAAGGACGTCAACACCGTCATGCTCTATTTCATCGTCGGCGCACCGGGCGAGCGCGACGCGGACCGCCTCGCCATCGCCGACTACGCCCAGGACGTCCTGGACCGGCTCGGGCACCCCGACGGCACGGTGATCGTCAAGCTCCATCAGTTCATGCCCAAGCCCGGCACCGCCAGCCAGCGCCTGCGGATGAGCGACCCCGACCTCGTCCACACCTACACCGCCCAGATCGAGGACCGCCTGCGCGACCTCGTCGGCGATGAGAAGTTCGAACAGCACTTCCGGGTCCTCGACCTCGGCGCCAGCCACATGCACCTCGAAGTCATCTGCTCGCGAGGCGACCGCCGGATCGGGCTGGTCCTGGAAGACCTCTACGACGCGAACATCGACCTGCAGACGGTGACCAAGGACCAGCTCGTCGAGGCCCTCGCCCGGCGCGGCCTGTCGTACGACCGCCACCTGCGGCACATGGACGAGCCCGTCCTGCCCTGGCACACCCTCAACCACGTCAACACCACCGCCGAGCAGCAACTGGCCACCGCCCTCTACGAGCGCGAGAGCACCCTCGGGTGAACGGCTTCCCCCTCCACCCCGGCAAGCACGCCCTGCCCGCCGTATCCGACCCGGCCGAGCACGCCGCGTACGTCCGCACCACCGACCCGGAAGCGGACCTCGCCCCGTTCTACGGGGTGGTCCTCCTCTACCAGGGGCGGCTGCTGGAGCACGCTCTGCGTACGTACCGCACCCACCCTCGCCCGGGGTGGGTGCGCGGCGGCCTGCACCTGGTCGAGGGCCAGGGCCGCAGATTTGCTCTGTGCGGCGGCTTCGGCCTCGGCGCCCCGGCTGCCGGCCTCGTCGTCGAGCAGCTGGCCGCGCTCGGCACCCAGCGGATCATCACCGTCGGCACCGCCGCTTCCCTCCAGCGCGACCTCCGCCCCGGCTCCCTCGTTGTGGCTAGGAGCGCGCTGCGCGATGAAGGGCTCTCCCACCACTACCTGCCACCTGGCCGGACGGCCTCACCATCGTCCGCCCTCACCCAGTACCTGGCCGAAGCGCTGGCCCCGTACGACCTACCGGTCACGCGGGGCCCGATCTGGACCACGGACGCCCCGTACCGCGAGACGACGGCAGAAGTCACCCGGTATGGAGCCGAAGGCATCCTCGCCGCCGACATGGAAGCCGCCGCGGTCTTCGCCGTGGGCCACTGCCGTACGGTCGCCGTCGCCACCGTCCTCGCCATCGCGGACTCCCTCGTCGACCGCCGCCCACGCCGGCACTCGCCGGACACCGAACACGCACTCCACACGGCGCTTGCCGCAGCGGCGCAAGCGCTCCACACCTCGACGGCGTCACCGCCGCCCCTCGGCGAACACTAGGGTTGAACTCCTCGTGAACAGAAGCAGAAGGGCACCCTTGTGAGCACCGGCGCCTCGCGTCCCACGGTCGGCGCGGTCGTCCTGACCATGAACGACCGGCCCGAAGAGTTCCCCCGGGCCATGGCCTCGCTCCTCGCGCAGGAAGGCATCGACCTCGACGTCGTCGTGGTCGGCAACGGCTGCGAACCTGAACAGATCCCCGCAGGCGTCCGCACGGTCACGTTGCCCGAGAACGTCGGCATCCCCGAAGGCCGCAACGTAGGGGCCGACAACGTCAAGGGCGATTACCTCTTCTTCTTCGACAACGACGCCCACCTGCCCGACACCGCCACCCTCGCCCGGCTCATCGCCGAACTCCACCGCGACCCCCAGCTCGCGTACGTACAGCCGCGCATCAGCGATCCGGTGACCGGTGAGACCCTCCGCCGCTGGGTACCCCGCCTCCGGGCCTCGGACCCCACCCGGCCCGGCATCGTCACCGTCATGGCCGAGGGCGTCGTCATGGTCCGCCGCGACGCCTACGACCGCGCCGGCGGCTGGCCCGGTGACTTCTTCCTCTTCCACGAAGGCGTCGAACTGGCCTGGCGGCTGTGGAACTTGGGCTGCACCGGCCGGTACGTCCCCGACATCGTCGTCCACCACCCCGCCACCAACCCGGCCCGGCACGAGACCTTCTACCGGCTCAATGCCCGCAACCGCGTCTGGGTCGCCCGCCGCAACCTGCCCCGCCTCCTCGTCCCCTTCAACCTCGCCACCTGGAGCCTGATCACCCTGTGGCGCATCCGCGACCGACAAGCCCTCCGCGTCACGCTCGCCGGCTTCCGCGAAGGGCTCGCCGGTGGACAGGGCCCGAGGCAGCCCATGTCCTGGCGAACCGTGCTCCGGCTCACGACGGCCGGACGACCGCCTGTCTTCTGACGCTCTCGTGTCCCGTCTCGCTGAACCTTGACCGATCTCCCTGAAGTTTGAGTGCTGCCGGTCACGCAACGCCGGTGGACCTTGATGCTCAGGAGGTGGCGCTTGCTCCTGCCGCGGTCCGTGGAGGAGGAATTGTGGCTCAGGCGGACGGTCCTTGAGCGGGTCCGGGCGGGATGTGGACGGTCATGATCAGATGGCAGGTTTCGGTGCCCGCACCGCGGTAGGTGTGGGGGACGTCGCCGTCGAACGTAGCGGTCCGTCCGGTCTCGACGGGGTGCTCGACGCCGTCGGCGATGAGGATCATCTGTCCGGCGGTGACGCTGAGGGTTTCCACGACGCCGGCTTGGTGAGGGTGGCTGGGGTATTCCTCGCCGGGCTCCAGTTTCCAGCGCCAGACCTCGACCGGGGCTGGTCCCGAGGTGGTCAGCATAAGCCGGGCTTCGCTGCCCTTTTCCCCCGCCCACAGGGGCATGACCGTGTCGGCGGACACGACCCGGACTCGGCTCTGGGCCGGTGCCTCCATGAGTGCGGACACCGAGACGCCGAGGGTGTCGGCGAGTCGGACCAGGGTGGCGAAGTTCGGGTTGCCCTGCGCTTTCTCCAGGGCGACGAGGGCCCCCTTGCTGACCTTGGCCCGGCGGCCGAGTTCGTCCAGGGAGAGTCCGGCGCGGTTGCGGGCCGCGCGAGCGTTGTGCGCAAGGGTCCGCAGCGCTTCTTCGGTCTCGGCCACGGGCTGGTCTCCTCCGGCAGCAGGTCGGCACGCTGGACCGTGCGGTCGTTTGGTTGACGATCCCCGGTCGGTGCGTTGTACGGTGTAGTCGTTCCATTGATAGTAAGGGATGTACTACCTGTGTTCGCTCTGCTGCTGGCCCTGGGCAGTTCTCTGGCCTATGGATGCGCCGATTTTCTCGGCGGTCTGGGTGCCCGCAAAGCCCATGTCCTGCGCACGGTGATGATCGCGGCCCCGGCTTCGCTGACCGTCGAGCTGCTGCTGTGGCCCGTGCTCGGTGCCTCCTTCGCCCCGGCCACCATCGCCTGGGGCGCCGCGTCCGGCGTGGCGTCGGCCGCCGCGTTCGCCCTGCTCTACAAGACCCTCGCAATCGGCCCGATGAACGTGCTGTCCCCGATCACCGCACTGGTGTCGGCGATGCTGCCGGTCGGCGTCGGTCTGGTGCAGGGCGAGCATCTGGGGCCGGCCGGGCTGCTCGGCCTGCCGCTGGCGCTCGCGGCCGTGGTGCTGGTCAGTGCCGGGCACGGCGCGAAGGCGGCCCGTCCCTCGCGGACCGCGCTGCTGCTGGCTTTCGGTGCCGGGGCCGCGATCGCCCTGCAGCTGGTTTTCCTGCACCAGGCGCCGTCCGACAGTGGGGTGGGACCGCTGATCGTCGGCCGTACGGTGTCCTCCGCCGTCACCCTGGCCGCCGCTGGGTTGATGTTCCGGCGGCTGGGCGCTGAGAAGCCCGCGTACGGGATTTCGGCGGCGGCCGGTGTGCTGGACTCGGTGGCCAACCTGCTGTTCCTGCTCGCCGCCCGCAGCGGTGACCTGGCCGTCGTCGCGGTGATCACCGCCCTGTACCCGGCCGGGACCGTCCTGCTCGCCCGCAGCGTCCTTTCCGAACGCATCTACCGCGGCCAGCTCATCGGCCTGGGCACCGCCGCCGTCGCCGTCAGCCTCCTCGCCCTCACCTGAACCACCACCCCCACGGAAGGAGCCCGGCATGTTCATCCAGCCCTGGGACGCCGCCCTCGACGACGCCGAATGGCAGACCTGGATCGCCGACGGACACGACTTCGGCATCCTCAGCGTCAACGGCCCGCCCGGACACGCCCCGGTCGTCGTGCCCACCCACTTCACCGTCGACGACACGGCCCTGCTCGTGCATCTGGCTCGTCCCAACCCCGTGTGGAAGGCGATCGAGACCGACCCGAACGTCACCTTCACCGTCACCGGCGACTACGCCTTCATCCCCGGACCCTGGCGCGCCAAGCCCGGCACCGAGCCCACTGACGGCGTCCCCACCAGCTACTACGCCGCCGCCCAGTTCACCTGCCAGGCCACCATCGTCGACGACCCGGCGGCCAAAGCCGAGCTGCTGCGCCGCCAGATGGCCCACTTCCAGCCCGAGGGCGACCACGCCCCCATCGATCCCAACCAGCCGCCCTACGGGCGAATGCTGCCCGGCATCCGCGGCCTGCGCCTCGATGTCACCGAGGTCCGGGCGAAGTTCAAGTACGACGACCACAAGCCCGTCGAGCAGCGCACCGACACCGCCCGCCGGCTCACCGAACGGGGCACCGCCCTGGACGCACCCACCGCCGCCCAGCAGCTCCGCCGCCTCGACCGCGTCGGTACCTGGAAGTCCTGACCCCACCCCCTCCTTGCCCGCCCTCCCGGAACGGAGCCGTACACCATGACCACTTTCCGCATCAGCCCCGCCGTCGCCGAAGCCTTCCCCGACACCCTGATCGCCGTCGTCACCGCCACCGGTCTGCGCGGCCGCGAGCCCTGGCCCCACACCACCACCGCCCTGGAAGACCTGGAGCAGGATCTCGCCGACGGCACCTGGGCCCCCGCCGACGAGAGCGACCCGCGCATCGAGGCGTGGCACACCGCCTACCGCTCCTTCGGCACCAACCCCCGCCGCATCCGCCCCAGCGTCGACGCCCTGGGCCGCCGCATGACGACGAAGGGCAACCTGCCCCGGATCAACCCGGCCGTCGACTCCTACAACGCCATCTCCGTCCGTCACGGCCTGCCCGCCGGAGCCTTCGACCTCGACCACGTCACCGGCGACGTCGAGATCCGCTACGCAGAAGGCACCGAGACCTTCACCCCGCTCGGCGAACCCGACACCGTCGAGAACCCCAAGCCCGGCGAGATCATCTACACCGACACCACCGACGTCCTCACCCGGCACTGGAACCACCGCGACGCCCACCGCACCCGCGTCACCGAAGACTCCGCCCACGTCGCCTTCGTCCTCGAAACCCTCAACGCCACCCGCGACGGCCAACTCCTTGAAGCCGCCGCAGAAGAACTGCACGGCCTGCTCGTCCCGCACGCCGGAGCCACCACGGTCCACTACCTCACCCCGAAGCAGCCACAAGCCACCATCTGAGACCGCGCACATGATCCGGTCCGAACGCGGCGGTGAGGCAAGCGAAACGGTGGCCTGAACCACGCCCCAGATCCGTCACCACTCCCGCCCCGCCACCTCGGCAGCATTCGCACTCAACCTTCGGTGAGACGAACCTGCCGGTCACCAAGGTTCAGTGAGAAACTCAACCCTCGATGCGACAGAACATGTCCTTTGCCATCGAACTTTGAGCGTGTGTCACTGAAGTTTGATCGGCGCCGTCCGGGCACCAGGTCTCGGGTCGTTTCGGTAGGCAGCTCGGCTTACACGGGCCTGTCTCCCGAGGTGGAGTCGATGGCTGCCTGCACCGCTTCCAGTAGCGCGGCTAGCCCATGGGCCTCGGCCTCCTCCCATTCTTCGGCCGTGTACCTCCAGATGTGGCGCCCACCCCGGAGGTCTGGCTGACCATGCCCGATCTCCACTGAGTTCCTCGAAGAGGCCGACGTAACGGTCATTGCACTGCCTGAGTACGCGAACG
>NZ_BMVK01000031.1 GCF_014650675.1 Streptomyces anulatus | reverse complement strand
CGGTCGCCGAGGTCGAGGTCGCGGGGGATCCGTAGGCCTTCGGTCAGCGGGCCCCAGAGGTTCTTCGCGTCGGTGCTCACCGCGGGAGCGGCCCAGGGGTCGGGCTTCTGCGCCGTGCCGGGAGCGGGCGGCGGGGCGGCCGGAGCGGGAGCGGCGGGCGGAACCGGGGCGGGTGTGCGCGCGGACGCGGGCGGAGTCGGCGCGGCGGCCGGAGCGGGAGCTGCGGGCGCGGCGGGCTGCGGTGTGGTGGCGGCCGGCGCAGCAGGGGCCGGAGCGGTGGCCGGAGCAGGAGCGGGCGCGGCGGCTGGAGCAGGAGCGGCGGGAGCGGGTGGAGCCGCAGTGGGAACGGGAGCAGCCGGACCCGGAGCGGGAGCGGCGGAGGCCGGAGGAGCGGGGGCGGGTGTGGTGGCCGGTGCCGGGGCGACGGCGGCGGCGATGGCCTGGTCGACGCCGAGGCCGGCTGCGTGGGCGTCGGTGAGGATGCGGGCGACGTCGACGCCCTGGTCGTGGAGGCGGCCCACGTGGGCGGCGATGTCGGGCCAGGCCGGGGAGGCGAGGATCGCGTCCCGGACGAGGCCTTCGGGGATGGTCGTGCGCAGGAGGTCGGCCCAGCGGTCGGTGCCCTCGGCCTGGATGCGGGCGATGTTCTTCGCGACGGCCCGCTCGACCCCTGCGGCCATGGTGCCGAGGTTCGGGAGGAACGTCGTGAGGTCGACGCCGGCTCGGCTGAGGGACATGAGCTGGCGGGCCATCACCGGCCAGTCCTCGCCGGCGGTGAGGTGGTCGAGGAGAGAGGCGGGGACGTGCTTGCCGAGTTCGTCGGCGGACCACCAGGACTCCGCGACCTGCCCGAAGTCCTCGGACAGTTCCTGTTCCTCGCCGTGAGGGCGAGCAGGAGGTTGAGGACGGCGGGTGCGCCGCCGCCGCGTGCCGTTCTGGGTGCGTGTTCCAGGGCGCGCTGTCCTGTCGGGCCGCCTCCGCGCCGCGGTGCTGACGTTGTGTCACGGGCGGGTACCGGAGCGGTCGGAGCAGGGGTGCGTCGCCCGGGCCGGGGGCGATGATGTGGTTCTGGTTTCGAGGGGTGCGGGGGCGTGGGGTGGCGGGTAGCAGGCGTGCGGCCAGGATGGGCTCGGCGGTGTCGGGGGGCTCGGCGGCGATCGCGTTCCTGGTGGCGATCGTGACGAACTACGTCACCGCGCAGCCGCCGGAGTGGGCGGAGAACACCGTCCTGGTGTGGTCCGCGTTCGGGGCGCTGGCTGTCGTGTCGCTCGGGCTGTTCTTCTGGGAACGGCGCCTGGCCGCCGGGCCACAGGACGACGGTGTGCGGCCCGTGCCGCTCGGTCGGATCGCGGCAGGGGGGCACTCGATGAACCCGCCGACGGTCTCGGCACCGGTGCGAGGGCGTGCGGCGGAGCTCGAGCAGATCGGCGGCCTGGTGCGGGGGCCTGGCGGGGGCATGGTCGTGGTGTGCGGAGCCGGAGGGCTGGGCAAGACCACGCTCGCCGCGGAGGCCTCGGCCCGGGCTAGGGCGGAGGGGCGGGTGGTGGTGTGGATCCGGTGGCGCGACGACCCCGCCCAACTCGGGCAGGACCTGGCCCGGGCCGCTCACATCCTCGGCCTTCCCGAAGACCGGCTGGAGGAGGCCCGGACGGGAAGGGTGTCGCTCGTCGACGCCGTCTGGGAACACCTGGCCACCGTTAAGGGGTGGCTGATCGTGATCGACAACGTCGACACACCCACCCTGGTCGGGCCGGGGTCGGGGCTCCCGGCCGCCTACCGGGGGTGGCTTCGCCCGCACGGAGGCGGGGTTCTGCTGGTCACGAGCCGGGACACGAGCCCGCAGACCTGGGGGCCGGACGCCGCCCTGCTGCACCTCCAGCCCCTCGCCGACGACGCGGGCGGAGCTGTTCTCCTGGACGCCGCACCGCACGCCGGGACCGCGGCTGAGGCCGAGTCGCTGGCCGTTCGGCTCGGCGGGCTCCCGCTCGGGCTGAACGCCGCGGGCACCTACCTGTCGGTCCCCACCAGCCGGCACCGCACCTTCGCCGCCTATCAGTACGCTCTCGAAGCCGAGTTCGCCGACCTCCTGGGCGCCGCACACCCCGGAGCGGCCGCCGACCCCGCGGTCGCCCGCCGTGTCGTCCGGCACACCTGGGACCTCTCCCTCGACCAGCTCCACAGCGACGGGTACGCCCTCGCCCGCCCCGTCCTCCAGCTCCTCGCCCTGTTTGAACCCGCACCGGTCCCCCGCACCCTGGTGACACCGGAGCTGGTCACCGACGCCACCGGGCTGCCCGCGACCGCGGCCGGCGTGGACGCCGCGCTCGCCGGGCTCCACCAGTACGGGCTCCTCCACACACCCGGGGACGGCGGTCCCGGGGACGGCGGTCCCGGGGACGGCGGTCCCGGGGACGGCGGTCCCGGGGACGGCGGTCCCGGGGACGGCGGTCCCGGGGACGGCGGTCCGCCGGTGAACCAAGTCCGGCTCCACCGCCTGGTCCGGGACGTCACCGCCCACACCCTCACCCGTCCGGAACCGACGGACACCTGGATCGCGGCGATCGACGAGCACCTCGCCCGGGCCGTGGAAGCGACGACGAGCATGCCCGGCCGGACCGGATGGCCCACCGCACGCCTCCTCGCCCCCCACCTCCCAGCCCACCTCGACCGCAGCACGCAACGCGATCTCACCACTGCCGTGGGCACGCTGGACGATCTCGCCGACGCCCTCAACAACGCAGGAGCAGCTTCCGAGGAACTCCTCCTGCGCCGACACGTCCTAGACGCCGAGACCCTCCTCCTCGGCCCTGAGCACCCCGACACCCTCACCAGCCGCAACAACCTCGCCAACGCACTGTTCGAGCTGGGTGAGTACCAGCAGGCCGCCGACCTCCACCGCCAGAACCTCATCGTCTACGAGCGCATCCTGGGCCCCGACCACCCCGACACCCTCACCAGCCGCAACAACCTCGCCAACGCGCTGGGCGAGCTGGGCGAATACCAGCAGGCCGCCGACATCAGTCGGCAGAACGTCGCCGACCGCGAACGCGTCCTAGGCCCCGACCACCCAGGCACCCTCAGCAGCCGCAACAACCTCGCCGTCACGCTGAGCGAGCTCGGCGAACACCAGCAGGCCGCCGACATCAGTCGGCAGAACGTCGCCGACCGCGAACGCGTCCTAGGCCCCGACCACCCAGGCACCCTCAACAGCCGCAACAACCTCGCCAACGCACTGTTCGAGCTGGGTGAGTACCAGCAGGCCGCCGACCTCCACCGCCAGAACCTCACCGGCTACGAGCGCATCCTGGGCCCCGACCACCCCGACACCCTCACCAGCCGCAACAACCTCGCCAACGCACTGCACGACCTCGGAGAACTCCGGCAGTCCGCCGAGTTTCACCAGCAAAACCTCACCGACCGCGAACGCGTCCTCGGCCCCGACCACCCACACACCCTCAACAGCCGCAACAACCTCGCCGCCACGCTGAGCGAGCTGGGCGAATACCAGCAGGCCGCCGACCTCCACCGCCAGAACCTCACCGGCTACGAGCGCATCCTGGGCCCCGACCACCCCGACACCCTCTCCAGCCGCAACAACCTCGCCAACGCGCGGGCAAGGCTGGCCGAGGTCGGACGACGGCGCTGGGGGCAGCTACCCCGCCGTAGATGAAGGCGCGCAGTTCACTCTCCCTCGCCGGTTCAGCGCGAGCGCCCCGGGCCCGGGCCCGGGTGTGGTCCGGTGGGAGGCCGGGGCGGTACACCGGTAACGGTCGGGGGCGGGGCGGGGCCACGTTCCGGGGCGGGTGTCACCCGTACGGTGCGCGACGTCGTACGCGACGCCGTCGTGTGGGCGGGGGTGCCGGTGGTGGTGAGGTCGGCGGCTTCGCGGAGGAGGAAGGCGGCCTGGGCGGCGGCTGTTGTCTGGGCGCGGTGGTGTTGTGCGCGGTGCCAGGCGGTGGCCGCCTCGATCGCTTCGAGGAGGGCGAGCAGGAGGTTGAGGACGGCGGGTGCGCCGCCGCCGCGGGCCGTTCTGGGTGCGTGTTCCAGGGCGCGGGCGGCGGCCTTCAAGCGGGTGCGGGCGGTGCCGTCGAGGGTGCGGGCGCCGGGAACCCGGGAAGCCTGCTCGAACCGGGTGGCAGCGGCGCGGACCTTGTCCCGTACGGCGGCCGGGGAGACGGCGGCGGCGACGGTCAGGAGGTCGCCCAGGGCGGCGACATCACCCGCACCCTGCGTGCGGCCGGCGCGGGCCAGCAGGGCAGCGGCTTCGCGGATGCGGGTGTGTGCGCGGGTGATGTCGGCGGGGGTGAGGGCGGGTTCGTAGCGTTCGCGGATGCGGGGCAGGGAGAGGTCGTAGGCGAGGGTCCTGCCGGAGAACCAGACCGGGCGCGAGCCGTGGTCGGCGCGGTCGCCGGGGAGTGCGACCGCGTACCCGTCGACGGCGCCGGTGGTCGCGTTGTGGTGCTCGCGGACGCGGAGGCCGGCGTCCCGGAGCCGGTTCAGGAAATCGGTGGTGTCGGTGGCGAGGGCGGCGGCCTGACGGACCGCGCGCTGAAGGGTCTCGCGGGCGGGTTCCGTGAGGCCCCGGCGGCCGGCTTTCTCCTTCTCGCCGGTGGCCGGTGCGCGGCGCGCGGTCGTATCGAGCGGTGACATCGGCTCCAGGCCCCACGCGGTCTCGAAACCACGGGCGGCGGTGTGCATGTTGGGGATGTCGCCGCGGATACGGGGGTGGCGGCCGTCCTGGCGGGCGAGGGTCGCCACGAGGTGGATGTGGTCGGGTGCGTGACGCACCGCCACCCACCGGCAGCCGTGTTCGTCACCGTGCGGAGCGATCCCCGCGACGGCCACCATCTCAGCGGCCACCGTCGCCCACTCCGCGTCGGTCAGGGTGCGGTCGGTGGGGGCATTCCGGACCGAGACGTGCCACACGTGCTCGACCGGGCGCGGTCCGCGCAGAGCGTCGGGTGGCGGACGGCCGGGTGAGCTGGGCGACGGGTACGTAGTCGTCTTGAGCGGCTGGGCGTCGGCGATGGGGGGTCGGCGCACATCGCGTATCTGATGGTGCCGACGCTGCTGTTGGACTCGTATGGCTGGCCAGGGCGATCTGTCGGGTCTCGGTGAACTATCCGGCGGGCAAACCGGAGCTGGCACGGACAGGCCCTGCACCAAGGGAAACAGGAGTGTGAGCCACACCGTGATGCCCATTCGGCCTAGCGTCACGCGCACCGTGCGGGGGACGCACTTAGCGTGAGGGGACTTTTGCAGGCCGCTGAGGAGGTCTTCTGATGAACAGTCGCAGCGTCGTCGCGGGCATAGCCCTGGCAATCCTCTCCCTCGCCCCGTTGTCCGGCATCGCTCACGCTCAGGATCTCGACTGCTCGGACTTCCGCTTCCAGGAAGATGCCCAGGCGGAGTTCAACCGGGACCCGGGCGACCCGAACCGGCTCGACGAAGACCGGGGATCCGACGACGGCATCGCCTGCGAAGTATTGCCCAGGCGCAGCAGCGCGAGCGCGGTGCCGCCAGTGAGCCCGAGCGCCACCGCTGAACCGCCTGTGAGCCCGAGCGCACCCACTCTTCAGCGAGCGGCCCCCGTCGTACCGACCGTTCCGAGTCGCGGTACCCGGGCGGGAATCGGCGGCACATCCGCCCCGTCCGATCTCAGCATGGGTATAGGCCTCACCCTGGCCGCCGGAGCTGCCGTGGCAGGCGGCTACCTCACCGCACGACGCCTGAACCGCGGATCGAAGCCGTGGTGATCACACGGCCTGGTGTCGCCTGACCGGCATCCTGCTCGGTACCACCGGTCCACGTGTTCGAGCCGCGCCCGCTGTTTGGGCAGTCGCCTGTTCCAACCGGGCTGTGACCCGACATCTGGGCCACGAAGCAGCGTGACCACCCTCAGGCTCGCGCCCCGGCCCGCAGCACCAGCCACCACGCCTCGTACCTCTACTGGCACACCGTCGCCATCCTCACGTTCCGCGACCTCTGCCTCGCCCTCAGCCGCAACGCGGACCAGGAGGCCCCGCCATGATCCGTCACCCAGCCACGCACCACGTTCCCGGGCCTGGATCTGGGACGCATCACGTTCGGGCAGGCCGTGCGCTGGCGCTGCTTCCTCTGCAACGGTCGTCTGACCGCTGACCGTCTTCTCGGCACGTTCACCGCCGAAACCGGACTCCTGACCGATCCCACCGAGCTCTGGGGCTGCCCGCACATGCCCGTAGCACCACCACCCGGGCCGCCGCGGCATACCAAGTGGTGGCTCCTAGTTCTGCAGACCGCGCTGTTCATCGCCGCCTCAGGAGCGCTGCTCCTCCGCCTCTGGAGAGCCGCCGTGCCCTCGACCTTCCCGGGATAGCGACCCACTATGCACCATCGATCCCCGCATACCCCGCTGGCGGCGCAAGCCAGCCTCGATCCCGGTCCAACCGCTGCGCAGCCACTCCTCGGGGGTGACCAACACCCGTTCCGCCTCGGACCAAAGCTTGCGGAAACACGCATCACACTGCGTTCGAGGCCGAGCACGCCCTGCCCGGCACCGATCGGCACTTCCACACGCACATCGGCGGATCAGGCGCGGCACTTTCCACGGCGTCATGCCGCTGGAGCGATGTTCCCTGCTGATCATGAATCCGCGTGAAAGCCTGGGGACGCCCCGCAGCTTTCGAGGGCGCAGGACACGGGGACCCCGAAGGCGATCTGATCCGGGCGTACCGGCGCATCGCGCCGTAAGTGCGCCACGAGTACGTCACGCAGCACTTCGGCGAGCCCGCGTGGGAGCGCAAACAGACGGTCCGGAAGTACGGCGACACGGTGACGACGAGTCCGACGTTGTACTCGACGATGTCGAGCTGACAGTGCGAACCGCGCCGCTGATCCCGCTCGGCTACCTCGTCACCCGGTGCAACGAGCGCGACGAAGTTGAGCGACGCAGGCTCTCCGCTTGCACCGCTGACTAGCGATAGACGTCAATGCGGCGGACCACGTCCGGCGAATCCCCACGCGAGCGAACCCGTTCGAGACACCGTTCGACCTTGTGGCACCATGTGCGGCATGACGACCAACCGAAAGGCCCATGCCGCGTAGACGGCCAGGACGCATCCGGGCCAGCATCCCGGTCCGGCACCAGTCACAACGCTCAAGGCCGGCCATCGACCGCCTCTCTCCGCGAGCGCACTCCGAGATCGTTCGCCTCGAACGCACGCGGAACTACCTCCAGCCAGGCGATATCAGCACGGCATTGCGCCTGTGGAAGGACTACGTCCATCGCCCCGAGCGCGAGCTCTGGCACGACGACGAGTTCGGCAACGTGCACTGGTACTGCTGCGGCAACCCTCTCGAAGGCCGTGCCCTACTCGACGGCGTGATCCAAGCAATGTCGCATCGCGGGGCCCGCGAGCTCCGCAAGATCATCGAAGAGCTCGACGCCTTCGGGGAACGGTCACCGTGACCGTTCCCCGAACGTTTGCGCAAAGCTCAGGCACTCACCTTGTTTTAACGTCCTCGCGATTTTCCGCAGTGGAAGCTAAGACCGTGTCTCACGTGGTGGGTTCGACAAGCTTCGCCCCTGAGCGGTGGCTGCCCTGGCGCGACTATCCGAGGCCGGTCACGCCCAAGAAATGATTATGCCGCTGCATGGCGTTAGCCGATCATGTGCGTATGACCGACCAGCTGGCGATCAGTACCTTGACCTTGCAGCACAGGATCCCGGTCGACTGGGCGGCGGACCCATGGGCCGAGGTGCGCCCTCTGATCGATGGCGTAGACGTTCTGAAGGCAGTCCACCCGGAAGGGATGGCGCTCAGTCGCCGGCACTGGACAGGTCCTGCCGAGAGCTGGCCGCTGGCGGTCACGAAGGAGCCGCGCAGGGTCAACATCGCCGAGCCGCCCTGCACCGCCGGCTGCTGCGGCGCTCTGTACGTCACCATGCGCCGCGAGGGAGACCGGGTGATCTGGGACGCCTGGGAAAACACCAGCAACGTCATCGCCGTGCCCGCGGACTTCTGGTTCGATGCCGCCCAGTACGAAGCCGAACTCGCACGGGCCGCAGCCGACCGCAGCTGGGAAGAGCCGGTGGACACTGTCGCCCGGCTGCTTGGTCAGACCCTTGCGGACAGCGGCTGGTTCGAGCGGTGGGGCTGCGTCCTCACGAATGTCTCGCCACGACGCGAGGAGCACGACATGCCCGAGGAGCTCACCAGCCCCGAGGGGGTCGATGTCAGCTTTCACGAGGTTCAGGCATCGGGGGCGCGTGCACGTTCGTACTGGTACGAGTTGTTCACCACCCACGAGCAGCCCGTGGAGGAGCAAGTGCGGCAGCTCGCGGCCCGCATTCTGGCGGACGACCCGCGGAAGACTGCTGAGCTTGAAGGACACTGAAGACCAGTCCTGGGAATGGGCATCACAAGGGGATTTTGGCGAGTTTCTTGTAGCAGATCAGGGTGGCGGCGAGGCCAAGGAAGGCGAGGAAGTGGCTGCCTTTTCGTTCGTACCGGACGGTGAGGCGGCGGTAGCCGAAGAGCCAGGAGATCGACCGCTCGATCTTCCAGCGATGCCGTCCGAGCCGCTCACCCGACTCGATACCGGGGCGGGCGATCCGTGCGACGAGGTTCCGACTGCGGAGCCAGCGGAGGTGCTCTGCGGAGTAGTACGCCTTATCCGCGCGGATCTTCGCTGGCTTCCACCGGCGTGGCCCGCGCCGGGAACGGACGGCGGGGATGCCGAGAATTAGCGGCTTGAAAGCCTGGCTGTCGTGCATGTTCGCCCCGGACACCGCGACGGCCAGCGGCAGGCCCTGAGCCTCGGACAGCACGTGCAGTTTGCTGCCCTTCTTCCCGCGATCGACCGGATTCGGCCCGGTCAGCGTTCCCCCCTTTTCGCACGCACCGACGCGGCATCGACGATCGCAGACGACCAGTCCAGCCCGCCCCGGACGCCGAGTTTGTCCAGCACCGCCCGATGCAACCTGCGCCACAGCCCGGCCTCGGTCCACACGGTGAACCGACGGTGCGCGGTGGCCGACGAGACCCCGAACGACTCCGGTAGATATCGCCATGCACACCCGCTCGTCAGCACGTACACCACGGCCGTGAACACTGCCCGCTCATCCACCGGAGCAGTCCCCCCACCTTGCGGGCGGGACTTGAACCTTGGCAGCAACGGAGCGGTCAGCTCCCACAGTTCGTCCGGCACCAACCGACGCGACAAGCTAACCTTCACGATTCGGCATCATGCCGCATCGCAGAAGCACCACGTGAGACAACCTCTAAGTGGTTCTCGGGGGCTGGTCCGGTTCGCTCGTCGGGATCGTGTTCACAGCGAATCACGGAAAGGCGGTGGCCAAAGATCGCGCGAACGGCACACTGGCCGTGTGAGACGACTGCTGGTGGATGTGGAGAGCGTCACGGCGCGGTTGGTTCGCCGATTCGGCCCCCGGGTGTCCGGATGGTGTGCAGACGCGCCGGCTCTCATTGCGCGGCTGGGGTCCCAGTGGGGGCTCTCGCTCGGTGAGTCCCTCCCGGGCGGCGCTTCGTCGGTCACGTTGCGGTGCCGCCTGCCCGACGGCACGCCGGCGGTTTTGAAGGTCAGTCCGGACCGAGCTCTCATGACCGAACAGGTCGACATGCTGGGGTGGTTCGCCGCATCGGGCCGGGTGCCCTCGGTGCTGGCCGTCGACGAGGAATCGGGCGCGATGGTGTTGGAGGAGATCGTGCCCGGGACACCGGCGGGGGACATGCCCGTGGCTCCGCTGCCGGGACAGTGGTCGGATCTGCTCGCTGCCCTGCACGGGGTCGCTCCGCCTCCGCTGCCCACGCGTGTGCTGCGTAAGCGGTGCGAGGAGGCCTTCGCCCGGGTCGGCAGGCGGCTGGCAGAGCCCGCGATCAGTGCACGCATGGATGTCACCGCGTGGGACAGGGCCATCCAACGGTGCGAGCGACTACTGAATACGGAAGCGACAACCGTGTTGCTCCACGGCGACCTGCACCTGGGCAACGTGCTCGACGGCGGCGCAGAGCGCGTTCTCATGGCCATCGATCCCAAAGCCTGCGTCGGCGATCCGTGCTTCGACGCCGTGGACTACGTCGTAGCCGGCGCCGGGTTGGAGGGCATCGAGACCCGCTGCGAGCACGTGGCGGCGGCGTGTGGACTCGACGGCGACCGGCTCCATGCCTGGAGCCAGGTGATCGCACCGTTCGCGGCCATCGCCCACCTCGGTAGCGGTGGCAAGGAGCCGCTGATCGATGAACTGCTCGAATTGGCCCGGTAGCACGCACGGTATTGCCTCTACGGCTGCCTGACCAACCGCGCCACCGCACAAACTCACCCCCGTCCGCGTCCGGCGCGGGTTCCGGAACCTCCGCCCGCCACGACGTCGGACGAGTCCTCGTCGGCGGCGAGGCATACCAGCGACCGGCCCACCACAAGGTCACCAAACCCCGCAGGGCAGGCTGACACGCAACGCAGACGTCAGCACACTGAGCACATGCGATATGAGGAGAAGGCGAAGATCACCATCGTGAGAGTTCTTGTCCCGGTGGCCGTTTTCATCTGCTCACCGATACTGCTGATCGCCGGAGCGCCGATCCGCCGCCGATACCTTCGCTCCATCTATCGGGATAAGGCCCCACTAATCCTGGAAAAGGAGCGGGGCAGGGTCAGCGTCCACTGGTTCGTGGTCACCAGTTCCCTGTTCGCATGGCTCTGCTGGCCCACCGAGTCGCTCGTTCGTCTCATCTCACGTCGACGTTAAACAACAAGCTCACAGTGCCACGGGCAGACCGAGCAGCATGGCGTGGAAGAGCGGAGCATCGGCCAGGCGGGGTCGTAGGTCTCCGAGGGTGGTCCAGCCCCAGCTCCTGTACAGGGCGTGGACCTTGGGGTGGGTCTGGTCGACGAGGAGGGTGGCGCGTTCCTCGCGGCGGGTGGCCAGCAGAGCGGAGTGGAGCTGGCGGGCGACGCCGGTCTTCCGCCACGGCTCACGGACCATCAGCTCGGACAGCGCGTAGGTGCGGGTGCCGGTCTCGGCGGTGACGTCGGCGGGGACGTCGGTGAGCAGTCCGCCCCACCACCGCGACCCCTGGGGCAGCGGCGCTCCGTAGGCGTAGCCGACCGGCTGGTCACCGTCGTAGCCCACGACGCAGCTCCAGCCCGGCCGTGCGGTCCAGTGGTCGAGTCCCTCGGCGAACCGGCCCGGAGAGACGAACGATCGCTGGCTCACAGGCAGCGCGGGCTCATCCCCGGCCGTGGCCCAGCCACTGGGCGATGTCGGTGATGACGGCGGGGTCGACGTGCTGAGGAGTTCCGTATTCGGTGGGGGTGGATGGTCCTGCGCCGGGGAAGAACAGGTGATCGTCGGTTTCGTAGACACGGATATCGGCTTCCGGGCGGTCAGCCAGGCCCGTCCGCCATCGAACCAGATCGTCGTCGACGGTGACCTGGTAGTCGCGTCCGCCCTGGAGGATGAGCATCGGCTTGCTGAGTTTGGCCGCGATCGCGACCGGGTCGAAGTCACGCAGTTCGAGCCAGTACGGCGCGGACAGGCCGAACGGTAGATTCGTCGCGGGGGTCGAAGGCGTGAGCTCCGCACTGTCGACCAGGGCGGCCTGCCGCTGGAAAGTCTCGATCACCGCGGGTGGGACCTGGTCGGGGAGCAGGGTGGCGAGGTAGCTGACGACGCGGACAGCGGCGTGGTGCATCGGCTGCGTGTCACCGGCCATGATCACCAGGCCCGCCACCGTGGGTTCGGCGACGGCGACGGCGGGGGCGACCTTGCCGCCCATGCTGTGGCCGAGGATGAAGACCCGCTCGGGGTCCACCGAGCGGTGGTTCCGGAGCAGGCCGACCGCGTCGACGGCATGCGGGACGTATTCCTGCGTCATCGTCAGGTCTTGTGCAGCGGCTGCCTCGGGGTGGGCGTAGGTCGCCTTGTCGAAGCGCAGCACAGTTGCCCCGCGGCTGGCGAGTCCCCAGGCCAGGTCCTTGAGCGGTTTGTTCGGCCCGCTGGTCTCGTCGCGGTCGAACGGTCCACCACCGGCAAGCAGCACCACGCCGGGGCCGGGAGCCTGCCCGTGGGGGACGCTCACCGTTCCTGTCACCGTGAACGGGCCGGTGCCGACAATGACTTCGTGCTCGCTAAAGCTACTGGGCTCGGCATAAGGCGGTGGCATCCAGGCGAGTTCCGAGCCGGTCATGGACTCCGTGGCAGCGTTGGCAGGCATCGCGTCACAACCTTTCTCAATATGCGCGAACGGTAGCATGGCATGAGATCATTTCGGGATGGATGCTTTCGAACTCTTGGCACACCCAGTGCGGTTGCGCGTGGTTCATGCGATGCGCGGCGGCAGGGAGCTGACCACCGCCGACCTGTGCGATCGCATCCAGGACGTCTCGAAGGCCACGGTCTACCGGCACGTCGACCTGCTGGCAGCCGGCGGGGTCCTGGAAGTCGCCCTGGAGCGACGTGTGCGCGGCGCGGTCGAGCGCCGCTACCGGCTGCGCCGCGACCGCGCGGGGATCAATATGGACACAGCCAGTTCACTCTCGCCCGACGACCACCGCAGCGCATTCGCCACAGCTCTGGCAGTCCTGACTGCCGAATTCACTGCGTATCTCAACCGCGACACGGCCGACCCGGTAGCCGACCAGGTCGGCTACCGGCAGCATGCCGTCTGGCTCAGCCCCGGAGAACTGCACGGCATGATCGACGGAATGCGCGAAGCGATCGCCCCCCACCTGGCCAACGAGCCGTCACCCGACCGCACGCAGTACCTGATCAGCCCGATCCTCTTCCCTGTCGAAGCGCCGCCGACCGAGACCGGCACCGATAACACCGCCGCGGGCAAGCCAGAGCCCGGGGCCCGGTAGATGAGCCAGCTCGACCACTGCACGCCGGTCCGCACCCGGTACAGGATCCGGTCGATCACCTGCCGGTGATCCCGCCACCGGCCACATCGCCTGTTGCTGACCGGCAGGAACGGCCGCAGCCGTGCCCACGCGGCATTGCTCAGATCACCCCGCCCCATGCCCACAGGAACGACTCGGGAACCCGGCGCCTCCCCCTGAATGGTGGACACGCTGATACTGGATCTGCTTGATCCGGAGGAAGCGAGAAGACCGCCGATGGCGATGAAGGACTACTCGGACGAGTTCAAGGCCGATGCCGTGGCCCTGTTCGAGTCCACACCCGGGGCGACCTACAAGAGCATCGCCGCCGACCTGGGCATCAACAGGAACACCCTGCGGAACTGGGTGCTGCAGGACCGCGAACGCCGCGCGGGGCGCCGGGCCGGCTGCCCGGACCGCCCACGGGACTCCGTCGTCAGATCCGGACGAGCGGGTCCGGCAACTGGAAGCACGGGTCGCCGAGCTCGAGGCCAGTGAGCGCAAGCTCGCGACCGAGCGGGACATACTCCGCAAGGCGGCCAAGTATTTCGCCGGGGAGACGAACTGGTGCGGAGCCGCTTTCAGTTCGTCGACGACCACCGGGACGCCTTCGAGGTGAAGCGGCTCTGCCAGGTCCTGGAGGTGAACAGGTCCAGCTACTACAAGTGGCGGGCCAGCCGCGAGGCTCGGGCAGCTCGCCGGCGGGACGACCAGCGCCTGGCAGCGAAGATCCGCGAGATCAACGCGGAATCCGGCGGCGCCTACGGCTCCCCGCGGGTGACCGCCGAACTCCAGGACCGGAGCATGAACGTCAACGAGAAGCGGGTCGACCGCGTGATGCGGACCTATGCGATCACCGGCATCCGCCTGCGCAGACGCGTCCGCACCACCGTCCCTGACCCGGCTCCCTCCCCGGTCCCGGACCTGTACGAGCGGGACTTCACCGCGGCCGAGCCGGGCCGCAAATACATGGGCGACATCACCTATCTGCCGCTCGCCGACGGCCGGTTCCTCTATCTGGCAACGGTGCTGGACTGCTTCAGCCGGAAGGTCGTCGGCTGGTCCATCGCTGACTACATCCGCACCGACCTGGTCGCCGACGCGCTGCTGATGGCCGCCCGCACCCGCGGCGGCCTGGAGGGTTCCGTCTTTCACTCCGACCACGGAGCGCAGTACGGCTCACGGGCCTTTGCCGGCCTCTGCGACCAGCTCAAGGTGACCCGGTCCATGGGCGCGGTCGGCTCCAGCGCGGACAACGCGGCCTGCGAAAGCTTCCACGCGTCCCTCAAACGCGAGACCCTCCAGGGCGCCCGCGACTACGGCGACCCCGCCACCTGCAGGAACCGGGTGTTCGCCTGGCTGACCCGCTACAACACCCGCCGTCGGCACTCCGCCTGCGGCCACCCCAGCCCCAACGAATACGAACGACGACACCACGCCACTAAACTCACGCTCGCCGCGTGATCAATGACCGCGTGTCCACCACCATGGGGGAAGGCCCCCGCTCGGGCACACCATCGTTCATCACAACCGCAGACCGTACTGGGCGACAACCTCACCCGTGCCCTGAACTGCACCATCAACGTGGTTCGTTCAGTCAACGGGGCATCCGTTGCCCGGCCCTCCAGATGGACCCTCGCCAGAAGCCCCGCCTCATCGAGATCATCCAGAACCTCCGCGACCGCATCCGCGAAGCACGCGCCAACGGCTGGCTCGGCGAGGTCGAGGGACTCCAGGTCAGCTTCGACGCGGCGATGGCCAAGCTCAAGAGCCTCAAGAACATCCCCACCGACGGACGCCCTCAACTGGTCGACCTCGGCATGCCCGTCTTCATCGACGACGCATCACCGATTCAATCGAATGAAGGAGAACCCCGGCCACAAAGCTGATCACCCCGCATCACCGGCCCGCCCCAGGCAGGGCCGCTCTCATCCAGGGGCTGTCCGGCGGATTTCCTGACCGAGGAATGACCGTGTGGACCGCGGTACATCCTGCTAACGTCTGCGACATGAAGCGCGCTGCTATGACGACGACGCCGGAGAGTGTCCCGGCGCGCTGACAGATGATCTGATCCGAAGCCCCGGGGCAAGTGCCCCGGGGCTTCGTCGTAGGCCCGGTCACTTGCTCCGCAACCAGCAAGGAGACCGCGATGACCACCGTGCACGACCACCGCAAGCTCGGCCGTGAACTGGGCCTGTTCGACACCGATCCGCTGATCGGCGCCGGCCTGCCGTACTGGCTGCCCGACGGCGCGGCCGTGAGGCACACCCTGGAGGAGTACATCCGTGCCGCCGAGCGGCGGGCGGGCTACCAGCACGTGTACTCACCGGTACTCGGCAAGCGGGAGCTGTACGAGATTTCGGGGCACTGGGCGCACTACAGCGACGACATGTTCCCCCCGATGGACCTCGGCGGAGAGCAGGTCGTCCTGCGGCCGAGCCTGTGCCCCCATCACGCGGTGATCTACCGCTCCCGGCCCCACAGCTACCGCGAACTGCCCCTGCGGATGGCCGAACTGGGCGGCATGTACCGCTCCGAACTCTCGGGCGTGCTCGGCGGACTGACCCGCGTGCGGGCCATCCAGCTCAACGACGCACACATCTTCTGCACCCTGGACCAGGTCGCCGAGGAGGCGCAGGCGGCCCTGGAGATGATCCGCCAGGCGTACGAGGCGCTCGGCATCACCCCCACTCGGTACCGGCTCTCCCTCCCGGGCCCCGGCGGCAAGTACGTTGCCGCACCCGAGAAGTGGCAGCGCTCCACCGCCCTGCTGACCGACGTCCTCGACCGCTCCGGCCTGCCCTACGAGGCAGCCGAGGGAGAAGCCGCGTTCTACGGCCCCAAGATCGACGTCCAGGTCACCGACGGCGCCGGCCGGGAGTCCACCCTGTCCACCGTCCAGGTCGACTTCCACCAGCCCGAGCAATTCGACCTGCACTACATCGGCGCGGACGGCGCCAAGCACCGCCCGGTCATGGTCCACCGCAGCATCATCGGCAGTGTGGAGCGAGCCGTCGCCCATCTCATCGAACAGCACGGCGGTGCTTTCCCCGCCTGGCTCGCCCCCACTCAGCTGGTCATTCTCCCGATCTCCGACACCGAACTGCCGAACGCCGCAGCCCTCGCCCAACGCTGCACCCGTCTCGGGCTGCGTGCCCAGATCGCGGGACCGGACCGCGGCAGCCTGGGCGCCCGAATCCGAGAAGCCCGCCTGGTTCCCTACCAAGCCGTCATCGGCGCCAAGGAGGCCGTTGACGATCACGTCGCCCTGCGCTTGCGTGACGGACGCCGACTCGACCCGCAGCCGGTCAGTGGCGTACTGACCCGCATCAGCGCTCTCATCGGGACCCACAGCACCGACCTGTGGGCCGACCCCACCTCATAGCAGGGCGCCGAGATCAGCGCCTGCTGTCGCCCAGGGCGAGGAGACCGGTGATCTCCGCGATCGCGTCGGGCGAGGGCTTCAAGTAACGGCGGACGTTCTCCAGCTTCCTGTGTCTCGACGGAGGCTCGGCGGATCACGCTCGGAGGCAGAGTCGGATCGCGGCCACCGAGGCGGTTGATCGTCCGCTCAACCCCGTTGCGACGTTTGTACCTGTTCCTTGTCGAAGCCGGTGGGCCGACCGCCCTTGCTGCCGCAGCGGCGGCGGTTGGCCCGCTCGTTCTTCGTGCGGCTCCACGGTTGCTTCTCCTCGATTCTGGCCGTCTCCTCTTTGGTCCGGAAAAGGACGACCAGAATGATCAAGTGGCTGAACGCGTGCAACGGCACCGACCACCGCAGTCACGATGAACAGAACGCCGCCATCAGCGCCTACATCCGCTGGCGGAACGCGCGCGCTGAGCCGAAGGCCAATTTCGCCCCCGACTCACCCATCCGTACCTGGACCGAATACCCGGCCAAGACTGCGTGACAAGCCACTAGCTCAGACCGCGTTTGAGATCTTCCTGGAACGTCGGTGGCGAGGTGTTCTAGCCTCTGGTGGTGAGCGATGCACGAGTCCCCTTCGTCGGTGACTTCAGAGAGCTTGAGCAGGGCAGCCCAGATGGGCCGTCGCTGCGGTCCGCCGTCAAGGCCGAGGCGTCCGTTAGCGCTCGTGAGCTGGTCAAGTACTTGCGGAGCGGTGCCCTGTTGGCTGCGACAACCACGCTCGTGCGTGACGTTCTCGCACCCGACAACCCTGTGATCGGCGGGCTGCACCTGCTGACGGACGGGCATTGGCTTTGGTACTCGGACCTGGCGCACTACGTCGAGCACTACCACGCGGCGCTCGACCCGCAGTTCATCGCGCATGCGCAGGCCAACGGCTGGACCGTTCCGCAGCTCGATGACGCGGATCTGCTCGCGCTGGAGGCGGTCCTTCTCGGTGACGATACGAACTGAGCCGATCACCTACCAGCCAGTGGCGTGTCCCGCTGCCGAGACCCGGGTGAGCGGCCGGGGACCTGGCCGTGTAGCGGGACCAGTGCGTGTGAGCCGCCGCACCATGATGCCGATCATTGCCCAACGGATCATGGTTTCCGAGCGAGCCGGGCTGGCTTCGTAATCGCGCGCAAGACGACGGTGGGCGGTGAGCCACGAGAAGGTGCGCTCCACCGCCCACCTCTTCGGCTGGACCTGGAATCCCCGCTGGTCGGGGTCCTTTCGGACGATGGCCAGCTCGCGGCCGAGGATCTGTGTGGCCCAGTCGACCAGGCGGCCGGCGAAGCCCTGGTCCGCCCAGATCTTCTTGACACCCGGGTGGTCGAGGCGGGTCCACAGCAGCGGTCGGCGGGCGCCGTCGCGGTCCTGGACACCGGCCGCGACGACGTGGACGGCCAAGAGCAGGCCGAGGGTGTCGGTGACGATGAACCGCTTGCGGCCCTTCACTTTCTTGCCTGCGTCGAAGCCCCTGCTGGAGACGGGGACGGTGTCGGCGGTGCGGACGGACTGCGAGTCGATCAGGCCCGCGCTCGGCTCGGCGTTGCGGCCGTCGGCTTCACGGACCTTGCCGCGCAGGGCGTCGTGAATGCGCTCAACGGTGCCGTCGTCGTGCCACCACGTGAAGTACCAGTACACCGTCGGCCACGGAGCGAAGTCCTTCGGCAACTGCCGCCAAGCACAACCGGTCCGCACCACGTAGAAGATCGCGTCCACGATCCGCCGCCGCGGATGCTTCTCCCGCCGACCACCCTTGGGGCCCACCCGCGCCGGTGGGAGTAACGGCTCCACCAGCGCCCACTGCTCATCCGTCAGGTCCGACGGATACCCACCCCCAACACCGCTCACGGTGAGCTCAACGAACGCCTCAGCAATGGGACACGGCAGATCTCAAACACGGTCTCAGCCCTCACCGTCCGGCAGAACCCGAACGCCACAATGATGATCTCGCAAGCCACTGACATCGAGCAGGAACTTTCGAAGGCATTGCGTTGCGGTGACAGGCGCAGATCCACGACACCTGCGGCAGAACCGGCTCTCATCGAGTGTCAGCCGAGGCAGACTCAAGCGTAATCTCGGTGAGCACGAACACGCAGATCCTGTGCTCCCCGTCGTCGGAGCACGAGGAGGGGATCATTTTCCGGCGCAAGAGCCCTGCCCTGGCCGGAGTCAGCTGCACTCGGGTTCCGGGGCGTCGCCCGGCGCTGGCGCTTCAGTGGCCCGGCGCGGCCGCGGTCGCAGCAACAGTGGCGCGGCGCTCGCTCCGCTGGTCGTGGGCCGAATTCCGGCGATCGCGGCACTGGCGACCACGCCGCCGATGATGGCCCCTGACTGGTACAGAAGCGCTGCAAGGCGAGGGGCCCCTCGCGTCCGTCCACGGTCTGACCATGGCCGACAGCGGACGCTGTCCAGGGGAAACGCGGCCGTGGTCGGGGCGGCAGCAAAAGTGAGCAAGAGGTCATGGGTGGGCCCGACCACGACGAAGGGGGCTGCGTTCGTCCTTGCGCGCCGGGTTCGCTCCTGGCTGGAGGGAGATTTCCAGAACGCCGCGGACGGTATGGGAATCCGGATGTCGGCGGTCACAGAACCTGAAACCCTGTCCGAACACACGGCCTTGAGGAAGACGGAGTCGCTCGCCTTGATCATCTTGGACACAAACATCTTGACGAAGTCCGACATCGCAAGTGCCACCACGGATCTAGTCAAGATCATCAGGGCATCCGGAGTCGACCGCGTAGCCGTGCCGTGGGTGGTACTGGAGGAGCTGACCGCCCATCGGGCGGTGCCGTACCGCGAGAAGTACGAGGCAGCTGAAGCGGCCCTGAGCAGCCTCAGCGAGGGGACACCGTGGCCAATCCACGTAACGCTGCCACAGATGGACCTACAGCGTTTTCAAGAGGAGTGGCGCCGAAAGTGGCTCGACGTAGTCGACATCGTCCCAACCAGCGAGGCTGCACTCAAGCAAGCTTTGATACGAGAGGCAAACCTCCTGCCACCGTGCAAGCAGGTCACCGCCACCGCCGGCGGCGACACGGAGAAAGTAGGGGGCCGCGACGCCGCGATCTGGCTCACAGCGATCGAGTACGCGCGAGACCATCCTGACGAGAAGGTCTACTTCGTCAGCAAAAACACGAAGGACTTCGGCAAGGGGACGGTCTACCCGTACCCCATGAACGAGGACGTTGCGGACTTCGGGGATCGGTTCGTGCTCCTCACATCCTGGTACGACGTTGTAAAAAAGTTCGCGCAACGGGCCGACGATCTCGACGAGGACGCGGTGCGTTCGATCCTCTCGGGCGCCGAAAGCATCAACGCGATTGAGACTGAGGCCTCTCGCCTGATGCTCCTGACGCCGGAGCTAGTAGGGCCGGACTTCGAGGCGACGATGGGCATCTTCGTCGAGGGTGAGGGCACGCTGCTTGGGGCTGAACCCGTACGAGTGGTGGGCTGGGCCTCACTCCCATACGTCGATTTCGACCAGGCAACCGATCTGACCGCCTATCACATCGGGGAACACGTCTGGTGCACAGCTACCGTGCGGTGGATCCTGAGTGGGCCTGCCCTCGTAAGAGACAGCCTTCGAGTTCAGGGCGTTGCCTGTGTATGGGAGACCCGCGTCCTCCTGAGCACGACAAACTCTGACGTACAACTCACCGTCCTGCGCGGGCAGCGCACCAGTGCGCTGTCCTCGGGCCAGCTTCCCGCGCTGTCTCCGGAGGTCGCTGGATACGCCAGTCTCGTCAGCCGTGAACGGCGATGGATGGAACTACAACGCCGCGAGTTCTCCGGCCGCTTGACTCAATCCCGGCTGGAGAAACTCATCGCAGACGCCCGGGCGTCCCCTCAAGAGCCGCTGTTCTGATCCTCTTCGGTGTTGGCACTACCGTCGCCAGGCGGGCGAAGACCCGCTCGAAGCTGGCGTTCGCCCTGCTGCGGCTGCCCGAGGACATCGTCTAGTTCATCGCGGCCGTAAACGGGGTGGCTGGCCCGTGCGCGGACTCCTTCGCACGGGACGAGGTCGGATGCGCGCTGCTGTCCGCGTTGCGGGACTGGGCACGAGACTCCCCAACCACCGGCGCGCTGGGCATCGCCCGCACCATCATCCGATTCATGGTGGACGTCATCCCGGACCCCGATAACGAGGACACCGCCACCACTCTGGAGACGATGCGGGACAAGCAACGGGAACGTGCCCGCACGGCGCACCCCACAGTCGGCGCACACCAGTAGCCGCGCCCTGGCCGCACCGAGTGGAGCCTGGCCGCGCCGGGTGCACTCAGTGGCCGGCTTCTGGCCCGCGGTGTCGGTCCGGCTGCTGGGGGCGGTGCTGTTCCTCCTGGCGCTCCGGGTGCACCGGAGGTGCGGTCTCCCGGCCTGTGTACTTCTTCTTCCTGGCCCGGGCCCCCTCACCGGCCTTCGTCAAGACGGCCGCCAGGTGGCGCAGCTGCTCAGCGGTGAGTTCCAGGGCTTCCAGGTCCGTGCGCGATTGCCTCAGGGCTCGTAGCGCGGTCAGGTCCAGTGCTTCGGGGCGGCCGGGCTTCTGCTCCTGGTCGTCGTTCTCGGGGTCGGCCGGCTCGGGTGCGAGCAGCTGCTCGGGCATCGCCGCCTGCTGATGCCGGGCCACGTCGTACGCCCGGCCCCGCACGACGGTGGCGGTCGTGGTGGTGCGCAGTTGCTCGCGCACCACCGCGCCGGCGAGGACGGCTCGTTCGTACTGGAGCGGGATGCGGGGGATCTCCCACTCCCCCGCGTCCTGGCCCGGGGGCCGGGGCGCAGGCGGCTCGCCGGGATCGGCCGGGGGTTGCCGGTCCGGGTCGGGTGCGGGGGTGGGTGGGCGGCGGCGGGCGGGGAGGTCGGCGAGGTTCCACCGGGCGGTGTAGAGGCGGTAGCCGGCTTCCAGGCCGCGTACGGTCTTCGGCTCGCTGATGTCCAGGCAGTGGGCGGAGATGGCGGCGGCCACGACCTGGTCGTCCAGGCCCGGCTCGCGGCGGCGGCCGCGCAGGACCAGGGCTAGGTGACGGCGGGCCTCGGCGAGCAGATGACGACGATGGAAACGCCCGCCGCCGTTCATCACGAACACCGTCGCGGCGACACCGACAGCCGCCAGGGCGACATCGACCACGGCCGTGACCCGGGCCCGGATCACGGCGGCCGCGGCACGGGCGTACTCGAGGAGGGAGGAGATGACGTCGGCGGCCACTCCGGAGGTGAGGATCGCGCTCTGCTTCCAGTCAACGCGCAGCTGCGCGAGCGACCGGGCCTTGCCCTTCTTGGGCGGGCGGGTCTTGCGGGCGGCGATCCGCTCCAGCTTGGCTCGGGCGCGCTCGGAAACCACGGGCAGGAACCGCGGTTCGCCGTCGTCGTCGACGGCGGTGACGTACTCGTGCTCCAGCTCCGAAAGGCAGGTGGCGATCTGGTCGCTGCGCCGGGCGGTCCAGCGGATCAGCTCGTGCGGCACCCCGGCGATCTCCATCACCGGCCGGCGCCCCGGAGTGACGGTGCGCGGCTCGGTCGCCAGCCCGAGCTCCTCGCAGACCTCGGCGGCCACGAGCTCGTTGTAGAGCGCGGACGCGGCGACGGTGTTCTCGTACAGGGCTGTGGTGTGGATCGAGCCCCATGTGCCGTCCAGGCGCTGGCCCTTCACGGACAGCATCAGATGGTCATGGAGCAGCGGCATTCCGGAGCGGGCCTCGTAGTGGCGGAAGCGGGCGGCGACCAGACCGCCGGGCGGCCTCACCCGGTAGATGCCGTCCGTGCCGTACCGGACCACCGCGACCTCGTCCTCGATCCACTCCAACACCTGCACGATCGCCCGCTCGTGCGCGGCCTCGATCACCAGACGGGTCTCCTCATCCCCCAGCGCCCACAACAGGTAGATGCTCGGCTGTGGGCGGAAGACGAAGTCGACCCCGGTGACCATGACCCGGCGTCCGAGGGCTCCGGCCTTGAACGCCTTCTCCGGGGAGTCGCCCGCAGCGAGCTGGTCGGCCTCGATGCGGTCCGCGTACGGGTGCCGGCCCCGCTCGCCGTACAGGTTCCGCAGCTGCTCCTCGGTGACGTCCTCGCCCGGAGCGAGTCCGAGCGCGGCCAGGCCGCGGCCCATCCAGCGCCCGGCCGGGACACCGGCCTGCTCCTGGGCGGCGCGCATCGGCGTGCGGGCCGGGCGGCGGCCGTCGCCGACGACGGTCTGACGCAGGTAGTAGCGGTACATCTGACCGGCCCGGACAACCCTGATATCCACTGTCACCAGGACCACGCCACACAACTCTGAACTGCAGGGAAAGACCAGTCAGCGAGGTGTCCCGCCGGGCGGGAACAGCGGCCGAACTTCTCTTCTCAGGCGCCCGTCAGGCGGGAAGCGGTCCTGTGCCGGATGCCCATGTCATCACTCTCCGGCAGTCCTCACTTCCCGGCAGTCCTCCCTTCACCGCCCGAGCGACACCAACGAACACAACCGGGCACCACTGCTGAGCACCACCCGGTGCCTAAGAACGAACACCACCAACAAGCACCGCCCAACAGCCCCTGTCGACAGCCGGGGGCTTCGTCGTGCTGCCCGGAGGAAACCACCATGCCCACCTTCGAGACACTCCCCCGCTTCACCGCCGACCTCCAGCACCTCACCCCTGCCCAGCGCCGGCGCTTCCGCCGCGTCGTCCTGGACGCCTTCGTGCCCGACCTGCGCACCGGCCGCCACTTCCGCCCCGGCCTACGGATCAAGGGCGTCCGCCGTGCTCCGGGCGTCTACGAGATCACCTGGTCCATGGGCTCCGGCCCCGCAGGACGCGCCACCTGGCAGTACGGGCCCGAGGTCTACCCCGGCATCCCCCACGTGATCTGGCGCCGCGTCGGCACCCACGACATCCTCACCGGCCCATGACTCCGGGCGAGTTCAGCGGCGCAGAGAGTCGCTGAGTAGGCGCCGGCGGCCTTCGTTCTCGGGCAGCCCGAGGCCGGGGCCGATCAGAGTTCCAGACCTCGCGTCGGCCTCGTGCCCCGTACGCCGCCGCATAGCCGGCTTCCGCGATGACGTGCTCAAGTCTGCTGATCGCCCGCAGCGCGGCCAGCGGCGCGTCGCCGGCGAGCCTGTCGAGCTCCTGCTCGACCTGGTCCAGGAGCGCGACGAGCACGTCGGGAACCGGGACTGCGCGGGCTTCGACGTCGTCAATGTGCCGGGCCCAGTCGTCCTTGAGCTGCCTGGTGTCGTAGAGGTGCGGGGCGTTCCGGTCCACGTCCTCCCAGCTGAGCGGGTAGCTGGTCTCGCCGCGCCAGCCGCACGAGCACGCTCCGCGAAGGCTGGTCGCCCGCGGCCTGCGCAGTTCACCCGAGTAGATCCACCAGTCGTTGCTCTCGTGGAAGTTCGAGCCGCTGCCTCCGTCGAGCAGCACCGTTGCCGGTTCGATCCCGTCGGTCAGGAGGGGGCACGGAAAGCGGCGCGCCCGGGTTCCGGCCGCGCCGCTGTCGAGCTGTGGTCAGCCCCCGGGTCAGTGGAGCTTGTTGACGGCGGTCTTCGTCGTGGTGCGGAAGGCGGTCAGCGGGGCGTCCTCGAGGTCGCCCATCTGGCCCCAGCGGACGAGGGTGACGGTGCGGCCGTCGCGGCCGACGGAGAACAGGTGGATGTCGGAGATGCCGATCTGCGGGTCGGCGGTGTCCAGGCTGTAGACCCAGGCGCCCTCCTCGACGGCGAGCTTGCCGTGGGAGGCGCTGACGGCCTGCAGGCCCGGGTTCTGCTGCTCCAGCAGGGTGCCGCAGCCGGCGAGGGCCCCGCGGAGGGTGTCGACCAGCTTCACGGCGTCGGCCTCGGTACGGGCGACGGTGGTGACCTGGACGCCGTTGGTGTCGAGCTCGGTGCTGAACTCGCGGTAGCGGGTGTTCTGCGCCGGGATCTTGTACGGGGCGCAGAGGACGCCGCCGTTCTCCGGGACGCCAGTGAAGACCTGGGTGGCGGTCCACGGCGTCGACGACGGCGGCATCTGGGCGGCGGCGAGGAAGGCGGGCTGGGCAGCGGCCTGCGCCGGGGCTGTGGCGAGGGCCGCGAGGCCCAGTGCGGCAGCGGCTGCGGTGGCGAGTGCGGTGCGGAGCTTGTTCACGGTGGAGGAACCCCCGTCGGGTCGTTCGTTCGGTCAGTGCTCAACCAGCGTGGGGCCGGCGCCCGCCGACTGCAACGATCACGCGCCCACCAGCCGTCCCGAACCCATTCCACCCCCGCTGACGTGCAAGGACGTGAAGGATGGGACGCAGGGCCGAGGGGGATGGAATGCCGAAGGACGCCGCCGTCGAGGAGTTCGCGGGGCTCGTGCGCGCGCTGAAGGCGCGGGACGGGAGAAGTTACGAGGCGCTGGGCCGGCGGCTGAGCGTCAGCGCGTCCACCCTCCACCGCTACTGCTCGGGCGCGACCGTCCCGGAGGAGTTCGCCGTGGTCGACCGCCTCACCCTGCTGTGCGGGGCGGACGAGGAGGAACGGCGGGCCCTGAAGGCGGCCTGGACGGAGGCGGGACCGCGCCCGCCGCCGAGCGGCCTCGCCCGCGCCCACGCCTGTGCCGGCCGTGTCGGCCGCGCCGGAACCAGGCCCCGGCCCCGCGCCGGATCCGACCGCGCCGGAGCCGCCCCGCGCCCGCCCCCGCCCCCGTCGTGGCGCCCCCACTCCCCTCCTCGTCGCCGCCGCGGTCGCCCTCGTCCTGCTCGCCCTCGCCGCCGCCCTGCTCGGCCACCCCACCCGTACGGCTTCCGCCCCCGCTCCCGCTTCCACCGCTCCGGGGCGGACCGCGGCCCCCCTCCCCTTTACCTGGAGCATCGGTTCCCAGCTCTGGGAGGGCGACTGCGGGCACACCTACCTCGTGGACCGGGCCCCCCGCGCGGTCGCCCAGCCGCCGATCGCGGCCGACTCCGGGGCGTGGGCCGGGACGCACGGTGCCGTGCACGGCGGGGAAGCGGTGGTGCGGATCACGGTCCAGGGCCGGTCGCCGTCCGACGCCGTCGTCCTCCATGCCCTGCACGTGCGCCTGGTCGACCGCGCCGCGCCGCTGCCGTGGAACGCATACCGGATGGACCACGGCTGTGGCGGCGCCTTCACCCCGCGCCACTTCGCCGTGGACCTCGACCGGCCGCGCCCGCTCGCGAGGCCCGTCGACGGACTTGACGCCTCCGGCGCCGAGGTCCGGAAGATCCCGGCCGTCTCCTTCCCGTACAAGGTCACCTCCTCCGACCCCGAGGAGCTGCTGGTCTCCGCGCGGACGGCGGGCTGCGACTGCCGCTGGTACCTGGAGCTGGAGTGGAGCGCCGGGGGCCGTACGGGGGCGGTGCGGATCACGGACGGCGGGAAGCCGTTCCGCACGAGCGGGACCAGGGGGAGGCCGGCGTACGTGCACGACTCCGTCGAAGGGCGCTGGATCACAGATTCGGACTCTGGACAGACCGGGTGACCGATGAGCAACCCCGGATACCGTGCCACCCACAGCAGCGAGCGGGAGAACGGCGGCGATGAGCCTGATCGGAGACGGCCTGGACGCCGCCGTGCAGAAGGCGTTCACCCGCCCACCACCCAAATCCGCGGGCGCTCAGATGCGATACCACAGCGAAAAGCCCTGCGGCCGGGTGAGCTGGAGGAGCGGCGCAATACGCTCCTGACCGGGTCGTCGGCATCGCGCAACAAGGGGACGCCGATCTCAACGACCGGGAGCGCGGGCACCGTGAAGACTGCCGGCCCGCTGTCGAGGATGGGGTCGTACTTCTCCATGACGAAGAGGTACCCGACCCAGGAGACCGCGGCCACCAGGAGGATGACCACTGCGGCAATGATCAGTTTCCAGACGCTGGGGCCCGGGTCGGCCCGGATGCCGGCGGCGAACACCGCTCCCGCAGTCCAGGCTGCTGCTGCCAGCACGAGGAAAGCGAGAGTGTCGCGGCCCGGCCTGATCTCCCCGATGGGAACGGGATCCGGCGGGCGCGGCCGGTACGGGTCCGGTGGCATGCCGTCGGGCTTCGGGCGGGCAGGGGTGGACTCCTGCGGTGTGGCGGTCTGCTGGGCTGCTTCGGTCGCCTGTCTCGCGGCGCGGGCTGCGAGGGCGGCGTCGAAGCCTGTGGCCTGCGTTGACACCCCGGAAATGGTGTGGGCCTGCTCCTCGACGAACCGCTGGTTCTGCTTGCGCAGCACGCCGACTTCCAGCTGCTGCAGACGGGCCTGCTCGCGCTGCTCGGAGAGTTCCGCCTCGACCTGGTGGATGTAGTCCTGGGCATGGCGCAGGCTCTCGTCCTGGGCGTGGACCTGTTCCTGAAGGAGTGCTCGTGCGCCTTCCGTGGTCCGCGCGTGGTGGAGGGCCTGGGCCAACTGCCCGGTGAGTTCGCGGACCTGCGTTCGCGGACGTCGGCGGGCCGGGATGGTCAGTCGCGGTCGGTGGTGCCGGCGCGGGGCCGGTTGCGGGCCCACTTCTTGAGGTCGCCGGCGCGGTAGAGGAATTCGGCGCCGCGTTTGTCGACGGGGCCGGGGAAGTCCGGGTCGTTGTGGCGGGCCCAGCGCAGCGCCTCGAGGCTGGTGACGATGTCCGACAGGTGGTTGTCGTACGCCTCGCGCAGGCCGACCACCGCGTTGTCCGGGTCGGAGGCCGGGGCGGGTTCGCCGGGGTCGGCGGCCGGGGTCGGCGGTGGGAGGCTCCGGGCGTCGGCGAGGACGTCCCGGTCGGCGGCCGGGTCGACGACGGGCGTGGGCGGGATCTCGGGTGCGCTGGTGTTCCAGGCGTCGGTGAGCAGGTCGGTGACCGGGGCGGGCGTCTTCTGCAGGCCGGTCGTGTTCTTGGCGTGGACACCGGACATCGCCCATTCACGGGCCTCCGCGTTCGACAGGTTCAGGAGGCGATCGGCGAGCCCTGAGCTGCGGATCTGTGGATGTGACGACGCAGCACAGTTGGCAAATCAGCACGCCTGTTGGCAAACGCCGAGAGCCGGGTCTTCTGCATCGCCCATGTGACGGGGGCTGAGGGGGCCCGCCTACGGTTCGACGATGTGCCGCAGATAGGTGTGCGGGTCGGCGAGATAGCGGCGCCAGTGATCCACGACGCCGAGCTCCCGCCAGGCGACCCTCCGCATACCGTGTTCACCGACCTCGATGATGTCCGCGCCCGGCAGTGCGGTCAGCAACGGGGAGTGCGTGGCACAGATGACCTGGCCGCCCTCCTTGGCCAGCCGGTCGATGTGCCCGATCAGCTCAAGACACGAAGAGAAGGAGAGCGCTGCCTCCGGCTCGTCGAGAACATAGAGCCCGGCGTGAAGGAACTTCCCGCGGAACGCCGCGAGAAAACCCTCACCATGGCTGACATAGTCCGGCGAGAACCCCTCCCTGCCCAGGGCGTCCAGCGCGGTCTCGGCCCGCAGGAAGAAGCCCTTGCGGGCTGACCAGTTGGTGACCATACGGCGCCCGCGCCCCGAGGCGGCGTCGAATTTCATACGCTCGCCAAGGGTCGACTTGCCGCGCGGGGAAGCGTAGCTCCAGTCGTGGGAGCCGCCGTAGGAGTCCAGGCCGAACCCCTCCGCCAACGCCTCGACCAGGGTCGACTTCCCCGAGCCGTTCTCACCGACCAGAAAGGTCACCGGTGCGGTGAACCGCAGCCCTTCGTTGAGCAGCTGTCGGACGCAGGGCACCGACCAAGGCCAGGTTTCCTCGTCGTACGAGGAGAGATGGGCATACGCGCGTTCGATAATCACGCAACCAGTGTCGCCCGGACTCGGAAAGCGTACGTGCACCGTGTAGCCGGCGTCAGTGAGCCTTTTCCAACCTCAGCTTGAGGTGTGGTGAAGGGCGAGGACGGCCTTCACGATGGGGGTGATGCGGTTGGTGCTGCATCGGAGCTTGCGGAGGAGGCGCCAGCACTTCAGGGGGCCATGGCCTGCTCGCCGAGGCAGCGGATCTTGGCATGGCTGCTGTTGTGACGGCGTTTTCCATCGCTTGAGACGGCGGCCCCGGAGCGGGACTGCTGCCGATCGACCGCATCGCCGCCGACACCGGGTACTACTCGGGCAAGCACAAAACGTCCAGGTCCTCACCGACCCCTTCGGGCGCCTGCTGTGGGCCTCCCCGGCGTTGCCCGGCTCGACCCACGATCTGACCGCTGCCCGGAAGCACGGAATCATCGAGAACTTCGCCGAGGCCGGACTCAAATGTTGGGCGGATAAGGCGTACCAAGGGGCCGGCGGGACCGTTCGGGTCAAGCACGCGAAGCTCCTGGCAGGCGCGGGTGATCTTGGTCGAGAACCCGTCTATCAGGAGCTTCGTCGTTGTGCAGGCGCGTCCAACTCGCTTTCACAGCTGCGAGGTTGGAAAGGAATCAGTGCCCGCCCGGCTGAAGTCCCCCCGGCTGGAGCCCGGCGTCGCGGGCGAGGAGGGCGGCCTGGACGCGGTTGTCGCAGTCGAGCTTGGTGAGGATGCGGCTGACGTACGTCTTCACCGTGGCCTCGCTCATATGCAGCCGCCGCCCCGCGTCCGCGTTGGAGAGCCCCTCCCCGAGCAGGGCCAGCACCTCGCGCTCCCGGGTGGTGAGCCCGTCGAGCCGGCGCCGCGCGGCCTCCCCGCGCGTGGTGGCCCCGGTGGCGGAGAGCGCGTCCGCCACATGCCGGGTGGCCGCGGGTGAGAGATACGCGTTGCCCGCCGCCGCGGCCCGCACCGCCTGGATCAGCTCGTCGGGCGCGGAGTCCTTCAGCAGGAACCCCGCACCGCCGTGGCCGAGCGTCCGCAGTACGTTGTCCCGCTCGCCGAAGGTGGTGAGGATCAGGACCCGTACCTTCGGCGCGGCGCGGCCGAGCTCGACCAGCGCCGTCAGCCCGTCCATCACCGGCATCTGGATGTCCAGCAGCGCCACGTCGATCCCGCCGCCCCGGGCCTTCTCCACCGCCTCGCGGCCGTCCCCGGCCTCGGCTACCACGTCGATGTCGTCGGCCGAGGTGAGGATCATTCTGATGCCGGCCCTGATGAGCGGCTCGTCGTCGGCGACGAGGACCCGGATCACACAGCCTCCTGCGCGGTGTCGATCATGACGTTGTCAAGGAGAACGGACGGAGTGGCCCCGCCATCATGCCCTGTACGGGCCGACCCGCCGCACGGAGCCCGGCATCACGTCGCCTTGTACGTCTCCTTGGAGACCAACTTCCCGTCCTGGAAGCAGAACCGGAAGACGGTGAGGAAGTCGACCCCCTGGTCGTCCTCGGAGGCGAAGTGGCGGCACGTCGCTCCGTCGGGCAGCTTGGGCCCCTGGTCCGCCAGGTCCGAGGTGAGCCACGAGTCCTCTTCGGGGAGCCTGGCCCGGATGTCCGCCTCGGCGTCCCCGACCTTCGCCGCCTCGTAGACGCTCGGCGAGATCTCCGCCTTCTTCACCTCTTCCGTCATGACGCCGATCCCCCAGACAGCCAGGCCGATGACGCCCGCGACGAGGACGACGGCGGTGACGGCGCAGCCGATGGCGACGTTCTTCCTGGTACTCATGATGGTGGTGAACTCCCTCTGTGGATCGGCCCCGTTGATGACCGTTCCACCGTCGTCCACCGCCCCCGGACGCCACTGCCCCCGAACGTCGCGAGCCGGTACGACGGAGGTCGCGCCGTACGGCCCCGCGCCCCGGGCACCGCTCCCCGCCCCGTGTCCCCCGAGGTGCCCCGCCCGGCCCTCCGCCCCGCTTCCCGCCTTGCTCTCCTCCCCGTACGGCAGCATCCCCGCGATCCGGAAGCCGCCGTCCTCGGTGGGCCCGGTGTGCACCATGCCGCCGACCCGGCCGACCCGCTCGCGCAGCCCTTTCAGCCCCTGGCCGCCGCTGATCTCCGGCGGCACCTCGGGCGCTCCGCCCGGCACGGGCCCGTTGGTGACCTCCACGACCAGGCTGTCCAGTTCGTACCGCAGGGCAAGGCGTATCGGGGCGCCCGGCGCGTGCTTGTGAGCGTTGGTCAGCCCCTCCTGGACGATGCGGTACGCCTCGTGGTCGGCGGCGGGCGCCAACGGCCGCCGGACACCGCTCCGGGCCAGCGACACCGCCGTGCCCGCGCCCCGGGACGACTCGACCAGGCCGTCGATGGCGGCGGTGTTACGGGGCGCGTACGGTACCGAGGCACCGTCGCCCACCGACTGCCGCTGATGCCCCTGGTAGTGCTGCTCGTTCTGTTGCTCCCGATGCTCCGCCTCGTCGTGGAGCACCCCCACCGCCGCCCGCAACTCCGCCATCGCGGTGACGGAGGCGCCCCGGAGGATCTGTACGGCCTCTCGCTGGCTCCCGGTCAGCTCCGGGTCGACCTGGAGGGCGCCCGCGTGCACGGCGATCAGGGCGAGCTGATGGCCGAGGCTGTCGTGCATGTCATGGGCGATGCGGTTGCGCTCCAGCAACCGCGCCTCACGGGCCACCATCGCCTGCTCGCGCTTGAGTTGCTGATTGTTCTGCCACAACGCACCGAGCAGCCGCCGCCGTTGGTCACGGTAACGGCCGACGAGGGCCGGCACCACGGCCAGGGTCAGAAATGTCACGACGTTCCACCCGAGGGTGACGGGCAGCACGGGCGCGGCCCCCGAGGTGATGTCCTGGTACAGATCCGGGACAGTGTGTAGCACACACGCGGCCCCGAACGCGGCGGCCACCCGCCAGGGTTCCGTGATCCGCCGCCCCGCCGACCAGGCGGCGCAGACCAGCAGCACGGAGGCCATGACGTTCCACCCCCCAGCCAGCGGAGCGGAGAGGATCAGGACGGTCGCGGGCAGCGCGTGGCGCGCGGGCGCCAGCAGGGCCATCACCCCGGCGAGGAGAACGGTCCGCGCGTCGAGCGTGTCCACCCACGCGCCGAAGCCCGTGGCGAGCCCGGCGAGGGTGACGGCGAGCACCGCCTCCCCGACGATACGGGCGGGGCTCCAGAGCACACCGCCGCTCAACCGCCGCTGGAGGCCCCGAACGGCGAGCCCGGCGGAACGTACCCGCCGATCTCCCACATCCATACCTGCTCTCACATCCACATCCACTTCCCTGTCCGCATACACCGGACCGACGGTAGGACCCCCGGAAGAACGCGTGCATCGGCCGAGCGTCGTGCCACCGTACGACGAAAGTTGACACCTTTCGTCGCCCGGGATCGCGACTTCCGGAGACTGCGCCGGGCCGGTCGCGCGGCCGACGATGGACGGACCGAAACGGGGCCACGGGGACAACGGGAGATGCCACATGGACAGCACGGGCACGGAGTCGAGTGCAGGAACGGGCGCGGAGAAGGGCAAGGTCGCCGTCAGCCTCACCAAGGCCACCCCGGCCCCCACCACTGCGGAAGCACCGGACATCCAGTCCCACGACACCTTCGTCATCAAGAAGAAGCTGAGCCTCACGGCCGGTGAGTACGTGGTGAGCGTGGCCCGGCCGGACGGCTCCGAGGGCGAGCCCGTCGCCTACGCACGCGAGAAGCGGCTGTCGCTCAGGGGACAGGTGACCGTCTATACGGACGCGTCCAGGAAGTCCGTTCTCGCCGACTTCAAGGGCCGCGACCACGAAGTGGGCTACATGTACGACGTCCGGGACGCTTCGGGCCAGTCCTTCGGGTCCTTCTACGAGGACGCGGGCGGGTCTTTCCTCCGCAGGACATGGCAAGTGCGGCAGCCGGGGACGATGAAGCTGACCGGACGCGAGCGCAGCCGGGTGGTGGCCTTCGTCCGGTTCGTCTGGGAGTTCGTGCCGTATCTCGAATACGTGCCGTTCATCTGGCCGTACCGCTTCAAGTACACCGAGAGCGGCAAGCCGCTGATGACCGTCACCAAGAAGCTGGGGCTGCACACCCGGTACGTACTCGAGATCCTCGCGCCCGACATCGACCGCCGCCTCGCCATCGCCCACACGCTGGCTCTGGACGCCCTGGAAGTGGACTGACACGTACATCACGCCCGCTACGGCGATACAAAGCCAGGTATGTCACGGAGCGGCGTTGCGCGTCGCGTTGCCGACAGGCCACAGGCTCAGGTGCCGGCGGGATGAGCGAGCAAGGGCTGCGCGAACCGCGCAGAAGCGTTCCGCCTGACGGTGAGCGGTGAAGGAGCCGCGGTAGGAGGGATGCAGGCCGGAGCTCCGGCCTGGGTGCGTGAAAGCTCCGGCCTGGGTGCGCGAAGCCGGTTGACGAACCCGCTCGGAACGCTCATGCGGGTTTGTCAACGACCCTCAACAGCGCTGCGGCGACGGAACCCAGTGCTCTCGCCTCGTTTCCGGCTGTACGCGAACGCCGACGTCACCGCCGAGCTGTGGCGGGAGCACGATCCAGTGAGCCCTTTCCAACCTGGCAGCTTTGACCGCGAGTTGGACGCTTCCGCACAACGACGAAGCTCCTGGTAGACGGGTTCTCGACCAAGATCACCCGCGCCTGCCAGGAGCTTCGCGTGCTTGTCTACCCGTCTTCGTCATCTCCTCCCCCTGCGGAGGCGATCGCTGAGGGAGGGACAGATGTCCCGAGGCTTGGACGGCCGCTGGCGGTAGACGGGACCGTCAGCAACGTTCGCATCACGGAGTACCGCCCTGTTGGCGCAGGTGCTTGGTGAGGGGATCTGGACCACGCTGACGTTCCTGACCTTGGCGCAGATGGCGTACGCCCTGCTGGTCAGGTGGTGCCATCGGGCTTGAGAATGTGGTCCGGCGCGGGGTATCCAGGCGGGACGAAGCAGGCGGTCACGGTCTTTCCGTCTCGTTGTGGATGATGTTCCCAGCTGTCGGACAGTGCCTTGACGATCGCGAGGCCCCGGCCGCCGGTTGCATCAAGGCCCCGGTCGGCCGGGGTCGGCGGGTTCGGGCTGGCGTCGTGAACGCTGACGTGGAGGCAGGTACTGTCCCAGGTCAGGACAAGCTGGGCATCGCTATGAGCGTGCTTGTGCGCGTTTGTAATGAGTTCGGTCACTGTCAGAAGCACCGAGTCCACCAAATCGGGTGCGCTCTGCGCCCATTCCAGCGATTCGAGATGTCCCCGCGCCCAGCGGCGCCCGGCCCGTGCCCCTTGGGACATGGGGAAGGACTGCGCCCAGCCCACCGCCCTCATCTCAGAATCGGCCACGCCGGTGCCTCTCATTCGTTCATCAAGGGGGCCAGGGTCGTTCGTCGTCTTCCGCCACCTCTCCTACCCGACTCCTCCTGTTGGACCCGTCCCTCCTCCAACTCGCGGGAGGCGGTCGCGTCGCGGCGGGGGTTGCCGATCGCCTCCAGGAGCGGCTGGGGCCGGTTACGGCCGAAGCGGTAGAACACCGGACCCGTCGGGCCGTGCTCGCGCAGGTTCCGCAGCCCGACGGCGACGATCGGGACCTTGCCGTCGTAGAGGTGATGGCCCCCGCGCTGCCGGTCTCCCTGCCGTGCAGCCGCCATGGCCTCCTCAGCCGGCCCTGAAGGCCAGGCAGCGGCCCCCTGAGAGGGCGACGGGGCTGTGGGGCGGTCGTTCAGCCCG
>NZ_BMVK01000030.1 GCF_014650675.1 Streptomyces anulatus | reverse complement strand
GCCTGGCGAAGTACGGCGTGCCGCTCGCCGAGACCGCCCCCGCCGGCCTCGCCGCCGCGGGCATCGAACCGGCCCTGCTGCCACCGGTCGAGGCGTCCCGTCCGAAGGCGGAGCTGCCGTACGAGCCCCAGCGGGAGCCGGGGCAGGAGCAGGCACAGCAGCACCCGCAACATCAGCAGCAGCACCCGATGTCGCTCCAGAAGCAGACACCCCAGCAGCAGCACCAGCAGCACCTGCCGGACCAGCAACACCATCAGCAGGCCCAGCAGGCCCCGTACGCCGAGCAGGCCCAGCACCCGCAGCCCCCGGCGCTGGAGACCCCGCAGGTCCCGCCCACCCACGACAGCCCCTGGTTCGCCGCCCAGAAGCTTCCGGAAGGCCCGCACGCCAGCGCGTACGACCCGCGGCACGCCGAGGGCCTGGAGCCCACCCCGGCGGCCGTCCCCCTGGGCCCCGGCCGTACCCGCCCCCTCGGTGACGTCGGCACGATCGGCGCGGTCCCGCACCCCCGCCGTGAGGAGCCCCGTGAGGAGCCCCGCGAGGAGCCGGAGCCCGTACAGCAGGCCGCCGACGAGGAGCCGCCCGCCGTGCCCGCCCCCGGGCCCGAGGACGCGCCGCAGCTGGAGGAGTGGTCCCAGGAGGACAACGACTTCGCCGACCGCGCCTACGAGGAGTTCAGCGCGTACACGGACCAGGAAGGCCAGTACCCGAACGTCGAGACCCTCGACATCCACCTGGCCGACCGGCACGACGTGCACCACCCGCGCTCGACCGAGCTTCTCCAGGACCTGATGCCGCAGTTCAGGAACCTCTACATGCAGCGCGCGACGGCCGACCAGAGCGCCTGAGCGACAGCCGCACAGCACGGCGGAGGGCCACCACCCGGATTCCCGGGTGGTGGCCCTCCGCCGTCACGTCGCTAGGCGCCGAGCAGCCTGCGCACCCGGTCCGCCCCCACCGCGAGCAGCAGCGTGGGCAGGCGGGGCCCCGTGTCGCGGCTGACGAGCAGCCGGTAGAGCAGCGCGAAGAAGGACCGCTGGGCGGCCTTCAGCTCGGGCGTCGGCTTGGCGTCCGGCTTCAGTCCCGCCAGCACCTTCGGCACGCCGTAGACGAGCGTGGTGAGCCCGTCCAGGGACCAGTGCGCGTCCAGCCCCTCCAGGAGGAGGCGCAGCGACTCGCGGCCCTGGTCGTCGAGCGAGCCGAGCAGCTCCTTGTCGGGCTCGTCCCGGACGATGGTGCGGGCCTCGGCCGGGACCTGGGTGGTGATCCAGTTCTCGGCGCGGTCGAGGCGCGGGCGGGCCTCGTCCAGCGCGGTCAGCGGGTTCTCCGGGTCCAGCTCGCTGAGGATGCGCAGCGTCTGGTCCTCGGCGCCGGCGGTGATGTCGGCGACCGAGGCGAGCGTCCGGTACGGCAGCGGGCGCGGGGTGCTCGGGAGCTCCCCGGCCGCGGTGCGGACGGCACGGGAGTGCGCGGCGGCGTCGGCGGGCAGCACCGTGCCGTCGGCGACCTTGCGGCCCAGCGAGTCCCACTCGTCGTACAGCCGCTGGATCTCCTGGTCGAAGGCGATCTTGAACGACTGGTTGGGCTTGCGGCGGGCGTAGAGCCAGCGCAGCAGCGGCGCTTCCATGATCTTCAGCGCGTCGGCCGGGGTGGGGACCCCGCCCTTGCTGGAGGACATCTTGGCCATGCCGGAGATGCCGACGAAGGCGTACATGGGCCCGATGGGCTGGACGCCGTCGAAGACCTCGCGGACGATCTGGCCGCCGACGACGAAGGAGGAGCCGGGCGAGGAGTGGTCGACGCCGCTGGGCTCGAAGATCACGCCCTCGTAGGCCCAGCGCATCGGCCAGTCGACCTTCCAGACGAGCTTGCCCCGGTTGAACTCGCTGAGGCGGACCGTCTCGGCGAAGCCGCACGCCGAGCAGGTGTAGTTCAGCTCGGTCGTGTCGTCGTCGTAGGAGGTGACGACGGTGAGGTCCTTCTCGCAGTTGCCGCAGTAGGGCTTGTACGGGAAGTAGCCGGCGGTGTTGCCGCTGCCGTCGTCCTCGTCGGCGGCGCCGGAGCCTTCGGCGGCCTCCAGCTCGGCCTCGTCGACCTTCTTCTGCTGCTGCGGCTTCTTGCCGCCCTTGCCCTGGGCTGCCGCCGGGTCCTTCTTCGTCCGGTAGCGGTCCAGGACGGCGTCGATGTCGGCGCGGTGCTTCATCGCGTGCAGGATCTGCTCGCGGTAGGTCCCGGCGGTGTACTGCTCCGTCTGGCTGATGCCGTCGTACTCGACGCCCAGCTCGTCCAGGGCCGCCGTCATGGCGGCCTTGAAGTGCTCGGCCCAGTTCGGGTACGCGGAGCCGGCCGGGGCGGGCACCGAGGTCAGCGGCTTGCCGATGTGCTCGGTCCAGGTCGCCTTGTCGACCCCCGGGATGCCCTCCGGGACCTTCCGGAAGCGGTCGTAGTCGTCCCAGGAGATCAGGTGGCGCACGGTGTGCCCGCGGCGGCGGATCTCGTCGGCGACCAGGTGCGGGGTCATGACCTCGCGGAGGTTGCCGAGGTGGATCGGGCCCGACGGGGACAGACCGGAGGCGACGACGACCGGTTTGCCAGGCGCACGACGCTCCGATTCGGCGATGACATCGTCCGCGAAGCGGGAGACCCAGTCGGTCTCGGTGCTGGTCTGACTCTCGGCCACGGTCGGCACGTCCTTCTCTCGTCTGTCGTTTCCCGATGGGGTACGGACCATTCTCCCAGCTACCCCCCGCAGCGCGAAAACGGCTTTACGCCCCGTGGGATACTGGGGTGATCCCTTGTACCCCTACGGAAACGGCAGCCAGCCATGGCCTCGGTCCCTTCCCTCGCTTCCACGCTCCAGCAGCAGCTGGCGGACGCCCTGACGGCAGCGCTGCCGGATGCCGGCGCCGCGGACCCGCTGCTGCGACGTAGCGACCGGGCCGACTTCCAGGCCAACGGCATCCTGGCGCTCGCCAAGAAGCTGAAGGGCAATCCGCGTGAGCTGGCCGCCCAGGTCACCGCGGCCCTCCCGGCGGGCGGGCTGATCAAGGACATCGAGGTCTCCGGGCCCGGCTTCCTCAACGTCACCCTCACCGACCGGGCGATCGTCGAGACGCTGGCCGCCCGGGCGGCGGACGACGAGGGCCGGCTCGGCGTGCCGCTGAAGGACGACGCCGGGACGACGGTCATCGACTACGCCCAGCCGAACGTGGCCAAGGAGATGCACGTCGGCCACCTGCGGTCGGCGGTCATCGGCGACGCCGTGGTCAAGATCCTGGAGTTCACCGGCGAGAACGTGGTCCGGCGGCACCACATCGGCGACTGGGGCACCCAGTTCGGCATGCTCATCCAGTATCTGATCGAGCACCCGGGCGCGCTGAAGCACGAGGGCGGCGCGAGCGACGGCGAGGCGGCGATGTCGACGCTGAACCGGGTCTACAAGGAGTCGCGGGTCCTGTTCGACTCCGACGAGGAGTTCAAGGCCCGGTCCCGGGACCGGGTGGTGGCCCTCCAGGCCGGGGACGCCGAGACCCTGGAGCTGTGGCACCGCTTCGTCGACGAGTCGAAGATCTACTTCCACTCGGTGTTCGACAAGCTCGACATGGAGATCGACGACCCGGACATCGTCGGTGAGTCCGGCTACAACGACATGCTGGAGGAGACCTGCCGGATCCTGGAGGAGACGGGCGTCGCCGTCCGCTCCGAGGGTGCGCTGTGCGTGTTCTTCGACGATGTGAAGGGCCCGGACGGCAACAAGGTCCCGCTCATCGTGAAGAAGACGAACGGCGGCTACGGCTACGCGGCCACCGACCTCTCCGCGGTCCGGAACCGGGTGCAGGACCTCAAGGCGGACACCCTGCTGTACGTGGTGGACGCACGGCAGTCGCTGCACTTCCGGATGGTCTTCGAGACGGCCCGCAGGGCGGGCTGGCTGAGCGACGACGTCAAGGCCGTGCAGCTCGCGTTCGGCACGGTCCTCGGCAAGGACGGCAAGCCGTTCAAGACCCGTGAGGGCGAGACCGTGCGGCTGGAGGACCTCCTCGACGAGGCGGTCGCACGGGCCACGGCGGTCGTCCGGGACAAGGCCGACAAGGTGGGCCTGTCCGAGGAGGAGATCGTCGAGAACGGCCGGTACGTCGGCATCGGCGCGGTGAAGTACGCGGACCTGTCGACCTCCGCCGTACGGGACTACAAGTTCGACCTGGACCAGATGGTGGCGCTGCACGGCGACACGTCGGTGTACCTCCAGTACGCGTACGCCCGGATCCAGTCGATCCTGCGCAAGGCGGGCGACGCGGTCCCGGCCGCCCACCCGGAGCTGGAGCTGGCCCCGGCGGAGCGGGCGCTCGGTCTGCACCTGGACCAGTTCGGCGAGGTCCTCGCCGAGGTCGGGGCGGGCTACGAGCCGCACAAGCTGGCCGCGTATCTCTACCAGCTGGCGTCCCACCTGACCACGTTCTACGACCAGTGCCAGGTGCTCAGCCCGGACAACGCCCCGGAGGTCGTCGAGAACCGGCTCTTCCTGGTCGAGCTGACCGCCCGGACCCTGCACCGGGGGATGGCGCTGCTGGGCATCCGGACGCCCGAGCGGCTCTGACCCGAGGCGTTGTCACGTGTGTGGGCCCCGGCACGGGTGATGTGCGGGGCCCACACGCGTAGGTCCGTCCGGTTCAGGGAGCGGTGAGTTCCACGACGACGTCGTAGACCGCCGGGTTCGGTGTGACCGGCTGTACGGCCTGCTCGCGCGCGGCCCGGGTGCGGGAGGCGAAGTCGGGGTCGGCGGTGGCGGCCTCCCACGCCTCCTGGCTCTCCCAGTGGGAGACGTTGACGAGCTGGAAGCGGGAGTCCGAGGAGCGGGCCCGGTGCATCCGCGAGTCGATGAAGCCCGGCTTCTCCCGCATGAGGCGGGCCCGCTGCTCCCACTTCTCGACGAACGCGTCGAGTTCGTCGGCGGAGATCTCGAAGACGTTGATGAAGGTGACGGGCGGGTCCGGCGTGCCGCCGGCCAGAAGGTTCTCTGTGGTCATGCCGAAACCCTAAGCAACGGGCCGGAGTTGAGCGGCATCGCCCGGTCCGGCGCGGTGACGGGGCCGCCTACTGCGGGCGGCCCAGCGCCCACCCCGACACGTCGGCGAGGCGTCCGCGCCACAGCGGCAGGGAGACCGGGTTCATGGCCCCGACGACGAGCGTGACGTCCCGCAGATGGATCCAGCGGGGCAGCCGGGCCGTCTCCGCGTCCTCGCCGGCGCGCAGTTCCCGTACGCCCTGGTCGACGGTCTCGGGGAACTCCGCGAGCAGGTTGGCCCCCTCGCCCTCGACCTGGCGCAGGCTCCTGGCCCACTCGGCCTTCCACTGCTCGTGCCCGATGACGTCACCGTGCAGGACGCCGCCGGGGTGCGTGAGGGTGAGGGGCAGGCTGGAGCGGGGGTCCTCGTCGAGGAGCTGGATGAGCAGCTGGAGCTGAAGGTCGGGCAGGGGTTCGGTGATCACCGCGGCGGACGGTGCCGGTGAGGTGTCGGCGGTGGCGCTCATGGGCCCTTCCCTTCACATGGCGGACGACGGTCGTCCTCCCCGTCTGCCCTGCGGGCGCGGGAGCACGCCCCCCGAGGACAGGCCGGTCTCAGAGGAAACGGCGGATGGGCAGCACGGCTGCTTCCCGGGCCCGCTGGAGGAGGTCGCGCCGCTTCCACCGGCCGCGCTCGATCAGCACGCTCTTCTCCCGGTCCTCGTCGAAGTGGCCGTCGAGGGTGGCGGTGAAGTCCCGGTCGAGGACGGCGAGCATGACTTCCTCGTCGTGGTCGAGCGAGCGCCGGTTGAAGTTGGTGGAGCCGATGAGCGAGGCGACCCGGTCGATGGTGAGCGTCTTGGTGTGCATCATCGTCGGCTGGTACTGGTGGATCTTCACGCCGCAGGCGGTCAGCTCCTCGTAGAAGCGCTGCCCGGCGAGCTGGCAGACCCGCTTGTCGGTGTGCGGGCCGGGCAGCAGGATCTCGACCTCCACCCCGCGCCGTGCGGCGGCGCAGAGGAGCCCGGTGAAGTAGGCGTCGGGAGCGAAGTAGGCGGTGGTGAGGCGGACGCGCTCCTCGGCGGACTCCAGGACGACCCGGATCAGGGTCTGCATGTCCTGCCAGCCGAAGGACGCGGAGCCGCGCACCACCTGGACGACGGCGTCCCCGTGGTGCTCCTCCGTGAGGAACCGGTCGCGCTCGTCGAACAGCTCGTCGTGGCACTCGGCCCAGTTCTGGGCGAACGCGGCGGCCAGTCCGTCGACGGCGGGCCCGGTGACCCGGACGTGGGTGTCACGCCACTCGTGCTCGTTGCGGGCGTCGCCGCACCACTCCTCGGCTATCCCGACACCGCCGGTGAACGCGGTGCGCTCGTCGACGACGAGGACCTTGCGGTGGCAGCGGTGGTTCTGCTTGAGCGGCGAGAGGTAGAGGGGCTTGCGGAACCAGGTGACGGTGACCCCGGCCTCGTCCATCAGGGCCAGCTGGTCCTTCTCGATGAGCCGCGACCCGAACCCGTCCAGCATGAGCCGCACCCGGATCCCGGCGCGGGCCCGCTCGGCCAGCGCCTCGGCGAACTCGTGGGCGATGTCACCGCGCCAGTAGACGAAGGTCATGAGGTCGATGGTGTGCTCGGCGGCCCGGATGGCGTCCAGCATCGCGCCGAAGATCTCGTCGCCGTTACGGAGCGGGAGGAGGGCGTTCCCCTCGGTGGCGGCGATCCCGATCAGCCGCTCCAGCCTGCGTCTGAGCCGCAGGGACCGCTCCTCGCAGGTGCGGGTGTCCAGGGCCATGGGGTCGGGGGCTTCGGCGGTCGCGGACATGGGTCACCTGGTGGGGAGGCGGGCTGGGGCGACGGTCCGGTCGGAACCGGACGGACGCGAGGACCCGGCGACTGTACTCCTGTGCGAATCCGGACGGAATCGGCCTTCCCGCCCCCGAGGGGCAGATCCGTCAGGTCGCGGGCTCCCACCCGACCTCCTCGTTGCCGTACACGTACTCCGGCCGCCCCTTCATCCCGCTGGTACGGAACGGCTTCCCGTGGTCGTCGATCCGCAGCACCCCTTCGTTCCCGCCGCTGTTCCACTCCAGCTCCAGGTACCAGGTGACGTCGTAACCGACGGCCTTCATATCGAGGTTGAAGACCTCCACGTCCTCGGACGTCACCTTGTACGGGAAGTCCACGGCCGGAACCACCACGTCCCCCTGCTTCCCCGGCACCGGCCGGAGGGTGGGATGCCCGGCGTCGAGATGGGCGGCGAAGGTCTGCGGCGCGATCCCGCTGCCGCAGCCGTTGCCCATCAGATACGCCGACCAGGGCAGCGGAGCCTTGCGGGAGAGGACGCGTACGTGCATGCCCTTGAGGACCACCGCCTCGCGGGAGGTCCCCTGCACGGTGAGCTGGAGCAGCATGTTCCCGGCGTCCACCCCGCCGTACGACTCCGCCCAGCGACGCCGGTCCTGCGGCGCGGGCGGCGGGTCGAGCTCGTCGGGCCCCCGGTTCACCAGGTAGTGCTGGCCGCAGGGTTCGTCCCAGTTGTACGAGGAGATGGTGACGGTCGGCGGAGCACCGAGGCCCGTACCGCTGCCGCCACCGCCACCGCCCTGCGGCTGCCCCGCCCCGGAGCCCGCCGAGGGCTTCACGGACGGCGGACCCGAGGGGGACGCGGAGGCGCTCGCCGAAGGATCGGCCGAACCCGTGCTCGCGGAGGGCCGGGGCCTGGCCGATGCGGAGCCTTCCGGCGCGGGCCCGAGGTCTCCGCCGGCGTCCTCCACCCGGTCCGCGGCGCTCCCGCCGTCCTCCCTCCCCGAGCCGACGAGGTCGGCGGCGACGACGGTGGTGGGGACGAGGAGCGCGGCGACCCCGGCGGCGGCGATGAGCACCCGCGTACGCCGGGAGAGCCGGGACCACCGGGAGCCCGCCCCCGGCCGCGCGCCACCGGACACGACAGTCGGCCCGGACGGCTCGACGGCCTCGGCGGCTTCGACGCCTCCGGGAACAACACCGGGCTCAGGAGCAGGAGAAGGGGCAGCGGGAGGGGCCGGGGCGGGAGCAGAGGCAGGAACGGGGACAGAGGCCGGGGCAGGGGAGGGAGAGGGGGCAGGCTCAGCCGTCCCCGGTGCCGCCCCCACCGGAGGCCGCCGCCGCGCCGCGTCCGCCACGATCCACCGCCGGTGCACCTCCACCAACTCGTCGCCGGACGCCCCGCACACCCGCGCGAACCGCTCCACCGGAGCGAACTCGTTCGGCACGGCGTCCCCGTTGCAGTACCGGTGGAGCGTCGACGTGCTGACGTGCAGCTTCCCCGCCAGCACACCGTAGCTGCGCCCCGAACGGTCCTTCAGATCCTTCAGCAGAGCCGCGAACTCCACGGCCTCCGGCGTCGCCACGACGGCGCTCCCCTTCCTCGTGCGTCCCGGAACGGCGTTCCAGGGACACGGAATTCCCGCAGGTCACCGTACGCGTAGACGTTCCAGCATCCCCAATGGTTCGGCAGGCGTTGCGGCCGGAATCCGCCGTGCCACAAGCTCGGACCAGACCACAGCAGGACCCAGCAGGACCACGGACCGGCCGTTCAACCGGACCAACACGCCAACCGATCACGGGGAGTACCACCGCCATGCGCACCAACCGCATCCGCACCATCGCCGTCGCCGCCACCGCCCTCGCCGCCGCCCTCTCGCTCACCGCCTGCGGAGGCGAGGACAAGGCCATGGGGACCAAGCCGGCCGGTGCCGTCGACACGGCGACGCCCGCGGCGACGGGCACCGACAGCACCGGCGGCACGACGCAGCCGGACGCGCCGGAGGCCGGCACCCCCGAGACGCAGACCGTCCCCGCCGAGGGGAAGCACGCCGGCGGCAACGGCAAGAAGCCGGAGACCGCGCCGAACGAGAAGGCCGCACCGTCGATCCCGGCCTGCACGCCCAAGAACTCCACGGTCAAGGTCTCCTCGGTGAGCCGCCCGATCAACCACCTGCTGCTCACGGTGACCAACACCGGCTCCACCGACTGCGCCGCCTACTACGCGCCGTTCCTCCGCTTCGACGACGCGCAGGCGGTGTACCCGGTCCTCGACGACAGCAAGCCGCAGGCGGTCGTCACGCTCTCCCCCGGCCAGGAGGCGTACGCGGGCATCTCGCTCCTCGGCGAGCCCGGCCAGAACGAGCCGGTCAAGAGCGACAACCTCGGCGTGATCATGGTCGACAAGAACAACGAGTCGAAGGGCGAGTCCACGCTGAAGCTCCCGGCGGAGACCTACACGGACAGCCTGGGCTTCGTCACCTACTGGCAGTCGGACGTCGAGAACGCCCTGATGTTCTGAGCCTCGCGGAACACCGCAGGCCAGTGCCTGACGTGCGGTGACTGTGCGCGACCCGTACACATTTCTTGTACGGGTCGCGCAGGCGTGAAGTGGGTTCCGGGGTGGGAGTGGGAACCGTATGCACCCCAGAAAGCGACAGCGTAAGAACGCGTCGACCATGAAGCTCGTGGGCAAGCTGCTGGCCCGCTTCCGCAAGGAGGCGGGCCTCACGCAGACCGAACTGGCCCAAGCGGCAGGCGTACAGGAGGACACGATCGCCTCCGTCGAGCAGGGCAGGCGCTCCCTGGTCCCGGATCTGGCGGAGACGATCGACGATCTGCTGGACACCAAGGGCGCGCTGGCGACGGCGGTCGACAACATGCCGGAAGTCGACCTGATCCCGCTGTGGGCCGAGGACTACATCGACATGGAGCAGGACGCGCTGGCGCTGTCCTGGTACGACAACCAGGTCATCCCGGGCCTGCTCCAGACGAAGGCGTACGCGCAGGCGGTGTTCGGCAACAAGGTCCCGGTCTACAGCCAGGAGGAGATCGAGACGCAGACCGCGACACGGCTGCAACGCCAGCAGATCCTGGACCGGAAGAAGCCTCCGACCACCAGCATCGTGATCTGGGAACCGGTCCTGATGATGAGACTGACCTCGGACGAGGACCACCGGGAACAGCTCCGCCACCTCTACGCGATGGCCCAACTCCCCGGCGTCTGCCTCCAGGTGCTCCCGCTCGACAGCAGGGTCCACGCGGGCATCGACGGCCCCTTCATCCTCCTGGAGACACCGGACCACCAGCACGTCGCGTACACCGAGACCCAGCGCGGCAGTCAGCTGATCTCCGACCGGAACGAGGTCAGCATCCTCGCCCAGAAATATGCGATGCTGCGAGCCCAGGCGCTCAGCCCTGTGGAGACCCTGCGCCTGCTGGCCCGCTTACTGGGAGAGACATGAGCACCGCACTGAACTGGTTCAAGTCGAGCTACAGCGGCAGCGAAGGCGGCGCGTGCCTCGAAGTCGCCTACGACTGGCGGAAGTCGAGCCATAGCGCCGACGAGGGCGGGGCCTGCGTCGAGATCGCCGCCCACCCCGCCGCCGTCCACGTCCGTGACTCCAAGGACATCGAGGGCCCGGCCTTCACCGTCGCGCCCGCCGCCTGGTCGGCGTTCGCCGCCTACGCGGCAACCGCCTGACCCCACACCGTGGTTATCCCGCCCGGACCGTCTCGTAACGGAGCATCGCGACCCCGTTCCCGAAGGTCCGGGACTCCAGCAGCCGGAGCATCTGCCGCTCCTCCGCGTCCTGGAAGAAGCGGCGGCCCCGGCCGAGGATGACCGGGTGGACGTAGATCCGGTACTCGTCGATCAGATCGGCCTGCCGGAACGACTCCAGCAGATCCGCCCCGCCGACCGCCAGGTCCCCCGATGCGGCGTCCCGCAGACCGCGCACCTGCTCGGGGTCGACCTCGTGCAGCAGGGTCGCGTTCGGCCCCACGCTCTCCAGCGTCCGCGAGAAGACGAACTTCGGCACGTCCCGCCAGATCCCCGCGAACTCGGCCATCGGGCCCTCGTTGGCCGGGTCCTGATCGGCGGTCGGCCAGAACTCCTCCATCAGCTCGTAGGTGACGCGCCCCTCGACGAAGCCGCCCATCGTCCGGAAGTAGTCGTTGAAGTGCTGGTGCAGCTCCTCGTCGACGGTGTGCCAGTCGATGTCCTGGTCGGGCCCTTCGAAGAATCCGTCGAGGGAGAGCGAGATGGACGTGATGATCCTGTTCACGGCGGCTCCTGCCGGATCGGCCCGGCCGACGGGGACGACCGGGCGGCGCACAACGGGCTTCGACGATAAGCCCCGGCACCGACACCCGGGCCCAGCCGCGCCCGCTCCCCCGCGCGGTCACCGGCCGTCTCCCCCGTACGGTCCCCCGCCGCGCCGGACACGCCCTCGGCCCTAGCCGCGCCCGGCCCGCCGCACGGCCCCCGGCCGTCTCCCCCGTACAGCCCTCCGGTCCAGCTCCTCCCGCCAGTCCCGCTCGGGCGGCTCGTCCGGCCGCACGGTCTCCGCCAGCGACGCGAGGATCGGCTCGGCGGTGGCCCAGAGCAGCGCGCCGCCGACGCCCGGCACGACCGTGCGCCGCGCCCCGGGGATACGGGAGACGAGCCGGAGGCCGAGGTCGGGCGAGTGGGAGACGTCCTCCTCGCCGTACCAGACCTCGACCGGGACGGCGATCGCCCCGAGGTCGATGGGCCAGCGCCCCATCGCGAGCACGGTGTCGCGGGCGTACCCGGCCGCCGCGCCCTGCGAGAACGCCTCGTCGAGCGCGCGGCCGTAGGCGGCGGCGAAACCGGGGTCCTCGTACACGACGAGGTCGCACGCCGGGCTTCCGGCCAGAACCATCCGCCGCATCGCGTCCGCGTCGAACCCGGCGAACACCTTCTCCGCCCCGACCGGATCCTCCGCCACCCGCGCGACCAGGCCCCGCAGATCGTCCGGCAGCGCGGAGGCGACCTCCGGCGCGGCGACCTCGTCGGCGGGAGAGACGAGCGCGAGCGCGGAGACGACGCCCGCCGCCGCGCAGGCGAGGGCGAAGGGCGCGCCCTGGGAGTTCCCGAGCATGGCCGGAAGCGGGCCCAGTCCGAGCAGCCCGGTCAGCTCCGAGACATCGTCGACGAAGTCGGCGAAGGTCCGGTCGGGCGCGGGCGTGGAGACCCCGAGCCCGGGCCGGTCCACCGAGACCAGCCGGACACCCTCGTTCTCGACGGCCCCGGCTCCGATCCCGAGCCAGCGGCTGGTCGCGGCCCCGGGCGAGAGCAGGACGGGCAGCCCGTCCTCCGGCCCCCACTCGGCCCAGCCGAGCACCCTCCCGTCGGAGAGGCGCGTGGTTCCGAGGCGGGCGGGATCATCGACGTACAAACTCATGCCGGACATCATTATCCAGCCACCCCCGTACCGCACCGGCTTTCGGCCCCCGGGCCCGTCGCGGCGCTCAAGATGCCTGCCGTGTACCGCCGTTCGCGGGTACGCCGAGCACACGGGCGAGCGCCTCGATGACGGGTTCGGCGTGGTCGGGCAGGTGCAGGCGGGCCCATGCGGCGGCCAGGGCAAGGAAGGCGGCGAGGTCCCGTCCGACCCCGTCCAGCAGCCGGCGCAGCTCGACGGCCGACAACTCGATCACCGGGCTGTCGCTCTGCTCGAAGTCCACGACCAGCCGGACGGATTCACCGGACCGGTCGACGACGGGATCGGGGTCGTGCCCGAGGAAGGGCGATCCGGCGCCGTCGAGGACCGCGTACACACCTCGCCAGTCCTCCAGCCCGCTGCAACAGCCGGGGAGCAGCGTGACGCCGGTCGAGCCGTCCACGACCCGCAGACCACCGGAGGCGAAGAGGTCGTCGAACGTCAGCAGGCCGTGCAGGAAGGACGCGAGCGGGTCCGCCGGGCGCGGCGGACGGTCGTCCCCCACGCCGGGATCGGGGTCGATGTCGTTGCAGCGGACGATGAACATCAGCGCTGTCCCGACCTCGGCGGAAGTGAGGTTTCCGCTCAGCGCCAGGAACCGCGACGACGTGTCCACGGCGACGGGCCAGAGGGAGAAGTCGTCGGGGGTGCGGGTCTCCAGGACGGGCTGCATCACGATCACCCGGCCGAGTGTCCCGTATCGCCTCCCGTTCCGCACCGGCAATAACGCACCGGCGACCAGGGGCACTGCCGGGGACGTTGTCAGTGGCGCCGCCTAGGCTCCCCACCATGGCGACGCTCCCCAATCCACTCCCTTCCCTGGCCACTTCCGGCCTGGACCTCCCGCCCGGCTCCCTGGTGGACGCCACGCTGGACGGCCCCTGGCACGAGCCGCTTCTCTGGTACGCGGACGGCCCGGCCGACCTGCGCGACTGGTCGAGGCTGCGGGCGGCCGGGCGGCCGCTCGGGCTGCTGCCGGTGCTGGTCACGGGCGGCCGGCGCGACCAGTGGCCCGAGGAGTGGGACCTCTGCCCGGACGACACGTCGTACCCCGGCGACCACGACGCCGACGAGGTGCTCGCGGGCTACTGGACGGACTACGCGGCCGACGAAGTCGCCCCGGAGAACGCCGGATCGGACACGGACGGGACCGGGCCGGACACCGACGGCCCCGCGGGCCCCGGCTCCTGGCCCGGCCTCGCGCCCGTCCCCGCCCGTGAGGCGGCCGAGGACGCCGACGTGGCGGCCGCAGGACTCGCGGGCGTGATCGCCGCCGACGCGGACGCATGGCTCGGCGGGGCCCGGATGGCTCTCGTCCCGGCCCGCCGCAGCGCCGACATACCGGCGGCGATCGGCTGGTCGGGCCCGATGAACCACGAGAACGACGTGGCCCGGCTCTGCGCGGTCCTCCGCTCCTGGGAGGACCGCTACGACGCCCGGGTCGTGGTGCTCGGCTTCGACACGATGATCGTCTCCGTGGGCCGCCCGCCCGCCACCGCCGAAGAAGCCCGCGCCCTGGCCGCCGAGCACTACGCGTTCTGCCCCGACAACATCGACCAGTCCCCGCCGTACGACCTCGGCGTCTACGCCGAGAAGGCCGTGCTCAACCAGGAAGCGTGGTCGTTCTGGTGGGACTGAACCAGCCGGGACCAGGGGCAGCGGGACCGGCGGCAGCAGGGCCGGAGGCAGCGGGACCAGGCACGACGGGACGGGACACGATGGCACCGGACAAGGGCCGTACGGCCGAGCGGCGGTCGGACCTCAGCAGCATCAAGAAGTGGTGGCGCACGCTCGGCGGCGACGGCTTCGCCGTCCTCCCGCCGCCGACCCGGAGCCGCTACACCCAGTCCGACGGCCACGAGGACGCGGCCGAGATGTTCGCGACCCGGTCCCTCTCCACCAGCACCTCCTTCGCCTACTGGCACTGGCAGTCCCACTCCGCCTTCGACCGCTCCGGCGGCCTGGACCGCGAGCTGTACGTGTACTGGGGCGGCGACCACGCCACCGTCGCCGCGGGCCTCGGCGACGGCCCGGACGGCTACCGGATCCTCGACGGCGGCCCGCAGGGCGCGTTCCGGCTCGACAAGGTCACGGCGAGGGACGCCGACGGACTGCCCGACCCCGAAGACACCGCAGGCGTCCGCCAGTTCCTCGGCCGCCTCGGCACGCCCCGCAGCCGGACCGCCCGCGCCGTGGAGCACGACCCGCTGACCGCCGCCGAGGAAAGCTGGCTGCACGACCGGCTGCGCGATCCGGTGGAGCTCTCCGGGGCGGCGGGATGCGTCACCGCACTGGAGGCACGGCAGGCGCTGACCCCCGAGGAGACGTCACGGCTGCTGCCGGCCTGGCGGGAGGAGTACGCCGGGCGGCTCACCGAGTGGCCCGCCTGGGCGGCGCTGCTCGACGCGCTGCTGCGCCACGACCACGAGGAGGTCTGGGACACGGTGGAACACCTCGGCCCCCAGGCGTCCGACACCCTGGGCGCGGCCCCCTCCCCCCGGGCCCTGGACGTCCTGCGCGGGTGGTCGCTCGCCGGCGGTCCGCCCGCGATCCGCCCCTGGCTGGAGGTGCACCGGGCGGTCCACGAGCCCGACCCGGTACGGTCCGCCGCCGTGCTCGCCGCGGAGCTGACCGCACACAACGCCCCCGATACGTCCATGAACAGCCTGTTCGCCGCGCTCAGCGCCGCCGTCACGCGCGACTGGCGCGCCGCCCGGCCGACGGCGGACCGCCACGCCGCCCAGGCGTACGCGGCCCTCACCGCCGTCCGCCTCGCCACCGACGACGACCTGCCGCGCCCCCTGCGCGTGGCCGCCGCGCGCAAGGCGTACGACCAGGTCGCCCACGTACGGGAGCAGGCGGCCCAGCACCCCGGCGGCACCGAGGCCGAGGTGCTCGCCGCCGCCGACCGCTACGAGGCCGCCCGCGACGACCTGCTCGCGGGCACCGGCCCCGACCTCACCGGTTACCAGGGCGGGCTCTGCGACCTCTACCACCGCTACCGCACCCTGACCCCCGCCGACGTCCAATGGCTGCGCGACCGGGTGGCCGACCCGTCCACCGGCGTCCAGGGCATCGCGTTCTGCCTCGAACTGCTCCACGCCCACGGCGAGGCGGGCGAAGCCGAGCTGGAAGCGCTCCTGCCGCGCTGGAAGAAGGAGCTGACCAAGCAGTACCGCACCACCTACACCGAGTGGCGTCACCCCCTGGTCACCCTGACCTGCCTCGCCCAGGATCTGGGCCACCCGGCCGCCGAAGCGATGCTGGCCTGGTGGGCGAAGCCCAAGCCGCTCTGGAAGACCCCGGTCCGGCTGCTGACCCACCTCGGCGCACCGGACGAGGCGAAAGCCACCGAGCTGTGGGACTTCGTGGTCTCCGGCGAGGACGACAACGGGCAGTTGATGACCTGGGTGCTGCTCCGCGCCCGGCTCGACGGCACGCACCCCCTGCTCGTCGCCGAGCGGCTGATCGGACAGCGCTGCGTCAGCGAGTACGTCCTGCACCGGGTCCTGATCGGGGTGGCCGACCCCGCCCAGCCGCTCTGGCACTACGCCGTCGACCCGCGCAGCCACAGCTGGCTGCGGCGCGCCCAGGAGGTCGCCGACGACCCCCGCCTCACCGACGCGGCCCGCGCGATCGGGCTGAGGACCGCGCGCGAGCACTACGCGTTCCGCTACCCGGACCAGGTCAGCCCGCCCCTCACGGACGGGCAACTGGCGGCGGCACACGCCTGGGCGGAGGCCCGCGCCGACCGGACCGCCGCGGACTGAGCCCTCGTACTCATGCGGGCGGCAGACCCCGGGGGGTTGACTCGGACCCATGAGCGAGAACAGCCACGACAGCGGCAGCACCCCGGTGACCGGACCCACGCACGCCCCCGACCCCCGTGCGTGGGTCGCCCCGCTGATCTCCACGATCGTGACGCTGCCGATGGGACTCGTCGCGCTGTTCATCGGCGGGCTCACCCCGATGGCGTGCGACTCCTGCAACGGGGCGGCGGCCGACCGCTTCGACGCGAGCTTCACCACCGCGTGGACCGTCCTGTGCATCGGCCTGGTCCTCGCCCTGATCGTGCTGGTCGCCACCTGGGCCGTCCCCCACCAGCTCCGCCACGCCGCCCGGCGCGTGGGCCTGGCCCTCACCGCCCCCACCGTCGTCGGGGTCACTTTCGTAGCATTCATGGCACTGGTCGACTGGCCCTGACAGAAAGTGTCCACCCCCATGAACGACACGAACCTCACGACCACGACGGAAGCGGCCGAAGCCGCAGAACGTCTGATAGCCGAGTTCCGCTCCCTGCCTCCCGACAACGACCGCAAGCGCGAGATCATCACCGAGCTGGACGACAACGCCCAGGCGCTGCCGTTCCTCGTCTCGGTCGTCGCCGACCCCGGCGAGTACGACCTCGCCCGCGTCGAGAGCGCCACCGTCCTGCGCCTGTGGCCCCCGGCCGATCCCGCTCTGCGCCACGAAGCGGGCCGCGCCCTGCTCAGCGCCCTGCGGGACCCGGAGGAGGACCTGGTCCGCCAGTACGCGGCGATGTCGCTGGCGCCCTACACGGCCGACCCGGTCGTCGCCGCGGTCCTGGACACCACCGCACGGGCCGACGAGGACCCTCTCGTACAGTCCGGCGCCCGCTTCGCCATCGAGGAGGCCCACCGGCTCCAGGAGACCGGAGCGGGTGGGCCGTGAAACACAGCGGGCCGGGCGGACCGGCTCAGCGCCGGGCGTCCCGCCCGAGCCACTGGGCGGCCTCGGTCGCCCAGTAGGTGAGGATCATCTGCGCCCCGGCCCGCCGGATCCCGGTCAGGCTCTCCAGGATCGCCTTGTCACGGTCGATCCAGCCCCGCTCGGCGGCGGCCTCGATCATCGCGTACTCGCCGCTGATCTGGTACGCCGCGACCGGCACGTCCACGGACTCCGCGACCTTGGCGAGGACGTCCAGATACGGCCCGGCGGGCTTCACCATGACCATGTCCGCGCCCTCCTCCAGGTCCAGCGCCAGCTCCCGCAGCGACTCGCGGGCATTGGCCGGGTCCTGCTGGTAGGTCTTGCGGTCGCCGGTCAGCGAGGAGCCGACGGCCTCGCGGAAGGGACCGTAGAAGGCCGAGCTGTACTTCACGGTGTAGGCGAGGATCGACACGTCCTCGTACCCGGTCTGGTCCAGGGCGTCACGGACCACGCCGACCTGACCGTCCATCATCCCGCTGGGGCCCACCACATGGGCCCCGGCGTCCGCCTGGACCTGGGCCATCTCCGCGTACCGCTCCAGCGTCGCGTCGTTGTCCACCCGGCCGTCGCCGTCGAGGACTCCGCAGTGGCCGTGGTCGGTGTACTCGTCCAGGCACAGGTCCGACATCACGACCAGGTCGTCGCCGACCTCCTCGCGGACCGCGCGCAGGCCGACCTGGAGGATGCCGTCCGGGTCCGTGCCCGCCGTGCCCCGGGCGTCCTTCTTCTCGTCCTCCGGCACACCGAAGAGCATGATCCCCGAGACCCCGGCCGAGACCGCCTCGACGGCCGCCTTCCGCAGGGTGTCCAGGGTGTGCTGGTGCACCCCGGGCATCGACGAGATGGCGACCGGGGCGTCGATGCCCTCCCGCACGAACGCGGGAAGGATCAGGTTCGCGGGGTCGAGCCGTGTCTCGGCGACCATCCGCCGCATCGCCGGGGTCGTCCGCAGCCGCCGGGGGCGGGAGCCGGGGAAGTTTCCGTACGCAGTCATCCTTCGACGATAGACCCGCACACGGCACGGTCTTACCGACACCCGCGCCGGGAAAGGCCCGCGAACGGGCCCCGGAAACGGCGGCGGGCCCGGCCGCAGGAGCGACCGGGCCCACTCACCCTCGTACCACTACGTCGTCGTCCGACGCCTGCGCGCACCCGGGCGCCGCTCGCTCGGCCGGGTCACCGGGTCACCGGCCTCCTTCGCCGCGTCCCGGCGCTGCGCGCCGAAGGCGGCGAGCGCCTCGGCGAGCTTGTGCACCGACGGCTCCGGGGACAGCACGTCGACCCGCAGGCCGTGCTCCTCTGCGGTCTTCGCCGTGGCGGGGCCGATACACGCGATCACCGTCACGTTGTGCGGCTTGCCCGCGATACCGACCAGGTTGCGCACCGTCGAGGACGAGGTGAACAGGACCGCGTCGAAGCCGCCGCCCTTGATCGCCTCACGGGTGTCGGCCGGCGGCGGCGAGGCGCGGACCGTGCGGTACGCGGTGACGTCGTCGACCTCCCAGCCCAGCTCAATGAGCCCGGCCACCAGGGTCTCGGTGGCGATGTCGGCACGCGGCAGGAACACCCGGTCGATCGGGTCGAAGACCGGGTCGTAGGGCGGCCAGTCCTCCAGCAGCCCGGCGGCGGACTGCTCGCCGGACGGCACCAGGTCCGGCTTCACGCCGAAGTCGATCAGCGCCGCGGCGGTCTGCTCGCCGACGGCGGCGACCTTGATGCCGGCGAAGGCACGGGCGTCGAGCCCGTACTCCTCGAACTTCTCCCGGACCGCCTTGACGGCGTTCACGCTGGTGAAGGCGATCCACTCGTAGCGCCCGGTGACCAGGCCCTTGACCGCGCGCTCCATCTGCTGGGGCGTACGCGGCGGCTCGACGGCGATCGTCGGGACCTCGTGCGGCACCGCACCGTAGGAACGCAGCTGGTCGGAGAGCGACGCGGCCTGCTCCTTCGTACGCGGGACGAGCACCTTCCAGCCGAACATCGGCTTGGACTCGAACCACGCGAGCTGGTCGCGCTGGGCGGCGGAGCTGCGCTCTCCGACCACGGCTATGACCGGCCGGTGGCCCTCGGGCGAGGGCAGCACCTTGGCCTGCTTGAGGACCTGGGCGATCGTCCCGAGGGTCGCCGTCCAGGTGCGCTGGCGGGTGGTGGTGCCCGCGATCGTCACGGTGAGCGGGGTGTCGGGCTTGCGGCCCGCGGAGACCAGCTCACCGGCGGCGGCGGCCACCGAGTCCAGCGTGGTGGAGACCACGGCGGTCGCGTCGCTCGCGCCGACCTCGCTCCAGCACCGGTCGGAGGCGGTACGGGCGTCGACGAAGCGGACGTCCGCACCCTGCGCGTCACGCAGCGGCACCCCGGCGTACGCGGAGACGCCGACGGCGTTCGCGACGCCCGGGACGACCTCGAAGGGCACCCCGGCGGCGGCGCAGGCGAGCATTTCCGCCCCCGCGTTCCCGTCCAGGCCCGGGTCGCCCGCGACCGCACGGACCACCCGCCTGCCGCCCTTCGCGGCCTCCATGACAAGATTGGCCGCATCCCTGAGAACGGGTACACCGACGGTTGTTGACGAGGTGTCAACGACGGTCAGCTCAGGCGTGCTCACGCCTGCCCGCGCATGGCTGCGAACGACGTCGAGCACATCGGGCTCGGCGACAAGGACGTCCGCGCTCGCGAGCGCCTCGACGGCGCGCAGGGTCAGCAGTCCCGGGTCGCCGGGACCGGCGCCGAGGAAGGTGACCTGCCCTTGGGCGGACAGGGCCGGAAAGTCGGATGCGGCGGGGCCGGTGGGGCTCAAAGTGCTCGCTCCCCCATAAGACCGGCCGCACCCTTGGCGAGCATCTCGGCCGCGAGTTCGCGACCGAGGGCCGCCGCGTCGTCGTGCGACGTGGGGACGGGACCGGTGGTGGACAGCTGTACGAGCGAGGAACCGTCGGTGGTACCGACGACTCCGCGCAGGCGCAGTTCGTTGACAACCTGTCCGTCGACCAGGAGGTCGGCCAGCGCACCCACAGGTGCGGAGCAGCCGGCCTCCAGGGCGGCGAGCAGGGCACGCTCGGCGGTCACGGCGGCCCGGGTGTACGGGTCGTCGAGCTCGGCGAGCGCGGCGGCGAGGTCGGCGCTGGACGCGGCGCACTCGATCGCCAGTGCTCCCTGGCCGGGAGCGGGCAGGACGGTGTCGACCGGCAGGAACTCGGTCACCTCACCGCTCCGGCCGAGACGGCTGAGCCCGGCGGCGGCGAGAACCACCGCGTCGAGCTCCCCGTCGCGCACGAACCCGATCCGCGTATCGACGTTGCCCCGGATGGGGACGGTCTCGATCCGCAGTCCGTGGGAACGGGCGTACGCGTTGAGCTGCGCCATACGGCGCGGCGAACCGGTGCCGATGCGGGCGCCGTCGGGCAGCTGCTCGAAGGTCAGCCCGTCCCGGGCGATCAGGGCGTCGCGCGGGTCCTCGCGCTGCGGCACGGCCGCCAGCACGAGGTCGTCGGGCTGGCCGGTCGGCAGGTCCTTGAGCGAGTGGACGGCGAAGTCCACCTCGCCGCGCGCCAGCGCCTCGCGCAGGGCCGCGACGAACACGCCGGTGCCGCCGATCTGCGCCAGGTGCTCGCGGGAGGTGTCCCCGTACGTGGTGATCTCGACGAGCTCGACGGCGCGCCCGGTCACCTCGCGAACCGCCTCGGCGACAAGTCCGGACTGGGCCATGGCGAGCTTGCTGCGCCGGGTTCCCAGCCGGAGCGGCGCGGAGTTCCGCGCGCCCGGGGATGAGTTGTCGGTCATGACCGCCCTCTATTCGGGTCGTTCAGGTCTGCCCGGGAGACGGCGGCCACCGTCTGCGGGTCGAGGTCGAAGAGTTCTCGCAGCGCGTCCGCGTACCCGGCGCCGCCGGGCTCGCTGGCGAGCTGCTTGACCCGCACGGTGGGCGCGTGCAGGAGCTTGTCGACGACGCGGCGCACGGTCTGGGTGATCTCGGCGCGCTGCTTCTCGTCCAGGTCGGGAAGGCGGCCGTCCAGCCGGGCGATCTCGCCGGCGACCACGCCGGCGGCCATGGTGCGCAGGGCGACCACGGTCGGGGCGACGTGCGCGGCGCGCTGGGCGGCGCCGAAGGCGGCCACCTCGTCGGACACGATGGTGCGGACCCGGTCCACATCGGCGGCCATCGGGGCGTCGGCGGACGCCTCGGCGAGCGACTCGATGTCGACGAGGCGCACACCGTCGATGCGGTGGGCGGCGCCGTCGATGTCCCTCGGCATGGCGAGGTCGAGCAGGGCGAGCCGGACCGGGCCGGTCGACTGGGCGGGCACGGTGACCCGGCGCAGCGCCGTCGCCGGACCTGCCTGCGCGGCGGAGGCGGCGGAACCGTTCTCCACCCAGGCGGCGTGCTGGTCGACGTCGGCCGGGGCCGGGGTGACGGTGACCGCCGGCCGCTCGGGCGCAGCGTCCAGGGTCACGCCCAGCGCGTCGGCGAGGGCGTCGGCGGTGAGCACGAGGCCCGTGGAACCGGTGCAGGAGACGACGATGTCGGCACGTGTCAGTTCGTCACCGACCGCGGACATCTCGACGGCCCGGGCGCGCACCGCGGTGTCGTCGCCCTGCTGGAGGATCTCCACCAGGCGGTCCGCGCGGGAGCGGGTCCGGTTGGCGACGACGATGTCGGCGACGCCGGTGCGGGCGAGGGTCGCGGCGGCCAGCGAGGACATGGATCCAGCGCCGATGACCAGGGCGCGCTTGCCGTCGGCCCAGCGCTCGGGGTCGGCCCCGGCGGCGAGCTGCTGGAGCCCGAAGGTGACGAGCGACTGCCCGGCCCGGTCGATCCCGGTCTCGCTGTGGGCGCGCTTACCGACCCGCAGGGCCTGCTGGAAGAGGTCGTTCAGCAGCCGTCCGGCGGTGTGCAGCTCCTGGCCGCGCGCGAGCGCGTCCTTGATCTGGCCGAGGATCTGCCCCTCGCCGACGACCATCGAGTCGAGACCGCAGGCCACCGAGAAGAGGTGGTGGACGGCCCGGTCCTCGTAGTGCACATAGAGATACGGAGTGAGCTCCTCGAGCCCGACGCCGCTGTGCTGGGCGAGCAGGGTGGACAGCTCGGCGACGCCCGCGTGGAACTTGTCCACGTCGGCGTACAGCTCGATGCGGTTGCAGGTGGCCAGCACGGCCGCCTCGGTCGCGGGTTCCGCGGCGAGGGTGTCCTGGAGCAGCTTGGCCTGGGTCTCGACAGCGAGGGAGGCCCGCTCCAGTACGGAGACGGGGGCGCTGCGGTGGCTCAGTCCGACGACGAGGAGGCTCATGCCGGCATCACGGCGGGCATGTCCCCGTCAGGTCCCTTCCGGCTCGTGGGCGTGGCCCGCATCGGGGGCGCGCCCTCGTCCTCGGCGGCGGAGTCCTCGCCGGCCTTGCGCTGCTCGTGGAACGCGAGGATCTGGAGCTCGATGGAGAGGTCGACCTTGCGCACGTCGACGCCCTCGGGCACCGACAGCACGGTCGGCGCGAAGTTCAGGATGGAGGTCACACCGGCGGCGACGAGCCGGTCGCAGACCTGCTGGGCCGCGCCGGGCGGGGTGGTGATCACGCCGATGGACACACCGTTGTCGCTGATGATCCGGTCCAGGTCGTCCGTGTGCTGGACGGCGATCCCGGCCACCGGCGTACCGGCCATGGCGGGGTCCGCGTCGATCAGCGCCGCGACCCGGAAGCCGCGCGAGGCGAAGCCGCCGTAGTTGGCGAGGGCCGCGCCGAGGTTACCGATGCCGACGATGGCGACCGGCCAGTCCTGGGTGAGCCCGAGCTCGCGCGAGATCTGGTAGACGAGATACTCGACGTCGTACCCGACACCGCGGGTGCCGTAGGACCCCAGGTAACTGAAGTCCTTGCGCAGCTTCGCCGAGTTGACCCCGGCGGCCGTGGCCAGCTCCTCGGAGGAGACCGTGGGCACCGATCGCTCGGAGAGCGCGGTCAGGGCGCGCAGATACAACGGAAGTCGGGCGACGGTGGCCTCGGGAATTCCTCGGCTACGGGTCGCCGGTCGGTGAGTTCGGCCAGTTGCCACGGTGCTCCTGCGGGATGAGCGGGGCTGCAGGCGGCCGTATGTCCCAGGACCGCCCCGTCGAATGCAGGCTATGTCTTTGTGAACGCGTGCACAAAGATGGTGTCCGTTTTGTCTGGTCAAAGTGACCGGGGTCACGCAACTTCCCCGCGCGATCCCGGAACCGGGGACCGCATCAGCCCGTTGCAGCCTCGAAGGGGGCAAAGCAGTACACACTCCTCACAGCCAAGCCCCCGAGGCCACCCAAAACGCCCACAATGTTAACCGGGTTTCGCGTCCGCACCCAGCGCCTTGCGCAGCCTCGCCGGGTCCACGCGCCAGAACGTGTGCTGTTCGTCATCGATCAGCACCACAGGAATCTGCTCCCAGTACTCCTTGTACAGCTCCTCGTCCTCGGTGATGTCCTTCTCCACCCACGACGCACCGGTCTCCTCGCAGACCGCGCTCACCACCGCCCGCGCGTCCTCGCACAGATGGCACCCGGGCTTCCCCACCAGCGTGACCACCCGCTCGGCGGGCTTCTTCCTCTTACGTCGCAGCAGAGCGCTCATGCCTTCATTCTGCGCCCGCCGGCCACCACCCCGGACCGCCCGGAATCAACCGATTCACCATTCCGACCCGCAGCGTTCACGCCCACGCATCGCGGCAGGTCGGGCAGGCGCGGACGGACTGGCTATGCTCACGGCATGGCCGCTCTTGGATGGCTCACACCCCGTAGGCGTTCCGCTACCGCACGGAGCGTCCTGGCAGGCGAGGCCGCCGCCGAGGCCGCGCGCAAGACCTCGGCCGCCGACGACGAATCCACCCTCCTGACCAAGGCCCCGGAAGAAGCGGACGCGACGCCTCCCGAGGAGCCCGCGTTCCCCGTCGCCGGGGACGACCGCGCCGCCGCCTTCTTCGACCTCGACAACACCGTCATGCAGGGCGCCGCGATCTTCCACTTCGGCCGCGGCCTCTACAAGCGGAAGTTCTTCGAGCGCCGCGAGCTCACCCGGTTCGCCTGGCAGCAGGCCTGGTTCCGGCTGGCCGGCGTCGAGGACCCCGAACACATGCAGGACGCCCGCGACAGCGCCCTGTCCATCGTCAAGGGCCACCGCGTCTCCGAGCTGATGTCCATCGGCGAGGAGATCTACGACGAGTACATGGCCGACCGCATCTGGCCCGGCACCCGCGCCCTGGCCCAGGCCCACCTGGACGCCGGGCAGAAGGTCTGGCTGGTCACCGCCGCCCCCGTGGAGACCGCCACCATCATCGCCCGCCGCCTCGGCCTGACCGGCGCGCTCGGCACCGTCGCCGAATCGGTCGACGGCGTCTACACCGGCCGGCTGGTCGGCGAACCCCTGCACGGCCCCGCCAAGGCCGAGGCCGTCCGCGCGCTGGCCGCCGCCGAGGGCCTGGACCTGGAGCGCTGCGCCGCCTACAGCGACTCGCACAACGACATCCCCATGCTCTCGCTGGTCGGCCACCCCTACGCGATCAACCCGGACACCAAGCTCCGCAAGTACGCCCGCGCCCGCGACTGGCGGCTGCGCGACTACCGCACCGGCCGCAAGGCCGCCAAGGTCGGCATCCCGGCCGCCGCCGGGGTCGGCGCGCTCGCGGGCGGCACCGCCGCCGCCGTCGCCCTGCACCGCCGCCGCCGCTGACCCGGGCCCCCGCCCCTTCCGCACCCTCCGCGCCCCGTGCCCGCCCTCCGCGAACGGCCACGGGGCGCAGCCACGCCCGGAGCCGGACATCCGTTCGCGAGCCGGTCCGCCGACGCGGGCGACGCCCCCTCCGGCCAGCCGGATTGTCGGTGCCCGGCCACAACCCGTCGCCCCCGTAGGCAGATCACGAAGTAATCCGATCAATAAACGGTCACCATGTGCTACTTGATACGTCACTTAGCGATAACAGAAACGACGGAACCGGTGATTTAGACAACTGGGTGTAGCGCTGCCTGCACGAAGCGTTATTCTCCTCAGACGCATCACGGAGACCGCCACTCGCTACCACGGGTGACGTTTTTCGAACTGCTCGTGATGGAAGCTCTGCCTCTGGGAGTCCCGTGTACCCACACGTCGGGGTTGACGCCTCGGGCCTGGCTACGCTGCGTGCATCGGTCATTGACCGCTTGCGCGGCTTCGTCCCCACCGCGTACGCCGTCCCCGCATTTGCCACCCCTGCACCTGCCGGCCCTTGCTACGCACTGGCCGAACGCAGTGCGGCGGTCGGAAGACGCGGCACCCGCGCCGCCTCGACCACGTCGACCGTCCGCCGTCCCACCGCCGACAGCGACAGCGCGCGCATGATGGATCTCGTCGAGCGCGCACAGGCCGGTGAGGCGGATGCCTTCGGCCGCCTGTACGACCAGTACAGCGACACCGTGTACCGGTACATCTACTACCGCGTGGGCGGCAAGGCGACCGCGGAGGACCTCACCAGCGAGACCTTCCTCCGCGCGCTGCGCCGTATCTCCACGTTCACCTGGCAGGGCCGCGACTTCGGCGCCTGGCTGGTCACGATCGCTCGCAACCTGGTCGCCGACCACTTCAAATCCAGTCGCTTCCGGCTGGAAGTGACCACCGGCGAAATGCTCGACGCCAACGAGGTGGCGCGCAGCCCCGAGGACTCCGTCCTGGAGTCCCTCTCCAACGCCGCACTGCTCCAGGCCGTGCGGCGACTCAACCCCCAGCAGCAGGAGTGCGTGACCCTGCGGTTCCTCCAAGGCCTCTCGGTCGCGGAGACCGCCCGGGTGATGGGCAAGAACGAGGGCGCGATCAAGACCCTCCAGTACCGAGCCGTACGGACGCTCGCCCGACTCCTGCCGGACGACGCCCGCTGATCCGACCTCTGCGTGACCGTCCCGTCACGCACTGGTCCGATCATCTTTCGCGCGTAACCCAAGTGCCGAGCGCCTCGTTGTGCCGGTTGCAGGCCCCCTGTCGTCACCCCCTGTCCGTAGCCACTCACTCCATCGAGTGGAAACGCTCAAGGTGTGCAACCTTCCGGACCGCCAGGGGAGTCGACCGTCATGACGAGAGGAGGTGCCGCCAGTGATCGCAAACGTTTCGGCACACCGGCGGGCGAACGCCTTCGCCCAGGCCCTGGAAGAACAACCCCCCAGGGTGCGGCGGCCGTACAGCCCGCGGAGCCGGCCGACCAGGCCGACCGCGGACCGCTGTTGGCCCTGGCGAACGGCCTCGGTGAGCTACCGAAGCCGCAGTTGGACCCCGAGGTCAAAATGGTGCAGCGAGCCCAGCTCGTCGCGGCCATGGAGACCATGTTCGCCGAGGGCGGCGCGTCCACGGGCCCTACGGTGCCCGTACAACGGGGCAAGGGGGCCCACCGGGCCTCACCACTGCGGAAATTGCGACCCCGCTCACGCTGGGCGAAAGGCCTCACTGCCGGCGGGCTCACCGTCGGCGTGGCCGCGGGAGCGTTCGGCGGCGTGGCAGCCGCCAGCTCCGACGCCCTCCCCGGTGATTCGCTCTACGGACTGAAACGCGGGATGGAGGACATCAGCCTCGGCATGGCCAAGGGCGACGCCGACCGCGGCGAGGTCTATCTCGACCAGGCCTCCACCCGGCTCAGCGAGGCCCGCAGGCTCATGGAGCGCGGCCGCTCCGGCGCACTGGACCACGAATCCCTCGGCGCCGTCAGACGCGCGCTCAACGGCATGTCCCACGACGCCTCCGAGGGCCACCGGCTGCTCCACTCCGCCTACCAGCGCGACGGAGCGATCGGCCCCATCCAGACCCTCGACACCTTCTCCCGCTCCCACCGCGACGCCTGGAGCAGCCTCCGCGACCGGCTGCCCGTCCAGCTCACCGACGTCCGCGACGAGGTCAGCTCCGTCTTCGACGCCATAGAGGACGAAGTCGCACCGCTCCAGTCCCTCCTCCCCCGCCCGCCGGGCGAGGACAAGGGCTCCGGACGCGCCGACACCCCCACCTCCCCGGGCACCGGCTCGTCCCGGACCGATGCCCCCGCGCCTCCGGCCTCCCCCGAGAAGCCCGGAGGCCGCACCGACGGCAGCACCGGCCCCGAGCCCTCCGGCTCGTCGGGCTCCACCGACACCACCCCGGAGGACGGCCTGCTGGGCGGCGGCACGGACGGCCTGCTGGACGACCTCCCGACGGACGGCCTCACCCCGCCCTCCCCCGAAGGCCGGCCCAGCGCACCGGCCGCCCCGGACGTCACCCTGCCTCCGCTCCTTCCGGGGCTCCTCCCCGGCCTCGGCATCGACGGCGAGAACCTCAAGCCGTAGAACGACGGGCCCGGCGCACACGAAAAGGAAGGGGGCCGGTACGCGATCCGCGTACCGGCCCCCTTCTCGTCTCCCGTCGTGGCTCAGCAGGTCAGAAGAACACCGACCGCCGCTGCACCAGCAGCTTGTACAGCGTGTGCTGGATCTGCTCACGCACCTGGTCCGTCAGGTTGAACATCAGCATCGGATCCTCCGCCGCCTCCGGCGGATACCCGTCCGTCGGAATCGGCTCACCGAACTGGATCGTCCACTTCGTCGGCAGCGGCAACGCACCCAGCGGCCCCAGCCACGGGAACGTCGGCGTGATCGGGAAGTACGGGATGCCCAGCAGCCGGGCCAGCGTCTTCGCGTTCCCGATCATCGGGTAGATCTCCTCCGCGCCCACGATCGAGCACGGCACGATCGGCGCCCCCGCCCGCAGCGCCGTCGACACGAACCCGCCCCGGCCGAAACGCTGAAGCTTGTAGCGCTCGCCGAACGGCTTCCCGATGCCCTTGAACCCCTCCGGCATCACCCCGACGATCTCGCCCGCCTCCAGCAGCCGCTGCGCGTCCTCCGCACAGGCCAGCGTGTGCCCCGCCTTGCGCGCCAGCTCGTTGACGACCGGCAGATGGAAGACCAGATCGGCGGCGAGCAGCCGCAGATGACGGTCCGCCGGATGGTTGTCGTGCACCGCGACCTGAAGCATCAGCCCGTCCAGCGGCAGCGTCCCGGAGTGGTTGGCCACGATGAGCGCCCCGCCGTCCGACGGGATGTTCTCGATGCCCTTCACCTCGACCCGGAAGTACTTGTCCGCCAGCGGCCGCAGCAACGACATCAGGACCTGGTCGGTGAGCTCCTCGTCGTAGCCGAACTCGTCGACGTCGTAATCACCGGTGACCCGACGCCGCAGGAACGCGAGCCCGCCCGCGATCCGCCGCTCCCAGCCACCGGCCGGGGAACCGTCCGCGTCCACCGCGTCCTGACGGGGCTCCTGGCCCCCCTCCCCCGCCTCCGGGGACAGCCCGGACAGCTCGGGGACCTGCGCCCCCGGCAGGGCGCTCACCGGAGCCGCGGAGCCGTCGCCCCGACCGCTGCCGGGGCCGCCCGCCCCGGTCCGGCGCCGCGCCGGACGCGACGCGCCACCGGACCGCGAACGGTCGTCGTCGAACGGAATGACCTTGGCGTCCGCCATCGTCGGTGCGCTCCTCTACCTGGCGCCGTGAGTCGTCTGTACCGCACCGGCCCCGCGCTCCCGCGGCCCGGCGCCTCCCGGCAGCGGCAACGCCGCCAGCCGGTCCACCGCCCTGCCCACCGTCTCCGGCGGCAGCAGCCCCGGACCCCGGCTCCGCGCGAACTCCGCGAACGTCTCCGCCGTGGTGAACTTCGGCCGGAAACCGAGGGTCTCGCGCATCTGCACCGTCGAGACCACCCTGCCATGGGTGAGCAGCCGGATCTGTTCCGGCGAGAAGTCGGTCATGCCGATCGTACGGAGCGCCGAGCCGACCCACGTGACGGCGGGCAGCAGCACCGGCACGGTCGGCTTCCCCAGCCGCCGCGAGCACTGCGACAGCAGCAGCACCCCGTCACCGGCGATGTTGAACGTGCCGCTGTTCAGCGTCCCGCGCCGGGGCTCGCTCGCCGCGATCCCCAGGACGTCGATCACGTCGTCCTCGTGCACGAACTGAAGCCGGGGGTCGTAGCCGAAGACGGTCGGCAGGACGGGCAGCGACAGATAGTCCGCGAGCGGCGAGTCCGGCCGGGGCCCCAGGATGTTGGCGAACCGCAGCACACACACCGCCACGTCGGGCCGGCGACGGGCGAAGCCCCGTACGTACCCCTCGACCTCCACCGCGTCCTTCGCGAAGCCGCCGCTGGGCAGCGACTTGGGCGGAGTGGTCTCGGTGAACACGGCGGGATCGCGGGGCGCCGACCCGTACACGCTCGTACTGGACTTCACCACGAGCCGGCGCACCGTCGGGGACTTCTGGCAGGCGCCGAGCAGCTGCATGGTGCCGATGACGTTGGTCTCCTTGATCGCCGTCCGGCCGCCGGCGCCGAGCGCCTTGCCGGAGACGTCCAGGTGCACGACCGTGTCGACGGCGTGCTCGGCCAGGATCCGCGCCAGGGCGGACTGCCGGATGTCCGCGCGCACGAACTCCGCGTCGCCCAGCTCGTGCGCGGGTGCGACCGCGTCGACGGCGATCACCCGGTCCACCCCGGGCTCGCGCTGGACGCGCCGGACGAAGCGGCCCCCCAGCTGCCGGGCCGCTCCTGTGACGAGCACGACCTTTCCCAAGACCCGGCTCCCCTGCTTCCCGCGGTAACTTCCCTGGCCGTCACCGTAGCGGGTGGACGCCGCCCTGTGACGCCCCCCTGCTCCGAAACGCACCGCAGCCCCTCCACCGGAACGGCGGAGAGGCTGCGGATCTCACGAACTGCGTTCGCTTACTTCTTGTTGCGACGCTGAACGCGCGTGCGCTTGAGCAGCTTGCGGTGCTTCTTCTTGGCCATCCGCTTGCGCCGCTTCTTGATAACAGAGCCCACGACTACCCTCGCTCACTTCATTTTCACTGGTGCGGGGCGTCTGGGCCCACACGACCTACGTCGGCCTAGCCTACCCGCCACCGTCCGAGGGACGTAATCCGCAGGCAACCTCAGGCTGATTCCACCCCCACAAAGGACTCGCGGAGATACGCGTGAACCGCTTGCTCCGGCACCCGGAAGGACCTGCCCACCCGGATCGCCGGCAGATGACCGCTGTGCACCAAGCGGTACACGGTCATCTTCGACACTCGCATGACCGAGGCGACTTCCGCCACGGTCAGAAACTTGACCTCGTTGAGAGGCCTCTCGCTGCCAGCAGCCATGACCCACCTGTACCTTCCGCACCGGACGGGCACCGGCTTCCCCTCCGGTGACTCTTCGTCGCTGTGCGCTCACTCCACAGATTAGGGGCGCGTGGTGCGAGTGGGGAAGAGGAGAGGCGGTCGGCGGCCTACTGTGACAGACGGGCCCGATTGAGCACATAGCGCGTCAACGGCCGGTAAAACGGCGCCCGTACGCCGTCGTCGAGCGGAACGACGACGGACACCCGCCCCTCCGCCTCCCCCACGAACAGCGCCGGATCATCCGTGTCCGCCGGCCCGATCGCCTCGATCCCCAGCTGACCTGCACCGCAGACCCAGCCGTGATCCCCGATCACCAACTGCGGCAGCACACCGAGCCGCTCCGCCGCGTCCTGGAGCGCGAGCCGCACCGGAAGCGGCGAATGCGTGTGCGCGCCGGTCTCGCCCCCCGTGGGCCGCCCCCCCGGTTCGCGCACCAGGGCGACACCCCGTACGTAGTCCAGGCTGTACGTGCGTACGCCAAACCGGGTCGTTATGTCGACACATCTCCCCTGCGCGGGGGTGAGAACAGGACAGCCGGCCGCCGACAGAGCGTCTGCCAGCCCGGCGTAGAAACCGAGCAACCGGTGCGGATGACCGGTCCCCAGCAGCACCGGAGCCCGCCGCTCGGCCACCAGCGCCAACCGCTCGGCGAACGCGTCCAGCGCGGCCACGGTCCGCTCCGGATCGATCGCGTCGGGGCCGCTCACATGCGCGGGATCGGCCGAGACCCCGCACCGCTCCGCCATCAGCCGCAACAGTTCGCCCTCGTCCCAGGCGCGCTCGGGCGCGAGCCCCAGCATCACCCGCGGATCCCGGGCGGCGAACAACCGGTAGCTGCGCAGGCTGGTCTCGCGCGGGGTGGCCACGGGCCCGGCCAGCCGGGCCGCCAGCAGATGGGCGCGCAGCGCCCCGGTGCTCAACACCCCTGGGATGCTGCCGTACCGCGGAGCCCCGGCGGGCGGGAATCCCGTTACGCCCCACCGTTGGCGTAACGCACGGCACAATGCCCCCGCACCGCCCGGAACTCAGGTCAGCAGCCCGCGCAGCGGGAACGCCGCCTTCCGGGACGCCAGCACCGCCTGGTCCAGCCGGTCCGCCGGGTCGTACCCGTCCTCCCACGCCTTCCACGACGGCGTACGCCCGTCCGTCATCCGGCCCGGCCCCAACTGCCGCGTACGGGCGTAGACGAGATCCCGCCAGGACGGCGGCACCACCGACTCCGGATCCACGGGAGCGTGCGCCGCGATCCCGACGAGATGCGTCCACGACCGGGGCACCACATCCACCACCGCGTACCCGCCGCCGCCGAGCGCCACCCAGCGCCCACCGTCCGCGTACCGGTGGGCCAGCTCGTGGCAGGACTCCATGACCGACCGCTGCGCGTCCAGGGACACCGCGAGATGGGCGAGCGGGTCCTCGAAGTGCGTGTCCGCCCCGTGCTGGGTGACGAGCACCTGGGGCCGGAAATCGGCCAGCAGCTCGGGCACCACCGCGTGGAACGCCCGCAGCCATCCCGCGTCCCCGGTCCCGGCCGGCAGCGCCACGTTGACCGAGGAGCCCTCGCCCACCCCGGCCCCGGTCTCCTCCGGCCACCCGGTCTGCGGAAAGAGAGTCCTCGGGTGCTCGTGCAGCGAGATCGTCAGCACCCGCGGGTCCTCCCAGAACGCGGCCTGCACCCCGTCCCCGTGGTGGACGTCCACATCGACGTACGCGACCCGCTCCGCACCCAGCTCCAGCAGCCGGGCGATGGCGAGAGCGGGGTCGTTGTAGACGCAGAACCCGGCGGCCGACCCGGGCATGGCGTGATGCAGCCCCCCGGTGAAATTCACCGCGTGCTCGCACTCACCCCGCCACACCGCCTCGGCCGCGCCCACCGACAGCCCCGCGATCAGCGCGGACGCCTCGTGCATCCCGGCGAACGCCGGATCGTCCACGGTCCCGAGCCCGTAGTCCTGGTCGGCCGCCTGCGGATCCGCGGAGGCGGCGCGCACCGCCGCCACGTAGTCCTGCCGGTGCACGAGCCGCAGGGTGGAGTCCCCCACCGACTTCGCCGACCGCAGATCCACCGCCCCGTCGAGCCCGAACGCCCGCACCAGCCCCATCGTCAGGGCCAGCCGGACCGGGTCCATGGGGTGCGTCTCCCCGAAGTCGTATCCCGTAACTGCGTCATCCCACATCAGCTGTGTGCGGCCGCTCATGCCCGCCACCGTATCGGGCGGGCTCCGGTCCGAACGCGCGGGCATACACGAGCGTCGCCAGCACCAGAACCATCGGTACGAGCATGGCGCCGCGATAACTCCACGCATCCCCCAGAGCACCCACGAGCGGCGAACCCACCAGGAACCCGACATAGTTGAAGATGTTCAGCCGGGCCACGGCCGCGTCGCTGTTCCCCGGGAACATCCGCCCGGCCGCCGCGAACGTCTGCGGCACGATCACGCAGAGCCCGAACCCGAGCATCGTGAACCCGAACATCCCCACCCAGGCCCCGGGCGCCACCGCCACGACCGCGAACCCGCCGGCCGCCAGCAGACTCCCGCCCCGCACGACGGCGACCGCCCCGAACCGCCGCACCCCGAGGTCCCCCAGGGCCCGACCCAGCAGGGTCGTCACCATGTAGACGTTGTACGGAACGGTCGCGAGCTGCTCCGAACCGCCCAGCACGTCCTGGAGGTACTTGGCACTCCAGTTGGAGACGGTCGAGTCCCCGATGTACGCGAAACTCATCACCAGGCACAGCGGCAGCAGCAGCCTGAACGACAGCGCCCCGCCCGCACCCCCGGGCCCGGCCCCCACATCCTCCGGCCCCTTCCCGTCCGGCTCCTTCCCCTCCGTGTACCACCGGCTCCCGACCAGCGCGGCGGGCAACAGCACCACCACCACGGGCAGGTAGGACCCGAGCAACGACAGATCCCACCGCGCCCCGGCCCACGCCAGGGACGCCCCCGCGATACCGCCGAGGCTGTAGGCGGCGTGGAAGCCGAGCATGATGCTGCGCCCGTACGCCCGTTGGAGGCTGACGCCCAGCATGTTCATGGAGGCGTCCAGCGCTCCGACGGCCAGCCCGAAGACGCCGAGCGCGACGGCGACGTGCCACACCTCCCGCCCCGCGCCCACCCCGAGCAGGGCGAGCAGGACCAGGGGCTGGGACCAGCGCAGGACGACACCGGGCCGCACCCGCGCGACCACCTTCTCGGTGGCGACGCTGCCGGCCCCCGCCAGGATCGGGACAGCGGCGAGGAAGACGGGCAGCAGCCCGTCGGATATCCCGTACTGGTCCTGAATGGCGGGGATACGCGTCACGAGAAGGGCGAAGGCCACCCCTTGAACGCCGAAGCTCAACCCCAGGGAGGCCCTGCCGTGCCGCAAGCCCGCATCAGTCATGGCCGCGAGCGTAGAGCCAGGCTCTACCCAGGGGTAGATGGATCAGGCGAGCAGTTCGGGGAGCTGGGCCATGTCGGAGAAGTGCCCGGTCACTCCGACGAGCCGGTCGGCGGGCATCATCGACGTGAACCCGTACACGTCCATCCCCGCGGCACGGGCCGCCTCGACCCCGAGCGGGCTGTCCTCGATGACGACGCACCGCTCCGGCGCGACGCCCATCCGCTCGGCGGCGTACAGGAACAGGTCCGGTGCCGGCTTGCCCCGCCCGACGTCCTCCGAGCTGAAGATCCACTCCTCCTCGAACCACTGGTCGATCCCCGTCTTGCGGTGCCCGACCCGGATCCGCTCGTGGCTCCCGGAGGAGGCGACACAGTAGTCCACCCCGTCCGCGACGAGCTTCCCGAGCAGTTCCTCGGCCCCGTCCACGGCCACGAGCTCCCGCTGGAAAGCGGCGAACGTACGGGTGTTGAGCGTGGAGTCGAAGTCCTCGGGCAGCTTCTGCCCGGTCCTCTCCTCGACGAGATCGTGGACCCGGTGCACGGCGGACCCCATGTAGTCACGGAGCGATTCGTCGTACGAGGTGGGGTGACCGAGTTCGGTCAGGTAGCCGGAGAGGACGGTGTTGGCGAGCGGCTCACTGTCGACGAGCACACCATCGTTGTCGAAGATGACCAGTTCGTAGCGCATGGTTCGACCCTAGACGTTCAGAACGCAGAAAAGCCCCGTGCCACAAGGCACGGGGCTTTCCCGGAAAAATTGTTCGGCGGCGTCCTACTCTCCCACAGGGTCCCCCCT
>NZ_BMVK01000029.1 GCF_014650675.1 Streptomyces anulatus | reverse complement strand
ATCGTGAGCGAGGATGAGAAGCCCTCGGCGCACGCGAGCCGTAACGCGCCGACGTGCCAGCCTCAGGTCACTTTGGTCCCGTCCCAGCGGACCGTGAATTGGAGCGGCCCGAAGCACTGGGACGCAGCCCGGCTGCCCTGCCGGTACTGCGGTACCAGCACGAACCTGCGCGACATGCAACGGCGCCCTTCGTGCAAGGTCTGCCACGAGGAACACCAGTCTGCGTAAGACGACCAGGCCCGGTCGGGGGACGTGAGCGGAATCCGAACCGCCCCCTACCCGGGCGGGGCAGGGGGCGGCACTCAGGTCAGACGCGGCGGCGGTTCCACCAGTCCAGGAACACCGCGGCAACGACCGCAGCGAGGACCGGTGAGACCAGGGTGACGACCAGCGTTGCCCGCTCGGTCGGGGCCCAGACGATCGTCGCGACCAGGCCGAGCGCCACGACGGAACCGATGATGCCCAGGGCCAGCGTGCGCCGGTTCAGACCGGCGGCATACTGGTAGAGGGCGAGAAGTTGCTTCACGTGCGGTATCTCCTCCACGCTTGCCGACCATCTCGGACTCTGACCTCACGGGAATGGTCGGCTTTGCGTTGCGGCAGCTTGGATTTACTTCGTACCGCGAACCTTCACCAAGGCGCGATGGGTGAGCTGGACAGCCCACTCGACCGCCTCGTCGGAAATGAGCGGGCAGTTGACCACGTACTTGTGGCCCTCCTTGACGTCACGGAACTGGATGAAGTCTGTGGCGAGGTCGGCAACATCCTCCCGGGTCAGCCGCAACGTCAGGCCACAGTTGGCCGGCTTGACGTAGGCGACGGCCCCGTAGCGACGGACACCGTCGTCGCGAACCATCAGGTAGTCGGTCTGGCCGTCTTTCGTGCGCGTCGACCGTCCGGTGACGATCTCAACGCCGCGGAGCCGGTCGAGGTACTGCTTGACCCGGGCCTTACCCTCGTCTGTCCGCCCCCTGTCGTTGATGAAGATGGAGACCTCCATCTCATCCATGTTGGTGCTGGATACCAGGACGTCGGCCGTCTCCTCTGCCGCCGTCTCGACGCTGCCGCTGTCGGCGGCCGTTCCCGTGAGACGCAGGAACTCCGCGATCTCTTCGGGCGTGCCTTCCAGGTACCTCATCAAGCGTCCCTCCCCTATGCGCAACGCGCTACTCGCGTGCGAGTGAGAAGAAGATAGCATCACTCACGCATCAGTAGCGTCACTCACGCGTGAACTATCAACTCACACTTCTACTCACGCGTGAGCGGGTGTAGCGGGACGCGCCTCTCAGGAAACCTGCGATTCTCCGTGCATGGCAGACAGCCTCGCTGGGATATTCGGTCTCTTCCTAGGGGGCGGAACCGGCATGATCACTCTCGACTGGACCCGACGCAGCGACCTCTGCGTACGAGCGATCGCGGCTGCTCCCCGCACGCTCGGGGATGGTCCCGAGAACTGCGGGCCGGGCGCCCTCGCGACGCGCTGCTCCCCGCACCCGCGGAGATGGTCCCCACGCCGGTACGTTCGCTCAGAACGCGCACAACTGCTCCCCGCGCCGGCGGGGATGGCCCGACGTTTCGGCGTGGACGTCGCAGCCGATGTACTGCTCCCCGCGCGCGCGGGGACGGCCCCACCTCCGAGCAGCATGCAGTTCGCGTCGCGAAGCGCTCTTGTGCGCGGCGGAGTTGTGAGCCACCTTGGGCGGGTAGAGACGGATCAGGGCACGGCGTCGTGCCCGGGGGTTGGGGGCGGCTCTTGTCGAACGGGCGTGTGCGGCTCAGTGGCGGAACAGCGTGGCAGACCGATTTCCGGCGGCGGACAACAGGCCGCCCGGTTCTGAGCGCTATGGATATCGCGATGATCCGTCGCTCGTTGAACGGCACGCTCACCGAACTGCAGCGTGCGATCGATCGCTTCGACGTGGCCAAGGCGGCGGATCTCTTCGAGTGGGCCTGGCATCAAGCTTCCCAGGCTCCGCCGCGCGAGACCCGGGAGCAGCGGGCGCAGCTCAGAGATCTCAAGGAGGTGTTGGGTTCACGTCGGTGGCGAGAGGAGGAGCGTCGCCTGGCCGCGCAGAAGCTGACTCCGCGTCTGGTCGAGGGCACGCCCGCGCCTGGTCGGAAACCCACGAAGCGGCCGTCCTCCGCACAGGTTCCCGTCCTACGGCCGAGGACGGTGTGGTCCTCCGACACATCTCGGGTCAGCGTTCCAGCACCAGTGCAGGTGCCGGCGCGGAGGGCGCAGTCAGCACCGGCGGCTCGTGACGCTACGCCTGTGCCCGTTACGGAAGCGCTTCCGGTTCTTAAGGACTTTCGGGCGTCGGTGTATCTGGAACCGGGACGGCTCGCAGAACTCGCGACGGACCTGCGGCCGCTGCTGGAGCAGACCGCTCGGGCCGGAACGGCCACTACTTGGAAGGCGATCCGCAAACGTCTGCCCGCCCTGGCGCGTCTGCACCGCGATGACGAGAGCGTCCTGCTGTGGCTCGTCGACGACGAACGCAATCAGGGAGATCCTCTGCTGTCAGCCCTGGTCACGGTCGGCGACCGGCAGATGCACCCGCGATTCCCCACCATCGCTGAGCAGCTCGGCGCTACCGCCGGACGCTATCCGACGCAGCAGCGCTCCACCTGGAGCTACGAAGTCCTGAAGTCCCATCAGCGCTGGCGCCACCGGCGCTGATGCTGGAAGTCCGCTCCCCACGCACGTGAGGATGACCCCATCGCCATGGGCGCGGTCGCGCTCGCCCTCACCTGCTCCCCACCAGGTGGGGATGGCCCTGGGCGGGTACGGGCGGGCTGGTGCACTCCGCACTTCTCCCCCCATATACGTGGGGATGGCCCCTCCGTGACCGCCGGCCAAGAGGCGCGATTACCTGGCGGGACCAGAACTGTTCGCCGGGTGCTGGGAATAGCCTTGCCGTCACGGCAGGAGAAAGCTGATGGTCGATATGTCAGATTCGGTGAAAGTGCTCGAGAATCGCACCCACTCCTTGTAAAGCTGCAGGTCAGGAAGACTGCTCCCCGCGCGTGCGGGGATGGTCCCGACCAGGTCAAGGTCACCGGCAGCATCGAGATCTGCTCCCCGCGCGTGCGGGGAGGGGTCCCTGCTGCACCGGGGTGGTCACGGTGTAGGACCTCTGCTCCCCGCGCGTGCGGGGATGGTCCCGGGCCCGGCTGGTGGTACGAGCCGAAATTCGACTGCTCCCCGCGCCCGCGGGGATGGTCCCTGGCCGCCGAGCGGTGCGTCGATCGTGTCGGTCTGCTCCCCACGCCCGCGGGGATGGTCCCCGCCACGCAGCGTAAGCCCGACACCCGTTCGGCTGCTCCCCGCGCCTGCGGGGATGATCCCTCGCCGTCCTCGTACGCGGACCGGCGCTTCGGCTGCTCCCCGCGCCTGCGGGGATGGTCCCCGGCAGACCGTGCTGGTCCCGGTGTTCGTCATCTGCTCCCCGCGCCCGCGGAAATGGTCCCGTTCCCGGGCTTCATGCCGGCGGTGACGGTGCCTGCTCCCCGTACCTGCAGGGATGGTCCCCGGTGTCGCGCCGGGGCGACACAGGAGGCGAACTGGTCCCTACCCGCGGGGATGGTCCCCTCGTCCGGTTCGACGTCACGGACGTGGACGGCTGCTCCCCGCGCCCGCGGGGATGGCCCCTGCTCAAGGACGCGGCCCGTATCCGGAAGGTCCTGCTCCTCGCGCGTGCGGGGGTGGTCCCATGGGTCGGCAGATCAACTTGTCTGGCTCCTCCTGCTCCCTGCGCCCGCGGGGGTGGTCCCGCAGTGTCGGCGCTGATCACCATCCTGCGGCGTGCTCCCCGCACCTGTGGGGATGGTCCCGAGGGATTCTCGGCGGCCGACCCGGAGCCGAACTTCTCCCCGCGCGCGTGGGGATGGTCCCTCTCTGCTCCCGTACCTGCGGGGATGGTCCCACCCGACCCAGTCCGAGTACGAACCTGCCCTGCTCCGTGGCCGAGTCGCTGCAGGCCCGCTCACGGACTTCTCTCCGCACCATGGAGTGGGAGCCCGGTGGATTCCCGCGTTCTACAGGTCGAGTACCGCCCACATCCTGCGGCCGTCTTCTGCGGTGTCGGTTCCGCACGAGACCGCGCCCAGGCTGGTCAGTTCCGCAAGGACGGCTGTGTCCGCGACCGCGAGACCTGGCCGGTGGGACAGGGCGACGATCAGCGCCTGCCGGTTCTGGTCCGCGAGGTGTAGGGACACTCGCCGGCCGCCATCGGCGACCGCGGCCCGCATCAACGCCTCCGTCAGGTCGCCCGCAGCTTGGTCGGCCTCTCGGTATCCCCAATCGTGCAGCTGGCGCACGACATTGCTGCAGGCCTTCTTCGGCGACCAGGCAGCTGCCTCGAGCGACCAGTTCGCCGACCGCCGGTTCCGTACCAGCATCCGAGCCCGCGCCGTTCCTTCCAGGCTCGTTTCAGGACGCGGCGGCTGTACAGGTCGCTTCGGCGGTGGTGGAGTCTTCGGCGGGTAGTCCGGTGTGTGATCCAGCACGAGTGCTCCCAGGATCGGCGCGGGTACCCATCGTAGAGGCGCGATTACCTGGCGGGACCAGAACTGTTCGCCGGGTGCTGGGGATAGTCTTGTCGACACGGCAGGAGAAATCTGATGGTCGATATGTCGGATTCGGTGAAAGTGCTCGAGAATCACGCTTTCCCGCTGTAACGCTGCAGGTCAGGAAGTCTGCTCCCCGCGCCCGCGGGGATGGTCCCCTCTTCGAGTGGCTGCACAAGGCGGTCGTCTCCTGCTCCCCGCGCCCGCGGGGATGGTCCCGCCCCGCCGGATTACCGGCGGGGCGTTCTTCGCTGCTCCCTGCGCCCGCGGGGATGGTCCCGACCCGCTACCCACCCGAACGCCTGAAAGGCCCTGCTCCCCGCGCCCGCGGGGATGGTCCCACCGACACGTGGTTTCCGGAGGGGCGTACCAGCTGCTCCCCGCGCCCGCGGGGATGGTCCCAACGGGCATACTCCCGCCCCGGCAAGCGAGACCTGCTCCCCGCGCCCGCGGGGATGGTCCCTGGCCACGCTCATGGACGCGATCCAGGGGACGCTGCTCCCCGCGCCCGCGGGGATGGTCCCGTCCTTCAGCGCATGTCGGTGGCGCTCATGCACTGCTCCCCGCGCCCGCGGGGATGGTCCCGGGCAGGCGCTCGGCCCGACCGTCCTGATCCTCTGCTCCCCGCGCCCGCGGGGATGGTCCCGTCGCGGTGGACGCAGCCTTGACCTTCGCTTCCTGCTCCCCGCGCCCGCGGGGATGGTCCCCATGGCCGATGCCAGAGTCGCCCAGATCGTCGCTGCTTCCCGCGCCCGCGGGGATGGTCCCGTCCGCACCGGCCGGGCCGCGATCCGCGCCGACTGCTCCCCGCGCTCGCGGGGATGGTCCCTCGGCTTCCTCGGTGTCCGAGGGGAGCAACACCTGCTCCCCGCGCCCGCGGGGATGGTCCCACCACGTACGGGATGAGATCGCCATCCGAATGCTGCTCCCCGCGCCCGCGGGGATGGTCCCATCCCCACCAACGCTCACAACTGCCGGGCCCGCTGCTCCCCGCGCCCGCGGGGATGGTCCCCAGCGCAGTTCTTCGGGAGCGAAGGCAGGCGGCTGCTCCCCGCGCGTGCGGGGATGGTCCCGTCATGCCTAACCCCTTTCTGGTCCTTCCAGAATGGCGCCACCCTGTTTACCTAGGGTGTTGCCTGAACTGTGCGTGCGGGCACGGGGTTGCGATGCGGTCGGACGCTGCGGTGGAATCGGGCGGGCTGTGCACCTGAGGCCCCGGCGGGAGGGACTGGTTCATGGACGGTATGACAGCTCTGGACAGCGTGCTGCAGCAGGCGCACATGGTCCGGATAAGTCCGGTGAGCGGGTTCGGCGGGGACGGGGAGATCTGGGTGGACCTCGCCGATCCGGCCGAGATGGGTCAGCTCAGGGCGGCCATGGGCGTGGAATCGCTGGTTGGGTCTCGCTGCATGTGTCTCGGGGACGTCCGCTTCGAGGTGCTCGACCCCGGCGGTGAGCGACTTGCAGACGTTGTCCTGCACCACGGGGCGACGCTGAGGTGGGGGCAGTGGGAGAGCGACGCCGTCCTTGTTGACGGCCTCCTGCTTCTGGCCTGGTTGGACGGCCATGGCATGCCTGGCCCGATGCGGCAGTTCGTGGCCGACCGGCATCGAGCGGAGGAAAGAACGGCGGAGGAGCGCACCTGGCTGGCCGCGATTCCCGCCGGACTCGACGGGGCCGCCGACCGGATCCTCGCCCTCTCCCGGACCGGCGGAGCACCCTCCCCCGAACTGCTCGCGGAACTCACGGACCGACTACAGCTGGCATTCCCTGACCCGTTGGAGCGGGTGCTGGCCCTGCTCGACTGGTACGGCTCCGGCAGCGGGCGGTGCTCCGGCTACCCCGTTCACGAGGGCGTACCTGGCGAGCTTCTTCGCAGGGTTCCGATCGCCGAGCTGCTCGCAGGGCTGGCCGACTCACGGGCTGGAGAGCGGCACGACGCCGGGGCTGTGCGGCATCTCGTGGGCTGGAGGACCCGCCCGCATCAGAAGCGCGATGTTGCCGGCCTGCCCGAACCATTGCGCGCCAGGCTGCTGGCGCACGCCCGCCGTTCCGGAGACTCCGACAAGCAGAGCCGCGCAGAACGGTGGTTGGCACCCTCGCGGGCCTGAGAGCCCTGCCCGAACGCGGATGAGACCGAGCAGCGGGCGGCATCGCGTCGTTGAGACCGGTGCCAGAGATAGCCTTGTCGTCACGGCAGTTGAGAACTGAGGGCCGATTTGTCGGATTCGGTGAAAGTGCTCGAGAATCACGCGTTCCCACTGTAACGCTGCAGGTCAGAAAGTCTGCTCCCCGCGCCCGCGGGGATGGTCCCGGCTCACCCAGCACGTACGGCTGCTGGAAGGCCTGCTCCCCGCGCCCGCGGGGATGGTCCCGCCGCCGTACGGGCACGGGCACGGGCCCCCGGCTGCTCCCCGCGCCCGCGGGGATGGTCCCTCCAGCTTCAGATGCCGGGCCTTCACCGGCCTCTGCTCCCCGCGCCCGCGGGGATGGTCCCCTTGAGGACGATGGCGAAGTAGAGGGCTGCTCCCCGCGCCCGCGGGGATGGTCCCGGCAGCTCCGCGACCGGATCCGGGAACCCGAGCTGCTCCCCGCGCCTGCGGGGATGGTCCCCTGTACGGATCGTCCGACACCTTGCCGAAGTACGGCTCCCCGCGCCCGCGGGGATGGTCCCGCCGAGCAGCTCGGCCCCGTGCTCCACACCGCCTGCTCCCCGCGCCCGCGGGGATGGCCCCGAGCGGTACAACGCCTGCCGGCCGACGCTCTACTGCTCCCCCCGCCTGCGGGGATGGTCCCTACGGGGGTCGCGGCCCGTACGTGTACGCCGACTGCTGCCTGCACCCGCGGGGATGGCCCCCAGTCCGGGCCCCGGCCACACAGCTGCGCGAGCTGCTCCCGGCACCCGCGGGGACGGTCCCCCGTAGGTCGCCAAGCCCCTGCGGAACCTGCTCTGCTACCCACTCGCGCGGGGGTGGAAAAGCCGCCTTCGTCCTCGAAGAGGAGCCAGGCTCCACGTGCGGGGCGTCAGGGTCTCCGCCCGCGTCCCGTGCGGTGCAGTAGACGGGCAGCCCGACGGCGGTCGCCTGGTCGTCGTCGGCATCCGGCAGCGGCCCGCCGTGGCGTTCCCCGTAGTCCCGGGCCAGTCCCGCCATCAGCTCGCCGACACCACGCTCCGGCCCTGCTCGCCGGGGTCGGTCTTCGGCGGCAGCAGCCTGAGAGAGTCGAGCGCCCCGGCGGTGGCCATCATCGTGCGACGGCTGGCCGGCGTCGGTTCGGGCTGCTCCTTTTGCGCGCAGGTGTGGTCCTTACTGCCCCACTCCCAGTAGAGCGTGGGGGTGGTCATCCTGCCGAGTTCACGTTCGCCCACGTCGTGGAGGCGGTGCGCCATCTCGGTGGCACCGGGAGTCAAGGTGCCCTCTACGTACGGCTGTTGCGGTGGCGACTTCGGCGGCGCGGTTGAAGCTGAAAGCCCCATCTCGGCGGCCAGCTTCGAGACTGTGGAGGCGCTGCGCTTGATCTGCCGTGCGATGTCGTTGCGGGACATGCCCTCGGCGTGGTGGCGGCGTACCGCTCGCCGGTCTGTATCAGTGATGGGTCGGCCCATGGGCACGGGCCGCCCCCTCGCCGCGGTGGTCTGGGATTGGTCGCCTCGCGGTGGGGGAATGGTCTCGTGTAGGTCACGACCGCACGCATAGACCGATGGTTCTGTCCAAGCTGCGACACGATGAGCACGTGGAAATTGCGGAGTTGGTGCTCAAGTTCGTGCAGGTTCTCGTGTGGCCGGCTGCCACAGTGACCCTTGTGTTGGGTTTGCGTGCCCCGATCAGCAAGGCCATAGGGCGGCTCTCAAGGCTAGAAACCATGGCCGGAACGGCAGAGTTCGCGGAAGAAGCACGTGATGTACGCGATGAAGCTGAAGAGATCACCGCGACACAAGGGATAAATGAAAACAACGGCGAAGAGGGGCCCGTAGACAACGGCCCGGAGCCGGAGCCACGCCCTGATCCGGACTCGCAGCCGCAGCCAGACCCGGAGCCACGTTCGGACCCGGAGCCACTCCCGGAGCCACGTTCGGACCCGGAGCCCCCTCCGGACCTGGAGCCGCAGCCGCGCCCGGAGCCACGTTCGGAGCAGACCGTAGCGGACAGGATGCTCAACCAGCACTGCTCCACCCCTGAGTGGAGGCGTGCTGGAACTCTTCGCAGCGCTGAAGCAGAGTGGTTGGCGTTGCGTGCGCCTATGGACGCATTCTCCGAGCCTCTAGAGATCGCAGCTGTTTCGCCTTCGGGGGCCGTCCTCACGGCTTGGGCGCGGCTGGAAAAGGTCTGCCTGGGAAGCCGAAGCCTGCATGGATCAACTCCTCGGGGCGGCACCAGCACGCTAATGCGGCAAAGGCTCCGCGCGGCAGGGGCACCCAGCGAGATCTTCGATATCTACGATCGGCTCAGGAGACTGCGTAACAGAGCTGCGCATGACCCCGACACCGTCACATCAGAAGCTGCGGTCGACTTCATTTCGAGCTGTCGGACTATTGCCCGGGTCATCAAAGAAGACCCCGGGTTGTTTTAGGCATGCCGGACCATCCCCGCCCCCGCCGGAATGGTCCCGCGGGCCGGGCCTGGCGCGATGCGAAGAAGACCTGCTCCCCGCGCCCGCAGAGATGGTCCCCGCACCACCCGACGAAACCGCCGGACGCATTTTCGCTCCCCGCACATGCAGGGATGGTCCGGAGACACAAAGTGACCGACGCTCAGCCCTACGCTGCTCCCCGCGCCCACGGGGACGGTCCCTGCGCCCGGGACGCACCGGCCTGCGCTGTGGCCTGCTCCCCGCGCCCGCGGGGATGGTCCCCCTTGTGGAGGAGCAACTCTGACACCCTGGGACTGCTCCCCGCGCCTGCGGGGATGGCCCCGCCTGCTGTCCTGCCTCGGCCTCGCGACCCGGCTGCTCCCCGCACCCGCGGGACTGGTCCCTCCCTGGCCACCGACTGGTCGTCGGTGCTCGTCTGCTCCCCGCACCCGCAGGGATGGTCCCCAGCTCATGCAGCTCGCCCAGCTCGGCGGCGACTGCTCCCCGCGCCCGCGGGGATGATCCGGTGCTGCCCGTCACCCGGGCCGCCACGGTCGTGCTGCTCCCCGCACGTGCGGGATGGTCCCCCTGAGCTGACGAACGCGGACGTGGCGGAGCACTGCGCCCCGCACGTGCGGGGATGGTCCCGGGGGCCGATGGTTGTATCCCATCGGCCCCCACTGCTCCCCGCACCCGCAGGGATGGTCCCGACGACCGGCAGACGGCGTACGCCCTGTTTCGCTGCTCCCCGCACCAGCGGAGATAGCCCCATCTACCGGCACGGCCTCAACGCGAAGCACATCTGCTCCCCGGTCCTCCGTGGGCCCCGACTGGTCCCCGCACCCGCGGGGATGGTCCCCAGGGCGCGCGGTCTGATTCACCGTTCCCAGTCTGCTCCCCGCACCCGCGGGGATGGCCCCTGGTCGCGGATCTCCGTGTTGAACGTGGACCCCTGCTCCCCGCGCCAGCGGGGATGGTCCCCGCGCCGTCGCGACGGCCGCGTAGATGTCGCTCTGCTCCCCGCGCCAGCGGGGATGGTCCCGCGAAGTACGTTGTCAACGACCTTCGTGCGGCCTGCTCCCCGCGCGCGCGAGGTGGCTGCCGCTCGGTTCGGTCACGCGATCACCATCGGGTTGGCGTCGTCGTCCAGCGGGCGCGCGGCGAGTTCGGGCAGCCGGTCCCTCCACGGCGCTGCCACGGCCGTCCCGGTTCGGGCGAGGGCCTGCTCGCGTAGCTGCTTCAGCCGTACCGCCAGCAGGTGCTGCGCGGTGCGCTCTCGGGCAGCGTCACCGGCTTTCGTCGCGGCGGCGACGGCGTCCGCGCCGTCCGGGTTGTGCTGGAACCAGCGCCGTCCCCGCTCGGTCCGGTACGCCTGGGCCGCCTCTGTGTCGGCTTCCTTGGTACGCCCGAGCCGTCCCAGGGCACTGCTGCGGTACTCCGGCAGCGCCGCTTCCACGGTCTGGAGCGCGGTGAAGGCGAGTACGGCGTCGACGCCGGCAGGGTCCGCGTCCAGCTCGCCGGGCTCCATCATCGCCATGACCTCGTCCTGCGCCCTCGTGATATCGGTCAGCAGCGAGGTGCGGACCTCGTCAGTGACGGCGCCGACGGTGCCCGGGTCGGTCAGGTCGGCGGACCAGGTGGCGGCGACCCGCCCGGTCTCCACGATCAGCACCTCGGTCCGGCGCCGGTAGCCACACGCCTCGCACAGCCCGCCGGACCGCTGCTGCCCACAGTCCCCGCACGGCAGGATCCGGCGCGCCGCCTCAGCGGCGGCCGCGGCCTGTCGCTCGCGCTCCGCCTGTTCCGCGGATGCCGCACGAGCCGCAGTACGCTCGGCCTTCTCCGCGCGGGCCCGCTCCGTTCGCCAAACGAAGTCCTGCGCTTCGATGGCAGCCTGCTCCCGCAGTCTGCTCTCAAGGAGCCGCCGGCGCTCGTCCTCGGTGAGGGCAGGCAGATCTCGGTCGATCTGCGCCGCGATCTGCGTTCGCTGAGATCGCCGACTGTGGATCACGTTCCCGCAGCTCGCACAATCGCCGCCGGTGTCCAGACGGATGCCGTCGTCGCAACGCGGGTCCGAGCACGCGGGCCGCCGCACCAGGCCTCGGCTCATCAGCCACCCGTACGGCTCGTTGACCAAGGCCTCGCCGCCGGTCTCGGCCAGGCGGTCCGTGAGCCGGCCGGCCAGCAGCTGCGGCGCTCCCTCGGGCGTCAGCCCCAGACCCGCGAGCTGCGCCAACTCGGCCTTCGCCGCAGCCTCCACCTGGTCCTGCTGCCACCTGGACAGCTGCTTCCACAGCCACACCACCGGCCCCAGAGCCACCCGCAGGCGAAGATCCACAGGCAGGTCCACCCTCCGCTGCTGCTGCGCCTTGTCCCAGCCCACGACCGTCGGCCGGACACCGGCACCAGCACCAGCACCAGCAGCACGCTTCTCACCCCCCTCATCGACCGGGGAAACTTTCGGCTTTTCCCCGCGCAGCGGGCCGCCCTCAGCCACCGCAGACACGGAACCGGCAGCGGAGTCCTCGCCGTCGACGGCCTGGTCCTCGCCCGCGCACGCGCGCTCCGGCGGACGGCCCTGCCCCCCACGGCCTTCGCCGGAAAAGCCACCAGAAAGCCGCAGGGGAACAAGCGGAGTACCCACGTGCGGGTGATCAGCGTGAAGGATTCCCGCAAGGTCGGGGTCGGAACTCTCCTCCTCACCGGCTCCTTCCACGTCGCTGACCTGCGCCGACCCATCAAAGTCAGGGAACTCACCAGGCATTACCGGACCGTCGGGGTCTGAAAAACCGGCCCCCTCATCTTCCGCGCCCTGCTCCTGGACCCCTGTCGCGACCTTGCGGCCGTGCGCGGCGGCCACCGCCGGCACTACCAGCCGACCGCGCTGGTTCAGCCGGGAAGCAGTCCTCGCCCGCGGCCGCAGCACCAACCCCACCTTCTCCAGCCGCTCCAGCACCCGCTCCCCCGCCGACGCCTTGCACCCCAGCAGCCGGGCCAGCGTTGCCGCAGCACGACCACGACCGGTATCCACCGCCCCGCCGCACTGCCGCACCCACCCGTTTTCCCGCGCCTCCAGCACCAGCAGCAGCAGCGCCAACCGGTCCGTCGCCGCCCCCCGCCCCGTACGCGCCCCGAGCAGCCCGGCCGGAGTGACCGACCCGTCCCGGTGAACCCACCCCGGTGCCATCACGGCCTCCAACAGCCGCAAGAACGTCGCGAACTCCTTCTTCGCCAGATTCAGCGGATGCCCCGCCACGCCCTGGCCCGCCCACATCGGCAGCACCCGACACACCAGCCCGTCGTCCTGCCCGAACTCACCCTCGTCCGTCACCACCGAGACCAGCCCGGACTTCTTCAGAGCCGGAACAACCGCCGTAGCCGTACGCGACCTCGACAACCCGATCCACCGGCCCAGCTCCGCCGTACGGATCTCCACCTCCCCCGTCTCCGACGGCGTCCGCGACGCCAGCACCAGCACCGCCAGCCGCACCGCGTCCGCCGCGCCGTTCAAGCCGGCCGTGTCCAGCAGCGCCCGCACCGCGCCACCCAACCGGGCGCGCGCGTCCGGACCGAGCGACAGCGGATGACCCGCCGCAAGCTTCGGGACCGGCCCGGCCGGGACCAACCGCAGCCCACGCCGCGCAGCCCCGCCAACGAAAGTACGGGGGCGCGGGAGCGCGGCCGGTGCCGCCACGGCGCTCACTTACCCACCGCGCCAGCAACTGCCAACGCGCGAAGGACGGGCGGTAAAGCACTCGAAAGGATGAAGCTGCCGCGCCCGTTGAGTAGGAACCCGCTGGTGACCTTGGTCACTCCGGGGCTGTTCCGTGGCGCGAGAACGGGCCGGAAGAGAGGTGTGTGGGCATGCCGATGGTGGCAGGCACGCGAAACGTCGTGCACAATGGCTCCCGTGTTGAAGGGGCTCGCCTCTTGGCACGACGAAGCCCCTTAAAGGGCTTCGGTTTCGTGGAGAAACCTGATGTTGAACCGCTCGGCCAGCTGGCACTGGACGGGCAATCCCTTCGGAGAGCCCTGCAAGGCTCTCCGGTGTCAGAAGGGCGCTCCAGCTGAGGTGACTGCAATCACCTCGCGGCTCGGAGGCCCGGGGCGGCAGACCCGTACGGGTGCCGCCCCAGAAGGACCTACGTCATCCCGTCCCCCTCGTCAGAGGCGCGGTACGGGGCGTTTCCGGACTTAGACAGCACGAACGCCCCGTCGAAGGACCAGCGACCAGCAAGGTCGCTGGTCCCACGGCGGGGTGCGGTGTGTGCGCGTGCGGGTACGGGTACCCTGATCACGTCGCCACCTCCTGGTTCCTAGGAGTGCGCGGCAGGCTCAAAGACCCCTGCTACAAGGTCTTTTGGCCCGAGTGGCCCCTCCCGGCTTGTCCAAGGCCGGTAGATGGGGCCACTCCCATTTGATCTACGTCGACGCCACCTTACCGCTCCGGGGTGCCTCGCTCTTCATTGGCGGCAACGTGTTGGACGTCAAGCATGCCCGGGGGCTGACAAGCCGTCACTGCCCTTACGCGTGCCAGTCCGGGGGAGCTGGGCGTGGCACGCCATCAGGAACTGGCGTGCCACATGCCGGGGCGAAGGATGTCTTCCCACACCTCCAACGGGCCTTCGTCGTCGGAGTAGACAGTGCGGAGCACCAGCACGGGTACGGGTACGTCCGGGGGAACGTCGATGCCGAATTCGGCGAGTTCTTGAGTGGCGGCGAACCGGGCGGCGCTCTTCTGCGGACCGGCCGTTAGCTGCTGCCCCGTGCGTTCGGCGTAGAGGTCGTGACGGAACTTCGGCATGGGCCCCGGATCTAGAAGCTCAGGTAGGGCGGCCAACGCACGCATGTGAATGCAGTTGAGGGCCAAGGTGATCGCCCGCTCGCCTCGCATGAAGGTGCGGCTGCGGATCACGATCTCGTCGTACAACTCGACTCCGAGGAGTGCCGAGATTTCTGTATCCGCACAGGAGCGAATCACCGATTGCGCGTTCACATAGGTCTCGCCCGGCGTAAGCGGCTGTCCAGTTCGGCGGAGCCGTTCTAGGCGGGCCGCGCCTGTAACAACAGTCTCAGGCGAGTCGCCCGGGCCGAGAACGACCGTGCCGCTCCCGAAGACCATCCGAACAAGCCCTTCTGCCTCCAGTGCTTGGTAGGCCCGATGAACGGTCGCGGTGGCCCCCTTGCCGGCGGCTACTTGCGCTTGCACCGAAGGAAGCCGCTGATCAGGGGCGTAGTGCCCCTCATTGATCTGCGCTGCGATCTCGTCAGCGATCTGTCGCCACTTCGGCGGCTGCTTGGACGAAGGCATGGCGACTCCTCTTGTTGATGCCTCCAGTGAACACGATTCTAGAAGGGTTGACAACCCTTCTAGAAGGGTTCATTGTCTAAGTCGTACCACCGCGAAACAGCAGGGGTCACCGTCTCTTCGGCGCATGCGACAGCGGGCCGGAACCTTCGGTCTCCTGCGCACCACCAACCGAAAAGCGCAGTACCGCACAGAGCTATGTGGATGCCCGCCTCAAGGGACGGGTTGCCGGGTGACGAATGACGAGGTCCCCGTGCCGGCTCGTGTGGTCGCTCTGACAGCAGTTGCGCTGCCCGTCCTCCACGGCCCCTCGTAAGCCCGTGGAGGGCGGAGAACGCAACCAAGTCCGAACCCGAGCTTCTTCCTCGTTGACCAGGGAGTACCTGATGCGTCCCAGCCGTCGGCCCGCCCTCAAGGCGAGCGAGATCCCGCCCCAGAACCTCAACCTCCGCGACGGCGAGCGCCACTCCATCGTCTGCCCCGACTGCGACACGTGGCACCCGCTCTACCGCAAGATGATCAAAACCCACCACCTGGACCGCGAGGTCCGCGGCGGCCGCGCTCCCCGCTGCCCCGGCAGTGCGCAGCTGATCGACATGGACATCAGCGTCGAGCAGTGGGGCGAGAGGATGCTCGCCGCCGACAGCACAGCGACGGGCCGCCGCTCCGCCCGCCAGCACTACAAGCCGCTGGCACAGCCGCCCGTCCCGATCTACCGCCTCGCCGACCGGGGACCGCAGGGCACGCCGACCCTGCACCGCCTGCTCCCGCTGCTGGAACGCGCTCGCCACGCCGTCGACCAGCACCGCGTTGCCTGCTCCCTCTGTGGGGCCGGCGGAAGGTGCGACGCGGGGCGTGCCCTGGAGGTCCGGCTTGCTGAGACGGACGCCTCCTGCACGATCGCCCGCGAGCAGCTGAAGCACCAGGAGCGTCGGCGGTTCGACCGCGCGGCCGCCCCGAAGCGCCAGTCCGCGTGGGCCGCCGTACTCCCGGCGGTGCAGGACGCCGACACCCGCCGTTCGGTCGTTCCCGTTCCGCCCGCCCGGCCCGAGGCGCCCGCCCAGGCCGAGGTCCCCAGCGTGCCGACGGAGCCGGAGAACCTCGAGGCGTACGACCGGCGGCAGGCCGAGCTGGGCAAGCAGTACGCGCAGCGGAAGACCATGGCGGCTCTGCCTGCCTGACCCGCACTTGCGACGAACGACCGAGGCCCCGGCCGACCCCACGCGAGGGGGTCGGCCGGGGCCTCGGCTGCTCGTACAGCAGTCGACTCCCCGAAGGGGGAGTGAACGGCGACAGCCCCAGGGATTGCGCCCCCGGGGCTGTCCAGGACCTGAACTGGAGGACCTGATGCACAGCATGACACGCACGACCCCCGCCCTGACGGGCGGCGTCTGCCCCACCTGCCAGCTCATCATGGAGGCCTGCACCTGCACCGGCGTTTCGCAGCTGCTGACCGCGCTGGCCCCACGTGCGGGCGTGGCCGACGAGATCGGCGACCTGGACGACCGGAGCGGCGACGACGGCCGCGGATACGAGCGCGACGAGACCGAACGCTTTCACCAGCTGGTCCGTCAGCTGACGGCCGAGGGCGACGACTTGGCGGCCGCCGTCGGCCGCCAGGCCCGCCGGACGTTCGCGGAGATGGCCCCGGGCCAGTCCCGGCAGCCGGTGCTCCACCTGACCCGTCCACTGACCTTCACCCCGACACTCCCGGCCGGGCCGACGGCGGGCGGGCAGTGCGACAACTGGCAGGGCACGGGCGGCAGGACCGTCGACACCAGCGCCGACGGGGTGACCCGCCAGCACTGGCAGTCCTGCGGCCCGTGCGGCGGAACGGGGGTGGCCCGATGAGCACTGCGATCACGAGCCTGACCGACGCCGAGCGCGCCGAGCTCTCCCGGAAGAACGCCGAGCAGAACAAGCAGTCGGAGAGCAACCGCCGCTGATCCCGGCTCAGCCTGTCGCCTCCACCCCCGGAAGCACGGGCGCGGAGGCGGCGGAGAGCGCCGGGACCACCCATCGCTCCGGCCCAACGGCCGCCACCACACGCGAGCGGCCCCGGGGACGCACCCCCGGGGCCGCTCTGTACGGACCTACACGGAGGCCCTGATGAACTCTCTCATCGTGAACGCCGTCTACGCGCCCGCCGCGGACCTGCCGGTCAACACCAACTGGCGGATTCGCGCGATGTGCCGGGACGAGGACCCCGACCTGTTCTTCCCCATCGGCACCACCGGCCCGGCCCTGGCCCAGGCCGAGGAAGCCAAGGCCGTGTGCCGTACCTGCCCGGTCATGGAGGCCTGCCTGGACTGGGCGCTGGAGTCCGGCCAGGACCACGGGGTGTGGGGCGGCGCCGACGAGGACGACCGTCGCACCCTTAAGCGGCGGGCCGCGCGCCTGCGCCTCAAGGAGCAGAAGGCCGCCGCGTGACGAAGCGCAGCCTGTACGACCTCTACATGGACGCCGCCGTAGCCGTCCGGGAGCACGACGCCGCCTGCACCACGTGTTCGCCGGAGCGCCGCTGCGCGCCGGGCCGGCGTTTGTACGGCGATCTCGTCCGGCTCGAGGACGACTACCTCGCTCAGCAGAAGATCAGGCGCACCTGACCGCACCGCTCGCCCGCCCCTCATCGAGGAGAGCCCCATGGAAAGCTGCCGCCCCGCCCTTCCGATCACCAGCCCCGCCGTGCTGCCGGACTCGCTGTGCCAGCACACCCCGAAGTGCCCGAGCGCCGAGAGCCCTGACCGGGAGGCCGCGAAGGTCATCGCTGCCCACGCGGTGCAGGGCTGGAGCCTGTTGTGCAACGCAGTTCTGCTCTTCGAGGACACCGGCGAGGTTCTCCCCGACGGTCAGATCGTCGCCCCGCATCGGCCCACCGACACCCCGGCCTTCACGGCCTGAAAGGAATCCGCACCATGTCCAGCCAGATCACCGAGCTGCTCCTCACCGACGGCAGCACCTTCCGCAGGGGCGATCACGCCCCGCACCGCACGATCCAGACCGGCCACCAGGCCGACATCCCCGTCATCGTCCGCAGCATCGAGGACACCGGGAGCCGGATCGAGGTCCGGCTCAGCAAGGGCTACAGCCTCCAGTTCCCCGCCGCCCGCATCGACCGCCTGGTTCTTCAGGCCAACGCCTGACCCTCCCCCGGGCCGTCTGAACCACCCCCTGTTCGAGCCCTGCTGGGCCACTCCGCGTTTCGTTTCCACCCGGCTTGCGTTTCGTCTCCGCCCGGCAGCGTTTCGGGAGCACCGGCCGCCCGGGGACGGGCGGCCGGTGCTCCCGCCGCGCTGGACCGGTCGGAGACGGAGCTCCGGACCACGAGCGGCAAGCCCGCAAGCCCCGTTTCGGTTCCACCGCACCCCGTTTCGGGAGCAGCCGCCCGCGTTTCGGTGGCAGCGCCCGCCGTTTCGTTCCCGCCCTGAATCCCTCATTCCGGAGGCCCTGATGACGATCACCGAGTGGCCGCGTACCGCGGCCGGACCCGACCCCGTTTCGCCCGCACCGACTGCCGTTTCGGTAACACCCGGCGCTGTTTCGGAGACGCCGGATTTCGTTTCGGGGACGCAGAAGCGGAATCCGGACGAGACCGGCTCCGTCCCGCCCCGGCAGCGGCTGACGGGTATCCAGAAGCTCGCGGTCGGCGGGATCGTGGCCGCTGCGCTGATCCTCGCCGGCATCGGCCTCTACCTGTCGTTCGCGCACGTCGCGAGCTTCGCGCACAAGGAGCTCCGCTTCGGGTCGCTCGACAAGGGCAAGCTGTTCGCCGTCGGTGTCGACGTCGGGATCATGGTGATGATCGCGGTCGACCTGCTGATGGCCTGGCTCAAGCGGCCCATCACCTGGGTCCGCTACCCGGTATGGCTCCTGACCAGCGCAACTGTCGTCCTCAACGCGGCCTCGGCGGTGCCGAAGGACCGGGCGTGGACGCTGGTGGACTACGTCGCCGCGTTCGCGCACGGTGTCGTTCCGGTCCTGTTCATCATGATCGTGGAGGTCGGCCGGGACGCGATCGACCGGATCGTGCGCCCCGGCCGAGCCGAGCGTGATGCGATCCCGCTGATCCGCTGGGTCCTCGCCCCCATCGCCACACCCCGGATCTACCGCCGGATGCGGCTGTGGGGAGTGGCCTCCTACCCCGAGATGGTCCGCCGCGAGCAGGACCTTCTCGCGTACGAGCAGTGGCTCAAGCGCAAGTACGACGGCGACCTGTCCAAGGCCACCGACGACGAGCGGCTGCCGATGAAGATGGCGCCCTACGGCTACACCGTCCGCGAGGCACTCGCCATGCCTGACCAGCAGGAAGCCGAAGCGGAGAAGCGGGAGGAAGAGGCCGAGCGGCGGCGCCTGGAGGCGACGACCCGCCAGGAGCTCGCCGAGAAGCGGGCCGAGGCCGAGCGCCTGGAAGCTGACGGCCAGCTCGAATCGGTCCGGGCACGGGTGGAGGGCGAGAAGGGGATGGCCCGCGCGCACTCCAAGGCCCAGATCAGCGCCGCCGAGCGGGCTGCCGAGCTGAACGAGACGGCGCTGGAGACCGCTGTTCAGGCCGAGGCCCGTACACGAGTGGCCGAGGCCGAGCGTAAGGAGGCAGCAGCCCGCGAGGCCAGGGCCGACGCTGATCTCCGTACGGCCGAGCTGGAGCGCGCGGCAGCCGAGAAGCGGAAGGAGGCGGCGGAGAACGACCGGGTCGCCGCCGCCGAAGCGCAGGCGGTCGAGACCCAGGGCATCGCCGAAGCCCGCAAGGCCACGGCCGAAGCCGACCAGGCCGCTGCCGAAATCGAAGCGGCTGCTGCCGAAACGCGGCGGGCCGCTGCCGAAACGGCCCGCCTGGAGACCGAGGAGATCGAGCGGAAGGCGCGCGCCGCCACCGGTATTGAGCAGGCCCGCAAGGCTGCCGCCGAAACGGCGAAGGCCGCTGCCGAAACGCGGCGGGCCGCTGCCGAAATCGAGCGGGCCGCGGTCGAAGCCGAGGACATCGCGCGGCTGAAGCCGCGCGAGCGGGGGCTGCGCAAGGTCGCCCGGATGATCCTCGCCGTCGGCGGCGACGCCGAACGGCTGCCGCTCGCCGACATCCAGCACGAGCTGCTGCTCAACTCCCCCGGAACCGCCTCCGAGTACCGCGCCGAAGCAGCCCTGCTGCTCGCCGACGGCTACGTACCGGGGCAGTGACCTGCACAAACGAGCTGTTCGACGGTTCCACCGGCCCCCGAGACGAAGACAGCGCCTCGGGGACGCGGTGAAGGCGCCGTAACGCCACGACAAAGCCTCCCAGATCGCCCCCGCCCCAGAAGGAGAACCCCCTCATGGATATCAACGCCCTGTTCACGGACGAGGGCCTGCGGGCCTTCACCGCGACCGTCCGCGACCAGCACGTTCGTGACGCCCAGCAGTACGGGCAGATCGCGGACATCGTGCGCCGCCGCCTGGAGCAGACGCCGATCGAGGGCGACCGCTGGATGGCCAAGAGGCTGCGGGCCTGGAAGGTCGCGCGGCAGCTCAAGGCCATGCAGAGGGCGTCCGGTGAGGCCGCGAGCAAGGCGGAGGCCCTGTATGCGACCTACGTCAACGAGGTCCTGGAGCTCCCGCAGCGCCGGGCGGTCGCGGAGGCCAAGAAGCTGGAGCGCAAGAACGGCCGCCAGGCCGCCGTCGGCGCGGCCGTCGCGGGCTCGCTGAACCGGACGGTGACCGCGCTCAACACCCCCCAGGAGCAGCCCGCGGGCACGGTTCCGCAGGCCAGGCCGGCGGAGTTCGTGACTCCGGAGAGCCCCTTCGGGCAGTGGCCGATGGCGGCCGGTGGTGAGCGTCCGACCAGCACGATCAACGACTACTTCGCCAAGGGAGAAGGGCAGTGACGACGCCTCGGCAGACGCAAAACCGCGCGAAGCACTGGAACGGACGGATCGCGGAAGCCCGGAGCGACCAGGAGCGGGCCGGGGTCTGGTACGACGCGTGCCGGACCCTGGCCCGCCAGGCGGAGCGCGACGGCAAGCCGGATGTGTGGCGCAAGCTCACCGCCACACTGCACGACTTCTACAAGCACAACGGAGGGTGACGAAGTTCTTCTTCTTCACCGCCTCCTACTCGCTGCCCGGAGCACCCCAAGGCGCGCGCGTGTCGTGCGCGCGCGAGAGTGCCCCAGGCGGTGACCGTCTGTCAACTCCGAGAGGGAGACGTCATGGCCGACGACGACGGCCCCAACAATGTGATCAACTTCCCCCGCGTGGGCTACACCGCCCCCGCCGACCCCCCGGCGGAACCCCTCGCGCAGGTCCCCGCCGACGTGCCGTTCGCGGCCTCCGCGGACCCCGCCCCGGCCACTGCGGAGCCGTTTGCACTCGCGACGCGGACCGACCCGATGGATGTCATCGCGGCCCTTCCGGACCCCGGTCAGAGTGCGCCGTTCGCTCCCGCGCCGGGGGCCGTCGCGGCTCCCGCCGGTGCGGGTGCGGTGGTCCCGGCGACCTTCCGTTCGGAGGGTTCCCCGGCGGCATCGCCGCCGGGCCTGGGGTCGCTGTCCCTGGCGGCGATCCTCGCGGTATCCCTCGCGGCGATGCGCGGTATTCACTCCAGCATCGCGGCGGGCCGGGCCAGCAGGGAGCAGCGTGAGGCGGTCGCGAAGACCGCGGGCAGCGGCAGGGGGGGCTCCTCCAAGGGCGGTGCGAAGAAGCAGGTGCCGTCCGGGCCCGAGTACGGCCGCAAGGCCCTCCAGAGCGGCTCTGGCGGCTCGTCGGGGCGGTCTGGCGCCGGTGGTCCGGGCCGGTCCGGGCGGGGCGGCAGCGGGACCCACAGCGGCTCCGGTGGAGGGCGGCGCGGCGGGTCGACGACCAAGTCACCCAGCGGCTCCGGCAGCGGTGCCGGAGGCGGGCGCGGACGCGGTCCTGGCGGCGGTTCGGGCTCCGGCTCGGGCGGCGGCCGTACCAACTCGCCCAACAAGAACGGCTCCGGGATCACCCCGCTCAAGCGCAACTCCCAGGGCGGCGGCCACAGCCTCAAGAAGAACCACAACCCCGGAACGGGCGGAGGATCGGGCGGCCCGGGAGGCTCCGGCTCCGGCAAAGGCCCGAACAACGGCAGCGGGGGCGGCGGGAAGAACCGCGGCCCCGGCGGTGGGTCCGGGGCCTCCGGCGGTGGTTCCCTCCGGAACCGCAAGCGCGGCCCCGGCAGCACCGGGGCCGGAGCCGGCGGTTCCTCGGGTGGCACGCAGAAGAAGAACGGGGCGGGAACCGGCAAGGGCACGGGCGGGAAGACCACACCGACCACGAAGGCCCCCACCACGAAGGGCACGGGATCCGGCAAGGGTGCGGGTGGGAAGACCACGCCCGGAGCGACCAGCCCGAAGGGGCCGGGTACCGGCAAGGGAACAGGGGCCGGCCCTAAGAGCGGCACGAAGAAGTCGCCGCGCGGGACGACCGGCCCGGCCGGGATCCTGCGCAAGAAGCCCGGCTCCACCACGGCGGGCACCGGCCCGAAGACGAAGCCGAAGGGCAAGGGCGGCGGCGCGGGCGCCACCACCGCGCCCGGCAGCAAGCGCGGCGGCGGGAAGAAGGGCAAGACCCGCTCCGGCAAGGGCGGGACCGGCCCGGCCTCGGTGCCCAAGGCGCCGGGCGGGAAGTCCCGAAAGGGCAAGAAGGTCACGCTCACGCCGGGGATCGCACACGGCACCATGGCGGCGTCGGACTCCTACGGCTGCCGCTGCCGCAAATGCCGTCGCTTCGACCGCGAGTACGGCAAGAAGATGGACGCGGCCCGCAAGTCCGCCGCCCGGGGCCGGACCACCTTCGGCGAGGCCGTGCACGAGACCGCCGAGAAGCGGCTCAAGCTCCGCCGCAAGAAGCTCGGCCCGCCCATCGTCACGAAGGTCAAGGTCAGGAAGCCGAAAAAGAAGTCCGGCCCGAAGACCAAGACCACCAAGCCCGGCACCACCAAGCCCGCCGGCCCCGCCGGGAAGGCACCCTCCGGGCCCGCGGCGAAGGCACCGTCGGGTCCGGCCGCGAAGGCCCCGGCCCGCCGTACCCCCTGGTCCACGGCCAAGGCGCGGGCCCGCAAACGCGCCCGGATGCGCACCACCACGGTCCCCGCGCCGACGACCGGCACCACCACCACCCCGCCCGTGCCACCGGTCCCGCCCGGTCCTCCGGCAGCTACTCCGGCCCCGGCCGGCGCGGCTGCCGCGCCCGGCGGGGCGGCCCCCGCCCCATCACCGCCGCCGGGGGCACCTGGTCCTGCGGCAGTGACCCCGGCCCCGCCCGCCGCACCTGCCGGACCCAGTACGGGTCCGGTCCCGGTGGGCGGGGGCACGGTGCCGGGCACCGGTCAGCAGCGCCTGACGCCGTTCGAGGCGATGGGCATGGCGACGGCGGTGCCCGCCCAGGCCGGGCCGATCACGGTCGAGCGGGCCGACTCCCCCGAGCCCAGCCCGGCGACGTCCGGCGCGGGCGGCCCCGCCGACAACCCGAGCACGAAGGAGAACAGCGTGAGCACTGCCCCCGACACCCGCGACAGCTGGCTGGCCCAGTGGGGCAGCGGCGGCATCGCGGACATGGACGCCCAGCACGAGACGGAGGTGACCCTCGACGACTCCCTCGACGTCCTCGAGGAGCTCACCGCTCAGTCGTTCAAGGCACATGAGACCTGCAGCAAGCTCTCCATGAAGGCCCGGCAGATCCGGTACGAGCTCGAGGACCTCGCCGTCGACCTGCGCTCCACGCACAACGTCATCGGCCGCCTGACCGGCGCCGCGATGGCGAAACTCGCGGAGTCCATGGAGCTGCTGGCCCGCAAGGCCGACGAGATGGCCGCCAAGTCCCTGATGGCCGCCGAGCTCTCCGAGAGTGCGGAGAACGCCATGTTCGACGCCTACCGGCCGCTCCAGCAGGCCACCGAGGACACCGGCCTGGCCGTCCCCGCCGCCCGCGTCCACAACCAGAACTGAGAGGAGATCAGCACGTGAGCGACAACCTCCCGGCCATCCCGGGCATGAACCACGGCGTCGCCAGCAGCACCGGCGGTACGGGCGGCCCCCTCGGCTTCCTCGCCCTCGCGGGCCGGACCGCGAAGCTCGCCGCCTCCGCCCTCTTCCTCAAGGAGGGCATGCACCTGCTCCGCTCCCACATGCAGGCCAACTCCACCGCAGCCCTGCGCCTGGCGGAGATGTGCGGCCAGGCCGAAGTCGAGCCCCGCTTCACCTCGATGATCGAGGACGTCTCCACCGCGCTCACCGGCGTCGCGGAGGCCTCCGGCGACATGGTGAACGCCGCCGACTCCGTCGACAACGACGCCCGCGGCTTCAACAACGCCCACGAGAGCGAGTACCGCCCCGGCTACGAAGCCTCCAACGGCTCCGGAGTCCAACAGGCCAAGCCCGGCTTCTACCGGCGCACCGGCCGCCGCCACTAACCCCAACCCACCCACCGCAGCAAGGGGCCGCGCCCACACCGGGCACGGCCCCTCGCTGCACCCTGCCCAGATACGGAGGCTGCGTTGAGCACCACCGACCAGGCCGCACCGGCCGTCGACACCACCAAGTCCGTCCCCGGCCACGTCATCTACCGGCGCGTCCTGGCCGAACGCACCTCCTACGCCCTCGCCGCCGCCGGGATGGCTGTCGGCCCGCAGCTGGACGACAGTGCCTGGTCCTACCTCGCCTCCGGCGGCATCGGGCTGGGCACCCTGGCCTGGCTGTACGCGAAGACGAAGAACACCGAGGGCCAGGGCCTGAGTGCCATCACCCGGGCGCAGCGCGCGATCCCCTTCCTCACGGCCGCCGGCACCTACGTGGCGAACCTGATCACCCCCGGCTTCAACTGGTGGGAGATCGTCGACGCCGCTGCCTGGGCCGGTCTGATGGGCTGGATGGCGCCGCTCACCCGCAGCGCCGGCCTGGTCCTGGAGCTCACCGAGCACCAGGTGCAGCCCGGCACCGGCCTTGCTCCCCGGGAGCTGACGTACACCGAGTTCCTCGCCGCGAAGTGGCAGCAGGCCACCGGCGACGGCACCCGGCTCGTCTCCATCGCCCCGTACCGCACCGACCGGCCCGACTTCGAAGCCGTCGTCGTCGCCCAGGCAGGGAAGGCCGTACCCACCTTCACTGACGTGCAGCTCGCCGCCGCGTTCGACTTCCCAGTCGGCACGGTGAAGATGCGACCCGTTCAGGGCTCGGGGCCCGGCCGGATGCGAGTGGTCGCCCGCCCCACCTCCGAGGATACCGAGGCCGTAGCCGAAGGCATCCGGGGTCTGTGGGAGACCGCGGTCGCCGCCCCGGGCAAGGCCGCCCCCGGCGTCGACCTGATCGACCACCGGACCGAGAAGGACCGCATCGTCCTCCTGGTCGCCTCCCCGCCGGGCAAGACGATCTACCTGCCGCACACGGCGATCTGCTCCGCCTTCGGCATCGACGACCCCTCCCGCCTCGTCATCGAGACCGACGGCATCCGCCAGGGCGTCGTCTCCGTCTACAAGACCAACCCGCTGATGAAGGTCCGCAAGGCCACCGTCGAAGACCTGACGATGGACTCCAAAGGGCGGGTCACCATCGGCGTCTGCCACGACGGCAAGCCCGCCCGGATGCGCCTGTGGGACCCGGGCCAGGGAGCGCTGCGCGGCATCACCGCCGGCGTCACCGGCGCGGGCAAGTCCGTTCTCCAGAACCTGATCCTCGCCGCGGAGAAGCGCTCCGGCGTCGTCTCCTGGGTCGGCGACGTCCAGGGCGGCATGTCCCTGCCGGAGGCGGAAGGCAAGGTCGACTGGTTCGCCAAGGGCCCGGTCGAAACGCTGCTGATGCTCACGGCCGCGCACGCGGTCATGAAGTACCGCGAGCGGATCTCCAACGAGATGGGGCGCGGCGACTTCGCGCTGGGCAAGCCGTGGCCGCTCATCAACATCACGCTGGACGAGATCAACCGGCTGCTGTCCCACCCGGACGAAGCGATGCGCAAGGCCACCGCCTACCTCATCGCCGACATCCAGAAGACCGGCCGCAAGGTCGGCATCGGCATCCGGCTCGCCGTGCAGTCCCTGCACCTCAAGGACCTCGGCGATGACGACGCGATCCGCCAGCAGGGCAAGGTCGGCGCCCTGTTCCTCATGCGCACCGCGAGTTCGTCCACCAAGGAGATGGGCCTGGACGGCATCGCCCCGGCCGGGTTCCAGATGGAGAACATCCCCGCCCGGATCTACGAGAACGGCCAGATCGAAGCGCTGTTCTCCGGCAAGGACGACGAGGACGGCGAGTCCACGGCCGGGATGGCGTACATGTTCCTCGACGGCCGGGCGAAGTTCATGCGCACCTTCTTCGCCGAGAAAGTCGACGGGGTCTACCCCGACCTCATCGCCCTGTACGGCGAAGAGCCGGCCAACGGACTCACCAGGGGCGAGGCGGAGGCCGTCCAGGCCAAGGTCGGCCTCTACGACGTGCGGCACACCAACCCGTACGCCGACTGCGACACCCTCGCCCAGGCCTTCTCCGACGCCCCAGGCAGCACCCCGGCCGCCGCCACCCCGGCCCCCGCAACCGGGACCAACGACGGCGACGGCGGCGACACCTCGGCCGCGCCTGTCCCGTTCGGCGGGCCGTTCGCGGACATCCTGTTCGGCCTCGACAACGACCCCGGCGAGGAGCCCGGCCTCCAGGACCAGATTCTCGACCTCCTCGCGGACGGGCCCAAGCCTCTCAAGGAGCTGCGCGCCGCGCTGCCGGACTTCCAGCCCTCCAGCGTCAGCAACGCCTGCTCCCAGCTCAAGGCGAAGGGCCTGGCCACCACGCGCAAGCGCGGCGTCTGGCAGCTCACCGATAACTGACCCGCACCTGCACCCACCAGCCCCGACTCACCGAAGGAAACGAACCGTGGCCTTGTCGATCTCCCTGGTCGTCCTGCTCGGCATCATCGTCCTCATCCTCGTACGCACCGGCTACCAGCGGATCATGCCGGGCATCGCCGTCTGCCTGTTCGGCTTCTTCCTCGCCAGCACCGGCATCGCCCCCACGGTCAACAGCGCGATCCCCTCCCTCACCGGCTGGATCAGCAGCTTCTGACCAGCCCGATCCCCCCGCCCGTACGCGAAGGAGAGCCCGATGAACAACCGCCCCCTGGTCCTGGTCGTCGACGACGGTGCCGACGTCCTCGCGGCCAGCCCCGAGGCCCGCGCGCTCGTCACCGAGCTGCTGCTCACCGGCCGCCGCAACGGCCTCGTTGTCCGCACCGAGGACCGCTGGCCGCTGACGCAGTACCCGACGCCCGACGCCCTCGACGAGGCCGCCGCCGACCCGCAGTAGCACCGCCCCGCTCCCCCACCCCCTGCGCCCTCCCCACCCACCCGGCGGGGAGGGCGCCCCTCTGCCCCCGGAGATCACCGTGGACTTCGAGCCCATCACCCGCCCGCTCACCGACGCCGAAGCCCGCGCCGAGGCCGAGCGGATCATCACCCAGTCCTTCCAGCCCGAGACGCCGCCCGTGCGGCACTTCCCGACGTCGTTCCGCGACAACACCGAGGTCCCGCCGTACGGCGACACCCCGCCCGTCCATCAGGACGACAAGCGGATCGTCCCGGCCTGGGCCGCCGGGATCGCGGTCGCCTCCATCGGCGTCGGCACCGGGATCACCGGAATCGGCTGCGGGGCCTGGCTCGTACTCCAGGGCCTGGCCTCCGTCACGCTCTACGGCGTCCTGATGGTCACCCTGCCCTTCGCGGGACTCGCGATGGTCGCCACCGCCATCGGCGGCGCGGTCAGCAAGGCCCGCCAGTCGGTGTCCAAGACGGTCTACGAGGGCCCGGTCGTGCAGAACACGCAGATCAACAACACCAGCAACCAGCGGGGGATGTTCTCCCGCACCCGCAACGACGTCCGCTGAACTCCGGGCGCCCTGCCTCGCATCCGACACCGCCCGCCAGCCGGGCCTCGGGTGCGGGACAGGCCGTCCGGCCTCACCGGTCAGTCGTAGTCGATCCAAATCCGGCCGTAGTCATCGACCTCGGCACCCCGGATCTGCCCGTCCACGATCGCCCGGTCGATCGTCACCTCGACCTCGTAGTCGACGTCGATCCACAGCACACCGTCGTCGTCGGTGAACGCGGGCCAGATCGTGTCGTCCGTGTCGATGACCTGGTCGAAGACGATCTCCACCGGCTCATCCCGGGTGAACCACCCCATCGCAGCCGCCCCCTTCACCTCTGTCGATTCCGTCGCTCACCCACAGCTTGGCCCACTCGCACGCTCCGTGAACCCCGCATCACCAACAAGGAGTTGCTCCGTGCAGAACGACAACGCGCCCCGCACCGACCGCCAGGAGCTCGCCCACCTCCCCGTGCCCCTCCCGAAACCGCAGACCAAGGACCGGCCGTTCGCGGCGCTCCGTACTTGGTGGGACAAGGCGTGGGAAGACGACGGCGTTCTGAACCTGATGTGGATGGACATCCTCAACGTCCCCCAGGACGGGCTGCGGCACATGGCCCCCTGGATCAGGGCCGTCCTGATGCTGACCGCAGCGTCCTTCGTCCTGCTGGTGGTGGCGGCCGTCGGCGAAGCCGCCCTCCAGACGCTGCACCAGCTGCTCACCGCCGTGCCCACAGTGCAGGTCGGCGTCGACACCTCCGACAGCGTCCTCGCCATCGTCGACCAGCCGGTCCGCACCTACATCGCCCAGCACTCCGCCGGCCTCCCGATCGCCGCCTCCACCGTCTACACGCTGTGGCTGGCCACCGGCATCGCTGCCCTGGTCCTCGGCTACTTCACCCGCAGCAACGCGCTGCGCGCGATGTGGACCGCGTGGGGCGCGGCCACGGTGTTCATGGTCTGGACGGACACCCCGGACACCAGCCGCACCATCGCCGTCGCCCTGACGGCCCTGGCCTGGACGCTCCTGTCCGCGCTCGCGCTGAACGGCCTGACCCTGCGCCGCACCGTCGGCCGCCCCGCCAACCCCGCGAAGACCCCCACCCGGCCCGACGTCCACATCCACATGCCCGCCCCGGCCGTCGACCAGCACAGCAACTGCCCCTTCCGGGACTGACCTCCGGTCGCTCCGCCTGGCCCTCGCCCACCCCGGTGGGCGAGGGCCGGACAGGCCGACCGGCCTGACCCACACCGAGAAGGGATGCACCCCATGACCGTCGAAACTCGCGACGAGACGATCCGCTACACCGCCGACGTCGTCCTCCTCGCCGTCGGCCACGTCCTGCTCATCCAGCGCCGCTGGTACCCGCACGCCGGATCCTGGGCCCTTCCGGGCGGCCACGTGGACGCCGGGGAGACGTCCCTCCAGGCCGCCGTACGCGAGCTGAAGGAGGAGACCGGCATCACCGTCCCCGTCGACGCCCTGGGTCAGGTCGGTGCGTTCGACGCCCCCGGCCGCGACCCGCGCGGCCGCTACGTCACCGTCGCCTACACCGCGACTCTCCCCGAGCCCGACGCCCCAACCCCGCTGGACGACGCGGCCGACGCCCGCTGGTGGCCGCTGACCGATCTCCCGCCCCTGGCGTTCGACCACGCCGACATCCTCACCGCCAGCACCCGCTGACCCGGCCACCTGCCCGGCCCTCACCCTCTTCCGGATCATCCGGGCGGTGAGGACCGGCCAGGCCGCCCGGCCTGCACCCCAACACACCCTCGCAGGGAGCTTTGCCATGCCCATTCGCACCCTCACCGCCGCCCGTCCCGGTCCCGTCCTGGTCGATGCCCAGCTCCTCGGGGCGGCGGGGACCATCACCGTCCGCACCGCACACGACCGGACGACGGCGGAGATCACCCTCCGCACCGCTGATGAGACCGGGCCCCTGGCCGACGCGGTCGCCAACGCCCGCCTTGACGCGGACAGCACCGCCCTCACCGCCCACGTCCAGGCCGCCGGCCGAGCAGACACCAACGTGGACAGCGGTGTCCTCGTCGGCGGCAACAAGTACGGCGTCGTGCAGAACGTCCGCAACAACTACGGATCGATGATCGCGGTGTCCGGCGGTGACCTCAACATCGGGCCTGGCGGGCTCACCTTCAACGGGCAGTCCCGGCTGGTGTCCGGCTCGACGATCGAGATCCTCGCCCTGGTCCCCGAGGGCAGCTCGCTCACCGCCCGGACCCAGTCCGCCGACGTCACCGCCTACGCCACCCTCGCCACCGTGCAGGTGGCCACCGAGTCCGGGAACATCACCGCCGCGCACACCACCGACATCACCGCCACCAGCCAGGCCGGTGACATCCACCTCGGCCGCACCGACGTCGCCCGCGCCACCACCCAGGCCGGGGACGTCACCGTGAACGACTTCGGCGGCACCGCCCACCTGAAGAGCGTCTCGGGCGACCTGCGCCTCCACGCCGCCGCCGGAGGCGACGTCACCGCGAACACCGTGGCCGGTGACGTCACCATCACCGCCACCGACCGCGCCATCGACGACGGCCTGGACATCCGGGCCCACAGCCGGCCGGCGACGTACGGCTTCCCCGCACCAGCCCGCACCACACCCGTGGCCCCCGCCGCCGCCAGCCCTGACCAACCACTCAGCCCGTCGGGGCCGGGCCACGCTCCCTGCGCGCCCCGGTCCCCGCCAGGCACCCCGGAACCCTGGAGGAACCAACTCGTGCTCGCTCCCCGCCCGCGCCGCCGAACCGGACGGCCCCGCCCGCAGCGCCCCGGGCCCCGCTACCCGCTGCCCCCGCAGCGCTTACCGGGCTCCTGGAGCCGGTGATGCCGCGCACCCGCCGCAAGCGCCCCAACAAGGTGGCGCGGGTGCCGCGCAGCGACGCGACCCTGCCCGAGTTCGATCGTGGCGCCGTACCCGAAGGCCTCCTCACGAGACGGGCTCTTCGGGAGATGGGCCTGAGCCCCGGCGACAACGAGGGCCCGGTCGCGATCCTGCGATGCCGCCTGTGCGCGACCCGGCCCAACTGGTCGTGCCGCCACCCGACCCGGGGGTTCCTGCTCCGGGTCGATCTGGCCCGGCCCAAGCGCACGCCGACGCTGGCCCAGGAGCTGGCACTGGACCGCGCCATCGCCGCAAGTGGCTTTGTTCACGAGTCGCGACAGCGTTTGTTCAGCAGCTCGGGAGGCACCCGGATCCGTTCACGGCCGTTGTTCACGAGAACGGGAGGCACCTGGAGGCGGGGGTTCCCTGTTCGAACAGGGTCAGGTCAGACGTAGGCCAGAAGGGGGCACCAGCCGTGCTCGGGCCGCGGCGCGTACCTCGGACGTCTCCATCGGATCATCGCGCAGCAGGACGATCCGTCCCATGGTCTCCGGGCCCGCGGGTGCAGAGGCGATTCCCAGTAGGCGCGCCGTCTCCTCACAGTCCCAGAGGGACTCGGTGTACACGTAGTCCAGGCCGTCCCTGTTGATGGCGGCGAGTGCCTCCAGGTACGCGGTCCGCTCATAAGAGTGCGGGGTGTGCAGCCAGAAGCGCCGCAGGTAGGGCACTGCGTCGGCGGCGTCGACTCCGAACCGGGCCAGGCGCCGGGCCGTCCGGTCGGGGCCGCACCAGGTCCGCGCCGTCCATTGCTGTGCGAGTTCTTCTACGAGTCCCGGCAGTGCCTCGGGCCCGGGGTGTTCGGCCAGGATGTCGGCTCCCAGCTGGGCCAGCCAGGGGCGTTCGTCCTGCGCCCAGCCGTGGGCTGCGGGTACGGCGGCGGTGCCGAGGCGCTCAACGGCCCGCCTGAGCCGGGGCAGAGGTCGGCGGCCGTCCGGGGTGCCGAGCGAGGGGATCAGCGGGATCAGTTCTGCAGAGGGCTCTCTGCTGTTCAGCGCACGCAGTGCCTCGACCTTCGTGGCGTTTTCCGTACGGGGGTCGGTGAGCAGGGGGAGGAGGTCTGCGGTCCTGAGCCCGGTCAGTGACGGCCGCGTTGAGGACGGCCGGCTCTGTACTTCGATCCCGAACCTCGTCCACGGCTCGGAGAACCACGGAAGCTCCGCTTCTCCGCTGATCCGAGCGCGCGCGATGTCACCGAGGTCTTCCCACCACTCTGCCGGCCATCCAGCTGATACCGACTCCAGCACACGGACCCAGTGCGCGCCTCTCCGGACATACGCCCGAAGCCCCTCCCGGGCCTCGTCCGATCCTGCAAGAGCCAGCAGCTCCAGTACCTCACAGGCCCGCAAGCAGGACTCCTCGTCCCCCGTCAGCAGGTCCACGACCGGCGCCGGGGACAGCTCCAGGTCCCGGACCAGCCGCGCCAGGTACAAAGACCGATCGTCGGTCCCGTCCCATCGCCAGTCACGGCGGATCCCGTCGTACACGAACGCAGCGGCACCCTGCGGGTCCTGGAGCGCGCGTACCGCGCCCAGGCCACGCCCCCGTTGCAGCATGCCCTCGACGGAATCGGGGTGGGCGTATGTCGTCTCATACTCATCGCTCATCACCTGGAACCTTGCCCGACTCGGTCACCACCCCGCCAGGCGATATCGATCGGGTCCCACCGGACAGCGCTCTGGTCGCACACGCCCAGTCCACGACGAGGCGGGGTGCTGTCGGAACCCGTGAACAATCCGCCTCAGCGCCGGCGGCTCTGTGCCGCCCGATCCAGTGACGAACTGCTGCCCGTTCTCGTGAACAGAGCCACCGCAAGGAGCACCTGCCCGAAGTGCGCGCGCCGGTACGTCTACTGCCTGCCTCTGCGCACCGTCGGTTCCTGCGACCCGTGCGCCCAGGGCTACGAACCCAGCTCCGACACCTACTTCACCTCCACGGCTCCGGTGACTCACCGGCTCGCCGCCTGAACGCCCGTCCCCACAGGAGTGAACCGAATGACCGAGATCCTCACCGCACCCGCCACCGGCTCCCCGCTGGCGCTGCTGTTCGACATCGCCGCCAGCACTGCACAGCTCTGCGCCGGCCTCGTCCAGGACGAAGAGCGCGACCTGGCGGAGACCGCGGCCGCCGACCATATCTACACCGCCTACTCCGACACCCTCGGCCGGGCCGTGGACCACGACACGTGGACCGGCTTCCCCGCCCTGCGCGACAACAACGTCCAGCCCAGCGCGGTAGCGCACCTCGACGGCGGGCTGTGGCTGCACCACACGATCACCGCCGACGCCGACTACCGCGACGCCCTCACCCTCCTCGTGCCCTGCGCCTGCGGCCACGGTTACGTCCCCACGCTCCTCGAGGACGAGAGGGACCTCCTGGAGCTCCTGACGGAGCTGCGCGCCACCGGCGGCCGCGCCGTCCACAGCGACGACACCGGCGGCCCGTACTGCGACAGCATCCCGGCCACCTGAACGCCCCTCCGCCCCAGGCCGCACAGGCAGGGGCGGAGGCGCACACGGGGACGGCCGCAGCATCGGCAAAGAGGCCGGCCGCCCCCACTCCCCCTTCACCCGCATTCGAGATCAGGAGACCCACCAGCATGCCCCACCGCCTCACCACCGAGCGCCTGGCCCTCTTCGCCACCCTCCTGACGACCTTCGGCGAGCTGCACCCGGCCTGTGACCACTGGGCCCAGGGCAGCAAGACCGCGTCCCGGAAGCGCATGTACGGCGAGGACCTGGTCCACGCCGACGGCACCCCCGCCACGCCGGACTCGACCCGACCGGCCATGACCACCAGCACCCTCGGCAGGCGCGCGGTCGCCTGCCACGTCGCCTCGTACACCGCCGTCCAGCTGGCCGCGACGATCGGCATCACCCGCGCCTTCGGCTACCGGGTCACCCCGGCGGCGCTCCTCGCCGGAGCGGCCATCAACGTCACGACCCACGCCGCGATCGACCGCGGAGCGCTGCTGCTGTGGCTGGCGAAGAAGACCGGGAAGACCGGCTACATCGAGCACTGCCAGGCCGTCCGTATGGACGACGACGGCACGCTCACCCGCGAGGTGAACGGGCCCGGCACCTCCTGGATGGAACTCGACGCGTCGCTCCACCGAGCGATCGGGATCGGCGCGGCCGCTGTCACCACCTGGCTCACCACCCGCCCCGGCACCCGCTGACATGGCGAACCAGAAGGCGACGAATCCGCCCCGCGGCGAGTGCACGCAGTGCTGGTACCACGCCTACGCCAGCCGTCAGGCCCACGCCGCTCTCGGCCCGCGTGAGGACTGCCCGCAGTGCGTGGACCACATGATCAACGGCCACCCCGACCACATGGTCGTCCGCTGACGACCCCGCACAACGCCGCCGACCCACTCACCCATCACGCCGGGCAGCACCCCGATCCCCGCTGCCCGGCGCCCCTTTCTCCTGAGGAGATCCGCATGACTGAGCTCATCTACCCTCCGATGCCCGAGAACAGTCTGGTGGTCCTCATCGGCCCTTCCGGTGCTGGGAAGTCCACGTTCGCGCGCACCTGGCCCGCCTCGCAGGTCCTGTCCCTGGACGCACTGCGCGAGGTCGTCAGCGACGACGCCGGGGACCAGGGTGCGACCGGTGACGCGGTCGCCGCCCTGCACCTGCTCCTGGAGGCAAGGATGCGCCGCGGCCTGTTCACGGTCGTCGACGCCACCAACGTCACCCGGGAAGCCAGGGAGCCCTTGGTCGCCGCAGCCAAGCGGCACAACATGGTGCCGATCGCGGTCATGGTCACCACGCCTGCGAGCGTCTGCATCGAGCGGCAGGGCTCACGGCCGGCGAACCGCATGGTGCCCGAGGCCACGATCATCAAGCAGCGCCAGGACATGGTCAACTCGCACCAGACCTTTTCCCTGGGGAAAGAGGGTTTCGCGACCGCCTTCTCCGACCGCTTCGACCGGCTCCTGCCGTTCCTCGAACGGCGGAGCGCCGCCCGGCAGGCCGACCTCGGCCTCGACGGCGGCGACGGTCTCGGTGATCTGAACCTGGTGGCCCGGACGTTCGGCAAGGAGATCGTGCCGCTGTGGCGGTGGAAGCCCGGCTCGAACATCGCCGGCGGTGACCGGGTCGCGGAGATCCGCCTCGGCCAGCAGTACCTCACCCTCGCCCTGCGCACCGACATCGACGGCGAGGGCGACATCGGGTTCGACGTCGCCGTGCCGTGCCCGCACGACGACGAATGCACCGGTAGGGCCTGGGCGCCCGCCTACAGCATCACCTGCCTGTTCCGCGCGCTGAACGGCGACCTGGACGACGACGAGGACATCATCTGCACCGTCCACGGCCCCAACCACGCCGACGACCAGGACGACGAGGACACCCCCGGCCTCGATGTGGGCGACCTCGAAGCGGTCCACGGCTGACGGACTCTCCGTGCCGCCCCGGCCCCCGGCTCACTGCCCGGGGCCGGGGCGGTCGCGGTGGTCCCTCAACCGCCGCGACCCGAGAGGAGATGGACGTCATGCCCCAGCCCCCGTACTACGAGGTCGACGTCCCCATACGGAACACCGAGGCACCCGGCCTGGAAGGCGTGCACGTGTTCACCGGCTGGGCGGACAGCCGCGCCGCCGCCGTCCAGGCCGCCCATGCCGCCTACGACGCGGCCCGTACCGCAGCGGAGGCCGGACGCGAGATCCCCCACGGGCGCGCGGACGGCTGGTGCTGCTGCGGATACCGGCCCGGCTGGGAACTCGACTGGTCTGCCGCCACGGCCGGCCCCTGGACGAGCCCGTACAGCTGGCTCAACTCCACGACCTACGAGCTGTAGCTCCACCCCGGGACGGACGCCACGACGTCCAAATCAGCCGCCCGTCCCGGGCCACCCATCCCGTACTAGACGAGAGGGAGCCCTCAGTATGAACTCCGCCGTGCGCTTACCGGGCCGGATCAGCCCGCACGCCCTCCTGTTCACCACCGCCGCCGTTCCGCTGACCGGCTGGGCGGTCCACGCCGTCGCCCTGCACAAGAAGCTCGCGGCGACGAAGCGCGACCCGCTGACCGGGCTGCTGCGCCGCGACACTTACACCGCCCGCGCCCGCCGCATCCTGGCCCGCCACGGCGAGTCCGCGGCTGTGGTGATGGTCGACGCCGACCGCTTCAAGGCCGTGAACGACACCCTGGGCCACGCGGCCGGAGACACGGTCCTCGCCGCGTTCGGCTTCCGGCTCACCGCCTGGGCGGGCCCCCGCTCCGCGGTCGGCCGCCTCGGAGGCGACGAGTTCGCCGTGGTCCTGGAGCTGACCTCCGGCCGCCGCGAACAGCGCCTGGAGCAGCTGGTCCGGATGCTGCACACCCCGGTCACCCTGGACGACGGCCGCACCGTGGCCGTCGCCGCCTCCGTCGGCGCCGCGACGCCGGACGTGCTCGGCACCCGCGACCTGTCCGCCCTGCAGAGGGCCGCCGACGCCGCGCTGTACGCGGGAAAGCACTCCGGCCGTGCCGTTCTCGCGACGGTGGAACAGACCAAGGTGCCGTCCATCAACGGGCGCCGGGCCGGCCGCCCGGGCACCACCGGGTGGGGGCGAGCCGCATGAGCGTCGCACTCCTTCCCGAGGGCGACTGGATCCGGGGCATCAGCATCAAGCAACCCTGGGCGGCCGCGATCCTGACCGGCGCGAAGAGCATCGAGAACCGACCCCGGCCGTGGCGGACCGGCTGGGTACTCCTGCACGCGAGCCAGCAGATCGACCGCCCCGCCCTGCGCCTCCCGCTCGTCGCCCGCACGATCCGCGACCGCCAGCTGGTCACCGGCGCGGTGGTCGGCATCGCCCGGATCACCGACTGCCACCAGGACCCCGAAGGGTCCCCGCTCTGCTCCCCCTGGGCGCACCCGGAGGCCTGGCACCTCGAACTCGCCGACGTCCAGCAGCTCCCCCTGCCCGTCCCCGCACGCGGGCAGCTCGGCCCGTGGAAACCGACCGAGGACCTGGTCGACCAGGTCCTCCAGCAGCTGCCCGACTTCAGGCCGTGACCCGCGCCCGAGCCAAGAAGGCGTCGGTGGAGCCGGGCTTGATCCCGGCCCCCGGCGGCCTCCTCGACTGGCGCGACGCCAGCCACTTCGACCGCTGGCAGGACCGCCCCTGCAACCTGTGCGACCAGCCAACACCGATGCGCTCCCACACGGGAGAGCCGGTCCACAAGAGCTGCGCCGAAAAGTGGATCGCGGCGAACCCCACCGAGGCCCGCCTCGGCCGGTTCGCCTCCGACGCCCAGGCCGGACGCCGCCGCGCCGACGACCACGCCTGACCGGCAGCACCGAACTCACCAGGGTGAACCGGTCACCTCACCACGAACCCGCCCCGAGTCGTGACCCCGTACGAACTCCCGCGGTGAGCAAACCGGTGACCGCACCCCGGTTTCCTCAGCACACGCACCCACCGCCACGAGAACGCAACCCCCGCGACCCTACTCCTGAACTCCTCCCCCGGAGGTCCCTCATGAGCACCAGCCACCAGGACCACGCCTATCCCGAACCCGCAGCCCACCCGAACTGGTCCAGCCGCCACAAGCCCCGGCCCCTCACCCCGGCCCAGCAGAAGCAGAACCGAGACGCCCTCCTCCGCGCCCAGCACACCCCCCGCCCCCGCCACACCCGCAAGACCACCACGAAGGCCACCCGATGAACCCCATCACCCTCGACGGATACCTCGACACGGCCCCGGAACCCGGCCCCCACACCGCAGCCGCCCACTTCGACCTGATCCGCCTCCCCGACCACCTCGACACCACCGAACCGGACTCCTGCGCGCAGGTCTTCGCCTGCACCACCGAAACCCCCGCCGCCACCGAGCTGATCCTGCACCGGGCCCAGCTCGGAGACCTCCTGCTCATCTCCGGCACCGTCACGGAGACCGGCTCCCCCGGCACTCCCCCGCATCTGCGCGTCCACGCGATCGACGTCCTCGACACCGCGCCGCTCACCACCCTGGGAGCCACAGTGCTGGAGCGCTACGGCACCTACGTCCTCGTGTTCGACGCCGACCACGACGAGATCCCCGTCTTCACCACCACCGGCCGCTGGGTCGGCGAAGCCGCCACCCCCAGCACGATCGGCCACCTCATCCACGCCTTCGAGAACACCAACCAGCCCTGAAGACCACGCCCTCCCCCAGCCCGCCGGCCGCACACGATCCCGCGCCACCGAACCCGACCCCAGACCAAGGACGCTCATGCTCACCTTCTTCAACCAGTTCCCCCAGCGGATCTCCGACGTCACCACCCAACTCACCACCCACGGCATCCCGCTCACCGCCCCCACCACCCCGGCCCCTCCCCCGGACCCCGATGCCCCCTGGGCCAACAGCCGGCCCGCCCCACCGGTCGACCGCACCACCCTCGCCTGGTGCACCGCAGCCCAGATGCTGAGCACCCACCACCGCACCCCCCTCAGCACCCAGGTCCTCTCCGCCGACGCCCTGATCCGCGAGCTCGGAGTCCGCGGCCTCGCACAGCTCCACACCGACCTCCACGACGGCGCGCCCATCGACTACCGCTTCACCCGCTGCCCGTACTGCTCCGGCTGCGGCGAAGACCCCCTCCTCCCGTACTGCGCGGAACTCGGCTGTCCCCCGCAGTACGAGTTCATCGGCCACGACCACATCTGCCCGGTCTGCATGGGCGCCGACTACCAGCCCGACTGGTTCGGTGAGGAGCGCATCATCGAACTCGACCACCTAGTCGACGCCCCCGTCCTCGCGTGTACCGCACGGTTCTCCCGGCTCAGGCAGAGGGTCCGCCGCCTCACGCGTCGTTGAGGGGAGCAGGAGAACGCATCAGGCCCCGTAGGTCCCACGGCGTGGGACCTACGGGGCCTTTTGTGTTTTCTGGGCGGATCGCGCACTCGCCTCGCTGGAAGGTGCCGGCCTACCCCTGCGGCAAGCAGTAGCGCTCCTCCTGAGGCTGCCTGCCGCCGATCGTGCTGCCGAGCAGGAGATGCTCGCACAGCTCAGCGCGGACGCGGTAGGTCCGAGATCTGTGCCCCTGGATGCGCGTTGGTCGGGCCCGCACCCGCTGCGGATCAAAAGGTGCTTTCCGAAGAAAAGCCGTCCTCTTGGAGAAAAGCGAACGCCTGGAAGGGGTCTCAGGCGGGCGATCTCAAGAAGCCTGGGGTGAAGGGATGCGGCGTCGCCTCTCAGGTCGTTAGCTGGCCGTACAGCCAGTTTGCCCCTCCTGGAGAGGGAGTTGACTCACCCTTTTGGCCGCGAGAGAGGCTGCTGCGACTGAGTGCTGTACCTGGCCTCTTAGCGCCGTAGTTGGCCTGTCGGAGTGTTCTGTTGCCCTGCGCAGTCTTCGTCCGGCACATTGCCCCCGCAGCGCGGGGCCACAGCACCGCCTTCGAGCCGGGTCACCGTAAGGTGCAGCGTGACCGGACGGAGCTGTGGTCGGCGGCGTTCAGTAGCGAGGTGCAACCGGTCGGTGGGTCCGGCGGCTCGGCGCGTTGTCGTAGGCATGCGCGATCATGCCGTCATCGGGCGTGAGGCCACGGGGAGAGGTTTCGTTGAATGCTCTGGTGAGGGACTTGGGCTGCCCGGACCGGTGCGTCGCGGCGGCGGAGGTACTGGTCAGCGGCGGAGAGGTGGCGGCGGAGGCCATCGTGCGTGAGCTGGCGGATGAGCTGTCGCCGGTGCAGTGGCTGGATGCCGTGCCCGTGCTCCAGCGCATCGGGGACGCGGCGTTCGACCGCCTGGTCCAGGAGCTCCTCGACGCGTCCACGGCGGAGGCCAAGGACAGGGTCGGCCTCGCGTTCACATGGCTGGGCGCGGGTTTTCTGGGCCAGTACATCACGGCGATGTCTCATACCTCGGCGTTCGTCCGCTGCCGGGCGGTGGCCGGGATACGGCTCTGTGATGGGGTCGGCGTGTCGACGATCCCTGCTTTGTTGCCGTTGCTCGGCGACCCCGACCCTGAGGTCGCCCAACAGGCGCAGGACACCTTGGTGATCCGTGGCAAGGAGATCGAAGCCAGCCCTGTTCCTCTGCTCCAGCAGATCCGGCGGGCGGGGCCCGGCCGACAGCGTGCCCGGGCGCTGACTGTCCTCGCGGCGCTCGGCGGGGAGACCGTGCTGCCCGCGCAGGACGTGGCGGCAATCGAGCGCCTCATCCGCGTGAAGCTCCCGGATGACCAGCCGATGGCATCGTGGGCCTGCTGGAATCACTGGATCGCGGTGCCGAGCGGGGATCAGGCCGGGATCATCAGCATCCTGGGCCTCACAGACCCGAGACCGGTGACCTTCGCGCTCGGCAACGACATCGTGGACTCCGACGGACACGACGCCGAACAGGGGAGCCACGGGCGCTTCACCAGGGTCTTCGTCACCCCCGAACTCGACGGCTGGACCTTCGTGCTCGGCGCGTGGTGCGACCCCTGCGACGCGGAACGGAGCGAGGACGTCCTGAAGCTCTGCACCCGCCTCAGCTCACGCTACGGACGCGCCGAGGCGTACTACTACGGCGCTCAAGGCGATGGCTCCGCTTGGCTCGTCACCGAGCACGGCAAGGTGCTCCGACGGTACAGCGAGACCGGCGACGGCGAGGACCATCTGCTCACCCTGGGCGATCCCCTTACGTTCGAACAGAAACGCAGAGAAGAGCTCGGCCTCCAGCCCGTATGGGACGCAGCGCTGGAATCCGAGGACGACGCCGACGAATGGCAATGGGCAGCATTCGAACTCGCACCCCAGATCGCCCAGCATCTCGGGACCAGCCCCCTCCGCATCGGCTCGGAGACCACCTCACGCGGCGTCGGCGTCATCGCCCTCACCCCCTACGGAGTTGCCCACCGGGTGCCAACAGGCACGTACTGCATCTGAAGAATCTGCCGACCGTGGACCACGTCGGCCCTCTCGCGCCCGGCGTCCCCGTGGCGCAAGACTGAGCCCGCAGTTGGCCAGACGGGCAATCTCGAGCACTCGGTCACAGCGGCTGGGGATCTGCTAGCCAACCGCAGCGGTTGACGTGACTGAGCGTCTGAGCTGGCGGCGTTCACCGGCCGAGGACCAGTGGGCTCTGGGGGCGTCGGCCTCGAAGCTGATGCGGCGCTCGTGTTGAGGCGGCCTTGCACGAGTGGCTGGAGTACCTCGTCGGCTGGGCATCACCGGTTCCCGACCGGTCCGCCGGCCGTAGTGCTGGACGAGGGCGAACGACATGGCGTCCGCCCAGTGGTCTGCCAGCACGCTGGAGTTGACCGCAGCTGTCTGGTTGGCCGAGGTGAGCGTTGATGCCAGCCGTTCCGTTCGCAAGGTCCGCTGATAACGGCGTTATCAGCGGCTGGCCGGTGGATTGCGGTACTTCGGCTTTGTCCAGCATAGTTGGCCAGTCTCCCTGAAGCGTGCGCGGTTTCAGCGCCGTTTGACCGGATGGGCGGCTGGTGCTCTGTAGCTGGTCAGCGGGTGGAGCTCTCGGCTGGGGGCCACGGTCCCTCGAAGGCGGGCCCGCAGTCGTTCGGCAGGTGGGCGATGACCAGCGCGGCTGCCTCATTCGGTGTGAGTGAGTCGCCCAGGACACGCGGAGATGCGCCCAGCGGCGCGTACACGATGCACGATTGCGCGTCGCCGACGATGAACGGCAGATCGTTGCTCCAGGGGAAGTGCGTGTTGCGGTGAAGGGTGAGTGCCCCGTGGCTCGGAAACGGGAACAAGGCCCGCAGCCGAGGTTCTGCGTAGGCGGCCTCGATGACTGCGGGCTCTCCCCGTCGCGCCGTGGGATGCCTCTCGAGCATGAGCCGCCACGTCTTCTCGACTACCGTCTCCTCAGCCATCTCGTGATCATGACGTCTGTACTCGGTGAGGACAACCGCTCCATCTTGATGGTCGAACTGTGATGAGACAGGTCGGCAGTTCTGAGTCTGGGCTGGCGCTGGTCCTGGTCTGCTTGATGCGGCTGCGGGTGTCAGAAGCGCGTAGTCCGGCGGGTGCTGTGGTGTCAGGCTCCGGGCGCGCCACGCGGGTTGAGCAGGTGGGTTGGTCCCTTTTCGGTATTGGTTAGTAAGCTGACCTCATGGTCACTCCAAGTACTGCAGGAGACAGAGAGAAGGTCGTCTCCAAGCTGCCGTCCTGGCTGCGCCAGGACCTCAAGGTCCGTGCCGCTGAACTCGGCATCGACATCCAGGATGCCGTGTCCGCCGGCATCACCGCCTGGCGCGCATCAGCGTCCGGCGACTGCCCTGCTGTCGACACCTCAGGTTCCAGCTCCTTCTCCACCTGGCTGCCGCCGGGGCAGTGGGAAGAGCTCAAGAGCACCTGCAATGAGCGCGACGGCATGCCGTTCGTTCAAGGCCTCGCCCAGTCGGTGCAGACCTGGCTGAGGGCCAACCCCTCCCCCAGACACCGTCCTGTCACCGGCATCGTCCAGCGCAAGGTCGTCATAAACCAGAAGGGCGGGGTGGGGAAAACGGCGGTTGCTGCAGGTGTGGCACAGGCGCTGGCCGAGGACGGCATGCGCGTGCTGCTGGTGGACTACGACCCCCAAGGGCACCTCAGCGACCAGCTCGGTGTGGAGCAGCTCCCCCCGGGAACGGACAGCTTGGTGCTGCACATGTGCGGCGAAGGCAAGGGCCAGCTGAAGGACCTGGTCGTCACGCTGGAGTCACCTCGCTTCGAGAAGCGCCTTCATGTGCTGCCGGCCTGCCCGGACGGCTTCCTTCTCGACGCGAAGATCGCGGTCGCGCGGATGCGGAACAAGGAAGCCGCGCTGGAGCGGGCCCTGCAGCCACTGGAGAAGGACTTCGACGCGATCGTGATCGACTGCCCGCCGAGCCTGGGCATGGCGACCGACGCCGCGATCTACTACGGGCGGCGCCGCCAGGGAGAAGCCGAGGGGATCTCCGGCATGGTCATCCCCGTTCTGGCGGAGGACTCGTCGGCGACGGCCTACGCGATGCTGGCCGATCAGATCGAGTCCCTGCGCGAGGACCTGAATTTGGAGATCGAGTACCTCGGGATCGTGGTCAACCTCTACGACAGCCGACGTGGCGTCGTCGCCACATCCTCCCTCCGGGAGTGGAGGAACCTCGGGGACCCGAGGGTGCTCGCGGTGATCGGCGACCTCAAGGAACAGCGAGAAGCCGTACGGAAGCGGATGCCGCTGCTGGAACACGCCCCGCACTGTGACCAGTCGACGGGCATGCGGGAGATCGCGAGGCAGATTTCATGAGTTCCAAGGAAGACCAGCTGGGCGCATCGTCGTCGTTCGCCCGGGCCGGGAAGGCCCGCAGTGTCCGGCGCCAGCTGACCGACCAGGCTTTCGGAACCGTCGACCCCAATGAACTCCCGCTCGCCGAGATCAGCGCCAACCCCGACAACCCCCGCGAGACCCTGGGCGATGTCTCCGGCATGGCCGCCAGCCTCAGCGAGATCGGGCAGATCCAGTCGATCACCATCGCGTCCGTCGAGGCATACCTCCGGGACCGTCCGGAGCGCGCCTCGGAGCTTGAGCCCGGAGCGAGCTTCGTCGTCGTGGACGGGCACCGGCGCCTGGCTGGTGCCCGGGCTGCGGGGCTCGCGACGATAAAGGTCACCGTCGACGACGCGCGGGTCACCACGGACGAGGCTCTCCTGGAGTCCGCGTTCGTCGCGAACGCTCAGCGGGAGAACCTCTCCGATCTGGAAGAAGCCGCGGCGCTGAAGACCTTGGTGGCGTTCTACGGATCCCAGCACAAGGCAGCCAAGAGGCTCGGCGTCACCCAGCCCTACATCTCACAGCGCCTGTCCCTGCTGGAACTGACTCCCGAGCTCCAGGCAGATCTGGAGGCAGGCCGGCGCAAGGTCGAGCACGTGCGCGGGCTGGCCAAGCACGCTCCGCAGGAACAGCGCGCCGTGGCGGACGCTCGGGCTGAACAGGCCGCCGCGAAGAAGGGGAAGCGGAGTTCGCCTGCTTCTCCCCCGCCCGCTGATAACGCCGTTATCGCCCCCGAGCAGCCGCAGGCACAGACTCAGCGGGACTCCCCTGCCGATAGCGCCGTTATCAGCAAGCCCACCGAGGCACCCGAGGCACGAACGCCAACGGCCGAACAGCCGGAGCCGACGACTGATAACGCCGTAATCAGTCCCGCCACGGACCAGACCTCCCCGGAGCACCTCCCGTGGCACAACCCGCACGCGCTGAACAAGCTGGCCCGCCAGCACATGACCGCTGAGGACCGGCGCACCCTCGCCAAACTCCTCACCCAGGAGTGAGGCCACGCGGAAGCGTCCCTGCCGTGCCGACGAAGCACGGCAGGGACGCTCACCGCCCACCGGCCCGCACCCCCGAACACCCCCACAACTTGCTCCACAAGGAGGCTCCCGCGTGGCCGCGATGCAGCTGACACGCACGCACCGCATACTCATCGGGGTCGTCATCGCCGGTGCGGTGCTCATCGCCGCGATCGGTTTCGCGGGGTCCTACGCCGCCGTGCGCGAGCTCGCGGAGGACAAGGGCTTCGGGAGGTTCTCCCTGG
>NZ_BMVK01000028.1 GCF_014650675.1 Streptomyces anulatus | reverse complement strand
CCACACCGAGATCATGACCGTCGGACTCGGGACCCGCCTCGCGACGCTGCTGCCCCGCGGCCGGGTCCGGCCGCTGCCCCATGTGTCCGCCGCCGTCGCCGACCTCGGAGCACTGCTCCTGGAGGCCCACCAGCAGACCGGCGACACGGACATGCCCGAACCGCTGCCGTGGATCCTGGTCTGCGCCGGAGACGCCGACGCCGTCTCGGCCGCCCGGGACCTGCCCATCGCGATCGTTCTGCCCGCGAACGACGCCACCCGCGCCGCGTTCCCGGCCACGGAGAGCATCGCCACCACGCCCGGCACCCCGGTGACGCTCCCCCAGCTCGTCGAAGAGCCGGTGCAGCTGCACCGGCTGACCGACGAGCAATACCGCCAGTACCTCCACGCGCTCCAGGTCTCCGAGGAGCCGGCCGAGCCCGCCGCCGGAACCTGGCAACTCGCCGAACCCCACGAGCAGACAGCAGCGGCACCCCGCCCCGAACCCCACCCCCTGCTGCGGATCCGGACGTTCCACGGCGAAGCCGCCAGTGATCCCGGCAGCCCGTACCCCGCCCTCCTCGCGTCCGTCGGCGCACCCCGGACCACGAAGGCCGATCCCCCGGCCCCGACGGACACCCCCGAAGGCGAAGCCGCCCCTGGCGAGACGACGCCGAACCCGACCGCCGGTGACGTGGCCGGCGGCCCCACCACGGAACCGGACGAGCCGGCCGCCGACGCGGGCGACGAGCAGCCGTCGGCGCCGGAGATCTCCGTCCTGGGGCCGCTGACCATCAGCGGCATCACCCACTCCGGGCACGGGCACAAGGTCGCCGCACTGGCCGCGCTCATCCACCTGCGCCCGGGCCGCACCGCCGAGTTCCTCTGCACCGCCATGGACCCCGTCAACCCGTGGTCGACCCGCACCCTGCAGACACGGCTCTCCGAGATCCGCTCCCGCCTGGGCACCGCCCCCGACGGGCAGCCCTACCTGCCCCGGCCCAAGCACGGCTACAGCTTCCACCCCGACGTCACCTCGGACTGGCGACTGTTCCAGGACCTCGCCACCCGGGGCCTCGCCGACCCCCAGGGCGGCACCGACGACCTGGAGAACGCGCTCGCCCTGCTGCGGGGCAAGCCCTTCGAGGGACGGGACTTCTCCTGGGCCGACGCCGTGCAGCAGGAGATGATCTCCCGGATCATCGACACCGCCCACACCCTGGCCGTCCGGCACACCGAAGGCGACCAGCCCGACCTGGACGCCGCCCGCCGGGCAGCGCTCCGCGGACTGGAGATCGGCTAGACCGCCGAGGTCCTCTACCGGGACTGGATGAACATCGAGTGGGGAGCCGGGAACACCGCCGGTGTCCGCAAGGCCATCGCCCGCCTCCAGCAAGTCGCCCGAACCTACGACATCTCCCTCGAACCCGTCACCGAGCAACTCATCGACCTGGTCCTCGCCGACCGGACCGCCCCGTCGCGCGCGGGCCGCAGCTGAAGCCCAGCCCGGCGGTCACACTTCGAAGCCGCGAGTCATCCGGTGTCGGGGTCGTGGTCGGTGTCGCTCGGATGGACCCCGGTCATCTCCCATTCCAGCATCCGCATCCGTTCGACCTTCCGGCGTGCGACGGCGACCAGTCCGGCGTCGAACTCGTGGTCGGGGCCGATGTCCGCGGCATTGAAGTAGGCGTCGATCCGGCTCGCGTCTCCCGTGGCGACGAGATGGCGGCACGCGAGCCCGTACTTGACCCGGGCGGCGCTGATGTCGGGAAAATGTGCGACCAGAGCCAGGGCGGCGTCATCGTCGTCCAGGTGGGCCGGAGCGCGGGTCAGGTAGAGGCCGCCGAGGTCATGCTCGTAAAGGTGATTCATACGCGGTTCAACGCCGGAACGAGACCGAAGGCCACCCCAGATCCGGCGCATCCCAGACGCCGTAGCTCCTCGCCCGGTTGACGGCGGGCTATCCCGCCGGGGCCGCCGGTGGAAGACTGCGGGCCCTGTCTGGATTCGCGAGAGATCCGAAGTACTACGGTGGCCGGCTGGTGTACGAGCCGCTGGAGCGGAAGTGGGCCGGTTACCACGCTCGGCACTGCGGGTGCGGCCTGAACTGGCTCGAAGCCCATGCCGTCCCGGCCGGGTTCACGGTGATCCCGAGGGGCAAGACCGGCTACCACGGGCTCGTCGGCCCCGGCCTGACCGAAGGCGTCGACGAGGAGAAGCTGACGGCGGACGCGCTGTGGGAGGCGGTGACCGGCAAGCCCGGCACCCAGACCTGGTACGAGAGCGTGCACGTCACCTGCCGCAGCCCCGAGTCGGAGGCGGCCCGCAAGGAGCACTACAAACAGATCTACGCCCCTGCCCAGGAGCGTCGGAAGCAGGCGAAGACCGAGCCGGCCACCGAGGCACAGGTGAAGTGCCTGACCACGCTCGCGGAGAAGGTCGGCAAGGAGCGGTTCGACACCGAGTTCGCCAAGGCGATCAAGGGCAGCGACATCGCGCCGAGGGCTTTCCAGCAGCGGTGCGCGACGGCCGCGAAGCGGCTGACCAAGGCGAGGGCCCGCAAGCTCATCACCACCCTGGTCGGCCACGACTAGAGCCTGTCCGGGCGATCATGGGCTCCCGCCGCGCAGCCGCCGGGCTGACCTCTGTGGGTCTGCCGAGTCTGACGACTCAGGAGTGACAGAGTAGGTCGAGGACGACGGCCTCGGCGTCCAGGCCGTCGAGATAGCGGTTGGCTTGTTCCCAGTGGCCGTCTGTGTCCGCGTCCATCCACGCGCCATCGAGGGTGACCAGGGCGAAGCCGGGCACGGCGCACCGGGCCGACCACAGCCGTGCTTCCTCGTGTTCCTGCGCGAAGTACGCGACTGGGTCATTGAGCAGGAACGACGTGTCAAAGTGCGGGTCTCCTGCGACCGCGCGCTGGGCCACGTCCTGCACCAGCGGCTGGGCCAGATGCTCCTTCCTGGCGTCTGCCAGGGAGTACGTTTCAGGGTCGGCCTCGTGGCGAGCGAGGAAGTCTGCGAGCGGGCGGGCGGGCGGGTGTATCGCGGTCAGCTCGGTCCAAGCGGCGAGCAGGGCGTCATGCGTGCGCGCCGCTCGTTTCCGCATACCGTCGAAGTCGAGCAGACCCCGAGGCCCGCCGTAGCATTCCAGCGGCCCGAGGGCATCGAGCTTGGCCTTCCTGCGAGGCACAGTTGAGGCCGTGACGAGCCTGCGGTCGCCGTCGTGCGGAGGCAACACGAGGTAGGCGTTGCCTGCGCTGGAGTGGATGGCCCACCGGTCCCAGTGGCCGACCGGATTCCATTCCTCGGTGAGGTTGGCGTTGTAGGGCGCCATGATGGCCGCTATGGCCTGGGGAACCTTCCGAGGCGAGGTCGGCGGCAGGCACACAGTGGCGAAGAACTTGGTCATGCCCGGGAGCGTAAGCCCTGGGACTTGTCCGCCCATGTGACTGTCACGTCGGCAGATCGTTATCTCGGCCGTGGGGCGGGGTGACCTGACAGTTCATCTGCCCGGGAACGTTGGGGGTGCGGCGAGTATCCAGAGGCCGAGGAGCAGTGCGCCCGCGCCGGTGACGAGGAGGGCCGTCTGCAGAGCGAGGAGCCACCAATGCGTTCGCCGTCGCGGCCCGGGCGGGGTGGTTACCGGCATGGGTGGGCGCAGGCCCAGAGTTCGGTGGGGTCGGTGAGGAGTCCGGTGTCGGCGGTGAACGTGCCGAGCGAGCGGTCGGCGGTCAGGGTCGCGTCGCAGAGGAGGCATCGCCAGCCCTTCGCCTGCTCGAACGTGACGCGCTCCAGGTCCACGCCGGGAAGCGCTGTGCGGGGTTGTTGAGTGGTGGCCGTCATGCCGGGGGTTCGTCTGCGTTGTGGGTGAGGTAGAGGTCGCGGAACGCAGTGGTGAGGGTGGCGACGGTGTGCCAGTAGACGTACGCGGCGCGGTGGCTGGTCTGCGGAGTCGGACGTACGGGTACGTCGAGGTTGCGTTCGGCGACGCGATACAGGTTGCGTACGGCGATGCCGCAGCTCTCCTGTTCGTCGTGGCCGTAGTCGTAGTCCATGAACCGGCTCAGGTGCTGGACGAGGGCGTCGGTCCCGGCGTCGATGACGCTGCGCGGAGGAAGTTCGACGCGTCGAGACAGCGCGTGGTCGACGTCGCGCTGCACCGTGTCGAGGTCCGGGGGCCTCACTTCGGCATGTTCCGCTGGTCGGTTCATCGTTGGCTCCTCGTTGTCCCGCACGTCAGCACCCTGGTATGGCCTGATCCTGTCCGGGACGTCGCCCGTTGCTGATGGTGGTGCGGGGGGACGGCGTCCCGGCGAGGCGGGGTGAATGCGCGTCGGGTGTCGGTGGTGTCCTCGCCGGCCTTCAGGCGCTGTCCAGTCAACGAGCCTGGAGCGGCGTGGGACAGGAAGAGTTCCTGGCCGGTTGGGGCCACACGACCGGAAGACTTTACGTTCGTTGCCCGGTGGGTGGTCGGCCGTCGCGCCGCAGCGCTACCTTCGGCGCATGGGAGTGAACACCGCCCTCCGGGACCGCATGGCTCAACTCGGTCTCACACAGAAGCAGTTGGCTGAGCGGCTCAATGATGCGCTCAGGGAGATCACCGGACGGCCGGGGGACACGTCGGCGAGAGCGGTGCGAAATCTGCTCAACGGGTCGAGCCGGCGGCCGATCGGCCGCACGTGCGCCGCGCTGGAGCGCGTGTTCGGGTGTTCTGTGGAGGACTTAGGACTCACGGCGCCTCGCTCCATGCCGCGCGCCCCGCGGCGCAGTTTCATGATCTCGACAGCCAGAACGGCCGTCGCCGCCACCTCTGTCGTGGTTTCCGTCGCCCGGCAGCGTCGAGCGGTCGGTATGACAGACGTGGCCCGCGCCACGGCGGGCATGGACGCGCTCGTCGAGGCCGACGACCGCCAGGGCGGCCACGCCCGGATCGCGGAGCAGGCTCTGGAAGGCCGCGCCCGGGTGCTGGAGCTGCAGACGCGTAACGCGAGCGACCGCGTACGCCGGTCCCTGTACGCGGTCGCGGCCGAGTACACCACCATCGCGGCGTGGTCCTGCATCGACGGCAGGAACCTCGACCGGGCCCAGACCTACCTGCACGAATCCACGACCTTCGCCGGTCTGTCCCAGGATCCGGCCACGACGATGCGCGTCTGGGTCAACCTCGCCATGCTCGCCTACCAGCGCAAGGACTGGCCGGGACAACTGGCGGCGGCCCAGGTGGCCAGCGCCTGCCCCGCCGCCCGCCGGGACCCCTTCTTCCGGTCCCTCGGCCGAGTACGCGTCGGCCTCGCCCACGCGGCGCTCGGTGACCCGCGGGCCGCCAGAAGAGCACTGGGCGCCGCGCAGGACAACCTTCACAAGGCCGCAGACGAGGCACGCCCGCGATGGACGGCCTTCTACGGCACCGCCGAGCTCAACCACCTGGCGGCGATCATCTTCAACCTTAGCGAGGCCTCCCACGACGCCGAGGCGATGGCGCACCGGGCCCTGGCCAGGATGCCGGACGACTTTCAGCGCAACCGGGCCCTGGCCACTTGCCAGCTCGCACTCGCACAGCTCCGGCAGGGGGAACCGGAGCAGGCCACGTCCACGGCCACGGCCGTCTTCGCGACGATGAACGGCGCACCGCTGCCTGGACGGATGCGCACCCTGATCGGAGACTTCCACCGAGAGCTTTCCGCCTGGCGCCGTCCACGACGTGCGCGCGGGACTGGGCAGACCGTATGCGAGACGAATGGAGCCGAGGGTGACCCAGGTGATCGACCTTCAGCACTTCCACCACGGAGCGTTGCCCGAGGGCTTCCGGCAGATGCTGATCGACGTGCACGCCGACAGCTACGCCGACGCCATGGACAACGAGTTCAACCAGAAGTTCCCGTGGTTCGTCGACCACTGGTCGGGGATGACCGGCTTCACCTGTGTCGTCGCCTTCGACGGGAAGCAGCCCACCGGATTCGCCTACGGCGCCCCGCTGCCGCCGGGCCGCGAGTGGTGGCGCGGCACGGACTACGTCCCGAACAACGGCTACACGGCGACCTTCGCCGTCAGCGAGGTCATGGTCCGCCCGCAGTGGCGGAAGCAGGGCATCGCCGACCAGCTGCACTCGGCGCTCCTCCTGGGCCGGTCGGAGGATCTCGCCGTGCTCCTGGTCGACGTGACGCACCCGAAGGTCCAGGGCCTGTACAAGTCGTGGGGGTACGAGAAGGCGGGCGAGCAGCGGCCGTTCGCCGATTCCCCGCTCTACGCGGTCATGGTCAAGAGCTTGCGGTCCTGAGTTGAACAGCTGAGGGCTGCGAGTCGGCCCGCTACCCGTGAGTGAGACCGGTGTCCGGCCGCTCACGCCACACGGCCGCTCCTGCGGCGCCCGGTTCTTCTCCAGCAGTGGCAGCAGGACAGATCGGTCAGCGTTTCACCCGGTTGCGGACGGCGAAGACGGCCAGGCCCAGCAGGACGGGTTCGGTCAGGCGTGAGGTCATCTCGATGTAGGTGCCAGCGGTGGTCAGGTCCTGGCCGGAGGAGCGGAACACCACCGAGTTGAGGGTGACGTTCAGGGCCTTCTCAAAGCGCTCGCCGGTGAAGCGGTCACCGGCGGGGTTCTGGGGGTCGTCCTTGTCGATCTCGAAGGTGACCTTGCCCCCGCCGGCCGGGACGGTGCCGGTCGCGGTCTGCTTCGGGGTGTCCTGGGCCAGGCCGAAGGCCATCAGCAGGACGATGGTGAGGAGCACGGCAGCACCGAGCCAGGCCAGGGCCCGGGAGGCGCGCAGACCGTACCCGGACAGTGCCCAGTACGCGGTCAGCAGCCCCCGTTCACCGCGGGGGATGTCGTCGGCGTGGCGGCGCATCTCCATCTCCCCGTAGGAGAAGTCCGCGGCCCCCGGTTCGTGCTTTCCGTCCTCGAACGCCTTCCGTAGCGCCCGGTACACCGGAGCCAGCTGCAACGGCCCTGCCCGCCCGGCACCGAGGACCGCCACGTTCCAGCCCCGCACAGATCCCGGCTGACTGGCGCGCCAGTGGTGCTCCTCGGCCAGGACCCGGCGTTCGGTGAACCGCACAGGCGGCCAGCGCCGCCAGCGAACGGAGGACGGGGCGGCGTCGAAGGTGCAGGCGCCTTCCAGACGCAGCTGGTCCAGGTGCACGGTGCCGGCAAACAGGCAGCCCGACAGGTCGACGTCGGCCAGGACCAGGTGGGCCGCGTCCACTCCGCGCATCTCAGTCGACTCCACAATCGTGCGGGCGCATCAGCACGCGGCGGGCGCCCGCACCGGCCCACCGCCGGTCCCCGCCTCAAAGGGGGACGCGTCAGAAGAACACCAGCACGAGAGACCGTGGCGGAGCCTCGTCGCCCGCCTGGTGGAGGTGGTGCTGGAGGCGAGGGCTTGGGGCGCTCGCGCGGCGGGTTCACCACCAAGCTCCACCTGAGCGCGGACGGCCGTTGCCGCCCGCTGTCCCTGATCGTCACACCAGGTCAGCGGGCGGACTGCACGCAGTTCGAGCCGGTCCTGGAGAAGATCCGCGTCCCAAGACCCGGGCCGGGCAGGCCACGCAAGAAGCCCGACAGCGTTGCTGCGGACAAGGCTTACAGCAATGGTCCGTGCCGCGATTACCTGCGGCACCGCGGCATCCGGCACACGATCCCGGAGAAGACCGACAGCCAGGCCGCCTGCCTGCGCAAGGGATCACGCGGCGGCCGGCCACCCGAATTCGACGAAGACCGCTACAAGAAGCGCAACACCGTCGAACGCGCGATCAACCGACTGAAACAGCACCGGGCGGTGGCCACTCGCTACGACAAACGCCACTACGTCTACCTCGGCACCGCAACCGTGGCAGCCATCGCCGTCTGGCTCCGAACCTGACGGCAAAACACATCTCAGTGGTCGCCCTCCGCCGGCCGCTGATGCCCACACGGGACCAGGTCGCCGTTCTTGTCGAAGACTTCGGCGTCGCTGCCCGAATTTACCCACACGGTGATGCCTTGATCATGCACAACCACGTTGAACGGCGAGTGCTCCGGGTCCGTCTCGGTCACGACGGTGAACTCTTCGCCCGGCTCCATCCAGTGATCAGTTCCCCACGGCTCAACCCACAGGCAGACCACGCTGCTGGTCTCGTTGTCACGCTCGTCTTGGCCACGCTCGTACCCTAACCAGCATCATGATCGCCCGGACATGTCCTAGGTGGCTGGCCGGGCCTCGGCTTCTGCCGCTGCCACGATCTCGCGAGCGAAGGAGACCACGTCATTTCTGCTGATGGTGGAGGCGCGACTTTTGTTGCGGATGTCGATCGTGAGGTTGCTGATCCGCACGCGGACCTCCACAACGAAAGGGCCCGACGTAACGTCCGCCTGGTCTCCGAGTGCGAGGTCTTCCGGGGAAAAAATGCCGCCCCGCGAAGCGGAGTAGGCGGGTTCTTTCAGGAGGTCCATGGCCGCCTTGACGCTGCCGTGCGTCGTGAGGTTCACGTGCAGAGTGGTCTCGGAGGCGTCGTTCTTGAACTCGCACTGGTTCACCGCCACGGTGTCGACCTGGGCCCCGCTCGGCTCTGACGAGTACACCATGTCGGCGATGCGGTCCGCGCTCACCAGGCCGGACTGACAGAGCTTGGGCGCCGCCGCAAACCGGTTGGCCTCAGGGGCCGAGGCTGAGGTCGAGACCGGGGGAGCTCCGTGCGACGCGGCCGAGCCGCCTCCCCCCGTCAGCTGCATGCCGATGGCCACCCCGCCGGCAACAAGCACCGCAGCTGCCGCGGAGGCCACCAGCCATGTCAGTCCGCGTGGGCGGACCCGGCGATCGGGGACGTAGCCGGCTTCGGGCGTGGCCGGTGGGACATCCTGGTTCCACGAGAAGCGCGGGGCTGGCCTGGTCGGCGCTTCCGGACTCGGTGGAAGAAGTGCCATCGTCTCGAGGTCTGGGCTGCCAGCGACGACCGCTTGCAGGTACGCCTTGGCAGCCGCCCCGTCCCAGCGTGCGCCGACGTCCCGGACCAGCATCCCCGCGATGGCGGGCGCGAGTGCACCAGCCCGACGCATCGGCTCGGGGTCACGGGACGCGACTGCGGCGATCAGGGCGACAACATCGTCGGCGTTGTAGGCCGATCGGCCCTCGACCGTGAAGTACAGCGTTGCGCCGAGCGACCACAGATCCGCTTTGGGCCCCGCCCCAGATCCTGACAACCGCTCCGGGGCCATGTAGCCCACTGTGCCCACGACCATCCCGGTCGCGGTCAGGGGCTGCGTGGCACCCATGACGGAAGCGATTCCGAAGTCGGTCAGCACCGCCTTGCCCTCAGCGTCCAAGAGCACGTTCTGCGGCTTCACATCCCGGTGCAGGATGCCTTCGGTGTGGGCGGCTTCCAGCGCCGCGAGGATCTCCAGCCCGATCTCCGCGGTTCGCTGCGGACTCAATGCCCCCGACGCCTCTACCTCCTGCGCCAGAGACCGCCCAGGCACCAGGCGCATGACGATCCACGGACGACCGTCGTCCTCGATAACGTCGTACACTGGCACGATTCCCGGATGGTCCAGTCGAGCAGCGGCCCGCGCCTCAACCATCACCCGCGCTCTCTGCCGGGAACGCTCAGACTCACTCAGCCCCTCGGCAAACCGAAGCTCTTTCACGGCGACAGCACGCTTCAGCTTCTGGTCATAGCCACGCCATACGGTTCCCATTCCGCCCGACGCGATCGGCTCACGGTCAAGGACGTAACGGCCCCGATCTAACTCCCCCTGCACGGACATGGTCACGCACGATAGCCGACCAAGAACTGCCTGACGAGGCGCGGCCACGGAGGCAAGTCTCGCCAGGCGGTACGCCGCCCAGCGCCAGACCTTCGAAGACTTCGCCGCTGCCCAGATGGTCATCCGCGGTGACACCATCGACGGCTTCCACGACAACGTGCGCCACAGCCTCCGGATGCTCTCCAAGCAGTCATCGCCTACTGACACGGACTCTGCGATCCCACTGTCATAACCCTGCGCATCCCACTGACGTCCACCCTGCGCACGACAGCTGGTCGACCTTTTGGTCAGCCGCCGATCCGGCCGTACGGTGATGGACCCGGCTCGTCGATCTTGCCGACTCCGGACCGTTCCGTTCCATGATCAAAAAAGGGGAAGGACGGCAGCACGGCGCGAGGCCGCCGACGCCCGGGGCGCCGCCGGACGGGCCGCCGCGGACGCATGGGCGACCGTGCGGCACAGCCCGCACTCCACGGTCCTCGGTGCCACCGGCCGGGCCCCGGACGTCGACACCCTCACGTCCCGGCTCACCGAGATGCGCCAGACGACGGTGCCCGCCCTCGCCCAGCAGAAGGACGTCGGCGACCAGAAGCGCGTCGCCCGTCTCCACGGCCAGGCGGCCACGGCGAAGGAGAACGCCTCGATGCACCGGTCCGTCGCCGATGACGCACGGACCGAGAAGGCCCTGCGGCAGCGGATCGCCCAGGAGCACCCGACGCTGCACCAGTCGGAAACCCGGGCACGGGCCGAAGTCCAGCAGGTCCAGCAGACGCAGCAAGCGCAGGCCGCCCGCATCGAGCAGCAGACCCGGCGGTACCAACCGCCGGCACCAAGCCGCTCCGGGCCGAGCCAAGGACGCTGACCAAGTACACGTATGGAACTCGTGAGACCGTTCCACGCGCACGCGGGGTTTATCTCGGGTGGGGAATGAGCGTCAGGCATGTGAGACAAGTGCCCTGTTGGGTCTGTGCCTTACAGATATCCACAGGGTCGTCAGGCATGTTGGTCACACCCGTCAGGTGACTTCGTTTCAACCGAAACGAAGTCACAAGTCGGGCGCCCACGTCCAGCCGCGGCAGGGAAAGCTCGCACGTCCGGTTCTGAGAGGGCCGGGGATCAGCAATGGTCTCCGGCTACCCCACCACAGGGCACCATGGCCTGCGGAGCAGCGGTCGCACGGCACGAGGAGGACAAAGGGTGGACACGCAGGACGCGATCGGGGCCCTGGGCGATTCAGGGCTGTGCGAGGTGGCGCGCGCACGGCTGGCCGCGCAGGGGCAGGCCGCCGTGGGGCCGTTGATCCGCGCGCTGCTGACCACGGACTCTCTCCAGGTCCGCGCCCGGATCGGCGGACTCCTGAACCGGGACATCGGGCCGGATCTGGCCTTCGACGACGTGCTCGAAGCGCTGGCCGCCGCCCCCGACGAGACCTCACGGCGACGCCTCGGCTCCACGTTCACCGCCTTCCGCTCGGTGGACCGGTTCGTGGACGCGCTGCGGCATCCGTCCCCGGCCGTCCGCAGCTCGGCCGCCTTCGGGATCCAGTCGTTCTGCATGGTGGCCTTCGGGCGTTCGCCGCGGCCCGGCGTCGACTATGTCCGGGTGACCGAGGCGCTGATTCCGCTGCTCGGCGATCCGGACCCGGACGTGGCTCAGCGCGCGGAGTGGGCCCTTGGCCTGCTCGGGCCCGCCACCCACGAACCGCTCCGCCGGGTGCGCGCGCACGGGCCGGGGCGACTGCGGGCCCGGGCCCTGACCACCCTGGCCGCGTCCGGCGGCGAGGAGGCACTCTCGGCGGCCGATCGCGCGGCCGTGGAGCGCCTGATCCGCGTCAAACTGCCGCGCGACCGGGCCCGTCCGCTCGACCTGTGCTCCGCTTCCTGGCTCGCCGTGCCCACCGAGGACCATCAGAGCATCGCGCAGGCACTCGGCCTGCACGAGATCCGGCCGGCGACCTTCGCCCTGGGGTACGACATCGTGGCGCACGACACCATGGACGGCGCGGAGTACGGCCGGGTGTACGTGACCCCGGCGGTGGACGGCTGGACCCTCGTGCTCGGTCCGTGGTGCTCACCCGTGGACCCCGAGCGCGCGGCGGACGTGCTCGCCGTCGTCACGAGCCTGAGCCGCCGGTACGGCAGAGCACAGGCCTACTTCTTCGGCGAACAGGGCGGCGGCTCCGGCTGGCTGGTCGCCGAGGGAGGCACCGTGCTGCGCCGCCGCTCCGCGACCGAGCGGACATGCGACGCGGACCTCGCGATGGGCTCCCCCTTGCCCGAGGAACTGACCGCGGGCCTGGAGGAAGGCCTCACGCCCAAGGACTCCGAGGATGACTGGGAGAGCTTCGCCACGTACTTGGCCCCGGTCCTAGCCGGCCGGCTGGGGGTGAGTCCGTTCGACCTGGAGCCCGGAACGCCGGTGCGGGGCACCGGCTTCACGGCCCTGACCCCGTACGCCCGGGAGCACGGCCGCCCCGCGACCGGGGCCTACGCCATCTGACCGACCCGACCCGACGCGACACGGTGCGGCAGTGCCGAAGATGAAGCCCAAGGCAGTGTCCGGCCGGCAGGGGGCAGTCCATCCCGGAAACGCTTCGATCGAACCATTTCCAAAGCCGCCCTTGCCTAACTTGCCTGACGTCAAAGCACCCGGTCTGACCTGCGCATAGTGCTCTTTGACCCTAGATAACGATGGCTGTCAGTCTCACCAGAGGAGAGCGTCGGCCAACTCCGAACCGATACGGAGCCCCGGACGTACGTACGTCCGGGGCTCCGCCAGGTCAGTGCTTGATGAGCCCGTGCAGGGCGGGGATACAGACTCCCCCTCCCGCGAGACCGGCAAGCGCGGCCGCGGCCAGACCACCCGCACTCAGGTGGGTCAGCACGCCGACGATTACTCCAGCGATCAGCGCGGCAAACAGGATGAAAGCGGTCCGCGTCGACAGCAGCCCAGGAGGCTGCGCGGGGGGCGGGACAACGGGTTGGCGAATCAGATCGCAACTATGGGGCGGCAACGAGGTACCGTCGGGATTGGTCGGGGTGTGCATTCACGCCTCGTGAATTCTGTGTTCGGGTCTGGACACGAGCCACCGCGACCACGGCCGGGGAGTCCTCTCTGCCTGCACCAGCCGTCCAAAGCTTTGGTGCATGCGAGGGCTCCCCGCAGTCGTGCTCGGGAGGCTTCCCCATGAGCGTACGCAGAACGCGTGACACCACCCCAACCCAACGGCACATCAATTTCCGGGTCACGCCTGCAAATTGCTCTGTACTGGGAGATCCCTGCAAATGCATATTTGCTATGCGCCGCGACATGCACGCAGTCGCGGCGCACTGAGCGTTTCGGGATCGTCGATCTCTTCGCTGGCTCATTCCGCGAAAACGCTCGTTAACAAAGCCACTTCGCGGGGGCCGGCGGGCAGACCGCGGATCCTGAAGGCGGCTGCGTTCGGCTTCACCCCCGGCACCGGTGACGAGCGCGGCGGGGGGTTTCTGCACTTGTTGGACCGCTCCACGCGTGCGCGCACGTTGGAGGATTCGCAGAGGGCTGTCCCGTATACCGATAGGCGGCGGGGCGTCAGCTCCACGGCCTCCGACGCCTCTACCGTGCGTCCCGTGCCGTCGACTCTCTTCACAATCGCTCCCCGGCTCCTTCCTCCAGTCCCTGCCGGATACCAGGCGTGCGTTGAGGGGCATCCCGTGGTGACCGAGCCGCGCAGCCCCGCGCTTGCCCGGCTCGACAAGGTCTGGAGCGGCCGATACCACCTGTGGGCCCCTGGCAACGGAGTCTCGAACGTTCCCTGTCCTGGCTTCTCCAGGTGCGAGCGGCTGCCCGACGAATACCTCGGCGAGCCAGTCGTTGCGGCGCTCATCCCCCTGCCGAGCGATGCGGCGGGCCAGCCGTGTGGCCCTTCTACATCCCGCGCAAGCTCGAAGGGCCGCTGCCGGACAACTGGCCCGAGGAGAAGATCCCGCACTGGTACGTCTGGTGGCGTCTCTTCGAACTCCAAGATGGACGCTGCGCCTGCTGTGCCGAGTCTCCGAACGTCATCGACCACGACCACCGCAGCGGCAGGGTTCGCGGTCTGCTGTGCTCTTCCTGCAACCGGATGGAGGGCAACTACTTCCGGCGCCTGTGGATGTGCGTGCACTCCCCGCCGTACTGCTTCGAGGACTACTGGCGCTCCCCTCCCGCGCTGCCTCTCCGGTGGGTAATGCTCAGGTCGGCCATGTTTCGGCACGCGGCGGAGTGCTGACTGGCCACCACGCGGACGCCATTCTCAGCGGGGGCGGAAACGGTCATAAGGGCCGGGTCCTGCAGTCATTGTGCTGGCTGCAACCGCTAGCTTCAGCACCCTGTCTTCATCGTCATGACGTCCAGGCGAGGGTCACGATCACTGAATGAACGAGAGCTGCGGTTGTGGAGGGTCGGCCGAGCGCTCGTGCTCACCTTCGTCACTGCGGTCCTGGCCGCGGGCGGCATCTTCTACGGCTTGGTGGTCCTGTTGGATTTCCAGGAGATCGACACGACCACGAAGCTTGACGCGAAGACGCTTTTTGACTTGGTGAAACTCTCCTTCGGGGTGGTCGCCGGGGCCGGTGCGCTCGTCGCCCTCGTCGTCGCCTACCGCCGCCAGCGCGTCGACGAGGCCGGTGCCCACCGCGAGGCCACCCGGCTGCACGCCGAGCGTTTCTCCCAGGCCGTCGACAAACTCGGCTCGGACTCCCCAGCCGTCCGTCTCGGCGGCGTCCATGCCCTGGCCGGCCTTGCCGACGACGCCCCCACACAGGACTTACGCCAAACCTGCGTTGATGTGCTGTGCGCCTACCTCCGCCTGCCTTTCCCAACTGACCCCGGTGATCTGTCCCAGCGGCCCGACAGCGGCACTTCACCAACCGAAGAACAACGCGAGGCCCACCAGAACAAGCAGGACCGGTATCGCGCACTGCGTGAGGTCCGGCATACGATCTCGCGGCTCATCGGCGACCACTACCGGTACCCCACGGGAACGCACCGCTCCTGGCAGGGCTGTGACCTTGATCTTTCTGGCGTCACCATCGACGGCCCTATGGACTTCAGCGGCGCCGTGTTCTCCGGCGGCACCGTCGGCTTCCGTGGCGCGACGTTCGCCGGCGGCACGGTCAGCTTCGGGCGCGCCACGTTCTCCGGCGGCGCCATGGACTTCAGCGGCGCCGCGTTCTCCGGCGGCACCGTGAACTTCTTCTTCGCCAAGTTCTCTAACGGAACGGTCAGCTTCCGCGGCTCCACGTTCTCCGATGGAACGGTGAGCTTCCTCAGCGCCAGGTTCTGCGGCGGCGCCGTGGACTTCAATATGGCGACGGGCCGTGCCCCCGATGGCCTTCCTATCTCCGCCGGTAGTTCCCCTCATGAGGCCGTCAGTCTTCCCGCATCCTGGCTGACCTCATCTCCGTAGCTGCAGAGGGCGTAATCGGTCCATAGCGACCTTGACCGCGTGCCATCGAAGTCTGAGCGCAGACGGGCGGCAGGCCGATCAGCGTTCCTTCATCAGCAGGTGCACCAGTGTCACCACGCCAACACCCACCATGAGGGCGGTACCGAAGGAGGGGTGCTCGAAGGCGACGTACACGGTGACGCAACCTACAAGCATGAGTAGTACCGTCCGCTGATCTATCTGACCGTTCACCCGTGAGCCCTCCCCGCATCCATGTCGCCATCGCCTCTCCTGTGGATAGGAGCCCTGCAGCCGATGGCAACAACGACTGGAATCCGGACAGAAAACCCAACCGGCCTAGGCACTGTCCGGCGGATCATGGGCGGAGCCATAAGCGGACTGCCGCTGCGGTGACCGTGCCGTGGAAGACGTAGGCCCGCTTGTCGTAACGGGTGGCGACCGCGCGGGAGTTCTTGAGTCGGTTGATGGTCCGCTCGACCTCGTTGCGCCGCCGGTAGCGCTCGCGGTCGAAGCCGGCAGGTCTGCCGCCCGCGCTGCCTCTGCGCCGGCGGTTGGCCCGCTGGTCCTTCGGCTCGGGGATCGTGTGCTTGATGCGCCGTCTTCGCAGGTAGCGGCGATTTCGGCGGGAGCTGTAAGCCTTGTCACCGCTGACATGATCGGGCCTGGTCCGGGGCCGCCCGACCAGCGGGCGGGGAACCCGGATCCGGTCCAGGATCTCGATCATCTGCGGGGCGTCACCCCACTGACCTGGAGTGATCAGTAGAGCCATGGGGCGGCAGCCGCCTTCACCGGCAAGGTGGATCTTGGAGGTCAGACCGCCCCGGGACCGCCCGAGTCCCTCATCGGGGCGATGGTGCCGGGGCGTCGTCCTTTTTTCGGGACCCGCGGCCTGGCCTTGCGGGCGCCAGCCGCGTGCTGGTGGGCCCGGCAGGACGTCGAGTCGACACCGACCATGCCCCAGTCGATCCGCCCGGCGAGGTCGGCGTCGGCCTGGACCGCCTGCAAGAGCCGGTCCCAGGTGCCGTCCGCGGACCAGCGGCGATGCCGCTCGTAGACGGTCTTCCACGAACCGTAGCGTTCCGGCAGGTCACGCCATGGAACACCGGTACGGACCCGGAACAGGATCCCGTTGAGCACGGTCCGGTGATCGTTCCACCGGCCGCCCCGACCACCCGGCGAAGGCAGATGCGGCTCCAGCAGCGACCACTCGCGATTCGTCAGATCCCCCCGACCCATGACCCAGCCAACGAGCGACCGGTCGGAAAGTCACATGATCCACCGGCCGTGCCCTAGGTGTACCGCGGCACCTCCTGGCAGTTCTGGACTGCTTCGGAGGCGTGGTGAACCGTCCGTCGCAGCGGCTCGGGCAACCGGATGGAGACCCGCCCCGCCTCCGGGCCTGACCCGGGGACCCGTGCCGGACTCGGCCGCGAACTTCCTCGCTTCGGTTGGCGGAACTACTCCCGGCAGTGGGCGCGCCTGCCTGCCGGTACCGGCTCGGCGGCCCGCCTCCTCTCACGGGCGGCGGGCCGCCGCATCTCCCTCGCCCTGACGGCGGTGTGCTGCTGCGTCCCGGATCTCCTCGGTGGCCGCACGGAATGCAGGGGCGGCGTGAGAGAAGTAGTCGAAGAGAACAGCGCGTTGATCTGGCGTGTATCGGCTGAGAACCTCGGTGATCTGGCGCCGGGCAGGCCCGACCGCCCGCTCGATCTGGTCGAGGGAGTCGGCCACCGGCTCGACGATGACCTTGCGTCGATCATCTGGATCGGTAGCCCGGCGGGCGAATCCGGCTCGCTCCAGGCGGTCGATCAGGCGAGTGGTCGCCCCGGTGGTGAGTCCGGTGCGGGCGGCCAGTTCTCCCGAGGTGAGCGCGCCTTCCAGCGCGAGTTGGCTGAGCGCGTACCACTCGGAGGCGCTGAGTCCCACCGCTTCCGCCCCGGCCATGCCGTGGAGTCCCACGGCGTCGAGGTACTGACGGAAGACCACGTGCTCGTCCGCCGGCGTCGGGTCTGCCATGTCCCTGGGTGCCCCTTGCGTAGATAGCTGCAAGCGTGCAGATAATGTCTATCTGCAATATCTGCATCAGTGTAACGACCTGGAGGATCCCATGCCCACCACGGACGACCGGAATGCCGTCACCACGGTGATCGCCTCACTCATCGACGCCTGGCGACGCCACGACGCCGACGCCTACGGTGCGCAGTTCACGCAGGACGCCACTTACGTCACCTTCGTCGGTACCTACTACCAGGGCCGCCGTGACATCACCGACAGCCACCGGACACTGTTCGCCAAATTCCTCAAGGGCACACAGCTCGCCGACGAGATCCTGGACATCCGCTTCTACGGTCCGGACACAGCCGTGATCACCGGCCGCGGCGACAGCTACAAGGGAAGCAAGCCGAAGAAGCTGACCAAGGTCCAGACCTACACCCTGGTCCGGGAGCAGGACGGCCAGTGGCGCATCGCGGCCTTCCACAACACCAAGCGCAAGCCACTCATGGAGGCCATCTCCTTCAAAGCCGCGCCCGCTCTCGTCCCGGCATCCCAGAAGTGACAGCCGAAGCCGCAGAAAGCCCGCATGGCCATGCGTCAGCGCAGATCAACGCCCTGAAGACCTCCCGGGCCGTGGCCACGAGATTCGACAAGCGCGCCTACATCTTCCACGGCACCGTCACCGTCGCCGCGATCCGCCTGTGTCTCAGGTCGTGACGTGACCAGCTTGGCCCCCGCAGTTCCCGGACGGCTTCAGGACCGCGACAAGAAGTGAGCGATCTCCGCCGCCACGGCTTCGGGGACAACCGAGGGCGCGAAGTGCATCTGGCCGGGGAACGTCGTGCAGGTGACGTGGGGCAGTGCGGTCGCGAGCCGGTCAAGGGTCGCCGGCATCGGCTGCCAGGTGTCGGCGCCCCGCATCAGCAGTGTCGGGACGTTGACCGTGGACCAGCGCTCCACGTCCACCGAGTCGGCGGCCATCGACTCGAGGTCACGGTGCCAGCCGGGCGCGTCGGTGGGTTCGTTATCGGCGGGCTCGGCCGCATTTATGAGGTCCAGAAGCGCGGCCGGGACGCGGGCCACCTTCTCCGCCAGCAACCGATCGGCCTGCCGCCGGTCACCGTTCGCGGTCAGCGCCGAGAACTCGCCCAGGACAGGTGCCAGTTCTTCGCCAGCCGCGTACAGAGGTGGCTCCCACAGCACCAGCGAGCGAACCGGCAGTCCGGCTGCCGTGGCGTGCAGGGCGACGGAGGCTCCATAGGACATACCGACCAGGTGCACGGGACTGCCGATCTTAGCGATCAGTGCCTCAAGGTCCCCCACCTCGTCGGCAAAGCGCTTCGGCGATCGGCCCGGCCCGCTCGGGGCGTACCCGCGACGGGCGGGTATCCAAAGCTCGAACTGGTCGGCGAGGTGCTCGGCCACCGGCTGCCAGGAGTGCAGTCCACCGCCGGAGCCATGGACCATGACGACCGGTGGCCCCGAGCCGAGCTGTCGATAGCTGATGGCGGTGCCGTCGGAGGACTCCAACGACGCGGTGGCTCCGAAGGACTCTGACAGGGATATCTCGCTCGGCATGCCAGGAACGTTGCACAGTCCATCCAGGCCGGTCCACCCAATTTCCGCAGCTGAAGCAGCCGCCCTCAGCTGGGCTCCATGATCCGCCGGACAGGCCCTAGGCCGCTCTCGGATCTTGTGGCAAACGCCCTTGCCCTCTGGCGATCCCGTGCCCTTCAAGCCCGTGATCCGCTCCACCGGGGGCGGAAACGGTCGGATTCCTGACACATCAACACATGCCAGCACCACCCCGACCTGCTGCAACCACAGGCTTCTGTCTCTGGTCTTCATCGTCATGACAGTCAGCCGAAGGCCGCGGTCCTCACCGAACGAACAGAAGTTGCGGCTGATGAAGCCGAGGTGGGCTTTCAGCCTCACGTTCGGCACTGCGGTGCTGGTCTCGGGCGGCATCTTCTACGGCCTGGTGGTGCTGCTCGACTTCAAGGAGATCGACTCAACCGCGAAGCTCGACGCGAAGACGCTCTTCGATCTCGTGAAGCTCTCCTTCGGCGTTGTGGCCGGGGCCGGCGCGCTCGTCGCACTGGTCGTCGCCTACCGCCGCCAGCGCGTCGACGAGACCGGCGCCCACCGCGAAGCTACCCGCCTCCACACCGAACGCTTCTCCCAGGCCGTCGACAAACTCGGCTCCGACTCACCGGCCGTCCGACTCGGTGGCGTCCACGCCTTGGCCGGTCTCGCTGACGACGCCCCCACCCAAGACCTACGCCAGACCTGCATCGACGTCCTGTGCGGCTACCTTCAGCTGCCATTCACACCCGACCCCGGCGAAGACCCAGCCCATCAGGAGGAACACCACCGCTACCTGGCTTTCCGTAAGGTCCGGCATACCATCCTGCGCCTCATCGGTGACCACTACCGACGCCCTCAAGGAACCCACCGCTCCTGGCAGGGCTCCGACCTCGACCTCACCGGCGTCACCATCGACAGCGACATGGACTTCGCCGGCGCGGTGTTCTCTGACGGCAGGGTGGACTTCCGCGACGCGAGGTTCACCAGCGGCAGGGTGAACTTCCACGGCGCGAGGTTCTCCAGCGGCACGGTGAAGTTCCAGGGCGCGGTGTTCTCCGGCGGCAGGATGGACTTCCGCTCCGCAACGTTCACCGGCGGCACGGTGGACTTCCGTCGCGCGAGGTTCACCGACGGCGCGGTGGACTTCCGCTCCGCAACGTTCACCGGCGGCACGGTGGACTTCCACAGCGCAACGTTCACCGGCGGCACGGTGGACTTCCGCTTCGCGAGGTTCACCGACGGCAGGGTGAACTTCGGTAGCGCGAGGTTCACCGGCGGCACGGTGGCCTTCCACGGCGCGAGGTTCACCGGCGGCATGGTGAGCTTTGACTTCGCGAGGGGGTCGGCTCCCCGAGGGCTTTTTGCTGCAGCTGGCATACCCGTCCCTGCCACGGTCGTCATCCCTTCCGCTTGGCTGCCCCCAGTTCCATAACCCCGAGGGGGCGAAATCGGTTGTTTCCTCCTCGGCGGCTACAGGCCGATGCCCTCGGTGGCGGTGTCCTCCCAGCGTTCGCCCTCGTCGACGTACTCCCAGAAGACCGGGCTGTTGGCGGCCCAGCCGCCCTGCTTGCGGAGTTTCTCGGCGCGCTTGCCCCGCTTGCGGCCGGTGCTGACCAGGCCGCGGCGTGCGGAGTGCCCGGTGAGCTTCACGTCCAGGCCGGCGCGCTCGGCGGCCCGGGTGATGGCGAGGCGGCAGCCGTCGGGTCCCAGCCGCTGGGTGCCGAGGCGGCCTTTCTGGTCGACGGGCAGGAAGGCCGGGCCCGCGGTGAGGCCGGCGGCTTCCTTCCAGGCGAGCCAGCAGCGGACCGGGCAGGTGTCGGGGTTCTCGCCGTAGGCGACCGCGACGTCACGGGGCGGGCGGCCCTTGACGGAGGGGACGTGCACCTCCAGTCCTTCGGCGACCTGGGTGATGCCCTCGGTGTCGAGCGAGGAGACCTCCTCGGAGCGTCCGGCGATGCCGAACGCCAGCGTCGCCAGCGCCCGGTCGCGCAGCCGGGCCAGTTCGGGCAGTTCCTGGGTGCCGCGCCGGCGGCCGACGGCGGGCTGCGGGCGGGCGGCGGCGGCGGTGTTCATCGCCTTCAGGTGCGCGGGGTGGCCGCGATCGCCTTGCCGCGGCCGCGCACGGTCCGCGCCGGGTCGAGCTTCATCGGCTTGAGGGCTTCCCGGGCCGCCTTCGTCGCCTGCTTCGGGACCTCGGTGCCGTGCCGGCGGGCGGTGACCGTGACGCCGGTGATGCGGCGGTCGATGGTGCTGGGCGCGGCCTTCTTCATCGGTCGTCGAGGCGGAGCTGCTGCCGGCCGCCGGGGCGGAGAGCGCCGTGGACGTCGAGTCGTACCGGTAAAACGGACATGACCGCCCGTCAGGGAGAGGCCACCGGATGACCGCGGAACTGCACCGCACCGACTGACAGAGCGTCATGGCGGCGGGGCTGTGGTCTGTGAAGTTGCTTCCGACCCAATCGCGCAAGGGTCCGAGGAGGTGTTCGGGGACGCCGTCGTACGGAGACCCGCACCTCCTACGCCCGCGACTGGGAGCTCTGGGCCGAGTTCCACCGCTGGCTCGCCGGGCAGACCGGCCACGCGCTGCCGCTGACCGCGGTCACCAAGGGCACCCTGGTCGCCTTCGTGGTCTGGCTGGACGAAGGGCGGCAAGCGCCGCGGCGGCGGGGGCAAGTCCGCCGCACGCCGCGACACGGTCACCTCGCCCCGCCAGGCGCTGGAGGCCATCAAGAACCTCTCCGGCGTCTGACCCCACCCCACACCCCGCACACTCCCGCAGGGCCCGGCCGTATCCCGGCCGGGCCCTGCTCACACCCGCAAGGACACGCCGCCCGTGGCCGTATCGATCTCCACCGGCACCGCACCCGTCATCACCGGCGCGATCAGCGCCGTCACCGGCTGGACCGCCAGCATCTGAAACCGCCCCGCCCCGGCGTCGAAGGCGCCTACCTCCCGCGCCTTCGACGCCCCAGGGAGCTGAACAGCGATGCCCCAGACCCACCCCGCCACCGGCCAGGCCACCCCGGCCACCGTGCCGCCCGCACCACCGACCGCCCTGTCCCTCGAAGAACGCCTCGTCCTCACCAACACGGAGATGACCACGCGCCTGGACGAAGCGTCCGTCGCCTACGAGGTCAACACCGCGCACATCGAGACCGAGCCGGTCACCCTGGCCGACGTCGTCACGGTCCCCCTCACCCCGACCCTCCAGCCGCCACCGCAGTCCCCGACTCCGGTCGCCGCCGTTCTGCAGCGCGCCCACCACCGCCTCCTCACCGGCGGCTGGTGCGCCGGCACCTTCCAGTCGGAAGACGGCGCGCTCTGCCTGTTCGGCGCGATCCGCACCGAGTCCCACCGCGACTTCGCGCTGGAGATGTCCGCCATGGCCGTGCTGCTGGAGGCGATCCGCCGCCAGTTCGGCGACCGCTTCGAATCCGTCCCCTCCTTCAACGACGCCCACCAGGACGGGCGCGTACCGATACGGATCCTCGGCCAGGCCGCCGACCTCGCGCACGCCCGCGGGCTCTGACCCCCGCTCACCAGACCCGAACCGAGCCGCGCCCCAGATCCACCCCCACCCCCACCACCCCGTCGGCCGATGAATCCCCCGGCCAACGTGCTCCCGTTCCGACAACGCTGACCCGCCGCCCTGTCCGGCCCTCGCCCACCCCGCACCCGGGTGGGCGAGGGCCGGACAGGCCGACCGGCCTGTCCCACACCGAGAAGAGACCCGCATGCCCGAGGACATCCAGGAACAGCTCCGCAAGGCCGCCGAGGAGCAGGAGCGCCAACGCCGCCCTCGCGGAGGAGATCGCCCGCGCTGCCGCGCGCGACGGCGGAGCCTGACTCCCGACCAGAACGGCTCCCCCATCACGCACCGCGCCCCGCAGACGCTCCCGTCGGCGGGGCGCTCTCTCTCTGGAGGCTCATCGTGCTCACCCCCCGCCCGCACCGCCGGATAGGCCGGCCCCGCCCGCAGCGCCCCGGAACCCGCTATCCGCAGCGCCCCGCCCGGCTCCCTGGTACCTGGAGCCGGTGATGCCGCGCACCCGCCGCGAGGTGACGCGGGTGCCGCGCAGCGACGCGATGCTGCCCGAGTTTGACCGCGGTACCGTGCCCGAGGGCCTCGTCACGCGGCGTGCTCTGCGGGATATGGGGCTGAGCCCCGGTGATAACCGGGGCCCGGTCGCGATCCTGCGGTGCCGACTGTGCGGCACCCGCCCGCAGTGGTCGTGCCGCCACCCCACCCGGGGCTTCCTGCTCCGGGTCGACCTGGCCGGACCCAAGCGGATCCCGACGCTGGCTCAGGAGCTGTCGCTGGACCGCGCGGTGGCCGCCCGGAGGACCTGCCCGAAGTGCTCGCGCCGGTACTGCTACTGCCTCCCCCTACGCACCGTGGGCTCCTGCGACCCCTGCGCCCAGGGGTACGAGCCCACCCTCGGCACCTACATCCACGCGGCCTCCGAGTCGGTTCCGCACCGGCTGGCCGAGATTCCCCACCCGTGAACTTCAAGGCCGTGAGACAGCATCGTCCGGAAGTCCCGCGATGATGGCCGCGACGGCCTCTGCCGCACTGTCCAACTCTTGCAGCCGTCCGTCGGGGAATCGCACCTGGTAGCCGCCATTTCTGAGCGGCATGGCCGCCGGCAGGTCATGGCAGATGGGCGGCGCGGCCCGGCGGCTGAAAGTGACCCAGTACATGCTCCGCCCTGGCGACAGGACTCGAAGCCGCTCCTGTTCGAAGGCGGCCTCGACGAGCTCGTGGAGGGCAGTGTCCGGCCTGCGCGCGGCGGCCTCGCGTAGCTGGCGCCATCGCACTGCAACAGCCTCTCCACGCTCATGGGCCTCGGCCAGCTCCCAGGTCCGCAGGAAAGGCCACTGGGCGACGAGTCCCCGGACCCCAGGTTCCTGCAGCCACGAATTCAACGCCCCGACAACCGCGGACAAGTCCGGGGTGCTGCCGGTGGCCATGCGGACATGGTTGGTCCAGCAGTCGACGACGAAGCTGCGCTCGCTTTGTGCCATCAGTACATTCGCCGAGTGGCCGTCGGCTTCCACCCGTGCGGCCACCTGGCGCCAGCCTGGTGAGGATGTCAGCTCGACGGCAAGACCGTAGCCTGCACGATCGGCCACCACTTGCAGGGCATTCTGCAAGGATCCCGCCTGGACGACCTCGGGGTACAGCGTCAGGTACTCGTGCATCGGATCGTTCGGCGCTGCGTCGCCGGCGAGTTGTTCGGACATACGAGCGAGTCTGCCAGGCCGGTGCATCGGCATCTTCGCTGCCTACGTCCGAGACCCTGCCCGGAACGTGAGCGGGCTGGCCGACATGCCGCCGAGCCGCCGGCCTCGCCGCCCGGCATTCAGCGCTTCCGCTTTCGCCGCCCCGGGTGGGGCCGTGCGCAGGGCCGCCCAGCCCGCCCGCCGAACAGCGGCTCGACGGCCTCGCCGCCCCTCTGGCCGTGGACCAGCGCCAGGAGCGGCACGCCGAGGCCGACACCGACCGGCCCCGGCCCTGACCCGTCAGCCCGTCGCCGCGCTCGCATGCTGCGACCAACACATACGGAGCACTCCATGTCTCACCTGCCGTTGCGCACCCCTGAACACCGTCTCTCCGCTGCGAAGCGGGACCTCGGACTCCCGGTCATCGTCGCCATCTGCGGCTCCACCCGCTTCATGGCGCAGATGAACGAGGCGGAGCTGCGCGAGACCTTCGCGGGGCGGATCGTCGTCAAGCCCGCCTGCGACCTCAAGAACCCCCACCCCCTGTGGGCCGACCCCGCTCGGGCCGAACGCCTCAAGGCCGACCTGGGCGAGCTGCACCGGGCGAAGATCCGTCTCGCCGACGAGGTCCTGGTCGTCGGCGACTACGTCGGGGACTCGACCCGCTCCGAGATCCGCTATGCCCGCGCCCTGGGCAAGCCGCTGCGCTTCACGCACCCCGAGGCGGACCCGGACCCCAGCCCGCTCCCGGCCGCCCCGTACGAGATCGCGCTCAACGGGGCGGGCGCCACGGTCTCGATCTCGCTGCCGGCCGTGGAGCCGGTGCCCGGGCTGCACGTCTACGAACTGCCCGCCGGGCACCGCGAGGAAGGCGACGGGGCGGCCAACCCGTGGCGGCTCGGCCACCACTCCGGGAAGGCGCTGGCCGCGTTCCCCTCCGAGGACGATGCCCTGCGCGCCGCCCGCGAGGTCGCCGACCTGACCGACTGGACCCGCCCGGCCGAGGACCTCCGCACGAACGAGGACCTCGACCTGGACGAGTACATCGACCGCATCGAGACGCGCACGAACGGCCTGCTCATCACCCCGCAGACGGAGCCGGCACGGTGACCGATCCCGTCCAGGTCGCGGACGACCTGTGGGGGCGGCTCATTGAGCACCAGTCGGCTGTCGCGGCCGCGCTCGCCCCCGCCCTCTGCTACGGGGCGCGCGGGTGCTGGCCAGACCACCGCGAGCTCCGCATCCGCCACCAGACCTGGCCGCGCATCGGCACAGGGCCGGCCACTTCCTCGTCCCTCTACGAGATCAGGAGATCACCAGCATGCCCCGTCTGCCCATCACCACCGAGCGCCTGGCCCTCTTCGGGACGCTCCTGGCGACCTTCGGTGAAATGCATCCCCTGTGCGACCACTGGGTCCAGGGCTCGACGACGGCCTCGCGGAAGCGGCTGTACGGCAAGGACCTGGTTCACGCCGACGGCACCCCCGCCGCCGAGGACTCCACCCGTCCCGCCATGACCACCAGCGCCCTCGGCAGGCGCGCGGTCGTCTGCCACGTCGCCTCGTACACCGCCGTGCAGCTGGCCGCGACGATCGGCGTCACCCGCGCCTTCGGCTACCGCGTCACACCGGCCGCCCTGCTCGCCGGCGCGGCCATCAACGCCTCGACCCATGCCGCGATCGACCGCGGGGCGCTTCTCCTGTGGCTGGCAAGGAAGACCGGCCAGACCGGCTACATCGAGCACTGCCGGGCCGTCCGCATGGACGACGACGGCACCGTCACCCGCGAGGTGAACGGGCCGGGCACCGCATGGATGGAGCTGGACGTTCTCTGCACCAACGTCGGGTCAGGTCAGCTCAACGAATCGGTGGACGCGAAAGGACGTCAGCTGGTCGGGTTCGATGCTTGCCGAGTCCACCCGGTAGCGGCCGGCGCCGAGTTCGAGAACGGTGCTGTCCGTGAGTGTCCCGACCTCAGTGCCGAAGTAAACGGCGTCGAACATGACCAGCTCGCCAGTGGTGCTCAGCACGGGTCCTTCGTCCCACTCGGCGGTGGGAATCCCAGCCAGGATGATCTCAGCGACGCCCTCCTCGCTCTCCGCGTAGCACCAGCGGACGAGCACTCGGTGCTCGGGAAGGTAGGCGGTGGAGAGCGGTTCGTACCCGAGGACGAGCGCCTCGGCTCCGTCAGGCAGTTCGAGGACTCCAACGAGGTCCATGACCTCGCAGGCCCGGTCGTAGTCGCCCTCCGTTCCCGACCAGTGCGACAGCGCAGTGCGTGGAACCACGATGAACGGGCCGCCCTCCGTCTCCAGCCACGTCAACGACATGTCGCCTCCAGCTCCAAGATCTCAGTTCCGACGCGACAGCGTATGCGCCGGGTCGGACAGGTCGGCCTCGTGCCTGTGGTGGTCGGGGGTGCCCGGTGACGAGCATCGAGCAGGTCGCGACGCTGGCGACGTTCGGGGCGGTGTGGGCGGTCCTCGCGGTCGGGCACAACCTGGCGAGGCCGAGGTCGCCGTGCGGATCGGCGGGGACAGTCTCGTGCGGGCGGCCGAGCTGACGAGCGAGGGTGGAGGCCCAGTGGGCGAAGTCCTCGATGCGGGTACGCAGCCCTTCGTAGCCGAGCGAGGTGGCCGTGACCGCGCGTCTCCGCTGGAAGGTGTGGACGGCGGAGTCGAAGAGCAGGCCCCCGTCAGGGACGAGCGTCTCTAGGACGCGGATCGCTGAGACCACGGGCGGGATGGCCACCCAGGGCACGTCGCGCATCTGTCCGGCGGAGTGGTGGTTGCCGTCCAGCCTCACACCGTCAGAACGAACGTCACCCATCGAGACGGATCGACCATCACGGCGAACCACTTCCGGGTCCATCGCATCGCCTTGTCCCTCAGTCGGTGTCAGAGGTATGGGACAAGATCGGCCCCGTAGACAACGCCACGACGACGAGGAAGCACCTTGGACGACGATGTCATCCTGCGAGGACCGCTCGGGGAGATGGCCACGGCCGAAGCCGCCCCGGCAGGGTTGAACCCGGCAGACCTCTATGCGGGAGCGATCAGCTGGTGGTCCGCAGCTATCTCCCCCGCGGTCTCGATCGTCTCCTGGCGCAGTGCCCCACTGGCAGTCTGGATGTCACACGTACATGACGGCACGTCCGGCGGGTCCCAGCTCGTCGATGCCCTTCGCCGTCTCCTCGGAGGCATTGCTCCGCTAGCGACCCATCACGATGTGACGAACGGACGGATGTACAGCACAGCGGTACATTCCACCCGCCGGGCGGAGAACGCCGGCACGGGCACCTCCGCCCTTCTCCTGACTGGTTCTCCGTTCACGGCTGGCCCCGGCGGTTCCTGGAAAAGTCCTATCCTGGAGAGTCATACGCGCATGGCGTGGGACGGTCGACACGTTATTCCCACGCGGGGCTTCGGACACCCCCAATCCGCCGGGAGATCCGCTCCACCACATGTCGGCGCCCTGTGGACTCCATCCCGCCGGGCGTGGCGCGGCTTTCTGTCCACGGATGCCGCCACCTGGTCTCGGGTCCTGCACTTTGCTCAGCGCGGCGCCCTTGTCGCGCAGGAGACAGTGTCAGCGGACAGTTGGAAGAGCGACCTGGCAAAGGCATACCGGTGGGCTTACCACCTTCGACCGTGCCTGACCTACACCCCTCCCGCAGGCGTGATGCGGAACGTGATCCGTGCGGCGGAGAAACGGTGGGACAGGGCTCTGCCCGAGGAGCACGGCGGCTTCTTCCTCCGAGTCGGCGACCACGTATCACGTATGGCCGCCGCACTCGCTGCGGCCGAACACGCGGCCATCAACGGCATCCACGTCGAGGCCGCATGGTCACTCGCCCGCCGTGCCGTTCGCGACACCTGCTGTCTTGTCACCATGGACCGCGACACAGTGGATCAGATCATCGAGGACGTGGACGACGCTTTGCGCGTTATGCCGAGGTCGGAGAGCCAAGTCTTTCCTCTCCACTCGAACCGTCCCGAAGGGCACGCTCCCAGCGGAGGCACCGAGACGAGTCGTTCGCAGAACAGCGAGAATGTCGTCCGCAAGCTCAAGCAGTGGTACCAGGACTCCTGCCAGATATGTGCCACCACCCTGTTCCTGCCTCCACCCCGCCACCGCTACAGCGAAGCGGCTCATATCCGGGCAAGAGAGCACGGCGGACCCGACCTCACGGAGAACATGCTATGCCTCTGCCCGAACTGCCATGTCCTCTTCGACGCCGGTGCGTACGTCCTGACCGACGACCTCGGAGTCGTGGACACCGTGACGGGCCGTCTGCAAGGCGCACTCGAACGCCACCCATGGCACTACATCAACCCCGATGACGTTCGCCACCACCGCCACCATTGGACCAGCCGCAATGCCGGGGCACGCTCCACAGGCGGCAGCACGGGCCGGGGAAGGGAGTAGCGCCCTGATCCGGCTCATGCCGAGGGAGGTGCCTATGGCGGAGCTTTGCCATCCCGCGTAGATCCCTTCGCCCTAAACGGCCGCACCCATGAACGCCTGCCCGGGTCGGCCCGGAGGCAACCGGATACCGTCCACAAGACGGCAGCCTGGTCGTGGAGGGGAAGCGTGACTGATACCAGCAACATCCGGTCGGCGAGGGTGAAGGCACAAGCACCGCGGCAAAACCAACCGTATCGCCTGATGTGCTACATCCCCTGGTGGCCCCGTTCTGCTGTGAGCCGTGCTCGCTAACATCCTCGTTGGCCACAGCCGGGGCCGGGCTCGCGTGCGAACCGTCGGGACGCCGGCGCCGCCGCCGGCCGGAGCCGGGAAGCCACGCGCATCGGCGACAGGCCGCGGTCGGCGGCCGGGGCCGTCATGGTGCTCCGGGCGTCGGCGAGAGAGCCGGCGGGGGGCGGACGACTGCTGCTGCGCTGGGATGGACTCGCTCCGTCCCCAGGGCGGAACCCGATAGCCGCGACCGGGCCCGGCGGACAGCGCGGGGGCGGCCCGGGGCAGAGGGCCATCCGGCCCGGCGGGCGCGCACCCCGGTTCGGCCGTTCACGGCTCCCGCCCCGCCGGGCGGAGGCCGGGGTGTCTCTTTCCGTCGCCGGCCGGGGCGGTTCCGGGGGCCTTTGCCGGATCCGTACACGGCTGTGCAGACTGGGGCTCATGACGACGACTTCCCTGGGCAGGGGCGCGAACCTGCCCGTTGACTCGGCTGTGGTGCACGCCGTGCTCTCCTGGGCCGACCACCCCGGCATACCGGCCGCGGACGCCTCGGCGCTCCTGCTCGGCGGCGACGGGCGAGTGCGCGACGACGGGGACTTCGTCTTCTACAACCAGCCGGAGAGCCCCGGCGGCGCGGTGCGCCACCTGGGGAAGCAGCAGGCGTCCGGCACGGTGTCCGACATCCTCGAAGTGGACCTCGGGCGGCTGGAGCACGGCGTCGAGCGGGTCGTGCTGGCCGCGTCGGCGGACGGCGGGTCGTTCGGAGGGCTGTCCGGGCTGACGCTGCGGCTGCTAGACGCCGGGACGCGGAACGAGCTGGCCCGATTCGCGATGGAGGCGACGACCGAGACGGCTCTCATCGGCGGCGAACTGTATCTGCGGGGCGGACGGTGGAAGTTCCGCGCGGTGGGGCAGGGGTACACCTCCGGTCTCTTCGGACTCGCCACCGACTTCGGCATCAGCGTCGACGAGGAGCCCCAGCCCACCGCCGCTCCCCCGGCCGCAAACCTCGCCACTCCCCCCGCCGCCGCACCCGCGCCGGCGTCCCCGCCGGCCCCCGGCGCTCCGTGGCGGGGGCCGGTGATGGGAGAGGAGCGGCTGCCCGTCGATATGCGCAAGCGTCTGTCGCTGCGCAAGGAGCAGGTGGCCGTCAGCCTCCGCAAACACCGCGCGGAAGGGGTGTCGGCCCGCGTGGTCCTGGTGCTCGACGCGTCCGGCTCCATGGCTGCCCTCTACACCAGGGGCACCGTGGCCGAGGTCGTGGAACGCATGGCTGCCGTCGCCGCCGAGCTGGACGATGACGGCGACATGCAGGCGTGGACCTTCGCCTCGAATCCGGCCCGACTGCCGGATCTGACGCTGGGAGAGCTGCCGGAGTGGCTGCGGCTCCATGTCCGCGTCGGGCAGATCAGTCTCTTCCGGAGGAGGTCCAGGAAGGGCCTGGAGCCCGGTCAGGTGGACATGCGCGACGTCGGCATCCAGAACGAGGAACAGAAGGTGATCGCTGAGGTCCGTGACTTCGTCCGACGCAACCCGGTTCCCGTTCCCACCCTGGTTCTGTTCTTCTCCGACGGCGGCATCCACCGCAACGCCGAGATCGAGCGGGAACTGCGCGAGGCCGCCGAAGAGCCGGTGTTCTGGCAGTTCGTCGGGCTGGGGCGGTCGGAGTACGGAATTCTGCCCCGGTTGGACACCATGCAGGGCCGCCGGGTCGACAACGTCGGCTTCTTCGCGGTCGACCGTATCGAAGATGTGCCCGACACCGAGCTCTACGACCGGCTGCTCTCCAAGTTCCCCTCCTGGATCACCGCCGCCGGCTGGGCCGGCGTCCTGTGACGGCCCGCTCGGACACACGGCCCCTTCCGGCGCGGCGGGCCATCGGCTGAGAGTCGACCCAGGCACGGCACGGGGGGCGCCCGTCTCCCCAAGGTCCGGTACGCCGCCCATCTTCAGTTTGGCGGAGACCTGATCTTGCGACACGGCGGTCAAGTGCGAGGGTGGCTCGACCTCCCGCTAGATGACGCCAAGAAGCTCGGCGACGCCCTCAGCGACTGGAAAGGCGACGAACAGGGCCGGGGCGTCATGGTTACAGTCGATGAGCACACCGACTTCCACCGCTTCAACCGCGCGAGTTGGACCCACCCGCTTCAGATCGGCGCCATCGAGGTCGCTGACTGCTCCGTTCTGGGGATCAACTGGGACAGCGGCGACCACTCGATGCGACATCGCGGCGAACGCCACTTCGGACAGGTCTATCCCGTGACTCTTCAGCCTGGCCCCACGGGTCAGATAACGATGCGCTGGACAATTCCGCCCTACGAACCCGGTCACCAAGGCGCAGAGTGATCAGCAGGCACCACCGACTACTCAGGGTGGTCAAGCGGGAAACCGCCAGAGAATATGCGACACCTCAACATGCGGGCTTACCAGTCCCGAGGCCGGATCACTGCTCAGACTGCCATGCGCTACGTCGCTGCGGTGTACCCGGAGCGGACGGCCCGACTGCCCGTTGACCGCCCGGCAACTGAGGTGATCACCACGGCGGACTGTCACCTGGTCTTTTGGGACAATCAGCCATCGAAGCGGTTCCAGTCGACAGGGAGGCTGGCCAGCGGGTCCAGGGCGCTTCGGTGGGTGGCGCCGGCCCAGACATCAAATGCTTCGCCGTCCTCGCTGCTGACGTGCACGACGAGGCCGGGGGCCACGTAGAAGTGGGTGGGTGCCCAGGGCCAGAAGGGACGCAGGGGCACAAGGTGCAGCGCTTCCGTGAGTTGCTCGACCTGTGGCGCGGTGAGTTTGTGGGGCAGGGCGAGGTATTCGGCGCCCATGGAGGCCTCGAAGAGGGAGAACTGGATCAGGAAGCCGCTGAGCGGTTCCTGTTCGGCGATCGGCTCCTCGTCGAATTCACGGAACAGGACAGTCGGGTCGGCTTCAGGTCCCTCAAGCGTCCACAGGAGTGACCAGAAGAAGCCTCCTTGGTTCTCGACGCCGAAGACGAGCATCTCCCCGAGATGGTCGGTGTGCAGGTCTGGCTCGGGCAGGATCCTGTTCTGGATTCCAAGGGCACCCGGCCGCTGCTTCGCGAGCCGGTACAGCTGTCTCAGTCCATCGGGAAGGCGTGACGCGGAGTCGCGGGTAGACGATGCGGTGGCGTCTGCGGTCGGGTACCAGCCGGTGACGAACTGCTCAAGAGCTGCCGCACGGTCACCGTTCACATTTTCCAGCCACTCCAAGTCCGGCAAGTGCTCAGGTGGAAGTGGTGGGCGCACTCGGTTGAGGAGTTCTCTGCTCAAGGGTGCTTCAAAGCGCAGTTCGCAGTCGGTGAGAACACCATCGGAGGTGCCAGCCTGGCTCACCTGGGCGGTGCCCAGGTACAAAACTTCACCTCCGGCGCGGACCGCGATGTGGATCGGCAACGAGCCTTCGTCCACACCCCAGGGCGCCCCCATGAGTCGCTCTGTGACCGGCGCCGGTGCAGGCCCGATCAAGCGGACCTCCTCAGCGTTCCACACACCGCTTTTGGCGGGTGTGTCACTCGCTTCCGCGATGATCACCGTTCCTGCCGGGCCTATGACGACACTGGCACCGCCCACCGTGAAGCGTCCGGGTACTACCGAGCCGCCGACGAGCACGGGTAGGTACTCCCGATCGAACACCAGCGCTGGAATTACAGCGGGAACCTGATCATTCATTCCCGCATCATCCTCGATCACGACCGGTCACCCCCAGTACCCCGCACTGAACCCGCTTCCGACACCGCCTCCAAGGCTGACAGGCGAGTGGGGTCGTCATCTCTCCGCTCCCGGAATCCGCGGACCCGCGCGTTTCCGGCGCCGACCATTTCAAGGCCGTGAACGACACCATGTGCCACGCGGTCGGGGACACGGTCCTCGCCGCGTACGGCAGTCGGCTCACCGCCTGGGCGGGCCCGCGCGCCGCGGTCGGCCGCCTCGGAGGCGACGAGTTCGCCTTCGTCCTGAACGCCGACCGACGCGAGCGGCGCGAGCGGCGCCTGGAGCAGCTGGTCCGGATGCTGCACACCCCGGTCGTCCTGGACGGCGGCCGCACGGTCGACGTCGCCGCGTCGGTCAGCTCTGGCCAGCGCAGCGGGGTACTGAAGCCCGGCGGTCTGACTATCCGGATCAAGGACTTCGTGAGCTGGGTCAATCGTGAGGTCGCCACTCACAACCCGGCCAGCCAGTTGATCCCCGACGACCCGCACGGACCCTCCTGGCCAGCCGCTTACGAAGGACCCTGGCCTGGCACATCACCCGCCGCCCCGGAGGCTTGGTCGCACTCGCCATCCAGTACGGCCACATGGGCACCGTCCTGGATGCCCGCACCTCCAGCCGCTACGGCGCCCGCAGCCGCGGCGGCATTCACACCGTCCTCGACGTCGAAACCGCTCTGGCCGCAGCAGACAACGCCGCCCGCCTGCAAGACCGGCTCGCCGCCGGCGAACGCCTCTCAGGACCCGCCGCCCGCCGAGCCCTCACCGCCGCCGCCCACATCCCCCGCTTCGAGGGCCGCATCGTCCCGCGCACTTTCGTACACAAGGCCCGCGCCTACCTCGCCCGCGACGGCATCGTGCTCTACGACAACCCCGAGGCCCTGCTGATCTGTGCCTTCAAGCACGACGTGGCCATGTGCGAACCCGACCCCAGTGCCACCGCACCCCGCCAGTACAACTGCCGCCCCGGCTGTGCGAACACCGTCCGCACCGACGGCCACGCCCTCCTGCTCCGCCAACGCGCCGGCGAACTCGACCAGCTCGCCAGCCATCTGCCTCCACCCCTTGCCCGCCGCCTGCGCGTCTCCGCTGACACTCACGACTCCACCGCCCAGACCGCCGAGATCCACGCCCTCCGCCAGCGGATCACGCGGCTCACCCTTGCCGCAGCAGTGCTCACACACGACCAAGACCAACCGGAACCGGCCCTGAAGGACATCAGCAGCATCCTCCAACTGCGCCCACCGACCTGAAACCCAAGCAGCCTGGCTGCACATGTGGAAACCAGGAACGGTCTTCGCAGTGTTCTGGGAACGCCACGCCTTGGTCTCCTCGTGCCACATGGCCCTGGGTTCAGCATGGACGTCCGTCGAGACTATGTCGATGTGGTCCGCGCGTCGCGAATGCGGTGCGCGGTCCGCAGTCCCTGCTCGGCGGCGGTTGCTACGAGGCCGCCGAGGGTGGTTCTGGCGAGGTCGTGGGCGGCGAGGTGTTTCAGTGCTGGCAGGGCCCGGTCGTCGGCGGTGGAGCCGAGAGCGCGGCAGGCCAGTGCTCGGAGGTCCGGGTCGGGATCGGTGGTGAGGGCGATCAGGTCGTCCACCACCGGCGGGCCGAAGGCAGCGATCGCTGAGGCGAGATGGTTGGCCTTCGGGTTTCGGTGTTCCATCATGGCCTGCCAGAGCGCAGCGAGTGCCCGGTCGCCGCCGATTTGGCCGAGGGCCATGGCGGCCCTGCTGCGTACCCAGGTGGTCTCGTCGTCCAGCCGGGCTGTCAGGGCGGGTATGGCGGCCGGTTCCTCGAAGAGGCCGAGCGCCTCGCAGGCGCCCTCGCGGACCATCGGATCGGGATGCTCCAGCAGGGCGGTGATCAGCGGAACGGACCGGCGGAAGCCGAGTTCGGCGCAGGCGAGCGCCGACCACCGCACCCCGCGGTGCCCGGTGTCGGCGAGCGCGCGCAGGAAGCCCGGTTCGAGGTTCGCGTCGCCGAACAGGGTGATCCGGTTGAGTGCCTTGGTCCAGACGGTGACATCTTGAGTCCGGTGGTCGGAGGCGACCTCGGACAAGGCCGCCAGGGCCTGCGGATGGCCGAGCTCGGCCCACTCCAGCAGGGCGTCGATCGCCCGCAGTCGGATCGTGCGGTTCCCGCTGCTCAGTTCGATGGCGTGGACGGTGACGAGGGATGTCGGCCCGTCCGGCGGGTGGCCGAGTGCGTCCCCGAGCGGGCCGGCGAGCGGTGGCTCGAGTTCGCACAACCAAAGGGCCAGTGGGCCGATTCGGGTGCCGACGTCCACGTCGTAGTGGCCGTCGCCCCGCAGGTTCGCGGCCAGCTTGGCGACCGTACGGAACAGCAGCTGCGCGCGGTCCGATGGGGAATCAGCGAGGGCTTCGAGTCGGCCGGACATCGCCGCGGTGACGGCGGTCGGCGGGCGACCGGTGGCCTCCAGGACCGCCTCCGCCCAGGCGAGTGGCTCGTTCTGACGCTCGTAGAGCTGGCGGCCCCACAGGCGGAGGACGGCGTCACGGTGGCCGGTCCTGAAAGCTCCTCGGCTGGGCCTGCCGGGCATGGTGGGTTGTCTGTGGAAAGTCGCAGGCGGTCACTTCGCTGAGGGGCTGGCTCCGCATTTCTGGGCGGAAGACGATCACAGGGAGGGATAGAACGCATGATCGAAGTATCATCCCTGGAAGGTTCTCCGGCCTGTACTTCCCGACCTCCGCAGTGGCGTAGTCGGATGGAGGCATCCCTGTGGAGAGGACAGAGGGCGATGAGTGTGGCCGAGAGTTGGTCGCGTGTGATGAATCTGCTTCGGGAGCACGCGCCGGCCGATCACGCGGATCTGTCCGGGCCCGCTACGGAGCAGATGTTCGCGGCAGCCGAGGAACGGATGGGGATCTCCCTGCATGGGGACCTGCGGACGTGGCTGTTGCAGAACAATCTGGATCTGTCGGAGGAAGATTTCGACGACGAAGTGCAATGTTGCGGTTTCGATGGGTTCCCCGACGAGGGGAGCTTCTTTCTGGGCATCCGGGCGATGGAGAGGCTTTACGCGAACCGTTCCACGCCCTGCGGATTCGACCCGCCGGACCAGCCGGACTGCCCGTTCTGGCGCAACGAGTGGGTCCCGTTCCTGTCGGACCAGGACGGCTGGATGGGAAAGTTCATCGACGTGAGGGACGGACGTATCGGCAGATGGTTCGTGGGTGAGCCCACGGTCACCGGTGAGTACGCGTCACTGGCTCACTACTTCGACTCCGTGGCGGAGATGCTGACGAGGATCGGCGCGGGGGACTATCCGGTCTGTTCCGTTGCCGAAGGGCGACTTGTCTGGTCGTGAGACGGTTCCCCACTGGATGACGGCCATTGCCGATCCGTCCTCCCCCCTGGAAGGGCAATGAGCTTCATCAGCGTTGACGTTCCAGAGTGAGGATGGCTGCGGCAATGACGGTCATGCGGTTGGGGCTACAGCGGGCCCGGCGGAAGATCTGCCAGGACTTCAGCCTTGCGATGCTTCGTTCGACCGGTGCCCGTGCTGCTGACAGGGCCTGGCTGATCGTTCGTTGGGTCGTGGTGAGGTCCCGGTTCGGGAGCCGTCTGATCGGTGTGGTCACCCAGGAGCCGGCTCCGATGTAGGCGCGGTCGGCGAGGACGGGGACGCCCTGGCGTTCGCAGATCCGGATGATGCGGTGGGTGCGGGCCGCGGTCAGGTCGTGGGTGCGGCCGGGCAGCGCGGGTGAGATCCACAGCAGCTTGCCTGTGGGGTCGGCGATGACCTGCACGTTCACGCCGTGGCGACGGTGCTTCTGCGAGAAGTCGCTCCGGCTGTCTCCGACGCGGTCGCACTCGGCGAGCGTCCCGTCGAGCAGGACGTGCTCAGGATCAGTCTCGCGTAGGACACGCAGCAGGCCGGGCGCCCGTCGGGACAGGTGATCGATGACGGCCGTGACGTAGGCGTGGGCGGTGCCGACGGATATGCCGAAGCCGGCGGCGATCTGCGCGAGCGTGTCGTGGCGGCGAAGGTAGACCAGGCCGACGAGGGCGCGCTGGTGGGGCGGGAGCTTGCAGCGGCGGTCACCCTCACGGGTGACGATGAGCATGGATACCCACTCGACCAGGGCGTGCGGCAGGTCGAGCGCGGCAGGTCGGCGAACCAATGAGGCTCCTGTGTTGATGAGTTGAGATGTCGAACATCTCTCTCAACGGCACGGGAGCCTCGTGCGTTGCGGAACGCTGGCCCGTCACCCGATCGGTGGCCACTCTGAAAGAGCTCACTGGCTGACCGACGCGACCCGGTCAGCCTCACGTAATTCAGAAGAGCGCGGCAACGTATTCTCCGGTGGACATAGAACCGCCAGCCAAAAGGGCGTGATAACTGAGAACTGGCAGGAATTCCGCCGAAATTCATGGTCCCAGAGCGGGTTTTGCCTCGCCGGGATCGCTGACGGCCCTGCCGCTCGGCCCGCCGAGACCTGCTCTCCGTTCGATCCCGTCCCGGTCCTTCCGGGCGAGGGCCCAGGCCGCCGACGTCGTCCGGGAGGACCGCACGTTCCTCGGCCGGCCCGTGCGGCACCTGGCGCGGGAATCCGAGCGGACCGGCTTCCGGCACCGCGCTTGGCGGATACGGAACGTACCGGCATGATCACGGGAATGAGCGACAGGGGCGCCGGCAGTCCCGCAGGCCCGCAGCGACACCCTGGAAACCGCTCAGCGGGAGAAGCCGTCACCTCCCCCGACTCCGGCCGGGGGCGGCGTTCCGGGCGCGGGCACACGACCCACCGTCCCGCAGACAGCTTCCGCCCCGCCCTCCGTCGGCCACGACGGTCAACCGGGCGGTCTTGCGCCCCCGCCGCTCCCCCGGCACCCGCCACTCAGCCCCGCTCCCCCGCTCCCCGCCGCCCTCCCGGACAGAGCGGAACCGGGAAGGCGGCGAGGGCTGCGTATGGTGCTCCGGCAACTGCCGCGCGGGAAGCAGGAGTAGCGGCCGTTTCCTGAGGCACCCGAACGAGCACACCGCACCCGGCAGGCGGTCGAGATCATCGATCATCAGAGAGGGTTCACGGTGGCGGCGCTGTCCGACCAGAGCCAGCTCACGGGCGCGTACTGCTTCTTCAGCGCGGTGCGCTCGCGCCCGTAGTCCTTCAGCGCGGCCTCCACGGCCACCGCCAGGTCGTCCAGGTCCTGCGGCACCGGCACCCGCAGCAGAAGGTGCTGCTTGCGGTGCGCGAGGAGAAGTTCCCCTGCGGGTGTGCACTCCAGCAGGGCGAAGTGGACAAGGGGCTTGAAGGGTTTCTCCGCAGTGGGCATCCAGGAGCGCAGCACCCCGTCGGCGCTCCACGCGTACAGGCCGTAGCGGTTGAGATGGAAGGCACGGGCGCGGTACGGGTCGGCGACGACGGTGAAGTCGAAGCCGGTGAACGGGCTGTCCTCGCGCAGGTGCAAGCCTTCCAGCCGGCCCCGCAGCACCCCGCGGTCATCGACGAGGGCGAAGCTGAACTCCTGCCCCAGGTTGGTCGAACGGTAGGTCTTTCCGAAGACCGGGACGACGAACAGGTCATCGCCAAGCGCTGCCGGGCGGGTCATCGTGGAGTCGAGGTAGCCGTGAGCGTCGACTACGGCGGCGTCCGCAACATCCTGACCGCGCTGGGCACCCAAACGGCCCACATCGCACTGATGACCTCCATCGGGGCAACCACCCGCAGCAGCTCCTATGGCCACCTCCTGGAATGGAAGCGCCGCTCCGAACGCCTCGTCCGCGCCAGCGGCCTGCCCTACACCATCGTGCGGCCCGCCTGGTTCGACATGAACGGCCCCGACGAACACCGGCTCGTCTTCCTGCAAGGCGACACCCGCCGCACCGGAAGCCCCAGCGACGGCGTCATCGCCCGGCACCAGATCGCCGAAGTCCTCGTCGCATCCCTCACCTCCCCCCACGCGGTGCGCCGGACCTTCGAACTCGTCGCCGAAACTGGTCCCGCCCCCACAGACCTCGACCCGCTGTTCACCGCACTGGAACAGGACCCGGCCGGCACACTCGACGCGGTACGCGATGAGGCCAACATGCCGCTCGAAGACGAACCACGACACGTACGCGACGACCTGAACGCACTCACCGCCCGCCGCGACACTTGACCGCTGGTACCACCCGCCGACCACCCCGAGCATCACGCGGGCGGCTTCACCGCGCGCCCGGGATGGGCAGCGGTGACATGACGACCAGCTGCCTCCTCCGTGACGCAGAACGAGCACAGCAGTTGAGCGGATCAGCGGTATCGAACGTCTCGGTCAGGATCCGGTGTTCACCAGTCACTCCCTGTCCCCCTTGCGCAAGGCCCGCATCGTGGACGGGACACCAGCGGTGACACCACTCGCAGGCTGCGGCGATCCAGGTTAAGTCGCCTCACGCAGCCAGACACCAGGGATCGGCGTTCCTCCTTCCGATACTGGCCCACCTTGCTGGGAGCCGTCCCCCGTGACCACGTCACAGCACAGCACCGCCCGGCCTAGTCGACCTGCTGTACTGCGCAGATCATTGCTGACAGGAACCGTCGTCTTGACCGCCACCCACCTGGCGGGCTGTTCGCCGTCCTCATCCCGCCCCGACACCTCCGCCCCCTCCCAGTCCGCCGCGACGACGGGAAGCAACGTGAAACGAGTCCTGCTGGCCTACTTCTCCCGCCCCGGCGAGAACTACTCCTACGGCGGCCGTACCGACCTGAAGGTCGGCAACACCGAAGTACTGGCCCAGAAGATCAGCCAGCTCATCACGTGCAACACCTACCGCATCCGGGCCGCCGACCCCTACCCGCACGACTACGACGCGACCGTGAAGCGCAACACCCGTGAGCAGGACACTGACGCCCGCCCGGCCATCGAAGACCGCCTGCCCTCCCTCGACGGCTACAACACGATCCTGCTGGCCAGCCCAATCTGGAACGTCAGGGCACCCATGATCATGACGACGTTCACCGAAGCCCTCGACTTTCGCGGCAAAACCGTCCACCCCCTCACCACCCACGCCATGAGCGGCCTGGGCACCACCGAACGCGACTACGCAGCCTCCTGCCCCGGCGCCACCCTCGCCGAGGGACTCGCAGTGCGAGGCGAGCAGGTCAAAGACGCCGACGACGAAGTCGGACAGTGGCTTCGCCGCATCGGCCTTGCCGCCCGGTGACCAGATCCACCGATCGCGCTACCGGCCGGCTGCAAGGACGGGACGGTCACCGGTAAGGGGTCCGTGGAACCCGCCGGAGGCCGCAGGCATCCGGCCAGCCTCACGGGGCCTCAGCTCTACTTGCTCGGCCCCCAGCGCCCCGCCGCAACGGTTCATCGTTCAAGATCCGATGCACGCCTGGGCTGGAACATGCCCAAGCAACTCATGCCGCCCCGCAAGGAACTCGCCGCGACGTTCGCAAGGCCCCGGGTCCATCAAACGAGCGGCCCTTCCTGAACCTGCCCCACCAGACGATCCGGCGAGTTGGAGGTGGAATAACCAGGGCGTTCGTTCGATTGGCTTCCTTGCAGAGATCGCGGGAGGGGGCGCTGGTGGCCGAGCTGATGATGTTCCGGCAGGACGCGGACGGACGGGACGTCGAGCTGGCCAGTTCGACGGTGGAGCTGCAGCGGCGGGTCGAGGCCGGCCTGGAGCAGATGCTGGGCGTCCGTTTCCTGGCATCGGAGTACCAGACCGGCCCCTGGCACCGAGGGCGGATCGACACCCTGGGGCTCGATGAGAACGGCAGCCCGGTGGTGATCGAGTTCAAGAAGGGCTCGGACAGCGGGGTTGATGTCCCAGGCGGTCTCCTACCTGTCCTGGCTGGAGTCGGCGCACCACGAGTTCGAGGCGCTCGTGCGGAAGGTGCTGGGGGCGGAGGCCGCCGAGTCCGTCGACTGGCATCGTCCGCGGATGATCTGCATCGCGGCGGGCCTCTCGCACCACGACCGGGTGGCGGTGCAGAGGTTGCCCGAGCGGATCGACCTGGTGCGCTACCGGATCTTCGACGGTGGCCTGCTGGGGCTGCTGCTCGTGGACTCCGCGACCGGCTTCCCGAGCGCTGCCTCGTCTCGCCGGGGTCGGGAGCGGGCACCCGTGGCGGGCAGCGTGCCGACGGCTTCGGCGGTCTCTCTGCCTGCGGGTGGAGGAGCGGTGCCGGAGTGCCTGCGGGACCTGTACGCGGAACTGGACGAGGCACTCACGGCATGGGGCGAGGTGGAGGTGGCGTCCCTGCGGCACTACATCGCCTACCGGCGGTTGGTGAACGTGGCGTCGGTGATCTTCCGTCCGAAGCACGAGGCGATCCTGGTGTACCTCAGACTCGACCCGGAAACGGTCGAGTTGGAGGAGGGCTTCACCCGGGACATGCGCGGTATCGGACACCTCGGGACCGGCGACCTGGAGGTCCGCGTCGTCTCGGCAGCCGACTTGGAGAAGGCGGCGCCGCTGATCCGGCGGGCGTTCGAGGCGGCCTGAGTAACAGGAGGGGCGGCTGGTGCATCGATTAGTCGATGCTCCAGCCACCCCTCTGGCGTCTGTGGGCCGCCGACCCTGGCCTCTCTTCGCTCTCACGCTCATGCCTCCGGTCCGGCCAGCTCGAAGTCGTCCTTCGTCAGTTCGGCTCGCAGCCGCTCCTCGGCGACGTCCGCGTAGTGCGCGGACAGCTCGACGCCCACGAAGCGGCGTCCCTCGCGCAGGGCCGCGACCCCGGTGGAGCCGCTGCCGGTGAACGGGTCGAGGACGGTGCCACCCTCGGGGCAGACCTGGACGAGCTGCTGCATGACCTCGACCGGCTTCTGGGTGATGTGAACCCGGCCCTTGCGGGGCTGGGAGGCGATGTAGTGCCCCGGCAGGTAGAGATCGCGGGTGTTGTCGAGGGAGCCCTTGACGCCCCAAATGATGGACTCCGAGTCCTGCTTCGGCCCGCCCTTGCGGGGCCGGCTGGACGGCTTGATCCACGGAATCGTGCCGCTCCAGGTCCATCCCGCCATCTGCAGGGCGTCGGAGGTGGTCGGCTCCTGGCGCCAGTCGGTGAAGACCATCGCGACCGCGTGCTCGGTCGAGGCACGGTACGCCTCGGTGAGTAGTTCGGTGAGCCAGGAGCGGTAGGAGCGCTGGTCGCGGTTCTCGCCGGGGAAGTTGGCGAGGTCGTGGGCCGAGTTGCTGGTGACGTACTTGGCACGTGCGGTACGGCCGGTTCGGTCCGAGCTGGTGCGGCCACCGGAGTTGTACGGCGGATCGGTGATCACTGCCTGGACGCTCTCGTCCGGGAGGGACTTCAGGACGGTCAGGGCGTCGCCTCGGTGCAGCGTGTAGCTCATGGGGAGGGCCTCTCTTCGGGCGCGGCGGAGTCTGGACCTGCTCCGGGCAGCGCTCAACGGTGTGCATCCGGTGCGAGGTTGCAGCGGAGGTTAACGGCGAATTCCGGCCACGCCTAACGAGGTGGCTCCCTGCTTCGGGCCCCTGGATGGCAGTCGTTTGGCGCGGCCGGAATCCCGGTCTACTGTCTCGCCGTGCCACCGGGAAGGAGCGTTGCTCCACCCCCGTTGAGCTGTGCTTATCCGTGCCGTCTCGTCCAATCGAGCAGCGTCGGAGGCATGTTGCCCATCAGCCCGCGAGCGCCGTGAGGAGGCCCCTGTGCACTGCCTGAGATTACGAGCGCGGCTGGCTGTCGCGCGTGACCTGAAATCGGCGTCCTGGAGCTACCAACTCCTCTGACCCGGGCCCGCCGAGCGGCGGATGCACATCGGCGCGGTGCCGACGGCTTTGCACGAGAAGTCGGCACCGCGTCTCCTTCGAACACCGAGGAGCCGCTGCGATGCAGCATGCCCTGACACACCCGCGCCCCGACCCACCTCCCTCGACCGGTCCGCACCACCGTCGCGCTGAACGGCGGCGGCCGTGAAGAAGACGACGGGAGCACTCGTGGGTCTGTGCGCCACCGGACCACTCCTGCTGGCACTGCCGATCCTTGGCATCGGTGCCGGGACCGCCTCGGCTTCGTGCTCGACCGACGGTGCACAGGGTGTGGACGCCTCCGCCGTCGCCAAGCAGGTGAAGGCCATCCTGGACGGCGGCGACAAGGGCTCGGTCTCCGTGCCGGGTCTGGACGCGCCTGCCGACCAGGTGCCCAACGCCAAGACGATCCAGGCCACGGGCGTCGCGATGAACATCCCCGCCCGAGGGCAGGTCGTCGCCCTGGCGACCGCTTGGCAGGAAAGCGGCCTGCGGAACCTGACCTACGGCGACCGCGATTCGTTGGGTCTCTTCCAGCAGCGGCCGTCGATGGGCTGGGGTACGGCCAGCCAGATCCTTGACCCGGTGCACGCCTCGACGAAGTTCTACGAGGGGCTCAAGAAGGTCTCCGGCTGGCAGTCCCTCTCTGTCACCCAGGCCGCCCAGACAGTACAGAAGTCGGGCTTCCCCGAGGCGTACGCCAAGTGGGAGCCGCTGGCCACCGCCCTGCAGAAGGCTATCGAGCCCCTGTTGCAGAAGGCCGGCGGCGCATCGCCGAGCCCGTCGTCGTCCGGCTCTGCCGAGACCGGCAGCCCCTCTCCCGATTCCGCGGGGGGTTGTTCGGCGGACGGCGATGGGACGGACTTCGGCACCATCCCGGCGGGCGCGCTGCCGGAGGAGTACAGGATTCCCGCCTCCGCGCCGCCGAAGGTGCAGACGGCGATCCGGTGGGCGCTCGGCCAGCTCGGCACCCCGTATCAGTGGGGCGGCACGTGCACCGACTCCCACGGCAAGAACCCGATGGGCCGCTGCGACTGCTCCTCCCTAATGCAGGGTGCGTATAAGGCCGCCGGGGTCACCCTGACGCGGACCACGTACACGCAGGTCAAGGACGGCAAGGCCGTCTCGGTCGATGCCATCAGGCCGGGCGACCTCCTCTTCACCGAGGGGACGGCCGCCGTACCGGAACACGTCGGGATGGCGATCGGGCAGGGCCTGATCGTCCACGCCCCGCACACCGGTGACGTCGTACGGATCACCACCGTCGCGTCCTGGAAATCGCGGATTCTCGCGGCCCGCCGAGTCGTCTGACCGGCGCTCCTCCCCCTCCCCTCCCCCTCGCACCGCTGGTTCGCCCCGCCGGGCTTAGGCGTGCGCTCATTCGAACTGGAGTTCCCCATGTATCTCGCTGACCAGGTCATACAGCTCGCCTACGACCCGGGAATCAAACCCAACGAGGGCGGGCTCCCTGGGCTCAACGTCCTCAAGCAGGTGATGGGCTCGATCAACTTGTTCGGGCTCATCGCCGTGGTCGGAGCCCTCGCCGTCAGTGCAGGCGTGTGGGCCTGGGGTCACCACTCCGGTGGTCACCAGGCCGAGGCGAACGGGAAGAAGGGCGTGCTGGTAAGCGCGGGCGCGGCCCTTCTTCTCGGTGCGGCCAACGGTGTAGTGGCGTTCTTCTCGACGCTCGGGACGCAGGTCCACTGATGGCTCAGCACTCCACCCACCCCGGCGGCGCATCTCGCGTGCGCCGCCGGGCGCTGCTCGGCACTGCCGTCCTGGCGGTGCTCGTCGCCCTCGCCGGCCTGGCCGCCTACCTCACCCGCGAGGGCCGAAGCCCCTCCGATACCGCTTCCCCACCGCCGAGTTCGCCCACCACGTCCTCGTCGCCCGCGACACAGTCCGGGCCGCACACCCGGCCCCGCGCTCTGCCCGTTCCGCCGAAAACCCACGACCCGATCACGTACGGGAAGGCCGCCGCCGCAGCGCTGTGGTCGTACGACACCCGCGCGTACTCGCAGCCAGAGCTGCGCAAGGCGCTGCGCGGCTGGCTGACCACGGAGTCGAAGTACGCCGACCCGGCCTCCGTCGACCAGGCGGTCCCCTCGGCCGTGCTGTGGAAGGAGATGGCGGCCAACAAGCAGGTCGCCACCGCCAAGGTCAACGAGGGGCACTTCCCGCACGCCTTCACCCAGGCCCTCCAGGACGACCCCGGGGCGATCACCCAGGCGTACGTCTACGCCGTCACGGTCTCCGGCAAGCAGTCGATTCGCTGGAAGGGCTCGGCCGCCGGCGGCGCGGAGAGCCGGTCCACCACCCTCGCGGTCCAGTGCCGGCCCAACCACTCCTGCGCCCTGGTCGGCGTCATGCCGTCCGTCGCGCCCTGACCCTCGCCCCAGAACGGAGGTACGACCCATGGGAGTCTGCGACTTCCCGCTGATGGACAAGGTGTGCGGCGCTGTCGACTTCGCCACCAACCCCGCCGGCACCGTCACCGACGGTCTCGGCGCGTGGATCGCAAAGTCGGCGGGCGAGCTGGCGTCCAGCGCGGCCGACCTGGCCGCCAAGGCCGTCAACAAGACGACGGCCATCGACCTCAACGCCGGATGGTTCCGCGACAACTACGAGCTACTGCTGCCCATCGGCCTCGCCCTGACCGTCGGCATCTTCTGCATCCAGCTCATGACCGCGGCCTGGCGCCGCGACGAACGTGCCCTCGCCAAGGCGGCGTTCGGCACCATGACCGGAGTCCTCTTCAGCTTCTCCGCCATCGCCTTCACGACCGTCGCCATCACCGTGGTGGACGCACTGTCCGACGGCCTCTTCAAAGCCGCCAACACCTCGATCGACGACGCGATCCGCCGTGTGATCAAGGTTGATCAGATGGGGGCCATGTACGGCCTCGGCTGGGGTGTGCCCGCGCTGGTGGCCTTCGGGTGCGCGATCGGCGCCTTCCTCTACTGGGGCGTGATGGTGGCCCGCAAGGTCGGCGTCCTGATCATGGTCGCGCTCGCGGTGTTCGCCGGGGCGGGCGGCGGCTGGGAAGTCGCCAAACGGTGGCGGCGCGGCTGGATCGAGGCCACCGGCACCCTGATCGTCTCCAAGCTCCTGATGACCGTCGTCTTCCTGATCGGCGTCTCCGCCATGGGCAAGACCGACGCCAGCGACGGAATGGCGGCCCTGTCCGACGCGATGGCCGGCATCGTCGTGATGGTCCTGGTATTGCTCTGCCCCTACGCGACGTACAAGTTCGTCCACTGGGCCAGCGACGGCGACGGCCACGACGACATGCACCGCACCGGTGTCGCTGGCATGGCGGTCGCCGCAGGAGCCGCGAAGACCGCAGGCAGCCTCGCGCTGCGGGCCGGTACCGGCGCCCCCGCTCCGCAGGGTCCGAACCAGGTCCCCGGCGCGGGCACCGATGGCGTCGCCTCCGGCATCAACCCCTCCGGCGGCACCCTCAGCAAGGAGGGCATCGACGCCGGGCCACCCACGCAACAGACCCGCTTCCGGTACGGCGAAGACCCGAACGCGAGCGGCGACAAGGGCCGGGCTCTGATCCAGCGCCCCGGGATCCCGCCGCTGATCACACGTCCTGGCGAGGACGAACCGGAAGGTTCCGGGCCGACTGCCCAAGGCGTTGCGGGCGGCTCCGGTCACCTCGCAGCCGCATCGGCTCCGGGCGGCGACATGACCTCCATGCCGCCAGCCGACCCCGGACCTTCGGCCTCGGGCACTCCGGCGTCCGCGTCCGGTCCGTCGGCCACCGGCTCCGCGACGCCGACGAACTGGGTGTATCCCACCCAGCCGCCGTCGGGTTCCTGACCCACATCCCCGGGGGCGGGCCGCACTCCACGGCCCGCCCCCGCCCCCGCCCCCCACAGCAGGAAGGCTTCGCCATGACGTCCAGAAGAGCGCCGCGCGCCCCGACCTCCGCCCGCTCCCACCGTCTGGAACCACCATGTCCAGCAAGCACCAGCCCTCCACGCCCACCGTGAAGTTCCCGCACCGCAGCAGGCGCGGCGTCCTGCTCGGCCTGTCCGTACCGCAGTTGGTCGTCGCCGGACTCACCGGCCTTCTCCTTCTCGCCGTGATCCTCGCCCGCGATGTGGTCGGCGCCCTCCAGCTCATCCCGCTGTGGACGGTCGTCGCCCTGCTCGTCTTCGTCCGCCACCGAGGCCGTGCTCTGGCGGACTGGACCCCGATCGTCGTCCGGTACGCGCTGCGCCGGATGCGAGGCCAGCTCGTCTGGCTCACCCGGCCCTCCCGCCGGCCGACCCGCGAGGGACTGCTCCACCTTCCCGGCACCGCTGCCAGCCTGCGCGTGACCACTGCTCCCGACGGCAAGTACGGCGCCGTCCACAACCCGCACACCAGGACGCTGACCGCGGTGGTCAAGGTCTCCTCCCGCGCCTACGCCCTGCTCGACCCCGGCACCCAGCAGGCCAACGTCGGCGGCTGGGGACGCGCGCTGGCAGCTCTCGCCCGTACCGGGCAGATCGCCCGCATCCAGGTGATCGAGCGCACCATCCCCGACTCCGGCGACGCGCTGCGCCGCTACTGGGAAGAGCACGGCCGCCCCGACACCCCGATGGCCGGCGCGATCTACAACGAGCTGATCCAGAGCGCCGGTCCCGCAGCCGCCCCGCACGAGGCGTACGTCGCGGTGTCCCTGGACACCAAGGCGGCCCGTCGGCTGATCAACCAGGCTGGCGGCGGTCTCACCGGTGCCTTCAGCGTCCTCGCCCAGCTCACCTCCACGTTCGACCAGGCGGCGCGGACCGCCGGTCTCACCCCGACGGGCTGGCTCACCGCCCGCGAGATCGCCGCCGTGGTGCGCACCTCCTACGACCCGAAGGCGCTGGCGACACTCGACCGCTGGTCCACGGCCGGTCGCCCCGAGGCCGAGCCCGCCGCCGCCGGCCCCGTCGTGGTGGTCGAGAAGGCGGACCACATCGCCACCGACTCCGCCGTGCACGCCACCTACTGGGTGGAGAACTGGCCGCGCACCGAGACCAGCGCCGGCTTCCTGCACCAGCTCCTCTTCACCGGCGGTGTCCGGCGCACGCTGTCGCTCTCTTACGAGCCGAAGAACCTCGACGCCGCCCTGCGCGACGTGCAGCGCAAGAAGTCCAGCGTGATCGCCGACGCCGCCGAACGGGCCCGGCGCGGCCAGGTCGACTCCGAGGCGGACTCGGTCGAGTACCAGGACATCAAGTCCCGCGAACGCCAGCTCATCGCCGGGCACGCCGACGTCGCCCTGACCGGTCTGCTGACCGTCTCGGCCGACACCAAGGACGAGCTGCGCACCGCCTGCGCCGTCGTGGAGACCGCCGCTGTCGGCGCCCAGCTCGATCTCCGGCCGCTGACCTGGCAGCAGGCCGAGGCGTTCACCGCCGCCGCCCTGCCGCTCGCGCTCGCTGCCTGACCCTTCCCTTCGAAAGAGCACCCTTATGTCCCGCACCGCCAGCCCGACCGCGCAGGACTTCGTGCCCTTCGCCACCGCCGCGCTCGACTTCCACCGGGCGCTCAACATCCCGGGCGGCCCGCTGGTCACCACTCGGGCCGAGCTGGACGCCCTGCACGCGCACCTCGTTTCGCTGTACGGGCTGCTCGACGACCACGCCGGTCGCACCGGGCAGCTCGTCGCGGTCGAGGGCGACCAGCTCCGTACCGCCCGCACCCGCATCTGGCAGGCCGCCGAGCACCTCCACGCCGCCTACCACGCGGCGCCCCGGCCGGACTCCGGCGAAGTCCCCGCACCGGAGGCGTGCCAGGCCGGCCTTCCGGAGGGAGCACCGGGACTGACCATCTGCCAGCGCCACCAGCGCACCGCTCATCTCGTCCGGCGGCGCACCACCCCGGCCGACCTGCACGCCCCGTTCACCGGCCTCGTCCGCCGCTGACCCACCCCTCACCTGGAGAAACGCTCATGCCCCGTACCCGCGCCAGCACCTCCCCTCTGTTCGTGCCCCGTAAGACGACACGCGCCGAACAGCGGGCCGCCCGAGCCGGTTTCACCGAAGCCCGCCGCCAGGCACGCCTCGCCGGAAACCCGCCCAAGCACCGCGCCGAGCAGACCCTCGACCCGGATCTGCGGCCCACTTACCCGCTCGCCGGTCGCCCCGGTCCGGCCTCCGCCCGCGGCGGCAAGCTCGCCCTTCCCGCCCACCGGATGACCACCGCCACAGCCAGCGGCGCTTACCCGTTCGTGGCCGAGGGCGGCCTGGGCGCCGAAGGGGTGTTCATCGGCCGCGATGTGCATGCGGAAGCGGCTTTCTGCTTCGACCCCTTCTCGCTCTACAACAGCGGCCGGATCGAGGGCTTCACCAACCCCAACGCGGTCCTGGCCGGAGTCATCGGCATGGGCAAGTCGGCGCTGGCGAAATCCATCGCCACCCGGTCGATCGCCCACGGCTACCGGATCTACATCCCCTGCGATCCCAAGGGCGAGTGGACCGGCGTTTCGCAGGCCCTCGGCGGCTACAGCATCGCCCTGGGCCCGGGGCTCCCTGGACGGTTGAACCCGCTGGACGCCCCGGCCCGCCCCGCCTCCGTGAGCGAGGAGGACTGGTTCACGGAGGTTCGCAAGCGCCGTCTGCTGCTGCTGGCCAGCCTCGCCCGCACCGTGCTGAAGCGCGACCTGTTGCCGATGGAGCACACCGCCCTCGACCTGGCCCTGGACCTGGTCGTCGCTGACGCCGCCGCCCGGGGCACGGCGCCGCTGCTCGGCGAGATCGCCCACGTACTCGGCTCCCCCGAACGCCTCGACCACGCCCTCGGCCACCAGGCGGGGCACCTCGGCTCAGCCGCCCAGGACCTCGCCCACGCCCTGCGACGTCTCGTGCACGGCGACTTGAGCGGCATGTTCGACGCGCCGAGCACCGTGCCGTTCGACCCGACCACACCAATGCTGTCCATCGACCTCTCCCGTCTCGGCGGCTCCGGTGACGACACGGCACTGGTACTCGCGATGACGTGCGCGAGCGCGTGGATGGAGTCAGCCCTCAGTGATCCCGATGGCGGTCGGCGCTGGGTGATCTACGACGAGGCGTGGCGGCTGATGCGGCACGTCGGGCTGCTGGAGCGGATGCAGAGCCAGTGGAAGCTCTCCCGAGGGCTGGGCATCGCGAACCTGATGGTGATCCACCGCCTCAGCAACTTGCTCTCGGCGGGCGACGCCGGCTCACGCGGCCGAGTTCTGGCCGAGGGCCTGCTGGCCGACTGCTCCACCCGGATCATCTACCGCCAGGAGCCCGACCAGCTCGCCGCCGCCGCATCTCTGCTCGGACTGACCGGCGTCGAGACCCAGGCGGTGTCCGCCCTGACCAAGGGCCGAGGTCTATGGAAGGTCGCCGGCCGCTCGTTCATCACCCAGCACATCCTCCACCCGGCTGAGCGGGAGCTGTTCGACACCGACGCCCGCATGGCGGCCTAGCCCAACGACCAGCACAGCAACGGGAATCGATCATGTCTGCTTCTTCCACTCCTGCCTCCGGTGACAACCAGCCGTCGCAGGCCACCGACCCTTTGGCGTGGCGACGGCACCTCCCGGCACTGGCCTCGGCCGCCGCCGGGATCAACGAGGCGTGCGACGCCTGGGATGCGGTTTCGGACTCGCTCTGCGACGCGGACGGCTGGCCGCTGGACGACAAGGTGTACGGGGACGGAAAGGTCAAGCGGGATGCCGAAGCGTGGAAGCACGCCGAGGTGTTCCTCGACCACGGACCCGAGGTGCTGGCCGGGGTCCGCGCCGCTGCCAACGGCCCCGACTACGTCGAGGGGCCGATCAGTGACGACCTCCGTCGGATACGCAGGATCGACACCATCCTGCTCCGGGCGGAAGAGCTGCGGCACGAATGGGACGGCGTCATGGCGCTTATGGACGGTTCGCAGCCGAGCGTGCTCCCCCTCTACCAGGAGCGTGCCGAGGAGCACCGCAACACCGAAGGCTGGCACTACTCGCACGAACTGGGCGCCAAGGGGCCGGCGTTGGTGCGCGTCGGCGAATACCTCGCTCACCGGGCGGACACCGAACGGCCGACGCAGACCGAGCGGGCTCGCGTCGCCCTGACCCGCTCGACGCACAACACCCCTGCCGTGTCACCTGCTTCGCCCCAGGTCCCACCGGCAGCGCACCCGCCGGCTCCCGGTCGCTCGCGGTGATCCCTAGCACGCAGTCACGGCAGCGCCAAACTGCCCGATCACCGGATCCTCGTGGACCACCGCACTCCTTCAAGCTCCACGCCCCGGCGGCTCCCGCCGTGCGGCGGGGCGTTCGCAACGGAGAACCCCATGCACCACGAAACCCCGTCCCCGACCGCCGCGTCCGATCCGCGTCGCCTTCAGGCCGCCCTCTGTTCCGCGCTCGGGCAGCGCGGCCTGGAGTGCACCGTCGAGTACGGCCTCAGCGACTACATCGTCCACGCCGAGCTTCCTGACGGTAGTTCGATGATCATTTCGCCCCCGCAGGAGCCGTCCTCCGAGCACCCCGAGTCGCCGGAAAGCTGGATGGTCACCCGCCACCGGTCCGTCGAGCCTGCCGTCTACGAGGTGGTCTTCGACTCCGAGCCGGACGGCCCGCATGCGCGCCATGGCGGCAGCGTGCCGGATCTCCTCGCCGCCGTCGACGCCCGCCTGGACCAGCTTGGCGTACCACCACGCCAGGAGCAGGAACGATCCGGCAAGGAGCGCGCCGCCACCGTGCTCCCGCCCGGCCCCACTCCGTCCCGGGCGAGTGTCGCTCTCGCCCCTTCACCGTCGATCGGCCAGCGCGTGCTCCCGACTGGTCCGCCGACGGAGTCTTCCGCGCGGGCCGCGCCGTCGTCGGCTCGTCCCTCATCCGCTCCCCGGCTCTGACCGACCGCGCCCCAGGAGTCCTCCATGCACCGCACCCCCAGAACTGATCCGCCCGCCGCCCGCACCTGTAACCGCACCCGCCTCGGATGGATCTGCCATGCCCAGCCACTACGACGTGCTGCCCGACCTGGCCTTCGGCCACCACCCCGTCCACGGCATCGTCGCCGCGAACCCGAAGAACCTCGCGGCCAGCACCTGGATGCTCAAGGGATTCGACTTCCATCCCGTCCCCGACCAGCCGACGTTGTACGCGCTGGCCGACCAGAACCGTGACGGACACGGCCGTACGAGCCGGGCCATCGAGCTGCTGCGCAAGGCCGGCTACCAGGTCGATGTCGACGCCGCGCTTGACCCGGCACTGGTGCCCGACACGGCACAGGTACGCGACCGCGGTCCGCTTGGCGAACCAGACGTCGCCTTCGCCGATCACCCGCAGCTCGGCATCGCCGCAGCCCTCGACGACCGTGTCTCCGGCCTCAGCGGGCTCGCGCTGGTGGAGGACGGCTGGCAGCACAACTCGAGCCTGGACATCTACACGCTCCCCGCGACCACCGATCGCGTCGAGGCGCTGGGGAAAGTCGCCGACGCCACTGTGGCCATGCACCGTTCGGGGCTGCAAGTCGCGGTGCAGCCCCGCCTCGCTCAAGAGGTGACGGCCCGGCCCCGCCCTGCCGCGACGCCGACCGCCGCGCGGGAGCGAGGCCATGGTCCGGCTCGCGCGTCTCCGTTGAGCGCCGCCGCGCTCGCCGCCAGCCCGGCCCGCGCCGGTACCCCGGGCAGGACGCCGGTCCCCGCCTCCGCCGTCACCACAGCAGCGGTCCGGCCGGTTGCCCCCGCATCGCGTACTCCCGCGACCGCTAATCCAACTCCTCAAGCACGCCCCACCAGGACGATTCAGCAGGCTACGAGCTCTTACCGACGTCGAAACCGTTTAGCTCGATCACGGGTTGACGCGGATGAGATAGGGGTTCATGTCGTCTTCGGCGTCCACTGCATCGAAACCGGCGGACCCAAGAATCGCGATCAAGGTTGCATGCATTTGCTCTACAACATAGCTGAAATGCCTGAAGACCGGCGAATCAATACCACCTTCCAGGGCGTTCTTTGCCGCGCTTTCATTCAGGGATGAACTTGCATTCCATTGGACGAAAACGCCTCCCCTGGAGTCGCTGGCCGGATCAACCGAGACCATAGCACCCTGAAGTTCGGTTGCGTGATCCACGTTTTGCTGCACGGCAAAACCGGCTGCTGCCAGTGCCTCGGCCACCTTGGCGGCTCGTTCGTTCCGTTCGGCGATCTCCGCCTCGCTTGCTCTCATATTTTCGAACATTAAAGCTCCGTTGGTGTAGTTGTGAAGGGTGAGTGGGCGGCCCAGCAGGCCGCCCACTCACCTCTAGTATGTGCGATGCCACCTGATCAAGCTGGCGGCTATGGGCGTCCCTGCTTCTGGATCATGTCGGCCAGCAGTCCCTCGAATGCACGATTCATGGTGCCGTTCGATCCCCACTGCACCGACCACGTGATTTCCGTCCCTTCCTTGAGAAGGTTATCCAGATTGGGTCCGCATACGGGACACGGCTGCCGTTCGGTATAGAGAGCACTGATCCGCTTCGGCGAGAACTCTTTCACCGCCAGCTGCTCAAGAATATGATCCTCGGCGTGAAATCCTCCGCCCTTACTGAAACCGACCACGAGATCCCCGGTTTCCGCGTCATTCCAACCGGGAACTTTTGCGACGGCCACATTCCTGTTGCCCCATACGCCGAAACCTGCTTCGATCCTCGATCGGTAAGCCATGTTGGAGAGTTCGGTGCTGTTGTACGCGATCAATCCGTCACAGGAGTATTCGGGAACCGGAGTTCCGATAGTTCCCATCGGGGCAATGGAGACAGCGCGCGAATTTATACCGTGGGCGGCTCTCGAAACCTTCCGGCAAGAGGCGTAGAATTTTTCCGCCATCTTCCCGGCAATTCCGGTCAGAGCCTCGTCGGAAAGCCTGAGGACGCTCAGGGCCTTCCATGCGTCGAGAAAACCGATGCCGGTCCTGGCAGCGCCGTCCACAGCACGGATTGCATCGGCGATGGGGCGGAGGATCTTGCCGGCGAACAGAGACGCAACGTCCACCATGGCCCATGCGCAGCCACCCCAGCTTCCGTTCTGGCCGCCGGGTGTGAGTTTCTGGGCGCAGCGGATCCAGCTGCCGAAGAGGATGTCGACGGGGTCGACGCCCTGCTGGTACTCCGCGATCGTGATGGTGTGGGTGACCTTGGTTTTCAAGGTGTCGGTTTTGGTCTCGCCCAGGTACAGCGTGTCGTTCGAGAAGCACGTGTTGTCGAAGACTTCGACGGCGCACAGGTACAGGTCGAGTTCGGCTTTGTAGCTGATCTCCTGGGTCATGGTGCAGTCGCCCTTGTAGGCGATCTGGTCCCAGAAGCCGTCGCAGCCGTCGGTCTTCGTCAGGACCTTCGGCTTACCGACCTGGTCGATCTTGTTGATGACGTAGAAGAGGCCGCCGATGGATCCGCCCACTGCGTCCGGGACGGTTCCGGTTTCGATCTGGCTGGCGTTGCCCACGTCCTCGGTCTGCTTTGCCGCTTCTTGGGCGGACTCGGCGTGCTTCTGGGCGTCTTTGGCGGCTTCCTCGGCTGCTGTGGCGGCGGCGTCGGCTCGGTCGGCTGCTGCTCTGGCCTGGTCGGCGGACTCCTTCGCCCGGGTGGCCGCTGCGCGGGCGGCGTCGGCGTCCAGGGCGGCGGCGTCCGCGGAGGTACGGGCTGATTGCGCGTGGCCCTCTGCGCGGCCTGCTGCCTTGTCTGCGGCTGCTGCGTCGGCGGTGGCCTGGGACTGGTACCCGATGGTGCGGGCCAGTGACTGCTGCGCTTTCGCGGCTGCGATGGCCGCGCCGGCCGCGTAGTCCAGTGCCTCCTTGGAGTAGCCGCGGGCGTCCGCGGAGTGCTTGGCCGCGTTCGCGGCGTGCTGGTAGGCGGCCTTGGCGTCACCCTGCGCCTGATTGGCGATGCTCTGGGCGGCTGCGGCTTCCTGTGCCGCGTTGAGGGCGTGCGCGTTCGCGACAGCTTTCTGCTGTTCGGCGATGGTTTTCGCCGCCTGGCCGGACAGGACCACGAGGGACGCGGCGGAGTCCGTGGTGACGTAGGGCGAGCCGAGCTGGATGGCGTCGTTCGCGGGAGCCGCTACCTGGCCCGCAGCCTTCCCGGCATCCACTGCGGCCTGAGCGGTGACGTAGGCGAATCCGGCTGCCTTGGCCGCTGCGGCGGTGGCTTTGTTGGCCTCAGTCTTGGCCGCGTCGGCCTGAGTCTTGGCCGTCTTCGCCTTCGTCTCGGCCTCGTTAGCCATCTTCACCGACAGGGCGGCATCGGCTGAGGCTCGCTCGGAGGCGTCGATGGCGTCCGCGGCGGCGCTGGTCGCGGTACTGACCGCGGCGTCCGCCCGCAGCTTCGCTGCCTTTGCCCCGTCTGCGGCAGCTCGGGAGCTCTTCGCCGCCGCCTCCGCACGGGTCGCCGCGGCGTCCGCGTCTGCCGCGGCCTTCGTGGCCGCGTCGGCGGCGGTTTCGGCCCGGCCTGCTGCTGCCTCGGCGTCGTCCGCGTGCCGGTCGGCCTCATTGGCCGCCGCCCGCGCCGCGTCCGCCGCATCGCCCGCATCCAGGGATTCGGCGTAGGCGTCCTTTGCGTCCGCCTTGGCCCGGGCCGCTTGCGCCTTCTGCTGCGCGTCCCAGGCGTTGTCGCGCAGTTCCTCGGCACGGTCGCGGGAGGTTTCGGCGTCCTTCTGCCGGGCCACCGCGGTGGCCTCCGACGCCTCGGCCTTGCCCTTGGCAGTCTCGGCCTTCGCCGCTTCGGCATCCGCCGTGTTGCGGTGCTGTGCCGCTTCGGCCTTCTTGAGGTCGGCGGTTTCCTTCTCCTTCTTCGCCGTGGCCTCGTCGGCCTCGGCCTTCAGCCGTTTGGCGTGCGCATCGGCCGCCGCCGCCTTGGCGTCCGCCTCCGCAGCCAGGGAAGCGGTGAGCTTGGCCTCGGCCAGCTCCTTTTCCTTCTTGGCATTGTCACGGTGCGCCTTGGCCGCGTCCGCCGCAGCCTTGGCCTGCAGTTCGGCACGGTAGGCCGCCTGCTTACGGAACTCCGCCTTGGACTGCGCGGCCTGCGCCAGCGCCCGCTGAGCGATCGTCTCACTGTCCGCCGCAGCCGCCCGGGTGGCCGCCTCAGCGGTCTCGCCCGCCTTCGACAGGGCCGTGACAGCCGCAGCCGCGCCCTGGGTGACCTGAGCCTTCTGCTGGCCCACCAGCAGACCGCGGCCCCTCGGCGCCCCGTTGGCGTCCGCGATCGCATACGCCGCCTGCTCGGCAGTGACGCTCGCGCTCTGGGCGGCTGTCGCCGCCGTCACCTGACGGTTCAGCTCCGCCAGCTCAGCCTTCGCCCCCGTCCGCGCAGCGGTCAGCCGCTGCGACGCCTTCGTGAACTCCGCCGCCGGCGGAACACTGCCGTTGTTCTCAGAGACCTTGAACAGCATCTGCTGCGATGCGGCAGTGCTGCAAGGGGCCGCAGACGCAGGTCGCCCAATGAGCGGCGGGGAAGCGATTGCCAGGCACATGTCCGCCCCGACATTGCTCAGGGCACCGCTCGCACGAACGCTGAACTGCCACACCTGCCTCGGCGCATCGCTGCAGGTGGAGAGCAACACGCTGCTCCCGTTGGTGCCCATGTCAAGGCACTTCCGCGAGGCCACATGCTGCAGGCTGTAGCCCTTGCCGTAATGCCCATTGACTCTCCACTGATTGCCTGCCGTCGAACAGCTGACAGCAGCGACGCGCGCATCATCAACACCCAGGCACATGTCCCTGCCCGGGGTCTGGATGGCCATCGGGGAGGAGCCGACCCAGCCGATGCCGCCCGAGGACCAGTAGTCCTGCCAACGGGTGATGTGGTCGGCGACCCACGCATGGCCGAGCATCCTGCCCAGCGACTCAGAGGCCTTGGTGAGTGCCTGGACGGCGTTCTTGTTCGCGTTCAGGATGTCGTTGCGCTTGACCGCCTGCGAGGCGATCTCCTGCTGCCACTCCGTCGCTGCGGTCGCGGCAACTTCGCCCAAGACCTTCTGCGGATCCATCGGATCACGCCACGCACAGGCGGCGAAACGGGACTTGATGTCCTCGACCGCGACCCGATGCTCTGCTGTACCCGGATCCGGCGCCTTGTTCGCGAAGCCACCAGAGCTCAAGAACAAGCGCGCGTTGTCCGCACCCATCGGCTCACTGGAATCACCCAGGAGATACTCGTAGGCTTTGTTCATCGCGACCTGTCGGCCCCAGTCCGGCAAGGACGGATCAGGCTCACCGCCGTACAGCGGCTGACCCAGAGCCTTGACCGCCGCTGCGGTCTTGGCGTCAGCCTGCGGGGTCCCGTCCTCGTAGAAGTCGCTCTCGCTCTTCCAGAACCGGTCAGCGATCCACCCCGTAAGGCCGGTCTGGGAGTGGAAGTCCTCACCATCGTCGCCGCTGGTCCCGGGCGGCCACTCGAAGTCGACGACAGACTTGAACCCGCCAGGCGTCTCAAGCCCGGTTATCTTCCAGCTGTCGTGAAGTGCATTGAGCCGGTTCAGTTCGGCAATAGCGGCGTCCTTGTCCGTCTCATACGCGGCCCCGAGCGGCGTGCCCCTCCAGTAGTTCCGGTCAGCAAGCTCGCGCAGCCGCTCAGGACTCTGGTTCAGGCCGTCCTTCGCCGCAGCGGCCATAGCCGTTCCGCCCAGCCGCAGCGCGTCGCTCATCAGACACTGGTCTTGCCGCAGCTGCTCGGCGGGGGTGGTCTCGTTCCAGTCATAGTCGGCGGCCAACTCGACAGGGGACGTCTCGGGGCTGCTGCTCACGCCCGCCCCGGCCAGCAAAGCCATGGCCAGCAAGGGCGGGAGCAAACGGCCGGTCAAACGTGAGACTCGAAGCAGGGGTCCATACGACCCCGCGGGTCTGTAGCGCAAGAGGGAACCATCTCTGATAAGGAGTCGACCGCAGGATTCGCGAACGGCCGATATGGCCACACGGCCTCGGTCCCCCCGAACCAAACGATCCCTCAAACTGCAGGTCGAATAGAACAAATGCTCGACCAGGGGTCGAATGTTACACAGGGGACCGGATCTTGAACAGAGGGTTATAAGGCAAGCGCGGAAGCCCGGCAAGCCCTAAGCACCGACTGCTGGCACACCTCCAGGAAGGGCGACGAGCAGGACAAGCCGCCTGGCTCAAGGCGAAGCGCGCCGAGGAGCAGACCGCGTCCGAAGCTTGGTCAGAGCAGTACCGGATGCCTCCGCTGGAGGGGACCGAGCGGGCCGCGCCCTGGGACAGGCGCTGTCGTCACCAGATCCTGACCAACGCCTACACCGCACGAGTCACCGAAGGCACGACCAGCGAAGCGAAGTGGCGGAGATCGAGGAAAGCGCTCGTACGGTGACCCGCGCCGGGTGGTGGATAGACCAGAGGTCGTCCGAGCCGGAGGACCTCGCCGAACTGCTCCGAGCCGCCACCGGGGCCGACCGGCCGACAGAGAATCCCTTCTTCTGACCGACCGGGTGCCCTGCTACGGCGGGTGCCCGGCTGACCGCCACCGTACGGCCTCTACCAGCGATTCCCGGCCGGACCAAACCCCGGATTTGTCGGACGCTCTGCCCACCGGCCCACCTCCATAGGATCCTTCACCACCTCTGCCCCGGAGACTTCCGTGCCTACCTCGATCATCATCACGTCCGAGTTCAGCGGCAGCGTCGTCGCCAAGGGCGCTACCGATGACCTCTCCGCGCAGCTCCTCCGTCACGCCGGTTTCAAGCAGATCGACGACTGGCACGGCCGACGCCATCGCCTTCCCACCACCACTCCGCTCGCCGAGCAGGTCGCCATCGCCAGCCATGCGGCCGAGATGCTTCGAGCCGCTCGCTATGACGTCACCCTCCCGCCGTCCCTCGACACGGCGCGGATGAGCCCTCCGGTGCATGCGCTGGGGCCCTACGCTGCCGGAGCCGAACTTCTCAGCATCACGGACCAGATCCGTGCGGCCGACGACGGAGCCAGCCTTCAGCGGACAGTTGACCACCTCCTTCACCCCGAGCACGGTGCGCTGGAGCGTGTCCGGGAGGCGCTGGAAGCAGCGGGAGAACAGGTCAACGACCTGGACGACGACGCGTATGCGCTCGCCGACCGGTTCGGCTTCGCCTCGGAGTTCATCAGCTCGGCCCAGTCCGAACTCGTCGATTCCGAGGCCGAGCTACGCCGCGTCGGCGCCTCTTCGACGAGCTACTCCGCAGCACGGACCGTCCGTGATCACCGTGATGCCGCTTTGGCCACTTCTCCTGCGGCGAACCAGGCCAAGGTCTCCTCGGCCAGTTCCGCGCCGGCGCCTTGCTCTGTGACGAGTCACCCACCGCGCGCCTCTACCCCCCGACGGTGACCCCGGCCGCTCTCTCCGCCGTCGGCCTCCAGTACGTCGCGCGCCCCCGCTCGACTCACGCGTCAAGGACCACTCGCCCGAAGAGGCAAACGTGCCCGAGTACTACTCCAGCATCGGCGAGGCCGTCGGTGCGGCCATGCAGCACAACATCCGGCTCGCCCACCGCAGCACAGCACCAGGCTCCGACAAGCCGCTGCAGGTCAGGCACCTGCCCAGCGCTTCCACCGATCCGTACTCGGTCCGCGGCATGATCTCTCGCCTCCACGAGGACTCTTCGCCCGACGAGGTGGCGGGCATCATCGAGGAGGTCAACGGCGCACTGGTCGGGGCTCTGCCCGAGCTGACCGAACTCGTCGCCTCTGCCGCCGACTGGACTCGCGCCCGTCTCGACTTCGACGACCCGCATCACCATCCGACTTTCGAGACGTGGACCCGACTGGCAGCCGCGTACGGGATGCTCCAGGACGTCCGTGAGCAGTTGGAAGTCGCCGAGGACGGTCTCGCTGCCTGTCCCACAGAGCGCACGGCCCCGGCACCACCAGATGGTCAACGTCTTGCGCAGCCGGGAGTTGCTCGCCGATGTCCTCGGTGCCGAGGCTGCTCCTGTGCCGTCCGCTGCCCGGAACGTCGATTCAGACCGGCAGCGGGCGGCCCGCGCCTCCTCGCCGCGCGCCGGAACATCGCCGTTGACCGGCAGTCCGCTGGCCACCGCAGCACCTCGTTCTGCTGGCCGACCCCGCTGAAACGTTCCGCTTCAGACGTCCAGGAGTACCCCCATGAGCTCACGAGAGCCGAGCGCGCCCCGCCCCTGCCCGCTCGCACACCCAAGGAACCGCCGTGTCTTCCCCGCGCACCAGCGCGCCCTCGACCACCACCGGGTCGGACGCGCTCCTCTATCTCCTGTTCGGCATCCTCGGCGCCGCCATGGCCTTCGGCTCCCTTGCCTGGCTGACCGGAAATCTCACCAACACCTTCGTCGGGAGCGGGACATGGGCCCCCTTCCGCGTAACGGACGCGCTGCTGCACCCGGAGGTGCTGTGGCCGGCCTTGAGCACCAGCATGCTGATGGTCGGCGCCCGCGTCGTCCCCGCCCTGTTCACCGTTGCCCTGGTCGTCACCGCTGCCGTGCTGTGGATGCGCTGGCGTGCCGGGTCCAAGTCCGGCCTCGCCCGCAAGGCGGACCTGGCGCCGCTGCTGGACAAGGAGATCGTCGCTAAGGCGAAGAGCCTGCGCCCGAGCCTGGGCGGCCGGGAGAGTAAAAGAGGTCCTGCCCGCTGACCGCGGCATCCTGCTCGGCACCCTCGATCCCGGTCGTGCGGAGGTCCGCGCGTCCTGGGAGGACGTGATCGTCGCGATCATGGCCCCGCGTTCCGGCAAGACGTCCGGGCTGGCGATCCCCGCGATCCTCTCGGCACCAGGCCCGGTCCTGCTCACCAGTAACAAAGCCGCGAACGACGCCTTCACCACCACGGTGGACGCCCGTGCCGAGGTCGGCACGATCTGGACCCTCGATCCGCAGCAGATCGCCCATCACCCGCGCGAGATGTGGTGGGACATCCTCGCTGACGCCCGCGATCTCGCCGGGGCTAAGAGGTTGGCGGGGCACTTCGTGACCGCGAGCGTGGACGAGTCCAGCGGCTCCGACTTCTGGTCCACCGCCGCGAGCAACACCCTCGGTGCCCTCTTCCTCGCCGCAGCGTCCCACCGGCGGCCGATCACCGATGTCCTGGCCTGGCTCGCGATGCCGGCCGACCGCACCCCGGTGGACCTGCTCACCGACGCCGGCCACCATGCGGTCGCCGCCCAGCTCCAGGGCACCGTCTCCGGCGCGACCGAAACGCGCGACGGCATCTATGAGACCGCGAGGCAGTACGCGAGCTGCCTACTCGACCCGGACGTCGCCGCCTGGGTCACCCCGAACGACGACCTTCCCGAGTTCCAGCCGTTCGCCTTCGCCACGTCTCGTGACACCTTGTACCTGCTGAGCAAGGACGGCGGCGGCAGCGCGTCGGCGATCATCGCGGCGGCGGCCGACGCCGTGATGCGCGCGGCCGTGATCGTGGCCGAGCGCTCCGGCGGGCGACTCGACCCGCCCGCCCTGTGTGTCCTCGACGAGGCGGCGAACGTCTGCCGCATCTCGGACCTCCCTGATCTCTACAGCCACTTGGGCAGCCGAGGCGTCATCCCGATGACGATCCTGCAGTCCTACCGTCAGGGCCAGCGGTGCTGGGGCGAGGCCGGTATGGACGCCCTGTACTCGGCCGCCACCATCAAGATCATCGGATCTGGCATCGATGACGCGGACTTCGCCGACCGGCTCAGCCGTCAGGTCGGCGACCATGACGTCCAGACCACCTCGGTGTCGACCAGCGAGGGCGGCAAGTCCACCTCGGTGAGCATGCGCACGGAGCGGATCCTTCCGCCGGACGCCATCCGCGCCCTGCCCAAGGGCAAGGTTCTGCTGCTGGCCACCGGCATCCGGGTCGCCATGCTCAACCTCAAGCCCTGGTACAAGGAGCCCTCCGCCAAGGTGGTCGGCCCGGGTCGAAGGCGTCCACGGGCCACGCCACCTCGACGTGCTCGTTGTCGCCGAGACC
>NZ_BMVK01000027.1 GCF_014650675.1 Streptomyces anulatus | reverse complement strand
GGCCGCCGGTCTTCCCCCGCACCCGCTCCGGATCCGCCACCTCCACCCGCAGCAGCCCGCGCGCCCGGTGCCGCTCCAGGGCGCCGAAGCCCCGGCAGACGGCGAGACCGGCGGCGAGGACCGGTATCCCGATGAAGGTGACGAGCAGGCCCGCGCTCACCGACGTCATGGTGACCGCGAAGACGAACATCGCCGTGCTGAGCGGGAAGCTCAGCAGCGCGTAGAGCAGCTCGCGCCAGGCCCGGGCTTCCAGCGGCGCACGCAGCGGCGCGGGGAGGAAGTGCTTCGTCGGGGTCTTCTCCCCGAAGCCGGGGCCGGAACCCTGATGCTCCCGGTCCCGCGTGTCCAGTCCGTATGCCGTGGCCATGAGTCCCGTCCGTTCCGTCTCTGTCTCAGTCTCTCAGTGGGCTGTGCGTGGGGCGTGCGCCGCGATGGCGCCGGAGGGGGCCCGTCACCCCGGACCGTTCTCCCTCAAGGGTGCTGGCCGGCGGCCTTCCGCACCATGAGGCCCCTCTCCGTATCCGCCCGGGGGTTTTCCCCACCCCCGGGCGGTCGGGCGGTCAGGCGGCAGGCCGGCCGGCGGCCCGGTCGCGCCAGGGCAGCTCGGCGGTGACGGTCGTCGGCCCGCCCTCCGGCGAGTCCAGGACGAGCACCCCGTCGACCGCGTCGAGCCGCTCGGCGAGCCCCGCGAGGCCCGTACCGCCGTCCATCCGGGCCCCGCCCCCGCCATCGTCCGTGACCTGGAGCATCAGCCGGTCCTCCGAACGCCACACGTCGACGGAGGCCGACCGTGCGCCGCTGTGCTTGCTGATGTTCTGGAGCAGCTCCGAGACGGTGAAATACGCGATGCCCTCGATGGCCTCCGCCGGCCGCCCCCGAAGCCCCACCGACACCTTGACCGGGACCGTGCAGCGGGAGGCGATGGCGGAGAGCGCGGCGTCCAGGCCCCGGTCGGTGAGGACGGCGGGGTGGATGCCTCGGGCCAGGTCGCGCAGCTCCTGGAGGGCGACCTTGATCTCGCCGTGGGCCTCGTCGACCATGCGGGCGGCGGCCTCGGGGTCGTCGGTGAGCTTCTCCTTCGCCAGGCCGAGCCCCATCGCGAGGGCCACGAGACGGGCCTGGGCGCCGTCGTGCAGGTCGCGCTCGATCCGGCGCAGGTCGGCGGCGGCGGTGTCCACGACCACGCCCCGGTCCGACTCCAGCTCGGCGATGCGCCGCTCCAGCTCGTCCGAGGGCGACAGCAGCCCGCGCGCCATCGCCCGGTCCACCGTCGTCAGCCCCCGCGCGATGAACGGCAGCACCGGCCACAGGACGAACAGGCTCGCCAGCGTCACCGCGAACGTCAGCACCCCCCACGGCAGTCGGATGAACCCGTACAGCAACGCCCGCCAGCCCACCGGGTCCTTGAGTCCCGCCCACAGCCGGACGAAGAACCCCTGCCCCTGGTGGCCGCGCGCCAGCGGACTCGGCTCCTCGACCCGTACGCCGAGCATCCGCCGCGCCCGCCACCGCTCCAGCCGGCCCAGCAGCCGTGAGCCCTGGAGCCCGCCGACCAGCAGCGGCAGCCCGATCACGGTGACGGAGAGCCCGGTGCCGACGGCGATCACGACCACCGTGTAGACGAACCCGACGACGGCCAACGGCAGATTGGCGAGCAGATACGCGACCTCCCGCCAGGTCCACCGGTCGAGGGCGAAGCGGGCGGGCGGCAGCAGGTCGCGATCCGGCACGGAAGGGCTCATGGTCATACCCACAGCCTGCCGGGCCGCACCCGCGCACACCATGGGGCTCATGGGTGGGGTGAAGTAGGGATAACCCCACCTGATGCCTGACGCGGCTGCTTACGCTCCGTTTAACAGGCCCTAGACTCCCGTGCGTACAGAACAGGTACACGGGACAGATGCGGACGACGAGGGAGCGAGGGGCGGACGTGGCCGACGTTACGGACGTGACCGGCGTGGCGGACGTGGTGGGCCTGACCGGCGTGTCCGGCGCGTCCGGCGTTCCTGTGGACGGATCCACCGCACTCGCATCGGAGTACTTCCAGAGCTACTCGGTCATCGGCCTGCTCGCCCTGATCGGCGTCCTGTTCGTCGCCGTGGCCTTCGGGGCCGGACGACTGCTGCGCCCCGTCGTCCCCACCCCGGAGAAGCTCCTCACCTACGAATGCGGCGTCGACCCGGTCGGCGAGGGCTGGGCGCACACCCAGGTCCGCTACTACGTCTACGCGTTCCTGTACGTGATCTTCGCCGTCGACTCCATCTTCCTGTTCCCGTGGGCCACGGTGTTCGCGGCGCCCGGATACGGCGCGACGACTCTGGTCGAAATGTTCATCTTCCTCGGCTTCCTGGCCGTGGGACTGCTCTACGCATGGAAGAAGGGCGTCCTCGCATGGGCCTGACGAGCCGGCCGACCCCCGCATCGCAGCAGCCCGCGCCCCCGCCCCCGTCCGACCCGGTGCTCCTCCCCGAGCCCAAGCGTCTCGGCGTGCTCTCCCGGCTCGCACCGGAGCCGATGAAGGTCGTCCTCAACTGGGGCCGCCGCTACAGCCTCTGGGTCTTCAACTTCGGACTTGCCTGCTGCGCCATCGAGTTCATCGCCGCGTCCATGGCGCGCCACGACTTCATCCGGCTCGGCGTGATCCCGTTCGCCCCCGGCCCCCGTCAGGCCGACCTCATGATCGTGTCCGGCACGGTGACGGACAAGATGGCCCCGGCCGTGAAGCGGCTGTACGAGCAGATGCCCGAGCCGAAGTACGTCATCTCCTTCGGCGCCTGCTCCAACTGCGGCGGCCCCTACTGGGACTCGTACTCCGTGACCAAGGGCGTCGACCAGATCATCCCCGTCGATGTGTACGTACCCGGCTGCCCGCCCCGGCCCGAGGCGCTGCTCCAGGGCATTCTCAAGCTCCAGGAGAAGATCGCGCGCGAATCCCTCGCCGAGCGGTACGCCACCGGCGGCACGGGCGGGGGCCCGTCCACCGAGGCCCTGCGCAGCGGCCTGGTGGCCGCGCCGACGGCACCGGCCCCGGCGTCGGCCCCGACGGAGGAGCGGTGATGAGCGACAGCGACCAGCGCACGGAATCCGCGGCCGAGGCCTACGACCGGCTGCCGGACGCGGTCACCGACCTGTTCGGCGACGAGGCCACGGCGGAGTCCGCGTACGACCTGCTGACCGTCGACGTCCCCGCCGCCGCCTGGCTCACCGCGCTGCGGACCGCCCGCGACGACCTCGGGTGCACCTACTTCGACTGGCTCAGCGCCGTGGACGAACCCGGCACCGGCTTCCGCGTCTGCGCCCATGTCGCGGCCCTGGGCACGGGTACGGTGCGGCGGCTGATGGTACGCACGACCGTGCCGCACGACGCGGCGGTCCTGCCCAGCGCCATCGACGTCTACGCGGGCGCCGCGTGGCACGAGCGCGAGACGCACGAGATGTTCGGCGTCGCGTTCGACGGTCACCCCCACCTCGTACCGCTGCTCCTGCCGGAAGGCTTCGAGGGCCACCCGCTGCGCAAGGACTTCGTCCTCGCCGCTCGTGTCGCCAAGGCCTGGCCCGGGGCGAAGGAACCGGGGGAGCCGGCGGAGGGCCACACCGGTCCCAAGCGTCGCGCGATGCTCCCGCCCGGGGTCCCCGACCCGAACGAATGGGGCCCCCTGAAGGGCCAGCTCCCCCCGGCCGCCGCCCGCCCGGGCCGAGCCGCCCGCCCGGGTACGGCCGACCGCCCGCCCCGCCGCACTCGCACCGCGGGCGAGGGCTCAGCGGCCCAACGCCCCACGCCGCCCGCCGCGGAGACCCCGCAGGAGACCCCCGGCCCAACGGAGACACAGCCGTCGGCCCCCACGCCGCCGGAGGCACCCCCGGCGACGCGCCCGCGCCGTTCTCGATCGGCGTCCGCGGGCTCGGCAAGCCAGCAGCCGCCCCCGGGCGCCCCTGCGGCGGACCCGCCGGGCGCGCCCGGGAACACCCCAGGACCACCGTCCCGGGTGCGCAGCGCGGACGCACCGTGGCACGACGCCCAACCGGCCTTCGGCGAACCGGAGGGCCCGGAGTCCGAGACTCCGGACGCGTCTTCTCAGCCCCTCCGGCGTTTGAGGAGCGGGGGCACGGGGGCGGAGCCCCCGGTTCGGGAAGGGGCGGGCAGGGGAGAAGCCCCGCGCAGCGGCCCCACCGCCGACACCGCCGACGAACCCACCCCCGGCGAGCCTGCCGAGTCCACGGACGAACCCACCCCCGACAAGCCCACCCCGGGCCACCCCGCCCCAGACCACCCCGCCGGAGGCGATCCCGAGTGAACGACGTTCTCGACGTCGCCCTCCGACTGGCCATCGTCTTCGGCGTGTTCCTGGTCGCCCCCCTCCTCGTGGGCCAGACGGAACACAAGGTGATGGCCCACATGCAGGGCCGCCTGGGCCCCATGTACGCAGGCGGCTTCCACGGCTGGGCCCAGCTCGTCGCGGACGGTGTGAAGTTCGCGCAGAAGGAGGACGTGGTCCCGGCCGCCGCCGACCGCCGCGTCTTCCAGATCGCCCCCGCCGTCGCCCTCCTCCCGTACCTCCTCGTCCTCGTGGTCATCCCCGTCGGCCCCGGCGAAGGCGCGGTCGGCCAGGCCGTCGACGCGGGCATCTTCTTCGTGCTCGCCGTCATGGGCATCGGCGTCCTCGGCTCGCTCATGGCGGGCTGGGCCTCCGCCAACAAGTTCTCCCTCCTCGGCGGTCTCCGTACCGCCGCACAGCTCCTCTCCTACGAGCTGCCGATGCTCCTGACCGCCGCCTCCGTGGCCATGGCGGCCGGGACGGTCTCGCTGACCGGCATCCTCGACGCCTTCGAGTGGTGGTGGCTGCCCTGGCAGATCGTCGGCGCCCTGGTCTTCTTCGTGGCCGGTCTCGCCGAACTCCAGCGCCCGCCGTTCGACATGCCGGTGGCCGACTCCGAGATCATCTTCGGCGCGTACACCGAGTACACCGGTCTGCGCTTCGCCCTCTTCCTCCTCGCCGAGTACGCGGGCATCGTCGTTCTGTGCGCGCTGACCACCGTCCTGTTCCTCGGCGGCTGGCACGGCCCGTTCGGCGCCGACGGTCTCGGCTGGCTGTGGACCATCCTCAAGACCGCCCTCCTCGCGTTCGTCGTCATCTGGCTGCGCGTCAGCTACCCGCGCCTGCGTGAGGACCAGTTGCAGAAGCTCGCCTGGACCACCCTCGTCCCGCTCGCCCTCGCGCAGATCGCGCTCACCGGCATCGTGAAGGTGGCGATCAACTGATGCCCCCGATCCCCGGATCAGGCCTGGCCAAAGGCCTTGCCGTCACCCTGCGCACGATGACGAGGAAGACCGTCACCGCGCAGTACCCGGACACCCAGCCCGAACTCCCGCCCCGCTCGCGCGGCGTCATCGGGCTGTTCGAGGAGAACTGCACGGTCTGCATGCTCTGCGCCCGTGAGTGCCCCGACTGGTGCATCTACATCGACTCCCACAAGGAGACGTCGCCGCCCGCCGCCCCCGGTGGCCGTGAGCGCAGCCGGAACGTCCTCGACCGCTTCGCCATCGACTTCTCCCTCTGCATGTACTGCGGTATCTGCATCGAGGTGTGCCCCTTCGACGCGCTGTTCTGGTCGCCCGAGTTCGAGTACGCGGAGACGGACATCCACGAACTCACCCACGAGCGCGACAAGCTCCGCGCGTGGATGTGGACCGTGCCGGAGCCGCCCGCGCTCGACCCCGGGGCCGAGGAGCCGAAGGAGATCGCCGCCGCCCGCAAGGCGGCGGACAAGCTCGCCGCCCAGCGCGCAAAGATTCAGCAAGACCAGACAGACGGGAAGAACCAGGACGGGACGAACCAGGCCGACGAGAAGGGAGGAACCCCGTGATGCTGCTCAACGTCACCGCCACCGTGGGCACCACCACCGCCGCCGCCACCACGGCCGCAGGCGACCACCCCGGCTTCCTCTCCCCGTCCGGCGTCGAGATCGCGTTCCTCCTCGTCGGCCTCGCCACCCTCGGCGCCGCCGTCATCACCGTCACGACCAAGCAGCTGGTGCACGCCGCGCTCTGGCTCGTCGTGGCGCTCGGCGGACTGGCCGTCGAGTACCTGCTGCTCACCGCGGAGTTCATCGCCTGGGTCCAGGTACTGATCTACGTCGGTTCCGTCGTCGTCCTCCTCCTCTTCGGCCTGATGCTCACCCGGGCCCCCATCGGCCGCTCCCCGGACGCCGATTCGGGCAATCGATGGGTCGCACTCGGGGTGGCCGCCGCCGCGGCGGCGGCCCTCGTCTGGGTCGTGGTCGACGCCTTCCGCACCACCTGGATCGACCTCGACGGGCCGGCCCAGGGATCCACCGAGGTCACCGGCTCCTTCCTGTTCCGGAACTGGGTGCTGCCCTTCGAGGCGCTCTCCGTCCTGCTGCTCGCCGCCCTCGTCGGCGCGATCGTCCTGTCCCGCAAACGCGACACGGACACCACGGTCCGCCCCGGCACGAACCGCACGGCCAAGCCCGGGACGGTGAAACCGGGCCCGCCCGCCTCGCCCGGCACACCCGGCCAGGAGGAGCAGAGCTGATGCACCTCGCCTATCCCGCCGTGCTCGCCGCCCTCCTCTTCTGCATCGGCCTCTACGGCGTCCTCGCCCGCCGCAACGCGATCCTGGTCCTGATGTCCGTCGAGCTGATGCTCAACGCCGTCAACCTCAACCTCGTCGCCTTCGACGTCTGGCTCCGCGACACCCTCCACTCCGGCCAGGCACTCACGCTCTTCACCATCGCCATCGCCGCCGCCGAGATTGGCATCGGCCTCGCGATCGTCCTGGCCGTCTACCGCAACCGTGGCACCTCCGACATCGACCGGCTCCGCGACACCGCCGAGACCGACGACGCCGAGAAGCTCCCCGACAGCGCCGGGACCGACGACGCCGACACCGACGGCACAGTGCCGACCCCCGGCCGGGCGGACGAGAAAACAGGGAAGACGAAGAAGGCAGAGGCCACCACGTGACCACCACGACCCTCGCCGCCCTCGTCCCCCTCCTCCCCTTCCTCGGGGCCCTCGCCGGGCTCGCCGTCGGCCGCACCGCCCCCGGCTTCGTCCGCCCGCTGGCAATCCTGCCGACCCTCACCGCGGCCGTACTCGCCGTGGTCGTCGCCGTCCGCCAGGGCGGTGGCCGGGCCATCGACGCCGCGACCCAGCTCACGCCCACCGGCTCGGTCCCGATCGACCTGGCCCTGCACCTCGACGGCTTCGCCGTTCTGGTCGCCGTCCTCGTCACCGTCGTCGCCACCTGCGTACAGCTCTACTCCACCGCCTACCTCCGCGACGACGCCCGCTACCCCTCCTACGCGGCCCTCGTCTCCCTCTTCACCTCCGCGATGCTCCTGGTCGTCTACTCCGGCGACCTGATGGTGCTCCTGGTCGGCTGGGAGATCATGGGCATCTGCTCGTACTTCCTCGTCGGCCACTACTGGGAGACACCCGAGGCCCGAGCCGCCTCCCTCAAGGCCTTCCTGGTCACCAAGCTCGGCGACGTCCCCTTCCTGATCGGTCTGTTCGCGCTCGCCGCCGACACCGGCAGCTTCCGGATCACCAAGATCCTGGCCGCCGTCGGCAACGGCGGACTCGACCACCCCACCGTCATCGCCCTGCTGCTCCTCGCGGGCGTCGCGGGCAAGTCGGCGCAATTCCCCCTGCACACCTGGCTGCCCGACGCGATGGCCGGCCCCACCCCCGTCTCCGCGCTCATCCACGCCGCGACGATGGTCGCCGCCGGCATCTACTTCGTGGCCCGTCTGCTGCCCGTCTTCGCGGCCTCCGGCGCGGCGCTCGTCGTCCTCGCCGTGATGGCCGCCGTCACGATGATCGGGTCCGGGCTCGCCGCCCTCGCCCAGGACGACATCAAACGCGTCCTCGCCTACTCGACCATCGGCCAGCTCGGCTACATGTCGGGCGCCCTGGCGGTCGGCGACCGGGGCGCAGCGGTCTTCCACCTGATCTCGCACGGTGCGTTCAAAGCGGTCCTCTTCCTCGCCACGGGCGTCGTCATCCACGCCGCGGGCACCAACTCACTCGCCGCCATGTCCCGGATGGGAGGCCTCGCCCGCCGTATCCCGGACGCCTTCTGGACGATGACCGTCGCGCTCCTCGCGTTGGCCGCCATCCCGCCGTTCGCCGGCTTCTTCTCCAAGGAAGCCGTCCTCGTCGCCGCCGAACACACCGCGCTCGGGGACCGGAGCGTCGCCCCGGCCGCCGCCGGCTGGACGATCCTGGTCGCCGGGCTCCTCGCCGCCGTCCTGACCGCCGCCTACGCCGTACGCCTCTGGCTCCTCGCCTTCCGGGGGCGCGGCGCGGAAGTCCCCGACCACGGCAAGCAGCCCGCCGCCATGACCTCCGTCCTGTGGATCCTGGCCGTCCCCACCATCGGCTTCGGCGTCACCGTCGGCATGATCGGCGACTGGTTCGACGGGCACGGCCTCACGCCGTCCCTCACCACCGCCGTCCTCTCCACCGGCGTCACGCTCGTCGGCGGCCTCGTCACCTACGGCGCGTGGCGGCACACCACCGCCCTCGCCGCCCGCACCCCCATCGGCGCCGTCGTCGCCCACCCCGGTGTCGAACCCGCCCTCGTCGAAGCCGAGGCCATGACGTCCCACACCGCCGTCTACGGCACCATCGCGGGCGCCGCCGACCCGGCCGACCCCGGCAGGCTCCTCCTCGGGCCCCTGCACCGCCACGCGGCCACCGGCTTCCACCTCGACGCCCTCTACACGGTGTTGTTCGTCCGGCCCGTCCAGGGAGCCGCCCGCCTCGTCCGCTTCCTGGACCGCGAGGTCGTCGACACCTACGTCAACGGAACGGGCGCCGTCACACGCCTCCTCGGCACCGCCGTCCGCCGGGCCCAGACCGGCAATGTGCAGACCTACGTCAGCGCCCTGCTCGCCGGGTCCCTCGTCCTGGTGATCGCCGCCGTCGTCTTCGCCAACGTCAACGCGGGGTCGTGACCGTGATCGATATCAGTGCGTCCGTGATGCAGTTCCTTCTGGCGTTCGTCGTCGTCGCCCCGCTCCTCGGCGCCGTCGCGGCCCTGCTCCCCGCCCCGCCCGGACTCAAGGGGAAGAACCCCGACCAGGCCGTGCTCCGCCACGGCGTGACCGTGACCGGCGCCGTTCTCATCGCCGCGATCGTCCTGGCCGTCGGCTTCGACCACGACCACCCCGCCACGATGCAGGCGACCACCGACATCAGCTGGATCCCGGCGCTCGACGTCCGCATCCACCTCGGCATCGACGGCATCTCGCTCCCCCTCCTGCTCCTGACCGCGCTGCTGACCTTCCTCTGCACGCTGTACAGCTACTTCAAGCTGCCCGCGGGCCCCTCGCCGAAGGCCTTCGTCGCCCTCGTCCTCGTCCTGGAATCCGGCACCCTCGCCACCTTCGCCGTCCTCGACCTGCTGCTCTTCTTCCTCGCCTTCGAGATGGTCCTCATCCCGATGTACTTCCTCATCGCCCGCTGGGGCGGCGGCCAACGGCAGGCGGCCGCCTGGAAGTTCATCCTCTACACCCTGCTCGGCTCGGTCGTCATGCTGCTGGGCATCCTCCTCATCGGGCTGAAGAGCGGCACCTTCGACATGGTGGCACTCGCCACTGACAACGGCCGGGGCCTCACCACGTCCGTGCAGGTCATCGCCGTACTCGCGATCGGCCTCGGCCTCGCCGTGAAGACCCCGATGTGGCCCCTGCACAGCTGGCTCCCCGACGCCCACACCGCCGCCCCCACCGTCGGGTCGGTGCTCCTCGCGGGCGTCCTGCTGAAGATGGGAACGTACGGATTCGTCCGGATCCTGCTTCCCATCGCCCCCGACGGCATGCGGACCTTCGCGCCCTACCTCGCGGCGTTCGCCGTCGTCGGCATCGTCTACGGCTCCCTCGCCTGCCTGGCCCTGGCCCGTACCGGCGCCAAGGGCGATCTCAAGCGGCTCATCGCCTACTCGTCCGTCGGCCACATGGGCTTCGTCCTGCTCGGCATCGCCACCATGACCCCCACCGGAGTCAACGGCGCGCTCTTCGCCAACATCGCCCACGGCCTCATCACCGGCCTGTTGTTCTTCCTGGTCGGCGCCATCAAGGACCGCTACGGCACCGCCGACCTCGACACCCTCGCCGGAGCGACCGGGGCCGCCCTCTACGGCCGGGCGCCCCGCCTCGGCGCGCTGCTCGCCTTCGCCGCCGTCGCCTCGCTCGGCCTCCCCGGACTCGCCGGATTCTGGGGCGAGATGCTCACACTGTTCGGCGCGTACAGCCCCGCCGAAGGCCTCAGCCGCCCCGCGTTCCGCACCTTCATGGCCATCGGAGCGTTCGGCACCCTGCTCACCGCCGCGTACATGCTCATCGTCGTCCGCCGCGTCTGCATGGGCGAACACACGCCACACTCCCGGCTGTCACCCGACGACCGGGCCCCGCACGCGGCGGACGGCCCCGAGCCGTCCGGGGCCGCCGGAGCCCGGCCCGCCGCCACCACCCCGCAGCTCGCCGACATCCAGACGTACGAAGCCGCCGCCTGGACCCCGCTCGCGGCACTCACCGTCCTCGCCGGTCTCTGGCCCGCCGTCCTCCTCGGCCTCACCGACCCGGCCGTGCAGAAGCTCCTCGCAGGAGGCAAGTCGTGACCGCGGACCTCAGCACCGCCCCGGGCCCGACCCCCGGCGCCGGCGACGCCGCCGGAAGCCTCGTCGCGGCCGACGCCCCCAGCCTCGTCCAGTCCATCGACTGGCTCGCCATCGCGCCCCCCACCCTCACCGCGCTGGCCGCCCTGATCGTCCTGGTCGCCGACCTGTTCCTGCCCGCGCACCGCAAGCGGCTCCTCGGCTACGGCGCCCTCACGGCCCTCGCCGCCGCCCTGGCGCTCCTGATCCCCCTGCGCGCCGGGGACCGGGCCACCTTCTGCGTCACCACCGGCGCCCGGGCCTGCAGCTACACCGCCGACCACTTCGCCCTCGTCATCCAGGCCCTCGTCCTCGGCGGCGCGTTCCTCACCGTCCTGCTCTCGCTCGACGACACCCGCAAGCTGCCGGCGGGGGAGTACTGGTTCCTGCTCCTGGCCTCCGCCTCCGGGGCCGCCCTGCTGCCGGCCTCCCGCGACCTCGCCACGCTCGTCGTCGCCCTCGAAGTCGCCTCGCTGCCCGCGTTCGCCCTCGTCGGCATCGTGCGCGGCGACCGGCGCTCCTCCGAGGCCGCGCTGAAGTTCTTCCTCTCCTCCGTCGTCGCCACCGCCGTCATGCTGCTCGGCGTCAGCTTCGTGTACGCGACCACCGGCACCCTGCACCTTACGGAGATCGCCGCCCGCCTCGACGACGTGCCCCCGGTGCTCGATACCCTCGCCAAGACCGGTGTCGCGCTCACCCTCGTCGGCTTCGCCTTCAAGACCGCCGCCGCGCCCTTCCACTTCTGGGTCCCCGACACCTACGTCGGCGCGCCCCTCCCGATCGCCGCCTACCTCTCCGTCGTGGGGAAGGCCGTCGGGTTCTCGGGGCTCATTCTGGTCACCGTCATCGCGTTCCCCTCCTACGCCGACGTCTGGGGGCCCGCACTCGCCGTCCTGGCCGCACTCACCATGACCATCGGCAACGTCGCGGCCCTCCGCCAGAACGCCGACCGCGCCCGCAGCGCCGTCCGCCTCCTCGCCTGGTCCTCGGTCGCCCAGGCCGGCTACCTCCTGGTCCCGATCGCCGCCGCCGCGTACTCCAGCGACGACCAGATCGGCTCCACCGTGGCGTACGCCCTGATGTACGCCGTCGTGAACCTGGGCGCGTTCGCGGTCGCCGCCGTCGTGGCCCGCACCCACCCCGGCAACCGGCTCTCCGACTACCGGGGCCTGTACGCCACCCGCCCGCTCGCGGCCCTGGCCCTCGGGTTCTTCCTGCTCTGCCTGGCCGGACTGCCGCCCGGCATCATCGGGCTCTTCGCGAAGGTCACCGTCTTCTCCGCGGCCGTCGACGCGGGCCTCGGCTGGCTCGCCGTCGTCATGGCCGTCAACGTCGTGATCGCTCTCTACTACTACCTTCAGTGGACCGCGATCCTCTTCCGTACGCCCGACGGCACCCCGGAAACCACCGAGGACACCACCGGATCCACGGCCTCCGCCCCATCGCGCCGATTCCGGACCCCCACCCCGCTCACCACGGCGATCGCACTCACCGCCACCGCCGGAATCCTGCTCTCCGGGGTTCCGCAGGCCGTTCTGCGCTTCGCCTCCGTCAGCCTTTTCTGAGGCCTCCCGGCCCCGCAAGATCGGTTTGCCCACGGCCCACGCCACAGGGCATGGTCTTGGCTGCATACGTCACGTAATCGGCGTGGACGTGCCGGGAGCAAGAGGAAAGAGACAGCAGTGCTGAACGGGTTCAAGGACTTCATCCTGCGCGGGAACGTCATCTCGATGGCGATCGGTCTCGCTGTCGGGGCCGCCTTCACCGCCGTCGTCACGGGCTTCAGCAACGCCTTCATCACGCCGCTGATCGGCCTCGCCACCCGCGGCACCGGAGACTTCAGCAAGGCCTCCTACGAGGTCGACGGAGTCGTGTTCCCCTACGGACTCTTCATCGCCGCCGCGATCGCCTTCCTGATCACCGCCGCGGTCCTCTACTTCTGCGTCGTGGTCCCCATGGCCAAGGTGCAGAACCGCTTCACCAAGGAGCAGGAAGAGGAGGCCGTCGACATCAAGGCCGCCCTCCGCGACTGCCCGCGCTGCTTCAGCGAGATCCCCGCCATCGCCTCCCGCTGCGGCCACTGCACGAGCGAGGTCGAGCCCGACCCCGAGGCACTCTCCCTCGTCAAGCTCCCCGCACAGCAGCACTGACCGCACAGCAGCACCGATCGCGCGGCGGCACCGACCGCGCGGCGACGCACGCACACCCGCAGGACCGTCGCACCACGAGGAACCCCGGCCACCCGTACGGCCCAGCGCCACTCCGTACGGGGCCGGGCGCCCGACCGGCGTGAACACGCGGCACAGCCCCCGCCCTCCGGCCGCACGCACAAGGGAACTAGCTCCTCTCGCCTGGCGTTGACCAGTACAGGAGGCTCCACTGGGGAGTGGAGCACCACCACGCAAAGGGTTCCCCTGCTGCACCACTTGGAGGGCGTACCGTGCACCGCCGGCACAACGGGCTGAAGACCGCCGTACTCCTCGGGGGACTGTCCGCACTCATCATCGTCATCGGCAGTTTCTTCGGACGTACGGGCCTCGTCGTCGCGCTCCTGGTAGCCGTCGGCACCAACGCCTACGCGTACTGGAACAGCGACAAGCTCGCCCTGCGGGCCATGCGCGCCCGGCCCGTCAGCGAGTTCGAGGCGCCGCAGCTCTACCGCATCGTCCGCGAGCTCTCCACGGCGGCCCGCCAGCCCATGCCGCGCCTCTACATCTCCCCGACGCAGGCGCCCAACGCGTTCGCCACCGGCCGCAACCCGCGCAACGCCGCGGTCTGCTGCACCGAGGGCATCCTCCAGATCCTCGACGAACGCGAGCTGCGCGGCGTCCTCGGCCACGAGCTCAGCCATGTCTACAACCGGGACATCCTGATCTCGTCCGTCGCCGGAGCCCTCGCCTCCGTCGTGATGTTCCTGGTCAACTTCGCCTGGCTCATCCCGGTGGGCCGCTCCAACGACGACGAGGGGCCCGGCCTCCTCGGCATGCTCCTGATCATGATCCTGGGGCCGCTCGCCGCATCCGTCATCCAGCTCGCCGTCAGCCGCTCCCGGGAGTACGAGGCCGACGCCTCCGGGGCCCAGCTCACCGGCGATCCGCTGGCTCTCGCCAGTGCCCTGCGCAAGCTCGACGCAGGAACGAAACAGCTCCCGCTGCCGCCCGAGCCCAGGATCGAGACCGCGAGCCACATGATGATCGCGAATCCCTTCCGCCCCGGTCGGGGGACGGCGAGAATGTTCTCCACCCACCCGCCGATGGCGGAGCGGATCGCCCGACTAGAACAGATGGCAGGTCATCGCCCGTGAAAACCATCCTGAACGTCATCTGGCTGATCCTCTGCGGATTCTGGATGTTCCTCGGCTACCTGGTCGCGGGCCTCCTGCTCTGCATCACCATCATCGGCATCCCCTTCGGGCTCGCCGCCTTCAGAATCGGCGTCTACGCCCTCTGGCCGTTCGGCTACACGGTCGTCGACCGCCGGGACGCGGGCTCGCCCTCGTGCGTGGGGAACGTCCTCTGGCTGGTCCTCGCCGGATGGTGGCTCGCCCTCGGCCACATCACCACCGGCATCGCGCTGTGCATCACGATCATCGGCATCCCCCTGGGCATCGCCAACTTCAAGCTGATCCCGGTCTCCCTCATGCCCTTCGGCAAGGAGATCGTCCGCACGGACCAGCCCTTCGCCACCCGGTAGCCCGCCCCGCCGCCCACCGGCCGGGGCGTCCGCCCCGACCCCGGCGAACTCGCCCCGGGCAACCGAACGCAGGCCCGCGACGTCTTGGGTTTCAAGACGAAGCAAGGGGTAGGTGCAGCCACATGGGCATCATCAGTTGGATCATTCTCGGGCTGCTCGCCGGAGTCATAGCCAAAATCCTCCTCCCGGGACGCGACCCGGGCGGCATCATCGGCACCACCCTCATCGGCATCGCCGGGGCCTTCGTCGGAGGCTGGCTCTCCAGCCAGTTCCTCGACCGCCCCATCAGCAACGACTTCTACGACACCGCGACCTGGATCGCCGCCATCGCCGGTTCGCTGGTCCTGCTCATCGCCTACCGGCTGCTGTTCGGCAACTCCCGCGAACGCCGCTGACCCGGGGGCGGACACAGGGACCCGCGAACACGGCTGCCCCGGGACGGACACCGGGACCCGCGAACGGCCGGCACGCACCGGCCTACCGCCCATCCCGTGACGTCATCCCGGTCTCCCGCAACGTCAGGTTCAACCGGCCGGCCCGCAGCCCCGCGGCCGGGTCGGCCGGTCCCGCGTACACCTTCGGCACCCCGTGGAACGCGAAACGCGACGGCCCGCCGAAGACGAACAGATCCCCGGACGCCAACTCCACATCCGTGTAGGGCCGCCCGCGTCCCTCCGCGTTCCCGAAGCGGAACACGCACCTCGCCCCGATGCTCAACGACACCACAGGAGCGCTCGACCGCTCCTCCTTGTCCTGGTGCATGCCCATCCGCGCGGTGGCGTCGTAGAAGTTGATCAGCGCGGTGTCCGGCGCGAACGCCTCCGCCGCACCCTCGTCCCCGTACGCCTCGGCCACCGCCGCCCGCCCCAGATCGCCCAGCCAGTCCGGGAACGCGGCCACCCGGGCGCCGTTCACGTCGTCGGCCGTACGCGCGTACCGGTACGGCTGCCAGTGCCACCCCAGGCACACCGTCCGCACCGACATCACCCCACCGCCCGGCAGCACCGTGTGCCGCAACGGGACCGGTCCCCACGCCCACCGACGGCACGCCGCCACCAACTCCGCCCGCCGCTCCACCGGCAGCCACTCCGGCACATGGACGGCCCCCGGCGCGACCACCCTCCGCGGTCGCCGGAACAGGCCGTCCGAGGACGGTGGGAGCTCTGGCGCCACGGCTCAGCCCGCCCCGCCCTCGATCCCCAGGAGCAGCTTCTTCCGCTCCAGCCCGCCCGCGTACCCCCGCAGCGCCCCGTCCGCCCCGATCACCCGGTGGCACGGCCGCACGACCAGCAGCGGATTGCGACCGATCGCCGTGCCCACCGCCCGCACCCCCGCGCCCGAGGCCCCGACCCGCGCCGCGATCTCCCCGTACGACACCGTGCTCCCGTACGGGATCGACTCCAGCGCCGCCCAGACCCGCCGCTGGAACTCCGTGCCCGCGCCCTCCGCCAACGGCACGTCGATCCGCGTCGAGCGCCCCGCGAAGTACGCCTTCAGCTGCCGGGCGACCTCCGCGAACGCCTCGGGTGCGTGCCGCCAGCCGTCCTGGACGACCGCGCCGCCCTTCTGGCCGGGCATCGACAACGAGCGCAGCCGGACCCCGGCCACCCCGGCCGCGTCCGGCCCGTCCGCCACTACCTCGCCGACCAGCAGCAACTCGCCCAGCGGGCTCTCCACCCGCGCGTACACCGTCGTCGTCATGCCTTCTCACTTCCCCGGTCGGTACGGCCAGTCTGCGCCCGCTCACCGCACCCCCACCGGCGGTATTCGGACATCGCACCCGCACCCCCGGGCCGGACGCACGAAAAGGCACGCCGTCGAGGTCGGCCTCGGCGGTGTGCCCCCGTCGTGCTCAGCTCAGTTCAGCCCGGTTCGGCTCAGCCCGGTTCGGCTCAAGCGATCCGGCAACGCCCGTACGGATCGAAGCGGTTGATCACCGGTAGTTCACGAACTGCACCGCGAACTCGAAGTCCTGGCCCTTCAGCAGCGCCTGCACGGCCTGCAGGTCGTCCCGGCTCTTCGAGCTGACCCGCAGCTCGTCACCCTGGACCTGCGCCTTGACGCCCTTCGGGCCCTCGTCGCGGATGATCTTCGCCACCTTCTTGGCGTTGTCCTGGGAGATGCCTTCCTCGATCGTGGCGAAGATCTTGTACTCCTTGCCGGAGAGCTGCGGCTCGCCCGCGTCCAGCGACTTCAGCGAGATGCCGCGCTTGATCAGCTTGGACTGGAAGATGTCGAGGATGGCCTTGACGCGCTCCTCGCCGTTCGCCTCCATCAGAATCTTCTCGCCCGACCACGAGATCGAGGCGCCCGTGCCCTTGAAGTCGTAACGCTGGGAGATCTCCTTGGCGGCCTGGTTGAGGGCGTTGTCGACCTCCTGCCGCTCGACCTTCGAGACGATGTCGAAACTGGAGTCGGCCATGACGTGTGGCTCCTTGCGTCGAATGCTGGGGATACAGCGCAAGCCTAGCTACCGCCGCCCCCTCCGGCCGCTGATCAATCAGGTGGCGGAGCACCCCTGGCCATCAGGTATCGTTTACGTCGTCGCCAAGGAGCTCACCACGAGATCCAACGCGTCGTTCGAGGCGGTGTGGCTCAGCCTACCCAGGTTCGAACCCTGGCGCCGCCACGCGAACGAAGCCCCCGACCGGATTCTTCCGGTCGGGGGCTTCCTCGTTGTCCGGGCGGGAATCCGCTGCGGATCAGTTGCCGGCGACGTCCTTCACGGCCACCGTCACCGGCACGTTCCCGGAGATCGCTTCGAGGGTGAGGCCCGCCGTCGCCGGGGTGTCCAGCAGCTCCAGGAGCGTGGCCGCCACGTCGTCGCGGGGGATCGGGCCGCGACCCGTGGAGGCGGCCAGCAGGACCTGCCCGGTGCCCGCGTCGTTGGTCAGCATGCCGGGACGCAGGATCGTCCAGTCCAGCGCGGTGCGGGAGCGTACGTCGGCGTCGGCGGCGCCCTTGGCCCGCAGGTACACGTCGAAGACCTCGTCGCCGGGGTGGTCGGGGTCGGCGCCCATCGAGGAGACGACGAGGTAGCGGCGGACGCCCGCCGCCTCGGCCGCGTCGGCGAACAGCACGGCCGCGTCGCGGTCGACGGTGTCCTTCCGGGCGACACCGCTGTTCGGCCCGGCGCCCGCGGCGAAGACGGCCGCGTCCGCGCCGCGCAGCACCTCCGCGGTCTGCTCCACGGTGGCCGATTCGAGGTCCAGCACGGCGGGTTGGGCGCCGGCTTCGGTCAGGTCCTGACTCTGTTGGGGGTTACGGATGATCCCTACGGCTTCATCCCCGCGTGCGGCGAGCAGCCGCTCCAGCCGCAGTGCGATCTGTCCGTGTCCACCTGCGATGACAATGCGCATACCACCGACCGTACGCCCGGGGACCTGGTCGCGCTCAGTTCCTCGGCCCGGCGCCGGGGTCGGGCCGCCCCTGGCGCGGGAGTCCGCCGAGCCCCGTGGCGGCGTCGGCATCGGAGTCGCAGTACTCGCGCACGGCGCTGGTACGGGCGACGACCCGGCCGCCGTGGATGACGATGCGGCTGTAGGCGAGGGAGAGCACCGCGGAGAGCCGTTCGCCGCGTACGGCGAGGAGTTCGGCGGGGAAGCCCGCCTCGACGCGCACGTCGGGAAGGCCGAGGGCCGCGCGTGCGGTCGTGGAGACCAGGCCGTACGCCTGTTCGGCGCGTAGCCCTGCCTGGGAGGCGAGGAGGTAGGCGGCTTCGAGCGGATCGCCGCGACCGACGGGGTTGGCCGTGTCCCGCAGCGCACCGCTGCCCGCCGCGACGCGCACCCCGGCGGAGCGCAGCAGGCGTACGGGGGCGGTCGTACGGCGCTCCGCGCCGGCGCAGCCGCCCTGGGGCAGGCAGACCACGGTGATCCCGGCGGCGGCGAGCCGGTCGGCGGCACGGGCCGCGGCGTCCAGGGGCAGGTGGGCCAGGCCGCCGCAGGGGCCGAGGGTGACGCCGGGGCGCAGGCCGGCGGCCATCGCGGTGAGCCGGGCCAGCCGGGCGGGGTCGTCGCCATCGGTGTGCAGGTCCACGGGGCAGCCGTGCTCGGCGGCGATCTCCAGGACGGCTTGGGTGTAGCCCGTGGGGTCGGGGTCGAGGTCGGGGCAGCCGCCGACGACGGCCGCGCCCATCTTCACCGCGTCCCTGAGCATCGCGAGGCTGTCCGCTCCGGCGATGCCGGTGAGGAGCCGGGGGACCGCGACGGGCATGACGTCGGCGAGGCCGCGCAGGGCGCGCCGGGTCTGCAGGACGGCTTCGAGCGGGGCGAGGCCCTGGACGTCGCCGACGCGGACGTGGGTGCGCAGGGCGGTGGCGCCGTGGCCGAGCTGGAGGAGGGCGGCCTCGGTGGCGCGGCGCTGGATGTCCTCGGTGCGGTGGGAGGCGGGGCCGGGGCTGTCGGGGCCCGCGCTGTCGGCGGTGAGGGCGGTGTCGCTGTGGGCGTGGGGTTCGGCCGGGGCGGGGAGCAGGAGATAGCCGCGGAGGTCGATACGGGGGCCGCGGGCGGAGAGGCTGCCCGCGGTGCCGACGGCCTCGATCCGGCTGCCGCTCAGGCGTACGTCGACGGTTCGGCCGTCGGCGAGACGGGCGCCGCCGAGGACGAGGGCGGGGTGGTCGGCGGTGGTGGCTGCGTCGGCGCTGTCGGGCGCGTTGTCGTCGGGCCGCCGTGGCTGGCTGTCAGGCATCGCGCTCCTGGGAGGGGTGCAAGATCACACGGAGTGACCACACCCTAGGGGCGTGCGGGGGCGGCGTCCGGGAGGAGCGGAATAGTCGTACCGGTGCGCCTGCGCCGGTCGCCGGCCGGGCCCGTTCCGGAGTCGGGCGCGGCCTGGATCAAGGCCTGATCAGGGGGTGTGGGCGGCCCCGGACGGGGGGCCGGAGAGTGCGGCACAAACGGATTTGGGCAACCGGCGGGGGACCGTGTAATGTCTTCATCGCTCGCCCCAATAGCTCAGTCGGTAGAGCGTCTCCATGGTAAGGAGAAGGTCTGCGGTTCGATTCCGCATTGGGGCTCTGGTGATCGGGAAACCCCGCTTCGGCGGGGGGACTCATCATCAAAGCGGTGTAGCTCAGTCGGTAGAGCAAGCGGCTCATAATCGCTGTGTCACCGGTTCAAGTCCGGTCACCGCTACTAACGGTAGCCGATTGCTGGGTCGGTCCTTCGATCGGCTACCCTTTTATGCGTTCATCCGTCCACCGTCCGTCCAAGGAGCACTCACGTGGCTGCCACCGACGTCCGCCCGAAGATCACGCTGGCCTGCGTGGAGTGCAAGGAGCGGAACTACATCACCAAGAAGAACCGGCGTAACAACCCGGACCGTCTTGAGATGAAGAAGCACTGCCCGCGCTGCAACTCGCACACCGCGCACCGCGAAACGCGCTGAATCAGGCTCGTACACGAGGCCGTCCCCTCTGGGGGCGGCCTCGTGTCGTTGTATGGGGTCGTTCCCCGCACGGGGGCGTGCCCTTATTCGTCTTTCATCAGGAGGTAGCGAGCTCATGGCGCTCGACCAGTCCTTCGTGGGGCGGACCTATCCGCCCACTCCGGCGTACGAGGTCGGCCGGGAGAAGATCCGCGAGTTCGCCGAGGCGGTGGGCGACCCCCATCCGGCGTACGTCGATGCGGAGGCCGCCCGTGCGCTCGGTCACGCCGATGTGATCGCGCCGCCCACGTTCGTCTTCTCGATCACCTACCGGGCCGCCGGAGAGGTCGTGCAGGACCCGCAGTTGGGCCTGGACTACAGCCGGGTGGTCCACGGGGACCAGAAGTTCTCGTACGTGCGTCCGGTACGGGCGGGGGACCGGCTGACGGTCACGTCGACGATCGAGGGCATCAAGTCCCTCGCGGGCAACGACATCCTGGACGTCCGCGGGGATGTGCACGACGAGGCCGGTGAACTGGTGGTCACGACGTTGATGAAGCTGGTGGCGCGCGCCGCCGAGGAGGCGTGATGACGGCGAAGGTCTCTTACGGGTCGGTCGAGGTCGGTACGGAACTGCCGGCGCAGACGTTTCCGGTGACGCGGGCCGCGCTCGTGCAGTACGCGGGCGCCTCGGGCGACTTCAACCCCATCCACTGGAACGAGAAGTTCGCGCGCGAGGTCGGGCTGCCGGATGTGATCGCGCACGGCATGTTCACGATGGCCGAGGCGATCCGGGTGGTCACGGACTGGGCCGGCGACCCGGGCGCGGTCGTCGACTACGGGGTGCGTTTCACGAAGCCGGTCGTGGTGCCCAACGACGACAAGGGCGCGCTGATCGAGGTCAGCGGCAAGGTCGCGGCGAAGCTGGACGACAACATGGTCCGGGTGGACCTGGTCGCCCTGTGCGACGGCAAGAAGGTGCTGGGGATGTCCCGGGCCGTGGTCCGGCTCGCCTGAGGCGTACCGCGCGACAGTCGGAAGTGAGGGGCGTTCCTCCTGCGGAGGGGCGCCCCTCACTTGTGCTCGTTCCCCCGAGGCCCTTGCCAGGTTGGTTATTGAGTAATAACTTACTTGCATGGCAAGGATGAGTGCGGAGGAGCGGCGCGAGAGCGTCGTCCGGGCGGCGATCACCGAGTTCGCCCGCGGTGGTTACCACGGGACGTCCACCGAGGTGATCGCCCGCCGGGTCGGCGTCTCGCAGCCGTATCTCTTCCGGCTCTTCCCCAACAAGCAGGCCATCTTCATCGCCGCCGCCGAACGCTGCCTGGAGGACACCCGCGGGGTCTTCGTGACGGCCTCCGAGGGGCTGGAGGGGGAGGAGGCGCTGCACGCCATGGCCAGGGCGTACCAGCGGCTGATCGTCCACGACGGCGAGAAGCTGATGATGCAGATGCAGACGTACGCGGCCGTCGCCGCCGCGGAGGCATCGGGGGACCACGCCTTCGGGGAGTCCCTGCGCGCGGCCTGGGTGCGGATGTGGGACGAGGTGCACCTGGTGCTCGGGGCCGACGAGGACGGGACGACGACGTTCCTGGCGTACGGGATGCTCGTCAACACCCTCGCCTCGCTGGGCTTTCCGGCCGAGCACCGGGTCTGGGCGGGGTTCTACGACTCTGCCAGGCCCGTCGAGTGAACGAGCGCGGACCGGGCCCGGCCCGGTTTTTTCTGTCCGCAGAAGTTAGTCATCAATAACTAACTAGCAGGGGGAGAAGTGGACGCACAGCACGGCACGACCGGCCGCGGGGGAGCGGTCTGGGTCCTGGTCATCACGAGCGTCGCCGGATTCATGGCGGCCCTCGACAACCTCGTCGTCACGACGGCCCTCCCCTCCATCCGCGAGAGCCTCGGCGGCGGGCTGGAGGACTTGGAGTGGACGGTGAACGCGTACACCCTGACCTTCGCCGTACTGCTGATGCTGGGCGCCGCGCTCGGGGACCGGTTCGGCAGACGGCGGCTGTTCATGGCCGGACTCGCCGTCTTCACGGCCGCCTCGGCCGCGGCGGCCCTCTCCCCGGGCATCGGGGAACTCATCGCCTTCCGGGCGGTCCAGGGCGTGGGAGCGGCGATCATGATGCCGTTGACGCTCACCCTGATCGGCGCCGCCGTCCCGCCCGAGCGGCGGGGAGCGGCACTGGGCGTCTTCGGGGCGGTGACCGGGGTCGCGGTCGCCAGTGGCCCGCTGATCGGCGGCGCGCTCACCGAGCACATCTCCTGGCAGTGGATCTTCTGGCTGAACGTGCCGATAGGCCTGGTGCTGCTGCCGCTGGCCCGGCTGCGGCTCACCGAGTCCTACGCGCCGAAGGCGCCCCTGGACATCCGCGGCACCGTCCTGGTCAGCGCGGGCCTCTTCGGCATCGTCTACGCCCTGGTCAACACCGCGAGCCACGGATGGACCGATCCCGTCGTCCTGACCGGGCTGACCGCGGGCACGGCGCTGCTCGCCCTGTTCGTCCGGCACGGCGTCCGGGCGGAGAACCCGATGCTGCCGATGCGGCTGTTCCGCAGCCGGGCCTTCCTCGGGATCAACGCCGCGAGCCTGCTGATGTTCCTCGGGATGTTCGGATCGATCTTCCTGCTCAGCCAGTTCCTGCAGAACGGCCTCGGACACTCGCCCACCGAGGCAGGGTTGCGGATGCTGCCCTGGACGGGGATGCCGATCCTCGTGGCGCCCTTCGCCGGGTATCTCTCCGACCGCTTCGGGGGCCGCCCGGTGGTGGTCACCGGGCTCGCGCTCCAGGCCGTCGGACTCTCCCTGTTCGCCCTGATCATCGAGCCCGGGGTGAGCTACACCGCCCAGCTCCCCGCCCTGATCATCGGTGGGGTCGGCATGGCCATGTACTTCGCGCCCGCCGCGAGCCTGGTGCTCTCCAGCGTCCGGCCCGGGGAACAGGGCATCGCCTCCGGAGCCAACAACGCGCTGCGGGAGGTCGGCGGGGCGCTCGGGGTCGCGGTCCTCGCCGCCGTCTTCGCCGCGCAGGGCGGTTACGGCTCACCGCGGCTGTTCGCGGACGGCACGGTGCCCGCCGTCTGGATCGGGGCCGGTGCGGTGGCCCTGGGCGCCCTCGTCGCGCTCCTGATCCCGGGCCGCCGAAGCGCCGGCCGCCCCGCCCCGGAACCGGTGGACCGGCGCGCAACGGAACAAGAGCCGGTGGCCGCCTGAGCCGTCCCGCTCGGGTCCGGCGGATCCTGACCGGGTCCGCCTGACCCGCCCCGGCTTCCGCGTACGGTCCGTGGCCCCGCACGAGCGGCGGGGGCGCGGACCGTACCCTTGTCCCCGTGCAGGAACTCCACGACGCCCCCCTCGCCCCCCTGACCACCTTCCGGCTCGGCGGCCCCGCCGCCCGGCTGCTGACCGCCACGACCGACGCCGAGGTGATCGCCGCCGTGCGCGAGGCCGACGCGAGCGGCACCCCGCTGCTGCTGATCGGCGGCGGCTCCAACCTGGTCATCGGGGACAAGGGCTTCGACGGCACCGCCCTGCGGATCGCCACGAAGGGCTTCGCGCTCTCGGGGACGTCCCTGGAGCTGGCGGCCGGCGAGGTGTGGACCGACGCCGTCGCCCGGACCGTCGAGGCGGGCCTCGCGGGCATCGAGTGCCTGGCCGGCATCCCCGGATCCGCGGGCGCGACCCCCATTCAGAACGTCGGCGCGTACGGACAGGAGGTGTCCACCACCATCACGGAGGTCGTCGCCTACGACCGGCGCACCGAGGAGACGGTGACGATTCCGAACGCGGAGTGCGCGTTCTCGTACCGCCACAGTCGCTTCAAGGCCGAACCCGACCGCTTCGTGGTGCTGCGTGTCCGATTCGAGCTGGAAGAGGCGGCCGGGCTTTCCGCGCCCCTGAAGTACCCCGAAACGGCCAGGGCCATGGGCGTCGAGCAGGGCGACCGCGTGCCGCTGCCGGCCGCCCGCGAGACCGTCCTGCGGCTGCGCGCCGGCAAGGGCATGGTGCTGGACCCGGAGGACCACGACACCTGGTCGGCGGGGTCCTTCTTCACCAACCCGATCCTCGAACCGGCCGCGTTCCAGGACTTCCTCACCCGGGTCGGCGAGCACCTCGGCCCGGACGTGACGCCTCCGGCCTTCCCCGCCGGGGACGGACGGACCAAGACGTCGGCGGCCTGGCTGATCGACCGGGCCGGATTCACCAAGGGCTACGGCAGCGGCCCCGCCCGGATCTCCACCAAGCACGCCCTCGCCCTCACCAACCGGGGCGCGGCCACCACCGAGGACCTGCTCGCCCTCGCCCGCGAGGTCGTCGCCGGGGTGCACGCGGTCTTCGGCGTCACCCTGGTCAACGAACCGGTGACGGTCGGCGTCAGCCTCTGAGCCGTACGGCCGCCCGGGCATCGGCAGGGGCTCAGTACGCGACGCCCACGCCCTGCCCCACGGCCGCCGGATCATCGATCGACGCGAGCATCGCGTGGGCCACATCGGCCCGGGAGATGGACCGGCTGCTGCGCGGCGTACCGCCCACGACCCGCCGGTAGACACCCGTACGCGGCCCGTCCGTCAGCTTCGGCGGCCGCACCGCGGTCCAGTCCGTCGCGCTGTCGGCCAACGCCGCCTCCATCCGGGCGAGATCGGCGTACAGCTCCGCCAGGACCGCCCCGATCGCCTTGCGTATCAGCCGGTCCACCAGGGGATCGTCCTCCGGCTCCGGCCCCACGGGCACCGCGCTCACCACCACCAGCCGCCGGACGCCCTCGGCCTCCATCGCCGCCAGGATCTGCCCCGTCAGCCGCTCGGCGACGCCGTTCGCCTTCCGGCCGCGCGAACCCAGCCCCGAGAGCACCGCGTCCCGCCCCGCCACCGCCGCCCGCACCGCCGACGGATCGTCCAGCCGGACGACAGCGTGCAACGCCGCCCGATCCAACCGCTCCGGGAGCCGGTCCGGGTCGCGGACCACGACCGTCACTTCGTGGCCCGCCGCGAGGGCCTGCCCGACGATCTCCTGACCGACGCCGCCGGTCGCCCCGAACACGGTGATTCTCATAGCGCGCCCCTTGGTGGGTGAGTATTCACTAACCTCTAGAGTGGGTGGCTCCCCGCCCGGACGTCAAGATCTCCGGGTCACGGCCTGTTGGAGCACGCATGGACCAGAAGCCCGCCCGCGTACGGATCGTCGACGCGGCGCACGAGCTGATGCTCTCCATCGGCCTCGCCCGGACCACCACCAAGGAGATCGCCCGGGCGGCCGGCTGCTCGGAGGCGGCGCTCTACAAGTACTTCTCCAGCAAGGAGGAGCTGTTCGTCACCGTTCTCGCGGAGCGGCTGCCCCGGCTCGGAAACCTGCTCGGCGAACTGAACGCCGGCGAGGGCACGGTCGAGGGCAACCTCACCGAGATCGCCCGCGTCGCCGCCCTGTTCTACGAACAGACCTTCCCCATGGCCGCGTCCCTGTACGCCGAACCTCGGCTCAAGCGCCGCCACGAGGAGGGCGTGGGAGGGCTGGAGGCCGGGCCCCACCTGCCGATCCGGCAGCTCGACGCCTATCTGCGCGCCGAACAGGGAGCGGGCCGCATCCGGGCCGACGCGGACACCTACGCCGCCGCCTCCCTGCTGCTGGGCGCCTGCGCCCAGCGGGCCTTCGCCTACGCCGCGCTTCCCGGCGGCACGCCCCCGCAGTCCCTGGACGACTTCGCCGCCTCCCTGGCCCGAACGCTGCTGGGCGGCGTCCGCCCCTAGAGCCTGTCCGGGATCAGCCGGCCAGCCAGTCGTCGATCCCGGAGAGCAGCTTCTCCCGTACGTCCACGGGGGCCGCGGATCCGCGCACCGACTGGCGGGCCAGCTCGGCCAGCTCCTCGTCGGTGAAGCCGTGGTGGCGGCGCACCAGCTCGTACTGGGCGGCCAGCCGCGAACCGAACAGCAGCGGATCGTCCGCGCCCAGCGCCATCGGCACGCCCGCGTCGAACAGAGTGCGCAGGGGGACGTCGGCGGGCTTCTCGTAGACGCCGAGCGCCACATTGGACGACGGACAGACCTCGCAGGTGACCCCGCGCTCGGCGAGCTTGCGCAGCAGCCGGGGGTCCTCCGCCGCCCGGACACCGTGTCCGATGCGTGAGGCGTCCAGGTCGTCCAGACAGTCGCGCACGCTGGAGGGCCCGGCGAGCTCCCCGCCGTGCGGAGCCGCCAGCAGGCCGCCCTCGCGGGCGATGGCGAAGGCCCGGTCGAAGTCGCGGGCCATCCCGCGCCGCTCGTCGTTGGAGAGCCCGAAGCCGACGACGCCCCGGTCCGCGTAGCGCACGGCGAGCCGGGCCAGGGTGCGGGCGTCCAGCGGGTGCTTCATCCGGTTGGCGGCGATCACCACGCGCATGCCCAGGCCGGTGTCCCGGGCGGCGCTGTCCACGGCGTCGAGGATGATCTCGATGGCCGGGATCAGCCCGCCGAGCAGCGGGGCGTACGAGGTGGGGTCGACCTGGATCTCCAGCCAGCCGGAGCCGTCCGCGACGTCCTCCTGGGCGCTCTCGCGGACCAGGCGGTGAATGTCCTCCGGGGACCGCAGACACGACCGGGCGATGTCGTAGAGCCGCTGGAAACGGAACCAGCCGCGCTCGTCGGTCGCCCGCAGTTTGGGCGGCTCGCCGCCGGTCAGGGCATCGGGGAGATGGACCCCGTACTTGTCCGCGAGTTCGAGCAGGGTGGTTGGCCGCATCGACCCGGTGAAGTGCAGGTGCAGGTGGGCCTTGGGCAACAGACGTACATCACGCTCCATTGGAAGATCCTGCCGCACGGGCGGGCCGGAGCGGTAGCCGCTTTCCCGTTTAGGGGTGCCGCTCGAACAAAAAGCGCCCCCGGCCGGTGGAGGATTCCAGCGGCCGGGGGCGCTCTCTGTCCGAGCGGTTCCGGGACCGGTCAGGCCTTGGCCTCGCCCAGCAGCTTCTGGATCCGCGAGACGCCCTCGATCAGGTCCTCGTCGCCCAGGGCGTAGGACAGGCGCAGGTAGCCCGGGGTGCCGAAGGCCTCGCCCGGGACGACGGCGACCTCGGCCTCGTCCAGGATCAGCGCGGCCAGCTCGACGGTGGTGGCCGGACGCTTGCCGCGGATCTCCTTGCCGAGCAGGTCCTTCACGGCCGGGTAGGCGTAGAAGGCGCCCTCGGGCTCGGGGCAGAACACGCCGTCGATCTCGTTGAGCATCCGCACGACGATGCCCCGGCGGCGGTCGAAGGCGGTGCGCATCTCGGCGACGGCGTCCAGCGGGCCGGAGACGGCCGCGAGCGCGGCGATCTGGGCGACGTTGGAGACGTTGGAGGTGGCGTGCGACTGGAGGTTGGTCGCGGCCTTGACGACGTCCTTCGGGCCGATGATCCAGCCCACGCGCCAGCCGGTCATCGCGTACGTCTTGGCGACGCCGTTGACGACGATGCACTTGTCGCGCAGCTCGGGGACGATCGCCGGGAGCGAGGTGAAGGTGGCGTCGCCGTAGACGAGGTGCTCGTAGATCTCGTCGGTCATGACCCACAGGCCGTGCTCGACGGCCCAGCGGCCGATGGCCTCGGCGTCGGCCTCGCTGTAGACGGCGCCGGTCGGGTTGGACGGCGAGACGAACAGGACGACCTTGGTCTTCTCGGTGCGCGCGGCCTCCAACTGCTCGACGGAGACCCGGTAGCCGGTGGTCTCGTCGGCGACGACCTCGACCGGGACACCGCCGGCGAGTCGGATCGACTCGGGGTAGGTGGTCCAGTACGGGGCGGGGACGATGACCTCGTCGCCCGGGTCGAGGATCGCGGCGAAGGCCTCGTAGATGGCCTGCTTGCCGCCGTTGGTCACCAGGATCTGGCTGGCGTCGACCTCGTAGCCGGAGTCGCGCAGCGTCTTCTCTGCGATGGCGGCCTTGAGCTCGGGGAGCCCGCCTGCGGGGGTGTAGCGGTGGTACTTCGGGTTGCGGCAGGCCTCGACCGCGGCGTCGACGATGTAGTCGGGCGTCGGGAAGTCGGGCTCGCCGGCCCCGAAGCCGATCACCGGACGCCCGGCGGCCTTGAGGGCCTTGGCCTTGGCGTCGACGGCGAGGGTCGCGGACTCGGAGATCGCACCGATGCGGGCGGAAACCCGGCGCTCGGACGGTGAAGTTGCAGCGCTCATGGCCCCATGCTCCCAGACCGCGAAAGCCGTCGGCACAGGGGTTTCAGGGACCGGACCGGACCCGGACAGCATGCGGACAGGACCGGTCGGTTGTTGTCTGTTCGACGCGGCGGCCCTGAACACGTACACTCACCTGTCGTTGGCCTTCACCAGCCGCACCGTTCCTGCACCCGGTCACCGGGAAAGATGCGGTAGGTTGGTGGAAACCACAAAGGGTCGTAGCTCAATTGGTAGAGCACTGGTCTCCAAAACCAGCGGTTGGGGGTTCAAGTCCCTCCGGCCCTGCTACACACTCCTTCGCCAGGATGTGTGCGCATGTACGTACTTCATTGCACAGCCGTGCGGCTCCACCGGGCGCGGCACGGCCACGACCCGGAATCAGGTGAGTAGCGTGACGGACGCCGTGGGCTCCATCGACATGCCTGATGCTGAGGATGAAGCTCCCGAGTCGAAGAAGAAGACTCGGAAGGGCGGTAAGCGCGGCAAGAAGGGCCCTCTGGGTCGGCTCGCGCTGTTCTACCGCCAGATCGTCGCCGAACTCCGTAAGGTTGTCTGGCCGACGCGTAGCCAGCTGACGACGTACACCTCCGTGGTGATCGTGTTCGTCGTCGTCATGATCGGTCTTGTTACCGTTCTCGACATGGGCTTCGCCCGGGTCGTCAAGTACGTCTTCGGCTGATCACGCGGAAGGCGTCGGACCCGGCGCCCCTTTCGCACGTTCCACCCTTTGTATCCAGGAAGAAGCAGCCATCGTGTCTGACCCGAACCTGAACGACGCCGTCGAGCCCGAGGCTGGCGCCTTCGAGTCCGCCAAGGACGAGCTCGACATCGTTGAGGCTGCTGACTCCGTGGACCCGGACCAGGCCGAGGCCGCCGACCTCGCCGCGGGCGAGCCCGCCGAGCAGGCAGCCGTGAACGTCGAGGCGGAGGAGTCCGACGAGGACGCCGCCGAGGCAGTCGAGTCCGACGAGGACGAGGCCGCTGAGGACGAGGCCGACGACGAGACCGCCGACGAGACCGCCGACGAGGAAGAGGCCGAGCCGGCCGCCCCCGTCGACCCCGTCGCCGCCCTGCGCGACGAGCTCCGCACGCTCCCCGGTGAGTGGTACGTCATCCACACGTACGCCGGTTACGAGAAGCGCGTGAAGGCCAACCTGGAGCAGCGCGCCGTCTCGCTGAACGTGGAGGAGTTCATCTATCAGGCCGAGGTGCCTGAAGAGGAAATCGTCCAGATCAAGAACGGCGAGCGCAAGAACGTCCGGCAGAACAAGCTCCCCGGCTACGTGCTGGTGCGCATGGACCTGACGAACGAGTCCTGGGGCGTCGTGCGGAACACGCCGGGTGTCACCGGCTTCGTGGGCAACGCCTACGACCCGTACCCGCTGACCCTGGACGAGATCGTCAAGATGCTCGCCCCGGAGGCCGAGGAGAAGGCCGCCCGCGAGGCCGCCGAGGCCGAGGGCAAGCCGGCTCCGTCCCGCAAGGTCGAGGTCCAGGTGCTGGACTTCGAGGTCGGCGACTCGGTCACCGTCACGGACGGTCCGTTCGCCACGCTGCAGGCCACGATCAACGAGATCAACGCCGACTCGAAGAAGGTCAAGGGCCTCGTCGAGATCTTCGGCCGCGAGACCCCGGTCGAGCTCAGCTTCGACCAGATCCAGAAGAACTAGCGCTTCCCGCCGGTTTCTGGACACATGCCTACCCAGCAGGTCAGAGGGGCTTCGCAGCCGCTCTGACCTGCTTGGTTTTTGGTCGCGCAGCTATACCCGTTATCGTTGTGCGGTATGCCTCCATCCGGATGACCGGAATTGGCGGCGAAACACTCTCACTAGGACCCGGAGAGAGCAATGCCTCCCAAGAAGAAGAAGATCACGGGGCTTATCAAGCTCCAGATCAACGCCGGTGCGGCGAACCCGGCCCCGCCGGTCGGCCCCGCGCTCGGTCAGCACGGCGTCAACATCATGGAGTTCTGCAAGGCCTACAACGCCGCGACCGAGTCGCAGCGTGGCATGGTCGTGCCGGTGGAGATCACGGTCTACGAGGACCGTTCCTTCACCTTCATCACGAAGACTCCGCCGGCCGCCAAGCTGATCCTCAAGGCCGCGGGTGTGGACAAGGGCTCCGGCGAGCCGCACAAGACCAAGGTTGCCAAGCTGACGGCCGCCCAGGTCCGCGAGATCGCCACGACGAAGCTCCCCGACCTGAACGCCAATGACCTCGACGCCGCGTCGAAGATCATTGCCGGCACCGCCCGTTCCATGGGCATCACGGTCGAAGGCTGATTCAGCCCCGTCACCCCCAGTGGTAGGACCAAGCGCTGGTCCGCACCACGACTCCACACTCTGAAACCACAGGAGTAGAAGTGAAGCGCAGCAAGAACCTCCGCGCTGCGGACGCCAAGATCGACCGGGAGCGCAACTACGCCCCGCTCGAGGCCGTCCGTATCGCCAAGGACACCGCCTCCACGAAGTTCGACAGCACCGTCGAGGTCGCCTTTGCCCTGGGTGTCGACCCGCGCAAGGCCGACCAGATGGTCCGTGGCACCGTGAACCTCCCGCACGGCACCGGCAAGACCGCCCGGGTCCTGGTCTTCGCGACCGGTGACCGTGCTGCGGCCGCGGAAGCCGCTGGAGCCGACATCGTCGGCGCCGACGAGCTCATCGACGAGGTGGCGAAGGGCCGTCTGGACTTCGACGCCGTCGTCGCGACCCCGGACCTCATGGGCAAGGTCGGCCGCCTGGGCCGCGTGCTCGGTCCGCGTGGTCTGATGCCGAACCCGAAGACCGGCACCGTCACCCCCGATGTCGTGAAGGCTGTCAACGACATCAAGGGCGGCAAGATCGAGTTCCGCGTCGACAAGCACTCGAACCTGCACTTCATCATCGGCAAGACCTCGTTCGACGAGACCAAGCTGGTGGAGAACTACGCAGCGGCGCTGGACGAGATCCTCCGTCTGAAGCCGTCCGCCGCCAAGGGCCGCTACATCAAGAAGGCCACGCTGGCCACCACGATGGGCCCCGGCATCCCGCTGGACGCCAACCGCACCCGCAACCTCCTCGTCGAGGAGGACCCGGCCTCCGTCTGAGCCTCCGTGCTCACCCGGTAGCCGCGTCGTACGCGTGCACTCTGTGAACGGGCCCCGCAACCTTTCGAGGTGCGGGGCCCGTCCTCGTTTCCGTAAGGCCCTCTGGCTGTCAGTGCCCTGTGTCACTGTGGTGCGGGGGACGACGGACGATACGAGGGGTGGACCGGTTAGATGAGGACGAGCACGGCACGACGCATGGGCACGGCTCTGGCCGCCGCGGCGGCACTGACGTCGATGGCGGCCTGCAGTGGCTCCGACGGCTCGGAGGGTTCCAGCGGCGCCGGTAAGGACAAGGCGGGCGCCATATCCAAGGCGAGCCCCGTGGCCGCGCTGAAGCAGGTGCAGCAGAAGACCGGGGGCGCTCAGTCCGCGAAGGTCGAGGGCACCACCGAGATGGGCAGCGCCATGTCCATGAAGCAGTCCGGGGCCATCGGCTGGGCCGACGGCCTCTCGGGCGCGCTGACCATCACGTACACCGGCGGCACCATGGGCGACGCCCTGAAGCAGGCCGGCGGCGACGGATCGGTCCAGGCGCGCTACTTCAAGGACGAGTACTACGCCAACATGGGCGACGCCATGGCGGCCAACACCGGCGGCAAGCACTGGATCCGGTATTCCTACAAGGACCTCGCCGAGCTGGGCGGGGCCTCCGGCGACGTCATGAAGGACCAGATCCAGAACAGCACGCCCGAGCAGGGCGTGAAGGCGCTCCTGGCCTCCGGCGACGTGAAGAAGGTCGGCCAGGAGGACGTCCGCGGGGTCCCCGCGACGCACTACTCCGGCAGGGTCGACGTGGCCGACCTGACCGCGAAGAACAGCAACCTGGACGCGAAGCAGCTGGCCGCGTTCAAGGAGCAGCTCGCCCTGGCCGGGGTGACCACCCAGACCGTCGACATCTGGGTCGACAAGAACGACCTGTTGGTGAAGAAGACCGAGCGCGGCGAGATGAAGACCGGCACGTTCAACTCGACGCTCTTCTACAGCGACTACGGCACCGAGGTCCCCTCCGAGAAGCCGTCGGCCTCGGACACCGTGGACTTCAAGGAGATGCTGAAGCAGCAGGGCGATACCCCGGGCGGCGCCTCCTGACACCTCCCGCGAGGGACGAACAGGGACGGATTTGCTCGTCCCGCATCCGGTCGCGTACTCTCACCAAGAAGCCAAAGACCGCTGGTCGTCACTGTGCCTCGCAAGAGGGACGGTGACCGAAGGTTCCGCTAGATCGGACGACCTGCGCAGGTGACTGTGGAACGCTCCCGGACTCTGTTCGGTCGAGCCGCGCCCTGGCACTTGTGCTGGGGCGTTTCGTCTTTCCCGGCCCCTTCTGAGCGGTCCTCATCACCCGGAAGGAGGCCGACGCTCATGGCAAGGCCCGACAAGGCTGCCGCGGTAGCCGAGCTGACGGACCAGTTCCGCAGCTCGAACGCCGCCGTGCTGACCGAGTACCGGGGTCTCACCGTGGCACAGCTCAAGGAGCTGCGCCGTTCGCTCGGTGAGAACGCCCAGTACGCCGTGGTGAAGAACACGCTGACCAAGATTGCGGCCAACGAGGCCGGGATCGACACGCTGGACGACCTGTTCTCGGGTCCGACGGCGGTTGCCTTCGTCACCGGTGACCCGGTGGAGTCGGCGAAGGGTCTTCGTGACTTCGCCAAGGACAACCCCAACCTCATCATCAAGGGCGGTGTCCTTGACGGTAAGGCGCTGTCCGCCGATGAGATCAAGAAGCTCGCGGACCTCGAGTCCCGCGAGGTTCTGCTCTCCAAGCTGGCCGGTGCTTTCAAGGGCAAGCAGACTCAGGCTGCGCAGCTCTTCCAGGCACTGCCGTCGAAGTTCGTCCGCACCGCGGAAGCGCTTCGCGCCAAGAAGGAAGAGCAGGGCGGTGCCGGTACTCCGGCTCCCGCCGAGGCCGCCGAGTAATTTCGCTCAGCGGTCCAGCGGGCTCCACGTACGCCCGCCGACATATACATCCGGCACCTGCCGAATAGTGGAAGGACGCCTATCATGGCGAAGCTGTCCCAGGACGACCTGCTCGCGCAGTTCGAAGGCATGACCCTCATCGAGCTCTCCGAGTTCGTCAAGGCCTTCGAGGAGAAGTTCGACGTCACCGCCGCTGCGGCCGTCGCCGTCGCCGGCCCCGCCGCTGGTGGCGCCCCGGCCGAGGCCGAGGCCGAGCAGGACGAGTTCGACGTCATCCTCACCGGTGCCGGCGAGAAGAAGATCCAGGTCATCAAGGTCGTGCGTGAGCTGACCTCGCTGGGTCTCAAGGAGGCCAAGGACCTCGTCGACGGCACCCCGAAGCCGGTCCTCGAGAAGGTCGCCAAGGAGGCCGCCGAGAAGGCTGCCGAGTCCCTCAAGGCCGCCGGCGCTTCCGTCGAGGTCAAGTAACACCTCGGGAGTCCTCCGGACTCCCTGGGCACGTCACGTGCCCGCGCCAAGGGCGATCACCCATCCGGGTGGTCGCCCTTCGGCGTGCCCGGGGCGGGTGCCTTGCTCTTCCGCCGACGACGAGTAGGGTGATCTTCGCCGTGCGCCTCTCGCGGGCCCCTCAGGGGCGTCCCGCGGTCTTCCCGGGGGTGGCCGGCCGAGGCTCCTGGAGGTCCGATCGGACCGGCGGGCCTTGACGAACCGGACGCGGCGCGCAATTCTCAGGACGCGTCATCACTTCGATCCGTATCCGAGGCATGGATCGAGAGTGAAGAGGGCAGTAAAGAAGAGCGCACCCCGCGCGAGGGCTAGGGCTAGACATAGGTGTTGAGAACAGCTGTTGAGAGCAACGTGGGTCTCTGAGAACCCCGACTGGACATCAGTGTGCCGCTTGGCTACACTGACCCTTTGCGCTGCCTGTTAGCTGCCTCCTGCCCGTCACCAGGGGCATGCCCACGCTGAAGCACCGATGACCGACCCCCTCCGACCTGGTCGTTTTGCGACCGATTTGGAACGGCCTGTCTTTGTGTCCAGGGTGGGACCGGTACGCGCGTAGTGAGTCCGAGCCCTCGGAAGGACCCCCTCTTGGCCGCCTCGCGCAACGCCTCGACCGCGAATACGAACAACGGTGCCAGCACCGCCCCGCTGCGCATCTCTTTTGCAAAGATCAAGGAGCCCCTCGAGGTTCCGAACCTCCTCGCGCTGCAGACCGAGAGCTTTGACTGGCTCCTCGGCAACGCCGCCTGGAAGGCTCGCGTCGAGGCTGCTCTGGACAGTGGACAAGACGTCCCCACCAAGTCCGGCCTGGAGGAGATCTTCGAGGAGATCTCACCGATCGAGGACTTCTCCGGGTCGATGTCGCTTACGTTCCGCGACCACCGCTTCGAGCCCCCGAAGAACTCGATCGACGAGTGCAAGGAGCGCGACTTCACGTTCGCCGCGCCGCTCTTCGTCACGGCCGAGTTCACCAACAACGAGACCGGCGAGATCAAGTCCCAGACGGTCTTCATGGGCGACTTCCCGCTCATGACCAACAAGGGCACCTTCGTCATCAACGGCACCGAGCGTGTCGTCGTGTCGCAGCTGGTCCGCTCGCCGGGTGTCTACTTCGACTCCTCCATCGACAAGACGTCCGACAAGGACATCTTCTCCGCCAAGATCATCCCGTCCCGGGGTGCCTGGCTGGAGATGGAGATCGACAAGCGCGACATGGTCGGTGTCCGCATCGACCGCAAGCGCAAGCAATCCGTCACCGTCCTCCTCAAGGCTCTCGGCTGGAGCACCGAGCAGATCCTGGAGGAGTTCGGCGAGTACGAGTCGATGCGCGCCACCCTGGAGAAGGACCACACCCAGGGCCAGGACGACGCGCTGCTCGACATCTACCGCAAGCTGCGTCCGGGCGAGCCGCCGACGCGCGAGGCCGCTCAGACGCTGCTCGAGAACCTCTACTTCAACCCGAAGCGCTACGACCTCGCGAAGGTCGGCCGCTACAAGGTGAACAAGAAGCTCGGCGCCGATGAGCCGCTGGACGCCGGGGTGCTCACCACCGACGACGTCATCGCGACCATCAAGTACCTGGTCAAGCTGCACGCCGGTGAGACCGAGACGACCGGTGAGTCGGGTCGCGAGATCGTCGTCGAGACCGACGACATCGACCACTTCGGCAACCGTCGTCTGCGCAACGTCGGCGAGCTCATCCAGAACCAGGTCCGTACGGGCCTGGCGCGGATGGAGCGCGTCGTGCGTGAGCGCATGACCACCCAGGACGTCGAGGCGATCACGCCGCAGACCCTGATCAACATCCGGCCGGTCGTCGCCTCCATCAAGGAGTTCTTCGGCACCAGCCAGCTGTCGCAGTTCATGGACCAGAACAACCCGCTGTCGGGTCTCACCCACAAGCGCCGCCTGTCGGCTCTTGGCCCGGGTGGTCTCTCCCGTGAGCGGGCCGGCTTCGAGGTCCGAGACGTGCACCCGTCCCACTACGGACGTATGTGCCCGATCGAGACCCCCGAAGGCCCGAACATCGGTCTGATCGGTTCGCTCGCCTCGTACGGCCGCGTCAACGCGTTCGGCTTCATCGAGACGCCGTACCGCAAGGTCGTCGACGGCCAGGTCACCGACGACGTCGACTACATCACGGCCGACGAGGAGGACCGCTTCGTCATCGCCCAGGCGAACGCGACGCTCTCCGACGAGCTGCGCTTCACCGAGCCCCGCGTCCTGGTCCGCCGTCGTGGCGGAGAGGTCGACTACGTGCCCGGCACGGACGTCGACTACATGGACGTCTCGCCGCGCCAGATGGTGTCCGTCGCCACCGCGATGATCCCCTTCCTGGAGCACGACGACGCCAACCGTGCCCTCATGGGCGCGAACATGATGCGGCAGGCGGTGCCGCTCATCAAGTCGGAGGCCCCGCTCGTCGGCACCGGCATGGAGTACCGCTGCGCCACCGACGCCGGTGACGTCCTCAAGGCGGAGAAGGACGGTGTGGTCCAGGAGGTCTCCGCGGACTACATCACCGTCACGAACGACGACGGCACGTACACCACGTACCGCATCGCCAAGTTCATGCGCTCCAACCAGGGCACCTCGGTCAACCAGAAGGTCGTCGTCTCCGAGGGCGACCGGATCATCGCCGACCAGGTGCTCGCCGACGGACCGGCCACCGAGAACGGTGAGATGGCCCTCGGCAAGAACCTGCTCGTGGCGTTCATGCCGTGGGAGGGTCACAACTACGAGGACGCGATCATCCTGTCGCAGCGCCTCGTGCAGGACGACGTCCTCTCCTCGATCCACATCGAGGAGCACGAGGTCGACGCCCGTGACACCAAGCTCGGCCCGGAGGAGATCACCCGGGACATCCCGAACGTCTCCGAAGAGGTCCTCGCGGACCTCGACGAGCGCGGCATCATCCGGATCGGTGCCGAGGTCGTCGCCGGCGACATCCTCGTCGGCAAGGTCACGCCCAAGGGCGAGACCGAGCTGACCCCCGAGGAGCGCCTGCTCCGCGCGATCTTCGGTGAGAAGGCGCGCGAAGTGCGCGACACCTCGCTGAAGGTGCCGCACGGTGAGATCGGCAAGGTCATCGGCGTCCGCGTCTTCGACCGCGAAGAGGGCGACGAGCTGCCGCCGGGCGTGAACCAGCTGGTCCGCGTCTACGTCGCGCAGAAGCGCAAGATCACCGATGGTGACAAGCTCGCCGGCCGTCACGGCAACAAGGGCGTCATCTCCAAGATCCTGCCGATCGAGGACATGCCGTTCCTGGAGGACGGCACCCCGGTCGACATCATCCTCAACCCGCTGGGTGTCCCGTCCCGAATGAACCCGGGACAGGTCCTGGAGATCCACCTCGGCTGGCTCGCCAGCCGCGGCTGGGACGTCTCCGGCCTCGGTGACGAGTGGGCCCAGCGCCTGCAGTTCATCGGCGCCGACCAGGTCGCCCCCGGCACCAACGTCGCCACGCCCGTCTTCGACGGTGCGCGCGAGGACGAGATCACCGGCCTCTTCCAGGCCACGATCCCCAACCGCGACGGCGACCGCCTGGTCCAGCCCTCCGGCAAGGCCCAGCTCTACGACGGCCGCTCCGGCGAGCCGTTCCCGGACCCGGTCTCGGTCGGGTTCATGTACATCCTCAAGCTGCACCACCTGGTCGACGACAAGCTGCACGCGCGTTCGACCGGTCCGTACTCCATGATCACCCAGCAGCCGCTGGGTGGTAAGGCACAGTTCGGTGGTCAGCGCTTCGGTGAGATGGAGGTGTGGGCCCTTGAGGCTTACGGCGCCGCATACGCCCTCCAGGAGCTCCTGACGATCAAGTCCGACGACGTGACCGGCCGCGTGAAGGTCTACGAGGCCATCGTCAAGGGCGAGAACATCCCCGAGCCCGGCATTCCCGAGTCCTTCAAGGTGCTCATCAAGGAAATGCAGTCGCTCTGCCTCAACGTGGAGGTGCTGTCCTCGGACGGCATGTCCATCGAGATGCGCGACACGGACGAGGACGTCTTCCGTGCGGCGGAGGAACTCGGTATCGACCTGTCCCGGCGCGAGCCGAGCAGCGTCGAAGAGGTCTGACGGGCCGGCCGGCCGCCTCGTCCCGAGGCGGCCGGCCCTCCCCGGACCCGTTCAGACCATTGATTGAGACGAGACCCCGAAAGAGGGATTGACGACAAGTGCTCGACGTCAACTTCTTCGACGAGCTGCGGATCGGCCTTGCCACCGCGGACGACATCCGGACCTGGTCGCACGGCGAAGTGAAGAAGCCGGAGACCATCAACTACCGCACGCTCAAGCCCGAAAAGGACGGACTCTTCTGCGAGAAGATCTTCGGTCCGACCCGGGACTGGGAGTGCTACTGCGGCAAGTACAAGCGTGTCCGCTTCAAGGGCATCATCTGCGAGCGCTGCGGCGTCGAGGTCACTCGCGCCAAGGTGCGTCGTGAGCGGATGGGCCACATCGAGCTTGCCGCTCCCGTCACCCACATCTGGTACTTCAAGGGCGTTCCCTCGCGCCTCGGATACCTGCTGGACCTCGCGCCGAAGGACCTCGAGAAGGTCATCTACTTCGCCGCGTACATGATCACGTTCGTGGACGAGGAGCGTCGTACCCGCGACCTGCCGTCCCTGGAGGCTCACGTCTCCGTCGAGCGCCAGCAGACCGAGAACCGCCGCGACTCCGACCTGGAGGCCCGCGCCAAGAAGCTCGAGACCGACCTGGCCGAGCTGGAGGCCGAGGGCGCCAAGGCGGACGTGCGCCGCAAGGTGCGCGAAGGCGCCGAGCGTGAGATGAAGCAGCTGCGCGACCGTGCGCAGCGCGAGATCGACCGCCTCGACGAGGTGTGGAGCCGCTTCAAGAACCTCAAGGTCCAGGACCTGGAGGGCGACGAGCTGCTCTACCGCGAGCTGCGTGACCGCTTCGGTACGTACTTCGACGGCTGCATGGGCGCCGCGGCGCTCCAGAAGCGCCTGGAGTCCTTCGACCTCGACGAGGAGGCCGAGCGCCTCCGCGAGATCATCCGCACCGGCAAGGGCCAGAAGAAGACCCGTGCGCTCAAGCGCCTCAAGGTCGTCTCCGCGTTCCTGCAGACCAGCAACAAGCCCAAGGGCATGGTGCTCGACTGCGTGCCGGTCATCCCGCCGGACCTGCGTCCGATGGTGCAGCTGGACGGTGGCCGCTTCGCGACCTCCGACCTGAACGACCTGTACCGCCGTGTGATCAACCGCAACAACCGCCTCAAGCGTCTCCTTGACCTCGGCGCCCCCGAGATCATCGTGAACAACGAGAAGCGGATGCTGCAGGAGGCCGTCGACGCGCTGTTCGACAACGGCCGCCGCGGTCGCCCGGTCACCGGTCCCGGTAACCGCCCCCTGAAGTCCCTGAGCGACATGCTCAAGGGCAAGCAGGGTCGTTTCCGTCAGAACCTCCTCGGCAAGCGTGTGGACTACTCCGCGCGTTCCGTGATCGTCGTCGGTCCGCAGCTCAAGCTGCACCAGTGCGGTCTGCCGAAGGCGATGGCGCTGGAGCTCTTCAAGCCGTTCGTGATGAAGCGCCTGGTGGACCTGAACCACGCGCAGAACATCAAGTCGGCCAAGCGCATGGTCGAGCGTGGCCGCACCGTCGTGTACGACGTCCTCGAAGAGGTCATCGCCGAGCACCCGGTGCTGCTGAACCGTGCGCCCACCCTGCACCGCCTGGGCATCCAGGCCTTCGAGCCGCAGCTGGTCGAGGGCAAGGCCATCCAGATCCACCCGCTCGTCTGCACCGCGTTCAACGCGGACTTCGACGGTGACCAGATGGCCGTGCACCTGCCGCTCTCCGCGGAGGCGCAGGCCGAGGCCCGCATCCTGATGCTGTCCTCGAACAACATCCTGAAGCCGGCCGACGGTCGTCCCGTCACCATGCCGACCCAGGACATGGTGCTGGGCCTCTTCTTCCTCACCACGGACGAAGAGGGCCGCAACGTCAAGGGCACGGACCGCGCGTTCGGCTCCACGGCCGAGGCCACCATGGCCTTCGACGCCCGCGAGCTGTCGCTGCAGGCGAAGGTCGACATCCGCTTCCCGGTCGGCACCATGCCGCCGCGTGGCTGGGTGCCGCCGGTCGCCGAGGAGGGTGAGCCGGAGTACCAGCCCGGCGACACCTTCCGGCTGCGGACCAGCCTGGGCCGCGCGCTCTTCAACGAGCTGCTGCCCGAGGACTACCCGTTCGTCGACTACTCGGTGGGCAAGAAGCAGCTCTCCGAGATCGTCAACGACCTGGCCGAGCGCTACCCCAAGGTCATCGTGGCGGCGACGCTCGACAACCTGAAGGCGGCGGGCTTCCACTGGGCGACCCGTTCGGGCGTCACCGTGGCCGTCTCCGACATCGTCGTGCCCGAGGCCAAGAAGGCCATCGTCAAGGGCTACGAGGAGCAGGACGAGAAGGTCCAGAAGCAGTACGAGCGCGGTCTGATCACCAAGGACGAGCGCACGCAGGAGCTCATCGCGATCTGGACCAAGGCGACCAACGAGGTTGCCGAGGCGATGAACGCGAACTTCCCGAAGACGAACCCCATCTTCATGATGGTCGACTCGGGCGCCCGAGGAAACATGATGCAGATGCGTCAGATCGCGGGTATGCGTGGTCTGGTGTCGAACGCCAAGAACGAGACGATCCCTCGTCCCATCAAGGCGTCCTTCCGCGAGGGCCTCACCGTTCTGGAGTACTTCATCTCCACGCACGGTGCCCGTAAGGGTCTGGCGGACACCGCCCTGCGTACCGCCGACTCGGGTTACCTGACCCGTCGTCTGGTGGACGTCTCGCAGGACGTGATCATTCGCGAGGAGGACTGCGGCACCGACCGCGGCCTCAAGCTGAAGATCGCGGTCAAGGGCGCCGACGGCGTGCTCCGCAAGACGGAGGACGTCGAGACCTCGGTCTACGCCCGCATGCTCGCCGAGGACGTCGTGGTGGACGGCAAGGTCATCGCGCCTGCCAACGTCGACCTCGGTGACGTCCTGATCGACGCCCTGGTGGGCGCCGGCGTCGAGGAGGTCAAGACCCGCTCGGTCCTGACCTGTGAGTCCGCGGTCGGCACCTGTGCCTTCTGCTACGGACGCTCGCTCGCCACCGGCAAGCTGGTCGACATCGGTGAGGCGGTCGGCATCATCGCCGCCCAGTCCATCGGTGAGCCCGGCACCCAGCTGACGATGCGTACCTTCCACACCGGTGGTGTGGCCGGTGACGACATCACCCAGGGTCTGCCCCGAGTCGTCGAGCTCTTCGAAGCCCGTACGCCCAAGGGTGTCGCCCCGATCTCCGAGGCCAAGGGCCGCGTGCGGATCGAGGAGACCGAGAAGACCAAGAAGCTCGTCGTCACCCCGGACGACGGCAGCGACGAGACTGCGTTCCCGATCTCGAAGCGTGCCCGTCTGCTCGTGGGCGAGGGCGACCCGGTCGAGGTGGGCCAGAAGCTCACCGTCGGTGCGACCAACCCGCACGACGTGCTGCGCATCCTCGGCCAGCGTGCGGTCCAGGTCCACCTGGTCGGCGAAGTCCAGAAGGTCTACAACTCGCAGGGCGTGTCGATCCACGACAAGCACATCGAGATCATCATCCGGCAGATGCTCCGCCGCGTGACGATCATCGAGTCCGGCGACGCGGAGCTGCTTCCGGGCGAGCTGGTCGAGCGGTCGAAGTTCGAGACCGAGAACCGTCGTGTGGTCACCGAGGGCGGTCACCCCGCCTCCGGCCGTCCGCAGCTGATGGGTATCACCAAGGCCTCGCTCGCCACCGAGTCGTGGCTGTCGGCGGCGTCCTTCCAGGAGACGACCAGGGTCCTCACCGACGCGGCGATCAACGCCAAGTCGGACTCCCTGATCGGCCTCAAGGAGAACGTCATCATCGGTAAGCTCATCCCGGCCGGTACGGGCCTGTCCCGCTACCGCAACATCCGGGTCGAGCCGACCGAGGAGGCCAAGGCCGCGATGTACTCGGCCGTCGGCTACGACGACATCGACTACTCGCCGTTCGGCACCGGCTCCGGCCAGGCCGTCCCGCTGGAGGACTACGACTACGGTCCGTACAACCAGTAAGCGCGTGCTCGTCGCTTGAACGACCGGAGGGCGGTCACCCCGTACACCACGGGGTGGCCGCCCTCCGGCGTGTGCGGAGGGCGGCCTTGCCGGGCTCTGTGGGCCCCGGACACGGCCGGGCGGCGGACGTCGGGCCCCTGGGGTGCGGACCTGCGCGTACGGGGCCGACGGGGGTGGTCACCGGCTTCGGCCGGAGGGCGCCGGCGCCCCGGCGTGTCGGCGTGGACAGCATTTGTTTTGACCCAGCTCCGTGAGGTAGGTACGCTCAAGCCTTGTGCCTGGGGTGTGCCTGGGCTCGGGTGCGTGTCCTCAACCGCACCGCGAGTCCGTCAGTAGCCACCGCAATCTGTGCCGACTGCCGCCCTTGGGGCGGAAGTCCGCAGTATTCGACACACCCGACCGCGTGGGTCGGCGATGTTCCAGGTTAGTTTCACGAACGGCACACAGAAACCGGAGAAGTAGTGCCTACGATCCAGCAGCTGGTCCGGAAGGGCCGGCAGGACAAGGTCGAGAAGAACAAGACGCCCGCGCTCGAGGGTTCGCCCCAGCGTCGCGGTGTCTGCACGCGTGTGTTCACGACCACCCCGAAGAAGCCGAACTCGGCGCTCCGTAAGGTCGCGCGTGTGCGTCTGACCTCCGGCATCGAGGTCACGGCCTACATCCCGGGTGAGGGACACAACCTGCAGGAGCACTCCATCGTGCTCGTGCGTGGTGGCGGTGTGAAGGACCTGCCGGGTGTTCGTTACAAGATCATCCGCGGCTCCCTTGACACCCAGGGTGTCAAGAACCGCAAGCAGGCCCGCAGCCGCTACGGCGCCAAGAAGGAGAAGTAAGAATGCCTCGTAAGGGCCCCGCCCCGAAGCGCCCGGTCATCATCGACCCGGTCTACAGCTCTCCTCTTGTCACCTCGCTGATCAACAAGATCCTCCTCGACGGCAAGCGTTCCACCGCCGAGCGGATCGTGTACGGCGCCATGGAAGGCCTCCGCGAGAAGACCGGCAACGACCCGGTCATCACGCTGAAGCGCGCGCTTGAGAACGTCAAGCCCTCGCTCGAGGTCAAGTCCCGCCGTGTCGGTGGCGCCACCTACCAGGTGCCGATCGAGGTCAAGCCCGGTCGCGCCTCCACCCTCGCTCTGCGCTGGCTCGTCGGTTACTCCCGTGCCCGCCGCGAGAAGACCATGACCGAACGCCTCATGAACGAGCTGCTCGACGCCTCCAACGGCCTCGGCGCTGCGGTCAAGAAGCGTGAGGACACCCACAAGATGGCCGAGTCCAACAAGGCCTTCGCGCACTACCGCTGGTAGTCGCTACCCCCATCGAGACCGAGAGAAGATTGAGCCTTATGGCCACCACTTCGCTTGACCTGGCCAAGGTCCGCAACATTGGGATCATGGCCCACATCGACGCGGGGAAGACGACCACCACTGAGCGGATCCTCTTCTACACCGGTGTGAGCTACAAGATCGGTGAAGTCCACGACGGCGCTGCCACGATGGACTGGATGGAGCAGGAGCAGGAGCGCGGCATCACGATCACGTCCGCCGCGACGACCTGCCACTGGCCGCTCAACGATGTTGACCACACCATCAACATCATCGACACCCCGGGTCACGTCGACTTCACCGTCGAGGTGGAGCGTTCGCTCCGCGTCCTCGACGGCGCCGTCACCGTGTTCGACGGTGTGGCCGGCGTCGAGCCGCAGTCCGAGACCGTCTGGCGTCAGGCGGACCGCTACGGCGTTCCGCGTATCTGCTTCGTCAACAAGCTCGACCGCACCGGTGCCGACTTCTTCCGTTGCGTCCAGATGATCATCGACCGCCTCGGCGCGACCCCGATCGTCATGCAGCTCCCCATCGGCGCCGAAGCGGACTTCACCGGCGTCGTCGACCTCGTGTCGATGAAGGCCTTCGTGTACCCCGAAGAGGCCGCCAAGGGCGAGATGTACAACACCGTCGAGATCCCGGAGAACCTCCAGGAGTCCGCCGCCGAGTGGCGCGGGAAGCTCCTCGAGGCCGTCGCCGAGAACGACGACGCCATGATGGAGCTGTACCTGGAGGGCACCGAGCCCACCCAGGACCAGCTGCACGAGGCGATCCGCCGCATCACGCTGGCGTCGAAGGGCACGGCCGACTCCGTCACCGTCACCCCGGTGTTCTGTGGCACCGCGTTCAAGAACAAGGGCGTCCAGCCCCTGCTCGACGCGGTCGTGCGCTACCTGCCTTCCCCCCTGGACGTCGAGGCCATCGAGGGCCACGACGTGAAGGACCCGGAGAAGGTCATCGCCCGCAAGCCCTCGGACGACGAGCCGTTCTCCGGCCTGGCGTTCAAGATCGCGAGCGACCCGCACCTGGGCAAGCTCACCTTCGTCCGGATCTACTCCGGTCGCCTGGAGGCCGGCACCGCGGTGCTGAACTCCGTCAAGGGCAAGAAGGAGCGCATCGGCAAGATCTACCGCATGCACGCGAACAAGCGTGAGGAGATCGCATCGGTGGGCGCCGGCGACATCATCGCCGTCATGGGTCTCAAGCAGACCACCACCGGTGAGACGCTGTGCGACGACAAGAACCCGGTCATCCTGGAGTCCATGGACTTCCCGGCGCCGGTCATTCAGGTCGCCATCGAGCCGAAGTCCAAGGGTGACCAGGAGAAGCTGGGTGTCGCCATCCAGCGCCTCTCGGAGGAGGACCCCTCCTTCCAGGTGCACTCCGACGAGGAGACCGGCCAGACCATCATCGGTGGTATGGGCGAGCTTCACCTCGAGGTGCTCGTCGACCGCATGAAGCGCGAGTTCCGCGTCGAGGCGAACGTCGGCAAGCCCCAGGTCGCGTACCGCGAGACGATCCGCAAGGCCGTCGAGCGCATCGACTACACGCACAAGAAGCAGACTGGTGGTACCGGCCAGTTCGCGAAGGTGCAGATCGCCCTCGAGCCCATCGAGGGTGGCGACGCCTCCTACGAGTTCGTCAACAAGGTCACCGGTGGCCGCATCCCCCGTGAGTACATTCCCTCGGTGGACGCGGGTGCCCAGGAAGCCATGCAGTTCGGCATCCTGGCCGGTTACGAGATGGTCGGCGTCCGCGTCACCCTTCTCGACGGTGGTTACCACGAGGTCGACTCCTCGGAGCTCGCCTTCAAGATCGCCGGTTCGCAGGCGTTCAAGGAGGGTGCCCGCAAGGCCTCTCCCGTGCTCCTTGAGCCGATGATGGCCGTCGAGGTCACCACGCCCGAGGACTACATGGGCGATGTCATCGGCGACCTCAACTCCCGCCGTGGCCAGATCCAGGCCATGGAGGAGCGCAGCGGCGCTCGCGTCGTGAAGGGCCTCGTGCCCCTCTCGGAGATGTTCGGCTACGTCGGAGACCTCCGCAGCAAGACCTCGGGTCGCGCAAGCTACTCGATGCAGTTCGACTCCTACGCCGAGGTTCCGCGGAACGTCGCCGAGGAGATCATCGCGAAGGCCAAGGGCGAGTAACTCTCCCGAGCTCACGCTTTAGGCTTGTCACCGGAGCCGGGCGGGCATTCCGCACAGCGCGTCAGCACTGTGCGGAATGCCCCCGGCGCCGGCACCCCAGCAAAGATCACCTGGCGCCGATGAAGCAAGGCGTACAGAACCACTCAGGAGGACCCCAGTGGCGAAGGCAAAGTTCGAGCGGACTAAGCCGCACGTCAACATCGGCACCATCGGTCACATCGACCACGGTAAGACGACCCTCACGGCCGCCATTACCAAGGTGCTGCACGACGCGTACCCGGACCTGAACGAGGCCTCGGCCTTCGACCAGATCGACAAGGCTCCCGAAGAGCGCCAGCGCGGTATCACCATCTCCATCGCGCACGTCGAGTACCAGACGGAGTCGCGTCACTACGCGCACGTCGACTGCCCCGGTCACGCGGACTACATCAAGAACATGATCACGGGTGCGGCGCAGATGGACGGCGCCATCCTCGTGGTCGCGGCCACCGACGGCCCGATGCCGCAGACGAAGGAGCACGTCCTCCTGGCCCGCCAGGTCGGCGTCCCCTACATCGTCGTCGCCCTGAACAAGGCCGACATGGTGGACGACGAGGAGATCCTGGAGCTCGTCGAGCTCGAGGTTCGCGAGCTGCTCTCCGAGTACGAGTTCCCGGGCGACGACCTTCCGGTCGTCAAGGTCTCGGCGCTCAAGGCCCTTGAGGGCGACAAGGAGTGGGGCCAGACCGTCCTCGACCTGATGAAGGCCGTCGACGAGTCCATCCCGCAGCCCGAGCGTGACGTCGAGAAGCCGTTCCTGATGCCGATCGAGGACGTCTTCACGATCACCGGTCGTGGCACCGTCGTCACCGGTCGTATCGAGCGTGGTGTCCTCAAGGTCAACGAGACCGTCGACATCGTCGGTATCAAGACCGAGAAGACCACCACCACGGTCACCGGCATCGAGATGTTCCGCAAGCTGCTCGACGAGGGCCAGGCCGGTGAGAACGTCGGTCTGCTCCTCCGTGGCATCAAGCGCGAGGACGTCGAGCGCGGCCAGGTCATCATCAAGCCCGGCTCGGTCACGCCGCACACCGAGTTCCAGGCGCAGTCCTACATCCTGTCGAAGGACGAGGGTGGCCGTCACACCCCGTTCTTCAACAACTACCGCCCGCAGTTCTACTTCCGTACCACGGACGTGACGGGCGTTGTGACCCTTCCCGAGGGCACCGAGATGGTCATGCCGGGTGACAACACCCTCATGGACGTCTCGCTGATCCAGCCCGTCGCCATGGAAGAGGGCCTGAAGTTCGCCATCCGTGAGGGTGGCCGGACCGTGGGCGCCGGCCAGGTCACCAAGATCATCAAGTAGTTTCTGCTTGGTCCTTGGACCTGGTGGCTCACTGAGCTGCAAGAAGGGCCCCGCACCTCGAAAGAGGTGCGGGGCCCTTCGCCGTGTGCGGAGCCGCCGGGGTTACGGGGCCGGGGCCCGGCCCGCCGTGCGCGACGGGCGGTCCGCTGCCGACGCGGCCGGCACCGAGGCCGTCAGGGTGAAGGCCCCGTCCTCGCACGCGGTGGCGAACGTGCCGCCCAGAGCGAGGACCCGGCCGGCCAGTCCTGCCAGCCCCGTGCCGTGACGCCCGGGAGCGTCGGCGGTGGCCCTCCCCTCCGCGGCACCGTCGTTGCGGACGGTGAGCCGGATCTCCCCGCCGTCCGCCCGCAGGGCGATCTCGCACGAGGTGGCCCGGCTGTGCTGGAGCACATTGCCCACCGCCTCGCGCAGCACGAACCGCAGACAGCCCACGACCGCCGGATCGGGCTCGGCCCACGGCGGCAGTACGGTCCGCACCTCCACACCGGAGGCGGCGAGGACCCGCTGGGCGTGGGCGAGTTCATCGGAGAGGGAGAGGTCGCCGTCGTCAGGCCGGCTGATCGACCGCACATCGTCGTGAAGCCGCCGGGCCAGGGCGATGATCTCGGTCAGCGCACCGCGCTCCCGCTCGCGCCCGGGCGACGAGGAGTCCGGCGTACCGCCGCCGCGCAGCGCCACCTCGCCCTGGAGCACGATCGCCGTCAGCGACGAGCCGACCAGATCATGCAGGTCCTGCTGCATGCGGGCCCGCTCGCGCTGTTCCGCCAGATGCGCGGCGTGTTCCCTGTTGGCGCCCAGCCGGGCCGCGAGGAGTGCCAGGTGGGCGACCGCGAAGACGGTGCTCGCGGTGATCGCCGTACTGAGCAGGATGCTGAGCGGGCTGCGGTCGGTGGTGATCAGGTCGGTGGTGGAGAGCACGGGGCCGCTGACGCCGACCGCCAGGGCGATGGGCACGGAGGCGTTCGGCGGCAGGGTCAGCAGGACGGCCCCGGCGAGAAAGCCCAGCAGACTCAGCCACCGGTAGTTGAAGAGCAGCAGCGGCAAGTAGGTCAGCACCGCCTGGACGAGCAGGAGCCACCACCGTCGGCGGTGGGGCAGCCGGTACGGAGGCGGAGCGTACTGGCCCAGCATGACCGCGGGCATCAGCACCAGCACGGTCAGGCCGGCGACCACCGTACGCCTGCCGAGCGGTGAGGACGCCACCTCCAGGGCGACGAGTGCGAGCGACCCGACCACCAGGACGGCCAGCGCTCCGATGGCCACCCCGAAGCCCTGCGGCGCACCTGTTCCAGGGCGTGCTGTACCCCGCATGTCGTCCCCCCCCGGTCTCCCGCTTCATGGTGGATCCCGGTCGATTCTCCCGCAGCGGGACGCTCCGCCGGCCCCGGACCGTCCGGGCGGTGACCACGGCTCGCGTGTGGGCTCGGACGGCCCGGAGAAGTGTGGGCAGATCGTGAAGACTTCACTTTCTCCGCACCGGCCGCCTTGCTTGGATCACCTCTGTTTCGTGATCACGACAACAGAGAGGTGCCCACGTGTCGGAGAACCTGCCGCCCGCTCCCGGATGGGAGGGCTCGTCGTTGGCCCTTCAGCGGCGAAGACGGATACTGCCGCGCATCGCCCTCACCACCGCCCTGGTGCTGGCGGCAGAGATGGCCCTGCTGACGGAGAGCGGCCAGGCCGTCGCCCTCGCACCGCAGTCCTCCCGGGCCGCCGCCGAGAAGCCGGTGCCCGAGGTGCCTCCGGCGCCTTCCGAGGCGGCGGACATCCTCTCGGCGAAGGTCGCCGCCAGGCTGTCCGGCACCCGTGTGGAGGCGCTGTCCGAGCGCACCGAGACCTCCACGACCTGGGTGAACAAGAACGGGTCCCTCACCACGGAGCTGTCGTCGGGGCCGGTCCGCTTCGAGGAGAACGGCTCCTGGACCGACATCGACGTCGAGCTCCGCGAGACCGCCGACGGCGTCGAGGCCAAGGCCCATCCAGGCGGGCTGAGGCTCGGGGGTGAGGGCGGCAGGCTGCCGCGCTCCCTGACCGAGGCCGACCGGGCCCCCGCCCGGGACCTGGTGACCCTCGGCGAGGGCGACGAGCGGATCACCCTCCAGTGGCGGGGCGGTCTGCCCGCCCCCGAACTGGACGGGACGAGAGCCACGTACCCCGAGGCGCTGCCCGGCGCGGACGTGATCGTCGAGGCCACCCGCACCGGCTTCGAGCAGTACGTCGAGATCAAGAAGCGTCCGGCCGAGGACTACACGTACACCCTGCCGCTCAAGGCCGAGGGACTGAAGGCGAAGGAGCAGCCCGACGGCAGCGTCCTGTTCACCGACGGGAAGAACAGGAAGCGGGCCGTGATGCCCGCACCGGTGATGTGGGACTCCACCGTCGACGAGGTGTCGGGCGAGCACACGCGCCGGGTGCCGGTGGCGATGAAGGTGGTGGAGAGAAAGGGCGCCGTCGACTTGGTGGTCACTCCTGACTCCGGCTTCCTCGCCGACCCCGAGACCAGGTACCCGGTCACGGTCGACCCCTCCACCTCCTCGCTGTCGAACGTCTTCGACACCTACGTCCAGCAGGGCGAGACCCGGGACTGGTCCACCGACGTCGAGCTCGACTTCGGCAACCCCGGGACGACGAACGCGAACGGCACCCCCCGCACCGCCCAGTCCTTCATCACCTGGAACACCGCGCCCATCGCGGACGCCCTGGTCTCCAGCGCGAAGCTGAGCCTGTGGAACTTCCACTCGGCCAACACCACCTGCGCCGCACAGCCGTGGCAGGTCTGGTCCTCGCCGGCCGCGACGACGGCCAGCCGGTGGACGAACCGGCCGACGATGACCGCCATGAAGGCGGAGTCCACCGAGACGCGCGGCAACGCCGGCTGCGCGTCCCAGCCCGACGGCTGGATCAACGCGAACGTGACCACGCTGGCCCAGGAGTGGGCCGGGGCCAAAGCCACCCGCGGCCACCTGGGCATCCGGGCCAAGAGCGAGACCACCGTCGCCCAGTGGAAGCGAGTCAACTCCGCCAACGCCGCGAAGAACCCGCCGAAGCTCACGGTGACGTACAACTTCCGGCCACGTACGGGCACCAAGCAGGAGGCCGGTCCGCCGTTCTTCTCCTACACAGGCCTGTACATGGTCAACACGCTGACGCCGACGCTGCGCGACACCTTCGTGGACGCGGACGGCGACAAGGTCAACGGCACCTTCCAGATCTTCGACAACGCCACGAACACACAGGTCGGGAACCCGATCGTGTCGAAGTTCGTCCCCTCCGGCCAGGCCGCGTCGGTCACCGTCCCGGCAGGCGTGCTGGCGGAGGGGAAGACGTACAAGTTCCGTACGAGCCCCTACGACGGCACCCACTACAACACCGGCTGGTCGGCGTGGAAGACCTTCACCGTGGACACGAAGGCCCCGTCTGCCCCGACGCGGATCGTCTCCACGGACTACCCCGCAGGCCAGTGGGTCAAGGGGGAGGGGCAGCCGGGCGTCTTCACGGTGACCCCGCCCGCCGGTAGCGACCACAACTGGCTGGAATGGACTCTGGACGGGGTTACCTGGACCAAGGTCAGCACCGGCGGGGCCGCCGCGAACCGGGCGATCACCGTCGCCCCGCCGAAGAACGGCAGCCACACCCTCCAGGTTCGGGCCGTCGACCGGGCGGACAACAGGTCCGAAACGGCCGAGTATCTCTTCCACGCCGGATCGGGGGGCTTCGTTCAGCCCTCGGAGGGTGAGCGGACGGCGCGCCGACTGCCACTGACGGCGGAGGCCGAGGCGGGGAAGTACACCGCGGTCATCTTCTCCTGGCGACGCTCCGAGGCCGATCCCTGGGTGCGGATCCCTGCCCGGGACGTCACCTCCGGCGGGAGCGCGCTCGCCGCGTGGCCGGTCCCGCTGACGAACGGCCGGAACGAGCCGCTGGTCTGGAACGCCACCGACACCGTCGACCCCGACGGCACGGTCCAGCTCAAGGCCGACTTCACCGGCCCGAACGCCGTGTCCGGCAGCACCGCCCCGCTGACCGCGGTCGTCGACCGCAACGCGGACGGCGCCGCCACCACCGAGGTGGGTCCCGGCTCGGTCAACCTGCTCACCGGCAACTACACGCTCTCCGAGACCGACGTCTCGGTCTTCGACCTGTCGGTGTCCCGTACGGCCGCCTCCCGCACCCCGAACCGGGGCGATTCCCAGGAGGGCCAGGCCGCGATCTTCGGCAAGGAGTGGGTCTCCGGCACCGCCGCCGAGGCCACCGAGTCCGACTACAGCCACGTCCGGCGGATCTCCGACACCGCGGTCGACGTGGTCCTGGAGGAGGGCGACGCGATCCACTTCACCGCCAACGCGGCGAAGAACGGATGGGTCCCGGAGCCCGGCTCCGAGGACCTGACCCTCAAGGGCGGCGTCACCGGCACGTTCACGCTCTCCGACACGGAGGGGACGGTCACCACCTTCACCAGGGCGGACGCCGCGGCGACCACCTGGCAGGTCTCCAGCGTCCTGGACGATGGCCTGACGAACAGCGGGACCAAGGTCGTGTCCGAGACCGTCACGGTCGGCGGCAGGAAGCTGGCCCGCCCGAAGCGGATCATCGCCCCGACCACGGCCGCCACCACCGCCGCGTGCGAGACGACCCCCGCGACCAGGGGATGCAAGGTCCTGGAGTTCGTCTACGCGACGGCCACGACCGCCACCGGCACGGCGAACAACGACCAGTTCGGCGACTTCGCCGGCCAGGTCCGCGAGATCCGCGTCTGGGCCACCGACCCCGGCGCCACCGCCGCCACGGCCACCTCGGTGGCGACCTACCGCTACGACACGAACGGCAGCCTGCGGCAGCAGTGGGACCCCCGGCTGAGCCAGGCGTCCCAGACCCAGTACGCCTACTACGGTGGCCGGGTCACCTGGCTCCAGCAGCAGGGCCTGCTCCCGTACACCTTCACCTACGGCAACGCCGGAGCCGGTACGGCCCCCGGTGACGGCATGCTGCTGACGTCCTCGCGGCAGGCGCTGAAGCAGGGCACCGCGGCCACCGTGGAGGGCGCCGCCGTCACCGGCATCGTGTACGGCGTACCCGTCACCGGCGCCGGGGCCCCGCACTCCCTCGGCACGGCTGCGGTCCGCGCCTGGGGCCAGACGGACGCGCCCAGCGACGCCACGGCCGTCTTCCCGGCCGACGCGCCGCCCGCCTCCCACGCGGGCGCGGACCTCGCGGCGGGCGCCTACGCGCGGGCCACCGTCACCTACCTCGACGCCTCCGGCCGGACGGTGAACACCGCCGCCCCGGGCGGGCACATCACCACCACCGAGTACGACCGCTTCGGCAACACGGTCCGGGAACTGACCGCGGCCAACCGGGCCTTGGCCCTGGGCGCGGGCGAGGCGCGGCAGGCCGTCCTCACCGACCTGGGGATCAGCGCTATCCCTTCGGCCGAGCGCGCACAGCTGCTGTCGACGCTCTCCGTCCACGACGAGGGCGGGGTGCGCAAGACCGAACAGTTCGGCCCGCTGCACCGGGTGGACCTCTCCGAGGACCTCAAGGAGGGCTCCACGCTCCTGGTGGGCGCGGGTACCTCGGTGCCGGCCCGGGCCTGGACCGTCAACGAGTACGACGAGGGCCGCCCCACCGACGGCACCGCCAGGGCGAAGAACCAGCTGACGCTCGCCGTCACCGGGGTCCGGGTCCGCGACCACTACGGGGTCATGGGGGAGAAGCGTCTCACCCAGACCCAGTACGACTGGGTGAAGGGCTTGCCCACGCTGACCGTCCAGGACCCCGGCGGCCTCGACATCATCACGAGCACCGGGTACGACGACCAGGGCCGGGTCACCTCCCAGGTCCTGCCGGGCGGCACCGGGAACGACGCGGCCAGCCGGATCACCGCGTACTGGTCGGCCACCGGGACCGGCTGGTGCAAGGGCCGGCCCGAATGGGCGGACCAGCCGTGCTGGACCGGCCCGGCCGGTGACATCACCGGCGGCGGCAGCCACCCGGCCAAACTGCCCAACACCACGACGGAGTACGACCGCTGGGGCCGGCCCGCCACGGTCACCGACGAGGTCGACGGGGTCTCCCGCACGACCACGACGACGTACGACGCCGCCGGACGCAAGATCAGGGAGACAGTGACGGGCGGCCTCGGCCAGGCCGTCCCGGAATCCACCACGGCGTACCACCCGGCCACCGGGGCGACCGTCGAGGTCTCCTCACCCACGGGCGGGACGATCACCAGCGCGTACGACCTGCTGGGCCGGCTGATCTCGTACACGGACGCCGACGGAGGGGTCACGCGGACCGAGTACGACCTGCTCGACCGAAAGGCCAGGGAGACGGACTCCGCTCCATCCACGGTGACGTATGCCTACGACCACACGGCCGAGCCGCGCGGTCTCCTCACCACGAAGACCGACTCCGTCGCCGGCGCCTTCCGCGCCACCTACGACGCCGACGGCTCGGCCGAGACGGAGAAGCTGCCCGGCGGCTACACGCTCCGGATCTCCGAAGACCCCACAGGGACCGCGATCGGCCGCACCTACACGCGGGACGGCGACGGCACCACCGTCTTCACCGACTCGATCACGCGCAACACCCATGGCCAGGTCTCCACCCACGGAGGCTGGTCGGACCAGCGCTACCGCTACGACGCGTCCGGCAGACTGACCGGGGTCGAGGACACCGTCGACGGGGAATGCATCCGGCGGACCTACACCCTGGACCGGCGCTCCAACCGGACGTCGCTGCTCACGGCGGTCGGAGCCCCCGGCGCGGACTGCCCCGCGAGCGGCGGAACCACGGTGGGCCACCGCTACGACAGCGCCGACCGGCTGGTCGACACGGGCTACGCCTACGACGCCTTCGGCCGTACGACGGCGCTCCCCGGCGCCACGGTCGGCTACCACGCCAACGACCTCGTCCACCGTCAGACGGCCGACGGCCGGCGGCAGACCTGGTACCTGGACGCGAGCCTGCGCTTCCGCTCCTGGAAGGTCGAGACCGGCGCCGGCTCCACGTGGACCCCGGCCGAGTCCAAGGTCAACCACTACGACGGCGACGGGGACAACCCCCGCTGGATCGTGGAGAACGCCACCACCGGTGAGCTGACCCGCAACGTCGGGTCGGCCGCCGGGGACCTGGCGGCGACCACGGAGAAGTCCGGCGGCACCGTGCTCCAGCTCTCGACGCTGCACGGAGACGTGGCGCTCATGCTGCCCCTCGACGCCTCCGTGGCGCCTACGGCGCTGGACGCGGACGAGTACGGCAACGCCCGGGCGGAGCAGACACCGGCCCGTTACGGCTGGCTGGGCGCCAAACAGCGCTCCGCCGAGACCCTGACCGGTCTCACCCTCATGGGCGTCCGCCTCTACAGCCCGGTCACGGGCCGCTTCCTCTCCACCGACCCCGTCTACGGCGGCAGCGCCAACTCCTACGAGTACGGCTACGCCGACCCCGTCAACAAGTTCGACCTCGACGGGCAGTGGGTGCCCCTCGTCGTCTTCGGGGTCCGGGCCGCGGTCGCGTGCTTCCGCTACTGCAAGAAGGCTTACAAAGCGGCCAAGTACGCTTATCGCGGCTACAAGTGGGGTAAGTCGATGCGCCGCGCCCGCTATGTCGGCAAGCACCGCAGAGCGCCCCGCTACAGCTGGGGCCGGGCGGCCAACCGGGGCCGGCAGGGGCTGCGCTGCGGCCTCCAGGGCGGCGGCCTCATGACCCTCGGCGGGGCGGCCTACGGCTACTACCGGTCGGGCCCGCGCGGGTCGGGCACCTATGCGGGATACGGCGCCGCGTACGGATCCCTGACGGGCTTCGCCTACGGGCTGGGCCGCCGGTCCTCGGCGAGCAGATGCTCGGGCTTCTCCCACCGCTAGCCGACGGATGGACGCGCCGGGCCCCACCGAGGGGTCCGGCGCGTCCTCGGAACAGGAAGGAAGTCCCTTGAGGAAAGGGAACAGGCCCGCCAACCGCGTCGCGGTGGCGGGCACGGCGGGGGCGCTGTACGCCTTCGTCTGCGGCATCGACCTGGTGAAGGCCCGAGAACGGGGGGCGGACGAGGGGTACTTCGAGGTTCTGGCGAGCGCCGCCCCGATCCCGATGGCGGTCGTCCTTCTCTACTGCGCGCTCTCGCCCGTCGTGTGGCCGGTCCTCATAGCCGCCGACGCGGAGGTCCGCCCGGGCCGGCTCTCCGACCGGCTGCGCACGCTCGTCTTCCACTGGGGGGCGACGATCCTCGCGGTGGTCCTGGCGGCCTGGTTCGGCGGCGCGTCCGTCGGCGCCGTGCTCGGCGCCTTCCTCGGCTCCGCGGAAGGTCCGGCGCTGCTCGCCGCGTCGGCGCTGTACTGCCTGCTGTCGCCGATCCTGCTGCCCTTCTTCGGAGACCGGGGGCAGCAGCGGGAGCGGAGCCGGCCAGGGGCGCCGCGCACGGAGAGCTGAGGAATGGACACGACCGAAGAGGCGCGCGGAGCGCGGCTCGCCAACCGGGTGGCCCACGCGGCCGTCACCGCCTGGATCGTGATGGTGGTGAACACCAGCGCCGCGGCCGTCAGGGGCATCGGCCTCGCCGAGCAGTTCACCGAGCACGTCGCCTGGTGGCAGTACGCGCTCTACGCCGGGCTCGTCGTGATCCGCCCGGTCGCGGCGCGCAGCCTCACGCCCGTGCTCGTCGGACCGGACCGCGACCTGCGGCCCGCCGGTCCCGCGGCACGGCTGGGCGCGCTGCTGGTGGTGCTCGCGGCGACCGCCGTCGCCGTCGGCCTGCTGACCCTGGCGGTGGGCGTCCTCGTCGAGGGCGACCGCCCCGCCCGGCTGCTCTCCGCCGTCGGCGACCACCTGACCGGGGCCCCCTCCCTGGTCCTGGCCGGCGCGACGGCCGCTTTCGCGTTCCTGTCGCCCGCGGTGCGGTGCGTTCGACCACGTGAAGATGTCACTCCTTCCGACCCGTCCCGGCGTGATCGGATCGGCGGGTGCGGAAACAGGTGCGGAACGCGGTGACGCGGAGGCCGGCGAGGGCGGCGGGGATCGAGATCGCGGCGGTCCGGGCGCTGGCGGTGGCGGTGTACGCGGCGGCGGCCGGGACCTCGGTGCTCGCGGGGCCCGGGGCGCTGGTGCTGTTCCTGCCCGCGCTGATCGGTTCCGTGGCGGCGGTCCGGCTCGTGCGCCGGGGTGCGCCGGTGGCCGAAGCAGCCCGGGGAACCCGGGTGGCCTGCGACAATCGGGTCCGTGATCAAGGTGCTGGTGGTCGACGACCATGACGTGGTGCGGTCAGGACTGACGGCGCTCCTGACGGCCGAGCTGGGCATCGACGTGGTCGGCCAGGCCGCGGACGGTCCGGCCGCGTTCGCCGAGGCGGAGAGGCTGGGTCCGGACGTCGTCCTGCTCGACATCGATCTGCCCGGGGCGGACGGGATCACGGTCGCCGCCGGGCTCGTGGAACGGCTGCCCGCCTGCCGGGTGCTGATGCTCACCGCGCTCGACCGCCCGGGTCATCTGCGCCGGGCCCTGGCCGCCGGGGCCGCCGGATATCTGCTCAAGAGCACCACTCCGGCGCGGACCGCCGACGCCATCCGGCGGATCGCCGCGGGCGGCCGGGTCATCGACCCCCGGATGCACGGGGAGGAGCGGGCCGGCTCCGGCCCGCTCACCGACAAGGAGGCCGAGGCCCTCCGGCTGGCCGCCGGCGGGGCGCACTCCCGGGAGATCGCCGCCGACCTGTTCCTCAGCGTGGGAACCGTCCGCAACAGGCTCTCGTCGGCGGTCGGGAAGCTCCACGCGCGCACCCTCGTCGACGCCGTGCGGATAGCGAAGGACCAGGGTTGGGTGTAGGGCCCCGGTACCTCAGGGCGGCGAGGTAAGGGGGCCCTACGGTTCACGGGGACGGCGGGTCCGTCAGGTGCCCGCCGTCCCGGCCGGTGGGGTCGGTCAGACGCCTGCGATCGACTGGATCCAGGACCGGTACGCGGTGACGTTCGTGTACGCGGTCGTGGTCTGCCGGTCGCTGGTCGAGGCGACGCCGACCTGGATGCCGTTGGCCGTCATCGGGCCGCCGGAGTCGCCGCCGGCGGTGATGCCGTTGCCGCGGCGGGCACAGATCGCCGAGCCGCCGTACGCGTCACCGCAGCCGCCGGTGACCGTCACGTTGGCCACCTTCAGATAGCGGGACTGGCAGTTGGCCTCGGAGCCGCACTGCGAGGTGGCGCCCCAGCCCCAGACCTGGACGCTCTGTCCGACGCTGACCGAGCCGGGCGAGCCGAGGCGGGAGTAGGTCGCCTGCACGGAGCGGTCCAGGCGCACCAGCGCCAGGTCCGAGCTGTGCGTGTAGGTCTGGGCGCCGTTGGCGACGACACCGCCGCTGTGCTGGTCGAGGCTGCCGATGCGGAACGACAGACCGCCGCCGGTGACGCAGTGCTTGGCGGTGAGGATCCAGGTCGGCGCGATGATCGTCGCCGAACAGGTCTCTCTGCCGTTCGAGAAGAGGCGGGCGGCCCAGGGGGCGTTGGACGCCTGACCGCCGCCGATGATCTGGGTGGTCGGGGGCGGGGCGTCCTGGAGCGGGGCCTCGGGAGCGGCCGAGGCGGACGGTGCGAAGAGGGCGAGGACACAGGCCGCTGCGGCGGCGGCAGCGGGCACGAGCCTGGATATACGCATGATTCCTCGTTTCGCGCGACACGCTGGGGTGGGCGTGTCCGTGGGGGATGGTGGGCAACAGGGTGCCGGAGCGCGACGAGGCCGGGGTACTAGCGTTTGGGTATAACACGGCTTTATGGAGCGGCAATTGGGCCGAACGCGTCCGCTGCTACGGACGCCACACCCAGGGCGCGGCGTCCGGCCCGAACCCCACGACGGCGGGCCGCCCGTCCACCGCGCCGAGGTGGAGGGCGACTCCGTCCAGGGCGTACGGTCCCCGGGACCGTACGGCGATGCCCTCGGCGGTACGCAGCTGGATCCGGCCCTCCGCGGAACGGCCGAGCAGGACCGGCCCGCCCGGCGAGGCGGCGGCGGTCACCGGACCGTACCCGCCGAAGCGGGGCGCGGGGGCCGGACCGGTCCGCACGGCGGCGAGCCGTTCCCGGGCGGCCGGCCGGTAGTACAGCTCCACGGACCCGTCGGGCGCGGGGAGTGCGCCGGGCGCGTGCGCCGGAACGGGGGCCTCGGTGAGCTGGGTACGGGCGGTGACGTCCGAGCCCGGGGCGTCCTGCGTCCAGTGGTGCACGGCATGGTGCCCGGCCGCGTACACATGGACGCGCCCCGCCGTGTCCACGACCGCCGTCAGCCCGTCCTGCACCTCGCCGCCGCCCAGATCCCGCCACCCGCTCCAGCGCCCGGTGCCCGCGTCCCGGACCCGGGTGCTCAGCCCCTTCTCCGCGTTCCGTACGAAGAGGTGGACGCGGCCGTCCGGGGCGGCCACGGCGACGGGCGTGCCGACACGGCGTCCGTGGCCGCCGTGGGCGGCGGGGTTGCCCAGCCCCCGCCAGGCACGGAAGGGGCCGTCCGGCGAGCGCTGCTCCAGCAGCACGATCTCGCGCTCGTTGTCCGAGCCGTGCCCCGAGAGCTCCGCGAACCGCAGCCCGAACAGCAGGTGCCGGCCGTCCGACGTCGTCGCCGAGCCCAGCACCGGGGCGAGCGGACCGCCGCCGAGGTCGTCCGGCGCGTCCAGGGTCCCGCTGCCGGGCGTGCTCTCGCGCCACCGGACGGCGCGCAGCCCCAGCACCCCGTAGACGGTGAGCCGGCCCTCCGCCCCGGAGGCGACCCGGGCCCGGGTGCCCGGGTAGCGGTGGTGGGTGGAGCGGACCCAGCCCTTGCGGCTGGCCAGCGGCCGGTCGCCGCCGATGTTGTAGTCGCCGCAGCCCGAGGGGTTGCCGCACTCCCAGTCGGGCGCGCCGCCGTACGGGACGAGATGGGCGGCCTTGCGCTCCAGCACCCTCGGCGGCAGGTTCTTGGGCCAGTGGTGGTTGTAGTACCCCCGGAACGCCGTGACGACGAACCCGGGCACCGGCTCCCCGCGCCCCGTCGCCGCCGCCACCCAGCGGATCAGGGCCGCCCAGGCGAAGCACCCCGCCGGGGTGTGGTCCGCGTGGTCGGAGTACCCCCGCTGCTCACTGTCCCGGAGGCGTTCGTACTCGCTGCTGTCCCGGAGGTCGGGGTCCGGGTCGAGGGTGTGCACGAGGGTCGGCCGGTACTGCTCCAGCAGCCCGACGAGGACGTCGATCAGGGACTCGTACGTATACGAACCGGCCTTCTGCAAGGGGGAGTCGTCGGCGACGACGGTACGCAGCACCAGCCGCCGGTCCTCCCAGAGGCCGGGCAGCCCGAGGCGGCCGCGCCCGGTGTGCATCGCGGTGTTGAGGAAGACCAGCTCGACCCGTCGGACCCCGGCGGCCAGGACGTTCCGCTCGGCCCGGTGGCCGCCGCGCAGGGTGAGCACCGATCTCTGCCAGGGGGTGAACCGGCCGAGCCCGAGCAGCTCGGCGTACGCCTGGCGCAGGCCCTGCTGCCGGGCGGAGGAGTACGCGGCATGGTCGGGCTTCGGGCGCGGGGCCCCGGGGACCTTGTTGAGGCCGTCGGCATCGCCCGCGCTCAGGTAGACGCAGACCACCGGGGTCCCGGCGTCGAGGGCCTCACGGGTGTCGGGGTTCATCAGGTACAGGTCGTCGTCGGGGTGGGCCAGCACCTGCATCAGCCGCGCCCGCCTGCCGCTCGCTATGGCCAGGCCGGGGGCGGGGTCCGGCATCGGACCGCGGCGCCGCGGAGCCGTCACGGCACATCCGGCGGTGGCGGCGGTCGCGGTGGCCGCGAGGAGGAGCGCGCGCCGGGGCATCCGTGCAGCACGGGACAGGACAGATCGATCCACCACGCCGCGCACCCTGTCCGCTCCCGCTTCCCCCGCAGCGGGCGAACGGTCGCCCTGTCCTGCGTACTCCCTGGCTCTGCGCGCGGGCCATCGGCGGCCGGGCCGTGCCCGCGGGGGAGTAGACGGGGATCGGGCCGGGAGGGTTGCGCGGTCAGGGAGCGGGTTCGCGCACCAGGAACACGTCGACGGGGTCCTCCCGCTCCAGGGCGAACCCGTGCCGCTCGTAGAGCCGCCGGGCGGCGCTTCCCCGCAGCACGTTCAGGCGTACGGGGACCCGCTCGGCGTCCGCGCGGTCCAGCAGCGTGCGCAGGACGGCCGAGCCGATGCCGTGTCCCTGGAGGGCGGGGGAGAGGAGGAAGCTCTCCAGCCACCAGCCGTCCGCGGCCGGCCGCAGCGCCACGCATCCCGCGAAGGCGCCGGCGGCCTCGACGATCGAGGTGTGCTCGGGTGCGTAGGAGTCCCGCAGCCGCTGCCGCACCCGGCGCCCGTCGTAGCGGCCGAGCCGCTCCAGGTCCGGTCGCATGACGACGGCCCGCAGCTCGGCGATGGCCTCGACGTCCTCGGGCAGGGCCGGGCGCAGGGTCCAGTCGTGGGGCGTGCTCGTCGGCATGGCGGGATTCTGTCAGGGGCCCGTACGGGGAGTCCCGGCAGGTCCGCGAGGGTCCCGGCGCCGCCGGATGCGCGCCCGCGTTTGAGTACTCGCTCGCTCGGGGTAGGATTCCCGGCCCGATTGGCCAGGCCCGCGCCCCGTATGGCACACTGACCAGGTTGCTCGGTTGAGTGTCAATGCTGCGCGCCTCCCGCCGGGAGGACCGGAAGCGAGTCCCACAGTACTCGTCGGCCCCCAGGGCCGGACGTACGGGAATCTTCCGGGAAGCAATGCAGGGCGCCGGCCAGGCACCCGGTGGGTGTTCCGCCCCCGGTTCCGCGGTCTCAGGGCCCGCACCCCCTTGGTTGGGATTTCCTTCGGGAGATTTTCGTAGAGGGGATGCGACACGCCCGACCGCGTGGGTCGGAGGAGGGGTCCAGAGAACCCCCGGGTTCCAGAGCGTTACGAGAGACAGGACTACTAGTAGCCATGGCGGGACAGAAGATCCGCATCCGGCTCAAGGCCTACGACCACGAGGTCATCGACTCCTCGGCGAAGAAGATCGTCGAGACGGTGACCCGCACTGGTGCGTCGGTCGCGGGCCCGGTGCCGCTGCCCACTGAGAAGAACGTGTACTGCGTCATCAAGTCGCCGCACAAGTACAAGGACTCTCGCGAGCACTTCGAGATGCGCACGCACAAGCGCCTCATCGACATTCTCGACCCCACGCCGAAGACGGTTGACTCGCTGATGCGCCTCGACCTGCCGGCTGGCGTCGACATCGAGATCAAGCTCTGAGGGGACGGGCCGAGATGAGCAAGAACATCAAGGGCGTCCTGGGCGAGAAGCTCGGCATGACCCAGGTCTGGGACGAGAACAACCGGGTTGTCCCGGTGACCGTCGTCAAGGCCGGGCCGTGCGTCGTGACGCAGGTTCGTACGAACGACAGCGACGGCTACGAAGCGGTCCAGATCGCCTTCGGCGAGATCGACCCGCGCAAGGTGAACAAGCCCCTCAAGGGTCACTTCGCCAAGGCCGACGTCACCCCGCGCCGCCACCTGGTGGAGCTCCGCACCCCTGACGCCAGCGAGTACACGCTGGGCCAGGAGGTCACTGCCGAGGTGTTCGAGTCCGGCGTCAAGGTTGACGTCACGGGCAAGAGCAAGGGCAAGGGCTTCGCCGGTGTCATGAAGCGTCACAACTTCAAGGGCCTCGGCGCCGGGCACGGCACCCAGCGCAAGCACCGTTCCCCCGGTTCCATCGGTGGCTGCGCCACCCCTGGGCGTGTCTTCAAGGGCATGCGCATGGCGGGCCGTATGGGTAACGAGCGCGTCACCACCCAGAACCTGACCATCCACGCGGTTGACGCGGAGAAGGGTCTGCTCCTCATCAAGGGCGCGGTCCCCGGTCCGAACGGCGGCCTCGTCCTGGTCCGTACCGCGGCCAAGGGGGCTTGAGGTAATGAGCACCATTGACATCCTTTCGCCGGCAGGCGACAAGGCCGGTACCGTCGACCTCCCCGCGGAGATCTTCGACGCGAAGACCAGCGTTCCGCTGATCCACCAGGTCGTTGTCGCTCAGCTGGCGGCTGCCCGTCAGGGCACGCACAAGACCAAGCGCCGCGGCGAAGTCCGCGGTGGTGGCAAGAAGCCTTACCGCCAGAAGGGCACCGGCCGCGCCCGTCAGGGTTCGACCCGCGCCCCGCAGTTCGCCGGTGGTGGCGTCGTCCACGGCCCGCAGCCGCGTGACTACTCGCAGCGGACCCCGAAGAAGATGAAGGCCGCCGCCCTGCGCGGTGCCCTCTCGGACCGGGCCCGTCACTCCCGTATCCACGTCGTCACCGGCGTGGTCGAGGGTGCCGCCTCCACGAAGGCCGCCAAGACGCTGCTCGGCAAGATCTCGGAGCGCCAGAACCTGCTCCTGGTCGTCGACCGCGCCGACGAGGCCGCGTGGCTGTCCGCGCGCAACCTGCCCCAGGTGCACATCCTGGAGCCGGGCCAGCTCAACACGTACGACGTGATCGTCTCTGACGACGTGGTCTTCACCCAGGCCGCTTTCGAGTCCTTCGTGTCTGGCCCCCAGACCGCTGAGACCGAAGGGAGCGACGCCTGATGAGCGAGGCGACCGTTACCAGCAAGACGTACTCGGACCCGCGTGACGTTCTCGTCAAGCCCGTGGTCTCCGAGAAGAGCTACGCGCTGCTCGACGAGAACAAGTACACGTTCATCGTCGCGCCCGGCTCCAACAAGACCCAGATCAAGCAGGCCGTGGAAGCGGTCTTCTCGGTCAAGGTCACCGGGGTCAACACGATCAACCGGCAGGGCAAGCGCAAGCGCACCAAGACCGGCTTCGGCAAGCGCTCCGACACGAAGCGCGCCATCGTGACCCTCGCCGAGGGCGACCGTATCGACATCTTCGGCGGCCCGACCTCCTAGCGGAGGTCGAGTCGTCCGGAATCGGACGAGGACTGAGAAATGGGTATCCGCAAGTACAAGCCGACGACCCCGGGCCGTCGTGGCTCCAGCGTCGCCGACTTTGTCGAGATCACGCGGTCCACGCCGGAGAAGTCGCTGGTCCGCCCTCTGCACAGCAAGGGCGGCCGTAACAACGCCGGTCGTGTGACCGTTCGCCACCAGGGTGGTGGCCACAAGCGCGCCTACCGCGTGATCGACTTCCGTCGTCACGACAAGGACGGCGTGCCGGCCAAGGTCGCGCACATCGAGTACGACCCGAACCGCACCGCGCGCATCGCGCTGCTGCACTACGCGGACGGCGAGAAGCGTTACATCGTCGCTCCCCGTGGCCTGTCGCAGGGTGACCGTGTCGAGAACGGTCCGACCGCCGACATCAAGCCCGGTAACAACCTGGCGCTGCGCAACATCCCGGTCGGTACGACCATCCACGCCATCGAGCTGCGGCCCGGCGGCGGCGCGAAGTTCGCCCGTTCCGCGGGTGCCTCCGTGCAGCTGCTGGCGAAGGAGGGCACCATGGCCCACCTTCGTATGCCGTCGGGTGAGATCCGCCTGGTCGACGCGCGCTGCCGCGCGACGATCGGCGAGGTCGGCAACGCCGAGCAGTCGAACATCAACTGGGGCAAGGCCGGCCGTATGCGCTGGAAGGGCGTTCGCCCGACCGTCCGCGGTGTCGCGATGAACCCGGTTGACCACCCGCACGGTGGTGGTGAAGGCAAGACCTCCGGTGGTCGTCACCCGGTCTCGCCGTGGGGTCAGAAGGAGGGTCGTACTCGTTCTCCCAAGAAGGCGAGCAACAAGTACATCGTCCGCCGCCGCAAGACGAACAAGAAGCGCTAGGAGCGGGTTTAGATGCCGCGCAGTCTCAAGAAGGGGCCCTTCGTCGACGGCCACCTCATCAAGAAGGTGGACGTACAGAACGAGGCAGGCACCAAGAACGTCATCAAGACCTGGTCCCGTCGCTCGATGATCGTCCCGGCCATGCTGGGTCACACCATCGCGGTGCACAACGGCAAGATCCACGTCCCGGTGTTCGTCACCGAGTCGATGGTCGGCCACAAGCTCGGCGAGTTCTCGCCGACTCGCACCTTCCGCGGCCACGTCAAGGACGACCGGAAGTCGAAGCGCCGCTAGCGCGGGGTGGAAACGACTATGACTTACACCGAAGGGACAACCATGGAAGCCAGGGCCCAGGCGCGGTACATCCGCGTCACGCCCATGAAGGCCCGCCGAGTGGTGGACCTCATCCGTGGCATGGATGCCACGGAGGCTCAGGCGGTCCTGCGTTTCGCCCCGCAGGCCGCGAGCGTGCCGGTTGGCAAGGTGCTGGACAGCGCCATTGCCAACGCTGCACACAACTACGACCACACCGACGCCTCTTCGCTGGTCATCAGCGAGGCGTACGTGGACGAGGGTCCGACCCTGAAGCGGTTCCGTCCGCGTGCTCAGGGCCGGGCCTACCGGATCCGTAAGCGGACCAGCCACATCACCGTGGTCGTCAGCAGCAAGGAAGGAACCCGGTAATGGGCCAGAAGGTAAACCCGCACGGGTTCCGGCTCGGCATCACCACGGACTTCAAGTCCCGCTGGTACGCCGACAAGCTGTACAAGGACTACGTCAAGGAAGACGTCGCCATTCGTCGCATGATGACGAAGGGCATGGAGCGGGCCGGCATCTCGAAGGTCGAGATCGAGCGCACCCGCGACCGCGTCCGCGTTGACATCCACACCGCCCGTCCGGGCATCGTCATCGGTCGCCGTGGCGCCGAGGCCGATCGCATCCGCGGCGAGCTGGAGAAGCTGACCGGCAAGCAGGTCCAGCTGAACATCCTCGAGGTCAAGAACCCCGAGGTGGACGCTCAGCTGGTGGCCCAGGCCGTCGCCGAGCAGCTCTCCTCCCGCGTCTCCTTCCGTCGTGCCATGCGTAAGAGCATGCAGAGCTCGATGAAGGCCGGCGCCAAGGGCATCAAGATCCAGTGCGGCGGTCGCCTCGGCGGCGCCGAGATGTCCCGCTCGGAGTTCTACCGCGAGGGCCGTGTGCCCCTGCACACGCTCCGTGCGAACGTCGACTACGGCTTCTTCGAGGCCAAGACGACCTTCGGCCGCATCGGCGTGAAGGTCTGGATCTACAAGGGCGACGTCAAGAACATCGCCGAGGTTCGCGCCGAGAACGCCGCGGCCCGCGCCGGTAACCGTCCGGCTCGTGGCGGCGCTGACCGCCCGGCCGGCCGCGGTGGCCGTGGTGGCGAGCGTGGCGGTCGCGGCCGTAAGCCGCAGCAGTCGCCGGCAGCCGAGGCCCCCAAGGCCGACGCTCCCGCCGCCGCTGCTCCGGCTGCTGAGAGCACCGGAACGGAGGCCTGACCGAAATGCTGATCCCCCGTAGGGTCAAGCACCGCAAGCAGCACCACCCGAAGCGCAGCGGTATGTCCAAGGGTGGCACGCAGGTTGCGTTCGGCGAGTACGGCATCCAGGCGCTGACCCCGGCGTACGTGACGAACCGTCAGATCGAGTCCGCTCGTATCGCGATGACCCGTCACATCAAGCGTGGCGGCAAGGTCTGGATCAACATCTACCCGGACCGTCCCCTCACGAAGAAGCCTGCCGAGACCCGCATGGGTTCCGGTAAGGGTTCTCCCGAGTGGTGGATCGCGAACGTCAAGCCGGGTCGGGTGATGTTCGAGCTGTCCTACCCGAACGAGAAGATTGCTCGTGAGGCGCTCACCCGCGCTGCTCACAAGCTTCCGATGAAGTGCCGGATCGTTCGGCGCGAGGCAGGTGAGTCGTGATGTCGGCCGGTACCAAGGCGTCCGAGCTGCGCGAGCTGGGCGACGAGGAGCTCCTCAACAAGCTCCGCGAAGCCAAGGAAGAGCTGTTCAACCTCCGCTTCCAGGCGGCGACGGGCCAGCTCGAGAACCACGGCCGGCTCAAGTCCGTCCGTAAGGACATCGCCCGGATCTACACCCTGATGCGTGAGCGCGAGCTGGGCATCGAGACGGTGGAGAGCGCCTGATGAGCGAGAAGACTGTGACTGAGACGAACACCGACCGCGGTTTCCGCAAGACCCGTGAGGGTCTGGTCGTCAGCGACAAGATGGACAAGACCGTCGTCGTCGCTGTCGAGGACCGCGTGAAGCACGCGCTGTACGGCAAGGTCATCCGCCGTACGAACAAGCTCAAGGCCCACGACGAGCAGAACAGTGCCGGCGTCGGCGACCGCGTCATCATCATGGAGACGCGTCCGCTGTCCGCCTCGAAGCGCTGGCGCATCGTCGAGATCCTCGAGAAGGCCAAGTAATTCCTGAGGGATTTTCCCCTCGGGTCAGTTCCGCCAGGCTCGGTGGGGTGCCTCTCCCGTAACGGAGAGGCACCCGCCGGGAACCGGCAGACGATCAGGAGATAGACGTGATCCAGCAGGAGTCGCGACTGCGCGTCGCCGACAACACGGGTGCGAAGGAAATTCTCACCATTCGTGTTCTCGGTGGCTCGGGTCGCCGCTACGCGGGTATCGGTGACGTCATCGTCGCCACCGTCAAGGACGCGATCCCCGGTGGCAACGTGAAGAAGGGTGACGTCGTCAAGGCCGTCATCGTTCGCACCGTCAAGGAGCGTCGTCGTCAGGATGGCTCGTACATCCGCTTCGACGAGAACGCCGCCGTCATTCTGAAGAACGACGGCGACCCCCGCGGCACCCGCATCTTCGGCCCGGTGGGCCGGGAGCTGCGCGAGAAGAAGTTCATGAAGATCATCTCGCTCGCGCCGGAGGTGCTGTAAGCATGAAGATCAAGAAGGGCGACCTGGTTCAGGTCATCACCGGTAAGGACAAGGGCAAGCAGGGCAAGGTCATCGTGGCCTACCCCGCTCAGGACCGCGTCCTCGTCGAGGGTGTCAACCGGGTCAAGAAGCACACCAAGGCCGGTCAGACGGCTCGCGGTTCGCAGACGGGTGGCATTGTCACCACCGAGGCCCCGATCCACATCAGCAACGTTCAGCTGGTCGTGGAGAAGGACGGCAACAAGGTTGTCACCCGCGTCGGCTACCGCTTTGACGACGAGGGCAACAAGATCCGCGTTGCCAAGCGGACCGGTGAGGACATCTGATGACTGCCACCACTGCGCCGCGTCTCAAGACGCGCTACCGCGAGGAAATCGCCGGCAAGCTGCGTGAGGAGTTCTCGTACGAGAACGTCATGCAGGTTCCCGGTCTGGTCAAGATCGTGGTCAACATGGGTGTGGGCGACGCCGCCCGCGACTCCAAGCTGATCGACGGTGCCGTCAAGGACCTCACCACGATCACCGGCCAGAAGCCGGCCGTCACCAAGGCCCGCAAGTCCATCGCGCAGTTCAAGCTGCGCGAGGGCCAGCCGATCGGCTGCCACGTCACCCTTCGTGGTGACCGGATGTGGGAGTTCCTGGACCGTACGCTGTCGCTCGCGCTTCCGCGTATCCGTGACTTCCGTGGCCTGTCGCCGAAGCAGTTCGACGGCCGTGGCAACTACACCTTCGGTCTCACGGAGCAGGTCATGTTCCACGAGATCGACCAGGACAAGATCGACCGGGTCCGGGGCATGGACATCACCGTGGTCACCACGGCGACCAACGACGACGAGGGTCGTGCCCTCCTTCGTCACCTCGGCTTCCCGTTCAAGGAGAACTGACCGTGGCGAAGAAGGCTCTGATCGCTAAGGCCGCCCGTAAGCCGAAGTTCGGCGTGCGCGGGTACACCCGCTGCCAGCGCTGCGGCCGGCCCCACTCCGTCTACCGCAAGTTCGGCCTGTGCCGCGTGTGCCTTCGTGAGATGGCTCACCGTGGCGAGCTGCCGGGCGTGACCAAGAGCTCCTGGTAACTCCCCTCTGCCCTCGGGCAAAGGGAAGTTCCGGAGACTCTCGGTAAGCATCTGGGTCGGCAGGAGCCCGTCCTTTCATGCCGTAGGCTTGAAGGGTTGGGCGCCTGCCGCCCAAGACCGACTTACTACGCCGTAGGTCCCCGCACCGCACCCGTCCCGCCACTGAGTGGGGAGAGGGATGGCGCATACAGGAAACCCCGGCGAGAGAGGCCGAAGGCCAACTCATGACCATGACTGATCCCATCGCAGACATGCTCACGCGTCTGCGTAACGCGAACTCGGCATATCACGACGATGTCTCGATGCCGCACAGCAAGATCAAGTCGCACATCGCGGAGATCCTCCAGCAGGAGGGCTTCATCACCGGCTGGAAGGTCGAGGACGCCGAGGTCGGCAAGAACCTCGTCCTCGAGCTGAAGTTCGGCCCGAACCGCGAGCGCTCGATCGCCGGCATCAAGCGGATTTCGAAGCCGGGTCTGCGTGTATACGCAAAGTCCACCAACCTGCCGAAGGTTCTCGGCGGCCTGGGCGTGGCGATCATCTCCACGTCCCACGGTCTCCTGACCGGCCAGCAGGCAGGCAAGAAGGGCGTAGGTGGGGAAGTCCTCGCCTACGTCTGGTAGTCGGGAAAGGAAGGAAAGCTCATGTCGCGAATCGGCAAGCTCCCCATCCAGGTTCCCGCCGGTGTGGACGTCACCATCGATGGCCGTACGGTCGCCGTGAAGGGCCCCAAGGGTTCCCTCACGCACACCGTTGCCGCGCCGATCGAGGTCTCCAAGGGCGAGGACGGCGTGCTCAACGTCTCCCGCCCGAACGACGAGCGTCAGAACAAGGCCCTCCACGGCCTGTCCCGCACGCTGGTGGCGAACATGATCACCGGCGTGACCGCGGGTTACTCCAAGGCGCTCGAGATCAGCGGTGTCGGTTACCGCGTCCAGGCGAAGGGCTCCAACCTGGAGTTCGCCCTGGGCTACAGCCACCCGATCCTCATCGAGGCTCCGGAAGGCATCACCTTCAAGGTCGAGTCGCCCACGAAGCTCAGCGTCGAGGGCATCGACAAGCAGAAGGTCGGCGAGGTAGCCGCCAACATCCGCAAGCTGCGGAAGCCCGACCCGTACAAGGCCAAGGGCGTCAAGTACGCGGGCGAGGTCATCCGCCGCAAGGTCGGAAAGGCTGGTAAGTAGCCATGGCATACGGTGTGAAGATCGCCAAGGGCGACGCGTACAAGCGTGCCGCCCTCAAGCGCCGCCACATCCGCGTCCGCAAGCACATCTCCGGTTCGCCGGAGCGTCCTCGCTTGGTCGTGACGCGTTCCAACCGCCACATCGTGGCCCAGGTCATCGACGACATCGCGGGCCACACGCTCGCGTCGGCGTCGACCCTGGACACCTCGATCCGTGGTGGCGAAGGTGACAAGAGCGCCCAGGCCCAGCAGGTCGGCGCCCTGGTCGCCGAGCGTGCCAAGGCCGCAGGCGTCGAGGCCGTCGTGTTTGACCGCGGTGGTAACCAGTACGCCGGGCGGATTGCCGCTCTGGCTGACGCCGCCCGTGAAGCCGGGCTGAAGTTCTAAGCCCCGGTTCCTACGCACAGCGGACGTAACAGAGAGAGGTAAATCCAATGGCTGGACCCCAGCGCCGCGGAAGCGGTGCCGGTGGCGGCGAGCGGCGGGACCGGAAGGGCCGTGACGGTGGCGCCAGCGCCGCCGAGAAGACCGCGTACGTCGAGCGCGTCGTCGCGATCAACCGCGTCGCCAAGGTTGTGAAGGGTGGTCGTCGCTTCAGCTTCACCGCGCTGGTCGTGGTGGGCGATGGTGACGGCACCGTCGGTGTCGGATACGGCAAGGCCAAGGAAGTTCCCGCGGCCATCGCCAAGGGTGTCGAAGAGGCCAAGAAGAACTTCTTCAAGGTCCCGCGCATCCAGGGCACCATCCCTCACCCGATCACGGGCGAGAAGGCTGCGGGCGTCGTTCTGCTCAAGCCGGCTTCCCCCGGTACCGGCGTTATCGCCGGTGGCCCGGTGCGTGCCGTGCTCGAGTGCGCCGGCGTTCACGACATCCTGTCGAAGTCGCTTGGCTCGTCCAACGCGATCAACATCGTGCACGCGACCGTGGCGGCCCTCCAGGGCCTGCAGCGTCCCGAGGAGATCGCGGCCCGCCGCGGTCTGCCCCTCGAGGACGTCGCCCCCGCGGCTCTGCTTCGTGCACGTGCGGGAGCGGGTGCGTAATGGCTCGCCTCAAGATCACGCAGACGAAGTCGTACATCGGCAGCAAGCAGAACCACCGCGACACCCTGCGTTCGCTCGGGCTCAAGCGCCTGAACGACTCGGTTGTCAAGGAGGACCGCCCCGAGTTCCGCGGAATGGTTCACACCGTCCGCCACCTCGTGACGGTTGAGGAGGTTGACTGACATGGCGGAGAACAGCCCGCTGAAGGCCCACAACCTCCGGCCTGCCCCGGGCGCCAAGACCGCCAAGACCCGTGTGGGTCGTGGTGAGGCGTCCAAGGGTAAGACCGCAGGCCGTGGTACCAAGGGTACGAAGGCTCGTTACCAGGTTCCGGAGCGCTTCGAGGGTGGCCAGATGCCCCTCCACATGCGTCTCCCGAAGCTCAAGGGCTTCAAGAACCCGTTCCGCACGGAGTACCAGGTCGTGAACCTGGACAAGCTCGCGACGCTCTACCCCGAGGGTGGAGAGGTCACGGTGGCCGACCTGGTCGCCAAGGGCGCTGTGCGCAACAACCACCTCGTCAAGGTCCTCGGACAGGGCGAGATCTCCGTGGCGCTGCAGGTTTCGGTTGACGCCGTTTCCGGCTCCGCCAAGGAGAAGATCACCGCCGCCGGCGGTACGGTCACCGAGCTCGTCTGAGCCGCGGGACAGAACTGAGCCTGGCCGGCTGCCTCTTCGGAGGTGGCCGGCCAGGCTTTTCTGTGTTTGTGCCGCTGTACGGGAACCGTAAAGGCTCGGGAAAGGTTGAACGGGTGTCCACCGCACCGGCGGTGGGGGAGCGGAGGGGCGTTCACGTCCCAAATGGTGTGGCTTGGCCGGTCTTTCGCGGCGCGGGCCGGGAGGCGGGCCGTGCACCGGTGTGCGGCGCGTGTTTCCTGCTCAGTCCCGGGCCGGGTAGGGTGGCGCCGTTAATCTTTTGTGGCCTCCTTACGATGTAGGGCTGCCTTGTATCCGATCCCATCCAGTCCCATCCAGACCCGTCGCCTCTGACGCATAGCGCGGGGGTCGCAGGAGGCACCGTGTTCACCGCGTTCGCCCGAGCGTTCAAGACGCCCGACCTGCGCAAGAAGCTGCTCTTCACGCTCGGCATCATCGTCATCTATCGGCTCGGGGCGCATGTCCCGGCCCCTGGCGTCGACTATACGAAGGTGCAGCAGTGCATCGACCAGGCCGACTCGGGTGGTCTCCTCGGTCTGATGCAGATGTTCAGCGGTGGCGCCCTGTTGCAGATCACCATCTTCGCGCTCGGCATCATGCCGTACATCACGGCGAGCATCATTCTCCAGCTGCTGACCGTAGTGATTCCACGGCTGGAAGCCCTGAAGAAGGAGGGGCAGTCCGGCACGGCGAAGATCACGCAGTACACGCGTTATCTGACGGTCGCGCTCGCCGTCCTCCAGGGCACCGGCCTCGTGGCCACCGCGCGCAGCGGTGCGCTCTTCCAGAACTGTTCCGTGGGCAGCCAGATCGTCGCGGACAAGTCGGTCTTCACCACGATCATCATGGTCCTCACGATGACCGCCGGCACGGCCGCCGTCATGTGGCTCGGTGAGCTGATCACCGACCGCGGCATCGGCAACGGCATGTCGATCCTGATGTTCATCTCGATCGCCGCCACGTTCCCCGGCGCCCTGTGGGCGATCAAGGAGAGCGGCAAGCTGGCCGACGGCTGGATCGAGTTCGGCACGGTCATCCTCATCGGCTTCGTGATGGTCGGCCTCGTCGTCTTCGTCGAGCAGGCCCAGCGCCGGATCCCGGTGCAGTACGCGAAGCGCATGATCGGACGCAGGTCCTACGGCGGTACGTCCACGTACATCCCGCTGAAGGTGAACCAGGCGGGTGTGATCCCGGTCATCTTCGCCTCGTCGCTGCTCTACATTCCCGCGCTGATCGTCCAGTTCTCGAACTCGCAGGCCGGCTGGGCGACCTGGATCACGGACAACTTCGTCGGGCAGAACGAGCCGTATTACATGGTGGCGTACTTCCTGCTGATCGTCTTCTTCGCCTTCTTCTATGTGGCCATCTCGTTCAACCCCGACGAGGTCGCCGACAACATGAAGAAGTATGGTGGCTTCATCCCGGGTATCCGCGCAGGTCGTCCTACTGCCGAATACCTGAGCTACGTGCTCAACAGGATCACTTGGCCAGGCTCGCTGTACCTGGCCCTGATCGCTCTTGTGCCGACGATGGCGTTGGCGGGCTTCGGCGGTGCGAACGCGAACTTCCCGTTCGGCGGGACGAGCATCCTCATCATCGTGGGTGTGGGTCTGGAAACCGTGAAGCAGATCGAGAGTCAGCTCCAGCAGCGCAATTACGAAGGGTTCCTCCGCTGATGCGAATCGTCCTCGTCGGGCCTCCGGGTGCCGGCAAGGGAACGCAGGCTGCGTACCTTGCCCAAAACCTCTCGATTCCGCACATCGCCACGGGCGACCTCTTCCGCGCCAACATCAGCCAGGGCACCGACCTTGGCAAGCAGGCCCGCGCCTACATGGACGCAGGCCAGCTGGTGCCGGACGAGGTCACCATCGGGATGGCCAAGGACCGTATGGCCCAGTCGGACGCCGTGGGCGGCTTCCTGCTGGACGGCTTCCCGCGGAACGTCGGCCAGGCCGAAGCCCTTGACGTGATGCTCAAGGACGAGGGCGTGAAGCTGGACGCGGTCCTCGATCTCGAGGTTCCCGAGGACGAGGTCGTGAAGCGGATCGCGGGTCGCCGCGTCTGCCGCAACAACAGCGCGCACGTCTTCCACCTGACGTACAACCCGCCGAAGACCGAGGGCGTCTGCGACGCCTGCGGCGGCGAGCTGTACCAGCGGGACGACGACAGCGAGGAGACGGTCCGTACCCGGCTGGAGGTCTACCACACGCAGGCCGAGCCGATCATCGACTACTACCGGGCCCAGGGCCTCGTGGTGACCATCTCCGCGCTGGGCAAGGTCGCGGACGTGACCGCCCGCGCCATGGAGGCGCTGAAGACCTCCGACGAGGGCTGAGCGTCACCACCGCACCACCCGTAGTGCAAGCCGGCCGCGGCGCCTCAGGGCGCCGCGGCCGACTGCTTGCGCCCGTATCGTTGAACCCGCCGAGCCGTACCCGTCACCGTCGATACAGAGAGGCGCCGAGCAATGGTGCAGATCAAGACCCCCGAGCAGATCGCGAAGATGCGCGAGGCGGGCCTCGTGGTCGCTGCCATTCACGCCGCCACCCGTGAGGCGGCCGTTCCCGGGGCCACCACGCACGACCTGGACCAGGTCGCCCGCAAGGTGATCGCCGACCACGGCGCCAAGTCGAACTTCCTCGGTTACGGCGGGTTCCCCGCGACCATCTGCACCTCGGTCAACGAGGTCGTCGTCCACGGCATCCCGGACGAGAAGACGGTCCTGAAGGACGGCGACATCATCTCGATCGACGCCGGCGCGATCGTCGACGGCTGGCACGGCGACGCGGCCTACACGGCCTTCGTGGGCACCGGTCACGCTCCGGAGCTGATCGAGCTCTCCCGGGTGACCGAGGAGTCCATGTGGGCCGGGATCGCCGCGATGAAGGTGAACAACCGCCTCGTCGACATCTCCAAGGCGATCGAGTCCTACATCCGCCGCCAGCCCCGCCCGGCGACCGGCAAGTACGGGATCATCGAGGACTTCGGCGGCCACGGCATCGGCACCGAGATGCACATGGACCCGCACCTGCTGAACTACGTCTCCCGCAAGCGCGGCAAGGGCATCAAGCTGGTCCCGGGCGTCTGCCTGGCGATCGAGCCCATGGTCTCGCTCGGCACGGCGCGGACGGAGACCCTGAGCGACGACTGGACGGTCATCACGACGGACGGCACCTGGTCCTCGCACTGGGAGCACTCCATCGCGCTGACCGAGCAGGGCCCCCTGGTCCTGACCGCCCCGGACTGCGGCAGGGCGAAGCTCGCCGAGTACGGGATCGAGGCGGCTCCCGACCCTCTCGGGTGATGTGACCCCCCGGGGAGGTCTAAGGATCACCCCGGCTGGGCAAACTTGACGGATTCGTCTTTTGGAGTCCGCTGACGTAGACTGACTCGTCGGCTCTCGTGCATCAGTGTGCCCGCATATCAGCACACCGATAAGCAAGAGCCGATCAAGGTAGCCGATTCGAAAGGCGAAGCGTGGCCAAGAAGCAAGGTGCCATCGAGATTGAGGGCACCGTGATCGAGTCCCTCCCGAACGCAATGTTCAAGGTGGAGCTCCAGAACGGTCACAAGGTCCTGGCGCACATCAGCGGCAAGATGCGGATGCACTACATCCGTATCCTCCCGGATGACCGGGTCGTGGTGGAGCTCTCTCCGTACGACCTGACGCGTGGCCGGATCGTCTACCGCTACAAGTAGATCTTGCCGGCACCCCGTTTCGGCGGGTGATGGCACTGACCCGGAGAACCTGACATCCCATGAAGGTCAAGCCGAGCGTCAAGAAGATCTGCGACAAGTGCAAGGTGATCCGCCGTCACGGTCGGGTCATGGTCATCTGCGACAACCTGCGCCACAAGCAGCGCCAGGGCTGACGCACGACCGCCTGCATCTCGCAGTTCTTCGCGCGACGCACGTAATTCGTACATACGCAGTGCCCGTCCAAGCCACGGCTGACGACACCTCCGGCGGGGGCCGGGGACCCGGACGTACCACCACTCCTCGTGAGCGGTCGGCGGTCGGGAGTGGCGCTGCGGAAGACCCCCGATCTAACAACTGGAGCCATTGAATGGCACGCGTTTCAGGTGTTGACATCCCGCGCGAAAAGCGCGTGGAGGTTGCCCTCACCTACGTCTTCGGTATCGGGCGCACCCGGTCCAAGGAGATCCTCGCCAGCACCGGCGTGAACCCGGACGCCCGCGTTCGCGACCTTGCCGAGGAAGACCTCGTCAAGATCCGCGAGTACGTGGACGCCAACCTCCGCACCGAGGGTGACCTCCGCCGCGAGGTCCAGGGCGACATTCGCCGCAAGATCGAGATCGGCTGCTACCAGGGCATTCGTCACCGCCGTGGTCTGCCGGTCCACGGTCAGCGCACCAGCACGAACGCGCGTACCCGCAAGGGCCCGCGTCGCGCCATCGCCGGTAAGAAGAAGCCGGGCAAGAAGTAGTCCTCAGCGGACGCACTGCGGACCTCCGGTTCTCCGGAACCCGCAGCAACCAGCGGTCTTCGCTGTAGGACCGATCACCTCCCCTCTCCATCTGGAGTCAAGACATGCCCCCCAAGGGTCGTCAGGGCGCAGCCAAGAAGGTGCGTCGCAAGGAAAAGAAGAACGTCGCTCACGGGCACGCGCACATCAAGAGCACGTTCAACAACACCATCGTCTCGATCACGGACCCCTCGGGCAACGTGATCTCCTGGGCCTCCGCCGGCCACGTCGGCTTCAAGGGCTCGCGCAAGTCCACCCCCTTCGCCGCGCAGATGGCCGCCGAGTCGGCCGCCCGCCGCGCGCAGGAGCACGGCATGCGCAAGGTCGACGTCTTCGTCAAGGGTCCCGGCTCCGGCCGTGAGACCGCGATCCGCTCCCTCCAGGCCACGGGCCTCGAGGTCGGTTCGATCCAGGACGTCACCCCGACGCCGCACAACGGCTGCCGTCCGCCGAAGCGTCGCCGCGTCTGATGCGTCGCGGCCGGTGACGGCCGTGCGTCAGTAGCGTCCGGTCCGGGCGGTACGCCTCATTCGGGGCGTACCGCCCGTACCCTTGTTACATCTGTCGGGCATCAAATAGTGGGTGCCCACGACTGAAGGATCACCGCATGCTTATCGCTCAGCGTCCGTCGCTGACCGAAGAGGTCGTCGACGAGTTCCGCTCCCGGTTCGTGATCGAGCCGCTGGAGCCGGGCTTCGGTTACACCCTCGGCAACTCCCTCCGCCGCACCCTCCTCTCCTCGATCCCCGGTGCCGCTGTCACCAGCATCCGGATCGACGGGGTCCTGCACGAGTTCACCACCGTGCCGGGCGTCAAGGAGGACGTGACCGACCTCATCCTCAACATCAAGCAGCTGGTCGTCTCCTCGGAGCACGACGAGCCCGTCGTGATGTACCTGCGCAAGCAGGGCCCGGGTCTGGTCACCGCCGCCGACATCGCGCCCCCGGCCGGTGTCGAGGTGCACAACCCCGACCTCGTTCTCGCCACGCTCAACGGCAAGGGCAAGCTGGAGATGGAGCTGACCGTCGAGCGCGGTCGCGGCTACGTCTCCGCCGTCCAGAACAAGCAGGTCGGCCAGGAGATCGGCCGGATCCCGGTCGACTCCATCTACTCGCCGGTGCTCAAGGTCACGTACAAGGTCGAGGCGACCCGTGTCGAGCAGCGCACCGACTTCGACAAGCTGATCGTCGACGTCGAGACCAAGCAGGCCATGCGTCCCCGTGACGCCATGGCGTCGGCCGGTAAGACCCTGGTCGAGCTGTTCGGTCTGGCGCGCGAGCTCAACATCGACGCCGAGGGCATCGACATGGGCCCGTCCCCGACGGACGCCGCGCTCGCCGCCGATCTCGCCCTGCCGATCGAGGAGCTGGAGCTCACCGTTCGGTCGTACAACTGCCTCAAGCGCGAGGGCATCCACTCCGTGGGTGAGCTGGTGGCCCGTTCCGAGGCGGACCTGCTCGACATCCGCAACTTCGGCGCCAAGTCGATCGACGAGG
>NZ_BMVK01000026.1 GCF_014650675.1 Streptomyces anulatus | reverse complement strand
GTTCAGGACCGCCTTGAGCTCCGCTCCCGCCAGATCAAGCTCCATCATCACTCCTCATGAAATACCCCCAGGGGTAATGTACTCCCCCTCGGTGGGGACCCGACAGACAGCAAGGACGAAACCCGCCATGACCACGCCCTCCGCCCTCTCCACCCACGAGACCCGCAACCGCCTCCACGAGTTGACCGTCATCGACGTCCGCACCCCCGGCGAGTACGCCGGCGGCCATCTGCCCGGCGCCCTCAACATTCCCCTGGACCGCATCCAGCGGGCGCTCACCGAAGTCCGACAGGCCGCTGACCGCGGTGAGGTCCTGATCGTCTGCGCGTCCGGCGCCCGCTCGGAGAACGCCTGCCGCATCCTCGCCGAGAACGGCATCACGACCGCCACGCTCAGCGGTGGCACCAGTGCCTGGGCGGCCGAAGGCCACGACCTGCACCGCCCCGAAGGAAACCCCCGAGCGACCTGGGGCATGGAACGGCAGGTCCGCCTCACCGCCGGAACCGTCGTCCTCCTCGGCCTGCTCCTCGGCCTCCTCGTCCACCCCGCGTTCCAGATCCTCTCGGCAGGCACCGCCGCAGGACTGGTCTTCTCCGCCCTCACCAACACCTGCGGTATGGCCGCCCTGCTGGCAAAGCTGCCCCACAACCGCACCGGCGCGGCCGACCTCGACGCGACCCTTGCGGCACTGCGCGGGAGGCGCTGACGAAACGACGGGTGAGGAGCGCTCAGGACGCGGAGTCCGCAGGCCCGCTTGCTCGGCGGCGCGTACTCCCGGAAGGGTGGTGTCACAGCCATCATGACAGGTCAGAGGCTGCTTTCGTAGGACGAACGGCATAGCTGCGCAGCCTTGTTGGGCCCCCTCCCCGGGCCGCACCATCTCGGTTATGAATCACTCGCGGAAAGTCGATCAGGACGACATCGTGCGAGCGCGGAACGTGCTGCTCGCTTCGGGGCGTCGCACGCCGCGCGAGGAGGTCGACGCGTACCGGGTGCTCGCTCAGGTCGGTCCCGCCGCGTATCTGCCGCTCCTGGCCAGGGCGCTCCAGCGTCTGAGTTACGACACCGGCTCCGGCAGGAAGCACGCGTCCGCTCTGGCGCTGAGTGAAGAGGCGGTGGCCGTGGCGCGGTCCATCGATGCGGCCGAACCCGCCCGTGCAGATGTTCTGTACAGGGCCCTCGACGCGTGTCAGAGGGAGCTGTACGACATGGGCCGAGGTGCCGAAGGGCTCATGATGCGCGCCGAGATGGTCGGCATCGGCCGTGCGCAGGCGGAGCTGTCAGGAGTGCCCTCGGTCAGAGGGCTGCGTGAGTGGGCCGCCGGGCTCTCCGACGCGGGCCGGTACGCCGAGGCCGCCGACGTCATGACCGAGCTGGTCGCGGCCGTCCTGCCCGACGGGCCCTGCGGCGGGGCCCTCGCCTGGTCGCTGCTGGACTGGATAGCGGCTCTCCACGACGCGGGCCGATCCGCCGAGACGCTTGCCGCGTTCGAGACGCTCGTCAGTATGGAAGCGGCCGAGGCCGCGAACGACCGCAGTTCGATGCTCTGCCATCTCTACGCGCTCATCGGGTACGCGCGAATGCTCGACACCCACGGACGGGGCGAGCAGGCGAGCCTGGTGCGGCACGAAGCGCTCACCCTGCTGACGCGGTTGGCCGATACCGGCGAGCGGAACATCTGGAGTGCCTATCAGTCGTCGTTCTGGGGGGCGTTGCTGGCCTTCTCCGGCGCCGAAAGGGACCGGCCAGCCCCCGATGGGCCGCGTCCGCCCTCGGGTGCGGCGCCCATGCACTGGTCGGATGATGCCAAGCGGCGCCGATCCGGCAGCCTTCACGCCCTCCGGGAAGAGGTGGACGCCCTTGCTCCGCGAGCCGCCGGAGATCCGGACCGGCACCTGGCCGAACTGGTCCGCCTGCACCACGTCCTCACCGTCCGCTCCGCCGTCCACGGGGAGTGGCGCACCCATCGGTTCACGGAGAACATGCGCTCCCTGTTCGACGACGGAGTGAGTCTGGCCCGCCGGCTGTATCGGCACGACCCGGCGGAGGGGGCACGAGCGCTGGCCAGGATCCTGATCGACCGGTCGACCTTCCACGCCGCCGCCCGCGATCTCGGGCCCGCCCTGGACGACTTCCGCCAAGCGCTGCGTCACCTGGGGGAGGAGGCCGGCTGACGCGCCCGGGTCCCGGTGCGGCACCCGCCCGCGCATCGAGTTCAGCCCCCACGAGGGGAGCCGGAAAGCACGGTGTCGGGCAGGAGGTTCCGCGCCCCGGGGGTCTCAGCTTTCGGGGCGCAGGAGGCCGCGCTCGTAGGCCTTCACCAGCCGTTGCGGCACCTGGTGGACGGAACCGTCGATCGTGACGGGCACCAGCTGAGGCGTCGCGGCCTTCCACTGGGCACGGCGGTGACGGGTGTTGCTGCGGGACATTTTCCGCTTCGGGACTGCCATGGGAAACCACCTTCGTCGTTGACGTCGAGACGTTACATGGAAATGATAGTCATTAACAAATAGCGAGGAAGTCGAACCGGGGCGGTCCATGGTGCTATACCCCTGCGGGGTATAGCGTGTTTCGTGCGGGGCAGCGGGACCGCATCGGGCGGGACGGGAGACGATGACCATGGACCACGGCACGCACCACACGGGCACCGACCACGACCATGGCGGCCGGCAGCCGCACGCGGGCCACGCCGGGCATCGGAAGGGCGGGGCGACGTGGGGGACGGCCGTGAAGGCGACGCTGCACTGCCTCACCGGCTGTGCGATCGGTGAGATCCTCGGCATGGTCATCGGTACGGCCCTGATGTGGGGCAATGTCCAGACGATGATCCTGGCGATCGCGCTGGCGTTCGTGTTCGGCTACTCGTTCACCCTGTTCGCGGTCCGCAGGGCGGGGCTGGACTTCAGAGCCGCGCTGAAGGTGGCGCTGGCCGCCGACACCGTCTCGATCGCGGTGATGGAGCTCGTCGACAACGGCATCATCGCCCTGACGCCAGGGGCGATGGACGCCCACCTGTCGGACGCGTTGTTCTGGACGGCCCTGCTGGGCGGCTTCGCCGTTGCCTTCGTGATCACGACGCCGGTCAACAAGTGGATGATCGGCCGAGGCAAGGGCCACGCCGTCGTCCACGCCTACCACTGACCGCACCCCCCCGGCGCCGCGTCAGGCTCGCGCCCGGCCGGGAGGCGCGTCCTGTTCCGGGGGGTGCGGGCCGGTCGATGCGTCAGGCGCCCTGCGACCTGATGGCGCGACAGGTCGGTCACGAGGGGGAGCAGCAGCCGCCCGCCGCTGCTTCGTCCGCGACCACGGCGGCGGGTGCGCCGACGCCGAGCCGGACCGGGGCGGGTTCCGGCGTGGCGCAGCAGCCTCCGGCGTCGGACTGTGCGGCGGCCGGGGCGTCGAAGAGGCCGGCCCCGCCGCAGACGCCCGTTTCGGGGAGGGTGAGTTCGACGCGGTCGGCCGCTTCCAGGTCGCCGGCGAGGGCGGCGGCCACGGAGCGGACCTGCTCGTAGCCGGTCATGGCGAGGAAGGTCGGGGCGCGGCCGTAGGACTTCATGCCGACCAGGTAGACCCCCGGTTCGGGGTGGGACAGCTCACGGTGCCCGTGCGGGTAGACGGTGCCGCAGGAGTGCTGGTTGGGGTCGATCAGCGGGGCCAGCCCGGTCGGAGCCTGGAGCCGCTCGTCCAGGCCGAGGCGCAGTTCGTCCAGGAAGCCGAGGTCGGGGCGGAGGCCGGTCAGCACGATCACCTCGTCGACCGCGTCCGGGCGGCGTCCGTCCTCGCCCACCAGCACGAGGCGGCCGGCGGTGTCGCGTTCGATCGCCTCGGTCCGGAAGCCGGTGACCGCGTCCACGTGCCCGTCCTCGACGGCGGCCTTCGCCGCGAGTCCGAGCGCCCCGCGGGCGGGCAGCTGGTCGGCGTCGCCGCCGCCGAAGGTGGAGCCGGAGAGGCCCCGGCGAAGGACCCACACGCCCGTGGTTCCCGTACCGTCGCCGGACTCGGCGAGGTCGGCGAGGGAGGCGAGGGCGGTGAAGGCGGAGGCCCCGGAGCCGATGACGGCGGTGCGGCGCCCCGCGTAACGGGCGCGGACGGCCGGGTCCGCGAGGTCGGGGACGCGGTAGGCGATCCGGTCGGCCGCGGCCTTCTCGCCGAGGGCCGGCAGGCCGCTGGCGCCCGCCGGGGACGGTGTGGACCAGGTGCCGGAGGCGTCGATGACGGCGCGGGCGAATACCCGCTCCTCGCGGCCGTCGGCGTGGGCGAAGTGCACGACGAACGGCTGCCGGTCGCGGTCGGCGTCCACGATCCGGTCGCGGCCGGTGCGGGAGACGCCGGTGACCCGGGCGTCGAGGCGGATCCGGTCTCCGAGGGCGGCGGCGAGCGGCAGCAGATACTGCTCGGCCCAGTCTCCGCCGGAGGGGTACGTCTCCGGGTCGGGCCGCGTCCAGCCGGTGGGCGCCAGCAGCTTCTCGGCGGCCGGGTCGACGACCTCGCCCCAGGTGGAGAAGAGGCGCACATGCGCCCAGTCGCGCACCGCCGTGGCGGCGGTCGGCCCGGCTTCCAGGACCAGGGGCTCGATGCCCCGGTCGATCAGGTGGACCGCGGCGGCCAGACCGGTGGGTCCGGCTCCGATCACGACGACGGGCAGTTCGTTGGTGGCGGGCGCGTTCACGGCGGCGACTCCTCGGGTGTTTCGACGTCTGTCGATGGCTTGTGCTGCCCAGGATGGCACCTGTATCGATGAGCGTCAACATAGACGTATGTCGAAATGATGGAGCTGTCGGGCGACGCTCCCAGCAGCACCCGCGGTGGCTGTCGGGCAGGTTCACTCCGGTTCGCCCCGGGTTCGCGCCCCTGGTCCCGCCCCCGGCCGGCTCGCGCATGGACAAGCTCTGGCCGCCCTGGTTTGACGTATGTCAACATAGACGTATGTCGAATGCGAAGGTGTTGCCGCTGATCGAGCCCGCCGACGGCCAGGGCGTGGTGCCGTGCTGCCCGCCTCTGACCGAGCGCCCGATGACCGCCGATGAGGCGCAGGTGGCCGCGCGGATGTTCAAGGCTCTCGGCGACCCGGTGCGGCTGCGGCTGTTCTCCGCCGTGGCCTCGCACGAGGGCGGGGAAGCGTGCGTGTGCGACATCTCCGATGTCGGCGTCTCCCAGCCCACCGTGTCCCATCACCTGAAGAAGTTGAAGGAGGCCGGGCTCCTGACGTCCGAGCGGCGCGGTACCTGGGTCTACTACCGGGTCGAGCCTTCGGTGCTGGCCGGGATGGGCAGGCTGCTGACGCAGCACGCCGCCGCCTGAGCGCCGGGATGACGGGACGGGCGGCGCGGTGAGCAGGGTGCCGGGCGTCGTGGTCGCGCCGATGACCGCGGACCACGCCGAGCAGGTGCTGGCGATCTACCGGGCGGGAATCGACGAGGGCGACGCCACCTTCGAGACCGGCCCGCCCGACTGGGGGAGCTTCGACGCCGCGAAGCTGCCCGGTCACCGCTTCGTCGCCCTCGACGCGGACGGCTGGGTCCTGGGCTGGGTGGCGGCCGGCAGGGTTTCGGACCGGTGCGCGTACGCGGGCGTCGTCGAGCACTCCGTCTACGTCGACCCTGCGGCGCGGGGCCGCGGGGTCGCATCCGCCCTGCTGAAGGCGCTGGTCGACTCCACCGAGCGGGCCGGGATCTGGACCATTCAGGCCGGGATCTTCCCGGAGAACACCGCCAGCCTCACCGTTCACGAGCGGGCGGGATTCCGGGTCATCGGCATCCGGGAGCGGATCGGGCGCCGACGCGGCGTCTGGCGCGACGTCGTCCTCGTCGAACGCCGCAGCCCCGCCATCACGTGACGGCCGGATCGGCCGCGCTGTCTCGCGTACGGGACCACCGGCCGGCCCCGCCGCGTCACGGTGCCGTCGTCACCGCGCCGGGGGCGAACGTGCGCCGCCAGGCGAGCGCGACGTACACCAGCCCGATCAGCACCGGTACTTCGATGAGCGGGCCGACGACACCGGACAGGGCCTGTCCTGAGGTGACGCCGAAGGTGGCGATGGCCACCGCGATGGCGAGCTCGAAGTTGTTGCCCGCCGCGGTGAACGCGAGCGTGGTGGTGCGGTCGTACGCCAGGCCGAGGCCCTTCCCGAGGAGGAAGGTCCCGAAGAACATGATCGCGAAGTAGACCAGCAGCGGCAGGGCGATGCGGGCCACGTCGAGCGGCTGCGAGGTGATCGTCCTGCCCTGGAGGGCGAAGAGGACGACGATCGTGAACAGCAGTCCGTACAGCGCCCAGGGCCCGATCTTCGGCAGGAGCCGCTGCTCGTAGCGCTCGCGCCCCATCCTCTTCTCCCCGAGGCGGCGGGTGAGGAATCCGGCCAGCAGCGGGACGCCGAGGAAGATGACGACGTTCAGCGCGATGTGCCACACGGAGACGTCCAGTCCCTGGCCGTCTCCCAGGTTCATCCACCGGGGCAGCAGATCGAGGTAGAACCAGCCCAACAGGCCGAACGCGAACACCTGGAAGACCGAGTTCAGCGCGACGAGGACCGCTGCGGCCTCCCGGTCGCCGCAGGCGAGGTCGTTCCAGATGATGACCATGGCGATGCAGCGGGCGAGGCCCACGATGATCAGGCCGGTGCGGTATTCAGGAAGGTCCGGCAGGAAGATCCAGGCGAGGGCGAACATGACCGCGGGGCCGACGATCCAGTTGACGACCAGCGAGGAGACCAGCAGCTTGCGGTCCCCGGTCACGCGGTCGAGCCGGTCGTAGCGGACCTTGGCCAGCACCGGGTACATCATGACCAGCAGGCCGAGCGCGATCGGCAGCGAGATCCCGCCGATCTCCATCTTCGCGAGAGCGTCGTTCATCCCAGGGACCAGGCGGCCCAGGCCCAGACCGACGGCCATGGCGAGCAGGATCCACACCGCGAGGTAGCGGTCGAGGGTGGAGAGCTTCCTGACGATCGAGTCGTCCCCGTCGGGGCCGGTGCCCCGGGCGGAGGTGATGGTGGGCTCGGTGGAGGTCACGGGCAGGCCCTCTTGTTCTCACCGGCGGTACGGGCGGACTCGGCCAGAGAGGCGAACTGTTCGGACAGTCCGGCCAGGACCTCGGGCCTGAGCCTGTAGTAGGTGAAGCGGCCGCAGGGCTCGGTCTCCACCAGCCCGGCCTCGCGCAGCACCCTCAGGTGGTTGGACAGGTTGGTCTGCTTGGCTCCGGTCTCCTCCACCAAGTGCGTCGTGCAGAGCGTCTCGCGGGCGAGCAGGGTCACGATCTGCAGGCGGAGCGGATCGCCCAGCGCCCGGATCACATCAGGATCGACTGAAGTCAGCATGCGCTGATATTCTCACATCATTGCTCGCTGATACCAGCGGGTGCTGAAGTCATCGGAGTCATCGGCGGCCGAGTTCCGCCGTGCGACGGGAGAGAGCGATCACCATGGCCGAGTCCTCCGGCAAGCCGTCCGTCCTGTTCGTCTGCGTCCACAACGCCGGCCGCTCGCAGATGGCCGCCGCCTGGCTGACCCACCTGGCCGGGGACCGCGTCGAGGTGCGCTCCGCGGGCTCGAACCCCGGAGACGCCGTCAACCCCGCCGCCGTCGAGGCGATGGCCGAGGTCGGCATCGACATCTCCGCCGAGACGCCGAAGGTCCTGACCGTGGACGCGGTGAAGGAGTCGGACGTCTGCATCACCATGGGCTGCGGCGACACCTGCCCGGTCTTCCCCGGCAAGCGCTACCTCGACTGGAAGCTGGAGGACCCCGCCGGCCGGGGTGTGGCCGCGGTCCGCCCGATCCGCGACGAGATCAAGACCCTCGTCGAGGGCCTGATCGCCGAGATCGCGCCGGAGGCTGCGGCGTAGGGCGTGTCTCTCCGATCATGATCGGAGCCAGATGAGGAGTGCGGCGGCGGTGACGGTGCCGAGGTAGACGTATCCGCGCTTGTCATAGCGGGTGGCCACGGCCCTGAATTGCTTCAGCTCGACGTTAATGTTCCCGTCGATGCCGCCTTCGGCGGCGTCGACGGCGGACTGGACGTGCCGCAAGAGCCTCTCCGTGATCGCGCCACCGGCCCCGCACCGGTTGTTGCTCACCGGCAGCAGCGGATCCGGCACCGCCCACTCGCCGTCCGTCAGATCCCCCCGACTCAACATGGCCAGCCCCACGGTCTTCCTGCTCGCAGTGATACGGCTATTCGATGACCGCAGTGGCTTCGACCTCGACCAGGAGGTCCGGTTCCCCTAGCGCCGCAACGCCCAGCAGGGTGATCGGCTTGACCGGATCGATGCCGAGCTTCGCTGCCGCCCGGCCCACGCCCTCACCCAGCAGCGGCATCTTCTCGGGGCTCCAGTCGACGACGTAGATGGTCAACTTCGCCACGTCTTCGAAGGAGCCGCCGATCCCGGCCAGAGCAGTGGCGATATTGAGATAGCACTGCTCGACCTGAGCGGCGAAGTCTCCCTCGCCCACGGGCCGGCCGTCGGCGTCGCGGGCGACCTGCCCCGCCAGGAACACCAGCTTCGATCCGGTGGCGACCGACAACTGCCGGTAGACCTCGGGCTTCGGCAACCCCTCGGGATTGACCAGCGTCACGGACATGAACGGCCTCTTCCTCTTGGCGTCAGGAGCAGCAAGATCAGCACCCATGAAAGCATAGCGATGCTATATATTGTGGTGCCATGGTGAGGACGAAAGATCCAGCGGTCCGCTCGCTGCTGCTCGACCGGGCCGCACAGATGCTGCGGACGAGGCAACCGGTCACACTCCGCACCCTGGTCGCCGGAACCGGCGTGTCAACGATGGCTGTCTACACCTACTTCGGCGGCATGGACGGCCTGTGGAAGGCGCTGCGGCAGGAAGGCTTCATCCGCCTGGCCGCCCGACTCGCGGCCGTCAAGATGTCCGCAGACCCGGTACGAGACCTCGCCGCCCTGGGGGCCGCCTACCTGGCCACTGCGATGGAGAACCCCGACCTCTACCGCGTCATGTTCGTACACCGGCGCCGCCGGCCGGGTCGAGAGCTCCCATGTCGCCGTCTGCCTCGTGTACGCGGGCGAGCGGCGGCTCGCGCTGTACGTCCCACGCTCCTGGACCTGCGACCCGGATCGGTGCCGGGCAGCAGGGCTGGGCGAGGACACGGTCTTCGCGACCAAGCCGGACCTGGCCCGCACGATGATCGAACGGTTCCTGGACGCCCGGCCCCAGGCGGACCGGGTGACCGGCGACGAGGTCTACGGCGGCAACCCGAAACTGCGGGCCGCCCTGGAAGAACGCGGGACAGTCATGTCCTCGCGTCATCCGGCCCGTCCGTGACGCGGCCCATCGGGTCGCCTGGTCCACCTGGCGACGCCGCCACCAGGCACGATCACGTGCCAGCCATTACCGGCGACAGGCCGCGACCCAGACATGAGGATCCGGTCCAGAGCGGAGTACTAACTACAGATGCGCTTGAAGGCACTCGCACCGGGCCGGGCACGGAACTTCACCTCATGCCCAGCCTTGTCGGTGAAGACGGCCTCCGTGTCGGACTTCAAGGTCATCGTGCCGCGCTGGAAGGGGTTGTCCCACCCCTCGGGTGGGTTTCCCGAGCCGTCGGTGAGCGGGGTCTCCGCTTCGAAGTACGTCGAGCCGATACGGGCCTCGCCGATTCCGCAATGCGTATGGAGGACGAAGGGAATTGTCCTGACGGAAGGTGTCGCCCGGACGGTCTCAGTGCCCTCATCGGTCGTGGTGCAGCCTGTGAGTACCCCAGCAACCAGCGCGAGGGCGAAGATGGTTTGCCCAGCTCTCTCATTCATGACCCTCCGACGCTCAGGCCAAGTAGACGGTTCCACACCTCACCGCTGTGAGCCCTCGGCCGGTCCGCCCGGCGACGCCGCCATCAAGACCGGTACCGGTCCTGCCACTAGCTGCGGCAGGCAGCTCAACAGCATTGAAGATCACGATCTACAGCTGAAGTACCAGGGCGTGTTTCGAAAGCAGCGCCGAGCAGGCGGAACTCTCGAAGCGCGCCCTAGCGTACGGCGCACGGGCGGAGAACCATCAGCGAGTCCTCCGGGGCCGCGACCATGGCGAAGGGGAACCGGTCGAGTTCGAGGCAGAGCGCCACGTCATCGGGGTGGGCTCCTTGGCGTACGCCCTCCGTCAGTTCGGCGGCGGCGCGCGACTCGGCGGCGCGGCGCAGGAACGCGGTCGCGTCCGTCCCGCCCCCGTCGGTCCTTCGCGCGATGTACTGGGCGCACGCCAGATCCTCCTCGGCGCGCCCCTCGTCTCCGGTGACCACGAACGTGACGGCGTCGCACCCGCGTTGCCGCAGGAGCCGGGCCGTCGCGCCCGCCACCACGAATCCGGCGCACAGCACCAGCGACGCCTCCTTGACCGCGAGGGCGCCGACCGTCCCCGCCGTGGTCTTCTGCACGACGGTCCGTCCACCGAGGTCGAGGGAGCGCAGCAGGCCCGGTGAGTTGACGGTGTCGAAGCCGGGCGCCGGCGGGCCGTCCTTGAGGGCCACCCAGTCCGGGTGGCGCGCCTTGAGCGCCAGGGCGTCGGCCGGCGACTCGGCCAGGACGATCTTCTCCGCACCCCGGCCGAACGCCCAGGCGGCCACCGTGAACGCCCGCATGACGTCGACCACGACCGCCACGGACGGAGTTTCGGCCAGCTCGGCGATGCCGAGGAAACGAGCTTTCATCCCGTCATGATCGCTTACGTTCCGCCCGAAGCGCCGGGTCAGTGAGGCGGTTCACAGCGGCGGTCCCGGGCGACGCACCCATCGGCCGCGGTGGCCAGGTCCGCTGACGCGACCCGCGCTCACTCCTCCTCGATGCCCAGGAGTTGGAGGAAGGCCGCCGCCGCCGGGGTTCTGCTCTCCCGGCCCCAGACCACGTACTCGACACGGGCCGGCGCGTCCGTGACCTCGATCGTGGTCACCCCGGCCAGACCGGCGACGTACGTTGGCGGGAGCAGGGCCACTCCCAGACCGGCGCCGACCAACCGGGCCAGGTAGTCGGCGTTGGTCACCTCGAAGGCGACCTCGCGCGTGAGGCCGGCGGCCGCGAAGGCGAGATCGGACTGCGCCCGGCCGGCGGTCTTCGCCGGGAGGTCCACGAACACCTCCGAGGCCAGCCGGCGAAGGTCGACCGAGGACTCGCCGGCGAGCGGGTGGGCCGGGGAGACCACGGCGATCAGCCGCTCCCGTGCCAGCTCCCTGGCCTGGACGCCCCGGGGCCGGGCCGTGACCGGGATGCCGAGAAAGGCCACCTCGATCTCGCCCTTCCTGACCTGCTCGACGAGATCCTCGCTCGCCCCCACGCTGAGACTGACCCGGGCCTTCGGATGGCGCCGGTGGAAGTCCTTGAGGACGGAGGGAAGGTCCACGGCGGCGACCGTGGGGATCAGACCCACCGTGAGGCGTCCGCGTACCTCCCCGACGGCCGCCGCCACTTCGGCGGCGGCCCGCTCCGCCGCCTCCAGACACTGTCGGGCCGCGGGCAGGAACGCCGCGCCCGCCGCGGTCAACCGGACGCGGCGGCTGGTGCGTTCGAAGAGCCGGGCGCCCAACTCCTTCTCCAGGCGCGCGATCTGGTGGCTGAGCGCGGACTGGACCACCAGACAGCGCTGGGCGGCCCGCGTGAAGTTGTTCGTCTCGGCCACGGCGATCACGTACCGCATCTGCTGGAGCTCCATGGATCCATCGTGAATCGAGATCCATTGGGTGACAAGCATGTGTTGGACTCATCGATGTGCCCGGACCGAGACTGATGACGACCACACACGGCAGAAGCCTCCTCGGCCCCGACCACCTCGGCCGGCCGGCCGACCGGGGCTTCTCCGGCGCGCCCGAAACCAGGGCCCGCCGTGATCCCGGAACTCCGAGGCGAGATGACGAGCAGACAGAACATCGGCACGGCCGCCCTGACCGGTCTCGCTCCGGCGGTCTGGGGCAGCACCTACCTGGTCACCACCGAGCTGCTGCCACCGGACCGGCCGCTCCTGGCGACCACCATGCGGGCCCTGCCCGGCGGGCTGGTGCTGCTGGCCCTCGGCCGGAGGCTTCCCGTCGGCGTCTGGTGGTGGCGTGCGTCGGTGCTGGGCGTCCTGAACATCGGCGGCTTCAACTTCCTGCTCTTCTTCGCTGCCTACCGACTCCCCGGCGGCATCGCCGCCGTGATCATGTCGGCCCAGCCCATGTTCGTCGTGATCCTCGCCGCTCTCCTCCTCGGCGACAGGATCAGAGCCCTCCACGCACTGGCCTGCGCCATGGGAGCCGGGGGAGTGGTGCTGCTCGTCCTCAAGGGCGCGGTGCCGCTCGACCCCCTCGGTGTCCTCGCGGCGGTCGGCGGTGCGCTGTGCATGGCCCTGGGCATCACGTTGACCAAACGGTGGGGGCGGCCTGAGGGCGTCGGCCTGCTCACGTTCACCGGATGGCAACTCACGGCGGGCGGACTCGTCCTGCTGCCGTTCTGGCTGTCGCTGGAAGGGCTGCCGGAGCGTCTCACCGGATCCAACGTCATCGGGTTCGCCCACCTCATCACCCTGGGCGCGGTCCTGAGCTACTTCGTCTGGTTCCGGGGCATCGAGCGCCTGCCCGCCGTCGCCGTCTCCTTCCTCGCGCTGGGCAGTCCGGTCGTGGCGACCCTGCTGGGCTACCTCGTCAAGGGCGAGACGCTGTCCGTCCTCCAGATCGTCGGCATGGCCGTGATCCTCGGTGCGGTCGTCCTCGGCCAGCGTCCGCCGCCGGACCGCCGGCAACCTGACCGTCGGCAGCCGGAGCTCATTCGACGGGCCTGCTGACGCGGATCAGGGTCTGCTGGCCGTTCGCGACGAGCTTCCGGGTGCCGTCGGACCGGACGCCATGGACCTCCAGTTGGCAGACGGTCAGGGTGCGGCCGGCCTTGAGGACGCTTCCGATCGCTTCGAGGTGGTCACCGGCCGCGGGAGCGAGGAGGTTGAGCTTGTACTCGACGGTGAGGACATCGGACTCCTCGTCGAACAGGGTGAGCGCGGCGTACCCGCCGGCGCTGTCCGCGATGGCGCTGGTGGCGCCCGCGTGGACATAGCCGTGCTGCTGGGTCACCTCGGGGCGGGCCGGGAGCACGATGTGTACGCGGCCGGGGCCGATGTGGGCGAGCCGCGCGCCCAGATGGGACATCAGGCCCTGTCGGCCGAAGCTGTCCTGGACGCGCTCGCGCACCGAGGGGCTCGCCGGTTCCTGCCGCAGCCGGTCTTCCACGTCGTGCTCTCCTTCGGGTCCGTGTCGGGTCGAGCGGGCCGGGGTTCCTCAGCCGGCCAGGCGTCCCACCAGCAGGAAGCCGCCGATGGCGATCATCATGGCACCGCTGACGCGGGTGACGGCCCGGGCGGCCGAGGGCCGGCTGCTCAGGACCGTGCGGGCGAGGACGCCGACGGCGAGGTAGACGACGGCGCACGCGGTCAGGTGCACCGTGCTGAGCAGGCTGGTCTGCGCGGCTACCGGCCAGCCCGTGGCAGGGTCGATGAACTGCGGGAACAGCGAGAAGTACAGCAGGAGCGCCTTGGGGTTCAGCCCGCTGATCCCGGCCCCCTTGAGCAGCACCCGCACAGGGGAGGCGTCCGTGCTCCCGCCCTCGGCCGTCGGCGCGGCCGGCTGCCGCAGAACTCCCCAGCCGAGCCACAGCAGGTACCCGGCCCCCGCCACCGTCAGGGCGGTGAGCGCGGCCGGGGAGCTTGCCACGATGACCGCCAGGCCCGCGACGGCCACCAGTGCGTAGACCGCGTGTCCGGCGATCAGCCCGGTGACGGCCGGGACCACGGTGCGTCCCCGCAGTCCGGCGGAGATCGCGTAGGCCCAGTCCGCGCCCGGAGTGAACACCAGCAGCAGATCCACCGCCAGGAAGGCCGCCAGCGTCGTCGTATCCATCGAATCGTTCCCTCGCGCATCTAGTGATCTGGAGGGAAGGCTAGGTCGGATTCGCCCGAAGATGTTTGCGTATCTACCTCATGATCGGGCTTTTCGGGGGAGAATCTTCTCCATGGATGCCCTGGACCGGAAGATTCTTACCGAGCTGCAGCTCGACGGCCGCCTGACGGTCACCGAGCTGGCCGCCCGGGTGCAGCTCAGCGTCTCGCCCTGCCACCGCAGACTGCGCGACCTCGAACGAGAGGGTGCGATCCGCGGCTACCGGGCCGTCGTCGACCCGGCGGCCGTCGGCCTGGACTTCGAGGCCCTCGTCTTCGCCACTCTGCGCTGGGAGACCCCCGACACGGTCACCGCGTTCGAGGAGGCCGTGGCCGCCGTCCCGCATGTGCTCCAGGCGCAGCGCCTGTTCGGCGAGCCCGACTACCTCCTCCGGGTCGCGACTGCCGACCTGGCCGCCTTCCAGCAGCTCTACGACCAGCGACTCGCCCGACTCCCCGGCGTCCAGCGTCTGACTTCCACCCTCGTCATGAAGAACGTCGTCCAGGACAGACCGCTGCCCGAATAGCCGCGCCCCCGGATCCGCGCCTCCGGATCCGCGCCTCCGAATAGCCGCGCCCCCGAATAGCCGTGCCCCCGGATCCGAGTCCCCCGTTCGCCGTCCCGTCCGCTCCCTCACGCCGGAGCACCCCGGCTGTACGCCCGCCACAGCGCCGCGTACTCGCCGCCGTGCGCGAGCAGTTCGTCATGGGTGCCCTCTTCGGCGACCCGGCCGCCGGAGAGCAGCACGATGCGGTCCGCGTCGCGCGCCTGGTCCAGACGGTGGGCGACGATCACACTGGTCCGGCCCCGGGTCACCCGCGCGAGCGCCGTCCGTAGCAGATCGCCCGCCCCGGACTCGGCGGTGGCCTCGTCGAGCACGGCCACGGGCGGGTCGGCCAGCAGGACGCGGGCCAGTGCGAGGTGCTGGACCGAGCCGTCGTCGAGGGGCGCCCCGCCCGGGCCGAGGACGGTGTCGGGGCCGGACTCCAGATGCTCCGCCCAGCCGGCGCCCACCGCGCGCAGCGCCTCGCGCAGTTCCTCGTCGGACGCGGCGGGACGGGCCAGCCGGAGGTTGTCCGCGAGGGTGCCGCCGAACCGGTGGACCTCCTGCGTCACCAGATACCGGACGGCGGGCGCCTCGGCGGAGGACCCCACGGTGATCCGGCCGCCCGTGGGTTCGCCCAGGCCCGCGATCAGCCGAGCCAGGGTGGACTTGCCCGAGCCGCTCGCGCCCACGAGCGCGACACTGCCGCCCGCCGGCACGGTCAGGGTCACCTCGCTGAGCGCGGGGCGCAGTCCGTCGTACGAGAACGAGACGTTCCGCACCGCGATCTCCGGGGGACCCGGCTCGCGCGCCGGGCGCGGCACGGCCGCCCTGTCGTCGGGATGGCCGGCGAGGTCGGTGATCCCGACCAGACGGGCCAGTCCCACCGTCGCCCGCTGGATGTCGTCCAGGCTGCCCAGGAGCGCGCCCACCGGTCCGAACAGACGGTGGAAGTAGAGGGCAGCGGCGGTGGCCGCGCCGAGCGAGATCGCCCCCGCGCCGAGCAGCGCGTACCCGGTCGCGAGGACGGCGGCCAGGCCGAGGAACTCCGCCGCGTTGAGCCACCCCGTGAACCGGTTGCGCAGCCGTACGCCGTCGCGCTGCCGCTCGATGGCCCGCTCGCCCCGGTCGGACAGCTCGGTCAGGTGCCGGCCCTGGGTTCCGTACGCGCGAATGGTCTCCGCCCCGTGCACCGCCTCGATGACGCTCTGCCCGCGTGCGGACTCCAGCCTGCGGATGTCCCCGTACACCTGGTGGGTGCGGGCGAGGAAGCTGCGGGTGGCCAGGACGTGGACGGGCAGGCAGACCAGGCCCGCCAGGGCGAGGCGGAGGTCGAGGACCGCGAGCCCGACCAGGCTCAGACCGATGGTGAAGGCCGCGCCCGTCACATCGGGCAGGACGTCGGAGGCGGCCTCCGAGATCGCCTCGACGTCGTGGGTCACACGGGAGACCACGTCCGAACTGTCCGATGACTCCACCAGGCCGACGGGCAGCCGGATCGCGGTCGTGAACACGTCCTCGCGCAGCGCAGCCAGGACGTCCTGGACCAGGGCGACCAGCATCCGCCCGCCCAGGAGGGCGAGGGCCGCGCCGGTGGCCGCGACGACCAGCAGGGCGATGCCGAGCGTGGTCACCCGGCCGGTGCCGGAGCCTTCGGCGACCGCGTCGACGATGGAGCCGAGGAGGGGCGGGGTGGCGAGGGTGACCCCGGTCCCGGCGAGGAGGGTACCCAGCGCCGCGCCGAGGCGGAAGCGGTGGGCGCCGAGCCGGCGCAGCAGCTCCCGCCGGGTCCGGCGGGGACCGGCGATGGGCAGGGTGGCGGGTACCGGGGTCACCGGGGGACTCCGTTCGGTTCGGGGCGGTCGGCGGCGGGAGCGGTGTCGGATGCGGCGTCCGGAGCGTTGCCGGAAGCCGCGCCCGATGCGGTGTCCGGAGCGCCGGCGGGTGCGGTGGCCAGAGCCGTGCCCGGAGTCGAGCCCGGAGCCGTGCCCGGAGCCGTGCCCGGAGCCGTGCCCGGAACGGCATCGGGGTCGACATGGACGGCGGTGTCGGCCTCGGCGGAGAGGCCGACGACCCGGTCGCAGGCGGAGAGCAGGATGCCGCTGGTGGTGACCAGCAGCGTGGTTGTGGGCAGGGCGCGCAGGCCCTCGGCGATGCGCTGCTCGGTCGCCGGGTCGACGGCGGTGGTCGGCTCGTCGAGGACCACGACCTCCGCCCCGGTGTGCAGTGCGCGAGCCATCAGCAGCCGCTGACGCTGCCCGCCGGAGAGCTTGCGTCCCCGCTCGCCGACGTCGCTTCCGTCCCCGCCGATGTCCTCGATCACGTCGTCGAGCATCGTCGCCCGCAGCACGGCGGGGTCCGGGGCGCCGCCCGGGGAGACGAGATTCGACCGCAGCGTGCCGGAGAACACCGCGCCGTGATGTGGCGGCGCGGCGATCAACTCCCGTACCCGCTCGGGCCCCAGCTCGACCGCGTCGACGCCGCTCACCAGGAGTTCACCGCGGGCGAGCGGCACCCGGTAGCCGAGCCGGTCGCCGATGTCCCGTGCCGAGGACGGCCGGGCGGGCACGACGCCGACGAGCTCGCCGCGCTCCAGCCGCACCGGTTCGTCGTGGCCGGGCGGATGCCAGAGCAGCGCCGGGGCGGTGGCGGCGGCCGACTCCTCGGGCCCGCCGTCCCGGGGGCCCGGGACGGCGCCGATCAGGGGCGGTTCGTTGATGAGGTCGCTGAGCCTGCGGGCGGAGGCGCGCTTGTGGATCCAGTTGGAGGCGAAGGTGCCCACGTGGGCGAGCGAACCCTGGAGGTACTGGGCGAGACCCAGGACGGTGACGAGCTGACCGATCGTGATGCTGCCGTCGAGTGCGAGATATCCGGAGGCGGTGGCGAGCGCGGCCAGGAAGAGTCCGGACAGCAGCAGGCTCACGCAGGAGTACGTCAGCACCGACCGCGCGGCGGCGACGGCGCCCCGGCGCGAGGCCTGGCTCGCGACGCGGTAGCGGCGGGCCGCCTCGGCATGGGCGTTCATGCCGGTGACCACCCGCAGGCCGGTGATCATGTCCGTGGCCACGTCACCGGCCCGCGCCGCCGAACCCTGCTCGGCCAGCCCCCGTGCCTCCAGCGGCATCGAGATCCGCCGCATGACCAGCAGCACCAGAACCGTGCCGGCGATCACCCCGGCGCCGAGCGGGAGGGAGATCAGCAGCAGGACGGCCGACGCCGTCAGGATGGCGGTGACCGTGGACGCCTGCTGGACGACACTCCAGGAGACCCCGGCGACGCGGTAGGTGTCGGAGGAGACCAGCGAGAGCGCCTCGCCCGCCCCGGGCGGCCGTCGCAGCGAGCGCGGGTCCAGCAGCCTGGCCATCGTCCGCAGGCGCAACGCCTGTTCGCCGTATCCGTAGACGGTCACCATCGCCGCCGATGCCCGCTGGTACGACAGGGACAGCAGCGTGAACACCCCGGCGAGCACGGTGAGCCACCCGAGGAGAGCCGGGCCGTCGGAGGGGGCGAGCGCCCGGTCGATGACGACCCCGATGAGGATCGGGACCAGAGCCTCGCACAGCTGATGGACCATGAATGCGGCGGCGGTCAGACCGAGTCGCAGGCCACGCCCGTCCCGTACGAGCGCGGTGCGGAACAGTGCCTGTACGGAGGCGGGTTCGGGGCCCTGGCCCGCCTCCGGAGCGTGGGGCTCGGGGCCCTTCGCCGGGTGTCCCGCTGCCGGGGGCCGGGCCGGCGGGGTCGTGGTGCTCACGGTTCGCTCCTCGGGAGGAAGGGGGGTGGGCCGCGCCGGGGGAGGCGTGCGCCGGGCGGTCATCGACGACGGCCCGCGTACTGGCGCGCGAGCAGCCAGGCCAGGTACGCGCCGCCGACGCACACCGTGACGACGCCGACCGGCAGATCGATGCGCTGGGCGATGAAGTCCGCGCCGACCAGGACGGCCGCCCCGGCGAGTGCGGCGGGCACGATGCGCAGGGTGGTCGAACTCCGCGTCAGCCGCTGGGCGATCTGCGGGGCGGCGAGGGCGATGAAGGCGATCGGGCCCGCCGCGGCGGTCACCAGCGCCGTGAGCGCCACGCCGACGACCGTGGCGGTCAGCCGGGCGCGCTGGGCACGCACCCCGAGCGCGACAGCCGCGTCGTCCCCCATCTCCAGATGGACCAGGGGACGTACCACGAGGGCGGCGCCGACCAGCAGAACGGCGAACACGACGGCGGTCGCGCGCAGTTGCTCGAAGCCGAGCCCGCTGAGCGAACCGGCGCCCCAGGTGGCCGCGAGCATCGCCTGCTGCGGACTGACGGAGAGGAGCAGCATCGACGTGAGCGAGCCGAGGAACGCTCCGACGGCGATGCCGACGATGATCAGCCGGAACGGCCGCAGCCCGCCCCGGTAGGCCAGCAGGTACACCAGCAGCGCCGTCAGGGCCCCGCCGATCAGCGAACCCGAGGCCACCGCCAGGTAGTTGGCGGTCCCGAGCAGGAGCATCACGACACTCGCGCCCGCGTACGAACCGGAGGCGAAGCCGATGACGTCGGGGGAGCCGAGCGGATTCTTGGTGAGCGACTGGAACAGGGCGCCGCTGATCGCGAGCGCCGCTCCGCACACCACGGCGAACAGCAGCCTGGGCAGCCGCCACGTCACCACGACGAGGCGGGCCCGGGGGTCGGCGTCCGGGTCGAGGAGGGCGGACAGCACCTGGACGGGCGTCAGGGAGATCGACCCGGAGCCCAGGGTCACGACGCCCAGGGCGGCGACCACGACGGTCAGGACGGCGCAGACGAGGACGGCCCGCCGGTCGACGCGCAACGCCACCCCGCCGCGGCGCAGGGTCCAGGTGGCCCGGCCGGGATCGACCTTGCCGGGCCGGTTCTTCGGGCTCCGCGCGCGTACGGCCCCGATGGGCGGCGGCGTGGTCTCGGGGGGCTGGGACGCGGTGCGGGTGCTCACAGGGTGCTCACCTTCCGCCGCCGGACGAGGGCGACGAGGACGGGGGCGCCGACGAGCGCCGTGACGAGGCCGACCCGCAGCTCCCCGGAGGGCAGCACCACGCGGCCGATGATGTCGGCGACCAGCAGGAAGGCGGGGGCGACGATGACGGTGACCGGCAGGATCCAGCGCTGGTCGGGTCCCACGAACCAGCGCACGATGTGCGGCACCATGAGCCCGACGAACGAGATCGGACCGGCGATCGCGACCGCTGTTCCGGCCAGCAGCGTGACGGCCAGTATCACCGCGACCCGGGTCACCGCCAGGCGCGTTCCCAGGGAGCGGGCGATGTCGTCGCCCAGCGCGAGGGCGTTGAGCGATCCCGCGCTGAGCAGTCCGAGCAGAAGGCCGGCGCCGATGAGCGGCAGGGCGACCGGCAGGATGTCGAGCGACCGCCCGCCGATGGAGCCGACGCCCCAGAACCGCATGACGTCGAAGGTGGTCGTGCTCTTGAGCGCCATGGCGCTGGTGAAGCCGCCGCACACGGCGGTGAACGCGACGCCCGCCAGGGTGAGTTTGACCGGGGTGCCGCGATCCGCCCCGATCGAGCCGAGGGCGTAGACGAGAACGGTGAGCCCGAACGCCCCGCCCAGGGCGAACCAGATGAACTGGCCCGCGGCCGTGTATCCGAGCACGGCGACCGCGAACGTCACCGCGAGGCTCGCCCCCGCGTTGACGCCGAGGATGCCTGGATCGGCCAGGGGGTTACGGGTGAACGCCTGGATCAGCGCGCCGCTGAGGCCGAGCGCGGCGCCGGTGACCAGGCCGATCACGGTGCGCGGCACCCGTAGTTCACGCACCATGACGTGTTCGTCGGAGTCGTCGAAGTGGAACAGCGCGTCCCACACGGTGCCGGGAGCGATGGCGCGCGCCCCGATCATCACGCTGAGCACGGCGACGACGAGGAGCAGGGCGGTGGCGGTGAGCAGGATCAGCAGCCGGTGCCGGTGGCGTCGGGCCGGGCCCGCGTCGTCGCGCGGGCCCGGCTCGGCGCGCTCGGCACCGGCGGTGAGGTCACCCGTGGGCGGGGCGGTGGTCATGGTTGTCCTTGGGGGAGGGCGTCACCTGGGCGGAGCGGCGGACGGCGGTCAGGAGCCCGCGCCGGTGTTGCCCCTGCCCGCGACGGCGTCGGCGAGCATCGGGACGTAACGGTCGATCGCCCACGGGATGGAGAGCACCGACGGACCGCTGGTGGCCATGCCCATGGTCGGGTCCTGGACGAAGGCGTACTTGCGGTCGGCGATCGGCTTCCAGCGGGTGAAGAGCGGGTCCTTGAGCGTGTGCTCGACCTCGTCGGCGCCGTTGGCCCACGCGACGAAGATGTCGGCGTCGATGGTGTCGAGCTTCTCCAGGCTGATGCCGCCGTACCAGTTCGTGCCCTTGACGGTGGAGGCGATCTTCTCCATCGAGGGGGTGTTCTCGAAGCCCATCTCGGTGAGCAGGCGGACCCGGGCGTCGTAGTCGACGTAGAGACCGACGTCGGTGGAGCCGGGAGCGAGGGCCAGTCCGTAGGCGAAGGTGGTGCCCTTGAACTCCGGGTGGTCCTTCGTCACCGCGGCCAACTGCCCCTGGACGTCGGTGACGAGGTTCTCGGCCTTCTCGGTCTCGCCGAGCGCCGTGCCGATGGTCCGGGTCATCTCCTGCCAGGTTCCGCCGTCCCACGGCTTCTTGAGGTAGGGGACGGTGGGGGCGATCTGGGAGAGTCGCTTGTAGTCGACGTCGGTGATGCCGGAGTACAGGCCGACGATGAGGTCGGGTTCCAGCGCGAGGATCTGCTCGAAGTCGATCTCGCCCGCGTCGCCGTAGTTGAGGGTCTCGGGCAGCGGTCCGCCGAGCTTCTCGACCGTGCTGCGGAACCACGGGGTGTACCCCTGCTTGTCGCCGCCCCACTGCTCGTCCACGCCGACGGGGACGGTGCCGAGGGCCGCGACCACGTCCAGGGACATCCAGCTGACCGCCACGACGCGCTTCGGCTTCTGCTTGATCGTCGTGCTTCCGTGGCCGTGCTCGATGGTCACGGGGAACGCGGCCGACCCGGCCCCGGACTTCCCCTCCGGGGTGCCGGAGCCGGAGGTGCTGCCACCGCAGCCCGCCAGGACGACGACGGCGGCGACCGCCACCGTCAGGGCGCGGACCAGGGCGCCCGGCCCGCGTCGGGCCGGGATGAATATCGACATGTCTCTCCTTGGTTCTGAGGTAAGGCAACCCTCACCTGGAGAGACACTAGGAAGGCCTGGCCCGTTCAGGGGTCGCGTACCGGCCAGGGTGTGTCGTGAATCGGCCACCCGGCGGGCGGGCCTCGGCCCGTGCCGTCGGGGATGGCCCCGGGTCAGTGGGCGGCAGGCGCCGGAGCGGCCTGCTCGCGCAGATACTCCGTCGGGCTGGCGCCGGTGACCCGGCGGAAGGCCGCGCAGAACGCGCTGGTGGTGGCGTAACCGCTGCGGTGTGCCACGAGGTTGACCGGGTGCCCCTGGGCGAGCAGGGCCGTGGCGGCGGACATCCGGACCAGTGAACGCCACCGGGCGAACGGCATGCCGACGTCCCGGCTGAACGTCCGGGTGACGGTGCGCACGCTCAACGCGTGCCTGGCCGCCCACCCCTCGACGGAGAGGTCGCTCTCCGGGTCGCGCATGACGTCGTCCGCCAGCACCTGGATCCGCCGGTCCTCCGGCACGGGCACCTCGATCGCCGGCAGGGTGTCCTCCTCCAGCATCTCGATGATGACGCGCTGCGTCCGCAGCCGGAGGTCGTCGGGCATCGCGGTCGCGTCGAGGTGCAGCAGCATCTCCTGGAGCGCGCGGCTCACGCGCATCGGGCGGGCGGCGGACCATCCCGGCGGGACGGCCCGTCGCGCCACGTAGGTGTAGCAGCTGATGCCTCCCGCCTCGTGGGACGCGGCGTGCGGGGTGCCGGGAGGAAGCCAGGCGCCCTGTCCCGGGAGCAGGCGGCGCACGGTGTTCCGGGTGCGCAGGGTGATCGAGCCGGTGTGCGGCCAGACCAGCAGGGCGTCGGTGTGCGTGTGTACGCCCGAGGACACCGGTCCCGTCGGTTCGGAGTCGTCGAACACCGCGGTGGTGAGCAGATACGGCTCGGCCACCTCGGCCCCGCCGGCCGGGGGTTCGGCCCAGGCCGTCGAGGTCGTCGAGGCGGCCTCGACGTGGGGGTGGCGGGGGGCGGTGATCGGCATGAAGTTAGGTTACCCTAACTTCGTTCGGTGGTCGCCGGTCCGGCCGTGGGGCGGAGCCCGGCCTCAGGGCAGCCTCGGCCAGGGCGTCGGCGGCGGGCCGTACGCTTCCAGCAACGCGTTCCGGACGGCTTGTCGCCCCGCATGCCGGAACGCGCGGGGGTGGGAGTCCACTTCGTGCACCTTGATGGACCGCAGGACGACCGCGACCGCCACCGTGGTCCCGGGTTCCAGCGTCGCGAGCTCCTCCAGTTCCTCGCGGACGCCGGAGCCGAAGGCCTCGTGCAGCTCGGACACCTCGGCGGCCGACCAGCCCGGCACCGTGCTCGTGTCCGCCGTCTCGAACTCCACCCCCTCCGACCAGGGTTCGAAGTCCGCCACCGCCAGGGCGAAGGAGGACGGGCAGCCGGCCTGGCGGGCGTACACGGCCTTGACCGCTGACAAGGGGCGGGGAGGGAAGGTCCTCGGCTCGGTGGTCATGTGTTCACGGTATCGACGCCCCGGCGGCCTCCCCGCGGAATTACCGCGGGGAGGCCGTCCGCTCAGGCCTCCCCGCGCAGCTCCAGGGTGCAGCACTTCACGCTGCCGCCCGCCTTGAGGAGTTCCGACAGGTCCACGCCGACCGGGCGGAACCCGCGCTCGCGCAGCTGCCCGGCCAGATCCGTCGCGTTCTGCGGCAGCACCACGTTGTACCCGTCCGACGTCGCGTTCAGCCCGAACACGGCGGCGTCGGCGGCGGAGGCGAGGACGGCGTCCGGGAACAGCCGTCGCAGCACGGCCAGGCTGCCGGGGGAGAAGGCCGCCGGATAGTAGGCGATCGTCTGCTCGTCGAGCACGGTCAGGGCGGTGTCCAGGTGGTAGTAGTCGGGGTCGACGAGGGTCAGCCCGATCACCGGGCGTCCGAAGTACTCCTGGGCCTCGTCGTGGGAGCGGGGGTCGCTGCGGAACCCGGTGCCCGCCAGTAGCCAGTCGCCGGCCAGGAGATAGTCGCCCTCCCCCTCGTTGACGAACGCGGCCGTGCGCGGCTGCGGGTATCCGTTGTCGCGCAGCCAGTCGTGGTACGCCGGGCCCTCGGCGATGCGCTCGGCGTCGCGGAACCGGGCCACGAGGGCCCGTCCGTCGACGACGGTCGCCCCGTTGGCCGCGAAGACCATGTCGGGGAGGCCGGGGACCGGGTCGATCGTGTCGACGGTGTGCCCGAGGCTCAGGTAGACCTCGCGCAGTCGCTCCCACTGGGCGATGGCCAGCGGAGTGTCGACGGGCTTCGTCGGGTCCATCCACGGGTTGATGGAGTAGACCACGTCGAAGTAGGTGGGCCGGCACATGAGGTAGTGCCGGGCACGTGCGGTACGCATGGGTAGGGTCCCGATCGTCAGGGGCGGCCGGTGGGACAGCCGCCCATCGAGGTGAAGTACTCGGTCGCGGGCGGCTCGTGGCCTTCCGCGGTCCGTACGCGCGAGATCGCCGGCCCGCGGTCGCGGACCGGACGCTCCAGGTCTTCGGCGGGCCGGTTCCAGCCGATGCGGTTGTCCTCCTCGGTGCGCTTGTGGAAGAAGCCCGCCCTCTGTGGGAACGATCAACTGGCGCATCAGTAAAGCAAGCCTTACCTAAGAAATCAACGGCGCCCGATGGTCATGCCAGTTGAGTCCGCCGACGGGCCGGTGGCCCGCAAAGCCTGTTGGCAATAGGGGTGTTGGTGGTCGGCTGCGTCGGGGGCCCGCCCCGCACTCGGTCCACCTCGGGTCCACCTCGGGTTCAAGTCCGGTTCGGGGGACCGATGGTGCCCGCCCGCGTCACGGCAGTACATTCCGGCGGACGGCCGGGCGGGAGATCTTGGCGGCGAGGCCTCACGGCCGTACGGCTCCGAGAAGTCCCGCGCCGGTCAGGCCCCCAGGACCTCCGACGGACGGACTGCCCATGCTCTGTACGCGACTGACGAACGCGCGCATCCTCACGATGGACCCCCGGCACCCCGTCGCCCACGACCTGGGCATCTGGCGGGGGCGGGTCGTCGGTGTGGGCGAGGCCGTGACCTCCCTGCCCGCCCGCGAGGTCGTCGACCTGGGCGGCGCCACCGTGCTGCCCGGCTTCATCGACAGCCATGTCCACCTGGCCTGGACCGGGTTGAAGGCCGGCACGCCGAGCGTCGCCCCGTGCGAGCGGGTCGAGGACATCCTCGCCGTCGTGGACGCGGCGGCCCGGCGGCCGGCCCCGTCGGGCGCCTGGGTGGACGTCGCCGGGTACGACCAGCGGGCCCTGGGCCGGCATCTGACCGCCGCCGAACTGGACCGGGTCAGCCACGGCCGCAAGGTCTTCCTGATGCACGACTCCGGGCACGCCTGCGTCGTCAACACCGCCGTGCTGGAGCTGCTGCCGGACGGGACGCCGCACGAGAACGGCTTCCTCGCCGAGAGCGCCATGACCACCGCCCGCCGGCTGCGGCTGCCCTACTCCCAGGAGGAGCTGGCCGACGCGATCGAGCTGGCCGCCCGGGCCTGCCTCGACGAGGGGATCACGGCCTGTGCCGAGGCGGGCATCGGCGGCGGGCTCCTCGGTCACAGCCCGGTCGAGCTGGGCGCCTACCAACTGCTCCGGGACCGCGGCCGCCTGCCCCTGCGGATCCAGCTCATGGCGTCCGGCGACACCCTGCGCCCCCGCACCACCCATGCCGACGACGGGTTCCCCCGGGCCCTGGACCTCGGCCTGCGTACCGGGTTCGGCGACGACTGGCTGTCCCTGGGTGCGCTGAAGATCTACACCGACGGCGGGATGATGGCGCGTACGGCGGCGCTCACCTCCCCGTACGGGGGCACGGCCGACAACGTCGGACGCTTCCAGGACGACCCCGGCCGGATCGCCGACCTCATCGTCGACGGCCACCTCGCGGGCTGGCAGCTCGCCGTCCACGCCATCGGGGACCGCGCCGCCGACCTCGCGCTGGACGCGCTGGAGCGGGCCCAGAAGCTGTGCCCCCGCCCGGACGCGCGTCACCGCATCGAGCATGCCGGGCTGATCCGCCCCGACCAGCTGCCCCGGTTCGCCGGGCTCGGCGTGAGCGCGGTGGTCCAGCCGAGTTTCCTGCGCCACTTCGGCGACGACTACGCGACGGTGATGGGGGAGGAGCGGGCCGACTGGCTGTACCGGGGCAAGGGATTCCTGGACCACGGGGTCACCCTGGTCGGCAGCTCGGACCGCCCCGTCGCGGACGGTTCACCGCTGCGGGCGATCCAGTTCATGGTCGAACGCGCCTCCGCTTCGGGCCGTCTCGTCGGCCCGGACGAGGCCGTCACCGTCGACGAGGCGCTGCGGGCCTACACGGTCGCCGGCGCCCACGCCTGCCGCTGGGAGGAGTCGGCGGGCGCCCTCGCGCCGGGCATGCGCGCCGACCTGGTGGTGCTGGGCGACGACCCGCACCGCGTGGACCCCTCCCGGATCGGGGACATCGAGGTCGTCGGGACCTTCGTGGACGGCCGTGACGCCCTGGCCGCGAGGTGACGCTACGCTCGGCGCCATGCGTGCCGAGAGGGCGGAGAAGGCGGAGAACGGGGCGAGCGCCGCGTGGGTGACCGTCGTGTCGTACGAGAACCTGCCGGGCTGCCCGCGACCCCCGGCTGCCCTCCGCGCCTGACTGCGGGACCGAGGTATCGACTGGACGCCCTTCGCCGGGAACCTCGTCCGCTGCGATCTCGCTTGCGGCGTCGGCGCGGACGGGCACTGGCACGGTCGGTACGTCGTCCGGGTCCGCGCGGACGCGCTGCGCGGTCTGGGCCTGCACCCCGATCAGCCCACTGCCGTGATCGCCGGTCCCTCGCCGCCCCGCTGGTGGCACGCCGCCGCCGAGCGCAACGCCGAACGGGGCTTCGGGGGCTGACGGCCCCTCCGGCCGCGCGCTCTCCCAACTCCGTTCGCACGAATGCCCTTTGAAGGTCATGGGCCGGTCGGTCCGCGTCGTTCCGCGGCCGGGTGGCAGAACAATACCTCGCCCTTTTCGTGTTATTTAGGGCGAATGGGGACATCGGCCCGTAGGTTGGGGAGAAACGCCACCCGAGTGGCGTCCCGTGTCCCCCGACCCACAAGCGGCCCGGGACCGGGCGGCCGCCGTTCCACCGGCCGCCCGGCGTCCCGCGCCGCAGGTCATGAACGAGGAAAGGCAGGGCAGGTGAACGTGCTGGGGATCATCGCCTCCGGTGTGGCCGCGCTGTTCATCACGGTCGCACTCGCCAAGGGCGCCCGCCGTGCGGCGCTCCGCCCCCACGCCCCGGACGAACCGGGCGGGCGGGCGCCACGGGCCGCAGCGCTGCGCAGGGCAGGCGGTGCGACGGTCGTGCTCGGCGTCGGCACGGCAGCCGGCGGGGCCCTGTGGCTCGGCGCGGCGGACGACTCCGCCGGCTCCGTCGCGGGGCTGCTCGCCGGGGCCGGGATCGTCGCCGCCCTGGGGCTCGTCCATGACCTGAAGCCGTTCCGGGCCGCCCTCCGCCTCCCTGTTCAGACGGCCGCCGCGGTCCTTGTCGTCTGCCTCGCCGGACTGTCACCGGCGGCGGGCGTCCTGGCCGTGCTCTGGATCGTCCTCGTCACCAACGCGTTCGCCCTGCTCGACCACGCCGACGGACTGTTGACCACCGTCGGGCTGGTCACCGCCGCCGGGCTGCTCGCCTGCGCCGCCCTCGGCGGAGACCCCGCCCTCACCCTGCTCCCGGCGACCCTGGTGGCGGGCCTGGCCGGCTTCCTGCTCCACAACTGGCACCCCGCCCGCCTCCGGCTCGGCGCGTCCGGCGCGCAGTTCACCGGATTCGCGCTGGCCGCCTCCGGCGCGCTGATCCAGGAGGCCGCCCCGTCGGGCCGCGCCGCGTGGGCCGCGCTGCCGGTCCTGGCGACGGTGGCCCTCGCCGACACCGCCCTGGTCCTGATCTCCCGCCGTCGCGCCGCGCGGTCCCTGCTGCGCGACACGGACGACCACATCGCGCACCGCCTGCGCCGGGTCCGCGTCACCGTGCCGGGCACGGCGGTCCTCCTGGGCCTGTGGGCGGCTGTGCCGGTCACCACCGCGGCACTGGTGTACGCGGAACTGCTCCACCCCGCGTTCCTCCTCCTCCCGCCGGCCGGGTCCGTGGCCGCCGTGTTCGTCCTGCTGAGGATTCCGGCGTACACAATGCCCCGCACGGCCCCGTCCCGTACCGCCTCCCGGCGCACCACGGCACCCACCACCGGCGGCGCCGCGATCCCCTCCGCCGCCCCCGCACCGGGTGTCGCGGGCCCGGCTCCCGGGAAGGGCGCGCCGTCCGGCACCGCCAGGACCGCCGCCGGGCACCCGACCGTGCCGCCCCCGCCCACCGGACGCTCCGCCGCCGGGGTGGCCGCCGAGCGAAGCTGACGCCGCCCGGCTCCTGATCACCCCCGCAGCCGGCCGAGCGTGGCGCGGGCCGCGGTGCGCGCGTACGGGGAGAGCATCAGATACGGCGCCCACGGCCAGGTGTGCCGCAGGCAGTACACCCACCACGGGTGGAGCGGCAGCTCCTGTACGGAGGTCACGCGGCGCAGCGCCTCCCGGACGCCGATCCCCGGCTCCCGGGATCCCGGCGCGTCCGGCCCGCCCACACACTCACCGGCATGACCCGGGGCGACGAACACGGTCACCCCGGCCCGCCGCGCCCGGCAGCCGTGGTCGTAGTCGCCCATCCGGTGGCGGAAGACCTTGTCGGGGTCCCCGACGAGGTCGTACACGGCGCGGGGCACCAGCACCACGCGCCCGTCGTACGTGTCGCAGGGCTCGGGCCGGTGCTCGCCGGGCTCGACGAGAACCAGGGACCGGCCGCGCCGGCCGGAGTACACGGTGTCCCCGTACGCGTTCCGTACCGCGCCCACGACGACGGTTCCGGTCCCGGCCGCCGCAGCCGTCCGCAGCAGGTTCGCGACGGCGTCCGGGAACAGTTCGACCCGGTTGTCGAGCCAGAGCTGATGCGTCCAGGAGTGGGTCGGTCCGCCGGGCGCGCCGCCGAGCGGACCCCCGCCCCCGCCGCCGCTGCGGCTGTTGCGGCTCGCGATGCGCAGCGCCTGGTTGTGGGGGACGTCCGCGCCCACCGACATGACCTCCACCGCCGGATGCCGCAGGCGGACCGCCTCCGGCGTACCGTCGGTGCTGCCGGTGTCCACGAGATGCACGCCGAACGTCGTCCCGGCGGGGAGCCCGCGCTGATCCTCCAGGGCGCGCAGCGCGGACAGCGTTCGCGCGCGGCGGTCGTGACTCGTCATCAGCACGGCCAGGTGAACGGAGTGCACGGCGGGCTCCTCAGCTCCTGAGTCTCCTCATTCATGCATAAAAGCTGATATTCCGCATAGGCTGGGCGGGTGAGCGCCGAACCGACCGCGAACCCGCTCGGGCCGGAGTGGGGATCCGCGTCCCCGCGCCGGCCCGGCCGTCTCGTGCCGGTGCTCGCCTTCCTGCTGGCCGTCCTGTGCGTGACGACGGTCGCCCTGACCGCGACCGTCCGGTCCACGGTCGCCTCGCCCGGCTTCTACCAGGCGGTGCTGGACGAGGAGTCGGCGTACGACCGCCTCTACAGCGACGTGCTCGTCGACCCGGAGATCTCGCCCGTCACCCGCGACCTGCTCGCGCACCTGCCCGTGCCCGAGGCGCTGGTGACGTCGAACATCAAGGTCGTGCTGCCGCCCGCCACGGTGCGGGCCCTCACCGACCAGCAGATCGAGGCGGTGACCGGGTATCTGCGCGGCGACCGCGACGAGCTCCGGCTGACCGTCGACCTCGCCCCGGTGCTGGAGAACCTCGCCGACCTCGCACGCGTCTACTTCGGTGACCTGGTGGCCAATATCCAGGGCCGCGACCAGCCGGACTTCGAACGCTTCACCGCCGACCTCGCCACGGCGCTCGACGCCCTCAAGGAGGGCCGCGCACCGAACCTGCCCAGGCTCCCGCTCACCGAGGACCAGGCCGACCGCGCCGCCGACGCCCTCCTCACGGCGGTCCCGGAGCAGGAGCGGACGGCGCTGCGCCCCGAGATCGAGGTGGCGCTGGGGGAGGGGGACGTGTCGACCGCGCTGGCCGCGACCGCCGCCGCCGCGCTCTCCGACGGCTCGCGGAGCGCCGCCGCCGATCTCCGGACCACCCTCCAGGACGGTACGTGGGACCTCACCGGCACCCTGACCACCGCCGGGATGGACCTCACGGCCCTGGAGCGGGCCCGTGACGCCATCAGGCTTCTGACCCTGCTCCAGACCCTCGCCCTCACCCTCGCACTGGCCGCCCTCACGACGCTCTGGTTCACCGGCCCCGCCGCCCCGGCCCGCCGGCTGATGCGACTGGGGCAGACGCTCGCCTGCGCAGGAGTCCTGACCGCCGCGACCGTGCTGATGGCCCGGCTGGTCACCGGAGGACGCCTACTCGCCACACCGTCCTCCTGGGCCCCGAGCGTCACCGCGCTCGTCGACGACCTCCAGCGCAACGCCGTGAACCAGGCGGTGGCCACCGGGCTGGGCGCCGCCCTCACGGCTCTTGTCGGCGGCGTGCTCCTCACGGGGGCGGGCTGGGCGCTGCTGGTGCGCCCGGGCCGGATGCCGACCCCGACCCCGACAGCGGTGCGCACGACGGCGGCGGGCGTGGCCTGTGCCGCACTGGCCGGCGTACTGCTCGTGCCACCCGTGTTCGGCCCGTCCGCACCCCGCCAGTGCCTGGGCAGCAGCCGCCTGTGCGAACTGCGCTACGACGAAGCCGCCTACCTCACCTCGCACAACGCCATGTCCACCACCACGGACCGGTTCATCGGACCCCTCCAGGACCCCGACATCACCACCCAGCTCAACACCGGCGTCCGGGCCCTCCAGCTCGACACATACCGCTGGGAGCGCCCGCAGGACATCGCCGCGCGCCTCGACTCCCCCGAATTCACCCCCGAGCAACGGCGCCTGATCTCCGGAGCCATCGACAAGGTCAACCCGCCGCGCGAGGGCCTCTGGCTCTGCCACGGCGTCTGCCGCGCCGGGGCCATCGAGCTGGTCCCGGCGCTGGAGGACATCGGCGACTGGCTGCGCGCCCACCCCACCGAGATCGTGACGCTCATCGTCCAGGACGACATCAGCCCCGAGGACACCGAGAAGGCGTTCCACGCCGCAGGCCTGGACGACCTCCTGCACACCCCCTCGGAGGACCCGGACGCCCCGTGGCCCACCCTGGAGGAGATGATCGACAGCGGTCGCCGACTGGTGGTGTTCGCCGAGAAGGCCGACGGACCGGCACCCTGGTACCGCAACTTCTACCGGTACGGGATGGAGACCCCGTTCGCCTTCCGCAGCCCCTCCGAGATGACGTGCGCCCCCCACCGGGGCGGCACAGGGAAACAGCTCTTCCTGCTCAACCACTTCATCACGAACGCGGGCGGCAGCCGCCTGGACGCCGGTCGTGTCAACGCCCGCGACTGGGTCCTGGAGCGGACCCGGGCCTGCGAGGCGGAACGCGGCAGTCCGGTCACCTTCATCGCCGTCGACTACACGACGGTCGGCGACGCGCTCGGCGCGGTGAACGAACTGAACTCCCGCCGGACTGAAAGCGACTGACGAAACGTCATCGACGGGTCGAACCCCACCCGACGTGCCCACGGTCCGAAACCCCGGCGGAACCGCACGAGGAGCGTGAGAGGCTACGTTCCCAGCGGCTCCCCACCGTGCGGACGGAGCCGGACCACTGCCGACAGATCGGGAAATCAGCGCCCATGACGCCTCCGAGCGACCCCGCACCGCACGGTGCTCCCGCCGCCGTTCCCGCCCCGGGCGACGGACGCCGACAGCAGGGCGCGGGCCGTCTGCTGGCCGTGAGCGACCTGCACGCGGCGGTGTCCGGCAACCGGCCCATCGTGGAGTCCCTGCACCCGACGTCCGACGCGGACTGGCTGATCGTCGCCGGCGATGTGGCGGAGCGGCCGGAGGACATCCGGTGGACGCTCGGACTCCTCGCCGAGCGCTTCGCCCACGTGATCTGGACCCCCGGCAACCACGAGCTGTGGACCCTGGCCAAGGACCCGGTCCAACTGCGCGGCCAGGCCCGCTACGACCACCTCGTCGAACTGTGCCGGGACCTTGGAGTGACGACCCCGGAAGACCCGTTCCCGCTCTGGCCGGGCCCGGACGGACCGGTGGCGATCGCGCCGCTCTTCCTCCTGTACGACTACACCTTCCGCGCCCCGGGAACGCACACGAAGGAGGAGTCGCTCGCCGTCGCGCACGAGTCCGGCATCGTCTGCAACGACGAATACCTCCTGCACCCCGACCCCTACCCGACGCGGGACGACTGGTGCCGCGCCCGGGTCGCCGAGACCGGGCGCCGGCTCGCGGAGCACGACCCCGAGATACCCCTCGTCCTCGCCGGGCACTGGCCGCTCGTCCGGGAACCCACGTCGGTGATGTGGCACCCGGAGTTCGCCCAGTGGTGCGGCACCGAACTGACCGCCGACTGGCACCGCCGGTTCAACGTCACCGCCGTGGTCTACGGCCACCTCCACATCCCCCGTACGACCTGGTACGACGGGGTGCGCTTCGAGGAGGTCTCCATCGGCTATCCCAGGGAGTGGCGCGAGAGGGGACACCCGCGCGGCCTGCTGCGGCAGATCCTCCCCTACGAGGGCGAACCCGCCCCGCCGGCCCGCACCGACGCCGAACCGTCCGCACAGCGGCGCACCCCTGGAGACTCCTCGTGATCGAGCTGCTGCTGCCCGCCGACGTCTCCTGTGCGGCCACCCGCGCGGAGACCGTCCCCGAGGGAACCCTCTTCCCGGAGGAGGAGGCACTGGTCGCCAAGAGCGTGGCCAAACGCAGGAACGATTTCGCGACGGCCCGCGCCTGCGCCCGGCGCGCCATGGCCGGACTCGGCCTGCCGCCCGTCGCGGTGCTCCACGGCCACCGGGGACGACCGCTGTGGCCCGAGGGGATCGTCGGCAGCCTCACCCACTGCAACGGATACCGTGCGGCCGCACTGGCCCGTGCGACGGACGTGCTGTCGCTGGGCATCGACGCGGAACCGCACGCCCCGCTCCCCAGCGGCGTACGGGAGTTGGTGACCCTGCCCGCCGAACGCGAGCGGATCGGCCCGCCCGCGCCGGAGGGAACGGGCGAAATCCACTGGGACCGTGTCCTGTTCAGCGCCAAGGAGAGCGTGTTCAAGACCTGGTACCCGGTCACCGGCATCGAACTCGACTTCATCCAGGCGGACCTGACGTTCCATCGGGCGGACGGTGAGGACGGTGCGGACGACGGCGACGGCAGGCTGCCTCACGGCGGTACCGCCGCCGAGGGCACGTTCACCGCACGTCTGCTCCTCACGGACCCGGCCCTGCCGACGACGCTCCACGGACAGTGGCGGATCGAGGACGGCATCGTCGCCACGTCTGTGCTGGTCCGGCCCGACTGGAAGGACAGCGACGGGTCGTGACGATCGGTCGGCCCGGGAGGAGCCCTGCGCACTGACGTCCGCTGGGGTTGGAGGCGTTGCGCACTGACGTCCGGCAGAGCTGGGGGCGTTGCGCGGGGAGGTCCGGCGGGGCTGGGGAGAGTCGCGCGGGGAGGTCCGGCGGGGCGGGGGAGAGCTGCGCAGTTGCGTTCGGGAGACCGGGGGCCGTTGCGCAGGGGCGTTCAGCGGACCGTTGGTGCGGTCAACGGGCGGCCCAGCCCGACGTTCCACCGGCCCGACCGCCCGCTGAGTTCAGTCAGCGTCAGCGGGGCGACGTCCAGACGCCAGAAGGCTTCGGCCGGCAGCCGCAGGCCATGGACGACCGCCGCCCGGACGACGGCGGCCTCGGCCACGGCCAGAAAGCCTTCGCCGGGTGCGTCCGGTCCACCGAGGGAGTCCAGCCACCTTCCGATCCTCCCGACCAGGTCCCGCAGCGACTCGCCGCCGTGCGGAGCCGCCGAGGGATCACCGAGCCAGGCGCTCATCCGCGCGGGCTCGGCGGCCGCCACATCGTCGAGGCGGCGGCCGGACCACCGCGCCAGGTCCCAGCCGGACAGGGCCGGTTCGGGCCGCGCCGCCAGGCCGAGCGCCTCGGAGGTCTCACGGCACCGCTCGGAGGGGCCGCTGAGCGTGAGTCCGGCCGCAGGCACCGCGTCTGCCGCAGCTTTCGCGCGCTCCCGGCCGGACCGGTCCAGGGGAGCGTCGCCGTCGAAGCGGGCCTCCCGCAGTGCGGCGTTCATCGCCGGTGAGATCAACATCACCCGTACTGTCATGTCCCTGCCCTCACTTCTTCACCAGGGGCCCCAGGGCTGTCGCCCCAAGGGGTCCGTGCTCGGCGACCTCGCAGATTGGACCATGGCGGTGTCCGGGCGCAGGCGGTATGGTCACGTCGACCATGACGAGGGTGTGACGGAAGTCCGGTGAGAATCCGGCACGGTCGCGCCACTGTGAACCCGCATCCGCGGGGAAGTCAGACCCGGCACCTTCGTCCGAGGCACCACACAGGGACGCGTGTTCCCACAGGAGGTTCTGCCATGGCACAGTCCGCCGTTCCGGCGACAGGGACGTCCGCGATCGCCCCGATCTCGGCGAAGGCCATTGCCCCGTGGGCGGTCTTCTTCGGCATTCTCATGCTCGTCCTGCTGTACTTCGTCGGCGCCGAACAGGGCGCCACCGCGCTCATCTCGGGCGAAGGCGTCCACGAGTGGGTCCACGACGGCCGTCACCTGCTCGGCTTCCCCTGCCACTGAGGCACCTGAGCAACCAGGGAATCAGCGGACACGGGAAGCAAGAGAAATCAGGAAACCATCGTGAACTCCATATCTGTCAGAGCTCTGCTCGTGCGCGGCATGCTCGCGGGCCTGATCGCGGGCGCGTTCGCGCTCGCCGTCGCCTACTTCCTCGGCGAGTCCCACGTGGACGCGGCCATTGCCCTCGAAGAGGCCCACAGTCATGACCACGGCGGCGGCGAGGAGTTGGTCAGCCGCACCATGCAGGCCACCGGTGGACTCGCCACCGGCGTACTGGTCTTCGGCGTGGCCGTGGGCGGGATCGCCGCCCTCGTGTTCTGCTACGCGCTGGGCCGCATCGGCGACTTCGGCCCCAGGGCCACGGCGGCGCTGATCGCGGGCGCCGCCCTGCTCGCGGTCTACATCGTGCCGTTCCTCAAGTACCCGGCGAACCCGCCCGCTGTCGGCGACCCCGACACCATCGGTGAACGCACCGCCCTGTTCTTCCTGATGGTCGCCCTCAGCGTGCTGCTCGCCGTCGCCGCCGTGATCATCGGCAGGCGGCTCGCTCCCCGCCTGGGCAACTGGAACGCGACCGTCGCGGCCGCCGCGGGCTTCGTCCTGCTGATCGGTCTCGCCTACGCCTTCCTGCCCTCCTTCGACGAAGTGGGCAAGGACTTCCCGGCCGGCCTGCTGTGGGAGTTCCGGCTTTCGACGCTTGCGGTCCAGGTGACGCTGTGGAGCGTCTTCGGCGTCGTCTTCGGTTACCTCACCGAACGGCTCCTGACGCCCTCAGCCCTTGCTGCGACGTCCCGGACCGCGAGTGCGGTGAACTGAGGCCGCTACCGCGCGCACGAAGGAACCCGCCGGGTGTGACCCGGCGGGTTCCTTCGCGTGCAGACGGATCCAGTCGGGTAGCGATGTTTATTAGCGTTGCTACGCTCTCGAGGTAGCGATGCTATCGCTTCGGTGTTAGCGTTGATTCCATCGGGTTTCACGGAACCGCCGCGACCCCTGTCGGCAGGAGCAATGCCATGACCGGACAGTCCGCATCGACATCCGCGTCGACGACCAGCGAACAGTCCGTCGGAGCGCAGTCCGCGCGCGCCGGTGGCACTCCTCGCCGGGTTGCCGTGGTCACCGGTGGGTCCCGGGGCATCGGCCGTGAGAGTGCCGAGCGCCTCGCCGCCGACGGATTCGCGGTCGTCGTCAACTACGCGGGCAACAGTGCCGAGGCGGAGGCCGCCGTCGCCGCCATCACCGCTGCGGGCGGCGAGGCCGTCGCCCAGCAGGCGGATGTGGCCGACGAGGTCGCCGTCGCGGCACTCTTCGACGCCGCCGAGGCGGCGTTCGGCGGCATCGACGTGGTGGTGCACGCGGCGGGGGTCATGGCGCTCGCCCCGCTGGCCGAGCTCGAACTCGACACGCTCGACCGGATGCACCGCACCAACATCCGGGGCACGTTCGTGGTCGACCAGCAGGCCGCGCGGCGGCTGCGCGAGGGTGGAGCCATCATCAACTTCTCCAGCTCGGTGCTGTCGCTGGCCCTGCCCGGTTACACCGCGTACGCCGCGACCAAGGGCGCCGTCGAGGCGATGACCCTCATCCTTGCCCGTGAGCTGCGCGGCCGGGACATCACCGTCAACGCCGTGGCGCCCGGGCCGACGGCCACCGCTCTGTTCCTGGACGGCAAGGACGAGGAGACCATTGCACGCATGGCTGCCCAGCCGCCGCTGGAGCGGCTGGGGACCCCGCAGGACATAGCCGAGGTGGTCTCGTTCCTCGCCGGCCCGGCCCGTTGGGTCAACGGCCAGGTGCTGCGGGCCAACGGCGGCATCGTCTGAGCGCCGCCGTGCCGCTTGATAGCGTCCGTCCGGTGAGTACGAGTACACGGACACGCATCCTGGAAGTGGCCGCCACGCTGGTCAGGGAATCTCCCGACGGAGATATCTCCACGCGCGCCGTGTGCGAGGCGGCGAAGGTGGGCGCTCCGGCGCTCTACCGTCACTTCGGCGACAAGGAAGGCCTGCTCTCGGCCGTCGTCGACCACGGCTTCGAGAAGTATCTGGCGACGAAGAGGGAGCGCGGCGAGACGACGGACGCCGTGGAGGACCTGCGCCGGGGGTGGGACAGCCACGTCGCCTTCGCTCTCGACAACCGCAACCTCTACCGGTTGATGAACTCGCCGGCGATGCGCACGCCGCCCGCTGCGGCGCTGGAGTCCCACCGGATCCTGACCGGCGACCTGGAACGGGCCGCGGCCCAGGGCCGGATACGCGTCGCGCCCGAGCTGGCCGCCCAGATGATTATGTCGGCCAATGTGGGCGTGGCGCTGATGCTCGTGTCCCGCCCGGCGACGTTCGACGACATCGAGGTGTCCCGCCGCGTGCGCGACGCGCTCTATGCGACGGTGCTCACGCCGGAGGCGTCGCCGGGCACACCGCCGGACGCCGAAGTCCCCACGGCGGCGGCCCGGTTGAGCGCCCTGCTGAGGCAGGAGCACGGGGCGGGTCTGAGTACCGCCGAGGCGGCGCTGATGAAGGAGTGGCTCGACCGGGTGGCGAACGCCCGCCCGGACGGCTGATCCGCACCTCGGGTACCACCGAGATGAGCCCACAAGGGGCCACGGGATGATCTTGAAGCCCTGGCCGGCCTCGGGGTCAGGCTGGGGCTTCGTGGGCGTTGACGCGGTTCTCGTACTCGCGACGGGCCTTGTGCTGGGCCGGAACAGCCGGGAGGCCCTGGCCGCCGTCGAGGGGCTGGCAGCGGTCGAGGAGCTGACGGTGCACGGCGGGGACAGCGGTCATGCGCAGGGTGTAGCCCTGGCCGCGCCGAACAGTTGCCCCCTGGTGAAGCGCGGCCCGCTCGGCGGGCTCCAGGTCGGCCGAGCGGAGGAAGTCGGCGACTTTGCCCGGCATGTCGAGGGTGACTGGCTGTTTCGGGGCAAGGACGTCCCTCTCGTCGGCCGTGTGCTCGGGCAGCAGATCGGCGACGGCGGTGCGGATCGCGCCGCGACTGACGCCGTGGTCGCGCGCGAGGGCGGCGATGGACCGGCCCTCCAGGTACGCGGTGCGGATGGTTTCGGTCTTCGCGGCCGCCACGGTGGGGCGGCGCCCGCCCTTGCTGCCCTTGGCCTCGGCGGCGCGCAGTCCGTCGAATGTGAGTTCCCGCTGGAGGTCGCGCTGGAGTTCGTCGTCGGCGGCGAGGGTCTGCACCATGAGCTTCATGGTGGAGAGCCGTTCGCCGGTACGCGGGTGGCAGGCGGTGAGGTCCATCGCGGAGAACACGCCGTCGTGGATGCGCAGCGCCACCTGCTCGCGGTGGAGGACGTCGAGCACGTCCAGGATGTGTCCGGTGCCGCGTACGAGGCGGAACATCTCGGAGATTCGGAGATGTGGACGGTGTCGCCCGGTCGCGCGTAGGTGAGCAGTTCGCGGAACTTCGTGCGCTGGAGGCGGCTGGAGGTGCCCGGGTCTTCCTCGAAGACGACCGGGTCCTCGATGCCGGCCTCGTTCAGGACGAGGTTCTGCCGGGCGGTCGACTGCTGGTCGGTCGAGACCCGCTTGTAGACCAGGTTCGCCACCGAGGGCCCCTTTCCGTGCGGAGGATTGGACCCTGTCCGTCGTAAGACCCTGTCAGCAATCACCATCGGATCTGATTGGATTCGCGCCGCCTCGAACCCCCGGACTGCACGGGTTCATTGGATACCAGGGCGGCCTGTCGTCAAACGATCGTTTGACGACAGGCCGGAGATGCTAGGTTGCGGCGCTCCGGATGCCGAGGGCGATGAGTACCACTGATGTGGTCCTGGCGACCGTGCGCTTGAAGCGGGATCCCTGCAGGGCGTGGGAGGCGCGCCGGATGAGGAGGGTCCAGGCGGCGAGCCAGAACGCGATCAGCAACGCGTGGGCGGTGGCCAGGGTCAGGATCTGGCCGGCGAAGGACCGGTGGGGTGCGATGAACTGGGGGACCAGAGTCAAGTAGATAGCTGCCGCCTTCGGGTTGAGGACGTTGGCGAGCATATGCCCAGGCCGATGAGGTAGACGGCACCGATGAGCTTGACCGCGGTGAAGGCGAGGCTGGAGTGCATGACCAGGGCTGACAGGCCTGCTATGGCGAGAGTGGCGTGCATGTACAGGCCGGTGACTGTGCCGATGATGACGGGAAGAGCCTGACGGCGGCCGCTGTCGGTGACGTGCTTGATCAGCAGGGTCAGGCTGGCTCCGGGGGTGGCGATCAGGGGCAGGACCGCCACCAGGAACCCGGCGACGGCGTAGGGATGGACCACGATGCCTCCGGGGCGTGCGCGCGCGGGGGATCAGAGGACGACGCGGTAGTGGGTGGTCAGGCGTCGGTCGTCGTCCAGGATGTGGAACGCGAGGCCGGGCGGCTGGTCCCGGTCCGCAGCCTGATCGCCTTCCCAGGGCATGCGCAGGGTCCAGGTGACGGCCGGTCCGACGACCAGCGGACGTGCGGCGAAGGTCGAGGCGGCCGCGGTGTGGGCGTGGCCCGTAAGGACGGCGGCGACCTGCGGGTGAGCTGTGATCAAGTCGGCCAGTTGTCCGGGCTCTTCGAGCATGCAGGAGTCGGGTAGGGGGTGATGGAGTTCGACCGGCGGCTGGTGGAAGGCGATCAGCGCCGGGGTGTCCTGCGGCAGTGCGGTCAGGGTGGTGTCGATCCAAGCGAGTGTTTGGGCGTCGAGGCGTCCCTCGTCGCGGCCAGGGATGGTGGAGTCGCACATCAGGATGGTGGTGCCGGCGATGTGGTGGGCCTGATTGATGGGGCCGTGTTCGGGTGCCTCTCCGAGCAGGACCTTGCGGTAGGCCAGTCGGGCGTCGTGGTTCCCGGGGCAGGTGAGCACTGGGTAGGGGGCGGTCAGGATCTGAGCTGCTTCCTCGTACTCGGCCTCCTCGCCGTGATCGGCGATGTCCCCTGTGACCAGGAGCGCGTCAACCGGGTGGGGCAGGGCTCGCAAGTAGTCCATGACGCGGGTGGCGCGCCGGGTTGCCCGCTCGCTGCCGTCCAGGTGCAGATCGCTGATGTGCGCAAGCAGCGTCATTTCGCAGTCTCCTCCAACGGCGGGCTCAGTCGCCGTCCTATGACGGGGAAGGTGTCCCCACCCACTCTGCCTAACGGAAGTTTTCGTTTTTCCGTTAGGAACCCTAGGGTGTGTGCAGGGATGTGATCAAGTGGTTGTCGACCGGGCACCGAGATGGAAGGGGATGTCTTGTGGAGCGCTGGCTGGCATTGGAACTGGTGAGCACGATTCGCCACGACGGAGACGGCGGCGTCGCCGATGACCTCGCCACGGTCCAGGGGACAACGCACTGGATCCAGGAACAGGGAGATCTACTGGCCGGCCACATTCCGGCGGGGGAACTCGCCGCGGATGAAAACCTCAGGCGCGCAATCATCGAGCTTCGGCAGGCAGTCCGGGCCCTGTTCGCCCGGGCGGTCAGTCCCACGCCCCCCAGCCCGCCGGACGCCCATCGCTTGATCACTGTCGACCAGGCGGTGGCCCACCTCAACACGGCTGCCGAGCAGGAACTGGTCGCCCCTCAGATGGACTGGCCCGTCGAAGGCGCCCCTACCACCCGACTGCTGTCTGCGGAGAACGATCCGTACGTTCGGCTTGTCGCGGCCCTGGCCCGAGCAGCCATCGACTTTCTCAGCGGCCCGCAGCGCACGCAGTTGCGATCCTGTACCGCGCCTCGCTGCGTGCGCTACTTCGTCAAGAGCCACGGACGGCAGGAGTGGTGCAAGCCGTCATGCGGAAACCGTGCGCGGGCGGCACGCCACTACAGGCGTCAGCGCACGGCAACCGATGGCGGTTCCGCTCCGTCGTAACCGGCCCTGAGGTCGCCCCGGTGACCGCGCCGGCACAGGCACCAGCCCGTCGGCACGGAGTGTTTCGTCTCGCCGCTTGCGTCGTGCCGTCGCTCTCGCGCTCCTCCTGCAGCCGCAGCAGGCCGGCCCGCTCCGGCATGCTCGTCCGGTCGTGGATGCCCTCGCAGATCGCGGCGTCCACCTCTTGCGGGTGGCCGAGGCGATCGCGTCGAAGGTGGAGAACGCAGGCAACTCCAGCCGGCCTCCACCACCTTCTCCAGCGCGATGTTGATCAAGTCCCCAGGCCGGTTCTTCGACGCCGCCTCCTTGCGGATCGACTCCCCGGCGATTCGCCGGGCCCGAGCCCGGTCATAGGCCACGCCAACGCTTCGATCGAGGTCACAACCACCCCAGGACCCGGACGACGACAACATCACCACCAACGACACTGAGCCGAACGGGTGACGGACCGGGCTCTTACGGATTGAAGATCATCCCATGGCTCCTTCTGGGCTCACCTCGGCGATACCCCGGCCACGGGGGCCGCCGGGCAGTGCGGTCGTCCAGGTGCCGGACATCGGGGTGTCGTGCGTCGGGCACCAAGGTGCGGGGATCAGACACAAAGGGGCAGGGGGCGGGCAGGGCGGGAAGGGGGGCGAGGTCATGGTGCGACGGAGGTCATGGTGCGGCGGAGGAGGCGTCGTGATCGCGCAGGCCGTCCTCCGTGAGGCGTGCCGCGTTGCCGACGATCCGTTCGAGGTCCTTCTGTACGTCGTGTTCCATGCTCCCGTGCGGTGCGTACGCGGACACCGTGAGCACGAGGTCGCCGTTCCACAGGAGCAGGGTGCGGCCGGGCCGGCCCTGGTCGTCGGCCGGTATCGCGTAGGCGGCGTCGTGGACCTTCTCGGGCCCGCGACCGTGCGCACGGTCGAGATCCTCCTTGACGCGGTACGCGTGACGGGCGGGTTCGGTGTCCTCGTACACCGAGGCCGTGGTGCTGAGCTTCCAGAACGTGCCGTCGGGGGCCTTGAGGTCCGCGAGGCAGCCGGTCTGCTGGAAGAGCGGCCGCGCACCGTTCTCGCCGATGTCCTCCCGGGCGTCGGAGGGGGCGGAGTCGGTGGTGCTGCCGAGGGTGAAGCCCTCGGCCGGGGCCGCGCCCGTGAGGAGATCGCACGGCCTGCTGGTCCAGCTGTGGGTTCCCGGCGGGCGAGCGGTCTGCTCCGCCGCCTTCCCGTCCTTTCCGCCGTCGCCGCCGGAGCAGCCCGCGGAGACCGCCACCGCCAGCCCGATGAGCGCGGCCGACCGCGCCCGGCGTAACGCGGCACTCCTGGATCCGTGCATCTCCCACCCCTTCGTCCTGGAGATCCCATTGTCCGACGCCCGTGTCGGCGGGTAAAGGAGACCGGGCCCGCACCGTGTGGCGCGGGCCCGGCCGGTGGGGCGGGGTGGCTCAGGAGCGGGTGGCTCCGGGGCCGAAGTCGCCGGTGAGGGCGGCGGCCATCCGCAGGTGCGGCGCCGCGTCGGCGGTCCGCCCCTGGCGCTCCAGCGTCCGGCCCAGCATCAGGTGCGCGTAACTCTCGACCGGGTCGAGCTCCAGGACGGCCCGGAGCTCCTTCTCCGCCTTCCCCAGCCGGGCGGAGTGGTAGTAGGAGCGGGCCAGCAGCAGGCGCACCGCGACCTGCGTCGGTGCTTCCTCGACGAGACCGCCCAGGATCCGCGCGGCCGTCAGGTACTCCTTGGCCTCGAAGAACATCTGCGCCCGGTCCCACCGGTCGGCGGCGGTGCCGAACTCGTAGTAGGTCTCGGTCTCGCTCACGTGTCCTCCTTCGTGTGGTGCGGGCCGACTCCGGACCGCCCCGCCGTACGTTCAGCCATGACAACACCGCACAATGGTTGAACATTCCACTAAAATTCTGGCGTGGGACCCGGTGCTCCACGCCCCTACGGGAATAGGTTGAGAGCTATGAGCAATCTCGATCGCCAGGCCGCGCCCTCCGTCTGCGGAGGGCGCGGCTTCGTCGTCGCCGAGCCCGTCCGTGAGCTTCTCGCCCCCCGCCGCGTCCAGCTCGGCGAGGGCACCGAGGTCCGCCGCCTGCTGCCCAATCTCGGCCGCCGCATGGTGGGCGCCTGGGCCTTCGTCGACCACTACGGACCCGACGACATCGCCGACGAGCCCGGAATGCAGGTCCCGCCGCACCCCCACATGGGTCTCCAGACCGTCAGCTGGCTCCACGACGGGGAAGTTCTCCACCGGGACAGCCTCGGCAGCCTGCAGACGGTACGCCCGCGCGAACTGGGACTGATGACCTCGGGCCACGCCATCAGCCACTCCGAGGAGAGCCCGAAGGAGCATGCCCGGCTGCTGCACGGGGCGCAGCTCTGGGTGGCCCTCCCGGAGGCGCACCGCTCCATCGAGCCGCACTTCCAGCACCACACGGACCTGCCCGTCGTCACCGCCCCCGGTGTGACCGCCACCGTCATCCTGGGCGAACTGGACGGTGCGGCCTCGCCCGGCACGTCCTACACCCCGATCGTCGGCGCCGACGTGACTCTGGCCGGTGGTGTCGAGGCCCGCCTGCCCCTGGACCCCGACTTCGAGTACGCGGTCCTGTCCATGTCGGGCGAGGCCGAGGTCGACGGCGTCCGCGTGCTTCCCGGCTCGATGCTCTACCTCGGTTGCGGCCGCACCGAACTGCCTCTGCGCGGCGTCTCCGACGCCGGGCTGATGCTCCTGGGTGGCGAGCCGTTCGAGGAGGAACTCGTCATGTTCTGGAACTTCATCGCCCGATCCGGTGAGGAGATCGTACAGGCGCGAAACGACTGGGAGAAGGGCTCGCGGTTCGGCGAGGTGCGGGGCTACGACGGCGCCCGCCTGCCCGCCCCGGAACTGCCCACGACCCCGCTGAAGCCACGTGGGCGAGTGCGCTGACCTGCGGAAACCTATAGACGGGTCTGGTCGTGCTTCCACTGGCGACCGCCATGCTGGGCCCCGTTCCGCCCTCCGTCCTGGGGCAGGGTGCTCGGGGGTCTATTGGGTGTGAGAGGAGGCGCGTCGAGTCTCGTGTTTGAGCTTGTGTGTCAGGGTCCAATCGGATCGATGCTGACCTCTTGCTGACTTTCCTGATTGCCTGTCAGCTGGTGGCAGCCGTATGCCGGAAACCGGTCCAGGACGGATCCGCTGAAGCGTGACTGGGTGCCGCAGAGCCCGGGCGCGAACTCGTCCGGCCGACTTCCGAGCCACCCTCGCCGAAGCCGGAAAGTCCCGCATCGGCTGGCTCCGGCGGGTGCTCACGGAAGAGTTCCGGAAGTCGCCCAGCCAACTTCCAGGCCGCCTCTCAGCAAGCCAGGTCAGGTGTCACTCAACTGTGCAGCAGTCCCCCGCGCGGCCAATGTCGGTGGCAACGTCTAGGGTGCGGCACATGTCTGCTTCGTCAACTGAACTCAAGGCTGAGGAGCCCCTGGCGCCGTTGTACCCCTTCAATGCGCCAGGGGAGCCGATCACCCTCTACGACGGACCTATTGGCGCGGCCGGGGCTGAGGTGCCCGGGGTTGTCCAGTACGACTGCTCCCCGAAGCCCCGGATCTCTTGGCGGTTGCGTACCGAAGACTATGACCCCACGTTAAAGGACAGGACTGAGCTGAGTCTGCTCAACCACGGCATCGAACTGCCGGTGTCTGCCAGAGACGCTGTGAGCGGCTGGTCCAACGGCACTTCTTACGGAGACCCCACCGCCCCGCTCGACCGTGTTGTTGCCCACTGGTTCAATCTGCCCCGATGGCGTGGATCAGCCCACCTCGAGGCTCATGCTGCTGATGGGACGCCGCGATTGGTATCGGGCGGCCGCAGTGTGTATGAGGCGGACGGGTGGAGGATCACGCTCGACGTCCGCTCTGATCACAAGGCCGTCTTCTCTGATGTGCGCCAGGCCGACGTCTACGTCATGACTCATGTGATGGAGCTGCGTCGGTTGGACGGAGCCACGTTCACGGCCGCCGAGGCCGCCCCGGTTCTCAGTGCGTTGCACGTCGGACTGTCCTTCGCGCTCGGCCGGTGGGTCGCTCCCGCCCTGCCTGTCGGCCTGAACGACCAGGAGCATACGGTGTGGGGCCAGTGGGGCCCGATGCTCTGCGACCCGGCACGCCGCATCAGCTCCGGCTGGTGGTACCCCGAAGACCAGAAGTCCTTGGCAGGTCTGCTGGCCTGCCTTCTGCCTACCTTCCGCGATTCCGGCAAGGGGCAGGCGCTTCGCCTGCAGATGCAGTATGCGATCACTGCCATAGTCGATCTAGGGTTCGTCGAGCAGCGGATCATGAGCGGAGCTGCCGGACTGGAGCATGTGATGTGGCAGGAACTCGTGCTCAGCGGGCGGCTCACGGAAGCCGAGTACACATCCCGCGCACGGCCGGCTCATGACAAACTGCGTATGGTCCTGACGGAGTCCGGGGTCGATCTGAGGGTGCGCGCAGACCGTCTGCCGGCAGCCGCTGCCTATGCGGCCAGACAGCGAGTAGACGGCACTAGGCTGGCGGACGGCGCCGACGTCGTCACCCGAGTCCGTAACCGTCTCGTTCATCCCAAGGAGACACAAGAGCCCGTCTACGGGGTGAAAGGACTGGTCACCGACACCTGGCTGCTGACCCGCCACTTCCTCGCGCTGCTGGTACTCCGCTCGATCGGCTACCGAGGCTCCTACCAGGACCTCTCCAGGACAAACAGGTGGGTCGGTGAGACCGAGCCCGTCCCATGGGCGTGAGGTCGAGCAAGCCTTCAGGAGCCGACAGCGCCTTTTCCGCGCTTGGAGGCCCCTGCGGTCGTACGAGGTGCTGGGCGACATCGTTGCGGCTGATGCCCTGCGAAGTCGCAGCCTCGCGGATCGTGCGCTACCGCATCCTCTATTGCTGACGGCGGCGTCCGAGTCCTGATTCGGTGACCGGAGGCCGACCGCCCTGCGGCGATGCGCGACGCCGGGAGGACGTCGACTCGCGGGACACTAAGATCGAGCAGCCCAGGGCCGATGTGATCGAGTTGCGGGAGCGGGTCGCTGCGAGGGACAGGACGATCGTCGACCTGGAGGACCTCAGACAAGGGCGGTGTCCTGGCTGCCCAGCACGACGCCTGGGCGAGACGTGCAGGCCGCGGCGCTGCCCCCGTGGCCGTCGCGAGCGACGCTCCACGGGGGCTGATAGGACCGCAGACGAAGTGATGGTCTGTCGGCTCGTATCGGCTTCTGCTGCCTGCCCGTTACTCTCTCACCGATCAGCCGATGGTGAGGTTCCTCTGCGCGGTGATGGCTCGGGAGTTGCGCGCCGTGGCGAAGGTGTAGAGGCCGGGGACCAGGGACCACGTTCCGGACGTCCAGACGGTGAGGTCGTCGGTGGGGATGGTGAAGGTGAGACGCCGGCTGGCTCCGGGTGCGAGATTCGTCTTACGGAAAGCGACGAGCCGGCGCGGCTCGGCGGCCGCGGCCGTGGGGAGGGTGGCGTAGACCTGGACGACCTCGGTGCCTGGGCGGTTACCGCTGTTGGTGACGGTGACGGAGAGGGTCACGGTCCTGCTGGCGGCACTGTAGGAGGCTTCGGGGGAGCCGTGGGCGAAGGTCGTGTAGGAGAGGCCGTGCCCGAAGGGGAACTGGGGTTGCTGCCCCTTGGTGTCGTAGTAGCGGTAGCCGATGGCGATTCCCTCGTCGTAGGAGACGGTGCCGTTCTTGCCCGGGTACGTCGCCGTCGTTGTGCCGGGGCCTTGAGAGGCGTCGGTGGGGAAGGTGATGGGCAGCCTGCCCGAGGGGTCGCTGTCGCCGAACAGGACGGCCGCGAGGGCGGTGCCCATGCCGCGGCCTCCGTACCAGGTCTGGATGACGGCCTCGACGTCGTTCAGCCAGGGCATCGCGACGGGGCCGTCCGTGTTCAGGACGACGATGGTGCGGGAGTTCGCGGCGGCGACGGCGGTGATGAGCTGGTTCTGGTCCCCGGGGAGGGTGAGCTGTTCGTGGTCCATGGCTTCGCCGGCGATGCGGTTGACGAAGACGACGGCGGCCCCGGCCTTGGTGGCGGCCTGGACGGCGGCCGGTATCAGGGAGCCGGGCTGCCAGCCGAGGGTGAGGCCGCTGGTGCCGGGGTCGGCGGTGGCGTTGCTGTAGGTGAGTTCGACGGACACGGTTCTGCCCGCGGCCAGGTCGATGGTGCCCTGGAGGGGATAGTCGTACGTGCCGAGGAAGAAGCGCCGTGTGCCACGGGATCCGGTGACTACGGTGACGCCGTTGATCTTCAAGGTGGCGGTGCCCGCGGCCAGGAGGGAGAAGCGGTGCAGGCCGCTGTGCGTCGGGGTCAGCGTGCCTGACCAGGTCGCGGACCAGACTGCGGGAAGGGTGTCGACCGGAGTGCTGGTGAAGTCGATGACGCTGTCGGTGCGGGTGGCGACCGGTGTGCCGGTGGGCTCGGGGGAGGCGTAGTAGCGGCCGGTGAGGCCGGGGGCCTTACCGGTGGTGCGCAGCACGCTGGAGGGAACGGTGCTGAGGGGGACGTCGCCGGTGGTGCCTTGGGCGTGGGTGACGGTGATGCCGCTGCCGGCGCGGGTCTTGATGGCCTGTAGGGGAGTGGTCCAGGTGCCGGGGTCGACGTAGGTGGAGCCGGCGACGCCGGTGAGCGCATCAGTTCCGGCGGGCCCGATGACGGCGAGCGACCTGAGCCTGGTGGGCAGAGGCAGGGCTGAGGAACGGTTGGCCAGCAGCACGGTGGAGGCGAGGGCTGCTTCGTGGGCGAGGCTCTTGTGTTCGGCGGTGCTGACGTCTTGAGCCGGCGCCGGGACCGGGTTGTCCACGAGGCCGTTGGCGAACATGGTGACGAGGATGCGGCGTGCGGCATCGTCGAGCCGTGCGGTGGACACGTTGCGAGCGACCTCACCGGGTACGAGCTTGACGCCGCCGGGGCCGAGCCCCGCGAGGTCCATGCCCGCCTTGGCGGCGGCTACCTGGTCGTCGCCGGCCCAGAAGTCAGGGACGGTGTAACCCTGAAGGCCGAGGCGGGACTTGACGTCGTTGAAGAGGGTGGGGCTCTGGGTGGCGAAGGTCCCGTTGATCTTGGGATAGGCCATCATGACCGAGGTGGTGGGCGCGGCGGCGATGACTCGGCGGAAGGGCGCTTGGTAGATCTCGTGCATCGCGCGGTCGGACACCAGGGTGTCGCTGAAGAAGCGGTTCACTTCCTGGGTGTAGGCCGCGAAGTGCTTGACCGTGGCCGTGACCTGACGGCTCTGCATGCCGGTGGTGAGGGCGGCGCCGAGGCGGCCCGCGAGGAACGGGTCTTCTCCCAGGCTCTCGGCCTGGCGCCCGAAGTGCCAGGTCCGCGTCAGATCGATGGTCGGCCCGAGGAGGCTGTTGTACCCCTTGGCGCGTCCCTCGGTGCCGATGGCGACCCCGATACGGCGCGTCAGGTCCTCGTCGAAGGTGGCGGCCTGGGCGAGGGGGACCGGGAACGCGGTGACGTTCTGTTCGCCACGCAGCCCGGCGGAGGCGTCGACCATGGTGAGGGCGGGGATACCGAGGTGGCTGAGGGCGGCGAAGTCGCACCGGATGAGGGCGTCCTTGTCGGCAGCGGACATCCGGGCGAGAAGAGCGTCGGCGCGGTCGAAGGCGCGGGGATCGGTCGCGGCGATGGCCTGACCGTTGGCGGTGGGGACCATGCTGACGGCGAGTGCGGTGGCGATGGCGGAGGACAGGAAGGTGCGTCGGTTCACGGCGGCTCTCCGAGGAGTGGGGCGGCGGGGTGGGGACCCGTCGACGTCGGTGTTGCCATCCGGCGGATAATTCGCCGGTCAGGATTTATCCGAATTACTGTCCTGGGCGGGTTTGTGCGTCCCGCGACCCTTACCGAGGACTTTTCAAGGGCTCGACGGTTGAGCGCCTTGTGTGATTCGGAAAGCTATGGCTCTCAGTGTTTCTGGTCAACCCCTCAGGCATCGTGAATTCGCTGAGCCGTCCCTGATCTGCGCGGATGCTCAAAATTTCGGCAGGGTGAGGAATTTCTCAACTGCTTGGCTGACGCTTTAGTGAAGCATCCATACGAAATTCAGATGACGGCCATCCGCCTCATGGATACAGGTGACCTTTTCAAGGTATGCAAATGCCCGGCGTGAAAGGTGGAGTCATGCCGGGCACGAGCGAGGGTACCTGGAACTTTTGCGGCGCCTACTCAGTCGCTTCTGCTATTTCCTTGCGGAAATATGTGCATGCCGGGGCCGAGAGTTTGGGCTGCGTAGCCCGGCAGCTCGGCGAGTGCTGTGCAGTTCGGGGGCACGGTGATCTGGGCCTTGATGCCGGTCGGAGTGGTTTGCCAGGAGATCGCGGCGGTTCCATGGGGCGTCTCATGGCGGGTGCGGGCCCACGTGATGCCGCCGCCGGGGCGGGGTCGGAAGGCAAGTGTGGCAGCGCCCGGCGCTGTGACCTCGATGCCTCCGACGACTCGGTGGAGCCAGTCGGCGACCGCACCGAGAGCGTAGTGATTGAAGGAAGTCATGCCGCCTGGGTTGAGGGTTCCGTCCGGGCGGAGACTGTCCCAGCGTTCCCAGATGGTGGTGGCGCCCATGGTGACGGGGTAGAGCCACGACGGGCATTCGGTCTGCAGAAGCAGACGGTAGGCGCTGTCGAGGTGGCCGGTACCCGTCAGTGCGTCGCAGATGAGAGGGGTCCCGACAAAGCCTGTGGCGATACGCGCGTCGTCCTGGCGGACGAGTTCGGCAAGACGGTCGCCTGCCACCAGACGCTGTGGGGTCTCAAGAAGGTTGAACACGATGGCGAGGGCGTACGCGGTGGGGCTGTCGCTCGACAGGCGGCCGTCGGGTTGGGCGTAGCGTCGTCGGAACGCCGTGGTGACTTCGTCGGCGAGTGTGTCGTACCGATCTGTTTCGCCTGTACGGCCCAGCGCTTGGGCGGCACGGGCGAGGTGCCGGGTGGAGTGGGCGAAGTAGGCGGTGGCGACGAGGTGGCGGTCGGTGCGGCCGGCGGCGGGGTCATCCGGTGGGGCGGCCGGGTCGAGCCAGTCCCCTAGTTGGAACCCGGTATCCCAGAGTCGCTCGGGGCCGGCGAGCTTCTCGACGAGGTCGACCCACGCCTTGGCCATGGGGTAGTGACGCCGTAGAAGTTCGAGATCACCGAAGCGCTGGTACAGGGCCCAGGGGGTGAGGGTGGCGACGTCTCCCCAGGCGGCTCCCGGTTGGATCGGGGTCCACATCGGATTGCCGGGGATGACCGGCACGTACCAGGGGATGGTGCCGTCCGGGAGCTGTTCCTTGCCCACGTCGGTGAGCCAGGAGTTGAGCATGCCGGCGCAGTCGTAGAGGAAGCTTGCGGTGGGGGTGAAGACCTGGATGTCTCCGGTCCAGCCAAGGCGCTCATCGCGCTGTGGGCAGTCGGTCGGGATGTCGACGAAGTTGCCTCGCATGCTCCACAGGACGTTCTCGTGGAGGCGGTTGACCAGGGGATCGCTGCACTCGAACCAGCCCGTGCGGCGCATGTCCGTGTGGTGGACGCGCGCGGTCACGGCATGCGGGGCGAGTTCGCCGGGCCAGCCGCTTATCTCGGCATAGCGAAATCCGTGGAGGGTGAAGCGAGGTTCCCACGTGTAGGGACCGTTGCCGGGCAGGACGAGGGTGTCGGTGGAGTGTGCTTCGCGCAGGGGGAGGGTGGCGAGTTCTCCGTTCTGGAGGACCTCTGCGTGCCGGAAGGTGAGGGTGGCGCCGGCCGGTCCCTCCGCGGTGATCCGTAGACGTCCCACGAGGTTCTGCCCGAAGTCGAGCAGGTGCCGGCCGTCGGAGGTGCGGGTGACGGACACAGGAGCGATTTCCTGGGTGCACCGGACCGGGGGGCCTTCGGGCGCGACCAGTGTCCTGGGGTCTCGGCTTCCGACGCGTACGGGTGTCCAGCTGTCCTGGGGCGCGCTGGGGGTGGCCCAGTGCGGGTCGTCCAGCCGGGCATCGAACGTTTCGCCTTCGTAGAGGCCGCTGGTCAGGATGGGGCCGAAGGCGGCGTGCCAGGTGTGGTCGGTGGCGACCACCGTGGTGGTTCCGTCGGTGTAGGTGATCTCGAGTTGGGCTATGAGGGACTGGTCGGTGCCGTAGATGTTGCGTGTGCCGCCGTCGAAGCCGTATTTGCCGCGGTACCAGCCGTCCGCGAGCCAGGCGCCGATGGTGTTGGTGCCGCAGGTGAGGAGGGGGGTGACGTCGTAGGTGCGGTAGCGCAGACGATGTTGATAGACGGTCCAGCCGGGTGCCAGGGTTTCGTCACCGACTCGGGTCCCGTTGATCTCCGCCTCGTACAGACCATGGGCGGTGATGTAGAGCCGGGCGCGTTCGACCGGCTTGTCGTCCGCTCGGAAGTGCTTACGGACGCGGGCCGGGCGGCGTTCGGCTGCAGGGTCCTCCTGCCAGGCGGCACCGACGGGGAGGGCGGTCCAGTCACCCGGCTCGAACAGGCCGGCCTCGACGACAGCGGCCCGACTCCACGGCGAGGGAGCGCCGCCTCCCGTCGACCAGGTGCGCACGCGCACGGCGACGCGCTCGCGTGAGCTGAGCGGTTCGTCGGGCCAAGGTACGAGCAGGTGGTCGGATGCGGTGATACGGCCCGTGCAGTGGAGTCGGTCGTCTCGGCGAAGCTCGACTTCGTAGGCGTGCTGATCTCCGGCTTCGGGCGCGGAGGTCCAGGACAGGCGGGGCGAGCTGATGCCGATGCCGAGGCCGTCCGGCAGATGCTCGAAGCGCACCGGGGAAGGCTGGAGGGACTGCAAGGAAGGGACCTTTCGTGTGCTCGGGAGTGAGGAGAAGGAGTGATTCAGCCCTTGACCGCTCCTGAAGTGAGGCCCTTCATGACCTTCTGGTTGAGGAAGAGGTAGATCACGAGGGTGCCGAAAACGTTGATGCAGATGGCCGCGAACAGCGGGCCGTACTGGGTGGCGCCGAAGTCGCCGGTGAAGTTCAGCAGGCCGACCTGGATGGTGCGCAGATCCTGGCTGTTGGTGAAGGTGAGAGCGATGAGGAGGTCGTTCCAGATGAAGAAGAACTGCACCAGCCCGACCGTGAGCAGTGCGTTGCGGACCATCGGCACGCTGATGGTCCAAAAGGCACGCAGGATCCCGGCCCCGTCGAGAGTCGCCGCTTCGAACAGCTCTCGGGGCACGGTTCGGTAATAGGTGGCCATCATGAATACGGTCAACGGGAGGCCCGTGCCCGTGTAGGTGAGGATGAGCGGCCACAGGGTCCCGGAGAGACCGGCCTGGAAATAGACAGTGAACAGGGGAAGCAGAATCATCTGCGGCGGAACCATCATTCCTGCGAGAAAGACCAGGAGGGTCAGGCTTCGGCCCTTCCAGACCATGATCTGCAAAGCGAATCCGGCCGCGGTGCCAAGAAGCAGGATGAGCGCCAGGGCGGGGACGACCGCCAGCAGACTGTTCTGGACATAGAGACCGATGTTCCCTGTGGTCCACGCTTCGGTGTAGTTGCCCCATTCCCAGGTGGTGGGAAGGCTCCAGGTGGAGTTGTTGAGGTAGTCGCTGTTGGACTTCAGCGAGGTGAGGAACATCCAGATCAGTGGGTAGACCTCGATGACCAGCAGGAAGGTTACGGCGATCTTGATCCAGAGACGGCCGCCCGCTTTGCGGACGGAGTTGCGGTTCTGGTGTCTGGTGCGCCTGTGTCCGGGCGAAGCGGGCTTGAGGGCGGTTTCGATGGCCATGACGTTCAGCCCTCCGTGATGTCGCGTCGCGAGACGCGGTAGACCGCCAGGCTCACCAGAAGGCAGACGACGGTGAGGAGCAGCGCGATGGTGCTGCCGTAGCCGTACTCGCTGTAGGTGAACGACGTCTGGAACATGTACAGGGTCAGCGGGGTGGTGCCGGTTCCGGGGCCGCCGTTGGTGAGGGCGACGACGGAGTCGAAGACTTTCAGGGTGCCGTTGATGCTGAAGATCAAGGAGGACATGAGGACCGGCAGGGAGAGCGGCAGGACGATATGGCGAATGAGGCGAAGGCCGGAAGCGCCGTCGAGGCGGGCTGATTCGAGGACCTCGTCGGGGATGTCGACGAGGCCGGCGAACAGGAGTACGGCGTAGAAGCCCATGGAGCGCCAGATGTCCATGCTGACCAGCACCCAGAAGGCGCTTCCCGCGCTGCCGAAGAAGTCGATGGACTCCAGGCCGAAGCTGTTGAGCAGGGAGTTGACGGGGCCGGTCTGGGGGGCGACCTGGAAGAACTTCTGGAAGAGCAGGCCGACGGCGACGGTGGGCAGGACGACCGGGAAGAAGACCAGGGTGCGGATGAGCGCGGACGCCTTCTTGAGGAAGAAGACGTAGAGCAGGGCCAGGAGGTAGCCGGCGATGACCTGGCCGACGGTGACGAGGACCGCGTACTTCACGGTGAACCAGAGGGCGTCGTGGACGGCTTGGTCGGAGAAGAGCCTGGTGAAGTTGGCCAGACCGTTGCCGGTGAAGCCGTCGATGGAGTTGCCCTTGGTGAAGGAGTACCCGAGCGACCACACCGTGGGGACGAGCATGATCAGGGTGTAGACGAGGAGTGCGGGACCGAGCAGGATCATGATCGCCCTGCGGTCACCGAGTACGCGGTGCATGAGTGGTGTCCACTTCGTTTCAGGTGGAGGGCCGGCCAGGCATCGGGGGGACGGCTCGCCCGCCGGGTGGCGAGCCGCCCGTCGGCCGGGCTCTACTTGCTCTTGAGTGCGCTCTGGACGGTCTCCATGAACTGCTTGGGGCTCACGCTGCCGGTGACGAGTCCGGCGGCGTTGGTCTGGCTGGCCGTGGTCGCCTTGGTGCTGAAGAACGCTTCGAACCACAGGACGTTCTGCTGGGAGGAGCTGATCGTCTTGCGTACGGTGGTCGTGACCTCGTTGGCGTCCTTGACCGGCGTGTTGACCTTGAAGCCGGAGATGGAGCCGTGGTCCTTGAGCGCGGTGCTGCCGTAGTTCTTGGCGATGCAGCGCACCCAGGCGTCGGTCTTCTTGTCGAAGTTCTTCGAGCCGAGGGTGACGGCCAGGCCAACGTTGGAGGGGTACTGGTCGGCGGAGCCGGCGCCGCCGGTGACGGCGGGGAAAGGCATGAAGCCGACGTTGTCGGCGCCGACCTTGTTCTGCTTGGGGTCAGAGATGTTGGCCAGGGCCCAGCTGCCCATGTAGAACATGGCGGACTTGCCGGTGAGGAACTGGTTCATCGCCGTGTCGTAGTCGATGGAGCCGACGCCCTTGCCGAAGTAGCCCTTCTTGCCGAGGGCAGCGATCTCCTCGGCGGCCTTGACGTACTCGGGCTCGGTCAGCTGGGCGAGGCCGGTGTTGACGTCGTCCAGAGCGCCGGGGCCAAGGCTCCGGTAGAGGTACCCGCTGATGAGGCGAGTGATCGGCCAGCCCTGCTGGCCGGAAGCGGCGAACGGCTGGACGCCCTTGTTGCTGAGCTTGTCCGAGGCCGCGATCAATTCGTCCCAGGTGCCGGGGACCTCGATCCCCTTCTCCTTGAAAATCTTCTTGTTGTAGAAGATTCCCTCGATGTTGTACTCGTAGGGCAGCGTCTGCACCTTGCCGTCGTACAGGGCCTTGATGGTGGAGACGGCAGCGGGCTCGAGATCGTCGAAGACGCCGAGCCGCTCAAGTTCGAGATCCAGGTTGGCCACCTTGCCGGACTCGGCCAGCTGCTTGGTGAGCGCGGGCGCATTGCCGGCGGCGAACTGGGCGGGCAGCGCGTCCTGGCCGGCGAGCAGCTGGAGCTTCTGGTCCAGACTCGCCTGAGGCACGGTTTCGACCTTCAGCGGCAGGGTGTCGTTCTCGGCCTTGCAGGAGCCCTTGGAAAGCTTCGTCAGTGCCGTTCTGGTGGTCGTGTTCTCGGTGACGCTGAGGTACTTGAACTCCTTGGGTGCCGCGGAGGTGCCACCGCCGCCGCAAGCGGAAGCGAGAAGGGCCAGAGAGGTTACTCCGGCCGAGAAGAGGGTCAGACGGGTACGGCGGGCGCGGATCATGCGATGGGGCACTGGTGACTCCCAGGGATCGTGAAGGAGAGGGGGCGCCGAGCAGGCGCAGGACGGCGGTGGGGGCGGCCGCTGAGAGAACGGAGTCGTGTAGAACGTTCTCCATTCGAGGTGGTCACACCATGACGCCATCTCTCTGGCGTCGTCAAGACACAGGCGCGTAACATCGGCTTTGCATGGCCCAATGACCCGGCCCTCCTGTGGCCGTGCGTGTAGATCGTTACACCAACTGTGAGGAAAACGAGGTACTTGTGGCTGCGGACAGCTCGCCCAGAGACACGAAACGGGTGACGATCACCGATGTCGCCCGTCATGCAGGCGTGTCCACCGCCGCCGTATCCAAGGTCATGCGCAACGCCTACGGCGTGAGCCCGGGCATGCAGGAGCGGGTCCGGGCCGCCATGGCCGAGTTGGAGTACCGCCCCCACGCGGCCGCCCGCGGCATGCGAGGACGTACGTACACGATCGGTGTCCTGCTCGACAACGTCCGCAACGCGTTCTTCGCCGACGTCCTCGACGGCATCCGCGAGGAGCTGAGCGACAGCGAGTACACGGTGCTGATCGGCGCGGCAGGGTTCGGTGCGGACGAGCAGTCCCGGACCATCCGTGCCATGGTGGACCGCCAGATGGACGGTCTGGTCCTGATCGCACCAGGAACCCCGCGTTCCGAAGTTCTGAGCATGGCGGCAACGACGCCTACCGTGGTCATCGGACACCACGACAGCTCTGACGTGCACGATTCCGTCATCGACGCGGACGATGTCGGGGCGGGGCTGGTCGTGGACCACCTTGTCGAACTCGGCCACCGTGACATCGCCCTCGTCTCGGCGCCCGGAAGCAAGAGCGGACGCTGGCAGCGACCTCCGGAGATCGCTCTGGCCGACGGATTCCTCCAGGCGATGGACCGGCATGGGCTGGCCGACCGCGCGCGGGTGCACCACTCCGCTTACTCCGACGACGGCGGCCACGCAGCCGGCCTCGCACTTCTGTCCGGTGCGCAGCGGCCCACCGCGATCCTGGCCGGAGCTGACGTAGCAGCCCTCGGCATCTATCGAGCCGCCGCCGACCTCGGTCTGTCGATCCCCGAGGACATCTCTCTCGTCGGTTACAACAACACTGCGATCGCCTCGCTCGCCCCGGTCCAGCTGACCAGCGTCGACCAGGCAGGACATACCATGGGCCTGGCCGCCGCGCGGATGCTGATCGAGCGGGTGGAAGGCCGACGCGATCGGGCCATGCGGACCACGATGACCCCACGGCTGGTGGTGCGGCGCAGTACAGCGGCACCGAGTCTCCCGTAGGAGCAGTACCCAAGAGGCCGCCGCCCCCTGCCCGGCCTCGCACCGGCTCGGACCTCGCCGGCCACACGTGCCGTCAGGGGCTCGGGGAGGTTCCGCGCCAGGCGCCAACGCGGGCCTTTCCCGTAGCCGTTGAGCCGCTGCGGTGCTCCGGTCAGCCAGTGCGGTGCGGCCGGTGACGCCCGCGCTGTACAGGGGGCCGGCAGACGTCCCGCGGACATGCCTGGGGGCCGCCTGCTCACCGAGCAGACGGCCCAAGGAACGGCTCACGTCGATGTTCACGGGGTGCTGACGACCGGCGTGGACGTACGGTGCCATGCCCGGCGCCTGTCGACATCGCTGTTGGCTGATGGCATCGCTTACCGGTCGCCCGTCGTCACTTCTGCGTCCGCGGAGTTCCGGCGTGCTGCCGGGAGGAGCAGGGCGGCGGTGATGGCGGTGGCGGCACCGAGAGCGGCGACGGCGACTGCGAGGCTGCCTACGGCGCCCTTGCCGGCCAACAGGACCAGGGGGCAGAGGAACTGACCGAGGAAGAAGGCGGCAGTCCAAAGGCCCATGCCGCGGCCGCGGTCGGCGAATCCGAGCCTGGACATGGCGCGGGTCACCAGCGACGGCAGAAGCATGCCGGTGCCCACGCAGTTGATGACGGCTCCGGTGATCAGCAGCGGGAGGCTGTCGGCCAGGCCCATGAGGAGGAAGCCGGAAGCGCACCAGGCGAACAGCGCGGGGAGCCGGAGACGTCGGTGCTGGGGCAGCCGGGCGAAGATGACGGAACCGAGGACGGTGGCGGCGCTGGCCACCGCGGTGACGACACCGATGGTGCTGGTGGAATCGATGCCGAGATCATCCAGGAGATAGGCCATCTCCACGGGGACCGTGTAGAAGACCACGGCGCCGAAGACCGTGAGAAGGCAGATCCCGGCCATGCGGCGCACCGGGAAGGGGTGCTGGACCGACCGGGTGGATGCCCCCTGTTCCTTCTGCGGGAGGGCAGGCTTCGGTAGGACGCGGGCCATCACCGGAGCGACGAGCAGACCCGCCGCGTACAGCCAGAACGGAGCACGCCAGTCAGCCGCTCCCAGTACTCCGCCGAGGACGAAGAAGACCGTGGCAGAAGCTGAGGCGCACATGGTCTGCAGGGCGAGGTAGCGGTCGCGTACCTCGCCGCTGTAGTAGTCGCCGATCAGAGTGGTGCAGGCGGTCATGATGGCCGCTTCGGTGACGCCGACCAGTACGCGGCTGACGACGATGGCGTGGAGCGACTCCAGCCAGAGAGGAGCGGTTCCGAACACCGCGTAGAGCGCCGTGGCGATGACGAGGAGCCGCTTACGCCCGAGCCGGTCGACGATGACGCCGGCGAACGGGGCGAGCAGGGCAAGCGCGAGCGCGGGGACGGTCAGGACGACAGGGACCAGGGCCGCGCTACCGGGGACGTGGTCGAAGTGCTCCTGTATGCGCGGCAGTACGGGGGCAAGGAGTACCGCCCCGAGGACGGGCAGGCAGCTGCCGGCCATGAGCACAGCGGCTGGAAGACGACCGACGGGTGCTGCGGCATGGTCGGATGACGGCGGGGCGAGGGACGCTGGCATGGCGGCACTCCAGAGCGCGCGAAGGGGAAGGGAGCTGCGCCTGGTCCTGCCGCCCGTCTGGCCGGGGCGGCGTGGAACGAGGGGCGGAGGTGCCCTCGACTATGCGTGCCGGTGAACGCGCTGCCCACCCCTTGCGGCATCTGTGTTCACGATGTGTGCCATCCATCAGATGGATGGTGGCGGAGCGAGGTCTCACGCCCAGCCTGTGGACCACTCGCGACAGGCGAAGGGGTCAGACCTCCGCATCGGCAACGCGCCGACCGACCCTGGCCGCGGTTTCACGGAGCCAGATGTGGGCGGCGTCATGCGTGTGGACCGGGTGCCACCACAGCGCTTCGCGCAGCGGCACTGCCTCGTAAGGAGGATCGAGTACGCGTACGGCCGCGATAGGGGCGAGCAGGCGGGCGAGGCGGGCTTGGACGAGTGCGATGCGGCGGGTCCCGGCGACAAGGGCGGGAAGGGCGTGGAAGCTGTCGACGGAGACCTCGACGCGCGGTTCGATGCCGAGCATGCCGAGCTGGCGTACGGCGGGGGCGTCATAGGTGCGCTGGTAGGTGACCCAGGGCAGCCGGGCAAGGTCCTGGCGGGTCAACCGGTCCTCGATGCTGGGGTGGTCGTCGGCGACGACGAAGACCCAACGGTCGTCGTACAGATCGGTGGCGGGGAAGTCGCTGATGACGCCGTGGGGCATCAGCAGCCCGTCGGTGGCGCTGAGCAGGCTCGCGGTGTCATCGACGACGGTGATGGGGGTGCGGGTGAAGCGCAGCCGGATTCCCGGGGCCTCCTCGTGGATGACGCGGGCCAGTTCGACGCCGAAGACGTCGACGGCGTAGTCGGAGGCCACGAGGCGGAACTCGCGGGTCTCCGTGGACGGGTCGAAGGCGGCCTGGCTGGCGAAGAGCCGTTCGATGACGTCATATGCGGTGGCGGTGCGGTCCAGGAGGACCTGGCCGAGCGCGGTGAGTTCGTACTGGCTCCCGACGCGGGACAGGAGCTCGTCGCCGAAGTGCCGCCGCAGCCGGCCCAGTGCGGCACTCATCGCGGGCTGGCTGAGCCCTACACGCTGCCCTGCCTTGGTGACGTTGCGTTCTTCGAGGAGGGCGCGGAGGGCCACGACGAGGTTGAGGTCGAGACGGGCCAGGTTCACGGGACGGCTTCCCTTCACGTGCGGTGCCACCAGAGGTTATCTGCCTGGTGAATGGTAGTGATCCGGATAATCGATTTCCCTGATTGCTGGAAGCGGGTCCAGATTAGTCCCACCGCAACCAGGAGGACATGCCGGTGAAACCTCGATCCGCTTCTGACTCATTTGCCGGGCCTTTCGCCCTGGGCACCCTCTCGGCCGCTGACGGCCCTGCCTTCCCCGCTCTTGTCGACCGCGACAGTCAGGTTCTCGACCTGCGTACGGCCCTGGACGACCCGGTGCTGACCATGCGGGCCCTGCTGGAGCAGTGGCCGACCGTTCTCCCGCTGCTGCGTGATCTCGCAGCCGAGGAGGGACTGCCCCGCCGCCCTCTGGCCGACTTCCGTGTCCTCGCTCCTGTGGAACCGCGGCAGATCTTCCAGTCGGGCGCCAACTACCGCCAGCACGTCATCGACCTGCACGTCGCACACCGCGATCCGTCCGACGGGCGCTCCGAGGAGGAGGCGCGCGCCGAAGCGGCCGAGATCATGGACCGGCGGGCCGCCGACGATCTTCCGTACATGTTCATCGGCCTGCCCAGCTCCATCTCCGGCCCCAACGACGACGTCACGTTGCCGGCGTGGGCGGCAAAGCCGGACTGGGAACTGGAGCTGGCCGCGGTGATCGCCCGCCCCGCCTACCAGGTTTCCCCTCAGGAGGCGCTGGACTACGTGGCGGGCTACACGATCGCCAACGACCTCACCGACCGCGCCACCGTCTTCCGCAGGGACATGCCACAGATCGGAACGGACTGGCTGCGCAGCAAGAACGCTCCCGGGTTCACCCCCCTGGGGCCGTGGATCGTGCCCGCCGAATCGATCGGCGACACCGGCGACCTGCAGCTCACCTTGAAGCTGAACGGCGAGGTCATGCAGGACGAATCCACCAAGGACATGATCTTCGACGTGGCGCGCATGGTCGCGTACGCCTCCCAGAGCGCGCGCCTGCTCCCCGGCGACCTCGTACTCACCGGGTCGCCGGCCGGCAACGGCATGCACTGGGGGCGCCTGCTGCGCGACGGCGACGTCATGGACGCCTCCATCTCCGGACTGGGCGCTCAGCGCACCCGATGTGTCGCGGAGGGGAAATGAACCGCACCGATCCCGCAGGCGCGGTCGCTCAAGCGGCCGAGCAGTGCTCCAACTGGGGCCGCTGGGGCGAGGACGACCGCCTCGGCACCGTGAACTACCTCGACGAGGCCAAGCGCCGTGAAGGCGCGGCCCTGATACGGCGAGGCGTCAGCTTCTCCCTGTCCCAGCGTTTCGACATCAACGGCCCCCAGAAGGGCTGGCGGCGGCGGACCAACCCGGTCCACACCATGCTCGACACCGGCACGGACGCAGCCCTGGGCAACCAGGGACTTCCCCACGGCATCGGCGGCGCCGACGACGTGATCGCGATGCCGCTGCAGTGCTCCACCCAGTGGGACGGCCTGGGCCACATCTTCGACCACGGCAAGGCGTGGAACGGCCGGCCGGCCGAGCAGGTCGTCACCTCCGACGGCGACCAGGTCACCGGCATCGAGCACATGGCGCCACACGTCGCCGGGCGAGCCGTGCTGCTGGACGTCGGCCGGACGGCCGGAGAGGACGGTGAACTCCCCGACGGGTTCGCCATCACCGAGGAGCACCTGGTGGCCGCCGCCGAAGCCCACGCGGTGACGGTCGGCCGCGGCGACATCGTCCTCGTCCGAACCGGGCAGCTCGCCCGCGTGCGCCGGGACGGCTGGGGCGACTATGCCGGCGGCGCTGCCCCGGGGCTCTCCTTCACCACCGCGCCCTGGCTCCACGGCAGCGAGATCGCCGCAATCGCCACCGACACCTGGGGCTTCGAGGTACGGCCCAACGAGTTCGACCACGCCTTCCAGCCACTGCACCAAGTCGTCATCCCCCACATCGGCCTGCTCATCGGCGAGATGTGGGACCTGGAGGCTCTCGCCGAGGACTGCGCGGCCGACGGCGTCTACGAGTTCTGGCTCACTGCCGCACCCCTGCCCATCACCGGCGCCGTCGGGTCACCCGTCAACCCCATCGCCGTCAAGTAGTCCCGGGGCCCACAGCCCGAGGAACAAGGGAGTTTGCCATGAGCACACCTCGCAAGGTCCTGGTCATCGGAGGCGGAGCAGCCGGCAACACCGTCACCGTCCTGCTGCGCCGCGCCGGAATCGAGGTCGACCTCGTCGAAGCGAAGGACGACTGGAATGCCACCGCCGGATCCGGCATCACCCTCCAGGGAAACGCCCTGCGGGTGCTGCGCGAACTGGGCGTCTGGGAGGACGTCAAGGCCTCCGGGTTCGCGTTCGGGTCGGTCGGAATCACCGCCCCCGACGGCACCGTCCTGCACGTCCAGTGCGACCTGCGCACCGGCGGCGACGACCTTCCAGCAACCGTGGGCATGCAGCGCCCGCGTCTGCAGCACATCCTCATCGAGGCCGTCCGTGCAAGCGGCGCGACCATCCGTCTGGGTACCACCGCCATCATCGAGAACCAGGACGACACCGGCGTCTCCGTCCGCCTGAGCGACGGCAGTAAGCACCGCTACGACCTGGTTATCGCCGCCGACGGACTGGGCTCGGCCACGCGCGCACAGATCGGCATCACGGACAAGCCGGAACCGACCGGCATGGCCATCTGGCGTGCGGCCGCCCCGAGACCCGCGGGAGTCGAGCGCACCGACCTCGCCTACGGCGGCGCGGCCTTCATCGCCGGCTACTGCCCCACCAGCGACACCACCCTGTACGCGTACGTGGTGGAGAGGAACCGGGACCGCGCCTCCATACCGCCCGAGTCGTACGCGCAGGAGATGCGGAAGATCGCCTCCACGTACGGAGGTGCCTGGCCGGCCATCACCGCCTCGATCACCGAACCGTCCAAGGTCAACTACACCTGGTTCGACCGACTGCTGGTCGAGGGTTCGTGGCACCGCGGCCGCGTCGTCCTCGTCGGCGACGCAGCCCACTGCTGCCCCCCCACCCTCGCGCAGGGCGCAGCGCTGTCGCTGGAGGACGCGTGGGTGCTCGCACAGCTGCTGACCGAGGCCGAAGTCTGGGACGGGGAACTGCTGCAGGCCTACTACGAGCGGCGGATCAGTCGGGTTCGCCCCGTGGTCGAGGCGTCCGTCCAGATCGGCCAGTGGCAGCTCGACCACGTCCGGGACGCCGACGTGCCGGGGCTGATGGCCCGCACGATGACGATGCTCAGGGAGCTGCCGTGACCGCCCCCACCGTGGACGTGCACGCCCACGTCCTGCTTCCCCAGGTCGAGGCTCTCCTGGCCGATCAGCCCGGGTACGCGCTGTCCAAGGAGCTCGACGCCCGGCGCAACGGTCCCGCCGCTCTCGCGGTCAGCGGTCCGATGGTCCGCGACCGCCTGCCCCGTCTGACCGAGGTGACGGAACGCCTGGCCGCCATGGACGCGCAGGGCGTCGACGTCCAGCTGGTCAGCCCCTCACCCTCGCACTACCACTACTGGACCGACGCCCCGACGGCCGAGAAGGTCTACCGACTCGCCAATGAGGCCACAGCAGCCCACTGCGCCCAGGCACCGGACCGGCTCCGCGGCCTCGGCCTGGTACCCCTCCAGCACCCCGAGCAGACCGTCGCAGCACTGGATCACGCCCTCGAACAGGGCCTGGCCGGGGTGGAGATCTCCAGCCACGCCCCCGGTCGGGAACTGTCCGATCCCGCCTACAACTCCTTGTGGACGCGTGCCGAGGAGACGGGCGCCGTCATCTTCCTGCACCCCTTCGGCTGCACGCTCGACGAGCGTCTTGACCAGTGGTACCTGTCCAACACCGTGGGCCAGCCCACCGAGAACGCCGTCGCCCTGTCCCACCTGATCTTCTCCGGGGTCCTGGACCGGCATCCCGGACTGAAGATCATCGCGGCGCACGGCGGAGGCTACCTGCCGACCCATATCGGGCGCAGCGACCACGCCTGGCGCGCCCGGACCGACGCGTCCGCCGACTGCGCCCACCTCCCGAGCAGCTATCTGCGGCGGCTGTACTTCGACTCCCTGGTGCACGACCCGCAGGTGCTCCGGGCACTGGTGCGAGCCGCAGGAGCCGACCGGGTGCTGCTCGGTTCCGACTTCCCCTTCGACATGGGGGCGGCCGACCCCGTCGCCGCCCTGCGGTCCGCCGGACTGGACGAAGCCGATCTCGACGCCATCCGCGGCCGCAACGCCGCCGCACTGCTCAACATCTCTCCCGCCTGAGGAGGCAACCCGCATGAGCACAAGCCGCCTGTTGACCCACCTTCGGCACGTGGACCTCGCCGTGCCCGACTACGACAAACAGCTCGACTTCTACGCCGGTGTCTGGGGACTCACCAAGGTCGCCGAGGATTCCGGCATCTCCTTCCTCGCCGCCGAGGGCAGCCCGGAGCAGTACGTGGTCCGGCTGCGCAAGGCGGACGAGAAGCGCCTGGACCTCGTCTCCTACGGCGCCGCCACTCCGGCGGACGTCGACACGCTCGCCGAACAGCTCCTGTCCACGGGCGTGAAACTGATCTCGCAGCCGGGCACCGTCAGCACCCCTGGAGGGGGCTACGGCTTCCGCTTCTTCGACGTCGACGGACGGACCATCGAGGTCTCCGCGGAGGTCGAGGTCCGGCGGCACCGCAAGATCGAGGAGAAGGAGGCGATCCCGGTCAAGCTGTCGCACGTCGTGCTCAACTCGCCCGACCTGGAGCGCACCCGGACCTGGTACGAGCAGCACCTCGGCTTCCGGCTCTCCGACACGCTCAGTTCACCCCACATGGGCGACGTCATGCACTTCATGCGCATCAGCAGCCAGCACCACTCCATGGCACTGGCCAAGGGGCCGCACACATCGCTCCACCACATCTCCTTCGAGATGCGTGGCATCGACGAGTACATGCGCGGCTCAGGGCGAGTGACCCGGGCCGGATTCACCAAGATCTGGGGCCCGGGCCGGCACACGGCCGGTGACAACACGTTCACCTACTTCCTCGACCCCCACGGCAACACCGTCGAGTACACCACCGAACTGGAGGAACTCGACGAGGACACCTGGCACCCCCACGTCTACGACTTCTCCCAGCCCGAGGTCGCCGACCAGTGGGGCACGGCGAACCCGATGAACGAGCTCGTCGCCAAGGAGTCCTTCAACGACCCCGACCGCGGCAGCTTCGTCGCCCCACCGGTCTAGCCTCCGGCCTGTGTTGTCTCCGGGAACGCGGGGGCGGTGCCCCGCTCCGACTCCTGCCTCCGCGTTCCCGGCCGAGGGCGTCCGGCCCTGAGCCCGCCCCGTAGGCCCGCCACTCGCCTGGCGTGTCCAGGACGGCGCGTCGTGTATTCGACCTCGTTTCCCCTCCCTCTTGGAGCCGCATCATGCGCTTCGCCGCTTTCGAGTACCGCCACCGCCCGCGTGTCGCCGTAGTGGAAGACGACGGCACACTCTTCCCCCTGCCGGGCGTCACCTCGCTGACCGACCTGATTCGTGAAACCGGTGGCTTGGCCGGCCTGCTCGCCGCCGCGGCGGTGGCCCAGGACGTGCCGCCCGGCCCGCACGTCTCCCAGGTGCGGCTCCTGGCACCCCTGCAGCCGTCGTCCGTGAGGGACTTCGTCACCTTCGAAGAACATGTGGAAGGCGTACGCCGGTCCGTGAGCGGCGAAGCAGGCGTCCCCGAGCAGTGGTACGAGGCACCCACCTTCTATTTCACCAACCCGCACGCGGTGTTCGGCCCCCACGACGACGTTCCCATGCCTCCCGGATCCTCCGTACTCGACTTCGAACTGGAGGTGGCAGCCGTCATCGGACGGGACGGTCGTGACCTGACCCCGGCACAGGCGCAGGACCACATCGTCGGCTACACGATCTTCAACGACTGGTCCGCGCGGGACCTGCAGTCGGCAGAGATGCAGGTGGGTCTCGGACCGTGCAAGGGAAAGGACACCGCCTCCACTCTCGGCCCCTACCTGGTGACCGCCGACGAGCTGGAGCCCCACCGGGACAGCGAAGGCTTTCTGCGCCTCGCGCTGACCGCCGAGATCAACGGTGCAAAGGTCGGCAACGACCTCCTGTCCAACATGAGCTGGACTTTCGAGGAGATGGCCGCCTACGCCTCGCGCGGCACCCGTATCTTCGCCGGCGACGTCCTGGGGTCGGGCACCTGCGGCAACGGCGGCTGTCTGGCCGAACTATGGGGCCGTTCCGGCGAACAGAGCCCGTCACCACTGAGGCCTGGCGACACGGTGACCCTGACCGTGGAAGGTCTCGGGTCGCTCACCACTCGCATCACGCCCGGCGTGGCTCCGGTCCAGCTGCCCCGCGCGCGGCGCCGCAACCGGGAGCGGCCGTGAGCAGCGGAAGGCTTGCAGGAAAGGTCATCGTCGTCACCGGAGCGGCACGGGGGCAGGGAGCTGCCGAGGCTGCGGCCTTGGCGCGCGAGGGCGCCAAGGTCGTCGCCACCGATGTGCGTGGCGGCGAGAACGTACGTCGGCTCGATGTCACCCGGGCCGAGGACTGGGCCGACCTCGCCAGCTACCTGCGCGAGACCTACGGGACGGTCAACGGCCTGGTCAACAACGCCGGCATCACCTGGCGTGCCCGGCTGGACGAGGTCACCACCGAGGACATGAGCCGCGTCCACGCCGTCAACGTCCACGGACCACTGCTGGGTATGCAGCACCTTGCTCCGCTGATGCCCCCTGGGGCGTCGGTTGTGAACGTCGGCTCCTCGGCCGCGACCACAGCGCACTACCCCGTTGCCTACACCACGAGCAAGTGGGCGCTGCGGGGCCTGTCGAAGACCGCTGCACTTGAGCTCGGACCGCGCGGAATCCGTGTGAACACGATCCACCCCGGTTTCATCGAAACAGAGATGACGGCTTCAGCGGCACCGGCATTCCGTAAAGCGAACATCGCGGAAACACCGCTGGGCCGCGTCGGACGAGTCGAGGAGGTCACCCCGCTGGTGGTGTTCCTCCTCTCGGAAGAGTCGTCCTTCATCACCGGCGCCGACATACCGGTGGACGGGGGCCTCATCTCGCACGGCGGTGTGAAGTCGGTGTCCGACGCACTGCGCACCGAGGCCGGCTGATGGGAGCGCACGAAGGGAAAGCCGACCTGATCTCCGGCACGGCCCGTGGCACCGGTCGGGCCGTCGCCTGTGGCTGGTGGTCGGCCGTGCTGCCCAGCCCACTGACCTGAAAGGAACCTGGAACCGTGGACAAGGTCATCCATGAAGCCAACGATGCCGTCGCCGACATCCCTCACGGCGCATCGATCGCGGTCGGCGGGTTCGGCCTCAGTGGCATACCCGAGACCCTGATACGAGCCCTGCACAGCCAGAACACCACCGACCTCAAGGTCGTGTCCAACAACTGCGGCACTGACGGCCGAGGGCTCGGGATCCTGCTGTCGGCCGGACGCATCTCCCGGGTCACCGGCTCCTACGTCGGCGAGAACAAGGAGTTCGCCCGCCAGTACCTCGGCGGCGAACTCGAAGTCGAGCTCGTACCCCAGGGAACCCTCGCAGAACGGCTGCGTGCCGGAGGCTGCGGCATCCCCGCCTTCTACACACCCGCCGGCGTCGGCACCCAGATCGCCGACGGCGGACTGCCCTGGCGGTACGCGCCCGACGGCGCTGTGGCCCTCGCCTCCCCGCCCAAGGAGACCCGGGAGTACGACGGCCGGACCCACGTCCTCGAACGCGGTATCACCGCTGACTTCGCTCTCGTGCGCGCCCGGCGGGGCGACCGGCACGGCAACCTCGTCTTCCGCCACGCCGCAGCCAACTTCAATCCACTGGCCGCCATGGCCGGCCGCATCACGATCGCCGAAGTCGAGGAGCTCGTCGAGCCGGGCGACCTCGACCCGGACCACGTGCATCTGCCGGGCGTCTTCGTCCAGCGCGTCGTGCCCCTCACCCCCGCCCAGGCGGCCGACAAACAGATCGAGAAGAGGACGGTGCGCAGCTGATGGCCTGGAACCGCAACCAGATGGCCGCGCGGGCCGCCACCGAGCTGACCGACGGTTCGTACGTCAATCTCGGCATCGGCCTGCCCACCCTCATCCCGGCATTCGTACCCACCGGTGTGCACGTCGTGCTGCACTCGGAGAACGGCATCCTGGGCACAGGCCCCTACCCCACCGAGGACGAGGTCGACTCCGATCTGATCAACGCGGGCAAGGAGACCGTCACCGTCCTTCCGGGCGCGTCCTTCTTCGACTCGGCCCTGTCGTTCGGGATGATCCGCGGCGGTCACATCGACACCGCCGTACTGGGAGCCATGCAGGTCTCGCACCGAGGCGACCTGGCGAACTGGATGGTCCCCGGCAAGATGGTCAAGGGCATGGGTGGCGCCATGGACCTCGTCCACGGCGCACGCCGAGTCATCGCGCTGATGGAGCACACCGCCAAGGACGGCTCTCCGAAGATCGTCCAGGACTGCACCCTGCCGCTGACCGGCCGCCTCTGCGTCGGCCGGATCATCACCGATCTCGGCGTCCTGGACGTCACCGACCGCGGTCTGGCCCTGGTGGAGACCGCGCCCGGAGTCACCGTCGAAGACATCCGCGCCCACACCGGTGCACCCGTGCACGTCGACAGCGCGACTGCCGCCTGCTGAGCCTCCGCGGGTCACCCCGAGGACCCGCAGCAACCTGCCGCCCTTTCCACCCTGATGGTCCGCATGACAGCGATCCCCACACAGCGACCGCAATGGACGCGGACCGATCCCCTCCAAGGAGGCCCTGGTGCCTATGACTTCTCCGCCCCTGCACATCGCCGTCGTCGGAGGCGGCATCGGTGGGCTGGCCGCGGCCCTCGCGGTCGCCCGGACCGGCCACCGCGTGACACTGGTGGAGCGAGCCGCCCGCTTCGGAGAGATCGGAGCCGGCCTCCAGCTGGCCCCGAACGCCTCGCTCGCTCTTGAGGAACTCGGCGTTCTCGACGCCGTGCAACGTTCAGCCGTCGCGCCGCCGCAACTCGTCATGATGGACGCACTCAGCGGCGAGCAGATAGCCGCCCTCGACCTGCGAAGCAACGCCTACCGCAGCCGCTTCAAGCATCCCTACCTTGTCACCCACCGCACCGACCTGCACCAGGCACTCCTGGCAGCCTGCCAGGAGCACCCCTCGATCAGTCTGCGCACCGGACACACCGTCACCGGCGCGGAACAGACACCGCACGAGGTGCGCCTGGACTTCGCCGAGACGCCCGAGCGGCTGACGGCGGACGCGGTGGTGGCGGCGGACGGCCTCCACTCGCGTCTGCGACAGCTCCTCGTGGGCGACGGCGACCCCGTCTGCTCCCGCTACGTGGCCTACCGAGGAGCCCTGCCGGTCAGCAGCATGAGCGGATCCATGTCCCAGCACGCGTCGTCGGAATCGGTGATCGTGTGGGCCGGTCCGCGGATGCATCTGGTGCAGTACCCCGTACGGCGCGGCGAGCTCTACAACCAGGTCGCGGTCTTCGAGAGCGACCACTACACCCCGGCCTCCGACGACTGGGGCACCGAGGCGGAGCTGGAGGAGCGGTTCGCCGGAGCGTGCAGTACGGTGCGCGACGCCCTGCCTCTGGTCGCGCGGGACCGACGCTGGCCCCTGTTCGACCGGCTGCCGGTCGCCGACTGGGTCCATGGACGGATCGTGCTGCTGGGCGACGCCGCACACCCGATGCTGCAATACCTGGCTCAGGGCGCCTGCCAAGCCCTGGAAGACGCGGTGGCCTTGGGAAGGTCTCTGCGCGAGCACACCGACCCGGCAGATGCCTTCACCTCCTACGCCGGCCTGCGCAGTGAACGAGCCACAGGCATCCAGACCAACGCCCGGCGGTTCGGTGACATCTGCCACCTGGACGGCATGGGAGCCCTCATGCGCAATCAGCTCCTGGCCACCCGCGCCCCCGACGACTTCGACGACATCGCCTGGGTGTGGACCCCGACCACCGAACCCGAGGCATCGACCGCCCCGTGAGCGACCACCGCGAGGAGACGAAATGACCGACGACCCCGCCTACAAGGCCCTCGACGGCCTCGGAGCCGCCCCGCTGTGGCGCTTCTACGGAAACCTGTTCCCCGCCCAGCCCCGAAGCCGGGCCGTGCCCCACCGGTGGAGCTGGAAGGAGTTGCGGCCCCACCTGCTGCACTTCTCCCAGACGCTGTCTCTGGAGGAGGCCGAACGACGGGTCCTCATGCTCGTCAATCCCGGCCTGACCGATCCACCGGCCACCGTCAACACCCTCTACGCGGGGCTGCAGATCATCCTCCCCGGTGAAACGGCCCAAGCACACCGGCACACCTCCAACGCCTTCCGCTTCATCCTGGAGGGCGACGGCGCCTGGACCACCGTCAACGGTGAACGCGTCTTCATGGCCCCCGGCGACCTCCTGCTCACCCCCGGATGGCACTGGCACGACCACACACACGAGGGCGACGTGCCGATGATCTGGCTCGACGCGCTGGACTACCCCCTCGTCAACGCCCTGGAGGCAGGGTTCTACGAGAAGTATCCTCAACGCCTCCAGCCCGTGACCCTGCCCGACGACGCCGGATCCCGTCAGTTCCTCCACGGCCGCCTGACCCCGGCGTGGATCACTCCGCAGGGACCCAACTCTCCTGTCACCCGCTACACCTGGCAGGAGACCAACCGGGCACTGGAAGCCATTGCGGACACAGCCGAAGGCAGCGACGTCGACGGCATCATCCTGGAGTACACCAACCCCTGGACCGGCGGGCCCGTCATGCCCACCATCGGCTGCCGTGTCCAGAGGCTGCGCCCGGGTTTCGACGGAGCCGGCCGCCGCCAGACCGCATCGACCATCTTCAATGTCATCCGCGGCGAAGGCGCCACCATCGTCGACGGCAAGCGCCTCGACTGGACCGAGAACGACACTTTCGCCATACCCGGCTGGGCCTCCTACCGGCACCTGAACACCTCCACGTCCAGCGACGCGGTCCTGTTCTCCTACAGCGACGAGCCCGTCATGCGCTCCCTGGGCCTCTACCGCACCGAGAACGCCGACCCCGGCGCCTGACCACCCCACCCCTCTGACACCCCCAAGGAGGCCATGATGCGTCTGGCCCTTTTCAACCAGGGACGGCTCGGCGTCGTCGACGGCGACACGATCATCGACGTGACCGACCAGGTCGGTTCTCCCTCCACCGGCGCGGCCGGTGTACTCCACCACTACATCGAGACGCTGGCCGAGGGAACCGGTCCGGTACTGGTGCCGTCACGTGGCCGCCGGGCGCCGCTGTCGGAGGTGACGCTCGAAGCGCCACTGCCCCGCCCCGGAAAGATCATCGGTGCCCCGGTCAACTACCTCGATCACAAGGCCGAGATGGACTACCCCACGTCCATCGCCGACCTGGGTGTCTTCCTGAAAGCCAACTCATCGGTGATCGGCCCCGGACAGGCCATCGTCTTGCCCTACTCCGACCAGCGCACCGACCAGGAAGGCGAGCTGGGCGTCGTCATCGGCCGCACCGCGTCGCGAGTGAGCGCCGAGGACGCGCTGGACCACGTCTTCGGCTACACCTGCCTGCTCGACATCACCGTCAGGTCCGGTGAGGACCGGTCCACCCGCAAGTCCTTCGACACCTTCACCCCCATCGGACCGTGGGTGGTCACCGCCGACGGCATTCCCGATCCCGGCCGGCTCGATCTGCGTTGCGACGTGGCGGGGGAGACCCGGCAGCGCACCAACACCGCCGACCTCATATTCGGAGTCCGTGAACTGATCGCCTACGCCTCCTCGGTGATGACTCTGTACCCGGGCGACGTGATCGCGACGGGTACTCCGGCCGGGGTCGGCCCGCTCGCCCACGGGGACCGCATCGTCGTGGAGATCGAGAGGATCGGACGGCTTGAGGTGTCCGTCGACGGCTCCCAGGCCACCTCCTACGCCTCCCGGCCGGGAGACCGCCGCAGCTGAGCCCGCCACCCGGTCGGGCCGGTACCGAGCCAGAAGGCGGTGGCTCGGTACCGCGCGGCTCTGAGCCCTCGGTCCGACCATCCGGTCAGGGTCGCTCAGGCCCTGGGAACGGTGGAGCGACGTACTACGAGCTCCGGCTTCAGCACGATGCTCTCGTGCCGGTGGCCCTCCGGTGCCGGGTCGAGTTCCTTCAGGAGGAGCTCGGCGGCCAGACGGCCGATCTCACCAGCAGGGTGGCGGACAGAGGTCAGCGGGATGAGGCAGGCCTCGGCGAATTCGATGTCGTCGTACCCGATGACCGCGAGATCATCCGGCACCCGCACCCCTGCGTCGAAGACGGTCTGCATGATGCCCAGCGCAAGCAGGTCGTTCGCGCAGAAGACTGCGCTCGGCCGTGGGCTGAGGCCGATGAGGCGGTGACCGGCGTCCCGGCCGCTTCGCACGTCGTGCCGGTGCACCGGCACATCGACGACGGTGTCGGCGCTCATGCCGGCTTCCCGCACAGCACGCAGGAGGCCGTCCCGCCGGTCACGGACCTGCCGCAGCTGCTCGGGGCCGCCCACGTAGGCGATGCGGCGGTGTCCGGCCTTCAGGAGGTGCCGGCCTGCCAGCAGTCCGCCAAGAACGTCGTCGGCGGCCACCGAGCACACCTCGTCCTCGCCGACCGCCCGGTCGACGACGACGCAGGGGATGTTCTGGCGGCTCAGCACGTGCCAGGGTGCCCCGTGCGAGTCGACGGGCGCCAGCAGTACGCCGCGCATCCGCTGCTCGGCGAAGAGCGACAGGTAGGCCTGCTCGGCGGACGGGCTCTCGGCACTGTTGCAGACCATCACCCCGAGCCCGGCCCGGTCCGCCGCCTCTTCCGTACCCCGTGCCAGGGCGGCGAAGAAGGGGTTGCCGGTGTCCGTCACGAGCAAGCCCAGCATGCGGCTTCGTCCCGCGCGGAGTTGACGTGCCGATTCGCTCCGGACGTACCCGAGGATCTCGATGGCCGCCTGCACACGTGCACGCGTCTGCTCGGACACCTGGTCCGGCCGGTTCAGGACGTTGGACACCGTGCCCACGGATACTCCTGCTTCGCGTGCTACCTCCTTGATCCCCACCACAGCCGGCCATCCGTTCATCTTCGATCTGAGCGAACGCCATCCTAGTCGGCGCAGCCGTATGTGTTGAATCCTTTCATTAATCGTCAACCGCATCCTCTTGACGGGCCTCGCCGCGAGTGCTTTCTTACTTATGAAACGATTCATCAACGGCGTCGACGTGGCGCCCCAGGTTCCGAGGTTGACCATGACTGTCGTGCGGGAGGCCGTAAAGGCCACGCTCAGGGCCCAGACCATTGAGACACCCTCCTGGGGCTATGGGAACTCCGGGACTCGCTTCAAGGTGTTCGCCCAGCCCGGCGTTCCGCGCACGCCGTGGGAGAAGCTGGAGGATGCGGCGAAGGTGCACGAGTTCACCGGTGTCGCGCCCAAGGTCTCGCTGCACATCCCCTGGGATGAGGTCGAGGACTACGCGGCCTTGGCCGCGTACGCCGAAGACCATGGCCTGAGGCTCGGTGCCATCAACGCCAACACCTTCCAGGACGATGCCTACACGCTGGGCAGCGTCTGCCACCCGGATGCGCACGTGCGACGCCGCGCCGTGGACCACCTGCTGGCGTGCGTCGACATCATGGACGCGACCGGCTCGTCGGACCTCAAGCTCTGGTTCGCCGACGGCACCAACTACCCCGGTCAGGACGATGTCTCCGCCCGGCAGGAGCGGTTGGCCGAGTCCCTCGCCACGGTGTACGCGCGCCTCGGCGAGGATCAGCGGATCCTGCTGGAGTACAAGTTCTTCGAGCCGGCGTTCTACACCACCGATGTCCCGGACTGGGGCACCGCGTACGCCCACTGCCTCAAGCTGGGCCCAAAAGCGCAAGTGGTCGTCGACACCGGGCACCACGCGCCGGGCACGAACATCGAGTTCATCGTGGCGTTGCTGCTGCGCGAGGGTCGGCTCGGGGGCTTCGACTTCAACTCGCGCTTCTACGCCGACGACGACCTGATGGCCGGGGCCGCCGATCCCTTCCAGCTCTTCCGGATCATGTACGAGGTGATCCGGGGCGGGGGACTGGCGGCGGAGACCGGGATCGCGTTCATGCTCGACCAGTGCCACAACATCGAGGCGAAAGTCCCAGCGGTCATCCGCTCGGTGATGAACGTGCAGGAGGCAACGGCCAAGGCTCTCCTGGTCGACCACGACGCTCTCGCATCCGCTCAGCGGACCGGAGACGTGCTCGCCGCCAACGCCGTCCTGATGGACGCCTACGCCACCGACGTACGCCCGCTCCTGCGTGAGGTACGCGAGGAGGCGGGCCTGAACGCCGATCCCGTCGCCGCGTACGCCGCATCCGGCTGGTCCGAGAAGACCGCCGCCGAGCGAGTCGGTGGCGAGCAAGCCGGCTGGGGTGCCTGACCCCACGCCCTCGCGCGCCGGCGTTCATTCGGCCCATCGCGGCTCCTCACCTGCCGCCCCGCCCTCCCGCCCGTTCCAGAAGGATGCTGATGTCTTCCGTCCGCCGCCACGCCTCCGATCTGCTGAAGCGTTCGCACCGCCTCGGCTCCGATGCCCGCAACACGAACTACGCCGGCGGGAACACGTCGGCAAAGGGAGCCGGGGCTGATCCCGTCACCGGTGCAGAGGTTGACCTGCTGTGGGTCAAGGGATCAGGCGGCGACCTGGGAACCCTGACCGAAGACGGTCTCGCCGTGCTCCGGCTCGACCGGCTTCGCGCTCTGAAGGACGTCTATCCGGGCGTTGACCGCGAGGACGAGATGGTTGCCGCTTTCGACCACTGCACCTTCGGCAAGGCCGGCGCCGCCCCCTCCATCGACACCGCCATGCACGGCCTGGTGGAGGCGGCCCACGTCGACCACCTCCACCCCGACTCCGGCATCGCACTCGCCTGTGCTGCCGACGGGGAGAAGCTGACAGCCGAGTGCTTCGGCGACAGCGTGGTCTGGGTGCCGTGGCGCCGCCCCGGCTTCCAGCTCGGGATGGACATCGCCGCAGTCAAGGCGGCGAACCCGCAGTCGATCGGCTGCGTTCTCGGCGGCCATGGCATCACCGCCTGGGGCGACACCTCTGAAGAGTGCGAGAACAACTCCCTGCGCATCATCCGCACCGCCGAAGCCTTCCTCGCCGACCGTGGCCGACCCGAGCCCTTCGGGCCGGTGATCGACGGCTACGAGCCGCTCCCCGTCAGGGAACGCCACGAGCGGGCTGCTGCCCTGGCCCCTCACATCCGGGCCCTCGCCTCACAGGACCGTCCTCAGGTCGGACACTTCACTGACACCGAGGTCGTCCTCGACTTCGTGTCACGCGCCGAGCACCCCCGACTCGCCGCTCTCGGCACCTCGTGTCCCGACCACTTCCTGCGCACCAAGGTCGCTCCTCTGGTCCTGGACCTGCCGCCCACCGCACCGCTGGACACGACCGTACGACGGCTCAAGGAGCTCCACATGGCCTACCGCGAGCAGTACGCGGCCTACTACCAGCGGCACGCGACCGTCGACTCGCCCGCGATGCGCGGAGCCGACCCGGCGATCGTCCTCGTGCCCGGGGTGGGGATGTTCTCCTTCGGCAAGGACAAGCAGACCAGCCGGGTCGCCGGAGAGTTCTATGTCAACGCGATCAACGTGATGCGCGGCGCCGAGGCCGTTTCCACCTACACCCCGATCGAGGAATCCGAGAAGTTCCGCATCGAGTACTGGGAGCTGGAGGAGGCCAAACTGCGGCGCATGCCCGCGCCCAAGCCCCTCGCCACCCGGGTCGCTCTGGTGACCGGGGCCGGGAGCGGCATCGGGAAGGCGATCGCGCACCGGCTGGCCGCCGAAGGCGCCTGTGTCATCGTCGCGGATCTCGACACGGACAGCGCCGAAGCGGTCGCGGACGAGCTCGGCGGACCGGACCGGGCGGTTGCCGTCACCATGAACGTCACGGACGAAGAAGAGATCATTGCCGCGTTCCGCGAGGCCGTTCTCGCGTTCGGAGGCGTCGACCTGGTCGTCAACAACGCCGGCATCTCCATCTCCAAGCCCCTGCTGGAGACCACCGCGAAGGACTGGGACCTGCAGCACGACATCATGGCCCGCGGCTCCTTCCTCGTATCCCGCGAAGCCGCCCGGCTCATGATCGAGCAGGGCCTCGGCGGCGACATCGTCTACATCGTCTCGAAGAACGCCGTCTTCGCCGGCCCGAACAACATCGCCTACTCCGCCACCAAGGCAGATCAGGCCCACCAGGTGCGCCTTCTCGCGGCCGAGCTCGGCCAGCACGGCATCCGCGTCAACGGAGTCAACCCCGATGGCGTGGTGCGTGGTTCGGGGATATTCGCCGGCGGGTGGGGTGCCCAGCGGGCAGCCACCTACGGCATCGAGGAGGACAAGCTCGGCGAGTTCTACGCCCAGCGGACACTGCTGAAGCGGGAAGTCCTGCCCGAGCACGTGGCGAACGCGGTCTTCGCCCTCACCGCGGGCGACCTCACCCACACCACCGGTCTGCACATCCCCGTCGACGCGGGTGTCGCCCCGGCCTTCCTTCGATGAGGGCAACCGACAGCGCGGTCCTCGCCGCCGTCGACCTCGGCGCCAGCAGCGGCCGCGTCATCACCGGTCGCGTCACCGCCGGCCGGGTCGACCTCACCGAGATCCACCGGTTCGCGAACCGCCCTGTCCGTCTGCCCGAAGGCCTGCGCTGGGACATCCACGCCCTCTACACGGGGATCCTCGACGGACTGAAAGCGGCCGGGGAAGTCGACAGCGTGGGCGTCGACAGCTGGGCCGTGGACTACGGCCTCCTCGACGCCGACGGCCACCTGCTCTCCGCTCCCGTCCACTACCGCGACACGCGCACGGATGACGTCCCGGAGCAGGTCTGGCAGACCGTCCCCGCCGAGCAGTTGTACGCCCGCACCGGTATCCAGCACGCCCCGTTCAACACCCTCTACCAGCTCGTCGCCGCGCAGCGCACAGCGCAGGCGTCGATCGCCTCAAGACTGCTGTTGATCCCTGACCTGATCACCTACTGGCTGACCGGCGAGCAGGGCACAGAAGTCACCAATGCCTCGACCACCCAGCTGCTCGACGCGAGAACCGGAACCTGGGCCGAGGACATCGCCCGCCCTATCGGCATCGACCTGACCCTGTTCGCCCCACTGCGCGCCCCCGGCGACAAGGCCGGCACCCTGTTGCCGGACGTGCTCCAGCAACTGAACTGGCAGCGGCAGGTACCGGTCACCACGGTCGCGTCCCACGACACCGCCTCCGCTGTCGCCGCGGTGCCCGCCGGCCCTAAGGACCACTTCGCCTACATCTGCACCGGCACCTGGTCACTCGTGGGCCTGGAGCTGTCGTCACCCGTGCTGACCGAAGCCAGCCGGCTGGCCAACTTCACCAACGAAGCCGGTATCGACGGCACCGTGCGATACCTGCGCAACGTCATGGGCCTGTGGCTGCTCCAGGAATGCATGCGCGACTGGGGCGATGACGATGTGGTGGGACTGCTGCGGGAGGCCGCCTCGGTAAAGGGTCTGCGGTCGGTGATCGACGCCTCCGATACGGACTTCCTCGCACCGGGCCTGATGCCGCGACGCATCGCACAAGCGTGCTCGGCCACAGGACAGCCCGAGCCGGTCACGCGCGGGCAGATCACGCGGTGCATCCTCGATTCCCTCGCGCTGGCCCACCGGCGCGCGATCGAGCAGGCACAGGAGCTCTCCGGCCGCCACGTCGACGTCATCCACATGGTGGGCGGCGCCGCCCGCAACAGGCTGCTGTGCCAACTCACCGCCGACGCGTCCGGCCTGCCCGTCGTCGCAGGCCCGGTGGAAGCGGCCGCCCTGGGCAACGTACTCGTCCAGGCCCGCGCTCTCGGCCTGGTCGGCGACGTCCCCCAGATGCGGCAGCAGGTGGCGGACAGCCAGCCGCTGCACCGCTACGAACCGTCCGGCGACCGAGCGGCCTGGGATGCCGCTGCCCGGCGGATCTCCGGCTGAGACCGGACGCCCGAACCTCCGGATGGGCGCGGAACCTGACACCGTGCCCATCCGGAGCCCTACCGCCCGAACCGAAGGACCGCGATGCGTGTCGCTCTCTTCCTCACCTGTGTCAACGACACGCTCTACCCCGGCACAGGCCGCGCCGTGGTGCGACTGCTGAACCGGCTCGGCGTCGACGTCGACTTCCCGCTCGGACAGACCTGTTGCGGCCAGCCGCACTACAACACTGGCTATAGGCGCCAGGCCGAACCGCTCGCTCACCGGTTCGCCGACGTCTTCGCCGACTACGACGCCATCGTCACGCCTTCGGGGTCGTGCGGCGCCATGGTGCGCGAGCTCTACCCGAGGATGGGTCGTCGGGCAGAAGCAGAAGGGCGAGGTTCCTCCTTGGCCGAGGCCATCGCCAAGGTCGTTCCCGTGACCTACGAGCTGACCGAGTTCCTCGTCGACATCCTCGGCGTCACCGATGTGGGGGCGTACTTCCCGCACAAGGTGACCTACCATCCCACCTGCCACGGGTTGCGCAGTCTCGGTCTCGGCGAACGGCCCCGACAGCTCCTCGCGGCGGTGAAGGGCCTTGAGCTGATGGAGCTGCCGGGCGCGGAGGAATGCTGTGGCTTCGGCGGCACGTTCGCCATGAAGAACGCGGACGTCTCAGCATCCATGGGCCGTGACAAAGTCGCTGCCGCCGTATCCACGGGGGCAGCCGCGTTGTGCACCGCAGACAACTCCTGCCTGATGCACATCGGCGGCATCATCCGACGACAGGACGAAGACATCCGCCCCCTGCACATCGCCGAGATCCTCGCCAGCACGGAAGACGAGCCCCTGACATGAGCGGCACCTACCTGGGCATGCCCGCGTTTCCCGAGGCCGCCCGTCAAGCACTCGGTGACGACACGCTGAGGGCGAACCTACGCCATGCCACACACACGATCCGCGACAAGAGGGCCAGAGCGGTCGCCGAACTCGACGACTGGGCCGAGCTCCGAGAGGCCGGCAAGCAGATCAAGGACCACACCCTCCAGCACCTGGACACTTATCTGCTGCAACTGGAGGAAGCGGTCACCGCCGCGGGCGGGACCGTGCACTGGGCTGCCGACGCGGCCCAGGCCAACCGGATCGTCACCGACCTCGTGAAAGCGACCGGCGAAACCGAGGTCGTCAAGGTCAAGTCGATGGCCACCCAGGAGATCGAGCTCAACGAACACCTGGCGGCCGAAGGCATCACCGCGTACGAGACCGATCTCGCGGAGCTGATCGTCCAACTCGGCGACGACCGCCCCTCACACATCCTGGTACCGGCGATCCACCGCAACCGCAGCGAGATCCGCGACATCTTCCGTGACCAGATGGGGATCTGGGGGCGCCCGGCGCCAGAAGGCCTCACCGACGAGCCCGCCGAACTCGCGGAAGCCGCCCGACTGCACCTGCGAGAGAAGTTCCTGCGCGCCAAGGTCGGCATCTCCGGGGCCAACTTCATGGTCGCCGAGACAGGCACCCTCGTCGTCGTCGAGTCGGAGGGCAACGGCCGCATGTGCCTCACCCTCCCCGACACCCTCATCTCCGTCGTGGGCATCGAGAAGGTCGTACCGACCTGGCGGGACCTGGAGGTGTTCCTTCAGACACTTCCACGCTCCTCGACCGCCGAGCGGATGAACCCGTACACCTCCATGTGGACCGGAACCGCCGACGGTGACGGCCCGCGAAACTTCCACCTCGTCCTCCTGGACAACGGCCGGACCGACACCCTCGCCGATGAGGTGGGACGGCAGGCCCTGCGCTGCATCCGCTGCTCGGCCTGCCTCAACGTCTGCCCGGTGTACGAACGGGCCGGCGGCCACGCGTACGGCTCGGTCTATCCGGGACCCATCGGTGCGATCCTTACCCCGCAACTACGCGGCACCACGAGCGAAGTCGACGCCTCCCTGCCGTACGCCTCCTCCCTCTGCGGGGCCTGCTACGAGGTGTGCCCCGTCGCCATCGACATTCCCGAAGTCCTCGTCCACCTCCGGGAGCGGGTCGTCGACCAAGGCGGGCACCACCTGGAGAGGGCGGCGATGAGTGCCGCAGCCTGGGCTTTCGACCACCCCGCCGTGCTGGCCGCCGGCCAGCGCATGGCGTCCCGCACCCGCAGGCTGCACCCCTCCCGCCTGCCCGGTCCCGGGCGGGCATGGTCCGACAGCCGCGACCTGCCGCAGGTGCCGGACAGGCCGTTCCGCGACTGGTGGCAACGTCAGCAAGGAGAGAAGGGAGATGCCCAGTGAGCGATCGCGAGCAGGTACTCGACCGCATCCGGCAGGCTCTGGGCAGCCGCCCGGACGGAGAAGCCAACCCTGTGCACCCGGTCTCCCGGACCTACGCCCACCAACACGGCGACCGCACGCCCGCCGAGACCATGGCGCTGCTGGTGCAGACCTTGGAGGAATACAAGGCCACCGTGCACCGAACCATCCCCGCCCGGGCTGCGGAGCTCGTCGCGCGTCTGGTCGCGGAGCGCGAATCCGCGTACGTGATCGTGCCACCAGGGCTACCCGACGATCTGCTCAAGCTGGTCGGATGCCGCATCGAACGGGAGAGCGCCGATCTCACGGCTCGCCGCCTCGACACCTTCGGAAGCGTGATCACGGGGTGCGCACTCGCCATAGCCGAGACAGGGACGATCGTTCTTGACGCGGAACCGGACCAAGGGAGCCGAAAACTCACCCTCGTTCCCGACCACCACGTCTGCATCGTGTACGAGCAGCAGATCGTGGGGTCGGTTCCCCAGGCCGTAGGACGCTTGTCCCCGACCCGGCCCATGACGTGGATCTCGGGCCCCTCGGCCAGCAGCGACATCGAGCTCAACCGGGTCGAAGGCGTCCACGGGCCACGCCACCTCGACGTGCTCGTTGTCGCCGAGACC
>NZ_BMVK01000025.1 GCF_014650675.1 Streptomyces anulatus | reverse complement strand
CGGCTGGACTGTGCCCGGGAGTGCGCCGGAGTGCGCTTTCACCACAACGACGACCCAAGACGCGCTGGTGTGCAGTGGCAACCCACAAAATGTCACCCAGAGCGAATCTCTAGTGACGTACGGGTGTTCCCAACTGCTTATCCAGCAACAACAGCCACCCCACGCCACCAGATCGCCAACCCTGCCACCGGCAAACCTTCCCCTCCGCCCCACACATCCATGAATTTGCGCAAACAGAGCAAAGATTCAGGGTGACCTACCTCACGGAACACAGAACGCCTGAGAAAGCCCTCCCGAACGAGTGACACACCCTCACCAACATTGCCCAACTGAAATCATGAGCCGGCATCAGCCCCAACCCGCTGGAGTCCCCCGTGACGCGCCGCCTCGGCTTCCTGCCCGCCACCCTGCTCACCACCATCACCCTGACCGCCTGCTCCGCCGAGACACTCGAGGCAGACAACCCCAAGCCCCCCGCCACCGCCAACCCGTCCGGTGCGCCCGGCGGCGCCCAGGACGGATCCGGCCTCCCCCTGGCCGAAGCCATCGGGAAGATCCCGGTCGCCGAGGAGAAGCGGACCGGGTACGAGCGCGACAGCTTCAAGCACTGGGTCGACGAGGACGACGACTCCTGCACCACCCGGGCAGAAGTCCTGCTCACCGAAGCCGTCACCGCACCGGAACAGGACGCTCGCGCGGAGAGCACCTCTGCCAAATCGGCCACCACAACCCCCGGGCCGGCTCACCTCCGCTCGCGCGGAGAGCACCACAGGATGCGGCCCTCGCCGTTGTGGGCGTGCGGCTCACCTCCGCTCGCGCGGAGAGCACGTGACCGCCGACGTGGTGGCCAACCTCGCGGACGGCTCACCTCCGCTCGCGCGGAGAGCACAACCGGCGGGTCGCGGTCAGCTTGTCGGTGTCCGGCTCACCTCCGCTCGCGCGGAGAGCACTCCGTCGAACACCTGGCTGACCGAATGGTGACGGTTCACCTCCGCTCACGCGGAGAGCACGCGTCCGGCTCGTGGTCGTCGCCGATGTAGGGCGGTTCACCTCCGCTCGCGCGGAGAGCACGTCACCCGCGCCTGGACCCTGGTGCAGATCGGCGGCTCACCTCCGCTCGCGCGGAGAGCACGTTCCTTCGACCTTCCGCCCGGCGCCCGACGGCGGCTCACCTCGGCTCGCGCGGAGAGCACCGCGGCAAGCCGCTCCGCAAGCTCGATCTCCGGGGCTCACCTCCGCTCGCGCGGAAAGGCACGTGCGGCGCAGGTCCCGGTTGACGAGGGTGTACTTCTCACCTCCGCTCGTGCGGAGAGCACGTTCTGGACGACAGCCGGTCTCCCCGGCGGATCGGCTCACCTCCGCTCGCGCGGAGAGTACATGGCGGCCGTGAAGGACCCGCAGGTCTGGTATGGCTCACCTCCGCTCGCGCGGAGAGCACCGCGAGGTGACGCGACCCGTCGTTTCCTTGACGGGCTCACCTCCGCTCGCGCGACGAGCACCGTTCTTCTTCGGCCTCCCCTTAACCTTCCCCGGCTCACCTGCGCTCGCGCGGAGAGCACGAGGAGCGGGCTCGTACGGCCGGCCTCGACGTCGGCCCACCTCCGCTCGCGCGGAGAGCACGCGTGTCGGCGCAGTACCGCCCGGCGGCCCCCGGGCCCACCCCCGCTCGCGCGGAGAGCACCCGGGGTACACCCCTGGCCGCGACGTCCATGTCGGCTCACCTCCGCTCGCGCGGAAAGCACCGGGGCGAGTTCCCGGATCGCGGGGACCGGGGCGGCTCACCTCCGCTCGCGCAGAGAGCACGCTGGCCGTTCTCTGGCTGGCAGTCGAGCTGCGGCTCATCTCCGCTCGCGCGGAGAGGACGTCGCGACGCCGGGCAACGTTGCGGACTACGACGGCTCACCTCCGCTCGCGCGGAGAGCACGGCGGGCGGCCGTTCGTGGCGATGTACGCCTTCGGCCCACCTCCGCTCGCGCGGAGAGCACAAGAGGACGCCGGTCATCTTGAGCCCGTGGTGCGGCCCACCTCCGCTCGCGCGGAGAGCACTCCCGTCGGATGATGACGGCCTGTTCCGTCAGCGGCTCTCCTCCGCTCGCGAGGAGAGCACGTTTTGAGGGACGAGTCTCCCCCCGCTGCCGGCTCACCTCCGCTCTCGCGGAGAGCACCGCGTCCGTCCTCCCGCGTCTGCCGCTCAATCTCGGCTCACCTCCGCTTGCGCGGAGAGCACGCGTGGGCGTCCAGGAGGTCCGAGACGAGGATCGGCTCACCTCCGCTCGCGCGGAGAGCACGTCTCGGCTGGGATCGACGCCGTGGTGGAGTTCGGCTCACCTCCGCTCGCGCGGAGAGCACACCACGCCGTGGCCGATGCCGTTCTGGTCGACCGGCTCACCTCCGCTCGCGCGGAGAGCACTGCCCTTCCAGCTCAGCCTTCTCCGCCTCGAACGGCTCACCTCCGCTCGCGCGGAGAGCGCAACGCCCTGTTCACGGACGAGGGCCTGCGGGCTGGCTGCCCTCCGCTCACACGGAGAGCACAAGGGCCGGGCGGCGCTCAGATCCTCCAGCGTCGGCTCACTTCCGCTCGCGCGGAGAGCACGCGCCGCCCTCGATCATGTAGTCCTCAAGCTCCAGCTCACCTCCGCTCGCGCGGAGAGCACCTGTTGACCGCGGTGCGCAGAGTTCCGAACTCCGGCTCACCTCCGCTCGCGCGGAGAGCACGGCGGTGTACCGAAGGCCGGCGGAGATCACGACGGCTCACCTCCGCTCGCGCGGGGAGCACGGTCAGGAGGAGGTCCCCGCCCCAGAGGGCGGCGGCTCACCTCCGCTCGCGCGGAGAGCACAGGGAGTCGATGCCGATCACGTTGCGCTCGACCGGCTCACCTCCGCTCGCGTGGAGAGTACATGGCGGCCGTGAAGGACCCGCAGGTCTGGTACGGCTCACCTCCGCTCGGGCGGAGAGCACGGTAGTCACCCTCCCGCGGGCGGTGCGGTCGCCGGCTCACCTCCGCTCGCGCGGAGAGGACTCCTTGTCCTCGACCTCCACCGTCACCTCGGCCGGCTCACCTCCGCTCGCGCGGAGAGGACCTAAATATGAGCCCAGTGAAGAACCGGGAAGACGGCTCACCTCCGCTCGCGCGGAGAGCACAGGCCGACCTCGGCGGTCCCCTTGCTTTCCATCGGCTCACCTCCGCTCGCGCGGAGAGCACGTGATCGCCTCCGGCGGGAGGGAGCGGCACCACGGATCACCTCCGATCGCGCGGAGAGCACAAGCGCTGCTGACTCCCTACGAGCTGTGCAACCGGCTCACCTCCGCCCGCGCGGAGAGGACGAGACCGGGATGACGGTCATCGGTCCGATGGGCGGCTCACCTCCGCTCGCGCGGAGAGGACCACGTGGGCCTTGCCGGTGTGGTGTGGGACCAGCGGCTCACCTCTGCTCGCGCGAAGAGCGCTTCTGCGCCTGGCCGAGCTGGTCTCTGCTCGCACGCGGAGCATGTACCTGCTTGCCGGGTGGTGGGTCTTATGAAGTCTGCCTTGCGGGGGCGATGCTGAGGAGGCCGCAGCCGTACGCCTTGCCTCGGCCGACGCCGTTCAGGACTGCTGTCCGCAGGAGGTCGGTGTCGATGATGGCCGCGGTTCCGTCGAACTGGGTACGGGAGTGGCGGATGCGCTGGGGCGGGGTGCCTGTGGGGCGGCGTTGCCCGCGGAAGGTGTCCAGGGGGTGGGAGTGGTGGGTGAGGGGTTTGATGCCGCTGTTGTCGGCCTGCCGGAGCCACCATTCGTCGGCTGCGGTGCCGGTGAGGGCGACAACGGGCGGGAGGTTGTAGAGGGCGCGGGTGGTGGCACCGGGTTTGCGGACGGGGCTGGCGGCGCAGCGGTAGCGGATGGTGAGGCCGGGGCGGATGGCCTCGAGGAGTGCGTCGAGGGGGCGGGTGAGGGTGGTGCCGTAGCCGTCGGGGACAACAATCACGCTCTTCACGTTTCAAGGAACGGACGTCGAGGCAACGCGCCGCGCAGTGTGTCGCGCAACACCGGCTGGCCCCCGCTCACGCGGAGCCGACTCCACGACGGAGAAGGGTAGGGACCCATACCGCATGCGTTTGCGGCTACCTCGCTCGCGCGAAGAGCTTTGCTGGACGCGCGGGAAGACAGAGCCGTAATGGGGAAACATCGGAAGCCAGCGGGACATCCTCGCCATGTAGGAGGCGACGGACCTCTGGGATCCGTCGCCGTTGGCTCAGAAGAGCCAGCTGACGAGTTCGTTGATCAGGACACGGAGTACCGTGCTGACCACCACGCGCGATACCTCGAGGAGGACCTCGCGTCGCAGAACGAACTTCCGCAGGAACCGAGACACTGCTTCTCCAGAGCGCAGACACGGTCGAGGTTGCGCCACATCCCTCGAGAGGGTCGTGCGTTCATCTCGATGTGCTGTCGCCTGAAGAGCCAATGGGATTCCGCGCACCTCCCAGAGAGGCGTGCAGCAGTAAGTACTCTACGGGACCACGAACTTGGTATACCTGCGGTTGTCCGAACTCCCCCGCGCCGGTCTTCACAGGGATGCTGCAAGGCGACGAAGCATTGCGAGACAGCTTCTTCTGCTGCGTTCTTCGGAAGTCCGATCTCGTGACAAGGAGCACCGTGCCTCTGGAATCCCGCCTCTGGGGCAAGGCTGCCGGGCTGGGCGAGGACGCCCGCGGTGCAGACCATACGCATCCTCTGATCTGCCACCTGCTGGACACGGCCGCCGTCGCTGAGGTCGTCTGGGACGAGCTGCTGACCGTGCACCAGCGGAGCACGGTAGCGGAGGCGCTGCAGGTTTCGGATGAGCAGGCGCGGGCGCTTGCGGCATTCTGGGCGGGGTTGCATGACATCGGGAAGATCAGCGTGCCGTTTCAACTGCACCGGAATGGACCGAAGCACGGGGGGAAGCTGCTGACTCAGCAGCTGGGCGGTGAGCCGGGGTACACGTTCGGTGCCGGCGCCGTGCAGGACCGGCAGTCGCACGAAGCGGCGGCACACTGGTGGCTGGTGGGGATCTTCAAGGAGATCGGCTATCCGTCGTCGAAGCGGCGTCCGCAGTCCCAGCTCAGTCACGCGGTGGCGCAGCTGCTCGGCGGCCACGGTGGCCGCTTCCACCCGGTGGTCTACGACAAGGACTCGCGGTGCCCTGCAGCGCGTCACCCCGGTATGGCCGTGGGGAGTTGGGAGGAGCAGCGGCGGCTCCACTTCGACGAGGTGCGCAGAGTGGTCGGGGTGAGGTCGGTTCCGCAGGGTCGGATGACGCCAGGAGCGGCCGTCGTCCTGACGGGGTTGGTGACCTTGTCGGACTGGCTGGCCAGTATCGAGGAGGAGATTCGGACCCGGCTCAGGGACGAGGCATGGGCTGGAACTCCTGACGATCTGGACTCCTACTGGCAGCTTGCCCGCTCGGCCGCTCCCCGCCTGTTGCAGCGGATGGACCTGCTCGGGACCGGGTTCGCCCGGCCGCCGGAACCTCCTGAGTCTGCGGGGAAGCGTGGTCTTGTGGCGAGTATGGCTCGCCAGGTGCCCGATCTGGTGGCCGAGCACGGGCCGGGCATGGTGGTCGTGACGGCTCCGCCGTCGGAGGAGCGTACGGAAGCGGCCCTTCGCGCAGCGGCCGTCCTCGGGCATGCAGCGGGCGCGCGGGGCCTCTTCTACGCACTGCCGACCGGTTCAGCGGCTGACAGCCACATGGCGCAGGTGCATGCGTTCGCCGAGCAGGCACTGACCGGCCCCTGGCGATCGCTGCTGCTCCACAGCTCTTCCCGGTTGAAGCCGGCGGAAGCCGCGGAGCAGTGGGCGCACGCCAATGCGGCTGGCGGAGTCAGTCCGGAACCTGGCGAGGAGTGGGCCCCAACGGCGAACAGCTGGCTCAACTCCCATCACCGCGCGCTATTGGCTGCGCTCGGCACGGGGACGGTGGACGAACTTCTGCAGGCCTTCATGCCGGTGAAGTTCAACGTCATGAGGCTCTTTGCTCTTTCCGGCAAGGTCGTCGTGGTGGATGAAGCCCACGCCCGCGGCGCCTGGGGGCAGAAGCTGATGCTGCGGTTCCTGGAGTGGGCTGCCGCGTTGCGGATCCCGGTTGTCCTGGCAGCCACGGCTGCGGACAAGTCGGTGGACGCGATGCTGGCGGCCTACCGCCATCGCGCAGGAGGGGGCAGGAAGCCAGTGACGCAGCCCCGCCGGTCGCCGGGGTGGTCGTTCGTGGATGCTCAGTCCGGAGGCGGTCACCAGCCCCAGCAGCCTGCCGATGCCGCTCGCGCCAGCACGCTCAGCATCGAAGTCGTTGACGGTACGCCGTACGGCGCGATCCAGGCGGCTCTTGCACCGATCGTCGCAGCCGGAAACGGAAGAGCCGCCGTCTACCGGGCGACGCCTGCGGAAGCCATCCGCACGTTCCGTCAGCTCACGAAGGACTTCCCCGGTCTGAACGTGACCCTGATCCATGAACAGATGCGGAACAAGGACCGGTGGCAGCGTCTCGCAGCCTGCCGGGGTGCCTTCGCCCCACATGGTGGGGGCTCTGGCCCCTCGGTGCTGGTGACGACGTCGATGCTGGAGCATGTCCGGGGCCTGCATTTCGACCTCGTCCTATCCGGACCGGCGCCGCTCGCGGCCTTGCTGGCCCGTGCGGTGCAGAGCGTGAGTGACCGGTCGAGGCTGGTGGTGCTCCGAGCGGACAACGCGTCGGAACTGGACGACGCCGCGCTGGTACGGCGCACTGACCTGCTCCTGGGGACCGGCAGGACGGTTGCCTTGCCCGAAGAGCTGCCCCTCGTGCTGGATGACGTGTATGCCGACGAATTCGCCGACAGGCTGGAGGGGCCGGAGGCGCGTGAGCTCCAGCAGCTCGACAACCAGCGCACGGTCCGTGAACACAAGGCCAGCGGTACTGCGCGGTGGCTGGCGGTGCCTGGACCGGGGGAGCTCGATGGCGACCTCGGACTGCTGAGCCGCGACCCCACCGGTATGGAGCCCGAGCTCCTCTCCTCCGTGCTCGGGGAGGACGTGGTGCAGGTGGTCTGTCTGTACGAGCACGGCCGGCCGGGGAACCGGGTGTATCTCCTGGAGGACGGCGTTCCGGAGCGGAGACTTGAGCGAGGCCACAAGGGGAGACCGGTGCCGGGCCAGCTGGTCCCGTATCTGATTCCGGTACCGAAGCGACTCGTCGAGGGCGTGGAGGGTGATGCCAACAATGCCTGGCGCGGCATGGCCGCCCTCAAGAATGTTCTCCGGCTGAATCTGAAAAAGTCGGAAGACGGTGGGTGGGTGTACACCGGCCCGAAGCATCGATTCTGCATGAGTGAACACGGCCTGATGATCGACGAGTTGCCGTAAACGGGTACTCCGTCCCGTACGTCCGTCTAGCATCTAGGGGATGTCCGACCACGGGGGGGGGGAGGGGCGTGGCTACGCCTGCGTCCAATCTGATCGAACAGCCATGGATTCCTGTCGCATGGCTGGAGGGGAAGTCGGGTCCGCCGTATGTGGGTCTGAGGAGTCTGTTCCTGCGTGCCGGAGAGATTCGCACGCTGCTTATTCCGGAAGCTCCGGCTCACTCGGCTCTGCTGCGCTTGCTGTACGCGCTGACCGCCCGGATCACCGCTCTGGACGAGGCCGGTCCCGCAAGCTGGGGCGATCGGCGGGAGGAGATCCTTGAGCAGGGCTTTCCTGAGCAGAGCATCGAACTCCCCGGCGGCCGCAAGGCGGGCATCGCGGGCTACTTCGACCAGTGGGCCCATCGCTTCGACCTGTTCGACCGTGATCGTCCCTGGCTCCAGGACCCTCGTCTCCCCGACCAGTGCGACAGGAACCAGACTGCCGGGATCCACAAGCTGGTCATGAGCCGGTCAGCGGGCAACAACCACTCCTGGTTCGGGCACTGGAGCCATGCCGAGCTCGTTCTTCCCCACCTTTCGCAGGCGACGCTGTCGCTGCTGACCTGGCACTACTGGGGAGCCCCCGGGGCCCTCTCAAGACGTGCAGTCGACCATGTGAGCCACCATTACGCGAAGGCGTCACCCCTGCGGGCCGCGCTGTCGTATCACCCGGAGTGCGACAATCTGCTCCTGACACTGCTGGCGGGTCTGACCCCGCCGGACGGCGACGTCAGCCGGCAGATGGACCTGTGCCCGTGGGAGCGAGAGGATCTTCCGGACCCGCTCAAGCCGATGCCCGAACCGCAGGGCCCCTGCTCGCGGCTCACCGCCTGTTCGCAGCACGCCCTGTACTTGGTCGCCGCCGAGGACAGCGAGCACACCACCGACGCGTACATCACCTGGGCCTACGATGCCGGGCGGATCCGCCCGGAGGACGACTACCTGATCTGGGACATCGGCAAGGACGGAGAGACGTTCCCCCGGCTCGCACGCTCCTCCCGTTCCCTCTGGCGGGACATCGACGCCCTTCTGCTGAAGCAGCTGGATGACGCCAGCCCCATCCAGCCAAAGGTGATGGACCACGCCTTCGACGTCAGCGAGTACTTGCGAGTACGTGCGCTCGGCTTCGAACAGGACGCCAGCCAGGCGGCCAACCATCAGTACGTCGACTCCGCCACCCCGGTACTTCTCTCCCGCGTAGAGGAAGACGTGGTGAGCAGCGACCTGCCCGTACGCCAGCTCCGCGAACTCGGCGAGCTCTTCGGGCACCGGCTGGAGCAGGCCACAAAGGAAGCGTGGCTGAAGTACACGGATGACAAGAAGAACGACCCTGGGGCCTGGCTGGACGCGGTCGCGGCACGGTACTGGCCGTCGGCGGAGGACGAGTTCTGGTCGAGGTTCCGGCAGTTGACCCGAGCTGACGGCGCCGTGGACTCCGGATTCGATTTCGAGGCCGCATGCCGGGCCTTCGGGCTCCACGCACTTGACGCGTACGAGGCGGTGACCGATTCCGTGACACGCACCCCACGGGGCGCGAAGGCCGTCACCAGCGCGAAGGCGATCATCCTCGCCGCACTGAAAGACCCGCTCAATGCGATGGAGCAACCGAAGACGACCAGGGCGGCCAAGAAGTCGTGAGCGTCGCCCACCGACCCGAGGACAGGCCGTGAACCCCGAAGCCCCTGAAGCAGGCAAGCGCCAGAGGACTCGCGCCTCGTATGCCGCTTTCGCCCTGAGTATCGAACGCCTGTGCCGCGCGGACCCCGGAGCCCGTGCCGCACTGCGCGCGGGGCTGCGCCGCGATCTGGACCACCCGCGCGCCCGCCCCATGCACCGGCTGCTGACGACGCGCCTGCCGGAAGAGTGTGATGACCGAACAGCCCAGGCCCATTACACGGTGGCTTCACTGATCGCAGCCCAGCCACGACACGCTTTCACACCCGGCCAGGACGACGACGAAGACACCGCCGCCGAGCAAGGCGAGCAGGCTCTTCCAGAGAACGGCGAACCGGACGAGGGAACCGCCCCGTCAGAAGCCACCCCGTACGGGTCCTCGTTCGGTGCGACTCTGGGACAAGCCGTCATGGCGAAGGGTGCCTCCATGCGGATGAGCGCCGCAGAGAACCGCATCAACCTCCTGACGCGCCAGAGTCTCCGCGGTATCCACCTGCACCTCCCCGCTGCGGTGAATCAGGTGCGCTCCGCCGGTGCCCCGATCGACTGGGGACAGTTGCTGGCAGACCTCGTCAACTGGCCCTACCAGTCAGGGCGTATCAGTCGCCGCTGGCTGCAGGACTTCTACCGGATCACGGCCCGTGCCGACCGGGACTGACCCTCTCACCCACAGGAGCTCCCTGATGGCCCTCAAGCCGCGCTTCGTCGATATCCACGTTGTTCAGCCCGTTCCGTACGCGAACCTGAATCGGGACGACACCAACTCGGTCAAGACCATGCTCTACGGCGACGCCCTGCGGACCCGCATCTCCAGCCAGTCCTGGAAGCGGGCCATCCGCGAGCACTTCCAGGAAGCGCTCGGGGACAGCGCGCTGCGCACGCGCCGCATCGGTGAGCGGGTCGCCGAAGTACTACGCGACCGCGGGTGGGATGAGGCGCTTGCCGGACGTGCCGGTGCCCATGTCGCGGCGGGGAGCAGCATCAAGTGGGAGGTGGCCAAGGGGAAGGACAAGCAGCCCATCGCGAACAAGGTTCTGACCAACGCGCTCATCTACCTCCCCGAAGACGCTGTCGAGGAACTGGCGGACATCGCCGAAGCCCACAAGGACGCGCTCACGACCGACTTCACCGGCAAGGGAAAGACGAAGCCCGAGAGCGCCCTGAAGGGGAAGATCGACAAGATCCTCCTCAAGAGGAACGGCGTCATCAACCTCTTCGGCCGCATGCTCGCCGAGGTCGACCGGGCCGGTGTCGACGGCGCCGTCCAGGTCGCGCACGCCTTCACCACCCACACCACCGAGGTCGAACTCGACTACTTCGCAGCCGTCGACGATGTCACCGCGACAAAGGGCGATGAAACAGGCAGCGGCCACATGGGCACGGCCGAGTTCAGCACCGGCACCCTGTACCGGTTCGCCACAGTCGACCTACAGGAACTCACCAAAAACCTGAGCGACGACAACGACATCGCCGTCAACGCCGCCCGCGAACTCGCCGCCCAGTTCCTGCTCTCCTTCATCGAGTCACTGCCGCAGGCCAAGAAGAACTCCACCGCCCCGCACTCGCTCCCGCACCTGGTCCACGTGGCGGTCCGCTCCGACCGGCCCCTGTCCTTCGCCGCAGCCTTCGAGGAGCCCGTACGGTCCGCCCAGCACGGCGGCTACGTTGCACGCTCCGTGGAAGGCATCGACGCCTACGCCAAGGCCGCGAACACCCTCCTCGGCCCCAGCCGCGTTCTCCACGCGGCGCACGCCTCCCTCCAGTTCGACAAGCTGGAGCACCTCGGAGAGCGTCACGCGTCCTTCGAAGCCCTCGTCACCGCCGCCGTCGACGTGGCACTCGCCGAGGCCCCGCAGTGACCGAGCAACCCGCCCGTGGGCTGTTGCTGCGCCTGGCCGGCCCACTGCAGTCCTGGGGCACCCACAGCAAGTACCTCCTGCGTGACACCGCCAGATTCCCCACACGGTCCGGCGTCGTGGGCATGCTGGCCGCAGGTCTCGGCCGGGAGCGCGGAGCACCCCTGGACGACCTCACGGCACTGTCGATGACGGTACGGGTCGACCGCCCCGGCGTAGTTCTGTCCGACTTCCACACCGTAGGCGGTGGGCTACCCGCCGACGAAAAAGTGATCACCGTTGACGGAAAACGCAGGGCCGAGGACAAGGGCACTCTGGTCTCCAAGCGTCAGTACCTGGCCGACGCGGCTTTCACCCTCGCGCTCACCTCCGACGACGCAGAGCTGCTCCACGTGTGCGCCGATGCCCTCCGTGACCCGCGCTGGCCCCTGTTCCTCGGCCGCCGGTCCTGCCCGCCGGAGGGACCGATCCTGCTGGGAACCGTAGAGGATCCACTGCACCACCTCGTACGGCTGCCCCTGGCAACCAAGAGGCCGCGGCGCGGCCCACAGGCAACCGACTTCTACAGCGACAGACCGCTCGGGGTGCTCCCCGTGGACACCGGCGCCCCGGACAGGGGCGACGGCGATCACCACAGCGGCGAAGTCACCGACGAGCCGCTGTCGTTCGCACCGCTGGAGCGCCAGTACCGGCCCCGGCCGCTGTACCGGCGAGCCGTACACCTGCCGGAGGCCGCGTACGAAGGCTTCGGCACCGGCTACCTGGAAAAGCTCCAAACCTATATCGACACCCATTTCGTTAAACCGGAGAGGAGCGCCCGGTGACTTTGTGGCTGACCCGCATCGTGCCTTCGCTCAGTTCTCGCGAAGCCCGAAGGGACCTCGCCGGCAGCGACCAAGGCATCCGGCTGCACCAACGCATGCTGCAAATGTTTCCCGACGGAGTAGAAGGACCCGCCCGGGCCGCATTCGGTGTTTTGTTCCGCGCAGAGGAAAGCCCGCGTGGACCGCAAATCCTACTACAGAGCCACATGGAACCTGACACCGCACGCTTGCCAGACGCTTACGGCAACGTCGAAACGCGATCACTCGACGCATTGTTGTCGAACCTGCACAAGGGGATGGTCGTCAACTACCGATGTGTAGCCAGCCCCGTGCGGAAGCCAGGTGCCACCTCTCGGGAAGCCTATAAGCTCCCACCGGTTATGGCCTTGAGCGGCAATGCCGCTGTTGAATGGTGGGAACGCCAGTCCAACGCAAGCGGGCTGGAGCCGTTGCACATCACCGCCCACCCGCTCGCCACTGTACGAGGCCAGCACGGTTCCAAGGGCCCTGTTGCAAAACAGAGAATTCAGCATGCCCGCACGCAATTCGATGGGACGGCCCGAGTCCTCGACGCCGAACTGCTTCGCGAAAAGATCGCTACAGGCATCGGGCGCGGAAAAGCATATGGATGCGGACTTCTCAGCATTGCTCCCGCTCGATAAATTCAACCAGGTGCCGACCGAATCCGTGCCGGGCTCCTGGTCGCAGTGCTCCTACACGGCAGCGACCTCCACATTTCCTCCATGGCCACCCTTGCGTGGGAATGGGAATAAGCCACCCACCAGAGTAAGTGTTTATACGGAAGGTGGCGTTGTCGTCCGCGTGGGAAAGTTAAGTGACCCGCTTGGTGTGAGTTATCTGCGCGACTACCTCCGGTCAAATTCCGCTACGCGCGGAAAGCGGCGGAATGACGCCGAGCTTTGTAAGGCGAGGTAGCGAAGAGAGAGCTCCCTGCACGAACGGGCGTGAGCCCGTCGTCGGCACGGTCAGCAAAGAATTCCACGGGACGCTATCCGCAGGAGCGGAGGTGAGCCGCCGAGGAGCGCGGCTCCGACGCCGTCGCTGGCGTGCTCTCCGTGCGAGCGGAGGTGAGCCGCAGCTGGCCGCCGCCGCGCGGGTGTCTGATCCGTGCCCTCTGCGGGCGCGGGGGTGAGCCGCAGGCCGGTTGGCCGGAGTACATGTCGGCCGTGTGCTCTCCGCGCAAGCGGAGGTGGCCCGGGCACTCCCTACGCGATCGTCCCGACGACGCTGGGCTCTCTGGGCCATCGGAGGTGAGCCGCCCGCCGTGGCTCTACACGGTAATCCCGTACTCTCCGCGCGAGCGGAGGTGATCCGACCCGAGAGGTCGAGGCGGCGGCGGCCGCGGCGTGCTTTCCGCGCGAGCGGAGGTGAGCCGGTGATGGGCGGAGCGTTCCGCGTCGACCGCGTGTGCTCTCCGCGCGAGCGGAGGTGAGCCGCTCGGCTACCCCGACCTCGCGACGATCGCCCTGTGCTTTCCGCGCGAGGAGGTTAGCCGTTCATCGAGTTCACGAAGGAGGGCCTGGCCCTGCGCTCTCCATGCGCGCGGAGGTGAGTCGACCGGCGGCACCGGGCAGACCACCTCGGCACCCCGTGCTCTCCGCGCGAGCGGAGGCGAACCGGCGCAGGGCTGCCGTGCCCGCGGTCCTTGATGGTGCTTGTCGCGCGAGCGGAGGTGAGCCGGGGGCGGGCCCGGGTGGGCCGGTATGGGTGTCGTGCGCTCTCCGCAGAAGCGGAGGTAAGTCGCAGTACCAGAAGGGCCTGTGGTCCCATGAACTGTGCTCTCTGCGCAGGCGGAGGTGAGCCGGAGGCCGGGGCCAGCGAGCACACATCGGGCCGGCGCTCTCCGCGCGAGCGGAGGTGAGCCGAGGGCATCCGGCGGGCACTCGACTCCTAACCCGTGCTCTCCGCGCGAGCGGAGGTGAGCCGCGGGGACGGACCTGGGCGCCCAGGTAGTCCCAGTGCTCTCCGCGCGAGCGGAGGTGAGCCGTACCGGGAGGGCATCCTCGGCGGCATCCTCACGTGCTCTCCGCGCGAGCGGAGGTGAGCCGCAACGCGTGGCACCGGACGGCAACGTCACCGGGTGCTCTCCGCGCGAGCGGAGGTGAGCCGTCGAAGGTCAGCGCACACCGGCACTGGATGCTGTGCTCTCCGCGCGAGCGGAGGTGAGCCGTTGTACATGGTGGTGAGGACGTGAGTCCCGGAGTGCTCTCCGCGCGAGCGAAGGTGAACCGGCTCCGTAGGCGGGCCAGCCGAGCCGGGCGGCGTGCTTTTCGCGCGAGCGGAGGTGAACCGAACGGGACCGCGAAGTACAAGATCCCGGCGTTGCGCTCTCCGCGCGAGCGGAGGTGAACCGGTCCGCGACCTCAGCGACGGGGCTTCTGGGCGGTGGCGCCGACGGCTTCCTCGACCACCTCGGCGGCTTCGCGAAGGGTCGCAGCGTGGTCCACAAGTTCGGGGCGGGGCGGCGGCGAGGACGCGCAACTGGGCGGCAACTTCGTGGCCGAAGAACTGCCGCACGTACCTTCCCTCGAAGTACGCCATCACAGCATCCAGCGTGGTTCGGGCATCTTCAGTTCTCCTCGGGTTGCGGGCCGCCGTGCCGTACACAGCGGCCCAGGGGCGTTGGTTCGGCAGGTGGCACACGCCATCGATCTCGCGGGGCGTCACGGTCTGGGTGAACAGGGGGACGTGAACTTGAGACCATCATCCAGATCGTCAATCCGTCGCTGCTCGACGACCTCCGCGAGCAGCAGAACACCGGGAGCCCTTCATGACCGACGCCTTGGTGGCCTTCCTCCGGGCGCGGCTCGACGAGCAGCTGGAGAAGGCCCGCTTCGCAAGCAGCACGGTGGCTAAGGCCCCCGAGCGGTTCGGTGTAGATCCCGAGCAGGCCGCGGCGCATGCCCGGTTCTCCGTCGCCACCGCCGAGGTGCACCTCGCACTCCTGGAGGACACCGTCATCCCGCACCTGGGAGCAGGTGGGGCAGCCGACCGGACTGCTGAGTACCAGCTGCGGCTCCTCGCCGCCCCCTACGTCGAGCACAAGGACTACCCGCACGACTAGCGCTCGACCGCCAAGTCCCCTGCCAAGGTGGTGACCTCGGCTACAGGTCACCGACGAAGTCGCCCCCTCCGCCGCTCCCCCCACGAGTTCCCGTGCTCTCCGCGTGAGCGGAGGTGAGCCGGCCTGGAACCCGTACTCGGCGGCCAGGATGCCGTGCTCTCCGCGCGAGCGGAGGTGAGTCGGCGGTGATGGTGCCCGCGACGAACTCGGTGGCGAGCCCTCCGCGACGAGCGGAGGTGAGCCGTCGGAGACGCCGGAGGTGTCGTCCGGGTAGCGGTGCTCTCCGCGCGAGCGGAGGTGAGCCGAGGAAAGCCGAGTTACTCGGTGCGGCACTCATGTGCTCTCCGCGCGAGCGGAGGTGAGCCGGAGCACGACTGGCTACTCCGTCCGGAGCGCACGTGCTCTCCGCGCGAGCGGAGGTGAACCGGCCTTCACGCGGGCGCCGGTCCACCGGCCGCCGTGCTCTCCGCGCGAGCGGAGGTGACCGTCCACCGAGGGGTGATTTGGGTGCCCCGGCGGGTTGTCGACTGCATTGCGTTACCAGTGGTGCCACCCAGCCGATGCAGTTCTGACCTGGGGCGGTCACAGTCGCTTTACGATGGGTGTTCGCCGAAGCTGGGAGCCCATCGTGTCGGAACACACTCCGGACTACCCGCCGAAGACTCCACCCCCACCGAAGCGGCCGATTTCGCCGCCGCGCCCGGAAACGGGCCTCGAGGGGACGGGACGGGCGCGGATGCTGGTGCGGAACCGGCGTTCGGCGAACTGGTCGTTGGAGGCCGCCCCGTGGGCTGCGCGGAAGGCGTCAGGGTGCGTGTTGGGGCAGTTGCACGATTGGGGTTACCGAGAGGCTGATGAGGCCGCGGCTGGACTGACGGAGCTGCTGGTGCGTACTGCGGTCGCGGATGGCGGCCGGCGTGTGTCCGTGCACCTCGCGGACCAGGACCGGCAGGCGTTGATCGTTGCCCTGTCCCACCTGCCGGGCAACGCCGCCGCAGATACGGCGGTGCTGCCAGAGCTGACCGGGCTGGGTGCGGTGACGTGCGGGACGGACACGGCGGAGGACGGGCGCAGGGTGTGGGCGGTCCTCGACCTGTAGGTGGGGCAACTCCCACGGTGAAAGTTGGGGCATGTCCCGCGTGGTGCGGGATGAAGGTTTCGACGGTGCCATCGATTGGATCTTCTGCGCACCGGCGGGGTCATGCGCGTTCCGCATACTGCTCACCCGCCAGTGGGTCGCGACTTGCGCTTCGAGCTGTAGCCCTTGTCGCCCAGGACGTGATCGGGCCGGTTCCGGGGCGTCCCGGTCCGATCCGGGGCACCCGGATCGCTTCCATGACGGCGGTGAACCGGGTGCAGTCGTTGGTGTTGCCGCCCGTGACGACGAAGCCGAGCGGACGGCCCCGGTCGTCACAGGTGAGATGAATCTTGGTGGTCAGACCGCCTCTAGACCGGCCGAGGGCCGGGTCGCGGAGCCCCTTTTTCGGGCCCCGGCCGCGTGCTGGTGAGCACGGACGACGGTGGAGTCGACCGACACGAGCCACTCGATGTCACCGGCCGCGTCCGCTTTTGCCTGGGCGGCCCGCAGCATCCGGTCGAACGTACCGTCCGCCGCCCACCTGCGGAAACGCGTGTGCAGAGTGGCCCAAGGGCCGTATCGCTCGGGCACGTCCCGCCAGGCCGTCCCGGTGCGGAACTTCCACACGATCCCGTTCAGGACCCTGCGGTCGTCCAGCCGCTTCCGCCCCCGCAATGACTCGGGCAGCAGCGGCCGGACGAACTCCCACTCGGCATCGGACAGTTCATGGCGACGTATCACGCCACCATGATCCACCAGCGGTGATGATTTGAAGGCACCCCGGTGGCATCGGCTCGGGCCGCTGAGTCCGAGGAAGGAACAACGGTTCCGGTATCCCGGTCGTCTTTCGGTCCCGGGCCGCCAAGTGACCACTCAGATGAGGCTTCTCAGTGCTGGTAGCAAAGCCTGTCAGCCGCTCGCCACTTCGGTGCCCGGGTGGTAGAAAGGGCCGCGAGCTGAGCGCCACCCCGTACGCGAGGGCGTGGCTCCAGGCGAGCGATCCGGAGTGCTCGCACTCCCCGAGCAGGTCTACGGAGCGGGGGGGTACACCGTGAACGGAGCGTCCGAACGAACGCGCAGCTACCGGCTCCTGCAGGGCGAACGTCTCGCGCTCGAGATACGCGGTGAGCCAGGGGTCCTTGTGAGCACCTCAGCGCCGCCGCCCCTCCCGGGAACGCCGCCGGTGACCCATCCGTTCGCGACCGCCAACTTCCGCCTGGCTGAAGCCGAGGGAGAGCTCGGTGCTCTCCTGCGCGAGTCATCCGACACCGATGCATTTCTCGAGGCGGCCGACCGCGCAGGCTACCGGATCGAATCGATCAACTGAACGCGACGTACGCCTGCTGCTGTGCATCGTGAACCCGTCCTCGGTGGGCTGATCCGAGCCGCACATTCTGTATGGCGCCAGGGAGCTGATGGTGTCGATCTTCTTCCCGCCGAGGGTGACGGCGTTCATCGTCGAGGCATCGTGGCAGCCCGAAGACGCGCTTGACGAGGTCCGTCGGCCCTCGCTCCGGCGACGAATCGGGCAGCAACGACCGCACGAACTGCCACTCGGCATCTGACAGCTCATGACGACGTATCACCCGACGACGATGCACCACACAGGTCATTTGAAGACACCGCCTAGAGCCCGGACCACCGCCCGGCCGCAGGGCCCGGACCGTCGGAAAGCGCGTTGTCGGGGGCGCACGGGTGTGTCAGGGTCGCCCGGTGAACGCTTCGCGATGTGATCTTCTGCGCCGCCAGTTCGATCTGACCTGGTCGCTGTTCGAGTACCACCTGGAGCGGCTCGACACCGAGGACTTCCTCTGGCGGCCAACGCCGTTGTGCTGGACGGTGCGTCTGCGGGCCGACGGGCGGTGGATGCCGGACTGGGCGGAGACGGAGCCCGATCCCGTTCCGGTGCCGACGATCGGCTGGCTCGGCTGGCACATCGACTGGTGGTGGAGCACGACGGTAGAGCTCTGCCTGGGCCGGCGGCCGCGGGACCGGGAGGACATCGCGTGGCCGGGCAACGCCGAGGGAGCCATCGGCCGGCTGCGTGAGCTCCGGGAGGCGTGGCTGGGGGTGCTGGACGGCCTGGACGACGCGGCACTCGACGCCGCCTCCCCGTCTCCCTGGGGGCAGGGGCCGGACCACACCGTCGCCCACACCGCCGCGTGGGTCAACGCCGAGCTGATGAAGAACGTGGCGGAGATCGGGCAGCTCCGGATGTTGCGCGCGGCCTCCTCGGGCTGACCGGCAGCCTTCGAATCCGGATCGCCAACCCCCCTTCGGGACCGCTGGGTTAGGCTCACCTCATCCAGGAGAGCCCAGCCTCGCCTCTTCCTCTCTCACAAGGAGACGCTCATGCGTCCGGTGATCGACGAGCATCCGTTCGCCGCCTTCGGTCTCCCGGGCCGCCCCGGCGGCGACGCGTTCTGGGCGGCGGCTCGTACGCCCGTGTCGGTCCCCGCCGACGACGGTTGGCGGACCCTCTTCCTGTGGCGCGGTTCCGAGGCCGTGCTCGACTTCGAGAGCTGGTCGTCGCCCGTCCCGTTGCACCGCTGGGGCGGTACGGATTGCTGGTACGCCGAAGTCCGGATGCCCGCGCGGCTGCGGGTGACCTACCGCGTCCTCGCGGGGGACGTGGCCCATGCCGATCCGTTCAATCCGGTCGGCGCCGGGGCGGACCGTTCCGTCGTCGCGACACCGGACGCCCCCGCCCAGCCGCACTGGCCCGCCCTCGGCGCGGACGACGTGCTCCCCCTCCCCCGTACCCGGATCCGCTGGAGCAGCGACCGGCTCGGCGGGCGGCGGACCGTGCGCGTCCACCCGGCGGGCGGAGGCGGTCCGGTGGTGCTGCTGCTCGACGGGGACGACTGGCTGTATCTGCACCCGGCCGTGACCGCCTTCGACGCGGCCGTCGCCGCGGGTGACATGCCCCCGGTGACCCTCGTGTTCCTGCCGGCCAAGGACCGCGGGGCCGAGTTCACCTGCCGCCCCGAGCTGTGGGAGGCGGTCCGGGACGAACTGCTGCCGCTGGTCGCCGAGTCGGGCGTGCCGGCCGACCCGGAGCGGCTGGTGGTCGCCGGGCAGAGCCTGGGCGGTCTGAGCGCGCTGTACGCGGCGCTGGAGTTCCCGGAGCTGGTCTCGCGGGTCGCCTGCCAGTCGGGGTCCTTCTGGTGGGCGCCCGGCACGGAGGCGTTGCCGGATCCGCTGGGAGGGGCCGTCGGCGGAGCCCTCGCCGAGCGACTTCGCCGGGGCGCCGACCTGTCGCGGCTGCGGTGCGCGTTCGACGTGGGCGAGCACGAGCGCCCGATGCTGCCGCACTGCGAGCTGACCGAGGCGCTGACCGAGCAGGCCGGCGCCACGGTCCGGGTGTCGCGTTCGGCGTCCGGGCACGACCGGGCGGGCTGGCGGCACGCGCTGCTCAGGGATGTCGCCTGGGCTCTCGGCTGAGAGGTTCCCGGGACGGGCACGGACGCGCCCCGGGAGCCGCCGTGTGGTTCACCTGGCCACGGCCCGGCAGTAGGCCTCGTCCCCGGCGAGGAGGTTGCGGTGGGTGTCCTCGGCGGTGATGACGCCCTCGTCGAGGACGAGCACCCGGTCCGCGGCGTCCAGGAGCGCCGGACTGCTGGTGAGCACGAGCGTGGTCCGGCCCCTGCGCAGCTTCGCGACGTTGCGCGCGATGAGCTGTTCGGTCACCGCGTCCACGGCCGTCGTCGGATCGTGCAGGACGAGCACTTCGGCGTCGGCGGCCAACGCGCGGGCCAGCGAGAGCCGTTGCCGCTGCCCTCCGGAGAGGTTCGCGCCCCGGTCGCGGATCGGGTAGTCGAGCCCCTCGCGGTGGAGGGCGACGACGTCGGTGAGCATGGAGGCCTCGACGGCCGCCTCGATCGCCCGGCCGGTGCCCGACGGGTCGATGTTCGTCCGGAGCGTGCCGGCGAAGATCTCCCCGTCGTAGGGATTCACCAGCAGGTGCTCGCGGACCGACTCGATCGACAGGTCCGCGATCTCCCGGCCTCCGACCCGTACCACTCCCTCGTACGCGTGGGGGGCGACGTTCACCGCGAGGACGGCGGCCAGGTCGGCCGCCGCGCGCGGCTGATAGGCCGCGATCGCCACGAACTCTCCTGCGGTGACCGTGAATTTCGCCCCCTGCAGGGTCCCGTGGCGCACTCCGTCGACCTCCAGCTCTCCGCCGGGCTCCGGCCGCTCGGGACCCGGTGTCGTCACGGGTCGCGCGGTCAGCACCAGAGCCATGCGCTCGGCCGAAGCGCGGGCGATCATCACGTACTTGGGCATCTCGGAGAACATCTTGAGCGGTTCCATGATGAACTGCGCGAGGCCCACGGCCATGACGAGTTCCCCGATGGTGATCCGGCCCTCGAAGGCCAGCCAGCCCGCCGTCAGGGAGACGGCCGCGGCGAGGACGGCGTTGAGGGCGAGCGCGGTGCCGGCGTAGACGCCGTTCACCCGGGCGACGGTGATCGCCTGGCGCTTCGCGTCCGTGCTGACCCGACGGTAGGAGCCGAAGGCGGCGTGGTTGCCGCCGAAGCCGTGCAGCGGGCGCAGCCCGATGATGAGGTCGGCGACCTTGGCGCCCGCCCGGGCCACCCGGGCCTGCTGTTCCTGCGTACTGGCTCCGATCCGCTTGGACATCACGGCGAGGACCGACAGGATCGCGACGGTCCCCACGATCACCAGCAGGCCCAGCCGGAGGTCGGCCAGGCTCAGGGCGACCGCCGCGACGGCGACGGCGACCAGGGAACTGATCAGCAGGGGCACCACCTCGATGATGTCGGCGGTCTGGTCGGCGTCCTCGGTGGCGATGGTCAGGATCTCGCCGGATTTGAGGTCCACGTCCCTGGCCACCGGCTGGAGTCCGCAGGCGGCCACCCGCACCCGCCAGCGGTGCGCCTCGGTGGTGTTGGCCTTCTGCAGCACGCGCATGCCGAACCGCCACGACAGGGACACCGTCGTGATGATCACGGCCAGCGAGCCGATCGAGATGGCGAGCGAGCCGAGGCTGCGGTCCTGCATCGTGTGCTCGACGATCAGTCCGAGAGCGATGGGGAACGCGGTCTCGGCCGCCTGGTACAGGCCCATGAGGACGGTGCCCGCGATCATGGCGCCGACGTTCCGGCGGAGCGCCGTCCGCAGGATGGCGGCCCCCGGGCGGGGCAGCTCGGTGTCAGGAGTTTTCATCAGGGTCAGGAGTCTCATCGAGGTGGCGGGCGATCGCTTCCGGGGTTCGCAGGGTGAACAGGTCGCGGATGGTGATGACAGGACCGTACTCGCGGCGGAGGAGGCCGATCAGCCGCACCGCCAGCATGGAGTGCCCGCCGAGGGAGACGAAGTCGCTCACCGCGCTGACCTCGTCGTCGTCGAGGTCGAGCGCCTCGGCGAAGAACTCGCAGACGGTGCTCTCCGTCCCGGTCTCCGGGCCCCGCTCCCCCGCCGTGGTCAGCGCGCCCAGCGGCCTGGCCTCCGGCAGCGCCTTGGTGTCGGCCTTCCCGTTCACGGTCAGCGGGATGCTGTCCACCTGGGCGTAGTGCGTGGGGCGCAGGAAGTCCGGCAGGCCGGCACCCGCCTCGCCGGCGACCTGGGCCAGGTCCGCGGAGTCGGCGAGGACCAGGTAGGCGGCCAGGCGGTGGGCGCCGTCCACCTGCGGGTCGGGCTGCGCGACCGCCGCGACGAACCGGACCGCCGGATGGGCCGCGAACACGGCCTCGACCTCGCCCGGTTCGACCCGGTGACCTCGGATCTTGACCTGCTGGTCGGTGCGGCCCAGGTAGGCGATGTTTCCGTCGGGCCGGCGGATCACCAGGTCCCCGGTGCGGTACATGCGCTCCCCCGGACGGCCGAAGGGGCAGGCGACGAAGCGGTGTGCGGTCTGGGCGCTCCGGCCCAGATAGCCGCGGGCGATGCCGATGCCCGCCACGTACAGCTCGCCGGGCACTCCGGCGGGCAGCGGACGCAGCCACGGGTCCAGGACGTACACCTCGGTGTTGTCGATGGCCACGCCGACCACCGGGTCCTGGCACTCGAAGGTGCCGACGCCGAGGGTGTTGATGGTGTACTCGGTGGGCCCGTACAGGTTGTAGCCGACCGTGCCCTCGGTCTCCGCGAGCCGTTGCCACAGCGTCGGGGAGACGGCCTCGCCGCCCAGCAGCACCAGTGCGGGACGCCTCTCCGGGTCGTCCAACAGGCCCTCGGAGAACAACTGCTGGGCGTAGGTGGGTGTGACGTTGACGACGTCGATGCGGTGCTCGGCGCAGTACGCGGCCAGGCGGGGCGCGTCGCGTCGCAACTCCTCGTCACAGATGTGGACTTCATGCCCGTCGGCGAGCCACAACAGCTCCTCCCACGACATGTCGAACGCGAACGACACGGTGTGCGCGATCCGGAAGACCCGGTGATCGTGTTCGGCGAGGACGGGCTCGAAGATCCGGCGCTGATGGTTGATCAGCATGTTCGTGAGACCCGCGTATTCGGTCACCACCCCCTTGGGCTTCCCGGTCGAGCCGGAGGTGTAGATCGTGTACGCGGGGTGGCGCAGGCGGTCCGGGTCGTCCGGTGCGAACGTCGTGTACGGCTTGGCCTCCGGCAACGGGCGGTCCAGTTCGATCAGTTCGCCGTTCAGCCGGGGCGACACCGAGCTCACGGTGAGGATCACCTCGGGCCGGGCGTCCTCGACGATCGCCGCGATCCGCTCGTCCGGGTGGTCCAGCTCCAGTGGCACGTACGCGGCCCCGACGCGCAGCACGGCGAACAGTGCCGCGATCCAGTCGAGGGAGCGCGGGATCGCGAGGCCCACGGTCGTCTCGGGTCCGATGCCGCGCCGGGCGAGGACGCCCGCCACCGCCCGGCTGCGCTCCCGGAGTTCGGCGAAGGTCATCGTGGCGCCGTCGGCGACGAGCGCGATGCGCTCCGGATCGCGGTCGGCCGCCAGGTCGAAGCGGTCGACGACGGTGTCCGTGCCGACCTCGGTGCGCCCTGCGGGTTCGGGGTCCGGTCCCAGGCCGCGCAGCGCGCCCACCGGTCCGGTGGCCCGCGCCACGTCCGCCAGGACGCGCAGGTAGTCCTCCAGGAGCCGGCGGGCGTTGTCGGCATCTCCGTGGCGGTGCTCCAGCTTGACCGTGAGCCGGTCGCCGGGCGTGACGACCCAGGTGTACGGGTAGTGCGTGGAGTCGTCGGCCCGGACGGAGGTGATGCCGTGGCGGGCGTTCATCGCGGCGAAGGCGTCCAGGTCCAGGAAGTTCTGGAGCACGAACAGGTTGTCGAACAGGGTGTCGTGCCCGCCGGCCCGCTGGATCTCGCCGAGGCCCAGGTGTTCGTGGTCCATCGCCGCCACGCGCGCCGCCTGCACCGACGAGAGGAACGTGTCGACCGAATCGTCGGGCCGGGCCCGGGTCCACAGGGGGACGGTGTTGAGCAGGACGCCGACGATGTCGCCGTGTCCCTCGCCCTCGCGGCCCGAGACGGTCACGCCGAAGACGGCGTCGCTGCGGCCCGTACGGGCTCCGAGGAAGAGGCCGAAGGCGCCGGTCAGTACCGAGTTCAGTGTGACGCCCCGGGTCCGCGCCGTTTCGCGCAGCAGCTCCGACAGTTCGGCGGACAGGGTGTGCACGAGCGGCTGCGGCAGCTCCTCGATGAGCTGCGGGGCCGGTCCGGCGAGCAGCGTCGGTCCCGGCAGTCCTGCCAGGTGCTCGGTCCAGAAGCGCTCCGAGACGGCCGGGTCCTTCGCGGCGAGCGTCCGGGCGTACTCCTCGAAGCCCGGCACGGCCGGCGTCGCGTCCCACGGCCGGCCCGCCACCACGGCCTCGTACGCGTCGAACAGGTCGCGCAGCAGGATCTCGCGGGACCAGCCGTCCCAGAGCAGCAGGTGGTAGCTGAGCAGCAGGCCGTCGCGGCCGTCGGGCATCCGCACGACGGTCATCCGGACGAGCGGCGGCTCCCCCGGGTCGAAGCCCTGCTCGCGGTCCCGGGTGCACAGGGTCTCGACCTCGGCGTCCGTCGTCAGCGCGACGGTGCGGACGGCGACCCGTCGGCCCGCCCTGAGGACCTGGACCGGGCTTCCGTCGTCGTCGGTGGTGAACCCCGCGCCGACGACGGGGTGGCGCGCGATCACGTACGCCATCGCCTCGGCCAGCGCGTCGGCGTCCAGGCGGCGGTCGAAGGCGAAGTAGCTCTGGGCGACGTAGTGCCCCGCCGCGCCCGCCATCTGGGCCTGGAAGAACAGGCCCCGCTGGAGCGGGGTGACCGGTGCGGTGCGCTCGGCGCTCTCGGACGCGTTCCCGATCTGTTCCAGGGCGGCGAGCCAGTGCTCGGTGATCGCGTCGGGTATGCCCTCGGCGAGGGTGAAGGCCGCGTGGAGGCAGCCGGTGGCCTCGTCGGTCCAGGCGTTGACCTCGACGGCGTACGGGCTGTTCCGGTCGTCCGTGGTGATCCGCAGGGCGTCCGACTCGTTGCCCCGGCCGAGGTAGTTGAAGAGGACCTGCGGCTGCGCGGTGAGCAGCGGGGCCGTCTGCGGGTTGAGGTACCTGAGACGGCCGTAGGCGACGTGCCCGTCCTCGTCCGGCCGGCGTTCGGCGACCTCGCGCGCCGAGGCGACGGGGTCGGTGTGGGCGGTGAGGCGTACGGGGGCGATGGAGGTGAACCAGCCGACCGTACGGGAGTAGTCGTGGTGCTCGGCGGCCGGGACCCGGCCGTGTCGCTCCAGCTCGACGGCGAGGTCGGTGGGCGCGGTCTGGATCCGGGTCAGCGCGGTGCGCAGGGCTCCGACCAGCAGCTCGGTGAGCTCGATACCGAGCGCGCCGGGTGCACGGCGGGTCACCAGGTCGCTCGCGCCGGACGGGAGGACGGCCGTCCTCGCGCGGAGGCCCTGGACCGCGGGCAGCAGGGCCGGGGCCCGGAGGGCGGTGATCCAGTGGCCGAGGTCGTCGGTCTGCTGGGCGGTCCGCACGGCGAGCGCTTCGGCGTACGCGGCGTAGGAGGTGGTCGGCGGCGGCAGGTCCGCCCCGGTCAGGGCGGTGGCCAGGTCGTCGAGGAGGATCAGCCAGGACACCGTGTCCACGGCGATGTGGTGGACGGTGACGACCAGGGTGCGGCTCGCCGCGAGCCAGGAGAACGCGACGACGTCCCCGGTCTCCGGGTCGAGCCGGCCGGCGGCCTCGTTCGCCGCCGCGGTGGCGTCGGTGGTGTCCGGGGTGCCGACGCCGACCTCGCGGGCGGATTCGGTACGCAGGGCCCACACGCCGTGATCGACGCTCAGCCGCAGGCGCAGGGCCGGGTGTGCGGCCACGAGGGTGTTCGCGGCGCGCCGGATGTCGTCGAGGCGGGTGCCTTCGGGGACGGCCACCGACCTGGCCTGGGCGAATCCGGAGAGCGGCGCGGCCAGCTCCCGCCGGCGCAGGATGATCGGCGTGAGCGGCAGCGGTCCGTCCTCGCGACGGGACGTCGGCGTCGGCACGGTCTGCGGGGTGCGCTCGGCCAGGTGGCCGGCGAGGGCACGGGGCGTCCTGAAGAGGAAGACGTCCCGGGGTGCGATCGACAGGCCGAGCGCCCGGGCCCGGTTGATCACGGTGATGGCGACGATGCTGTCCCCGCCGGCGCCGAAGAAGTCGGTGTCGGCGTCCACGGTCGCGCCGGGGAGCGCCTCGGCGAAGATGCCGGTCAGGGCGCTGAGCGCGGAGTCGCCGGTGGTTCCCGGGGCCTCCCGTTGCGGGTCGGGGTGCTGCGCGGCCCGTTCGGTCAGCGCCTTGCGGTCCAGCTTGCCGTTGACGGTCAGCGGCAACGCGTCCACCGGCAGCACTCGGCCCGGCACCATGTGCGCGGGCAGTCTGGCAGCGAGCAGGCCGGCGAAGTCCGCGGGCGGCTCGCCGACGACATGGGCGATCAGCTGGTCGCCGTCGTCCGCCACGGTGACGGCCGCGTCGACGACGCCGTCGAGCTCCCGGATCGCGCCCTCCACTTCGCCCGGTTCGATCCGGAACCCCTTCAACTGCACCTGGTCGTCGGCGCGGCCGACGAACTCCAGCTCGCCGTCGAGCGTCCGGCGGGCCAGGTCGCCCGTGTGGTACATGCGGGAGCCGTCGGAGGCGAACGGGTTCGCCACGAACCGCGCGGCGGTGAGCCCGGGGCGTCCCAGATAGCCGAGGGACAGCTGGCCGCCCGCGACGTAGACGGCGCCGACCCGGCCCGGCGGCACCGGCCGCAGCCGGACGTCGAGGAGATGGGTGGTCAGTCCGGGGATCGGCGCGCCGATGGGGCTGACGTCGGCGCCCCGGGCGAAGTCCTCGTCCGTCAGCACCCGGTGGGTGACGTGGACGGTGGTCTCGGTGATGCCGTACATGTTGACCAGCTCGGGCGAGCCCGTACCGTGCCGCTCGACCCAGCCGCGCAGCCGCGCGAGGTCGAGCGCCTCGCCGCCGAAGACGATGCGGCGCACCGTCGTGACCGGCTCCTCCGCGTGCAGGTCGGCCTCGATGAACCGGTAGAAGGCGGAGGGGGTCTGGTTGAGCACGGTCACACCGCGTTGCCGGACCAGCCGGTGGAAGTCGACCGGTGAGCGGGTCAGCGCGTACTCCGGTACCAGCAGTTCGCCGCCGTGGGCGAGTGCGCCCCACAGCTCCCAGACGGCGAAGTCGAAGGAGAAGGAGTGGAACTGGACCCATACGTCGTCGGGGCCGAAGTCCATGTCCGGGCGGGTGTTGGCGAGGAGTGCCGTCACCGCGCGGTGCGGGACGACGACGCCCTTGGGCCGGCCGGTCGATCCGGAGGTGTAGATGACGTACGCGGCGTCCCCGGGTCCGACGGCGGTCAGGCCGGTGTCCGAGAGGTGTTCGTCACCCGGTTCGTCACCCGGTTCGTCAACCAGTCCATCGCCCTGGACGAGCACCCGGGCGCGCACGCCCGCCCGGTCCAGCAGCCGGGTGAAGCGGCTCCGCTGCTCCCGGTCCACGAGGACGACCTGCGGGGCGGCGTCGGCGAGGATGTACTCCAGCCGCTCGTCCGGATACGCCAGGTCCAGCGGTACGTACGCGCCTCCGGCGGTGACGACGGCGACCAGGGCGGCGACCTGTTCCAGCGAGCGCGGGACGGCGACGGCGACCCGGTGTCCCGGCCCGACCCCGGCCGCGCAGAGCGTGGCAGCCAACTCTGCCTTGGTGTAAGCGAGTTCGCCGTAGGTGAGGGAGCGGGTGCCGCCGTCGAGCGCGCACTGGGTGACGGCGGTGGCCGCCGGGTCGCGGAGTGCGGCGGCGTCGAACAGCTCGACCAGGGTCGTCGGGGCCTCCTGCGTCGGGGCGCCGCCGGGCGCGGCGACCACCACGTCGACCGGATCGTCCGGGCGGCCGAGCAGTTCGGTGAGGTTCCGGGTGAAGGTGGCCAGGATCGCCTCGGCGCGTCGGGGGCGCAGGAGTTCGCCGTCGTAGATCAGGTTGAAGCGTGAGCGGCCGTCCTGTGCGCGTTCGACGACGAGGGTCAACGGGTAGTGCGGGGCTCCCTCGTTGACGATGTCGGCGATGGCGAGGGTGTCGCCCGGTCGGCGCAGGGCGGCCGCGTCGGTCGCGATGTCGAAGACGACCAGCGTGTCGAAGAGGGAGCCCGCGCCGCTCAGCCGTCCGATCCGTGCGAGGGAGACGTGCTGGTGGGCCAGGACGGCGCCCTGGTGCCGCTTCACGGCGTCGAGCAGGTCGTACGCCGTGTCGTTCGGGGTCCAACGGGCACGCACGGGGATGGTATTGATGAAGAGGCCGACCATGTCCCGGATTCCGGGGAGTTCGGCGTCGCGTCCGGAGACGGTGGAGCCGAAGACGACGTCCCTGCTGTGCAGGATGGACCCGAGGGTCGTCGCCCAGGCGCTGTGCACGGCCACGCTCAGGGGCACTCCGGCCGAGCGGACGGCCATGTCGATGTCGTCGACGGGCACGGCCGAGACGTCGGCGAACCGCTGGGAGGGGGTGTGCCCCTCGGCGACCAGGGAGGAGCCGGTCAGTCCGGCGAGCTCCTCGCGCCACACCCGGTCGCTCTCGACCCGGTCGCGCCCGGAGAGCCAGTCCACGTAGTCGCGGTAGCCGCCGAGCGGGTACACCGATCCCGGCGCGTGGTACTCGGCCAGCAGGGTGCGGAGCATCGGCGGCACCGACCAGCCGTCGGCGATGATGTGGTGCACGGTCTGCACCAGGACGGTGCGGCCCGCCCCGGCACGGATCAGCGTGTACCGCATCAGGGGTCCGCCGGCGAGGTCGAACCCGGCCCGGCGGTCCCGTTCGGCGAGGTCGCGGATCTCCTCGTCGGTGAGGGCGGGGCGGTCCAGGGTGGTGAAGGGCGCGGTCCTGCCACGCTCGACGACGGAGACGACCCTGCCGTCGGCGAGGGCCGTGAAGCGGGCGGCCAGGTTGGGGTAGAGCGTGAGCAGCCGGGTGGCGGCCGCGGCGAGACGGTCGGCGTCCACGTCTCCGTCCAGCGTCAGCAGCTGCTGCTCGACGTAGGCGCCGGTGGCGTCGTCGTCGTAGACGGTGTGGAAGTAGAGGCCCTCCTGCAGCGGGGTCAGCGGCAGGATGTCGTGGAGCGCCGGGCCGTCCAGGGCGTCGACGTCGGCCTGGGTCAGCGCCACCAGCGGGAAGTCGCTGGGCGTGTGGCCACCGGCTTCGAGCGCGGCGAGTGAGGTGAGGGCGGAGCGGAAGTGGTCGCCGAGGGCGGTGATGTCCTCCTCGGTGAAGAGCTCCTCGGGCCAGGAGATGGTGGTGACCAGTTCGTACGCGCCGTTCGCGTCGGGTTCGGCGATCGCGTTGAACTCCAGGGCGCGCGGCAGCCGCATCGACGGATCGCGCCTCTCGCCCAACTGTCCGGTCGTGCTGCTGAGTTGCCAGTCGTCCGAGGTGCCGGCGTCGAAGCGGCCCAGGTAGTTGAAGAGGACCTGCGGCGCGGGGCCGGCCGGGACGTCGTCGGCCAGATGGCGCAGGGCGCCGTAGGAGACGCCGTTGCTCGGTACGCGAGCGAGGTCCTCCTTGACCGCCTTGAGGGCGGCGGCGAGGTAGGCGGGCGCGGTGGGATCGGGCGCCGCGCCGGGATCCACGACGACCGGAAAGAGCGTGGTGAACCAGCCGACGGTGCGCGACAGTTCGGGTTCGAAACCGGCCGTGGGCGTGACGAAGCGCCCCTCGCGGCCGTGCCCTTCCAGTTCGATGTGGGCGAACGTCTGGTCCTGCCCCCGGTCACGCCGCCAGCGGGCGAGGGCGACGGCGAGGGCGGTCAGCAGGACGTCGTTGACGCCGGCGTGGAACTTCGCGGGGATCTCGCCCAGCAGTGCGGCCGTGGTCCCGGGTCCGACGGAGACGGCTCGGGTCCGTTCCCGTGCCACGGTGTCGGCCGCGGTGAGCGCACGCCTGCCGATGGGCGCGTCGGCGGCGGGCAGCGGGGTGGCGTAGTGGCCACGGTCGGCGTCGAACGACGCGCGGCCCAGCAGTTGGGTCCAGCGCCGGAACGACGTGCCGACCGGGGGCAGATCGACGGGTGCGCCGGCGGAGTGCTGACGCCAGGCCGTGGCCAGGTCGTCCATGAGGATGCGCCAGGACACACCGTCGATCACCACGTGGTGGGCGACCAGGACGAGTTGGCGGGCCTCGCGGCGCCAGACGGCGCGCAGCATGACGCCGTCGTCCGGGTCGAGCGCCGCGGTGGCGAGGGCGACGCAATCCGCCGGCGGGGCGTCGCTCGGCTCCCAGCAGGAGGCGGTCCGCCCGGCCGGCGGGATGTCGAAGCCCCAGCGCTCGCCGCGTACGAGCCTGGCGCGGAGCATGTCGTGCCGGGCGAGCACGGCGGCGAGGATGTCGTCGAGGGCGTCGGCGGTCAGTTCGGCCGGGGTGTTGAGGACGACCGACTGCACGAAGCCGTCGATCGCGTCCGTGGTCTCGCCCAGCCACTGCACGATGGGCGATCCGACGACGGTGCCGGTCCCGACGTCACCGTGGTCGACGGCGGCGGCGGACTCCTCGCTCGCCACTGCCGCCAGCGCCCCGACGACGGTGTTGGTGAAGATCTGCCGCGCCGTGACGTGGAGGCCGGCCTCGCGCAGGGCGCTGAGGAGGGAGATCGCCAGGATGCTGTCTCCGCCGAGCTGGAAGAAGTCCTCGTCCGCGCCGACGCTGTCCAGCCGCAGCACCCGTGCGACCGCCTCGCAGACCATGCGCTCGTTCTCGGTGGCGGGGGTCACCTGGGCTCCGGCGCCCACGGAGGGTTCCGGCAGCGCCTTCCGGTCGAGCTTGCCGTTCGCGGTGAGGGGGAACTCCGTCAGCACGACGAGGTGGGTGGGCACCATGTACTCGACCATGTTGGCCGCGGCCCACGCCTTGACGTCGTCCGCGCTCAGGTCCTGGTGGCCGCCGGACGGGATGACGTATCCGACCAGGTAGGTGCCGCCCACCGTGTTCTTCTTCGCGACGACACAGGTGTGCCGTACGCCCGGGTGCTCGGCGAGGGAGGCCTCGACGTCCTCGATCTCCAGCCGCATGCCGCGGATCTTGACCTGGTTGTCGGCGCGGCCCAGGAAGTCCAGCGACCCGTCCGGGGCGTACCGCGCCAGGTCACCCGTCCGGTACAGCCGGGAACCGTCCGAGGCGAACGGATTGGCCACGAACCGGGAGGCGGTGAGACCTGGTGCGCCCACATATCCGCGTCCCAGGAGGAGTCCCCCGACGTACAGTTCGCCGCCGACGCCGACCGGCACGGGCCGCAGCTCGTCGTCGAGCACGTAGAGCTGGGTGTTGGGGTTGGCCCTGCCGATGGAGGTCGACAGGCGTGTCGCCGCTCCCCGGTAGATGACGTGGGAGACGCCGATGGTCGTCTCGGCAGGGCCGTAGCCGTGGTAGAGCGGGATGTCGAGGCGGTCGCGGAACCGCTCGTACAGCTCCGGGGTGAGGACCTCGCCGCCGCACCAGACGTGCCGCAGGCTGTCGAGCCGTCCGGAGTCGCCCGCGATCTCCAGGAGGACGTCCAGCATGGAGGAGACCAGGTAGGTGAAGGTGACGCGCTGCTCGGCGATGACGCCGAGCAGATGGTGCGGGTCGCGTTCGCCGCCGGGCCGCAGGATCACGAGACGGCCGCCGGTGACCAACGGCAGGAAGATCTCGTTGACGGAGATGTCGAAGGAGAGCGGGGCCTTGAAGAGCGACGCGTCGTCATGGCCGAAGTGGAGGATCTCGGCGGACTGCCACAACAGGCGTTCGCTGATCGCCTCGTGCCGGATCATCGCGCCCTTGGGCCGTCCGGTGGAGCCGGACGTGAAGATCACATAGGCCAGGGAGGCGCCGGGGACGGTCACCTCGGGCGCGTCCACCGGGTGGGCCCCGTACTTCCAGGCGCCGAGGTCGACGGCGACGGCGTCCGGTTCCCCGGCGTCCGTCTTGCCCGTGGAGTTGAGCTGCAGCACGACCCGGGCGTCCTCGACCACGACAGCCCTGCGGGTGGCGGGCCACTGGGGGTCGAGGGGGACGAACGCCCCTCCGGCCCGAAGGACGGCGAGGAGGCCGACGACCATCTCGGCGGAGCGGCCGAGCGAGATCCCGACGACCTGTTCCGGGCCGAGGCCTCGTTCGATCAGGTGGTGCGCCAACTGGGCGGACAGCCGGTCCGCTTCGCGGTACGTCAGCGATCGGTGCTCGTCGACGATCGCGACGGCGTCCGGCCGCAGGCGCGCCTGCTCGTGGAACAGCTCCATGAGGGTCGGGCGGACCCGGTCCGCACGGGTGTCGTTCCACCGGGCCAGTTCCTCGGCCCGGGCGCGGGGACCGGACGGGCCTATGGTGCCGACGGGCCGGTCGGGGAAGTCGGCCAGGTCGTCGAGTGCCTGCTGGGCGTCGACCGGGTCGGTCCCGGCCGGCACGGCGATGGTGAGGCACTCGGCATCGACCGGCCGACCGCCGTTCCCGACGGATCCGTTGTGAACCCGTTCAAGGACGTCGGGAAAGGGCGTGGCGGGTGTCAGCTCCATGCCGTCCGGGGCGGAACCGGTCGCCCAGTACGCGAGGCCGACGGCGCACGCTTCGACGATGGTCCGGTCGCTGTAGTCGCCGGTCCGCCGGCGTACGGCGGCCAGCCGAGTGGAGGAAAGCGCCATGCGAGAAGCACTCGGTTCGGACATCGAAGTCTCAGCATCCTTTCGCGGTATGCGACCGGGTCCGGCCGTCGGCCGGGCCGCGCTCAACTGCCCTCTCGCCACGCACGCCACAGCCGGGCGTACTGGCCGCCCAGCTCGACCAGTTCGCTGTGCGTTCCCTCCTCCACCACGCGCCCCTCGTCGAGCACGGCGATCCGGTCCGCCGCCATCGCCTGGGTCAGCCGGTGGGCCACGAACAGCGTGGTCCGGCCGGAGCAGGCGGCCAGCACGGCGCGTTCCAGCTCGGCCGCGCCCTCACTGCCCGCCTCCGCGGTCGATTCGTCGAGCACGACCACGGGGGACCGGCTGAGCACCAGCCGGGCCAGGGCGATCTGGGCGACCTTGGTGACGTCCAGGCGTTCGCCGCCCTCGCCGACCGTGGTGTTCAGACCGTCGGGGAGCAGTTCGAGCCATCCCCCGGCACCGACCGTGCGCAGCGCCTCCCCCAGCTCGTCATCGCTCGCGCCGGGTGCGGCGAGCCGCAGGTCGTCGGCGAGCGGACCGGAGAACACATGGGTCTCCTGGGTCAGGATGCTCACCAGGGCCCGCGCCCCGGCCTCGTCCGTATCCGCGAGGTCGTGCGACCCGATGCGCACGGCCCCCTCCTGCGGCCTCCCGATGCCGGCGATGAGCGCGGCCAGGGTCGACTTGCCGGCGCCCGTCGCTCCGACCAGGGCGAGCGAACCGCCGGCCGGAATGGACAGGGTCACCCCCCGCAGGACCGGGTCGTCGGAACCGGGATAGGTGAACGTCAGGTCCCGCACGGTGACGGGGTACGGCGCGATGTCGGCCGTGGCCACGGAGCCGTCGCCCACCAGCCGCGCCTCGGAGGGCTCCGAGAACACGCCGACGAGCCGGGTGAGGCTCGCGCCGGACTTCTGCGCCTCGTCGAAGGTGAACATGATGGCGCCGAGCGGGGTGAACAGGCGGTGGAACATCAGCGGGGCGGCCGACACCTCGCCCAGGGTGGCGGCATCCGCCTCCAGCAGGGCGTACCCGACGACCAGGATCAGGACGAGGCCGATGAACTCGGCCCGGTTCTCCCGGCCGACGAACCGTCCGAAGAACCGGAACACCTCGACGCCGAGGTCGCGCACCCGCCACGACTCGCTGGTGACCTTCTCCCGTACGGAGTCCTCCATACGGTAGGCCCGGACCGTGTCGATGCCGTTCAGTCCGCTGATCAGCGCCTGCGCGCGATCGGCCTGGGCCACCCGCTGCTCGCGGTAGAGCGGCGCCGAGCGGGGCAGGTACCAGCGGAGCGCCAGCGCGTAGGCGGGCAGGGCGCCTGCTCCTGCCAGGCCGAGCCGCCAGTCGAGACCGAACATGCCGATCGTCGCGATGGCCACCAGGACTCCGGCCGAGAACACGGTGGGAATGGCCGTACGGATGCCCTTGGAGAGCACCGCGACATCGTCGCCGACCCGGGACAGCACGTCCCCCCGCCCCACCTGCTCGACACGCGCGCTCGGCATCCCCAGAACGGCTCGCACGGCCTCCTCGCGGAGTCGTGCGAGCAGTTCGGCGCCGAGCTTCCCGATCAGGTACGTGGAGGCCGCGGAGGCCGCGGCGCCGAGGAGCGCCGCACCCACCATCAGCACGCCGACGGTGAGCAGTATCGAACGTGGCTCACCCCCGACCACCCCGTCGACGACCCGGCCGAGGAGCAGCACAGGGACCACTTGCAGCGCGGCCCCGGCCACCGTGGTGAGCACGGTGGAGGCGGTCAGCCACCGTGCTCGCCCGCAGTGCTCGGCCACCCAGCGGGTGGCCTCGCGCCCGGTGGCCGTGCGCAGGGTCGTTCCGGCGACGGGGGTTTGGGTGGTAGTCACACGCGGACCGGATCTCGCCGGGGAAGGGACCGTCGGATCGTCATCGCTACTTGACCGACGCGACGAGCTCGTCGATCGCGTACGGCAGGGAGAGCAGGGTGCCCTGGGACATCGCCGCGCCGACCGCCGGGCCCTCGCTGTCCAGCAGGTAGGAGACCTTGCCGTTCTTGACGGCCGGGAGGTTGTTGAACAGCTCGAACTTCTTGAGCGCGTCCGTGTCGGCCTTGTCGTTGATGACGAAGATCCGGTCGACGTCGATGAGGTCGATGCGCTCGGGCGAGAGCTCGGCGGAGAAGCCGCCGTCGGCGATCTTGTCGATCTCGGTCTGGTAGTCGAATCCGGTGCCCGTGACGAGCCGGCCCCGGACGTCGGTGGAGGTGAACGCCGAGATCGAGTCCTTGTACCAGGACAGGGCGACGGCCTTCTGTCCGCCGAACTCGGGGTGCGCCTTCTTGGCCGCGTCCAGCTTGGTCTGGATGCCCTTGACCAGTTCGGCGCCCTCCTTCTCCTTGCCGAGCGCCTTGGCGATGTGCACCGCGTTGTCCTGCCACGGGGCGCTGAAGAGCTCCTTCTCGCCCTTGGTGCGGCCCACGGTCGGGGCGATCCTGGAGAGCTTCTCGTAGGCCGCCTTGTCGACCTCGGAGTAGACCGCGATGATCAGGTCCGGCCGCAGGGAGGCGATCTTCTCGAAGTTGGGGCCCGCGTCACCGTTCTTCATGACGACCTCGGGGCGGGTGTCGCCCCACTGGTCCTTCACCCAGGGCCACTGCGTGTTGATGTCGGGCGTCTGCCCGGCCGGGTTCGGGTACTGGTCGACCATGCCGACCGGCTTGACGCCGAACGCCAGGACGGCCTGGTCGTCGGTGTAGCCGACGGTGACGACCCGCTTCGGCGCCTTGCTGACCTCGGTGGATCCGAACGCGTGCTCCACCGTGACGGGGAACGCGCCCCCGGCAGCGGCGGGGGCGTCGTCGTTCTTCTTCTCGTCCGCCGAATCGGTACCGCATCCCGCGAGGAGACCGACGCCGAGGGTCGCGGCGGACATGGCCGCGGCCAGTCGCTGCCACGGCTTCACAAGCGTCGTTCGATGGAGAGACATCCGGAATCCCTTGCTTTCGCGCTGTCCACTGCGCCCCGGTACGAGGGCAGCCAGACTGTACCCCGAGCAAGTGAGGTCAGCCTAGCCTTACCGGATAACTTTCCTCCGGTCGGGATGAGTTGGAGCTGTCAGGTGGTCAGCAGCCGCTCGGAACAGGGCTTTTCCGCGGTCAGGACCGGACGTGCGTGCGACCGATCGGCACGATGAGCGGCCGGTCGCCCACCGGATCGTCGATCACCTTGGCCCGCAGCCCGAACGCCTCGTGGAGCAGCTCGGCGGTGATCACGTCCCGGGGGTGTCCCTGCGCCAGGACGGCTCCCGCCCGCATGACGACGAGGTTGTCGCTGTAGCGCGTGGCCAGATTGAGGTCGTGCAGGACCATGACGACAGTGCGGCCCGACTCGTGCAGATCGTCGACCAGGTCGAGTACGTCGATCGCGTGCGCCAGGTCCAGGTAGGTGGTCGGCTCGTCCAGCAGCAGCAGGTCGGTGCCCTGGGCCAGGGTCATCGATATCCACACGCGCTGGCGCTGGCCGCCGGACAGCGAGTCGACGGGCCGGTCGGCCAGGTCGGCCACTCCGGTCATGGCCAGCGCGCGCCGCACCACGTCCGCGTCGTCCGACGACCACTGCCGCAGCCAGCTCTGGTGCGGGTGGCGGCCTCGGGCGACGAGGTCGGCGACGGTCAGCCCTTCCGGCGCCACCGGCGCCTGCGGCAGCAGCCCGAGCTTCTTCGCGACGTCCCTGGTCCGGAGCCTGCCGATGTCCTCGCCGTCCAGCACGACGGAACCGCCGGCCGGCTTCAGCAGTCGGCTCAGGGTACGCAACAGGGTCGACTTCCCGCATCCGTTGGGGCCGATGATCGTCGTGATCACCCCGGGTGGAACGGCTACGTCGAGCTCCTCGATGACCGTCCGGTCGCCGTACCCGACGGTGATGCCCCTGGCTGCCAGCCGTGGGACGTCCTGGACGCCCGCTTCGGTCCGGGCGGTGAACTGAGCGGCCACAAGCCCCCCTTGTTGAGGTTCGCCTTACTTCTACCATCTACCGGAGGTTCGCCCGTACCAACAGGTAGACGAGGAACGGTCCGCCGATCACCGCGGTGACCACTCCGACCGGCAGGCCGATCGGCAGCACCGCGCGGGCGATCAGGTCGGAGCCGATCAGCAGCAGCGCGCCCACCAGGCCGGAGGCGATCAACGGCGGGGTCGGCCAACGCACCAGACGCATCGCGACCTGCGGCGCCACCAGGGCGACGAACGGCACCGGACCCGCCGCGCTCACCCCCACCGCGGCCAGCAGGACGGCACAGAGCAGCAGGACGGCCCGGACCCGCGCGAACCGTACGCCCAGCCCGGCGGCGACGTCGTCACCGAGGTGCATGGGCTTGAACGGGAAGGCCACCGCGGCCACGACGACCAGCAGGACGAGCGTGCACCAGAACGCCACCCGGACCTCGTCCCAGGTCCGGTTGTCCAGCGAGCCGACCAGCCACACCTGGGCGCGCGCCACGTCCCGGATGTCGGCGGAGGCCAGCAGCCAGGTCGTGACGGCCTGCATCATCGCGGTGACCGAGATGCCGATGAGGATGAGGCGGAAGCCGTCGACCCCGCGTCGCCAGGCGAGGAAGTACACCAGCAGCCCCGTGCCGAGGCCGCCCAGGAGGGCCGCCGAGGACAGCCCGACCGAACCGGCGACCGCTGCGGCGGTGCCGCCCGTCGTCGTCACCAGGAACACCGCGACGGCGCCGGCTCCGGTGGTGATCCCCAGGATGTCCGGGCTGGCGAGCGGATTGCGCGCCACGGACTGGGTGATGGCCCCGGAGAGGCCCAGGGCGATGCCCACGATGAGACCGGCCAGCGCCCGGGGCATCCGGAGGTCCATGACCACGAACTCGTCGACCTGTTCGCCCCGGCCGAAGAGGGTGGCGACGACCCGGGAGAGGCCGATGGGAAAGTCCCCGACGCCGATGGAGAGGCAGAAGACCAGGAAGGCCGCCGCCGCGAGCACCAGCGTGACCAGCACGAGCCAGGGCCGCCAGACGAACGACACCTGGCCGAGCCGCACGCCCGGCGGCATCGACGCTTTCGCTTCGGTCCCGCTCATGGGCTCCTGGACTTCCCTCATGTGTTCGTGAACCCGCCTCATGCGCTCTTGAACTTTCCCCGCCACACCAGGACCGCGAAGAACGGAGCTCCGAGAAGGGCGACGACGACGCCCGACTCCAACTCCCCCGGACGCACGACCAGGCGGCCCACGATGTCGCAGACCAGCAGGACGCCGGAACCGAGCAGACCCGCGTACGGCACCAGCCAGCGGTAGTCGGGGCCGGTCAGGTAGCGGGCCACGTGGGCCACCATCAGCCCGAGGAAGGCGATGGGACCACAGGCCGCCGTGGCGGCCCCCGCCAGCAGCGTGATGGCGACGATGCCGACGCTCCGGCTCACCGCGATGTTCACTCCCAGGCCGCGCGCCACGTCGTCGCCCAGGTTGAGCAGGTTGAGGGCGGGCAGCGTGATCAGCGCCAGGACCAGCCCGACGGCGATGAACGCCGTCACCGGCCAGATGACGTCGAACCCGACGCCGGCGACGGAACCCGCGTTCCAGAACCGCAGGGCGTTCAACGACTTCTGGTCGGACAGGGCCACCGCCGTGGTCATCGCCGCGAGGAACACCGTGACGCCCTGCCCGGCCAGAGCGAGGGTCAGGGGGTTGCCCGCCCCCCTGCCGATGCTCGCCAGGCCGAAGACGACGACCCCGGCGATTCCCGCGCCGACGAAGGCGAACCAGACGTACTGGAACGGGTTGGTGAACCCGAACAGGGCGATGACCGACACCACGGCGAAGGAGGCTCCGGCGTTGACGCCCAGCAGCCCCGTGTCGGCGATCGGGTTGCGCGTGTACCCCTGGATCAGTGCGCCGCCCACGCCCAGGGCCAGGCCCGCCACGATCGCGAGGACCGTGCGGGGCACGCGCACGGTCTGCACGATGAGCCGGATCTCGGTGAGCTTCTGGTCGGGCTCGGGGTCCGCGAACAGGCCGTGCCAGACCTCGGCGGGGCTCAACGCGCGCGCCCCGACGGCCAACGACACCGCCGCCGCGATCACCAGGGCCGTCGTGAGGACGCCCAGCCCCACGGCCCGCCGTCGGCGGGTCCCGTTCGTCCCCCCGGGCACGGGGCGCTCCACCTCAGTCGTGAACATGTCGAGGAACGATATCCCTTTGATCGGATCGGTCCCGCGGGGCCCGCCCGGCAGGTCGCCGGGCGGGCCGAACGCCGAACTCCCGGTGCGTCGACGGCGCTCGACGCGCTAGCGCGGGGAGCCGCCGGTACCCTCCGCCACCGGCCGGGACTCGTCGGAGGTGGACTTGACCCGGCGGTCGAGCAGGGAGTCCAGGATCTCGCCGACCCGTATCGCGGTGTTGGAGAGCAGCGACGTGGTGATGCCGTGCGTGTGCTCCGTACCGCCCTGGAGGTAGATGCCGCAGCGCAGGCCGGGGTCCGTCGCGATCCGGTAGTCGCGCTCGACCCGTACGCGACCGGCGTCGTCACGCAGGCAGCGCCCGCCGACCTCACCGAGGAGGCCGAGCGGGTCGGCGGGGCTGTATCCGGTGGCGAACACCACGACGTCGGCGTCCAGTTCCGACTCCTCGTCGGTCACCAGGGATTTCACGGTCGCCCGGACCCTGTCGGAACTCTCCTCCACTCCGGTGACCCGGGACACGTTGAGGAAGCGCAGCCGTTCGATGCCCAGGACCTTCTCCCGGTACATCTGGCGGTAGAGGTCGTCGATCAGGTCGATGTCCACCACGGAGTAGTTGGTGTTGCCGTGGTAGGCCATCAGACGGCTCTTGACCTCCTCGGGGGCGGCGAAGTAGTCGTCGACCGCGTCCGGGTCGAAGATCCGGTTGGCGAAGCTGCTGTCGTCGGCGGGGCTGTAGCCGTAACGGGAGAAGACCGCGCAGACCTCGGCGTCCGGGAAACGGCGGTGCAGGTAGGCGACGTTCTCGGCGGCGCTCTGGCCGGCGCCGACGACGACGAACCGCGAGGGCGAGGAGTTCTCCAGGCCGTCGACCTTCCGCAGCAGGTCGGAGTTGTGCCAGACGCGTTCGCCGCGTTCCACGCCCTCCGGCATGAGGGGGCGCAGGCCGGTTCCGATGACGAGGTTGCGGGCCCGGTGGACAGCCAGCCCCTCTGCGGACCGGACGGTCACGTCGAGGTGTTCCACCGTCCCGTCGTGCACGAACGGTGTGACGGCGACGACTTCGTGGCCGTAGGAGACGAGGTCGTCGACCTTGGCCGCGGCCCACTCGAAGTAGTCGTGGAACTCCACCCGCAGGGGGAAGAGGTTCTTGTGGTTGATGAAGTCGATCAGTCGGCCCTTGCTCTGCAGGTAGCAGAGGAAGCTGAATTCGCTGGCCGGGTTCCGGAGCGTCACCAGATCCTTGAGGAAGGACACCTGCATGGTGGCGTCGTCGATGAGCATGCCGCGGTGCCAGCCGAAGCTCGGCTGCTGCTCGAAGAAGTGGGCGGTGACCGAATCCTGCCTGCCGACTTTGCTGTTGTGCTCGCTGAGCGCGATCGCCATGGCCACATTCGACGGGCCGAAGCCGATGCCGATGAGGTCGTGGACCAGTGGTGTGTCGCCAGGAAGAACCTGTGACATGTCACTCCCATTCGTCTGGGAAAGCCGCCTGTCAGGCGTGGGGGTTGATGACGAAAGGTGGGCAGGCCGACGGAACTGCCACCTGAACTTAGGTGAGCCTAAGCTGACCAACCCGCCTTGTCGATAGGGTGAATGGGGGCGGTGTTCCACTGACGACCCGTCACTCGCGGTGAAGGGCAGGCAGTGTTGCCTACCCAGGTGAGGCTTGCTTTACTTGCCCGGCCCATCCCTGCCCCGAGGAGGAACCCATGCGGGTCGTCATGTTCGGTTACCAGACCTGGGGGCACCGCACCCTGCAGGCCCTCCTCGACTCCGAGCACACCGTGGTCCTGGTCGTGACGCACCCCAGGAGCGAGCACGCGTACGAGAAGATCTGGAGCGATTCCGTAGCCGATCTCGCCCAGGAGCACGGGGTCCCCGTCCTGATCCGCGAACGGCCGGACGACGAGGAGCTGTTCGAGCGCCTCAAGGAGGCGGACGCGGACATCATCGTGGCCAACAACTGGAGGACCTGGATACCGCCGCGCATCTTCGGACTCCCCCGCCACGGCACGCTGAACGTCCACGACTCGCTGCTGCCGAAGTACGCGGGCTTCTCGCCGCTGATCTGGGCGCTGATCAACGGTGAGAGCGAAGTGGGCGTCACCGCACACCTGATGGACGACGAACTCGACGCCGGCGACATCGTCCGCCAGGAGGCGATCGCCGTCGGCCCGACGGACACCGCCACCGACCTCTTCCACCGGACCGTCGACCTCATCGCCCCGGTCACCATCGGCGCGCTCGGCCTCATCGCCTCCGGACAGACCGAGTTCACCCCGCAGGACCGGTCGAAGGCGACCTTCTTCCACAAGCGGGCCACCGAGGACATCCGCATCGACTGGAACTGGCCCGCCGAGGATCTCGAACGCCTGATCCGCGCCCAGTCCGCCCCTTATCCCAGCGCCTTCACCTTCCACCGGGGCAAGCGGCTGGAGGTCCTCTCCGCCGTCGTGTCCCAGAACCGCTACGGCGGCACGCCCGGCCGGGTGTTCTACCGGGAGGGCGAGGGCGTGGTGATCGTCGCCGGGGCCGACGCCCGCACCGGCCGCAACCACGGTCTCGCGATCACGCGCGTACGGACCGAGGACGGCCGCGAGCTGCCCGCGACCGAGTACTTCACCTCGATGGGCGGCTATCTCACCGGTCGCCCCTGATCCCGGGGACTGCCGTCGGACCGCCGCCGTCGCCCGCCCGGCAGACGACAGTCCGGCGACGGGCCCCGGGGAAGCGGACCGCCGCCCGGCTCCCGCTCAGCGGACCGGGTCGGCGCGCGACGCCTTCGGGGCATCGATGCGGACCAGCCGATACCCCTTGAGCTCCGCCTTCTTCTTCCGGGCCGGCGGCATGGTCCGGCGGCGCGCGTTCTGCGCCGCTCCGAACAGCGCGCCGAGTCGGGGGTTGCCTCGCCGCAGGCGGTAGAAGGCGTCCCGCTTCGCCCCCACCAGGGCGCCCGCCGAGACGAACGGCACACCGCTCAGGATGGCGTCCAGCGCCACCCTGAGCACCGCCGGGTTGGTGGCGACGTCCGGTACCACGTCATGCACATACGCCAGGGACCTGGCCGCCGACAGGGCGGCGTCGAAGACCGGGTCCTCGGCGCGCCAGGACGCGAGCAGGCGCGTCGAGACGCCCGCGGCGGAAGCACAGCCTTCGGGGCCGAGCCCCATGGCCGCCGCCCGGACCGCCTCGGCCCGTCGTTGCGCCTTCTCCTCCTTCAGGGACATGGCCGGACGCAGGGCCTCCGCCAGGGCACGCTCCGCGGCCCTCCCGGCCTCCAGCCCGGCCACCACGTCCTCGGCCCACGCGTCCGGTCGCTCGGCCGCCATGTCGCCCACCGGTCGATCGCTCATGGGACCGCTCCTCTTCTCACGACATGAGTTGTTTAAGGGGCAACCATATGGCGTGCCATCCGTGGTGCGAGTGTCCGGGACGGCAGGCGCCGAGGACAGAGGTGCGACCGGCTCGTCAGGCGGCGCCCGCCCCCGGAGCGAACGGCCCGTCCAGAGCCGCCCATTGCAGCAGCAGGATGGTCTTGCCGTCGGCGATGCGCCCGTCGCGGGTCATGGCGAGGGCCTCGGAGAAGGGCACTTCCAGGACTTCGATGTCCTCGCCGTCCTCCTCCAGGCCGCCACCGGGCCCGGTCCGGTCGGCCGGGGTGTAGGGAGCGGCGAAGAAGTGAAGACGTTCGGTGACGGAACCGGGGCTCATATAGGCCGCGAGGACCCGGGTGAGCGGGCCGAGGGTGACGCCGAGCTCTTCGGCGCTCTCGCGCCGGACGGCGGCGGTCGGGTCGTCCGCGTCGAGCAGCCCCGCGGCCGCCTCGACGAGCATGCCGTCGGGGTGGTCGTTCACATAGGCGGGGTAGCGGAACTGCCGCGTGAGCAGGACGACACCGCGCGCGGTGTCGTAGGGCAGGACGACGGCGCCGTCGCCCCGGTCGTACGTCTCGCGCTGCTGCGTCTCCCAACGGCCGTCGCGGCGGCGGCGGTCGAAGGTGGTGCGCCGCAGGACATGCCAGCCCTGGGAGGTGAGTTCGACGTCGCGGATCACGATGTCGCGATTGCGGTCCAGGCCGCGTCCGGCCCGGTCGAGGCCCGTGCGGCCCCGGTGGTCGGGGGTGTCGATGCCGGGTCGGCCGGTCGCACGGCCCTCCGCGGCGTACGGCGGGGAATCTCGGTCGGTCATGGGCGGCTACACTACAGGCAGAAACGTGCAAGAACAGGAGAGAGTGCGCATGCTGGCTGCTGAACGCCGCGACCACCTGCTCGGCCTGCTCGCCCGCGAGGGCAAGATCGTCGCCAAGGACGTCGCCGCCGGACTGGGAATCTCCGAGGACAGCGTGCGGCGCGATCTGCGCGACCTCGCCTCCGAGGGCCTGTGCCAGCGGGTCTACGGCGGCGCCCTGCCCGCTTCGCCCGCGGTGGTCGACTACGCGGCACGGCGGACCGTCGCCCCGGACGGCAAGCGGAAGGTCGCGGCGGTGGCCGCCGGCCTGGTGCGGCCGGGCGGTTCGGTGATCCTCGACGGCGGCACCACCGCCCTCGCCGTCGCCCGCGCGCTCCCGCAGGACCTCGCCTGCACCGTGATCACCCACAGCCCGACGATCGTCGCGGCGCTGCTCGACCACCAGCGGGCGGAGCTGTTCCTGCTCGGCGGCCGGATCTTCAAGCACTCGGCGGTCGCCTGCGGCGCCGCCGCCGTCGAAGCGGCCCAGAACGTCTCCGCCGACCTCTGTCTGCTCGGCGTCACCGGCGTGCACCCCGACGCCGGGCTGACCACGGCGGATGCCGAGGAGGCGGCGATGAAGCGCGCCCTGTCCGCGCGAGCCGCGGAGACCTATGTCCTGGCCTCCGCCGAGAAGATCGGCACAGCCTCCCGGTTCCGGGTCCTGCCCTGGGAGAAGGTCGGCGGGCTGATCACCGACGCCGACGCCCACGACCCGGTCCTCGGACAGCTCACGGCACTCGGTGTGGAGATCCTGACGGCCGGCGGCCGGTGACCGGGCCGCGCCTTCCCGCCCGCCCGGGCCCGGTGCCGACGGAGCGCCGCGGCCGGCCGGTCAGCCCGCCGTGGTCGCGTCACCCCAGCCCAGGGGATGCGGTCCGGCGCCTTCCTCCGGCGGCGGGGCCGGCGGCTCACCACCCGCCTGGTTGAAGTCGGTGAGCGCTTCGATGAGCGCCGTCCGCTGGTGCGGAGCCAGCCGCTCGACGATCGACGCGATCTCCTGACGCCGGCGCGCGGTGACGTTCTCGACCGTGCGACGCCCCTCCTCCGTGAGCCGGAGCAGCGTCTCCCGGCGGTTGTCCGGGTTGGTCTGCCGGTCCGCGAGCCCCGCCGCGATCAGCCGGTCGACCATGCGCATCGCCGTCGAAGGCGCCACCCCCAGCAGCTCCGCCAGCGCCACGAGCTTGGTGGCCCCCCGCGAGGAGAGCACCACCAGCATCCGGAACTGCGGCAGCGTCACCCGGTCCTCGACCTGCGCCAGCGAACGCGCCGACACCGCGACCAGCAACCGGGAAGCCGTCAGCACCGCCCCGGTCACCGCGTCCACATCGTCCATGCGCTCCGCAGGAGCCGCCTTCCTGGCCATGGCACCTTTCTACCCTGCTCCGGGCACGGCGCGCCCCGCCCCCTCGGCCTTCGCGGCCAAGATTTAGACTATGCAAAGATTGCACAAACTAAGAGTCGAGCTCGGGCCGCACCGTGCCGTCGGCTCCCGTTCGCGTCCAGAGGAGGCGTTGTGATGACGTCACAACAACACGCCCGGCGCAGCCGCCCGCCCCTGCCGCGCGGCTGGCGGCGACGCCTCGCCCGCCTGCCCATAGCCTTCTACGGCGTGGGCCTCGGCCCGGTCTTCGGCCGGCGCCTGCTGCTCCTGCACCACACCGGCCGGAACAGCGGCCTGGACCGGCGGGTGGCCTTGGAGGTCGTCGCGCACGACCGCGCGGAGGGAACCTGGATCCTGGCCTCCGGTTTCGGCCCCGAGGCCGCCTGGTACCGCAATCTGCGCGCCACGCCGAAGACCACGATTCAGGTCGGCAACCGCCACTACGCCGTCACCGCCCACTTCCCGGGCGCCGACGAGGGCGGCGAGATCATGGCCCGCTACGCCCCCGCCCACCCGCGCACCGCCCGTCGGCTGTGCGCCTTCATGGGCTTCGACGTCGACGGCAGCGCGGACTCCTACCGGCGGGCAGGCCGCCGCATCCCCTTCGTCCGTCTCGAAGCGGCCCCCGGCCAGCGGGTGCGCTGACGGCCCCCGGACGTGTCCTTACGGACCCGTGACGTGTGCGCGCCGCGCCCGGCCCGACGGTTCACCGGGCCCTAGCGTGGCGGTCATGCGCGTACTGGTCACCGGCGGAGCCGGGTTCATCGGGTCACATGTCGTCGCCGCTCTCGCCGCGGCCGGGCACGAGAGCGTGGTGCTGGACGCCCTGCTGCCCTCGGCCCATCCCGGCGGCACACCGCCGGAACTGCCGGGCGACCGGGTGGTCGTCGGGGACGTCCGGGACCGGGAGGCGGTGGCGGACGCGCTGGCCGGGGTGGACGCCGTGTGCCACCAGGCGGCCATGGTCGGCCTCGGCAAGGAGTTCGCGGACGCTCCGCTGTACGTGGGGTGCAACGACCTCGGTACGGCGGTGCTGCTGGCGGAGATGGCCGCGGCCGGGGTCCGGGACCTGGTGCTGGCCGGGTCGATGGTGGTCTACGGCGAGGGTCGCTACGCATGCCCCCGGCACGGCACGGTCCGCCCCGGGCCGCGCGCGGAGGCCGATCTGCGGGCGGGGGACTTCGAGCCGCGCTGCCCGGACTGCGGAGCGGAACTGACGCCCGGTCTGGTGGCCGAGGACGCGCCCGTGGACCCGCGCAACGTGTACGCGTCGACCAAGCTGGCCCAGGAACACCTGGCCGCCGCGTGGGCGCGGGCGACGGGTGGCCGGGCGGTGTCGCTGCGCTACCACAACGTGTACGGGCCGGGGATGCCGCGCGACACCCCGTACGCCGGTGTCGCCTCGTTCTTCCGCTCGGCCCTGGCGCGCGGCGAGGCCCCCCGGGTCTACGAGGACGGGGGCCAGCGGCGCGACTTCGTCCATGTCCACGATGTGGCGGCGGCGAACACGGTGGCCCTGGAAGCGGTGCGGCAGCGGCGGCCCGCGTCCTTCGCCGCGTACAACACCGGCAGCGGCGAGCCGCACACCATCGGGGAGATGGCCGCCGCGCTGGCCGGCGCGTACGGCGGGCCGGACCCGGTGGTGACCGGGGAGTACCGTCTCGGGGACGTCCGCCATGTCACGGCGGACTCGCGGGCGCTGCGCGAGGAGTTGGGCTGGCGGCCCCGGGTCTCGTTCGCCGGCGGGATGGAGGACTTCGCGGCGGCCCCGCTGCGCGGTCCGGGGGGCCGCCGGGAGGGGATCGCCGTCACGCTGCCGGGAGCGTGACCGAGAAGCAGCAGCCGCCCTGTACGTTGCGCACCTCGGCACGCCCGGCGTGCGCCTCGACGATGCCGCGCACGATGGCGAGCCCGAGGCCCGCCCCGGCCGGCGGGGTGCGGGCGTGGCTGCCGCGCCAGCCGGTGTCGAAGACCCGGGGCAGGTCCTCCTCCGGGATGCCGCCGCAGCCGTCGGTCACCGACAGCACGACGCCGCCGTCGGAGCGGTGCGCGGCGACGGCCACGGTGCCGTCGGGCGGGGTGCGGCGGATGGCGTTGATCAGGAGATTGCCCAGGACCCGGCTCATCTCCCTGCCGTCGACCTCCACCGGCACCTCGTCGATCCGGTCGCCGATCAGCCGCACCCCGTGCTCACGGGCCAGCGGATCGACCCCGGCCAGCGCGTCGCCGACCAGGTCGTAGAGGGAGATCCGGGCCGGCGTCAGGGTGAGCGAACCGGCCTGGATCCGGGAGAGTTCGAAGAGGTCGCCGACCATGCCGTTCATCCGTTCGACCTCGGTCCTTATCTGCCGCAGATAGCGCCCGGAGTCGGCGGCCATGCCGTCCTCCAGCGCCTCGGCCATCGCCCGCAGCCCGGCGAGCGGGGTGCGCAGATCGTGCGAGATCCACGCGACGAGTTCGCGCCGGGAGGCCTCCAGAGCGCGTTCCCGCTCCCGCGAACTGTCCAGCTTGGCACTGGTGGCGGCCAGTTCGCGGGCGAGTTCGGCCAGCTCGGCGGTGGGCTGTCCGGCAGGCGCGGCGAAGGTACCGCCGTCGCCGAACGACCGTGTGGCCAGCGTCAGTTCACGGCTGTGGGCGGCCACCCAGCGGCCCAGCAGGACGGCGGTGGCCAGGGAGACCAGGGCGGCCATGGCGACGACGGTCGTGACGACGTAGAGATCGTGGGACGAGAGGAACATCGCCCAGGCGACCGTCAGCGTCCCGGCGAGCATCGCCGCGACGGCGACCCCGGCGACGACGCTCAGCGAGACCACCAGGGACCGGTGCCGCAGGAGGCGCAGGACGCCCGCGCCGAGGAGCCCGGCGGCCGCCGCTCCCAGAAAGGCGAAGAGTGCGATGAGCAGGACGTCGTTCACCGCGGGCGGCCCCCGGTCGGCGGCACGACGGGGCGGTCCCCGGCCCCGTCGGCGTCCGCCGGTGTGCCCGGGCCCTCCTCGTCCAGGTCCAGGCGGTACCCCACGCCCCACACCGTGCGGATCAGCCGGGGGCGGGCCGGATCCGCCTCGACCTTGCCGCGCAGTCTGCGGATGTGGACGGTGACCGTCGAGAGGTCGCCGAAGTCCCATCCCCAGACCTCCCGCATCAGCTCCTCCCGGCCGAACGCCTTGCCGGGGTTCCGGAGGAGGTGGGCGAGCAGGTCGAACTCACGCAGTGTCAGGGCCAGTCCGCGACCGTCCCGGTAGGCCTGCCGGGCCGCCGGGTCGAGGCTCAGCCCGCCCCCGGACAGCGGGCCGGCCCCGTCCGCCGGTGCGGCGGCCCGGGCGCGGCGCAGCACGGAGTCGACGCGCAGGACCAGTTCGCGCGGGCTGAACGGCTTGGTGACGTAGTCGTCGGCGCCGGTCTCCAGCCCGAGGACGCGGTCCTCCTCGTCGCCGCGGGCGGTGAGCATGATGACGGGGACCGGCCCGTGCTCCCGCATCCGGCGGCAGACCTCGAACCCGTCCATGGCGGGGAGCATCAGGTCCAGGACGACGAGGTCGGACCGGTGCGCCGCGAACCGTGTCAGCGCGGCGGGACCGTCGCCGGCCTGCTCGACGGTGTAACCGGCGCGGTGCAGATAGCCGACGACGACCTCGGCGACGGTCGGGTCGTCGTCCACGACGAGGACCCGGCCGCGCGCCCCCTGGGCGGGCGCCGGATGCCGGGCGGGCGGGGTGTTCTCCATGGTCTCCACTGTGGCACCGGCAACCCGGGACGCCGTGGGCCGACCGCCCCGATCAGGCTGATGTCCGTGTTTCGTAAGAACCTGATGACCTAAATGCCGGAGTTGTCTCCGTAGGGTGATGCGGGTGACCGATTCTTCTGCCGCGCTTCCGTTTCCGCCCGCCCCCCACACCGGCCTCCCCGGGGCCGACATCGTCCTGCCCTGCCTCGACGAGGCGGCCGCGCTGCCCTGGGTGCTCGATCGCATTCCCGACGGCTGGCGCGCGATCGTGGTCGACAACGGCTCGACCGACGGTTCGGCCGAGCTCGCCCGTTCCCTCGGCGCGCACGTCGTGACGGAGGAACGGCGCGGGTTCGGCGCGGCCTGCCACGCCGGCCTGCTCGCCGCCGAGGCCGAGTTCGTCTGCTTCTGCGACTGCGACGGCTCGCTGGACCCCGCGCTGCTGACCGGCTTCGTGGGGCGGATCGCGGACGGCGAGTGCGATCTGCTGCTCGGCCGCCGCCGCCCCGAGGGCCGGGGCGCCTGGCCGCCGCACGCTCGCGCCGGCAATCTGGCGCTGGCCCGGATGCTGCGCCGCCGCACCGGTCTGCGCCTGCACGACCTCGGCCCGCTGCGGGCGGCCCGCCGGAGCGATCTGCTCGCCCTGGACCTCACCGACCGGCGCAGCGGCTATCCGCTCCAGATGGTGGTCCGGGCCTCGGACGCCGGGCTGCGGGTCGCCGAGAGCGACGTCCCCTACCGGCCGCGCACCGGGAAGTCGAAGGTGACCGGCACCTGGCGCGGGACCTGGCAGGCGGTGCGCGACATGCGGGGCGTGCTGCGGGAGCCACCGGCGGACAGCGCGTCCGGCCGGGTCGCACGCGCGGAGTCCGGAGCGATCCGATGAGCGCGTACGGAGACGAGGACGGGAGCCGCCCGATGAGCATGTACGGAGACGGGGGCGAAAGCCGTCGCACGGGCGCGTACGGAGACGGGGACGGGAGCCGTCGGGCGGGCGCGTACGGACCCACGGAGCTGTTGGTCATCGCGAAGGAGCCGGTGGCGGGGCGGGTCAAGACCCGGCTCTGCCCGCCCTTCTCCCCCGCCGAGGCCGCCGAACTCGCCGCCGCGGCCCTCGCGGACACGCTGGAAACCGTGCTCGCCCTTCCCGCCCGGCGGCGCGTCCTGGTCCTCGACGGGCGGCCGGGCCCCTGGGTGCCCCCGGGCTTCGAGGTGGTGCCGCAGAGCGCGGGCGGTCTCGACGATCGTCTCGCCGCGGCCTTCGGCGGGTGTACGGGCCCGGCCCTCCTGGTCGGCATGGACACCCCGCAGATCACGGCCGCGCTGCTCGCGCCCGCTCTCGCTCCGGGCTCCTGGGACGGCGTCGGGGCCTGGTTCGGTCCGGCCGAGGACGGCGGTTTCTGGGCCCTGGGCCTGGCGGATCCCGATCCGGCGCTGCTCCGCGGGGTGCCGATGTCCGTACCGGAAACGGGTGCGGTGCAGCGGCACAGGCTGGTGGAGGCGGGGCTCGCCGTACGCGATCTGCCGGTCCTGGTCGACGTGGACACCGCCGCCGACGCCCGCCGGGTCGCGTCGGCGGCGCCGGGCGGCCGGTTCGCCTCGGCGTTCGGCCGGCTGACCGGGGCGGGGGTGCGATGAGCACGACCGTGCCCTCGTCCGGGCTCGCCGCACCGGCCCCGGCCGACCGCGTCGAGGCCCCGGACGCCCACGAAGCGGTCGTCGACGGCCCGGACGCCGCCGGCGCGGCGCCGGTCCGCACCGCGTCCTGGGGCGCCGACCCGTACGCCAACGCCCTGCGCACCGGCCGTGGTCCGCTGTTCCTGCGCCGCAGCGACGGCTGGCTGCTGCCGCTGGACGTGGAGCGCTGGTGCTCCGACGCGGGGTCCGCCGACCTGTCCGCGCTGCACCGGTGCGAGGGGCCGGTGCTGGACATCGGCTGCGGGCCGGGGCGGCTGGTGGCGGAGCTGGCCTCGCTCGGACACCGGGCGCTCGGCATCGACGTCAGCGAGGCGGCGGTGGCCCGTACGCGCGGGCTCGGCGGCGCCGCTCTGCTCCGCAGCGTGTTCGACCCGCTGCCCGGGGAGGGCCGTTGGGGCACCCTCCTGCTCCTCGACGGCAACATCGGCATCGGGGGCGACCCGGCCGCCCTGCTGGACCGGGCGGCCGATCTGCTCGGCGCCGACGGGCTGCTGATCGCCGAGACCGCCCCCGTCGATGTGGACGAACGGGTCCGGGTCCGTCTCGACGACGGCCGGGACGGAACGGACGGGAGGACCGCCCCCGCCTCCACGTGTGACGCCGAGCCGTTCCCCTGGGCGCGGATCGGGACGCCGGCCCTGCTGCGGCACGCCCGCGCGGGTGGCTGGCGTACGGCCGGTCAGTGGGGCGCGGAGGGACGGACCTTCGTCTCGCTGCGCCGGCCCGTACGGGAGCGGAGTGCCCGGACCAGCAGCCAGAGCGCGGAGAGCGCGAACAGTGCGCCGGTGATCAGCAGCCAGTTGCCGAAGTAGACGTCCGGGGAGGTGCCGGCGGCGGCCTCGTACCGCCGCTCGGTCCGCCGGGCGATCAGCGGGTACCAGATCAGCAGGAGCAGCCCGGAGAGGAACGCCGGCACCCGGACGAAGTTCACCAGGGCCTGCCGGGGGCCGAGCACGGCGCGCAGCGCCCGGTCGGCCCCCGCGTACACCGGCAGCAGCACCAGGTCGTGCAGGACGGCCGACCCCGCGAACCAGAGCAGCACGCCGACGGTGTCCCCGTCCAGCAGCCGTACGCCCGCGTAGCCGGCCAGGCAGAACGTGGCGGCGAGCAGGAGCAGATGGAGCGGGCCCTCGCCGTAAGCGCGGCGCGGCGAGAAGCGCCGGCGGCGGGGTGCGGCGGGCGTGGGCGGCACGGCTCGGGTGGACATCACAGCTCTCCGAACGTCAGGGTCTCGACCCACTTGGTGTTCAGCACCCCGGGCGCGGCGGGGACGATGATCCGGGCCGGGTAGCCGTGGTCGGGCGACAGCGGCGCGCCGTTCACCTCCAGCGCGAGCAGCGAGCGGCCGTCGCGGACCTGGTTGTCGCGCAGCGCGGCCTTGCGGAACGAGCCGCTGCGCTGGAGAGAATCGACGAACACGCCCGGCGGCCGGTGCGGGTATCCGGCGAGCGCCGCCAGATCGGAGAGCCGCACCCCGCACCACCGCTGGTCCGAGGTCGACCAGCCCTCCACGCAGGCGATCGGGAGCGCGGCGCTGTGCTGTTCCATGGCCAGCAGCTCGGCCCGGGAGAAGCGGAACTCCCCGGCCGGCCCCCGTACCGTCAGCCGCCAGCGCTCACCGGTGTCGGCGGGCGTGATCCGTACGGCGGCGGCGGTCTTGTTGATCTGGAAGGCGTTCGGTCCCGGCCCCGGGTCGGTGCCGCCGCGCGGGGTGAGAAGGGCGATGCGGCGCAGCGGCCCGTCGAAGCTGCGACCGGCCGAGGTGACCAGCAGAAGGAGCGACCCGGCCCCCACGAGGGCCAGCGCGCCGCGCCGGGACAGGGTGGCGGGCAGCGGGTCGGGGGCGGCGAGGGTGTCCGGTTCGCCGCGCGGGATGCCGTTGCGCAACACCCGTACGGCCTGGGGCAGCTTGAGGGCCGTATGGGTGATGAATCCGGCGAGGAAGACCCAGGCCCCGTAGAAGTGCAGGGTGTAGAAGGACCCGGGGAAGAGGTAGTCCAGCTGGATGTTGAGCAGCCCGGTGACGAACTGGAACAGTGCCCCGCCCACGAGCAGCAGCAGCGAGATCCGCTCCAGCGCGTGGCCCGCGGAACGGGCGGGCGGCAGCGCGAAGAGCCGGGGGACCACCGACCAGAGCTTGGCGAGCAGGACGGGCACGAGCACGATGCCGACGGTGACGTGCAGGCCCTGGGTCAGCCGGTAGAGCCAGTGCGGGCCGGTCGGCCAGGAGAACAGGTAGAAGCCGAGCCACCCCTTGCCCGGGGTCTTGTCGTTGACCCGGTTCAGGTCGGGGTTGTAGGCGGCGTACGAGAGCAGACCGGTGACGAACAGCAGCGTGAGGCCGACGAGCAGGATGACGCCGAGCACGGCGGTGAAACGCGCTCCGCGCACGGGGCTGCGCCAGAACGCCGGGTCGGCAGGCGTGCGCAGGGCGCGGAGGGAGTCGGGGAGGGAGCGGATGCGACGACGTTCGGGCATGGGGCCGACGCTAAGCGGGGAACAGCGCCGACGGGCGGATGCGACTCCTGACGAAACTCTGACGTCGCGGCCGGGCGGTGGCCGATGTCGCGGCCGGAAAGGGGCGACCTGCGTCCCGGCCGGAGAGATCTGACGGTTCGGTGACGCGGCCCTGCCGTACCGCCCGATCGCCGCCCGGTGTGCATAGCGTGCCAGCGTGAAGACCGAGAACGCCACCCCCACGGACACCGTCGGCGGCACGGGGAACGGCCCGCCCGCGCCGCCGGACCGCAACCACGACCGCGCCCGGCGCGCGGGGCGGGCCGACCTGGTCGCCGCCGCCGCGGGCGTGCTGCTGGTCACGGCCGCGGTGGTCGTCGGCCATGTCATCCAGAACCGGGACGGGAGTCTGCGTGCCCAGTGGCCACCGCTGCTGGCCTCCTGGGACCCGCACCTGGGTCCCGGCACTCCGGCCGCCCTGATCATGGCGGTCCTGGTGGTCGCTCACGGCCCGGCGCTCGCCGCCCGGCTGCCCTGGCGCGGGCTGCTGGCGGCGGCCTGGGCCGGGTCGACGGCCTGGGTCTTCTCGATGGCGCTGATCGACGGCTGGCACCGGGGCGTCGCGAAGCGGCTCACCACGAAGCACGAGTACCTGCGGGTCATCGACCGCTTCGAGGACATTCCCGCCACCCTGCGCGACTTCACGAACCACATCGTGATCGGCGAGCCCGGCAACTGGCCCGCGCATATCGCCGGGCACCCGCCGGGCGCGACGCTGACCTTCGTGTGGCTGGACCGCATCGGTCTCGGTAGCGGCGCCTGGGCTGCCGTCTTCTGCGTCGTCGTGGGCAGTTCGGGGGTGCTGGCCGCCCTGATCACCGTGCGTGTGCTGGCCGGCGAGCGCCTGGCCCGGCGCGCCGCGCCCTTCCTCGTCCTCGCCCCGGCCGCCGTCTGGGCGGGCGTCTCCGCCGACGGGTACTTCGCTGCCGTCGCGGCCTGGTCGGTGGCGCTGCTCGCGCTGGCCGCCACCCGCCGGGTCCGCTTCCCTGCCGTGGCCGCGGTCGGCGGGGGTCTGCTGTTCGGGTGGACCTGCTACCTCAGTTACGGGCTGGGGCTGATGGCGGCCGTCCTGCTGGCCGTGGCGGTGCTCGCCCGGACCGCCCGCCCGGTGCCGTTGTTCCTGCTCGGCGCCCTCGTGGTCCCGGTGGCCTTCACCCTCGCCGGGTTCAACTGGTGGACCGCCTACCACCTGTTGGTCGAGCGCTACTACCAGGGCGCGGGGGGTGTCCGCCCGTACGGCTACTGGGTCTGGGCCAACCTGGCCTGCGCGACCCTCGCGGCCGGGCTCGCCGCCGTCGCCGGGCTGCGCCGGAGCGCGGTGGCCGCGCCCGGCGCCGTACGGGCGCTGCGGGGTGGCCCCCCGGCAGCCTCCCCGGAAGGGAGGCTGGCGCTCCTCGTCCTGGCGGCGCTGGCGGCGCTGCTCGCCGCGGACCTCTCCGGCATGAGCAAGGCGGAGACCGAGCGCATCTGGCAGCCGTTCCTGCTGTGGCTGCTGCCCGCGACGGCGCTGCTCCCCCGCCGGGGTGTGCGGTGGTGGCTGGCCGCGTCGGCGATTCCGGCTCTGCTGATCAACCACCTCCTGTGGACCGGCTGGTGAGGAGTCGTCAGCATGTTTCCTCGGTGCGTCACTTGGTCTCCAGGTCCCGGCGGCGGAAGCCCATCAGCCCCAGCAGGATCAGTCCGGCGGCGACGGCGGTCAGGGCGAGCAGCGGGGGCCAGTCCATCCCGGCGGCCGGGAGTTGGGGCACATGGCCGAAGGGCGACAGGTTCTTCATCCAGTCCGGGAGTTGGAGGATCGGCCCCAGGTACCCGACGAGGAACGCGTACACGGGCACGATCCAGGCCAACGCTCCCGCACGCGGGAACCAGCCGAAGAGCAGGACGGCCACACCGACGGTCACCCACAGGGCGGGGGCGTACGCGACGGCCGCTCCGACCAGGTCGAGGACCAGGCCCCCGTCCCCTGCCGACGCCGCGCCGGCGAGGCCGAAGCCCAGCCCGGCGAGGACCAGCAGTGCCGTGCCGCCCGCCAGGGCCACGGCGACGTGGCTCCCGAGCCAGCGGTTCCGGGAGAGGCCGGTGGCCAGGAGCGGTTCGGCGCGGCCGGCGCTCTCCTCGGCGCGCGGTCGCAGCGCGGCCATCACCACGTACACGGCGGCGACGACCGCGACGACCACCATCACCATGGTCGCGAACGACTCGGCCACGGTGCTGCCGCCGATCCTCGCCAGCGCCTCCTGGACCTGCTCGACGTCCTTCACCATGTCGGCGGCCTCGCCGAGGATCGAGCCGTACATGACGCCCATCAGGCACAGTCCGGCGCCGAAGCCCAGCAGGGTCCCCCGGTGCAGCCGCAGGGCGAAGCCGAAGGGCCGGGTGAGCGCGTCGGACGCCGTACGCCGGCCGAGCCGCGCGGCGCGCAGGCCCGCGCCGACGTCGCGTCGGGTGCTCAGCACGAAGCCGTACGCCGCGGTCAGCGCGGCGAGTCCCAGGCAGAGCGCCAACGGCCACCACCGGTCGTCGACGAAGACATAGGTGCGCTGGATCCAGCCGATCGGGCTCAGCCAGGACAGGGCGTCGTTGCCCACGTCGCCGGAGGCCCGCAGCACGTAGGCGACGCCGATCGCCGCGAGTGCCATGCCCGAGGCGCCCCGGGTGTGCGCCGTGATCTGTGCGGTGACCGCGGCGGTCCCGGCGAAGACCAGCCCGATCGCGGCATGCGTGAAGCCGTACAGGAGCGCCCCGCCGGGGCCGATTCCGTCGATGCCCATCGCGGTGAGACCCAGGGCCAGCAGCAGGGCGAGCGCGAGGTTGGCCACGGCGGCGAGCAGCAGAGCGGAGGCGAGTTGCGCGTGGTGTCCGACGACGGTGGAGCGGACCAGTTCGGCGCGGCCGGTCTCCTCCTCGTCACGGGTGTGGCGGGTGACGATCAGGACGCTCATCAGGCCCACCAGGACGGCCATGAAGCCGAGCAGTTGGTGACCGAGCATCGCCCCGGCGGTGTAGTCGGAGAGATAGTGACGGGGGCCGGTCATGGCGAGTGCTGCCGGGCTGTCCATGGAGCCGACGGCGGCGGCACGCTCCTCGGGCGTGGCGTACAGCGCCTTGTACTCGGCCGCCGTGGCCAGCGTGCCCAGGGTGAGGGCGAGCAGCCATACGGACATACGGACGCGGTCCCGGCGCAGTCCGAACCGGACCAGGGTCCCGGTGCCGGTGAAGGCGACGGAAGCGGTCCTGGTGGTCGCGGACGTTCCGGAGACGTCGAGCGGCGCTACGGTGCCGGTCATCGGGCAACGCCGCCCTTTCCGCCGGTGGAGGGAGCCGCCGCGTCGAGGGTGTCGGCCGCGCCGGAGGACGCGGGATCGTTCTTCCCCGTACGGCCGCCTGACGCGAGCTCGTCGCCGTAGTGGCGCAGCATCAGCTCTTCGAGCGTCGGCGGATGGCTGGTCAGGCTCCGGATGCCGAACTCGCCGAGCCTGCGGATCGCGGCGTCGAGGTGTGCTCCGTCCACGGCGAAGTTCACCCTCCGGTCCGTCACCCTCAGTCCGTGCACCCCGGGCATGGCGTCGAGCCCGGTGGCCGGGCGCTCGGTCTCGGCCTCGACGGTCGTGCGCGTGAGGTGGCGCATCTCGCCGAGCGTGCCCGACTGCACGGTGCGGCCCCGGCGGACGATGCTGACGCGGTCGCAGAGCTTTTCGACCTGGGCCAGGATGTGGCTGGAGAGCAGCACGGTCTTCCCCGCCGCTTTCGCCTGCAGGATGACGTCCTGGAAGACGACCTCCATCAGGGGGTCGAGGCCCGCCGTGGGCTCGTCGAGGAGGAGCAGTTCGGCGTCGGAGGCGAGCGCGGCGACGATGGCGACCTTCTGCCGGTTGCCCTTGGAGTAGGCGCGGCCCTTCTTGACCGGATCGAGGTCGAACCGTTCGATGAGTTCGTCGCGTCGGCGCCGGTCGAGGCCGCCGCGCAGCTTCGCCAGCAGGTCGATGGCCTCGCCTCCGGTGAGGCCCGGCCACAGCTCCACGTCCCCGGGGACGTAGGCGAGCCGCCGGTGCAGCTCGACCGCGTCCTTCCACGGGTCCTTGCCGAGGAGTTGGGCGCCGCCGGAGTCGGCGCGCAGCAGCCCCAGCAGGATGCGGATCGTCGTGGATTTGCCGGCCCCGTTGGGCCCGAGGAAGCCGTGGACCTCACCTGCTTCGACGGCGAGGTCGAGGCCCGCGAGGGCGTGCGTACGGCCGAACGACTTGTGCAGTCCGGCGACGGTGATGGCCTTCTTCATATTCCGAAAGTACGCTTCTTTCAGAAGTGTGTGAAGTTAAGAAACTGTATGAATCGCTCGATAGACTGGCCGGAAGCACAGGCGCACACGTGTGCCAGAACCACAGGGACCGAGGTCGGAGCATGGACGAGCGGCGGAAAGAGAGCCGCGTGGACGGCAGCGACGACGAGGCGGCCGTCTCCCGGTTCGTGGAGCGCTTCGCCGCCCAGCTGTGCCAGGCGGGCATGGCGCGCATGCCGGCCAGAGTCTTCGCGGCCCTGCTCTCCTCTGAGGAGGGAGCGCTCACCTCCGCCGAGCTGAGCGAGCAGCTGAAGATCAGCCCGGCGGCCGTGTCGGGAGCCGTCCGCTATCTCGCCCAGGTCAACATGGTCAGCCGCGAGCGGGAGCCGGGGTCCCGGCGTGAGCGCTATCGCGTGCAGGGCAACCAGTGGTACGACGCGCTGCTGGAGCGGGACACCTTCCTGAAGAACTGGCAGGCCACGATGCGGGAGGGCGTGGAGCAGTTCGGCCTCGACACCCCGCAGGGACGCCGGATCGACGACACCCTGCAGTTCTTCCGGTTCCTGGAGAAGGAACTCGGCTCGATGATGGAGCGTTGGGCAGCGCACCGGGCCGAACGCCTCGGAGGCTGAGGAAGCACCGGGCGGTGCTTCCTCGCCGCCCGTCAGCCCACGCGCTGTTCGGCGAGGTCGAGCCAGTGCTCCACGTCGGACGGGGCGAAGTGTCTGATGGCCCAGTCGACCATGCGGAGGCCCATGTGGGCCCATGCGGGCCGCAGGACGTCCTCGGGGACCGTGTCGAGGACGGCGTCGAGGTGTCGCGTCACCCCCGGGTCCGCTCCCCCGCCGTGGATGCCGAAGCGCAGGGTGACCAGGTCGAACCGGTGGTCACCGCGGGCGGCTCCGTCCCAGTCGACGACGCCGGTGATCGCGCCTCCGGTCGCCAGGAGGTTCCCGGGGTGGAAGTCCATGTGCACGGCATCGTCGCCGGCCAGCCGGTCGGGGTGATCCGCTCCGATCGTGGCGACCCGGCGTTCCAGCGCGGCGCTGCGGCGGTTGTGCCGGCGCAGGGGCTCGTGCAGGCAGTAGCCGGGACCGTCCTGACGCAGGAACAGCTCCGTGGCGGGGACCTCGGGGTGATCGGCGAGCCGGCCCGCCTGCAACCGGTTGAGTTCGAGGGCCTGGACCAGGACATCGTGGTCGAGGTGGTCGATCTTCGTGCCGGGCAGGAGCTCCTGGACCATGACGACCGCGTGGCCGACCTGGGCCACCAGTTCGGTGGCCGGGGCCGGACAGCCTGCCTGTCGCAGCACGCGGCCGACGGTGAGCGGCCCTGCCTCCAGGTCCGCCACGCGGCTGTGCGGTCGCCACTTGAGCACGGAACGGCGCTGGTCCGGCCAGCGCACATAGGCGGTGCCGACCTGCCCGCCCGGACACGGGCCGTCGAACGTCAGACGGACACCGGTCCGGGCTCGGAGAGCGTCGAGCGTCCTGGTGGCATCGAGGCGCTCGGCCCGCGCCCAGCGTTGCGGCGGAGAAGTCATGGGTCCCATGATCGCCGAGCGGTACGGGCGCGGGACGAGGATCAGTCGGGAAGCCGGTCCATGATCCAGGTGCCCAGCTCCTCGGTGATGCCCGTGTGCGCGGTGGTCGTGGACGAGCAGAGGAAATCGTCGAGTTCGCTCTCCTGCGGGTCCAGGTCACCGACGTTCGCGTACAGGTCGTCCTGCTTCTCGATGTCGCGGATCGCGACCGCGCTGACCGTGGGGACGAAACAGACGTCCTCGTGCCGCAGGTCGATCTTGCCGCCGAGCTTCTCCATCGCCCCGGAGAGGATCTTGTACGTGTGCAGGGTTCCGCCCGGCGCGCCGTCCAGTTCCGGGAAGCCGTTGGTCGCGACGGTCTGCTCGGCCTTGGGGAACCTGCGGTTCAGGTACGCGGCCGTCACGTCGTCGCCCTGGGCCTGGGTGTAGAAGGTGGTGCCGGGGTAGATCCGGTCGATCCGCAGCGCGACCTCGCCGGGCTTCACGTCCGGCAGGCCGATGCCGTCGGCGCGGCCGTTGGCCACGGCGATCTTCATCGGGATCTGCGGCCAGTTGCCGACCCGGTCCAGGGCGGCCAGGAACTCCGTGCGCTCCGGGGCGACCGTGATCTTCTCGGTGTCCTTGTCGTAGTGCTGCCACAGCATCTGACGCGCGGCCGGGCTGTTCATCTGCCTCGCGAAGTCGTTCGGGAACGGGATGAAGTGGGAGAACGCCTGCACGCCCACCGGGATGGAGGCGCCGCGGTGCGGGCTGTCGTAGGAGAAGTACAGCGCGGTCCGGTGGTCCATCCGCTGCCTCTCCATCTTGGCGAGTGCGTAGCGGGTGACGATGCCTCCCATGCTGAAGCCGCCGACGACCAGGCGGGCGTCGCCCAGCTGCTCGGCGGACGTCCGCAGGATGACGGCCAACGCCGCCTCCGCGTTGTCCAGGATCGACGCGCTGCGCTCCTCGAAGCCGAGGAGGATCACGTCCCTGCCGCGCCGGCGCAGCTCGCTGATGAAGGGGAAGCCGCCGCTCTCCAGCCCGTGGTAGAGCACGTCGAGCTTGCTCCGGCCGAGGTTGAAGCCGTCGGCCAGGATCACGGGCCGGACGAGGTTGCCGTTGTTGCCCTCGCCGGGGAAGACCCACGCGAAGCCGTTCGGCAGGGGCCATTCCTCGTGCTCCGGTACCTCGATGGGCCCGGCCGGTTCAGCGGTGAGCGGGCCGCCGAGGGTGAAGGCGCCGACATTGGGCTCGGACGTCTCTGACATCGTCGTGACTCCTGTGGGGAGGTGGGCGGGACGACCTCATCATGGTGGGCGATATGGGCGTATCACCCCTGGGGAGCCGGGGGTTCACCCCATCTGATGATCATGGGCGAAAGCCGCGTGCGGTGCGTCCGACCGATGCTCTAGCGCCGTCCGACGTGGCGTCGGGGAACGGGCGTGGCCACGGTGATCGCCTCCACCCGGTCGACGGTCACGTTGACGGTGCCGTCGGAGCGCTCGACCCGCCCGGTGATGATGACGGCGGGGGCGTCGAGGAGGGTGCGGTGGCAGCGGTCCCAGACGTGCGGGGCGAAGACGAGGTTGACCATGCCGGTCTCGTCCTCGATCGCGCCGAAGGCCACGCCGTGCGCGGTCGGGGGGCGTTGGAGGTACTTCGGCAGCCCGCCGATCCGGACCGGGGCCCTGTCGGCGAGCGTGCGGGCGGCGGCCGCGGTGAGCGTGCCGAGGCGGTCCAGGCGGGGGCGGACGTGCTGGACGGGGTGGGCGGTGGCGCTGGCGCCGGTGGCGGTGATGTCGGCGGTGGTCTCCTCCGCGGTGGTCATGGAGGTGAGTTCGGGCGCGGTCGCAGGGGTGGCGAATCCGGGGAGCGGGGCCTGGTGACTGCGGCCGGGTGCGGTGCCGGCGCTCCACAGGGCGGTACGACGGTGGCCGCCCAGGCCGTCGAGCGCGCCCGCGGTGGCCAACTGCTCCAGGGTCCGGACCGGCAGACGGGTGCGGGCGGCGAAGTCGTCCAGATCGGCGAACGGCCGTTCCGCGCGGAGGGCGACGATCTCCTCGGCGGCCTGTTCGCCGAGGCCGGTGACGTCGGTCAGGCCGCGGCGGATCGCCGGGGGCCGCTCACCGGACGTCGGACCGGGCGTGGAGTCGGGCTTCGTATCGGACGTGGAGCCGGGCTTCATATCGGACGTGGAGCCGGGCTTCGTGTCGGGCGTGGAGTCAGACGTCGGGCCAGGCTTCTGGCCGGGCATCGGGCCCGGTTCGAGGGTGGCGTGGACGCGGGAGGACCGTACGTCGGGTCCTCGGACGGTGATGCCGTGGCGTTCCGCGTCGCCGATGAGGGTCTGGGTGTCGTAGAAGCCCATCGGCTGGTGCGCCATGATCGCCGCGATGAGCGCGGCGGGATGGTGGTGCTTGATCCAGGCGCTGGCGTAGATGAGTCCGGCCATCGACTGGGCGTGGGACTGCGGGAACCCGTAGTCGGAGAAGGCTTCGATCATCGAGACGATCTTCTCGGCGGCGGCCGGGGGAATGCCGCGCCCGGCCATGCCGGTCAGCAGGCGGTCGCGCATCGCGGCGACCTTCTCCGGGGCGTGCTTGGCCGCCATCGCCTTCCTGAGCCGGTCGGCCTCACCGGGGCTGAACCCCGCGCAGTCGATCGCGAGTTGCATGGCCTGTTCCTGCCAGAGGGCGACGCCGAGGGTCGGCTCCAGCGCGGCTTTCGCGAGCGGGTGGGGATACGTCACCGTCTCCTCGCCGCGCCGCCGCCGCAGCAGGGGGTGCTTGCTGCCGGCCTGGATGGGGCCGGGGCGGATGATCGACGCGGCGACGGCCAGGTCCTCGAACTTCGTCGGCCGCAGTTGGGGAAGGGTGGAGATCTGGGCACGGGACTCGACCTGGAAGACGCCGATGGTGTCCCCCCGGGCGATCATCCCGTAGACGTCCGGGTCGTCCTGGGGGATGGACGTGAGGTCGTGGCGGACGCCGTGGTACTCGTGGATGAGGTCGCAGGCGGTGTGGAGGGCGGACAGCATGCCGAGACCCAGCAGGTCGATCTTGACGAGTCCGGCAGCGGCGACGTCGTCCTTGTCGCCCTGGAGGACGCTGCGGCCCTCGGCGGTCGCCCACTCCACGGGCATGATCTCGCCGATGGGCTGCCGGGTGAGGACCATGCCGCCCGAGTGCACCCCGAGGTGCCGCGGGAGGGTGTGGAGCTGGGCGGCGAGGTCGCGCACGTCGCCGGGGAGGCCGGCGTCGGGGCCGGGCGGGGAGTGGTGGATGTGCCGGGTCATCTCCCGGGTCTGCGCTTCCGGGTAGCCGAGGACCCGGGCGGCGTCGCGGACCGCGAGCCTCGGCCGATAGGTGATCATGTTGGCTACCTGGGCGGCGTGCAGGCGGCCGTAACGGGTGTAGACGTACTGGATGACCTCCTCGCGGCGCCCGGACTCCAGGTCGAGGTCGATGTCCGGCGGACCCGCCTTCTCCAGGGACAGGAACCGTTCGAAGAGCAGGCCGTGCCGGAGCGGGTCGACGGCGGTGATGCCGAGGACGTAGCAGATCACGCTGCTGGCGGCCGAGCCCCGGCCCTGGCACCAGATCCCCTGTTCGGCGGCGTGCCGGACGATGTCGTGGACGATCAGGAAGTAGCCCGCGAGCCCGAGCCCGGCGACCAGGTCGAGTTCGTGGTCGAGCTGCCGCCAGGCCGCTCCCGCCCCCGGGTCGACGCGGGGGCCGTAGCGGCCGACGCAGGCGGCCTCCGCGCGGTCCCGCAGCCACGAGTCCTGCGTGTGCCCGGCGGGCACGGCGAACTCCGGCAGCTCGGGGCGCAGTTCGCCGAGGTCGATGACACAGGAGCGGCCCAGGGCGACGGTGGTGTCCGCGACGCCCGGATACCGTGACAGGAACGCCGCCCGCTCGGCCCGGGGGCGGAGGTGCGCGGTCGGGGCGGCCATCAGATGCCCGGCGGCCCGGTCCAGGGTCTCGCGGCGGCGCAGCGCGGTGAGCGCCTGCGCCACGCGGGCCTGGCGGGGGGCCGCGTAGTGCACGGCGCCGGTGGCCACCACGGGGACCCCGGCCCGGCGGGCGGCCACCCACATCGCGTCGGCGGCGACCGAGTCCTCCGGGAGCCGGTGGTCGACCAGTTCGGCGTGCGTACCGCTCGTACCGAAGACGTCGGTCAGCCGGGCGAGCCGGTGGGCGACGGCGGCGACGTCGCACCGGTCCGTGCCCGGCGGCGGGCAGCCGGGCAGGACGGCCCAGTGCCCCGCGGCCGCCGCCCGGGCCACCGCGTCCAGGTCGTAGACCGGGGCGTTCTTCGAACCGGCGAGCTGCGCGTCGGTGATCACCGAGGACAGCAGCCGGAACCCCTCCACCGAGCGGGCGAGCACCACCGGCGTTCCCAGTGCGGGCTCGCCGAGGGTGAGTTCGGCGCCGTGGACAGTGCCGATCCCGTGGTCGCGGGCGGCGGCGTGCAGGCGGCGCGCGGCGTGCAGGCCGTCCCTGTCCGTCACCGCCAGCACGCCGATGCCGAGCCGGGCGGCCTCGGCGACCAGGTCCTCCGGCCGGCTCGCCCCCCGGAGGAAGGAGAACGCGCTGTGCGCGTGCAGTTCGGCCCAGTCCTCCTCCGGACGGCCGGCGGTGGGGAGGCGCAGGAGGTCACCCATAGTGGGCCTCCGCCCACCAGCGGCTCCGGTCGACGAGCAGCAACCAGGCGTGCCCGTCGTCGGTGGTGACCTGCATCCGGGCGACCCGTCGGCCGCCGTCCCGCGCCCACCACCGCTCCAGCACCGGCCACGGCCCGGCCCATCCGTTCACCCCGGCCGGGCGCCGTCCGTCGACCGAGAGGAACGCGGGCTCGGCCGACAGCTCCAGCCGGCCGGCCACGCCGACCGGCGCACCGTCGGCCCCGGTCAGCCGCGCCGGACGCCGGACCGGGTAGACGGCGGCCGGGTGCGGGGCGGGCAGCAGTCCCTGCCACGGACCGCCCGAGGCGACCGCACCGTCGTCGGGGACGTCGCCGACCGGGACCAGCCGGATCCGGTCGCCCGGGCCCCGGCCGCCGACCTCGATGATCCGCGCGACCGCCCGGTGCCCGAGCACCGCCTGCACCCGGGCGGCGGCCCGCTCCACCTCCACCGGGGTGTCCCGCTCCCCGTCGAACGCGCCCTGCGAGCCGGTGTCCGGAGCGATCCCGTCGGGGCGCAGGGTCAGGCGGCGGATTCCCGGTTCCCCGTCGACGGCGTCCAGCAGGCCCGTCTCGGACCAGGCGGCCAGCACGCCGCGCACACGCTCGGCGACCGCCCGGGAGGACAGCCGTCCCTCGTGCCGGAAGATCCGCGTCAGAATCCGGCCGCCGGCCGTCTCGACCGAGGCCTCCACCCGCCCGCACACCACCCCCGCCGCCGCCAGGCGCTCGTGCAGCTCGTCCGCAAGCGCGACCGCCACGAACACGACCGCGTCCAGCTGCTCCTCGGCGGCCTCGAACAGCCGCTGCACCGTGTGGTCCTGGACGGCGGTCCGTACGGACACCGGCCGGGCCGACCCTCCGCGGGCGACACGGTGGGCGCCGATCCCCTCGGTGCCGAGCCGCTCCGCGACCCGGCCCGCCGGCAGTCGCGCGAAGTCCCCGACGGTACGGATGCCGAGCTGCTTCAGGAGCTCGGCCAGGCGGGGCACGCCCAGCACGCCCACCGGATACGGGGACAGGAACGCGGCGTTCCCGTCCGCCGGGACGACCACCCCGTCGCCCCGGCGGGCCGCGAGCGCCGCCACGAACGTGCTGTCGGCGATCCCGGCACGGGCGGGCAGCCCCAGTTCGGCGACGGTGGCGACCAGCCGTACGGACAGCTGCGGCTCACCGCCCCAGTACCGCGCGGCCCCGCGCGCCGGCGCCGCGATCAGCCCGGGACGGATCACCTCCAGCCTCGGCACCACCTCCGCCTCCACGCGGTGCACCACCTGTTCGAACAGCCTCACCTCGGCGGCGAGGTCCCGCTCGACGACCCGCAGCCCGGGGCACCTGGCCTGCGCGGTCGGCAGCCGCATGTGCCGCCGGACCCCGGCCGCCCGCGCGGACGCGGAGCAGGCCACCACCGCGCCCCGGTGCACCACCGCCACCGGCTCGCCGTCCTGCGCGCCGCACGCCAGCACCGGGAAATCGGGCACCCAGACCACGACCACCCGTACGGAATCGGTCGCGCCGGTCATCCGACGACGCGGAGATCCGCCCGCGCCCCGCTCCGCACGGCCTCCGCCGGCCCCCGCTCCACCCTGCCCACCAGACCGTCCGGACCGGGCAGCCACAGCTCCGCGCTCCGCGGCGCGGCGGCGGCGCCGCGCCCGCCCGCCGTCACCGTCACCCGGCGACCGCGGAGCAGCCCGTGCCCCCGGCCCACTCCGGCCCAGCCCACCGGCGCCACCCGGAGCTGCACGTCCGCTCCCGGCCACCGGCCGGCCGCCAGCAGCACCGATCCGCTGCGCCGCATCACCGCCCGCAGCCGCCGTACCGCCCGCTCCGGAACCCGTACCGAGGCGCCGACGAGCACCACCGGCACCGACTCCAGCAGCACGGCGAGCACCTGGGCCGCGCGCGGCCCCGGATCGCTCACCACCAGACCGGTGGCCAGATCCAGACCCGCCTGCGCGGCCGCCAGCCCGCCCAGCTCCGGCACTCCCACCGCCGCCCACGCCACCGAATCCGCTGCCGCCAGAGCGGCCAGCGCCAGCAGCAGCGGCAGATCCCCACCCGCACCCACTGCGGTACCAGGGCGAATACCTCCTCCCGGCAGCAGGGCGGACAGTGGCGACGCCACCGCACCGGCTACCGCGCCCCGCTCCTCGACTACCTGCTGACCTGTCCACACTCTTCGATATTCGCTCGAACGTTCGAATAATTCAAGCCAGGCACCCGGCGGCGGGGGCACGCCGGGCAGGGAAGCCGCCCGGGACGGCGAACCGGCCATCGGGACGGACCGGAACGCACACGCGGCCGCGAACCAGGACGCAGCCTCACACCGGGGCGCAGCCCTCACGCCGGGGCGCAGCCGCGCACCGCACGCAGCCGCATACCGCGCGCCACCACCCCGGGAGCCGGCAAGCCGAATTCCTCGGCATTCCCTTGCACCGGCAGCGGCCGGCAGGGTGACCAGCAGCCACGATGATCGAATTCGGTGACCGAAAATCATTGCTTGTGGTCCGGGTCACCTCGGGATAGCGTCACTCCCCGTTCCACGCTCTGGGCCGTCCGGCCCGAACTCCGACGCCGGCATCGAGCGGTTTTCGGCAAAAGCCGAGCAATCCTCGGCGAAGAATGCGAAGCGCACCGAGCATGCCAGGCACGCGAAGAGAAATGTACTCAACCTCTGGAGCGGAGGACTGTACATCTTGCGATCATCCTTCAGTCCCGCCGGAACGGAATTCGGCGGAAATACGGACCCCTGGGTCAGCCCCCGCGGCGACACCACCGAAGAGCGGAAGAACTTCGAGGAACGCGGTTACCTGGTCCTCCCCGCGTTCCTGCCCCCTCCGCTCCTGGCGCGTCTGGTGCCCGAGGTGGACCGGTGGATGGACGAGGGGCTGCGCGCCCGCTCCATCGCCTGCAGTACCGGACCGGAGGCGGGAGCCCGCCCGCCGGTGCTGGAGCTGGAGCTTCCCGCCCACGGCGAACTGCTGGTGCACCCACCCCTGATGACCGTCCTGGCCGACGTCATGGGCGGCGCGTTCGCCCACCATCACCTGCACAGCCAGCGGCAGGGGGCCGGAGATTCCGGCAAACCGTGGCATCACGACCATGAACCCAATGATCTCGGGGACAGGTCGTTACCGATGGTGCACGCGCTGCACTACCTGGGCGGGCTGGACGAGGCGGTGGGCAGCCTCGCCGTGCTGCCCGGATCGCACCGCGAGGACGTGCCCAAGGACTTCCGCGCCGCGCTCGGCACGACCGCGCTGCCCGGGGAGGTGGTGATCGACAGACTGCCGCACGGTTCGACGGTTCTGATCAACTCGGCGGTCTTCCATGCCCGTCGCCCCGCCCTGTCCCCCCTGGCCGGACGCGACCGGTACTTCGTCGACGCCTCCTACTGCCGCACCGGTGCGCGGTGGCGGCCCGTGAAACCGTATTGGCGATACATGCTCGCCCGGGCCAGGGAACTCGGCCTCGGCAGCGGGCAATGGCCGGAACTGTTCGATGAGCGGCACTTCACGGAGTTTCCGGGAGCGGTGGGCCGATGACGACTGTGGGAAGATCTTCCATGAGCGCTGTGGAAGCCGTCGCATTCTCCGAAGTTCTGCGTGTTTATGGGCGGGACCATCCGGCGGACCGCCCGCACAGGGCGAACACCAACGAGGACGGCGAGGAAAATCTGCGCCGCGCGCATTCCCTGTTCGGTTCCTGGTATCGAATCGAACTCGGCCGGGCCGATATTCTCCGTGTGGTTCTGCCCTGGCACCTGAGCGAAGGCGGTGCGCGTGAACTGGTACCGAGAACGGGTTTGACGGTCGGTCGGGCCGCGGATCTGATCCGTGCCGATCCGGCCGGATACGCCGAGGCCAATCCGGTCTGCGCGGCGAAGCTCGACCGGCTCTCCCGTGCCGCGTTCACGGCGGTCTACCTCAGCGCCCGCCCGGTGGACCACCCGGACTACTCCGACGTACGGGTCCGGGAGGGACTCATCCACCTCGACGGGCTGCACCGCATGGTCGGGTGGGAGGTCGCGGGCCGGCTGGGCGGTGGGGCCGCCGTGACGGCCTACCTGGCGGCCGAGACCCTTCCCGCCTGCCTGGGGACCCCCCTCGAAGGGAAACCGGTATGACGACGTCCGCCACCAGCCCCTGGTCCTTACGGCCGATACCCGCCGACACGCCACCAGGCCGCACAGCGGTACCGGCCACGGACACCTCCACCCTGTACGGGCTCCTCCACCGGGCCGAGCGGCTCCACCCGCACCGCCCGGCCGTCACGGACCACGCCCGGGTGATCACGTACGCGGAACTGGGGGCCGCGGCAGGCCGGGTCGCCGCCGGACTCCGGCAGGCGGGCATCGGGCCGGGCGACCGGGTGGCGATCCTGGGCCGCCGGGACAGCCGGCTGTTCGTGCTGCTGCACGGGGTGCTCCGCGCGGGTGCGGCCGTGGTGACGCTCGACACGGCCTGGAGCGCGGAGGACCGGCTGCGCAGGCTGGCGGCCGTACGCGCCGCCGGGGTGCTCACCACCACCGCACTGCCGGACGAGGAGGTCCGGGCCCTGTCGGCCACCGGGGTCCGGTACGTCGAACACACCGACCCCGACGTCCTCCTCGCCGCACCGTTCGCACCGCCCCCACCGGACCGTCCCACTCCTCACGACCGTTCCGCTCCACGCGTCGGAAGCGACGATCCCGCCTATCTCTCGTTCACCTCGGGCTCGGGCGGCGAGCCCAAGGCGGTCGTCGTCACCCATGGCAACGCGGTGCACTACGCGCTGGCCCTGCGCGACAGGCTGGAGCTCACCGAGGCGGACGCGCCGTGCGTCGCCCACCTCACCACGCTCGCCGCCGACCTGGGGCACACCAGCTGGCTGCTGGCCCTCGCCACCGCCGGGCGCACCCATGTGGTCGGCGACGAGCACGCCCGGGACGCCCCCACCTGCTGGGCGGCGCTGCGCGATGCGGGGTGTTCGGTCGTGAAGACGACCCCCTCCCACATGGCGGAACTCTGGAGGGACCGCCCGGACCCGCGGCACGAAACGGCTCCCTACCGCCCGGGAACGCTGATCCTCGGCGGCGAGGCCCTCCCCCGGTCCCTGGGCGCCTCCCTGCTGCACGACGAGGGTGTCCACCGGCTCCTCAACCACTACGGCCCCACCGAGACGACGGTCGGGGCGGCCTGCTTCCTCGCCACGTCGGCCGGGGAACTGCCGGAGGACGAGGCGACGGTCCCGATCGGCACACCGCTGGGCGAGGCGACCCTCGATCTGCTCGACAGCTCCGGGTTCCCCGTCGCCGAAGGCGAGCCCGGCCACCTCCACATCGGGGGGCGCGGCGTCAGCGCCGGGTACTTCGGCCGGCCCGCGCAGACCGCACAGCGCTTCGTCCCGCACCGAGGAACCCGTACGTACCGCACCGGCGACCTCTGCCGACGGCGTTCCGACGGGCAGCTCGTCTTCCTCGGCCGGCTGGACCGGCAGACCAAGATCCGGGGCTATCTGGTCGAGCCCACCGAGATCGAGCACCTCGTCCGGCAGGTCCCCGGCGTCGAGAGCTGCGCCGTCGTCGTACGGGACACCGCCACCGGCAACCGGCTGCTGGCCGCCGTCCGGCCCGCCGACGGCGCGGTGGAGGAGCCCCGGCTGCTCGACGCCGTGCGCGCGCACCTGAACAGCCGTCTGCCCGCGTACTCCGTGCCCCAGCCGCTCATCGTGCTCAGGGAGTTCCCCCTCGGCCCCAACGGAAAGCTGGACACCGCCCGGCTGGAGGCCGCCCTCGACGCCGTGCTGGCCGGACGGGCCGGGAGCCCGCCGCCGTCCGGGCCCCAAGTGTCTTCGCTGGCGCAGGAGATAGCGGAGCTCTGGGCCGAGTCCCTGGGCCTGCCCTCGGTGGATCCGGATGCCGATGTCCTGGAGCTGGGCGGCGATTCCCTACTCGCCATGCGCACGGTCTCCCAGCTGCGCCGCCACGGACACCACGCCGCCTACGCGGACTTCTACCGCCATCCCACCTCCCGGCGTCTGGCGTCCGCCGTACGCGCGACGGCCCCGCAGGCCGATGCCGAAGGCCCCGCCACGGACCTGCCCGTCGGGGGCGGCGCGCTCGCCCCCGCCCAGCGGTGGTTCTTCGGCCAGGGCGTCGACAACCCCCGCCACTGGAACCAGTCGGTGCTGCTCCGCTGCACGAAGAGCGTCGACCCGGCCGCCCTCGCCATCGCGGCGGCGGCCGTGGTGGAACGCCACCCCGCGCTGCGCCGTCCCGTCGGCCCGCACGGGCCGGGCGCTCCCCGGCCGGTGGGCGACCTGGACCTCGTCAGCTTCTCCCGGATCCAGGACCCCGGGAACATCGCGGAGGAGATCGCGGCCCTGGGCACCGAACTGCAGCGGAGCCTCGACCCCGAGGCCGGCCGCCTCATCCGCTTCCATCTCTTCCCGGGTGCTCCGGGCGCCGACGACCGGCTGGCGCTGATCGCCCATCACCTCGTCGTCGACGGGCTGTCGTGGCGCGTCGTCCTGGACGACCTGGCTCACGCCTACCGTGCCGCGCTGTCGGGCCGGCCGCCCGGTCTGCCGCCCGCGGCCGACTTCTACCGGTGGGCCGCGAGCAGGCCCGGGCCGGCGCAGCCGGTGAACCCCTTGCCCGGCAACGGCCCGGGCACCCCGCCGTCCGGGGGCCGGTCCGGCCCGCCTCCCCCGCCGGGGACGGTGAGCTGGGGCCTCGACGAGGAGGCCACCGCCCGTCTCGTCGAACGGTACGGAGGGTCCCGGCGTCTGGAGGCGCTGCTGTTCACCGCGTTCGCGGACACGGTCGCCCTCGACGCGGACCGGGACGGACCCCGAGGTTCCGGCCGGCCCCCCGCCGCACGGACGCTCGTCGAGGTGGAGACGCACGGCCGGGACACCGCCGGTGAACACCTCGACACCGTCGGCTGGTTCACCGCGATCACCCGGGTGAGTGCCGACCTCCCGGCCACGGCGGCCGGCACGAAGCCCGACGCCGGGATCGCGGCGCCCGATGCCGGGATCGCGGAGCGGGTCTCCGGGGCGGAGAGCCGGCTGCGCCGTGCGCGCCTGCTCCCGATGGACGTGGAAGGGCCGCGCCCCGAGGTCGCGTTCAACTTCCTGGGCACGTTCCGGCTGCCGGCCGAGCCGGCTCTGGGCTGGTATCCCGCCGCGGAACAGGTGGGCACCGCACGGTGCCCCAGCGGTGACCCGGTGTACCGGCTGCGGCTGACGGCCCGCATCGTCGAGGGCAGGCTGGTGACCGACCTCGTGCACGCCCGGCCGGACGTCGCCGACACCGAAGCCGACGGGGTCATGGCCCGGTTCGCCCGGGTCGTCGCGGCCACCGCCGCCACCACCGCGTCCCGCCCGGCCCGGCTCGCCCGCTCCACCTCCGGGCAGCCCCTCCACCTGGGGGCGCCCCCCGCCCCGTCCCCCGCGGTCCGTGTGGTGCGCGAACCGGCCCGCGTCCTGCTGACCGGGGCGACGGGATACGTGGGCGGGCACCTCCTCGACGCCCTGCTGGAGCGCGGCGCGCAGGTCACCTGCCTGGTACGCGGGGAGCGCGACCACGAAGCGGCGGGCCGGCTGCGCCGCGTCCCGCCCGGTCTGCGTGTGGTGGCCGGGGACATCGGTCGCGAGGGGCTGGGCCTCTCCGAGGCCGGGCGGGCCCTCGCCCGGGACGCCCAGGTCGTGGTCCACGCCGCCGCCGACGTCCGCCTGGTCGCTCCGCCCGAGGAACTGGAGCGCACCAACCACGACGGGGTGCGGCGGCTGCTGGCCTGGATCGACGCCGAGGCCATGGGCGGGGTCCGGTTCCACCACATCTCGACCCTCGCCGTGGCCGGCGGGATCGACCCCGCGGCCCCCAACCGCCGGTTCAGCGAGGCCGATCTGCACATCGGCCAGCACTTCCGCACCCCGTACGAGCGGTCCAAGTTCCTCGCCGAGGAGGCGGTCCGCGCCTGGGCCGCCTCCGGCCGCCGCTGCCACATCCACCGGAGCGGCCACGTCGCCGCCCACAGCCGCACCGGCGCGTTCCACGGGGGCATCGCCACCAACCGCGTCTACCAGACCCTGCGCGGCTATCTGCTGGCCGGAGCCGCCCCGCGCCTGGAGGGGGCGACGTTCGCCTTCAGCCACGTGGACACGGTGGCCGCGGGGATCGCGGCTCTGGCCCTGTACGCGGACGCGGCCCCCGGGGCCCACCACGTCGAGACCCCGCACCAGGTCGCCCACGACGAACTGGTGGGCTGGATAAGGCGGTCCGGCCACCGGATCGAGCTGTGCGACGCGAAGGACTTCGAAGCCGCGCTGGACCGGGCGGAAGGCGATCACCCCGAGGAGGTCCGGCTGGCCGCGGCCTGGAGTCTGCTGGAGGACCGCAACATCCGTACCGACTCCTCGCACACCCTGGCCGTACTCGACCGGCTGGGGGTCCGGTTCACCGCACCGACACCCCGGTGGTGGGCCTCCGCACTGGCCTGGGCCACCGAGTCCGGCTTCCTGCCCCGGCCGGACCCCGCCGGCCACTGAACGCACGTACTCCCGCCCCGGGCCGCAGGCTCCCGCCGCAGGTCCCCGAACCGTGAGGTGAACCATGCCCCGGCTGTCACCCGTACTGAAGCAGGCCACTCCCGTCACCGCCGTCCGAGGGGAAGGGCTGTACCTCTACGACGCGGAGGGGCGACGCCACCTCGACTTCACCTCGGGCGTCGGCGTGACCAGCACCGGTCACTGCCATCCGCGGGTCGTCGAGGCGGTCCGCGAACAGGCCGGCCGGCTGATCCACGGCCAGTACACGACCGTTCTGCACGAACCGCTGCTCACCCTGACCGAACGCCTGGGCGAGGTTCTGCCCGAGGGCCTGGACACCCTCTTCTACGCCAACTCCGGGAGCGAGGCCGTGGAGGCGGCGCTGCGCCTCGCCCGGCAGGCCACCGGGCGAACGGGCACCGTCGTCTTCGACGGGGGCTTCCACGGCCGGACCATGGGCGCCGCTTCCCTGACCACGGCCGGCTCCCGCTTCCGGGCGCGCACCGGCCCGTTGATGCCGGGCGTCTCGGTCGCGCCCTTCCCGCACGCCTTCGACCTCGGCCTGGACGAGTCCGCCGCGGTGGAGTACGCCCTGCGGGGCCTCGACCGGGTCCTGGCCACCACCAGCGCCCCGGAGGAGACCGCCGCGTTCGTCGTGGAGCCCGTACTGGGCGAAGGCGGGTACGTTCCCGCCCCCGACGGCTTCCTCGCCGGGCTGCGCGAACGCGCCGACCGGTACGGCATCGTCCTGGTCCTCGACGAGGTGCAGTGCGGGTTCGGCCGCACCGGGCGGTTCTGGGCGCACGAATACGAGACCGGGGACGCGACCCCCGACATCCTCGTGACGGCCAAGGGCCTGGCGAGCGGTTTTCCCCTCTCGGCGATCGCCGCACGCGCCGACCTGATGAGCCTCGCCCGCCCCGGCTCGCACGGCGGTACGTACGGCGGGAACGCCGTCGCCTGCTCGGCCGCCCTCGCGACCCTCGACGTCATCCGCGACGAGAAGCTGGTCGCCAACGCGGCCGAGCAGGGCATGCGGCTCGCCCGCGGCCTGCACACCGTCGCGGCGCAGACCCCGGCCGTCGCCGACGTCCGCGGGCGTGGGCTGATGCTGGGCAGCGAGTTCCGCCGGCCCGACGGGTCACCCGACCCGGACACCGCGGGCAGGGCCCAGCAGGCCGCCGCGGAACTCGGCCTGTTGCTGCTGACCTGCGGGGTCTGGGGGAACACCGTCCGGATGATCCCCGCCCTGACCGTCACCGGCGATCAGATCGACGAGGCGCTCGCCCTCTGGTCGAAGGCCGTCGCGGCCTCCGTGCGGGAACAGGGCTGAGCACCCGTCGACTCGTCGGGCCGAACCCCCCACCCGGTGGCGGGCCGGGCCGGCACGACGTACAGGACAGCGGAAGGGACCCCGATGGAGAACGCTTCGCACGTCAACGCGCCCACCCCCTCCGGGGCTTGGGACACCAGCAGGCTCAAGGCCGGACATGAGGTGTGGCGCCTGACACCGACCGAGCAGGACCGCGCCCGGCTGTGGTCGGCCGCCGGCAGCCCGGGAAGGGAGCCCGACCCGGTCTGGGAAGCCCTGCGCTCCCGCATCCGCACGGGGCTCGACGCCTTCGGGTTCGCCCTCGTGCGGCAGCTCTTCCCCGCCGGCCCTGTCGCGGACGTCGGCCAGGAGGCGGACGTCACCGAGCGGGTCTCGCGTCTCGTCCGGGACTTCGGCGAGATCGTGCCGCAGAACGGCGCGGGCGACGTGACGCAGGTGCTGCGGCGCCGGGAAGGGGATCCGGACGAGATCGCCTTCCACTGCGACACCTGTGACCTCCTCGTGCTGCTCTGTCTGCGGCCGGCGGCCCGGGGCGGCGCGACACGCGTGGCCGGCGCGCCGTACATCCATGACGTCCTCGCCGCCGAACACCCCGACGTGCTGGAACTCCTCGGCCAGAAGTGGTACTTCGACCGCGCCGGCCGCGCGGGCAGCCAACTCGTCCACACCCCGATCCTCACCACCGGACCGGACTCCACCGTCACCTGCTACTACCAGTCCCGAACGGTACGGGCCTCCGCCGGGCGCGACGGGCGGCCCCCGCTCGACGCCGCACGCGCCGAGGCCCTGGACGTCCTGGACGAGGTCCTCAACCGCCCGGAGACCGCCTACCCGGTCACCCTGACCTCCGGAGACCTGTTGATCATCCGCAACAGCCGTGTCATGCACGGGCGTTCCCCGTTCACCGACGGCCCCGAACCGCACCATCGGCGGGTCCTGCGCCTGTGGCTGGACGAGGTGGCGCCGTGATCGGCACGGCGGTCGTCACCGGCGCGGGAAGCGGACTGGGCCGTGCCGCCGCCCTGGCCCTGCTCGGCCGGGGCTGGAACGTGGTCCTGGCCGGACGGCGCCCCGACGCCCTGGACGGGACCGCGACCCTCTCCCCGGCCGGGGCCGGTCACGCTCTCGCCGTCCCCACCGACATCACCCGCCCCGACGAGGTCGCGGCGCTGTTCCGTGCCGCCCGCGACCGGTACGGCAGGGTCGATCTGCTCTTCAACAACGCCGGCGCCCCGGCGCCCCGCGTCCCCGTGGCCGAGGTGGCCCTCGACGACTGGAACCGGGTGCTGGGCACGATCGTCACCGGTACGTTCCTGTGCTCACGGGAGGCGTTCCGCGTCATGTGCGAGCAGGACCCCTGCGGCGGACGGATCATCAACAACGGCGCGCCGTCCGCGTACACACCGCGTCCGCGATCCGCCGCCTACACCGCGGCCAAACACGCGGTCCTCGGCCTCACCCGCTCACTCTCGCTCGACGGCCGCGCCCACAACATCGCCTGCGGCCAGATCGACGTCGGCAACGTGGAGCCCCCGGACGGCGCCCCGCAGCCCCCCGCGCGCCAGGCCGACGGCAGCAAGGCGGTGGAGGCGACGCTGCCGGTGTCCCACTTCACCGACGCCCTCCTGCTGATGGCCTCCCTGCCCGTCACCGCCAATGTGCAGTCCCTCACCGTCCTCCCCACCACGATGCCCTTCGTCGGCCGCGGCTGAGCACCCTGCGACAGGGCGACGAACCCGGCCACGCCGGGCCCCACCCCGCCCCCGTTCATCCCGCCGTACGACGCACTCCCCGGTACTCCCCGCCCCTCGACAGAAAGAGGCGAACATGCTCGGCGAGACCGCACGCACCTGGCTGCAACGCTGGGACCGGCAGCAGGAGCGCTACAGCCCGGACCGGGAGGAACGCTTCCAGGTCGTCATCGACATCGTCGGCCGGTCTCTCGAACGGGACGGGACGGCCGCCCGGCCGCTCCTGGTGGACCTGGGCTGCGGCACCGGCTCGCTCACCACCCGGCTCGCCCGCGCCTTCCCTCGGGCCGACACCGTCGGCGTCGACGCGGACCCGCTCCTCCTCGGCCTCGCCGAGGAGGCCGTCACGGGCACGGACATCCGCCTCCTGGCGCGCGATCTCACCGCACCCGGCTGGGCCGACGAGATCGGACCGGCACCCTGGGACGCCGCCGTCTCGACCACCGCGCTCCACTGGCTCACCCCCGACGAACTCACGCTGCTCTACCGCACCCTGGCCGGCCGGCTGCGCCCCGGAGGCGTCTTCGTCGACGCGGACAACCGCAGGCCCACCGACAGCCGGGAGCTGAACGACATCGCCCACCACGTCCGGGCCCGCCGCGCCCTCCGGACGGGCCGTCAGGGCAGCGAGGCCTGGGCGGGCTGGTGGAAGGCCTTTCTCTCGGCCCCGGAACTCGCCCCGCTCGCCGAGGCCCGGGCCCGCTCGCCCATCGCGCACCGCACCTTCAGGGAGCCCAACGGCCTGACGACCGCCGACCAGATCGCTCTTCTGCGCGAGGCCGGTTTCAGCGGCGCCGCCACCGTCTGGCAGTGCGGCGACGACAGCGTCCTGGTGGCCGTCCGCTGAACCGGTGAACGGTTGCCGGGCCGGCCGATCAGCTCCCGCCGCCGGGTGCGCGGCTCAGGTCCACAACGCAGAAGATGTTGCCGTCCGGGTCGGCCAGGACGACGAAGTCCGGCTCGGGCGGGTAGTGGTCCCAGTCGACGCTTCGCGCGCCGAGTCCGAGCAGCCGCCGGACCTCCCGGTGCTGTTCCTCGGCCGAATCCGTGAACAGGTCCAGGTGGAGACGGGGGCGGGGTTCGGCCGGGGAGTCGCTGCGCAGCAGGCCGAGTGCCCGGCCGGAGCCGTCGGCGTGGTCGAGCGTGCGCCACGTTTCGCTCGCCCGCTCCTGGCTGGCCACCAGGTTCAACGCCCCGGTCCAGAAGGCCACCGCTCGGGGGATGTCCGTGACACCGACGACAGGCATTCCGAGTCTCAGCATGAGGCCGAGCGTAACAAGGCGCGTTCTCGGCACATCACGCCTTCCACCCCGGCGCGGGGCAGGTGGAGGACGCGGTACGGCGATTGCTCGACGGAGGACGGACGTCCGTCCGTGACTCAGTGGAGGTCGTCGGGTGTGAGGTCGGGCCGCAGGCGGTGCCAGGAGGGCTGACGCAGGCGTCCGGCCCTGGTGCGGGTCGTGTAGCGGACCTCTCCGACCAGCCGGGGCGCCACCCACCGGGCCCCGGCCACCGCGGGCCGCTCGGTGAACGGACAGATGTCGGTCGCCGCGGCGTGGAGGAGGGCTGCGAGGGTGGTGCGTTCGTCGTCGCTCCAGCCGGTGCCCACGCCGCCGACGTAGCGGAGTCCCCCGCCGGGGTCCGGGCGGCCCATGAGGAGGGCGCCGGGCAGGGAGGCGAGGCGGCCGTGGCCGGGCAGCCAGCCGCCGACGACGATGTCCTCGGTCCGCACGTGCCGGATCTTGATCCATGCCCGGGAGCGGGCGCCCGGCTCGTAGAGGGAGGTGCGTCGCTTGGCGACGAGGCCTTCGAAGCCGGCGGTCCGCGTCATCTCCAGCGCCCGCCGACCGTGCCCGACGACCGCCGCCGGAGTCGACCACGCGGGCCCGCCCAGGTCCAGGGATTCCAGGACGGCGCGGCGCTCGGAGTACGGGGTGCGGGTGAGCCGGCTCGTGTCGAGGAACACGACGTCGAAGAGCATCAGGTGCACGGGCGCCTTCGCGGCCATGCGGGCCGCCCTGACCGGGGAGCCGGCCAGCCCCATCCGGGGCTGCAGCCGCTGGAAGTCGCTGCGCCCCTCGTCGTCCAGCGCGACGATCTCCCCGTCCAGCACGGCGGGGCGGGAGCCCAGCACCGTTCCCAGGCTCGCGAGCTCGGGATAGGCGGGGGTGATGTCGGCCCCGGACCGGGAGCGCAGCTCCACCGAACCGTCGCCGGGGGCGTAGACCATGCACCGCTGCCCGTCCTGCTTCACCTCGTACGCGTACGAGGTGTCCTCCGAGGGCGGGGGCAGCCGTCCGGGGGTCGCGAGCATCGGTGCGATGCGGGGCAGACGCGCCACGGAACCGTCCCGGTCCTCGGTCAGGAGGCGCTCCGCTTCCTCGCCGTGCGTTTGGCGCCGGCCGTCCTCTTCGCCGCGGTCGTCTTCCCGGCGCCCGCCTTCCGGCCGGTGGTCTTCCCGGACGCTCCCGCCTTCCGGCCGGTGGTCGCCTTTCCGGACGAGGCCGCCTTCTTCGACGCGGTCTTCTTCCGGGGCCGCATCGCGTGCACCGTGGCCTCCCCTCCCCCGCCTTCCCCCCGGCTCTCCTTCGCCGCCTCGACCGACGCGTTCAGCGCGGCCATCAGGTCCACGACCTTGCCCTCCCCCTGTTCCTCGCCCTCGGCGGGCTCCGGAAGCTCTCTGCCCTCCGACTTCGCCGCGATCAGCTCCTCCAGGGCGTCCCGGTAGGCGTCGCGGAACCCGGCGATGCTGTCCAGAGCCATGGTGTCGGTCAGCTGGACTGCCCGGTCGATCTCGTCGTCGTCCAGCTCCACCTGCCGCGGGGCCAGGGACTCGGGGCTGCGGATCTCGTCCGGCCAGCGCATCGAGTGCAGCACGATCGCCCCTTCCCGGACCCGCAGCAGCCCCAGCCGCTCACGGTTGTGCCAGGCGAACTTCGCGACGGCCACCTTGTCCGAGCGTTCCAGCGCCCGGCGCAGCAGTGTGTACGGCTTCGCGGCGACCTGGCCGTCGATCGCGAGGTAGTAGGAGTCGCTGATCCGGATCGGGTCGACGCTGTCGGCGTCCACGAAGGCGACGATCTCGATGGCTTTCGCGGTGGGCAGCGGAATCCGGTCCAGTTCCTCGTCCGTGATCGGAACCGTCTGCTCCTTGGAGAGCTCGTAGCCCTTGCCGATCTCGTCCTGCGACAGTGCTTCGCCGTCCAGCTCGCAGACCTTACGGGTGCGCACCCGCCCGAGATCCTCCAGGTGGACCTGGCGGAAGTGGATCGAGTGGTCCTGGGTCGCGGAGACGACCTTCACCGGGATGGTGACCAGGCCGAAGCTGATCGCACCGGTCCACAAAGGCCTCGGCATTCCTACCTCCATGCCCGCTGCGGGCTGAGTTGCCGTGCGGGTTCTCACAACCCCCACCACATTCTCAGCATCATTCGTATATCGGCGCCATTTATGGTGCTGCTCCGACATACGGAAACGTTGTTGCCGGCGGGGCTCCCAGCGAGCCGGCACGTCGGCGCATCGGCACATAGGCAGGGCAGTGAAAACCAGGTGCGACGGCCTCCGCCGGCCCCCTACGTTGACCGAACAGCACATTCCTCCCGGAGGAGCCCACCAGCTTGCAGGCCGCAGTAACCGTCACCCCCACCCAGATCCCGGAGCTCCTTCTGGGGCTCGCCACCGTCCGCCCGGTATTCCTCTGGGGCGCCCCCGGCATCGGGAAGTCCTCCCTGGTGAGGAAATTCGCCGAGTCCCTGGGCCTGGAGTGCGTCAGCCTGCTCGGCACGCAGCTCGCCCCCGAGGACCTGATCGGCGTGCCGCAGATCCGCGACGGCCGCTCCGTGTTCTGTCCGCCGGAGGCAATCGCCCGCGACGAGCCGTACTGCCTCTTCCTGGACGAGCTGAACGCCGCGACCCCGGATGTGCAGAAGGCGTTCTACTCGCTCATCCTCGACCGCCGGATCGGCAATTACGAGCTCCCGGCAGGCTCGATCGTGATCGGCGCCGGCAACCGCGCCACCGACAACGCCCTGGCACGCCCCATCGCCTCCGCACTCGTCAACCGACTCACCCACGTCCATCTGCGGGCCTCCGCCACCGACTGGCTGGTGTGGGCGGGCGAGAACAGCATCCACCCCTGGGTGGTGGACTACCTCGCCGACCGGCCCGACCACCTGTGGTCGCAGCCGCCCAAGACCGAGGAGCCGTTCTCCACGCCCCGCTCCTGGCACATGCTCTCCGACGCGCTGCACTCCTTCGGGCCGGCGCTGGACGAGGAGACACTGAAGATCGTGGCCCACGGGACGCTGACCCCCGCCCATGCCGTCTCCTTCTGCGGGTACGCCAAGATCGTGCGGCACACCTACGGCATCGAGGCGATCATCAAGGGAGACGCCTCCTGGCCCCGCCGCGTCGAGGACCGCGACCTGCTCTACTACCTCGCCGAGGCGTTCCGGGGACGGCTCGTGAAGGATCTCCCGGCCCGGCGCGAGCACGCCTCGGCCGCCGTGCGCGAGACCTCCTACCGCGCCAAGTCGCTGCTCGTCCAGCTCGCCGAGATCTCCGTCGAGGTCGCCCAGACCGTCATCGCCGAGGACGCCGACGGCAACCCGGTGCTGCCCGCCTGGTTCCTGGTGGAGGCCGCCCGCGACATGCCGCGCCTGGTCGAGGCCCGGCGTTGAGCAGGTCCCGCAAGCAGGGCGCGGACCGCCCCGACCCGGCCGCCGAGGCCTTCGCCGCCGGTGCCGACCTGGTGCGCCGCAACCCCGCCCTCGCAGCCGTCCACGCCGACTTCGTCCGCGCCAAGGGCAACGCCGACGCCCCCGGCCGGGGCCTCGTCCGGGCGGACTCCAACGGGCGGGTGCACATCCACCCCACCCGCCGGGCCGAACCGGGCGAGTGGGCCTGGGCGCTCGCCCATGCCCTCCTCCACCTCGGTTTCGGTCACCTCCCCGCCGCCAAGGAGCTCCGCGAGCAGCCCGACCGCTTCGACCTCGCCGCCCGCTGCACCGTCGTCAACCGCTTCCTCGCCACCTTCCCCATCGGCACCGCCCCCGACCACCTCCCCGAGAGCTACCCCGACGGCGACGAGGAGCAGCTCGCCGCCCGCTGGCGCAGGACCGGCGTCCCGGCCGCCTACGAGCGGGGCGGCACCGCGGACGGCGAGCCCGACCAGCTGCTGGTCCAGTGGCCGCGCTGGGACACCGCCCTGCCCGACCGGCAGCTCGCCTTCGCGTACGCCCTGACCCGTACGGTCTCGGCCGCGATGGACGTCGCGGGCGGTCGCCGGGACCGGCTCACCGGTGAGCGCGTCGCCCAGCGTCCCTGGGACCGCGCCCTCAACTGGTTCGTCTCGTCCTACCCGCTGCTCGGCGGACTCGCGGCCGGACTGACCGTCGTCGCCGACGCCGAACTCGCCCGCGTGCACGACATCGCCGTGGCCGCCGTGGACGCCTCCGCCGGCGAGATCTACATCAACCCGCTCAAGCGGTTCACGGACGAGGAGTGGCGGTTCGTCCTCGCCCACGAGATGCTGCACGCCGCCCTGCGGCACGGCGGGCGGCGCGGCGCCCGCGACCACTATCTCTTCAACGTCGCCGCCGACTACGTCATCAACGGCTGGCTGGTCGAGATGAACGTCGGCACGATGCCCGAAGGGCTTCTGTACGACGCCGAGTTGAAGGGCCTGTCGACCGAGGAGGTGTACGACCGGATCGCTACCGGGCTGCGGCGCGGCCGACGCCTCGCGACCCTGCGCGGCAAGGGCGCCGGCGACATCCTGGGCGAACCGCTGCCCGGCCGGACCGCCGACCCCGTCGACCTCGACGCGTTCTACCGGCGCGCCCTCGTCCAGGGCCACCAGCTGCACACCGACCGACAGCGCGGTCTGCTACCGGCCGGACTGGTCCAGGAGATCCGCGCGCTCGCCCACCCGCCCGTCCCGTGGGATGCCCGGCTGGCGCGCTGGTTCGACGAGTTCGTGCCCCGCCCCGAGCCGGTACGCAGCTACTCCCGGCCCGCCCGGCGCCAGGCCTCGACCCCCGACATCCCGCGCGCGGGCCGCTCCTTCCCGCCCGAGGAGGTCGCGCGCTGCACCTTCGGCGTCGTCCTGGACACCTCGGGCTCGATGTCCGGCCCGCTGCTCGCCAAGGCTCTGGGCGCGATCGCCTCCTACGCCGAGGCCCGCGACGTGCCGGCCGCCCGCGTGGTGTTCTGCGACGCCGCCGCCTACGACGCCGGGTATCTGGCGCCGACGGAGATCGCCGGGCGGGTACGGGTCAGGGGGCGCGGGGGCACGGTCCTGCAACCCGGCATCGACCTGCTGCAGCGGGCCGACGACTTCCCGCCGACGGCCCCGGTCCTGGTGATCACCGACGGCTGGTGCGACGTGCTGCGGGTCCGCCGCGAGCACGCCTACCTGATCCCGGAGGGCGCGGGGCTGCCGTTCACCCCGCGCGGACCGGTCTTCCGGGTGCGCTGAGCGGCCGGGCCGCCTAAGGAAGGGCCGCGTACCGCAGAGCCCTCAACTCCCCTTGCGTGCCACGTAGTAGACGTTCAGGATGTCGCCCTCCGCCTCGCGCACCGCGACCTCGCCGAAGCCCGCGTCCTTCAGCATCCGCAGCGCGGTCTGCCTGCCCCATACGGTCCCCAGACCCGCACCGCCCTCGCCCAGCGAGACCGTCATGCAGTAGAAGACCGAGAAGGCGTAGAGCGTGGGACCCAGCAGGAGGTCGAGGTTCTCCTCCAGCTTGCTGGAGGCCGCGATGTCCCCCATCAGGAACACCCCGTCGTCCCGCAGCGCACCGGCGACGGCCGCCAGGGTCTCCGCCGGGCGGGCCAGGTCGTGGATCACGTCGAAGGCGGTGATCAGGTCGTACGGGCCGGTCACCGCGGCCGCGTCCGCGAGGTCGAAGCGCGCGTTCTTCAGGCCCAGCCGCTCCGCCTCGGCCCGGGCCGCCGCGATCCCGCCCTCCGACATGTCCACCCCGCGGAACCGGCTGGCCGGGAACGCCCGCGCCAGCAGGTTGACGGCATGCCCCTGGCCCGTACCGATATCGAGCACGTCCAGTCCGCCGCCCGAGCCCAGCCGCTCCGGCAGACCGGCCACCAGCGGGACGATCGTGTCGACCAGGGCCGCGTCGTACACCCGCGCCGTCTCCTCGGCCTGCAGTTCCTGGAACTTCGGGTACGAGGAGTACGGCACCCCGCCCCCGTCCCGGAACGCCGTGACCACCTCGTCCTCGACCAGGCCGATCAGGGCGAGGTCCTGGAGGAAGGAGGCCAGATTGTCGGGCCCGGCGGCGCGGCGCAGGGAGGCGGCGTGCTCGGGCGGCAGCCGGTACGTACGGTCCGCCGGGTCGTACACGACGATCCCGCCCACGGTCACCCCGCCCAGCCATTCGCGCACATAGCGCTCGTTCAGCCCCGCGGCCTCGGCGATCTGCTCACTGGTGGACGCCGGCAGCTCCGCCATCACGTCGAACAGCCGCGTCCGGTGCCCGAGACTGCACAGATACCCCAGGCAGGAATCGTTGAGCACCTGCACCATCCGGCCGGCGAACTCCTCCTGCCGGACCGGATCCAACGCCTGCTGAGTCATGGAAGTCATGGCGCCTCCTTCGGAAGGCCACAGCGCGCGACCGGAACCGCGTCCCTTCTCCCCCCGTCCGCCGCCCACTGCCGACCGACAGGTCCCCCGACAACGTTACGCCGCCCCCGCCCGGAGTGCCGTGTGCTCCCGCCGTGCCGACGCCATCAGCGACTCCCGCTCGATCAGGTCCCGGTCCTGTCCCGGAACACCTGCGGGACCGATCGCGGCCCGGGCGAGGACATTCCCGTCCCACCCGGAACCTTCGGGCAACTCGATTGCGATATCCGATCGTCCGGCGTTCACCTGAGGGGCCGTCAATCTGTTCGTATACACCGACAGGTTATACAGAGGTACGAAGCGTCCGGCTTGAAGGGGTAAATCGCTGAGACACCCGGACTGCCCAGGTCGCAGGGTTGATTCCCGTGGGTTCGCGGGCTGTTGGATGAAGATTTTTTTCGTACGATGTGACCGTGCGCATCGCGGTATACCAGTAGATTGCCAACACCATCGCGAGATTGATATCGACCTGCCAACTGCAGTTCACCGACAGGTATTTGGCGGTCAGTCATCTTGTGAAGAGTTCCTGACGAACACCGAGCCCGGACAGCCCGTCGGTCTGCAGAATCAAGCCGGTCGGGCCCGACAGCGCTGGACGGTCGCGGTGTTCGCTGTCGTTTCCGACCTGATCCGGTTGTCCGGGGACACCCCCCACGCGGCCGGCCGAGAGCATGAGGAACGTTCTGTGAAGGTTCGTACGAGGCGGCCGAGCACCCTGATCGCCGGGGCACTGGCAGCGATGTTATTGACGGCTTGCAGCTCCCAGGACTCCGAGAGAACGATGGTCGTCGGGATGTCCGACGACATCATCGCCACGGATCCGGCCTCGGGATACGACCCGGGGTCCTGGCTGCTGTTCAACAACGTCTTCCAGTCTCTGCTGAGCTTCCCGCCCGGAGCGTCCACTCCGGTGCCGGAGGCTGCCGAGGAGTGCGAGTTCTCCGACGGCAGCAAGACGTACACCTGCACCTTGCGTGACGGGCTGAAGTTCAGCAACGGCAACAGCCTCACTTCGGCGGACGTCAAGTACTCCTTCGACCGGACGATCAGGATCAACGACCCGGCGGGCCCCGCGCCGCTGCTCTCCACGATCGCGTCGATCAGCACCCCGGACGACAGGACCGTCGTCTTCCGCCTCAAGGTGCCCGACGCGACGTTCCCCAGCAAGATCGCCTCGGGGGGCGGTTCCATCGTGGACCGTCAGGTCTACCCCGAGGACGGCCTGCTCGAGGGTGGCAAGGCGGTCGGCTCGGGTCCCTACGAGCTGAACTCCATCGACAAGGGGAAAGCGGTCTTCTCGGTCTACTCGGGCTATCAGGGCACCGCCGAGGTGAAGAACTCGGGCGTGACCCTGGAGCTCTTCCAAGGTGACCAGCAGGCCCTCCAGTCGGCTCTGGAGAAGGGCGACGTCGACATCGCCTACCGCGGCCTCAGCGCCAAGGCGATAGCCGAACTGGATACCTCGTCCACCGCGGAGAAGGACGGCATCGAGGTAGTCCAGGGCAACAGCGCCGAAGTCCAGCACATGGTCTTCAACGTCGACGACCCGGTCGTCGGCAAGCTCGCCGTCCGGAAGGCCATCGCCTACCTCGTCGACCGCCACTCCCTGGTCAGCGAGGTCTACCAGTCCACGGCGGCGCCGCTCTACTCGATCATCCCGGGAGGCATCACGGGCCACGGCACCTCCTTCTTCGACACCTACGGGGACAGCCCGAAGCCGAAACAGGCCAAGGCGGAGCTACGGAAGGCCGGCATAGCGGACAAGGTGAAACTCACCCTCTGGTCCACCCCGAGCCGCTACGGACCGGCCACCGACGACGAATTGGACACCATCGCCGATCAGCTGAACCAGAGCGGCCTCTTCGACGCCCGTATGAAGTCCGTCCCCTTCGGCGAGTACGAGAAGGGCATCGCCGAAGGCAAGTACGGCATCTACGTCAAGGGCTGGGTGCCGGACTACCCCGATCCGGACAACTTCACCCAGCCGTTCTTCGGCGAGGGCAACGTCCTGTCGAACAACTACGACAACGAGGAGATCGTCGACCGGATCATCCCGCGGACCTCGTCCATGACGGATCGCGCGAACACGCGGCAGCAGTACATGAAACTGCAGGACATCGTGGCGCAACAGCTGCCGATTCTGCCGCTCTGGCAGGGCAAGCAGTACGCGGTCGCCCACGAGAACGTCCGGGGCCTGCAGAACTGCCTGGACACCTCGACCGTCTTCCGGTTCTGGGAACTCAGCACTGCCTACTGAGGCGTGCCACAGAGTCCGGTCCGGTCCGGCCCACGTCACATCAGGGTGACTGAGCACCGTACTCGGCCCGCCCGGCCGGGTACGGTGCTCAGCAACCGGCCGGGGAAGAGGCAACGGTCCCTTCCCTTCGAACGTCACGCACGCGGTCTCAGCTCACCAGGGGATTGCCGTGAAGGTTCGCTTCACCGCACGGCCAGGGGCCCTCGGCCAGGGGGCCCAGCGGTGTACGGAAAACCAGGATCTCGTTGTCCAGGGAGATGGCGACGCCACCTTCGTCCAGCAGTAGCGCGCGACCGATGACGGCTCGGTCGTCGTCCATGGCGAACAGTTCGTACCCGACGAGGTCCTTGTCCACGGCGAGCAGCTTGCCGTCACGCCAGAACACCGTGGTTCCCTCGCAGTCCATCGCCGGGTAGGACGTGTAGAAGCCCGTCAGCGCCGGCCCGTCCACGAGGGTGTCGTCCGGTGCGAGCCGCCGGAAGCGTGATCCCGAAGGCAGGCAGTTCTCGAGCTCGGGGCCGCTGGGGCTGCCGTTCTTGTCGACGAGCATGGCCCCGTGGCTGGCCCAGCGCGCGATTTCGACGCCATCGCGGCCGAAGCGGCCGGTCGTGAACGCGCCGTAGCCCTGGGATCCGATCAGGAACTGGCCAGGTCCCGCTATCGCCTTTCGTCCCGCAGGAGCGGGAGAGGTGGCCGAGACGGTCTCGCCGCTGTCCAGGTCGAGGAAGAACGTCCGCCCGATGCCGCCCCGTGTGTCGGTGAAGCCGGCCGCGATCCGGTCGGCCGAGACGAGCAGCGGCTCCCAGTGGTCCACGCCGGTCTCCTCCGGGACCCGGGGCCGACGCGGCCGGAGCTCCCATCCGGTTCGGTCTCCCATCTCCACCACGCCCGGGAACGACATCGCACCGAGCGCGATCGGCGTGGACCAGAGGCACTCGCCCTCCTGCGTGTACCGGGCCACGCGAGGCTGCGGCAGAGATGTGGGCCGGCTCCGTTCCCCACGGACCGGGCGGGAAGCACTGACCCAGGAGACGACGAACCCGTCGTCGAGAAGGACGAACGCACCGATCTCCTCGTCGGGGCGGCACTCCGGGCGAGCTGTGGGGGGGTAGGCGACCCACAGCGTCCCCTCCGTGGACAAGCGGGATTGGGGGCTGCCCGTCCCGCAGCCCCCGGAGGCCGGGGTTGGGAGGGGCAGGGTTCGTGCTCGCTTTCGGCCGGGCTGTCACACCCTCGTCGTACGCTGCGGCTGATGAGTGTCTCCCTGCTATCGGGGAGGTCTGTCCTGCTCGGCGCTGATCCTGCTCCGGGCTGTGGCGAGTGCCCTGTCAAGCCCACCGAACAGTTCCTGTGTGGCGGGGACGATCCCGTCCTCGCCGAGCCGGTCGGCGATCCCGGAGCGCTTCAGGAGGCGCAGGAGGGGTGGCTGGACGCCGCAGAGGATCAGGTGGCTACCTCGGTCGGCCAGTCGTTGGGCGTACCGGTCGAGGAGTTTGAGCATGGCTGAGGACGGGACGTCGGGAAGGGCGCGGACGACCAGGACCAGGGCCGCGCCGTGAACGCTGCCGGGTGAGGGCAGCTGGGTTTCGATGCGGGGCAGTTCGGCGAAGAAGGCGGAACCCGCGTAGTCGAGGACGGTGACCTCGCCCGGAGCGAGGGTGGCGGGCGGCGGGGCCGTTTCCCAGCGGCCGTCGCTCTTCGGGACGAGGGCGACGAGACGGGCTTGGCGGGCGGTCTGCGCGCAGTACAGCAGGAGGGAGAGGACCGCGCCGAGAGCGATGGCCTGCTGGAGCGGGAGCTGGGTGGTGGCGAGGAAGGTCACGGCCATCGCCCCGGCCGACATCCACGACGTACGCAGGACCAGGGCGATGTCGTGGCGCTTGCCCCAGATCAGCTCGCCGCCCACGACGAGGATCAGGCCGCCGATCACGGGCATGGGGATGCGTTCGGCGAGCGAGCCGCACAGCAGGACGACCAGGGCGAGGAAGACACCGGAGACGATGCCGGCCCAGCGGGTACGGGCGCCGGCCGAGACGGCTACGCCGGTGCGGGACATCGAACCGCCCGAGGGCAGCGCCTGGAACAGGCCGCCGGCGAGGTTGGCGTAGCCCTGGGAGCGGAAGTCGCCGTTGATGTCGGAGCGGGTGCCGTCCGGATTGGGCATGGACGGGGCGATGCCGGCGGCCTGGGCAAGGGCGACCAGCGCGACCGATACCGCGCCCTGGACGAGGTCGGGGGCGGCCGTGGGATCGGGGGCGGTGAAGGACGGCAGGGCGGCGGGGATGGAGGCGATGTCCTTGACCAGGTCCACGTCCGTGGACAGGACCGCGACCGCCGCACTCACGAGGACCATCGCGATCAGCAGCGCGACCGGTTCGAGCCGCTTCACGGCACGGGCGACTGCCCACAGCGCGATCGTGGCGAGCGCGGTGAGGGTGGCCGCGAGCTGCCAGTCGCCGACGTGCCGGAGCCAGTCTCCGAGCTGATGGATCTTGTTGTGGCCCTCGGGCTTGTAGCCGGTGGCGTCCTTCAGGACGCCGGTGATGATCTGGAGGGCGATACCGGTGGAGAAGCCGGTCATGACGGCGTTCGACACGAAACTCATCACCGCGCCCAGCCGCAGCGCCCCCATGAGCAGCATGACGGCACCGACCATCACCGTCAGGAGTGCGACGTTTCCGGCGTTCTTCGGGTCGAGCCCCGCGTCGGAGAGCACGCTCTGCGACGTCAACGCGATCGCGCTGGTCAGAGTGGTGACCATGAGGACGGTACGGGAGGTGAGGGAGCCGACGATCGCGGGAACCACACCCGCGTACAGTCCGGCGACCGGGTTGAATCCGGCGATCGCCGCGTACGCCATTCCCTCCGGGATCGAGAACAGGCCCGTCACCGTCCCCGAGGTCACGTCCGATCCCGTGGGCCGTCCGAGGCGAGGGCGGCGGATCCTGTTCCTGCGGAGGGTGTGCGTGCGCATGGCCGGCCAGAGGTCCCCTTCTCCCTGCGGTGACGCGCCACGCGGCCGGCAGCGGACCGGAACCCCGAGGGAGCATCTGTACGGGACCCTAGATCGGCTTCGGCACCGGCGCCCCCGGGACAGCGGCGCGGCCGTCGTTCCCCCGCCGTGGCGAACGGCGGCCACCCGTTCGGCCCACTCCCGGGGCGGCCGCCCCCCGGTCGGCTGAGGATGGCGGGACCGGGCTCGCACCGGCCCCCGGCATGCCAACCCCGATCTGGAGGTCCCGCTGTGACTGGTGACACCGTCCCCGACTTCGCCGACCGCACCGACTTCGAGGACGCCGACCGGGGCCTGGTGGCCGCCCCGGCGAACGCGAAGATCACGGCGGACGACGGCCGGGTCGTCTGGGACTTCGAGGCGACCGCGTTCCTCCAGGACGACTGCCCGGACACGGCGGACCCGAGCCTGTGGCGCCAGTCCCAACTCTGCGCCCGCGCCGGTCTGTACGAGGTCACCGAGGGCGTCTATCAGATCCGGGGCTTCGACCTGTCGAACATGACCCTCATCGAAGGCGAGCGCGGGGTCGTGGTCGTCGACCCGCTCGTGTCCCAGGAGTGCGCCGCCGAAGGACTCGCCCTCTACCGGGCCCATCGGGGCGATCGGCCCGTGACCGCGGTGCTGTTCACCCACTCCCACATCGACCACTTCGGCGGCACACTCGGCGTGATGGGCCCCGACGACGACCTTCCGATCGTCGCCCCCGAGGGCTTCATGGAGCACTCCGTCGCCGAGAACGTCTACGCCGGCACCGCGATGCTGCGCCGCGGCGTCTACCACACCGGCGGCGAACTGGAACCCGGCCCGCGCGGCCTGATCGGCGTCGGCCTCGGCTTCACCGCCTCCCAGGGACTGCCCAGCCTCCTGCCGCCCACCCTGCAGATCACCCGTACCGGGCAGGAAGAACGCCTCGACGGCGTCCTGTTCCGCTTCCAGCTCACGCCGGACACCGAAGCCCCCTCCGAGCTCAACTTCCACCTGCCCGAACGCCGCGCCCTGTGCATGGCCGAGAACGCCACCCACAACCTCCACAACATCCTGACCCTGCGCGGCGCCCTGGTCCGCGACGCCCGGATCTGGTCCCGCTATCTCACCGAGGCCATCGGGCTGTTCGCCGCCGACTCCGACGTCCTGTTCGCCTCCCACCACTGGCCCACGTGGGACACCGAACGCCTCACGACCTTCCTCTCCGAACAGCGCGACCTCTACGGGTACCTCCACGACCAGACCCTGCGCCTGCTCAACCAGGGCCACACCGGCACCGAGATCGCCGAGATGATCGAGCTGCCGCCCCGCCTCGCGGGCGCCTGGCACACCCGCGGCTACTACGGCTCGGTCAGCCACAACGTCAAAGCGATCTACCAGCGGTACATGGGCTGGTACGACGGCCACCCCTCCTCTCTCTGGGAGCACCCGCCCACCGCTTCCGCCCGGCGCTATGTCGACTGCATGGGCGGCCTCGGCTCCGTCCTGACCAAAGCCCGCGCCTACGTCGACGAAGGCGACCTGCGCTTCGCCGCCCAGCTCCTCAAGCACGCCACCTTCGCCGCCCCCGAGGACACCCGGGCCAAGGAACTGCTGGCCGAGACCTTCGAACGCCTGGGCTACGGCTCCGAATGCGGCACCTGGCGCAACAACTACCTGTCGGCCGCCGACGAACTCCGCAACGGTGTCAAGCCGGTCGCGATCGCGACCGGCAGCATGGCCACGGCGCTCTCCGTCGAGCAGGTCTTCGACTCCCTCGCCATCCGCGTCAACGGCCCCAAGGCGTGGAACCACTCCCTGACCGCACTGTGGCGGTTCACCGACCTCGACCAGACGTACAGGACGAGCCTGCACAACGGTGTCCTGGTCCACCACCCCGTCACCGCCGCCTCCGCGGAGGGCACCGACCTCACACTCACCCTGACAAGGCCACAGCTCATGGGCATGCTCGCCGGCCGCGGCCTCGACGGAATCGACCACACCGGCGACCCGAACGTCCTTGCCACCCTCATGTCCGTCCTCGACGAACCCGACCCCGGATTCGCCATCGTCACCCCCCGATCCTGACAGCCCGGCCCGTTCCGTCCGGCAAGGAGACGACGCATGGGTGACGCCATCGGTCACATGCTCACCTCGGCCGTGGGCATCGCGATCAGCCCCCTGCCGCTGATCGCGGTGATCCTCATGCTGGCCACCCCCCAAGGGCGCACGAACGGCTTCGCGTTCACCGGCGGATGGGTCATCGCCCTCACCGCCGTCGTCACCGCCGTGATCCTCGCCGGTTCCGGCGCGGGCGCGGCGGGCGCCGACGGACCCGCCCCCTGGACCCTGTGGCTCAAGCTCGCCCTCGGTCTGCTGTTCCTGCTCCTGGGCGCCAGGCAGTGGAAGGACAGGCCCCGCGAGGGCCACGAGGCATCGACCCCGGGCTGGATGAAGGCCGTCGACACATTCACTCCCGCCAAGGCCGCCGGCCTCGCCGCTGCCCTGGTCGTGGCCAACCCCAAGAACCTCGTCCTCGCCGTCGGCGGCGCCGTCTCCATCGCGAGTTCCACCGCCACGGCCGGGGGCAAGGCCGTCGCCGGCGTCCTCATGGTCCTCATCGCCTCTCTGTGCGCCCTCCTCCCCCTCGCCGTCTACCTCGGCGGAGGCACGAAGTCGGCGAAGGTCCTGGGCGACTGGAAGGCGTGGATGGCCCGCCACAACACCGCCATCATGACCGTCCTCTTCCTGGTCCTGGGCGTGAAGTACCTCGGCGACGCCATCAGCGGTCTGACCACCTGAACCGACAGCGACCCGACAGACCGCATCCGCCGGGAGCGCGCCCCGTCCGACACCGCCGGCACTCCTGACTCAGCGCCCGGACGATCCGGTCCGTGCGCGGGGTTCCGGCCTGGAGTCCGATGCGTCCGAGCGGCCGGAGCCCGGGTTTCGGCGGCACCGGGGCCGGCCGATCATGTACTGCAGCCGCACCCGGAACGGCAGCCGCAGGCGTCAGCTTCGGACGCCGGAAGAGACCCGGCTGCGGCCGGCGCCGCGCAACAGCCCTTGCCCTGCCAGGCGTCGCGGCCTTCCTTGAGCGCGATGGCGGCGATGACGAGGGCGGCGATAGGGTCGGCCCAGGACCAGCCGAGGGTGGCATTGAGGACCAGGCCGATCAGCAGGACGGCGGAGAGGTAGGTGCACAGCAGGGTCTGCTTGGAGTCGGCGACCGCGCTGGCGGAGCCGAGTTCGCGGCCGGCCTTGCGCTGGGCGGCGGAGAGGAACGGCATGATCGCCAGGGACAGGGCGGCGATGACGATGCCGAGGATGGAGCGCTCCGCTTCTCCGGTACCGGTCAGGGCCCGAACGGCGTCGACGGTGACGTAGGCGGCGAGCACGAAGAAGGAGACGGCGATGATCCGCAGGGTGGTCTTCTCCCGTGCCTCGCGCACGGCGTGCTCCCGGGCGGAGAACTGCCAGGCCACCGCGGCGGCGGAGGACACCTCGATGACGGAATCCAGACCGAAACCGATCAGTGCGGTCGAGGAGGCGAGTTTCCCGGCGGTGATCGCGACGACCGCCTCGATGACGTTGTAGGTGATGGTGGCCGCGACCAGCAGCCGTATGCGCTTCGCCAACACCTCGCGGCGGGCCGGGGACGGGCCTGTGCCGATGGATATCTCCGCGGTCATCAGCAGCAGCCCTTCGAGTCCGTGTCCGGGCAGGTCTTGTCGGCCTCGACGGCCACGACCGCAGTGCGCAGGTCGTCCAGGGCACGCCCCAGGCGTTCGTCGGCGAGCTCGTAGCGGGCACGTCGACCGACCGGCACCGCAACAACCAGACCGCAGTCGCGCAGGCACGCCAGGTGATTCGACAACCGGGTCCGGGAGATCCCCAGGACGTCGGCGAGGTCAGCGGGATGAGCCGGAGCTTCACGCAGGGCGAGAAGGATCCTGCATCGGATCGGGTCGGCGAGGGCGCGGCCGAACCGCGCAAGCACCTCGATGTCAGCAGCGAGAGTCAGCACATCGATGAGAGTACACGTAATGGTGAATTCAGGAGATCGTGAACCATTGATCATCGGAGCGAGGCTCCACGCAGGGCCCCACCCGGTGGGAGCTCACGCCATACCGCAGCGGACCGGCCGGTGATGGTTCCGGCGCCGGACTGTCAACGGATTCTGGGCGTGCTGGAACAGCAGCGATCCACAGGTCACGGGCCGCTGCGAGCCAAGGAGATCGCGGTGGAGCTCGGCCTCGGAGCGACGCCGGCGAAGGTCGAGGGGCTGCGGTCGAAAGCCCGGCGCCCGGCGGAGCGTGGGTGGCTCCTCCTGGAGGCGCCGGGGCATTCAGTGCCGGCCGGCGGTCCGTGGCCGGGGGTGCAAGGACCGCCCAGGGGCCGGGTGCGAGCACACGGGGCGTCAGGGAATCACGGGGCTGAAGGCGGCGACCACGCCCACTGCCACCAGGCCCAAGGCGACAGCCAGCTTCAGGACCGTTACCGGCACGGCCAGCAGGAGCGGAATGTTCGCAGCCATCCGCTTCGAGTTCCTGGGGTCGTAGGTCACCTCGAGGATGCCCGTGTTGAGCGCACTCTTGAAGGTGCGTTTACTGCCCTCTCCGTCGATGAATCGGTACTCCGATCTCCCATGCAGTTTGTGCGCGGAGACCGCCTCGACCGTCACGCCTCTCCGTCGCAGCACGACCCTGTCGCACAGGTGCTTCACTGACATGAAAGTGCCTACCGAGCCCAGGATGAGAGGGAAGAGGCCGACGACCGCACCGATGATGAGCTCGGATGAATGCGCGACGCCGAGATATATCAGGTATCCGCAGTAGGCGACTGCGCCACAGAGGACCGCAGTTGGTATGCGCCAGTCGGTGAACAGTGGCGGGGCTTCGGGCGCGCGCAACCTCTTGGTTCGGACGAGCCCGCTTCCGCGCGGATCGAGTTCCACCGGAAGGCCGGCGCTGACGGCAGCCGCGAACGCTGTTGCGGAGGTCGCGTTGTTCGCCCGGAGTTCGTGAGTCACGCCGTCGGTGAGAACAATCTCGACCGTACGCGCGCGACGTCCGCCTACTCGTGCCTCCTGAATGACTTCGAACGGAATGGTGGTGCGCACCTGGTCGCGGTCGACGATGACGGCTGACTTCCGCAGCGTGGCAGTGGCCCCGCGGCCGCGGACAATCGGGGAGGAGGACATGACTGAAACGACTCCCGGCGCAAGCCCAAGGTTGCATGTAACGGGCCATGAGATGTGCTCGACCACCCGGCGTCATGACCGGTTGAGATATACGGCTTCCAGGACGCCGCAGGGGCCGGCACGAGGATCTGATGAGGAGCAGGGCGTGGGAAGTGTGTTGAGGAGCGTCTCCGGGGTCCGCTGGGGAGAACTGCGCGATGCGACGGGGGCTGCGGCCGGTGGCATTCCCTCTCTGCTGTCCCGGATCGCTTACGGGGATGAGGACATGGCCCGCATCGCCATCGACGACCTGGGTGATGCCATCTGTGCGCTGGGGTTCGTCGTCGGAGAGGCGACGGCTCCCACGGTCCCGTTTCTTCTCGAACTGGTCGGTTCCCCGCACGTGGCTTGCGGGGCCGAGTTGCTGGACCTGCTGGGAGACATATGCCGGACCGACCAGTGGCACACCGCCGCTGCGGCGACCCGGGACCGCAAGCACGACGCGAGCTACCAGCAGCAGACCGGCTGGGAGACAGCCGCGAGGACAGCCGTGTACGCGGGCCGGTCAGTCATCGAGGGGGTCGCCTCCTCCGTACGGCCGGAGGAGGCGGCCCCTGCTCGAAAGTTGCTGCAGGTGATGGACTACACCCTGCCCTTCCCGGAGCCATGAGCAGTCCTTGCGGGACAGGGACAGCCCTTGGTCCGGATTTCTCACCGGATCAACACCTTCTCCTCCACCGTCGACAAGGACTTCGTTCTCTCCGTGGAGACCGGCACGTCGGGCTCGCCGCACAGCGGAACGCTTACGACACGCTCATGAAGATCCTCCTTGACCGAGGACGTGCGGGTCGGACCAGCCCGGCGTCGAGCAGACCGGTGACGGTGACCGCCTACTTTTCGCCGGGCGTGTGCCGACGCGTGACCCGGCGGCACGCCAGGAAGGCGATCGCGACGACCACCAGGTACAGCGGTACGAGCAGCACCGCGTCACCGGACGTCTGCTCCACCGTCACGCCCGTGTCGCGGTCCTCGCCCTGCAGCATGATGCGGTTCGCGGTCAGGACGGTCAGGTGCGTGCCGATCGCCGCCCACAGCGGGGCGTGGCCCACGGCCGCACGGGCGGCGATCAGAGTGAGGCTGAAGATCGCCAGGAGGACGAGGTAGTCGACCGGATGCTGCCCCTCCGGGGCGATGCCGATGTGGCCCGGATCGTCACCGGCCAACCGGGCGATGCCCGCCGTCACCAGCGTCGATGCGCCCGGCACGAGCATGAAGACCGCTGTGGTGCCGAGCACCGCCGGTGCGGGCCCGAACCGTCCGCGCAGCGATGTCCAGGTGTAGCCGCGCAGCGTCGTCTCCTCGGGCAGGGCTTCGAGCAGGAACGCGACGGCGGTGTTGGTGACGAGAAAGCCAACCAGGGTGACGAGGTCCAGCTGCTGCCAGACGAGTAGTCCCATGGCCGTGCCCGCGCCCAGGACCAGCACCGCTCCGGCGGCCGTCACCCCGACGCCGGTGAGGAACGCCCGTAGGCTCGCGCCCGGGCTGCCGAAACCGACCGTCCGGGAGTGTGACAGCCGCAGGACGAACGGCACGGCCATGACGGTAACGATGGCCGCGGCAATCAGCCGGGCGGCCAGGCCACCGGCTCCGGTGATGTCCGCCAGTACGGGGCCGAGGCCGTTGCCGACACCGAGAGCCACCGCCATGATCAGGCCGCCGGCCAACGCACGGCCCATGGCCCCGGCGGCCGTGGGCGCGGACGGAGGATGTCGTACGTGCAGCTCGGTCACAGCGCTCCTTCTGACGGCAGGGCCGACTCCCATCGACAACCCCGTGTGCCTTCCAGGCTCGCCCGACCACCAGTCAGGAACGTCGTGCACGCGGACGATCCCCCTGTACACCTTTCGGCGCAGCGGACAACGGAGAGGCCCCGGGCCACTTCCCACCGGCTGCACCGGTGACGCGGATGATCGGGCACTCCGGCCGGCGCACCGACAGATCACCGTCGTGAGAGCTCTCGTCCCGGTGGCCGTCTCATCTCCTCACCCGCCGAGGTGGTGCTGCGGAGGTGTACGTCGCTGCCCGAGCACGTCGCAAGGACGATTCCCCAGGAGAACATCGCGAGGAGATGCGACTGGCAAAGGATCACGTGATGGTGCCGCTCGTCGGCGGCAGCAGCGGCCCGGTCGTTGCCGACCCACGCCGGCGCCAGTACGCGTACGTGAGGATCCCGAGCATCGGGCCCCACAGGACCAGGGGGACGTAGGCGGCGTAGAAGTAGACGGTTTCCCAGCCACCGGCCCTGCTCGGGAAGTCGGCCGGCAGCGGATCGCCATTGGTCTTGGACTGGGTGACCGTGGTGACGGTCGCGACGACCGTGAAGACCAGGGTCAGGATCGTCGCCCCGATCATGGCCGGGACGACCGCGGCGGCTGTCGGTACCCGCCGCCCGCGCAGCCACGGCATCCAGCGCGGGACCACCTCGCCCCAGCGGGCGACCAGCCCGACGGCCGTGAACGCGAGGACCTCGGAGAGGAGGGTGAGGAGGACGATGTAGCCGTTCATCGCCCAGTCTTCGATGGCCCCGCCCCGTTTGTCCTCGGTGAACAGCACGCCCAGGCGCCAGATTCCGGACGGGAGCACCACCAGCGGCACGGTGCAGGCGACCCTGCGGGCCCAGCGCGGTACCCCCGCGGCGGGCTCGTGAGCCGCACGCCACGCCTGCCGCAGGCGGCCCACTCCGCGTGGCGCGTGTGCCGGTCCTTCGCTCGTCGTGGTCGGCCTGGCCATGGACATCTGCGCTCCCTGCGTCCGCGGGCCGGACCGACCCGCGCTTCGAGACTCGCAGCCGACGAGGCCGGTCAGGATCCTTCCGGGTACGGAACCGCCTCCGCCGGGCGGGTGAGAGCGACTCCGGCTGTCCTACCCAGGGAGTGACCGGACATCGGAAGGCGAAGCGCCTCGTCCGCCTGAGAGCTGTCCCGTAACGCCTGGCCACAGGCGACAGGCGACAGGCGACAGGCGACAGGCGACAGGCGACAGGCGAGATGATCTTGGTGTGGCTGGTGTGGGTCACGGCACCGGAGCCGTCTTGGACAGGCCCCGCACAACCTTGCGCGCAGCATGTGACCGCACTCAGCCGAAGCAGCTGACCGTTCAGGATTCGACGGGCAGCATCTGGACCAGGCCGACCCAGTTCTTTCCGTCCGCCTTGGCATGGGTGGCTCGGACCCTCCAGCGGCCGGCAGGCAGCGTCGCCGGCGCCTGGGAGGGCATCCCGCCGCCGGGATACTCGGCGTCCAGCGCGGAACCCGCTTCGGCAGAGTCCATGAGTGTGGCTGGACCGTCCGATGACCACGTGCCGCACTCCTCCCACTCTGTGTCGGGGTCGGCAAGAACAGCCCTGGCCGCCGCCTTCAGCCCGGCCTCGGAGTCAGCCGCGAGCCACCGCAGGAAGGCCCGATGCTCCGGTAGAAAGCAGCTCGTGGCCGGCTCGTCCGCCAACACCAGTGCCTGCGCACCGTTCTCGCCGACGGCGATCACACCGGCCAGACCGTCCACCGCGCAGGCCCGGTCGTAGTCGTCCGGCGCGGTGGCGTCTCCCACCATGACCCCGGTCTCCGTACACCCGCGCCATGCATCCAACGCGGAGACGGGGACGACTATCAGAGGCCCGCCCATCGACTCCACCCAGACCGGGGAGGCGCAGGACGAATGGGCTTCGGGAGACGAAGAAACGCTCATGACAGCAGTGTGACCCCGTCCACTGACAACGCCCACGGGGCGACCGGCCCCAGGCCACGAAGAACTCCGCTCGCCGTTCCGGCAGCGCCGCGTAGGCCCGCGACAGTACGGTCCGTCCATGAACTGGGGATACGCACGGTCGTGGACCGCATCGTTGGGTTGGGGGGACTGGCCCGCCTGGCTGGCTTGCCTGGCCGCCGTGGTCGCGCTGGTCATCAGCATCAGGGCGCAGCGGGACGGTCGACGTTCCGCGAACGCGGCCGAGAAGTCGGTTGCAGCCGCTGAAGCTTCGGTGGAGGAAGCGCGGTTGTCACGCCTTGCTTCGGAACGGTCGGCCACAGTGGCCGAGGAGACGCTGGCCGATCAGCGACGCGAGGCGGCGGAGCGGCGTGCGGCGGAGGAAGAGGCGTCCCGCCCTCGGGTGGACCTCCGCATCGAGTACAGCGGTGGTGGCATGTTCCTGCTGTTCAACCAGGGGGCTGCCCGCGCTGGGAACATCCGCGCGGTGGGAGAGTACCCGGCGATGAGGTCCTGGCCGGCCGGGCTGTCGCTGGGCGAGAACGAGCCGCACACGTTCATGATGGCGGGTGACTACCAAGATCCCGTTCCGGCCGTGATCAAGGTGGTGTGGGACGGTCAGGACGAACCGGTATCCCTCCGTGTGCCGCAGAACAACGCTGGATGACACAGCGCCTGCCAGCGTGCTGGGCGGGCATCCCATCCTCGCCCTGCGCTCGGCCCATCCAGGACGCCGGCATGCGCCGCCTCGTCACCGCCGGGAGCGCCAGATGGCGTCGAACGCGACTCCTCGGCAGGATCGTGGGAGCACACCGGTTCCGGCCGACCACTCACCAGCACCGCACCACCCTCCTGACAGCCTGTCAGGAGACTCGGCAAGCAGTCGCCATCAGGACCGCCACGGCGCGCATCGGGCCGCTGCGGGCCGCCAGGATCAGCAACTCGCCACAACCCATCCCATCAGGGAAAACGCAGGTCACCAAAGCCTCTGCCAGGTTCGCTAGGAACGACGTCACTGCCGGTCACCACACCCCCGCCCACTCAACCCCCGGTGACCGACCCGCCCATCACGATCCCGCCGGTCACGATCCCCCCGATCACCCTGCCGCCGACCACCCCGCCGATCACGCGGCCCCCGACGGCTACCCCCACCCCGACGAAGCCCGGACCCAGCCACAAGCCGGACTACGGCTACGGCGACGGCGACGATCGCGACTACTGAGAACCTGCCTCCGGCGACCAGGCGCAGCGCGGCCGGCTCGCCGGATGGCACGCCGCCGACAAGAGCTGGCAGGGCCCGGCGGCGGGATGACGACCGTGCTGGCGTGGCCCGTCCAGATGGACTGCCGCTCACCCGGACTTCTCGCTGCCGGAGGGGGGCGCCGCGGTGCTCGGCGGTGAGGGTCGTCGCGTTCGACGGGCAGGGCCCGAGCGGCTTCGTGGGGGCGATCGCACGGCTTTACGGTGCGAGGTCCATCGGGTCACCGGTTGCCTCCGCGCCCCGCCAGGTCTTGTCGGCGGCTCGCCACCCGGCGCGCGTATGGGTCCAGGGCAGGGAGTCGATGGGGTGCAGGCGTGAGTGCCGGAGCACAGCGCGCAGGGCGATGAGCCCCGGTCCGACGTCCGGGCGGACGGGTACTCCCGCAGCGA
>NZ_BMVK01000024.1 GCF_014650675.1 Streptomyces anulatus | reverse complement strand
GGCCCAGCCCAAGATCGCGACCGCCCGCCGCCACTGCACCTGGGCATGGGGATGAACGGGCTGAACGCGGCGACTGGAAAGGGCACAATCCGGAACGGGCGCCGCGCGCCCCGTCCTGTCCGGGTCTTCCAGGACTCGGACCGTGGTCGTGGACCGAGGCCGATTGTCCTACGGGGCGGACCGAGGAGCGGAGCGGGAGGCCCGGTAGGAGTTCCAGTCGGCGTGCCCTCCGGTGCCCAGGACGGCGCCGCGGGAAGACCTCGCCCCGCCAGAGTGGGCCCGTAGTTCGCGGCGGGTGGTCCGGGCGACGAGTGCCTGGAACAGGGGCCGGAGGTGCTGGCACCAGCGGAGCCCAGGCGGGGCGTAGATGTGATGCTGCTGAAGATCCAGACCACGGCCTTCGCGCTGATCCTCTACCTATGTGACGGAGCACAGGATCAGTCGAAGGCCGCCGTCCGCTGAACTGCGAAAACGCCGATCAGGTGCGAGCCGCTTTCGACGCCGGACCTTAAGCGACAAGCCGATCTTGTCCTACGAAGCGATCAAGTTGCGTGTCCCAATCAGCGTTCGAGTCGTCGCGGGGCTCCTGTCGGCCAAGTTCTTTGAACTTGCAAGCGGCGACAAGCTCACAGCCACGCCCGGGACTCCTGGGTTCCCCGATCCTACGAATGATCAGATCCGACGCGCTTGAAGGGTAGGACAAGCTCAGACGCGGTCCTGGAAGACGGTGTACCACGGGTATGTCCCCACGACGGTGCCGTCGGCCGTCACGGCCTCCAGCGTGTAGAAGTACGTGTTCCCCTTCGTCGCCGTGGCGTCCTGCCACGTCCGGGAGCCCGCTGGGAGCAGTCCGTCGTGCTGGGGCTCGTATGTCTTGGCCGCCGGGTTCCACCGGCTTACACGGTAACCGGAGACCGCGGCGCAGCGGGTGGTGTCGGTGCACTGCCAGTCGACGGACGGACGAGTGGCCGTACGGTTGTGGCCCAGAGTGCCGAGGCTCCAGTCCCGGGTGACGGTCACGGAGGGCCGGACGTCGAGTTCGGTGACCTCGGCCACGGTGACCTTCGGGTCGCGCGGGTGCAGCGTGTTGCCCCAGTGGTCCTTGGCCACCACCGCGTACACGTGCGTCTCACCGTCCGGCAGGTTGCCGCAGAGGATCGCGAGCCAGTTGCTCGTACCCTCCGAGCAGGTGTCGGGGCCGAGCCACTTGACCGTGCCGTCGGCCTGCCGGACGCCCTTCCACACCACGTACTCGTCGATGTCGTCCTCGGGTGAGGCGGCCCAGTCCACCAGCATGCCGTCGTTGCGCGGGGTGACCTTTACGCCGGTGACCGGGCCGGGCGCCACGGTGTCGCCGGTGCGGACGACGAGCGGGGCGGAGTACGCCGACTCGTTGCCGTACGGGTCCACCGCCGTGACGGCGTACGTCACGTACGTGTTCGCGGGCATGCCCATGTCGTAGCAGTTGCCGCCGTTGGCGGCGTCGTCGCTCTGTTCCGCGACGCAGGTTACCTGGGTGCGCGCTGCCGGGTCGAACGTCTTGCCGGGCGAGCGGTACACGCGGTAGTACCCGCCGTTGTCGTAGTCCTCGGAGAAGCTGTCGGGCTGGTGCCAGTACAGGTCGGTGTAGCCGGGGCGGGCGACGACGTTGAGACCGGTCGGGGACTGCGGTGACATCCGGTCGACGCCGTCGCTGGTGACCGACGCGTACGCCCCTGGGTTGCCGGCCGCATCGAGGGCCCGGACCCGGTAGTACGTGTTCTTGTCCACGGCGCCATCGGTCCGGTACGACGTCGCGGTCGTCGTACCGCGCAGCTCGAACGGTCCGGTGGGCACGAGCGAGGCGTACACCTCGTACTTCGCCGTGTCGGCGGCCTTCTGCCAGTTCAGGGTGTCGTACCACCCGTCGCCGGTGGTGACCACGAGTCCGGTGGGGGCGGCCGGCCCGGTGCGGTCGATGGTCGTCGCCGTCACGTCCGGGCTGCCGGTGGACTCGCGGCCTGCCTTGTCGACGGCGCGGACCTCGTACAGAAAGGTCTGGCCGGTGGCGGGCGGGGCGTCGGCGAAGGACCGGGTGGTCAGCAGGGACGTCCCGCTGACCTTGGCCCAGCTGGTGGTGCTCAGTCGGCGGTACACGCGGTACCCCGCGAGGTCCATCTCCTTGTTCGCGCTCCAGCGCAGGGTGGTCCTGGTCGTCGCCCCGTCGTACGCGGCGGTGAGGCCGGTCGGGGCGAGCGGCTTGACCGTGTCGACGGCGGCCTCGGTGCGCGGGGTGTACGTGAAGGCGGCGTTGGCGACGCCGGTCCAGGCGACGTAGTCCACGCGGATCGTGTGCTTGCCTGCCGGGATGGTCAGGTCGACGGTCTTGCGGGCGGTGGTGGAGACGTTCTTCCACAGGTCGATCTTCCGCACACCGTCGACGTAGACGCGCATGCCGTCCTGCGTGGCGGCGGAGAGCCGGAAGGGTCCGCCCGAGCCGAAATCACGTTCGAGGGACCAACGGACGGAGAAGTTGTCCTTGGGTAGCGTGACGCCGGCCGGGTCGCCGCGCCCGTAGCTTTCGCTGATGGCGGTGTCGCAGGCGGTGCGCTTCGGCGTGCCGCTGAAGGTGGAGTTGCCGAAGTACTGCGCCTTCCAGACGGGAGAGATGCAGGTGACCGCCGCAGTGGCGGGGGCGGCAGTCATCAGGCCGCCGGTAGTAGCGAGCGCGGCTATCGCGGCCAACGCGGACAGCCGAGTACGAGTTATCACAGAGAAGAGGCCCCTTTCGGACCAAGGCAGATCACAAGAAGAGTGAGACGCCTGTGTGACTCGCAAGCCAGAGGCAGGGTTGTCCAGACTCACGCACGTATTCTCGGGCAACGTGCCAGCCCCTCACCTGTAACGGTGTGGCGTCGCCACACGGGCCGGAAGCCACCCGCACTTCCGGCTGGCTGGTAGACCGCGAGAACGGACTCGTTTACGCCCTTGCCGCCTGACCCGCCCGCCCGCTCCGCATGGCCGCCCTCCACTTCATCGAGTGCAGCACGTTCGCCCCTTCCCGGACTCGCAGCAGGCCCAGGCGCTCGCGCCCGTGCCACGCGAACTTCGCCACCGCGACCTTCGAGGACCGCTCCAGCGCCTTGCGCAGCAACGCGTCCGGCTTCGCGGCGACCTGCCCGTCGGCGGCCAGGTAGTAGGAATCGCTGATCCGCACCGGATCGATGCTGTCGGCGTCGACGAACGCGGCGATCTCGACCGCCTTCGCCGTCGGCAACTGGTTCCCCCGCGTATGCCAACCGGAATCGTTCGCGCAGCTGCTGGGGAAGCGGCTGAACATGACGCCGGACCTCGAGGTCGGGCGGCTGAGCACGGAGTAGATCGCCGACCTGGCGCTGATGACCATGGCCCAGGCTCCCGCCTACGCGGGTACGGCCCGGCTCGTTGCGCTGATGGCCACCCTTCCCGTGCCCAGCGAGGAGCCGCAGGACTTCTGGTTTCAGCTGTGGCAGGCCGCCGACGACCCGATCCTGCTGCCCGCCAACCTGCGGCACCTGCTGCTGAGCGCTGTTGACGGCGACGGCGCCGCCCTGGCCGACCAGCTTCTGAGCGTGGTGGCGGAGATGAGCAGCGACCAGCGCACCGCGGCCGCCGAACTGATCGGTACGGCGATCGGCATGGAGTTCCTGAGCGGCTACGAGGCCGGCTACGTCGGTGAGCTGTGGCTGCGCGAGGTCGAAAGCGCGGCCTGGCAGATCATGCACGCCTACAGCGGCCGCAGCACCTGGGGCGACCAGCCGGAGTTTCTCCAGGCGTGGAAAGACGCCTGAGCCCAGAGAAGGAGAGAGCAGCGGGACGACCACGCATCGGCCTACTCCTGACGAGCCGTTGCCGGGCTGGACGACCAGCCGGGCGGTCCAGGGGTCTACGGTGAGCACCTGGTCCGTATCGGCCAACTCATCCCGGCCGTGCTGTACATGCACGTCATGGACCGCCGGGGCCTCGCGGCCGCGCACAATGCCGACCGCCAGGACCTCGTCGACTCCCACGTCGCCAGCGTCGCGCGGGAGTGCCGCGACAACCTCCTGGAGACAGCAGTCGTCCTGGACGCGCTCGCCCTGTGCCACGGACACGGCAGCTACCTGCCCCGCCCCTACCAGGAGACCAGCACCCCGGTCCCGACGGACGTGGAACTGCGCACCGACGCCTCGGACGTCGCCGACCAGGTCGTCCACCACGACCATCAGCACGAGACCAGCACGACCGGCGACCTCCCCGCCCGGCTGGAGAACGGCTGCACTGACAGCCAGCGGGACGCGGTCCGCGCCTACGCCCGCCGGGAGTGGATCACCTCACCGCCCTGATGTACGCCGCCGGATCAGGCCCCATCGTCCACCAGCACCATCCACCACGCCCCGGAAGGCCCGCATCATGACCGAGAACCACCCCACCGGCCAGAACTCGACCCCGCACACGTGCCCGGCCTGCTACTTCTCGCCACTTTCGCCGCCACCGTTCGGACGCCTGGCCAGCTCGAGCAGCTCGCCCACCTGGACACTCTCGTCGGTCTCACCGGCCTGATCCTCACCATTGCACCTCGAACTGGCCGCCGGTGAAAAGGAATCACCCCCACCGGATGCAACCATCCGAGCTTCACATCTGTCACACACAACACCCACATGCCGTCGTGTCCCCACCGCCCGGCAGCTCCCGCGACAGGCAGGCATGCATGACCGACCCTCAAACCGCCCCGGACAACGGCCCGAAACAGCCCGCCGAGGACAGTGCCACCCCACCGATGCCGGACATACCCCCCGCAACCGAGCCTGTTGCGGCCCCCGCGGTTTCCACGAAGACGTCCTGGCGCAGGACCCTGGCCACGCTCCTTGTCGGCGCAGCAGCCGGTGCGGCGATTGTCGGCGGAACCTGGTACACCACCAGCTCGAACGGCGGCGACAGCAGCAACGACAAAGCCGCAACCGGAAGCCCGGCTGCGGACACCGTCAACACCGAAGCTGAAGCCGACGGGACGTTCACCCTCGAAGGCGAGTTCACTCTCACCGAAGAGGCAGTCAGCGACGGCATCGGCGGCTGCGAGGGCAGCGGCGGGTACAGCGACATTCAGCTCGGTACCTCCGTCACCGTGTACGACGCGGCAGGAACTGTCATCGCGACTAGCGCCCTGATCCTGTCCGAGTTCGACGAGGCGGCGGGGTCGTGCACGTACGACGTGTCCGTCGAGGACGTGCCGGCCGGCGAGGACTTCTACCAGGTAGAGGTCTCCCACCGGGGGAAGCTCCATCTGCCTGCGGAGGAAGCGAAGTCCGGGTCGTTCTCCGGATCGCTGGGCGACTGAGGTGCGCACCGCATCCGCCCCCTTTTCGGCCCGGCGACGGACCGCCCCGCACCACATCACCGCATCCCGCACACCCCACCAGGAGTCACTGTGACCCAGCCCCCGTACGGCCAGCCCCAGCCCGAGCAGCCCCAAGGCCCCTACCAGGGACCGCCCCAGTGGCAGGGCGCCCAGCCTGGCCAGCCCCAGCCCGGGTGGGGTCAGCAGCCGCACCAGGGGGCACCCGGCGGTTTCCCCGGCGGGCCCGTCCCCCCGCCCAAGCAGTCGTGGGTCGCCCGTCACAAGGTCCTCACCATCGTCGGCGGTGTGTTCGCGTTCCTCATCGTCATCGGGATCGCAGCCGGCGGCGGCGACGACTCGGCCGACACCAAGGCCGACACAGTCGCGGCCGCCCCCGACAAGGCTGACGCGAAGCCCGCCGCACCGGCCAAGGACAACGAGGCCGAGAAGCCCGCCTCGGAGGACAAGCCCGTCCCGAAGAAGCTGTCGCAGGCCGACGAGTTCAAGGCGTTCATCAACGAGAACGGCACCGCCGCGGAGAAGGCCGCCGCCAAGCACATTGTGAAGGTGCAGGGTGCCGATAGCGACAATGGCATTCTCGACGCCGCCGACGTCTACACCGACTACCCGGGCGGCATGATGGGCCCGCACCAGGGTGACGGAAAGCTCCTCGCGTCGGCGTTCGCCGACTGGAAGGACTCCGAGAACGGCCTCGTCACGATTTACGACAAGGACGGCGAGCTCCTCTCCAACGGGAACTACTGACCCGCCCGGACTCAATAGGCCCGGCAGCCTCCGTCCGCACACTGGTCGGGGGCTGCGTCGTACGTACCGGACCCCTCGGTCCCGGGCCTGGGAAGTGGGCGCGGTTCAGGTTTCGCCAGCCGATCCAGTCACAGCGTCTCTCAGGACCCGGGCGGCCGTCTCTTCCGTTGGCAGTGCGTGTCCAGACAGGCGGTGGACCATGACCCAGGTGCCGTCGTCCATGGCACCCGCGAAGACGGAGGCGCCTCGGGTGGCACCGTCGTGCCAGCGGAGCCGTCCGGTCGTCTGCCAGGATGGCGCCGGTTCACCCAGGCGTCGTTCGACGAGCAGCCTGGTGACGAGGTGAGCGGTATCACGAGGGGTGGCCCATAGCCCTCCTGCCGGGAGGATCGCGCCGCTCATGGTCCAGGGGCGTAAGCGTCGGCCCAGGAAGCCGCGTCCAGCCAGTTGGTTGCCCGGTGGTGGGTTCGAGGTGATCGCGGTGAGGCCCAGGGGCGCGAGCACATGCTCATGGAGCAGTTCCTCGTACTCCGCCCGCGCTGCCGAGGCGAGGGCGGCGCCCAGGAGGGCGTAGCCGAGGTTGGAGTACTCCGCTTCCCGGCCGGGGCTGCCTGTGGTGAAGGAGTCGAGGTTCCGTACTACTGAGTCCAGGGCTCCGGCGTCGAAGTCGGCGTAGGGGTCGGTTCTGCGTAGGTGGGGTGGGATGCGGGGCAGGGCCGCGGTGTGTTCCGCGAGGTGTCTCAGGGTGATGCCGGTCCCGGCGGGGGCGGGAAGGAACTGTTCGAGGGGGTCGTCCAGCTGGAGGGTTCCGGTGGAGGCCAGCTGGACGAGGAGGGTTCCGGTCAGTGGCTTGGTGAGTGAGCCGATCTGGACGAAACGGTCGAGGTCGTGGCCGTGGCTGGCCTGCGGCGCGTGGGAACTGCTGAGTATGCAGAGGGGCACTTGGGGCATGGGGGTGCTTGTGCTTTCAGTTGTGGGGGCGGGGCACGGCGCAGGCTGCTGTACCGCCCGGCATCCGCTGCCGGTTCCTGGCCACCCACCGGTAGATCAGGTTCGCCGCCGGGCGGATCAGGGGGAGCCGCAGGAACCGTCCGACGCCCCGGTAGACGCGGGCTGGGGAAGATGCGAGAAGACCGGCCAGGGCGGCGACCCCGCCGGCGCTTACTCGGTCTCCGTCGAAGAGGAGAACTTCCCGGTCCAGGCGTTCCAGGTGCGGTTCGGTCAGCTTTGGTGGAAGCATCTGCCAGGCGACCGCCGCTGTGCGGGGGTTGGCCCGCAGCTGGATCTGCCGGACAGTGGCCTGGCAGAAGCCGCAGTCACCGTCGAAGGCGAGCACGGTGCGTCCTTCTGCGTCACTGGTCGCGGTGTTCATGACGTGCCCTTCATCGCTGGGCCGTTCTCGGGGTGTGGAAGCGCCGGCGGGTACGTGGGCCTCACATCAAGGGTGACATCCAGTCTTCGAGGACTGCTTCGCGCTCATGCGAGTGCAGGACGTCGGACGGCTGATTGTCCTGCCACCACTGCGTCAGCAGGGCTGGTGTGGCGCTGCCCCGCACGAAGTGGGAGAGCAGACCGAGCGAGAGGTCGACCTCTCGCTGGGTGTACGCGGTGGCCGCGCCTGAGAAAACCGGCGTTTCGACGCGCTGTTCGTCCCGGGCGCACACCACTGCGGTCATCATCGACGGGCCGCCGGGGCCCCAGGCGTTCAGTGCTGCGGCGACGACGCTCGTCACTCGGGTCGCCCACCGGGCGGCAGATGAACGGACCGGAACATCCAGGACTTGCAAGTCTGCAATATCGGTCCAGGGCCACGCTTGTTGCTGGACGCCTTCACCGATCGAGAGCCGGGCCGGGAAGAGGAATACACCGGGGTCCTCCTCCGTCGGAGGCGAGCCCAGGCACACTCTGTCCTGTTCTATCCAGAACAGGCCGATCATGCACCCTTGCCGGTTGGGCCCGCCGTCCTGGGGCAATGGCGTTTCCATTCTTCAACTCCGTTTCTCGGTCACGGACGCGGGTGTGTCATCGTGGCGGTGGATCGCCGTCCGATGAGACCGAACGCCGGTGGCTCCTCCTCGCCGACCGGAGTCGCTCGGCGGTAAGGTGAACCAACGTTCGGTCCCACGCTGTGGACCGACACTAAGCAGCCCGCATGACCGCGTGACCTCATTCTGGCCACCACAGGCCAGCGGGGCGCCCAAGGCGGGTTCTCAGGCGCCAGGCAGTTGGCTACCCCGCTTTCCCAGACGCGACAGGCTCCGGGGAGGGGTATTCTCCGCTCCCGGGATTTCCGCCAGCCGACGACTGTTCGAGCCTGTGGGAGCGGGCTTTCTGGAGCCGCCCGGCCCCATAGGCGACGGCCTCCTCAAGCCCTCTGCTCAGGAAAATCAGATCGCAGGCCACCATGGTCAGAGCGAAGCCGGTCAGCCCCATGAGTAATCCGATACCGAGGTGGAACCCGATAGACATGACCGCAGCCCACGGCCGTAGGGCAGGCACCAGTATTCCCAGTGGAAAGTAGACGAGGAAGAGCACCGTTACGTAGGTCCCGGAGAAGACCAGAAAGTCGTTCTCATACACGAGGTGCGACAGTGAGGGGAAGCTGAACTCCGGAACCCTGAGGACATAGAAGAGGGCGGTGCCGTCCTGCCACATTTTCCCTTGGACCTTGTAGAGGCCGCTGACCACGTATACTAGGCATATTTGGAGTGCGATGGCGAGTACGCCGAGATTGTGCAGCGGCGTCGCTGTCGCACGAATCTGGCCGGGCAGGCGGTTTACCATCTTCGCACCTATCCCACTGGGAAAAGAGAAGCGGTCGTAGCAGCGTGTCAGAAGGAGCATAGGGATGACGAGGTAGGCAAGGTTGTCCCCGCCATCCAGCAGGACCGTCTGGCGCTCATATATTGACCACAGGAAAACCCAGTGGATGGCCAGGCCTAGCCGTCCCCCCACCCCGAGCATGACCAGAAGTGCGGCGATGAGTCCCAGATGGAATACGATCTGGAACCAGGCTTCGGAAGAACTGACGGCGTAAAGACTGAAGGAGCCGTTCTCCGCGACTCGGTCAGTGAATTCCTGCCATGGCAGAATACTAGCGGGGCCGAACAGGAATGCGCGGTCACCGTACTGACTGATGTAGTACATGAGGCCGACGAAGCCGAGAAGAACCCGGGTGCCCGATGCGCCAACCACACTGACCGGACTCGACGACCACCCGTCGATCTTTGTGAGGATCCTCCTCATGTGAGAGTTCCAAACTCTCTCCAGGACAGGTCCTGATATTTGGTAGACCCCTTGGCGGATTCGTTCTTCCGTTGGGACCACGGCGGCAGCTCATGCACGTAGACACGCACCTGTACGGCAGCTGGACGGCCGGCGCGCACACCCGGCATCTGTGTCAGGGAGTACCGGCTCAGGAACCTTTCAGCTTGTTCCCGGGACGTCTTCTCGTACGGCAGGAGCGGGAGCTGCTTCTTCTTCGCTTCCTTTTCGGTGTCGCGCAGCCGCTGGAGGACCGGGTCACTGCTGTCCAGCTGCATAACGGCCCCACTGACCAGCCGGTTTATACGTGGCGGGAAGAAGCGGTCGCCCTGGACCTTTTGAACGTGCGGGCCGGTGACATCATAGAAATCGGTCACCGCGCCGTCGGCGCATCGGGCACGGGACAGAATTCCGCGCTCGTCCGAGAGCGGGTCCGGGGCAAACAGCATCCAGTTCTGAGCCATATAGGGCTGCATTACGTCGTTGACCTGGCTGTAGTACTTCACCTTCGTCGGAGTCAGAGGCATGTGGGCGTGACATTTGACGACAGAACCTAGTACGCGGCGAGCCGTTCCATCAGGGCGGCGCTGCGCGCGAGCGTCTCCTGCTCGTCCTCGTCGAGTTCGAGGTCGATGGCCCGGGCGAGCCAGTCGGCGCGGCGGTCGCGCTCGGCCTCCAGCGCGGCCCGTCCCACGTCGGAGAGGTCGACGAGGGACTTGCGGCCGTCCGTCGGGTGCGCCCGGCGGACGACGAGGCCCTGGTCCATGAGGAGTCCGACCGCGCGGGCCATCGACTGGGGGCGCACACGCTGGTCCGCCGCGAGATCGCTGGTGGTCATGGCCCCGTCCCGGTCGAGGACGCCCAGAACGGCGACCTGACCGTGCGGGATCCGGTCCTCCTGCTTCACGCGCCGCGCGAGTTTGCCCATGGCGACGCGCAGATCGGCGGCGACGGTGGCGGGCTCCGGGGTGGGCATAGGGCACTTTAACCCGTGATCGTCGGCGGGTCCCCGCAGGCGGCCTGCGGAGCGCGACTGAACAGCGTAACTGGACAGCACAACTGAACAGCAAGGCTACGCAGCCATTCTGAACAGCACATCTGAACAGCCTTGCTGTAGAGTTATGTCGTCGCGGCTCGCGCCGACGTTGTCGCAAGAGTGCCGCGACGTGTGACTTCGGAAGGACCTCGCATGGCCCCCAAGGCAGTTGAGCCCACCGTCATCCAGTCCGTCACCGCCCGCCGGATCATCGACAGCCGTGGCAACCCCACCGTCGAGGCCGACGTCCGCCTCGCCGACGGATCCCTCGGCCGCGCCGCGGTCCCGTCCGGCGCGTCCACCGGTGCGCGGGAGGCCGTGGAACTGCGCGACGGCGACGCCGGGCAGTGGCACGGCAAGGGTGTCGACCGTGCGGTCGCCCACGTCAACGACGAGATCGCCGCCGCGGTCGTGGGCCGCGACGCGGACGACCAGGCCGGCCTGGACGCCGCCCTCGTCGCGCTCGACGGCACGCCCGGCAAGTCCCGGCTCGGTGCGAACGCGATCCTCGGGGTCTCCCTCGCCGCCGCGAAAGCCGCTGCGGCGGCCCACCGCCAGCCGCTCTACCGCTATCTCGGCGGCGCCGACGCCCGCCTTCTCCCGCTGCCGATGATGAACATCATCAACGGCGGCGCACACGCCGACAATCCGCTGGACTTCCAGGAGTTCATGATCGCGCCGGTGGGCGCGAAGACCTTCGCGGAAGCCGTTCGCATGGGCTCCGAGATCTTCCACACCCTGCGACGTGACCTGCTCGCCGCCGGACACGCCACCGGCGTCGGCGACGAAGGCGGCTTCGCGCCCGCGCTGCGCACGGCCGAGGAGGCGCTCGACTTCGTCATGAGCGCCGTCGAACGCACCGGGTACCGTCCCGGCGAGGACATCGGCCTCATCATGGACCCGGCCTCGTCGGAGTTCTTCCGCGACGGTACGTACGTGTACGCGGGCGAGGGTGTGCGCCGTACGCCCTCCGAACAGGTCGACTACCTGGTCAAGCTGATCGACTCGTACCCGGTCGTCTCCATCGAGGACCCGATGGCCGAGGACGACATGGACGGCTGGCGCGAGCTGACCGCCCGGGTCGGTCAGCGCTGCCAGCTCACCGGCGACGACGTGTTCTGCACCGACGAGGCGCAGGTGCGCGAGGGGATCCGTACCGGCGTCGGCAACTCGGTCCTGGTGAAGGTCAACCAGATCGGGACCCTGACCGAAGCCCTCGCCACGGTCGCCACCGCGCGCCGTGCCGGCTGGAGCGCCGTGATGTCCCACCGCTCCGGCGAGACGGAGGACACCACGATCGCGGACCTGGCGGTCGCGACGGGCTGCGGTCAGATCAAGACCGGCTCGCTGTCCCGCTCCGACCGCACGGCCAAGTACAACCAGCTGATCCGGATCGAGGAGGAGCTGGGCGAGTCGGCGCGGTACGCGGGCGGGGCGCTGCTGTCCCGCTCCCGATAGCCGGGCGGGGACACCCCCGGCACCGGCCCTTCGCGCGCGGAACGGGCGGCCCCCGGAGGACCGTTGAGTCCACCGGGGGCCGCCCTCCGGTCGCGGGGATCCGGTCCGGGCCGCCGGACACCGGCGCCGGACCCCCGCTCCCGGGTCACCGGGTCCGGGCCGAATGGGCCCGGGTCAGGGGAAGTTGACGACGGTCGAAGGGACCGTCGACGTTCCCGAGGTGGGGGACCCGACGTTGTTGATGACGTGCTCGTACTGGCCGTTGCCGCCGAGCGAGACGACGAGCAGGTTGTGGAACTTCACGCCGGGTTTCACCGGGGCCTTGAAGCCGTGGCCCTGCACGATGGTCGGGTCGACGTTGTAGTAGCAGTAGCTGCCCATGCCCCAGCCCTCGTGCTGTTCGACGGAGTCGTCGACGCGGTAGGCGGCGTAGCCCTTCGTGTCGCCGTTCTGGATGGCGGCCTGGTTCGGGGCGTCGTAGGCCTTCTCGTTCTGGAAGAAGATCGTGCGGCCGCGTTCGCCGTACCACTCCACGTCGTACTTGTTGAAGTGCTCGACGAACAGGCCGGTGGCCAGGACGTCGTCGGCGTTGACGCGGACGCCGTAGTCGGCCCGGTTGGTCTCCCAGCCCCAGCCCTCGCCGTGGTCGGCACGCCACACCCAGGTGTGGTCGATGATCGTGTCGTCGCTGTTGACGACGATGCTCGTGGTCGCCTTGCCGGGGCCCGCGCCGCCGATCCGCACGAACACGTCCTGAAGCGAGGTCGGGTTCGCCGAGTGGTCGGCGGACGCACCCTGCGGCCCGACCTCCAGCAGGGTCGGGGAGTTGACCGGGCCGGCGTCGATGAGGAAGCCCGCGAGCTTCACACCGTCGACGTCGGCGACCTTCATCGCGGTCACGCCGTTGTCCGGGATGATCGTGGCCAGGCCGAGGCCGAGCACGACCGTGTTCGCCCGGTTCACGTTGATGGTCTGGTCGATGTGGTAAACGCCGGGCGTGAACAGCAGGTTCAGCCCCTGGGTGAGCGCGGCGTTGATCGTCGCGGCCGTGGCGCCCTGCTTGACGACGTAGAAGCGGTTCAGCGGAATGGACTCGCCCTGCTGGGCGCCGCCGTCCCATGAGACGCCGCGAGCGTTGACGCGCTTCGCGGGGACGAAGACCTTGTACTCGTTGCCGTCGAGGTACAGGAACGGCTTCTCGCGCGAGATCGGGGTGGTGTCCAGCGTGGTGTACGGCGGGTTCGGGTAGCTGGACGCGGGCGCGCCCTGTACTCCGGAGAAGGTCATGTTCCAGACCGCGTTGGTCCAGCCGCCCACCGAGCTGTCGCGGGTGTACCACTGCTGCTGGGAGTACGGTCCCACGGTGCCGTCGATCTTGCTGTCGGCGATGTAGCCGCCGCTGGCCCAGCCGTACCCGTCGGGGGCCAGGTTCAGCCCGCCCTTGACGTGCATCCGGCGGAACGGGGCCGCCTGGGAGACCGCCCAGCGGTTGGTGCCGGAGACCGGGTTGAGGGTCAGGTTCTCCGCCGAACGCCAGAAGTTCTGCGTCGCGTTGCCGTCGAACCAGCCCGCGTCCACGGTCACATCACCGTTGAACGTGGTGTCGTTCGGGTTCAGCCCGAGACCCGCGATCTGCGTGTAGAAGCCGATCTGCGCGTTGATGTCGTCGTACGTGCCCGGCTTGAAGAGGAGCGCGTGCCGGCCGCTGCCGAACTGGGCCTCCTCCTGCTGCTCGAAGATCTCGTCGACCTTGCCCTGGATGTCGGGTGTCGACGGGTCGAAGACATGGACGTTGGGACCGAGGTCGCCGCCGCCCGGGATCTCCGGTCCGCCGCCGCCGTCACGGGTGCCGAAGACCTTGAACTCCCAGAGCGAGTAGCCGTATCCGGTGGCCCGCTCGGTGCCGGTCAGGCGCACGTAGCGGGCTTCGCCGGAGATGGTGAGGGTCTCGTTGCCGCCCGCGGAGGTGGTGGTGCTGTAGGCGGTCGTCCAGGTGTTGCCGTCGGCCGAGAGTTCGATGCGGTAGCTCTTCGCGTGCGCGGCCTCCCAGGCGAGTTCGACCCGGCTGAGGACGGCCGGGGAGCCGAGGTCGACCCGTATCCACTGGGGATCGGAGAAGGCGCTGGACCAGCGCGTTCCGCCGTCCCCGTCGACGGCGTGGCCCGCGGCGGTGCCGCCGTTCTCCTGGCTCGACGCCGTGACCGCGCCGCCCTGGGAGAGCAGGACGGGAGCGGCCTGGGCCGGAGCCGCCTGCACGGCCGCGAGCAGCGTCGCGACCAGCGTGGTGACCAGGGCGAGAGCCAGGGCGCGCCATCGGTGGGATGCGGCCTTCGGGGGCCGCGAGGGTCTGACGAGGGCAACGGACATGTCGGAGTCTCCTGAGAGGTCGGTTGGGCGGGGCGGAACAGGGGCGGGCGTGCTCCCACAAGGAGAGAGCGCTCTCTCGGTAGCCGAATGATTCTCCCGTGTTTCCGTCACGTCAAGAGTTGTGCACAGGAATGCCGTTTCGCGTCGACCGGGCCCTGCGATGTTTCATCTCCTGAAAGCGCAAGGGCAGTTGACCGGGTGTCAGGGTGACAAGTCGGACGCTCGTTCCCGGGCGCTTGCATCAACCCCGTCGGAAGTCTTGACGGTTCACTGGGGGCCCGTCAGTCTCCCCACTGCGGGGGAGCGCTCTCTCGGCCTCATCCCCTCACAGCACTAGGAGTTCGCATGGAAGCCCGTGGAACACCACGGTCGCGCGGCGCCCTGGCGGTCATGGCCGTCGTGGCCCTCCTGTTCACCCTCTCGGTGGCCGTCGCCCCGGAACGCGCCGCCGCCGCGGCCGTTCTCGTCTCCCAGGGAAAGCCGGCCACCGCCTCCAGTACCGAAGGCCCCTTCGGTGCGGCGGCCGCCGTGGACGGAGACACCGCCACACGCTGGTCCAGCGCCTTCGGCGACGACGAGTGGCTCCGCATCGACCTGGGCGCGAGCACCTCGATCGGGCAGGTGGTCCTGGACTGGGAGGCCGCGTACGCCAAGGGCTATCGCCTCGAAGTCTCCGGCGACGGACAGCAGTGGACCACGATCCACTCCACCACGACCGGCGCCGGCGGCGTCGAGACGCTGACGGTCTCCGGAACCGGCCGCTACATCCGGATGCACGGCACCGAGCGCGCCACCGCCTGGGGCTACTCCCTCCACGAGTTCCAGGTCTACTCCAGCACCGGCGGCACCGCCCCCGGCGACGACGTCCTGCTCTCCTACGGCAGGACCGGCTCCGCCTCGACCTCCCAGCACGACGGAACCTGCTGGGAGTGCTCCCCGGACAAGGCGTTCGACCGTGACCCCGCCAGCCGCTGGGCCACCAGCCCCGAGGGCGGCTGGACCGACCCGGGCTGGATCGCGGTCGACCTCGGCGCCCGCGCCGAGATCGACCGGGTCGTCCTCCAGTGGGACCCGGCCCACGCCAGGGCCTACCGGATCGAGGTCTCCGACAACGGGACCGACTGGACGACGATCCACGAGACCGCGTCGGGCACGGGCTTCAAGGAGACGCTGGACGTCAGCGGCACCGGCCGGCACGTACGCCTGTACGCCACGCAGCGCAGCGGTGAATACGGCTACTCGCTCTGGGAGTTCCAGGTCTGGGGCACCGGCGGAGCGCCGAACCCCGCACCGCCGCTGCCCGCGGAGCCCACGTACGACCGGCTGGTCTTCAGCGACGAGTTCAACGGCCCCGCCGGTGCGGTGCCCGACCCCGCGAAGTGGGTCCCGGAGACGGGCTCCGGCCCCAACAACGAGCTGGAGTACTACACCGAGAACAAGAACGCCGCCCAGGATGGCAACGGCAGCCTCGTCCTGGAGGCCCGCCGCGAGCCGACGCCCGGCTCCGCCTGCCCGCCCGACCCGCTGAGCGGCAGCACCACGTGCCAGTACACCTCGGCGCGGCTCAACACCTACGGGAAGTTCCAGTTCACCTACGGCCGGGTCGAGGCGCGCATCAAGGTCTCCGGTACGCAGGGGCTGTGGCCCGCGTTCTGGATGCTGGGCGCGGACTACTTCGACCAGGGGCGTCCGTGGCCCTACACCGGTGAGATCGACATCATGGAGCACGTCGGCAAGGAGCCGAACACCACGTACTCGACGCTGCACGCCCCCGCCTACAACGGTGCGGCCGGCTACGGAGCCCCCTACTCACTGCCCGGGGGCGCGGACTTCGCCGACGACTTCCACACCTTCGCCGTCGACTGGAACAGCAAGGGCATGACGTTCCGGGTGGACGGCCAGGTCACGCACACGGTCGACAAGGAGGAGCTGGAGCGCACCCGCGGGCCGTGGGTGTTCGACCACGACTTCTTCCTCATCCTCAACAACGCGGTCGGCGGCGACTGGCCCGGCCCGCCCGACGCCACCACGCGCTTCCCGCAGAAGATGAGCGTCGACTACATCAAGGTCTGGCAGTAGGAAACCACGCACCCCGGGCGTCCGGACGGTGGGGCCCGCCCCGCCGCCCGGACGCCCCTCCGGCGCTTCGGCGAGCCGTCGCTCAGGCGCCCCCGCGCGGCGCGTACAGGATCCACAGCGGCCCTTCGGCGAGATCGACGCGCTGTCCGTCGGGGGTGGTGTACACCGTGTCCGCGTCGGCCGCGCTCCGTGCCCACCGGGCCTCGTACGCCCGGCCGTCCCGCAGGACGACCGCGCTTCCCGAACCCACGGTCTCGGTGAACGGGCTGGTGTTCCCGGACCGGTCGCGGAAGTCGGACGGCCGTACGGTCACGTCCTGGACGACGACCGTACCGGCCCCGAGCCGCCCGCCCTCGGCGGTGCGGGCGGGGGAGCCGTCCAGGGAGACGAGCCACCGCTCGCGTTCGGCGGACCAGGTGAACGTCACGGACGCGGACGGATAGCGAACCGTGCGGCTGTCCTCCGGCTCCCCGCCGGGAGGCGGCGCGCCGACCTCGAGCCCCAGCTCCGCGACGGCGTTCACACCGGAGGCCTCGAACGGGATCCGCTCCGGCCGCAGATAGAGATTGTGCGGCGCGGGCCGCTCCTGGCCCCGGAAGTACGCCCCCGGCGCCTTCGAGGGCGGCACGGGGTCCAGCGGCGCGCGGTCGATGACCGGCAGCAGCCTGCTCTGGGCCCCCGAGAAGGCCAGAGTCGGCCGGTCGAACTGCCGCAGCAGCTCCAGATCGGTCTCCCGCGCACTGCGTACCGGCCCGACGACCGGCGGCAGAGCGGAGGAGTACACGGCGAGAATCCGGCTCAGGCCGGCCTCCACCTGCTCGACGTAGACGATGTCGGCCCGCTCCAGACCGGTGTGGGGGCGTGCGGGCGCCACATTGTCGATCTTCACGGCGAGTACGTCGGCCCGGCCCGTGCCGGAGGGAGAGCTGCTGCGGGGCGAGGGCGACGACCCGTCCCCGCCCGTGCACGCGGCCGCGACGAGCAGCACGAGCGCGGTGAACAGCACTGCGGCAGAGGTCCTGATTCCGGCTGCGGACATGGCGACCGCCCTTCCGGGGCGTCGGCCGGCGGCGTCGGCGCGACGCCGTCGTGTCGCGGCCCCTCATCCATCATCACGCATCCGGCGCGCGCATGGTTGCGCGACCGCCGCTCCCGAGCGGAAACGGGCCGAACGGCCCCGAAAGGCGGCGCGGCGCACAGGCACCCCCCGCACGACCGGCCGACCTGGCCGGAACTGCTCTGCGCCGCGCCCCTGAATCCGCTTCCGTGGGGGCGGATCGCTCTCTACGGTTGCACCAGCGACGGGTGGTGCACCCGCGCCGGCACGACAAGTGAGGCGGAGGGGGTTCGGTGGAAGCCGAGTTGACGGCACTGGCGGCATCGGGGGCGACGGCCTTCGTGGGCCTGATGGTGACGGAGGCCTGGACGCAGGCGCGCGGGCGGGTGGCCCGGTTCCTGGCGCGGGGCGAGGACGTCGACGTGATCGACGCGGAGCTGGAGGAGTCCCGTGAGGAACTGATCGCGGCCCGCCGCGACGGAGACGAGGACGGTGCCGCGGACGTCGCGGCGGAGTGGCGGATGAGGCTCCGCCGGACCCTGCGCGACAATCCCGAGGCCGCGGAGGAGCTGCGAGGACTGCTCGACGAGCTGGCGCCCCGGCAGCCCGCCGGTACCACCGTGTCGGTCAACCACAACACGATCAACGACGGCACCTACAACGGACCCGTGATCATGGCCCATTCGATCCACGACGGCGTGCGCACGGTGCCCGGACAGGAACCCGGCGCCAGGTGACGGCACCGGGGCCCGGCGACGGGTCCCGGGACACCACCGCCCGGCGGCGGCACCCACGGGGACACGGAGCGCCCGCCGCCCTCACGCTCCCGCGGTGAGCTCCTCCCGGCACACCGGACACCGTTCCCTGCCGTCCCAGGCGTCCCACCCGAAGGACGCGGGCGAGAACGTCCGGTCCTTCAGCTCCCCGCGCACCGCCACCCGGTAGGCCCACACCATGTCGAGGTAGGGGTGGTAGGCGTCGTGGAAGGCCGGAGAGGTGTGCGTGGCGCCGGTGCCCACGACGCGCTGGACGGCGCGCAGCTGCTGGAACATCGCCTGTCCGGCGCCGGCCACGTCGGCGGAGGCGTCGATGAAGAAGCGCTCGCGCACCTCGTGGACGGCCGCTTCGTCGAGTGCCGCACGGGCGGCCAGGTCGGGGTCGACGGCCGGATCCTGGGCCTGGGCTATGCCGCGCAGCCGTGTGTGACATCTCCCGACGGCGGCGATGAACTCGATGTACACCGCGCGCCGTCGCTCCTCGGCCCCGCGGTCCTTCTCATGGCGCTGGCGCAGGCGGTCGGCCAGCACGGTGCCCGATATGGCGATGAAACCGCCGCTCACCGTCGCGAGAAGCGTGCCCCAGTCCATCGTTGTTCCCCCCGGAAACGATCACGGTCTCTTCGCCCCCGAATCTATCCCCGCGGGCGCCCCGCCGCCCGGTTTCCTGGTAGCGAAGCGGACCGGAGCCCGGAAACGCGCCTTTCGGGCCGCCCGGCGGAAAGTGGTGAGCACGGCGGGGCCCGCGAGCATGACGCAGACGAAGTTCGTGACGGCGCGTCCGGTGTCCCAGCCCAGGGACGTCGCGACGTCGAACGCCAGGTAGCGCTGCCACTGTTCGGTGAAGGGGAGACCGGGAAGATAGGCGATGGAGCTGTTCGGGTCCACCGAGAACGGCCAGAAGGACAGGTTCAGCAGAAATCCGAAGAGGTAGCCCGAGAGCGACCCGTAGACGGCGAGCATCAGGACCTCGCGGCGTCCGGTGGCCCGGGGCAGCAGGCCCGCGAGCATCCCGACGAACGCGCAGCCGAACATCTGGTACGGCATCCACGGGCCGACCCCGCCGGTGATCAGCGCGGAGGCGAAGAGGGACGTGCAGCCCAGGGTGAAGCCGAAGCCGGGACCGTAGACACGGCCCGCCAGGACCAGGACGAAGAACACCGTCTCGATGCCCGCCGTCCCCGCGCCGAGCGGGCGCAGCGCCGCGTTCACGGCGGACAGCACCCCGAGCATCGCCAGGGCCTTGGAGTTGATGCCGCCCTCGGCGATCTCGGAGACCACCACGCACAGGACGAGGACCAGCAGCACCCCGAAGATCAGCGGCGGCGCGTAGCTCGCGCCGAGCCTGCCCGGGGCGACGACGAACGGCCAGAAGAAGGCGACCAGGCCGAGGAAGGCCGCCATGGTGATCACGATTCCGGCGCGCGGTGCGATGCGGATGGCTCCGGCGGAGCGCTCGGTGAGGTCCTTCACGCGTCCGCCTCTGTGCCCGGAAGGACCGCCCTGACCTGGTCGACCGTCAGGTACGGGAGCGGCGACAGGATCTTCGCCACCTGCGGGGCGAAGACGGGGGAGGCGACGATCACTTCGGTGGTCGGGCCGTCCGCGACGACGTCGCCCTCGGCCAGCACCACGACCCGGTCCGCGGCCCGTGCCGCGAACTCGACGTCATGGGTGGAGATCACCACCGACCGCCCCTCGGCGGCCAGTTCGTCGACCATCGCGATCAGCTGGGTCTTGGCCCGGTAGTCGAGGCCGCGTGTCGGCTCGTCCAGCAGCAGCACCCGGGGCGCGGCCGTCAGCTGGATCGCGAGGACCAGCGCCAGCTTCTGGCCCTCGGAGAGGTCGCGCGGATGTGTCGCACGGTCGATGCCCGGGGCCAGGCGGTCCAGGATCGCCCGCGCGGACGGCCCCGTGACTCCGGTCCCGGTCGCCGACTCGGTGTCGGCCCGGTCGAGTTCCTGCTCGACGCTCTCCAGATAGAGCAGGTCGGTCGGGGTCTGCGGGACCAGGCCGACCAGCCGCCGGGCCTCGGCGGCCGACAGGCTCTTCGGATCGCCGCCCTTCGCCGGACCGGGTTCACCGGCTCCGTTCCGGCCCACCCGTACCGTCCCGGACGTGCGGGGGCCCGAGCCCTGGAGCGCCCACAGCAGCGACGACTTGCCCGAGCCGTTGCGGCCCATCAGCGCCGTGATCTCCCCGGCCCGCAGACCGAGGTCCACCGCTCGCACCGCCGGGACGCCCCGGTAGGCGACCGTGATCCCCCGGGCCCTGAGCACCTCCGCCTCCGGGGCGTCCGGCTCCGGCCGCACCGGCGGAGGCGCGGTGTCCTCCAGGGCCGTCCGCAGCGGGCGGGCGGCGCGCCGGGCGTCGCGTACGGACAGGGGCAGCGGCGACCAGCCCGCCGCCCGGCCCAGCTCGACGATGGGCGGGGCGATCGACGACGCCGTGAAGATCTCCGACGGAGGGCCCGAGACCACCCGGCCGTCGCCGGGCAGATGGATGACCCGGTCGGCGTACTGCACCACCCGCTCCAGCCGGTGCTCGGCCAGCAGCACCGTCACCCCCAGGTCGTGGACCAGCCGGGTCACCGCGGCCAGGACCTCCTCGGCCGCCGTCGGGTCGAGCGCGGACGTCGGCTCGTCCAGCACCAGGACGCGCGGGTGGGCGGTGAGCACGGAACCGATCGCGACGCGCTGCTGCTGCCCTCCGGACAGCTCGTGCAGCGCCCGGTGGCGCAGGTCCGCGAGCCCGAGCAGGTCGAGCGTCTCCTCCACCCGCTTGCGCATGACGGCAGGCGGGACGGCCAACTGCTCCATCGCGTAGGCGAGTTCCTCCTCGACCGTGTCCGTGACGAAGCCGTCCAGCGGATCCTGGCCCACCACGCCGACGACGTCGGCGAGTTCGCGCGGCGGATGGTCGGCGGTGTCGCGGCCGTCGACCGTGACGGCGCCGTACAGCGTGCCGCCCGTGAAGTGCGGGACGAGCCCGTTGACCGCGCCCAGCAGGGTCGACTTGCCGACCCCCGTGTGGCCCACCACGAGGCAGAGTTCGCCCTCGTCGACCACCAGGTTCACGTCCCGCAGGACCGGCTCGTCGGCGCCGTCGTACACGACGGACACCCGGTCGAAGGTGATCATGCGGCTTCCTCGGTGCGCGGTGCGGTGATGTACGGGGTGGGCGCGCTCGGCGGCGGGGCCAGGAACCCGGCCGCGCCCGCGAGCAGAATGGCGGCGGCCGGGACCAGCGGCAGCGTCGGCCAGCTCAGCGGATAGATGGACGGGTTGAGTTCGGCCGGGTTGTAGCCGACGTTGACGAACAGCAGGACGGCCGAGAGCACCCCGCAGGACGCCACCGCCCACTCCGCGAACCGCCACGGATCCGGCCGGTACGTCGTCCGCGTCACCCGCCGCCCGCCCAGGCGCAGCCCGGCCAGACAGAGCACCGAGCCCACCGCCAGCGCGGGCAGCCCCAGCAGCTTGGGCGCGGTCGCGTCGAGGAGGCCGTACGCCCCGGCGCACAGACCGCACATGCCGAGCAGCATCAGCGCCCCGGTCAGCCGGCGTGAGCGCGGCGTCGCCGATCCGGCCCGGCCGTACCCGCGCGAGTCCATCGCCGCCGCCAGTCGCAACGACCGCTCCAGCGCGTCCTCCAGCACCGGCACGACGATGCCCCGCAGGGCCTTGAGCCCCTTGTTGCGTCCGGCCCGCAGCCGCCTCGCGCGGGCCACCCGCTGCACGCTCTGCACCAGTTGCGGGGCGACGCTGATCGACACGGTGACGGCGACGCCCAGTTCGTACAGCGCGCCCGGCAGCACCCGCAGCGCCCGCTTCGGGTTGGCCAGCGTGTTCGCCGCGCCGATGCAGCACAGCATGCAGGCGAGGCGCAGCCCGTCCGTGGCGGCCGACAGCAGCGCCTCCAGCGAGACCGGGCCGCCGAGCTGGATGCCCGCGTACCAGTCAGGCGTCGGGATGCGGGGGAGGGAGAAGAGGTAGTGGTCGTGCGGGGTGATCCCGGTGGCGAAGACCGCCCGGAAGACCACCCGGATCGCCACCACCGTCAGCGCCAGATAGAGGTAGTACGTGAAGCCGCGTGCCCACGGGGCGTCGGTGCGCCGCAGGGTGATGACGTAGCCGAGCACCGCCAGGACCAGGAAGAGCAGCAGCGGGTTGTTGGTCCGGCTGACCGCCGTGGCCAGCGCCAGCGCCCAGATCCACCAGGCGACCGGGTGCAGGGTGCGCGGCAGCCGCCGGCCGCCGGTGTCCGGCCGGGCGGCCCCCTCGCCCGCGCGGGCCGGGCGCTTCTCGGCCGCACCGGCCACGTGGGGGCTACTGCTCACGACGGCGGCGCTTCACGGCGAACACGGCCGCGCCGCCGATGACCACCACGAGCGCGGCCGTCACCGCCACCGGCACGATGGACCCGGAGTCGTGCTCCGCGTCGGCCGCCGGGGCCGCGTCCACGACCTTCGCCGATTCCTCCGGCGCGGCCACCGCCGCACTCGGCGTCGCCGAACCGGGGGCGCCGGGCGAGGCGGTGGCGGAGGCGGAAGGGGACGGGCTCGCGGACGCGGAGGGCGAGGCCGACTCCGAGGGTTTCGGCGTCGGAGGCGGGGGAGCCTGGCCGTCGCCTGCCGGTCGCCCCGTCGTCCGTACGGGGTCCGGCTCCGGCCTCGTCGCCGGATCGCCGCCCGTGGGACGGGTGTTGTGGGCGCGCAGCTGGTCCGGCGTGACGGTCGGCCGGCCCTTCGTGCCCTCGATGTTCGTCCCGCCGAAGATCCACAGATCCACGCTGCCCGGCCGGGGCCGGTAGCTCATCGCGCCGAGCTGGCTGTACTCCCAGGTGTTCTCGCCGGGGTCGGCGTGCCAGTACGACCAGTAGGCCGAGGCGGGCGGGGTGAGGACGCAGTCCTCCTGCTGGGACGTCGGGTACTGCCTGCCGCCCTGGTGCCCGCTGTAGCCGATCCGGCAGATGAACGCCGGGCCGTCGTGCCCGGTGCCGGTGGTCCGCCAGCCGCCCTGGTTGAGCAGTTCGTAGCCGGTCGTCGGCGTCGTCCCGCAGGAGCGGTAGACGGGACCGCCCCAGTGGCTGAAGTCGACCGCGAGCACCACGCCGGACGAGGTGGTGCACCGGCCGATCGGCTGCGGGGCCGCCGAGGCCTGACCGACGGGCGCGAGGAGCGCCGCGCCCGTCAGACCGACAGCTGCCAGGGCCCGGCCGACGGTGCGAAGGAGACGGGAGCTCACCGCGAACCGCCTTCTGCCGTACGCCGGTTGCGGGCGACGACGACCGTGCGCCAGCCCGCCAGGACCAGCACGGCCGCGGCCGCCGCGAGGCCGAGCGCCTGCACACCGGTCGAGGCGAGGCCGCCTCCGTCGCCGGGAGCGCCGGCGTTCACGATGCCACCGCCCCCGCTGTCCCCGGGCGTGACGATCGCCGGGGCGGAGGAGGAGGGGACGGGGTTCGGCGTGGTGCCGTCCAGGCTGCGGGTCAGCACGCCGAAGGAGATACCGGTGGCCCCGCCGACCGCCTGCGCCGAGGCGCGGATGTCGGATCCGCGCTGCCCCTCCTCGGCCACGTTGAAGCCGCCGTCCTTGTTCTGCTGCGAGGCGAGGAACTTCAGGGCCTTCGTGATCTGCTTGTCGTACTTCTTCGCGTCCAGGGACAGGCCCTGGACGGCGAGCCCGGCCGAGTTGACCGAGTTGCCGGACGCGCCGGGGAATCCGCCGTCCGGCAGTTGCTGGGAGGCGATCCAGGCCAGCGCCTTGTCCACGGCGGCCGCGTGCGCGTCGCCCGGGACCAGGTCCAGCGTCATCGCGGCCATCGCGGTCGAGTCCACCTCGGAGTCGCCGGTCGCCGGGATCAGGCTCGGCCACGCGCCGGAGGAGCCGTGCTGGAGGCTCGCCAGATACGCGATCGGGGCCTCGGCCGCCTTCTCCTCGCCGGCCCGCACCTGCGCCATGATCGCGAGCGCGTGCGCGAAGACGGACGGGGCGTAGGTGTACGCGCCCTTGGCGGCGCAGCTGCGGTCGGGCGCGGTGCTCGGCTTCTCGCAGACCGCGTCGGCCAGCTCGGCGATCAGGTCCCGCCCGCCGAAGTCGCGCGGGTCGCGTTCGACGACCTGGGCGAGGAGTGCCGCCTTGCCCATCGACCCGCCGAGGGCGTACGTGCCGCCCGCACCGGTCCAGTCGTCCAGGGTCCGGCCCGCGCCGTCCTCGCCGCCCTGCTCCAGGAAGTCCACGATCGTGCGCAGCGCGTTGTCGTCATGACCGGTCGCCGCCAGCGCGAACGCTCCGTCGATGGTCATGCCGAAGTCGGCGCGGCCGGTCTTCTCGTCGGCCTTGTAGTAGCGGCCCAGGTGGAGGTTGGCCGGGCGGGTGAGGAAGGCGACGCCCTTCTTCAGATCGGGGCCCACCCCGGGCGGACGCGTCGTCGGCGGGGTGCTCGTGCCCGTCGTCGGGGGAGCGGTCGGCGGGACGGTGGGCTCGGGGGCCTTCGCGACCAGCGTGACCAGGCTGGTGTCCGCACCCGCCAGCACGGCGGGGCCCGTCGCGTACAGCGCTCCGTCGGTGGCGCCCTCGTCGAGTCCGAAGCCGCCGCCGTCCAGTTGCTCCCGTGACAGCCAGGAGACCGCCGCGTCCGCCGCGTCCGCCGCGCCGCCGTCGCCGAGCGCGCGCAGCGCCTGCGCCGCGTACGCGGTGGCCGCGACGGAGCCGGTGGTCGCGCCGTTGGACGCGGGGAACGCGCCCGACGTCAGCTGCGCCGTCTTGAGATACGTCCGCATCGCGGCGACGGCGGCCTCGTGACCGCCCGCCTCGTCCAGGACCAGGGCGACCAGGCCGGTGGTCGCCGGATCGCCGTCGCAGTACTCGCCGGGGCTGATCAGGATGCCGGTCACCGAGCCGTCCTCGCAGACGAGTCGCGTCAGCCGCTCCTCGGTACCGGCGGGCCGCTCGACCCCGCCGCGTACCAGCGCGAGCACGGCCAGCGCCTGGCCCTCCGCGTACATCGCGCCGTGGAAGTCGCCCCTGGCCGTGCAGCCGGGTGTGGGGCTGCCGGAGTCCGGGCCGGCCGGGCAGACGTTCTCCGCGAGGTCGCCGAGCAGGTCGTGCCCGCCGAACGCGCGCGCGTCGCCCCCGGTGATCTGCGCGAGCAGCGCCAGCCGGGCCGCCGCCGTGGCGTCGGGTGCCTCGTCCGTACCGGCCGGGTAGGCGTACGCGTCGGTCCGGCCGACGAGGTGGGCCGTCACCTTGTCCAGGGCCGGCCCCCTGCCGTTCGCCGCCGCGAGCGCGTACGCGGCCTCGGTGGTGAGGAAGTCGTTCGGCGTCCCGGAGCCCTCGTCCACGACCTGGGTGCCGTCGCGCAGTTGACCGCCCACCCAGCGGGCCGCCGCCGGTACGTCGATCTCCCCGGCGGGCACGGTCGGTCCACCGGTCGGGCCGTCCGTCGGGCCCGGCGTCGCGCCGCCGCCCGCGCGGACCTCGTCGGGGGTGAAGGCGGGCTTCCCCGTGGAGCCGCCGACGTCGGTGCCGCCGAACACCCAGGCGTCCACGTCCCCCGCCTTCGGCAGGCGGCTCATCGCGCCGAGCGGGCTGTAGGACCAGGTCTTCTGACCGGGCGAGGCGATCCAGTAGGACCAGTAGGCGGTGGCCTGCGGGGTGAGCACACAGTCCTCGGTGGCCGGAGTCGGGTACGGCGTACCGGAGTCGAAGGAATCCGTGCCGATCCGGCAGATGAAGCCGTCGCCGTCGTGCTGGGTGCCCTCGGTGCTGAACCCGCCCTCATGGAGGAGGTCGTAGCCGGTGGTCGGAGTGGTGTCGCAGCCGCGCACCACATCGCCGCCGAACGGGCCGAAGTCCACCGCGACGATCGCGCCCCTCGTGGCCGTGCACTCCTCGACGGGGTCGGCGACCGCCGGTCCCGCACCGGTGACGAACGCCACGCTCGCGGCGAAGGTCACCGCGGCCGCCGAGATCAGCGACAGAAGTCTCTTCTTCCCCACGTGCCGGTGCTGTTGCTGTGCGGTCCCCACCACGGCCCCTCGTGTCGTCCGGGCGGGCCGTGCGTGGCAGACGGCTCACCGGCGGGACACGGCCGCGAAGGGGCCGCCCGCAAGGAGCTGTTCGAACCACGCCGTAGTCCGCGACGGCGTATCTCGCTGAAATTCCTGGCCCCAGGCATTCCGGCTCGCCCGCGCGGTGGCGGGCCTACGGTTGCGGGTCAGCGCCGGATTCCGACCGGCTTCCCCTGGGGCTGAGTGCGTATCAGGCGGATTGGAACACGCACGCGAAGAGGCCGTCAAGGCGGCCCGTGGCTCCTTCGCGGTCGTCCCGGCGTACGCCCGGACGGTCCCTGGCGCGCCCGTGCCGCCTCGGGTAGCGTCCTGGCCTGCCGTAGGGGGGAACCCGGTGCGAATCCGGGGCTGACGCGCAGCGGTGTGGGACGGCAGGGGGCCGTTCCCGAGCCCGAATGCCCAGACGGCGGTTGTCCCAGGAGAAGCCGAACCCACGCGTCCGGGCGTCGGCCACCCCGGCCTGCCCTGGCCCGCCCCGTGCGGCCCGGGAGGCGCTGTGGTGCCGTGCGCCCCTCATCCCAGGAGCAGGCACATGCCCCGTTCTGACACCTCCCGTACGTCCGTCACCTCCCGTACCGCCGGCACGTTCCGTACGTCCCCCACCGCCCGCGCCTCCCGTACGTCCCGCCGTCTCGCCCTCGTGGCGCCGGCCGTCCTCGGGGCGTTCGCCCTCACGGTGCTTCCCGCCGCCGCGACGTCCACGCCCGCCCAGATCGCCACCTCGAAGACCAACGGTGTGACATACGTCAAGTCCCTCCAGGCGGCGGACGGTTCGTACGCCGGCTCCGGCCTCTCCAACGAGTGGGCGTTCGGCGCGCTCGCCGCCGCCGGTACGGCCGCCGTGGACGTGACGCCGGGCGGCGACGCCACCAAGAACGCCCGCACCGTCTACCGCAACCTCCTGGCCACCCCCGGCTGGCCCTCCGCCACGCCCGTCGTCACCGACTACCAGCGCGGCACGCTCAACGCGTACGCCGCCGGGATCGATCCCGCCCGGGTCTCGGCCTCGCGCAACCTGATCGCCGACGTCTACGGCTACTGGCAGAACGCGGAGGCCGGCTACTTCGGCCCGTCCGCCAACTACAACGGCACCGTCTTCGCCGCGCTCGCCCTGGGCGGCGCGAGAACCCAGGCGGGCGGCCGGCGGGTCCCGCAGGCGCTCGTCGACAAGGTCGTCACCCGCCTCCGGGCCAACCAGCACAACGACGGCGGCTGGACCTACGCCAAGGCCGAGGGCAACGCCACCGAGCTGGCCAAGCCGGGCGACGTCGACATGACCGGGGCCTCGATGGCCGCACTCTGCGTCTCCGGCGTCCCGAACACCGATCCCGACATCCTCCAGGCCAAGGCGTTCCTCAAGAGCAAGCTGATCAACACCTCCGGCGCGTTCAACGCCATGTACGGCATCAACACCAGTTCGAACGGCTGGGCCGTCTCCGGGCTCAACGCCTGCGGCATCAACCCGCAGACCGGCGACTTCCTCACCCCGGCGGGCAGGACCCCGATCGACTTCCTGATCGCCCAGCAGTTCAACCCGGGCGGCGGCTTCAAGTACCAGCCCTCCGACACCACCCCGTCCGCCTACTCCTCCCTCGACGCCCTGCGCGCCGTCGCGGGCGGCGGCTTCACCGCCGCGCCGCCCACCCCGGTCACCGCGGGCGCGCCCAAGTGGGTCGCGGCGGGCGGCTTCACGGCCGGTACGGCGACGAAGCTGGCGCTCTCCGTGGACGACGGCACCGGCACCCTGAAGGTGTGCTCGGTCGCGTTCACCCCGACCGCCGCCGCCACCACCCTCGGCGACGTCCTGGCCGCCGCGACCGGCGCGTCCACCCCGGCGGGCTGCGTCACCGGCGTCGTCCCGGCGACCGGCACCGGAACCATCACCTCCGTCAACGGGAAGCCCAACGCCGGCCCGGCGACCTGGAAGGTGTCCGTCGACGGCTCGGCCTTCGCCGGGGCCGCCCGCAACAAGGTGATCGGCGTCGGCGACACGATCGCCCTGCGCTACTCCTGACGGACGGTCTGGTCCAGACCTCTTGACCGAAGGTCTGGACCATTCTACGGTTTGGCAGGGTCACGACATAGGGCGGGGCGGGGCGAACCTTTCGCCCCGTCGGCGGCGGACCCGGGCTGGAAGGACGTACGGATCATGGGTCGTACCTCACGACTGCTGGGCCTCGGCCTGGCCGCGGCGCTCGTCGTACCGATGCTGGTCGGAGCCGCGCCGCCCAGAGCCGCGGAGACGAACAGCGCGGCCGCCGAGACCTGTGCGGTCAAGTCGAAGCCCACGGGCAAGGTGCTCCAGGGGTACTGGGAGAACTGGGACGGGGCGGCCAACGGCGTGCATCCGCCGCTCGGCTGGATCCCGATCACCGACTCCCGCATCACCCAGCACGGCTACAACGTCATCAACGCGGCCTTCCCCGTCATCCGCTCCGACGGCACCGTCCTCTGGGAGGACGGCATGGACAGCACCGTCAAGGTCGCCACTCCCGCCGAGATGTGCCAGGCCAAGGCCTCCGGGCTCACCACCCTCATGTCGATCGGCGGAGCCGCCGCAGGGATCGATCTCAGCTCCAGCAAGGTGGCCGACCGGTTCGTCGAGACCATCGTCCCGATCCTGAAGAAGTACAACTTCGACGGCATCGACATCGACATCGAGACCGGCCTCGTCGGCAGCGGCAACATCAACCAGCTGTCCGCGTCGCAGGCCAACCTCATCCGCATCATCGACGGGGTCCTCGCCGCGATGCCGCCGAACTTCGGTCTCACCATGGCCCCCGAGACGGCGTACGTCACCGGCGGCAGCGTGGTCTACGGCTCGATCTGGGGCTCGTACCTGCCCATCATCAAGAAGTACGCCGACAACGGCCGCCTGTGGTGGCTGAACATGCAGTACTACAACGGCAGCATGTACGGCTGCTCCGGCGACTCCTACTCCGCCGGCACCGTCGCGGGCTTCACCGCCCAGACCGACTGCCTGAACAAGGGGCTCGTCATCCAGGGCACCACCATCAAGGTGCCCTACGACAAGCAGGTCCCCGGCCTCCCCGCCCAGCCCGGCGCCGGCGGCGGCCACATGTCCACCGGACTGGTCTCGCAGGCCTGGAACCACTACAACGGCTCCCTCAAGGGACTGATGACCTGGTCCCTGAACTGGGACGGCTCCAGGGGCTGGACCTTCGGCGACAACGTGAGGTCCCTCCAGGGCCGTTGAGCCCCCAGCCGTACGGTTTCCGCGCCCCCGGTCCGCTCCGGACCGGGGGCGCGGCGCTGCTCCGGCCGGGGGGCGACACGAGGAAGGCGTGAACCGGTCGCGCACCGGGGCGGCCGGGAGAGCAGAATCGGGTACGGACCGGGGTGATCGTTTCCCGGTGCGCCGGACCCGTCTCCCCACGGGCCGGCCGACGACGAAGACGTACGAGGAGCCCCGATGGTGCACGAACGGGCCGGTCACCCGGCGCAGTCCGCAGACCTGGTCGACGTGGCACGGCTGGTGACGGCCTATTACGCGCTCCACCCCGATCCGGCCGAGCCCGCCCAGCGGGTGGCCTTCGGGACCTCCGGCCACCGCGGCTCCGCGTTCGCCGCCGCGTTCAACGAGGACCACATCGCCGCGACCACCCAGGCGATCTGCGACTACCGCGCCCGCCAGGGCATCGACGGACCCCTGTTCCTCGGCGCGGACACCCATGCGCTGTCCGAACCCGCCCGGGTCACCGCCCTGGAGGTGCTCGCCGCCAACGGGGTCACGGCCCTCATCGACAGCGAGGACGGCTATACCCCGACCCCCGCCGTCTCGCACGCCATCCTCACGTACAACCGGGGCCGCACCGAGCACCTGGCCGACGGCATCGTGGTCACGCCCTCGCACAACCCGCCCGCCGACGGCGGCTTCAAGTACAACCCGCCGAACGGGGGGCCTGCCGCCTCCGACGCCACCTCATGGATCCAGGACCGGGCCAACGCCCTGATCGAGGCCGGACTCGGCGTGGTCCGCCGGATGCCGTACGCCCAGGCCCTGGCCGCCGACACCACCCACCGGTACGACTTCCTGACCGCGTACGTCGACGACCTGCCCTCCGTCCTCGACCTCGACGCCGTACGGGACGCGGGGATCCGCATCGGCGCGGACCCGCTCGGCGGCGCGTCCGTCGCCTACTGGGGGCGGATCGCGGAACGCCACCGGATCGACCTCACCGTCGTCAACCCGCTCGCCGACCCCACCTGGCGGTTCATGACGCTGGACTGGGACGGGAAGATCCGCATGGACTGCTCGTCCCCGCACGCCATGGCCTCGCTGATCGCCCAGCGCGACGCGTACGCCATCGCCACCGGGAACGACGCCGACGCCGACCGGCACGGCATCGTCACCCCCGACGGCGGCCTGATGAACCCCAACCACTACCTGGCCGTCGCCATCGACTACCTCTACACCCACCGCGACGGCTGGGCCGCCGGGACCGGCATCGGCAAGACCCTGGTCTCCTCGTCCATGATCGACCGGGTCGCCCACGACCTCGGCCGCACCCTGGTGGAGGTCCCGGTCGGCTTCAAGTGGTTCGTCGACGGCCTCTTCGACGGAAGCCTGGGATTCGGCGGCGAGGAGTCCGCGGGGGCCTCGTTCCTGCGCCGCGACGGCCGGGTCTGGACCACGGACAAGGACGGCATCCTGCTGGCCCTCCTCGCCTCCGAGATCACCGCCGTCACCGGATCCACCCCCTCCCAGCACTACGCGCGGCTCACCGGCCGCTTTGGCGACCCGGCGTACGCCCGCATCGACGCACCCGCCACCCGCGAGGAGAAGGCCGTCCTGGCCCGGCTCTCCCCGCAGCAGGTCAAGGCCGACACCCTGGCCGGAGAACCCGTGACCGCCGTGCTCACCGAGGCGCCCGGCAACGGAGCGCCGATCGGCGGCCTCAAGGTCTGCACCGACAGCGCCTGGTTCGCCGCCCGCCCCTCCGGCACCGAGGACGTCTACAAGGTGTACGCGGAGAGCTTCCAGGGCCCCGGTCATCTCGCCCGGGTCCAGGAGGAGGCCCGGGCACTGGTCTCCGAAGCGCTGGGCGACGCCTGAGCCCCTTCGTCCGGATCCGGCCCGCCGACCGGTGCCGGCGCTCAGGCGTCCGGCACCGTCGGCTGCACCTGCCGGAGGAAGGCCGCGTTGTCCGGGGTGCGCCTGACCCTGTCGAGCAGCACCTGAAGGGCGCCCTGGCCGTCGCGTGTGTTCAGGGCGCGGCGCAGGGCCCGAACGGCAGCCAACTCACCCGGAGCGAACAGGAGTTCCTCGCGGCGGGTGCCGGAGCGGGCGATGTCGACGGCGGGGAAGATCCGCGCTTCGGCGGCGGAGCGGTCCAGGCGCAGTTCCATGTTGCCGGTGCCCTTCAGCTCCTCGAAGAAGAAGTCGTCGGCCCGTGAACCCGTCTCCACGAGGGCCGTCGCCAGGATGGTCAGCGAACCGCCCTCCTCGGCACAACGGGCCGCGCCGAACAGCTTCTTGGGTCCTGCCAGGGACGCCGCGTCGACGCCGCCGCTCAGGGTCCGGCCGCCCGCGCGGGCCGCGTTGTTGTGGGCCCGGCACAGCCGCGTGAGGGAGTCCAGCAGGATCACCACGTCCCGGCCCTGCTCGACGAGGCGCCGGCCGCGCTCGACGGCGAGTTCGGCCAGGGCGATGTGCTCCCGCGCGGGCCGGTCGAAGGTCGACGCGTACACCTCGCCGCGTACGGAGCGGCGCATGTCCGTGACCTCCTCGGGCCGCTCGTCGAGCAGCACCACCATCAGGTGCGCCTCGGGGTGGTTGGTGGCGACGGAGGCGGCCAACTGCTGCAACAGCACCGTCTTCCCCGTCCGGGGCGGTGCGACGAGGAGGCCGCGCTGGCCCTTGCCGACGGGGGAGACGAGATCGACGATGCGCGGTGCGGGCCCGCCGCGCGGTGTTTCCAGGCGCAGCCGCTCGCGGGGGTGCACCGGTGTCAGGTCGCGGAAGCGGGCACGGCCCCGCAGCTCCTGCGGGGCGAGTCCGTTCACACGGTCGACCGAGGACAGGACGCGCGGCCGGTCGCAGCCGCCCTCGACGGCGTCGCCCTTGCGGAGTCCGAGGCGGCGGACGAGGGCGGACGACACCTGGATGTCGTCGGGGGAGGGGTGGCCGCCGTTCACACGGAGCATGCCGTGTCCGTCGTCGGCGGTGTCGAGGAGGCCGGCGACCCGGACGGGGCGCCGTTCCCCGGTCGCGGGGCGTTCGAGTGTGGTGGTCATGGGAGGGGTCCTTTCGCGGACAGGCGAATGAGGGGACCGGCTTACGGAGGGGGCGGCGGGAATCACGCCACGCACCGGGGGCACGGAAGCCCTGGGCCGGAGAGACAGCGAAAACGCTGGGAAGAAAGCTGGATCGCCGGTCGGAAAGGACGGGCGCAACAGCGGTGGAGAGGAATCAGCACCGGTGCCCGATGAGAAGGGGCATACACATGTGCTCATCGCACTGTACCACTATGCGCCGGGAGCGCGTCGTGACAACCGTGGGATCCTCCGTCGGACGCGCGTCGCGCAGGCCCTGACATGCGTCGAGGGCGGTGGGAACCCGATGTTCGGGTCCCACCACCCTCGGTGGCGGCGGCAGGGCCGCAAGGTCAGCCGGTCACACCCAGCAGCGGGGCCCAGGACTCCAGTGCGGGCTTCTCGGCGAGGTCGGCGAAGGCCACCTCGATGCCGTGGTCGCGGCGCCAGGCGGCGGCCAGCGACATCAGGCGGACGGAGTCGAGGCCGTAGTCGACGAGGTTCTCGTCGAGGGGGATCTCCTCGGGGTCCTCGCCGAGGACGTCGGCGACATCGGCACGGAGCTGTTCGAGCGTGAGCGTCACAGCGGTCACTTCCCTTCGAAGACGGTCCGGGCGGTCGTGACGACGGCGCACTTGCCCGCGGCCCAGCGCAGCGCCGTCGCATGGTCATCGGCCGAGAAGTCCGCCACCGCGTCGGCCACCACGAACGCCTGGATGTCCTGCATCCAGGCGTCGCACGCGGTCATGAGCACGCCGATGTGGGCGTAGACGCCGGTGATGACGATCTGGTCGCGGCCCTGCTCGCGCAGGCGCTCCAGCAGATCGGTGCGGACGAATCCGCTGTACTTCCACTTGGTGAGGACGGCGTCGCCCGCGTCGGGTGCGACCTCGTCCGCGATGGCCGCCAGGTGCTCGTCGGCCGGGAGTCCGGGGCCCCAGAAGTCCTGCTGGAGACCGCGCTCCTCGGCGCTCTGGCCGCCGGGCTGCGCGGTGTAGAGCACCGGCACGTCGAGCCGGGTCGCGTTCTTCTTCAACTCCGCCACATTCGCGAGGAGTTCGGGCACGGGTGCGGCCCGGCGATCGTACGCCGACAGGAAGTAGTTCTGCAGATCGTGGACGAGGAGCACCGCACGCGCGGGGTCGACGGTCCACCCGACCCGGTTGGCGGGCAGCTCGTCGGCGGCCGGCATGGGGTAGGGGACGATGGCGGGCAGAGCCATGGTGGAGAGGGTTCCGTTCGGGGAGTCGTTCAGCGGGACGGGGAGGAGGAAGTGGTGCGGGCGGCGGCGTTGCGCAGGTCCTTCTTGGAGACCTTGCCCACGCCGGTCTGCGGGAAGGCGTCGACGAACTCGACCCGGTCAGGCACCTTGTAGGCGGCCAGGCCCCGTTCGCGTACGAACCGTTTGACGGCCACCGCCTTGAGCGGACCCGCGCCCGAGCGCAGGATCACGTAGGCGCAGACGCGTTCGCCCAGATACGGATCGGGCTCGGCCACCACGTTGGCGTCGTGCACGGCCGGGTGGGCGAGGATGTGGTTCTCGACCTCCTCGGCGGCGATCTTCTCGCCGCCCCGGTTGATCTGGTCCTTGGCGCGCCCCTCGACGACGATGTGCCCGGTGCCGGTGACCCGCACGATGTCGCCGGTGCGGTAGAAGCCGTCCTCGGTGAAGGAGCGGGCGTTGTGCTCGGGGGCGTTCCAGTAGCCCCGGATGGTGTACGGGCCCCGGGTCAGCAGATGGCCGGTCTCGCCGGGGGGCACTTCCCGGTCCTCGTCGTCGACGACCAGGATCTCGTCGTCGGGCGAGATGGGCCGCCCCTGGGTGGTGACGATGGTCTCGACCGGGTCGTCCAGCCGGGTGTAGTTGACCAGCCCCTCGGCCATGCCGAACACCTGCTGGAGCGTACAGCCGAGAGCGGGCCGCACCCGGCGTGCCGCCTCCTCGCTGAACTTGGCGCCCCCCACGAGCAGGACGTCCAGGCTGCCGATGTCGTGGGCGGTGCCCGGCGCGGCCTCCGTCCACAGCAGGGCCAGCGGCGGCACGAGCCCGGTGATGGTGACGCCCTCACGCTCGATCAGCGGGAACGCCACCTCGGGCGAGGGCGCCGGGCACAGCACCACACGGCCGCCGGCGTACAGCGTGCCGAGCGAACCGGGGGAGGAGAGCGGGAAGTTGTGGGCCGCCGGCAGGACGCACAGGTAGACGCTCCGCTCGTCGACGGCGCAGATCTCGTTGGATCCCCACAGCGAGTAGATGTAGTCGTCGTGGGTGCGCGGGATCAGTTTCGGTACGCCCGTGCTGCCGCCGGAGAGCTGGAGGAAGGCCAGGTCGTCCGGGCGGGGCCCGCCGTAGCCGACCGGCTCCTCGGCCACCTCGACCAGCGCCTCGAACGCGCCGGGATCCCCCTGGGCGACGAACACATGGCGCAGCGTGGCCACATTGGCGAGGGTCTTCGAGGCCAGCTCACGGTAGTCGTAGCCGCCGTGCTCGGCGGCGATGACATAGGCCACCGCCCCGGTGAACTCGCAGAAGTAGGTGATCTCGCTCTCGCGGTGGGCCGGCAGCGCGAAGACGGGCAGCGCGCCGATCCGGAACAGCGCGAAGATCACCTCGAAGAACTCGGCGATGTTGGGGAGTTGCACCACCACCTTGTCGCCCTTGGCGATGCCGCGGGCGAGGAAGCCCGCCGCCAGCCGGTCGGCCCGCCGGTCGAGATCGGCGTACGTCCACCGGCTGCCCGCCACCGGGTCGACGATCGCGACCCGGTCCGGATGGTCCTCGGCGCGCCGGCGCAGCATCTCCCCGAAGGTCTCCCCGCGCCACCAGCCGGCCGCCCGGTACTTCTCCGCGAACTCGGCGGGCCAGGTGGGCGCCGCGTCCGTACTCACAGTTCGGCTCCCACGGCGCTCAGGAAGGTGCGGAACTTGGCCGCGGTCTCGGCGGTCTCCGCCTCGGGCTCGGAGGCGGCGACGATGCCCGCTCCCGCGTACAGGCGCAGCGTGCGCTCCTCGGCGTCGGCGCAGCGGATCGTGACGACCCACTCGCCGTCGCCCCCGGCATCGCCCCAGCCGACCACTCCGGTGAAGAAGCCGCGGTCGAACGGTTCGGTCTCCGCTATGACCTGACGGGCCGTCGGCGTCGGCGTACCGCACACGGCGGGCGTCGGATGCAGCGCGCAGGCCAGCTCCAGCGCCGAGGCGTCGGGGGAGGCGAGGGTGCCGACGACCGTGGTGGACAGGTGCCACATGGTGGCGGTGCGGATGAGCGTAGGGCGGGCCGGGACGGTCAGTTCCGTGCAGTACGGGGCGAGGGCCTGGTGGACGGCGTCGACGACGACGGCGTGCTCGTGGAGGTCCTTGACGGACTCCAGCAGTGTGGCCGCCCGGCGTACGTCCTCGGCGAGGTCGGCGCTGCGTGGGGTCGACCCGGCGAGCGGGTTGGCCACGACCTGCTTGCCGCGGCGGGAGACGAGCAGTTCGGGGCTGGCGCCGATGAGGGTGCGCCCGGGGCCGGTCGGCAGCGCGAAGGTGTAGCCGGAGGGGTCGCGGCGGGCGAGGCGCTGGAGCATCGCGGGCAGGTCGAGCGGAGCCCCGGAGGTGAGTTCGAGCGTGCGGGCCAGGACGACCTTGCTGAACTCGCCGCGCCACATGCGCTCCACGGCGGATGCGACGCCCTTGCCGTAGATCTCCGGTTCGGGCACCGGGCGTATCCGCCAGTTCCCCGCGGAGGGCGCGCTCGCGGGCAGCGCGATGAGCGGGTCGGAGGCGAGCGGCGGCGCGCAGCGCACCGCGTCCGGGACGCTCAGGGCGGCCGGGGCGGTGTGATCGAAGGGGATGGCGCCCATGACCACCGGAGACTCCTGGCCGGCGGCGACCGCTGCGGCGAGCGTGGCTCCCACCCGTGCGGTCAACGGTCTCTCGTCATGGGGGACATGGCGTCCCGGGCCCCGTGCGAGCAGCGTGCGTCCGGGGGTGGCGAGAAAGTGGTCGCCCGGTGTGTAGGCGTCCAGCAGCGAAGTGGCCGCTCCTACGGCCGGATGGGCCGGATCGGCCGGGGCGGTGTGCGTGGCGACCTGGGATGCCGTCGACACGGGGACTCCATTCTCGATGGTCCCGTCAGCGGGTGCGGGGGGCTGGATGGGAGGTGAAGGAAGGACGAGGGGCGGCGCCGGGCCGGTCAGCGCAGGGTCGCGCCGCCGTCGACGTACAGCTCCTGCATGGTGATGTGGCGGGCGCGGTCCGAGGCGAGGAACGCCACCGTCTCCGCGATGTCCGCGGGGTCCGCGATCCGGCCGAGCGGGATGCCGGTGCGGTAGGTCGAGGGGTCTCCGTCGATGACGCGCTGCTCGGCGTCCGGACCGTTCCACAGCGCGCGTTGCATCGGTGTGTCGGTGGATCCGGGTGCGACGACGTTGCAGCGCACGCCGCTGCGGGCGAGTTCGAGCCCCAGGCACTTGGTGAACATGGCGGCGGCCGCCTTGGAGGCGGCGTAGGCGGCCATGCCGGTGCGGGGGATCCCGGCCGCGTTGGAGCCGACGGTGACCACCGAGCCGGATCCTCGGGCGGCCATGAGCGGGGCGACGGCCTGGGAGACATGGAAGACGCCGGTGGCGTTCACCGCGAAGGTGTCCGCCCAGTCCCGCGCGGGGAGCACGGCCGCCGGGCCGGTGCGCAGGATGCCCGCCACGTTCACCAGGACGTCGACCGGGCCCAGTTGGCGCTCCACCCGGGCCACGGTGTCCTCCACCGAGCTCCGGTCGGTGACGTCCATCACGTACGGGGTCAGGCTGCCCCCCGAGCGCTCGCCTTCGGGCAGTTTCTCCTGTGTCAGGGTCCACCGGGCGGCCGCCGCCTCGACGCCCGGAAGGGCGCGATCGGTGGCGGCCACGCGGGCGCCCTGGGTGGCGAGCAGGTCGGCGACGGCCGCGCCGATGCCTTGTGCGGCACCGGTGACCAGAGCAGTGCGGCCGATGAACTCGCCGCTTCTGCCCGGTATGTGCTCAGGCATGAGCAACCTCCTCCGGGTGTTAGGTAAGGGTAACCTAAATTGAACCGACCGCCCAGAAGGTGTCGAGCCGTCGATATCTACTTAGGCTAGCCTCACCTTATGCAAACGCCGCGCACGGGGACCACGGCCTCGGCTCCCGAACATCACTCCTCGACCGTTCAGTTGGGCGGGGACGAAGCCGACCGGACGGCGAAGGCCGTACCCGCCGGACACGAGGGAGCATTCCCGGGAACCGAAACCGGAACAACCTCGGAAACCGGACAGCCCGACGCCGAGCCCGGGGATCCCCGCCCCACGGCCGACCCGCGACGGCGGACCGTGGTGGCGGCCGCCGCCGGACTGGCCCTCGCCGTCCTCCTGTTGACGGCCCTCTCCCTCTCGATCGGCGCGGGCGAGGTCGGCCCCGGCGGCGTCCTCGACTACCTGCTGGGCCGGGACGGTGCACGCGACAACACCCGGCTCTCCCTCGTCGTCGGCGACCTGCGCCTCCCGCGCACCCTCACCGCACTGCTCGTCGGAGCCGCCCTCGGCGTCGCCGGGTGCCTGCTCCAGGCGGTCACCCGCAACCCGCTGGCCGAGACCGGACTGCTCGGCGTCAACGCGGGCGCCTCGCTCGGCGTCGTCGCCGGCATCGCACTCCTCGGCTTCGACTCCGGTTACGCCTACCTCGTCTGCGCGTTCGTCGGCGCGGTGGTCGCCAGCGGCCTCGTCCTCCTCATCTCCGGAAGACGCGGCGGCGGCTCTCCCATGCGCCTGGTCCTCGCCGGCGCGGCGCTCGGCGCGACCTTCGGCGGGCTCACCAGTGTCATCGTCGTCAACTCCGCGGAGACCTACGACAGATTCCGCTTCTGGGTCCTCGGCTCCCTCGCCGGGGTCGAGGGCTTCGGCGAACTCGGCCGCCTCGCCCCCGTGCTCGCCCTCGGCTTCGTCGTCGCCCTGCTGGTCGCCCGCCCGCTCTCCGCCCTCGCGCTCGGCGACGACCTGGCCCGCAGCCTCGGCCACCGGCCCCCCGTGATCCGTACGGTCGTCGCCGTCGGCGTCACCCTCCTGACCGCCGCCGCCGTGGCGCTCGCCGGCCCCATCTCCTTCCTCGGCCTGCTCGCCGGCTTCCTCGCCCGCGCCCTGGCCGGCACCCGGCTCGCGGCCCGGCTGCTGCTCGCCGGGCTCATCGGCGCCTGCGTCCTGACGGTCTCCGACATCGCCGCCCGCGTCGTCTCCCGGCCCTTCGAAGCGCCCGTCTCCGTCATCGTCGCCCTCATCGGCGCCCCCGTCCTCATCGCCATCGTCCGCTCGAAGCAGCTGGCCTCGATGGGCATGACGGAACCGGCCACCGAGGAGCGCGCCCCCGACCGCCCCCGCCGCCTCCGGATCGCCCTGCCCCGCCCCGCCCGACGCGCCCCGAAGGCGCTCCGGGTCCGCCCGGCCGACACCCTCGTCCTGCGGCGCGGCCCGCTGTCCCTGCTCGTCACCCGGCGCGCCGCCCTCGCCGCCCTCGCCCTCACCGGGGCCCTCCTGCTCGCCGTCGTCCTCTCCGCGTACGCGGGCCAGAGCGACATGGGCGTCGGCCGCACCTTCGGCGCGGTGTTCGGCCAGGGCGACCGCTTCGACGTCCTGCTCGTGCAGAAGTTCCGCCTCGGCCGCATCGTCGCCGGACTCACCGCGGGCGCCGCCCTCGGCCTCGCGGGCTGCCTCACCCAGACCCTGGCCCGCAACCGTCTGGCCACCCCCGAACTCCTCGGCGTCAACGACGGGGCCACCGCCGCCGTCCTGCTCTCCGTCACCCTCAGCGCCACCGGCTCCTTCGGCGCCTGGTGGGCCGGGCCGATCGGCGCGCTCGCCGCCGTCATCGTCGTCACCACCGTCTCCGGCGGCCTCGGCCAACACGGCTACCGCGTCCTCGTCGTCGGCCTCGCCATGTCCGCGCTGGCCTCCGCCATCACCCAGGTCGTCCTGTCCCGCAGATCCCTCTCCTCCGCGAGTTCGCTGTACGTATGGACCTCGGGCAGCCTCAACGGACGCAGCTACTCCGTCGCCGTCCCCGTCCTCATCGGCCTTGCCGTCCTGGTCCCGGTCGCCCTCGCCGTCGCCCGTCACCTGGGCGTCCTGCGCTTCGACGACGCGACCGCCTCCTCGCTCGGCTCCGCCCCCGGCCGGGTCCGGGCCCTGTCCCTGCTCCTGGCCGTCGCCCTCGCGGGCCTCGCGGTCGGCATCTGCGGCCCCGTCGGCTTCGTGGCGCTGGCCTCCCCGGTCATCGCCTCCCGGCTCGCCGGCCCCCTGCGCGTCCCGCTCGTCGGCTCGATGCTCACCGGAGCCGTCCTCGTGGTCGCCGCCGACACCCTCGGCCGCATCGCCCTCGACGGCGTCGAACTTCCCGTCGGCATCGTCACCACCGTCCTCGGCGGCCCGTTCCTGCTCTGGGTGCTGCTCGGCCGCTCGGCCGCCACCCGCGTCTGAGGGCGGCCCGCGCATGACCTGTCCACCGCGCCGCAACCCGTCCATCCCTCCCGCCCTCGCGGGACCGGCCCGATCCGAGGTGCCCACCGTGCGAAGCCCCCTGCTGCGTGAACTCCTCGAAGAGATACGGTCGGGCAGCCCCGACGCCGAGCAGGCGTTCTGGCGGTACGTGTCCGAAACCGGCGCCCCGCTTATCGAGCCCGACCCCGAGGGCGACCCTGGCCACCGGCTCGTCACCTTCGTCCGCCGCGAGGACCCCGAGCACCCCGCCACCCACGTCCTGGCCCTCGTCCACACGGTCACCGACAAGGACCGGCACGCGGGCGACCTCGCCCCGCACCTGATGGAACGCCTCGCAGGCACCGGAGTGTGGGCGATCAGCCACCGGCTGCGCGCCGACCACCGCGCCTCGTACCAGTTCCACGCCACCGACGGAACCCGCGAGGACGCCCTGCGCGCCGACCGCGCCGGCTGGCTCCAGGTCCTCGACCACGCCGGACCCGACCCGCTCAACGACCGCGCCCCGCTGCCCTCCCGGGACGGCCGCAACCCCGCCTCCGTACTCGAACTCCCCGAGGCCCCGGCCCAGGCGCATACCCGGCGGCGCGACGACGTGGACCGGGGACGGACGCTCGACGACGAGGTGGACGGCCGCCGGATCACGGTCCACCTGCCGCCCGGCCACCGCCCGGACGGCGGCCCCTACGCCCTCGCCGTGCTCCTCGACGGCGAGATGTGGGGCCCGGTCCTCGGCGTCGGCGACATCCTCGACAACCTGCACGCCGACGGGGACCTGCCCCCCACCGTGGCGGTCCTGGTCGACACCATGGGCCGGCGCATGGAGGACCTGGCCTGCAGCGGACCGTTCGTCGACTGGCTGGCCGACACCCTGCTGCCCCGGGTCGGACGGGAGTACGGGGCCGGGGCCGACGCCGCACGGACCGTCGTCGCCGGACAGAGCGCGGGCGGCCTCACCGCCGCGTTCGCCGCCTTCCGGCGACCCGACCGCTTCGGCCTCGCCCTCTCCCAGTCCGGCTCGTTCTGGTGGCCCGACGACCAACGCGGCAGTGAATGGCTCACCGGGCAGTACGCCCGGGGGGAACGCAGGCCGGTGACGCTCCACCTGGAGGTCGGCCTCCAGGAGTGGATGCTCCTCGCGGAGAACCGCAGGTTGCGCAATGTGCTGCGGGCCCGCGGATACGACGTCCGCTACCGGGAGTTCAACGGCGGCCACGACTACGCCTGCTGGCGCGGCGGCCTCGCCGACGGCCTCGCGGAACTGCTCGGCGGTCGCTGAGCGGTTCCACCGCGCCGCCGTCCCGACAGGGAAAAGGGGCGGGGCGGCATCCCCCCTCCGGATGCCGCCCCGCCCCCTCTTCGCGCTCTCAGCCCTTGACGGCCGGAGCCTCCACCGCGGCCGGGTCCTCACCGGGCGGCGGCGTGTCCTCGTCGTCGAACGGCGGCGGCTGCGGGGCCTCGCGCGGCAGCCGCAGCGCGATCAGCGCCCCGGCCGCGACGAGCGCCGCCGTCACCCAGACCGCGGTGCGGTACGGGCCCGGATCGGCTGTCTCCGTCACATGACCGCCGCCGATCACCGCCGCACAGGCGGCGATGCCCACCGCGCCGCCCAAGGTGCGGACGATCTGGAACAGACCCATCGCCCGACCCATGTCGGACGGCGCGATCGACGCGAACCCGGAGATCTGCACGGTCAGCACCGCCGTGCCGAGCACCAGGCCGATCAGGAACATCAGCCCGCGCACACTCCACGCGTTCTCCGCCACCCCGGGCACGGCGAGCGCCGCGAAGACCGCGGCGGCGACCAGCAACGCCGGCACGGTCAGCAGCCGGGGGCCGAGCCGGGGCAGCAGCCGGTCCACCACCTGCGAGGCGAGCATCAGCCCCACCGCCTCCGGGAACACGCTCAGCCCGGCATCCAGCGCCGACGCCCCCAGGCTCGCCTGGTAGAGGAGCGGGAACACGAACAGCACGCCCATCAGCCCGGCGGCCGTCACCCCGGCCAGTGCGGAGGCCGACCCGTACACCCGGTCGGCGAGCAGCCGCAGCTTCAGCAACGGCGTGCCCGCCCGCACCTGGTGCAGGACGGCGGCCACCAGCAGGACGGACCCCAGGACCGCGCTCACGGCGACGGCCGGCCGGGTCCAGCCCTGCGAGGGACCGAAGCCGAGCGCGTACGTCAGCAGCCCCAGCGCCGGAGTGGCCAGCCAGAAGCCGACGGAGTCGAACCGCCCCTCGGGGCCCTCGACATGCTCGCGCAGACCGAGGACGCCCAGAAGGACGGCGGCCGCCCCGATCGGCACGTTCACGAAGAACAGCCAGTGCCAGGAGAGGTGTTCGGTGAGCAGGCCGCCCAACGGCGGGCCGAGCGCCGGCATCAGGGCCGTCGGCACGATCAGCACCTTGGCCAGCTTCATCCGCTCGTGCGGCGGGAACGCCCGGAACAGCAGCGTCATCCCCACCGGCGTCAACAACCCGCCCGCCAGGCCCTGTACGGCCCTCGCCACCACCAGCGTCGTCAGATCGGGGGCCAGACCGCAGACGGCCGAGGCGATCGTGAACGCGGTCAGCGCGCCGAGGAACACCCGCTTCGTCCCGAACCGGTCGCCCAGCCACCCCGCCACCGGCAGCCCCACCGCGAGCGCGACCAGGAACGCGGTCTCCACGGTGTTCGCCGCCGACAGCGGACGCCCGAAGTCGCCCGCGATCGTGTAGAGCGCCGGGTTCACGATCGTCGAGTCCAGGCCGTTCATGCACATCGCGGCCGTGTAGACGAGGACGACGGCGACCCGGGGGCGTATCCGGGGCCGGATCAGCAGCCCGCTCACCGCGCGGCGGCGGCGACGGGGCCGTCCCAGTGCGCGGCGATCCAGTCCAGCGCGTCCTGCCGGGCGCACGGGCCATGAGCCGTCGACCAGCCCTCGGGCACCGCGGCGAACAGCGGCCACAGCGAGTGCTGGCCCTCCGCGTTGGTCAGCACGAGGAACTCCCCGTCCGTATCGAAGGGGTTGGCGGATGCGTCGCTCATCGGTGTCACTTCTCCAGCTCGGTCAGTCGGTCGGCGACCACGCGCGCGATGTGCGCGATCGGCTCGGGCAGGGTCATGTCCTTGTGGGAGCAGGCGACGTTCGTGTTGTCGATGCGCCCGCTCACGTACGGGGTCCAGGTCTCCGGCGTCAAGGTGTCGTCGATGGTGTCGACCGTGGCCCGGAAGAACAGCACATCGCCGAGGAACACCCGGTGGTCGTAGGCCCGTACGAGGTCGTTGGTGTTGAGGTAGACCTCGCCGAGCGCCTCGATCCCCGCCGTGGAGAGCGCGGCCAGCGGGGAGCCCTCGCGGCGCAGCACCTCCACCACGTTCGCGGTGTTCAGCTCCTTGTCCCCGAGGCTGTCGGGGCCGTAACCGCCCATGGTGAGCAGCGATTCGAGGGCTTCGGCCCGGTCGGGCACCGGCAGGCCGCGGAACCCCTCGGCGGGGTACGCGTCCAGGATCGCCAGCAACTCCACCTCCTGGCCCGCCTCCTGGAGCACCGCCGCGACGGCGTGCGCGATGATGCCGCCGGTCGACCAGCCGAGCAGCCGGTAGGGGCCCTCCGGCTGGACCTCGCGGATCCGGGAGGCGTAGTGCGCGGCCAGCTCCTCCAGCGTGGTCGGCAGCGGCTCGTCCGCCGTCGCCCCGCCGACGCCCTGGGCCTGGAGCCCGTAGATCGGCACATCGGCCGGCAGATGGCGGATCAGACCCGCGTAGCACCAGCTCAGACCGCCCGCGGGGTGCACACAGTGGACCGGGGCGCGGTCGCCGGGCCGGGCGGGCCGCAGCGGCAGCAGCACATCGAGCGGGTCCTCCTCGCGCGAGACGTCCAGCGCCGCGTCCAGGGCGGCGGGCGTCGGGGCCTGGAACACCGTGCCGATCGACACCTCGATGCCGAACGCCGACCTGATCCGCCCGGCGAGGCGCACCGCGAGCAGCGAATGACCGCCCAGGTCGAAGAAGTTGTCCTCCACGCCGACGGACGGCAGCCCCAGCACCTCCGCGAAGACCGAGCAGAGCTGCTCCTCGCGGACCGTGCGCGGTGCGCGCCCACCGGCGTTCACCGCGGCGCCCGGTACCGGCAGTGCCTTGCGGTCCAGCTTGCCGTTGCCGGTCAGCGGCAGCCGCTCCAGCACCACCACGGCCGAGGGCACCATGTGCACCGGCAGCGTGGCGGCCGCGTGCTCGCGCAGCGCCGCCGGGGCCGGGTCGCAGCCGGGCGCGGGGACGACGTAGCCGGCCAGCCGCTTGTCGCCCGGCGTGTCCTCCCGGACCACGACCGCCACATCGGCGACCTCCGGATGCCCGGCCAGGACCGCCTCGATCTCGCCGAGTTCGATGCGGAACCCGCGGATCTTCACCTGCTGGTCGCCGCGCCCGAAGTACTCCAGCGTGCCGTCCGGTCGCCGTCGGGCGAGGTCTCCCGAGCGGTACATCCGCCGCCCGAACTCGCCGAAGAGATGAGCGAACGGGTCGGCGACGAAGCGCCCCGCCGTCAGGTCCGGGCGGCCCAGATAGCCCAGCGCCACCCCCTCACCGGCGACGTACATCTCGCCGGTCACACCCGGCGGCACCGGCTGCAGCCGGTCGTCCAGCACATAGACCCGCAGGTCGGGAATGTTCACGCCGATGGTGCTGGAGACCGCGGAGGCGGCCGTCGCCCGGTCCAGCGCCAGATGGGAGACATGGACCGTGGTCTCGGTGATGCCGTACATGTTGACCAGCGTCGGCGCGTTCTCCGGGTGGCGCGTGTACCAGTCCGCGAGCCGCCCCAGCTCCAGCGCCTCGCCGCCGAACACCACGTACCGCAACGCCAGATCGTGGCCCGGAGCCTCCCGGTCTGCGGCGGCCAGCTGGTAGAAGGCGGACGGCGTCTGGTTGAGGACGCTCACCCGCTCGTCCGCCAGCAGCCGCAGGAACGCGTGCGGGTCACGGCTGGTCGCGTACGGGACGACGACGACCCGGCCGCCGTACAGCAGCGCGCCCCACAGCTCCCACACCGAGAAGTCGAACGCGTAGGAGTGGAACAGCGTCCACACGTCGTCCGGCCCGAACGAGAACCAGTGCTCGGTCGCCGTGAGCAGCCGCGTCACATTGTGCTGGGTGACCACGACCCCCTTCGGGCGGCCGGTGGACCCCGAGGTGTAGATGACGTACGCCGGGTCCCCCGGGCTCAGCGGCCGGGTGCGGTCCGCCTGGCCGAGGGGCCCGTCCGGGAGACCGGCGGCCTCGTCGACCGTGATCAGCGGCAGCCGGTGCGCGGGCAGCCGCCCGGCCGTCGCGGCGTCCGTGATCAACGCCGCCGGACGGGCGTCGTCCAGCATGTACGCGAGCCGGTCCGCCGGATAGTCCGGGTCCATCGGCAGATACGCGGCCCCCGCCAGCGACACCGCGAGCAGCCCGGCCACCAGGTCCGTGGAGCGCGGCAGCGCGAGCGCCACGATCGAACCGGGACCGATCCCCCGGGCCGCGAGCAGCCGGGCCAGCGACCGGGCCCGGGAGGACAGTTCGGCGTACGTCAGCGACGCGCCCTCGCAGCTGACCGCCGCCCGGTCCGGGTGCCGGCGCGCCGCCACCTCGTAGACCTCGGCGAGCGTGAGCGGTACCGGCCGGTCGTGGTTGACGCCGTTGGCCCCGACCACGGCACGGTGGACCTCGTCCTCGCCGAGGACCGGCAGCAGGCCGACCGGGGTCCCGGGCCGCTCGGCCGCCTCGGTGAGCAGCCGGGACAGCCGGTCCGCGAGGGCCTGGGCGGTCGACCGGTCGAAGAGGTCGGTGCGGAACTCCAGGAAGCCCCCGATCCCGCCGCCGGGCAGTTCGCCCGCGTTCAGGGTCAGGTCGAACTTCGCGGTGCCGGACGGCACGGCGGTCAGCCGCGCGGTGGTGTCCGGGCCGAGGGAGACGGGCCCGTCCGCGAGCGACTGCCAGGCCAGCATCGTCTGGAACAGCGGATGCCGGGCCAGCGAACGCGGCGGGTTCAGCGCCTCGACGAGGTGGTCGAAGGGCAGCGCGTCGTGCTCGTACGCGGCGAGCGTGACCGCCCGCACCCGGTCCAGCAGATCGCCGAAGGCGGGGTCGCCGGAGGTGTCGGTGCGCAGGACCACGGTGTTGGTGAAGAAGCCGACGAGCCCGGCCGTGGCATCGTCGTCACGGCCCGCGACGGGGGTGCCGATGGGGATGTCGGTGCCGCAGCCGTGCCGGGTCAACAGGGCCGCGAGCCCGGCCTGCACGGTCATGAACACGGTCGCCCCGTGCGCCCGTGCGAGTCGGCGCAGCGCCTCGTGCGCGGTGGCGTCCAGGGCGAAGGGCACGGTGTCGCCCGCCGAGGTGGCCACGGGCGGCCGGGGCCGGTCGCCGGGCAGCTCCAGTTGGTCCGGCAGCCCGGTGAGCGCGGCGCGCCAGTGCGCGAGCTGGGCCTCGGCGAGCGGGGTCAGCTCGGCGGGGGTGCCCAGGAGCCGCTGGAGCCGGGCCGCGTGATCCACGTACTGGCCGCCGAGGGGGACGAAGTCCGGTGCGCGGCCCTCGGCGCGGGCGGCATAGGCGGTGGCCAGGTCCCGGGTCAGGGGAGTGGTCGAGGCTCCGTCCCCGGCTATGTGGTGCAGCAGGAGGAGGACCGTGTGGTGGTCCGGCGCTTCGCTGAACAGGACGGTGCGCAGCGGGGGTTCGGTGGCGAGGTCGAAGCAGTGGCGTACGGCCTCGGTGAGATCGCTGCCCGGCTCCGCCAGGTGCAGCACCGGGCGGGCGGCCGGGTCGTCGGGGGCGAGGATCCGCTGGTGGGGGATGCCGTCCGGAGTGCCGGCGCCCTCGCCGTCGGCTGTGCCGTCGGGGACGTTGTCAGTGGGCGGATATACCGTTCGTAGTGTCTCGTGACGCTCCGCGAGGTCGTACAGGGCGAGCTGCAGCGCGTCGCGGTCGAGCGGGCCGTTGACGTTCAGGACGAGCGGGATGTTGTAGGTGGGGCTGGGGCCTTCGAGGCGGTGGAGGAACCACAGCCGCTGCTGGGCCGGGGACAGGGGGAGGGGACCGGTGCGCGGGACGGGGGAGAGCGGGACGGACGGGGTGGCCGCGCCGCCACGGGTGCGGACCAGCGCCGCCAGAGCGGCGGGCGTGGTGTGGCGGAAGACGTCGGCGATGCCCATCGGCACGCCGAGGTGCTCCCGGACGCGGGCGGCCAGCCGGGCGGCGAGCAGCGAATGCCCGCCGAGGTCGAGGAAGCCGGCGTCGGCGGCCGGGGGTTCGGCGATACCGAGCACGTCGGCGTAGAGCCCGCGCACGATCTCGGTGTGCGGCCCGCCGTCGGCGCTGTCCCGGCCGTGCGCGGCGGGCGGGAACGGTTCGGGATCGGGCAGCGCGCGATGGTCGAGCTTGTCGTTGGCGGTACGGGGCAGCGCGTCCAGGAGCGTCACGGTCGCGGGGACCATGTGCTCGGGCAGGGCCCCGGCCAGATGGTCACGGAGCTCGGCGGGGGTGGGGGTGGGCGGCGCGGTTTCGGGAGAGGCCGGGGCGGGGCTCCGCGACCCGGCCGGGACGGCGGGGCGGTCCTTCACGGGGACCGCGTAGGCCAGCAGCCGCTTGCCGTGAGCGGTGTCGCGGGCGATGACCGCGGCCGCCGCGACCCTCGGGTGCGCGGCCAGCCGGGCCTGGATCTCGCCGAGTTCGATCCGGAAGCCGCGGATCTTCACCTGGTCGTCGCCGCGCCCGAGGAACTCCAGCGTGTGGTCCTCGCGGCGGCGCACCAGGTCCCCGGTGCGGTACATCCGGCCCCCCGGAGCGCCGTTCGGCGCGCCGAACGGGTCCGCGACGAACCGCTCGGCCGTCAGATCGGGGCGGCCCAGATAGCCGAGGGCCAGACAGGCCCCCGCGACGTACAGCTCACCCGTCGCGCCGGTGGGCACCGGACGCAGGGAGGAGTCCAGGACGTAGACGCGTGAGCCGCGCACGGGGCGGCCGTCCGGCCGGGCGGCCGAGGCCCCGGGCACCCAGTAGTAGGCGTCGACCGTCGTCTCGGTGGGCCCGTAGAGGTTGACCGGGTGCACGGCACCGGCCTCGGTCAGCCGCTGCCACAGGGGCGGGGGGACGGTCTCCCCGCCGACCACGAGATGGGCCGGGTGATGGCGGCCCTCGTCGAGCAGGCCTTCGGCGATGAGCGCTTCGGCGTAGGAGGGGGTGACGTCGAGATAGTCGACCAGGTGGGTGCCGACGTAGGCGGTGAGCGCCGCGGGGTCCCGGTAGGCGGCGTCGTCCAGCAGGTGCAGTTCGTGCCCGTGGACCATCCACAGCAGCGGGTCCCAGGACGCGTCGAAGGCGAACGAGGCGCTGTGCGCCACCCGGAGGCGTCGGCGGCCGGTCCGGGCGACGGCCGGGGCGATGTGGTCCGTGCCGTGCCCGGCGCAGAGGTTGGCGAGCGAGGCGTGGCCGACGAGGACGCCCTTGGGCCGTCCCGTGGAACCGGAGGTGTGGATGAGGTAGGCGGGGTCCGCGAGCGCCGGACCGGTGGGCAGCGGACCGTCGGGGCAGGCGGCGAGGGCGTCGGTCGTGGCGGGAGCGTCGAGCGCGACGGTCGGCAGCCCGTGGTCGGGCAGCGAGGCGAGCGTCGCGACCGTGCCGATCACGCACAGCGGCCGCGCGTCCTCCAGGACGGCCAGGGTCCGGGCAGCGGGGTGGCCGAGGTCGAGCGGCTGGCAGACCAGGCCCGCCTTGAGCACGGCCAGCAACGCGACGACCATGTCGGCGGTCCGGGGCAGCGCCAGCGCCACCGTGCCGCCCGCGCCGGTGGCGCCCCGGGTCCCTCGGGTGTCCCCGGCCTCTCCGGCGCCCCCTGCGTCTCCGGTGCCGCCGCGTGCGCTCAGCAGGTGGGCCAGGCGGTCGGAGGCGGCGTCCAGTTCGGCGAAGGTCAGCCGGGCCCCGGTTCCGGCGGCTTCCGGCGTGCTCGTATCCGTGGATGCTTCCGTGTCCGTTTCCGCGTCCGCTTCCGAGGCACCTTCGGAGGCCCCGCCGGAGGCTCCTGCGGAGGCCTCTGCGGAGTTCGCTCCCCGGAACGTGCCCGCCGCCGTGGAGCGCACGGCGACGGCGTCCGGTGTCCGGGCGGCCTGCGCGGTGAACGACCGGGGGAGGGTGAGCGGGGCGGCGGGCTCCGAGCGGCCGTACGTCACTGCCTCGCGCACCTGGTCGCCGGTGAGCAGGTCCAGGGTGCCGATCGGCCGCGCCGGGTCGGTCAGCAGCAGCTCGGTCAGGCCGTCCAGATAGCGCAGCCAGGTGTCCTCATGGGCGGCGAGGTCCTCCGGCCCGTACGCCGCGGGGGCGGCGTCCAGGGTGACCCGCAGGCCGCCGTCGGGGCCGGGGGCCGCGCCGACCGCGAGACTCTCCACGGGCCCGGCAGCGAGGTTGCGCACGATGCCCGTGGCCCCGGCGAAGTCGAGGGCGTCGTCGAACGGCCTGACGTTGACCATCGGACCGGTCAGCGGGGCGTCGGCCGACTCCAGGGCCAGGTCACGGCGCAGGTCGGCCTGCGGATAGCGCTGGTGGCGGCGGACCTCGCGGATCTCCAGCACCACCCGGCGCAGCAGTTCGGCCCCGGTGTCCCCCGGGCGCACGGCGATCCGGAGCGGCAGCACGTTCACGGTCATGGCCGGCGTCCGCAACGCCGCCGGTCCCCGCCGGTTGGTCAGCGGCAGGCCCAGCACGACGTCCTCGGAGCCGGTGAGCCGGTGCAGATGCCCGGCCGTGGCGGCCACCACCAGCTCGGCCCAGGTCGCCTTCGCCGCCCGCGCCGCCCCGGACAGCCGCTCCAGGGCCTCGGCGGGGAGGTCGGTGGTCCGGTGGAGCGGGCCGTCGTCGGGTGTGTCCGGGAGGACGGGGGAGCGGTGGGGCGCGGTGACGGAGGAGCCCGCCGTGCGCGCGGACCAGAAGGCCCGGTCCGCCGCGTACTCCTCCCCGGCCAGATACGCGGACTCCTGCTCGGTCAGCTCGCTCAGCGGGGCGAAACGGCCCTCGGGCAGCGGCCGTCCGGCCACCAGCGCCCGGTAGAGCTCGGCGACGCGCTGCCCGATCAGCGACAGGGCGTAGGCGTCGACGGCTATGTGGTGCACGCGCCGGTACCACCGGTGGCGCCCCTCGCCGACCCGGATCAGCGCCTGCGTCATCAGCGCGCCGTCGACAGCGAGGTCCACCGGCCGGGCCAGGTCCTCCCGCATCCACGCCTCGGCCCGTTCCGCCGTCAACTCCAGCCGGTGCACCACGGCTTGCGCGGTGGGCACGATCCGCTGCACCGGTACGCCGTCGGCCTCGGACACCCGCAGTCCGAGGGTCTCCGCCTCGCCCACCGTCCGTCTCAGAGCCTCCACGAACAGGTCCGCGTCCAGCGGCCCGTCGATCTCCACGCAGTCCGCCGTGTTCAGCTCGGTGCCGAGAGGGGCCAGTCGGTGCGCGTAGTAGACGCCCGACTGGGCTGTCAGGAGGGGGAGTCCGGGGGAGGGCGCGCCGCCGGAGTGCGCTGCCGAAGAGCTGGTCGGGCGGTTCGGACGCTCATGCATGTGTGTGACGACTCCCCTGAAGGACAACGGACACCGGGCCAACGAGCTCGGCGCACACTTAGGTAAGGCTAAGTTAACCTGATTTCGACAGTGCAGGCGACCGCCCCGGGGCGGTCCGGAACGCAAGGAGAGTCCATGACCGTCCCCGCAGCCCCACGCCCCGAGACACGGGCCGACGAGGCGGCCGACGAGCGGATCCGTGCCCTGAGGGCCGCCGTACGGGAGACGATCGGCGGCAACGCCCCGGCCCTGATCGACCTGAGCCGGCGGCTGCACGCCGAGCCCGAGACCGCGTTCGAGGAGCACAGGGCCGCCGCGCTCTGCCACCAACTCCTCGCCGCGCACGGCTTCGAGGTCACCGCGCCCGCCCACGGCCTGGACACGGCGTTCCGCGCCACGGCCGGCTCCGGCCCCGTCACCGTGGCCATCGCCTGCGAGTACGACGCCCTGCCGGGGCTCGGCCACGCCTGCGGGCACAACCTCATCGCCGCCGCCGGGGTCGGCGCGGCCCTCGGCCTCGCTCCGTACGCGGACGAACTCGGCCTGACCGTCCGGGTCATCGGCACACCCGCCGAGGAGCGGGGCGCCGGCAAGGCGCTGCTGCTGGAGGCCGGGGCGTTCGACGGGGTCGACGCCGCGATGATGGTGCACCCCTGCCCCTTCGAGATGGCCGACTTCCGCTCCTTCGCGCTCGGCACCCTCGACGTCGTCTACACCGGCCGCGCCGCGCACCCCAGCCTCAACCCGCACGAGGGCCGCAACGCCGCCGACGCGCTGACCGTCGCCCAGGTCGCCCTGGGCCTCCTGCGCCAGCAACTACCCCCGCAGTGGCGGGTGCACGGCATCACCACCGCCGCCGGAACCGCGCCCAACGCGATACCCGACCGGGCCACCGCCACGTACGAGATACGGGCGCTGGCCGCCGAGGACCTGCGGGAGCTGCGGCAGCGGGTCGAGGACTGCTTCCGCGCCGGGGCGCTGGCCACCGGGTGCGAAGTGACCCTGGAGCGGCCCGAGCCCGACTATCTCGACTTCCGGGGCGACCCGGAGCTGATCCGGCTCTGGACCGCCAACGCCCGCGAGCTGGGCCGCGCCGAACCCGTCGAGCGCCCGCCGTTCGCCTGTACGGACATGGGCAACGTCTCGCACGTGGTGCCGTCCATCCACCCGGTGCTCGACATCAGCGGCGGGGCCTGCGGCCCGCACGAGGCGGCGTTCGCCGAGGCGGCGGTCTCCCCGGCGGCCGAACAGGCCCTGGTCGACGGGGCGGTGGGCATGGCGTGGACGGCCGCCGACTTCGCGGCTTCCAGGGTCGCGGGCCGGCCGTCCGCCTGACGGGGCCGCCCTGGCCTCCGGAAGCCGTGCGGCCCGGACCGGAACCGCCGGTCCGGGCCGCACGGAGTGGAAGTCACCCGGAGGTCACTTGGCCGAGAGCGCCTCGACATAGTCGTTCAGGACGACGTCCGCCGCGAGCGGGCCACCGCGGGTGGACCACACCGAGCCGTCGACGGTCACCGCGTGACCGTCCTTGACGGCGCCCAGCTCCTTGTAGGCCGGCTTGGACTGGACGTCCTTGAGCGCCTTCTCGCCGTCCGAGGTCAGCGTCGACAGGAACAGCCAGTCGCCGTCGATCTCGTCGATCTTCTCCAAGCTCAGCGACGGCGTGTGCGCGTTGCCGTCCTTGTTCTGGGACGCGGGCCGCTTCAGCCCCATCTCCAGGGCGACACCACTGGCGAACTGCTTGTTCTCCATCCAGCTCGGGCCGTCCGGGTTCCAGCGGACGATCGAGACCTCGGCGCCCTTGTTCGCACCGAGCTTCTCCCCGGCGGCCTTGGCGGCGGCCTCGTGGCCGGTGATGAACTTGTTGGCGTCGTCCAGCTTGTTGACGGCGTTGCCGACACCCCGGAAGAACAGCTTCCAGTCGTCGGTCGGCGCCATCGTCACCAGCGTGGCAGGGGTGATCTCCCGCAACTGCTTCAGCACCTGCTCGTCCTGCATGTCACCGGCGAGGATCAGGTCGGGCTTCGCGGCGACGACCTTGTCCATGACCGGCTGGAGCAGGTTGCCCACGACGTCGATGCCCTCGACCTTGTCGGCGAGGTAGGCCGGCGGCTTGTCCAGGCCCTGCCCGTTGGTGATGCCGACCGGCTTGATGTCCAACGCCAGTACCGCGTCCAGGTCTTCCTGGGTCAGGGTGACGATGCGCTTCGGCTCCGCCGGTATCTCCACCGCCTTGCCGGTGGCGTCCTTGACCGTGCGGGTCGCGGAGGAGGCGGTGTCCGCCTTGCCGGCCTTGTCCCCGGAGGACTTGCCCGAGTCGGAGTCCGTTCCGCAGGCCGTCAGGAGCAGAGCGGCGGCGCCGAGCGTGGCGACGGCGCGCGCCGCTCTTCGGGCGGCGGTGCGGGCGGGGCGGTGGTGCAGGATCATCAAGGGCTCCGGGTTCAACGGGACATGAAGCGATGACGGCCGCACGGTCTCGCGGATGCGGCCGTCGGCTCGTGAGCGAGCTAAGGTTAGCCTTACTTTAGCGGCATCGGGCAAGGTGATGCCCCTGTCCTTCGGAAAGGCCGGCCCTCGTGGAAATCCGTGTCGAACAGCTCACCGCTGGATACGCCGGTCATACCGCCGTGGACCAGGTCGACCTGACGGTCCACTCCGGACAGGTTGTGGCGATCGTCGGCCCCAACGGGTGCGGCAAGTCGACCCTCCTGCGCTCCATGGCCCGCCTCCACCAGCCCCGCTCCGGAAGGGTGCTCGTCGGCGAAGCCGACGTCTGGCAGCTGCGCCAGCGCGACGCCGCCCACCGCATCGCCCTGCTGCCCCAGGCCCCGCAGGCGCCCGAGGCGGTCACCGTCGCCGGACTCGTGCGATACGGACGCCACCCGCACCAGGGGCTGTTCCGCCAGTGGTCGCAGGAGGACGAGAGCGCGGTCACCCGTGCGCTGGAGGCCACCGGCACCGCCGCCCTGGCCGGGCGTCGGCTCGACCAGCTCTCCGGCGGCCAGCGTCAGCGCTGCTGGCTCGCCATGTCCCTCGCCCAGGAGACCCCGGTCGTCCTGCTCGACGAGCCCACCAGCGCCCTCGACATCGGCCACGCGGTGGAAGTCCTGGACCTGGTCCGCGAAGTCGCCGCGCAGGGCCGCACCATCGTCATGGTGCTCCATGACCTCGCCGCCGCCGCACGGTACGCCGACCTCCTGGTCGCCATGCGCGACGGGCGGATCGTCGCCTCGGGGCCGCCCCGCGAGACCGTGGACACCGCACTGGTGCAGGAGCTCTACGGCATCGAGGCGGAAATCCTCACCGCGACCTCCGACGGGGCGCCCGTCGTCGTGCCGACCGTGCGCGTGCCGGCGGTCGGCGTCTGAACCGGCCTGAGGGCTGTCCCGTAATCCCTGGTGGGCGCACGACGTCGGCTACGGCACCTCGCCGCGTTGTCGGAACATCCAATTACATCCAGTATGCGGACGTCCCTCCGCCTTGAGATGCGCCGCAGCTGACGCCGCGCGCTGATCCACCAGTGATCACGGGACAGCCCTTAGTCGGTTGCGGCTTGCGCCGGGGTGAGGGGCTTGGGGGTGGACGGCTTCTCGGGGGCGGTCGGCGTGCGGTAGGCGCGCAGGGGTGCGTTGGTCGCGTACACGACGGCGATCGCCAGGACGGCGGACAGTCCCCCGGAGACCAGCGAGAAGGAGGCGGAGGAGGCCGAAGCCACCAGGCCGCCGCGGAAGTTGCCGAGTTCGGGGCCCGCGACGCCGATGACGTGTTCCACCGAGGAGACCCGCCCCCGACAGGCGTCCGGGGTCTCCAACTGGATCAGCGCGCTGCGGGTGACGACGGAAACGGTGTCGGCGGCGCCCGCCACCGCCAGACAGCCGAGCGCCAGCCACAGAGGCCCCGCCAGGCCGAAGCAGGCCAGCGCCAGGCCCCAGACACCGGCCGCGTACAGCTGCACGAGTCCGGCGCGGCGCCGGCGCGTCACCGTGCCGGAGAGCAGGCCGGCCATGAGTCCTCCGACCGCGACGGCGGAGAGGAACAGGCCGAGGGTCCTCGGATCTCCACCGAAGCGGTTCTCGTTGACCAGGGGGAAGAGCGCGATGGGCATGGCCAGCAGCGTCGCGGACAGGTCGGTGGCCATTGAGCCCCACAGCGTCGGGCGGCGCAGCACGATCAGCAGGCCACCGCGCTCCGTCCGGGGCTTGCGGCCTGCCGCGCCGGCGCCTTCGGGGCGCATGGCGGGCAGGCGGACCACCGCGAGCAGTGCGACCGTCACGGCCACGGCCTGGGCCGCGTAGGCACCGGAGAAGCCCCAGCCGGCGATGATCAGCCCCGCCAGCGCGGGACCTGCCAGCATCGCCGCCTGGAAGGAGACGTTGGTCAACGCGAGCCCGGCCGCCACCTGGTCACCCGGCAGGAGCCGGACCGGGAGGGTGCGCCGCGCGGGTGCGCCGAGAGCGCCGCAACTCGTTCCCACGGCGACCAGGGCGAGCAGCAGCAGGACGCTGCGGTTGTCCGCCACGGCCTGGGCGCACAGCCCTGCGGCGGCCAGCACCTGTCCCGCGGTGGTGGCCCGTACCACCGTCCGGCGGTCATGGGCGTCGGCCAGGGACCCGCCGAGCAGGCCGAAGAGCACCATCGGCAGACCGGTGGCGAGCCCGATGGCACCCGTGCCCACCGGGCTGCCCGTCAACTCCCAGACCTGGGCCAGCACCGCCACGTTGGCCGTCTGGCCGCCGAGTTGGGAGGCGGAGGTGCCGATCCACAGGTCGCGGAACGGCTGATTGCCCCGGAGCGGGCGGGTGTCGAGGAACGGGTCGCCGGCACGCCGTTTCATCGGGGTGGCTCGGTCAGGTGGTGGAGGATCCGCTGCCGCATCGACCTCCGCTCCAGTGCCCGCCGCACCTCCTCGACCACAGCGGTCATCGCGTACGGGACCTCGCTGTCCAGCTCGGCGACCGTGCTGTGGGTGGCGCGCCACTCCGCCTCCAGGAACGGCACCAGCGACCGGCCGTGGTCGGTGAGGTTGATGCGCCGGGTGCGGGCGTCGGGCCCGGGCTCGGAGGTGACGAGCCCCGCCTTGCGCATGCCGGCGACGGTCTGGCTGATCGCCGAGTGCGAGCGTCCCAGGGACTGCGCGAGCTCGCGGATGGTCAGCGGTCCGGTGTGCGCGAGCCGGATCAACGGATAGGCGAAGCGGGGCCGTACGCCCTCGATGCCCCGCTCGATGTAGACCTGCTCGATCTCGGCGTCCATGGCGGCCAGAAGTTCGTGGAGGGAGTGCCAGGGGTCGGGGCGCACTGTGGGATCGGAAATTGTCACAGCGCTAATATAACAGTGCTGCGACAATGTTCACGGCCTCCTGTCCACCGGTCTGGAGCGACCCCGGGCCGGGTCGTTAGGGTCGGGGGTATGACGACATCACCGGCCGGAAGCGCCTTCGACTCGCTCCGCTCCGACGCGGTTGCGGACCAGGAGGCGTTGCGCCGGGCGTACGCGCTCCCCGGCGACGCGGCCATACGTAAGCAGATGGCCGAACTCACCGATCAGACGCGGCGGTTGATCGGCTGCTCGTCACTGGTCCTGATCTCCAGTGCGGATGCGGAGGGCAACTGTGACGTCTCCCCGCGCGGCGGCCCCGCCGGGTTCGTCGGCGTCCTGGACTCCCGGACGGTGGCGATTCCGGACGCGACCGGCAACAAGCGCCTGGACACCCTGCAGAACGTCATCGCCACCGGACGGGCCGGGCTGCTGTTCCTCATTCCTGGACGGACGACGACACTCAGGGTGAACGGCCGGGCCTGCGTCTCCACCCGTCCGGAGCTCCTGTCCCAGCTGACCGCTGTGGGAAAGCCGCCGGTCAGCGCGCTGGTGGTGGGCATCGAGGAGGTCTACCCGCACTGCCCCAAGTCGCTCATGCGCAGCGGGGCCTGGAAGCCGGAACAGTGGCTGCCGGCGGACGCACAGCCGACCTCGGCCGAGGTGACGCTGGCCCAACTGCGGATGCCACAGCTGACGATCGCCGACATCGAGCGGAACGAGGCGGAGTCGCTGAAGTACCGGTACGAGTAGGAGGCCCGGCCGGGCCGTCGGAGAGGCCCTGGGCCGCCGTTCCGGGCCCATCGTGCCCGCTTCACCGGGACTCCTTGCCTGCCGGCATCGGAATCGTCGAGGTCCCCCTGGTATCCGCCAGGGGGACCTCGACGGGCTGCGGCGACGCCTTCAGCCGGACTCTCCCGCGCTGCCCCGGCGCCGCGGCGCGCCCCCATCGAACTTGCCCCCGCGGAACACCCCGAGGATCTCCTCGGCGGCCAGCGTCGCCGTCAACGTGCCCTCCCGGACCTGCTGTTCGAGCTCCGGCGCGAGCTTCCGCACCGCCGGGTGGCTGTGCAGACTGTCCAGCAGATCGTCGCGGACCATCGCCCACGTCCAGTCCACCTGCTGGTCGCGGCGCTTGGCCGCCAGCCGGCCGGTCGACTCCAGGAGCGCACGGTGCTGCTCCAGACGCTCCCACAGGGTGTCGAGACCGGTCGCCTCACGTGCGCTGCACGTGAGCACCGGGGGCGTCCAGGCCGCGTCCACCGGATGCATCAGCCGTAGCGCGCCCGCCAGTTCGCGCGCGGCCGAGCGGGCGTCACGTTCGTGCGGGCCGTCGGCCTTGTTCACCGCGATGGCGTCCGCCAGCTCCAGGACGCCCTTCTTGATGCCCTGCAGCTGATCGCCGGTACGGGCCAGCGTCAGCAGCAGGAACGTGTCGACCATGTTGGCCACCGCAGTCTCCGACTGCCCGACGCCCACCGTCTCCACCAGCACCACGTCGTACCCCGCCGCCTCCATCACCACGATGGACTCCCGGGTCGCCTTGGCCACCCCGCCCAGCGTGCCCGCCGTGGGGGAGGGGCGGACGAAGGCGGCCGGGTCCACCGCCAGGCGTTCCATCCGGGTCTTGTCGCCCAGGATGGAGCCGCCCGTACGGCTGGAGGACGGGTCGACCGCCAGCACCGCCACCCGGTGCCCGAGCCCCGTGAGCATCGTGCCGAGCGCGTCGATGAACGTGGACTTACCCACGCCCGGCACCCCGCTGATCCCGATCCGCCGGGCCGCCCCCGCGTGCGGCAGCAGTCGGCTCAACAACTGCTGGGCCAGCACGCGGTGTTCGGCACGGGTCGACTCGACGAGCGTGATCGCGCGCGCCACGAACGCCCGCTTGCCGTCGAGAACTCCCCGCACATAACCGTCGATGTCGATCTTCGCAGCCATCCGGTCAGCGGCTCACAGCTCGTGGCCGAGCGCGACGGCGAGCCGCGTCACGAGGTCGTGGGCCGCGTCCGGGATGACCGTCCCCGGCGGGAAGACCGAGGCCGCGCCCGCCTCGTGCAGCGCCTCGATGTCCTGCGGCGGAATCACCCCGCCCACCACGATCATGATGTCCTCGCGCCCCTCGGCGGCCAACTCCTCACGCAGCGCGGGCACCAGGGTCAGGTGCCCCGCGGCCAGCGAGGAGACGCCCACGATGTGCACATCGGCCTCGACGGCCTGCCGCGCCACCTCGCCGGGCGTCTGGAACAGCGGGCCGACGTCCACGTCGAAGCCCAGGTCGGCGAAGGCCGTGGCGATCACCTTCTGGCCCCGGTCGTGGCCGTCCTGCCCCATCTTGGCGACCAGGATGCGCGGACGGCGGCCCTCCGCCTCCTCGAAGGCCTCGACCAGTGCGCGGGTGCGGTCCACCGAAGGGGACTCTCCTGCCTCTTTGCGGTACACACCGGAGATCGTACGGATCTGCCCGGCGTGCCGCCCGTACACCTTCTCCAGCGCGTCCGAGATCTCCCCGACCGTGGCCATCGCCCGCGCCGCGTCTACCGCCAGCGCCAGCAGATTGCCCTCCAGGCCCGGCCCCGGGTCGCGCTCGGCGGCGGCCGTCAGCGCGCGCAGCGCCTCCTGGCACGCCACCTCGTCGCGCTCCTCGCGCAGCCGGCGCAGCTTCTCGATCTGCTGGGTGCGCACCGAGGAGTTGTCGACCTTGAGGACGTCGATCTTCTCGTCGGTCTCCACCCGGTACTTGTTGACCCCGATCACCGGCTGCCGCCCGGAGTCGATCCGCGCCTGCGTGCGCGCGGCGGCCTCCTCCACCCGGAGCTTGGGAATGCCCGCGTCGATGGCCTTCGCCATCCCGCCGGCCGCCTCGACCTCCTCGATGTGCTGCCAGGCCCGGTCCGCCAGGTCCCGCGTCAGCTTCTCCACGTACGCGCTGCCGCCCCACGGGTCGATGACCCGGCAGGTGCCGGACTCCTGCTGGAGCAGAAGCTGCGTGTTACGGGCGATCCGCGCCGAGAAGTCGGTGGGCAGCGCCAACGCCTCGTCCAGCGCGTTGGTGTGCAGCGACTGGGTGTGCCCCTGCGTCGCGGCCATCGCCTCCACGCACGTACGCGTCACGTTGTTGAACACGTCCTGCGCGGTCAGTGACCAGCCGGACGTCTGCGAATGGGTGCGCAGGGACAGCGACTTGGGGTTCTTCGGGTCGAACTGCTTCACCAGCCGCGCCCACAGGAGCCGGGCCGCCCGCAGCTTCGCGACCTCCATGAAGAAGTTCATGCCGATCGCCCAGAAGAACGACAGCCGAGGCGCGAACGCGTCGACGTCCAGCCCGGCTTCACGGCCGGCGCGCAGATACTCCACCCCGTCGGCCAGCGTGTACGCCAGCTCCAGATCAGCCGTCGCCCCGGCCTCCTGGATGTGATAGCCGGAGATCGAGATGGAGTTGTAGCGCGGCATCTTCTGCGAGGTGAACGCGAAGATGTCGGAGATGATCCGCATCGAGGGCGACGGCGGATAGATGTAGGTGTTGCGGACCATGAACTCCTTCAGAATGTCGTTCTGAATGGTCCCGGTCAGCTTCTCGGGCGGTACGCCCTGTTCCTCGGCGGCCACGATGTACAGCGCCAGCACGGGGAGCACCGCGCCGTTCATCGTCATCGACACCGACATCCGGTCCAGCGGAATGCCGTCGAACAGCTGGCGCATGTCGTAGATCGAGTCGATCGCCACCCCGGCCATGCCCACGTCGCCGGTCACCCGGGGGTGGTCGCTGTCGTAGCCCCGGTGGGTCGGCAGGTCGAAGGCGACGGACAGGCCCTTCTGGCCGGCCGCGAGGTTGCGCCGGTAGAAGGCGTTGGACTCCTCGGCCGTGGAGAATCCGGCGTACTGACGGATCGTCCAGGGCTGGTTGACGTACATCGTCGGGTAGGGCCCGCGCAGATACGGGGCGATTCCCGGATACGAGTGCAGCGCGTCCAGGCCCTCCAGGTCCTCACCGGTGTAGAGCGGCTTGACCGTGATGCCCTCGGGCGTCTCCCAGAGCGGGGCCTCGGCACCGTCGGCGGCCTTGGTCACCGCAGCCTGCCACTCCCCGGCGGAACCGGCGGGCGGCGCGGACGCCGTGAGCGGCACGTCGGAGAAGTCGGGAACGGAGGGTTTCCGATCCGTGGGCGATGTCGGCATCACGCCACTCCCATGCGGTCGAGTACGGAGGTGAGAACGGCGACCGCGTCGCAGCCGGCGAAGACATAGGTGTCGACGTCGGCGTACTCGCCGGGACGTCCCGCGAGGAACACCCGTGCCGCTCCCGCCGACTTCAGCGCACCGGCCACCTGCTCCGCCTGCTCGGCGTACAGCGCGTCCGACGAGCACAGAACGGCGACCGTCGCCCCGGAGGCGGTCAGCGCGCCGGCGGCGGTGTCCGCTTCCACCGACACCGGATCGTGGACCGCCTCGATCCCGCCCGCCCCGAAGAGGTTGACGGCGAAGGAGGCACGCGCGGTGTGCGCGGCGGCCGGGCCGAGCGCGGCGACGAACACCTTCGGGCGGCTCCCGGTCGCCGCGAGGTGCGCGTCGGAGCGGGCGCGCAGCGCCTCGAACGCCTCGTCCCGCCGGACCCGGGGCAGTCCGCCCGGAGCACCGGCGTACGCGTCGGGCGCGGGCTCGCGCTCCACCGGGCGCTCGCCCGGCTGCGGGAACTCGCTGACCCCGGTGATCGGCTCCTTGCGACGGGCCAGCTTCGCACTGCGCGCGGCCCAGGTGGCGGCGAGCCGCTCCGCGACCGTCCCGGAGCGCAGGGCGGCGGTCAGACCGCCCGCCCGCTCGGTCTCCTGGAAGAACGCCCAGGCCGCCGAGGCGAGTTCGTCGGTCAGCCGCTCCACGTACCAGGAGCCGCCCGCCGGGTCGATGACCCGCGCCAGGTGCGACTCCTCCATCAGGATCGTCGAGGTGTTGCGGGCGATCCGCCGCGCGAACGCGTCGGGCAGGCCCAGCGCATGATCGAACGGCAGCACGGTCACGGAGTCCGCGCCGCCCACCCCCGCGCCCAGCGTGGCCAGCGTGGTGCGCAGCATGTTCACCCACGGGTCGCGGCGCGTCATCATCACCGGCGAGCTGACGGCGTGCTGCCGCTGTGCCCCGGCGGCGGGGGCTCCGGAAGCCTCGGCGACCCGCGCCCACAGCCGGCGTGCCGCGCGCAGCTTGGCGATGGTCAGGAACTGGTCGGCGGTGGCCGCGTAGCGGAACTCCAGCTGCCCGCAGGCCGCTTCCACGCTCATCCCGGCGCCGGTCAGGGCCCGCAGATAGGCGACGCCGGTGGCCAGGGAGAGCCCCAGCTCCTCGCCGGCCGAACCGCCCGCCTCGTGGTAGGGCAGCGCGTCCACGGCGACGGCCCGCAGCCCCGGATACTCCGCGTCGCAGACCCGCGCCCAGCGCACGGCGGCGGTGAGGTCCGCCTCGACGCCCGTCCGGGCCTCGTGGCCGAGCGGGTCGGCGCCCAGCGTGCCGCGCGCCTCGCCCTTGGCGACGCCGCGTTCCTCGTACAGCCGCAGCAGCTCCGTCGCGGCGGCGTCCAGGTCGGCCGGGGCGTCGAGCGCGATGGGCGCGAGGTCGAGGTACACGCCTTCCAGCGTCCGGGCGAGCCCGTCGACGGGGACGCCCACCGGGCCGCCCACGGTGAGCCAGAGGGAAGTGACCCCGTTCTCCAGATCGCCGAGCACCGCCTCGTTGAGCCGGACGGGGTCGGTCAGGGTGTGGCGTTGGCGCACGTCCCAGCCGCCTGCCGCGTTCCCCTCGGCCCTGCTGCCCCGGGTGAAGGGGGCGAAGCCGGGAAAACCGGTGTCCGGCGACTCGTCTTGTGCGGTGTAGAGGGGGCGGGTGGTGAGCCCGTCCTCCAGTGTGGTGGACAGCGCTTCCTCGGCGGCCGATCCCGAGACTTCCTTGCCCGACTTGCGCAGTACGCCCTCGACGAGGGTCTGCCACTGGTCATGGGAGGGGTCGGGGAACTCGGCGGCCGGAGAGAGCCCGTCAGCAGGCTGGACCGTCATGCTCAGATGCTAGGCCAGTGCGCCGAACCAGCAGCAGGGGCACATGCTGTGACCTTGCCCTCTCAGGCATGTACTTGATCCTTTACATACAGTCGCGTAACCGGCGTAGCGGGCGGACAGCGGCAACACGACGGTTCTCAACATCGGGATGAATCAGGACAGAGGTGCATATTATGTGCGAAGTTACCTGATTTTTTATGTCATCCCTGGAATGCCGTATCCACCCCGGCGCCCCTGCGGCCGCCGGGATACGGAGAGGACGCGACCGTGGCCGTCGGACCTGTGGAGTACCTCGTCATCGCCTTCCCCGGCAGTCGCTTCGCCGGGTCGGTCGCCCCCGCGCTCGCCGACGCCGTGTCGTCCGGAGCCGTACGGGCCGGCGACCTGGCTTTCGTCCGAAGGGCCGAGGGCGGCGCGCTGACCCCGGTGGAGCTGCGGGAGCTGGACCCCGAGGGAGTGGTTCCCGCCGATCCGGCGGAGGGCGGGGCGGCGCCGGTGCTGAGCGCGGAGGACGTCGACCGGCTCGGCCGGGGCGTGCCGGCGGGCGATGCCGTCGCGATCGTCGTCCGGGAGGACCTGTGGACCACGGAGCTCGCCCGTGCGGCCCGCGGGGTGGGCGGCACGTTCGTCGCGCACGAGCGCCTCGGGACCGGTGACTCCGGTGACCAGGAGGTCGCGGGGGACGACATCATCACCCGGCTGGAGCGGCTCGCCGAGCTGTGGAAGCGGGACGTCCTCACCGACGCCGAGTTCGTGGAGCAGAAGACGAAGCTCCTGTCGGACTGATGTCCGGCCGGCCGGCGGCCCGGGGTGCCGCCCGGCGTTCTCCGGTGGTGTTTTCCTTACCGCACGCGACGTTGATCCTGATATGTGGAATTCCTGGAATTCATCAGGGAAAGAGGCAGTTCATCGTGCAGACCGCCCGGACCGTTCCGGCCGCCACCGTTGTCAATCTGCGCGACCTGGGCGGCATCGCCCTGGGCCGTGACCGCCGGGTGCGGCAGGGCGTCCTGTTCCGCTCGGGTCAGCTGAGCGAGCTGGACCCGGAGAGCGACCGGGCGGTGTCCGCGCTCGGCATCCGCACCGTCGTGGATCTGCGTACCGCCGACGAGCGCCAGTGGGCCCCGGACCGGCTGCCGGACCGGGCCAGGCTCTTCGTCGCCGACGTACTGGGCGGCCACCCGGGCGTGGCGCCCGCCCGGCTGCGGTCCCTGCTCGCCGACCCGGTCGAGGCGGAACGGGCGCTGGGGGGCGGCAGGGCCGAGGAACTGTTCGCCGAGACCTACCGGAAGATGGTCCTCTCGCCGGGCGCCGCAGCCGCCTACCGGGCCTTCCTGGAGACGGCCGCCGACCCCGGCGCGCGCCCGGTGCTCTTCCACTGCACGGCGGGCAAGGACCGTACCGGCTGGGCGGCAGCCGTCCTGCTCATGCTCCTGGGAGCGCCCCGGGCGACGGTGCGGTCGGACTTCCTCGCGGTCAATCCCTCCGTACGGGCCGCCTTCGCCCCGCACGTGGCGAAGTTCCTGGACGGTGGCGGCGACCCCGCCGTCGCCGCGGCGATCATCGAGGTCCGCCCCCGCTACCTGGACGTGGCGCTCGACGCCATGGACGAACGCTGGGGCGGCCTCGACGGCTACGTGCGCAACGGGCTGCGCCTGCCCGACGCCGCACTGGAGCGGCTGCGCGACGGCCTGGTGATCCGCGGCTGAACCCGTCGCGAACGCGGAAGGGGCCGGTCCGGCCGGGATCCTCCCGGCCGGACCGGCCCCTGTGCGTCCTGGGCGCGGCCCCGGCTACAGGCGTACGAGGCGTTCCGTCAGATCGCGGTAGTGCTGGAGCGCGATCCGTAGATCCTCGGTCTCCGCCCCGGTGGCCGGGCCGCTCCCGCACCTCCCCGCGCGCAGACGTCGCCCGCGCTCCTCCAGGGCCTTCCCCAGGCTCGCGACGACCTCGTCGAAGGTGGCGTCGGCCTCCCGCACCGCCCGCTGCGGGTCTTCCACGAACCCGGTCACCGCCTGCTGGATCCGGGCGGCGAACGCCTCCTGCTCCGCGGGAGCGAACAGCGGCCTGCCGGGATGCGGGCCGTCCTCGGCCGTGACCCGGGCGGCGTCCGGTCCGGCGTGGGGGACCGTGTGACCCGGGGTTTCGGAGACCGTGGGGCCGGAGCCGGGGTCGGGGGCCGTACGGGGGTCCGCCCCGGCGCGGCCGGCCGGCTCCTCGCCCGTGACCGTCCTCGGAGCCGTCACCGGCGCGCCCGGGCCCCTCACCGGCGTACCCGTGTCGATGGGGCCCGCGCCCTCGGGCAGATCCGACTTTCCGTTCGATGTCCGCGTCATGATGTTCCGCGTCCCTTCACCAGATGCCTGTCGTGCTCACGCCCCGACGGACCGCCCGCGAGCAGGCCGTCGAAGAGCCCGCGGGCCTCGATCAGGGCCTCGCGCATCTCCTCGGTGCTCGCGCCCCCGCGACGAGCGGCGTGCACCCGGCGGTAGCCGTCGACGTGCGCGGCGTGGTGGACGGAGAGCGCGTCCGTACGGTCCTCGAAGTCCTCGCCGTCCGGGAAGCCGCGCTCGCGCGACAGATCGGCCAGCAGCGCGTCGGCCTCGGTGAGCGCCCGCTCCGGCGACTCCACGAACAGTTCCTGGGCGCTCGCCCAGCGGGCGGCGTACCGTGCGCGCGCCTCCTCGGTCAGCGGGCGCTCGTCGAGGCGCCCGTGCCGCTTCACCCGATCGCCGAGCTCCCGCTCGGCCGCCGAGGTGTCGCCGCCGTGCCGGGCGACCACACGGTCGTACTCCGGTCCGAAACGGCCGCGCAGCCCCCTGCCGCCGGCCCGACGCCCACGAAGAAGGAAGAACGCCGCGATGGCCGCCACGGCGACCACGGCGATGATGATGATCGCTGTCGTCATGGCTACCTCCCCCGACGTTCATCGGCCGGTACGTAGCTCTGCTGTCGCACAGTGGTCAACCCCTTCCGGTCCGAGCCCGGCGGCGACCGCCGGGCGATGTGCAGGGGTTCGTGTACCCCCGGATTCCCGTTCGAGGCAGCGGCCCTCCGGCGCGAAGGCTCCGCGCGACGCTCTGTGTAGGGTGAAAAGCGTCGGATCGGCGGCAGGTCGGAGGGACACGCGATGACGGAGCGCAAACCACCGGGAGTCAGTTTCGAGTCCTGGGTCGACCGGCAGATCCACGAGGCGGAACAACGCGGCGACTTCTCCGCGCTCCCGGGCTTCGGCAAACCGATCGCCGGCCTGGAACGCCCGTACGACGAGGCCTGGTGGATCAAGCAGAAGATGCAGCGGGAAGGCGTGTCGATGCTGCCGCCCGCGCTGGCCCTGCGCAAGGAGGCGGAGGACGTCCCCCGCGCGGTGTCCGCGGCCCGCACCGAGGCCGAGGTGCGGCGCATCCTGACCGAGGTGAACGAGAAGATCGAGCGGGCGATCCGGATGCCTCCCGAGGGCCCGCCGCTGCGGCTGGTCCCCTTCGACGTGGACGGGACCGTCCGCCGCTGGCGCGAGGAACGCCGCCCGGCCTGAAGCCGCCCCCGCGGTGCCGCATACTCGCCGTATGGGATCGGTCGGGGAAGGGCGAGGACGCGGGCGCGCCCCGCAGCGTGCCGATGCGATGGTCCGCCGGGCCGCGGCGGGCGACGCCCGCCGCCTGACCCGGCTGGTCCGCACATCGGGCGCCTACGAGGGCCCGTACGCCTCGATGGTCGAGGGCTACCGGGTCGGGCCGGACTACATCGAGACACACCGGGTCTTCGTCGCCGAGGACATCGCGACGGGCCGGATCCTCGGCTTCTACGCGCTGCTCCTCGACCCGCCGGAACTGGACCTGATGTTCGTCGCCGACTCCGCCCAGGGGCTCGGCATCGGCCGACTGCTCGCCACCCATCTGCGCGAGGAGGCCCGGAGCGCCGGGCTCACCGGCGTCCGGATCGTTTCCCACCCGCCCGCCGAGGGCTTCTACCGGAGTATCGGCGCCGAACCCGTCGGCACGGTGCGCGCCGATCCGCCGGCCGTGCTGTGGGACCGCCCCGAACTCCTGCTCCGCATCGCCTGAGGGGCTCCCTGCCGGGGACGACCGGAGCCCGGCCGCGGTGCGCGCGGCCGGGCTCCGGGACGGGATGCCTCAGGCGGTGATCAGCCGCCGTACGGGCGGGTGATCAGCTCCATGCCATGACCGCTCGGATCGGGGAAGTACACGCCCCGCCCGCCGTCGTTGTGGTTGATCTCGCCGGGAATCTTCTGATGGGGATCGGCGAAATAGTCGATCCCCAGCGCCTGGATCCTCGCGAACGCGGTGTCGAACTCCGCCTCCGAAATCAGGAAGGCGTAGTGCTGCGGAGTGATCGAAGCGGCGGGAATCGTCGCGAAATCCAGCGTGACGCTGTTCGCGAGGACGACCGGAACGAACGGCCCCCACTCTTCTCCGACCGTCAGGCCCAGCAGATCCGCCAGGAATGCGGCGGACTCGCGGTTGTCCCGACAATGGACGATGGTGTGGTTCAACTCGACTGACACGGTGGAATGCCTCCAACGGGCATCTCACGGGCTACCTCCACGCCTCACCCGGCCGGTGACCGACGCGCGATGCCCTGCCGTGATCATAGGCGGGCCCCGCGCACCGGTCCACGGGGTTACGTGCGCGCCCCTGGGGAACCTGTGAGATCCGGCCATCGGCACGCGACCGTCCCCGCCGGGGCCCTCAAGGAGCCAGGGAGGCCACGTGACACCGACCAGAGGTCGTCGGGAGACCCAGGAGGAGCGGGCGGACCGGCAGTGGTCCGAACTGCTCCAGGAACTGCGCGTCGCACAGACCGGGGTGCAGATCCTTTTCGGCTTCCTGCTCGCGGTGGTCTTCCAGTCGAGGTTCGAGGACCTGGGGGTCATCGACCGGAACATCTACGTCGTCACGGTGATGCTGGGCTCGGCGACCGCGGCCGCGCTCATCGGCCCCGTCTCGTACCACCGGCTCCTCACCGGCCGCCGGATGAAGCCCGAGACGGTCATCTGGGCCTCCCGGATGACCGTGCTCGGCCTGGTGCTGCTCTTCTGCACGATGTGCTCCGCGCTCCTGCTGATCCTGCGCGTCGTCCTGCACAACCAGCTGGCCCTCTGGCTGGTCGGCGCGATGGCCCTGTGGTTCCTGGCCTGCTGGTTCGTCTTCCCGGTGTGGGCCCTGGCCCGAGGGCGCTCCGGCCGGCGCGCGGAAGAGCACGAGGGCGAGGACAGCGACGGGGACGCGCCGCCCGACCGGGGGAGCGACGCCGCCTAGGCGCCGTCCTGGGTGCCGTCCGGCGATCTTCGACATCAGTACGCTCTCCGGAAGTCCAGGGCCTGGCACGACAGGTCGGAGAACAGCGGGGAAGGTCAGCGATGCGGGTCGAGTACGACGCAAGGGCGGACATGGCGTACATCTGTCTTGTCGACGGCATCGCCCCGGGAGAGGCCGTCCGGCAGGTACCTGCCGAGGACGACACGGCGATACTCGACTACGACGTACACGGACGGCTCCTGGGCATCGAAGTGTTCAGCGCCGGACGCCGGCTGCACCCGGAGCTGCTGGCCGGCGCGGAAAGGATCGACCGTGAGCCGCGTCCGCCGAGCAGGTCATGAACACGGTTGAGCCGCTGCCCGGAGCGTGTCAGGCCGGGCTGCGCACATCGGTCACCGCGAACAGCGCGCCGTCCGGGTCCCGCAGGGTGACCTCGGTGCCCCCGAAGCCGGTGCGCTCCTCGACGAGGGCGCCGCCGTGCCGCTCGGCCGCGGAGACCGTCGCCGCAAGGTCCGCCACCGGGAACTGGACCTGCCAGTGCGGGCGTACCACCGGGTCGACAGCCGCCTCCACGGCCCCGGAGCTGATCCGGGCCAGCGGATGCCCCCCGCACCGCACGATGACCTCGTCGCCCTCGTACGCGACATCGCAGCACCCCGGTCGCCCGCTCGCCCAGTCGAGCACCTCGCCGTAGAAGATCGCCGCGTCGAAGGCGTTACGGGTCCGCAGCCGCAACCAGGCGTGCGCATGGCCGGCCGGGGCCGGCGGCGAGGCGGAGGCCTCGGTGCGCTCCCAGAGGCCGAAGGACGCCCCGTCCCGGTCCGACGCCAGCACCCCGCGCCCCTTGCCGAGCGTCAGCGGCCCCACCGCCACGGTCCCGCTGCGCTCGCGGACCCGGGCGGCGGCCACATCCGCGTCCTCCACCGCGAAGTACGGCGTCCAGGCCACCGCGACCTGGAAGGCGGAGGAGACGGCGAAGACGCCGGCCACCGGCACCTCGCCCCGGTAGGCCACGTAATAGTCCGCCCCGAGCCGCCCGGGGCGGAACGACCAGCCCAGGACCTGTGTGTAGAACCGTTCGGCGGTCTCCAGGTCCCGGGTCATGAGGGTGACCCAGCACGGTGCGGCCGGCCCCGTCAGCGGTGCTGCCGAGGCCGTACGGGGGTCGCTTCCGGTCATGGTCCACTGCCTTCGTCGGGGAGCGGCGCCCTGCCCTGCCGCTGCGGTCCAGCAACCAGCCTCGACCGGCCCGCCCGGTCCCGCAACGCGGGCCGCCGGGCGGCCCTCCGCGATGGCGGGGCCGGCCCGGCGGCCCGCGGGACGGGTTTCAGCCGCGCGGCCGCTCCTCGTCGGGCGGCAGCGGACCGTTGCCGTGGTCCTTCAGCTCGTACGGGGACAGGGCGTGACCGTCCGCCGGGAACTGGTCGGAGGAGTGAGGGTCGTGCTGCTCGACGTGGGTGCGCCCTTCCGGCTTCAGCGGCTGCTCGTCGGGCCGGGGCGGCGGCGGTTCGGCGTCGTGCTTGCGCTTGCTGAGGATGAAGCCGCCGATCAGCAGGGCGACGACGGCCAGCGCCACGATGGGCATGACGACCCCGAGGGCCCCCGCGCTCGCCGCGATCGGGGCCTCGGCCGACACCTCGACCGCATTGACTGCATTCAGAACATCCATGTAATGCGCATACCCCGAGAGAAGGGCATCAGTCAGCTATTCACAGCAATTCATGTTTTATGGGTATCTCATGGGAAACGCGTTTCAAGACGGTGCGCCAGGACCGCCCTCCTGCCCGCTCTCCGGGAGTCCAGACCTCTTTCGGACGCTTCCCGTGTCGCCGTCGACCGGATGCGGGGTCAGCCTGGAGTGGTCCCGAGGGCCTGCATCCCCAGCGGAAGGAATCACGGTGAACAGCACCCCCGAGCAGAACGGCGAGGATCACCCGGCGGGCCGGGAGGTGGTGGTCTCGCTCAGCGGCTGCGACACACAGGACGCACGGACGGTGTTCGACGTGCTCGCCACCGCCTTCGCATCCGATCACCCGATGGGCGAGACCCCCACGTCGGCCTCGGGTCCCCGCCCGACCGTCTGGGTCACCACCGTCGACGTGTCCGAACCGGGGGCGGCCGCCACCCCGGCCCGCCTCACCGCACCGGTCACGGTGGACGCCCAGGGCGGCTACTGGGCCGTCGACCGGTTGCGTTCCCACCTCACCGGGGCCTTCGTGGTGAGCGTCGTCGGCACGGCCGCCGGGGACCAGGAGGAGGAGGTCAGGCTGCGGCTGGAGAGCCGCTGACGGCCCGCACGTGAACACGACCGGGGTGACCCCGCCCCGCGGCGAAGCGAAAGGCGCGCGCATGGATTCCCTCGCTCTGGGAGCCGACCTCGAACCGGAACCGGTCGTCGACGAACACTCCACCGTGACCCTGCACGTCAACGGTGACCCGACGACGCTGACCGTCGACCACCGCACCACGGTCCTGGAGACGCTGCGGGAGAGCTTCGGCCTCACCGGGGCCAAGAAGGGCTGCGACCACGGCCAGTGCGGGGCCTGCACGGTCCTCGTCGACGGGCGGCGGGTCAACAGCTGCCTGCTGCTCGCCGTCGCCCAGGACGGCGCCACGATCACCACCGTGGAGGGGCTCGCCGACGGCGAGAGCCTGCACCCGGTGCAGCGGGCGTTCGTCGAGCGGGACGCCCTCCAGTGCGGCTTCTGCACCCCGGGCCAGATCTGCTCGGCCGTGGGCATGCTCCGCGAGGCCGCCGACGGCCATCCCTCGCACGCCACCGGACCGGAGACCGCCGCCACCGGGCCGGTCGCACTCGACGCCGACGAGATCCGGGAGCGGATGAGCGGCAACCTGTGCCGGTGCGGGGCCTACCCCAGGATCGTCGAAGCCATCGAGGACGTGATCGAGTGAAACCGTTCGGCTATGTGCGCCCCGCCTCCACCGACGAGGCCGTCCGGCTCTGCGCGGCCGGTCCCGGCGCCCGCTTCCTGGGCGGCGGCACCAATCTGGTGGACCTGATGAAGCTCGGCGTGGAGGCGCCCCGGGTCCTCGTCGACGTCGCCGGGCTGCCGCTGGACCGGGTGACCCGGACGGCCGACGGCGGCCTGAGCATCGGCGCCACCGCGCGCAACAGCGACCTCGCCGCCCACCCCGACGTGACGCGGAGCTACCCCGTGCTGTCCCAGGCGCTGCTGGCCGGGGCCTCCGGCCAGCTCCGCAACTCCGCCACCACCGGCGGCAATCTGCTCCAGCGCACCCGGTGCCGCTACTTCCAGGACGTCTCCAAGCCCTGCAACAAACGGCTCCCCGGCTCCGGCTGCCCCGCACGTGAGGGGACCCACCGCGACCTCGCGATCCTCGGGCACTCGCCGGAGTGCGTGGCCACCCATCCGTCCGACATGGCCGTGGCCCTCGCCGCGCTCGACGCGACCGTGGTGCTCCTGGGGCCCGAGGGCGAACGGACCGTCCCCCTCACCGGATTCCACCGGCTGCCGGGGGAGAACCCCGACCAGGACACCGTGATCAGGCCCGGCGAGCTGATCACCGAGGTGGTGCTCCCGCCGCCGGCACCCGGGGCGGCCTCCCGCTACCGCAAGGCACGCGACCGCGCCAGTTTCGCCTTCGCGCTCGTCTCCGTCGCCGCCACGCTCCGGGTGGAGGCCGGCCGTGTCGAGCACGCCACGCTCGCGTTCGGCGGCGTCGCCCACCGGCCGTGGCGGGCCCGCCGGGCCGAGGCCGAGCTGCGCGGCGCACCGGCCACGCCCGCGGTGTTCCAGCACGCCCTGATCGCCGAACTGGCCGAGGCGCGGCCGCTGCGCGACAACGTGTTCAAGGTGGACCTCACCCGACGCCTCGCCCTCGACGTGCTCGGCGAACTCACCGCCCGGCAGTCCGCGCTGTCCGCGCGGACCGGCTGAACCGCCCGGCGGTCCGCGCGGTCCGGCTGAACCGACCGGACCGCCGGACCACCGGAACCGCCCGGACCGTGCCCGACCGCCGGACGCCCGCCCGCGTCCGCCCGACGATCCCGAGGAAACCACCGCCATGACCACCCGAGCCCCGCAGTTCCCCGGTGCGCCCGTCGTCCGCAGAGAGGCCCGGGACAAGGTCACCGGTACCGCCCGCTACGCGGCCGACCTCGCGCCCGCCGGCTGCCTGTACGCCTGGACCGTCCCGGCCACCGTCGCGGCCGGACGCGTCACCGCCGTACGGGCCGTCGACGCCCTCGCCGTACCCGGCGTCCACTCCGTCCTCACCCACGACAACGCGCCCGAACTCCAGGAGCCCGACGACCCGATCCTCGCGGTACTCCAGGACGACCGGGTCCCGCACCACGGCTGGCCGATCGCCCTCGTGATCGCGGAGTCCCTGGAGGCCGCCCGGACAGGGGCCGGGGAACTCCACGTCGAGTACGAACGCGACCCGTACGACGTGACCCTCACCGACGACCATCCCGGCCTCTACACGCCCGAGGAGGCCAACGGCGGCCATCCCGCCGTCCGGGTGCGCGGCGACGTGGAACGCGCCCTGGCCGGGGCGAGCGTCCAGGTCGACGCGACGTACCGGACGGTCGCGCTGCACAACCACCCCATGGAGCCGCACGCCGCCACCGCCGTGTGGGCCGACGGACACCTCACCGTCCACGACTCCAGCCAGGGCTCTTCCAGGGTCCGCGAGAGCCTGGCCCGGGCGTTCGGCCTGGATCCGGACCGGATCACCGTGGTCTCCGAGCACGTCGGCGGCGGCTTCGGCTCGAAGGGCACCACCCGCCCCCAGGCCGTCCTGGCGGCGATGGCCGCCCGGCACACCGGGCGTCCGGTGAAGATGGTGTTCCCCCGGCCCCAGCTGGCGGAGGTCGTCGGCCACCGGGCCCCCACGATCCAGCGGGTCCGGCTCGGCGCGGACCTGGACGGGGTGCTCACCGCCGTCAGCCACGAGATCGTCACCCAGACCTCCACCGTCAAGGAGTTCGTCGAGCAGGCCGCCGTGCCGGCCCGCGTCATGTACGCCTCGCCGCACAGCCGGACCGTGCACCGGGTGACCGCCCTCGACGTCCCCAGCCCCTCCTGGATGCGCGCCCCGGGGGAGGCCTCGGGGATGTACGCCCTGGAGTCCGCCATGGACGAGCTGGCCTCGGCGCTCGGCCTGGACCCCGTGGAGCTGCGGCTGCGCAACGAGCCGGAGACCGAACCGGACAGCGGCCGCCCGTTCAGCAGCCGAGGGCTCGCCGCCTGTCTGCGCGACGGAGCGGCCCGGTTCGGCTGGCACGACCGCGACCCCCGGCCCGCCGCCCGCCAGGAAGGCCGCTGGCTCATGGGTACGGGCGTGGCCTCGGCGACGTACCCCGTCCTCGTCTCCCGGTCGACCGCGAGCGCCCACGCCGCGCGGGACGGCGCCCTGCGCATCGCCGTCAACGCCACCGACATCGGCACCGGGGCCCGCACGGTTCTGGCCCAGATCGCCGCGGAGGCGCTCGGCGTCGACCCGGAGGCCGTACGCGTCGACATCGGCAGCACCGACCTGCCCGTCGCTCCGCTGGCGGGCGGCTCCTCGGGCACCGCCTCGTGGGGCTGGGCCGTGCACAAGGCGGCGACCGCCCTCGCCGCCCGCCTCGCGGAGCACCGCCCCCTCCCCGCCGACGGGATCACCACCACCGCCGACACCGAGGAGGAGACCGGCGAGGAGTCCCCGTACGCCCGGCACGCCTTCGGCGCGCACTTCGCCGAGACGGCCGTCGACGCCGTCACCGGCGAGGTCCGCGTACGCCGCCTCCTCGGCGTGTACGCCGCCGGGCGGATCCTCAACGCGCGCACCGCACGCTCCCAGTTCACCGGCGGCATGGTGATGGGCATCGGCATGGCCCTCACCGAGGACTGCGGCATCGACCCGGACTTCGGCGACTTCACCGCCAGGGATCTCGCCTCCTACCACGTGCCCGTCTGCGCCGACACGGCCGACATCCAGGCGCACTGGATCGAGGAGGACGACCGCCACCTCAACCCGATGGGCAGCAAGGGCATCGGCGAGATCGGGATCGTCGGCACCGCCGCCGCCATCGGGAACGCGGTCCGCCACGCCACCGGCGCACGGCTCCGCGAACTGCCCCTCACCCCGGACACCTTGCTGCCCTACCTGCTCTGACCGGACACCGCCCCCACCAGCACGGACAGCCCAGCTGTTGCGCGTCCGGCGTACACGGCGCACCCTGATGAGTGACCCAGAAGTGATCAGTGCTCACGCTTCGTGTTCGGGGGTCGTTCGTACGACGGGGTGAAGTACGACGGGGTGAAACACGTGGGCCTCGTGGTGAGGAGCCTCGACGATGACCGTTCCACTCGACCGGCACTATTCGGTCGAACTGCAGGTGTCGGCAGAGCGCGTTCCCCGGTTGCGGCGGATCGTCGCCGCACACCTTCGTCACTGGAGTCTCGACCCGCACGTCCGGCCGGTGTGCCGGGCCCTGGACGAGCTCCTGACCAACGTCCACCGGCATGTCGGCGACGCCAACACCTGCGTCCTCGAACTCCGCTGGACCGGACGGCACGTGACCGTGTCCGTCGCGGACAACAGTGCCCGGATGCCGCGGCTGCTGCCGGCCGGCGGCGGGCTGAGCCGGGTCATGGCCCTGAGCGACAGCTGGGGCACCTGCCGGACCACGGACGGCAAAGTGGTCTGGTTCACCCGCTACGCCGAGGCGCCGCGGGCGGCGGGACTCCTCCCGTACGCCCCGCTGCCCGGCGTCCGCACCGCCCGCACCGTCCCCCTGGCGGTGCTCGCGTAACCGCCCCCGAGGGCGGCCCGCACACCCGGCCGACGCGGAACGTGCCTTCTCGGCACGCATGATCCGCGTCGGCCGGGTACGTGCGGGGAAGGGGGGCCGCGTTGCGCGGACCGGTGCGGCGCGGCACGGTCGAAGTACCCGTGCAAGGAGGCCACTGCCATGCCCATCGCGACGGTCAACCCCGCGAACGGCGAACTGATCAGGTCTTTCGACGCCCTCGGCGAGGAGGAGACGGAACGCAGGATCACCGCCGCCGCGGAGACCTTCCGCCATTACCGCACCACCCCCTTCGAACAGCGCGCGGCCTGGCTGAACCGTGCCGCCGACCTCCTCGACGAGGACCGCGACACCATCGCCCGCACCATGACCGTCGAGATGGGCAAGCCCGTCAAGGCGGCCCGCGCCGAGGCAGCCAAGTGTGCGAAGGCGATGCGCTGGTACGCCGAACGTGCCGAGGGCCTGCTCGCCGACGAACACCCGGACCCCGCCGACGTGCGGGACTCCGGCGCCTCCCGTGCGCTGGTCCGCTACCGTCCGCTCGGCGTGGTCCTCGCCGTGATGCCGTGGAACTTCCCGCTCTGGCAGGTGGTGCGCTTCGCCGCCCCCGCGCTGATGGCGGGCAACGTCGGACTTCTCAAGCACGCGTCGAACGTCCCGCAGACCGCCCTCTACCTGGAGGACCTCTTCCACCGCGCGGGCTTCCCCGCCGGCTGCTTCCGTACGCTGCTGATCGGCTCGGGCGCCGTCGAGGCGGTCCTGCGCGACCCGCGGGTCGCCGCCGCCACGCTCACGGGCAGCGAACCGGCGGGGCGCGCCGTCGCCGCCACCGCGGGCGACGAGGTGAAGAAGACCGTGCTGGAACTCGGCGGCAGCGACCCGTATCTCGTCCTGCCCTCGGCGGACGTGGAGAAGGCCGCCGCCACCGCCGTCACCGCCCGCGTCCAGAACAACGGCCAGTCCTGCATCGCCGCCAAGCGGTTCATCGTGCACGCCGACGTCTACGACGCGTTCGCCGAGCGGTTCACCGCGGGCATGCGGGCCCTGACCGTCGGCGACCCGCTGGAGGAGGGCACCGACATCGGGCCGCTCTCCACCGAACAGGGCCGCACCGACCTGGAGGAACTCGTCGACGACGCCGTCGAACGCGGCGCGGAGGCGCTGTGCGGCGGACGCCGTCCCGACAAGCTCGGCGGCGGCCTGGAGAACGGCTGGTTCTACGAGCCCACCGTGCTCGCCTCCATCACCACCGCCATGCGCATTCACCGCGAGGAGACCTTCGGCCCGGTCGCCACCCTCTACCGGGTCGCCGACCTCGACGAGGCGGTCCACCTGGCCAACGACACCCCCTTCGGCCTCAGCTCCAACGTCTGGACCCGCGACCCGGGGGAGCAGGAACGCTGCGCCCGCGACCTGGAGGCCGGAGGCGTCTTCTTCAACGGGATGACCGCCTCGCACCCCGCCCTGCCCTTCGGCGGGATCAAACGCTCCGGTTACGGGCGTGAGCTCGCCGGACACGGCATCCGCGAGTTCTGCAACGCCACCACGCTCTGGTACGGCCCCGAGGCGTCCTGACAGCAGCCCCGCCCGCGCGCCGTCACCCGGCGGAGCCGTCCGGCCCGACCTCCCACCGACAGGGTCACTCACCGGCCGCCGTCCCCCCGGGCCGGCCGATGAGCGATCATGGGCGGCGACCCGAGACCCACCGGAGAGGCCGCCATGAAGCTGCGCTGTGCCGTGATCGACGACTTCCAGTCCGTCGCCACCACCGTCGTCGACTGGTCGCCCGTGACCGCCGACGTCGAGGTCGTGTCGTTCACCGAGCACCTCGCCACCGAGGACGAAGCGGCCGCCGCCCTCGCCGGCTTCGACATCGTGGTCACCCTGCGCGAAAGGGTGCCCTTCCCGGCGGACCTGTTCGCCCGGCTGCCCCGGCTGCGGCTGCTCGTCGCCTCCGGTATGCGCAACTCCGTCATCGACTTCGACGCCGCGAAGCGGCACGGCGTCACCGTCTGCGGCACCGCCAGCTCCTCCACCCCGCCCGTCGAGCTGACCTGGGCGCTGCTCCTCGGCCTGGCGCGCGGGATCGTTCCCGAGGCGGAGGCCCTGCGCACGGACGGCCCCTGGCAGTCCACCCTCGGCGCCGATCTGCACGGGCGGACGCTCGGGCTGCTGGGACTCGGGAAGATCGGCGGCCGGGTGGCGCAGGTGGGCCGGGCCTTCGGCATGGACGTCCTCGCGTGGAGCCAGAACCTCACGAAGGAACGTACCGACGAGGTGGGGGCGACGCTGGCCGCGTCCAAGGAGGACCTGCTGGCCTCCAGCGACTTCGTCTCCGTCCACCTCGCGCTCGGGGACCGGACCCGGGGTCTGATCGGCGCGGCCGAACTCGCCCTGATGCGCCCGACCGCGTACCTGGTCAACACCTCCCGGGCGGCCATCGTCGACACGGACGCCCTGCTCGCCGCCCTGCGCGCCGGCGCCATGGCCGGGGCCGCGACCGACGTGTTCGACATCGAGCCGCTCCCGGCCGGCCACCCGGTGCGCACGGCCCCGCGCCTGCTCGCCACCCCGCACCTGGGTTATGTGTCGCGCGCCAACTACGAGACCTACTACGGCCAGGCCGTGGAGAACATCAGGGCCTTCCTCGACGGGCAGCCGGTCCGCCGCCTGGGCTGACGGCGGAGGGCCCCACCGGACGCTTCGGTCAGTAGCGCAGCGCCGCCGCGATCCGGCCGTGCTCCGCCAGCGAGCGCAGCCGGTCCGCCGCCTGGGCTGACGGCGGAGGGCCCCACCGGACGCTTCGGTCAGTAGCGCAGCGCCGCCGCGATCCGGCCGTGCTCCGCCAGCGAGTCGTCCTCGACGAAGACCACGTCGGCGCCGCTGTCCAGCGCCGCTTCGACCAGTTCGTCGACGATGTCCTCGCGGATCCGGCCGTCCGCGCTCTGCGTGCTTCCCTCGGGCGCCGGCTCCAGGTGCTCGTCGGTCACCTGAACGGCAGCCTGGAAGTGCTCCTCCACCGCGATCAGACCCGCCCGGCCCTCACGGACGGCGGCCCACACCTCGTCGAGCCCACCGGCGAAGGAGTGGGCGCTGCGGGCGTTGTCGAGCCGGGTCTCCACCTCCGCCGCCGCCCGGCGAGCACCTTCGTCGAGGGCGGGCCGCAGCTCTTTCAGGACCTCGGCGGGGGACAGGTCGGCCGGCGCGCCCTTGGTGACCCGGCCGACGGCGGACCCGGAACTCTCGCCGACCTCGTCCAGCAGGGCGAGAGCGGGGGCGAGGCCCATCAGATACAGCGGGCGGGGGTCGTCGGCGAGCACCGCGCGCAGCTTTTCGTCGACCGTACGGAAGAAGTTCCGCGTCTCCTCGTCGCTGAAGGTGCTCGGGGTGTCCCCGATCCGTTCCTCGCGCTGCGGGTTCGGCGGTTCCTTCGGCGCGGTCAGCGGGAAGCCGTCCACCTCCTCGGAACGGATGCCGTCGCCCGTGCCGATCCACAGCGTGGCGTGGTCGGCGGCGACCGTCAGCACCCGGAACGGCCGGGTCTGGGCCTTGGCCGCGACGAGGTTGCGGGTGAGGTAGGTGTCGCTGAGCACCACCCGTTCGGGCGCGCTCCGCGGAAGCTGCCAGATCCAGTACTCGTCGGTGGTGGCGAGGAGTACCAGGGAGTCCATCGCCCCGCGCGGGTCCACCTCGGCCGCCGCCCGCTCCAACTGGTCCACGAGGGCGGCCCGGACCTCGCGGCTGACCTGGGGGTCGGCGTCGAGGCGGTGTCCGGCCTCGGCCACCAGGTTCCGCAGGCGGACCGGGTCCTGGGCGTTGTCGGGGGCCTTGCGGTGGGTCGGCATGGTCAGGGACAGGGCCGGATAGGGCCGGGTCGCCCGCAGCTCCCGCAACAGGTCGGCGGTCAGGGCGTCCGTATCCATCGTTCCCTCCCAGGGCTCGAACCCGCTCCCGTATGAAGCGGATGCTTCGACGAGTCAATTCATACCTTTTGATCCTAATATGAGCGAGTTGTTGCCCTTGGAGTGCGGGAGGCTGCGCGATGTCCACGCTCACCGTGTGGAAGTTCCGGACGGCCGAAGGCGCGGAGAGCGTCGAGGAGGCGCTGAAATCCCTTCAGAAGGAAGGGCTGATCAAGATCCTCGACGCGGCGGTGGTCAGCTGGCCCGCCGACCGGGCCAAGCCGCGCACGAAGCAGCTGCTGAACCTCGTCGGCGCCGGGGCCCTCAGCGGAACCTTCTGGGGCATGCTCTTCGGCCTGATCTTCCTCATGCCGCTGCTGGGCGCGGCCATCGGAGCGGCCGCCGGGGCGCTCGGCGGGAAGCTCGCGGACGTCGGCATCGACGACGACTTCATCGCCGAGGTCAAGGAGAAGGTGACGCCCGGAACCTCGGCCCTGTTCCTGCTGACCATGAACGAGGTGCCCGAGCGGATCGGCGCACAGCTGCCCGGCGACGGCGCCGAGCTGCTCCACAGCAACCTCGACACCGAGCGCGAGGCGAAGCTCCGCGACATCTTCGGCGACGAGACGGTGTGACCCGCGCGCAGTCCTTCACCTCGCTCGCATTCCCTCTCCTGGATTGGACGGACCGCCCGTGAAGACGAACCTCCCTGTGCGCGGGGCGCGCGGCCGCCGCGCCGCCCGCACCCTGGCGCCCCTCGCCGCGGCAGCGCTGCTGTTCGCCGGCGTGGCGGCCTGCGACTCCGACACCAGCAGCGAAGGCACCGACCAGGGCGTCCACACCCTCACGCCCGAGCCGGAGGAATCGCCGTCCGAGGCGCCGAGCCCGCGCACCCAGCGGAGCTTCGCCGCCTCGGTGTCCGCCGAGTCCGAACGCGTACGGCAGGAGGCGGCCAAGCGGCTGGAGGAGGTCGAGGGCCGGGGCAACGCCGTCGGCGACGTCTCGGTCAACGGGCTGCCGCTCACCGCGTCCGAGGAGGTCCGCAGCGCGCTCGTCCGGGTCACCAACCCCACCGACGAGCCCACGTTCTTCGCCGTGAAGGTGGAGTTCGTCGACGCCGAGGACAAGGTCCTCGACACCGTCGTCGTCGGCGTCGAGGACGCCCCGCCGGGCCGCACGGTCACCGCCCAGGCCAACAGCCGCAAGGCCGCCGGGGTCAAGACCTTCCCCCGGGTCGCCCAGGCCGAGCGCGGCTGAGGGGCGCGGTCCATGAGCGCCGCCGACGCGGTGTCCGACTCCCTCCAGAATCTGCGCGACCGGTTCATCGGCGTACGGGACGGGAAGCCGGCCGACTACATCCCCCAGCTGGCCCTCGCGGACCCGGACGCCTTCGGTCTCGCGCTGGTGAGCATGGACGGACACCGCTACATCGCGGGCGAGGCCGAGGTCCCCTTCACCCTCCAGTCGGTCTCCAAACCGTTCATCTACGCCCTCGCGCTCTCCCTGCTCGGGCTCGACGAGGTGAGCCGCTGGGTCGGTGCCGAGCCGAGCGGCGAGGCGTTCAACGCCATCAGCCTCGAACCCGGCACGGGCAGGCCCGCCAACGCCATGGTCAACGCCGGTGCGATCGTCACCACCGCCCTGATCCCCGACACCCCGGACGAACCCGCCTTCGACCGGATCCTGCACTGCCTCGGCTGTTTCGCCGGGCGTGAACTGGACGTCGACGAAGAGGTGTTCAGCTCCGAGTCGGTGACCGGCGACCGCAACCGCGCGCTGGCGTACCTGATCCGCTCCACCGGCACCATGCCCGTCGACCCGGTCCTGGCGGTCGACCGCTACTTCCGCCAGTGCGCGATCCGCGTCACCGCCGTCGACCTCGCCACGATGGCCGCGACCCTCGCCTACGGCGGCGTGAACCCGGTGACCCGCGAGAGGGTCGTCTCCGCCGAGGTCGCCGCCCGAGTCCTCGCGGTCATGGCGACCTGCGGCATGTACGACGGCTCCGGCGAATGGCTGCTGCGTGTCGGTCTTCCCGCCAAGAGCGGGGTGTCCGGCGGCCTCATCGCGGTGGGCCCCGCCCGCTTCGGGGTGGCGACGTACAGCCCGCCGCTGGACGCCACCGGCGGATCGGTACGCGGCCACGCCGCACTGGAGGCGATGTCGGACCGCTACGGGCTCCACCTCATGCTCAACCCCGCGCTCCCCGGCTCCACCGTCACCCTCGTCACCACCGCGGACGACCTGCCGTCGGCGCCCTCGTCCGGGCACGAACGGGTCCTCCACGAACAGGTCGGCGTCGTCGTCGCCCAGGGGTCCATCGACTTCACGGCCGCGGAGCGCGTGCTGTACGCCCTGGACGAGTCCGGGCCGGACGGGGGCTCGGTGGTGCTCGACCTGCACGACGTCACGTCCGTCGACTCCGTGGCCCTGGCGATGCTGCACACCGGGCTCGCCCGGCTCGCCGGCGACGGGCGGCGCGCGGCGGTCGTCGATCCGAACGATCTGCTGGGCCCGTCCGACCTCGTACGGGAACGGACCGGCCAGGACCTGCCGCGCTACGCCACCCGTGAGGGCGCCGTCGAAGGCTGCGCGCAGGCCCTGGCCGGGGAGGGCTGAGCCGGGACCGCCGGGTCTACCAGATGGCGGTGACCCACTCGGGGTGGTCGATGAACGGGTTCCGGTTGTGCTGGAACTGCTCGAATATGACGTCGTTGCGGCGCTTCTCGAAGGTGTCCGGCGGGTCTTCCTGGCTCCACTGCTTCAGGACCGACAGCCGGCCCATCTTCGGCGCGGACCCGTTGTTCACATGGTCGTTGGGTTCGAGGTCGGCGAAGGAGTCGTTGCCCTCGTAGCGCACCGCCATGTAGAGGATCATGCGGGCGACGTCGCCCTTGACCTCGTCGCGCGGCTCGAAGGAGTCGCCGTCGGTGAAGTTGCCCGGCGCGTCGCTCAGTTCGCTCCCGCCGTTGTCGAAGTCCTTGTTCCCGCGCGTGGAGTTGACCTTGACGTCGGTGGGCCGCAGATGGTGGACGTCGGTGCCCGGACCCGTCGCCGTGCCGAAGTCGCCGTGCGACTTGGCCCAGACATGCTCCCGGTTCCACTGGCCCGAGCTGCCGCCGTTGTCGTTCTTGGACTGGGAGCGCCCGGTGTACAGCAGGATGACGTTGGAGGAGTTGGCGGGATCCTCGTCGGTGGCCTTGAGGGCGTCCCACACCTGGCTGTAGGAGAGCTTGGTCTGGTCGCTGATGATGGTGTTCAGGGCGGACTTCAGCTCGGCGCCGGTCTTGCCGAGCGCGTCCTGGTAGTAGGTGTCGTCGAGGGCCGCCGACGTGGCGGTGTAACGACCGGGCGAGGCGTCCGACGGGGCCGCGGCAGCGGTGCCGGCGAGCACGGTGACGGCTGCCACCGCGGCGAGCAGTGGACGCGCGTAGAACGAGTGACGACGGGACATGTGGGGTGTCCTCTCCGGAACGCGGGCGTCGCGACGAGGACCCTGGGTGGGGGTGCTCGCCCGGCGGCCGTGCGGTAGGTGGTCAGGCGGGAGCCTTCCACACGCACCGTGCCCCACGTGTGAACACTGTGTACCTATCATGTGCAGGTCAAGAATAGGCTTGCCGGAAGCCGTCGGGGACGCCGTACGCCCCGGTGTCCCAGGGGCTCCGGGGGCGTACGGGTTCTGCGGGGTGTACGGGGTGCTCCGTCCCTACCGGCCGGCCGCCCAGTCGCGCAGGTCCCGGACCGAGTCGAAGTCGGCCACGTTCCGGTCGAGGGGATCGTCGGTGAACTGATGGATCCGCCAGGCCGCCTCGATGCGGGGCCTGCCCGCGGCGACGTAGTCGGCGATCCACAGCCCGTCGCCCGCGTAGTCGGTGGTGTCGTGGTTGAGCCAGAAGGAGCGGTTGCAGTACAACAGGACCCGGTGGTCGGGCCGTTCCCGCTTCACCGCCCGGATGAACCGGTCCTTGTCCGCGTTGCTCGCCCGCGTCCCGCCGCCGGTCTGTTCCCAGTCGACCGCGAGCAGATCGCCCGCCTTCTCGGGGGTCTTGCTCAGGAAGTACGCCACCTGGTCCGCCACGTCCCCCGGCCAGAGGAAGTGGTAGAAGCCGACGACGCACTCGGCGTCCCTGGCCCTTTTCACCTGCGCGTCCAGACGCGGATTGACATAGGTGCGGCCTTCGGTGGACTTGATGAGGACGAAGTCGAGTCCGTCCGTGTCGTAGGAGGGCTGATAGGCGCTGACGTCGACACCGTGGAGCATGGGCACCGCCTCGGAGAATGGGGCAACGACCTCCCTCTCCTGCCCACTCCCCAGGCCCCCCAAGGGCTGATTCACCCTCCCGGGTAGGCGTGCGCGGGCTCCTCGGATGCGGCCGGGTCCGCTGGGGGCGAGAATTGCCGCAAGGACGAGGAGGCGGCATGAGCGAAGAGCCCGAATCCGTATCCGCGGCCGTGTCCGGGCCGGAGGGCATCACGCCCGACCGACTCCTGCACACGGGCGCGAGCGACCGGCCGAGCGCCGAGGACCTGGTGCTCGCCTCCGGGCGGGACCTGACGCCGGAGACCCTGGAATGGGCACGGCGCAAGCTGGCCGCCGAGGGGCGGTCGGCCATCGACAAACAACTGCCCTGACGGCCCCGGCGCGGCCCGCGGGCACACCCGGTGGGCGGGTGCGCGGAGCCGTACGCCGAGGTGGAGCGGCCGGGGAGCCGGGGAGCGTGTGGGGCGCACCCGGCTCCCTCGGCTAGCCTGAGTGACATATGAACCGTTTGACGACCTCACAGGGCGCTTTCGAGCTCGCCCGCTTCCCCGAGCACCCGCGCGACCCCTTCCGGGCGTGGGACGCCGCCGACGAATACCTGCTCCGGCAGCTGACGGACCCCGAGACGGGCCCGGTCGACCTCTCGGGGACGGTCGCGGTCGTGGGGGACCGGTGGGGAGCGCTCGCCACCGCGCTGGCCGCACACCGGCCCGTCCAGATCAGCGACTCCTACCTGGCCCGGCGGGCGACCCTCGCCAACCTCGCCCGGAACGGTCTCGACCAGGACGCGGTCCGGCTGCTGTCCTCGCGCGACACCCCGCCGGACCGGATCGACGTCCTGATCGTCCGGGTGCCCAAGTCCCTGGCGTTCCTGGAGGACCAGCTCCACCGGATCGCCCCCGCCGTCCACGCCGGCACCGTGGTCATCGGCACCGGCATGGTCAAGGAGATCCACACCTCCACGCTCAAGCTCTTCGAGCGGATCATCGGTCCGACCCGCACCTCCCTCGCGGTGCGCAAGGCACGGCTCATCTTCTGCACCCCCGACCCCGCTCTGCCGCGTACGCCGAGCCCGTGGCCGTACCGCTACGAGCTGCCCGCCGACGTGGGCCCGGTCGCCGGCCTGACCACCGTCAACCACGCGGGGATCTTCTGCGCGGAGCGCCTCGACATCGGCACCCGCTTCTTCCTGAAGCACCTGCCCAGCCGCGGCGGGGCCGTCCGCGTCGTCGACCTGGGATGCGGCAACGGGGTCCTCGGGCTCTCCGCCGCCGTCTCCAACCCCGAAGCGCACCTCACCTTCGTCGACGAGTCCTACGGGGCGGTCGCCTCCGCCGAGGAGACCTTCCGGGCCGGCGCGCCGGCCGGTGCGAAGGCCGACTTCCTGGTCGGCGACGGTCTCGACGGCCTCGACCCGGGCAGCGTGGACCTGGTGCTGAACAACCCGCCCTTCCACTCCCACATGGCGACCACCGACGCGACGGCCCGCACGATGTTCACCGGTGCGCGGACCGCCCTGCGCCAGGGCGGCGAACTCTGGGTCGTGGGCAACCGGCACCTCTCGTACCACACCCACCTGCGCCGGATCTTCGGGAACTGCACCACGGTCGCGGGCGACCCGAAGTTCGTGGTGCTGCGCGCCGTCAAGCGCTGACCGCTCGGCCCCGGGGCCGCCCGCCGGTCTCGCGCAACTGCCGGACGCCCGCCGGCCCTTCCGGATTCTTGCAACACGTTCTACTGTGTGCGCCGCCGCACACGGACGACGCCGAAGCGAGACTCTGGAGGGGCCGTGCACCTCGAATACACGCCTGAGCAGCAGCGGCTGCGTACCGAACTGCGCACCTACTTCGCGACCCTGGTGCCCGACAACGCCTACGCCCGCTACGCGGAGCCCGCCGCACAGAAACGCTTCTACCGCGACACGGTCCGCAGGCTCGGCGCGGACGGCTGGCTGGGGGTCGGCTGGCCGAAGGAGTACGGGGGCCGGGGGCTGACCCCGATGGAACAGTTCATCTTCTTCGACGAGGCCGCCCAGGCCGGCGTACCGCTGCCGCTGATGGCGCTGAACACCGTCGGACCCACGATCATGCAGTTCGGCACCGACGAGCAGAAGGCCCACTTCCTGCCCGGCATCCTGGCCGGGGAGATCGACTTCGCGATCGGCTACAGCGAACCGGACGCCGGCACCGACCTCGCCGCCCTGAAGACCCGCGCCGTCCGCGACGGCGACGAGTACGTCGTCGACGGACAGAAGATCTGGACCACCAACGGCGACACCGCCGACTGGGTCTGGCTCGCCGTGCGCACCGATCCCGACGCCCCGCCCCACAAGGGCATCACCATGCTCCTCGTCCCCACGAGCGACCCGGGCTACTCCTGCACCCTGATCAACACCCTCGCCTCGCACGACACGACCGCGAGCTACTACGAGAACATCCGGGTCCCGGTGTCCCGCCGCGTCGGCGAGGAGAACAAGGGCTGGCGGCTCATCACCAACCAGCTCAACCACGAGCGCGTCACTCTCGCCGCCCACGGCACGATGGCCGTCCGCGCCCTGCACAACGTCCAGCGCTGGGCCTCCGACACCAAGCTCGCCGACGGCCGCCGGGTCATCGACCTCGGCTGGGTCCGCGCCCTGCTCGCCCGCACCCACACCCGCCTCGACGCGATGAAACTGCTCAACTGGCAGATGGTCGCGGCCCTCCAGGACGGCACGCTCACCCCCCAGGACGCCTCGGCGGTCAAGGTCTACGGCTCCGAGGCGCGCCGGGACGCCTACGCCTGGCTGATGGAGGTCGTCGGCTCCGCGGGCGCGCTGAAGGAGGGCTCGGCCGGTGCGGTGCTCCACGGCGAACTGGAACGCGGCTACCGGTCGGCCGTGATCTTCACCTTCGGCGGCGGCAACAACGAGATCCAGCGGGAGATCATCTCGTGGATCGGGTTGGGGATGCCGCGCGTGCGGCGGTGAGGGGATGTGTGACGAGGCTTTTTAGTTGGCACAAGAGCGGGATAGTTGGCACTGGCTGCTGCCTATAGTCAGTACGACGTGTACCCGCTGGCCTTTGGCGGCAGAGGGCGTTTGACCTGCAGCTTTAGCCAAGCGGGTCGGGGGCCCTCGGGCTGTACGTGTCTGCTTCTTGCGCTAATACGAGGTCCGTGTCAACGGACAGGTCCTCGTTTTGGTCGCAGGACCTTGCCAGGTACGTCGCATATAGAGCTAGGCGCTGCCGCAGTCGGAATCGCTGGCCGTGGCCGAGGTTGGCCTCGTGGAAGTGGCCTATCAGTGTGGTGAGGGCTTGGGTGTCGTCGGTGCTGCGTACCGCGACCGCGAAGGGGGACCGCGATGGTTCACCCCGCGTGACATCGCTCCACACGACGATCGACATGAAGCGCGGAACCATCTGGGTCTGCAGGCGCTCAAGCCGGTGGAGGTTGTCGAAGAGGCGGTCCCGGTCGGTGTCGGGTATGCACCAGCTTCCCATTCTGAGCCGGCGGTTGGCGTAGTCGATTCGGTTCTTCTGGGCGTCGAGGTCGTCCGCGATTTCCTCGACGATGTGAGTGAAGAGCGGCCACAGCCGCGCGTCGGTGAGTCTGTGCCCAAGCATGCGTTGTGCGTTGGCTCCCACTCCTGGAGAGATGCCCAGGGATATTGCGCAATCCGACCATGTCTGCCCCGACGCGAGTTCCGCGAGCCGGAATGCGGCTCCGCGGCGCAGGAGCCGGTCGTCACGATATGTGATGTTGGGGAGCTGTGCGCGGAGCTTTGCGAAGTGCGTCAGGTGCCAGGAGCGTGGCAGGTAGGCCGGGACTTGGGCGATGGTGAAGGTGTAATTGTGTCGCAGTTTTCGGTAAAGGATGTTGGTTTTGCGTGAATTGGGGTCGCGTGGTGACATTGCCCGTGCGAATTCATTGGAGATGCCCGGTTCTTGGGCGATCTTACTCGCGTATGGCTTTGAACGCCTGTATGTTTCGGCGGCGAGGGGCCCTACCTTTTCGGTGAGGGTCCACATGTCGCGGTCTGTAATGAGATTGTCGGCGGCGAGGAGTAGTGCGCCGGATGTCGCAGGATCCGTCGGGGCCGTCCGAACTCCTGCGATTGTTGCTCCCTGGTCCTGTGAATAGCTGGAGAGGAACGGTGCGATGTGTGCATCGACGATCGCGGCCAGAGTGTCGGTGGGCAAGAGGTGGTGTCCGGTTGGCCAGCTGATTTTGATGAGGCGCGTGGCGGTGATGAGGTCATGGAAGTAGGTGTCGGCTGCGGGGGAAGCGTGAGCACTGTTGACGGGCAGATTCAATCGTCCGTCGATGCGCTTTTGGAGATTGAGCAGCAGTTGAAGGTCTTCCGGTGTAAAGGGTGAATTTCTGTGGCTGTCTATGTGGTCCAGGCGGGCACCGCAGACGGGACCGGTGCTGGGTATGGGGTTGCCGCCCGGCGGGTTTTCGGCGTTTCGGCACTGAAGCGGGTGCAAGCCTTCGATGTTCGGTTGCTTGATCAGTGCGACGCGCCGCCGCTCGGGGTTGTTGAGGGAAAGGAGGCAGGACGGGCATTCGTGCTCAAGGAGCCTTTTGTGCCGGGTGCATGCGAAGACGATGGGGAGGTGCCAGCGCAGTTGCCATGCGCCTCCGAGGGTGTTCTGGATGGGGCTGCCGTTACCGCGTAGGCATGGGGGGCAGTAGCGGCTGGACGGTGTCATATTCCAGCCGACCGTCGCCGGTCCCCTGGCCCGATGCGTGCCCGCTCGGATCGTGAGCAGGGCTGGGTATGTCGTGGAAAAGCGTCGCAGTGTCAGTGCCTGAGTCTCCTGGGCTGTGAGGTGCGTCATCGCAGCGAAAGGCAGTACCAGGTCATCGGGCAGGGAGTGAAGGTGGGCGTAGGGGAGCCGGTGGTGCCTCGTGGTGAGGCCGAGGCGTTGTGCGATGCGGAGCGGTGGTCGGTCCAGCCTGTGGGAGAGACGGAGAAGGAAGCCGGGCAGGGACTCTTCTGGTAGCGGTGAGAGGCTTCGGGCGAGTCGGCGATGCTGGTCGCTGTCGGGCACGGCGGCAACCTCGGCGCTGTAGGGGCGGGGTTTTGTGGAGCATGGAGCTGGGGCGGTGTGAGCGTGATCTCAACTGGCCTGTGTCCGGCTGCTCGTCGCCTGGACGCCGGGGCTCGCGTTGTGCAGCGCGGCAGCCGGCTGGTCGCAGGCGGCGGACAGGAGGCCGGAGTACGTTTCGAGGCGGTGCAGGAGCTCGTGTTTGCCGCCTTTGCGGTTGGCTGGGGTGCGGAGTTGGTTGATCGATGCGACCAGGCGCTGGGTGCTGCGGCCCGATTCCCTCAGGTCGCCGAGCAGGGGGCTGTGAAGGTGATCGCCCTGGGTGACATGGGTCCAGATCAGCACGGTCGCGGTGTCACGGGAGGGGGAGGTGGCTCCTTGGCGGAACCGCGGAAGGCCGCAGCACAGTTCGGTCCAGTCGTCAGCCGGGATCTGCCAGGTCGAGAGAAGTTCCCGGCGTCGTCCGTAGTGGACGCGATCCGTGTGCTGGTCCATGTGGATGGCCACGCTTTCGACGGACCGTTCGAACTCCGGCCACAGTTCCCGTGAATTCAGCTCCTGCCTGATGACTGTGAGGGACTGCTGTGCGGTGTTCCACGGGATGTCGAGGGCCTTCGCGCAGTCGGGCCAGGTGCCGCCGCCGCTCATCTCCGCGAGCTTGAGCGTTGCAACGCGCCGCAGGTGTCGCATCCTCCAGTCGGTGAGGTGCGTCCAGTGGGACAACAGGTCGCCGAAGTGGGCGGAGAGCCACTCCTGGGGCAGGAGAGCCGGCACGTGCCCGATCTGGAAGCAGCTTTCGCGTGAGGGAAGGCTCTGTCGCGCGTGCCGGTGGCCACCGGCACGGTAGAACCCCTGGGCGCGGCCCAGCAGGGCACGCGCCATCGAGGGGGAGACGTGCATGCGCCGCAATGCGGCGCCGGTGTTGGCTGGATGACGGCTGAACGCGGAGGCAGCGAGCGGGCGGACGCGTTCGGTCATCCCGGCGTCATCACGCTCCTCGCGACCGAGGAGGTTGTCGGCGGCAAGGAGCACCGCGGCGCATTCGGCTGGGACTTCGGGGGCATCCCAGACGGTGGGCGTGCGCCGGGCGGGCTCAGGGGTGCGGCGGGGAGTGACAGCGGAGGAGACGTGGCCGTCGATCAGATCGGCCATTGACGTCGAGGTCGTGTATGGAGCGCTGTCCGGCCAGCTGAGCCGGATGAGATGTGCAGCGATGATGAGATCGGGAAAGAAGGAGGGATCCGAGCCGACGTGGCCTGCATCGGCGTCGGATCGGACAGGCATCAGATGCTGGTCAATGCGGTGCTGCAGGGCAAACATCAGGGCCATGTCGGCCTCGGACAGGGGCTCGGCCCGGCGGTCGTGGTCCAGGCGGGCAGCGCAGGGAGCGGCCGGAGCGCCGTGGCCATCCGGCAGAAGGCGCCGGCATTGGGCAGGGTGCAACCCGGTCGTGGTGCGATGAGTGATCAGTCCTTGACGCTCTGTATTCGTCGGTCGATTCGGTGTACCCCCGCAGTTCGGGCATGTATGGGAGAGCAAGGTGCGGTGCGTGAGGCAGGCGTAGGAGACGGGCAGATGCCAGCGCAGTTTCCAGGGACCGCCGTAGAGAGTCTGGACGGGGCTTCCGTCCCCGGAGAGACAGGCGGCGCAGTATCGGCTGAACATGCTGGCAGCCCACGACTTCCGCACGGCCGTGGTGTTGCGGCTGCCGTCCGTCCGGGCTGAGGCCAGGGGCGGGTAGACGGCGGCAAAGGGGGACAGCGTCAGGGCGTTGGCCTCCTGCGCGTTCAAACGGGCAGCCGAGGCGAACGGTCGGATCCGATCGGCGGGCAGCGAGAACAGGTACTCGCCCGGGAGCCGATTCTGGCGATGGATCAGTCCGCACAGGCGTGCAATCCTGGCGGGCGAGCGTTCCGTGCGGTACGCCAGCCGCAGGAGCAGGCCGGGTAGTGATTCCTCTGGGAGCGGACTGAGAGCGCGAGCCAGCGGCCAGGCGGTCACCTCCGTCAGCCTGCCTCCCCGGCCGCGGCGGGGCCGTCATCATCGAAGACGGTGTTGCGGCCCTTCGGCTTCTTCTTCCCATCAGTGGGCTTGTGCTGTGGGATCTTGGGCTGCTCGCCGGACTCCGCGTCCAGGTCGGGCATGTCGCCGGGAGTGACGGTGAACTGATTGAACAGCTCCTTCGTCAGCCGCTCGCTCTTGTCCTCGATGGCCCGCCGACAGCCGTGCTGGATGAGTTTCTCCAGCACGCCGACCACGCCGCCGGTGCGGTTGAACAGGTACTCAGGCATGTCGTCTCCGGTCAGCATTCCCTCGGTTTCGTTCAGCAACCGCAGGTGCCCTTCCAAGCGGGCCAGATGATTCAGCCAGGCGGCCATCTCCGGTCCATCGGTGTAGCGGAACGGGTCGAGGTCGACGATCTGGAAGCGCCGCTCGTGCTGGCCGGCGGCGTGATCGTTCGGACTGCGGCCGCGGTCCTTGATCGGCTGGTAGATCCATTCCAGGGTCTTGGGGTCGCGACGGCCCTCGCGCAGCAGGCCGGAGGCGGGGATACCGACGCCGACGAGAACGAGCGTTACGGGCATGCTCATCATTTCGCGGATTAGGTCGAGGACGTCCTGGTCGGCTTCCCGGTGGAGTTTGAGGCGAGTGATGTCGTCGATGACGAGTGCTCTGGTGGCGTGTTCGACGATGGCGGTCTTGACGGTGCGCACCAGATCCTCCAGGCGCATGCCCTTGTAGTCCTCGCCGTAGAAGTCGAGGATGCGCTGGCAAGTGGAGATCGGGGTGGCCTTGACCGGGCAGCGTACGTAAGCGACGGGGGCGACCAGGTCGCGGGTGCCGGGCATGGCATCCGGGTTCATGTAGTTGTTGAGGGCCATCCACGTCTCTTCGAAGACGGCCAACGCCTCACACACCGTCTCGGTCTTGCCTTGGGCGCCGTCGCCATTGACCATGATGCCGCCGCGTGTGCAAGCCTTGTGGCTGAACGCGCCGTCCTCGACGCGGGCAAGGACAGCGTCGGCGACGCGCTCGCTCATCGGAGTCACATCGACGGGCAGGCTGCTGTGGGTGGCGAGCCGGTGCAGGTTGTAGAGGCGTTTCTGGCGCTTTGACTTGAGAGCGAACTCAGTTGCCATCAGCACGGGCGCGGGGATGAAGACATTGCGGGTCGCGCACCAGCGGCGCCAGCCCTCCCAGGTGGTGCGGTCGATGGGCGGGCCAGGGAGAAACGAGGGACCGTCGTACGGGGCATTCACTGGCTGACCTCTTCCTGGGCTGCGGCGGCTGCCGCAGCAGCGGTCGCGTCTGTGCCGTCGTCGAAGTCGTCGTCGGGCAGGGCCAGCAGGCTGGTGGCGCGCAGCCGCGCTGACAGGTCCTGTGGTGGTGGAGCCGGGCGTTCGGGGACGGCGATTTCACGACGTCGTCGACGCTCGTTGGTGACCGCGTCCTGGCCTTGTTCGGCGCGCTCGCGCCAGCGCAGCGGGACGACCTTCCCGTCGTCGGAGCCGGTCCGCGCTGCAGGAATCGAGGCGGGTGCCGGCTGGGCCACTGTGGCGCCGGCGGGGCGGTCAGCCGCGGCTGCCGCGGCCTGAGTCACTTCGCGGGCGTGCTCGGTGCGCTGCTTCTTGGTCAGTTGAGTCGGCCACTGATCGACGGGGATCTTCCCGCCGATCACTTCGAGGAGGACCGGGAGGAGCTCACTGTCCGACTTCGGTGCCAGCCCGCGCTTGCGTAGTTCGCGCATGGCTTCACGGACGCGGGCGTCGCTGAAAGCGGGGAACTGTCCCTCTTCGGGCAGGCCCACCCAGCGCAAGGTGTGCCAGTCGTGCGTCAGCGGATCCTGGAAGAAGACGAAACATGGATCGCGCGGGTCCCGGCGGATGACGTAGCGGTTCTTCGCTTTGCCTCCGCGCCGGGAGAGCTTCCCGCGGTACGGGTCCAGGGCTTCGCCGTCGTACCACAGGTTTTTGATCTTCACGCCGCGCTTGCCGTGGATCATGACCTGGTGGCTGGGCAGGAGCTGGTAGTACAGCTCGGGCGAGGGGATCCGCAGGGCGAAACCGCTTTGCGTCATAGAGGCGGCGAACAGGCTGTTCGGGCTGTGGTCGCCGCCTGGGTCCCAGCTCGGCGCGTAGGAGTCGAAGCGGCGGTTCTGCCAGATCCCTACGATCCAGGTGGCAATGATGTGCTCCATCTCCGCCACGGTCAGGCAGGCGTCGGCCTCCGGGTCCACGCCGCGGTCGGCGGTATCCACGCCCTGGTAGCCGAGCAGAAGAGCGAACAGCAGCGATTGGATGGCACCGAAGGCCCGCTCCACGGCCTTCTTGTCGGTGGGGCGCAGCACCCGGCTCGGTTTGATGTTCGTGCCGAGGACCCGCTGGACCTCGACAAGGTGGTGGTTGCGGTAGACGGAGCCATGGTCGGTGGTCACAGTCTCCGGGGCGAAGAACGGCAGCCCGGCCACCTCGTACCCGGCGAAGTCGGCCACCAGCGTGCCCGGGATGCCCGGGTAGGCCCACTGCATGTCCTCGCCCCAGTCCGGGCGCATAGGCAGCGGCATCGTCATGTCCCGCAGCACCATCGCCACGTCGATCGAGGCGTCGGAGACCAGGCTGAGCCGGAACGCCACGATCGAATGCGTGTACACGTCGAGTGCCAGCGTGAGATGGACAGAGACGGGATCGCCGAACACGCCTTCCAGGATCTTCACCGGCAGCACTGTCGTGTCCAGGGCTACCACCTGTCCGGGCCGGTGCACCACCACGTGCCGGCCCGTCGCGTTCTTCTGCGCCATGGCTGCGGAGCGTGCGTAGCGCTGCCGCCCGCCGTTGGAGCCGAACCAGTCCCGCCACACCCGGCGTAGCACGTCGTAGCTGGGGACCTTGGTCTTCTCTCCGAAGGTCTCTCGTACGTACTGGTGGATGAGGCGCTCGCGGTCCCGCGCTGTCAGCTTCGCCCGCCGCAGGCTTTCATCACGAACGGCGAACAGCGCCTCGCGCACCTCCGGGGTGATCCGGTGCCCGGTCGCTTCCCGCAGCCACCGGTCGTCCGAGAGACCGATCGGCCCCAGTCTGCGCCGTGCTGTGTCCCAGCGCACCAGTGTCCTCAGACTGACCCTGTGCAGAGCCAGCGACTTCGCCAGCGCAGGATCTATCGCCCTCGCCATGCGCAGCTCGGCCTCCTTTGCCTTTCGCCGCTGCGTCAGCGTTGTTGTCTCCGGGTCGTACTGCGGGAGAGGCTCGTGCGGCAGCGCGGCGTCCGGATCACCGCTGCGGTAGCCGGTCTCCACCTCCCGGATGTGCTGCAACCGCCGCATCACGTGCTCTTGCTGAGTCGGCTGCAGATCCGTCATTGACTTCGGCTGGCGGCCCCGGCTGGCGGCCGGGAGGTCCTTGCAGGTCCGGGTGGACGGCCGGCAACCTGGTCGGTGGATCAGCTCGCTCAGCTGCACCTTCCACGGCGCGCCCACGTCGCCAATCAGCGTCACGCGGCCCAGATGCGGCAGACACGTCTCGACCCGCCACACCTCACCATCGATGATGAGCTCTGTACCAGGCTCCAGCACCCATGTCGATGCCTCATCACTCATGACCGCACCCCGCGAAGCCCCACGGGCGCGAGCCGGATCAGGCTCGCGTCGCCGAACGGTGCAAAGAGGTCCGCACCGAGCTCTCTGCGCCACAGCAAGTGGAGGGCATGGGCCCTGGCTACTGCGGGAATGGAGCACCGCTCGACCAAGTGCCCTAATAGAAGAGGCCCTTGGGATACAGCCGCACACAGCTGGTCCTGCGTGTCGAGCACATTGGTCAACGGTCGGCGCTCGGCGGAGAATGCGTCCACCGTTTCCCATACATGCCGACGCCAACCGATCACCACGCCGTAGCGCCTTCCGGCGGTCAGCGCGGCCTCGAACGTCGCGGCGAACTTCAGCTCATCCTCTGGACGAATCCGGCCCGCGGGCCGCACATCGATCACGAACGGACCTGAGTCAGTGAGCAGTAAATAGTCCGGCGTGTGATCCACCCGCTTGCCGCCCGCGTAGAAACGAAGCCGGAACGGCTGCGAGAGCGCCTCACGCAGACCGGCGGCGAAGTCGGCGACCAGGAGCAGACACTCCTCCTCGAAGCTCTCAAAACCGTGATGCCGACGCGTGGACACCATGTACTCGAGCCCGGGCCGGTGATGCTGGTCGGTCCGCCAAGTGAACCGACGCACCGGCACCGTGCGTGAGACGTCCACCTCATTGAGGTCGCGCACCGAGTACGTGGCGGCAGCGTCCGGTCCGAACTTCCACCTCATCGTCCAGCGCTCGGCCCACCGCTCGTCCAGGTCCAGTTGGTGCGCGTACTCGGTGAATCCCCGATGCAGAAAGGCCAGATCCTCCAGGCGACAGGAGTCGGACCAGGTATCCCTCTGTGGTCCTTCCAGCACCCGGCGGACGGAACTCGGCCCGAAATCTCTCATATGCACGTCGAGCGCTCCTCAGCACATCGAGAACCTCCGCCAAGATCAAGCACGACGCTACGGTGAGCAGCGCCCATGGCTCGACCAGATCAGCGCCCTTCACACGCACGAGTGACTCCGCATCTTGACGCCAACCCGACTTGCGCGACAGCTGATGGACTACTTCCGCAGGAACGTGGCCGTTGACGCCAAGGCGGGGAGGGGGAAGCGGCGGGAATGCGACGGCGGTGTCACCCAGGACGCCGAGGCCCGTCAGCGGGCCACGATCACCAAACTGAAGAAGACGATCGCCTACAAGAACGCTGAGCTCGATCAGCTCCGTGCCGACGTCCCAGCCCTTGTCCGAGCCGTCAACCGGCTCTTAGAACCCAGGAGTTGCGCGAGCGGATTCGATCAGCCGAACGCGAAAGTTGTTCCGCTCCGGGCCCGGCAGCCGTGATGCGGTTCTCGGACGGATGCCTGAGCGTAGATGATGTCTAAGAACAGGACTTTGGCCAAGGCCCAGTCTCATCAAGGTGGTTGGATGGCGTGTGCCACGTTCCCCAGGGCGCTTCACTGTCTCGCGGTCCTTGGGGGACGGCCGGACAGGAGGTAGCCGGTGAGTGACCGGAGTTCGATCGAGTGGACTGAGGCGACCTGGAACCCGACGACGGGCTGCGACCGCGTCTCGTCAGGGTGCGACAACTGCTACGCGTTGACTCTGGCGAAGCGGTTGAAGGCCATGGGGGCCGCCAAGTACCAGAATGATGGGGATCCCCGGACCTCAGGGCCGGGCTTTGATCTCACGGTTCACCCTGACGCTTTGGACGTTCCCCATGGGTGGAAGAGCCCTCGCACGGTGTTCGTGAACTCCATGTCCGACCTCTTCCACGCCCGAGTGCCGCTGGACTTCGTGCGTCGTGTGTTCGAGGTGATGGCGGATACGCCGCAGCACACCTATCAGGTCCTCACCAAGCGGGCCCGTCGGCTCCGGCAGGTCGCGGACCGTCTGGAATGGCCGGCCAACGTGTGGATGGGCGTCTCGGTGGAGACCGCGAAGGAACTGCCGAGGGTGGATGAACTGCGCCAGGTTCCTGCTGCTGTCCGTTTTCTGTCCTGTGAGCCGCTTCTCGGTCCGCTTGAGGGCCTGAAGCTCGACCGTATCCATTGGGTGATCGCCGGTGGCGAGTCGGGACCGCGGCACCGGCTGATGGACCCGGTCTGGCCTGCTCAGATCCGCGATCTGTGCGTGGAAGAGAACGTCGCGTTCTTCTTCAAGCAGTGGGGCGGTCACACGCCCAAGGCCGGCGGACGGATCCTGGACGGCCGAACCTGGGACCAGATGCCCATTCCCGTTACTGTGTGAGCGGCCCGATCTGGTCTCGGCAATACCGATACACACTGGGTTCACCCGCCGCAAACTTGTCCCAGACGTTCTGAGATGAGAGGCGGAGATCTTGGAAAGAGCCGATGAGGCAGCGCTCGACAGCGCTGTACTCGACCTGAGCGGTGAAACCGCTGGCGAGGAAGTCCGGGACGACACCAGCCCCTTCTTCGTCAGCAAGAAGGCCGCAGCTGTCCTCAAGCACGCGATCCTCGACAAGTACGTCGTCCCCTTCGCCAGCAAGGTCGGCAAGTACGCCCCCGACGGTCGGGTCGTCTACCTCGATGGATACGCAGGGCCGGGGCGCTACGACGACGGCACCCCTGGCTCACCGGCACTTATCCTCGAGTCTGCTGCCGCCATCGCGGACTTCCGTAAGCTCGACTGCTACTTCATCGAGAAGAACCGCAAGAACTTCCAGTCCCTGTCTCAGCTCGTCGCAGAAGCCCGAGAGCAGGGCCTTGACGCTCACGCCCTGCAAGGCCGCGTCGAAAGGCACCTGGACCACGTCCTGGAAGCAGCCCAGGGGGCCCCGCTGTTCGCCTTCCTCGACCCCTTCGGCCTTGGCATCACCTTCGAGGCCCTTACCGAGCGGATCTTCGGTAGCCGTCGCGCAAGTCGACAGCCCACCGAAGTCCTTCTCAACTTCAACGCCAACGCGGTACGCCGTATCGGCGGTCTCCTCACCAGCAGGAAGAACACCCCGGGGAAGCCGGCCACCCTAAGGGCTCTGGACGTAGCCTGCGGCGGGGACTGGTGGCGGGAGGAGTTCGTGAACTCCACGGACAATGCCGAGGCCGTCGGCCGTATCACCCGAGGCTTCGCCCGACGGGTTGGCAGAGCAGTCGGCGCGGGCTCATGGACCGTGGGAGTACGCAACCGTGCGAACCTTCAGGTCGCATACAACCTGGTCCACTTCAGCCGTCACCGGGACGGTCTGTGGCTCTTCGGCGAAGCCGCCAGCCTTGCACAAGTCGAATGGCGCCGCGCCTGCCTCCCCCCGGAGACGCCGGGCATGCTCTTCAACGCCGGCGACACCTTCGAGCAGGAGGAAGAGGCTCGCCGCCTCGGGTGGATCAAGAGAATCCGTGCCAATTTGGAAGACCTCTTGCACAAGCACGGCAGTTTTGTCGTAGGCGACTATCAGGCCGAAGTCCTCGCCGGTGTACTGGGCGAAGCCCGCGAGAAGCACGTCCGCGCGGCCATCAAGGAACTCTTCAGGGAAGGCAAGACCACCTGCAATGGGGTCGGCAACGTACGCGACCTCCTTGTCACTGTGGCCTACTGAGCCGCGCTCGTGGGCGAAGTCCACCTATCTTTGGGAAGGGAGGAAGTGCATCGATACGTGCTCCCGCCGCGGCTTCGAGAGAGTCCGGGCTGCCGGTGAGGGCCTGAAGTCGGGCTGCGATGCCTTCGGGACCCACGTGGACCGGGGCCCACCGGTAGGTGAGGCGCGCCGGTCGCAGTCCCAGGTGCCGGTGGTTGGAGGCGGGAACGGGTGACGGCGATGCCGCTGGTGGTGGACCTGGCCGCGTCGAGATGCGGGCATCCCGCCGGTTTACACAGACACGTTTCGGCCTCTGCCATGGCGGTGAGGTCGGCGAGCCGCTCGGATCTCGGGCCGGGCGGACAGCCCGCTCGCGGTAAGGATGCGCCCGTTCCAGCCGAGTAGGTCCAGCAAGACGCGGGTGGAGCTCTCGGTGACGGCGGTCCATCCAGTGCCGAACGCGTCCCGACCGCCTCCAGAGCCGACCGGAGGGCGTGCCCGCCGGACTAGGCGTTTGTCGGTGCCGCTCAGGGCGGCGGAGGCTTGAACGGTGACTCGGTCATGAGTGTGACGTCCTGACGGACGCCAGCGCTGCGTCCAAGCGCTCGGTGACTTCGTCGGCCACGGATTCCAGATCGTCGATCCCTGTCAGGGTGACCATGGTCGCCGGGTCGATGGCTTGCACGAGTACTCGGTCGCCGTCCTCCCGGACCACGATGTTGCAGGGCAGAAGAAGCCCGATCGTCCGGTCCAGCTCCAGTGCCTGGTGTGCCAGGGAGGGGTTGCAGGCGCCGAGGATCAGGTACGGCTCCATGTCGTGGCCGAGTTTGGTCTTCAGCGTCGCCTGTACATCAATCTCTGTAAGGACGCCGAAGCCCTGGTCGGCCAGGGCCCGACGGACAACCTGCACGGTCTCCTCGAACGTGCCTTCGACGCTCACGGTGCGGTCGTAGGTCATGGATCTCCACCTCGTTCTCACGTCATCGGAATGCCCGACGGGCGCGGTTCGCGCGTGGCGGGGGCCACACTCCGAAATATACCCCCGGGGGTAAGAGTGTTACGGTGAACCACATACCCCCGGGGGTAATTTTCTCGTCGGAAGGAGACTCCTGTGTTCTTCGTTGAAGCCATCGAGCTGGAGGGCTTGGGCAACCGCAGCTACCTCGCCGGCGGCCGTCGGAGGGCGGTCGTCGTGGATCCGCCCCGTGACATCGACCGGGTGCTGGCCGCTGCGGCCCGGCGTGGTGTGGCGATAACCCATGTGGTCGAGACGCACATCCACAACGACTACGTGACCGGCGGTCTTGAGCTGGCCCGCATCACCGGAGCCGCCTACCTCGTTCCCGCCGACGCGCACGTGTCATTCGCCCGGACCGCCGTGTCCGACGGCGACACCGTCACCATCGACAGGGAACTGACCCTGACTGCGGTAGCGACGCCCGGGCATACGCCGCACCACACGGCGTACGTGCTGAGCGAGGCGGGCCGGCCCGTCGCCGCGTTCACCGGTGGCTCCCTCCTCATCGGTACGGTGGGGCGGCCCGACCTCGTGGAGCCGCGGCTCACCGAGCAGTTGGCCCGCGCCCAGCACGCCTCCGCCCACCGCCTCGCGGACTCCCTGCCCGATGAGACCGAGGTGCTGCCGACGCACGGATTCGGCAGCTTCTGCTCGTCCGCCCAGGCCGACGGGGAGGCGACCACGATCGGCAAGGAGAAGGCGGCCAATCCGGCTCTCACCGTGGAGGTGGACACCTTCGTCGCCGAACTGCTGGCGGGACTGGAGGACGTGCCCGCCTACTACGCGCACATGGGGCCTGCCAACGCGGCCGGCCCGGCCCCGGTGGACCTCACCGCGCCGGCCGTCGCCGATCCCGACGACATCGCCGCGCGGCTCGCGGCGGGGGAGTGGGTGGTGGATCTGCGCAACCGCATCGCTTTCGCCGAGGGGCATGTCGCGGGGTCGTTCAACTTCGAGGCGGACGGCAAGCTCGCCACGTACCTCGCCTGGCTGATCCCCTGGGGCAGGCCGGTGACCCTGCTCGCGGAGTCGGCCGAGCAGCTTGCCGCGGCCCAGCGGGAGCTGGTGCGCGTCGGTATCGACCGCCCGGCGGCCGCCGCGACCGGCGGCCCGGCGGACTGGCTTCGCGCCGGCGAGAGCTCCGCGTCCTTTCCGCGTGCCACGTTCGCCGAACTGGCCGGTCAGGGAAGGGGCCGGATTGTCGTGCTGGACGTACGCCGCTCGTCCGAACGTGTTGAGGGCTGGATCGAGGGCTCGGTCCACATCCCGGTCCACCAGGTCCACCGCCGTATCGACGAAGTGCCCGACGGCACGGTCTGGGTGCACTGCGCCGGCGGTATGCGCGCGGGCATCGCCGCGTCGCTGCTGGACGCGGCCGGGCGGGACGTGGTCGCCGTGGACGACGGCTTCGGCGCCGCCGCCGAGGCCGGGCTGACCATCGTTACCGGCTGAACCGACGAAGGTCCGGTCGAACTGAACTGGATCAGCTAGGACAAGCAACAAGAAGGGTGACACCGTCGATGTTCCTCCACCGTGGAAGTGGACAGCGCCTGTCGGTCAACGAGGCGTGGACCCGTACTACAGGGGGCTGCCCCGAAGCTGTTCTGCTGGATGTCCGGGAAGAGCCCGAGTGGCGAACTGGCCATGCTCCCGGCGCGGTGCACGTTCCTCTCACCGACCTGGCCGCAGGTGCGACGATGGTGGCAGCGCGGGGGCTGCCCCTGGTGGTGATCTGCCGCAGCGGGCACCGCTCGCAGCAGGCTGTGAAGATCCTGGCCGAGCGGGGAGCAGACGCGGTGGACGTCAAGGGCGGCATGAACGCGTGGGCCGCCGCAGGGTTGCCGGTGATCGACGAGCGCGGCGACGGCGGCTCGATAGCGTGAACACCTTGGTCCTCGCCCTCGTCGCCGGGACGGTGATCGGGCTGGCGCTCGGCGCGCTCGGCGGCGGTGGCAGTGTTCTGGCGGTTCCGGCACTGATCTACCTGCTCGGCTTCTCAGCGGCCTCAGCCACCACGGCCAGCCTGATCATCGTCACCGCCACATCGGCCACCGCCCTCTACGCCCACGCGAGAGACGGCCATGTCGCCTGGAAGGCCGGGACATTGTTCGCGGCTGCGGGAGTTGTGCCGGCGTTCCTCGCCGGCACAACCGCCGCCCATGTGCCCGAAACGGCTCTCACCGCGGCGTTCGCGGTGATCGCCGCCCTGGCGGCGCTGCGGATGCTCCGGCCCTCCGCTGCCGGGGCGGCGGAGGGGGTGCGGCCCGCGAAGGCGGCCGGAACCGGCGCCGGGCTCGGCGCCGTAACGGGATTCCTCGGAGTGGGGGGCGGATTCCTTGCCGTGCCCGCCCTCGTCGGCGTCCTCGGCCTGCGGATGAAACAGGCCGTGGGCACCAGCCTCCTGGTCATCACGGTCAACTCCTCACCGCCCTCGCGGCCCGATCGGGAACCGGCGACCACCTCCGATGGGAGGTGATCGCCCCGTTCGCCGGAGCGGCGATCCTCGGAGCCTGGGACGGCAAACGGCTGGCGGCGAAGGTCGCCGGCGCCACCCTGCAGAGAGTGTTCGCGTACGCACTGTTCGCGG
>NZ_BMVK01000023.1 GCF_014650675.1 Streptomyces anulatus | reverse complement strand
TTCCGCTGGTGTATCGGGCTTCAGCGAGGGAGTCGGCCACGTCGCGGAGGATGCTCAGCGCGATCCAGAAATCACCCTCGGCGCCCGCAACGGGCCGGGCGTCGGGCCAGACGATCACAACGTGGGGCGACTTCAGCTCGTGGAGCCCACCCCAGACCGAATCCGAGAGGGGTCCCACACCATGCGGGGTCCGAGCGCCGGGTCCAAGGGCAATGCCCCCTGCACCGCCGCGAAGAACGACTCCTTGTCGGTCCGCCCGGCGGTGCGGAGAGTGAACAGGGGTATGCCCTGGCGGGCGGCCTCGTCGAGTATCCAGGGAATGTCCGCGCCGGAAACCTCGTGGAAGCCTCTCTCGATCACCATGCTCGGAACCGTAGCGGTGCGTCCTTCCGTTCCGGATTGCTCCCCTGGGCAGCGGGACCTCGATCCAGTACCGACGCGTGACAGGGGGAGCTCCGCGGTCGTTGAACCGTGCGAGCCCGACCGGGCCCCGGAGGTGCCGTGGCGGTTCCCCGGGGCCCGTGGTGTGTCGGTCGTTCGGTCAGTCCGTGGGGTCGTCCGGGTCGGTGAGCCAGGTGACGACGTCGGCGTCGGTCATCCTGATCGCCTGCGTCTCGTCGACCTCGCCGTGCCGGATGACGTGGAAGCGGCCCTGCTGGGGGTGGCGCTGCTTGGGGGCGGGGCCGATGTCCAGGGCCAGGACCTTCCAGGTGTCGGCCGTGAACCGCGCCAGGATCACCGTGGCGAACAGCTCGCGGGCCGCGCCCTTGAGGACGGTGTCCTGGGGGCGTCCGTCGAAGATGACGTGGACGCGCGCCGCACGCCCGACCCAGAGCGCTTCCTCGAGCGCGGCGATGGCAGGAGACGTCTTCGGGTCCTCCTTCTGCCGGAAGGTCTCCCAGTAGCGGGCGAGGCGGTACAGCGTGGCGTTCGCTTCGTCGACCGCGACGATCAGGCGGGGCACGGTGTCCAGGTCGCCGTCGAGGTCGAGGCGGCGCTCCAGCTCGGCGGCGAGGTGGACCAGGGCGTCGTGGATGCCGGCGATGTTGCCGCGGTGGGTGACGGTGGGCAGGCTCCTCGCCCACAGGTGGGAGATCCGCTTGGGGTCCAGGACCAGGGCGTGGGCGCCCTGGTGGAGGAACTGGGCGGTCAGGGAGCGCAGCATGGTGGTGCTGCCGCCGCCTCTGGCGGTGCAGACCAGGACGTGCGGGGATTCGCTGTCCAGGTTGACGGCAACGGCCCGTCCGGTGGTGCTGATGCCGATGAGGGCGGTTCCCTCGGGCAGCGCCTCTATCTGCGCGCGCAGGTCGGGGTCGGTGAAGCTGAGCATCGTGAGGAACGCGGTCTGCTTCATGGTGCGGTGTTCCTGTTCTGTGTGGTGCCAGAGCGGAGCCCGGATGTTCTTCCGGGCCTTGGAGATCGTGTCGGTGAAAGCGGACAGGGCCCGATCGGGGAGCGGGTCAGATTTCTGACCCGCCCGGGTCGGTGGTCAGTCGAGGTCGGTGGTGCCGGTGGGGGCGCGGGGCCGGTTTCGGGCCCACTTCTTGAGGTCACGGGCGCTGTAGAGGAGTTCGGCGCCGCGCTTGGCGGCCGGCTTGGGGAAGGTGCGGTCCTTGGCGCGGGCGAAGCGCAGCGCTTCCAGGGTGATGCCGGGCAGGTGGTGCTCGGCGGCCTGGCGCAGTCCCACCGCCTGGTCGTCGTCACCATGTGCCGGATCCGGTGGCGACGTCGCCGGGGCGGTGTCGGGCTCGGCGGTCGGGGTCGCGATCCGGGGCGGGATCGCCCAGGGGTCGGCAAGAAGTTCGGCGGCGGCCGGGGCTGGGTCGGCGGCGGTGGGCTGCAGGGCCGGGTCGCTGCTCCAGGCATCGGCGAGGTAGTCGGCGGGCGGGGCAGGTTGACGGAGCGCGGGCGGGCCCGGTTGTTCGGGGAGGCCCGGGTGCTGCGGTTCGGCCGCTGTCGTCTTTCCGGTGCTGGCCCACTCGTGGGCTTCGGGCTCGGTGAAAAACAGCACCTGCGTCTCGGTGGCGCTGCCGCCTGTGACGACCTGGGCGCGCCCCCGGTGCTTGGTGGCCTTCGGCGCGGGGTGAACTTCGGGGGCGAGCATCCGCCAGGCGTTGACGCTGTAGCGGGCGAGGATGCGGGTGGAGAACTGCTCGCGGACCTCCGGGCCTCCGAGGGCGCGGGCGGTGGCGGACTGGGCGACCAGGAGGACGTGCATGCGCAGTTGGCGGCCCATGTAGAGGATCTCGTTGAGGGCGTCGATGGCCGGGGAGACCTTGGGGTCGCCGGACTCGCGGGTCTTCTCCCAGTAGCGGGCCAGCTGCTTCATCGTCGCGTTGACCTCTTCGAGGAGGATCAACAGGCGGGGCCCGATGGCCTTCGGATCGGCGCCGATGCCGAGGTCGTCGGCGATCTGGGTGCGGCGCCGGCCTTCCCTGCCGAGGGCGATGAGCTGGTCGTGGATGTCGGCGACGTCGGCGCAGTAGGTGACGCCGGGCAGGCCGCGCGCCCAGAGGTGTGAGATCCGCTTGGTGTCCAGGACGAACACGCGTGAGCCGTGGTGGAGCATCTGGCACGCGATGCACCGCAGGGTCACCGACTTGCCCCCGCCCGTACTGGCGTTGACGAGGATGTGCGGGGATTCGGCGTCCAGGTCGACGGAGACGATCCGCCCGCCGGCACCGAACCCGATGATCGGGGCGGACTCCTTGGCCTTGGCGACCAGCTCCCGCGTCTTGGGGTCCTTGAAGAGGGCCGTGGGCGGGGGCTTGCGGGTCTTCTTCACCAGCACGTACGGCTTGCGGCCCTCCGGGTGCCAGGAGAACGTGACGCCCTGGAGGGCGAGTTTCTGGGTGATGAGGTCGGCCACCACGTCGCGGGAGAACCCGAGCCGGGTGGGCAGGTCGATGCGTATCTGTGCGTCGTCGTCGGTGCAGTTCTTCGGGATGTGGAGGTAGCGGCGCGGGTCGGTCTGCTCCGCCAGTCCGAGCGGCTGATGCAGGGCCTCGTGCAGCGGTCCCACCCACTCGCGCATCAGCTCCCGGCGCTCACGGGTCAGGACCATGTATGTCGCGGTGCCCACCGTGAGGACGGAGGCCGCGGCGATCCCGCCGGGCTCCAGCGTCGCGAGCGCCGTCTCCCGGTTCTCCCACAGCTCCGTCAGGGTCTCGCGGGTGGCGTCCAGGTCCCGGGTGGTCAGGTAGCCGCTCTCCGCGACACCGCCACCGAGAGCGAGGCGGAAGGACAACCGGCGCCACCCGGGCTTGTAGGAGCGGCGGCGGACCTTGCCCTCCACCTTCGGCAGGACCCGGGTGCCCGACCGCCAGAACGTCGCGTCCGTACGGCGGACCCCGTCCAGGTCCCGGCCGGCCAGCATCCGGGCGATCCCGCGCGCGAAAGTGTCGGCGGACTCATCCACCTGCTTGTCGAACTTCGTCCGTGCCATGGCCGTGCCCTTTCGATCTGCGTCCCGGCACCTCACACCCGGAACCGGACACCGACCGTAAAAGCGCTTCCCTGTGCATAAGTTCTGGCGATTCACGGGCCCTGAGCTGCTGCCTTTGGACCGTGGAGACAGGGGCCAGCCATTCGACCGAGGGCACGTCGTATTGACAGAAGGAGAATCCGGAGCCACCGGGGGCTCGTATGCCGGAAGATGCTTGAACGAAAGCGGGAGGGGCCCCTATGACCAACGACTTCGACGCGCGACTGGCCGAGATACTGGGCGCGGCTACCGAGAACATCCGCCGGACGATGGCTGCGTCGATCAGGCCGGCACCGAAGGTGGAGCTTCCGATGCCGTTGCGGGAGGCTCTGGCCAAGGCCGTCGCGCCTCTACTGCCAGTGCTGGAGCGCTTGAACGCGATGATGCCGGAGAACTGGCGAGGCCAGCACCTGGACTACAGGGACATGGTCCGGCTCATGCAGGAGGGCGTACCCCTGGCGTGGGTGCCACCGGCTGACGTCATCCGGCAACTGCTCGCCGCCGATGGCGCTACCTCCCGCTCGAAGGTCATCGACGACTGCCAGCCGGAGATCCTCGCCTCCTGCCGTGAGGCCCTCGCGAGGGTCACGGACGAACGGCTGGCAGCGCAGCGGGAGCTGCTTGAGGAGTGCGCCCGAGCCATCGAGAACGGCATGTTCAGCAGCGCCCAGGCACTTGCCGCGAACGTCTGGGACACCCTCATGCGCGGCATAGCTTTCGCCAACCCTGACTTGCTCACCAGCAAGAGCACCTGGAGCTATGGGCACATCAAACGGAATGTTCCCAGCGTAGAGGCCGAGGAGGATGCCACGATCGGGGAGTTCCGAAGAGCCGCCATATTCCTGCCGCTCCCAAAGACTCTGGAGGACTTCTGGCACCCTCAGCCTGTGCCACCCAGCTTCAACCGACACGCCACCGCCCACGCGACCGGCAGCGTGCAGTACACCACCTCCAACGCTATGACCGCGCTCATGCTCGCCGTCAGCGTCCTGCGTGAGATCGATGACCAGGCCTACGTTGTGCGGATCCACGCCTGAGAAGCGGTGTCGTCGACCGGCGTTTCGGCAGCGCGGTGCCCGGCCCCTCCGAGGCCGGGCCTGCCGTGTTCACCGTGCCGTTGGCAGCGCGGCCAGGGTCCGGCGTTCCTCGCCGCGGTGGTTGCCGACGACCCGCCAGACCGCCCTGCCCGCTCCGTGCTTCGTCAGCAGGGGCAGGGTCGTGGTCGCCACGGTGAGCCGGTAGGCCACGCCCACCCGGCGGGCCCGCTCGTGGAAGGCGGCTTCTCTCGTGTCCGGGGCCGCGCGGCGTCGGGCCGGGGCGAAGACGAACAGCACCGGCGGGAACGGGCGGTCCAGGGACGGTCCCGCGTAGGTCTCCTGCCAGTGCGAGCGCGGGGGCCGGGCGGCGTTTCCGCGCCCGTTGGCTGGTGCGCCCCGGTAGGCGTCGTAGCGTTCCAGCTTGGCGATCAGGCGGGCGTAGGACATGGTGCGGTCGATCTCTACGAAGGCGCTGGAGCCGTTGTTCAGGAGCACCACGGCGTCGGGCAGCAGGTTCCCTGCCGGGGTCGGGTGGGGCGCTTCCACCCGCCAGTCCGCGTGGTCGGCGACCTGCGCCTGGTGGAAGGCGATGGCGGTGTCGACCAGGGCCAGGCCGTGCTCGCGGAGGCCGGTCTTGCTCGCGGCGATGCGCTTGCCCGTGGTCCGGCCGGTGGTGGGTGCGAGCTCGCCGGAGGCCGCGGCTTCGGCGAGACCGGCTGGGGTGCAGTGCCAGTAGCTCTGCTGGGCGTGGTGGGTCCGGCCGACCAGGGCTGGGGGCTCCTCCATCAGGTTGCGCAGCGCCCGGCGTACGTGGTCGGTGTCCTGCTGGTGGGGCAGTAGCAGCGCCTTGAGCTGGCGGGGTGTGGCAAGGCGCAGCTGAGCGAGGGTCAGCAGGACCTCGCCGCGGAGGTCCGCGCCGGCCTTCGCCGCCGCCATCCGGGGCCGGGACGCTTCTCCCAGTACATCAGTACTTGTAGAAGAGGAGTTGCAACCGGCCGGGGCTGGTGAATCGGGGGTCTGATCAGCGACAACGCTCAGGCGGCGGTGAGTGGCTGCGGGGCTGGGTGCGGGGCTTGCCGCAGGGCTCGGAACGGGGCTCGCTGTCGCAGCGGGGTGCGCCGGGGCCGGGCGGGTGTGCCGATCGGGTGCGGAGGTCATCGGGTCCTCGGGATTCTCCGGCCGTCGCGGCCGGATCGGTGACAGGTCCGGCCCGTACGCGGAAGTGCGTACGGCCGGAGCCACCGTGCGAGGTCACCCCTTGACCGCGGTCTGACACCCGCCCACCGCCGGTGCCGGGTAAGCCCCTTGACCGCCCCTTGTCCTCCCGGTTTGTCCGTGACCGGAGTCATGCCGGCACCACGTCCGGGAGCGCGGTCTCTGTCCACAAGGCCGGACACGCACCGTAGGGATCGGCCGGGCGCACCGGGCATCCGGCCGGAGAACAGCAAGGGAGTTGTCATGGAGACGACGTTGCCCAAGGTGTCCCAGCTCGCGCCGGAGCAGATCTGGCGGGCATGCGACTACGTGGAGCTGGTCTGGCAGGAGCAGGGCAGGAAGGAGGAGAAGGCCGCGCTGGCCCGGTTACACGCCGACGGGCCGGAGCTGGCGCGGCTGATCGGGGAGTTCGGTGCTCTGCTGCTGCTGGCCGACCACCTCACCGTCGTGCCCGACGAGCACGCTGACTGCGAGTCCGCGTACGTCACAGGGAAGCTGGTGACGGGGGCGAGCCGGTACCTGAAGCGGTGGTGCCTCGCGACCGGGGCCGGGGCGCACACCGCGTGGATCGCGGCCGGGTTCCTGATCGAGTGCATGCAGGAGGTCGACGAGGTCCACCAGTTCCTCGCCGACATCCGCCGCGACGCCTACACCGGGCGACCGACGGCCACGGCCTGAGCCGGACCCAACCGGGGCAGCGTCCGGGGGATGGAGATCCCTCCCCCTCCCCCGGGCGCTGCCCATTTCCGGTGGTGATGCAGGAGGTAGCCAGGTGGGCAAGAGGGCGCACGGCCCGCCGTGAGATCAGGGTGAGGAGGCCGCACCACGGGGGTCACCGAGAAAGCCGCCGCACGCCACGATCGAGTAGTGGAAGATCGAAATCGTGTACGTGCCCATGAGTTCTATCGGCTTCATCTGTTCGTAGGAGCGCGGCATTTCGGTTCTGGGCGCCGTCTTCAGGATGTCGGGCCAGCGGAAGGACCAGGTGCTTTTCCCTTCGGGCACCGTGAGAGGGACGTCCTCGCCCTTGGGGAGCTTCATGTGGACTACGGGCTGTTCCTGGTCGCTGGCTGCGCGGGAAGGAAGGTTGACGTTGACAACGGCTTGGGTGATATACCCGTTTCGATAGGTCACCGGCTTCACCGAGAAGCTGAAGCCCTGCGCGGCAGTGTCTACCCCCAGGCCCATGACGCCGTCCATGGCGCATTTCTCTGTCATCGGGTTGTACTCGAGAGAACTGAGCAGGGCCTCGGAGCGCGGGTCCGGCTCAGACACCGGATCTTCCACCGCCGGGGTCATGGTCTGTTCCTGATCCGGCGGGCTGGTGGAGGAGGTTGGCGCAGAAGGAGCCGGGGCGGTGGGTGTGACGACGGCTCGGGGTTCGGTCCCGGTGTGGCCCGGTAACAACCAGACACCGGCGGCTGCTCCGGCGGCGAGCAGGACCACCCCCGTCACGGCGAAGGCGGCCTGCTGGCGCAAGCGGTTATGGCGGGTCAGGGCGGGAACGGCGGTTACTGGGCTGTCGGCAGCGCCTGTGCCACCCAGGTCCGCAAGCGGCGATCTGCGGAATGTCATCGCGGTCTGCTTGTGTCCGTAGGAGCGCAGGGAGGTCAGGTGGGCAAGGATGTCGCTCAGGAGTGGCCGCTCACGGGGGTCCTTGTGCATACACGCAGCAATCAGGTCCCGCAGTTCTTCGGACACGTTCGAGAGAAATGGCTCCTCGTGAACGACGTGGTACTGGGCGGTGAGAGGGGTGACGCCTCGGAAGGCGTGGTCGCCCGACGAGGCATATGTCAGGACGGCGCCGAGGGCGAAGATGTCCGAGGCCGCGCTGACCTGCCGTCCCTGCACCTGCTCCGGGGAGAAGTAGCCGGGGGTACCGAGAACCGCCCCGGTCTGGGTGGCGTGGCTGAAATCCGTGGCATACGCGAGTCCGAAGTCGATGATCTTGGGGCCGTCGTTCGTGAGCAGCACGTTCCCGGGCTTGAGATCGCGGCGTACCAGGCCCGCCTTGTGAATGGACGCCAGACCGAAGGAAAGGCCGAGGGCGAGATCCACTGCCGCATGCAGTTCCAGGGGGCCGTGCCGCTGCACGTGGTCGCGCAATGACAGCCCTTCAACGTACTCCGTGGCGAGCCATGGCTCGCGTGCCTGGGTGTCGAAGCCGACCACGCGGACTGTGTAGGGGCTTCTGACCGAACTGGCCGCCGTCGCCTCTCGTGTGAAACGGCGCTGGAATCCCTCCTCCAGCGCATATTCGTTCCTGATCGTCTTGACTGCCACGTAGCCCTCCCGCCCCTCCTGCGCGGCTAGATAGACCGTTCCCATCCCGCCGCTGCCGAGCCGCGCGACAAGCCGGAACGAACCGATCCTCGTCGGATCTCCCTCCCCCAGGTCCCACACTGAACAGTCCTCTCCCTCTGAACCGAACGCCGACGATAGTCCTGGCACAATCAGCTGATGCCAGGAAGCAGCTCCGGCTGGGCCCGGGTCCCCGCACCCTCGCTTCACTCCGGCGCCTGCGGACCGCGGGCAATGATGGCGTTCCGGCCGGTACGTCGACACCTGCGTCCGACACCCCCGCTGGAAGCAGCGTCCCACTCTTTTTCGGCTGCGGGCCTCAGCTTGAGTTTTAACCTCGGATCCGGGCGGGGATTCCGTCATGGCATCGTGTGATTGTGCAGATCTCGACGGATGACCAGCCGCTGCCTCTGTCCACGTGTTGGCTGTCCTGGATCGCGGTGCCGACCGGCGACCAGGAGGGGGTCATGGCAACCCTGGGTCTCACCCGGTCGAGGTCCGTGACGTTCGCGGAGGCCACTGCCGTCATCGAAGACGATGGCCACGGGGGGACCGATGGGTTCGCCCGGGTCTATGTAAGTCCTGAGCTTGACGGATGGACGCTGGTGATCGGCCCGTGGTGCGATCCGTGCGACGACGAAACGAGTGACGAGATGCTGCGACTGTGCGCTGATCTCAGCAGCCGGTACGGCCAGGCGCAGGCGTACTACTACGGGGAGCAGGGTGACGGGTCGGCCTGGCTCATCGCCGAGGATGGCGCCGTGGTGCGGCGGTACTGCGAAACCGGGGTGCCCGACGAAGACGCGCTCTTCACGCTGGGACAGCCGCTCCCACTGGAGAGGTCCCGTCGGGAGGAACTCGGACTCTCGCCTACCTGGGACGAGAGCACCAGAGGCAGTGAGGCCGAGGAGGAGTGGAAGTGGGGCGGGCACGACATGGCCCCCGAGATCGCCGCGGCGCTGGGAATCAGTCCGCGCGGACTGACACCACAAACGCCAGTACGCGGCACCGGCCTACTCGCCCACACCCGGCGTATCAACTGAGGAAGGCAGCCGGATGTGACCGCGTCCGGGAGTTACGGAACACCGGTGAGGCGGACTGCCGTGCAGCAGGTGTTCCGTAACCCGCGCCAGCCCTCAAGCAGGCGTCGGGCTTGGCCAAAGCGCCAGGTCACAATCCATTCCGGAGAGATGCGAGGTTAAATCTCAAGCTCAGACCGTGTTTGAGATCTGCCGTGTCCCGTTACTGAGGCGTTCGTTGAGCTCACCATGAGCGGTGTTGGGGGCGGGTATCCGTCGGATCTGACGGATGAGCAGTGGGCGCTGGTGGAGCCGTTGCTCCCACCTGCGCGGGTGGGCCCGAAGGGTGGTCGGCGGGAGAAACATCCGCGGCGGCGGATCGTCGATGCGATCTTCTACGTAGTGCGGACTGGGTGCGCCTGGCGGCAACTGCCGAAGGACTTCGCCCCCTGGCCGACGGTGTACTGGTACTTCACGTGGTGGCACGACGACGGCGCCGTCGAGCGCATCCACGACGCCCTGCGCGGCAAGGTCCGTGAAGCCGACGGCCGCGACGCGGAGCCGAGCGGGCTGATCGACTCGCAGTCCGTCCGCACCGCCGACACGGTCCCTGCTGCCACCAGGGGCTTCGACGCGGGCAAGAAAGTGAAAGGCCGCAAGCGATTCATCGTCACCGACACCCTCGGCCTACTCCTGGCCGTCCACGTCGTCGCGGCAAGCATCCAGGACCGCGACGGCGCGAAACGGCCCCTGCTGTGGACCAGGCTCGACCACCCCGGCGTCAAGAAGATCTGGGCCGACCAGGACTTCGCCGGCCGCCTCGTGCAGTGGGCCGCCCAGATTCTCAGCCGTGACCTGGAGATCGTCCGCAAGGACCCTGACCAGCGCGGATTGGGTGGCGCCGGGTCCTCATGGCGCTGGGTGACGGGACGGTGCTTGGGGTCCGACATGGGGTCCGGGGGACTGGAGCGCGGCTCGTGCGGAGAGCCACGTGACCCGGTCCGCGGTGACCGCTCCTCTCCTTCGGGTGCACGTGGTGCTGCCGGAGCTCGCCGGGGCCGCGCAGCACGCCGTACGGGCCGCCTACGGCATGCGGGCGGCCCGATGACCCGGTGGTGCTCCAGGAGGCGCGGGAGAGGGCGTTCCAGGCCGCTGACGGCCTGACCGCCGCCGCCGGGACCGCACTCGCCGCCTGAAACACCAACCGCGCGGGTACGGGGAGCGGTCTCGTCTGCCAGGGCGTCGGCCCGTGGCTGACCACCGGCATCAAGCACTGGCCGCAGCGCGAGCGTTTGTCGAACGCGGCGTCGCCCGGCTGGAGCCCTGGCGGATCTTCCGCAGGTCCCGATGCAGCCTCACACGCAGGACGTCAATCGCCAAGGCCATCCTGACACTGGCGCGGCAACGCGGAAGAAGCTCACTGCGAGAAGAAATCCCTGAAGCACCTGTCGTTTTCAGAATTATCTTTCATTGAGGCTTGACTGGTTACGTCGCGTAGCTGCCTGGGGGTGTAGCCGGAAAGGGAGCGGAATTCGCGGTTCATGTGTGCTTGGTCGTAGTAGCCCGTCATGGTGGCGAGTTCGGACAGAGATTGGTACCCCGTGGTGGGCGCCGTGAGTGCGTGCTGGAACCGGAGTATTCGGGAGAGAGTCTGCGGCGGTACACCGATGTACTCACGGAAGAGAGCCTGGATGCGGCGCCTGCCCCGCCCTGTGGCTGTGACTAGTTCACTCATGGGCATGCTCCCGTGGCGGGCACGCAGCAGGTTCCATGCCTCGACCATGAGTGGTGATGGGGGCGGGCGTTCGGCGCACTGGCTCATGAGGATACTGTCGACAATGGCCCAGCGCTCCGACCAGTCGTGAGTGGCTGCGAGCCGTTCGGTGATTCTCGCGGTCCAGCCGGTGCCCATCACGTGATCAGGGTGAACCCTCGTCTCCGCGAGGTGATGCAGAGGTATCCCAAGGCAGCGATGCGCGCCGAGGGAAGTGAAGTCGACTTCGATCGCGTGCCCGGCACCCGGGTAGCCGGCCAGCACGGGGGAGGTCTGCACACCCGCGATCAGAGAGGGCCATCGGCTCAGAGGCGCGTCGTTGCCGGGGCCGTCACGCATGTGGAGAGGGGTGCCCCACCCCAGGAGCAGCGTCACCGATCCTGCGGGCAGAGTGGTTCTCCCCGGCCTCGCCCCGGCCGTCCGGTAGCCGCGGTATCTGATGACCTGTTCCCGTAACTCCGCCGATGGCCAGCGGTGCACTCTTTCGCCTTGATCAGGGCGGTCCATAGCTGAGAACACCTTCCTTAACCGCCGATTCCCTGTGAGCCCGTTGTGCGCCTTCGTCCAAGACGCCTGACCCCCTGTGAGCGCAGTCTGGGTGAACCGTCCGGTCACGGTTAAGACGACGACCGGACAACTGCGTGGTTTCGATTCACGAAACGAGAAGGAGATACACATGCGCGCACGTCTGTTGCTCACCGGCATAGCGCTGGGAGCTGCCATGCTGGCAGGGGGCGCTGCCACAGCACAGGCAGCCCCCGCTGCCTTCTCCCAGACCAACGTCACATCGACGGTGCCTGGGAGCTGGAAGCCCATCGGCACCGGCAGCGAGTCGTGGTGCTACTCGATGGCGGCGTCCTACGCCGGCCCCGCCTACTGCACCCCCGCCGGCGGTGGCCGGTTCACGCTGTATGTATGGGTCGAGTAAGTAGCCATCGTCGTCCGGCCTTGAGGGGTGGGCGTCGAACGGCCGTCTCGATCGGGTGATCGCGGGCGGCTGCGGGCTTGACGGCAGGGCCTCTTGGCATCTCGGGGTTGCGAAACCGACCGAGATCCAGGAGGCCCTGTTGCCGCAGTTGTACGAGGTCGCGTCGGCGGAGTTCACCTCGGCTGCATTGAGGTGTGATTGTGTAGCGCACCGGTTCGGGAATGCGGCCGGTCACCCGGAACGTGTTCTGCGGTACCCCTGGGACACGACGGACGCGGAGCGGGCCGTGGTCCGGCTGCTGCTGTCGTTGCCGGGCTGGATGTGGGGCCGGGGCGGGCAGCTCCCGAGCCTGGCCTCCTCGCTCCAGGCCGTCCTCGACCAGCGCAAACTCCTGGCCGGGCGGATCGAAGAACTGCTGGAGGCCCACCCTCTTTCCCAGGTCCTGATCTCGATGCCCGGGATCGGCATCAGGACCGGAGCCAGGATCCTCATCGAGGTCGGCGACGGCAGCAGCTTCCCCTCCGCCGCCCACCTCGCCGCCTACGCAGGACTCGCCCCGGCGACCCGCAACTCGGGCTCCTCGATCCGCGGCGAACAGCCTTCCAGGAGAGGGAACAAGCAGCTCAAACGGGCCTTCTTCCTCTCCGCCTTCGCAGCCCTCGGCGACCCCGCATCCCGGGCCTACTACGACAAGAAGATCGCCCAGGGCAAACACCACACCCAAGCCCTCCTCTGCCTCGCGAGACGACGGGTGTCGGCGTACTTGCCTATGTGCAGAGGTGCGTACGGATGAACGTGCAGAGCAAGTAGCCGCCCGCTGCGCTCATCGCCATGCGAGAGGATGGGGCGGTGGACCTTCGTTACTTCAATCAGACCGGCTGGACCGCGATCTTCAATGGCACCGAGACCGACATCGGCCGCATGGTGCGGGTGGAGGCATGGGACCCGGCAACTGGAACGGCGCTTGTAGTCGACCCGAAGCGAGGCGCCATGCGTCCCGTCACGGATTACGAGGACTTCTCCCACCTTGAGAAGGCCGACCAGGTCGTAGCCGCAGTTCCTGGTGGCGGGTGGCGGGCCCACTGGAAGGACGAGGGCCCGGGGAACGGCCCGCTCACGGAACAGGTACTCGCGTGGCTGATCACCTCGCAGGGCCGGGCAACGGCCATCACGATGGACGCTCACGGGCATGTTGACGATGCCGACAGTGCCGACGCCTTCATTGCGCCGGGCGAGGAGCTGGGCCGGGATTGAACTCCCGGATCAGGCGACTTCCGTCTCGCGCTCGATGGCTTTGAGGCGGTTCTTCAGCCGGTAGCTGGGGCCGTTGATGGCGACGACTTCGCAGTGGTGCAGGAGGCGGTCGAGGATGGCGGTGGCGAGGACTTCGTCGCCGAAGACCTGGCCCCATTCGCTGAAGGTCTTGTTCGAGGTCAGGATGATGGAGCCCTTTTCGTAGCGCTTTGAGATGACCTGGAAGACCAGGTTCGCCTCGGCGCGTTCGAGGGGCTGGTAGCCGACTTCATCGACCACGAGAACGCTCGGCCGCAGGTAGGAGCCCAGTTTGCTGGTCAGGCGCCCTGCCGCCTCGGCTGCTTTGAGGTTGCGGACCATGTCGTCGAGGCTGGTGAAGTAGATCGAGTAGCCGGCCCGGCAGGCCGCGACCGCCAGCGCGATTGCGATGTGGGTCTTGCCGACGCCGGGCGGACCCAGCAGGGCGGCGTTGGCCTTTGCTTCGACGAAGGACAGGGTGGCCAGGTCTTTGATCTTGCGCGGGTCGAGCTCGGGCTGGAACGAGAAGTCGTACTCGTCCAGCGTTTTGTGGTGCGGCAGCCGGGAGAGCCGGAGGCCCTGGCGGAAGCGGCGGTCGTCGCGGACGGCGAGTTCTTCGGAGAGGACCAGGTCGAGGAAGTCGAGGTAGCCCATCTTTCCCTCGTCCGCCCGCCGCGTGTACTCGTTGATGGTTTCCGCCAGGTGGGGCAGGCCGAGCTTGGTCGCCGTGGTGCGGATGCGGTTGCCGGTCAGCTCGCTCAAGACGGTTCCTTCGTGGCTCGGTTGGTGGTGAAGGGGCGGGTCCCGGTCAGTTCGTCATAGACCGACAACGGTCGGCGGCCGACCTCGACGCGGATCGCCGCAGCCCGGTTGAGGAGGGCTTGCAGCGGTCCGGCCTCCTCGCCCAAGGGGCGTTCGTGACGCGGCCGGGGCAAGGCGTCGCCGGTGGTGGTCCGGCGTCCTTTGCCGGTGGGCAGGCCGTCCCAGTGGTGTTCTTCGACGACACGGACGCCGCGTCCCAGGGCCCGTGGATGGATGGCAAGCAGCGTCTCGCCGCTGGAGTCGGCAATGGTGGAATGCAGCATGACCTGCGACTTCGTGGCCCTGATCTCCACCAGCTGACGCGGTCGGACCTTGGTGGCGGGGACTGAGTAGAGGTTCCCGCCGAAGGCGACCAGGCAGTCCTTGCCGACCGGCCGCAGATGACGTTCGGCCACCAAATACGGGGTGGGTGGCAACGGCTTGAGAGCCGCGTGGTCACGAGCTGCCCGCTCGCCGATGACCTGCTGGTGAGTTCGGTGCGTGTGGGCTCGTCGTTTTGGCACCCAGGCGGTGAAGGCGGCGTCCATCTCCTCAATGCAGGAGAACGCCCGGCCCGAGAGAACGTGGTCGCGGACGATCAGGACCTGGCGTTCGACGCGGCCCTTGCGCGTACTGAAGGGTGAACCTGCGCGCCGCTAGCCCGATGGCTTCTGGCCCCGGAACGTCTCGCCGCTCTCAATCCGGGCCTTGTTCCGGGTGAACTCCCGCTCGGCTGTAGCAGTTCACGGTGATCCCGTGTGTCGGCACCCCTTCACGCTGGGATCGAGGAAAATGTAGGTGCCTGCATCCAGTCTGAAACGCTCTTTGCTTGGTTGCAGCTGTCGAAGGCCTCAGGGCGTTGCCGTCACGTCGCCCGCCCTGAGGTCTTCACCTTCACGTCCGGTCACCGAGAAGCGCGACACCGATGAACAGGCCCGTACAGGCACGCACGCCTGACCTCCAGACCTTCCAGTTCCTCACGGGCAGCACCGGTCTCCGAACCTCGCCGGTGACAGGGCGGTCAGAAGGGACGAACCCAACCCTGGGCGTTCGCGCTGCCCGGTGTCTGGGCGACGGCCGGGGAGTCCTGGTCGATGCCGGTGGTGGTGAGGACCAGACCGGTCTGCGGGTTGGTGAACCGGTAGGTGCCCTTGCTCCGGGCGACGGTCCACTTCTGGTGGGCGTCTGTCGCGTTGAAGGGTTTCGCGGTCACCGCGCCGCCACTGGATGTCGGGGCGGTGAGGGTCAGGGGCTGGGCGCAGTTGTCGGAGATCCGCACGGTGCCGTCCGCGTTGGTCTCGAACTTCCAGTGCGACGAGTAGTAGGCCGGGGCGTACTTGGCGATGCGGACGTTCGCCGGGGCTGTGGCTGTGCAGCCGCCGACGCGCTCCAGGCCCCACCGGCCGCCGTTGCTGAGTCCGTGGGCCTTGCCGTCGCCGGCGGGGCTGGGGCCGTAATCGACGGCGCTCCGGGAGACGAGGAGGAGCGCCATGCCGGTGGTGGACAGGCCGGCGTTCGGGCGGGTGGTGTTGAAGTACTGCGAGAAGGTGGTCGGCTTGTGGGCGGCAACGGCGTTGAGGGTTGTTCCCCAGTCGCTATCGATCAGGCGCCAGAGGCGCAGGAGTGAGCCGGCGACGTTTCCCTGGACCTGGTCGCCGACTTCCCATCCGGGGCCGTACTGGATGGGGACGTACACACCATTGGGGTGGACGTAGTCGTAGTCGTTGAGCACGTAGGCAGCTGTGGCGTCCGCGAAGCCCTCGGTCCAGGCGCAGGTCTCGGAGCTGGCCTTGTCGATGTAGTGCGGGTTGCAGTTGTCCACGGCCGGCCACACGCCGTTGTAGAGGCGGTGCAGGAGGAAATGGCCGGCCTCGTGGAGGATGGTGTGCTTGGAGTCGGCGGCTTCGCCGTCCAGGTGGACGGTGTTGGCCCAGGAGATGTACTCGGCGGAGGTGTCGCCGTCTCTGACGTGGATATCAAGCCGGGTGCAGGCGCTGTTGTCGGGCTCTCTGGCGACCCAGCAGTTGCTCACTGGATTCTCGCGCTTGCGCCACAGGTCGTAGACGGTGTCGAGTGCGTGCCAGCCCCGGCCCGCGAGACCCGTGGCGATGACCGTGGGAAGGGGATGGTTGCCGCCGCCGACGTCGGTCAGGGTCTTTGAGTCCTGGGTGAAGTAGGCGCTGTTGTCGTAGTCGATGACTCGCCAGAGCCGGCGGCTCTCCGACCAGACCCTCACCCAGATCTTGTTCATCGTGACGGTCGTGGTGGGGGTGTAGCAGAGGTTGTAGGTGCCGTCGTCGGAGGTGAGCTGGGAGACGCCGAGCCAGCGCGGGGTGTCGCTGCTCTTCTCAGCTCCCCACAGTTCGGCGTTGGCGGCGCGGACGTACTTGGTGAAGGTGGGCTTCGTTGTTCCGGCTTCGGCGGATCTGTAGGCGTAGCTGAAAGTGCCCTGGAGGCAGACCGGTGTCGCTGCCGTCGCCGCCGTGGCGGTGAAGGGAATGAGCGCCACAGCGATGAGGAAGGCCGTTACGAGGGTGATGACCGGATGGGCTAGGCGTAAGCGGAGGGCCATGGAAGCCTTTCTGGAAGGGTGACAATCCGGACCCGGAGACCAGCGAGGGCAGTGCGGAGGCGGAGAGCATGCTTCTGCCATATGCCGCCGGTCGCCCAGTCGACTCATCATCGGGACTCGGTTCCCCGGACGGCAGAGCGTGCAGAAGCACGGCCAGGCGCGTGGGAGCGCGGCGACACCGGAGCGAGGTACCGGGGGCGTTAGAGGCCGCCGATCACAAAGCTCCCTCCACACACGCATGCTGACGGCCAGCCCGTGCTGCCCCGAGCTGAAACACGCCCTTCGTGATCGACGACGTCAAGCGCACCCGGACCGTCGACCGGTCGGTGGCCGCGATCCTGCTCGACGCCCTCGCCGAACACCCCGTGTGGCCCCAGCTGCGCCACCACCGCAACCCACCAGCACTCGGCTCCTGAGCCCAGCCGTCTCCTGCTGGACAAGCTGTCCTCGAAAAAGGGGCGGCTTGCCCAAACTCCCCGGGGCCGCGCAGCTACCCGCGACGCCTGAACAGACCCCGGGCTGCAGCGTCGGGGCAAGCATGAGGTCTCCGTGCTCGAAGGGAGCGGTCCCCCGCACCCTCGCTGCTCCTCGGTGAGCTCGGCGGTGGCGGACCGGTTGCGTCCCGGCGTCTGGCCCGGTGGCTTCGCCGCCCGTCCCGCCCGGCGGGCCCAGGCGGGCTGTCACGGCTGGAAGCCCTGGCCTTGGTCCTGGCCGGGCTGCCGGTGCTGCTGCTCGCGCTCTTGGCGGTGCCGGTCGACCGGACGGCCCGGGTCAGCAGACGGGTCCTGGCCGTCCTCGATGGCGCGGCGGCGGGCGTTGGCCGCGCGGGTGATGGCAGCGAGCCGTTCCAGGTTCTCCGGTGTGCGCAGCCACGTCGCCGGGTCGGTCGTGCGGCCTCCTAGGTACACGTCGGGCATCGCGGCCTGTTGGTGGGCGTGGACGGCGGCCGACCGGTGCGCCGGTGTGAGGGCGGCGTCCCGGCCCGGGCGGTCGACGGAGTGCGGTGGGGCTGACGCCGGGTCTTGGTGCTGGTCGTCGGTGTTCGCGGCGGCCGACGTCGTCGCGGCCGGGGCGTCGTCCTGCTGGGCGGGCGGGATGGGGGCGGTTCGGATCGCGTTGCGTACGGCGAGGCTGGCGACCCGGGCCCGCTCGTACCGGCTCGACTCCCGGGGCGGCTTGCCGTCGGTGCCGGCGATCCACCACCGGTCGGGCTCGGCAAAGCCGGCGGCGTAGAAGAGCTGGTCGGCGGCCGGGGTCGGTCGGCCGGGCTGGACAACGGTGGACTGACGGGCGTGGGCGGCCAGGGCGAGGCCTGCAATGTAGTCGTCCAGGCCGCGGGTGAACTCCTGACCGCGCAGGGTCTCCAGGAGATGCCGGCGGGCTTCGGCCAGGACATGGCGGCGGGCGAACTTACCTCGGACGGTGGAGACAACCGCGGCGACATCGACCGCAGCGAGCACCGTGTCCACGTGCGGATCGACCCGGGCCCGGATCGCCGCTCCCGCCGTACGGCAGCGCTGAACGAGACCGTCGACCATCCGCTTGCCGAACTTCAGCACCGCGGACGCTCGCCACCACGCGAGCAGCTGCTCCAGCGAGCGCGGGGTCTTCTTCTCAGGGCGGGTGTCCTGCGCCGCCTGCCACCCCAGTCCGTGGCAGGCACTCTCGCCGGGCAGCCGCCCGTGCTCCTGCGCGTACGTGTAGGTGAGGCCCTCCAGGACGTCCTCGATCCGCCGGCGACGGGTCGAGGACCAGTCGATGAGCTCGGAGTCGACACCGGCTATCTCCATCACCGGGCGCAGGCCCGGCGTCACCTCCCTCGGTACCGTCGCGAACCCCAGCTCTTCGCACACCTCGGTCGTCATCGTCAGGGTGTAGAGCGTCCCGGCGGCCACCACGTACTGGTAGAGGCGGTAGGTATCCACCGCGCCCCACACCGGGTCGCCGTCAGCGTCCCTGCGCTGCACGCGGTTCAGGACGAGGCAGTGGTCGTGCAGGAGCGGGAATCCGTCCCGGTTGTCGAAGTGCCGGAACACGGCGACCACGAGGGCCGGTGTCTTCGCGCGGCCGCGGCCCGAGGACCAACGGGTCTGAGCGACCTCGTCCTCGATCCAGCGCAGCGCCTGGGCGACGGCCCGCTCGTGGGCCCGCTCGATGACCCGGCGCGTCGTGGCGTCTCCCAGCCCCCACAACACGATCAGGGACGCCTGCGGCCGGAAGGTGAAGTCGAGCGCGAGCAGGGGTGTCTGCTTGCGGGCCTCGATCTCCTCGATCGGCTGCCCGAGCACGGTCGCCTGCCGCGCGGCGGCCGGATCGACACCGTCGTCCAGGAGGTGCTGCTCGATCCGGTCGGCGTCGGGGTGCCGCCCCTGCCCGAACAGCAGCTCCAACTGCCGCTCGGACACCTCCGCACCCTCCATCAGCCCGAGCCCGGCCAACCCACGCCCCAACCACCTCCCGGGCGGGAGGCCGGCCGTCTCCTGGGCGCCCTTCAACGACTGTCCGACCGGACGCTGACCGTCCCCGTACGCGACTCCGCGCACGTAGTACCGCCACGCGTTCCGCCTCTGCACCTTCGCCACACTCAGCATCCCGGCAGCCAACACCGGCTCTGAACTGGGCAAAAAGCCGATCCCGTGGGGCAGGAGAGTTCACCGGAACTTCACGGCCGATCCCGTACGGCGGGCGTTCCCGGAGACGTCGTGCCCGCCCGGCGGGCACCACCAGGGCCATGTAAATGCTGCGCGGCACCCAGTCACACACGCCTCACACGCCTCACACGCCCCGAAGTTCGACAGCAGACGCCTCTACCGCCACAACGCGTACACCTACGGACCGCTCCCCCACCCACCGGCCAAGAACGCCGCGCCCTACACGACGTCACCGACTCTCCGCCCCTGGCCGCGCCGGGGGCTTCGTGCTTCCTGGAGGACCGACGTGCCGACCTACGAGACCCTGCCTCGCTTCACCCGCGACCTGAAACACCTCACCCCGGAAGAACACCGCCGATTCCGCCAGACCGTGGCGGCCTTCGTCAACGACCTGCGCACCGGCCGCTTCCGCCCCGGCCTTCGCATCAAACGCGTACAGCGGTCCACCAACGTCTACGAGATCACCTGGTCCATGGGCTCCGGCCCCGCAGGACGCGCCACCTGGCAGTACGGGCCCGAGATCCACCCCGGCACCCCCCACGTGATCTGGCGCCGCATCGGCACCCACGACATCCTCACCGGCCCATGACTCCGGAGCAGGGCGTCGCAGTATCGCCGCTCCCTGTCGCTCAAAGTGCGGGACCGGCGGCGAAGAACCGGGCTCCGCCTCGGCGATGGCCTCGTGCACCCGCTGGCAGGTGGACGCGGGTTACGAGTCGAGCGAGGCGAGGCGGGCGGCAAATCCTTCGTCGTCGGCCACGCCCGGAGACCGGGGCCGGTGGCGCCTCAGTCAAGGAGCAACGCGGCCGGGGCCGGGGCGCGAGCGGACAAGGGGTGCTGCCGGATGCGCCTGTGAGGCATTCGGCCCTCTAACAGATCTACGGGAGATGCAAGGCCCGGACCGGGTGGTCCGGGCCTTCGCCATGCCGCCGGGAAATCCCCTGCCCGCCAGTGCTGTCCACCGGCGCCCGGGCGGCCCCAGGGGGTGAAGACACCGCTTCCGAACCAGGCCGAGACGTAAGCACCCGCGACCTGTCACGGTCCCGCCCGCATCAACGAACTCCCGTTGGAGGACATTCCCATGAGCACCCACCAGGCACCCGGGGCAGTGAACGAGCCGACCGGGCCTACGCTGAACGAGACGACCGGTCCTACGCTGGTCGCAACGCCACCCTGGGCCCGGGTCGAGACCCCACAGGGACGCTCTCACGCAGAGAGCAGCAGCAGGACCGCCGACCGCGCGGCACACACCCCCGCGGACGACACCACGCAGGTGTCCGCCGTCCTCGACCCTCCTGCTCAAGGGAGCAGCATCATGACCCGGGACAACGTTCCCAACCCCGCCCAGCCGTCCACATCGGTGCCCGCCCAGCCGCCGTCCGATGCCGTACCGGTCCAGCCGGCGGACCCCGCGCCCGCCGTGCGGCAGGCGGCCATTGGCGCCGGGGTGCCCGCCGCGATAGTCCAAGGCGTTGCCCAGGGCGCGGCCCAGGGCGCGTCGCGGACGTTCCTGGCCCGTCTGACGGAAGAGTTCCTCGCCGACCCGCCCGACTGGGTCAGAACGCTGGGGAGCTTCGTCAGGGGGCTGTGGCAGGGGTAGCCGAGGCCGGGCGGGGTTTCCCCGCCCGGCCTTTCCGCGATCCGGCCTCGGAGCGGGGCACCGGGGCGGTGGCGTTGTTCCGCGTACGAGTCGCCCCCCGTCCGGGGGCGGTTGCGACCGGGCCGTCTCTCCCCATGGGCACGCCGAAATCTTCGGCCGCTGTCCACAGGGGTGGCGTTCGAGGCTGTCGGGAGTCGTCGTGATCCGCACGGTGGCCATCCCCGAGGAGGCCACCATGCCGTACCTGATCCCGCCCCGTACGCCGCTCACCCCGGAGCAGGTGGAGCGCGGCTTCGACTACCTCCTGGCGCTCCGGATGGGTGGCGGCGCCGCTGTCGCCGGGCGGGCGGAAGCGGGCCCGGAGCTGGTGTTCGTCCTGCTGCGGCTGGCCGAGGACATCATCTGGCCCGTCACGGCCGTCGACGAGGCGACCACCGATCCGTGCGCGGACTCCTTCGCGCTGGACGAGGTCGGGTGCGTGCTGCTGTCCGCGCTGCGGGACTGGGCGCGCGACTCGCCCACCACGGCGGTGCCCGGCATTGCCCGCAGCATCATCCGCTTCGTCGAGAACGTCGTCCCCGACCCCGGCCACCGCGGAGACACCCGCGCCACTCTGGAGACGATGCGCGACGAACATCTGGCTCCGGCGTACCCGGTGCGTTTCTCCTTGACCTGAGCTGAGGTCAAGGAGAAACGCACCGGGTGGATACGCGGCCCGCTCCCATCGATGGCGTCCACTCCCGGACGGTGGACTCCACTCGGTGGAGTGGGCATGGGGCGCCGTCGGTGCGCGCCACCGCACCGGGCGCGCCACCGGGTCCACTCAGTGACCGGCCTCGCGGCTGCGGTGCGGTCCCGGAGCGGATGGTGCGCCAGTTGATCCTTTCCCGGCGCACCGGGCGCTCCACGTCGGTGTCGCCCGGTGCGGTGTGGCGGTCCGCGCGGAGCCGAACCTGGTCAAGGGGTCGGCCACCGGGAATGGAGACAGAACAGGGTGACGCGTAGGGGAGTGGAACCCACCGGGTGGAACCCGCGACACCCGCCTTACTGATCGTTTCAGAATGAGTTAAGCCGCAGGTCTTGTGCTCGGCGATCTTGGTCGGCAGGGTGTCCGGAGTGCGTGCTGATCTTGTTCCTGACGACCTGTGGAAACGGGTAGCCCCGCTGCTGCCGTCCGCTCCCGAGCGGCGCCGCCGCTACCCCGGGCGGCTGCGGGTTCCCGACCGAACGGCACTCGCCGGCGTCCTGTACGTGCTGCGGACCGGTGTCGCATGGCGTGACGTCCCCGCCGAGACCGTGGGCTGCTCCGGGGTGACGGCCTGGCGCCGGCTGCGGGACTGGACCGAGGCCGGTGTCTGGCCACGCCTGCACGCCGCCCTGCTGGCCGAGCTTCGCCGCGCCGACCTGCTGGACCTGGACGACTGCGCCGTGGACGGATCTAACGTCCGCGCCCTCAAAGGGGGGATCACGTCGGCCCCTCACCCGTCGACCGCGCCCGCCCCGGCTCCAAGCACCACCTGATCGTCGACCGCCACGGAACCCCGCTCGCCGTGACGCTGACCGGCGGCAACCGGCACGACGTCACCCAGCTCCTGCCCCTGCTCGACGCCGTCCCGCCGATCCGGGGACTGCGGGGACGCCCCCGCCGTAAACCCCGCCGCCTGTACGCGGACCGGGGCTACGACTTCGACAAGTACCGCCGCCTGCTGTGGAAGCGTGGCATCAAGCCGCTGATCGCACGACGCGGAGTCGCCCATGGTTCCGGACTGGGCAAGGTGCGCTGGGTCGTCGAGCGCGCCTTCGCCTGGCTGCACCAGTTCAAACGGCTCCGCACCCGCTACGAACGGCGCGCCGATCTCCACCAGGGCCTGCTCGAACTGGCCTGCAGCCTCATCTGCCTCCGCCGCCTGCGAACCTCATCCTGAAACGATCAGTAAGCCGCGCCCTCAGGGGCGGAATCCGTCGGCACCGATCCGCGCCGACGGATTCCGCGAGCACCTGAGGTCGCATCCACGTGTCGGCTCGCGCGAAGAAGGCCGGCTCGCCTGGCGGCAGCCGCGGGCGGGAAGGTACGGGCCTCCGCGCAGCCGACGCCGGGCTGGCCGGCACCGTCTGCGCCGCCGAGGGCCGAACCAACCGTCAAGGGGTCTCCGCCGCAGGTGGGTTGGCCGTTTTCACTCGTTCGTGTCGGCAGGCCGTTCGGCGGGCGGCGAAGGAAACGTGAGGATCATCACGCTCCACGGATCCCCCTGTCGACGACATGTCACGCGAAGCCCACTGTTACCCCAGGTCAGAACCCATGCACCACGCGTAACATCACTACACTCCGGGGTTAGTTGATCTCTGAACGTAATATTCGTGCGGGTGCGCATGCGCGTTCGGCGGATTCGGCCGGTTGAGTGATCCGTGACGGCACCTCAAAGCCGGAACCATCCAGCCTCAACGAAGAGGATCCATGACCGACGACGTACGCGAGGCCCGCGATGCTGGTGCACGAAAGATCTGGCCTGCTCCTGGTCAGCGACAAGGACGTTCCCTGGAAGACCTTCGAGCAGTCACTGCCCGAGCAGGGCGTCATGCCGGTGCGGCCGTCGAGGAAGAAGTAACGCTGCGGCCCGACGAGCCTCAACACGGCGGACGCGCTGTCGAGTGCGTCGCTGTCCGCTTCACCCGGCGCGAGCTGGCCTTGGCTGCGGCGTCCTGGCACAACTTCCAGACCTGCCAGGCTGTCAGCCGCTCAGGAAAGATTCGTTTAGGAGGCAGAACGATGTTCGCCAAGCACTGCGTGCGCACGCTGATGGTCGCGCTTGTCCTATACGGCGCCACCGCTTGCGGATCCGACGGCGGGACGAGTACGCAGAAGTCGTCGTCCTGCGCCCGGTTCTTCACCTTCGAGGGCAGGGAGTACCGGGACGTCGGGGATTTCCCCGTCGAAGCCGGTAGGCGTGTCGGCACAGCCGTCCAGCCCGCGTGCGATCAGCACGGGGCGGACGGGGAGAAAAGAGGGCCGGACAAGGCGGCCTACGAGGTGAAGGGCGTCACGGCGGACGTGGCGATCGCGGTGGGCGACGATCCGGACGACGTGGAGATCTTCGTGTCCTACGACGGGACGGAGCTTCCTCCGGAGGTGCAGAGGCTGGAAGAAGCCTCGCGGTAGGCGGAACGCGGCGCGCTACCCCGGTTCCCGGCTCGCACCCGGGTTGATTTCGACCAGGCGATTATAGCCATCGCGCAAACGCCGTATCCTGGCAGTCATCCTGGAGATGAAGGAACGGGCCGCCAACCGGAAGAAGAAGGGCAGGGAAGGCCTCTGGGGACGTGGAGGGCGGTCGCACCGGCGGCAAACACGGCGCAGCCCACGCCTTACTGATCGTTTCAGAATGACTTGGCCAGACAGTTGTGCACTGCGAAGATGCGACTTCGACTGGGCGGTCGAGAATGGGGCGAGTCGTGACGCAGTGGCAGCTCTTGCAGGGGAACTTCTTGCTCGGTGAGCTCAGCGAGTACGGCTGTGACCAGCCGTTCTTCCTGGCGCGCTTCACTCCGGGGCCAGGCTGGGAGAGCGTGAGGGCCTTGTTCGAGGCATGGGCGGCTCTCAGGGGCCCGGACCCAGACGGCTCTCGCACCGTCGCCGTGGTGAAGCCGCTGAGGGACCTGGAGCTCACGCTGGCACCGGTCGGCGGCGGGCAACCTTTGCTGCAGGTCTTCAAGAACTGCACGCTGCGCATCGACGGGGCTGAGGCCCGCCTCCGCTACTGACCCGGCGAGCGGCGACTCTGCTGGAGTCTTCGTAGGCAGATCACGCTGCAGGCCAGTTCGAGAAAGCCCTGATGGAGGTCGGCGCGTCGCTCGTAGCGGATGCGGAGCCGTTTGAACTGGTGCAGCCAGGCGAATGCGCGCTCGACCACCCAACGCACCTTGCCCAACCCAGAACCGTGGGCGACGCCGCGTCGGGCGATCATCGGCTTGATCCCGCGCTTCCACAGCCGGCGGCGGTACTTGTCGTAGTCGTAACCCCGGTCGGCGTATAGGCGTTGGGGCTTGCGTCGTGGGCGTCCCCGCAGGCCGCGGATCGGTGGGACTGCGTCCAGCAGCGGCAGCAGCTGAGTGACGTCGTGACGGTTTCCGCCGGTGAGAGTGACGGCCAGCGGGGTGCCGTGGCGGTCGACGATCACATGGTGCTTGGAGCCGGGGCGGGCGCGATCGACAGGCGAAGGGCCGACGTGATCCCCCCCCTGAGGGCCCGGACATGTGAGCCGTCGATGGCGCAGTCGTCCAGGTCCAGCAGGTCCGCTTGCCGCAACTCAGCCAGCAGAGCGGCGTGCAGGCGGGGCCACACGCCAGCCTCGGTCCAGTCCCGCAGCCGACGCCACGCCGTCACTCCGGAGCAGCCCACAGTCTCGGCCGGAACGTCCCGCCAGGCCACACCAGTCCGCAGTACGTACATCACACCCGCGAGCGCCGCCCGGTCCGGCACGCGCAGACGTCCGGGGTATCGATGACGACGCTCGGCGACGGGCGGCAGCAGCGGAGCCACGCGCTCCCAAAGACCATCTGGAACAAGATCAGCACGCACCCGCACAGCCTGCCGATCAAGATCACCAGGCGCAAGATCGTGGGCTCAACTCATTTTGAAACGATCAGTTAGGGCTCTACCCGGGGGTGTTGAACTCATTCGGCGCGAGGGGGCGTTCGTAACGGCCGTCGGTCCAGTTGTAGAGCCATTCCTTGCGGACCACGGCCTTGGAAGCCCACGGAAACAGGCCCTCGACCAGGCCCAGGACCCGCTCCGCTATCGCGTCCAGGACCCGGTTGAACTCGGTCGCGCGGATACTCCGGAAGCCGGTGGGGACCTCGAACTCGAAGCTGATCCGCATCGCCTTCGGAGTACCGGGCCCCACCTCGTCGACGGTGTCCTCATCAGGCACCAGCTCGGCCTTGCCGTCGGCAAGGAGGTACTCCTGGCGCCGGTCGGTCCACGGGTACACCCACTCCCCGCGGACGAAAGCCTTCCCCGCCGCCGGGAAGTCTTCCGCGACCAGCCCCAGGACCCGCTCGGTGATCGTGTCCAGCGCCCGGTCCACCCTGGCGCCGTGGATGTTGCGCCGTACCGCCCGCGGGACATGGAACTCGAAGCCGATGCGCAGGGCCCGCGGCGTGCCCTCAGTTTCCGACATGTGAAACCCCCTTCATTGGTTCCACCAGACTAGCCATCTTTGGTGAGGAGGTGAGGTTTTCACGAAATCTGAGCAAGTTCGTGAGATTGAGTGCTGTCGGTGCCGCCGGGAAACTCGGCAGGGTGATCCGCGGTGCCACATGCATGGTGGTCTGTGCTGGACGCGGCGAGCCGCTTCACCGTCCGGTGGCCCCGCTCACCCGCGCGCGGCCGGCCGTCTGACTCCGGTGGCCATGGCGCGCCTTCGGAGACTGCAGTTCACCCGGTCCGGGGGAAGGCCGATGCGGCTCCGGTGATGCCGGGGCCGTAGCGGATTGCGGTTCTGTCGAGTGCAGCTTCAAGGTGGCGGAGCTTCTCGTCACGGTGGTCGAAGGTGAGCTGGTGGGCTGAGTCCTCGGCGGGCCGCAGGCGTTCTGCTCGCAGGGCGAGTGTGCGGACGCGGGCGCGTTGGAGGCCGAGGCTGGTGAGGAGTTCGCGGGCGGTGGTGGCCAGGGCGGGGGTGTGGGCGGTCGCCTCGGTGAGGGTGCGGCTGCGGGTGGTCTGGGTGCGGTCGGCGTAGGTGACGGTGAGCGTGAGCGCCTGGGTGATCTCGCCGCTGGTGCGCAGCCGGGCGCCGAGCTCCTGGACGAGGCGGAGGACGGTTCGGTGGTGCTGGTCGGGGTCGAGTTCGTCGCGGTCGAAGCGGTGGCCGACGCTCATGGCCTTGGGTGCGGCGCCCGGGACGACGGGGCGCTCGTCGATGCCGTGCGCAAGCTCGTGGGCCTGGCGTGCGGCCCCGGTCCCGAGGATGCGCTGAAGGGTGGGGAGCTGGGTGTCGGCAATGTCGGCGACGGTGGTGATGCCGTAGCGGGCGAGCGTCCGGGCGGTCTTGGGTCCGATGCCCGGCAGGGCGGCGGTCGGCTTGGTGCGGAGGAACGCGGCGATCTCGTACGGGTCGTCGCGGATCACCGTGGCGGCGCCGGGCGGGGTGACGTCCGCGGCCATGGCCGCGATGGAGCGCGTGGGGCCGGCACCGGCTGAGCTTTGGACGCCGTGGAGCGCGAGCAGGCGCAGGCGGAGCACGGCGACCAGGCCCTCGACGTCGCGGCCCCAGTACGTGAGGGCGCCGGTGAGGTCGACGCAGGCGGACCAGTCGGCGGGCAGGGGTTCGACGCGGGAGCTGATCCCGTCGAGGACGATGAGCAGCTGTCCGTACAGCTCTTCGCTCCGCTCGGCGGGATGGAAGTGGATCCGCAGGATCGCGCGGGTCCGTCGCGGGGAGGCGGGTTTCGCATTCATCCGGCGCTCCCTTGGCTCTTGTGCCCGAAGCGGGTGAGGTCGGCCGACCGGGTCCCGGCGGGCTGGAGGTCGCTCCAGGGGTGCAGGCGGGCGCCCGCGGTGCCGTCGGGGATCGTCCGCCCGGGGCCGGGCTGGGCGGGTGTGGGCGCGGGGGCCTGGCCGAGGAGGTCGAGGACGGCCTGGGGTCCGTGCGTGGCGCGGGCGGTGGCGAGTTCGTCGAGGTCCCAGGCCATCTCGCCGACCACGGTGCGCCGGGGGCCGCGGGCTTCGACGGTGCCGCGGACGAGGAGCAGGCCGTGGTGGAAGACGGTGTGGGCGCACCGTTCGTGGGAGTCCTCGAAGAAGGCGAGGTCGACGAGTCCGGAGCCGTCTTCGAGGGTGACGAAGATGATGCGCTTCCCCGACGCGGTGGGCGGGGTCTGGGTGGAGGCGCGGACGCCGGCGACGAGGACGCGCTGTCCGGGGTGCATCGCGCGCAGGTGCTTGGCGTCGGTGGCGCCGATCTCTCGCAGCAGCCGGTGGTGGTCCTCCATCAGGTGCCGGGAGACGTCGATCTTGAGGACGCCGAGCTCGGCGTCGAGTCGTTCTCGGGCGGTCATCTCCCGCAGCCGGGAGGAGCCCGCGGTGTGCGAGGTGGTGGCGAGCGGGATCTGGCCGGGCCCGGGGCGGGTGCGGGCCTGGCGGTGGAGTTCGGTCGCCTGCAGCAGCAGGTCCCGCCGGGTCGAGGAGCCCTTGAGCGGGTCGAGGGCGCCGATGCTGATGAGGCGTTCGACGGTGGGGAGTTTGGGGTGGGCGCGGGCGTAGAAGTCCTGGAGGGAGGTGTAGGGCTGGCCCTCGGTGATCCGGGTGACCTCGTCGTCGGAGATGCCGTGCACCGTGGACAGGGAGATCCGCACGCCCCACCCGGATCCGGTCCGCTCGACGGCGTACTGCGCCTTCGAGGTGTTGATGTCGACGGGCAGGACGGGGACGTCGTGGCGGCGGGCGTCGGCGACGATGACCCGGGCCGGCCACATCCCCGGGTCGTGCTCCAGCAGCCCCGCGTACAGGGCAGCAGGGTGATGCGCCTTGAGCCACGCGGACTGCAGCGCCGGCACCGCGAAAGCGACGGCATGCGCTCTACAGAATCCATAGCTGCCGAACGAGGCAACGATGTCCCAGACGTCGTCCAGCACCGTCGGGCTGTAGCCGCGGGCACCGGCCAGTTGTCGGAACCACGCCTCGACCTTGGGCAGGCGCTGTTCGTTACTGAGGGCGCGGCGGGCGACTTCGGCCAGGGCGCGGTCGCAGCCGGTCATGACCGCGAGGATGTCGATGATCTGCTCGTGCCAGATCGTCACCCCGTACGTGTCGCGCAGGACCGGCTCCAGATCGGGGTGCGGGTAGGTGGGTGTGGCACCGCGGCGGGCGGCGATGTAGAGGGCGGGCATCCCGCCCTGCACGGGACCCGGGCGGAACAGCGAGATATCGGCGATGACGTCCTGCGGATCACGGGGTTGGAGCCGGCCGACCAGGTCCTGCTGGCCGGGCGACTCCAGCTGGAACATGCCGACCGTGTCGGAGTTCTGGATGAGAGCGAAGGCGAAGCGGTCGTCCAGCGGGACGTGGTCGGGGTTGTCGAGGTCGATCGCCCGGCCGGTCGTACGGCGGATCTCGGTGACGGCGTGCGCCATCGCGGACTGCATCCGCACCCCGAGCACGTCCAGCTTGAGGAGGCCCATGTCCTCGACGTCCTCCTTGTCGGCCTGGACCATCGGGTACTCGCCCCCGGGGGTCGGCTGGACTGGCAGCCGGTCCAGGAGGGTCGTGTTGGAGAGGATCACTCCGCACGGGTGCATCGCGATCCCGCGCGGCAGCGCGTCCAGCCCTTCGGCGAGCTCCCACAGCGGCCCGTACCGCCCGGCCTCGGCAGCGAGCTCCCGGAGTTCGGGCAGTTCGGTGAGGGCGGAGCGGATGTCGCAGGCGCGGATGTGGGGGAAGGATTTCGCGATCCGGTCGACGGTGGCGGGGCCGATCCCGAGCGCGAGGCCGGTGTCCCGCAGGGCGTGCCGGGCGCGGTAGGTCTCGGGCATGCCGGTGACCGCGACCCGCTCCCGCCCGAAGCGGTCGATGATCCGGTCGTAGACCTCCAGACGGCGCGCGGACTCGACGTCGATGTCGATGTCCGGCAGCGAGGAGCGCCGCTCGGACAGGAACCGTTCGAAGAGCAGGTGGTGCTGCAGCGGGTTCGCGGTGGCGACGAAGAGGCTGTGGTTGACCATGGAGCCGGCTCCGGAGCCGCGGGCGGCGACCCGGATGCCCATGTCCCGCACATCGGCGACGACCTGGGCCACGGCGAGGAAGTACGGCTCGTAGTGCAGGCGGCCGATGGTCCCGAGCTCGTAGTCGAGCTGCTCCATCGCCCTTCGGTCACGGTCGAGACCGCGGGCGGTCATGCCGCTCTCGCATCGCTGCCGCAGCAGCCGCATCGCCCCGTCCGGCCCCGGTTCGGCGCCGACCACGGACGGCTCGGGGAAATGCGGTACGCCGAGACCGAGGTCCCGGACCGGGTCGACCTCGCACGCGTCCGCGACCGCGATGGTGTCGGCGATCAGCTTCACGGCGCGGGACGGGTCGGCCCCGGCGGCGGCCGCCACCCGCCCGGCGATCTCGGTCATCGCGGGCCCGTCCTTGAGCCAGCGCTCCCCGCAGTCCAGCCGGCGCCGGTCGACGGGCCGCAGCAGCCGGGCAGCGTCCAGCACGTCCGCGACCCGGTGCTGGACCGCATCCGCGTACCGAACGGCGTTCGTCAGCACCGCCGGAATGCCGAGGCGGTCGGCGAGCGCCATGGTGTGCGCGGCGAGACGGACCGACCCCGGGCCGGTGCCGGACAGGCCCCAGCACACGACCTCCAGCCGCAGCCCGCCCCCGACGACCCGCTGCCAGGGTGCGAGGAGCCGCTCGGCGACGTCCGCACGACCGGCGGCGAGGGCCCGCAGTGGTTCCGACGCGGGGCCGAGCAGCACCATCAGGCCGTCGTCGGCGTACTGGGCGAGCATCTCCCACGACGCGGTCGGCGGCCCGCCTGCGGGGAAGGCTTCGGCGTGCGCGGCGGACACCATCCGGCACAACCGCGCCCAACCCTGCGCGTTCCGGGCCAGGAACGTCGCCCGGAACGGTGCTTCCGCCACGTGCGCGCCGCCGCGCACGGGGGTGCGGCGGCGGACTTCGGCGGGCGGAACGTGCGGGGCTACGCCCAGATCGACGCCGAACACCGGCTTCACCCCGGCTGCCGCAGCGGCCTTCGCGAAGCGCACCGTGCCGGTGACCATGTCGCGGTCGGTCAGCGCCACCGTCCCGATCCCGCGCTCGGCGGCCCGGGCGATGAGGTCACGCGGATGCGAGGCACCGTAGCGGGCCGAAAACCCACTACTGACATGCAGATGAGGGACATCTCCTCGCATGACACCCTCCGCCTAAATGCCCCCAAAGTGGTACTAGTCAACCTACCTACACTTCGACTGTATCGAACATTAATTCGAACATGCGAGTTCGAGGCGTCGCGGTTTCAGCCACTCGCGTGTGCTGCTGTGACTGAGCACGGTGGGTGGCCCGGACAGACCACTCCGATGCTCAGATGCCATGACGTCGCCTAACGTCGCGGCATGACGATGATCTACGTACTGGATGGCAGACGGATCCACTCGCTGGAGGACTTCTGGCTGGTGATGGGCGAGGCGGTCAACGGTCCTGGCGGCTACTTCGGACGGAACCTCGACGCCTTCAACGACTGCCTGAGGGGCGGATTCGGCACGCCGGATGACAATGACTTCGCGGTGGAGTGGCACGATCACACCTACTCCCAGCGAGCCCTCGGGCACACGGAGACAGCCCGTCAGCTGGAGATCCGCCTGGAGCGCTGCCACCACGCCAACCGCCCCAGAGTGGCCGAGGAGCTTGCCGCAGCTCGCGCCAGCAAGGGTCCGACGGTCTTCGACTGGCTGCTCGAGATCTTCGACGATCAGGTGCCCGGCGCCCTGGTGCTGCGCTGATCCCTCACGCCGACGCGGACCCACGGTCAAGGTGCGAGAGGCCAGGCGGAGCTAGCAACGGGGCCACAGTCCGGCTGATTCTGAGCATGGGAGCTGTCCATCCGGGGCCACCTCCCATCCGCAGTCACAGCTGCGACGTAGCGTCGTAGTTGGCCACTGAGCGTTGTAGATGGCCGGAACGGCGCAAGACCGACTGAGTCGCAGCTCGGCAGGGCCTCGCGCAAGCGAGGAAAAGGAGATGCCAGCTTCTGGCCTGCGGAGGCACGATCTCTTCATGTCGACCGACATCAGCGGAATGATCGAATGCCGACCAGGGGCCCGTATATGGGGCCTCGACGACGAGGACTCCGTGTGGGAGGTCGGCATCGATCTCTACCTCCTCAACCAGGGCAACGCCTACGACGGCCTGGCCTGCCTCTTCGGAGTCCGGAACTCCTATGGGTTCCGCCCCCTGGCCGAGGACCGGGGCTTCCCGGATGACGCCTCGGATGGCCTGCGGGAAGAGTTCGCCGGCTATGGCGGCTCCCCCGATGTGTACGGAACCACGTGGCTGACCTGGGCGGAGCTGAACGCCACGGATTGGCAGGAGACCAACATCTCAGGCACACGAACCCGCGCCTCGGCTGCGGGGATCGACACCGCCTGGGGCCGGGTCTGGAGCGTCATGCGTACCCTCAGCGAAGTCCACGGGGCGGAGAACGTACGCCTTGTCGCCTGGTTCCACTGACTTGTTGTCCGACTACCTGGCCAGGCGGACCAACTACAGATCTACCAGCCGCTACTGGGCCAGGTGCGCCGCACGAATGACGGGATGGTCTCAGGCGCAATACGGTTCGCCTGTACGTGGGTGAGCAGTGCGAATTCGAGGGTGGGGACCTGATGGTGCGCAGGAGTGGACGAAGACTGGTGTCGACGGCGGCGTTGCTGTCGGCGATCGGGCTGACCGCAGCGTGCGGGGAGAGTCCCGAGCGTGGCGACGCCGGAGGGAAGCCTCGTACCGCGGCGAGCGCGGCGGCCGACAAGTCAGAGCGCTCCGAACCTGTGACCGCTGTCGAGTTGAAGGCCGCGCTGCTCACTGCGGAGCAGGCCGTCGGTTTCGAGATCACGGGAAGCCGTTCGCGGGACGGTGCTGCACCGGAATCCTCCTTCGACGCCGAGGAGACCGTCTCGCCGGAGGTCTGCCGGCATGTGAAGGAGGCGACCTCGGGTGACGGTGAGGAGGCTTCGGCCGCCTCGTCGATCATGTACCCGGCCGGGACGTCCATCTCTCCCCGGAGCACCAGCCTGATGAGCTATCCGGAAGAGGCCGCCCGGGCCCGCATGACACAACTCCGCGAGGCCGTCGGAACATGCGGCCGGTTCAGGTTCAGCAACAAGTTCGGAAAGTCGTCCGTCACGAGCGAGATGCTCAAGGTCCCGGACCTCGGGGAGGACGCCCTGCGGTACCGGACCCTGTCCCGGCTGGGCAGCAGTGGCTTCGCCTGGACCCTGGTGACCGTTGTACGCGTCGGAGGTGTCATCGCGACCATGCAGGTCATGGTGCCCACCGGGCCCATGACGCCAGAGAAGCTCGCCACCTTCAAGCCGGAGCCGGGCCCAGAGGAAACGGTCACCGCCACGCTGATCAAGAACGTCACCAAAGCCGGGAGTACCTGAGCGCCTCGCTGCGGTCCGCCGCAGGCCAGCATCGGCCTGACCGGGCTTCAGCGGGCGTACCCGGACTGTTGCGGGCACGGGCGCCAGGGCAGAGGAAGCGTTCCTGCGGTGAACCTACTCCCCCGCGCGGGTGACAGCCGGGATCCCGGGCTTCGCGGAGGGCAGGGTGGCCCGGTAGAACACGTTGGTGATCAAGAACTTCGTACGTTTCAGCGCACTTTCCCTCGCCCTTGTGTCCCTTTTCTCCGCTCCCGCCGTTCAGGCCGCTCCAGCGGCGGAGGTGACGACGCTGGCCGACGCGGTCGGCCTGGTACAGGTCACCGAAGAGGACCGCACCGGCTACACCCGCTCGTCCTTCAAGCACTGGAATTCTGGTGAGAACGCGACCGACGGGTGCAACACCCGCGCCGAGGTTCTCATCGCCGAAGCTGTCGTCGCGCCGACCGTGGGCGCCGGCTGCAAGCTGACCGGCGGCACCTGGATCTCCTATTACGACGGACAGGAGGTCACCAGCGCCGGGTCCCTGGACATCGACCACATGGTCCCGCTCGCCGAGGCCTGGGACTCCGGTGCCTCCGCCTGGACCGCGGAGCGGCGGGAGGCGTACGCGAACGACCAGGGGGCGCACGTCTCGCTCGTCGCGGTGACGGCCCGCTCCAACCGGCAGAAGTCCGATCAGGACCCGGCCGACTGGATGCCGCCGTCCCCCGACGCCGAGTGCCGGTACGTCGCGGAGTGGGTGTCGACCAAGCTCCGCTGGCAGCTCACCGCGGACGACCGCGAGCTCGAGGCGCTGAAGGTGTACGCGGACGGTCCGTGCGAGGACACCATCGTCCGCTACACCCCCGCCGCCTGACCCGCCCGCCGGCGGGAGCGCCGAGGAGGCCCTGCCTCCTTTCAACTGCGTGCTTCTGTCGGTGCCTCAGGGGCGACCGGCGACCCGGCCGGAGCTATGAGGAACACGATCCCGGTGGCCGGACGGTACGAACCGAGGACAGCCCAGCAGGGCGTCAGCAGCCGTGGTTGGGCCCGTCCCGTCGACGTGGGAAGGGCGCCCGGACGGGCTCCGCGTCCACGCTGTACCGTCCGGGCCGCCCCGGCGGGTGGCGGCATGCCTGACGGCCTTCGGGAAGAGCTTCTTCACCCGGTCACTGGTCGGCCGTCGCGGTCTGTTCCTCCCCGGCCTGGGGGAGGCTGGCTTCGCTGCCGGGGTTGGTGCGCCGGATGTCCGCGTGCACCCGGGCGCGGACGCCGGGCTGGGCGGGATCGCGCCGGATCTCGGTGATGCCGGAGGTGGCCCAGAGCTGTTGCAGCTCGTCCATCAGGGCCAGGGCGGTCTCCTCGTCGGCGGCGGTGATGTCGAGTACGACGAGCCCGGGCTCGCTGACGTGGCGGGCGTCGATGACGGAATCCATGCCCGGTGCGACGCCGCGGCCGCCGGTTCCGGTTCGCGGCCGGGGTGTGCGCCACCCGGATGAATGAGCGGGAGATGTGAGGTTGTCCTGCCGTGTGCCGCTCGCTTCCGATATTCGAACATGCGTAGCATTCTGGTGTGACGAGGTACGACTTCCCCCAGGATCTGTGCGACGCCCAGATCGCTCTGCACCAGGCCCAGTCCGAGTACGACCAGTACGTACGGACGCTGCCCTGGTCGGCCGAGCCGATGTCCGGCTGGCAGGCGGACAAGCAGCTCCACTCCGACTACCGGTCGGCCAAGCCGGACAGCCCCGGGTACACCGAGGAACAGCACCAGCAGGTCGCCGCCTACCGGAAGCTCCTGCTGGAGCTCAGTGCCCAGGTGAGCACCCATCCCTTCTGGCAGACGCTGGACCCCGGCAACGTCGTCCCCGGCCGAATGCAGCTGAAGCACGTGAACGACCAGCCCGTGGGCGAGGCGGCGTAGCGCGCTGCCGGTCGGAGACGCATCCTGCCCGAACGGACCGGAATCCGGGCCGCGCGGTGCCTCCGCGGGATCAAGCGAGGTCGCCGGGGGCGAGGTCGGGGCGCAGCCGGTGCCAGGAGGGGTGGCGCAGACGTCCGGCGCGGGTGCGGGTCGCGTAGCTGACCTCGCCGACCAGACGGGGGAGCACCCACTGGGCCCCGGCCACCGGCGGGATCTCGGCGAACGGGCAGGTGTCGATGGCCGCGACGTGGAGAAGGCCGGCGAGGCGGGTGCGTTCGGCCCTGCTCCAGCCGGTACCGACGCTGCCCGCGTAGTGCAGTTGCCCGCCGAGCTTCTCGCCGACCAGGACGGCGCCGGGTAGTCCGGTCAGTCGGCCGCGCCCGGGCACCCACCCGCCGACCACGACGTCGGCGGTACGCACGAAACGGATCTTGATCCACGCCTTCGACCGCACCCCCGGCTCGTACCGGGACGTGAGCCGCTTCGCGAGCAGCCCTTCCAACCCGGCGTCCCGGACCATTTCCCAGGCCTGGGCCCCGTGCCCGACGATCGCCACGGGCGTCGACCAGGCCGGCCCGGCCAGTCCGAGACCTTCCAGAAGTTCGCGCCGCTCCGCGTACGGCAGGCCGGTCACGGGACGGCCGCCAAGGTGCACGACGTCGAAGAGCATCAGGTGCGCGGGCACCCGGGCGGCCATGACCGCGGCCCGGGCGGGGGCACCGGCGAGGCCCATCCGCTGCTGGAGCCGCTCGAAGTCGCTCCGTCCCTGGTCGTCGAGCCGGGCGCACCTCCGCCACCCACTCCTACACGGACATCGGCCGTTTCCTACGGATCGCTGATGCTCCCGGCCCCCGGCTCCTCGGACACCTACACCGAGCCCGGAAGCGACGAGCTTCTCACGGCATCGGAGCGCCGAGGCAGGGAGTGGCCGGCCTGGTCGGCTGCCGGCAGCATGCCGTCCGGCTCAGCCCCGGGAAACTGCGCGGAGTGAGCGGCAGAAGGCGGGAAGGACCGCCCCACGCCTGGCTCTCAAGGCCGGTAGACGAGCTCGGTGAGGAACGCGGCGATCATGGCCCAGACACCGACGCCGACCATCCACATGGTGCTCGACAGCGCACCGGCTGTGATGGCTGCCAGGCCGACGAGACCCGACACCCGCACGGCTACGAGCACGCCGCGATCCGGACCCCAGGTATCTCTCATGGGACCACCTTGTCGGCCGCCCACGGCAAACACCACGGAGCACGCGAATCACTGTCGGAATTCTGACGGCGGTGCCGTGCCCGCCTACCCGGAGGCACCGCGGCCCCCGCTCGGTCGAGTCTGGGGTGCGTGCTGGGGGTGCTACCGGGGCGATCGTCCCCCTGGACCGGCCAGGCTCGCCGACAGGGCGCGGCGCGTCCGCCGCTCCCTCCCTCCACCGTCAGTCTCACTCGGGAGTCCGCATGAATGATGCGTCACGCCATCGCGGCGCCGGCTCACGCCTCCGCGTCCACCTGGCGGAGCGCCGAACCCGCTACGGCGTCTACCTGGCCGGGTGCTTCTCCTTCTCCCTCGGCGCGGCGTTCTTCATCAACGCGGATCTGGGTACCGACCCTCTGGACGTGTTCGCGCTCGGGCTGCTGGAGCACGTTCCGCTGACCATCGGAATCGCCCAGGCCCTCGTGGCGGTGGTCTGCCTCGTGATCTGGGCCTGCTGGAACCGCAGACGGCCTCCGCTGTCGCCCTTCTTCACCTTCTTCCTCTGCGGCAGCATGATCGACGTGCTGCGCGCCACCGGACTCGCCGGCCACATACCCGTCACGGACGTCGCCCTCATGCTGGCCGGGGTCCTTCTGTGCACCTACGGATCGGCCCTGATCATCATGAGCGGGGTGGGCATCCGCGCGATGGACCTGGTGGCCATCAGCATGGTCCACCGGTGGGGCTGGCCCTTCTGGGTGGCCAAGGGAAGCCTGGAGCTGATTCTTCTGGGATCGGGATACCTCATGGGCGGGCCGACCGGGGTGGGCACGGTCTGCTTCCTGGTCCTCGTCGACACCCTCATCCAGCCCTGCATGTGGCTCAACGCCCGGCTGTTCTCGATGCAGAACCACGGGCTCGCCAAGTCCAGCGCGGTTTCCCCGGTCCACGCCTCCACCTAACGCAAAGGTTCCCGTCATGCTCTTCGACAACCTCTACCTCGCCGGGATGGGCGCCTACCTGCCCGAACGGGTCACCACCGCACAGGCCGTCGCGGACGGCCGGTACGACGCCGATGAGGCGGCCGCCCTGGGCTGGGCCTCCGTCGCGGTCGCCGGCGACGTCCCCGCGCCGGACATGGCCGTCAGGGCGGCCAAGGACGCCTTGGCGGTCTCCGGGCACGACACGCGGGACGTGGCCGTGCTGATGCACGCCACGTGCAACCACCAGGGCCCGGACATGTGGTCCCCGCAGCACTACATCCTCCGCAACACCGTGGGCGGCCATGTCCCGGCCGTGGAGATCCGCCAGGGCTGCAACGGGTTCCTGGCGGCCATGGAGCTCGCCGGGTGCTGGCTCGGGGCGTGCGGCGACCGCGTCGCGGCACTGGTCACGTCCGCGGACAACTGGGGCGACCCGCTGGTGGACCGCTGGCGCGCCACTCCGGGAGGGCTGTTCGGCGACGCCGCGACCGCCGTGGTCCTGTCACGGGAGCAGGGGTTCGCCCGGCTGCTGAATGTGCGCGCCACGTCTCTTCCGGACCTGGAGGAGCTGAACCGCGGCGGCGAACCGCTCTTCCCGCCCGGATGTACGACCGGCCGCCGGGTCGATCTGCGGGAGAGGGCTGCCACGTACCAGGGAGGACAGGACGTGGTCCGGGCCGGAGCCCTGATGGGCGAGACGCAGCGGACGCTGATCCTGGAGACGCTGGAGGAAGCGGGGCTGGGAGTCGGGGACATCACCCGGGTCGCCCACCAGTTCGTGGGGGATCGCGGTGTGTTGCAGCGGCTCCTGGAACCGTTCGGCGAGAACGCCGCCGACCTCGGGGTGTGGGACTTCGGGCGGTCCATGGGCCACACCGGGGCCAACGACCAGACGAGCGGGCTGTTCCACCTCCTCACCACCGGCCAGTTGGCGGGGGGAGACCGCGTGCTCCTGCTCGGCGCCGGCGCCGGAATCGCCTTCTCCTGTGCGATTGTCGAGATCATCGACATCCCCGCCTGGGCCGGTGGCCCCGAGCCCCACCACGCGGCATGAACGGTCCGGCGGACGGCCTCGCCGTCCGGCCGGACCGGTGGATCGTCCGGCCGGCGGTCCCGCGGAAGAATGACCGGGACCTCCGGACCGGCCCTCTGCTCCGCCTGGTCTGCGTGCCCTACGCGGGTGGTGGCGCGTCGGTCTACCAACGCTGGGGGCATGCCCTGCTCCCGGCGGTCGAGCCCTGGGCGCTGCGTCTGCCCGGCCACGACGCGCGGATGGCGGAACCTCTCGCCACCGACCTGGTGTCCGTGGCGGCCGACGCCGCTGCGGCACTGGTCGCACTCGGTCCGGGCCCGTACGCGCTCTTCGGCCACAGTCTCGGGGCGTTCCTCGCCTTCGAGATCGCCCGGGCGCTCCGGGACCGGTGGGACACGGAGCCCACGTTTCTCGCTGTCGGCGGACGCAACGCTCCACACCTCGGGGCATCCGGCGTGGCGATGAGTCATCTCCCGGACGACGAGTACCTGGACCTGCTGGACCAGAGGTTCGGTGCGATTCCGAAGGTGATCCGCGAGGACGCCCAGATGCGAGACCTGTATCTCCCGATCCTGCGGGCCGACGTCACCATGCTGGAGACGTACGCCCACCGCCCGGGAAGACCGTTGAGCTGCCCGATCCTCGCCCTCGGCGGGGAGGACGACCCCGAGACGTCCGTCGGCTCCCTGGCCGCCTGGGGCGCGCACACCACCGCCGGCTGCACCACCGTCATGCTGCCCGGGGGCCACTTCTTCCTGGAGACCCAGCGTGAACAGCTGCTCCAGCTGCTGTCCGCGGAGCTGCTGGCCACGCTCGTGCCCTGACGGCCCGGACAGCGCTCGTGTGCGGGGTGTCACTGCCACCCCGCACACGAGCGGAGCCTCAGCGGCGTTCCGCGGTGATCAGGACGTAGCCGAGGCCGGGTGTGTAGAAGGTGTTCACCTCGGGGTCGAGCAGCGCCTCGACCACGCTCTCCCCCGCTATACGCACCCACTCGTCCCGGTGAGCGAGCATTTGCGTGCGGAGCGCCGTCCGGACCTCCTCGGGCACATGGATGTGTTCGGTCACGTCCTGGACGTCCACCACGTCGAACCCCTCCGCCTCCAGGAGAGGCGTGTAGGCGTCGAGTTCGATCGCTGTGACCAGCGGGTGTATGCCGGACCAGTCGTTTCCCGGTTCGTGGAACATGTCGGCGACGGCCAGTCGGCCTCCGGGACGCAGCACCCTGGCGGTCTCCCTGAGCGCACGCGCCTTGTCGGGCATGTGGATCAGTGACTCGAAGAGCCAGGCGCCGTCGAAGGAGGCGTCCTTGTACGGCAGCTTCTGGGCGTCGGCTCGCTCGAACCGGACACGATCGTCCATTTTCCGTTCGCGCGCCGTGGCGGTGGCCCGCTCGATCTGACGGGGACTCACCGTGACACCCAGGATCTCCACGTCGAAGGCCTCGGCGAGGGTGAACGCCGGCTGGCCGATACCGCAGCCGATGTCCAGGATGCGCTGGCCCGGCGCGGGGTCGAGCCGGGCCATCATGAGTTCGGTGAGCCTCGCGGTGGCCTCCTGGAACGAACGGCGGTCGTTCTGGTCCTCCCAGTAGCCAAGGTGCAGGTTGCTGTCGTTGATACGGGCGTGGAACTCGCTGAACTCGTCGTAGAGTTCGGCGACACCGTCGATGTTGGACTCGGGATCGTTCGGCATTCGGCTCTCCGTGGTTCGGTGGTGGCGGCTCTCGCTGTCAGCCTCGGTCGTAGTACCAGCTGACGTCCCGGCGACCGCTGGCCGCCCGAGGGCCGAGGCCGGGGACTGTGGGGCGCACCTCGTGCGCCGTTCTCGCCGAGCAACGCCGGCGAAGTTCGTCCAGAGCGGGCAGGGCGTCGAGCACCGTCGGGAAGGGGAGTCCGAAGTCCACCAGGCAGGCGACCTCGTCGACTCCCGCGGCACCGAGCCGGTCGACGGTGGCGGCGCACTTGTCGACGCTGCCGAGCAGGGACCTTCGGCTGTAGTAGTCCTCGGCCATCAGCTCGGCGAGCTTGTCCTGCTCGGCGGTGTCGGTCCCCCGTGAGGTGCCGCTGACCTTGTCGTCCTGCCTCTGCTGGCTCATGAAAGAGCTGAGGTACTGCTTGACGGGACGGCGGACGAGCTCCCAGACGTCCTCGTCGCCGCTGCCCACGTAGGTGTGCATGCCGACGGTGACGACCCCGGCGGCGGGGTCGTGTCCCGCCTCCGCCCGCGCCGCCCGGTACGCGGTGACGTTCTCTTCGAGCTTCTCCCAACTCGTCAGCAGAGTCAGGATGTTGAGCCCGCGCCGACCGGCTTCCAGCCAGGTCCGGGGGTTCGACGTGTGGACGAGCCACAGCGGGAGTTCCGGCTGTCGGGGCCGGGGGAAGGTCCGCACTTCCAGTTCCCGGCCACCCGGGCCAGGGAAGGCCACCGAATTGCCCCGCCACAACCTCTTCAGGGTGTCGATGTGGCCCAGGGTGTCCTCCCGACGCGTCTCGTAACCGTCGGGGTAGAACACGAAGTCGCCCTGGTGCCAGCCGGTCGCCACGCAGACGCCGGCCCGGCCACCGGAGAGCTGGTCGACGAGGGACCACTCCTCGACCACGCGCACCGGGTGGTGGTGCGGCAGCACCACGCTGCCCGCCCGGATGTCGATGTTCTCCGTCGCCACGGCCAGGGCCGCGGACAGTACGGCCGGGTTCGGGAAGCTGCCCCCGAACTCCTGGAAGTGCCGCTCTGGCGTCCAGATCGCGGCGAAGCCCCGGGCGTCGATGAATCGGGCGACGTCAAGGATGAAGCGGTAGCGCTCCCCGAAGTCATAGCGGTCGTTGGCGGAGAAGAAGTAGACGCTCAGCTCCATGGGGTCCTCACTTCTTGCCGGGTCGCTGGGCCGGGTACAGCGAGGCCGGGAACATCCCGACCGGAGCGCCGGCCACGTCCAGAAGGGGCGAGAGCGTGCGCGCGATCCGGGCGAGGTTGTCGTTGTGGGCGATGGTGTGGTGGTCGGCCGTCATCTCGTGGATGGTCATGCGGTCGCCCACGAAGGCGGCGAACCCGTTGGACGTGTCCTTGCTCGTCCGGGGCACGGCGGGAAGGTGGTTGTCGTTGCCCGGGGCCAGAAAACCCTCCGTGGCGTGGAAGAGCGTGGTGGGGACCGAGGTGGTCAGCGGCTCGGGCCGGTACTCCTGCAACAGGTCGCCGTTGCGGAGCATCACCTCGTGCCGGACCAGGATCTGGCGTTTGATCAGCTCCTGGTCCGGCCCGGAAGCGGCGCGCAGGTGGATGTGCCGGGCCACGAAGGAGAGCTGGGCGTCCAGGTCGAGGCCGTGGAGATCGGACAGGGTGACCTGCTCCGTGACTCCGTACCTCTGGCACATCGCGTTCCCGAGCATGACCAGGGAGAACGACTCGGCCTCGACCTCGGTGACCGTTCCCCAGTCGACGCTGTCCCACGACTCCGTGCCCGGCATGATCGGGTCGATGACGATCAGGTGCGACACCGCTTCGCCGGCCTTCTGCAACTGGGCGGCCATCTCGTAGGCGAGCACGCCCCCGAACGAGCAGCCTCCCAGCAGATAGGGCTCCCCGGGGAACTGCTCCCGCAGTTCGGAGACGTAGTGGGCGGCCATCTCCTTCACCGAGGAGTAGTTCCCCGACCCCGCGGAGCCGTGGGGCCCGACGCCCAGTTGCTCCATCCCGATCAAGGGAGTGTGCGAGCCGAGGTGGCGGGAGAGGTAGATGGCGTAGCTCACCTCGCCGTACAGGTTGTGGGCCCAGAAGGAGCGCCTGCCGTTGCCGTAGCGGTTGATGGACACGAGCGGTGACGGCTGTTCGCCGTCGCCGGACCGTGGGGCGGGGCGGGTTTCGGCGATCTCACGGGCGACGTCCTCGGAGACGAGGTCCCAGGGGGCGCGGTCGAGTTCGCGCAGGGCCGGAGGCGGCGCGATCCACCGGTCGAAGTCGCCGAGTTCCCCTTCGACTCCCTGGACACCGCGGATCACCTGCGCCCTGCCGACGCCCGAGAGCGGGCTCGGCCGGTACCGGGCGGCCGTGTCGGCCAGGGCACGGCGCCACCGGACCGCGTTCGGCAGCCATCGGTGCAACGCCTTCGCGGGCATGGGCGCGTACGGCTCCAGCAGCCGTGCCGCCGCCTCCGTGCGGGCGTCGAGGTCCGCAGCGGGGACCGTCGCGTCGAGGGCCGGGCGGGCACCCGCACCCCAGACGGCGGCGAGGGTCTCCGCGACGGCGGCGACGGAGGCGGCGGGCGACTCCGCCGCGGGCACGAGTCCGGGCTCCGGAGTGCCCAGAAGGAAGAGTTCGGCGACGTCCACACCGGCGTCCAGGAGCAGCCTCGCCGTCTCGGCGGCGACGAAGCCGCACAGGCCGTGCCCGACCACGCGGCAGGGCCCCTCACCATGGCGTGCCAGAACGGCTTCGGCACAGAATCGCGCCAGGTCGGCGATGTCTCCTACCGGTTCGGCGTGGTCGCCGAAGCCGGGGGCTTCGAGGCCCAGGACCGGTCCCGCCGCGGCGAGTCCTTCGGACAGATGGAGCAGCCAGGTCAGTTCTCCGGTGTCGCCGAACAGGCAGTAGGCGGGGACGCCCGTCTCCGTCTCCGTGAAGGGGATCCAGACGGGCTGGGCGGTGAGGCGAGGCGCCGCGCCGCTGACCGGGGCGGCCGTGTCCGGCAGCATCGGCGCGGCCGTGTCGGGTATCTCGTCGGGCAGCACATAACTGCGTCCGAGGTGGGCTGCGAGCCGGTCGACGCTGGGGTGTTCGAGGATCGCCGCCATCGGGATGTGATCGCCGTAGCGCGCCTGGATGGTCTGCATGATGCGCATGGCGCCGATCGAATCGACACCGTACGAGGCGAACTCCCGTGCCGGGTCCACGTCGGTGGGGCGTATCCCGATGCCGTCGGCGATGGCCTCGCGGACGTACGCCCACAGCGGAGCGGGCCTGCCGGACGAGTCCGGGGCCGCCGACGGCGGCGAAAGGAGCGGGGCTACGGCGACGGGTGTGCGGGCCGCGGAGGGTACCGGGACGTCCCGGTATCCATCCGCCGAGGCGGCAGGCGTGGAGCTGGGCTGCCGGGGGCCCGGTGAGGGCGCGGGCAGCCAGTGGCTGGTGGGCGCGAACGGATAGGCCGGCAGGGTCACCCGCCCGCGCCCCCCGGCCGGATGCAGTGCACGCCAGTCGACGGCGGCACCGCCCGCCCACAGGGCGGCAAGCCTCCGCGCGTCGCCCCGGCGGGCTCGGTCGAGTGCGGCGGCGATGTCGTCGGCGTCCCACCCAGGGCCGGACTCCGCCCCGGCCGGGGTGGAGGCGTGCAGCCTCTGGTCGGGAGTTCCCGCCACGTGGTTCCGCAGCACGTCCGCCAGCTCGTCGAGTGAGGTGGCCGTCACCGCGAGGCGGGCGGCGAAGGGGCGACGCCCGACCTGCAGGGTGTACGCGATCTCGGCGGCGGTCGGCCTGTGCGGTCCGCCGCTCGTGACAAGGCGGTCCAGATGTGCCATCAGCCCCCGAGCGTGGGCATCGAGCCGTTCGGGGGTGCGCGCGCTGAGTACGAAGAGGTGCGGCGCAGCTGTGTCCGGGGTGGTGTCCGGCTCGGTCGCGGGAGGCTCCTCGACGACGATGTGCGCGTTCATCCCGCCGAATCCGAAAGAGCTGACACCGGCTCGCCGGGGCGCCGGCGAGCCGGTGGCCCGGTCGATCGGCCGCTGCCACGGCCGTACGGAAGTGACGAGGTGGAAGGAGGAACCGGACAGCCGCACACCGGGGTTGACCCGCTCCACGTGGAGCGTCGGCGGAAGTACGCCGTGCCGGAGGGCGAGCAGCACTTTGATGAGTCCCGCGATGCCGGCGGCGGTCTCCAGATGCCCCACGTTGGTCTTGACCGTGCCGAGCCCGCAGTGCTGGAGACCAGCGCCCTCCGGAGCTCCCTCGCGCTCGAACGCGGTCCGGAGTCCGGTGACCTCGATCGGATCGCCCAGCGCCGTCCCCGTACCGTGCGCCTCAACGTAGCTGATCTGCTCCGGGCCGACCCCGGCGTCCTCCTGGGCACGGGTGATCACCGCTGCCTGGGCAGCGGGGTTCGGGGCGGTCAGCGAGGCGGCGCGTCCTCCGTGGTTGGTGGCGCTCCCGGTGATGAGGCCGTGGATGTGGTCCCCGTCGGCCCGTGCGCGGCTGAGCGGCTTGAGGAGAACGGCCCCGACTCCCTCGCCCCGTACGTATCCGTCCGCCCGGTGGTCGAAGGCCTTGCAGCGGCCGTCGGCGGCGAGCATGCCCGACGTGGTGAAGGCGTCGAATCCGGTAATGGACAGGATGATGTTGACTCCACCGGCGATCGCGAGGTCGCACTCGCCGCTCCGGATGGCGCTGACGGCCCGGTGGATCGCGACCAGGGAGCTGGAGCAGGCGGTGTCGACGGGCTCGCTGGGACCGCGCAGGTCGAGCAGGAACGAGATCCGGTTGGCCAGCACGCTGTGGTCGTTGCCGGTGATGAGCTGGCCGTCCACGCTCGCGCCGCGTTCGCGGGCCAGTTCTCCGTACTCGGAGGAGGCCACACCGACGTAAAGCCCGCACCGGGTGCCCGCGAGGTCCGCCGGGTCGTGTCCCGCCTCCTCGATCGCGGCCCACACCGTCTGCAGGAACAGGCGGTGCTGGGGGTCCATGACCCGGGCCTCGCGTGGCGATATCTGGAAGAACTCGGCGTCGAAACGGTCGACGCCGTCGAGGAATCCGTCCTGGGGGCGCCGGGCCGCGTCGATTCCGGGGAAGCGGTCGGACGGTGCGTCACCGACGAGGTCGCGGCCTGCCGCCAGATGGTTCCAGAAGCTGTCCAGATCCGGTGAGCCCGGGAAGGCGCCCGCCATGCCGACGACGGCCACGGGTTCGTTCACCCACGGGTGGGGGTCGTCAGCGGCCTCGGCCCGGCTCGGCGCCTCCCGTACCGGCGGCTCCGTGGGGCCGCTCGCCAAATCGGGGCTCCCGGCCGGCGGACCGCCGGGCTCCCGCCGGCCGGCTGCCCCGGCGCGCGGGGCGGTCAGGAGATCCACCACCGCGGCGACGTCACGGCACCCGTAGAGGATCGCGGGGCTGACGTCGAGGTCGAACTCGGCACCCAGCCGGTCGGCCAGTCTCACCATGGTCACCGAGTCGAAGCCGAAGTCGCTGAGGTGGTCGGCCAGGTCGATGTCGGAGCGTGAGACGCCCAGGAGTTCGCAGATCAGCCCGACCAGGGTCTCCTGAGCGGCGTCCGGGCCCGGCCGGTCGGCCGCCCTGGTGGATTCCTCGGTGTCGGGGGTCGACGGGTACTGGGTCACGGGAAGCTCCTCGGACGGGAACGCGGGCCCGTCGTCGACGGCGGGGCTCCGGTCCGGCAGATCCAGCCAGTACCGGTTGCCCGCGAAGGGATAGGAAGGCAACGAGACGATCCGGCCGCGACCGCCGTCCTCGTTCGGGTGGGCTACGCCGGCGAGGCCGTCCACCCACGCGCGCGCAGCCGGGTATCCGCCCGCGGGCCACGCGCCCGCTGCGGGACTCCCGGCCGTGTCGGCGGAGCCGCCCGCCCGCGCGTTCGTCAGCAGATGCGGCGACGACCGTCCGTTCGCGTACGCGTCGAGCACGTCCACCGCGTCGGCCAGGCTGCGCACGGGTGCGGCCAGGCGAGCGGGCAGGGGTTCCCGCCCGAGGCGCAGGGTGTGGGCGACATCGGCGAGTCTCAGTTCGGCGCCGGTTTCCCGCAGATGGTCACCGATGCGGATCGCGTGCGCGCGGAGTTGTCCGGCGGTGCGCGCCGACAGGAACAGCACCTCGCCGACCGGCCCGGCGGGGTCGGGTTCCGGCAGTCGGCGGGGAGGCGCCTCCTCCAGGATGACGTGGGCGTTGGCACCTCCCGCCCCGAAGCTGCTGACGGCGGCCCGGCGTGGGGCGCCGGCCGGCCGGGTCGGCCAGGGCGTGGGTTCCCGGGGCACCTGGAATCCGTCCGCGGTGAGCGGCCCGTCCGCTCCGAGGGTGGGAGCCAGGACTCCGTGGCGGAGCTGCATCAGAGCCTTCGTCAGCTGCGCCATTCCCGATGCCGCTTCCAGATGGCCGATGTTGGGCTTGAGGGAGCCCACGGCCAGGGACGTCCGACCGCCGGCGGTCAGGTACGTGCGGCGCAGCGCTTCCAGCTCGACCGGATCGCCCACGGGTGATCCGGTGGCCTGGGCCTCCACGTACTGCACGGAGGCGGCGTCGATTCCCGCCGCACGCAGCGCGTCCTCGATCAGCTCGACCTGTGCGTCGGCGCTGGGCACCCCGTAGCGGTCCGCCGTCCCGTCGGAGTTGGCGGCCGAACCGAGGACGCAGGCGTCTATGCGGTCGCCGTCCCTGACGGCGTCCGACAGTCTCTTCACGACGACCGCTCCGACGCCTTCGCCGGTGACCATGCCGTCGGCCTCGCTGTCGAAGACCCGACTCCGGCCGTCGCGGGAGAGCATTCCGGCCGTCGCGAGGTCGAGATGGTGGCTCGGATGCAGGATGAGGTTGACTCCGCCCACCAGCGCGGTGGTGCACTCCCCCGCCCGTACGCTCGCCGACGCCAGGTGCAGGGCGGTCAGGGAGGAGGAGCAGGCGGTGTCGACGGTCATGCTGGGACCGGCGAATCCGAAGGTGTGGGAGACGCGGTTGGCGAGGGACCAGGACGACGCAGGCGCCTGGAGCCGGTTGCCCCGCCCCCATTCCTCGGTGGCGAGGAGCTGGTACTGCCCGTGATGCATCATCCCGACGAAGACGCCGACCCGGGCGCGTCCGGTCTCTCCGGCCCGCGATCGCAGCCGCGAGGGCGGCCATCCGGCGTCCTCCAGCGCCTCCCACGCGGTCTGCAGGAACAGGCGTTCCGCCGGGTCCATCCGCTCCGCCTCCCGCGGCGAGATCCGGAAGAGCAGCGGGTCGAACCGGTCGATGTCCTCCAGGAACGCTCCCCAGCGGTGGTAGGAGCGTCCCGCTGCCCTGCCCGTGGGGTCGTCGTGGTCGGCCAGCGGCCACCGTGTCCCGGGGATCTCCCCGATGGCGTCGTCACCGTGCAGCAGCAAGCTCCAGAGGGTCTCGGGATCGCGGGCTCCGGGGTAGCGTCCCGCCAGACCGACGATGGCGACGGGCTCCACGGCCTCGTGGCGGGGGGTGCGGGCGGAGACGGCGGAATTCCGCGCGCGAGGGGCCGGATCGCGGTGAGCCGGCGTCGCGCCTCCGTCGTGCCCGTCGGCAGCGGGTGATTCCGGGGTAGCCGCGACGTCGTCCACGGGATCGGGGGATCCACCGGCCACAGCTGCCGCCAGCCGTGGCCCGCAGGCGTCGATGAGCCATCGGGCGATGTCCGTCACGGACTCCCCCGTGGTGAGGACTTCCCGGGGCAGCGGCCCGAGGCGGCGCTCCAGGATCTCGCGTGCCTCCATGGTGGTCAGCGAGTCCGTCCCATAGGCGATCAGAGGTGTTCCGGCCTCCAGTTCGCCCTTCTCCATGCGCAGCAGTCCGGTGTATGTCTCCGTGAGCAGGGCGACGGTCCGTTCGAGGAGGTCGTCGCTCCCGGGCGAATGCGCAGGGGTCTCGCTGTCGGTGACCGTCGGAGGGGGTGTCGTCGCCCGCTCCGCGCGCGGGGAGACGGAGGGGTCCGGGACCCACGGGCCGCGCTCGGCGATGAAGAGCCGCTGACCGCACTGCTCCGGCGTCCAGCCCTCGACGCCGAAATGCCGGACGCCTCTCATTCCCGCCTCGGTCATCAGGCCGCGCCAGGCGCCGGGGGCGAGCAGGGGCGAGTGCGGCAGCCGCAGTTCCTCGTCCCGGGCATGCCACCAGCCGTCCGTGAGGCCGAAGACCGGGGTGACGCTGTCGAGTACGCGGGTCGCCTCGTTCACCACGAGCAGCGCACCCGGCCTCATCAGACGGGCCACATGCCCCAGGGCCGCGCGCACGTCAGGGACCGCGTGCAGGACGTTCGTGGCGACGACGAGGTCGTAGCGGTCCTCGGCAAAACCCTGTCCGGCCGGGTTCGCGGCGATGTCGAGCGGGCGGAACACGGCGTAAGGGCGGCCGGCGCCGAACCTCCGCTCCGCTCCGAGCAGCAGGCTCGGCGCGATGTCGGTGATGTCGTAGCGGACCCGGTCGGCGAACCGGTCGAGGACGTCCAGCACCTGCCGGGTGGTGCCGCCGGTGCCCGCCCCGATCTCCAGGACGCGCAGCGGAGCCGTTGCGGTGGCCGTGCCCAGAAGAGCCGACCGGGTACGGACCGCCTCCGCGACCGCCGCCGCGCACAGAGCGTTGAAGTGCCGGGTACGGGGATCGTCGTGGTAGAGGGCGGCCAGACGGCGGTCGTCGCCTCCGGGAAAGAGCACGTCGAGGCCGCGCCGGGCACCCGTGAGGATCTCGGGGAGCGCGGCGACGCACTCCTCCATCAGGTCCAGGGTCGGGCCGAGGTGGGGGAACCGCCGCAGGAGGGCTTCCCGCCGGTGGCTGTCGTCGGGCTTCCCCTGGGGACGTTGGAAAGGATGAGCGCTGTCCAGTGCGGCGCGGAGCGCGTCGAAGAGGCGGTGCTGCGCGGGTACGACTCCGAGGGCGGACCTGAGGCCGTCCGAGGACGGGCTGTCCCCGGCCGGATCCGGCAGCCCCATGGCGGTGAGCTTTTCCCGGACGAGCTGTCGTACGTACTCGTCCACGGTGTCCAGGTAGTCCGGAGCGAACGGCTCCCCCGCTGCGCGCACCGCCGCACGGGTCGCGGCGAGGACCGGGCCGAGCGTGGCGGGCGTGGCCGACGGTTCCAGGGTGTGGTGCTCGCTCGTGGCGACGGGCGTCACCTCCGCCAGGGCGTCGGAGACCTTGAACGGCACCACGTGGGAGGTGTCCGCGGTCAGTGCCTGCCGGAGGTAGCGCCAGCCTTCGTCGGACGAGATGGGCTGTACGCCCCACTCCGCGAGGCGGCTGCGGTGCTCATCGGTCGCGACGGCCCCCTGGTCCCCCCAGAAGCCCCAGTCGAGAACGGTCACCGGCCAGTGCAGCGCGTTCGCCAGGTGCAGCCCGTAGGCGTCCTGGAACGTGGAGCCGGCGGCGTAGTTGGACTGGCCCGGGTTGCCGGTGTGGGCGATGGCCGAGGAGAAGAAGGCGAGGAAGTCGAGGGGTTCCGCCGCCAGGGCGTCGCACAGGGCGACGGTCCCCCGCACCTTGGGGCCGAGAGCGTCGGTGAAGGAGACGTCGTCGGCACGGGCGATCGTCCGGTCCGACAGGACGAAGGCGGAGTGAATCACTCCGTCCACGCCGCCGAACCGTTCCCGCATCCGGCTCACGACGTTCCTCATCGCCGACGGATCGGTCACGTCCGCCGCCGCGTAGTCGACCGACGCGGCGCCCGCCAGGCGCAGCCCGGCCAGCAGCCCCTCGGGCAGGTCGGCTTCGGGGCGCCTGCCCACGATCAGCAGTCGGGCCCCGAAATCCCGGGCCAGCCGCTCGCTGATCGCCGCTCCGAGACCACCCGCACCCCCGACGACGAGATACCGGCCGCCCGCCCGGAACGGTGAACGGGTCCTCTCCCCTTCGGGCATCCGGACCGGCATCAGCCGCTTCGTCAGGCGGGCCCCGTCCCGCAGGACCACTTCCTCGTGGGGGAGCCCACCCGGCTCGGCGTCGATCCGCGCGAGCAAGGTGTCCCAGGTGTCCGCCGCGGAGCAGTGGGCGAGTTCCGCCCCCGCCACGTCGACGCCGACCACCGTCAGGAACGGCATCTCGCGGGCGAGGGTCCGGGTCAGGCCGTGCAGGGAGGCAGCGAACGGATTGGCGGTCGGAAGTGCGTCGTCGGTCTGCTGGCTGTCGTTGGTGACGACGGTCAGACGGGTGCCCTGGGGGCGGAGTTCGGCGATGCTCCGAGCGAGGTGGAAGAGCGCCAGGCAGCCGTGGCGCTGGGAGAGTTCCAGGTGGTCCAGGTCGGTCGGCGAGTAGCGCCGCCGCTCCACACCGCCCAGGAAGTAGACGTGCCCGAGCGTGGGCAGCTCGCGAAGAATCCGGCCGAACGCCTCCGCGGAGGCGAGGGCGGTGATGTCGACCAGCCGGGCGTCTGCTCCGGCTCGGCGGACGATCGCGGCGCCGAGGCCGTGGTCCCGTTCCGTGGTGAACACGAGGGTCGTCCCGGAGCGGTCGCCGGGCGTTTCCCATACGGGCCCGGTCAGCCGCCACACCGGCCGGTAGGCGGGCAGGGAACCGGTCCGGGCCGGTCGGACAGCCGTCAGGCCGGCGAAGCGTACGAGCGGTCGGCCGTCCTCGTCGTACAGGTCCACGTCGCAGCGCACCGTGCCGCGTGCCGGATCGGCCTCCACCAGCCGCGCGTGGGCGTAGCGGGCCTGCCCCGAGGGAGCCACGAGGTCCACCCGTGCCACGGAGACCGGAAGGGTCGCCGGTTCGTCCCAGAAGGGCACCGCCCCGTGGAGCGTGTGCAGGGCCGCGTCGGTCGCGCCGGGCTCCAGCCACCAGTCGCTGCCCCCTCCCGGGGTGGCGGACAGTTCGGCAAAGGCTTCTCCGTCCCCGCGGTACATCCGGCGGACGAGACGGTAGGCGGGCCCGAACGCGAGCCCTTGTTCCGCCGCGCGTCCGTAGAAGGAGTTCGCGGACTCCTCCCGCGTACAGCGGGAGCGGAGCGCCGCCGGGTCAGCGCGTCCGGCCGGCTCCCCCGGTACTGTCGACGCGGTCATGGTCGCGTGGACGGTGGTGCCGTCCGGGCCGCGCGTGATGACCTGTCCGCGGACGGTGTCGCCTTCGGCGGTCAGCAGGACCGTCGGCGCACCCGTGTCCAGATCGAGAGGGGCACGCCAGCGTACGTCGGTCAGCGCGGCGACGCCGTGGCCGGTCAGCCGGGCCGCGGCGGCCCGGACGAGTTCCAGATGGGCCACGCCGGCCAGGACCGGTCGGCCGTCGACCACATGGTCCGCGATCACCGGATCGGTGGGAGGCAGGTCGAGTGCGAACTCGGCTGCTCCGTCGCTGTTCCCGACCTCCACGAGCGGTGCTCCCCCACGGGCGCCGACGGCCTCGTCGGAGACCGACCCCGGCCGGACCGCCGGGCGGACCGACGGCCAGTGGGACGGCCCGGCGAAGGGGTATCCGGGGAGCGGGACGATGCTCGGCCGCGGGGACGTCCCCGGTGCCGCGGTCCAGTCGATGTCGGCGCCACGGGCCCAGAGGTCGCCCAACTCGCGCCAACGCAGGGCGCGGAGCAGTTCGTCTGTGCTTCGGCGTGAGGTGCCGGCCGGTCCGTCCCCCGGTGCCGTGGCGATGTGCTGCGGCTCGTACGGCTCGTGCGGCTGCCGAAGACGCTCGACGAGTTCGTCGACCGAGGCGACCACCAGCGCCCGGCGGTACGCGAACGGCTCGCGGCCGACGCGCAGCGTGTGCGCGATGTCGCGAAGCGGCCGGGGAGCGTCGGGCCGGGTGAGCGCCCTCGCCAGGCGTTCGGCCATGGCCGTCAGCCGGTCCGGGGTCCGGGCCGAGAGCAGGATCAGATGTTCCTTGCCCTCCTCCCCAGCGCCGGGAAGGGACCCCTCGCGGTCCCCGAACTCCTCGACGATCAGGTGTGCGTTCGCACCGCCGGCCCCGAAGGAGCTGACCGCCGCCCGCCGGGGAGTGCCGCCCCGCGTCGCGTGCCAGGGCTCCAGGGATCGCTGGAGCCGGAAGGGTGTCGCGGCGAAGTCGATCCGCGGATTGGGCGGGTCGCTGTGCAGAGTGGGGGCGAGCTTCCGGTGCCGGAGCTGGAGCAGTACTTTGGTCAGACCGGCGATGCCGGCGGCCGCTTCGGCGTGGCCGATGTTCCCCTTGACCGAGCCAATGGAGCAGAACCCGCGGTCGGGTGTGTACTCCCGGAAGGCGCGCTCCAGGCCGTCGATCTCGATGGGGTCGCCCAGTTCGGTCCCGGTGCCGTGCGCCTCGACGTAGCCGATCGTGCGGGGGTCAACCCCGGCCCTGCGCAGTGCCGACCGGATCACGGCGGCGTGCCCCTTCGGAGAGGGCACGGTGTAGCCGTTGGTCCGTCCGCCGTGGCTGATCGAGGTGGAGCGGATGACCGCGTGGACGTGGTCGCCGTCGGCGAGCGCGGCGGACAGGGGCTTGAGCACGACCGCGCCGACGCCCTCGCCCGGGACGAAGCCGTTGCCGCCCTCGCCGAACGGGCGGCACACGCCGTCGGGCGACATCATCCGCTGCTCCGAGAGCATCGCGTACTTGAGGGGGTGCAGGTTGAGGTAGGCGCCCCCGGCGACGGCCATCCGGGATTCGCCGCGCCGCAGGCTCTCGCAGGCCAGGTGCAGGGCCGTCAGGGAGGCCGAGCACGCCGTGTCGACGGACATGCTGGGTCCGTGGGCGTCGAGGAAGTAGGACAGCCGGTTGGCGAGCGAGAACTCCATGGAGTGGGCCGAGACGGGGTTGCCCTTGCCCCATTCCTCGGCGCCGACCAGTCCGTAGGCCAGTCCCGTGGTGCCGACGAACACGCCCAGGGCGTGGCCCTCCTCGGTCCGGGTGGCACGGTGCAGCCGGGCCCGTGTGTATCCGGCGTCCTCCAGGGCGGACCAGGCGACTTCGAGGAACAGCCGTTCGGCCGGGTCCATCCGCCGGGCCTCACGCGGCGCTATGGAGAAGAACAGGGAGTCGAAGCGGGTGACGCCGGAGAGGAAGCCGCCCCAACGTCCGTAGCTGGAGCCGGGCCTGCGGTCCCCGGTGTCGTGCCACAGGTCCTTGTCCCAGCGGTCCGCGGGGATCTCGCCCGTGCTGTCACGGCCGCCGCTGAGCAGTTCCCACAGGTCGCCGACGTCGTCGGCTCCGGGGTAGCGGCCGGCCAGTCCGACGATGGCGACGGCCTCGTCGGCGCTCGCGCCTTCCGGGGCAGGGGGCGCGGGCGCGGCATCCGGTGCGAAGGCCGTCGACGAGCCGGTCGTGAGCGGGTCCGGGCGGTGGAGCGCTGAACGCAGCGGCTCCTCGAAGGCCGTGGCGAGGTGTCGGGCCAGCTCGTTCACGGTGCGGTGCTCGAACAGGAGCGTCACCGGCATCGGGCATCCCAGGAAGTCCTCCAGCGACACGGAGAGACGCTTGATCATGACCGAGTCGATGCCGAGCGCCGAGAACTCCTGGTCGGGAGCGAGTTGTCCCGGACGCATCCGGGCGAGACCTGACACGACTTCGACGAGGTGCGCGCTCGCCGCCCGGACAAGGTCGTCGTCCTCGGACCTCACGGCCGCGGGGGTGACGGACGGCGCGACGGCCCCGGAGGTGCGGCCGGAGGCGAGGCGGTCCGCCACGAAGCGGTCGATGCGCCGGCCGTCCCCGTACACCACGACGGTCTCCGGGCGGTCGGCCCGCAGCGCGGCGGACATGACCGCGAGACCGGTCTCGGCGGGCATCGCGGTCATGCCCTGCAGCGTCGCGACGGCCAGTTCGTCGCTCGCGCTCAGCCGCATCCCGCCGCCGTCCCACAGCGGCCAGCCGATGGCGACCGTGGTGCCGGACCGGTGGCCCCCGGCGACCTGGGCGGCCCGGCGCGCGGCGAAGCCGCCGAGCGCCCGTCCGGCCGCGGCGTAGTCGCTCTGCCCGGGATGGCCGAGGTAGGCGGCCATGGAGGAGAAGAGCACGAAGGACGTGAGAGGTTCGTCGCGGGTCGCCTCGTCGAGGTTTCGCGCCCCCATCACCTTGGGGTCCAGGACGCCGTGGTGCGCCGAGGGCGCCTTGTTGGCGATGTAGGAGTCGGCGTTGACGCCGGCGAGATGCAGCACTCCGGTGAGCGGGCCGAACTCCTCGCGGGCCACCGCGACCGCGGCCCGGACGTCGTCCAGCCTGGTCACGTCCCCGCTGACGTACCGTGCCCGGCCACCGACCCGCTGGATGCGTGCGAGAGCGGCAGGCGGGATGTCCGCTTCCCCCGTGCGGCCCATGAGGACGCAACGCGCCCGGAAGCGGCTCGCCAGCAGCTCCGCGAGAGCCAGTCCGATTCCGCCCGCGCCCCCCGTGACGAGGTAGACGCCCTCGTCGGCCAGTTCTGCCTCCTTGTCCCAGGCGAGCTCCACCGACGGCATCACCCGGACCCAGCGTCCCCCGCCGTCGTACCGCACCTGCGAGAGGGGCTGGTCCGTGCGTGCCAGCTCTCCCAGGGCCAGGGTCGCGAGGTCCGCCGACGGGTCGACCGACAGGGAGACCATGCGCAGCCGGCGGTCCTCCTGGGCGGCGATACCGCAGAAGCCGCCGAGCGCGTCGGCGGAGAGGTCCCGGTCGTCGCCCACGGCGACGCAGGCCACGGCGAGACGGTCATGGACCCGCTCGCGGACGAGTGTCGCGAGTGCGGGGTACACCGCGTCCAGACAGCGCTCGGGACCGGATGCTGTGATGATCACGATCCGTTCCGGGGCGGGGCCGTTCAGGCCGGTCTCCCGCCACAGGCGTGCCCATGCCGATTCGTCCCGCGCTCCGACCCGGTAGGTGGAGTCGTCCTCGCGGTGGAGGCCGGCGTCGTGCGTCGCGTGGACGAGGACGGCGCCCGTGGGCGGGACGAAGGTGGGAAGCCCGCCGCCGGTCCGGTCGAGGACGAACACGGTCCCGGCTCTGGTCCCGGCCACGGACACGGCGGATCGGTCGCCCTGCTCCCATCCCGGGGCGAAGCACCGCACCGTGGGAAGCGTCCCGTGGCCGGCGTCCTCCCGGGGCGCGGCGCCAACGGCGATGAGGGCGGCTGCCTCGGCCGCCGGAAGCTCACCGCTCCGGACCAGTTCGAGGATGCGCCGTCTCGACATCTGCTCTTTCACAACACACCTTCCATGAACTGTTCCACGTGCTCGACCGAGACACGGCCCTCGCTGAGTGCTTGCAGGACGTCGGGCAGCGTCTCCTCCCCGCCATCACCCGACGCGGCGGCGGGAGGCGGATTCCCGGACGCTGCCGTCTCCGTGGGACCGGCCCAGTGGCGTTGGGGCTCGAACGGGTAGGTGGGCAGCGGTGTCCGACGGCCCGGGGGCGGCGGCGGGAGCATCCCGCCGGTCACCCAGGTGACCGCGTCCGCGAGGACCGCGGACCGCGGACCGGAGCCGGGGCTCCTCCCGTCCGCTTCCCCGGTACCGGCGCTCGTCCCGGTGATCACCCGCGGGTCCGGCACTCCGTCCAGGTGCGCCCGGAGCGCGGCGGTCAACTCCTGCGCGGTGGTCGCGACGACGGCCAGACGACTGGCCATCGGGTCCCTTCCCACGGTCAGGGTGTAGGCGATGTCCGTCAGGGGCGGCAGGGCCGCTCCGTCCTCACGCAGGTCCTCAAGGAAGTCGTGGAGCTCGCCGGCGTAGGCCGTGAGGCGCTCGTCGGTACGGGCCGACAGCGGGACGACACAGGGGCGTACCTGCGCTGCGTCCACGGCAGGCGAGGATTGCGGGTAGTCCTCCAGCAGCACATGCGCGTTGGTGCCCCCGAGTCCGAAGGCACTCACGCCGGCACGTCGTGGAAGGCCGCTCGGCGGTTGCCACGGGGTGAGCCGGTCCACGACACGGAAGGGGCTGCCTTCCAGGTCGAGCAGCGGGTTGGCCTCGGTGAAGTGGAGCGTCGGCGGGAGCGCGCCGGCCCGCATGGCGAGGACGGTCTTGACCACTCCGGTGAGACCGGCCGCCGCCTCCGTGTGCCCCACGTTGGACTTGACGGTGCCGAGGGCGCACCAGGATTCCGTCCGTTCGTCCTCGGCCGTGCCGGTCCCCGCGGCGAACGCCTTGCGCAGACCGCGTACCTCGATCGGGTCGCCGACCTCGGTACCGGTGCCGTGGGCCTCGATGTAGGTGATGGTGCGCGGGTCCACCGCCGCGTCGCGGTGGACGGAGGCGATCAGCTCCGCCTGTGCCGTGGGGTTGGGCATCATCAGGGAGTCCCGCCGGTCTCCGCCGCCGTGGGAGACCCCGCTGCCCCGGATCAGCGCGTGGACGGTGTCGCCGTCCGCGAGCGCCCGGGAGAGGGGTTTGATCACGACGGCGACGGCGCCTTCGCCGCGCACCATCCCGTTGGCACGGCGGTCGAAGGCGGCGCACCGCCCGTCCGGCGAGATGATGCCCAACTGGCCGAGCGCGACGAAGAGATCGGGGGTGAGGAAGAGGTGCACGCCGCCGACGATCGCGCTGTCGCACTCTCCGCCGCGTACGGCACGCACCGCGCGATGGAGGGCGGTGAGGGAGCTGGAGCACGCCGTGTCGACGGCCTCGCTCGGTCCGCGCAGGTCGAGTTGGTGGGACACCCGGTTGGCGATGAGGCAGTGTCCGCTGCCGCTGACGACATGGCCCTCACGATGACGGCCCGCGCGGTGCAGGAGCCAGTCGTAGTCGCGCGAGGTCGCGCCGACGAACACACCCGTCCGGCTGCCGCGGATCTCCGACGGGCGGTGGCCGGAGTCCTCGACCGCCTTCCACGCCGTCTCCAGCATGATCCGCTGCTGCGGGTCCATGAGCTCCGCCTCCAGCGGGGTCATGGCGAAGAAGTCGGCGTCGAACCGGTCGACCCCCTCGATGAAGGACCCCCAGCGGCTGTTCACCTTCCCCTCGTCGCGGTGCGGATCGCCGAAGAACTCCCGCCAGTCGAAGCGTTCCGCCGGGATCTCCGACACCAGGTGCACGCCGTCCCGGAGATGACGCCACCAGGTCGCCAGGTCGGGCGACCGGGCGAAGCGGCCGGCCATGCCGACGATGGCGAGGGGCTCGGCAGCCGGACGGTTCTCCGCCCGTGCCCCGGCCCTGGGCGCGGGCCCAGCGGTCAGTTCCTCATTGGCCGGCCGCTCCGCCGACTCCCGCGTCTCCTTGTCGGGCGTCGCTTCGGGACCGGTGGCGTGGCGGGCCAGGTGTTCGGCGAGGGAGTCGATCGTCGCGTGCTCGTACAGCAGGACTTTGGGGAGCTTGCCGAAATCGGGCTCCAGGGTGCGGACCAGTTGGATGGCGCTGAGCGAGTCCATGCCGAAGGCGTCGAACGAGGCCCCGGAGTCCACGTCCTCTTCCGCCATCCCGAAGAAGCGGGCGAAGACGGCGCGCAGCAGGGTGCGGACCGCGTCGACGTCCCGTTCGGGGGTGGCGGTCACCGCGTTGCCCTCGACGGTGGCGGGGGGCACGGGCTCCGATGCGTGTCGGGGCCTCAAGGGATCGGCCTCCGGTCGCGGGCTCTCAGCCACGGTCGGGACGGGGGCGGTGGCCGCGCGCGGATGCTGCGGCTCCGCCGGTACCTCACCGATCATGACCGCGTTGTCGAACTCGGCCTCTGCGAGATCCGGTGCGCCGAGGGCCCAGGTGGCCGAGAACCCCTGCTCCCGCATGGCCCGCCGCCACCCGGCCACATCCAGGAACGGGGAGTGCGGGAGCCGTACGTCCGCGTCGACGCTGGACCAGTAGCCGGGCAGGGCACCGATCATGGCGGTCATGCAGTCCCGGTTGCGGACCAGTTCCTCCAGGACGAGAAGTCCGCCCGGAGCGAGCAGCCGCCGGACGCGCGCCAGGCTGTCGGCGATGCTCCGGGTGGCGTGGACCGAGTTGGCCGCTATCACGATGTCCGCGGCCGCCTGGCCGAAGCCCTGTGCCTCCGGTTCGCTGTCGAGGTCCAGGACCCGGCACTCGAAGGCGACCGCCCCGCCGGCAAAGCGTCTGCGGGCAGCGGGCAGGAACCCGGGTGAGACGTCCGTGAAGACGAAGCTGACGTTCGTCCCGACGTCGCCGAGCGCGTCGAGCAGTCGTCGGGTGGTCCCGCCGGTGCCTCCTCCGATCTCCAGAAGGCGCACCGGGCGCCCGGGGCGTCGTGCGAGCAGTGCCCGCACCTGTCCGGCCACGGTCCGGGCCACTATCTCGTTGTGGTGGTCGGCCACCGCGTTGCCGTCGTAGACGCGCAGCAGCAGGTCGGGCTGGGCCTCGGCGAAGTAGACCTCCAAGGGGTCGGCCTCACCGGCCAGAATGTCCGGGAGCCGGGGCACGCATCCGGTCACCACGTCGACCCAGGGCCGGAGCTCCGGATGGTCGTCGGCGAGCGCGGCCGCCTCGGCGGAGAGCCAGGCGGACTCCTCGGGCGTACCGGGGCGGCTGTGCGGCGTGGCCGGGGCGCGGGCGATCATGAGAGCCAGCGCGTCCGCCAGTCGTCCGTACCGGGTCTCGTCGGCGAGGCGTGTGCGCAGACTCCGCGGCGTGGGCGCGCCGGAGTCGCCCGCGCCGCCGAGTAGATGGCGGCTCCAGCGGCGCAGCAGGGCGTCCAGGCGGTCCATGCCCCGGGACGCCTGTACGCCACGGAACCCGCTGCGGGAGACGAACGTGTCCACGGCGGCGATGACGGATGCGGTGGTCGTCTCGTCACGAGGCGGTGTGCGCGGGGCGGCCGTCGTGGCCTCGTCGAACCAGTACGTGTCCCCCGCGAAGGGGTAGGTCGGCAGGGAGAGCCGGGGCAGTGCCTCCACCGCGGGCGCCGCCGGCAGCGTCGCGTTGCCGCGAGCCCACTCGGCCGCTGCCCGCACGGTTTCCGGGTCGCTCGCCCGTACGCGTTCCTCTCCCAGGACCCGGTCGTGCGGGTGCGTCGCGTCCGCGTAGGCGCCCAGCCGGCGAAGCAGGTCGGACATCGAGTCCGCGAAGACCGCGAGGCGGCAGGGCAGGTGTTCCCTTCCTCGGCGCAGGGTCGCGGCGACGCGGTCGAGCCGCGTGTCGGGGCGTTCGGCGAGGAAGTCCCGGTGTCTGCGGACCAGTTCGCGCAGGGCGGTCTCGTCCTTCGCCGCGAAGGGCAGGAGGACCGGACCGGCCGTGGGCCGGGGCACGGACCGTGCGGGAGCCTCCTCGATCACCGCGTGCGCGTAGGCCCCGCCGAACCCGAAGGAGCTCACCCCGGCACGGCGCGGTGTTCCGGCTGCCTGCTTCCACTCCAGGGGCTCGCGGTTGACGAACAGCGGGCCGGCGTCGACGTGGCAGCCGGGGTTGGGGGTCTCGAAGGCGGGCATGGCGGGGATGAGTTCGTTGCGCAGCGAGAGGATGGCCTTCACCACTCCGACGAGGCCGGCGGCGGCCTCGGTGTGGCCCAGGTGGGCCTTGGCGGAGCCGACCGCGCAGACTGCTCTCTCGTCCGTGTGCGGCCTCAGCGCCGTCGAGGCCGCCTCGAACTCGACCGGGTCGCCGAGGGCGGTGCCGGTGCCGTGGGCCTCCAGGTAGCTCAGGGTGCCGGGGTCGATGCCCGCCTGCTGCCACGCAGCTGCCAACAGCTCGCTCTGCCTGGCCGGTTGGGGTGCTGTGACAGACGCGGCGTTGCCCCCGTGGCTGACGGCGACGGCCTTGATCACGGCGTGGACGGGGTCGCCGTCCTCGATCGCCCGGTCGAGCGGCTTGAGCAGTACGGCGGTGACGGCCTCCCCGGGTACGTAACCGTCGGCACGGGCGTCGAAGGTGTGGCAGCGCCCGGACGGGGACAGGGCGCCCAGCGCCGAACTGCGCAGATAGTGCTGGGGGCTGAGGATCAAGTTCGTCCCGGCCGCGTACGCCATGGCGCACTGACCCGAGCGCAGCGCGTTGACGGCCAGGTGCAGGGCGTACAGCGACGACGAACAGGCGGTGTCGACGACCATGCTGGGGCCGGACAGGTCGAAGGCGTAGGACGCGCGGTTGGCCGCCATGGACACGGAGGTGCCGGTGACGTCGAAGGCGCCCGGCGCCCCGCCCCGGCGGGCCATCTCCTCTTCGTAGTCGCTGAAGCACCGGCCGACGAACATGCCGGTCGCCGTGCCTCTCAGCGTTCCGGCGACACCCGCGTCCTCGGCCGCCTCGTAGAGGACCTCCAGCAACAGACGGGACTGCGGGTCCATGCCCCGGGCCTCGGCGTCCCGGACGCCGAAGAAGGCGGCGTCGAACCGGGTGACGTCGTCGAGAAAGGCACCGTGGCCGCAGTCGGTACCGGAGGCGAGTGTCCCGGTGGGGTCGTGGTGCTCCCGGTGGTCCCAGCGGTCGGCGGGGACCTCGCTCACCAGGTCGTGCCCCTGGACGAGCCGGTCCCAGAGCTGGGACGGGTTCGCGGCGCCGGGGAAGCGCCCTGCCATGCCGATGACGGCGATGGGCTGCTCCGTGGGCCGGAGGTCGTCGGAGGCAGTGGCGCGGGGCCGGGCCCCGGCTCGCTCGGGTACCGCCGTCGCGCCGCGATCCGCGCCACCGGCCGTCTCCCCCCGGGCCGGGCAAAGTTCACGTACCGCGTCGGGGTGCGTGTCGGTCAGGTACCGGGCGAGGCTGGAGACGTTGCTGTGCCGGAACAGCAGGGTCGGCTGGAGGTCGACGCCGAGCCGCTCGGAGAGCCGGCGCACCAGGTCGACGACCTGGACGGAGGACAGGCCCAGTTCCATGAACCCGGTGTCACCGAGGGACCGGTGCCCGGGGCCGGCCCAGGTGGGGACCAGGCCGAGGACCAGTTCCTCCAGCGACGACTCCGCGGTCACGAGCAGTTCCTCCCACGTGACGTCGCGCCCCGGTTGGGTCCTCGACGCGGTGACACCGAGTCGGCGCTCCAGCAGCTCCCGGTCGCCGCAGAGGACCACGACCCGGCTCTCGTCGGCGGCGAGAGCCCTTTCCAGCGCGACCAGGCCTTCCGACGTCTCCAAGGGACGTGCTCCGATGCGGGCCAGCACCTTGTCCTGCATCGACGGGTCGACGCGCATGCCACCGTCCCGCCAGAGCGGCCAGTTGACCGCCAGCGTCCGGCCCGCGCGTCGGCCGGAGCGCCGTAGGTCCTCCCGCCAGTCCGCGAACGCGTCCAGGTAGCGGTTGGCGGCCGCGTAGTCACTCGCGCCCGCGTTGCCCACGACCGACGCGACGGACGAGTAGAGGAGGAAGTAGTCGAGGTCCTGGTCCTCGGTGGCGGCGTCGAGCAGGACGGTGCCGGTGATCTTGGGAGCGAGAACTCTGCGGAAGGACTCGGCCGTCTTGTTGACCAGCAGGGCGTCCTCCACGACGCCCGCCGCGTGGATGACCCCGGTGAGCGGTCCGAAGCGTTCGGTGATCTCACGGACCAGGACCCTCGCCGCGTCCCGGTCCGTCAGGTCGCAGGAGAGATACGCGGCGCGAGCGCCGAGCCCCTCCAGTTCGGCGACCGCCGCCTCGGTTCCCGGGCCGGAGGGCGAGCGTCCCGTCAGAACGATCGCCACCCCGGGCGTCCGCGCCAGGAACCGCGCGGTGTGCAGGCCGAGCGCGCCCGCCCCGCCGCTGATCATGTAGGTGCCGCCGGTACGGGCGAGCACCGGGCGGTCCGTGCGCCGGTCGCCGGACGCGGTCGCGCTCACCGGCACGAACCCGGTGACGGTGCGCTCGCCCTCGGCGTACCGGACCTCGGCGTCGCTCTCCGTCTCACGCCCGGGCCGGTCCGCCAGGGCGTCGGCCGCCTCCCTCAAAAGGGTCTCCGTGTCGACCCGTCCGCCGCCGAAGCCGACCGTCCGCAGGGCCAGCTTGGGCTGCTCCAGCCGTACGCTGCGGGCGAATCCGCCGACGGCCGCGTCCGGGGGGTTCTCCTTCGCGCAGGGGTAGGCGTAGATCAGGGCGAGCGGGGCCGTCCGGCCGAGGGCCCAGGCGCGGCACACCGGGAACAGGGAGAGGAGCCCGCCGACGTCCTGGGCGCGGGGTGACTCGCCCCTCCCCCATGCCCACAGGTGGAGGAGCGCCGAGGGCTCGGCGCCCTCCGCCCTCAGGTCGGCGGCGAGGGCGAAGGCGTGCTCCTCGTCGCCCGGCCGGACCTCGAAACTGTCCGGTCCCGTGCGCGCGTACGCCATGCCGGGCTGTACCCGCACCACGCGCCGGCATCGGGTGCGCAGTTCCGCCACCCGCGCGTCGTCGGTGTCGAGGGCGATGACGACGGCGTCGGCGAAGGCGCCGGAGCCGGATTCCGCGGGCAGCGGCTCGGGCAGCCGGCGCGGCGCGTACAGCAGGGGGGTGTCGGTGGCCGACGGGACCGCGTCGGCGGAGGGGGCGGGTGCGACAGGGGCCGTCGACGTGTCCCGGGGGGCGAGCCAGTAGCGGCGGAGCGTGAAGGGATAGGTGGGCAGGGGCACCCGGCCGGCTCCTTCGATCACGGGCCACGCTGCGAGCTCTCCGCCGACCCAGAGTCCGGCCAGAGCGGCCTCGTCGGGTGCGGCGACGCCGTGGCCGCTCCGGCCGGGGCGCACCCGGCCGGTGTGGAGCGGCGACCCGGGCGCCCGCCCGTCGGCGAAGTCCTGGAGGCTCGCGGCGAGTTCGTCGAGGTCTCGCACCACGACCGCCAGTCGGTGCTCCATCGGCCGGCGGCCGGCCCGGAGAGTGTGCGCCACGTCGTCGAGGCACGGTCCGGCAGCGGCCCGGAGGTGCACCGCCAGTCGGTGCGCCTGTCGACGCAGCTCGTCCTCGGTCCGCGCGGACAGCGGTACGGTGCGGGGTTGACCGGCCCCGTGGGCCGGTGGCGGGGGCGCGGCCTGGGTGAACTCCTCGACGACGAGGTGGACGTTGGCTCCGCCCGCGCCGAAGGTGCTGAGCGCGGCCCGCCTGGGGCCCACGGCGCCGGTCGCCGGGTCGACCGGGGCGGCCCATGGCTCCTCGTGCGCGGGCAGGCGGAACGGAGTTCCGTCGAAGGAGATCCCGGGGTTGGGGCGGCCGATGCCGGGCCCCGCCGGGATCGTCCGGTGCCGCAGGGCCAGAAGTACCTTGGCCAGCGCGGCCATCCCTGAGGCGGCCTCCAGGTGCCCGATGGTTCCTTTGGCCGATCCGATGGCGCAGGCGCCGGGGGTGACGGCACCGTGCTGCCGGTAGGCGGAGGTGAGCGCCTCCACCTCGATCCGGTCGCCCAGCGTCGTGCTGCTCGCATGCGCCTCCACGTAGCCGACGGTGTCGGCCGTGGCGTCCGCGTCGGTGAGGGCAGCGGAGATCACCTTGGCCTGTGCGTCGGGGCTGGGCACGGTGTAGCCACCGGTCCGCCCGCTGTGCCGGAGCGCGGAGCCCCGGACGATCCCGAGGACGCGATCCCCGGAGGCGAGTGCGTCGGCGAGCGGCCGGAGGACGACGACGCCGACCCCTTCTCCGGGGACGTAGCCGTCGGCTTCAGCGTCGAAGGGACGGCACCGACCGCTCTCGGAGAGCAGCCCGAGTTCCCCGAGCCGCAGGTACTTGTACGGGTGCAGCGAGAGGTTCACGCCTCCCGCCAAAGCGGCCCGGCACTCGCCGCGCCGGATGCTCTGGACCGCGAGGTGCAGTGCGGCGAGCGACGCGGAACACGCGGTGTCCACGGTCACGCTGGGCCCTTCGAAGTCGAAGGCGTAGGAGATCCGGTTGGTGAGGGCGGAGGACCACGATCCGACGATCTCGCCCCCTCCACCACGCCACCGGTCGAGCCCCGTCAGCTGGTAGTCGTTCCACATCGCCCCGGCGAACACCCCGACCGCTCCGCCGGTCTGTTCCGCCAGTCCCTCGGGGGTGTGTCCGGCGTTCTCCAGCGCTTCCCACGCGGTCTGGAGGAGGAGGCGTTCGTGCGGATCCATCGTCAGCGCCTGCTCGGCGGACAGATGGAAGAAGGGTGCGTCGAAGTCGGCCACGCCCGCACAGAAGGCCCCGGTCCGGGCGGTGTCATCCCAGCGCTCACGGGGGACGCCGGTGACCTGGTCGACGCCGTCGCGCAGCACCTCCCAGAGGTCCTCGGCCGTCGCGGCCCCCGGGTAGCGGCCCGCCATGCCCACGATCGCGACGGGTTCGCGGTGCCCTTCCTCCCCGGCCGGCGAAGCCGCCGACGGCCGGCGTGCGGGCGGGGGCGCCGTCACCGGGGCAGTCGGCGCGGTCTCCTCCTGGACCGGCGCTCCGAGGCCGATCCCGCCGAGGTGGTCGACGAGGGAGCGCACGGTCGGGTACTCGAAGAGCAGCGTCGGGTAGAGCTCCGTGCTCAGCCCGTCCTCCAGAGCGTCGGCGATGCCCAGCAGGTCGAGGGAGTTCAGTCCGAGGTCGTAGAAGCCGCGGTCGGGGTCGATCTCGTCCGGGTCGAGCCCGAGCTTGGCCGCCACCAGCGCTTCCACGGTCTCGCGAAGACCCCCGGCACGGGGGCGGGGCGTGTCGGCGGCGGCGTGCGAGGGAGTGGTCGCCCCATCGCGCTGCTTCCCGGTCTGCGGGGGCCGGTGGGTGATCAGATCCGCGGAGCGTACCCGCTTGGCCCGGAAGCCACCGAGTCGTGCGACGACGGTTCCGTCGAGTGAGCACACCTCCAGGTCCGCCTCGAACAGTTCGCCGTCCAGCCGCCCTGTCACCGGCCCCGGCACGTGGACGAGGTTCTCCGCCCCGACGCCGCTGGTGGCGTGGAAGGAATCGACGTAGATGGGAATGAAGGCGTGATCGGCGTCGGCGCGCCGGTCCTGTCGGAGGAGCAGCATCGGCACCAGGGTGGCGAAGTCGAGCACCGCCGGGTGGGCGTGGAACCGCTCCAGATAGGGCTCGGCCTCGGCAGCGACACGCATACGGGCCAGGGCGTGGTCCCGGCCCACGTGCACCAGACCGGTCGCCTTCATGAATCCGCGGTGCCGGATCTCGATCCGCCGTGCGAGACCGTAGAGGTCCTCGACATCGACGACCTCGGTGCCCGCGGCTTCCAGCACGACGTGATCGACGCGCCCCGGCCGGGGTTCGCGGGCTGCGGGGTGGATCTCGGCGCGGCAGTTGGTCTCCCAGGCCCCGTCGGAGCCGGCGGGCCTGCTGCGCACGGTGACGGGCAGCCGCCCCGTGCCGCCGGGACCGATCTCCACGTCGATCCGGCGTCCTTCGGCGGTGCCCAGGACGGGAGCGAGGAAGGTGACGCGCCGCAGTTGCACGGCCGCGGGGTCGACTCCGGCCCGGCCCACCAGGCGGAGCACGAGGTCGAGGAGGAAGACGCCGGGCAGCACGGGAACGTCGTGCACCAAGTGATCGCGCACGGCCGCGTCCTCGGCGTCGATCGTCGTCGTCGCGCGTCGGCCCGCCAGGGTGCTCAGGAGGTCCTCGGTGGACTCGGGACTCAGGTTGTCCGCCATGGCTAGATCAGTTCCTCCAGCTGGAGCAAAGGACGGGGGTCGTCTACGGGCAGGGGAGCGGGCGTCGCGGACCGTTCGATCCAGTGCCGCGTCCGGCGGAACACCGGAGTAGGCAGCGGACTGCGCGGGGTGGTGCGGGCGGCGCGTTCGGAATCGGTCAGCCCCCGCAGGACCACATGGCAGTTGGTGCCGCCGAATCCGAAGGCGCTGATGCCCGCCCGCCGGATTCCGTTCCGGGGGGTCCACGGCTGCAGCTCGCGCTGGAGCCGGAACGGGGACGCTTCGAAGGCGAACCGCGGATTGGGGTGCTCGCAGTGCAGGGTGGGCGGAAGGGCCTCGTTCCGGAGGGAGAGGAGCACCTTGTGCAGGCCGGCCATTCCGGCCGCCATCAGCAGGTGCCCGACGTTGGACTTCACACTGCCCACGGCGCAGAATCCGCGCTCGGCCGTGGCCTCGTCGAACACCCCGGTCAGCGCCTTCAGCTCGATCGGATCGCCGATCATGGTGCCGGTGCCGTGCGCTTCCACGTACGACAGCGTCGAGGCGTCCGTGCCCGCCTGCCGCAGGGCGTCCCGCACCACAGCCTGCTGTGCTTGCGGGTTCGGCGTGGTCAGACCCATGGTGCGGCCGTCGTTGTTCATGGCCGTGGCCTCGATGACGCCGTAGATCCGGTCGCCGTCGGCCAGAGCCCTGTCCAGGGGCTTGAGGAGGACGGCTCCCACGCCCTCTCCCGGCACGAACCCGTCCGCTCGGGCGTCGAAGACCCGGCAGACGCCGTTCGGCGACAGGGCGCGTGCCGCGCTGAGCGAGAGGTAGGGACTTTCGTCCAGGATCAGGTCGGCGCCGCCGACCAGAGCCGTCTCGCACTCCCCGAGCTGCAGCGCCTGGCGGGCCAGGTGCAGGCTGGTGAGCGAGGACGAACACGCTGTGTCGACCACCAGGTTGGGGCCGCGCAGATCGCGGAAGTGCGCCAGGTGGGCTCCGATGAAGTTCGGGTTGAGTCCCGTGGCGGTGGCCCGGTGCGGGACGGTGATCCTGCCGCCGTAGCTGCTCGTGCCCGAGCCGACGAAGACGCCGACGCGTCCGGCGGCCAGTTCCTCTCCTCGGTATCCGGCGTCCGCGAACGTCTGCTCGGCGACCTCCAGGAACAGGCGTGTCAGCGGGTCCATGTGGGCGGCGTGCTCCCGCGCCACCCCGAAGTAGTCGGCGTCGAACTCCTCGATCCCGTCGAGGAACCCGCCCCACTTGCTGATGCTCCGGCCTTCGGCGTGTTCCGGGGCGTACAGCGTCGCCACGTCCCAGCGGGACCGGGGCACTTCCGTCACCCCTGAACCGCCTCGGCGCAGCAGGTCCCAGAACCGTTCCGTGTCGGGGGCGCCCGGGAAGCGGCCCGCCATGCCGATGACCGCGAGCGGCATCGCGGTGGCCGTGCTCGGCGGCGTGGCCGGTACGGGCGGGACCGGGTCCGAAGCGGACTGGGTGCGGTCGCGTCCGGCCCAGCGGGCGACTCCCTCGGGGTGGCTGAGGCAGAGGTGTTCGGCGAGCCGGGAAACGCTGGGGTGTTCGAGGACGACCGAGGGCTCCAGGGGAGCGCCCGCCAGCGGTTCGAGGGCCCTCACGATGCCGGCGATCAGGATCGAGTCGACACCCAGGTCCGCGAATCCGCTGTCCGGCCGGACACGGTCCCGGTCGAGGAGCAGCGTCGCGGCGAGGGTCTCGGTGATATGGGCCGAGCACCGCGCCTTCAGCTCGTCGAAGTCGTCCCGGCCGCTGGTGTCCATCGGCGTGCCCGGCACCGGCAGGTCCGGTTTCGTGGTCGTGGTCCCGGGCGACCGGCGCGCGGCGTCGACGGGTTCGGGCCGGTGGAGCGTCCTGGCCGTGTCGGGTTCGCCCACCACCGCCAGCAGTTGGGGATGTCCCGTCACGGACAGCGCGGCGTCGAGCAGCCCGAGACCCTGTTCCGGTGTCATCGCCGAGAGCCCGAGGCCGCGGTAGCGGGGGCCGGTGACTTCGCCCATTCCCGTTCCCGACCAGCTCCCCCAGCCGATGGAGACCCAGTGGGTGCGCGACCCGCGAGCGGCTGCGCGTCGCGCGGCGTACCCGGCGTACGCGTCGAGCGCGGCGTTGGCTCCCGCGTAGTCACTGAGTCCCGCGCCCAGCGCGGGCACGGCGGCGGAGAGTGACGAGTACAGGACGACAAAGTCCGGCTCGTCCTCGGTGAGCGCCCGGTCCAGTTCGGCCAGCCCGCTCCCCTTCGGTTCCCAGCACGACAGGATCTCGTCCAACGGCTTGCGGACGAACGCCGGCGTCGGGGCGACTGATCCGGCGCAGTGGAGCACACCGGCGGGTCGGCCCATCCGCTGTCGTACGTCGGCCAGCAGGCGTGCCGTCTCCGTGCCGCCGCGGAGCGGGCCGCTATGCAGCAGGATGTCGGCGCCCGCGGCTTCCAGGCGGCGCAGGGCCGCGACCCGGTCCGCCCACCAGGCGTTCTCCGGCGTCTCGGACCAGAGCTGACGCGGAGGCAGTTCCCGGCGTCCGGTGAGGACCAGCTTCCTGGCTCCGCGCGCCACCAGCAGCTCAGCCGCCGCCAGCCCCAGACCGCCGGTACCGCCGGTGATGAGGTAGGGCCTTTCCGCGCTCAGGGTGAACGCGCCGAGGGCACCGGGCCGCGCGGCGGCTTCGGGGGCCACCCGCGAGAACCGGGCCACCTCCCGTACCCCGCCGCGCCGGCGGACCTCGGGCTCCTGCCCCGCGGTGCCCAACTCCCGCAGCGCTCGGTCCAGTCCGGCGGCCAGGTCGCCCCCGTCAGTCTCGACCGTGACGGCTCGAACGGCGGAGTACTCGGCCCCGACCGCACGCACCAGACCGGCCAGCCTGGCTCCGCCCACCCCGGTGTCCGGCTGCCCCTCGCTCGTCACCGAACCGGCCGTCCGGCGCAGGTGCACCAGGCGCAGCTCAGCCGTGCGACCGTCGTCCAGCAAGCCCTTCAGCAGCCCCAGACGGGCGTTCTCCCGGTCGGGGACCATCCCGCCCGTGGCGTCGACCAGGTCGACCAGACAGAAAGGCCCCGGGTGGGAGGCGAGGATGTCAGCCGCCGCCCGCTGTCCGGCCCCGTGGTCGTCGAACTCCATCTCGTACTGGTCGGCCGAGAGGGCCGGAAGCCTGGACGGTTCGCGTACGACGATCCAGTGCATCGCGTCGTGTCCGGCGAGGGCCTCGGCGAAGGACGCCTCCGCTTCCCGGCCGATCACCAGAACACAGGAAGGGCGGCGAGCGTCGGTCTCCGGGGCCGGGGCGGGCTGCGGAATCCAGCGCCGTGCCAGCAACTGCGGTACGGGGGCGGCGAGCGGGTTGTCGGTGTGCTCGCTCGGTGCGGCCGGTCGTCCGTCCGGGTCGGCTTCCGCCATCGGTCCGTGCTCCGTGGTGTGGTCGAAGGGGTAGAGCGGGAACGGCACACGGCGACGGGCCGGATCCGGTGTGCGGTCGATGTCCGCCCCGGTCACCCAGGCGACGGCCTCACGGCGGACGCCCCGGGACGGTGCTGCCTCCGGCGCGCTGTCACCGGTGAACAGCCCGTCGGCGTCCTCGCCGGCGAGGTAGGCGTCCAGCAGCGTGAGCAGGTGGTCGTGGTCGACGGCCGCGGCCGCCAGCCGTACCGGCAGCGCGTCCCGGGCGACCCGGGAGGTGTAGGCGAGATCCGCCAGCGGGACTGTCGCCCGCGCGACGCTGTCCCGCAGCAGCCGGGCATACTCCCCCAGCCGCACGGTGTCCGTCGCGGAGAGCACAACCAGGTGGCCGTCCCGGTCCCGAGTCGTCGCGGGCCGGTCCGCCTCGGGTGCGCGGCGTGTCGGCGGCTCCTCGACCACCACATGGGCGTTGGCTCCTCCGAACCCGAAGGCGCTCACGCCGGCCCGGAGCGGGAGCGGCGTGCCGGAGTCGTCCGCGGGACGCCAGGCCCGCGGTTCGGTGAGCACCTCGAACGGCCCGTCCGCGAGGCGCAGATGAGGGTTGGGGCGATCGCCGACCGCGTTGGGCGCAAGGGTGCGGTGTCGCAGCGCCAGGAGAACCTTCAGCAGACCGGCCATGCCGGCCGCCGACTCCAGATGGCCGAGGTTTCCCTTCACCGCCCCGAGGTGACACCACGGTGCGGGCGCGGGGCCGCCGAACGCCTTGGTGAGCCCGGCGGCCTCGATCGGATCGCCGAGCTTCGTCCCCGTTCCGTGGGTCTCGACGTACGAAACGGAACGGGGCGCGAGGCCGGCCCGCTTCAGCGCGGTGGCGACGACGTCCGCCTGGGCCTCCGGGTTGGGGGCGGTGAGGGAGTGAGCCCTGCCTCCGTGGTTGACCGCGCTTCCCCTGATGACCGCCCGGATCTCGTCCCCGTCCCTGAGGGCCGCGTCCAGGGGTTTGAGAACGACGACCCCGACGCCTTCGCCCCGGACGAATCCGTCGGCCCGCTCGTCGAAGGCCCAGCACCGTCCGCTGGCCGACAGCATGCCCGCCGCGTCCAGGGAGGTGAACCACTGCGGGGAGAACAGGACGTTGACACCGCCGGCCACGGCCAGGTCGCACTCGCCCGCCGCCAGGGCGTTGAGGGCCCGGTGCAGAGCGGTCAGCGAGCTGGAGCAGGCTGTGTCGACCACCTCGCTCGGGCCACGCAGGTCGAGCAGGTACGACAGCCGGTTGGCGATGATGCTCTGGACGTGTCCGGTGACGCTGTGGGCGGCCACCTCCTCGGCGGACCGGTGGAGAAGCTCGGCGTAGTCGGACAGGGTCGCGCCGACGAACACGCCGGTCCGGCTCCCGGCCAGGGAGCGGGGAGCCGTGCCCGCGTCCTCGATGGCGTGCCAGGCTTCCTCCAGGAACAGCCGCTGCTGGGGGTCCATCAGCCGTGCCTCACGCGGGGAGACCCCGAAGAACCCGGCGTCGAAGGCCAGTACCCGGTCCAGGAATCCGCCGACGGGCCGCAGTTCGCCGAACCGGCCGGCCGCGGCACGCCCGACGAGGTTCCGGCCCGCCAGGAGATGGGACCAGTACGCGTCCAGGTCCGACGCGCCCGGAAAGCGTCCGGCCATCCCGATCACCGCGACCGCGGGTGAGGAGGGCCGCTCGTCCTTCAGTGACGGCGTCCGGGAGCCCGTGTGCGGCGAGGCGACGTCGGATGTGGCCCGCGATGCGGGCTGCTCGTGGTCGGCGGTGAACGAAGCGCCATGACGGCACGTCAGTTCTCCGGCCAGCGCGTCGATCGTCGGGGCCTCGTAGAACACGACAGGGGTCAGGGCCAGCCGGAACCTTGCGTTGATGCGGTTGGTGAAGTCGGTGAACAGGACGGAGTTGAGTCCGTACGCGCCGAAATCGGCTGCCGTGTCGACCTGTTCGGCGGGGACACCGGCCAAAGCCGCGGCCTCGCTCCGGAGCCACCCACGGAGCACGTCCCGGTCCGACGCGTCGCTCTCTCGCGCCGAGGCCGCCGGACCCACCACGGCATCGGGCGCCGGCTCCAGGGCGGTGAGGGCCGCGGTGACCCTGTCGGGCGTGCCCCGGCCGATGAGCACCACGGGCGCTCCCAGCGTTACGACGTCTTCGAAGGCGGCCAGCGCCGTGGGGGTGTCGATCGGTTCCAGACCCACGGTCACGGCGGTCAACTGCCGCACGGCGGGCGGCATCTCCATGCCGCCCTGCTCCCACAGCGGCCAGATCGCCGATATCGACCGGCCGTGCCGCTCGCCTCGGACCGCCCTGGCCGCGCGGTGTTCGGCGAACGCGTCGAGATAGCGGTTGCCCGCGCAGTAGGCGGCCTGTCCCCTGTTGCCGAACGTGCCGACGAACGAGGACATGACGAGGAAGAAGTCGAGCTCGTCCCCGGAGGTCGCCTCGTCGAGCAGCCGTGTGCCCCGGACCTTCGGGGCCAGGACCGCCGAGGTCTCCTCGTCGGTCGTGTCCCTCACCGCTCCGTCACGCAGGACACCGGCCGCGTGGATGACGCCCCGGACGGGCCCGTGCTGCTCACGCGCGGCCCGCAGGGCCCGCTCCAGCGAACGGGCGTCGCAGACGTCGGCCCGCAGCCGCAGAACGCTGCCTCCTACGGCCGGCTCCGCGGGGCGGGGCCCGTCGGTACCGGGCTGTGCCTCCGTGCGCGCGAGCAGGGTCACCGATGCCCCGAACCGGGTCGTGAGGTGCTCGGTCAGGAGCCGCGCGATACCGCCGTCTCCCCCCGTGATCAGGTAGTGGCCTCCCGCTGCGAAGGGAGCCTCGGCGGTGACGGCCCGGGCGACCCGCTGCCATCTGCGGACCCGGCGCTCCCCGTCGTACAGCACCTCGGCGGTGCCGCGAGCCACCTCGTCGAGAACGGCCGGGAGAGTCGGCGGCTGCGCTGTCCCGGACACTTCGACGCGCAGGGTCCGGATGTGCGGACTCTCCTGTGCGAGCGCACGGCCGAAGCCGGGGACCAGCGCGCTGCCGGGGTCACGCCGGCCGGTTCGGTCCACGCAGACGTAGGTCACCTGACGCCCGTCGTCGGCCATCCGGGCCAGGAGCCGGAGGGTCTCGATCTCACGGGGCAGCTCAGCCGGGGTGTCGCCGCCCGCTGCGTCGAGTCCACGTCGGTCGACGACGACCAGGGGGGTTCCGGGCTCGGTCGTGTGCCCGAGCAGGTCGGAGGCGTCGGCGACCCGTCCGTCGGCCTCCCGTGTCCAGGGGCCGTCGGCTCCGAGGACGATCACGTGCCGTCCGGTGCGGGCGGGAGTCGGCCCGTCGGACTCGGGGGCCCAGTGCGGGGCGTAGTACGTCACTGCTGCGGCCTCGCCGGAAGGTTCCGCCGGGCGTCGGCCGGGCGTCGGCTCGGCCCGCGGCAGCCAGTGGCGGGTGCGCCGGAACGGGAACCCGGGCAGCGAGACCCGGCGGCGGTCCTCCGCCCCGAGGAGCGCCTGCCAGTCGACAGCCGCCCCCTGGCACCAGAGTCGGCCGAGGGCGGCGAGGTCGCCGCCCTCTGCCAGGCCGCGCAGCACCTCGGTCATGTCGGGGCTGCCGTCGAAGACATCGGCCAGGCTCTGCCCGGGGGTCACCCGGCCGAGGCTTCCGCCGGCCTCGCCCACCGCTTCGGCGAGATCCGCGGCCGGGTCGGCCAGGCGGTCGAGGCACTCCACGAACGCCTGGTGACCGCTGACCGGGACGGCCAGACGAGCATCGAATTCGGCTCGGCCCACACGCAGTGTGTGCGTGATGTCAGCCAGGGATGTGCGCCGGCCCGCGGCCCGCGCCCAGGAGCCGAGCCGCCCGGCCATCAGCCGCAGCCGCTCCTCGTCCGGTGCGGAGAGGAGGAGCAGGTCGCTTCCCGGGTGGGCCGCTGCGTCGGCCCGCCGGGGGCTGGGCGCCTCCTCCAGGATCATGTGGACGTTGACTCCGCCGGCGCCGAAGGAGCTGAGCGCCGCGCGCCGCGGCGCATCGTGCCTGCCGGTGCTCCAGTCGGCGACGGTCTGCTGGACGTGGAAGGGCGTCGCCGCGAAGTCGATGACCGGATTCGGCGCGGCCGCGTGCAACGAGGGCACCAGGGTGCGGTGCTCGAACTGGAGCAGGGTCTTGGTGAGCCCGGCGACAGCGGCCGTCGCCTCGGTGTGGCCGATGTTCCCCTTGACGCTCCCGATCGGTATGGACGCCCGGGGCAGCTCCGTACCGAAGGCCGTGGTGAGTCCCCGGATCTCGATGGGGTCGCCCAGCGGTGTCCCGGTACCGTGCGCCTCCACGTAGCCGATCGTCGCGGGGTCGACGTCCGCGCGGCGGAGCGCACTGGCGATGAGCGCCGCCTGCGCGTCGGGGCTGGGTACGGTGAATCCGCCCGTCCGGCCACCGCTGTTGGTCTCCACCGACCTGATGACGCCGTAGATGTGATCGCCGTCGGCCAACGCGGCGCTCAACGGCCGGAGCAGGACGGCGCCGACGCCTTCGCTGGTGACCATGCCGTCGGCGCCCTCGCCGAACGGCCGGCACCGGCCGGTCGGGGAGATCATGCCCAGTTCCGTGTACTGGAGGCGGCGTGCCGGGTGCAGGATGAGGTTGACGCCGCCGGCGATGGCGGCCGACGCGCTGCCCGACCGCAGCGTGTCGCAGGCGAGCTTGAGCGCGACGCCGGAGCCGGAGCAGGCGGTGTCGACGGCAATGCTCGGACCGGTGAAGTCGAAGAAGTAGGAGACACGGTTGGCGAGTTGGTACAGATCGCTGTTCGGATACCTGCTGCCGCCGCGCAGTGCGGCATCGGCATTGAGCACGGCGTAGTCGGGCCCCATGGAGGCCACATGGACGGAGACGTTCCGCCCCAGGGTGCGTGGGGTGTGCCCGGCGTCCTCCATGGCGTGGTAGGCCGTCTGGAGGAAGAGCCGCTGCTGCGGATCCATGGTCGCCGCTTCGCTCGGTGCGATGGAGAAGAACAGGGAGTCGAACGCGTCGACCCCGTCGATGAGTCCGCCGGACGTGCGGCGGTCGGCGGCGACGCGCGCGGCGGCCGTACCGAGCCGGTCCCAGCGCTCGGCGATGTCGCCGAGCGAGTCGGTGCCCTGGACCAGGTTGTCCCAGAGCTGGGTGATGTCCTCGGCTCCCGGATAGCGGCCGGCGATGCCGACGACGGCAATGGCGTCGGTGTCCGGCGGCAGCGTGGTCGCAGCCGGTACGCGGACGCCGGAGGGGCCGGCGCCGGCCGGGGTCCGGTGGGCGGCGCGGGCCGGAGCGATGGCATCCGCCAGGGCCCCCAGGGTGCGGTGTTCGAAGAAGAGGGTTCCCGGCAGGCGTCCGAACCGCTTCTCCAGGGCCACGGTGGCATCGACGATCTGGAGGGATTCCAGCCGCAGGGATTCCATCGTGCTGTCCCGGCGCAGCTGAGATCGCGGGACGTGCAGCAACGCGCTGAGGACGTCCCGCACCGCGTCGAGCGCGGCGTGGGCCGACTTCTGGGAACGGAGCGGGGCCGGGCCGGTGATCACGTCCGGGTCACCCGTCACCGATCGGTGAAGCGCCGCGGAATCCGTGAGGTCGACCGCGAGTGCGGTCAGGGCCGCGATGCGCTGCGCGTCCGCCGTCCCGTGCGGGGCGTCCGCCGGTGAGGCGTCCGGGACGGGAGACGCGACACCGGTGTCCGCTCCGTCGTCGGGCCGGAAGGTGAGTCCGGTGAGCACGCCGAGATCCGCCCGGTGGACGATCTCCCCGTCGACGGCCCCGGGCCGGGATGTTCCCGCTCCCATCGCCTGGTCGAAGAACATCCGGGCCGGACGATTCTTCGCCGTCGGCCGCTGCACGGCCTCCAGCGTGGTCGCCTTCCCCTCCCCCGCTTCCTCGGCGGCGACCGCGGCCAGAAACGCGTGTTCGACGCCGCGTCCCAGGACACGGCAGCTGAGCAGGAAGGTGTCCAGGTTCACCACCTGCGCGCCCGGCCGTGTGATGGCCGCGCCGACGAGCCCGTACTCTCCGAAGCGGTCGCTGACCTCGACCACGCGGCAGCGTGCCCCGGCGTCCAGCAGTTCGCGCAGAGCGGGCTCGGACCGACGCACCGTACTGAGGTTGAACTGGTTCGTGCGCTGGGTGAGCTGGGCGACGCGGGCAAGCTCGTCCGGACGGGCTTCGTGTACGTCGATCCGCAGCTCCAGTCCGGCCACGAACTCCGCGAGGGTCGTGGTGGAGGCGCGCAACGTCTCCCTGGACCTCCCCTCGCGGTACATCGCGCCGCGCCGGCGGTCCTCGTCGGTGACCCGGCCCCGGTCGAAGGCCCACAACCGGTCGAGAAAGCCGGGAAGGTCCTGCTCGTCCGCCGGCAGGGTCAGGGCGAGCACGCCGGGGCAGGCCGCCCGGACGGCGGCGGTCTCGACGGGGTTGTCGTCCAGGAAGACCATGCTGTCGAGGCCGAGCCCGAGTTCGCGTGCGAGCTCCCGGAGGTTGTCCGGCTTCGGGTCCCAGTTCACACGGCGCGCGGTGATGTGTTCCGGCCTCAGGAGCAGGTCGTCACGCTGCCGGAAGACGGCGTCGACGTCCTCCTCCTCGTTCTTGCTGGCCAGGCAGATGAGCACACCGTTGTCGTGCTGGGTCAGCGCCCATTCCTGGAGCCGTCGTCGCGCGGGCCCGATGGTGATCCCGCGCGCCCCGTCCTCCCCGCAGACTCCGCTCCAGAGGGTGTTGTCGCAGTCCAGGACCAGCACTTTGTACGGCGGGGAGACAAGCGCGTGGACCGTGCGGACGACCGACGTGCCGAGCGCTGTCCAGGCGGCCGGGGTGTAGGGAATGTGGGCGTGCTCCTCCCGTGCGGCGTCGTGGTGGTCCACCACCGGGTAGGCCCCGCTCCACTCGGCACTGGGGATGAGGTGGAGTCCCGCGCGGTCACCCAGCACAGCGGACAGCCGGTCCTCCCACTCCGCCAGTTCGGGACCGCGAAGCGCCCGAGCTCCCGGAGAGGGCGGGCACAGGGCGACGACCAGCGGAACGGCCCCCCGTGCGGCGGCCTCGGACGCCGCCTCACCGAACTCGTCGACGGTACGCCGCCCCGCCGCACCCGAAGGCCAGTCCTCCAGCCGGATCAACGCGACGTTGCACCCACGGCGGTTCGAGGCGAAGGAGCTCCGGGGATCGAGGAGCTCCTGGAAAACCTGGTTGTAGGACTCGAGATGCACATCGAGGTCGAGCCCCAGGCGCTCGACCCAGTGGGACAGCACCGGTCGCAGCGGATCCGTCGTGAACGTCGCGGCCACGACCAGGAGTCCGTCCGCCCGGGATACGGCGGAGGCGTCCGGCCCGGGGGCCCCGGCGGGCGACGGGCCGAGGCCGGCGAACTCCTCCAGCACCTCCACGGAGCCCGGTGCGCACCCGGCCACATGCCGCAGGATCGCGCCGGCGACTGGTTCGACGGACAGCGCCTCCTCCGCCCCGGTGACGCTGTCGGCGAAGGTGGTGGCCAGTCTGGGCGGCCTGACGATGGAGACCCCGAGGCCGGGGCACTCCACGGCGCTCGCCCGCACGAGCCCTTCCCAGGCGCTCTTCGCCGCCACGTAGTGACCGAAGCCGCGACGTGGGGAGGTGACGTAGGACGACGACACGGCGATCACCCGGCCCTGCCGGTGAGCCAGGCCCTCCGCGAAGGCGCTGAGCGGGGCCTGGGCGAGCTGCATGCCGTTGCTGACATGGTCGCGTGCACGGGCGGCCGTCGCCGGATGGAGGCCGAGCGAGTTCGCTGCCGGTCCCGCGTTCAGGAAGACGTAGTCGACGGGGCCGTACTCCGACTCGATGGCCCGCCCTGTCCGCAGGCACCAGTCGGCGTCGGCCGCGTCCCCCTGGTGCAGGCGGACCCTCTCACCGTCCCGCCCGAGAGCCGTGACGAGGGCCTCCGCCTCGGTCCTGCTCTCGCGGAACATCGCGTGGACCGTGCAGCCCGCGACGGCCAGAGCCTGGACCAGGGCGGCGCCGAGCCCTCGGCTTCCGCCCGTGACGAGGGCGGACCGGCCTGCCAGCTGCCGCCCTTCGACCAGATCCGCCACCTCTCGGCGTACGTCCTCGGCCGACGGCGCCGCAGCCTCACGCCGCACGACGACACGCACCTCGACCTCGGCCGCGGTCCGTCCGGCGTTCGCCTCCCCGGTCAGCCGGACCGTGCGGAAACGGTCGTCGAGGTCGGTGACCTCCGCCTGTCCCCTGAACCCCCGTGGTTTCGGAGCCTCCAGGAAGACCAGGTCCAGACCGCTGATCATGGCCGCGCGCCCTGGCACCTCCATGCCCGCGACGTGGCTGACCCAGCCCAGGACGGCAGTGTGTTCGACTCCGACACCGTGGTCCGGCAAGCGGAGACCGGACACCAGCGCCTCCAGCGCCTTCCAGTCCGGGCGGTAGTCGCCGCCCGCCAGATCTCCCGGGGAGATGTCCTCGAAAGCGGCCACCGTGGCCCGGGCCGCAGCTCTGGGGCGGGCGGCGCGCGCCGGAGCCGGCCGCACCTCGCCGCCGGTGAAGGTGGCTTCCCCTTCGATGACGGTCCTGTCGCCGTCGAGCACCTGGAAGTCGACTCGCACGTCGCCGTCGTCCGAGACGGTCTCCCGTGCTGTGCACCGGTAGTCCTGCCCGGGAAGCACCGGAGCCGCGAACCGGGAGCGCAGAGCGGCCAGCGTCCGGCCCTGTGGCACGCGAGCCCGCGTCAGCACTTTCAGCAGGCACAGCAGTCCGTGGGCCACGGGCTCACCGAAAGGCGTGCGCCGAGCGTATGCGGTGTCCAGGTGCAGCGGGCTGCGGTCGCCGGTGGCCTCGGCAAAGGCCAGGACCTCCTGGGGGGTGACATGCAGACTTCCGGTGGCGGACGTGGAGTCCATGATTCGCCGTTGTTCCTCTCCACGGAGGCGCGGGGCCCTTGCGGCCGGACGCGGCTAAGCGGTGACGACCGATGCACGCAGTGACGCCTGGATGCGCCGGGTCAACCCGGTGAGCGTGTTGCCGGGCCCGATCTCACGGAACTCCGGGTCGGGCAGCCCGAGCAGGTGGACGACCGTGTCGCTCCAGCGGACAGGCAGGTGGAGCTGGCGGCACAGGGTGCCCGCGATGTCGTCGTCGTAAGGGCGCCCGGTGGTGTTCGCGATGACGGGAATCTTCAGCCGGGCCAGCACGTAGCCGTCGAGGAACGACGCGAACTCACGGGTGGCCGGTGCCATGGAGCGGGAGTGGAAGGCGCCGCTGACCCGGAGCGGAACGACGGTCTGGGCGTGCCCGGACATCAGGGCCGGCACCTCCCCCACGGCTTCACGCGGCCCCGAGACCACGATCTGGTCCGGAGCGTTGAGGTTGGCGATGTCGACGGGGAGCCCGGAGGAGTCCAGGAGGGCCCGGACGCGGTCCTCGCCCAGCCCGATGACGGCCGACATCGCGCCGGGGCCCGCGTCCGCCATCAACTCCGCGCGCTTGGCGACGATCTCAAGACCGGTACGGAAGTCGAAGACGCCGGCGGCGAAGAGTGCCGCGTACTCCCCGAGGCTGTGCCCGGCCAGCGCCTCCGGGATCCGGCCGCTGGTCCGCACGGAATCGATGTACGCCAAAGCGTCGACGACATACACCGCGCACTGTGTGTAGCGCGTGTCCGCGAGGCGCTCGGCGGGTCCATCGAGGCAGAGTTCGGCGACCGAGTACCCCAGGACGGAGTCCGCCTGCCGGACGAGGTTGGGATAGGCGGCGAGCAGATCCCTTCCCATGCCGACGCGTTGGGAGCCCTGACCGGCGAAGAGGTGGATGAGTGTCACGGGCGCTGCCCCCGATGGATGTTCGCGGACGTCAGAGCTTCGAACCGTTCGCTGAGTATCGAGGCGGCGCCCCGCATGATCATCTCTCCTAGGTCGTCCACGTGCCGGTCGCGCCAGTTCTCGCGGTCCGTGCCGCGCACGAGCTCGTTGAAGGCTCCGAGCGCCGGTCCGCAGTTGATCTGGTAGTCCACCTGGTGGGCTTCGGAGCCGCTCATGGCCAGCCGGATGGACTGCACGAAGTAGGCCTTGAAGACCAGGAGCATCTTGTGCTTCGGGTCACTCTCCGCCAGGGCGAGGGCCTTGGGGTTGGCGCGCCGGTAGTAGGTGCGCGTCTCCTCCCAGACCTCGTCGAAACTCCTCCGGAAGTAACGGCGTTGCAGCTGCTCGGCGGTCCGCGGGTCCAGGTCCTCCAGGGAGTCGTGGCGCCGGTAGAGCTCGTACAGCTTGTTGGCCCGGGCCGGATAGAACAGACCGCGCCGGAGTACCTGGGCGCGCGCACCGGTCTCCAGCATGTCGCCGGCGGGCACGATCGCCATGTCGTGGGCCTCGGCCCGCTGGAGCATGTCCTTGACGCGATCGCTGGTGCCGCACTCCGCCGTGCACTGGTTGATGCTGCCGGTGAGCACGAAGTCGGCACCGAGCACGAACGCCGCGGCGGCCGCGCGGGGAACCCCGATACCTCCTGCCGCGCCGACCCGGATCCGGGCGGCGGCGGGAAACCTCCGGGCTGTCCGGTCCCGCAGGGCGATGAGTTCGGGGAGCAGGATGACCAGTTGGCGCTGGTCGGTGTGGCCTCCCGAATCGGCCTCGGCGACGATGTCGTCCGCGAGAGGCACCCGGTCGGCGAGTTCGGCCTCCGCCGCGGTGATGCGCCCTTCCGCCAGGAGCCCGTCGACGAGTTCCCTGGGCGCGGGTCCGAGGAAGCCGTCGGCGACCTCGGGCCTGGACACCTTCGCCATGACCCGGCTGGGGACGCACACCCTGCCGTCGCGCCCCTGGCTCACCCCGGAGAGCCGGTACCGGACCAGATCGGCGGTCGGACGCAGGAAGGAGGCGGCCTCCACCCGGCGAACCCGGTGGCGGAGGAGCAGGTCGACCTGCTCCTCCTCCTTCGCCGGGTTCTCCAGGCTCGCGAGCAGGTTCAGTCCCCAGGGGCCGTCACCCAGTTCCCGCTGGAAGCGCCGTACCGCGGCGGCGGTCCGCTCCTGGTTCAGCCCTCCCGCACCGAAGTACGACAGGAGTCCGGCCCTGCCCATGCGGACGACCATGTCCTCCGACGCGACGGCCTTGTACATGGAGCCGGCCACGTAGGCGTAGCGCACCTGGTGGTCCGCTCGGAACTCCTCGCTTCCCAGAGCCTCCGGGGGGATGTCCACGGCTGCTCTGCGGCGCTGACTCACGGGCCCGATCTCCGTCACCGACACCGTCGTCTCCTTTCCGCTCCTCGGCGCGCCTCTGTCGCGGATCAGGCGTTCCCGGACGACCGGTTCTTCTCGTAGCGTTCGAGGATCACGGGCATCTCCGAGCTGACGAATCCGAGGAAGCGCTCCATGTTGGCCAGCCGCCGCAGCCGCTCGTCGGACGCGCCCTCCGCGCGCAGCTCTCGCAGGCCGGTGGCCGCGATCCGGTGGAAGTCGGGGAACTCCGAGAAGATGCCCCGTACCTTCGGCGCCCAGCTGTTCTCGCGCAGGCGCAGCGTGTAGTTCTCGCTGAGAGCGCCGGTTCGTTCGAAGACGCTCACCGGGTCGTTCTCGGGGGTGAGCTGGTCGACGATACGGTCGATCGCCGCACGCTCCACGCCGAGCATCAGGGCGATCTCGTCCGCGGTCTGTGCCGCCGGATCACAGATCATCATGTAGCCGACGACACGGCCTCGTTCATGGGGCATGCCGTCGTTCTCGTAGTAGTACTGCGCGACCTTCTCCACGAAGATCTTCTCGCTCTCCGTGAGAGCGGTGGGGGCGGTTTCCGTGGCCATGGCGGGGTCTCCTCGTTGCGCGGGTCGGGGGTCAGACGGAGGCGTTCTCGCGGTGCTGCTCCCAGCGCCGCGACATGTCGGCGAGGTCGCCGACGATGTGCCCGAAGAGCTCCTCGATCTCCGCTATGCGCCTGCGGCGTTCCGCGCTGGCATCCTTCAGCGCCTCCAGTCCGTACTGGAAGATGCCCCGGTACTCCGGCCAGCTCGCGAAGGTGTCGGACACCGCCTTCGGGTATCCGTCGTCGACGAGCCGGTAGCGCGTCTCCGCTCCCTGAGTCTCGATGCGCTGATACAGGCCTGCCAGAACGAGTTGCTCGATGAGCTGCTCGATCTGGTCGGGGGTGGCGTCGACGGCCGCGCAGATCTGGGGCAGGGTCTGCTCGACCGGATCACTGATGATCATCCAGGCCATGACGCGGCCTTTCTCCCACGTCACCCCGTGTGCCTCGTGGTAATGCCGCGCGACCGCGTCGACGAAGGAACGCTCGGCGTCGGACAGTTCCTCGTGCCGCTTCTCGCCAGTGCTGTGCACTGATCCCGCCTTTCCGTCGAGGGAAGAGGTTCCGGGGGCGAGCGGTGTTCGCTCACCCCCGGTGAACTGTCGGCAAGCCTCGCCGAGCAGCGCCGTCTCCGCCCCAGGTACAGCCCCAGCAGAGACCCCAGTCCGCGGAGTCCATGAGAGCCGGGGGACGGAATCAGGCGGACCTGGCGGTGTTTTCGGCGTCGGAGGCCGGGTCCAGCACGTCCGGCAGCTCGGACCGTCTGCCGATGCCGAGCTTGGCGTAGGTCTGGCTCAGGTGCCATTCGACGGTCTTGACGGTGACGAAGAGCGCCTGGGCGATTTCGCGGTTGCTCAGCCCCTTGGCCGCCTGCCAGGCGACGCGTTCCTCTGCCGGAGTCAGGGGAACAGGGGCGGACACCTCACCGCGAACGGATCGTGATCCCGCGAGCCGCAGCTCCTGTCGGGCCTCGTTCTCGAGATCCACGGCCCCGATGCTCCCGGCCAGGTTCATGCCAGCGGTGAGCCGTCGGCGGGCCTCGCTGCGCTGTCCGGCGCGACGCCTCGCGGCTCCCAGCGCTATCAACGTGCGGGCGTGTTCGAGGGTGTCGGGGAGCCCGGCCAGCATGCTCTGGGCCTGTTCGATGAGGGCGAGGCCTCCCGCTCCGCCCTGCAGCTCCCCATAGGTACGCAGGGTCACAGCGAGAGGCCTGGCGGCACCGAAGGCCCGTGCTCGGGCCAGTTCGTCGGTGACCAGGTCGATCGCCTGCTCCGATCCGTCGGAGCGGACCACGGCGCGAACGCCGTCAGACAGGTAGTCGCAGACGGCGGAGGGGTGCCACCACCCATGCCGGGCGGCGAGTTCACGATAACTGCGAATGTCGGCGAGACCGTCGTCGAAGCGGTCGAGTCTGATCCGCAACCGGCCCCGGGCGGCGCGCAGGGGAAGGAACATGGCGGCTTCGGGCAGCTCCCCGCTCAACCCCGTCTTCCCCAGGAAGGCCTCGGCCTCATCGGGCCGGCAGGTGTCGACCAGGCAGTGCACAAGGACGGCGGCCGCCAGGGGCACGGACAGGGGGCGCAGGGAAGTCGCGCGCTGATGCCGGAGTACGGAACGTGCGGCGGCTTCGGCCTCGGCAAGTCGTCCGCTGCTGTAGAGGACCCGGGCCCGCAAACTCCTGACCGTGTCCACGGTCAGGAGCTGTCCCGCCCGCGTCGCCCGGCGCAGCTGATCGTCCAGCGCCCTTTCCGCGCCGTCCAGTTCGTCGCATTCGGAGAGCGCCCACGCGGCGATGGAGCCCGGGGTGAGGCCGGTGTCGTGCAAGGCCTCTCGCTCACCGGCCGACAGCGCGGCGGAGGCCAGTCGGCGGACGCGCCGCAGCGGGGCGCACCGCAGGAGAGCCTCGACAGCGGCGCGAGACCGCGTTCCCCCGCTGGGCACGAAGGAGGGGTGCGTACGCTCGGACATCGACGGGGCAAGCCGGGACAGCACCGCCGCGAACGCGCGTGTGTCCTCGGGCATCTGCTCCCGGTCCTGGCCGAGAAGGATCAGAGCCTCCTCGTACCGGGCCGAAGCGGCGAGTGCAACGCCCAGTTCGGTACGGACTAATCTCCGCCCCTCCGGCTCCCCCCCGCGTGTCTTCACCTCCCGCAGACGCTCTATGGCCGACGGGTCGTGGGCACGCAGTTCCGCAGAACCGAGCCGCGCCAGCGTGGCCAGTTCACGCTCCTCAGAGAGAGGCTCCGCGAGGGCGTGCCGGAGATAGCGGATCGCCGCGTTCGGGTCGCCCTCCTTCATCGCCCCGGAGGAAGCGGAGTGCAGCACGGACACGCTCCACGTGTCACCGAGCGGATCGGTGCGGACCAGATGCTCCGCGACCTCACGCGCCGAGGCTCCTGCGGCTTGGAGCGTTCGAGCCGATCTGCGGTGGACGCTGCCGCGATCCCGCGGAGACATCTGTGTGTAGGTGACCTGCCTGACCACAGGGTGCCGGAATCTGTACGGTGTTCCCGGTCTGAGCACGTCGGCGTCTCTGAGGCATCCTGCCGCGTCGAGCAGCTCCGCCTCGCCCAGCCCGGTCACTCCGACGCAGTGCCGCGGCTCGGCCTGGTCGTCGAGCACGGCGATGGCCTCCGCCAACACGGTCGCGTTGGCGGGAAGTTTCCGGAGCCGGCTCCCGACATTCCACGAGATGCGTACGGGAGTGATCAGGGAGATCACCGCAACCGCCGCCTCATCGGGCTCCAGCCCCTGCCCGACAATCTCGTCGAGGAGCTCGGCCAGGTGGAGCGGGTTGCCCTCCGTGAGTTCGAAGCAGGTTCGCAGGACACTCTCGGGCACCTCGCGGCCGACCCGTTCCACGATCTGTCGCCGTGCGCCTTCCCTGGTCAGCGGCGACAGCCGGTGGTAGGACGCCGACGCCGAGGCGCTCGCCGTCATAAGCAGATCCGAAATCGGTCCGCGTTTCGCACAGGTCGCCGTGAGAACGATCAGTATGCCGTAGTCCTCGATGCGGTTCGCCAGGTATGCAAGGAAACGCATGGATTCGACGTCACCCCACTGGGCCTCGTCGATGATGAGTAGCAACGGCTCAGCGGCAGATATCTCGCGACATGTACCGAACATGCTCCGAAAAGCGGGGTGGAGATCTGTCGCGACGGGCCCCGTCGCACCCTCTCCCGCCCCGCAGCCGGAGAGAACCTTCTCGATCGAGGCCGCCCCGGAATTCCGGTATGCCCCTTCTGACCGCTCCCCATCAGCCGCATCACAGAAGAGCTGCCTCAGAACAGCCCAGGAAAAATCGCTCTCGAACTCACTTCCGCATGCGCGAAGCACGCGAAATCCTCTTTCCTCCGCCGCAGTGCGCAGAGCGTGCAAGAGACTTGTCTTGCCAGAACCTTGTTCACCCTCTATAAGGACCAGACGGCCCTTGCCCTCCCGCGCTCGACGCAAGGAGTCATCCAGCAGATCGATCTCACGTTCGCGCTCCAGAAGCCCGCAGTCACGCCACATTCGCCACACCCCCTGAAGAGGAACCCGGTAAGGCTCCAGAACCTGCCGACGAACGAACAGGGGGAAGCTATGGGCGATTGACGCCGGAAGAAAAGGAACGCAGCCAAAATTAACGCAGGCTTGTCGCTGCCGGCTGCACCCCGCGCCTCCCCGACTCACCACCCGACAGCATGGGGGCGCTCGGAGCTGTCATGCCTCCGAGCACCCTCATGCGAGCCTGTCAGGCTCTGCGCAGCGTGACCGGCAGCTTCTCGAAGCCGACCATCTGCGGCGGGATGGCCCAGACGAGGTCGCCGTCACGTTCGACCGTGATTTCTTTGAAACGATCGAAGAGCACGCCGAGGACCAGCCTCGCCTCAAGCCTACCCAGAGCATTGCCAATGCAATGGTGCGTCCCGAAGCCGAACCCGAAGTGGCGCCCCTCGCTGTTCCGGTGGATGTCGTACGTTTCCGGATCGGGGAATTGTCGTTCGTCCCGGTTGGCGGAGCAGAAGCTGGCAGCGACATGCTGGTGTGCCGGGATCGTGACGCCGGCAACCTCGACATCCTTGGTCGATGCACGCAGCCCGGTCGTGATCGGAGGCCGATGTCGGAGCACCTCCTCGACCGCCGGGCCTATCAGCTTCCGGTCAGCCCGCACGTCGGCCTGCGCCTGCGGGTTCAGATCAAGAAGATCCACCGAGTTGGCGATGGTCATCGTCGTACTGATGTGGCCGCCGGCGAACATCACGTTCGCGAAGTTGACCGTTTCGTCCTCGGTGAGTCGATCACCGTCGAGTTCGGCGTTGGCGAGCCGCGTCAGCATGTCGTCGCCGGTCTTGTTCTTGCGTGAGCGGACCTTCTCCCGAAGGTAGGTGATCGCTTCCTGCTGCAGCTCGCCCAGGGCCTCCAGGTATCCCTCCTGCGCCATCTCCTCGGGCGTTACGCTCATGACCTTGCGAGCCCAGTTGTAGAAGAGATGGCGGTCCTCGGCCGGCAGGCCGAGGATCTCCAGAATGACCGCGATGGGCACGGTGTACGCCAGATCAGCGACGAGGTCGATTTCATCCCGGTCGGAGAGGTCGTCGAGTATCTCGTTGGTGATCCGAACGATCTGGGGCTCGTACGCCGCGATGGAACTGGGCGTGAAAGTGGTACCAAGAATCCTCCGGACGCGCGTGTGCCGGGGCGGATCCATCTGCGGAAGACTCTCCAGCCCCGACTCGGGGAACCCCATCCGATGCATTTCGGAAGAGAACGTGCCCGGATTGGTCAGGACATTGCGCGCGTCGGCGTAACGGTAGACCACCCACCATCCGGTACCCGGATCCTGGTGCACCGGATGGTTGTCCCGCATCATGCGATACCAGTCGTAGATCGCCGGATCGTTCACGTTGGGTTGCGGCGCAATCCCGCTGTCGACGGTGGACACCCCATCACCTTCCCACTCCGATAAGTCGGGTCGTTGCCGGAAAGTCTGGCTCCCACCCATCGATCAGTGCATCAGGGTGCCCCCCAGAGTCGACCCCAGCAATGGTGGGAGTGCCCTTGCGGCGGAGCCTCAGCTGTTGATGTCTCGACGGTTGAAACGAGCGAGACCGGCCGCGACGAAGATCGCCGAGGCGATGACGAGCACAGCGGCATCACCCCATTGGAAACCGTTCCGCAGCGGCTCTCCACCGATGTAGTAGTGGAAGGGTGACAGGTGGGCGATCCAGTCGGCGCCGATCTGCGTGGCGAAGGTGCTGGCGGTGTACGAGAGCACCCCCACGATGGCCACGACGACCAGGGCCACCGCGCGTCGGCCCACAGCGGCTCCGACCCCGACGGCGAGAGCACCGAAGGTGATCGCCAGGAGAGCCAGGTTGAAGCACTGGGCCAGGAACTGGAGGGGGCTGACGCTGGTCAGCTCGGCGCTGCCGCGCACGGCTAGGACCGCGAGCCAGACTAGGGCGGAGATGCCCAGCGCTCCGGCCACCAGAGCGCCGAACCGCTGAAGGACCAGCTGGGTCCGTGTGATGGGGTGCGCGAGCAGCAGATCGAGCTGCCCTGATTCCTCATCTCCGGCGATGGCCCTCGCCCCCATGGTCACGCCGTAGATCATCGCGAGGAGCGGGACAATGATGCCGAACACGGAGGCCTGCAGATAGCCGGCAGCCGTGCCGTCGACGTTGAGGCTCTGACGAAGGGCCTCGGGGATGCTGTCCACGTTCTCGCGCTGGGAGGGGTAGGTGCTGGCGTACACCATCCCCACCAGTGCTGTGCCGACAGACCAGCCGATCAGACCTCGACGGCTGTCCGACAGCGTCTTGGTGAGGATTGCGGCGGCGCTCATGGGGGTGGATCCTTTCCGTACCGGTGTGGTGGAGCTGCGAGAGTGCCGAGTCAGGCGAGAGTGGTCGAGTCGGTGCGCGGCGCCGCTTCGGCCCCGTCGTAGTACGCGTGGAAGACCTCGTCGAGAGCGGGCTCGGTGGCGCGCAGGCCGGTGACGGAGAAGTGGGCCAGAGCCTTGATGAAGGCGTCCGGCGGCCCCGAGATCTGACCGGTGAGCCGCGTGCCCGCCTCGTCGAGGTGGAGTCGGCCCACACCGGGCAGCCCCTCGAAGGCGCTCACCGGGACGCTTGCCTCGAAGGTGATCTCGACATCACAGATCGCTCCGGTGCGGAGGTTCGCCACGGTGTCCAGGGCGACCAGGCTCCCGTCGCGGATGATGCCGACCCGGTCGGCGACGGCCTCCACCTCGCTCATGATGTGACTGGACATGAACACCGTCTGGCCGCCCGCGGCGGCCTCCGTCACCATGTCGAGGAACGCCTGCTGGACCAGTGGGTCAAGTCCGGAGCTCGGCTCGTCGAGGATGAGCAGTTCCGGGGTGTGCATGAACGCCTGCACGAGTCCGACCTTCTGCCGGTTGCCCTTCGACAGCTTCTTGATCTTCGTCGACTGGTCCAGGCCGAGCCGGTCGGCCAGAGCGTCGATACGGGTCTGCGGGACACCTCCCCGCAACTCCGCCAGGAACCGCAGGTAGGCCCGGACGTTCTGGCGCCCGTCGCACACGAAGTCACCGGCCAAATATCCGACACGACGGCGCAACTGGACGCCGTCGCCCCGCGGGTCGAGCCCGAGGACGGTAGCCCGGCCGGCCGTGGGCCGGATGAGGTCCAGCAGCAGCCGGATCGTGGTGGACTTCCCCGCGCCGTTCGGACCGAGGAAGCCGAACACCTCACCCTGGACCACATCGAGGGTGAGGCCGGTGAGACCGCGCCGCGTGCCGTACGTCTTGGTGAGGTCGCGGAGCTCAATCACGTTTTCCATACCCGAAACATAGCCTAGTTTCAGAGATCTTTGAACGCTCAGAGCGTTAAGGTTTGTATGTATCCTGGGGATCCGGCTCAGGAGGAGGCTCGGCATGCATGACACGGAGGACGTGGACCAGGAACTGCGCGAACACGCAGAGAAGCTGGCGCTGACCCTCTCCCAAGGCGGCATGCAGAAGACCACGGCACGGGTGATGACGGCACTGCTGTTCAGCCGGCACGAGACCATGACCGCCGGCGAACTCTGCGAGTCGCTGCGCATCAGTTCGGGTGCAGTGTCAGGGGCGGTGAACCAGCTGATTCCGACCGGCATGATCGAGCGCGTACCCGCCCCCGGGAGCCGTCGCGATCACTACCGCTTCCGCAAGCACGCCTGGTCGACCCTGATGGGCAACCAGAACACGCTGCTGGCCAGCATGTGGGACGCCGCTGCGGGCGGCATCAAGATCGCGGGCAGGGAAAGCGTCGTGGGTCTGCGCCTGGACGAGATGCAGGACTTCTACGGTTTCATGCAGCGGGAGATGGCGGCGCTGATCGACCGTTGGCGGGAACAGTACGACGGCGGCCAGGCCTGACCTCCGCAGTCACCCCACCCGCCCGTCTCACCCTCCGCCTGCCGTGGCGCCTTGCGCCAGGAACGCGGTGATCAGCTGTTCGATGCGGTTCCGATCGGGGCCGAACCACACGAAATGACCGGCCGCCTCGCTGTCCACCAGCTCGGCCCGGGGTAGGATCCGCGCGAGTTCGACCGCATGGCCGTAAGCAACGGAACCATCGCGCCTCGATGCGATGACGAGCGCCGGCTGCGCGACGCGCCCCTCCCAGGACTTCCGTCCCCCACCGAGCTGAGCCAGGTCGTTCACGAATCCTCGGCCGGAACGCATCGACGACAGCAGCGCGGTCACTTCGGCCCGGTGCTCCCCGGACAGCTGGTCGAGGACATCCTGGGGGCGCCCCGTGGTCAGCTCCGCGAGCAACATGCGCAACGCTGCCTCCGGGCGTCGCTCGAGCAACCACCGGGTCAGCCGCCAGACCGCGCCTTCGGACCGGGGCGAGAACACGACACGTCCGAGCCTTCTCGTTCCCGCTCCCGGCCAGGAGAGCGGTCCGACAGCGGATTCCAGGACCAGCCGGCGGACCAGGTCGGGATGCCGGGCAGCCAGGGCCACGGCGGTCGGACCCCCCGCCGACACCCCGGCGCACGCCTCGACCTGATCGATCCCCAGAAGCCCGCAGAGGGCGGCCACGGCGTCGGCGAAGTCCTCAGGAGCCGCCCCGACCGACAGGTCCGTGGCGCCGTAGCCGGGCCGCGAGGGAACCAGCAGCGAGTATCCCGCCGCACGGTAGACCTTCTCCCCCAGTGACAGCCCGGCCCGCATATGGCCCCCGTGCAGCACGACGATCACCGGACCATCACGTGGCTCCCACCGGTATTCCAGGGAACCGGATGAGGTCCTGATGACGTTCGTCGGAAGATCCGCAGTCGTACCGTCGCCTCGTACAGCCACCGTGAGCCCCTAATCGATCCCGGACGACCGGAAGACCGACCGCGCCGCTTCCTCGTCCATCCGGCGGGCGAGCCGGTCGAGACAGGCCGTACCCCGTACGAGGCTGCCACACCGGCGTGACTCGCGGGCATCGGCCTCCAGTTGGAGCCAGAGAGACGGGTTGGCGCGCAGCAGGCAGAAGTCCAGTTGGGCCCGGGTGCCGCGGACATCGGTCAGGACCACGCGCTCGGACACGTCGGCAGGCCATTGGAGAGCGGACAGCCGGTCCGTGTGGACGACTCTCGTGGTGAACAGCCCCCGGACGAGCAGTCGTCCGGGGGCCAGACTGATCCTCGGCGGGAAGAGAACCAGGAGCAGCACCGCCGCCAGACAGCCCCAGCACGCCGTAGGGGCCATGGTCACACCGGGGCCGACCGCGTCGATGAGCAGAGCGGCCACGAGGAAAGCCGTTCCGATGACGACGGCCGGGCGCGCTTCCGGACGCCACAGAACGTCCTCGTGCCCGTCGGCCCCTGCGGGCGCGGGAGTTGGATCGTGCATCCCGGTCACGTTAGGGAACACCGGGAAGGGCGCGGCACCCCCATACGTAAGTCATACGCGCTCACGCCGGATTCTGACAGATGCCTGATGGCAGGCCCACGCCGTACTCGACGAACTCACGCTCCAGACGGAGTCCAGCGTTCCATGCCAGCAGGCTCCTGGGCGGTCGTGCGATGCGCGGGACAGGATGGCTCGGTGCCCGCGGGCGCCGACATCAGCCGTGTGGGCGATGAGACACGCGAGGGTCAAACGCCAGAGCCGCTCGTGGTTACGTGCTCAAGAACCGCTCCGCATGTCTTTACGGGCACCTTACCGAGAGCCGGTGGCGAAGTTTAGTGACCAACCAGATTGCACGGAGAGAGCTCAAGCAGGCCTGCGTGACAGGTTCGGGCACGGCCCGAGCATCCGGTTGGTGCGGCCGGACTTACCGCCTATCGTGCAACCAGATCGGCTCACCCGCCGAAGAAGCTCAACCGAACCTGACGGTTGGTATTGCTCGTGTTTGTGTCCACCAATCTCCGTTAAGGCAACCGTCACGCTACCTGGTCACGTCCCCACGGATCGATCGGCGGACCCGCTCCCAGAAGTGGCCTGGCTCCCTCCGGACACGAAGGTGACCACTACGAACTGAACCTGAACACTGCCTGGCTGCGCCCTGGTGGCGGGCTGCGCGGCAGCGCCGAGGCGCAGCCAGGCTTTTGGGGAGGTAGTCAGACGCGACTGGCCGCCAGGTCATTGAGGACGACGTTCACGGTGGACCAACACAGGTCGGCTGTGTCGAAATCCGCGCTGTGCTTCGCTCGCTTCTCGGCGAGCGGGTAAACTACTCCGTCGCCTGGAAGCAGTTGACGTACCACGGCCTGATCAAGGAGATCCTTCCACGCCACGCCCCGGCCCTTCAACGTCTGGAACCCGGACCGCGTCGAGGTGCTCTGGCGTGAGCGGGAGGCCCATCGAACGTGACGGACTTGAACGCCTCCGACGGGCCCTCAGGCATGAGGAAGCGCTCGGCGGTCTGGCTGAACTCGGCCTCACAATCGCGGACGGGTGGCAACTTGATTCCGGCAACAGGATCGTCATCCGGGTGATGGAACAGCTCTGAGCGCGAGTTCCACGCGAAGCGATGGTTCAGCTCCCTCGCTACCTTGGTGTTGGCTGGAAATAGGCCGTCTCCATCTCGGGGAGTCGTCATGATGATCGCCGCCCGGCGGTCGATGGGCACCATGATCGCGGCAGCGTTAGCTAAGGGCTGTCCCGTAAACGATCTCGGTCTCAGGGGCGTCGGGGGTAGTCAGGGTGATCGCCGTAAGGTGACACGAGGTCGAGCAGGTCTTCGCATGGCCAGGTCTCGCCGTCGTACTGGCAGTCATCGCGGTTGGCCCACGGTAGTTCGGGGTCGCCCGTGGCGGGTGTAGCCGGTGCGGTCCTCTTCGGTGACCTGTACCAAGCCGACCGCGTCGGCCAAGGTTGTCACCTCAGCAGCCGGAGCGGCCTGAACGGCGGGCGCGGAGAGAAGGGCACAAGGGTGAGGGAAAGTACGCTGAAGCCACGCACCAGGTTCTTGATCACCATCGCGTTCTACCGGCACTCCGGCCCGCCGCGAAGCCCAGGGCTCCGGCTGTCACCCGCGCGGGGGAGAAGGTTCACCACAGGAACGCTTCCTCTGCCCGCACCCGGCCTCATGAGCACCGGGCCTGGCCAGACAGGTGGGCATGGCCCGTCAAGGTTCAGTACCCAAATCCTGCCCTGCCGTGGGTAGTCGATCCGAGCCACGTATGTACAGTCAGTCCCCCGTGCCTCTGCGGACGGCATCGACGGGCTGACGGAAGAAGGATCTAGGCCTCGTCTGTACGGTCCGCCTCAGCCACCAGGTTTCCGAGATTGACCATGGCGTCGGAGTTTCCCGCATCGGCTGCACGGCGGTAGAGGCTTTCGGCTTCGTCTGTACGGCCCGCTCTCTCCAGCAGCACGCCGAGGTTGAACATGCTGCTGCTGTGTCCGGCTTCGGCGGCCTGTCGGTAGAAGCTCTCGGCCTCGTCCGTGCGACCCGCCTCAGCCAGCCGGTTGCCGAGGTTGAACATGCCGCTGCTGTGTCCGGCTTCGGCGGCCTGTCGGTAGAAGCCCTCGGCCTCGTCCGTGCGACCCGCCTCGCTCAGCAGCACGCCGAGGTTGACCATGCTGCTTCTGTGTCCGGCGTCGACCGCCTGTCGGTAGAGGCTCTCGGCCTCGTCCGTGCGGCTCGTCCTCTCCAGCAGCAGGCCGAGATTGAACATGGCCCTGCTGTGTCCGGCGTCGACCGCCTGTCGATAGAGGGTCTCGGCCTCGTCCTCACGCCCCATCCCAACCAGCAGGTTGCCGAGGTTGACCATGCTGCTTCTGTGTCCGGCGTCGACCGCCTGCTGGTAGAAGCCCTCGGCCTCGTCCGTACGGCCCGCCTCAGCCAACAGCACGCCGAGACCGTACATAGCAGTGGCATCTCCGGCGTCGACGGCCTGGCAGTAGAGGCTCTCGGCCTCGTCCGCACGACCCGCTCTCTCCAGCAGCAGGCCGAGGTTGACCACGGCGCCGCTATACCCGGCATCGACGGCCTGGCGGTAGAAGCCCTCGGCCTCGTCCGTACGGCCCGCCTCAGCCAACAGCACGCCGAGACCGTACATAGCGATGGCATCTCCGGCGTCGGCTGCCTGGCGGTAGAAGCTCTCGGCCTCGTCCGCAAGGCCCACGTCAGCCAGCAGGTTGCCGAGGTTGACCATGGCGCCGCAGTGGCCGGCTTCGGCGGCCCGGCGGTAGAAGCCCTCGGCTTCGTCCGCACGGCCCGCCTCAGCCAACAGCAGACCAAGGTTGAACCCAGCGATGACGTTCCCGGCGTCGACGGCCTGGCGGTAGAAGACCTCGGCGATGACCGGGGCCGCTTCGTGGGCGTGGTACCCAAGGGTCGTCAGTTCGTCAGGGTCTGTTGTGTGCTGGAGGGCCGTGTGCCAGGTGATGTCGGGGACGGAGGTGTGGGTGTGGTCGGTGAGGTAGTCGAAGACGTCCCAGGCGTTCGGGTCCTGGGTGGGCACGAGCATGCTGGTAACGCCGTGGCGGCGCCGGGTCGCCCATTCCAGGGCGAGGTCGAGTGGTTCGGGGCGCAGGAGGGGTCCGCCGGCGGCGGTGAGGTAGGGCTCGTGGGCGGACGTGAGGATGTCGTGTGAGTAGGGGGGTCTAAGACGTCGTCTTGATTGGCTGAGACGAGACGGGAGTGGGGAGGACGAACCCGTGTGCTTCCTTGATTCTCGGCCGGATTGTGTCGGCGGCGCCGGGTAGACGATCATGAGCCAATGGGCATGGACATGGACATGAACGGTTGGGCGGTGCTCGAGGACTCGAAGCGAGAGCAGTGGGGTTATGTTCCGCGTCAGTTGGTTGGCCCCCTGGCCTTCGGAGTCGATCGACGTGAAGCGGTGGCGGTCATGGCGGGACATGGCTTCGCTGCCGAAGAGCGCGAGATTGACCGGTGGAGTCCGCAGAGGGCTCAGTGGCGCGTGGAGTTCGGCAGGATGGGGTCGGACAAGCATCGACCTGCAGTGAAGTCCTACTTCGTCGAGGGCGTGGGATTGACTTGCGTGCTTGTTGATGGGATCCGCGGTCCCCAAGTCACCTGCGAGGGGATCCGCCTGATCGGCCGCGTGCCGTCGGAGCTGGACTCGGAGATGGAAGCGTGCGCTGTCGAACGTGGCCTCGGCATCATGTATTGCCTCTCTGGTGACCTTTGCTGGCCCGGCTTCGAGTTCGATCGAGGCGGGCAGCGTGCGGGCGATGCGGTCGTGAGCTGGGCATCGTTCTTCAACACAGGAGAGATCGCCGGTACCTCTTGGGACATCACTCCTGCGGAAGTCTGGCGTCACCAGTAGGCCGCTGAGCTTCCAGCGCCGAGCCGCGGAAGGCGGCCAATCTCATCGGATGAGTCGGCGGAAGCAGATGAGGGTGCTGGCTATGCCAACGAAGGCTAGGAAATGCTCGGCCTTGCGCTCGTAGCGTCGGTGCAGGCGGCGGCAGCCGTTCAGCCAGGACATCGTCCTCTCGACCACCCAGCGGTGCCGGCCGAGACGGTCGGAGGGTTCGATGCCGCGGCGGGCAATGCGCGGCACGATCTGCCGACGCCGAAGCCATCCGCGTAGGTGGTCGAAGTCGTACCCCTTGTCAGCATGGAGCTTGGCCGGGCGGCGACGCCGCGGCCCGAAGCGGGAGCGGATCGGCGGGATACCGCGCATCAGCGGGACCAACGCCTGGCTGTCATGGACGTTGGCGCCGGAGATACCCACCGAGATCGGCAGCCCGTTGCGGTCACAGACGACGTGCATCTTCGATCCGAGCTTGCCGCGATCGGTCGGATTCGGTCCGGTCAGAGGCCCCCTTTGACCGCTCGGACGCTGGCCGAGTCGATCGCGCAGCGCGACCAGTCCAGCTCACCGTTCCTGCCGAGCTGGTCAAGGACCACACGGTGCAACTTTGCCCAGACCCTCGCAGTGGACCAATCGGTGAAGCGGCGGTGGACCGTCTGCCAGGAAGCTCCGAAGACTGGTGGCACTTGCCGCCAGGTGCAGCCCGACGTGGCGACGAAGATGATCGCGGCCAGCACTGCACGATCGTCACATCTCCGGCGGCCTCCGCCTTGGGCGCGTACCGGAGGCTCCGGCACCACATCCTGAAAGATCTCCCACAGCCTGTCCGGCACCAGACGCAGAACTATGTCCATGCCGGGAGCAACGATCCAGCACCAATCGAGACACCGTCTAAGGCCGGTGCGGGCGAGGTCGACGGCTGCTGCGATGAGGGCTGCGGCACGGGGGTGTCCGCCGGGGCGGTGGGCGCGGCGCCATTCCTGGAGCAGCGCGGGGCCGGCGGCGAGGTACTCGGCGATTCCGTAAGTTCCGTGGTGGGCCAGTGCGTCGGCGATCCGGTCGTCCTCTCCCTCTCCGGCCCGTTCCAGTTCGCCGGGTGTCCAGATTCGGTTGAGTTCCACGGGATCCAGTTGCCGTAGCACGCGTGCTCCTGCGGTCGCAGTCCGGGCGTGCTCCGTTCCCATCTCGGAGGTGGTCTCCGGGGCGGCGAAGATTTCGAACTGCTGGTGTCGCATCGTGGCCAGCACCGGGATACGCAGACGGATGAGCTCGGCGAGCAGCCCGGGTTCCAGTCCGTCGGGGCCGAGGCACGATTCCAGGTCGTCCAGCCATACGACGCACCGGACCGCGGTGCGGTCGATCACCTCCACCGCGGTCAGCAGGTCCGCGCCACCGGCAGGAGCCACCACCCGGTACTCCGGAAGCTCTGCACGGAGCGCTTCGAAGCAGGCCCGTGTTTTGCCCGCGGTGGAGTCCCCGACCACCAGGACCAGGCCGCCCTCGTGCGCGGCGCGCGTGAGCCTGGTGCGGATGACCGCGTCCTGGTCCCGGGGGACGTAGGGGGGCACCGCGTCGCCGAAGTCGTCAGGCCGTGAGCGGTGAGTACCCGCCGCGAGCGCATCCCAGCCGCCGGCCAGCGGCCACCGGAGAGGATCCTGCAGATACACGGGGACATGCTTGCCCGCAGTGGTGAAGGTGACAGGACCAGTGATGGTCCCAGCCATGACCACGTTTTCCTGCCGGCCGCCGGAGATCCTGTTACTTGTCCCCGGCACTTTCCCTCCCACTCCGCACCCTCCCCCATTTCCGCGCGCACTTCCGACCTCATACTCCACGATCCGGGCCGGAGCCGAGGGCGAGAACGGACACTGCCCGAACCGGATCGGCACCACCGGCTCCAGCCCGCCCACCGCTGGGCGTCACAGCAGCATCCCGTGGCCTGCAGATGAGGTCGAGACGCTGCTCTGCGACGCGAACAGAACCGTTGAGGTCGTTGCATTCGACGAACAAAGCCGGAGCGACTTCGTGGGAGTCCCCGAACGACCGCACGGTTCTACGGTGCGAGGTCCATCGGGTCGCCGGTTGCCTCCTCGCCCCGCCAGGTCTTGTCGGCGGCTCGCCACCCGGCGCAAGTATGGGTCCAGGGCAGGGAGTCGATGGGGTGCAGGCGTGAATGCCGGAGGACCGCGCGCAGGGCGATGAGCCCCGGCCCGGCGTCCGGGCGGACGGGTACTCCCGCAGCGAGCTCCTTCGCCGTGGGGAGCAGCGGGCGGTCGAAGTAGACGTTCTGCGGTCCTGCTCCGATCAGCCACAGCAGTATCCCGTTGCTCACCTCCTGCGCGCACTCGGCGTCGATGTCGTCGGGGCCGAGCGGGTTGACGAACTCGAAGCCGAGCCGCCCCTCCGGGAGCGGCTCGAAGTCCACGGTGAACACCGCGAAGCCGCCCATGCAGCTGGGCCGTGTGTAGCGGACGTGGACGTCGCGGCGGGCTTCGGCGGGGAATCGCATGCTGGAAGCGTGCCCGCCCTGCGGACGCCAGGGCAATGGGTTTCGGGACCCCCGGCGGCGACTGACTCGCGGTGACCGTGGTCTAGCTCTAACGGGTCTGACCGGGGCTGAGCCGTGCGTGGTCAGGTGAGGCCGGCGGAGGCGTTGTCGTCCCAGCCGTCGTCGCGCTGCATGTAGCCGAGCATCGAGCGGGAGTGGCGGGCCCAGCCGCCCTGGTCGGCGATGGCGATGCCGTCCTTGCCGTTGCGGCGGCCGACGGAGGCGAGGCCGATGCGCAGGGAGTGCCCGGTCCAGTGGATCGGCACCCCGGCCCGCTCCGAGATCCGCTTGATGGCGCGTGTGACGGAGTCGGGCACCATCCCGCCGGTGACGTGGCCCCACTTGTCGATGCCGACGAACGCCATCGTCGACGGGTCGGCCCACTGCTCGCCGTGTTCGGCGACCAGGCGGGTGCGGTAGGCGATCCAGGCCCGTACCGGGCAGAGCTCGGGGTCGTCGGCGTAGCGGATCTCGCGTTGCGTACGGAGTGCTTGGTCTTGCCGGTGAGCACGGCGACGACCAGGCCGCGCGGGTGCAGGGTGACATCGCCGGTCAGCAGCCCGGCCGGGTCCTGGCTGCGCGAGGCGTAGTGGAAGCCGCTCAGGACCAGGGCCTTGTCCCGGTCGCCGGTGAGGGTGTCGGGGCAGGCGCGGACGATGGCGCGCAGGCCGTCGACGTCGGCGCCGACCGCCTGCCCGCGTCCAACTGAACGGGCCCGCTACGTACAGTGGAGACGTGGCACATACCAGCCCGAGCTGTCAGAACGGTGGTTCGGTGAAGTAGTCGCCGTCCCAGGCGGGTGTGGTCGGTTTGCTCATCGGCTGCTGGAGGACTCGTACAGCGTCTTCGATGCGGCCGAGGTCGATGAGACGCTCGGCACGGAGAGAGCCGCCGACTGTCGGGTGCCGTTCGAGGACTGCGGCGGCTTCCTCAGTGCGGCCAGCTTCAGCAAGCACGTCGGACAGGACCCAGGCCGCGTACCAGGTGTCGCCCTCGGGGTGAGACCGCGCATGCTCGATCGCTTCATCGAGCAGGCCGCAGTCGGCCATGAGCGGAAGCCGCATCCGGAAGAAGTCCCAGTCCTCCTTGCCGCCGCGGCGACCCCTGAGAGCATCAAGGTAGGCCAGGCCGTCCTGGGGCCGGTCATGGTCGGCGTACAGGGTGCAAAGAGTGTGGACGACCCAGTCCTCGGCGCCGCCGGGCCGTTCGGCGAGCGCGCGCATCACCTCGATCGCCTCGTCGCCCCGTCCGAGCCGCACCAGGAGCTCGGACAGCGGTACAGCCACATGCCACATTCCATCCGGCGTAGCACCGAAGGTGCGGTAGGCGGCGATCGCGCCTTGCACGTCACCGCGTTCCTCCAGCACTTCGGCAAGGCGCTGTGCGGCGTGCCCGTGGTGCTCGGACGCTGCGTACGCACGCAGCTCCGTGATCCGGTCGTGCCTAGCCAGCATGTCCGCCAGTTGGTCACGGCCGTTGACAGAAGTGGTCTCGCGGGTGTGCAGCAGGGTGATTGCCTCCTTGATCTGGCCCTGGCGTTCCCTGATCGTGGCGAGCAGGTCGACTGCGTTGGACGGTTCCATCCGGAGGTTGTTGCAGTCGGGGTCGTTGCAAGCGGGGACCGCCCCTTCTATCCGGACCTCCAACAGGGCCGCCGCTTCCTCATCCATGTCGGCCGCTTCGGCGATGTCGACCAGGCACTGGGCGAGGAACCAGTCCTGGATCCCGTCACGCAGCAGCATGAATGCCTCACCGCCACGGTCGTGGCGGGCCAGCAGGCGCGCGAAGAAGACCAGCGCCAGCCGGTCACCGGCCTCCGCGTACGGGCGGGACAGCGCGATCGCCTCCTCCACCCGGCCCCAGCCCTCCAACAGCTCCGCCCGGGCTCGGGCCGCCGGCCACCAGTTCGTGGCGATGTACGGAGCGAGCACCTCCAATGCCTCTTCGTGCCGGCCCCGATGGCCGAGCAGCCGTGCCCACTCCAGCGCGCAGAACCACTCCCCGCGACCGGCCTGGAACTCCACTTCCCGCTCATGGCCGAGTTCGAGAAGCCGCGACACCAGCAGCGGAGGAATGCAGCCCGTCAGCGTTCGGGTGCGGCAGTCAAGATCAGCAGCGTCCACGACAGCGCACCTTAGCCCTCTCCACCCACACGGCCCGCACGTTGGAGCCATCGCATGTGAGGGTAGACGTCAAAAAACCATGGCTACTTGAGGGCCCACTGCCGTGCGTGACTACTCTGACCGATGTGTTCGACATGGACGACGACCTCTTGGCCGCCTTCCCCGCGCGGCCGAGTGAGATCCGCATCGGCTACGCGCGGGTGTCGACCGGCGGGCAGAACCTGGACCGGCAAGTCGACGCGCTCACCCTCGCGCGGTGCCGGCGGATTTCAAGGAGAAGAAGTCGGGCAAGAACGACGCCCGGCCGGAGCTGAAGGCGTGCCACGCCTTCCTCGAGGCCGGGGACTCTCTCGTCGTGCCGTCGCTGGACCGGATCCTGGAGGCAAGAAGACTCTGTGGGGAGCAAGACCAAAATGACGCTGAAAGTCCTGGGGAGCATACCGCTGTATCTGGAAAGCCAAAGTGAGGTCGATGGCTATCTCGATGAGGTTTTCGCGGGAGAATCTCGCAGTAGCTCACACGCGGATCTCGCTTTCCAAATCGTCAAGGACGTAGCAGGCGATAGGGTGTACGCGCCGGCTCCCGACAACATGCTCTCAGTCGGGATTAACTTTGCTGCGGGGTACGGGGGGCTCATCTGGTACTGCGACGGAAGCCTTTCTCGTCAAGTGTCCGCAGAGTTCGGTCAGGACGTTGCGTACCACCCTTGGGTATCCTTGAATCCCGATCCTCCACATCGTGATCCCAGGGTATTGTCTGATCCATCGTGTCCTACCTTCTTCGATCGGATTAGCGCTGTTCCGTTGCCGGTAATTCGCGCTGTGGTGGAAGAGTATTTTCAGGCGGGAACCGGTTTTCGTCCTGCGAAGGTGCAATGGGCGAAGGGGCACTACACCGGCGAGCTTGACACAGAGGTGACTGAGACGTAGAAGCCGAAGTTGCCAGAATTGTGCTGTGGTCATCCTTTCCATGGGTGGCCACAGCACAGTCGTTTCTTGGGGCGAACGCCCGGCAGTGCTTTCCCGTAAAAGTGGTCCGCGCGCTGCTGCCTCCGCGGGGCGCTGGTGAGGTCAACGTACGCGGGGCAGTCGGCGGGGAGGAGGCTCGATGCGGGAGCTGATCCCGTCCACGACCGTGAGCAGCGGGCCGAACAGCTCCTCGGTGTCCGGGCCGCCGCCGCTGCCGGGCCGAGCCGGATGGTCGCCGCCATGGCCTGCGCCCTCACACCCCCCGGACGCCTCCTCGCCGTGGAACCCGCCGGGGTGAGCGCGTTCCTGCGGCCCCGGCGGGTCCGGGAGCTGCCCGGCGTCGGCCCCACCACCGCCCGCCTCCTCATCCAGCACGGCGTCCACACCGTCGGCGACCTCGCCTGCCTCCCCCTCGCCACCGTCCAGCGCCTCCTCGGCGCGCGCACCGGACGCACCCTCCACGACCGCGCCCACGGACACGACCACCGGCCCGTCGTCACCGAACCCGTCGCCCGCTCCACGAGCGCCGAGCACCGCTTCACCCGCCTGGCTTTCCGGGGAAGGGACCCTGTCGGCGCCTTGTACGGTCGAGTCACTGTCGGAGCATGAGGTCGAGCTATCAAAGAGGTGTACTTTGAGCAGAATTTTGGACACGCACGAAATGGTAGTCAGTCCCAGCTATCGCTTATTTGGATTGATGGACATGAGTATTGAGCCGTACGGGCTGGACCCAGATGATACGCATTGGCTTCTCTCCGTCCCTGGGCTGGTCTATCTCCAAGTGCCATCAGCAGTTATTGAGTCGGCCGTGCGTCTGGAGAGCTGGTCCAGCAAACCCCCGGAAAGTCGGGCCAAATGGTTCGGCCGGGAAGAAGTGGAAGTAGAACTTCCCACCGGGGAGATCGGAATTCACACCATTGATGGCGGGGTTCAGGACATCCCTTTAATTCTTCCCTCAGCTGGGCTGTACGAGATGCGGTGGCAGTGGATGTTCAATGGGGATCGAGGGCCTTTCCTGTCGCCGATCGGGGGAGCGCGCGCGTTGCCTGTCCCGCCAGGCCAGGAGAGAGAATTGAAAGGTAAAGATCAGTACTGCCTTGTGCAGATGTGGCGCACACTTGCCTATACATAGAGGGAATGATGGACTGTGGGGCCGAACTGCTTCGGCCCCACAGTCCATTAGCTTACTGGTGTGCCGTGCCGTCAGTCGCCGATAACGAGAATGAAGGGATCGTGATTCAAGATCCGGTCGTTGTCGTACCAGGCATTCAGGCGGCGCCCAGCCTCCTGGTTCTCGATCCGATCCATGTAACGAACGGAGAATGCATCCGTGTACTCCGTTCCTTCGAACTGCGCGCGCGCCGCGCCCTCATAGGTGGAGGCCATGCGGAACTCGCGGTATCTCTTTTACCTCCAGGCCCCACGGCGGTGTCGGAGGGGAAGCGGACCGGAAACACCGGAAGGGGAGGCCACCCGTCGGGGTGAGGTGCGCCCCGGGTTGCTGCCCGCACCTTTGATCCTCACGCCGGGCGGGGCCGTCCGCATCTCCACCGCGTACCTCTGCCCGGGCACCGGGCCGGGGCCCGCACCGTTCGACAGGCAACGTCGTACTTCGCCACGGGGTAGGCGGGCCAGCCCCGCCGACGGTTGTTCACCGGTACGGGTATTCGCTCCCGGGCGGCCGGGGAAGCCCCGGTCAGGTGACCCGAGAACGACAGCATCATCAACGGAGCACTGGGAGGCCGACGACGGCGCCCGGCGTGGGTGTCTGCTGGTAGTGCGGGTTACCAGGGGCGGAGTTCGGTGGTCAGTTCCTCCCACCACTGGTGGCGGTGTTCGTCTTCGGGGTCGGGGCTGGGGCCGAGGGCGAGGAGCCTGGTCGTCGACGCGGTAGGTGAGGCGGTAGAGCAGGACGCGGGTCGCGCCGCGCCCCGGAGAAGAGCTCCGAGGCACGGCGGCGGTCGTTCAGGAGGCGGTGACGCCCCATCCGGGGTCCTGGTCCTGTCGGGCGGTGCGCGGGTTCGGCGTGGTGGTCATGGCCCGGGCGTACGCCCGGCAAACCACTGAGAACAGCCCCGGGCCGGGCTTCCGCTGCCCCACGGTTGGCCTACGCTCTGCTAGGGCCTGGTGCGAAAGTGCTGGTCACAGGCATTTGAAACGCAGATGCTGGCCAACATTGATGTGTGGCAGGGTGCTCACATGTCCAACGGCGTCTCCTATCCCGTCTTCCGTACGTCCGACCCGGCAGCGGCCCTCGCCACGGGGCGCCGGCTCCTCGCGCTGGGCGATCGGGACTATGCCCAGGTATCGGTGGACGTGGAGCTCTGCACGGTCGCGGAGGTGTTGGAACTGCGTCAGGTGCTGCCGGACGCCTGGTTCCGCACGGAGAACGAAGAGTTCTGGGCGAGGGAGTTTGATGCGCAGGCGGGCTTGCGGTGCGACTGGCACGCGGCCGAGCTTTCTGAGGATGCGGATGGCCTCGTTCTCCTGCTCCCGCTCTGGGCGTCGATGCTGGACCAGCCGGTCGGCAGTGTCGAGGACGCCTTCACCGCGTTGGTTGGTGCGAGATACGGATCGATCCGCTGGGACCAGGTGATCTGGCCAGCGGTGCCAGAGCGCGGGTACGACGGGCGAGTCAATCACGACGGGGTCACCCTCGTGTTCAACTGCGACGACGCAGGAACCACCCGACAAATCGGGACCCACACTGTATGCGTCGACGTCCACAAGACCGAGGTCTCACAGAGCTACGCCGCCTGGCTAGCCGAGCAGATCGGCCAGGCGGTCATCGGCCCGCCGTACGATTAGGACCCGCGTGGAAGTGGTGGTCAACAAAGCCATTCGTTGATGGCGGCGACCAGCACGGTCGCTTCGAAGCGGACGGCGAGTTTGTCGTAACGAGTGGCGACAGCCCGGTGGCGCTTGAGCCGGTTGATCCCGCACTCCACAGCGTGCCGCTGCTTGTAGTCGTCCTTGTCGAACTTTGGCGGCCGACCTCCGCGTGATCCGCGACCCAGGCGGTTGCGGACCCGGTCCGCCGGGACCGGGATCGTGGCCCTAATCCCGCGTCTACGCAGGTAGGAACGGTTACTGCGGGAGTCGTACGCCTTGTCTGCCCGCACCCGGTCCGGCCGCTTGCGTGGCCTGCCGAGCCCGAGCCGGGGCACCCGGATCGCTTCCAGGACTGGCTCGAACTGCGGAGAGTCACCCCGGTGCCCGGCCGTGATCACTACCGACAAGGGCTTCTGCCCCTGCTCGACGGCAAGGTGGATCTTGCTGGTCAGGCCGCCCCGGGAACGTCCAAGGCCGTGGTCGGCCGGCTCGGCACAGACTCCGCCGGGCGGCTCCTTCTGTAGATCCCCCTTTTTACCGCTCCGGCGGGGCGTGCTGGTGGGCCCGGCAGACGGTCGAGTCGACGTTCACCTCCCAGGTGATCAGACCCTTCGCATCCGCCTCGGCCTGAAGCTGGGTGAGGATCCTGGCCCAGGTCCCGTCCCGCTGCCAACGCCGGAATAGGTCATAGACCCGGTCCCACGGCCCATACCGTTCCGGCACATCCCGCCACGGGGCGCCCGTCCGGGTCCGCCACCGAATCCCATCCATCAACTGCCGCCGTGTCCATACCTGCGGCCTGCCCAGCTTGATGCCCTGTGGCAGCAGCGGCTCAAGCCGGGCCCACTGGTCGTTCGTCAGATCCCCACGTCCCACAACGAGTGATCATCAACGAACAAGATCCACTTTCGCAACAGGCCCTAGCCGGGGGCACTGTTCGCCGGGGTGGCCGAGCGGGCCTGGGCCCCGTTCGCAAGCAAGGTCACGATCTACGGCTGAGGTATTAGTTTGTGCATGGTGGCGAGTCAGCTACGGGCTGCTGACTGACGCCGACTGGATGCCAGTAGTCCCAATGCGAACAGAACAAGAGCGGCAGTCCACGCGGGCAGACTCTCGGATGGATAGAGCGTGAGAGCCCACCACTCAGCTGCTGGCTTCCCGGAAGGGTGGAACGCGCGGCCGAGACTGGCGCTGATCAACAGGAGCAGAAGGCAGACCGCGCCGGCTGCAGCCTCGTTACTGACTCGTCGTACGACCAGAGCCACAGCGAGGAGCAGCATGAGGTTGCGCGGGATGTCCATGCCCAGGATGAAGCCCAGTAGATGAGACAACGTCACAGCGGCCGTGACGGCCCCGAGGTCCCAGCGGTCAACGCGCACGACTGCTGTCCTCTCGGGAGCGTCCAGGCGACGCTCAAGGCAGTAAAGGACGGCCCCGATAACGAGGAGCGGCGTGAAGTACTGGACACGCGTACTGACCATGCCGCCCAGAAACGCTGGTACGGGGACTTCCGTCCCGCCGAGTATCCAGCAGATCGCTGCCAGCAGCAGGAGGGCCAAGGGTACGGTCCACCAGCGTCGCACGACGGAGAAGTAGAGCTTCACGTCGTCCCCCCCACACAGTGGGTCTGGTCCTGGGCGGCCTTGCTGAACCACTGGGCCTGCTGCTCGGCCGGAAGCTGACGGATGCGCTGGACCTGTTTCCAGTCCTGCTCAGGGACGCTCGCCCGCACGTCTTCTTCGTCTATGCCTACGACCAGCAGCGCCCATGTGTCAGCCAGGTACGGCTGGCGGCAGTCGCGTATGCCATGGAGGGCGGCGACGCCGGCAACGGCCGATCGTGCGAGATCGACGCGGAGTTGCTCGGTGCTGTTTTCCGGAGACCAGTACAGGGGCCAGGTACCCGGTTCGAGATCGAGTTCATCGGAGGCCAGTCGTAGCGTCCGTGGCAGGGGCACTCCAGAGGCGTGCAGTTTTTCCAGGGCAGGCAGAGAGCTTTTGCGCAGACTGGATGCCTTCTCCGCGTACTCTTCGGGGAGGCAGAGCGTCGGCGACTTGCCGACGCATACGGTGTGGCCGACACGTGCATTCGCAAGCGGGCTGTGCCCCCAGTCCGATACAAGAATCCTGCCTGTGAGGATCGTCGCTGCCAGAACGGCCACGCTTACCACAACCAGCCAGGGCCTGCGGCGGACGCCCACGATGAGCACGACAGCCACAGTGAGTCCTGCGGTGACCAGCCAGGGAACAAGATAGACGAGTGCGTCCAGGGTGTCGGTGAGGGTCGAGTTCTCGGTAATGAAGCCATTCAGGTGTCGCCATGCCGGGGCACTCATGGACTGCGGAATGGCGAGCCAAACCCAGCTACCGACCGCAGCGATCAACGCGGCGACAGCACGTGGACACAGCAGCCCCACCACCCAGCCGATGACTATCCAGGCGCACGGGATTACCAACAGGTGCCCGACGGCAAGCAGACCAGGAGTGCTCGGCCAGACCCCTACGGTCATCCTGGTCATGATCAGTGCGCCAGCGACAAGAACAAGGTGCAGTGCGAAGACCGGTCGGGACGCCCACAACCACTGGCGCACAGGACCCCGAGAGCTGACCCTTCGCAGGTCTTCCACGTGCCGCTGGCGACCGGCTTCCCAGGCGGCAGCACCGGCCACTGCCGGAGCGATCGCTGTGATGCCCCACGAGGCGAACTCGCCCGACGCCAGACCGTAGCCGTGAACTCCCCAGAAGTTCTCCGCCGTGACGAAGCTGTTCAAGTAGAAAAGCGCCGGGAGGATCAACCAGGGAACGGAGGACGCACGAAGATTCCCGAGAGAAATCACTGTTCCACCGATCCCAGCAGAGCTGAATAGGCGCTCTCAAGTCGTCGCCCTGGAACACTCTGCGGATCGGCATAGTCGGCGAATTCCGCTACTCCGCCCTGAAACCTTGGGGCCCCGTTCTCCAGGACCACAACCTGGTCGAAGGCTTGATCCAGGTCGGCAATGTCATGTGTGGACACGATGACGTGCACGCTGCCTCGCAGTTCGACGAGCAGATCATGGAACCGGCGTCGCTGGGCAGGGTCCAGGCCGACCGTGGGTTCGTCGAGAAGCAAGAGTTCCGCGTCATGCACCAAGGCCTGGGCAATGGCCAGCCGTTGCTGTTGCCCTCCCGATAGGGTCCCAACCTTGTCCTTGATCTTCGTCGTCAGTCCGACACGCTCGATCGCTGCGGGAGCGGCACGCCATGCGTCGCGTTCCCGCATCCCCTTGAGCCAGCCGACGTAGGCAACGTGCTCCCGGCAAGTCATTCTCGGAAGGAAGCTGGCACGCTGGGGCAACCAGGAGACCTTGCGCCGGTAAGACCGCAGAGTCCTGCTGTTGGTGGACCGCAAGTCGCCGAAGCGGACCTTTCCTTCCAATGGAGCGTGCGCGCTCGCTCCGAGCGCGAGCAGCGTGCTCTTACCCGCTCCGTTCGGACCCAGAAGGACGGTGTTGCCCGGCGAGAAACTCAGGTCGAGTCTGTCGATGACAGGACGTGTCCTGCGGCTGTAGCGGAACGTGCAGGACTGGTAGTGCAACGGCATGAGTCAACCTCATCGACGGAACTCGCCCCCGGCCCCGCGGTGAACGCGGGGCCGGGGACAGTGTGATTAGTAGGAAACGACCAGGTACCGGACCGAAACGGTGGATCCGACGCCACCGTCATTGACGACGAAGTAGTAGTCCCCGGCTCCATGGTCGTTCCAGTTTCCCGTGGAGGTCGACGTGGGGCTCTCGAAGCACTTCGTGAACGCTGCCTTGGTGTAGTCCGTGTCAGGGAAGTTGTTGACGACCTTGTACAGCGTGACGTTTACAACGGTGTTCCCTCCCGTGCACCCGGTGAACTTGATCGTGGTGCCGGTGGAGGAGCTCGGCTGGTACCACCGGCGGGACTCGAAGCCCGGGCCGACGCCGGTCAGGCTGCTGTCCCAGCTCCCCGCCTGAGCCGGCGAGGCGAAGATGCCGACGATCGTGACGGCGCTGAGCAGCACTACGGCTGCCCGACGGACCGAGGCTCGCAGAGCCATGACACGCGTGTGGAGAGATCTCACAGGTTCATCCCATTCGTTCGCGGGTCGAATCCGGGCACGCGAAAGAGGAATGTCCCCCTCCCCCGGAAAGGCATGCCCGCCCCGACAAGAGCGCCATGCTCCTGTCACATGCCAAACGGTGAGATCGTAAGTTGATAGGCAAAATTGATCAACGGTCACTTTTGGTCATGGCTTGGAATACAGCGAAATCCCCAGGCCCTGGCTCTCACCTCGCCGGCACCCTCGCGCGCCCCAACGTGGCGAACGGACCGCACTCAAGTGCTGACTCTCGTGCCGCTGGGCGGGTGCCCTCCCGCGAGGCGTCGACCGTCGTCTCACCTCGGGCTGAGAAAGCGCCGCTCAGAGCCCGATGTCTCAGACTCCGGGGCGGGAACGTACTCCTGCGCTGAAGTGAGAGTCAGCACCCCAGGCGTCCGCGGTGATCAACGCCGACAGATCCGTCACGGACCCGCTCGGGAACCTGGTCGCCGTGTTCGAGGAGCGCCTGCGCTACTCCATCACCGTGGTGACCACGGAGAACGACAGCATCATCAACGGGGCGCTGGAGTCCCGGCCCGCGGCGGCACCGCGATCATCGTCCCCGCCGGCACCACAACCCCCAACCGGCGCCGTCATCTCGTGTGCCGGGGCCTGGCCCGCTGCCTGTACCGGGAGCCCGGCCACCGCACCGGCCGCATCGACTACTCCACCACCACCGAGCAGGAGATCGAGTACACGGCTCTCCTCCTCGGACGCCGCGTCGACAACGCCAAGCAGGGCCGGCCTCGCAGCGGTGCGGCCTGAGACCTCCGGCCAGTGCCCGGCGTGGCCATCGGCGTACGGCGGCGGGCCTGGTCCCGTACGCCGATGGCCACGAGAGCTGATGCGGCGGCCGAGCTGGGGTCATCAGAAGAGGTCGGCCGCCGCACCGAGGGGAGAGGCCCCCCGAATGGCTATCGGCTGGAGAAGTCTTCCCGCTACGAGTATGCGATGCCGTGAGACCGCAGCCGGCATACGGTGCAGCACAGTCACCCGTATGCCGCAGCACGGTTCTCGGTGCCTGGTCACCCAGCTTTCTGCAAATGCCGGGCTGGACCCTTCTGCGTTCGCTCTCGAACGCCTGCGCTGAAGATCCGACGACGAATACGCTCATCCTCAGACCGCACCGACATGGAGTGTGTGGGACAGGCCCGGTGCCTTACAGGCTTATTACTGATCGTTTCAGAATGAGAGGGGCGGGCTGAGCGGGGTCAGTCCTCGAGGCGTTGCAGGATCTGCGTGAACTCGCCGTTCTCGACCAGGCCGGTGAGGACCTGGATCATGTTGCTGATGCCGGCGTCGCGCACGATGAGCCCGTCCGAGCACCAGAAGTAGCGTCCTCCCAGAGCTTCGCCGCTCGCCGCCCACCGCTCCATCAGCGTTTCAACGTGACCAACCGTGCACATGCTTGCGCTCCACCGAGATCCGTCCCGCAGCTGCACCTCAACGTCTATGTCGGTCACCGCGTCGAGGTCCTCGTCGGCGTCCGGCAGGAACGCAGCTTCAAAGTGCTCGGTGTGGACGCGGTAATAGGGTTCATCCCAGCTGCCAGATGGTGTGCTGTGGCTCATCGGGTGAGTGTGCCGGGCCGATCGCCCCTCCTCAACTGCTTTGTTCTGGCACGCTTCCGGCGTGGACAGTGATCTTGTGCCCGATGACCTGTGGGAGCGGATAGCCCCGCTGATCCCGCCCCGGCCACCGCGGCGGCACCGGTTTCCCGGACGGAAACCGGCCGACGACCGCACCGCGCTGGCCGGGATCGTGTATGTCCTGCGCAAGGGCGTCTCGTGGGCGGACGTCCCTGCCGAACGGATCGGCTGCTCCGGGGTCACCTCCTGGCGGCGGTTGCGGGACTGGACCGAGGCTGGGGTGTGGGCCCGACTGCACGAAGCGCTGCTTGTCGAGCTGCGACGTGCCGACTTGCTGGACATGGACGACTGCGCGATCGACGGTTCCCACGTCAGGGCCTTACTGATCGTTTCAGGATGAGGGGACCATCCCCGCGGGCGCGGGGAGCAGGACGCGGTGATCGTCGACGACCCCGGTGCCCCGGGACCATCCCCGCGCGTGCGGGGATGGTCCCCCGCGCCGGGCGGTGGGTCCTCGATGCGAAGGCCACGCTCCTCGACCTCGAAACCACGGCGGACATCCCCACCGCCCCCTACCCCGGGGCTCGTCACCCTCGGAGCGACGGAAAACGGGGACCTGCTGCTCGCCGACTTCCTGCACACCGGGGCACTGCTCCTCGACGGCACCGCCGACGACGTCCTCGCCGTCGGCAGGGCGATGGCCCTGGAAGCCGGAACGTGCGAGTGGACCGACCACACCGAGATCATGACCGTCGGGCTCGGGACCCGCCTCGCGACGCTGCTGCCCCGCGGCCGGGTCCGGCCGCTGCCCCATGTGTCCGCCGTCGTCGCCGACCTCGGAGCGCTGCTCCTGGAAGTCCACCAGCAGACCGGCGACACGGACATGCCCGAACCGCTGCCGTGGATCCTGGTCTGCGCCGGAGACGTCGACGCCGAGCAGGCCTGGCAGCTCGCCGACGCCGTTTCGGCCGCCCGGGACCTGCCCATCGCGATCGTCCTGCCCGCCAACGACGCCACCCGCGCCGCGTTCCCGGCCGCCGAGAACATCGCCACCGCGCCCGGCACCCCGGTGATGCTCCCCCAGCTCGGTGAGGAGCCGGTGCAGCTGCAGCGGCTGACCGACGAGCAGTACCGGCAGTACCTCCACGCGCTCCAGGTCGCCGAGGAGCCGGCCGAGCCCGCCGCCGGAACCTGGCAACTCGCCGAACCTCACGAGCAGACAGCAGCCGCAGCCCGCCCCGAACCCCACCCCCTGCTGCGGATCCGGACGTCCGACGGCGAAGCCGACAGTGATCCCGGCAGCCCGTACCCCGTGCTCCTTGCATCCGTCGGCGCACCCCGGACCACGAAGACGGCCTCCCCGCCCCCCCCAACCTCTGACTCAGGTCATTAGGGCCTGGCCGAGGAGGTCTCGGGGGCGGCCGTGAAGTGCTTGGTGCAGGGCCTCGGCCCGAGATCGGATCAGACCGTCACGGTAGGGGACAGGGAGACGGTCGAAGATGCCTGTCGCCATTTCGGCAGAGGCTGAAAGGTCGCCGCCGAGGCGCAGACAGGCAGCGGTGTCCATCGCGATCAGGGCCCGGGTCATCACTGATGGGGAGTCGGTGAGGTCGAGGGCATTGTCCTGGGCCGCGTAGGCAGCCTCCGTGTCCCCGAGGAGGGTGTACGCCTGGGAGAGGTGGACGAAGTGCTTCTGTCCCGGATAGCCGAACCAGGTGTCTGCTGTTTCCTGCCCGTCGAGGTGTTCCACGAGGTTCCGTACATCTGTGACCGCCATCCGGGCGCCCCGAAGGTCACCGATGGCGGCCAGGGAGCGGGCCGTGACCGCCGCCGCCAGCGCGCCGGCGGCGGTGGGCGTCCGACCGGCGGCCCTGCGAGCTCGGGAGGCGATCCGTACGGCCGCCTCGGGGGCGCCGTAGTTCAGCGGCACCATCGCGTGCCGTGCCAGCACCCAGGCGGTCATCCTGCGGTCACCGGACTCGTGAGCCGCCTTCTCCGCCGTCGCGAACCATCGGAAGGCGTCCCCTTTGTCGCCGCGATCGTGCTGGACGATGGCGACGAGACCGGCAATGCCTGCAGCGGTACGGGCGAGATCAGCACGTGCGCCGGCGGGGTGGGGCTGGTTGAGGACCTGACCGAGGAGATCGAGGTCCGCCTGCATTTCGCTCAACACGTCGTCGGGCGCCCGGCCGTGGTAGCCGCCCCGGTGCCGCTCGAATGGCCGACTCCAGGTAAGCCAGGTCACCGGCTCTGGAGCCTGTGAGGGCCCCGTCGATGCCCTCGCGCGCCTGCGCGATGCCCGGCAACGCGGTCGTACCTACGACGGCGGCCGCCACCCCGAAGAAATTACGTCGCTTCACGTCCTCTTTCTCCCCTGTGCTGGCTGCGTCGGTGCTGTCGCGATGCGGCGACTGCCCGCTGCACGTCCGTGGCGCTCAGCCCGTATGCGTGGGCGATCGTCTCGTGCCAGTCCGGGATCGGCAGCCGCTTCTCCAGTTCCCACCGCTTGATGTTCTCCCAGTCGAACCACCGTCCGCCCTGGGTCTGTTGAACGACCTTGGCCTGCTGATCTCGGGTGCGTCCAGCGTGTTCGCGGATCGATCGAAGTAAGGCGCCGATGCCGTCCGGGGCCACCATGACACTTTCCCTCCGTCGCCGTCGGGTGCGGCCCTCATCCTGGCCCCCCCGGAGCGGCCCCGCCGGGAAACGCACCCCTTCGTGGCCCCTCATTCCTTGTGTTCCCCGGCAGTTCAATGGGCGAACGCCGCCGACCCCTCGGCTCGCCGCCGGAACGGTCTCGGCCTCGTGCAGAGGGCCGGCGACCTCCGCATCGGCTGGGAGATCCAGCTCTCGACCGCGGGCCGCGAAGGGCCACGCAGCATTCGAGCCCGCGCCCAGAAGGCCATCAGCAACGGCATCACCCCCGCCTGGCACACCGGCCGCTCCGCTTACGCCATCCGGAACGACACGCAGTGGACCCGCTCCGACAACCTCCCCGCCTACGTCATCGAGAAGACCGGCGACTTGCGCGTCGTCTCCGGCTACCGCGCCCTGGACACCTGGAGGTGCGGCTCCCGGGCCGTGCATCCCTGCGGGCCGTGCATCCCTGCGTGAACGGCGGGTGGGGGCGGTGCTGGAAGTACTACACCACCCCGCGGCCGTTGGGCA
>NZ_BMVK01000022.1 GCF_014650675.1 Streptomyces anulatus | reverse complement strand
ACGGCGATGTTGCCGTCGTTAGTGTGGACGATGAGGTCGGCCTTGTTGTCGCCGGTGACGTCCGCGAAGTAGAGCCGGCCCAGGTCGGTGCCGGTGACGAAGCGGCCCCAGCCCGAGGACATCACGGTTCCCGGCCCGAAGCTGGTCCCGAGATTCCGGTGGACGACGACGGAGCCGTCGATGCGCTGCAGGACGAGATCGTCCTTGCCGTCGCCGTCGATGTCCGCGGGCGTGACCTTCTCACGCGCCACGACCTCCTTCACCCAGCCCGCCAGGTCGTCGACGCGGGTGTCCACGGCCCCGGTGCGGGTTTCGGCGGGGTCGACCCCGAGGCAGCCGCCCTGCCAGGAACGGGAGGTGACGCTCACGAGCTGCGGGCTGCCGTCCACGGTCCTGAGGGCGGGCCCTCCGGCGTCCCCCTGGCACACCGTCGCGGTATCGGACCCGTTGAGGTTCACCGTCGTGTCGGTGCGGGACGCGACGGTGAACGTGCCCGCGTGCAGCTTGGTGGGCACCCACTCGGTCCGTGTCCGCCCGAACCCGGCCTTCGTCAGCTGCTCGCCGTCCGCGGCGGGGGTGGAAGCCAGCGGTACGGGCGTGATGGCCGGACCGGTGATCCGCTCACTGAGCCGGACCAGGACGAGGTCGCGCTCCGCGTGGGGAACGAGGGCGAGCGCGGACTGGACGCTGCCGCCCGTCTGCGTCAGGTCGCTCCGGCCGACCGTGACCTTCGTGGGAAGGGCGGGCTTGCCCGTGGTGGATATGCCGGCTCCGGTGAAGCACGACGCCGCGGTGAGCACCCATTGCTCGGCCACGAGCGAGCCGGTACAGGAGGTCTTGTCCCCGACGTTGATCTTCGCGACGAAGTTCAGCCCGGTCGTCGTGGGGGTGCCGACGAGGGCGTTCGCGGGTGCTGTGGTCAGCACCGCGGCGAACGCGGCCACCGCACTGGTGGCCCACAGGAAATGAGAACGTTTGGTCATAAAGGGTTCCTTGACGTTGTGGGCAGGGGCTGCGAAGAGGGCAGCGTCGCCCGATGGAGCGGGTGGCGGGTGATGAAACGGCCGTACGGACGCCCCTGGAGGCATCCGAGGAAGAGCGGGCCGGCGGCCGACGTCGCGACCCCGCGCGAGGGCGTCGGCGGATGGATACGGCTCGCACGGGCGTGGTGTCCGGCAGGGGCGGTCGTGGCGCCGGGTTCCGATGCCGGGAGGGTGCCCTCACCGACGGCAGCCGGCCGGGTGTCGCGGCGCGCGGGTCCGGCCGTGCGGCCGGGCGGCCGGAGGTGACGGAACGTCGCCGAGGCGATCCGCATCAGTGCGTCGGGCTGATCTCCCCGAGGGTGTGAGCACGCCCTCCTGGGTCGGATGACCCGCCTGCGGAGGCCGACGCGTTCGCGACCACGACGAGCCGGACGAACGTCATGGCTTCGCGTCCCTCGACCGGCGACACATCCCGCAGGGTCTGTGTGGTCATCGGCAACATGAATACTCCCCCCGACGGGCTGTCGCGAAAGTCACCGCTCGCACCCCCTGTGCGGCGAACGTGCCCCGAAAATTCGGAACACGCACATCGGCCCGGCACCGGATTGAAACCTATGAGTGCCTGGTCACGCAACCTTCACGCGGTGTGCACGAGCTCCGACGGTTCGTCAGGCGGCGTACTCCCGGCAGGCGTTCACCGGGTCGGCGAGAAGCCGGAAACATGCGCGGGTGACGGGAAACGCCTCCGGCCGCGGCGAGGGGTTCGCCGCGGCCGGAGGGTGGCCGGCCGGAGCCGGGGGAGCGGGGTCAGGCGGCCGCCCGGCCGCGCCGCTCCGTGTGTTCCCGGACCAGCTCCGCGTACCGGCGGCCGCTGCTCTTGACCGTACGGCGCTGGGTCGCGTAGTCCACGTGGACCAGGCCGAACCGCTTGTCGTAGCCGTACGCCCACTCGAAGTTGTCCATCAGCGACCAGGCGAAGTATCCGGCCAGCGGGGCTCCCTTGTCGACCGCGCGGGCGCAGGCGGCGAGGTGCTCCTCCAAGTACCGGACGCGCTCCGGGTCGTGCACCGAACCGTCCGCCGCGACGACGTCCTCGTACGCCGAGCCGTTCTCGGTGACGTAGATCCGCTGGACGCCGTACTCCCCGGTCAGGCGCAGCAACAGCTGCTCCAGGCCCTCCGCGTGGACCTCCCAGTCCATGTGCGTGAGCCGCGCGCCGGGGACGGAGACCTGCTTGGCGTGGGGTGCGGTTCCGTCGGGGTCGGCGGTGACGACCTGCCGGAAGTAGTAGTTCAATCCCAGCCAGTCGAGCGGTGCGGCGATCGTCTCCAGGTCGCCCGGCCGGACCGGGAGTTCGACCCCGTACTCCTCCACCATGTCCTGCGGGTAGCCGCGGCCCAGGATCGGGTCCAGCCACCAGCGGTTGATGTGGCCGTCGGCGCGGCGGGCGGCGGCGAGGTCGGCCTCGCCCGTGCTCGCCGGCTCGATCGGACTGAGGTTGTTGACGATGCCGACCCGGGCGTCCGACGAGGCCGCCCGGATCGCCCGTACGGCCAGGCCATGGCCCAGGTGCAGGTGGTAGGAGGCCCGCACGGCGGCGGTCAGGTCGGTGAGGCCCGGCGCCATCCGGCCCTCCAGGTGCCCGATCCAGGCCGAGCACAGCGGCTCGTTGAGCGTCGCCCAGTCCTTCACCCGGTCGCCGAGGCGCTCCACCACGTGGGAGGTGTACGCGGCGAAGTGCTCCGAGGTCTCCCGTACGGTCCAGCCGCCCCGGTCCTGGAGCGTCTGCGGCAGGTCCCAGTGGTAGAGCGTGGCGAACGGGGTGACGCCCGCCTCCAGGAGGCCGTCCACGAGCCGGTCGTAGAAGTCCAGGCCCGCCTTGTTGACCGGTCCGTCGCCGCCGGGCACGACCCTCGGCCAGGCGACCGAGAAGCGGTAGGCGTCCGCGCCGAGCTGCTTGATCAGGCCGATGTCCTCGGGGACCCGGTGGTAGTGGTCGCAGGCCACGTCACCCGTGTCGCCCCCGTCGATGGTGCCGGGGGTGTGCGAGAACGTGTCCCAGATCGAGGGGGAGCGGCCGTCCTCGGCCACGGCTCCCTCGATCTGGTACGCGGCGGTGGCGACGCCCCAGGTGAAGTCCGCCGGGAGGGCGTTGAGGTCGGACACGTGCTGCCTTTCCGTGGGGGACGCAGGGTGGTGTTCGCCGGTGGGGCTCACTTCACGGCTCCCGCGGTGAGACCGGCGACCAGGTAGCGCTGGAGGAGCAGGAACCCGACGACGATCGGGACGCTGACGACGAGGGACGCGGCCATGACCTGGTTCCAGTACACGTCGTTCTGCGTGGCGTAGCCCTGGAGGCCGACGGAGAGGGTCCGGGTGGCGTCGTTCGTCATGACGGAGGCGAAGAGCACTTCGCCCCAGGCCGTCATGAAGGAGTAGACGGACACGGCGACGATCCCGGGCACGGCGGCCGGCACGACGACCTGGAAGAGCGCGCGGACGGGGCCGCAGCCGTCGACCAGAGCGGCCTCGTCGAGGTCCCGGGGGATGGAGTCGAAGTACCCGATCAGCATCCAGATGGAGAACGGCAGCGAGAACGTCAGGTACGTGAGGATGAGCCCGCCGCGCGAGCCGTACAGGGCGACGCCGGTGCTGTTGCCGATGTTGACGAAGATGAGGAACAGCGGGAGCAGGAAGAGAATCCCCGGGAACATCTGCGTGGACAGCACCGTGACGGTGAAGACCCGCTTGCCCCGGAACCGGTAGCGGCTCACCGCGTAGGCGGAGAACACCGCGATCGTCACCGACAGCACCGTCGCCGAGCCCGCCACGATCAGCGAGTTGACGAAGTACTTGGCGAGCGGAACGGTCTCCCAGATGTCGAAGTACGGCCGGATCGTCAGCGTGGACGGAATCCACTGGAACTTCCCCGACACGTCCTGGAGCGGCTTCAGCGAGCTGCTGACCATCACGTAGACGGGCAACAGGACGAAGCCGGCGAGCAGGGTCAGGACGATGCGGCGGGTCCAGAGGAAGGACTGCGGTGCGGCCATCGGCGAGCGGGCCCGCGACCGGGCGGCGCGGGTCGGCCGGGTGAGGCTAGACATCGGAGCCCTTCCTTCCGCGCGAGGTGAGGAACAGGTAGACGGCCGTCACGACCAGCAGCAAGAGCAGCAGCAGGACCGACATCGCGGATCCGGTGCCGAAGTTCCAGGTGACGAACGACGACTGGTAGATGTGGATCGAGATCAGGTCCGCGCTCTCCGGGGCCGATTTCCCGAACAGGACGTACGGGGTGTTGAAGTCGTTGAACGTCCACAGGAAGAGCACGAGGACCAGGACCTGGTTGACCGGGCGCAGCGAGGGCAGCGTGATCCGGCGGATCTGCTGCCAGATGCCGGCGCCGTCGATCGAGGCGGCCTCGTACAGCTCGCGCGGGATGTTCTGGAGCCCGGCCATCAGCATGAGGAAGGCGAACGGCCAGCCCTTCCACACCGAGACGATGATCAGGGTGTAGATGCTGTTGTCGCCGATCAGCCAGAACGACGGCTCGTCGGTGATGCCGAGCTGGTCGTGCAGCACGTGGTTGATCAGCCCGTTGTCCCGCTGGAACATGAACGCCCAGGTGATGACGGCCGCGTAGACCGGCAGGGCGTACGGGACGAGGAAGACGGCGCGGAGGAAGCCCCGGCCGCGGAAGTTCTCCTGGAGCAGGATCGCCGCGGTGACGCCGAAGAGCCAGGCGAGCCCGACCGAGAAGAACGTGAAGACGCAGGTGACGAGGAACGAGTGGAGCAGGGCCTCACCGATCGGCGCGTCGAAGTCGACGGCGATGCTGTAGTTGTCGAGGCCGGTCCAGGGCGCCGCGCCCCAGTTGTTGATGAAGAACTGTGTGAGCTGCCGGAAGCTCATCACGATCCCGATGACCATCGGGATGATGTGGATGAGGAGTTCGAGCAGGACGGCGGGCAGGAGCAGGAGATAGGGCAGTCCGCCTTGGCGGATCCGGTCGGGGATGCGCGGCAGTCTCCTGCGCGCACCCCCGGTGCCCCGGCTCGTACCCGTGCCGGTCGACTTGTCGACCTCGGGGTCCGTGGTGACGGTGGCGGTCATGGATCAGGGCCTCACTGCTGCATCGTCTGCTGGGCCTTTTCCAGGCGCGCCTTGACGGATTCCTCGGTCACGGGGCGTCCGGCCGCGGCGTCCGCCCACAGCTCCTTGACGGCCGTTCCCACGGCCGTCTCGAACTGCGACTCGTTCGGGACCTGGGGGAGCGGTGCGGCGCTGCTGGCGAGGGTGTCGCGCAGGACCTTGAGGTCGGGGGCCCCGAAGGCGGCATCGGCCTGTGCGGCCTTGACCGGCGGGATCGAGCCGTAGGTCTTGTTGAGCAGCTTCTGCTCGGCGTCGCTCGTCATGAACTTCACGAACTTCTTCGCGCCGTCGATGTTCTTGGTGTTCTTGAAGACGGCCATGTTGATGCCCGCGACCATGGAGTTGGTCTGCTTGCCCGCACCCGGTACGCCCGAGGGGACCGGCACCGGGGCCGCGCCCCAGTCCTCGGGCTTCATGCCCTGGGCGGCGAAGGTGGAGGCGGCGGCCTGCCACAGCACCATGGCGGTCTTGCCCTTGGCGAAGTCGGTGAGCGACTGGTTCTGGGCGTACTCCGCGTTGCCCGGAGCGATGATCTTGTCCTTGGCCATGAAGTCGATGTACTGCTTCACCGCCGCGACCGCACCGTCGGAGGTGAAGGTCGCCTTGCCGTCCTTGTCGAAGAAGTCGGCGCCGTGCTGCTGGCCCAGGACGAAGGTCTGGTGGATGTTGTTGGAGAGGTTGCCGCCCTCGGCGCCCAGCCCCCACTTGCCGTCCTTGGATATCTTCTTGCCGGCCGCGACCAGCTCGTCCCAGGTGGCCGGGGGCTTCTCGACGCCCGCCTCGGCGAACATCTTCTTGTTGTAGTAGAGGGCGTACGCCAGTGAGTACAGCGGCACCGCGGCGGGCGGCTCGCCCGCCTTGCCGGCCGAGGCGACCGCCGAGTCGACGAAGCGGTCCCGGCCGCCGATCGCCTCGAAGTTCTTCTCGTCCCACGGCAGGAGCGCGCCGGTCGCCTGGAGCGAGGCCGACCAGGTGTTGCCGATGTTCAGCACGTCCGGGCCCTGGCCGGAGCTGGTGGCGGCGAGGATCCGGTTCAGCAGGTCGGCCCACGGCACGACCTCCAGCTTCACCTTGATCCCGGTCTCCTTCTCGAACTTCTTCAGCTCGGGAGTGAGGATCTCCTTGTCGGCCTCGATGCTGGGGCCCTGGTTGGACGCCCAGTAGGTGAGGGTCTTCGGTGACTCGTTGCTGCCGCCCGAGGTGGTCCCGCCGCCACAGCCGGTGGCGGCTGCGGCGATGGCGAGGGCGAGGGTGGCGGCGCTTGCGGCTCTGACGTGACGCATGTGAGGTGGCCCCTTTCCGGGGATGGCTGCGTTCGGGAACCGAACGGCCTCCATGACTTAATTTATGCCGTGATTTAAGAGGTGAGAGAAGGTCGCGTCAAGGCCTGGGACCGGGGTATGTTCCTCGACGGGAAGGAGCAACATGGCCGAGCGCAACAGACGGACCGTGCGTGACCTGCGAAGGGGCAATCGGGCGAGGGTATTGCAACGGTTGTATTTCGACGGCCCGCTGAGCCGCCAGGAGCTCGGACCGGTCACGGGGCTGAGTTCGGGTTCTATCAGCAACGTCGTTGCGGAACTCTCCGCCGAGGGCCTGCTGGAGGAGGCCGGGATCGTCGACTCGGACGGCGGCCGCCCCCGTACGCTGCTGCGCGTCGCCCCGGACGGCGGGCTGCTCGTCGGCATCGACATCGGCGAGACCCGGGTCCGCGTCGAGCTGTTCGACCTCTCCCTGACCGAACTGGCCCGCACCGAACGGCTGCTGGCCCAGCACGGTTACGACGTCGACCGCATCGTCGCCCACGTTCGCACCGGCGTCGCGGACGTGCTGCGCGACGCGGGAGCCGACCCGCGCCGGCTGCTCGGCATCGGCATCGGGGTCCCCGGCATCATCGAGCGTGACGGCCCCGAAGGGCCCGACGGCTCCCGGAGCGCGGTGGTGCACGGCCAGACCATCGGCTGGCGCGCGGTCCCCTTCGAGCAGTTGCTGCGCGAGGCGGTCGACGTGCCGCCCGAGGTGCCGCTCTTCATCGACAACGGCGCCAAGACGCTCGGCCAGGCCGAGATGTGGTTCGGCGGCGGCCGGGGCGCGGGCGCCGCCGCCATCGCTCTCATCGGCTCGGGCGTGGGCGCCTGCGTCGACCACGGCGGCATCCTCGACGAGGACCGCACGAGCCTCGCGCTCGAATGGGGCCACACCACCGTCCAGTTGCGCGGCCGCCGGTGCCGCTGCGGCTCCATCGGCTGCCTGGAGGCGTACGCGGGCGCGGAGGCCCTGCGTGAACGCTGGCGCGAGGCAGGCGGCCCGCTGCCCGAGGACGCCGACGACGAGACGGCGCTCGCTGCCCTGCTCGCCGCCGCGTACCCGGGCCGCCGAGGCCCCGCCCCGGACCCGGTGGCGCTCTCACTGCTCGACGAGACGGCCGAATGCCTCGGCGCGGCGCTCGCCGACCTGATCAATCTCTTCCTGCCCGAGCGGATTCTGATCGGTGGCTGGGCGGGCCTGCTCATCGGCCCCCGCCTGCTGCCCGATATCCGCAGGTACGCGAACGCGTACGCCCTGCGCCACGCGGCGGCCCGCACCACCATCGAGATGGGCCGCCTCGGCCCGGACGCGGTCACCGTGGGCGCGGCGACGCTCCCGCTCGCCGACTTCCTCACCCGGGGCGGCAGCCGCCCCGGGGCGGGCGGCGCCGGCACGCCGCCCCGTACGGCTGTCCAGGCGGTCCGGGAACGTCACCGCACCCCGATGAACTGAGAGGGCACACCTGGGTGAGGTCGAGGTCTGGGGCTGCGGCGAGGTCGGGGGCGGAATGCGGATGCCTGTGAAGGCGCCAGCCGGTCGGGCCGGGGCCGGGGGACCGGGCCGGACCCCCGGCGCGGGGGCGGCCGCTTCCGCTCAGCGCCGGCCGCCGCCTCCGGTCGTGCCGGTGCCGCCCGTGCCGCTCCCGCCCGTCATGGGGGCGGCGCAGCCCGTGCAGGGGCCGGTGCCCTGCCGGAGGTACCGGTGCTGGTTCGCCAGATCGACCGCGGGGGCCAGCGAGGAGTCCTCTGCGGGAATGCCGATGCCGAACCGCCCGTAGAAGGTGAGCAGGCCCGCGTCGGACCGTTCGACCGCCGCCGCGGTGCGCTCGTAGGCCACCGCCGTCAGGCGGCGGACGTCGATGCGCACGAGCCGGCCGCCCTCGGGCGGAGGTTGCCCGATGCCCTCGCCCCAGCGGTGGAAGACCGTCTTCACCGGGCCGTCCTCCACCAGCCCGCCGAGATACTCCTTGACCAGCTGTACGGCCTGGTTGTCGCCCAGGTCGAGGGTGTCCAGGGTGCGGGTGACCGCGAGCGAGGCGAGCTCGGCGAACCGGTCGGTCCGCTCCTCCCGCTCCGCGCGCTGCTGCTGGGTCTCGTCGAGCCTCCCGAGGCGCGCGTCGAGGTCGTCCCCTTCCGGGGCCGGGGCCGGGGCCGGGGCGGGCTCGGAAGCCGGAGTGCCGACGTCCAGCGTCCCGGCCTGGAAGCGGCCGGCCTGCCGGGCGATGTCGAGTGCCGTCCGGTTCACGGGCTCGCCGTCCGGCGAAGGAGCGATCCGGTGCGCGGCGATGATCACGTCGCCGATCCGCGTGGCGGCCCGGGGGTGCAGCACGACCTGCCGGTGGATCTCCTGGTACGCGGCCGCCGCGCCCTCGGCGTACTCCCGGCGCTGCACCTCCAGTGCGTACCGCTCGTCCACGGGCCGCTTCCACACGCCTTCGGACACGGGAGCCACGACGACGAGGAAGATCAGCGCGACCATGATGCCGATATTGATCCCGGAGAAGGAGCGCTGGACGAAGTTGGCGGTGAGGCCCAACGGCAGCCGGGACTCGCCGAACCGCGCCGGACGCAGCCGTCTGACCCGCGCGACGAGAGCGGGCCGGGCCAGGAGGAGGTAACTGCCGATGGCCAGCACCGCGTAGGCCGCCATCCAGTACAGCCAGTGCACCTCGGTCAGCCCCTGTACCTTCTCGACCACCTCCAGCACCACGGTCACCTGGGGCGGGGTGAACGACAGGACGTTGGCCAGCCAGACCATGAGCAGTGTCAGCACCAGCCCGAGTTCCACGGACAGGACGACGTCGGCCGCCGCCTGCACGGTCCGTCGCGGTGAGTCCTTCATCCACCGCCAGCCGCGCCAGGAGAGCCAGAGTGCGAGCGGGAAGAAGAGCCCGGCGGCAGGCGCGACGGTCAGGACGTCGCCGGAGACCACCTGCTGACAGGCGAGCGCGACCAGGAGAACCCCAGGGAGGTCGGGAAGGTGCCGGACCACCGCGCGATCCGAACGTGCGCATCGCGCCACCGCGAGCAGCAGGGCCGAGCCGCCGAAGAACAGCAGCGCCACCAGAGGGACCAGCCGGGACGGAAAGGCGCGGAAGAGGAGGAAGAGCAGGGCCGCGGGCCCGACGACGATGCACAGCGCCAGACCGGCAGCGGCGATGTACCGGCGGTGCCGGAACCAACGGATCGCGGATTCGACGAGGATCTCGCCCCCGACCTTCGACACGACCGTGATGGCTGTCACGACGAGCAGACCGGCCAGCAATCCACCGATTCCCCCGAGGACCGCCCTGACGACGGCGAGGAGCGCGGCCCCCAGCCCGTCGATCTCCTCCCGGGTGCCGAGCCGCCAGGCCGCCCACAGGCCGATCCCGTAGGTGAGGTACTGGGTCAGGAGGTCCAGCAGCTCGTCATCACGGGCAGCCGGAGCGGGGCGGGCCGGAACCCGCGCGTCCGCAGCCCGCGCGTCCGGAGCCCGCGCGTCCGGGGGCGGTGTGTCCGGACCGGGTGCGTCCGGTGTCGGTGCGTCCGGTGTCGTCGGTGTCTCCGGAGCGGGTGGTTCCGGAGCGGGTGGTGCGTCCGTCGCCGGCGGGGCCGGAACGGGCGTGGGCCGCAGCGCGTGTCGGTGCAGCCGATGGGCGAGGTCGAGGAACATCTCCAGGTTGGGTATCCGGTACCGGTACCTCATGAAGTGCGTCGGGAAGTCGTTGCCGCGGGAGGAGACCATGAGGAGTCCCTCGGGGGAGAGTTCGAGCGAACGGACGTCCTCCCAGGTCGTGAAGTCGTCCCGGCCGTGTCTGCGCCGTACGGTCAGTCCGTCCCGGCTCAGCACGAGATCCCCGAAAGCGGCTTCACCGCCGTCGAGAGCCGTGGCGGTGGCCGGGGCCAGCTGCGCGTTCCGGACGCCGTGCAGGATCGCCGGGTACCACTCCTCGTCCTGGAGGACCTGGGCGCCCCGGATCACCGTGCGGGTGCGCAGGCCCTTGATCCTCTCCCCGCCGAGCGCGGGTCTGCGGTCCGTCCGCCCCAGCGTGACGACCGTGCCCTCGGGGGTGGACAGTTTGAAGCGGTCCCAGCCGTCCGTGAAGACCGCCGTCGACTGCCAGGGGTAGAGCACTTCCCGGCCGCCGGCGGTGACCGCGACGAGCCCCTCCTCGTAATGGCGGAACTCCACCCTCGTATGGCGTCGGTACCAGAGCACCCGTACGGCGAAGGGCCCCAGCAACGCGAGCCCGCCGAGCACCACGGGTGCGAGGTCCCAGCCCCGGCCGACGACCGCACCGATGAGGAGGGCCAGGAGGTAGGTGAGGGCCGCGAAGGGGGTGAGGAACAGCAGGAGCGACGCGTACGCGGAGGGCTTCCTGCGCATCGTCCGGTAGGTACGGTGATAGGCGCCCAGCTCCGGGTGCTCCGGTGGCTCAGGCTGTTCCGGGCGCTCAGGTGGTTCCGGGTGCGCGGGTTGTTCTGGTGGTTCCGGTGGTTCCGGGTGCGCGGATCGCTCCGGTGGTTCCGGATGTTCCGCGTCGTTCTCCGCGCCCATGAGCTCACCCGTCCCGCGGCGTGACCCGCGCAACTCCTCTACCACGGCGACCGGTTGACCAGGCCGGTCGGCACGTTAGCACCCCGCCGCGCGCGCGGGTGAGCGCGGAGGGTGTGCACGTCCTAGGCCGATCCCCGTACCACCAGCTCCGGTTCGAAGATCACGGAGGTCACCGGGCCGTCCGGGCGGGCCAGCCGGTCCAGCAGCAGGCGCGTCATCTCGGCGGCCATCCCCTCCACCGGCTGGCGGACCGTGGTCAGCGGCGGGCGGCAGGCCAGGGCCGCGCTGCTGTCGTCGAAGCCCACCACCGCCACGTCCCCCGGGATCGAGCGGCCGTGCTCCCGCAGGACGTGGCAGGCGCCCAGGGCCATCAGGTCGTTGGCGGCGAAGACCCCGTCCAGGTCCGGGTGTTCCGCCAGCAGCCGCTCCATCGCCGACTCACCGCTCTCCTGGGTGAACTGCCCCTCGGCGATGGGGATGTACGGGTGTCCGTGGCGCGCCATGGTGTCCCGGAAGCCCGTCAGGCGGGCCTCGCCCGCCGGTACGTCCAGTGGGCCGCTGATCGTCGTGATCCGGCGGCAGCCCCGGCCCAGGAGGTGTTCGGCCGCCAGCCGGGCCCCGTCCTGGTGCGCGAGGTCGACATAGCTGACCGGGACCGGCCGGGCGGGGCGTGCGAACAGGACGGCCGCCAGGCCCGCGTCCGCGATCAGGCCGGGCAGCGGGTCCTCGGCATGCGTCGAGACGACCAGGGCCCCGTCCGCGCTGCCCTGTCGCAGGTACGCCACCACCTCCTCGCGCGCCCGTGAGGTCTCCGCGAACATCAGCACCGGGTGCATCCCGCGCGGACGCAGGTAGTCGACCACCCCGGTCACCACCCGGCCGAAGAACGGGTCGGCGAACACCTGCGCGGTGAACGAGCCCGAGCCCCCGCTGCCCCCGCCCTCCTCGCCCGACGCTCCGGTGCCGGAATCCCCCCGGGCCGCCTCCGGCCCGACACCCGCGCCCGACACCACCAGGGCGATGGCGTCGGCCCGCCGGGTCACCAGGGACCTGGCCGCCCGGTTGGGGGTGTAGCCCGTCACGGAGACCGCCTGCCGCACGGCCTCCTGGATCGCCGGGTCCACATTGCGCACCCCGTTGACGACCCGGGAGACGGTGGCGCGCGAGACGCCGGCCGCCCGCGCCACGTCCTCCAGGGTGGGTGCTCCGGCCGACCGCTGATCATCCGTCATGAGCGCCTTTATAGCACTGACGGAGAGCGCTCTCCATGGGCTCTGGGCCAGTGAACCGCCCGTCGCGTCGATCCAGTGGCCCGTGACCGCGCGACGCGGCGTCGCGCGGATGCTGCGCGAGGCAGCGGCTGCTTACACGATCGGTGGGGATCGGAATCCGGCCACGGACCGGCCGAGTATCACGTTTTGCTTGTGATCAGTCACCGTGCGGACCTACGTTGCCCCTTGCGAGATGACCCGAAGTCAGTGGGGGAGCCACGTATGGCCGCGAACGGACGGCACCGCAGATACCAGCCGAGCCGGATCAACCGTGCCTCGCTCACGGTGACGGCGGGCGGCGCGGGTCTCGCGCTTCCGCTCATCACCGCGGCGTCGGCGGGAGCCGCACCGGTCGAGGTCTGGGAGAAGGTCGCCGCCTGCGAGTCCAGCGGCAATTGGGCCGTCAACACGGGCAACGGCTATTACGGCGGCCTGCAGTTCAGCGGCTCCACCTGGGCGGCCTTCGGCGGCACGCAGTACGCGCCGCGCGCCGACCTCGCCACCCGGGACCAGCAGATCGCCGTCGCCGAGAAGGTGCTGGACGGCCAGGGCCCCGGCGCCTGGCCCACCTGTTCCGTGCGGGCGGGGCTCACCCGGGGCGGGGACGCGCCCGGGACCGCCCCGGAGGCGGAGACCGACACGCAGAGCGCGGGAACCCGGCCCGTCCGGGCCGCGGCGCCGCAGAGCGCACCGCCCCGGCAGCCGCGGACCCTTCCCGCCGAGGCGACGCCCACCCATGTGCCGGGCAAGCGCGACTCGTACACCGTCGCGAGCGGCGACTCCCTCTCCGGGATCGCGTCCGCCCAGCGGGTACCCGGCGGCTGGCAGGGCCTCTACGCGGCCAACCGCACCGTCGTCGGGGGCGACCCGGACCTGATCTTCCCCGGGCAGCGGCTGAGCCTCGACCGGAGCCGGGCGCCGAAGGCGGGGGAGGGGAAGAGCTCCGGACAGCCCGCGCGGAAGACCGCTCCGAAGCCCCCGGCGGCGACGCCCGAGGCGAAGAAGGCGGATCAGCGCACGGCAGAGCCCAAGAAGGAAGCGCCCGCGCAGGCCGCACCGAAGAAGGAAGCCCCGCAACAGCGCGCCCCCGAGAAGACGGCCCCGAAGCAGCAGGCGCCCAAGAAGGAAGCGCCCAAGAGGGAAGCCCCGAAGAAGGAGGCGCCGAAGAAGGCCGCTCCGCAGAGGGAGAGGCCCGCTCCGGAGCGGGCCGTGAAGCACTCCGGTTTCAGCGCCCCGGTATCGGCGGGCACCGGCACTCCCTACCGGCAGGCCGGCGGCTGGTCCAGCGGCTATCACACCGGGGTCGACTTCCCCGTGCCCACCGGGACATCGGTGAAGGCGGTGGCTTCGGGACGCGTCGTCTCGGCCGGCTGGGCCGGTGCGTACGGCTACGAGGTCGTCATCCGGCACAGCGACGGCAAGTACAGCCAGTACGCCCATCTCTCCGCGCTCCACGTGCGCGCGGGGCAGTCGGTCTCCGGTGGGCAGCGCATCGCCCGCTCCGGCTCCACGGGCAACAGCACAGGCCCGCACCTGCACTTCGAGATCCGTACCGGCCCCGGCTACGGCTCGGACGTCGACCCGCTCGCCTACCTCCGGGCAGGCGGCGTCAGGGTCTGAACCGTCCGCTCGGAGCGTGAGCGCCGCAGAGTGGCTCCGCCGCGCCGGCGCTGCTCCGCGAGCGGGCCCGGCGCGCCGAACTCCACCTGCGGCACCGCCTGTCCCGGCGGCAGGGGCGACGACGTGTGCGCCGCGGGCAGCCGCCCCGACGCGGGTTCCGGCACGACCGATGACGGTGAGGGGCGTCCGTCCTCGCGCCCCTCCGATCCGGGGACCGCGTCCATCGGACCGGACCCGGCGGCCGGGTCCGCACGCCGTGTGCCGGGCTTCCCCGCCCCGGCGTCCGTACGCGGCTCCTGGGCGTGCTCCGTGCTGAGCCGCTCCCGCGTCAGCATGATCAGGCCGCCGGCGGCCAGCGCCCCGCAGGAGAGGGCCAGGACAGTGCCCGGGACGCCGTGGCGGAAGTGCTCGCCGAACAGCGTGATGCCGATCGCGGCGGCCACCACCGGGTTGACCACCGTCACCGTAGCGAGCGGAGCCGTGAGTCCCGCGCCCCGGTAGGCGGCCTGGGACAGGAACAGGCCCGCCGCCGCCAGCCCGGCGATCGCCAGCAGCGGCAGTGCACCCGAGCGCAGCGAACCGGACGTCCACTCCACGGCCACGGTCTTGGTGAACACCGAGGCCATGCCGAACGCCGCACCCGCGCCCGTGGCCAGGACGATGCTGCGCAGGACCGGCCGGCGCAGCGTACGGGCGAGCACGACGAGCGCGCCGACGGCCCCGAACGTCACCGAGGCCAACAGCACCTGCTCGGGACCGTTGAGGGTGTGCGGCTCGGCGTTCCCCGTGAGCGCCAGCAGTCCGCCGAGTCCGGCCGTCGCCATCAGGGCGCCGCGCCAGGCCGTCGCCCCCGCCCTCCGCCCGACGAACAGGGCCGCCATCGGCAGGGCGAAGACGATCGTCAGCGCGCCGAGCGGCTGGACCAGGCTGAGCGGGCCGTAGGCGAGCGCCACCACGTGCAGGACCGCGCCGGTCCCGTTGAGGAGGACGGCGACCCACCACACGCCGTTGCGCAACAGGGCATGCCAAGAGTTGTCACCGGTCGCGGCCACGCGCTCCTGGATGATCGCTCCGGCCGCGTAGGCGACCGCGGAGACCAGTGACAGCAGCACGGACAACGCAAGGGAACTCATGTACACCACGATGTCCCGTCCGGGGCCCCACGTCGTCGTCCTTGAGACTGCACTTCGGCCTACTGCCCCAGTAGTACGCCCGACGGACCGACGTCCTCCTCCCGACGGTAGTCCTCTCGCCCCCAGCCGTCAGAAGTTGCCGCCCGGCGGATACGGTGAGCCGCGAGGACGGCACCGTCGGTGTCCGTACGGCCGGTCATGGGAGCGGGCCCGGAGGCGGGCGGGGAACCGAGGGGGAGCAGGGCATGGACCTGGTGCTACTGGCGTCGGTCGGGGGATTCTTCGCGCTGCGGACCACTCCGGTGCCCGGCGGTGGACACCGTCCACTGGAACAGTTGTACGCGGGGGACGGCGGTCCTCTCGCCGCGCGTGTCGACAAGGTCGCGGCACGCCTCGCGGCCCCCGAACGGAGGGTCGCCGCCTCCATCGCCCACCTCGGTCTCGCCGCCCGGCTCTGGTCCCTCGCGCTGGGCCCGGCGGCGCTCTTCGGGCGGATCCCCGCCCTGACGCCCGACGCCCTCCACTGGGACCCGTCGGCCACCTCGCCGGACGACCTGTGGCTCGCGGGGACGGCCGAGCTGCCCGGCACGGCGACCCGCATCCGTGAGGAGGTCCAGTACGGGCATCTGGACCCGCTGTCCGAGGCGTTCCGGCGCGACGGCAACATCTCCCCGCAACTGCTGCGGGGCAACGCGGGATCCGCGCTCGCCGGAGCCGTACGCGAACTCGTCGCCTTCGCGCGCGCCCACGACCGGCCGGACGTGGCCGCACGGGCCCGCGCGCTGGCGGCCGAGCTCTTCGACGACGAGGCGCTACGCCGTACCGGGGCCCCGCACGGTCCGGCGTTCCGGCGGCGCAGCTGCTGCCTGTACTGGCGCTGTCCGGGCGGCGGGCTGTGCGGGGACTGCGTGTTCGACCGGGCGCCCGGAGCGGGGGCGAAGGGGCGGTAGCCGTACCGCCGTACCCGGTCCGGGAGCGTCAGGAAGGCAGTACGGCGTCGATGGCGGCGTCCACGGACGGCAGGACGGGCAGGGCGCTGTCGAGGCCGATCATCTCGATCAGGCGGCGCATGAACGGGGACGGTGCGGCCAGTCGCAGCCGGTCGCCCAGCGCGGTGTGTCCCTGAAGGAGCACGTTCACCGTCGTCGAGTCCGCGAAGCCGACGCCGGAGAGGTCCACGACGACCGGGCCGGAGTCGTCGTCGGCCGCCGCGGTCAGGGCGAGTCCCAACGGTGCGACGCTGTCGATATCGAGGTCACCCGACACGGTGAGGACCAAAGCGCCCCGATCGTGCCGGGTGGTGATTCTGACGGCTCTGTCTTCGTTGGGCGATGAAAGCACGGAAGGCACCTCGGGCGGGTCGGAAGGGGGCGAAGAGCCGTGTCGCCGGACGGGTCGGCATGGTTCCGTCCCTGGTCGCGGCGGGGTACGGGGTAACGATAGAAGTAACAGTTGTCATTTGACAACATTCTCCATCGGGTAACAATCTGATCCTCGACGGTTGCTCGGCAGGCTGTCGACGGTGGAGAGCCGATGAACGCGGAAGCAGGAGCTGGATGAGGCTAGGCGCTGTCGGCGACATCATCGCGGAGTGGCGGGGCGGCCGTGTCCCTTTGCGGGGAAAGACGTTCCGAAGCGGCGGCGTGGAAGGCCGCGAGCCCCTCGGCGAGGGCGGCGAGGGCGGCGGGATCCATGCGCTCCAGTACGGCGTTCAGTTCGCCGGCGCGCAGGGCCCGGTACTCTTCGAGAAGGGTGCGGCCGCGCAGACTCAGCCGCAGTTCCACTTCGCGCCGACTGGTCGGACTGGGCGCCCGCAGGACGAGTCCCATCGCCTCCATCCGGTCGCAGAGCCTGCTGACGGAGGGAGCACGCGAGCCCAGGGCTTCGCCCAGCGCCCGCAGATTGGTGCCTTCCTGCTTCTCGATCACGAGCAGGGCCCGAAGCTGGGAGGGCGATACGGTTCCCGAAGCGGCCGATTCCTGGCCCCGGCCCCACAGCACCTCCAGCAGCTCCGAGGCGGCGACGGCGTCGGCGGACGCCTGTTCGCGACTGCTCGGGCGAAATCCTCGGTGGGGCATTCAGCCACTGTGTCACCCGTCAGGCCTGCTTGTCAGCCCGGCCCCGGCCCCTACCACGTCGCAGGACGAAGATTGCGCGAGAGACCGTGAACAGACGAACGGACATCGAGGCCGCGGTACGGGCCGCCGCGCCGCACGCCCTGCTGGCCACCCTGCGCACCAAGCTCAGCAGTGTCTACGGGGCCCTCGCGGTGGAGCTGCACCTCGCCGACTACGGCCTGCGGGTCCTCAAATCCCTGGACCGGCCCGACGACGAGAACGAGCCGCTTTCCCTCCACAACAGCCCCGAGGGCCGGGCGTTCGGCAGCCAGGAGCCCCGTGAACAGCAGGTCCGGCACGATGACGCCGTCGACCACCACCTGCCCGTGACCGTACGGGGCGAACGGCTCGGCATCCTCACCGTCCGGCTGCCCCAGGCCCTGTCCACCCCGGAGCTGGTCGGCGAGCTGACGCACATGGCCGACCTGCTGGGCCACGAGATCCTCGTCGCCGAACGGGACACCGACCTGTACCAGCGCGCCCGGCGCACCACCCGCCTCACCCTCGCCGCCGAGATGCAGTGGCAACTGCTGCCCGCCCGCGCCTGCACCGCCGCCGAGTTCGCGATCGGGGCCCAGCTGGAGCCCGCGTACGCCATCCACGGGGACAACTTCGACTGGGCCGCCGACGCCGACGAGCTGACCCTCGCGGTGACCAACGGCATGGGCGAGGGCATACAGGCCTCCCTCCTCACCAACCTCGCCGTCAACGCCCTCCGCAACGCCCGCCGGGCCGGCATCGGCATCGCGGACCAGGCCGCCCTCGCCGACCAGGCCCTCTACGACCAGCACCGCGGCGCGTCCCACGTCTCCACCCTGCTGCTCCGCTTCGAGCTGGCGACCGGACGGGTCGGCGTCGTCGACGCGGGATCGCCGCAGCTGTGGATACAGCGCGGCCGGGAGGTGCGCCGGATCGAGCTGGAGGCGCAGCTGCCGCTCGGCATGTTCGAGGAGTCGCAGTACACGGTCCAGGAACTCCACGTGGAGCCCGGCGACCGGCTGCTGCTGCTCAGCGACGGCGTCTACGAGGCGGTGTCCCCGCTCGGCGAGGCGTACGGGGAGCGCGCGCTGGCCCGCGCCATCCAGTCGACACGGCTTCTGCCGGCCGCCACCGTCCCGCGCGCGATGCTCGGCGAACTGGCGGAGTACCGGGGCACGGAGACGCTCGACGACGCGCTGGTGCTGTGCCTCGACTGGTTCGGCCGGCCGGAGGGCCGGAGCGTGTCCTAAGCCGTGTCGAAGGCGCGTCGGGAGGCTTCGATGTGGCCGATGTGCTCATGGGTCCAGTCGCACATCACATGGACCGTCCGGCGCAGGCCCTGCCCCGGCTCGGTCAGGGTGTACTCGACCCGCGGGGGCACGGTGGGGTGCACGCACCGCTCGACCAGCCCGTAGCGCTCCAGCATCCGCAGGTTCTGGGTGAGCATCTTGTGGCTGATGCCCTCGACCTCGCCCCGCAGCTCGGTGAAGCGGAGAGTGCCCTCGCCCAGAGCCTCGATGATCAGGAGCGCCCACTTGTTGGCGACGTCGGAGAAGATCTCCCGAGCCAACGAGTCCGCGCGCCGCAGATCCGCGTCTTCGGGCGACCCGCTGAACTGCTTGGTCACCATCAGGTTCCCCCGTCACCGAAAAGTGCGTTCTTCCATGTCAGCGGTCACTCTCCTACGGTTTCCGAGTAACCACAAGTGACCGGAAATCGGCCGGTCCGGTGGAGAAGAGGGGGCGCGGCCCCCAGGACGAGGAGGCGGGCAGGATGGCCATCACCCTGATGAACCCGAGCGGGCTGCCGGAGATCGGCGCCTACCAGCAGGTATCGGTCGCGACCGGATCGAAGCTGGTCTTCGTCGCCGGGCAGGTCGCCTGGGACGCGGAGGGCCGCACGGTCGGCGAGGGCGACCTCGCCGCGCAGGTCGAGCAGTGTTACGTGAACATCGGCACGGCCCTTGCGGCGGTCGGCGGCACCTTCGCGGACCTGGCGAAACTGACCGTGTACGTCGTGGACTGGGCGCCCGGGAAGATGCCGCTGTTCCTGGAGGGCGTCTCCCGGGCCGCCACGCGACTGGGTGGCGCTCCCGTACCGCCCGGCACGCTGGTGGGAGTCGCGGCCCTGGACATCCCCGAACACCTGGTGGAGATCGAGGCCGTCGCCGTGCTCGACGCCTGAGGGACGCCGGCCGGGCTCAGGTGCTGAGCTGGAACTCCGCCCGGATCCGCTTGCCCACCGGTACCCGCTCGGCCGTGAGACGGTCGCACAGGGCCACCACGATCTCCATGCCGTGACCGCCGAGGCGGGACGGGTCGGGGGCGTACAGCACGGGCATCGCGGTGCTGCTGTCGTACACCGTGACGCTGATGAGCTGCGCGTTGCCCTCCAGCTCCAGGAGATAGGGGCCGTGGCTGTAGCGGTCGGCGTTGGTGACCAGCTCGCTCACGGCCAGCATCAGGTCGCTGCGTGTGTGTTCGCCGATCGGGGCGAGGCACTCCACCGCGAGTCTCGTCAGGAAGCGGTCGGCGAGCGCACGGGCCAGCGCGATGCAGCCCGGCTCGCCGTCGAAGACCTCGGCGCTCAGCAGTACCTCGGCGGAAGCCAGCCCCTGACCCGGTTCTTCCGGTGGGGAGGTGACCTGTTCGTTCATGTGCTCCAGCCAGGGCGCCGCAGTGAGGTCGGAGACCTTTTCCGCCATTCGTCTACCCCTGGCGAACGATCCCACTCCAGGAGATCCGGACCGATCCTACGCACGTCCGGGCAGCCGCACCACGGTCACGAAGAACTCGTCGATCTGGCGGACCGCCGCGATGAACTGATCGAGGTCCACCGGCTTCGTCACGTACGCGTTCGCGTGGAGTTTGTAGCTGCGCAGGATGTCCTCCTCGGCCGAGGAGGTGGTGAGCACGACCACGGGGATGAGGGAGAGTTCGGGGTCGCCCTTGATCTGCTCCAGCACCTGCCTGCCGTCGTACTTGGGCAGATTCAGGTCCAGCAGCACCAGGTCCGGGCGGGGGGCCTCGGTGTACTCGCCGCGCCGGTAGAGGAAGTCCAGCGCCTCCTGCCCGTCGCGCACGACGTGCAGGGTGTTGCGGATCTTGTTGTCCTCGAAGGCCTCACGGGTCATCAGCTCGTCGCCGGGATCGTCCTCGACGAGCAGGACCTCGATGGGCTGGACAGGGGTGTTCACGAAGGATCTCCCGGCTGGCTGGTGAGCTGGGCGGGAGCGAGCAGCTCCGCCGTGGTGTGCGTGGGCGCCTCGGGCGCCACGGGCAGGGTGAAGTGGATGCGGGTGCCTTCGCCCGGTTCGGGCTCCAGCCAGATCCGGCCACCGTGGAACTCGATGATCTTCCGGCAGAGCGCGAGGCCGATGCCGGTGCCCTCGTACTCGTCACGGGCGTGCAACCGCTGGAAAATGACGAACACCTTGTCCGCGAACTCGGGCTCGATCCCGATCCCGTTGTCCGACACGGTCAGGTGCCAGTCCTCGTCCTCGCGCACGCAGTCGACCGAGATCCGGCACGGGACCCCCTCCCGGCGGAACTTCACCGCGTTGCCGACGAGGTTCTGCCAGACCATGGTGAGCGCGGTCGCGTCCCCGAGCAGTTCGGGCAGGGACTCCGGCCGCTCGATCACCGTCCCCGACTCCTCGATCGCGAGGGTCAGATTGCCCAGGGCGCGGTCCAGGGCCCGGTCCAGATCGACCGGTTTCCAGCTCTCCTGCACCCGGCCCACCCGCGAGAACGTCAGCAGGTCGTTGATGAGGACCTGCATCCGCTTGGCGCCGTCCACCGCGAAGGCGATGTACTGCTTGCCCCGCTCGTCGATTTCCTTGCCGTACCGCTTCTCCAGGAGCTGGCAGAAGGACGCGACCTTGCGCAGCGGCTCCTGGAGGTCGTGCGAGGCGACGTACGCGAACTGTTCCAGCTCCGCATTGGAACGGCGCAGCTCCTGTGTCTGTTCCGCGAGCAGGGCCTCGCGGTTCTGCGCCTCGGCCAGTTCGTCGGCCAGCCGCCGCCGCATGTCCTCCACCGTCCGGGCCACGGCCTGCACGTCGGAGGGTCCCTTGATCTCGATCCGCGTTCCGAAGGCCCCCGACCTGACGCGGTCCGAGGCGGCGCGCAGCCGGTTCAGCGGAACGCCCACCACCCGGTGGAGCAGCAGGCTCAGCGCCGCCACGGTCAGCACGAAGACGGTGACCAGCGCGATGAGCACCCGGTCGCGGGTGGTGCGCGCCGTGCCGAGGTCGGTGCGCGCCTGGTCGCGGGCCTCGGCGAGATGCCCCTGCTGGGCGCCGTACGCCTGCCGAAGCTGGTCGAAGTCCGCCTTGCTGCGCTGCAACTGCGCAGAGGTGGCGGCCTCGCTCGGCCCCTTCTCCCGGACCGTCGTGATCAGCGGCTCGGCCTTGCTCCGCCGCCACTTCTCGGCGGCGGCGGCGATGGTGTCGAGGTCGTCGGCGTACCGGCTGTCGGGGCCCACCAGCCGCCGTACCTGCGCGAGGCGCTCCTGCTCGGCGGCCTTTCCCGCCTCGTACGGTTCGAGGAAGGAGTCGTCGCCGGTCAGCGCGAATCCCCTGATCCCGGTCTCCTGGTCGAGCAGGGCGTTCTGGAGCTGGAAGGACGCGGATCTGGCGGGCTGGATGCGGTCCACCAGCTCGGTCGTACGGTCGGAGATCCGGGCCATCACGAGCCCGCCGATCAGCAGACAGGCGCAGACCACCACGATGAATCCGCCGAGTATGAGATGGACCCAGTTCTGCACCGACAGCCGCGCGGCGAGACCGCCCGGCGCCGGCTTCTCCGTCATGTCACCGCTCATCGGATTCCGATCCCCAGCCCAGATGCAGAACGGCCACATCGTCCGCGAGGCCGCCGTAGGGGGCGGCCCCCTCCGCTGCCCCCGCCACCAGGGCGTCGACGAACGCGCGGGCCGGCAGATGGCCGTTGGCCCGTGCCATCGCGAGCAGCCCTTCCTCGCCGAGACGGCTGTCGGGTCCGTCGCGCCCCTCGAAGAGCCCGTCCGTGAAGAGTACGAGACCGGCACCGGGTGTCAGCGGGATGTCGATCGTCGGCCACCGGCCGGCCCCGGGCAGCAGCCCGAGCGCCATGCCGCCCTCGGGCTCGACCCAGGTCACGTCCGTGCCCTCACGCAGCAGCAGGCCGGGGTGACCGGCCCGCAGGACCTGCGCGTGCCGTTGCCCGGGCGGGAACGCCAGCGAGGTGACGGTGGCGAACACGTGGGAGTCCGACCGCTCGGCGACCAGGATCTCCTCCAGCAGGGCTATCTGCTCGGGGTGGGACGTACCGCACAGCACGGCGGTACGCCAGGCCACCCGCAGGCACACGCCGAGTGCGGCCTCGGCGGCACCGTGCCCGGACACATCGCCGATCACCGCGTGGACCGTGCCGTCCGAGGTCTGCACGACGTCGTAGAAGTCACCGCTCAGCAGCCCGTGGACCCGCCCCGGCTCGTAGCGGGCGCGCGCCCGGAAGCGGTCGTCCCGCAGCAGGGGGACGGGCAGCAGCCCGCGCTCCAGCCGGGCGTTCTCCTGGGCGATCAGCCGGTTGTCGCGCAGCGCGGCGGCGGCCCGTTCCACTTCCTTGCGCTGCAGGGCGTAGCGGATCGCGCGCGCGAGCACCTCCGGGTCCAGGCGGCCCTTGACCAGGTAGTCCTGGGCGCCTCCGGCGACCGCGCGGAGCCCGGTGCCGGACTCCTCCAGACCGGTGAGGACGACGATTGCGGCGTCGCTGTCGGACTCCAGTATCTGGCGCACGGCGTCCAGGCCGTGGACGTCGGGAAGATGCAGGTCCAGGAGCACGCACACCGGGGTGGTGGCCGCGCTCAGGAAGGCGCGCGCCTCGGCCAGGGTCTTGCACCAGGTGAGGGCGGAATCCAGCTCGCTGTCGGTGAGCATCTCCTCGACGAGCAGCGCGTCACCCGCGTCGTCCTCCACGAGCAGGATCGACGCGTTCAGACTCCACAGCGGGGCCTCGGGGTGGAGCGAGGCCCCGACCTGCTGGGAGGGAATTCCGGAGATGCCCACAGGAATCGGAGCTGTGCCCACGGGCGACTCGGTCAACCCTCCACCCCCTCGTGCGACGGCGCGGTTCGTCCGGCCTGATCGTCAGGAAGCATAAGCGAGCGAGGGTTCCCGCAGTGTCATGCCTCGACGCTCATCCCCTTGCGCAGCTGCTGGACGATCCTGCTGAGCAGCCGCGACACGTGCATCTGGGACACACCCAGCTCCGCGCCGATCTGCGACTGCGTCATCTCCGCCCCGAACCGCATCTGCACGATCCGGCGCTCCCGGTCGTCGAGCTGGTCCAGCAGCGGGGCCAGGGTGTGCAGGTTCTCGACGGTCTCCATGGCCGGATCCGTCTCGCCGAGGACATCGGCGTACGCCCGCTGCTCCTGGCCGGAGTCGCTGTCCGCCGAGGGAGTGTCGAGCGAACCGGCCGAATAGCCGTTGGCGGCCACGAGCCCCTCGATGATCTCCTCCTCGGGGAGGTCGAGGTGGCCGGCAAGCTCCTTGACGGTGGGGTCGCGGTCGAGCTCCGCGGAGAGCTGCTCCTTCGCCTTGGCGAGGTCCACCCGCAGCTCCTGGAGCCGCCGCGGCACGTGCACCGACCAGGTGGTGTCGCGGAAGAAGCGCTTGATCTCCCCGACGATGTAGGGCACGGCGAAGGTGGCGAACTCGACCTCGCGGGACAGGTCGAACCGGTCGATCGCCTTGATCAGGCCGATCGTGCCGACCTGGATGATGTCCTCCGTGTCGTCGCCGCCGCGGTTGCGGAACCGGGAGGCGGCGAAGCGCACCAGGGAGAGGTTCATCTCGATCAGGGTGTTGCGGGCGTACTGGTGCTCATGGGTGCCCTCCTCCAGGACCTGGAGCCGGTCGAAGAAGATCTTCGACAGGGCCCGTGCGTCCTGCGGGGCGATCTTCCCGGCGTCCTCGACCCAGGGCAGTTCTCCGGTGACGTCCGCTGTCCGCGCACCAGTCCGGTCGTCGCTGTCGCTCAGCGGCGTCGTTCCGGTAGCTCGCACTGACATCGCCGTCATGATGTCGCCCTCCCTGCTGTCCAATGTGTCGGACGGTCGCCTGCCCGGTCCTCGCCAAGTCATGCGTCCCTGTTCCGTTTCTTTTCCAGCTGCTTCTTTCCGGCGCCCCTCCCGGGCCTGCTTCGCCGCAGGCCGCTCGTACGCGGGTCGTACGCCGCCCGTACGTCGCTCGAACAGAGCAGTGGCCCGCGCATGGCAAACTTGGGCGGGGTGTTTCGGCCTGCGGTGATCCATGATCCGCGGCGAGAAGATGACAGAGGAACGGCAATGACGGTGACAGAGGACAGCCCGGAGCTCGCTCCCGGAATCGAGGAGTTCGGTCCCGGAATCGACCCGGAGCGGCTGGCCGTCTGCCTGAGCGTGCTCGACGAGCTCGACCGGATCGAGGTGGACCACCCGGACGCCATCGCCGTCCGCCGGGCCACCGCCGGGATCTACCGCACCGTGAAGCAGCGCCGCCGCCAGGAACGCCGCGCGGCGAAGACCGCCCACGACCGGGCCGTCACCGAGGCCACGGCGACCGGCTCGGCCGAGCGCATCGACGACGAGACGCAGGGCGTGCTGCCCTCCTCCTCCGCCCAGGCCGAGATCGCGGGCATCCTCCAGCGGCCCCGGTCCTGCTACATCTGCAAGACGCGGTACGTCGAGGTCGACGCGTTCTACCACCAGCTCTGCCAGTCGTGCGCGAAGGAGAACCGCTCGCGCCGCGACGCCCGTACCGATCTGACCGGACGCCGGGCGCTGCTCACCGGCGGCCGGGCGAAGATCGGCATGTACATCGCGCTGCGGCTGCTGCGCGACGGTGCGCACACCACCATCACCACCCGCTTCCCCAACGACGCGATCCGCCGCTTCAAGGCGATGGATGACAGCGACGAGTGGATCCACCGCCTGAAGATCGTCGGCATCGACCTCCGCGACCCGGCCCAGGTCGTCGCGCTGGCCGACTCGGTCGCGGCCGAGGGCCCGCTGGACATCCTGATCAACAACGCGGCCCAGACCGTGCGCCGCTCCCCGGGGGCCTACAGCGAGCTGGTCAACGCCGAGTCGGCCCCGCTGCCCGCGGGCGAGCTGCCCGTCGCCGAGGTCATCGGCACCTTCGGCAGCGGCACGGTCGACCGGGTCGCCGCCCTGCCCGCCGCCCGCAAGGAGGGCCTGAGCGCCCAGGACGTCACCGATCTCGCCCTGGTCACCGGCTCCGCCTCGCCGGCCCGGATCGCCGCAGGCACCGCGATCGACGCGGGCGGCCTCGTCCCGGACCTGCACGACACCAACAGCTGGATCCAGACGGTGGAGGAGGTCGAGCCGATCGAGCTCCTCGAAGTCCAGCTCTGCAACTCCACCGCGCCGTTCATCCTGATCAGCCGGCTGCGCCCGGCGATGGCGGCGACCGCCGCGAAGCACGCGTACGTCGTCAACGTCTCGGCGATGGAGGGTGTCTTCAGCCGCGGCTACAAGGGCGCCGGCCACCCGCACACCAACATGGCCAAGGCCGCGCTCAACATGCTGACGCGCACCAGCGCCCAGGAGATGTTCGAGAAGGACGGCATCCTGATGACGGCCGTGGACACCGGCTGGATCACGGACGAGCGCCCGCACCCGGACAAGATGCGCCTCGCCGAGGAGGGCTTCCACGCGCCCCTCGACCTGGTCGACGGCGCGGCCCGGGTCTACGACCCGATCGTGCGCGGTGAGGGCGGCGAGGCCCTCTACGGCTGCTTCCTCAAGGACTACGCCCCCGCCAACTGGTAATCCGAACGGCTCAAACGGCCCGACGGCCCCGTGCGGCGGCCGAAAACCCGGCCCAGGATGTTTCCTGGGCCGGGTTTTCGCTGTATCCGGTGGCCGAAAGTGACCTACTGCACACGTTCTATCGAGCGCGGCAGCGCTCATTTGGTTACGCTGAGGCGAACGGACGCCATCGAGGAGCCCACGAAGGTTCCCCGACCGTCCTGGGACATGGCCGGAAACCCGGCCACTGTTCCGCCCCGAACCGGCGCCACCGCGACCGACATATCCCAGCCCCTGCCCCGCGCGGGGCGGTCGTGCCCCGGCATCGCTGCCGGAGCGACGGCGCCGCCCCGGGCGACGCGACACGAAGGAGTGCGCGGTGACGACACCGGAACTGACCGAGCGCGACAGGCGCCCCGCCGAACGGACCACGGGCCGGCCCGGCCGCCCCGAGAAGCTGCGGAACATCGAGGTCTGGGCCAGGTCCGCCCCGATCCGGCTCGCCGGATACGAGGACGACCTCGCCGAGCCGCACATCCTGCCCGGCATCGACTGACCGCTCAGCGCGTCCCGCGGCCCCTCTCCCCGCCCTCCCGCTCCGGCGGCAGCGGCCGGGCGAGGGGCCGCAGGAATTCCCGGACGTAGGTGCGGTGCCACCAGCACCCGGTGGCCCGCAGCTCCCGGAGCCCGGTGAACCGGTAGCGGAACACCCGGGCGCGCACCTGCCGGGGCGGTGCGTCGGGGAACGGGTTGTGGCCGAGCAGCCGGAGTGTGTCCCGGTCGCCGTCGAGCAGCCGCTCGGCGAAGGGCCCGAACCAGGAGCGGGCGTACGCGGGGGAGAGCGCCGCGAACCACATCATCCAGTCGAGCCGCAGATGATACGGGGCGAACAGGCGCGGCATCCGGCGTGGATCGCCCGGCTTGCCGCGGAAGCCGTACTCCCGCCACTCGGCCCCCTCGCGCGCCACCGGATCGGCGCAGCCCTCCACCACGACCTCCAGCCGCATCCGGCTGATGGATCCGAACGCGCCGTAGGTGTTGACCAGGTGCAGCGGATCGTAGGACCGGTTCATCGCCTGCCGTCGCGAGAGCAGATTGCGCACCGGGCGGTAGCTGAGCACCAGCACCAGGGCGGTGACCGCGATGACGACCGCCTCGTACCACAGCGGCGGCGCGGCCTGGGCCGGCGGCGGCCCGGCCAGGGGAGTCCAGTCGATCGCGGAGAGCGCCAGCGTGATGGTGAGCCAGTTCAGCCAGGCGAAGTTCCCCGACAGGACCAGCCAGAGCTGGGTGAGGACCATCAGACCGGCCGCCGCGCTCGCCACCGGCTGCGGGGTGAACAGCAGAAAGGGGACCAGCAACTGGGTGACGTGGTTGGCGGCGGCCTCGATCCGGTGCACGGGCCTGGGCAGATGGTGGAAGAACCAGCTCAGCGGCCCCGGCATCGGCTGGGTCTCGTGGTGGAAGTACAGGCAGGTCAGCTCCCGCCAGCACGCGTCCCCGCGCATCTTGATCAGCCCCGCGCCGAACTCCACCCGGAACAGCAGCCACCGCAGCAGCCACAGCACCAGCACCGGCGCGGCCGTGTCCCCGGTGCCGAGGAAGACCGCCAGGAACCCCGTCTCCAGCAGCAGCGACTCCCAGCCGAATCCGTACCAGACCTGCCCCACCTGGACGATCGACAGATACAGCACCCACGGCAGCGCCCAGAGCAGCATGCCGCCCCACAGCGGCAGCAGCCCGTCGAGACCGGCGATCAGGGCCACCGAGACGGCGCAACCGCTCCAGGCGACGACGGCGAAGAACCGGTCCGAGTAGTGCAGCCGGAAGAGCCCCGGAGCGGCGCGCCAGGGCGTACGCCGCAGGAGCTCGGGAACGGGCAGCATGCCGCGCTCGCCGATCAGCGCCCGGAACTGGAGCGCGGCGGAGAGGAAGGCGACCAGATAGACCACGGCCAGAGCCCGCTGGAAGATCAGCCGGCTCAGCCAGTAGCCGTCCGCGGTGAACCATTCCATCCCTGCCAGTATCGGCCAGGTGTCAGCTCGCGGCGACGATCCGGCGCAGGGTACGACCGAGCCTGCGCGCGTACCAGTGCTGTACGACCGGCACCAGCGGTCCGGCGAGCCGGGCGTACCAGGAGGCCGGGCGCGAGAACGCCAGCACCGTGAACCACACGGTGCCGTCGTCGGCGAGGTCCACGACGAAGCACTCCTCGCCGCGCTCCGGGTGTCCGGCGAGGGTGCCGTAGCCGAAGCCGGTGCGGCCGTCCTCGCCGTACGCCGTCCAGGTCACTTCGCAGGGGGCTGTGAAGCGCAGCGGCCCGAGGCCCAGGGAGACCCGGACGCTGCCGCCCGGCTCCGCGCGCCGGGCCGGGGCCTCCACCCGTGCGCCCGAGGCACGATGCATCCGCCACTCGGTTATCGCCGCTCCGGCGGCCGCGAAGTCCGCCCCGCCCCGGCCGATCCGGGTGCGGTGGTGGAGGTGGTGGTAGCCCCGGGGGAGCGGGCCCAGGCGGGTCGCGCCGACCTCCGGGTAGGTGAGGGTGCTCATGCGGTCCTGCCTCCGGTGGGGTCGGGTGTTTCGGTGCGGATGCGCCGCCAGGCCAGCAGCGAGCAGAGCGCGAAGCCCAGCGCGTTGCCCAGGCCATGGGTGGCGGCCATCCAGGTCAGGGTGGGGTGGGGCAGTCCGGTCGCCTCGCCGAGCGCCCAGCTCAGCGCGAGCAGCATCGTCGCCACCAGGACGGTGGCGGAGGCGAGCAGCAGGAGTCGCGTCGTCCGGTCCCGGCCGTCGGCGCGCCCCATGCGCCAGGTCAGCAGGCCGACCGTCCACATGCCGGCCGTGAGAACGAGGGCCCCGGCGAGCTCGGCCCAGTCGCCGATGAAGTACCCGACGAGGACGAGCAGGGTGCCCAGCGGCACGCTCAGCGCGGCGAAGCGACCCGCCGGGCCGTCGGAGACCCGGCAGACCAGCCCGGCGATCAGAGCGGCGGCGAACCCGGCGAAGTGGAAGTGCGGCACGGTCAGCGCGAGGATGCCGAGGTCGAACCCGAACAGCTCGTGCCCCGACCGTTCGGCGACCAGAGCGGTCGCGGCGACGGCCGGTGTGGCCAGCGCGGTGAGCAGCGCGATCCCCGCCGGGTCGAGGTCGCGTCCGCGGGCCGCCCGGCGCGGGGCGTGCAGGGCGAGCAGGACGGCTCCCAGCGCATAGCAGCAGGCGAGCGCCGTGGCCGCGGGGCCGCGCGGCAGCCAGAGGGCGACGGCGCCCGGCACGGCGAACAGGGGCCAGAGCCGACGGATGCGGTTCAGGTCCTGCTGCCCGGTCAGCCGAAGGCCCGCGGGCACGACGACGAGCATGCCCAGCATCACGATGGCGTTGACCAATGCGGACACGACTTCCCCCCTTGCGAACGTCCCGCTTCGAGCATCCAGCTTTGAACGTGTTCAAGTCCTGGGGGTGACAGTAGAGGGTTTCTTGAACGTGTTCAAGACGGGGGTGGCGGCCGGCTGTCCGCTTGCGGGACCGTGCTCGGTGCGGCACAGATGGTGACACCCATCCGTTCCCCAGGGACAGGCAGGAGAGCTCTGTGCGCTCACCCAGACGTATCCGGCGTACGGCGCTCGCCGCGCTGTCCGCCGGGGTGCTGCTCGCCGTCGCCGGCTGCGGCGAAGGCGGCGACCGGACGGCGAAGGGCACCACGGGTACCGCGGAGGCCAAGGACGTCCTCCTCCAGTCGCTCGCGTCCCCCGGACCCGGCCCGTTCACCGCGTCCACGGCGCGGGCGGCGGCCTCCCCTTCCCCCACCGGCGCACCGGACGCCGAACCGACCTCCGCCACCCGGACGGTCCATCCGGTCTCCGGCGCCGTCCCCGGGCTCTACGGCGGCACCCGGTCGGTCGCCGCCTGCGACGTCGAACAGCAGGCCGCCCTCCTGGCCGACGACGAGGACAAGGCGCGCGCCTTCGCCGACGCGTCCGGCATCGAGGCCGTACAGATCCCGGGCTACCTGAAGTCCCTCACCCCGGTCGTCCTGCGCGCCGACGCCCAGGTCACCAACCACGGCTACAGCGCGGGCTCGGCCACCGCCTTCCAGGCCGTGCTCCAGGCGGGCACCGCCGTGCTGGTCGACAGTCGGGGGATGCCCCGCGTCCGCTGCGCCTGCGGCAACCCGCTGCGCCCGCCCGTGGTCGCCGACGGGAAGGTCGCCCATCGAGGAGAGCGCTGGCCCGGCTACGATCCCTCGCGCATCGTGGCCGTCGAGCCCGGCGTCAAGGCGGCCACCAGCCTGATCATCGTGGACGTGGACGACAACAGCTGGATCGAGCGGGCCATGGGCGACAGCGGTGGCCGCGACCGTGCCCCGGACGACCCGCCGCCGTTCGAGCCCGACGCCGACCTGCTCTTCCCGTCGCCGGGCCGCCCCACCGAGTCCGCACCCCCGGACACCACCCCGTCCGACCCGGTCCCCTCCGGTCCTGCCGAGCCGGAAGCACCCACGGACCCCGGACCCGCGGAGCCGTCCGACGACTTCGGTGACACGCCGCCCGAGGAGCCGTGGGAGGACGAGGAGGAGGGCTACCCGGACGTCGCGCCGGAGCCGACCCAGGTCTTCCCCGGTGAGCCGGACGAGCCCTCGGTGCCCGACGGGCCCGTCGAGCCCGTCGGGCCGGACGAGCCGATGGAAGCGGGCCTCGATGACGTGTTCGCCGGCTGACGGCCCCGGATGCCAGGGGCTCGCGCCCCGCCGGCGGAATCCGTACGGCACCACCCCCGGGCGCCGTACGGAATCGGGGAATCGGACAAGAGGAATCGGACAGATGGTGGCAGAGTGGCCCACATGGATGATCGGGTAGCGGGTGCCCTGTCACTCCCCGACGACTGGCCCGCCCACCCGGACCTCAGCCTCGCCCTGAACCGTATGGGCAGCTTCGACTGGGATCTTGACACCGGTCTCATGCACATGGACCGCGCCGCCCTCGACGTGTTCGACCTGACCGCGGACGAGTACGACGACCGGCCGGCCTCGCTGGCGCCGCGGGTGCCGACGGACGAGGCCCAGCGTCTGGACGGGATGGTCTCGCACGCCCTGAAGAGCGGGCGAACCAACTACGGCGCGTACTTCCGGATCCTGCGGCGCGACGGCACCCTGCGCTGGACCCACACCCAGGGCTTCGTCCGCAGGGACGGCACCGGCCGCCCGCGCCGCATCATCGGGATCGTCCGCGACGCCACCCAGGAACTCGCCGACTCCACCGCCCGGCGCGAGCTGGACGAGGAGCGCCGCCGGCGCACCAGCCTGGTCGAGGGCACCACCGCCGCGCTGGCCCACGCCCGTACGGTCAAGGACGTCATCGCCGTTCTCAAGAACTCCCAGGGGCTCGCCCACCTCGGGGCCACCAGCCTCGTCATGGGCCTGCTGGAGTCCGGCCGCATCCACCTCGTGGCCGACGGTCCCGAGGGCTCGTACGTCCCCGGCACCCGGTACACCCGGGTGGACGAGCAGTACCCGATGAGCGAAGTGGTGCGCACCCTGACCCCGCGCTTCATCGAGTCCGCCGACGACTTCGCCGCCTCCTACCCGATCCTGTGGCCCGACATCAGCCACCTCGGGATCACCTCCGCCGCCTATATGCCGCTGATCGCCCAGGCCCGCCCGATCGGCGCCCTCGGCCTCCTCTACCGGGACAAGGGGGGCTTCACCGCCGACGAACGCAATCTGCTGATGGCGCTCGGCACCTCGATCGCCCAGAGTCTCCAGCGCGCGATGCTCTACGAGCAGGAGCACGACCTCGCCGAGGGACTCCAGCAGGCGATGCTGCCGCGCCGGATCCCGGCCGTGCCCGGGGCGCAGGTAGCCGTCCGCTACCGCTCGGCCCGCCTCGGCCGGGACATCGGCGGCGACTGGTACGACCTGATCCCGCTGCCCGGCGGCCGGGTCGGCGCCGTCATCGGGGACGTCCAGGGGCACGACACCCACGCCGCCGCCGTCATGGGGCAGCTCAGGATCGTCCTGCGCGCTTACGCCGCCGAGGGGCACAGCCCCGCCACGGTCATGGCGCGCGCCTCCGTCTTCCTCCATGAACTGGACACCGACCGCTTCGCCACCTGCACCTATGCCGAGGTCGATCTCACCACCGGAGTCGTCCAGGTGGTCCGCGCCGGACACGTCGACCCGCTCGTACGGGACGTGGACGGGAGCTGCCGCAGGATGCCGTCCGAGGGCGGTCTGCCGCTCGGCCTCTCGGCGGAGTTCGGCCGGCTGGAGTACCCGGTCGGCACGGTCGAACTGGACCCCGGCCAGACGATGATCCTGTTCACCGACGGCCTCGTCGAGATGCCGGGCTCCGACCTCGACGAAGGCATGCAACTGCTTACCGGGCTGGTCACCAACGGCCCCAAGGACCTGCAGAAGCTGGCCGACCAGCTCTGCGACGCCGTCGACGAGCGCGGCGGCCAGGACGATGTTGCGGTCCTGCTGCTGCGCCGCCGGGCCGCGCACGCCCCGCAGCCGGGCGGCCGGCTCCAGCAGCAGGTCGCCCAGAACGACCCCGAGGCGCTGAGTTCGTCCCGGCACATGATCCGGGCCGCGGTCCGGGCCTGGGGGGCGAAGGACCGGGCCGACGAGATCGAGCTCGCGGCCGACGAGCTGATCACCAACGCGCTCATGCACACCGACGGCGGCGCCGTCGTGACGATCCGGGTGCTCGCCGGATCCGAGCGACGGCTGCGCGTCGATGTCGAGGACCGCTCCAGCGCACTGCCCCGGCGCCGTGACGCGGGGGAGTCCGGAGTGTCGGGGCGCGGCCTGATGCTGGTCGACCGGCTGGCCGACGTCTGGGGCGTGGAGTCCCGGGGCAGCGGCAAATGCGTGTGGTGCGAGTTCCTCATTCCGGCCCGCTGAATCCACACCGTGGCGTAACAGTACGTAACATGTCAGTGCTTGACCGTTATCGACCGCAAAGGATTGACTGCGGGTGACCGGCCGCACCCCGGCCCTGCCGCCTTCGACGACATGAGGCCCCCGATGGGTACCGAGCTCCTCGCCCCGCTCGATCTCGCTTTCTGGCACTTCGAATCGGACGCCCATCCGATGCACCTCGGCGCGCTCGCCGTCTTCGCGCCGACGCCCGACGCCGCTCCGGGCCGGATCCTCGACCTGCTCGGGACCCGCGCCGCAGCCATCCCCCGGCTGCGCATGTGCGTACGGGACGTCCTGCTGCCCGTCGGCGGCAAGGCCTGGACGGTGGACAAGGACTTCGACGTGCACCGGCACGTCGAGCACATCGTCGTGGACGACGGCGACTTCATGACGGAGGCCGGCCGGCTGGCCGGCGAACTGATGGAGCGACCGCTCGGGCGCGGGCTGCCGCCCTGGCGGATGTACCTCATCGGCGGCGCGGAGGGCGGGCCCTTCGCCGTCCTGGTCAAACTGCACCACGCCCTGGCCGACGGGATGCGGGCGGTCGCCATCGGGGCCGGGATCTTCGACGAGATCGCCGCCGTCACCGACGCCCGTACCGCTGCCCGGGGCCGCCCCGCCGTTCCGCCCCGCTCCTGGCTGCCCGACCCCCGTGAGATGGCGGGCATGGCCCTCGGGAGGATCGGCGAGGTCGGCCGGGCGCTCGGTGTGGGGGCCTCCGTCGTCCGCGCCGGCCGCCTCGACCTGCGCTCCACGACCGCCTTCGCCGCGCCCTCCAGCGGCACCCGCCGCCTGGCCACCGCCGACCTCGACGCCGGGGCCCTCCAGCGGATCCGGCGGGCCGAGGGCGGCACCGCCAACGACATCCTCCTCGCCGTCGTCGCCGGTGCGCTGCGCCGCTGGATGGCCGGGCGCGGCGAGCCGCTGCCCGCCGCCGACCCGCGCGCCCTGGTCCCCGTCTCCCGCCGCAGGCCCGGCGGGGCCTCCGCCACCGGCAACCGGCTCTCCGCCTATCTGCTCGCCCTGCCGGTCACCGCGGCCGACCCGCGCGAGCGGCTCCGGGCGGTCCGGACGGCGATGGACCGCAACAAGGCGGCCGGACCGCTGAAGGGAGCCGGAGCCGTCGCCGTACTGGCCGACCAACTGCCGCCGCTGGCCCACCGGTTCGGCGCGCCGCTGGCCGCCAACGCCGCCCGCATGCTCTTCGACGTGCTGGTCACCAGCGTGCCGCTGCCCCGCTCCGCGCTCTCCCTGGGCGGCTGCCCGCTGACCGCCCTCTACCCCATGGCGCCGCTGGCCCGGGGCCAGTCCCTGGCGGTGGCCCTGTCCACCTACGGCGGGCGGGTGCACGTGGGACTGGTGGCCGACGGCAAGGCGCTGCCCGACCTCGACCGGCTCGCCGCCGCGGTCGAGGAGGAGTTCGCCGAGCTGGGCGCCGTCATCACCGGCACGGACCGCTCACCGGTGTCCTGACAGGCAGCCGCCCAACCGCTGCGGCAGGCTGGAGTCATGCCCGAACTGCCCGAAGTCGAAGCCCTGCGGGTCTTCCTCGACGACCATCTGGTCGGCAAGGAGATCGCCCGCGTCCTCCCGCTGGCGATCAGCGTCCTGAAGACGTACGACCCGCCGCTGACCGCCCTGGAGGGCACGGCCGTCACCTCGGTCGCCCGCCACGGCAAGTTCCTCGACATCGGGGCGGGCGGGCTCCATCTGTGCACCCACCTCGCCCGGGCCGGCTGGCTCCGCTGGAAGGACTCCTTCCCGGCCGCCCCGCCCCGCCCCGGCAAGGGGCCCCTCGCCCTGCGCCTGATCACCGTCGACGGCGACGGCTTCGACCTGACCGAGATGGGCACCAAGAAGCGCCTCTCCGTCCACCTCGTCCACGACCCCCTGGACGTCCCCGGAATCGCCCGCCTCGGCCCGGACCCCCTCGCCGACGCCTTCGACCGCGACGCGTTCGCCGCGCTGCTCGCCGGGGAACGCCGCCAGATCAAGGGCGCGCTGCGCGACCAGGCGCTCATCGCCGGCATCGGCAACGCCTACAGCGACGAGATCCTGCACGTCGCGAAGATGTCCCCGTTCAAACGGACCGCCGATCTCGGCGAGGACGACGTCACCCGCCTGTACACCGCGCTGCGCACCACGCTCCAGGACGCCGTGGCCCGCTCCAGCGGGGTGGAGGCGGGGAAGCTCAAGGCCGAGAAGAAGACCGGGATGCGGGTCCACGGGCGTACCGGAGAAGCCTGCCCGGTCTGCGGGGACACGATCCTTGAGGTCTCCTTCAGCGACTCCTCGCTCCAGTACTGCCCCACCTGCCAGACGGGCGGCAGACCGCTGGCGGACCGCAGGCTCTCCAAGTTCCTGAAGTAGCGGCATCCCGGGCTCACCGCTCCACCGTCACCAGCCGCCGCCCGTCCGCCGTCCGCACCTCGAAGTGGTCGATGCCCTCCGGCCGCAGCGCCGCCCCGCCCGACACCTCGACCGGACCGCCGCCCACGCCCCCGGCCGACCAACTGCCCACCGTCTCCTCACTGCCGTCCCGGCCCACCGCGACCAGCGCGCACACCCCCTCCACCGGAACCCGCACCACCTCCAGCGCCACCGCCGACCCCCACTCGCGCCCCGCAGCCGTCACCACCGCGGCGATCCCGGACGTCCCGTCGCTCCCGGACCACCTCCGCACAACCGCCCCTTCCGCCGGGCCGCCGGCGTCCCCGGCCACCAGCACGGGACCGCCCACCGCCAGCACGACCGCGGCCGCCACCAGCGCCAGAGCCCGCCGCCCCCTGCTGCGCCGGCCCGCCGTCACCGCGGCCGTCAGCCGTTCCGCGAGCCCGGACCCCGGAGCCGCCGGCGGCCCCGCCACCGCCAGATCCGCCCTCACCCCGGCGAACTCCCGGGCCCGTACCCGGCACCCGGCACAGTCCGCCAGATGCTCCTCGAACCGGAAGGCGTCGGCGCCCCCGAGCACGCCCAGGGCATAGGCCCCCACCGTGATGTGGGGTTCGGTCGTCCGCATGTACTGCGGTACGGGAACAACCCGGGATTCACTCAAGCCACCGGGCCCCGCACCCCCTAGGGGGCACGGGACGGATCATGGCCGGGCCCGTGTCGCCTGGCGCGGCACCTCGCGGCGTTGCCACAGCGCCCGAATCGCTCCGCGATGAGGACGCTCCGGCGCCTTGCGATGCACCGCACCAGACGACGCGGCTCTTTCCGGCCCTGATCCGCCCCGCACCCCCTAAACTCCGGCCTCATGCTGCGCGTACTCGCCGTCGACGACGAACAACCCGCCCTGGAGGAACTCCTCTACCTCCTGCGCGCCGACCCCCGTGTCCGCAGCGCCGAGGGCGCCACCGGTGCGACCGAGGCACTGCGCCGCATCGGCGGCGCGGTGGACGCGGGCCCCGACGATCCGTCCGCGATCGACGTGGTCTTCCTCGACATCCACATGGCCGGACTCACCGGGCTCGACGTCGCCCAGCTCCTCGCCGGATTCGCCGCGCCCCCGCTCATCGTCTTCGTCACCGCCCACGAGGGCTTCGCCGTCCACGCCTTCGACCTCAAGGCCGTCGACTACGTCCTCAAACCGGTCCGCCGCGAGCGCCTCGCCGAAGCCGTCCGCCGGGTCGCCGAACAGGTGGGGGACCGGTCCGCACCGGTCCACGACAGCGCGGGCGACCAGATCCCGGTCGAGCTCGGCGGCGTCATCCGCTTCATCCCCATCGACGAGATCGCGTACGCCGAGGCGCAGGGCGACTACGCCCGCCTGCACACCGCCACCGGCAGCCACCTCGTCCGCATCCCGCTCACCACCCTGGAGGAGCGCTGGCGCTCCCGCGGCTTCGTCCGGATCCACCGCCGCCACCTCGTGGCGCTCGGCCGGATCGACGAACTGCGCCTGGACGCGGGCAGCATGAGCGTGCGCATCGGGGAGGCGGAGTTGGCCGTCAGCCGCCGCCACACCCGCGCCCTGCGCGACCTCCTGATGCGCCAGGGTGGCCGCTGACCTGGGGAGTCCTTCTCCGAACCCTTCCCAGCGCGGCCCGCCGACGCCTACACTCCGAGCCCATGTCCGCAGAGCCATCGCCCCGGCGCGAAGTGGTCACGGGGGAGCCGCGGCGGGTGCGCCCGCTGCCCCGCTACCGCACCCAGTCGGAGATCGACGAGCAGACCGCCCTCGGCGGCGCCTATGTGCGATCGCTGATGCGCGGCCAGCTGCGCGCCGGGCTCACCGTCTTCGGCGTCCTCGCCCTCGTCGCGGGCACCCTGCCGCTCCTCTTCGCCGCGCTGAACAGCTCCGCGCTGGTCTGGGCGGTGCTCGGCTTCGCCACCTACCCGCCGCTCACCCTGGCCGCCTGGTGGTACGTCCGCAGGGCCGAGCGCAACGAACGCGACTTCGCCCGGCTGGTGGAGGGCCGCCCCGCCCCGTGAGCACCCCCGACCACATGGCGTCCTGGGTGGCGGTCGCCCTCGTCGTCCTCGCCACCGTCCTCGTCGGCGGATTCGGCCTGCGCATCTCCCGTACGACCTCCGACTTCTACGTCGCCTCGCGCACCGTACGGCCCCGCCTCAACGCCGCCGCGATCAGCGGCGAGTACCTCTCCGCCGCCTCCTTCCTCGGCGTCGCCGGGCTCGTCCTCGTCCACGGCCCCGACATGCTCTGGTACCCGGTCGGCTACACCGCCGGATACCTGGTGCTCCTGGTCTTCGTCGCCGCCCCGCTGCGCCGCTCGGGGGCGTACACCCTGCCGGACTTCGCCGAGGGACGGCTCGAATCACGGCAGGTGCGCCGGCTGGTCAGCGCGCTCGTCGTCGGCGCGGGCTGGCTCTACCTCGTGCCGCAGCTCCAGGGCGCCGGACTCACCCTCAAGATCCTCACGGGCGCTCCCGGCTGGCTCGGCGACGTCCTCGTCGCCACCGTCGTGACCGCAGCCGTCGCCGCGGGCGGCATGCGCTCCATCACCTTCGTCCAGGTCTTCCAGTACTGGCTGAAGTTGACCGCGCTCCTGGTCCCCGCGCTCTTCCTGGTCCTCGCCTGGCAGGGCGACGGCCGGCCCCGGGTCAGCTTCGACGACCAGCTCGCCGTCTTCCGCGCCGACCATCCGCTGTACGCCACCTACGGGCTGATCGTGGCGACCTTCCTCGGCACCATGGGCCTGCCGCATGTCGTCGTCCGCTTCTACACCAGCCCGAACGGCCGCGACGCCCGCCGCACCACCGTCGCCGTCCTCGCCCTGGTCGGTCTCTTCTACCTGCTCCCGCCGATCTACGGCGCGCTCGGCCGGCTCTACACGCCCGAGCTGCGGTACGGAGGAGACGCGGACGCCGCCGTCCTGCTGCTGCCCGCCCGGCTCATCGGCGGACTCGGCGGCGACCTCCTCGGGGCCCTGATCGCCGGCGGGGCGTTCGCCGCGTTCCTGTCCACCGCCTCCGGGCTCACCATGGCCGTCGCCGGAGTCATCACCCAGGACGTCCTGCCCTCGCGCGGAGTACGCCACTTCCGGCTCGCCACCGTCCTCGCGATCGCCGTACCGCTCGCCGGTTCCCTGCTGGTGAGCCGGGTGCCGGTGGCCGACGCGGTGGGCATGGCCTTCGCCGTCTCCGCCTCCTCCTTCTGCCCGCTGCTCATCCTCGGCATCTGGTGGCGGCGGCTCACCCCGCCCGGGGCGGTCGCGGGGCTCCTGCTGGGCGGGGGTTCCGCTCTCGTCGCGGTGGCCATCACCGTCAGCGGAGCCGTACGCCCGCCGGGCTGGCCGCACGCCCTGCTCGCCTGGCCCGCCGTCTGGTCCGTCCCCGTGGGGTTCCTCGCGATGATCCTCGTCTCGCTCGCCACACCGGGGCGGATACCCCCGGGCACCAACGCCGCCATGACCCGCTTCCACCTCCCCGAGGCGCTCTCCTCGCCGCGCTCCGCCGCGGGGCGGGAACGATGACCGGGGCCGCGATCGCCGTTCTCGTCGTGACGGCCGCGCTGCTGCTCGGCGCCGGATATCTGGTCGGCCGCCGCACCGCCCGGCCGCTGCGCCCCAGTGATGTCGGCACGCCCGTCGAGCACGCCACGTTCGAGACCCTGCACACCGCGTCGCTCGCCGCACCGCCGCTGCGGGCCGGTCTCACCGAGGAGAGCGCCCGGCGCGCCGCCCGCCGGCTGCGCTCCCTGCTGGGCACCGACGCCCTCTGCCTCACCGACCGGGACCGGGTGCTGGTCTGGGACGGCGCCGGGCACCACCACGGCAAGGACGTCATGGAGCACCTGAAGGCGCTGCTGGACAACGGCCGCCGCACCGCCTTCGACAGCGGCTGCGCCGACCTCGACTGCCCGCTGCGCTGGGCCGTCGCCGTCCCGCTCACCGTCGACAACCGGGTCCTGGGCGCGCTCGTCGCCTACGCCCCGCGCGAATCGGCGGTGCTGGCACGGGCCGCGGGGGAGGTGGCGCGCTGGGTCTGCGTCCAGCTGGAACTGGCCGAGCTGGACCGCTCACGCACCCAGCTCATCGAGGCCGAGATCAAGGCCCTGCGGGCGCAGATCTCCCCGCACTTCATCTTCAACTCGCTCGCCGCCATCGCCTCGTTCGTCCGGACCGACCCCGAGCAGGCCCGTGAACTGCTCCTGGAGTTCGCCGACTTCACCCGCTACTCGTTCCGCAGGCACGGGGAGTTCACCACCCTGGCGGACGAACTGCACTCCATCGACCAGTATTTGGCGCTCGTCCGCGCCCGCTTCGGCGAACGCCTCGCCGTGACCCTCCAGGTCGCCCCCGAGGTCCTGCCGGTCGCGCTGCCGTTCCTGTGCCTCCAGCCGCTGGTGGAGAACGCCGTCAAGCACGGCCTCGAAGGGGCGGTCACCCGCAGCCGCATCACCATCAGCGCCCTGGACGCCGGGTCGGAGGCCGAGGTGGTCATCGAGGACGACGGAACCGGCATGGACCCCGAACGGCTGCGGCAGATCCTGCGCGGCGAGGGCGGCGCCTCCACCGGCATCGGCCTGCTCAACGTGGACGAGCGGCTGCGCCAGGTCTACGGCGACGACTACGGCCTGCTCATCGAGACCGGCGTCGGGGCAGGCATGAAGATCACTCTCCGGCTGCCCAAGTACCGTGCCGGGGTGCACGGTTCCTGAAGCAGAGGCTCAGCACAGATGGACGGCCAGATGTCCCAGCGGCAGCCCCAACTGCCAGGCGGGCGTCCAGACACGGACCTCCCCGTCGTCCGCCGGGCCGGCCGCGGCGTCCCACGGAGCGGGGCCGATCGCGTCCAGGTCCGCCGCGAGCAGCTCGGTCTCCTCCAGCCAGCGCCAGGCCGCCCGCGCCAGCGCCAGATCGGGGTCGCCGGGCCCGGCGTTCCGCCCCGCCTCCGCCAGCCGCTCGCAGATCCAGGCGCGCCAGGTGCACTCGTACGCCGTGAGCATCCGCAGCTCGTCGACCCGGGGTTCGGGCAGCGCCCGGGGAGCGGGGGCGTCACGGGGGACTCCGCACAGGAACATCGTCAGCGCGAGGGCGTCGCGCCCCGCCCGGAACTCCAGGGTCGTCGGTTCCATCAGGTCGCCGGTCCTCAACAGGTCGTCGGCGAGGTACTCGGTGGACAGCCAGGTCATCGGTACCTGGAGCCCGTTCCCACCGGTCCCATCCGTATCCTCGGGACGCATCCCGTCTCGCCTCTTTCCTTGCTCGGTGCCGGGCTTCACGCAGCATTGAACCGGGGGCGGACGCCCCGCGTGGGCAGAAGGGGAGGATCGCCCAGGAGATACGAGGCTGTGAATGAGTGCCGACCCCGGCGACGACCCGCACGTGCGCCTGCTGCTGGGCGCGTACGTCCTGGACGCTCTGGACGCCGAGGAGACCTGCCGGGTCGCCCGCCACATCCAGGGCTGCGACGGCTGCGCCGGGGTCTACGTGGAGGTGGCCGAGGCATCCGCCCTGCTGGCGCTGCTCCGGGCCGAGGACCTGCGGGAGTAGCCGGGCAGCGTCCGGGCGAGGACCCGCAGGGCGTAGTACGAGCGGGACTTGACGGTCCCGGCGGGGATGCCGAGCGCCGCGGCCGTCTCGCCGACGCTCAGCCCGCGGAAGTAGATCTGCACCAGCACCGCACGGTGCTCGGGGCTGAGGGTGCGGACCGCCTCGCGGACGTCCAGGGCGCGGACGGCACGGTCCGCGGTGTCCAGGGCGTCCGGCGTGCTCTCCAGCACCGTGTCGCTGACCTCGACGGGGCGGGCCTGTCGTGAGCGCCGCGCGTCGATGGCGAGGCGGCGGCCCACGGTGAACAGCCACGGCCGCATCGAGTCGTAGGGCGCGTCGAAGGCCTCGGGGTGCTGCCAGGCGCGCACCAGGGTCTCCTGCACCAGGTCCTCGGCCCGCTGCCGGTCCCCGAAGGTCAGGCCGAGCAGGAAGTGGAACAGGGCGGGGCCGTGTTCCCGCTGCAACGCGGCGAGGGTCCGCTCATCGGTCGTCGTGGTGGTTTTCATGAACGCCCTCTCCCGCCGAGGCCCCTGACGGCCTCGTTGCCGACTGGCGTATACGAACGCATTCGGCGGCGCGGGAACAGGCGGTGCGCCGAGGCGTGCGACGAGCGGTCGCTCAGTGCGGCGAATGGTGCGGTGAACGGTCGAGGGGCCGTCGGGGTCGGCCGGTACGACCAGTTCAGCTAGGTATGCGGCAATGCTCCTTGCTTATGCGATATGAAGATATGTGTAGTCGGATGGTCGTAATCATCCGAACATGGAGTCGAGCAGATGACGCAGCGCATCCGACCGGGCACCGTGGCCGCCATCGCCCTCCTGCTCGCCGCGGCCACCGGCTGCACCGGGCAGCAGTCCACGGCCCCCGCGCCGAGCGGACCGGCCGCCGCCCGGGGCGCCGGCGGCCAGGACGCCGAGGGGCCCCGCCCGTTCACGCTTCTCGCCGCGGGCGACGTCCTGCCGCACTCCTCCGTGATCGACCGGGCCGCCGTCGACGCGGGCGGCGCCGGCTACGACTTCGCCCCGATGCTGGCGGGCGTCGCCCCGGTCGTCTCCGGCGCGGACCTGGCGTTCTGCCACATGGAGACGGTGTACGGCGAGGAGGGCGGCCCCTACACGGGCTACCCGAGCTTCAAGTCGCCGCCCGAGGTCGCCACCGCCCTGCGCACCACCGGGTTCGATTCCTGCTCCACCGCCTCCAACCACACCCTCGACGACGGGGCCGACGGCGTCCGGCGCACACTCGACGCCCTGGACGGGGCGGGCATCCGGCACGCCGGCTCCGCCCGGACCGCCGCCGAGGCCGCCCGGCCCACGATCCTGCCCGCCGGACCGGGGAAGGGCGCGGCCAAGGTCGCCCACCTCGCCTACGCCTACGGCACCAACGGCATCCCGCTGCCCGCCGACCGGCCCTGGACGGTCAACCTGACCGACGAGGGCCGGATCATCGAGGAGGCCAGGGCGGCCCGGCGGGCCGGCGCCGACGTCGTCGTCCTCTCCGCCCACTGGGGCACCGAATGGCAGGACGAGCCCGACGCGACCCAGCTGGAGCTGGCCCGTCGGCTCACCGCGTCCGCCGACGGGGGCCGCCCCGACATCGACCTGATCATCGGCACCCACGCGCATGTGCCGCAGGCGTACGAGAAGGTCAACGGGACCTGGGTCGTCTACGGGATGGGCGACCAGATCGCCGGAGCGATGATCAACTACGAGGGCGTCCAGGACCCGCGCGGCAACCAGAGCTCGATGGGCCGCTTCACCTTCGCGCCGCCCGCGAAGAGCGGCGAGCGCTGGAAGGTGAAGAAGGCGGAGTTCGTCCCGCAGTGGTACGACACCGTCACCGGGCGCGCCGTCAACCTCAACGCCTCCCTCGACGACGGGGCCGAGCACCTCCGCGAGGTCCGCGACCGCATCCGCACCGTCGTCCTCGGCCGGGGAGCGGACAAGGACGGGCTCCGCATGGGGAAGTAGCGGTCGGTGACGGGGCCCGCGGGCCCGGCGTGATCCGAACGGGAAGCCCTACGGCACCACGGTGACCGGCCAGCGCCCCGCCTTCACCAGGCGCACGGCCACCGAACCGACGAAGCGGTGCCCGGCCGACTCCGACGCCCCGACCACCACCGCGTCCGCCTTCAGCTCGTCGGCCGCCGTCACCAGCCCGTTGTACGGGTCGCCCCGGAAGGTGTGGAACTCCCAGCGCAGGTCCCACGCGTCGCCGAAGCGCTCCGTCGCCGCGCGGATCTCGGAGGCCAGATCCTCCGCGACCTCGCCCGTGGCGTCGCTCACCGGCACGCCCAGCGCCGCGCCCGCCGTCATGACCGGCTGGACGTACACCAGGGCCAGCATGGCGTTCTGCCGACGGGCCAGTCCGGCGGCGTAGGCCGCCGCGCGCATCGATGAATCGGAGCCGTCGAGCCCCGCGACGATCACCTTGGGGCCGTCCGTACCGCGTTCGAACCGCTGAGGCTGCTGCTCTGTCACGGCTCCGAGGCTATCGGCTCGCCCTGGTGGGGCGGCTCCGGGCCGCCCGCCGACCCGGATGGAGATGAACATACTGCGTCGATCGTGTACAAAACGGTCGGCATCCGGTGTCGGCGGCCGGAGCGGCCGTCCGGCCGTGCGAGCAGTTGGCCATGAGACATGATCACACCGGACCCGGGCGCCGCACCCTGCTGAGGGTCGCCCTCGGCCTCGGAACCGCCGCCGCCGTGCATCTGATCGCCGCCGATCCGGCGTCGACGCCCAGCCGCCCCGCACGCGCCGCGGGCACTCCGCCCGCCGCGGCGGCGGGACCCCCGGCGAGCGTCCGGGGCCGGCCCTCCCCGTACCGGCTCGAACCCATGACGGCCGACACCCCGCCCCGGTTCAGACCGGCCAGGCCGCCCGTGCGCGTCCGGCCCTTCGAGCATCTCCCCGAGATCGGGCACTCGATGGTCCTCAGCTTCGACGACGGCCCCGACCCGCTCTACACCCCGGACATCCTGGCCACCCTGCGCGCCCACCGGGTCCGCGCGATGTTCTTCGTCTGCGGAGAGATGGCCGACGGCAACCCGGACCTGCTGCGCGAGATGGCCGACGACGGGCATGTGGTGGGCAACCACTCCTGGTCCCACCCGCTGATCCCGAAGCTCTCCCGCCCCGCGATCCGCGACGAACTGGGACGCACCAGCGAGGTGGTGGACCGGGCGCTCGGGGCCCCGCCGCTCTGGTACCGCGCCCCCTACGGGGCGTGGAACCGCAACTCCTTCGAGATCGGGGCCGAGTTGGGCATGGAGCCGATGGCCTGGACCGTGGACACGCTCGACTGGAAAACGCCGGGCACCGGCACGATCGTCCGCCGGGTGCTGGACGGAGCGGCGCCCGGCGTCGTCGTCCTCTCGCACGACGCGGGCGGCGACCGCTCGCAGAGCGTCGCGGCCCTGCGGCGCTATCTTCCCCGGCTGCTGGACTCCGGCTACCGCATCACGGTGCCGCACCGCCTCTGAGCCCAGGAGCGCGTACGTGCACGACCGCGCCCCCGGCGACCTCACTTTCTGGTCGCCGGGGGCGCGGCCGCGCGGCGCGCGCGGTGGTCAGCGGGTGTCGACGAGCCGGGCGAAGACCACCACGTTGCCGTCGTAGCCGCCCGCCTTGGAGTAGCCCCCGCCGCAGGTGATGACCCGCAGCTCCGCGTGGCCGGTGTCGCCGTAGACCCGGGGGCCGGGGAAGTCGTTCTTGGAGAAGACCTCCACCCCGTACACCTCGAAGATCCCGACCCGGCCGTCATAGCGGGCGACCTCGACCCGGTGCCCCTTCTGGAGCGAGCCGAGGCCGTAGAAGACGGCGGGCCCGGACATGTTGTCGACGTGGCCGACGACCACGGCGGTGCCGCGCTGGCCGGGGGCGATGCCGTTCTGGTACCAGCCGGCGAGGTTGGGGTCCTCGGCGGGCGGGGCGTCGATCCACCCGTTCGCGTCCAGGTTGACGTCGATGACCGGGGCGTCCACGTCGATGGACGGGACCTTCACCCGGGAGGCCGGGGCGTACGGCAGCGGCTGCACCTGCTCGCCCTCCACCGGCGGCCCCGCGGCGTCCTTGCCCAGGTCCAGCGAGGCGGCCGCCGCGGGCTGCGGGGGGCCCGCCTCCCCGAACTCCGTACCGTTGCGCATGAGGGCGAGGCCGCTGAGCAGCACCAGGGCGACCGCACCCCATGGCACACGTCTGGTCCGCTCGGCGCCAGCGTAGTCCCGGCCCATGGTTCTCCCTTCGTCGCGACGCTGTGAACGTTAGGGGCGCCGCGTCCGGGCGGCGATCAGAGAGGGGCGAACGGGTGGCGGCGGGATCGGGCCCCCTGCCGGATGACTGCCCATCGGAGTAATGAGCAGATAAAAGTTCTGACGGTCCGTGACCTGCGACTCCGTCAGGTTCGGGGGTTTTCGTACGGCGTGTCGCATCACCGGGGTGGAGCAACCCCGAAGTGCGAGCGGTCGGCTCGCTGGTGAGTGTTCGTCATGGGAGACGTTCTCGTCGATCAAGCCCGGGGGAAAAGCCCCCGGGGGCGTTTCCCGCTGGAGGTTCACACGATGCGTGTTTCACGCGCTCTCGCGGTCACCGCGACCGCCTTCGCGGCCGTCGGGCTCTCGGCCCCCATGGCCGCCGCCACCAACGGCCCGGTCAACGTCGCCGTCAACCCTCAGGCCGTCCACCAGGGCGGCACGCTCAAGATCACCGCGCAGGGCTGCGGCCACGGCGGCAAGGTCTGGTCGAACGCGTTCCCGACGACCACCCTCTCGCCGGGCGACGGCACCAACTTCGCCCATGCCCGGGTCCGGAACAACACCACGCCGGGTCAGTACCACCTCTCCGTGAAGTGCAGTGACAACGACCGCATCGCGACGCACAAGTTCACCGTGCTCGCCGGCAACGGCGCGCAGGGCGGGCTCGGCGGCTCGATGGGTCCGAGCTCCGTGGAGATGCAGGTCGGTGGCGGTCTGGTGGCCGCGGCGGCCGTCGGCGGCGCGGTCTTCCTCGTCCGGCGCCGGCGGACGAGCCATGCGGCGTTCTAAGGCGTCGAACCTCCCGCCCGGCCCGATACGCCCGTCGCCCCGAGTCCTGGATCAGGACCCGGGGCGACTGTCGTGCGCCGCACGTTCGCGTTCAGTGGCGGCGGTCGGCGGTGCGGCGGCGCGCGAAGTAGAGGGCGCCCGCGGCCGCCGTGGCCACCAGAGCCGCTCCGGCAGCCACCTCCACCGTGTCGATGGCGCCGGAGCTTCCGCCGAGGCCGCCGCGCACGCCGCCCGGCACGAGGGCCGTCGAGCTGGCGGTCGGAACCGTGGTGGGCGTCGGGGTGGGGGTGCTCGTGGCGCCGCCGGTGATCGTCAGGTTGACGTTCCGTGAGGTGCCGGTGGAGCCGCACGCGAACGTCACCGCGTATACGGCACCCCGGCGGGCGTCCGTGTCGATGGTGGCGGTGGCCGTCGTACTGCCGCTCGGGATGGTGGTGGTGTCGAAGATGCCCGAGGTGACGGTCGTCTCGCCCGTGCAGCCGCCGGCGCCGAGGGTGACCCGGCCGCCCGGTGCGATGACCGACGGGGTGATCGTCGGATTGAACGTGCTGGTCGCCCCGTCCGGCGCGGCGTGGGCGGCGGACGGGGCCAGCAGCGTCAGGGCACTGGCGCCGAGCAGGGCGAGCGGTGCGACACGTATCGCGCGCATGGTGGATCCTCCGGGTTCCCCGAGGGGCAGCTGCGGAACCAATTTCCACATAGCAGGAAAAATGCACCTCGATGCCCGACACGCTAGGAGCGGTCCTCCCGGCACGCGATCGGGGTCCGGCGAATGGGTCAGCGGTGTCCCCCGACCGGCTCACCGACCGGCTCACGGGGCCGGGGGCGCGGATTCAGCGGGCGGCCCCCGGGAACATGTCGAGGAACGGGTCCGCGGTGGCCGAGATGCCCCGGCCGAAGGGCGCGTCGAAGTCCCAGATCAGGAAGAGCAGGAAGGCGATCAGCGCGCTGAACAGGCCCGCCAGGAGCAGTTCGCGGAACGTTCTGCGGATCTGGAGGGTGAAGATCAGCCCCACGGTCACCAGCGCCCCGATGATCAGCCCGAACCAGACCACCCCCGGCATCGTCGCCCCCGCGTTCTGCCCACGTGAGCTGCGGGCGTCGTCCGCCGCCGCCACCTGGTCGACCAGCGGCTGGTAGGCCTGCCCCTCGTGATCGGTCCGGGGCGCGTAGTCGGTGACGTCCGCCCGGACCTTGTCCAGCAACTGTGTGCCGCGCTCGGTGAGGGCGTTGTGTTCGGACATCGCCTTCCACTCGTCGTGCACCACATGACTGACATAGGCGTCGACGTCCGCCCGGATGCGGTCGCGGACCTCCGCCGGATAGACGGAGGCCCGCGCCTGCACCTCGTGCAGCGCCTGCGCCTCGATGCGTACGGACTCCTGGGCGGCGCTGCGTCCCTCCCAGACCCCGGCGATGGCCAGCCCCAGGACGATCGCGTAGACCACGCCGATCATCATCGTCATGTACTCGATGACGTCGGGCGTCTCGGACGGATCGTCGTCATCCCCGATCCGCCGGTTGTTCAGGACGGCGATGGTGAGGACGACCGCGCAGGCGGACGCCATGGCAATGCTCAGTACGAGCCATTCGGACATGCATCTCTCCTGGTCAGCGGGACGATCGCGGTCGCAGCACGGCAACGGCGAACACCGCCGGGGCGGTGATGAGCAGAGTCAGGGACACCAGCGACGGCCCGCTCCTCGGCTGTTTGCGGGTCGGTTTGCGGTACGTCGGCAACGCGACGGGCCGGGGTCGCGGCGGCTCGGTGCGCTCCGGGGGCTTCGGTGCGGGCGAGGGCTTCGGCGGCGGGGCGGGCGCCGGTGGCGGGGGAGGCGGCGGTGGAGGAGGTGGTGGCGGCGGCGGTTCCGCGATCACCGGCGGTGGTGGAGGTGGGGGCGGCGGAGGTGGCGGTGGGGGAGGAGGCGGCGGGGGCGGCGGCGGAGGAGGAGGCGGTGGGGGTGGCGGCTTCGGTGGTGGCGGTGGTGGTGGCTCGGAGACCGCGACACAGTCCCCGTCGCCCGCCACGGCGACCGACGAACTGCCGTCTCCCTGCCCGATCGTGGCCACCGCGCAGCTGTCGGCGGTGGCGGGCAGCGGTACGGCTGTCAGCCAGAGAAGTGCGGCGACCGTCGTGAGTCGCGCGATGCGTGATCCGTACACGTCCGCGAGCATGATCCACGCTGCCGGGGAACACGCGATACCTGCCGGTGATTCGCCTGATCGTGCGGTTAATGGGCCATTCGTGTTTGTCCGGTGGACGATGCACCGCCGCATTCTTCTCGGCCTTCCTTTGAACACGACCCCGTCGGCGCCCCGTACCTAGGGCCAGGAACGGCGCGGTCCCGCGCCGGCATCGGAAGCGGTACGACGAAGCACCACGGGAGTCGACATGAACACCTGGCGCAACGCCTCGCTCGCGGTCGCCGCCGCGGCTCTGCTGACGCTCACGACGGCGTGCGGTCAGGAGCAGGGCGACGCATCGCCGCGCGGCCAGGCCGTGGGCAACGCCGCCCCGGCCCAGCAGCCCGCCGACAGCGGGTACGGATCGGCCGGCGGGGGATACGGATCGGGGGCCGACACGGATGCGGCGGAGCCGAAGGAGGCCGGTCAACTCGCCGTCCAGGAGAGCAAGAAGCTCGGGAAGGTCCTCACCGACAGTGAGGGATTCACGCTCTACCGGTTCGACAAGGACACCGCCAACCCGCCGAAGTCGACCTGCGACGGGGCGTGCGCGGCGACCTGGCCGGTCGTCTCCGCGGGCAACGCCACCGCCGCGGCCGGCACCGGCCCCGAGCTGCTCGGAGAGGTCACCCGCGCCGACGGCACCAGCCAACTCACCGTCGACGGCTGGCCGATGTACCGGTACGCGAAGGACACGGCCCCGGGCCAGGTCAACGGGCAGGGTGTCGGCGGCACCTGGTTCGCCGCGGCCCCTGATGGGAAGAAGGCGGCGAAGAACGCCGACGGCGCGGGCGTGAGCGAACCGGCCGACCCCGCGGGGCTTTCGGTCCGGAAGGACCCGGAACTCGGCGACATCGTGGTGGACGGCCGGGGTATGACGGTTTACCGCTTCACCAAGGACTCGGCCTGGCCGATGAAGACCGCGTGCACGGGCGACTGCCTCAAGAAGTGGCCGGTAGTGGCCCCGATGGCCAAAAATGCGGTGGATGGTGTGACGACGAAGGGATTCGTCACCTTCGACCGCCCCGACGGGGTCAAGCAGCAGACCATCGACTGCTGGCCCATCTACACCTTCGCCGGCGACGCCAAGCCCGGCGACACCAACGGGCAGGGTGTCGGCGGCACCTGGTATGCCGTTTCCCCTGATTCCAAACTGGTCGGCGCTCCCCGGTAATCGGGCTCGGTCGAACATCGCCCAGGAGCCCCAAGTGGCCCCGAATCACCGGGAAACGGTGTCCGGAGTGCCGGTCCGTCGCTGTTCGCATACGCGCAGCGACGGACCGGCCGCCGAGCCCACCGGAGTGTGACCAATAACGGATCGCTAATTTCCGTTTCCACTCGCTCTCTTGGCGGCCGATCAGTAGCCTCTGGTCAACACTGACCATGAACATGGCCGGATCGCCGTGGCGACTTGTTGGAGACATCGATGGAGCGTCCCGCCTGGGCACCGCAAGGTATAGACATTTCGGTGCCAAGCGTGTCTCGAATGTACGACTTCTATCTGGGCGGATCGCACAATTTCGAGGTGGACCGGGAAGCCGCGCGCAAGGCCATGGAGTTCCTCCCGGGCCTTCCCAAGATCATGCAGGCCAATCGCGCCTTTATGCGCCGGACCGTCCGCTACGCCGTCGACATCGGCATCGACCAGTTCCTGGACATCGGTTCCGGCATACCGACCTTCGGCAACGTCCACGAGGTCGCCCAGGCCGCGAACCCCGGGGCCAAGGTGGCCTACGTCGACCACGACCCGGTCGCCGTCGCCCACAGCCAGGCCGTCCTGGAGGGCAACGACCGCGCGGTCATCGCCGCCGCCGACCTGCGCCGCCCCAAGGAGATCCTGGCGCACCCGGAGATCACCGGACTGCTCGACCTGGACCGTCCGGTGGCCCTGCTGCTGGTCGCGGTCCTCCACTTCGTGGAGGACGCCGACGACCCGCGCGCCGCGGTCGCCGAACTGCGCGAGTCACTGGCCCCCGGCAGTCTGATCGTCCTGACCCACGCCTCGTACGAGGGCATCCCGCTGCCCAAGGAGGAAGCGGCGGGCACGGTCGGCGTCTACAAGAACATCCGCAACCCGCTGATCATGCGCTCCCGCGAGGAGATCGGTCAGTTCTTCGAGGGCTACGAAATGGTCGAGCCGGGTCTCGTGTCGATGCCCGAATGGCGGCCCGACACCCCGCAGGCGCCGGAGCAGGAAGACCCGTACGCCTTCTCGGGCTTCGGCGGGGTTGGGCGCAAGGCGTGAGTATTCCCGCCCAGGCGTCCGGGGAACCGGACGCGGAACCTGACGGTCCGGAAGGCCGGCTCCGCAGATTCGCCAGAATCTGGAGCCGCGCCATCTTCCCCCTGACGGCCACCTCCCTCACCCGGCCGGAGTTCGAAGAGCATCTGCTGCCCCTGGCGCGCGAGCTGAACGGCATCCTGCACGCCCGGCCCTTCGACGCCTCGCCCGCCCAGCGGGTCGGTGCGGCCCTGATCGAGGCGCACTGCACCGATCCGGACGCCCTCAGCTCCACGCTCGGCGTCGTCGACTCCTACCTCGTGCTGTACTGCGGCGGCAACGGACCCGACACGTTGTCCACCGAGGACGGCCGGGCCCGCTGCGCACGGATCCAGCACACCCTCGCCGCCGGATTCACCGGGGCCCTGCGCGAGCGCACGCTCGCCGAGCAGGAGGCCATCGCCCGCTCGGCGCTGACCGCCCGCTCGGACGCGGAACAGGCCCTGCACGCGACGGAGGCCCGGTTCCGCGCGGTCTTCAAGGACGCCGCCATCGGCATCGGCGTCGCCGACCTGGACGGCAACATCCTGGAGATCAACGACACCCTCACCAAGATGTTCGGCGGTCTCGAGCACCACGTCCGCAGCCACAAGGTGAACGAGTGGGTCCACCCCGAGGACTCGCCGCAGGTGTGGAAGTACTACGACGAGCTGGTACGCGGCGAACGCGACCACTACCGGGTCGAGAAGGCGTACTACCGCAACGACGGCACCGTCCTGTGGACCAACCTCACCGTCTCGCTGCTGCGGGACTCCGAGGGCCGTCCCGAGTACCAGCTCGCGCTGATGGAGGACACCACCGAGCGGCGGCTGCTCAACCTGCGCCTGCGCTACGAGGCCACCCACGACGCGCTCACCGGACTGCCCAACAGGACCCTGTTCTTCGAGCGCCTGGAGAAGGCGCTCGCCGCCCAGGAGGGGATCCGCTTCGGCCTCTGCTACCTGGACCTCGACGGCTTCAAGGCCATCAACGACAGCCTCGGCCACGCCGCCGGCGACCGCCTCCTCGTCGAGGTCGCCGACCGGCTCCAGAGCTGCGCCACCGCGCCCGGCGAGATGGTCGCCCGGCTCGGCGGCGACGAGTTCGTCGCGCTGACCACGGGGCCGGACACCGCCGACGAGGTGGACGAGCTGGCCGGCCGCATCCTGAACGCTCTCGCCTCGCCCATCCGCCTGGACGGCCGTGAGCTGACCGTCCGCGGCTCGATCGGCGTCGTCGAGGGCCCCTCCGGGGAGCGCAGCGCCGCCGAGGTGCTGCGCAGCGCCGACATCACGATGTACCGGGCCAAGGCGGCGGGCGGCAACCGCTACCAGCTCGCCGACGCCGAGGCCGACGCGCGCGCCATCACCCGGCACGGGCTGACCACCGCGCTCCCGGCCGCCCTGGACCGGGGCGAGTTCTTCATCGAGTACCAGCCGCTCGTGCACCTGGGCGACGGCACGGTGCACGGCGCCGAGGCGCTCGTACGGTGGTGCCATCCGCAGCACGGGGTGCTCGGCCCCGACCGGTTCATTCCGCTCGCCGAGCACACCGGGCTCATCGTGCCGCTCGGGCGCTGGGTGCTGGAGGAGTCCGTACGGCAGGCGAACTTCTGGCAGGAGCGGCACAGCGACGGAGGTCCGCTGCGGATCAACGTCAACCTCTCGCCGACCCAGCTGCACCACCCCCGCCTCGTCGCCGAGACGGTCGACGTGCTGGAACGGTCCGGTCTCGAACCGGGAGCGCTCTGCCTGGAGGTGACCGAGTCCGCCCTGATCGGCGCCGACGACGATCTCCTCAAGCCGCTGCGGCAGCTCGCGGAGATGGGCGTCGACATCGCGCTCGACGACTTCGGCACGGGCTACTCGAACCTGGCGAACCTGCGCAGACTGCCGGTGAGCGTGCTCAAGCTGGACCGTTCCTTCACCCGGGGCATGCAGCAGCACCCGGCGGACCCGGTCGATCTGAAGATCGTCGAGGGCATCGTGTCGCTGGCCCACAGCCTGGAGCTGGCCGTCACGGTGGAGGGCGTGGAGACGGGCGCCCAGGCCGAGCAGCTGCGGCGGCTGGGCTGCGACACCGCCCAGGGCTGGTACTACGCCCGCCCCGGGGCTCCGGACCGCATCCACTCCCTGCTGCTGGCGGACGCGGTCTGAGCCGGCCCGGGGCGCGGAGGTCCTGCGCGCCCCGGACCGGTCAGCCGGCGACCGGGCGGTGCTTCAGCAGCATCCGCTGGAGCTCGCGCGCGGCCCGGGGCGGGGCCACGTCACTGCGGTGCGCCAGGGCGATCGTGCGCCGCAGCCCGGCGCCCGCCAGCGGAGTCCTCCGCAGGTCGTGGCCCGCCCGGGCGGCGGCCATGCTCGGCACCACGGCGATGCCGAGCCCCGCCCGTACGAAACCGAGCACCGCGTCCATCTCGCCGCCCTCGACGGTGAACGTGGGCTCGAAGCCCTCCGCCCGGCACGCGGCCAGGGTCAGCTCCCGCAGGTTGTACCCGTGCCGGAACATCACGAGCGGCGCCCCTTCCAGGTCCGCGATCCGGATCCGGCCGCGCCGCCCCGGGGGCGGCTCCGCCGCCGAGGACACCACCACCAGGTCCTCCCGCAGCAGCTCCACCGTGGTCAGCGCGGGGGAGGCGGCCGGCAGGGGCAGCACCACCAGGGCCAGATCGAGCGCTCCCCGCGCCAGCTGACGCACCAGGTCGTGCGAGCCGCCCTCCTCCAGCAGCAGCCGCACCCCCGGATGCCGGTCGTGGAAGGCGCGCAGCATGTCCGGCAGCAGCCCGGTGCACAGGCTCGGCGTCGCCCCCAGCCGCACCCGGCCGCTGCGCAGCGACACCAGCTCCTGGACCTCCTGCCGCGCCGTCTCCGCGTCCGCGAGAATCCGGCGGGCGAGCGGCAGCAGCGCCTCGCCCGCGTCGGTGAGGGTGATGTTGCCCCGGGCCCGGCTGAACAGATCGGCGCCCAACTCCGTCTCCAGCGCCCGAATCTGCTGGGAGAGCGAGGGCTGCGACACATGCACCGCCTCGGCGGCCCGGGTGAAGTGCCGGGCCTCGGCGACGGCCACGAAATAGGTGAGCTGCTGGAAGTGCATAAGCCGACGATAGCCTCCCTCGATAGCCGACGCCTATGGAGATCAGCCGGGCCATGTCTTGGACCGATCGGGCCTCTCGCCCCTACCGTCGTGTCCATGGCATTGGCAACGCGGACGGACCGACGGCCGTCGATGACGCGTACGCTCTGGGACTCGACCGTCGGCAAGAAGACGATCATGGCCGTGACCGGTCTGGTCATGCTCGGATATCTCGTCGCCCACATGGTGGGCAACCTGAAGATCTTCTTCGGACCCGGCGAGTTCGACGGGTACGCCCACTGGCTGCGCACCATGGGCGAACCGGTACTGCACTACGAGTGGGCGCTCTGGATCGTCCGGGTGGGACTGGTGGCCGCCGTCGTGCTGCACGGCGTCTCCGCGTACCAGCTGAGCCGGCGCGACATCAGGGCACGCCCGGCCAAGTACGTCCACAAGAAGCCCCGGTCGAGCTACGCCACCCGGACCATGCGCTGGGGCGGGATCATCCTCGCGCTCTTCATCGTCTGGCACATCCTCGACCTGACGACCGGCACCGTGCACACCAGCTTCGAGGCCGGGCACCCCTACCAGAACGTCATCGACACCTTCTCGACCTGGTACGGCAACGTCATCTACATCGTCGCCGTGCTCGCCATGGGCCTGCACGTCCAGCACGGCTTCTGGAGCGCCGCACAGACCCTGGGCGTCGGCAACGCGACCCGCGACCGCGTCCTGAAGACCCTCGCCAACCTCCTCGCGGCAGCGCTGACCGTGGGCTTCATCTCCGTACCCGTCGCCGTCATGACCGGAGTGGTGAGCTGACATGCCCGACTACACGCAGTACCGCACGGGTGAGCCCGTGACCGACACGAAGGCCCCCGACGGCCCCGTCGCCGAACGCTGGGACACCCGCCGCTTCCAAGCGAAACTCGTGAACCCCGCCAACCGGCGCAAACACACCGTCATCGTCGTCGGCACCGGTCTCGCCGGCGGAGCGGCCGGCGCCACACTCGCCGAGCAGGGCTACCACGTCGTCCAGTTCTGCTTCCAGGACTCGCCCCGGCGCGCCCACTCGGTGGCCGCGCAGGGCGGCATCAACGCCGCGAAGAACTACCGCAACGACGGCGACTCCATCCACCGGCTGTTCTACGACACGGTCAAGGGCGGCGACTTCCGCGCCCGGGAGTCCAACGTCCACCGGCTCGCCCAGATCTCCGTCGAGATCATCGACCAGTGCGTCGCCCAGGGCGTCCCCTTCGCCCGCGAGTACGGCGGTCTGCTCGACAACCGCTCCTTCGGCGGCGTCCAGGTCTCCCGTACGTTCTACGCGCGCGGCCAGACCGGACAGCAGCTCCTCCTCGGCGCGTACCAGGCGCTGTCCCGGCAGATCGCGTCGGGCGGCGTCGAACTCCACGCCCGCACCGAGATGCTGGACCTGATCGTGGTCGACGGCAAGGCGCGCGGCATCGTCGCCCGCGACCTGGTCACCGGGAAGATCGACACCTACTTCGCCGACGCGGTCGTCCTGGCCACCGGCGGCTACGGCAACGTCTTCTACCTGTCGACCAACGCCATGAACTCCAACGCCACCGCCGTCTGGCGGGCGCACCGGCGCGGCGCGTACTTCGCCAACCCCTGCTTCACCCAGATCCACCCCACCTGCATCCCGCGCACCGGCGATCACCAGTCCAAGCTCACGCTGATGAGCGAGTCGCTGCGCAACGACGGCCGCATCTGGGTCCCCAAGGCCAAGGGCGACGACCGCCCGGCCAACAAGATCCCCGAGGACGAGCGCGACTACTACCTGGAGCGGATCTACCCCGCCTTCGGGAACCTGGTGCCCCGCGACATCGCCTCCCGCGCCGCCAAGAACGTCTGCGACGAGGGGCGCGGCGTCGGCCCCGGCGGACAGGGCGTCTACCTGGACTTCGCCGAGGCCATCGGCCGGATGGGCCGCAAGGCCGTCGAAGCCAAGTACGGCAACCTCTTCGACATGTACCAGCGGATCACCGACGAGGACCCCTACACGGTCCCCATGCGGATCTACCCCGCCGTGCACTACACGATGGGCGGCCTCTGGGTCGACTACGACCTCTCCACCACCGTCCCCGGCCTCTTCGCCATCGGCGAGGCGAACTTCTCCGACCACGGGGCCAACCGGCTCGGGGCCTCCGCCCTGATGCAGGGCCTCGCCGACGGCTACTTCGTCCTGCCGTCCACGATCAACGACTACCTCGCCCGCCATCCGCACACCGACACCGTGGACGAGGCGCACCCCGCCGTCGCGGAGGCCGTCGCGGAGACCGAGGACCGGATCAACCTGCTGCTCTCGGTCGACGGCGACCGCACCCCCGACTCCTTCCACCGCGAGATCGGTGAACTCATGTGGGAGTACTGCGGGATGGCCCGCACCGAGGACGGTCTGCGCAAGGCGCTCGCGAGGATCCCGGAGATCCGCGAGGAGTTCTGGCGCCGCATCAAGGTCCCCGGCACCGGCGAACAGTTCAACCAGTCGCTGGAGAAGGCGAACCGCATCGTCGACTACCTGGAGCTCGCCGAGCTCATGTGCCTCGACGCCCTGCACCGCGCCGAATCCTGCGGCGGCCACTTCCGGGCGGAGTCCCAGACCCCGGACGGCGAGGCCGAGCGGCGCGACGAGGAGTTCTCCTACGCCGCCGCCTGGGAGTTCACCGCTACCGGCGGCGCCCCTGTCCTGCACAAGGAAGACCTCGTCTTCGAGTACGTCCACCCCACCCAGCGGAGCTACGCATGAAGCTCACCCTGCGCGTCTGGCGCCAGCGGAACGCCGAAGAGCCCGGCGCCATGGCCACCTACGAAGTCGACGGCATCTCCGCCGACATGTCGTTCCTGGAGATGCTCGACACCCTCAACGAGGAACTCACCCTCGCCGGGGACGAGCCCGTCGCCTTCGACCACGACTGCCGTGAGGGCATCTGCGGCGCGTGCAGCCTCGTCATCAACGGCGACGCCCACGGCCCGGAACGCACCACCACCTGCCAGCTCCACATGCGGTCCTTCGCCGACGGCGACACGATCGACATCGAGCCCTGGCGGGCGTCCGCCTTCCCGGTCATCAAGGACCTGGTCGTGGACCGCTCCTCGTTCGACCGGATCATCCAGTCCGGCGGCTACATCTCCGCCGCCACCGGCACCGCCCCGGACGCCCACGCCACCCCGGTGCCCAAGCCGGACGCCGACTTCGCCTTCGAGCACGCCGAGTGCATCGGCTGCGGAGCCTGCGTCGCCGCCTGCCCCAACGGCTCGGCGATGCTGTTCACCTCGGCGAAGGTCAACCACCTCAACGTCCTGCCGCAGGGCGCACCCGAACGCGAGACCCGCGTCCTGGACATGGTGGCCCAGATGGACGACGAGGGCTTCGGCGGCTGCACCCTGACCGGCGAGTGCGCCACCGCCTGCCCCAAGGGCATCCCGCTGCCCTCGATCGCCGCGATGAACAAGGAGTGGCTGCGGGCGACCCGCAAGGTCCGCCGCTGACCCCGAAGCCGATCGCGTACGGCCCCGGAGCCCCGAGCCCGGGGCCGTACGCGGTCAACCCGGCCCGGGACCGGGGTCCGTACGGGATCAGCGCCGCAGCGCCTTCGCCAGATACGGCGCCGTACGGCTCCCGGCCGCACCCGCCACCTCCGCCGGGGTGCCGGACGCGACGATCCGGCCGCCTCGGTCACCGCCCTCGGGCCCCAGGTCGATGACATGGTCCGCGCCCGCCACCACGGCCATGTCGTGCTCCACGACCACCACCGTGCTCCCGGCGTCGACCAGGGAGTGCAACTGCCGCATCAGCACCTCCACATCGGCCGGATGCAGTCCCGTCGTCGGCTCGTCCAGCAGATACAGCGTGTGCCCGCGCCGGGTGCGCTGGAGCTCCGCCGCCAGCTTGATGCGCTGCGCCTCACCGCCGGACAGCTCCGTGGCCGGCTGACCGAGCCGCAGATAGCCGAGACCCACGTCCAGCAGGGTGGTCAGCGCGCGCTCGGCGGCCGGCGTCCCGGCGAAGAAGGACGCCGCCGACTCCACGGTCAGATCCAGGACCTGGGCGATCGTCAGCCCGTTGAGGGTGACCTCCAGGGTCTCCGGGTTGTACCGCGCGCCGTGGCAGTCCGGGCAGGGCGCGTAGGTGCTCGGAAGGAACAACAGCTCCACCGAGACGAAGCCCTCGCCCTGGCACGTCTCGCACCGCCCGCCGCTCACGTTGAACGAGAACCGCCCCGCGCCGTACCCGCGCTCCCGCGCCGTCTCCGTCCGCGCGAACAGCTTCCGTACGGCGTCGAAGAGACCGGTGTACGTGGCCAGATTGGACCGGGGCGTACGGCCGATGGGCTTCTGGTCGACCTGGACGAGCCGGTCCACCGCCTCCAGACCGGTGGCCGCCGCGCAGTACCGCTCACCGGGACCGGGCTCATCGCCCGCCTGCCGGTCCGCCAGCACCCCGGCGAGCACCTGCCCGACCAGGGTCGACTTGCCCGAGCCGGACACCCCGGTCACCGCCGTGAACACGCCGAGCGGGAACGCCGCGTCCACGCCCCGCACATTGTGCCGCTCCACGCCGGTGAGCCGGATCCACCCGGACGGAGTGCGCGTCGCGCGCACCGGCGCGGTGTCCCGGGCGTCCTCGGTGAACAGGAAGCGGCGCGTCGCCGACTCCGGTACCCGGGCGAGCCCTTCGGGCGGCCCGCTGTGCAGCACCCGCCCGCCGTGCTCCCCGGCCAGCGGGCCCACGTCCACCAGCCAGTCCGCCCGCCGCACCACGTCCATCTGGTGCTCCACCACGAAGACCGAGTTCCCGGCCTCCTTCAGCCGGCCCAGCACCCCGAGCAGCGCCTCGGTGTCCGCCGGGTGCAGGCCGGCCGACGGCTCGTCCAGGACGTAGACGACGCCGAAGAGACCCGACCGCAACTGCGTGGCCAGCCGCAGCCGTTGCAGCTCGCCGGAGGACAGCGTCGGGGCCGTCCGGTCCAGGCTCAGATAGCCGAGCCCCAGCTCCGTCACCGTCCCGATCCGGGCCAGCAGATCGCCCGTCAGCACCCGGGCCGTCTCCTCGCCGCCCGCCCCGGCCCCGGACAGCACCTCGGCCAGTGCGGACAGCGGCAGCCCGGCCAGCTCCGCGATGGTCCGCCCGGCGAAGGTCACCGCCATCGCCTCCGGCCGCAGCCGGCTCCCGCCGCACACCGGGCACGGGGCACTGGTCAGGAAGCGCTCCGCCTTCGCCCGCAGGGCCCGGCTCCGGGTATCGGCGAAGGTGTGCAGCACATAGCGCCGCGCGCTCATGTACGTGCCCTGGTACGGGCGTTGGATCCGGCCCGCGTCCCGTACCGGATGCACCGTCACCACCGGCTGCTCGTCCGTGAACAGGATCCACTCCCGGTCCTTCGCGGGCAGCTCGCGCCACGGCCGGTCGACGTCGTGACCCAGCGCGTCCAGTACGTCCCGCAGGTTCTTGCCCTGCCACGCCCCCGGCCACGCGGCGATGGCCCCCTCCCGGATCGACAGCGAGGGATCCGGGACGAGCAGCTCCTCGTCCGTCCGGTGGATCCGGCCCAGCCCGTGGCACTCCGGGCACGCCCCGACGGCGGTGTTGGGGGAGAAGGAGTCGGAGTCCAGCCGCTCGGCCCCCGGCGGATAGTCCCCCGCACGGGAGAAGAGCATGCGCAGCGAGTTGGAGAGCGTCGTCACCGTCCCGACGGACGACCGGGCCCCCGGGGCGGAGCGCCGCTGCTCCAGCGAGACGGCGGGCGGCAGCCCGGTGATCTCCCCGACGGCGGGCGCGCCCACCTGGTGGATCAGCCGCCGGGCGTAGGGGGCCACGGACTCGAAGTAGCGGCGCTGGGCCTCCGCGTAGATGGTCCCGAAGGCGAGCGAGGACTTCCCGGACCCCGAGACGCCCGTGAACACGGTCAGGGTGTCGCGGGGGATGTCGACCCGGACGTTCTTGAGGTTGTGCTCGCGGGCTCCGCGCACGCGGACGTACGGATCGTGGGGGGAGTGCATGGGGCTCGGCTCCGTACGGGTGGGGTTCTGACGCCTGGTGGGACAAACAGTCCGATTCTAGGCGTCGGCGCCGGGGGCGGGCCCCCGGGACCGGCGGTGCGCCTCATGGCGTGCAGGCGCGGGAGACGGCCTCGGTGTCCCAGTAGAACGGCCGCACCTCGGTGATCCGGCCGTCCCGGACGGTGAGGGTCTGCAGGATGGGGAACGTCAGCTCCCGCCCGGTCGCCCGGGACACGGCGCGGACGATCGTGCGCACCACCGAGGTCTCCCCGGTGGCCAGGAAGTCCTGTTCCACCAGTGCGAACTCGGCCCAGGTGTCGCTCATCGCGCGGAAGAACCGCTCCATGCCGAGGTGCCCGCGCCAGACTCCCCCGTACGGGAGCCCCGCCGCCTGGTGCAGGACCACATCGGGTGCGAAGCAGGGAGCCAGGAGGCCGAAGGAGGCCGTACCCGGTCCGCCCGCCGCCAGATAGCGTGCTTCGGCCGTGTACAGGGCGGTGAGGACCGCCCGGGAGTCCGTCGTCGGAGAGTGGGTCATGCCTCCCAGCCTTCCCGTTCCTCAAGGTCGGGTCCGGCGGCTATCGGACGTCGAGGCTCCGCAGTGGAGACCGCCCGTCGGCCCGGTCCCGCGGGCGGGCGATCCGGGCGAGCCGCCGCAGCGAGTCCACCAGCCCCGCGCGGTCGTACGTGCTGGTGGTGACGAGCACCTCGTCCGCCCCGGTCTCCTCGATCGCCCGCTCCAGCTGACCGGCCACCTGGTCCTCGGTGCCGTGGACATGGCCGTCGAGCCCCCGCTCGTACAGCGTGCGTTCCTTGGCCGACATGGTGAGGGCCTCGATGCGCTCGGCCGGGGCCAGCGGCGGAAAGTCCCCGTGCGTACGGGAGTACGCCATGGCCCATGCCTCCGGTACGAGCAGCCGGCGGGCCGCCTCCTCGGTATCGGCGACGGCCACCGTGCCCGCGACGATCACCTCGGGCCGCTCGGCGCGGGCGGAGGGGCGGAAGTCGCGGCGGTAGACCTCGACGGCGCGCAGCACCTTCTCCCGGCCGCGCAGATCGCCGATGACGAGGGGGAGCCCGGCGGCAGCGGCGACCGACGCGCCCTCCCCGACCGCCAGGACGTACGCGGGGATGCGCAGGCCCTCCGCCGGATGGGCGTGCACTCCGGGGTGGGCCTGCTGGGTGCCGTCGATCCAGCCGAGCAGTTCGGTGACCCGTCCGGGGAAGTCCTCGGCGTCCTCCTTGCCGTGGCCGAGCGCCCGGCGGACGCCGTCGGTGAACCCCACGGAGCGGCCGAGCCCCATGTCGATCCGGCCGGGAAAGAGGGAGGCGAGCACCCCGAACTGCTCGGCGACGACCAGCGGCCGGTGGTTGGGCAGCATCACTCCGCCGGTGCCGACCCGGATGGTGGAGGTCGCGGCGGCGACGGCGGCGGCCAGCACCGTCGGCGCGGACCCCGCGACCCCCGGCACGCCGTGGTGCTCGGAGACCCAGAAGCGGTGGAAGCCGAGCGCCTCCGCCTCCCGGGCCAGGTCCACGGTGTCCCGCAGCGCCGAGGGGGCGTCGTGCCCCTCACGGGTGCGGGAACGGTCCAGGACGGAGAAGCGGGTCGAGGCGATCACAGAGCTCACGCTCTGTTCAACACCGCCGCTCCGCCAGGATTCCCGTGAGCACCGCCGCTCTCCCGGGATTCCCCGCGCGACGGCCGACGTCGGGGCCGCCGGGCTTTCTAAGCTGGGGGAGTGGACAACGACGCACGGCCGCTGGCCGTATTCGACCTGGACGGCACGCTCGCGGACACCGCCCACCGGCAGCACTTCCTGGAGGGCCCGAAGCGCGACTGGGCCGGCTTCTTCGCCGCCGCCGTGGACGACCCGCCGCTCGCGGAGGGCGTACGGATGGTGCTCGCGAGCGCCGAGGAGTGCGAGATCGTCTATCTGACCGGACGCCCCGAGCGGTGCCGTCGCGACACCGTGCGCTGGCTGGGCCGTCAGGGGCTGCCCGAGGGGACGCTGTTCATGCGGCGCAACGACGACCGGCGCCCCGCACGCCGGACGAAGCTGGACATCCTCCGGCGGCTGGGGCGGAAGGGTCAGGTGCGCATGCTCGTCGACGACGACGAGCTGGTCTGCGACGCGGCCCAGGTGGCCGGATTTACCGTGGTGCGGGCCCGCTGGGCCGACCCGTCGGAGGCGCTGAAGGACGCCCAGGAGCGCGAGGGGCGTACCTGATCAGGCGCTTTCGTCGAGGCGGAAGCCGACTTTCAGCCCGACCTGATAGTGCGCGATTCGGCCATCTTCGATATGGCCCCGAACTTGATTAATCTCGAACCAATCGAGATTGTGCAACGTTTCCGCCGCTCTTGCGACGCCGTTCCGGATCGCCGCGTCGATGCCCTCCTCGGAGGTTCCTACGATCTCGGTGACCCGATAGGTGTGGTTCCCCATGATTTGTCTCCTCTCCTGTGACCACGTTGCCCCAATCCGAGGTCTCCCGCGAGGGGGAGGGTGGGGCGCATCGGGACGGGCACCCGCCTTGACCTACTGAATGGTCCATACCAAAATTCAGCCAACCACCCGTGCGAGCGCCGCCCGCAATCCCCCCACACCGGGTCCCGATTTCGTTGTGCCGTTTCGCAGAAGGTGACCACGTGAAGAACCGCATACTGGCCGGAGCCATCGCGCTTGTCTCATCCGTCGCGCTCGGCGGATGCGGCTTCATACCGGGCTCGGGCAGCGGTGACCGCACGGTGACGGTCTGGCTGATGAAGGACAGCGTCTCGCCCGGCTTCCTGGACAAGTTCACCCGCTCGTACGAGGAGGAGAACCCCTCGATCGAGCTGGACTTCAAGATCCAGGAGTGGAGCGGCATCGGACCCAAGGTCCTCTCCGCGCTGGAGGGCGACGACGCCCCGGACGTGATCGAGGTCGGGAACACGCAGGTCGCGCAGTACGCGGAGAGCGGCGGGCTGCGCGATCTGACCCTCGAATCGATGCGCGACCTGGGCAGCGAGGACTGGCTGCCCGGCCTCGCCCAGCCCGGCAGCATCAACGGCGTGCAGTACGGCATCCCCTGGTACGCGGCCAACCGGGTGGTGATCTACAACAAGGAGATCTTCGAGGAGGCGGGCATCGACTCCGTCCCGAAGACGCGCGACGAGTGGATCGCCGCCACCGAGAAGCTCAACAGGGCGGGCAACCAGGGCATCTACCTGGCAGGTCAGAACTGGTACGTGCTCGCCGGCTTCATCTGGGACGAGGGCGGGGAGCTCGCCGACGAGAACGGCGGCGACTGGCAGGGCGCCCTGGACACTCCCCAGGCCCTGGCGGGCATGGAGTTCTACCAGGAGCTCCAGGCGCTCGGCGACGGCCCCACGGACGCCGACGAGGAGAAGCCTCCGCAGACCGACGTCTTCGCCAAGGGCGACGTCGCGCAGATCATCTCGACTCCGGGCAGTGCCGCGCTCATCGAGCAGAAGAATCCCGAACTCAAGGGAAAGCTCGGCTACTTCCCCATTCCCGGCAAGTCCTCGAAGGCCCCCGGCTCGGTGTTCACCGGCGGCTCCGACCTCATCGTCCCGAAGAAGGCCGACGAGCGCACCGCCGGCATCGCCGTCGTCAAGGCGCTGGCCAGCGAGAAGTGGCAGACGGAGCTCGCCCGGGGCATGAGCTACGTCCCCAACAAGCCGAGCCTCGCCCATGTCATCGAGGGCGACGAGGGCACTGCGGCGATGGCCGAAGGCGCCACCCGGGGCCGCGCCACCCCCAACTCGTCCCAGTGGGCGAGGGTCGAGGCGGAGAACCCGATCAAGCCCTACATGACGGCCGTGCTCGAGGGCGGCGACCCGGCCCGCGAGGCCAAGGCCGCGTCCGAGCGCATCACGGCCATACTCGCCGGCAGCGGCTGATCCCTCCCGGACGGCATCCGCGGGGACACGGCGTCCCTGGGGATTCAGCCGTCGCACATCCCCGCTCCCCACAACGGTCACGTCGAATCCAGCCGGTGACGGAAGAAGTAAGGGGCCGGACCGTCGCACCCCGCGACAGCCCGGCAGCGCCCCTCGCCTCTTCCGTCCCCGGAGACCGCCATGACCGTGCTGCCCGTCGCCCCGCTCCCCGCCCCCGCCTCCGTACCGGCCCCCGGCCCCGCCCTCACGGAGGCCCCCGCCCCCTCCGGCGCCCCGGAACCGGCCTACCGGGTCTCCCTCGCCACCTGCCAGGACGACGTACGCGCCGCCCAGCGCCTGCGCCACCTGGTGTTCGCCGGGGAGCTCGGCGCCCGGCTGGAAGGGCCCGAACCCGGCCTGGACAGCGACGCCTTCGACGCGTACTGCGACCACCTGCTGGTCCGTGAGACCGCCACCGGGGACGTCGTCGCCACCTACCGGCTGCTGCCGCCGGACCGGGCCCGGATCGCCGGACGCCTCTACGCGGAGAGCGAGTTCGACCTCACCCGGCTCGCCCCGATCCGCGACGACCTCGTCGAGGTCGGCCGCTCCTGCGTCCACCCCGCACACCGCGACGGCGCGGTCATCGCCCTCGTCTGGGCCGGACTCGCCCGCTACATGGAGCGCACCGGCCACACCTGGATCGCGGGCTGCTGCTCCCTGCCACTGGCCGACGGCGGCGCGAGCGCCGCCCGGAGCTGGAACACCGTACGCGCGGGACACCTCGCCCCGGAGAAGTACTGGGTCACCCCGCACCGCCTCTGGGACTCCTCCGCGCACGGCACCGAGGCCGGCTCCCGGGCGGACCTCCCGCCCCTGCTGCGCGGCTACCTCCGGCTCGGCGCCCAGGTCTGCGGAGCCCCGGCGTACGACCCCGACTTCAACGTCGCCGACCTGTACGTCCTGCTCTCGCTGCGCCGCACCGACCCGCGCTACCTGCGCCACTTCCTCTCCCTGGCCCCGTTGCGATGAGCGTCTGGCTGCCCGTCGCCCCGTGCACCCCGGACGGCTGCGCCCGGCACACCGGAGCCGTACGCGCTCCGCTGCCCGCCGCCGCCCTGCTGCTGGCCGGCTGCGCGCTGGTCCTGCTGGGAGTGGCCTGCGTCCCGCTGGTCCGGCTGCTCGGGGCCGTCCCGCGGGGCCGGCTGACACGGCGCTGGGCGCGCGCCGTACCCCGGGCCTTCGGCGTACGCGTCACCGTCCGACGACACGCGCCGGAACCCGCCGCGGGCGGCGAACTCGTCGTCGCCAACCACATCTCCTGGCTCGACATCCCGCTGATCGCCTCCGTACTGCCCGGCCGGATGGTCGCCAAGAGCGAGATCCGGCGCTGGCCCCTGCTCGGCCCCCTCGCCACGCTCGGCGGCACCCTGTTCATCGAACGCGACCGGCTGCGCGCCCTGCCCGCCGCCGTACGGACCGTCGCCGCGGCCCTGCGCTCCGGCTCCCGGGTCGTGGCCTTCCCCGAGGGCAGCACCTGGTGCGGACGGAACGGCGGCGCGTTCCGGCCCGCCGTGTTCCAGGCGGCGATCGACGCCGGCGCGACGGTCCGGCCCGTCCGCATCGCCTACCGCACCGCGGGGCGCTGCTCCGGACCGGCCGCGGGCGCCGTCGCGTTCGTCGGGTCCGACCCGCTCGCCGCCTCCCTGTGGCGGGTGGTGCGGGCGGCCGGGCTCACCGCCCAGGTCGACGTCCTCGCGCCGATCCCCGTCGACGGAGAGGACGGCCGCCGCACCCTGGCCCGCAGAGCGCGAGCGGCCGTCCTCGAACCCGTGGACGCCCTCCTGCCCCGTCAGACCGCCGTGGCCAGCGACAGGGCGAACCGGCCCGCCGAGTCCGTCCACCACTGAGTCAGCCGCATACCGGCGGCGGACAGCTCCTCGCGGACGTCCTCCTGCCGGAACTTCGCCGACACCTCCGTACGCAGCTCCTCACCGGCCTCGAACGGCACCACGAGGTCCAGCTCCCGGATCTTGACGCTCAGCGCCCGGCGGGCCCGCAGCCGCATCTCGATCCACCGGTCCCGCGGATTCCACACCGCGAGGTGATCGAAGTCGTCGAGCGGGAAGTCGGCCCCCAGCTCACGGTTGACGACGTTCAGGACGTTCTTGTTGAAGGCCGCCGTCACCCCGGCCGCGTCGTCGTACGCGGCCACCAGCGTCTCCTCGTCCTTCACCAGGTCCGTGCCGAGGAGCAGCGCGTCACCGGGCGAGAGCAGCGAGCGCACCGACCGCAGGAACGCCGCCCGCTCCTCCGGCAGCAGATTGCCGATCGTGCCCCCCAGGAACACCACCAGCCGGGGCCCCGGCGTCCCCGGCAGGGCCAGGCCGCCGGTGAAGTCCGCGATCAGCGCGTGGACGGACAGGCCGGGGTGCTCGGCGAGCAGCGAATCGGCCGCCCCCGTCAGCGCGCTCTCGCTCACGTCCACGGGGACGTAGCTGTGCAGCTCGGGGAGCACGTCCAGCAGATGACGGGTCTTCTCGGACGACCCCGAGCCCAGCTCGATCACGGTCCGGGCACCCGACGCCGCGGCGATCTCCTCCGCGCGCGCCGCGAGGATCTCGCGCTCCGCGCGGGTCGGGTAGTACTCCGGCAGCCGGGTGATCTCCTCGAACAGCTCGCTGCCGCGGGCGTCGTAGAACCACTTCGGCGGCAGGGTCTTGGGATGCCGGGTCAGGCCGCTGAGGACGTCGGCGCGCAGCGCCGCGTCCGTCGCGTCCATCGGCAGGGTGCGGGTCAGCAGGAAGGGACTCACGCGGTGGGCTCCTTGAGCGGGGTGAGCAGGACGTCCGTGGAGGTCGCGACCAGCAGGGTGCGGTCGGGGACCTCGTGCCAGAGCGGGTCGTCGTCGTACGGCTCCGAGGCGACCGAGGTGCGGCGGCCCGGCGTCGTGAGGTACCAGAGGGTGTCGCCCCAGGCGGTCGCGGTGATCGTCTCCCCGTCGGTGAGGAGCAGATTCAGCCGGGAGCCGGGCGCGGCGGCCGCGACCTCGCGGACGGTCTCCGCGACGGCGCGCGGCACATCGTCCCCGGCGTCGGTCCGATGGCGGATCAGCGCCCAGATCAGCGCCGAGTCGTTACGCGCGGCCAGCGCCAGGAGCCTCTCGGCGGGCAGGGCGGCGGCCGCCCCGGCCAGTGAGCCGGGCCAGCCGCGCACCATCCCGTTGTGGCTGAACAGCTGCCGTCCGGCGGTGTACGGCGCGGCCGCGGCCTCCCCGTCCGCACCCGCTTCGGTGGCATCGCGTACGGCGGCGAGCAGCGCGGTGCTGCGGACCACTCGGGCCAGATCGGTGAAGGTCTCGTCGCCCCATATCGGTCCCTGACGGCGGTAGCGTCCGGGTATCGGATCCCCGTCCGCATACCAACCGACCCCGAAACCGTCCGCGTTCACGGTGCCGTAACGCTGGCGGCGCGGCGCCCAGGACTGGCGCACCAAAGCGTGCGGAGGCCGCAGAAGAATGTCGCCGAGTGTCACCGGCTCGCCCACATAGGCGATATGACGGCACATCAGGCGTCCCTCGCGGTGCGGAATCCGGAGAAGATCTGGCGACGCACCGGAAGGTCCCAGTTGCGGAAGGTGCCCCGGCAGGCGACCTCGCCCACGGCGAACGAGCCGCCGCGCAGCACCTTGTGCCCCGGTCCGAAGAACACTTCCGAGTACTCGCGGTAGGGGAACGCGACGAACCCCGGATAGGGCAGGAAGTCGCTGGAGGTCCACTCCCACACGTCGCCGATCAACTGCCCCGCCCCGAACGGCGACCGGCCCGCCGGAAACGCCCCGGACCGCGCGGGACGCAGATGGCGCTGCCCCAGATTGGCCCGCTCCGGCGTCGGGTCCTCGTCGCCCCACGGGTAGCGCCGGGAGCGGCCGGAGGCGGGATCGTGGCGGGCGGCCTTCTCCCACTCGCTCTCCGTGGGCAGCCGCCGCCCCGCCCAGCGGGCGTACGCGTCCGCCTCGTACCAGCTGACGTGCAGCACCGGCTCGTCGTCCGGCACCGGCTCGGTCACCCCGAACCGGCGGCGCAGCCACTGTCCGGCCTCCTGTCGCCAGAACAGCGGTGCGGCCAGCTCGTGTTCACGGACCATCGCCCAGCCCTCGGGTGCCCACCAACGCTCGTTCCGATACCCGCCGTCCTCGATGAACCGGAGGTAGGCGCCGCAGCTGACCGGAGAGGTGTCCAGGCGGAACGCCGCCACGTCGCGCCGGTGCGCGGGCCGCTCGTTGTCCAGGGCCCACGGCTCGGCGGAGGTCCCCATGGTGAACGGGCCCCCGGGAACCAGGACGTCGTCCGCGAGCCCCTCGGCGTCGGCGGGTGCGGGCGGGGCGGGCGCGGTGAGCGCGGCCGGGCCCGCACGTAGCTGATGGGTGATCAGCATTGTCTCGTCGTGCTGCTGTTCGTGCTGCGCGATCATGCCGAAGGCGAAGCCGGCGCGCTCCAACGGGCGTCCGCCCTCGTGCAGCGGTGTGCCCTCCAGCAGGTCCAGTGCCCGCCCCCGTACGTCGGAGGCGTACGTCCTGGCCTCGGCGGGGGCCAGCAACGGCAGCGAGGGGCGCGAGGCGCGCGCGTGCTCGAAGGCGTTGTACAGCCCGTCGATCTCCGGGCGCAGAGCCTCCCGGCCGCCGACCGCGCGCAGCAGCCACTGCTCCTCCTGGTTGCCGATGTGCGCCAGGTCCCAGACCAGCGGCGACATCAACGGGGAGTGCTGGGCGGTCAGTTCACCGTCGTCCACGCTGTCGGTGAGCAGGGCGGTGCGCTCGCGCGCGGACAACAGCGCGTCGAGGGCGCGCCGCCGCAGGGCCTCGGGGTCGATGCCGGGCGCGACGGGGAAGCCGGTCGACGCGCTGGATCCCGCCGGATCGAAGGCGTCGGAGTGCTCGCGGTGCCGGGTGTCTTCACGGTGCTCGGTCATGCGGAGGCCGCCTTTCCGGGACGCGGCGGGGTCGGCGGGATCGTCGGCCCGGCGACAAGGCGCTCGGGCCCGCGCGCGGGCCGGTCGACGGGCCCGCTCGGCACATCGGGACCGGCCGGCGGGACCGGACCGGTCAGCCGGCTCGGACCGGTCAGCAGGCTCCGGTCGGTCAGCAGACCCTGACCGGTCAGGTCGCCCGGCTCGGGCAGGTCGTCGGCCGGACATCGGCCCCGGGCGACATAGCGGTCGGTGAAGGCGGCCACGGTGTCGCGCACCGCACCGCTCGCCCCCATCCGCTCCAGCGCCGGGAGCGCCGCCGCGAAACAGACGGTGGCCGCGGCCCGCAGTTCCGGGTCGGCGAGCCCCTCGCGGGCGGCCGTCGTCCAGAGCGGATTGCGGGGTGCGGCCGGTGAGCCCGCTGTCTCGGCCAGCGGCTTCACGGCGCGGTACACGGTCTCGGCGGCCTCAGGATCGTCGAACAGGGCCGTGGCGACGGCGAGGGGCACCAGCCACCCGTCGGGCCCGCTCTGCGCGTCGAACATGCGCAGTTCGAGATGACCGCGCGGCCGGATCGGTGGGAACAGTGTGGTGAGGTGGTAGTCGAGATCGGCCCGCACCGGCGGCCGGGGCGACCCGGTACGGATCCACTCGCGGAAGGTGAGCCCTTCCGGCACGTCCCAGGGGCCCTCCTCGCACCGGATGCACAGCACGGTCGTGTCCAGCACATGCGCGGCCCAGGCCTCGCGGGGGGCGCGCCCGGAGCCCGGTGCGAGGGTCCGGCCCGGGTCGAGGTCGGCCCACAGCTGCTGCCGGGTGGAGCGCCAGCCGGTCCGGCGGCCCTGCTGGAACGGTGAATTCGCGAACGCGGCCACCAGCACCGCGCCCAGCAGGTGCGCGAGCTGCCAGCGCCGTCCGTAACCGAGCGGTCCCGGCTCCTCCTCGCCCGCGTCCAGGCAGACCTGGACCGACGCCGAGGTGCACATCATCGCCCGCCCGGCCGGCCCCGCACGGTCCAGAGCGGCCTCCATCGCCTCGTAGCGCGGCTCCCGCAGCCTGCGGCGCGGCGGCTGCCACGGATCGACGCCGAGCCCGACCGGTGCGAGCCCCGCCGCGCCGAGCGAGGCGCGGACCGCCGCCAGATCGGCCGCGGTGGTGTCGACGCACTCCATCAGGGAGCCGGCCGGCTGCGAGCTGAGCTCCAGCTGCCCGCCCGGCTCGAATGTCAGGGCCGCGCTCAGCGGCAGCGCACGGACCGCCTCGACGGCGCTGTCCAGCCGTTCCCGGCCGACCGGAAGGTCAGGTCGTTCCCGGTCGTGGATGAGCCATTCGAGTTCCACCCCGACGGTTCGAGGGGGGCCGGTCTTGAAACATATGCCGCGCAGTAGATCCTCGGCCCCGCTCTCGTCGAGTGGGACGGCGTCCGGGCGCGAGCCGGTTGCGCCGGGAATGTCCAAGCCCATGAGGGACTCCTTCTCAGCTGCGTACCTACCAGCCAAACCCGTACCCGGAGATCGCACAAGGGTGCCCCCGAGCCACGAAAATCCGGTTGCGCCCAGGCCGGGTTCCCCGTCAGCATGCCCCGTATGCACCACACGGGGGAGCGCAGGTGAGCGCGCGGCTGCGCGGAATCGCGCGCGGGACGGAAGCGGTCGTCGAGGCCGGGAAGTATCGCAACGCGGCAGGTCAGGACGTGTCCATCGAACGGGCCGTGACCGCCGCGCTGTCGGGCACCCGGCTCTACGGACCGGACCCGGTGCCCGTCGCGGCCCTGGACATCGACCGCACCCCGCACATCGAGGTCACCGACGAGAGCAGCCTCGCCGCGGCCCGCCGGATGACCGGCGAGGCCTCCGGCCGGGTGGCCGTCCTCAGCTACGCCTCGGCCCGGAACCCCGGCGGTGGCTACCTCAACGGCGCGCAGGCCCAGGAAGAGGCCCTGTGCCGAGGCTCGGCCCTCCACGCGACCCTGCTGCGCGCCCCCGAGTACTACGCGCACCACCGCGCCGAACGCAGCGCCTTCTACACCGACCGGGTGATCCACTCGCCCGGGGTGCCGGTCTTCCGCGACGACCGAGGCGCGTTCCTGGACGCCCCGTACACCGTCGGATTCCTCACCTCGCCCGCGCCCAACGCCGGGGTGATCCAGCGGCAGACCCCCGAGGAGGCCCACCGCATCCCGGCGGCTCTGGCCTCCCGCGCCGAACGGGTGCTGGAAGTCGCCGCCGTACGCGGCTACCGCAGACTGGTCCTGGGAGCCTGGGGCTGCGGCGTCTTCCAGAACGACCCGGGACAGGTGGCGGAGGCGTTCCGGGCGCTGCTCGGCGAGGGCGGCCGGTTCGGCGGCCACTTCGAGCAGATCGTCTTCGGGATCCTGGACCGGAACCCCGACTCCGACGTCCGGGCCGCCTTCGCCCGGACCTTCACCTGACCCGGGACCCGGCGTCCGGGCTGTGCCCGGCGGGCCGCATCACCGCCCGCCGGGGCCGCACCGCCCCCTGCCGCCTCGCCGCTCAGCTCCAGCCGTACCGCTCGCGCAGCCGCCCGGCGACCCGGTCGAACCGCTCCCGGTCCAGGGCGCACGCCTCCCGGCGCATCCCGTCCTCGTGGACCCGCAGCACCCGGTCGAGACCGGCCCAGGACGGCCGCCCCGAGCTGTCCCAGGGGCCCGCGCCCAGGGCCACCCACTCGTGTTCCCGGTCGTGCTGCTTGCTGGAGAGCTGGACGGCGAGCAGCGTGCCCGCTTCCTCGCGGGCCACGACGAGCACAGGCCGGTCCTTCCCACGCCCGTCGTTCTCCTCGAAAGGCACCCAGGTCCAGACGATCTCGCCGGGGTCGGGATCGCCGTCGCGATCGGGGGCGTACGAGGTACGCACAGGGCCCACGCCGTCGGGATCGGCCTGCACCGTGGCGGTCGGCCCGCTGCTGCCGGGCACGTCAAAGGGGTTGTCGGAACGGTACGCGCTGTCGTGGAACGTCATCGCCACACCGTAGAACCTTCACCGCCCGATCCCGGGAGCGGGGCGTCGGACCGGGGCCGCGGGGCGGGCTTCCGGCCACCGTGACCGGACCTGCGGGCCCCGGGCCGAAACCCGCTCCCACGGGTCTGGAAGACTGCCCGACGCCATGAGCCAGTTACCCAAGCAGCCCGCCGAAGTCTCCGTTCCGACCAGCGCCGATGTCGCGCGCCTCGCCGGAGTGTCCCGGGCCACCGTGTCGTACGTACTGAACAACAACGCCACCGTCCGGATCAGCGAACCCACCCGACGCCGGGTCAGGGAGGCCGCCCTCCAGCTCGGTTACGTTCCGCACGCGGCTGCCCGCAGCCTGCGCGCCGGACACAGCCGCATGGTCCTGTTGCCCTCCGGCCACATACCGGCAGGACCTCTCCACCAGTACTTCTTCGAGGAACTCCAGTCCGGGCTGCGCCGCCTGGACTACACCGTCGTCCAGTACGGCAGCGTCGGACTCACCGCCGACGAGGCGGCCACGGCCTGGGCCGAACTGAGGCCCGTCGCCGTCGTCGTACCGCCGGGCATCGCCCTCACCCCGCACGGCACGGGCATCCTGACCCGTTCCGGCGCCAAGGCGGTGATCAGCCTGGGCCCCGGCCCGGTGGCCGGAGCGCACGGCCTGGTCATGGACCAACGCCAGGTCGGGGCCAGCGCGGTGGAACACCTGCTGGCCCGGGGCCGTCGCCACATCGGCGTGGTCATGCCCCAGGAGCCGGGCCGGGCGCCGTTCTCCGAGCCCCGCCTCGTCGGGGCACGTGGCGTAGCCGAACCGGCGGGGGCCCGCGTATGCCCGCTCCCGCTGCGGTACGAGGAGGAGTCGGCGCACCGGCTGGCCGCCCGCTGGCCGGAACTGGGACTGGACGCGGTGTTCGCGTACAACGACGAGTACGCCATGCTGCTGATGCGGGCCCTCCAGGACGCGGGGGTGGCCGTGCCCGCCGATACGGCGGTGATCGGCGCCGACGACTCCCTCATCGGCAGGCTGCTGCGTCCCCGGCTCAGCACGGTCCGGATGGAGCTGGCCATGCCCCAGCCGCTGGCCGAGACGATCGACCGCATGGTGCAGCACCCGGGCGGGCCACCGGTCCATCAGGACCTGCTCCGCACCAGCGCCGTGCACCGGGAATCCAGCTGACCGCCTCCGGCGCGACGACATGCGCGACACACGGCGGATGTCTAGCGTCGGAGGCATGAGCCACCCGCAGAGTTATGAGCTCCTCCTGATCCCCGACCACAGCAGGACGCGTACCGGAGCCCCCGGCAGGCCGATCCGATCAGCGGTCGTCGCCGCCACCGGCGAGACGGGGGCCTCGGGCTACCCCCGGTACGCGGGCGAGGGCATGGAGGCGGACGTCGATCCGGAGACCCGGACGGTGGAAGCCGTGCTCATCGACGGCGAGGAACTGGACTACGGCATGTCGGTCCGCGTCGCCGGGGCCGAGGGGGAGCGCCCCGCGTCCTGAGAGCCGGGAAGGGGCGCCGCCCGGGAACACGGGCCCGTCCTGCGCCCCGGGCACGACGGAGGCCCCGACCGTTCACACCGTGTCCACGGTGTCGGTCGGGGCCCTCGGTCGTACCGCGCGCCGGTAGAGCGCCTACGGAGCCTCCGGCTGTCCCTGCCCCTGTCCCGCCTCGGCCGCCCGCTTCTGCTCCTCGACGGACTTGCGGACCTCGTCCATGTCCAGCTTCCGGGCCTGCCCGATGACGTCCTCCAGAGCCGCCTCGGGCAGAGCACCGGGCTGCGAGAAGACCGCGACGTTGTCGCGGACGATCATCAGCGTCGGGATGGAACGGATCTCGAAGGCCGCCGCCAGCTCCTGCTGCGCCTCGGTGTCGACCTTGGCGAAGACGAGGTCGGGGTGGCGCTCGGAGGCCGAGTCGTAGACCGGCGCGAACTGCCGGCAGGGGCCGCACCAGGAAGCCCAGAAGTCGATCAGGACGAAATCGTTGTCGCTGACGACCTGATCGAAGTTTTCCTTGGTGAGCTCGACGGTGCTCATGCTGGGGATACCTCTTCCTCTGCCGGTGGGGTCCTGACGGGTCCTGTCCGGCACAACGGTGACTGCACTTGCGCTATTCCGCCTGCCCATGTGGCCGGGGCGCACACCCGCGAGGACACTGTTTCCATGACTGATGCAGGGAAGAATTCCGAGCGCTCCGCATACGACGTGGTGGTCATCGGCGCAGGCCCGGTGGGAGAGAACGTGGCGGACCGCGCCCGCGCCGCCGGGCTCTCCACAGCGGTGGTGGAGTCCGAACTGGTCGGCGGCGAGTGCTCCTACTGGGCCTGCATGCCGAGCAAGGCCCTGCTGCGCCCCGTCGTCGCCCGCGCCGACGCCCGCCGGGTGCCCGGCCTGAGCGCCGCGGTGCAGGGCCCTCTGGACGTGGAGGCCGTACTCGCCCACCGGGACGAGGAGGCGAGCCATTGGAAGGACGACGGCCAGGTCGCCTGGCTGGAGAGCGTCGGCGCGGACGTCCACCGGGGTACGGGCCGGCTCACCGGCCCCCGTGAGGTCACCGTCACCGCTCCTGACGGCACGGAGCATCGCCTCACGGCCCGGCACGCCGTCGCCGTCTGCACCGGCTCCCGGGCCGTGGTCCCCTCCCTCCCCGGCGTCGAGGAGGCCCGCCCCTGGACCAGCCGCGAAGCCACCAGCGCCAAGGAGGCCCCCGGCCGGCTCGTGATCGTCGGCGGGGGAGTCGTGGGCGTGGAGATGGCGACCGTCTGGCAGGCGCTGGGCTCCGAGGTGACCCTGCTGATCCGGGGCAGCGGTCTGCTCCCGAAGATGGAGCCCTTCGCGGGCGAGCTGGTCGCCGACGCGCTGACGGAGGCCGGGGCCCGGATCCGTACGGGCGTCTCCGTCACCGCCCTCCGGCGCCCCGCATCGGACGGCCCCGTCACCGTCGAGCTGGACGACGGCGACCGCATCGAGGCCGACGAGATCCTCTTCGCCACCGGCCGGGCCCCGCGCACGGACGACCTCGGCCTGGAGACGATCGGCCTCGAACCCGGCTCCTGGCTCACCGTCGACGACAGCTGCCGCGTCGAGGGCACGGACTGGCTGTACGCGGTCGGGGACGTCAACCACCGCGCCCTGCTGACCCACCAGGGCAAGTACCAGGCGCGCATCGCGGGCGCCGCGATCGCCGCCCGCACCGGGAAGACCCCGCTGGATACCGCCCCCTGGGGAGCCCACGCGGCCACCGCCGACCACGGGGCCGTCCCCCAGGTCGTCTTCACCGACCCGGAGGCCGCGTCCGTCGGCCTCACCCTCGCCGAGGCCGAACGCGCGGGCCACCGCGTACGCGCCGTCGACCACGACCTCGCCGCGGTGGCAGGATCCGGCCTCTACGCCGACGGCTACCGGGGCCGCGCCCGGATGATCGTGGACCTGGACCGCGAGATCCTGCTCGGCGTCACCTTCGTCGGCCCGGGCATCGGCGAACTCCTGCACTCGGCCACGATCGCGGTCGCGGGGGAGGTGCCCATCGCCCGCCTGTGGCACGCGGTCCCGGCGTACCCGACGATCAGCGAGGTGTGGCTGCGGCTGCTGGAGGCGTTTCGAGGTTAAGGAACCGCCGTCGAGTCACAGCCGGAGGGGTCTCACGCGCTGTGTGGCTGGAGCTCGTCGGCGGGCATGCGTCCTGTGCTTCGCCGACAGTGCCGCCTCATGCCTGCGAAGGAGCTCGGTTCCCTCGACTGGGTCTCCATAAGTCACTCATGCACTCGGCAGACGTGAAGAGCGTGGACGAAGGGGAGGAAGACGTTGACGGGGCTACGCCGTCAGGGTGCCCCTCGGCACTGTCGCCTGACCATCACCCCGCTCGGATCCGTTCGGCGAGTCACCCTGACCGAGGTACTTGGGTCAAGGGCCGCCGCCCACCTCAGGTCACAGCACTTCGCGCCCGTACTTCACCACGGCCTGGCGCTCAGCCAGGACCGAGGACGGCATATTTTGTTCCGCCCAGACCACCTTGCCGGTGACCGTGCGGGACGAACCCCAGCGGCGGCACAGCATGTTGACGAGCTGAAGCCCCCGTCCGCCCTCGTCACTGAGGTCCGCGTGCTGGATCTGGGGCAGGTCGGGGCCGGTGTCCGACACCTCCACGACGAGGCGTTCGCCGCGCAGCAGCCGCAGTTCGCCGGGGCCGTTCCCGTAGCGCAGTGCGTTGCCGACCAGTTCGGAGACGACGAGCTCGGAGACGTCGGCGAGTTCCTCGAGTCCCCACGCGGCGAGTTGGCCGGTGACGAGACCACGGGCGGCCGAGGCGGCCCGGCCGTCCTGCGGCAGCTCCCACACCCGCAGGTCCCCGGCCGGGAGTGCGGCACTCGTGGTGACGAGGAGTACCGTCTCGTCGAACCGGGCGGCGGCGGCCGGGGCGCGCTCCACCAGACCGCCCTTCTCCAGCGACCCGGGCGGCAGGCTCAGCGCCGCCGCACGCAGCCCTGCCAATTGGGCGTCCACGTCCTCGTCCCGGGACTTGATCAGGCCGTCCGTGTACATGACCAGGTGGGCGCCGTCCGGGACGCGCAGCCGCAGGGGGTCGTACGGGATCACGCCCGCCCCCAGCGGCGCGCCGGTCGGCACCGGGACGAAGTCGGCGGCACCCTGCCCGTCGAGGAGAAGCGGCGGCAGGTGCCCGGCGCTCGCCAGTGTGTAGGAGGAGTCAGCGGGGTCGTAGACCGCGCACAGACAGGTGGAGACCTGCTCGTCCTCCAGGTCGCGGGTGGCCAGGTCGAGCCGAGCGAGAATCCGCTCGGGGGCCATGTCCAGAGTCATCAGCGTGCGGGCCACCGTCCGCAGACGCCCCATGGTGGCGGCTGCGGGCAGCCCGTGCCCCATCACGTCGCCCACCATCAGGGCCGTCCGCCCGCCGGGCAGGGCCATCACGTCGTACCAGTCCCCGCCCACGCCGTGATGTGCCGCCGCGGGCGCGTACTCGGAGTGCACCAGTAGACCGGGTGTTGCCGGGGTGACACGCGGCAGCAGGGAGCGCTGCAACGAGACGACGTGCTCGCGCTCCCGCCCGTACAGACGCGCGTTGTCGATGAAGACCGCAGCCTTGGAGGCGAGCTGCTCCGCCAGCGCCAGGTCGGTGGTGGAGAACGGCGGAGTTCCGCGGCCGCGCACGAAGTCGGCGCTGCCGAGCAGCAGCCCACGGGCGATCAGGGGTACGGCGAGGTAGCTGTGCACACCTGCGGCACGCAACTGCGCAGCGGCACTCGCGGTGGGCGCGACGCGGATGAAGTCGTCGTCGCGCATCCTGCTCAGCAGCACCGGCTTCCCCTGCCGGAGGACGTACCGGTGGAGCAGCGTCTCGTGCGGCTGCTTGGCATGCACGAAGATCTCACCCACCGGGGTCGGCTCCAGGCTGGAGAGCTCCTCGATGGCGCACAGCGCCGTGGCCCGCATCTGCGGAATGCCGGGCTCGGTCTTCCGGGAGCCCTCGTCACCCCGCAGGACACTCTCGAGGATGTCCACGGCGGCCCCGTCGGCGAAACGGGGCACGGTGAACTCGGCGAGTTCTTGAGCAGTGCGCTCCAGGTCCAGGGTCGTGCCGATGCGGGAACTGGCAGAATTGAGCCAGGCAAGACGGCTGCGGGTGGTGAACCGGTCCGGCAGCTGGATACCTCTGCTCCGGCGGAACCGCACGTTCGCGCCGGCCGAGCGTCGCCCGGCGGAGCCCCGGCCGGGCAGGCGCCGTCTACCACTGCCGGCGTTCACTCTTCCGCCTCCCAACAGGAATCGACGCCTCTTGGTGCCCAGTGTGCACCGGAAACGGCCGAGACACCTCCGGGTACTCCGGATTGGTTCACCTGTTCAGGGAGTGTGCCTCGGCGCCCGTTCCTGGCTCCCGGATTCGACTTCCACGACGAGGCGATGGGCATCGGCGACCGACCGCTACGGTCACGACCTGTGCAACGGTGCGACGGGCGTGGCGGTGGCATCAGATGGGCGTCAGCCATGATGGCCACGCTTGTCCACGCCCCGCAGCGATCGCAGGACCGGCGGCGTGCACCGGCAGCAGGTTGTACTCCGGCCCCGTCAGTGCGTCCACCACCGCGACACCCAGCATGACGGCACCTCGCCCGAGACCCTGCGCCGAGCGGCCGCGTAGTGCGCTCGCGAGGTGAAGTGAGCCCCGCCGCCGGCACTTCATCTCCGACAGCTGTGCCAACTTCGGCGTCAAGCGCATCTGCCGGGTGCTCGTAGCGGTCCGCGTCGGCTACTACCGGCATCCGACCACCTGGAAAGCCCGCGCCGGGCACCAGGCTCATGAGAAGCGGACCGTGAGCGAGATCCGCGCCATCCGCGCCGAGCACCATGGCACCCATGGTGTCCTGCGCGTTCATGCCGAGCTGCGGGCGAGGGAGCGGCGGATCAACCGCAAGCGCGTGACCCGGCTGATGCGGGTCAACCACATCGTCGGCCGGCACCTGAAGAAGAAGCGGACGACGATCGCGGACAGCACCGCGCCGCCCGCGCCGGACTTGGTGATCCGCGACTTCAATGCGGACGCCCTCAACACCGGATGGTGCGCCGACTCCACCTACATGGCCGTCGGCACGACCTGTCCGTATGCGGCCATGGCGATCGGCATCTGCTTGCGCCTGCTCGTGGGCTGGTCGATCGCCGACCCTGTGTGCACCTCGCTGGCCGCCGACACGGTCGAGATGGCCGTGGCCGCCCGCAGCGGCCGGGTGAACGGCGGCGTGTTCCACACTGACAGGGGCTCCCACTACAGCAGTCGAGCATGCGCCGAAGCCTGCAGTTCAGCAGGGGTGAGGCGAAGAATGAGCGCGGTCGGGTCCAGCGCGGACAAGGCACTCGCCGCGTCCTTCAACGCCACCTTCAAGCGCGGGACCCTGCAGGGACGAAAGGGTCGGCTCGACGAGCGGGAGCCGCGACTCGACGCCTTCCGATGGCACCACCGTTACAACACCCGGCGCCCCCACTCCCGCCTCAGACAACGATCACCGATCGTCTTTGAGAATGCCTTCCACCTCACACCAACCACGTTGGCCCCGGCCGCATGAATGGTGTTCAGGATCCGAGGTCAAGGCACGTGCGGACTTTCTCGACCAGTGAACCAACGACCGCGAGGCCATGCACGTCGAGCTGGACGACATCGCATGGGCGGCCAGCAACCCGAACACCGGCTGAGCGCCGTCGGCCAGGCCGGGTAGCGGAGCGAGGCGGCTGCGGTGGCCGGGGCGTGCACCGCGGCAGAGAGTCAGTCTTGGTAACGACAGGTACGCATAGAGGTTCGGCAACGTGCCCAGTGCGCACAGTCCGGACTTCGCCCCCGATCCGTCGGTCCTGGACCACGGAGTCGCCGCCATGACGGGAGCCGTGCTGGCCGAACTCGCAAGTGGGGTGAGTCGCGCCGCATCCGGCACCTGAGCGAGAGGAACGGGTGCGGTGTCAGGCGCTGACCGCGCGTCGTGCTCGCCATGCGCGGACCCCGTGGTGGGCGGCGCCCAGCGCCACCGCCTGGACGAAGGCCCCGACCAGCACACCCGCCCAGGGAAGGGCGCCGGGCAGAGCCACGAAGAGGAACGACGTCGGGGCGGTGAGGAAGAACAGCCAGACCCCGGCCATGCTGCCGTCCAGCGAATCGGTCAGCGCGACGTCCGTCCCGACCCAGACCACCACGGCCAGATACGTCACGGCGGCAGGGCTCATCAGGTAGCGGCGAAGCGACCGGGGAAAGGTGCGTGAGGAAGCGGTCATCTCTGACTCCGAGGTGAGGAAAGGGGAATGAGCGGGGCGAGGCACCCAGGGGTGCCGGGACGAGGAACGCCGTCTGAGCGCTTCCGCGTTCGTCCGACGATCGGCCCCGAAGCCCCCACGCCGTCGGCGCAAGTCCCTTCGGCACAAGCCCCGTTGGCGGAACGGCCGTCGGGGGACCGATCGCGTTCTCGATGTGATCGAGCCTAGGGGCGGGTGACCGGTCCCGTCCTCGCGCCGGGGGACGATCAGAGGGGTGGACCACAGGTGGAGGCTCTGTACCTCAGGTAAGAGACCGGCGTCCGCCCGCAGCCCGATTCGCTCCGCTCACCTGCGACGTTAACCTTCCATCACCATGAAGCGAACCGACGACCGGCTGGCACCGGTCCTGCTGCTCTGCGCCCAGATCCTGGTATGGCCCGGAGCGCCGCTCGTACGGGGGGCCGTCCCGCCCGCGTCCGCCTTCCTCGTGGCGGCCCTGGCCGCCGGCGTGGTGGCAGCCGCGCTCGCTCTGCGCCGTACCCGGCCGGTCGCCGCCCTCGTCGTCGTTGCCGCGGCGTGCGCGCTGGGGGCCGGGCCGCTGCCCGTCGGGGCGATGGCCGTACTCGGCACCGCAGGCGTCGCACTGGCGGTGTTCACCGTGGCGACCCGATGTGACGCCTTCACCGCCGTGCTGTGCGTGACGGCACTCGCCCTCTGGCAACTGCTGCAGGGCATCAGTCTGCACGGGCTCAGCGACCGTGACGGGCTCGACCTGGTCCTGACCGCTGTCCTGTACGCCGCCTCGTGCGGCGCCGGCCTGCTCGTACGCCGGGCCCGCCGCGCACGACGAGCGGCCGATCACCTGCTGAAGCGTGCCGAGACCGAGCGTCACCGGCTCCCCGCGGCCGAGCGGCGCCGGATGGAGAGGGAGTTGCACGACATCAGCGCCCACCATCTGACCGCCGTGGTCGTCACCGTGGGCGCAGCCCTCGGACTGCGGGAGCGGCGTCCCGAACTGGCAGCCGAGGCACTGGACTTCGCAGCCGAGACCGGCCACGAAGTCGTCCGCTCGCTCGGCGCGGTACGAGCCCCGGCGCCCACGCGCGCGGAAGGGTCCTCGCCGAGGGAACAGCTACAGGACCTGGTCGACGGATTCCGGCGCCTGGGCCAGCGGGTGGACTGCGAGATCGACCCCCTGCCGGACGGGGCGGTCGCGGACGCGGCGTACGGAATCGTGCGCGAGGCACTGACCAACATCGCCCGGTACGCCCCGGGCGCGCACACCACCCTGCTGTGCCGGTACGGCGAAGCCCGCACCGAGATCGCCGTCACCAGCTCGGCTCCGCCCGCCGGTGCGGTGGCGCACGGTGCGGGACTCGGCGGCGGACGGGGGCAGGGTTTCCTGCGCTCCCGGGCGCGGGAAGCCGGCGGCACGGTGCACAGCGGTCCGACGGCGGACGGCGGCTGGGAGGTACGGGCGGTACTCCCCGGCCGAACGGCCACGCCGGTGGGACCGTCGGCGTCCACGTCCTACCGCGTGGCACAACTGGTGGCGGCGGCGGGCCTGGTCCTGCAGCCGTTGCTCCCCGCGCTGGTCATCAGGGCCGAGGACACCTCGTTCGGACCGCAGGTATCCGCGGGCGTCTTCTTCGCCCTGCTGGCGGCCGGCCAGTCGATGACCCTGCTGTGGCTGCGGAGGGCGCCACGGACGGCGTACGCGATGCTGCTGGGGCTGGCGATGCTGTGGCCCGTGGCGATGGCGGTGGGCGACTACGGCGGCCCGGTCCTCCTTCCCTGCGCGCTGAGCCTGCTGGCCACGTGCACGGCTCTCGCTCTCGCTCCCGTCCGATCGGCGACGTACCGCAACACGACCGTCCTCCTCGTGGTGCTGGTGCACACGGCTGCCGCCGCCGGCGCTGTTCTGGCCCGGGGTACGACAGCCCCCACCTGGGCGGTCGTCGTGGGCACGGCGATCGGTGCAACCCTCATCAGCACGGCGGCCCAGCTGGCCGGAGTCCGCCGGGACCGCCACCGGCAAGCCGGTGACCGCGCCCACGACGAGCGCCTCGCCGCCTGGACCGAGGAGGCCGTGCGCGACGCCTGGATCGAGCGCCACCGCATCGCTGCCGGACTCGAAGGCACGGTCTTCGCCCGCACCGCCGACATGGTCACCGAGGCCGAGGCAGGCCGGCTCGACGCGACGGCGGCCCGTGCCCGTGAGGCCCTGGCCGCGATGCGCGCCCTGCTCGACACCGTGCCCCAGGACGGGGCCGGGCCCGAACTCCGTCCGCAGCCCACCCTCCAGGCGCTCGACCTGCTCGCCCACCATCTGCGGGCCACCGGACGCGACATCGACATACGGCTGACCGACCGTGTACCGCGACACCTGCCCACCGCCGTCGATCTGGCCGCCTACCACGCCGCCGAAACGCTGCTCGCGGCCGGCGGCGAGGAGCCCGCCCTGCTCGAACTCGACGCGGACACCGATACCTTGACGCTCACGGCCACCGGGATCCCGCGCGCCGCAGGCACGGCTGTACGGGAGAGGCTGACCACGCGGGTCACCGCGCTCGGCGGCACCCTGACCACCGGCCAGCCGGGAACGGTCCGGCTCCGGCTGCCGCTCACCACCGCGCGGAAGAACGAGGAGGGACAACGATGAGCCTGAACGTGCTGGTCGTCGACGACCAGGGCATCGTACGTGCGGGATTCGCCGCCGTGATCGACGCCGAGGAGGACATGACGGTCGTCGGCGAGGCCGCCGACGGTGTCTCGGCGGTGCGGCTCGCCGAGGAGTTGGCTCCCGACGTCATCATCATGGACGTGCGCATGCCTCAGCTGGACGGCATAGCCGCCACCCGCATCATCACCGGCCGGGAGAACCCGCCCCGGGTCCTCGTCCTGACCACCTTCGACCTCGACGCCTACGTCTTCGAGGCGCTTCGCGCCGGCGCCTCGGGCTTCCTCCTCAAAGACGTGCACCCCTCGAAGCTGCTGCAGGGCATCCGGGAGGTCGCGATCGGCGAGAGCGTCCTCGCCCCCTCCGCGACACGCCACCTCATCGGCCACTACGCGTCCCGATCACCCATCGAGACTCCTGGGCGGAGCATTCCCGAGCTCGACAGCCTCACGGCCAGCCAGCGGCGCGTCCTCACCCTGGTCGCGGCCGGCCTCACCAACGCGGAGATCGGCGAGCAACTCGGCATCGCCGTGGGCACCGTGAAGTCCCACGTGACCGCGCTGCTCCGCAAGCTCGGCCTGCGCGACCGCGTGCAGGCGACGATCCTCGCCTACGACCTCGGCCTCGCCACGCCGAACCCGCCCCGCGCCCACCTCTGACCGCCCGGACCCCACCGACAGAGCCGCCACGACCGTCCCACGAAGGAGTCCACCACCATGCCCGGCACCGCCGCCGATCCCGGAAGATCGATCCCGCGCCGACTGTACGACCACCTGGGCGCCATCGGCCTCGCCTACCTCGGCGTCTGCGCCGCCCTGTTCGTGTGGGCGTGGGCGGTGACCGTCGCGGACAGCACGGACGAGTCCATGGCCGGAGTCATTCCGTTCCTTGCCACCGCCCCCGTCAGTTTCCTCTTCCTCGCGCTGCCGGAGAGCAGGGCCGTGTTCCCCATCGCCATTGCCGTCGGAGCGGCTGCCAACGCCACGATCATCGGCTGGTGCACCCGCACCTTGCGCCGCGGCGCGTGAGCCGGGGCGCGGCTACGGTGTGCCCTTCGCGGAGGTTCCCGGCGACCCCAAGGGGGTGAGGAACCGCCGTCGGCCTCCGTCTCCGGGGGAAGGGGGAGGCATCAGGTGCCGGCGGGCCACGACCACGAGCAGGACGTAGGCGAGCACCACCAGCACGACCGTGATGATCCACGCACGCGATCCGGTCGGGTCGTAGACCCGCCCCGCGTTGCCCACGTCCACGGCCGGCGCCGTCCGTCCGGCCTCGAACGTGTCCCGGCCGCTCCCGTACAGCTTGACGCCCACGAGCTCCACGGTGCCGTCGTCGGACCGGAACGTTCCCGCCCACTCGCACGTGGTGTGCCCGGAGTGACCCGCGCACACGAGACGGGCGGCGGTGAAGGTACCCCGCGGCCCGTCCGCCGTGGCGGCTCTGGCGGCGGTGCCGAGATGCGGCACCGTCATCCAGAACAGCAGGACTCCGGCCAGCAGGAGCAGCAGGGACACGAACCCGGAGGGCCTGCTGCGGCCCGTGGCCATGCGGTCAGTCCTTCGGCGCGCAGGCGCACCGTGCGGTGGCGTTGTCCTGCCGGTTCGCGCGGGTGTGCAGGTACATCGCCACCACCATGGGGATCGTCACCAGGGTGTTGTAGAAGAGGTGCAGTTCCACCCGGGGCATGATCAGCTGCACCAGGCTCGTCGGAGCGGCCTTGCCCAGCAGGTTGGCTCCCACGAGCACTTGGACCAGGAGCAGCAGGTGCTCCAGGTGGTGCCACACCTGAATCCCGAGCGACGCCTTCCACCAGGTGCCCGAGCGGCCGGTGAAACCCGGGCGAAGGAGGAACAGGCCGACCATCATCACCAGGGCGTAGCCGTAGTGCATCCATTCCGACGTGACGAGCCACGGGAACGGAATCCCGAGCACGCCGCGCGCCTCCGGGATCGGCCAGCCCATGACGTAGATCTGGTACGCCTGGACCAGGTGTTCCGCCCAGTGCGCGACGACGATGAACAGGAAGAAGCGCAGACCGAGTTGATGATGACTGCCGTTGAGCGAGTCGAGCCCGCCCCGCAGGGTGTTCGGTGACGCTCCCGTGCTGATGGCCATGCCTGAACCTCCACGGTCGGGGAACGGTGGCTCATTACATCAGGACCACATACGGGTGGGCTTCTTCCGGCGTGCTCTCCTTGAGAGCGGGTTCGCTGACCCTTGCGCCCTGCGGAACGGCACGGGGGCGCAGCCGTGCCGTGCGCGGCGCCGACCGCCCCGGCATGCGCCGAACAGATGCCGCTGCTCAGGGGCTTGATCGCAGGATGACCGATCGTCCTGTCGTCTCGGTCGGCCGGAGGTCCCGGCCGGCACTCCATAACTCCAGTGCATGGCTGGGTAGTTGCCACGAACATGACGGTTCATTAGCTTCCTGGCATCACGAGGCCCGGTCGTCCGCGGTCACTTGGCCCTCGCCGGCCCTCTGTCTCCCCTTCTCCTGGAGGAAGAGCCATGCCCCATATCGCACTGAACAACGACCTCCCCGGCATCACCGGACTGATGGCCCACCGTCCCGACACCGGCGGACCTCTGGGCGATCTCGCGGACGCTCTGCTGAGAGCTCCGTCCTCGCTCGAACCGGGAGAGCGCGAGCTGATCGCCGCGTACGTCTCGCGGCTCAACGACACCGAGTTCTGCGCCTCCTCGCACGGAGCTTTCGCCGCCGCGCAGTTGGCCGGCGGCCAGGAACTGGTCGGGGCCGTGCTGGCCGACCCCGGTACCGCACCGGTCAGCGGCCGGCTGCGTGCGCTGCTGGGCGTGGCGGCCGAGGTCCAGGAAGCCGCGCGCCCGGTCTCCGACAAGGCGATCGCGGCGGCCCGCGCCGAGGGCGTGGACGACACGGACCTGCACGACACCGTGCTGATCGCCGCGGCGTTCTGCATGTACAACCGCTACGTCAGCTGCCTCGCGACCGAGCTGCCCAAGGACGACGCGTACTACCAGCACGCCGCCCGGCGGATCGTGACCGACGGCTACCGGGCCGGGATCGTCCGGGGAGAGGAGTCCGCGGATGACGGGCAGGTCCGCTGAACCGTTACCGGACACCGGCCACCACCTCACCTACCGCGCCTGTCGGGAGAACATCACCCGACTCGTCACCTCGGGCCCGTCGGTCGCGGAGCTCCCGGTGCCGGCCTGTCCCGGCTGGAGCGTGCGCGATCTCGTCGGGCACCTCGTGGTCGTCTGCCGGATGGCCGTCGAGGAGGACCCGGGCGAGATCAGCGAGCCGCCGCCCCCGCCCCCGGGCATCCCTGTCTCCGAACTCGTCAGCACGTGGGCCGAGTTGGAGAGCGACCTCGCAGGGGTGCTGCCGCGCGCGGACTGGCTGCGCCGCCGCATCCTTCCGCTGGACGCGCTCTCGCACGAGCTCGATCTCCGTTCGGCCCTCGGCATGCCCCCGCCCGGCCGTCCCCCCGCCCTCGCCGACGCGCTGGATCTCGCCGTCATGGGCTTCACCCTGTCTCTGGACGGGCATGGCCTGCCGGCGCTGCGCGTCCGGACGCCCGACCGGGTGTGGACGGCCGGGGAGGGTGAACCGGCCGCCACGTTGCGCGGAGGGAGCAGGGAGATCTTCCGTGCTCTGACCGGGCGCCGTACGGTCCGGCAGATCGGCGAGCTGTCCTGGAGCGCCCCGTCGGACAGGTGGCTGCCCGCGTTCACGTGGGGTCCCTTCACGCCGCCGACGCGCACCGTCGAGGAGGCGGCGCCCTCCGGTCCGGCTCCGGGCCTCCACTCCCGTAACTGATGACCGTCGCCACCCGGGAGGCCGGGTGGCGACGATCATCGGGGCGCGGGGCCGCGTACGCGCGTCGGCTCCGGCTCAGCCGGCCGTCTCCAGCCGGCGGCGGCGCTCGCCGGCGGGGCGGCCCGACGCCGCGCGGAAGACGATGGGGCGGGCGATGGCCTGGAAGTCCACGTCGGGGTCGAGACGGCGGACCGTCTGCTCCACCATGAGGAGCGCGAGGAGGGGGAACACGAACTCCGACGAGGCGTAGATGCCGTTACGCCGTTGGCTGGCGAACAGTTCGGTGGAGAAGGCGATCAGGTCGAAGTCGCGGGCGGTGGTGCCGCCGTACCGGTCGACGAGGCGGGTCATGTCGGCGGTGAAGGCGGCGGTGTCGCTGCGCCCGTCGACCTGTTCGGCGCTGGCCAGGACCGCTTCGGCGCACCGGGGGCCGTTGCGGAAGCCGAGGTTGAGGAAGAACAGGGCCAGATTCTCCCGTACGACTTCGGGGACGCGGTAGACGAATCCGGCGTCGAGCACGACCACGGAGCCGGAGCGGGTGAGACGCAGGTTGCCGGGGTGCAGGTCGCAGTGGACCAGCCCGGTGCAGAACAGCATCTCGAAGACGGCCCGGAGAGTCTGGTCGGCGAGCGCCCGGCGGCGCTCCGTGCTCAGCTCGGCCACCTCGACGTGGTCGCGCACCCCGGGCACGAAGTCCATGACCACACAGGCCTCCCCGCACAGCGCGGAGACGGGCGCGGGTACGGCGATGAACTCGAGGGTGGAGAGGTCGTCACGGAGCAGGGCGAGGTTCCGCGCCTCGGTGTCGAGGTCGAGTTGGCGGAGCACGCTCGCCCCGACGGCGTGCGCCATGTCGGCGAGTGGGGCTCCGCGCAGGCCCGGCAGGCGTCCCGCGAGCGCGAAGACCGTGCTGAGGATGGCGACGTCGCGGCGGACCGTGTCGGTGAGGCCGGGCCTGCGGAGCTTGACGGCCACCCGGGTTCCGTCGCTCAGCCGGGCCGGGTAGACGCAGGCGATGCTGCCCGACCCCAGGGGCTCGGGGTGAAAGTCCGTCAGCGACCGGGCCCAGCCGGGGCCGAGGTGTTCCGCCAGCGCTTGACGGACGTCCTGGGGCCGCATGGGCTGGACGTCGTCGTGGAGGCGTTTGAGCGCCGTGCAGGCGCGGGGCGGCAGGACGTCCTCGCGGGTGCTGGCTATCTGGGCGAACTTGATGAAGGCCGGGCCCAGTCGCTCGACGATCCGCGCGAGCTCCTCGGGCCAGTCCGCAGCGGTGGTCGGCCGCCCCCTCAGGCGCCGCCAGGAGCGTCGCACCAGGTGGCGGGCGGTGCCCGCGGAGACGGTCGACAGGATCCGGCCGAGACGCAACAGCGCTGCGGTGGTGGTCACGGAAGGCAGATCAGGACGTTCAGCTCGTTCCATATGGCCACACGTTCCTTAAGTAGATGATCTACGGTCCCCAGTATCCGCCAAGTGATCCCTGGAGGCACCGTGCTTGACAGGTAGATGTGACTTAGTTTTCATATAACTACCTCGCATGGGGTGCACTACCTAACTGCGGAGGAAACATGACCCAATCGATCGAATCCCGGATGCAGGAAGGCCTGGTGGCCCTCACGCCGCCGCCGGCCGCCCGGTACAACGACCCCGCGGAGTACCTGGACTTCGCCCGGCCGATCACCGAGAAGTTCCTGCCGTACGACACCCGTAGCGACAGTGAGCTCCGAGAGGTCACCGAAGGGCACGAGAGCCCCCTGGAGCGCGAGCGTGCGCTGTGGGAGTTCGCCGACCGCAACCCGGAGGAGAGCCTGGCGTTCATCTCCGACACGATCGCCACCGAGAAGGACCGCCTGGTCCGCTCCGGCGCGCTGTGGCTGGCCCTGCGTTCGGCCGGTCCGCGGGCCATGGGCGTCTTCGAGAAGTACGCGACGGACGACGACCCCGAGGTCGCCGACTGGGCGCGCGTGCTCACCGGCGACATCACGGGCGTGAAGCCGCAGCGGGTGTACAGCGAGGCCGAGGTCGAGGAGACCGGGTACTTCGACCAGACGGTGCCGCTCATCATCGGCGGCCGGGTCGTCATCATGACCCCGGGCGTCGGCGCGGTCCGTGCGGTGCTCTCACCGCTGTGGTTCGACTCCATCCTCGGCCGGGTGCTCGCGAGCACCAACGTCGGGACGATCCGGACCGACCTCACCGTCGAGAAGGAGCTCAAGGGCCTCAACGAGGACGGCTCGTGCCACTACGAGATCTTCCCGTTCCGCGGTCTGAGCGTCGAGTACGACGGCAACAACCTGGAGCACAACTACCTCTCCGAGACGCTGCGTCCGTTCTACCCGAGCGGCTTCGTCGGCAAGGGTGAGATGGTCGAGGTGCCCGTGTCGCTCGGCCGTATCGCGCTCACCTCGCTCGCCCGCAAGGGTGAGGTGGCGATCCAGGGCGACGGTGCGCGTGCGCAGCGCCTGCGCGACGCCGACATGCCGTTCGTGGAGAGCGTGCGCGGCCGGTACTACGGCTGGGCCGCGGTCAACCTGGACCGCACCTTCGACCGTGGCACCGTCGGCGCCGGCGACGTGCAGCTGTCGAACCCGACGGACCCGATCGCGGGCCCGATGACCAACGCCAAGCTGTACGGCACGTTCCGCGGCAAGACGGGCGACTACACCGGCGCGGGCCGCTACACGCTCAACTCGATCAAGTGCCACGGCCGTCCCGACGGCAAGATCGACGTGGTCCAGGGCGGTGCCGAGCTGGCCGCCGAGTGACCTGTGTCGTGACGTGACGGTGCACCCCCACGCGGTGTGGGGGTGCACCGTTGTGTCGTGCCCGGCCAGGGCGCCGGACGGCGAAACGGGTGGACTGAGCCCCCGGGCGGATCCGCCGCGCCCGGGGGCTCAGTCCAGGCCGAGCATCAGGGTGCAGCGGAGCACGGCCTCGGGGTCGCCCTTGATCCGGACGTCGCCGGTGGCGAGGGCCTGGAACGGGGAGAGCAGCCGCGCGCCCACCCGGACGAACGTGCCGGCGTCGCACTCGATGGTCAGCGCGGGCTCCGCCACCGCGCCGCGCTCGAAGGACACCCGGCCGTCGCGCACCAGGATCTGGAAGATCTGCTCGCTGACCCTGAACTCGTAGACCTCGTCCACCTGGGGGACGGCGTCGTCGACGATCATCGCCTGCACGGCGAGGAAGCCCCACTCGGCGCGGGTCGTCCCGTCGGCATCCGACTCGTCGAGGAACTTCAGGCCCCAGCGCGCGAGCGTGAGGACCGGCTCCCGCAACTCCTGCCCGGACTCGGTGAGCCGGTAGAGCCGGGCACGCCCGTCCTCGGCCACGGACGTCTGCTCCACCAGACCGTGGTCGCCGAGCATCCGCAGCCGATCGGTGAGCAGGTTGGGGCCGATCCCGGGGAGGTTCTCCAGCAAGCTCTTGAAGCGGGCGGGGCCGATCAGCAGCTCCCGCACGATGAGGAGGGTCCACCGCTCGCCGATGACGTCCAGCCCGGCGGCCAGACCGCAGAACTGTCCGTATTCTCGCTTCACGGCGGCCTCCTTCACTCTCGTTGTCGATAGTAACATTCGTGCTCCTTACAAGGGAGCGCGGAGAGGCCGGTGGGCGGGCGGTGGAGCGGCCCGTCGTGGCCGGTGAGGCCCCCCGCGGCGGAGCCGGTTGGGCGGGTGCGGCGGGGGAGGTGGGCGGGAGGTCGCTTCGAGCCGCCGCGGGGGCCGCGTCGGGGTCCGTCGGACCGCTGGGTTCCGAGGGGACCCACAGCCCTCATCACCGCTGCTGCGCAAGGCGGTTCGGATGTCGATCAGGGGTGCTGTGTCTCCTGTGTCCGCCCCGTCGCGGGCGTGTCGGGTCGGCTGCGCCCTGCCGATCCGCCGTGGCGGGGGCATGTGTCGGCGGCACGCCGGGCCGACGGTGGAGCCGGTGCGGATGCGGCGTCATGCGGGTCCTGGGGCGCCCGACGTGATTCTTGCCACTCACTTAGTATTCGTATAGCCTCCTGCCGGACAGCTCGATTCACAGGCCTCTTTTCCGGGGCTCAAATCTCGCTGGGGTGGTGGATTCCGTGTATCTCATCTGGTTCCTGCACAGGGTGCCCAGGTCACGCGAAGAGGATTTCCGCGCCGTCGTCCACGACGCCGTGGAAGTGTTCCGGCGACACGGCGCCATCGGCGGCACCGTGATGGAGGTGAGCGACCCCGAGGCGAAATACGGCTGCTCGGACATCGCCTCCGGTGTCGACGTGGCACCGGACGAGGTGGTCTACGCCGAACTCACCTACTTCCACGACCGGGCGCACTACGACGAGGTCATGCCGAGGGTCGACGCCGATCCCGAGTTGATGGAGCTCTACGAAAAGCTCGTGGAAACCGTCGATATCTCAAGAATTCTGCGCAGCGAGATGAGCACCGTATTCGAGCTGATGAACACCGAGGAGCACGCCAAGTACCGGCGGACTCCGCACAGGCATTGGCATCCGGCGCACCAGGAGACAGCGTGACGACTGAACACCAGGACGGGACCGATTCGGCGACAGCCGAACCCCCATGGAACTTACGGGCCGTCACCTGGTTGTCCGGCACCCAGTTCTTCATGTTCGGCATCGCCATCGGTGTGATGACCGTGGCCTGGGCGGAGGTCATCCGTTCCCTCGACCTGAGTGACGGGTTCTTCGGCACCGCGCACCTGCTGTTGCCGGTCGTCGGACTGCTGACGCTGCTCGCCGCCAAGCGGATCTACCGCTACCTGGATCACCGCTGGATCGGCATCTACGGCCAACTCGCCCTCATCGGGCTGCTCGTGATGCTGGCCGTGAGCGACCACTTCGTGGGTCTGCTGATCGCCTTCGTCCTCGCCGGCCTCGGGTCCGCACTGGTCGACACCGCCACCAACAGCGTGTTCATGGAGATCCAGGCCCGCAGCGGCCGCGAAGTGATGAACATGATGTACGCGATCAACAGCGGCGGCACGGTCATCAGCGCCCTCGGCGCGGGCGCACTGATCAGCCTGGGCATGGACTACCGCTGGGTCGCCGTGCTGTTCGCCGTCATCATGGCGCCGGTGCTCCTCGCCTCCTTCGTGATCAAGTACCCGCCGGTCAACCAGGACGAGCCCGAGGAGACGCCGAGCGGCTCGGAGGCGGAGGGCGACATCGGCCTCATCAAGCTGATGCGCAACCCGCTGTTCCGCGTGGTCTTCGTGATGACCGTCCTCGGCATCGCGGTCGAGAGCATCGTCCAGGTCTGGTCGGTCATCTACGTCGACCAGCTCCTCGACGCCCCCATCGTCTACGGCGGCGCGGCGTTCGCCCTCTTCAGCCTCACGATGATGATCGGCCGCATGATCAACGCCTGGCTGGTGGCCTCCCTCGGCATCCGCAGGTCGTTCCTGATCTCCGCGATCGGAACCGCCCTGTCCGGCGCCCTGCTGATGGGCGCCTTCGACCTGTGGCTGTCCGTCTTCGCCTTCCTGCTCATGGGCATCGCCATCGCCGGCGTACAGCCCACCTGCCTCAGCGCCGCGGCCCGGGTGGCGCCCAGCCGCGTCAACATCGTCGCGGCGGCCATGATGGTGCCCGCGTACGCCGCGTTCATCGCGACGCCGACCGCCTACGGGTGGCTCTCCGACGCCACCTCCCTGAACACCGCCATGGTGCTCGTCGTGGCCGCGGGCGTCGGGGTCGGCGTGCTCGCCCTGAGCCGCCCGATCGTGGAGGCCGACCGCGCGGCGGCGGCGCCGGCCGAGACCGGGGACTCCACGCTCACCGCACAGACCTGACCGGCCCGTCCCCGCCGCGTACCACCCGCACATCTCCACCTCGCCCGGCCCCGCGCACTCCCCTCCCCGTCCACGCACAGAAGCGGAGTTCATGATGAGCGGATCGCTCAGCGCCCTCGGAACGGCATCGCGTACGGCACGCACGGCGAGGCTGGACCGGGTTCTCCCGGCGACGCCCGACGAGGTGTGGCGGGCCTGGACCGAACCGGACCGGCTGCCCCACTGGTTCGGTCCGGTCCTCAAGGGCATACCGGGGCCCGACGTGGAGTACGTCCTCGAGGGGCGCGGCGCGCACGGCGACACCATCGTCTGCCGCGTTCTCTCCTGGGAGCCGTCCACCCGGCTGCGGGTGACCTGGCGCTACACCGGCGAGACGGAGTCCGAGCTGCGGCTTGACCTGTCGCCCACGGAGGACGGCGGCACCCGACTGCTCCTGGAGCACGTGGGGTTCGGCCCGGAGGCCGACCCGGTCGACTACGCGGCCGGCTGGCACATGTACACCGACAACCTGGAAGCACACCTCGCCGGTACACCCGGGGTGGCGGACTCCGACGCGCGCTGGATGGAACTGATGCCCGTCTACGCGGCGGCATCCGCCGACTGAGTCTCGAACAGAACAGATCAGAACAGAGCAAGGAGAGAGCACGACATGAGCACCACCGACGAGAACGGCACCCCCCAGGACGCCGTTCAGGTCCCCGACATCCTGCATTCCACCCTGGTCCGCGCGGCGCCCGACGCCGTGTTCGACCTGCTGTCCAGCGGCACGGGCTGGGACAAGTGGTTCACCAACGGCTCGGCCTTCGGCCCGTCCGAGGGCAGCCCGGTGCACCTGGTCTGGCGCGGGTGGACGGACGACGGCAGCGAAGTCACCGACGACGGGGTGGTCATGGAGTGCGTGCCGAACGAACGCTTCGCGTTCACCTGGGGCACACCGCCCTCGCTGGTCACCTTCACCACCGCGGAGCACCCGGACGGCACCTGGCTCACGGTGGTGGAGACCGGATTGCCGCAGACCGCGGCCGGTCTCGCCCGGTTCGGGGAGTGCGCACCCGGGTGGGGCGAGGCCCTGACGCTCGTCCGCTGCTATGCCGAACACGGAATCCGCCTGTCCACCTGAGCGGGCACCGCCCCCGCTGACCCAGGAGCTGATGTCCATGACAGACCCCCGCACACCATCACGTGTCGCTCTGATCACCGGCGCCAGTACCGGGCTCGGCGAGACCGTCGCCGAGTTCCTCGGCGGCGCCGGCTGGCGACTGGTGCTCACCGCGCGGACCGAGTCCGACCTGACGGCGGTCGCCAAGCGGCTCACCGACCGGGGCGTCACCGTCGTCGCGGTGGCGGGGGACGTGGGGGAGGCCGCGCACCGGGAGCGGCTGATCGCGGAGGCAGGTTCCCTCGGACGCCTCGACTGGCTGGTGAACAACGCCTCCCAGATGGGGGTCAGCCCGATCAGGCCGCTGCTCGACCACCCGGTGGACGTCTTCGAGAAGGTGCTCCGCACCAATGTGGTCGCCCCCGTGGCACTGGCGCAGCTCGCCCTGCCGCTGCTGCGGGACAGCGGCGGACTGGTGGTCAACCTGTCCAGCGAGGCGGCCGTGGACGTGTTCCCGTGCGCGGGCATCTACGGGGCCAGCAAGGCCGCCCTCGACCAGGCCTCGCGCATCATCGCGGCGGAACTGGCCGACACCGGCGTGGGGATCACCTCCGTCGACCCGGGCGGCATACGCACGCGCGGCTACGCCGAGGCGGAGCCCGGCTTCGATCTGTCGGGCGTGCCGACCCCGGACGTGACGCTGCCGTTCTGGAAGTGGCTGGCACAGACCTCGTCCGGGGAGGTCTCCGGGCGGCGGTACCTGGCGCAGGCCGGACCGTGGGACGCCCGGTGAGCCCCCGGCCGGAGGCGGACGACGGGTACGGGGCTCCGTACAGCGCGCTCGCCCAGGTCTACGACCGGTGGATGGCCGCCGACCGTGTCCCGTACGACCAGTGGCTCACCTTCACGGGGAAACGATTCGCCGAGTCCGGTCTCCAGGTGCGGAACGTACTCGACGTCGCCTGCGGCACCGGTATGACGATCAAGGCCCTGCAGGACCACGGCTACGAGGTCACCGGGGTCGACGCGTCCGACGCGATGCTGGACGTGGCCCGCGCCCGCACGGCCCCCGGAACCGAACTGCTCTGCCTGGCCGTGCCCGACGAACGGCTCGCGGAACTGGGGCCCTTCGACGCCGCCCTCGTCTGTTTCGACGGGGCGAACTACCTGACGGGCCAGGACGCGCTGGCCACCACCCTGCACCAGCTCGCCCGGACACTCCGGCCGGGCGGGGTGCTCGTGTTCGACCTGAGCACCCGGCGCACCTTCGAGGAGATCGCCGCCGCCGGCGAGTTCGGCGAGGACTTCGGCGACTTCGCCTACATCTGGAACACCCGGCACGAGCCGGACACACCCGCGTACGAATACCTCGTGTCGCTCTTCGTGGCCGAGGGCGAGCTGTTCCGGCGATCGGTCGAGCAGCACGCGCAGCGCCACTTCTCCCGCGACGAGGTCCGGAACGCGCTGCGCGCCACCGGATTCACCGACATCGCCGTCTCGGACAACTACACCGAACGCGACGTGACCGACTCCACCCGGCGGGAGACCTGGAGCGCCCGCCGCACGACCGGCCCAATCCCACGATGACGCCCAGGGGGCTGAAGATGCTGCGCCGTTTGTGCACCGCCACGCTCGCCACCGCCATGTTCTGCGGACTGATGACCGGCGCCGCCTCGCAGGCCGGGGCCGACGGACGGCTCGACGTGGTCGCCGAGAACCTGGTGACCCCGCGCGGGCTCACCTGGGACGCCCACGCCGGGCGTGTCCTGGTCACCGAGGCCGGCCGGGGCGGACCCGGTCCGTGCGCGCCCGGTGTGGGCGGATACCCCGCCTGCTTCGGCGCCACCGGGGCCATCACCTCGTACACCCCGGGGAAGAGGCACGGGACCGAACGCATCGCCACCGGTCTCCCCTCGGTGATCAACGAGTTCAGTGTGCTCGGACTGCACGACATCGACGCGAGCCGCGGGCGGATCTCCGTCGTCTTCGGCCTCGGCGGCGAGATGGCCACCCGCAACGGTCTGGGCCCTGCCGCACGGGGGCTCGCGCAGACCGGCACCATCGACCGCAAGGGCCGCCTCCACCCGGTCGGAGACCTTCTCGCGTTCGAGCAGCGGTACAACCCCCACCGTGCCGACGTCAACGCCAACGCGTACGGGATCGTCCGGGTTCCGGGCGGCACCCTGGTGGCGGAGGCCGGCGGCAACAACATCCTGTCGGTGGCCGACAACGGGTCGGTCCGCATGGTGGCCCTGATGCCCGACCAGACCGTCGACGGCAAGCCGCTCGAGTCCGTGCCGTCGGCCATCGTGAAGGGGCCCGACGGCGCCTTCTACATCAGTGAGTACAGCGGCGAGCCGACCCAGCTGGGCAAGGCCCGGATCTGGCGCATGGCGCCCGGACGGAAGCCGGTCGTCGTGACGAGCGGGTTCACCGGCGTCATCGACCTCGCCTTCGACCGCCAGGGACGGATGCTGGTCCTCGAACTGGCCGAGAAGGGCTTCGACTCGCCCGACCGCACCGGGCGGCTGGTGCGCGTCGAGAGGGACGGAGGCCGGACGGTCCTGGCGCGCGAGGGACTGGAGCACCCCGGAGGGGTCACCGTCGCTCCCGACGGCGACATCTATCTGACCAACCGGACGACCTCGCTCGGCGAGGCGAACGGGCAACTCCTCCGACTGCGCCCGGGCCGGCAGTGACCGGCGGGGCCGCCGACGGACACGTGAAACGTCCCTCGGCGGCCCCCGGCAGCGGTGGCGTCAGACGTCGCAGTGGCCGCAGCCGTCCTCTTCGGCCCGGTCGCCGTAGTCGTCGTGGTGACGGACCCAGTTCATGATCCCGGCCTCCTCCTGGCGCCCGAGAGGGGTCAGGTCGAGGTAGTTGAAGGTGCCGTTGAGAAGATCGGTGCCGCGCGAGTACGTCGAGTAGGTGTGGAACACCCGGTCGTCCTCGCGGAGAAAGACGCTCAGGCCGTGCTGCTCGCCGCTCAGGGCCCAGGATCCGATTCCGGCTTCCCGCAGTTCGTCCTTCGTGCGGAAGTTGAAGAGAACGGGCGCCACGGATTCATCCATGGTGACGTGGAAATCGTAGTTGAAAGACGTTCCGTGGGAGGAGAACCAGGGGAAATCCCACCCCATGCGTTCGCGGAATTTCGTGATGTTCGCGAGAGGCGCGCGGGAGACCGCGGCGAATGACGTACGGGCCGCGTGCAGATGCGCCAGGTGGCCGATGTTGTCGGCGAGGAGCGAACACCCCGTACAGCCGGCGTCCCAGTCGGGCGCCAGCATGAAGTGATACACGATGAGTTGGCTGCGGCCGTCGAACAGGTCGACGAGACGTGCCGCGCCGTTCGGGCCGTCGAAGACGTACGGCTCGGTGATCTCGACCATCGGCAGAGCCCGGCGCTGTGCGCTGAGCGCGTCCCGTTCCCGGTCGAACTGCTTCTCCCGCGCCAGCAGTTCCTTCCGGGCCGCTAACCATTCTTCTCTTGACACAATCGCCGGACTGTTCATTCCGGGCCTCGCCTTCGTCGTGCTTTACCAGCAGAGGGAACCCTACCGGAAGAGCGTCGGACGCAGCGTTCGGTCACCGGTGCCGGCACCCGGTGCATTCGCGCCCGGACCGGGCGTCGAAACCACGCTCCCACGAGCCGGCGCACGGACCGGGAATAGGGAGCGCACATTTCGAGTGGACAACGGACCGGAAGCGCCGGGTACATTCGGCATGGCTTTTCCGTACCGGCTTGAGGCACCCAAACGAGGGGGTACCGCACAGTGACGGCTGGATTACGTGCGCTCCGGCGCCGAATATTGACCCCCGCCCTGTCCAGCACCAGTCTGGAAGTACGCGGATTCAGGAAAAAGAACCCAACGGCCCAGGAACTGCTGGAAACCGTGGGCAGAAGCTTCCTCGAAGGCTATGGGCGGATCGTCGAAGCGCCGGATTCGCAAGCCGCGGAGCCCCGACTGGAAGCGATTCCCAGGGAGTTCCGGGGATTCGCCTACGAGGGCGCGGCCATGGCGTGCTCCATCATGGACGCGCTGCCCGGCAGCGGGGGCCGGCGCCTGAGCGGTCTGCTGGCCGGACGCGGCGGTGCGCACACGTACATGGCCTACGTCGGCATCGGCTGGGCCATGGCCCGGCTGCCCCGCATGCTGCACCCGGACACAGAGGACACGGACCCGCTTCTGCGGTGGCTGATTCTGGACGGATACGGCTTTCACCAGGCCTACTTCCACACCGACCGCTACGTTCGCGGGCAGCATCGCGAGCGGAAGCTGCCGTGGCCCGAGGACCAGGCCTCCTACGCGCACCGCGCGGTGGACCAGGGGATCGGCCGGGCGCTCTGGTTCGTCGGCGGCACCGACGTCGACGCCGTCCTGGCGCTCGTCGACGCCTTCCCGCCGGCCCGACGCGGCGACCTGTTCAGCGGCGTGGGACTGGCCGCGACCTACGCGGGCGGCGCCGGTGCGGACGAGCTCCTGCGCTTGCGGGAGGGCGTCGGCGCGTACCGGCCGCAGCTCCTCCAGGGCTCGGCGTTCGCCGCGGAGGCGCGCGAGCACGCGGGACTGACGGTGCCTCACACCCACCTCGCCACCGAGGTGCTGTGCGGCATGAAACCGCACGAGGCGGCAGGAGTCTGCCGGGAACAGCGGCCGGGCGCGTCCGACCGGGTGGACATGCCCGCGTACGAGACATGGCGTCAAGGCATAGCCGGAGCACTCGTTTCCGAGGGAAGGAGCTAGTCACATGTCAACCGTGCGATCCCGCCTTTATCTCAAGCTCCCCGGAATCGTCGCCGTCCTGCTCATGGTGGTGACCTATGTCGTGGTGCGCCCCGCGACACCGTCCGCGGCGCAGACGGAGGAGCTGGCGAGCTCCTTCGCCTTCACCCCGAAGACCATCGCCATGCCCGCGGGCCACGACCAGCAGGAGATCCGCGAGGTCAACAAGGCGTACAAACATATCGAGGCGTGGATCTCCTCGGTGGGCGCCGGCATCGCCATGAACGACGTCGACGGCGACGGCTTCTCCAACGATCTCTGCGTCACCGACCCTCGGATCGACCAGGTCGTCGTGACGCCCGCGCCCGACGAACGCGGCGACCGCTACACGCCGTTCGTCCTCGACCCCGCCCCGCTCCCGATGGACGACGTGATGGCCCCGATGGGCTGCGTCGCCGGTGACTTCAACGAGGACGGGCACAGCGACCTGCTCGTCTACTACTGGGGCCGCACCCCGGTCGTCTTCCAGGCCCGGTCGGGCCGGGACGACATGACCGCCGACTCCTTCGAGCCCGTCGAGCTGATCGCCGGCGTGGGCAAGGCGCGTTACACCGGGCCCCGTTGGCACAGCAACGCGGTGACGATCGCCGACTTCGACGGCGACGGCCACGACGACGTCTTCATCGGCAACTACTTCCCGGACAGCCCCGTCCTCGACCCCTCGGTGCGGGGCGGCGTGGTCATGAACGACTCGCTGTCCAACGCCCTCAACGGCGGCGAGGACCACATCCTGCGGTGGACCGAGAACGGCTTCGTCGAGGCCGAGGACGTCATGCCCCGCGACATGCGCATCGGCTGGACGCTCGGCGCCGCCGCCACCGACCTCGACGGCGACCAGCTGCCCGAGCTGTACGTCGCCCACGACTTCGGCACCTCGCGTCTGCTGCAGAACAGGTCGAAGCCCGGCCGGATCGCGTTCGCCGAGGTGAAGGGCGCGCACCATCCGATGGTGCCCAAGTCCAAGCGGATCGGCGCCAGTTCCTTCAAGGGGATGGGCATCGACTTCGGGGACCTGAACCAGGACGGGCTGTACGACATGTTCGTCTCCAACATCACCACCTCCTTCGGCCTCCAGGAGAGCAACTTCGCGTTCATGAGCACCGCCGACGGCACGGACGACGTGCGTACCCGGATGAGCCGGGGCGAAGCGCCGTACGTGGACCGCAGCGGCCCCCTCAACCTCGCCTGGTCGGGCTGGGGCTGGGACGTGAAGATGGGCGACTTCGACAACGACAGCCGGCTGGAGATCACCCAGGCCACCGGCTTCGTCAAGGGCCGGAACAACCGCTGGGCCCAGCTGCAGGAGCTGGCCACCGCCAACGACGGCCTGGTCGCCCACCCCGGCTGGTGGCCCCACGTCAGGAAGGGCGACGACCTGGCCGGGGACCAGACCATGCGGTTCTTCGCCCGGACCCCGGACGGCGACTACGCGAACCTGTCCGACCGGCTCGGCCTGGCCGTGCCCATCCCCACCCGTGGGATCGCCGTCGGGGACTCCAACGGCGACGGCAGGCTCGACCTGGCGGTGGCACGGCAGTGGGGCGAACCCGGCTTCTACCTGAACGAGAGCCGCACCGCCGGCGACTTCCTCGGCCTGAAGCTGACCCACCCCTCCGGATCACCGGTCGTCGACGCCCAGGTGACCGTGACCCTGCCCGACGGCACCCGGCGGGTCAGCCGTGTCGACGGCGGCGGCGGACACTCCGGCAAGCGCAGCCACGACGTGCACATCGGCCTCGGTGAGCAGAAGGGCACACCGCTGCCGGTCCGCCTGAAGTGGCGCGACCGCTCCGGCGAGGTCCACGAGAAAGACCTGCGGCTGGCCCCCGGATGGCACGACCTCCAGCTCGCGACCGACGTCAAGGAGAAGTGACCGCGATGACCGAGGTACCCACCACACCCCCACGGCACGACCCGAAGATCGTCACCGCGCTGCGTCGGTTCGCCATCTCGATCACCGTGCTCAACATCGCCGGCTACACCGTGCTCGGCTTCGAACAGCCCTGGCTGTGGCCCATCCTGGCGGTCGCCGTCGGCTACACCGTCGAAACGGTCCTGGAGTACATCGGAGCCCGGGTCGAGAAGCGCCGGCCGCGCTTCGCCGGGAGCGGTGCGAAGGGGATCCTGGAGTTCCTCTACCCCAGCCACATCACCGCGCTCGCCGTCAACATGCTGCTGTACGTGAACGACCGGCTGTGGGTGATGCTCCTCGGCGTCATCATCGCGGTCTCCGCCAAATGGGTCCTGCGCGCACCGGTACGGGGCAGGCCGCGGCACTTCATGAACCCGTCGAACTTCGGCATCGCGGTGGTGCTGCTGCTCTTCCCGTGGGCCAGCATCGCACCCCCGTACCAGTTCACCGAGTACACCGACGGGGCGGTCGACTGGATCATTCCCGCGGTGATCGTCGCCCTGGGGACCCTGCTCAACGCGAAGCTCACCGGACGGATGTGGCTGATCGGCGGCTGGCTGGTGGTCTTCGTGCTCCAGGCCGTGCTGCGCGGAGTGCTCTTCGACACCGCGATCCCGCCGGCGCTGGGCATGATGACCGGGGTGGCCTTCGTCCTGTTCACCAACTACATGGTCACGGACCCGGGCACCACCCCGTCGCGGCCCGTCGCACAGGTCGCCTTCGGCGGCGGCGTCGCCGTGACGTACGGGATCATGACCGGTCTGGGCATCGCGTACGGCCTGTTCTTCGCCACGGCCGTGGTCTGCCTGGTGCGCGGCGGCTACCTCTGGCTGGTGCACCTGCGCACCGAGCAGGCCGGGACGAGCCCGGCCCCGGCGCCGGCCGTCGAGGCCCGGGGCGTCCCGTCGGAGTCCGGGAAGGCGCCGGTGGCGGCATGACACGCGTAGCGATCGTCGGTATGGCCTGCCGGTTCCCGGACGCCGCGTCGCCCCGCGAGCTGTGGGAGAACGCGGTGGCCGGCCGGCGCGCCTTCCGCCGGATCCCCGACGTACGGATGCGCCTGGACGACTACTGGGATCCGGACCCGGCCGCCCCCGACCGCTTCTACGCGCGTACGGCCGCCGTACTGGAGGGCTACGCCTTCGACCGCGTCGCGCACCGGGTCACCGGCAGCACCTACCGCTCGACGGACCTCACGCACTGGCTCGCCCTGGAGACCGCCGGCCGGGCGCTGGCGGACGCCGGATTCCCCGAGGGCGGCGGACTGCCGCGCGCCCGGACCGGCGTCGTCGTCGGCAACACCCTCACCGGGGAGTTCACCCGGGCGAGCGGAATGCGGCTGCGCTGGCCGTACGTACGCCGGGTGTTCGCGGAGGCGCTGCGCGGCCAGGGCTGGGACGAGGACCGGCTCGCCGTGTTCCTCGAAGGCGTCGAGAAGACGTACAAGCAGCCGTTCCCCGCGATCGACGAGGACTCGCTCGCCGGAGCCCTGTCGAACACCATCGCCGGCCGGATCTGCAACTACTTCGGTCTGGGCGGCGGCGGTTACACCGTCGACGGCGCGTGCTCCTCCTCGCTGCTCTCGGTCACCTCCGCCGCCGGCTCCCTGCTTAGCGGGGATCTCGACGTCGCCGTCGCCGGGGGCGTCGACCTGTCCATCGACCCGTTCGAGATCGTCGGCTTCGCCAAGACCGGCGCCCTCGCCCGGTCCGAGATGCGCGTGTACGACCGGGGCTCCAACGGATTCTGGCCCGGCGAGGGCTGCGGCATGGTCGTCCTGATGCGGGAGGAGGACGCCCGCGCGGCCGGCCTGCGCCGCTACGCGACGATCGCCGGATGGGGCGTCTCCTCCGACGGGCAGGGAAGCATCACCCGCCCCGAGTCGGGCGGCTACCGGCTGGCCCTGGCTCGCGCCTACGAACGGGCCGGGTTCGGGATCGGGACCGTGCCGTTCTTCGAGGGGCACGGCACCGGCACCCCGGTGGGCGACGCCAACGAGCTCGGCGCGCTCACCGCCGCCCGTGCGGAGGCCGACCCCGGCGCACCGGCCGCCGCCATCGGTTCCGCCAAGGCGATGATCGGCCACACCAAGGCCGCCGCCGGGGTCGCCGGACTCATCAAGGCCGTGATGGCGGTGGACGCGCGCCTCCTGCCCCCCACCATCGGCTGCCAGGATCCCCACGAGCTGCTCACCGGACCGGGAGCGGGCCTGCGCGCGCTGCGCACCGCGGAGCCGTGGCCCCGGGACATGCCGCTGCGCGCCGGGGTCACCGCGATGGGCTTCGGCGGCATCAACACCCATGTCGTCATCGACAAGGAGGCGCCCGCGCGCCACCGGGCGCCCCATCGGCGTCACCTCATGCTCGCCGGTTCCCTCCAGGACTGCGAACTGCTCCTCCTGGACGGCGAGTCGTCGGCCGAGCTGCGTGAGCGCCTGGCCGCGACGGCCGACCTCGCGCCCCGGCTGTCCTACGCGCAACTCGGCGATCTGGCCCACACCCTCCAGCGCGACCTGCGGGAACTGCCGTGGCGCGCGGCCGTGGTGGTGAGCTCGCCGGACGACGCGGAACGCCGGCTGCGGCAGTTGACCGACGCGCTGGAGCGGGACCCGGGCCGGCTGGTCACCGTCGACGACCGGGCCTTCGTCGGGTGCGTGGGGGGCGAGGCCGGGAACATCGGCTTCCTCTTCCCCGGCCAGGGATCCGGCCGGGGCACCGACGGCGGCGCACTCCGCCGGCGCTTCGCCCAGGCCGCCGAGGTCCACGAGCGGGCCGGGCTGCCCGGGGACGGGGACCCGGTGGCGACCGACGTGGCGCAGCCGCGGATCGTCACCGCCGCCACCGCCGGGCTGCGCGTGCTCGACTGGCTCGGCGTGGAGGCGGAGTCGGCCGTCGGGCACAGTCTGGGCGAACTCGTCGCCCTGCACTGGGCGGGAGCCCTGGACGAGGCGCTGCTGTCGCAGGCGGCCCGGGTGCGCGGCGAGGCCATGGCCACGTACGGCGAGCCCGGCACCATGGCGTCCCTGTCGGCCACCCCCGAGCGGGTACGGGAGCTGACGTACGGCATCGACGTGGTCATCGCCGGGTACAACGGCCCCGAGCGGACGGTCGTCGCCGGACCGGCCGGGGCCGTGGCCGCAGTGACGGAGCAGGCCTCCCGGCAGGGCGTCGTCTGTACGCCGCTCGCGGTGTCCCACGCCTTCCACTCCCCGCTGGTCGCATCGGCCGCCGACGTCTTCGGGGGCTGGCTGGTCGACACGCGGTTCGGGCCGGTGCGGCGCCGCGTGCTGTCCACCGTGACCGGGCGGGAGCTGGCCGAGGACACCGACCTCTGCAAGCTGCTGCACCGGCAGATCACCGAGCCGGTGCTCTTCACCAAGGCGGTCCAGGAGGCGGCCCGGGACGTCGACCTCTTCGTGGAGGTGGGGCCGGGCCAGGTGCTCAGCTCCCTGGCCACGGGCGCGACCGGCGTTCCCTCCGTCGCGCTGGACACGGACGAGCAGTCCTTGCGCGGTCTGCTCCGGGTCGCCGGAGCCGCGTACGTGATCGGCGCCCCGCTGATGCACGAGCGGCTGTTCACGGACCGGCTCACCCGGCCCCTGGACCTCGACGCCGGGTTCGACTTCCTGGCGAGCCCCTGCGAGAGCGTCGCCCCCGACGGGCTGTCGGCCGTGCCGGCCCCGGGGGAGCGGCCTGCGAACGGAGCCGGGCCGGCCGACGGGGGGACACACGCGACCGGCGACGGCGGGCCGGGTGCCGGCGCCGGCGAACCGGTGGGCGGCGAGGGGCAGTCGGCCATCGAGGTGCTGCGCGCCCTGGTGGCCGAGCGGACCGAACTCCCCGTGGAGCTCGTGCGGGACGACAGCAGCCTCCTGGACGACCTGCACATGAGCTCCATCACCGTGGGGCAGATCGTCAACCAGGCGGCCACCCGCCTCGGCCTCGCCACCGCCCACGCCCCGGCCAACTTCGCCACCGCCACCCTGGCCGAACTCGGCGAGGCCCTGGAGTCGTTGGCCGACATCGGCCCGGACGGTGGCGCCGGGAGGCCCCCGGCCGTACTGGGCGCCGCCTCCTGGGTGCGGGCCTTCGCCGTGGACCTGGACGAGGAGCCGCCCGCGGCGGTCCGGACCGAAGCGTCCGACGGTGACTGGGAGGTGTTCGCGGCAGCCGATCACCCGTACGCCGAGGAGCTGCGGACCGCGCTCCGCAGCGCCCGCGTGGGGCCCGGCGTCCTGGTGTGCCTGCCGCCGAGGTGTCCCGGCGACCGGCTGACACCGGCGCTCGACGGCGCCCGGCGGGCCCTCGCGGGCGAGGCCGGGCAGCGGTTCGTCCTGGTCCAGGAAGGTCTCGGCGCGGCCGGCCTCGCCAAGTCCCTTCACCTGGAGGCCGCCCACTTGCGCACCACGGTCGTGGACACCCCGGCGGTCGACGGGGTCGTGGACCGGATCGTCGCCGAGGTGGCGGCGACCACGCGGTTCACGGAGGCCTGCTACGACGCCGCCGGGACCCGCCGGGTGCCCGTACTGCGGGTGCTGCCGGTGCGCGGTGAGCGCACCGACGAGGTGCTGGACTCCACCGACGTCATCCTGGTGACCGGGGGAGGCAAGGGCATCACCGCCGAGTGCGCGCTCGCGGTGGCCGACCGGACCGGGGCCGCCGTGGCGGTCGTGGGCCGCTCCGACCCGGCCCACGACGAGGCCCTCGCCGCGAACCTGCGGCGGATGGCCGACCGGGGCGTCCGGGTGGGCTACGCCCGCGCGGACGTCACCGACCCGGAACGGGTGAGCGCGGCGGTCGCCGAACTGACCGCCGGACTCGGGCCCGTCACCGCGGTGCTGCACGGCGCCGGACGCAACGAACCCGCCGCACTCGCCGATCTGACCGAGGAGGACTTCCAGCGGACCCTGGCACCGAAGGTCGACGGACTGCTGGCCGTCCTCAAGGCGGTCGACCCGAGCGCCCTGAAGCTGCTCGTCTGCTTCGGCAGCGTGATCGGGCGCACCGGACTGCGCGGCGAGGCGCACTACGCCACCGCCAACGAACGGCTCGCCGACCTCGCCGAGCGGTTCGCCGACGCGTCGCCGCACTGCCGCGTGCGATGTGTGGAGTGGTCCGTGTGGTCCGGTGTCGGCATGGGCGAGAAGCTGTCCGTCGTCGAGTCCCTGGCCCGCGAGGGCATCACGCCGATCTCCCCGGACCGGGGTGTGGAGATGCTGCTGCGTCTGATCGCCGATCCTGACGCCCCGCCGGTCACCGTCGTCACCGGCCGCACGGGGGAGATGGAAACACTGCGCCGGGAGCTGCCGCCGCTGCCCCTGCACCGGTTCACCGTCGCCCCGATCGTCCGCTACCACGGCGCCGAGCTGGTCACGGAGGCGGAGCTGAACGTGGGCACCGACCCGTACCTCGGTGACCACCTGCTCGACGGCAACATGCTGCTCCCCGCCGTGATCGGCATGGAGGCGATGTGCCAGGTGGCCGCCGCGGCCACCGGGTGGAGCGGCGTCCCGGTCCTGGAGGACGTGCGGTTCCTGCGCCCCGTCGTGGTGCCCCCCGACGGCACGGCCCGGGTGCGGATCGCCGCCACCGTCACGGACGCGGACACGGTGGAGGTCGTCCTGCACGCGGAGGAGTCCGGATTCGTCGCGGAGCACTTCCGGGCACGGTTGGTGTACTCCGGCCCGCCGGTCCCCGAAGGCCCGCCCACGCCCCGCGGGCCGGGCCTCGGGGACGTACCGCTGGATCCGGCGGCGGACCTGTACGGCGACGTGCTCTTCCAGGGCGACCGCTTCCGACGGTTGCGCCGCTTCCACCGCGTCTCGGCACGGCACGTGGACGCGGATCTGTCGGTGGACGAGGTGCCGGACTGGTTCGCCGCCTACCTCCCGGGCGGGCTGCTTCTGGCCGATCCGGGCATGCGGGACGCGCTGATGCACGGCAACCAGGTGTGCGTCCCCGATGCCACCCTGCTGCCGTCGGGCATCGACCGGTTGTACCCGCTCGCCGCGGGCGCCGATGTGCCGAAGGAGCTCCGCTACACGGCGGTCGAGCGGGCTCGCGAGGGCAGCACGTACGTGTACGACATCGCCGCCCACGCCCCCGACGGACGTGTCGTGGAGCGGTGGGAGGGGCTGCGCCTGACGGCGGTGCGCAAGAGGACGCGGAGCGGTTCGTGGGCCGCGCCCCTGCTCGCGTCCCACATGGAACGAACCGTGGAGGAACTGACCGGGCGGCGGGTCGCCCTGGCGGTGGAACCGGACGAGGGGCACGGGCCGGGCGAGGCGCCGGCGGACGCCGGTGTGCGGCGTTCGCTGACGGCGCGGGCCGCGAGCCGTGCTCTGGGCGCTCCGGCCACTGTCACCTACCGGCCTGACGGGCGGCCCGAGCTTTCGGACGGCTCGGTCGTGTCCGCCTCGCACATGGCCGGATGGACGCTGTGCGCGGTGGCCGAAGCCGCCGCTGTGGGCTGCGACATCGAACGCGTCGTGGCCAGGCCGACAGCCGAGTGGGAAGGGCTTCTCGGCGTGCACGCCCCGCTGGCCGCGTTGGCGGCGAAGGAGACGGGAGACAGTTACGACACCGCTGCCACCGCCGTGTGGACCGCCCTCGAATGCCTGCAGAAGGCCGGCCTCACCACGCACGCCCCGCTCTCGCTGACACCGCGCACCGTCGACGACTGGACGGTGTTCGCCTCGGGCGGACTGCGCGTAGCGGTCCTGGCGGCCCGGCTCAAGGGTGTGCCGGATCCGGTGGCGGTCGCGGTCCTCGTCGCGGCGGAGTCACGCCCGTGACGGTCGCCCCGGACCCCTGTGCACCTGCCGAATCCGTGCGGCCGGCTCCGCACCGCTCTGAAGGAAGGGAGAGGTTCGTGGCGGACCACTTCGAGTACCGGCATGTCGTCGGCTTCGAGGAGACCAACCTCGTCGGCAACGTCTACTACGTCAACTACCTCCGCTGGCAGGGGAGGTGCCGTGAGATGTTCCTGAGGACCCATGCCCCGGAGGTGCTCGCCGACATCCTCGCGGACCTCAAGCTGTTCACCCTGAAGGTCGACTGCGAGTTCTTCGCCGAGATCGGCGTGTTCGACGAGCTGTCCATCAGGATGAGACTGACCGAAATCCGGCAGACCCAGCTGGAGTTCACCTTCGACTATGTCCGACTCGACCCCGAGGGGTCCGAGCGACTGGTCGCCCGGGGCAGGCAGCGGGTCGCGTTCATGCGGGGCCCGAACACGGCCACGGTCCCGACTCCCGTGCCCGAACCGCTGGTCCGGGCACTGGAGGCGTACGCTCCGTCGCCCCGGCCCGGGTGGAGCGCGTGACCGGCCCCCGCGAGAGCGCCCTCCCGCTGCCGACGCGGCGGGAGGCGGACGCGAAGGAGCTGCGCCGCGCGTTCGCGGAGTTCGCCACCGGGGTCACCGTGGTGACGGTGGGCGGGTCCTCCCCGCGCGGCATGACGGCGAACTCCTTCACCTCCGTGTCCATGCGCCCGCCGCTGCTGCTCGTCTGCGTCCACAACGACGCCGTCATGCGGCAGGCCCTCCACCCCGCGCGGCACTTCGGAGTGTCGGTGCTCAGCGCCGCCCAGGAGGCCGTGGCCCGGCACTTCGCCGACGACTCCCGCCCTGCGGGCCTGCGGCAGTTCGACGCGGTCGGCTGGTCCCCCGGCGCCACCACCTCGGTCCCCCTGATCGACGGAGCGCTGGCGCGCTTCGAGTGCGAGAAGTGGCGTGCGTACGACGGCGGGGATCACACGATCCTCGTCGGCGCGGTGGTCGGCTGGAACCGGCCGCCGACGGTGGACGCGGGGTCCACGGGTCCGGGAACGGCCGAGGACGCTCTGCTGTACTTCCGCGGCCGGTTCCGGGAGCACGGCCTCGGGGCCGAGGAGCCGTCGCCCCGGTGAGGCGGGGGCCCGGGCGGGGCGTTTCATGAACCGGCCGGGGCCGGGTGCAGCCCTTGGTTGGCCGCCGAGCAGAGACGAAGCGTGGCCAGGTTCACCCGGCACAGGCGGAGCACGACCGGTTCCGGCGCGTGGTCCGCTGACGCGGTGATCGGCCCGAAGCCGCCGACCGTCGGTGTGTGACGGACCTGACGCCCTTCTCCGGTCCGCGTCACGGAGCGTGCCAGCACGTACCACTTTCCCGTGGGCACGTTGTCGAGGACGAAGGCCCCGGGGCGGGGCAGCACCGTGCAGCGCACGGGGTGCCCCTGCGGGAAGGGGGCGGGGAAGAGCCCCACGAAGACCACCCCGGACTGATCCCCGGTGGGCGCTTGCACGTGTCCGTGAAGCGGCGTCGGCGCCGTCGGGGCGCCGGTGTCCCGGTGCGGGTCCTCCCCGGCGGCGAGGGGGGACGCCGATCGGAGCAGGCGGTACGCGGACGGGGTGATGCCCGTGCAGGACTTGAAACATGAACTGAAGGTCCCGACGCTGCTGTACCCGACCGTGTGGCTGATCTCCGCTATGTTCAGCCGGGAATCGGAGAGGAGCCGCTTCGCTTCCTCGAAGCGGATCGCTCTGAGGAACCGTCGGGGCGAGACCCCTATCAGGTGTGTGAACTCCCGGGTCAAGTGGAATCTGCTGAATCCGGCCGCCTGGGCTATGTCATCTATGGTCAGATCTTCTCTGAAGTTGTGATGCATATTCGCGATCACATGAACCACGGCTCGCGTAATTGCCGACTCCATAACATCTCCCTCATCAGGATTGCAGTCATCGAAGATCTCGTTGCGCAATGAAATGGGTACACGAGCGGATGTGCGGCTGGATGCGATGGGCCGAAACAGGGCGACGCCTTGCCACGTCCAGGTGAAAGGTCCCTTTACGGGCCAGGCGGTTGAAGAGTCAGTATCCGCTCCTCGGCTCGAAAGGGACGGAGAGTTTCCGGCCGATTCCGGTCTCCCTGCCCCGGGCTTGGTCGTGTGATCACTGGAAGCCCTGACATCGTGACCGGGTTGGATCGGCGGCGACAGGTTGCCCCTTGATCGTCGGCTTGTTTCGGCAGTTTATGTGCCCGTCTCGCCCCGATATGCAGCGTAAATTGGCTGGAAAATGACGTAATGTGCAATCTCTGAGAGCTTGCTGTCCGTGTGTCAGGAGTGGCGGATGTGATAGGTGAGAAAGGGAGGCGGAACGGACCGCCGAACACTTCGAGCCGGTGGCCGGAGACCGTGGTCCTCGCGCTTCCCGTTCGGTCGACGCTTTCGGGTCAGTGCCGAGGAGGGAACACCGTCGAACGGCTGATCAAAGCCTGATGCCGGGGCATCTGATGGACCAGGCTGCCCCGACCCTCTCCCGCACGTCGGGGAAAGCACCCGTCCGGGTGTGCCGGGCAGGCGCTCGCCCGTGGGTGGCAACCAGGATGGAGAGCGTTGCCCACGTACGAGGGAGAGGCATGAGCGAGAACGGCTCGGGCAGGATCGCACGCGACCGGGCCCTGGAGCGCCGGAATCCACTCTCCGGCCTGCCCGATCTGCGTCGGTTCGGGGTGAACCCGGATTTCTGGTACCCGGTCGCACAGTCACGGAGCGTACGTGGCGGGCAGGTGGCCGCGACCGCGTTCGCCGGGGAGCGCATGGCTCTCTTCCGCGGTCGGAGCGGTGCGGTCCATGCGCTGGAGGACCGGTGTGCCCACCGGCAGGTGCCGCTGAGCATGGGCGTCGTGGACGGTGAGACGCTCCGCTGCTGCTACCACGCCTGGGCCTATCGCGGCGACGGCCGCATCTCGCAGATCCCGTACCTCTCCAAGGGCGATGGGCGGCCGCCACGCGGCGTGCGCGCCTACCCGGTCCGCGAGGCGTACGGCCTGGTGTTCGTCTTTCCGGGCGACCCGGAGAAGGCGGCGGTCACCCCGCTGCCCGAGGTTCCCGGCTTCGCCTCGCCGCGGTACAGGACCATGACCTTCTCCCGGACCGTGCGCTGCCACTACTCGTTCATGCACGAGAACCTGCTCGACATGAACCACCAGTTCCTCCACCGGGGCGTCGTCGGCAAACTCCAGCCGAAGCTGCTGGGTTACCGGAGTGACCAGCGTTCGGTGGAGGCCCGGTACCTGTTCACCCACACCGGGGGCAAGCGCAACCGCAGCGCCCGTGTGCTCGCCGCCGAGGGCATCGGCAGCCAGGCCTCCAGCGACGTCATGACCATCCGCACCGAGTACCCCTACCAGACGCTGGAGCTGGTCCCGGAGAACGCCGACCACCCGGTGTTGCGCCTCTGGGCCGTGTACGTACCCGAGGACGCGGAGCAACGGACATGCCACGCCTACGGCCTGCTCATGATCAAAAGGCCCAGGATTCCCGCCGCCCTGCAGGTGGCCTGGCCGTTCATCCGGCATTTCACCGAACGGGTCTTCGCCGAGGACCGGATGGCCGTCGAAGCCGAACAGCGAGCATGGGACGAGCAGGGCGAGGACCGCAACCACGAGGTCTTCCCCCTGATCCTGGACGTCCGTGACGTGCTGCGCGCCAACGGCGTCCCCCTCCGCCCCCGCGCTGCCGCCGGGTCCGGCACTCCGGCGTGCGACGGCCGGGCGTGCGACGACCCGGCGCCCGGATCCGGCCTGCTCGCCGCGCATCCGGGCAATCCGGCCGAGTCGGAGTCTCCCGCACCACCGGGAGGGTGAGCGCGGCCGAGGCAACACGTGCCCCGTGACCAGGTGGCGCCCCGTGCCGATCCCGGATCGGGCCGTGTCGGTGCCGGGTGACACGATCCGAGGATGTTGATCAACGGATACCCCGACGGCCCGCTGGTGGCGGGCGAGTCACTGCTGGACCGACCGGGCTTCTGGTCGAACCACCTCCTGGCGATGTGCGGGGACGGGGCGTGTGCCGAGCGGCCGGTCCCGGAGTGGTTCGGTGACGACGGCGCCGATGTCGACGCCCTGTCCGAGGTTCTCTTCGACCCTGAACAGTGGCCGGTGTTCAGGGTGCCCGCCGAGGACGGTCCCGGAGTTGTGGTGATCTACCGCAACCTGGTCGGCGACTACGGCACCGACTACCTCCTCACCCACCCGGACAGGAGCCGCGCCCGGCGGATCGCCGGCCGCGAAGGAGACGTCTCGGGGATCGGCCTGACGTGGCACCAGCTGGTCCGCATCGCTGACCACCCTTCCGCCGGGGCCGAAGGCGCCCAGGACGGAGCCGTCCGCCTGCTGCTTCTTCCCCTCCTGGCCGATGCGGACCTGCCGGAGGCCGCCCGGGAAAGGATCACCGTCGCCCTGACCGCGACCTGCGCGCCGCAGGACACGGCGGCGACCGCGGCTGAGCATCTGCTCGCCCACCTGGAGAGAAGGTCCCGGCACGATCCCACGTGGGAGTCCCCTCTGAGCGGCAGCCGAACGGCGGGCCGGCGCTCGGGCACCCCGTGAAGTGAGCCTGGTGCGACTACTCGGCGTCGCGCCGCCGGCGCGCGCGCTCGAACTCGGCGACATCCGACATCCAGGGGCCGTGCTCCTCGAGTGCGGCGCAGCCACCGCGGACGAAAGCGCTCACCAGGTTCCGGTACCCGCTCATCCCGTCGACCAGGCTGTACTCGACCCGGTACTCCGGATCCGCCCCGCCCTTCCCCTTGCGGACCGTCGTGATCCGGGCGATGGAGTCCGCGTAGAAGTGGAGCTGGATCCCTTCGCCCCTCTTCTCGTCCTCGATGGTGAACACTTCGTTGTCCCGGGCAGAGCGATCGCCGACGAACTCCCAGAACTCCGCGGTGGCGGTGCGGGGACCGCCCGGGAGCCACTTCTTCTCGACGTCCTTGTCGTCGGTGAACGACAGGGGCCTCTTCCTCGCGCTTCCGCCGAGGTCGGCGCGGTCGTCGGCTGACTCCATGGGCGTGTTCCTGGAGCGGTCCGCCGCCTCCGAGCACATCAGGAAGCTCACGGTGCGCACCGCGTCATCGACGAGCTCGGGGTGTGCCCGGCGCACGGCCGCGTCGATCGTCGTCGTCATCCGCTCCCAGTCGCGCTTGTCCGTGGCGCGCTTTCCCCGTCGTGGGTCGCGACCGATCCGCATTCCGGCGCACGCCCGCTCCGCGGTGGCGATCACACGCAGGACCGCGGGCAGCAGCGCCGGGTCGACGGCATCGGGCAGCCGCTTCGGAACCGTCGCGCCGTGGAGGTACTGACCCGTGTACGTCAGCAACGCGGCGTCGAGCGGGCCGAGGACCGTTCCGCGCTCGGCGCGACGGCGGTCCGCGTGGTACTTCTGAGCTCGCTTCCCGTCGGACGTCTCCGTCGCCGCGCGCATCGCCGCGTGGACCTGACCGCGCCCGAGCAGATCGATGTCGGCCCCATGGGCGATCAGCCGGCCCCTGTCCCACGGGATGCGCCGGAAGAGCGCGTCGACCTCCGCGGGCGCGGAGAGGAGGACCGGGTCCAGGAGCGCGACGGCGGCGTCCTCGTCGAGCCGTCCCCGGGTTCCGGCGGCGTCGCACAGCGGAAGGACCGCGCTCCACAGCAGCAGGTGCCTGGCCAGGTCCTCCTGGATCACCCCAAGATGGGCTTCTCCGATCGGGAACGTGAACGTGCGAGGCTCATGGTTGGCGTCGGCCCCGGCGCCGAGCATCAGCTTCAGCCCGCCGTCCTCGCGGATCACGTTCGGGATCCAGCCGCTCATGCGCGTGAAAACGATGTCTCTCATGGAATCGGTCCTCCCCATCGGACGAGACTAGCGAGCCCTCCCTCCACCGGTCCGACCGGCCGCCTTCTCGCACCACCCGTACCGCCGGCCGCTCAATCGGGGTACCCGAGCAGCAGGGCGTCCAGGCCGGCGGCCAGTTCATCGGGCCCGCCCCGGTCGACGAGACGGACCGCGGTCGCCCGCAGCCGGGGCAGTTCACCGGCCGGGATCCGATGGAGACCGAGCCGGAAGGCCGGGTCGGGCTCGCCGGGGTCGTCGTCCATCGCCCGCAACTCGACAAGGAGGTAGCCGAGCAGCCATGCGGTGAATCTCCTGTGGATACGAACAGTGTCCGACGCGCTGAATCCGCCCGCATGCAGCAGGGCCAGGACGCGTTCGTCGGTCCGTAGAACGGGGAGCGGCCTCCGGGCCAGCGGGGTGGCCAGCAGGCGGGTGGCCAGGAGCGGCACCACATGCGGGTGACGCAGGGCGACGCCGAGGGTGGCCCGTGCGATGCGATGGAGGCAGGCCCGCCAGTCGGGAGACCCGGCCGCCCCGTCGGGGCCGGCCGGGCCCTGTTCGAGTTCCCGGTCCACCTGCAGACAGAACACCTCGACCAGACCGTCCAGCAGTGCGTCCTTGCTGGGGGCGTACCGGTACAGCGCCATGGCCTCGACGTCGAGCTCCGCGCCGAGTTTGCGCATGCTGAGGCCCGACAGGCCGTCGCGGTCCACCACCTCCAGGGCGGCGAGCAGGACTCGCTCCCTGCTGAGACGGCCGTACCGCCCTTTGTCGCCTGCTCGGCGGGCCGGTCCATCGGCTCCGCTCCCGTGTTCCCGCGTCATGGCGACCTCCACTTGACTCCGAGGAGCCTCAGCGTCAAAATCGTACATATACGTCGTAAACGTACATCGGAAGCATACAGTGCAGGGACCCGAAGGAGGGCCCGCCGTGATGCAGGACGAGCTGAAGACGGCCGATCTCACGCAGGTGGAGCAACACCTGCGCGAGATCTCCGACGGAAACGTCGTCCGGGTCGCCGAGGAAGGGCCGGCCTTCGAACATCCGTACCGGGTCCGCACCGTGCGCGGAACCACCTTCGTTCCCGCGCTGCCCGCTTGGGCCAGAAGGGCCCTGTGGGCGATCGGCACGGGCTGGGCGGCGTCCTTCGTCTGGTTCTGGCTCTGGTGGCTGCAACCCGAGCACCGGGCGGGCTGGGCCGGACTCGTCGTCAACAGCCTGCTGTTGCTGTATCTCACCGGCATCCCGGCCTACTTCTTCGTCACCGCCCTGCGGCTCCGCCGGGTCGATCCGGCCCTGCCCGTTCCGTCGGTGCCCGTCGCCTTCGCCGTGACCCGCGCGCCTTCCGAACCGTGGCCGACCGTCCGCCACACCCTCGAAGCCATGCTGACCCAGGACTACCCGCACGACTACGACGTCTGGCTCTGCGACGAGGACCCTTCCCGGGAGATCGAGCAGTGGTGCCGACAGCACCGTGTCCAGCTGTCCTGCCGGCGCGGAGTGGATCCGTACCACCGGGCGACCTGGCCACGGCGCACGCGCTGCAAGGAAGGCAACCTCTGCTACTTCTACGACCACTGGGGCTACGGGAACTATGCCGTCGTCGCCCAGCTCGACTGCGACCACGTGCCCGCTCCCACGTATCTCGCCGAGATGGTCCGCCCCTTCGGCGACCCCGCGATCGGCTACGTCGCCGCTCCCAGCGTCTGCGACGCCACTGACGGAGTCTCCTGGGCCGCGCGCGGCCGACTGCACCGCGAGGCCATCTGGCACGGTGCCGTTCAACTGGGGCACAGCGACGGGCTCGCACCGATGTGCATCGGTTCCCACTACGCGGTGCGCACGCGGGCCCTGCGGGACATCGGCGGTCTGGGGCCCGAGCTCGCCGAGGACTTCTCCACCACCTTCCTGCTGAACTCCTCGGGCTGGCACGGCGCCTTCGCCATCGACGCGGAGGCACACGGCGACGGACCGCTGACCTTCGCCGACATGGTCACGCAGGAGTACCAGTGGTCCCGGAGCCTGACCACCATGCTGCTGGGCCTGCTGCCGCACCACCTCGGACGACTGCCCATGCTGCTGAAGCTGCGCTTCGGTTACGCCCTGGCGTACTACCCGCTCCTCGGCCTGATGATCGTCTCCGGGCTGGTCCTGCCGCCGATAGCGGTGATGACGGGACTGCCGTGGATGAACGTCAACTACTTCGACTTCCTCCTGCACTTCTGGATCATGCCCGTGTGGCTGTTCCTGACCCTGTGGCTGCTGCGCGGCAGGCAGCTGATGCGTCCGCGCAACGCGCCTCTCATCAGCTGGGAGACCTGGCTGTTCGCGCTCGCCCGCTGGCCGTTCGTCATCTGGGGGATGCTCGGAGCCGTGCGTCAGAAGGTCCGGCCACGCCCGGTGACGTTCAAGGTCACCCCCAAGAACACCGGTGGGCCCCGCCCTCTTCCGGCCATCCTGACCGTGCCGTTCGTCGCCATCTCCGTGCCCCTGGCCGCCGTCGCCCTCTACGGCGAACTGAACAGCCCGGTGGCCGGCTATGTCTTCCTCTGCGTCATCGCCGCGACGGCCTACGCGACGGTCGCGCTCGCCGTGCCCCTCCTGCACGTTCGGGAGGTGGCCAAGGCTTCCGGCACACGCTTCAAGGAGGCCATGGGCACCGCTCGACTGCCCCTCGCACTCGGACTCGTGTGCGCGGTGCCCGCCATCGCGTCGATCGTCTTCTACCCGGCCTACGTGGCCGCCGTCCTGGGCTGGTGAGCGAGATGACCTCGAAATCTTCCTCGCGACAAGGAACCGCACCCATGAACTCCCCCTCTACGATTCTTGTCACCGGCGGAGCCGGCTTCATCGGCTCCCACGCCTGCGTCGAACTCCTCGACCACGGCTACGAACTGATCGTGGTCGACGACTACTCCAACAGCACCCCCCAGGTCTTCGCCCGCGTGGAGAGGATCGCCGGCCGATTCGTCGGCACCGTGTACGAACTGGACATCCGTGATCGGCACGCCCTTTCGGCAGTCTTCGACCGTCACTCTGTGGACGCTGTCGTACACTTCGCCGCTCTGAAGGCCGTCGGCGAGTCGACGCGGATGCCCGTCGAGTACTACGACACCAATGTCGGCGGGACGACCACTCTCCTGCGGGCGATGCATGAGCACGGAGTGCGGCACCTGGTGTTCTCCTCGTCGTGTTCGCTCTACGGCGAAGGCGACGGCGGACCGCTCAGCGAGGAGGCCGCCGTCCGGCCCACCAACCCGTACGCGGCCTCCAAATGGGCGTGCGAGCAGATCCTCGCCGACGTCTGCCGGCGGATTCCCGGGTTCACCGTGCTGTCGCTGCGGTACTTCAACCCGGTCGGCGCCCACCCCAGCGGGCTGCTCGGAGAAGAGCCCCGCGGGACGCCGGACAACCTGATGCCCTATCTGGCGCAGGTCGCCATCGGCAGGCTCGAGCGACTGCACGTGTTCGGCGACGACTGGGCGACCCCCGACGGGACGGCCGTCCGCGACTACCTGCACGTCATGGACACCGTCGAAGCGCATCGCATCGCACTGGAACACCTCGGAGACAGTCCGGGGATGCACGAGTACAACCTCGGTGTCGGCAAGGGAAGTTCGGTCCTCGAGGTCGTCGCCGCGTTCGGCGAGGCCTGTGGCCGGCCCATCCCCTACGACATCGCGCCCCGCCGCCCCGGCGACGTGCGGGAACTCGTCGCCGACGCGACCGCCGTAGCACGCGACTGGGGCTGGCGGCCCGTCCGTAACCTCGCCGACATGTGCCGGGACGCATGGCGGTTCCAGCGACTCAACCCCTCGGGCCATGCCGGTTCAGCCCGGCAGGCGAACCGAAAGAAGTGACGTCATGCGGATGACAGTCATCGGAACTGGATACGTCGGAACAGTGCACGCCGCGTGCATGGCCGACATCGGTCACGAGGTCCTCGGTATCGATGTCGATGCCGACCGGATCGCCTCCCTGGCCGCGGGGCGCGCGCCCATCCGCGAGGCGGGCCTGGACGAGCTCCTCGCCCGGACCGTCGCGTCCGGGCGGCTGCGCTTCTCCACCTCCCTCGCCGAGGGCGCCGCTTTCGCACGAACACACTTCGTGTGCGTCGGCACCCCGCAGCGCCCCGACGGCGAAGCCGCGGACCTACGGTGCGTCGACGCCGTGCTGGACGAACTGGCACGGCATCTGCGGCCCGGCAGCCTGGTCGTCGGCAAGTCCACCGTGCCGGTCGGCACCGCGGCCCGGCTCGGCCGGCGGCTCGCGGCCTCCGTCCCGGACGCCGAGGTCGCCTGGAACCCGGAGTTCCTGCGTGAGGGCTCGGCCGTCCAGGACTCCATGCGGCCCGAACGCATCGTGGTGGGCACCGCATCGGCACGCGCCGAGGCGGTCCTGCGGACGCTGTACGCCCCTCTGCTGCGCGCGGGCGCCACCTTCTTCGGCACCGACACGGCCACGGCGGAGCTCGTCAAGGTGGCCGCCAACTCCTTCCTGGCCACGAAGATCTCCTTCATCAACGCCATGGCCGAGGTGTGCGACGCCGCCGGGGCGGACGTCACGGTCCTGGCGTCGGCCGTCGGCGCCGACTCGCGGATCGGCGACCGCTTCCTCGATCCCGGGCTGGGATTCGGCGGGAGCTGCTTCCCCAAGGACATCAGGGCGTTCGCGGCCCGCGCCGAGGAGATCGGAGCAGGCGAGGCGGTGGCCTTCCTGCACGAGGTCGACCGGATCAACACCCGTCAGCGCGAACGTACGGTCGGCCGGGCACGGCGCCTCGTCGGCGGGTCCTTCGCCGGCCGCCGGGTCGCGGTGCTGGGCGCTTCGTTCAAACCCGGCAGCGACGACGTGCGTGACTCGCCCGCCCTCGCCGTCGCCGAATCCGTACGACAGGAGGGCGCCGCCGTTCGGGTGCACGACCCGCAGGCCCTCGACAACGCGCGTGCCGCGCTGCCCGATCTGACGTACACCTTGGACATCCCCAAAGCGTGCGAACAGGCGGACCTGCTCCTGCACCTCACGTCGTGGCCCGAGTACCGGCAGATCGATCCCGGCGCGCTCGTCCCCGTCGTGCGACGCCCGGTACTGCTGGACGCCCGGAACAGCCTGCACGCACAACCCTGGCGCTCGGCCGGCTGGTCGCTGCACGCGCTGGGCCACCCCACGGGAGGCACATCATGAAGGTCGTGGTCACCGGCGGCAGCGGATTCGTGGGATCCCATCTGTGCGAGGCGCTGCTCCGCCGGGGTGACACCGTGTGGTGCCTGGACAACTTCTGCACGGGCGATCCGGAGAACGTCGCCCAACTGCGCGCGGACCCCGGCTTCCGGCTGCTGCGCGCCGACGTGACGTCGGATCTCGACATCCCCGGCCCGGTGGACGTCGTAGCCCACCTGGCCAGCCCCGCGTCGCCGCCCGACTACCACCGGCTGCCGCTGGAAACGCTCTCGGTGGGCGGGCGGGGCACGGAGAACGCGCTGCGCCTGGCCCAGCGCCGCGGCGCCCGCTTCGTGCTCGCCTCCACCAGCGAGGTCTACGGCGACCCCGAGATCCACCCGCAGCCCGAAGGCTACTGGGGCAACGTCAACCCGGTCGGCCCACGCAGCGTCTACGACGAGGCCAAGCGGTACGCGGAGGCGATGGCCATGGCGTACCGACGCAGTCTCGACGTCGACGTGGGCATCGTCCGGATCTTCAACACCTACGGGCCGCGCATGCGTCCCTACGACGGCCGTGTCGTGTCCACGTTCGTGCGACAGGCCCTGGCGGGCTCTCCACTGACCGTCTACGGGGACGGCAGCCAGACCCGTAGCTTCTGCTACGTCGATGACCTGGTGCGCGGTATCACGGCGATGATCGATCACCGTGGCCTCAGCGGTCCGGTCAACCTCGGCAATCCGGCCGAGCGCAGTGTCCGGGAGCTCGCGGAGCTCGTCCTGACGATCACCGGATCCCGCTCCGGAATCGAGTACCGCCCCCTGCCCGTCGACGACCCCACCCGGCGGCGCCCCGTCATCACCCGCGCCCGTGAACGGCTCGGCTGGGAGCCGCTCGTGCCGGTCGACGTCGGCCTGCGGCGCACCGCCGCCTGGTTCACCGCGCTTTCACGTCCGAAGCCGGGGTCCGCACCGAGGCAACCCGCCGCGGACCCGCGCTCCCTCCACCCTCAGACCGCGGAGGCCTGATCCCATGCGCGGAACAGCCGCCACGACCGCTGCCGCCACAGCGGTCCTCCTCCTCGCCGGGAGCGGGTGCGGCGCCACGCCGCACTACGAGCCGCCGTCCGCCACGTACTACGTCGCTCCGAACGGCGACGACGGGAGCTCGGGTACATCCCCCGGCGAGGCATGGCGCACCCTCGACCGGGCCGAACGGACGGGGCTGGAACCGGGCGACAAGCTGCTGTTGAAGGGCGGCGCCCGGTTCTCCGGCACCATCACCGTCGGCGAGGAAGAGGCGGGTGACGCGGACCGGCCGGTGGTCATCGGCTCGTACGGCGGGGGGCGCGCCACGGTGGCGGCGATGAACACCCCCGGCGTCTCCGTGCACAACACGGCGGGGGTGGAGATCCGCGACGTCAGGGTGACCGGAGGGGGCAGCTCCTACGAGCAGGAGGGGGGCATCAACATCTTCAGCGACCTCAAGGGCGGCGAGAAGCTGGACCGGGTGACGGTCACCGACGTCGAGGTCTCCGGCTTCCGGGCGGGCATTGCGGTGGGCGGTACGGAGTCCGGCTCCGGTTTCCGTGATGTGACGGTGCGACAGGCCGAGCTGCACGGGAACAAGGATGTCGGGCTGCTGACGTACGGCCCCGAGTTCGACGCCGGCAAGCCCGCGTACGCGCACCGGGACATCCGCATCGAGGGAGTGGAGGCACACCACAACACGGGCGATCCCGAGCTGACGAAGACCCACTCGGGCAACGGCATCATCCTGGGCGGCGTACAGAACGCGACGGTCCGTGCCTCCAGCGCGCACGACAACGGCACGCGCTCGTCGGCGAAGGCCCCGGCGGGGCCGGTGGGCATCTGGGCCTACGACGCGGCCGACGTCGTGGTGGAGCACAACACGTCCTACCGCAACCACACCGGCTCGGCGGTGGACGGTGCGGGCTTCGGCCTCGACTCGAACGTCTCGGGCTCGACGATCCAGTACAACCTGGCGTTCCAGAACGACGGGCCCGGCTACTACGTCTACACGAACAAGAAGAACGGCGCCCACAAGCAGAACACCATCCGCTACAACGTCGCCACCGAGAACGGGCGCAAACTGCCGGTCAACGGCGCCCTCGCCGTCCACGGCCAGGACATCCGGAACCTCGACATCTACCAGAACACCCTGGTGATGTCCGATTCCCCCAACGGCCCGGGGCCCGCCGTGCGCCTGCGGGACGGACAGTCGGGCGTCGCACTGCGCAACAACATCCTCGTCACCGAGCACGCACCGCTGGTCACGGCGGAGGCAGACCTGCGGCCCCGCGACGTGGTGCTGCAGGGGAACGACTACTTCGTGCCGACGGGCCCGTGGAGCATCGACTGGGCCGGGCGTTCCTTCGCCGGCCTGGACGCGTGGCGCGACGCGACGGGACAGGAGCGAGCCGACGGGCGGCCCTCGGGGCTGGACGCCGACCCCTGTTTCGCCGGCGGTGCCCTGCCGGAGATCCGCTCCGCGGCCGACGCGCGGCTGATCGTCCCCGACTGCGCCGCGCTCGTGGGCAAGGGCCTTGATCTGCGGGCACTCTTCGACACCGACGCGGGCAGCGTCGACTATTTCGGCAGGACGGTCGGTACACCGCCTCCCCTCGGCGCCGCCGTCCCCTCGGCTTCGGAATAGGGGGTCGGCGCCGGCCCCCGCCCGACGGGATGCGACGCGCGTACCGCATGCCTACGATCGGAAGGGAGGCGTATGCCTGTGACCCGGACACGAGCACTGATGGCCGGCTACATCCTTTTTGTGGTCGGCCTCACTGCGGGCTATCTGATGTGGCCCGCCGCCCACGCGCCCCTGTGGGCTCTGATCGGTCTCGCCGGCGCGGCGGCAGTCCTGGTGGGTGTGCGCGTCCACCGGCCCGACTGCCGATGGCCCTGGTGGGTGCTCGCCGCCGCGCTTCTCCTCTTCGCCGCGGGCGACACGTACTACAACGTGATGGAGGCGTACTTCTCGGCGTCAAATCCCTTCCCGTCCCCTGCGGACGCCTGCTACCTCCTGACCTACCCCCTGTTCACCGTGGGGCTGCTCGGACTGGTGCGCAATCGCATGGCGGGCCGCGATGTGCCGGGATTGCTGGACGCGCTGATCATCACAGCCGGGCTGACTCTTCCGGTCTGGGTCTTCCTGGTGCAGCCGCTCACGCAGGTCGACGGGCTGACCTGGGAGCAGCGCGCCATCAGCATCGCCTATCCGCTCGGTGACGTTCTCGTGCTGGCCCTGCTGGTGCGGTTGCTGACACTCGGCTCCGTACCGAGCCGCAACCCGGCCACGCACCTTCTGGTACTCGGTACGCTGACGCTCCTCTGCTTCGACATCGCGTACGGGGTCCTGCAGCTCAACGGAACCTGGCAGGCGGGCACCCTGCTCGACAGCGGATGGGTGTTCTTCTACACCGCCTGGGGTCTGGCGGCGCTGCATCCGTCCATGGCCGAACTGACCACGCGGGAGGACCGGCAGGAGTCGCTGCTCCCGCCGACGCGCCGGCTCCTCCTGCTGTCCGGCGCCGCCCTGACCGCGCCCGGAATCCTGCTTTACGAAGGGCTTCGCGGCAGACCCGAGGACGCCTCCGTGATCGCCGTCTTCTCCGGGGTCCTGATCGTGCTGGTCATCCTGCGTCTGACCGGCATGGTCGTGGCCCACCGCAAGGCCATGGCCCGGGAGGTCGCCCTGCGGAACGCGGCCGCCTCACTGGTGGCGGCGATGAGCCCACGGGCGATCGCCAGGTGCTGCGACGACACCGTGCGCGCGCTGTTCGGTCCCCGGACCGAGCACGCGAGCATGCTGTTGTCGGCCGACGACGCAGAGGACGCACCGGCCGACGCGAGACCCCGTACAGCATCTGCCGGCCGATGGCGGGACGCGGCGACGGGCCAGGTTCCTCCGGGGCAGCCGACCGAACTGTCCGCCCGTCACTCCCGTGTGGTGCCGGTCTCGCAGCTGGGTCCCGGCGTCAGCGCCGGGCTGGGACACCTGCACACCGCTCTGGTCTGTCCGACCGTCCGGCCCGACCGGCCGGACGGTGCCGAGACGCCAGGAATACTGCTGACCGCGGGCCCCACGAAGCGGCTGGGCGAAATGCGCAGCTCCCTGGAGATCCTCGCTTCGCACGTCGGACTCGCGCTGGGGCGGTTCGCCCTGCGCAAGGAGATCGTCCGGCAGGAGAGTGAGGCGTACTTCCGCACCCTGGTGCGCAACGCCGCGGACGTCATCCTCATCGTCGCGTCCGACAACACCGTCCGCTACGCCAGCCCGTCGGCCCGGTCCGTGTTCGGCGGTGTCAAGTTGATCGGCGCCACTCTGCACGATCTGGTGGACGAGCGGGACCGGGCCCGGGCGGCCCGGCTGCTGACCGTGATGGGGAACGGGATCCGGGGAGAGGGGCAGGATCACTGGCACATCCCCAACGGCAACGGCCACATCGAAGTAGAGGTGAGCTGCCGCGACCTGCGGCAGGACCGTACCGTCAGAGGGCTCGTGGTCACCCTGCGGGATGTGACGGAGCAGCGTCAACTGGAGCACGAGCTCACCCAGCGGGCGTTCCACGATTCACTGACCGGTCTGCCCAACCGCATGCTGCTCCTGGAGCGGATCGAGCGCGCGCTGCTGCGCGGCCGCCGTGAGTCGACCCTCACGTGCGTGCTGTACATCGACCTCGACGACTTCAAGATCGTCAACGACAGCATGGGCCACGCCGTGGGGGACCAGCTCCTGAACGCGGTGGGCGGCCGGCTCACCGAGACCCTGCGCCGCACCGACACGGCCGCACGTCTGGGCGGCGACGAGTTCGCCGTACTCATGGAGGGCGCGAAGGAGCCCATCGACGCCGAACTGCTGGCTGCTCAGATCGTCCAGAGCCTCAACCGCCCCTTCCGGCTGCCGGACGGTTCGGTGAGTGTGTCGGCGAGTGTCGGAGTGGCGACGGCGATGGACAGCGTGGACAGCGAGGAACTGCTGAGCCACTCCGACCTGGCGCTTCGCGCTGCCAAAGCGGGGGGCAAACGTCAGTGGCGTCGCTTCCGGACCCGGCTGCGGGCCCGCATGATCGAACAGCACGATCTGAGGGCGAGCCTGGACTCGGCGATCGTCCAGGAGGAGTTCGCGGTGCGCTACCAGCCGGTCGTGGACATCACAGGCGGTCGCATCGTCGGCTTCGAGGCGCTCGCCCGGTGGCCCCACGCGCGGCGCGGATCCGTTCCCCCGCAGCAGTTCATCGCGCTGGCCGAGGAGACCGGCCACATCATGCCCCTGGGCACCTGGGTGCTGGGGAGAGCCATCGGCGACATCACGGTCCTCCAACAGGCTGCTCGGAGTGCCCCTCCCTATGTCAGCGTCAATGTGTCGGCCCGTCAGTTCCGTGATGCGGACTTCCTGGACGAGGTCTGCGGAGTACTCGCCACGCCCGGGCTCTCCCCGGGGTCGCTGCAGCTGGAACTCACCGAGACGGTCATGCTGCACTGGGACAGCCAGGTCGAAGCGGTCATGCGGTCCCTGAAGGACCTGGGTGTACGCATCGCCCTGGACGACTTCGGCACCGGATTCTCCTCCCTGCGTTACCTCAAGGAAATGCCCATCGACGTGCTGAAGATCGACAAGTCGTTCATCGACGACATCACGACCGATCGGCAGCAGGTGGCACTGGTGGAGGGCATCGTTCACATCGCCGACACGCTCGGTCTTCAGGTGATCGCCGAGGGAATCGAGGATGCCGGACAGCGGGATCTGCTGGCATGCATGGGCTGCCGGTACGGGCAGGGGTTCCTCTACGCCCGTCCGATGACAGCCCGACAGAGCGCATCGCTGCTGCGGCGCCCCAGAAGGAGTTGGCGGCCGGAGGCGAGCCGACCGCCGGAGGAAGGAGCAGGCCGATGCCGGACATCACCACCTCGGTCATGAAGGATGGACAGGACCAGCGCTGGGGCGACCTCGAACACCTCCGACGAACCAGCCCCATGAGCGACGCGGTCCTCGACGAGGTGCGGGGCCGTCACATCCGCTGCGGAGACCAGTGGCTGATCGACTTCGCCTCCTGCAACTACCTGGGCTTCGACCGAGATCAGGAGATCATCGGTGCCATCGAACCCGCCGTGCGGCGCTGGGGCACCCACCCGAGCTGGTCACGGCTGCTCGGCAGCCCGCGGATCTACCCCGAGATAGAGGAGCGGCTCGCCGCGCTCCTCGAAGCCCCGGACACCTTGCTGCTGCCGACGGCGACCCTGATCCACGCCTCGGTGATCCCGGTTCTCGCGGGCAGCGGGCATGTGTTCGTCGAGGCGACGGCGCACCGGACCGTGTACGACGGTTGTGTGGCGGCCCGCGGGCAGGGGGCCACCTTGCAGCGGTTCCGCGGCGACCGGCCGGACCAACTCGACGCCCAGCTACGGGCGGTGCCGTCCGGATCGGCGCGGCTGGTCTGCCTGGACGGCGTGAACAGCATGAGCGGGAACGTCCCCGACGTGCCCCGGCTGGCGGAGATCTGCCGGAACCGGGGCGCCACCCTGTACCTCGACGACACCCATGGATTCGGCATCGTCGGGGAACGACGCGGCGACGAGCTGAGTCCGTACGGGGCACGCGGGAACAGCGTGGTCCGGCACACCGGGGAGACGTACGACGACATCGTGCTCGTCGGCGGCTTCTCCAAGGCGTACTCGTCGCTGCTTGCCTTTCTGGCGCTGCCGACTCCCCTCAAGGACCTGCTGAAGGTCGCGGCGGGCCCCTACCTGTACTCCGGTCCGTCACCGACGGCCTCGTTGGCGACCGCACTCGCCGGGCTGGAGGTCAACGAGCGCCGTGGCGACGCCATTCGAGCCGATGTGCACCGCAAGACGGCCAAGGTGCTCGACCATGTCCGTGATCTGGGTATGGCCACGCCCAACGTCGATGGACTGCCGATCGTGGAGATCGTCCTGCCGGACGCGTCGGACCTCGACGCGGTGGCCGGATTTCTCTGGGACAGCGGGATCTACGTGACCCTGGCCGCGTACCCCCTCGTCCCGCGCGACCGTGTGGGCTTCCGGGTGCAGATCACGGCGCTCAACTCCGACGACGACATCGACCGGCTCAACGCCACCCTGACGGCGCTCTGCGAGCGTTTCGCCGTACGGCGGCCGGGGAGCTGAGCGGGCCATGCCGGGGCAGGTGACCCGCAACGACGACGTGGACTGGGACAGCTGGCCGGTCCAGGACTACCTCGCGGAGAACTACCGTGAGATACACCCGTCCGACGCGGCCGTCATCGCTCACCACAGCGCGGTCTATCGCGGCATCGCGCCCGGCAGCGCCGCCCGTTCGGTCGAGTTCGGCGCGGGACCCAACCTCTATCCCCTGCTGCTCGCCGCGGCCGCGAGCCGTCGGATCGACGCGGTCGAGGCGAGCGCCGCCGGAGTCCGGTACCTGACCGGACAACTCAGCCGCGGCCCCGACGCGAGCTGGGAGCAGTTCCATGCCCTGTGCCGGGAGCTGAACCCCGACCTGCCGCCGTCGCTGCCCGAGGCCCTCTCGGTGGTCCGCGTCGTCCACGCGGACGTACGGACCCTGGAACCCGGTACCTACGACATCGCTTCGATGAACTTCGTCGCCGAGGGGGTCACGGAGGACTTCACCGAGTTCGCCGACTTCTGCGGCCGCTTCGCGCACTCCGTGAGGCCCGGCGGACGCCTGGTCGCGGCCTTCATGGAGAACATGCCGACATACCGCATCGGCCCGGCGTCGCGTTGGCCCGGCTGCCCGGTCGACAGCGCGATCGTCACCGAGGTCTTCGCGCCGTCGACAGATGACCTGCGGGTCACACGGATAGGCCCCGACGCCAGCCTGCCGGACTACGGTGACTCCGGGATGGTGCTGCTGTCCGCCGTCAGGCGCATGCCTTCGCGGTGACGCCTGCCCGCTGGAGGGCGAACGCCGTCTCCACCAGCGCGATGTGGCTGAAGGCCTGGGGGGTATTGCCCAGGTGGCGGTGGCGCACCGGGTCCCACTGCTCCGAGAGCAGCCCGACATCGTTGCGTACGGCGAGCACCCGCTCGAAGGTCTCCCGGGCCCGGTCCCGTTCGCCGACCGAGGCGAGCGCGTCGGCGTACCAGAGCGAACACGCGACGAAGGCGCCCTCGCCGCCGCGCAGCCCGTCGACGTCGTTCACGCCCCTGCCGTCCACGACGTAACGCCGCACGAAGCCTCCCTGGTCCAACTCCCGCATCGCCGCGATGGTGCGTCGCACCCGGTCGTCGCCCGGGCGGAGGAAGCCGAGCCTCGGAATCAGCAGGGCGGACGCGTCGAGTGCGGACGAACCGTAGGACTGTACGAAGGAACGGCGCACGGGGTCCCACCCCTCTTGGCACACCTCCGCGTGGATGGCGTCCCGCATGGCCCGCCACTGGCCCGACGATCCGTTCCTGTCCAGGAGAACCCCAATGCGCAGCGCCCGGTCGGCCGCGACCCACGACATGACTTTCGAATGGACGAAATGCCGCCGTGGACCACGGACTTCCCACAGGCCCTGGTCGGGCTCGCGCCAGTGCTCACGCAGATAGCTCATCAGGACGTTGACCAGGCTCCACATGTGCCTCTCCAGAGGTATGCCGGCGCGCAGCGACCTGTAGAGGGTGTCGAGGACGTCTCCGTACACGTCGAGCTGAAACTGACCGGCGGCCGCGTTCCCGAACCGCACCGGTCGCGCACCTTCGTACCCCGGCAGCCAGGGGGCCTCGGACTCCGGCAGGCCCCGTTGCCCCTCGAGGCCGTACACCGTCTGCAGGCCGGCGGGTCCGCCGGCGACGGCTCGCAGCAGCCAGTCCAGCCAGGCGGCGGCCTCGTTCCGATAGCCGCTGCGCAGCAGGCACGACAGGGTGAGGGCGGAGTCACGCAGCCAGCAGTACCGATAGTCCCAATTCCGCTCCCCTCCCGCGGATTCGGGGAGAGAAGCGGTCGGCGCTGCGACGATGCCGCCCGTGGGGGCGTAGGTGAGGGCTTTGAGGGTGATCAGTGAGCGGACCACGGCGTCACGCCAGGGCCCTTGGTAGCAGCACCGGGCCGTCCAGTCGCGCCAGAAGTCGCCGGTCTCCTTCAGCGCGGTCTCCGCGGGGACGCACAGGGGAGCGGGCATCTCGCAGAGGTGCGAGGGAGCCCACGCGAGCATCAGGTTCACGCGGCGACCCGCGGGGACGATGAAATCGAGAGTACCGGGGTCGCCTCCGCGCGGCGTACGCCCGGTGTCACCGGCGCTCAGCCAGAGTGAGTCCGGCCCCGCGACTGCCACCGTGCAGGCGCCGGCTTCCCTCACCCACGGGACGATCCGTCCCTGGTTGAAGCGGGGTCTCAGCTCGCTGCGCACCCTCACGCATCCGGACGTGCCCTCCACCGTGCGCACGATGCACGGGAACCGAGTACGGGGCGGCATGAAATCACTGACCCGGACCGTGCCCGAGCCGGTCTCCCACCAGGAATCCAGGATCAGGGTGTCGTCGCGATAGGCCCGGCGCGAGCACCTTTGCGCGTCCACCGGTGCGACACGCCAGAAGCCGTTGTCGTCGGTGCCCAGCAGGGACGCGAAGCACGCCGGCGAGTCGAAGCGCGGAAGGCAGAGCCAGTCGATCGAGCCGTCCCGGCCGACCATGGCAGCGCTCTCCAGGTCACCTATGAGGGCGTAGTCCTCGATTGGTTTATTCATGATCGGGATACGCCGTCGTACACGAGCCGCTGCTCCCATTTTACGACGCCTGTGCGGCCAGGACACCCTGGCGGGCTGCCCGCTCTCGGGGTGGACGACCGATGGCCAGGCCTGTCCGAAGGCCCCGCCGAGCCTCGGAATATACCCCCGGGGGTAAGAGTGTTACGGTGAACGACATACCCCCCGGGGTAATTTTTCCGTCGGAAGGAGACTTTCCGTGTTCTTCGTTGAAGCCATCGAGCTGGAGGGCCTGGGTAACCGCAGCTACCTCGCCGGCGGCCGTCGGACGGCGGTCGTCGTGGATCCGCCCCGTGACATCGACCGGGTGCTGGCCACTGCGGCCCGGCGTGGTGTGGCGATAACCCATGTGGTCGAGACGCACATCCACAACGACTACGTGACCGGCGGTCTTGAGCTGGCCCGCATCACCGGAGCCGCCTACCTCGTTCCGGCCGGCGCGCACGTCTCGTTCGCTCGTACCGCCGTGTCCGACGGCGACACCGTCGTCATCGACGCGGAACTGGTCCTGGCCGCGGTGGCGACACCCGGGCATACGCCGCACCACACGGCGTACGTGCTGAGCGAGGCGGGCCGGCCCGTCGCCGCGTTCACCGGCGGTTCCCTCCTCATCGGTACGGTGGGGCGCCCCGATCTCGTGGAGCCGAGGCTCACCGAGCAGTTGGCCCGCGCCCAGCACGCCTCCGCCCGCCGCCTCGCGGACTCCCTGCCCGATGAGACCGAGGTGCTGCCGACGCATGGATTCGGCAGCTTCTGCTCGTCCGCCCAGGCCGACGGGGAGGCGACCACGATCGGCAAGGAGAAGGCGGCCAATCCGGCTCTCACCGTGGAGGTGGACACCTTCGTCGCCGAGCTGCTGGCGGGACTGGAGGACGTGCCCGCCTACTACGCGCACATGAGCCCCGCCAATACGGCCGGGCCCGCCCCCGTGGACCTGACCGCGCCGGCCGTCGCCGACCCCCACGACATCGCCGCGCGGCTCGCGGCGGGGGAGTGGGTGGTGGACCTGCGCAACCGCATCGCTTTCGCCGAGGGGCATGTCGCGGGTTCCTTCAACTTCGAGGCGGACGGCAAGCTCGCCACGTACCTCGCCTGGCTGATCCCCTGGGGCAAGCCGGTGACCCTGCTCGCCGAGTCGGCCGGGCAACTCGCCGCGGCCCAGCGGGAGCTGGTGCGCGTCGGCATCGACCGGCCGGCCGCCGCCGCGACCGGGGGGCCCGCGGACTGGCTTCGCGCCGGCGAGAGCGTCGCATCCTTTCCGCGTGCCACGTTCGCCGAACTGGCAGGTCGGGACAGGGACCGGATCGTCGTGCTGGACGTACGCCGCTCATCGGAGCGGGCGGAGGGCTGGATCGAGGGATCGGTCCACATCCCGGTCCACCAGGTCCACCGACGTATCGACGAGGTGCCCGACGGCACGGTCTGGGTGCACTGCGCCGGCGGTATGCGTGCCGGCATCGCCGCGTCGCTGCTGGACGCGGCGGGACGGGACGTGGTCGCCGTGGACGACGGTTTCGACGCCGCCGCCGCGGCCGGACTGGCCATCGTCACCGAGGAAGGGTGACGTCGATGTTCCTCTTTCGTGGACGTGGACAACGCCTGTCCATCGGCGAGGCACGCACCCGCACCGGCGGGGACAGCCCCGAAGCCGTACTGCTGGACGTACGGGAGAAGCCCGAGTGGCGAACCGGCCACGCTCCCGGCGCGGTGCACGCACCGCTGACCGCCCTGGCCGAGGGTGCGGCGCTTCCGGCGGCAGTGCGGGGGAGGCCGTTGGTGGTGATCTGCCGCAGCGGGCAGCGCTCCCAACGGGCCGTGAAGCTTCTCGCCGAGCGGGGAGCGGACGCGGTGGACGTCAAGGGCGGCATGAACGCGTGGGCCGCCGCGGGGCTGCCGGTGATCGACGAGCGCGGTGACGGCGGCTCGATAGCGTGAGCACCTTGGTTCTCGCCCTCGTCGCCGGGACGGTGATCGGGCTCGCGCTCGGCGCGCTCGGTGGCGGCGGTGGTGTGCTGGCGGTTCCGGCGCTGATCTACCTGCTCGGCTTCTCGGCGGCCTCGGCCACCACGGCCAGTCTGATCATCGTCACCGCCACCTCGGCCACCGCTCTCTACGCGTACGCGAGAGACGGCCATGTCGCCTGGAAAGCCGGGGCGTTGCTCGCGGCGGCGGGAGTCGTCCCGGCATACCTCGCCGGAGCGGTCGCCGGTCATCTGCCCGAAGCGGCTCTCACGACGGCGTTCGCGGTGATCGCCGCCCTGGCGGCGCTGCGGATGCTCAGGCCTTCGGCCGCCGAGCAGAAGGAGGGGGCGCGGCCTGCGAAGGCGGCCGGAACCGGCGCCGGGCTCGGCGCTGTGACGGGATTCCTCGGAGTGGGGGGCGGGTTTCTCGCCGTGCCCGCCCTCGTCGGCGTCCTCGGCCTGCGGATGAAACAGGCCGTGGGCACCAGCCTCCTGGTCATCACGGTCAATTCCCTCACCGCCCTCGCGGCTCGATCGGGAACCGGCGACCACCTCCGATGGGAGGTGATCGCCCCGTTCGCCGGAGCGGCGATCCTCGGTGCCTGGGACGGCAAACGGCTCGCGGCGAAGGTCGCCGGCGCCACCCTGCAGAGAGTGT
>NZ_BMVK01000021.1 GCF_014650675.1 Streptomyces anulatus | reverse complement strand
CGCGCGACGGACCGGGCGATCGACAGGCCGAGCCCGACCCCCTTGTCGCTGCCCGTGCCCTCCGTACGCAGCCGCCTGAAGGGCTCGAAGAGGTTGTCGATCTCGTAGGCCGGGACCACCGGTCCTGTGTTCGAGACGACGATCAGCGCCTGCCCGTCCCGCGCCTCGGTGGTGACCTCCACCCAGCCGTCCTCGGGCACGTTGTAGCGCACGGCGTTCTGCACGAGGTTCAGCGCGATCCGCTCCAGCAGGACGCCGTTGCCCTGGACCACCGCCGTGGACCGTTCGCCGCGGATCTCGACCTTCTTCGCCGCCGCCTCCGCCCGGGTCTGGTCGATGGCGCGCTCGGCGACCTCCGCGAGGTCGACCGGCTTGCGCTCGACGATCTGGTTGTCGCTGCGGGCCAGCAGCAGCAGGCCCTCGACGAGCTGCTCGCTGCGCTCGTTGGTGGCCAGGAGGGTCTTGCCGAGCTGCTGCAGCTCCGGTGGGGCCTCCGGGTCGGAGAGGTGGACCTCCAGCAGCGTGCGGTTGATCGCCAGCGGGGTGCGCAGCTCGTGCGAGGCGTTGCCGACGAACCGCTGCTGCGCGGTGAAGGCCCGCTCCAGCCGGTCCAGCATGTCGTCGAAGGTGTCCGCCAGCTCCTTCAGCTCGTCGTCCGGGCCGTCCAGCTCGATCCGCCGGGTGAGGTCCGTCCCGGCCACCCGGCGCGCGGTCCTGGTGATCCGGCCGAGCGGGGACAGCACGCGTCCCGCCATGGCGTAGCCGAAGGCGAAGGCGATCACGCTCAGGCCGACCAGGGCCAGCAGCGAACGGTTGAGCAGGGTGTCCAGCGCATGTTTGCGCTGTGACTCGTTGCACGCCTTGAGCGCGGCGTTCGCCTCGTCCGCCGAGAGGCCCGGCGTGAGGGCGGGGCAGGCGTTGTTGGTGAGCTGGATCTTGCTGTCGGGCAGCAGCTTGAACGGCAGGTCCGTGCCCACGTGCAGCGCCTGCGCCGCCAGCATGTAGATGATCGACAGCAGCACGATGCCCGCGATGAGGAACATCCCGCCGTACAGCAGCGTGAGCCGTATGCGGATGGTCGGGCGCAGCCAGGGGTACGGGGGCTCCTGCTGCTTGGGCTCCCAGGTGGGCTTCGGGGGCGCCGCGGGAGGCTCGGAGGTGGTGGCCATGGTCCTCAGATCCGGTATCCGGAGCCCGGCACGGTGACGATGACGGGCGGTTCGCCGAGCTTGCGGCGCAGCGTCATGACCGTGACGCGCACCACGTTGGTGAAGGGGTCGGTGTTCTCGTCCCAGGCCTTCTCCAGCAGCTGTTCCGCCGAGACGACCGCACCCTCGCTGCGCATGAGGACCTCCAGCACGGCGAACTCCTTCGGGGCGAGCTGGATCTCCACCTCGTCGCGGAAGACCTCGCGCCGGTTCGGGTCGAGCTTGATGCCGGCGCGCTCCAGGACAGGCGGCAGCGCCACCGTCGTACGGCGGCCCAGCGCGCGCACCCGGGCGGTCAGCTCGCTGAAGGCGAAGGGCTTGGGCAGATAGTCGTCCGCGCCCAGCTCCAGGCCCTCGACCCGGTCGCTGACGTCGCCGGACGCGGTGAGCATGAGCACCCGGGTCGGCATGCCGAGTTCGACGATCCTGCGGCAGACGTCGTCCCCGTGCACCACCGGGAGGTCCCGGTCCAGCACGACGACGTCGTAGTCGTTGACCCCGATGCGCTCCAGGGCCGCGGCACCGTCGTAGACGACGTCGACGGCCATGGCCTCCCGGCGCAGTCCGGTGGCCACCGCATCGGCGAGCAGCTGCTCGTCCTCGACGACGAGTACGCGCACGGCGCAGTCCTTCCTTCGGTCCTTCGATGGGTTCACAGAGCGGCCCACGCGGGCCCGCTCGAACACGGGCAGCAATGCCGACTGTGCGCCTCCATCCTGCCCGCAACGCGCATAAACCGGCGGTAAGGCGGCGGCGGGCCGGACCTCCGGGCGGCTGTCCGCCGGGAAACCGGCGGATTTCCGGGCCAGTTGAGGTTTCTCTGAGTCATGGCGCGGGGAAGAGGGGTTCACACCCGCGATCACGCCTGTCACGTGGCATGCCACGGCCCACTCCTTTTTCCCCGGAGCGGCGGCGCGATCACCCGCACCTCCGGCCCCCCGGCCGGGGGATCCCGGGCACACCCCCGTGCCACCGACCCACGATGAGGGGGCGCATCATGGACGCTTTCACCGCAGGTCTGCTGCAACGCATCAAGACGACCGAGACCGACCTCACGCGGGCGCGCGAGGACGGCGACGACTTCCTCGCGGACGTCGAGCAGGGCGAGCTGGACGATCTGCGCCGTCTCGCCGCCGAGCACGGCGTGGAAATCGGCGCCACCAGCGTCTGAGCCGTACGCCACGGGGCCCCGGACACCGTCATGGTGTCCGGGGCCCCGTGGCGTGTGCGGCGGCCTCAGGCCCCTCGTCAGGGCTTTCCTCGGGGCGGGGTGCCCGTCAGTCGTGCCAGGCGCCCAGCTCGTCGAGGGCGGCCTGAAGCGGCTCGAAGACGCCGGGGGTGGCGGCCACCGTCAGGTCGCCGTCGGCGGGCAGCCCCGGGCGACCGCCGGTCAGCGCGCCCGCCTCCCGGGCGATGAGGTCGCCCGCCGCCAGGTCCCAGGGGTGCAGCCCGCGCTCGTAGTAGCCGTCCAGCCGGCCCGCCGCCACATCGCAGAGGTCGACGGCCGCCGAGCCGCTGCGCCGGATGTCCCGGAGCCTGGGGATCAGCTGCTGGGCGATGTCCGCCTGGTGGGCGCGGACGTGGGCGACGTAGTTGAAACCGGTCGAGACGAGGGCCTGGTCCAGCGGCGGGGCGGGGCGGCAGCGCAGGGCTTCGCCGTTCGCGAACGCACCGCCGCCGAGGACCGCCCGGTACGTCTCGCGGCGCATCGGGGCCTCGACGACGCCCACGACCCGCTCGCCGTCGCGCTCGGCGGCGATGGAGACCGCCCAGGTGGGCAGGCCGTAGAGGTAGTTCACCGTGCCGTCGAGGGGGTCGATGACCCAGCGGATGCCGGTGCTGCCCGGGGAGCTGGACCCCTCCTCGCCGAGGAAGCCGTCGTCGGGGCGGAAGTCGGAGAGGTAGCCGGTGATCAGCTTCTCGGCGGCGATGTCCATCTCGGTGACCACGTCGATGGGGCTGGACTTGGTCGCGGCCACCCCCAGGTCGGCGGGGCGGCCGTCGCGCAGCAGGGCTCCGGCGCGGCGGGCCGCCTCCAGGGCGAGGTCGAGCAGTTCGGACAGGGCGGGGTCGGTCACGGCGCTCCCAGGGGACTCGGCGGAACAGGCGCTCTACGGGGCATCCGTAGCGGCGTCCACGGATCGGGCGTACGGGCTGTCGGCCCCGGCGGCGGCGGGTTTCGGGGTCCTGGCGGGGCAGCAGCCGACCGGACAGAGGTCGTGCGAGGGCCCCAGGGAGCCCAGCGCGCAGCGCTCCACCGCCCGGCCGCGCTCGGTCGCGGCGCGCTCCAGGACCAGGTCCCGTACGGCGGCGGCGAAGCGCGGGTCGTCGCCCACCGTGGCGGACCGGCGGACCGGCAGGCCGATCTCGGCGGCCTTCGCGGTGGCCTCGGTGTCGAGGTCGTACAGGACCTCCATGTGGTCCGAGACGAAGCCGATGGGCGCCATCACGACCGCGGGGACCCCCTCGGCGCTCAGGGTCTCCAGGTGGTCGCAGATGTCGGGTTCCAGCCACGGAATGTGCGGGGCGCCGCTGCGGGACTGGTAGACGAGCCGCCACGGGTACTCGATCCCGGTCTCCTCGCGCACCGTCTCGATGATCAGCCGGGCCACGTCGAGGTGCTCGGCGACGTACGCGCCGCCCTCGCCGTGCGCGTCGGCCGGGCCCGAGGCGTCAGCGGCGGAGGTCGGGATGGAGTGGGTGGTGAACGCGATGTGCGCGCCCGCGCGGGCGTCCTCGGGGAGGTCGGCGAGCGAGGCGAGGACGCCGTCCGCCATGGGCGTCACGAAGCCGGGGTGGTTGAAGTAGTGCCGCAGCTTGTCGACCCGGGGCACGGGCAGCCCCTCGGCCTCCAGGGCGGCCAGTGACTCGGCGAGGTTCTCGCGGTACTGGCGGCAGCCGGAGTAGGAGGCGTAGGCGCTGGTGGCGAGGACGGCGATCCGGCGGTGTCCGTCGGCGGTCATCTCGCGCAGGACGTCGGTCAGATACGGGGCCCAGTTGCGGTTGCCCCAGTAGACCGGGAGATCCAGGCCGTGCTCCGCGAAGTCCTTGCGCAGCGCGTCGAGCAGCGCGCGATTCTGCGCGTTGATCGGGCTGACCCCGCCGAACAGGAAGTAGTGCTTGCCGACCTCCTTGAGGCGTTCCTCGGGGATGCCTCGGCCGCGGGTCACGTTCGCCAGGAACGGGACCACGTCGTCCGGGCCCTCGGGGCCGCCGAAGGAGAGCAGCAGCAGGGCGTCGTAGGGAGCGGGATCGCGCAGATCGGACATGGCATCGATCCTGCCACCCGCCTCCGACAGGGCGGCAACCGACATCCGACGACCCGTCGGGAAGACCGGAAGGGCCGGGGGCCACGGGGCCCGGGGAACCTGCGCCGCTCCCCCGGGCCGGGCCGGAATCCGGTGTCCGGAACGTCCGGCCCCGCCGTAAGCTGTATCGGCCACCTATACGCCTGACAGGCACGACCGGAGTACCCCTTGCCCAGCCCCTACCGCGCCATCTTCTCCGCCCCCGGATCCAGGGAATTCTCCGCCGCAGGCTTCTTCGGCCGGATGCCCTTGTCCATGATGGGCATCGGCGTCGTGACGATGATCTCCCAGCTCACCGGCCGCTACGGGCTGGCCGGGGCGCTCTCCGCCACCCTGGCGATGTCGGCGGCGGTCTGCGGCCCCCAGGTCTCCCGGCTGGTCGACCGCTACGGGCAGCGCCGGGTGCTGCGCCCGGTCACCCTGGTCGCGGTGGCGGCGGTGGCGGGTCTGCTGATCTGCGCCCAGCAGGGGGCGCCGGAGTGGACCCTGTTCGTCTTCTCGGTGGGCGCGGGCTGCGTGCCGAGCGTGGGGTCGATGGTCCGGTCCCGCTGGGCGGAGATCTACCGGGGTTCCGGCCGTGATCTGCACACCGCCTACGCGTGGGAGTCGATCGTCGACGAGGTGTGCTTCATCTTCGGCCCGATCATCTCCATCGGCCTGTCCACCGCCTGGTTCCCGGAGGCGGGTCCGCTGATCGCCGCCGCCTTCCTGCTGGTCGGCGTCTTCTGGCTGACCGCGCAGCGGGCGACCGAGCCGGTGCCGCACCCGAAGTCGCAGCACACCGGAGGTTCGGCGCTGCGCTCGCGGGGACTCCAGGTCCTGGTGGCCACCTTCGTGGCGACGGGCGCGATCTTCGGGGGCGTGGACGTGGTGACCGTGGCCTTCGCCGAGGAGCGCGGCCACAAGGCCGCCGCCTCCCTGGTGCTGGCCGTCTACGCGCTCGGTTCGTGTCTCGCGGGGGCCGTGTTCGGGCTGCTGCACCTCAAGGGGAACCCCGGGACCAGGTGGCTGGTGGGTGTCTGCGCGATGGCCGTGAGTATGATCCCCCTCCAACTGGCCGGGAACCTTCCGTTGCTGGCCGTGGCGCTCTTTGTCGCGGGCCTCGCCATCGCACCGACGATGGTCACCACCATGGCCCTCGTCGAAGCGCACGTACCGCGCACCAAGCTGACCGAGGGCATGACCTGGACCAGTACCGGGCTCGCGGTCGGGGTGGCGCTCGGCTCCTCGGCCGCCGGCTGGGTGGTCGACGCCGCCGGGGCGAAGGCGGGGTACGCGGTGCCCGCCGTGGCGGGAGCTCTCGCGGCGGCGGTGGCGTTCCTGGGGTATCGCCGGCTGGCCGGGCCGGCTGCGACGGGAGGGCGCGGGCAAGATGACCGACACCTACGCACGGACGACGACGAGCACGTGGCGTAACTGGGCGGGCACCGTCACCGCCCGGCCCGCCCGTACCGAGTCCCCCGCGTCCGTGGACGAACTCGCGGACGTACTGCGCCGGGCGGGCGCGGAGGGCCTGCGGGTGAAGCCGGTCGGGGCGGGCCACTCCTTCACGGCGGCGGCCGCCACCGACGGGGTGCTGATACGCCCGGACCTGCTCACCGGGATCCGGGACATCGACCGTACGGCGATGACCGTGACGGTGGAGGCGGGCACTCCGCTCAAGCGGCTCAACACCGCTCTCGCCCGCGAGGGCCTGTCGCTCACGAACATGGGCGACATCATGGAGCAGACGATCGCCGGGGCGACCTCCACCGGTACGCACGGCACGGGCCGGGACTCGGCGTCGATAGCGGCGCAGATCCGCGCACTGGAGCTGGTCACCGCCGACGGCACGGTGCTGCGCTGCTCGGCCGTGGAGAACCCGGAGGTGTTCGCCGCGGCCCGGATCGGGATCGGCGCCCTCGGGGTGATCACCGCCGTCACCCTCGCCGTGGAGCCGATCTTCCTGCTGACCGCCCGTGAGGAGCCGATGAGCTTCGACCGGGTCACCGCGGACTTCGATGCCCTGGTCGCCGAGAACGAGCACTTCGAGTTCTACTGGTTCCCGCACACCGGGAACTGCAACACCAAGCGCAACAACCGCAGCGCCGGTCCGGCCGCCCCGCCCGGGAGGGTGAGCAGCTGGATCGACGACGAGCTGCTGTCCAACGGCGTCTTCCAGGTCGCCTGTTCGCTCGGCCGCGCGGTCCCGGCGACGATCCCCTCGATCGCCAGGCTCTCCAGCCGGGCGCTGTCGGCGCGTACGTACACCGACATCCCCTACAAGGTGTTCACCAGCCCGCGCCGCGTGCGGTTCGTGGAGATGGAGTACGCCGTTCCGCGCGAGCAGGCGGTGACGGTGCTGCGGGAGCTGAAAGCCATGGTCGAGCGGTCACCACTGAAGATCAGCTTCCCGGTCGAGGTGCGCACCGCTCCGGCCGACGACATGGCGCTGTCGACCGCCTCGGGCCGGGACAGCGCGTACATCGCCGTCCACCTCTACAAGGGCACGCCCCACCGGTCGTACTTCACCGCGGTCGAGCGGATCATGACCGCGCACGCCGGCCGGCCGCACTGGGGCAAGGTCCACACCCGTGACGCGGCCTATCTGGCGGAGGTCTACCCGCGCTTCGGCGAGTTCACCGCGCTGCGCGACCGGCTGGACCCGGACCGCCTGTTCGGCAACGACTACCTGCGGCGCGTGCTCGGCGACTGAGCGGCTCCGGATCCCGGTACGCCGTCGGCCCCGGCCCCCTCCTGGTGAGGGGGCCGGGGCCGATGCGCGTTCCACGCCCCGCCGGTACGCCGGTCACTCGGCGTCGGCGCCGGGCGGGGCCTGCTCCCCCTGCCCGGGGGCGACGCCCGTGCCGGTCGAGGGAGCGCCGGTTCCGGCGTCGCCGGAGGGCGACGGGGTGGGCGGCACCGGATCGGGCGTGGTCCCGCCGCCGGAAGCGGAGGGCGTCGGCGTGGGAGTGGACCCGGTGCCCGGGTTCTCGCCGCCCGTGCCCGTACCGGGGTCGGGGCTCTCGCCGCTGTTGTCGCCCCGCTCCGTGGCGGGGGCGGATCCGGTGCCGTCACCCGGGGTCGGTTCCCGCTCGTCCGCTCCCCCGTCCCGGCCGGTCTCGCCGGAGGGCGTGGGATCGGCGGGTCCGGGGTCCCGGTCGCCGCCGCCGCGCACGACGGAGCTGAGGGTGGTGCCCTCGCCGCCGCTGAGGTCGTTGCCCGAGATCATCTCGAACGCGGTGATCCCGGCCATGGAGACGGCGAAGACCGCGGCGGCCGCGAGCGCGGGGCGCTTCCAGCCGCGCAGGCGGGTTCCGTGGGTGACGCCCTCGCCGAACTCGTCGTCGGCGACGGCCGTGTCCGCGGCGGACCGCGGGAGCATCTGCGTACGGTCGCCGGCGTGCGGCAGCAGCTGCGTACGGTCGGCATCGGTTCCGGGGCCCGTGCCCGGTGGGACGCGGAGCATCCGGGTCCGTGCGTCGCCGAGGTCCAGCAGCTGCGTCCGGTCGGTGTCGACCGGCTTCAGCAGCCGCGTGCTCTCCGCGTCCGGGACCACCTCCGGGACCGTGCCCGGGTCGACCGTGGGCAGCACCGTGGTGGCGTCCTCGGCCGGCTCCGGCTCGGACCGCCGGGCGGCGCCTCTGTGCCCGGCGGGCGTCGTCTCCTTGGTGTGCACCGTCACCTGGCGGCCCTCCGGGTGGGTCACCTGGACCGTCACCTCGCGGATCTGCTCGCCGGTGCGGCGGAAGAAGTGCTGGAAGACCGAGCCGCCGCAGGTGGCGACGACGCTCATCACGCCCGCTCCCGCGATCGTGCCGTACACGCCCAACTGCGAGGCCAGCACGGCCGCCGCGACGGCTGCCACGGCACTCCCGGCGACCTGCGGGAGACTCAGATCTATGCGCCTTTCCTTCGGTTCTGTGTCACTTTCCGGCTTCTGAACCATTACCAGCCCCTGCTTGACATCTCTCCCACCATGCAACAGGAAGGGACAAATGAGCGAAGTGGATAGTTCCGTTTCCGGTGATTGTGTGAAGGACAACACGCATCAGGGGCATTTCGCGGAGAACTGGGTATCTCAACTCCCGCGCCTCGCGAGAACTTCGGCGGCGCGCCGGTCCACCCCGGTGGCCCGAATGGAGTACTGTGACGAGCCCTGGGGCGGACTCCGACGTGGGAATCCGCAGCCACCGGAGGGGGCCGACGGCGGCACTCGAACCGGCGGTGTCAAGGCATCACGCGCGTGCCTGCTGCACAGAGCGGCCAAATCGGTCACTTTGGGTCGCAATGGGTAACCGTGTCATGGTGGCGCACCAGGACGGGAGCCCGACACGCCGGGCAACTTGGCAAGGTTGTGGCAGGCTGCACCCGGGCCGGTCACACTCGACTAGCGGAAGCAGCGACGCACGTGACGTCGGCAGGCACCACCCGGGAGGTTCCCATGCCCGAACTGCGTGTCGTGGCCGTCTCCAACGACGGCACACGACTGGTGCTCAAGGCTGCGGACAGCACGGAGTACACGCTTCCGATCGATGAGCGGCTGCGCGCCGCCGTGCGCAACGACCGCGCCCGGCTCGGCCAGATCGAGATCGAGGTGGAGAGCCACCTCCGTCCCCGCGACATCCAGGCCCGCATACGAGCCGGCGCCTCCGCGGAGGAGGTCGCCCAGTTCGCGGGCATCCCCGTTGACCGTGTACGCCGCTTCGAGGGCCCCGTGCTCGCGGAGCGCGCCTTCATGGCCGAGCGGGCCCGGAAGACTCCTGTGCGCCGTCCCGGCGAGAACACCGGCCCTCAACTCGGCGAGGCGGTGCAGGAGCGTCTCCTGCTGCGCGGCGCCGACAAGGAAACCGTCCAGTGGGACTCGTGGCGCCGTGACGACGGCACCTGGGAAGTCCTGCTCGTCTACCGGGTCGCGGGTGAGCCGCACTCGGCGAGCTGGACGTACGACCCGCCCAGGCGGCTGGTCCAGGCCGTGGACGACGAGGCGCGCTCGCTGATCGGCGAGACCGACGACGTCGCCGCGCCCGAGCCCAGCTTCCCGTTCGTGCCCCGGATCGCCCGGCTGCCGCGCGACCGGCCGCTGGACCGGGCCCTCGACCGGCAGATCGAGCGGCCCGCCCCGGCCGCCGCCGAGCCCGAGGAGTACGTGAGCAGCGCCTCGGCCGGTGAGCGCGACTCGCTGACCAGCCTGCTGGAGGCGGTGCCGAGCTTCCGCGGCGACATGGTCGTCCCCGAGCGGCCCACCCAGCCCGAGCCGCCCGTGCTCGAACCGGCGGAGGAGACGGAGGCGGCCGAACCGCCCGCCGCCGCCTCGGCCGGCGCGGGGTCCGCGTACGCGGATGTGCTGATGCCCCGGGCGGTGGCCGGTCACCGCGACCGGCTGACCGGGACGACGGACCGTCAGGCCGAGGCGGACGGAGTCCGGCCGGGCCGCCGGGCCGCCGTGCCGAGCTGGGACGAGATCGTCTTCGGCACCCGGCGCAAGAAGCAGGACTGACCGGGAATGACCACCGGTGGGAGAGGGGTCCGTACGCGGTCGCGTACGGACCCCTCTGTCTTACCGTCTCCCCGCCCCCGACCGCCCCGGGTGGCCGGCGCCGAGGGACTACTGGGGCTCGGGGCCCGTGGCGACCGGTCGGGAGGGGTCCGAGGACCACTCGGACCAGGAGCCGGGGTACAGGACGCCGGTGAACCCCGCGATCTCCAGGGCCAGCACCTCGTGCGCGCCGGAGACCCCGGATCCGCAGTAGACGCCCACGCCCTCGGGGCTTCCCTCCGCCCCCAGGCCGGCGAACCGCGCGGCGAGCCGCTCGGCCGGAAGGTAGCGCCCGTCCTCGTCGACGTTCGACGTGGTCGGCGCGGAGACGGCCCCGGGAATGTGACCGCCGACGCGGTCGATCGGCTCCACATCGCCCCGGTAGCGTTCCGCCGCGCGCGCGTCCAGCAGCAGACCCGAGCGGGCGAAGGCCGCCGCACTTTCCGCGTCCAGTGTGGGCAGGGCCCCCGGCTTCGGCCGGAAATCGCCCTCGCCGGGACGCGGGATCCCGGTGGAGAGGTCGCCCGTCCAGGCGGCGAGTCCGCCGTCCAGGACCCGTACGTCCTGGTGCCCCGTCCAGCGCAGCAGCCACCACGCTCGCGCCGCGGCCCAGCCCTGGCCGCCGTCGTACACCACGACAGGGGTGTCCTGGCCGACCCCGGCCCGGCGCATCACGGCCCCGAAGTCCTCCGGGTCCGGGAGGGGGTGGCGGCCGCCGTCGCCCGCCGGTCCCGCCAGTTCCGTATCGAGGTCGATGTAGACCGCGCCGGGCAGATGACCGGCCTCGTAGTCGGGACGGCCGTTCGGGCCGCCGAGCTGCCAGCGGACGTCCAGGAGCACCGGCGGTCGCGATCCGGCCGACTCGCTCGCGCATTCGGATGCGGTGATGATGGGCTTCATGGGTGCCATCCTCGCGCAGCGGCACCGGCACCCGTAACAGCATCGGTAAGGACGGCCGGCGGGAATCCGGCCGTCCTTCGTCGAGAACCCGGACGACGCGGCGCGGCCGGTGCGTCTCCCGCGCCGAGGGGTGCAAGCATCTGCACGGGACACGCGGACCGCTTCCCGACCCGGGACGGCGTACCTGTCCCGTCCCCCGCACGGCCACCACAACGGTCCGAGGAGAGAAGACGATGACCGAGGCCTCCGCCCGGCGCACGCCCGGAACACCTTGCTGGGTGAGTCTGATCGTGCACGGCCTGACCACGACCCAGGAGTTCTACGGGGCCCTGTTCGACTGGGAGTTCCGGCCGGGTCCCGATCAGCTGGGCCCCTACGTCCGCGGGCTGCTGCACGGGAAGGAGGTCGCCGGCATCGGTCAGCTGCCGCCCGACCGGCATCTCCCGATCGCCTGGACCACCTACCTCGCCACGGACGACGCCGACGCCACCGCGGAGACCATTCGCTCCTGCGGCGGGACGGTCGCGGTCGGCCCGCTGGACGCGGGCGAGGCAGGGCGGCTCGCCATCGCCTCGGACCCGAGCGGGGCGGTCTTCGGCATCTGGCAGGGCTCCGAGCACATCGGCACCATGACGGCGGGCGTGCCCGGTACTCCGGTGTGGAACGAGCTGGTGACCCGGGAGACCTCGATGGTCGCGAAGTTCTACCAGACGGTCTTCGGCTACGAGACGGAGGCGGTCGTCTCGGCCGACTTCGACTACCAGACCCTGCACCTGGACGATGTTCCGGTGGCGGCGCTGCACGGGGTCGGCCATGCGCTGCCGCGCGACCGGGGGCCGCACTGGATGACGTACTTCGAGGTCGCCGACACCGACCGGGCCGCGGCCCGGGTGGTGGAGCTGGGCGGGCGCGTCCTGCAGCCGCCGCGCGAGGGATCGAGCGGCCGGCTGGCGACGGTCGCGGACCCGGAGGGGGCCGTGTTCACGGTCATCCGGTCCGCCGGGAGCGGCTCTTCCGGCCGGTGACTGTCAGGAATCCGCCCCCGCCCCGCCCGGCCCCTCAGGCCGCCGTGTGCAGCGGAACCGTCAGCTGCTTGAGCCAGGTGCCCGTGGAGAAGTCGCGGGCCTTGATGACGACCGTGCGGGGGCCCACCTCGACCTGGAGGCCCTGGTTGAAGGTGCCGCCCACCGCGACCTCCCCTCCCTTGCCGTCGTCCGTCCAGCCCGTCTGAACCGCCGCGGTGTTCACGACGGTGAAGCCGTCGAGGTTGCCGGTGCCGGGGACGACCCTGCGGACCACCCAGTCGGACAGGTTGAGATCCCAGTGGGTGTGGCCGGAGAAGAGGAACACGTCCTTGTGACGGCCGAGAATCGAGAGAAGCCGGTCGGGCTGGAGGTAGTCGCCCAGATAGAGCTTGTTGCGGGTGCCCGACACGGTGTTGGGCAGGGGGTGGTGGGTCATCACCATGACGGGCTTGCGCCGTCGGGCCCAGTGGGCGAGCCGGTCGTCCAGCCAGGCGAACTGCGCGTCGCTGATCCACACCTCGTCCCACAACTTCGCGTCGTGGTAGTGCGCGTAGCGTTCGGTCCCCAGGGTCAGTACGGGAACGCCGCCGAACGACGCCTCCGAGTAGACCTTGTTCCGTCCCGCGAAGTTGTAGAAGCTGCGGAAGAGCGAGCCCTCCGTGGTGCCGTTGGGCCAGGTGTCCTGGGCGAGCGTGTCCGGGTCGCTGTACTTGGGGACGTAGAACTCGTGGTTGCCGATGGCCCACGCGAGGTTCTTGGGGTGCTGGTGCCGACGGAGGGTGCGGCGGACGTCCGCGTACTCGAAGTCGTAGCCGCGGGGGGTGATGTCGCCGGCGATCCCCAGTCCGGCGCTGCGGGGATTGATCCGGTGCAGGTCGTCGAGAGCCTTGCCGAAGTCGGCCAGGTCGCCCTGGATGTCGCTGATGACGTTGAACCGCACCGTCCGGCCCCCGCCGCGCCGCTCGTCGTCCTCGGCGGCCGCGGCGGCCGATGGGGCCGTCAGGGCGGCGCCGGCGGTGAGAGCCCCGCCCGCCAGGAGTGAGGCCCGGCCGGTGGTGGCCATGAACGATCTGCGATCCATCGGTAGTACTTCCTTCGTCGTGCGATCCCTGTGTGGGACAGGACGGGGGAAGCCTTGCCGATCATGATGACTTCTCGGCGTAGGGGAGGTGGCTGCCGACTGAAGGCCTCAGTCCGACGACACCGGCAGGACGTCCGGCGAGAGCGCGCCGGCGTGGACGGAACGGCTCGTCATGCGGCGGCAGTGGTGCCGGCGGCACAGCACCTCGTAACCGACCTCGCCCGCCTGCCGGTTGACGTCGCCGACGACGACCTGGGCGCCCTCGACGACCATCTCGCCGTCCACGGTACGGGCGTTGTGCGTGGCGCGGGCGCCGCACCAGCAGAGCGCCTCGACCTGGAGCGCCTCTATCCGGTCGGCCAGCTCGATCAGCCGCTGGGAGCCCGGGAACAGCTTGGTGCGGAAGTCCGTGGTGATGCCGAAGGCGAAGACGTCGAGCCCCAGGTCGTCGACGACGCGGGCCAGTTGGTCGATCTGGTCCGGGCCGAGGAACTGCGCCTCGTCCACGATCACGTAGTCGACCCGCCCGCCCCGGCTGACCCGGTCGACGATGTGCGCGTAGAGGTCCATGCCCTCCTCGGCCTCGACGGCGTCCGTCACCAGGCCGAGCCGGGAGGAGAGCTTGCCCTCCCCCGCGCGGTCGTCCCGGGTGAAGATCACGCCCTGGAGTCCGCGTGCCGAACGGTTGTGACCGATCTGCAGGGCCAGCGTGCTCTTTCCGCAGTCCATGGTTCCGGAGAAGAACACCAGCTCGGGCATGAGGGGTCGAGCACCTTTCGGAGGGGGGTGGGCACGGCGGGAGGGTTACGAGCGTACTTCGAGGAGGGGGACGAGCTGTTCCACGGGGGTCAGGGAGCCGTGTACGCCCGCCATCGCCGACTCGTGCGGCTCGTTGACCGAGGCCGTGATGATCACGTCGTCGTGGGCGGCGGCGACCACGTCGCCGATCCGGCCGTACACCCTCTCGTCGATCGTCGGCCCGAACCAGCCGGCCGCGATGGCCTCGTCCCGGCTCGCGACCCAGAACTGCTCGCCGAGCACCTCGCGCCAGACGGTCAGGACGTCGGCCTGGGCGCCCGGCACAGCGTAGACATGGCGGGCGCGTCCCTCGCCGCCGAGGAGGGCGACGCCGGCGCGCAGCTCCCAGTCCTCGTCGAAGTCGATCCGGGACTGCTCGTCGAACGGGATGTCGATCATGCCGTGGTCGGCGGTGATGTAGAGCGCCGAGCGCGGCGGGAGCTGCTCGGCGAGGCGCCGGGCGAGCCCGTCGACGTACATCAGCTGGCCGCGCCAGGCGTCGGAGTCGGTGCCGAAGCGGTGGCCCTTGCCGTCGACCTCGCTGTAGTACGTGTAGACGAGCGAGCGGTCGCCGGCGGCCAGGCGCTGGGCGGCGACGTCCATCCGGTCCTCGCCGGAGAGCCGGCCGAGGAAGGAGCCTCCGCTGAGCGCGACCTTGGTGAGGGGGGTCTGCTCGAACGTCGGCGCGGAGACCTGCGCGGTGTGCACGCCCGCGGCGTCGGCGAGCTGGAAGACCGTGGGGTACGGCTGCCAGACCTTCGGCGCGGTCCACGGCCTCCAGCGGAGCTGGTTCATCAGCTCGCCGGTCTCCGGGTTGCGCGCGGTGTAGCCGGGAAGGCCGTGCTCGCCGGGCGGCAGCCCCGTACCGACCGAGGCGAGCGAGGTGGCGGTGGTGGAGGGGAAGCCGGCGGTGAGCGGGCGGCCGGTGCCGCCTCGCGAGGTGGGGAGGAGCGAGTGCAGGAAGGGGGCCTCGTCCGGGTGCGCGATGATCTGCTCCCAGCCGAGGCCGTCGATCAGGAAGACGCAGTTGCGGTCGGCCGGGGTCAGCTCGGGGATCGCGGCGGTGAACCCGGGCACCTCCTGTCCGGCGACGAGGGTCGGCAGCAGGTCGGCGAGCGAGCCGCTGCCGTACTCGGGCACGGGCGCGGTGTCGAGGGAGAGCGGGACGGGGTCCTGCCAGGCGGGCTGGGCCATCAGCGGCCGGTCGCCGCGGTGGCGGCCGTGGCCTCGGAGAGCGACTGGGCGAAGGCGAGGGTCTGACGCACGGCGTCGGGGCCGTCACCGGCCTCGCTGACCCGCAGGCTCAGGTCGTCGGCGGTGGAGCTGCCGGTGTAGCCGTGGTCGGCCTCGCAGTTGGCGTCGCCGCAGGCGGCGGGCTCCAGGTCGATCCGGGAGACCGCGCCCCAGCCGATGGTGAGGACGACCTCGCGGGGCAGGGTGCCCGGGACGTACTTCTCCGGGTTGGCCACGACGCGGCTGACCACGACGGAGGAGATCCGCTCCAGCTTCACCGACTCGGTGGAGGTGGTGGCGTACGGCGTCGGGGAGCTGGTGTCGGCGGCCTGCTCGTCGGTGTGGCTGACGATGAACCGGTGCTCGGTCAGGACGAGGACCGTCACATGGCGGCGCACCTCGTTGGAGTCGAACGTGGTCTCCTGGTGCACCAGGTACGAAGCGACCGGTTCCCCGCCGACGGCGGCCTCCACTGCCTCGGCCACGAGGGCCGGGTAGTAGCCGCTGCGCTCGATCGCCGCGCGCAGCCCCTGGGTCGTCGTACCGGTCTTTGCCATGAGCACCATCCTACGGCGGACCGGTGACTGCCGGGGACGCCCCGGTGGGCCTCAGTAGTTCGGAAGGCGGCGGGGGCCGAGGTCGCTCCGGGCGGGCGGCGGGGCGAGCCGGACGCTCGCACCGAGCACGGTCAGTCCGTGCGGGGCGACGACGACCGGTTCGAGGGCGACGGAGACCACCTCGGGGTGGTCGTCGACCAGCCGGGACAGCCGCAGCAGCAGCTCTTCGAGCGCGGCCGTGTCGACCGGGGCCGAACCCCGCCAGCCGAACAGCACCGGGGCCGCCCTGATGGACCGGATCAGCTCGGCGGCGTCGCGGTCGGTGGCGGGGACCAGCCGGTGCGCGGTGTCGCCGAGCAGTTCGGAGGGCGCGCCGGCGAGGCCGAAGGAGAGGACGGCCCCGGCTGCCGCGTCGATGGAGGCGCGGACGACGGTGTCCACGCCGCGCGGGGCCATCGCCTGGACGACGGGGAGCAGTTCGGCGGGCTTGCCGAGGAGGTCGGTCAGCTCTCCGTACGCCCGGCGCAGCGCCTCCTCGTCGGCGATGTCGAGGCGGACGCCGCCGAGGTCGGCGCGGTGGCGCAGGTGGGGCGCGGTGGTCTTGAGGGCGACCGGGTAGCCGAGCCGGCCGGCCGCGGCGACGGCCGCCCCGGGGTCCGGGGCGGGCAGGGTGGGCCGGACGGCGATGCCGTAGCGGCCGAGCAGTTCGCGGGCCTCGTCGTGGGTGAGCGGGCGGCCTCGCGGGTCGGGGGCGGTGGCGAGCTGTGCCTCGATGAGGGCGGCGGCCCCGGGCTCGTCGATGGTGTCGTCGAGGAATTCGGGGATCTTGCCCGGCACGGCCGCCTGGCGTCGCCACTGGGCGTACTTCACGGCCTCGGCGAGGGCTCGCACGGCGCGTTCGGCGGCGGGGTAGGCGGGGATGCGGCCGGGGCCGGTGGCGGCTTCCGGGGCGGGGCCCGCCTTCGGATCGGCCGGCGATCCAGGGCCGGGGCGCACGGGCGGGGTGGTGGGGGCTTCCGGGGCGGTGGGCGTGGCCGGGGCGGTGCTGCGGGCCGGGCCGGTCGAGGGGGTGGTGGCCGCCTGGGGCCGGTCGGCGGCGGGCGTCACCGTACGGGGGCGTGGCGCGGCCGTGCTGGACGCGGCGGCCAGCGCCTCGGCGAGGCCGCCGATCTCGACGTGGACGACGGCCACCGGCTTGGCCGAACCCCCGGCCACGGCCTTGTGCAGGGCGGCGGCCAGCACTTGGCCGTCACCGGTCTCGGCCTCCCCGTTCTCCCCCACCCACGGGATGGCGGTGACGATCACGGCGTCGCAGGTCCCGTCCGCCAGCGCCTCGGCCAGCGCGTCCCGGAAGTCCTGCGGGGAGGCGGCGGTGGTGAGGTCGATCGGCGGGCGTGGGCGCAGCCCCTCGGCCAGACAGGCGTCGTACGTCAGGAGGCCGAGGGACTCGGAGTTGCCGAGGATGGCGACCCGGGGGCCGGCCGGGAGGGGCTGGCCCGCCAGCAGGAGTCCGGCGTCGACCATCTCGGTCACGGTGTCGACCCGGATGACGCCGGCCTGGCGCATCAGCGCGGAGACCGTGGCGTCGGGGATGCGGCTGACCGGGACCGCGTGGCCGGGCGGGGTGGAGCCGCTGTGCCGGGCGCCCTTCACGACGACGACGGGCTTCACGGCGGCGGTGCGGCGGGCGAGGCGGTTGAACTTGCGGGGGTTGCCGAGCGATTCGAGGTAGAGCAGGGCGACGTCGGTGTCCGGGTCCTCGAAGGAGTACTGGAGGAAGTCGTTGCCGGAGACGTCGGCCCGGTTCCCGGCCGAGATGAACGAGGACAGGCCCGCGCCGCGCCGGTGGAGGCCGGAGAGCAGGGCGATGCCGATCGCGCCGGACTGGGTGAACAGGCCGATCCGGCCCCGGGCGGGCGACTCGGGGGCGAGCGAGGCGTTCAGCCGGACGGACTCGGCGGTGTTGATGATGCCGAAGGCGTTCGGGCCGATGATCCGCATGCCGTACGAGCGGGCCTGGCGGACCAGCTCGCGCTGGAGTTCACGGCCCTCGGCGCCCCGCTCGGCGTATCCGGCGGAGAGGACGACGAGCCCCTGGACTCCGTGCTCCCCGCAGTCGGCGACGGCTTCGGGGACCCGGTGGGCGGGGACGGCGATGACCGCGAGGTCGACCTGCTCGTCGATCTCGCCGAGCGAGCGGTGGGCGGGGACGCCGTCGAGGGTGGCCAGGCCCTCGTCGAAGGCGCGGTTCACCGCGTAGGTGCGGCCGGTGTAGCCGGAGGCGAGGAGGTTGCGCAGGACGGTGCGGCCCACTCCGCCGGGGGTGCGTCCGGTGCCGATGACCGCGACGGAGCCGGGGGCGAGCAGGCGCTGCACCGAGCGGGCCTCGGCGCGCTGTTCGCGGCCGCGCTGGACTGCGAGGGACTTCTCGGTGGGTTCGAGGTCGAGGGTGAGGTGGACGGAGCCGTCCTCGAAGCTGCGGCGCTGGGTGTAGCCGCCGTCCCGGAACACCTTGATCATTTTGTTGTTGGCGGGGAGCACCTCGGCGGCGAAGCGCCGGATGCCGCGCTCACGGGCGACCGCGGCGATGTGTTCGAGCAGCGCCGAGGCGACGCCCCGGCCCTGGTGGGCGTCCTGGACGAGGAAGGCGACCTCGGCCTCGTCGGCGGGGGCGGAGGCGGGGCGGCCCTGGTCGTTGATGCGGTCGTAGCGGACCGTTCCGATGAACTCGCCGCCGATCGTGACGGCCAGTCCCACCCGGTCGACGTAGTCGTGATGGGTGAAGCGGTGCACGTCCCGGTCGGATAGCCGCGGATACGGGGCGAAGAACCGGTAGTACTTCGACTCGTCGGACACCTGCTCGTAGAAGCTGACCAGTCGCTCGGCGTCGTCCGTGGTGATCGGCCTGATGCGCGCGGTGCCACCGTCGCGGAGCACCACGTCCGCTTCCCAGTGGTCGGGGTACGCGTGATGCGGACTCTGCTCCGGCGTGGGCTCCATGGGCAAAGCCTACGGCGGGGATCCCGGTCGCGGAGGGATCGGTGCCCGGGCAGTCTGAGGAGGCCCGGGCCGGGGCCGCCGGAGCACGGGAACGGACAGGAGGCAGGGCACAGGACCGGACAGGAGGCCGGGCACAGCACCACGCACTGCATGAGAGACTGGTCTAGACAACCGTTGATATGTGAAGGGCAGAACCATGGCTGAGCGCCGCGTAAACGTCGGTTGGGCCGAGGGCCTGCACGCCCGCCCCGCTTCCATCTTCGTCCGTGCCGCCACGGCTTCCGGCGTCCCCGTGACGATCGCCAAGTCCGACGGCAACCCGGTGAACGCCGCCTCCATGCTCGCCGTGCTCGGTCTGGGCGCGCAGGGCGGCGAGGAGATCGTGCTCGCGTCCGACGCGGACGACGCCGAGGCCGCTCTGGACCGGCTCGCGAAGCTGGTCGCCGAGGGCCTGGAAGAACTTCCCGAGACCGTCTGACCCACACGAACCGGCCCGGCCGGATTCGACAGGTGTGAGAGCCGTGAACCCTTTGAGGGATCACGGCTCTTTCGCTTTCCGGTAAGAGCCGTGCATCGATATTTCGGGCAGCACGGGTAATGCCCCGCAATTACTTCTCTTTGTATACGGCTCTTTTGTTAATGGCGGGCGCCCGCGATGTTTACGCCATGTTGCGAAGTGCTCACGCGGGGAACGGGCGCGGTGCGCCGCCCCGGCGGATCCGGGCGGCGCAGCCGGTGGGCCCCGGCGGCGCGTTCCGCGTGCTGGGCGGTCAGCGCCCGGGCCCGCTCCGCGTCGCCGCGCGCCACGGCGTCCACGATCGCGCCGCGCTCGGCCCAGGAGTCGACCGGGCGGGCCGGCTGCTCGACCGCGTACATCCAGGCGATCTTGTGGCGGAGCTGGGTGAGCAGCGCGATGAGTCCGGGGCTGCCGGACGCCTGGGCGAGGGTCTCGTGGAACCAGCCGCCCAGCGAGCGCAGATCCTCGCCCTCGCCCCGGCGGGCCCGTTCCTGGCCCAGCCTGACCAGGCCCCGGAGCACCTTCAGGTGGGCTTCCGTGCGGCGCTGCGCGGCGCGTGCCGCACCCAGTGGCTCCAGGAGCATCCGCATCTCCAGGAGGTCGGCGGCCTCCTGCACGGTGGGCTCGGCGACACAGGCTCCGGCGTGTCTGCGGGTGACCACGAAGCCCTCGGACTCCAGCGTGCGCAGGGCCTCGCGGACCGGTACGCGGGAGACCCCGTAACGGCGGGCCAGCAACTCCTCGGTGAGGCGGCTGCCGCGCTCGTAGACACCGGAGACGATGTCGTCACGGATTGCCGTGCATACCGAATGCGCGGGAATGCGCATGTCCGAACCTCCGCCTTGATCCCCGCGAAACGCGGCCGCCCGACGTCTGTTCCGTGACTCTATTGCAATCCGCCGGAATTTCCGATGGCAGGCCGGAATCCATGGATATCCTGGGGCCGGAATTGCCGAAGGCCCCGGCGGGTGCCGGGGCCTTCGGGCAAGGTCGCGCGGAGCGGGTCAGACGTTCAGACCGTGGGAGCGCAGGTAGCCGACGGGGTCCATGTCGGAGCCGTAGTCGGGGGTGGTGCGGGCCTCGAAGTGCAGGTGCGGGCCGGTGGAGTTGCCGGTGGAGCCGGAGAGGCCGATCTGCTGGCCGGAGGAGACGCTCTGGCCGACGGAGACGCCGATCGAGGAGAGGTGGCCGTACTGGGTGTACGTGCCGTCCGTCATCCGGAGCACGATGTTGTTGCCGTACGCGCCGCCCCAGCCGGCCTCGACGACCGTGCCGGCGCCGACGGCGACGACGGAACTGCCGGAGGCGGCCTGGAAGTCCACGCCGGAGTGGCTGCCGGAGGACCAGAGCGCGCCGCCGGTGTTGTAGCCGGTGGTGACGTGGGAGCCGGCGACCGGGAGGTGGAAGGCGTTCAGCCGGGCGCGCTCGGCGGCGCGGGCGGCACGGGCCTTCTCCTCGCGGACCTCCTTGGCGCGGGCCTCGGCCTTGCGCTGGGCCTCCGCCTTCGCCTTGGCCTTGGCGGCCTTCTCGCGGGCCTCCGCGGCGGCCTTGGCCTTCGCCTTCGCGATCGCGTCGGCCTGCTGCTTCTGGGCGTGGGCCTGCGCGTCGATCTGGTCGGCGAGGGTGGCGTCGAGGGCGACGGCCTGGGTGAGGCCGGTGTCGGCGACCTTGGCGGCCTCGGTGTCCGCGGCGAGGGCCGGGGAGGCCAGCGAGCCGAGGACGCCGGTGGTGGCCAGAGCCGCGATGCCGGCGGCCTGGGCGCTCCGGCGCGTGAGGCGGCTCGGGGCACGGTGCTTCCCGGTGGCACGGGTGAACGCCATGGAGGGGCTGATCCTTTCCTTCCTTCTCGCCTACCGGGTTAGCTGACGGGTTCGGAGCAGGAAGGTCTCCTACGGATCCCCACGCCGGTTTCGCGGCACGGGCCTCCGATTCACCCCAGGGACTGCGTGGGTCCCCGGCTCCCCAGGCTCGCGCCTGACGGGGACTCGGCGATGACTGCCCGGCGCCGCGGCTGCGGCATACGGGTGACGGACAGCCGAGCCGACGCTAGGCCGGGCGACTTCCCATCACCAAACGGACCAGGGGATTTGTCGCACATCCCACAGGGCAGACAGGCAACCTCTCCCCCAAAGGGGATGGAATGAACTAATCGGGCGAAACAGGAAGGACCCCGACGAACTGATGCCCGTCGGGGTCCTGCTCGCGGCGGTGTGCCACGGGTGCGTCAGCCGGTGACGACGGACACCTCTCCGATGCCGAGGGCCCTCACGGGCTCCTCGATCCGCGCGGCGTCCCCCACGAGGACCGTGACCAGCCGGTCGACCGGGAAGGCGCTGACCACGGCGGCGGTCGCCTCCACGGTGCCCGTCTCGGCGAGCCGGGCGTAGAGGTGGGCCTGGTAGTCGTCGGGCAGGTGCTGCTCGACCTGGTCGGCCAACGTGCTCGCGACGGAGGCGGCGGTCTCGAACTTCAGCGGGGCGACGCCCACCAGGTTCTGCACGGCCGTCTCACGCTCGGCGTCGGTCAGACCCTCGGCGGCCAGCGTCCGCAGGACCTTCCAGAGGTCGTCCAGCGCCGGGCCCGTGGACTCCGTGTCCACCGAGCCGCTGATCGCGAGCATGGCCGCGCCGCCCGAGTCGGGACCGCTGGAGCGCAGCACCTGGGCGAAGGCCCGCACCCCGTAGGTGTAGCCCTTCTCCTCGCGCAGCACCCGGTCCAGCCGGGAGGTGAGGGTGCCGCCCAGGCAGTACGTGCCGAGCACCTGGGCGGGCCACACGCGCTCGTGCCGGTCGGCGCCGATGCGGCCGATCAGCAGCTGGGTCTGGACCGCGCCGGGCCGGTCCACGATCACGACGCGGCCGGTGTCGTTCGCGGTGATGGGCGGCACCGGGCGGGTCCGGCCGGCGTCGCCCGACCAGTCGCCGAGGGTCTCCGCCAGCAGCGCGTCCAGGTCGATGCCGGTCAGGTCGCCGACGATCACGGCCGTCGCGGTGGACGGACGGACATGGGCGTCGAAGAAGGCGCGCACGGCCCTCTCGTCGATCCGCCGGACCGTCTCCTCGGTGCCCAGGCGCGGGCGGGACATCCGGGCGGTGGCCGGGAACAGCTCCTTGGAGAGCTGCTTGGCGGCGCGCCGGGACGGGTTGGCCTGCTCGTGCGGGATCTCGTCGAGCCGGTTGCCGACGAGGCGCTCGATCTCGCTCCCGTCGAAGGCCGGGGCCCGCAGCGCCTCGGCGACCAGACCGAGGGCCTTGGTCAGCCGGGAGGCCGGGACCTCAAGGGAGACCCGGACGCCGGGGTGGTCGGCGTGCGCGTCGAGCGTGGCGCCGCAGCGCTCCAGCTCGGCGGCGAACTCCTCGGCGCTGTGCTTGTCGGTGCCCTCGGAGAGCGCCCGCGACATGATCGTGGCCACACCGTCCAGGCCCTCGGGCTCGGCCTCCAACGGCGCGTCCAGGAAGATCTCCACCGCGACGACCTGCTGGCCGGGGCGGTGGCAGCGCAGCACGGTCAGCCCGTTGGGCAGGGCGCCGCGCTCGGGCGCCGGGAAGGCCCAGGGGCGGGCCGTGCCGGGCGTGGGCTGCGGGTGGTACTCCATGGCTACTCCAGTCACGGCGGCGTCGCTCACTTGTCCGCCCCCTCGTGCGCGTCGGTGCCCTCTTCGCCCTCGGCGGCCTCGTCGGCCGGCTCGATGGGCTCGTAGACCAGCACCGCCCGGTTGTCGGGGCGCAGGGCCGCCTCGGCCGCCGCGCGCACCTCCTCCGCGGTGACGTCCAGGACGCGGCCCACGGCGCTCAGGGCGAGCTGCGGGTCGCCGAACAGGACCGCGTAGCGGCACAGTTCGTCGGCGCGGCCGGCGACCGTGCCGAGCCGGTCCAGCCACTCGCGCTCCAACTGCGCCTGCGCCCGCTCCATTTCCTCGGGGGTGGGCCCCTCGGAGGCGAACCGGGCGAGCTCCTCGTCGACCGCGGCCTCGATCGTCTCCACCTCGACGCCGCCGGACGTCTTCACGTCCAGCCAGCCCAGCGAGGGTGCGCCGGCGAGCCGCAGCAGCCCGAAACCGGCCGCCACCGCCGTACGGTCGCGGCGGACCAGGCGGTTGTGCAGGCGGGAGGACTCGCCGCCGCCCAGCACGGTGAGCGCCAGGTCGGCGGCGTCACAGGCGCGGGTGCCGTCGTGGGGGAGGCGGTAGGCGGCCATCAGCGCGCGCGCCGGGACCTCCTCGTGCACCACTTCGCGCAGCTGCTCGCCGATGGTCCCGGGCAGCGTCCCGTCACGCGGCGGCTGCTTGCCGTCGTGGGAGGGGATGGAACCGAAGTACTTCTCGATCCAGGCGAGCGTCTGCTCGGGGTCGATGTCGCCGACCACCGAGATCACCGCGTTGTTGGGCGCGTAGTACGTACGGAAGAACGCGCGGGCGTCCTCCAGCGTGGCCGCGTCCAGGTCGGCCATGGAGCCGATCGGGGTGTGGTGGTAGGGGTGGCCCTCGGGGTAGGAGAGGGCGGTCAGCTTCTCGAACGCGGTGCCGTAGGGCACGTTGTCGTAACGCTGGCGGCGTTCGTTCTTGACGACGTCGCGCTGGTTCTCCATGGACTCCTCGTCGAGCGCGGCGAGGAGGGATCCCATCCGGTCGGCTTCGAGCCAGAGAGCCAGCTCCACCTGGTGGGTGGGCATGGTCTCGAAGTAGTTGGTCCGCTCGAAGCTGGTCGTCCCGTTGAGCGAGCCGCCGGCCCCCTGGACGAGCTCGAAGTGACCGTTCCCCTTGACCTGGCCCGAGCCCTGGAACATCAGGTGCTCGAAGAGGTGAGCCAGACCGGTGCGTCCCTTGACCTCGTGGCGCGAGCCGACGTCGTACCAGAGGCAGACCGCGGCGACCGGGGTCAGATGGTCCTCGGAGAGCACCACACGCAGGCCGTTGGCCAGGCGGTGCTCGGTCGCTGTCAAGCCGCCGGAGCCGGCCTGTGCGGTGGCCGTGTGACCCATGGGCATGTACGTCCCTTCGATCGCGATACTGGACTTCCTGCCAGACCTGCCACTCTAAGCAAGCGCACCGGCACCTGGCGAAGTTCCCGTTCCTCGGATGTTTCCGTCGATGGTGTCGCGGACGCTGTCCGGGCGGGCCCCCTCGGCCCGCTTCGGACGGGTCGAGGTCGGCGTTGTCAGTCCGGCGGTCCACAATGGACCGCGTCAGTAGCTCGTGTTGTACCGAACAAGCTCAGGTTGTCCGAACAGAATCTGTGAAGGAGTCGCAGCCGCGATGGCCCGCCGTAGCACGAAGACCCCGCCGCCGCCGGACGACTTCGAGGAGAAGATCCTCGACATCGACGTCGTCGACGAAATGCAGGGCTCCTTCCTCGAGTACGCGTACTCGGTGATCTACTCCAGGGCCCTGCCCGACGCCCGCGACGGCATGAAGCCGGTGCACCGCCGCATCGTGTCCCAGATGAACGAGATGGGGCTGCGCCCCGACCGCGGCTATGTGAAGTGCGCCCGCGTCGTCGGCGAGGTGATGGGCAAGCTGCACCCGCACGGCGACGCCTCGATCTACGACGCCCTGGTGCGCATGGCGCAGCCGTTCTCGATGCGCCTTCCCCTGGTCGACGGCCACGGCAACTTCGGTTCCCTGGGCAACGACGACCCGCCGGCCGCCATGCGGTACACCGAGTGCCGGATGGCCGACGCCACGTCGCTGATGACCGAGGCGATCGACGAGGACACCGTCGATTTCCAGTCGAACTACGACGGCCAGGAGCGCGAGCCGGTCGTCCTCCCCGCCGCGTACCCCAACCTCCTGGTCAACGGGGTCTCCGGGATCGCCGTGGGCATGGCCACCAACATGCCTCCGCACAACCTGGGCGAGGTCATCGCCGCCGCCCGGCACCTGATCAAGCACCCGGGCGCCGACGTCGAGACGCTGATGCGCTTCGTCCCGGGCCCCGACCTGCCCACCGGCGGCCGCATCGTCGGGCTGGGCGGCATCAAGGACGCGTACACGGCGGGCCGCGGCACGTTCAAGATCCGCGCCACCGTCGCCGTGGAGAACGTGACGGCACGCCGCAAGGGCCTCGTCGTCACCGAACTGCCCTTCACCGTCGGCCCGGAGAAGGTGATCGCCAAGATCAAGGACCTGGTCTCGGCGAAGAAGCTCCAGGGCATCGCCGACGTCAAGGACCTCACCGACCGGGCGCACGGACTGCGTCTGGTCATCGAGGTGAAGAACGGCTTCGTGCCGGAAGCGGTGCTGGAGCAGCTCTACAAGCTGACGCCGATGGAGGAGTCCTTCGGCATCAACAACGTGGCGCTGGTCGACGGCCAGCCGCTCACCCTGGGCCTCAAGGAGCTGCTGGAGGTCTATCTGGACCACCGCTTCGAGGTGGTGCGCCGGCGCAGCGAGTTCCGCCGCACCAAGCGCCGCGACCGGCTGCACCTGGTCGAGGGCCTGATCGTCGCCCTGCTCGACATCGACGAGGTCATCCGGATCATCCGGGACAGCGACAACTCCTCGCAGGCGAAGGAGCGCCTGATGGCGCACTTCTCGCTGAGCGAGATCCAGACGCAGTACATCCTGGACACCCCGCTGCGCCGGCTCACCCGTTTCGACCGGATCGAGCTGGAGAGCGAGCGGGACAGGCTCACCGGCGAGATCGACGCGCTGACCGCGATCCTGGAGTCGGACGCCGAGCTGCGCAAGCTGGTCTCCTCGGAGCTGGCCGCCGTGGCGAAGAAGTTCGGCACGGACCGGCGCACGGTGCTGCTGGAGTCGGCCGGTGCGCAGATCGCGTCCGTACCGCTGGAGGTGGCGGACGACCCGTGCCGGGTGCTGCTCTCCTCGACGGGCCTGCTGGCCCGCACGGCGAACGCGGAGCCGGTCGAGATCTCCGAGGACGCCCGCCGGACCAAGCACGACGTGATCGTGTCGGCGGTGGCGGCGACGGCGCGCGGCGACGTCGGGGCGGTGACCTCCACGGGCCGGATGCTGCGGCTCTCGGTGATCGATCTGCCGCAGCTGCCGGACACGCACGCGGAGCCGAATCTCTCGGGCGGGGCACAGATCTCCGAGTTCCTCAGCCTGGAGGCGGACGAGGAGCTGATCTGCCTGACCACCCTGGAGGAGTCCTCGCCGGGCCTCGCGATCGGCACCCTTCAGGGCGTGGTGAAGCGCGTCGTGCCGGACTACCCGGCCAACAAGGACGAGTTGGAGGTCATCTCCCTCAAGGACGGTGACCGCATCGTGGGCGCGACCGAACTGCGCACGGGCGAGGAGGACCTGGTGTTCATCACCTCCGACGCCCAGTTGCTCCGCTACCCGGCGGCCCAGGTGCGCCCGCAGGGCAGGCCCGCCGGCGGGATGGCGGGCGTCAAGCTGACGGCCGGGGCCGAGGTGCTGTCGTTCACCGCGGTGGACCCGGCGGCCGAGGCGATCGTGTTCACGGTGGCCGGCTCGCACGGCACGCTGGACGACTCGGTGCTGACGTCCAAGCTCACCCCGTTCGACCAGTATCCGCGCAAGGGCCGGGCGACCGGCGGAGTGCGCTGCCAGCGGTTCCTGAAGGGCGAGGACGTCCTGGTCTTCGCCTGGGCGGGCCCCACCCCGGCACGGGCCGCGCAGAAGAACGGCACCCCGGCGAAGCTGCCGGAGCCGGACCCGAGGCGGGACGGCTCGGGCACGCCGCTGCTGGAGACGGTGGCCGTGATCGCGGGACCGCCGCTGTAGGCGGGGCTCCTTCCCCGGGACACCTTCCCGGGGGCTCCTTCCCGGGGGTTCCTCCCGTACGACGGGGAGCGGCCGGGGGCGTTATGCCTCCGCGGCCGCTTCCCGCGGGTCGGCCGTCCCGTGTGCGTCGAAGACTTCCGGTTCGGGGGCCTGCTCCTGTACGTAGCGGAGCACGCCCCACATGGCACGCTCGACTTCGGCGGCGTCCGCACGCCCGGGCTCGTCCGCCCGCTCGGCCCCGTCCGCGCGGCAGGCGGCGAGTCCGGCCGACAGCGCCGCGGCGTCGATGCCCGCGCCGATCATGACGAGCTGGGTGAGCCGCTGTTCGCCGCGCGCCCACGGGCGGGGGACGAAGCGCAGGAAACGGCCCACCGCGTGCAGCGCGTAGGTGTGGTCCCGGTCCCCCTCGCCGAAGTCCGCGAACCCCTTGATCCGGTAGAGCCCGTCGGGCCGGGAGTCGAGGAACTCCATGAAGCGGCGCGGGTCCATGGGGATGTCCGAGGTGAAGTCGACGCTCTCGTACGAGGCGTGGAGATGGTCGTCGTGCCCGTCGGGCGCCTCCTCCCGCAGCAGGTCCTCGAAGGTGAGCTGGCGGACCTTGTCCTCGTGGTCCGGCCGCAGGGCCGGGTCGAAGAGGAGCTCGGGGTCGATCCGGCCGTGCACGGCGGAGATCACGGCGGCGGGGCCGCTCAGCTCCGCGACGGCCGCTCGCAGCCGCTCCCGCTCGGCCTCCCCCACCCGGTCGGTCTTGTTCAGGACGACGAGGTCGGCGACGGCGAGATGGCGGTCGATCTCGGGGTGCCGCTGACGTGTGCGGTCGAACTCCGCCGCGTCGACGACCTCGACGAGGCCCCCGTACAGGATGTGCGGGTTGTCGCTGGCCAGCAGCATGCGGACGAGTTCCTGGGGTTCGGCCAGCCCGCTCGCCTCGATGACGATCACGTCCAGTCGGGCGGACGGCCGGGTCAGGGTCTCCAGGAAGGTGTCGAGTTCGCTCGCGTCGACGGCGCAGCACAGGCAGCCGTTGCCCAGCGAGACCGTCGAGCCGACCTGTCCCGAGACGGTCATGGCGTCGATCTCGATGGCCCCGAAGTCGTTGACGATCACGCCGATCCTGGTGCCCGCGCGGTTGCGGAGCAGATGGTTCAGGAGCGTGGTCTTGCCGGAGCCGAGGAAGCCCGCCAGGACGACGACCGGGATCTGCGGGGTGCGGGGCGGGGTCAACGGGGGCCTTCCTGGGGGCGTCGTCAGGGTGCCGGGACCGGCTGCGGCGGGGGTGCGCCGACGTAGCGGGCCGCCGGGCGGATGATCTTCGAGTCCTCCGCCTGCTCCAGGATATTGGCGCTCCAGCCGATCACCCGTGCCGCGGAGAAGGTGGGGGTGAACATCGCGCGCGGCAGCCCGCACAGTTCCATGACCACTCCGGCGTAGAACTCCACGTTGGTGTGCAGTTCCCGGCCCGGCTTGAGCTCGGCGAGGATGGCCTCGACCTGGCGTTCCACCTCCACGGCGAAGTCCACGAGCGGTCCGCCGAAGCCCTGTGCGAGGGACTTGAGCATCCGGGAGCGCGGGTCCTCGGTGCGGTAGACCGGGTGGCCGAAGCCCATGATGCGGCGGCCCGAGAGGACCTGTTCGCGGATCCAGCCGTCGATGCGGTCCGGGGTGCCGATGGCGTCCAGGGTGTCCAGGGCCCGGCTGGGGGCTCCGCCGTGCAGCGGTCCGGAGAGCGCGCCGACCGCCGCGACCAGGCAGGCGGCCAGGTCGGCTCCGGTGGATGCGACGACCCGGGCGGTGAAGGTGGAGGCGTTGAAGCCGTGGTCGACGGTCGAGATGAGGTACTGCTCGACGGCCCTGGCGTGCTCGGGCTCCGGCTCCGACCCGGTCAGCATGTACAGGTAGTTCGCGGCGTGCGGCAGGTCCTCGCGGGGTTCGACCGGCGAGAGCCCCTGGCCCAGCCGGTGGAGGGCGGTGAGGATCGTGGGGACGGCCGCGCAGGCGGCGAGCGCGTCCTCCCGCCGCTGCTCGGCCCCGATGTCGTACACGGGGCGGAATCCGGCCGAGGCGCCGAGCAGGGACAGAGCCGTGCGCAGTCCGGCGAGAGGCCCGGAGACGGCGCCGGCGCGGGCGATGGCGGGGAGCGCCTCGCGCACCTCGGCGGGCAGGGTGCGCAGTGCGGCCGTGCGGGCGGCGAAGTCGGCGGCGGCCGCCCGGTCCGGCAGTTCCCCGTGGACCATCAGGTACCAGACGTCCTCGAAGCCGCGGGTCTGTGCGAGCTCGATCGCCGAGTACTGGCGGTAGTGGTAGAAGCCCTCGCGACCGCGCACGTCGCCCAGGGCGGTGTCGGTGACGACGACGCCGGCGAGACCGCGGGGGACGGCAGGGGGGGTGGTCATGGCTGTTCTCTTTTCGACGACGGAACATTGATTCGACTGTCTATGCTTGACTCGATTCCTGTCAACATTGATTGAATCAATATATGGAGCGGGATCCTTGGGCTCCCTCATGGATTCAGGATGGATACGGTGGTCGGCATGACGGATCAATCAGCGCCCGACGAGCGGGGGGCGCCCCGGCTCACCACCCGGGAGGCCGCCGAGCTGCTGGGCGTGAAGCCGGAGACGGTGTACGCCTACGTCAGCCGCGGCCAGCTGAGCAGCGTGCGGGCCCCCGGGGGCCGGGGCAGCACGTTCGACGCCGACGAGGTCCGGGCGCTGGCCCGGCGCTCGGGACGCCGGGACGCCTCCCCGGCCGGGAGCGACCTGGCGTTCCGCACCGGCATCACGCTCATCGAGGACGACCGCTGCTTCTTCCGAGGGGTCGACGCGACGGAGCTGGCCCGGCGCTACAGCTACGAGGAGGTCGCCGAGTGGCTGTGGACGGGCGAACTGCGTCCCGGCGCCCGGTTCACCGCGGCCGCCGGAACCCTCGCGGCGGCCCGCCGGACGGTCGGCGCACTGCCCGCGCACAGCGGGTCCACGGACCGGCTGCGGGTGGCGGTGACCGCTGCGGCGGCCACGGATCCGCTGCGGTTCGACCTGTCGCCCGAGGCGGTGCTGAGCAGCGCCCGGAGCCTGATCCCGACCCTCGTGGGCGCTCTGCCGACGCTCGGCGACCCGGAGGACGGCGGCGGCTCCCTGGCGCGGGAGCTGTGGTCACGGCTCACCGCCGAGCCGGCCGACGCCCCCTCCCTCGCCGTGCTGAACGCGGCCCTGGCCCTCCTGATCGACCACGACCTGGCCGCCTCCACCCTGGCCGCCCGGGTCGCCGCCTCCGCGCGGGCCCACCCGTACGCCGTGGTCTCGGCGGGCCTCGGCGTACTGGAGGGGCCGCTGCACGGCGCGGCGAGCGGGCTGGCGCACCGGATGCTCCGGGAGGCGGTGGACCGGGGCAGTGCGGTCCCCGTGGTCGCCGATCATCTGCGGACCGGGCGGCGGGTGCCGGGCCTGGGCCACCGGCTGTACCGGGGCGAGGACCCCCGGGCGACGGCCCTGTTCGCGCTGCTGGAGGACGTACCGCAGGCCGGCGGGGCGCTGGCGGCGGCCCGCGAGGTGGTCGGCACGACGGCACGGCACGCTCCGCTGCACGCCAACATCGACCTGGCCCTGGCCGTCCTGTCCGTCTCCCGGGGGATGCCGGCGGACGCGGGCGAGACCGTGTTCGCGGTGTCCCGCACCGCGGGCTGGATCGCCCACGCGCTGGAGGAGTACGGGGAGCGCCCGCTCCGCATCCGCCCCAGCGGGCAGTACACGGGCCCCCGGCCGCCGCAGCCACTGCCCGCCCCCTAGAGCCATCAGGTCCGGACCAGAGGCTCGGGCAGCGCAAATTAGCTACGGATCACAGGGAATTCTCGCGCGGCGGCTGCGCGGTGGACCCGCGCACCACCAGCTCCGGCTCGAAGAGCAGCTCGTCCGAGGGCACGGTCCGCCCGCCGATCTGCACCGAGAGCAGCTCCACGGCCGCGCGCCCCATGGCCTCGATGGGCTGGCGGACAGTGGTCAGGGGCGGCTCGGTGCAGTTCATGAAGGCCGAGTCGTCGTAGCCGACGACCGACACGTCGCCGGGCACCGAGAGACCGCGCCGACGGGCGGCGCGCACGGCGCCCAGCGCGAGCGGGTCGCTCGCGCAGATGATGCCGGTGACGCCCCGGTCCAGCAGTCGCATCGCGGCGGCCTGCCCGCCCTCCAGGGAGAACATCGCGCGGGCCACCCACTCGTCGGGCACGGTCGTGCCCGCTTCCTCGGCGAGCACCCGGGCGGCTGCGAGCTTGCGCTGCGAGGGCACGTGGTCGGAGGGACCGAGGACGAGTCCGATGCGCTCGTGACCGAGCGAGACGAGATGCCGCCAGGCCTGCTCGACGGCGACGGAGTCGTCGCAGGAGACGCCCGGGAAGCCGAGGTGGGCGATGGCCGCGTTGATCAGCACGACCGGGATCTTGCGGTCGGCGAGCACCTTGTAGTGGTCGTGCGGGGCGTCGGCCTGGTGGTAGAGGCCGCCCGCGAAGACCACGCCGGAAACCTGCTGCTGGAGAAGCAGCTCGACGTAGTCGGCCTCGGAGACGCCGCCCTTGGTCTGGGTGCAGAGCACCGGGGTCAGCCCCTGCTGAGCGAGGGCGCCGCCGACCACTTCGGCGAACGCCGGGAAGATCGGGTTCTGCAGCTCGGGCAGGACCAGCCCGACCAGCCGGGCCCGTTCGCCGCGCAGCTGGGTCGGGCGCTCGTACCCGAGGACGTCCAGCGCGGAGAGAACAGCCTGCCTGGTGGCGTCGGAGACGCCCGGCTTGCCGTTCAGCACCCGGCTGACCGTCGCCTCGCTGACTCCCACTTTCTGGGCCACTTGAGCAAGTCGTCGCGTCATGTGCGCAAGATTAGCGCAAGAAAAGCAAGCAGATTGCGTTGATGGCGAACTCCTCCGGAACGCTCACAGACACAGCGCCGCGAAGCAAGAGGTGCGTACGGCGGAGGCCCGGACGGACGCCGGAACGCGGCAGAATTTCCACCCCGGCCGCCCGGCGCTTACCGTCTCTACGATGAACGCCCCACCGACCCCCGGCAGGGGACCGCGCCGGTTCGGCTGGCCCCAGCGGGTCTTCTCCCAGGTCCTGCTGATGCAGCTGACCATCATCACCGGCGTGACGATCCTGGTCACCGGCCTGTTCCTGGCCCCCCTCAGCGACCAGCTGGACGACCAGGCGATGCGCCGCGCCCTCGCCATCGCCCAGAGCACCGCCGCCCAGCCGGGGATCGTGAAGGACCTGACCAGCACGGACCCGTCGGACCGGGGCCCCGTCCAGTCGGCCGCCGAGCGGGTCAGGCGGGCGACCGGAGCGGAGTACGTCGTCGTCATGAACCAGCGCGGGGTGCGCTGGTCGCACCCCGACACCCACCGGATCGGCGCGATCGTCTCCACCGACCCCGGCGAGGCGTTGCGCGGCCGCGAGGTGATGGAGATCGACAGCGGCACCCTCGGCCGCTCCGCGCGGGGCAAGGTGCCGTTGTTCGGCCCGTCCGGCGACGTGGTCGGCGCGGTGTCGGTGGGCATCGCCTACGACAGCGTCCGCGCCCGCCTCCTCGGGGCGATCCCGGGGCTGCTCGCGTACGCGGGCGGAGCCCTGGCGGTCGGGGCGCTCGCCGCGTACCTGATCTCCCGCCGTCTGCAGCGACAGACCCATGACCTGGCGTTCTCCGACATCTCCGCGCTCCTGACGGAACGCGAGGCCATGCTGCACGGCATCCGCGAAGGGGTCGTCGCCCTGGACAGGGCCGGCCGCGTCCGGCTGCTGAACGACGAGGCGCAACGGCTGCTGGGCGTGGGCCCGGAGGCGGCCGGCCGGACGCTGGAGGAGGTGCTGGGCGACGGCAGGACCGCGGACGTGCTGGCCGGGCGGGTGGTGGGCGACGACCTGCTGGCGGTACGCGGCAGCCGGGTGCTGCTGGCCAACCGCATGCCCACGGACGACGGCGGGGCCGTGGTGACCCTGCGCGACCGGACCGAGCTGGAGCACCTGGGCCGCGAGCTCGACTCCACCACGGGGCTGATCGACGCCCTGCGCGCCCAGGACCACGAGCACGCGAACCGGCTGCACACCCTGCTGGGACTGCTGGAGCTGGAGATGCACGAGGACGCGATGGAGTTCGTCACCGAGGTGGTGGGCGTGCACCGGGCGACGGCCGAGCAGGTCACCGAGAAGGTCCAGGACCCGCTGCTGGCCGCCCTCCTGGTGGGCAAGGCGACGGTCGCCGCCGAGCGCGGCGTATCGCTGCGGCTGGCCCCCGGCACCCTGCTGCCGGACCGGGTGGTCGATCCCCGGGGCCTGGTCACCGTCATGGGCAACCTCGTCGACAACGCCACGGACGCGGCGGCCGGATCGGACGGGGCGCGGATCGAGGTCGGGCTGTGCACGGAGGGACGTACGGTGATCCTGGAGGTGCGCGACAGCGGCCCCGGCGTCCCCCCGGAGCAGCACGCGTCGATCTTCACGGAGGGCTGGTCCACCAAGGACGTCCCGGCTCACGGCAAGCGCGGCCTCGGGCTCGCCCTCGTACGGAGGCTCGCGGAGCGTCAGGGAGGCAGTGTGACGGTGTCCGGGGCGGACGGAGGCGGCGCGGTGTTCACGGTCGTCCTGCCGGAGGCGCTGACCGAGCCCGCGCCGCGCCCCTTTGCCGAGCCCGCCGGCTTCCCCGGCGGTCCGCCGCCCTCCACGCATCCGGCCACGACGGGAGAACAGCCGTGATCCAGGTCCTGATCGTGGACGACGACGTCCGGGTGGCGCAGATCAACGCGGCGTACGTCGCCAAGGTCCCCGGCTTCCGGGTGGCCGCGCAGGCCCACTCGGCCGCCGCGGCGCTGGAGACGGTCGAGAAGGTCCCGGTGGACCTGATCCTGCTGGACCACTACCTGCCCGACCGCAACGGCCTCGCCGTCGTACGGGAACTGCGCCGCCTCGGCCGTCAGGTCGACGTGATCATGGTGACGGCCGCCCGGGACGTCGCGACCGTGCAGGACGCGATGCGGCACGGCGCGCTCCAGTACCTGGTGAAGCCGTTCACGTACGCGGGGCTGCGCTCGAAGCTGGAGGCGTACGCGGCCCTGCGGCAGGCTCTCGACGGGGGCGGGGAGGCCGAGCAGGCGCAGGTGGACCGGCTCTTCGGCGCACTGTGGGCGGCGGACGAACCGGCTCTCCCCAAGGGCCACTCCCCCACCACCGCCGAGCTCGTACGAGGGGCCCTGCGCGGCGCCGACGGCCCGCTCTCCGCCCAGGAGATCGCGGACAGCGCGGGGATGAGCCGCCAGACGGCCCAGCGCTATCTGAAGCTGCTGGAACGCACCGGCAAGGTCCGGCTGACGCTGCGCTACGGGGAGACGGGCCGCCCGGAACACCGGTACGCCTGGGCGGCCGGCTGAGCCGCCCACGGGCGCGTACGGCGTTGCGCCTGGACGCACAGGCCCCTCCCGGGAGCCCGCTCTACGCCGCCCCGGCCCCCGTCAGCGCCCGGACCTCGGCCTCGGCGTGCTTGGCCTCGTCGGGCTGCTCGGGCGAGGTGACCGTACCGATCCAGCCGGCCAGGAAGCCGAGCGGGATGGAGACCAGGCCCGGGTTCTCCAGGGGGAAGAGCTGGAAGTCGACACCCGGGAACAGGGACGTCGGGCTGCCCGAGACGACGGGCGAGACCAGCACCAGGACGACCGCCGGGACCAGGCCGCCGTACACCGCCCAGACCGCGCCCCGGGTGGTGAAGCCGCGCCAGAACAGGGAGTAGAGCAGGGCCGGGAGGTTCGCCGAGGCGGCGACGGCGAAGGCCAAACCCACCAGGAAGGCGACGTTGAGGTCCTGGGCGAGCAGTCCGAGGCCGATCGCGACCGCGCCGATGCCCGCGGCGGCGATACGCGCCACGGCGACCTCGCCGTACTTCTTGCGCCCGGGGCGACGGAGCGAGGCGTAGAGGTCGTGGGCGACGGACGCGGACGAGGCGAGCGTGATGCCCGCGACGACGGCCAGGATGGTGGCGAAGGCGATGGCGGCGACCACAGCGAAGAGAATCGTTCCGCCGGTGGACCCCTCGCCGCCGCCGAGGTGGAGCGCCAGCAGCGGGATCGCGGTGTTGCCCGCCGCGTTCGATGCGCGGACCTCGGCGGAGCCGACGAGGGCGGCGGCGCCGAACCCGAGCACGATCGTCATCAGGTAGAAGCTGCCGATCAGGCCGATGGACCAGACGACGGAGCGGCGCGCGGCGCGGGCGGTGGGCACGGTGTAGAAGCGCGACAGGATGTGCGGCAGCCCCGCCGTGCCGAGGACGAGGGCGACGCCCAGGCTGATGAAGTCGAGGCGCGAGGTGAGGTCCCCGCCGTAGCGGAGGCCGGGCGCGAGGAAGTCCTTGCCGTGGCCGCTGCGTTCGGCCGCGGTGTTGAGCAGGTTGTTGATGTTCCCGTGGAAGTGGACCAGGACGAGCACCGTGAGCGCGACGGCCCCGGCCATCAGCAGGACGGCCTTGACGATCTGGATCCAGGTGGTGGCGCGCATGCCGCCGAACGACACGTAGATCACCATGAGCGCGCCGACCCCGACCACCGTCCAGGAGCGGGCGGCGTCGCTCGTGCCGCCGAGCAGCAGGGCAACGAGGCTGCCCGCGCCGACCATCTGGGCGACCAGATAGAGCACGGAGACGGTGACGGACGAGGTTCCGACGGCGGTACGCACCGGGCGCTCGGCCATCCGTGCCGCGACCACGTCGGCCAGGGTGAACCGGCCGCAGTTGCGGACGAGTTCGGCGACGAAGAGCAGGACGACCAGCCAGGCGACGAGGAAGCCGACCGAGTAGAGCATGCCGTCGTAGCCGAAGAGGGCGATCAGCCCGGAGATCCCGAGGAAGGAGGCCGCCGACATGTAGTCGCCGGCGATGGCGAATCCGTTCTCCATGGGCGAGAACAGGCGCCCGCCGGCGTAGAACTCCTCGGCGGAGCCCTGCCGGTTGCGGCCGAACCAGGTGGTGATGAAGAGCGTCACCGCGATGAACGCGCTGAACAGCAGCAGGGCGAGTGTCTGGTGATCGCCTCTCAACGTCCGAGCCCTCTCGTCATCTCCTGGGTGTCCCAGCGCAGATCGAGCGCGGCCCGGTCCCTGCGCAGCCGCGCGTGCCGTGCGTACGCCCAGGTCAGAAGGAAGGTGGTGAGGAACTGGCCGAGACCCGCCACCATCGCGACGTTGACCGCTCCGGCGACCGGGCGGGCCATCAGCCCGGGCGCGGTGGTCGCGGCGACGACATAGGCGAGATACCAGAGGAGGAAGGCGAGGGCGGCGGGCGCCACGAAGCGGCGGTAGCGTCGGCGCACCTCGCGGAAGGCCTCGCTGCGGTGCACCTCCAGGTAGATGTCGGCCGCTCGGGGCTCGGGGTCCGGCCCCGCCGCAGCGGGCGCGTCGAGGTGCGCGACGCCTCCCGTCCCGTCCCTGTCGCACCGGTCGGAGACCGGCACGTCGTCCCACGGGTCGTCGAGCCGCACTCCCGCGGCCTCCGGCCCTGCTTCCTTCTCCACCGCACAACTCCCCTGATCCACGGACCTTTTCGGCCGCATGGCCAACCATGGGCGGTTCGGGAAGATCCCGGGCGCGTCATTCGCCCGACTTCACCCCTTCAGGTGACAGAAGTCCCGGACGGCTGCGCGAACCCCGGAGTTCCGGATCACCGGACCACCTGAAATCCGCCCGGACACGTACGCGGCCCCCGCTCCGGAGGTACGGGAGCGGGGGCCGGCGGATGCCCGGGATCAGGGCGCGGGGTCAGGCGTCGATGCGCGAGCGGTCCAGGGTGGCCGCGGAGCTGGTGATGAACTCCTTGCGGGGCGCGACCTCGTTGCCCATCAGCAGGTCGAAGACCTGCTCGGAGGATTCCAGGTCGCCGATGTTGATCCGTCGCAGCGTGCGGTGGCGCGGGTCCATCGTCGTCTCCGCCAGCTGATCGGCGTCCATCTCGCCCAGGCCCTTGTAGCGCTGGATCGATTCCTTGATCCGGACGTTCTTGCGCTGGAACTCCAGGAGGGTCTGGCGCAGTTCGTTGTCGGAGTAGGTGTAGACGTACTTGTCCTGGCCCTTCTTGGGCTGGACCAGCTCGATCCGGTGCAGCGGCGGCACCGCGGCGAAGACCCGCCCCGCCTCGACCATCGGGCGCATGTAGCGCTGGAAGAGCGTCAGCAGCAGGCAGCGGATGTGGGCGCCGTCGACGTCGGCGTCCACCAGCAGGACGATCTTCCCGTAGCGCGCGGCGTCGATGTCGAAGGTGCGTCCGGACCCGGCTCCTATGACCTGGATGATCGCGCCGCACTCGGCGTTCTTCAGCATGTCCGATACGGACGACTTCTGTACGTTGAGGATCTTTCCGCGGATCGGCAGCAGCGCCTGGAACTCGCTGTTCCGGGCCAGCTTGGCCGTGCCGAGCGCCGAGTCCCCCTCGACGATGAACAGCTCGCTGCGCTCGACGTCGTCGCTGCGGCAGTCGGCGAGCTTGGCGGGCAGCGAGGAGGACTCCAGTGCGGTCTTGCGGCGCTGGGCGTCCTTGTGCTGCCGGGCGGCGATCCGGGTGCGGGCGGCGGCCACGGCCTTCTCCAGCACCGACCTGGCCTGGGCCTTGGCGTCCCGCTTCGTCGAGGTCAGGAAGGCCTTGAGCTCCTTGGCGACGACGCCTGCCACGATCCGGTTGGCCGCGGAGGTGCCGAGCACCTCCTTGGTCTGCCCCTCGAACTGCGGCTCGGCGAGCCGTACGGTGACGACGGCGGTGAGCCCTTCGAGGGCGTCGTCCTTGACGACGTCGTCCTCGGCGACCCTCAGCATCTTGGCGGAGCGCAGCGCCTCGTTCACGGTCTTGGTCAGGGAGCGCTCGAACCCGCTGACGTGGGTGCCGCCCTTGGGGGTGGCGATGATGTTCACGAACGACCGTACGGTCGTGTCGTAGCCGGTGCCCCAGCGCAGCGCGATGTCGACGGCCAGCTCACGGGTGACCTCGGTGGCGGTCATGTGGCCGCGGTCGTCGAGGACGGGCACGGTCTCCTTGAAGGTGCCGGTGCCGCTGAGGCGCTGGACGTCGCAGACGGCCTTGTCCTGGGCCAGGTACTCGCAGAACTCGCTGATGCCGCCGTCGAAGCGGAACGTCTCTTCCGTCTTGCCCTCGCCGTCCAGCCCCCGCTCGTCGCGGACGATGATCGTGAGGCCGGGGACGAGGAAGGCCGTCTGGCGGGCGCGCTGGTAGAGCGTGTCCAGGTTGAGCTTGGCGTCCTTGAGGAAGATCTGGCGGTCCGCCCAGTACCGCACCCGGGTACCGGTACGGGTCTTGGGGACGCGCTTGCCCTTGCGCAGGCCGTTGGCCGGGTCGAACGGGCTGTCCGGCCCCTGCTCGGTGAACATGCCGGGGACGCCGCGCCGGAAGCTGATGGAGTGGGTCGCGCTGTTGCGGTCGACCTCGACGTCCAGGCGGGCGGAGAGAGCGTTGACGACGGAGGCGCCGACGCCGTGGAGACCGCCCGAGGCGGCGTAGGAGCCGCCGCCGAACTTGCCTCCGGCGTGCAGCTTGGTCATGACGACCTCGATGCCGGAGAGGCCCGTCTTGGGCTCGACGTCGACCGGGATGCCACGGCCGTTGTCGCGGACCTCGACGGAGGCGTCGTCGTGGAGGATGACCTCGATCTGGTCGCAGTAGCCGCCGAGGGCTTCGTCGACGGAGTTGTCGATGATCTCCCAGAGGCAGTGCATCAGGCCACGGCTGTCGGTGGACCCGATGTACATGCCGGGGCGCTTGCGGACCGCCTCCAGCCCTTCGAGGACGAGAAGGTGCCGCGCGGTGTAGTTGGAGCTGTCCCGGTCGCCGCCTGCTCCGGTCAGCATCGCGGTGGACGGCACGGACGTTTCGGCGGTCACGCGGTTCGCTCCTCGCTGAATTTCATCTGGGGCCCCCGTGGGTATCGGGCTGGGCTTCGGTTGCCGCTGAGAGCCTACAGAGGCCTGGTAGAGCGGTTGTAACGCCACCCTCGGGGAATCCTCATGCTAGTCGAGCTTCCTCCAGGCTCGCATGAGTGTTCGATCATTCGTTGGAGTGACGTGCACATCACGTTCCCTTCGACGCATGAACCATTTAGGCTCCGGGCACGTCCTCATGAACAAACCGGCAAGCCGGCCGGCGGGACCCACCCCTAGACAAGCAATGCGAAACCGTAGCGCTCCGCATACGGCACATTCGCCGCCAACCGGCAACAGACAGCCACACCGAGAAGAAGTTTCGAAGAAAAGCCACGAGCGGGAACGTTTTCGGCCTGGTTGGATGTTGACCCTGGTACGACAGCTCGTCGAGCTAGAGAAGAGGCGACGTGACTACTGTTCTGACCCCCGCGAGCCCGCTGACCGCAGCAGACCGCTGTGACCGTTGCGGCGCCCAGGCATATCTGCGCGTCGTCCTGATCAGTGGCGGTGAACTGCTCTTCTGTGCCCACCACGGGCGCAAGTTCGAGCCGGAACTCAAGAAGATCGCCGCGGAAATACAGGATGAGACGGATCGGCTCACCGCCGTGCAGGCGGCTGCCGCCGACGAGGAACAACACTGATACCTCGCATCCACGACGAGCCAGGGGCCGGTCCATGACCGGCCGACGGGCGGCTCCCCCACCGGGGGGAGCCGCCCGTTCTCGTCCGCGAGGACCGCGCACGGACACCCCCCTGCGGGGATCACCGCCCGCACGCGGCCCCGCCGCGGGTCAGATGCGGCCCTCGGCCCATTCCAGGGCGGCGGAGACCCGTGTGTACACCCCGGGGCTGCCCGCGCGCCCGCAGCCGCTGCCCCAGGACACCAGGCCGATGAGCCGCCCACGGGCCACCAGCGGCCCGCCGCTGTCGCCCTGGCACGCGTCCCTGCCACCGGCCGGATCGCCCGCACAGAGCATCGCCGAGGCCTTGTACGTACCCTCCTGGCCGCCCGGGTAGGCCCGCGCGCAGTCGCTGTCCGGCAGGACCTGGACCCGCGCGGAGCGCAGCACGGAGGCGTACGCGCCGCTCCCCGTCGTATCGCCCCACCCGTAGACGGCCGCCGCGGTCCCGGCCCGGTAGGCGGTGTCCCCGCCCTTGGCCGTCGGGATGACGCCGCCCTCCGGCATCGCCCGGGACAGGGTCAGCACCGCGAGGTCGCCGGCGTTGGAGGCGGGGTCGTACGCCGGGTTCACCCAGATGCCCCGGACCGGGATCTCCTGGCCGCCGGAGTCGCTCAGCCGTTCCCGGTCGGCGATGACCAGCAGATCCCTCACCCGCTCCGCCGGTCCGCCGAGCGCCTCGTCACTCAGACAGTGGGCGGCCGTCAGGATCTTCGTGGGCGCCACGGCGACGCCGCCGCAGAACTGCCCCGAGCGCGCCCCGCCGAACCGGTCCCGGCTCGACAGCGCCACGACCCAGGGGCTGTCCGCCACCGGGGCGGGCTGTCCGCCGACGATGATGCTGTCCGCGACCGCCGCGGAGGGCGAGGCGAGGGGCATCACGGCCGCGGCGGCGGTCAGGGCGAGCACCCCGGTCAGGGCGCGGACGACGGAACGGGGCATGGAGGCTCCTGACGCTGAGGCGGTAACGGTCCACCCAGCGTGATCCAGCCGGTCACCGTCCGCACCCGTGGACACGCCGGAGGGCCCGGATCCCCTGGGGGTTCCGGGCCCTCGGCCGGTGAATCTTCCGCGATCTAGTCGAGGTAGTCGCGCAGCACCTGCGAGCGCGACGGGTGACGAAGCTTCGACATCGTCTTCGACTCGATCTGACGGATGCGCTCACGCGTCACGCCGTAGACCTTGCCGATCTCGTCGAGCGTCTTCGGCTGACCGTCGGTGAGACCGAAGCGCATCGAGACCACGCCGGCCTCACGCTCGGAGAGCGTGTCGAGCACGGAGTGGAGCTGCTCCTGGAGGAGCGTGAAGCTGACCGCGTCCGCCGGGACGACGGCCTCGGAGTCCTCGATCAGGTCACCGAACTCGCTGTCGCCGTCCTCACCGAGCGGGGTGTGGAGGGAGATCGGCTCGCGACCGTACTTCTGGACCTCGATGACCTTCTCGGGGGTCATGTCGAGTTCCTTGGCCAGCTCCTCCGGGGTGGGCTCGCGGCCCAGGTCCTGGAGCATCTGGCGCTGCACGCGCGCGAGCTTGTTGATGACCTCGACCATGTGCACCGGGATACGGATGGTGCGGGCCTGGTCGGCCATCGCGCGGGTGATCGCCTGACGGATCCACCAGGTGGCGTACGTGGAGAACTTGTAGCCCTTGGTGTAGTCGAACTTCTCGACCGCGCGGATCAGACCGAGGTTGCCCTCCTGGATCAGGTCCAGGAAGAGCATGCCGCGACCGGTGTAGCGCTTGGCCAGGGAGACCACCAGACGGAGGTTGGCCTCCAGGAGGTGGTTCTTGGCCCGCCGGCCGTCCTCGGCGATGATCTCCAGCTCGCGCTTGAGCTTCGGGGCGAGCTTGTCGGCGTTCGCCAGCTTGTCCTCGGCGAAGAGACCCGCCTCGATGCGCTTGGCGAGCTCGACCTCCTGCTCGGCGTTGAGGAGGGGAACCTTGCCGATCTGCTTCAGATAGTCCTTGACCGGGTCGGCGGTGGCGCCGGCGACGGCGACCTGCTGCGCAGGTGCGTCGTCCTCGTCGTCGTCGGAGAGGACGAAGCCCTTGTTCTCGCCCTCGCCCTCCTCTTCCTCGCCCTTGCCGGCCTTGACTTCCTCGGCCGCCTCGTCGCCGTCGAGGAGCTCGTCGTCCTGCTTGCCGGACTTCTTCGCCGCTGTCTTCTTGGCCGCCGTCTTCTTCACGGCGGTCTTCTTGGCCGCTGTCTTCTTGGCCGCCGCCTTCTTGGCGGGAGCGGCCGCGACGGCGTCATCGGCCACCGCGTCCGCGCTCTCGACCGTCGAGGCGGCGGTGGCCGCGACGGTCCTGGTCACGGTGGTCTTCGCCGCGACGGTCTTGGTGGCGGTGCGCTTGACCGGGCTCTTCGCTGCGACGCTCTTGCGGGCGCGCTTCGGCGACTCCGCGGCACTGACCATCAGCGTCACACCCTCTTCCTCGAGGATCTGGTTGAGGCTGCGCAGAACGTTCTTCCACTGGGTTGGCGGAATCTGGTCAGCCTCGAAGGCCCGACGCACGTCATCGCCGGCGATCTGCCCATCAGCCTTTCCCCGCTCGATGAGCGCCATCACAGACTCGGACTCGGCGATCTCCGGCGGGAGCGTACGGGATGTGCTGGCCGACACGAACAACCTCTCGGAACGATGGAAACGGCTTCCGGCCCTGCCCTGGAGAGGGCTGGAACCGACGACCGTCGACTGGGGATGTCGCCGACGGCGCGGGTTTGGCCTCAGAACTGCACAGCGCACCCAAGGGTTGCTGTATTCCTTCCGCGACGCTCACCTCTTAAGTCATCGCGCTGCTTCGAGGAGTGTTACGGCCAATCCGCGTGGCCCGAGTCACACCCCATACGCGACGAAATGGGCCAAGGGTGCCATCCCCCCACAATTATGCCGCCGGACCCGTGTGGTCCGGCGGCACCGGGCCCACACACCCGACCGCGCCCCGGTCAGTGCTCGCGGGGTGCGGGAACCACACGCTCGACGTCGGGGTGGACGACGAGCAGCTGACGCATGGCCGTCTCGGCGGCCCCGGCGTCGCCCGAGGCCAGGGCGTCGGCGATGCGCGCGTGGTGGGCGAGCGAGGTCTCACCCGGACGGTCACAGCCGGTGACCGGGCCGCCGGAGACATGAAGGGCGGCCGAGACGATGCCGGAAAGGTGTTCGAGCATCCGATTGCCCGCCGCCTGGATGAGCAGGGCGTGGAACTCCGCGTCGGCGCGGGAGAAGGTGATGGCGTCCCCCTGCCCCATCGCGTGCCCCATGATCTCCACCATGTCGCCGAGCCGCTGCTGAATATCGTCCCGGCCGTGCCCGGCCGCGAGGCGGGCCGCGAGCGGCTCGATGGTCCAGCGGAGCTCGGCCAGCTCACGACGCTGGTCGTCACGCTGCGGACCGAAGGCCCGCCATTCGATGATGTCGGGATCCAGCAGGTTCCAGTCGCTGACCGGGCGGACCCTCGTACCCACATTGGGGCGCGCGCTGACCAGCCCCTTGGCTTCGAGGACGCGCAGGGATTCGCGTACGACGGTGCGGGACACCTCGAACCGCTGGCCGATCTCCTCGGGAACGAGGGGGCGGTCCGCGCCGAGGTCACCGGAAACGATCATCTGGCCGAGCTGCTGGACGAGTTGGCCGTGGAGACCGCGCCCCCGGCTGGCCGACCCCCGTCGGCTCGCCCGACCCAGCTCGGAATCGGAACCGCCCCAGGCCCGGGAAGCGGCACGCTCCCCGGCCGGCGCCTCCGTATAGGGATAGCGGTCGAGTTCGCCCGAGCCGGCCAGGCCGGAATCGACGGTGCGGGCGGCGGTCATCATGGTGTGCGCAAGGGTACTCACGCATCCTTTGTCGGCGCGGCTCGCCCACCCCTTGAGGTCTTTGGTGAAAAGCACACGAAAGGGTGATCGGCGCTCGCCCCGCAATTGACGCCATACCCTAACAAATCGGTCATTCCTCAGGGAGTTGTGAACCCCTGCCCCCGATGTAGGGCGACGGCGATCACCAACGAGCCTTTCCGCGAAGGCTGGTGAGCAGATATGCGCAGATCAGGGCCGACAACGACAGGGCGAGTGCGGTGCCGACGGGCTGCGCCACCACTCGTGCGACGGCCAGGACCCAGTGGTCCGCCTGCTGCGGCAGCTGCCACCCGACCAGTTCGCGCAGCCGGCCCGGGAGCCCGGCGACCGAACGCGCGGACGGAGCCGCGAAGAACTTCTGCACCAGCGGGACGACGAGCACCGGAACGGCCAGCACCGCGGCGATTCCCGCCCCCGCCACCCGGAAGACGCCGGCGGCCAGCAGCCCCGCCCAGGCGCAGCCGACCGTCAGGCCGGCCCAACTCGCGCCGAGCGCAAAGGCGTTCGAGGGGATCTCGATCAAGTCCGGCCCGTACACGAGCCGGAGGCTCTGCGCCCCGCACACCACGGTGAGGCCCGCGAGCAGCAGCGCGAAGCTCGCGGTCACGGTGAGCTTGGCCAGCAGCAGACCGAGCCGCCGGGGCACGGTGCCGCGAGCGGCGGCGAGCGCCGGATAACGGAACTCGTCCCCGAAGGACAGCGCCCCGAGCAGGCCCGCGCCGAGCGCGGCGGGAGGGAGCGGCAACAGGGCGGGCCACGCGGCGAGCACGCGGGGCAGCGCGGTGCCGTCCGTGCGCGCGAGCAGGACGGAGACCGCTGCCGACACCACCAGAACGGCCGCCATGATCATGGCCGTTGTCCTGACGCCCAGGGAGCGCCGCAGTTCGTACCGGAGCGGGCGCAGGGGGCCGCGCGCGGGGCGCACCCGGATCGGGGGCGGCAGCTCGGACAGGGCGACGGCCGAGTCGCCCCGCTCCGCGCTCCCGGACTCCGCCGGGGCAGCGGGTCCGGTGTCGCCGATCTCGTCGGCGAGCCGGTGCACGGGGACGCCGTGCCGGTACGCGGTGTCGCCGATCTCCGCGCAGGTGCTGCCGTACACCGTCAGCCGGCCGCTCGCTTCCTCGACCACTTCGACGGACCGCCGCGCCGCCCGGGCCTCCCGGCTGACCACGGCCGCCAGCCGGGCGGCGTGCGGGGTGCGGACGGCGACCCGCGCCCGGAGCCGGGTGCGGGCGAAGTCGGAGACGTCCTGGTCGGCGACGAGGCGCCCGCCGCCGATGGTGACGACACGGTCGGCCGTGCGGGCCGCCTCCTTGGGGTCGCCGGTGGCGTAGAGGACCGTGCCGCCCTGGGCCGCGTGCGCACGCAACAGCCCGTACAGCCAGCTGTTCTCCCGAGGGGACAGCCCCTCCGCCGGTTCGTCGAGGATCAGGGTGTGGGGGTCGCCGAGCAGCGCGGAGGCGAGACCGAGCCGACGGTCCATCCCCACCGAGAGGGTGCCCAGGCGCTGGTCCCCGAGCCCGGCGAGACCGACGACTTCGAGGACCTCGTCGGCCCTGGTCGCGGGCACGCCCGCGGCCGCGCAGAGCATACGGAGCTGCCCTCGGGCGGTACGGGAGGGATGGCCCGGTACGTCGCCGAGCAGTACGCCCACTTCCCGCGCCGGGTGGGCGATACGGTGCAGCGGCCGCCCCCGGAAGTAGGCGACGCCTCGGCCCGCGTCCAGTTCGAGCATCAGCCGCAGGGCCGTGGTCTTGCCCGATCGGGGGGCGCCCAGCAGGGCCGTGACACGGCCGGGGGGAGCCTCGAAGGTCAGATCGTTCACGGCGGGCGGAGCGTCGCGACGGGGGGTGCTGGTGAGTCCGATGGCCTGGAGCATCGCTTCTCTCGCGTCTCTCGCGGAAGGTGAGACCGCTCGGCGGCAGGGGGTACCGCAGCAACATAACGCGACATTTCAGACTTTTGGCGCAGGGGTGGGCCGACAGGCGTTCCGCGGGCCGCCGCAGCGGAACGCCCGGTGGCTCAGACCTCGGGTCGCAACATCGGCGGATTGAGCACCGTGGCCGCCCCGGCCCGGAACAACTGCGCGGGCCGGCCGCCCTGTCGCGTGGTCGTCCCGCCGGAAGGCACCAGGAATCCGGGCGTTCCGGTGACCTTGCGATGGAAGTTACGGGGGTCGAGAACCACGCCCCACACCGCTTCGTACACCCGGCGCAGCTCGCCGACCGTGAATTCCGGCGGGCAGAACGCCGTGGCCAGCGAGGAGTACTCGATCTTGGAGCGGGCGCGCTCCACTCCGTCGGCCAGGATCCGCGCGTGGTCGAAGGCCAGCGGCGCCGCCTGCTCCCCCTCCCGTCCGGTGCCGGGGTGCAGCAGATCCTCGACCGGCGCCCAGCGCGCGCTGTTGGCGTCGCCCCCCGCCCGGGGCGCGGGCAGGTCCGGCGCGAGGGCGAGGTGAGCGACGCTGACCACCCGCATCCGGGGGTCGCGCGCCGGATCTCCGTACGTGGCCAGCTGCTCCAGATGCGCCCCGTTGCCCACGGCCGGCTTCGCCGGGTCGTGGGCGCAGAGGCCGGTTTCCTCGACGAGTTCACGCGCTGCCGCGGACCCCAGGTCCTCGTCCATCCTGACGAAGCCGCCAGGCAGCGCCCATCGGCCCTGGAACGGGGTCTCTCCGCGACGGACGACCAGCGCGCAGAGCGCGTGACGTCGCACCGTGAGCACGACCAGGTCGACGGTGACAGCGAAGGGCGGGAAGGTCGACGGGTCGTAGGGCGGCATGTCGCGATCATAGTCGTCTGCCTGACGATAAACACTCCCTTCGGCATGCTCGTGATCGGTTGGGGTTCCACGATTCCGGATGCGTAGCGCGGCGCGCGGCATCGCTGTGCGGCAGAGACAGCCGGTCGGGAGGAGGGACGATGGAGAAGGACTGCCGGTCACACCGGGGATTCACGCCGCGTCAGTTCCGGTCCGGGCGGGTCGCGTAGCCCGGTTTCCGTTCCGTCGGCAGGCAGGACGGACGCCCCCCGCCGGCTCTTCGGAGAGCACCCGGGTCATCGTCGCGCCCTGCTGCCGCGACGGCCGTACCGCCGGGCCTCACGCGACCGCCGCCCGGCCGCCGAGGTCCAGGGGCGGGGCGAACCGGGTGACGCCTTCACCCGCTCGGCGCCCGGACGCCGGTGAGCGCGCCCCCGCCGTCGGCCCCCGTCGGGCAGCGGGCGGACCCTGCGGACGCGCAGCGAGGGGGCGCCCCGGTCGGCGGCGGGGTCCATCACCGCCTCCACGGCCCGGGCGTCGGGGCGCGTCCCCTCGTCCGCGGCCTCGCGCAGGCAACGGCGCAGGGCCTCCGGATCAAGCCCTTCATTGCAGGCCCGATGCAGCAGCTGGGCGAACGTGTAGTCGGGATCGGCGCGCAGCGCCAGGGCCAGGGCGACCCGCGCGCCCGGCTCGTCGCCCGTGGACCAGGAGACCCAGCCCGCCAGGGTGAGCGGAGCGGCGGCGTGCTCCCCGTACGGCCCGACGCAACGCCGCGCCAGCGTCCGCCACAACCGCAGGGCCGCTTGCGCTTCCGCGCCCTCCATCCAGGCGGCGGCCTTGTCCCGGGTCTCCCGGTCCTGGAGCCCGAGGATGACGGCCGCGGCTTCGTCGGAGCCGATCAACTGGTCGTCACCGGCGTCCGAGAGCGCGGGCGGAGCGGGCTGTGTCTCCTCGATGCGGTCCATGAGTGTGCGTGCCAACCGGAGGGTCTCCGCCGCGACCTCGCCCTTGGCCCGCTCGTCGAGGAGCCTCGGGATCAGAGCCGGTCCGGCCCTGTCCAGGGCCTCCTCCTGCGCGGTCACGGCCGCCGGGGTCCGCCAGGGCTGGAGCCGCGCTTCCATGTCGCGCAAGGTGCCGCGCACATGGACGCCCGCGTAGGCGGCGGCCGCGGCCATCACCGTCGTGCCGGGCATGGCCAGCGGGTTTCCCTGGTCGGGGCAGCATCGGGTGTCGGGGCAACAGTAGGACCAGTAACGGCCGTCGGAGATGCAGAGCGCTTCGAGGACGGGAACGTCGAGTGCTCCGCACGCCGTGCGCAGGCGTTGCGCGAATGGCCTGAGCCGCTCCATGGCCAGTCGGCCGCCCGACCCGTCCGGAGAGTCCTGGCAGAGGAAGATCACGATCGCGTCGGGACGTCCTTCACGGCGCTCGCTCCCCGATACCAGGCACTCCGCCAACTGATCGGCGACCGGCCCCCATTCGCCGGGCGCCTGGGGAATTCCGAGGCGTAGCCGGCCGCCGAACCGGCCCCGGCCGCCGTGCAGGGCGACCATCACGACGCTGTCGTTGGGATAGAAGCCCATGAGATACGGGAGGGCGTCGGCCAGCTCGGCGGGACCGCGCAGGGTGATCTGCTGCTCCCCGGCCCGGCCGGTGGATTCGTGGTGCTTGTTCATGCCTTGACGGTCCCGCAGCCCGCCGCATCCCGCGACCCCTGTGGATAACGTTATCCACAGGGGTCGCCCCCTCGGTTCGGGGCTCGATACCGTGTGTCACGTGCCGCGTTCAGTTCACGTCGCGCCGGTCGCTCCCGGGGGCGAGGACTCCCAGGCCGAACAGGTCAACGACCTGGTTGATCAGCGTGTCGGCCCGTGAGGCGTCGAGGTAGTCGTCGACGAACATCTGGGAGAGCCCGTAGGCCAGCGCCTGAGCGGCGATTCTGATCAACTCGGGATCGGCCTGCCGTAGTTCGCCGCGCTGCTGCCCGGCGACGATCAGCTCGGTGACGCTCCGGGTGAAGGCGCGATGCCCCTCCTCCAGGGCGGGCGTTCGCTCCGCGCCGAAGAGGGCGCCGCGCAGGAGCGCGAGCCGGTGCGGGTGAGCCAGCGCGTACCGCACGAACGCGGTGCCCAGGGCCCGGAACGGGACGGAGGCGGCCGAGGCGACCGCTTCCGTCTGGGCCGCGCCGAAGTCCACCGCGACCGCCTCGGCGACCGCGGCCAACAAGGCCGCCCGGTCGGGGAAATGCCTGAACGGGGCCCCGGGGGAAACGCCTGCCCTGCGGGCCACCTCACGGACGGTCACCGCCTCGGCGCCCGCCTCGTCCAGTAGTTGGACGGCATGCGCGACCAGCGTCTCCGGCAAGGATCCATGGTGATAGGGCCGGCCGGCCACCCGGGTGCTCATGCAGCCAGTCGTACCACACCTTGACACGCACCCCGAAGGGCCCATGTAATCAGCGATTACACACATGTATTCGCTGATTACATGGGAGCGTTCATGGACCTTCGTCACGGCGGCTGGGCCCAAGAGGTCGACGCCGAGTTACGCCCCAGTCAGGGGGCCGTCCCCCAAGGCCTGGCCGGAACCCTCTACCGAAACGGTGCGGGCAACCATCTGTCGGACTACGTCATCGACGGCGACGGCCTGGTCAGTGCCGTGACGTTCACTCCGGGCAGCCCCGTGCACGTCCGCTCCCGCTATGTCCGGACCCCCTCCTACCGGGCTTCCCTGAAAGCCCCCGGGGCAGACGCGCCTCCGGTCCGGCTGGCCGGGGCCAACGCCGCGGGCGGCCGGCTCCGCAATCTGCTGCTGCGCCCGGCCGCCTCCCAGGCCAGTACCTCGGTGGCGATGATCGACGGCCGGCTGTTGGCGCTCTGGGAGGGCGACATGCCCTGGGAGCTGGAGCCCGGCACCCTGGAGACCCTCGGTCGCTGCGACCTCGACCGCGCGCTGGCACCGTCGGGGCTCCTCGGCCGCCGTCTCGGCAGCCCGTACTCGGCGCACCCGTGCCGGGACCCCCGGACCGCCGAGACATGGAACTTCGGCTGCGTCTACGGCCCACGCCCCCGGCTGGACATCTACCGGTCCGCGCGGGGCGGACCGACCGAGAAGCGGCGCTCGATCGCACTGCCCCACCGCTACATGGTCCACGACTTCGCGATGACCGCCACCCACCTGGTGTTCTGTCTCGGCCCCGTGATCCTCGACCTGCCCGCCGTCGCGTCCGGCCGGGTCCCCGCCTTCGAGGCGATGCGCTGGCACGGTGAGGAGGCCACCCGCATCCTGATCGTCCCCCGCGCCGGTGGCCCGTTCCGTGTCGTCGAGGCGGATCCGTGGTTCCAGTGGCACTTCGCCGGCGCGTACGACGACGGTGACGAGATCGTCTTCGATCTGGCCCGCTTCCGGTCCTGGACCGTCATGCACGAGGCCATCTCCAGCATGGGCCACCTCACCGATCCGTCCTGCTTCCCCGTCGGCCGGCTCTGGCGCTACCGCGTCACCGCCTCCGGCAAGGTCGAGGACCACCAGCTCAACGCACTGCCCATGGAGTGGCCCACCATCGACCCACGCCGCTCCACCACCGCCCACCGCAATGTCTACGGCGCGACCATCGGCACCCCCGCGTCGGGCGTCGCGTTCACAGCTGTCGCACGCTACGACACCGAACTCGGCGAGGCCGACGTCCACGACTACGGCCCCGGTCATCTCGTCAGCGAGCCGCTCTTCGTCCCCCGCGACCGCAGGAAGCTCGACGAACAGGGCTGGCTCGTCGCCTACGAGGCCCAACTCACCGCGGGCACCACGAACATCGTCGTCTTCGACGCACAATCCGTCGCCGACGGCCCCGTCTGCACCCTCCCCGTCCCGGAAAGCCTCGGCTTCACCTTCCACGGCCAGTGGGTCCACGCGTGACGGCCCGGGTCAACGCCGACGGGCGGCTCACATCGTTCGGACGCGACGGTCTGGTCTTCGACGTCGTGGACCGGGGTCCGCTCGACGGAGAGGTCGTCGTGCTTCTGCACGGGTTTCCCCAGAGGGCAAGCTCCTGGGACCTGCTCGCACCGCTGCTGCACGCGTCGGGATACCGCACTCTGGCACCCGACCAGCGAGGCTACTCACCCCGGGCCCGGCCGCGCGGCAGGTTCTCGTACCGCATGTCCCAGCTCACCAAGGATGTCGTCGCCCTCATCGAGGCCGCCGAACCCCGCGGCCACAAGGTGCACGTCGTCGGGCACGACTGGGGCGCCGCGGTTGCCTGGACAGTGGCCGCAGCCCGGCCGGATGCGGTGGCCACCCTGACCGCCCTCTCCGTCCCGCACCCCGCCGCCTTCATGCGGGCCCTCTTCACCAGCCGCCAGTTCCTGCTGTCCTGGTACATGTTCGTCTTCCAATTGCCCTGGATCCCGGAGCTGTTGATACGCCGCCTCGATCCCGTCTCGGCACCACGCGTCACCGAGCGCATGGCAGCCGGGCAGACCGCGGCCCATCTCGCCCGGGACCTGGAGTTCCTGGTGTCCTCGGGCGCTCTCACCCCTGCCCTCAACTGGTACCGGGCGATGCCCTTCAGCACACCGAGCCAGCTGGCCGAGGTCACTGTCCCGACGCTGTTCATCAACAGCGACAGCGACCCGGCCCTGGGCCGGACGAGCGGCGCACACGCACACAGGTACGTGACCGGCCCGTACACCTTCCACACCCTGACCGGAATCGGGCACTGGATTCCGGAGCAGGCCGCTCCCGAAGTCGCGGAACTCCTGCGCGTTCACCTCTCGAGCTCGCCCGGGGGGCCGTCACAGGGCCTGTAGAGCGACCGGCGTTGTTCCCCGGCCGGCGTAGTGCTGTTGGCCGGGGCGGGGCGAGCGGTGGAGGCTGCTGAGCAGGCACAGCGATTCCGCGCCGTAGCCCAGCCGTCCGGGAGGCGGGAACGCTCATGACGGAGACGGGCAGCGACGCAGGCCCGGGCCCGGACGAGGAGGACGCGGCCCGGTCCGCCGACCGCAAGGGCGGCCCCGGGCACACGGTGCTGCTGGCGGTGGCGCTCGCGGTGCCGGTGACGAAGGTCGCGTACACGGTCGGGGGCGGCGCCGCGGCCCGTGACGTGTTCATCGGCATGGAACCCGCGAACTGGCCCGACGTCCTGATCGGCATGGTGCTCACCGACCCGCTCCTCGCCTCCGTGCTGGCCGTCGTCGTCTCCCGCCTCGTCTTCGCCCTGTTCGCGGCGCGCGGCGCCGTCCCGGTGGGGGGCGGCGTCCTGCGGGCGCTCCAGCGGGCGGCGCTGACCGTCGTCAACCCCGTCGCGATGGGGGTGGTGGACGCGTGCTTCTTCGGCCCCTGGTGGGGGCTGGGCACCGGGCTCGCGGCCTACGCGCTGCGCAAGGGCGTCGTGGTGGAGTACCGCACCGGCAGACGGCGGCCGCACGGACACCGCGCCGACCGGCGGGCGACTGCCGGATCACACCGCGACGGCGGCTACCGGCCGTCGCGGGGGCTGCGCCGGGTGGCGGCCCTGGAGCAGTGGGCGGCCCTGGGCCTGACGACCCTCGCACTCCCGGTGCTGGCCTTCGTCGCCGCGTTGGACGGGCAGGCGTGGACCTCGATCGTCCGCTGCCAGGTCACCGACGGCACACGGACCGGGAGCAACCGCCTGATCGAGCTCGGCCGCAAGGGAAACGGCGTCGTGGGCTGGAACCTGGACAGGGAGGAAATCTCCAACGGTGCGGGGTGCACGGGCGAGGAGAGCCTCCATGTGCGCGAGCCGTGGTGGCGCGACTGAGCGGCCGTCTCCCGCCATGCGTACGCGAGGCCCGAGGGGCTACCGGACAATCCGGGGCGAACATGGCACCTTCTCACCGCGTCACCCGAATGCCGCACTCCCTCCGGCGAAAGGGCTCGTTGTGCGGAGTGCAGCAGGAGAAAGCATATTTCGTTTCAAATTTTGACGACTTTCGAGGCCACCCGCGCATGACTGACGCGGCTTCGGCGAACAACCGTACGTTCCGGATCCGGTGCCGGATGCCGGGAACGGCCAGAGAACGAGGAACAGATGTACGAAGGAAGCATTCCGCTCGAGGACTTCCTCGACACCTTGAACCGGCTGCAGGCCGACTTCGAGCGGCGCCTCGGAGGCATCGAACGCAAGGTGCTGCCGGCGCCCCCGACGCACCCTCGCACGCAGGAACGTTCCGGCTCGTCGGCCTGGACACCGGAGGACGGTTACCGTCCGCTCGGACTGGAGGCCATCTGGACCTCACCCGGCACTTCTTCGGATGACCGTTCAAGCGGCCGGCGCCGTCCGATCCGCTCACACCATGCGGATACGTTCCTCGACTGACCGACCAGAAGAAACGTTCCGCTCACCTGGTGGCAGCGGCAGCCGAAGCGGAGATCGGGGCAGCATGGTTGAAACTCCGCAGCCTCCGGGCGGCCCCAAACCGCCCGGGCAGCACCGTCGCCGCCCCTCTGGCCTACCCGGCCACGGCCAGGACGAGCGGGAGCACCTGATCGGCACCGGCCTGGCTGAGCAGACGTGCGCCCACGGCGAGGGTCCAGCCGGATTCGGTGTAGTCGTCGACGAGCAGAACCGGGCCGTTGGCGGCGGCCAGCGCGGCGGCGAGTTCGTCGGGCACCGTGAACGAGTCCGCCAGGGCACGCAGCCGCTGGGCGGAGTTGCTGCGGTGCGCGGCGTGCTCGTCGGCATGCGGGGTGTGGGCCAGGCTGCCCAGGAGCGGGAGCCTCCCGACCCGGGCCACGCCCTCGGCCAGGGAGGTGACCAGCCGGGGGTGGGTGCGTGACGGCACGACGACGATCCCCACGGGCCGCGCCACCGCATCGGGAGACCCGTCGGCCCAGCCGCCCGGCGAGCGGGCCCAGTCCGCCAGCACCGTCACCACGGCGTGCAGTACGTCGTCCGGTACCGGCCCGTCCGCCGCCTGCGCGGACAGGAGCGGGCGGAGTCGGTTGCCCCAGCCGATGTCCGACAGCCGCCCCAGCGCACGCCCCGTCATCGCCAGCTGCCCCGCGGGGATACGGCCCTTGAGATCCATGCCGACCGACGCCAGGCCGGTCGGCCACATCTTGCGGGGCTCGACCTCGACGCCCGGCCGGTCCAGCTCGCCCGTCGCCGCCGAGAGGGCAGCGGAGGAGACGGCCGGATCGAGCCAGGGGCCGGCGCAGTTGTCACAGCGGCCGCACGGCACCGCCTTCTCGTCGTCGAGCTGTCGCTGCAGGAACTCCATGCGGCATCCGGTGGCAGCCACGTAGTCCCGCATCGCCTGCTGCTCCGCCGCCCGCTGCTTCGCGACCCACGCGTACCGCTGCGCGTCGTACGCCCACGGCTGCCCCGTCGCGGTCCAGCCGCCCTTCACACGCTTGACCGCACCGTCCACGTCCAGGACCTTCAGCATCGTCTCCAGACGCGAGCGCCGAAGATCCACCAACGGCTCCAGCGCCGGCAGCGACAACGGACGGCCCGCCTGCCCCAGCACGTCCAGGGTGCGCCGCACCTGCTCCTCCGGCGGGAAGCCCACCGAAGCGAAATACGCCCAGATCGCCTCGTCCTCCTTGCCCGGAAGCAGCAGGACGTCGGCATGGTCCACACCGCGCCCCGCGCGCCCCACCTGCTGGTAGTAGGCGATCGGCGACGAGGGCGATCCCAGGTGCACCACGAAGCCGAGGTCCGGCTTGTCGAAACCCATCCCCAGCGCGGAGGTCGCCACCAGAGCCTTCACCCGATTCGCCAGCAGATCCTCCTCCGCCTGCAGCCGGTCGGCGTTCTCCGTCTTCCCCGTGTACGAGGCCACCGGATATCCGCGCTGCCGCAGGAACGCGGCGACCTCCTCCGCCGCCGCGACCGTCAGCGTGTAGATGATCCCGGAACCCTGCAGATCCCCCAGCCGCTCCCCCAGCCACGCCAGCCGGTGCGCCGCGTTCGGCAGCTCCAGCACACCCAGCCGCAGGCTCTCGCGGTCCAGCGGCCCCCGCAGAACCAACGCGTCCCCGGCTCCGGTGCCCAACTGCTCCGCCACATCCGCGGTCACCCGCGCGTTGGCCGTGGCGGTGGTGGCGAGCACCGGTACTCCCGCCGGCAACTCCGCGAGCATCGTGCGCAGCCGACGGTAGTCGGGCCGGAAGTCATGGCCCCAGTCGGAGATGCAGTGCGCCTCGTCGACCACCAGCAGGCCGGTCGTCGCCGCGAGCTTCGGCAGCACCTGATCACGGAAATCCACGGAATTGAGGCGCTCCGGGCTCACCAGGAGAACGTCGGTCTCGCCGCGCTCCACCTCTCCGTAGATCGTTTCCCATTCCTCAGGATTGGCCGAGTTGATCGTGCGGGCCTGGATGCCCGCCCGTGCCGCCGACTCGACCTGGTTGCGCATCAGTGCCAACAGCGGCGAAATGATCACCGTCGGGCCGGCGCCCCGCCGGCGCAACAGCGCGGTGGCCACGAAATACACCGCCGACTTGCCCCACCCCGTGCGCTGGACCACCAGCGCACGACGACGGTCCTCCACCAGGGCCGCCACCGCCTGCCACTGATCCTCCCGCAGCCGCGCCGACCCCCCGGGCGCACCGACCAGCTCAGCGAGGATGGTGTCGGCTTCGGTGCGGAGCTCCAGGGTGTCCATGTCCCCATGCAACCCGATGGGACTGACAATCAGCGAATCCACCCACCGCGACAGCGGTGTTTCTGCTGGTCCTCGCGATTCAGGGGTGACGGAGGGAGTCATCCCGGGCGGGGATGGGCAGGGATATCAGTGTCATTCCGGCTGATTCCCGTCAGCCGCAGCAATTGCTCGTTGCCGCCTGCCGGTGGGCCAGGGAGAATTGGAGCCGCCCCCGCACAGTTCCTCATCGGGCCCGGAAGGGCTGTGTCGCGGCGCGCCCTCACTCGACCCTGCCCGCATCGTGGGCGCGTAGCGAAGGGAGGACCGTGACCTTCGGATTCGCCCCGTCCACAGCCACTTCGACAGCGGCGTCCTCGGTTTCCGCAGACTCCGTCAACCGCCTTGCCCGGATGCTCGAACCAGCGGAGTGGGCATCGGCGGGCATACCCCTGCTCCGAAGTCCCCGGGAGGTCGTCAGCGGACTGCACTCCCGGCACCGGCCGACCCCCGCCACCGCCGTGGTCGCGGTCCTCGATCATGAGGAACGGCTCACGGCGAGCGCGTCGTTCGCCCGCCGGGCGACGGTGGCCGCGGACGGCTGGGAGTTCCGCAACGCCCTGCTGGGTCAGTTGCGGCGCGTCATCCCGCACGATCTTCGCCGCCGCACTCCGGTCCGTACGGCCGTGCTTCTGTACTGCCGTGACGGCGACGAACGCTGGACCGAGGAGGACGGTGCGTGGATGTGGGGCCTCCGGGACGCCTGCACCCTGCACGGCCTCCGCTGCGGCGCCTACATCACGCTCACTCGCGGGGGCTGGCAGGTGCTCGGTGAGGGAAGGGGCGGGCGGCGGCCCAGTTCGCTGTCGGAGCCGGCGCTCCTGGCCGACGCCGTCGCCGAGCACCGGACCGCACCGACGCGGTCGGGCGGCGGAGCGGTGGAGGCGCTGCGTCGCACCGCGGCCCGCTGAACGGACACCGGCTCCGGCACCTGCGACCAGGCACGGGTCACCTGCCGAACGGCCGCCGATCGACCACCGGTCGCGGCCGGTCGCGGCCGGTCGCGTTGGCGGTCGCGTTGGCGGTCGTGCCCGGGATACCTGCGGTGGTGCTCCCGGCCGTCCGTGCGGGCGGCCGGGAGCACCTGCGGGGTGTGTTCAGACCCCGGCGCCGAGTGCGGAGTTGATCGTCTGCGGGTCTCCGCAGACGATCAGCAGCGCGGCGGCCCGGTCACGTGCGGCGGGCAGCGTACGAGCCACGGTGCGGTCCGTGTCGCCGTTGACGGCGACGACGACCACGGGCCGGGACCGGGCGCGGTCCGCCGCGGAGACGTCGGCGAAGAAGACGTCGTCGCCCGCGTCGTGCTGGGCCCAGTAGGCGGCTTCGCCGAACGACAGCTCGTGGGCGGCCCACGGGTGCTGCTCACCGGTGGTGAGCACCAGGATGTCGCCCGGTGCACGACCGGATTCCAGCAGCAGGTCGACCGCTTCCTCGGCCGCGTCGAGCGCGCCGGCCGCCGGGGCCGGGATCAGCTGGATCTGCGGCGCGGAACGATTCTCCGCCGGTTCCGGACGGGCGGGGGCCGCAGGGGCCGGTGCCGGAGCGGCGGGTGCCACGGGGGCGGGGTGGGCGCGCTGCGCCGGGGGCGCGGGGCGCGCGGGGCCGGGACCCGGACGGCCGGGACGCGGAGTGGCCGCGGAACGCGGACCGGGTACGGGACGGGGGGTCGGCGCGGTGCGGCCGGCGGCCGGAGTGACGCGGGGACCCTGGGCGCTCTCGGGAATCTGAGGCTCCTCGGAGATCAGAGGCATGAAGGTGGTCTGTGGCGAACGCCGATGTCGTCGGCGTCGGTAAGAGGGGCGCGTGTGCGCGATCAGAATTCGAAGCCGAGCTGGCCCCCGCTTTCGAGTGCGGCCGCCTCGGCGGAGAATCGGACCTTCTTCAGGTGCTGCCACCGGGGCAGCGCGTCCAGATACGCCCAGGAGAGGCGGTGGTGGGCCGTGGGCCCCCGCTCCTCCAGCGCGGCCCGGTGCACGGGCGAGGGATACCCCGCGTTGGCACCGAAGGCGAAGTCGGTGCATTCCTCGGACGCGGCGCCCAGCTCGGCCATCATCCGGTCACGGTGCACCTTGGCGATCACCGAGGCCGCGGCCACCGCGATACAGGACTGATCGCCCTTGATCACGGTGCGGACCTTCCAGGGAGCGCCCAGATAGTCGTGCTTGCCGTCGAGTATCACCGCGTCGGGCCGCACCGGCAGCCCCTCCAGGGCGCGCACGGCGGCGAGCCGGAGGGCGGCGGTCATTCCGAGGTCGTCGATCTCCTGCGGCGAGGCGTCGCCCAGTGCGTAGGCGGTGACCCAGCTCCGCAGCACGGGAGCGAGCTCGGCGCGCCGCCGGGGGGTCAACAGCTTGGAATCGGTGAGGCCTTCGGGCGGTCGGCGCAGACCGGTGACCGCCGCACACACGGTGACGGGTCCGGCCCACGCACCGCGTCCGACCTCATCGACACCGGCGACGGTCCTGGCACCGGTGGTAGCACGGAGCGAGCGCTCGACGGTGTGCGTGGGTGGTTCGTACGGCATGGCGCCAGCCAGCGTACGCCGAGAGCCACGGCAGCAACACCCCGGGGCGCCGTGCGTACTGCGATTCAGCCGCCGGAGGAGCGTTCGCAGTACGCACGGGCCGCCTGAACGCCCGGGCTCGGAGGGCCCGTCGGGTCGGAGAAACCTCAGGGCCGGCCGGTCTCGGTCGGGTCGGGGAGTCCGACGCCTCAGTACGGGTCGTAGCCGTCGTCGTCCGGCTCGTATCCGTCCCCGGTCCCTTCCCTGCCCACGCGGTAGCAGTCGCTCCCGTCGCCCTTCACCGGGCGCTTCTCCAGGATCTCCTTCGCCCGCGCCTCTCCCCAGCTGGTCGCGTACCAGGGGGTGTCGTCGTGGAGGACGTCGTTCTGGATGAACCGCAGCGCACAGGAGCGTTCCGGTTCGGGCAGTCGGTCCAGGGCCGGTACGGCGTCGGCGGACAGGTCCTTGACGTAGTCGATGTCGATGGAGGTCGACCGGCCGTCCTCGAAGCGCTGGACGTTCTGCTCCGCGATCAGCCCGTCCGGTGAGATCAGCCCGAAGGCCAGGACACCGGCCGCCGCGCTCACCGCGACGGCCCGGGGCAGGAACCGGGCCCCGAAGACCCCGGCCGCCAGGATCAGGATCAGCACCACCCCGAGCCAGAGCTCCATCGCGGCCACGGATATCCGGAGCCTCGTCAGGCCGTACTCGTCGACGTACAGGTCCATGCGGCGCAGCGCGGAGGCGACCACCACGAGGGTGAGGACGCAGAGGGGGCCCAGGACCGACCGCACCAGGGTGCGGTCCCCGGTGCCGCCGCGCGGCGCCCAGCGCAGGGCCAGGGCGATCACGAGAAGGGTGAGCAGCGTGGCCCACAGCAGCTGCCAGAAGCCCTGGCGGGCGTACTCGGCGTGGCTGAGCCCGGTCACGTCCCGCACCTTGTCGTACCCGCCGAAGAGCACGACGAGCTGGAGGGTGATGAACGCGGCGAAGAGCAGGTTGAGGACGATCAGCGGAAGGGCCCATTCGGCCCGTCCCCGGGGCTTGCCCGGCCGTACGGTGAGCCCGTCCCAACGCACCGGGGCCGCCGCGGCGTGCGCGGCGGCGAGCGCGCCGGCCAGCCCGAGGGCGAACAGGAGGGTCCGCCACGGTCCCGCCCCGACCGAGGCTTCGGGCATGAGGCTGCTCAGCAGTTCGGCGAACGCGGCGTCCGCGCTGGCGAAGAGGGTTCCGAACACCACCAGCAGTACGAGGGCCACCGCCGTGGTGCGCAGGGTGGCGCCCCAGTTCGCCCGGGAACCGCCGGCCCGTGCGCGTATCCCCCGCACGCCCCAGATGATGCCGGGGACGACCGAGTCGAACAGCCCCAGCGAGCCGATCAGCACGCCCGGCCAGCTGCGGCTGCCGTGCAGCGCGAGCGAGCCGAGCGCGAAGGCGGACACCACGGCGAGGAAGGTGGGCCAGCCCGCGTCCCGGAGCGCGGGCACCGCGAGCAGCGCGAGCCCGCCCACCGCCCAGGTCGCGGTCCAGGGCCGCAGCCGGCGGCCCGCCGCCTGCGCGGCGAAGAACGCGGCCAGCGAGGCGGGCACGGCCACGATCAGGAGGTTCACCCCGAGCCCGTCGCTCAGGAAGAGCGCGCTCAGGAGGGCGGTGGCCAGGACCGACCCGAGCACGGCGGGGCGGATCAGGGGTGGTGGGGGTGGCCGGAGCCGGGCCGTCATGCCGTCGTCCTTGGCGGCGGGCGCCCCGGCGCCGTGCTGCCAGGGGCTGCCCGGCTGCCCGGCCTGTTGAGCGGCCTGGGCCCGTTGGCGCCGGCCGTCGGATGCCTGCGCCGGGGACGGCCGCGCGGTATCGGCCGGCGTCGCACCGACGGTCCGCGCCTCGGACGGCCCCGGTTCGCTGGCCGCCGGTGTGCCGGCGGCCTCGGCGGCCGCGGGTGGTTCCGGTGGCCGGGGCGTGTCGGCTCCCCCTGGTCTCTCCGGCGGTCTGGACGCCTCGGACGGCTGATCGGACATGGGACCCCTCCCCCACCGGGTCCACGCGCGGCCCTGGGCCGTACGCCTGTCCCGGCGTCTCATTCGGCGCACGCCCTCAAGATCAACTAGGGGCGGCGTGGCCGAAAGATTAATGCCGAACTCGCGTTCGCAGACACGCGGAGTGATCCTGTGGCAGGACCGTGACAGACGACCGGGGCCCCGGATCGGGGGCCGTCAGCGGAGCAGCGGGACGGAACGGGGCCGGATCAGCGCAGGAGCGGGGTCAGCCACGCCGGCGGTTCCTCCGTCTGTGCCAGCCAGCCGGCCGGCGGCGCTCCGGCCTCGCCCGACGCGACGACACCGCCGACGATGGCGCAGGTCGTGTCGACGTCGCCGCCCGCCTGGGCGGTGACCCAGAACGCCTGCTCGTAGTCCCCGAGGCTCCTGGCGGCCGACCAGAGCGCGAACGGCACGGTGTCGTGGGCGCTGGTCCGGCGGCCGTTGCCGAGGACCGCGGCGACCGTCCCGGCGTCCCGGTAGTCCAGCATGTCGCGGGCGCGGCGCAGCCCCGCGCCGACGGCGCTGCGGGGCACGAGCGCGATGACGCCGTCGAGGAGGTCCTCGGGGCTCGGCGGCCCGCCGGGGGCGGCGGCGAGCGACGCGGCGGCGGCCACGGCCATGGCGCCGACGACGGCCTCGCGGTGCTGATGCGTGGTGTACGAGGAGATCTCCGCCTGGTGCGTGGCCTGCTCCGGGTCGTCCGCGTACCAGGCGCCGAGCGGGGCGATGCGCATCGCCGAACCGTTGCCCCAGGAGCCCTGGCCCTGGAACAGCGCCGAGGACAGCTCCCGCCAGTCGCCGCCCTCCCGTACGAGCCTGAGGAGCCGGTTGACGGCGGGGCCGTAGCCCCGGTCGAAGTCGTGGTGCTCGGCGAAGGAGCGGGCGAGCGCGTCCTGGTCGATACGGCCGTGCGCGGAGAGCACGGCGAGGACCGAGCAGGCCATCTCGGTGTCGTCGGTCCACTGCCAGGGCCCGGGCGGCAGGGCCCGCTGTTTCAGCAGGGGGTAGTTGACGGGGACGAAGAACTGGGAGCCCAGGGCGTCTCCCACGGACAGCCCACGCAGGCTGGCCAGGGCGCGTTCGAAGCGCCGCTCGGAAGCAGAATCAGCGGTCATCGCCCTGCCACTCTATCCGGTGCGGCCGTACGGCTCAGGGGTCCGCCAGCTCTGAAAGGGCCGGTCGAGGGTGTAGCGGCCGTTCTCGCCCAGCAGCAGGGTCCGTGTCTCGCCGTTGCCCGGGTTGGACAGCGACTCGAACTCCGCGACCGACCAGTGGAACCAGCGCATGCAGAACAGTCGCATCGTCAGTCCGTGGGTGACCAGCAGGACGTTCTCCGGGTGGTCCGGCTCCTCGAAGCTCCGGTGCAGGCTCTCCAGGAACGCCCCGACCCGGTCGTAGACGTCGGCGCCGGACTCTCCCTGGGCGAAGCGGTAGAAGAAGTGCCCGTAGGCGTCCCGGTAAGCCTTCTGCAGCCGTACGTCGTCCCGCTCCTGCCAGTTGCCCCAGTCCTGCTCGCGCAGCCGGGGCTCCTCGCGGACGCGGACGCGTGCCGGGTCGAGACCAAAGGCCCGGAACGTCTCATGGGTGCGGCGGTACGGCGAGATGTAGACGCTCACCCGCTCCTCGCCGAACAGCTCGCGCAGCCCCTCCCCGGTCTCCCGGGCCTGCCGCAGACCCGTGTCGGTGAGCCGGAGCGCGTGATCGGGCTCCCGCTCGTACACCGTGTCGTCGGCGTTGCCCTCGGACTCGCCGTGCCGGACGAGGACAATGCGCTGCGGTCGTGCCATGCCCCGACCATAGATCGGGTCGGGCCAGCACGAGTGGTCGGGGCCGCGCACCAGGGGCGCGGACCCGGGTCACACCGTCCAGGAGGGCTCCAGCTCCACGACGTCTCCCGTCAGGGCGATCACGTCCGTCTCGGTCTGCGCGCGGGCCGCCAGCCGCTCGGCCCCCGCCGCGCGGTACTTGCCGCGCTCGGCGCTCGACCTCCACAGGGACAGCGCCAGGAACTCGTTGCCGGGAGCCTCGCCGAACACGCCGCGCAGCATGCCGGGCGACCCGGCCACGGCGGGGTTCCACACCTGCTGCTGCATCAGCACGAAGTGCTCGGCGCGCTCCTCGTGGACCCGGCTGTGCGCGACCCTGACGACGTCCGCCTCCGCGAAGTGGGGCTCGAATCCCGTCTTCACGTCGAAGCGGCGCTCGAAGAGCGTGACCTGCATGTCGCGGAACATGCCCGACTGCCCGGCCGCCAGCCGATCGTGCCCGCGCGCCATGAAGGAGTCGTAGAAGACGCGGTTCTCCCAGAACGCGAACACATGGGCGACGTCGGGGCGCGTTCGGCTCCACCCGCCGCCCTGTCCTCTGAACCCCGGCTCGCCGAGCAGCCCCGCCCACTTCCGCTGTCCCCGTTCGAAACCATGACGGTCCACCACGGAGCAGCGAATCCACTTCACCAGCACCGCGCCATCGTACGGCGCGGAACGTGGCACGCGTCACGGTCCGGGCGAGCCCGTCCCGGCCGGTCGTTCCGCCCGCCCCCGTGTCGCGGGGGCCTGTGAGGAGGCTCCAACAGCCGTGCCGGGGCCGGAGGGTGGCCCGAATCCGACGCCCGTGGCCGGAGCAGTTGGTTCCGCCGCCGGTTCCGTACATGATCGGGTGAATCGTGTATCAGGTGGTGGATACGGTCCGTGGGCCGTCGGCCGGGAGGGAAGTCCCTTGAGCACTCCGAACAAGGACATCGAAAAAGTCGAGGTGCGGGTCAAATGGGACCCCAGCCCGCACGGGGCGGCGGCCAACGACCTCGACATCATCGCCGCGACCTACCCGGCCGACGAGCCGCACGGCGCCCCCGCCTATCTGGTGCACTTCGACAGCCGCTCGCCGGACGGCACCATCACGCTGAACCGGGACAGCCGGAACGGCCAGGGGTTCGGCTTCGACGAGGTCATGACCATCGAGCTGAACCGGCTGGCGGACGCGTACGGGCGGGTGGTGGTCGGTGTCGCCATCCAGCAGCGCGACGGTCACAAGACCTTCGGCGACATAGGGAACACGGCGATGGAGATCCGCGAGGGCTACACGAGCCTGACCGAGAGCGACTTCTCCGACGTGGCGTGGGCGACCGCTGCGGTCGTCGGGGAGTTCACCCGGGACGGCTCGGGTCTCTGGGGGTTCCGCTCGGCCGTACGCGGCTTCGACGGCGACCCCGACACGTTCGCCGCGGTGATGGGAAGCCGGGCCGCCGAAGGGTGACGTCGGCCAGTTCCGGCCAACCCGGCGTGGGCGTCGGTGACCTGCCGAAAAGCGGCCGGGGACATGCCGAAGGGGACCGGCCGGTGGCCGGTCCCCTTCGTGAACCGCGGGTCAGCCGCGCGTCGGCGCGGTTCCCCGTCCGGTCAGCTGCAACCGCTCGTCGAGCCGCAGCCCTCGCAGATGTAGCAGGAGCCGGCGCGCTGCATCTTCGTACCGCAGGAGAAGCAGAGCGGGGCGTCGGCGCTGATGCCGAGCTGCATCTCGACCAGTTCGGCCGAGGTGTGCGCCGTCTTCGGTGCGGGCTTCGCGGCGGGCTCCTCGGGAGCCGCCACCACCTTCAGGGGCTCGGCGCGGACCGGGGCCGACTGGGCCAGGCTGTCCGCGTCCAGGCCGTCGGCCTCGAACGACGGCTCGTAGCTGCCGGTGTCCAGGTGACGCTGACGCTCCTCGGCGGAGTGGATGCCGAGGGCCGAGCGGGTCTCGAAGGGCAGGAAGTCGAGCGCCAGGCGACGGAAGATGTAGTCGACGATCGACTGCGCCATCCGCACGTCCGGGTCGTCCGTCATCCCGGCCGGCTCGAAGCGCATGTTGGTGAACTTCGAGACGTACGTCTCCAGCGGGACGCCGTACTGCAGACCGACGGAGACGGCGATGGAGAAGGCGTCCATCATGCCCGCGAGGGTCGAACCCTGCTTGGACATCTTCAGGAAGACCTCGCCGAGACCGTCGTCCGGGTAGGAGTTGGCGGTCATGTAGCCCTCGGCGCCGCCCACCGTGAAGGAGGTGGTGATGCCGGGACGGCCCTTGGGGAGACGCTTGCGGACCGGGCGGTACTCGACGACCTTCTCGACCGCCGTGCGGATGGTCTCCTCGGCCTTCGCGGTGACCGCTTCCTTCTCCTTGTCCTTGGTCTTGGCGGAGAGGGGCTGGCCGACCTTGCAGTTGTCGCGGTAGATCGCGAGCGCCTTGACGCCCATCTTCCACGCCTCGAAGTAGACCTCTTCGACGTCCTCGACGGTGGCCGTCTCGGGGAGGTTCACCGTCTTGGAGAGCGCGCCGGAGATCCACGGCTGGATGGCCGCCATCATCCGGACGTGACCCATCGCGGAGATGGAGCGCTCGCCCATCGCGCAGTCGAAGACCTCGTAGTGCTCGGTCTTCAGGGCGGGGGCGTCGACCACGTTGCCGTTCTCGGCGATGTGGGCGACGATCGCCTCGATCTGCTCGGGCTGGTAGCCGAGACGGCGCAGCGCCTGCGGCACCGTGCCGTTGACGATCTGCATCGAGCCGCCGCCGACCAGCTTCTTGAACTTGACCAGGGCGAGGTCGGGCTCCAGACCGGTGGTGTCGCAGGACATCGCGAGACCGATGGTGCCGGTGGGCGCGATGACCGAGGCCTGCGCGTTGCGGAAGCCGTTCTTCGCTCCGAGCCGGATCACGTCCTGCCAGGCCTCCGTCGCGGCGGCCCAGACCGGCGAGTCGAGGTCGTCGACATGGACGGCCTTGGCGTTGGCGTCGGAGTGCTGCTTCATGACGCGCTGGTGCGGCTCGGCGTTACGGGCGTAGCCGTCGTACGGGCCGACGACCGCGGCCAGTTCGGCGGAGCGGCGGTAGGAGGTGCCGGTCATCAGCGAGGTGATGGCTCCGGCCAGCGCACGGCCGCCGTCGCTGTCGTACGCGTGACCGGTCGCCATCAGGAGGGCGCCGAGGTTGGCGTAACCGATGCCCAGCTGACGGTAGGCGCGGGTGTTCTCGCCGATCTTCTGCGTGGGGAAGTCCGCGAAGCAGATCGAGATGTCCATCGCGGTGATGACGAGCTCGACGACCTTGGCGAAGCGCTCGGACTCGAAGGACTGGTTGCCCAGGCCGTCGTCCTTGAGGAACTTCATCAGGTTCAGCGAGGCGAGGTTGCACGAGGTGTTGTCCAGGTGCATGTACTCGCTGCACGGGTTCGAGCCGTTGATCCGGCCGGACTCCGGGCAGGTGTGCCAGGCGTTGATCGTGTCGTCGTACTGGATACCCGGGTCGGCGCACGCCCAGGCGGCCTCGGCCATCTTGCGGAAGAGGGACTTGGCCTCGACCTCTTCGATGACCTCGCCGGTCATCCGGGCGCGCAGCCCGAACTTGCCGCCCGCCTCGACGGCCTTCATGAACTCGTCGTTCACCCGGACCGAGTTGTTGGCGTTCTGGTACTGGACGGACGTGATGTCGTCGCCGCCCAGGTCCATGTCGAAGCCCGCGTCGCGCAGGGCGCGGATCTTCTCCTCCTCCTTGACCTTGGTCTCGATGAAGTTCTCGATGTCGGGGTGGTCGACGTCGAGGATGACCATCTTGGCCGCGCGGCGGGTGGCGCCGCCCGACTTGATCGTTCCGGCGGACGCGTCGGCGCCGCGCATGAACGAGACCGGTCCCGAGGCGTTGCCGCCGGAGGAGAGGAGCTCCTTGGAGGAGCGGATACGGGAGAGGTTCAGGCCGGCTCCGGAGCCGCCCTTGAAGATCATGCCCTCTTCCTTGTACCAGTCGAGGATCGACTCCATGGAGTCGTCGACGGCCAGGATGAAGCAGGCGGAGACCTGCTGCGGCTGGGGCGTGCCGACGTTGAACCAGACCGGGGAGTTGAAGCTGAAGACCTGGTGCAGGAGGGCGTACGCCAGCTCGTGCTCGAAGATCTCCGCGTCCGCGGGAGAGGCGAAGTAGCTGTTGTCCTCGCCGGCCTTCCGGTACGTCTTCACGATGCGGTCGATCAGCTGCTTGAGGCCGGTCTCGCGCTGCGGCGTGCCGACGGCCCCGCGGAAGTACTTGCTGGTGACGATGTTGACCGCGTTCACCGACCAGAAGTCGGGGAACTCGACGCCACGCTGCTCGAAGTTGATCGAGCCGTCGCGCCAATTGGTCATGACGACGTCACGGCGCTCCCACGCCACCTCGTCGTACGGGTGCACGCCGGGGTTGGTGTGGATGCGCTCGATACGCAGACCCTTGCTCGCCTTGGCGCCCTTGGTACGGGAACCTCGTGCCGGGCCGCTCGCCGTCTCTGTCATGCCGCCTCCCATATGTGGGCGAAAACGCCCTGAAGTGCCCAGATCTTCCCAGGCACAATGTGTGTCCGATGCTCCGGAAGCCGCACTCGGCAGCCGGAAGCACATCTCATGTCGCCCTGCCGCCGGTCCGCAGTCGTTACGTCTGCGGGCACGGGCGTCCCGGGCGGGTACCGCTCAGTCGGCGGCAATGGCGGGCGCGGGGACCTCAAGGGTCTCTCCGCTTCCGCGGTCCTCTGCGGAAGGCCGCTGCGTACGCAGTTCCACGATGGCGGCCTCGAAGTCTTCCAGGGAATCGAACGCCCGGTAGACGGACGCGAAGCGCAGGTACGCGACGAGGTCGAGTTCCTGCAGCGGGCCGAGGATGGCCAGTCCCACGTCGTGGGTGGTCAGCTCGGCGCTGCCGGTGGCGCGCACCGCCTCCTCGACCCGCTGGCCGAGCTTGGCGAGGGCGTCCTCCGTGACGGGTCGCCCCTGGCAGGCCTTGCGGACGCCGGAGATGACCTTGGTGCGGCTGAAGGGCTCGGTCACGCCGCTGCGCTTGACCACCATCAGCGAGCAGGTCTCCACCGTGGTGAAACGGCGGGAACAGTCGGGGCACTGCCGGCGGCGACGGATCGACGTCCCGTCGTCGGTGGTGCGACTGTCGACGACCCTGCTGTCGGGGTGCCTGCAGAAGGGGCAGTGCATGGCTCCCAACCCTCCCTCACACGCACGACTGAATAGCCTCTTCAGGGCCTTGTCCGGGCCCTTGGAAGCAGTCCCCAGCATAGGCGATGACCACGGTGCGATTGAACCGCGACCACAACTTCTGGGCGACTGGAGCAATCCAACCACTAGATCTAGGGTTGAGTCGCGTTTTCGGCCCCATCGCGTGTCGCGCACCGGACCTCGCTCGGAGGCCGCTCGGGGGGAGCGTGGGCCAGAGAAGAGGGTACGGGAAACGCGGGACCGCCGAGCCGCCGGGGCACCGGCGCGCGGGTCCGGATGAAAGACTCGGGCGGGGACGGCGACGGGCCTCCGCGGAGCGTTCGCGCAGCCTCTATTCTGTTGCTCATACACCTGTCGGTAGCACTGCGGCACCCCTTTATTCGTTTTTCACTCGAACGTGTGTTTGGCGCAACCTTTCGAAAGCTACTACCGTTGTCCAGCTAGGGAGAACATTCGAGAGGGGCCGACGTGACCACCACCGCAGACAGCGCCACCATCACCGCCCGGGACCACCGCTCCCAGAGCCGACTTGAGCCGGTGCATGCCATGAATGACTCAGTCACGAACACGGACGGGCCCGAGCCCGCACGCCCGGGACGTTCCATGCCCGGCAGGCCGCCCGGCATCCGGGCGGACAGCTCGGGGCTCACGGACCGGCAACGGCGGGTCATCGAGGTCATCCGCGACTCCGTGCAACGGCGGGGATACCCGCCCTCCATGCGGGAGATCGGTCAGGCGGTGGGCCTGTCCAGCACCTCGTCCGTCGCCCATCAGCTGATGGCGCTGGAGCGCAAGGGCTTCCTCCGCCGGGACCCGCACCGGCCCCGCGCCTACGAGGTGCGCGGCTCGGACCAGCCCAGCACCCAGCCGACCGACACGACGGGCAAGCCCGCCGCGTCCTATGTGCCGCTGGTGGGCCGGATCGCCGCCGGTGGCCCGATCCTCGCGGAGGAGTCCGTCGAGGACGTCTTCCCGCTCCCCCGCCAGCTCGTCGGCGACGGTGAGCTGTTCGTCCTGAAGGTCGTCGGCGACTCGATGATCGAGGCCGCGATCTGTGACGGCGACTGGGTCACCGTCCGCCGCCAGCCCGTCGCGGAGAACGGCGACATCGTCGCCGCCATGCTCGACGGCGAGGCGACGGTCAAGCGCTTCCGCCGGGAGGACGGTCACGTATGGCTGCTCCCTCACAACGCCGCGTACCAGCCGATCCCCGGCGACGAGGCGACCATCCTCGGCAAGGTGGTGGCGGTGCTGCGACGGGTCTGAGGACGTCAGATCCGAGAAGAGCGCCGGTCACGGCTGTCTGCCCCGGGGTCACTGCCTAGGACGTCGATCATGACGTCGGTCCCGGGGCTTTGCCTTGCCCACCCGCCCGGAGCCGGGCGGGTGGGCGGGCTGCCGGCGGATCAGGCCCCGTCCGCCTTGGCCCGTGCGTCGATGGCGGCCAGGGAGCGGCGCGCCTGGTTCGGGTCGGTGGTGTACCAGAAGTCCGGCAGCGAGGCGCGCAGATAGCTCCCGTACCGTGCGTTGGCGAGCCTCGGGTCCAGCACGGCGACGACGCCCTTGTCGCCCGTGGCCCGGACCAGCCGGCCCGCGCCCTGGGCCATCAGCAGAGCGGCGTGCGTCGCCGCCACCGCCATGAAGCCGTTGCCGCCCGCCTCCTCGACCGCCTTCTGCCGTGCGCTCATCAGCGGATCGTCCGGCCGGGGGAACGGAATCCGGTCCATGACCACCAGCTGACAGCTCGCCCCCGGGACGTCCACGCCCTGCCAGAGCGACAGCGTGCCGAACAGGCAGGTCTCCGGGTCGGCGGCGAAGTTCTTGATCAGCTCGCCGAGCGTCTCCTCGCCCTGGAGCAGGATCGGCTTGTCCAGGCGGCCCCGCAGCTCCTCGGCCGCCGCCTTGGCTCCCCGCATGGAGGAGAACAGCCCCAGCGTGCGGCCGCCGGCCGCCTCCACCAGCTCGGCGAGCTCGTCCAGCATGTCCGTACGGGAGCCTTCGCGGCCCGGGGTGTTCAGATGCCGGGCGACATAGAGGATGCCCTGCTTCGGGTAGTCGAACGGGGAGCCGACGTCCAGCCCCTTCCACTGCGGGACGTCCTCGCCCGCCGTGCCCTCGGGGGCCAGCCCGAGGGACGCGCCCACCCCGTTGAAGTCTCCGCCGAGCTTGAGGGTGGCCGAGGTCAGCACCACGGACCGCTCGGCGAAGAGCTTCTCGCGCAGCAGTCCGGAGACGGAGAGCGGGGCGACCCGGACGGAGGCGCCGAACCGGTCGTGCTGCTCGTACCAGACGACGTCGTACTCGGAGCCCTGGGTGATGCGCTCGGCGACGCCGTGGATCGACTCGACCGAGGCCAGGGCCTGCTTGCGGACGGCGTTCTCGTCCTCGACCGACTTGTCCCGGGTGGCGCCGATGGCGGAGATCACCGTGCGTGCCGCGTCGCGCAGCGCCATCAGCGCGTACCCGAGGTCCTCGGGCACCTCCTCCAGACGCCCCGGGAGCGCCAGCTCCATGACCCGTTCGAAGCCCTCGGCCGCGGTCTGCAGGGCGTCGGCGGCCTTTTCGTTGACCAGCTTCGCCGCCCGGCGGACCGCGCGGTTGACCTGGGCGGGGGTGAGCTCGCCGGTGGCGACGCCGGTGACCCGGGAGACCAGCTCATGGGCCTCGTCGACGATCAGCACCTCGTGCGACGGCAGCACCGGCGCGCCCTCGATGGCGTCGATCGCGAGCAGGGCGTGGTTGGTGACGACCACGTCCGCGAGCTTCGCGCGCTCGCGGGCCGCCTCCGCGAAGCACTCCGCGCCGTACGCGCACTTCGTGGCGCCCAGGCACTCCCGCGAGGAGACCGAGATCTGCGCCCAGGCGCGGTCCGAGACGCCGGGGGTCAGATCGTCCCGGTCGCCCGTCTCCGTCTCGTCCGACCAGTCCCGCAGCCGCAGCAGGTCCTGCCCCAGCTTGCTGGACGGGGCCGCCGCCTCGAACTGGTCGAACAGCCCCTCCTCCTCGTCCTGCGGAACCCCTTCATGGAGCCGGTGCAGGCAGAGGTAGTTCGACCGGCCCTTGAGCATGGCGAACTGCGGGCGGCGGCGCAGCAGCGGATGCAGGGACTCGACCGTACGCGGCAGGTCCCGCTCCACGAGCTGTCGCTGGAGGGCGAGGGTGGCCGTGGCCACGACGACCCGCTCCCCGTGCGCCAGGGCCGGCACCAGATAGCCGAGCGACTTGCCCGTACCGGTGCCGGCCTGGACGAGCAGGTGGGATTGGTCGTCGACGGCCTCGGCGACGGCTTCGGCCATGGTGACCTGGCCGGGCCTTTCCGTACCGCCGACGGCGGTGACGGCGGCGTGCAGGAGCTCGGGGAGGGATGGCTTCGTCATAGCCCGACCACCCTACGGCGCACCACTGACAACGGCGATCACTCCCGGACGCGGGCGGAGGGGTGCAACGGGTTGGGGACCGTGCCGTGGATCGCCGCGTGCGGCCGGCTGGCACGGTCCCGGTAGCCGTCGACGAGCAGGCGGTTGCGGTTCAGACAGAGTCGCTCGATCTCGGGGGTGAGCATGTCGAAGAGCTCGAACCGCTCCTTCAGCTCCGGAAAGCGGGCGTGGTGGCGGACTATCTCCGCCCGGACGAGTGACCAGAACACGTCCTCGGAGACACCGAGCTGCTCCTCGCACAGGGGGGACAGATAGCGGAAGACGCCCACGAAGAGGCCGGAGTGGATGAACTGGGTGAGGAAGGACGGCTCCTCGGTGAGGAGGACGGCGCGCACCTCGTCGGGCATGCCTGCGTGCTCGGGCAGCGGGTGGGCGCTGACGTTGACGTCGTCGACGAAGTCCTTGATGGCGAGCCGTACGGGCACGTCGTTCTCGTCGAACACGACGATGGCGTTCTCGCCGTGCGGGGAGAAGACGGTCCCGTAGCGGTAGAGGAAGTGCAGCAGGGGCGGCAGCAGGGCACCGAAGAGCCGCTTCAGCCAGACGTCCGGGGACAGGCCGGAGCGCTCGACCAGCTCCGCGGTGAACGCGCGGCCCGCCGGATCCGTATGGAGGGGGGAGGCGAGCGTGCGGGCGCGTTCGCCCGGCGCGAGGCGGGGCGGCAGGGGCTCCCGCCAGATCGCGCCGAGGATCTCCTTGTACTGGTAGGGCGCCTCGGGGAGGTGGTCGTACAGCGGGTGCTCCACGGCGACGGAGGCGACCTCGCCGAGGAGGACGACCCGGCAGGTGTCGCGCAGGAAGGGGTCGTCCTCGCACAGCCCCTGGACCCAGGCGGTGACCGCGGGGGCGGCGAGGGTCCGCTCGGTCGGCAGGCCGCGCCAGACCAGGGTGTTGAGGATGGAGAGCGGGAGCTTCACGGTGTGCCGCTCGGGGCGCTCCACGTTCGCGAACGTACGGATGGACTGCTGCGGGAGGCGGGCGTCGCCGTCGGTGTGCAGGGCCACGATGTCGCCGTCGGCGATGGCCGGCGCGAAGAGCGGCACGATCCACTCGTCCCACTGCCAGGGGTGCACGGGGAGGTAGAGGTAGTCCCGCGGGTCGTGCCCCCGGGCGCGCAGCACCTCGGCGAAGGCGTCCCGGACGTCCGCGTCGAGCTCGCCGGCGTACAGCTGCTCGGGGGTGCCGACGCGGCCCACGCCCCGGTACTGCGCGATGCGGGTGCTGACCGCGATCCACGGCAGCCGGAGCGGGCTGCGGGTCTCGGGGGTGAAGCGGGCGGCGTCGGCGGCGGAGAAGCCGAGCCGTCCCTTGCTCGCCACCAGCCAGGGGTGGCCGGTCTGATGGCCCTCCAGCTCCGCGTAGTCGAGCGCGGCGAGCTGCTCGGCGGTGAGCGCGGTGTGGTCGAGCCGGGCGTCGGCGGACAGGGTCCGGGTCAGCTCGCGGATGAGGTGGCCCAGCGTCGTGCCGTCGAGCCCGAGGAGGCTCCGGGCCCGGGTGAGGAAGGTCAGCGGGTCGCGGAACGGCCGGGAGCCGCTGGCCGGGCCGTTGGGCTGCGGCTCGGCGCTCGCGGCGGCGGATGAGCCGTTGGCGTGAGCGGCCGGGGGCCCCGCCGTGACCTCGATCGAGTCGGGGTCGACGCGCCAGCTGCCGTACACGCCGCGCCGGGCCGTGAAGGCGAGCGCTCCCCCGTCGTCGAGGGTCAGCCGGTGGCGTCCGCCGGTCCCGGGCTCCGGGACGGGCTCGATGATCTTCTCGTAGGCGAACTCGCCGAGCATCTTGGCGAGGAGCCGTACGGCGGCCCGGTCCCAGATCTGTCGGTTCAGCTCCGGAGGGCTGAACAGCTGCGGGGACTCGGCTGATTCACGGCTCGCGGGATATATCGGCACGGGGACTCCTCCGGATGGAACCTATGAGGTTCGAGCGGTGTGGAAAGTGCGGCGAGTAAGTCACAGCTGGGCTCGGTACGTTCGGTCGCGGATCATCAGCGCGGCGCGTTTGTCGGGGAGATCCACTTCGGCGGAGAAGCGGAAACCGGCGCTGAGGAAAGCGGATACGGATGGGGTGTTGCGCAGGTCCGGCTCGGCTACGACCCGTCCGCACCTCGGAAGGTTGTCCAGGACGAGGTCGGCGACGGCGCGGAGCAGGGTGGTGCCCACGCCCCGGCCCCGGTTGTTCACGCCCCCGATGAGGAGATGGACGCCGGTGTCGTGGGGGCGGGCGGGGTAGTGGCGGGCCAGGGGGTCGAGATCGGCGCGGTAGATCTCCCAGTAGCTCATGGGCGTGCCGTCGAGCACGCCCAGGCACGGAATGCTGCGGCCGTCCCCTTCGAGCTGGGGCCTGAGGTGGTCGGCGGTGACGGACTCGGGTCCGGCGAGCTCCCAGAAGGCCGCCACGGCAGGGTCGTTCATCCAGCGGCTGACGACGGCGAGATCGCGCTCGGGCCAAACGGGGAGAAGGGCGAACTCTCCCGCCGCCGTGGCCGAGGGCGGCCAGGCCCCCGGGTCGCCCAGCAGCTCGCCGGGGGCCCCGGCCCGGGCTGCCCCGGCGCTTCGGCCCTCGGCAATCAGGGCGAGGAGCTCCTCGGTGAGCTCCAGGTCGAGGGTGTCCTCGACGCCGGTGCTCCCGTCCGCGCTGCTGCCGGACCGGTCGGCGGTGCCGTGGTCGGCCGGTACGGCGTCGGGTTCCGCTGAGGGTTCGGCGGGAGGCACGGTGGCGCTCTCCTCTCTGGACCGGGTGCGGTCGGTGGGCGTCTCCGGAGCGGGTGCGGTCGGAGTCTGCCGGTCAGGTGCTCAGCTGTGCAGCGGATTGGCGATGGTGACGTACACGGACTGGGTGTCGACCGGCCCGACCAGTTCGTCGAGGCCGTGGAGCCGGGTCAGCAGGTTGGCCTTGCAGCGCAGTTGGCGGTGGGCCAGGAGATACGCGGGCAGGGGCGAGCCCAGTTCCGCGGTCTCGGTGAGGAATCGGCGCAGAACGGTGAGGAGTTGCTGCTCGTCGGCCAGGCGCTGGGCGCCGAACGCCCCGATCAGGCCAAGGACGTTGTTGATGCCGAGGTAGTACGCGAACCGCTCGTCGGTGACCGGGTCGGAGACGAAGGTGTCGCTGACGGCGCCGATGCCGGGGAGCCGCTGTTCCAGCTCGTCGCGGCGGGAGTCGCGGAAGTAGTAGCCCTGGTTGTCCCGGTAGCGGCCGCCTACGGGCCAGCCGTCCGGGTCGAGGAGGACGAGGGTGTTCTGCTGGTGGGCTTCGAGGGCGACTCCGCCGTGGGCGTCGAGCCAGAGGACGGGGCGTACGACGTGGTGCAGATAGCGGCGGAACCATTCGGCGGACACGTCGGTGGCGGCGCGGCCGGTGCGGGCGGCGAGGGCGGAGACGACCTCGGCGAGCCGGGAGCGCATGCCGGGCCGGCCGGGCCGGGGGCGCTGCGCGGTGAGTCCGGCGATGCAGGCGGCGTCGTCGCCCGGGCCGAAGGGGTTGTGGCGGAGCATCACGTCGAGCCCCGTGACGGGTGCGCCCTCGGGGTCGTCGACGGCGAGCCAGGCGGGGTCCCGGACGATGTCGAAGCCGGGGTGTTCCCGCTGCCAGCGCTCGGCGAGCCCGGTCGACAGGAGGCGGTGGACCTCGACGCCCCGGTGCAGCTCCTTGCGGAGGTTCTCCCGGCGGGAGTTGGTGATGCGTACGCCGAGGGAGAGCTTGAGCATCACCCGCGCCCCGGGCCGGTGCACGGTGCGGATGGAGGAGGTGGGGTGCCAGTGCTCGCCGTGGGGGCCGAGGTCGTGGAGCAGCCCGGTCTCGGCGAGGGCACGGACCTGGGGGCGGTGGAGCAGATCGGCGGCCTGCCAGGGGTGCACGGGCACGGCGACGGTGCCGGGGGGCGGCTTCAGCCCTTCGGCGTGCGGGGCGAGCAGCTCGTCGGCGGTGGCCGGACCGCCCTCGGTCCAGGCGGAGTCGGTGGCGATCAGCGACCGGTCGACGGCGAACCAGTGGAGCGGGAAGGACCCGTGGAGCTCCGGGGAGTAGCGGCGGGACTCCGACTCGGAGAGGCCTTCGCGGCTCTTGGGCGTGGGGTGGAGGGGGTGGCCGAGCAGCAGGGACTGTTCGGCGGTGAGGAAGAGGTCGGCCTCCGCGGGGTCCGCCGGGCTGCGCCGCCGCTGGTCGATGAAGCCGGCGGTGTGGCGTACGGAGTCGGCGACCCGGGCGACCAGATCGCCCGCGCCGCTCTCGCCGCCCTCGCGGCCGATGAGGACGGCGACGGTGGCGGCGTCGGCGGGCGGGGCGCCGGCGGGGGCGTTCTCCAGGGCAGGGGCGCCGAAGCGGTGGGTCCCGGTGGCGGACCAGTAGCGCACGGGGACGAGCAGGGCGGTGCCGCTGGCGGGGAAGGCGATGCGCAGGGTGTCGCCGTCGGGGCGGGGCAGGTCGGTCTCCCGGGTCCAGCACCGCAGGAGGCTCTCCGTGCCCGCCGCGTCGGCGGCCCGCAGCGGGTCGGGGTCGTCGAGGGCGTCGGGCCTCCGGTCCTGGTCCGTCGCCGCTTCGTGCCCTGAACCCGGCCCGTACGAAGGGGGGTTCGCTTCTTCGTGGTGCACGGATTTCTGGCGGGGCACGGTCGTCGCCTCGACCGTGCCGGGGGCGGCCGGTCCGTCCTGCCCTCGGTGCTGGGGGGTGCCGTGGCCGTCGGCCTCGGACGCGGGGGTGGGGTTCACGGCGTTCTTCCTTGTGGGGATTCCGGGTTCAGGTGGTCGGCCCGGTGGTGGTCCGACGGTGCGGGGAGCGTGTCGCGGCTGCCAGCGCGTCGGCGAGACGGTCGACGACGGCACTCGCCTGCTCGTCGGTGATGGTGAGGGGCGGCAGGAGGCGGACCACGGCGTCGTGGCGGCCGCCCAGTTCGACGATGAGGCCGCGCCGCAGACATTCCTGCTGGACGGCGAGGGCGAGGGCCGGGTCGGGCGGCGGGGCGGGGTGGTCGTCGCCGGCTTCGGCGGGCAGGGGTGCGCGCTCGGGATCCACCAGCTCCATGCCGATCATCAGTCCACGCCCCCGTACGTCACCGATTCCCGGGTGGAGTGCCCGCAGCTCCGTCAGACGGGCGAGCAGCCGGGCCCCCAGGACCGCCGCGCGGTCCGCCAGTCGGTTCTCCCTGACGTACGCGAGCGTGGCCGCGCCCGCCGCCATGGCGAGCTGGTTGCCACGAAACGTACCCGCGTGGGCGCCCGGCTGCCAAAGATCCAGTTCAGCGCGGTAGACGATCACGGCGAGGGGCAGGGAGCCGCCGATCGCCTTGGAGAGGACCATGACGTCGGGGACGATGCCGCTGTGCTCGACGGCCCAGAAGGCGCCGGTCCTGCCGACCCCGGTCTGCACCTCGTCGGCGATGAGGGGGATGGAGCGGTCCTCGGTGATCCGGCGCATGCGGCGCAGCCAGGAGTCGGGGGCGGGGTTGACGCCGCCCTCGCCCTGGACCGGCTCCACGATCATTCCGGCGGGGGCCGGAACGCCGCCCTTGCGGTCGTCCAGCAGGTGTTCGGTCCAGCGGGCGGCGAGCGCGGCGCCGCGCTCGCCGCCGGTGCCGTACGGGCAGCGGTAGTCCTGCGGGAAGGGCAGCCGGGTCACTCGTACGTCGGTGGCGCCGCCGGACGCCTCCAGGGCCCCGGCGGTCATGCCGTGGTAGGCGCCGGTGAAGGTCAGCAGGCCGGTGCGCCCGGTCGCGGCGCGGACCAGTTTGAACGCGGCCTCGACGGCGTCCGTACCGGCGGGGCCGCAGAACTGGATGCGGGCGTTGTCGGCCAACTCCCTCGGCAGGGTGGCGAACAGCTCGGTGGTGAACGCGTCCTTGACCGGGGTGGCGAGGTCCAGCACGTGCAGGGGGGCGCCGGAGTCGATGACCTTCCGGATGGCTTCGAGCACGACGGGGTGGTTGTGCCCGAGCGCCAGCGTGCCGGCGCCCGACAGACAGTCGAGGTAACGGCGTCCGTCCGCGCCCTCGATGGTCAGCCCGCGGGCGCGCACCGGGACGATCGGCAGGGACCGCGCGTAGGTGCGGGCCGCCGATTCGCGCAGGGTCTGGCGACGGAGAATGCCCTCGTGCGCGGAGGGTGGCGCCACCGGTGCGGGTTCGGTCACGGACACGACTCTTGATCCTCCTGCGGTAACAGTTGCGTTGCACGTCGGTACGTTTTCGCGCGGACGCACCGAGGGCGTGAACGCTGTCCTGGTGTCCCCCGTACGTACCAACGACGCCGTCCGCGATGGATCACGGGTAAATCGGAACATCCTCGCGGCGGCGGAACCGCGGACCTGCCGCGTACCGTCACCATCGGCACCGGCATAGTGGGGGCCGCACAGGGGCGCGGAAGCACCTGCTCCGGCGCCCGAAGTGTCCGCAATACAGCACGAGTACCGAGTGACGAAGTCCCAGGGGGATCACGAGATGCGACCCATTCGCCCGACCGATACCGCACGGCGCGGGAGGCGCGCACGGCGCATGCCCTCCACCGCGCTCGCCGCGACCGCCGTTGCCGCGGTGCTGGCGCTCACCGCCACCGCGTGCGGTCCGGAGGAGGACAACGCGGGCGGTTCGCCCAGCGCCTCGGCCGACCAGTCGTCCGACGGCAAGGTCGCCATTCCGGACGACCTCAAGGACCGGCTCAAGGAGCACGGTATCGACCCCGACAAGTGGCGGGACGGGGAGTGGAAGAACTGGGACAAGGACAAGTGGCTGCGTGAGGCCAAGGACTTCGTCAACCCGATCATCGACGGTCTGTGGGACCCGGACCGGATGCGGGAGGCCGACAAGCCCCCGGAGAACCCGGTCGACAACGACATCTCCGGCGACGACGGCGTGACGGACCCGACGCCGGCCCCGGTCCAGGCCGCCGGTGTCGCGACGCCGTACCACGACAACGCCCCCGAGTCCGGGAAGCTGCTCTTCGACGGCCCGCAGGGCTCGATGGTCTGTTCCGCGACCGTGGTGAAGGACCCGGCGAACCCCGGCAAGTCCAACATGGTGTGGACCGCCGGGCACTGCGTGCACGCGGGCAAGAAGGGCGGTTGGTACCGCAACATCGCCTTCGTCCCGGCGTACAACAACGACGGCCTGTCGCTGGCCGAGCTGGAGACCGCACCCAAGGAGAAGATCGCTCCCTACGGTGTGTGGTGGGGCAAGTGGGCCCAGACCTCCGAGCAGTGGATCGCCCAGGGCGCAGCTGTCGGCGGCCAGGGCGCCCCGTACGACTTCGCGGTGCTGCATGTGACGCCGGAGAAGGGCGCGGGCGGCAAGTCGCTGGAGGAGACGGTCGGTTCGGCGCTGCCGGTCGAGTTCAACGCTCCCGCCGTGCCGGAGATCACCGGCATGACGGCCACGGGCTACCCGGCCGCGCCGCCGTACGACGGTCAGAAGCTGCTCCAGTGCAAGGACAAGCCGGGCCGGCTCTCCGTCTTCCAGGACCAGCCCACGATGTACCGCGTCGGCTGCACGATGACCGGCGGTTCCTCCGGCGGCGGCTGGGTCGCGGCGGGGCAGGACGGCAAGCCCGCCCTGGTCTCGAACACCTCGATCGGCCCGGTCACCGCGGGCTGGCTGGCCGGACCCCGGCTCGGCAAGGAGGCCGAGGGCATCTACCGCGCGGTGAGCGAGAAGTACGCGGGCCAGTAGGTCCCGGCCTTCGACGACGGGTCCTCCGCACGAGATCTCGATCGCGGCCCCCGGTACGGCAGTCGCCGGCCGGGGGCCGCGATCGGTCCCCGGCGTACCCCGGAGTCATGCATGACAAGCACATGACAGAATGCACGACCGCGCACGCGTACAAGCGCACGTCCGCGTAGGCGCACAACCGCACGACTCAGGTGTTCAGGGGGATCTCTTCCATGCGATCGATACGTCCGCTGCTGGCCGCTACCGGCCTCGTCGCGGCGCTCACACTGACGGCCACGGCCTGCGGACCGGACGAGGACGCCGCCGCTGCCAAGCCGTCCGCCACCGGCCCGGCAGCGGAGAAGGACCCCGCCGCCGGTCTTCCCGGTGATCTGGGCGACGCCCTGGAGAAGCACGGGGTGGACCCGGAGAAGTGGAAGGGCGGGGAGTGGAAGAACTGGGACAAGGACAAGTGGCTCCGCAAGGCCGAGGACTTCGTCAACCCGGTGATCGACGGCCTGTGGAAGCCGGACCGGATGGCCTCGGCCGACGAACCCGCCAAGACGATGGCGGCCGGTGACCTCTCCGCCGGGCAGGACGTCAGCGATCCGGAGCCGGCCCCGGTGCCCGCCAAGCCGGAGAAACTGCCCTACCACCGGCACGCCGCCCCGGTCGGCAAGGTCTTCTTCGACTCTCCCGAGGGATCCATGGTCTGCTCGGGCACGGTCGTGAAGGACCCGAAGAACCCCGGGCGGTCGAACCTCGTCTGGACCGCCGGACACTGTGTGCACGCGGGCGCGGGCGGCGGCTGGTACCGCAACATCGTCTTCGTGCCCTCGTACAACGACCAGGGCAAGAACGCGGCGCAGCTGCGGACCGCGCAGCCGCAGGAGATCGCCCCCTACGGCACGTACTGGGCCGACTGGGCCGCCTCGTCCGGCGCATGGATCTCCGGCGGCGGCCCGACCGGCGGAGCGGGCGCGCCGTACGACTACGCGATCCTGCACGTGAAGCCCGAGAAGGGCACGAAGTCCCTGGAGGAGACGGTGGGCAACGCGCTGCCGGTCTCCTTCGACGCTCCGGAGATCCAGCAGATCAGCGGCATGGGCGCCTGGGGCTACCCGGCCGGCCCGCCGTACGACGGCCTGCTGATGCACCAGTGCGTCGACCGGCCCGGGCGGCTCTCGATCGCCCCGGGCACCCCGACCATGTACCGGATCGGCTGCACGATGACCGGCGGTTCCTCCGGCGGCGGCTGGTTCGTCGCCGGGCCGGACGGTAAGTCGATGCTGGTGTCCAACACCTCGATCGGCCCGGTCACTTCGGGCTGGCTGGCCGGACCCCGGCTCGATGACGACGCCCGGCGCACCTTCACGATGATGAGCGACAAGTTCGCCGGCCGGTAGCTCCGGCCGCCGACCGCACGCCGAAGGCCCGGCCCCTCCCCACTCTCAGAGTGGGGAGGGGCCGGGCCTTCCGGTCGTCGTGCGGTCCCGCGTCCGTCAGTGCGCGGCGGGGACGAAGGTCCCGAGCTCCGCGGCCAGCTCCTCGTGGACCTGGGCCTTGAGCAGGGTGCCCTCGGCGGTGTGCTCCTCGGAGAGCACCTCGCCCTCGGCGTGCACCCGGGAGACCAGAGCCCCCTGGATGTACGGCACGAGCACCTCGATCTCGACGGACGGCCGGGGCAGCTCGGCGTCGATGAGCGCGAGCAGCTCGTCGATTCCGGCGCCGGTCCTGGCCGAGACCGTGATGGCGTGCTTCTCGTTGCGCAGAAGCCGCTGGAGGACCAGGGGGTCCGCAGCGTCCGCCTTGTTGATCACGACGATCTCGCGTACGTCCACCGCACCGACGTCCCGGATCACCTCGCGCACCGCGGCGAGCTGCTCCTCCGGCACCGGGTGGGAGCCGTCCACCACGTGGAGGATGAGATCGGACTCGCCGACCTCCTCCATGGTGGAGCGGAACGCCTCGACGAGGTGGTGCGGCAGGTGCCGGACGAACCCGACGGTGTCGGCCAGGGTGTAGATGCGGCCGCTCGGCGTCTCGGCCCGGCGGACGGTCGGGTCCAGGGTGGCGAACAGGGAGTTCTCCACCAGGACACCGGCCCCGGTCAGGCGGTTGAGCAGCGAGGACTTGCCCGCGTTGGTGTATCCGGCGATGGCGACGGAGGGCACCTTGTTGCGCTTGCGCTCCTGCCGCTTGATCTCGCGGCCGGTCTTCATCTCCGCGATCTCCCGGCGCATCTTCGCCATCTTCTCGCGGATCCGTCGCCGGTCCGTCTCGATCTTGGTCTCACCGGGACCACGGGTGGCCATGCCGCCACCGCCGCTGGAACCGCCGCCGCCCATCTGACGGGAGAGCGACTGACCCCAGCCGCGCAGCCGAGGCAGCATGTACTGCATCTGGGCCAGCGAGACCTGCGCCTTGCCCTCGCGGGACTTGGCGTGCTGGGCGAAGATGTCGAGGATCAGCGCGGTCCGGTCGACCACCTTCACCTTGACGACGTCTTCCAGGTGGATCAGCTGGCCGGGGCTCAGCTCACCGTCGCAGACGACGGTGTCGGCGCCGGATTCGAGCACCATGTCCCGCAGCTCCAGCGCCTTGCCCGAGCCGATGTAGGTGGCCGGGTCCGGCTTGTCGCGCCGCTGGTACACCGCGTCGAGCACCTGGGCGCCCGCCGTCTCGGCGAGTGCGGCGAGCTCCGCGAGGGAGATCTCCGCGTCGTGCACCGTCCCCGAGGTCCAGACGCCCACCAGCACCACGCGCTCCAGGCGCAGCTGCCGGTACTCGACCTCGGTGACGTCCTCGAGCTCCGTGGAGAGACCCGCCACGCGTCGCAGCGCGGCACGCTCGGAGCGGTCCAGCTGATCGCCGTCCCGCGCTCCGTCGATCTCCTGGCTCCAGGCGACGTCCTCTTCCATCAGGGCGTCGGCCCGAAGGCTCTCGGTGAGGCTCTCGGTGGTGTTCTCCGTGGCGCTCTGCGCGTCCTGCGCGTCCTGGGGAAGGGAAGAAGAGGAGGTCATTGGATCCTTACGTCGATAGAAGTCTTTACGTCAGTCACAACGTGTGATCTTCCCGGATGATTCCCTGCCGGGACCTCCGGTGCGGTCCGCCGCGCCGACGCGTCGATAGTGGCACGGCCCCACCGGGCCCGTCACGCGGGTTTCGCGCTGCTCCAGTCCGGGTGGCCGGGCATCGGCGGGGTCTTCTTCCCGTACAGCCAGCCGTCGAAGAAGGCGGACAGGTCCCGTCCCGCGATGCCGGACGCCAGTCGCGTGAAGTCCGCGGTGGTCGCCGTGGAGTCCCGGTGCACCCGGACCCAGGTGCGCTCCAGCCGGTCGAAGGCCGCCTCGCCGATCTCCTGGCGCAGGGCGTAGAGCACCAGAGCGCTGCCGTCGTACATGACCGGCCGGAACAGGCTGAGCTTCTGCCCCGGGGCCGGGCCGTCCGGGTGCGCCGGAGGGCCGCCGTCCGCGCGCCAGCCGTCGGAGAGCCTGTACGCCTCACGCATCCGCCGCACCAGGGTCCCGCCGCCGTTCTCCTCGGCGTACCGGGCCTCGTACCAACTGGCGTGTCCTTCGTTGAGCCACAGGTCGGACCAGCTCGCGGGCGAGACGCTGTCGCCGAACCACTGGTGGGCCAGCTCGTGGATCATCACCGAGTCGACGTACCACTCCGGGTAGCCGGGCTCGGTGAAGAAGGACTTCCCGAACAGGGACAGCGTCTGGGTCTCCAGGGCGAAGCCGATGGGGCTGTCGGCGACGAGCACCCCGTACGTCTCGAAGGGGTAGCGGCCGACCTGCTCCTCCATCCACTCCAGCTGGGCGGGGGTCTTCTTCAGCCAGGGCTCCAGCTTCTTCCGGTCGGCGGCCGGGACGACGTCGCGCACCGGCAGTCCGTGCGGGCCGGTGCGGTGCAGGACGGCGGAGCTGCCGATGGAGACCTGGGCCAGCTCGGTCGCCATGGGGTGCTCGGTGCGGTAGGTCCAGGTGGTCGTGGCCCCGCGCCGGGTCTTCCCCGCGGGCAGACCGGCCGCGACGGCCGTCAGCTTCTCGGGGGCGGTGATCCGGAAGGTGAAGTACGCCTTGTCGGACGGGTGGTCGTTGCCGGGGAAGACCCGGTGGGCGGCGTCGGCCTGGTTGGCCATGGCGAGGCCGTCGGCGGTGCGGACCCAGCCGCCGTCGTCCCCGGATCCGCTCGGGTCGCTGGTGTGCCGGACGGTGATGTTCAGCGGTACGCCCGCGGGGAGGCTGCGGGGGGCCTGGACGACCAGGTCCTCGCGCTTGCTGCCGAAGTCGGCGGCCAGCCCGTTGACCTCGACCCCGTGGACGGCGCCCCGGGCGAAGTCGAGGTTGATCCGGTCCAGCGGGGCGGTGGTGCGGGCCCTGATCTTCGTGACGGCGTCCAGGGGCTTGGTGTTGCTGCCGTGGTACGTGAACGCGATGTCGTACGCGAGGACGTCGTATCCGGGGTTGCCCAGCTCGGGGAAGAGCCGGTCGCCGATGCCCAGGGGCTCGGGGGCGGGCAGGGTGGCGGCGACGAGGGTGGCCGAGGCGGTCGCCAGCAGGGCGGCGCGCAGGCGGCGGTTGAGGAGCGGCATGGACTACCGCTATCAGCGCATCGCCGCCCGGCCGGGGAGCCGCGCGCCGCACCACTCGAACGAGAACGCCCCACCCGTGGGAGGAGCGGTTGGGCCGGCCGGGAGGCGCTCCTCGGGCCGGGCCGCATCCGGGGCTTCCGGGGCGGGCTCAGCCGGCGGGGGCCGGGTGCTGGGCGCGGCTGACGTCGTAGACCCCGGCGACCTCGCGCATGGCGCGCATCAGGGCGGGAAGGCCCGCGGCGTCGGGGAGCTGGAGGGTGTAGGTGTGGCGGACGCGCTGCTCGCTGGGCGGTTCCACGGTGGCGGAGACGATCGCCGCCTCGGCGGTGGCGATGGCCTCGGTGAGGTCGGCGAGGAGCCGGGGGCGGCCGAAGGACTCGGCGACCAGGGTGACCCGGCAGCCCGCGTCGGACTCCCGGCCGCCCGCGTCGGCCCAGCGGGCCCCGACCGGGGCGCGGCCGATCTCCTGCATGGCGGCCACGGCGGGGCACTCGCGGCGGTGCACCGTGACGGCGCCACCGCGGACGACGAAGCCGGTCAGCTCGTCGGGGGGCACCGGCGTACAGCAGCCGGCGAGGCGCACCGGCGCGTCCGGCCCGTCGACGACGACGCCGGTGGCGCGGGGGCCGGACCGGGTGCGTGCCGGTGCGGTGGCCTGGGCGGCACGCTCCGGGGCGGCGGGCTCGGCCGGGCCGGGTCCGCCCGGGTCCATGGACGTCATCGTCGAGGGGGTGGGCTTTGCCTCGTCGGGGTGGTCGGTGAGCCAGCCCGTGATCGCGATCCGGGCGGCGGGGGTGCGCGCGTGGTCGAGCCAGTCGGGCGAGGGACCGGATGCGGTGTCCTGGGCGAGCAGCAGCTGCACGGTGTCGCCGTCGCTGAGGACGGTGCTCAGGGTGGCGAGGCGGCCGTTGACCCGGGCTCCGATGGAGGTGTGCGCCCGGTCGCCGTACTGCGCGTAGGCGGCGTCGACGCAGCTGGCCCCGGCGGGCAGCCCGAGGGTGCCTCCGTCGGTGCGGAACACGGTGATCTCACGGTCCTGGGCGAGGTCGGCGCGCAGGGTGGTCCAGAAGGTGTCGGGGTCGGTGGCGGACTCCTGCCAGTCCAGCAGCCGGGAGAGCCAGCCGGGCCGGGTCGGGTCGGCGCGCTCGTCCGACGGCTCGGTCTGCGGGGCGGCGGCGTGGTCCTGGGCGTACGGGTTGCCCAGCGCGACGACGCCCGCCTCGGCGACCTTGTGCATCCGGTGCGTGCGGATGAGGACTTCGGCGACGGCGCCACCGGGGCCGACGACCGCGGTGTGCAGCGACTGGTACAGGTTGAACTTGGGGGCGGCGATGAAGTCCTTGAACTCGGAGATCACCGGGGTGAAGCAGGTGTGCAGCTCACCGAGGACGGCATAGCAGTCGGCGTCCTCGGTGACGAGGACGAGCAGCCGGCCGAAGTCGGTGCCGCGCAGTTCGCCGCGTTTTCTGCGGACCCGGTGCACGGAGACGAAGTGGCGTGGCCTGATGAGGACTTCGGCGCTGATGCCCGCGTCGCGCAGGGTGCCCCGTACGTTGTCGGCGATGGTGTCGAGGGGGGCGTCCGGGCCTGCCGCGGCGGCGATCAGGGCACGGGTCTGCTCGTACTCCTCGGGGTGCAGGATCGCGAAGACCAGGTCCTCCAGCTCGGTCTTGAGCGCCTGCACGCCGAGCCGTTCGGCGAGCGGGATGAGGACGTCCCGGGTGACCTTGGCGATCCTGGCCTGCTTCTCGGGGCGCATCACGCCGAGGGTGCGCATGTTGTGCAGCCGGTCCGCGAGCTTGATCGACATGACCCGGACGTCGTTGCCGGTGGCGACGAGCATCTTGCGGAAGGTCTCCGGTTCGGCGGCGGCCCCGTAGTCGACCTTCTCCAGCTTGGTGACGCCGTCGACGAGATAGCAGACCTCGTCACCGAACTGCTCGCGCACCTGGTCGAGCGTCACCTCCGTGTCCTCGACGGTGTCGTGGAGCAGGGAGGCGGTGAGGGTGGTGGTCTCGGCGCCGAGCTCCGCGAGGATCAGGGTGACGGCCAGCGGATGCGTGATGTACGGCTCGCCGCTCTTGCGCATCTGGCCTCGGTGCGAGGACTCCGCGAGGACGTAGGCCCGGCGCAGGATGGTCAGGTCGGCGTCGGGGTGGTGGGCGCGGTGCGCCTCGGCGACATGTCCGATGGCGTCGGGCAGGCGGTCGCGGGAGACCGGGCCGAGCAGTGCCACCCGGCCCAGTCTGCGCAGATCGATCCGGGGGCGGCTCCGCCTGCGAAGGGGAGCGCCCGGATCGGCGGCCTCTGCACTCATGGGCACCTCCGGCGACGTCGACCGGCGCTGGGGAGGAGCGGATGCCCCTCGGGGCCGGTGCTTGATGCTATCGACCCCACCACGTGGCGCAGTCCAGCTCTCGCCCAGCGTGAAACGGATCACCCATTCGAGCGAAGCTCGGGCCGGTCATCGTTTCGAGCCGGCCATTCCTCAGGAGGTTTCGAGCCAGACCGGGTCGATGACGCCCTCGGCGACGATCACCGCGGGTCCGGTCATGTCGATCGCGCCGTCGGGGTGCTCGGTGATGACGAGGGTGCCGCCGGGGAGGTCCACCCGGTAGGTGGCGGGGAGGCCGGTCCTCGCGGGGTCGGCGCCGTCCCGGCGGGCGGTGGCGACGGCGACCGCGCAGGCGCCGGTGCCGCAGGAACGGGTCTCGCCGGAGCCCCGCTCGTGGACGCGCATGCCGACGTGGCGCGGGCCCCGGTCGACGACGAACTCGACGTTGACGCCGTCGGGGTAGACGGTCCCGGGGCTGACGGGCGGGGCGGTGTACAGGTCGCCGGCGTGGTCCAGGTCGTCGACGAAGGCGACCGCGTGCGGGTTGCCCATGTTGACGTTGCGGGCGGGCCAGCTGCGGTCGCCGACGCTGACCGTGGCGCTCTCCTCGGGCAGCAGGGCGTGTCCCATGGAGACCGTGATGTCGCCGTTCTTGGCGAGGTGCACGCGCTTGGGGCCGCCCCGGGTGGCGACGGTGAGGTCGCCCTCCTCGACGAGGCCGGCGCGCTGGAGGTAGTGGGCGAAGACCCGCACGCCGTTGCCGCACATCTCGGCGATCGAGCCGTCCGCGTTGCGGTAGTCCATGAACCACTCGGCCGCGTCCGCCATGTCCCGGGCCTCGGGGTGTGCGGCGGACCGCACGACGTGCAGCAGGCCGTCCCCGCCGATGCCGGCCCGGCGGTCGCAGAGCCGGGCGACGACGGCGGCGGGCAGCGGGAGGGCGTTGTCCGGGTCCGGGACGATCACGAAGTCGTTCTCGGTGCCGTGACCCTTGAGGAAGGCGATCTGCGAGGTGCTCACACGCCAACTGTACGAGGCGGCGCCGACAACCCGCACGGGCGGACCCGGCGGCCCGGCCCGTGACCCGCGCGGGCGGACCGGGCGCAGCGCGGTCCGGCCGTCAGCGCAGCCGGGCCACGCGCCAGACGGCGAGGGCGACCAGGGCGGCGCCGGTCGCCACGTACAGCGCGATCACTCGCCAGTCGGGGCGGTCACCGGAACCGCGCGAGGGCAGTCCCGGCCAGGTGTGACCGACGCGGCGGGCGGCCATCATGCCCCAGCCGGCCGCGCAGCAGCTGATCAGAAGCCCCAGCATGGCGACGATGGCGCCGCCGTCGCCGAACTCGAAGGCGAGGGGGAAGGCGAACATCAGCGAGCCGACCGCGGCCAGCACGACGATGGGCGCGAGCTGCCAGATCCGCAGCTTGCGGGTGGGCCGCAGCTCGACCTCGACCTCGGGGGTCACGTCCTGCTCGTCGGGCCCGTCAGGACTCAGCCGTCCCGCGGTCTCCCGCGGTGACGGCACGTCGTGCTCTGTGTCGCGCTGCTCCGTGTCGCGAGGGCCGGCCTCCATCGCCACGCGCCCTCCCAACTCGGACTCCACTGGTGGATCGATGCTCGATGATGGCACGATCACGGGTGCCGAATTGACGGGCGGAGCTTCCCGATGCCATCACGTGATCAGGCTGTGACCGCTCGTTCGACCAACGTCAGCGCCCGGTGCGGGAGTTCCCCCCGGTCACGGTGTCCGCCGCCGAGCCACACGACACGCGAGTCACGGCGGAACCACGAGTCCTGGCGGCGGGCGAAGCGTTTGGTGGCGCGCACGGTCTCGGCCCGCGCGCCGTCCTCGGTGCACTCCCCCGCGAGCGCCGCGAGGATCTGCTGGTAGCCGAGGGCGCGCGCGGCCGTGAGGCCCTCGCGCAGCCCGGAGGCCTCCAGGGCGCGCACCTCGTCCACGAGCCCCGCCTCCCACATCCGGTCGACGCGCAGGGCGATGCGCTCGTCCAGTTCGGGGCGGTCCACGTCGACGCCGATCTGCACGGCGTCGTAGACCGGCTCGTCGCCGGGGAGGTTGGCGGTGAAGGGCTTGCCGGTGATCTCGATGACTTCGAGGGCGCGGACGATGCGGCGGCCGTTGCTCGCCAGGATGGACCGGGCGGCATCCGGGTCGGCGGCGGCGAGGCGTTCGTGCAGGGCGCCCGAGCCGCGCTCGGCCAGCTCCGCTTCGAGGCGGGCGCGCACCTCGGGGTCCGTACCGGGGAACTCCAGGGCGTCGATGGCGCCCTTCACGTAGAGCCCGGAACCGCCGACCAGGATGGGCGTGCGCCCCTCGGCGAGCAGCCGGTCGATCTCCAGGCGGGCCAGTCGCTGGTACTCGGCGACGCTGGCGGTCTCGGTGACGTCCCAGATGTCCAGCAGTCGGTGCGGCACGCCGTCGCGCTCGGGGAGCGTCAGCTTCGCGGTGCCGATGTCCATGCCCCGGTAGAGCTGCATGGAATCGGCGTTGATCACCTCGCCGCCGAGCCGCTGGGCGAGAAAGACCCCCAGATCCGACTTTCCGGCTGCGGTGGGGCCTACGACGGTGATGACGCGGGGGGCGGAAGCGGGAGGGGTCACCCGGACAGTCTCCCAAATATCCGGGACCTCCCGAACATGCCGGGTGTCCATGGGGACACGGCCGGAAGCGGAGAGCGACGTCAAGGATGCGCCGGGAAGCGTAATAAGGCGAGTAAAAACGGCAGGAACGGACAGGTGACGGACAATGGGGGCGGGAGAACGCTCCCGCGAACAGTCCTCACTGCACGGAAGGTGACCCAATGGGGTTCCTGGACAACCTGAAGGCCAAGCTGGGGCCGGCCAAGGACAAGGTCGGCGACCTCGCGCAGCAGCACGGGGGCAAGATCGAGCAGGGCCTCGACAAGGCCGCGCGCACGGTCGACCAGAAGACCAAGGGCAAATACAGCGACAAGATCGATTCGGGTACGCGCAAGGCCAAGGAGGCCGTGGACAAGCTGGGGAACAAGGACGGGGGCACGCCCGGTACGCCCGGCGCCCCCGGTACGCCCGGCACCCCTGGTACGCCCGGGGGTACGCCCGGCAACACTCCTCCTCCGCCGCCGCCCGCTTCCTGAGCACGGCGGCAGGGGACCGGCGGCGGGTACGGGGCCGAGCGCTCCGTACCCGCCGCCGGTCTGTTCAGGACCAGGCGGCCACGGTGTAGCCCACGCCGTACGGGGCGTCCTCGTACAGCAGCCGGCCGGCCAGCCCGGCGTCCCGCGCGGCGCCGCCGAGCAGCTGCCAGGGGGCCCGTCCGGCCGCCTTGAGTTCACGGGCGAGCGCCGCGTCGAGCGCCGCGAGGGCGTCGAGGTCCGCGGAGCCGAGCGCTTCGGTGGCGCGGGCGTCGAAGGCGGCGGCCCGCTCGTCGAGGTAGCCGGGGGCCTTGAGGGTGCGGCAGGCGCTGCCGTCGCCCATCACCAGGAGTGCGACCCGCTCGGCACGTCGGGCGAGGGAGCGTCCGGCCTCGGCGCACTCCCGGGTGGCCTCGCTCTCCGCCACGGCGAGCCCTTCGACGGGAGCGCCCGTCCATCGGGCCCGGCCCAGCAGCCAGGCGCCCACCGTGAGGGACTGCGGCAGCGGCCGGTCCGGGGCGGCGGCGTCCTGCGGTACGTCGCCGAGCGTCACGTCGAGGTCCACGCCGACGCCCCGGAAGGAGCCGCGCGCCCCCGCCGGGTGGGGTCCGGCGGACCGGTCGTCGCCCGGCCCCACGACGACGAGCAGATCCGGGCGCGAGGCGGCGAGCACTCCCACGGCGTCGAGGCACGCGTCCCGCGCGGCGTCGAGCTCGGGGGCGGCCCCGGCGGCGACCTCGGGCACCAGGAGCGGCGGGCAGGGGCACACGGCGGCGGCGACAAGCATGCCGGTCAGCGTACTTGCCGAAGGTCGGAGCGGGCGGGCCGGTCGGCCGCACGGGACCCTGGGACGAGGCCGGCCGACCGCGCGGGACCCGCGGGCCGGAAGCCGGGGCTGTCGGCCGCGCGGGGCCATGGAACGGAAGCCGGCGGCTGAGCACTCCGGGCCGTCGGCCTGCCCCGGCCGTCGGCACCGTCCGGCCGAGGCCGCTGCCCGGCCCCGAGACGTCAGCCGATGCCGCAGGCCGGGGCCGTGGCGGCCGGGAGCGGGTCCGGGGCGCCGATGCCGGGGAGGCCGAGCATCACCCCGGCGGGCTTGGCGGCCGCCTCGGTGGTGCGCCTCTCCCAGGCGTCACCCGCGCGGGTGGACCGTACGGCGAGCGGCGTCCCCTCGGCGAGCAGGTGGTGCGGGGCGGCGTAGGTGATCTCGACGGTCACGACGTCGCCGGGGCGCACGGCCTTCTCGGGCTGTGTGAAGTGGACCAGCCGGTTGTCGGGGGCACGGCCGGAGAGGCGCCGGGTGGCACCGTCCTTGCGGCCCTCGCCCTCCGCGACCATGACGTCCAGGGTGCGGCCGACCTGCTTCTTGTTCTCGTCCCAGGAGATCTGCTCCTGGAGGGCGGACAGACGCATGTACCGCTCCTGGACGACCTCCTTGGGGATCTGGCCGTCCATGTCGGCGGCGGGGGTCCCGGGGCGCTTGGAGTACTGGAAGGTGAACGCGTTGGCGAAACGGGCCTCGCGGACGGCGTGCATGGTCTGCTCGAAGTCCTCCTCGGTCTCGCCGGGGAAGCCCACGATGATGTCGGTGGAGATGGCGGCGTCCGGCATCGCGGCGCGCACCTTCTCGATGATTCCCAGGAAGCGATCCTGGCGGTAGGAGCGGCGCATCGCCTTCAGGATGCTGTCCGATCCGGACTGCATCGGCATGTGCAGCTGCGGCATCACGTTGGGCGTCTCGGCCATGGCGGCGATGACGTCGTCGGTGAAGTCCCGGGGGTGCGGCGAGGTGAAGCGGACGCGCTCCAGGCCCTCTATGGCCCCGCAGGCGTGCAGCAGCTTGGAGAAGGCCTCGCGGTCGCCGATGTCGGAGCCGTACGCGTTCACGTTCTGGCCGAGGAGGGTGATCTCGGAGACGCCCTCGGCGACCAGGGCCTCGATCTCGGCCAGGATGTCGCCGGTGCGGCGGTCCTTCTCCTTGCCGCGCAGCGCCGGGACGATGCAGAAGGTGCAGGTGTTGTTGCAGCCGACCGAGATGGAGACCCACGCGGCGTAGGCGGACTCGCGGCGGGTGGGGAGCGTGGAGGGGAAGGCCTCCAGGGACTCGGCGATCTCGATCTGCGCCTCCTCCTGGATGCGGGCGCGCTCCAGGAGGACCGGCAGCTTGCCGATGTTGTGGGTGCCGAAGACGACGTCGACCCAGGGGGCCCGCTTGACGATGGTGTCGCGGTCCTTCTGCGCGAGACAGCCGCCGACGGCGATCTGCATCCCGGGGCGCTTGGTCTTCATGGGCGCGAGGCGGCCGAGGTTCCCGTACAGCTTGTTGTCGGCGTTCTCCCGCACCGCGCAGGTGTTGAAGACGACGACGTCGGCGTCGCCGTCGGAGCCTTCGGGAGCCCGGACGTAACCGGCGCCCTCCAGGAGACCCGACAGCCGTTCGGAGTCGTGGACGTTCATCTGGCACCCGTAGGTGCGCACCTCGTAGCTCTTCTGGACGTCCACTGCTTCGCTCCGGTTGCCGCTGCTCATGGGACAAGGGTAGGCGGTTGCCGGGCGGCTCCCTCCCGTCCCCTTCCCCCGCCCCGCCCGTCCGCCGCCGTCCCGGCCCACTGTGGGGCGGGCCTCACGGGGAAGCCTGGTCAGGGGGGCGGGTGAGCTGGCAGGATCGCGCGCATGTTCCACGCTCTGTCCCGATTCGGCCGCCGACGCACCCTGCAGACGGGCGCCGTCCTCGCGGTCGTGCTCGGGCTGCTCGCCTGGTGGCTGCAGCCCGAGGGGGACGAGGGTGACCCGAGCGGGTCGCTCACCTTCTCCACCGGTGTGCCCAGCGGCGTCTACCAGCGGTACGGGGAGCGGCTGGAGGTCGCGCTCGCCAAGGACATACCCGAGGTGTCCATACGGCTGCGGACCAGTGAGGGGTCGCAGCAGAACCTCGCCCGGGTGGCGACCGGCGAGGCGGACTTCACGATCGCCACCGCCGACGCCGTGGCCACCTATCTGCGCGACGGCAGGCCGGGAGCCCAGCGGCTGCGCGGCTGCGTCCGGCTCTACGACGACTACGTCCAGCTGGTCGTCCCCCGCGACTCCGACGTCCGCACGGTCGCCGACCTGCGCGGCAAGCGGGTGGGCGTCGGGCAGGAGGGCTCGGGGGTGCGGCTGGTCGCGGACCGGCTGCTGGCGGCGGCGGGGCTCGATCCGGCCGCCGACGTCACACCGGTGCCGGTGGGTATCGACACCATGCCCGTACGGCTGACCCAGGGCCGGCTCGACGCGTTCTTCTGGTCGGGCGGACTGCCGACCGCCGCCGTGCAGGAGCTGTCGCAGCGCTTCGACATCCGGCTGGTGCCGCTGGAGGCCGAGCTGGTCGCGAAGTTGCAGGCGGCGACCGGTCCCACCCGCTTCTACCGGTCGGCCATGATGCCCGCCGACGCCTATCCGCAGGCCCAGCAGGGTCAGGCTGTGCCCACGGTCGCCGTCGCCAACCTGCTCGTCACCACCGACCGTACGGACGCGGCCATGACCGAGGCCTTCACCCGGACGGTGATCAACAGCCGGGACCGGATCGGCCGCGAGGTTCACGCGGCGCAGTTGGTGGATCTGCGAACGGCGATCTACACGGACCCGCTGGACGTGCACGACGGGGCCAAGGACTACTACCGCTCGGTGAAGCCGTGAGACCCCGCCGCTCCTGAGGCCCGACGGCCCGCCCCCGCCGGCTCCGCTTCAGCTCCCCGGCAGGTCGCGGGGGACCGAGACGGTCACCCGGAGGCCGTGCGGTGCGTGGTGCTCGTACGCGATCGAACCGCCGCCCGCCGCGAGCAGCACCCGGGAGATGGAGAGGCCGAGGCCCGATCCGCTGACGTTCTGGTGGCGGGTGCTGCGCCAGAAGCGGTCCCCGACGCGCTCCAGCTCCGCTTCGGTGAGACCGGGACCCCGGTCGGCGACCACGACGGTCGTCACGAGGGCTCCGGCGGCGACGGTGACGGTGACGTCCTCTCCGGCGGGGGTGAACTTCAGGGCGTTGTCGATCACCGCGTCCAGGGCGCTGGAGAGCGCGACGGGGTCGGCCCAGGCGGTGGCCGCCGGGGCCCCGTCCAGGGTGAGGTTCACACCTTCCCGCTCCGCCATCGGGCGCCAGGAGGCGACCCGCTCGGCGGCGAGCGGGACGATGTCGATCAGCTGGAGATCCGCCTCGGCGTGCTCGGCCAGCGCGAGGTCCAGGAGGTCGTCGAGGACCCGGGCCAGCCGCTTGCCCTCGGTGCGCACGGCCGCGATCTCCTCGCTGTCCTCGGGCAGCTCCAGGGCGAGGAGCTCGATGCGCAGCAGCAGGGCGGCGAGCGGGTTGCGCAGTTGGTGCGAGGCGTCGGCGACGAAGGCGCGCTGCTGTTCCAGCACGTCCTCGACGTTGTCCGCCATCTCGTTGAAGGAACGCGCCAGGCGTCTGAGTTCCGGCGGCCCGGCGGAGGCGGCGACCCGGGAGCGCATACGGCCGCCGGCGATGTCGTGGGTGGCCGCGTCCAGGGTCCGTACGGGCAGCAGGACCCAGCCGGTGAGCCGTACCGCCGCGCCGACCGCCACCAGCAGCGCCAGCGCCTCGCCGAGGCCGATGAACAGCCACGTCCGCAGGATCCGGGACCGCATCTCGCCGGTGGGCGAGTCGAGGACGACCACGGCGACCACATCGCCGTCGCGCACGACGGGCGAGGCGACGACGACGCGGCCGTCGCGCCAGGGCCAGACCTGCGGGGGGTCGTGCGAGCGGCGGCCCAGCAGCGCCTCGTTGAAGGCCGTGCGCCCCTCCCCCTCGGCGGGCAGGTTCCAGAAGCCGGGAGCCTTGGCCAGGGCCCGGTCGTCCCGGAAGAAGACGCCGGCGCGGATGTCGTACACCGAGGCGTAGAGCTCCAGGTCGGTCTGGAGGGTGCGGCGGCGTTCCTCGCTGTCCGGGGAGGTGTCGGTGATGGACTGCGCCAGGGCGGCGAACCGTGCGGTGTCGTCGATCCGGTCGATCACCAGGCGCTGCTGCTCGGCGGCGGCCACGCTGATCGCGAGGGGGAAGCCGAGGGTGAGCAGGACGGCGGCCATCAGGACGATGAGCAGCGGGAGCAGACGGGAGCGCACCGGGAGACGTACCCGCCGGTTACGCGGACGGCGCGACGAGCCGGTAGCCGACGCCCCGCACGGTCTCGATCAGGGCGGGCAGCCGCAGCTTGGAGCGCAGGGAGGCGACGTGGACCTCCAGGGTGCGTCCGGTGCCCTCCCAGCTGGTACGCCAGACCTCGCTGATGATCTGTTCGCGGCGGAAGACGACGCCGGGGCGCTGGGCGAGGAGGGCCAGCAGGTCGAACTCCTTGCGGGTGAGCTGGACTTCGGCGCCGTCGACGCTGACCCGGCGGGTCGGCAGCTCGATGGAGACCGGCCCGAGGCGCAGGGCGGCGACGGGGGTCGGCGCGGTGTCCTCGCCGCTGGAGGTGCGCCGGGCGACCGCGTGGATACGGGCGAGCAGCTCGCCGGTGTCGTACGGCTTGGTGACGTAGTCGTCGGCGCCGAGGTTGAGTCCGTGGATGCGCGAGCGTACGTCCGCGCGGGCGGTGACCATGATCACGGGGGTCGCGGTGCGCTTGCGGATCTTCCCGCACACCTCGTAGCCGTCCTGGTCGGGCAGGCCCAGGTCGAGGAGGATCACCCCGAAGGGCTCCTTCTCGGCGGGCAGCAGCGCGCGCAGGGCCTCCTCGCCGTTGCGGGCGTGCACGACCTGGAATCCGTGCCGGGCGAGCACGGCGGACAGGGCCGCCGCGACATGGTCGTCGTCCTCGACGAGCAGCAGTCTCATGGCCCTCCTCTCCGTGTCTCCCGGGGCCGTGCGGCTCTCGGGTCTCCGTGCTTCCCCGGGGCGCCGTGCGGCTCCTCGGGCTCGTTCGCTTCGTCGTCCCGTTCGTGATCACCGTCGCACGGCGTCACCGGGCAGAGCCCGAGATTAACCCGCGCTTCATCCGCGAGATCCCCCGAGAGCCCCCGAGAGCCCCGATGAGACTTCCCGTTCTGCGGTGTTTCACGTCTTCCTCGCTCAAGGCATCCACGCCGATGAAGGGCACACCAGTCAAGAGCCTGCCGGTTACAGCAGGGTTTCCGTTATGCACCCGGTACGCCCTCGGGGCGTGCGGGGCGTCCCGTTCACGCGGAGTGTCCGGTTGCCGCCGGATCGTTATGCTCAATTTCCGCTCAGATGTAATGACGCTGGTAGCACTGCGTCATTACTGTCCTTGTTCAACCGAGGAGGACGGAGCAAGAAGCCGATGAGCGGAGTTTCAGTGACCAAGGCCGCAGAGGATGCCGCGCCTGCGGCGAACGACCTGGTCGTACTGAGCAACGTCAACAAGCACTTCGGCGCGCTGCATGTGCTCCAGGACATCGACCTGACCATCGCCCGTGGCGAGGTCGTGGTCGTCATCGGGCCTTCCGGGTCCGGCAAGTCCACGCTGTGCCGCACGATCAACCGCTTGGAGACGGTCGATTCGGGAGCGATCTCGATCGACGGCAAGCCCCTGCCCCAGGAGGGCAAGGAGCTGGCCAGGCTGCGTGCCGACGTGGGCATGGTCTTCCAGTCGTTCAATCTCTTCGCACACAAGACGGTGCTGGAGAACGTCATGCTGGGCCAGGTCAAGGTCCGCAAGGCCGACAAGAAGGCGGCGGAGGAGAAGGCCCGGACCCTGCTCGACCGGGTGGGCGTCGGCGTACAGGCCGACAAGTACCCGGCTCAGCTCTCCGGTGGCCAGCAGCAACGCGTCGCGATCGCACGGGCGTTGGCGATGGACCCGAAGGTCATGCTCTTCGACGAGCCCACGTCGGCGCTCGACCCGGAGATGATCAACGAGGTCCTGGAGGTCATGCAGCAGCTGGCCCGGGACGGGATGACGATGATCGTCGTCACCCACGAGATGGGCTTCGCCCGTTCCGCCGCCAACCGCGTCGTGTTCATGGCCGACGGGAAGATCGTCGAAGAGGCGACCCCCGACCAGTTCTTCAGCAACCCGCGCAGCGACCGGGCCAAGGACTTCCTGTCGAAGATCCTTCACCACTGACGACAACGACCTACGACCTAAGGATTGTTCACATGAAGCTCCGTCAGTCCGCCGCTGTCGCGGCCATCGCCGTCCTCGCCCTGACCGCGACCGCCTGTGGCGGCAAGGAGGGCTCCGCCGGTGACAAACCGGGCGGCACGAAGCCCGGTTCCTCCGAGGCTCCCGCGCTGCCCACGTACACCGCGGCCAAGGACGTCGCCCTGGACTCCCCGGTCTTCAAGAAGGCCAAGGAGCGCGGCAAGCTCGTCATCGGCGCCAAGGCCGACCAGCCGTACCTCGGCTTCGAGGACCAGTCGACCAAGGAGCGCTCGGGCTTCGACATCGAGATCGCCAAGATGGTCGCGGCCGACCTCGGCTTCTCCGACAAGCAGATCGAGTGGAAGACCGTCGACTCCGGCGTCCGTGAGACGGCCATCTCCAAGGGCCAGGTCGACTACTACGTCGGCACGTACACGATCAACGACGAGCGCAAGAAGCAGGTCGGATTCGCCGGGCCGTACTACAAGGCCGGCGCGGACCTCCTGGTGCGCTCGGACGAGAAGTCGATCACCAGCAAGGACACGGTGAAGGGCAAGAAGGTCTGCTCGATCGTCGGCTCCACGCCGCTCCAGGAGATCAAGAAGCCCGAGTACGGCGCGAGCGTCGTCGAGCTGGCCAAGTACTCCGACTGCGTGCAGCAGCTGCTGACCAAGCAGGTCGACGCCGTCACCACGGACGACTCGATCCTCAAGGGCTACGCGGCCGCCAACTCCGGCAAGCTCAAGGTCGTCGGCGACCCGTTCACCGACGAGCCCTACGGCGTCGGCCTGAACAAGGACGACAAGGTGCTCCGCGAGGCCATCAGCAAGTCGCTGGAGGAGCGCGTCAAGGACGGCACGTACAAGAAGATCTACGAGGCCACGCTGGGTCTGTCCGGTTCGGACTACGTCGAGCCGCCGGCCATCGAGCGCTACTGACGCCGTCGGCTCCCGGGCCGACCGCGGGCTCCGGCCCGCCGTCCGAGAGCCGGCACCCCGTCATCCCGTCACGACGCCCCGCGAGTGACCCAGGCGTCCCGTACGCCACCGCCGTCCCGGCTCCCCCGGGCACGGCGGGCGTACGGGGCGCCCCTTCCCCTGCCCTGATGCCGCTGACCGCCGACGCGGAGACCTCATGAACGTACTGCTCGACAATTTCCCAGAGTTCCGCGACGGCTTCATAGGAACCGTGTCGATCACCGCCGTCAGCTCGGTTATCGCCCTGGTCCTCGGTGTGCTCATCGCCGGATTCCGGGTCTCGCCGGTGCCGCCGCTGCGGTACTTCGGCACCGCCTGGGTGACGCTGATGCGCAACACCCCGCTGACGCTGCTCTTCCTGATCTTCTTCTTCGTCGTGCCCGAGATCCTCTTCCCGGGGATGAGCCCGTTCGTGCTCGGCTCGCTGGCGCTCGGCTTCTACACCTCCTCGTTCGTGTGCGAGGCGGTCCGCTCCGGTATCAACACCGTGCCGCTGGGACAGGCCGAGGCCGCACGCTCCATCGGCATGACGTTCGCCCAGACGCTGCAGATCGTGGTGCTCCCCCAGGCGACCCGAACCGTGATCCCGCCGCTGAGCAGCATCTTCATCGCGCTGACGAAGAACTCCGCGATCGCCGGCGCCTTCAGTGTCGCCGAGCTGTTCGGCTGGCAGAAGCTGATGAGCGACAAGGGCTACGACATCGTCCCCGTCTTCATCTGGGTGGCCATCGGCTACCTGATCGTCACGTTTACCATCAGCGGCCTCTTCCGGCTGCTGGAGCGTCGCATGGAGGTCGCCCGATGAGCGCCAGCGTTCTCTACGACGCCCCGGGTCCCAAGGCCGTCGTCCGCAACCGCCTCTACGCGGTCGTCGGCAGCCTCGCCATCGCGGCGCTGATCGCGATCAGCATCATGCGGCTCGCGGACAAGGGGCACCTCGCCCCCGAGATGTGGGACATCTTCAACTACGCGGGCATCCGGCAGAACATCGCCGACGCCCTGCTCGCCACGCTCAAGGCGTTCGGTCTTGCCGCGATCGGCTCGCTGGTCCTGGGCGTTGTCCTGGTGGTGGGCCGCCTCTCCGACCACAAGCCGATCCGCTGGGCGGCGACCACCTTCATCGAGCTGTTCCGCTCGCTCCCGCTGCTGATCACCATCTACGCCATCTGGGTCGGCTTCCTCACCGACTACTCGATGTGGGCGCTGGCCGCGGGTCTGTCCGTCTACAACGGCTGCGTCCAGGCCGAGGTGCTGCGGGCCGGCATCAACTCGGTGCCCAAGGGCCAGAGCGAGGCGGCGTACGCGCTGGGCATGAGCAAGACGCAGGTCATGGTCAGCGTCCTGATGCCGCAGGCCGTCCGGTCGATGCTGCCGACGATCATCGGTCAGCTCGTGGTGACCCTCAAGGACACCTCGCTCGGCTTCATCATCCTGTACCCGGAGCTGCTCCAGACCGCGCGTCTGATCGCCTCCAACACGCAGGTGAACGGCCAGTACCCGTACGTCTCGACGATCGTCGTCATCGGCACGCTCTACATCGCGATGTGCCTGCTGCTCTCGGCGCTGGCGACGTGGATCGAGAAGCGCGGCCGCCGCGCCAAGACCGGCATCAAGGTGGCGCCCGGCGCCCCGGCCGCCGGCATCCCCACCGTCGAGGCCGTTCCCGGCCCGGACGCGGGGGGCGCAGGGGGCGCAGGCCCGACGGCCGGCGGTGCCGGTGGGACCGGAGTGACGAAGGACTGACCGCCCCGGGCCCTTCCCGGCCCTGGCGAGCAGGAGCATTCGAGGCAGCGGCGCACGCGTCGCTGCCTCGGTCACTTGACGCAAGCACCACCAGTGGGTTGCATACGTTCTGTGATCACGCACCCGGCTTCCTATGCCACGTTCCGCATGACCGTACGGGCCGGAGGGTACGCGCCGTGGACCCGGTGATCGTCGTCGGCGCCGGGCCCGTCGGCCTGACGCTGTCGCTGGCCCTCGCCGCCCAGGGCGTCCCCTCGGTCGTTCTCGACGAGGGCCCCGGCACGGAGGAGCCCCGTCCCGCCCGCACGGTCGTGCTGCGCGAGGACACCGCCGACCTGCTGGGCCGCCTCGGCTGCCGGGAGCTGGACCGGGTCGGGCTGCGCTGGGCCGGGTGGCGTTCGATGCGCCGGAAGCAGCTGGTCCGGAACGTGCCGCTGAGCGGGGGCCGGAGGGACGAGGACGAGGTCCCGCTCCCCGGGCTCCTTCCCGCACCGCTCCATGTTCCGCAGCATGCGCTGAGCGGCGCGCTGCGTGCGGCGGTGGACAAGGCGCCGCTGGTCCAGCGGGTGCCGATGAGCCGGATCGACACGCTGGAGCAGGACCCCGACGGCATCACGGTGCACACCAGGGAGCCGGGTTCGACCTGGTGGCGCGGGAGTTATCTGGTCGGCTGCGACGGCGCCCGGTCGACCGTGCGCAAACTGCTGGACATCCGGTTCCCCGGCCGTACGGCGGTGGAGCGGCATGCCGTCGCCGCGCTCCGGGCCGAACTGCCCTGGCCCGACGAGGCCGTTCTGCACCGGCAGCCTCCCTGGCGGACCGGGGGCGCCGAGGTCTCCGCCCGGCCGCTGCCGGACGGCGTCTGGCGGCTGGACTGGCTGCTGCCGCCGCGAGGCGAACTGGTCACCCCCGAAGCTCTGATCACCCGGATCCGGGACACCCTGGCCGGCTGGTGCGGCGAGACCCCGGCGTACGAACTGCTGGACACCGGAGTCCACACGCTCCACCACCGGCTCGCCCGGCGCTGGCGCAAGCAGCGTGCCTTCCTGGCGGGGGACGCGGCGCATTTGCTGGGCGCCGTGGGCACGCAGGGGCTGGACGAGGGGGTCCGGGACGCCGAGAACCTGGCCTGGAAGCTGGCCCACGCCTGGCACCACGGCCCGGCCGAGCACCTCCTCGACAGCTACCAGGCGGAGCGCCGGGCGGCGGTGGCCGCACGGCTGCGCGCCGCCGACCAGTCGCTGCCGATACTGCGCGGCGGAGGCGGTCTGCGGACCCTGGTCCCGGGCGCCGCACGCGGCCACGACACCCTGCTCTCCGACGGCCATCTGGGCTGCGGAGCCCTGGGTGCGCCCCCTTCGTACTCGCACTCCCCCCTTTCGCCGCCGCACACCGAGGCGCACACCGTCGTCGGTACGCCCCCCGGTGCGCCGGTCGCCGACGTGACGGTGACGGCGCCGGACGGAACGACGGCGCGTCTGCGGGAGCGGCTCGGTCAGGGCCACCCGCTGGTGATCCTGGTCGCGCCGGGGACCGGTGTCTGGGACCGGCGGCACTGGCAGACCGCAGGCGTCATGCCCCGGCTCACGGAGGCCGTGGCGGCGCTGCCCGGGGCGACGGAGCTGCTGGTCACCGAGAGCTACCCGGGGGCATCGGCCCACACCGTCCTGCTGGTCAGGCCGGACGGGCACCTGGTGGCGGCTTTCGGCGGTGTACGGCCCGCCGAGCTGTTCGCCGCGGCACAGGCCGCTCTGGGCGGTGCGCCCCGCGAAGCGCGGGAGCCCGTGGAGCAGGGTGACGGCGCGGAGATGCGGGGCGCGGGACCCCAGCAGCGGTCCCGGGCGCGGGTCCACGCCGACGGCACCGCCGGGCTCAACTGATCGATTGACCGTCACGGGCGCGCGTGGTGTACTCCAGATCATGACCGACACCGATGTGCGCCTGTGGCGGAGGGTCCATATGGACCTCGTCCGTTACGCGGGCTGCGTGTGTCGCCCGTCCTGCTGAATCGCCTCCCTCTGCCGGCGCGTGCCGCTTTCCGCACGGCCGGAACCCCGCGCGAACTCTCAGGACGGTCCTCGTGTCTTCCCCTCGCTCCGCCGTGCCCACGGCTGCCGCTGTTCCTTCCCCTTCGGCCCCCGTCACCGGTGGCTCCGCAACCTCCCCCACCGCGCCGACGGTCGCGGAGCTGATGGACTTCGTCCGCAGCACCGCCCGGGACGAGGCGCTCATCGCCTCGCTCCCCCTCGATCCGGAGGGCCGCACCTGGATCCGGCTCGACGGACCGGGCGGCAGCGAAGCATGGCTGATCGGCTGGCCGCCGGGCACCGGCACGGGCTGGCACGATCACGCCGACTCGTTCGGCGCGTTCACCACCGCGGCCGGCGCCCTCAAGGAGCACTCACTGGCCGTGCGGCTGCCCACCGACGGCTGGAAGACGCTGGAGCTGACGGACGGGGTGGACCGGTCGAGGGAGTTGGCGACCGGTCAGGGCAGGGCCTTCGGGCAGAACCACGTCCATGAGGTCCTCAACGAGTCCGAGGTCGCGCACGCGGTCTCCGTCCACGCCTACTACCCGCCCCTGCCGCGGATCCGCCGGTTCAGCCGCACCGGTGCGGTGCTCCGCCTGGAGCAGACCGAACGCCCGGAGGACTGGCAGTGAGCGAGGACCGGAACACGAGCCGGGACGAGACCGTGCCGGACGCCCCGCCGCCCCTGGGCATCGACGAACTGCTGGAGCGGGTCAGGGCCGGCTACGACCGGATCGGCCCGCCCGAGGCTGCCGCGGCGGCGGAGACCGGGGCCCTGCTGGTGGACATCCGGTACGCGGCGCTCCGCGACCGGGACGGGCTGATCCCGGGCGCGCTGGTCGTCGAACGCAACGAACTGGAATGGCGGCTCGACCCCCGGGGCAGCCACCGCGCCGCCGAAGCGGTCGGCCACGACCTCCAGGTCGTCGTCGTCTGCAACGAGGGATACGCCTCCAGTCTCGCGGTCGCCTCGCTGCGGCAGCTGGGACTGCACCGGGCCACCGACCTGATCGGCGGCTTCCAGGCGTGGCGCGCCGCAGGACTCCCGGTCACACCCCCCGACCCGACGCCCGGGATCTGACGTCCGGGATCTGACGCCCGGGATCTGACGCCCGGGATCTGAACATCCGGCACTTGACGCCCGGCACCTGAGCTCAGGTGCCGGGCGTCAGTCCGTTCGGATGTCACACCCGAACGCCACGTTCCACTGGAGCAATCGCCGTACGTGACCGACATTCGCCTCACACAGAGGGTCGAAATGTACGGAGATGACGCACTTATGGCGACCGCTGTCCTCACCCCCGACCAGCTCGACGGCCAGGCTTCCCGGCTGCACGACACCCAGGCGTGGCAGCAGATCGTCACGGGCTGGGACCACACCGTCCCCGAGCCCGCGTTCAGCCCGGCGGAGCCGACGTCCGCACGGCCTGCGGAACCTTCGGGTCCCCCGTCCGCGGGGCACTCCGACTGGCGGAGCCTGCTGTCCGTCCCCGTGGACCGGCTCGTCGACGACACCCTGCGGACACTGCCCGCGGCACCGCCGCACGAGCGCCCGCTTCCCGGGCGGCTGGGCGCGATGCTGCCCGACCGCGTCCATCTCTGGCGGCGGGTCGGGCAGGGCGATCTGCGCCCCTCGACCCATCTCGGCTACGCACGGCAGATCCTGGCCGAGTGGGGCTGGCAGAACACCCCGTACCGGCTGCGGAACGTCCGTGGCGCACGCTGCGTCTGCGGCGCCCTCATCTCCGCGCACCGCCTCGGCTACGGCTCCCTCGACACCGTGGACCGGGCCGGCGCCTGGCTGATCACGGAGCTGCGCGCGCAGGGGTGGCCCGGGCTGATCGGCCCCTGGAACCGCCATCCCGGCCGCACCGCCGCGGACGCCCTGGCCCTCTTCGACGCCACCATCCGCCGCGCGTCCCTGGCGGGACACTGACCTTGGACCGCTGACCGCTAGCCGTCGGACGTTAGCCATCGGCCTGTGGCCGCTGGCTGTCGGCCGCCGACATCTCCGGGTCTCCGGCCCGCGACTTCAGAAAGGCTCGTCCAGGCCCTCCGTGTCCTCGCCCTCCTCCTCCAGCGCCTGACGCACCACTCGCAGGGCCATGCCCTCCCCGTATCCCTTGCGTGCGAGCATCCCCGCCAGGCGACGCAGCCGCTTGTCCCGGTCCAGGCCCCGCGTGGAGCGGAGCTTGCGGGCCACGAGCTCGCGCGCCGTCTCCTCCTCCTGATCCGGGTCGAGCTGACCGACCGCCTCGTCGATCACGGCGGATTCCACGCCCTTCGTCCGCAGCTCACGGACGAGGGCGCGGCGCGCGAGCCCCCGGCCGTGGTGCCGGGACTCCACCCATGCCCCGGCGAACGCCGCATCGTCGATCAGCCCGACGTCCACGAAGCGCGCAAGCACTTCCTCGGCCGCCTCGTCCGGGATCTCCCGCTTGCGCAGGGCGTCCGCGAGCTGTTTGCGCGTTCGCGGCGTCCCGGTGAGCAGCCGCAGGCAGATGTTGCGCGCCTGCTCGACCGGGTCACGCGGCTCCCCCTTCTCGGCCCTCGACGAGGAGGGGGAGCCGCTGCTTCTGGTGCCGGAGCGGGCACGGCGGCCCGCCCCTTCGCCGAATCCGCTCCCGGCGCCCGCTCCACCGCGTGAGCGGCGCCCGGGCCGCGCCCCGGCACCCGCCTCCGGCTCGGCGGGCCCGTAGCCGGATTCAGGGTCGCCGCCGGGCTCGGCAGGGCTGCCCGACCACTCCGTACGACGTGTCACGGCCTAGCTCTTGGCCGCCGCGGTCTTGGCCGGCTTGGCCTTGGCCGCCGCGGTGGTCGCCGGCTTCGCCGCCCCGTCGGCCGCCGGTGCCGCAGCCGCTGTCGCAGCGGCGTCCGCTGCCGGCTCGCCCGTAGCGGCGTCCGGACGGACACCGATCCCCAGCTTCTCCAGGATCTTCTTCTCGATCTCGTTGGCGAGGTCGGGGTTGTCCTTGAGGAAGTTGCGGGCGTTCTCCTTGCCCTGGCCGAGCTGATCGCCCTCGTACGTGTACCAGGCGCCGGCCTTGCGGACGAAGCCGTGGTCCACGCCCATGTCGATCAGACCGCCCTCGCGGCTGATGCCCTGGCCGTAGAGGATGTCGAACTCCGCCTGCTTGAACGGCGGGGCGACCTTGTTCTTGACGACCTTGACGCGGGTGCGGTTGCCGACGGCGTCGGTGCCGTCCTTGAGCGTCTCGATCCGGCGGATGTCGAGGCGCACCGAGGCGTAGAACTTCAGCGCCCGGCCACCGGTGGTGGTCTCCGGGGAGCCGAACATCACGCCGATCTTCTCGCGGAGCTGGTTGATGAAGATCGCGGTGGTCTTGGACTGGTTGAGCGCACTGGTGATCTTGCGGAGGGCTTGGCTCATCAGACGGGCCTGGAGACCCACGTGCGAGTCGCCCATCTCGCCCTCGATCTCCGCACGGGGCACCAGGGCCGCCACGGAGTCGATGACGATCAGGTCCAGCGCGCCGGAGCGCACCAGCATGTCGACGATCTCCAGCGCCTGCTCACCGTTGTCCGGCTGGGACAGGATGAGGTTGTCGATGTCGACGCCGAGCTTCTTCGCGTACTCCGGGTCCAGCGCGTGCTCGGCGTCGATGAACGCCACCGAGCCGCCGAGCTTCTGCGCGTTCGCCACCGCGTGCAGCGTCAGCGTCGTCTTACCGGAGGACTCCGGCCCGTACACCTCCACCACACGGCCGCGCGGCAGACCGCCGACGCCCAGTGCGACGTCCAGCGCGGTCGATCCCGTGGGGATGACCTCGATGGGCTCGTTCGGTCGCTCGCCCAGGCGCATCACCGCACCCTTGCCGAACTGCCGTTCAATCTGTGCGAGTGCGGCGTCCAGCGCCTTCTCGCGGTCGTTACCTGCCATGGGTTCCACCCGATTTGCTTGAGTCGATCGCTTCACGTCTCAGACGCTAACCCCTGCCACTGACAATGGGCCTCGACGTCCTCCCTGCCTGTGGACAACTCCACGGCCGGGCCCGGGAAAACCCGGCCAGAATTCCATCAGAATGGATGTTCGATTTCTGTGTCAAGCGCACCACGCACCCCGCGGCCACCCCTCGACCGAACGCGGTCGCGCCTGCACACCTGAGCGTATCGCCCTATATTCGATCGATATGGGAGCGATTGCGGAGCCTGGAGCACCCTCCGGAGGGCAGGCCCCCGGATCCGATCTGGCCGGCCGCGTGGCACTCGTCGCCGGAGGCACCCGCGGGGCCGGGAGAGGCATCGCCGTCCAGCTCGGCGCCGCCGGGGCGACCGTGTACGTGACCGGCCGCACGAGCGGTTCCGAGCGCTCCGAGATGGACCGTCCCGAAACGATCGAGGAGACCGCGGCCCTGGTCGACGCGGCGGGCGGACGGGGCATCGCCGTCCAGGTCGACCATCTGGTCCCCGACCGGGTCAGGGCGCTCGTGGCCCGCATCGCGAGCGAGCAGGGCGCCCTGCACATCCTGGTGAACGACATCTGGGGCGCCGAGATCGAGTGGGACAAGCCGGTGTGGGAGTCGTCGCTCGACACCGGGCTGCACACCCTGCGGCTGGCCGTCGACACCCACGCCATCACCAGTCACTTCGCGCTGCCGCTGCTGATCGAGACACCGGGCGGCCTGGTCGTCGAGATGACCGACGGGACGGACGAGTACAACGCGTCCCACTACCGCGTCTCGTTCTTCTACGACCTGGCCAAGGCAGCGGTGAACCGGATGGCCTTCGCCCTCGGCCATGAACTCGCACCGCACCACGCGACGGCCGTGGCTCTCACACCGGGATGGCTCCGCTCCGAGGCCATGCTCCAGGCCCACGGAGTGACCGAGACCACCTGGCGGGACGCAGTCGCGCACGCGCCCCACTTCGCGATCTCCGAGTCCCCCGCGTACGTCGGCCGCGCTGTGTCCGCACTCGCCGGCGACCCCGAGGTCGCCCGCTGGAACGGCAGGGCGCTCTCCAGCGGGCAGCTCGCCCAGGTGTACGGATTCACCGACGTGGACGGGAGCAGGCCCGACGCCTGGCGGTATCTGACCGAGGTCCAGGACCCGGGCCTGCCTGCCGACGTGACGGGCTACCGCTGAGGCGGCCCGTCCGGCGTGCCCTCCGTGCCGCCGCGTCCGGCGGCCCGGGGGCCGTTCACCAGACGCCGTATCCGTGACGGCAACGGCCTCCCGGGCGCTCGGCTGCTCCCCCCGTGCACGCGTGGGTCGTCGGTGACGTCGTACCGCTTCACATAGGCGCCGAGGAACGCCTGGAGCGTGGCGATGGCGGGAATGGCGACCAGCGCGCCGACCGCGCCGAGCAGGGCCGTGCCGGCGATGACCGACCCGAAGGCGACCGCGGGGTGGATGTCGACGGTCTTCGCGGTCAGCTTGGGCTGGAGCACGTAGTTCTCGAACTGTTGGTAGATCACGACGAACCCGAGCACCCACAGCGCGTACCAGGGATCGACCGTGAAGGCGATCAGCATGGGCAGCGCGCCCGCGAGATACGTGCCGATGGTGGGGATGAACTGCGAGACGAGTCCGACCCAGACGGCGAGTGCCGGGGCGTAGGGCACCCCGAGGATCACCAGCAGGACGTAGTGCGCGGCACCGGAGATCAACGCCATCAGACCGCGCGAGTAGATGTATCCGCCGGTCTTGTCGACCGCGATCTCCCAGGCGCGCAGCACCTCGGTCTGCCGGGCCGGCGGCAGGACGGAGCACAGGGCGCGGCGGAGCCGGGGACCGTCGGCCGCGAAGTAGAAGGAGAACAGGAAGATCGTCAACAGCCGGAACAGCCCGCCGAGGACCGTCGTGGAGACGTCGAGCACTCCGGTGGCGCTGTTCTGGACGTACTTCTGCAGCCAGTCGGAGTGCAGCAGGCTGTCCTGGACCTCGACCCGGGAGAGTTCGGTGTGGAAGGTCTGGTTTACCCAGTTGATCACCGAGTCGATGTACTTGGGGAACTCGTCGACCATGTCGACGATCTGGCCCGCGAGCATCGACCCCAACAGCACCACGAATCCGACGCCGAAGATCATCAGGCCGAGGAAGACGAGGAACGTGGCCAGCCCTCGGCGCATGCCGCGACCCGCCATCCGGCCGACCGCGGGCTCGATGGCGAGCGCGAGGAAGAACGCGATCAACACGTTCGTCAGCAGCCCGATGAGCTGGTCGAACGCCCAGCTGCCGAGCTGGAAGCAGGCGTAGAGCGCCAGGGCCAGCGCCATCGCGCGCGGCAGCCAGCCGGGCATGCGGACCCCACCGGCGCCGGAGGGCGGCGCGGGTGGCGCGGCCGGCGGGGCGGGCGGGGCGGCGGACGGCTGGGCCGGGGCGGTCTCGTCTGTCGATGACACGGGACAAGTCTGGCCTATGCCGCCGGCCACCGGCCCCCCGCCCCGAGTCGCCCCTTCCGGTCCCGTTCCCGCCCCGAACGGGATCAGCGGCGTTCAGCCGTTGTCCACCGGACGCGCACGGGTTCAGCTCCCGTCCGCCAGTACGCGCACGGCTTCAGTGCCCGTCCGCCAGTACGCGCACGGCTTCAGTGCCCGTCCGCCGGTACACGCACGGGCTTCAACGCTTGTCGGCCGGGACGTCCATGGCCGTGCAGACCCGGCGCCAGACGTCCTTGGCGTCCCAGCCCGCGTCCAGGGCCTGGTGCACCGTGCGGCCGCCGAGTTCGGCCATCACATGGTCACGGGCGAAGGAGTCCGCGTACGCCGCACCGAAGTGGTCGGCCATCCGCTCCCAGAAAATCGTCAACCGCATGCCACCAGTATCCCGCTCCTGAGAGTGCAGCCGGTCCGCCCGGCACCTGCCGGGCTTCTTTCCCCTCTACGGTCGGTCCATGGCTGGAACCGGAGCAAACACCCTCGCCCGCGCCGAGCAGTTCATCTGGCTCACGGCCCGAGTCCTCGAACAGCGGAGGTTCGCGCATGGCTTCCTGGGCGGAGATCCCGACACCGTCGAGACGGCCCTCTCCGCCTATCTGAACGAGGACGGCGGCTACGGTCACGCGCTGGAACCCGACCTCCGGGGTCCGGTCAGCCAGCCGTTGCACACCGCCCACGCGCTGAGCGTTCTTGATTCGATCGGCCGCTGCGACGGACAGCGCGTCGAACGGATCTGTCGCTATCTGACCGATGTGTCAACCAAAGAAGGCGCATTGCCCGCCCTGCTTCCCACGCAGCGCGGCTATCCCGCGGCACCGTTCATTCCGATCGTGGACAACCCGCCGGCGGAGCTGCTCGCGACCGGCCCGGTCGTCGGGCTGCTGCACGGCAATCAGGTATGGCACGCCTGGCTGTTCCGGGCGACGGACTTCTGCTGGAGTGCCGTCGAGGCTCTGGAGCAGTCCCATCCCTACGAGGTCGAGGCCGCGGTCGCCTTCCTGGACGGCGCCCCCGACCGGGCCCGCGCCGAGGCGGCGGCCGACCGGCTCGGCCGTCTGGTGCGCGAACAACGCCTCGCGGTGCTCGATCCCTCCAGACGGGCGGAGTACCCGGTGGCGACGGGCTACGCACCGGGCGAGCACCACTTCCCGCACGACTACGCCCGTACACCCGGATCCCTGGCCCGCCGCTGGTTCACGGACGAGGAGCTGGAGCGCTCGCTCGACCACCTGGCCGCCGAGCAGCAGGACGACGGCGGATGGCCCGTGACCTGGCGTCAGTGGGCACCGGGAACCGCGCTGGAGGGGCGCCCCCTGGTGACGCTCAGGGCCTTGGGGACGCTCCGCTCGTACGGTCGTCCGCTGGGCTGACCGCGTATCCGGCGGGCCCACCCCGCGGCTGCGCCGCCAGGTACCCGATTCTCAGGCCAGCGCGCGTACGCCCGCCGTGACCAGAACGCCCGCGCCGACGACGACCAGGAAGGGAGCGCGAAGGACCAGGGCGAGTGCCGCCGCTCCGAGACCGGCGGCACGGGCGTCGAGGACGAGCTGCTGGCCGTCGCCGAAGGTCTGCTGCGCGGTGAGAGCCGCCAGCAGCGCCACGGGCAGCAGGGCGGCCATCCGCTGGACGAGCGGTCGCTCCAGCACGCCCGCGGGCACCAGCAGGCCCAGGAGTTTGGCGAGGTAGCAGCCCGCCACGGTCAGTCCGATGGCAATCCAGACGTTCATGAGCGCCGCTCACCCTTCTTCCGCTGTGTCGCCGAGCCGTCCGCGGCGTTTCCGGCGTTCGGTCCCCGCTTCGTCCGCCCCATGAGGAAGAGGACGACGGGCGCCGCGAGCGCCGACAGCAGGACGGGGACACCCGCCGGCAGTACGGGCAGCAGCGTCAGGGCCAGCAGGACGGCCAGCCCCGCCGTGACACGTTCGGTGGTGCTCTTGAGCATCGGCGCGAGCAGCGCGAGGAACACCGCGGGACTCGCCGCGTCCAGGCCCCACGCGTCGGTGTCGCCCAGCGCCTCGGCGCCCAGGGCGCCCACCAGGGTGGTGAGGTTCCACAGCACGTACAGGGTGAGTCCGGTGACCGTGAAGCCGATGCGCGCGGCCCGCCGGGTGGGCTGCGGCAGGGTGACCGCGGTCGTCTCGTCGATGACCCAGTGGGCGGCGAAGGGGCGTACCGCACGGGGAAGGGCGAGCAGCTGGGAGAGCCGCAGACCGTAGAACGCGTTCCGGACGCCCAGGAAGAACGCCCCGGCCGCCGCGGTGTACGGGTTGCCGCCCGCGGCCAGCGCGCCGACCAGGGCGAACTGCGAGGCGCCGGTGAAGACGAGAAGACTCAGGACGCAGGTCTGCAACAGGCTGAGGCCGGAGCCGGCGGAGGTGACGCCGAAGGCGAAGCCGGAGAGGCCGACGGCGATGCCGACGCCGAGCGCGTCCCGGACGACGGCCGCGTCCGGCTTGTCCGGCCGGGCCTCGGCCGCCGGGCCGGGCGGACCGGCGGAGACGGCGCCGGGCGGGCCAGTGCTCTCTGGGGGTGCTGTCTGTTCTGCCACGCCCGGCACGCTACGGGGATCGTTCGGTCCGGGTCTTGTACGTTCTTGCGCACCCGCCGGTACGGTCTCGCACCCTCACCGGTCCGACCGCGGCACTCCGCGCTCGCGCTGGTAGGCCCCGGGCGGCACACCGACGATCCGGGTGAAATGGCGATTGAGGTGCGGCTGGTCCGTGAAGCCGACGGCGGTCGCGGCCTCGGCGGGCGCGACACCGGCGTCGAGCATCCGGCGGGCCCTGCGCACCCGGGCATCGGTGAGCCACGTGTGGGGCGGCATCCCGTACTCCTTCTTGAAGGCTCTCAGCAGCGCGAACGGACCGGTGCCCAGCTCGGCGGCGAGCGTCTCCAGCGTGGGCGGCGCGGCCATGCGCTCCTCCAGCGCGGCGCGGGCGCGCACGGCGTTCCGGGCACCCCCGGCGTGCGCGGCCAGTCCGGGCAACGGGCTGCCGTGCCGGCTGAGGAGCCGGGTGACCAGGACCCGCAGCAGGCTGTCGGCGGCCAGCGCGTTGCCCTCCTCCGCCGCCCGGTGCACCTCGGTGATCAGGTGGGAGGCGTGGGGGTCGGTCACCCGGGTCTCGGCGAAGCCGACCGTGCCGCGCAGGGACGTCACCTCGGCCGCGATGTCGTTGACGACCTGGGCCGACGGGTAGAGCGTGGCGTACGCCCAGCCCTCGGGCGCCCCGGAGCGGGCGGTGTGCGGCACCTCCGGGTTGATCATGACGACGGTTCCGGGGAGGGCGTGGACCGTGCCGCCCGGCAGCCCCACGTCCTCCACCCCACCGGTGACGGCGCCGAAGACATAGCCCTCGTGGCTGTGCCGGGGGAAGGTGTGGCGGACGTACCGGGCGCGCAGCAGATCGAGGTCGGGCAGCGCGGCGTACTGCCAGTGCCGTGCCCATTCCTCCGTGCCGTCCGCTCCCGTCATGGGGCCATTCTCGCAGGTCCCGGTCGTGCGCCACCGGCTGAGCCGGCCACCGCGGGCGGTGTCACCGGCCCGTTGTCAGTGCCGGGGTGCACGATGGGGAGCATGACCGGATCCGCGCTCGAAGCGTTCTCGCCCGCGACCCGCAGCTGGTTCGCCGGGGCCTTCAGCGCGCCCACCGCGGCGCAGGAGGGCGCCTGGCGGGCCATCGGCGAGGGCAGCGACGTCCTGGTCGTCGCGCCGACCGGTTCCGGTAAGACGCTGGCCGCCTTCCTCGCCTCGCTGGACCGGCTGGCGGCCGAGCCGCCGCCCGCCGACGCGAAGAAGCGCTGCCGCGTGCTGTACGTGTCCCCGCTCAAGGCCCTCGCGGTCGATGTCGAGCGCAACCTCCGCTCGCCGCTGACCGGCATCCGCCAGGAGTCGGTGCGCCTGGGCCTGCCGGAGCCGGAGGTGCGGGTCGGCATCCGGTCCGGGGACACCCCGCCCGCCGAGCGGCGTTCCATGGTGACCAGGCCGCCGGACATTCTGATCACCACGCCCGAGTCGCTGTTCCTGATGCTGACGTCCTCCGCCCGGGACGCGCTGGCCGGCGTCGAGACGGTGATCCTCGACGAGGTGCACGCGGTCGCCGGGACGAAACGCGGCGCCCATCTCGCCCTGTCCCTGGAGCGTCTCGACGAACTGCTGACGCGTCCCGCCCGGCGCATCGGCCTGTCCGCGACGGTCCGGCCGGTCGACGAGGTGGCCCGCTTCCTGTCCCCGCAGCGCAAGGTGGAGATCGTCCAGCCCCGTTCCACCAAGGAGTTCGACCTCTCGGTCGTCGTCCCGGTCGAGGATCTGGGCGAGCTGGGGGGCTCGCCCGCCACGGACGGTGATTCCGGCCAGGCGGACAAGCCCTCGATCTGGCCGCATGTCGAGGAGCGCATCGCCGATCTCGTGCAGTCGCACCGCTCCACCATCGTCTTCGCCAACTCCCGGCGGCTGGCGGAGCGCCTGTGCAACCGGCTGAACGAGATCGCGTACGAGCGGGCGACCGGCACCGCGTTCGACCCCGACAACCCGGCCCCCGCCCTCCCGGAGGCGCACGCTCCCGCCGAGGTCATGGCCCAGTCCGGCGCGGGCAGGGGTGCTCCCGCCCTGCTGGCCCGCGCCCACCACGGCTCGGTCTCCAAGGAGCAGCGGGCCCAGGTCGAGGAGGACCTCAAGGCGGGCCGGCTCCCCGCCGTGGTGGCCACCTCCAGCCTGGAGCTGGGCATCGACATGGGCGCGGTCGACCTGGTGATCCAGGTGGAGTCCCCGCCCTCCGTCGCCTCCGGCCTGCAGCGGGTGGGCCGGGCCGGACACCAGGTGGGCGCGGTCTCCACCGGGGTGGTCTTCCCGAAGTACCGGGGCGATCTGGTGCAGGCCGCCGTGGTCACCGAGCGGATGCGCCAGGGGGCCATCGAGGCGCTCCGCGTCCCGTCCAACCCACTGGACGTCCTGGCACAGCAGCTCGTCGCCATGGTGGCCCTGGACAGCTGGCAGGCCGACGATCTGCTGTCCCTGGTGCGGCGGGCCGCCCCGTTCGCCTCGCTCCCCGAGTCGGCGTTCACCGCGGTGCTCGACATGCTCGCCGGACGCTATCCCTCCGACGCCTTCGCGGAGCTGCGCCCCCGGGTGGTGTGGGACCGCGTCGGGGGTACGGTCACGGGCCGCCCCGGCGCGCAGCGGCTCGCCGTCACCTCGGGCGGCACCATTCCCGACCGGGGACTCTTCGGGGTCTTCCTCGCCGGGGCCGACCCGAAGAAGGGCGGCGGCCGGGTCGGCGAGCTGGACGAGGAGATGGTCTACGAGTCCCGCGTCGGCGACGTCTTCACCCTGGGCACCACGTCCTGGCGGATCGAGGACATCACCCGGGACCGGGTCCTCGTCTCGCCCGCCCCGGGCGTCCCGGGCCGGCTGCCGTTCTGGAAGGGCGACCAGCTGGGCCGCCCCCTGGAGCTCGGGCGGGCCCTGGGTGCGTTCCTCCGCGAGATCGGCGGGCTCTCCGACGAGGACGCCCGGCTGCGCCTGCTGGCCGCGGGGCTCGACGCCTGGGCGGCGGACAACATCCTGGCCTACCTGGACGAGCAGCGCCGGGCCTGCGGCCACGTCCCGGACGACCGGACGATCCTGGTCGAGCGGTTCCGGGACGAGCTGGGCGACTGGCGGGTCGTCGTGCACTCCCCCTTCGGCGCCCAGGTGCACGCCCCCTGGGCGCTCGCCCTCTCCGCCCGACTCGGTGAGCGCTACGGGATGGACGCCCAGGTCATGCACGCCGACGACGGGATCGTGCTGCGGCTGCCCGACGCGGACATGATGGGCCTGGACCTGCTCGATTTCGACGCCCCGGGGGCCCCGGACGCCGGGAACGGCGGACCCGCGCCGGGAGCCGTGGCGTACGACAGCGACCAGCCCCCGGTGGCGGCCGCCGACGTCGTCTTCGACCAGGGCGAGGTCCAGCAGATCGTCACCGACCAGGTGGGCGGATCAGCCCTGTTCGCCGCCCGGTTCCGGGAGTGCGCCGCGCGCGCCCTGCTGCTGCCCCGGCGCTCCCCCGGCAAGCGCACCCCGCTCTGGCAGCAGCGCCAGCGGGCCTCCCAGCTGCTCCAGGTCGCCTCGGAGTTCGGCTCGTTCCCGATCGTTCTGGAGGCTGTCCGCGAATGCCTCCAGGACGTGTTCGACGTCCCCGGACTCACGGAACTGATGGGCGACCTGGAGGCGCGCCGGGTCCGGCTGGTCGAGGTGACCACCCAGGAGCCCTCGCCGTTCGCCCGCTCGCTCCTCTTCGGTTACGTGGCCCAGTTCCTGTACGAGGGCGACTCGCCGCTCGCCGAACGGCGCGCCGCCGCCCTCTCCCTGGACTCCCATCTGCTCGCCGAGCTGCTGGGCCAGGCGGAGCTGCGCGAACTGCTCGACCCCGAGGTCCTCACCGAGCTGGAGCGGGAGCTGCAGTGGCTCACCGAGGACCGGCGGATCAAGGACGTCGAGGGGGTCGCCGACCTCCTGCGCGTCCTGGGCCCCCTCACCGACGCCGAGCTGGCAGAGCGGGGCGCCGAGCCGTCCTGGGCGCCGGAGCTGGCCTCGGCCCGCCGGGCTGTCCAGGTCCGGATCGCCGGCGCCGATCACTGGGCGGCGATCGAGGACGCGGGCCGGCTGCGCGACGCCCTGGGCACCGCGCTTCCCGTCGGCGTTCCCGAGGCGTTCACCGAGCCGGTGAAGGACCCGCTCGGCGACCTCCTCGCCCGCTTCGCGCGGACCCACGGCCCGTTCACCGCCGCGAGGGCCGCCGAGCGCTTCGGGCTCGGCACCGCCGTCACCGACGGGGCGCTGCAACGGCTGTCGGCCTCCGGCAGGACCGTCCAGGGCGAGTTCCACCCGGCGGGCATCGGCCAGGAATGGTGCGACGCCACGGTGCTGCGCCGGCTCCGCCGTCGTTCGCTGGCGGCGCTCCGCCAGGAGCTGGAGCCGGTGCCGCCCGCGGCCCTCGCCTCCTTCCTCCCCCAGTGGCAGCACTTCGGCTCCAACGGCCTGCGGGGCATCGACGGGCTGGCCCGCGCCGTCGAGCAGCTTCAGGGCGCACCCGTTCCCGCGTCGGCACTGGAGAAGCTGATCCTGCCGAGCCGCGTCATGGGCTACGCCCCGGCGATGCTCGACGAGCTGACGACCACGGGCGAGGTCGTCTGGGCCGGTGCGGGCGCGCTGCCCGGCAAGGACGGCTGGGTCTCCCTCTACCTCGCCGACAGCGCGCCGCTCCTCCTGCCTCCCCCGCATCCGCTGGAGCTGTCGGCGCTCCACGAGTCCGCGCTCACCACGCTCTCCGGCGGGTACGGCCTCTTCTTCCGACAGATCGCCGACCAGGTCCGGGCCACCACCCACCCGGACTGCACGGACCAGCAGCTGGCCGACGCCCTGTGGGACCTGGCCTGGTCCGGGCGGCTCACCAACGACACCCTGGCCCCGCTGCGTTCGCTCCTGGGCTCGGGACGGACGGCGGGCTCCACCGCCCACCGCTCCCGGCGCAGCGTCCCGCGCGGGCGCTACGGCTCGCTCACCGCAGCGGCCCGCCCCGCGTCCCGGACCGGCCCGCCGACCGTATCGGGCCGCTGGTCCCTGCTGCCTCCGGTCGAACCGGAACCGACCCACCGTGCCCACGCCCTGGCCCGTACCCTCCTCGACCGGCACGGCGTGGTGACCCGCGGCGCGGTGCAGGCCGAAGGGGTGGAGGGCGGCTTCTCCGCGACGTACCGCATCCTGGCCGCCTTCGAGGACAACGGGCAGGCGCGGCGCGGCTATGTGGTCGAAGGGCTGGGGGCCGCCCAGTTCGCGATGGACGGCGCGGTGGACCGCCTGCGGGCGGCCTCCACGGCCCGCGACCGCCGGGATCCGGGCACCGCGCCCCAGGCTCTGGTGCTGGCCGCGGCCGACCCGGCCAACGCGTACGGCGCGGCCCTGCCGTGGCCCGAGCCCCCGGACGGCGCCGGACACAAGCCGGGCCGTAAGGCGGGGGCGCTGGTGGTCCTCGTCGACGGCGAGCTGACGCTCTACATGGAGCGGGGCGGGAAGACCCTCCTGGCCTGGCCGTCCGACCCCGAGGCCCCGGCCCTGCGGGCGGCGGCCGAGGCCCTGGCCGCCTCGGCCCGCGCCGGCGCCCTGGGCACGGTGACGGTGGAGCGGACGAACGGCGTCTCCTCCCTCACCTCGCCGCTGGGCCGGACGCTGGAGGCGGCCGGGTTCCTCGCCACCCCGCGAGGCCTGCGCCTGCGCGCCTGATCCAGGGCCGATGATCCGAGGTGCCCGCCCCGGCCCGGACGGGCACCTCGGCGAACGCCCCCTCCCCTCGGCGAACGCCACCGACCCGCGACCCACGGCACCCGGCCCGGCGGTGGAACGGGACGGCGGCGGTCCGGGACGGCGGCGGTCCGGGACGGTGGCGGTCCGGGACGGTGGCGGTCCGGGACGGTGGTAGCCCGGGCCCGGCGGCGGACCCGGATCGACGCACGAACGTCCCGGCGCGCCCATCATGGAGGCATGCCCGAAGGAGACACCGTCCTCCAGACCGCCACCCGGCTGCACGAGGCGCTGGCGGGGCAGGTGCTGACCCGGTCGGACCTGCGCGTCCCCCGTTTCGCCACCGCCGACCTCTCCGGCCGGACCGTCCTGGACGTCACCGCGCGCGGCAAGCACCTGCTGACCCGCATCGAGGGCGGCCTGACCCTGCACAGCCACCTCCGAATGGACGGCGCCTGGCGGGTGTACGCCCCGGACGAACGCTGGCGGGGCGGCCCGGGACACCAGATCCGCGCGATCCTCGCCAACGCGGAGCACACCGCGGTCGGCTACCGGCTCCCGGTGCTGGAGCTGCTGCGCACCAGCGAGGAGGACCGGGCCGTGGGCCATCTGGGCCCGGATCTGCTGGGCCCAGACTGGGACCCCGGCCGGGCCCTGGACCGGCTGCTCGCCGCACCGGAGCGCCCCCTCGGCGAGGCGCTCCTGGACCAGCGCAATCTGGCGGGCATCGGCAATGTCTACAAGTGCGAGCTGTGCTTCCTCGCCCGCGTCACCCCCTGGCTCCCCATGGGCGCCCTCCCCGACGGCGCGCTCCCCCGGCTCGTCACCCTGGCCGAGCGCCTGCTGAACGCCAACCGCGACCGGCCCACCCGTACGACGACGATCACCTCCGAACTCCGCACGCCACCGGGCCCGCCGAGTCCGCCCAGCTCCACACCCGCACCGAGCGCCACGGCCGCCACACCGGCCCCGGCGAGGGCCCCCGCCCGGCCACGCGCCCCGCAACCCGTTCGCGTACAGGAGCGCCTGTACGTCTACGGGCGGGCCCGTCGCCCCTGTCTGCGCTGCGGCACTCCGATCCGTCTCGCCGACCAGGACGACCGGCCCACCTACTGGTGCCCCGGCTGCCAATCAGGGCCGACCCCCTAGTTGACGCCTCGTCAGATACGGTCGTACGGTCCCGTCATGCCTCTCTCCGCGTACAACCTCACGGGCCGCGCCGTGTTCATCACGGGCGCGGCGAGCGGCATCGGGCGGGCGAGCGCCCTGCTGCTCGCGGAGGCCGGGGCCACGGTGCACTGCGCGGACCGCGACGAGACGGGACTGCGCCGGACCTACGACCTGATCGCCGACGCGGGCGGCAGCGCCCGGACCCATCCCCTCGACGTCACCGACCGCGACCAGATCCGAGCGGCCGTCGACGCGGCCGGGCATCTCGACGTCCTGGTCGCCTCGGCCGGGATCATGCACACCAGCAGCGTGCTGGAGACGGCGGACGAGGACCTGGCCCGGGTGCTGGCCGTCAATTTCACGGGGGTGCTGTACGCCTGCCAGGAAGTGGCCCGCTCCATGACGGCCCGCTCCGCCCCCGGCTCGCTGATCACGATGGCATCCGGCGCCGTGGACTCCGCGAGCGCGGGCCTGCTCTGCTACAGCGTCGCGAAGGCCGCCGTGGTGCAGCTCACCAAGACGCTCGCCACGGAGCTGGGGCCCCACGCCATACGGGTGAACGCCGTCGCGCCCGGCTGGATCCGTACGCCCATGACCGACCGGCACGACACCGCGGACCGGCGCCGGACGGAGACGACCATGGCCCGGATCTCCCCGCTGGGCCGGGTCGGTGAACCCGAGGACGTCGCACACACCGTGCTGCACCTGGCCTCGGACGCCTCGGCCTTCATGACCGGTCAGATTCTCCGGCCGAACGGCGGCGTCGCCATGCCCTGGTAGACCGCCGCTTCACCAACGACCCCAACGAGCCCGACGGGCCCGACCGCCCCGACCGCCCCAACGGGCCCACCGGCGCCACCGGTGCCACCGGCACCACCGACGCGACATGGACCGGCAACAGGCTCAGCCCCCAGCCCCCAGCCGCCACCGCCCCCTCCACCAGCCCTGCCTGTTCCGGGTGCAGCACCAGCCGGAGCACTGCCCACCACCACAGCCCGCCGAGAACCAGCGCCGGCACCCACCGCCGTATCACCGCTGCCTCCTCGGCTTCATCGCTGCCTCCTCGACCGGCGTCCTTTCCGGCAGTTTCCCCTGGCAGCGGCGGCGGTGCATCCAGAACGCCCGACCGAGGGGTCACCCACACAGGAGTGCCCCCGCCGTAACGGCGGGGGCACTGGAACCCTGGGGCGGTGGCTCCGAAGGCTCAGGACTACGTGTGTCGTCGTCAGGCTCAGGACTACTTGTCGTCGTCCCGGCGGAGGGAGTCCTTCACGCCCTTGGCGCGGTCGCCGATTCCGCCGGCCGCGTCCTTGGCTCCGCCCTTGGCCTGATCGGCCTTGCCCTCGGCCTCCTTGCGGCGGTCGCCGGTCAGCTTGCCGACCGCCTCCTTGCCCTTGCCCTTCATCTTGTCCATGGCTCCGTCGCTCATGATGTCGCTCCTTCTGCTCGGGATGTATCTCGTTCGCCGGCCGGGCGCCGGTTCAGGCGCTCTCGGCCTGGAACATCCACGCGTGTTTTTCGAGCTCCGCCGTCAGCCCGATCAGCAGGTCCTGGGTGATCGGATCCGGCTCGTCGGTCGCCTCGATGCGCTCCCGCATCCGGCCGATGACCACGCCCAGTGCGTCCACCAGGATCCGCACGGCGTCGGTGTCCTTGATCCAGCCCTCGGGCACGGACGCGATGGCGGTCTCCTTGGCCACCGTGCCGGAGCGCCCGTCCGGATTGACCCCGACCGCCGAGGCGCGCTCGGCGACCGTGTCGGAGTGCTGCCGGGCTGTGACGACGACGTCGTCGAGCTGAAGATGTACGGAGCGGAAGCGCGGACCGACCACGTTCCAATGGACCTGCTTGGCCACCAGGGAGAGGTCCACGAGGTCCACCAGAGCGCCTTGCAGCGCCGTTCCCACGACCTTGAGGTCGCTCTCGGACAACGTGCTCTTGACCACAGACATATCCACTGCTCCCATCCGTCGACCTCTTCACTGACCGTCTCTGCGCATCACCCACGATGGCACATATCAAGCAAAACGGTCATGTGGGCCTTGTCCTCCGTCTGCCCACCGACCGACGGCTCACACATGCCTCACGCAGACAGCGCAGAAGGAGGGCCCGGCGGCACACGCAGAAGTCCCGGCCGGCCCCGGTAGGGGCCGACCGGGACTCCGGTCGAGCAACTGTGCCGCGTGGATCAGGCGGCGACGACGTCCACCGCTTCTGCGGGCGCCTTGATGGTCACCCGGCCCGACGGCACACCTGCGACCGACGAGACGGAGACGGAGTTGAGCATGGGACGAACCGGTACTGGGACCGGATCACTGGCAGCTGCCGACTCGGCCAGCTCAGCGAGCGAGAGCTCGTCGCTCACTTCACGCATGAGCTCGGACATCCGTACGTCAAGCGCGTCGCAAATCGCGGAGAGCAGCTCGGAGGATGCCTCCTTCTGCCCCCGCTCCACCTCGGAGAGATAACCGAGCGAGACCCGGGCGGACGAGGAGACTTCGCGCAGAGTACGGCCTTGGCGCTGGCGCTGCCGACGCAGCACGTCACCCAGCAGGCGACGGAGCAGAATCATCGGTGGCTCCCTCCTCGGACCGCGTAGCCGCATCCTTCACGCCCTACCGTACCGCCTTGTGCTGCGGCCGTGCGGGGAGCGATGTCGTGTTCACTCAGGGCTGCAAACATCAATTCCCCCCGTTCTGTTCCGTATCCTGTGCCCGCGCATTCTCACCGAGTTCGCCCGCGAGCAGTTCGAGGGCGCTTCGCACACTCTCACTACGGATATCCGCCCTCCCACCATTCAACCGCAGAGCTGTCACTTTCTCGACGCCGGAGGGCCCGGCCACGGCCACGTAGACCGTCCCGACCGGCTGCCCGTCCTGCGGTTCCGGTCCCGCGACCCCCGTGGTGGAGACGCCCCAGTCGGCGTCGAGTACCCGGCGCACGCCGACCGCCATCCGCAGCGCGACCTCGGGGTCCACCGCTCCGCGCTCCGCCAGAAGGCTCTCGTCGACGCCCAGGACGTCCCGCTTCAGGGAGGTGGCGTACGCCGTCACCGATCCGCGGAAGGACCGGGAGGCGCCGGGTACGGAGGTCAGGTCGGCGGCGACCAGGCCGCCGGTCAGCGATTCGGCGACGGCGAGCGTCTCGCCCCGCGCTCCGAGAAGCCGGAGCACCCGGGCAGCGGCTGTCACCGCTCGGCCTCCGCGGCGTCGCGCGCCTCGGCAGCAGCGTGTACGTCCTTCGCGCCGGCCACGGCTCCGGCGGCCGGACCGGCGTCGGCCGCGGCGCCGGCGGTGGCCTGGAGGGCCTCCGCGGTCCGCTCGGCCGCGGCGGCGCGCTCGGCGGCGAGGCCCTGACGACGCAGGACGACGGCTTGGCGTACGTAGTCGAGTCCGGTGACGACCGTCAGCACGACGGCGACCATCATCACCCAGAAGCGCAAGGTCGCCAGGGGTCCGGTGAGCACCAGGACGTACATCCCGGCCGCCGTCCCCTGCGCGAGCGTCTTCAGCTTGCCGCCTCTGCTGGCCGGGATCACCGCGTGCCGGATGACCCAGAACCGCATCAGCGTGATGCCCAGCTCACGGGCGAGGATCACTCCGGTGATCCACCACGGCAGATCGCCCAGGACGGACAGCGAGACCAGCGCCGCGCCCATGATCGCCTTGTCGGCGATCGGGTCGGCGATCTTCCCGAAGTCCGTGACCAGGTTGTACGCCCGTGCCAGATGACCGTCGAACAGGTCGGTGATCATCGCGACGGCGAAGGCCGCCCAGGCGAACGCGCGCCAGACCGGGTCGTATCCGCCGTCGTGGAACAGCAGCAGGACGAACCCGGGCACGAGCAGCAGCCGCACCATGGTCAGGATGTTGGCGATGTTCCACAGGCTGGCCTGGTTGACGGCCGCAGTGCCCAGCTTGCCGCCGCGGACCGGCTTCGCGCCGGAGCCGCCTGCCGCGGATGCCGGGACTCCGGTCATCTGGCTACCTCCGCAAGCTCGTGGTGTTCGGCCACCAGGTCGACGCCCTCGGTGCCCACTGCCTTTGCCTCGACCATACGGCCCGGCACGAGTCCCTCGCGTGTGGTGAAGACCACCTGGCCATCGGTTTCGGGAGCCTGGTGCGCCGCGCGGCCGATCGCGACCTCGCCGTCCTCCTCCGACTCCACGGACTCCACCAGCACCTGGAGGGTCTCGCCGACGCGCTCCTCGGCCCGCTGCGAGGTCAGCTCCTCGGCCAGCTGGGAGATGTGGGCGAGGCGCTCCGCGATGGTGTCGGCGTCGAGCTTGTTCTCGTAGCCGACCGCCTCGGTGCCCTCCTCGTCCGAATACCCGAAGACGCCGATCGCGTCGAGACGGGCACCGGTGAGGAAGCGTTCCAGCTCGGCGAGGTCGGCCTCGGTCTCGCCGGGGAAGCCGACGATGAAGTTGGAGCGGGCACCCGCCTGGGGGGCCTTGCTCCGGATGGTGTCCAGGAGCTCCAGGAAGCGGTCGGTGTCGCCGAAGCGGCGCATCGCGCGCAGCACGCCGGGGGCGGAGTGCTGGAAGGACAGGTCGAAGTACGGAGCGACCTTCGGCGTCGAGGTGAGGACGTCGATGAGGCCCGGGCGCATCTCGGCGGGCTGGAGGTAGCTGACCCGGATCCGCTCGATGCCGTCCACGTCGGCCAGCTCGGGCAGCAGGGTCTCCAGGAGGCGGATGTCGCCGAGGTCCTTGCCGTAGGAGGTGTTGTTCTCGGAGACGAGCATGACCTCCTTGACGCCCTGCTCGGCCAGCCAGCGGGTCTCCTGGAGCACGTCCGAGGGGCGGCGCGAGATGAACGAGCCGCGGAAGGAGGGGATGGCGCAGAAGGAGCAGCGGCGGTCGCAGCCGGAGGCGAGCTTCACCGAGGCAACGGGGCTGGTGCCGAGCCTGCGGCGCAGCGGCGCCCGCGGCCCGGAGACCGGCGCGACCCCCTCGGGGAGGTCCTCGGGCGCGGGGGCGGGCGCCTCCTGGGCGTGGCCGGGCAGCGCCACGGCGGCGTCCTGCCGCTCTGCGGGGCTGATCGGCAGCAGCTTGCGGCGGTCCCGCGGGGTGTGCGAGGCGTGGATGCCGCCGTTGAGGATGGTCTGGAGCCGGTCGGAGATGTCGGCGTAGTCGTCGAATCCGAGGACGCCGTCCGCCTCCGGCAGGGCCTCGGCGAGGTCCTTGCCGTAGCGCTCGGCCATGCAGCCGACGGCGACGACGGCCTGGGTGCGGCCGTGATCCTTCAGATCGTTGGCTTCGAGCAGGGCGTCGACGGAGTCCTTCTTGGCGGCTTCGACGAACCCACAGGTGTTGACGACTGCGACATCCGCGTCGGAGGCATCCTCGACGAGGTCCCAGCCGTCCGCTGCCAAGCGGCCTGCAAGCTCCTCCGAGTCCACCTCGTTACGGGCGCAGCCAAGAGTGACAAGGGCGACGGTACGGCGTTCGGGCATGGACTCAAGACTACTTTGTTCCGGCGGCCCCCCTGCCGTGCAGGGTTGCCTGCCCCTGCCACCGCCCCTTCCCCGCTACGGGGAGTAACAGAGTCCGGGCCGGGGAACGCCGACGGGCGCCCGGCGCGAGGCCGGACGCCCGTCGGGACGTGCGTGGAAACGGAGGTGCGGCGGATCAGCCGGCCTCGGGGTCGCCCTTGGTGTAGGAAAGCCGTTCGACCTGGCCCGGACCGAAGCGGTCCTCGACCTGCTTGCCGTTGACGAAGAGTTCGATCGCCCCGGCGTCGCCGAGGACGAGGTCGATGCGCTCCTTGTCCTGGAAGGTCTTGGACTCGCCCTGGAGCAGCAGCCCGTCGAAGAGCAGCCGTCCGTTGTGGTCCTTGGCCGAGATCCAGCTCTTGCCCCGGTCCGCGCTGAGCTTGACCGTCACCTTGTCCCGGGGGGCGGCGGCGATGGCGCTCTCGGAGGGCACGGGCTTGGGGTCGGAGGGCTTGGTGGCGGTGGGCTTGGCCGCGGTCTTGTCGGGCTTGGAGCCCTCCGCGATCTGCGCGGTGTTCGAGGGTTCGTCCTCGCCGCTGAAGAGCGTGAAGCCGACGAACCCGATGACGGCGACGATGGCCGCGACCATCGCGGCGGTCCAGTTGGGCCGTCGCGGTTCGGAGCGGATGCGTTCCGCTTCGAAGAGCGGAGCCGCGGGGGTCGGTGCGGGACGGCCGCCGTGATCGGCGTCGTACTCCTCGACCAGCGGTTCCGGATCGAGGCCGACGGCACGGGCGAGCGTGCGGATGTGGCCGCGGGCGTAGACGTCGCCGCCGCAGCGGGAGAAGTCGTCCTGCTCGATCGCGTGCACGATGGGGATGCGCACCCGGGTGGAGCTGCTGACTTCCTCGACCGTCAGAGCTGCGGCGATACGAGCCTGCTGAAGGGCACGACCGATCGAAGGCCGGTCGTCTTCGGGGGAGTTGCCGATGGACACGGGGGCGCCTTTCGAGCGTGAGCCACCTGCTGGATGTTCAGTCTAGGGGGGGTACGAAAGGGAGGGGCAACCGGGAGGGACGACTTTGTACGCCATCGGGTTCGCCGGACGGCCCCGCCGCCGGCTCCGGGGCGGAGCGGGGACGGAGCACAGCCCCGATCGAGGACTGGTCAACCTGTAGTGGGCCGAACGGGGTGGGAGTACGGGTGAGGTGACGACGGAGCGAGCTGCGGGGAGGAGCACGGTTCCGTCCCTCCCTTCAACTGGACGTACGACCGTACGAAACGGTTGCCCACAAAACCTTTACGGAGCGGATTCCCCGCGGATGACGGCCAACACCCCGTCGAGCTCGTCAGGCTTCACCATGACGTCGCGCGCCTTGGAGCCCTCGCTGGGTCCGACGATGTTGCGGGACTCCATCAGGTCCATCAGCCGGCCCGCCTTCGCGAAGCCGACCCGGAGCTTGCGCTGGAGCATCGAGGTCGATCCGAACTGGGTGGAGACGACCAGTTCGGCGGCCTGGCAGAGCAGGTCCAGGTCGTCGCCGATGTCCTCGTCGATCTCCTTCTTCTGTTTCGTTCCCACCACGACGTCGTCCCGGAAGACCGGGGCCATCTGGTCCTTGCAGTGCTGGACGACGGCGGCGACCTCGTCCTCGGTGACGAACGCTCCCTGCATACGGGTGGGTTTGTTGGCGCCCATCGGGAGGAAGAGCCCGTCGCCCTTGCCGATGAGCTTCTCGGCGCCGGGCTGGTCGAGGATGACCCGGCTGTCGGCGAGGGAGGAGGTGGCGAAGGCGAGCCGGGAGGGCACGTTGGCCTTGATCAGGCCGGTCACCACGTCGACCGAGGGTCGCTGGGTGGCGAGCACCAGGTGGATGCCGGCCGCGCGGGCCAGCTGGGTGATGCGGACGATCGAGTCCTCGACGTCGCGCGGGGCCACCATCATCAGGTCGGCCAGCTCGTCGACGATCACCAGCAGGTACGGGTAGGGGGACAGCTCCCGTTCGCTGCCCTCGGGCGCCTTGCACTTGCCGTTGCGCACCGCGTGGTTGAAGTCGTCGATGTGCCGGTAGCCGAAGTTGGCGAGGTCGTCGTAGCGCAGGTCCATCTCCCGCACGACCCACTGGAGCGCCTCGGCGGCCTTCTTGGGGTTGGTGATGATCGGGGTGATGAGGTGGGGGATGCCCTCGTACGCGGTCAGCTCGACGCGCTTGGGGTCGACGAGGACCATCCGCACGTCGTCCGGGGTGGCCCGCACCATGATCGAGGTGATCAGGCAGTTGATGCAGGAGGACTTGCCGGAACCGGTGGCGCCGGCGACCAGGACGTGCGGCATCTTGGCGAGGTTGGCCATCTCGTAGCCGCCCTCGACGTTCTTGCCGAGCGCCACGAGCATCGGGTGGTCGTCCTCGGCGGCGTCCGCGAGGCGCAGCACATCCCCGAGGTTGACCATCTCGCGGTCGGAGTTGGGGATCTCGATGCCGACGGCGGACTTGCCGGGGATCGGCGAGATGATCCGCACGTCCGGGCTCGCCACGGCGTACGCGATGTTCTTGGCCAGTGCCGTGATCTTCTCGACCTTCACGGCGGGGCCGAGCTCGATCTCGTAGCGGGTGACGGTCGGGCCCCGGGTGAAGCCGGTGACCGCGGCGTCGACCTTGAACTCGGAGAAGACGTTGGTCAGCGAGGCGACGACCACGTCGTTGGCGGCGCTGCGGGTCTTGCCCGGTCCGCCGCGTTCCAGCAGGTCGAGCGAGGGCAGCGAGTACGTGATGTCGCCGGACAGCTGGAGCTGCTCGGCGCGGGCGGGCAGGCCCTCGGAACGCTCCGGTGCGGGCTTCGTCAGGTCGGGAACGGCGCCGGACCGGCCGGAGGTGTCACCGCCGGTCGCGTCGTCGGCGTCGTCGGACCGGTCCGCCCGGCGCCCCGTCCCGGACGTCCCCGCACCGTCCCGCTCGGCCTCCCGGGCCCCGGGCACGGGCGTCCCGGTGCGCTCCCGGTCCACGGAGACGCCCTGGGTCAGGTCGGCGACGATCGGCGAGGGCGGCATGCCGTTGAGCACGGCCCCGTCGAGCGCGGCGGCAGCGGCCGCGGCGACGTCCACCGCGTCCAGCGGCCGGTTCATCGCGGGCTGCGCGGAGGGCCTGCGGGGCCTCCTGCGCTTGGTGAGCGCTTCCGCCTCGGCCTGGTCGTGGTCGTAGACCGGGTCCGCGTCGGTACGCCGCGCGCCGCGTCGGCGGGTCCGCTCGGGCAACGCCTCGCGCCACTGTTCGTCGTAGCGCTCGTCGTCGTCCTCGTACCCGTCGCCGGTCTCGGGCTCCGGTTCCACGATGCCGAGGCGGACGCCGAACTGACGCAGCCGCTGCGGAATGGCGTTGACCGGGGTGGCGGTGACGACGAGGAGCCCGAAGACGGTCAGCAGCACCAGCAGCGGTACGGCGAGGACCTCGCCCATCATGAAGATCAGCGGCTTGGAGGTGGCCCAGCCGATCAGCCCGCCCGCGTCCTGCATCGCCTCGGTGCCATCGTCCCGGCCCGGCGAGCCGCAGGCGATGTGGACCTGGCCGAGGACTCCGATGACCAGGGCGGACAGCCCGATGACGATGCGGCCGTTGGCATCGGGCCGCTCCGGGTACAGGATCAGCCGCACCGCCATGGCGCCCAGCAGTATCGGCGCGAGCAGGTCGAGCCGGCCGAAGGCCCCGGTCACCAGCATCTCGACCAGGTCGCCGACCGGTCCCTGGAGGTTGGACCAGGTGCCCGCGGCGACGATCAGCGCCAGGCCGAGCAGCAGCAGCGCGAGCCCGTCCTTGCGGTGGGCGGGGTCAAGTCCCTTGGCCCCGCGCCCTATCGAGCGGAACAGCGCGCCGACACCGTGCGCCGCCCCGAGCCAGACCGCCCGCACCAGCCGGTAGACGCCCCCGGTGGGTGACGGTGCGGGTTTGGGCGCGGGCTTCTTGGCCACCGCCTTCTTCGCGGGAGCCTTCTTCGCGGGAGCAGCCGACTTCTTGGGCGCGGTCTTCTTGGCGGGCGCGGCTTTCTTCGCCGGGCCCGAGGTACGGCCGACGCGCTTCGCGGTGCCCGCCGTGCCCTGGGAACCCTTGCCGGACGTACGTGAGGCCATGGTGCCGAGGTTACCGCTGTCGTCGCCCGTGAACACGTTCGCCTACTGGTTCACCCGACCGTGTCGCCTTCGACGGGCCGGGAACTGACGTCGCCTCACGGCGGCGGCCGGCGCGGGCCGAGCCGGAGGGGCGGGAGGCGTCAGCTCTGTGCGGGCAGCACGCCCGTACCCCCGCCGGTGCCCGGCTCCAGCGCGTCGAGCGCGCGGCGCAGGCCGGTCAGCTTGCGTTCGAGGTGGGCGGCGGTGGCTACCGCAGCGGCGTCCGCGGATTCGTCGTCGAGCTGCTTGGAGAGCGCTTCGGCCTGCTCCTCGACCGCCGCGAGCCGCGCGGAGAGTTCGGCCAGCAGTCCGGCCGGCTCCTTCTCGTGCTCGCCGCCCGCGTGGCCGTCGCCCTCCAACTGGAGTCGCAGCAGCGCGGCCTGCTCGCGGAGCTTGCAGTTCTTCATGTACAGCTCGACGAAGACCGAGACCTTGGCCCGCAGCACCCACGGGTCGAACGGCTTCGAGATGTAGTCCACCGCACCGGCCGCGTAACCGCGGAAGGTGTGGTGCGGACCGTGGTTGATCGCGGTGAGGAAGATGATCGGGATGTCCCGGGTCCGCTCCCGCCGCTTGATGTGCGCGGCAGTCTCGAAACCGTCCATGCCCGGCATCTGGACGTCCAGCAGAATGACCGCGAAGTCGTCCGTGAGCAGCGCTTTGAGCGCCTCCTCCCCTGACGATGCCCGGACCAGTGTCTGATCGAGCGCAGAGAGGATGGCCTCCAGCGCCAGCAGATTCTCCGGCCGGTCATCGACCAGGAGGATCTTGGCCTTCTGCACCATGGCCCGTCCTCCTCGCCCCGGAAATGCACCGGGTGCCGCCCCAGGGGACGACTCCCTTACGCCGTCCATCCTTGTGCCGGTCATGGTAGCCGCACCCCGCCCGTCACCACACCCTGTCACCGCGATGTCACTGTGCACATACCGCAAACGCGGTGGGAGACCAGAAGGTTCCCCGGATACAGCGCGTTCACACCCGTTCGAGCACAGTCGGTCAACAAATTACGCTCGTTCGTTCAATTCTCGATCACTCTCCGTGCATCCACTGCTCCATCACCGCGAGCAAGTGATCAGGGTCGACCGGCTTCGTCACATAGTCGGAAGCCCCGCAATCGATCGCCTTCTCCCGGTCGCCCTTCATCGCCTTCGCGGTGAGCGCGACGATCGGCAGCCCGGCGAACTGCGGCATCCGCCGGATCGCGGTCGTCGTCGCGTACCCGTCCATCTCGGGCATCATGATGTCCATCAGTACGACCGTCACATCGTCGTGCTGCTCCAGGACTTCGATGCCCTCGCGGCCGTTCTCCGCGTACAGCACCGCCAGCCCGTGCTGCTCCAGCACGCTGGTGAGGGCGAAGACGTTACGGATGTCGTCGTCGACGATGAGGACCTTCTCACCGCGGAAGCGGAACGTCCGCCGGGGCTCCTTCTTCTCCGCCGCCTGGCCCTGAACCTGGCTCTCGCCCTGGCTCCCCTGCACCCACTCCTCCTGCTGCGGGGAGCTTTCGGGCGTGGTCCGGCCGGCCGGCAGCGCGGCCCTGCGGGTCGCGTCCCCGAGCGCCTTGCGCCGCCGCCGGAACATCCCGGCGGAGTTGGCCGGGTCGCCGAACGGAGCCGACTGGCCCTGCGGGGACTGCAGGTGTCCCAACTCGCCCGTGCCGCCCAGCACCTCGGCGGAACCGGAACCCACCGGGGGGTAGCCCTGGGGCGGCAGTTCGGCGCGGTGCAGCGGCAGGTACAGGGTGAAGGTGGAACCGCGTCCCGGCTCGCTCGCCGCGTGGATCTCGCCGCCGAGCAGCCGTGCGATCTCCCGGCTGATGGAGAGCCCGAGGCCGGTGCCGCCGTACTTCCTGCTCGTCGTGCCGTCCGCCTGCTTGAACGCCTCGAAGATCACCAGCATCTTGCTGGACGCGATCCCGATCCCGGTGTCGGTGACCGAGAAGGCGATCAGATCGGCGTCCGCGTCCCGCAGCGAACCGGCCTCCAGCAGGTGCTCCCGGATCGCGTTGGGCACATCGGCGCCGGCCGGCCGGATCACCAGCTCCACCGCCCCGCTGTCGGTGAACTTCACCGCGTTGGAGAGCAGGTTGCGCAACACCTGCAGCAGGCGCTGCTCGTCGGTGTGCAGCGTCGCGGGAAGCTCCGGCGACACCCGTACGGAGAAGTCGAGCCCCTTCTCCGCGGTGAGCGGGCGGAAGGTCGCCTCCACGTAGTCGACCAGCTGGACCAGCGCGATCCTGGTCGGGCTGACGTCCATCTTGCCCGCCTCCACCTTCGACAGGTCGAGGATGTCGTTGATCAGCTGGAGCAGGTCGGAACCCGCCCCGTGAATCGTCTCGGCGAACTCCACCTGCTTCGGCGAGAGGTTGCCCTCGGCGTTGTCCGCCAGCAACTTGGCCAGGATCAGCAGCGAGTTGAGCGGCGTACGCAGCTCGTGCGACATGTTCGCCAGGAACTCGGACTTGTAGCGCATCGAGACCGCGAGCTGCTCGGCCCGCTCCTCCAGCACCTGCCGCGCCTCCTCGATCTCGGTGTTCTTCACCTCGATGTCGCGGTTCTGCTGGGCCAGCAGCTCGGCCTTCTCCTCCAGTTCGGCGTTGGACGCCTGGAGGGCCTTCTGCCGGTTCTCCAACTCCTGCGAGCGGTCACGCAGTTGCTCGGTCAGCTCCTGCGACTGCTCCAGGAGCTTCTCGGTCTTGGTGTTGACGCTGATCGTGTTGACGCTCGTCGCGATCATCTCGGCGAGCTGGTTGAGGAAGTCCCGCTGGATGTGCGTGAACGGCTGGAAGGAGGCCAGTTCGATCACGCCGAGGACCTTGCCCTCGAAGAGCACCGGCAGCACGATCACATGCGCCGGAGGGGCCTCCCCCAGTCCGGAGGAGATCTTCAGATAACCCGGCGGCACGTTGTCCACCTGGATCGTCCGCTTCTCCTCGGCCGCCGTCCCGATGAGCGTCTCACCGGGCCGGAAGGAGGTCGGCATCGAACCCGCCGAGTAGCCGTAACTCCCCCGCATCCGCAGCTCGTACGCGCTGGCCGCACCGTCGTCCGGCCCCACCTCGTCCGAGTCGCCCGCGGTCATGGCCAGGAAGAACGCGCCGTGCTGCGCCGAGACCACCGGCGTCAGCTCGCTCATGATCAGCGAGGCCACGTCGTCCAGATCGCGGCGTCCCTGCATCAGACCGGAGATCCGGGCCAGATTGCCCTTCAGCCAGTCCTGCTCCTTGTTGGCGAGAGTGGTGTCGCGCAGGTTCGCGATCATCGTGTTGATGTTGTCCTGGAGCACCTGGATCTCGCCGGCCGCGTCCACGTCGATCTTCAGGTTCAGATCGCCGCGGGTCACCGCGGTGGCGACGGCCGCGATGGCGCGGACCTGACGGGTCAGGTTCCCGGCCATCTCGTTCACCGACTCGGTGAGGTCGCGCCAGGTGCCGTCGACGTCGCGCACCCGCGCCTGCCCGCCCAACTGCCCCTCGGTGCCCACCTCGCGGGCCACCCGGGTCACCTGCTCCGCGAACGAGGACAGCTGGTCGACCATCGTGTTGATGGTGTTCTTCAGCTCCTGGATCTCACCGCGCGCGTCGATGTCGATCTTCTTGGTCAGGTCGCCCTTGGCGATGGCGGTGGTGACCGTGGCGATCTGCCGCACCTGGCCGGTCAGGTTGGAGGCCATCGAGTTCACGGACTCGGTGAGGTCCTTCCACGTACCGGCGACTCCCGGCACACGCGCCTGGCCGCCCAGCTCGCCCTCCGTACCCACCTCACGGGCCACGCGCGTGACCTCGTCGGCGAACGAGGACAGCGTCGTCACCATCGTGTTCACGGTGTCGGCCAGCTCCGCGACCTCGCCGCGCGCCTCCACGGTGACCTTCTTCGTCAGATCGCCGTTGGCGACCGCCGAGGAGACCCGGGAGATGTTGCGCACCTGGCTGGTCAGGTTGTTGGCCATCAGGTTGACGTTCTCGCTGAGGTCCTTCCAGATGCCGGTCGCCCCGCGCACCCGCGCCTGACCGCCGAGAATGCCCTCGGTACCCACCTCACGGGCCACACGCGAGACCTCGTCCGCGAAGTTCAGCAGCTGGTCGACCATCGTGTTGACGGTCGTGACCAGTTCGAGGATCTCGCCCTTGGCGTCGACGGTGATCTTCTTGGAGAGATCGCCCTTGGCGACCGCGGTCGTGACCTCGGCGATGTTGCGGACCTGGAGGGTCAGGTTGTTCGCCATGCCGTTGACGGACTGGGTGAGGTCCTTCCACGTACCGGACACGCCCTGGACCTCGGCCTGACCGCCCAGGATGCCCTCCGTACCCACCTCACGGGCGACCCGCGTCACCTGCTCCGCGAAGTTGGACAGCTGGTCCACCATCGTGTTGAGGGTGTTCTTCAGCTCCAGGATCTCGCCCCGGGCGTCCACGTCGATCTTCTGCGAGAGATCACCGCGCGCCACCGCCGTGGCGACCTGCGCGATGTTACGGACCTGAGCGGTGAGGTTTCCGGCCATGCCATTCACCGAGTCGGTGAGATCGCGCCATACTCCCGCCACGCCGGGCACCTGCGCCTGACCACCGAGACGCCCGTCCGTACCCACCTCGCGGGCCACCCGGGTGACCTGGTCGGCGAAGGCGGAGAGCTGGTCGACCATGGTGTTGATGGTGTTCTTGAGCTCCAGGATCTCGCCCCGGGCGTCCACGTCGATCTTCTGCGACAGGTCGCCCCGCGCCACCGCCGTCGTCACCTGCGCGATCTGCCTCACCTGGGAGGTGAGGTTCCCGGCCATGAAGTTGACGGAGTCCGTGAGTTCCTTCCACGTACCCGACACACCGTCCACGCGCGCCTGACCGCCGAGGCGGCCCTCGGTGCCCACGTCCCGGGCCATCCGCGTCACCTGGTCGGCGAAGCTGGACAGCTGCGCCACCATCGTGTTGACGGTGTTCTTCAGCTCCAGCATCTCCCCGGCCACGTTCACGGTGACCTTCTGCGACAGATCACCGTTCGCGACCGCTGTGGTGACCTGCGCGATGTCCCGGACCTGACCGGTCAGGTTGTGGAACGCGGTGTTCACCGAGTCGGTGAGGTCCTTCCACGTCCCCGCGGCCCCCGGCACCTCGGCCTGCCCCCCGAGCCGGCCCTCGACGCCGACCTCCCGGGCCACGCGGGTCACTTCGGAACCGAACGACTGAAGCTGGTCCACCATCGTGTTGACGGTGTTCTTCAGCTCCAGCATCTCCCCGGCCACGTCGACCGTGACCTTCTGCGACATGTCGCCGCTGGCCACCGCCGTCGTCACCTGCGCGATGTCGCGCACCTGGGTCGTCAGGTTCCGGAAGACCGTGTTCACCGAATCGGTGAGGTCCTTCCAGGTCCCCGCCGCGCCCGGCACCTGCGCCTGACCGCCGAGCAGTCCCTCGCCACCGACCTCGCTGGCCACACGCGTCACTTCGTCCGCGAAGGTGCGCAGCGTCTCGGTCATCTGGTTGATCGTCTCGGCGAGCTGCGCGACCTCGCCGCGTGCGCTCACCGTGACCTTCTGCGTCAGGTCACCACTGGCGACCGCCGTCGTCACCTCCGCGATCCCGCGCACCTGGGAGGTGAGGTTGCCCGCCATCGTGTTGACGGAGTCGGTGAGGTCCTTCCACACGCCCGCCACACCCGGCACGGTCGCCTGACCGCCCAGCTCGCCCTCCGTGCCCACCTCACGGGCGACACGCGTCACCTCGGAGGAGAACGAGGACAGCTGGTCGACCATCGTGTTGACGGTGTTCTTCAGCTGGAGCATCTCGCCGGCCACATGGACGGTGACCTTCCGCGACAGATCGCCCTTGGCGACCGCCGTCGTCACCAGCGCGATGTCCCGCACCTGGGCCGTCAGCCGGTACGCCATGGTGTTCACGGAGTCCGTGAGGTCCTTCCAGGACCCGGACATCCCGCGCACCTGCGCCTGCCCGCCGAGCTTGCCCTCGGTGCCCACCTCGACGGCGACCCGGGTCACCTGCTCGGTGAAGACCGACAGCTGGTCGACCAGGTTGTTGACCGTACGGGCGACCTTCAGGAACTCGCCGCGCAGCGGCCGGACCGTCTCGTCCGTCGTGTGCGACCGCAGCTCCATCCGCTGCTCCAGATCACCGTCGGCGACCGCCGACAGGACCCGGCCCACTTCGGAGACCGGTCGCGCGAGATCGTCGACGAGCTCGTTGGAGGCGTCGATCGCGGCGGCCCAGGAACCCTCGCAGGCGCCCGTCTCCAGCCGCTCCGTGAGCTTCCCCTCCCGGCCGACCACGCGCCGCACACGGGCCAGCTCACCGGTGAGGTGGAGATTGCGGTCCGCGACCTCGTTGAAGACCGCCGAGATCTCCGTCATCACGCCGTCGCCGGAGACGGTGAGCCGCCGACGGAAGTTGCCGTCGCGCATCGCCACGAGGCCCGCGAGCAGTCTGTTCAGAGCTGCCGCATCCACTTCGACGGTGCCATTGCGCTGCTTTTTCACGGACTGTCCGCCTTTTGTACGCGCCTTCGAACCCTGCGCCGCCACGCCAGACTCCACCGTGTCCCTCCCGCAGGGGTTGACCGTTTCACTCGGGCCTATCCGGAAGCTTGCCCAGTTCCACTTTGGCTCACCGCCACAGCACACCGTCAACGGGCGACCGGGCGGACGTCAAATCGTTGCAACGTACCAGGCCGGGACAGGTCGGCGGGCAACCTGTCCCGGTTGCCCCCCATCCCTTGCACCGGGAGTCCATACTTGTGCGCCCGCGCACCACTGCCGGACCGTTCTGTCCCGAACTCGGCCCTCGTGTAACCGACACCCTCGACGAACGTCTAGCCTGGCAAGCGAATCGAAGCGGCGATAAACGGGCACAGGACTCGGGGAAGCGACGAGACACCATATGGGGAGTGCTGTGATCACCGCGCGCGCGGCCGCCACCTTCGAACCGGTCGGGCGCTCCGTCGCGACCGCCCGCGCCTTCGTCCGGGACACGCTCCAGGGGTGGGGCTACAACGATGTCGTCGACGACGCCGTCGTCCTCACCAGTGAGCTCGTGACCAACGCCGTCGTGCACGCGGGAACGGCGGCCGACGTGCTGTGCCTGCGCAGCGGGGACGGCGTCCGCGTCGAGGTCGCCGACCACTATCCGGAACGCGAGGTCCCGCTCCAGAGCAACGGCCTCGACTTCGGCAGCCCCGACCGCGAGAACGGCCGCGGTCTGCTGCTCTGCGCCGCGCTGGCCTCCCGCTGGGGCGTCGAGTACTCCCCCACCCGTAAGCACGTCTGGTTCCAGCTGGACCTGCCCGACCGGCCGGTGGGCATCCGCTCGGCGGGCCCCGTCCTGCCCACCTCGCTCCTCCCCGTCACCGACCAGCGGGTCCGGGTCGCCGTCGTGCAGATCGACAGCACCGGCGCGATCAGCGCGTGGAACGACGACGCCGCGTACATCTTCGGGCACACGGCGGAACAGGTCACCGGCAAGCAGTTCACCGACTTCGTGGCCTGGCCGCACACCCCCGGGACCAACACCGGCATCGCCGACGCCCTCCAGCTCTCCCGCTGGGAGGGCAGCTACGGAATCCGCGGCGCCGACGGCCGGACCATCGCCGTCTACTCCTCGCACCTGCGGGTCCGCGACACCGACGGCGAACCCTCCACGGTCTGTCTCCTCGTCCGCGACGACGAGCGCGCCGTGCTCCAGTCCCCCGTCCGCGCCCCGGTCTCCGACGCCTCCTCCGACAACCGCACCGCGGACCCGTTCGAGGTGTTCATCGGCTCCCCGGCCCCTGACGACCTCGACGGCCTCCTCCAGCGGACGGTCGAGCGGGCACGCGACATGCTCGACGCCGACGCGGCGTTCCTCCTGCTCGCCACGGACGACGAGACGGAGCTGGAGGTCCGCGCCACGACGGGCCTCCCCTCGGCCCGCCAGCGCTTCGCCCGGGTCCCCGTCGAAGCCGGGACGGGACGCTACGGCTCCGCCCGGATGCCGGCCGTCCACGAGGACCTCACCGCCGTCCCCGGCGCCGTGCCCCTGCTCACCGACACCGGGATGCGCTCGGTCGTCACGGTCCCGCTGAAGGTCGAGGGCCGGCTCACCGGCTCCCTCGGCGTCGCGGCGGAGGGCGCGGGCCGCTACACCAACGAGGAGGCCCTGCGCCTCCAGTTCGCGGCGGACCGCATCGCGCTGGCCGTGGAGTCCGCCCGCCTGGGCGAGCTGGAACGGCTGCGCCGCGGCTCCCTGTCCTTCCTCGTCGAGGCCTCCGACCTGCTGGCCGGCACGCTCGACCGGGACCAGACCCTGGCGCTCATGGCCCAGATGACGGTCCCGACCCTGGCCACCTGGTGCGCCGTCTACACGATCGCGGACCAGTCCTCCGAGCCCTATCTCTCCTACGTGCTCCACGAGGACGAGGACCTCATCGACGGGCTCAAGGCCCTGCTCTCCAAGATCGCCCCGCCGGATCCGGTACCGACCCCGGGCGCCCGGGTCTGGGCCGCCCCTTCGGAGGCCGGTCACCGTGCCGCGCTGAGCACCTCGGCCCGCAGCCTCCAGCACGACGCGCCGCTGAGCATGAGCACGGCCACCCGCACCATCCTCGCCACGGCCCAGGCCGTCGGCGGCGAGACGGTGGTGCTCCCACTGGTCGCCCGGAACCGCGTGATCGGCATGCTGACGCTCGGGAAGCCCTCGGACGACCACTTCCGCCAGGAGATCCTGGAACTGGCCGAGGACCTCTCCCGTCGGGCCGCCCTGGCCCTGGACAACGCCCGGCTGTACTCGGAGCGCATGGCGATCAGCCAGTCCCTCCAGCGCAGCCTGCTGCCCCCGGGCCTCCCCGACGTGCCGAACGTCGAGATCGAGGTCATCTACCGCGCCGCGGGCGAGGGCAACGAGGTCGGCGGCGACTTCTACGACGTCTTCCCGATCAGCGACGGCGCGTACGGCTTCGCCATCGGCGACGTCTGCGGTACGGGGCCCGAGGCCGCGGCCGTCACGGGCCTGGCCCGCCACGCGCTGCGGCTGCTGGCACGCGAGGGCTTCGGCGGTCCGGCGGTCCTGGAGCGCCTCAACGCGGCGATCCTCGACGAGGGCGCCCGCAGCCGCTTCCTGACCCTCCTGTACGGCGAGCTGTGGCCCCAGGAGGACGGCAGCGCCCTGCTGAAGGTCGTCTGCGCCGGCCACCCGCTGCCGTTGCGCCTGCGCCAGGACGGCTCGGTCGAGTCCGCCGCGGAACCGCAGCCCCTGCTCGGCGTGATCGAGGACCTCGACCTGTACGAGCAGGAGGTCGTCCTCAACCCGGGCGACGTCCTCCTGTGCGTCACGGACGGCGTCACCGAACGCCGCGAGGGAAGCCGCATGCTGGGCGACGACGGTCTCGCGGACGTCCTGTCGACCTGTACGGGCCTGACGGCCGGAGCGGTCGCCTCACGCATTCTGCGGGCCGTGGAACGCTTCGCGGCCGAGCCGGCCTCGGACGACATGGCGATCCTGGCCATGCGCGTCCCGGAACCGCCCCTCGTCTGAACCCTTCAACGCGAAAGGCCCCCGCCAGTGGCGGGGGCCTTTCGCTATTCTCTGAGCCCCAATGCGGAATCGAACCGCAGACCTTCTCCTTACCATGGAGACGCTCTACCGACTGAGCTATTGGGGCCTCGTTGCGCTGTGGCAACGAGGTAAACCATACACGGGATCCGGGGATGCTCATAATCCCGGCCGGCCGGAGTCGCGGCTCTCGGGCACCCCTCGTTCGCGCAGGTCACGGGTCACGCAGGTGGCTCGGTGACACGGGTGGCGCAGGCGCCTGGCCGCTGATCGGTCCTGGAACGCAGAAAAGCCCCGCACCATAGGTGCGGGGCTTTCCCGGAAAAATTGTTCGGCGGCGTCCTACTCTCCCACAGGGTCC
>NZ_BMVK01000020.1 GCF_014650675.1 Streptomyces anulatus | reverse complement strand
TCGAGAGCGCCGCGTCCATCTTGTCGGGCCGGTAGATGTTCCCGTGCGCCATCCGGCGACGCAACGCCTGCGGCGACATGTCGACCAGCTCGATCTGGTCCGCCCGCCGCACCACCTCGTCCGGCACCGTCTCCCGCTGCCGGACCCCGGTGATCGACTCCACCACATCACCCAGCGACTCCAGATGCTGGATGTTCACCGTGGATATGACATCGATCCCGGCCCGGAGAAGCTCCTCCACATCCTGCCAGCGCTTCGCGTTCCGCGAACCCGGAACATTCGTGTGCGCCAGCTCGTCCACCAGCGCCACCGCCGGAGCACGCTCCAGCACCGCGTCCACATCCATCTCGGTGAAGACCGTCCCCCGGTACTCCAGCTCCCGACGCGGCAGAAGCTCCAGCCCGTGCAGCATCACCTCCGTACGCGGCCGGTCATGATGCTCCACGAAAGCCACCACGCAATCGGTGCCACGCTCGACCCTGCGATGCGCCTCCGAAAGCATCGCGTACGTCTTGCCGACACCCGGCGCCGCGCCCAGGTAGATCCGGAGTATGCCGCGTCCCATGATGACTTCTCGTTCTTCCGTGGTGGATGGGGCATCAGGGTTCGAAGCGGTAGCCCATGCCCGGCTCGGTGATCAGGTACCGGGGGTGGGCGGGGTCCGCTTCCAGCTTGCGCCGCAGCTGGGCCATGTACACCCGCAGGTAGTTGGTGTTCTCCGCGTAGGTGGGCCCCCAGACCTCCCGCAGGAGCGCACGCTGCGACACCAGACGGCCGGGGCTGGTGACCAGCACTTCGAGGAGATGCCATTCGGTCGGGGTCAGCCGGACGGTGCCGGAATCGCGCTGGACCTTCTTCGCCGCCAGGTCGATGGTGAACCCGTCCGTGGTGACGACGGTCAGTTCCGGGGTGTCGGCGGTCGCCTGCCGCCGCCGGGTGGCCGCGCGCAGCCTGGCCAGCAGTTCGTCCATGCTGAAGGGCTTGGTCACGTAGTCGTCGGCTCCGGCGTCCAGGGCCCGCACCTTGTCCTCGGACATGTGGCGTGCGGACAGGACGAGGATCGGCACCCGGCTCCAGCCCCGGATCATCCTGATCAGCTCGACGCCGTCCATGTCCGGCAGGCCGAGGTCCAGCACGATGACGTCCGGCTTGCAGGTCGCGGCGAGCCGGAGGGCGGATCCGGCGTCGGAAGCCTCCTCGACTTCGTAGCTGCGGGCCTGGAGGTTGATCTTGAGGGCGCGGACCAGCTGCACATCGTCTTCCACCACGAGCACCCGGGGCATGGGCTGTGCACTCTCTCCTTGGTTGTGGGCCAACCGGACACCGGTGGGGTGCGGAGGTTCCGTACCCCACCGGTGTCCGGTGTCCTGCAGCAGTTCCATCAGCCCTGGGTCAGGTTCCTGAGCGCCGTGTTCAGCTCGAGGACGTTCACCCTGGGCTCGCCCATGAAGCCGAGCAGCCGGCCGGTGGTGTGATCGGCGACGAGGTCCTCGACCTCCTTGACGTCGAGGTTGTTCTTCTCGGCGACCCGGTGGACCTGGAGTTCGGCGTACGCGGGTGAGATGTCGGGGTCCAGGCCGGAGCCGGACGAGGTGACGGCGTCGGCCGGCACGTCCGCGGGCTTCACCTTGTACGTGGGGGTGGAGTTGTCCTTGACCACGGCCGCCTTGGCATCGGTCACCCACTGGACCAGTTCCTTGTTGTCGCCGGAGCGGTTGGTGGCCCCGGAGAGGATCAGGGAGTACTGCGTGTTGACGCTGTTGCTGCCGAGGCCGTTGGAGGGCCGCGGCTGGAACCACTTCAGGTCCGGGGCGGGTGACTCCTCGCCGTCCTTCAGCGGGAGGTCGTACCGCTGGCCGATGAGGGAGGAGCCGACGACCCGGCCGCCGCTGTCCTTGATCTCGGAACCGTTGGCCTTGTCGTTGAACAGAGCCTGGGCGACACCGGTGACGGCGAGCGGGTAGAGGACCCCGCACACCAGGGTGAGGACGAGCAGGGCTCGCAGTCCGGCCCCGAGCACGCGTGCGGTGCTGCTGACGGAGTTGTTGGTCATGGCGGATCAGCCGATTCCGGGAAGGAGGGAGAGGAGCAGGTCGATGATCTTGATGCCGATGAACGGGGCGACGATGCCGCCGAGTCCGTAGATGCCCAGGTTGCGCCGCAGCATCCGGTCGGCACTGGCCGGCCGGTAGCGCACGCCCTTGAGGGCGAGGGGCACCAGCGCGACGATGATCAGTGCGTTGAAGATGACCGCGGAGAGGATCGCGGACTCGGGCGAGGTGAGGCCCATGACGTTGAGCTTGTCCAGCGACGGGTACGCCACGGCGAACATGGCGGGGATGATCGCGAAGTACTTCGCGACGTCGTTGGCGATGGAGAAGGTGGTCAGGGCTCCTCGGGTGATGAGGAGTTGTTTGCCGATCTCGACGATCTCGATGAGTTTGGTGGGGTTGGAGTCGAGGTCGACCATGTTCCCGGCCTCTTTGGCGGCCGAGGTTCCGGTGTTCATCGCGACGCCGACGTCGGCCTGGGCCAGGGCGGGTGCGTCGTTGGTGCCGTCGCCGGTCATCGCGACGAGCTTGCCCCCGGCCTGTTCCCGCTTGATGAGGGCCATCTTGTCCTCGGGCGTCGCCTCGGCCAGGAAGTCGTCGACCCCCGCCTCCTCGGCGATCGCCTTCGCGGTCAGCGGGTTGTCACCCGTGATCATGACCGTACGGATGCCCATGCGGCGCAGCTCGTCGAACCGCTCCCGCATGCCCTCCTTCACCACGTCCTTGAGGTGGACGACCCCGAGGACCCGAGCGCCGTCAGCGTCTTCCACAGCCACCAGCAGCGGCGTGCCACCAGCCTGGGAAATCCGGTCCGTGAGCGCTTGCGCGTCCTCGGAGACACTGCCGTTCCGCTCCTTCACCCAGGCGATGACGGAGCCGGTGGCGCCCTTGCGGACCTTCCGTCCGTCCAGGTCGACGCCCGACATCCGGGTCTGCGCGGTGAACTCCACCCACGCGGCGCCCGTCAGTTCCCCCTGGGTCCGCTCCCGCAGCCCGTACTTCTCCTTGGCGAGCACGACGATCGACCGGCCTTCCGGTGTCTCGTCGGCGAGCGAGGAGAGCTGCGCGGCGTCCGCGAGCGTGCCCTCGGTGACGCCCCTGACCGCGAGGAACTCGGCCGCCTGCCGGTTGCCCAGGGTGATGGTTCCGGTCTTGTCGAGCAGCAGGGTGGACACATCGCCCGCCGCCTCGACCGCGCGCCCCGACATGGCCAGGACGTTGCGCTGCACCAGGCGGTCCATGCCCGCGATGCCGATCGCGGACAGCAGGGCCCCGATCGTGGTGGGGATCAGGCACACCAGCAGTGCGGCGAGCACGATCAGCGACGTCTGGTCGTCAGCGCCCGCGTAGATCGCGAAGGGCTTCAGGGTGACGACGGCCAGCAGGAAGACGATCGTGAGGGACGCCAGCAGGATGTTCAGGGCGATCTCGTTGGGCGTCTTCTGCCGGGAGGCGCCCTCCACCAGGTTGATCATGCGGTCGATGAAGGTCTCGCCGGGCTTCGTCGTGATCTTGATGACGACGCGGTCGGACAGCACCTTCGTCCCGCCGGTGACGGCCGAGCGGTCGCCGCCGGACTCCCGGATGACCGGGGCGGACTCGCCGGTGATCGCGGACTCGTCGACGGAGGCGACGCCTTCCACGACGTCTCCGTCGCCGGGAATGGTGTCGCCCGCCTCGCAGACCACCAGGTCCCCGATGCGCAGGTCCGTCCCCGCGACCCGCTCCTCGTCTCCGCCGATGACCCGGCGGGCGACGGTGCCGGTCTTGGCCTTGCGCAGGGTGTCGGCCTGGGCCTTGCCCCGGCCTTCGGCGACCGCCTCGGCGAGGTTGGCGAAGACGGTGGTCAGCCAGAGCCAGGCGGTGATCGCCCAGCCGAACCAGTCGGTCGGGTCGGTGAGCGCCAGCACGGTGGTGACCACCGAGCCGACCAGGACGACGAACATCACCGGCGACTTGACCATCACGCGCGGATCGAGCTTGCGCAGCGCGTCCGGGAACGACTTCAGCAGTTGCCGGGGGTCGAACAGCCCGCTGCCGACCCGGTTGGCGGCCCCGTGGCCATCGGCCGGCGGTATGTCTCCGTGCGGAGCGCGAGTGGGGGTGACGGTGCTCATGAGGCGAGCCCTTCGGCAAGCGGACCCAGCGCCAGGGCCGGGAAGTAGGTGAGTCCGGTGATGATGAGGATCGTGCCGACGAGCAGCCCCGCGTAGAGGGGCTTGTCGGTGCGCAGAGTGCCCGCGGTCTCGGGCACCGGCTTCTGCTCGGCGAGCGAGCCGGCCAGGGCCAGGACGAACACCATCGGCAGGAACCGGCCGAGCAGCATCGCGATGCCGATGGTCGTGTTGAACCACTGGGTGTCGGCGTTGAGCCCGGCGAAGGCGGAGCCGTTGTTGTTGGCGCCGGAGGTGTAGGCGTACAGGATCTCGGAGAAGCCGTGCGCGCCCGAGTTGGTCATCGAGTCGGCAGGGGTCGGCAGGGCCATGGCGACGGCGGTGAAGCCGAGCACGAGGGCCGGGGTGACGAGGATGTAGCAGGCCGCGAGCTTGATCTGGCGGGTGCCGATCTTCTTGCCGAGGTACTCCGGGGTGCGTCCGACCATCAGCCCGGCGATGAACACCGCGATGATCGCCATGATCAGCATGCCGTAGAGGCCGGAGCCGACACCGCCGGGAGCGATCTCGCCGAGCTGCATGCCGAGCATGGTGATGCCGCCGCCGAAGCCGGTGTACGAGGAGTGGAAGGAGTTCACCGCGCCGGTCGAAGTCAGCGTCGTGGCGACCGCGAAGATCGACGAGCCGGCGATCCCGAAGCGGGTCTCCTTGCCCTCCATGGCCCCGCCGGCGATCTCGAAGGCCGGTCCGCGGTGGGCGAACTCGGTCCACATCATCAGCGCCGTGAAGCCGATCCAGATGACGGCCATCGCGCCGAGGATCGCGTACCCCTGCTTCAGCGATCCGACCATCCGGCCGAAGGTCCGCGTCAGCGCGAACGGGATCAGCAGGATGAGAAAGATCTCGAACAGGTTCGACAGGGGGTTGGGGTTCTCGAAGGGGTGGGCGGAGTTGGCGTTGAAGTAACCGCCGCCGTTGGTGCCCAGCTCCTTGATGACCTCCTGGGAGGCGACCCCGCCGCCGTTCCACTCCTGCGTACCGCCCATGAACTGTCCGACCTGGTGGATGCCGGAGAAGTTCTGGATCGCCCCGCAGGCGACCAGGATGATCGCGCCGATCACCGAGATCGGGATCAGGATGCGGACGGTCCCGCGCACCAGGTCGGCCCAGAAGTTGCCGAGCTCACCCGTACGCGACCGGGCGAAGCCCCGTACGAGTGCCACCGCCACGGCCATGCCGACCGCCGCGGACAGAAAGTTCTGCACCGCGAGGCCGCCGGTCTGCACGACGTGGCCCATGGCCTGTTCGCCGTAGTAGGACTGCCAGTTGGTGTTGGCGACGAAGGACGCGGCGGTATTGAACGCCTGGTCCGGGTCGATCGAGGAGAAGCCCAGCGAACCGGGCAGCGAGCCCTGCACCCGTTGCATCAGATACAGGAAGAGAACGCTCACCGCCGAGAAGGCGAGCACTCCACGCAGATAGGCGGGCCAGCGCATCTCGGCGGTCGGATTGGCGCCGATGGCCTTGTATATCCACTTCTCCGGGCGGTAGTTCTTCTCGGAGGAGTAGACCCTGGCCATGTAATCGCCCAGCGGGCGGTAGGCCAGGGCGAGGGCGGCGATCAGGGCTGTGAGCTGGAGCAGACCAGCGACCTGGGGACTCATTTCCGTACTCAGAACCTCTCCGGGTAAAGGAGAGCCAGAATGAGATATCCGAGCAGGGACACGGCCACGACGAGGCCGACGACGTTTTCGACGGTCACAGCTTGGTCACCCCCCGGGCGATGAGAGCCACCAGCGCGAATACCGCGATCGTGGTGGCGACGAAGGCCAGGTCGGCCATCGCGAGCTCCTGATTGACGTGAGGAATGGAATCGGCCGTTTGGCCAATACGAGCAAACCTCGACTTCATCCCGGCGATAAGCCACCTTGACGGGGTCCATACGAATACGGGGAGACCCTTGACGCCCGTCTTACGCGGCCGACCGGCCTGCGGCATGGCCGTTCGGCACGCGGCCCGGTCCGTTCTGGCGGCCGCGTGCCGAACGGGACAGCCCTCAGGCGCCGACGTCGCGCCGCCGGAGGTCCTCCTGTGTCTCGCGCCGTATCAGCAGGCGTGCCGTGCCGTCGTGCACCGCGACGACCGGCGGCCGGCCGACGAGGTTGTAGGCGGAGGCCATGGACACCTGGTACGCGCCCGCCACCGGCACCGCGAGCAGGTCGCCGGAGCGGACGTCACCGGGCAGGAAGACATCGTCCGCGAGGATGTCGCCGGCCTCGCAGTGCCGGCCCACCACCGTGGCCGCGACCGGCCCGGCGGTGGCCGCGCGGCCGATCAGGCGCGGCGCGTAGCGGGCCCCGTACAGGGCCGGTCGCGGGTTGTCGCTCATGCCCCCGTCGACGGCCACGAACATGTTCGGGCCGGTGTGCTTGACGGAGAGGACGCGGTAGAGCGCCACCCCGGCCGGGGCCGCGATCGCCCGCCCGGGTTCGATGGCCAGCCTCGGCACGGGCAGGCCCGCCGCCGCGCAACCGGTGGCGAGTTCCGCGCCCAGCCGGCGTGCGAGGGCCGTCAGGTCGAGGGCGGCCTCCCCGGGCCGGTAGGCGACTCCGTGCCCGCCCCCCATGTCGAGCTCGGAGAACGTGACGCCGTGGCTGTCCTTGACCCGGGCCATCAGTCCGACCATGCGCCGCACGGCCACCAGATACGGCTTGGCGTCAGTGATCTGGGAGCCGATGTGGCAGTGCAGGCCGGTCAGTTCGAGCTGCGGCTGGCCGAGCACCCGGGCGATGGCGTGCTGGGCGGATCCGTCGGTGAGGGACAGGCCGAACTTCTGGCCGTCGGTACCGGTACGGATCTTCTCGTGGCCGCCCGCCGACACACCGGGCACCACCCGCACCATGACCTTCTGCCGCCCGGCGGGTCCGGTCAGCGCGGCGATCCGGGCGACCTCCGACGGGCTGTCGATGACGATCCGCCCGACCCCGAGCCGTAGCGCCGTCTCGATGTCACGCGGTGTCTTCGCGTTGCCGTGCAGCACCATCCGCTCCGGTGGGAACCCGGCGGCGTGGGCGAGTTCGAGTTCGCCGACGGAGCAGACGTCCAGCCCCAGGCCCTCCTCGTCGATCCACCGTGCCATCGCCCGGGACAGGAACGCCTTGGCCGCGTACAGCACGTGGGCTTCGGGAAAGGCGGCCCGGTAGGTCCGGCAGCGTGACCGCACCTCGTCCTCGTCCAGGACGTACACCGGAGTGCCGAACCGGTCGGCGAGGTCGCCGAGCGGGACCCCTCCGATGCTCAGGTGGCCGTGCGGGAGCCGGGCGGTGGAGGCGGGGAAGACGGACAGATCGTCCAGTCCCGTCGGGGGCTCGGTGAGAAGCGGAGCTGACATGGCGGCGTCTCCTCGGGAGGCGTGGGACGAAGCGCGGTTCACAGGGCGCGGACGGGCTCTTCGGCCGTGCTTGCCCGCACGGCGGTGACGGCCGGGGCCGAGAGGACCGGGTCGACGACGAGCCGGTCGACGCCGAGCGGCTCCGTGAGGGAGCGCAGGGCGGACTCGGCGAGCCTGATCGCGGGCTGGCCGGCGCCGAGGGTCGCGGTCAGCAGGGCGAGGCCGGTGAAGCCGACGGCGGTGCGCTCGCCCAGCGGAGTGCGGAACATCCGCAGCGCGGGGCCGGCGGCTTCCGGCCGGACGGGCACGTACAGGAGCCCGGTCCGGGCCTGTTCATCGGGGTCGGGGTCGTCGTCGTACGAGAAGAGGCACATGGGGTTCCCTCCGGATGAAGCCGTGATACGGCCGTTGTCCGGCCGCATGACGCCGAAGCTATGCCCGCCCCGGTACGGGGAGCCCTCTCGCCTGACGCGATATTGACGGGCATCGACCGGTTCATACGGATCGCTGACGCTCAAGGCCCCTCGCCCGCCCTTCAATGGAACTCCGGAACAGGACGAGTCGGGAGGCCGGACGGTGCGGCAGAGAATCGTGGTCGGCGTGAGCGGCTCCCCGGGGAGCCTGGCAGCCCTGCACCGGGCCGCCGCCGAGGCCCGGGAACGCAACGCGGAGCTGTACGCCGTGCTGGCCTGGCAGCTGCCCGGCGGCGGGCTGGGCGGCCGTGCCACCTATGGCGCCGCGCTGCTCCGGGAGTGCCGGGAAGCCGCTGTCGAGGACCTGCGCACCCTTCTTGACGGTGCGTTCGCCGTCAGGAGGCCGGGCGTCGCCCTGTCCGGGCTCGCCGTGCGCGGCGAGCCCGGGGCGGTTCTCGTCGAGGCGGCCGGGTCGGCCGACGGCCTCCTGGTCGTGGGCACGGGCTCACGTCGCAGATGGCTGTCCGCCCTGCGTCCGTCGGTGGCCCGCTACTGCCTGGCGCACGCGGTCTGCCCCGTTCTCGCGGTCCCCCCGAACCCGCTCGAAGCCGAACTCGCCGCCGTGCAGAGCCATTCCTGGACCCTGCCGCCCATGACCGGGGAGCGGAAGCTCTGAGCGGTGCACGCCTCGACCGCCTCCCCGTGAGGTGCCGCTGGTCAGCCCCGGCCGCGGGCCCGTCGTGACATCACCGCGCGCAGGACCCGGCGGCCCTCCGTGGACAGGTCCAGTGCCTTGCGGAGTCCGGCGCCGCTGCCCGCCGTGCCGGTGGTCTCCGCCAGGATCTCCAGGATGCGGACCTGCCGTTCCAGCTCTCCGGCGACCAGCGGCCCCACGGCGGCCGGTTCACCGCTGCGGGCCGCCTTGAGCAGGTGCTCCTCGTCCGGCGGCGTGTCCCCGTCCGGGGCGTCGAGCCGCCCGTGGATCCGGAGCGCGACCAGCGAACAGGCGTCCGCCCACTCCCGCAGCGGTACGGCGGCGAAGTCGGAGGGGGCGGCGCCGAGCATCGTCCGCACGAGCGCGGCCGGGCCGTCGGTGACGGACGCGTGCTCCATCCCCGTCCGCACCGCCGCCAGCCGGATGGCCCAATCCTGTCCGTTCTCGCAGCTCGCCCAGAGCGGGCGCAGGGGCTCCGCCCCGGGCCCCGCGAGCAGCGGCAGGCACCGGTCCAGGCAGGCCAGCGCCCCGGCGGCCAGTGCGCGCTCATCAGCTCGTTCGATCAGTTCCAGCAGACTCATCGACGTCTCCCTCGGTCTACCGGATACTGCGCCGAATGGCCGAAAATCGTCACTATGGGGTGGTGGACCCCGGGGCCGCCCGCTCGGGGCCGGTCGCCGTCTGCCGGGTACCGGCCCGTTCCACCTGCATCCGGGTCACCGCGCGTACGAAGACGATGGCGAGCACCGCGGCCACGGCGTCCAGCGCGTCGGCGGCCGCGACGAGGGCCGCCGCGTCGGAGACCTGCTCCGGCTCCCGGGCCCGGTCCCACTGGCTCACGGCGATCCGGGAGACGAGGACGGAGACGACCCAGCCGCCCCACCACAGGTTCAGCACCGTCTTGGGAACCGTGCGCCAACCGCCGTCGGGGTGCAGCCCGACGCTCGCCTCCCAGATGCCGCTCGCGACGCGGTAGGGGAACCAGAGATTGGCGACCGGGACGAACCAGCCGCCCACCGCCCAGCCCGGCCCCATCCGCTGCACGCCGGACTCGAAGACCTCGGCGTTCCGGCGGGTCCGGTGGAACCAGATGATGAAGAGGACGCCGGTGGCCAGGAACGCCGCCGTCTGGGCCGCCCCGGCACGGTCGTACAGCTCCTGCGCCCGCAGGCCGGGCCCGGTGTAGATGTTGAGGGACTCGTCCGCCGCCAGCCCCTCCCACAGGCTGCGCAGGTGCAGACCGGCGCCGATGACGAACAGGTCGCTCGCGATGACGCAGCCCAGCAGGGCGATCACCGCGCGGGACAGGCCGACGGGCGAGCGCGGCCAGGTGCCGACGCCCCAGCCGCCGGGGCCGGGGCCGGAGCCGGGGCCTGGCCCGAGCCCGGTCCCGGGGACCGGGGCCGTCGCGCCGTCGGGCAGCGGGGGCCGGGTGCCCGAGCAGAAGGTGCACAGCCCGTCGTCGGTCACGGCCGTTCTGATACGGCAACGGGTGCAGAGCATGGACATGGAGAAGTCCCCCCAAGGACGGGCCGGCGGTATGCGACCTCACGTCCCTCCCCAGGAGCGCGCGGTCGGCGGACCGTAGCCCGTGGACAGCGGCGCTGTCCACGGGCTCACGCACCGCCGGGGGGCTCCCCCGGCCTCACCCCGCGCTGCCGGTCCGCTTCGCCAGTTCCTGGAACTGCGCCCAGCTCAGCGCGGGTTTCCGCGGGTCCCACAGTTTCTGCGAGGTCGCCACCAGCGGCATCCGGATGCCGTCCGCCACCTGCTGGGTGGTCTGCGCGTTCGGCAGGTCGCCCCAGACGGCGAACCGGCCGCCGAGGATCTGCGGCGAGTAGCGCTCCGCCACGGGTTCGGTGCCGCGCATGACCAGCGGGGTCCACTGCTCGTAGATCCGCTCACCGGTCGGGTAGACGAACTCGTTGGGCTCGCCGAGCACGTAGTAGAGGAACTCGTCGTTGAGGTTCAGCATCTTGAAGCCCGCGGCGAGGTACTCCTGCGGCGGGCGGGCGCCGATCTCCTTGCCGGTCCAGTACTCGATCTCGATGTTCTCGTCGGCCTTGACCTTCGTGTCCCGGAAGAGCCCGTCGTTCCAGGCCTTGGCGGTCCGGCCCTTCGGGACGACGACGGCCGCGCGGTCGTTCAGCCAGCCGGTGGCCAGGTCCTCGATCGTGGCTCCGGCGCCGTGCTTCTCCTCCGCCGCGCGCTGGAGCTGCGGATAGGAGGCGGCCGGGTTCTGGACCGTCAGCGCCTGGTACTCGTCGGCGCCCAGGTGCCAGAAGCGCCCGGGGAACAGCTCGGTGTACTCGTCGAGGAGTTCGTCGATCAGCTTGGCCGCGCCCGGCTTCGAGATGTCGATGGAGCCCTTCGACTCCACACCCGCGGTGTTGCGCAGCTGGAGGTCGGGGTGGGCGGCCAGCACCGCGCCGAGGTGTCCGGGCGAGTCGATCTCGGGGACGACCTCGATGTGCCGGCTGTTGGCGAGGGCGACGATGCGGCGGACCTCGTCCTGGGTGAGGGCCTCGTCGGAGACCACCTCGGGGTGGGTCTTCGACTCGATCCGGAAGGCCTGGTCGTCGGAGAAGTGCAGGCCGAGCTGGTTGAGCTTGAGGTCGCCCATCTCGCGTATGCGGTCCTCTATCCACTCCGCGCTGTAGTGCTTGCGCGCGATGTCGAGGTTGAGCCCGCGCTGCGGCCGGTCCGGGCGGTCGTTGACGACGCCCTCGGGGACCGTGCTGTCCGCCTTGAGCGACTGCTTCAGGGTGCGGGTGCCGTAGAAGACGCCCGACTCGTCGGGTCCGGCGATCCGCACCTTCCGGTCGCGCACGGTGAGCGTGTACGACTCGGTGGGGCCCGCGTCCTTGTCGCCGAGCGCCAGCTCGACGTCTCCCGCCCGGGCCGGCTCGGCGCCCCGGTAGCGGACCTTCAGCTCCTTGGCGAGCAGCTCCGCCTCGTCGGCGAGCACCTGGCTGCCCTTGGCGATGACGACGGTGCTGTCCTCGCCCGGCTGCCAGCCGGGCCCCCGGGCCGGGGTGTGCTCGCGCACCGCGGGGATCGTGCTCGGTGTGCTGGACATCGGGTAGCTGCGGGAGGGCGACGGGGCGACGGCCTCGGCGGAGGTGCCGGAGGGCGACGCCGTGTCGCCGGACGATCCGCCGCCGGACCCGTCCGGCCAGACGACGACGGTGAGGGCGACGGCGGCTGCGGCCGTGACAGCCGCGCCGGTGACGAGGGCACCACGCGTGGGCGACATCGGGCAGATTCCTCCGTTGAGGGGGCGGGGGCGGGTGAAACGAGTGAATAGCGAATAGAACGTGTGAATAGGGTGCAAGGTTGGCATTTTTGCCACGGCCTCGCCCATCGAGGGATCCGGGGACCCGAACAGAACCCCGGTCGACGCAGGTCAGACGTCCATCACACGTTCCGAAACTCTCCCGTTCGGGTGATTCTTCTGCGGTCCGCCGGACGGCCGCCGACCGATCTCGCTAGCGTTGCGGCACATTCGTCTCTCCCTTCACTCCGGCCCCCACGGAAGTCACTCCCCCGCCGGGCAACCTCGGTGCACCCTGGCCTGTCTTCCAGGGACAGAGGGTTCCTGTTCGGGGCCCCGGAGTCATAGCTGTCGTTGACACGAGGAGTCCACGCTGTCCAGGTCCAGCGAGTCCCCCGCCGGCCTGCCGAAGCGATCCGCGCCCCCGGCCGGCCACCCGGCCGTGCCCGCGCAGCCGCGCCACCCGGTTCCGGCCGACGGCCCGGGAGCGCCGCCGGTCGATCACGCCGTCGGCCTCGCCCATTTCAACAGCCTGCCCTTCGCCGCCGCCGAGGCGGCCTTCCTGGAGTGCTGCGGCAGTCTCCGCTGGGCCCACCGGATGGCCGCCCACCGCCCCTACCCGGATCTCGGCGCTCTACTGGCCGCGTCCGACGAGGCGGGCTACGACCTCGCGCCCCGGGACATCGCGGAGGCCCTGGCCTCGGAGCCGGCCCCCTGCCTGCACCACGACGCTCCCCGCGCCGCCCATCTGGCGCTGCGGGCCGCGCACGCGGCGTACGAGAGCCGGTTCGGCCACGCCTTCGTGATCTGCCTGGACGCCTTTCACCCCTCCCAGCACGTGGACCAGGTGCTGGCCGGGATCCGGGTCCGGCTGGCGCACGACCCGGACGAGGAGCGGGCGGTGACCGCCGAGGAGCTGCGGCGACTCGCCCGGAGCCGGATCGTCGAGCTGGTGACGCCGGACCCCCTGCGGTAAGGGTCGCTCTAGCCCGTACGTGCCTGTTTGATTGCCACTTTGATCACACCAGAGGCCCCGGCGCGAACGAACCGACAATGCGTCGCTACGATGGCCGGGGCCGGTGGACCGTACCCGGCCGGGTCAGACCGACAGTCAAGCCGGCCGACCCCAATCCCCGCTCCCGGAGGGTTCTTCCGTGCCGGCTGGAACGCTGTACCGCGGCCGGGAAGGCATGTGGTCCTGGGTGGCTCATCGAGTCACCGGTGTCCTCATTTTCTTCTTCCTGTTCGTACATGTCCTGGACACCGCTCTCGTCCGCGTCTCCCCCGAGGCCTACGACGATGTCGTGGCCACGTACAAGACGCCGATCGTCGCGCTCCTCGAATACGGCCTCGTGGCCGCGATTCTCTTCCACGCGCTGAACGGTCTCCGGATCATCGCCGTGGACTTCTGGGCCAAGGGCCCGCGACTCCAGAAGCAGATGCTCTGGACCGTGGTGGGCATCTGGATCGTGCTGATGGTCGGGGCCCTGTACCCCGTCCTCGGTCACGCCGTACGCGACGTCTTCGGGAGCTGAGGCCCATGTCCAGTGAGACTTCTTCCGCAGCCGCGATCGGCGACGTCGAAGGCGTGAGCCTGTACGACGTCGACCACCCGGCCCCGGTGATCGAGCCCCCGCGCAAGCGCACGGGCAAGACCCCCAAGGGTTCGCGCACCAACTTCGAGATGTACGCCTGGCTCTTCATGCGCCTGTCGGGCATCGTCCTGGTCGTCCTCGTCCTCGGCCACCTGCTGATCCAGCTGGTGCTCGACGGCGGCGTCTCCAAGATCGGCTTCGCCTTCGTGGCGGGCCGCTGGGCCTCGCCGTTCTGGCAGGCCTGGGACCTGATCATGTTGTGGCTCGCCATGCTCCACGGCGGCAACGGCCTGCGCACGGTCATCAACGACTACGCCGAACGGGACAACACCCGCTTCTGGCTGAAGATGCTCCTGTACACCGCCACGGTGTTCACCGTCCTGCTGGGCACGCTGGTGATCTTCACCTTCGACCCGAACATCCGCTAGGCGCCGGGACAGAGGGACCAGAGGAAACCATGCAGATCCACAAGTACGACACCGTCATCGTCGGCGCCGGCGGCGCCGGCATGCGCGCGGCCATCGAGTCGACCAAGCGCAGCCGTACCGCCGTGCTGACGAAGCTCTACCCCACCCGCTCCCACACGGGCGCGGCGCAGGGCGGCATGGCCGCCGCGCTCGCCAACGTGGAGGAGGACAACTGGGAGTGGCACACCTTCGACACGATCAAGGGCGGCGACTACCTGGTCGACCAGGACGCCGCCGAGATCCTCGCGAAGGAGGCCATCGACGCCGTCCTCGACCTGGAGAAGATGGGCCTGCCGTTCGGCCGCACTCCCGAGGGCAAGATCGACCAGCGCCGCTTCGGTGGTCACACCCGCAGCCACGGTGAGGCCCCGGTCCGTCGCGCCTGCTACTCGGGCGACCGCACCGGCCACATGATCCTCCAGACGCTGTACCAGAACTGCGTCAAGGAGGGCGTGGAGTTCTTCAACGAGTTCTACGTCCTGGACCAGCTGATCACCGAGGTCGACGGGGTCAAGAAGTCCTCCGGCGTCGTCGCGTACGAGCTGGCGACCGGCGAGATCCACGTCTTCCAGGCGAAGTCGGTCATCTACGCCTCCGGCGGCACCGGCAAGTTCTTCAAGGTGACGTCGAACGCCCACACCCTGACCGGTGACGGCCAGGCCGCCTGCTACCGGCGCGGTCTGCCGCTGGAGGACATGGAGTTCTTCCAGTTCCACCCGACGGGCATCTGGCGCATGGGCATCCTGCTGACGGAGGGCGCCCGCGGTGAGGGCGGCATCCTCCGCAACAAGGACGGCGAGCGCTTCATGGAGAAGTACGCGCCGGTCATGAAGGACCTCGCGTCCCGTGACGTCGTCTCGCGCTCCATCTACACGGAGATCCGTGAGGGCCGCGGCTGCGGTCCGGCCGGTGACCACGTGTACCTGGACCTGACGCACCTGCCGCCGGAGCAGCTGGACGCCAAGCTCCCGGACATCACCGAGTTCGCGCGGACGTACCTCGGCATCGAGCCCTACACGGACCCGATCCCGATCCAGCCGACCGCGCACTACGCCATGGGCGGCATCCCGACCAACGTCGAGGGCGAGGTGCTGGCCGACAACACCACCGTCGTCCCGGGCCTGTACGCCGCCGGCGAGGTCGCCTGCGTGTCGGTGCACGGCGCCAACCGCCTGGGCACCAACTCGCTGCTCGACATCAACGTCTTCGGCAAGCGCTCGGGCATCGCCGCCGCCGAGTACGCGGCGAAGACCGACTTCGTCGAGCTGCCCGAGAACCCCGCCCAGCTGGTCGCCGACCAGGTCGAGCGGCTGCGGAGCTCCACCGGCACCGAGCGCGTCGCGACCCTGCGCCTGGAGCTCCAGGAGTGCATGGACGCCAACGTGATGGTGTTCCGCACCGAGCAGACGATCAAGACGGCGGTCGACAAGATCGCCGAGCTGCGCGAGCGGTACCTCAACGTGTCCATCCAGGACAAGGGCAAGCGGTTCAACACCGACCTGCTGGAGGCCATCGAGCTGGGCAACCTGCTCGACCTGGCCGAGGTCATGGCGGTCTCCGCGCTCGCCCGCAAGGAGTCCCGCGGCGGTCACTACCGCGAGGACTTCCCGAACCGCGACGACGTCAACTTCATGCGCCACACCATGGCGTACCGCGAGGTGGCCGCCGACGGCGCCGAGTCGATCCGGCTCGACTACAAGCCGGTCGTGACGACCCGCTACCAGCCGATGGAGCGTAAGTACTGATGGCTACCCCGACCCTGGACAAGACCGACAAGGCCGAGGCCGGCTTCGCCGACTCGCCGTTCATCACGGCCACGTTCCGGATCCGCCGCTTCAACCCCGAGGTGTCGGACGAGGTCCAGTGGCAGGACTTCCAGATCGAGATCGACCCGAAGGAGCGTGTCCTCGACGCCCTTCACAAGATCAAGTGGGAGCTCGACGGAACCCTGACGTTCCGCCGTTCCTGCGCCCACGGCATCTGTGGTTCCGACGCGATGCGGATCAACGGCAAGAACAGGCTCGCCTGCAAGACGCTGATCAAGGACATCAACCCGGACAAGCCGATCACGGTGGAGGCCATCAAGGGCCTCACGGTCCTCAAGGACCTCGTGGTCGACATGGACCCGTTCTTCCAGGCGTACCACGACGTCATGCCCTTCCTCATCACCAAGGGGAACGAGCCGACCCGCGAGCGTCTGCAGTCCGCCGAGGACCGCGAGCGGTTCGACGACACCACCAAGTGCATCCTGTGCGCCGCGTGCACGTCCTCGTGCCCGGTGTTCTGGAACGACGGCCAGTACTTCGGCCCGGCGGCGATCGTCAACGCGCACCGCTTCATCTTCGACTCGCGCGACGAGGGCGGCGAGCAGCGCCTGGAGATCCTCAACGACCGTGACGGCGTGTGGCGTTGCCGCACCACGTTCAACTGCACGGACGCCTGCCCGCGTGGCATCGAGGTCACCAAGGCGATCCAGGAGGTGAAGCGCGCGCTCATCACGCGTCGCTTCTGACCTTCCCGTAACACCTGTTACGTCGACGGGCCCCGCCCCCCGCAGCCTCACCGCTGCTGGGGGCGGGGCCTGTTGCTGCGCCGGGGCCGCACGGGCGGTACGGTTCAGCGGAGCTGAAGACCGAAAGAGAACGGGGATCGTCGTGAGCGAGCCGAATCCGTACGCGGACGACGCGTACAAGTGGGGCCCTCCCCAGCAGCCGGGCCACCAGCCCACCGTCGCCGACGGCCAGGGGTACGGCTACCCGGCGCCGGGCGCCCCGCCCGCGTACGGCTATCCGCAGCCGCTGCCGGATTCCGCGGCCCAGCCCGGTCCCGGTTACGGGTACCCCAACGCGGCGCAGCCGACGATGCCGGGCCAGTACCTCCCGGTGCCGCAGGGAGCGCCCGGCCAGGGCGGCGTCCCGGTGCTGTCGATCGGTGACATCACCGTGATGAGCGACGCGATCGTCACCCCGTCCGGGCCGATGCCGCTCAAGGGCGCGGTCTGGACGGCCACGGACATGTCGCGCACGGAGGAGAAGATCCCGACGCACGCGGTCGTGCTGGCGATCATCTTCGCCCTGTTCTGCCTGATCGGTCTGCTGTTCCTGCTGATGAAGGAGAAGCGGACCACCGGCTTCATCCAGGTCACGGTCACCAGCGGCGGCCGGCACCACTCGACGATGATCCCGGCCATGGGCCCGTACACCTTCCCGGCGGTCATGGGCCAGCTCAACCAGGCCCGCTCGATGAGCGCCTGACGCCCGGGACCCTCTGAGCCATCCCCTCCCCGGACCCCTTCTTGAACATGTTCAAGAAGGGGTCTATTGTCATGCCCGAAAGCATTTTTGAACGCGTTCAAGGGAGGGTGAGGCATGGACCTCACTGTTGTCGCGTACGTCATCTATCTGCTGATCACCGTGGCGCTCACCGTCTGGGTCGCCCGCACCCTCAGCCGTAACGGGCGGATCTTCCTCGCCGACGTGCTGCACGGGAACGAGAAGCTCGCCGAGGCCGTCAACCATCTGCTGGTGGTCGGCTTCTACCTGGTCAACCTCGGGTTCGTCACGCTCTACCTGAAGAACGCCGACGGGGTCGCCAACGCCCGCGAGCTCTTCGAGGCCCTCTCGGTGAAGGTGGGCGTGGTGCTGCTGGTGCTCGGTGTCATGCACCTGGGCAACGTCTGGGTCCTCAGCCGCATCCGCCGCCGCAGCGCCCTGGAGCGCGAGCAGACCCCGCCCCTGCCGCCGCAGGGCTGGACGCCCCCGGGTGCCCAGGGACCGTGGGCCGCGCCCGCACCGGGGCGGTGAGCCCGGTGACCGAGGCCGCGCCCGCGGCGGCGCCGGGACCCGCCCCGTACGCCGCCGGAGGGCCCGCGCCCGTACGCCGGATCACTGTGCTCTACGACGCGCAGTGCCCCCTCTGCGTCCACCTGCGGAACTGGCTCCAGCGGCAGCGGCAGCTCGTCCCGCTGGACCTCGTACCGGCCGGATCGGCCGAGGCGCGGCGGCGGTTCCCGGAGCTGGACCATGCGGCGACGCTGGCGGAGATCACCGTCGTCGGCGACCTGGGGCAGGTCTACCGGGAGGCCTCGGCCTGGATCGTCTGCCTGTGGGCGCTGGCCAAGTACCGCTCCAGGGCACACTGGCTGACCACCCCGGCGGGGCGGCCCTTCGCCCGGGGCACCGTCCTGGCCGCCGCCCGCTACCGCTCCCTGGCCCTCCCGCCCTGCGCCCCCGGGGTCCGGGAGTGCGCCGCCCCGCCCGGAGGACCGTGGGGGCCCCGTTAACCTTGGGCCCGTGGTGAAGGAAGAGAAGAACGTGCAGGAGAAGAAACCGGCCAAGGCCGCGAAGAGCGAGCAGACCCGCACGCTGATTCTCGAAACGGCGCTCCGGCTCTTCGCGGAGCGCGGCTACGACCGGACGACCATGCGGGCCATCGCCCAGGAGGCGGGCGTCTCGGTCGGGAACGCCTATTACTACTTCTCCTCGAAGGAGCACCTGGTCCAGGGCTTCTACGACCGGATCGCCGGCGAACACGCGGCGGCCGTCCGGCCCGTGCTGGAGGGCGACGGGGATCTGACCGTACGCGTCAGGGGCGTGCTGCTCGGCTGGCTGGACGTGGCGGAGCCGTACCACCGTTTCGCCGCCCAGTTCTTCAAGAACGCCGCCGATCCGGACAGCCCGCTCTCCCCGTTCTCCGAGGACTCGGCGGCCGCCCGCGACGCGGCGATCTCCATCCACGAGCGCTGCATCGCCGGGGCGGACGTCAAGAGCGACCCCGAACTGGCTCCGCTACTGCCGCAGTTGATGTGGCTGATGCAGATGGGGCTGGTGCTGTTCTGGGTGTACGACCGCAGCGAGGGCGCCGAGCGCAGCCGCCGACTGGTCGAGCGCACCGCGCCGATCGCCGCACGCGCCATCTCGCTCTCCCGGTTCCGGGTGCTGCGACCGCTCGTGCGGCAGATCCACGCGCTGCTGGTGGAGTTCCTGCCGGGTCCGCCGCAGGCGGCGGCAGAACGCCCCTGAGGCCCCTGCCGCCCCTGCCGGACGCGCCGGTCAGATCCGGCTGAGTTCCCACAGGCGCCAGGTACCGGTGCCTTCGGAGAGGTACTGGGAGCCCGCGACCTCGGACTTGGCGACGACGTAGTCCTTCTTCTGCCACAGCGGCAGCAGGGGGACGTCCTCGCCGACCAGCGACTGCATCTCCTTGAAGTCTCCGGAGGTGCGGCTGCGGTCGCTGAACTGCTGCGTGGCGGCGATCAGCTGGTCCATCTTCTTGCTGGAGTAGCCGCTGTGCAGGACGTTGCCGGTGCCGACGAGCGGCTGGCTGAAGGTGTCGGGGTCCGGGAAGTCGGGGAACCAGCCGACGGTGTACATGTCGTACTTACCGGCCGCGTACTCCTTCTGGTACTTCGTCCACTCCACGGCCTCGACCGAGACCTTGAACAGCCCGTCCTTCTCCAGCTGACGCCGGAGTTCGGCGGTCTCCTTGGTGTACATGTCGCCCTCGCGGTAGGCGAAGTTCACCGGGACCGGCGTCTTCGCTCCGGCCTGCTGGAGCAGCTGGGCGGCGCGCTTGGGGTCGGAGGAGGGGTAGGTGTCGAAGAAGGGGGTGCTGTGCCCGATGAAGCCGGTGGGGATCAGCGAGTACAGCGGGTCGACCGTGCCCTGGTAGACCTTCCGGACCAGGGGGCCCCGGTCGAGGAGCGCGGCGACGGCCTGGCGGACCTTCTTGTCCGCGAACGGCGTGCCCTCGCGGACGTTGAAGATGATGTTGCGGATCTCCGCGCTGGTCGCCTCGGTCACCCGCACGTCCGGGTCGTTCATGTTCAGTTCGGCGAGCGTCTCGGAGGGCAGCTGGCGGTGGGCGACGTCCACGTCACCGGCGTCCCAGGACGTCTGCAGGTCCTCGGAGGTCTTGAAGTAGCGGATGGTGACGGCCTGGCCGGTCTTCTTGAGCGCACCCTTGTACTTCAGGTTCGGCACCAGCTCGGCGCGGGTCCCGTGCTCGTACGACTTGAGGACGTACGGACCGGAGCCGTCGACCTGATTGCCCGAACGGATCTTGTCCTCGGGGTACTTGGTGGTGTCGACGATCGCCGCGGCGCCGGTGGCGATCTTCTGCGGGAAGGTCGCGTCCTTGCCGGACAGGTTGAACGTGATCGTGCGGCCCTCGGTCGTCACCGAGTCGAGCGTGGGGAAGAGCCCCGCGGGGCCGACGTCCGACTTGATCGTGAAGATCCGGTCGAAGGAGTGCTTGACGTCCTCGGCGGTGATCTTGCGGCCGTTGGTGAAGGTCAGGTCGTCACGGAGCTTGCACTGGTACGTCTGGAGCTTCTGCCCGACGAACCCGCAGCTCTCGGCGGCGTCCGGCTCCGGCGTGACCGCACCCGGCTTGAAGGTCATCAGCGACTGGTAGATGTTGCTGTAGATCGCCCAGGAACCCGCGTCGTACGCGCCGGCCGGGTCGAGGGAAGTGACGACGTCCGATGTCCCGACAGTGATCGCATCGGTCTTCGCCTCCCCCGACGGGAGCAGTTGCCAGGCACCGACGCCCGCTATCACCAATACCGCGAGAATCGCGAGAATCCGTACCCGGACCGACCGCATTGCCGTGCTCTCCCTTACCAGCCCCACCTCGGCGGTCGCGTTTGTGACGCGCACATCGCCGCATGTTCGCGCTTACCCAATCACACGATTTTCACATCTGGAAGAGTAAATGGGGCACTCACAGCCTTTTATTGGACACATGCCCGAACCTCTGTCCGAAAAGGCTGTTTCGCGTCTCCTACCTGCGAGTTTATGTAGCTGACGGTGACCCTTCGGTGTGGATTCCATGACGACGGAACCGAAGCTTCCGGGCCGTCGCAGCCGCAACGGAGGCCGCCGCGCTCTAGGCCTGACGGGAGGCCAGCTCCACGACGGTGATGTCGGAGGGGGCGCCCACCCGGACCGGCGGGCCCCAGGCGCCCGCACCGCGCGAGACGAAGAGCTGGGTGTCGCCGTAGCGTTCGAGCCCGGCGACGGTGGGGTTGGCCAGCTCGGCGAGGAAGTTGCCGGGCCAGAGCTGTCCGCCGTGGGTGTGGCCGGAGAGCTGGAGGTCGACGCCGTGCTCGACGGCGTCGTGGATGACGACGGGCTGGTGGGCGAGGAGGACGGCGGCCCGGCCGCGGTCCCGGTCGCCCAGCGCGCGGCCGAAGTCCGGCCCCTGCCCCTCGGTCTCACCCGCGATGTCGTTGACGCCGGCGAGGTCGAAGCCCTCGATCTCGACCCGGGCGTTCTCCAGCGGGTGCAGGCCCAGTTCGCGTACGTGATCGACCCATTGCCCGGCGCCGGAGAAGTACTCGTGGTTGCCGGTGACGAAGAAGCTGCCGTGCCGGGCGCGCAGGGCGGACAGCGGTTCGGCGGCGGAGCCCAGGTCCGCGACGGACCCGTCGACGAGATCCCCGACGACGGCGACCAGGTCGGGCGAGGTCGCGTTGATCGTGTCGACGATCCGGCGGGTGTGGGCGCGGCCGAGGATCGGGCCGATGTGGATGTCGCTGACCACGGCGATCCGGAAGCCGTGGGCGGCGCGGGGCAGTTTGGCCAGCGGGACGGTGATCCGCCTGACGCTGGGCCCGCGCAGCACGCCGTAGGTGCCGTACCCGACGGTGGCGAGGCCGGCGGCGGCCGCCGCGCCGCCGACGACCCGGGAGACGAAGAGCCGCCGGGAGGGGCCGGGGGCGAGGGTGGTGGCGGGGGCGGTGGCAGAGGTGGCCAGGGGTCCGGCGGCCGGTTCCGTTTCCCGTTCCCTCGCGGGTTCCGTCGCGGGCTCCGCCACGGGATCCGTCACGGATTCCGTGGCCGTACGCCCCGCCGCTTCCGAGCGGGCGGAGGTACCGGCCGAGTGGGACGGCACCAGCTCCTCGGTACGGGGGCGGGTCCCGTCCGGGACGTCGGCGGGGGTTCCGGTTCCCGTTCCGCTTTCCCCTGCCGGGCCCGCGGCGGCCGGCTCGCGAACGGTCCGGGCGCCGGCCCCCGGGGTCACCCCGTCGCGGCGGGCGAGGACCCGCAGGAGAACCGGGCGTACGACCTCGCCCACGAGGAGCGCCAGCGTCAGGTAGAGCAGGCACGCCAGCCACAGGAACCCCGGCCAGGCCAGCACCTGCTGGAGCCAGAAGGGCGCTCCCACCCGGCCGGACGTCATGGCGCCGATGCTCAGCAGGGGCAGGACGAAGGCCGCGACGGTGCCCGCCCTGCGCAGCGGGCTGCCCGGCGCCGTCGTGTCACCGACGAAGCGGCGCCACAGATACCGGTGCACGGCGCCGAGCAGCGCCAGCACCACGAGCCCCACCAGAGCGAAGACCACTGCTGCCATCCGAGCTTCCCCATGTTCCCGTCGTCATGCGCGGTCGTCGCGCAAAGCCCGGACTCCGCGCAACCCGATCACGCCGACCGCCGTCCCCAGAAGAAAGGACGTGATGGCGAGCAGCAGGTGCACCCAGAAGTACCCGGTCGGTTCGCCCGCGTCGTCGAAGGCGAGTCCGCTGCCGTCCTGCCACAGGTTCTTGACGAAAGTGATCCAGATGAACCAGCTCCACACCCCGAACGCGAGCAGGAACCAGGACACGCGGCGGCTGAGCTTCATGGGTCCAGTATCGCCGCCGCCCCCCGGCCCCCTCCTCCGGGGTGGCGTCCGAACGGGGCCGTCCCGGCGTTCCCTGCGGCGGGTCAGCCGGTCCGGGTCCGCATCCACACCTTCGCCCTGTACGTTTCCGACCGTGCCTGCTCTGAAAAAGATCGCCCTCACGGTCACCTCCGCCGCCTTGTTGTCCGGTTTCGTCCTCAGTCCCGCCTCGGCGGCCGACAAGGACAAGAGCGACGACAAACAGCCCAAGCCGCCGAGCATGATGTCCACCCTCGGCGGGGAGCAGCTCGGCAAGGCCGGCACCCAGGTCAATCTGGGCCCGGGTGCGCCGGTGCTGCCCAAGGAGCTGACCGGCCGGTCCTGGATCGTCGCGGACGCGGAGAACGGCGACGTCCTGGCGGCGCACAACTCGCACTGGCGGCTGCCGCCCGCCTCCACGATGAAGATGCTCTTCGCGGACACCGTCCTGCCCGCGCTCCAGCCCACCACCCTGACCCACAAGGTGACGGAGAGCGAGCTGGCCGGGGTCGGCGAGGGCAGCAGCCTGGTCGGGATCAAGGAGGACCACACCTACACGGTCCACGACCTGTGGCTCGGGGTGTTCCTGCGGTCGGGCAACGACGCGGTGCACGTCCTGTCGGAGATGTACGGCGGTGTCCCGAAGACGGTGGCCGCGATGCAGAAGCACGCCGAGGAGCTCCAGGCCCTGGACACCCGGGTGGTCTCGCCGGACGGGTACGACGCCCCGCGCCAGGTCTCCAGCGCCTACGACCTGACCCTGATCGCCCGCAGCGGACTCCAGAAGAAGGACTTCCGCGAGTACGCGGCGACCGCGTCGGCCGACTTCCCCGGCGAGGAGAAGAAGGGGAAGAAGCGCGACTCCTTCGAGATCCAGAACACCAACCGGCTGATCACCGGAGACATCGGCGTGGACCCGTACCAGGGCATCGCGGGCGTCAAGAACGGCTACACCACCCACGCGGGCAACACCTTCACCGGCGTCGCCGAGCGCAACGGCAAGGTCCTGCTGGTCACGGTCATGAACCCGTCGGCGGAGGAGAGCCACGCCGTCTACAAGGAGGCCGCGCACCTGCTCGACTGGGGCTTCGCCGCGAGCGGCAAGGTGACCCCGGTCGGCGAGCTGGTGCCGCCGAAGTCCGTGGACACCGGGACCGCGACCGGCGGCAAGGGCGCGGCGCCCGCCGCCGGAGCCGACCAGGGCTCGGGGGGCCAGGCGGAGGCCACGCACGCGTCGGCGGCCTCGGACGGCTCCAGCGGGGTCGGTATCGCCCTGGCGATCATCGGCGGTCTGCTGGTGTTCCTGGCCGGCGGGGTGTTCCTCGTCAACCGTCGCTGGCCGCTGACCGGCCTGGCCCGCCGCACCCCGCCGACGGCGGACCCGGCCGAGCCCGTCGACCCGGCCGCCTCGGCCGCACCGAGCGCACCGAGCGCACCGAGCGACAAGTCCTAGACGCGGGTGGAGCCGCCACGCTCCGTGGCGGCTCCGTCCGGGCCGGTCCCGTCCGCGCCGGGGTCCTGTTCGCCGCCCTCGCGGACCTCCTCGTCCTTGCTGCCGGTCGCCGTCCAGGCGGCGCAGAACAGCAGCAGCTTCGCGGTGAAGTTGATCCACAGGAGCAGCGCGATCGGCACGCCGAACGCGCCGTACATGCTCTTGCCCGCGACCTCCCGCATATAGCTGCCGAGCAGCAGCTTGAGCAGTTCGAAGCCGACCGCCCCGAGCAGGGCCGCGACCACCAGCCGCCGCCGGGGCGGCTCCACGCCGGGCAGCAGTGTCAGCAGATAGAGGAGCAGCAGGAAGTCGGCGACGACCGCGACCGCCAGGGCGGCCACCCGCAGCAGGATGCCGCCGGCCCCGTCCTCGGGGATGCCGATCAGGTCGGCGGTCCGGCCGACCGCCGTCGAGCCGATGGTGGAGACCGCCAGGGTGGCGAGCGCCGCGCCGCCGAGGCCGACCAGCAGCACGGCGTCCTTCACCTTGGCGACGACGGGATTGGCCTGCTGGACGTCGTCCAGTTCCCAGACGGCGCGCAGACACTCCCGCATCGAGCCGACCCAGCCGACACCCGTGAACAGCAGCAGCGCACCGGCCACCAGGCCGACCGTGCCCGCGTTGGCGATCAGCCCGTCGATGCCCAGCTGGTCGGAGATGCCCGGCACCTGGTCGGCGAGCTTGTCCTTGATGGTGTCGACCTGCTCGTCGCTCAGCAGGGCGGCGGCGACGGCGGCGCCGACCGCGATCAGCGGGAAGAGGGCCAGGAAGCTGATGAAGGTGATCGCCGCCGCGAGCCTGGCCCAGTGGACCCGGTCCAGCCGCTCGTAGGAACGCCACGCGTGCGTCTCCATCAGCCGGGCGACCAGGGGCCCGATCACCGGGAGTTTCTTCAGCCAGTCCATGACGTCACGCGTACCCTCCTGGGCCCGGAACATCGACGGCCCGCCCCGGACTCTCCCGGACACGTCCGGCGGAACTCCGCCACGCTCCGCTGACACTCGCTCCATCACCCGTTCCGGTGAGCGAATTCACCAATGCCGCGAAGGGGATTTCCCGGACGATACGGTCACCCTCATGTCCGTCGACACGGTGTCCTTGAGCGGCTGGGGCCGCACCGCCCCGACGACCGCCGTGCGGTTCCGCCCCCGCACCCACGAGGAGGCTGCCGCCGCCGTCCGGGGGCGCGGGCCCCGGGGCGTCATCGCGCGCGGGCTGGGGCGGTCGCCCGGGGACGCGGCGCAGAACGCCGGCGGCTCGGTGCTCGACCTGACCGGCCTGGCCCGGATCGGCGGTGTCGACGCCAGCGGCGCGCTGCACTGCGACGCGGGGGTGAGCCTGGAGCGGCTGCTGCGGGTCCTGCTGCCGCTCGGCTGGCTCCCGCCGGTCGTGCCCGGGACCGGCAGGGTGACGGTCGGCGGGGCGATCGCCTCCGATCTGCCCGGCCTCGACCACCGCCGCTCGGGCTCGTTCGCCCGGCATGTGAGCGCCCTGGAACTGCTCACCGCCGACGGCGAGGTGCGTACGGTGCTGCCGGGTACCGCCCTCTTCGACGCCACCGCCGGGGGCCTGGGGCTGACCGGGGTGATCCTGGGCGCCACCCTGCGCCTCCGGCGCGTGCCGACGGCACTGATGTCCGTCTCCACCGAGCGCGCCGAGGACCTGGACGATCTGCTGGCCCGCTTCACCGCGGGCGGCGACCGGCTGCCGTACGCCTCCGCCTGGATCGACCTGACGGCCCGGGGCCGGGCGACCGGACGCGGGATCCTCACCCGGGGGGAGCACGCGACCCCTGACATGCGCCCGGCGCACGCGGGGCGCACTCTGCTCTCCCCGCGTTCCGGAGGGGCCCGGGGACGGTTCCGGCTCCCCGGCTGCCCACCGGTGCCCGGCGGGCTGTTCGGCCCGGCACCGGCCGCCCTGTACAACGAGGTCCGCTACCGCGGCGCACCCCGCGCGCGGACCGGTGAGCTCCGGCCGGTCGGCGCCTTCTTCCACGCCGCGGACGCCTACCCGGACGCGAACCTGCTGTACGGCCGGGGCGGTCTGGTGCGGTACCGGTTCACCGTCGGATACGGCCAGGAGGAGACCCTGCACCGGGTCGTGCGGCGGATCGCGGGACGCCGGGGCCCCGCCGTGCGGGCCGTGCTCCAACGGTTCGGGGCGGCGGACCCCGGAGGGCTGTCGTTCGCCGCGCCCGGCTGGTCGCTGGCCCTGGATCTGCCCGCCGCGCTGCCCGGGCTGGCCCGCTTCCTTGACGACGTGGACGAGGAGGTGGCCGCCGCCGGGGGCCGGGTCTGCCTGGCGAAGGACTCCCGGATGCGGCCGGAGGCGGCGGCCGCGATGTACCCGGGTCTTGCGGGCTTCCAGGAGCTGCGGGCGCGGCTGGACCCGACGGAGGCGTTCCGCTCCGACCTGTCGCGCCGGCTCGGGCTGTAGACCTCCCCCTCTCCCTCCTCCACCCTCCACCCCCACTCCATCTGACCAGGAGATTTACGTGAAGGATGCCTTCGGCGCCCCGCAGTCCCTGCTCGTCCTCGGCGGCACCTCCGAGATCGCCCTGGCCACCGCCCGCCGGCTGATCGCCCTGCGCACCCGCCGGGTCTGGCTGGCCGGGCGCCCCTCCCCCGCCCTGGAGTCGGCCGCCGCCGAGCTGCGCGGCCGGGGGGCGGACGTGCGGACCGTCGACTTCGACGCGCTGGACTCCGCCTCCCACGAGGTCGTCCTCGGCAAGGTCTTCGCGGAGGGCGACATCGACGTGGTGCTGATGGCGTTCGGGGTCCTCGGCGATCAGGCGCGGGACGAGGAGGAGCCGATGGCCGCCGTCCGGGTCGCCCAGACCAACTACACGGGGGCGGTCTCCGCCGGGCTGGTGTGCGCCGGCGCACTTCAGGCGCAGGGGCACGGTTCGCTGGTGGTGCTGTCCTCGGTGGCCGGGGAGCGCGCCCGGCGCGCGGACTTCATCTACGGCTCCAGCAAGGCGGGCCTCGACGCGTTCGCGCAGGGGCTCGGCGACGCGCTCCAGGGGACCGGGGTGCAGGTGATGGTCGTCCGCCCCGGCTTCGTCCGGACCCGGGCCACGGCGGGGCGGCCGGAGCAGCCGCTCGCGACCGGCCCGGAGGAGGTCGCGGCGGCGATCGTCACGGGGCTGCGGCGGCGCTCGGAGACGGTGTGGGTGCCCGGTTCGCTCCGGGTGGTGATGGCGGCGCTGCGGCACGTCCCGCGCCCGCTGTTCCGCCGGCTGCCGGTCTAGGGCCTGCGGCCCCGGGTGCTCAGGGCCGTAGCGACGGGGCCGACGGCTCGTCGATCGTGTAGCCGCCCTGGGCGGGGACCGCGGGCGCCCCGCCGCCCCCGCCGAACGGGAAGTCCCTGATCTTGCGCCAGACGGCGTCCGGGCCCTGCTCGTACAGCGAGAAGGATCCGCAGGTCCAGGCGGCCTCGTAGTCGGCGAGCTCCTCGTAGGCCCGGTCCATGGCCTCCTCGGCGATGCCGTGGGCCACGGTGACGTGCGGGTGGTACGGGAACTGGAGCTCGCGCACCAGGGGGCCGGAGGCGTCCCGTACCCGCTTCTGGAGCCAGGCACAGGCCGAGGCGCCCGCGGCGACCTGGACGAAGACGACCGGCGACAGCGGGCGGAAGGTGCCGGTGCCGGACAGCCGCATCGGGAACGGCCGGCCGGCCGTGGCGATCCTGTCGAGGTGCGCCTCGATCGCCGGCAGGTCGGCCGACTCCGCCTCGGTCGGCGGGAGCAGGGTGACGTGGGTGGGAATGCCGAAGGCGGCAGGGTCCCCGAAGCTCGCGCGGCGATCCTGGAGCAGGCTGCCGTAGGGCTCCGGGACCGCGATCGAAACGCCGAGCGTTACGGTCCCCACGTCGTTCTCCTCCACCGTCGATAGTCGATTTCCGGTCATGCCGCGTGGGCCAGGTTTCCGGCCCACACGTTCCGTCGCCGCAAGTGTGACCCCTCCGGCCATGATCTCGCCAGGGTCCTTGGACTCAGTGCTTGGCGGGCAGGAGTCCCATCCGGTCGTACGTCTGCGCCAGGGTCTCCGCGGCGACGGCCCTGGCCTTCTCCGCTCCCTTGGCCAGGATGGCATCCAGCGTCTCCGGGTCGTCCAGATACTGCTGGGTGCGAGCCCGGAAAGGAGTGACGAATTCCACCATGGCCTCGGCCAGATCGGTCTTCAGCGCACCGTAGCCCTTGCCCTCGTAACTACGTTCCAGGTCCTCGACGGAGCTGCCGGAGAGGGTGGAGAGGATCGTGAGGAGGTTGCTGACGCCCGGCTTCTTCTCGGCGTCGAACCGGATCACCGTGTCGGTGTCGGTGACCGCGCTCTTCACCTTCTTCGCCGTGACCTTCGGGTCGTCGAGCAGGTTGATGAGGCCCTTCGGCGTGGAGGCCGACTTGCTCATCTTGACCGCCGGGTCCTGGAGGTCGAAGATCTTCGCCGTCTCCTTGAGGATGTACGGCGCGGGGACGGTGAACGTCTGGCCGTACCGGCCGTTGAACCGCTCGGCGAGGTCGCGGGTCAGCTCGATGTGCTGGCGCTGGTCCTCGCCCACCGGGACCTGGTTCGCCTGGTAGAGCAGGATGTCCGCGACCTGGAGCACCGGGTAGGTGAAGAGGCCGACGGTGGCCCGGTCGGCGCCCTGCTTGGCGGACTTGTCCTTGAACTGCGTCATCCGGGAGGCCTCGCCGAAGCCGGTGAGGCAGTTCATCACCCAGCCGAGCTGGGCGTGCTCGGGCACATGGCTCTGGACGAAGAGCGTGCAGCGCTCCGGGTCCACACCGGCCGCCAGCAGCTGCGCCACGGCGAGCCGGGTGTTGGCCCGCAGCTCGGCGGGGTCCTGCGGGATCGTGATCGCGTGCAGGTCCACGACCATGTAGAAGGCGTCGTGGGCCTCCTGCAGCGCCACCCACTGGCGCACCGCGCCCAGGTAGTTGCCGAGGTGGAACGAGCCTGCGGTGGGCTGGATCCCGGAGAGCACGCGCGGACGGACGGCCGCACCGGTGCGGCCCGTCTGCGGCTGGTCGGTGGGGAGCGAGGGGCGATCAGAGGCCATGGCCCCATTGTCTCAGGTACGGGGGCGATCTCCGGCAGCCGGTGCGGGGCGGAGAGGGCGCGTACCCGCAGGAGCCCGGAGCACGGGAGCGCACGCCTGAGACGAACCGCACATTTCGGCCGCCCGGCGTGCGACGGCGGGCGCGCCGGGCGATGGAGGTTTCCCGGCGCGGGTTCCGACCGACGATACAAAGTGGGCACCACCCCCGCCCACGCCGCACGACGAACGGAGATCCCGTGTCGACCACGGAAACTGCCATCGCCTCCGCCGAGGCGCACAGCGCGCACAACTACCACCCGTTGCCGGTCGTCGTGGCCTCGGCCGAGGGCGCCTGGATGACCGATGTCGAGGGCCGCCGGTACCTCGATCTGCTCGCCGGGTATTCGGCGCTCAATTTCGGCCACGGCAACCGTCGGCTCATCGACGCGGCCAAGGCCCAGCTGGACCGGGTGACGCTGACGTCCCGGGCCTTCCACCACGACCGGTTCGCCGACTTCTGTACGGACCTGGCGGCGCTGTGCGGCATGGAGACGGTGCTGCCGATGAACACCGGCGCGGAGGCCGTGGAGACCGCGGTGAAGACCGCCCGCAAGTGGGGCTACCGGGTCAAGGGCGTGCCGGACGGCATGGCGAAGATCATCGTGGCCTCGGACAACTTCCACGGCCGTACGACCACGATCGTCAGCTTCTCCACCGACCCGGAGGCGCGGGCCGACTTCGGCCCGTACACCCCCGGCTTCGAGATCGTGCCGTACGGGGATCTCACCGCGATGCGGGAGGCGATGACCGAGAACACCGTGGCGGTGCTGATCGAGCCGATCCAGGGCGAGGCCGGGGTGCTGGTGCCGCCGGCCGGCTATCTCCCCGGCGTACGGGAGCTGACCCGCGAGCGGAACGTCCTGTTCATCGCCGACGAGATCCAGTCGGGCCTCGGCCGGACCGGGAAGACGTTCGCGCTGGACCACGAGGGCGTGGTGCCGGACATGTACGTGCTCGGCAAGGCGCTGGGCGGCGGGGTGGTGCCGGTCTCCGCGGTGGTGTCGTCGGCGGACGTGCTCGGCGTGTTCCGGCCCGGCGAGCACGGCTCCACGTTCGGCGGGAACCCGCTGGCCTGCGCGGTGGCGCTGGAGGTGATCGCGATGCTGCGGACCGGCGAGTACCAGCAGCGGGCGGCCGAGCTGGGCGACCATCTGCACCGGGAGCTGGGCCTGTTGACGGGCGGCGGTGCGGTGGAGTCGGTGCGCGGCCGGGGGCTGTGGGCGGGCGTCGACATCGCTCCGGCGCTGGGCACCGGCCGGGAGATCTCCGAGAAGCTCATGGAGCTGGGGGTGCTGGTGAAGGACACCCACGGGTCCACGATCCGGATCGCCCCGCCGCTGGTGATCAGCAAGGAGGACCTGGACTGGGGCCTGGACCGGCTGCGGGCGGTGCTGAGCGCCTGAGCCGGTCCCGTACCCGTAGAGCCGGAGGGTTCAGAGGATGACGTGGGGCAGGAAGCGGGCGTACTCGTCCGTGACCGGCCCCGCCGACTCCCGGATGCCGAGCCCCGCCGCCTCGTCCTCGACGACCCACGCGCCGAGCACCACCCGGTTGCCGTCGAAGTCGGGCAGCGGGGCCATCTCCTGGTAGCAGCACGGCTCGTCGCGCTCCACGGGCGGCGAGCCGGGGCCGTGCAGCTCGACGCCCGCGCCCTCGCGGCCCAGCAGCGGCTTGGACACGTATCCGGCCCCGCCGGGTCCGGCCAGCTCGCGCGGTCCGTCGAGATGGGCGGGGAGCAGGTTGGGGTGGCCGGGGTACAGCTCCCAGAGGATCGCGAGCAGCGCCTTGTTGGAGAGGAGCATCTTCCAGGCGGGCTCGATCCAGCACGTGGTGCCGCTGCCGCCGCCGTTGTCGAGGGTGTCCAGTACCTGCGGGCCGAAGCGGTCCGTGGCCAGCCACTCCCAGGGGTAGAGCTTGAAGCAGCTGCGGATGAACCGCAGCCGGTCGTCGACGAACCGGCCCGACAGCCGGTCCCAGCCGATCTCCTCGACGGACAGCGCCTCGGTGGCGAGTCCGGCCTGCTGGGCGGTCTCGCGCAGATACGCGACCGTCATCAGGTCCTCGCCCAGCTCGTCGCCGTCGGAGTGGACGAAGTGCAGCGGCCCGGGCGGCAGCAGGGGCGCCTGCCGCTTCCAGGCGCCGACCAGCCGCTCGTGCAGGGAGTTCCACTGGTCGGCCCCGGGGAACCGGTCCTCCATCCAGAACCACTGCGCGCTCGCGGCCTCCACCAGCGAGGTCGGGGTGTCGGCGTTGTACTCCAGCATCTTCGCCGGGCCGCTCCCGTCGTAGCGCAGGTCGAACCGCCCGTACACGGAGGGCAGTTCGGAACGGCGGCGCCAGGACTCGGCGACCAGTGCGGCGAGGCGGGGGTCGGTGATGCCGAGGTCGGCGAAGCGGTCGCGCTCGACAATGTGCGCGGCGGCGGCCAGGCACATCGTGTGCAGTTCCTCGACGACCTCCTCCAGCGCCTCGACCTCGGGCAGCGAGAAGACGTAGTAGGCGCTCTCGTCCCAGTACGGACGCAGCGAGTCGTCCGGGTAGCGGGTGAGCGGGTAGACGACGCCCTGTGCCTCGACGGTCTCCTGCCAGCCGGGGCGCGGTTCGATCGTGCGGCGTTCCACGGCGGTCAGCCGCCGCCGGAGCCGGAGCAGCCGAAGCCGCCCCGGTCGACGGCCGACTTGTCGAAGCTGCCGCCCTGCACCTTGCCGCTGTCGCTCTTGCCGCCGTAGTAGTACGACCCGTTCCCGCCGCTGCGGCACTCGGAACTCGGCAGGGTCTTCTGCGTCGTGCGGTCGGCGCAGCGCCTGTCCGGCTCCGAACCGCAGGACGTGATCGTCAGGGCGAGCAGCCCCATACCGCCGAGCACGACCGTGCTCGACCTCAGCCTTCGTGTGGCCATGTTCGGTTCTCCCCCGTGGTACGCGATCGAATCCGGCGTCCCTTTTTCGCCACCGGACCGCTTGTCAGATTAGTGGGAGGGGTGGCCGGTTCGGAACCTGGCCCTCACGGCAGCACCCGGCACAGGGCGTCGAGCGCGCCCGCCCAGGCGCTCTCCGACGGCGATCCGTAACCGATCACCAGGGCGTCGCGGGCGGCCGGGGCGTCCGGGTGGCGGTAGCGCGCGAGGCCGTCCAGCGCCAGGCCCTGGAACGCCGCCGCCTGGATCACCGAGCGCTCGGCGCCCGCCGGGAGTTCGAGGACCGCGTGCAGTCCGGCCGCGATCCCGCTGACCTCGATGCCCGGCGCGCGCTCCGCGAGCGCCGCGACCAGCTGGTCGCGGCGCCGGCGGTAGCGCAGCCGCATGGAGCGCACATGCCGGTCGTACGCCCCCGAGGCGATGAACTCCGCGAGCGTCAGCTGGTCGGGCGAACCGGACGTCCAGTCGGACACGCCCTTCGCCGCCACCACCTCCCCCACCAGGCTCCGGGGCAGCACCATCCAGCCGAGGCGCAGCCCCGGGGCCAGCGACTTGCTGGCGGTGCCGAGATGGACGACCCGCTCCGGATCGAGCCCCTGGAGCGCGCCCACCGGCTGCCGGTCGTACCGGAACTCGCCGTCGTAGTCGTCCTCCAGGATCAGCCCGCCGGTGGACCGGGCCCAGTCGACGGCGGCGGCCCGCCGGTCCGGGTGCAGCGGTACGCCGGTGGGGAACTGATGCGCCGGGGTCAGCAGCACGGCCCCCGCGCCGCGCAGCGCGGCCGGCTCGCCGGTCCGGGACCCGCGCTCGTCCAGGGGCAGGCACGGGGTGCGCAGCCCGGCGTCGGTGAGGAGGTCTCTGTGGACGTCGAGGCCGTACGACTCGACGGCGACGTCCCGGACCCCGCGCCGCAGCAGCACCCGGCCCAGCAGCGTCAGCCCGTGTGCGAAGCCGGAGCAGATCACGATGCGCTCCGGGTCGGCGTAGACCCCGCGCGCCCGCGCCAGGTATTCGGCCAGCACGGTGCGCAGTTCGACCCGGCCGTGCGGATCGCCGTAGCCGAAGGCCTCGTCGGGCGCGGCGGTGAGCGCCTTGCGGGCGGCCTTGAGCCAGGCGGTGCGCGGAAAGGCGGACAGGTCGGGCGAGCCGGGCTTCAGGTTGTACCCGGCCCCGGACCGCGCCGGCCGGGAGGGGGCCGCGGCGGGGTCCGTCCGGCGCGGCGCCGACCGCCGGGCGACCCGGGTCCCCGAGCCCTGCCGGGCGGTGAGCCAGCCCTCGGCGACCAGTTCGGCGTAGGCGTCGGCGACCGTGTTGCGGGCGACGCCCAGGTCGGCGGCGAGGACCCGGGAGGACGGCAGCCGGGTGCCGGGGGCCAGGCGGCCGGAGCGCACCGCCTCCCGCAGCGCCTCCATCAGCCCGCTGCGGAGCCCCTGGCCGACCGGTTCCAGATGCAGGTCCGCGCCGAAAGTGGCCCAGGAATCCGTCATGCCAATGGACCATACCGGGGTGCCACCGGGGCCGTAGCGTCGTCCTCATGACCTCGACGCACGAGCACCACCACGCCCCGGCCGACCTCGCCCCCGAGCACCCGCCCCGGATCTCCGTCTCCCAGCTCCTCCCCGACGTCTACAAGGCGATGGTCCGGCTCGACATCGCCGCCAGGAAGGGCCTGGACCCCGTCCTGGTCGAGCTGGTGAAGATCCGGGCCTCGCAGCTCAACCAGTGCGCGTTCTGCCTCGACATGCACAGCAAGGACGCGCTCGCGGCGGGCGAGTCCGTCGAGCGGATCGTCCAGCTCAGCGCCTGGCGGGAGTCGCAGCACTTCTACACCCCGAAGGAGCTGGCGGCGCTCGCCCTGACCGAGGCGGTCACCGTCCTGACCGACGGCTTCGTCCCGGACGAGGTGTACGCGGAGGCCGCCAAGCACTTCGAGGAGACCGAGCTGGCCCAGCTGATCGCGGCCATCACCGTGATCAACGCCTGGAACCGCTTCGGTGTCACCGGCCGCCTGGCCCCCGGCCACTACACGCCCGGCGACTTCAAGAGCTGACCGCCCGCTCCGGGCGGGAACGCGGAAGCGCCCCCGGCGGCTGGTGCCGCCGGGGGCGCTCGACGTGTCGCGGGAGCGGGTCTCAGATGAGGCCGAGCTCGCGGACCGCGTCGCGCTCCTCGGTGAGCTCCTTGACCGACGCGTCGATGCGCTTACGGGAGAACTCGTTGATGTCCAGGCCCTGGACGATCTCGTAGACACCGTTCTTCGTGGTGACCGGGAACGAGGAGATGATGCCCTCGGGGACGCCGTAGGAGCCGTCCGACGGAATGCCCATCGAGGTCCAGTCGCCCTCGGCGGTGCCGTTGACCCAGGTGTGCACGTGGTCGATGGCGGCGTTGGCGGCCGAGGCGGCCGAGGACGCGCCACGGGCCTCGATGATCGCGGCGCCGCGCTTGGCGACGGTCGGGATGAAGGTGTCGGCCAGCCACACCTCGTCGTTGACGACCTCGGCCGCGTTCTTGCCGGCGATCTCCGCGTGGAAGATGTCCGGGTACTGGGTGGCCGAGTGGTTGCCCCAGATCGTCAGCTTCTTGATGTCGGAGACGGCGGCGCCGGTCTTGGCGGCCAGCTGCGAGATCGCGCGGTTGTGGTCCAGACGGGTCATCGCGGTGAAGCGCTCCGCCGGTACGTCCGGGGCGGCGGCCTGCGCGATGAGCGCGTTGGTGTTGGCCGGGTTGCCGACGACGAGGACCTTGATGTCGTCCGCGGCGTTGTCGTTGATGGCCTTGCCCTGCGGCTTGAAGATGCCGCCGTTGGCGGCGAGCAGGTCGCCGCGCTCCATGCCCTTGGTGCGCGGGCGGGCGCCGACGAGCAGGGCGACGTTCGCACCGGCGAAGCCGACGTTCGGGTCGTCGGTGATCTCGATGTTGCGCAGCAGCGGGAAGGCGCAGTCGTCGAGCTCCATCGCGGTGCCCTCGGCGGCCTTGAGGCCCTGCGGGATCTCCAGGAGGCGCAGGTTGACCGGCACGTCCGGGCCGAGCAGGTGGCCGGAGGCGATGCGGAAGAGCAGCGCGTAGCCGATCTGGCCGGCTGCGCCGGTCACGGTGACATTCACGGGAGTGCGGGTCATGGCGGTCTCCGTTTAGACAGCTGGCGGTGGGGGTCCCGGCCCCTGGTGCCGGACCCTGGTGCTGGACACCCTTCGCGCCCCGACGAATCTTGACGTGAAGAGATATCCAGCGGTCAGGCTATCGGACCCGGCCCGGCCGGGCCGCCCGCCCCCCTGTGGCACCGCACACAACCGGTCACGCACCGCACGCACGGGCGACGGACGAGCGCCCCGGGCGGGGGCGCCCGCCCGGGCCGTCACTCGCCCGGTTCGGTGCACCCCTTCGTGCCGGAGGTCAGCGTGGCGCAGGCCTTCGCGTCGGACGCCTTCTTCACCGCGACCATCGGGGTGTACGCGTCGGTGTCCCCCATGACCTCACCGTCCTGCACTCCCTCGCCGGCGGTGATCCGCACGGTGTCGCCGATGGCCGCCTCGGTGAGCCGGGCCCAGGAGGCGGAGCAGACCTCGCTGTAGCGGACCTCGATCTTGCTGCCGCCCACCACGGCGCCGGCCACCGTACGGGCGAACTCGCCGCCGCAGCCCATCGCCTCGGGGTCCTGCCCGGCGCAGTCCGCGCCGCTGCACTCGACGCCCACGGGCAGCTCCGGGGCGGCCTTGGTGGGGGCCACCGACGGGGTGGGGGTGGCCTTGGCCGCGTCGTCGCCCGGCGCGAGCAGCAGCGCGCCGACCACGACGATCAGGGCGCCGACGGCCCCGACGGCGAGCATGGGGCCCTTCCTGCGGCCGCCGGGGGTCCTGCCCGGTCGGGTGCCGTGCGCATCCCGGCCGGGGCCGGAGCCGCGGCCGGTGCTCTCCGCCGTGTTCCTCTCCGGCCGCTGCCCGCCCTGGTGCGGCCCGCCGTCGTACGGCCCGCCGTCGTACGGCCGGTCCTGGTGGCGGGCGGGGTTCGGTGCGGTGCCGCGCTGGGTGGGGACGAGGAGTTGGCGCGTGTCGTCGTCGCCGGGCACATAGGCCCCGCCGCCGTACGGGTCCGTGCCGTGGACGTCGCGGGGCGGGGCGTCCGTACCGGCGGGGCTCGCGGCGGCGGGGACCCGCGCGCCGGAGGCGCTGTGCCTGCCGCCGGCGGATGACCGGCCGGACCGGCCGCCCGCAGGGGCGTCGGGAGCCGTCGTGCCGAGCTCACCGAGCGCGGCACGGGCCTGCGTGATGCGGATGGCCTCCATCGTCATGTCGTGACGCATCTCGGCCCGGCTCCAGGCCCGCTCCGCCAGCTCCCACATGGTCGTGAGGTGGTGCTGCGGGGTGCCCGTCACCTCGGCGAGGGCCACGACGGCCCCGCGCGGGGCGAGCAGCCGGCCGTTGAGATACCGCTCCCAGGACGTCTTGCTGTAACCCGTGCGGTCGGCCACCGCGTTGATGTTCAGCCCGCTGCGGTCGACGAGCCTGCGCAGCTGGCTGGCGAACTCCCTGATCTGCGGGTCGAGCTCTTCGGGCAGTGCCTTCCAACGAGGCATCGCGTTTTCCCCCCTCATGTCCCCCGGACGTACGTGCTGTGCCCCGCTGCGGCCGGCCCCCGGCCCGCGCATCTCCCGGTCCGTCCGCCGCCCGTCCGGTCCGGACCGTCAGCTGGACTACCCACGAGGATGCGCGGAGCCAGGGTGTCAGTTCCTGACGAGGAGGCGCACGGGAGCATTCGGGGCGGGTGCGTGTCCTCACGTGCCCCGGCACCGCGCCGGCCACTGCTCCGCCTGCTCCGTGCCGCTCTGTGCGCCGGACCAGTCTGCCATCGTTGCGCGGCGATCACACCGTGCCGGAATGGTCACTTCCGTGCCACAGGCCACAGTGAGCGCTTGTTCCGGTCTTTCATGTCCATGACGCTGGAGTCAGGACGGGGCAAGGCCGCCCATCCCGCCGTATACCGGGGCCCCTTGCCCGGTTGCCCCGTTCCGCCGTGGTGTCCGTCCCTCCTCGGGGGTAGGGACGGACACCACGGACCTGATCGGGACGGGACCGCCCGCTAGCGGATCGTGAAGCGGACCGCGTCCTCCAGGATCGGGACGTCGAGCCACGGCGCGGGCTGTGCGACCAGTGCGAGCAGCACGATCAACGTGCCCATCAGCCCGTACGTGACGAGGTCGGTGAAGCGGGAACGTACCGCCAGCATCCCGACGGACGGCACCACCCAGCGCAGCACGGCACCGGCGATCAGCGCGCCGCCGATCAGGATCGTGCCGATGCGGAACGCCTGGTCGAACGGGTCGAGCACCACGATCAGCAGTCCGAGGCCCGCCGCGCCGAGCACGGTGAGCAACGGCCACTGCCGGGCGGGGGCGGGCGCGTCGCCGGACGCCGCCCTGCCGCCGCCCTCGGGCCGGGCGGTGTCCCGGGTGAACCGGGGGAACCGCCGCGACCGACGGGGCCGCCCGCCGGTCGCGGCCCCGTCCGCGGCGGTGTCCGTGTCCGTGGCGGCCGTGGCCCCGTCCGTGGACGTGGCGGTGTCCGCGTCCGCGTCCGTGGCAGCCGTGGCGGCCGGGTCCGGCGAGGCGGACCCGGTGGTCCCGTCCCGCTCGTCCGGTTCGCGCGGCTCGTCCGCCGCCCGGCCGGCGGGGGCGGGGTCGACCGGACTCGTACCAGCACCCATGGGGTTCCCTCCGGATCCGGCCGTCAGCCCGTTGCGGCGGCGTCGGCGGCCTCGGCGGCGGCCCGCTCGGCGGCCTCGACCACGTTGACCAGCAACTGCGCGCGGGTCATCGGGCCCACGCCCCCGGGGTTCGGGGCGACCCAGGCGGCCACCTCGCGGACCCCCGGGTGCACATCGCCGACGATCTTGCCGTCGGCGTCCCGGCTGACGCCGACGTCGAGCACGGCCGCGCCCGGCTTCACGTCCTCCGGCTTGATCAGGTGCTGCACACCGGCGGCGGCGACGATGATGTCGGCCTGGCGCAGGTGGGAGGAGAGGTCCCGGGTGCCGGTGTGGCACTGGGTCACCGTGGCGTTCTCCGACTTGCGGGTCAGCAGCAGCGGGATCGACCGGCCGATGGTGACGCCGCGCCCGACGACCACGACGTGCGCCCCGTTGATCTCCACGCCGTGCGCGCGCAGCAGCTGGACAACGCCCTGCGGGGTGCAGGGCAGCGGGCCGGTCTCGTTGAGGACGAGGCGGCCGAGGCTCATCGGGTGCAGCCCGTCGGCGTCCTTCGCCGGATCCATCAGCTCCAGGATCCGGTTGGTGTCGATGCCCTTGGGCAGCGGCAGCTGGACGATGTAACCGGTGCACTCGGGGTCGGCGTTGAGCTCCCGGACGACGTCCTCGATCTCCTCCTGCGTGGCGGTGTCGGGAAGTTCGCGCTGGATGGAGCCGATGCCGACCTGGGCGCAGTCACGGTGCTTGCCGTTGACGTACCACCGGCTGCCCGGGTCGTCCCCGACGAGCAGGGTTCCGAGGCCGGGAGTGATCCCCTGGGCCTTGAGGGCCGCCACACGGACGGTCAGATCGGATTTGATCGCGGCAGCGGTGGCCTTGCCATCGAGAATCTGGGCAGTCATGGTCCCATCCTCGCGGATGACCCCGCCCGCATACCAATTGCCGGCGCCACCCCCGTACCGGACATTGCACTTGCACAACGTCGGGGCCCCCGGACTGGACAAACAAGGGTCCCGCTTATAACGATGAAGGCCGCGGTTGTACGGGGGGCGGGCCGCTGATCGATGTCCTTCCTCCGTGTGGCCATCTCGTCCCCACACGTCTGTTGAAGGAAACACCCCATATGAGCTTCGGCGACCCGAACAACCCGTACGGGCAGCAGCCCGGCCAGCCGCCGCAGGGCCCGCCGCAGGGACAGCCCGGTTACGGCTACCCGCAGCAGGCTCCGCAGGGTGTCCCGCCGCAGGGCTACGGCTACCCGCAGCAGCAGCCGGGGTACCCCCAGCAGCCCGGCTACCCGCAGCAGCCCGGCCAGCCCTACGGCGGCGGCTACCCGCAGCAGCCCGGCCAGGGCGGCATGCCGGAGCTGGCCCACTGGGGTCTGCGCTTCGGCGGACTGATCGTGGACGGCCTCGTCCTGATGGTCCCGTACATCCTGGTCGTCATCGGCGGTGGCATCGGCGACTCGTTCGGCGCGATCCTCGCCGTCATCGGCTTCCTCGGCCTCATCGCCATGGCCATCTGGCAGCTCTACCAGGAGGGCACCACCGGCCAGACGATCGGCAAGAAGGCCGTGGGCATCCGCCTGCTGCGCGAGGCCGACGGCCGTCCGCTGGGCTTCGGCATGGCCTTCGTGCGCCGCCTGGCCCACTTCCTGGACAGCATCGCCTGCTACATCGGCTGGCTGTGGCCGCTGTGGGACGCGAAGAAGCAGACGTTCGCGGACAAGGTCTGCTCGTCGGTGGTCGTCAAGGCCAACTGATCCACCGCACCACCTCGCACACGCGAAGGCCGCACCCGGTGAACGGGTGCGGCCTTCGCGCGTACGGGCCCGGGGCCGCGGTCAGTCGTCCCGGGCGCCCGGGATCTCCGCCGGCTCCGGTGTCGTGCGCTCCATCACCACGAAGCTGCCGCCCCGGTGCTTGAGCCGGTAGCGCGCCTCGGGGTGCAGCTGCTGGGCGTACGCCACCGGGTCCTGGATCGGGCGGGACCAGCCGAAGTCCAGGTTGATGGCGACGATGTCGGGTGCGGTGCCCGGGGCTCCGCCGACCCAGTAGACGGTGCGGTCGGAGGTGAGGTGGGCCATCAGCGTGATGTCCGTCTCGACGCGCGCCCCGGCCGGGATGGCGTCGAGCGCCGCCCGCGCGGCCTGGCTGCGGGCGTCGTCGGTGCGGTAGGTCTCCGGGCGCAGCAGGTCGCGCAGCGGCAGGTGCTGGGTCATCGCGACGGCGATCGCGGCGGCGACGGGCACGGCGACCTTCGCGTACGAGGCGAGCCAGGGCCGGTGCGAGTCGCGGCTGCGGCGGACGCCGTCGGCCAGCGCGAGGAAGAGCACCGGCATGAGGATCGCGCTGTAGTGCCAGACCATGCCCCAGTGGTTGCTGTCCTGCGAGAGCAGCCGCCAGCCGAGCGTGGGAACGATCAGCAGTGTCAGCGGTGAACGCAGCGCCATGAACGCGGTGATGCCGATCAGGAAGACCAGCATCTCGATCTTGACGGAGGAGTTGAGGACGCCCAGGACGGAGTCCAGCATCGAGACGTCCTGCTCGCCGTTCTTGTCGATCTTCGTCCAGTAGTCGTAGGTGCCCGCGCTGCTGGCCGCCGGGATGAGGACCATGAGCGTGACGACGAAGGCGGCGACCCCGAAGGCGGCGAGCAGCGCGCCCTGGAGGCGGCGGCCGTACACGAAGAGGAGGAAGCCGACGACCGCCACGGTGGCGCCCAGGTCCTCCTTGACCAGGACCAGGGGGAGCGACCACAGGAGCGCGGCCGTGTACCGCTTCAGGAGCAGGGCCCGGCAGACGAGGGCGAGCAGGGGCACCGCGAAGGCGATCTCGTGGAAGTCGGCCTTCACCGCTTCCTGGATCCCCCAGGAGAGTCCGTACGCGACGGTGACGCAGAGCCCGGAGCGACCGCCGAGGAGCTGCTGGGTGGTGCGGCCGACGATGACCGCTCCCAGCGCGAACAGCGCGGCCTGGGCGAACAGCAGGGCCTCGGCCGACGGCCAGATCCAGTACAGCGGGGCCAGCAGCGCCACGATCGGGGAGAAGTGGTCGCCGAGGATCAGATAGCCGGGGCCCTTGATGTCGACGACCGGGGCGTCGAACCCGGCGTACGCCCGGACCTCCTGCTCGAAGATGCCCAGGTCCCAGGAGGGCGAGCCGAAGCGGCTGTACTGGAAGTACCCGTAGAGGAAGTAGAGCGCGCACAGGATCGCGCCGGCGATGAGGTACGGGCGCAGGGGTACGCGTTCGGCGGCGGCGTCGCCCGTACGCGGCGCGTCGCCGGCCGAACGGGCGTCCGGCCCCGGGCCCTGGGCGGGCAGGCGTCCCGGTCCCGACCGGTCCGTTCCACTCTTGTTCAGCTCAAGCACGGTGACTGCCCCCGCTAGGGATTTCCACGGCCGTTCATTAGAACAGAGCGGCGAGCCGATTCCGTACGACGGACACGGCCGAGGCCGCACCCGTGTCGGGGTGCGGCCTCGGGTCCGGTCGCTGGAGGCCGGTGGAAGAGGTGCCGGTCAGTGGAAGAAGTGGCGCGTGCCCGTGAAGTACATGGTCACGCCTGCCTTCTTCGCGGCCTCGATCACCAGCTCGTCGCGGACGGACCCACCGGGCTGGACGACGGCCTTGACGCCGGCGGCCGTGAGGATCTCCAGGCCGTCGGGGAACGGGAAGAAGGCGTCGGAGGCGGCGTACGCCCCGCGCGCCCGCTCCTCGCCGGCCCGCTCGACGGCGAGCTTCGCGGAGTCGACCCGGTTGACCTGGCCCATGCCGACGCCGACCGACGCGCCGTCCTTGGCGAGGAGGATCGCGTTGGACTTGACGGCGCGGCTCGCCTTCCAGGCGAAGGCCAGCTCCTTCAGTTCGGCCTCGGAGAGCGCATCGCCGGTGGCGAGCGTCCAGTTGGCCGGGTCGTCGCCCTCGGCCTGGAGACGGTCGGCGACCTGGAGCAGCGCGCCGCCGTCGATCGGCTTGACCTCGAACGCGGAGGCCGGGGCCTCGGGGGCGCGCAGCACGCGGATGTTCTTCTTGCGGGCCAGCACCTCGACGGCGCCGTCCTCGTACGCCGGGGCGACGATGACCTCGGTGAAGATCTCCGCGACCTGCTCGGCCATCTCCACGGTCACCGGGCGGTTGACGGCGATGACGCCGCCGAACGCGGAGAGCGGGTCGCAGGCGTGCGCGTTGCGGTGCGCGGTCGCGACGTCGTCGGCGATGGCGATGCCGCACGGGTTGGCGTGCTTGATGATCGCGACGCAGGGCTCGGCGTGGTCGTAGGCGGCGCGGCGGGCGGCGTCGGTGTCCGTGTAGTTGTTGAAGGACATCTCCTTGCCGTGCAGCTGCTCGGCCTCGGCGAGACCGCCCTCGCCGGAGGTGTAGAGCGCGGCGGGCTGGTGCGGGTTCTCGCCGTAGCGCAGGACGTTCTTGCGCGTGAAGGTGTCGCCGAGGAACTCGGGGAGGCCCGAGTCGCCGTCGGCCGCGTAGTCGGCCGCGAACCAGGAGGCGACGGCGACGTCGTAGGCGGCGGTGTGCTGGAAGGCCTCGGCGGCGAGCCGCTTGCGGGCGGTGAGGTCGAAGCCGCCCGCCTTGACCGCGGCGAGGACGTCGGCGTACCGCTCGGGGCTGGTGACGACGGCGACCGACGGGTGGTTCTTGGCGGCGGCGCGGACCATCGAGGGGCCGCCGATGTCGATCTGCTCGACGCACTCGTCGTCGGAGGCGCCCGAGGCGACCGTCGCCTTGAACGGGTAGAGGTTCACCACGACCAGGTCGAAGGGCTCGACGCCGAGCTCGGCGAGCTGCTCGCGGTGGGCGTCGAGACGGAGGTCGGCGAGGATGCCGGCGTGGACGCGGGGGTGCAGCGTCTTGACGCGGCCGTCCAGGCACTCGGGGAAGCCGGTGAGCTCCTCGACCTTGGTGACCGGGACTCCGGCGGCGGCGATCTTCCCGGCGGTGGAGCCGGTGGAGACGAGTTCGACGCCCGCCTCGTGCAGACCGCGGGCGAGGTCTTCGAGCCCCGTCTTGTCGTAGACACTGACCAGGGCGCGGCGGATGGGCTTATTCACCGACATGACCGAGATGAACCTTTCGTCCCTCAATGCGATGACCGTCACGGGCGATCCGCCCCACGGCCTCGACGAGCAGCGAGCGCTCGACTTCCTTGATCCGTTCGTGGAGGGCGGCTTCACCCTCCGGGGTGTCCTCCTCGGTCACCTCGACCACGCCCTGCGCGATGATCGGACCGGTGTCGACGCCGTCGTCGACGAAGTGGACGGTGCAGCCGGTGACCTTCACGCCGTACGCGAGTGCGTCACGCACTCCGTGGGCACCGGGAAAGCTGGGCAGCAGGGCGGGGTGGGTGTTGACGGTCCGGCCGCCGAACGCGGCGAGGAACGCCGGGCCGACGATCTTCATGAAACCGGCGGAGACGACGAGGTCCGGGCGGTGCGCGGCGACCTGCGCGGCGAGCGCCTCGTCCCATGCGGCGCGGGTCGCGTGGTCCTTGAGCTTGCACACGAACGTGGGGATTCCGGCCCGCTCCGCGCGCTCCACGCCACCGGTCCCGTCGCGGTCCGCGCCGACGGCGACGATCCGCGCCCCGTACGCCGCCGGGTCGTCGCCGATGGCGTCGAGCAGCGCCTGGAGATTCGTACCGGATCCGGAGACCAGCACGACCAGCCGGGCAGGAGGGACGGAGGGGGGCGGGGAGGCCACGTCGGGGCCCTTTCTCACGTGATGACCGCATGATGACGCAGGTGCGGCATGCTCTTTGTAGGGTCGTACGAAAGTATCGCTTCGCCCGATACGGGGAACCCTACGAACGGGCCGACCGTCAGCAACGATACCGGCACACCCGACGGCCCCCACGGGACGGGGGCGTGACCGGGAGGTAGCGTCAGGGGACAGCGAGCCGTCCACCGGGCGGACGAACCGTCCTACGGGCGGACATGACGAGATGGGGAAGACGTTCACCACATGCCGGACCGACGCCGTCGCACCGACTTCCGCCTCCCCCTGCCCGAGCGGTCCGCTCCGCTGATGCGGGAACGCCAGTCCTCTTCGCCGGACTCCCCCTCGCCCGGCTCCTCGTCCCCGGGCCCCTCCTCCTCCGATTCCTCGCCCCAGGGTCCGTCCTCGCCGGATTCCCCCTCGGGATCCGCACCGGTCCCCGGCTCCGCCGGGAAGCCCCAGGAGGACAACCCGTTCGCCGCGCCGCCCGCGGACCGTCCGGATCAGCCGTGGCAGCCGCGCCGCCCCAATGGGTCGGAGGGGTCGGACGGGGACGGCGGGTCCGACGGGAACAACTCCTCAGGGGACCGCCCGTCGTGGGGCAGCCAGTGGAGCAGCAAACAGCCCGGCCGGGGCAACGGCGGCTTCGGCGGCCGTTCCGGCGGGAACGGCTCGGGCCCGGGAGGCAAGGGCGGAACCGAACGTCCGGGCGGCATGCGCTGGGACCCCACCGACCCCGCGCAGCGGCGTGCCCGCTACGCGGTGCTCGGCGGTATGTGGGCCTTCTTCTTCGCCCTCTTCGACCTCTCGGAGCTCGCCCTGCTGCTGGGCGCGCTCTCGACGTACTGGGCGATCAGCGCGCTCCGCACCCCGCTGAAGAGCGCCTCCGCGACGGACCGCCCGGCAGGGGACGGCACGGATGCGGCCGGGGCCACGACCGGGACCGGCACGGGAGCCACGGCGGCCGACGTCTCCGGGGCCCCTCCCGCCGCACCCACGCCCGCCGCGCCGCAGAACATCAGCAGCAGGCAGCAGACCACGGCGGCGGTGAGCGGCCTGGTGACCGCCCTGCTGGCGCTGCTCATCGTGGCGACCACGTTCACCGTGCAGCTCGTCTACCGCGACTACTACACCTGCGTGAACGACGCCCTGACCAAGACCGGCCAGCTCGCCTGCAACGACCAGCTGCCGAAGCCGCTGGAACCGTTCTTCGGCGTCAAGGAGTAGGTCCCGGGCGGTCCGGATCCGACGCGGGGCGGCCCGCGGCGAAATCGGCGGAATCAGCGAAACCGGTAGGACCAGCAGGACCGACGGGATCGGCGGGATCGGCAGGGAAGTCGGCCATCAGTCCGCCGGAACCCCGCTTCAGGGAGGCCCAACGGGCCTCCCTGAAGTCTTTCTCGTGCCACGGGTCGGTCGGCAGGAAGTCGTACGGCTCGAACCCCGCGTCGCCGCGTCCCGCCCCCGGGCCGACCGCGCCGACCGGAGCGCCGGGGGCCGCGTCGGGGGCCGTCCCGGGGGCCGGAACGGAGGAAGCCGCCGGTGCCGGGGTACCGCCCGGCGCCGCATCGCCGGCCGCCCCGCCCCGCCCACGCCACGGCGCCCACCAGCGGCGCCGACGTCCGATGACGGCCTCCGCCTCCGCCTTCTCCCCGGCCTCCGCCTCGACCGCCGCCGCCGTCGTCGCTGCCGCCCTCGCCCTCGCCCTCGCCGTCGCCGTCGCCGGGGGCTCATCGGCTTCCGGTACGTCCCTGCGCCAGGCCCAGCCCGGGGTACGCAGTCGCCACAGGCGCAGCAACAGCGCCGCCGGTACGCCGATCCCCGCGGTCCACGCCAGCGCCGCCGGACCGGCCAGCCACCACACCGGGCCGAACTCCCTCAGCGCCCCGGTGCCGAGCGGCCCACCGGCCACCGCCGTGAGCAGTGCCGTCCCGGCCGAGCACCCCAACGCGGCGAGCAGGGTCACCCGTACCGTCTCGCGCGTGCTCCACGCCTGAGCGCGGGGCGCGTCGGCGGGCGCGGCCCTGCGGGCGGTGAACCAGGCGACCGCCAGCGCGGCCGCCACCGGCACCGCCAGGGCCGCCCCGTTCAGCAGGGAGCCCGGACCCTGGTCCGGCACGGCCGCCAGCAGGGGGAAGTGGGGCACCGCCGGAGTCCCTTCGAGGCCCAACGGGGTGGCGGTGGCTCCCGTACCGAGCGAGAAGCCGGGCCCGAGCCCGTACGCCGCTCCCCACAGTGCGGCGTTGGGCACGAGCGAGGCGGCCAGCAGGAGCACGGCGAACCGCCCCGACCAGTCGCCCGCGAGCCCCAGGAACGCGTCCTGCGCCGCCTCCGCGTTCCGGCCGAGCGCCACCGCGACCAGCAGCGCACCGCCCCCGAGCAGCACCGTCACGCCCGCCGCGGCCGACCGGCACGCCGCCTCGGCCCGGTCGCGGAAGAGCGTCCGCGCGATCGCCTCCTGGAGTACCAGGGGCGACCAGGACGGCAGGGGTCCGAACGGCCGCCCGGCCGCCGTCCACACCCCGGCCGCCGCCGCACCGGCCACCACCAGCGCCACCGGGAACACCAGCGTGTCCGGGTCCGGGCGCAGCGAGCCGCCCCGCGCGCAGGCCGCCGCACCCGCCACGACCAGCAGGTATCCCGCGGTCACCGCGCAGAACGCGCCCGCCCGCGAAGGCCCGGGCCGCCCCTCCTCCGGCTCCGCCGCATCGCGCGCCGCGCGGTGCGCCAGCCAGACCGGACCCAGCACGAGCAGCAGCGGCACCAGGGAGACGGGGGCGGGAACACCACTCAGGGTGTCGGGCCGCACGAGCCCGGCGCCGTGCGCCAGCAGCCAGACCCCGGCCGCCGCGCGCAGCACCCCGCCCGGCCCGCTGTCGGGGTACGGGGAGCTGATCCACACCACCATGACCAGCACCGTCAACGCCCCGAGGCCGAGCCCGGCGGCGACGACTCCCCGCACCAGGGCGGAGGCCAGGTCGAGGGTACGGTTCCGCTCGGCCGTCGCCTTCGGGCTGCGTTGCGTCATTTGGGTCACGCGGCCCATGCTGCCAACGACACGCGCTTATTTCGCGTAACGCGCGAACAGCCGTTGTGTCGCCCAATATACGTTTATGTACTTTTCTACTCAGTGCGGCGCTGCCGGGGGTCGACCATGACCCGGAGCACGACCGACGAGGCCGCCGCGCCGCAGCTGCCCTCCCCCAAGGAGCGCCGCAGACTGCGCGAGGCGAAATCGCTGAGCGAGGAGCAGGTGGCGGCGGCCGTCGGCGTCACGCGCGCCACGGTGCGCTCCTGGGAGACGGGGCGCACGAGCCCGCGCGGACGCAAGCGCGCGCTGTACGCGAAGCTCATCGCCCCCGAACCGGAGGCTCTCGCCACGACGGCACCGGCGGCGGCGATGACGGGTCCGACTCCGGTGCCGACGGCTCCGGAAGCCGTCCCGGGATCCGCTGCGGAAGCCGCTGCGGAAGCCGCTGCGGAACCCACCCCGGTACCCTCCGCCGAGCCCACCTCCGAGCCCGCTCCCGAGCCCGCTCCTGAAGCCTTTCCGGAAGCCGCTCCGGAGGTGAAGGCGATGATGGTGGTGCCGGAGGCGGCCACCGACGCGGACAGGAACACCGGCACCGATACGGAGGCAGAGGCGGTCGGCGAGCGGCGCCTCTCACCCGCCGAGGCGTTCGACGAGCTGTACGCCCGCACCGCCCCCGGCCTCGTCCGGCAGGCCTATCTGCTGACCGGCCGCCGGGCCCTGGCCCGCGAGTCCGTCGAGCGCGCCTTCCAACTGGCCTGGCACCGCTGGCCCGAGGTGGCCGTCGACCGGGACCCGGCCGGCTGGGTGCGCGCCGCGGCGTACGAGTACGCGATGTCCCCCTGGCACCGGCTGCGCCGCGCGCACCGGCACCCCGACGCCCCGCCCACGGAGCCGGGGAAGCGGGCGCTGTTCGACGCGCTGCTGGACCTGCCCCCGGCCTACCGCCGCACGCTGCTCCTGTACGACGGGGTCGGCCTGGACCTCCCGGAGACCGCGGCCGAGACGGAGGCCAGCACCCCGGCGGCGGCGGGCCGTCTGATGACCGCCCGCGCCGCCGTCGCCGAACGGCTCCCCGAACTGGCGTCCGCCGCCACGCCCGCCGAGCAGTCGGCCCTGCTCCACGACCGGCTCGGCGGGCTCGCGCGCGCCGAGCACGTACCCGTACCGCAGCCGGCCCGTGCCGTGCGCACCGGCAGCGAGGACAGGGCCAGGCTGTGGACCCGGGCCGCCGTCGCGGGCGTCGCGCTCCTCATCGCCGTGACCGGACTGACCCTGCACACCGCGCCCACCCACTACGAGCCGCCGATCTCCCCCGCCGAGCGGGTCGGGGGCGTACCGCCCCGCGGTGGTCCGCAAAAGCTCACCGCGCAGGACCTGAAGCTCCAGAAGACGCTGCGCGAGCAGTTGGCGCACGGGCCGGAACGGCTGATTCCGCAGCTCCGGTGAACCGTCGCCCGGACGGCGGGCACCTACGCGAACGGCGCGGGCCCGCACCCCCTGTGATGGAGGGGTGCGGGCCCGCGCCGTTCGCAGCGTGTCTCTGCTGCCCGACTGCCTGCGTCAGGCGCCGAGGATCTCGCGCGCCAGCTTGGCGGTCTCGGTCGGCGTCTTGCCGACCTTGACGCCGGCGGCCTCGAGGGCCTCCTTCTTCGCCTGGGCGGTGCCCGAGGAGCCGGAGACGATGGCGCCGGCGTGGCCCATGGTCTTGCCCTCCGGGGCGGTGAAGCCCGCGACGTAACCGACGACCGGCTTGGTGACGTTCTTCGCGATGAAGTCGGCGGCACGCTCCTCGGCGTCGCCGCCGATCTCGCCGATCATCACGATGAGGTCGGTCTCCGGGTCCGCCTCGAACGCCGCGAGGGCGTCGATGTGCGTGGTGCCGATGACCGGGTCGCCACCGATGCCGACGGCGGAGGAGAAGCCGATGTCACGCAGCTCGTACATCATCTGGTAGGTCAGCGTGCCGGACTTGGACACGAGACCGATGCGGCCGGGCTTGGTGATGTCGCCCGGGATGATGCCGGCGTTGGACTGGCCGGGGGTGATGAGACCCGGGCAGTTCGGGCCGATGATCCGGGTCTTGTTGCCCTTCGCGCCGGCGTACGCCCAGAAGGCGGCCGAGTCGTGAACGGCGATGCCCTCGGTGATCACGACGGCGAGCGGGATCTCGGCGTCGATCGCCTCGACGACGGCGGCCTTCGAGAAGGCCGGCGGCACGAAGAGGACGGACACGTTCGCGCCGGTCTTCTCCATCGCCTCGGCGACGGAGCCGAAGACCGGTACCTCGGTGCCGTCGAAGTCGACGGTCGTGCCGGCCTTGCGCGGGTTCACGCCGCCGACGATGTTGGTGCCGTCGGCGAGCATGAGCTTGGTGTGCTTCATGCCCGTCGCGCCGGTCATCCCCTGGACGATGACCTTGCTGTCCTTGGTGAGGAAGATAGCCATGGTGGTCTGAGTCCCTCTTCCTTACTTCGCAGCCGCGGCGAGCTCGGCGGCCTTGTCGGCCGCGCCGTCCATGGTGTCCACGCGCTGCACGAGCGGGTGGTTGGCGTCGGAAAGGATCTTGCGACCCAGCTCCGCGTTGTTGCCGTCGAGACGCACGACCAGCGGCTTCTCGACCTTCTCGCCCTTGGACTCGAGCAGCGCGAGCGCCTGCACGATGCCGTTGGCGACCTCGTCACAGGCGGTGATGCCACCGAAGACGTTGACGAACACGGACTTGACGTCCGGGTCGCCGAGGATGATCTCCAGGCCGTTCGCCATGACCTCTGCGGAGGCGCCGCCACCGATGTCGAGGAAGTTGGCGGGCTTCACGTTGCCGTGGTTCTCACCGGCGTACGCGACGACGTCCAGGGTCGACATGACCAGCCCGGCACCGTTACCGATGATGCCGACCTCGCCGTCGAGCTTGACGTAGTTGAGGTTCTTGGCCTTGGCGGCAGCCTCGAGCGGGTTGGCTGCGGCCTTGTCCTCGAGCGCCTCGTGACCCGGCTGACGGAAGTCGGCGTTCTCGTCGAGAGACACCTTGCCGTCCAGGGCCAGGATCCGGCCGTCCTTGGTCTTCACCAGCGGGTTGACCTCGACGAGGAGCGCGTCCTCGGCGACGAAGGTGTCCCACAGGGTCACCAGGGCCTCGGCGACACCCTCGGCCACGTCGGCCGGGAACTTCGCCTGGGCCACGATCTCGCGGGCCTTGACGATGTCGACCCCGTCGACAGCGTTGACCGGGACCTTCGCGAGGGCCTCGGGGGTCTTCTCCGCGACCTCCTCGATGTCCATGCCGCCCTGCACCGAGGCCATGGCCAGGAAGGTGCGGTTGGTGCGGTCGAGGAGGTACGAGACGTAGTACTCCGCCTCGATCTCCGGGGACAGCTCGGCAATCATCACCTTGTGGACCGTGTGGCCCTTGATGTCCATGCCGAGGATGTCGGTCGCCCGGGCGACCGCCTCGTCGGGGTCGGCCGCCAGCTTGACGCCGCCGGCCTTGCCGCGGCCGCCGACCTTCACCTGCGCCTTGACGACAGACTTGCCGCCCAGCTTCTCGGTCGCCTCGCGGGCTGCCTCAGGCGTGTCGATGACTTCACCGGCCAGCACCGGTACACCGTGCTTGGCGAAGAGGTCCCTCGCCTGGTACTCGAACAGGTCCACGCGCGTCCGTCCCTTTTAGTGGTATCGCGGTTCGTTCTTCTGCGTGGGCGTGCCGCGAAGGGCAACGTGACTGCGCTGTCACTAGGGAGGCGTACACGGTGTCCGAGTACGCGGCATGTCCATCCGGCAGGTTATCCCCGCGCTCCGTGTGACCCTAAATCGCAGATCACACCTGAGCGGTGATAACGGTCACAGAGGGTGGCCCCTCCGGCTCCCGGGCGGGGCTCGCCGGGAGCCGGAAGAGGCTGTTCGGACCCGGAGTACCCGGCCCGGGTCCCCTTGGGCCGGGTACTCCGATGCGGTGAACCGCGCTGCTCATCGGCGCGCGGCCAGCACCTCCGTTTCAGGGCGCGGGCACCCCGTCCGCTTCAGGGCGCGGGCACCCCGTCCGTCTCAGGGCGCGGGCACGTCGCCCCTCTCGGTGCGCGGGCGCGTCGCCCCACTCAGAGCGCGCGCACCGCGTCCGTCGCGAAGGACGGGGCGACCGAGGTGACGTCCTGGACACCGGTGCCCGCGTGGCCGACGACGGGACGGGCGTCCTCGCGGACCGTGTCCACCAGACCGCCCGCGAACGGCCGGGCCTGCGCCCCGACGCCCTCGGCCAGCGGCTGCACCCGGGTGGTGACCCCCTGCGCGAACGGTGCGACCGCGTCGCCGGTCAGCCCCTCCGCGAACGGCCCCGCCTCGGACGCGACGCCCCCGGCGAACGGCACGGCCGCGCCCGTGACGCCGGACGCCAGCGGCTGCACCTCGGTCGTGACGCCCTGCACGAAGGGTGCGGCGGCGTCGCCGACGACTCCCCGGGCGAACGGCGTGACCTCGTCGACGGCTCCCCGGGCGAGCGTGCCGACGTCGCCGACCGCCTGGCCGACCACCGGGACCGCCACGCCGACCGCGCCCGCGGCGAGCGGCGGCAGCACGGAGTCGGACGCCTGCCCGACCACGGGCCCGGCCTCGGCCGCCACCCCCTGGACGGCGGCCGGCGCCTGGTTCTGCGCGTAGCCGGGGATCTGCTCGATCGGCCCGAAGAGGTAGTCGATCCCGTCGGCCGGCGCAGCGGGAAGCTCCACGGCTCCGGGCGCCTGCTGTACGTCGCCGAGGTCCGGAACCTCCGGAGTCTGCGCCGTGCGCACCTCTCCCGGGAGGCGGTCCGACGGAAGGCGGTCCCGTACGTCGGCCGCGTCGACGGCCTTGCCGCCGGCCTCCGTCAGCGTGTCCTTGACGCCCTCGATGCCGTCGATGCCGTCGATGCCGTCGATGCCGTCGACGCTCTTGGCCTCCTTGAGGACCTTGGTGTCGGTGACGGCCTCGACGGCCTTGGCTGTCTCCGTCGTGTCGGGGGCCTCGGCCGCCAGGTCCGGGGTGGAGAGCGGTACGGACACGGGCAGCTCGTCCGCGCTCGCCGCGGCGGTGCCGAGCGCCCACATTCCGGTGGCGGTGGCGGCTACGGCTATGGATCGGCGCATGTTCTTGTGCATGGGTGTGTCAGATCCTTCGAAGATGTTCGGCAGTCCGGAGAGCTCCGGACGCGGGCAGACCTGTTCCGCCCCCGCGCGGCAGGTCGAGGCGGGGGAACGGCCTGCCCTAGCCGGGGAATTCGAGGATCTCGCCGGATCTGTCGGATATCGGGGCGGCGGTCGCCGGGAGGCCCGCTCCCCGGACGAGCGCGGTGTACGGACCGCCCGGGGTCCGGACCGCGTGCAGGTCGCCGCCGCGCGGCCCCTGGACATCGGCCACCGCCGTACGCCCGAGGTCGCCGTAAGGGCCGAACGGAGCACGGCCCGGCGCCGGCGCGGGCTCGGAGCCCTGTGCGTGCCCGGCGTCCGGCGCTCCGGATGCGCCCGGCAGGGCCGGGGCGGAGCCCGGGTCCGCGCTGCCCCGGTCGCGGTCGGCCGCGCGCTCGGCCGAGGCGTCCGCCCCGGCGTCGCCCGGCGCCGCCGCGCCTCCCCCGGGCCCACGGCCGGTGTCCGGCACGGAAGGTGACGGAGCGCCGGGTGCGTCCGGTTCACCGCCGGGCGCGGGGAGCACGGGGAGCACGGAGAAGAGCGGGGGAAGCACCGGCAGGGACGGCACCAGCGGCCGCACCTCTCCGGCGACCCGGTCCACGGTGGCTCCCGCGCCCACGAGCACGGCGTCGCGGGCAAGAGCGTCGGCGGGGGCCGCGGGTTCAGCGGCGAGTTCAGCAGCGGACTCCACAACAGCTTCCGCAGGGGCCTTCTGTGCAGGGGCCCTCGGTACGGTCCGCGGCTGCGCGGACCGTTGTTGGGCGGCCTGTTGTTGTGCGGCCTGCTGGTGTCCGGTCTGTTGGTGTCCGGCCTGCTGGTGTCCGGTCTGTTGCCGTGTGGACTGCTGCCGTGCGGCCCGGTCGACCTGCTCGAACACTGGCTCGGCCACCGGCCGGGCGGGTGGCCTGACGATCGGATCGGCCATCCGCCGGGCCGAAGGCTCAACTGCCGTGCGGGCGACGGCCCCGGAGGTCGCTCTCTCCGGCGCGGCGTCCGCCACGGAGGCGGTGAGCAGGCCCGGTCCGGGACGCTCCTGCGCTTCCGCACGGCCACCCGCGAGGAGGCCCAGGGCCAGCAGCCCACCGAGGAACAGCACCACCTGTGCCGCGCGACGCCCCGCCGTACCCCGCGCCGGGCGCGGGTCGACGGCTGCGCGGGCAGCGGCGGTTGCGGTCACCTCGGTGGCTCCTCCCTGGTACACGCAGGCGGCGGAATGCGCCCCTCCGCTAACGACGGGTCGATGCTTGCACAAGCCCGTGGGGGTCACGCAAGTCCCTGGTTACTGTTGGGGCTCCTTGTCCGGTATGGGCAGTGGCCTCTTCTCGATCGCCGCCGCCATGACGTCCGGGAAGAGATCCGGCGTACAGGCGAACGCGGGTGCGCCCAACGCCCCGAGCGCCGCCGCGTGCTCGTGGTCGTACGCGGGCGCCCCCTCGTCGGAGAGCGCGAGCAGCGTCACGAACTGCACGCCGGAGGCCTTCATCGCGGCGACCCGCTTGAGCATCTCGTCACGTATGCCGCCCTCGTAGAGGTCGCTGATGAGGACGACGACGGTGTCCGCGGGGCGGGTGATCTTGGACTGGCAGTAGGCGAGCGCCCGGTTGATGTCGGTGCCGCCGCCGAGCTGGGTGCCGAAGAGGACGTCGACCGGGTCGTCGAGCTGGTCCGTGAGGTCGGCGACCGCCGTGTCGAAGACGACGAGCCGGGTCGAGAGGGTGCGCATGGAGGCGAGCACCGCCCCGAAGACCGAGGCGTAGACGACCGACGCGGCCATCGAGCCCGACTGGTCGATGCACAGGACGACGTCCTTCTTGGCGGACCGGGAGGCGCGCCCGTAGCCGATGAGGCGCTCGGGAACGATCGTGCCCCTCCCCTCGGTGCCTCCCGCTCCTCCCGCACCGGCCGGTCCCGGGACGGGAAGGTAGTTCTTGAGGTTGGCCCGGATGGTGCGGTTCCAGTCGATGTCCCGGTGGCGCGGCCGGCTGATGCGCGCCGAACGGTCCAGGGCGCCGGTCAGTGTGGCCCTGGTGCGGCTCTCCAGACGCTTCTCCAGGTCCTCGACGACCTTGCGGACGACGGCGCGTGCGGTCTCCTTCGTCGTCTCGGGCATCGCCTTGTTGAGGGAGAGCAGGGTGCCGACGAGATGGACGTCCGCCTCGACCGCCTCCAGCATCTCCGGTTCGAGGAGCAGGGCCGCCAGGCCGAGCCGGTCGATCGCGTCGCGCTGCATGACCTGGACCACGGAGCTGGGGAAGTACGTCCGGATGTCGCCGAGCCAGCGGGCGACGGAGGGCGCCGACGCGCCGAGACCCGCCGAACGGCCACCGGCGCCCCGGCCGCCACCGGGCTTCTTCCCGGCGCCCCCGCCGTACAGCGCGTTCAACGCACCGTCCATCGCCGCGTCCTGGCCCGTGAGGGTGCATCCGGTGCTGTCGGCGCTGTCCGCGCCGAGCACCATCCGCCAGCGCCGCAGCCGTTCGGCGTCGGGCGCCTGCGGGGCGGCCGGCCGGGCGGTCCCCGGGGCCTGTGCCGTTGTCCGTTCCATCGTCTCCCCCGTCGGGTCCGTCGCGCCCGGGTCCGTCGTCGTGGTCGTCGTCATCCGGCTGCCCCCTCCGGCTCGGAGCGGCGGCCGATCAGCAGGCGCAGCACCGGCTCCACCGCGTCGGCCCTGGCCCGGTCGAGACCGGGCCCGAAGCCCCCGGGCACCCGGCCGACGTCGTCCCGGCGGGCCCCCTCGGGGACGGGCCCGCGCCGGACCAGCTCGCCCAGAGTGCGCCGTACGCCCGGTTCGTACGCGGAGAACGTACGGCGCAGGAGCGGCAGCACATCGGTGAACATCTCGGCGGGGACAGCGGTCAGCCAGGCGTCGACGAGGCCGAGCAGCCGCTCGTCGTGGACCAGCAGCATGCCGCCGCCCGACGCTCCGCCGACGAACCCCTCGATCCAGGCGGCGGCGTCGGCCGGCGGGGTGCCGGGCGAGAGCGCCAGGCCCATCAGCCGGGCCGCCTCGTCCTCCGCCAGCCGCCCCTCGTCCAGGAGGAGCCGGGTGGCCCGGCCGCGGATGATCCCGGCGACCGTGTCGCGGGCCGCCAGCTTGTGCAGGACGGCGTCCCAGCGTTCCCGCAGCCCTTCGGCGGGGGCCGTTCCGGCGAGCAGGAGCCCGATCGCGCCGTGCACGGCCTCCACCTGACGGCGCAGCGCCTCGGCCCCGTCGGCGTCGAGGCCGGTGCAGGCGGGCGGCAGGCCGACGCAGATCCGCTCGGCGAGTCCGGCGGCGACCTCCGCGAGCGCCGCCGTGTCCGTGGAGCGCACGTTCCCGTACCGCAGGGAGCGGGCCAGGGCGGGCAGTGCGTCCGCGAGATGGCCGACGTCCGCGTCGAGTGCGGCCCGGTCGGCGAGGGCCTTCATCACGACGGGCAGCGCGTCGGGCAGTCCGGCCAGGAGGCAGTGCTCGGCGAGTGCGGTGACGTCGGCCAGGGCGGTCGCCGCCACGGCCCCCGACTCGGCCTTCGCGGTGGCGGCGGTGACGACGGTGGTGCCCCACACACCGGCCTCCGCGACCCGGACGTGCAGTTCCGGTTCCCAGCTCAGCCGCCAGCTCTCCCGGAAGGTGCCGGTGCTGCCCCGGCCCGCGACCGGGTCGCCCCAGCCGACGTCGAGGAGGCGCAGCCGGTGCAGGAGGCGGCTGCGGGCGGCGTCGGTCTCCTTGCGCAGGTCGAGGTCCAGCTCGCGTTCCGAGGCCTCCGGTTTGAGCCGGAGGGTGCGCTGGCTGCGGGTCAGGTCCCGTTGCAGCGGGACGGCCGGGGCGGTGTCCGGCACCTCGCCGAGGGTCTCGCCGACGATCAGCCGGTCCCGGACGAGGGCGAGCGGGACGTCGGACCCCTCGCACATGACGGCCCGCACCGCATCGGTCGTCTCGCCCAGACCGGCCAGCGGGCGGCCCCGGAGGGCGGCGAGGGTCTCGGCGAGCCGGACGGCCTCGATGACATGGGCGGTGGAGACGAACCTGTCCTCCTCGCGCAGCAGTCCGGCGACCTTGGTCATCCACCGCTCGATCGGCCGGTCGGCGACGTCGAAGAGATGCCCGTACCAGCCCGGCGAGTCGATGCCCGCCCCGTATCCGCTGTGCCGGGCGAGCCGGCGGTGGGTCCAGGGCACCCAGGTCAGGTCGGTCCTGACCTTCGGGAGCCCCTTGAGCAGGGCGCGGTCGGCGGCGAGGGTGGTCCGCGCGGCGAGGGCGGGGACATGCCAGGCGCCGCAGACCACGGCGACGTCGTTCCCGAACTCCTTTCGTGCGGTACGCAGTTGGATCCGCATGTACGCCTCGCGCACCGCGTCCCGGGGCTGTCCCCCGTCGCCGTACGCCTCGCGGAGAGCCCCCATGGCCTCCGCCAGCGCGACGAACGGCGCGAGCGCGTCGCCCGCGTCGCTCCCGCCACCCGCTCCGCCCGCGTCCGGTGCGGCTCCGGGCGGACCGCCGGCGTCGGAGCCTTGGCCGGCACCGGTGTTGCGGCCGGTCCCGGTGTTGCGGCCGGCAGCGGCGCCCCGGCCGGTTTCGACGGGGCCGCCCGGTGAACGGTGCTCGACGACGTCCTCCCACCAGCGTTCGGGATCGTCGTATCCGGCGGTCTCGGCGAGCACCCGGATCGGGTCGACGACCGGCGTGATCTCTTCCCCGGCCCGCGCCCCCGCCGTCTCCTCGCTCCCCGCGCCCGGCGCAGGTTCCTTGAGCGCGAGGGAGTGGGCGGCGGGCAGGTCGATGAAGCGGACCGGGACGTCGTGGTCGAGAGCCCAGCGGATGGCCACCCACTCGGGCGAGAACGCGGCCATGGGCCAGAAGGAGGCCCGCCCCGGATCGTCCACGGCGTGCGCGAGCAGCGCGACCGGGGGACGCATCCGCGGGTCGGCGGCGAGGGGCAGCAGCGCGTCGCCCTCGGGCGGCCCCTCGATGAGGACGGCGGCCGGGCGGGCCGCCGCGAGCGCGGCGAGGACCGCGCGGGCCGACCCGGGGCCGTGGTGCCGCACCCCCAGGAGCCAGGGCCCGGAGGCCGCTCGGCGCCCCGGTCCTGCTGTTCCGGTCCTCGCGGCCTCTCCGGTCGTCGCAGCCCCTCCGGTCGTGGCCGCAGTCCCGGCCGTCGATGCCGTCCCGGCCCCCGTTGCCGTCCCGGCGGGGCTCGTCATGCGGATACCTCGCGGCAGGCGCGGTAGAAGTCCTTCCAGCCGTCCCGCTCGCGCACCACGGTCTCCAGATACTCCTGCCAGACCACCCGGTCCGCCGCCGGGTCCCGGACGACCGCGCCGAGGATGCCGGCCGCGACGTCGCCGGGGCGCAGGACGCCGTCGCCGAAGTGGGCGGCGAGCGCGAGGCCGTTCGTGACGACGGAGATCGCCTCCGCGGTGGAGAGCGTGCCGGAGGGGGACTTGAGCTTGGTGCGCCCGTCGGTGGTCACCCCGTCGCGCAGCTCGCGGAAGACCGTCACCACGCGCCGGATCTCGGTCAGGCCCTCCGGCGCCGCGGGCAGGTCGAGCGACCGGCCGATCTGGTCGACCCGCCGGGACACGATGTCGACCTCGGCGTCCGGGGTGGCGGGCAGGGGCAGCACGACGGTGTTGAACCGGCGTCGGAGCGCGCTGGACAGCTCGTTGACGCCCCGGTCCCGGTCGTTGGCCGTGGCGATGAGATTGAACCCTCGGACGGCCTGGACCTCCTGTCCCAGTTCGGGAACGGGAAGCGTCTTCTCGGACAGGATCGTGATGAGCGAGTCCTGCACGTCGGCCGGGATGCGGGTCAGCTCCTCGACCCGGGCGGTCATGCCCTCGGACATCGCCCGCATCAGCGGACTGGGGACCAGGGCGTCGCGGCTGGGGCCGTGGGCGAGCAGCTGGGCGTAGTTCCACCCGTAGCGGACGGCTTCCTCGGGCGTCCCGGCCGTGCCCTGCACGAGCAGCGTCGAGTCACCGCTGACGGCGGCGGCGAGATGCTCGGACACCCAGGTCTTGGCCGTACCGGGAACGCCGAGCAGAAGCAGCGCACGGTCGGTGGCGAGCGTGGTCACGGCCACCTCGACCAGACGACGCGGGCCCACGTACTTCGGCGTGATCACCGTCCCGTCCGGCAGGGTCCCGCCCTGCAGATAGGTGGCGACGGCCCAGGGCGACAGCCGCCAACGGGCGGGCCTCGGGCGGTCGTCGGCGGCTTCGAGCGCCTTCAGCTCGTCGGCGAACGCGTCCTCGGCGTGCGGGCGCAGCACCTCGGCGCCCGCCTCCGGCCCGACGGCCGCGGTGGTTTCGGACACGGTCATGGATCCCCCTCCAGATCGGTCGACCTGATGTGGTTCCCACCGTGCACCATGCCACTGACAACGGGCCCTGACCGCAGGTCAGGGCCCGTCCGTGAACGCGCGGGACCGGCTCAGCCACCCCCTCCCGGCCCCAGGCCCCCGGTCGGCCGGTCGGCCGGTCGGCCGGTCAGCCGGTCAGCCGGTCAGCCGGTCAGCCGGTCAGCCGGTCAGCCGGTCAGCCCACGATCGGCGACACCGCGACGCAGCCGCCCGCCGTGAGCATGCCCTCCCCCTTCGCCTCCTTGATGACCTTGCCCTTGTAGGTGATGGTGCAGGTGACGTCGGCGCCGCCCGCGTCCACGGCAATCGGCATGACGGCGGGCGGCATGATGCCGCGCAGCTCGACGGTCTTCTTCCACGGCAGGGTCGGCGACTTGACGGTCTCCAGCTCGGGCTCCATGGCCTCCCCGGCGCCTCCGTGGTACGTGATCTCGTCGACGCTCTTGCCGGTGACCTCGTACGTGACCTCATACTTCTCGTCCACGGTGGTGTCGACCCCCTTGGCGATCGCCTCGTCCACCGACTCGGCCGAGCAGGCGCCGAGCCCGAGCACGAGACCGGCGATGGCGAGGGCGTGGGCAGCGGCGCGCACGGGGCGGTTGGTTCTGGCGGTGCGTGCGGTGCGGATGGTGCGGTTCATTCCGGGATCCCCCCTGGATCGGACCGGGCACGGATCAGTTCCGTACGCGGAGATCGCAGGGAAACGCAAGGAAATGGCAAAGTCAAATCCCGCTCGGGACGGCTGCTTCGCAGGTCGGAGGGGACTGTCAGTGGTGCCCCCTACCGTCGGGGACATGCTGCTATCTCACGGGGGAGAACCCTCGCCCACCGGTGGACCGGTGGCGCGCTGGTCGGTGGAACAGGTGCTGGCACTGGCCCCTGACGACGCATCACGCAAGGCCGGTACGCGGCTCGGCGCGGCCGGCCCGTGGACGGACACGGGCCGCGATGGAGCGGGCGCGGTGTGGGGCCTGTGCAAAGGGAGCGGGAGCACGCCGTACCGGACGGTGGTCGACACCACCGGCCCGGCCTACTCCTGCAGTTGCCCGAGCCGGAAGTTCCCGTGCAAGCACGCGCTGGGGCTGTTGCTGCTCCGGGCCTCCGACGACGCCGCGTTCCGGCCGGGCGAGCCGGCCGACTGGGCCGCGGCGTGGATCGAGGGACGGCGCGGACGCGCGGCGGAGAAGGGCGGGCCCGCCCCGGGCGGCGACGCCGCGCGGGGCCCCGCCGACGCCGCCGCCAGGAAGCGGGCGGAGCGCCGTGCCGAGCGCGTCACGGGCGGGGCCCAGGAGCTGGAACAGCGCCTGGCCGACCTGCTGCGCGGCGGACTCGCCGCGACCGACCGCTCGGGGTACGGCCTGTGGGAGGAGACCGCGGCCCGCATGGTCGACGCCCAGGCCCCGGGGCTCGCGGCCCGGGTGAGGGAGCTGGGCGCCATCACGGGGTCCGGTCCGGGCTGGCCGGTCCGTCTGCTGGAGGAGTGCGGCCTGCTGCATCTGCTGGACACGGCCTGGCTCGGCCGGGAGCGGCTGCCGGACCCGCTGGCCGCGACCGTGCGTACGAGAGTGGGACTGCCCATGTCCGCCGAGGGCGCCCCGGTCCGTGACCACTGGCTGGTCCTCGCACAGTACGACACCCCGGACGGCAAGATCGTCGCCCGGCGGATCTGGCTGTACGGGCGGGAGTCGGGCCGTACGGCTCTGCTGCTCTCGTTCGGCGCGGCGGGCCGGTCCCCGGCGCAGGCGCTGCCGGTGGGCACGACGATCGACGCCGAGCTGACGCCGTATCCGGGCGGCGGGCAGCTCCGCGCGGAGCTGGGCGAGCAGTTCGGAGCCATGACCCCGGCCGGGCCCCCGCCGGGGATCGCCGCAGCCGCCGCGCCGGCGGTCTACGGGGACGCCCTGCGGGAGGACCCCTGGCTGGACGCCTGGCCGGTCACCCTGCGCGACGTCATACCCGTACCAGCCAAGGACGGCTGGCAGGTGGCGGACGCGCACGCCGACTCCGCGCTGCCGATCACCCCGGCCGCGCTGTCCCGGCCGGGTCTGTGGAAGCTCGTCGCCCTGTCCGGCGGCGGCCCGGTCACCGTGTTCGGCGAGATCGGCCACCGGGGCTTCGACCCGTTCGCGGCCTGGGAGCCGGGCGAGACGGAGGAGGGCGGGCGCACCACGGCCGGCTCGGTCGTCCAACTGGTCTGACCCGCGCGACCGCCGACCCGCCAAGCGCACCCTCCACCCCCGCTCGGTGCACGCCGATCGGAGCACCCCCGACCGGGCCGACCCGCCCGGCACACCCCGACCACGACCCACACCTGCCCGACGCACCGCGACCAGGCCATCCCCCGCCACCAGTCCGCCGCCCCAGTCCGACATCCGCGCATTCCTGCCGCTGGAGGGGAAAGATGCCTCGCACGACCAGTCCCACCACCACCGCCGCCGATACCGCTACCGGTACGGCCGATACGGCCGCCACGGCCGTCTCCGCCGCGTCCTCCGCTTCCCTCGGCTCCCTCTCCTGGGAGGAGCTGGTCACCTCGGCGCTCCTGGGTACCGACCGCCGCCCCCCGACGCCACGCGGCGGCCCCGTACCGGCCGATGCCGCCGCGGTCCTGCTGGACGCCGCCGCGCTGCACACCGTGCGGCAGCGGGCCGGGCTGCTGCCCGCCGTGCCGGAGGCCCGGCCCGAGCCCGCCGCACCGGATCCGCGCCCGGCGCTTCCCGAGGCCGCCCGGCACCGGCTCGCCCACCTGCTGGCCGACCGTGCCGCGCCGTCGGGCGGTGGGCGGCGCGGGGCCGCCCCCGACCTCACCGAGCTGATACCTCAGTGGCTGGCCACCGCCAACCGGAAGGGCTTCCGCGCCCCGGCGGCCCTGTTGCCGCCGCTGCTGGACGCCGCCCGTGCCCGTACGGACCTGCGCCCGCAGGCGCTCGCCTTCGCCGGGCCGCGCGGCCTGTGGCTGGCCGGGCTGAATCCCGACTGGAAGTTCGCCCTGCGGGGCGCGGCGAGCGGCGCGCTCCACCCGGACATCTCGGACCCGGAAGCGGTGGGCCGGCTGTGGGAGGAGGGGCTGTTCGCGGAGCGCGTCGCGCTGCTCGACGCCGTACGGGCGCAGGATCCGGCCGCCGCGCTCGTCCTGCTCGCCACGACCTGGTCGGCCGAACGGGCCGAGGACCGGCTGATGTTCCTGGACTCCCTGCGGTCCGGGCTCGGGGGCGACGACGAGCCGTTCCTGGAACAGGCCCTGTCCGACCGCAGCCGCAACGTCCGCGCCACCGCCGCCGAACTGCTGTCCGCCCTGCCCGAGTCGGCGCTCGCCGGACGGATGGCGGCCCGCGCGACATCCTGCGTGAACCCGGACCGTACGGGCGACAGCACCTCCATCGCCGTGGAGGCGCCGCACGAGTGCGACGCGGGAATGCAGCGTGACGGCGTCGCCGCGGTCCCGCCGACCGGCCGGGGCGAACGGTCGTGGTGGCTGGGGCAGTTGGTGGAGGCCACCCCGCTCGGCGTCTGGGAGGAGCGGTTCGGGGGACGTACCGCCGAGGAGGTCGTGACCCTGCCCGTCGCCGACGACTGGGCGGGCGAGCTGCACGCCGCCTGGTGCCGGGCCGCCGTGCGGCAGCGGAATCCGCAGTGGGCACGGGCCCTGCTCGGGCGTCCTTCCGCACCCCCGGCGAGCGGCCCCGGGACGGCCTCGATCGCCGAGCGCTCGAAGCTCCTCGCGATCCTGGACCAGGCCGAACGCGCTTCCTGGGTGGCCGAGTTCATCGCCGCACACGGCCTCTCGGAGGCGTTCCAGCTGCTCGGGGTGTGCACGGTCCCCTGGGCCGGGCCGCTCGGGCGTGCGGTGGTCGACGCTCTCGACATCGCGCGGGACGGCGGGAGTTATCCGTGGAGCTTCAGCGGAGTGATGGGCCTCGCGGAACGCTGTCTGGATCCGGCCGAGGCCGACCGGCTGGAGGTCCTGACGGCGGCGCAGGACGAGCAGGAGGGGGCGTCGCCTGGGGCGGGCGGCTACTGGTCGGAGGCCTTCCAGCGCCTGGTCTCCACCCTGCGGCTGCGCGCCGCGATGGAAGCGGAGCTGATGTCCTGACGCCGCGACGGCGTGGGCGGCGACGGAACGTCCGCCGCCCGCGCGGGCCCCGTACGCAGCGGGCCCGCCCCGGGGGCGGCGTTCAGGCCTGGGCGGCCTGGCGGACGTTGGCGTTGACCCAGGTGACGATCTCGGTCGTCGTCGCCCCCGGCGTGAAGAGCTCGGCGACGCCCAGCTTCTTCAGCGGCGCGATGTCGTCCTCCGGGATGATCCCGCCGCCGAACACCTTGATGTCCTCCGCCTCCCGGTCCTTCAGCAGCTCGATCACCTTGGCGAACAGCGTGTTGTGCGCCCCGGAGAGGATCGAGAGGCCGATGGCGTCGGCGTCCTCCTGGATCGCCGTGTCGACGATCTGCTCGGGCGTCTGGTGGAGCCCCGTGTAGATCACCTCCATGCCGGCGTCGCGCAACGCCCGCGCGATGACTTTGGCCCCGCGGTCGTGGCCGTCGAGTCCCGGCTTGGCCACCACCACACGGATCGGACCGGTCACACCCATCACTGCCTCCACCTGGTCTCCCGCGCCTGAAGGGCCGGGGATGTGAACGAACGTTATCCACAGCATCCCGCAAGGCGCTGTTTCGCGGCAGGCGGGGAGGGGGAAATCACACGTGGGACATGTTCGCCAGGCGTCGTCCCCCGTAACCGCGGTGTTCCGGCCGCGCGGGGTCCGGCGCAAGGGGAGCCGCTACGAGGTCGCCGTACCACCGCGCCGCCAGCCGCACGGCACGGTGGTACGGGCGGCGTCGCCGCCCGGCCGCCACCGGCCCCGCGACCCTCGTGCCGACACCCCATGAGGGCATACGGGGACGGGAGCCGCCTCCCCCGTACGCCAGTACAGGAGGTCGGCCGTGAAGCTCCTCCCTCCCCTCCCCCCGCTGCCCCGCCTGCCGGGCCCCCGGATGTCGTCCGCACTGCTCGGCGCCACCGCACTGGAGCTGGCCGTCCTCGTCGGGCACCTGATCGCCTATCCCTTCGGTCTCACCCCGGAACGCCGCCCGCCGCGCCGGCCGACCCGACCGGCGCGCACCGGCGCCCACGGCCCGGACGGGGGCGAGACCGCTCCCCGTGCGACCACCGCCGGGGGCGAGGCGGCCCCCCACGCGGCCACCGCCCTGCCGCTCGCCGCCGACGACGCGCCACCCGTCGTCCTGCTGCACGGCTTCATCGACAACCGTTCCGCGTTCGTCGTCCTGCGGCGCGCGCTGACCCGGCACGGCCATCGCCACCTGGAATCGCTCAACTACTCGCCGCTGACACGCGACATCCGCGCCGCCGCCGACCTGCTCGGGCTCCATGTGGAGGAAATCTGCGCACGCACCGGGCACAGCCGGGTCGACATCGTCGGGCACAGCCTCGGCGGCCTGATCGCCCGGTACTACGTACAGCGACTCGGCGGTGACCGACGGGTGCGCACCCTGGTGACGCTCGGAACCCCGCACGGGGGCACCGCCGTCGCCCCCGGGGCGGGCATTCACCCCATCGTGCGTCAGATGCGCGGCGGTTCCTCCGTGATCGAGGAGCTGCGCACCCCCGCCCCCGGCTGCCGGACCCGGTTCGTGAGCTTCTGGAGCGAGTTGGACCAGGTGATGGTCCCCGTCGAGACCGCGTGCGTCGACCATCCCGATCTCGACGCGGTGAACGTACGCGTCACCGGCATCGGACACCTCGCGCTGCCCGTGCATCCGACAGTGGCCGCCGCGATCCTTGAGGCCCTCGATGCGCCGGAGGCCGGAGAGGACACCGCCACCGCCACCGGTTCCTCCACCGGGGCAACGTCCGCGGCCTGAAATAGAACATCACTCGAACGTAGGGCCAAGCCTGCGCCTGCCGTCCACCGAAAGGCGGCCGATTGCCCGTTTCCTGCGAACGCAAAACCTGTCGAAGATTGTCGTCCTCACATACCGCCGGGTACAGTCGCGGCCACTGCTTCCCCCTGGGACCTCCCTGACCGGGACCCCAGAACAGTCCTGCTGCCGAGGCGAGAGAGACGTTGGTGAACGACCAGCACCCCCACGCCGGGCATGTCGGGTACGACGACCGATCGACCGGCGGCTTCGACACCGACCCGCTCTTCGGCTCCCTTCCGGGCGGCCACGACACCGGCTACGACGCGGGTCACCCCGCCGCCGGATACGGCGACACCACCTACGGCGCCGGCTACGACGCCCCGTACGCGACCGGACAGCCGGACCACAGCGGCCAGTACGACTCCTCCGCATGGGACACCGGCACCGGCGCACAGCAGACTCCCGCCTACGACGGTTACGCCGCCCAGGAGCAGGCCCCGCAGCAGTGGGACACCTCCGGGGCCTGGCAGCAGGTCACCGACCAGGACCTGACCGGCCAGTGGGCGACCGCCGACACCGGCGCGTTCCCCACCAACGGCTTCCCCGCCGCCCCGTACGGCACGGACACCGCGTACGCCACGGAGGCGTACGGCACCGGGACGTACGGGACGGGCGCCTACGACACCGGTGCGTACCCGGCCGGCACCGCGTACGGAACCGGCGGCATCCAAGACGCCGACGCCTACGGGACCGGGTCGTATCCGACCGGCGCGTACGGCACGGCGGCCGTCGCCGCCGACACCGGGACGTACGCCACCACCGCCTTCACCACGGGCACGTTCGACACGGGCACCCATGGCTCCGGCTCGCACGACACCGGTTCGTACGACACCGGCGCCTATGAGACCGGCGCTTACGAAACCGGTGCCTACGGCACGGGGACGTACGACACGGGCGCCTACGACGCGACCGCGTGGAACTCCGGCGCCACGCCCGGGGACACCGCGTACGAACCCGAACAGACGTCGCACCCGCTGTACGAACAGCAGCCGGCCGACCCGACGGCACTCGACGCGACGGCCGAACCGGACGGCACGGCCGAGGAGTCACCGGCCGGCCCGTCCGTCACCGCCGAGTTCGCCGCTCTCGCACCGGACGCCGCGCCGGAGCCGGACGCCGGGGACGACTTCCCCGCCCCGCACTCCGTGAACCGCACCGCCGTCCGTCCCCCCGCTCCCCGCAACCGGGCCCGTCGGCGCACCCCCGCCAAGCGTTCCGCCCTGCTGACCGTCGCGGTGCCCTCCGCCTGCGTGATGAGCGTCGCGGGCATCGCCGCCGCCTCGGTCGGCGGGATGCCCGGCGGCGAGGAGAAGCCGGAGGAGACGACCACCTCGCTGGCGGTCGCCGACCCCAGCACGGTCAAGCCGGTCGCCGCGAACAACCGGCTGGACAGCCAGCTGGAGCAGCTCTCCGAGGGCAGCGACGACTTCCGGGAGCGTGCGAGCCGCACCCAGGAGCGCATCGACCTGCGGGAGCGGCAGGCGGCGGAGAAGAAGAAGCGCGAGGAGGAGGCCGCACGCCGTGAGGCGCTGCGACCCAAGTTCGTCCTGCCGGTCAAGCAGCATGGGCTCAGCGCCTACTACGGTCAGGCGGGCGTCAACTGGATGTCCGTGCACACGGGCATCGACTTCCCCGTCTCGTACGGCACTCCGGTGATGGCCGCGACCGACGGCACCGTGCGCACCCAGCTGAACAGCGCCTACGGGGTCATGGCGATCGTGACCGCCGCCGACGGCACCGAGACCTGGTACTGCCACCTCAGCAGCACCAAGATCCGCTCGGGCCCGGTGAAGGCCGGAGACGTCATCGCGTACTCCGGGAATTCGGGCAACTCCACCGGTCCGCACCTGCACTTCGAGGTCCGGCCCGGCGGCGGCTCGGCGATCGACCCGCTGGCGTGGCTGCGCAGCAAGGGCGTCGACCCCAGCTGAGACGGAATCACAAAAACGGACAGACGAAAGCGGGAGAGAGAGCCTCGGCCCTCTCTCCCGCTTTCGTGTGTCCGGCTCCGCCGGTCCCGCCCGTCTACAGCTTCTCGACCGGCGCGTACCGCAGCAGGAGCTTCTTCGGGCGTTCGTCGCCGAAGTCGACCGTCGCCTTGGCCTGGTCGCCGAAGCCCTCGACGGCCGTCACCGTGCCGAGCCCGAACTGGTCGTGCGTGACCCGGTCCCCGGCCACCAGGGTGACCGTCGGCTTCTCCGCGCCGCCGCGCCGGGTCGCGAAGCCCGAGGGGCCGGAGCGGGAGCGCGAGGAGGACAGTGAGGACGTGATGCCGGAGGTGGGCCCGGCGGGGGCGGCCATCGGGCCCTTGCGCCGCCAGTCCAGGTGCTGCTCCGGGATCTCCTCCAGGAATCGCGAGGGCGGGTTGTACGAGGGCTGGCCCCAGGCGCTGCGCATCGCGGCCCGGGTCAGATAGAGCCGTTCGCGGGCGCGGGTGATGCCGACGTACGCGAGGCGGCGCTCCTCCTCCAGCTCCTTGGTCTGGCCGAGGGCCCGCATGTGCGGGAAGACGCCGTCCTCCATGCCGGTGAGGAAGACGACCGGGAACTCCAGGCCCTTCGCCGTGTGCAGGGTCATCAGCGTGATGACGCCGGAGCCGTCCTCGTCCTCGTCGGGGATCTGGTCGGAGTCGGCCACGAGGGCGACCTTCTCCAGGAACTCCGCGAGCGTGCCCGTGCCCTCCTCGTCGCCGCGCTCCTGCTCGAATTCGAGGGCGACGGCGGCGAGTTCCTGGAGGTTCTCGATGCGGGTCTCGTCCTGCGGATCGGTGGAGGCCTGGAGCTCGGCGAGATAGCCCGTGCGCTCCAGGACCGCTTCCAGCACGACGGCGGGCCCGGCACCGGACTCGACGATCGTGCGCAGCTCCTCCATCAGCGTGTTGAAGCGCTTGACGGCGTTGGACGAGCGGGCGGCCATGCCGTACGCCTCGTCGACGCGGCGCAGCGCCTGCGGGAAGGAGATCTTCTCGCGCATCGACAGGGCGTCGATCATGGCTTCGGCGCGGTCGCCGATGCCGCGCTTGGGGACGTTGAGGATGCGGCGCAGCGGGACGGTGTCCTCGGGGTTGGCGAGGACCCGGAGGTAGGCCAGGACGTCCCGGACCTCCTTGCGCTCGTAGAAGCGCACACCGCCGACGACCTTGTAGGGCAGGCCGACGCGGATGAAGATCTCTTCGAAGACACGGGACTGGGCGTTGGTCCGGTAGAAGACGGCGACGTCGCCCGCCTTGGCGTCGCCCGCGTCGGTGAGCCGGTCGATCTCGTCGGCGACGAACTGCGCCTCGTCGTGCTCGGTGTCGGCGACATAGCCGGTGATGCGGGCGCCGCTGCCGGCGTTGGTCCAGAGGTTCTTGGGGCGGCGGCTCTCGTTGCGCTCGATGACGGCGTTGGCGGCGGAGAGGATCGTCTGGGTGGAGCGGTAGTTCTGCTCCAGCAGGATCGTCGTCGCGCTCGGGTAGTCCTCCTCGAACTGGAGGATGTTGCGGATGGTCGCGCCCCGGAAGGCGTAGATCGACTGGTCCGCGTCGCCCACCACGCACAGCTCGGCGGGCGCGTCGGCCTCCCCGGCCGGGCCGACCAGCTCCCGCACCAGCGTGTACTGGGCGTGGTTGGTGTCCTGGTACTCGTCGACGAGGACGTGGCGGAAGCGGCGGCGGTAGTGCTCGGCGACGTCGGGGAAGGCCTGGAGCAGGTGGACCGTCGTCATGATGATGTCGTCGAAGTCCAGGGCGTTGGCCTCGCGCAGGCGGGCCTGGTAGAGCGCGTACGCCTGGGCGAGGGTCTTCTCGAAACCGTCCGCGGCCTGCCCGGCGAAGGTCTCCTCGTCGATGAGCTCGTTCTTGAGGTTGGAGACCTTGGCGGTGAAGGACTTCGGCGGGAACTGCTTCGGGTCCAGGTCGAGGTCGCGGCAGACCAGGGCCATCAGGCGCTTGGAGTCGGCGGCGTCGTAGATCGAGAACGACGAGGTGAAGCCGAGCTTCTTCGACTCGCGGCGCAGGATGCGGACGCACGCGCTGTGGAAGGTCATGACCCACATGGCGTTGGCGCGGGGGCCGACGAGCTGCTCGACGCGCTCCTTCATCTCGCCCGCGGCCTTGTTGGTGAAGGTGATCGCGAGGATCTGCCCGGGGTGCGTCCCGCGCTCGGCCAGCAGGTGGGCGATGCGGTGGGTGAGGACCCTGGTCTTGCCGGAGCCGGCCCCGGCGACGATGAGCAGCGGGGACCCGGCGTGCACGACGGCGGCGCGCTGCTCGGTGTTCAGCCCGTCGAGCAGGGCGGCGGAGTCGATCACCGGGCGCGCGTGACCGTCCCGGTAGTACCCGTCCCGGGGCGGCGGGGGCGCGTCGTAGACGCCCTCGAAGAGTCCCTCCGGCACCGCTTCGGGCGCGTGGTCCTCGGGGGGCGGCGGGGGGCCGTCCTCCGCGGGCTGGAGGCCGGTCAGGAAACTGTCGTCAAAGAGGCTGCTCATCGCCTCCCGAGTCTAGGCGGCCGGACTGACAACGTTCCGCCGAAGGCCGGAAGCGGGCGCCCGCACCGGGGAATCGCCCGCCCCTCACCCGTACGCACGGAGACCGGACGTCGACGTTCCGTGAAGGAGTGCCCGGTCGGAGGGGGTGCCGGGCCCCCGATCCGGAAAGGTCACGAAAATGTATCGGGCATATCGCTCATCGTCCTTCCCAGCGGCGGTGCCGGTTGGCTAGCGTGCTCGGTCAGGTGATCCGTACCTCCCTGAGGCGAACCACGCCTAACGGACACCTCTGCCGAATCCGTCCTGCCGCCCTGGCAGTTCGGAACCGGGGACCCACACGCAGCACCGGGGTGAATCGGTCCGTGTCCTCGCATCCGGACCGTAGGACAGCCTTCCGTTCCGTCCGAACCCGACAGCTAACCCGGTAGGCGGTCCACGGAAGGAGATGCCGGTCTTGGCATCGCATCGCAAGCCGCGCACGAAGGTGCGCACCACCACTCCCGCCGTCGGGCTGACGACGGCCGCGCTGGCCTCCGTGACGCTGCTCTCCACGCAGAGCGCCACGGCCGCGCCCGCGGAGCCGAAGCCCGCCGTCGAGGAGGTCCAGAAGAAGGTCGACGCCCTGTACCGGCAGGCGGGCGCCGCGACGCAGGAGTACAACCGGGCCAAGGCCGCCTCCGCGTCCCAGCAGACGAAGGTCGACACGCTGCTCTCCGACGTGGCGAAGCGGACCGAGAAGATCAACGAGGCGCGCCGGGCGCTGGGCTCCTACGCGGCGGCCCAGTACCGCAACGGGGGCATCGGGCCCGCGGCGACGTTCTTCCTCGCGGACAACCCGCAGGGGTACTTCGACCAGAGCCGGCTGATGGACCGGGCGACGGAGCGCCAGCAGAGGTCCGTCACCGAGTTCCGTACGCAGCAGGCGTCGGCGGCGAAGAAGCGCGCGGAGGCGGTGAAGAGCCTGGAGACCCTCACCGAGACGCAGGCCACGCTCGCCTCCAGCAAGAAGGACGTGCAGACCAAGCTCACCGAGGCCCGCGGCCTGCTCTCGCGGCTGACCGCCGAGGAGAAGGCGCGGCTGGCGGAGCTGGAGCGCAAGAAGGAGGCCGAGGCGAAGGAGAAGGCGGCGAAGCTGGCCGCCCGGCAGGCCGCCGAGGCGAAGGAGCGGGCCGAGGCCGAGGAGAAGGCCCGCGAGGAGGCCGCGAAGGAGTCCGGCGACGGCTCGGGCTCCGGTACGGGCACGGATCCGGGCCCGGGCACCGGCAGCGGTACGGACAGCGGCTACGCCGCCAAGGCGGAGAAGGTGCTGGCCTTCGCCCGCGCGCAGATCGGGAAGCCGTACGTGTGGGGCGCCTCGGGCCCCTCCAGCTACGACTGTTCGGGGCTGACCCAGGCGGCGTGGCGGGAGGCGGGCGTGACCCTGCCCCGGACGACCTGGGACCAGGTGGAGGTCGGGACCCGGGTCGCCACGTCCGACCTGAAGCCGGGAGACCTGGTCTTCTTCTACGACGACATCAGCCACGTCGGCATCTACAAGGGCGACGGGATGATGATCCACGCCCCGAAGCCGGGTGCGAACGTCCGCGAGGAGTCGATCTACTACATGCCGATCTACGGGAGTGTGCGCCCGGCGTAGAGCGGGTTCCCGGCGCGGAGTGTGCGCCCCGCCCGGAGCGGGCGCACGCCGCGCGGGCTCAGGTCCAGACCGTGGCGATGAAGATGTTGGCGGCCGTCAGTCCGCCGACCGCGGCGAACGCGCCCTTGTCCACCGTCTCGTCGTCCCGCTTGACGTAGACGAGGGCGAGGATCACGACCAGCAGCGCGAGCTTGATGCCGATCTTGACGTTGTTCACGGTCTGGTCGTCGGCCTGGTTGAGTCCGACCAGGGCGACGCCGGTGACGAGCATGGTCAGCGCGCCGTGCAGCATGGCGGGGATGAACCGGGCGGTGCCGGCCCCCATGGCCTTCATCTGCGTCAGGAAGCCGCCCAGCAGGGAGGCGATGCCGATGATGTGCAGGGCGACGAAGACATTGATGAGTACGTCCATGGCTCCGGAGCCTAGCCATGGCCAAGGTTTTACCTTTCAGTGAGGCAAACCTTCCTTATGCGCTAACTCCGGTATTGACCGTATTGCCCTGATGTACGGGCGTATCGCTGATCAATCATGACCGCAGAAACGTCACATCAGGGCAATAGCAGTCATGACGACTGTTTTCCCGGCACCGGGATTAGCGTCCTTCACGGACCCGCCGATATCCCCCGGCGGGCAGCCGACAGGAAGGATGCCGCCCCCGTGGCAGCGCACCGCAGGTCAGCCCACCGAAAACCCAAGCAGCGCCCGCTCACCGGCTCTGCTGCCCGCACCGCCGCCACCCTGGCGCTCGCCGGGGCCGCCACCGCCGGCTCGGTCACCGGGGCGGGCGCGGCCCCCGCCGAACCGGCCCCCACCGCCTCGCAGGTCAGGGCGGAGGTCGACCGGCTGTACCACGACGCCGAGGTCGCCACGGAGAAGTACAACGGGGCGAAGGAGAAGGCGGACGCCGCCACCCGCACCGTCGACGCCCTCACCGACGAGGCCGCCCGCCGCACCGCCCGCCTCAACACCGCCCGGCACGCCCTCGGTTCGCTGGCCACCGCGCAGTACCGCAGCGGCACCCTCGACCCGGCCGTGCAACTGGCGCTCTCCTCCGACCCCGACGCCTATCTGCAACGCGCCTCCTACCTCGACCGGGCGGGAGACCGGCAGAACGGCCTGCTGCGCGGTATCCGGCGGCAGGTCTCCCAGATCACCGGCGTCAAGGCCCGCGCCGACCAGGAGACCGAACGCCTCGCCGCCCGCCGCACCGAGCTGCGCGAACACCGCACCGCGATCCGCACCAAGCTGGCCGACGCCCGCAAGCTGCTGGACACCCTGACCGCCGACGAGCGCGCCGCCTACGAACACGCCGCCGACGCCCGGCACGGCGGCGGCCCGTCCCACGCCGACCGCTCCGCCGGCCGCGTCCCGGTCGCCGCGCCCGGCTCCCGCGCCGCACAGGCCATCGCCTTCGCGCACGGCGCGATCGGCAAGCCGTACGTCTGGGGCGCGACGGGCCCCAACGCCTTCGACTGCTCGGGCCTGACCCAGGCGGCCTGGAAGGCGGCGGGCGTGAGCCTGCCGCGCACCACCTACACCCAGATCAACGCCGGAGCCCGGATCCCGCGCTCCCAACTGGCCCCCGGGGACCTGGTGTTCTTCTACTCCGGGATCAGCCATGTCGGCCTCTACATCGGCGGCGGCCAGATGATCCACGCCCCGCGCCCCGGAGCACCGGTCCGCATCGCGCCCGTCGATGAAATGCCTTTCGCCGGAGCGACCCGGGTGGCATAGTCCGCCGCGCCGGTCCCGCTCTCCCGCCGAAGGAACTCCCGTATGACGATGGCGAACGCCGTCCAGGACTACGCCCGCGCGCTCGCACTGCGCTCCCCGTCCCACTACCGGGTGGGCCCGTTCACCGTCCGGCACAACCCGGGCTGGGAACTGAAGTACGCCAACTACGCCATCCCCGACCGGGGCGCGGAACCCACGGCGGACGACGTGGCGGCCCTGGTCGACGCGTTCGGGAAGCACGAACGGCTCCCCCGCCTGGAGTTCCTGCCCGCCTGGGCCCCGGCCGTCGAACCGGCCCTGCTCGCCGCCGGTTTCACCGTGGAGAACCGCGCCCCGCTGCTCGCCTGCGGCCCCGAGGACCTCCGGACGCCGAAACCTGTCGACGGACTCCGCATCGGCACCCCGGTCACCGAGGCGGAGTTCACCGGTGCCGCCCGCGTCCAGCACCAGGGTTTCGGCGGCGAGGGCGAGCCCGACCCGGGGGCGACCGACTGGCTGCGCGCGGCGGCCACCGGCGACGGGGTCGCGGCGCTGGCCGTCCTCGACGGCGCGCCGGCCGGCGTCGGCGGCTGCTCGGCCGCGATCGACGGCCTGAGCGAACTGGCCGGACTCGCCGTCGCCGCTCCCTTCCGTCGTCGCGGCGTCGGGGCCGCGCTCTCGGCCTGGCTGACGGAACGGGCCTTCACCCAGGGCTGCCGGACGGTCTGGCTGGAGCCCGGCGATGCCGACGTCGAGCGGGTCTACGCGGGCATCGGCTACCGCCGGATCGGCGAGAAGGTCAACATCTCGCTCGACCCGGCCGGCGGCTGAACCACGGCCCCGGACCGACAGGAGGACGGCGGCCTCGGTCCGAGCAGTGGGCGACGGCCTCGGTCCGACCGGTGGGCGACGGCCTCAGACCAGGCGTCGTGCCGTCGCCCACCGGGTCAGTTCGTGCCGGTTGGAGAGCTGGAGCTTCCTGAGGACCGCCGACACGTGCGACTCGACCGTCTTCACCGAGATGAACAGCTGCTTGGCGATCTCCTTGTACGCGTACCCGCGCGCGATCAGCCGCAGCACCTCGCGCTCGCGCTGGGTGAGGCGGTCCAGGTCCTCGTCGACCGGCGGGGCGTCCGTGGAGGCGAAGGCGTCCAGGACGAAACCGGCCAGCCGCGGCGAGAAGACCGCGTCGCCCTCCTGGACCCGGAAGACCGAGTTCACCAGATCGGTGCCGGTGATCGTCTTGGTGACGTAGCCGCGCGCACCGCCCCGGATGACGCCGATGACGTCCTCCGCGGCGTCCGAGACGGACAGCGCGAGGAAGCGGACCGGGTTCTCGGCCGTGCCCATCATGGGGGCACAGCGGCGGAGCACCTCGACGCCGCCGCCGCCCGGGAGGTGGACGTCGAGGAGGACGACCTCGGGGCGGGTCGCCGTGATGACGGTGACCGCCTGGTCGACGTCGGCGGCCTCGCCGACCACCTCGACACCGGTCTCCTCGGTGCGGCCGATCTCGGCCTGCACCCCGGTGCGGAACATCCGGTGGTCGTCGACGAGCACGACCCGTACCCGTCGCTCCGGGCCCCCGGTGGCTTCGGTGTTCTCGGTCATTCGCTCGCCCTTTCCATCTCCAGCTCGACCTCGGTGCCCCCGCCGGGCACCGAACGCAGCCGGGCGCTGCCGCCGTTGCGCTGCATCCGGCCGATGATTGATTCTCGTACGCCCATCCGGTCCCCGGGAACCTCGTCGAGGTCGAATCCCGGACCCCGGTCCCGTACGGACACGAAGACCGTGCGGCCCTCGACCTCCGCGAAGACCTGGACGGCGCCGCCCTCGCCACCGTACTTGGCGGCGTTGACCATCGCCTCGCGCGCGGCCTGCATCTGCGCGGTCACCTTGTCGTCGAGGGGGCAGTCGCCGACCACGACGACCTCCAGCGGCACCCCGTGCTTGTCCTCGACCTCGGCGGCGGCCCGTTTGACCGCCTCCGCCAGGGTCTCCGGCTCGTCGTCCTCGTCCTTGCCGGTGCCCTCGGGGTTGTAGAGCCAGTTGCGCAGCTCGCGCTCCTGGGCGCGGGCGAGGCGTCTGACCTCGCCGCCGTCGTCGGCGTTGCGCTGGATCAGGGTGAGGGTGTGCAGCACGGAGTCGTGGACGTGGGCGGCGACCTCGGCCCGCTCCTGGGCGCGGATGCGCATCAGGCGCTCCTCGGAGAGGTCCTGGGTCATCCGCACCAGATAGGGGCCGGCGAGCAGGGCGATGCCGGTGAGCACGGCGATGGCCGCGGTGAGCACGTTGCCGAGCTGGGCGGCCGAGCCGCGCACCACCATGAACACGGCGAGGCCGAGGCCGACGAGGGCCACTCCGGCGAGTCCGCGGGCCAGGTGGAGCAGCTTGCGGTTGCGGCCGGTCTCCATCCAGCGGGCGCGGCGGGCGTTGTCCGCCTGCCGCCAGACCAGGACGGAGCCCGCGCCGATCAGGAGGGTGGGCCAGATGTAGCGGTCGGCCTCGCTGCCCATGTCGACGTTGACGACGAACGCGACGGCCCCGACGGTCAGGGCGACCAGCGCGAAGACCTGGCCCCTGTCCGGCTTGCGGAGCTTGCGGCGGCCGTCCGCCGAGGTCTCGAACACCGAGCGCGGGGCGTCGACGCCGCCGACGCCGAGCGGCACGACGATCCAGAACACCGCGTAGAGGACCGCGCCGAGGCCGTCGGTGAAGAACAGTCCGAGGAAGAGGAACCGCACCCAGGCGACGGGCAGCCCGAGGTGTCCGGCGAGCCCGCGCGCGACGCCGCCGAGCAGCCGGCCGTCGGCGCTGCGGTAGAGCTTGCGCGGCGCGGGCTCCTCCGGGTCGGCGGCGAGGGAGCTGGCGGCTCGGGCGGTGGCGGCTGGCATACCCCGATCGTCACACGCGCGGACGCGGGGCGGCATCAGGGTCGGCCCCCGAAGTGACCCTGATGCTGTCCCCCGCGTGCACCTGGTGACAGCTCCCCCGGCCGCTCCGCCCGGCGTGCGCGCCCCGGCCCTTCAGGGGCGCACGCGAGCAATATCAGGGACCGTCCAGGGTCGTCGCGGGTCCCGGCCAGCGGTCCGGCCCGTCACCATGGAGGCATGACCGCTCCCTCGGACGCCGCTCCCGGCGTCGCGCCCCCCGAAGCGCCGAAGCCGACGCTGCGGCGCACCCCGCGACAGAAGGTCGTCGCCGGGGTGTGCGGCGGACTCGGCCGGTACTGCGACGTGGATCCGGTGATCTTCCGGATCGTGCTCGGTGTGCTGTCGGCGACCGGAGGCATCGGTCTGATCTTCTACGGCTTCGCCTGGCTGCTGCTGCCCGCGGACGGCGACGACGAGAACGAGGCGCGCAAACTGCTGTCGGGACGGGTCGACGGGGCGTCCCTGGTGGCGCTGCTGCTGGCGCTGATCGGCTGCGGGCTGTTCCTGTCGATGCTGCACAACCGGGAGATGCTGGCGTTCGCCGCGCTGCTGACGCTGGCCGTCGTCGGCTTCTCCGTGTGGACGCAGTCCCGGCGGACGGCGGGGGCCCCGGAGGACCCGGCGGCCCCGCCCGGCGCACCGGCCGCCCCTCCCGGCCCCGCGCACACCGGCGGCCTCGGCACGCCGCCGCCGGAGGTGAAGGCCCCGCCGACGCCGGGCAGTCCGTCGTGGTGGCGGGACCCGATCGTCAAGGACGGGACCACGGGGCCGGTCGGCTCCGGGTATCTGTGGGGTCCGCCGGACACGGACGCCGGCACGGCGCGCGCCGGGGTGAAGGCCGGGCGGCCCCGTCCGGACGCCCCGTTCCTGACGCCCCGGCCGTCGCCCGTGGAGCGCGGGCCGCGCTCCATCGGCGGCCCGGTCTTCCTGGCGGCGCTGGTGGCGGGCGGTCTGGGCACCGGGCTGAGCTGGGAGCAGCAGCCGCTGGGCGTCGCCCTCCAGATCGGCCTGGTCGCCGCCCTCGCGGTGTTCGGGTTCGGTCTGCTGATCGCCTCGGTGCTGGGGCGGACCGGTTTCGGCACGGTGCTGATGGCGATGATCACGGCGGGTCTGCTGGCGGGTGCGGCGGTGCTGCCGAAGGACATCGACACGTCGTGGGCCCGCCAGGAGTGGCGGCCCGCCTCGGTGTCCGCCGTAGCGCCGCACTACGAGCTGAGCACGGGCGACGCCCGGCTGGATCTGTCCCGGCTGAAGGTGCCCAAGGGCGAGACCGTCCGCACGGGGCTCGATGTGGCGGCGGGGCGGGCGGCCGTCGTCGTGCCGAAGAACGTGGTGGTGAAGGTGCGCGCCGAGGCGGGTCTCGGGGAGATCCGGCTGGAGGAGGGGCAGCGGGTCCAGGTCCGGATCAACAGTGACGAGGCGAAGCAGCGGACGCTGCCGCCGCCCTCGGGCACGAAGCCCGCCGGAACGATCGAACTGGTGCTGGAAGTCGGCATCGGACAGGTGGAGGTCACTCGTGCTGCGTCATGAATTCCGGCCCGGCCGCGCGGTGGCCGGCCTGGTGATGCTGGGCCTGGCCGGCGGGTACGCGGCCGACGCCGCCGGGGCCTGGGAGGTCCCGTGGACGTTCTTCCTGCCGCTGTTCCTCGGCGGGCTGTGGCTGGCCGCGACGGTGACGTGGGCCGCCTACATGCTGCGGCGGCGGCGCGAGGCGAGGAAGGCGTCGGCGGAGAACACGGCGGCGCCCGCGAGCACCAGCGGCAGCCACGCCATCAGATAGGGCAGGTCGTTGCCGTAGTAGTACGGGGTGGCCTGCCAGCTCACGGTCAGCCAGAGGCTCAGCGAGATCAGCGCGCCGCCGAGCGCCGCGAGCCGGGCCCAGAGGCCGACGAGGGTGCCGAGTCCGACGAGGAGTTCACCGGTCGCGATGGCGTAGCCGAAGCCCTCGGGGCTCTTCAGCGCCAGGTCGACGAGGGCGGGGATCGCGGAGGAGTCGCGCACCCCGCGCATCATCTCGCCGATGGACCCGGTGCCGGTCGCGGACAGGAACGCGCTGTCCGTGAGCTTGTCGAGGCCCGCGTAGACGAAGGTGACGCCGAGGAAGATCCGCAGGGGCAGCAGGGCGTACGTGCCCGCCTGCTCCTTCAGCGTCCTGCGCTCGCCCAGACCGTACGATCCGCCGCCGTAACCGTTCATCACCGCTGCCCTACTTCCCGAAGTCCCGTCACCTCGACCATACGTACGCCCTGGGCGCGCTGCTCACCAGGGCTGGGACGCGATCGGCGGCGGAAATTCGCCCGGGGACCGGGTGACGGTCAGTCCGTGACGTCGATCGGGCAGCGGTTGGTCTCCACCCCGGCGGCGGTGACGACCTGGACGTCCACCGTCCCCGGCTCGACCTCGACCGGGACGGGCACGGTCAGGACGGTGTCGGTCGGGTTGGCGAAGCCCCCGGCGACCGGGATCAGCGGTACGTGGACATGGACCGTGCCGATCCGCACGACGAGCCGGGCCAGCCGGTCGGGGCTGCCCGCGCCGGGCGGTACGAAGCCCGCGCCCCGGATCTCGATGTCGTCGCCGGTCCGGATCGGGGCGTCCAGGTCCCCGGCCTCCCGGGCCCGCACGACGGACAGCACGACGGGCCGGCCGCCCTCCGTGTACTTCCCGGCGAAGTAGGTGGCCGCCGAGACGGCCACCAGGAGCGCGAGCCCCCACGGCAGGTCGGGCAGCTGCTCGGGGCGGCGGGCCAGGCGGACCGCGGAGAACAGCACGGCGACGGCGCTGACCAGCACGTACTGCACATCGGTGAAGGAGCCGCGCCCCGAGTCGTCGGTGAGCAGGTCGGCGGCGCGCGGCCGGTCGGCGCGCAGCTTCTGGAGCCGCTGGCCCAGCACCCGTACGGTCACCACGCGCCGTACGACGACGGCGACCGTGCAGACGAGCGCCAGCACGGTCACGACCCCGGCGGAGCGCACGAGGTCGAGCCCCTCGATCAGCGCGTCCCTTTTCTCCGGGTCGGAGGCGCCCGCCAGTTGCAGGGCGAGAACGAGAACGGCGAAGACGGCCAGCAGCACCCAGGCCGCGGCGACCGTACGGGAGGTGGAGAGCCGGTTGTCCTCGCCGATCAGCGGGGCGAGGAGGCCGCCCCGGGCGCGGTGGAAGCGGGCGGCGGCGGTGAGCAGCCCGGCCGTGAGGAGGGCCGCGATCAGCCCGGCGGTACGGGCGGTGGACCAGCCGGCCCCGATCGCGGTGAGGCTCGCACCGACGAGGAGCGCCCCGGCCGCACCCCAGACGGCGAACAACGTCCCCCGCCAGACCTGGTGGAGCCAGGCGTCACCGGCTTCCCGGGCCCGTTCGGCGACGGTGCGGGCGGATCCGGTCAGCTCGTCGGACACCCACTGCCGGGACGCGGACGCGGACTGGGCGACCCCGGCGGGGAGGCCCTTGCCCGCAGCCAGTTCGTCCCGTTTGGCCAGGAACGCGGCGACGGCGCGCCGGTGTCCGTGACGGGCTCCGTGCGGGCAGTCGCCACACGTACAGCCGCCGCTGTGCGTGCCGCTCGTCCTGGATTCGTCCAACGCCACGGAGGATTACGCCCTTTCCCGCCCCGGTACAGCCAACTCACTTGCGATATCAGCGAATTGTGCCGTACCGGGCGGGCAGCGCCCGCATCGGGGCGGACGACGGGCGGGGACCGTCAGAATGTTCGAGAGATCCGCTGCCACAGGGGCTGGTAGTTGATCCAGGCCACCAGGTCGCCGCCGAGGTGGTCGCGGGTGGTGACGGCGTCCCGGTGCGAGATGAGCACGGGCTTCCCGGCGGCCCGCGCCAGCAGCTGCACCTGGCAGGCGCGCTCCATGGTGAGGAACCACCAGGCCGCCGCGTCCACCGAGCCGCCGACGGTCAGCAGCCCGTGGTTGCGCAGGATCACCGCCTTGTGCGGCCCGAGCGCGGCGGCGATCCGCCGGCCCTCGTCCTCGTCCACGACGACCCCGGAGTAGGCGTCGTACAGCGCGTGGTCCTCGTAGAAGGCGCAGGATTCCTGGGTGATCGGCTCGATCGGCTCCCCGAGCGCGGCGAGCGCCCGCCCGTGCGTGGAGTGGGTGTGGGCGACGGCCACGGTGTCCGGTCGGGCCCGGTGCACTGCGGCGTGCACGGCGAACGCGGCCTGGTTGACGTGGAAGCGGCCCCGGAGCACCTGGCCGTCGCCGTTGACGAGGATCAGGTCCTGCGGGGCGATGTCGGCGAAGGGCGCGCCGAACGGGTTGACCCAGAAGCAGTCCGCCAGTTCGGGGTCGCGGGCGCTGATGTGCCCGGAGACCCCGTCCTCGTACCCGAGCTGCCCGAACAGCCGCAGCGCGCCCGCCAGCCGCTCCCTGCGGTACGTGCGTTCCTCGTCCGGCGAGGCGTGCACGGGCGGCATCGCGAACTGGAGCTGTTCGACGGGGATCGGGGCGGGGGCGGGCACGGCGACCGGCTCGGACATGGCGGCTCCTCGGGTTCCCTGGGCGTACGGGACCGGAAGCTACCGCCGGGTGGGTCAGGTGACCAGAGGCGTGACGCCCCCGGCCGGGTCAGGTGCTGAGCACCAGATAGGCGAGCGTGAGGTACGAGCGGTAGCCGCCGTAGTAGCCGGTGCGGCGGGCGTCGATCTCGGCCGTCACCTCGGCGTGCAGCGGATGGTCCGGGTGCTCCAGTGCCCAGCGCTGACCGCGGCCGATCGGTCCCTCGGACTCGAAGAGGTCCCATTCGCGTTCGTCGGCGACGGTGACCTGGAGCGCGCGCAGCCCGACGGACTCCGCCAGCCGGATCAGCTCCAGCAGCGACCCGAAGTCCCCGGGCTCGGCCCCGACGCCCGCCAGCGCGGCGGGGGTCGGCTCCTTCAGCCAGATCCCCTCGCCGAACAGGACCCGTCCGCCGGGGCGCACGGTGGCGGCGAGGGCGGTGAGGGCCTCCCGGGTGGTGCCGGGCCAGGCGTGCGAGGAGCCGATGGAGACGGCGAGGTCGTATCCGTCCTCGGCCCATGCGGCGGCGGGCACCTCGTGGAACCGCACGCGGTCGCCGAGGCCCCGCTGCCCGGCGAGCTTCCGCCCGCGCGCCACGGCGTCGGGGTCGGTCTCGACGCCGTCCCCGGTGGCCCCGGGCGCGGCGTCGACGAGCCGCATCAGCAACTCGCCCCAGCCGGAACCGAGATCGACGATCCGCGCCCCGGGAGCGGGGGCGCAGGCGGCGATCAGCCGATCCGCGTGCTCCTCGGAGAGCGGGGTGTTCCAGGTGAGGCGGTCATTACCGGCGGCGGACACGATGGCGCGGACTTCTTCGGCGGACATGGTGCAGGAGCCTTCCACGGACGGGGGGACCGTGCCACCGGATATGGCCCCGGCCCGGACGCGCCGATGCCGTCGCCCGGGCGAACGGACGACGGCATCGGCTTTGGTCCGGGAGGGCCCTGGGGCGCGCCCTACGGGCTCGCCGGGAGCGGGGAGGTCACTCCCACTCGATGGTCCCCGGCGGCTTGCTCGTCACGTCGAGGACGACGCGGTTGACGTCGGCGACCTCGTTGGTGATGCGGGTGGAGATCTTCGCCAGCGTCTCGTACGGCAGGCGCGACCAGTCGGCCGTCATGGCGTCCTCGGAGGAGACCGGGCGGAGCACGATCGGGTGGCCGTAGGTGCGGCCGTCGCCCTGGACGCCGACCGAGCGGACGTCGGCGAGGAGGACCACCGGGCACTGCCAGATGTCGCGGTCCAGGCCGGCCGCCGTCAGCTCCTCGCGGGCGATGGCGTCGGCGTCGCGGAGCAGGTCCAGGCGCTCCTTGGTGACGTCGCCGACGATGCGGATGCCGAGGCCGGGGCCGGGGAACGGCTGGCGCTGGACGATCTCCTCGGGGAGGCCCAGCTCCTGGCCGACCATGCGGACCTCGTCCTTGAACAGCTGGCGCAGCGGCTCGACGAGCTGGAACTCGATGTCGTCGGGGAGACCGCCGACGTTGTGGTGGGACTTGATGTTGGCGGTGCCGGTGCCGCCGCCGGACTCGACGACGTCCGGGTAGAGCGTGCCCTGGACCAGGAAGGCGACCTCCGGGCCGTCCTCCTGGAGGATCTCCAGCTGGGCCTGCTCGAAGACGCGGATGAACTCGCGGCCGATGATCTTCCGCTTCTGCTCCGGGTCGGAGACCCCGGCCAGGGCGTCGAGGAAGCGCTTCTCCGCGTCGACCACCTTCAGCTTCGCGCCGGTCGCGGCGACGAAGTCCTTCTCGACCTGCTCGGTCTCGCCCTTGCGCATCAGCCCATGGTCGACGTACACGCAGGTCAGCTGGGAGCCGATGGCCTTCTGGACGAGGGCCGCGGCGACCGCGGAGTCCACGCCGCCGGAGAGACCGCAGATGGCGCGCTTGTCGCCGACCTGCTCGCGGATGAGGGCGATCTGCTCCTCGACCACGTTGGTCGTGGTCCAGTTCGGCTCGATGCCCGCGCCCCGGTAGAGGAAGTGCTCCAGGACCTGCTGGCCGTGGGTCGAGTGCATGACCTCCGGGTGGTACTGGACGCCGTAGAGCTTCTTCTCGTCGTTCTCGAAGGCGGCGACCGGCACGACGTCGGTGGACGCGGTGACGGTGAAGCCCTCGGGGGCCGCCGAGCAGGCGTCGCCGTGCGACATCCACACCGGCTGCTCGGTGGGCGTGCCCTCGAAGAGCGTCGAGCCGGCCTTGGAGACGTGCAGCGGGGTACGGCCGTACTCACGGGCGCCGTTGTCGTCGACCGTGCCGCCGAGCGTGGTGGCCATCAGCTGGAAGCCGTAGCACATGCCGAAGACGGGGACCCCGGCCTCGAAGAGCGAGCGGTCCAGGGTGGGCGCGCCCTCCGCGTACACCGACGAGGGGCCGCCGGAAAGGATGATCGCGCGCGGGTTCTTCGCCAGCATCTCGCCCACCGGCATGGTGGACGGGACGATCTCGCTGTAGACCCGGGCCTCACGGACACGGCGGGCGATGAGCTGGGCGTACTGCGCGCCGAAGTCGACGACGAGGACCACGTCGGCCGTGGCGTCGGGGGCGGCGGGGGGTGCTGCTGGCACGGGGGCGGCCTTCCGGCGGTGGTGAAGGGGGTCGGTTCTTCCGATTCTACCGGCCGGGCGCGAGCCCTCCGCCGGACCGGGGGGCGGGGCCGACGCCTCACGGCCGGTGCACGTCGCGTCTCAGGATCCGGGCCCCGTTTTGTGGGGGCCGCCGGGCCGGGTCCATACTGTCCCCCATGCGTCAGCACACGACCTTCGTCTTTACCTATGGCATCCGGCCCGCCGGCTGCCATGGTCGTGCTGCTTGAGCTACTGACAAGCAACGTTCCAGGCGCCCCGGGCCGACAGGCCCGGGGCGTCTCGCGTGTCCGGGTCCGTAGCTCCGGGGGGCCGCCACCCCACCGGGAGTCACCACCATGAGCAGCACCACCGCCGCCACCGCCGTCAGCCCCGCCGAGCGGACCGGCGCCCGCACCGACGAGGCCGCCGCCCTGATCGGCGGCGCCCGGGAGCGCATCGACACCCTCGACGACCGGATCATCGGCCTCGTCCAGGAACGGATGGCCGTCTCGGCGGTGATCCAGGAGGCCCGGATCACCTCCGGCGGCCGGCGGGTCAACCTCTCCCGCGAGACGGCCGTGCTCGGCCACTACAGGGACGCGCTGGGCAAGCCGGGCACCGCGCTGGCCATGACGCTCCTGGAGCTGTGCCGCGGCCGGGTGTGAGACCCGGTGAGCAGCCCGCGGACGGAACGGTTCTCCGCTTGCCGGACACGGGCCGTATCTGCGTTCGGGCCCCGTCTCACCCGTACGGCGCGTGACCGGGAGCGCGGTCCCTTCGTTGATCCTGATGTCCGTGCCAACCAGGGGCGGCATCGGCAGGAAACCACGCGTGGCTCCGCCGGGACGTGTGACGTACCCCAGGTACGTCGTGGGACCACGACCCGGCGTATGTGACCGGTTCGCAGGGGACAGCGGCCCGGTCACCCCATATGCGGCCGATCCCGGGGACGCCCGGGTCGGCCGCATCGGAACGTTCGGGCGGAGGCCGGTTCCCCCCTCCGCCCTCCCGGCCGCCGGTCAGGCGTGCCGCGCGGCCCGTCGCCGTGCCGCCGTGAACAGCACCAGGCCCGCCGCCAGCGCCGCGGCCGCCGCGCCCGAGCCGATCAGGGCGATCGATCCCGTCGAGGCGAGGCCGCCGCCGGAGCCCCCGGTCGTCCCCGCCGAGCCGCCGGACGTGGTGGACGCCGAGGATCCGGAGTCGCCGGACGGGCTCTTCTCCGGGTCCGGGGCCGAGGTCGGCGGGGTGGAGGGTTCGCCGGAACCGCCGTCGCCGCCGCCCGTCGTCCCGCCGGAGCCGGAGCCGCCCTCGCCGTTCAGGACGAGGAACGCGGTGTTGTTGGCCGGCTTCGGGTCGAACGGCAGCGCCGGGTTCTGGAGCCAGGTGTTGCGTACGGTGACCGCGCCGCTCGCGCCGACCATGGCCTTGTCGACCCGCAGCTCGAACGGCAGGTCGAGGCCCGACCCGTCCCGCACGGTCATCGAGGTGTTGCAGACGTAGCGCGGCGCGGGGCTCGTCTGGTCCTCGCGGTACTTCCCGTCGGCGGTCACCGCGCGGCAGCGGTCCGGCTTCGAGGTGACCGACGCGCCCTGGGGGACGGTGAAGTCGACGGTGGCGACGTCCTCGCCGGAGCGGATGTGGCCGATCCACGCCGGGCCCTCGTTGCGGAAGCCGATGTCGGCCTTGACGGTGGCGCCCTCGGGCCCGGCCACCTGGTCGCCGTACGCCACGAAGTCGGCCGTGTTCTCCGTACGGAAGTCGGCGTCCTGCTGGTTGTCGTACGGGTTGAGGTCGGTGCTCCGGGCCGCGGCGCCCTTCGTCACCGGGACCGCCTTCAGCACTCCGCCGGTACCCCGCTCGAAGAGGGCGCCCGCGCGCTGGGAGGCGCGCTGGGCGGCGCTGTTCTCCTGGATGCGGTAGAGGAAGGTGTCGTAGTAGGCGCGCTCGGTGGCCTCCAGCGTCAGCGGAGTGGCCAGCGTGTACGTCGCGCCCGCCTCGAAGGCCCCTTCGACGGAGCAGAGCGCCGTGGTGGAGCCGAAGTCCGGCTGGTCCGGGTCGTCCACGGTGTACTCGCAGTTGGAGTAGCGCTGCGGGATGTCCAGGCCGCGCGAGTACCGCAGCGTGAGCAGGACGCCGTCGGCGTCGCGGGTGCCGCGGTTGGCGAAGGTGATCGGGGCCTGCTGCTTCTCCCCCGGGGTCAGCTCCGTCCTGAACGGCAGCCGCTCCATCACGAGGTCGGGGCCGCCGACCGTGAGCCGGGTGGTGAACGGGGTGAAGGTGGCCCCGTCCGCCTGGCCGGTCACCGTGATCGTGCCGGTGTCGCCGCTCTCGCTGCCGTCGGCGGCGGTGACGACGAGGTCGGCCGCGCCCTGGAGGCCGGGCCAGATGCCCCAGTCCTCGCAGACGGCCTTCGTACCGGTGACCTTGCAGTCCGGGTTGGCCTCGCCGTCGAACTTCACGTCGGCGACGCCCGCGACGCCGCTGAGGTCGAAGGTGAGGGTGAAGTCGCCGCCGAAGCCGCCGTTCTCCTCGTCCTCGGACGGGTTGTTGAGGGAGATCCCGACCGTGGACGACTTCGGCCGGCCGTTCTCCGGGTACGGGTGCAGTGCCGTCTCGGCCGGGCCGCCGAGCGTGAACACCGGCGTGTCCGCGGCCTGTGCCGGGGCGGCCGCCCCGGCGAGCGAGGCCGCGGCCAGCAGGCCTGCCGCGGCGAACGAGCCGGCCGCGCGGTGCAGCACGGTTCTCGGGGTGGAACGTGTCATCGGGGGACCTCTGGGACTCGGCAGGAGCTGTGTGACCGCTGTGACAGTCATCGCGGTACGGGTTCGACCGCGCAGCTCACCGAACAGTTGCCCGCAGAAAGATCACGGATTGGGTACGGGTGTGTTCCCGACGCCCTTCACGTCCGTCCCGGCCTCCGCCGTCCCCTTCGGCGGCACCACGGGGATGCCCAGGAACGGCAGTCTCAGCGCGCCGAACGCCTCCTTCGGCACGGCCGGCGCGAGCGGCTCGACGGGGGTGAGCCGTTCGTAGGCCCCGCCCTGCTCCGGGCGCGGGTCCGCCTCGCCCTTGTTGGGCCAGAAGGACATCGCGCGTTCGGCCTGGGCGGTGATGGTCAGCGAGGGGTTGACGCCGAGGTTGGCGGAGACGGCGGAGCCGTCGACGACGCTGATGCCGGGGTGGCCGTAGAGCCGGTGGTACGGGTCGATGACGCCCTCCTGCTCGCTCGCGCCGATCGGGCAGCCGCCGAGGAAGTGGGCGGTGAGCGGGGTGCCCATCAGTTCGCCGACGTTGGACCCGGCGAAGCCGTTGATCTCCTCGGCGAGCAGGGTGGCGCTGCGGGTGGCCTCCGGAATCTGGGTCGGGTTGGGCGCGCCGTGGCCCTGACGGGCGGTGAGCAGGCCCTTGCCGATGCCGCCCGGTTTGCGGTACGTCGTCAGGGAGTTGTCCAGCGACTGCATGACCAGGCCGATGATGGTGCGCTCGGACCAGTGGTGGTTGGAGAGCGAACGGGCGGCGAGGGTGGGGTGCTTGACCATGTTGGCGAGCCAGCCGCGCACCCGGTGGGCCCCGTAGGGCACCTGGAGGATCGACATCGCGCCCATGGCGTTGGAGCCCTTGCCGTAGCGGACGGGCTCGATGTGGGTGTTGTCGTCCGGGTGGATCGAGGACGTGATCGCGACGCCCTGCGAGAAGTCGGCCTTCGGGGTGCCGTGCTTCTTGCGGTAGCGGCGGTCGCTGGTCTGGGAGCCGACCAGCGCCTCGGAGTTGGTACGGGTCAGCTCGCCGAGCCTCGCGGAGAGCCGGGGCAGCAGTCCCCGGTCCTTCATGGTGTGCAGCAGGGTCTGGGTGCCGTACGTGCCCGCGGCGACGACGACCTTGCGGGCGCGGAGTCTCGTGGGCTTCGCCCTGCGGCGGCGGTCGGTGGGGACGGTGAGGACGCGGTAGCCGCCCTCGGGGTCGTCGGTGATCCCGACGACGGAGGTCATCGGGTGGATGACCGCTCCGGCCTTCTCGGCGAGGTGGAGGTAGTTCTCGTTGAGGGTGTTCTTGGCCCCGTGGCGGCAGCCCGTCATGCACTCGCCGCACTCGGTGCAGGCCTTGCGGGCGGGGCCCGCGCCGCCGAAGTACGGGTCGGGGACGGTGCCGCCCGCCTTCGCCCTCGCGGTGCCGTCGGCGTCCTTGCCGTCGCCGAAGAAGACGCCGACCGGGGCCAGGTGGAAGGTGTCGCCGACGCCCATGGCCTCGGCGGCGGCCTTGAGGTGGACGTCGGAGGGGGTCATGGTCGGGTTGAGCCGGACCCCGAGCATGCGGCGGGCCTGGTCGTAGTACGGCTTCAGCTCGTCCTGCCAGTCGGTGATCGAGGCCCACTGGCGGTCCTCGAAGAACGGGGCGGGCGGCACGTACAGCGTGTTGGCGTAGTTGAGCGATCCGCCGCCGACCCCGGCCCCGGCGAGCACCATGACGTTGCCGAGGAGGTGGACGCGCTGGATGCCGAAGAGGCCCAGCGCGGGGGCCCAGAGGTAGTTCTTCAGGTCCCAGGAGGTCTTGGGGAGGGTGCCGGGGGTGAAGCGGCGGCCCGCCTCCAGGATCCCGACCCGGTACCCCTTCTCGGTCAGCCGGAGCGCCGACACCGCGCCCCCGAAACCCGATCCGACGACCAGGACGTCGTAGTCGTACGCCGCGTCGTCCTCGGCCGGGACATGGCTCACGGCCTGTTTCTGGGCAGGGCTGTCCTGGGACATGGCACTCCTCGGAACGGGATCGGTACGAAAAGGGCGGAAGTCGCTGGGGCCTCCGGGACGGTCAGCGCAGCCGGAACGCCTTCATCGCCTTGAGGCTGCGGGTCATGAACGCGGCGTACTTCTCGTCGTCCATCCCGAAGGCGGGCGCGAGCGGGATGAGCCGCTGCTGGGCGACGGTCTGGGCCTCGGTGTACTTGAGGATGCCCTCGGAGCCGTGCCGTCGGCCGAGGCCGGACTCCTTCATGCCGCCCATCGGGGACTGGACGCTGCCGTAGGCGGGGGCGTACCCCTCGTTGATGTTGACGGTGCCGGTGCGCAGCCGGGCGGCGACCGCGTGACCCCGCTTGGAGTCGGTGGTCCAGACGCTGGAGTTGAGGCCGTACGGGGTGGCGTTGGCCAGCGCGATCACCTCGTCCTCGTCGCTGAAGCGGTAGATCGCGACGACCGGCCCGAAGGTCTCCTCGGTGCAGACGGCCATCGGGGCCTCCACCCCGTCGAGGATGGTCGGCTCGTAGAACAGCGGGCCGATGTCGGGGCGGGCGACGCCGCCGGCGACGAGGGTCGCGCCCTTCTCGACGGCCTCGTCGACGTGGCGTGTGACGGCCTCCAGCTGGCGTTCGCCGACGAGGGAGCCCATGTCGGCCCCGTACGCGAGGGCGTTGCCGAGCCGCATGGCCTTCGTCCGGGTGGCGAAGCGCTCCACGAAGTCGTCGGCGATCGACTCGTGGACGTACAGCCGCTCGATGGAGATGCAGAGCTGTCCGGCGGAGGAGAAGCAGGCGCGGACGGCTCCGGCGGCGGCCTTCTCGACGTCGGCGTCCTTCAGTACGAGCATGGCGTTCTTGCCGCCGAGCTCCAGGGAGACGCCGACCAGCCGGGACGCGGCGCCGACGGCGACCTCGCGGCCGGTGCGGGTGGAGCCGGTGAAGGAGACGTAGTCGGCGCGGCCGACGACCTCGGGGCCGACGACGGGGCCCTCGCCGAGGACGACCTGGAAGACCTCGGCGGGCAGTCCGGCCTCGATCAGCAGGTCACGGGCCCACAGGGCGGTGAGCGCGGTCTCCGTGTCGGGCTTCATCACGACGGCGTTGCCGGAGACGAATGCGGGCAGCGCGTCGCCCACGGAGAGTTCGAGCGGGTAGTTCCAGGGGGCGATCTGACCGACGACACCGCGCGGCTGACGCAGTTCGGTGACCTTGGTGAGGGTCGGGACGACGCCGGTGTGACGGCGGGGCTTGAGGTAGGAGACGGCCTTGCGCCCGTAGTGGCGGGCGGCGACGGCGACGGCCTGCACCTCCTCGTGGGCGTGCAGGCGGGCCTTGCCGGTCTCCAGCTGGATGAGGTCGAGGACCTCGGACTGGCGGCTGAGGACGAGGTCGTGGAAGCGCAGCAGGACGGCGGCGCGCTGCCGTACGGGGACGGCGGCCCAGACGGGCTGGGCGGCGCGGGCCCGGTCGAAGGCGGTGGCGACGTCCTCGGGGGTGGACTCGGGCAGATCGGCCAGCTTCTCCCCGGTGAAGGGGGTGTGGTTGGCCGTGCGGCCCGACCCGACGACGCCGCGGATCAGCTGGGCGATCACCTCGGGGGTGACCACGTCGGCGGCGGTGCGCACACCGGCGGGGGCGGCCGCCACGGGGTTCGTACCGAGAGGGGCGTCAGGGGCCTGCGAGTCCGTCATGAGGCCGAGAGTATGTCCAGCCGAAGGCTTTGGGTACCCGTGGGTAACAGTTTTTCACAGGACCCGCCACCCCTGCCGGGCACCCTCCTCGAACAAGCCAGTGATCGCTGGCGTCATAACCGCTGATCAGTGGCTATGCGGCCGACCGCTCCCCGGCGGCCGGCCCGCGACACTCAGGAAGCGTGAATCTTCAGCCCCTCGGTGACCTCGGCGAAGATCGCGTCGCCGTCCTTCGCCGCCTGCCCCTCGGCGGGCATCCGCACCCGCACGTGCCAGTAGGGGTCGCTCTCCTTCTCGCCGGGGATCAGCAGTTCCCGGAAGCGGTAGCGCACCGGGTCGTCGCCGGACGAGGCGTAGGGGACGAACTCGGTGGTCATCTCGACCGCCTTGCGCCCCTCGTGCGTGGCGTCCTTGTAGGTGACGGAGGCTTCCTCCATCTGCGTGGTGCTCTCCCCGCCCTTCTCGTAGTACGCCTTGCGGGCCACCGGGTCGACGCCGGGGTTGTCGTCCGAACTGTTCTCGCTCTTCACGGGGCGGTGCCAGAAGACGATCTCGAAGACGCCGCTGGGGTCCGCGTACCAGACCAGTTCGCCGTCGTCGTCCTCCTGGACCCGCTTGTACTCCTCCGGCACGGCGACGTCCGCCGACAGGACCTCGTTCTCCGGCCGGACCTGCCAGCCCTCGGGCGGTCCGTCGCCCGCGAACGGGTTCAGCAGGAGCAGGACGAGCGCGACCGCGACCGCCAGCGCCCCGCCGCCGAGCGCGAACTGGGCGACGCGGTTGCGGTGCAGGACGGGCGGCACCCACTTGCTGCCGCCGCTTCCGCCCGCGAGGACCGTCCCGTACGGGGAGGTCGCCGGCGCCGGGGCCGGGGAGGCCAGCTGCTGGAGCGTCCGGCGGACCTCGGCGGCCGGCGGGCGCGCCGCGGGGTCCTTGCGGAGCAGCTGCATGACGAGCGTGCCGAACGCGCCCGTGCCCCGGGCGGGCACCTGCGGCTCGGCGGACAGCACGGCCTGGAGGGTGGCCGGGGTGTGCGAGCGGCGGTACGGGGACATCCCCTCGACCGCCGCGTACAGCACGACGCCCAGCGACCACAGGTCCGACTCCGGTCCGGGGCGCTGCCCGAGGACCCGCTCCGGTGAGATGTACTCGGGCGAACCGACGAACGCGCCGGTCTCGGTGAGCTGCTGCTCGCCCTCGACCTGGGCGATCCCGAAGTCGGTGAGGACGACCCGGTCGCCGGTGCCGAGCATGACGTTGTCCGGCTTGACGTCCCGGTGCAGGATGCCGATCGCGTGGGCGGCCGTCAGCGCGTCGAGGACGGCGAGGCCGATCCGGGCCGCCTCGCGGGGGTCCAGGGTGCCTTCCTGGAGGCGGTCGCCGAGCGACGGTCCGCGCACCAGCTCCATGACGATCCACGGCTTGCCGTCCTCGACGACCACATCGTGGACGGTCACGACGGAGGGGTGGTCGATCCGGGCGGCGGCCCGCGCCTCGCGCTGCATGCGCTGGTGCACCGTGCTGTGCTCGCGCTCGCCGAGGTGTTCCGGTACGCGCGGCTCCTTGACGGCCACCTCCCGGTCGACGACCTCGTCGTGGGCCCGCCACACCGTGCCCATACCGCCGTGCCCGAGCCGGGCGAGCAGCCGGTAGCGCCCGCCGACCAGCCGGTTCACCGCACTGTCCGGGGCGCTCGCGTGGACGGTGGGGGGCGGAATGTGCGCCGGAGGCGCGGGATACGGCGCGGAATGCGGGGCGCCGAAGCCGCCCGGTGGCCGCGGCGGCTGGATTCCGTAGCTGGTGGGCTCGTTCGCCCGTCCCCCGTGATCTGTCATGTACCCCATCCTGGTTCACACGCCGGGCCGGACACCACCTGGGGTGGTCACCGGATGCGGAGCCGTGACGGTTCGGCGACCGGGCCGGAGCATCGGGCGCTCGCCGCGCGCCCTGCTCACTGCTGGGGCTTCGGGGCGCTCCAACTGCGCAGCATGATGTCGAACTTCTCGCGGCTGGCCTCCCAGCCCTCCTGCGGAGCCGTCAGATACAGCGCGTACTCGGGGCCGCCGGAACCCCCGTAATACATCTGGTCGATCCCGTGCCGGGGTCCCGGGTGGTCCTTGGTCTCGTTCCAGGTGAACTCCCAGAGGGCGCCCGGCCGGTCGCGGAAGCTGTTCTTCTCCATCCCGATCCGCTGGTAGCCCGGCAGCCGCTCGGAGAGCTGCTCCTCCATGTTCTCCATGTGCAGATACGGATGGTCGAAGTCCGGGGCCGGGTCGACGCTGATGCGGATGCGGTGGGCCCCGCCGTCCGGCGTGTAGTCGATCTGGCCGTCCTGGACCTGCCGGGTCCAGTCCACCGGCACGACCAGGCTGAACCCCGCCGGGTCGTCGACCCGGTGCCAGCCGTCAGGTATCTCCGGTGTCCCCTCCGATGTGGCAGGGGGCTCCGGGGAGGTCTGCTCCGCGGACGGTGTGCGGCCGGCGGCCGTACCGCCGCTCGTGGAGCCGGGGGTGTCCGAGCCCTCCCGGTACTTCATCGCGAACAGCCCGGCCCCTCCCCCCAGGACGGCGGCGGCGACGACCACGACGAGCACCGTGCGCCACCGGGATCCGGCGCGCCGGGTCACCGGGGCGGAGGCGGGAGCGGTGACCGGGGCGGCGGCGTCCGGGCCGGGGGCGGGCGGCGCCGTCGTGGAGGGGGTCGCTCCGGGCAGCCGGGCGGTGGCGCCGTCGGAGCCGTGGGCGGGGTTGGGGCCGTCGGGGCCGTTCGCGTCCTGGTGGCGGTACCGGGCGTCCTCGGGGAAGCGCTGGGTCGGCACGTGCGCCTGGGCGGCGCGGGGTTCGCGGCCGTCCATGGCGTCCAGCAGCATCTGCTCGGTCTGGGCGGCGGTGGGCCGGTCGTCCGGGTCCTTGCGGAGCAGCGCGATGATCACGGCGCCGAGCGGACCGGCGTTGACCGGGGCGGGCGGCTCCTCGGTGACGACGGCCTGCATCGTGGAGATCGGGGACGTACGGCGGAACGGGGAGGTCCCCTCGACCGCGGTGTACAGCGTCGCGCCCAGCGACCAGAGGTCGGAGGCCGGTCCGGGGTCGCCGCCGCGTACCCGTTCCGGGGCCAGGTAGTCGATGGAGCCGACCAGTTCGCCGGTACGGGTGATGGTGGAGTCGCCCTCGATCGCCGCGATCCCGAAGTCGGTGAGGAGGACCTGCCCGTCGCGGGCCAGCAGGACGTTGCCCGGCTTGACGTCGCGGTGCAGCACCCCGGCGCTGTGGGCGGCGCGCAGGGCGCTCAGCACGTGCAGCCCGATGCGGGCCGCCTCGCGCGGGGCGACCTCGCCGCTCTCCTTGGCGGAGTCGGCGAGCGAGGGCCCGTCGACGTACTGCATGACGATCCAGGGGCGGTTGTCGTACTCGATCACGTCGTGGACGGTGACGACGCCGGGGTGCGTGATGCGCGCCGCCGCCCGCGCCTCCTTCTGCGTCCTGGCGTGCAGGACCAGCCGGTCGGCCTCGGCGACGTACAGCCCGGCGGTCAACTCCTTGACGGCGACCGTGCGGTGCAGCACCTCGTCGTGGGCGCGCCAGACCTTGCCCATGCCGCCCCGGCCGAGGACGTCGCCCAGCCGGTAACGCCCCGCCAGCACCAGTCCCGCGTCCGTGCTCTGTGATCGATCCACGTGATGTCCCCGCCCCGTTCCTCGAATTGCCAGATTACGGAGGCGGAGCGGCGAGGCGGAACGGGGGATCGCCCACGAGACCGCACTGTGATGGTTGTCGGCACCGCACAACACCCGTGACGGGGCAGCGGCGATGACGTGCGGTCAGGCGAGCACGTGCACGCGCTCGGGTGTGACCGGCGGTCAGGTGACCCGGTACGAGGCGATGGCCTGCTCGTAGATCTCGGTGACCCTGTCCCGGCCGCTCTCGGGCCCGATGACCTGGATGACGTGGTACCTGCCGTCGACGATCATGGCGAGATTGCGGACGAACACCTCGCGCCCGCCGCTCTCCTGCCAGGTGAACTGCCCCTCGGCCATGGCCTGCCGGCCGACGTCGACCCGGCGCAGTCCGGACGAGGAGGACCAGGTGGAGTCACGGAACGGCTGGAGCTCGGGCTCCTTGTCCCGCTGGTAGTCCAGCGGATCGGCGCCTCCCGCCTTCACCGTGTCCCGGCCGGGCACCACGAGCAGGGTGAACCCGTCGCTGCCGTAGCGGATCTGCCGGTCCGCGTTGGCGGGGCTGCGCTGCCAGTCCTTCGGTACGCCGACCTCGAAGCCCTCCGCGTCCTTGCGGAGCGCGTAGCCGGGGGCGAGCGCCACCGCCGACCGGCTGGTCTGCGGCTGCTGGGAGCCGGGATCGGCGGATCCGTCCGCCGAGGCGGACGGGCCGGGCTCCCCCGAGGCGGCGGGCGGTGCGGCGGAGCCGGTGGGCGATGCCGGAGCCCCGCCGTCGCCCGCCTCCTGCTTCGGCAGGAACATCACCGCGTACGCGACGGCCGCGGCCATCAGCAGCAGGATGAGGACGAGCAGCAGCCGGCCCAGACTGCGCGGCGAGGAGGACTCCTCGCCCCGGCGCGGCGGCTCCCGCAGCACCCGGGGACCCTTGGGCGCACGCGGTGCGCGGGCCGGGCGCTCCTCCTCCCAGCTCTCCACGGGCCTGCGCACGGACCGGTCGGGCGGCAGCAGCGAGTCCTGCCGGTCCCCCTGATGGCCGCCGCCGCGTTGCTTCGGCGGCTGCTGCCGCTTCCCCTGGCGGTGCCTGCCCTGCGCCGAGCCGCCGCCGAAACGGCCCCGGCGCCGGCGGACCAGCTCGCCCCGACGGCGTACGACGGGGAGCCGGGTGGCGTCGGGCGCGGGCAGCGGTACGACGTCGGCGCCCGCCTCCGGCTCCGGCGCGGAGCGCACCAGTGAGCGCAGCCAGCCGCTCAGCTCCTCGAAGTCCGGCCGCTCCGTGGGGTCCTGGCGCAGCAGCGACTCGACGACGGGCCGCAGCGCGCCGCACTCCTCCGCGAAGGCGGGCGGCTCCCCGCACACCATCTGGACGAGTTCGGCCGCGTTCTCCTCGGGGTAGGGCGCGTGTCCCTGGACTGCACGGTAGAGCAGCGCGCCGAGCGCCCACAGGTCGGTGGAGGGGCCGATCGGGGGCGCGAGCTGCCAGTTCTCGTGGACCGGGCCCGCCTGCTCGGGGGCCCAGCGCTCGGTGACGGCTCCGACGACGGCGATCCGCGCCTGGCGGGCGCGTTCGGCGGCGAGCGGGGTGGCGGGGCCCCGGTAGACGGCGGGCTCGTCGCCGCCCGCGACGGCCTCCTCCCAGGCCCCCGGGGCGGTCCGCCCGTCCCGGGGCGGGGCGGTACGGGCGAGCTGCTTGGGGGCGGCCGGGGCCGGCGGGCCGGGCCGTCGGGAGTCGGCGCGCAGCGCGTCCTCGCCGGAGCCGCCCGCGGAGACGGGACGCGCACCGGGCCCGTCGTCCCAGGTCCCGGCGAGGTGGACGCGGCGGCCGGGCGGGCGGGGGCCGTCGTCGTCCTCGTCGTCCTCGTCGTCGTAGGGGTCCTCGGCGGGGGCGCCCCAGGGGGCGGTCAGCCGGGGGGTCACGGGGGCGTCGGGCGCGGGGCGCTGGAGCGGGAGAACGCCGGTGTCGGCATCCGCGTCCGCTTCGGCACCGGCTCCGGCACCAGTGATGCCGCGGGCGCCCGGGGCGCGCCCTTCCGGCGGCGTCTTCGTGAGGTCGGCCGGGGCGCGGTCGGCCTGCTGCCGGTCCTCGGTGACCCGGGCGGCGGCCCGAGCGCCCGCCCGGTAGGCGGCGATGGCTCCGGCGCGCGCGGCCCGCAGCTGCGCGGCGCTCGCGGCGCCGGGCTCGGCGGCGGGCGGCACGGCGGTGTACGGGACGGCGGGGGCGGCGGGGCGCGGGACGATCTCCTGCCCGGCGTGCGACGCGAAGGGCTCGGCTTCCCGGCCCGGCGGCAGGTCGTACCGTCCCTCGGGCCGGTCGTCGTCCCGGTCGTCGGGCCGGCGCGGTGCGTACCCCTGCGGCAGCGACGCGACGGGAAGCTCCCGGCCCTCGCGGTCCTCGCCGCCGCCGTCCTCGGCGTACTCCTGGACGTCCGCGTACTCCTGGACGTCCGCGTACTCCTCGACGGCCGCGTAGCCCTCGTCGTCCTCGCCGGTCCCGTAGCCCTCGACGGCCGCGTACTCCGCTTCGCCCCTGGCCGGCGGGAGCGCCCGGGCGCCGCCCGGCTCCCTCGGCGGGGCGGGCTCGACGGCCGGGATGCCGTACGTCGTGGGCCCCGCCATCGGGTCGGCGTCGGGCTCCGGTCCGGGGGCGTAGCCGCAGAGCGCCTCCTCGGCGGCGCCCGCGGCGAGACCGGTGAGCATGACACGGCCGTCGTCGCACACCAGGACCGTGCGCACGGTGATGTTGCGGTGGGTCCAGCCGTGGGCGTGCAGCACCCGCAGCGCGGTGAGCACGTCGGAGCCGATCTCGGCCGCACGGTAGGGGTTGAGGGGCCGTTCGGCGAGGAGGGCGGCGAGCGGGCGGGCCGCGACGAGCTCGCTCACTATCCACAGCGAGCCCGCCTCGGCGAACACGTCGAAGACCTGGTCGAGCCGAGGGTGGTCGGGCACCTGGGCGGCGGCCTGCGCGGCCTCGATCGCCCTGCGGACCGCGGGGTCCGTGCTGCGGCGGACCGCACGCCCGGTGGCGCGTCCGGACGCCGAGGGCTGACCGTCGGCGTCGAGCACCTCCGCGTCCACGATCTCCGGCAACGGCACCTGGCGGACCAGGACTTCCTGCCCGCTGTATGTGTCGAACGCCCGGGTCTCGACCAGTTCGTACCCATCGGACGGGGGCAGCGGAAGGCGGTAGCGGTCGGCAAGCACCCGACCCGCATAGTCGTCCACGACGCCTCCCCAGAGCGCGCTCTTCCCCCGGCCGTCGGAGCCGCGCCAATCCGTCAGTCACGGTCGTCCGGCGGGCAATTGACCCGCCGTTCCGGCTGCGTACGGTCTCCGGCCTCTTACGATACGTGGCAACGCGGGCCGACGGGCCGGGTCGCGCCAACCCGGCCCGCACAAACGTTTCCCATCGGCCGTTCCCGGGCGTGCCGGGCGGCCGGTTCCCGGGCCTGCCGGGCGGTCAGCCCGTGGGCGTGAACGTGGCGAACGCCGTTTCGCGCAGCGTCCGGCACTCGTCGCCCTCCCACTCGTCCACCTTGCAGCTGATCATGATCGAGTAGCCGCGCCCGGCGTCCACCTTGAAGCCCCGGTTGAGCACCTTGACCCGGACGCCGTTGTGGTTGCGTTCGAACGTCCAGTCCGCGACGGTCGGATAGCCGTTGTACTCGACCTTCTTTATGCCGCCGTGCTTGTAGCCGTCGCTGAGGACCTTGGCGCTCGCGACGGCCCCGCGCCAGGCGGCCGCCGCGTCGTCCTTGGGCGAGTTGTTGAAGTCGACCTGGACGCGGGGGAAGCTGCCCTGCTTGTCGTTGTAGATGCCGCCGGAGTTGCTGCCCGCGATGGCGGTGCGCTTGAAGCCCCCGGGCATCGCCATGGTGAAGTGGAACCGGTCGTCGGTGACCTTCTCGTACCCGGCGGGCAGGGCGTCGCCCGGGTCCGCCCCGTCGTCCTTGGGGTCGTCGGCCCCGGAGTCGTCGGCGTCGTCGCCGGACGGGTCCTCGGAGGCCCGGCCGTCGTCCGTGCCCTGACCCTCCTTCTGGCCGCCGCCCTTCTCGCCGGCCGAACCGCCGCCGGTGTCGTCGCCCTTGTCGTCGGCGCCCCCGGACGAGGCTCCGGCCGACGCGGCGGTGTCGCCCTTGCCGCCGCCCTTGTCCGCGTCGTCGCCGCCGAGAGTGAGCGCGAGGACCGTGCCGAGAACCGCCAGCGCGAGGACGGCCGCGATGATCGCGAGGGTGCGCCGGGGCACCACGTCGGTGATCGAGGCACGCGTGGACGCGGCCGAGGACGGCGGGCGCTGCCCCGGTACGGAAGCACTCGCCGCCGTCGCCGGCTTCGGGGCGCCCACGGTCGCGGACGCGGCGGGCTTGGCGCCCGGGGTGGAAGTCCCGGGCGGCGACGGAGGCTTGGGCGGGGCGACGGGCGAGCCGCCGGCAGCGGCGGCCGGAGAGCTCGCCGACGCCGCGACCGCGCCCGCGGCGGCCCCCGCGGCCGCCGCCGGGGTCTTCGCGTTGCGCACGGAGCGCAGGGCTCCGCGCAGCCGGTCGCGGGCGCCCTCGCCGGACTCGCCCGACCCGGTGGACTGCTTCGGCGGCTTGGGGGCCTTGGGCTGCTTCGGCGTCCGCTTGACGAGGGGGTCGGCGGCGGGCGTCGGCGGCAGCGCCATGATCTGGGTGGAGTCCGCGGGGGCCGGCGCGGGAACGTCGGGGGCGTTGATGACGTCGTTGAGCAACGCCCGTGCCCCGGCGTCGTCGAGGCGCTGGTCGGGGTCGCGGGCGAGCAGCCCGTAGATGACCTCGGTGAGCGGACCGGCGTTCTTCGGCGGGTCGAGCGGTTCGGTCATCACGGCCGTGAGGGTGGCGATGGCCGAGCCCTTGTCGTACGGCGGGCAGCCCTCGACGCTCGCGTACAGCAGTCCGCCGAGCGACCACAGGTCCGCGGGCGGCCCGGCTTGTGACCGCGGGCCCGTTCCGGCGAGATGTACGAGGGGGCGCCGACGAGCATGCCGGTGGAGGTGACCGACGGGTCCCCCTCGACCTGGGCGATGCCGAAGTCGGTGAGCACGACGCGCCCGTCCTCGGCGATCAGCACGTTGGACGGCTTCACGTCGCGGTGCAGGATGCCCTCGCGGTGCGCCGAGCGCAGCACGTCGAGGATGGCGAGCCCGACCTCGGCGGCCCGCCTAGGCGTCAGCGTGCCGTCCTCGCGGATCGCCTCGGCGAGCGACTTGCCCTCGATCAGCTCCATGACGATCCACGGGCGGTCGTCCTCGTCGACCACGTCGTAGACGGTCACCGCGCTGTTGTTGCGGATCCGTGCGATCGCCTTGGCCTCACGCAGGGTGCGCGTGATCAGCCGGCGCTTCTCGTCCTCGTCGATCGCGGACGGGAACCGCAGTTCCTTGACCGCGACCGTGCGGCCGAGCGTCTCGTCGTCGGCGCGCCAGACCGTACCCATGCCGCCTCGGCCGAGCACCTCACCGAGCCGGTAGCGCCCCGCGAGGAGACGACCGTTCTTGTCCCGTTGGGGCTCTCGTGCCTGCTCCGCCTCCGACATGCGTCCCCTCTGCGATCAACCCGCCCTGGCAGAGCGTTCATTGTCCCTCACCCCGGGACCGGTCCTGGTGCCGGGTCCGGGGTCCGCCGCGCCGCGACCCGGAGAGGGAAGTCCCCACAGCCTCCTACCAACCCGGGCTCCCCGTCCAGGCCGGTCCGGGCGTCCGCCCCCGCTCCACCTGGCCGCCGGAGCCCAACTGGCCCGGTGAAGCAGGGCGGTGACCGCGGCACAGGGGCTCCGCGGTCACCGGGGGGCGTGTCCTAGATCGGCACAATGTCCGGTGCGCCGAGCCGGGCCGCGTCCGCCGTGAGGTCGTCGGGCTGCCGCTGCGATTCGCGTTCGGCCTCCACCCGCTTCTCGTAGTGCTGGACCTCCCGGTCGATCCGCCCCTCGTCCCAGCCCAGCACCGGCGCCATCAGCTCCGCGCAGAGCCGGGCGCTGCGGGTGCCCCGGTCGAAGGTCTCGATGGAGATCCGGGTGCGCCGGGTCAGCACGTCGTCGAGATGGCGGGCGCCCTCGTGGGAGGCCGCGTAGACGATCTCGGCGCGCAGATAGTCGTCGGCGGCGGGCAGGGGTTCGCCCAGGGTGGGATCGGCGAGGATCAGTTCCAGAATTTCCTCGGTCATTGAGCCGTACCGGTTGAGCAGGTGCTCCACCCGGGCGACATGGAGTCCGGTCCGGGCCGCGATCCGGGCGCGCGCGTTCCACAGGGCCTTGTACCCCTCAGCTCCCAGGAGCGGGGTGTCCTCGGTGACGCAGGCGGCGACCCGCTGGTCGAGGCCGTGCACCGCCTCGTCCACCGCGTCCTTGGCCATGACCCGGTACGTCGTGTACTTGCCGCCCGCCACGACGACCAGGCCGGGAGCGGGGTGGGCCACCGTGTGCTCGCGCGACAGCTTGCTGGTGGCGTCCGACTCGCCGGCCAGCAGCGGTCGCAGTCCGGCGTAGACGCCCTGGACGTCGTCCCTGGTCAGCGGGGTGTTCAGGACGGAGTTGACGTGCTGGAGGAGGTAGTCGATATCGGCGCTGGAGGCGGCCGGGTGGGCCTTGTCCAGGTCCCAGTCGGTGTCCGTGGTGCCGATGATCCAGTGCCGGCCCCAGGGGATGACGAAGAGGACGGACTTCTCGGTGCGCAGGATGAGGCCGGTGGAGGAGTGGATGCGGTCCTTGGGGACGACCAGGTGGATGCCCTTGGAGGCCCGGACGTGGAACTGCCCGCGCTCGCCGATGAGCCCCTGGGTGTCGTCGGTCCACACGCCGGTCGCGTTGACCACCTGCTTGGCCCGGATCTCGTACTCCGTGCCGCCCTCGACGTCCTGCACGAGTGCGCCCACGACCCGCTCGCCCTCGCGGAGGAAGCCGACCACCCGGGCCCGGTTCGCCACCTGGGCCCCGTAGGACGCGGCGGTGCGCACCAGCTCGGTGACGAAGCGGGCGTCGTCCATCTGGGCGTCGTAGTACTGGAGGGCGCCGACCAGGGCGTCCTTCTTCAGCGCCGGGGCGACCCGCAGGGCGTGCTTGCGGGAGAGGTGGCGGTGGACGGGGAGGCCGCGGCCGTGGCCGGAGGAGACCGACATCGCGTCGTACAGCGCGACGCCGGAGCCGGCGTAGAGCCGCTCCCAGCCCTTGTGCTGCAAGGGGTAGAGGAAGGGCACGGGCTTCACCAGATGCGGGGCAAGCCGTTCCAGGAGCAGCCCGCGCTCCTTGAGCGCCTCCCGGACCAGGGCGAAGTCGAGCATCTCCAGATAGCGCAGACCGCCATGGATCAGCTTGCTCGACCTGCTCGATGTGCCGGACGCCCAGTCGCGCGCCTCGACCAGACCGGTCGAGAGGCCTCTGGTGGCGGCGTCCAGCGCCGTGCCCGCGCCGACCACGCCCGCCCCCACGACCAGCACGTCCAGTTCGCGCTCGGCCATGGCGGCGAGCGCGACGGTGCGCTCGGCGGGTCCCAGTGTCGCTGTCCTCACTGCTGCCTCCCGGTGGATCGGGGTGGTCGGACACGGGAGTGCCACCCGGCCGAGGGGCCGGCCGCCCGTGTCCACCTCTCGATTCTGTCCGCGCTCCCCGAGTTCAGCCACCGCCTGTGGACAACACCCGGGCATCCGGAGCCACGCAATGCGACATATAGGTCATATTTACGCCTAGTCTGACATTGCGCTGTCCACAGCAGTTGCGATCTTCGCTCTCCGCACTTAGGGGGTCTTCCTGTATGCCCGCAGACCTCGCCGTCATCGGACTCGGTCACCTCGGCCTGCCCCTCGCCCAGGCCGCCGTGACCGCCGGAATCGACACCGTCGGCTACGACCCCGACCCACGCCCCTACGCGGAACTCAGAGCGGGCCGCAGCCCCGTCGAGGGCACCCTCACCGCGTCCGAGATCCGCCGCATGCTCTCCGGCGGCTTCCGGCCCACCACCAACGCCGCCGAGCTGGGCCGGGTCCGTACCGCCGTGATCTGCTCCCCCACCCCGCTCGGCCCCGACCGGACGATCGACCTCACCGCGCTCGGCGACGCCGCCCGCGCGCTCGCGGCCCGGCTGCGCCCGCACACCACCGTGCTGCTGGAGTCCGCCGTGCCGCCCGGCACCACCGAGAACGTGCTGCGCCCCCTGCTCGAAGAGGGCTCGGGGCTCGTCGCCGGACGCGACTTCCACCTCGCCTGCTCGCCGAGCCGGCTCGACCCCGGCAACCGCACCCACGTCCTGGCCAACACCCCCAAGGTCATCGGCGGCCTCACCCCCGCCTGCACCGAGTCGGCCGCCGCCTTCTACGGCCGGCTCACCGACAAGGTCGTACGGGCCCGGGGCCCGCGCGAGGCGGAGATGACGAAGGTGCTGGAGACCAACTTCCGGCACGTCAACATCGCCCTGGTCAACGAGATGGCGGTGCTCTGCCACGACCTCGGCGTCGACCTCTGGGACGTCATCCGGTGCGCCGAGACCAAGCCGTTCGGCTTCCAGCCCTTCCGGCCGGGACCCGGCGTCGGCGGGCACGGCGTCCCGGTGGACCCGGGCTTCCTGCCCTACAGCACCCGCACCCCCGGGCACCCGCTGCGGATGGTCTCGCTGGCGCAGGAGATCAACGACCGGATGCCCAGTTACGTCATCCAGCGCTGCGCGACCCTCCTGAACGAGCACGGCAAGTCCGTCCGGGGCGCGCGCGTGCTGCTGCTCGGCGTCACCTACAAGCCGGACAGCGCCGACCAGGAGGCCGCCCCCGCCCGCGAGATCGCCACCCGGCTGATGGACATGGGCGCCCAGATCGGCTACCACGACCCGCACGTCCTGGACTGGCGGGTGCGCGAACGGCCCGTCCCGCGCGCCGACTCGCTGTACGAGGCGGCGGCCGCGGCCGACCTGACCGTCCTGCTCCAGCAGCACCGCACCTACGACCTCCAGGGCCTCGCGGTGAAGGCCCAACTGCTCCTGGACACCCGGGGGGCCACTCCGGCGGGAGCCGCGCACCGGCTCTGAGACGTGACGGACCGTCGAAAGATTGCCGGTGACCGGTTCCTGGGCGTACTGCTACCCTGCGGCGTCACAGCGCGCACACATGTGCGCAACCGCACACTCGTGCGCAGCCATCCCAGGGGGAGCCCCACCGTGAGTCAGCCCGTGCAGCCGCCGAACCAGCCCCAGCAGCCCTTCGGCGGTCAGCCCGTCGACGGGAACCCGTACGCCGGCCAGCCGGGCCAGCCCGCCCCCGCCGCACCGACCGGCAACCCGTACGGCCAGCAGCCCCCGGCCCCGACCGGCAACCCGTTCGCGGGTCAGCAGCCCGGCCAGGGCGCCCCGTTCGGCGGCGGCGCGCCCTTCGCCCCGGCGCCCCCGGCCCGCAACAACATCCTGCTCGGCGTGCTGGTCGCCCTGGGCGCGGCCATCGTCGCGGGCATCCTGTACGGCGTGATCGCGGGCTCCATCGAGCGCGAGGTCGGCTACGCGGCGGTCGGCGTCGGCTTCCTGGTCGGCTTCGCGTCGAGCAAGATCGGCGGCTCCAACCCGGCGATCATCGGCGCCGCGGCCGTCTTCTCGATCGGCGCCGTCTACCTCGGGCAGCTCGTCGGCATCTCGATGGTGCTCTCCGACCTGGCGCAGATCCCCTTCTCCGAGGTCGTCGGCGACCACTTCGGCACCGTGACGGAGGCCTGGTCGCAGGAGGCCGACTTCATGACCTACCTCTTCCTCGCCCTCGGCGCGATCGCCGCCGTCGGTGGCGCCAAGAAGGCCGGCTGACACCCGCGGGACCCATACGGAAGGGCCCGGACCGTGAGACGGTCCGGGCCCTTCCGCGTACGTACGGGATCAGCGGCGGTGCTGCGAGTCCGCCACCGTCACCTCGACGCGCTGGAACTCCTTGAGGTCGCTGTAGCCGGTGGTGGCCATCGCGCGACGCAGGGCGCCGAAGATGTTCATCGAGCCGTCCGGGGTGTGCGAAGGACCGGTGAGGACCTCCTCCGTCGTCCCGACCGAACCGAGGTCGACCAGCTTGCCGCGCGGCACGTCCTCGTGGACGGCCTCCATGCCCCAGTGCCGGCCTCGGCCGGGCGCGTCCGTCGCACGGGCCAGCGGGGAGCCCATCATCACGGCGTCCGCACCGCAGGCGATGGCCTTCGGCAGGTCGCCGGACCAGCCGACGCCGCCGTCGGCGATGACGTGCACGTACCGGCCGCCGGACTCGTCCATGTAGTCGCGGCGGGCCCCGGCGACGTCCGCGACGGCGGTGGCCATCGGGACCTGGATACCGAAGACGTTGCGCGTGGTGTGCGCCGCGCCGCCGCCGAAGCCGACGAGGACACCGGCCGCGCCGGTCCGCATCAGGTGCAGGGCGGCGGTGTACGTGGCGCAGCCGCCGACGATGACCGGGACGTCCAGCTCGTAGATGAACTGCTTCAGGTTCAGCGGCTCGGCCGCGCCCGAGACGTGCTCGGCGGAGACCGTCGTACCGCGGATGACGAAGATGTCGACGCCCGCGTCGACGACCGCCTTGGAGAACTGGGCGGTGCGCTGCGGGGAGAGCGCGGCGGCGGTGACGACGCCGGAGTCGCGCACCTCCTTGATGCGCTGCCCGATCAGCTCCTCCTGGATGGGGGCGGAATAGATCTCCTGGAGCCGGCGGGTCGCGGACTCGACCGGCATCTCGGCGATCTCGTCCAGCAGCGGCTGCGGGTCGGCGTGCCGGGTCCACAGGCCTTCCAGGTTCAGCACGCCCAGACCGCCGAGCTCGCCGATCCGGATGGCGTGCTGCGGGGAGACCACGGAGTCCATGGGAGCGGCCAGGAACGGCAGCTCGAAACGGTAGGCGTCGATCTGCCAGGCGATCGAGACCTCCTTCGGGTCCCGGGTGCGGCGGCTCGGAACGACAGCGATGTCGTCGAATGCGTAAGCCCGGCGGCCGCGCTTGCCGCGCCCGATCTCGATCTCAGTCACGATGTGTGGCCTTTCCCTCTACGTCTGCGCTGACCAGTATCCCCGACACGTGCCTGAGGGGCGGTACCGGGAACTCCGGTCCGCCCCTCACCTGCGGTGATGCGTTACTTCCTGCTGTAGTTCGGTGCTTCCACCGTCATCTGGATGTCGTGCGGGTGGCTCTCCTTGAGGCCCGCCGAGGTGATGCGGACGAAGCGGCCCTTGCTCTCCATCTGGTCGACGGACGCGGCGCCGACGTAGCCCATGGTCTGGCGGAGACCGCCGACGAGCTGGTGGAGGACGTTGGCCAGCGGGCCCCGGTAGGGCACCTGGCCCTCGATGCCCTCGGGGACGAGCTTGTCGTCCGAGGACACCTCGGCCTGGAAGTAGCGGTCCTTGGAGTACGACCGGCCCTGTCCGCGGGACTGCATCGCGCCCAGCGAGCCCATGCCCCGGTACGACTTGAACTGCTTGCCGTTGATGAACATCAGCTCGCCCGGGGACTCCTCGCAGCCCGCGAGGAGGCTGCCCAGCATGACGCTGTCGGCGCCGGCGGCCAGCGCCTTGCCGATGTCGCCGCTGTACTGGAGGCCGCCGTCGCCGATCACCGGGATGCCCGCGGCACGGGCGGCGAGCGCGGCTTCGTAGATCGCGGTGACCTGCGGGACGCCGATGCCGGCCACCACGCGGGTCGTACAGATCGAGCCGGGTCCGACGCCGACCTTCACGCCGTCGACACCGGCGTCGATCAGCGCCTGCGCGCCGTCGCGGGTGGCGACGTTGCCGCCGATGACGTCGACGCCGACGCTCGACTTGATCTTCGCCATCCAGGCGAGGGCGTTGCTGTTGTGCCCGTGCGAGGTGTCGACGATCAGGAAGTCGACCCCGGCGGACGCGAGCGCCTGTGCGCGCTCCAGCGCCTCGGGGCTGGCGCCGACGGCCGCGCCGACCAGCAGACGGCCTTCGGCGTCCTTGGCGGCGTTCGGGTACTGCTCGGCCTTCTTGAAGTCCTTGACCGTGATGAGGCCCTTGAGGATGCCCGCCTCGTCGACCAGCGGCAGCTTCTCGATCTTGTGGCGGCGCAGCAGCTCCATGGCCTCCACGCCGGAGATCCCGACCCGCCCGGTGACGAGCGGCATCGGCGTCATGACCTCGCGCACCTGGCGCGACCGGTCCGACTCGAAGGCCATGTCGCGGTTGGTGACGATGCCCAGGAGCTTGCCCGCGGGGTCGGTGACCGGCACGCCGCTGATGCGGAACTTCGCGCAGAGCGCGTCCGCCTCGCCGAGCGTGGCGTCGGGGTGCACGGTGATCGGGTCGGTGACCATGCCCGACTCGGAGCGCTTGACCAGGTCGACCTGGTTGACCTGGTCCTCGATGGAGAGGTTGCGGTGCAGCACGCCGACGCCGCCCTGACGGGCCATGGCGATGGCCATGCGGGACTCGGTCACCTTGTCCATCGCGGCGGAGAGCAGGGGGATGTTCACCCGGACGTTGCGCGAGATGAGCGTGGACGTGTCCACCGCGTTGGGCAGGACCTCGGACGCGCCGGGCAACAGCAGCACGTCGTCGTAGGTCAGCCCGAGCGTCGCGAACTTCTCGGGCACTCCGTCGACGTTTGCAGTCATGACACCTTCCCCAAATGGCCTTGATCGGTGCGGATGTCCATGCTAACGGGCTCCACGGGCGTCTCATTCCACGATCAAGATCACCTGGCTGTTCTGTAGCTTCCTACAGTGCCGCCGACGAGCGCCGGCGAGGGCGCCCTACTGCTCGGCGAGTGCCCGGAGCCGGCTGAGCGCACGGTGCTGGGCGACCCGGACCGCACCCGGGGACATCCCGAGCATCTGGCCGGTCTCCTCCGCGGTCAGCCCGACCGCGACGCGCAGGACCAGCAGCTCACGCTGGTTCTCCGGGAGGTTGGCGAGGAGCTTCTTGGCCCAGGCCGCGTCGCTGCTGAGCAGGGCGCGCTCCTCCGGGCCGAGGGAGTCGTCGGGCCTCTCCGGCATCTCGTCGGAGGGGACGGCGGTCGACCCCGGGTGGCGCATCGCGGCGCGCTGGAGGTCGGCGACCTTGTGCCCGGCGATCGCGAAGACGAAGGCCTCGAAGGGCCTGCCGGTGTCCTTGTAGCGCGGCAGCGCCATCAGCACCGCGACGCAGACCTCCTGCGCCAGGTCCTCCACGAAGTGGCGAGCATCACCGGGGAGGCGGTTCAGCCGGGAGCGGCAGTAGCGCAGGGCGAGGGGATGAACATGGGCCAGCAGATCATGGGTGGCCTGCGCGTCGCCGTCGACGGCCCGGTGCACGAGGGCACCGATCACCGTGGTTTCGTCGTCGCGCATCGGACCATGGTGCCCTGAGGCCGCCCGGTCCACTCCATCGCGTCCCGAGTTGTGCACCGAAGCGTTATGAGCGGGTGCGCCGGATGTCATGTCCTGCGCCCTCCCCTTCCGCTCGACCGAATCGTTCCTGAGGAACTCCACGACTCAAGGATGCGTCATCGGCCGGGAAGCGTCACATGGCACCGCTGAGCGGGCGCCCGGATACGGGGTGTGGAGCCGGTGGCCCGCTCCGTGACCCCGTCCGCCGGTCTGCGGACGGGGCGCGGCCCGGGCCGGTCGTCAGCGGACCAGGCCCCAGCGGAATCCGAGGGCCACCGCATGGGCGCGGTCCGAGGCCCCGAGCTTCTTGAACAGGCGCCGGGCGTGGGTCTTGACCGTGTCCTCGGAGAGAAACAGCTCACGGCCGATCTCCGCGTTGGAGCGGCCGTGGCTCATGCCTTCGAGGACCTGGATCTCCCGCGCGGTGAGCGTGGGAGCCGCCCCCATCTCGGCGGACCGCAGCCGACGCGGGGCGAGCCGCCAGGTCGGGTCGGCCAGCGCCTGGGTGACGGTGGCCCGCAGCTCGGCGCGCGAGGCGTCCTTGTGCAGATATCCGCGGGCCCCGGCGGCGACCGCGAGCGCGACGCCGTCCAGGTCCTCGGCGACGGTCAGCATGATGATCCGGGCCCCGGGGTCGGCGGAGAGCAGTCGCCGGACGGTCTCCACACCCCCCAGACCGGGCATGCGTACGTCCATCAGAATCAGATCCGAACGATCGGCACCCCAGCGGCGGAGGACTTCCTCGCCGTTGGCCGCCGTCGTCACGCGTTCGACGCCGGGCACGGTGGCCACCGCGCGACGGAGCGCTTCTCGGGCAAGCGGGGAGTCGTCGCAGACGAGGACGGATGTCATGACCGTCCTCCGCAGCTGATGCGCGTCACCTTGAGCCTCCAGGCTGATACAAGTCGTCACCTGTGCGGTTGACCCCCTCGGACATGTGCCCGAGCCGGATATCCGTCAACCGCATCCGTTCCCTTAACGACGGTCACTCGAAAGAGTTACGGGTCGGGCGGCCGGGTTCGGCACTCTACGTGAAGGGCCGTATACGGAGGAGAACGGCGCGGGTGATTCACCCGTCAACCGAATCTTCACTCGTTGGCATGCCCTTTTTGGCGCTATTTCTTCCCTTTCAGTGGTGTCTGTGGCTAGATTCCCAATCAGTCATATTTACATCTACTAGCACCGTAGATGTACGGTCGAGACCTCGGTCACACCGATCACAGACGGTCCGATCACACAGATCGTCGATCACAGACGGTCGAGATGCCGCTTCCGACGCAGCACAGCTCCGAGGGGACAAGCAATGGCAGATTTCTCCCGCCTTCCCGGACCCAACGCAGACCTGTGGGACTGGCAGCTGCTCGCCGCCTGCCGAGGCGTGGACAGCTCCCTGTTCTTCCATCCCGAGGGTGAGCGCGGCGCGGCCCGGAGCGCCCGCGAGACCTCCGCCAAAGAGGTCTGCATGCGCTGCCCGGTACGTGCCGAGTGCGCGGCGCACGCCCTGGCCGTGAGGGAGCCCTACGGAGTGTGGGGCGGCCTGACGGAGGACGAGCGCGAAGAGCTGATGGGCCGGGCCAGAACCCGGCTGATCACCGCGGCGCCCACCGCGGGGGGCCCCGGCGCCACCTGACACCCGTACGCAGCAACCGAACGCAGAAACGTTTCTTCGACACCTTCAGCCATCCGGCCCGCGACCAGCCGCAGCGGGGCCGGACCCCTCACCGCCCGTGGGCCGCGGGGCCCTGCGGGCGCCGCGGCCCCGCCCGGCCTCAGCGGGCGGCCGTGCGCGACAGCTGGTCCAGGGTGGCCGCCACCGCCGGGACCCGGGCCAGGTCCGGCAGGGTCAGCGCGACGATCTCCCGCTCGATCGCGGGCTCCACGGGCACGGCCCTGGCCCCCTTGGGGCGTACCGACTCGACGGCCAGCTCCGGCAGCACCGCCACCCCGAGCCCGGCCCCGACGAGCCCCATCACCGCCGGGTAGTCGTCCGTGGCGAAGTCGATGCGCGGGGTGAAGCCGGACTCCTCGCAGACCTCGACCAGCTGCCGGCGGCAGCGCGGGCAGCCCGCGATCCAGGACTCCCCGGCCAGCTCGCCGATGGAGACGCTCGGCGCCTCCGCCAGTCGGTGCCCCTCCGGGACCAGGCCGATCAGCCGGTCGGTGAGCAGCGGCCGGACCACCAGGTCGTCCCATTCGCCGCCGGTGCTCCCGTAACGGAACGCCAGCGCGATGTCGCAGTCGCCCTCGCGCAGCAGGTCCACCGAGCGCGGCGGCTCGGCCTCGACGAGCGACACCCGGGTGCCGGGGTGTTCGGCGCGCAGGGCGGCCAGCGCTCCGGGGACCAGGGTGGAGCTGCCGCTGGGGAAGGAGACCAGCCGGACCCGGCCGGCCCGCAGCCCGGCGATGGCGGCGACCTCCTCCTCGGCGGCGGTCAGCCCCGCGAGGATGCCGGAGGCGTGCCGTACCAGCGCCTCGCCGGCCTGGGTGAGGCGCATCTCGCGTCCGGTGCGGATCAGCAGCGTGGTGCCCGCGGAGGACTCCAGGGCCTTCATCTGCTGGCTGACGGCGGGCTGGGTGCAGCCGAGTTCGCGGGCTGCGGCGGAGAACGAGCCGGTGGTGGACACGGCGCGCAGGACACGGAGGTGGCGAGCTTCGATCACCCCACCATCATAAGAAATTCTTGGGGTCCGGGCGAATTCACGACGGGAGCCTTTGGGCCCGAGGGCGACTAGCGTGACCGTATGAAGCTGCTGACCGTGAACATCGGGCAACCTCGCCCCTCCGCGCAGACCGACGGCCCGGGGGGCGTCACCGGGATCGACAAGCGACCGGTGGAGGGCCCCGTCGAGGTCATCGACCCCGGACCCAAGGGCGACGGCGGCAGCGGGCTGGCCGGGGACGCGGTGTGCGACCTGCGTCATCACGGCGGCAGCGACCAGGCGGTGTACGCCTTCGCCCGGGAGGAGCTGGACGCCTGGGAGCGGGAGCTGGGCGGCCGGAAGCTGGCCAACGGGGTGTTCGGCGAGAACTTCACGACCCTCGGCCTCGACGTCAGCGGCGCGCGGATCGGCGAACGCTGGCGGGTGGGCACGGACCTCGTGCTGGAGGTGACCTCGGGCCGCATCCCGTGCCGGACCTTCGCCCACCACCTCGAGGAGAAGGGATGGGTCCGGCGGTTCACCCAGCAGGGCGCCACCGGCGCGTATCTGCGGGTGATCGAACCGGGCGCCGTCCGCGCCGGGGATCCCGTCGAGATCGTGCACCGGCCGGACCACGAGGTCACCGCCGCCCTGCAGTTGCGGGCCGTGACGACCGAACGCACCCTGCTGCCCGCGCTGTTGGCCGCCGGGGACGCGCTGCACCCCGAGGCGCTGCGCAAGGCGCGGGAGTACGTCGCGCGGCAGGGCTGAGGACCGGGCGGGCCGTCCCGTACGGGAAGGGCGGCGGCCCGCCCCGGTGACGCGGCATCATCCGCCGCGGGGTCCGGGGACGTTGCGGCGGGAACTGGACCGGTGTGCGGCGCGTCCACCACCAGTGACCTGTGCCCGAGGAGAAGTCTTCGGGCCGAGTGGCGCCCCAGGGGGAAGAAGACCATGCCCGACCCGCAGCAGCCCTGGTACGCCCCGGGCCCGCAGCAGCAGCCCGTTCCCGGCAATCCGTACGCCTCGGAGGGCGGCGGACCCCAGGGGTTCGGGCCACCGACCGTGCCGACACCGCCGCCGCCGCGTCGCCGGTTCGGCCGGGGGCCGGTCGTCGCCGCGGTCGTCGCCCTGGTGCTCGTGGTCGTGGCGGGAGGGGTGTACGCGCTCTCCGACCAGTGGCGGGACGAGCCCGCGAAGCCCGTGGCGAAGGAGTCGCCCGGCCCCTCCGGGTCGGTTTCCCCTTCCGGTACCCCTGCGGCGGGCGGCCCGGAGCTGAGCCGCATTCCGACGACGAAAGAGGTCGCCGCCGCCCGGAAGCCGGGCGAGTCGACGGCGTGGATCGCCGACGACCGGTCGGACCTGCCCAAGCAGATCAACAAGGTCCACGACCTGTGGATCGTTGGTGACACCGCTGTCCAGGCCCTGCACCGGAAGGTCACGGCCTACCGGCTCTCGGACGGCGCCGAGGTCTGGAACGTCGACCTGCCCTCCTCCGTCTGCGAGACGCCGGCCAACCCGACGCCCGACGGCAAGGTCGTGGTCTTCCATCACGAGCGGCCGGACAACGAGCGGGGCAATCGCTGCAACCAGATGCAGATGATCGATCTGAAGACGGGGAAGCAGGGGTGGCACAAGAAGCTCGACGAGCCCGGTGACGAGGACAGCACGTTCATCGTCTACAGCGCCATCAGTGGCGATGTCCTCTCCGTGGCCCGGGGCCAACGGGCCATCACCTACCGGATGGACGACGGGAGCAAGCTCTACGAGATCCCCCGGGAGCACAAGAACAAGTGCGTCCCCGACGACGTGGCGGGCGGCGCCGCCCGGCTCCTGGTGACCTCCAACTGCATGATCGCCATCGACCGGAGCAAGAACTACGGCCAGGTGCGCGAGCTCGACCCGCGTACCGGCAAGGTCCTGTGGCGCTACCGGATGAAGACCGGCTGGAGCTTCGGCAGTCTGATCTCCATGGATCCGGTCGTCTTCACCACCTACAACAACGAGGACACCGCGAGCGACTGGCGGATCACGGTCCTGGACCCCGGGGGCAAGCACCGCACCACCTTCGACGCCCGGGCCAAGGGCTTCGAGCACTGCGCCGGAGAGGGGGCCGGCGGAAACATCCAGCCCTGCCGGGGCACCGGGGTCGGCAAGGGCCTCATCATGCTGGGGGGCACCGAACAGGTCGGCGCGTACGACCTGAAGACCGGGAAGTTCCTGTGGGGGATCAAGGACGAGCGGCTCCGGAGACTCCATCCCCTGCGCGCGGAGGACGGCAAGTCGATGCTCATCTACGAGGCGGCCGGCCCGAGCAGCCCGGGCCGGACCTTCCTCATGGGCCCGCGTGGCGCCGGCACGGAGACGAACGTCGTGAAGCACCCGGTGGCGACCGCCCCGTGGGAGTACGAGATGTCCATGGGGCACACGGCCTACGTCGACGGGCGGCTCGTCCTGACGTCGACGATCGTGAGCGGCGACGAGAACCGGAAGCCCGTGCGCGAGGCCCGCATGCTGTCCTTCGCCCCCTCCGCACCCTGACCGCCCCGCGCCACCCCGACGGGAAGTAAGGGGTCGCCCCCGCCCGGCCGTAGGGGCCCGGTCGGGGGCCGCTCAGGGCTCTGCCCCATGCCCGGCGGGCGGTCGGCCCGGAATGCTCGTGGGCATGGAGAAGACCAGGGGGCGACGGCGGCTGAAGCGGGTGCTCATCACGGCGGCGGTGGTGGTGGGGGTGCTCGTGGCCGCGGTGGGCGGCTCGTTCGCGTGGCTGTGGACGAGCGCGGACATCAGCACGGTGGGCAAGGCCCGTTTCGGCAACGCGCTGGCGGTGCCGCCGCTCGCGCCCTCGACGGTGGACAAGGACGGCACGCGCGTCTTCGACCTGCGGATGCAGACGGGGAGCACGGAGTTCCGCACGGGGGTGGCGACCCCGACCTGGGGGTTCAACGGCGGCCATCTGGGCCCGACGCTGCGGGCGGAGCGCGGCGAGCGGGTGAAGGTCCGGGTGCGCAACACGCTCGACGAGGCCTCCGGCGTTCACTGGCACGGGATGCACCTGCCCGCCGCGATGGACGGCGGACCGCACCAGAGCGTCGAGGCGGGCGGCACGTGGACCCCGCGCTGGAAGGTCGACCAGCCCGCCGCGACACTCTGGTACCACCCGCATCCGCACGGGGCGACGGAGCGGCATGTGCAGAAGGGTCTCGCGGGGATGTTCCTGCTCGACGACGAGCACTCCGGACGGCTCGCCCTGCCGAAGACGTACGGGGTGGACGACCTGCCGGTGATGGTGCAGGACGTCACCTTCGACGGCGCGGACCTCGACCACGGCCACGGCTTCCTGGCCAACACCGGCTTCCTCGGGGAGCGGACCATGGTCAACGGCACGCTCGACCCGTACGCCGAGGTCGGCGACGAGCGCGTACGGCTGCGCCTGCTGAACGCGTCGACCGCCCGCATCTACACCTTCGGCTTCGACGACGACCGCTCCTTCTCCCTGGTGGGGACGGACGGCGGGCTGCTGGCGGCGCCCGCCGCGCTGAACCGGGTACAGCTCTCGCCGGGTGAGCGGGCGGAGGTCGTCGTGACGATGCGGCCGGGCGAGCGGACGGTGCTGCGCAGCTACCCGTGGCGGGACGGGGACGCCTGGGAGCGGCGGTTCAACGGGGGCGACGACTCCTTCGACGTACTCCAGTTGCGGGCGGCCGAGCGGTTGCGCCCCTCCCCCGCCGTCCCCTCCCGGTTGGCCGGGGACGAGGGGCTGGAGCTGCCGGGGGCCGGCGACGCCGTGCGCGGCCGCCATTTCGAGCTGCGCAGGTCGGGGATCAACGGGCGGCCGATGGCGATGGGCCGGGTCGACGAGACCGTCGTGCGGGGGACGACGGAGGTCTGGACGCTGCGCAACGGCGGCGACATGACCCACAACTTCCATGTGCACGACGTGCAGTTCCGGGTTCTGGACGTGGACGGGAAGCGGCCGGAGCCGGCGCTGCGGGGCCGTAAGGACACGGTGGCGGTGCCGGTGGGCTCGACCGTGCGGATCGCCCTGCGGTTCGACGGGCCGTCCGATCCGGACACCCCGTACATGTACCACTGCCATCTGCTGTCCCATGAGGACGAGGGAATGATGGGCCAGTTCGTGGTGGTGGACAAGGGGCAGCGGGCGGGTGCGCCGCCCGGTCATGCGGGGCACTAACGTGCGGCGTATGACGACTGCACTGATCACGGGCGCGACGGCGGGCATCGGGGCCGCGTTCGCGCGGCGTCTCGCGGCCCAGGGGCACAACCTGGTGCTGGTGGCGCGGGACACCGCACGGCTGCGCGAGCAGGCCACCGAACTGCACGACCGGCACGGCATCGAGGCCGAGGTGCTGAGCGCCGATCTGTCCACGGAGGGCGGGATCGCAGCGGTGGAGAAGCGGCTCGCGGACCGCACGCACCCGGTCGATCTGCTGGTCAACAACGCCGGGTTCGGCAACAAGGGGCGCTTCCTGGAGGTGTCCATGGCCGATGAGCTGACGATGCTGAAGGTGCACTGCGAGGCGGTGCTGCGGCTGACCTCGGCGGCCGTCGCCGGGATGAAGGAGCGGGGCCGGGGTGGGGTCGTCAACGTGGCGTCGGTCGCGGCGTTCGTGCCGCGCGGTACGTACGGGGCGTCCAAGGCGTGGGTCGTGCAGTTCACCCAGGGCGCGGCGCGGGATCTGGCCGGGTCGGGGGTGCGGCTGATGGTGCTGTGCCCCGGGTTCGTGCGGACGGAGTTCCACGAGCGGGCCGGGATGGGCACGGACAACATCCCGAACTGGATGTGGCTCGACGCGGACAAGCTGGTGGCGTCCGCGCTGGCGGATCTGGCGCGGGGGAAGACGGTGTCGATCCCGGACCCGCGCTACAAGGCGCTGATGGGGCTGGTCAAGGTCGCCCCGCGGGGTCTGCTCGGCGGGGTCACCTCGCGGACGGGGCGCAAGTACGGTCCGCAGTAGCCCCGCACGCGCCGCTGCGCGCGGTACGGGAAGGGCTCCGCCCCTCCCGCGTCCGGCCGCCCTGTGATCGAATGATCGCCCATTGCTCAGGGTTCGATCATTCTGCTCCAGGGGGCTGTCTCCGTGCGCGAAGGTGCTGCTGAACGTCATGACCGGCTGCTGAACCTGGTGCGCGAGCGCGGCACCGTACGGGTCTCCGACCTGGCGGACCGGCTCGGCGTCGCCACCGTCACCGCCCGGCGCGATGTCGAGGTGCTGGCCTCCCGGGGGCTGCTGGAGCGGGCGCACGGTTCGGTTTCGTGGCCCGCCGACCGGGGCCCGGCCGGTACGCCGGTGGGCGGCGGCCCCGTGATCGGGATGCTGGCCCCGGCCGCCGCCTACTACTTCGCCGAGGTGATCCGGGGCGCGCACGAGGCGGCGGCCCGGCTCGGCGCGCGGCTGATCCTGCGGGTCACCGACTACCGCCCCGAGGACGACGCGGCGCATGCGGCCGGGCTGCTGGCGGCCGGGGCGCAGGGGCTGCTGCTGGCGCCGAGCTGGACGGAGCCGGACCACCCCGAGCGGTACGGCGAGTGGATGGCCCGGCTGCCCGGCGAGAAGGTGCTGGTGGAGCGCGAGGGGGTGCCCGGCGGTCCGCTGGAGGGCCTGGACCGGGTGGGTTCGGACCATGCGCACGGGGTGCTGCTCGCCGTGCGGCACCTGGTGGGTCTGGGGCACGGGACGCCGATGCTGGTCGCCCGCTCGGACAGCCCGACGGCCCAGGCGGTACGCGCCGGGTACGCGCGGGCGCTGGCCGTGCTGGGGCTGGCCGGGACGGAACCGCCGGTCGCGTCGGTGTCCGCCGACCGCGATCCGGCGCTCTTCGAGCGGTCGGCGCTGGCGGTGCGGTCGGCGGTGCGCGAGGGGCGGACCGGCTCGGTGCTGGTCCACAACGACGAGGAGGCCATCCGTCTGGTGCGACGGCTGGCCGAGCTGGGCGTGCGGGTCCCCGAGGACCTGGCGCTGATCACGTACGACGACGAGGTGGCCGCGCTCGCCGACACCCCGCTGAGCGCGGTGGCCCCGCCCAAGCGGGACGTGGGGCGCGCGGCGGCGGAGCTGCTGGTGGAGCGGCTGTCCGGGCCCCGGTACCCGGCCGGCGGGGACGGGCGGGCGCCCCGGCGGCATGTGGCGCTGCTGCCGACGTTGCGGGTGCGGGGTTCCTGCGGGCGGCCGGCGGGAGAACCGGCCGCAGGGGCATGACCGGCCGTCCGGTTTCATGGCGTTCAGCCCGTTTCCCGCCCTCCTCTTTCGATCATTATTCGATCATTCAATCTTTCGCTCTTGACTTCGCTCAAGGGGAATCGAAATATCGCGGCACGGCCGGAACTTCCGGCCGTACAGCTCGTACAGGAGCCATGCCGTGAGCCGCAGTTGGTCCCGTCCCGTCCAAGCGCTGGTCGGCGCCGCCACCGCTCTCGCCGTTGTCACGGCGTGCGGCGGCGCCGACGACTCCCGCGCCCGAGGTACCGCCGACGACCCGGTGACCGTGTCCTTCTGGGCGTGGACGAAGGGGTCGCAGGAGGTCGTGGACGCGTTCAACGCGACCCACGACACGATCGAGGTGGAGTTCGAGGAGATACCCTCGGGCGGCCTCGGCGGCTACCCGAAGATCGCCAACGCGGTGAAGGCGGGCATCGCCCCCGATCTGCTCTCCATCGAGTACCCGCAGCTGTCCGCGTTCGTCAGCCAGGGGTCGCTCCAGGACATCAGCTCCTACCTGACCGAGGACGTCAGGAAGAAGTTCCTGCCGCAGACGATCGAGATGACGACGCTCGGCGGGAAGAACTGGGCCGTCCCCTTCGACGCCGCGCCCCAGATCTTCTACTACCGCAAGGACTTCTTCACCGAGCACTCCATCGAACCGCCCGCCACCTGGGACGACTTCCGGGACGCGGCGGAGCGGGTGAAGGAGGTCTCGCCCCGGACGAGGATCGCCACCTTCTTCCCCGACGACCCGACGTTCTTCCAGGCCATGGCGTGGCAGGCGGGCGCGCAGTGGTTCCGGGCCGGGACGGACGCCTGGCGGATCGACACCACCGACCCCGCCTCGGCCCGCACCGCCGACTACTGGCAGGGCATGATCGACGACCGGCTCGTCTCCACCGCCTCCTCGTTCAGCCCCGAGTGGACCAGCTCCCTCAAGCAGGGCACCACCGTCGGCTACCTCGGGGCGTCCTGGGGCGCGGGCGTGCTCGCGGGCATCGTGCCCGAGCAGAAGGGCGAGTGGGCGGCGTTGCCGCTGCCCAGCCCGGAGGCGGACCGGCCGGCCAGCGGGATGATCGGCGGCTCCACGTTCGCCGTCAGCAAGGGCAGCACCAAGACGGCGGCGGCCGTCGAGTTCGCGCTGTGGATGTCGACGCACGAGGACGCGATCAACGCGCGGATCGGGGCGAGCACGTCGAGCGCCCTGCCCGCCTCCCCCGCCATGGTGCCGATCGCGAAGAAGGCGTTCGACACGGGCTTCTACGGCGGCCAGGACCTGTACGGGCTGTTCGAGGAGGCCGGCAGGTCCATCGGGCCCGACTGGGTGTGGGGCCCGAGCCCCGGCGCGACCAACTCCGCGCTCGGCGACGAGCTGGGCGAGGTCGTCGGCGGCGGTTCGACGCTGCCGCGCGCGATCAGGCGGGCCCACGAGGCCACCGTCGCCGATCTGCGCAAGCGCGGCCTGAAGGTGGAGGAGGGTTCATGAGCACCGGTGGACTCCGCGCGAAGGCGCTGAGCTCGCGCGCCCGTACGCGACTGGCCGCGGGCGCCCTCCTCGCCCCCTTCTTCGCCCTGTTCACCGTGGCGATGATCGTCCCGGTCGGCTACGCGCTCTGGCTCAGCCTCTTCACCGAGAAGCAGTCCGGCCTCGGCTTCGACGGTCCCCGTACCGTCTTCGACGGGCTCGGCAACTACGCGACGGCCCTGGGCGACCAGGCGTTCCGCGACGGCTTCTGGGTGCTGCTCGGCTACTGCGCGTTCTACATCCCGCTGATGGGCGGCGGCGCGATCGTGCTGGCGCTGCTGCTGGACTCCGCGCTGGCCCGCGCCCGCCGGTTCTTCCAGCTGGCGCTGTTCCTGCCGCACGCCATCCCCGGTCTGATCGCCGCGCTGATCTGGATCTACCTCTACACCCCGCAGCTCAGCCCGGTCGTCGCCGCCATGGAGGCCGGCGGCTTCGGCTTCGACTTCTTCTCCTCCGAGGGCACACTGCCCTCGATCGTGAACATCGCGCTGTGGCAGTGGCTCGGCTACAACGTGGTGATCTTCTACGCGGCCCTCCAGGCCGTGGACCGCTCGCTGCTGGAGGCGGCGACCGTCGACGGGGCGGGGAACTGGCGGATCGCCCTCTCCATCAAACTGCCCCTGATCCGCTCCTCCCTGGTGATGGTCCTGCTCTTCACGATCATCGGTTCGCTCCAGCTGTTCACCGAACCCCTGATCCTCAGCCGGGGCTCGGGCTCGGCGGTGACCAGCACCTGGACCCCGAACATGTACGCCTACAGCGCCGCCTTCGAACGCAACGACTACGGCCTCGCCGCCGCCGCGTCCGTCCTGATCGCCCTGGTCGCCGCCGCGCTCTCCTTCGTCGTCACGCGCTTCACCAACCGTAAGAAGGAGGCACGCCCATGACCTCCCAGCGATGGCTGTCGAAGACCTCGGTCAACGTCGTCCTGCTGATCGCCGCCGTCTACACGCTGTTCCCACTGGTCTGGCTGCTGACCGCGGCCACCAAGGACGCCGGGAACCTGCTGGGCGGGGACGTCTTCTCCTTCGAAGGCTTCGACCTCGGGCACAACCTCTCCGAGCTGACGTCCTACCAGGACGGCATCTACTTCCGGTGGTACGGCAACTCGCTGCTGTACGCGGGCATCGGGGCGCTCGGCTGCTCGCTGATCAGCGTCGCCGCCGGGTACGCCTTCGACAAGTACCGCTTCCGGGGCAAGGAGAAGCTGTTCGCCCTGGTGCTGCTGGGCGTGCTGCTGCCCTCCACGGCCCTGTCGCTGCCGCTGTATCTGCTGGCCGTCGAGACCGGCACCGTCAACACCTACTGGGCGGTGCTGATCCCGGCGCTGGTCAACCCGTTCGGGGTGTATCTGTCCCGGATCTTCAGCGCGGGCTACATACCCGACGAGGTCCTGGAGGCCGCCCGTATCGACGGGGCGGGCGAGCTGCGGACCTTCTGGTCGGTCGGCCTGCGCATGGTGATGCCCGGCTTCGTGACGGTCTTCCTGTTCCAGTTCACCGCGATCTGGAACAACTTCTTCCTGCCGCTGGTCATGCTGTCGGACAAGGACCTGTATCCGCTGAGCCTGGGCCTCTACAACTGGCACAGCAACGCCAACGCCGATCCGACCTTCTACCCGATGGTCGTCACCGGCTCCCTCCTCGCCGTCACCCCGCTGATCATCGCCTTCGTCACGCTCCAGCGGCACTGGAAGGCCGGTCTGACCGCGGGGAGCGTCAAATGACGCCCCGTAGGGGAGCGCCGCATGACCGCAGGGAGTGTCGCCCGACATCGAGGAGTGTCACATGACCGCCCCCACCGCCCTCCTGGCCATGGGCCCGGGCATCGCGGAGCAGTTGTTCGGCGCCCGGCAGCGGGCGCGGCTCACCGCGCTGGTGGACACCGACCCCGGCCTGGTCGCCCACCGGCTGACCGACCCGGCCCCCGAGGTCGCCCGTGCGCTGGCCGGGGCGGAGCTGCTCATCACCTGCTGGGGCGCGCCCCCGCTCACCGCCGAGGTCCTCGCCGCCGCCCCCCGGCTGCGCGCCGTGGTGCACGCGGCCGGGAGCGTCAAGCACCACATCACCCCGGCCTGCTGGGAGCGCGGCCTGCGGGTCACCTCGGCGGCCGCGGCGAACGCGCTGCCGGTCGCCGAGTACACGCTGGCCGCGATCCTCCTCGCGGGCAAGGACGTGCTGCCCGCGGCCCGCCGCTACCGGGAGCTGCGCGCCCCGCACGACTGGCGCGCGGAGCTGGCGGGGCACGGCAACTACCGGCGGTGCGTGGGCATCGTGGGCGCCTCGCGGATCGGCCGCCGGGTGATCGAGCTGCTGCGCCCGTTCGATCTGGAGGTGCTGCTCTTCGACCCGTACGTGGACGCGGGGACGGCGGCGCGGCTGGGTGCGGAGCAGGTGGGCCTGGACGAGCTCTGCGCCCGCAGCCGGATCGTCTCCGTCCACGCGCCCGAACTGCCCGCCACCCGGCACATGATCGGCGCGGCGCAGCTGGCGGCCATGCCGGACGGGGCGACGCTGATCAACACCTCGCGGGGTTCGCTGATCGACGGCGACGCGCTGCTGCCCGAGCTGGTGTCGGGGCGGCTGAACGCGGTGCTCGATGTGACGGAGCCGGAGGTGCCGCCCGCCTCCTCGCCGCTGTACGACCTGCCGAACGTGCTGCTGACGCCGCATGTGGCGGGTTCGCTGGGCGACGAGATCCACCGCTTGGCGGACTTCGCGCTGGACGAGGTGGCGCGGTACGCGAGCGGGCTGCCGTTCGCGGACCCGGTGACGCCGGAGGACCTGGCGCGCATGGCGTGACCGGCCGGAACGCACCGAGGCCCGGCGCCCCCACGACGGGGGTGCCGGGCCTCATGCGTACCGGGAGGTACGGGCGGTACTAGTGGGAGTGGCCGTGGCCGCCGTGACCGGCGTCGGCCTCTTCCTCGGCCGGCTTCTCGACGACCAGGGTCTCGGTCGTGAGCAGCAGCGACGCGATGGACGCGGCGTTCTCCAGGGCGGAGCGGGTGACCTTGACCGGGTCGATGACGCCGGCCTTGACCAGGTCGCCGTACTCGCCGGTGGAGGCGTTGAAGCCCTGGCCCTTGTCGAGCTCGGAGACCTTGGAGGTGATGACGTAACCCTCCAGGCCGGCGTTCTCGGCGATCCAGCGCAGCGGCTCGACGGCGGCGCGGCGGACGACCGCGACACCGGTGGCCTCGTCGCCGGTCTTGCCGAGGTTGCCCTCCAGGACCTTCACCGCGTGGACGAGGGCGGAGCCACCGCCGGAGACGATGCCCTCCTCGACAGCGGCGCGGGTCGCCGAGATGGCGTCCTCGAGGCGGTGCTTCTTCTCCTTGAGCTCCACCTCGGTGGCGGCGCCGACACGGATGACGCACACGCCGCCGGCCAGCTTCGCGAGGCGCTCCTGGAGCTTCTCGCGGTCCCAGTCGGAGTCCGTGGACTCGATCTCGGCCTTGATCTGGTTGACGCGGCCCTTGACGTCCTCGGAGTTGCCCCCGCCGTCGACGATGGTCGTGTCGTCCTTGGAGACGGTGACGCGGCGGGCGGTGCCCAGCACGTCGAGACCGGCGCCGTCGAGCTTGAGGCCGACCTCTTCGGCGATGACGGTCGCACCGGTGAGGGTGGCGATGTCACCGAGCATGGCCTTGCGGCGGTCGCCGAAGCCCGGGGCCTTCACCGCGACGGCGTTGAAGGTGCCGCGGATCTTGTTGACGACGAGGGTGGAGAGCGCCTCGCCCTCGACGTCCTCGGCGATGATCAGGAGCGGCTTGGAGGCGCCGGCCTGGATGACCTTCTCCAGGAGCGGGAGCAGCTCCTGGATGGAGCCGATCTTGCCCTGGTGGATCAGGATGTACGGGTCGTCGAGGACGGCCTCCATACGCTCCTGGTCGGACACCATGTACGGGGACAGGTAGCCCTTGTCGAAGGCCATGCCCTCGGTGAACTCCAGGTCCAGACCGAAGGTGTTGGACTCCTCGACGGTGATGACACCGTCCTTGCCGACCTTGTCCATCGCGTCCGCGATGAGCTCGCCGACCTGGGTGTCCTGCGCGGAGAGCGCGGCCACGGCGGCGATGTCGGACTTGTCCTCGATCGGGCGGGCGGTCGCGAGGAGCTCCTCGGACACGGCCTTGACCGCGGCGTCGATGCCCTTCTTCAGGGAGGCCGGGGAGGCGCCGGCGGCGACGTTGCGCAGGCCCTCGCGGACGAGCGCCTGGGCCAGGACGGTCGCGGTGGTGGTGCCGTCACCCGCTACGTCGTTGGTCTTGGTCGCCACCTCCTTGACGAGCTGGGCGCCGAGGTTCTCGTACGGGTCGTCGAGCTCGACCTCACGCGCGATGGTGACACCGTCGTTGGTGATGGTGGGAGCGCCGAACTTCTTGTCGATGACGACGTTGCGGCCCTTGGGGCCGATCGTCACCTTGACCGTGTCGGCAAGCTTGTTGACGCCGCGCTCAAGGGCGCGACGGGCGTCCTCGTCGAACTTCAGAATCTTCGCCATGGGCTGTGTTCCCTCTCAAAAATGAACTGCGCCCCTCGCCGCCCGGCTAGTTATTTCGCAGGGGGCCAGGGGCGCAGAACACAGACAAACGTGGGTGAATTACTTCTCGACGATCGCGAGAACGTCGCGGGCCGAGAGGACGAGGTACTCCTCGCCGTTGTACTTCACCTCGGTGCCGCCGTACTTGCTGTACAGGACGACGTCGCCGGTCTTGACGTCGAGCGGAAGCCGCTCGCCGTTCTCGAAGCGGCCCGGGCCCACGGCGAGGACGACGCCCTCCTGGGGCTTCTCCTTCGCGGTGTCCGGAATGACCAGGCCGGAAGCCGTGGTCTGCTCGGCGTCGAGCGGCTGGACCACAATGCGGTCCTCGAGCGGCTTGATCGCAACCTTGGAGCTGGTGGTCGACACGATCCGGTCTCCCCCTTCGGAGATCTCACGGGGTTTAACAGTCTGTGGGCGGCGACCTGACCGGCCCGTCGTCGCGGGTGCCGGACCTGCCCTGTCGCGCAGAGTGCTGCTGGCACTCTCCAGGGGGGAGTGCCAGCACCGAGACTATGACCGCGATTAGCACTCGGTCAAGCGGAGTGCCAATTCACCACCCTCGCGCCGTCTCGATCGGGGATCCATCGGATCACCGTCCGGACAACGTGGGGGCGGAGCCCGGTGTTCCGTACAACGGTTCGGAGATGACGCACCCCGAGAGCCGCCTGCCCGGCCGGCCGGACGAGAGGGCCGCTTCACGGTCGTCGGCTCCGGGGGGCTGCGCGGACCCTCTGATGGGCCTGGTGCTGGTGCTGGCCGAGCTGGTTCTCGGCGCGCTGCCGCTCTTCGTGGTCACGGTGACGACCCTGTCGCCACCGCACGGGCCCGCCGAAGGCTTCGCCGACACATGGGGCCCGACCCTCACCCTCGCCGCCCTGGCCGTGATCCCCACCGGTCTCGCCGTGGCCCTGCTGCGCAATCGGTGGCACTGGGCGGGCGGAACGCAGGTACTCGTCGCGCTGGCCCTGTGCGCGGCCGCGCTCGCCTCGGCGGTGCAGGAGCGGCCGGACCCGTGGAGCGACCGCGACCCCGGACCCACGGCCACCTCGTCCCCCGCGTGGAACTCCCCGCCCTGCCGCAGCGGCGGCGACACCAGCGAATGCGCGCGCAGCGGGGGCTGAGCGCGCATTCACGGCGACGTGCGGGGAAGGAGGCGGGTCAGACGTAGTCCTCCAGCTTCGCCACCGCGTATCCCTTGTCGGTGATGGTCTTCATGACCCGGCGGATCATGTCGGGCATCGAGCCCTTCCAGTCCTCCTTGCCCCGGAAATGGGTGAGGACGATGTCGCCGGGGTGCAGGTCCCGGTCCCACTCGCGCCATTCCATGTGGTCGGGGAAGGCCTCGGAGGACCACAGAGGTACGGCGGTGATCCCGCAGGACTTGGCGACGACGAGGGTGTCGCGGTTGTAGTTGCCGTAGGGCGGGCGGAAGAGGGTGGGGCGCTTCCCGTAGTGCTTGAGGATCTTCTCCTGCTGGTCGCAGATCTCCCGCTTCTGCTCGGCGTAGGAGAGGCCGGGCAGATAGCGGTGGTTGAGCGTGTGGTTGCTGATGACCACTCCGCGCTGCTGCATCTTCTTGAAGTAGCCGTAGTCGTCGTTGGTGACGTAGTCACTGAGGAACGCGCTGTACGGGATGTCCAGTTCGGTCATCATCCGCAGCAGCTCGGGGTCCTTCTCCGCCCCGTCGTCCATCGTCAGGAAGACGATCTTCTCCTTGGTCGGGACGGTGGTGAAGACGGGCGGCAGCCCGGCGTCGTCCCGGACCTCGAAGCCCTTGCGGGTGGTGATGCGCGGCTTCACCTTCGGCGGCTCGGGGGCCGCGAGCGGGGTCTTGGCGAGCCCCCACTTCTTCGCGGCGACGGCCCGTGCGGCCTGCTTCTTCCTGAGCGCCTCGGCGTACGTGTCCAGGGCGCGGGCGGGCCCGGCCTTCGGAGCGGCCTCGCCCGGCTGGCCGGCGGCGGGCTTCGCGGGCCCGCCGGGGGCCCCCTCGCCCCGGCCGCCCGTCTCCGCCGCGCACCCGGAGGCGACGGCGGCGGCCAGCAGGGCCGCCAGCACGACGACGCCCGACCTGTGCCGCTTCATGGCTGATTTTTCTTTTTGTCGTACTAGCTGCATGGCGCCGCATCCTGCCAGCAGCGGCCCGCCTCCCCGCCCCGACACCGCGAGCGGACCGGCGCCGTCCCCCGGCCGGCCCACAGCGGCCTCCGGCGGCGCGGGAAACGGCACCCGGCGCAGCGGCCACAATGGACCGGGTGAACGCAACGACCCCCTCCGCCCCGGCCGACGAACCCGCCCGCGCCGCCTTCGCCGCGCTACGCACCCCCGAGGGCGAACAGCTGCTGGCCGAGCTGCGCGACCACGACCCCGCCGACGAGCTGGCCGCGGCGACCCGGCTGCGCCGCACGCACCCGGCGGAGCTGGTGTCGGCGGCCCTGGGCCAGGCCCGGCTGCGGCAGCGGGCGGTGGCCAAGTTCGGGGCCGAGGACGCCTACCGGATGTACTTCACGCCCAACGGGGTCGAGCAGGCCACCCGCACCTCCGTCGCCGCCCACCGCGCCGCGCGGTTCGCCGGGCTCGGCGTGCGGAGCGTGGCCGACCTGTGCTGCGGCATCGGCGGCGACGCCCTCGCCCTGGCCCGCGCCGGAATCTCCGTCCTGGCCGTGGACCGCGACCCGCTGACCGCCGAGGTGGCCCGCGCCAACGCCGAGGCGCTCGGCCTGGAGGATCTGATCGAGGTGCGGTGCGCCGATGTCACGGAGATCGACACCTCCCCGTACGACGCGGTCTTCGTGGACCCGGCACGGCGGGGCGGACGCGGCAGGATCTTCGATCCGGAGGCGTATTCGCCGCCGCTGTCCTGGGCGGCGGCGGCCGCGCTGAAGGCCCCGAGGGCGGCGCTGAAGATCGCCCCGGGCGTCCCGCACGAGGCGATCGGCCCGGAGGCGGAGGCCGAGTGGATCTCGGACGGCGGCGACGTGAAGGAGGCGGTGCTCTGGTACGGGGAGGGCTTCGCGCCCGGTGCGTTCCGGGCCACGCTGCTGCCCTCCGGGGCGACCCTGACCGCCCCGGCCCCGCTGCCCGCCCCGCCCGTGGGCCCGGTCGGGCGCTATCTGTACGAGCCGGACGGCGCGGTGATCCGGGCGCATCTGGTCGCCGACATCGTGGAGCGGTGCGGCGGGCGGCTGGTGGACGAGACGATCGCGTACGTCACGAGCGACACGCGGTACTCCTCCCCGTACGTCTCCGGGTACGGGATCACCGACCGGCTGCCGTTCAACATGAAGAAGCTGAAGGCGCTGCTGCGGGAGCGGGAGGTCGGCGTACTGACCGTCAAGAAGCGCGGCTCGGCGGTCGAGCCGGAGGAGCTGCGTCGCCGGATGAAGCTGAGCGGTCCGCACTCGGCGACGGTGTTCCTGACCCGGGTGGCGGGGGCTCCGACGATGCTGATCGGGCATCCGCTGGAATGAACCGGGGCGTCAGCGGCGGGCCGGGACGTCAGCGGGGGCCGGGACGTCCAGCGGGGCAGGCGCCGTCAGGACGCGCAGCACCCAGCGACGGTGCGTCAACGCCTTGACGGCGCCGATGAGTCCGGTGAGCCACGCGACCATGCCGAGGCCCATGATCAGGGCGACCATGCCGTACGAGTCGTCGCCGGGCCGGGCGCTCGCCGGGCCGATCACGCAGAGCGCCAGCCCGCCCGCCGCCAGGACGAACGACAGCAGCAGCCAGACCAGGCTCATCCCGGGCAGCCGCAACTCCCGGTCGCGCTCCGGATCCCGGTCCAGCGCGCCCCACTCCGCCAGCAGCGCGCGGACCTCCCGGTCCCGGGCCACCGAGAGGGCGACGAGGATGACCGCCGGTATCAGCGCCCCGGCCCCGAGGAGCAGGGACAGGATTCCGGCGATCCCGCTGAAGAAGTCCGCCGACGCCTGCTCGAACATGACGAGTCCGGACCCCACGAGCAGCCAGCCGAACGCGGCGAGCCCGGCCCACATCACCAGCACACCGAGCCGCCCCGGCCCCAGGTGCATCCCCACCAGCGCGCGCAGGATCAGCGCGCGGTCGGCGAGCATCGTCTCGCGGTCCGGCCAGGTGCGGATCTCCACGGGAGGCGGGGGCGGGGGCAGCGAGGGGCGGTGTGACATGAACCAGACACTATCGGGAGCGGGCCCATGGTCCGGGCGGGCCCGGCGGCTCAGGCGTCGCGCAGTGCCTGGATGTCCAGCTTGCCCATGGCGAGCATCGCCTTCATGGTCCGGTCCGCCTTCGCCGGGTCCGGGTCGGCCAGCAGGCGCGGCAGCTCGTTCGGCACGATCTGCCAGGAGACCCCGAACCTGTCCTTGAGCCAGCCGCACTGCCCCTTCTCGCCGCCCTCGGAGAGCGCCTCCCAGAACCGGTCCACCTCGGCCTGGTCGGCGCAGTCCACGGAGAGCGAGATCGCCTCGGTGAAGGGGAACTGCGGGCCCCCGTTGAGCCCCATGTAGTCCTGGCCCGCGAGCCGGAATTCGACGGTGAGCACGGAGCCCGTCTCGCCCGGGGCGGACTCGCCGTAGTGGGTGACGTCCAGGACGCGGGAGTCCCCGCCGAAGATCGCGACGTAGTGCTCGGCCGCCTCCTTGGCCTGACCGTCGTACCAGAGACAGGGGGTGATCTTCTGCATGGTCTTCTCCTCGTCGGGCCGTCCGCACGTCCGGGCCGGCCGGTCCGGACGTCGTGGAAGGTAGACCCCGCCCGCCGCCCGGACTCATCGGACACGCCCCGGACCCGCCGACCCCACCCGCGCGGCCTCAGCGGGCGGCGGCGTCGCCCTCCCGCTCGGCGCCCCGGCCCCGCTCCGCGGCCGCCGGCCCGTCGAGGGCCTTCCGCTCCGCCGGCAGCAGGACGTACGCGGCCAGCGCGGCCAGCGCCAGGAGGCCCGCCGCGGCCCAGAACGCGGCCTCGTACCCCGAGGACACCTCGGCAAGCCCGGTGGAGCCGCCGGTGACCTGCGCGGCGACGGTGACCAGCACCGCGAGGCCGAGCGAGCCGCCGACCTGCCGCGAGCTGTTGAGCAGCCCCGAGGCCATGCCGGTCTCGCCGGGGGCCACGTCGGTCGTCGCGGCCGTGCCGAGCGGGACGAAGCAGAGCCCTATGCCGAAGGAGCAGAGCAGCGACGGGCCGAGGATCGAGACGAGGAAGCCGCCGTCGACCGTGGCGGTCGCCGCGAACCAGGCCATGCCGAGCGCCGCCAGCGTCGCGCCCACCGTCATCAGCCGCCGGAGGCCGAGCACGGCGACCGCGCGGGTGGCGAGGATCGAGCCCGCGACGACGCCCACGCAGAACGGCAGGAACGCGAACCCGGCGGCGGTCGGTCCGAACCCGAGGACCAGCTGCATGTAGAGCGAGACGAAGTAGAACGCGCCGAACTGGGCCGAGGCCAGCAGCAGGCAGAACAGGTTCGCGGTCAGCACCGGCCGCCCCTTCAGCAGGCCGGGCCGGAGCAGCGGGGAGGCGGTCCGCAGTTCGACGGCGACGAAGGCGGCCAGCAGGACCACCGCCGCACCGAGGGAGGCGAGCGTGGTCGCCGAGCCCCAGCCGTGGTCCGAGGTCCGCACCAGACCGAGGACCAGCAGCGTCGTCCCGGCCGTGACCAGCAGCGCCCCGGCCACGTCCAGCCGCGCCCCGGCCCGACGCCCCCCGCCGACGGGTCCGGTGCGCGCGGCGGCGGCCAGCGCGAAGGCGACGATCGGCACGTTGACCAGCATCACGGACCGCCAGCCCGTCGCGTCGGTGAGGACCCCGCCCGCCAGCACCCCGACCGCGCCGCCCGCCGCACCCGCCATGCCCCACAGCCCGAGCGCCCGGGACCGGGCGGGCCCGGCCGGGAAGGCGAGGGTGATCAGGGCGAACGCCACCGGGGCGAGGGCCGCCGCGCCGACGCCCTGGACGGCGCGCGCCGCCACCAGCGACCCGGGTGACCAGGCGAGCCCGCCGGCCAGGCTGGCGAGACCGAAGAGCACCAGGCCCGCCGTCAGGACCCGCCGCGGACCGGCCAGATCGGCGAGCCGGCCGCCGAGCATGAGGAGCCCGCCGAAGGCGAGGGCGTAGGCGTTGACGACCCACAGCAGCCCGTCCCCGCCGAAGCCGAGGTCGCTGCGGATGTCGGGCAACGCGACGTTCACCACGGACATGTCCAGCGACACGAGGAACTGCACCGTGAGCGCCACCACCAGCAGCCACCGCGCGTGCCGCTCCCCCGCGCCCGGCGCGCCCGCCGCCCCGCCCTCGTCTCTTTCCGTCCCGCTCTTCTCCGCGCCGCCCATGACGTCCCCTTTCCCTTCGCGCTTCCCTCGATCGGGAATTACCATACACGTATAGAAAATAAGCGCCGGAGCACCGGGAGGGTCCCTCGGCGGACCGGAGCAGGGCCCCGGAAGGAGAGAATGCCCAGGTGTCAGGCACCGAGAAGACCGAGAAGACGAAGAAGACGAAAAATCCGGCGCCGAGCGGCAAACCGGGCACTTCCGGGCGGCCCGTGGGACGGCCCGTCGGGCGGCCCCGTCGGCTGGACCCGGACGTGATGGTCGCCACCGCACGCCGCATCGTCGAGGAGGAGGGCGTCGCCGCCCTGTCCATGCGACGGGTGGCGAAGGAGCTGGGCAGCACGCCCATGGCGCTCTACCACTACGTCCAGGACAAGGACGAGCTGCTGATGCTCACCCTGTCCGGCACGGCGGCGGCGTTCCCGCGCCCGGAGCTGCCCGAGGACCCGCGCGAGCGGCTGGTGGCGGTGGCCGCGCACATGCACGACATCATCGGCCGGATCCCCTGGGTGCTGGACATCCTGGCGCTGGGCGAGCTGACCGACCGCAACGCGCTGTGGATGGTGGAGGAGATCGTCGACTGCGCGCTCGCCTGCGGCCTCTCCCCGGCCCGCTCGGTACGGGCGTACCGGACGATCTGGAGTTACGTCTACGGGGACCTGGTCTTCCGCAGGGCGGCGGACCGCCGGGCGGAGAACCCGTCGCGCCGGGAGTTCTTCCCGGAGATGATCACCGAGCGGGACGCGGCGGAGCTGCCCCGGCTCACCGAGGTCAAGGACCGCTGGCGGGAGTTCGCCGCCGACTACGAGACCGTCGAGGAGCTCGACGCGATCGTGGACGGCCTGCTCAGGCGCGGGACGCGGGACACGAAGGCCTGACCGGGCCGGTCCGCGGGAGCCCGACGGCTCCCGCCCGTCCGGTCGCCGGCGCTCAGCCCACCGCCTCGAAGCGCCACCGGTGCACCGGGCGGGTGATCAGGGCGGCGTCGGGCTCGGGGAGTTCGGGGAGGTCGTCGCCGTAGGAGGCGTCCTGCCACCACGTCATCACCAGCACCCGGTCCTGCGGGGCGCGCAGCAGTTCGCTGCGGTGGGGTTCGCGGGCCAGCTCGGCGGCCCGCGCCCGCGCCCACTCCAGGAGTTCGCCGCCGCGCCCCTCGGCGGCGCGGGCCTCCCACATCAGGACGATGGTCCCGGCGCTCATGAGTACAGGTTGTCCTTGCTGATCTCGTGCACGTGGTCGTGATCGTGCGAGTGACCGTGACCGTGGTCGGCGCCCGGCACGTGCGGCTCGGTCACCGGCAGCGAGGAGTCCGCGGAGAGCTCCAGGTCGGAGGGGCGGCGGTTACGGGCGACCATCTCCGCGCCGAGCGCCGCGACCATCGCCCCGTTGTCGGTGCAGAGCCCGGGGCGCGGCACCCGCAGCCGGATGCCGGCCCGCTCGCAGCGCTCCTGGGCCAGGGCGCGCAGCCGGGAGTTGGCCGCGACGCCGCCGCCGATCATCAGGTGGTCGACGCCCTCGTCCTTGCAGGCCCGGACCGCCTTGCGGGTGAGCACGTCCACCACGGCCTCCTGGAAGGACGCCGCCACGTCCCGCACCGGCACCTCCTCGCCCGCCGCGCGCTTGGCCTCGATCCAGCGGGCCACGGAGGTCTTGAGCCCGGAGAAGGAGAAGTCGTACGGGGCGTCGCGCGGGCCGGTCAGGCCGCGCGGGAACGCGATCGACGCCGGGTCGCCCTCCTTCGCGAGCCGGTCGATGACCGGGCCGCCGGGGAAGCCGAGGTTCAGCACACGGGCGATCTTGTCGAACGCCTCGCCCGCCGCGTCGTCGATCGTCGCGCCGAGCGGGCGGACGTCGCTCGTGATGTCGGGGGCCAGCAGGAGCGAGGAGTGGCCGCCGCTGACCAGCAGGGCCATCGTCGGCTCGGGCAGCGGGCCGTGCTCCAGCTGGTCGACGCAGATGTGCGAGGCGAGGTGGTTGACCCCGTAGAGCGGCTTGCCGAGCGCGTACGCGTACGCCTTCGCGGCCGAGACGCCGACGAGCAGGGCTCCGGCGAGCCCGGGGCCCGAGGTGACGGCGATCCCGTCGAGGTCGCGGGCGCTGACGCCCGCCTCCTTCAGGGCGCGCTCGATGGTGGGGACCATCGCCTCCAGGTGGGCGCGGGAGGCGATCTCGGGGACGACGCCGCCGAAGCGGGCGTGGGTGTCGACGCTGGAGGCGACGGCGTCCGCGAGCAGGGTCGTCCCGCGCACGATGCCCACGCCGGTCTCGTCGCAGGAGGTCTCGATGCCGAGTACAAGGGGTTCGTCGGCAGCCATCATTCAGTCCCGGTTTCTGGTGCGTGCTCGTGCACTGCTTGCTCTTGCATGGTGAGGCGCATGACCAGGGCGTCGATGTTCCCCGGCTGGTAGTAGCCGCGCCGGAAGCCGATCGGCTCGAAGCCGAAGCGCTCGTACAGCCTCTGCGCCCGCGTGTTGTCGACCCGGACCTCCAGGAGGACCGTGGCGCACTCGAAGTCGGTGGCGGCCTTCAGCAGGTCGGTGAGGAGTTCGGAGCCGAGGCCGGTGCCCCATGCCTCGCGGCTGACCGCGATCGTCTGGACGTCGGCCAGGTCGCCGAGGGCGGCGAGCCCGGCGTAGCCGACGATCCGCCCGGTCGCCGGGTCCTCGGCGACGACATAGTGGCGGGTGGCGCCGGGGCCGCGGGCGTGGGCCAGCTCGGACCAGAACATGCCGGGCGACCAGGCGTCGTCCGGGAACAGCGCGTGTTCGAGGTCGAGCACCGGGGCGATGTCCCACCAGCGCATCTCGCGCAGTACGGCGGCGGTGACGGCGCTCACTGGGGGGTGACCACCTTGTAGTTCTTCGGGACCTGCGCGTCGGGCCTGCGCAGATACAGCGGCCGGGGCTCCAGGAACTCCTGCCCGGCGGCGAGGCGTTCGGCGGCGAGCGCGGCGAGCGCCCCGGCGGCGACGTGCTCGGGGGCGCGCGCGTCCGGGAAGGCGTCCGGGTAGAGCACCGCGCCCGCGCCGACCACGGGGAGCCCGGCGAGCGCCCCGGCGATGTCGGCGGGCCGGTCGACGGCGGGTTCGCCCGTACGGGTGCGGGCGTCCTCGTACCGCGCCCAGTAGACCTCCTTGCGGCGCGCGTCCGTCGCCACGGCGAACGGCCCTTCCAGGCCCTCCAGGCCGGCGGCGTACGCGAGGCCGTCCAGGGTGCACAGGCCGTGGACCGGCACGGAGAGGGCGGAGGCGAAGGTGGCGGCGGTGACCAGGCCGACCCGCAGACCGGTGTAGGGGCCGGGGCCGACGCCCACGACCACATCCGTCACGGCGTCGAGCTTCGTCCCGGCCTCGGCGAGGACCCGGTCGACGGCGGGGAGCAGCAGCTCCCCGTGCCTGCGGGCGTCGACCTGCCCCGAGGAGGCGATGACGGACGTGCCGTCGTGCAGGGCGACGGTGACGGCGGGCGTGGCGGTATCCATGGCGAGCAAGAGCACGCAAACAGCCTACGGCTCCGCCGACGGCGTTACGGCGTCCGTACGGCGTCCCGGCCCGCCCGCTCCCTGCTGCTACCGTCACCGGGTATCCGCGGGTACGACGTAAACGCTTGTACGACATGCGGCAACGGCAGTCGAAAGGGGAGTTCACGGTGGCTAGGGGAAGCTCGGGAATCGTGGCCGGGCTCACTGCGGCGGCGGTCGCCGCGGTCGCCTTCCTCGCTTACCAGGCCTCGGCGAACGCCCCCGCCTCGGTGGCGTCCACGCCCGGCAAGAAGCCCTCCGCCTCGGCCTCGGCCCAGCCCTCCGCCAAGCCGAAGCCCACCGCCGACCCGCTGGCGGTCCCGGCCGCGTCCGGCAAGGGCGAGCGCGTCGTGTACGCGCTGAAGGACCGCCGGGTGTGGCTGGTCGACGAGGACAACAAAGCGATCCGTACCTTCACCGTGATGCCGAGCCCCGTCAGCCCGCCGCCCGGGGCCCACCAGGTCACCTCGCGCTCGGGCACGGTCCAGGGCTCGGACGGCGTCCCGATCGAGCACGTGGTCCGCTTCGCGAACGTGGACGAGGTGGCGATCGGCTTCAGCGCGGCGCAGGACGGCTCGATGGCCAGCCCCGACCCGACGTCGAAGACCGGCGGCGTCCGGATGAAGCGCGCGGACGGCAACGCCATGTGGACCTTCGCGACGGTCGGCGCGAAGGTCGTCGTCGTCCCGTAGGGCCCAGAGGGCTTACGGGGCCGGGGCCTCGCTCCCCGGAACCCGAGGTCTCCGTCCTACGCCGCCCGCCGCCGGACGGCGTTCCCGCGGGCGCTCTCCTCGTCCCGGTCCGCCGCTCCGGATGCCTCCGGGGTGTCGCTCGGCGGGGTGGAGACCGCGGTGGCCGCGGCGCACGAGGCCAGCAGGTCCTTCATCGACAGGGCGGACGGAGTCGGTCGCGGCTGCGGTCGCGCTGCGCGCTCGGGCGTCGGCATGGATGCCTCCTTGGTGCTCCGATGGAGGGCGTGGTTAGGTAGACCTAACCACGTCTCGTACCCATGTGACCACGACCACGGCCCCCCGCGCAACAGTTTACCGACGCACTGTCGGGAAGGTCTCGTGAAGGGCGCTGTCAGAAGACGGGCAGCGCGCTGAGCGAGGCGCCGTCCGTGAGGAAGACCCGTCCGCCGTCGGCCGTCAGCCAGTACCGGTCGGGGTGGTCGATCAGCCGGAACACCCAGGGCTGACGCTGCTCGACCACGTCCAGGACGTTCACTCCGCCCTTGTCCCGGTCGACCGCCACCGACCAGAGTCCGTCGCCGTGCACGACGAGCGGGCTGGGCGCGTCGCACTGGAACAGCCCCTCGCTGGCCCAGTCGGTCGGCTTGCCGTCGGCCAGCGTCCGCCGTCGCGGCGTGCCGACGAGGGCCGCGTACACATACGGCCCCGCGATGGTCGGCGGCCCCCAGTACGCCGTGATGTCCACGCCCTCCTTCGGCTTCGGCGCCTGCTCCCAGCGCTCCTTGCCGCTTCCGGCGTCGAGGGCGACCAGCCGGTGTCCGGTCACGACGGCGGTGTCCCCGTCGACCGCCAGGCCCGGGCGCCCCTCCGCCTGGTCGCGGAGCGTCCACACCACCCGGCCGTCCCCCGTGGCCAGCGCCACCACGTCGTGGCTGCCGGTCACCACCAGGCGTCCGGCGGCGAGCGCCCCGCGTGAGCCGGACTCGCCGGTCACCTCGATGCCGGGGTCGGCGGTCCAGCGCACCCGGCCGTCCGACCGGCCGACGCTCCGGACCCGGCCGCCCCCGGTGACCACGTAAACCGCTTCCTCGTCCGCCGCCAGGACGGTGGCCGCCTCCGCGTCGTCGGCCGTCCACTTGGGTTCGCCCGTCGACGCCACGAAGGTGCGCAGCACACCGTCGCCGTCGGCCGCGGCCACCAGCCGGTCCGAGAGCGAGGCGTACCGCCGGACGGCCACGGGCTCCTGCGCCTTCCAGGCCACCGAACCATCCACGACCCTGCGCGCCACCAGACCGCCGCCCGGCGCTCCCACCACGATGACGTCGCGTATCGGCAGCGGCGCCGGGCTCTGCTCGTCCATGGCCGACTCGACGGTCCACAGCGGTTCGGGGGTCTGCCCATGGACGTAGTCGCCCCGCTCGGCGGAGTACGGGCGGGCCTTCGGCGTCGCCACCGCGGGCGGTATGTCGAACGGATCGGCCGGCCGGCCACGCCACCACACGGCGCCGCCGCCCCCGGCCGCCACCACCCCGCCGACGGCCAGCGCGGTCAGCACCCGGCGACGCGTCACGGGCTTCCCGGACGCCCCCGCGGGCAGCGTGGTCAGGAGACCGAGGCTCCGCTCGCGCTCCGTGACGTCCCGGGCGATGGGCCCCTTCCGCCAGACCCGGCCCGCTCCGCGCGGCGGGTCGAACGCCGGGATCAACTGCTCCGGGGTGGGCCGGTGCGCGGGATCCTTGGCCAGCAGCGGAGCGATCAGGGGCCGCAGCGCGTCGGGGACCGCGTGCAGCCTCGGCTCGCCGTGGACGACCTCGTACTGCACCGCGGCGACGTGCGCCCCCTCGTACGCCCGCTGCCCGCTCGACGCGTACACCAGCACGGCGCCCAGCGAGAAGAGGTCCGCCGCCGGGCCCACCCGCCGGCCGAGCGCCTGCTCGGGCGCGCCGTAGCCGGGGGTGACCGGGATCTGGCCGGTGGTGGTCAGGGTCAGCCCGTGCTCGGGCCGGGCGATGCCGAAGTCGATGATCCGGGGACCCGAGGAGGTCAGCACGATGTTGGACGGCTTCAGGTCGCGGTGCACCAGCCCGGCGGCGTGGACGTCCCGCAGCGCGCGGGCCAGCGCCACGGCGAGGACCCGCACCACGGGCTCGTCGAGCGGCCCGTGGTCCCGGACCGCCTCGTCGAGGGTGGGGCCGATCAGGAACTCGCTGGCGATCCAGGGGCGGCCGCCGTCCGTCCGGGCGTCCAGCACCCGCGCGACGCCGTCACCCGTGACGGCCCGGGCCATCTGCGCCTCGCGGACGAAGCGCTGCGTCAGGCCCGGATCGTGGGTGAGGTGGGCGTGCAGGACCTTCACGGCGGCGGCCCGCCCCTGTCCGTCCTGGCCCACGTACACCCGGCCCATGCCGCCCTCGCCCAGGACGCCGCGCAGGTGGTAGGGACCGAGGCTGATCGGATCGCCGGATTCCAGGGGGTGCATGTGCAGCGGTGCCTCTCGTGCGGTCGGTGCGGTCGTTACGTGGGGGGGGGGCGGGAGGGACGGGAGGGCGGACGGGAGGGCGGATCAGAGCAGGGGGAAACCGGCCGCGTACGCGTCGCCCAGGGCGACGAGCAGCCCCGCCCGCTGATGGGGGAAGTACCGGCCGGCCGCCGCCTTGAAGGGCCGGGAGGACCTGCCGTCGCTCCGGCGGGTGGCGACCAGCCCCGACGTGGAGGCGCTGTACAGGTGCTCGGGGCCGACGGCCGGCTCCACGGCGAGGGCGATCCGGGTGTCGGTCCGGCCCTTCTCCGCCCAGCGCAGGGCCCCGTCCCGCGCCCCCACCGCGAGGACCCCTCGGCCCTGCTCCGCCACGTACACCACGTCGTCGGCCACCGTGGGCGGGCTCTGGCCGGCCCCCGGCTGTCCCCGGTCGAACCGCCAGGCCCGCGCGCCGTCGCCGAGCCGCCAGGCGGCCAGCCCGTCCGACGTCGTGTAGACATGCCGGTCGTCCACCGCGAACCGGGCCCGGACGAAGGGGGGTTGCTTCCCGCCGAGCGGCCGGTCCCACAGCAGCCGCCCGGTCCCGGTGTCACGGACGGACAGGGTGAGGCCCCCGTCGGCCGCCTGCTGCACCAGGACCAGGTACGCGCCCCGGACCTCGGCCGTCAGGAAGTGCAGCCGCGTGGATCCGTCGGGGCGCGCGGGCAGGGGCACGGTCCAGCGCGGACGCCCGGTGTCCAGGCCGAGGGCCACCAGCGACCACGACTGGTCCTTGCGGAACGCCGAGGGCGATACCGGCCCGTCGCCCCCCACCACGTACAGCGTCCCGCCCGCGACGCCGAGCAGTTGGTTCTGCCGGTGCCTGCCCTGGAGGTCCGGGAGGTCGCCGACGCGCTCGCCGAACTTGCCGTCGGTGAGGTTCACCGTGCGGACCACGAGCGGATCGGTCTCCTCGAAGGGGTACTCGATCGCGAGGAGGCGCCGGCCGTCCGTGGCACTCTGCGGGAACTGGTGCAGGTCCTGGTCCTCCCACCGGGGCTTGCCGGACTTCGGGTCCAGGGCCTGGAGGAAATTCGCGTCCTTCGCGATCACGACCAGGTTCTCCAGCAGGTGCGGCGCGGACGGCACCTGCGGATCGATGCCGTAGTCGGCCTGCGCCTGCCATCGCATGTCCCAGGCCGGTCCCTTGCCGGGCCCCGGACTCTTCCCGGTGGAAGCGTCCTTCCCGGGCCAGTAGTGGACGCCCGCCGCGAGCGCCGCCGCGCCGAGCAGGGAGCCGCCGCCCAGGGCGAGCAGCCGGCGGCGGGACGGCGCGGCCGGCGCGGTGGCCCCGCGGGCGGCCACGTCCTCCGGGCGGTCCGCGGGCGGCGGGAGGCGGTGCGGCGTCACGGACCAGACCGCCGCCGACCGGCGCACGGTCTCCATCAGCAGGACGGCGGGCAGCTGCTCCGCGAAGTCCCCCGCCGGCGGGGCGAGTTCGGCCGCGAGCTGCTCGACGGGCGGCCGCTCAGCCGCGTCCTTGGCCAGGCAGCGCGACAGCGCCGGGAGCAGACCCGCCGGTACGCCGGTGAGGTCGGGTTCCGCGTAGCGGACGCGGTACAGGAGGTCCGCCGCCTGCCCGGAGCCGAACGGGCCGTGGCCGGCCGCCGCCAGGGTGAGCACGGCGGCCAGGGCGAACACGTCCCCGGCGGAGGTGTGTTCCTGTCCGGTGGCCTGCTCGGGGGACATGTACGCGGGCGTGCCGGCCGCCGCCCCGGTACGGGTCAGCCGGTCGTCGCCGAGGGCGCGGGCGATCCCGAAGTCGATGACCTTGGGGCCGTCGGCCGTGAGCATGATGTTGGACGGTTTGAGGTCGCGGTGGACCACTCCGGAGCGGTGGAGCTGGGTGAGGGCGGCGCACAGCCGGGCGCCCAGGGCCCGTACGGCGGTCTCCGGGAGGGGGCCCGTCAGCTCCACCGCCTCGTCGAGCGTCGGCCCCAGGACGTACTCCGTGGCCAGCCAGGGGGTTTCGGCGGCGGGATCGGCGTCGAAGACCCGGGCGCCGTGCACCGGGCCGATCACCCGGGCGGCCTCGGTCTCCAGCCGGAAGCGGGTACGGAAGACGGGATCGGAGGCGATCCTGGCGTGCATGGTCTTGAGGGCGACGACGCGCCCGCCGCCGGAGCGGGCCAGGTAGACGGTGCCCATGCCGCCGCTGCCCAGGCGGGCCAGCGGTCGGTAGCCGCCCAGCTGCCGAGGGTCTTCGTGGGTGAGTGCCAGGAACACGGCGATCAGCCCCGCGCCGTGGCGGGAACGGTGGGCGCGCCCGTCGGGGAGGGCAGCTCCGCGGCGAGGACCTCGGCCGACTGCCGGACCAGTTCGGCGGCGACCCGCGCGGGCAGCGGCACGGGGAACACGCCGTCGAGCACGGTGGATCCCGCGGCCCCCCGGGTGGCGTCCCCGGCGGCGGCGAGTTCGGCCGCCAGGCGCGCGGCGTCCGGCCGGGCGGCGGGGTCGCGCGCCAGGCATCCGGAGACCGAGGCGCGCAGCGGGAGCGGCAGTTCGGCGCTCTCGGGGACGGTGTGGCCGGTGCTCGCGTAGGCCAGGACCGTGCCGAGGGCGTACACATCGCCCAGCGGCCGGGGAAGACCGCCCGTCAGCTGTTCGGGGGCGACGCTCGCGGGCTCCTGCCCGGAGTTCGCCGCACGGCCGGGCCCGGCCGTGCGGACCGCGCCGAACCCGGTCGTCCGGGGCCCGTCGGACGTGATCAGGACCGCGGCCGGGCAGAGTCCCGCGTGGGCCGCTCCGAGCGCGTGGAGGGCGGTGAGCGAGCGGGCCAGCGCGACGCCCAGGGCCAGCACGAAGGCGACCGGGAGGGGGCCGCGGTGCGCCGCGAGCGCGGCGGGGAGGGGGAGGGCCGGGGCGTACGGGGCCGCGTACCAGGGCCCCCCGGACGGATCGTGGCCGGTCTCGTGCACGGGCAGGAAGCCGGGTACGGAGGAGAGGCGGTGCGCGCCCTGCGCCTCGGCGGACCAGCGCCCGGCGTCGCTCCGGAGGCGGGGCAGGCACAGGACGACGGTGCCGTCCCCGTCGGCACGGCGGGCGATGTAGCGGCGGTCCGGGGAGGGCCGGCCGCCGTCCCGCGCGTCGAGGGCCGCCAGCAGGACGTAGGGCCCGATACGGGCAGGGTCGTCGTGGCGTAGGTGTTCCATGCGCGTTCCCCCGTGGTCAGTGCCGAACGGAGCAACACTACTGATCCACCGGGCGCCCGCCGACGCCCCCTCCCCCGGCCCGCCCCGGGGAGCCGCCCTACGCCAGGTCCGCCCGCAGCCCCGCCCAGCGCGTCCCGATGCCGACCAGGGTCACCTCGCGCCGCTCGTCGTCGGTGTCGCCGGTCGCCCGGTCGATGAGGACCCGCAGCCGGTCGTCGGCCAGCTCCTCGACCTTGCCGTCGCCCCACTCCACGACCACCACGGACTCCGGCAGCGACACGTCGAGGTCCAGGTCCTCCATCTCGTCGAGCCCGCCGCCCAGGCGGTACGCGTCGACGTGGACCAGGGCGGGGCCCCCGGTCAGCGAGGGGTGGACGCGGGCGATGACGAAGGTGGGCGAGGTGACCGCGCCGCGCACGCCGAGGCCCTCGCCGAGGCCCCGGGTCAGCGTCGTCTTGCCGGCGCCCAGCTCCCCGGTGAGCATGACCAGGTCGCCGGGGGCCAGCACCCGGGCGAGCCGACGGCCCAGGTCCTGCATCTGTTCGGGGGAGGTGACGCCGAGCGTCACCGTCACGGCCTCGGGTACGGCCCCGGCGGGCTCGGGAACGGTCGTCCCCGCTGTCTCCGGAGCGGTCTCAGCGGCCGGGCTGCTGTGCGGTGCTTCCATGTCCGCCAACGTTAGCGCCCGGCACCGTGCCGCTGCGTACGAGCAGGTCGGCCAGCCGGTCGGTGACCGTCTCCGGGTGTTCCAGCATCACCAGGTGCCCGGCGTCCGGCACGATCACCAGCTCGGCGTCGGGCAGGACGTCCGCGATGGCCTCGCTGTGCGAGCTGGGGGTGACCAGGTCCTTGTCCCCGGCGAGGATCAGCACGGGCACGTCCCGGAACGCGGGCAGCGCGCCGCTCTTGTCGTGCTCGGTGAAGGCCGGGTAGAACTCGGCGACCACATCGATCGGGGTCGACTCGATCAGCCGTTCCGCGAACCGGGCGACCGCCGGGTCCACGTCGCGCGAACCGAACGAATACCGCTTGATCAGCCCGGCGAAGAGGTCGGCCGTGGCACGCCGCCCCTTCTCCACCAGCTCCGTCTGCGAGCCGAGCGCCTTCAGCACCCCGGGCAGCACCCGGCGCACCGCGTTCACGCCCGCCACCGGCAGCCCGAAGCTGACCTCGCCGAGCTTGCCGCCGGAGGTGCCGACCAGGGCGACGGCGGCGACCCGGTCGCGGATCAGGGCCGGGTACTGGTCGGCCAGCGCCATCATCGTCATGCCGCCCATGGAGTGCCCGACCAGCACCAGCGGGCCCTCGGGGGCCGCCGCGTCGATGACCGCCCTCAGGTCGCGGCCGAGCTGGTCGATGCCGACCGGCACCCCGTCCGCCTGGGCCCGGCCGCGCCCGGAGCGGCCGTGGCTGCGCTGGTCCCAGTAGACGGCGCGTACGAGGCCGCGCAGGGCGGCCCGCTGGAAGTGCCAGGAGTCCTGGCCGAGGCAGTAGCCGTGGCTGAAGACGACGGTGACCGGGGCGGGGGCCTTGCGCCCGAAGAGCCGGCGGCGGCGGGTGCCGGACGCGCCGGGGCCGTCGTCGGCCGCCGGAGCGTCCTCCACCTCGTCGATCTCGTAGTACAGCTCGGTGCCGTCGTCGGCGACGGCCCGGCCCGGCGTGCCGCGCAGCGAGCCGTAGGGCCCGGTCGCGTCCAGCGCGAGGCGGGCCTTCTTGCGGATGCCGCGCCCGACGGTGAGCCGCTCGACGGCGACCCCGGCGGCCGCGCCGGCGGCGAGCACCCCTATGGCGGCCCCGGCGATCCCGGCCCGGCGCCAGCCTGCCGCGCCGGCGGCGGTCGCGGCCACCACGGTCCCCGCGTCGCTCGCGCTCACCTCGGCACGCCCCCGATCAGGTCGGCCGTCCCGTTCACGTACACCCGGGGCACCCGGGCGCCGATGCGGGTGACGATCTCGTACGCGATGGTGCCGGCGGCATCCGCCCAGTCCTGCGCGGTCGGCTCGCCCCGGTCGCCCGGCCCGAACAGCACCGCTTCCGCGCCCGGTTCCGGACGGTCGCCGTCGAGGTCGACGACGAACTGGTCCATGGCGACCCGGCCCGCGACCGTGCGCACCTTCCCGCCCACCAGGACGGGGCCCGTGCCCGACGCGTGGCGCGGGACACCGTCCGCGTAGCCGACGGGGATCAGGCCGAGGGTCGTCTCGGCGGACGTCGTGTAGTGGTGGCCGTAGCTGACGCCGTGTCCGGCCGGGGCGTCCTTGACCAGGGCGACGGACGCGGCGAGCGTCATCACGGGCCGCAGCCCGAAGTCGGCGGGCGTGCCCAGCTCGGGGGCGGGCGAGATGCCGTACATCGCGATGCCGGTCCGTACGAGGTCGAAGTGCGCCTCGGGGATCGTGAGCGTGGCCGGGGAGTTGGCCATGTGCCGCACCTCGGGCTCCACGCCCTCCTTCTCGGCGTACGCCACCATGTCGCGGTACACGCCGAGCTGGGCGGCGATCGAGGGGTGGCCGGGCTCGTCGGCGCAGGCGAAGTGCGACCAGAGGCCGGTGACCTTCACCCGTCCGGCCCGCTCGGCGGCCAGCGCCTCGGTGACCAGCTCGGGCCAGTCGGCGGGCTGACAGCCGCTCCGGCCGAGGCCGGTGTCGGCCTTGAGCTGGATCCTGGCCGGGCGGCCGGCCCCGTCGGCGGCCGCGACGACCTCGCGCAGCGCCCACATGCCGCTGACCGATACGTCGATGTCGGCGTCGATCGCCTCGCGCCAGGGGCCCCCGGGCGTCCACAGCCAGCACATGATCCGGCCGTCGATTCCGGCCGCGCGCAGGGCGAGGGCCTCGTGCGGGGTCGCGGTGCCCAGCCAGGCGGCCCCGGCCTCGCGGGCGGCCCGCGCGCAGGGCACGGCCCCGTGCCCGTAACCGTCGGACTTCACCACGGCCATGAGCTGTGCCCCGGCCGCACGCTCGCGCAGGACGCGCACGTTGGCGCGCAGCGCGGCGAGGTCGATCTCGGCACGGGCTCTCAGGGACGCTGTCTCGTTCATCGCGCCCAGTCTCTCAGAGGCGTCGGTCGCCTCCCCGGCAGTGCACGCCGATATCCGGCCCTATGTACGTTTCATCACATGCTTCAGGTGGTCGACCAGGACCGGGACATGGCTGTCGGCCAGGTCCTTGACGGCGGTGATCAGCGTGACGGGACCGCCCTCGCGCACCAGGCCGACGAGCCGCTCGACGGCCTCCGTGTGCGCCGGATCGTCCAGTTCGGTGCGGTAGCGCTCGACGAAGACGTCGTGGCGCGCGCCGGAGCGGTCCTGGTGGTACCAGGAGCGCAGTTCGTCCGAGGGGGTGACGTCCTTCAGCCATACGTCGATCGCGGCCCGCTCCTTGGAGACGGCCCGGGGCCAGAGCCGGTCGACGAGGACCCGGGTGCCGTCGCCGTCCTCCGGTTGTTCGTAGACCCTGCGTACGCGTACGGGTTCGCTGTCGCTCACCTCTGCCGACCGCCCTTCCGCTTCCGGGCCTCCACCATCGCCCGGGCTCAGCCGGCCCGCACGTCGCGCCAGGCGGCCCGGATGCCGTCCGCGACGTCCTGCGCGGAGACCGGGGCCCCGTCCGAGCCGTGCCGGGCGGCGAGCCCGTGGAGGTACGCGCCCACGGACGCGGCGTCGCGCGGAGCGAGTCCGGCCGCGAGCAGGGACCCCGTGAGACCGGAGAGCACATCGCCGCTGCCCGCCGTGGCGAGCCAGGACGTGCCGGTCGGGTTGACCCGTACGGGGGTGTCGCGGGCCTCCGCGATCAGCGTGGTGGAGCCCTTGAGGAGCACGGTGGCGCGGTAGCGGGCGGCCAGTTCGCGCACCGCGGCGAGCCGCCCGGCCTCGACCTCCTCGCGGGCCGTGCCGAGCAGCGCCGCGGCCTCCCCCGCGTGCGGGGTCAGGACGGTGGGGGCGGTCCGGGTCCGCACGGTCTCCGCGTCCAGCAGCCGCAGCCCGTCCGCGTCGACGAGCACGGGGACGTCGGCGGCCAGGACGTCCGCGACGGCCGCCTCGGCGCTCCGCCCGTCGCCGAGCCCGGGCCCGACCACCCAGGCCTGCACCCGCCCGGCCTTCGACGGCGGCCCGGCGTGCACCAGCGCCTCGGGGTAGCGGGCGATCACCGCGTCCGCGCCCGGTCCGACGTACCGCACGGCCCCGGCCCCGCCGCGCAGCGCTCCCGCGACCGCGAGGACCGCGGCGCCCGGGTAGCGCTCGGACCCGGCGACGACGCCGACGACCCCGCGCCGGTACTTGTCGCTCTCCGGGCCCGGCACCGGGAGCAGCGCGGCGACGTCCGCGTACTGGAGGGCCTCCAGGTCCGGCGGCTCGGGCAGTTCCGGGCCGAGCCCGATGTCCACCAGTCGCAGGGCCCCGGCGTGTTCGGCGGCCGGGTCGATCAGGAGGCCGGGCTTGTAGGTGCCGAAGGTGACCGTCGCGTCCGCCCGGACCGCGTCGCCGTGCACCTCCCCGGTGTCGGCCTCCACCCCGCTCGGCAGGTCGACGGAGAGGACCGGGGTACGGTCCCGGGTCACCGTGTGGAGCAGCCCGGTGGCGTCCTCGCGCAGCCCGCCGCGTCCGCCGATGCCGGTGATGCCGTCCACCACGAGGTCGAGCACGCCGAGCCCGTCCGGCCCGTCGACGACCTGTCCCCCGGCCGCCAGCAGCGCGGCGAGGCCGCCGGAGTGGGCCCGGTCGGGGGCGAGCAGCAGGGCCCGGACGCCCGCGCCCCGGCGGGCCAGGCGGGCGCCCGCGTACAGCGCGTCGCCGCCGTTGTCGCCGCTGCCGACCAGCAGCAGGACCCGGGACCCGTACACCCGGCCGTTGCGCCGGAGCAGATCGCCGCAGGCGACGGCGAGCCCGGCGGCGGCGCGCTGCATCAGGGCGCCCTCCGGCAGCCGCTGCATGAGGGCGGCCTCGGCGGCCCGTACGGTCTCCACGCTGTAGGCACGTCGCATGGGTCCAACCCTCCGCGATCACGGGGGCGGACGCCAGCCTTCGCGGCGCGTGGCGGGGTCATCCGTGCGGGCGCTCACCCCTCGGCGATGACCACGGCCGACGCCACTCCCGCGTCGTGGCTCAGCGAGACGTGCCAGCCGCGCACGCCCAGTTCCGCGGCGCGGGCGGCGACCGTGCCGCGTACCCGCAGCCGGGGCTGCCCGCTCTCCTCGACCCAGACCTCCGCGTCGCTCCAGAGCAGCCCGCCGGGCGCGCCGAGCGCCTTGGCCAGGGCTTCCTTCGCGGCGAACCGGGCGGCGAGCGAGGCGATTCCGCGCCGCTCGCCGCTGGGCAGCGTCAGCTCACTGTCGACGAACAGCCGGTCGGCCAACTGGGGCGTACGCTCCAGCGCCGCACCGAACCGCTCGATCTCGGCCACGTCGATCCCGACCCCGATGATCACGACCCCACCCTCGCTGTTCCTGTCGCGCTCGCGCCCCGGACGCCCCGGGCCGCTCGCTCACTCCACGGTCACGGACTTCGCCAGGTTGCGCGGCTGGTCCACTTCGTTGCCGCGGGCCGTCGCGAGCTCGCAGGCGAAGACCTGGAGCGGCACGGTGGCGACCAGCGGCTGAAGCAGCGTAGGCGTTGCGGGGACCGTGATGAGGTGGTCGGCGTACGGGACGACGGCCTCGTCGCCCTCCTCGGCGACGACGATGGTGCGCGCGCCCCGGGCCCGGATCTCCTGGATGTTGGACACGATCTTGTCGTGGAGCACCGAACGCCCGCGCGGCGAGGGGACGATGACGACGACCGGGAGTCCCTCCTCGATGAGCGCGATCGGCCCGTGCTTCAGCTCGCCGGCCGCGAAGCCCTCGGCGTGCATGTAGGCGAGTTCCTTGAGCTTGAGCGCGCCTTCGAGGGCGACCGGGTAGCCGACGTGCCGGCCGACGAACAGGACCGTGTCGTGGTGGGCGAGGGACCGGGCCAGCTCGCGCACGGGCTCCATCGTCGTGAGGACGCGGTCGACCTCGCCGGAGATCGCGGAGAGCTGGCGCACCACCGTACGGATCTCGTCGCCCCATTTGGTGCCGCGTACCTGGCCGAGGTAGAGCGCCACGAGGTAGCAGGCGACGAGCTGGGTGAGGAAGGCCTTGGTGGAGGCGACGGCGACCTCGGGTCCGGCGTGCGTGTAGAGGACGGCGTCGGACTCGCGCGGGATCGTCGAGCCGTTTGTGTTGCAGATGGCGAGCACCTTCGCGCCCTGTTCGCGGGCGTGCCGCAGCGCCATCAGGGTGTCCATGGTCTCGCCGGACTGCGAGATGGCGACGACGAGGGTGCGCTGGTCCAGGATCGGGTCCCGGTAGCGGAACTCGCTGGCGAGTTCGGTCTCGCAGGGCAGCCGGGTCCAGTGCTCGATGGCGTACTTGGCGATCATCCCGGCGTGGAAGGCGGTTCCGCAGGCGACGATGACGACCTTGTCGACCTCCCGCAGTTCGGCGGCCGGGATGCGCACCTCGTCGAGGTGGAGCGTGCCCTCCCCGTCGACCCGGCCGAGGAGGGTGTCGGCGACGGCCCGGGGCTGGTCGGCGATCTCCTTGAGCATGAAGGAGGCGTATCCGCCCTTCTCGGCGGCGGAGGCGTCCCAGTCGACGTGGTACTCGCGCACCTCGGCGGGCTCCCCGTCGAACCCGGTGACGACGACGCCCTCGCGGCTCAGCTCGACGACCTGGTCCTGGCCCAGCTCGACGGCGGACCGGGTGTGCGCGATGAACGCGGCGACGTCCGAGGCGAGGAACCACTCGTCCTGCCCCACGCCGACGACGAGCGGTGAGTTGCGCCGGGCGCCGACCACCACGTCCGGCTGGTCCGCGTGCACGGCGACCAGGGTGAACGCCCCCTCCAGCCGCCGGCACACCTGCCGCATCGCCTCCGCCAGGTCCCCGCCCGCCGAGAAGGCCTCGGCCAGCAGATGCGCAACGACCTCGGTGTCCGTCTCCGACTCCAGGGCGTGCCCGCGCCCGGTCAGTTCGTGGCGCAGGGCCGCGAAGTTCTCGATGATCCCGTTGTGCACGACGGCGACCCGGCCCGCGTTGTCCAGATGCGGGTGGGCGTTCGTGTCGGTGGGCGCTCCGTGCGTCGCCCATCGGGTGTGCCCGATGCCGGTCCGCCCGGCCGGCAGCGGCCGGTCCCCCAGCTCCTTCTCCAGATTGACGAGCTTGCCCGCCTTCTTCGCGGCGGCGAGCCCGCCGTCCGCGAGAACGGCGACGCCCGCCGAGTCGTAGCCCCGGTATTCGAGGCGCTTGAGTCCTGCGACGACGACGTCCTGCGCCGACTGCCCACCGACATAACCCACAATTCCGCACATAGCGGCACCCTAAGGCCGGAAGCGTCTCGCGGCGGGAATCCGCGCGGCGGCCCGGCCCCGGCGACGCGTTGCCGGGGCCGGGCCGGGCGGCGCATCCGCGCGGCCCCGTCAGGAGCAGTACTGCGCCTCCTTGCCGATCGACCGGTACATGCAGTCCGCGTTCTCGATCAGCTGGAGCACCGCGTCCCGGTTGCGGGAGGTCTCGCGCTCGATGACCTCGTCGGGCGGATAGAAGCCGCCGCCACCGGACGAGCGCGGGTACATCTCGAAGGTGTAGCCGAAGATCTTCTGCGAGCCCCACAGCCAGTCGTCGATCGACCCGTCGGTGATGTACAGGTCACTGGACTGCTCGGCGGTGTAGCCGTTGCTCGCCGCCATCTTCTGGCCGACGGCCGCGAACGCGTTGCGATCGTCGGCGGTCATGCCGGGGGCGGTGTCGTTGTACGTGTAGCCGAAGGGCCACAGCACCAGTTCGCTGTACGTGTGGAAGTCGATGGCCGCCGTGATCTGCTGCTTCCCGCCGACCACCCGGCCGCGCACGAAGTCCGCGACGACCTTCGTCTCGGGTGCGGACTCGGCGGCCGGCCCCCGGTAGGTCTCCGAGGAGGGGCTGGAGGAGGAGCCGCCGCAGCAGCCCCACTTGTAGGCCCAGTTGCGGTTGAGGTCGGTGCCGACCGCGCTGGAGCCGGAGTTGGGCTGCCGGTTCTTGCGCCAGCTGCGGTACGAGCCCGAGGCGATGTCGTACTCGCCGCCGTCCGGGTTCATGTCCGGCACGATCCACAGCTCGCGGCCGTTGACCGCCTGCGTGATCCGGGAGTCGGAGCCGTAACCGGCGGCCAACTCGCGGAGCAGGTAGAGCGACATCTCCACGGTCAGGTGCTCACGGGCGTGCTGGTGGGCGGTGAACAGCACCTCGGGTTCGGCCTCGTCGGTGCCGACGTTGTCGCTGACCTTGACCGCGATGACGTCCCGGCCCTGGTACGTCTTTCCGATGACGCGCTTGCTCATGATCGAGGGGTTCGCGGCGATACGGGCGTTGATCTCCGCGTTCATCTCTGCGTAGTTGTGGTAGCGGGAGTCGGCCGGCGGGAAGTCCTGCACGCCGACGTCCTCCGCCCCCTGCGCGTGTGCGTCGGGCGCGGGCAGCGCCTCCAGGGCGTGGCCGCGCTGCCGGAGCTTCCGCGCCTGCGCGGCGTCCGCGGTGATCACGACGCCGTGGTCGTGCACCTCGTCGATCGAGACGCCCGCGCGGGCGATGTCGGTACGGGCGGCGGGGGTGGTGCGCCCGGTGATCTCGTACTGGAGCGTCCGCTCGTCCGCGACGACGGCCGCGTCCGGGCCCGCGGGTCCGGCGGTCGCCACGGTGGTGGCGGGAGCGGCGAGTCCGAGGGCGAGCAGAACGGCCAGGGCGGCGTTGCGCCGGGTTTTCGCCGGCCGGGTTCTCGGCCGGGACGTCCGTGTACTGGCGAGTCGCATGCGGCAGTCTCCTGAGTCCGTCGGGGTGGGGGGTGGAGCTGTGCGACGGGCACAGAATCGTGCGATGTCATGCTCTGGTCAAGACGTACATTCCGGCCATCCGCCGACCGGGAAGCGGAGGACGCATTCCGGGCTTCTTGAAAAATTCGTGACGTGATCGACGCTGATCTTCATACAACCTTTTCACCGCTGTGTCGAAGTTCACATTCCGCTTCCTCTTATGTCGCCCATGCCGTACGTATCTTGCTTGCCTTCGCCTGCGGCAACTGTTGGGCTGAACGCTCCCGGAAAGGCGGCAGCGGGGTACGAGCAGGGGGCTCGGAGCGCCTTTCCGGTGATTGCGAGGAGGGGATTTGAGAAAGCGCGTACTGAAGGCCGCGCCGACGGAGGGCGCACTGTCCGGCGTCATCGTGGCAGCGCTTGCTACGGGGCGGACGGCCCCGGCCCAGGAGGAGTTGACGCTCCGTCCGGTGGGGGGAGAGGTCCCCGGACACGCCGTGGAGGACTTCGCCTATCCACAGGCCGACAAGATCCTCGCCGAGCACAGCCTGGAACTGCCCGCCGTCCACGGCGTCCAGACCAACGGGTACGCCACCGAACTGTCGACGACCGTCGACGGCGAGGACCACCGGTACGACGTTGCGGCCAACTCCTGGGCCGCGGTGGGCGAGTCGGCCGACCCGGAAGGCCGCGAGCACGTGCTCGTGGAGATCGTCACCTCCGGGTAGCGGCCGGACACATCCCGAAAGAACGCCGTCGGCAGGACAGCCGCAGGGCTGTGCCGCCCTGCCGTCGTGCGTAGCGCACCCAGCGTCCTCACATCGAAAGGAACCACGTCGTGCCACCCAGCCTGTGGAGCAGACGCCGCATCATCACCACCCTGACCGCGATGACCGCGGTCGCCGCCGTACCCGGATCGCTCGTTCTCTCCGGGGCCCCCGCGTATGCCGCGGAGGGTGACGCCGAACTGCCGGGCGGGGTCCCGGACACCGCCCGGGGCCAGGTCCTCTGGGCCTACCTGACCGGTGGCCGTGCCGTACGGGCGGCAGCCGCCGCCGCACTGGTCGGCAGCGACGCCCAGGTGTCGGCGTTCCTGTCCGGCGAACTCGCCCCGGCCAAGGCCGAGGACAACCGCGTGGCCGTGTTCCAGGGCCTCGCCTGGGCGGGCAGGTCCGTCCAGGCCGCGGCGAGCCGGGCGCTGTCCGGCGGCGACGACGCCATCGCCGCGTACCTCAAGGACGGTTATCTGGCCTCGCTCAAGACCGACCTCCGCGCCGAGGTCTTCCGCGTCATGGAGAGCGGTGGAGCGGGCCTCCGCCGCCGGGCGAACACCGCCCTGGACGCGGACACCCAGGAGGCGTTGGAGACCTTCCTCCTGGACACCCGCTTCGACGGCCAGGAGGAGGACGAGCAGGTCGAGGTCTTCAAGATCCTCGGCACCGCCTCCCCCCAGGTGAAGGAGTACGCGGAGCGCGCACTGCAGGACGGGTCCGCGAAGGCGATCCAGTGGTTCCTCAACACCGGGCAGCACATCGCCCGGGCGCGCGACGAGGAAGCGGCCACGATCGACCAGCTCGTGTCGATCGTCGAACGCGAGGGCAAGCAGGCACGGCTCAAGACGGACAAGGCCGTCGCCGCCGCCGAGCAGGCGAAGGAAGCCGCGCTCAAGGCCAAGGACGCCGCGCTCACGGCAGCCGCGGAGGCCAAGGCCGCGCAGAACGACGTACGCAAGTCGGCGGCGGCCGCCAACAAGGCGTCCGAGGCGGCCCGCGGTGCGGCACGCGCGGCGCAGACCGCGATCAGCGCCTCGCGGGCCGCCCAGTCCGCCTCGACGCGGGCGGCGAACGCCGCACAGGCCGCCGCCGCGGCGGCCGCGGTGGCCGGCCGGGCAGCCTCCCGTGCCTACAACGCGGCCATCGCCGCCTCCGGTGACGCCTCCAAGGCGTCCGCAGCGCTCTCGGCGGCCAAGGGCGCCCGCGCCGCCGCCGCAAAGGCGCGCACCGCCGCGAAGGCCGCCGAGCAGGCCTCCGTCTCGTCCACGCAGGCCTCCGCCGCCGGTGCCGCCGCCGCCTCCGCGGCCGGCAACGCCGCGGCCGCCGCCAGCGCCTCCGCCGACGCGGCCAACGCCGCGGGCGCCGCGACGGCCGAGGCCCGCAAGGCCCGCGAGGCCGCCGCCGACGCCAACGCGCAGGCGGCCCGCGCCACCAGCGCGGCCAACCTCTCCCGGCAACTGGCGGGCAAGGCGGCATCGGCCGCCGCAGCGGCGCACAAGGCGGCCAACTCCGCCGCCGACCACGCCGACAAGGCCGCCGCGGCCGCCGAGGAGGCGGCCAAGTACGCCGGGCAGGCGATCGAACTCGCGACGCGGTCCCGCGTCTTCGCCGAGGAGGCCATGAAGGCCGCCACCACCGCGGCCGACGCCGTCCAGGAGGCGACGGACGTCGAAGCGGCGGCCCGGGAGGCCGAGGCGACCCGCATCGAGCAGGACACCGAGGTCGGCATCATCGCGGCCCGGCTCAAGGCCATCCAGGAGCAGGAGGCCCTGAAGCGGATCGAGACCCAGCGCACCCAGAGCGACCAGACGGCCCAGGAGATCCGCGACCTGATCGCGCGCGCTCAGGAGGCCTTCACCGCCGGGGACGAGACGCGGGCCGTGTCCTCGGGTCGCGAGGCGGCGGTCAAGCTCCTCGACAGCCACGGCACATGGACGCGCCAGGCGGCGGAGTTCGCCCTCGCCGCCGGCGACTACGAGATCCTCAACTGGATCGACGTCGACCGGCCGGCGGCCCAGCGGCAGGACGACCGCGAGACCGTTCTGGCCCTGGCCGAGATGGCGGCCCCGGACGTCGCGGCAGGCGCCCATGTGGCGCTGAAGAGCCAGGATCCCGACGCGGCGAGCCAGTTCCTCGAACAGGGCGTGACCGACACGTCCGTCGAGGAGAACCGCGTCAAGGTCTTCACGATCCTCGGTCAGCAGCCCGGCCCGGCGGTCAAGGCCAAGGCCGAGGCGGCGCTCGCCGACGGCAGTCCGACGGCGCTGTTCGACTTCCTGAGCACGGAGTACGTCGAGGCGGTCAAGGAAGACGACACCGTCGAGGTCTTCAAGATCCTCAACACGGGCGGGGCCTACCTCCGTTCGGCGGCGAAGGTCGTGCTGGAGGGGTCCGCCCTCATGCGGCGGTCGTTCATCGCGAACGACCAGTTCAACGTCGCCCGCCTCGACCACGACGCCGAGGCCCACGTCGCCGCGATCCGGGCGGCCATCGCGCACGCCGCGCAGATCGCGCAGCGGGCCCTGGAGGACGCCGCTCGCGCCGCCAAGGCGGCGGCGGACGCCCGGAAGGCAGCCGCGGAAGCGGCCGACTGGGCGAGGAAGGCCGACGACTACGCCAAGGCCGCGGGCGCCGCGGCCACCAAGGCCCGCGACAACGCCGAGGCGGCCGACGCGTCGGCCGCCAAGGCCGCCGCCTCCGCGAAGCGGGCCGAGAGCGCCGCCGTGGTGGCACGGTCCGCCGCGCGGGCCGCGAACTACTCCATGAACCAGGCCTACGCCTCCGCCGGCCGGGCCCAGGCGTCCGCCGCCTCCGCCGCCCAGTCCGCGGCGAGCGCGCGCGCCTCCGCCGCGCAGGCGGGCAAGGACGCGGCGGAGGCGGCTGCGGTCGCGTCCGACGCGCACCGCATCGCGCGGGAGAAGCGGCAGCAGGAGATCGCCGCCGCTGCCGCCGCCGCGGAGAAGAAGGCGAAGGAGGACGCGCAGAACGGCGCCAACCCGGCCGACGACCCCGGGAACGACAAGAACAAGGCCCAGGAGGACGGTGAGTTCCTCGGTCTGACCAAGGATCAGTGGATCACCTACTCCGGCCGTGTCAGCACCATCGCGGGCACGATCTCGGCCGTCGCCGGTGGAGCGGCGCTGGCGGTCGGCTGGATCCCGGTCGTCGGTCAGGGCGCTGCCGCGATCCTCGGTGGCGTCTCCCTCATCGCGGGGGGTGTCTCCCTGCTGGCGGGCGGCGTCAACGTCATCGCGAGCTGGGGCACGGACGACTTCAAGAAGAACCTGGGCACGTTCGCGCTGAGCGCCCTGTTCTTCGGCAAGGGCCGGGCGGTGGCCGCGGTGTCCAAGAAGGTCGGCAGCAGCCTGTCGGGCATCGCCGACGACGTCGGCATGAAGGTGTCCGGCTTCCTGGAGGACACTACGACGGCGGCGATCGGCTGGTTGAACTGGAGTTGACCGGGCGATGACTCCGGCGGGTGGGCGGCACCGAGCGCGGTGCCGCCCACCCGCGCCGCGTACACGAGGGACGGGAGAGGGCGAGTGCAGGCGGAGACTTTGACGACGGGCCAGTGGTGGATCGTGGCGGTGGCCGCGTCCGCGTTGTTCCTGGCGGCGGTCCACTACTGCTTCAGGAATCGCAGGGCGACGGTCTGCTCGTTGATCGCGCCCGCCATCGGAGCGGTCACCGTCCTGGGGTTCGGACGCGCACGCGACCACTCGGAGGTGGAGGCGCTGATCATCTTCTCCGTCTCGCTGCTCTCCCTGGCCCTTCTGATCGTGGCCATGCGGCCGGACATGGAGAAGATCAGGGCGAAGGCCCTGGCCGGTGAGACGTACGAGATCCCGAAGTGGAAGATCAACCTCTACGGGGTGCTGGTGGTGGCGTTCGCGGTGGTCGTGGTGTTCCTGCTGCTGTAGGAACACCACGGTCCGGCTGCTACTCCCCCAGCTTCCGGCGCAGCGCGGCCCGCTCCGGCTCGGTGCCCGCGAGCTCCAGCGCCTCCCGGTAGGCGGCAGCGGCCTCCCCGTCCCGCCCCAGCCGGCCGAGCAGGTCCCCCCGCGCCACGGCGTACGGCGGGTACGCCCGCAGCCGGGGCTCCCCCGCCAACGCGTCGAGCAGCGCGAGACCGGCCCCCGGCCCGTCCCGCATCGCCACCGCCACGGCGCGGTTCACCTCCACCACGGGGGACGGGGTGAGCGTGCGGAGCACGTCGTACAGGGCCACGATCTGCGGCCAGTCCGTGGCCGCCACGTCCGTCGCCTCGTCGTGCAGGGCGGCGATGGCGGCCTGCACCCCGTACGGCCCGGCCGGCCCGCCGGTCAGCGCCCGGACGACCAGGGCGCGCCCCTCCTCGATCATCGGCCGGTCCCAGCGCCCCCGGTCCTGGTCCTCCAGGAGCACCGGCTCGCCCTCCGGCCCGGTCCGCGCGTCGCGCCGGGCGTGGACGAGCAGCAGCAGCGCGAGGAGCCCGGCGCTCTCCCGCTCGGCGGGCAGCAGGCGGCGCAGTATCCGGGCCAGCCGGATCGCCTCCTCGGCCAGGTCGAGCCGCTGGAGACGGGGACCCGAGCTGGCCGCGTACCCCTCGGTGAAGACCGAGTAGACGACCTGGAGGACTCCGGGCAGCCGCCCGGGCAGTTCGTCGGGGCCGGGCACCCGGAACGGGATCCGGGCCTCGCGGATCTTCTTCTTGGCCCGCACGATGCGCTGGGCCATGGTCGCCGTCGGCACGAGGAACGCCCGCGCCACCTCGGGTGTGGTGAGCCCGGCGAGGCAGCGCAGGGTCAGAGCGGTGCGGTCCTCGGCGGCGAGGGCGGGGTGGGCGCAGGTGAAGAACAACTGAAGCCGCTCGTCCGGAAGTTCATCGGAGCCGAAGCCGGAACCGGAACCGAAGCCCTGACCTGAGCCGGACACGTCCGGGGCGGGGGCGGGCTCGGCACGTTCCGCGTCGGCGGCGAGGACGGCGAGCCGGGCGGCGTACGCCCGGTCGCGCCGCAGCCGGTCCACCGCCCGCCGCCGGGCGGTCGTCAGCAGCCAGGCTCCGGGCCGGGCGGGGACGCCCTCGGCGGGCCAGTGCCGCAGCGCGGCCTCGATCGCCTCGGACGTCACCTCCTCGGCCAGGTCGAGGTCCCCGAACCGGCGGACGAGGGAGGCGAGCAGCAGCCCGCGCTCCTCCCGGAACACCGCCTCGACGGCTTCGGCGGTCTCGCGGCCCTCCCCCGGGGACACACCCTCGCCCGCCCTGTCCGGCTCCCCCGCCTCGCCACCCTCGCCCGGCACGGCTCTCAGGCCCCGAAGTCCGCGACCGGCCGGACGACGACCGAGCCGCCGTCCCGCGAGCCGGGACAGCGTGCGGCCCAGTCGAGGGCGGCGTCGAGGTCGGGCACGTCGATCACGAGGAACCCGCCCAGCAGCTCCCGCGTCTCGGCGAACGGCCCGTCCGTCACGGTCCGCTCCCCGGCCGGTGAGACCCGCACGGTGGTCGCGGTCACCAGATCGGCCAGCGACTCCCCGGAGACATGGATGCCCGCGTCGCGTACGTCCTTGTCGTAGGCCATCCAGTCCTCGACGGTGCACTGGGGTGCGCCGCCCTGCTCGTCGACGGCCCCGCTGTGGATCAGCAGCATGTACTTCATGGTCGGCTCCTTCTCGCCTGTGTGTCGCGCCCGCCGTGCGGGTCGCCCTACACGATGACGACGAACGGGACCGGGCCCGATCGACACGCCGCCCGAATAATTTTCACGACTTCATTCCGCCCGCCCGCAGACGCCCATGTTGCACCAGCGACGCCGGCCGCCCACGTCGAGGAAGAGCCACCCGCAGCCCTTCCCCGGGCAGACCCGGACGGTGAGGCGGCGGGGGTCGGCGAGCAGGTCCGCGGCGCGCTGGGCCACGGCGTACAGCGGGAGCCGGGCCCCGGATTCCGGGTGCGGGCTCCAGCGCCCGAGGCCGTCCTCGTCCTGGACGAAGACCGCTCGGCGCATGGCGTCCTGGATCACCTCGGCGACCCGGGCGAACGCCCCGCCGTCGCCCCGGCCGCGCTCCTCGGTGAGACAGCCGTACAGCGCGCTCCGGAACTCCCGTGCTCCCGCAAGTACGGCGCTCGCCTCCTCGGGCCGCTCCTCCGCCCTCCGCAGCAGCCGGGTGACCGTACGGTCGTCGAGGAGGTCCAGATGTCCGGCCCAGACCGCGAGCGTGCGGTAGCCGCGCAGCCACTCCGAGCCGGGCAGCCGTTCGCCGCCCCATCCGGCGTAGGTGTTGCAGAACTCCAGGGCGGGGTCCCCGCTGGTGTTCCACGGCAGCCACTCGCCCCGCACCCGGACGGCGTACGTGGGTGGCAAAGGCCGCCGCAGGGCCGGGTCGTCCCGGCGTACCCGCTCGTACAGGGCCCGCAGGTCCCGCCCCGGCTCGGCGTCGAAGGCGGACTGCAGGGCGCTGCGCGTGGCCCGGTAGAGCCCGAGCGCGTCCGCCGACCGCCCGCTGCGGTGCAGGGCGACCATGCTGTCCGCGACGAGGCGTTCCCGCTCGGGGTGCTCCTCGGCGAGCGGGGGAAGCTCGGCGGCCACGCGTTCGTGCCGCCCCAGCGAGAGGAGGAGCCGGGCGCGCTCCTCCGCCGCCGACAGCCGCAGCGCGGCGAGCGGCCGGCCGATCCGGTCGCGCAGGGCCTCGTCCGCGACGTCCGCGAGCGGTTCGCCCCGCCACAGCTCCAGCGCCCGGTCGTAGCGGAGCACCCGCTCCTCGTCGTCCACGGCCGCCGCCGCCTCGCGTACCCCGTCCTCGAAGGCGCGGGCGTCGATCACGTGACCGTCGGGTCGGAGGAGGTAGCCGTCGTTCCCCGTCTCCAGATGTACGCCGCCGGGCCCGAGGGCGGCGCGCAGCCTGCCGATGTACGTGTGCACGGTGGACCGGGCCCCGGCCGGAGCCTCGCCGTTCCAGAGCAGGTCGATGAGCCTGCCGGTCGGAACGGTCCGGCCCGCCTCCAGGGCGAGGACGGCCAGCAGACACCGCTCCTGACGGCGCAGCCCCGCGAGCACGGGCCGCCCCCGGTCGAGGACGGCGAAGGGCCCGAGCAACTGGAATTCCATCGGGAAAGCATCAGCCGTCCCCGCCTGCGGGACCACCCCTCCGGCGTCCCGGCGGCAGCTGCCCGAGGCGGGCGGGAAGAGGTCCGCCGCTGCCCGAGGCGGACGAGGAGTAAGTCCGCCGCTACGAGAGGCGGGCGAGGAAGAAGTCCCGGACGTCCTCGGCGAACAGCTCCGGCACCTCCATCGCGGCGAAGTGACCGCCCCGGTCGAACTCCGACCAGTGCCGGATGTCGTACAGCCGCTCGGCCAGCGGTCGCACCGACTGCGTGATGTCGTGCGCGAAAACGGCCACGCCCACCGGCACCGGGCACGGCTCGGTCCCCCGCGCCGCCTCGCGGTGCAGCCGCGCCGAGGAAGCCGCGGTGGCGGTCAGCCAGTACAGCGAGACGTCGGTGAGCATCCGCTCGTCGCTGATCGGCGAACGGGGGTCCGTCCACTGGGCGAAGCGCTCGGCGATCCAGGCGAGCTGGCCGACGGGCGAGTCGGTCAGCGCGTAGCCGATCGTCTGCGGGGTGGCGGCCTGCAGAGCCTGGTACGGAGGACGGCTCGCCATAAGCCGCCTGACCTGGTCCAGCCGGGCCTCGTCCGCCTCGGACAGGTCGATGCCGGCCTCCGGGTCCGGCCGGGTCGGCAGGTAGTTGACATGCACCCCGACCACCCGTTCGGGGGCCACCGCGCCGAGCGTCATGGAGATGCCCGATCCGAAGTCGCCGCCCTGCGCGCCGTAGCGCTCGTACCCGAGCCGGCGCATGAGCTCGGCCCAGGCCCGTGCGACCCGGACCAGGTCCCAGCCGCGTTCGTGGGTCGGCCCGGAGAAGCCGTAGCCCGAGATGGACGGGATCACCAGGTGGAAGTCGCGCGCCAGCGGCTCGATCACGTCGAGGAACTCCAGGAAGGAGCCGGGCCAGCCGTGGGTGAGTATCAGCGCGAGTGCGTCCGGTCTCGGGGACCGGACGTGGACGAAGTGAATGTTCTGGCCGTCGATCTCGGTGGTGAAGTGCGGAAGTTCGTTGAGCGCGGTCTCGTGCGCGCGCCAGTCGTACCCGGTGTGCCAGTGGTCGGCCAGCTCCTTGAGCCGCGCCAGCGGGAAGCCGTAGTCCCACCCGGCGTCGGCGATCTCGTTGGGCCAGCGGGTGCGGGAGAGCCGGTCGTTCAGGTCGTCGAGGTCGGCCTGGGGAATGTCGATACGGAACGGCTTGATCATGATGTTTTCTCCAGGGATACGGGGCCGGTGATCTCATGACGGTCGACGTGATCCACGACCACTCACCCACATCATTGGTAGCACCAACGTTGGCTCGACCCACCATACGCTCGATCGTGGGTTCGGCCAACGAGTTGTTACATTGCGTCCGTGGACACGGAACATAAGACGCCGCAGCGGCTGCGCGCGCTGTCGAGCAGGCTGGTCAACCAGGCGGCGCTGGCCGCCAACCGGATCGTGGATCAAGAGCTGACGGGGGCCGGCGCGCGGCGCTACCACTACGCCCTGCTGGCGGCGGCGGAGGAGTACGGCCCGTCCAGCCAGGCCGACCTCGGCCGCCGCACCGGGATCGACCGCAGCGACATGGTGGCGACGGTCAACGACCTCGCCGAAAGGCGACTCCTGGAGCGCGCACCCGACCCGAAGGACCGCCGACGCAACGTCATCACCATCACCCCGGCGGGCCGGAGGGAACTCACCCACCTCGACGGGCTGCTCGCCGCCGCCCAGGACGAGTTCCTCGCCCCGCTGCCCGAGGCCGACCGGCAGAACCTGATCGACCTGCTCACCCGCCTCGTGGATCACCACCGCGGCGATCACGGCTGAACGCACCGCACCCCGCCCCGACGCACCCCGGGGAAACGGAGGTCGCACGGACCGCCCCTGCCCGCAGGCCCTCCGGCCCGGCCCATGTCGTGGTGAGCCTTTGGTGAGCGGCCCGGCGCATGCTTCGGCGAACGCGGCCCCGGCCTCCGGCCGACGGCCTCCGACTTCGGGGAGTTCTCATGCGCAGCATCGTTCCAGTCGCGCTAGGCACGGCCTGCGTGGCCGTGATGACACTCGGCACGGGCCACGCGGCGGCAGCGGCCCCCGCCACCGCCCCTCCGCAGGGTTCCGGCTGGGAACCGGCCCCCTCGGCCCCCTGGGACGTCGCGGCGGGCGAGCGGTGCGCGTTCGCCCTCCACGGCGAGCCGATCGTGGACGAGGTCGTACGGCGCGAACTGCCCCCGCCCGCCGAGGGCGTCACGCGGAGCGCGTACAAGGGCGATCTCGTGGTCCGGGTGACGAACAAGGAGACCGGGGCCCACTACGACGCCGACGTGAGCGGCTCCGCCGTGGTCGACGCGCACGCCTCCGGGGCCCAGTTCTGGCGGGTGGTGGGCCCGGTGCTGGTGGGCGTCGGGGACGGCAACCTCGCGCGGGGGATGTACGTCGTCGACGGCGTCTACACGATCGGCATCAGCCCGGCGGGCAGCAAGACCGTGACGGGCCCGGTGGTCGCCACGGACAGCGTCTGCGACCGCATCGCCTGATCACGCGCCGAGCAGGCACGGCTCGTCGTCGGCGTACGCGCGGACATCGCGGCACTCCCCGCAGCACCCCGGCACGGGCGACCGGAAGGCCCGGTCGCAGTCGTCGCAGTTCTGGAGCGGGACGACGGGCACGGCGGCGGGCACGGGCGGCGGAAGAAGCGCGACGAGCCGGTGCCGCACCAGCTTCGCCGGGTGCCGGAGGGGTACGGGCGGATCATCGGTGAGCGCGACCCGCACCGCGTCCGGCCGCACACCCGCTCCAGCCAGGCGGCGACCCCGGGGGTGAGCCGCTCCACGTCCACCTCGGAGAGGGCGAACAGGGGCGCGGAGACATGGAGCCCGGCGAGCAGGCGGGCGGCCTCGTCGAACAAGGGGGCACTGGGCCTGCGGGGGAAGGGCAACGGCGGGGGCGGCGGCTTGGGCGCGGCGGCCGACGGCACGAGCCGGGGCGCGGGGGCGGGGGCGGGGGCAGGAGCGGGTGGCGCGGGGGCGGGCTCCCGTACGACGACGGGCTCGGACGCCGATACGGGTACGGGCTCCGGCACCTGCTCCTGCACCGGCTCCGGCACACGCACGAGCTGGGGAATCGCTCGCCGGGCAGCCGCCTCCGGGTGGTTGTACGACTCCGTACGCGTGGCCACCCGCCCACCCTGGACGCGCTCGCGGATGCGGCGCAGGAACCCGTGGCGCTCCAACTCCCGCAGCGCGGCGGCGATGCGCGCCTCGCTCTCCGGGAAGATCGCGGCGAGGGCCTTGACACCGATGCGCCGCCCGGCGGGCAGCGACTGGATGTGGGTGCCGAGGCCGATGGCCAGCAGGGACATGTCCCGGTGCTGGGAAAGCCGGTTGGAGATGATCGAGTAGCCGTCGGTGAGCCGGATATTGATGTGTACAACACCGGCGGACGGGGCGCGCGAGGGCGCGCTAACCTGCTGGGTATCCATCGGGAAGATGCTGCTTCCTTGTTGGTCAGGTCCTCGGTCGGGATGCCAGTCCCGGCCGGGGGCCGTCTCATGTCTGGGGTGGTGGTCAGCGTGAGCATATGCCCGCCAACAGGTCGTAAATCCAGCCCGGTTGGCACACTTCACCCATGCGAGTGACGACGCCGTCGCGCGCTTACGCGCCCGCGCGCACAGGGGGTGGCCACTGGTCGGATCAGGGTGGGGTCGGGTTATTTCCCCCGTACTTAAAAGCACGTACTCAAAAGCTTTTATGTCGCGGGTGACCACGACGCGGTTCACCACGTCGCGGTTCACCGGGTCCCGGCCCACCGGGTCGCGGCAGTCACGATCCGGTGAGCGCCACCTCCGCCCAGACGGTCTTGCGCGGGAACGGCCCGTGTTCCGTACCCCACCGCACCGAGAGCGCCTCCACGAGCAACAGCCCGCGCCCTCCCTCGGAGTCGGCGTCCGGCTCCCGCTTCACCGGGAGGCTTTCGCCCCTGGTGTCGGCGACCTCGATCCGCAGGACGTCGTCGTACACGCTGAGCAGGATTCGGAAGTCCCGCCCCGGGACGTACCCGTGCAGCGCCGCGTTGGTCGCCAGCTCACCGATCACCAGGCTCGCGTCCTCCAGCGGCAGCCCCCAGGAGCGCAGTTGTTCGGTGGCGAGCAGCCGGGCGAGCCGCGCACCCCGGCGAGTGGCGGAGAGCTGGACGGCGAACTGTCCGGTGCGTGCACGCGGTTGAGTGATTTTCTGGCTCATGTCACTCAGAGTGTCCGGCCGTATCTACTCTGAGAAGCACTGACGCGAGTACGGACAGTGACTGTCCCCGGTGTATCGGGCCCCGTCCCCGCTGTACGCGTCCGGCACACGCACACGTACACGGGTGGAGGCATCTGTCGCATGGCTGACATGAACAACCAGGACCGCGAGAACCGCACGGCGCTCGACGGGAACGACGAGGACCAGGACTTCGGCCTGGATGACGACTCAGGGGCGGTCATCGCGGCGGTCGGCCGGCAGATCAAGCTCTGGCGAGAGTCGGCCGGACTGCGGGCCGCCGAGTTGGGAACGGCCATCGGGTACAGCGAGAACCTGGTCTTCAAGGTCGAGGGCGGTCGGCGCATCCCGAAGCCGGAGTTCCTGGACCGGACCGATGACGCCGTGGGCGCGGGCGGCAAGATCGCGGCGATGAAGAAGGACGTGGAGGAGGCGCGGTATCCGAAGAAGGTCCGCGACCTGACGAAGCTGGAGGCGGAGGCCGTCGAACTCGGCGCGTACGCGGGGGTCGTGATCCACGGACTGCTCCAGACCGAGGAGTACGCGCGCGCTCTGTACCGCGAGCGACGGCCCGCGTACACGGAGGACAACATCGAGCGCCTCGTGGCGGCCCGCATGGCCCGACAGGTGGTCTTCGACAGGCGACCCGCGCCGCTGCTGACCTTTGTCCAGGAAGAGTCGACGCTGCGCAGGCGGACCGGAGGCAGAATGGTCCTGCGCCGCCAGCTCGAACACCTGCTTGAGCTGAGTCAGTTGCGGCATGTCGAGATCCAGGTCATGCCGATGGAGGCGGAGGAGCACGCGGGTCTCGGCGGTTCACACCGGATCCTTAAGCTCAAGGACGGAAAGACGGTCGGGCACAACGAGGTCCAGCTCATCAGCGGGCTGATCACCAACCCACGCGAGGTGCAGATCCTGGAGATGCGGTACAACCTGATCCGGGCGCAGGCCCTCACTCCTCGGCTGTCACGGGAATTCATCGAGAAACTGCTGGGAGAGACATGAGCACCGAGCTGACTTGGTTCAAGAGCAGCTACAGCACCAACGACGGCCCTGACTGCGTCGAAGTCGCCGCCGCCCCCACCACCATCCACGTACGCGACTCCAAGCAACTCCCCACCGGCGGCCCGCACCTCGGCTTCACCCCGGCCGCCTGGGCGGACTTCGTCACGTACGCGTCGGAGGCCTGACCATGCCCGTACCGCTGATCGTCCAGGTCAAGGACTTCGATCACCTGGTCCTCAACGTCGGGGACGTGGAGCGAGCTCTTGATTTCTACTGCGGGGCGCTCGGCCTGGAGCCGGTACGGGTCGAGGAGTGGCGGGCGGGGAAGGTGCCGTTCCCGTCGGTCCGGGTCAGCCCGACCACGATCATCGACCTGCTGGACCGTCCCCGCGGCGAGTCGAACGTGGACCACATCTGCCTCGTCGTCGACCCGCTCGACTGGCAGGAGGTCATCGACTCCGGGGTGTTCACAGTGAAGGAGGGCCCGGTCCCTCGCTTCGGGGCCAGGGGCTCGGCCACCTCGGTCTACGTACTCGACCCGGACGGCAACACGGTCGAGCTGCGCTGGTATCCGCAGGACGCGTAGGCCGGGCGGCCCCGCGCGAGGAATGGATGGGCGGTGAGTCGTCGAGCGCGCGACGTCTCACTGCCCCTGAACCTTTCCGCCCGACCCACCCCCGTGGGCCCGTGCGAGGATCGCGGCGTGAACGATCTACGTTTCCGCCCCGCCGGCGACACCGATCTCGCCACCCTCGTCCGGCTGCGCGACGACGCGGCCCGCTGGATGATCGCCCGGGGCATCACCGGCCAGTGGCAGACCGGCCAGCTGGACGAGGATCACTTCCGCGCCGTCATGGCGAGGGGCGAGGTCTGGCTCGCCAAGGCCGGCGGCCGTGTGGCCGGAGCCTGGGAGCTGTGGTGGGAGGACGAGGACGCCTGGGGGCCGCAGCCGCCGGTAGCCGGCTACGTACATCGTCTGATGGTGGACCACGGCACCGCCGACCCGGGGACGGGGAGCCTCCTGCTGCGGGCTGCGGAACGCCGCGTCGCCGCGACGGGCCGGACGCGCGTCCGCCTGGACTGCCTGTCCGGCAACACACGTCTCAACGCCTACTACCTGGACGCCGGTTACCGGGTCGTCGGCCACAAGGAAGGCAAGCCGCAGCCGGTCGGCGCACCCAAGTCGTTCACGCTCCTGGAGAAGCGCTGCGGCCGGACGGCTGCTTCCTGAGCCGCCCGCATGGCCGCCGTGAACCTTTCCGGCCGCTGCGGACAACAGGGGTGACAGGCACACCGACCGACGCACCCCTGGAGGCGCAGTGACCGGACCACCTCCGGCCCGCCCCGGCACCGAACGCGAAGACGACGCCGAAGTCATCACGCAATCCCTCGGCGAGCCCGAACTGTTCGCCGGGCTGTACGACCGGCACGCCCCGGACATCCACCGCTACGCCGCCCGCCGCCTCGGGGAGGGCGCGGCGGACGACATCACGGCGGAGACCTTCCTCATCGCGTTCCGTACCAGGGACCGCTACGACACCGCCCACCGGCTGGCCCGGCCCTGGCTGTACGGCATCGCCGCCAACCTGATCGGGAAGCACCGCCGTACCGAGGTCCGCGCACTGAAGGCGCTGGCCCGGACCGGCCACGACCCGGTGGCCGCGTCCTGGAGCGACCGCTCGGACGACCGGGTGGCCGTCCAGGCCCCCCTGGCCGGGGCACTGGCCAAGCTCTCCCCCGGCGACCGGCACGTCCTGCTGCTCGTCGCCTGGGCGGACCTCGGCTACCAGGAGGTGGCCGATGCGCTGCGGATACCGCTGGGCACCGTCAGATCCCGCCTGAACCGGGCCCGCCGCAAGGTCCGCGAGGCACTGAGCACCGACCCCGCGTTCACCTCGGCCGAACAGGAGCTGAACCCGTCATGGACGAACTGACCCAGCTGCGGGAGCTGCGCGCCGACGCTCCCGTCCCCGACCGCGCCGCCCTCGCCCCCGGGCGCGCACTCCTGACCGACGCCATCGCGGGCAGGAGCCGCCGAACCCGCAGGCTGCGGGCCGACTGGCGGATCGCCTCGCTCGGCGCGGCGGTGGCGATCACCGCGGCGGCGTTGTTCATCACCCAGACCGTGAACGCCCCAGCGCCCCAGCATGGTGATCTCGCCTCCCGTGCGGGCGGCCCGGACCTGTCCAGCCCGGCCGCCGCCCTGGGCCAGGCCGCCGACTTCCTGGAGCGGCAGAAGACTCCTCCGGAGCCCCGGCCCGACCAGTGGGTCTACGAGCGGGAGGTGGGCGGCACCGTCACGATACGTAGGAGTCTCCACTGCCCGCCTGGTCCGCCTCCGCCCACGAACATGGTCCGGTCAGCCCAGGACACACCCCAGGACACGTGGAAGAAGTACGACGACAAAGCCCTTGAGAAGACACCCAACCCCAGCCATCCGTACACTCCGAGCCAGCTCCACCGCATCGCCAGCGCGCTGCCGAAGGCCCCGCAGGATCTTCTTGCGGAGCTGCGCCGGCTGAACCCCTCCAACGAAGAGATCTTCGCTGGAGCGGATAGCAGAGACGACCGCAGCTTCCTCACGGCACTTGCTCTGTTGGAGGAGTCGTACACGGTCCCGCCGAACGCTCTCGCCCGCGTTTACCAAGCCCTGGCGACAGTGGAGGGCGTCAAGGTCATCGATCACTTGGTCCGTGATGCGTCAGGCCGCGAGGTCATCGCCGTGACACGCGACATGGTCCCGAGCAAGAGCCGCCTGGAGATCTTCATCAACCCGAAGGACTACAGCTATGCGGGGTACAGGGAGGTCACCACGGAGACTCACAAGATCCACCACGGCGGCGTCCACCCTTCGCAGACTCAGTACCGAGGAGACGTACTCAACGATCTCGCCAGGATCGACACCGCCATAGTCGACGCCGATCGCGAAATGCCCTGACCGTACGGCTCGCACCGCCCAGGCGCGGGCCCGGTGCCCGGCACGAGGGAGCAGGCACCGGGCCCGCAACAGCCCCACAGCACGCCCCACCCCCACCACCCACGTGACCGAGCCCACCCCCCACTCCGTTAAAACTCCCGCAACAATGAACAGGTGATCACCTCACCCGCACGGAGCCCCCACCGTCGCACCGAGCACGCGCCGACCCCCTACGTCGACCTCTCGCGCGACGAGTGGAGCGCGCTGCGGGACAAGACGCCGCTGCCGCTGACCGCCGACGAGGTGGAGCGGCTGCGGGGGCTCGGGGACGTCATCGACCTGGACGAGGTGCGGGACGTCTATCTGCCGCTCTCCCGGCTGCTCAACCTGTACGTCCAGGCCACCTCCGGGCTGCGCGGCGCGCTGAACACCTTCCTCGGGGACGCCGGGAACGGGCACGGGGCGCAGCGCGGCACCCCGTTCGTCATAGGGGTCGCGGGCAGTGTCGCCGTCGGCAAGTCCACCAGCGCCCGTATCCTCCAGGCGCTGCTGGCCCGCTGGCCGGAGCACCCGCGCGTCGAGCTGGTGACCACGGACGGGTTCCTGCTGCCGATGAAGGAGCTCAAGGCGCGCGGGCTGACCTCACGCAAAGGGTTCCCGGAGTCCTACGACCGGCGCGCTCTGACCCGCTTCGTCGCCGACATCAAGGCGGGCAAGGACGAGGTGACCGCGCCCGTCTACTCGCACCTGATCTACGACATCGTCCCCGGCGAGCGGCTCACCGTGCGCCGCCCCGACATCCTCATCGTCGAGGGCCTCAACGTCCTCCAGCCCGCACTGCCCGGCAGCGACGGCCGCACCAGGGTCGGGCTCGCCGACTACTTCGACTTCAGCGTGTACGTGGACGCGCGCGCCGAGGACATCGAGACCTGGTACCTGAACCGCTTCCGCAAACTGCGCGCCACCGCGTTCCAGGACCCGTCCTCGTACTTCCGCAAGTACACCCAGGTCTCCGAGGAGGAGGCACTGGACTACGCGCGCACCATGTGGCGGACCATCAACAAGCCCAATCTGCTGGAGAACGTGGCTCCGACGCGCGGCCGTGCCACCCTGGTGCTCCGCAAGGGGCCGGACCACAAGGTCCAGAAGCTGTCCCTGCGCAAGCTCTGACCCCTGCGCCCCGGAAGGGCGGCCGCCACGTGCTGCACCTGCGTCTGATCGTGCCCGCCGACACCACGGACGAGGTCGTCGCCCTGCTGGAGTCGACCGTCGGCACCGCCCATCTCGTGGTCCTGCCGGGCGCCGCCCGCTCCCCCGCCGGTGACGTGGTGATGTGCGACGTGGCGCGCGAGGCCGGCGACGAGCTGATCGGTGCGCTGCGCCGCCTCGGCATCGACAGGTCCGGGTCGATCACCATGGAGAACATGGAGCTGACGCTCTCCGACCACGCCGACCGGGCGGAGGACGAGGCCCCGGGCGACGGTGCCGACGCGGTGCTGTGGGAGGAGCTGACGGAGGCGACGCACGAGGAGTCGACGTTCTCCATCACCTACGTCTCCTTCCTCGCCCTCGCCACGATGCTCGCCGCCTGCGGGGTGATGCTCGACAACGCGGTGCTGATCGTGGGCGCGATGGCGGTCGGCCCGGAGTTCGGCCCGCTGGCCGGGATCTCCACGGCCCTGGTGCAACGCGCCCCGCGCCTGGTGGCGCGCTCGCTGTGGGCGCTGATCGGCGGCTTCGCCCTGGCGATGATCATCACCGCGGGCTTCGCCTGGCTGATGGACGCCTTCGGCCTCTTCAACAGCGACATGATCGACAAGCCCCGGCCCAACACCGGGTTCATCTGGCACCCGGACTGGATGTCGTTCGTCGTGGCGTTCCTCGCGGGCGTCGCCGGGACGCTCTCGCTCACCTCCGCGAAGTCCGGGGCGCTGATCGGGGTGGCGATCTCGGTGACGACCGTCCCGGCCGCCGCCAACGCGGCCGTCGCGTTCAGCTACTCCGACTACCAGCAGACCGTCGGCTCCGGGCAGCAGCTGCTCGCCAACCTCGGCGGGATCATCCTCGCGGGCACGCTGACGCTGCTGCTCCAGAAGGGCCTGCTGAGGCTCCGGCGCACACGGAAGCCCCCGGCGAGCACCCCGGGCGCTTCCGTACGGGCCTGACCCACCGGGCCGCCCTCCCTCTACTGCCGACCCCGCCCCGCCCCCGCGCCGCCTCCTCCTGCCGGTGCGGACCGTACGGCGGCGGTGTAGAGAGGAGGCATGTCCCAGCGCCGCGCAGGACCCCGCCCCCGGTGGGCGCTGGTCGCCATCCCGATCGGGTGGATCGTCGCGGTGTCGGTGATCGATGTTCTCGCGCCGCCCGACATCCATCTCGGCCCGCTGCTCGTGGCGGCCCCGGCGATCACGCCCTCGTTCGGCGGGCCCCGGACCGTGGGCCTGGTCGCCGCGCTGGCGGTCATCGCGCAGACGGCCATCGGGGTGCTCCGCGACCCCGACGAACTGCTCTCGGCTAACCACGAGGCCCAGATCATCGCCCTGATCCTGGTCGGCACGAGCCTGGTGGTCTTCTGCGTCCTGCGGGAGCACCGCGCGAAAGAGCTGACGCAGGTGCGGTACGTGTCCGAGGTCGCCCAGCGTGTGGTCCTGCCGCCGCTGCCGAGGAAGCTCGGCCCCCTGCGCGCCTCCGCCCTCTACCTCGCCGCCGAGGCGGAGGCCCGGATCGGCGGAGACCTGTACGCGGCGGCCCGCACGACCTCGGGGACCCGGCTGATCGTCGGCGACGTCCAGGGCAAGGGGATGACCGCGGTCAACGACGCCGCCCTGCTGCTCGGAGCGTTTCGCGTCGCCGCCCACCGCCGGGCGGACCTGGACGAGCTGGTGACCTACCTCGACCGGAGCGTGTGCTGGGACCTGATGGAACCGGGCGAGGCCGGCCGCTTCGGAGAAACGTTCATCACCGCCACCGTCCTGGACATCCCCGACCGGGACGGCCCGGTCCGGATGATCTCCTGCGGGCACCCGCCGCCGGTCGTCCTGCGCGACGGCCGGCCGACGACGGCGGACATCCGTCGTCCGGCGCCCCCGCTGGGCCTGGGCGAACTGGCGCAGCCTCGCTACCACGTCGACAGCGTCCCGTTCGAGCCGGGAGACCTCCTGCTGCTGTACACGGACGGTGTCACCGAGGCCCGCGACGCCACCGGCGCGTTCTACCCGCTGACCGACCGCATCACCGGCTGGAGCGAGAGCGACCCCGACGCCTTCCTCGACCGCTTCCGGCGCGACCTGCTGCGCCACGTCGGCGGACACCTGAACGACGACGCCGCCATGATCGTCGTCACCCGCCCCGCCCTCCCCCGGGCGTGACCCGCGCCCCCGGCAGCACACCTCCACGACCAGGCGACCACCCGACAACGTACGTGACCACGGGCTCCGCACACCGCTCCGCACACCCCTCCGGCACGGCACAGCGTACGGAGAAGCCCCCGGCGACCACGTGGATTCCCGTGGTCGCCGGGGGCTTCCCGTACGCATGCGACCCGTACGCCGGGCCGAGGGCCGTGGGCCGTGGGCCGTGGGGCCGTGGGGCCGTGGGGCTCAGCCCAGCGCGGACTTCACCACATCGGCCAGCCGGCCCGCGACGGCCCGCGCCTGCTCGATGTCGGCGGCCTCGACCATGACCCGCACCAGCGGCTCCGTGCCCGACTGGCGCAGCAGTACGCGCCCGGTCTCGCCCAGCTCGCGCTCCGCCTCGACGACCGCGGTGGCCAGCTCGGAGGAGGTGTTCACCCGGGTCTTGTCGACGTCGGGGACGTTGATGAGGACCTGCGGCAGGCGCTGCATGACCCCGGCCAGCTCGGCGAGGCTCCGGCCGGTGGCGGCGACGCGGGCCGCCAGCATCAGACCGGTCAGCGTGCCGTCGCCGGTCGTGGCGTGGTCCAGGACGATGACGTGCCCGGACTGCTCGCCGCCGAGCGCGAAGCCCTCGGCCTTCATCGACTCCAGGACGTACCGGTCGCCGACCGCCGTCTGGATGAGCCGGATGTTCTCGCGCTCCATGGCCAGCTTGAAGCCGAGGTTCGACATCACGGTGCCGACGACGGTGTCCTGGCGCAGCTGACCGGCGTCCCGCATCGCGAGGGCCAGTACGGCGAGGATCTGGTCGCCGTCGACCTCCTCGCCCGCCGCGTCCACGGCGAGGCAGCGGTCGGCGTCGCCGTCGTGCGCGATGCCGAGGTCGGCCCCGTGCTCGACGACGGCGGCGCGCAGCAGCTCCAGGTGGGTGGAGCCGCAGCCGTCGTTGATGTTCAGACCGTCCGGGTCCGCCCCGATGGTGACGACCTCGGCCCCGGCCCGCGCGAACGCCTCGGGCGAGACCCGGGCGGCGGCGCCGTGCGCCTCGTCCAGGACGACCTTGAGACCGTCGAGCCGGTTGGGCAGGACGCCGATGAGGTGGGCGACGTACCGGTCGAAGCCCTCCGTGTAGTCGGTGACCCGGCCGACGCCGGCGCCGGTCGGGCGGCTCCACGGCTCACCGGTGCGGTGCTGCTCGTAGACCGTCTCGATCCGGTCCTCCAGCTCGTCGGCGAGCTTGTGGCCGCCGCGCGCGAAGAACTTGACGCCGTTGTCGGGCATCGCGTTGTGACTGGCGGAGAGCATCACGCCGATGTCCGCGCCGAGCGAGCCGGTGAGGTACGCCACGGCGGGCGTCGGCAGGACACCGACGCGCAGCACGTCGACACCGGCGCTGGCCAGGCCCGCCACGACGGCGGCCTCCAGGAACTCTCCGGAGGCTCGCGGATCACGTCCGACCACGGCGGTCGGGCGATGGCCCGCGAAGGTGCCCGCCTCGGCGAGTACGTGCGCCGCCGCGACCGAGAGGCCGAGCGCGAGCTCGGCCGTCAGATCGGCGTTGGCGACACCGCGTACTCCGTCCGTACCGAAGAGTCGTCCCACTGGTGTCCTCCGAAGTGCTCCGAAACCACAAACCACTGCACAGCAATCGAACTGAGCAACCAAACAACGAAAGCAACGAAAAGAAGAAAAAAGGCACGTCAGGCGGCATGGCGCGACGACCGGGCGGGATGCTCGACCGCGCTCACCGGGCCACGGTCCCCTCGCAGGCCGATGAACGTCTTATGCCGTTATACGCCCGCGAGCGCCGATAAACGAACGCCCCGGCAGCACGGAGTGTGCCGCCGGGGCGAACGTGACAGTCGAGCAGGCGATGTTTAGCGCTTGCTGTACTGCGGGGCCTTACGGGCCTTCTTGAGACCGGCCTTCTTGCGCTCGACCGCACGGTCGTCGCGGGAGAGGAAGCCGGCCTTCTTCAGCGTGGCGCGGTTGTTGTCCACGTCCGCCTCGTTCAGCGAGCGGGCCACACCGAGGCGCAGGGCGCCGGCCTGACCGGAGACACCGCCACCCGAGATGCGGGCCACGACGTCGTAGCGACCGTCGAGCTCGAGAACCTTGAAGGGCTCGTTGACTTCCTGCTGGTGCACCTTGTTGGGGAAGTAGTCCTCAAGGGTGCGACCGTTGATCTTCCACTTGCCGGTGCCCGGGATGATCCGGACGCGGGCGATGGCGTTCTTGCGACGGCCAAGGCCGGCCGCGGGCTGCGGGTCGCCGAAGCGGCCAGCGAGCGACTCGGAGGTGTACTCACCCTCGACGGGGACCTCGGACTCGAAGGTGGTCACCTCGGCGAAGGTCTCCTCGCCCTCGGTGCCCTCGACGGGGGTCTCAACAGTGGTCTCGGCCACGATTCTCCTCAGATCTTTCTGTATGTCTTAGGGGTGGCCGGAACTACTGCGCGACCTGGGTGATCTCGAACGGGACCGGCTGCTGAGCAGCGTGCGGGTGCTGGTCGCCCGCGTAGACCTTGAGCTTCGAGATCATCTGACGGCCCAGGGTGTTCTTGGGGATCATGCCCTTGATGGCCTTCTCGACGGCCTTCTCGGGGTTCTTCGCGAGAAGCTCGTCGTAGCGCACCGAACGGAGACCGCCCGGGAACCCGGAGTGGCGGTACGCCATCTTCTGGGTCTTCTTGTTGCCGGACAGGTGAACCTTGTCGGCGTTGATGATGATGACGAAATCGCCCATGTCCATGTGGGGGGCGTAGATCGCCTTGTGCTTGCCTCGGAGGAGGTTCGCAGCCGTGGTGGCCAGACGGCCCAGGACGATGTCCTGAGCGTCAATGATGTGCCACTGGCGCGTGACATCGCCGGGCTTGGGGCTGTACGTACGCACTTCGCAGCCTTCGCTTCTTCAGTGGATGGGATCCAGACACACGGCACCTCTGAAGCGATATGCAGCTGGGGCTCACAATGCCGGGGACGCTGCCCGTATGCGAGCCACTGGTAACTGCTCCAGGGAACCTACGTAAGGCCCTTCGCGTGAGAACGACGAAGCCAATACGTATAACAAACGGAGAGCCTACCGGTGAGCCCCCACACAGGTCAAAACGCCCCTGCCCGACCAGCCCGCCCGCACCCCCGGCCCCACCGCACCTACCCAGCCCGCCCGGCGCTTGAGCCGACCTTTCCAGCCCCGCCGCACCCACCCAGCCCGTCCGGCGCTTGAGGACACCTCTCCAGCCCCGCCGGCGCTTGAGGCGACCTTCTCCAGCCCCGCCGGCGCTTGAGGCGCGGGGGCTCGGGGGCAGCGCCCCCGCAACGGCGCCGCACGGCACCCCACCCTCGCACCCACCACACGCTCACCCCACCCCGCCGACCGCCAAGGTCACCGCACCCGCTCCACCCTCCGCTCGTCCCACACCGGCTCCGCCGTCTCCCGGACGACCCCGTCCGAGCCGAAGACCAGATACCGGTCGAAGGACTTCGCGAACCACCGGTCGTGCGTGACGGCCATCACCGTGCCGTCGTACACCTCGAGACCGTCCTGCAACGCCTCCGCCGACTCCAGGTCCAGGTTGTCCGTCGGCTCGTCCAGCAGCAGCGCCGTCGTGCCGGCCAGCTCCAGCAGCAGGATCTGGAACCGCGCCTGCTGCCCGCCGGACAGCTTCTCGAACGGCTGGTCCCCCTGCCGCTCCAGCTCATAGCGCCGCAGCACCGACATCGCCCCGCCCCGGTCCTTGGCGTGCTCGGACCAGAGGATCTCCACCAGCGTCTTGCCGAGCAGTTCCGGATGCGCGTGCGTCTGGGCGAAGTGCCCGGGCACGACCCGCGCCCCGAGCTTCCACTCCCCCGTGTGCGCCACCGGCTCCCCCGCCAGCAGCCGCAGAAAGTGCGACTTGCCCGACCCGTTGGAGCCGAGGACCGCGACCCGTTCCCCGTAGTAGATCTCCAGGTCGAACGGCTTCATCAGCCCGGTCAGCTCCAGACTCTTGCAGGTCACCGCCCGCACCCCGGTCCGCCCGCCGCGCAGCCGCATCCGGATGTCCTGCTCGCGCGGCGGCTCCGGCGGCGGGCCCGCCTCCTCGAACTTCTTGAAGCGGGTCTGCATCGCGTGGTAGCGGTTCGCCATGTCGGGGCTGTTCGCCGCCTGCTGCCGCATCCGCAGGACGAGCGCCTTCAGCCGGGCGTGCTCCTCCTGCCAGCGCCGCAGCAGCTCCTCGAACCGGGCGAAGCGCTCCTTGCGCGCGTCGTGGTACGTGGCGAAGCCGCCGCCGTGCACCCATACGTCGCTGCCCGCAGGGCTCGGCTCAACGCTGACGATCTTCTCGGCAGCACGGGACAGCAGCTCCCGGTCGTGGGAGACGAAGAGGACCGTCTTACGGGTCTCCTTCAGCTTCCCCTCCAGCCACCGCTTGCCCGGCACGTCCAGATAGTTGTCCGGTTCGTCCAGCAGCAGGACCTCGTCGGGCCCGCGCAGCAGCGCCTCCAGCACCAGCCGCTTCTGCTCACCGCCGCTGAGCGTGCGCACCTCGCGCCACTGCGCCTTCTCGTACGGGACGCCCAGCGCGGCCATGGTGCACATGTCCCAGACCGTCTCGGCCTCGTACCCGCGCGCCTCGGCCCAGTCGCTGAGCGCCTGCGCGTACGCCATCTGCGCGGCCTCGTCGTCGACGGTGAGGATGCGTTCCTCGGCCGCGTCGACGGCCTTGGCGGCCTCCCTGATACGAGGCTGGGCCACGGAGACCAACAGGTCCCGCACCGTCCGCTCGTCCCGCACCGAACCCACGAACTGCGGCATCACACCGAGCCCGCCGCTCACCGACACCGTGCCGCCGTGCGGCTGGAGCTCACCGGCGAGCAGCCGCAGCAAGGTCGTCTTGCCCGCCCCGTTCGCCCCGACGAGCGCGACGACGGCCCCGTCGGCCACCCGGAACGAGGCGTCGCCGAGCAGCACCCGCCCGTCCGGTAGGTAGTACTCCAGGTGGCCTGCTTCGAGATGTCCCATACAGAGCATTGTCACGGTCCGCGAACGGTTGTCCCAACCGGTTTACGTCTCCCTCTAAACTGCGCGCATGAGCTTTGGGCAAGGGGGGGCCTCCTGGGGGCCCGGGGGCGACGGGACTCCGGACTGGGCGGCGCTGGCGGAGGAATCCGCGGCGCGCGCCCGCCGGAAGAAGCTGATGATGATCGGCGGTGGCGCGCTGGCCACTGTGGCGATCGGCGCGATCGTGACCACGGCGGTGGTCACGTCGAACGGCGGCGGCACGGGCAAGGCGGACAAAAACGCGAGCCAGCTGCCCGCACCCGCCGACCTCCCCGAGGACACCTCGGCGCCCGCGCCCTCGTTCTCCTCGGTCGCACCACCGCCCCCGCCGGACCCCAAGGACTACATCTCCAGCGCCAAGAAGGACAGGGCGCCGATCACCGTCGAGGGGTTCTTCCCCGGCAAGAAGCTCACCATGGGCGACCGCGTGCACCTCAAGGGCGCGACTAGCAGCACCGCGAAGTGCACGACGGGCACCCAGGGCGCCCTCGGCCCGGTCCTCACGAACAACGGCTGCGACCGGCTCATCCGGGCCACCTACCGCAAGGACGGGGTGGCCGTCACGGTCGGCATCGCCGTCTTCGGGACGGAGGCCAGCGCCAAGAAGGCCGTCGACCAGAGCGCGGGCGGCCTCGCCTCCCTCAGCGGCGGCGGCGTCGACACCTTCTGCCGGGGCGGCACGGTCTGCCTGAGTACCGCCAACTCCTACGGCCGCTACGCCTACTTTACCGTCGGCGGCTTCCTGAACGGCAAGCGGGTCACCACGGCGGACAAGGGCGTCTACGCGGTCAACAAGGACCTGACGAACTTCACCTTCCGCCAGATCCACCGCCGGGGCCAGCTCCAGGCCTCCCAGGCCGCGGCCGCCCCCAACGGCTGACGGGGCGACGCCCTCGGCGCCGAACTCCCGGTCGTCCGACCGGGAGTTCGGCGCCGCAGCGACGCTCAGCAGCAGCCGGCCCCCGGCAACGTCCGTACGTTCCGGGCCTCGACGGCGCGGGCCGCCAGCAACTCGTCCGCCGGATAGGCCACTTCCTCCAGCGTGAGCCCGTGCGGGCGCACCACGTGCACCCCGGGGTCGCGCACCTTCGCGGCGAGCACCTCGGCGGGCCAGCCGGCCGGCCGCCGCCCGTCGCCGACGAACAGCGCCGCCCCGATCAGCGCCCGCACCATGTTGTGGCAGAACGCGTCCGCCTGCACGGTCGCGGTGAGGACGCCGGAGCCGGAATCCCGTACCCAGCCGAACTTCTGGAGCGTACGGATGGTCGTCGCGCCCTCGCGCTTCTTGCAGTACGCGGCGAAGTCGTGCTCCCCCACCATCAGCGCGGCCGCCTCGTTCATCGCGTCCATGTCCAACGGCCGGTCGTGCCAGAGCACATGACCCCGGGTCAGCGGATCGACGCCGCCGGGCCGGTCCCCCACCCGGTACGCGTACCGCCGCCACAGTGCGGAGAACCGGGCGTTGAACCCGGCCGCTGCGGGAGCCGCCCGCCAGATCCGTACGTCCAGCGGCAGCCGGCCCGCCAGCCGTCGCAGCAGCTTCTCCTCGTGCTCGGCCCAGACCGCCTCCGGCAGGTCCACGTGGGCCACCTGGCCGCGCGCGTGCACCCCGGCGTCCGTCCGGCCGGCCACCGTCAGGTCGTACGTCACGGCGGAGCGGGTCACGGTCCGCAGCGCGTCCTCGATCTCGCCCTGCACCGTGCGCCGGCTGGTCTGCTTCGCCCAGCCGGAGAAGTCCTTGCCGTCGTAGGCCAGGTCCAGCCGCACCCGTACGAAACCGGGCTCCGCCTCGTCACTCACCGCGTCATCCTCTCACTGCCCCTGGTCAGCAGAACGGGCCCGCACCGCCCCGAAGGGTGATGCGGGCCCGTCCCGTGGTCGCTAGAACGCTCAGGCGTCCTTGGACTCCGCGTCGTCGGCCGGCTTGGCGTCCTCGACGGACTCGGCCGCGGGGGCCTCGTCCTTCTTGAGGGCGTCTTCCTTGACCGCACGCTTCGTGGCGGCCTCGGCCTCACCGGTGGCCTGCTGGGCCACGGTCAGCGCCTCGACCAGCTCGATGACCGCCATCGGGGCGTTGTCGCCACGACGGTTGCCGATCTTGGTGATACGGGTGTAACCACCGGGGCGGTTCTCGTATCGGGGAGCGATCTCGGTGAAGAGCGTGTGGACGATGCTCTTGTCCGTGATCGTCTGGAGCACCAGGCGACGGTTGTGGATGTCGCCCTTCTTCGCCTTGGTGACGAGGCGCTCGGCGACCGGACGCAGGCGACGGGCCTTGGCCTCGGTCGTCGTGATGCGGCCGTGCTCGAACAGCGACTTCGCCAGGTTGGCGAGAAGCAGACGCTCGTGCGCGGCGCTGCCGCCCAGACGGGCACCCTTTGCGGGACGCGGCATGGTGATTCTCCTTGTGTGCTGCACCGGCCGTATCAGGTACCGGTGTCAGTTCCCGCGAGGCGGACGCCTCCCGGAAGTCATACGTGCCGGTCGGGCACGGCTTTCAAGCCCGCCCGACGTTCGCCGGACATCAGCCAAAATCAAGCCCGTCCGGCGATTGAGGACAAATCCTCAGCCCCGGCCCGGGGCACCCGCAAAACCGGGCACCCCCAGCCGGGAGGCGACTCAGTACTGCTCGGTCTCCACGAAACCGGCGTCCGCGTCGTCGTCGGCGCCGAAGGCGTCGGCGGCGGCGGTCGGGTCGAAGCCGGGAGGCGAGTCCTTGAGCGCGAGGCCCATACCGGCCAGCTTCGCCTTGAC
>NZ_BMVK01000019.1 GCF_014650675.1 Streptomyces anulatus | reverse complement strand
AGGAGACGTGCATCGCGGAGGTCCGCTACCTCATCGGGATGCTGCCCTCGAACAACCGCGAGAACCCGCCGACGGTCGAGAGCGACGACCCCGCCGACCGGCGCGGCGACGTCCTGCTGGATCTGGTCCCGGCCGACGGGAACCGTCCGTACGACATGCACAAGGTGATCGAGGAGCTCGTCGACGACGGCGATTACCTGGAGATCCACGAGCGCTGGGCCCGCAACATCATCTGCGCGATGGCCCGCCTCGACGGCCAGGTCGTCGGCATCGTCGCCAACCAGCCGCAGGCGCTGGCGGGCGTGCTGGACATCGAGGCCTCCGAGAAGGCCGCGCGGTTTGTCCAGATGTGCGACGCTTTCAATATCCCGATCATCACCCTTCTGGACGTCCCCGGCTTCCTGCCGGGCGTGGACCAGGAGCACGGTGGGATCATCCGCCACGGCGCGAAGCTGCTCTACGCCTACTGCAACGCCACCGTGCCGCGGATCTCGCTGATCCTGCGGAAGGCCTACGGAGGCGCGTACATCGTCATGGACAGTCAGTCCATCGGGGCCGACCTGACCTACGCCTGGCCCACCAACGAGATCGCGGTGATGGGCGCGGAGGGCGCGGCCAACGTGATCTTCCGCCGCCAGATCGCCGAAGCCGAGGACCCCGAGGCCATGCGCACCCGCATGGTGAAGGAGTACAAGGCCGAGCTGATGCACCCCTACTACGCGGCCGAGCGCGGCCTCGTCGATGACGTCATCGACCCCGCCGAGACCCGCGAGGTGCTCATCGCCTCGCTCGCCATGCTCCGCAACAAGCACGCCGACCTGCCGTCCCGCAAGCACGGCAACCCCCCGCAGTAGTCATCCTCCGCAGCGGCGCGACCCGCCGCACGGTCCACGACATCCTGCCGAGAAGAGGGAGACACCCCACCATGAGCCTGACGTCCGCCGAGTCCGTCCTGCGCGTCGAGAAGGGTCACGCCGACCCCGAGGAGCTGGCGGCCATCACCGCCGTCCTGATGGCCCGCGCCGCTGCCCAGCCCGCCGCCCCCGCCCACCGAGGCCGTGACACCGCCGGCTGGCGCCGTCTGGAGCGCACGCCGGGCTTCCGCGCACCGCACAGCTGGCAGGGCTGACCCCCTCGGGGACCGTAAAAAGCAGACCGTAAAAAGAAGGGCCCCGCACTCCCGAGGAGTGCGGGGCCCTTCTCCGTACGACCGGCGTCCTAGCGGAGCCGCGCCATCAGGGCGTGCTCGACCAGCGTGATGAGCGCGCTCTTGGCGTCCGCGCGGTGGCGGGCGTCCGTCGTGATGATGGGTGCGTCGGGCCCGATCTGGAGCGCTTCGCGTACCTCGTCGGGGGTGTAGGGCTGGTGTCCGTCGAAGCCGTTGAGGGCGATGACGAAGGGGAGCCCGCTGTTCTCGAAGTAGTCGACGGCGGGGAAGCAGTCGGCGAGGCGGCGGGTGTCGACGAGGACGACGGCGCCGATCGCGCCGCGGACCAGGTCGTCCCACATGAACCAGAAGCGGTCCTGACCGGGTGTACCGAAGAGGTACAGGATCAGGTCCTGGTCCAGGGTGATGCGTCCGAAGTCCATGGCCACCGTCGTGGTGGTCTTGTCCCCGGTGTGGGTCAGGTCGTCGATGCCCGCCGAGGCGGACGTCATCACGGCTTCGGTGCGCAGCGGGTTGATCTCCGAAACGGCACCGACAAACGTGGTCTTACCCACGCCGAAGCCCCCTGCCACCACGATCTTCGCCGAGGTAGTGGAGCGGGCCGCTCCGCCGCTAGAGCTTGCGAAGTCCACTGAGCACCCTTTCGAGCAGTGTCACATCTGGCTGGCCGCCGGCGGCCTCGTCGCCGCCGGGCTGATGGATAGCGACGAGTCCGGCCTCGGCCAGGTCGGCGACGAGGATCCGGGCAACGCCGAGGGGGATCGAGAGAAGGGCCGAGATCTCGGCGACCGACTTGATCTCGATGCAGAGCCGGCAGATCCGCTGGTGCTCGGGCAACTGCCCTTGCAGCCGGGACAGATCGGCCGTGGTGCTGACCAGTGCCTCGATGGCGAGCTGGTAACGCGGTCGGGTCCGGCCGCCGGTCATGGCGTACGGACGGACCAGCGGGTTGTGCGCGGCGGGCTTGGCGGGCTCGGGAGCCTGCCGCTGCTGCACCGGCTGAATGCGTGGCTGCTGGGGCGCGTCGTACCGGTGGGGCTGCTGCGGTTGCTGCGGCCACCCCGCCCCCGGCTGCTGCGGGGGCCACTCGGACCCCTGCGCGCTGTGAGCGCCCTGCTGCTGTTGGTGCTGCGGCTCCTGATATGGCTGGTACTGACCGGGGCCCTGTCCGCCAGGTGCGGCAGGGAAGCCGAAACGGTTGTCACCGTGCTCACCCGGAACCCTCTGGTCACCGTCGTATGGGTGCCCGCCTGTGGGTGCTGCCACGTTTCCTCCTCCGACTGCCGGTCACCGATCCCCGTGGGGCCGCGCCACCGCACTTTATGGCGCGATGGCGAGAAACGCACTGTCTGCCTACTAGTTAAGAAGACTTCCCTGAAGTTCGGCGCGGAGGTCCGGAGTCAGGACACTGCCCGCGCGGTCCACCAGAAGGGCCATTTCGTACCCAACCAGACCGATATCGGCGTCCGGGTGGGCCAGAACGGCGAGTGACGATCCGTCGGAAATGGACATGATGAAGAGGAATCCACGCTCCATCTCCACAACGGTCTGATTCACGGCGCCGCCCTCGAAGATCCGCGAGGCGCCCGCGGTCAGCGACGTCAGACCGGAGGCGACGGCCGCCAGCTGGTCGGCGCGGTCGCGCGGGAAACCCTCGGACATCGCCAGCAGGAGTCCGTCGGCGGAGACCACCACCGTGTGCGACACCCCGGGGGTGTTGTCCACGAAATTGGTGATCAACCAGTTGAGATTCTGCGCCGCCTGGCTCATCGGGCTCACACTAACGCTCCTGGTTGTAGGTGGTACTGGTGTCCGAACCCTCGCTGCGTCCCCGCTGGATCCCCCGCCGCAGGTTGCTCAACCTGCCGCGGACGTCCTCGGGCGCGCGGGAGACCTGTGGGCCGCCCTGCTGGGTCTGCTCCGCCGTACCCTCGACCAAATTGGCCTTGGGCACGCGCCGGGGGAGGCCGGAGGGGGTGATTCCGCCCGCCTTCGGCTCACGGAGCTTCTCGGCCCGCTCCCAGCGCTCGTCGTTCGTCGAGCGCCAGTCGTCGGAGCCGTCCTCGTCCGTCTGCGGGTCCTGCCGCTGTTCCTGCTGCGGCTGAGGCCCCGGGGTCGGATCGGGCTGGTCGTTGCCGCGACCGCCGGGACCGGGCTGCCAGTGCTGCTGACCACCGCGGCGCGGCAGACCGGCTTCGGTCAGCTCGTGGCCGACGTTCGGGGTGGGCCCCGGACGGTCGAAGCCTACGCGCTCCGAAGGCTCTGCGGGCGTGCTCGGAACAGATTCCGATTCGGCAGGAGCAATCGGCTCATAAGCGTGTCGGGAACCGCTCTGAACAGGCCAATCATCCTGGTGCGACGGGTCCGGCGAAGCCGCGTACGGGTCGGCGTACTGACCCTGCTGGGCATGCTGATCGGCATATGCCGATTCCGGATAACCGTCTCCCGGGTGCTGCTGCGCCTGCTGATCACGCTGGGGCGCGTAACCGTCCTCGACGCCGTACTGCTGCTGCTCGTACGTCCCCTGGTACTGCTGCTGCGCCTGCTGCTGGCCGTACTGGTCCTGGCCGTAGCGCTCGTCGGCGTAACCCTGTTGCTGCTGCCCGCCGTACGGGTCGCCCGCGTACGCGTCCGGCGCGTAGCCCTGCTGCTGCTGGGAGTTGTCCCCGAACGGGCCGCCCGTGCCCGTCTGGGCCTCCAGGGCCGCCCTGCGCTCCTCGCGCATCAGCGAGCGCCCGACCGGGTCCAGCTGTGACGGGTCCGGGGCCTCGTAGCGCGAGTCGTCGAAGCCGAGCTCCGCCGCCGTACGCATCGGGGCCTGCTGCGGCGCCGGCTCGAAGGCCTGCTGCTGCTCGGGGATGATCGAGGAGACCGTGAAGTCGTCCTGGCCGGAGCCCGGTTCGCCACCGCCACCGTGGGTGATGGCGTCCGGCAGCATGACCAGCGAGGTGGTCCCGGCCTGCTCGCCCGAGGGGCGCAGCTGGACCCGGATCCCGTGCCGGTCGGCCAGCCGGCCGACCACGAACAGGCCCATGCGCTGCGACACCGCGGCGTCCACGGTCGGCGGGTTGGCCAGCTTGTGGTTGATGTCGGCGAAGTCCTCGGCGGTGAGGCCGATGCCCTTGTCGTGGATCTCGACCATCACCCGGCCGTCGGGCAGCCGGGTCGCGGTGACCCTGACCTTGGTCTGCGGCGAGGAGAACGTGGTGGCGTTCTCCAGCAGCTCGGCCAGCAGGTGCACGAGGTCGGTGACGGCCTGGCCGTGGATCTCGCTCTCCGGCACACCGGTCAGCTGGATGCGCTCGTAGGACTCCACCTCGGAGGAGGCGGCCCGCAGGACGTCCACCAGCGGAACCGGCTGGTTCCAGCGGCGGCCGGGCTCCTCGCCCGCGAGGACGAGGAGGTTCTCGCCGTTGCGGCGCATACGGGTGGCCAGGTGGTCCAGCTTGAAGAGGCTCTCCAGCTGGTCCGGGTCGGCCTCGTTGTTCTCCAGGTCGGTGATGAGGGTCAGCTGGCCCTCGATGAGCGACTGGTTGCGGCGCGAGAGGTTCGTGAAGATCGCGTTGACGTTGCCCCGCAGCATGGCCTGCTCGGCGGCGAGCCGGACGGCCTCGCGGTGCACCTGGTCGAAGGCGCGGGCGACCTCGCCGATCTCGTCCTGCGTGGTGATCGGGATCGGCTGCACCCGGGTGTCGACCCGGCCCGGGTCGGTGCGCGAGAGCTGGTCGACGAGGGAGGGCAGCCGCTGCTCGGCGATGGAGAAGGCGGCGGTACGCAGCTGGCGCATGGAACGGCTCATCTGGCGGGCCATGAGCCCGGCCAGGACGAAGGCGGCCAGCAGCGCGATGACGACGATGAGGCCGTTGACGATGGCGTCGGTCTTGGCGTCGGAGGAGATGCTCGCGGCCTCGTCCACCGCCTTGGTGACCAGCTCGTCCTCGACGGTGGCGTACCCCTCGAACTTCGCGGTCGCCGCCGCCATCCAGGTCGCCGGCGTGATGCCCTTGGCCGCCAGGTCCTTGGGGTCCTGCCCCTGGCCGATCTGCTGGGCCATGCCGTCGAAGACCGAGCCGTCGATGCTCGGCGGGGCCACGAAGGGCTTGCCCGCGGCCTCGGCCTGCTCCTTGGCCGCCTTGAGCTGCTTGGAGCCCTCGGCGGCCTTGCCGGCCATGACCTGCTTGAGGCGGTCGACGTCGGCCTGGGTGCCGCCGGAGTTGAACTCGCCGAGGGCGATCTGCTCCAGGTAGTTGTACGAGCCGAAGGCCTTGACCTGGTCGTTGTACGTCCCCGGCTTCTTGCTCGGGCGCACCAGAAGGTGCATGCCGATCGAGCGCTGAAGCGATTCTGCAGCCTTGGACAGCTCGATCGCGTAGACCGTACGGCCGTAACTGGTGATGTTGCCCGTACCGAGGCCCAGCTCGTTGGAGAACTCCATCAGCGAGTGCTGGACCTGGGTGTAGCCCTCTTCGGTCTTCACCGGGTCCAGGGCCTGCGAGTAGGCGGCCTTGCGCAGCTCGGGAAGCTTGGGCTCCTCGCCCTTGAAGAGCTTCAGACGGCGCTCCAGGCCCGGCTTCGCGGGCATGTCCTTCACCGCTGCGTCGAACTTCCGCGCCGCCTCGTCCGTGGTGGCCCGGGTCTGCTCGACCACATCGGCGTCACGGTCGCCCGAGAGCAGCGGCTCGGCGGTGAGGTCCCGCTCGTTCAGCAGCGCCTGCCCGTAGTCGGACGCGGCGCGCACGACGACCGCGATCTTCTCGGCCTCCTGCGCCTGGCTCCAGGTGTCGATGGAACCTTTCACCTGGAAGCCGCCCATGACGAGGCCGACCAGCACCGGGATCAGGAGGATCGCGTTCAGCCGGGTGGCCACCCGCCAGTTGCGCGGGGACATCCGGCTGGTGCTGCCACCACCGCCGGGCTCCGTGCCGGGCACATTCGCAGGGGACGCCACAGCGCGCGACGGCGGGGTGAAGTTGCCCCGCTCGGGCTGCGCCGCGGAGCCCTCGTTGCTTCGCCTCACTCGACCAACAACCTCTCGGCGTCGGCACCTACGCTGTGCCGGATTATTCGTTCAGGGCCGTACTACTGGGGAGTTCGTCGAATTGCAGCACGGGGATGGGCCCCGTTCCAAACAGTCGGAATCGGCGATTCCGAGTGGCCCAGACCTCAGATAAAACGGGCATAAAGAGCGAGCCCCGTCAAAAGGCGGGGCTCATGTGAGCGCAGTGGCACCGGATGGCTGCGTCGGGTGGCGGCGTGGAGTCAATTCTCTGTCGAAACGTTATGAACACGGGGGCGGATCGTGTCAAACGACACAGGCCGCCCCCGCGTGACTACTGCAACTTCCGTATGCCGATATCGACTTACGCCTGGTGGAAGAACTACTTCAGGCGTGCCATCAATGCGTGCTCGACCAGGGTGATCAGGCCGCTCTTGGCGTCCGCGCGGTGGCGGGCGTCCGTCGTGATGATGGGTGCGTCGGGCCCGATCTGGAGTGCTTCGCGTACCTCGTCGGGGGTGTAGGGCTGGTGTCCGTCGAAGCCGTTGAGGGCGATGACGAAGGGGAGCCCGCTGTTCTCGAAGTAGTCGACGGCGGGGAAGCAGTCGGCGAGGCGGCGGGTGTCGACGAGGACGACGGCGCCGATCGCGCCGCGGACCAGGTCGTCCCACATGAACCAGAAGCGGTCCTGGCCCGGTGTACCGAAGAGGTACAGGATCAGGTCCTGGTCCAGGGTGATGCGTCCGAAGTCCATGGCCACCGTCGTGGTGGTCTTGTCCCCGGTGTGGGTCAGGTCGTCGATGCCCGCCGAGGCGGACGTCATCACGGCTTCGGTGCGCAGCGGATTGATCTCCGAAACGGCACCGACAAACGTGGTCTTACCCACGCCGAAACCGCCCGCCACCACGATCTTCGCCGAGGTAGTGGCGCGGCCCGTGCCGCCGCTAGAGCTTGCGAAGTCCACTGAGCACCCTTTCGAGCAGTGTCACATCCGGCGCGCCGCCGGCCTCTCCATTGCCCGGCTGGTGGATGGCCACCATGCCGGCTTCCGCCAGGTCCGCCACCAGGATCCGGGCGACGCCGAGCGGCATCGACAGCAGCGCCGACACCTCCGCCACCGACTTGACCTCACGGCAGAGGTGGCAGATCCGCTGGTGCTCGGGGAGCAGGGTCCCCAGATGCGCGGGGTCTGCCGTCGTGCTGACCAGTGCCTCTATCGCGAGCTGGTAGCGCGGCCGGGTCCGGCCGCCGGTCATGGCATAAGGACGAACCAGCGGCTGGTCGCCTTCCCCGTCGTACGACGCGTGGTGCAGTGCGCCGTACGGATCGGGTGAGGCGGGTGGCGGGGTCATGAATCCTCCGGGCGTGACAGCAGGTTCTCGGCTTGCCGTCTGCAAGGGGCCGGTGAGGGGACTAAAGCGGCCTGACGGGTGAGGGTTGTGGGCATTACCTGGGGGGATCGTGTCGTGAATCCGCTGGATGGCCGCCTAGTGGAGCAGACTTCCTTGGAGTTCGGCGCGGAGGTCGGGCGTGAGGACGGTGCCCGCACGGTCGACCAGGAGGGCCATTTCGTACCCGACCAGACCGATGTCGGCGTCCGGGTGGGCCAGAACGGCCAGTGACGAACCGTCGGAGATGGACATGAGGAAGAGGAACCCCCGTTCCATCTCCACAACCGTCTGACTGACGGCACCGCCCTCGAAGATCCGGGACGCACCCGCGGTCAGCGAGGTGAGGCCGGACGCGACGGCGGCGAGCTGGTCGGCGCGGTCGCGCGGGAATCCTTCGGACATCGCCAGCAGCAGGCCATCCGCGGAGACCACCACCGTGTGGGACACCCCTGGGGTGTTGTCCACGAAGTTGGTGATCAGCCAGTTCAGATTCTGCGCGGCCTGACTCATGGGGCTCAACTAACGCTCCTGCTGGTGAGTGGGGCCGAGATGGATACTGCCGGTCTGCGGGCCGTTGTTGGCCTGCCGACCCTGCTGGATGCCCCGGCGGAGATTGGTCAGACGACCGCGCACGTCATCGGGCGCGCGCGAAACCTGTGGTCCGGACTGGTGATTCTGCTGCTGCGCGGTCCCCGGAACCAAATTGGCGCGGGGAACACGGCGGGGCAGCCCGGAAGTGGTGACCCCGCCGGCGGCGGGCTTCTTGACCCGTTCGGCCTGGCGTACGAGTTCGTCGTTGGGCGAGGCCCGCCACGAGCTGGTGACCGAGGGGTCGGCCGCACCACGCTGAGGCATGGGCGGGACCGGCACACCGGAGGACTCCGGAGCGGCCGGCGCCTGCGGTTCGGCGGGCGGCTGCTGGCCGCCCTGGCCCGGACCGTGGAACCAGTTCGTCTCCAGGGTGTCGTACAGCGGCGTGCGGCCGTCCCCGGGACCGGCCGGCGGCAGGGCCTCCGGCTGCTGGGGCTGGAGCGGCAGCGCCGGACGGTACGGGGCCTCGCCCGCCGGGGAGGCGGACGGACGCGGAGCGCCGAAGTCGAGATCCTCCTGGCCGCGCTGACGCGGTGCGGGGAGCTGGTCGCCCTGGCCCTGCTGGAGCTGGGGCGGGACACCGAAGTCGGGCCGGGCGAACTGCGCGGTGCTCGCCGGGTCCTGGCCCTGCGGAGCGCTCTGCGGGTACGACCGGTCCTGGGGAGCACCCGGCGCCGAGAAGTCGGGCCGGGCGAACTCGGAGGTCGCGCCGGGACCCTGGCGGTCGTCCGACGGCCGCTGGCTCAGCGGGGCGTTGAACGACTGGTCCTGGCCGAGGCCCGCCGGACGGGCGAACTGCCCGGTCGCGTCGTGCTCCTCGTGACCGCGCGGAGTGTCGGCGCCCCAGCTGGTGCTCGCCGGCCGCTGCGGCTGCGGGTTGCCCCCGGGCAGCTCGGCACGCGGTCCACCGGGCGGCGGCAGCTGACGGCCGGGGCCGCCGGACTGCTGGAAACCGCCCTGGGACTGCTGGGCTCCGGGGCCCTGCTGGTTCTGCTGCTGGTTCTGCTGGTTCGACTGGTTCTGCCAGCCGGACGGGGCCTGCTGGTTCTGCGGTGCGAACTGCCCGGGGCGCCCGTTCTGCCCGGAGGAGGGCGGAGCGGCGTGCCCGAACAGGTTGGTCGCTTCACCGCGGCCCGGGGCCTCGCCCTGCGGGCCGCCCTGGGCGCCGCGGGCGCCGAGCCGGGCACTGTTGCCGAAGGCGCCGGAGAGGCCGCCGCCCTGGCGCTGGGGCGCCGGACCCTGACCCGGGAAGTCCTGGCCCGGGAAGTCCTGACCCGGGCCGCCGTTGTTCGGCTGGCCGCCGCCCTGGGGGCCCTGCGGACGGCCGGCTCCGCTGTCGCGCGCCGGCAGTGCCGCGCGGGGACCCGCGCCCGCGCCGACCTGGCCGCGCTGACCGCCCGGTCCACCGCCGAGGCTCTTGGCGCCCGGACCGCCCGGACCGCCAGGTCCGCCGCCCAGGCCCGCGCGCTGGCCGTTGCCTGCGCCGTTCCCGTTGCCCGCGAGCAGACCGCCCGGGGCGCCGGACTGCTGCCCGGGGCCCTGCTTGGACGGGGGCTGCTTGCCGCCGTGCGCGACGTCGACGGGCAGCATGACCAGCGCGGTCGTACCGCCGGAGTCGGAGGGGCGCAGCTGGATCCGGATGCCGTGACGCAGCGACAGCCGGCCGACCACGAACAGACCCATGCGGCGGGAGACGGAGACGTCCACGGTGGGCGGCTGCGCGAGCCGCTCGTTGATCGCGGCGAGGTCCTCGGGGGAGAGGCCGATGCCGGTGTCGTGGATCTCGACGAGCACCCGTCCGTCGGGCAGCGCGTGACCGGTGACCTTGACCTTCGTCTGCGGCGAGGAGAACGACGTCGCGTTCTCCAGCAGCTCGGCGAGCAGGTGCACGAGGTCGTTGACGACCCGGCCGGCGACCTCGGTGGCGGGCACCGCGGACAGCTCGATGCGTTCGTACTGCTCCACCTCGGAGGCGGCGGCGCGGAGCACGTCGACCAGCGGGACGGGACGGGTCCACCGGCGGCCCGGCTCCTCGCCCGCGAGGACGAGGAGGTTCTCGCCGTTACGGCGCATACGGGTCGCGAGGTGGTCGAGCTTGAAGAGCGAGGACAGCTGGTCCGGGTCGGCCTCGCGCGACTCCAGCTCGGAGATGAGCGAGAGCTGGCGCTGGATGAGGCCCTGGGAGCGGCGCGAGAGGTTGGTGAACATCGCGTTGACGTTGCCCCGGAGGAGGGCCTGCTCGGCGGCGAGGCGGACGGCCTCGCGGTGCACGTCGTCGAAGGCCGCGGCCACCTGGCCGATCTCGTCCCGGGAGTGCACGCCGACCGACTCGACGGAGGTGTCGACATCCTGCGGGTCGGTCTCGGAGAGCTGCTTGACGAGCTCGGGCAGCCGGTCCTGGGCGACCCGGGTGGCGGTGTCCTGCAGACGCCGCAGCGAACGGATCATGGAGCGGGCCACCACGAAGGCGCCGACGAGCGAGACGCCGAGCACGACGAGGATGACCGCGCCGTTGACGATCGCCTCGCGCTGGGAGGCCTGGCGCAGCTCGCGGGCCTTGGCCTCCATGTCGCTGAGGAGGGTGGCCTCGATCGTCTCCATGGCCTTGATCTTGATGGTGCTCTGGTCGTACCAGTCCAGGTACGACCGGACCTGCTTGCCCTCGATCCCGTTCGTGGTGTCCAGGATCCGCTTGGCGTACATGTTCCCGGCGTTGATCTCCGGGTTGCCGTTGTCCAGGGGAGCCATGAGCTCCTCGGCGCTCTCCCCGGTCGTCCCGTAGATCGTCTTGAACGAGGTGAGGGCCCGGGACTCCTTGGCGAGCGCGTTGGAGCCGAACTGCCGGTCGTTCGGGTTGAGGTGCGGCTCCTTCACCGAACCGCCCGGCAGCGCCGCGGCGATGACCGCGCGCTGGACCGAGGCGTACTCCTTGGCGGAGGAGAACGCCGCCAGGGCCCGGGTCCGCTTGATCATGTCCGGGTTGCTGGTCGCCTGCGCCATGTCCTGCGAGAGGCTCAGCAGCGAGGTGATCAGCTGGTTGTACTGGTCGATCGTGTTGAGACTCGGTGCGCCCTCTTCGTACGCCGTCTTGCGGATCGTACGGATGGTGCCCAGCTGGGAGGCGATCTGCGAGATGCTCGCGTGGATGCTGTCGAGCGCCTCGTCGCCCTCGGAGTCACCGATCGAGTCGGTCTCGTCGAGGAAGGCGTCCTTGGCCCGGTCGGTCTTGTCCCGGGGCCCGGTGACCTTGTAGTCGGTGGGCTTGGACTTGTTCGACAGCGGACCGGCCGACTGGTCGCGCTCCACCTGCAGCGCCTGGGCGAGCGAGGTCGCCTGCTTGGTCATCTTCGTCAGCAGCTGCATGTGCTCCAGCTGCTGGCTGTCGTTCATGGACTCGTTGATCCTCAGACCGCCCAGGCTGGTCGCGGCGACCACGGGGAGGGCGAGGAGCGAGACCAGTCGCGTGCTGATGCGCCAGTTACGGAGAGCTATTCGCGAACCCGTGTCGACCGGGCCGCGCGGCTGTGCGGGCGTGTTCGGCTCCGCGCCGCTGCTCGTCGTGGAGCCCGAGCGCTGTGCGCGGTCGCTGTTGTCGCCGGCACCGGCCGGCCCGGGGTTCTGGGCGTGCTGGGGCGAGGAACCGCGGTCGGTCCCGCCGCGCGGCTCCTGTTCCGCCGGAGCGCTGCCATCCCTCTTGAAACGTCCCTGCACTAGCGTCGCAACCTCTGGACCAGGCGTCCCGCCCGCGTAATGCGGACAAGAACGGTGTCGGCGTCGTGGGGCACTGGACGCGCCCCATGGTGGTCGTATGAGTGACCGGCGTACTTCCCCCTCCCGCCGCCACTCGGCGCTGCGTTGCGCCCCTGCGCGCCGGCACTGAAACCCGCGGCGGTGCGTGGAATTCCAGCACAGTGCAGGATCTCCAACAAGGCCCAAGTACCGGGCTGTGACCTGGGTGACACGTTGTGATGAACGAGTAACAAGCAGTGGAGCGTGATCGTGGGTAAAGCGGACTATTGGGGAGGAGTCTGCTAGGGGCGGGGGGTGTCCCAGACGCGACGATCAGGAGCGGAATGGTGGATTCAGTAATGCAATGTCCGTTTTCTGGACCAAGATCAACTGTCCCTTATGGGGCAATTGTCGATTAGTTCGTGAGCAAACTCACATGATGATCGTCGCCTCATCCCGGCTCCGGCGGGGAATCGGATGTTTAGCCTGACGCTTTACAGGGATGGCGAATCCGACAAGCCGGCGCCGCGACGAGCGACGCCCTCACCGACAGGGTCCTGACGGCAGATGAAGACGACGACGATGTTCCGCAACATTGCCAACCCCCGGCGCACCACGCTGGCGCACCTCGAGGACGCCGAAGCGCTGCAGACGCCTCCCCAGCCGGAGCACGCCGCCGCCCTGCCGACCGTGACGGCCAACCCCCGCCGCACCATCCTGATGGAAGCCCCGGTCACGGCGGCCCGGTAGGACCCCGGCCGGCCGGCCCGCGATACGCGAGGCTGTCCCCTCTCACCGCGCCAGCGCCTCGCCCGGCGCGGATCGCCCCGTCGCGCCGCCCAGCACGCACGCTCGCGGCGTTGGCCAAACGCCCTGGTAGCTCCGCTACAAGGGCCTTCGGCCGCCTTGCGATCGCACGCACTGGACGACGCTCCTTTTGGGGCGATCCGCGCCGGGCGAGGCGCTAGCCTGGAGCGTCAGTCTTCAGCCAGCCAGCAAGTGAGGGGCGACAGCATCCCGTGCGCATCGCCAGGTTCTCCATCGACGGCAATGTCGCCTTCGGCGCCGTCGAGGGGCAGGGCACCGTGGAATCCGGTGACCTCGTCCTCGACATCATCAAGGGCATTCCGTACGCCGACTTCGAGCTCTCGGGCACCAAGGTCCCGCTGAACAAGGTCCGGCTGCTGCCCCCCGTGCTCCCCAACAAGGTCGTGGCCATCGGCCGCAACTACGCGGAGCACGCCGCCGAACTCGGCCACGAGGTCCCCGACGCGCCGATCACCTTCTTCAAGCCCACCACCTCGGTGATCGGCTCCGGCGACGCGATCGAGTACCCCTCCTTCTCGAACGACCTGCACCACGAGGCCGAGCTGGCCGTGGTCATCGGCCGCATGTGCCGCGAGGTCCCCCGCGAGCGCGTCAAGGACGTCATCCTCGGCTACACCTGCGCCAACGACGTCACCGCCCGCGATGTGCAGCAGCGCGAGAAGCAGTGGGCCCGCGCCAAGGGCTTCGACACCTCCTGCCCGCTGGGCCCCTGGGTGGAGACCGACGTGGACCCCCACGACCTCACCATCCAGGCGACGGTCAACGGCGAGCAGCGACAGCTCGGCCGCACCAGCGACATGGTCCGCTCCATCGAGGACCTGATCGTCCACATCACGGAGGCCATGACGCTGCTCCCGGGCGATGTGATCCTCACGGGCACCCCCGCAGGGGTCGGCCCCCTGCACGTCGGCGACGAGGTCGCCGTCACCATCGAAGGCATCGGCACTCTCACCAACAAGGTGATCAAGCGTGGCTAACGCACCCTCCCCCAAGCTCTCGACTCCGCTCGACCAGGGGGTACCCCCTCGCGTACGTTTCTGTCCCTCCCCGACCGGCAACCCGCACGTGGGCCTGGTCCGGACGGCGCTCTTCAACTGGGCCTTCGCCCGGCACCACCAGGGCACCCTGGTCTTCCGGATCGAGGACACCGACGCGGCGCGCGACTCGGAGGAGTCCTACCAGCAGCTGCTCGACTCGATGCGCTGGCTGGGCCTGGACTGGGACGAGGGCCCCGAGATCGGCGGCCCGCACGCCCCCTACCGCCAGTCGCAGCGGATGGACCTGTACAAGGACGTCGCCGAGAAGCTGCTCGCCGCCGGGTACGCCTACCCCTGCTACTGCACCACCGAGGAGCTGGACGCCCGCCGCGACGCCGCCCGCGCCGCCGGGAAGCCGTCCGGCTACGACGGCCACTGCCGCGAGCTGACCGCCGAGCAGAAGGCGGCGTACGAGGCCGAGGGCCGCAGCTCGATCGTGCGCTTCCGGATGCCCGACGAGGCCATCACCTTCACCGACCTGGTCCGCGGCGACATCACCGTCCAGCCGGAGAACGTCCCGGACTACGGCATCGTCCGCGCCAACGGGGCCCCGCTCTACACGCTGGTCAACCCGGTCGACGACGCGCTGATGGAGATCACCCACGTCCTGCGCGGCGAGGACCTGCTCTCCTCCACCCCGCGCCAGATCGCCCTGTACCGGGCGCTCATCGAGCTGGGCATCGCCAAGGACACCCCGGCCTTCGGCCACCTGCCGTACGTCATGGGCGAGGGCAACAAGAAGCTCTCCAAGCGCGACCCGCAGGCCTCGCTCAACCTCTACCGCGAGCGCGGGTTCCTCCCCGAGGGCCTGCTGAACTACCTCTCGCTGCTGGGCTGGTCGATCGCCGAGGACCGCGACATCTTCTCGATGGACGAGCTGGTCGCCGCGTTCGACATCAAGGACGTCAACGCCAACCCGGCCCGCTTCGACCTCAAGAAGTGCGAGCACATCAACGCCGAGCACATCCGCATGCTGGACGTGAAGGCCTTCACCGAGGCCTGCGGCCCCTGGCTGCAGGCTCCCTTCGCTCCCTGGGCCCCGGAGGCCTTCGACGCGGAGAAGTGGGCGGAGATCGCCCCGCACGCCCAGACCCGGGTCACGGTGCTCTCCGACATCACCGACAACGTCGACTTCCTCTTCCTCGACGAGCCGGTGTACGACGAGACCTCCTGGAACAAGGCGATGAAGGAGGGCTCGGACGCGCTGCTGGCCACCGCCCGCGCCAACCTCGCCGCCGCCGACTGGAACGCCGAGGCACTGAAGAACGCCGTCCTCACCGCCGGCGAGGCCCACGGCCTCAAGCTCGGCAAGGCGCAGGCCCCGGTCCGTGTCGCCGTCACCGGCCGCACCGTCGGCCTGCCGCTCTTCGAGTCCCTGGAGATCCTGGGCCGCGACAGGAGCCTGGCCCGCGTGGACGCCGCGCTGGCGAAGCTGACCGCGTAGGCGACAGCACAACCCTCCCGAGGAGGGCCGTGGCCGACAGGCCGCGGCCCTCCTCGGCTTTTGCCCTCCGCCGGCGACTCCGGGCGGCTACCGTGAGGTCCATGCCGATCCGAGCCGTGCTCTGGGACATCGACGACACGATCTTCGACTACGCCGGCGCCGACCACACCGGTATGCGGCGGCATCTGGGGAGTGTGGGGCTGCCCGAGGCCTACGCGTCGGTCGATGAGGCCCTCGCCGCCTGGAAGGCGATCACGGCCGTGCACTGGGCGCGCGTCGCCGCGGGGGAGACGGACTTTCTCGGGCAGCGGCGGGACCGGGTTCGCGAGTTCCTCTCGCGGGCCATGGACGACGCCGAGGCCGACGACTGGTTCGCCGGACACCTGGTCCACTACGAGGCCGCCTGGCAGCTCTTCCCGGACGTGCTGCCGGTCCTGGACCTGCTGGCCCCCGACTACCGGCACGCGATCCTCTCCAACTCCAGCACCCACAACCAACACCGCAAGCTCACCGCGCTCGGCGTCCGCGACCGGTTCGAGTCGATGGTCTGCGCCGTGGAGCTGGGGATCTCCAAACCGGAGGCCGGCGCCTTCCACGCGGCCTGCGAAGAGCTCGCGCTGGAGCCGCACGAGGTGGCGTACGTGGGCGACGAGCCCGACATCGACGCGAGCGGGGCCGTCGCCGCCGGGCTGACCGGCATCTGGCTCGACCGGCGGGGCAGGGGCGGGAGGCCGGATCTCGTGACGATCACCGGGCTCGACCAGCTGCCCGCTCTGCTGGCGGGCAATACCCGTTTTGGAGCGCCGGACACCTTCGGGTAATGTTCTTTCTGCGCCGCCCGAGCGGGCCGAAAGATCCGGCCGGGAAGCGCAGACAGAGATGAAACCCCCACCAGGGGTTGCATTTCAGTGGGCTATGGTGTAATTGGCAACACTACGGTTTCTGGTACCGTCATTCTAGGTTCGAGTCCTGGTAGCCCAGCGCACGACCAAGCAGTACAAGCAAGATCAGCAGGACAAGCCCCCGTTGTGTAGCGGCCTAGCACGCTGCCCTCTCACGGCAGTAGCGCCGGTTCGAATCCGGTCGGGGGTACAGATCCTTCCCGCGAGAACATTTGGGTCGCACCCACGTTCTTGATGTAGGATCGCTAGGGCCCCCGTTGTGTAGCGGCCTAGCACGCTGCCCTCTCACGGCAGTAGCGCCGGTTCGAATCCGGTCGGGGGTACTTGTCACACTATGGGCTATGGTGTAATTGGCAACACTACGGTTTCTGGTACCGTCATTCTAGGTTCGAGTCCTGGTAGCCCAGCGCAAGTCAGCAGTAATCACGCCCCCGTTGTGTAGCGGCCTAGCACGCTGCCCTCTCACGGCAGTAGCGCCGGTTCGAATCCGGTCGGGGGTACAACACAGCAGTACGGGAAGGCCCTTCACCTCGGTGGGGGGCCTTCCCGCTTGTCCGGAGCGGGGCGCCTCGCGCCAAGTCACCCGCCCGGCACCGCCGTTGCGCCCGGCAGGGGAGGTGAGGGGAGGGTCCGGAAAAGAAAAGGGCCGCCACGACGCTGGGGCGGCCTTCCGGAAGTTCGGTGGGAGGAATCGTGCGGCGTCAGCCCGTGCGGCGCAGGGCCTCGCTCAGCCGTGCTGCCGAGTCGATGACCGCCTGGGCGTGCATCCGGCCCGGATGACGCGTCAGTCGCTCGATCGGCCCGGAGACCGAGACCGCCGCGACCACCCGGTTCGAGGGGCCGCGCACCGGAGCGGAGACCGAGGCGACGCCCGGCTCCCGCTCACCGATCGACTGGGCCCAGCCCCGCCGCCGTACGCCGGAGAGCGCCGTCGCCGTGAACCTGGCGCCCTGGAGACCCCGGTGCAGGCGCTCCGGCTCCTCCCAGGCCATCAGGATCTGGGCGGAGGAGCCCGCCTTCATCGTGAGGGTCGAGCCGACCGGCACCGTGTCCCGGAGTCCGGACAGCCGTTCCGCCGCCGCCACGCAGATGCGCATGTCGCCCTGCCGGCGGTAGAGCTGCGCGCTCTCGCCGGTGATGTCGCGCAGGTGGGTGAGCACCGGTCCGGCCGTGGCCAGCAGGCGGTCCTCGCCCGCCGCGGCTGCCAGTTCCGACAGCCGGGGGCCGAGAATGAACCGGCCCTGCATATCCCTCGCCACCATGCGGTGGTGTTCCAGTGCCACGGCCAGTCGATGGGCCGTGGGCCGTGCGAGCCCGGTCGCCGCGACCAGCCCGGCGAGGGTGGCCGGACCGGACTCCAGGGCGCTCAATACCAGAGCTGCCTTGTCGAGAACGCCGACGCCGCTAGAGTTGTCCATACGACGATACTCCCGTCTCACTCTGTGAAACGCAAGTTCAATTTCCGGCGGAAGTTGCGAACCTGTGGGGGCGGCCGCACAACGGCTCGTAGCCACCGCCCCGCACGGGGGTCCGGACGGAGGCGCACCGAATCTCTAGTTGGGCCGGCGAAGACGCCGGCCGGAGGGAAAGCGATGGGTAGGACACTCGCGGAGAAGGTCTGGGACGACCATGTCGTCCGGCGCGCGGAGGGCGAGCCCGACCTTCTCTTCATCGATCTGCACCTGCTGCACGAGGTGACCAGCCCGCAGGCCTTCGACGGGCTGCGCCAGGCCGGACGTCCGGTACGACGCCTCGACCTCACCATCGCCACCGAGGACCACAACACCCCGACCCTCGACATCGACAAGCCGATCGCCGACCCGGTCTCGCGCGCCCAGCTGGAGACCCTGCGCAAGAACTGCGCGGACTTCGGCGTCCGGCTGCACCCGCTGGGCGACGTCGAGCAGGGCGTCGTGCACGTGGTCGGCCCGCAGCTGGGTCTGACCCAGCCCGGCACCACGGTGGTCTGCGGCGACTCCCACACCTCCACGCACGGCGCGTTCGGCGCGCTGGCGTTCGGCATCGGCACCAGCCAGGTGGAGCACGTCCTCGCCACCCAGACGCTGCCGCTGGCCCGCCCGAAGACCATGGCCATCACGGTCGAGGGCGAACTGCCCGACGAGGTCACCGCGAAGGACCTGATCCTGGCGATCATCGCCCGGATCGGCACCGGCGGCGGCCAGGGCTACATCCTCGAATACCGCGGCTCCGCCATCGAGAAGCTCTCGATGGAGGCCCGGATGACCATCTGCAACATGTCGATCGAGGCCGGCGCCCGTGCGGGCATGATCGCCCCGGACGCCACCACCTTCGACTACCTCAAGGGCCGCGACCACGCCCCCGAGGGCGAGGACTGGGACGCCGCCGTCGCGTACTGGAAGACCCTGCGCTCCGACGACGACGCGGTGTTCGACGCCGAGGTCGTCATCGACGCCACCGAACTGGCCCCGTTCGTCACCTGGGGCACCAACCCCGGTCAGGGCGCGCCCCTGTCGGCCAACGTCCCCGACCCGGCTTCGTACGAGGACGCCTCGGAGCGCCACGCCGCCGAAAAGGCCCTGGAATACATGGGGTTGACCGCCGGGCAGCCGCTGCGCGACATCAACGTCGACACCGTCTTCGTAGGTTCGTGCACCAACGGCCGCATCGAGGACCTGCGCAACGCGGCCTCGATCCTGGACGGCCGCAAAGTCGCGAACGGCGTACGGATGCTGGTCGTCCCCGGCTCGGTCCGGGTCGCCCTCCAGGCCGTCTCCGAGGGCCTGGACAAGGTCTTCACCGAGGCCGGCGCCGAATGGCGGCACGCGGGTTGCTCGATGTGCCTCGGCATGAACCCCGACCAGCTCGCCCCCGGCGAGCGCTCCGCCTCCACCTCGAACCGCAACTTCGAGGGGCGGCAGGGCAAGGGCGGCCGCACCCATCTGGTCTCGCCCCAGGTCGCCGCCGCCACCGCGGTGCTGGGCCATCTGGCCTCGCCCGCCGACCTGTCCGACGCCCGTACCCCCGCCGGAGTCCGATAGCCATGGAAGCATTCACCACGCACACCGGCCGGGCCGTTCCGCTGCGCCGCAGCAACGTCGACACCGACCAGATCATCCCCGCGCACTGGCTGAAGAAGGTCACCCGCGACGGGTTCGAGGACGGGCTCTTCGAAGCCTGGCGCAAGGACGAGAACTTCGTCCTCAACCGCCCCGAGTGCGAGGGCGCCTCGGTCCTGGTCGCCGGCCCCGACTTCGGTACGGGCTCCTCCCGCGAACACGCGGTCTGGGCCCTGCAGAACTACGGCTTCAAGGCCGTCGTCTCCTCCCGCTTCGCCGACATCTTCCGCGGCAACTCGCTGAAGAACGGGCTGCTCACCGTGGTCCTGGAGCAGAAGGTCGTCGACGCCCTCTGGGAGCTGACGGAGGCCGACCCGACCGTCGAGGTGACCGTCGACCTTCAGGCGCGCCAGGTCCGCGCCGAGGGCATCACCGCCGACTTCGAGCTCGACGAGAACGCCCGCTGGCGACTGCTCAACGGCCTCGACGACATCAGCCTCACCCTTCAGAACGAAGCGGACATCGCCGCGTACGAGGCGGCAAGGCCCGCCTTCAAGCCGCGTACCATTGCCGCCTGAGCAGCGCTTTTCCAGGACTGCGCCCCCTGCCTCCCGGCAGGGGGCGCAGTCGCTTGTTGAGACCCCGTCGGGCGACAACTCGCCCCAGATGGCACAATCGGTGCATGGAACGCGACAGCCAACTCAAGCTCTATGGCCAAGTCGCCGACCGATTGAAGGAAGCGCACGCGAAGGTGCGTGCACTGCAAGTCCCGGAGAGCGTACGGATGGCGCTGACCCGGAAGCTGCTGGTCGTCACGGCCGCGGCGAAGCACGATCTCCCGGACGCGGCAAGGCGTCTGGACCGGTTGATGAAGGACCTCGATGAGGGCCGATTCCCCGAAGGTGACTGACACGTGGAACTGCGCATCGGTCGACTTCGTTGCGGCACTAGGGTGATTAGCCCGTTTCGTGTTTGATTTGCGGTATATATCTGCCTAACGTGCGAAAAAGCTTGAACACTTTCGTTCTGGCAATGTCTCCGAAGGGGAAGACGTGAACAAGGCGCAGCTCGTAGAAGCGATTGCCGACAAGGTCGGCGGCCGTCAGCAGGCCGCAGACGCTGTCGACGCGGTACTCGACGCGATCGTCCGTGCCGTTGTCGCCGGGGACCGTGTCTCGGTCACCGGCTTCGGCTCGTTCGAGAAGGTCGACCGCCCCGCCCGGTACGCCCGCAACCCGCAGACGGGTGAGCGCGTCCGGGTCAAGAAGACCTCGGTGCCCCGCTTCCGCGCGGGCCAGGGTTTCAAGGACCTGGTGAGCGGCTCGAAGAAGCTCCCCAAGAACGACGTGGCCGTCAAGAAGGCCCCCAAGGGCAGCCTCTCGGGCGGATCTTCCGCCGCCCGTACGACGGTGAAGGCCGCAGCCGCCAAGAAGTCGGCCGCCAAGAAGGCCACCGCGAAGAAGACCACCGCCAAGAAGGCGACTCCGGCGAAGAAGACCACCGCCGCAGCCAAGAAGGTCACCGCGAAGAAGACCACCGCGACGGCCAAGAAGGCCTCCGCGGCCGCCAAGAAGGCGACCCCGGCGAAGAAGGCCGCGACGACCGCCAAGAAGGCCGTCGCCAGCAAGACCGCGCCCGCCAAGAAGACCACGGCGAAGAAGGCGCCCGCGAAGAAGACCACGGCGCGCAAGACCACGGCCAAGAAGGCCACCGCACGCAAGAAGTGAGACCGGGCACCCGCTCGCTCCTCACAACGCGCCGGGCCGGGCTCCCCTCCGGGGGAGCCCGGCCCGCGGGCTGTCCGGACCCCGTTCGGCCCAGCGGCGTCGCTCCGGTCGGGAGCGGGGTCAGAACGTCTGCAGCGTCACCAGGGTGATCCGCAGGGCCGCTCCCTGGCCCTCGCCCTCGATCCGCAACCGCTGCCCCGGACGCAGCAGCAGCAGGCCGCCCGCGTCGAAGGCCGGGGCGTCGAAGTCCACCGGGGTGCCGTCGTCCAGCAGCACGCTGCCGCTACGGGTCTCGGGGTCGTACGTGTACGAGGTCGCCTGCATGGGCGGCAGCCTATCGGTCACGGGACGAGGCGGGCGCGGCCGCGATCCGCGCCGTGTGCGACCCCACCCCCAGGGCCAGCGCGACCCGCAGATCCTCGCCCGTATCCACGTCCCGGCGCACCGAGTCGACGCCGGACAACGCTATTTCCACCGCACCCGACGCCAGGTGCCGGGCCCCGGACGGACCACCGAAAGCCGGACGGAATTCCGCACCGCTCGCCGCGGCCAGAAATGTCGTCCCGATTCCCGCCGCGTCCCGGAGAAAAGCGTTGGGAAAAGCGGAAGCAAAATCGAGCACCCGCGCCAATTCGCCGGTGCGCAGTGCCGGCAGATCCGCGTTGAGCGCGGCCACCGCGGCGGCGGGCCGCAGGGCCCGCACGGAGCGTGCGCCGTGCGCGAGCGCCGCGTTGAGCCCGGCCCCCGGAGCGTCCGGCACGATCCGCGCCCCGAGCGCGGAAAGAGCCGCCGCGGCCACGGCGTCGTCCGTGACGACCACCACATCGCGCACGCGGGAGCAGGCCAGCGCCGCGGCCACCGTGTCCTGGGCGAACGCCAGGGCCAGCCGGGGCCGCGCATCCTCGCCCGCCGCCCGCGCCAGGCGGCTCTTGGCCCGTGCGAGCGGCTTCAGCGGAACGACCAGGGACCAGGGCCCGGCCGGATCGGTGTTCGTGGCGATCTCCCCCTCCGTACGCGTGAGGACTTATTCTCGCCTGCCGGTACGACAACCTGGAGGACCGCTACCGAACGTGAGGCGTACGGTGTTCTCGACAGAGCAGGGGCCTGGGGCGAGACTTGACCGTCAGTAGCCAGGCTGCAGGTCGAAGTCCTTAAGGAAGGTGTCCGAGTGTCCCGCCGCAGAATCGGCTTTTGGTACCGCCTGGCGGCGGTCATCGCCAAGCCGCCATTGGTGGTTCTGTTCAAGCGCGACTGGCGGGGGATGGAACACATTCCGGCCGACGGCGGATTCATCACCGCCGTCAATCACAACTCCTATCTGGACCCGCTCTCCTACGGCCACTTCCAGTACAACACCGGGCGGGTGCCGCGGCTCCTGGCGAAGGCCGGCCTCTTCCGCACCCCGTTCGTCGGGATGATGCTGCGCGGCACCGGCCAGATCCCCGTCTACCGCGAGACCACCAACGCCCTGGACGCCTTCCGGGCCGCCGTCGATGCCATCGAGCGCGGCGAGTGCGTCGCCTTCTACCCCGAAGGCACCCTCACCCGGGACCCCGACATGTGGCCGATGGCCGGCAAGACCGGGGCCGCCCGGGTCGCCCTGATGACCAAGGCGCCCGTCATCCCCGTCGCCCAGTGGGGCGCCAACCTCGCGATGCCGCCCTACGCCAAGGAGAACAAGTTCCGGCTGTTCCCCCGCAAGACGCTCCAGGTGCAGGCCGGACCGCCCGTCGACCTCAGCCGCTTCCACGGTCTGGAGCCGACCCCCGAGGTGCTCCGCGAGGCGACCGAGGTCATCATGGCGGCGGTCACCCGCGAGCTGGAGGACCTGCGCGGCGAGAAAGCGCCCGCCGAGCTCTACGATCACCGCAAAGCCCGTGCTGAACAACGGCGCAGGGCCCAGGGAAAGGGACCCACGTGACGCACCCCGTAAAAGCAGCCGTCTTCGGAACCGGCTCATGGGGTACGGCCTTCGCCGTGATCCTCGCCGACGCGGGCTGCGAGGTCACCCTCTGGGGCCGCCGCGCCGAGGTCGCCGAGACCATCAACACCACCCACACCAACCCGGACTACCTCCCGGGCATCGCGCTCCCCGACTCCATCCGCGCCACCACGGACGCCGCCGAGGCCCTGCGCGGCGCGGAGTTCGCCTTTCTCGTCGTGCCCTCCCAGACGCTGCGCGCCAACCTCGCCGACTGGGCCCCGCACCTGGAGCCGGACACCGTCCTGGTCTCCCTGATGAAGGGCGTCGAGCTGGGCACCGCCGAGCTGATGAGCGAGGTGATCGCGGACGTCACCAAGGTCTCCGCCGACCGCATCGCCGTCGTGTCGGGACCCAACCTGGCCAAGGAGATCGCCGAGCGACGCCCCGCCGCGGCCGTCGTCGCCTGCGCCGACGAGTCCGTCGCCCAACGCCTCCAGGCCGCCTGCCACACCGCGTACTTCCGGCCGTACACCAACACCGACGTCGTCGGCTGCGAGCTCGGCGGCGCCGTGAAGAACGTCATCGGCCTCGCCGTCGGCATCGCGGACGGCATGGGCCTCGGCGACAACACCAAGGGCTCCCTCATCACCCGGGGCCTCGCCGAGACCACCCGACTGGGTCTGGCCATGGGCGCCGACCCGTTGACGTTCTCCGGACTCGCTGGCCTGGGCGACCTGGTGGCCACCTGCTCCTCGCCGCTCTCGCGCAACCACACCTTCGGCACCAACCTCGGCCGGGGCATGACGCTCCAGGAGACGATCGCCGTCACCAAGCAGACCGCCGAGGGCGTCAAGTCCTGCGAATCGGTCCTCGACCTGGCACGCAGGCACGGGGTCGACATGCCCATCACCGAGACCGTCGTCTCCATCGTCCACGAGGGCAAGTCCCCGGTCGTCGCCGTCAAGGAGCTGATGTCGCGGAGCGCCAAGGCCGAGCGACGCTGACGTCTCCCCTACCAGCAGGTACGCTCATCGCGATATGAGCAGCGAGAACCTCCCCCAGAGCCCTGAGCGCGCCGAGAGCCCTGAGCCGCAGCGCCGCAAGCCCCGCGTGGCTGTCGTGTTCGGCGGCCGCAGCTCCGAACACGGCATCTCGGTCGTCACGGCCGGCGCCGTCATGAAGGCCATCGACCGGACCAAGTACGACGTCCTGCCGATCGGCATCACGACGGACGGCCGCTGGGCGCTCACCGCCGACGATCCCGAACGCATGGCCATCGCCGACCGCAAGGTCCCCGACGTGGACCGGCTCACCGAGTCCGCCGAGGGCAGCGTCGTGCTCTCCGTGGACCCCGGCAGCCGCGAGGTCCTCTACAGCGAACCCGGCTCCGTGCCCAAGGCGCTGGGCGAGGTCGACGTCGTCTTCCCCGTGCTGCACGGTCCGTACGGGGAGGACGGCACCCTCCAGGGACTGCTCGAACTCTCCGGTGTGCCCTACGTCGGCGCGGGGGTTCTCGCCTCCGCCGTCGGCCAGGACAAGGAGTACATGAAGCGCGTCTTCCTCTCCTTCGGGCTGCCGGTCGGACCGTACGAGGTCGTCCGCCCCCGCGAGTGGGACAACGACCCCGCCGCCGCCCGCAAGCGGATCGTGGACTTCGCCGGCGAGCACGGCTGGCCGCTGTTCATCAAGCCCGCACGGGGCGGCTCCTCGATGGGCATCACCAAGGTCGACGACCTCGCCGGACTCGACGAGGCGATCGAGGAGGCCCGCCGCCACGACCCGAAGTTCCTCGTCGAGTCGCTGCTGCGCGGCCGCGAGATCGAGTGCGGGGTGCTGGAGTTCGAGGACGGCCCGCGCGCCAGCGTGCCCGCCGAGATCCCGCCGGTCACCGCGCACGACTTCTACGACTTCGAGGCCAAGTACATCGACTCGGCCGCCGGGCTCGTGCCCGCACCGCTCACCGAGGAGCAGACCGCCGAGGTGCAGCGGCTCGCCGTCGCCGCCTTCGACGCCGTCTCCTGCGAGGGTCTGGTGCGCGCCGACTTCTTCCTCACCGAGGACGGCGGCTTCGTGATCAACGAGATCAACACCCTGCCGGGCTTCACCCCGATCTCCATGTACCCGCGCATGTGGCAGGAGAGCGGCGTCGACTACCCGGAGCTGGTCGACCGGCTGATCCAGGCCGCGTTGACCCGCTCCACCGGACTGCGCTGACCCAGGGCGTGTCCGGCGGATCCTGGCCGGGTCCGCGCCCTGACCCGCCGGACACGCCCTGGCCGGTGGCCGGCCTTCAGAACTTGCTCGGGACCGTCTTCGAGACGGGGCCGGCGAAGGAGGCCAGCGGCGTGATGTCGTGGGCGTACGTCGAGTCGAGCGTGACCTCGACGTACGCCTTGCGGTACGTAGTGGTGAATCGCGGACCGGAGTCCTCGGGCTCCTCCAGCATCCACTGCACACCGTCCGCCTCGACGCCCTGTGACTGGGGGTCGTCCATCTCGGCGGGCCGGGGGACCCCGCAGCGCAGTACGATCGCCCCGTCCCCCCAGCCGGCGGTCAGCTCCGAATCCGGGGAGGGGTCGCTGCGTTCCAGTTCGAGGACGGTCTTCGGCAGTTCCTCGTGCAGGGCCTCGCAGTACGCTGCGGCCTCCGGGGACGGCGTGGGAACCGTGATCGAGGGCTGCGCGTCGCTGAGTGAACAGCCCGCCGCGGCCAGCACGAGCACGGCAGCGGACGGACCGAGGAATATCGAGCGGGGGGAACGGCGGGCGGATGACGTCACCGGCCCAGCCTAGACGGGGGTCAGAGGTGGACGACCGGGCAGGTCAGGGTTCGTGTGATGCCGTCCACCTGCTGCACCTTGGCGACCACCATGCGGCCGAGTTCATCGACCGTGTCTGCTTGGGCCCGCACGATCACGTCGTACGGACCGGTGACGTCCTCTGCCTGGATGACTCCCGGGATCTTGGAAATGGTCTCGGCGACGATCGACGCCTTGCCCACTTCGGTCTGGATGAGGATGTACGCCTGTACCACGGAACCTCCAGGGCGGCCACGAGGATCATGTGGGGGAAAGGGACGCCACGTTATCGCGTTGCCGCGGGCCACGGGGAGACCTACGGGCCGGATGACGTCCACAGCGTGGCGTACAGAGCGCAGAAGTTGACGTATCTCTTGACGGTACCGACAGCACAGACGGCTCGCGACCGGGGGCCCGGACGGGTGTCCGGGGCGATAAAGGAGAGGTGAGACTCGGTGAAGGGAACCGTGGGCGAGTTGGGGGAGTTCGGGCTCATCAGAGAGCTCACGTCCCGGCTCACCACCACTCCGGCGGTACGGCTGGGACCCGGCGACGACGCCGCGGTCGTGGCCGCCCCCGACCGCAGGGTCGTGGCCAGTACGGACATCCTGCTGGAAGGGCGTCATTTCCGGCGTGACTGGTCGACGGCGTACGACGTCGGCCGCAAGGCCGCCGCCCAGAACCTCGCCGACATCGCGGCGATGGGCGCCGTGCCCACCGCGCTGCTCCTCGGCCTCGTCGTCCCCGCCGACCTCCCCGTCACCTGGGCCGCCGAGCTGATGGACGGGCTGCGCGACGAGTGCCAGGTGGCGGGCGCCGCCGTGGTCGGCGGCGATGTGGTCGGCGGCGACACGATCACCGTCGCGATCACCGCCCTCGGCGACCTGCGCAACCACGAACCGGTCACCCGGGCCGGCGCCCGCCCCGGCGACGTCGTCGCGGTCACCGGCTGGCTCGGCTGGTCCGCCGCCGGATACGCCGTGCTCTCCCGCGGCTTCCGCTCGCCCCGCGCCTTCGTCGAGGCCCACCGCCGTCCCGAACCGCCGTACCATGCGGGCCCCGCGGCCGCCGGGCTCGGCGCCACCGCGATGACCGACGTCAGCGACGGCCTCGTCGCGGACCTCGGACACATCGCGGAGTCCAGCAAGGTCCGCATCGACCTGCGCTCCGGCCTCATCGACATCCCCTCGCAGATGTCCGACATCGGCCAGGCCGTCGGCGTCGACCCGCTCCAGTGGGTGCTGACCGGGGGAGAGGACCACGCGATCGTGGCGACCTTCCCGCCGGACGTGAAGCTGCCCGCCCGCTGGAAGGTGATCGGCGAGGTCCTCAACCCCTCCGCCCTGCCCCAGGTCACCGTCGACGGAGCCCCCTGGACCAGCAAGGGCGGCTGGGACCACTTCGGCTCCATCGAGGACACCCAGCCGCGCGCGTGAGCGGGGGACGCGAGCATTAGATTGCTGCGTATGCCCATACGTACCGCTGTACCGCCCCGTGTGCTCACCGTCGCCGGATCCGACTCCGGCGGCGGTGCGGGGATCCAGGCCGATCTGAAGACGATGCTCGCGCTCGGCGTGCACGGCATGAGCGTGCTCACCGCCGTCACCGCGCAGAACTCCCTCGGCGTCCAGGGCGCGTGGGAGCTTCCGGTGGACGCCGTACGCGCCCAGTACCGCAGCGTCGTCGACGACATCGGCGTCCAGGCCGTGAAGACCGGAATGCTCGCCTCCGCCGCCCTCGTGGAGACCGTCGCCGAACTCCTCGCCGGAACCGACGCCCCCGTCGTCGTCGACCCGGTCGGCGTCTCCAAGCACGGCGACGCGCTGCTCGCCGCCGAAGCCCTCGATTCCGTACGGACGAAGCTGCTGCCCGTCGCCACCGTCGCCACCCCGAACCTCGACGAAGTGGCCCAGCTCACCGGGGTCACGGTCACCGACGAGAGCGGGATGCGCCGGGCCGCCGAGGAGATCCTCGCCTTCGGACCGCGCTGGGTCGTGATCAAGGGCGGCCACCTGCCCGGCGAGGCGGTGGACCTGCTCACAGACGGGAGCGCGGAACACTGGCTGCGCGCCCCCCGGCACGACAACCGCCACACCCACGGCACCGGCTGCACGCTGGCCTCCGCCATCGCCTCCGGGCTCGCGCTGGGGAGGGACGTGCCCACGGCGGTACGGGACGCGAAGGCGTACGTCACCGGCGCGATCGAGGCCGGCTTCCCGCTCGGCGGCGGCATCGGCCCCGTCGACCACGGCTGGCGGACCCGCCCGGCCGACGGTCCGGCTTCCTGATCAGCCCCTGAGCACAGCAAAAAGCCGGTCCACCGAGATGGACCGGCTTTTTGGGCAACCGGAAGGCTGCGCTACGACGGGGACGTCAGCGCGCGACCTTGCCGGCCTTGATGCACGAGGTGCAGACGTTGAGCCGCTTCGGCGTCCGACCGACCACGGCACGCACGCGCTGGATGTTGGGATTCCAGCGACGGGACGTACGGCGGTGCGAGTGCGAAATGCTGTTGCCGAAGCTCGGCCCCTTGCCGCAAACGTCGCAGTTGGCAGCCACGGGTCACTCCAAAGACTTCAGATGCACTTACAGTGAAATCCGGCGCGCCGGAATCATTTGACTGAAGTGGCGGTACCGGAGGGATGGCCCGACTCTCATCGGGCAACCGGAGCAGCATACAACGCCTGCTTCGGAGATACGAAACTACCACGGGTTGGCCCATCGCCCCGCCCGCCCCCTGTCCGGACCGGAACCCCGGCAGGCGGGCTAACCTGCGGTGCAGTCCGTTGCCACGGCCGATCGAGGAGGACCATCGGTGCCGCAGCTCCCCGACGATCTGGACGCCGTCGCGGTGCGCACGTGGTGCTCACTGGCCCTGGAGGCCCTGGGCCGGGAGCGCGCGGAGATCGACGCGATCAACGTCTATCCCATCGCCGACGGGGACACCGGCACCAACCTCTATCTGACCGTCGAGTCCGCGGCCGCGGCCGTCGAAGCGGTGTTCGCCGCGCACGAGACCGGAGCCACCGCGCCCGCCACCGCCGACGCCGTACGCGCCATGGCGCACGGCGCCCTGATCGGCGCCCGGGGGAACTCCGGCACGATCCTGGCCCAGCTGCTGCGCGGCATGGCCGGAGTGCTGGCCGACGGCGGCGACGCGGCCCACCTGCGCCGCGCCCTCACCCGGGCCGCCGACGCCGCCCGCCGGGCGGTCGCCCACCCCGTCGAGGGCACCGTGCTCACCGTCGCCGCAGCGGCCGCCGAGGCCGCCGAGGGCGGGGAATCGGATCTGCGCACCGTCGTGCACGCCGCGTACGCCGGTGCGCTCGCGGCCCTCGCGAAGACGCCCGAGCAGCTCGCCGTCCTCGGCCGGGCGGGCGTGGTCGACGCCGGGGGCCGGGGACTGGTCGCGGTCCTGGGCGCGCTGGTGGAGACCGTGACCGGGCAGGCCCCGGTACGGGGGCCCCGTACCGCCCACGGGAAGGCGCCCACGCCCGTGGACGGCGGCTCCGTGGTGGGCCTGCCGGTGGGCGGCACCCCGGTGGAGGGCGTTCCGGCGGGAGGCTTCCCGGCGGGGGGCGTTCCGGAGACCGGTGTGCCGGTGGGGGAGGGGCCGCTCGACTGTCCCGAGGACGGGGTCGCCGGGCCCGCGTTCGAGGTGATCTACCTCCTGGAGGCCGGTGACGAGCAGGTGGCCCGGCTGCGCACCCGGCTCGACGCGCTCGGCGACTCCCTGGTCGTGGTGGGCGGCGACGGGCTCTGGCACGTCCACGTCCATGTCGACGACGCCGGGGCCGCCGTGGAGGCGGGCGTCGAGGCCGGGCGGCCGTACCGGATCCGGATCACCCACTTCGCCACCGAGAGCGGCCACGACCTCCGCGTCCAGGCCGAACCCGCGCAGCGCGCCGTCGTCGTCGTGGTCCCCGGCGACGGACTGGCCGGGCTCTGCACCGAGGCCGGCGCCACCACCGTGATCGCCCGCCCCGGCGAACCGCCCGCCAGCGGCGAACTGGTCGACGCCATCCGTCGCGCCCACGCCCGTGAGGTGGTGCTGCTGCCCAACGACGCCGCCCTGCGCCACACCGCCGCCGCGGCCGCCGAGCAGGCCAGGACCGAGGGGGTCCGGGTCGCCCTCGTTCCCACCCGCGCCGCCGTCCAGGGCATCGCCGCCCTCGCCGTCCACGAGCCCGACCGGGGCTTCGACGAGGACGTGGTCGCCATGACCGCCGCCGCCGGCGCCACCCGCTACGCCGAACTGGCCGTCGCGGAACGCCAGTCGTGGACCATGGCCGGGATCTGCCAGGCCGGGGACATCCTCGGACTGATCGACGGCGACGTGGCCGTGATCGGCGCCGACGTCCCGGCCACCGCCCGCACCGTCCTCGACCGGATGCTGGCGGCGGGCGGCGAACTGGTCACCCTCGTCCTCGGCGAGGACGTCCCCGACTCACTGGCCGACGCGCTGGAGGAGCATGTGCGCGAGGGCTACCTCGCCGTGGACACCGTGGTCTACCGGGGCGGGCACCAGCGCGCACCCCTGCTGATCGGCGTCGAGTAGCCGAGAATCCGCGGCACGGTCGCGCCCGGCGGACAGCTGTCAGTGCCGTGGTGTGCAATGGATCGCGTGTCCTCGTTCGATGAACCTCTCAAGAAGCTGCTCGGCGGAGCCACCGCGAAGGTGATGGCCGAACACCTCGACCTGCACACGGTCGGTGATCTGCTGCACCACTACCCGCGGCGGTACGAGGAGCGCGGCAAGCTGACCGCGCTGGCCGACCTCCCGCTGGACGAGCACGTCACGGTCGTCGCCCAGGTCGCCGACGCCCGGATCCTGATGTTCAACAACGGCCGGGGCAAACGCCTGGAGGTCACCCTGACCGACGGCAGCGGCCGCCTCCAGCTGGTCTTCTTCGGCCACGGCGTCCACAAGCCGCACAAGGAGCTGCTCCCGGGCCGCCAGGCGATGTTCGCGGGCAAGGTCTCCGTCTTCAACCGCAAGATGCAGCTGGCCCACCCCACGTACCAACTGCTCGACGCCTCCGACGCCGACGAGGCGACCGAGGCTGTGGACGCCTTCGCCGGACGGCTGCTGCCGATCTACCCCGCCTGCAAGCAGCTCGACTCCTGGCGGATCGCCAAGGCCGTCGACGCCGTGCTGCCCAGCGCGCAGGACGCGGTGGACCCGCTGCCCGCCTCCCTGCGCGAGGGCCGGGGCTTCACCCCGCTGCCCGAAGCCCTGCTGAAGGTGCACCGCCCGCAGACGAAGGCGGACATCGAGGACGCCAAGGCCCGGCTCAAGTGGGACGAGGCGTTCGTCCTCCAGGTCGCCCTGGCCCGCCGCCGGTACGCCGACACCCAACTGCCCGCCGCCGCCCGCCGCCCCGTCGCGGACGGCCTGCTGGACGCCTTCGACGCCAAGCTGCCCTTCACCCTCACCGAGGGCCAGGAGAAGGTCAGCAAGGAGATCTTCGACGACCTGGCCACCGAGCACCCGATGCACCGGCTCCTCCAGGGAGAGGTGGGTTCGGGCAAGACGATGGTCGCTCTGCGCGCCATGCTCACCGTGGTCGACGCCGGTGGCCAGGCCGCGATGCTCGCCCCCACCGAGGTCCTCGCCCAGCAGCACCACCGCTCGATCACCGAGATGATGGGCGAGCTGGCCGGCAATTGGGGGCTGTGGCGCGAAGCGCCTCTCGATGAGGGGCGGCGGTCGGGCGACGGGCGGGCGCTGGGCGGCTCCGACCGGGGCACCAAGGTCGTCCTGCTCACCGGCTCCATGGGCATGGCGGCCCGCCGACAGGCCCTGCTCGACCTGGTCACCGGCGAGGCGGGCATCGTCATCGGCACCCACGCGCTGATCGAGGACAAGGTCCAGTTCCACGACCTCGGCCTGGTCGTGGTCGACGAGCAGCACCGCTTCGGCGTGGAACAGCGCGACGCCCTCCGCTCCAAGGGCAAGCAGCCGCCCCACCTCCTCGTCATGACCGCCACCCCCATCCCCCGTACGGTCGCGATGACGGTCTTCGGCGACCTGGAGACCTCCGTCCTGGACCAGCTCCCGGCCGGCCGCTCCCCGATCGCCAGCCATGTCGTCCCCGCCAAGGACAAACCGCACTTCCTCAGCCGCGCCTGGGAACGCGTCCGCGAGGAGGTCGAGAACGGCCACCAGGCGTACGTGGTCTGCCCCCGCATCGGCGACGACGCGGAGGAGGCGGAGGGCAAGGGCGGGAAGAAGGCGAAGGCCAAGAAGGCGGCCCCCGAGGAAGACCCCGAGAAGCGGCCGCCGCTCGCCGTGCTGGAGATCGCCGACGAACTGCGCAAGGGCGCGCTGGCCGGACTGAGCGTCGAGGTGCTGCACGGGAGGATGCACCCCGACGACAAGGACGACGTCATGCGCCGCTTCGCCGCCGGGGACGTCGACGTCCTGGTCGCCACCACCGTCATCGAGGTCGGGGTCAACGTCCCCAACGCCACCGCCATGGTGATCATGGACGCCGACCGCTTCGGCGTCTCCCAGCTCCACCAGCTGCGCGGCCGGGTCGGCCGGGGCTCCGCCCCCGGGCTCTGCCTGCTGGTCAGCGAGGCCCACGAGGCGAGCCCCGCCCGCGCCCGGCTCTCCGCCGTCGCCGCCACCCTGGACGGCTTCGAGCTCTCCCGCATCGACCTGGAGCAGCGCCGCGAGGGCGATGTGCTGGGCCAGGCCCAGTCCGGAGTGCGCTCATCACTGCGGATGCTCACCGTCATCGACGACGAGGAGGTGATCGCCGCCGCCCGCGAGGAGGCCGTCGCGGTCGTCGCCGCCGACCCCGAGCTGGAACACCTGCCGGAGCTGCGCACGGTGCTGGCCGCCCTCCTGGACAAGGACCGCGAGGAGTATCTCGACAAGGGGTGAGAGCCGGCGAGCGGCCACGGGCAGGACAGAGGCGGACGGGCCGGTCGAACCGGTACGCCATATCGTGGACGCACGGCACGCGCACAGCGCGCGTACCGACCGCCGACGGCCCCGTGCGCCGTACGCCCACGACCCCGAGGACCCCACACCCATGACCCGCGTGATCGCCGGCTCGGCCGGCGGACGCCGCCTGGCCGTCCCGCCCGGCACCGGCACCCGCCCCACCTCCGACCGTGCGCGCGAGGGCCTCTTCTCGACCTGGGAAGCGCTGCTCGGCACCCTGGAGGGGGTGAGGGTCGCCGATCTGTACGCCGGATCCGGCGCCGTCGGCCTCGAAGCCCTCTCCCGCGGTGCGGTCCACGCCCTGCTCGTCGAGGCCGACCCGAAGGCGGTCCGCACCGTCCGCGACAACGTCCGCACCCTCGGTCTGCCCGGTGCCGAAGTCCGCACCGGCAAAGCCGAGCAGATCGTGACAGGACCGGCGCCGGCCGACCCGTACGACATCGTCTTCCTGGACCCGCCGTACGCCGTCACCGACGACGATCTTCGCGAGATCCTGCTCACACTCCGTGCTCAGGGGTGGCTCGCGGGCGATGTGCTCGTCACGGTGGAACGCAGCACCCGGGGCGGAGAATTCGGCTGGCCCGCCGGATTCGAGCCACTGCGGGCCCGTCGCTACGGCGAGGGAACGCTTTGGTACGGTCGCGCCGCCGCTACGTGCGAAGACGCACGATGACCGGACCGGAGAGCGAGGGAATCACAGTGCGCCGCGCCGTCTGTCCGGGGTCTTTCGACCCCATCACCAACGGACATCTCGACATCATCGGACGAGCCTCGAAGCTGTACGACGTGGTGCACGTGGCGGTGATGATCAACCAGTCCAAGAAGGGGCTGTTCACCGTGGACGAGCGGATCGAGCTGATCCGCGAGGTCACCGCCGACTTCGGCAACGTCGAGGTGGAGTCCTTCCACGGCCTGCTGGTCGACTTCTGCAAGCAGCGGGAGATCCCGGCGATCGTGAAGGGCCTGCGGGCCGTCAGCGACTTCGACTACGAGCTCCAGATGGCCCAGATGAACAACGGCCTCTCCGGCGTCGAGACGCTCTTCGTGCCGACCAATCCGACGTACAGCTTCCTGTCGTCCTCGCTGGTCAAGGAAGTGGCGACCTGGGGCGGCGACGTCTCCCACCTGCTGCCGCCGACCGTGCACGAGGCACTCGTGGAGCGGCTGGGCGAACGCTGAGCCGCTGACTGCCCGTCACCAGGTGTCGGGCGGCGGCCGACTGGCCTTACAGTCGTCCCGTCCGTCTCCAACGGAGCAGCAGCTTCAACAGAGCAGCAGAGAGTGGCGAGCACACGGTGGACGTGCAGAAGAAGCTCGACGAGATCGTCGAAGCGGTCGGGAGCGCCCGATCCATGCCCATGTCGGCCTCGTGCGTGGTCAACCGCGCCGAGCTGCTCGCCATGCTCGAAGAGGTGCGCCAGGCCCTGCCCGGCTCCCTCGCCCAGGCGCAGGAGCTGATCGGCGGCCATGAGCAGCTCGCCGTGCAGGCCCGGCAGGAGGCCGAGCGGATCATCGAATCGGCCCACGCCCAGCGTGCCTCGCTGATCTCCGAGACCGAGATCGCCCGCCAGTCGCAGAGCGAGTCCGACCGGATCCTGTCCGAGGCCCGCCGCGAGGCCGAGGAGGTCCGGGCCGAGGCCGACGACTACGTCGACAGCAAGCTCGCCAACTTCGAGGTCGTCCTCACCAAGACCATCGGTTCCGTCGACCGGGGCCGCGAGAAGCTCCTCGGCCGCGGCCAGGGCCTGGACGAGCAGGGCTATCAGGACCCCGACTTCGCCGAGGCCCCCGAGCGCAGCGCCGACCCGGAGACCCTGCGGCAGCGGGCCGACGCCTACGTCGACGCCAAGTTCGGCGCCTTCGAGGCCGTCCTCGCGAAGACCCTGGAGGCCGTCGGCCGGGGCCGCCAGAAGCTCCACGGCCGGGTCGCCAGCGACGACCTCGGTGCGCACATGGCCGCCCAGGACGCCGCGGGCGGCCAGGGGCACACCAGCGACGCCGACTATCTGGCCGGCCTGGCCGAGCTCGCCCCGGAACCGCAGCAGGTGCCCCAGCCGCCTCAGCCGCCCCAGTACCCCGCGCAGCCGCAGGGCGAGCCGAGCTACGCGCAGGCGGCGTACGGCTACCAGGAGCAGCCGCTCCAGCAGGGCGTCCAGGACGCGTACGGCTACCAGCAGCAGCCCGACCCGTACGCGGCGTACCAGCAGCAGGGGGGCTACGACCCGAACGGGTACCCGCCCCAGCCGGGGGCCCAGCCGGACTACGGCTGGCAGCCGCAGGTCCAGCAGCCTCAGTCCCAGCAGCCGCAGGCGGCCGACCAGCAGGGCGGGGGAGCGCTGGACGAGACCAGTCTCTTCGACACCAGCATGATCGACCTGGAGCAGCTGCGCCGGTACGAGCAGGGCCGCTGATCCCGGGCGGGCCGCCCCGATTGGGTGCTGAGCGGTCCGTCCAGTATCCTGAATCCTCGGTCGCACATAGGTCCGCGATCTCGGCTGCCCGTTTCGTCCACGGAACGGAGACGGTTCGTCCCCGGACCGTAGACGGCCCTCCCTTCGCAGTACGACACCCATGATTTCGAAAGCAGGAAAAGCCCTGAACGGCCACCTCGACCACCGCAATCCTCTCGTGTTCGATACGCACGAGCTGGGTCGGCGTCCCGGTGCCCTGAAGCGGCTGACCCGCACGGTGGACGCACCCGGTTCACCGGTCCTGGGCATCGACGGCGTCATCGGCGTGCCGGAAGGCGCACCCGTGGAGCTGGACCTCCGCCTCGAATCGGTCATGGAAGGGGTGCTTGTCACAGGCACCGCCCGTGCAACCGCCGAGGGGGAGTGCGTAAGGTGTCTGGAGCCGCTGACCGTAGAGGTCGACGCGGATTTCCAGGAGATGTTCTCGTACCCTGACGCCGATGACCGGGGCCGCAGCAGTGCGGCGGAACCGGCCGACGACGCCGAGGACGACGAGGACAGGTTCTTCCTCGAGGACGGCTTGTTCGACCTCGAGTCAATGCTGCGTGACGCGGTAGTGCTCGCACTGCCCATGCAGCCGGTGTGCAAGGAGACCTGCGCCGGTCTGTGTTCCGAATGCGGAATCAGGCTGGACGAGAATCCGGACCACCACCACGATGCCCTCGACATTCGTTGGGCGGCACTGCAAGGACTCGCCGAGACCGTTCAGGACGGCGAGAAGGACAACATGGGCGGCGCCGAACCTGGCGTCGACGAGAAGCAGGAGAAGTAGCCGTGGCTGTTCCGAAGCGGAAGATGTCGCGCAGCAACACGCGCCACCGCCGGTCGCAGTGGAAGGCTGCGGTCCCCACCCTGGTTTCGTGCGAGCGTTGCCAGGAGCCCAAGCTCCAGCACATTGCGTGCCCGAGCTGCGGCACCTACAACAAGCGCCAGGTCCTCGAGGTCTGAGCGGCTGGTGAGAGGCCCGATGTCTGAGTTGTCCAGCGCCAAGAAGCAGGCAGACAACGTCAACACAGCCTCGTCCCACACGCTTCTGGAAGGGCGGCTCGGGTATCATCTCGAGTCCGCCCTTCTGGTGCGTGCGCTGACCCACCGTTCGTACGCATACGAGAACGGCGGTCTGCCCACCAACGAGCGGCTCGAATTCCTCGGGGATTCGGTGCTCGGCCTGGTGGTCACGGACACGCTGTACCGCACCCACCCCGACCTGCCCGAAGGCCAGCTGGCCAAGTTGCGGGCCGCGGTGGTCAACTCGCGTGCACTTGCGGAAGTGGGCCGCGGCCTCGAACTCGGCTCCTTCATCCGGCTCGGCCGCGGTGAAGAGGGCACGGGGGGCCGGGACAAGGCTTCCATCCTCGCCGACACACTGGAAGCAGTGATCGGCGCGGTCTATCTCGACCAGGGCCTCAGCGCGGCCTCGGAGCTGGTCCACCGGCTCTTCGACCCGCTGATCGACAGGTCCTCGAACCTCGGTGCCGGCCTGGACTGGAAGACCAGCCTCCAGGAGCTCACCGCGAGCGAGAGCCTCGGAGTCCCCGAGTACCTCGTCACGGAGACCGGTCCGGATCACGAGAAGACCTTCACTGCTGCCGCTCGCGTCGGTGGTGTCTCGTACGGCACCGGCACCGGCCGTAGCAAGAAGGAAGCGGAGCAGCAGGCGGCCGAGTCCGCCTGGCGTGAGATCAGCGCCGCCGCAGAGGCACGGCAGGCCGCGGAGAAGTCCGCAGCCAACGGAGGGGCCGCCGACACCCCTGCCGATCCGTCGCCGAACACGGACGCCGCTCCGGCCTGAAGCGAAACGGGAACCCCCCGGTGCCATGCGCACCGGGGGGTTTTCCCTGTCCGGGGAGCCCGCGCACGGCTTCCCCGTACGTCCCGGGGAGCCGGTCCCGCGCTCCCGTACTACCGTCGTCGTGTCTGGAGTAGTGCATCGTGCCTGAGCTGCCCGAGGTCGAAGTGGTCCGCCGGGGCCTTGAGCGCTGGGTCAGCGGCCGCACCGTCAGCGAGGTCGAGGTCCTGCACCCGCGCTCGGTCCGTCGGCACCTCGCGGGCGGCGTCGACTTCGCCGCCCGGCTGCGCGGCGTCCGCTTCGGGGCGGCGATGCGCCGCGGCAAGTACCTCTGGGTGCCGATCGACGAGGCCTCCGCCTCGCTGCTGGGACACCTCGGTATGAGCGGACAACTGCTGGTGCAGCCGGCGGACGCGCCCGACGAGAAGCACCTGCGGATCCGGATGCGGTTCGACGACGCGCTCGGCACCGAACTGCGCTTCGTCGACCAGCGCACCTTCGGCGGGCTCTCGCTCCACGACAACACCCCCGAAGGCCTGCCGGACACCATCGCGCACATCGCCCGGGACCCCCTCGACCCGCTCTTCGACGACGCCGCGTTCCACACCGCGCTGCGGCAGCGCCGTACGACGGTCAAGCGCGCCCTGCTCGACCAGTCGCTGATCAGCGGCGTCGGCAACATCTACGCGGACGAGGCGCTCTGGCGCGCCAAGCTGCACTACGACCGGCCGACCGCGACCCTGACCCGCCCCAAGTCCGCCGAGCTGCTCGGCCACGCCCGCGACGTCATGAACGCGGCGCTCGCCCAGGGCGGCACCAGTTTCGACAGCCTGTACGTCAACGTGAACGGCGAGTCCGGCTACTTCGACCGGTCGCTCGACGCGTACGGCCGGGAGGGCGAGCCCTGCCACCGGTGCTCCACCCCGATGCGCCGCCGCGCCTGGATGAACCGCTCCAGCTACTACTGCCCGCGCTGTCAGCGGCCGCCGCGCGCCTCGTCGTAACGCGTACGGGCGGCCAGTACGTCGTCCATCCGCCCCTCGACGAACCGGATCAGCCCGAGGAGCTTCTCGGTGACCTCGCGGCCGAACGGCGTGAGCTCGTAGTCCACCCGGGGCGGGTTGACCGGCTGGGCCTCCCGCAGGACGAGCCCGTCGCGTTCCAGCGCGTGGAGGGTCTGGGAGAGCATCTTCTCGCTGACCCCGTCGACCCGGCGGCGCAGCTCGTTGAACCGGAGGCTTCCCTCGTACAGGGCGCCGAGCGTCAGGCTGCCCCAGCGTCCGGTGGCGTGCTCCAGCGTGGAGCGCGAGGGGCACTGCCGGGAGAAGACGTCGAACGCGAGACGGTCCGTATCACTGGCCATGACAGAAGCTTACTCCCGCACAGTGCTCACCCCGAGGGAGCGCTGTGCGGGAGTAAGTGGATCGTGGAGGTCGGTCAGAAGCCGAAGTTCTGGACCCACCAGGGGCCGCCGGAGCCCTCGTGCACGCCGATGCCGATGGTCTTGTAGTCGCAGTTCAGAATGTTCGCCCGGTGGCCTTCGCTGTTCATCCAGCCCTCCATCACAGCCTGGGCGTCGGCCTGGCCGCGGGCGATGTTCTCCGCGCCGAGCCCCTGCACACCGGCCTGCGCGGCCCGGTCCCAGGGAGTGTCGCCGTCCGGGTCCGTGTGGTCGAAGAAGCCGCGGGCCGCCATGTCCTCGCTGAAGTTCTGGGCGAGCGAGGTCAGCGGGGCGCTGGTGGACAGCGGGGAGCAGCCGACCTTCGCCCGCTCCTGGTTCACCAGGGCCAGCACCTCGGTGCGTGCGGAGGCGTCGGTGGGGGAAGGGCTCGGCTTCTTGCTGGGCGGCGGGGCGGAGGAGGTCTTCGGCGGGGCCGGGGCCTTGCTCGCCGGGGCGGTGCTCTTCTTCGGGGCCTTCGAGGTCGTCGGCGCCTTCGACTTCTCGGACGGGGTGGCGGCCGGCTTCTTCGACGTGGAGGGGGCGGCCGACTTCGACGGCGTCTCCGAGGGCGTCTTGGACGGTGTCTTCGACGGAGCCTTGCTCGGCGCCCCGGGACGTTCGGAGCCCCGGCTGGTCGGGGAGGCGGACCGGTCGGCCGGCGCGGTGGAGCTGCCGCCCTGCGTCAGCAGGTCCGGGGCGCCGCCGGTGCGCACCTGGTCGGCGGCGGTGGTCTTGCCGGTGGTGTAGGTGTCGCCGCCGGGAATCAGGCCCGAGGCGACGGCGACCGCGCCGACGGCCACGGCCGCCGAGACGCCGAGGAGCCCGGTGCGGATCGGCACGGCGGACTTCTTCCGGCGCGTGCCCCGGCGTCGGGAAGCGGCCCCGGCCGCGGGTTCTTCAGCGGCGGGGCCTGCGGCGGATCGTCGGTGGCGTCCCATGCGCTGTGCCTTCCTGGTACTCCGGACGCCGTGGCGACGTCGCTCGACTTCCCCGTTGATCGAATTCAGTGGCACGCGGAGCGAATCCGCTTGATCGACTTTTCCGTCGTGATCCGCCACCCGTCCGATACTCACCCGATCGAGTGAGGCTGTTCCGACGGGACTGTAGCCCATGGGCGAAAGGGGGCGACGTGCTTCCGGAGCAATCGGCCGGTTAGCGTTCGGGCATGAACGAAGAAGCGCGCCTCGTCGTCTGGGTACGCGGCCGAGTACAGCAAGTAGGCTTCCGCTGGTTCACCAGGGCAAATGCTTTGGAGATCGGCGGTCTCATCGGGTTCGCCCTCAATCTCGACGACGGCAGGGTGCAGATCGTGGCCGAAGGGACGCGTGAGAATTGCCACCGCCTGCTGGAGTGGCTGCGGTCCGACGACACACCCGGGCGCGTGGACGGAGTCACTGAGATCTGGGACACCCCGCGCGGTGGATACGACGGATTCGCCATCCGTTGATCCCGTCCCGCGCGGGCCCGTCGGATCCGCTCGGTGAACGCCTCGCGCCGAACGGTCACCGGAACGCCCGCTCGGGCCCCGCACCCGAAATGACCTGCGACGGGACCCGGCGGCGGCCGATGGTTGCCAGATGCGGGATGTCGTGCAAGGCTGCGGCATTGACGAAGATCTGCACACCCCTCGGGGTCCCGCAGGAGAGTCGCGCCGCATGATCGTCCGGCCGCGCGCCCCCGGGACGCCCGGGTACACAGGGTGTGATCGTGTTGACCGTCAAACTTTTTGGTGAGACGCTGAAAACCCCGCGCACCTTAGCTGTTCGGTAGAGCTGATTAGCAGCAGAACCGCAGTGGTGACAGAGCCCTGCCGAGCACCGCGGGTGCGATCCCCTGACGACCCACACCGCATCGGTCGGTCACTCATTGTGGAGGACCATCCATCATGGCAAAGGCGCTTCTCGGTTACGTCGGCGGTTCCGACCCGCGACTCCTCGCCGAGATGCGACGGCTCCAGCAGCGCGTCCAGGACCTGGAATCCGAGCTCAACCGGATCCAGGACGAGAACGACGCGCTCAACGCCGCCGCCCAGCACCAAGAGTCGCTGCTCGACAGCATCGACATCGACGTACCCCAGGGCGAGCCTGCGCTGACCTGACCACCCTGGCCCCCTCGGGCCGGTCGGGCCGGGCATGCTCGGTAGCCTCGGAACATCACTGATTCGTTCTGCGTCACGGATCGCCGTCCCCCGAACACCGGGGTCCCCGCATCGCCGGGGACGTCGCTGTCCGGTCGTTCTGCGATGCACCGCGCAGGACCACAGCTGGATTCACAGAGACACCAGCAAGATTCACAGGGACGCTTCGGCGTCCCTTTTTCTTTGCCCGACCCCCACCCCGGACGTACCGGCCTTCGCTTACCGTCTGATGTGCCCTGCACCTTCATCAACGAAACCGAGAGCGAAAGGTAGAGTCCGGCGGCGTGCACCTCAAGGCCCTGACCCTGCGTGGTTTCAAATCGTTCGCGTCCGCCACCACCCTGCGGTTCGAACCGGGGATCACCTGCGTCGTCGGTCCCAATGGATCCGGCAAATCCAATGTGGTGGACGCGCTCTCCTGGGTCATGGGGGAACAGGGTGCCAAATCCCTGCGCGGCGGCAAGATGGAAGACGTGATCTTCGCCGGGACGACCGGGCGGCCCCCGCTCGGCCGCGCCGAAGTGTCGCTGACCATCGACAATTCCGACGGCGCATTGCCCATCGAGTACGCCGAAGTGACGATCACTCGGATCATGTTCCGCAATGGCGGCAGCGAATACCAGATCAATGGCGACACCTGCCGGCTGCTCGACATCCAGGAACTCCTCTCCGACTCCGGTATCGGCCGCGAGATGCACGTCATCGTCGGGCAGGGCCAGTTGGACTCCGTGCTGCACGCCGACCCGATGGGCCGCCGGGCCTTCATCGAGGAGGCCGCGGGCGTGCTCAAGCACCGCAAGCGCAAGGAGAAGGCGCTGCGGAAGCTGGACGCGATGGGCGCCAACCTCGCCCGGGTCCAGGACCTCACCGACGAACTGCGCCGCCAGCTCAAGCCGCTCGGCCGGCAGGCCGCCGTCGCCCGCCGGGCCGCCGTCATCCAGGCCGACCTGCGCGACGCCCGGCTCAGGCTCCTCGCGGACGACCTGGTGACTCTCCGGGACGCGCTGCGCGACGAGATCGCCGACGAGGCGGAGCTGAAGAAGCGCAAGGACGCGGCCGAGGCGGAGCTGCGGACGGCGCTCGCCCGCGAGGCCGAGCTGGAGGGCGAGGTGCGCAGGCTCGCACCCCGGCTCCAGCGCGCCCAGCAGACCTGGTACGAGCTGTCGCAACTGGCCGAGCGGGTCCGGGGCACGGTCTCGCTGGCCGACGCCCGGGTCCGCAGCGCCTCCCAGGCGCCCGCCGAGGAGCGCCGGGGCCGCGACCCCGAGGACATGGAGCGCGAGGCCGCCCGGATCCGTGAGCAGGAGGCGGAGCTGACGGCGGCCCTGGAGGCGGCCGAACACGCGCTGGAGGACACCGTCGCCCACCGCGCCGACCTGGAACGCGAGCTGGCCGCCGAGGAGCGCCGGCTCAAGGACGCGGCCCGCGCCATCGCGGACCGGCGCGAAGGGCTCGCCCGGCTGAACGGCCAGGTCAACGCGGCCCGCGGCCGGGCCGGTTCGGCACAGGCCGAAATCGACCGGCTGGCCGCCTCACGCGACGAGGCGCAGGAGCGGGCGGTGAGCGCCCAGGAGGAGTACGAGCAGCTCAAGGCCGAGGTCGAGGGGCTGGACGCGGAGGACGAGGAGCTGACCGTCCGCCACGAGGAGGCCAAACAGGCCCTCGCCGAGGCCCGGGCCGCCCACAGCACGGCGCGCGACGGGGCGACCGCCGCCGAACGCAGGCGGGCGGCGGTCGCGGCCCGGCACGAGGCGCTGGCCCTGGGGCTGCGCCGCAAGGACGGTACGGGCGCGCTGCTCGGGGCCCGGGACCAGCTGGCCGGACTCCTCGGCCCGGCCGCCGAACTGCTGACCGTCGAGCCCGGGTACGAGGTCGCGGTGGCCGCCGCCCTCGGCGCGGCGGCGGACGCCGTGGCCGTCACGGACCCGGCCACGGCCGCCGACGCGATCCGGCTGCTGCGCGAACGGGACGCGGGGCGCGCGGCGATGCTCCTGGGGGCGGACCTCGCGGACAGCGCCGCCGCCGCGCCCCATCACGTACCGGAGCAGGCATCCGTACGGGAGGCGGCGGAGGAGTCCGCGCCCGCCGTGCTGCCCGCGCAGGGGGGCGCGGAACCCGGGTCGGCGGCGCGGAGCGGCACGGACGCCGCGGCACACCCGGCGGGCCGCGCCGGGACGGCCACCGCCCTCGCCGTGCCCGCCGTCGCCGACCTGGTGCGCGGGCCCGCCGCGCTGCTCGGGGCCGTACGCCGTCTCGTACAGGACATGGTGGTCGTCGGGACGCTGGAGGACGCGGAGGAACTGGTGGCCGCGCACCCCGGGGTCACCGCGGTGACCGGTGAAGGGGATGTGCTCTCCGGCCACTTCGCCCAGGGCGGGTCGGCCGGGGCGCCCAGCCTCCTGGAGGTGCAGGCCTCCGTCGACGAGGCCGCCGCCGAGCTGGCCGACCTCGCGGTGCGGTGCGAGGAGCTCGCCGAGGCCCAGCGCCTGGCGGGGGAGCGGCGCACCGAGCGGACCGCGCTCGTCGAGGAGCTGGGGGAGCGCCGCCGGGCGGCCGAGCGGGAGAAGTCCGGCTTCGCCCAGCAGCTCGGGCGGCTCGCCGGGCAGGCCCGGGGAGCGTCCGGCGAGGCCGAGCGCATGACCGCGTCCGCCGCCCGTGCCCAGGAGGCCCTGGAGCGGGCGACGGAGGAGGCCGAGGAGCTGGCCGAACGGCTGCTGGTCGCCGAGGAGACCCCGGGGGAGGAGGAGCCCGACACGTCCCGGCGGGACCGGCTCGCCGCCGACGGGGCCAACGCCCGCCAGACCGAGATGGAGGCCCGGCTCCAGGCCCGTACGCACGAGGAGCGGGTCAAGGCGCTGGCCGGGCGCGCGGATTCGCTGGACCGGGCCGCCCGCGCCGAACGGGAGGCGCGTACCCGTGCCGAACAGCGCCGGGCCCGGCTGCGGTACGAGGCCGAAGTCGCCGCCGCCGTGGCGTCGGGGGCCCGTCAGCTGCTGGCGCACGTCGAGGTGTCCCTCGTCCGGGCCGACCAGGAGCGGACGGCGGCCGAGGCGGCGAAGGGCGAGCGGGAGCGTGAGCTGGCCGTCGAGCGGGACCGGGGCCGCGGGCTGAAGGGCGAGCTGGACAAGCTCACCGACTCGGTCCACCGGGGCGAGGTGCTGGGCGCGGAGAAGCGGCTGAGGATCGAACAGCTGGAGACGAAGGCCCTGGAGGAGCTGGGCGTGGAGCCCGCGGGGCTGGTCTCCGAGTACGGGCCGGACCAGCTCGTGCCGCCGTCGTCCGCCGCCGAGGGCGAGGAACTTCCGGAGGACCCGGAGCATCCCCGTAACCGGCCGAAGGCGTATCTGCGGACCGAGCAGGAGAAGCGGCTGCGGTCGGCCGAACGGGCGTACCAGCAACTCGGGAAGGTGAATCCGCTCGCCCTGGAGGAGTTCTCGGCGCTGGAGGAGCGGCACAAGTTTCTCTCCGAGCAGCTTGAAGACCTGAAGAAGACCCGGGCCGATCTGCTCCAGGTGATCAAGGAGGTCGACGAGCGGGTCGAGCAGGTCTTCACGGAGGCCTACCGGGACACCGCCCGCGAGTTCGAGGGGGTCTTCTCGCGCCTCTTCCCCGGCGGCGAGGGGCGGCTCGTCCTGACCGACCCGGACAACATGCTCGCCACCGGGGTGGACGTCGAGGCGCGTCCGCCGGGCAAGAAGGTGAAGCGGCTCTCCCTGCTGTCGGGCGGCGAGCGGTCCCTGACGGCGGTGGCGTTGCTGGTCGCGATCTTCAAGGCCCGGCCCAGTCCGTTCTATGTGATGGACGAGGTCGAGGCCGCGCTCGACGACACCAACCTGCAGCGGCTGATCCGGATCATGGCGGAGCTCCAGGAGAGCTCCCAGCTGATCGTGATCACCCACCAGAAGCGGACGATGGAGGTCGCCGACGCGCTGTACGGCGTGTCCATGCAGGGCGACGGGGTCTCGAAGGTCATCAGCCAGCGGCTGCGCTGACTTTTTACCGAATCATCAGAAGTTCAACGCACCTTTTGTGCACTCCTGGGTACATGGGGATCGAGATCGGATCGACCCCCTGTTTGACTTCGCCTCTTGAACGCATAACCTCTGCAAAGTTGATTTCGCCTTCAAGTGGTGGCGGGCCGGATGTTGTGCCCCACTGGGAAGGCTCACCCCCCACGTCTGACTTGCGGCCAGGCATCAGGAGTTCACGTGACCAGCACAGCGAACGGACCCGAGTCCGGGGCCCGAGCGGCCCACCCGGACCACCTCGGCCATGTCATCTTCATCACCGCGGCCGCCGCGATGGGCGGCTTCCTCTTCGGCTACGACAGCTCCGTCATCAACGGGGCCGTCGAGGCGATCCGCGACCGGTACGACATCGGCTCCGGCACGCTCGCCCAGGTCATCGCCATCGCGCTGATCGGCTGTGCGATCGGCGCCGCCACCGCCGGCCGGATCGCGGACCGGATCGGCCGCATCCGCTGCATGCAGATCGCCTCGGTGCTCTTCACGGCCAGCGCGATCGGCTCCGCGCTGCCGTTCGCGCTCTGGGACCTGGCGATGTGGCGCATCATCGGAGGCTTCGCCATCGGCATGGCCTCCGTGATCGGCCCGGCGTACATCGCCGAGGTCTCCCCGCCCGCCTACCGCGGCCGGCTCGGCTCCTTCCAGCAGGCCGCGATCGTCATCGGCATCGCCATCTCCCAACTGGTGAACTACGCCGTCCTCCAGATCGCCGACGGCGACCAGCGCGGCGAGATCCTGGGCCTGGAGGCCTGGCAGTGGATGCTCGGCGTGATGGTCGTCCCGGCCATCCTGTACGGACTGCTCTCCTTCGCCATCCCGGAGTCCCCGCGCTTCCTCATCTCGGTCGGCAAGAAGGTCGAAGCACGCAAGATCCTGGAAGAGGTCGAGGGCAAGCACATCGACCTCGACGCCCGCGTGGCCGAGATCGAGACCGCCATGCACCGCGAGCACAAGTCCTCCTTCAAGGACCTGCTCGGCAACCGCTTCTTCTTCCTGCCCATCGTCTGGGTCGGCATCGGCCTGTCGATGTTCCAGCAGCTCGTCGGCATCAACGTGGCGTTCTACTACTCGGCGACGCTGTGGCAGTCCGTCGGCATCGACCCGACCGACTCGTTCTTCTACTCGTTCACCACCTCGATCATCAACATCATCGGCACGGTGATCGCGATGGTGCTGGTGGACCGGGTGGGCCGCAGGCCGCTCGCCCTCGTCGGCTCGGTCGGCATGGCCGTCGCGCTCGCCGTCGAGGCCTGGGCGTTCTCCGCGGACCTGGTCGACGGCAAGCTGCCGACCACACAGGGCACGGTCGCCCTGATCGCCGCCCACGTCTTCGTGCTGTTCTTCGCCCTGTCGTGGGGTGTCGTCGTCTGGGTCTTCCTCGGCGAGATGTTCCCGAACCGCCTGCGCGCGGCCGCCCTCGGCGTCGCCGTGTTCGCGCAGTGGATGGCCAACTGGGCGATCACCGCCAGCTTCCCGAGCCTCTCGGAGTGGAACCTCTCGGGGACGTACATCATCTACGCCTGCTTCGCCGTGCTCTCGATCCCCTTCGTGCTCAAGTTCGTGAAGGAGACCAAGGGCAAGGCGTTGGAAGAGATGGGCTAAATCCCCCGCTGCCCCTCTCTTCGAACCGCGCGGCCCCGGCTCACCGAGCCGGGGCCGTCGGCTTCTCCGGGGTCAGGGCCTCGCAGAACAGCCGCAGGCTCCGCCACCCCTCCTCCACCGGCATCCCGCCGCACAGCGGGTGCAGCACCAGGCTCTCCGCCCCCAGGGCCTTCAGCCCGTCCGGCGTGACGATCCGGTAGACGCCCTCCTCACGCAGTTCCGCCACCGTCGTCGCCGCCGAGCGGACGGCCGAGCGGATGTCCTTGGACTGCCAGGAGGCGTACGTCCGCGCCTCGTGCAGCAGGTGCTGGCCGTACTCCGCCCACGTACGGTCCGGGTCCTCGGAGACGTGCAGCAGCGGTGTGCGCTCCGCGGGCATCATGCAGAAGCCCTCCGTCCCGTGCTCCGCGCGCCGCTCGTGGTAGTACGCCTCCAGCTCCGGCAGATACGCGCTCGGGAACAGCGGCAGCCCCAGCCGGGCCGCCCGCCGCGCCGCCGCCCGCGAACTCCCGCCGACCAGCAGCATCGGGTGCGGGCGCGTGTACGGGCGCGGCGTGACGCGCACCGTACGGCCCCGGTACGGGAACGTCTCGCCGGTCCACGCCGCCAGCAGCGTCTCCAGCAGCTCGTCCTGGAGCCTGCCGCGCCGCCCCCACGCGACCCCGGCCCGCTCGTACTCCTCGGGGCGGTAGCCGATCCCCGCGACCGTCACCAGCCGGCCCGCGCTCAGCAGGTCCAGCACCGCGATGTCCTCCGCGAGGCGCAGCGGGTCGTGCAGCGGCCCGATGACCGCCGAAACGGTCACCGCGATCCGGCGGGTGGCGCCGAAGACCGCCCCGGCGAAGGTGAACGGGGAGGGCAGCCAGGAGTTCGCCACCCCGTGGTGCTCCTCGGTCTGCACCGTGTCGACGCCGTGCTCGTCCGCGTACGCCGCCATCTCCAGGGCGGCGCGGTAGCGGGCCGAGAGCGATACGGGGTCGGCTTCGGGGTCGACGAGATTGAACCGGACCACTGTGAAGGCCATCGGAGGCGTCCCTTCGCCGGGGCGGCAGACAGGCAGGCATGCGGGCAGGCGGGCACACGGACAAGCAGGCACACGGACAGGCGGGCATCCGGCGGGCGGCGGCACCGTAGCTGACGTAGCGTCAGAAGTGTAGGGGTCGGTGTTCGAATTACCGCCAAAAGGTGCAAATGGTCCCGATGGATCGCCGGGGGCCAGCCGGGGCCGCGCCCGCGGCACGGCCGTGGCCGATACTGGACGGGTTATGGAACTCGTCGAAATCGTCATCCTCGCTGTAGTCATCGCCCTGGTCGCTGTCGGCCTGGTCGGCGGGCTCGTGGTAGGCAGCCGCAAGAAGAAGCTGCCGCCCCCGCCGCCGAGCGCGCCGACCATCACTCCTCCCGCCGAACCGCAGGTCGGCGAGGAGGCCGAGACGCCGCGCGACGAAGCGCGGCGCACCATCGACGAAGTCGGCCTCCCGGACGCCACCGCGCCCGCGGAGGAGGCCCCGGTCGCCGAGGCCCCCGCGCCGCCCGCGCTGGAGGTCCCCGAGCCCACGGCCGGCCGGCTCGTCCGCCTGCGGGCCCGGCTCGCCCGTTCGCAGAACTCGCTGGGCAAGGGGCTCCTCACCCTGCTCTCCCGCGACAATCTCGACGAGGACACCTGGGAGGAGATCGAGGACACCCTCCTCACCGCCGACGTCGGCGTCGCCCCCACCCAGGAACTGGTCGAGCGGCTCCGCGAGCGCGTCCGGGTGCTCGGCACCCGCACCCCGGAGGACCTGCGCAACCTGCTCCGCGAGGAGCTGATCACCCTGCTCGGCCCGGACTTCGACCGCGAGGTCAAGACCGAGGGCGGCGCCGAGACCCCCGGCGTCGTCATGGTCGTCGGCGTCAACGGCACCGGCAAGACCACCACCACCGGCAAGCTGGCCCGGGTGCTCGTCGCCGACGGCCGCAGCGTGGTGCTCGGTGCGGCCGACACCTTCCGCGCCGCCGCCGCCGATCAGCTCCAGACCTGGGGCGAGCGGGTCGGCGCGCGCACGGTCCGCGGGCCCGAGGGCGGCGACCCGGCGTCGATCGCCTACGACGCGGTCAAGGAAGGCATCGCCGAGGGCGCGGACGTCGTCCTCATCGACACCGCCGGCCGGCTGCACACCAAGACCGGGCTCATGGACGAGCTGGGCAAGGTCAAGCGCGTCGTGGAGAAGCACGGCCCGCTGGACGAGATCCTGCTCGTCCTCGACGCGACCACCGGACAGAACGGCCTCGTCCAGGCCCGGGTGTTCGCGGAGGTCGTGGACATCACCGGCATCGTCCTCACCAAGCTCGACGGCACCGCCAAGGGCGGCATCGTCATCGCGGTCCAGCGCGAGCTGGGCGTACCGGTGAAGCTGATCGGTCTCGGCGAAGGGGCGGACGACCTCGCCCCGTTCGAGCCGGGCGCCTTCGTGGACGCCCTGATCGGCGACTGACCCACCTCGCATCCGGTACGGCGGACGGGCGGCGGCTCCTGGGAGGAGCCTGCCGCCCGTCCGCCGTTCCCGTGCCGCCTACGAGCGGTGGCAGACGTACGCGAGAGTCCCCAGCAGCAGCCGCGCCTGCGGGGGAGCGGCCGCCGTGTCCAGCAGCGGGGGCCGCAGCCAGCGGACCGGGCCGAGGCCGCCGAGGTCGGAGGGAGGGGCGGTGATGTGCGTCCCCGGGCCGAGGCCGCGCAGGTCGAGGCGCGCGTCGTCCCAGCCCATCCGGTAGAGCAGCTCGGGCAGCTCGGCGGCGGCCCCGGGGGCGACGAAGAACTGCGCCCGTCCGGTCGGCGTCACGGCGACGGGCCCCGACGGCAGCCCCATCCGCTCCATCCGCACCAGGGCGCGCCGCCCCGCCTGCTCCGCGACCTCCAGGACGTCGAAGGAGCGGCCCACGGCCAGCAGCATCGCCGCTCCCGGCGTCTCGGCCCAGGCGTCCGACGCACGGTCCAGGCCGGTGCCCGCCGGGACCTCCCGGGCGAAGTCCAGCGGGTGGGCCCCCGGCGCCGGGCAGGCCGGTGCGCCGCACGAGCAGGAGCCGGCCTCGGCCCGTGCTCCGGGCGTCACCGCCCAGCCCCACAGTCCTGTGTACTCGGCCACCGCCGTGCCCGCGGTGCCGCGGTGGCGTCGCCGCGCACCGGATCGCATCTCCCGGATGCCGCCGATCGTGAAGCCCATGCCCCCTCCAACGGGTCCGGCTCGCCGGTGGTTACGACCCGCGTCGCTCGGGTAACCCTCCGTCGCTGAAACTCGATCGAGTGGCGTGCGCGGTAGTGCGGACGGGGGTGCGCCACGGAGCGCGCGCCCCCGAGTGCTTCCGTCCGCCCGCCCTCGGTCCTGGTTGCTCAAGTCAAGCGCGCCCGGCGGCAGTCGGGTTCATTCGAAGGGGTGGCGAATGGTGGCGTTTCCTCAATCCCCCTCGCGGGAGGGGTGATCGTAGGATTACCGTCGGTACACGAACCCTGGGAGTATGTGCACCCACGGGTATGCCGCGGGCAACCCGATTTCCTGTTCGACGATATGCGGTGATGGCCGTCAGGCCGGGGGTCTCAACTCCCGTACGGACAGCACCGATGCACGGCATTCTGATAATGGTTCGCGCGATAGAGGTTTCGGCGGGATGGGGGCGTTCCAGTGAGTGGCAGCGGCGCAGGCGACACGGATGCCGGGAAGCGCCCCAACGGGCAGTTGGGGTCGTGGTTCGTGCGCAGTGGCTGGTCCAAGGGCGAGCTGGCACGCCAGGTGAACCGGCGGGCCCGGCAGATGGGCGCCCTCCACATCAGCACCGACACCTCCCGGGTGCGGCGCTGGCTCGACGGGGAACAGCCGCGCGAGCCGATCCCGCGCATCCTCTCCGAGCTGTTCTCGGAGCGCTTCGGCACCGTCGTCGCCATCGAACAGCTCGGGCTGCGCACCGCCCACCAGTCACCCTCGGTGGCCGGAGTCGACCTGCCCTGGGCCGGCCCCCAGACCGTCGCCCTGCTCAGCGAGTTCTCCCGCAGCGACCTGATGCTCGCCCGGCGCGGCTTCCTCGGCAGCTCGCTGGCGCTGGCCGCGGGGCCCGCCCTAATCGAGCCGATGCAGCGCTGGCTGGTGCCCGTCCCCGCCCAGAGCCCCGGCGAGCCGGAGGCCCCGGCCGCCGCCCATCGCCCCTCCCGGCTCTCCCGGCCCGAGCTGGACCTCCTGGAGTCGACCACCGCGATGTTCCGGCAGTGGGACGCCCAGTGCGGCGGCGGACTGCGCCGCAAGGCCGTCGTCGGGCAGCTGCACGAGGTCACCGACCTGCTCCAGGAGCCCCAGCCCGGACCCACCGCCCAGCGCCTCTTCCGCTGCGCCGCCGAACTGGCCGAGCTGGCGGGCTGGATGAGCTACGACGTCGGCCTCCAGCCCACCGCCCAGAAGTACTTCGTGCTCGCCCTGCACGCCGCCAAGGAAGCCGGGGACAAGCCGCTCGGCAGCTACATCCTCTCCAGCATGAGCCGCCAGATGATCCACCTGGGCCGCCCCGACGACGCCCTGGAGCTGATCCACCTCGCGCAGTACGGCAGCCGCGACTGCGCCACCTCCCGTACGCAGGCGATGCTGTATGCGATGGAGGCCCGCGCCTACGCCAACATGGGCCAGCCCAGCAAGTGCAAGCGGGCCGTCCGGATGGCCGAGGACACCTTCCTGGACGCCGGTCTCGACGGCGAGCCCGAGCCCGACTGGATCCGCTTCTTCTCCGAGGCCGAGCTGAACGGGGAGAACGCCCACTCCTACCGTGACCTGGCCTACGTCGCCGGCCGCAGCCCCACGTACGCCTCGCTCGCCCAGCCCGTCATGGACAAGGCCGTGGAGCTGTTCGGCGAGGACGACGAGCACCAGCGCTCCTACGCGCTCAACCTCATCGGCATGGCCACCGTCCATCTCCTCCAGCGGGAGCCCGAGCAGTCCACCGTGCTCGCCGCCCGCGCCCTGAAGATCGCCAAGAAGGTCCGCTCCGAGCGCGTGAACACCCGCCTGCGCAAGACCGTCGACACCGCTGCCAGGGACTTCGGCGATGTCGCCGACGTCGCCCGGCTCACCGAGCTGCTCCACGAACAGCTGCCGGAGACCGCCGAAGCGGTCTGACCGGCCCCTCGGCCCCGGCCGCGGCGCCCCTTCCGTACAGCCCGACTCGGCTCCCCCATCGCCTGGTCACACGGAGGGCCGCCGTGGCCGGTTTCGTGTTTTCCGGCTCCCGGGCGTTTCAACCGCACCGTATGCGGCGTGCGCTGCATGGTAGGCAGCACACCTGACGCGCCACCCCGGATTCATTCGGCCGTAACACGCGATCCCTCTTCGTCACGCTCGCGAAACATCGTGCGGCATCCCCGGAAACGGCGCTCGGCCAATCTCATGGCCCATAACCGGCCCGCACCTTCCCAGTGGTCCCGCAGCATTCCCCCGCACGCCGCGGCCGCACCGACGACGAGGAGACGCCGATGCCCCCAGGCATCACGACGCTTGCCGCAGACGCCCCCGAGCTGTCTGCCGCCAACACCGGGTTCATGCTCATCTGCTCGGCCCTGGTGATGCTCATGACCCCCGGCCTGGCCTTCTTCTACGGAGGCATGGTCCGCGTCAAGAGCACCCTCAACATGCTGATGATGAGCTTCATCAGCCTCGGGATCGTCACGATCCTGTGGGTGCTCTACGGATTCAGCCTCGCCTTCGGCTCCGACGTCGGCTCGGTCATCGGCTGGAGCTCCGACTACGTCGGCCTCAGCAACATCGGCGTCACCGAACTCTGGGACGGCTACACCATCCCGGTCTACGTCTTCGCCGTCTTCCAGCTGATGTTCGCCGTCCTCACCCCGGCCCTGATCAGCGGCGCCCTCGCCGACCGGGTGAAGTTCACGGCCTGGGCCGTGTTCATCGTCCTGTGGGTCAGCGTCGTCTACTTCCCCGTCGCCCACTGGGTCTGGGGCACCGGCGGCTGGCTCTTCGAGATGGGCGTCATCGACTTCGCCGGCGGTACGGCCGTCCACATCAACGCCGGTGCAGCCGCCCTCGGCGTCATCCTGGTCATCGGCAAGCGCGTCGGCTTCAAGAAGGACCCGATGCGGCCGCACAGCCTGCCGCTCGTCATGCTCGGCGCGGCCCTCCTGTGGTTCGGCTGGTTCGGCTTCAACGCCGGATCCTGGCTCGGCAACGACGACGGCGTCGGCGCGGTCATGTTCCTGAACACCCAGGTCGCCACCGCCGCGGCCGTCCTCGGCTGGCTCGTCTACGAGAAGCTGCGCCACGGCTCCTTCACCACCCTGGGCGCCGCCTCCGGCGCGGTCGCCGGACTCGTCGCCATCACCCCGGCGGGCGGCTCCGTCAGCCCGCTCGGCGCGATCGCGGTCGGCGCCATCGCCGGTGTGCTGTGCGCCATGGCGGTCGGCCTGAAGTACCGGTTCGGCTACGACGACTCCCTCGACGTCGTCGGCGTCCACCTCGTCGGCGGCATCATCGGCTCCATCCTGGTCGGCTTCTTCGCCACCGGCGGCGTCCAGTCCGACGCCAAGGGCCTCTTCTACGGCGGGGGCCTCGAACAGCTCGGCAAGCAGGCCATCGGCGTCGTCGCCGTCCTCGCGTACTCTCTGGTCGTCTCCGCGCTCATCGCCCTCCTGCTCGACAGGACGATCGGGATGCGGGTCTCCGAGGACGACGAGATCTCCGGTATCGACCAGGTCGAGCACGCCGAGACGGCGTACGACTTCAGCGGCGCCGGCGGCGGCACGGTCTCCCGCACCACCGCCCCCGCGACGGACCCGACGGCAGCACCGAAGGCAAAGAAGGTGGACGCATGAAGCTCATCACCGCGGTCGTGAAGCCCCACCGGCTGGACGAGATCAAGGAGGCCCTCCAGGCCTTCGGCGTCCAGGGGCTCACCGTCACGGAAGCCAGCGGTTACGGGCGGCAGCGCGGCCACACCGAGGTCTACCGGGGCGCCGAGTACACCGTCGACCTGGTCCCCAAGATCCGCATCGAGGTCCTCGTCGAGGACGAGGACTCCGAACAGCTCATCGAGGTCGTCGTCAAGGCCGCCCGTACCGGCAAGATCGGTGACGGCAAGGTCTGGAGCGTCCCGGTCGAGACCGCCGTCCGCGTACGGACTGGCGAGCGCGGCCCGGACGCCCTCTGACCGACGGCCCGCAAACGGAAGGCAGCTGGGTGACGAGTACCGAAGTGACCACCGAAACAGAAGGCTCGGGACCCAGCGGCTACGCGGCGGCCCGGCTGCGCCTCCTCCAGCAGGAGGCGCGGTCCGGGCCGCCGCGCCGTGCGGCCCTCGCCCGCCTCACCGACGACTGGCTCACCGGCCTGTTCACCGCCGCCGCGACACGCGCCGGGGTACGGGGCGCGGCCCTCGTCGCCGTCGGCGGCTACGGCCGGGGCGAGCTCTCCCCGCGCAGCGACCTCGACCTGCTCCTCCTGCACGACGGCAGCGCCGACGCTGCGGCCCTCGCCGCCCTCGCCGACTCCGTCTGGTACCCGGTCTGGGACCTGGGCCTGGCCCTCGACCACTCCGTACGCACCCCCGGCGAGGCCAGGAAGACCGCGGGCGAGGACCTCAAGGTCCAGCTCGGCCTGCTGGACGCCCGGCCCGTCGCCGGCGATCTCGGCCTCGTCGCCTCCCTGCGCACCGCGATCCTCGCCGACTGGCGCAACCAGGCCCCCAAACGCCTCCCCGCCCTCCACGAGCTCTGCCAGGAGCGCGCGGAACGGATGGGCGAGCTCCAGTTCCTCCTGGAACCCGACCTCAAGGAGGCCCGCGGCGGCCTCCGCGACGCCACCGCCCTGCGCGCCGTGGCCGCGTCCTGGGTCGCCGACGCCCCCCGCGAAGGCCTCGCCGAGGCCCGCCGCACCCTCCTGGACACCCGCGACGCCCTGCACCTCACCACCGGACGCGCCACCGACCGCCTCGCCCTCCAGGAACAGGACCAGGTCGCCCGGGCCCTCGGCCTCCTCGACGCCGACACCCTGCTGCGCAAGGTCTACGAGGCCGCCCGCACCGTCTCGTACGCCACCGACGTCACCTGGCGCGAGGTCAACCGGGTCCTGCGCGCCCGCTCCGTCCGCCCGAAGCTCCGCGCCATGCTCAGCGGCGGGCTCGGCGCCAAGGCCGCCCCCGAACGCACCCCGCTCGCCGACGGCGTGGTGGACGCGGACGGCGAAGTGGTCCTCGCCCGCGCCGCCCGCCCCGAACGCGACCCGGTCCTCCCGCTGCGCGCCGCCGCTGCCGCCGCCGAGGCCGGACTCCCGCTCTCCCGACACCTCGTCCGCCACCTGGCGGCCACCGCCCAGCCGCTGCCGGTCCCCTGGCCCCCCGAGGCCCGCGAGGAACTCGTCACCCTGCTCGGCGCGGGAGAGGCCACCGTCGGAGTCTGGGAGGCGCTCGAAGCGGAAGGGATCATCACCCGGCTGCTGCCCGACTGGGAACGCGTCCACTGCCGCCCCCAGCGCAACGCCGTCCACACCTGGACCGTCGACCGGCACCTCGTGGAGACCGCCGTCCGCGCCGCCTCCCTCACCCGCCGCGTCCACCGCCCCGACCTCCTCCTGGTCGCCGCGCTCCTCCACGACATCGGCAAGGGCTGGCCCGGCGACCACTCCGTGGCCGGCGAGGTCATCGCCCGGGACATGGCCACCCGGATCGGCTTCGACAAGCACGACGTCGGCGTCATCGCCACTCTCGTACGCCACCATCTGCTGCTCGTCGAGACCGCCACCCGGCGCGACCTCGACGACCCCGCCACCGTCCGGTCGGTGGCCGAAGCCGTCTCCAGCGCCTCCACCCTGGAACTGCTGCACGCCCTCACCGAGGCCGACGCGCTGGCCACCGGACCCGCCGCCTGGAGCTCCTGGCGCGCCTCCCTCGTCACCGACCTGGTCAAGCGCGTCGCCGCCGTCCTCGCCGGGGAGTCCCCGGAGGAGCCCGAGGAGGCCGCGCCCAGCGCCGAGCACGAACGCCTCGCAATCGAGGCCCTGCGCACCGGCGAACCCGTCCTCGCCCTGCACACCCGGCCCGAGGAACCCGCCGGGGACGGCGAAGTGGAACCCGTCGGCGTCGAGCTCCTCATCGCCCTGCCCGACCGCCCCGGCGTGCTGCCCGCCGCCGCCGGAGTCCTCGCCCTGCACCGCCTCACCGTGCGCGCCGCCGACCTGCGCGCGGTGGAACTGCCCAACGAACTGGGGGAGCGGGCGGACCTGCTGCTGCTCAGCTGGCGGGTCGCCGCCGAGTACGGGTCCCTCCCGCAGGCCGCCCGCCTCCGCGCCGACCTCGTACGCGCCCTCGACGGCTCCCTGGACATCCGGGCCCGCCTCGCCGAGCGCGAGGCCGCCTACCCGCGCCGGCGCGGCGTGAAGGCCCCGCCGCCCCGGGTGACCGTGGCCGCCGCGGGCTCCCGCCGCGCCACCGTCATCGAGGTCCGCGCCCAGGACGCCCCGGGCCTGCTGCACCGCATCGGCCGGGCCCTGGAACAGAGCGCGGTACGGGTGCGCAGCGCCCATGTCTCCACGCTCGGCGCCAACGCCGTGGACGCCTTCTACGTCACCGGGACCGACGGCGAACCGCTGTCCCCGGACCGGGCCGCCGAGGTCGCCCGGGAGGTCGAGAAGGCGCTGGGCTGAACCCTGGAGCCCCGACATCGAGCCCTTGCCCGGCTCCGTATCCGGGCGAGGGCTTGGCGTTCTCCGGGGGACGGATACCCTGGAGGGCGACTGACCTGCCCCGCCCCCGACCCTGAGGACCGACGAGCGCCGTGTTCGATACTCTCTCCGACCGCCTTAGCGCGACTTTCAAGAACCTCAGGGGCAAGGGCCGCTTGTCCGAGGCGGACATCGACGCCACGGCACGCGAGATCCGTATCGCCCTGCTGGAAGCCGACGTCGCCCTGCCCGTGGTCCGGGCCTTCATCGCCAATGTGAAGGAGCGGGCGCGCGGCGTCGAGGTCTCCCAGGCGCTGAACCCCGCCCAGCAGGTCGTCAAGATCGTCAACGAGGAGCTCGTCTCCATCCTCGGCGGCGAGACCCGGCGGCTGCGGTTCGCCAAGACCGCGCCCACCGTGATCATGCTCGCCGGCCTCCAGGGCGCCGGTAAGACGACGCTGGCCGGAAAGCTCGGCCTCTGGCTCAAGAGCCAGGGCCACTCCCCGCTGCTCGTCGCCTGTGACCTCCAGCGCCCCAACGCCGTCAACCAGCTCAGCGTCGTCGCCGAGCGCGCCGGCGTCTCGGTGTACGCCCCCGAGCCGGGCAACGGCGTCGGCGACCCGGTCCAGGTCGCCAAGGACTCCATCGAGTTCGCCAAGGCCAAGGTCCACGACATCGTCATCGTCGACACCGCGGGCCGCCTCGGCATCGACCAGGAGCTGATGCAGCAGGCCGCGGACATCCGCGACGCCGTCAGCCCCGACGAGATCCTCTTCGTCGTCGACGCGATGATCGGCCAGGACGCGGTCAACACCGCCGAGGCCTTCCGCGACGGCGTCGGCTTCGACGGCGTGGTGCTCTCCAAGCTCGACGGCGACGCCCGCGGTGGTGCGGCCCTGTCGATCGCCCATGTCACGGGCAAGCAGGTCATGTTCGCGTCGAACGGCGAGAAGCTGGAGGACTTCGACGCGTTCCACCCGGACCGGATGGCCTCCCGCATCCTCGACATGGGTGACCTGCTCACCCTGATCGAGCAGGCGGAGAAGACGTTCAGCCAGGAAGAGGCCGCCAAAATGGCCTCGAAGCTCCAGTCGAGCAAGGGTGGCAAGGACTTCACCCTCGACGACTTCCTGGCCCAGATGGAGCAGGTCCGCAAGATGGGCTCCATCTCCAAGCTGCTCGGGATGCTGCCCGGCATGGGGCAGATCAAGGACCAGATCAACAACATCGACGAGCGCGACATCGACCGCACCGCCGCGATCATCAAGTCGATGACCCCCAAGGAGCGCGCCGAGCCGACGCTCATCAACGGCTCGCGCCGGGCCCGTATCGCCAAGGGTTCGGGCGTCGAGGTCTCCGCGGTCAAGAGCCTGGTGGAGCGCTTCTTCGAGGCCCGCAAGATGATGTCGAAGATGGCCCAGGGCGGCGGCATGCCCGGGATGCCGGGCATGCCCGGCATGGGCGGCGGCCCCGGCCGTCAGAAGAAGCAGGTCAAGCAGGCCAAGGGCAAGCGCAAGAGCGGCAACCCCATGAAGCGCAAGGCCGAGGAGGCCGCCGCCGCCGAGCGCCGCGAGCAGGCGGCCCAGGGCGGCGCGTTCGGTCTGCCCGCCCAGGAGGACAAGAACTTCGAGCTGCCGGACGAGTTCAAGAAGTTCATGTAGCTCGAACCGAGCACCACGCGTAAGGGGCGCCCTTTCTCAAGGGCGCCCCTTACGCGTTCGCCTGTCCGGTCGCTCAGGTCACGCAGACCAGATAGCGGAAGACGTTCGGCATCCACACCGTGCCGTCCTGACGCCGGTGCGGATGCAGGGCCTCCGCGACCTCCTTCTCCACCTGGGAGCGGTCCGTGGCCCGTACCGCGGCGTCGAAGAGCCCGGTGGACAGCAGCCCGCGCACCGCGCTGTTCACGTCCGCGTAGCCGAACGGGCAGGACACCCGCCCCGAACCGTCCGGCTTCAGCCCGGCCCGCGCCGCCACGTCCTCCAGATCGTCCCGGAGCGTGGGCCGCCACCGGCCGGGTTCGGTACGCGGCGGACGCGCGGACTCCGCGAGCCGCGCGGCCACCCGCAGCACCGCGGCCGTGGCGCAGCGCTCCGGCGGACCCCACCCGGTCAGCACCACCGAGGCGCCCCGGACGGCCAACGGCACCGCCGACCGCAGCGCCGGAACCAGCCCCTCGGAGTCCCCGGCGGCACAGCCGATCGGCTCGAAGACCGTGATCAGGTTGTACGGAGTGCTGTCCGCGCCGGCGGGCGCGGGCCGCCCGTCCTCCAGCAGCCGGGCCCGACGGCGGGCCGGATGCGGGGAGTGCGCGGGCGCGTCGTCCCAGTCGGCGTCGGGCAGCAGCCGGGCCCGGGCCAGCGCCAGGCGCTCCCGGTCGGAGTCCACACCCGTGACGTGCGCCCCCCGGGCCGCCGCGACGAGCATCGCGAGGCCCGAGCCGCAGCCGAGGGACAGCATCCGGGTGGCGGCCCCGACTTCCATCCGGTCGTACACCGCCTCGTACAGCGGCGCGAGCATGCGTTCCTGGATCTCGGCCCAGTCGCGTGCGCGGGTACCGGCGTCCGCCGGCGCGGAGGCGTCCGCGGCCGGCTGGTTCCGGACGAGCGTTGGTGTCATGGAAAGGTCCCCAATCCGCCAAGAGGTCGGTCGTGCCCGAGTGGACGTCCCCCGTGTGCGTGTGTTCCGCACCCCGTAGCCAGAGAACTGCGCATCCGCCGTTCCGTCCAGGGGTTGTGGAGCAGTGCTTGCGTGCCCCGTTCGTGCGCCCCGTCCCACGTCTGCTCTCCGACCAGTCTTACCCGACACCCCGCGCCGGGCACGTCGAGCGCGGCGGCGGGTAGTCTCTCGGGCGGATTCGTCAGGAGCGCGGGCCGCCCGCGCACCTCACATCCGAAGCTCCGGGCGTACCGCACGCTGTGCACCACCTTGGTGTGAGCTGTGCGTCTTCTCCGCAGTTCTGCGCACCCGCCCTCGTCCGGACGCATCAAGGGCAACTGACTGGTACGTGCAAATTATTTGGGATGCCCCGGAATAGGAACACCGGGGCCCTCGGGCTCGTTGTCACGACGTGAGCACGACACCACCTGTACTTGCCGCAGAGCTGGCACAGGCGTGGGCCGACATTCAGCGGTACCACCCCGAGCTGCCCGATCTTGCCGCGCCCGAGTCCCTGATCGGAGAGTCCTCGTCCGCCTGTGGCGCCGAGCTCTCCTTCGAGCGACTGCTCCACGAGGCAGTCCACGGCATCGCCGCCGCGAGAGGAGTCCGAGACACCTCCCGCGCCGGCCGCTACCACAACCGACGCTTCCTCGCGATCGCCGAGGAGCTGGGCCTCGATCATGCCGAGGAACCCCACCCCAGCAGCGGATTCTCGCTGGTCACGCTGAATCCGGAAGCCAAGCGCCGGTACCGTCCGACCACCGAACGGCTGCAGCGCGCCCTCAAGGCGCACACCGTCGCCACCGCCGCCGACACCAAGCGCTCCTTCCGCGGACCTGCCGCCCGGCACGGTTCCTCCGGGGGCGGCGTGCGGGTCAAGGCCGTCTGCGACTGCGGACGCAACGTCCGCGTCGTCCCGTCGGTCCTGGCGCAGGCGCCGATCGTCTGCGGCGGCTGCGGCAAGCCGTTCCAGATTCCGGAAGCGGCGGTCGCGGTGGGGTGAGCCGATGTGGTGTGGCACAATGGCTAGCTGTACTCGACAGTCGCACAGGACCCCTCTCTCCTCCGGCTGACGCGTCCATCGGGCACTCCGAGTACCGCAACCCCACGTGGCATCTAGTTGTGCCCAACCACGTCATAGACCAGGAGACACCACTTCCGTGGCAGTCAAGATCAAGCTGAAGCGTCTGGGCAAGATCCGTTCGCCTCACTACCGCATCGTCGTCGCCGACTCCCGTACCCGCCGTGATGGTCGGGCCATCGAGGAGATCGGCCTGTACCACCCGGTGCAGAACCCCTCGCGCATCGAGGTCAACGCAGAGCGCGCGCAGTACTGGCTGTCCGTCGGCGCCCAGCCGACCGAGCCGGTCCTCGCGATCCTGAAGCTCACCGGTGACTGGCAGGCCCACAAGGGCCTCCCGGCCCCCGCGCCGCTGCTGCAGCCGGAGCCCAAGGCTGACAAGCGTGCGCTGTTCGAGGCGCTGTCCTCGGACGGCGACGAGGCCAAGGGTGAGGCCATCACCCCCAAGGCCAAGAAGGCCGACAAGAAGGCGGACGAGGCGGCTGAGGCCCCCGCGTCCACCGAGTCGACCGAGGCCTGAGCATGCTCGAGGAGGCTCTCGAGCACCTCGTGAAGGGCATTGTCGACAACCCCGACGACGTGCAGGTTGCCGAGCGCACCCTGCGCCGCGGGCGCGTGCTGGAGGTTCGGGTCCACCCCGACGACCTCGGCAAGGTGATCGGCCGTAACGGCCGCACCGCTCGCGCTCTGCGTACGGTCGTGGGTGCCATCGGCGGCCGTGGGATCCGCGTCGACCTCGTCGATGTGGACCAGGTTCGCTGATAAGCGAGTTGAACACCGGCCAGGGCCGGGGAGGGCCTTCGGGCCGTCCCCGGCCTTTGTCGTCGGCCCCCCGGACGTTTCCGACAGGTCGACGTCCCCACCCCACCAATCGGAGAACAGCGTGCAGTTGGTAGTCGCGCGGATCGGCCGCGCCCACGGCATCAAGGGCGAGGTCACCGTCGAGGTACGAACGGACGAGCCGGAGCTGCGGCTCGGACCCGGCGCCGTCCTGGCCACCGAACCGGCGGCGACGGGTCCGCTGACGATCGAGACGGGCCGGGTCCACAGCGGCAGGCTCCTGCTGCGCTTCGAAGGGGTGCGCGACCGCACCGGCGCCGAGGCGCTGCGCAATACCCTGCTGATCGCCGAGGTGGACCCGGAGGAGCTCCCCGAGGACGAGGACGAGTTCTACGACCACCAGTTGATCGACCTCGACGTGGTGCTCGCCGACGGCACCGGGATCGGCCGGATCACCGAGATCTCCCACCTGCCCTCGCAGGACCTGTTCATCGTGGAGCGCCCCGACGGCAGCGAGGTGATGATCCCCTTCGTGGAGGAGATCGTCACCGAGATCGACCTGGAGGAGCAGCGCGCGGTGATCACCCCGCCGCCCGGCCTGATCGACGAGAGCGAGGCCGTGGTCGTCTCCTCGCGCGACGAAGAGGAAGAGGCCGCCGGGGACGCGGACGAGGCGCCGAAGGGCGACGCCTGATGCGGCTCGACGTCGTCACGATCTTCCCGGAGTACCTGGAACCGCTGAACGTCTCCCTGGTCGGCAAGGCCCGCGCCCGCGGCGTGCTGGACGTCCACGTCCACGACCTGCGGGAGTGGACGTACGACCGGCACAACACGGTCGACGACACCCCCTACGGCGGCGGCCCCGGCATGGTCATGAAGACCGAACCCTGGGGCGAGGCGCTCGACGAGGCCCTGGCCGACGGCTACGAGGCCGGGGCGCACTCCCCGGTACTCGTCGTGCCCACGCCCAGCGGCCGGCCGTTCGGCCAGGAACTGGCCGTCGAACTCTCTGCCGAGCCCTGGCTCGTCTTCACCCCGGCTCGGTACGAGGGCATCGACCGCCGGGTGATCGACGAGTACGCCACCCGGCTCCGGGTCGTCGAGGTCTCCATCGGGGACTATGTGCTGGCCGGCGGGGAAGCGGCCGTCCTGGTGATCACGGAGGCCGTGGCCCGGCTGCTGCCCGGTGTCCTCGGCAACGCCGAGTCCCACCGGGACGACTCCTTCGCCCCGGGCGCGATGGCCAACCTCCTGGAGGGCCCCGTCTACACCAAGCCGCCCGAGTGGCGCGGCCGCTCCATCCCGGACGTCCTGCTCAGCGGCCACCACGGCAAGATCGCCCGCTGGCGGCGGGACCAGGCCTTCGCCCGCACGGCACTCAACCGGCCCGACCTGATCGAGCGGTGCGAGGCGAGCGCCTTCGACAAGAAGGACCGGGAGATCCTCTCCATCCTCGGCTTCGCCCCGGAGCCCGGCGGCCGATTTTGGCGCAGGCCCACCGCCGTGGAAGAATAGGCCGCTGCTGTACGTCCGGTGTGCGCCCCTGCCACAGGGGGAAAGACGCCCGCCCGACGCGATCAGCACTCCGAACTCTTCAACGACATTCCGTCGATGACCTGTGGCATCGGCGAAGAAAGCAGAAACCATGACTTCCCTGCTCGATGGCGTCAACGCCGCCACCCTCCGTTCGGACGTCCCGGCGTTCCGTCCCGGTGACACCGTCAACGTCCACGTGCGCGTGATCGAGGGCAACCGCTCCCGTATCCAGCAGTTCAAGGGTGTTGTCATCCGCCGCCAGGGCTCGGGCGTCAGCGAGACCTTCACGGTCCGCAAGGTCTCCTTCAGCGTCGGCGTCGAGCGCACCTTCCCGGTGCACAGCCCGATCTTCGAGAAGATCGAGCTCGTCACCCGCGGTGACGTCCGTCGCGCCAAGCTGTACTTCCTCCGTGAGCTGCGCGGCAAGGCCGCGAAGATCAAGGAGAAGCGCGACAACTGAGCTGCCGCACGCGTTCACAGCGTGGCCGGATAAGCTTCGGCCGCGATGGACACGCAAGCACAGCACTCGGAGCGCGACCGCTCCCCGGAACCCGACACGGGATCAGGGGAGAGGTCGCGCTTTTCGCGTACGCGGGACCGTGTCCTCTCCGTTCTGTCCTGGCGGCGGGTGCTCACCGGGGTGGTCCTGGTCACCGTCGCCCTGCTGCTGTTCAGTTCCTACGTCGTCCAGCCCTTCCTGATCCCCAGCCGCTCGATGGAGCCCACGCTGAAGGTCGGTGACCGGGTCCTCGTCAACAAACTGGCGTACCGCTTCGGCGCCGAGCCCGAGCGCGGCGACGTGGTGGTCTTCGACGGCACGGGCTCGTTCGTTCGGGAGGACCTCGGCGCGAACCCCCTGACCGGGCTGGTGCGCGGGGCGGCCTCGTCCCTGGGGCTCACGGAGCCCGCCGACACCGACTTCGTGAAGCGGGTGGTGGGCGTGGGCGGCGACCGCGTCGTCTGCTGCGACGCGCGGGGGAGGCTCGCGGTCAACGACGTGACGGTGGACGAGCCGTACCTGTACCCCGGTGACACCGCTTCCCGGGCTCCCTTCGCCATCGAGGTGCCCGCCGGCGCTCTGTGGATGATGGGCGACCACCGCAGCCGCTCCAGCGACTCCCGGGATCATCTGGGATCGCCCGGGGGCGGGATGGTCCCCGTCGAGCGGGTGACCGGCCGGGTGGACTGGCTGGGCTGGCCGCCCGCCCGGACGGGTTCGCTGGAGGGGACCGGCGCCTTCGCCGGCGTACGGGCGCCCGGCGCGGCGCATGGGTAACCGCGGCCGTCCGCGCGGCGCCCCCGACCCCGACGCGTCCCTGCCGACCGGGACCAGGCCCACCGGGCCGCGCTCCCTGCCCACCCGGGCGGAACGCCGCCGGCTCGCCAAGAAGGTCCGGCGCAGGCGCCGCGGGTCCGCGGTGAGGGAGATACCCGTCCTCGTCGTCGTGGCGCTGCTGATCGCGCTCGTCCTGAAGACGTTCCTGGTCCAGGCGTTCGTGATCCCGTCCGGGTCGATGGAACAGACCATCCGGATCGGCGACCGGGTGCTCGTGGACAAGCTGACCCCGTGGTTCGGGTCGGAGCCGCAGCGCGGCGACGTCGTGGTGTTCAGGGACCCCGGCGGCTGGCTCCAGCAGGAGAACCCCGGGGAGAAGAAGGACCCGCCGATCGGCGTCAAGCAGGTCACCGAGCTGCTGACCTTCATCGGGCTGCTGCCGTCCGACGACGAGCAGGACCTGATCAAGCGGGTCATCGCGGTCGGCGGCGACACCGTGAAGTGCTGCGGCGAGGACGGCCGGGTCACCGTCAACGGCGTACCGCTGGCCGAGACGTACCTCCACCCCGACGACCGGCCCTCGACCATCTCGTTCGAGGTGAAGGTTCCCGAGGGCCGGTTGTTCATGATGGGGGACCACCGGTCCGACTCCGCCGACTCCCGCTTCCACCTCGACGAACCCGACCGGGGCACGGTCTCCGAGGAAGAAGTCGTGGGGCGGGCCGTCGTGATCGCCTGGCCGTTCGGCAACTGGAGCACCCTGGAGCAGCGCGACACCTTCACCGCGGTTCCGGACGCGCGCGCATCGGAGGCGGCGGCTCCGGCCACGTCGAATAGTGTGGCACCTCCGGATCCCTATGGAATGGTCCGGCTCCCGACCCCTGCGGAACTCCCGCTCGTTATGGGAGTGGTGGGCCTGCACCGGATCGGGCGCGGGCAGTGGCACGTATTGAGGAGTGGATGTGGGGGATTTGGCGGTCGGCGCACGATCCGGACACGACGAACCCGAGGACCGGCCGGAGCGCGACGAGTCTCCCGCGGGCGGGGCGGCGGTCCCGCCGGAGGGTGAGGACGACACCTCGGGCGGCGACGGCGGCAGGCCACCCAGGAGGCAGCGTTCCTTCTGGCTGGAGCTGCCGCTGCTCGTCGGCATCGCGCTGGTTCTGGCGCTGCTGATCAAGACGTTCCTGGTCCAGGCGTTCTCGATCCCCTCGGACTCCATGCAGAACACTCTGCAGCGGGGAGACCGGGTGCTGGTCGACAAGCTGACCCCGTGGTTCGGCTCGGAGCCGGAGCGCGGCGAGGTCGTGGTCTTCCACGACCCGGGCGGCTGGCTGGAGGACACCGTGACCCCGGAGCCCAACGCGGTGCAGAAGTTCCTGAGCTTCATCGGCCTGATGCCGTCCTCCGAGGAGAAGGACCTGATCAAGCGGGTCATCGCGGTCGGCGGCGACACCGTGGAGTGCAAGGAGAACGGGCCGGTCACGGTCAACGGGAAGAGCCTGGACGAGAAGTCGTTCATCTTCCCGGGGAACACCCCGTGCAACGACAAGCCCTTCGGCCCGATCAAGGTGCCGGACGGCCGGATCTTCGTCATGGGCGACCACCGGCAGAACTCCCTGGACTCGCGCTACCACCAGGAGCTCCCGGGACAGGGCACGGTCTCCACTGACGAGGTCGTCGGCCGCGCCGTCGTCGTCGCCTGGCCGCTGGGCCGCTGGGCGACCCTTCCGGTCCCGGACACCTTCGACCAGCCCGGTCTGAACGCGGCCGCCGCGATGGCGCCGGCGGCACTGGGTGTAGCCGGAGCGGTGCCCCTCGTGTTGTGGCGCCGCCGGAGGCTGACCGCCGGGCGTACCGCCGGGTAGGGTGCCGACTCGGATCAGCGATTGTCGATCTCCGACGGGGGAGCGCTGGGATGAGCGGTACAGAACGCAAGGAAGACGGCCGCGGCCGGCTCGGCGCCATGGTGTCGGGCTTGGCCGTGGCCGTCGGCTGTGTGCTCTTCCTCGGCGGTTTCGTGTGGGCGGCGGTGGTCTACCAGCCGTACACGGTCCCGACCGACTCGATGTCCCCCACGGTGAAGCCCGGGGACCGGGTGCTCGCCGAGCGGATAGACGGCGCCGACGTCCGGCGCGGTGACGTGGTGGTCTTCACCGACGAGGTCTGGGGCGCCACACCGATGGTGAAGCGCGTCGTCGGGGTCGGCGGCGACAAGGTGGCGTGCTGCGACCGGGAGGGGCGGCTCACCGTCAATGGAACCCCCGTCGACGAGCCCTACCTCGACCGGGCCCCGGCCGCCCAGGGCGCGAAGGCGCCGGCCTCGCCCCAGGACTTCTCCGCCACCGTGCCCCGGGGCCAGATCTTCCTGCTCGGCGACGAACGGGCCACCTCCCTGGACTCCCGGGTCCACCTCCAGGACGCCGGCAAGGGCTCCGTGCCGCTGAGCGCCGTGCAGGCCCGGGTGGACGCGGTGGCCTGGCCGATGGACGGCATGATCGACCGGCCCTCCTCGTTCGCCGCACTGCCCGGCGGGGTGTCCGCCGCCGGGCCGCTGCCCATCCAGCTGGGCGCGATCCTGGTGGGCGTCGCACTGATCCTCGGCGGCTCGGTGTACGCACCCGTGGCGGCGCGCCTCGCCCGCCGGAGGACGGCCGCCGGAGGGGCCCGGTGACCTCCGGGGCCCGCAGGGTCGCCCGGGTGGTCCTCCTGGACCCCGACGACCGCGTCCTGCTGCTGCACGGCCACGAGCCGGACGACCCGGCCGACACCTGGTGGTTCACCCCGGGCGGCGGCTTGGAGGGCGACGAGACCCGGGAGGAGGCGGCCCGCCGCGAGCTGGAGGAGGAGACCGGGATCACGGACATCGAGCTGGGCCCGCTGCTCTGGACCCGCATCTGTTCCTTCCCGTTCGACGGGCGGCGCTGGGACCAGGACGAGTGGTACTACCTGGCCCGTACGACACAGACCGCGACGGCCCCGCGGGGACTCACCGACCTGGAACTGCGCAGCGTCGCCGGTCTGAGGTGGTGGACTTCCGCCGAACTGCTCGCGACGCGTGAGACGGTGTACCCGACCAGACTCGCCGAGCTGCTCCGCACGCTCCTCGACGAGGGTCCCCCGTGCGATCCGCTGGTTCTGGCCCCCGAAATCGTCTAATCGTCCAGGGGCGCCGGAGGCTGACGCACAATGGGGGCACGCACGGCTGAAGGGGAAACATGCCATGAGCGCCGAGGACCTCGAGAAGTACGAGACCGAGATGGAGCTGAAGCTCTACCGGGAGTACCGCGATGTCGTCGGTCTGTTCAAATATGTGATCGAGACCGAACGGCGCTTCTACCTCACCAACGACTACGAGATGCAGGTGCACTCCGTCCAGGGTGAGGTTTTCTTCGAGGTGTCCATGGCGGACGCCTGGGTCTGGGACATGTACCGGCCCGCGAGGTTCGTCAAGCAGGTCCGCGTGCTGACCTTCAAGGACGTCAACATCGAAGAGCTCAACAAGAGCGATCTGGAACTTCCGGGAGGCTGACCCCGCGCCGCCCCGCTGCCGGGCCGCCGATACGCGCGTTGCAGGAACGACCCGGTCATCCGTGTGGGTGGCCGGGTTTTCCACATCCGGGGAGTTGTCCACCAAGATCCACATCTTGGGGCGGGCCGGGGCACAGTCGGTGCCGGAGGTGGTGCCGATATGAACGCACGGGGGGCACTCGGGCGGTACGGCGAGGACCTGGCGGCACGGCTGCTGGCCGAAGCCGGGATGGCGGTGGTCGAGCGCAACTGGCGCTGTCGCGCCGGAGAGATCGACATCGTGGCGCGGGACGGCGACGCCCTGGTCTTCTGCGAGGTGAAGACGCGCCGGTCACAAGGGTTCGAACACCCGATGGCGGCGGTCGGTCCGGTCAAGGCGGACCGGCTGCGACGGCTCGCCGAGATCTGGCTCGACCGGCACGGCGGGCCACCGCCCGGCGGGGTCCGCATCGACCTGATCGGGGTGATCGTGCCCCGGCGCGGAGCCCCGGTCACGGAGCACGCCCGGGGGGTGTCCTGATGGGCTTCGCGCGAGCGTGTTCCGTGGCGCTGGTCGGCGTCGAGGGCGTGGTGGTGGAGGTCCAGGCGGACCTGGAGCCGGGGGTGGCGGCCTTCACCCTGGTCGGGCTGCCGGACAAGAGCCTGGTCGAGAGCCGGGACCGGGTGCGGGCCGCCGTGGTCAATTCCGGTGCCGAGTGGCCGCAGAAGAAGCTCACGGTCGGCCTCTCCCCGGCCTCCGTGCCGAAGAGCGGTTCGGGCTTCGACCTCGCCGTCGCGTGCGCGGTCCTCGGTGCGGCGGAGCGGATCGACCCCGCCATGATCGCCGACGTGGTGATGATCGGCGAGCTGGGTCTGGACGGCCGGGTCCGTCCGGTACGGGGCGTGCTGCCCGCCGTCCTCGCGGCGGCCGAAGCGGGGTACGAGCAGGTCGTCGTCCCCGAGCAGACGGCCGGGGAGGCGGCCCTGGTGCCGGGGATCTCGGTCCTCGGCGTCCGGAGCCTGCGCCAGCTCATCGCCGTGCTGTGCGACGAACCGGTGCCCGAGGAGCCGGTCGAGGGCCAGGGGCGTCCCGACGCCATGCTGGCCGGGCTGATGATCCCCGGCACGGGCCTCGGAACGGGGCTCGCCCCGGCCGCCGCGCTGGGCGACGGGCACCTGCCGGACCTGGCGGACGTCGCGGGGCAGCCCCGCCCGCGCCAGGCCCTGGAGGTGGCCGCGGCCGGAGGACACCATCTGCTGTTCTCGGGCCCGCCGGGCGCGGGCAAGACCATGCTGGCCGAGCGGCTGTCGTCGGTCCTGCCGCCGCTGACCCGGCAGGAATCCCTCGAAGTGACGGCGGTCCACTCCGTGGCGGGCATCCTCCCCCCGGGTGAACCGCTCGTCTCCCGGGCGCCCTACTGCGCCCCGCACCACTCGGCGACCATGCAGTCCCTGGTCGGCGGGGGCAACGGGATGCCGAGGCCCGGGGCGGTCTCCCTCGCCCACCGGGGGGTGCTTTTCCTGGACGAGGCCCCCGAATTCTCGGGCAAGGCCCTCGACGCGCTGCGGCAGCCGCTGGAGTCCGGTCATGTGGTGGTCGCGCGGGCCGCGGGGGTGGTGCGGCTGCCGGCCCGCTTCCTGATGGTGCTGGCCGCCAATCCGTGTCCCTGTGGCCGGCACAGCCTCACCGGCGCGGGCTGCGAGTGCCCGCCCTCGGTCGTCCGCCGCTACCAGGCGCGCCTGTCCGGGCCCCTCCTCGACCGGGTGGACCTGCGGGTCGAGGTGGAGCCTGTCGACCGCGCCGACCTCCTGGGGCACGGCGGCCGCGGCGAGTCGACGGCCGTCGTCGCCGCACGGGTGCGGGACGCCAGGGCGCGGGCGGCCGAGCGGCTGGTCGGCACCCCGTGGACCACGAACAGCGAGGTGCCGGGCCACGAGCTGCGGACCCGGCTGGTCGCGGCCCCGGGGGCGCTGGCGGCCGCGGAGCGGGACCTGGAGCGCGGGATCCTCACGGCCCGGGGGCTGGACCGGGTACTGAGGGTGGCGTGGACCGTGGCGGATCTGCGCGGCGCCGACCGGCCGGACGCCTCCGACGTGGCGGTCGCCCTGGAGCTGCGGACCGGAATCCAGCGCGGGGTGCCGATGGGGACGGTGCAGCGGTGACCGGGCTGACGGGGGAGCGGCGGCAGGGAGCGGGCCGGGACGACGGTCGAGACCGCGTCCCCGGCGAGGAGGCGGGCCGGGACCCGGGCCGGGGCAGGGAGCCGGAGCGGCTGGCCAGGGCCGCGCTGACCCGGGTGCTGGAGCCGGGGGACGAGCGCGCGGGGAGCTGGCTCCGGAGCACCGGACCCATCGAGCTGATGCGGAGGCTCACCGTCGAGGACGGCTCCGCCGAGAGACTGCCGGGGATGACCGCCGCACGGCTCGGGGGCTACCGGCTGCGTGCCGCATCCGTGGAGCCGGGGCGGGACCTGGCCGCCGTCGCCGCGGTGGGCGGGCGGTTCGTCTGCCCCGGGGACCGGGAGTGGCCGAGCCAACTGGACGACCTGGGCGACGCGCGGCCCGTCGGGCTCTGGGTGCGGGGGCGGCCCGATCTGCGGCTGTGGTCCCTGCGCTCGGTCGCGCTGGTCGGCGCGAGGGCCTGCACCCCGTACGGGGCGCACATGGCGGCGACCCTCGGCTCCGGGCTCGCCGAGCGGGGCTGGGTGGTGGTGTCGGGGGCGGCGTTCGGCGTGGACGGGGCCGCCCACCGCGGCGCGCTGGCCGCGGGCGGAGCGACGACGGCGGTGCTGGCCTGCGGGGTCGACGTCCCCTACCCGCGCGGGCACACCGAGTTGCTCGGGCGGCTGGCACAACAAGGTCTCATCATCGCCGAGTTGCCCCCGTCCTCCCACCCCACCCGCAGCAGGTTCATCCTGCGCAACCGTGTCATCGCCGCGCTGACCAGGGGGACGGTCGTGGTCGAGGCCGAGTACCGCAGCGGTTCGCTGGTCACCGCCCGCCAGGCGCAACGGCTCGGCCGCTTCGCGATGGGAGTACCCGGTCCCGCCACCAGCGGTCTGTCGGCAGGGGTCCACGAGTTGTTGCGCGGTGAGGGAGTGCTCGTCACCGACGCGGACGAAGTCGTCGAGCTGGTCGGGGACATCGGCGACCTTCCGCCGGTCCGCCGGGGCCCGGTGCTGCCCAGGGACCACCTGGACGCGGTCGCCGCGCGGGTCCTCGATGCGCTCCCCTACCACGGTGTCGCCCACCCCCGTGACCTCGCCCGCACCGCGGGGACGTCCGCCGACGAAACGCTCGGTCGACTGTACGAACTGCACTCACTGGGGTTCGTCGAACGAGAGGGCGACGGCTGGCGGTTGACGCCTCCATCGGCACGCAACGACGACGCGCGGCGAGGCGATACTTGACCTGGAGCATTCGGGTGAAAAGGTAAGGCCGATGACCTCGCACGATCGATCGGTGACCTGTTCAGGGCCCGCGCCCACGGCGGCGGCCCCGGCTCCCGGCGGGCGCGGACGGCGTGAACGGCGGAACGCGATCGGGCGGCAGGGATCTCCCGTCCTGCGCGGACTGCGACGTCACAGTCACGCTACGCTCACAAGGATTCCGCCCCAGACAAAAGTCCCCCAGCACTTCACGGCAGAACGGCTCAAGGCACCACATGCCCCAGCACACCTCCGGGTCTGACCGCGCGGCAGTACCACCGGTTGCGCGTGGCACTGTGCGCCCTCCCGCCCCCTCCTCCCTCGACGAGTTGTGGCGCTCCTACAAGACCACGGGCGACGAGCGGCTGCGGGAGCAGCTGATCCTGCACTACTCGCCGCTCGTGAAGTACGTCGCGGGCCGGGTGAGCGTGGGGCTGCCGTCCAACGTCGAGCAGGCCGACTTCGTCTCCTCCGGGGTCTTCGGACTGATCGACGCCATCGAGAAGTTCGACATCGAACGGGCCATCAAGTTCGAGACGTACGCGATCACCAGAATCCGCGGCGCGATGATCGACGAACTCCGGGCCCTGGACTGGATCCCGCGGTCCGTCCGGCAGAAGGCGCGGAACGTGGAGCGTGCGTACGCCACGCTGGAGGCGCAGTTCAGGCGCACGCCGTCGGAGTCCGAGGTCGCCTCGGAGATGGGCATCGCGCTGGAGGAACTGCACGCTGTTTTCAGCCAGTTGTCGCTGGCGAATGTGGTCGCCCTGGAGGAGTTGCTGCACGTCGGAGGCGAGGGCGGCGACCGACTGAGCCTGATGGACACCCTGGAGGACACCGCCGCCGACAATCCGGTGGAGGTCGCCGAGGACCGCGAGCTGAGAAGACTGCTCGCGCGGGCCATCAACACCCTGCCCGACCGCGAGAAGACCGTGGTGACCCTCTACTACTACGAGGGCCTCACCCTCGCGGAGATCGGCAACGTCCTCGGGGTGACCGAGAGCCGGGTCAGCCAGATCCACACCAAATCCGTGCTCCAGCTCCGGGCGAAGCTGGCCGACGCGGGTCGCTGACGTCCCCCTCCCGGCACTCTCCGGCCATCCGATCGGCGGCCGTGCCCTTCCCCCGCACGCCTGCCGCCGTAGAGTGGAGGCGTGCCCAGGATTCGAGCGGCCTCAGTGGCCGAGCACCGGACCATGCAGCGCGGCGCCCTCCTGGACGCCGCGCGCTCCCTGCTGTCCGAGGGCGGTACGGAGGCGCTGACCTTCCCCGCGCTCGCCGAGCGCACGGGCCTCGCCCGGTCCTCCGTGTACGAGTACTTCCGCTCCCGTGCCGCCGTCGTCGAGGAGCTGTGCGCCGTCGACTTCCCCGTCTGGGCGGCCGAGGTCGAGAACGCCATGCAGGGCGCCGAGACGCCCGAGGCGAAGATCGAGGCGTATGTGCGCCGGCAGCTCGACCTCGTCGGGGACCGTCGGCACCGCGCGGTCGTCGCGATCTCCGCGAGCGAGCTGGACGCGGGCGCCCGGGAGAAGATCCGGGCCGCGCACGGCGGGCTGATCGCCATGATCGTCGAAGCGCTCGGAGACCTCGGCCACGCACAGCCGAGGCTGGCCGCCATGCTCATGCAGGGTTCGGTCGACGCCGCCGTGCGCCGTATCGAACTGGGCGTCGCGGAGGAGCCGGACGTCATCGCGGACACCGTCGTCGCGATGGTGCTGCGCGGTGTGAGCGGCTGACCCGGACGGCGTCGGCCTCCGGCACCTCGAACACCGGCAGCAGCCGCGAGGGGCCTCTCCGCAGCAGTGAGGGCGGCAGCAGCGAGAGCGGGTCCAGATAGGCGTCCCCGCGCCGCAGCCCCCAGTGCAGACAGCCTTCCGCGCAGTGGGACGGCCCCTCCTCCAGCACTCCGACCGGCTGCCCTGCCCGGGTGCTCGCGCCCTCCTCGACCAGCGCCCGCACCGGTTCGTACGTGGTGCGCAGCGGTGGCCAACCGCTGCCGGCCACCTCGATGGCGACCACCCCGCGTCCCGCCACCCGCCCCGCGAACGACACCCGGCCGTCGGTGGCCGCCAGCACCCGGGCGCCCGGCCCCGCCGCGAGGTCCACGCCGCGATGTCCGGGCCCGTACGGACCGGCGGGCGGCTCCCACCCCCGTAACACCGCGGGCCTCCCCGTCAGCGGCCAGCTCCGGGCACCGCCGCCCGTGCTGCCGTCAGTGCCGCTGTCCGCACCGCCGTCCAGGGCGGTGTCCGCACCGCCTTCCGCTCCGCTGTCTCTGCCGGTGACCGCCCCCGGCGCGGGCGCCGGAGCCCCGGCCGGCACGGCGGACCCGCCCGGGGGCGCAGGGGCGGCCGGGAACAGCACGTACAGCAAGAACACGGAGAGCAGCACGAGCGGGGTGCGGTGGGCGGGGGAGCGGCGTGGGCCGGGCTGATGGCGCATGCCGTCACGATGGCCCGGAGGCCGGGATTCCGGGGATCGCGGACCGTTCCTGTGGACTACTCGCCGGTTGTGGATATCGCGCCCACCCGGCCGTGGACATCGCCGTCACCCGGTTGTGGACATCGCCGTCATCAGGCACCCGACGGGTCCCGTACACTTCTTACGGCGATCCGGGTCACCGGGTCGACTTCGCACGCCCCGCCACCTCCCTCTTCTCGGAGGTGGCCGCGCTCCTCGGTCCCTCGTGGCACGGCGCGTCGGGGCGTCAGGCGCGACCGCAAACCTGCGGACGCGATAACCGAGCACCTCAAGGAGTACGGCCATGGCCGTCGTCACGATGCGGGAGCTGCTGGAAAGCGGCGTCCACTTCGGTCACCAGACCCGTCGCTGGAACCCGAAGATGAAGCGCTTCATCTTCACCGAGCGCAACGGCATCTACATCATCGACCTGCTCCAGTCGCTGTCGTACATCGACCGCGCCTACGAGTTCGTCAAGGAGACCGTCGCCCACGGCGGCTCCATCATGTTCGTGGGTACGAAGAAGCAGGCCCAGGAAGCCATCGCCGAGCAGGCGACGCGCGTCGGCATGCCGTACGTCAACCAGCGTTGGCTCGGTGGCATGCTCACCAACTTCTCCACCGTCTACAAGCGCCTTCAGCGTCTGAAGGAGCTCGAGCTCATCGACTTCGAGGACGTGGCCGCCTCCGGCCTCACCAAGAAGGAGCTCCTGGTCCTCTCGCGCGAGAAGGCCAAGCTGGAGAAGACCCTCGGTGGTATCCGCGAGATGCAGAAGGTGCCCAGCGCCGTCTGGATCGTCGACACCAAGAAGGAGCACATCGCCGTCGGTGAGGCGCGCAAGCTCCACATCCCGGTCGTCGCGATCCTCGACACCAACTGCGACCCCGACGAGGTCGACTACAAGATTCCGGGCAACGACGACGCGATCCGCTCCGTCACCCTGCTCACCCGCGTGATCGCCGACGCCGTCGCCGAGGGCCTCATCGCCCGTTCCGGTGCCGCCACCGGTGACTCGAAGCCGGGCGAGAAGGCCGCCGGCGAGCCCCTCGCCGAGTGGGAGCGCGACCTGCTCGAGGGCGACAAGAAGGACGAGACCGCGGCTGCCGCCGAGGTCCAGACCTCCGCCGAGACCGAGAAGGTCGCCGACGCCGAGAAGCCGGCCGAGGCCGTCGCCGAGGCCGAGGCCGCTGTCGAGGCTCCGGCCGCCGCCGAGGCCCCGGCCGCCGACGCGGACGCCGAGCAGGCCTGACACCCGTCACGGCTGCTGACGGCGGGGGCCGACGCCACAAGCGTCGCCCCCGCCGTTCACCCGTAGATCTTTCAGACTTCGAGAGAGACATACAGACTCATGGCGAACTACACCGCCGCTGACGTCAAGAAGCTCCGCGAGCTCACCGGCGCCGGCATGATGGACTGCAAGAAGGCGCTCGACGAGGCCGACGGCAACGTCGACAAGGCCGTCGAGGCGCTCCGTATCAAGGGCCAGAAGGGCGTCGCCAAGCGCGAGGGCCGTTCTGCCGAGAACGGTGCCGTCGTCTCCCTCATCTCCGAGGACCAGACGTCCGGCGTCCTCCTCGAGCTGAAGTGCGAGACGGACTTCGTCGCCAAGGGCGAGAAGTTCCAGGCCGTCGCCAACACCCTCGCCGCTCACGTCGCCGCGACCTCCCCGGCCGACATCGAGGCGCTGCTCGCCTCCGAGATCGAGGCCGGCAAGACCGTCCAGGCGTACGTCGACGAGGCCAACGCCAACCTCGGCGAGAAGATCGTCCTGGACCGCTTCGCGCAGTTCACCGGCGCCTACGTCGGTGTGTACATGCACCGCACCATGCCCGACCTGCCCCCGCAGATCGGTGTTCTGGTCGAGCTGGACAAGGCCGACGCCGAGCTGGCCAAGGGCATCGCGCAGCACATCGCCGCCTTCGCCCCGAAGTACCTGTCCCGTGAGGACGTCCCGGCCGAGGTCGTCGAGGCCGAGCGCCGCGTCGCCGAGGAGACCACGCGCGCCGAGGGCAAGCCCGAGGCCGCGCTCCCGAAGATCGTCGAGGGTCGGGTCAACGGCTTCTTCAAGGAGGCCACTCTCCTGGGCCAGCCGTACGCGCTGGACGCCAAGAAGTCGGTCCAGAAGGTCCTGGACGAGGCCGGTGTCACCCTGAAGCGCTTCTCGCGCATCAAGGTCGGCATCTGAGTCCGTCCGGGCGAACAGCACCGAACCCGATAAGGTCTGGTGCAGTCGACGGCCGCACCCACGCCGGACGACCGCAGATCTGACGAGGAGGCCATTGCCGCTGTAGGGACACCAGACCCACCGGCAATGGCCTTCTTCGTATGTGCACGAGGAGAATTTCCATGGACAAGGGCGCGGACGCCATTCAGGCCGACGGCAAGGGCGACGACGACAAGGGTTCCGGGCGCTTCATGCTGAAGCTCTCCGGCGAGGCCTTCGCCGGTGGCGGCGGACTCGGCGTCGACCCCGACGTCGTGCACACCATCGCCCGCGAGATCGCCGCCGTCGTACGCGACGGCGCCCAGATCGCGGTGGTCATCGGGGGAGGCAACTTCTTCCGTGGCGCCGAGCTCCAGCAGCGCGGCATGGACCGGGCCCGGTCCGACTACATGGGCATGCTCGGCACCGTCATGAACTGCCTGGCACTCCAGGACTTCCTGGAGAAGGAAGGCATCGACTCACGCGTCCAGACCGCCATCACCATGGGCCAGGTCGCCGAGCCGTACATCCCGCTCCGCGCCGTACGGCACCTGGAGAAGGGGCGCGTGGTGATCTTCGGTGCCGGTATGGGCATGCCGTACTTCTCCACCGACACCACCGCCGCCCAGCGCGCCCTGGAGATCGACGCCGAGGCGCTGCTCATGGGGAAGAACGGCGTGGACGGGGTCTACGACTCCGACCCGAAGACCAACCCCGACGCGGTGAAGTTCGACGCACTGGAGTACGGCGAGGTGATCACCCGCGATCTGAAGATCGCCGACGCCACCGCCATCACGCTCTGCCGTGACAACCAGCTCCCGATCCTCGTCTTCGAGCTGACCACCGAGGGCAATATCGCTCGCGCGGTCAAGGGTGAGAAGATCGGCACGCTTGTGAGCGACGCGAGCACTCGGGCCTGACGGCCCCCCAGGATGGACAACGGCCTGCCGGTCGGACACCGTGCAGGTGAGGACGCGACGCAGGACCCGCAGGGCCAGGCGATGACGACGCCGGGCCCACCCAAGACACGCAGGAGCACGTGGTGATCGAAGAAATCCTCCTCGAGGCCGAGGAGAAGATGGAGAAGGCCGTTGTCGTCGCGAAAGAGGACTTCGCCGCGATCCGTACCGGCCGCGCGCACCCGGCGATGTTCAACAAGATCGTCGCCGACTACTACGGCGCGCTGACCCCGATCAACCAGCTGGCCTCGTTCTCGGTTCCCGAGGCGCGGATGGCCGTCGTGACGCCGTTCGACAAGACCGCGCTGCGCAACATCGAGCAGGCGATCCGCGACTCCGACCTCGGCGTCAACCCGAGCAACGACGGCAATATCATCCGGGTGACCTTCCCCGAGCTCACCCAGGACCGCCGCAAGGAGTACATCAAGGTCGCCAAGACCAAGGCCGAGGACTCCAAGATCTCGATCCGCTCCATCCGCCGCAAGGCCAAGGAGACCCTCGACAAGCTCGTCAAGGACAAGGAGTCCGGCGAGGACGAGGTGCGCCGCGCCGAGAAGGAGCTCGACGACACCACCGCGAAGTACGTCGCGCAGGTGGACGAGCTGCTCAAGCACAAGGAAGCCGAGCTGCTCGAAGTCTGATGAACGACTCTACCTGGGGTGCCCCGCAAGGAGCCGGTTACTGGGGCACGCCCGAGATGAGGGCTGCCCCGGCGGGTCCTGCCCACGATGTGCATGGCGCCCAGCAGACTCGGCCCATGCCCAACGTGCCGGACGTTCCCGACGCAGGTAGAGACGCACAGAGCCGCGACGACCGGGACAGGGATGCCGCTCACGTCAGCGGCCCCCTGTTCCGTGACGAGAAGCCGCAGGAGCCCATGTCCACCCCGCTGCCGCCCCCGCCGCAGAAGAAGCGCGCGGGGCGTGATCTGCGCGCCGCCATAGGGGTGGGCGTGGGTCTCGGCGCCGTCATCGGCGTCTCGCTGTTCATCGTGAAGGCCGCTTTCATCGGCGTGATAGTGGCCGCCGTCGTCGTCGGCCTCTGGGAGCTGACCACCCGCCTCCAGGAACGCAAGGGCATCAAGGCGCCCCTGGTGCCGCTGGCCGTCGGCGGAGCCGCGATGGTCATCGCCGGCTACGCGCGGGGGCCCGAGGGGGCCTGGATCGCGATGGCCCTGACCGCCCTCGCGGTGCTGGTGTGGCGTATGACCGAGCCGCCGGACGGGTATCTCAAGGACGTCACGGCCGGGGTCTTCGCGGCGTTCTACGTCCCCTTCCTGGCCACCTTCGTCGCCCTGATGCTGACGGCGGACGACGGGTCGTGGCGGGTCCTGACCTTCCTCATCCTCACCGTGGTCAGCGACACGGGGGCGTACGCGGTCGGCTGGCGCTTCGGCACGCACAAGCTCGCCCCGCGCATCAGCCCCGGCAAGACCCGCGAGGGACTACTGGGCGCGGTCGCCTTCGCGATGGTCGCCGGCGCGCTGTGCATGGAGTTCCTGATCGACGACGGCGCCTGGTGGCAGGGCCTGCTGCTCGGCCTCGCGGTCGCGGCCAGCGCCACCCTCGGCGACCTGGGCGAGTCCATGATCAAGCGGGACCTCGGGATCAAGGACATGGGCACCCTGCTCCCCGGCCACGGCGGCATCATGGACCGGCTGGACTCGCTGCTGCCGACCGCGCCGGTCGTCTGGCTGCTGCTGGTGCTGTTCGTCGGCTCCGGCTGACCGCCTCGGCGTCCCGACACCCCGTCCCACCTGCACGTTTCACGAGTGAGGGTCCGTCGTCCACAGGGCGGCGGGCCCTCACCCGTCTGTCTGCGACACTGGATGAACCATGCCTAAGCCCGGAGAACTCACTTTCGTCGCGCCCCGCGGATCCAAGAAGCCGCCGCGGCACATCGCCGACCTCACGCCCGCCGAGCGCAAGGAAGCGGTCGCCGCGACCGGTGAGAAGCCGTTCCGCGCCCAGCAGCTCTCGCAGCACTACTTCGCGCGGTACGCGCACGACCCGGCCGAGTGGACGAACATCCCGGCCGGGTCGAGGGAGAAGCTCGCCGAGGCGCTCTTCCCCGATCTGATGTCCGTGATGCGGCACATCAGCTGCGACGACGACACCACGCGCAAGACCCTGTGGAAGCTGCACGACGGGACGCTCGTCGAGTCCGTCCTGATGCGCTACCCGGATCGCGTCACGATGTGCATCTCCTCGCAGGCCGGCTGCGGAATGAACTGCCCGTTCTGCGCCACCGGGCAGGCCGGCCTCGACCGCAACCTGTCGACCGCCGAGATCGTGCACCAGATCGTCGACGGCATGCGCGCCCTGCGCGACGGCGAGGTGCCCGGCGGGCCCGCGCGGCTGTCCAACATCGTCTTCATGGGCATGGGCGAGCCGCTCGCCAACTACAACCGCGTGGTCGGCGCGATCCGCCGCCTCACCGACCCGGAGCCGGACGGCCTCGGTCTCTCGCAGCGCGGGATCACCGTCTCCACCGTGGGCCTCGTCCCGGCCATGCTGCGCTTCGCCGACGAGGGCTTCAAGTGCCGCCTCGCCGTCTCGCTGCACGCCCCGGACGACGAACTGCGCGACACGCTGGTCCCCGTCAACACCCGGTGGAACGTCCGCGAGGTGCTGGACGCCGCCTGGGAGTACGCCGAGAAGTCCGGCCGCCGGATCTCCATCGAGTACGCCCTGATCCGGGACATCAACGACCAGGCCTGGCGGGGCGACCGGCTGGGCCGGCTGCTCAAGGGCAAGCGGGTGCACGTCAACCTGATCCCGCTGAACCCCACGCCCGGCTCCAAGTGGACCGCCTCGCGGCCCGAGGACGAGAAGGCGTTCGTCGAGGCCATCGCGGCCCACGGCGTGCCCGTCACCGTCCGGGACACCCGCGGTCAGGAGATCGACGGGGCCTGCGGGCAGCTGGCGGCCTCCGAGCGCTGAGGACTGTCCCGCAGCCTCTCCCGGACGGGCGGCCGAAATTCGCCGGTGTAGCCTGGGCCCGAAATCAACTTCATATTCCGACAGGGGAGCGCCACAGCGCTGAGAGTGCGGCACCAAGGACAGGTTGGCCGCAGACCCTCTGAACCTCGCCCGGGTCATTCCGGGTAGGAAGTTCGGACCTTACTCAAGCTGTTGCGCCCTGCCCGCTTCCGGTTCGCCGGACAGCGGGCGGGGCCGCGTCTCTTCCTGGTCACCTCCAGGAGGAATCACATGAACACCACCACGAAGTACGCGGCGACCGCACTCGCCGCCGCTTTCGGCGTCACCGTGCTCGCGGGCTGCGGAGACGACGGCTCCACGGGCTCCGGTGCGTCCAAGGGCTCCGGCTCCACGACCGTGACCCTGGTCAGCCACGACTCCTTCAACGTCTCGGACAAGGTACTGAAGGCGTTCACGAAGGAGACCGGCTACAAGGTCGAGATCCTCAAGAGCGGCGACGCCGGAGCCGCGCTCAACCAGGAGATCCTGACCAAGGGCTCCCCGCGCGGCGACGTCTTCTTCGGCGTCGACAACACCCTGCTCTCCCGCGCCCTCGACAACGGCCTGTTCACCGCGTACGAGGCCAAGGGTCTGGACACGGTCGCGGCGGACACGCAGACGGACGGGAAGAGGCGGGTCACGCCCGTCGACACCGGCGACATCTGCGTCAACTACGACAAGAAGTACTTCGCCGACAAGAAGCTCGCCCCGCCGAAGACCTTCGACGATCTGCTGAAGCCCGCGTACAAGAACCTCCTCGTCACCGAGAACGCCGCCAGCTCCTCGCCCGGCCTCGGCTTCCTGCTCGGCACCATCGCCGCCCAGGGAGAGGACGGCTACGAGGCGTACTGGAAGAAGCTGAAGGCCAACGGCGTCAAGGTCGTCGACGGCTGGGAGCAGGCGTACAACGAGGAGTTCTCCGGCTCGGCGGGCGGCAAGAAGGCCAACGCCGACCGGCCGCTCGTCGTCAGCTACGCCTCCAGCCCGCCCGTCGAGGTGCTCTACGCCGACCCGCAGCCGAAGGAGGCCCCCACCGGGGTCGCCACCGGCACCTGCTTCCGGCAGACCGAGTACGCGGGGCTGCTGACCGGGGCGAAGAACGAGGCCGGCGGCAAGGCGCTGCTGGACTTCATGATCAGCAAGACGTTCCAGGAGGACATGCCGCTGAACATGTTCGTGAACCCGGTCGTGAAGGACGCGACGCTCCCCGAGCTGTTCACGAAGTTCGGCGAGAAGATCGACACGCCTCCCACCGTCGCGCCCGAGAAGATCACCGCCAACCGTGAGCAGTGGATCCAGTCGTGGCAGTCGCTGGTCCTGAAGTAGAGCCCGGGGCGAAGACCGCCGAGGCCGCCCGGACCCGACGCGGGCCCGGGCGGCGCGGGGCCGCGCTGCGGCTCGGCCTGATGGCCGTGCCCGTCGCGTTCTTCGGGCTGTTCTTCGCCTATCCCGTGACCGCGATCGTCGGCCGAGGCCTCAAGGCGGGAGGCGACTGGCAGTTCGGGCGGATCGGCGACGTGCTCGCCCGGCCCGACATCCTCGACGTCCTCTGGTTCACCACCTGGCAGGCCCTCGCCTCGACCGCGCTCACCCTGCTGATCGCCCTGCCCGGGGCGTATGTCTTCGCCCGGTTCGACTTCCCCGGCAAGCAACTGCTGCGGGCGGTCGTCACGGTGCCGTTCGTGCTGCCCACGGTCGTCGTCGGCACCGCGTTCCTGGCGTTGCTGGGCCGGGGCGGGCTCCTCGACGAACTGTGGGGCGTCCGCCTCGACACCACGGTCTGGGCGATCCTCCTGGCCCACGTCTTCTTCAACTACGCCGTGGTCGTACGGACGGTGGGCGGGCTCTGGTCCCAGCTGGACCCGCGGCAGGAGGAGGCCGCCCGGGTGCTCGGCGCCGGACGGTTCGCCGCCTTCCGCCGGGTGACGCTGCCCGCGCTCGGCCCGGCCGTCGCCGCCGCCGCGCTGATGGTGTTCCTCTTCACCTTCACCTCCTTCGGTGTCGTGCAGATCCTCGGCGGACCCGCGTACTCCACCCTGGAGGTGGAGATCTACCGGCAGACCGCGCAACTGCTGGACCTGCCGACGGCCGCCGTGCTGACCCTGGTCCAGTTCGCCGCAGTCGGCGCGATCCTCGCCGTGCACGCCGCGACCGTACGCCGCCGGGAGCGGGCGCTGAAGCTCGTCGACCCGGACTTGACCTCCCGCCGGCCGCGCGGTCCCGGACAGTGGGCACTGCTCGGCGGTGTCCTCCTCACCGCGCTGCTGCTGATCCTGCTGCCGCTAGGGGTGCTGGTGGAGCGCTCCTTCGATGGAGCTGATGGAGCCGCCGGATCCGGCGGGTACGGCCTCGGCTACTACCGGGCCCTCCAGTCGGCCGGGTCCGGCGGCTCCTCCACCTTCCTGGTCCCGCCGCTGGAGGCCGTCGGCAACTCCCTGCGGTACGCGCTCGTCGCGACGCTCATCGCTCTCGTCGTCGGCGGCCTCGCGGCGGCGGCCCTGACCCGACGGGCCGGGCGGCTGGTCCGCGGCTTCGACGCGCTGCTGATGCTGCCGCTCGGGGTGTCCGCCGTCACCGTCGGCTTCGGCTTCCTGATCACCCTGGACGAGCCGCCGCTCGACCTGCGGACCTCCTGGATCCTGGTCCCCCTGGCGCAGGCCCTGGTCGGCGTCCCCTTCGTCGTACGGACCATGCTGCCCGTGCTGCGCGCGGTCGACGACCGGCTGCGGGAGGCCGCCGCCGTGCTGGGGGCCTCCCCGCTGCGGGCCTGGCGGGAGGTCGACCTGCCGATGGTGCGGCGGGCGGTACTGGTGGCCGCCGGCTTCGCCTTCGCCGTCTCCCTCGGGGAGTTCGGCGCGACGGTCTTCATCGCGCGGCCCGACAACCCGACCCTGCCGGTCGCCGTCGCCCGGCTGCTGGGCCGGTCCGGGGAGCTCAACTACGGGCAGGCGATGGCCCTCAGCACGATTCTGATGCTGGTGTGCGCGGTGTCGCTGCTGCTCCTCGAACGTATCCGCACCGACCGATCCGGGGAGTTCTGAACGACATGCTGAGCCTGCAGTCAGCCACCGTACGGTTCGGGAAGCGGACGGCTCTGGACGCGGTCGACCTGGCGGTCGCCGACCACCGGATCGTCTGTCTGCTCGGTCCCAGCGGCAGCGGGAAGTCCACCCTGCTCCGGGCCGTCGCCGGGCTCCAGCCCATGGACGGCGGCCGGGTCCTGCTGGCCGGCCAGGACCAGAGCGGTGTCCCGGTGCACCGGCGCGGCCTCGGCCTGATGTTCCAGGACCACCAGCTCTTCCCGCACCGGGACGTCGGCGCCAACGTCGCCTTCGGGCTCCAGATGCACGGCGTCGGGCGGGCCGAGACCGGGCGCCGGGTCCGCGACCTGCTGGAGCTGGTCGGCCTGCCCGGGGCCGAACGCCGCGCGGTCGCCGCTCTGTCCGGCGGTGAGCAGCAGCGCGTCGCCCTCGCCCGCGCCCTCGCCCCGCGCCCGAAGCTCCTGATGCTGGACGAGCCGCTCGGCCAGCTCGACCGCAGCCTCCGCGAACGGCTCGTCGTCGAACTGCGGACCCTCTTCCAGGAGTTGGGCACCACCGTGCTGGCCGTCACGCACGACCAGGGCGAGGCGTTCGCGCTCGCCGACCGGGTCGTGGTGATGCGGGACGGCCGGATCGCGCAGGAGGGCAGCCCGCTGGACGTCTGGCAGCGCCCCGCATCGGCGTTCGTCGCCCGGTTCCTCGGCTTCGACAACGTCACCGGGGCGACCGTGACCGGCCGGGCCGCCGCCACGGCCTGGGGCAAGGTCCCGGTGCCCGAGGGATCCCCGCAGGGCGAGGCCGATCTGCTGGTCCGGCCCGCAGGGGTCCTGATCGGCGCTCCCGAGGACGGCCTGCGCTGCACGGTCGGCGTCCGCACCTTCCGGGGGAACCACGTGACCGTACGCCTGACGCCCGAGAACGCGCCGGTGCTGGAGGCCGAGTGCGCCCTGCGGGACACCCCGGACGAGGGCGCGGTCGTGGGCGTCCGCTTCGACGCGGCGGAGACGGTGGTGCTGGCGGCGGAGTGAGGGGACGAGCGGTCGCCGCCCACCGCTACGGCTGCCGGGTCCCCGCCACCACCAGCCCCAGTTCGTACGCCAGGATCACCGCCTGCGCCCGGTCCCGCAGTTCCATCTTCGCGAACAGCCGGTTGATGTGGGTCTTCACCGTGTGGTCGGTGATGGTCAGCCGGTCGGCGATGGCCGCGTTGGACAGGCCCCGCGCGATCAGAACGAGCACCTCCGCCTCGCGCGCGGTCAGGCCGTCGATCGAGCGCGGCGGGGGTGCGCTGACCCGCTGCCGGGTGAACTCCGCGATGAGCCGCCCGGTGATCTCGGGAGCCAGCAGGGCATGGCCGTCCGCCACCACCCGTACCGCGTGCAGTAGTTCGGGGAAGGTCGCGTCCTTCAGCAGGAACCCGCTGGCTCCGGCGGTCAGGGCGTCGTACACGTACTCGTCCAGGCCGAACGTCGTCAGCATCAGCGCCCTCGTCGCCCCGCCCGACGCCGCGACGATGCCGCGCGCCGCGTCGATGCCGCTGAGCTTGGGCATCCGGATGTCCAACAGCGCCACATCGGGCTGCAGTTCGGCGGCCCTGAGCACGGCCTGCTCGCCGTCCTCCGCCTCCCCGACCACGTCGATGTCGTCCTGGGTGTTCAGCAGGCCGGCGAACGCCGTCCGCACCACCGCCTGGTCGTCGGCCACCAGCACCCGGATCACCACGGCAGTTCCGCCTCCACGAGAAAGCCGCCGGCCGGGCCCCGGCCGGTGGTGAGTCGCCCGCCGAGCAGGGCGGCCCGTTCGGCCATGCCCACCAGCCCGTGCCCCTGCCGCCCGGAGCCGCCGGAGGGAGCGGGGCCCGGCCCGTCGTCCGTCGCACGGACCGTCAACAGGCCCGGAACGTAGTGGAGTTCCACGACCGTGTGGGCACCCGGGGCATGTCGCCGGGCGTTCGTCAGCGCCTCCTGGATGATCCGGTACGCCGACAGCTCCCAGGACGCAGGCAGCGCCGCCCGCTCGCCGGTGACCCGCAGTTCGGCCGTACCGCCGACCGCCCGGTGCTGATCGAGGAGGTCGTCGAGACCGGCCAGCGAGGGCTGCGGGGCGGTGAGCGGTGCCGTCGCGGCGCCGTCGCCGGTCCGCAGCACCCCGAGCAGCCGCCGCAGCTCCGCCATCGAGGACCGCGCCGTGCCCGCGATCTCCTGGAAGGCGTCCCGTGCCGGGGGCGAGAGGCCCGGGGTCGTGTACGTGGCGCTCTCGGCCCGCACCGCGATCACCGACACCGAGTGCGCGATCATGTCGTGCAACTCCCGTGCGATGGCGGCCCGTTCCGCCTCGGCCGCCTGTCGCCGCTCCATCGCCAGCAGCCGGGACTGCGCGGCGGCCCGGGCGTGCCGGGTCTCCTCGCGTGCCCGCACCGCGTCGCCCGTACTCACCGCGCCCAGGATCATCACCGTCAACACCAGCGTCTCGGCGTACAGCCCCAGACTGAACCGGTCGGTGCCCTGGAGCGCGGGCAGCCCGGGGGAGCCGTCCCGGGCCCACCGGTCGATGTGCACCAGATTGACGGCCAGCGCGGCCAGCGAACCGGCCAGCACGAGCACCGCCGGGTGCTGCACCCGGTGCCGCCCCAGCGTGTAGCAGCCGATCAGGGACCCGGCGATGGTCGCGTACGCCATGTTGCCGTCGGTCGCGAAGCTGAGGAGGGCCGCGCCCACGGTCAGGAACCCCACGGCGGGCCGCGTCGCCCGCAGGGCCAGCGAGGCCGTGCAGAGCAGCACCCCGAAGGCCGTGATCGCCGAACCCGGCACGACGGCCAGCTCCACGACGGCGAAGAGCGTCAGCGCCGCTCCGGTCAGCCAGGCGTACGCGGGCTCCGCCGTCCAGTGCCGGAGCCGTCGCCGGACGGACCGGTCCGCCGGCAGGACACCGGCGGTGGCGGTGGCGTCGGCCGTAGCGGTGGCGGCGACTGTGGCCGGGCGGTCCGGCGGGACGGTGCGCGTCATACGGAGATTCTTCGTCACCCGGTGGGCCGGCGCATCGGAGCAGGGGTGGAATTCGCGGCGCCGTCTCATGCCACGGGTTGACCTCAAGGACCGGACGGTGGTGTGACGTTCCGTGAACGGCCCGTTCCTAGCCTCGGACGCATGGCCCTCTTCGCGCTCCCCACCTCTCCCGACCTGCGCCGGGACCGTCCCGCGCTGCCCGGCGACGCAGCCTGGTGGGCGTTCTTCGCGGCCACCGCCCTGGCGCTCGGCGCCTTCTCCTCACTCGGTCCGCACCGGGTCTGGGGCACCGCCGCCGCGCTCGGCTACACGGCCGCCGCGGTGCTCGCGGCCCGTGGGCGGAGCCCCCGTACGGCCGGGGCGGTCGCCGTCACCGGCGCGGTGCTGCTGCCCCTGCTGGTGCTTCTCGCCGTGGACCGGGCGCAGTTGGAGGTCGACGTCGTCGCCCGCTCGGCGGGGCTCCTGCTGTCCGAGGGCACGCCCTACCTCGAACGCCCCACCGTGCCCGAGGACTTCAACCCGTACCTCCCGGGCATGGCGGCCTTCGGAATCCCTGAGGCGGTGGCCGGGCCCGGGCCGCTCACCGACCCCCGGCTGTGGATGGGCGCCGCCTTTCTCGGCGCGTTCGCCCTCGCCCTCCCGGCGGGAGCCCGCCGCGAGGCGCCCCGGTGGCTCGCCGCCTGCCCGCTGGTGGCGCTGCCGCTCGCGGTGGGCGGCGTCGATCTGCCGGTGGCCGGGCTGATGTGCCTGGGGCTGGCCCGTGCGGGGCAGGGGCGTGCGGGCCGGGCCGGGCTGGCGCTCGGGGTGGCCGCCGCCCTCAAGTGGACCGCGTGGCCGGCGGTGCCGGTGGCCCTCGCCCTGCTCGCCACGGCCGGTGGGGGCGACGGCCGCCGGGGGAGCCGCGCCGCCCTGCGCTGCGGGCTCGTCGCCCTGCTCACCGCCGCCGCGCTCGTCCTGCCCGCCGCACTGCGCGACCCGGGAGCCTTCCGGACCCATGTCGTCGACTTCCCCCTCGGGCTCACCGGAGCGGTCTCCTCCGCCGCGAGCCCGCTCCCCGGCCATCTGCTCGCCACCCAGCTCCCCGGCGGCCGGACCCTGGCCCTGCTGCTGCTCGGGGTGAGCGCCCTTCTCCTCGCCGTCTCCCTGCTCGTCCGGCCCCCGGCGACCGGGGCGGCCGCCGCCGCGCGGCTCGCGCTCGGACTGCTCCTGGCCATCGCGTTCATGCCCGCGACCCGGTTCGGCTATCTGGTGCACCCGCTGGTCCTCGCGGCCTGGGCCCTCGCCCGGCAGCCGCCCGCCCACCCCCTCCGCATACGAGAACGGGTGCGCGACCTCGTACGCGAACCCGTACGCCGACGGAAGCAGGCCTCCCGATGACGCGCCGCCGCACGCTCGTGGTGACCAATGACTTCCCGCCGCGCCAGGGCGGCATCGAGACCTTCGTCCACGCCATGACCAGCCGGTTCCCCGCGGACTCCGTCGTCGTCTACACCTCCGCCGAACCCGGGGCGGCCGCCCATGACGCCGCCCTGCCCCACCCCGTGGTCCGCGACCCGGCCCGCACCCTGCTCCCCGTCCCGCGCGTCGCCACCCGCGCGGTGGAGATCGCCCGCCGCCACGGCTGCGACAGCGTCTGGTTCGGGGCCGCCGCACCGCTCGGGCTCCTGGCGGACCGGCTGCGCCGGGAGAGCGGGGTGCGGCGGGCCGTCGCCACGACGCACGGGCACGAGGTGTGGTGGGCCCGCACGCCCGGGGCCCGGACCCTGCTCCGCCGGATCGGCGACCGCACCGACACGGTGACCTATCTGGGCGAGGCGACCCGCGCCCCCATCGCCGCCGCACTCGGCCCGGCCGCCGCCCGCCGCATGGTCCGCCTGGCGCCGGGGGTGGACGCGGAGGCGTTCCGCGTACGGGAAGAGGCGCGTGAAGCCGTACGGGAAGGGGCGCGTGACGCCGTACGGTCCGGCGCGCGGGAGGGTGTCGGGGCTCCGGTGGGCGGTGTCCGCGAGCGGTACGGCCTGGGCGGGCGGCCCGTGGTCCTCTGCGCGGCGCGGCTCGTCCCGCGCAAGGGCCAGGACACCCTGATCCGCGCCCTGCCCGCCGTGCGGCGCGCGGTGCCCGACGCGGTACTCCTGCTGACCGGCGACGGACCCTGCGCCGGCTCGCCGCGGACACCGGGGTCGCGGACGCGGTGGTCCTCGCCGGCGGGCAGCCGCACGCGGCGATGCCGGAGCACTACGCGGCCTGCGACGTCTTCGCCATGCCCTGCCGCACCCGCAGGCGGGGCCTGGAGGTGGAGGGGCTGGGCATCGTCTTCCTGGAGGCCGCCGCCTCCGGGCTGCCGGTCCTCGTCGGCGACTCGGGCGGCGCGCCGGACACCGTACGGGACGGGGAGACGGGACATGTGGTCGACGGGCGTGACGTCGCCGCCGTCGCGGACCGGCTGGTCGAGCTGCTGCGGGACCGCGCGGCGGCCCGCGCGATGGGGGAGAAGGGCCGGGCATGGGTCCGCGAGGCGTGGGGCTGGGAGGGGGCGTACGACACCCTCGCGGGACTGCTGACCCCCTGACCGGCGTGGCAGGGGGGCGGCGGGCCGGGCAAGCTGGAGGCGGACAATCCCGCGGCCGGCGATCCGGCCCCGCGGGACGGCCGGATCGGACAAGGACCGTGATCATGACCGGTGGCACCCGCGAGGGCATCGACCTCACCCGCGTCCTGCACGCCCCTCAGCAGCGCGTCTTCGCCGCCTGGACCTCGCCGGAGGACTTCGCCGCCTGGTACGGGGGCGAGGCGGACGTCCCCCTGGACCGGGTGGCGATGGACGTACGGCCCGGTGGCGCGTGGAGCCTGGTCATCGTGATGCCGGGCGTGGAGATGCCCTTCCACGGGGTCTACCGCGAGGTGAGCGAGCCCGACGGTCTCGTCCTCACGCTCAAGGACGCCTCCGCGCCCGAGGACGCCGAGGGCGAGATCGTCACCGTCACCTTCAGCGACCTCGGCGACGGGACCACCGAGCTGGCCTTCCAGCAGCGCGGCGGCAACCTCACCCCCGAGCAGTACGCGGCGGCGGAGGACGGCTGGGAGGCCTTCTTCGACGCCCTGGCCGCCCGGCTCGCCACCCACCCCTGACCCCGCCGGGGCTCCCGTCCCCGTCCCCGTACCGCCGGGAAATCCCGGCGGTTCACCGCGTCAGCGGAAGCGCCGCCAACTGCGCGATCACCCACGTCAGCGGGGCGAACAGGGCCAGCAGCGCGCCCGCCCGCAGTGCCGTCGCCCGGCGCAGCACGGCGGCCGGGGCGCCCATCCTGAGCAGCGCCTCGACCGTGTGGGCGCGGGCGTGCTTGGCCTCCAGCGCCGAGGTCAGCAGCGTCGCCGTCGTACAGCCGAGGACCAGCACCGCGCCGAGTGCGGTGAGCGGGCCGTACGGGCGCTCGTCGCCCCCGTACAGCGCCGAAGCGGCGACCGCCGCGGACAGCACGGCGCAGACGACCCCGAGCGGGCGGCCGATCCGGCGCGCCTCGTTCATCAGGACCCGTCCCGCCAGCAGCCGTACGGCCCCGGGGCGCACCGCCTGCAGCGCCCGCCCGCACAGATGGGTCAGGCTCGGCCCCGCCATCGCCAGGCCGACCGCCGTGAGCGTCCACCCGATCAGGACCGCCACCGGGGTGGAGTCGTACCGACCGGGCAGCGGGAACGCGCTCCCCGCGGTACCCCGGGACGCGATCGCCTCGACCGCGAGTCCGGCAGCCGTCAGCGCCACGCCCCAGGGGAGCCCGGCCGGAGCCGGTGCGGGCTCCGGCAGCTCCTCGGAGCCGAAGGCGTCCCGGGCCGGGTCGGGACGCGACCGCAGCGCCAGCGCGCTCGCCGTCGACGCGGCCACCGGTACGAGCGCGAGCAGCATCAGCGCGGCGGCCAGCGGCAGCGGGCTGCCCGCGCCGAGGAACTCCGCGGCGCCCCCGTCGAACGGCATCCCGGTGAGATCGCCGCGCAGATGCAGGAAGAAGAGCAGGGCCACCATGGAGCCGAGCGTGGTGGAGACGGCGGTGGAGACCGCGGCCAGCGCGGACAGCCGGACCGGGCCGAGGCCCACGGAGGACAGGCCCGGCCGGGGCCGGGTACTCGGGTCGGCCCGGGCCACCGCCACGGCGAACTGCACGGTGGCGGCCAGCGGGACGAAGCACCACAGCAGCCGCAGCACCGAACCGGCGGACGCCGGGTGCGCGGCGGCGTACCCGAGGGCGCACAGGAGGAGGAATCCGACGCCGGCCGAGGCGGCGGCCACCAGCAGCCGCCGGACCAGGACGAGGGGATGGGACCCGCGGGCTAGACGGAGAGCGAGCACGCCGCGCGGCCCTCCGCTTCCGGTTTCGCGGGCAGGGTGACGGTGGCGACGCAGCGGCCGTCCAGCAGCGGGACGGTCCGGTCGGCGAGCGCGGCGACCTCGGCGTCGTGCGTGGCCAGCACGACGGTGATGCCGTGCGAGCGGGCCGCCGTGGTCAGGGTGCGCAGCACCTGGGTACGGTCCGCGCGGTGCAGGGTCGCGGTGGGCTCGTCGGCGAAGATCACGGTCGGCTGTGCGGCCAGGGCCCGCGCCACGGAGATCCGCTGGCGCTGCGCCTGGAGCAGGGCGTGCGGCCGCTTCCGGGCGAAGGCGGCGATGTCCAGGCGCTCCAGCCATTCGGTGGCGGTCTTCCTGGCGGCCCGGTGCGAGAAGCCGCGCAGCAGCAGGGGCAGCGCGGTGTTCTCCCAGACGGTCAGCTCCGGGACCAGCTCCGGGTCGGAGGCGATCCAGCCGAAGCGCTCCCGGCGCAGCTGTTCGCGGACCCGGGCGGGCATGGTGTGGACGGGGACGCTGTTGAACCAGACCTCGCCCTGCTGGGGCACCAGCCGGCCCGAGAGACAGTGCAGCAACGTGGTCTTACCGCTGCCGCGCGGTCCGGTCACAGCGAGGATCTCGGCGTCCCGGACACCGATGGAGACACCGCCGAGACCGGGCGATCCGTTGTGGGAGTGGTGCAGGGAACGCGCCCAGATCACGTCGTTGTCCGGCGGGGCCACCATGGCGTACACCTCGGTTCAGGTCAGATTTCCCGTTCCCCCGTACGGGGGAACGAAGACGCGGCCGATCGGTCACTCGGCACCGTAGATAGTCGGACCGGTGCGGGAGCACAGCACGCGGCCCGGATACGTCCCTTCTCACTCGAAGGGGCGTATCCGGGCCGGTGAACCGTATGAAATGACCGCCGGTGGGCGATCAGCCGGGGGACCTGATGTCGGTCAGAGCTTCGCCCAGGCCTCCGTGAGCACGGTCCGCAGGATGCCCTCGATCTCGTCGAACGTCGACTGGTCGGAGATCAGCGGCGGGGCGAGCTGGACGACCGGGTCGCCCCGGTCGTCGGCCCGGCAGTACAGGCCGTTCTCGTACAGCGCCTTGGAGAGGAAGCCGTACAGGACGCGCTCGGTCTCCTCGTCGGTGAACGTCTCCTTGGTGACCTTGTCCTTCACCAGCTCGATGCCGTAGAAGTACCCGTTGCCGCGGACGTCGCCGACGATCGGCAGGTCGTGCAGCTTCTGCAGCGTCGTCAGGAACGCGTTCTCGTTGTCCAGGACGTGCTGGGTGAGGTTCTCGCGCTCGAAGATGTCGAGGTTGGCGAGGCCCACCGCGGCGGAGACCGGGTGGCCGCCGAACGTGTAGCCGTGCAGGAAGGTGTTGCCGCCCTCGTAGAACGGCTCCGCGATCCGGTCCGAGACGATGCAGGCGCCGATCGGGGAGTAGCCCGAGGTCATGCCCTTCGCGCAGGTGATCATGTCCGGCACGTAGCCGAACTTGTCGCACGCGAAGATGGTGCCGAGCCGGCCGAAGGCGCAGATGACCTCGTCGGAGACGAGCAGCACGTCGTACTTGTCGCAGATCTCGCGGACCCGCTGGAAGTAGCCGGGCGGGGGCGGGAAGCAGCCGCCCGCGTTCTGCACGGGCTCCAGGAAGACGGCCGCGACGGTCTCGGGGCCCTCGAAGAGGATCTCCTGCTCGATCTGGTCGGCGGCCCAGCGGCCGAAGGCCACCGGGTCGTCGCCGAAGAGGGGGGCGCGGTAGATGTTGGTGTTCGGCACCTTGTGCGCGCCGGGGACCAGCGGCTCGAAGGGGGCCTTCAGGGCCGGGAGGCCGGTGATGGACAGCGCGCCCTGCGGGGTGCCGTGGTAGGCGACCGCGCGCGAGATGACCTTGTACTTGGTCGGCTGGCCCTTGAGCTTGAAGTACTGCTTGGCCAGCTTCCAGGCGGTCTCGACGGCCTCGCCGCCACCGGTGGTGAAGAAGACCTTGTTGAGGTCGCCGGGGGCGTAGTCGGCGAGACGCTCGGCCAGCTCGACGGCCTTCGGGTGGGCGTAGGACCACACCGGGAAGAAGGCGAGCTCCTGGGCCTGCTTGTACGCCGCCTCGGCGAGCTCGTGACGACCGTGGCCGGCGTTGACCACGAACAGGCCGGAGAGACCGTCCAGGTAGCGCTTGCCCTTGTCGTCGAAGATGTGCGTTCCCTCGCCACGAACGATGGTGGGAACGGGCGCGTTCTCGTAGTCCGACATGCGGGTGAAGTGCATCCACAGGTGGTCGTACGCGGTTCGGCTGAGGTCCTTGCTCACGGCTATCGGGTTCCCCACATATAGGTCTGCTTCTTGAGCTTGAGGTAAACAAAGCTCTCGGTGGAGCGCACTCCGGGAAGGGTCCGGATGCGTTTGTTGATCATCTCCAGCAGGTGGTCGTCGTCCTCGCAGACGATCTCCACCATCAGGTCGAAGGAGCCCGCGGTCATGACCACGTACTCGCACTCGGCCATGGCCGACAGGGCTTCGGCCACCGGGTCGAGGTCGCCCTCGACATTGATGCCGACCATCGCCTGGCGCCGGAATCCCACGGTGAGCGGGTCCGTGACGGCGACGATCTGCATCACGCCCTGGTCGAGCAGCTTCTGGACGCGCTGGCGCACCGCCGCTTCGGAGAGGCCGACGGCCTTGCCGATCGCGGCGTACGGACGCCTGCCGTCCTCCTGGAGCTGCTCGATGATTGCGAGGGAGACGGCATCGACCGCTGGCGGTGATCCGTTCCCGGTCCTGGAGTCTGCGCTGCGACTGGCCACGCACCCACCATGCACCGCTCCTCGTCTGTCTCGCAACCCCAGATCGATGAAATTCGTTGTCTGGGCACCTGGATCTGACTGAATCCGAAGTTGGGGGCGGGTGGGTATGTCGAAAGCGTCACCGGACCGATTAGGGTGGACATCTCACCCATCGGACAGCCGACAGGAGGGGTGGTTGTGACCACCGAGGTGCGCCGTCTGCGCAACTACATCAACGGAGAGTTCCGGGACGCCGCGGACGGGCGGACCATCGATGTGGTCAGCCCGGTGACGGAAGAGGTCTACGCAACCTCGCCGCTCTCCGGCCAGGCCGACGTCGATGCCGCCATGGAGGCCGCCGCGGCGGCCTTCCCCGCTTGGCGCGACACCACGCCCGCCGAACGCCAGAAGGCCCTGCTGAAGATCGCGGACGCGTTCGAGGAGCGGGCCGAGGACCTGATCGCCGCCGAGTCGGAGAACACCGGCAAGCCGCTCGGTCTGACCCGCAGCGAAGAGATCCCGCCGATGGTGGACCAGATCCGCTTCTTCGCGGGGGCCGCACGGCTTCTCGAAGGCCGCTCGGCCGGCGAGTACATGGAGGGCCTGACCTCCATCATCCGCCGCGAGCCGGTCGGCGTCTGCGCCCAGGTCGCGCCGTGGAACTACCCGATGATGATGGCCGTCTGGAAGTTCGCCCCGGCGCTCGCCGCGGGCAACACGGTCGTCATCAAGCCGTCCGACACCACCCCGGCGTCGACCGTGCTGATGGCCGAGATCATCGGGCAGATCCTGCCCAAGGGCGTCTTCAACGTCCTGTGCGGCGACCGGGACACCGGTCGCGCCATGGTCGAGCACCCGACCCCGGCGATGGCCTCCATCACCGGTTCGGTACGGGCGGGCATGCAGGTCGCCGAGTCCGCGGCCAAGGACGTCAAGCGGGTCCACCTGGAGCTCGGCGGCAAGGCGCCCGTCGTCGTCTTCGACGACGCCGACATCGCCAAGACCGTCGCGGGCGTCTCCGAGGCGGGCTTCTTCAACGCGGGCCAGGACTGTACGGCCGCCACCCGCGTCCTGGTCCACGAGTCGATCCACGACGAGTTCGTCACCGCGCTCGCCAAGGCCGCCGCCGACACGAAGACCGGGCAGCCGGACGACGAGGACGTGGCATACGGCCCGCTCAACAACGCCAACCAGCTCAAGCAGGTGAGCGGCTTCATCGAGCGGCTGCCCGCCCACGCCAAGGTCGAGGCGGGCGGCCACCGGGTCGGCGACAAGGGCTACTTCTACGCCCCGACCGTCGTCTCCGGCCTGAAGCAGGACGACGAGATCATCCAGAACGAGGTCTTCGGACCCGTCATCACGGTCCAGTCCTTCACCGACGAGAAGCAGGCCGTCGCGTACGCCAACGGCGTCGACTACGCGCTCGCCTCCTCGGTGTGGACGACGAACCACTCCCGCGCCATGCGCATGTCCAAGAACCTCGACTTCGGCTGCGTGTGGATCAACACCCACATCCCGCTGGTCGCCGAGATGCCGCACGGCGGGTTCAAGAAGTCCGGCTACGGCAAGGACCTCTCCGCGTACGGCTTCGAGGACTACACCCGCATCAAGCACGTCATGACCTCCATCGAGGACTGACGCCTTCGCCGCGACCGTGCACGGCCCCGGGCTTTCGCCCGGGGCCGTTCCCGTGCCCCCGCCCGACAGGGTGTGCGGGACGGGCTGGACAAGGTGTGCGGGGCGGGCCCGCCCCGCTGGACGCTTGGTCCATTGTCCGCGCGAGCGCCGACCGGCATTCTGCGCGGGTGCGAGCGATCAGGAAGAACCCCATGTCCCGCCGTTCCCTGCTGCGCGCCTTCGGGGCGGGAGCGGCCGGCGCCACCCTGGCCGGCTGCGGGGTGCCCGCGGCCTTCGTCGAGCCCGGCGACCGGGCCGGACGCGACAGCTCCGCCACCGACCACACCCTGCACTTCGCCAACTGGCCGCTCTACATCGACACCGACGACGAGGACGAGTCGAAGCGGCCCACCCTGGACGCCTTCTCGAAGCGGACCGGGATCTCCGTCACGTACACCGAGGAGATCAACGACAACGACGAGTTCTTCGGGAAGATCAGCCCCGCGCTGATGAACCACCAGGAGACCGGCCGCGACCTGATCGTCATCAGCGACTGGATGGCCGCCCGCTTCGTCCGGCTCGGCTGGGTCCAGGAGATGGCCCGCGCCAAGCAGCCGAACGTCGCCAAGTACCTCGACCCACTGCTGCGTTCTCCCGCCTTCGACGAGGGCCGGCTCCACAGCGTCCCCTGGCAGTCCGGGATCACCGGCATCGCCTACAACCGCAAGAAGCTCGGCCGCGAGATCCGGTCCACCGGCGACCTGTGGGCCGACGACCTCCGGGGCCGGGTCACCCTGCTCTCCGGGCTCGACGAGTCGTTCGCGCTGCTGATGCAGGGCAACGGCGTCGACATCACCCGCTGGACCGCCGACGACTTCCACGAGATCTGCGAGCAGACACAGAAGCGGGTCCGCTCCAAGCACATCCGCCGCTTCACCGGCAACGACTACATCAAGGACCTCGCCACCGGAGACGTGCTCGCCTGCCAGGCGTACTCCGGCGATGTCATCCAACTCCAGGCCGACAACCCCGACATCGAGTTCGTCGTCCCCGAGGAGGGCGCCGAACTGTGGGCGGAGTCCCTGATGATCCCCAACCTCGCCCGCCACAAGCGCAACGCGGAACGGCTGGTGGACCACTACTACGACCCCGAGGTCGCCGCCGAACTCGCCACCTGGGTCAACTACGTCTGCCCCGTGCCCGCCGCCCGTGACGTCCTGGCCTCCTCGAAGGACGAGGAGACGGCCGCGCTCGCCGAGGATCCGCTGATCTTCCCCGACGACGCGATGCGGAAACGGCTCGCCATCGCGAGGGACATCACCTCCGAGGAACGGATGGACTTCGCCAAGAAGTGGAACTCCATCGTCGGCTTGTGAAGCGCTGACAGGGGTGCCGTAAAGGGGCGGTAAATACGGGCGTACGCTGCGGATATGAGTGAGCGACACGCCCTCACGCGGCGTATACGCAGGTGGTTGGTGTTCTTCATCGTCTGTCTGGTACTGAGCGGGCTCACGGCCTTCCCGCTCGTCACCGAACTCCGCTGGGCCGAGGATCTGCTGAGCGCCTCCGCCTCCCCGGTCCCCGAGCACTTCCCGGCCCTGATGGAGTGGATCACCCGGGTCCGCGAAGGGCTCGACACCGTCGACCGCGAGCAGCCCTTCATGCTGTACGGCACCGACTGGCTGGCCTTCGCCCACCTGGTCATCGCGGTCGCCTTCTACGGCCCCTACCGCGACCCGGTCCGCAACATCTGGGTCATCGAGTTCGGCATGATCGCCTGCGCCGGGATCATCCCGCTCGCCCTGATCTGCGGCCCGATCCGCGACATCCCGTTCTGGTGGAGCGTGATCGACATGTCCTTCGGGGTCTTCGGCGTCATCCCGCTGCTGATCGTCCGCCGCATGATCAAGCGCCTGGAGGCACTGGAGCAGGCGGCCACCGCGGCCCCGGCGCCGGTGCCGGCGAGCGCTTGACGCCCACGGCCCGGCCGGCCGCGATCGGCAGGACGCCTTTCGGGCCGTCGCCCACCGCGAGGCCGCGTCCGGCTCACGCGGCGGGAGGCGCTCCGAAGGCGGCCACCACGATGCCCATCGCCGTGGCGTTCGCGTCCTTCCCCTTCGCGTCCGTCGCGCCGACGCTGTAGACCAGAGTGCGGGAGAGGTCGCGGGTGGCCGCCACCACCGAGTTGTATCCCCAGCGGCCGCCCGTCTTCCCCCACACCTGGCGGCCGCCCAGGGTGAAGACGGAGAGACCGGCACTGAACCGCGCCGGCTCCCCGGAGCCGTGGGTGCGCACCGAGGCGTCAGGCAGCGTGAACATCTCCTCCAGCAGCGGCCCGCGCACCACCCGCCCGCCGAACAGCGCGGTGGTGAAGCGCTCCAGATCGGCGGTGGTCGAGATGATGTCCCCGGCCGCCCACCCGTCGGTCGGCCCCCACACCGTGACATCCCGCAACTCGACGTCCCCGCCCGGCGTCGCGAAGACCTGGTAGCCGCGGTTGTGCGGGCCGCGGATCCGGGGGTCCGCGCCCGGGAAGTACGTGGACCGCAGGCCGAGCGGGCGCAGGATCCGGTCCGAGACCTCTCGCGCGTACGCGTGACCGGTGACGCGCTCGATCAGCAGTCCCAGCACCGTGTAGTTGATGTTGAGGTAGTGCTGGCTGACGCCCGGCGCGAACTCCCGCTCCTTCGCCGTGGCGGAGGCCACCATGGAGCGCGGCGTGTGGACGTCGAAGCGGTGCGCGTACCACTCCTCCGGGTTCCTGCCCGGCAGGTCCGCGGCGGGGATGCCGCTGGTGTGGTCGAGCAACTGGCGTACGGTCACCCTCCCGTACGCGGCCGGGATCAGGTCCGGCAGATAGTGCCGGGCGGTGCGGTCCAGGGCCAGCTTCCGCTCGCCCGCCAGTTGCAGCACCGTGGCCGCCGTGAACACCTTGGTCACCGATCCGGCGCGGAAGCGGCCCGCCGGATCCGCGGGCCGGCCCGAGGGCAGATCGCGCACACCTGCGCTGCCGCGCCACGACCCGCTGGTGCCGCCGACCCGGACGAGTGCGGCGACGGCGTCCTGGCGCGGCAGGCCGTCGATCGCGGCGCGCAGGGCCCGGGCGTCCGGAGCGTCCTGGGCCCGGAGGGCTCCGGAGGTCGCCGGACGGGAGCCCGGAGCGCCGTCGGCGGGGACGCTCGCGGACACGGGCCCGGCAGCGCCGCCGGCGATGCCGAGGACCAGGGCGGTGGCCAGGAGCGTGCGGACAGATCTGTTCACCGGATGCCTCCGAGGGAGAGAACGGGGTCAACTGCTGGTGGACTCCATCCTGTTGGCTCGGCCGTCCCGGCGGATCACCCGCCCGGGCGGTCCTCGGCGGGGGTGCCGCTCCCCCGCCCGGGGGAGTACCCACCGGTTTCTCCCCCGGCCGAGGGAGCCACGAGACCGGTCTCGTAGGCGCAGATGACGGCCTGGATGCGGTCGCGCAGCCCCAGCTTGGACAGCACGTTGCTCACATGGGTCTTCACCGTGTGCTCGCTCACCACGAGCGCCTCCGCGATCTCCGCGTTGGACAGCCCCCGCGCCAGGTGCAGCAGGGTCTCCCGCTCCCGGACGGTCAGGACTGCCAGCCGGCCGGCCGACGGTGCGGGCCGGCCCGCCGGGCGCGAGGTGTACTCGGCGATCAGCCGCCGCGCCACCGACGGGGCGACCAGCGACTCCCCGGCAGCCACCACCCGCACCGCGTGCACCAGATCGTCCCGGCGCACGTCCTTGAGCAGAAAGCCGCTCGCGCCCGCGTGCAGCGCCTCGTACACGTACTCGTCCGCGTCGAACGTGGTCAGCATGACCGTCCGGCAGCCCCCTGCGGCGGCGATCTCCCGGCACGCCGCGATGCCGTCCAGCACCGGCATCCGGATGTCCAGCAGCGCCACATCCGCCCGCAGCCGGCGCACCGCCGCCACGGCCTGCGCCCCGTCCCCCGCCTCCGCCACCACCTCGATGCCGGGCTGCGCGTCCAGGATCATCGCGAAACCACTGCGCACCAGCTCCTGGTCGTCGGCGACCACCACCCGGACCGTCACGTCCGCACCCCTTCGGCCCCGGGCGCGAGCGGCAGCCCGACGACCAGCTCGAAGCCCCGCCCGCCGGGCCCGCCACCGGCCCGCACGGTGCCGCCGTGCGCGGCGGCCCGCTCCCGGATCCCGATCAGCCCGAGCCCCTGGGTGGTCCCGGGCCCCTGCCCGTCGTCCCGCACCGTGATCGTCAACTCTCGCTCCCCGTATGTCAGTTCCACGTCCACGCGGTCGGCCCGCGCATGTTTGACGACGTTCGTCAGGGCCTCCTGCACGATCCGGTACACCGTCGCCCCGGTGTCCTGCGGCAACGTGCGAGGCGTCCCCGTCGTCGTACAGGCGGCCTCCGGGCCGCCGCCGCGCACCCGCGCCAGCAGAGCCGGCAGCTCCGCGAGCCCAGGCTGCGGCGAACGGGGCGCGGGAGCCCGGCCGGGGCCGTCCTCGCGCAGCACCCCGAGCATCCGGCGCAGCTGCACCATCGCGTCCCGGCCCGTCTCGGAAATCGCGTCGAACGCCGCCTCCGCACGTTCGGGGGCGGCCCGGACCGCCACCGGCCCGGCCTCCGCCTGCACGATCATCAGGCTCACCGCGTGCGAGAGGATGTCGTGCATCTCCCGTGCGATCCGCGCCCGTTCGCGCACCGCGGCCCGCTCCGCCTCGATCCGCCGGCCCAGCTCCGCCTGGAGCGCCCGGTCCTCCACCGCCGCCACATAGGCCTTGCGGGTGTGGTTGAGCCGCCCGAAGGCGTACGCGGCACCGAATACGAACAGCGAGAACAGCAACTCCCGTGCCTCGCCCGTGTTCCATGCCACCGACGGGAACACCGCCGCGCCGACCAGCACCGCGACCGCCAGCCGTTTGCGCGGCGGGGACAGTTCGGCGACCGTGTAGAACGTCACCAGTCCGGCGTACGGCAACGGCTGGCCCGGACCGTCCAGGGCCAGCGTGTACAGCGCGCCGCCCGCGAGCGTCGCCAGCAGCACGGCGACCGGTGCGAGACGCCGGGCGACCAGCGGCAGCACGGTCAGGGTCGTCAGACCGTACGCGCCCCAGGTCGCCTCCGGCAGATCCGGTGCGCGCGGCACGACGAACGGCATGGTCACCGCGGCCTGCACCGCGAGCGTGATCCACAGATCGACGGCCCGCGGCCCGCGCAGCCGTGCCGACAGGACCGGCAAACGCATCAGGGCTTCCGGGCCACCACGCCGAACTGGGCGACCTCCGGCTCCCGCGGGCTCGTACGCCAGCGGGAGCAGGAGACGATCCCCGGCTCCAGGATCTCCAGACCGTCCAGGAAACCGGCGAACTCCTCCCGGCCGCGCGCGGTGATGGGCGGTGTGGCGTTCTCGTTCCAGAAGCGCATCGCCGCCTCGTTGCCCTCGCCGCCCAGCTCCAGCGTCGGGTGGGTCAGCACCAGGTGGCTGCCCGAAGGCACGGCCGCCATCAGCGTCCGCACGATGGACCGCGCCTCGTCCGTGTCCAGCACGAAGTTCAGGATGCCGAGCATCATCACCGCGACCGGCCGCCCCAGGTCCAGGGTGGGCTCGGCGGCCCGCAGGATCTGCTCCGGGCGGTGCGCGTCCGCGTCGACGTACTCGGTCGCGCCCTCCAGCGAACTGGTCAGCAGGGCGCGGGCGTGGGCCAGCACGATCGGATCGTTGTCCACGTACACGATGCGCGCGTGCGGCGCGGTGTGCTGGGCGATCTCGTGGGTGTTGTTCCCGGTCGGCAGCCCGGTGCCGATGTCGAGGAACTGGTCGACGCCCACGTCGCCGGCCAGATGACGCACCGCCCGGCCCAGGAACGCCCGGTCCGCGCGCGCCACTTCACCGATGCTCGGGTACATCCCGGTGACCCGGTCGCCCACCGCCCGGTCCACCGGGTAGTTGTCCTTGCCGCCCAGCCAGTAGTTCCACACACGGGCGTTGTGCGCGACGTCGGAACGTATCCGGGCGGTGGCCGCCTGCGGTCGGGGGTCCATCACATCTGCTCCTCGATGCCCAAGGGCCCGGCGCCCCGGGGAGGCGGCGGGCGGTGCGGGACTCCCCATCATGCCGGACCGATCAAGAACCGCCGCGACCGGGCGAGTTGGCCAGCAGCCGGTGAAGCGTGTCGATCCGGTTGGTGGTGATCGAGTCGACGCCCCGCTCGATCAGCCGGCGCATCGTGCGCTTCGTGTCGGCCGTCCACGCGGAGACGAGCAGCCCGTCCCGGTGCGCCCGGTCCGTCAGCTCCCGGCTCACCAGGCCGAAGCGGTAGTTCAGCCAGCGCGGCTTCACCGCGGCCAGCAGCTCCGGACGCGGCGGGGCCAGCGTCGTCCAGGTCAGGGCGATCTCGGCCGACGGGTCGGCGGCCCGCACCCGCAGCATCGCGTCCGCGCTCGCGCAGTAGTACGCCCGATCGCCCGCCCCGCACTCCCGGACCGTGCCGACGATCTTCTTCACCGAGGCGTCCGTGGAGCCGGGCAGGTCGACCATCACCCGGTGCGCCCCGACGGCGAGCAGCGCCTCGCGGAGCGTGGGCACCCCGCCGCCCGTCAGCTCCTTCAGCTCCGCGTGGTCCAGCCGGTCCAGCCGCCGGTCGTGGCCCCACAGCCGCTCCAGCGTCGCGTCGTGCAGCAGGACGGGCACCCCGTCGCGGGTCACCCGCACATCGATCTCGACCGCGTCCGCCCCCCGTTCGAGGGCGGAGACGATCGAGGGCAGGGTGTTCTCGCGGGCGAGATACGGATCGCCGCGATGCCCCACGGCGGTGACGCTGGTGACGGTGTTGGCCATGGGGCCATTGTCGACGACCGGGTCAGCGGCCGGGGGTCCGGAGCCAGTTCGTCGTGTACGTGTCGATCTCCTCGGCCAGCTTCCGCTTGCCCGCCGGGTCGAGGAACGAGGCCTCCACGGCGTTCTTCGCCAGCTCCGCGATGCCCCGCTCGTCGAGCTCCAGCAGCCGGGCGGCCACCGCGTACTCGTTGTTGAGGTCGGTGCCGAACATCGGCGGGTCGTCGCTGTTGACGGTCACCAGCACGCCCGCCGCCACCATCTCCCGGATCGGGTGCAGCTCGATGTCCGTGACCGCGCGGGTGGCGATGTTCGACGTCGGGCAGACCTCCAGCGCGATGCGGTGCTCGGCGAGGTGCTCCAGCAGCCGGGGGTCCCGGACGGAGCTGGTGCCGTGGCCGATGCGCTCGGCGCGCAGCACGGTCAGGGCGTCCCAGATCGTCTGCGGTCCCGTGGTCTCCCCGGCGTGCGGCACCGAGTGCAGACCCTCGGCGATGGCCCGGTCGAAGTAGGGCTTGAACTGGGGGCGCTCCACCCCGATCTCCGGCCCGCCGAGCCCGAAGGAGACGAGCCCGTCCGGCCGCCGCTCCACCGCGAGCCGGGCGGTCTCCTCGGCTGCCTGGAGCCCGGCCTCGCCCGGAATGTCGAAGCACCAGCGCAGGACGACGCCCAGCTCGGCCTCGGCCGCCTTGCGGGCGTCCTCGATGGCCTCCATGAACGCGACCTCGGGGATGCCCCGGTGGGTCGAGCTGTACGGGGTCACGGTCAGCTCCGCGTACCGGATGTTCTGCCGGGCCATGTCCCGCGCCACCTCGAAGGTGAGCAGCCGGACGTCCTCGGGGGTGCGGATCAGGTCCACCACCGAGAGGTAGACCTCGATGAAGTGCGCGAAGTCGGTGAAGGTGAAGTAGTCGGCCAGCGCCTCCGGGTCCGTGGGGACCCTGGAGTCCGGGTGGTGGGCGGCCAGCTCCGCGACGATCCGGGGCGAGGCCGACCCGACATGGTGGACATGGAGCTCGGCCTTGGGCAGCCCGGCGATGAAGGGATGCGGATCGGTCATCGGAAATCTCCCGTTCGGCGTGACGTCGGCCGGGCGTACCGGCCCCACCGATCATCGCAGGCGGGGTCCGGGGCGTTGAGGCCTGGCCGTAGCATGACGGGACCACGATGGGGGAGGCCCATGTCAGACAACACAGAGCAGCCCGGGGGCGGGGCCGCGCCGCGCGATCCGTGGGCACCGCCGGACAGCAGGGTGGAACTGGGCAAGCCGGGTGCGCACACACCGCCGCCCGCGGTCCACGACCAGCAGACCGTGACGTCCATGCCGAGTGCCGGACCGGCCGCGGGGGACGGCACCGGGCCGATACCCCAGCCCGGAGGCTTCGGGCCGGCACCCTCGGACGTACCGCCGCCGCCGATCGGCCCGAACGGCCCCGGCCACGCGGCCCCGCCGCCGGCCGCCGCGCACTACGGCTACCCGGCTCCGCCCGCGCAGCCGTACGGCGGCTACCCGGGCTACGGCGCCTACGGAGCGGGTCCGGCCGGCTGGGCCCCCGCGCCCAACAACGGTCTGGGCACGGCCGCGATGGTGATCGGCATCATCTCGGTGGTCGGCTTCTGCCTCTACGGCGTCAACATCATCCTCGGCATCCTCGCGCTGATCTTCGGCATCATCGGCCTCGGCCGTGCCAAGCGCGGCGAGGCCACCAACCGGGGCATGGCGCTCGCCGGGGTCATCCTCGGCTCCGTCGGCATCGTCGTCGGCGCCGCGATCCTCGGCGTGATCATCTGGGCCGCGACGAGCGCGGACAGCGACAGCGACTACGACAGCACCTACGACGACCCGTTCGCCACATCACTGGTCGTGGAGGACCGTCGCTAGCACCGTCGGTGTGAACGCCGCGCACCACCGGCCGGGCGGGGACCGATCCCCGCCCGGCCGGGCGCCGGTCGCCACCCGCCCGCGTCCCCGTACGGAGCCGGCTCGGAGGCCCTGTACGAGACCGTGCGGAACCGCCTCAGACCGCCGCGCCCGCTCGCAGCCTCTCGCGCGCCTCCATCAGCGCGAAGCCCAGCAGATTCAGCCCCCGCCACTCCTGCGGCCGCTCCACCCGCTCGTCGTCCGCCGCGAGCCCGATGCCCCAGATCCGGTCCAGCGGGGAAGCCTCCACCAGCACCCGGTCCCCGGTGCCCAGGAGATAGCCGCCCAACTCCGGGTCCTGCCCGAACTTGTGCGTGCTGCCCGCCACCACCAGCGCGAACCGCTCCCGTATCCACATGTCCTCGTCGAAGCCGCGGACCAGGCGCCCCGCCTTCTTCGCCGCCGCCGGGCTCGTCGCCGACACCGCGGCCCGCTCCGCCTCCGGATCGCCGAAGAGCCGAGCCTTGCCGGCCATCATCCAGTGCTCGGCACTCGCGTACGTCACCCCGTCCACCGTGAACGGCGACGGCCACCACTGGCTGAGACAACTGCTCCCCAGCCGCCCGTCCGGGCGCGGGCGGTGCCCCCAGAACGGCAGATACTTCACCCGCTTGCCCTGCGCCACGTCCGCCAGAAGCTCATCGATCGGTGCCATGGCATGTGAGTGTGGCATCCGCCACTGACACTCCGTACGGGGATTTCCGCACCGACACGACACATGGTCGACAGATTCCGTCGCGTAACCAAAAGGCAACAACGGAATCACTTGTTGGGCTTGAACCCCTCTGTCAGGATCGGCACTCAATTCACGAAGAAGCTACGCCGACCCCGCCCAGCGGGTACAGCGGCGGAGGAGAGCGTCATGAGCAACGGCTTCCAGGTTCAGGACCGCTTCGCGGAAGGTGCGCAGTACATCGGCGGCAAGCTGCTCCCCGGTACGTCCGGCAACCACCACGAGGTGGTGAACCCCGCGACCGGCGAGAGGGTGCTCCGCTACGAGCTGGCGGGCACCGACGACGTGGACGCGGCCGTCGCCGCCGCCCGCGCCGCCTTCCCCGGCTGGTCCGGAGCCACCCCCGGCGAACGCTCCGAGGCGATGCACCGCTTCGCCGCCGTCCTCGCCGAGCAGGCGGACGACTTCGCGTACGCCGAGTCCCTCCAGTGCGGCAAGCCGATCAAGCTCTCCACCGAGTTCGACGTCCCCGGCACCGTCGACAACGCCGCCTTCTTCGCGGGCGCGGCACGCCACCTGGAGGGCAAGGCCGCCGCCGAGTACGACGGCGACCACACCTCCTACGTACGCCGCGAGGCGATCGGCGTCGTCGGCTCCATCGCCCCCTGGAACTACCCCCTCCAGATGGCCGCCTGGAAGGTCCTCCCGGCCGTCGCCGCGGGCAACACCATCGTCCTCAAGCCCGCCGAGCTGACCCCGCTCACCTCGCTGATGTTCGCCCAGGCCGCCACCGAGGCCGGTATCCCCGACGGTGTGATCAACATCGTCACCGGCGCGGGCAAGGACGCCGGCGAGCACCTCGTCGGCCACCCCGACGTCGTCATGACCTCCTTCACCGGCTCCACCGCCGTCGGCAAGCGGGTCGCCGAGATCGCCACCGCCACCGTCAAGCGCCTCCACCTGGAGCTCGGCGGCAAGGCCCCCTTCGTGGTCTTCGACGACGCCGACCTGGAGGCCGCCGTCCACGGAGCGGTCGCCGGCTCCCTCATCAACACCGGCCAGGACTGCACCGCCGCCACCCGCGCCTACGTCCAGCGCCCGCTCTACGACGCCTTCGTCCGGGACGTCGCCGCACTCATGGAGACCGTCCGGCTCGGCGACCCCTTCGACTCCGCCACCGACCTCGGCCCCCTGATCAGCCACGCCCAGCGCGACCGCGTCGCCGCCTTCGTCGAGCGGGCCCGCGGCTACGCCCGGGTCGTCACCGGCGGCGAGGCCCCCGGCGGCCACCTCGCCGACGGCGCGTACTACCGGCCCACCCTCGTCGCGGGCGCCGCCCAGGACAGCGAGATCGTCCAGTCGGAGATCTTCGGCCCCGTCCTGGTGGTGCTGCCCTTCGACACCGACGACGAGGGCATCGCGCTCGCCAACGACACCCCGTACGGACTGGCCGCCTCCGCCTGGACCCGCGACCTGTACCGCGCGAACCGCGCCACCCGCGAGATCCAGGCGGGCTGTGTGTGGGTGAACGACCACATCCCGATCCTCTCCGAGATGCCGCACGGCGGATACAAGGCCAGCGGTTTCGGCAAGGACATGTCGGCGTACTCCTTCGAGGAGTACACGCAGGTCAAGCACGTCATGTACGACAACACCGCGGTCGCCCGCAAGGACTGGCACCGCACGATCTTCGGGGACCGATAGCAGCTGCCGCACGATCAGGGCCGAGAGGCCCTGGCGGCCTCCCACCCGAAAGGGCAACGCGTATGGAGAGTTACGAGCCCGAGCGCCTCTCGTCCGCCCAACTGGCGGCCATGAGGCGATCCCTGACCAGCGGCCGGGGCGCCCTCACCCGCCGCTCCCTGCTGCGCGCCTCCGGCATGGGCGCGCTCGCCCTGGGCGGCATGGCCACCCTCGGCGCGTGCGGCATCCCGCCCGCCAAGCGCGCCGACGCCGGGGCGCCCTCCGACGACCACTCGGCCGAGGAGAAGGAAGTCACCTTCTCCAACTGGACCGAGTACATGGACGTCAGCGAGGACGAGAAGGGCCGCCCCACCCTGGAGGCCTTCACCAAGCGCACCGGGATCAGGGTCAAGTACACCGAGGACATCAACGACAACGTCGAGTTCTTCGGGAAGATCAAACCGCAGCTCGCGGCCGGTCAGAACACCGGGCGCGACCTCATATGCGTCACCGACTGGCTCGCCGCCCGCATCATCCGGCTCGGCTGGGCGCAGAAGCTCGACGCCTCGAACCTCCCGCACGCCTTCGCCAACGTGTCCGCCCAGTTCCGCACCCCCGACTGGGACCCGGGCCGCGCCTACTCCTACCCCTGGACCGGCATCCCGACCGTCATCGCGTACAACGTGAAGGCGACCGGCGGCCGCAAGGTCGACTCCGTCACCCAGCTGCTCGACGACCCGAAGCTCAAGGGCCGCGTCTCCTTCCTCTCCGAGATGCGCGACACCATCGGCATGACCCTCCTCGACCAGGGCAAGGACCCGGGGAAGTTCACCGACACCGACTTCGACGGCGCGATCGGCCGCCTCCAGAAGGCCGTCGACAAGAAGCAGATCCGCCGCTTCACGGGCAACGACTACACCGCCGACCTCAGCAAGGGCGACATCGCCGCCTGCGTCGGCTGGGCCGGGGACATCATCCAGCTGCAGGCCGACAACCCGGACATCAGGTTCGCCATCCCGGCCGCCGGATACATCACCTCCAGCGACAACCTCCTGGTCCCCGCGCAGGCCCGGCACAAGACCAACGCCGAGAAGCTCATCGACTACTACTACGAGCCCCCGGTCGCCGCCCAGCTCGCCGCGTACATCAACTACGTCTGCCCGGTCGACGGCGTACGCGACGAACTCGCCAGGATCGACGAGTCGATGGCCTCCAACACGCTGATCCTTCCCGACAAGGAGATGGCGGCGAAGTCCCGCTCCTTCCGCTCCCTGAGCACGAAGGAAGAGACGGCGTACGAGGAGAAGTTCGCCAAGCTCATCGGCGCCTGACCACCGGACCCGCCGCCGGCCGCACCGCGACACAACGGCCCGGCCCGGCCCGGCCCGTCCGAGGCCACCCCTTTCCCCGAACTCCCCCCGAACACACTGGGACTGCGACCCATGACACAGCAGCAGACCGCGGGCGGCGATGTCCGCCTCGCCGGGATCAGCAAGACCTACGGCTCCTTCACCGCCGTGCAGCCGCTCGACCTGACCGTGCCCCAGGGCTCCTTCTTCGCCCTGCTCGGCGCGTCCGGCTGCGGCAAGACCACCACCCTGCGGATGATCGCCGGCCTGGAGGAGGCCACCACCGGCACGGTCTTCCTCGGGGAGAAGGACATCACCGACCTGCCCCCGTACAAGCGGCCCGTCAACACCGTCTTCCAGAGCTACGCGCTCTTCCCGCACCTGGACATCACCGAGAACGTCGCCTTCGGGCTGCGCCGTCGCGGCATCAAGTCGGTCAAGAAGCAGGTCGACGACATGCTGGAGCTCGTCGAGCTCGGCGACTTCGCCCGGCGCAAACCGCACCAGCTCTCCGGCGGCCAGCAGCAGCGCGTCGCCGTCGCCCGCGCGCTCATCAACCACCCGCAGGTCCTGCTGCTCGACGAACCGCTCGGCGCCCTGGACCTCAAGCTCCGCCGTCAGATGCAGCTGGAGCTCAAGCGGATCCAGACCGAGGTCGGCATCACCTTCGTGCACGTCACCCACGACCAGGAGGAGGCCATGACCATGGCCGACACCGTCGCGGTGATGAACGGGGGCCGTGTCGAGCAGCTCGGCGCGCCCGCCGACCTCTACGAGAACCCGCGCACCACCTTCGTCGCCAACTTCCTCGGCACGTCCAACCTCATCGAGGGTGAGATCGTCTCCACGGGCGGCGACCTGGTGGTGGCCGCGGGCGGCGGCAAGCTCACTCTGCCCCGCGAGCGATGTTCCGCCGCCACCACCACCGGCGGCCGGCTCCTCCTCGGCATCCGGCCCGAGAAGATATCCCTGGCCCACGCGGACGACGCGGACTCCATAGCCGCCGGCCGCAACCGCGTCACCGGCCGCATCGTCGACTCCAGCTTCATCGGCGTCTCCACCCAGTACGTCGTCGAGAGCCCGGCGGGCAAGGCGCTCCAGGTGTACGAGCAGAACATCGACAGGCGTGCGGGACTCCTTCCCGGCGCCGAGGTGGTCCTGCACTGGAACCCCGCCCACACCTTCGGCCTCGACGCCGACCAGGACATCGACGCCGGCGTGGAGAGCGTGGAGGACGCGGCGTGAGCCTCACCGAGGCGCCGCCCGCGCCCCCAGCCGACCCCCGGGAGCCGGTGCTCCGCAAGCCCTCCACCCGCAAACGCCTCGTCCCCTACTGGCTGCTGCTCCCCGGCATCCTCTGGCTGGTCGTCTTCTTCGCCCTGCCGCTCGTCTACCAGGCCTCCACCTCCGTACAGACCGGCTCCCTGGAGCAGGGCTTCGAGGTCACCTGGCACTTCCAGACGTACGTGGACGCGCTGCGCGAGTACTACCCGCAGTTCATCCGGTCCCTGCTGTACGCGGGCACCGCCACGATCCTGTGCCTGCTGCTGGGCTACCCGCTCGCCTACCTCATCGCCTTCAAGGCGGGCCGCTGGCGCAACCTGGTGCTCGTCCTGGTCATCGCCCCGTTCTTCACCAGCTTCCTCATCCGTACGCTGGCGTGGAAGACGATCCTCGCCGACGGCGGCGCGGTCGTGGACGTGCTGAACACCCTGCACGTCCTGGACGTCACCAGCTGGCTCGGCTGGACCGAGTCCAACCGGGTCCTCGCCACCCCGATGGCGGTCGTCTGCGGCCTCACGTACAACTTCCTGCCGTTCATGATCCTGCCGCTCTACACCTCGCTGGAGCGGATCGACGGCCGGCTGCACGAGGCGGCGGGCGACCTCTACGCCACCCCCGCCACCACCTTCCGCAAGGTGACGTTCCCGCTCTCCATGCCCGGCGTCGTCTCCGGCACCCTGCTGACCTTCATCCCGGCCAGCGGCGACTACGTCAACGCGGAACTCCTCGGCTCCACCGACACCAAGATGGTCGGCAGCGTCATCCAGAGCCAGTTCCTGCGGGTCCTGGACTATCCGACGGCCGCCGCGCTCTCGTTCATCCTCATGGCGATCGTCCTGCTGGCGGTCACCTTCTACATCCGCCGCTCCGGGACGGAGGACCTGGTCTGATGCCCGTACTGCGCTGGATACGCCGGAACCTGGTCGTCATCGCTGGTCTGCTGACCCTCGCGTACATGATCCTGCCGAACATCGTCGTGATGGTGTTCTCGTTCAACAAGCCCAACGGGCGCTTCAACTACGCCTGGCAGCGGTTCTCGCTGGACGCCTGGAAGGACCCCTGCGGCGTCGCCGACCTGTGCGGCTCGCTCTCCCTCTCGCTCCAGATCGCCTTCTGGGCGACGCTCGGGGCGACCGCGCTCGGTACGATGATCGCGTTCGCGCTGGTCCGCTACCGCTTCCGGGCGCGCGGCGCGATCAACTCGCTGATCTTCCTGCCGATGGCGATGCCCGAGGTCGTCATGGCCGCGTCCCTGCTCACGCTGTTCCTGAACATGGGCGCGCAGCTCGGCTTCTGGACCGTGCTGATCGCCCACATCATGTTCTGCCTCAGCTTCGTGGTGACCGCCGTCAAGGCGCGCGTCATGTCGATGGACCCGAGACTGGAGGAAGCCGCCCGCGACCTGTACGCGGGGCCCGTGCAGACCTTCCTGCGGGTGACCCTGCCCATAGCGGCCCCGGGAATCGCGGCGGGAGCGATGCTCGCCTTCGCGCTCTCGTTCGACGATTTCATCATCACGAATTTCAACGCGGGCTCCACCGTCACGTTCCCCATGTTCGTCTGGGGATCGGCACAGCGCGGCACGCCCGTGCAGATCAACGTCATCGGCACCGCGATGTTCATCATTGCGATATCGGTGGTTCTCGTCGGCCAGGTCATAGCGAGCCGACGCAAGAACAACGCTCGACCCTAGGGGGTGTCTTGTCGGTCAGGCCGGGCTCGCGGGGTCCGGCCTGACCGACAAGACACCCCCTGAAATTCCTGAAGGAGTTGGAAACCATGGCCCCAGCTGCCATGCGTACTGCTGCCGCACGATCGATCGCCGGCGCGAAGCCGGTCTCCTACTGGCTGGACGACCCGGCCAAACCCGATGCGCTGCCCGCCCTCACCGGCGACGAGCACACCGACCTGCTGGTCATCGGCGGCGGCTACAGCGGTCTGTGGACCGCGCTCATCGCCAAGGAGCGGGACCCGGACCGGGACGTCGTCCTCATCGAGGGGCACGAGGTGGGCTGGGCCGCCTCGGGCCGCAACGGCGGCTTCTGCGCCGCCTCCCTCACCCACGGCCTGGCCAACGGTGTGGAGCGCTGGCCGGACGACATCGCGAAGCTGGAGGAGCTGGGGGAGCGGAACCTCGACGCCATCGAGGCCGCGGTCGCCCGCTACGGCATCGACTGCGAGTTCGAGCGCACCGGCGAGATCGACGTCGCCACCGAACCCCACCAGCTTCAGGAGCTGCGGGAATGGCACGAGGAGATCGTGGGCCTCGGCATCACGGGCGTGGACTTCCTGGACCGTGACGCCCTGCGCGCCGAGGTCGACTCGCCCACCTTCCTCGGCGGGCTCTGGGACCGGCGCGGCGTCGCGATGCTGCACCCGGCGAAGCTCGCCTGGGGCCTGAAGCGGGCCTGCCTGGAGCTGGGCGTACGGATCCACGAGCACACCCGGGGCCTGGACCTGGTCCGCTCCGGATCCGGAATGGCGGTCCGCACCCCGTACGGCCGGGTCTTCGCGCGGCGCGTCGCCCTCGGCACCAACATCTTTCCGTCGCTCGTCAAGCGGATCCGCCCGTACACCGTGCCGGTCTACGACTACGCGCTGATGACCGAACCGCTCACTGCCGAGCAGCTCGCGTCCATCGGCTGGAAGGGACGCCAGGGGCTCGGCGACAGCGCCAATCAGTTCCACTACTTCCGGCTTTCCGCGGACAACCGGATCCTGTGGGGCGGATACGACGCGATCTATCCGTACGGAGGCCGGCTCAGCGCCGATCTCGACCAGCGGCCGGAGACGTTCCTGAAACTCGCGGAGCAGTTCTTCACGTGCTTCCCGCAGCTTTCCGGACTGAATTTCTCGCATGCCTGGGGCGGTGCGATCGACACCTGCTCCCGCTTTACCGCGTTCTTCGGCACGGCCCATCAGGGGCGGGTCGCGTACGCCGCCGGATTCACCGGTCTCGGCGTCGGCTCCACCCGCTTCGGGGCCGATGTGATGCTCGACCTGCTCTCCGGCGAGGAGACGGCACGGACCCGCCTGGACATGGTCCGCTCCAAGCCGATGCCCTTCCCGCCGGAGCCCTTCGCCTGGGCCGGGATCGAGATCACCAAGCGCTCGCTGGCCCACGCCGACAGCAACGGCGGGCACCGCAATCTGTGGCTGAAGACCATGGACAAGCTGGGTCTCGGCTTCGACAGCTGAGCCGCGTCCGGCCCGGACCGCGCGCTGTGACCCACCTCACTACCAACTAGTAGCCTCAACCCGCGTCATAATCGACGCCGAACGCTCTCTCGCACGTGTACGCACCGGCGGAACCCCGCCGGTGCTCACGTCAACGGGAGGCTGGTCATGACTGGCTCGGAAACGAAGGCCGCGGTCGAGTGGCTCACATCGGTGGCGCCGGACCCGGCCGCCTGCCGGTGGGAGTGGGAGCGCAATCCGCAGGGGATCGCGCTCCTTCCCGCCGGCAGGCGCTGGGACGTTCTGATCCTCCCGGGCGAGCTGGGCTACCCCACGCTCGACATCCTCACCCGTCTGATCGACCGCCCGGGCCCCGTTCTCGCCGACTTCGGGGAGTCCCGCATGGGCTTCTTCGTCCCGCCGGGCACCGTCTCCCGCTGGATCGGCACCGGTATCAGGGGCTGCGGCCGGGGTACCTGGATCGTCGTCCCGTATCCGGGGCGGGCCGGCGGGGGAGTGCGCTGGCTGGTCCCGCCGGACGGCTCGGGGACCCTCACCGACGCCGGACTCCTCGAACTCGCGATGCACGAGGCGGCCGGCGCGGCCGCCGGGGACGCCCGCGCGGAACGCCCGGAGGGCTGAGCCGGCTGCCAGAGGTCTTGACAACCTGATTGGTCTGGACCATGTTATGCGCACGCCAACCACGAATTCCCCCCTGCGCGGAGGCTGTTGTGCAACGCACCGGACCAACCGTCAGATTTTCCGGACTTCTGGCCGTCTCCTCGGCCCTCCTGCTCGCCGCCGGCGCCCTGGTCGCCACGGCCCCGGCGGCAGGCGCCGCCGATGTGGACCTGGCACGCAACGGCGGCTTCGAGGCGGGCCTGGACGGCTGGAACTGCGCGGCCTCCAGCGGGACGGCCGTCTCCACGCCCACCCGCAGCGGCACCTCCGCGCTCAAGGCGACCCCGGCCGGCAACGACCACGCCAAGTGCTCCCAGAGCATCACGGTCAAGCCCAACTCCTCGTACACGCTGAGCGCCTGGGTGCAGGGCAGCCACGTCTACCTCGGCGCGGCCGGCACCGGCACCACCGACGTCTCCACCTGGACCCAGTCCCCCGGTGCGTGGAAGCAGCTCACCACCACCTTCAGGACCGGCCCCTCCACCACCTCCGTGAGCGTCTACACCCACGGCTGGTACGGCACCCCGGCCTACTACGCCGACGACCTCACCCTCGTCGGCCCCGGCGGCGAGCCCGTCGTGATCCCGGCCGTCCCCGCCGGCCTCAAGACCACCGCGATCGCCTCCTCCTCCGTCGCGCTCTCCTGGAGCCCCGTCTCCGGCGCGAGCGGCTACAACGTCTACCGCGGCGGTACGAAGGTCGCCACGGCCACCGGGCCTTCCGCCACCGTGACGGGCCTGACCGCCTCCACCGCGTACAGCTTCCAGGTCACCGCCACCAACGCGGCCGGGGAGTCCGCGAAGTCGGCCGCCGTCACCGCGACCACCACGGCGGGCGGCGGAGGCGGCGACACCAAGCTCCCGCCCCGCGCCCTCGTCGGCTACCTGCACTCCAGCTTCGCCAACGGCTCCGGCTACACCCGGATGGCGGACGTGCCCGACTCCTGGGACGTCATCAACCTCGCCTTCGGCGAGCCCACCTCCGTCACCTCCGGCGACATCCGCTTCGCGCTCTGCCCGGTCGCCGAGTGCCCGAACGTCGAGTCCGAGGCGGAGTTCAAGGCCGCGATCAAGGCCAAGCAGGCCGCGGGCAAGAAGGTGCTGATCTCGATCGGCGGCCAGAACGGACAGGTGCAGCTCGCCTCCACCGCCGCCCGGGACGCCTTCGTCACCTCCGTCTCGAAGATCATCGACACCTACGGCCTGGACGGCCTGGACATCGACTTCGAGGGCCACTCGCTCTCGCTGAACACCGGCGACACCGACTTCCGCAGCCCCACCTCACCGGTGATCGTCAACCTGATCTCCGCGGTGAAGTCGCTCAAGGCGAAGTACGGCCCGGACTTCGTCCTCACGATGGCGCCCGAGACCTTCTTCGTGCAGCTCGGCTACCAGTTCTACGGCTCCGGCCCCTGGGGCGGCCAGGACCCGCGCGCCGGCTCCTACCTGCCGGTCATCCACGCACTGCGCGACGACCTGACCCTGCTGCACGTCCAGGACTACAACTCGGGCCCGATCATGGGGCTGGACAACCAGTACCACTCGATGGGCGGCGCGGACTTCCACATCGCGATGACCGACATGCTGCTCGCGGGCTTCCCGGTGGCGGGCGACACCGGCAAGGTCTTCCCCGGCCTGCGCCCCGACCAGGTCGCCATCGGCCTCCCGGCCTCCACCCAGGCGGGCAACGGCCACACCTCACCGGCCGAGGTCAACAAGGCGCTCAACTGCCTCACCAAGAAGACCGACTGCGGCTCCTACCAGACCCACGGGACCTGGTCCGACCTGCGCGGCCTGATGACCTGGTCCATCAACTGGGACCGCTTCAACAACTGGGAGTTCTCGAAGAACTTCGACGCCTACTTCGGCAACTGACCCACCACAGGGGCGCGAGCACCAGAGGCCCCAGGCACCAACTGGCCAGCACGTCCAGCGGCCAGTGGTAGCCGTGCAGCACCAGACCGATGCCCGTCGCCGTGGTCAACAGGATCGCGGCGACGGGCATCATCCACGCCCGGGTCCAGGACGCCTCCCGCAGCCACGACGGGCGGGGCAGGGCCAGCAGCACCAGGGCCGAGGCCCCGTACGCCACGGCGGCCGTCGCCGTATGACCGGACGGGTAGTAGTTGACGGCCTCCGTCAGCGGCCCCTGCCGGGCGGTCGCCACCTTCAGCGGGATCACCAGCGCGGGCACCGCCGCCATGGTGAGGGCCGCGTACACGGCGAGCCGCAGAGCACGCCGCCACAGGGCGTACGCGATCACGCAGGTCAGCACGGGAAGCGCCACCGGCATCCCGCCGAGATCGGAGAACACCTGGGTCAGCGCGGCCGGTCCGTGCCCGAACAGCTCCCCGCCCACGCGCTCGTCGAGCCGCAGCAGCGGACCCTCGACGGCGACCTGCCAGGTGATCAGCGCGAACAGGACCGCGAGCAGACCGAGGACGCCGGAAACGAGAGGGGCCGGCCACCCGGGAACAGGGGGGGTTGTTCCGGGATGGCCGGCGAGATCGGTTCGCCGCGCGCCCCGGGGGGTGTGGGGCGGGCGGCCGTCCGATCGGTGAGGAGTCCCGGAGCCGGAGGCTCCGGTGTGCGCGAACGCACGCCCGGGACGGCGCTGGGGAAGCCCCGGCCCGGCGTCGGCCGCGGTTTCCCGCGACCGAGGTGTTTCTCTCATCTGCAGAAACCGTACGGCAGCGAAGAGGCGGCCGACAGTCGCCGCCACCTCCCGCCATCGCCCCCGCACACGTTCTTCACAGGCCCTCACCCGGATGGCGGACGGAAGCGGCGAAAGGCCACCCCCGCCCGTTCCCGGGTTCGAAGGATCAGAGCGTGCCGAATGCCTGCTCGATCACGTCGAGGCCCTCGTTCAGCAGGTCCTCGCCGATCACCAGCGGCGGCAGGAAGCGCAGGACGTTGCCGTACGTACCGCAGGTCAGAACCATGACGCCTTCGGCGTGGCAGGCCTTCGCGAGCGCGCCGGCCGCCTCCGGGTTCGGGTCCTTCGTGCCGGACTTCACCAGCTCGATCGCGATCATCGCGCCGCGCCCGCGGATGTCGCCGATGATGTCGCCGTTCGGCAGCTTCGCCCGCATCTCCGCCAGGCGGCCCTTCATGACCTCCTCGATCCGCTTGGCCTTCCCGTTCAGGTCCAGCTCGCGCATCGTCTCGATGGCCCCGAGCGCACCGGCGCAGGCCACCGGGTTACCGCCGTACGTACCGCCCAGGCCGCCCGCGTGCGCGGCGTCCATGATCTCGGCGCGGCCCGTCACGGCGGACAGCGGCAGACCGCCGGCGATGCCCTTGGCGGTGGTGATCAGGTCCGGGACGATGCCCTCGTCCTCGCACGCGAACCACTGGCCGGTACGGCAGAAGCCGGACTGGATCTCGTCCGCGACGAACACGATGCCGTTGTCCTTCGCGAACTGCGCGATCGCCGGGAGGAAGCCCTTGGCCGGCTCGATGAAGCCGCCCTCGCCGAGCACCGGCTCGATGATGATCGCGGCGACGTTGTCCGCGCCGATCTGCTTGGTGATCTCGTCGATGGCCTGCGCGGACGCCTCGGCGCCGGCGTTCTCGGCGCCGGTCGGCCAGCGGTAGCCGTAGGCGACCGGGACGCGGTAGACCTCGGGCGCGAACGGGCCGAAGCCCTGCTTGTACGGCATGTTCTTCGCCGTCATGCCCATGGTGAGGTTCGTGCGGCCGTGGTAGCCGTGGTCGAAGACGACGACCGCCGTGCGCTTGGTGTAGGCACGGGCGATCTTCACCGCGTTCTCGACGGCCTCGGCGCCCGAGTTGAACAGCGCGGACTTCTTCGCGTGGTCGCCCGGCGTCAGCTCGGCGAGCTGCTCGCAGACCTCGACGTACCCCTCGTACGGCGTGACCATGAAACAGGTGTGGGTGAAGTTCGCGAGCTGCGCGGAGGCCCGCCGCACGACGGCCTCGGCGGACGCGCCGACGGAGGTCACGGCGATCCCGGACCCGAAGTCGATCAGACGGTTGCCGTCCACGTCCTCGATGATCCCGCCGCCCGCACGGGCGGTGAACACCGGCAGGGTGGAGCCCACACCTGCGGCGACGGCGGCGAGGCGGCGGGCCTGCAGCTCCACCGACTTCGGGCCGGGGATGGCAGTGACGACGCGGCGCTCCTGCGGGATTGCGGTCATGAGGGGCTCCTGGGGGTGTTTCGGACGCTCTTCTTTCTGCAGGCTAGGGGCGGGGGAGGGGTGCGGGCATGCTCCGATCGGGAGTGGTGGGGGCGTGTCCTTGTCCTTGGCGGACAGATGGCCCGGCCGTACCGCCCATGCCTGGACCGGCCGTCCGTCCGCGCGGCCCGCGTCCGCGCGGCCCCCGGGACGGTCACTATCCGGGCGCGTTGCTGAACTCACCGTGTGCGCGCACTAGATTGACCGGGGCAGCGGACGGACCGGCAGGTCAAGGGGGCAGTGGTTCATGGACGACGACGGCACGCGGGGCGCACGGGGATCGAGCGCGGACAGGGTCCCGGGACCGGCCCTCCCGCCACCGCCCACGACCCCGCCGCGAGTACCCGCGCCCGCCGCCGGCCCACGTCCGGGGGCCACGCCCGTCGAGCAGCACCCGACCCGGCCCGGACCGGCCTCGCCGGCCGAGCAGCCGGTCCCCGGCGCCCCGGTCGACGCCTGGCTGCGCACACCCCGCCCGCCGCAGGAGCCGGGCGTCTGGCGGTACGGATACACCCCGCCGCCGCCCGAGGAGCCCGAGGGCGTCTCGAACCGGTCGCTGCTGGTCGGCGCGCTGATCTCGCTGCTCTCCGCGCTGCTGCTGTGGTCGCTGTGGCGCAACGGCTACCTTCCCTACCGCCTCGTTCCGCTGAAGCTCTTCACCCCGGGCGAGTGGTGGAACCCGGGAACGTCCGGCGGCCCCCGCACCATCGAGGGCAGCGACGCCCTCACGGTGTACGAGGCGATCCTCTTCGGCCTGCTGGCCTACGGCTGCGGCCGGATCGGCAACTTCTCCGAGCTGTTCCGCCGCCATGTCGCCGACCGGGGACAGCCCTTCCTCGCGCTCGCGGCAGCCGCCGCGGCGGGCCTGACCCAGCTGCTCGTCTGGAAGGAGGCGCTTCCGGTCGTCCGCCCGGTCCTCGTGCTGGTCGCCTCCGTCGCGGGCGGCGAGATCTACCAGAGCCAGACCGTCGTCAACGTCATCTACGCGGTGATCGCCGCCGCCGTGCTCTACCCCTTCGCCCGGCTCGGCTGCTGGCGCGAACTGATCGCCGCCCGCCGGGCCACCGCCACCCCGGCGCCGGACGGCACCGCGGCGGCCCCCGCCGCCGCGACCTCCGCCGACCAGTGGCCCGAGCTGCGCACCGCGGGCTGGGCCGACGCCGCGGACACCCTCACCGCCGAGGTCCGCACCGGCCGGATGAACGATGTGGACGTGGCCCGGCTGCGCCACGCGTGGGCGCTCGCCACCCGGCGGCCCGACCGGCTCGCCCCCCTCGCGGAGGCCGTGCTCCGGACCGGAGGCGCCGCCGCCCTGCACCCCTCCGGCCACCGGGACCTGCCCCGGCGCGGAGCCCGCCACGACGTGCTCACCGGCCAGGTCAGGATCGGCCGGTGCGCGGACGACCCGCACAACCCCTACGTCCGCAGGGGCACGGGCCTCGCCCTGGAACCCGCGCTGCTCGGCACCTCCCTGCTCGCGGTCGGACCGCCCGGCGCCGGGAAGACCGCCCGGCTGATCCGGCCGGTCGTCGAGGCCCTCGCCCTGCGCGCCCTGGCCGGACAGGCCGCGGTCCTCGCCGTCGGAGGCGCGGGGGCGCCGCTCGGACCGGATGACGCCTTCGACGTCGTCGTCCGCCTCGGCCACCCCGGCTCCGCCCACGACATCGACCTCTACGGCGGCACCACCGACCCCGACGAGGCGGCGGCCGTCCTCGCCGAAGGGCTCGTCGGCGATGTCGGCAGTCTCGACAGCCGCCGCGCCGCCACGGTCCTCGCCCAGCTGCTGGGCCCCTACCGCGCGGCCCACGGCCACTTCCCCTCCGTGCCCGAACTGCGCGAACTCCTCGACGGCACACCGGCCGCGCTCGCCGGGCTCCGCGCCTCCCTCGAAGCCGCCGGCCACCACGCGATGCTCCGCGAGCTGGACGCGCGGTCCCGGCAGGCGGGCGGCCCGGGCGACCCCGCACCGGCCCTCGCCGACCGGGTCGCCCTGCTGGACCGGCCCGCGTTCACCGGATTCTTCGCCACCGGCCCGGACGCCCGCCCGTTCTCGCTGCGGGCGCTCGGCCAGCACCCCCTGCGGGTCCGCGTCGACCTGCCGGAGCGCGGTCACGCGGAGGCGTCCCGGCTACTCACCCGGCTGCTCCTGGCCCAGTTCACCGCGATCACCGCGGCCCGCACCGACACCACGCTCTTCGCCTGCCTGGTCCTGGACGACGCCACCCACGCCGTGACCGCCGAGACCGTGCGGGGCATCCGCAGGCTGCGCTCGGTCAACGCGGGGGCCGTCCTCGCCCTCCGTACCGTCGACGACGTCCCCGAGACCCTGCACACGCCGCTGCTCGGTGCGGTCGGCTGCACGGCCGCCTTCTCCGGCATCACCACCTGGGACGGCAAACGCTTCGCCGAAGCCTGGGGCAAGGAATGGGTCGAGACCCGCGAGGTCGCCCAGCACACCGTCTTCGCCGACCAGCCGTTCACCCGCGCCCTGCACGCCCTGCGCAAACTCGTCACCGGCAAGGCCGTGACCACGGACGCGGTGACCGTACGGCAGGTCGAGCGGGAGCGCTGGTCGGCCTCGGAGCTGGCGTACGCGGTCCCGGCAGGCCATGCGGTCATCCGGTTGGCCACGGTCGAGGGCGAACACGCACCCCCCCTCCTCGTCCACCTCGACGGCTGAGGCTCCTACCGGGAAGTAGGGCGACGGGCGGCCGAGAGCGGTTACCGGGACTCTGCCGCCCTGGCAGAATCGGAGACAGCCGTTCATACGCGACGGCGAAATTCGGTGTCACCGATCCGGCCGACGATCCGGCCGTCCGTACGGCGGCGCCGCGACCTCGTCCCCGACCTTGAGGGTTCCCGGCCCATGCCCCCCACGCTCGCCTCGCTCGTCCAGCACTCGGCGCTCAAGCTCACCGTGCGGGCGGGCGCGGACCGGCTCGGCACCCCCGTGCGCTGGGCCCACGCCAGCGAGCTGGCCGACCCCGTCCCGTACATGGACGGCGGTGAACTCCTCCTCGTGACCGCCACCAATCTCGACGCCGACGACCCCGAGTCCATGCGGCGCTACGTGCGGCGGCTGGCCGGGGCCGGGGTCGCCGGGGTGGGGTTCGCGGTCGGGGTGAACTACGACGACGTCCCGGCCGCCCTCGTGGACGCCGCCGAGGAGGCAGGGCTGCCGCTCCTCGAAGTGCCCCGCCGCACCCCGTTCCTCGCCATCAGCAAGGCCGTCTCCGCCGCCATCGCCGCCGACCAGTACCGCGCGGTCACCGCCGGCTTCGAGGCCCAGCGTGAGCTGACGAAGGCCGCGCTCGCCGGGGACGGCCCCGCCGAGCTCCTCGCCCGGCTCGCCGCCCACATCGACGGCTGGGCCGCCCTGTACGACACCTCCGGCGCGGTGCTCGCCGCCGCCCCGGACTGGGCCGCCCGCCGCGCCGCCCGCCTCACCCCCGACGTCGAGCGCCTCCGGGACCGGCCCGCCCCCGCCAGCGTCGTCGTCGGCGACAACGAGGACCGGGTCGAGCTCCAGTCGCTGGGCACCGGCCGCCGGGCCCGCGGCGCGCTGGCCGTCGGTACGGGAGCGGCGCTCGGGACCGCCGAGCGCTACGCCGTGCACTCCGCCGTCGCCCTGCTCACCCTGACCACCGCCCGCTCCCGCTCCCTCCAGGGCGCCGAGCAACGCCTGGGCGCCGCCGTCCTGCGCATGCTGCTCGCAGGCCAGCCCGACCACGCGCGGGCCGTCGCCGGAGACCTCTACGGCGGGCTGCTCGACGCCCCGTTCCGGCTGCTCATCGCCGAGGCCGCCGCACCCGCCGGATCCGAGCTGCTCACCGAGACGATGGAGGCCGCCGCCGCCCGTACCGGCGAGGCGTTGCTCCTGGTCCCCGAGGCGGAGCGCGTCGTCGTGCTCGCCGCGGACGGCGGCTCCGCCGTGGCCGCCTGCGCCGCCTACGCCGAGGCGCAGGACGACCGTGCCCCGCGCGAGGGCGGCGCCGAGGACAGCGACGTCGTGGTCGGCCTCTCCGCCCCCTCCGGCCCGATCGCCGTCTCCGCCGCGTACAAGCAGGCCGAACAGGCCCTCTCCGTCGCCCGCCGCCGGGGCAGGGCGCTGGTCGAGCACGAGGAGCTGGCCGCCGGCTCGGTGCTGCCGCTGCTCGCCGACGACGCGGTACGGGCCTTCGCCGACGGCATGCTCCGCGCGCTGTACGAGCACGACGCCAAGGGGCGCGGCGACCTCGTGGCCTCCCTACGCGCCTGGCTCTCCCGCCACGGCCAGTGGGACGCCGCAGCCGCCGATCTGGGCGTGCACCGGCACACCCTGCGCTACCGGATGCGGCGGGTGGAGGAGATCCTGGGCCGCTCGCTGGACGACCCGGACGTCCGCATGGAGCTGTGGCTCGCCCTCAAGACGACCGAGGCGGCCACGCCCGCCGAGGAGTGAGCGCCCGCCCACCCGCAAGCCCCTGGCCAAATCGGAGCAGCGGACACCCACCCCACTCCACCCCGGACAAACCCGATCGCGGCCCCCTCGCCCTACCGTGGGACCACAGAGGGGAGCCTTCCGGGGCGCCCCCGACCTCTTCGTCACGACTTCGGTCACGACCTCCTCACGACCTCCGAAGGGCCGGAACCTCCATGACTTCGCCCCACGCCTTCTGGGTGGCCGGCCGCCAGGCCACCGGTGCCGACAGCTTCGACGTCACCAACCCGTACGACGGACGCCTCGTCGGCACCGTCAGCGTGCCGACCGACGCCCAGGTCGAGGAGGCCGTCGCCGCCGCCCACGCGGTGCGCGACGAGTTCGCCGCGACCCCGGCGCACGTACGGGCGGCCGCCCTCGACCACGTCGTACGGCGGCTGACGGAGCGCACCGAGGAGATCGCCCAGCTGATCTCGGCGGAGAACGGCAAGCCGATCAAGTGGGCCCGCGGCGAGGTCGGCCGGGCCGTGTCCGTGTTCCGGTTCGCCGCCGAGGAGGCCCGCCGCTTCAACGGCGGCGAGGCCCAGCGGCTCGACACCGACCTCGGCGGCACCGGCCGCCTCGGGCTGACCCGGCGCTTCCCGCGCGGCGCCGTCCTCGGTATCGCGCCCTTCAACTTCCCGCTGAACCTCAGCGCCCACAAGGTCGCCCCGGCCATCGCCGTCGGCGCCCCGATCATCCTCAAGCCGGCCCCGGCCACCCCGATCTCCTCGCTGATCCTGGGCGAGCTGCTGGCCGAGACCGACCTCCCGGCGGGCTCCTGGTCCGTCCTGACGGTCCCGAACGACAAGATGCCCGCCCTCGTCCAGGACGAGCGGCTGCCGGTCATCTCCTTCACCGGCTCGGGCCCGGTCGGCTACGCGATCATGGAGTCGGTGCCCCGCAAGCACTGCACCCTGGAGCTCGGCGGCAACGGCGCGGCCGTCGTCCTCGGCGACTACGCCTCCGAGGCGGACCTCGACTGGGCCGCCACCCGGATCGCCACGTTCTCCAACTACCAGGGCGGCCAGTCCTGCATCTCCGTGCAGCGCGTCATCGCCGACGCCGCCGTCTACGATCGGCTCGTCCCCAAGATCGTCGCCGCCGTCGAGGCCCTGGTCACCGGTGACCCGGCCGACGCCGCCACCGACGTCGGCCCCCTCGTCAGCGAGGACGCGGCCAAGCGCGTCGAGTCCTGGGTCGACGAGGCCGTCCAAGGCGGCGCCGAGCTGCTCACCGGCGGCAAGCGCGACGGGGCCACCTACGCCCCGACCGTCGTCGCCGGCCTCCCCGACGACGTGAAGCTCTCCTGCGAGGAGGTCTTCGGCCCGGTCATGTCGCTCCAGAAGGTCGACGGCGAGGCCGAGGCGTTCGCCGCCGTCAACTCCTCCAAGTACGGCCTCCAGGCCGGCGTCTTCACCCACGACCTCCAGACCGCCTTCCGCGCCCACCGCGCCCTGGAGGTCGGCGGCGTGATCATCGGCGACGTCCCCTCGTACCGCGCCGACCAGATGCCGTACGGCGGCGCCAAGCAGTCCGGCGTCGGCCGTGAGGGCGTGCGCTACGCCATGGACGACTACACCTACGAGCGCGTCCTGGTCCTCACCGGCCTCGCCCTGTAACACCCCGGACGACCCCCGCCCGCCTTCCGCCCGGACAGCGAGCGCGGGCGGGGGCGCGAAACGGACGGCCCGAACCCGACTGTGCGGGGGTTCGGGCCGTTCGCGTATCCGTGCGCGGGGGCTGGTGCGGGTGCCGAACCACGGGTACACGGGTTACATACGGACCAGTAGGCAGCGACTAGCAGTCCGTGCGTCCAGGTCCAGGGGTCCCTCCGTCCGGTGGCGCGCGGCGAGGTGAGGTCCCTCATGTCCGCACCACACAACACCCCTCAGGTCCCCAGGGCGCCCAAGGTCACCGAACGCGAGGCGCGACGGGTCGCCGAGGCCGCCCGGGAGCAGGACTGGCGCAAGCCCAGCTTCGCCAGGGAACTGTTCCTGGGGCGCTTCCGGCTCGACCTGATCCATCCGCATCCCCTGCCGCCGCCCGACGACATCCGGCGCGGCGAGGAGTTCCTGGCGCGGCTGCGCACCTTCTGCGAGACGCACGTCGACAGCGCGCGGATCGAGCGCGAGGCGAGGATCCCCGACGAGGTGATCGCCGGTCTCAAGGAGCTCGGCGCCCTCGGGATGAAGATCGAGACCAAGTACGGCGGGCTCGGCCTCACCCAGGTGTACTACAACAAGGCGCTCGCCCTGGTCGGCTCGGCCAGCCCCGCGATCGGCGCGCTGCTCTCCGCGCATCAGTCGATCGGCGTACCGCAGCCCCTGAAGATCTTCGGCACCCAGGAGCAGAAGGACGTCTTCCTGCCCCGGCTGGCCACCACCGCCATCTCCGCCTTCCTGCTGACCGAGCCGGACGTCGGCTCCGACCCGGCCCGCCTCGCCACCTCCGCGGTGCCCGACGGGCCGGACTACGTCCTCGACGGCGTGAAGCTCTGGACCACCAACGGCGTCGTCGCCGACCTCCTGGTCGTCATGGCCCGGGTCCCCGTGTCCGAGGGCCATCCCGGCGGTATCACCGCGTTCGTCGTCGAGGCCGACGCCCCCGGCGTCACCGTCGAGCACCGCAACGCCTTTATGGGCCTGCGCGGCATCGAGAACGGCGTCACCCGCTTCCACCGGGTCCGGGTGCCCGGCGCCTGCCGGATCGGGCCCGAGGGCGCCGGCCTGAAGATCGCCCTGACCACCCTCAACACCGGCCGCCTCTCGCTGCCCGCGATGTGCGTGGGCGTGGGCAAGTGGTCCCTGAAGATCGCCCGCGAATGGTCCGCCGTACGCGAGCAGTGGGGCAGGCCCGTCGCCAGGCACGAGGCGGTCGGCGCGAAGATCTCGTTCATCGCGGCCACCACCTTCGCCCTGGAGGCCATCGTCGACCTCTCCTCCCAGATGGCCGACGAGGACCGCAACGACATCCGCATCGAGGCCGCCCTCGCCAAGCTGTACGGCTCCGAGACGGGCTGGCTCATCGCCGACGAACTGGTCCAGATCCGCGGCGGCCGCGGCTTCGAGACCGCCGATTCGCTGGCGGCCCGCGGCGAACGCGCCGTGCCCGCCGAGCAGATGCTCCGCGACATGCGGATCAACCGGATCTTCGAGGGCTCCACCGAGATCATGCACCTGCTGATCGCCCGTGAGGCCGTCGACGCCCACCTCAAGGTGGCGGGCGACATCATCGACCCCGACAAGCCGCTCTCCGCCAAGGCCAGGGCGGGCGCGAACGCCGCCGGCTTCTACGCCCGCTGGCTGCCCAAGCTCGTGGCGGGACCCGGGCAGCTCCCGCGTACGTACGCCGAGTTCCACCCCGCCGGGCACCGCGACCTCTCCGGGCACCTCCGGTACGTCGAGCGGTGCTCGCGCAAGCTCGCCCGATCCACCTTCTACGCCATGTCCCGCTGGCAGGGGCGGATGGAGACCAAGCAGGGCTTCCTCGGCCGGATCGTCGACATCGGGGCGGAACTCTTCGCGATGAGCGCCGCCTGCGTCCGCGCCGAGTACCTGCGCGGGACGGGGGAGCACGGCCGCGAGGCCTACCAGCTCGCGGACGCCTTCTGCCACCAGGCCCGCATCCGGGTCGAGGAGCTGTTCACCCGCCTGTGGTCCAACACCGACGACCTCGACCGGCGCGTCGTCGACGGCGTCCTGTCGGGGACGTACACCTGGCTGGAGGAGGGTGTCGTCGACCCCAGCGGCGAGGGCCCCTGGATCGCGGACGCCACCCCTGGACCCTCCGCCCGGGAGAACCAGCACCGCCCGGTGCGCTGAGCCGCGCCGCCGGGCAGGGCGCGTCCACGCACCGGACGCACCCCGCCCGGCCCGCCCGCCGCAGGGCAGGATGAGGGCCGTGACCGTCATCGACATCCCCGGCTCCAAGTCCGTCACCGCCCGCGCCCTCTTCCTGGCCGCCGCCGCCGACGGCACCAGCACCCTGCTGAGGCCGCTGCGCTCGGACGACACCGAGGGCTTCGCCGAAGGCCTGGAGAACCTCGGCTACCGGGTCGACCGGGCAGCCGACCGCTGGCACGTCGAGGGCCGCCCCGCCGGGCCCGCCGCCCCCGACGCCGACGTCTACTGCCGCGACGGCGCGACCACCGCCCGCTTCCTGCCCACCCTCGTCGCGGCCGCAGCCTCCGGCACGTACCGCTTCGACGCCTCCGCCCAGATGCGCCGCCGCCCGCTCGCCCCGCTCACCCGCGCCCTCACCGCCCTCGGCGTCGACCTGCGCCACGAGAAGGCTGAGGGCCACCACCCGCTGACCGTCCGGGCCGCCGGGATCGAGGGCGGTGGACTGACCCTGGACGCGGGGGAGTCGTCCCAGTACCTCACCGCACTGCTGATGCTCGGGCCGCTCACCGCGCAGGGGCTGCGGATCGAGGTCACCGAGCTGGTCTCCGCGCCGTACGTCGGGATCACCCTCGCGATGATGCGCGATTTCGGCGTGGAGGTGGAGCGGGAGGGGAACACCTTCACCGTCCCTCCCGGCGGCTACCGGGCCACCGCCTACGCCGTCGAGCCCGACGCCTCCACCGCGAGCTACTTCTTCGCCGCCGGGGCCCTCACCGGCCGCGAGGTCACCGTTCCCGGCCTCGGCGCCGGCGCGCTCCAGGGCGACCTGCGCTTCGTCGACGTGCTGCGTGCCATGGGCGCCGAGGTGGAGGTGGGAGCCGACGCCACCACCGTCCGCTCCACCGGCCGGCTGCGCGGCCTCACCGTCAACATGCGTGACGTCTCCGACACCATGCCGACCCTCGCCGCCATCGCCCCGTACGCGGACGGACCCGTACGGATCGAGGACGTCGCCAACACCCGGGTCAAGGAGTGCGACCGGCTGGAGGCGTGCGCCGAGAACCTGCGGGCCATGGGCATCACCGTCCACACCGGACCCGACTGGATCGAGATCCACCCCGGCACGCCGAAGCCCACCGAGATCGCCACCCGCGGCGACCACCGGATCGTGATGTCCTTCGCGGTCGCCGGACTGCGCACCCCCGGTCTCACGTACGACGACCCCGGCTGCGTACGCAAGACGTTCCCTCGGTTCCACGAGGCGTTCGCGGACTTCACGCGCGACCTCACGGCAGTGTGACGCACCACCTCGCGGCAGCGTGACGCACCACCTCGCGGCACGGTGAACCGCGACCTCGACGAGCCGGACGGAAGCCGCCAACGCGCCCCACCGGGACGCGCTGTCCCGGCACACAGCCGGAGCGGCAACAATGGGGGGCATGAGCGACAGCCCCGCCCCCCTCGCCGATCCGCATCTCGTCTTCGACGCCGCGGACGGCCGCCGGGATCTCGTGATCCTCGGCTCCACCGGGTCCATCGGCACCCAGGCCATCGACCTGGTCCTGCGCAACCCCGACCGCTTCCGGGTCACGGCGCTCTCGGCCGCCGGCGGCCGGGTCGCCCTGCTGGCCGAGCAGGCCCGCCGACTGCGGGTCGACACGGTCGCCGTCGCCGCCGAGGACGCCGTCCCCGCCCTGCGCACGGCGCTGCGGGAACAGTACGGGCCCGGCGAGCCGCTCCCCGAGATCCTGGCCGGACCCGACGCGGCCACCACCCTCGCCGCGAGCGCCTGCCACACCGTGCTCAACGGCATCACCGGCTCCATCGGGCTCGCCCCGACCCTGGCCGCGCTGGAGGCGGGCCGCACCCTCGCCCTCGCCAACAAGGAGTCGCTGATCGTCGGCGGCCCGCTGGTGAAGGCGCTCGCCGCCCCCGGCCAGATCATCCCGGTCGACTCCGAGCACGCCGCGCTCTTCCAGGCGCTGGCCGCGGGCACCCGCGCCGACGTCCGCAAACTCGTCGTCACCGCCTCCGGCGGACCCTTCCGGGGCCGTACGCGCGACGAACTGGCCGACGTCACCCGGGAGCAGGCGCTCGCCCACCCGACCTGGGCGATGGGGCCGGTCATCACCATCAACTCCGCGACCCTGGTCAACAAGGGCCTGGAGGTCATCGAGGCGCACCTCCTCTACGACATTCCGTTCGACCGGATCGAGGTCGTCGTCCACCCCCAGTCCTACGTGCACTCCATGGTCGAGTTCAGCGACGGCTCCACACTCGCCCAGGCCACCCCGCCGGACATGGGCGGCCCCATCGCGATCGGCCTCGGCTGGCCCCAGCGCGTCCCGGACGCCGCCCCCGCCTTCGACTGGACGAAGGCCTCCAGCTGGGAGTTCTTCCCGCTGGACACCGAGGCCTTCCCGTCGGTCGGCCTCGCCCGGCACGTCGGCGGGCTCGGCGGCACCGCGCCGGCCGTCTTCAACGCGGCGAACGAGGAATGCGTGGACGCTTTCCTCGCCGGACAGCTGCCCTTCAACGGAATCATGGATACGGTCACCGCTGTGGTGTCCGAACACGGCACCCCCGCCCCGGGAACCTCGCTCAGCGTCGCGGACGTCCTCGAAGCGGAAACGTGGGCCCGCGCACGGGCCCGGGAACTCTCGGCGAAAGCGACAGCGGAGGCGCGCGCATGAGTCTGACCTCGGTCCTGCTGACGGTCCTGGGGATCGCCGTCTTCGTCGTGGGACTGCTCTTCTCCATCGCCTGGCACGAGCTGGGCCACCTCTCCACGGCCAAGATGTTCGGCATCCGGGTCCCGCAGTACATGGTCGGCTTCGGTCCGACGATCTGGTCGCGCAAGAAGGGCGACACGGAGTACGGCATCAAGGCCATCCCGGCCGGCGGCTACATCCGCATGATCGGGATGTTCCCGCCGGGACCCGACGGCCGCCTCGAAGCCCGCTCCACCTCACCGTGGCGCGGCATGATCGAGGACGCCCGCTCCGCCGCCTACGAGGAGCTGGAGCCGGGCGACGAGAAGCGGCTCTTCTACACGCGCAAGCCGTGGAAGCGCGTCATCGTGATGTTCGCCGGCCCCTTCATGAACCTGATCCTCGCGGTCGCCATCTTCATGGGCGTCGCGATGACCTTCGGCTTCCAGACGCAGACCACCGAGGTCGCCGGCGTCCAGCAGTGCGTGATCTCGCAGAGCGACAAGCGCGAGACCTGCAAGGACGGCGACCCGGTCTCGCCCGCCAAGGCCGCAGGCCTCCAGGAGGGCGACAGGATCGTCGCCTTCGACGGGAAGAAGGTCGACGACTGGGCGACGCTCTCGGACCGCATCCGCGAGACCATCGGCCCCGCCACCATCGTCGTCGAACGCGACGGCGAGGAAGTGACCCTCAACGCCGTCCTGCGCGAGAACGCCGTCGCGAAGAAGGACGGCAACGGCCAGGTCGTCCCGGACCAGTTCATCAAGGCGGGCTACCTGGGCTTCGCCGCGCAGACCGAGATCGTGCCGCTCTCCTTCGGCGAGTCCACCGTCCGCATGGGCGACATGATCGAGAACGGCGTCGACTCGATCATCGCCCTGCCGTCCAAGATCCCGGCCCTCTGGGACGCCGCCTTCAGCGACGGCGAACGGGCCGACGACTCGCCGGTCGGCGTGGTGGGCGCGGCCCGGATCGGCGGCGAGGTGATGAACCTCGACATCCCGGCGCAGAACCAGGTCGCGATGATGCTGTTCCTGCTCGCGGGCTTCAACCTCTCGCTGTTCCTGTTCAACATGCTGCCGCTGCTCCCGCTGGACGGCGGACACATCGCGGGCGCGCTCTGGGAGTCCCTGCGGCGCAATGTGGCCAAGGTCTTCCGGCGCCCCGACCCCGGTCCGTTCGACGTGGCCCGGCTGATGCCGGTCGCCTACGTGGTCGCCGGAATCTTCATCTGCTTCACGCTGCTGGTCCTGGTGGCCGACATCGTGAACCCCGTCAAGATCTCCTGACCGCCCCTTCCACCTCTGCCGTCCCCCAGGTGTCGGCCGGGCACACACCCCGTGTCCGGCCGCTCACCAACGGGTGGACTTGTCGACACGGTGCGTGCCTCCCGCCTTCGGTGCCGTAACCTCGAAGGCTGGAGCCCGCCGATCTCGGGACCTTGATCCACACCTTGGGGATGCTCAGCGCATGACTGCGATTTCTCTCGGAATGCCGGCCGTTCCGACCAAGCTCGCCGACCGAAGGGTCAGCCGACAGATCCAGGTCGGCACGGTCGCGGTCGGCGGCGACGCGCCCGTATCCGTGCAGTCGATGACGACGACACGTACGTCGGACATCGGCGCCACCCTCCAGCAGATCGCCGAGCTGACGGCGTCCGGCTGTCAGATCGTCCGGGTCGCGTGCCCGACGCAGGACGACGCCGACGCGCTCGCCACGATCGCCCGGAAGTCGCAGATCCCGGTGATCGCCGACATCCACTTCCAGCCGAAGTACGTCTTCGCCGCGATCGACGCCGGCTGCGCCGCGGTCCGGGTGAACCCGGGCAACATCAAGCAGTTCGACGACAAGGTCAAGGAGATCGCGAAGGCGGCCGCCGAGACCCGCACCCCGATCCGGATCGGCGTCAACGCCGGCTCCCTGGACGCGCGGCTCCTGAAGAAGTACGGCAAGGCCACCCCCGAGGCCCTCGTCGAGTCGGCCCTGTGGGAGGCGTCCCTCTTCGAGGAGCACGGCTTCGGCGACATCAAGATCTCGGTCAAGCACAACGACCCGGTCGTGATGGTCAACGCCTACCGCCAGCTCGCTGCCCAGAGCGACTACCCGCTGCACCTCGGCGTCACCGAGGCCGGACCGGCGTTCCAGGGCACCATCAAGTCGGCCGTCGCGTTCGGCGCGCTGCTCTCCGAGGGCATCGGCGACACCATCCGCGTCTCCCTCTCGGCCCCGCCGGCCGAGGAGGTCAAGGTCGGCCTGCAGATCCTGGAGGCGCTCAACCTCAAGCAGCGCCGCCTGGAGATCGTCTCCTGCCCGTCCTGCGGCCGCGCCCAGGTCGACGTGTACAAGCTCGCCGACCAGGTCAGCGCCGGCCTGGAGGGCATGGAGGTCCCGCTCCGCGTCGCCGTCATGGGCTGCGTCGTCAACGGCCCCGGCGAGGCCCGCGAGGCCGACCTCGGCGTCGCCTCCGGCAACGGCAAGGGCCAGATCTTCGTGAAGGGCGAGGTCATCAAGACCGTCCCCGAGTCGAAGATCGTCGAGACCCTCATCGAAGAGGCGCTGAAGATCGCCGAACAGATGGAGAAGGACGGCATCGCGTCCGGCGAACCCCAGGTCTCCATCGGCGCCTGACCCGCGCCCTTCCACGCCGTCACCGCCCCACCGGGCCCCGCGCCCGGTGGGGCGGCGGTGTGTCCGGGGACCGGCTCCCGCCTGCACCACCGCCCTGCCCGGAGACCGTCTTCCGGACTCGAGCGGCGTTCGACAGGCTCGTCGGTTAAAGTGCGGAAATCAGCAGACCGCATGGTGAGGCCCCCTCGTGTTGACGCAGACCACCACCCGGGTCCTCGAACCCAGCGACCTCGGAGCAGCGCTCGCCGTCCTGGAGAGCGAGCCCGTGGCCAACGCCTTCGTGACGTCCCGCGTGCAGGTCGCGGGACTCGATCCCTGGCGCCTCGGCGGCGAGATGTGGGGCTGGTACGCCGACGGCATGCTCCGCTCCCTGTGCTACTCCGGCGCCAACCTCGTCCCCATCTGTGCCGGACCCGAGGCCGTCCGCGCCTTCGCCGACCGGGCCCGCAGGGCCGGCCGCCGCTGCTCCTCCATCGTCGGCCCCGCCGAAGCCACCACCCGGCTGTGGCGGCTCCTCGAACCCAGCTGGGGCCCCGCCCGCGAGGTCCGTGCCAACCAGCCCCTCATGGTCACCGAGAGCCTCTCCGCCGACGTCACGCCCGACCCGCTCGTCCGCCGCGTCCGCAAGGACGAGACCGAGGTCCTGATGCCGGCCTGCGTGGCGATGTTCACCGAGGAGGTCGGCATCTCCCCGCTCGCCGGCGACGGCGGACTCCTCTACCAGGCCCGCGTCGCCGAACTCATCGGCACCGGCCGCTCCTTCGCCCGCATCGACGACGGCAAGGTCGTCTTCAAGGCGGAGATCGGCGCGGCCACCCCGCAGGCCTGCCAGATCCAGGGCGTCTGGGTCGCCCCCGAACACCGCGGCAAGGGCCTCTCCGAAGCGGGCATGGCCGCCGTCCTGCGCTACGCGCTGGCCGACGTCGCCCCCGTCGTCAGCCTGTACGTGAACGACTACAACACCCCCGCCCGCAAGGCCTACCGCCGTGTCGGCTTCCGCGAGGTCGGCGCGTTCATGAGCGTCCTGTTCTGAACCGTCACGAGCACGCCCCCCGGAACGCGCGGTTCTGACCGCCCGCCCCGGCCAGTAGGGTTCCCGCATGGCAGCAGCCCCCGGAGAAGGCCCCGCAGCATCCGACGCCGAGATCGGCCCCGTCGACCTGGCCGCCCGCGTCGACGAAGCCCTGCGCGTCCAGGCGGCGGCCTTCGGACTGAGCCAGGACGAGATCGACGTACGCCGCCACATCGTCCTCAGACACCTGGAACACCCCCACGCCCGCGCACTCGGCGCCGTCGCCCCCGACGGACGGCTCGTCGGCTTCGTCTACGGGCTGCCCAGCGACCGCTCCCAGTGGTGGTCCACCGTCGTCGAGCCCTATCTGCGGGCCACCGGGTCCGACGGCTGGCTCGACGACTCCTTCGTCATCACCGAACTCCACGTCCACCCGGACCACCAGCAGCGCGGCATCGGCCGCACCCTGATCACCGCCATCACCGACTCCGTCGGCCACCCCCGGTCGATCCTCTCGGCGATCGACAAGGACAGCCCGGCCCGCACCCTGTACCACTCCCTCGGCTACCGCGATCTGGCCCGCCAGGTGGTCTTCCCGAGCGCCCCGCAGCCGTACGCGGTCATGGGCGCGCCCCTGCCGCTGCTGCGCGCGAGGCCCGGGGCCTGAATGGATTTCCGCCAGCCCGCACCGCCCGGTTAACCTCGGGCTCACCACCCTTGCGAGCAGGAGTTCACCATGGCCCAGGTCCAGCGCATGTCCCGATTGATGGTCAAGACACTGCGCGACGACCCGGCGGACGCCGAGACGCTCAGCCACAAGCTGCTGGTCCGCGCCGGGTACGTCCGCCGCAACGCGGCCGGCATCTGGTCCTGGCTGCCGCTCGGCAAGAAGGTCCTGGACAACATCTCCAACGTCGTGCGCGAGGAGATGGACGCCATCGGCGCCCAGGAAGTCCTGCTGCCCGCCCTGCTGCCCAAGGAGCCCTACGAGGCGTCCGGCCGCTGGGAGGAGTACGGCGACCTGCTCTTCCGCCTCAAGGACCGCAAGGGCGGCGACTACCTCCTCGGCCCCACCCACGAGGAGATCTTCACCCAGACCGTCAAGGACCAGTGCTCGTCCTACAAGGACCTGCCGGTGATGCTGTACCAGATCCAGACGAAGTACCGCGACGAGGCCCGCCCCCGCTCGGGCGTGCTCCGCGGCCGCGAATTCCAGATGAAGGACTCGTACTCCTTCGACACCACCGACGAGGGCCTCGCGCACTCCTACGCCCTGCACCGGGCCGCGTACATCAAGATCTTCGAGCGTCTCGGCCTGGACCACCGCATCGTCTCCGCGGTCTCCGGCGCGATGGGCGGCTCCGCGTCCGAGGAGTTCCTCGCCCCCGCCGCCGCCGGCGAGGACACCTTCGCGGACTGCCCGAACTGCGACTACGCCGCCAACACCGAGGCCGTGACCTTCGCGCTCGCCCCGGTCGACGGCTCGGCGCACGGCGCGGTCGAGGAGCTCGACACCCCCGACACCCCGACCATCGAGACGCTCGCCGCGCACCTGGGCGTCCCCGCCTCCGCGACCCTGAAGAACCTGCTGGTCAAGGTGGACGGCGAGATCGTGGCCGTCGGCGTCCCCGGCCACCGCGAGGTCGACCTCGGCAAGCTCGGCGAGCACCTGGCCCCCGCCGTCGTCGAGCTGGTCACCGCCGAGGACTTCGTCGGCCGCGACGACCTCGTACGCGGTTACGTCGGCCCCCAGGGCCTGGAGAAGGTCCGCTACCTCGCCGACCCCCGCGTCGCCCCCGGCACCTCCTGGGTCACCGGCGCCAACCAGGAGGGCAAGCACGCGAAGAACGTCGTCGCGGGCCGCGACTTCGAGGTCGACCAGTACCTCGACGTCGTCGTGGTCGAGGAGGGCGACCCCTGCCCGAAGTGCGGCACCGGCCTCACCCTGGACCGCGCCATCGAGATCGGCCACATCTTCCAGCTCGGCCGCAAGTACGCCGACACCTTCCAGCTCGACGTGCTCGGCCAGCAGGGCAAGCCCGTCCGGGTCACGATGGGCTCGTACGGCATCGGCGTCTCCCGCGCCGTGGCCGCCCTCACCGAGCAGACCGCCGACGACAAGGGCCTGTGCTGGCCCCGCGAGATCGCCCCGGCCGACGTCCACGTCGTCGCCGCGGGCAAGGCCCTCCAGACGGAGCTGGCCCTCGACGTCTCGGAGAAGCTCAACGCGGCGGGCCTGCGGGTCCTGGTCGACGACCGCCCCGGCATCTCGCCCGGCGTGAAGTTCACCGACTCCGAGCTGATCGGCGTGCCCAAGATCCTGGTCGCCGGCCGCCGTTCCGCCGACGGCGTCCTGGAGCTGAAGGACCGCCGCACCGGCGAGCGCGAGGAACTGACCGTCGACGAGGCGATCGCCCGCCTGACGTCCGACCTGGCCTGATCAGCCGTCGAAGAGGCCCCCGCGCAGGATCGCGCGGGGGCCTTCGTCGTACGGGACGGGCTACAGCCAGCCCGCGAACTCCAGGTTGATCTCGCCCATCTGCCGCCGCCCCTCGGCCAGCGCGCGGGTGCCCGACTCGACCGCCCGGAACAGCGTCCAGCCGTGCAGCCGCGCCTGCTCCACCTCCAGCGACTCCGCCAGCCTCTTGACCCGTCGCCGGGCCGTCACGGGTCCGCCGGGGGAGGCGATCAGATCCTCCACCCGGTCCCGCACCAGCCGCGCCAGGTCATAGGCGCGCTCGCCCACCAGCGGCTCCGGACCCACCGTCAGCCACGGCGCGCGCTCCCCGGAGAACACCTTGCTCTGCCGGAAATTGCCGTGCAGCAGCAGGAGTTCGGGTGATCCCTCCACCAGCTCCGCCCGCGCCGCGAGCGCCGCGTCCACCAGCGGCGCCAGCTCCGGATCTGCCTCGGCGGCCGCCCGCATCCCGGCGCTCTGCCGATCGGTCCGCCCGGCCACGCTCTCGAAGGCGTGCCCGGCCGGCGGTTCCACCCACAGCCGCCGCAGCGTGCCCGCCGCCTCCAGCAGCGCCTTCGCCTCCGGCAGCGAACGCAGCGACACCTCGTGGTGCAGCCGCTCCAGCAGCAGCGCACCGGACGCGTCGAGCTCCGGCGCGTCCAGCGGCCGCACCGCGCCCCACCCGTTCCAGTGCTCCAGCGCCGCCCGCTCCAGCTCGGGCCCGGCGACCGGCGGGGCGATCTTCAGCGCGGCCGGGGTTCCGTCGGCCCGCCGTACCAGGACCACCAGGGAGCTGCGCCCGCCGGGGGCGGCCACCCGCTCCACGGTGAGGCCGTCCCCGGCGGTGAGCGCCTGCTCGGTCAGCGCGGGGAGCGCGTCCAGCCAGTCGGCCGCCACGGCGTCCCCGTACATCTCACCGAGCGCGCGCACCAGGCGCTGCGGCGGTTCGCAACCCATACGTCGTGTGTTCCCTTTCCGGTTCTTCGTATCAGCGCGCGCCGTCCGCGCCGGCGGCCTCCACCGGGCCCGTCGCGGCCGGATCCGCACCGGCGGCCCGCTCGGCGAGCCCCGGAAAGGCTACGTTGCCGCCCCGCCAGCGGGCCGCCCGCACCGCGGCCTCCCGCAGCGCGCCCGCGGCCTCCTTGCGGCGCGGGCCCTCGGCAGCCCGTACGAGATCGGCGTAGACGCCCGCGATCCGGTCCTCCAGCACCGCGGCCAGCCGCACCGCCGACGGGGAGTCCGCGACGGCGAACGGCAGAGCGTACGCGGCGTCCGAGGCCACCGGCCTCCCGCCCAGGTCGCGCACGGCGCGGGCCAGCGCGTCCCGGCGGGCCCGGTGCCCGTCGTACGCCGCGCGGGCCTCTGCGCCCCGCTTCCCGTCGATGCGGCCTCCCAGCAGGCCGTAGCCGTACACCGCGGCGTGCTCGGCGGCCAGGGCCGCCTGGACGGCGGTCAGCTCGGGGGAGTCGGCGTCCTCCTCGGACGGCCGGACGGAACGGGTGCTCATGCGGCTGTCTCCTCGGCCAGTTCGGTCAGCAGATACGCGTGCGCCGCCGCTGCCGCCGCCACCGAGGCCAGCAGCCGGGCCAGCTCCGGTCCGGCCGTCAGCAGCGCCTCGGCGCAGACGTCGGCCCGGCGGCGCTCGGCGGCGGCCAGCTCCCGCACCGCGGCCTTCGGGGCCGCGGACACCGGGCCGGGTGGGGCGGCAGGGGGCTTCGCGCCGCCGCCCTCGGCGCGCGGCGGCGCCAGCGCCTTCCCGTGCTCGCGCACGGCCGCCCGCAGGGGCGCGAGGCCCGCCGCCGTCGCCGGATGCGCCTCGGCCACCAGGTCGTACCGGGCGAGCAGGAGGGCGCCGTCGCGCACCGCCTTCTCGCGCAGGGTCCTCTCGGTCTTCGCGGCGGCGGCCCGCGCGCCGGAGTGCGCGGGCTTCCCGCCGTCCGCCGCCTCGTCGCCGCCCCCGCAGCCGGTCAGCACCGCACCCAGGGCGAGGGCTCCCGTAGCGGTGAGCGCCCCCCTGCGCGTCGTCCCCGTGCGCCGCACGTTTCTCCTTCGGGCCTGGACCGGTCCTGACAGGATCTGTCCTGATGTGATCACCGCAGGCGAGCGTACCCGCGGCCGAGCGGCAGGCGGACGGCAACACCCCTGGCGACCGGATACCCTTTGACCTGACGCACGACGATCCCCACAACAGCACACGCGGCCGAGGAGTCACCCGGATGAGCACCACCCAGAGCGAGAGGCTGCGCGGGTTGCTGGAACCGCTCGTCAGCGCGCAGCAGCTGGACCTCGAGGAGATCGAGGTGTCCCGGGCCGGCCGCCGAGGAGTGCTGCGGATCATCGTGGACTCCGAAGAGGGCGTGGAGCTGGACGCCTGCGCGGAGCTGAGCCGCGCGATCTCCGAGAAGCTGGACGAGACCGACGCGATGGGCGAGGGCGAGTACGTCCTCGAAGTCAGCTCCCCCGGCGCGGACCGCCCGCTGACCGAGCACCGCCACTACGTACGCGCCATCGGCCGGCTGGCCAGGTTCCACCTGGCCGGCGATGGATCCGATGAGCTGGTCGCCCGCATCCTCGCCGTGGACGAGGACGGGCTCGACCTCGAAGTGCCCGGCGTCAAGGGCCGCAAGCCCACCGCCCGCCGCCTCGCCTTCGACGAGATCGCCAAGGCGCGTGTGGAGATCGAATTCAACCGCAAGGACAAGAAGGAAGAGGAGGCGTAGCCGTGGACATCGATGTGAAGCTTCTGAAGGGCTTGGCGCAGGACAAGGAGATCCCCTTCGACGTGCTCGTCGGGGCGATCGAGTCGGCCCTCCTCATCGCGTACCACCGCACCGACGGCAGCCACCGCCGGGCGCGCGTGGAGCTCGACGCGAACGGCCACGTCACGGTGTGGGCCAAGGAGGACCCGGCCGACCTCGAAGAGGGCCAGGAGCCCAAGGAGTTCGACGACACCCCGTCCGGCTTCGGCCGCATCGCCGCGACCACCGCCAAGCAGGTCATCCTGCAGCGGCTGCGCGACGCCGAGGACGACCGCACCTTCGGGGAGTACGCGGGCCACGAGGGCGATGTCGTCACGGGCGTCGTCCAGCAGGGCAAGGACCCCAAGAACGTCCTGGTCGACATCGGCAAGATGGAAGCCATGCTGCCGGTCCAGGAGCAGGTCCCGGGCGAGGAGTACGTGCACGGCCTGCGCCTTCGTACGTATGTCGTACGGGTCGCCAAGGGTGTCCGCGGTCCGTCGGTGACGCTCTCGCGCACCCACCCGAACCTGGTGAAGAAGCTCTTCGCGCTGGAGGTCCCGGAGATCGCGGACGGCTCGGTGGTCATCGAGGCCATCGCGCGCGAGGCCGGTCACCGCACCAAGATCGCGGTGCGCTCCACCCGCGCCGGCCTGAACCCCAAGGGCGCCTGCATCGGCCCGATGGGCAGCCGTGTGCGCAATGTCATGGCCGAGCTGCACGGCGAGAAGATCGACATCGTGGACTGGTCCGACGACCCGGCCGAGATGGTCGCCAACGCCCTCTCGCCCGCCCGGGTGAGCAAGGTCGAGGTCGTCGACCTCGGCGCCCGCTCCGCCCGCGTCACCGTGCCGGACTACCAGCTGTCGCTGGCGATCGGCAAGGAGGGCCAGAACGCCCGCCTCGCCGCCCGCCTCACCGGCTGGCGCATCGACATCCGTCCGGACACCGAGACGGACGAGGAGCGCGAGAACGCCGACCGCGAGCGGGCCGAGCGGGCCCGGGAGCGCTCGGAAAGGCGTTGACCCGGAGCGGCTCCAGGGAATAGATCTGGGCGGTACGCCGCTGAGATCACGACAACATCCGTTCGATTTTTGCCCCAAAGCGGCGAGGTCGGTACGGGGAGGTAGACTTAAACGTGTCTGGCCGGACGCAAGCCCGCGCTTGCCCCGAGCGAACCTGTGTGGGATGCCGGGAGCGAGCGGCCAAGAGCGAGCTGCTGCGCATCGTGGTGGACGAGGGCGCTTGCGCCCCTGATCCACGCGGTACGCTGCCCGGCCGGGGTGCTTACGTGCACCCTGTCCCTGTCTGTATCGACCTGGCGGTTCGCCGCCGGGCGTTCCCCCGGGCCTTCAAGGCCAAGGGGCCGTTCGACACCGCGGCACTGACGCGGTTCGTCGAGCGGGTTGCACCGTAAGAAAAGTGAACGGCACGGGTCCCCGTGCGGTCAGGTACCTCGCGAGTTGGAAGTAGGTCGAGATTGCGATGAGCACTCGATGAGTACGCGATGAGTACGCCCATGAAGTAGCGACGGTCCGGCGGTAACCCGGACCTAAAAGGAGCGAAGTGGCTAAGGTCCGGGTATACGAACTCGCCAAGGAGTTCGGCGTCGAGAGCAAGGTCGTCATGGCCAAGCTCCAAGAACTCGGTGAATTCGTCCGTTCGGCGTCCTCGACGATCGAGGCGCCGGTTGTACGTAAGTTGACCGACGCACTGCAGGGGCCCGGCGGCAACGCCGGCAAGTCCGCTGCCAAGCCTGGTGCGCCCCGCAAGGCGGCACCCGTGAAGCCCGCAGCGCCCTCCCCGGCCGCTGCGGCACGTCCCGCTGCCCCGAAGCCCGGCGCACCGGCTCCCAAGCCGGTCGAGGCCGAGGCCCCGAGCAGCACCCCGGCGGCGCCCTCCGCGCCGTCGGCGGGCCCCCGTCCGGGCCCGAAGCCCGCGCCGAAGGCGGCCCCGGTGACCCCGGTCCCGGCCGCCGAGTTCTCGGCTCCGGCTCCGGCCCAGCCGGCTGCCCCCCAGCAGCCCCAGGCCCCGCGTCCCGCGGGTGCCACCCCGGGTCCCCGTCCCGCACCCGCCCGTCCGGCTCCGGCCGGCGGTCAGCGTGACGGCGGCCAGCGCGACGGTGGCCAGCGTGACGGCGGCCGTGGTGGCGAGCGTGGCGGCGACCGCCCCGCACGTCCCGCGGGCCAGGGCGCCCCGCGCCCCGGCGGTACCCGTCCGGCCGGTCCCCGTCCGGGCAACAACCCCTTCACCTCCGGCGGTTCCACCGGCATGGCGCGCCCCGGCGCGCCCCGTCCGGGTGGCGCCCCGCGCCCCGGTGGCGGCTCGGAGCGCCCCGGCGCCCCGCGTCCTCAGGGCAGTGGCCCCGGCGGCGCCCCGCGTCCGCAGGGTGGTCAGGGTCAGGGCGGTGCCCGTCCCACTCCGGGCGGCATGCCCCGCCCGCAGGCTCCGCGTCCCGGCGGCGGTCCCGCCGGTAACCGTCCGAACCCGGGCATGATGCCGCAGCGTCCCGCTGCGGGCCCGCGTCCCGGCGGCGGCCCCGGCGGTGGCCGTGGTCCCGGCGGCGGTGGCGGTCGTCCCGGCGGTGCCGGTGGCGGCGCAGGTCGTCCCGGTGGCGGCGGCGGCTTCGCCGGTCGTCCCGGTGGCGGCGGCGGTGGCGGCTTCGCCGGTCGTCCGGCCGGTCCCGGTGGCGGCGGCGGTGCCGGTCGTCCCGGTGGCGGCGGCGGCTTCGGCGGTCGTCCCGGCTTCGGTGGACGTCCCGGCGGCCCCGGTGGCCGCGGTGGCACACAGGGTGCGTTCGGCCGTCCCGGCGGTCCGGCGCGTCGTGGCCGTAAGTCGAAGCGGCAGAGGCGCCAGGAGTACGAGTCCATGCAGGCCCCGTCGGTGGGCGGCGTCATGCTGCCCCGCGGCAACGGGCAGGCTGTCCGGCTGTCCCGCGGTGCTTCGCTCACGGACTTCGCGGAGAAGATCAACGCGAACCCGGCGTCGCTCGTCGGCGTGATGATGAACCTCGGCGAGATGGTCACGGCGACGCAGTCCGTCCCCGACGAGACGCTGCGGCTGCTCGCGGACGAGATGAACTTCGTCCTCGAGATCGTCAGCCCCGAGGAGGAGGACCGCGAGCTGCTCGAGTCCTTCGACATCGAGTTCGGCGAGGACGAGGGCGGCGAAGAGGCCCTGGTCTCCCGTCCGCCGGTCGTGACCGTCATGGGTCACGTCGACCACGGTAAGACCCGACTGCTGGACGCGATCCGCAAGACGAACGTCGTCGCGGGCGAGGCCGGCGGCATCACGCAGCACATCGGTGCCTACCAGGTCGGCGCCGAGGTCAACGGCGAGGACCGCCGTATCACCTTCATCGACACCCCGGGTCACGAGGCGTTCACCGCCATGCGTGCACGTGGTGCGAAGTCCACCGACATCGCGATCCTCGTGGTGGCGGCGAACGACGGTGTGATGCCCCAGACGATCGAGGCGCTGAACCACGCCAAGGCGGCCGAGGTGCCGATCGTGGTCGCGGTCAACAAGATCGACGTCGAGGGCGCCGACCCGACCAAGGTGCGCGGTCAGCTCACCGAGTTCGGGCTGGTGGCCGAGGAGTACGGCGGCGACACGATGTTCGTCGACATCTCCGCCAAGCAGGGCCTCAACATCGAGGCTCTTCTGGAGGCCGTCGTCCTCACCGCCGACGCCTCGCTCGACCTGCGGGCCAACCCGGAGCAGGACGCGCAGGGTATTGCGATCGAGTCCCACCTCGACCGCGGTCGCGGTGCCGTCTCGACCGTCCTGGTCCAGCGCGGAACGCTGCGCATCGGTGACACGGTGGTCGTGGGCGACGCGTACGGCCGTGTCCGGGCGATGCTCGACGACAACGGTCAGAACGTCCAGGAAGCGGGTCCGTCGACCCCCGTCCTGGTCCTGGGTCTCACCAACGTCCCGGGTGCCGGCGACAACCTCCTGGTGGTCGACGAGGACCGTACGGCCCGTCAGATCGCCGAGAAGCGTGCCGCTCGTGAGCGCAACGCCAACTTCGCCCGCAAGGGCGTCCGGTTCTCCCTGGAGAACCTGGACGAGGCGCTCAAGGCCGGTCTGGTCCAGGAGCTCAACCTCATCATCAAGGGCGACGCGTCCGGTTCGGTGGAGGCTCTCGAGTCCTCGCTGCTCCAGCTCGACGTCGGTGAAGAGGTCGACATCCGGATCCTGCACCGCGGTGTGGGTGCGGTCACCGAGTCGGACATCAACCTGGCGACCGGCTCCGACGCCATCGTGATCGGCTTCAACGTGCGCGCCGCAGGGCGTGCCGAGCAGATGGCCGAGCGCGAGGGTGTGGACGTCCGGTACTACTCGGTCATCTACCAGGCGATCGAAGAGATCGAAGCGGCCCTCAAGGGCATGCTCAAGCCGGAGTACGAAGAGGTCGAGCTGGGCACGGCGGAGATCCGCGAGATCTTCCGCTCGTCCAAGCTGGGCAACATCGCCGGTGTGCTGGTCCGCTCCGGCGAGGTCAAGCGCAACACCAAGGCGCGCCTGCTGCGCGATGGCAAGGTCATCGCGGAGAGCCTCAACATCTCCGGTCTGCGCCGCTTCAAGGACGACGTCACCGAGATCCGCGAAGGCTACGAGGGTGGTATCAACCTCGGAAACTTCAACGACATCAAGATCGACGACGTCATCGCGACGTACGAGATGCGCGAGAAGCCGCGAGGCTGATCAACCTCGGATCCGCAAGGATTCGGAAGGGGTCCGGGAGTTCGCTCCCGGCCCCCCTCCACCACGGTCGGGGCCGGTCGACGGGTCGTATTTCCGTCGATCGGCTCCGGCCGTTCCGGTACGGTTCTGATGTCCCCGGCAAGCTCTGGCGGGGCACGAACCCGAACCGGCGGGACATCCGGACACACATGTATGTGGGGACCCTGTCCTTCGATCTGCTCCTCGGCGACGTACGGTCGTTGAAGGAGAAGCGTTCCGTCGTCCGCCCGATCGTCGCCGAGCTCCAGCGCAAGTACGCGGTGAGCGCGGCCGAGACCGGCGGACAGAATCTCCACCGCAGGGCCGAGATCGGCCTTGCCGTGGTCTCCGGTGACACCGGACACCTCACGGACGTACTGGACCGCTGCGAACGGCTGGTCGCGGGACGCCCCGAGGTGGAGCTGCTGTCGGTGAGACGGCGGCTGCACAGTGACGAAGACTGACAGTCGAGCGAAATCAGAAGGAAGAGTGACGGACCGGTGACCGACAACGCGCGGGCCCGCAAGCTGGCCGATCGCATCCAGGTCGTGGTCGCGGAGACCCTGGACCGGCGAATCAAGGATCCGCGGCTGGGATTCGTGACGATCACGGACGCCCGGGTCACCGGCGACCTGCGGGAGGCCACGGTCTTCTACACGGTCTACGGCGACGACGAGGAGCGCGCGGCCTCCGCCGCGGCGCTGGAGAGCGCCAAGGGCGTCCTCCGCACCGAGGTCGGCCGGCAGACCGGGGTCAGGTTCACGCCGAGCCTGGCCTTCGTCCCGGACGCCCTCCCGGACAACGCCCGCACCATCGAGGACCTCCTCGACAAGGCGCGGGCCAAGGACGCGGAGGTGCGCCAGGTGTCCACGGGCGCGAAGTACGCCGGCGAAGCCGACCCGTACCGCAAGCCCGAGGACGAGGACGACGAGCCCGGGACCGACGGATCCTCCGAGAAGAACGAGGGCCCGGCCTCCGCATGACCGAGCAGACCACCACGCCGGACGGCCTTGTCATCGTCGACAAGCCGTCCGGCTTCACTTCGCACGACGTCGTCGCCAAGATGCGCGGCATCGCCCGCACCCGGCGGGTCGGCCACGCCGGCACGCTGGACCCGATGGCGACCGGCGTCCTGGTGCTCGGGGTCCAGCGGGCCACCAAGCTGCTGGGCCACCTGGCCCTGACCGAGAAGGAGTATCTCGGCACGATCCGGCTCGGCCAGGACACGGTCACCGACGACGCCGAGGGCGAGATCACCTCGTCCACCGACGCCTCCGGCGTGACCCGTGAGGGCATCGACGCCGGGGTGGCCGCACTGACCGGACGGATCATGCAGGTCCCGTCCAAGGTCAGCGCCATCAAGATCGACGGCAAACGGTCCTACGCGCGGGTGCGCGGCGGCGAGGAGTTCGAGATTCCGGCCCGTCCGGTGACCGTCTCCTCCTTCCGCGTCTACGACGTCCGTGAGGCCGTCGCCGAGGACGGCACCCCCGTCCTCGACCTGGTCGTCTCCGTCGTCTGCTCCTCGGGGACGTACATCCGGGCCATCGCCCGTGACCTCGGAGCCGGGCTCGGCGTCGGCGGTCACCTGACCGCGCTGCGCCGGACCCGGGTCGGTCCGTACGGACTGGACGCGGCCCGGACGCTCGATCAGCACCAGCAGGAGCTGACCGTGATGCCGGTCGCCGAGGCGGCCGCCTCCGCGTTCCCCCGCTGGGACGTGGACGAGAAGCGCGCCAAGCTGCTCCTCAACGGCGTACGGCTGGACATGCCCGCGCATCCTCCGGGGCCGGTCGCGGTCTTCGGGCCCGACGGCACGTTCCTCGTGCTCGTCGAGGAGGAGAAGGGCAAGGCCAAGAGCCTCGCCGTCTTCGCCTGAGCCGCACCCCGCACCCCCGCGCCTGTCGCATCCAGCGTCCGGGCCGCACCCCGCGCTCCGGCGGGTCATGCGTGGAGCGGGCACCCATGCCCCACCCGGTGCCCGCTCCACGTTCCCCTCCCCGGCACCATCCCTGCTCTCCGAGGGACACGCTTATTCACCCCAATGGACGGGCGCTCGGAGTGAACACCGGGGGCGCGGGGGGCGCTTTCCCCGTCCCCGGGCTTCGGGAGATCATCGGCGGCCTAACGTCGCACCATGGGCAGTGGGGACCGGTCGAAGCTGGTAAGAATCTGTGATCAGGCCGGCCGGCCGCGAGGGACCGGATTCGTCGCGGACGACCGAGGCACGGTCGTCACCGCCCATCAGGCCGTGACCTCCCCGGGCCCGCTCCTCCTCCACGGCACCGACGGACGCTCCTGCACCGTCGCCCCCGACGACATCACCGCGCTGCCCGCCCTCGGCCTCGCCCTCCTGCGCACCGACGGCCCCGACGCCCTCGACGCGGAACCCCTGCCCATCGCCGGACACGACCGCACCGAGCCCGGCGGCTACGTGGACATCGCCGCCCACGGGCGGCGCGAGGCCCGGGTGCTCGGCACCACCCCCGCCACCTACACCGCACCGGACGGCGTCGGCCACCCGGTCCCCGCCGCCCTGGAGCTGGCCCTCGGCACCGACGGCCGCGACGCGCTGCGCTCCGGCGGCGCGGCCATCGGCGGGCCCGTCACCGACCCGGTCACCGGCGCGGTCGTCGGGATCCTCTGCACCGCCCTCACCGCCCCGCACGAGGCGGCCGGCCTCGCGCTCCCGATCGGCCGGGGCGCGGACGGGACGCTGGACGCCCTGCTGCGCCGCAACGCCACCGCCGCCCCCGCCTACGGCCCCGATCTCAACCTGGCCGGGGCCCTCCAGCTCACCGCCACCTCCGTCGGCTCGGCGGACGGCCCGCGAGCCCGCACCGCCCCCGTCGAGCGCGCCGACGTCCACGCCGAGTTCGCCGCCTTCGCCGCCGGCACGGGGCTGGTCCTCGGCCTCGTCGGAGCGCCCGGCACCGGCCGCACCACCGAGCTGGCCGCCCTCGCCGACCGCCGCGCCGACGGCGGCGCGCCCGCCCCCACGCTCTGGCTGCGCGGCGCGGACCTGCTGGCCGAGGACACCTCGATCGCGGAGGCCGCGAGCCGCACGCTCACCCGCGCCGCCCGGATCGTCACCGCCGCGGGCGCCCGCGGCGACATGAGCACGGCCACCCCGGAGCGCGTCGCCCGGCTCGCCGCCGACGCGGGGCAACCGCTCCTGGTGGTCCTCGACGGCCCCGAGGAGATGCCGCCGCTGCTGGCCCACCGGCTCGCCGACTGGACCGCCGGCACCGTCGCCTGGCTGCGCGAGCAGGGCGTCCGGCTCGTCGTGGCCTGCCGCCCCGAACACTGGGAGACCGCGGGCGTCCTCTACCCGCCGGACGCCCTGCACCGCCCGCACCGCGCCGCCCGCCGACTGCCGGCCGCCCTGCGCCTGGGCGACCTCACCCCCGAGCAGGCCGAGCGGGCCAAGGAGGCCTACGGCATCCCGCCCGCCGCCCTCGCCCCCGGCCACGACCGGCACCCGCTCACCCTGCGGCTCCTCGCCGAGGTCCGCGCCGCGCTGCCGCCCGGTGTGCCGGGCCGCCCCGACACCGAGGACGTCTTCGGCGCCCACCTCGACCTGCTGTGCGTGCGCGTCGCGGTCCGGATCGCGGCCGCCGCCGACGAACAGCCCCGCGGCGCCGCCGTGCGCCGCCTCGCCGCCGGGGTGGCGGGCCAGGTCCACGAGGCGGCCCGCCGCTGCCTGGGTCCGGGCCAGGGTGAGCTGGACCGGACGGCGTTCGAGGAGATCTTCCCCTGGCGCACCGGCTGGGCCTCCGCCGTCCTCACCGAAGGCCTCCTCGTCCCCGCCGGGGCGGGCTACCGCTTCGCCCACGAGGAGCTCGGCGACTGGGTGCAGGGCGCCCACCTCGACCTCGACGCGGCCCTGCGCTCCCTGGTGCACCGCTGGCACCGGGGGAGCGGCGGCCCGGACCGGGTGTCGCACCCCCGCACCGTCGGCGAACCCCGCAGCCTGCCCGTGCCCCGGCACCGCATCGGACCGGTGATCCAGGCGATGGTGCTCCTCGGCCGCCGCCAGGGCACGGCCGCGCTCGCGCACCGGATGGCCGACCTGATCGAGGCGCTGGACCGGTTGTGGACCGACGAGGGCCCGCGCGACGAGGACGCCGCCTGGTGGGCGGCCCACCTCCTGGGCGGCAGCCTGCTGCGGGTGCCCGACGCCCGCCCGTACCTCGGCGTCCTGCGGGTCCTCGCCGGGCGCATCACCCGCCGCTCCGCCGCCCCCGACGGACCCGGGGACCTCGGGGCGTACGGGGAGTTCGGGCCCTGGTTCTGGCGGCGGCTGCGGCTGCCCGAGGAGGACCGGATCGACCTGCTCCGCCGCCTCGTGCCCGCCGACGGGCTGCCCCGCACCGACGGCGACGAACGCTATCTGGACGCGGTCGCCCGCCGCCTCGCCCTGGACGCCCCGACCGTGCAGCCGCTGCTGTGCCGCTGGTTCACCGACGAACGCCCGCTGCTCGTGGGCCCCGACGCCCCGGACGTCCCGCTGCGCCCCACGGTCGCCGCCGCCGCGCAGGCCCTGCTGTACGCCCGCCGCGACCTCGCCCTCGACGACCTGACCGACGCGCTGATCGCCACCCCGCACCAGCGCGCCGGGGAACTGCTCCTCGCCCTCGCCGAGGACGAGCCCACCGTGCTCTGCCGGGCCGTGGAGCGCTGGGCCCGCGACGAGGACCGCCCGGCCCGTCGCTCCGCCGCCGCCCGCTACGCCGGACTCCTCCAGCAGCGGGTCACCGCCGAGGGCGACCGGGCGCTGCTGCGCTCCGCCGCTCTCCTGCTGCTGGACCGCCCCGAGGACGGCGCCCTGCACGCCGCCGCCCTCACCCTCCTCGTCCGCGACCCGGTGGCCAGGAGAAGCCACCTGCCCGGGGCCCTGCGCGCGTTCGCCGCCGGAGACCCCCGGCTGCCCGTCGAGCTGCTCGCCGAGGTGTTCCCGGCCCACCCGGAGCCGGTCCTCGCCGCCCTCCGCGCCCGGCTCGCCCGCCCCGGGGACGGCGGGGGAGCGGTGCTGCGGGCGCTGGCCGGACTCGACACGCCCGCGCTCGCGCTGCACGTCGCCGGTCTCGTACGGGAGTACATCGACGCCCACCCCGAGGACGGCACGCACGCCGCCGAGTACGTCGACCTCCGCCTGGAGCACGGCCCCGCCGCCCGGGCACTCCTCCTGCCCCTGGTGACCGGGCTGCTGCGGGACCGCCCCGCACCGCCGCCGGTGCGCGCCGCGCTCGCCCGGGTCCTCGCCGGGGCCGGGAGCGCCGCGTCCCGGCCGCTGCGGGCGGAGCTGCTGGAGGTCCTGCTGGAGTTCGAGCAGGTCACCGGCCGGGACCCGGACGTCCTGGAGGCGCTGCTGCGGGCCGCCGCCGAGGGCTCGGAACGCCGCCCGGAGATCCGTACGCGCGCACTCGTCCACCGCACCGGGATGCTGTTGGTCCGCACCCCCGAAGGCGCCGCCCGGTTCGACCGGGGCCTGGTCGAACTCGCCCGCGACGTGCCCGGATTCGCCGCCCTCGTCACCCGCTGGCTGGCCGACGCCCCCCAGGAGTGGGCGGCGGTCGTGGGCCCGAGCGCCCGGCGCACGGTCGAGGCGTTGGAGACATCACGTCCGCCGATGCCGATGCCGATGCAGGCGGCGGGACGTGAGCATGGCAGTCTTAGACCTGCGTAATCGACATACACACGTACACAGGTTCGGGCGAGGAGCGGTCACAGTGCAGCGCTGGCGTGGCTTGGAGGACATCCCCCAGGACTGGGGGCGCAGCGTCGTCACCATCGGCTCCTACGACGGCGTGCACCGCGGACACCAGCTGATCATCGGCCGGGCCGTCGAGCGCGCCCGTGAGCTGGGCGTTCCGTCCGTCGTCGTCACGTTCGACCCGCACCCCAGCGAGGTCGTCCGCCCCGGCAGCCACCCGCCGCTGCTGTCCCCGCACCACCGCCGCGCCGAACTGATGGCGGAGCTGGGCGTGGACGCCCTGCTGATCCTGCCGTTCACCGCCGAGTTCTCCAAGCTGTCGCCCGCCGACTTCATCGCGAAGGTCCTCGTCGACCGGCTGCACGCCAAGGCCGTCATCGAGGGCCCCAACTTCCGCTTCGGCCACAAGGCGGCGGGCAACGTCGCGCTCCTGACCGAGCTGGGCGCCGCCTACGACTACACCGTCGAGGTCATCGACCTGTACGTCACCGGTGAGGCGGGCGGCGGGCAGCCGTTCTCCTCCACGCTCACCCGCAGGCTGATCGCCGAGGGCGATGTCGCCGGGGCCGCCGAGATCCTCGGCCGCCCGCACCGGGTCGAGGGCATCGTGGTGCGCGGCGCGCAGCGCGGCCGGGAGCTGGGCTTCCCGACGGCCAACGTCGAGACCCTGCCGCACACCGCGATCCCCGCCGACGGCGTCTACGCCGGCTGGCTGGAGGTGGCCGGCGAGTCGATGCCCGCGGCGATCTCCGTGGGGACGAACCCGCAGTTCGACGCCGTCGACCGGACCGTCGAGGCATACGCCATCGACCGCGTCGACCTGGACCTGTACGGGCTGCACGTGGCCGTCGACTTCCTCGCGTACGTCCGCGGCATGCTGAAGTTCGACTCGATCGACGACCTTCTGGTCGCCATGGCCGCCGATGTGAAGCGCTCCAGCGAGCTGACCGCGGCGTACGACCGAACCCACTGACGCTGGGGCCTGTCGTCACATTCCCGCCGTGCGGTCCGCCCGGCGACGGCGGATGCTGACAGGGTGCGCGACATCCTGCCCGACCTCCGTGCCCGGTGCTCCGACGGCATCCCCTTCGCCCTGGCGACCGTCGTCGCCGTGCACGGCAGCGCGCCCCGCGACCCCGGCGCCGTGCTGGCCGTGGACGCGGCGGGGACCGTGGTCGGCAGCGTCTCCGGGGGCTGTGTCGAGGGCGATGTGTACGAGGTCGCCCGCGAGGTGCTCGCCGGGGCGGGGCCGCGCGTGGTGTCGTACGGGATCAGCGACGACGAGGCGTTCGGCGTCGGGCTGACCTGCGGCGGCACGATCGAGATCCTGGTGCGTGCCTACGCGACCGCCGCCGAACGCGAGGATCTCGCGGCCGTGCTGGACCTGATCGCCGCCGATCTGCCGGTGGCCGAGGCCACGGTCCTGTCCGGCGCGGCGGAGACCGGGGCCCGCCTGGTCGTCCGGCCCGCCCTTGCTGCCGACAGCCGCGACATCCCCGGCATCCACGACATCCCCGGCACGTTCGGAACTCTCGGTTCCGAAGGGCTGGACGCCGCCGTCTCCGACGACGCCCGGGGGCTGCTGGCCCAGGGGCACACCGGGATCCAGTGGTACGGGGCGCACGGCCAGCGCCGGATGCAGGAGGTCGCCGTCTTCGTCCGGACGTACGCCCCGCCGCCCCGCATGCTCGTCTTCGGCGCGATCGACCACGCGGCGGCCACCGCCCGCATCGGCTCGTTCCTCGGCTACCGGGTCACGGTCTGCGACGCCCGCCCCGCCTTCGCCACCCGGGAGCGCTTCCCCACGGCGGACGAGGTCGTCCGCGCCTGGCCGCACGCCTACCTGGAGTCCACCGAGGTCGACGCCCGCACCGTGATCTGCGTGCTCACCCACGACCCCAAGTTCGACGTGCCCCTGCTCGCCGCGGCCCTGCGCACGCCCGCCGCGTACATCGGGGTGATGGGCAGCCGCCGCACCCACCGCGACCGGCTGGCCCGGCTGCGTGCGGCCGGGGTGGACGAGGCGCACCTCGCGCGCCTCGCCTCGCCGGTGGGCCTCGACCTCGGAGCCCGTACGCCGGAGGAGACGGCCGTCTCCATCGCCGCCGAGATCATCCAGCACCGCTGGGGCGGCACGGGCCGGCCGCTCGGCGAACTGTCGGGGGCGATCCACCACCCCGGCGGGCCGACCGGCACGCGGTGATCAGGGCACCGCCTTCGCCCCGTCCTGAACCGCCTCCCCGGGTACGGCGCGCTCCCGGGAGCGGTCCATGGCCCGCCACTCCGGCCGCAGCCCGGCCAGGGTCGTGGTGAGGAAGTACGCGGCCCCGCAGACGAGCAGCACCGGAGTCAGTCCGGCGGCCGTCACCGCCGCCCCGGCGAGCAGCCCACCGAGCGGGATGCCGGACCAGGCCAGCGAGTCCCCGAGGGCGTTGACCCGGCCCAGCATCCGGCGCGGCACCCGTTCGACGAAGACGGCCCCCAGTACGGGGTTGATGAACCCGGCTCCGAAGCCGCTGACGGCGAAGACGGCCAGCACCACGCCCAAGGGGGCGTCCACCGCGAGGACCAGGAACCTCGGGGCCCCGGCCAGCAGGAACCCGACGAGGAACACCGCCCTGCGGGGCAGCCGGTGGGCGGCCATGGCGGCGATGAGGCTTCCACAGACCGCGGCGGCCCCCATCGCCGTGCTGACCAGGCCGATGGCCGCCGGACCGTTGCCGGACCCTCCGGCCCACACGGGGATCATCAGGGTGGTCAGCGCCGCGTCCAGCAGGTTGGTGATCCCGACCACGACGATGACGGCGAGCAGCAACGGATCGCCGCGCAGGAAGGTGAAGCCCTCGACGAACCGCCGCCAGTAGCCCGGCTCCTGGGCGTCGGCAGGTGCTGAGGGGGCCATGGCCGGACGCCCCGTGCCGCGCGGCAGCGCGACCGCGACGATCACCGAACCGAGGACGAAGCAGCCCGCGTTGACGACCAGGCCCGTCATGGGGCCGAGCAGCGCCACCAGGGCGCCGCCCGCCGCCGGGCCGATGGTGGAGGCGAGCCGCTCGATCACGCCGGACAGGCCCATGGCCCGCTCCAGGGGTGTTCCGGCGCGCTCGGCGGCCTCCGGGACCATGACCTCCTTCGCCAGGTCGCCCGGACCGCGAGCGGACCCGATCACCGCGACCAGGCCCAGCAGAACAGGGAAGGACAGCAGGTCCAGGGTGTGCAGCAGCGGGATCGCCGCGGCGGCGGCCGCGCTCACCAGGTCCGTGCTCCAGGAGACGGTCCGTGGGCCCGTGCGGTCCACCAGCGGGCCGGACAACGCCTTGACCAGGACGTAGGGGGCCATCTCGCAGAAGGCGACCAGCCCGGTCCGCGTAGCACTGCCCGTGGTGACGAGGACGAACCAGGGGAGGGCGATCAGGGAGATCCGGGTGCCGGTCACGGAAGCGGCGATGGCCGCCAGCACCCCGGCCAGCGGCCGTAAGGACCGATCGGCGGGTATGACCCCGGTGCCGCCCGGGTCCCCGGGGCTCACGGTGCCTCCGCTTCCGGGGCGGGCGTGTTCAGCTCGGGCAGGAAGTGGGTGATGACGCCGACGCGCTCCGCGCCCGCCGGGGCGGTCGCCGCGTTCTCCGGGGTGTCCCGCCGGTAGCGGCCGATGACGCCCCACAACTCCTGATAGAGCGCGGTCGCTTCCTCGGGGGTGAGCCGCAGGACCCAGTCGCTCAGGTCGAACCGCTCCCGCCAGACGCGGGGCATCGTCTGCAGATCGTTCAGCGTCTGCTGGGTGCGCAGGGCGTAGATGGAGGCGACGGACTGCTGGTAGGCGAGGGCGGCCTCGGGTTCCCGCTCGGCCAGTTCCGGGTCGTTGAACCAGGTGGTCCGGTGCACCGAACGCCACCAGCGCTCGCGGGCGTTGCCGCGCTCCGTGTCCTCCTCGACGAAGCCGGCCGCGCCGAGCTGACGCAGGTGGTAGCTGGCCGTTCCGGAGTTCACCCCCAGCCGCTCCGCGAGACGGGTGGCTGTGGACGGGCCGTGCTTTCGCAGCAGCCCGACCAGCTGTACGCGGACCGGATGCGCCATGGCGCGCAGCCCCTTGGCGTCCAGGACGACCGATCCCTCATCCGGGGACGGGTCGTCGGACGGGCGCGGAGTGTCGTCTGTCATACGGCAGACTCTAGATCGCAAAGAGTCCTTCGCAAAGACTTCTTCGCGAAGAACTCTTTGCGGTCTGTCGCGGCGGGGTGCCGACGCCTGCCGACCGATGAGTTCCGCAGGGCGCGGCGGTCACCACCTGCGGGACCGCCGACAGGCGCGCGTCCGTACCGAAGGAGACGCCGTGGCCAAGCTCGTCTACTCCATGATCACCTCGCTCGACGGCTACGCGGAGGCGGCGGAGGGCGGCCTCGGCACCGGGGCCGAGGACCCGGAGGTGCACACCTTCGTCGGCGACCTCTTCCGCCCCGTGGGCACGTACCTCTACGGCCGGCGGATGTACGAGACGATGGTCTACTGGGAGACCGCGCACACCGAGCCCGGCCAGCCGCCGCACATCCTGCAGTACGCCCGCGACTGGCAGGCCGCGGAGAAGGTCGTGTACTCCACGACGCTCGACGAGGTGTCCAGCGCGAAGACCAGGATCGAGCGGACCTTCGACCCGGACGCGGTGCGCCAGCTCAAGGCCGAGTCCGACCACGACCTCACCGTCGACGGCCCGAACCTCGCGGCCCAGGCCATCGCGGCCGGTCTGGTCGACGAATACCACCTCTTCATCACCACGAGCGTGGTCGGCGGCGGCAAGCGGTTCTTCCCCGACGGCGTGCGCCTCGACCTCGAACTGGTCGAGGAGCACGCCTTCGCCAGTGGACTGGTCTACGCCCGCTACCGGACCCGCTGAACAGCACCGCCCTCAGGCGGGCACGCCCCGGTCCTCCCCGCCGCACGCCGCCGCCCAGTGGCACGCCACCTGGGTGTCCCCGCCGCCGCTCAGCACCGGCAGATCCACCGTGCGGCACGCCTCCGCCACGCCCGCCCGCTCCGCCTCGCCCGAGGCCAGGACCTGGCAGCGGACGTGGAACCGGCAGCCGGAGGGCACGTTCGAGGGGTCCGGCGGCTCCCCGGCCAGCACGACCGGTTCGCCCTCCGCCTCCGGGAGCACGGACAACAGGGCCCGCGTGTACGGATGCCGAGGGGCCGTCAGCAGCTGCTCGACCGGGCCCGTCTCGACGATCCGGCCCAGATACATCACCGCCACCCGGTCCGCGATGTTCCAGGCGAGCCCGAGGTCGTGGGTGACCACCAGCGCCGAGAGCCCCAGTTCGTCCCGCAGGCGCAGCAGCAGCGCCAGGATCTCGCCCCGTACCGACGCGTCCAGCGACGCCACCGGCTCGTCGGCCACGATCAGCTCCGGCTCCAGCACCAGAGCCCCGGCGATCACCACCCGCTGGCGCTGACCGCCCGACAGCTCGTGCGGGAAGCGCAGGAAGAACCGCTCCGGCGGTCGTAGCCCGGCCCGGGAGAGGGCCTCCGAGACGGCCGCCCGCTCGTCGCCCGCGTACCCGTGGATGCGCAGCCCCTCGGCCACCGCGTCGTACACCGTGTGCCGGGGGTTCAGCGAACCGCTCGGGTCCTGGAGGACCAGCTGCACGCGCTTGCGGTACGCCTTCAGCGCCCGGCCCGTGTAGTCGAGCGGTGCGCCGCCGAAGGTGACCCGCCCCGAGGTGGGCGGGACCAGGCCGAGCAGGGACCGGGCGAGCGTCGTCTTGCCGCAGCCGGACTCGCCGACCAGCGCGACGATCTCGCCGGGCCGGATGTCGAGATCGACGCCGTCGACGGCGCGGGCGGTGGCGGCCCCGCGCCGGCCGGGAAAGGCGACCTTCAGCGTCTCGGCGCTGAGCAGGGGAGCTGCGCCGACCGGAGCGGTGCCGGCCGGAGGAGCGGCGTCGACCGGAGGGGTGGTGCTCATGTCGTGCTCCTCGTGTCGTCGGCCCCGGCGGGGACGGGCGCGTCCACCAGGACGCAGGCCGCCCGGCGCTCGGCCCCGGCGTCCCGCAGCTCCTGGTCCTCGGTGGCGCAGGAGTCGAGCGCCACCGGGCAGCGCGGATGGAAGGTGCAGCCGCCCGGCAGCGCCGAGGGGTCCGGCGGGTCGCCCGGCAGGCCGCGCGGGGCGTGCCGGGAGGAGAGGTCCCCGATCCTCGGGAACGCGGCGGAGAGCGCCCTGCCGTACGGGTGACGGGCGTCCGCGTACACCTGCCGGGCCGGGCCCTCCTCGACGACCCGGCCCGCGTACATCACCGAGAGCCGGTCACAGGTGTCGGCGAGCACCGCGAGGTCGTGGCTGATCATGATCAGCCCGACGCCCTGGTCCGCGACGAGCGCCTCGATCAGCCGCAGGATCTGCGCCTGGATCATCACATCGAGGGCGGTGGTCGGCTCGTCCGCGACGATCAGCCGAGGATCGCAGGCCAGCGCCATGGCGATCATCACGCGCTGCCGCTGACCGCCGGACAGCTCGTGCGGGTAGGCCTGGGCACGGGCGGCGGGCAGCCCCACCTGCTCCAGCAGCTCACCGGCCCGCCTGCGGGCGGCGGCCGGGGTGGACTTGCTGTGCAGCAGGATCGGCTCGGCGATCTGGTCCCCGACCCGGTGCACGGCGTTCAGCGAGTGCATCGCGCCCTGGAAGACGATCGACGCGCCCGCCCAGCGGACGGCCCGCAGCCGCCCCCACTTCATGGTCAGGACGTCCTCGCCGTCGAGAAGGATCTCGCCGGACAGCGTGGCCGTCGCCGGCAGCAGCCGCAGCAGCGCGAGGGCCAGCGTCGACTTCCCGCAGCCGGACTCCCCGGCGATGCCGAGCTTCTGCCCGGCCTCGACCCGCAGATCGACACCCCGTACGGCGGGGACGGCGTCGGCCCCGCCCCCGTAGGTGACCGTCAGGTTCCGCACCTCCAGGAGCGGCGGATCGCCGACCGGCTTCGACAGGCCGGGAGAGCCGGACGGGTCCGGGTTCGGCGTGGTGGTCGTGGTCGTGGCGGTCAACGGGACACCCCCAGCTTGGGGTTGAGCACGGACTCGATGGCGCGGCCGCACAGCGTGAAGGCGAGGGCGACCACGGCGATGGCGAGTCCGGGCGGAGCGAGGTACCACCAGTTGCCGGAGCTGACCGCGCCGGCCTCGCGGGCGTCCTGGAGCAGACCGCCCCAGGAGACGATCGTGGGATCGCTGAGGCCGAGGAAGGCGAGGGTCGCCTCGGTGAGGATGGCGGTGGAGATCACGAGTGTGGTCTGGGCCAGCACCAGGGGCATCACATTGGGCAGCACATGGCGGGACATGATGTGGCGGTGTCCGCCGCCGAGCGCCCGGGAGCGCTCGATGTACGGGCGGGACTCGACCGACAGCGTCTGGGCGCGGACCAGACGTGCGGTCGTCGGCCAGGTCGTCACGCCGATCGCCAGGATCGTCGTCCAGACCGACCGGGAGAGAACGGTCGCCAGGGCGATGGCCAGCACCAGGGTCGGCATCACCAGGAACCAGTCGGTGATCCGCATGACGACGGTGGCGTACCAGCCCTTGAAGTGGCCCGCGGTGATCCCGATCAGGGTGCCGATCGCCACGGACAGGAAGGCGGCGAGCAGGCCGACCGTCAGCGAGACCCGGGTGCCCCAGAGCATCAGGGCCAGCAGGCTGCGGCCGAACTGGTCGGTCCCGAGCGGGAATTCACCGCTCGGGGCCTCCATCGGGCCGCCCGGGGCACTGGTCACGCTCTGCGAGTCGGCCCCCACCAGCAGCGGGGCGGTCAGCGCGAGCAGGGCGATCACCGCGAGCACGGCCAGACCGACGAGCCCGGCGCGGTGCGTGCGGTACTGCCGCCAGAAGCGGGCCACCGCCTGCCGCCGCCGGGCCCGGGTGAGGGCGCGCGGGCTCTGCACCGGAACCACCTTCTCCGGCTGCCCGGAGGGCTTCCGGGCGTCCGGCTCCAGCGGCTCGGGCTTCTGCATCGACGTCGTCATCGGCCCACCCGGGGATCGAGCAGCGGATAGATCACATCGGCCAGCGTGTTCATCAGGATCACCGCGGCGGCGAACACGAAGAACAGCGCCTGCACCAACGGCAGGTCGGGCACGCTCAGCGCCTGGTAGAAGAGGCCGCCGAGCCCCGGCCAGGAGAACACGGTCTCCACCAGGATCGCCCCGGCGACCGTCGTGCCGAGGTTCACGAAGAGCAGCGTCACGGTCGGCAGCATCGCGTTCGGCACGGCGTGCTTCCGGCGTACGAGATCGTCGCGCAGCCCCTTGGCGCGGGCGGTCGTCAGATAGTCGCTGCCCATCTCGTCCAGCAGCGAGGAGCGCATCACCAGCAGGGTGCGCGCGTACTCCACGGCGACGAGCGTGACGACGGGCAGCACCATGTGGTGGGCGATGTCCAGCACCCGGTCGAAGCCCTCGGTGTCGCCGGACTCCATGCCGCCGGTCGGGAAGAGCCCGGGGATCGGGCCGATGCCCACCGACAGGGTGATGATGAGGAGCAGGCCGAGCCAGAACGAGGGCACCGAGTACAGCGTCAGCGCGAACGCCGTGTTGGCGCGGTCCCCGGCGCTGCCGTTGCGCCACGCGGAGCGCGCGCCCAGCCAGATGCCGAGCAGCGTGTAGATCACGAAGGCGGTGCCGGTCAGCAGCAGGGTGGCGGGCAGCGCCTCGGCGATCTTGTCGACGACCGGGGCGCGGAACTGGTACGACGTACCGAAGTCGCCGGTCAGCGCCTTGCCGCAGTACTGGGTGAACTGCTCCCACAGCGGCAGGTCCAGGCCGAACTCGCGGCGCATCGCCGCGATCTGCTCGGTCGACACCTGACGGCCGCCGGTCATCTGCTTGACCGGGTCGCCGGGGATCAGCCGGAAGAGGAAGAAGCTGGTGACGAGGACGGCGAAGAGGGAGACGGCCGCCCCGGCGAGCTTGCCCGCCGCGTAGCGGGCGTAGGCGGCGGTGGAGCGGGAGCGCGGGGAGCGGGCCGACGGCCCGGCCGGAGCCGGGCCGCCGGATTCGGTGCTCTCCACGCCCGCCGCGCCCTTCAGCAGGGCGGGAGTGCTTTCTGAGCTCATGGACTATTCACGGTCTTCCGCGGTGGAGCGGCGACGCATGGCGAACAGGAGTCCGCCACCGGCGAGGACGACGACGGCGATCCCGACCCCGATGAGCACCCCGGTGGAGCTGCCACCGGAGTCGGAGGAACCGGACGAGGAGGCCCCGGCGGCCGGGACCGCCGACCACCAGCTCCAGTAGCCGTCCTGGCCGTAGATGTTGCCCGCGGCCGACGGCATGGTGGTGATGGACTCGATGTGGTCGGTGCGGTAGGCCTCGACGGCATTCGGGTACGCCATGACGTTCATGTACCCGGTGTCGTACAGCCGTGACTCCAGTTGCTTGACCAGATCCGCCCGCTTGGCGGGGTCGTACTCGGCCAGTTGCTTCTTGTAGAGCTCGTCGTACTGCTTGTCGCAGATGAAGTTGTCGGTCGAGGCCGTCTCCTTCGCCTTCGCCGGCAGTGCGTCGCAGGTGTGGATCGACAGGACGAAGTCGGGGTCGGGGTTGACGGACCAGCCGTCGAAGGCGAGGTCGTACTCACCGGCGTACCAGGGGTCGGAAACGTTGTCGAGGCAGTCGACCTTCAGCCCGATGCCCTGCTCGCCCCACCACTCCTGGAGGTACTTGCCGATCGCCTTGTCGTTGGGGTCGGTGGCGTGGCAGAGGATGCGGAAGTCGAGCGGCTTGCCGTCCTTGCCGACGCGCTTGCCCGCGCCGTTCTTCTTGTACCCGGCCTCGTCCAGCAGGGATCCGGCCCGCGCCGGGTCGTAGGCGAGCTTCTGGTCCGCCGACGGCTTCCAGAAGTAGTCGCCGAAGCGCGGCGGGATGTAGCCCTCGCCCTCGACGGCGTGGCCCTGGAAGACCTTGTCGATGATGGTCTTGCGGTCGACCGCCATGAACAGCGCGTGCCGCACCTTCTGGTCCAGCAGTGCCGGGTGCCCGTCGCCGAACTTCTGCCCGTCCTTGGTACGGGCGCCGGGGTTGACGGCGAGCGCGAAGAAGCGGCGGCCCGGGGCGTCGTTCACCTTGATGTCCGGAGCGTTCTCCAGCGAGGCGGACTGGGCCGGGGTCAGGCTGGGGCTGCCCGCGACGAAGGACACCTCGCCCTTGCGCAGGGCGGCCACGGCCGCGTCCTGGTCCTTGTAGTAGCGGAAGACCAGTTCGTCGAACTTGGGGGACCCGCGCCAGAAGTCCTTGTTGGCCTTCAGCTTCACATAGCTGTCGACCTTGTAGTCCGTCACGATGAACGGACCGTTCCCCACGATGGGGAACTCCTTGTCGTTGTTGAACTTCGAGAAGTCGCCGACCTTCTCCCAGAGGTGCTTCGGCACGATCGGCACGTCGAGCGCGGCCATCGTGGCCTGCGGCTCCTTCAACGTGATGACCAGCTTGTCCTTGCTGGGGGCGGTCACCTTCTCGAAGTTGCCGACGAAGCTGCCGTTGGAGGTCGCGGCGGCCTCGTCCGTCATCATCTTGTTGAACGTCCAGGCCGCGTCCTCGGCGGTGGCCTGCTGCCCGTCGGACCACTTCGAGTCCGAGCGGATCGTGTACGTCCACGTCAGCTTGTCCGCGGAGGGCTCCCACGCGGTGGCGAGGCCCGGGATCGCCTTGTTGTCCTTGGGGTCGTAGTTGGTGAGGAAGTCGTACATCAGCCGCAGGACGCTCGTGCTGAGCAGCCGCTGCGCAAGGAACGGGCTGAGCGAGTCGACGCTCTGCGCGACGGCGACCGTGAGCGTCGTCTTCCCGTCGTCCGCGCGCGCCTCGGAGGGGGCGGGCGCGAGCAGGTTTCCGGGTACGACGGATCCGGCGGTGAGTGCCAGGGCGGCCACGCCGGAGGCCAGCAGGAGGCGCAGGCGTCGGCGTGGCCGGGTGGAGTGGTGGGGAACTCTAGTGACCATGGACGGGGACCTCGCGTCATCACTCGCTGAAGAAGGCGGGTAGATCTCTGGTTCGCCAGTTGGTGAAGCGAAGGTTTATCAGCGGTGGTCGAGGCTCGTCAACGGTCAGTCAAACAGCGTGTGGGCTGCGGGAATAGCGGAAGGACCCGCACCGCGCGAGCGGTACGGGCCCTTCACTTGCCCTCATTGGTCTCAACCACTTCGGGCCTACTGCTGAGGCGCCGGCGGCGGCTGCGGAGGCGCCTGCTGCCAGCCGGCGGGAGGCACCGGACCCTGCAACTCGGGCTGGCCTGCCGGGTTGGCCTGCCCGCCCTGCTGTTCCGGCTGCGCCTGCGGCGGCGCGCCTGCCCCGGGCGCACCCGGCCCGGCCTGCGGGGGAGGCGCCTGGAGCCACCCGTTCTGCGGTCCGCCGGGAGCCCCCTGCGGGGCGTAGGGGCCGCCCGGCTGACCGGCCGCCTGATATCCCCCGTACGGCGGCTGTCCACCGTAGGGCTGCTGCTGGGCGTACGGCTGCGGCTGTCCCGGCTGTCCCTGCTGCGGCTGCCCGGGGTGCTGCGGCTGCGGTTGCTGCTGCGGGTAGGGCTGGCCGGGCCCGGGCTGCTGCGGTGCGTACGGCTGCTGACCGGGGATCTGCTGACCCGGGATCTGCTGACCGGGAACCTGCTGACCCGCCGCGGGCTGACCGGGGCCGCCCTGCTGTCCCGGCATCGGCTGTCCCGGCATCGGCTGGGCCGCCGGGTAGCCCTGCTGGCCGGGCATGGGCGGGGCGAACTGCGGCGGCGGGTTCTGGCCGTCCCCCGTCCACAGCCCCTGCTGCTGCTGGGCCCGCGCGAAGTCCTCGGCCACCAGCGCCGAGAGGTGGAAGTACGCCTCACGGGTCTTGGGCCGCATCATGTCGAGGTCGACCTCGGCGCCCGCCGCCAGGTGCTCGTCGAACGGCACGACGACGACTCCGCGGCAACGCGTCTCGAAGTGCTGGACGATGTCGTCCACCTTGATCATCTTGCCGGTCTCGCGGACACCGGAGATGACGGTGAGTGAACGCTGCACCAGGTCGGCGTAGCCGTGCGCCGAGAGCCAGTCCAGCGTCGTCGAGGCGCTGGACGCGCCGTCGACCGAGGGCGTCGAGATGATGATCAGCTGGTCGGCGAGGTCGAGCACCCCGCGCATCGCGCTGTAGAGCAGCCCGGTGCCCGAGTCGGTGAGGATGATCGGGTACTGCTTGCCGAGCACCTCGATCGCGCGCCGGTAGTCCTCGTCGTTGAACGTCGTGGAGACCGCGGGGTCCACGTCGTTGGCGATGATCTCCAGACCGGAGGGCGCCTGCGAGGTGAACCGCCGGATGTCCATGTACGAGTTGAGGTACGGGATCGCCTGCACCAGGTCGCGGATGGTCGCCCCGGTCTCGCGGCGCACCCGTCGGCCCAGCGTGCCGGCGTCCGGGTTGGCGTCGATGGCGAGGATCTTGTCCTGCCGCTCGGTGGCCAGCGTCGAGCCCAGCGCGGTCGTCGTGGTGGTCTTGCCGACACCGCCCTTGAGGCTGATGACGGCGATCCGGTAGCAGGACAGCACCGGGGTGCGGATCAGCTCCAGCTTGCGCAGCCGCTCGGCCTCCTCCTTCTTGCCGCCCAGCTTGAACCGGGAGGCGGCGGAGGGGTTACGGCTGCTCTTGGCCTTCTGCTTGCCCCGCACCAGCCGGTCGGAGGAGAGCTCGACGGCCGCCGTGTACCCGAGCGGGGCGCCGGGCACCGACCGCTCGCGCTGGTCGTGCGCGACCGGGGTGGGCCAGGCTCCGCCCGTACGCGGGTCGACAGGCGGCGGCTGCTGCTGCTGCTGCGGCTGGGCCTGGGCGGCCTGGGGCTGCTGTCCGTACGCCTCCGGCTGCTGCGGGGCGACGGGGGCGGGGAGGTTCGGGGTGCCCTGGGCCGGGAAGGGCGCGTGGGGCTGCGGCGCGTGGGGCGCTTGGCCCGGCTGGCCGGGCTGCGGGAAGCCGTAGCCGCCCTGCGGCGGGAAGCCGTACCCGCCCGCGCCCTGGGGGGCCTGGGGGTGTGCCTGGGGCGGCAGCGGGGCGCCGGGGCCGGGCTGACCGGGGAACGGCTGTTGCTGGTGCGGCGGCTGGGCAGCCTGCGGCGCCTGAGGGGGCTGAAACGCCTGAGGTGCCTGCGGCGGCTGGCCGGTCTGCGGGAAGCCGTAGCCGCCCGGCGCCTCGTTCGCCGGTGCGGAACCGGGCCACTGCGCCGCGGGCTGCGGCGCGGAGGGCCCCGGAGCGGCCGGCTGGAAGGCGGGCGGCAGCGGCGGCAGCGCGCCGCCCTGCGCGGGCGGCGACCACGGCACCGGTGCCGAGGCGGCCTGCGGGGCGTCGGCGGCGGGGAGCGCCACGTCCTGGGGCGCGGAGTCCTGGGGACCCGCGTCCTGCGGTGCGATGTCCTGCGTGCCCGCGCCGGCGTTCGGAGGCGTAATGGCGCTGGCGTCGGGCGCGGGTGCGTCGGCGGAGCCCGTGTCCGTACGGGAGACGGCCGCGGAGTCCGTGTCCGCGAGCGAGGGAAGGGCGGCGGCGGCCGGCCCGGAGGGCGTACCGGACGGGGACGCTTCCTCGGGCTCCGTACCGGAGGCGAGGGCGTCGGCCTTCCCGTCGTCCGTCGCCCCGGCACCGGACAGGCCGTCAGCGGCGGACCCGGAACCCGTCCCGTCGGCGGATCCGGCCGAGGCCTCCGCCTCGCGCTCCGCGATCTCCCGCTGGAGCGCGGCGGGCGAGAACCGCATCGTCGCGCCGCTCTCCACATCGCCGCCGCCGAACGGCCCCGCGTCCCCGCTGTCGGCGGCCGGAGCGGTCGGAGCGTCCGGGGCCTGCGGGTACGGAGCCGGAGCGTCCGCGGCCTGCGCGTGCGTCTGCGGAGCGGGAGCGTCCGGAACCTGCGCCTGCGGAGTCGGAGCGTGCGGCGTCTCCGGCACGGCGGGGGAGACCGGAGCCTCCGGAGCCGCGGGGACGGCCGGCTCGGCGGGCGCCGGAGGCTCGGGCGCCCAGTTCGGGTCGAAGCCGCCGGGCGTCGCCGACAGGTCGGGCGCGGACAGAGGCGCCCCGACCGGCGGAGGGGGCGCCAGGTGCGAGCCCGCTCCTCCCGACGAGTCCCCCGCCGCGTTCTGCGTGTACCAGGCGGGAGGGGTGTAGTCGATGGTGAACTCACCCGTCATCTCGGCGGGATCCGCGTCGGACGACTCGTCGACGGGCAGGTCCCATCCGCCGCGGATCTCGTCCCGATCGCCGTTCACTTTGCCTCCTGGTGTGGTCGAGCACCCTTGTGCCGTGGTGGGTGGGGGCGACCGTTCCCGATGTGCCGGTCCGCCCGGCTCTCCCCCTTGCGACGCGCATCACCTGCTCGCAGGTTTCATCTGCCGCGCCCCACCCACCCTAATCGCCATCCGGTGAACTCAGGCAGGGCATGGGGCACGCCGAACCCCGCCCCACGGGCCACGTGTCACACCCCGGTGAACCACGTGCGACGGAAAGGGTGCGACGAGACGGTCAATCCATGCCATACACGTACAGGGCGAAGGGTGGAAGCTCACTCCGGCGGCCACCCTTCGCGGCGCTCCGCGCCCCCACGGGGCCGAACCCGCGTGACGCACGGACCTACGTGAGGTCGAACTCACCGTCGCGAGCACCCAGGACGAACGCCGTCCACTCCGCCTCCGTGTACCGCAGGACGGTGTCCGGGTCCAGCGAGGAGCGCATGGCGACGGCGCCGTCCGGCAGATGTGCGATCTCGACCCGCTCCTCGGCCTCCTCGGTGCCGGGCGCACTGAGCCACGTCACATCCGAGATGTCGAGAGCGTAGAGCTCGTCCTTTTCCTGCTGGGTGCCCATGACGGCGTCCCTTCGATCGAACGGATTCGGTGCGTGGTCCATGTTCCCCGGCGGAAGGGGTGTTCGTGGGCCGAACGGTGCAGGAATCAGTCCATCCGGCGAGCTGTGCCCAGCAGACCGGTCTCGGCGTCCGTCGGGTTGGTCATCACCCAATGGTGTTCGCGCCCCGCCACCCAGAGGGTGACACCGTCCGCCAGGGTGGGCAGCGCCTCGTACTCGGCCCGCGCCAGCCCCAGGATCCGGCCGATCTGCTCGGCCTCGCCGGGCGAGACCCGCTGGATGCCCACCAGCGCCGACGACCGCATCAACCGCGGTGCGACAGGGCTCAGATAGGGAAGCAGCGTCAGCACGGACTGCCACGGCGAGGACACCACCCGGCCGCGCGGCGGGCGCATGCCGCAGTCCCGCACGACGACCACGGGACTGCCCACGGTCGCTCCCGTCGGCGGAACACGGCCCACGTCGTACAGGGACACGCACTCCAGCCCGGCGCCCGCCGCCTGGGCGAGCGTGGTCCAGGCCTGGACGCGACCGGTCTCGACCGCCACCCTGGCGCCCGTGCCCGCCGCCCGCAGCGCCAGGACCTGCGCCGTCCACAGCCCGCCGATCAGCGTGACGTCGTACGGCACCGGACGGTGGAAGCCGATCAACTGCGGCTTGTTGTTCGCGTCGTTGCCGATGATCACGCCGTCGTCGCCGACCGGCAGGGACAACGCCCCCAGGTGATCCGCGGCCACGGTGTGACCCGCGTGACGGGGGCCGCGCAGCCCACGCCGGGGCTCGGTCCGGTTGCTCACTGTGCGCCTCCCAGCGGGAGCGTGGCCAGGACGCCCGGCAACTGCTCGCGGTCCAGTCGTGCCAGCCCCACCTTGGCGTGCCGGGCTGCCTGCTCCAACGTCCTTCTCACACCGATCAGTTCGGTGTCCGAACCGCCGGTGACCCGCACATGGCCGGCCACGCTCGTCGAGCCCTGGCGGACCCCGCGGCGCACCGTCAGGCTGAACGTCGTCGCGTACGCGGGCACCGAGGTCAGCAACGCGACCAGCTGCGGCAGCGGCGTCGCGCCCCGGCCCAGCTCGGGCCAGCGGTCCACCGCGTAGGTGGTGTGCCAGCGGTCGTCGCACCGCCAGACCCGGGACGTCTCCATCGTGCGCCGCTGCGGTGCGGCGTCCGGCCGGCCCGCCCGCCCCGACAGGATGGGATTGGCGCACGCGGAGGTGGCCACGGCGGAGTTCAACTCGTCCTGGTCCAGCACCGCGGCCTGGAAACCGGCGCCCGTGATCCGGCTCGCCACATGGTCCGCGACCCGCACCAGACAGCGCTGCGCACCCTCCATCCCGCCGCCGCGCGCCTCGATGGCCTCACGGCACAGCTCGGGATCCAGCTTCACCGCCACCCACGTCATCCGCAGGGCGGGCGCACCGGTCTGGTCCTGCAGCGGCGCGTACGAGAGCCGGGCCACCGACTGCTGCGGCAGATGGGGAGCCGGAGCGCACCGCACCTGCTGCACCAACTGCGCCGACTCCAGCACGATGTCGTCCACCCGGAGTGCGTCGCCCAGCAGCGACAGCGGGAGCGACCGGGCGCCGAACGCGGGCCGCAGCGACTCGCCGCTCGCCTCCACGCGCACCACGGCCGTCAGGAACGTGCCGTCGCCGAGCATGCCCACCGTCCGGTGAGTCCGGTCCACGTACACCTGCGGGCCGAAGCCGGGCACGTTCTCGGCGACCGGCGCCAGCATCGGCTCCGCGTCCGAGGGCGGCGTGGCGGCGGCCCGGCGCCGGGCCCGGAGCCCGAGGGCGCCCGACACCCAGTCCTGGAGCGCGCGGCCCCGCCGGCGTACCACCGCGAGGGCGACCAGCAGGCAGAGCACCACGAGCGAGGGGATCAGCCAGGCGCCGCCGAGCGCCGCGCCCACGGCGGCGATCACGAGGCCCACCTCGACGATCACCATCTGCCGCAGCACGGGGCGCACCCGGTCGGTCCGTGAGATCGAACGCAGCGTCGTCGCGGCGGGGGCGTTCTGTCCGGAAGTGCCGGAGGGCCGAGCGGGGGGCGTCGCGGGCGACTCGTTGCTACGTTGCCTCCGGGAAGTCCCGGAGCTTCTACGGCCGGCCCGCCCGGTACGCTCGCGCGTAGCTGCACCCATCGCCCCGTTGCCCCCTCGTGTCCGTATTCACCGCTTTTTACACGGGTGTTGATCGGGTCGTCACCCTACCTGAGCACAGGGAGCGGAACCCCAGCAGGCATAGTAGGGGCGCGGTACGGCAGCGGGGGCCGACGGTGCGTGTGGGACCCTGTTCGATCACTGGGGAGAAGGGTCAGCGGACACATGGCATCACGGCGGGATGAGCTCAACGCCTATACCTTTGCGAAGCGGAGGTTGATCGCACAGTTCCTGCAACCCAACCCCACGGGTTCCGAGGAAGGCGCCCCCAAACCGCTGCGCGCGGTACTGCCCGGGGCCATCATCGCCGTCGTGGTTCTCGCCGTCTTCGGCGCCTGGGGCATGTTCAAGCCGGTGGCCCCCCAGAAATGGGACGCCCCCAAGGAACACGTCATCATCGCCAGCAAATCCACCACCCGGTACGTGGTGTTGGAGACCGACGGCAAGAAGCAGTTGCACCCCGTCCTGAACATGGCCTCCGCCAAGCTCCTGCTCGCCCCGGACAAGGGCACCGTCGTCAACGTCAACGAGTCGGTCCTGGACAGCGGCAAGATTCCGCACGGCGCGACGCTCGGCATCCCGTACGCCCCCGACCGGCTGCCCGACTCCAAGGAAGCGGGCGCCGCCAAGCGCTGGGCGGTCTGCGAGCGGCCCGGCGAGGGCGGCAGGGCCATCCAGAAAGCGACCTTCATCTTCGCCGAGCGCGAGGAGAAGAAGACCGAGGGCAAGAACGCCCTGGCCGGCGGTGAGCTGATGTACGTCGAGGGGCCGGACCGGACCCGCTACATCGTGGACGCCGCCGGCAAGGCCTACCCCGTCCAGAAGGACGAACTGCTCCTGCGCACCCTGGTCGGCCAGGACACCAAGCCCCAGCGGGTCTCGGCCGCCTGGCTGGCCACGCTCCACACCGGGGCTCCGATCACCTTCCCGACCGTGGACGGCACCCCCGGGGCCCCCGCGGGCGCTCCCGGCATCCTGGACGACCGGACGAACAGGGTCGGCATGGTCCTGGCCGCGACGGCGGGAACCAAGACCCAGAGTTACGTCGTCCTGCCGGGCAGGGTCGCCCCCGTCTCGGACTTCACCGCCAAGCTCCTGCTCAGCAGCAGGCAGCTGGTATCCCTCAAGCAGGCGGGCAACGCCCAGGGGGTCAGCGCCGGTGAGATCAAACCGGGAGCCCCCTTCAACCAGAAGATGGACTGGCCGGTCAGCAAGCCCGAGCCCGTCAACTCCCCGGACGTCACGAAGGGCAGCCGAAACACCGTGTGCAACGTACTGCGCGGAGTCGACGCGGACAGCGGTGCCACCACGCTGAGCACCTGGGTGGGCACGAGCTTCCCCGCGACGCTCCCCACCGGCTCCAGCAGCGCCTACGTCACGCCGGGATCGGGCGAGTTCTTCCGCCAGTTCAAGGGATCCACCACCAGCGCCGGCTTCCTGTTCCTGGTCACCGACACCGGCCTGCGCTACGCGATGCAGTCCAACAGCGACAGCGGCCAGGACGACTCCGGCATCGGCGTGTCCGGCTCGAAGGAAGAGCGGGAGTCCCAGCAGGAAGAGGCGCAGCAGGCGCAGAACCGGCTCGGCTACAAGGACGTCGACCCCAACCCCGTACCGGCGGTCTGGTCCGCCCTCCTGCCGACCGGCCCCCGGCTCTCCACCGGTGCGGCCAGCCAGCCGCAGGGTTCGTGAGCGGGGGCACGGACATGGCGACCCACGACCACCACGGCCCGGCCCGCCGTCTGCTCACCGCCACGGCGGCCGCGGCCGTCCTCGTCGTCACCCTGCCGGCGCTCCCGGCGGCCGCGGCCGACTCGACGCAGTGCACGTTCCCCTCGAAGAGCTACCCGGGCCGCCCCTGGGCCCTGCAACGCGTCCTGTTGGACGAGGTGTGGAAGCAGTCCACCGGCAAGGGCGTACGCGTAGCGGTCATCGACACCGGCGTCGACGTCAGGAACAAACAGCTCAAGCCCGCCGTGGACACCGGGGCGGGCCGCAACTTCCTGCCGAAGAACCTCAAGACCGAGGACGGTACGAAGATCGAACGCGGCAAGGAGAACGGCACCACGGACACCGTGGGCCACGGCACCAAGGTCGCCGGCATCATCGCCGCGCGCGAGATGAAGGGCACGGGCTTCACCGGCCTGGCCCCCGACGCGACGATCATCCCGCTCCAGCAGAACGACGCCGACGGCCACGGAACGACCGAGACCCTCGCCGACGCCATCCGCTACGCCACCGAGAAGGCGGGCGCGGACATCATCAACATCTCCCAGGACACCGCGAACGCGGTGAAGCCGTCCCCGGCCCTGAGGCAGGCCGTGGACAACGCCCTCGCCCAGGACATCGTGGTCGTCGCCTCGGCAGGCAACGACGGGCTCGGCGGCAACGTCAAGGAGACCTACCCGGCGTCCTTCGACGGCGTCCTCGCCGTCGCCTCCTCGGACCGCAACAACGAACGGGCGGCCTTCTCCCAGTCCGGCGACTTCGTCGGCATCGCCGCCCCCGGGGTGGACATGGTCTCCACGGTCCCCGGCGGCGGCCACTGCGCCGACAACGGAACCAGCTTCTCCGCCCCGTACGTCGCCGGAGTAGCCGCCCTGATCAAGGCGAAGCACCCCGACTGGACGCAGAAGCAGATCGTCGCGCAGATGCAGCAGACGGCGGAGCGCTCGGTGGCGGGCCACGACCGTCTGGTCGGCTGGGGCGTGGTGGACCCGGTACGCGCCCTCACCGAGGACGACAAACCGATCGACCAACCGGTCGCCGGCGAGGGGATGAGCAAGGGCAAAGCCCCCACCCCCGCAGAACTCCACCTGGGCGAAACGGCCGACGAGCGGAACGCCCGCCTGGCGACGTACGTCATGGTCGGCGGCGGCGTCCTGGTGGCGGCCATCGCGGGTACGGCTGTGGCGGTACGGGACAAGCGGCGACGCGCGGGGCGTCTGGCGGGCGCGGCATAACGACGGGAACGGTGAAGAACGGTGAAGAGCCAGTCATGAGACAAGTCACGTGGCTCTCAAGTCGATTGGCGCTGTCGTAGGCAGTGACTAGAGTTGTCGGGATGGGATCGGATCGGACCGCGGCAGTGCGATAGCAACGCGGCATGATCCGAGCAAACGGGGATGCAGAACGGGGAGGACGGCATTGTGACCGATCCAGGTGGCGGTGGCGGTACGGGTGACCTCAGGCGCGGAGTGGGAGCGCTGGAGACGTTCAAGAAGCGTGTCGACGCCTTGCTGACGGACTTCGAGGGCTCGGCGGCCAGCAAGACGAAGGTCGCCGACCAGAAGGTCTCGCGGGCCTCACTGAGCGGCCCGAACGCGCGCTTCGCCGAGGCGGACGGCCTCTACACCCAGTACAACCGGGTCCACTCCTCCCTCGTCTCGCTCTCCAAGTCGCTCGGCGACCAGATCGAGTACCTGAGCCTGGGTGTGCACGCGGCGGCCGTCGGCTTCGACAACGTCGAGGACGACATCAGGCGGCGGTTCTACGAGATCCAGACCCGGATGGAACAGGAACGCGAGAAGCACGCGAAGGCCGAGCAGGCGAAGCCTGAACAGACCAACAACGAGAAGCAGTCGGACTCCGGGTGGGCAGCGGAATGAGCGACGAGAAGCAGCCGAACCTGACCCCCGCCGAGCAGCACAAGCAGGACGAGGGGCGGGTCCAGACCCAGATCGTCGTCACGGACATGACCGAGACGCTCGGCCGGGCAATGGAATCCTTCGGCTTCGGCAACCCCCGCACCGGAGGCCGTACCTCCTTTGAGGGACACCAGCTCAACGCCCTCATCGACATGGTGGAGAACACCAACCCGGAACACCTGGAGAGCGCCGGCGAGGCCCTCTGGAAGGCCAGGGACGCCATCCGGCGCGCGGCGAAGGAACTGAAGGACCACCTCAAGGGGGTCGACTGGCAGGGCGAGTCCGGCACGGCCTTCCGGGCCTTCGGAACGGGCCTGGTCGCCCACGCCGAGAAGCTGGGCGACTTCGCGGACGCGGCCGGCACTCAGATCACGGTCGCGGGCACCGGCCTGGCGTCGGTGAAGAGTGCCATGCCGCCGCGTGACAGCCGGATGATCCAGACGGACGTGAAGGACATCCTGTTCCCGGCCCGGACCGAGACGAACCCGCAGTACGCGGCTGCGCTTGAGGTGGAGAAGAACCGCCAGGAGGCGATCAACCAGGTCAACCGGTTGGCGTCGTACTACTCGGTCTCCGAGGAAGTGCTGGCGGGGCAGGAGCCGCCGCGGTTCGATAAGCCGCTGGGTATTTATATGCCTCCGCCGAGGGATCGTTGGGGCACCCCGACCTCCGGCACTTCCGGCGAGCGCTCCGAGAGTCTCGGCAACAGTCCAGTGCCTGACTCTTCAGGACGCTCTACGGCGGGGGACACCGCTCCAGTAGCCACAACCAGTAGGCCACCGAATCAGGTTCTCGGCTCGGCACCCTTGCCGGACGGGAGCACAGCTACGGAGATCAATAGCGTCAAGACGCCGCCTGCTCCGACGACGATTACCGGCACGCCGCCGCTCCCGTCGCCCACGCCCACGACGGGGCCTACTGTTCCGCAGCCCTCGCCGGTTCCGCCGCCCTTCATGACCACCACGCAGGGGAACCCGCCGCGTACCACAGGGCCTGCAACGCAACGGACGGTGAACCCGGCAGGCCCCGGCTTGGGTAAGGCGCAGCCCACCGGGGGAGGGCCCGTGGCCAAGGGCCCGGGCGGGCCCCCGGTCGGCCGTCCCAGCCCCATGGGAGGTGGAGGGACGTCCACCCGTCCACCGGTCGGGCCGCAGTCGCCGATCACCGGCCGTTCCACTCCGACCGGTGGACGACCGGTTACCGGCCAAGGAGGAACGTCCACAGTCGGAGGTCCTCGTGGGGGAGGGAGAACCGGCATCGTCGGCGGAACCCCTCAGAATGCGCCCCAGGGAAGGACCGGAGCTGCCGGTCAGCGGGGCGTGATCGGAGGACGTGGGGCAGCGGCTGCCGCATCCCGGCCCGGCGGACGGCCCGCTCAGGCTTCGGGCGCCAACGGAGTCGTGGGTGCTCCCCGCAAGGCTGGGGGAGCCGGCTCGAATGCCAAGGGCTTCACGGCCGGTGGGGCAGGGCTCGTCCGTGGTCCTGCCGGTCGGCGGAATTCCGGCCGGGAGGAAGAGGACGACAACGGTTCGACCCGTCCCGACTACCTGACGGAAGACGAAGAGACGTGGAATGCCGGTCGGCGCGGAGCCGTGCCGCCGGTGGTCGAGTAGCAGTCCCCAGGGAAGGTACGGAAGCCGGGATGACAGCAGGAATGAGCCGAGCTCAGAGGCGCGTGCGTGGGCTCGGCGCGTTGGCTGTGGCCGCTTCGTGGAGTGTGTTGTTCGTCGGCGCGGCGCAGCCCGCCGCAGCCGACACGCAGTCGAAGCAGTGGTATCTCAGCGCGATGCAGGCTGAGGAAATGTGGAAAGTCACGACGGGCGAAGGCGTCAAAGTCGCTGTCATTGACTCGGGTGTGAATTCGTCCACGCCGTCGCTGCAGGGACAAGTGCTCAAGGGAGTCGACGCAACCGAGGCACCAGGCGACGAAACCGACGACTACGACGGTCACGGTACGACGATGGCTGAGTTGATCGCCGGGACAGGCAAGGGAGGCGGTCTGAAGGGACTTGCCCCCGGAGCCAAGATCATCCCTATGCGCGTCGCCTTGGGCGAGTTCGAGAAGAAGAAGCCTTCCATCACGATCCCTGACACGGCGAACGCCATCCGCGCTGCGGCCGACGGCGATGCACGGATCATCAGCATGTCCTTCGGTGGCTTTTACTTCTCGCCTCAGGAACATGAAGCGATCAAGTACGCCGAAAGTAAAGGCAAGCTGCTCTTCGCGGCCGTGGGGAATGAAGGGCATAAGAAGAACAAGCAGGGGTATCCAGCCGCTTTCCCTGAGGTAGTGGGTATCGCTTCAGCAGACCGCAAGGGGAAGGTCTCGTTCTATTCGCAGCACGCAGGCACGGTGGATGTAGCGTCCCCCGGCAGCGACGTCCCGTACTGGTGCGACAGCTCCTTCAAGAGCTACTGCGACGGCGACGGCGGCACCAGCGCCGCCACCGCCATCGCCTCCGCCTCTGCCGCCCTCGTCTGGTCCCTCCACCCCGACTGGACGGCCAACCAGGTACTCAACGTCCTCTTCGACACGGCTGGCCGTGACTGGAAGAAGGGCGAGACCAGCAAGTACCTCGGTCACGGTCTGATCCGCCCTTCGATGAACGTCCTCAAGGGCAAGGGTGAGCCCGGCGACCCGGACATCAGCCCGCTGACCAAGGAGAGGACGACCGGCCCCGCCGACTCGTCCGAGAAGCCCGCCGACTCGGCCTCGGAGCAGCCCGCCAAGAACGGCGCGGAGGCCGACAAGCCCGTGGCGGCAGAAGAAACCAAGTCCTCGGGGGACGAAAGCCAGTTGGGCCTGATCCTCGGAGTGGCCGCAGTTGTGGTCGTGCTCGGAGGAGTGGCCTACGCCGTGGTCCGCAGGCGTAAGGCCGCTTGACCGCACGTTCCGCATAACCGGCCGGCGACCCGTGCCGGCCTTGCAGAACCAACCGAAAGGGAAAGAGAACCATGGCAGATCAGAAGGTCTCAGATGCCGCACTCCTGAAGCTGGAAGGCGACCTCTCCATCAAGTTCGATTCGGTGAAGGGCCAGCTCCAGAAGCTCCACGCGACGATCGACGGCCTCGAGGGCAAGTGGCAGGGCATCGGCGCCAACCACTTCAACGCGAAGCAGGAGCAGATCAACAACCGCATGGTCAGCCTGGCCAAGCAGCTTCTCCACTTCCAGGAGTCCATCAAGGCCGCCCGCACCATCTCGGGCAACAACGAGGACGAGATCCTCGCGGCCCTCAAGGGCGTGGACGTCGTCGAAGGCCACTCCAGCGCGGCGACGAACCGGGCGTCCAGCCTAAACGACTTCTGAGCCTCATCCCGTAACTCGAATTCAGCGGAGGATCACATGGGCAACAACGACGGTACGACGGTCGTCACTTACGCGAGCCTGGATCTCGCGGCCGCCGAGATCAAGCGACAGGGCAAGCAGCTCGCCGAGGACCTCGAAGCGATCAGGACCATGATCGCGGGCGTTTCGGAGCTGTGGGAGGGCGAGGCGAAGCGTGCCTACGCCGACGCCCAGGAGCGGTGGAGGAACGACGCCAGCGCCATCCGCGACAACCTCAACGACATCGCTCAGAAGGTCAGCGAGGCGTCGCCCATCTACCGCAGCGGTGACAAGCGGGCGGCAGCGAACTTCTAACGGAGTTCAAGCCCAGCACGAAAGCCCAGCACCAAAGCACAGCACAACACAGCACCAGATCACAGCACGCAGCACAGCACATCAGGGTGGACACGCGCGGGAGGTGTCCACCCTGAGCTGTGTCCCGAGGCCGGTCCGCGACCTCCGAGCCTGCGCCCTGCGCCCTGCGCCCGGAGGTTCGTCCGGCCAACGGGGAAAGCGGAGGGGGCGGGACGCACGATCATCCGTGCGTCCCGCCCCCTCCGCCTTCCCGCTTCGCGGGCCTACTGCTCGTCCATCAACCCCGTCTGCACCAGCGGGTTCCCCCGCCGCCGGGTGACGAAGATGCCCCGGCCCGCGGGCATCGGCCGCGGTCGTACGTTGCCGAGGACGTCGCCCTCGTTCGGGTCGCCCGACAGCACCACGCCCTGTGCGCCCAGCTCGATCATGCGCTGGAGGAAGGGTTCGTACAGGGCCCGGCTGGCCCCCGCCGTATTGCGGGCGATGATGAAGCGGACGCCCACGTCGCGGGCGAACGGCAGCAGTTCCGTGATCGGTGACAGCGGGTTGCCGCTCGACGTGGAGACCAGGTCGAAGTCGTCGATGACGACGTACACCGTGGGGCCCTGCCACCAGCTCTGGTCGCGCAGCTCCTGCGCCGTGACGTCGGCGGACGGTGTGCGGCGCTTCATCAGGTCGTGCAGCGCCGCCATGTGATGTTCCATATTGTTGGACATCGGGATGTACTCCGCCAGGTGCGACCGCGGGGTCACATCGAGCAGCGAACGCCGGTTGTCGATGACGAAGAGCTTGCAGGAATCACCGTCGTACCGCTCGGTCAGCTGCTTGATGAGCAACCGCAGCAGGTTGGACTTCCCGGACTCGCTCTCGCCGAACGCCAGGAAGAACGGGTCCTGCTCGAAGTTCAGGAACACCGGCTCCAGGTTGTTCTCGTCGATGCCGAAGGCGACGCCGCGCTCCGGTACCGCGTAACCGGCCGGAAGCCGGCTCGCCGGCAGCGCGCGCGGCAGCAGACGCACCGCCGGTGCGGGCGCGGCCGTCCAGTGGCGGGCGACTTCCTGGTTCATCGCCGCGGTGGCCTCCGAGAGGTCACTGTCGGAGTTGATGCTGTCGATCCGCGGAACCGCCGCCATGAAGTGCAGCTTCTCCGGGGTCAGACCGCGACCCGGCACCCCGGCCGGCACGTTGGCGGCCACCTTGCGGTCCAGCTCGGAGTCCATCACGTCGCCGAGCCGCAGCTCCAGGCGGTTCATGAGGTGGTCCTTCAGGCTGGCCCGCACCTCCATGGAACGCGACGCCGTGACGATCAGGTGGATGCCGTAACCCAGCCCGCGGGCCGCGATGTCCGTGGCCGCCGACTCCAGCCCCTCGTAGTCCGTCCGGAAACTGCCCCACCCGTCGATGATCAGGAAGACGTCACCCCACGGCTGGTCCGTCACCGAGATGTCGCCGCGCGCCCGCATCCTGCGGAACGTGGCGATGGAGTCGATCCCGGCGCTGCGGAAGTACTCCTCGCGCCGCGCCATGATGCCGTACACCTCGGCGACCGTACGGCGTACCCGCTCGGGGTCGAGGCGGGACGCGATGCCGCCGACGTGCGGCAGACCCGAGATCGAGGACATGCCGCCGCCACCGAAGTCGAGGCCGTAGAACTGGACCTCCTCCGGTGTGTGGGTGAGCGCGAAGCCGGCGATGAGCGTCCGCAGCAGCGTCGATTTCCCCGACTGCGGCCCTCCGGTGATCTGCATATGACCGGCGGCGCCGGAGAAGTCCCGGTACAGAGTGTCGCGCCGCTGCTCGAACGGCTTGTCGATGACGCCCAGCGGCACGACCAGCCGGCCGGCGCCCTCGAAGCCGGGCTGGGTCAGCCCCCGGCCCTGCACCGGGGAGAGCCCCGGCAGCAGCTCGTCCAGCGACGGCGGATTGTCCAGCGGCGGCAGCCACACCTGGTGGGCGGAGGCCCCGCGGCCCTCCAGACGGCGCACGATCACATCGAGCACTGTGTCCGCCAGCGCGTCGTCCTGCGTCGAGCGCTGATCCGGTACGCCTCCGGGCTGCGCCGCCGGCTCGACGTACCGCACCGGAACCGGCGCGGCCGTGAACGGAACCGGCCTGCGGTCCACCGGAAGCGGCGCACCCGGCGCGGCGGCCCGGTGCGCGCCCGAGCGGTACACCCCGGAGACGTACGCGGCCTTGAACCGGACCATCTCCTCCGTACCGAACTTGAGCAGCCCGGAACCGGGCACGTTGGGAAGGTGGTACGCGTCGGGCACACCGATCGCGGCCCGGGATTCGGCCGCCGAGAACGTCCGCAGACCCACGCGGTACGACAGGTACGTCTCCAGACCGCGCAGCCGCCCCTCCTCCAGGCGCTGCGAGGCCAGCAGAAGATGCACGCCCAGCGAGCGGCCGATACGGCCGATCTGGACGAACATCTCGATGAAGTCGGGTTTGGCGGTGAGGAGTTCGCTGAACTCGTCGATCACCAGGACGAGCGAGGGAATGGGCTGCAACGGGGCGCCGGCCGCGCGCGCCTTCTCGTAGTCGTGGATGTTGGCGTAGTTGCCCGCGTCGCGCAGCATCTCCTGCCGGCGGTTGAGCTCACCGCTGATGGAGTCACCCATACGGTCGACCAGCGTCAGGTCGTCCGCGAGGTTGGTGATCACGGCCGCGACGTGGGGCATCTGCGCCATACCGGCGAAGGTCGCGCCGCCCTTGAAGTCGGCGAGAACGAAGTTGAGCGTCTCCGAGGTGTGGGTGACGGCGAGACCGAGCACCAGCGTTCGCAGCAGCTCGGACTTTCCGGAACCGGTGGCGCCGACGCAGAGGCCGTGCGGGCCCATGCCCTCCTGGGCCGCTTCCTTGAGGTCCAGCATCACGGGTGAGCCGTCCTCGCCCACACCGATCGGCACCCGCAGCCGCTCCGCCTGCGACCGGGGCCGCCAGGTACGGCTGACCTCGATCGAGGCGGCGTCCCCCAGGTTCAGCAGGTCGGTGAACTCCAGGTTGGCCAGCAGAGGTTCGTCGTCGTCCCCGCCGGTGGCCATGTGCAGCGGGGCCAGCTGGCGGGCGAGCGCCTCGGCGGCCTCGTAGCTCAGCAGGTCCGGAACCCCGTCGTAGACGAGCCCCTGACCCGATTCCAGCTGCAACGACGTCGGCTGCACCACGATGGACAGGCCCCCGCGGGACCCGGTGACCTCACCCGGCACCACCTCGATGACCGTCACGCCCTGCAGGCCCTCCGCCGAGGCGAGCACCGACATGGGGGGCACCGACTCACCGTCCAGGACCACGACGACGTGCGGCTGCTCCAGGAGCGGCTGACCGCCGGGCTGGAAGCGGGGCCTGCCCTCCAGGCGGCCCGCCAGCAGCTCCTCCAGGGCCAGGGCGTTGGTGGTGATGAGGCGCCGGCTCCCGGCTCCGTCCACGGGCCCGGAGGTCTGGGCGTGCGGGAGCCACTTCGCCCACTCCCACTGCGGTGCGGCCTCCGTACCGGTCGCGACCGCGATCACCAGGTCCTGGGGGGAGTGCAGAGAGGCCAGCCCGCCGACCACGGCCCGCGCCGCCGAGCGCGCGGAATCAGCGTGGCCGCTGATCGTCAGGTGGTAGAACGCCCGCAACGAGACGGCCATGGGCAGACCGTCCAGCGTGGAGTGCGTCGCCAGGAACTGCTGCATCGCCCCGGCCGCCAGCGGCTCCAGTTCGTCCACGGGCGCCGTCTCGGGCGCGATGAGCGGCGTGGCCAGCTCCTGGCTGCCCAGCCCGATGCGCACCTGCGCGAAGTCCGCGTCACCGGCACGCCGCTCCCACACCCGGCTGCCCTCGGCGACGAGCGCCCACAGCTGCTCGGGGGAGGGGTGGAGGTAGAACTGCGCGTCCCGCTGCTTGCGGGCCGTCTTCAGCACCGTGCGCCGGGTCTGCGTCAGGTACTTCAGGTAGTCGCGGCGCATGTCCGCCAGCTCCCCCTGAGTGCCCCGCCGGTACCGCACGAGCATCGCGATGGCCATGGCCAACGTCGAGGCGATCATGATCATGCCCATGATCCGCATGATCGGGTTCGGCGTCATGAAGAAGAAGACGACGGAACCACCCATGCCCAGCATCGGCAGGAGCTGCATCAGCGCCCCCTCCTGCTGGCCCCGGGGGAGTTCCGGTGGAGGTTGCAACTGCACCTGCTCGACCGGTACTTCGGTGGGCAGGGCCCGCGGCGGGCGCTTGACGACGATCTGGCTCACAGCTCACCAATTCCCTTGCCGGACGGAAGTGTTCCTATCGGCGCCCCCGTGGCGACGGGCTCCATCCGCGGGAAGGATCCTACTGGCGTGGCGGCGGTCCCATGGCGGTAGGGTGTCGCGACGCGTGTACGCATCCGCTAACTGTCGCGTAACTGTCGCGAGAAGACGGTCATTCGGGACGTGCGGTGCGATCCGTGGTCCCGGCGGTGTGTTTCCGGCGGAAGCGGACGCGGCCCGGCGGAAACGGGGGCTGCGGCGGCAGCGGAAGAAGCCGGTCGGCGGGAGCCGCGGCGACAACGGCGGAAACAAGCAAACGACGGAAATAAGCAGCAGAAGCAGCAAGTAGAAGCAGAAGCAGCAAACGGCAGCAGAAGCGCAGAACAAGCTAGTAGTACGAGTAGTAGGGGGAGCACCAGGTGACCATGACGGCCCAAGCGGCAGCCACCGGATCCGGTCGGCAAAGTCACGGGACCCCGTCCGGCAGCGGCACCGGATTCTGCCGGGTCACGGTCGTCGCGCCCGACAGTCGTGTCGACGTGGCCCTGCCCGAGGACATTCCCGTAGCCGATCTGTATCCCGAGATCCTCCGGCTGTCCGGACAGAGCCCCGCCCCCGGCGCGCCGGTCGGCTACCACCTGGTGCGCCGCGACGGCACCGTCCTGGACAGCGCGCGTACGCTCGCCGGTCACCGCATTCTCGACGGCGAACTGCTGTCGATGCGGCCCTTCTCCGAATCGCTGCCCCCCGCCGTCTTCGACGACGTGTCGGACGCCGTCGCCACCGCCGTGGCCAAGGACCGCACGCTCTGGGGCGACGCCCTCATGCGCGGAGCCGGCCTCTTCGGCGGCTCCGTCCTGCTGGTGCTGCTCGGCTTCGTGCTGTGGACGGCCGACCCGCTCCACGACATGAACGGCCTGCCGGGAATCCTGGCGGCCGTCGTCGCCCTGCTCCTGCTCGCCTTCGCCTGCGTGCGGGCGCGGGTGTACGACGACCGGGCCTCGGCGATCGCGCTCGGCACCGGCGCCCTGGTGAACGCGGCGGTCGCCGGCTCCGGCCTGCTGCCGCTGAGCACCGGACAGGGCGTCGGACGGCTGCAGTTCCTGCTCGCCTGCGCGGCTGTCCTCGTCGTGGCGGTCATTCTGATGATCGTCGCGCCCGGCGGGGACGGGCCGTTCGTCGCGTTCGTCTTCGCGAGCGCCGTCGGCCTCCTGGTCACCTTCGTCGCGATCCTGAGCGACATGAAGCCGATCGAGGCCGCCGCCGTGTGCTCCCCGCTCGCCGTGGGGGCGCTCGCCTTCCTGCCGGGCCTCTCCACCCGCTTCGCCCGGCTGCCCATCGGATTCGAGCCGCCCCGCACCACGGTCGGCGACTACGGGACCTCCGAGCCCGCGTCCACGGGCGCGGTGGACGCGGTACGCCTCGCCGCCCAGGCGCGGCGCGGCCATGAACTGCTCCTCGGCCTGGTCGGCGGCTGCGCCCTGGTCGCCGTGGCGGCCGCCGCGGTGCTGGGGTTCTCGAACAACGTCTGGGGCCAGCTGCTCGCCCTGGCCACCGGCGTCGCCATGCTGATGCGCGCCCACCTGTTCCGCTACACGGCCCAGGTCGGCTGCACGCTCGCCGCGGGCCTCGGCTCCCTCGTCCTGCTGGGCCTGGGGCTGTCCCTCAACCCGCCGGTCGCCATGGTGCGCGACGCGATGCGGGGCGAGGGCGCCGCACTCGACATCCGTACGGTGTGGCTCGCCGCCGCCGTCGCCGGCGTCGCCGTCCTGATCACCGCCATCGGCCTGATCGTGCCGCGCAAGGGGGTGACCCCGTTCTGGGGCCGCTTCCTGGAGATCGCCGAAACAGTCGTCCTGTTGACGCTGCTCCCGCTCTGCCTCGCGGTCTTCGACGTCTACCACTCGATCCGCGCGCTCACCAGCTGATCTGCACGCCCCGCCGGCTGATCACCGGCGGGGCGTGACCCGAATGGCTGGTACTCTGTCCAGTGGCCGTTTGTGTACGCGTCCTCGGATCATCCTGGGGGCTGCGCTCATCGGACCTTCGCCTCCGAGTCACGGAAGCTCCCCTGAGATCAAGACCAGGGGCACTCGTGGGCGCTTCGAACATCAAGAGGAGTACGCGTGCCGCTCGACGCCGCTACGAAGAAGCAGATCATGTCCGAGTTCGCCCAGAAGGAGGGTGACACCGGATCCCCCGAGGTCCAGGTCGCCATGCTCTCCCGCCGGATCTCGGACCTGACGGAGCACCTCAAGACGCACAAGCACGACCACCACTCCCGTCGTGGTCTGCTGATCCTGGTCGGCCAGCGTCGCCGCCTCCTGCAGTACCTGGCCAAGAAGGACATCCAGCGCTTCCGTGCGCTCGTCGACCGCCTCGGCATCCGCCGTGGCGCGGCCGGCGGCGCCAAGTAAGAACGCTGTGGAAAGGGAGCGGTTCCCGCGTTTGAGGGGACCGCTCCCTTTGCCGTACGTGCACGACCGGTGTCAAGCTCAGTAACCTGGGTGCAGCGACACCCGCACGACCAGCGCGACGAACACGCGCGACGCAAGAACGAGGGAGAGGCGCGACGACGCCGCCGCCGGTCCTCGGTAGTGGCCCCCGGGAACATGCCCGGGAGCTTCGATCGAAGACCGGCCCGCATCCACGGTGCGCCTCTCCCGCACCGTCCCCCGCCACACGGGCGTGAGGACGAAAGACGACGAGTATGGAGAAATCACTAGTGGAGAACGAGACCCACTACGCCGAGGCCGTTATCGACAACGGAACCTTCGGCACCCGCACCATCCGCTTCGAGACGGGCCGCCTGGCCAAGCAGGCCGCCGGCTCCGCCGTCGCGTACCTGGACGACGACACCATGGTGCTGTCGGCCACCACCGCTTCCAAGCGGCCCAAGGACAACCTCGACTTCTTCCCCCTCACGGTGGACGTCGAGGAGCGGCAGTACGCGGCCGGCAAGATCCCCGGCTCCTTCTTCCGCCGTGAGGGCCGGCCCTCCGAGGACGCGATCCTCACCTGCCGCCTGATCGACCGGCCGCTGCGCCCCTCCTTCAAGAAGGGCCTGCGCAACGAGATCCAGATCGTCGAGACGATCATGGCGCTCAACCCCGACCACCTGTACGACGTGGTCGCGATCAACGCCGCCTCCTGCTCCACCATCCTGGCGGGCCTGCCCTTCTCCGGCCCGATCGGCGCCACCCGCGTCGCCCTGATCAAGGGCCAGTGGGTCGCGTTCCCGACGCACACCGAGCTCGAGGACGCCGTCTTCGACATGGTCGTCGCCGGTCGCGTCCTGGAGGACGGCGACGTCGCGATCATGATGGTCGAGGCCGAGGCCACCGAGAAGACGATCCAGCTCGTCAAGGACGGCGCCGAGGCTCCCACCGAGGAGATCGTCGCCGCCGGTCTGGACGCCGCGAAGCCCTTCATCAAGGCGCTCTGCAAGGCCCAGTCGGACCTGGCCTCCAAGGCCGCCAAGCCGGTCGGCGAGTTCCCGGTCTTCCTGGACTACCAGGACGACGTCTTCGAGGCGCTCTCCAAGGCCGTCACCTCCGAGCTGACGCAGGCGCTCACCATCGCCGGCAAGCAGGACCGCGAGGCCGAGCTGGACCGCGTCAAGGAGATCGCCGCCGAGAAGCTCCTCCCGGCCTTCGAGGGCCGCGAGAAGGAGATCTCCGCCGCGTACCGCTCGCTGACCAAGAAGCTGGTCCGCGAGCGCGTCATCAAGGACAAGGTCCGCATCGACGGCCGCGGCGTCACGGACATCCGTACGCTCGCCGCCGAGGTCGAGGCCATCCCGCGCGTGCACGGCTCGGCGCTGTTCGAGCGTGGCGAGACCCAGATCCTGGGCGTCACCACCCTCAACATGCTCCGTATGGAGCAGCAGCTGGACACCCTCTCCCCGGTGACCCGCAAGCGCTACATGCACAACTACAACTTCCCGCCGTACTCGGTCGGCGAGACCGGCCGCGTGGGCTCGCCCAAGCGCCGCGAGATCGGCCACGGAGCGCTCGCCGAGCGCGCCATCGTGCCGGTGCTGCCCTCGCGCGAGGAGTTCCCCTACGCGATCCGCCAGGTCTCCGAGGCGCTGGGCTCCAACGGCTCGACGTCCATGGGCTCGGTCTGCGCCTCCACCATGTCGCTGCTGAACGCCGGTGTGCCCCTCAAGGCCGCCGTCGCCGGTATCGCCATGGGCCTGATCTCGCAGGAGATCGACGGCAAGACCCACTACGTCGCCCTCACCGACATCCTCGGTGCGGAGGACGCCTTCGGCGACATGGACTTCAAGGTCGCCGGCACGAAGCAGTTCGTGACCGCGCTCCAGCTCGACACCAAGCTCGACGGCATCCCCGCCTCGGTCCTGGCCGCCGCGCTGAAGCAGGCCCGTGACGCGCGTCTGCACATCCTGGACGTCATGAACGAGGCCATCGACGTTCCGGACGAGATGTCCCCGAACGCCCCCCGGATCATCACCGTCAAGATCCCGGTGGACAAGATCGGTGAGGTCATCGGCCCCAAGGGCAAGATGATCAACCAGATCCAGGAGGACACCGGCGCCGACATCACGATCGAGGACGACGGCACCATCTACATCGGTGCCCAGCAGGGTTCGCAGGCCGAGGCCGCCCGCGCCACGATCAACGCGATCGCCAACCCGACCATGCCGGAGGTCGGCGAGCGCTACCTGGGTACGGTCGTCAAGACCACCACCTTCGGTGCGTTCGTCTCGCTCATGCCGGGCAAGGACGGTCTGCTGCACATCTCGCAGATCCGCAAGCTCGCCGGTGGCAAGCGCGTGGAGAACGTCGAGGACGTGCTCGCCGTCGGCGCCAAGGTCCAGGTCGAGATCGCCGAGATCGACTCCCGCGGCAAGCTCTCCCTGATCCCGGTCGTCGAGGGTGAAGAGGACGAGAAGAAGGACGACACCGACAAGTGACGTCCCGTAGTTCCGCGACGACGGCCCGCACCTCCTCGGAGGCGCGGGCCGTCGCCCGTACCCAAACGCTTCTGAAGGGCAAGGACGGCATCGGCACCGTCCGCCGGACCGTCCTCCCCGGCGGTCTGCGGATCGTCACCGAGACCCTGCCCTCCGTCCGGTCCGCCACCTTCGGCATCTGGGCCAACGTCGGTTCCCGCGACGAGACGCCCACCCTGAACGGCGCGACCCACTACCTCGAACACCTCCTCTTCAAGGGCACCGCCAAGCGCACCGCCCTCGACATCTCCTCCGCGATCGACGCGGTCGGCGGCGAGATGAACGCCTTCACGGCGAAGGAGTACACCTGCTACTACGCGCGGGTCCTGGACACCGACCTGCCGCTGGCCATCGACGTCGTCTGCGACATGCTGACCGGCTCGCTGATCGCCCCCGAGGACGTCGACGCCGAGCGCGGCGTCATCCTCGAGGAGATCGCGATGACCGAGGACGACCCGGGCGACTGTGTGCACGACCTGTTCGCGCACACCATGCTCGGCGACACCCCCCTCGGCCGCCCCGTCCTCGGCACCGTCGACACGATCAACGCGCTGAACCGCGGCCAGATCGCCCGCTTCTACAAGAAGCACTACGACCCCACGCACCTCGTCGTCGCCGCAGCGGGCAACGTCGACCACGCCACGGTCGTACGCCAGGTCCGCCGCGCCTTCGAACGCGCCGGGGCCCTCTCCCGTCACGACGCCGTTCCGATGGCGCCCCGCGAGGGCTCCCGCACCCTGCGCACCGCCGGCAAGGTCGAGCTGCTGAACCGCAAGACCGAGCAGGCCCACGTGGTCCTCGGCATGCCCGGCCTCGCCCGCACCGACGAGCGCCGCTGGGCGCTGGGCGTCCTCAACACCGCCCTCGGCGGCGGCATGAGCTCCCGCCTCTTCCAGGAGGTACGGGAGAAGCGCGGCCTGGCCTACAGCGTGTACTCGTACACCTCGGGCTTCGCCGACTGCGGCCTCTTCGGGGTGTACGCGGGCTGTCGCCCGAGCCAGGTCCACGACGTCCTGAAGATCTGCCGCGACGAGCTGGACCGGGTCGCCACGCACGGTCTGGACGACGACGAGGTCGCCCGCGCGATCGGGCAGCTCTCCGGGTCCACCGTCCTCGGCCTGGAGGACACCGGCGCGCTGATGAACCGTATCGGCAAGAGCGAGCTGTGCTGGGGCGAGCAGATGTCCGTCGACGACATGCTCGCGCGCATCGCGGAGGTCACCCCCGACGACGTACGGGAGGTGGCGGGCGAGCTCCTCACCCAACGCCCCTCGCTCTCGGTCATCGGCCCGCTCAAGGACAAGCAGGCGGACCGCCTCGACGAAGCGGTCTCCTAATCCCCTAAGGAATCAAGATGAGCAAGCTGCGCGTAGCCGTTCTCGGTGCGAAGGGCCGCATCGGCTCCGAGGCCGTACGGGCGATCGAGGCCGCCGACGACCTGGAGCTGGTGGCGGCCCTGGGCCGGGGCGACAAGCTGGAGACCCTCGCCGACACCGGCGCCCAGGCCGTCGTCGAGCTCACCACCCCCGCGTCGGTGATGGGCAACCTCGACTTCTGCGTCCGGCACGGCATCCACGCCGTCGTCGGCACCACGGGCTGGACCGACGAACGGCTCGCGCAGCTGACCACCTGGCTGGACAACTCCCCGGGGACGGGCGTCCTGATCGCCCCGAACTTCTCCATCGGCGCGGTCCTGACCATGAAGTTCGCGGAGCAGGCCGCCCGCTACTTCGAGTCCGTCGAGGTCGTCGAACTGCACCACCCGAACAAGGTCGACGCCCCCTCCGGCACCGCCACCCGCACCGCCCAGCTCATCGCGGCGGCCCGCGCGAAGGCGGGCAGCGCACCCCAGCCGGACGCCACCGCCACCGCCCTGGACGGCGCGCGCGGCGCGGACGTCGACGGCGTCCCGGTCCACGCGATCCGGCTCCGCGGCCTGCTGGCCCACCAGGAAGTGCTTCTCGGCGGCGAGGGCGAGACCCTCACCATCCGCCACGACTCCCTCCACCACAGCAGCTTCATGCCGGGCATCCTGCTCGGCGTCCGCCGTGTGGTGACCACTCCCGGCCTCACGTTCGGCCTGGAACACTTCCTCGACCTGAACTGACTGAGCCCACCATGCGCGCAAAGATCACCTACATCGTCACGGCCGCCGTCCTGGTCTTCTACTTCGTCCTGGTCGGCAGCCGCGGCCTGATGCTCATCCGGCACGGCACGCTGGTCACGGTCACCTTCGGGATCGCCGTGCTGATCCTGCCGGTGATCGGCGTCTGGTTCCTCTGGAAGAACACCCAGTTCGTCCGCCGCGCCAACGCCCTGGCCGCCGAGCTGGACGCCGAGGGCGGCCTGCCGGTCGACGAACTGACCCGTACCCCGTCCGGCCGCATCGACCGGGACTCCGCGGACGTGGTCTTCACCAAGCGCCGCGAGGAGACCGAGGACGCCCCGGACGACTGGCGCACCTGGTTCAGGCTGGCGGTCGCCTACCAGGACGCGAGGGACACGCCGAGAGCCCGCAAGGCGATGCAACGAGCGATCGCGTTGCGCAGTTCCAGCCCGTCCGGCGTTTGAGGACATCTTTCCTGCCGTACGCAGATGAGCCCGGGACCCTTGTGGGTCCCGGGCTCATCTGCGTACAGGTGGCGGCAGGCAGGTGCTCACACCTGCCGGTACTCGTCCGCCCAGGCCTCCACCGCGTCCGTGGCCCGCTCGAACGCTTCTTCGCGTCCGAGGAAGTCCGCGTTGTGGTCGGTGGTCAGCGGCGGCAGCGTCTCACCGCTCTGCCGGACCACGACGAGCGCCTGGCCCTGAACCGTACGGGGCAGGCCCATCCACTTCACGGGCTGCTGGACCGTACGAACCGCGGACGTGCCGCTCCAGGCCACCGTGGTGGTCCGGAAGAACGCGACGCGCCGCACACCGTGGCGGCTGACCCACGCGCCGACCCGCAGCAGTCGCAGGGCGGCGGCGATCAGCGCACCGGCCAGGGCCAGGCACACGGTGGCGCCGGAAGGCGCTCCGGCCACACCGATGATCATGGCCGCGAGCAGAACGAACGAGGCCAGCAACAACAGGGTGGCCGCCGCCGCGACCCGCCACGGGCCGGGGCGGTAGGGCCGCCGCCAGCTGTCGTGGTCGTCGAACGGCAGCGCGACGTCCTCCGCGCTCGCATCGAATGCGCGGTCGGCCGTCAGAAAGGGCAGGGGCACGACTCATCCTCACTCACAAGCACGCTCGATTGCTGTGCCCGGTGAGGCTACCGAGCGTGCCACCGGCCCGACCACCCCAGGGGGTCCGTACGAGTCAGCGGCCCTGCGACGCCTCGGACTGCTTGCCGTGTGCGGGGGACTGCTCGGTGTCGAGAGCCGGGAGCCCCAGCAGCAGAGAACCCACGAGACCGGCGACCACGGTGAGCCCGACGAGGGACCGCCCCAGCAGTTCGGGAACGGTGGCGCGGGTCGAGGGAGGGGGAGTGACATTACTGCGGAACCGGTCGGAATCGGCGACGAACGAGAACGGGACGGCTTCACGCCGGCGGAACATGAGGAAACTCTCCTTGATCTCAGTGACGGGTGCTGCTAATGAGTCAGACGTACGAACGGCCCGATCGGTGCCCCGAATCGCCGTAACGTTTGAAGGACTCCACGAACGGCTGCCCGAGGCCGCCGCGTGCATACGCCGTCCGCCCGGCCCGTAAAGTGGTCGCCGCCCGAGCGACGCCATTGGAAGGACCCCTGTCGGTGACCGACACCCCCGAACCCGCAAAGCCCCACTTCCGCAGCGACGTCACCGTCGAGCTGGTGAAGAGCGACGCGCGCGACGCGGACGTGCTGTTCGCCGCCCGGGTCTCCACCGCCGGAGAGCAGTCGCTCGAAGAGGTCACCAAGGACCCCGAGCGCTCCAAGGGGCTCATCAACTACCTCATGCGGGACCGGCACGGCAGCCCGTTCGAGCACAACTCGATGACGTTCTTCATCAGCGCCCCGATCTTCGTCTTCCGCGAGTTCATGCGGCACCGCGTCGGCTGGTCGTACAACGAGGAATCGGGCCGCTACAGGGAGCTGGATCCGGTCTTCTACGTCCCCGGAACCTCCCGCAAGCTGGTCCAGCAGGGCCGCCCCGGCAAGTACGAGTTCGTCGAGGGCACCGAGGAGCAGTACGACCTGACGACCCGCGCCATGGAGGAGTCCTACCGGGCCTCCTACGAGGCGTACCAGGAGATGCTCGCGGCGGGCGTGGCCCGTGAGGTCGCCCGTGCGGTCCTGCCGGTCGGTCTCTTCTCCACGATGTACGCCACCTGCAACGCACGCTCCCTGATGCACTTCCTCGGCCTGCGCACCCAGCACGAACTGGCGAAGGTTCCGTCCTTCCCGCAGCGCGAGATCGAGATGGTCGGCGAGCAGATGGAAGCCCACTGGGAGCAGCTCATGCCGCTCACTCATGCGGCCTTCAACAAAAATGGACGGGTAGCCCCGTAGGCGGTGTCCGTATTGCGGCGTTTCGAGAAGTTCATCTAGGCTGATCAAACGGACCCGGCACTGCTTGAACCCCCGAGCAGGCAGTGCCGGGCTCCTCTTCCCCGTCCCCCCGAGGGGACCCCGCGCGCTGAGCAGCGAGTAGCGTGTTACCCATGGCTCCGATCTCCACTCCGCAGACCCCCTTCGGGCGGGTCCTCACCGCTATGGTCACGCCCTTCACGGCGGACGGCGCTCTCGACCTCGACGGCGCCCAGCGGCTCGCCGCCCACCTGGTGGACGCTGGCAATGACGGCCTGATCGTCAACGGCACCACCGGTGAGTCCCCGACCACCAGTGACACGGAGAAGGACCAGCTCGTACGAGCGGTGCTCGAAGCGGTCGGCGACCGAGCGCATGTCGTCGCCGGCATCGGCACCAACGACACCCGGCACAGCGTCGAACTCGCCCGGACGGCCGAGCGCACCGGCGCCCACGGCCTTCTCGCGGTGACGCCGTACTACAACAAGCCGCCGCAGGAGGGCCTGCTCCGGCACTTCACGGCCATCGCCGACTCCACCGGTCTGCCCGTGATGCTGTACGACATCCCCGGCCGCAGCGGGGTGCCGATCGACACGGAGACCCTCGTCCGGCTGGCCGACCACCCGCGGATCGTCGCGAACAAGGACGCCAAGGGCGACCTCGGCCGCGCCAGCTGGGCCATCGCCGAATCGGGACTCGCCTGGTACTCCGGCGACGACATGCTCAACCTGCCGCTCCTCTCGGTCGGCGCGGTCGGCTTCGTCTCCGTGGTCGGCCACATGGTCACCCCCGACCTGCGGGCCCTGATCGACGCGCACCTGAGCGGTGACGTCCAGAAGGCCACCGAGATCCACCAGAAGCTGCTCCCGGTCTTCACCGGAATGTTCCGCACCCAGGGCGTCATCACCACGAAGGCCGCCCTGACGCTCCAGGGCCTCCCGGCCGGACCGCTGCGCCTGCCGCTGGTGGAGCTCAGCGCCCAGGAGACGGCCCAGCTCAAGATCGATCTCGCCGCCGGCGGGGTACATCTCTAGTCAGACTTCTTGAACACGGCTTCACAACAGACTTCACAACTGAACAGCGAGGCGACTCGCATCGAGCACCACCCCAAGACAACAGCAAGTGCACGAATGACATGCGCGCCACGTGCCTCAGCGGTACGTGGCGTGCGTGGTAAGGAGAGTCTTTTGAGTCATCCGCATCCTGAACTCGGTACCCCGCCGAAGCTCCCGAAGGGCGCCCTGCGGGTCACCCCGCTCGGCGGCCTGGGCGAGATCGGCCGCAACATGACGGTCTTCGAGTACGGCGGCCGCCTGCTCATCGTCGACTGCGGCGTCCTCTTCCCCGAGGAGGAGCAGCCGGGCATCGACCTGATCCTGCCGGACTTCACCACGATCCGGGACCGCCTGGACGACATCGAGGGCATCGTCCTCACGCACGGCCACGAGGACCACATCGGTGGTGTCCCGTACCTGCTGCGCCTGAAGCCGGACATCCCCCTCATCGGCTCGAAGCTGACCCTCGCGCTCATCGAGGCGAAGCTCCAGGAGCACCGGATCCGTCCGTACACCCTTGAGGTCACCGAGGGCCAGCGCGAGCGCATCGGCGTCTTCGACTGCGAGTTCATCGCGGTCAACCACTCCATCCCGGACGCTCTCGCCGTCGCCATCCGCACCCCCGCGGGCATGGCCGTGGCCACCGGTGACTTCAAGATGGACCAGCTCCCGCTGGACGGCCGTCTCACCGACCTGCACGCGTTCGCCCGGCTGAGCGAGGAAGGCATCGACCTTCTTCTCTCCGACTCCACGAACGCCGAGGTTCCCGGCTTCGTGCCGCCGGAGCGGGACATCTCCAACGTCCTGCGCACGGTCTTCGCGAACGCCCAGAAGCGCATCATCGTGGCGAGCTTCGCCAGCCATGTGCACCGCATCCAGCAGATCCTGGACGCCGCCCACGAGTACGGCCGCAGGGTCGCCTTCGTCGGCCGCTCGATGGTCCGCAACATGGGCATCGCCCGCGACCTGGGCTATCTGAAGGTTCCCGCCGGACTGGTCGTCGACGTCAAGACCCTCGACGACCTCCCGGACGACGAGGTCGTGCTGGTCTGCACGGGTTCGCAGGGCGAGCCGATGGCGGCCCTCTCCCGGATGGCCAACCGCGACCACCAGATCCGGATCGTCCCGGGCGACACGGTGATCCTCGCGTCGTCGCTGATCCCGGGCAACGAGAACGCGGTCTACCGCGTGATCAACGGCCTGACCCGCTGGGGCGCCAACGTCGTCCACAAGGGCAACGCCAAGGTCCACGTCTCGGGCCACGCCTCGGCCGGCGAGCTGCTGTACTTCTACAACATCTGCAAGCCGAAGAACCTGATGCCGGTCCACGGCGAATGGCGCCACCTGCGCGCCAACGCCGAGCTGGGCGCCCTCACCGGCGTGCCGAAGGACCACATCGTCATCGCCGAGGACGGCGTGGTCGTCGACCTCATCGACGGCAAGGCGAAGATCGTCGGCAAGGTCCAGGCGGGTTACGTCTACGTCGACGGCCTCTCCGTCGGGGACGTCACCGAGACCTCCCTCAAGGACCGCCGCATCCTCGGCGACGAGGGCATCATCTCGGTGTTCATCGTGGTCGACAGCTCCTCCGGCAAGATCGTGGGCGGCCCCCACATCCAGGCCCGGGGCTCCGGCATCGACGACAGCGCCTTCGTGGCCGTCACGCCGAAGATCCAGGAAGCCCTGGACAAGTCGGCGCAGGACGGCGTGATGGAGCCCCACCAGCTCCAGCAGATGGTCCGCCGGGTCGTCGGCAAGTGGGTGTCCGACACCTACCGCCGGCGCCCGATGATCCTTCCGGTCGTCGTCGAGGTCTGACCCCTCACGACCGCCTGACCTGGAGCGGGGCCCTCGATTTGCATCGGGGAGCCCCGCTCCAGTACGTTTACGTCTCCGCCTGAACGGGAAACACCGCGCGCACTCGTGCGCCTGGAGAACCCCGAACGGGGCGGGAATTCCGACTCAGAATCTCTGATAAAGTCGGGACCGCCGAAAGGCAAGGCCACTCCACAGGCCACTGGAAATCAAATTCGGACCGGAAACGGAACGGAAAAGAGTCTGGTAAAGTTGGAACCGCCGGAAAGGGAAAACGCGAAAGCGAAGGACCTGGAAAGCATCCCGCTTCGACCGGGAATCGGACACGAAAGAGTCTGATAGAGTCGGAAACGCAGGACAGCAAGACAAAGAAGAAAACGAAGGGAAGCGCCCGGAGGGCCCCGGTGAAACGGG
>NZ_BMVK01000018.1 GCF_014650675.1 Streptomyces anulatus | reverse complement strand
CCGCGAAGCCGCCCATGCAGCTGGGCCGGGTGTAGCGGACGTGGACGTCGCGGCGGGCTTCGGCGGGGAATCGCATGCCGGAAGCGTGCCCGCCCGGCGGACGCCAGGGCAACAGGATTCGGACTGGGGTGCCCTGGCGGGATCTGCTCGGCCTAGTTGTCGAACCAGACCACCAGACGGACGTTTTCGGCCCCGTGCCGCTTGGCGAGCACGGTCATCACCGACCACACGTCACCCCATTCTTCGTCACGCACCACCTGGCGTCGGGTGAGGAGTCTTTCGGGCCCGGCCGGACCTCCGAATGATCCCGTGCTGCCCCAGTCTGCCCCTTCCAGTTCGGCCCAACTGATCCACGACGGGCTGTGCGAGTCCTCCCGTTCCCACTCGAAGGCGCGCGTTACAGCGCGGGAGGCGTCTCGCGGGAAGCCGCGTTGTGCCGCGAGCGGCTCGAAGGGCCCCCCTCGGACGCCGAAGAGACAGCCGAAGGCTTCGTAGGACCGGCGGTCGTAGACGTGATCCAGGGCGATCGCGGGGTGCCAGCGGAAGAGCAGCTCGTCGTCATCGGGCTCCGAGCTGTCGATATAGCTGTTCCGGATCTCGATGAATCCATGGATATCCGTGCCCATGAAGCCGATCATGGCAGGCCTGCCAGATCGCTGACCAGCAGATATCGCTGCCGAGGCACGGCTCACTGCTCATCGAAGCCGTCCAGGACCGCGCCCGGCGGCGGTACGGAACCGACGTCATCAAATCCGCGGCCCTCGACTAGTGCTCTGACCGGGAACTGGGTCATTCGCGCTCGGAGGCGGCGGCGAGGTGGCGGCGGCAGAGATCGGCAGCAGTGAGGTGGGGCTTGTGCAGCGCGTCGCTGTAGAGCCGCATCTCACGGGCCGCTCGGTCCAGGTGCTGCCAGAAGGCGAGCGGCAGGTCGAGGTCATCGCCGACGTCGACCAGGCAGTCGAAGGCGAGTCCCAACTCGTTGTGCTCCAAGAACTCGAGCGTGCCTGCGAGATCGGTGTCCGGCTGGCCCGCCAGGTGGGACCGGGCGTCGTCGAGGTGGCCACGGGTCCGGTTCCAGCTGGCGTGGAGCGCCTCACGATTAACGGTCATGGTGTCAGTGTTGCTGGTGCTGTTCGCCAGGTCACGCTGCTTTCGCCGGCCGACCGCCCCAGCGGACGCCCTTCTCGCGGCGGGACTGTCCTACTCGGCCGGCAGACGGAGCATCGGTTCGAAGGCCGCGTCCTCCTCGCCCTCGACCGAAGGGAGGAAGCCGTCCGGGACGGTGCGGGCGGCCGTAGTGAGGAGGCGGGCCAGGACCTCGGGCTCGGTGGCCGGGGGGAGGCGGAGGGCGGCGAGGAGGCGGTCGCGGACCTCGGGGTGGTCCGGGTTGTCCTCAAGGTAGTCGGCGTTGAGCGCGGGAGGACGGAAGCCGGCCAGGGCGTCGTGCCAGAAGGGGAGGACGATGGCCAGGGTCAGGGCCTCGGCAAGGGACTCAGCGATGAGAGAAGCCTGGCCCTCGGAATCGGTGTAGAGGACGGGGCGGACACGGTCGGAGCCGGCCGGGCCGCAGAGGTAGTGGGTGCCTCCCGCGTTGCAGCCGGCCACCGGCTCCACCGGGAGACCGGTCGGCAGGGCGATCGACTCGATGGGGTCGGTCCGTGTGAGGTCGAACTCACCGTCGCAGGCGAGGTACGCCTCGACCTCGGGGTCGGCGGCGATCCGGCGGAGCAGGGCCTCGTCGGAGAGGGCGGCCGGGTTGAGGCCGCAGGCGGCTTCGGGGGTCAGGGGGTGGCCCGCGAGGACGCGGCGGACGGTGTCGAGGGGGACGGGACGCCCGTAGTCCTCCTCGAAGTGCGCCTGAACGGCCTCGGGAGAGCGGTCGGTGAGGAGGCGGAAGAGGTGCCCGGAGCCGTCCGGATCCGGGCTGCCCGAGGGGAAAACGATGCCCGATCCGGTGCGCCAGGCGCTGCCGCCGGTCTCCCACCACAGGCAGACGGTGACCCGCGGGGCGCCGAGGCCCTCGTCGACGAAGGCCGGGTCGTCCAGGAGCGGGCGCAGCGCGGCGGGCACCTCGTCGATGACACCGGGCCAGACCTGTTCGTCGTCCGTGCCGTACGGGCTCATCTCCGACTCGTGGTCGAAGCCGCGGACGAGCACACCGGCCGGGGTGAAGAGGACGGAGAAGTCGTCACCCGAGCCGTTGTCCATCAGGGCCGCCTCCGTCCCAGGCCCCCAGGTGGTGGAGAAGGAGTAGCGGGAGAACCGCGGGTCGCGGCAGATCGCCTGGTCCAGCACGGCCAGCGCACGCAGGTACACGCGGAGCTCTGCAGGGTCCGGGAGGAGGGCGGCGGTCGTGTGCACGGTGTCCATGGGCTCATGTAAGCAGCCGGCACTGACATCCAGGGCGGCGGTTCGGTCACACCTGCTCGCTCACACAGGGAACGAAAAGCCCAGCTCACGCAGGCGGGGCAAGCACACTGCGAGGCATTGCTCCACAGACGCGGCATCGGTTCGCACAAGGACGTCCTCGCGCAACGGCGCTCCACTGGCGACGAAGGTCCAAGGCTTGCCCCTCACTGCCATCCGCTCAGCGTCGGCCTTGAACAGCACCGTTACGCCCTGTTCAGCCAATGCTTCCATAATCGCGACGACGTCCACCTGCATTCTCCCCTCCCGAAACGCTTCGAACGCGCCATCGGACGAACATACTCGCTCCGGGCCGGACCCTGGACACCGCCCGCATGACCCAAAGTGACCGATCGGGGCGCTCTGAGCTGAAATACGCGACACCTCGACATGCGAGCTCACCAGTCCCGAGGCCGCAGCCAGCACCTCGACCACGAGCCCGATGACGAGCCGATGTACGTCTCGCCCGCCTCGGTAAGGTGCTCGCCTTCTACCGGGGCGACGGCCAGAAGCGCGCCGAGCCGGGCGGCCAGAACCGCGTTCAGTGGCGCGGACGAGCGGGACCGGTCTTCTCCGGCCGGGAGGACCGCGAGACGGCGCGGGCGGCGGCGGGGCCCGACGGAGCCGACCACCTGCGCGTCCGTCGTGTCCGCGTGCCGGATCTTGCGCCTCAACTGCACCATCCGGAAAACCACTGGTGCTCGGACCGCATAGGTTCACCGGATTGCTCAGGCCGCAGCCGCCTTGCACTCGGACGCGCTCGGCCACCACACCTCCTGCGGTCGGATCGGGCATCACCGCACATCCAACCGCCACAACCGGCCAGCCTGGCGAATGCCCTCGGCAGAGGATTACTTGTCGCGCATGGCTTCGATCTCGGCAGCCAGCACGGCCACGTCGCGTGCCCGCGTGTACTGTACGGGCGGGCGGCCAGGGCGCGGGCCCGGTCCAGCGAGGAGGCGGCGCGGGCCTGGACCGCCCCGAAATCAATGCGGCCCCCGCGCCAGGTGACTGCCTCTCCGTCGCAGGTGGTCCCCGGAAGCAGCTGCTGCATGGCCGGGACGGCAAGGTCCATCCAGTGCGAGGTGACGATCCGGCCCGTACAGGAGTAGCAGATCACCCCGTCCTCGATGCGCCGGAGAATCATCCGGTGTCCGTCCACCTTGACCTCGAAATGCCAGTTGGGGCCGGTCGGCGGGGTCGGCACGGCGCGGGCCAGGGAGGGCCGGATCGGGTACTCCACGCCCCCGACCCTGACCCGTCCGGCCGGGTCAGGCATCCGCGCCGCAAGCCGGACTCACTCTTCGCCGACCGCAGGTACGACCACGGCATCTACCGCGACCAGGTCCGGCAACGCCGCATCGTCCCGGCAACCGCCCGCCGCGGCACCGGACTGGGCACGAAGTGACCAGCCTCGGCTCTCAGGGCATGGGATCGGGGATCGAATCCTGGACGACTTCAGGAACGCGGCAAGAAGCGAGCGATCTCCGTTGCCACCTCCTCGGGGACAACTGACGGCGCGAAGTGCATCTGGTCAGGGAACGTCGTGTAGGTGACGTGGGGCAGTGCGGTCGCGAGCCGGTCTAGCGTTGCCGGCATCGGCTGCCAGGTGTCGGCGCCCCGCATCAGCAGGGTTGGGGTGGTGACTGCGGACCAGCGTTCCACTTCCACCGAGTCGGCGGCCATCGATTCGAGGTCACGGCACCAGCCGGGCGCGTCGGCGAATTCACTGTCGTCGTGCTCGCCCGCATCCATGAGGTCCAACAGCTCGGCCGGGACGCGGGCCACCTTCTCCGCTAGCAGCCGATCGGCCCGCCGCCGGTCACCGTGTGCGGTCAGGTCCTCGAACTCGGCCAGTACAGGGCCCAGTTCCTCGCCGGCTGCGTACAGCGGCGGCTCCCACAGCACCAGCGAGCGAACCGGCAGTCCGGCTGCCGTGGCGTGCAGGGCGACGGTGGCGCCATAGGACATGCCGACCAGATGCACGGGACACCCGATCTTGTCGATCAGCGCCTTCAGGTCCCCCACCTCGTCGGCGAAGCGCTTCGGTGACCTGCCTGGTCCGCTCGGGGCGTACCCGCGCCGGGCAGGTGTCCACAGTTCGAACCGGTCGGCGAGTCGTTGAGCCACCGGCTGCCAAGAGTGCAGGCCGCCGCCGGAGCCATGGACCATGACGACCGGCGGACCAGAGCCGAGCCGTTGCCAGCCAATGGCGGTCCCATCGAAGGACTCAAACGATTCAAAAGACCCGAAGGACTCTGACAACTCGATCACGCTCGACATGCCAGGACCGTCGCACGGTCCGTCCAGACCGGTCCACCGAATTTCCGCAGCATACGCAGCCGCCCTCGGTCCGACTGCATGATCCGCCGGACAGACCCTAGACGGTCCCGCAGCCACAAGAGCGCCCTGGGGCTGCGGAGTCCTGCGGGCTGGCGCTCGCCGACGGTCGGCAGGGCGCTCCTGGTCCGCTGTGGTGGCGGGTGCAGTTCATCTGCCCGGAAACGTGGGGGTGCGGCGAGTATCCAGAGGCCGAGGAGCAGTGCGCCCGCGCCGGTGACGAGGAGGGCCGTCTGCAGAACGAGGAGCCACCAATGCGTTCGCCGTCGCGGCCCGGGCGGGGTGGCTACCGGCATGGGCGGGCGCAGGCCCAGAGTTCGGTGGGGTCGGTGAGGAGTCCGGTGTCGGCGGTGAACGTGCCGAGCGAGCGGTCGGCGGTCAGGATCGCGTCGCAGAGGGGGCATCGCCAGCCCTTCGCCTGCTCGAACGTGACGCGCTCCAGGTCCACGCCCGGAAGCGCGGTCCGGGGTTGCTGAGTGGTGGCCGTCTGCCGGGGGTTCCTGGTCTGCGTTGCCGTTGTGGGTGAGGTAGAGGTCGCGGAACGCGGTCGTGAGGGTCGCGACGGTGTGCCAGTAGACGTACGGGGCGCGGTGGCTGGTCTGCGGGGTCGGGCGTACGGATACGTCGAGGTTGCGTTCGGCGACGCGGTACAGGTTGCGTACGGCGATGCCGCCGCTCTCCTGTTCGTCGTGGCCGTAGTCGTAGTCCATGAACCGGCTCAGGTGCTGGACGAGGGCGTCGGTCCCGGCGTCGATGACGCTGCGCGGCGGGAGTTCGATGCGTCGGGACAGTGCGTGGTCGACGTCGCGTTGCACCGTGTCGTGGTCCGGGGGCCTCACTTCGGCATGTTCCGCTGGTCGGTTCATCGTTGGCTCCTTGTTGTCCCGCACGTCAGCACCCCGGGTGTGGCCCCCGACCCTGTCCGGGACGTCGCCCGTTGCTGGTGGTGATGCGGCGCCGGACGGCGCCCCGGAGGCGCGGGGTGAGTGCGCGTCAGGTCGGTCCAGCGGGAAGCTTTCGATGGCCCGGTCCACGGCTTCGTACAGAGCGGCGTCCCAGGCGCGGTTGGCGACTTCGCGTCCGGCTCCGTCCCGTGTCTCGTCCTCTCCGGTGGTCTCGTCCCAGTCCAGGTCCAGGTTGGTCAGCGTCATCCGCGTCCGGACCAGGTCGGCGGGCCGACCACTGAGTTCCTGTGCGGCACGGCGGAGGTTGCCCTGGACAACCTCGGCATAGCGGGCGCGGGTCGCCATCACGCTGCGCTGGCCGGGGTCCGCGAGCTGGGAGGCGGTGTCCAGGTCCACCGGGGCGACCGGGTCGTTGTCGATCACGGAGCGCTGGGTGCCCCACTCGATCGCGGCGAAGACGGCGCGCAGTCGGGTGTCCGGTCTGATGACGGCTCGCTCGGCGGCCTCGACCGCATGCCGCAGGGCGGTGTTGGTATGCGGGCGGTCCGTGGAGGGGGCCAGGATCAAGGCGGCCGCCCACAGCTTGAGCACGCCCAGGTCCTCGTTCGTGAACCGCATCGGAGTGCGGCCTCGGCCGTTCGCCCGGGTGCTCCAGGCGGTCATCGGGTCGTAAGCCTGGGCCAGGTCCAGCACCTGCCCTGGATGCGGTCGCCGTCGTGAAGCGCGAAGCGGTCCACGCCGCCGCCGTCCTCGGCCGGCGGGCACAGGCGTACCCGCCGGGTCGAACTGGTGATCTTGGTCGTGAACCCGTCTACCAGAGGCCTTCTTCACGCCCGCAGCCGGGGTCGCCCCTCCAACCACCCGTCAGGTCGGAAATGGCTCAGTGCCACGGGGGGTCTTTCGGTGCGCTGGGCGATGCCGTGGCATTGTTCGAGCCGGTTCACGACAGCGCTTCGATCCGCTCCTGGTGCTCCTCACCCCATTCCCCGAGGGGCATGAGGGCGGTAACAAGGGATCGGCCGAAGTCGGTCAGCGAGTACTCGACCTTGGGCGGCACCTGCTCATGCACCTCGCGGTGCACAAGACCGGCCGCCTCCAGTTCGCGCAACTGCAGGGTGAGCATTCGCTCGCTGATCCCCGCCACGGTCCGCCGCAACTGCCCAAATCGCAGTGACTCTTCCTCTCCGAGCCAGAAGAGAATCAGTCCCTTCCACTTCCCGCCCATGACGGCGATGGCGGCATCGAACCCGCAGGTGTACTTCGCCACGACAGCTCCCTGACTGCGACCACTAACAAAAATGTCGGTACTTGTAGAACGTATCGTGCCAGCCGAGCATGGTGATCACCAACTCCCCAAGGAGGTGGGCAAGATGCCTACACATATTCCCGTAACGGTCATCGGCCTCGGCGCCATGGGCAGCGCCCTCGCGACGGCCTTCGTTGAAGCCGGGCACTCAACAACGGTGTGGAACAGAACCGCCTCTCGCGCGGCACCCCTGGTCGAGGCGGGCGCGACTCGGGCGGACTCGTTGGCGACGGCGATAGCGGCGAGCCCGCTGATCGTCACGGTGCTGACGACGCACGAGGCCACGGAGGAGGTGCTGGCCCCGGTCGCGCACGAGCTCAAGGGCCGCGCCCTGGTCACCTTGAACAGCGGCTCCCCGGCAGGCGCCCGCCGCCTGGCCGCATGGGCGGAGAGGCAAGGGGCCCGCTACCTCGGCGGGGCGATCAAGAACGTCCCGCCGGCGGTGGGCGCGGCGGACACCCTGCTGTATTACGGCGGCGAGGAATCAGTCTTCGCGGAGTACGAGCAGACCCTCCGCGTCCTGGGCGGCGACACGGTGTACCTGGGCGCAGACCCGGACCTGGCCGCGCTTTACGAGATGGCGGTGGGCGGCACGCTGCTGCCGGCGCTCGTCGGCTTCTTCCAGGGAGCGGCGGCGCTGCAGTCACGAGGGCTGGAGGCGGCGTCGATGGTCCGCTTCGCGGTGAAGTGGTTCGAGATGATCAGCTCGGTGCTTCCCGCCATGGCCCAGGAAATCGACAGCGGCGACTACAGCAAGCCCCTGTCAACGGTGAACATCTTCGCGGTGGGCGCGGCCCATGATGCAGAGCTGGGGATGGAGGCGAACCTGGACGTGCAGTGGCACAAGCCTTTCCACGACTTGCTGAACCAAGCGGTGGAGTCCGGCCGGGGCGAGGAGAGCATCGCGTCACTGACAGAGCTGCTGAAGGGGAAGCCCTAATGGATCACAAGGTGATCCATTAGAAGATTGCGGCGAGGTGGAGTGCGGTCAGGTAGAGCACGGCGGATTGTCGGTGCGTAGGGAGAGGCCGCGCCAGTGAGCTGTTTCCAACCTGACGGCGCCGGCCGCATGTTGGACGGATCTACGGAACGACGAAGCTCCTGGTAGACGGGTTCACGACCAAGATCCACCGTTACCAGGAGCTTCGCGTGCTTGTCTACCCGTCCGGAATCGATCTGTACAGCCGCGCCCTGCGGTACCTGGCCGGACGACTCGCTGCACGACGAGGGGAGATCGGGGCCCGGCGGCGGCGTCTGACCGCCGGCCCTCAGGCTCTCCTCGCCCTGGACCATCTGCGGTGCGGCGACACCTACGCCCAGCTCGCCGCCGGGTTCGGGATCGCCCCGGCCACCCGGAACTCGGGCTCCTCGATCCGAGGCGAACAGCCCTCCTGGAGAGGGAACAAGCAGCTCAAACGGGCCTTCTTCCTCTCCGCGTTCGCCATCCCCATAGCACCGTACGAGAGGAGGGCGGCGACGACATCGCCGGGCGGCGGGGTGATGCCGTCGGCGAGGTAGCGCACGTGATCGTCCTCAGCTTGTTCTTTAACCTCGATCGGTCAGGTGAGCATGTCTAGGTAGCGAGAAGCTTTCCGAAAGTGATCCTCCTCAATGTGCCCGGAGGGGATCATGTCGCTATGACCAACGAAGACGCTGCGAACGCGCAGTCAAGGTTCTTGACGATCACGGCGGAAAGCCTGGCCGATGCCGGCTTGGAGTCGCAGGTGGGGTCGTGGATCGGCGACGGTCCCAAGGAGGCCATCAGCGCCGAGCAGATCGTTACGGTTCTCGGTGAGGACCAGCTCGCCCAAGCCGCAGAAGATCTGGGAAAGGAGCCCGCCGACATTGCCGCTGACCTCGCCGCCCGACTTCCCGGGCTTGTCGAGGCTGCCGCGCCCAACGACCGGACCGCTTCCGACGGCGGAAGCGGGTTCCCCGGTTTCCAGGTCCGGATCGCGCCGACCAGCCAGCTGAGTCTGAACGACGAGGTGGCGATCGACGGCTCGGTGACCGTCACCGTCCGTTATCTCTAATACCTGTTTTTGATTCTTGCGGTCAGGTGCCAGCGCTTTGGCGGCTTCCGGTTGTCGAGGGCCGTCTGTCAGAGCTCGATCTTTCAAACGCGAAGCAGGTAGGTCCGGACAGCCCTCGGTGTCGGTCTGGTGGCTCGTGCGACGTACACGGCCCCCTGACCGATCTCGGTCAGGGGGCCGCGGGGAGTACTTGGTGGGGATCAGCTGGGCTGGTCGCCGGTGTAGCGGAAGATGTCCCCTGCGCTGTTGATGTGCCAGGCGGTGCCGTCGGCGCCGGCAGCGATGTCGGTGGCGGTGCCGGGAATCTTGACCCAGGGGTTGCCGCCGCTGGCGTCGTTGTTGGTGTACCGGTAGATGCTGCCGGCCGGGTCGACGCCCCACACGTTGGTCCGGGAGCCCACCGCGATCCGCTTCAGGCTTCCGTTGACGTCCGCCCACGGATCAGAAGGGTCCTGGTCCCCGGTGTACCGGTAGACCCGGTTGCTGCTGTTGACCCCCCAGACGGTGCCGTCCGCCGCCGCGCCGATGTCACTGAGCGAGCCAGGGATCTTGAGCCACGGGTTGGCGTCGTGGTTCGTGTACCGGTAGATGCTGCCGGCGGAGTCGACGCCCCACACGTTCGTCCGGGAGCCCGCATCGATGCGGACCAGGCTGCCGTTGATGCCCAGCCAGTTCGTCGTGCTCTGGTCTCCGGTGTACCGGTAGATCTGGTTGCCGCTGTTGACCCCCCAGACGGTGCCGTCGGCCGCCGCGCCGATGTCGCTCAAGCCTCCCGGGATGTTGATCCAGGGGCTACCGTCGTAGTTCGTGTAGTGGTAGATCGCGCTCGCCGCGTTCACACCCCACACCGTCGTCCTGGACCCCGCCGAGATGGCCGAGAGACTTCCCGCGACCTTCACCCAGTCCGCCATGATGCAATCACCCTTCTTTGACCGGCATTTGTCACCATCCTGAGCGAACTGGGCGCGCCTAAGAGGGGCGTGACTGCTTGGCCTGGTGCGGGACCAGCCGGAAAACGTCGGTTTCAGTTCCTGCCTGCCTTGCAGGCCAGCGGTGGAGGCACCTCGGTTGCCGAGATTGCGACCGGAAGAGCTGTCACTCCCGTCGGGGATGGACACGAGATGCGGTTCGTGCGTTTGGTCCTCTTCGCCGGGAGATGGGCTAACCGGTCGTCGTTGGAGTTCTGACCGCCTCCGCGGTGCTCCCGCCCTCGCCCTGTGTGCCGGTTGCGGTAACGGATGCTGCGGCCTCGACCGAGGAAAATCGACTGGGGCCTGCGGCACTGTGACGCGGGGAGGATCAGCCCGCCGGGACGAGCTCCACGGCCGCCGGGTTCTTCTTGCCCCGGCGCAGCACCAGCCAGCGGCCGTGCAGCAACTCCCCGGCGGGCGGTGCGACTTCGCCGTCGACGACCTTCACATTGTTCACGTAGGCGCCGCCCTCCCTGACCGTGCGGCGCGCACCCGACTTGCTGGGCGCCAGACCGACCTCCACCAGCAGGTCCACCAGCGGACCCAGCTCGGCCAGGTCGCCCTGATGTCTATAGAACGTCCTCGCCCGCTGGCCCGGGAAGGGCAGCAGACGAGGACGTCCACGCCGATCTGAGCGCGGACCGCCTCCGGTCCCCGGCCGGGGGCCGGAGGCGGTCCGGGAACGCTCAGAAGTACGGCTCCTAGCTGTTCTTGCCGCTGCGCACCAGCGCTGCGATCACGCCCGGTGCCACGGCAATCGCGACCACGAGCAACGCCAGCAGAGCGGGCGAGGGCCCGTCATAGCCGGAGCTCGTTTCCACCGTTGCGCCGTAAAGGACCGCACCAAGTATCAAGAGCACGGAGATACCGGTGACGCCTCTGGCCCAAGCCTTCTGTGCCGAGGGACTGGGCCTTCGCACCAGCCCGATCACCAGCCAGACCACAGCGAAAACCAACAGAAGCAAACCAATGCCCATCGGGCCCCCAACTAAGATGCACAGCACGAAAATTGGTGTCACGCGCACTGAGCTGTTTCACCACCCCGGGACCGTCGACAGCCAGCCGTAGTCCGAGCCTGCCCCGTGCACTCCACCGGCGCGGACAGCCGGATCCTCCGTACGAACGGGCGCCTGCTTATCGGCCCGCCGTCTTCGGGACCGGGGCCGGGTCGATCAAGTTGGAGCCGGTGACGATCGCGGGTGCGGCCGAACCTCTTCCTGCCTGGGTCCGGGCCTGTGCGGATGCGCTGCCACTGCGGATGCCAGCGGCAGGGCGGCGCCCGCTGCGACCAGTGCGATCTTGATGCTCACGATTGCGTGCCTCCCTTATGCGGATTCTCTAGAGCGCAGATCATCACGCCGGGTCCGCCCTGGGATGAACCTAGGCTGACGGCGGCACACCACATGTGCCGTTCGTGCACGGTTCTTGACCAGGCGTGCGGGGCGGAGCGAGCACCACAGCGGTTGCCCCTGTCCCTGTTTTCAGGTACGGCACATTCCTGACGACTCCGTTGCACGGGTGACCGAGTCCTGCCATGGTGATGCCCCACTGGGCTCCTGGTCGAAGGACGGTTTTTTGGGGGGAAGGCACGGTAGCGACGAGATCAGAGCCCCTGGACCGAACCGGTCCGGTCAACACCGTTCCCACCGTCGGAGGTGCGCCTCGTGAGCCCGGTCCTGGACACAACGTTCCTACCGTCGCGGGACCGGGAGGAGGCGGTGCGGCAAGCAGTGTGGGATTCCGTCGTGAAGATCGACATCGCTCACCACCTGCCGCCCAAGAATCTCTCGGTCCGCATCGGGTTGGAGACCGTCGGGCCCATCGGGGTCTGCTCCGCGCGGGCGACCGCGCTGACCATCAAACGGACACAGCGACTGGCGCGGGAGACCGAGGAACCGGCCGTCTTCCTCGGTCTGCAGATGTCGGGCACCAGCCTGGTGGTGCAGAACGGCCGCCAGGCTCTGCTGAGACCGGGAGACTTCGCCCTCTACGACACGAGTACCCCCTACACACTTGTCTTTGACGAGGGTGTCGACCAGCACTTCCTCCGTTTCCCTCGATCAGCACTCGCGCTTCCCGAGCGGTCGCTGCGCGAGATCACGGCAGTCACCCTCGGCACCGACAACCCCCTCGCGCGCCTCGCTTCCAACTACTTTTCCCAACTGGCCGTCAGCGACAAGCTGCGCCGAGGCAGGTACGCCGAGGCGGTCACGGAGCCGAGCGTCGAACTGCTCCGTTCCGTCGTAGCCTCCCAACTCGGGAACTCCGACCTGGGCCGGGCCCCGCTGCAGGCGACACTCAGCCTGCGGATCATGGGGTATGTCCGGGCGCACTTGGCCGATCACGATCTGTCGGCCGCGCGGATCGCCGCTGCGCACGGTATCTCGGTACGTCACCTCTACGCAGTGCTGGCCCGATCGGGTGTCAGCCTGGGGGACTGGATACGGACGCACCGTCTGGCGGAGTGCAAGCGGGAACTGACCGGCCCCGAGGGCCGGCACCGGACCATCGCGGCCACAGGCCGCAGATGGGGCTTCGTAGACGCCACGCACTTCAGCAGGGTGTTCAAGCAGGCCTATGGTGTCTCCCCCCGGACCTGGCGTGACCAGAACAGGGCGGGGGTTGACCTCGAGTCCTGAACACGGGTTATGCGGCTGGTGCCCACGCGACACCGTCCGGGCGTGCGGCGTAGTCGAGGACAACGCGGACGTCTCCCTTCAGCAGGTCCTCCAGCTGATCCTTGGGGACCTCGACCTGGCCGGGTAACGCACACTTACACGGCCTGCTGGCCCAGCAGTGTTAAGCACGGCGATCGTGGTCGGGGCGGTGGTGATCGCGCTCGTACGGCGGAGGTGCCAGTGGCCCGGCGCCGCGGTGGAGGGGCCGGTCGCCTGGACCGGCGGCGCACCGGACGACGACTGAACCGGCCTGCCGCCAGGGGCCGAGCCTGTCGCTTCGTGCCTGTACCGGTACGGGCACGGTGGCGCATCGTACTGGCGTACGAGCGGGATTCCGCTTCTGCGCGATGGCGGGTTCGATCGTCGTCGATGTCATGAACGTGCCTCGGCCCCGGACCTGGCGCAGCAGACCCTTCTCGATCAGCGTGGTCAGAGCTCTGCGCAGCGTGCCGCGGCTGACACCGAACTCCTGGGCCAGCTCCGGCTCGCTCTTGAGGTGGTAGTGCGGCGGCCACTCGCCACTGCGATCCGCAACCGGATGTGTTCCGAAATCTGAACGTGGATCACCGTGGGGACGTCAGTCACATGATCGGCCGGACAGCCCTTAACGCGCGCACGCGTGAAGCGGTCCACCAAGGGCACCGCTCGGCGGGCTCGGACTCAGATGCCCACGCGCACCCCCACCACCCGGATCCGGAACGGCCACCTCAAGCTCCGACGCTTTGAGCCCTGGATCTACGCAGGCCGTCTTTGCGGTGGCATCGCACACGCCACGTTGGCATCATCACGTTGGAGCACCCGAAAGCCATCCCTCAAGATCAAAAGCACCGCATCAATGAACTGACAACTAGTCAGAATACTCAGCAAGCAGTCAGCACCAGCACCGCCACAAGGCGCGGCAAGCCGCCACGGACCGCCAAGATCCACAACTGGCTATCCCCATGCTGACCTGCAAAAACGCAGGTCGCGAAGCCCCCCGCTACGCTCACCAGGAGATCGGCATGAAAATGCTCATCAACGTTCCCGAGACCGTGGTCGCCGATGCTCTGCGGGGCATCGCGGCCGCGCATCCCGAGCTGACCGTCGATGTGGAGAACCGGGTCGTCACCCGGCGGGACGCGCCCGTGGCGGGAAAGGTGGGCCTCGTCTCCGGGGGCGGTTCCGGGCACGAGCCGCTGCACGCCGGGTTCGTCGGGCCCGGGATGCTGTCGGCCGCCTGCCCCGGGGAGGTGTTCACCTCCCCCGTGCCGGACCAGATGCTGCGGGCGGCGGCAGCCGTGGACAGCGGGGCGGGGGTGCTGTTCGTCGTGAAGAACTACACCGGTGACGTCCTCAACTTCGAGATGGCCGCAGAGCTCGCCGACGACGAGGGGATCCAGGTCGCCCAGGTGATCGTGGACGACGACGTGGCCGTCAGCGACAGTACGTTCACCGCCGGGCGGCGCGGTACGGGAGCGACGCTGTTCGTCGAGAAGATCGCCGGAGCCCTGGCGGACGAGGGCGCTCCGCTGGAGCGGGTGGCCGCCGTCGCGCGGCAGGTGAACGGGGCCTCGCGCAGCTTCGGGGTGGCGCTCGGCGCCGTCACCACTCCGGCCAAGGGCAGCCCCACCTTCGATCTTCCCGCAGGGGAACTGGAGTTGGGCATCGGCATCCATGGCGAGCCGGGGCGTGAGCGGCGTCCGATGATGACGTCCGGGGAGATCGCCGACTTCGCCGTGAACGCGGTGCTGGAGGACCTGCGGCCCACCGGCCCGGTGCTCGCGCTGGTGAACGGCATGGGGGCGACTCCGCTGCTGGAGCTGTACGGGTTCAATGCCGAGGTCCACCGGGTCCTGTCCGAGCGGGGCGTCCCGGTGGCTCGTACGCTCGTCGGGAACTACGTGACGTCGCTCGACATGGCAGGCTGTTCGGTGACGTTGTGCCAGGTCGACGAGGAGCTGTTGCGACTGTGGGACGCGCCCGTGCGGACGGCCGCGCTCCGCTGGGGCTGCTGAGCGCCGACGGGATCCCGTGACCGGGTGCGAATCCGGCGCGGGGCCGGCCGTACAGCCCGTGCCGCCGCCGGGACGACCCGTTCCGGGTGGGACCGAGGAACAGGAGATCATGTGCTCGACACCGACTTCTTCCGCCGCTGGATGACCGCTGTCGCGGCGTCCGTGGAGCGTGAGGCGAACCATCTGACCGAGCTGGACTCGGCGATCGGGGACGCCGATCACGGCAGTAACCTCCAGCGCGGCTTCACGGCGGTGACGGAGGTGCTGGAGAAGGACTCCCCCGCCACCCCCGGTGCGGTGCTCACCCTGGCCGGACGGCAGCTCATCTCCACCGTGGGCGGGGCGTCCGGACCGCTGTACGGGACGCTGCTGCGCCGTACGGGCAAGGCGCTCGGGGACGACGACGAGGTGACACAGGACCAGCTCGCCCGGGCGTTCGCCGCCGGGGTCGCCGCGGTGGGACAGCTGGGCGGCGCCCAGGCCGGGGACAAGACGATGCTCGACGCGCTGCTGCCCGCGGCGGAGGCCCTCGCCACCTCGTTCGACGGCGCCGCGAACGCGGCCCGTGAGGGCGCCGAGGCGACGGTGCCGTTGCAGGCGCGCAAGGGCCGGGCCAGCTATCTCGGCGAGCGCAGCATCGGGCACCAGGACCCGGGCGCGACCTCGTCGGCGCTGCTGGTCGAGGCCCTGGCGGCGACGGCGGCGGACGGAGCGGGCGCGTGAGCGGCACACGGCAGGTGGGCATCGTGCTGGTCTCCCACAGCGGTCCGGTCGCCGAGTCGGTCGCCGAGCTGGCGCGGGGCCTCGCCGCCGGAGGGGTGACCGCTCCGGTCGCCCCGGCAGGCGGGCTGCCCAACGGTGGGCTCGGGACGAGCGCGGAGCTGATCGGCCGGGCCGCCGCCTCGGTGGACCGGGGTGCGGGTGTCGCGGTCCTGGTGGACCTGGGAAGCGCGGTCCTCACGGTGAAGGCCATGCTCGCCGAGGGCGACGAGCTGCCCGAGGACACGCGGCTGGTGGACGCGCCGTTCGTGGAGGGCGCGGTGGCAGCCGTGGTGACCGCCTCGGCGGGCGGCGACCTCGCGGCGGTGGAGGCCGCGGCCTCGGAGGCGTACGGCTACCGCAAGACGTAGCGCTTCCCTCCGGATAGGGCCGGGCCCGCATGGCGCCCCGCACCGCGCCGCAGCAGACTTGACGACATGTCGACAAGCAGGCGCAGTGCGGGGCTTCTTCTCTTCCGGGTCACGGAGGGCGTGGACGGGCGGGATGTCGAGGTGCTGATCGGGCACATGGGCGGGCCGTTCTGGGCGGGGCGGGAGGCGGCCGCCTGGTCGGTGCCGAAGGGCGAGTACGGACCGGAGGAGGACGCGGCGGCCGCCGCCCGCCGGGAGTTCGTGGAGGAGCTGGGGGTCCCGGTCCCGCCGGGCGAGTGGATCGCGCTGGGCGAGTCACGGCAGCGCAGCGGCAAGACGGTGACCGTCTGGGCCCTGGAGGCGGAGCTGGACGTGGCGTCCGTCGTGCCCGGGACGTTCACGATGGAGTGGCCGCGCGGGTCCGGCGTGCAGCAGGAGTTCCCGGAGATGGACCGGTTCGCCTGGTGCACGCCGGAGCTGGCCGCCGAGCGGCTGATCGTCGGTCAGCGGGTGTTCGTCGACCGGCTGCGCGCTCAGGTGCGGGGGACGGCCGCCTCCCCCGACGCATAGGCGGGCTCCGCGGCCGCCGGGCGGCCTGCCCTCAGTTCCAGTACGTCGCCGGTGAAGCGGGCCCGGAAACTGCGGTCGTGCGAGACGACGACGACCGCGCCCGGGTACTGGTCGAGGGCCTGTTCCAGCTCCTCGACCAGGCTCAGCGCGATGTGGTTCGTCGGCTCGTCCAGCACCAGCAGATCGGCCGGCCGCGTCACCAGGCGGGCCAGGGCCAGCCTGCGTTGCTGCCCGACGGAGAGGGACGCGACGGGCACGTCGAGGTCCTCGGGGCGGAACAGCCCGAGGGCCAGGAGTTCGTCGGCGTACTCGTCGGGGAAGCCGGGGCGGCCCGCCGCGAAGGTGGCGAGCAGGGTGCGCCGGGTCGGGCGAGCGGGCAGTTCCTGCGGGAGGTAGCCGACACGGGCCCGGCGGGTGACCGTGCCCGTGTCGGGGGTCAGGTCACCGGCGAGGACCCGCAGCAGGGTGGTCTTCCCGGCCCCGTTCTCACCGGTCACCAGGAGGCGGGCTCCCGAGGCCACGCGCAGGGAGGGGAGGCGGAGTCGCTCCCCGACGGAGACGGCGTCCAGCTCCACCAGGGGCCTCGCGCGGTCCCCCGTCCCGGTCCCGGTGGCGGTTCCGTCGCGGTCCCCCGTCCCGGCCCCGGTAGCGGTCCTCACGCTGTCCGGCGTGCCGGTTCCGTCGCGGTCCGCCGTCCCGGTCCCGTCGGTGACGGCCGGGCGGCCGGTGAAGGCGAGCGGGCGGGGCGGGGGCGGCACCGGTGACCTGCGCAGGGCGTCCAGCCGGGTCCGGGCGGCCCTGACCTGGCCGGACAGTTTGGCCTCGTGCGAGCGGCGGTGCTTGCCGAAGCCCTGCTTCGGGTCCCCTCCGGTGGCCGCGAGCCGCGCTCCGGCCGCTTCGACGAGTTCCTCGGTGCGGGCCAGATCCGTCAGGTACTCCTCGTGCTCCTGGGCCCAGCGGCGGCGGGCGGCGGCCTTGGCGGTGCGATAGCCCTCCCAGCCGTCCCCGTACCGGGTGACCGTGCGCAGGTCCCGGTCGACCTCCAGGATCACCGAGGTGACGCGCTCCAGGAACGCCCGGTCGTGGGTGATCGCCACGACGGTGCCCCGGTGGCCGCGCAGATGGTCCTCCAGCCAGCCGACGGCGCGGGCGTCGAGGTGGTTGGTCGGCTCGTCGAGCAGCAGCAGTTCGGGGGCGGCGGCCAGGACGCAGGCGAGGGCGAGCCGGGACTGCTCGCCGCCGGAGAGCGTGGCGAGAGCACGGTCGCGGGTGAGGTGGGCGAGGCCGAGTCCGTGCAGAGCCGCTTCGGTGCGGGCGTCCGCCCGGTAGCCGTCGCGGTCCTCGTAGGCGGTGAGGAGGTCTCCGTACGCGGCGAGCTCCTCGTCGGTCGGCCCCGGGTCGCCGGGCTTCCGCTCCGAGAGACCGGCCTCGGCCTCACGGATACGGTGTTCGAGGTCGCGCAGTTCGGCGAGGGCCGCGTCGACGGCGTCCTGCACGGTGTCGGCCGGGTCGAGGTCGAGGGTCTGGGCGAGATAGCCGGTGCCGCCGGGGAAGCGGACGGTGATCTCACCGGTGTCCGGTTGTTCCACTCCGGCCAGCAGCCGGAGCAGCGTGGACTTTCCGGAGCCGTTCTCGCCGATGACGGCGGTCTTCTCACCGGGCCGGACGGTGAGGGTCACCTGGTCGAGTACGGAGCGGTCCCCGTACGCCTTGGAGACGTCCTTCATGGCCAGTTGAGCGCGGTCGCGCTGGGGGTGCATGGGTGCCTTTTCCCTGGGTGACGGCCCGCGAAGGCGCGCGTGGAGGCGCGGCGGCGGGGCGTGGATGCCGGACGGCGGAGGGGACGGCGGCGGGTGCGCGCGGTGACGTCGACGTCACCGGGGCGTCTCAGAGGGACGCGCGGTGCGGCGCGCTGCGGCCGTCCGGGCCGGGGATCAGCGGAAGAAGTAGAAGCGGTACGAACCCATGCCGGCCAGTCTAACGGCGGCCGGCCTCCCGGTGCCGTGTATTTTCCGTCCGCCCCGGCGGCGCGGCCGCCGGGAAGGACCCGGGGGGGGCGCCGCCGGGGCGGACGGACGGACGTTCGGCGCCGGGGCGGACCGGGAGGTTCAACCGCCTGGTGCGGGAGGGGTTCAGCCGTGCGTACGGGGTGGCTTCAACCGACGGGTACGGGAAGGGTTCAGCCGTGCGTACGGAGCGGCTTCAACCGACGGGTACGGGAAAGGTTCAGCCGTGCGTACGGGGCGGCCTCAGCCGCTCGGGAGGATGACGGCCCGGCCGTTGATCCTGCCGTCGTGGAGGCGCTCGTAGGCGAGCGGGGCCTCATCGAGGGTGTACGTCTCCACGTGGACGTCCACCGCTCCGGCGTGGGCCAGGTCGAGGACCTCGGCGAGTTCCTTGCGCGAGCCCCAGTAGGGCGCGCACACGTTGGCGCCGTACGGGAGCGTCCCGAAGCCGACCGGGAGCGCACCGCCGCCGATGCCGACGATGGTGACGTCGCCGTCGACGCGGGCGACGGCTCCGGCGGTCGCCACGGTGGGCGGCGCTCCGACGAAGTCGAGGACCACGTGGGCGCCGAGTCCGCCGGTCAGTTCCATGACACGGGCGGCCGCCTTCTCGTCGGAGAGGACGGCTTCGTGCGCGCCGACGGTCCTGGCCAGGGCGAGCTTGTCCTCGGTGACGTCGAGGGCGATCACCCGGGCGGCCGTCATGGCGCGCAGCAGCTGGATCGCGACGTGGCCGAGGCCGCCGGTGCCGATGACGACGGCCGTGGAACCGGGAACGAGCTTCGCCAGGGAACGCACGATCGCGTGGTACGGGGTCAGTCCGGCGTCGGTGAGGGGCACCGTCTTCGCCGGGTCGAGGTCGCCGATCGGGATCAGGTGGCGGGGATCGTCGACGATCATGTACTCGGCCATCGCGCCGGGTGCGCCGAGTCCGGGCGGCATGATGCCGAGCTCCTTGGCGCGCAGGCAGTAGTTCTCCTTGCCTTCGGCGCAGTTCACACAGGTGCCGCAGCCCCAGGGCCCGTACACCGCGACGGAGTCGCCGAGGGCGAAGCCGTCGACGCCGTCACCGAGGGCGGCAACCGTGCCGACGCCCTCGTGCCCCAGGGTGAGGGGCAGCGGGAAGGGTATCTGGTCGGCGGGCCAGCTCATCACGGCGATGTCGGAGTGGCAGACGCCGGCGGCGGTGACCTTCAGCAGGACCTGGCCGGGGCCGGGCTCGGGGTCCGGGACGGTGACCACCTCGGGGGCGGCGCCGACGGCTCGGTACTGAACGGCTTTCATGGGGTCTCCTCGCTTCTTCCTTGTTTCGCTCTGTCGCCCCGTGCTTCTTTTGTCGCCCCCGTGTCCCCCGCGCGCCACTCGGGCTCCGTCACGGGGCGGAGTAGCCGCCGTCCACCAGGTGGTAGCTGCCGTGGATGAAGGAGGCCTTGTCGGAGAGCAGGAAGGCGGCGAGTTCGGCGACCTCCTCGGCGGTGCCGAGCCGTCCGGCCGGGTGCAGGGAGACCAGGTGCTCGCGGGCCCCCGGGTCGGTGTTCCGCAGGAGCGGGGTGTCGATGAAGCCGGGGCCGACCGCGTTGATCCGGACGTTCTGCCCGGCGTACTCGAGCGCGGCGGTCTTGGTGAGGCCGACGACGCCGTGCTTGGCCGCGACGTAGGCGGGCGACCCCGCGAAGCCGTTGGTGCCGAGGATGGAGGACATGTTGACGATCGCGCCGCCGCCCGCCGCGACGATGGCGGGCAGTTCGTGGCGCATCGAGTGGAAGACGCCGCTGAGGTTGGTGGCGACGACGCGGTTCCAGTCCTCGACCGGGTACTCGCCGGTGGGGCTGCTGGGGCCCGCGATGCCGGCGTTGTTGACGGCGAGGTGGAGGGCGCCGAAGGTGTCCACCGCGAATCGCACGCCCGCTTCGACGGAGGCGGGGTCGGTGACGTCCATCGCGACGGCTGCGGCCCTGGCTCCGGTGCTCTCCAGCTCGGCCGCGGCCTTGCGTGCGCTCTCCTCGTCGTAGTCGGCGACGACGACCGCCGCGCCGCCGGCGGCGAGCCGCCGGGCCAGGGCGAGGCCGATACCGGAGGCGCCGCCGGTGATGAGAGCGGTGCGGCCCGCGAACTCGGCCTGGGCTTCGGCCTTCGCCTCGGGTGCGGGGGTGGTGCTGTGCTCGGTGGTCATGAGGTTGCCTCGGTTCCTTCTGCTTCTTCTGCGGTGCTGGTGGTGCGGGTGGTGCTGGTGATGCCCCGGTGCTGTTCCGGGGCGCCCGGGTGTTGTTCCGGAGCGTCCAGGTGCCGTTCCGGAGCGGGGCGCGGTTCGCCGAGCAGGTCGGCGGAGAGCGCGTCGAACGCCTCGGCGACCAGTGCGGGCAGGGCGTCCGGGCGGCCTCCGCGCACCCAGGCGGCCTGGGCGGCGAGCAGTGCGCCCGCTCCCGCGGCGACGGTCACGGCGGGCCGGATGTCCTGCCGCGGGTCGACGCCGAGCCGGTCCGCGACGATGGCGACCGAGTCCTCCTGGGCGTCCACCCGGATGTGGTGGAAGACGGCGTAGAGGGTCGGCTCCTCCTCGGCGACGACCAGCAGGTCGAAGATCCGGGGGCGGCGGTGCCAGGGCTCCGCCCCGGGATCGGCGAGCCAGTCGAGGACGGCCCGCCGGTAGGCGAGGAGCGGGGGTTCCGGGGCCGGCCGGGCGCGCAGGGCCGCGTTGATGCGGTCCCCGTCGCCCCGCAGGGAGTCGAGGGCGGCGGCCTCCTTGCTCGTGAAGTACCGGCTGAACGTACGGCGGTCGACGTCCGCGGCCTCCGCGATCTCCTCGACCGTCACGTTCCGCAGCCCCCGGTCGAGCACCAGCTCGAACGCGGCCTGCGCCAGGGTGTCGCGGGTGCGGCGCGCCTTGCGGCTGCGCCGTTCCGGGATCTTCCGTTCCGGAGTCATATGTGCACCGTACACCTGAAAATGTCCCCACGCGACATTCGTCTCGTGGGGACATCAGGGAAGCCTGCCGCGGGCGCGCGGCGCGCGCTCAGACCGCGGCGGTCCGCCGCTCGTTCTCGCCCGCGTCGGCGTCATCGCCGGGTGCGCGAACGCCGGGAACCACAGCGCCGGGAGGGGCCACGCGGGAAGCGGCGTCGCCGGGCGCCGCGGGCCGACGCCTGCCGTCGGCGGGGGTGTGCAGCAGGGCGAGCGCGGCGATGTCGTCGCGCCGGACGCCTCCGGAGAAGTCCTCCAGATCGACGTGGAGCGCGTCGAGCAGTTCGCGCGGCCCGTGCCCGGCCCAGGCCCCGATCCGCTCGTCCAGCGGGTAGAACGCGCCGGCGGCGTCCCGGGCCTCGGTCACCCCGTCGGTGACGACGAGGAGCGTCGCGCCCGGCGGGAGGTCGAAGGACTCGGTCGTACGGGTCTCCTGGCTCAGTCCGGCGAGGCCGAGGGGGACGTACGTCCGGTGGAGCGTGACGGCCGATGACCGGCCGTCGTGCAGCAGGCGCGGCGGCAGGTGCCCGCAGTTCACGGCCTCCACCCGGCCGCCCTCGTCGAACCCGAGGACGAGCGCGGTCACGAAGCGTTCGGCCTCACCCGTCTGGGCGGAGAACACGTTGTGCCGGACGACTGCGGCCTCCAGCGCCTCCACCACTCCGGTGAGCGTGGGTTCGCGGATGGCCGCCTCACGGAACGCGGCGATGGCCGCGAAACCGGCGCCGATGGCCGCGAGCCCCTTGCCCTGGACATCCCCGATGATCACCCGGGTCCCGTAGGGCGACTCGACGACCTCGTAGATGTCCCCGCCGACGAAGCGGTCCTCCTCGATCGGCTCGTAGAGCCCGTGCGCGATGACGTGGTCGGTACCGACCGGCAGCGGCCGCAGGATCTGGCGCTGCAGGGTGACGGCGGCGGACCGCAGCCGCGCCATCTCGGTGGCGTGCCGGATCCGCGCCGCGCAGGCGGCGACCCCGAGGGCACAGGCCAGTACGGCGAATCCGATGCCGAAGACGAAGTCCCAGAAAGTGCCGTCGGCACCGACCCGGAATCCGACGACGACCGTGGTGATCCACACCGCGATCCAGATGGTCTGGCGGAGGCTGCAGTAGACGGAGGCCAGTGCGGGGACGACCACGAGCAGCGGCACGACCCGCAGGTCGTTGCCGGTGCTGACGTCGAGGAGCACGACGAGTACGGTCAGCAGCGCGAGACCGCCGACCAGTGCCCAGTTGCCGATCCGGCTCCGGGACACCGTCGCGACGCCGGCGTCCGCACCGGGCGCGGCAGCACCCCCGTGCCGTACCGCGTTCCGCTTCAGTGCCATGTCCAGCAACCTCATGGGCACGGCCTGTCCTCCCGCTGGTCTCTCGGTGCCGCCCGCAGTTTCGGACGGTCCCTTCCAGTGGACCGGGTGGCGGGCGTCCGCGCAGGAGGGCATAGGGCCCGGGGCGGCCGCCAAAGGTCCCGCCCGGGACTTCCGGCCCGGGGCCCAGGTCCCGTACCGGGAGTGCCCCAGGTCCCGGTACGCCGGATCGGTCAGCGCAGCGAGGGCCTGCGGGTCCCGTCGGCCGACGGGAGGGTGGCGGGGACGATGGCGGAGAGGAATTCCGTACGCCGGCGGAGCCGGAAGCCGAGGGACTCGTAGAGCCGGACGGCCCCGGTGTTGGAGGCGGAGGCATGCAGGAACGGCGTCTCGCCGCGCTCCCGGATACCGTGCGCGACCGCCAGGACCAGTCGGCTCGCCAGCCCCTGCCCCCGTACGGACTCGTCCGTGCAGACGCCGCTGATCTCGGTCCAGCCGGGCGGGTGCAGCCGTTCCCCCGCCATCGCCACCAACGCGCCGCCCCTACGGATGCCCAGGTACGTGCCCAGTTCGACCGTGCGCGGCAGGAAGGGGCCGGGGCGGGTGCGCGCCACCAGGTCCAGCATCTCCGGCACGTCCCGGGGGCCCAGCGGGACCGCCTCCGGATCGGGCGCGGCGTCCACCGACGCGTCGACCAGCTGGACGCCCTCGGCCCGGAAGGCGATCTCCCAGTCCTGCGGCGGCGACTCCTGGAACGCGGCCAGGGCGACGGAGCCGCCCGGTCCGACGAGCGCCGCGACGTCGGCCCAGTCCTGGGCGTCCGGGACGTCGGGGAGCGCGAGCCAGGGTGTGACATCGGCGGGATAGCGCAGGATTCGCCCGCGCCTCTCGGCGAAGTGGGCGTGCGGACCGGTGAGCGAGGACCGGGCGGGGTTGTCCAGCGGGTGGAGCGGGGAAGGGGCGTCGGTCCGGGGCCGGGGGTGGTTCTGGGTCATGGTCTTCCTCGTTCTCGTTCCGTCCATCGCGCGGTTCTCGGCGGCGGGTGCCCGGGGGTTCGGCGCGGCGCACCCGCCAGGCAGGAAAAGCCGGTGGGTACGGCAGGTATTCCGCGAGGCGAATCTGTTCACGACGCCGCAATCATCGGGACGCGGTCCGTCCTGCCCCGCGCCCCCGGGATGCCGGCCGCCGGGCCTCCGCCATCGGGACACCGGCCCAGCACCGTCGGGTCGCGACCCGGCCGAGGGAACCCGTCTCCCTACGGCGCCCCGATGCCCCGGCGTACGCCCGAGCCGCCGAGCGGCGAAATCGACTCATCCGTAGGCCAATACGCGCCGGTCCGGTCCCAACGGCCGCCCGGCTGTGGCACTCTGGTGGCGACCGCCCCACCGGGCTCCCCCGTACCGGTGGGGCGGTTGTTTGCGCATTCATTGCTCGCGCCCTTCGCCTCGCGCCTCTCGCTTCGCGGTGACGGCGCTTCAGAGCCGAACCACGCCTATTTCCGGCCAACTCACACCGGATGGCCGGATCAACTCCCTCCTCGACGCATGAGAGCCGTACCCCTGGGAAGGCGAACAGACCTCAGGGCCTACGAACCAGGGAGCGTGAAGCGACATGAACGCGCAGACCGCACAGACCGCACGGACCGCGAAGACGGCCGGTACGGAGAAGGCGGGCACCACCGAGGAACTTCCGTGGATCGAGGATGCCGGGAAGGTCGCCCCGATGGACGCGCGTCGGCTCTCGCGCCTCTTCTTCGACCGCCTCCAGGTCCTGGAGGAGGGCACGCCCGAGTACCAGTACGCGCGCAACACCCTGATCGAGATGAACCTGTCCCTCGTCCGCTTCGCCGCCAACCGCTTCCGCAACCGGGGCAGTGGCGACATGGAGGACATCATCCAGGTCGGCACCATCGGGCTCATCAAGGCGATCGACCGCTTCGACCTGTCGCGGGAGGTCGAGTTCACCTCGTTCGCGGTGCCGTACATCGTCGGGGAGATCAAGCGGTTCTTCCGTGACACGAGCTGGGCGGTGCACGTGCCGCGGCGTCTCCAGGAGCTGCGGGTCGACCTCGCCAAGGCGAAGGAGTCCCTGGCGGGCGACCTCGACCGGGACCCCACGGTGCAGGAGCTGGCGAAGGACCTGGGGATCGAGGAGACCGAGGTCACGGAGGGGATCGTCGCCTCCAACGGCTACACGGCGGGTTCCCTGGACATGCCGACCGACACCGCGGACACCGGGCCCCGCCAGGCCGCCGGGCGGACCTTCGCCGATGTGCTGGGCGGACCGGACCCCGCCATGGAGACCGTGGAGAATCTCCACGCCCTCGCGCCCCTGCTGGGCGAACTGGACGAGCGGGAGCGCCGGATCATCGACATGCGCTTCGGCCAGGAGATGACCCAGGCGCAGATCGGCGCGGAGCTCGGGATATCGCAGATGCACGTGTCCCGGCTGCTGAGCCGGATGCTGGGCAAGCTGCGGAACGGGATGCTCGTCCAGGAGTGAGCATCCCGAGCCACTCCGCCGGGCGGGCGGACAGCGGGCGAGAAGGGCGTTGCGGTTCTGACTGATGCATCAGTCAGAACCGCAACGCCCTTCTTGTTAAAGGGCCACGTCCGACCGTGTTGAGGTTTTCTCAACACATGGCTACGGTGGCTGACCATGCAGCAGGACGAGGTGGCCGCACGGGTCCGGCAGGTGATCGACGCGACGGGTGTCAGCGCGCGCGAGTTCGCGCGGCGGATCGTCATCGATCCGTCGAAGCTGTCACGCTCCCTGAACGGCACACGGCGCTTCACCGCCGCCGAGCTGGCCCGGATCGCGGACATCGGCGGCGTGGACGTCGGCCGGCTGATCGGCACGACGGCCGGCGCGGCGGGCGAGGTGACAGCGGGTGCGGCGGCGACACCGTCGAACGTCCGCTCCCCGTCGCCCTCTCGCTCTCCTTCGCCCTCACCGGAGGGCGGCAGACCCTTGCAGATCGTGCGGGAGACCGTCCGGCTCATCGCCGAACGCGGCTTCCACGCCGTCCGGGTCGCGGACATCGCCGCCGCCTGCCACACCAGCACGGCGGCGATCCACTACCACTTCCCCGGCCGTGACGAACTGCTGGAGGCGGCGGTCCGCTGGTGCATGGACGAGGACACCCGTCGCCGTGCCGAGGCCACGGCCGGTACCCGTCACGCCGGGGACGAACTGCGTCTGCTGATCGAGCTCCAGACGCCCCGCACCGAACAGCAACGGCGGCAGTGGTGCGTCTGGCTCGACCTGTGGGCCGAGGCCGCCCGGTCCACCACGGTCGGACGGCTCCACGTGGAGTACTACCGCCAGTGGCGGGGCACGGTCGCCGACGTGATCCGTCGCGGCGTCGGACAAGGCGTGTTCCGTCCGGTCGACGCGGACGGCGCGGCCCTCGCCCTCACCGCGCTGATCGACGGACTGGCCTCCCAGGTCCTGGCCACCGAGCCCGGCCTCCCGGGCACCGGCGCACCGGCCATGCACGACGCGCTCATCGCCCACGTGGACGCCTGCCTGACGGCGCCCGTGTCCGGCTGACGGCCGCGCCCGCCCCGTACACCCCCTGTACCCCCAACCCCCGAACGCGAACTTCCCGTACTCCCCCGAACTCCCCGAACTCCCCGAACTCCCCGAGAGGAGACGTTCCCGCATGCCCGTGAACCAGGACGTCATCATCACCTGCGCCCTCACCGGAGCCGGCGACACCGTCGGCCGCAGCCCCCATGTCCCGGTGACGCCCGAGCAGATCGCCGCCTCCGCCGTGGAGGCCGCCGGGGCCGGGGCCGCCGTGGTCCACATCCACGTCCGCGAGCCGGAGACCGGCGCGCCCTCCCGCGATCCGCGGCTCTACCGGGAGGTCGTCGAGCGGATCCGGGAGACCGGCACCGATGTGGTCATCAACCTGACCGCCGGGATGGGCGGGGACCTCGTCATCGACCCGGAGGCCCCGCTCCGTCAGCTGCCCGGCACCGATCTGGTCAGCGGTCTCGAACGGCTGCCGCACGTGGAGGAGCTGCTGCCGGACATCTGCACCCTCGACTGCGGTTCACTCAACTTCGGCGACGGCAGCAACCTCTACGTCTCGACCCCCGACATGCTGCGCACCGGCGCGAAGCGCATCCAGGAGCTCGGGGTCCGCCCCGAGCTGGAGATCTTCGACACCGGACAGCTGTGGTTCGCCAAGCAGCTCCTCGCCGAGGGGCTGCTCGACGACCCCACGGTCTTCCAGCTCTGCATGGGCATTCCGTGGGGCGCGCCCGCCGACCCGGGCGTGCTCCAGGCGATGGTCAACATGCTTCCGCAGGGCGCCCAGTGGGCGAGCTTCGCGCTCGGCCGGATGCAGATGCCCTGGGTCGCCCAGTCGATCCTGCTCGGCGGACACGTCCGGGTCGGCCTGGAGGACAACCTCTATCTGGGCAAGGGCGTCAAGGCCACCAACGGCCAGTTGGTGGAGCGCGCCGTGCGGATCACCGAATCCCTGGGCTCCCGGGTCGCCACGCCCGACGAGGCACGCGCGAAGCTCGGCCTGCGCCCGCGCGCCTGACCCCGCACGCCTCCCTCACCTCCCCGTTCGCCCTCCGCCTCCGCCTCCGCCGCCCCCTCCCCCCCATCTTTCTGGAGAGTCGCCCATGACTGTCACCCCCACTGCCGCCGCGACCGACGGCCCCGCCGCTCCCTGCGCCCCGGAGGACGTACGCCGTGTGGCGTGTGTCGGGGCCGGGGTGATCGGCGGAGGCTGGGCGGCCCACTTCCTCGCCCGCGGCTACGACGTCACCGCCTGGGACCCGGCCCCCGACGCTGCCGTCCGGCTGCGTCGGCTCATCGCCGCGGCCTGGCCCGCGCTGGAGCAGCTCGGCCTGGCCCCCGGAGCGTCGCAGGACCGGCTGACCGTCACCGCCACTCTCGAAGAGGCCGTGGCCGACGCCCAGTTCGTCCAGGAGAGCGCCCCCGAGAAGCTGGACCTGAAGCGCGATCTGCTGGCCCGGCTGGACGCCGCCGCGCCCGCCGGCACGGTGATCGCCTCGTCGACCTCCGGCTATCCGATGACGGACATGCAGACGGAGGCCGCCGACCCCGGGCGGCTCGTCGTCGGGCATCCCTTCAACCCGCCCTACCTCATTCCCCTGGTCGAGGTCGTCGGCGGTGAACGGACCGCGCCCGCCGCGGTCGACTGGGCCTCGCGCTTCTACGGTGTCGCGGGCAAGTCCGTGATCACCATGGACCGCGAGGTGCCCGGCTTCATAGCCAACCGGCTCCAGGAGGCCCTGTGGCGGGAAGCCCTGCACATGGTCGCCAACGGCGAGGCGACGGTGGCGGAGATCGACGCGTCGATCACCGAGGGCCCGGGGCTCCGCTGGGCCGTCATGGGCCCGATGCTCACGTTCGCGCTCGCGGGCGGCGAGGGCGGGATGGCCCATATGCTCGACCACTTCGGCCCGTCGCTGAAGTCGCCCTGGACCCGGCTCGAAGCACCCGAACTGGACCGCGCCCTGTACGAGGCGGTGGTGGCCGGCTGCGAGCAGGCGGCGGACGGCCGGAGCATCGCCGACCTGGTAGCCGAACGCGACCGGGGCGTCATCGACGTCCTGCGGGCGACGGGCCGCCTGCCCCGGACCGCCGAGGAGGTCGCCCGATGAGCGAGCACCCGGCCCCCGAGGAGACGACCGTGACCGACGACGCCACGGAACTCCCCCTGGTCCACCGGACGGTACGACCCGAGTGGATCGACTACAACGGCCATATGAGCGAGGCGTTCTACGTCCTCGTCTTCGGGTACGCCACCGACGCGATGATGATCGAGACCGGTCTGCACGCCGGATACCGGGAGAGCACCGGCTGCTCGCTCTACACCGTCGAGTCGCACTTGCGCTATCTCCTCGACGTGGCCGAGGGCGCCCATCTCGCCGTCCGGACACGCCTGTTGGGAGTGGACGCGAAGAAGGCGCGCTTCAGCCACGAGCTGTACGTGGTCGGCGCACCGGACGCCGCGCCGGAGCCGGAGGCCGCCCCGGTGGCGACGAGCGAGCTGCTGGCGCTCCATGTGGACCAACGGGCGGGCCGCACCGTCCCGTTCCCGGATTCGGTACGGGAGCGGCTGGCCGCGCTCGTCGAACCGCCGCCCGCGTGGGCGGGTCGCTCCATCACCGAGGTCCCGGCGGTCCGCTGAGCCGTCTCCGTACTCCCGTCGCCGTCACCGTCACCGCCGGGCCGGGGCGGCGACGGAGCGGGGAAGCGATGGGATGTGGCGGCGACGGAGCGGGGAGGCGGCGGAGAGCGGCGGCTCCGGAGCGGCCGGGTATGGCTTCTCCGTTGCCGCAGTGTTGCGGGCCATGACGCGCCGTTGCGGGTTCGTGGCCGGGCGGGCGACACGCTTCCGAGGGTGCGGTATGCGGCCTACGGTCCGTATTCAGCCGTCACCGCCCCGTGCGAGGAACCACATGAGCCAGCCCCTCGACTCCGTCACCGCAGGCCACACCCCCGAGAACCAGAACCGTCAGGAGCCCGGCGCCGCCTGGTCGTTCGAGACCAAGCAGATCCATTCCGGCGCAGCCCCGGACCCGACGACCGGCGCCCGCGCGGTGCCGATCTACCAGTCGACGTCCTTCGTCTTCCGCGACACGCAGCACGCGGCCGACGTGTTCTCGCTGGCCGAGCCGGGCAACATCTACACCCGCATCCACAACCCCACCCAGGACGTCCTGGAGCAGCGCATCGCCGCGCTGGAAGGCGGGGTCGCCGCCGTCGCGCTGGCTTCGGGGCAGGCCGCCGAGACGCTGGCGATCCTGACGCTGGCCGGGGCCGGGGGCCACATCGTGTCCTCCCCGTCGCTGTACGGCGGCACCTACAACCTCTTCCGTCACACGCTTCCCCGGTTCGGCATCGAGGTGACGTTCGTCGAGGACCCGGACGACCTGGAGGCCTGGCGGGCCGCGGTCCGGCCCAACACGAAGGCGTTCTTCGCCGAGACGCTCGGCAATCCGCGCGGCGACGTGCTGGACGTCCGGGGCGTCGCGGACACCGCGCACGGGGCCGGGGTGCCGCTCATCGTCGACAACACCGTGCCCACCCCCTTCCTGCTGCGGCCGATCGAGCACGGCGCGGACATCGTGGTCCACTCGGCGACCAAGTTCCTCGGCGGGCACGGCACGACGATCGGCGGCGTGGTCGTGGACGCCGGCACGTTCGACTTCGGGGCCCACGCCGACCGTTTCCCCGACTTCCACGATCCCGACCCGAGCTACCACGGGCTGCGCTACTGGCCCGACCTGGGCCCGAGTGCGTTCGCGGTGAAGCTCCGGGTGCAGCTGCTGCGCGACCTGGGTCCCGCCCTCTCGCCGCATTCGGCGTTCCTGCTGCTCCAGGGCGTCGAGACGCTCAGCCTGCGGCTGGAGCGGCACACCTCCAACGCGCTGGAGCTCGCCCGCTGGCTGGAGCGGCGCGACGAGGTGGAGACCGTGCACTACGCGGGTCTGGAGTCGAACCGCTGGTACGAGGCCGGGCAGCGCTACCTGCCGCGCGGGGCCGGGGCCGTGCTGGCCTTCGAACTGCGGGACGGGGCCGAGGCGGGCCGCCAATTCGTGGACGCCGTCGGGCTGTTCAGCCACCTCGCCAACATCGGTGACGTACGGAGCCTGATCATCCATCCGGCCTCCACCACGCACAGTCAGCTCACCGAGGAGCAGCTGCTCGCCACCGGCGCGACGCCCGGTCTGGTGCGGCTGTCGGTGGGACTGGAGAACGTGGACGACCTGAAGGCCGACCTGGAGGCGGGTTTCCGGGCGGCGAAGGCGGCGTCCTGAACCGGACGGCCCCGCACCGCGCGCGCCCCCTCCCGCCGGCCTCCGGCGGCCGGCGGGAGGGGGATCCGCCCGGTCGTCGCCGCTGGGCGGCGATCGAGGACCCGCTGCCCCTGGAGTCCGGCGTCCTGCTGCCGGGGGTGCGCCTGGCGTACGAGACCTGGGGGCAGCGGGCGGCGGACGGGTCCAACGCCGTGCTGGTGCTGCACGCGCTGACTGGCGACAGCCATGTGGCCGGAGCCGCCGGCCCGGGGCATCCGACGCCGGGCTGGTGGGACGCGCTGGTCGGTCCGGGCCGGGCCGTCGACACCGACCGCTGGTTCGTCGTCGCGCCCAACGTCCTGGGCGGCTGCCAGGGCAGCACCGGCCCTTCCTCCCTCGGGCCCGACGGCACGCCGTGGGGGCCGCTGTTCCCGTATCTGAGCGTCCGGGACCAGGTGGCGGCCGAGGCGGCGCTCGCCGATGTGCTGGGCATCGACCGGTGGGCGGCCGTCGTCGGCGGGTCGATGGGCGGTATGCGGGCCCTGGAGTGGGCGGTGAGCAGGCCCGGGCGCACCGGTTCGCTGCTCGTGCTCGCCGCCCCGGCGGCCGCGACCGCCGAGCAGATCGCCTGGGGCTCGGTGCAGATCGGCGCGATCCGCTCCGACCCGGGATGGCGGGGCGGCGACTACCACCGGGCGCCCCCGGGCGGCGGCCCCCACAGAGGCCTCGGCCAGGCGCGCCGCATCGCCCACATCACGTACCGCGGCGAACCCGAGCTGAACTCCCGCTTCGGCGGCCGGGCGCAGCCCGGGGAGCAGCCGGGGCACGGCGGCCGCTACCGGGTGGAGTCCTACCTAGACCACCACGCGGACAAGCTGGTGCGCCGCTTCGACGCGGGCAGCTATGTGACGCTCACCGAGGCGATGAACGGCCACGACGTCGGCCGGGGCCGGGGCGGGATCGCCCGCGCGCTGCGCCGGGCGGACATGCCCGCTCTGGTCGCGGGGGTCGACTCGGACCGGCTGTACCCCCTGGCGCAGCAGGAGCGTCTGGCCGCGCTGCTGCCGGGGGCGGACGCCGTGCGCACCATCGCCTCGCCCTGCGGGCACGACGGTTTCCTCATCGAGACGGAGCAGGTGGGCCCGCTCGTACGGGAACTGCTCGCGAGCCTGCCGCAGCCGCGCCCGCGCCCCGCTCCCTCCGCTCCCGCCCCCTCCGCTCCCTCTCCCACCTGACCGCCCGCCTGGCCCGCCCACCGGTGGCTCCCCCTGCCTTTCTCCCCGACTCTCCACTCCGACTCTCCACCCCGACTCTCCACCTGACCTGCGAGGAGCTTCCATGAGCCCGGTTCCGACCGAGGACGTCTACGACCGGATACGGATGCGGCAGTGGACCGGCGGCCGGGCACGCTCCGCCGGGATCGACCGCCGCGATCTGCTGAAGCTGGTCGCGGCGGCATCGGCCGCCGTGCCGCTCGCCTCGGTCGCCGCACCCGCGCGGGCGGCCGACGGGCTGCCCGGGGTGGTCAAGCCGCTGCCTCCGGAGCTGTTCACGCTGCGCGGCACCAACGCGGAGACGAACTTCGCCGCCCTGCGGGACACCGGGCTGCTCACGCCCGCCGACCGGTTCTTCGTCCGCAATCACACCGCCACCCCGCGCATCGACCGGACCGACTGGAAGCTGACGGTGTGGGGCGACGGGCTGACGGGCGGCCCGGTGGACTTCGGCTTCGCGGACCTGCTGGCCCTCCCCCAGGTGACGCGCACCGCGTTCGTGGAGTGCGCGGGCAACGGCCGCAGCTTCTTCACCTCGCAGCAGGGCCAGGCGGTCAGCGGCACCGCGTGGACGCTCGGGGCGATCGGGACGGCACGCTGGCGCGGGGTTCGGCTGTCGGACGTACTGCGCCGGGCGGGAATCGGGCGGCACGCGGTGGACGTCCTGCCGCGCGGCCTGGACGCGGAGGTCGTCACCGACGGAGTGAACCTGGGGCGGGTGCGCCGTCCGCTGCCGGTGGAGAAGGCGCTGGACGACGTCGTCCTCGCCCACGAGATGAACGGCGAACCGCTGCCGCCCGACCACGGCTACCCGGTCCGGCTGATCGTGCCGTCGTGGGTGGGCATCGCCAACATCAAGTGGGTCGGCGACATCGAGGTGAGCGCCGAGCCGCTGCTCACCCCGTGGAACACCGGCCTCTACCGGCTGTTCGGTCCCGGGCATCCGCCCGAGGGAAGCGCGCCGCTCACCCGGCAGACCCTGAAGAGCGCCTTCGAGCTGGCCCCGGGTGCCTCGTTCCGCGCCCATCGGCGCACGCTGCTGACCGGGCGTTCCTGGTCGGGCGGGGCGCCCGTGCGGGCCGTGGAGGTCAGCACCGACGGCGGGACGCACTGGCGGCGGGCCCGGCTACGGGACGAGCCGCGGGCCGGGAGCTGGGTGCGCTGGACGGCCGACTGGGTGCCGAAGGAGCGGGGACCGGCCGTGCTGCTGGCGCGGGCGACGGACCGTTCGGGGCGTACGCAGCCGGTGGCCACCGCGCACAACACCCAGGGCTACCTGTTCGACGCGGTGGTGCGGCATCCGGTGAGCGTGGTCTGAGCCGGACCGGGCCGCGTCACGGTGCCGTGCGGGCCCCTGCCAGTACGGCGGTGTGCACGGCGCGGGCGATCCTCGCGCCCCAGGTGGACCGGGGTCCGGCGAAGGGTTCGCCGCCGTCCTGTCCCGGTTCGGGGGCGGCGACGCACACGGCGTCCGTGGGGGTGCCCGAGCAGTCGAGCCCGGCATCCAGGAGTGCCTGGACCTTGGCCTCGGTGGCGGTGGCGACGGCGTTGACGAGGGCGGCGTCGGAGAGCGCGACGGGCAGCGTGACGACGATGTTGACCGTGCCCGGCCGGAACGGAGCCCCCGGCACTTCCTCGTCCTCCGGCCGGAACGGGGACCCCGGGACTTCCGCCTCCGGTCGGCGCGGCGCCCGAGTGGCGGTGTCGGGGACCGCCGCCCAGCCCCGTACACCGAGGCCGGCGGTGACGGTCGCGGTGACGCCGCCGTCGTGGCCGGTCGTGTACGCGGCGACGTCGGCCGCGGTCATCAGCCCGGCGCCCGGACCGGTGAGCCCCTCCGCGGCGGCGATCTCGGCGAGGTGGCGGTCCGGGTCGAGGCGCGGGTAACCACCGGGGACCTGCGCGTTGAGGATCCAGGCCCGGGGGCCGATGCCGCCGCCGAGCACCGCGCTGCTGCAGACCCGGACGCCGGGCCCCAGCCGCCACAGGAGGTGGTGGAGCCGGTGCCCGTCCTCGTGCCGGTCGCGCAGTTCGCCGCGTTGCGCGGGCGGCCGGAGGCGTACGGAAGAGATGGCGCACCCCTGGTGGCTCGGCGGTCGGCGGTGGTCCGTCCTTCGGCCGCCACGGTCCGTCGATCATATGCGCGGCCCGGCTTCTCACCCGATTGGCCTAACAGGTTCCGGGACGGCCCGGTGCCGCCGCACGGGCCCGGGGCCCCGCACCGGGCTTCCGGGAGCCAGGATCGGGCCGGGCGGGCGGTTGCAGCGTCCATGCGGGTGAGGCGCGATGGAATCCGGACGCGCCACCTCTGGTGGAGCCACCCACAGGGCGTGCCCGAGAGGAGGAATCGGTTATGGGAGCCGCTGACGGTTTCACGGATTCCGGAGAACTCGACGGTCTGACCGTGTACGACAACGACGGCGAGAAGGTCGGCAGTGTGGGCCGGGTCTACGTCGACGACGACACCGGCAAGCCCGACTGGGTCACGGTCAAGACCGGCCTGTTCGGCATGAAGGAGAGCTTCGTCCCGCTCGCCGGAGCCCGTCGGGTGGGCTCCGACCTGCACCTCGCGCATCCGAAGGACAGCGTCAAGGACGCACCGCGCGTGGACGCGGACGCGCACCTCTCCGTGGCCGAGGAGGAGGAGCTGTACCGGCACTACGGCCTGACCAGGAAGTCCGGCAATCTCGGTGAGAACCGTTCGGCGGGCGCGGACGCGCCGACCGTCGCCGGGACCGGGGCGATGGGTGCGGCGGGCGCCGCCGGCGCGGCGGGCGCGGCGGGCGCGGCCCGTGGGACCGGAACGGCCCCCACCGCCAAGGCGACCGGGAAGGCGACCACCGTCGGCACGAGCGCCGGGACGGCCGGCGCGGGAACTACGGGAGCGGGCATGGCAGGAGCAGGCAGCGGTACGGGCAGGCACCGCGACACGGACGCCTCCACCACGGCACGCCCGATGGCGGGCGCCGGTGCGGGCACGTCCCGGTCGGCCGACATGAGCGGCCGCGAGGAGATGATCCGCTCCGAGGAGCAGCTGCACGTCGGCAAGGAGGAGTACGAGAGCGGCAAGGCGCGGCTGCACAAGTACGTGGTGACCGAGGAGGTCACCCGGACCGTGCCCGTGTCCCACGAAGAGGTCCGCGTGGTCCGCGAACCGCTCCAGCCCGGTGAGAAGACCACCGGGACCACGGACTTCGGCGAGCAGGACGTCGAGGTGACGCTGCACGCGGAACGCGCCACCGTACGCAAGGAGGCCGTGCCGGTGGAGCGGGTCCGGCTGGAGACCAACCGGGTCACCGAGCAGAAGGAAGTCTCCGCCGAGATCCGCAAGGAGAAGATCGACTACGCGGACGGCACGGACATGGGCAAGGGCAAGGACGCAGGAGGCGAGTTCGGCCAGGGGCGACGCCGCTGACCGGTACTTCCTCAGGTGGCCGCACGGCCGCTCCCATGTCCTCGGCCGCCGGGCGGGCTCGTTCAACGGGCCCGCCCGGCGGGCTGTCCGGCGCCGTCCGCGCTCAGCGGCGCGGCAGGAACCGTACCGAGGGGCGTCCGTCGGGACCGTCCGGGGTGACGACCGCCCGGACCCCGTAGACGTCCTCGATGAGCTCCTCGGTGATGACCTCGGCCGGGGTCCCGCCGGCGACGACCCGGCCGGCCCTCATCACGGTGATCCGGTCGCAGAACATCGCGGCGAGGTTGAGGTCGTGCAGCGCGACGACGCTGGTGACGGGGAGGTCGGCGACCAGGGCGAGCAGGTCCAGCTGGTGCTGGATGTCGAGGTGGTTCGTCGGTTCGTCGAGCAGGAGTTCGCGGGGCTGCTGGGCCAGGGCGCGGGCGATCTGGACGCGTTGGCGTTCGCCGCCGGACAGGGTGTGCCAGGACTGCCCGGCGTGGTCGGTGAGCCCGGTGCGGCGCAGTGCCTCGGCGACGGCGTCCTCGTCGGTGCGGTCCGGGGCCGACCAGGCGCGGCGGTGCGGGATGCGGCCGAGGCGTACGACGTCCAGGACGCTGAGGTCGACCTGGGTGACCGCGTGCTGGTCGACGACGGCGATCCGGCGGGCGACGGTGCGGCGGCCGAGGGAGGCGAGGGGATCCCCGTCCAGGGTGACGACGCCGGTGTCCGGGGCGAGAAGGCCCGCGAGGATCCGCAGCAGGGTGGATTTGCCGGAGCCGTTGGGGCCGAGCAGTCCGACGGTGGAGCCGGGAGGCGGGGTGATGGCCACGCCGTCGAGGATGAGCCGGCCGCCCGCCTCCAGGCCGACCCGGTCGGCGCGCAGGCCTTCACAACCGTTCGTGGTGCGGCTCATGGTGTGCTCCGGGTGCGGTACAGGACGAGGACGAACGCGGGGACGCCGATCAGCGCGGTGACGACGCCGACCGGTACTTCCTGGGGGTCCAGGACGGTCCGGGCGAGGGTGTCGACCCAGACCAGGAACACGGCCCCGGCGAGCGCGGTGACCGGGAGGAGCCGTCGGTGCCCGGAGCCGGTGAGGGCGCGGGCGGCGTGCGGCAGGACCAGTCCGACGAAGCCGATCGCCCCGGCGGCGCTGACCAGGGCCGCGGTCAGCAGCGCGGTGGTGCACAGCAGGACGATCCGGGTGCGGGCGACGTTCACGCCGAGCGCGGCGGCGGCGTCCTGTCCGAAGGCGAAGGCGTCGAGCGTACGGGCGTGGGCCAGGCAGATCACCAGGCAGACGGCGAGGACGGCGGAGCAGAGGACGACCTCGCTCCAGCCGACCCCGCTGAGCGAGCCGAGGAGCCAGAACAGCACCCCGCGGGTCTGCTCGGCGTCGGCGGAGGTCATCACGACGAAGGAGGTGAGGGCGGAGAAGAGCTGCATCGCGGCGACGCCGGAGAGGACGACCCGGTCGGTGGAGCCGCCGAGGGTGTGGCTGAGCAGCAGCACCAGGGCGAACGAGAGCAGCGCCCCGACGAACGCCCCGGCCGACAGCGACACCGCTCCCCCGCCGACCCCGAGGACCACCACCACGACCGCCCCGGTCGAGGCCCCGGAGGAGACGCCGAGGACGAAGGGGTCGGCGAGCGGGTTGCGCAGCAGGGACTGCATCACCGTGCCGCAGACCGCGAGACCCGCGCCGCACACGGCGGCGAGGAGGGTGCGGGGCATGCGGAGGTTCCAGATGATGCCGTCGCGGATCGGGCTGAGGTCCGAATCGCCGAACCCGAGGTGCGCGGCGACGGCGGAGAGGACGTCGGGCACGGAGATCCGGGCGGGCCCGATGGTCACGGCGACCGCGACGGAGAGCAGCAGGAGCAGGATCCCGCCCGTCCAGAACGGCACGGCGAGCCGGGCGCCGTGCCGGGCGGGGGCGGGCCGGGCTACGGGCGGCGCCGCATCCCTCTCCCCGGCGGCGGGCACCGGCTCCGCCGCCGTTCGGTTCCCGGTGCTCACCCCGCGAGCCCGAAGCCGCGCAGTCCGGCCGCGACGCGTTCCAGTCCCTCGACCGTCCGGATGGTGGGGTTCATGGCCTGTCCGCTGAGCAGTACGTAGCGGCGGTTCCTCACGGCGTCCATGGTCCTGGTGACCGGGTCGGACTCCAGGAACTCGATCTTCTTCGCGGCGCTCTCGGCGGTCTGTGTCGTACGGGTCAGGTCGCCGATGACCAGGACGTCGGGGTTGCGGTCGGCGACGGTCTCCCAGCTGATCTGGGGCCATTCGTCTCGGGTGTCGTCGAAGACGTTCTTCGCGCCGAGTTCCTCGGTGATGACACCGGGGGCTCCGCAACAGCCCGCGAGGTAGGGGGCCTTGGAGTCGGAGAACCAGTAGAGAAGGGAGGCGTTCGACGCGTCGACGCCGTCGGTGGCCTTGTCCACGCGGGCCCGGAGCTTCTTCACCAGGGCGTCGCCGCGTTCGGGGACGCCGAACACCCGGGCCAGTTCGCGGACTTCCGTGTAGACGCTGTCCATCGTCAGCGGCGCGGTACGGGCTCCGTCGCCGCCGCCGCTGTTGTCCTTGCCCGCGCAGTCGGCGGGCGAGATGTAGGTGGGGACGCCGAGCTGCTCGAACTGTTCGCGGGGCGCGACTCCGCCCTTGGCGAGGGTGGAGGTGAAGGACGCGGACACGAAGTCGGGCTCCTTGTCGAGGACCTTCTCCGAGGAGGGCCGGTTCTCCGATATCCGCTCGACGCCCGCGTTCGCCTTCTCCAGGCCCTTCATGACCGGATCGGTCCAGGTGGCGGTGGCGGCGAGCCGGTCGGCCAGGCCGAGCGAGAGCAGGATCTCGGTCGAGCCCTGGTCGACGGAGACGGCCCGCTCGGGCGGGGCCTTCACGGTGACGGTGCGCCCGCAGTTCTTGAGCGTGACCGGGAATCCGTCGGCGGTGCCGCCCTCGGCGGCGGCGGTGCTCCCGTCGCCGCCACAGGCGGTCAGCAGGAGGAGTCCCGCCGCGAGCAGGGCGGCGGTGCGTATCGGGGCAGGGGTGGCCGTGGGCAGCACGAAGGACCTCGGTGTCTCTGGGCCCAGCCGCGGAGCCCGTCGTACGGTTCCCGTGCCACGGTGCGGGCGCGGGCGCCAGCAGGTCTTCGGACTCGGGTTCGTCCGGGCGGGACGCCTTCCCGGAGCACATCCGTGCTCCAGTGGCCGTGGCCCCGCCCGTCCCCCTCACCGCTGCGCGTCAGTTCCGGATTCGCACCGGATTCCCTGACCCCGTCGTGGGGTTCGACTGGCCCCGGCAAGCTATCACGCGTCTTCGGGCTGGTCGGAGGCGGTGCGGCGGGCGGCTGTACGCGGGGCCGGTGCGGCGCGGGATCGGCCCGCCGCACCGGCCCGGCGGGGTCCGCCAGGGCTTCGGGGCCCGGGGGTTACGGAGCCTGGAGGGCGATCACCGCGTTCTGGCCGCCGAAGCCGAAGGAGTGGCTGACCGCCCGCCGTACGGGCACCTCGCGCGGGACCTTGGTGACGCAGTCGATGTCGAACCCGGGCTCGGGGGCGTCCAGGTTCGCGATCGGGGGGACCACTCCGTGCTGGAGCGTGAGGATCGTCAGGCCCGCCTCGATGGCGCCGGCCGCCCCCATGCAGTGGCCCAGCACGCCCTTGGGGGCGGTGACGGGCGGCCGGTGCGGATAGGACCGGCCGATGAGGGCGGCTTCGGTGGCGTCGTTGAGGGGGGTCGACGTCCCGTGCGCGTTGACGTGGTCGACGTCCTCGGCACGCCAGCCCGCGTCGCGCAGCGCGGCGTCGACCGCCGCCCGTGCGACGTCCCCGGACGGGTGGGGGCTGGTGGGGTGATGAGCGTCGGTGGTGGCGCCCGCGCCCGCGATCAGCGCCCGGGGGACGGCGCCTCTCGCACGGGCCTCATCCGCCCGCTCCAGGACCATGATGGCCGCGCCCTCGCCCATGACGATCCCGGCCCGGTCCGCCGCGAAGGGGCGGCAGAGGCGGGCGGGGTCGCCGTCCCGCAGCGCTGCCGCGCCGGAGCGGGCGAAGCCGGTCATGGCGACCGGGAACACGATCGACTCGGTGGCCCCGGCGATGGCGATGTCGCACTGGCCCAGCGTCAGCATGTCCCGGGCCACCGACAGCGCGGTCACCCCGGACGAACAGGCCGTGCACGGCGCCAGGCTGGGGCCGGTGGCCCTCATCCCGATGGCGATCTCGGCCGCGGGCATGTTCGGGATGGTCAGCAGGATGCCCGAGGGCGAGGTGGCCCCGGGGCCCCGCCGCTCCAGGGCGACGGCCTGTTCGGTCAGTCCCGCGGATCCTCCGCTGCTGGTGCCGACGACGACGGCGACCCGGGCGCCGTCCCAGTGCGCCGGGTCGAGCCCGGCGTCGGCGACCGCTTCCCGGGCGGCGAGGAGCGCGAACTTGACGTACCGGCCCATCCGGTACGCGGTCCGGCCGCCGACCGCGTCGTCGAGGTCGATGCCGGAGACCGTACAGGCGAAGTCGACTTCGCAGCCCAGCAGTTCGGGGACGGTACGGGCGGGCGACACACCCGCGCAGACTCCGTCCCAGGTGGTGTCGGTGGTGTGGCCGACCGGGGTGATCATGCCCAGCCCGGTGACGGCGATGGCGGGTCGCTTCATCGGGTGTTGCTCACCGGCACCGTGGCCTCGGCCGCCGCGCTGCCGACGGCCGCGTCGATGTACGCGGTGATGTCGGCCAGCGTCGCGTCCTTGTACAGCTTCTCCGAGTCCGCGTCGACGCCCAGGGTCTCCTTGATGACGACGGCGAACTCGGCGACCGCGAGGGAGTCCATCTCCAGGCTGTCCATGGTGGACTCCGGCAGGATCTCGGCGGCGGGCACCTTGAACGTCCCGGTCAGCACCTCGGTGATCTTGGGGTGGATGGTCCTCATGGTGGTTCCTCTCATCGGCGTCTCATCGGCTTGGCTTCGTGCTGCGCGGCGGGTCCGTGAACGCGATGGCCCACCGCCCGATGTAACTGGATGACGATCCTCCGGTTACGCCTTCGGGTGAACCGATTCGTCAACGCTCACCTGCGGCTTCTCGAACCATCGGGAGAGCACGGAGGTGGTTCCCCAGTACGCCAGCAGGACGCCGCGGGTGCCGAGCGCCGCCACCTTTTCGCGCAGCGGGCGCCTCCTGCTGCCGCAGACGGGCCGCCGGAACTCCGCCGCGCGGCCCCGGATCCCCACCCGGCGGCCCCGGTGCCAGGACCCCTCGGGGTCGTCGTAGACGTCCGCGTAACCGGGTCCGGCGATCGGCCAGTCCGACATCAACCGCTCGGGCAGCGCGAAGGATTCCACCAGGGCGGGGGTGTGTTCGGCCACGACGGCGACCGCGTCCTCCACCGCGTCGGGCAGAAAGGTGACCTGATCGGCGGTCAGCCGTCCGGATGCGAGCAGGTCGCCGCTGTTGCGGGCGATCCACCGGAGCGCGAAGAGCCTGCGCAGCTCGGTCAGCCGTTCGCGCGCAGCGCCATCGGGCAGGGCGGCGACGGCCTCGGCGTACGCTTCGTCGGCCTGCCGGTAGGCGTGTGCCTCGACGCCGCGCAGCGCGGCCGAGGAGGCGGCGTTCCACCGGCCGAGCGGGTCGCCGGGCGGGGCGGCGGCCATCCGCTCGCGGGCGCGGGCGAACCAGAGGTCCTCCACGGCCGCGAACAGCCCCCCGAGGAAGGCGGGATCGTCCGTATCGCCGGGGCCTTCCGGGGCCGGTTCCCGGACGGTGGCGCTGAACAGCATCTCGGCGGCGGCCTTGGCGTGCACGGCGAGGTTGTCGCCCTCGGCGGTGATCGCGCCCTCGATGCCGGTGAACAGTTCGGTCATGCCGTTGTTCTCCAGGAGCCCCTGGGCGCCGCACCGTTCGCGGCACTCGACGATGACGGCGCGCGCCTGCCAGGTGATCCACCCCTTGGCGACGGCCACCAGGCGTTCCGCCTCGTCCCGGTCGGACTCCGGGGCCGACTCCCAGCGGTCCAGGGCCCTGCGGTGCAGCAGGCTCATCGCGTAGACGGTGGCCATCGCCCCGGCCAGCGGCCCGTGGTGGGTGCGGTGCGCGTACACCGGGATCCGCCGCACGGCGCGCGATCCGGAGATCATCCGGTGGCCGGCGTAGCGGACGGCGATGGCCAGGGTGACCCGGGCTGAGCCGACCGCGCAGGCGCTCATGGAGAGCTTTCCGGGGGTGACCCGGCCGATGGAGGCGAGGAACCGCCTTCTGCGGTTGGGGACTTCGCTGCGGAACCGCCCGTCGTCCCCGATCCGTCCCTGCTGTCCGGCGAGCAGCGCGTCGCGCGGGACGAAGCGGCGGTCGAAGGAGGTCAGGCAGTGGTCGACCGGGGAACCCATCCGGGCGGGCAGCCGCCGCACCCGGACACCGGGCAGGGCGCGATGGGCGTCGGTGAGCGGGACGAGGAAGAGGAAGACCCCGTGGTCGGCGCCGTCGACGAGCAGCCGGGCCGCCACGACACCGGACTTGGGACCTCCTGCGGGGCTGGTGTTGGGCATGAACTTCTGCGCCCCGGCGTGCGGGGTGTGCAGCACGAAGCCGTCGCGTTCGCGGTCGTACGTCGCGGTCGTCTCGATGGCCGCCGCGTCGTTGCCGTGCGCCACCTCCGTACAGAGGAAGGTGCCCACGCGCCGCAGGGCGAGGAAGTCCGACAAGTCGCGGAGTGTGCCCGCGTCGTGGTCGAGGAGGCTGCCGAGGAAGAGGTTGTAGTGGATGCCCGCCACGGTGGTCAGCGCGGGGTCGACGGGGCCGAGCCACTCGTGCAGGGCGGCCAGCGCCCGGGGGTCGGCGGCCAGCCTCGCGCCGCTGTCGAGTGCGTTGTTGAGGATCCGCAGCCGGTGGTAGGAGAGGGCGAGTCGTTCGTCGGGGGTGCCGCCATCGGGACGGCGAAACGGTTCTGTTGTGAGCAGCCGGCGCCAGAAACCGTGTTCCCGGCGGAAGTTCGGTCCGAAGAGCACCGCGGTGAGCAGGTCGTTCGTGGACGGCGGGGCCGCGTCGTTCATGATTACGGTCACAACACAGTAACGATCAAGGAACGGCGAGGACACCCTCGCCGTCCCGAAATGCCCCTGTGGATCAGGCGCGTTGGAAGGCGAGGGCGACGTTGTGGCCGCCGAAGCCGAAGGAGTGGCTCAGCGCCGTCTCGACCCGCTGGTGGCGCGGCTCCTTGGTCACGCAGTCGAGCGGGAAGGCGTCGGGGAGCGCGTCCAGGTTGGCGATCGGCGGGACGACGGAACGTTCCAGCGTCAGGACGGTGGCCACCGCCTCGATCGCGCCCGCCGCCGCCAGGGTGTGGCCTACGACGCCCTTGGGCGCGGTCACCGGCGGCCGGTGCGGGAAGAGCCGGGAGATGAGCGTGGTCTCCATGGCGTCGTTGAGGGGCGTGGAGGTGCCGTGGGCGTTGATGTGGTCGACGTCGGACGGCGTCCAGCCCGCCTGGTCGAGCGCCGCCTGGACCGCCCGCTGGGCGCCGTACCCGTCGGGGGCCGGGGCGGTGGGGTGGTGGGCGTCCGTGCTGGACCCCGCCCCGGTGAGCAGGGCACGCGGGCGGCCGCCCCGGGCACGGGCCCCCGCCTCACGCTCCAGGACGAGCATGGCGGCGCCCTCGCCGATGACGAAGCCGTCCCGGTCGGCGGCGAACGGGCGGGACGCGCCCGCCGGGTCGCCGTTGCGGGTGGAGAGCGCGCCCATCCGGGCGAAGGCGGTGACCACCAGCGGGGTCAGCACCGACTCCGCGCCGCCCGCCACCACCACGTCGCAGCTGCCGCCGAGCAGCAGATCGCGGGCGACGGCGACCGCGGTGGCCCCGGAGGCGCAGGCGGTGGCGGGGGCGAGGCTCGGGCCGCCCGCCTTCAGGGCGATGGCGACCTCGCCCGCCGCCGCGTTGGGAATCATCATCGGGACGAGCAGCGGGGAGACCGCCTCGGGGCCCGAGGCCGCCAGCTTGGCCGCGTTGTCCACCAGGACGGAGACGCCGCCGACGCCCACGCCGAGGACCACCCCGACCCGGCTGCCGTCCCACCGTGCCGGGTCGAGGCCGGCGTCGGCGACGGCCTGCCGGGCGGCCACCAGTGCCAGCTTCACGAACCGGGCCATCCGCCACACCGACCGGCCGCCCACCGCCGCGTCCAGGTCGATGCCGTCGACCGGACAGGCGAAGTCGACCGGCAGACCGGCCAGTTCCTCGCACCGCCGGGCGGTGGAGTGCCCGGAGCACAGCCTCTCCCAGAAGCTGTGCTCGTCCGCCCCTGCGGGTGTCACCAGGCCAACACCCGTCACCGCGATGGCGGTGCCGGCTCCGGCCTCGGTGCCCTGATCAGCGGGGAGCGACATGCTGTGTTCCTTCCATAGAATCCGTGCAAATGGTCCCCGGGGTCCCCGGCCAGCGCAGCGCTGCCGAACCCCAGGTCAGTCCGCCCCCGAAGGCGGTGAGCAGCACCCGGTCGCCGGAGCGGAGGCGGCCTCGGCCCGCCGCGTCGGCCAGGGCCAGCGGGATGGAGGCGGCGCCGGTGTTGCCGACCCGCTCCACATGGGTGACGCAGCGCTGCGGCGCGATGCCGACCCGCTCCGCGACGGCGTGCAGGATCCGGGCGTTGGCCTGGTGCGGCACGAAGCGGTCGACCTCGGCCGGGTCCCAGCCGACCCGGTCCAGGAGCGTCCGGCAGGAGCCGGTCATCCGCTCGACGGCGTGCTGGTAGACCGTGCCGCCCTGCATGCGGAAGAACCCGTCGTCCAGGGCCGGCGGCTTTCCGCTCGCCCGTGCGCGGGCCCCGCCGCCGGGGACGGTGATCAGGTCGTAGCCCGTGCCGTCGCTGCCCAGGTCGAACGCGAGCAGTTCCCCGGGATCGCCGGAGTGCCCGGCCGCCACCAGGGCGGCGCCCGCCCCGTCGCCGAAGACGACGCCCGCCGAGCGGTCGGCCGGGTCGAGCCAGGTCGAGTAGACGTCGGCGCCGACCAGCAGGACCCGCTCGTAGAGTCCCGAGGCGACCAGCCCGTGGCAGACGGCCAGTCCGTAGACGAAGCCGCTGCACACGGCGGCGATGTCCAGGGCCGGTACGGTGCCGAGCCCGAGCCGGGCCGCCAGCGCGGGGGCGGTGCCCGGACAGAGGTGGTCGGGGGTGGCGGTGGCGAGGACCACCGCGTCCACCTCGCCCGCCGCGGGGGCGCGGGCCAGCAGCCGGGAGGCCGCCTCGTAGGCGAGGTCCCCGGTGGCGACGCCCGGTCCGGCGCGGTGCCGGCTGCCGATGCCGGTGCGGCGGCGTACCCAGGCGTCGTCGACCTCCCAGTCCGCGGGGAGCCGGTCGTTGCCGACCGGCTCCCCCGGCACCCATCCCGCCACGCTCTCCAGCACCGCCGTGCGCGCCCCGGCCGCTAAGACGCCCGCCCGCGTCCCCGGCTCCGTACCGCTGTCGGACGTCCGTCTCCTCGCCACCCGTTGCCCCGCTCCCGTTGTCGTACTGCATCCGGTTGACGAACGGCGGAACGTCTCACGAGGATGCGTTCGACTGCGCCGAACGGGTCATGACGTGGTGTCAGTTGTCTGCGAGCGCCTCGCGGAGCTCGTCCGCGCCGGGCGGATTGGCCCCGGCCCGGGAGACGGTCACGGCGGCGGAGGCGACCGCGTGGCGCAGGACGTCGGTGACGGTGCCCCGGTCCACGGCGTGCATCCGGTCACGCGCCCCGGGGCCGAGGAGGCCGTGCGCGGCGAGGGCGTGGAGCGTCCCCGACATGAACGCGTCGCCCGCGCCGACGGTGTCCACGACGTCGACCTCCGGGGCCTGGACCGTGATGGGGCCGCCGGACAGGACGGCCAGGGCCCCGGCGCCGCCCCGGGTCACGAGCACGACGGCGGGACCGCGCCCCAGCCAGCGTGCAGCGACCCGCTCCGGATCCTCCCCGGGGTACAGCCACTCCAGGTCCTCGTCGCTCGCCTTGACCAGATCGCTCAGCCCGACGCACTCCTCGACCCGGCGCACGGCCGCCGCGTGATCGCCCATGAGGGCGGGCCGCACATTGGGGTCGTAGCTGACGGTCGCGGTGGCCCGGGCGGCGCGCACGATGTCCAGGACCGTGGTGGACCCGGGCTCCACCACCGCACCGATCGACCCGGTGTGCACATGGACCGGGGCGGGTTCGACGGCGACCGGGGCGAGGGTCCAGGAGACGTCGAAGGCGTAACCGGCCTGCCCGGACCCGTCCAGGGTGACGGCGGCCGACGGAGTGGGGGCGGTGGAGCCGTCGGTGCGGACGTCGACTCCGCCGGAGGCGAGGTGCTCCCGGATGAGCCGCCCGTTCCCGTCGGGGCCGAGCTGGGTGAGCAGGACGGCGCGGTGGCCGAGGCGGGCCAGGCCGTACGCGACGTTGGCGGGGCTGCCGCCCGGGTGGACCCGGGCGGTCTGGTCCGGCAGCCGGACGATGTCGGCGACGCATTCGCCGACGACCAGCAGTTCGCTGTGGTTGAGCATGGGGGTGGGGTCTCCTAGAGTGCCGTGACGTGGGTGTCCTGGTAGGCGGCGCGGCCTCCGAACACATTCAGACCGATCCTGCCCCGCCGATGGGTTCCGTCGGTGGTGTCGAAGACCGTACGGTCGCCGACGAGCACCTCGATACGGGTGGAGCGGGCGCGGATGCGCAGCGGCAGCGTGGTCCCGCCCCGGACGAGCAGGGGTACCTCGGCGAGGACCGTGCTCCGCCCGGCGTCCCGGCGGAAGAGCCGGACGGTGCGCAGGTTCGGGTCCAGGTTGACCGCGTAGCCGTCCGCCGCGTCGGCGGAGGCCCGCAGCAGGACCGAGCCGGCGCCGCCGTCCGCCGGGCCGGGGCCGCCGAACCGGACGAGCGTGGTCAGCTCGAAGTCGCCGTACTCGGTGCTGGAGAGCACGGTCGAGTCCCGGTCGAAGTGGCCGGTCCTGCCAGCCCCGGTGGTGGTCCAGCGGCCGGCCGGGAGGACGGTGAGCGCACCGAGGCCGCTGGTGCGGAACTCCCCCGGGGCCGGCGGTGCCGGGCGGTCCGGGTCGCGGTCGGTGACACGGAAGACGTCCGCCAGCCGGTGCACGTCGAGGGTGACGATGCGGGCGGCGCCCCCGGTGGCGTAGAAGGACATGCCCTGGGCGTCCGGTTCCGGCAGGAGCAGGCTGGTGAGGGTGACCCGGCCGTCGCCGCCGAAGACCTCGACGGCGCTGGTGTCCATGAACAGGTGCACGCGCAGGCGCCGTTCGCCGTCGGCCTCGGTGAGCGGCAGGGGTGCGGAGCTGCGGCCCGCGAAGTGTTCGGTGAAGTCCGCCGGGCCGCTCGCCGTCCGGTCCACGAAGAGTTCCCCCGCTCCGGTGTCGTAGCCGATCGTGGTGTGCCGGGTCCGGTTCGTACGGAGCCGGAGGCCGAACTCGGTGGCCGCGCCGGACGCGGGCAGGGCGATCTCCGCCTCGATCTCGTAGGAGCGGCCGCGCATCCCGGCGAGGGGGTCGGGGGAGCCCGGGCCGACGGTGACGTCCTCGATACGGGTCCGGTCCCTGCGCAGGGCGCGGGTCTCGGGGGCCGGCCGCTGGAGAAGTCCCAAGCCGGACAGGGTCAGTTCGCGAGGAAGCCCCAGCTGGCCGTTCCACTCCCCGGTGGGAGCGCTGAAGGGGTAGTCCCAGTTGCTGAGCCAGGCGAGCTGCACGCGCCTGCCGTCCGGCAGGCCGGCGAAGGTCATGGCGGCGTAGTAGTCGCGGCCCGCCTCGGCGCGCAGCGGGGTGCCCGGGGTGTTGGTGGTGGTGAAGGCGGCGCCGTCCCAGTCGCCGAGGAAGTATTCGGCGGCCGACCCGTCGGTGCGGCGGACGGCGCCCGTGGAGATCGCCAGCACCCAGCGCACCTGTGCGGCGTCGCCGTCGAGGGGCAGCGGGAAGAAGTCCGGGCATTCCCAGACCCCACCGGTCACCCAGTCGCCGTAGCCGAAGGAGGAGCGGTGGTCCCAGGTGAGGAGGTCGGTGGAGGTGAAGAAGCGGATGTGGTCGCCGCCGGAGACCGTCATCACCCACTGGCCGTGCTCCTCGTCGCGGACCACCTTCGGGTCACGGAAGTCCCAGTTGCCGTCCGGTCCACCGGGGTTGGGGACCACGGGGTCGGGCCCGTGCCATTCCCAGGAGCGCCCCCGGTCCTTGCTGAACGCGACGCGCACGCACTGGTTGCCGCCGGGTTTGTCCGGGTGGTAGCTGGTGTAGTAGGCGATCAGTCCGCTGCCGCCGCCGAAGAGCCCGCTGGTGTCGTCGGTGTCCGCCACGCAGGACCCGGACCAGGTGTGGCCGTGGTCGGAGACGGGCAGCGCGACGGGTAGGTGGCGCCAGTGCAGGAGGTCGGTGGAGACGGCGTGCGCCCACTCGCCGGAGTCCTGGTGGAAGAGGTGGTACTCCCCCTCGTGGTGGACGAGTCCGTTGGGGTCACTGGTGTGCGAGGCGAGCTGGGTGTAGTGGTGGCCCGGGCGGTGGGGGTCGGTGAACCAGTTCTGCGGCGTGCGGGCGCGGACCTCCTGGAAGTGCGCGGTCCCGCCGGTCGCGGTCAGGGCCGTCGTCGTGCCCGTGGTGCGGGTGACGGTGGCCTCCAGCACGGGGACGCCGTCCACCGTCACGGCGAGGTTCCGGCCGAGCGCCCGCACCTCGGTCCTGTAGGTGCTCCTCGCCTTGAACGGGCGTACGGGGAGGGCGGCTCGGGTGAGCACGGCGCCGGCCGCGCGGTCCAGCAGGGATACCCCGGTGGCGTCGATCCGGGCCTCGTAGCCACCCCTCCCCCGGCCGTCCGCGCGCACGACCAGGCCCACGGCCGTGGCGCCCGCCGGGCGGAGGTCGGCGCTCAGCAGGATGTCGCCGGAGGCGAAGGGGGCGGTGCGCAGGGCTGCGGGGCCTTCGGCGCGGATGCCGCGCAGGTCGGGGGTCCAGGTGCCCGATGCGGTGGTCCAGCCGTCGAGGTCCGTGACCAGGTCGGTCAGGGCGAGGTTCTCGAAGGAGGCCGCGCCGCCGGTGACCGCGACGCCGAAGCGGCCGGCTGCGTGGGCGGTGTCGGTCGCGGTGATGACCGGGGCGTAGCCGTCGGGGGCGATGAAGTCGCTCTGCCAGCGCACCCGCAGCTCGGGCCCGTCGGCCCGGACGAGCAGGCGGTAGACCCGGCCCGGCTCGACGGTGGTTTCGTGGGAGCCGAGGGTGACGTCGCCGTCGATACGGTACAACCGCAGCCGGTTCAGGTGTGGTTGGACCTGGATGCCGTACCCGGTGGTACCCGCCGCGTCGGTCCGCAGGAGGAGCGTCGCCGTGGTGTCGGGGTCGTGGATCTGGAGGTCGGCGCGGTACTCGGTGTCGTGCGCCCGGGTCTCCGCGACGGCCCGGCAGCCGTCGCCCGGCTCGGGCCGGACGTGCCAGCCGAGGGCGGTGGCGTCCCAGGTTCCGCCGTGGGTGCGCCAGCCGGTGGCCGTCGTGGTGACGACCTCGGTGACGGCGGGCGGGCCGAAGGCGGCGGTGGCGCCGGTGACGCGGAGGCCGACGACGCCGTGGGTGTGGGCGGTGTCGCGGGCGGTGAGGACCTGGGCTCCGTCGAGTTCGACGGTGAGCAGGGGGCCGTCGGTGACGACGGCGAGCCGGTGGGCGGCGCCGGTGCGGAGGTCGGCGCGGGCCGGCGGGGCGAGGTCGCGGCCGGTGGCGAGGTCGTGGAGCCTGACGCGTCCGGTCCCCGGCTCCAGGGCTGCCGCGTACCCGGCGGTGCCGTCGGGGGCCGCTCGCACGACGAGTGCCGCGGTCGCGCCGGGGTCGACGGTGACCTGGGCCGTGTAGCGGCCGACGGCTCCGACGCGCTGCTCGGACAGAGCGAGAGCGGGCCGGCCGGCGGTGGCGGCAGCGCGCTGGCCGCCGTCGGCCTCGCGGGTCCAACTGCCGCTCAGCGCGAGCGGATCGGGAATGGGGACAGCCGCCGGGTCCGGGGCGGTTGCGGCCGCGCCTGTCGCGGCGACGGCCCGGCCGATGAGGGGCAGGGGGGTCAACAGGGTCAGTCCTGCGGTCGAGATGAGCGCGCGCCGAGAGATGGACATCGTCGTCTCCTCAGAGGGGGTGGAGCCTGTCACCCGACAGGCCCTAGGACCGTTCAGGGCCAGAGCGGGCGCGGTCCGTCAAAGATCGCGGCCATCTGCCAGGCGTCGAACCGTTCCACGGCGATCTCGCCGACCGCCTCGATGCCCACGCCGAGGGCGTCGGGCAGGGTGGGGTAGATCCGGGCGGTCAGGGCCCGGCCCCCGGCGAAGATCTCCAGTGCCGAGTGGTCGACGAGGATGCGCAGGTCGACCTCGCCGTCCCCGGTCAACGGGATTTCTCCGTAACGGGGTTCGGTGTCGACGGTGGGATCGAGGCTGCTGGACTCGCGGTGCAGGCGCAGCGCGCCGGCGCCGTCCCGCGCACGGGCCACTTCGACGACGGTGCGCTCGGACCCGTCGCCGGAGGCGCGGACGGTGACGCGGGCGGCGGTGCCGGGGGCGAGGCGCAGGGTGGCCTCGATGTCGAGCTGGTCGCCGCGTACGGCGTCGAGTCCGGCGTAGACGCCGTCCGCGACGGTGACCGGGCCGGTGCGGACCGACTCACGGCGCAGCCGGGTCAGTTCGGGAACCGGGGCGTGGGCCAGGCTCCCGTCGGCGGCGAGTGTGACGACGCGGGGCAGTGACATCACGCCGCACCAGCCGGCCTCCGCCGCGGCGTCCTCGTCGCGTCCCTCCTGGAGCCAGCCGAACATGATGCGGCGGCCGCGGTCGTCCCGGGTGGACTGGGGTGCGTAGAAGTAGCGGCCGCCGTAGTCGAGGCGGTGCAGCCGGTCCGGGGTGAAGGCGTCGCCCTCGTAGCGGCCGGTCCAGTAGAGGGGGTGGTGGGTGGTTCCCTCGTCCCAGGCGGAGAAGGCGAGGATGTCGGCGCCGTCGACCCGGAAGAGGTCGACGCACTCCCACATGGTGCCGGTCCAGTCGGGGTCGGCGGCGGTGCCGGTGGACGCGTCGCCGGTCAGCAGCGGGCCGACGTAGCGCCAGGTGCGCAGGTCCTCGGACTCGTAGAGGAAGGCGGTGCCGCCCTCGCCCCGGATGCCGGAGCCGACCAGGTGCCGCCAGAGTCCGCCCTCCCGCCAGACGCAGTGGTCGCGGAAGGCGGTGAGATCGCCCGGCGGCGGGGCGGTGATCACCGGGTTGGCCGGGTCCTTGCGCCAGGTGCGCAGATCGGGCGATCCGGTCGCCACGCAGGGGAGTTCGCGGTCGCCGTGCCGGCCGGAGTAGACGAGCGTGGGTGTGCCGCCGTCGTCGACGAGGACGCCGGACCAGCAGCCGTCGCGGTCGGGGCCCTCGGCGCCGGGGACCAGGGCCACGGGTTCGTCGGTCCAGGTGACGAGGTCATGGCTGGTGGCGTGGCCCCAGTGGATGCGGTGGTGGGCGGCGGCGAGCGGGTTGTACTGGTAGAAGAGGTGGTAGACGCCGTCCCGGTGGGTCAGCCCGTTGGGGTCGTTGAGCCAGCCGCCGGGGGCGGTGAAGTGGAAGCGGGGCCGGTGCGGATCGAGCACGGCACGCTCGGCCAGGCCCTGCGGCGCGTCCTGGTGGCGGGCGCGGGGCAGGGTGAGGTCGTGGGTCATGGTCAGCCGTTCTCGGTTTCCGGGACCGCTGCCGTCAGGACGCGGCGCGCGGTGGGGGTGGCGGGGGCGTAGAGGTGGCAGCGCACCCAGTGCGGTTCGCCGTCGTCCTCGCCGATGACATGGCGTACGGGGGTGGTGCGGCTGCACGTTCCCTCGGCCGTGTACGGGCAGGACTCGGGGGTGAGGACGGCGGCGCGCAGGGCGGCCCGCCGTACCGGGTCGTAGGGCTCGGTGCGTTCCGGGTCGGGTACGGCGGAGAGCAGGAGCTGGGTGTAGGGGTGGGCGGGCCGGTCCATCAGGGCGAGCGAGTCACCGCCCTCGACGAGTTCCCCGGCGAACAGCACCTGGATCGTGTCGGCGACGTAGCGGGCCGAGGCGAGGTCGTGGGTGATGTAGAGCATGGAGATGGAGCGCTCGTCGCGGAGCCGGCGCATCAGGTTGAGGATGCCGACGCGTACGGAGACGTCGAGCATGGAGGTCGGTTCGTCGGCGAGGACGAGTCGGGGGTCGACGGCCAGGGCCCGGGCCACGGCGACGCGCTGGCGCTGTCCTCCGGAGAGTTCGTGCGGGTAGGACTGGAGCATGTCGGCGTCGAGTCCGACGGTGGTCATCAGGGCGCGCAGGTCGCTCTCCTGGGCCGGTTTCCCGTGCAGCAGCAGGGGGCGGCGCAGGAAGTGTTCGACGCGGTGGACGGGGTTGAGGGAACCGAAGGGGTCCTGGAAGACCATCTGGACCGCGCCTCGGTAGGCCCGGGACGCGCCGCGCTTCTGGGTCCTCAGCACATCCTGTCCGTCGAGGCGGATCTCTCCCCGGGTGGGCTGCTCCAGGCGGGCCAGGCAGCGGGCCAGGGTGGACTTCCCGCTGCCGGACTCCCCCACGAGGGCGACGATCCGCCCGTGCGGGATGTCGAGGTCGACGGCGTTCAGGGCCCGGTGGCGCGCTCGGGAGAAGAGCCCTCCGGAGGTGAAGTCCTTGGTGAGGCCGCGCACGCTCATCACGGGCGGGCGGGTGGCGGTGGTGGCGGGCGCCTGGGGCGTCATCGCGGGCCTCCGGCGGTACGGGCGACGAAGCGGCCCTCGGCCACCTCGCGCAGGTCGGGGATGTGGTGCGAGCAGTCGGACCGGTCGTCGGGGCAGACGGCGTGGAAGCCGCAGCCGCCGGCGGTCCTGGGGGCGTCGGAGAGTCCCGAGAGGTGGACGCGGGGGCCGGTGAGCGGCGGGAAGGCGCCCATCAGGGCCTGGGTGTACGGGTGCAGGGGCTCGGCGAACAGCGCCTTGGCGGGGGCGAGTTCGACGAGTCGTCCGCCGTACATCACGCCCATGCGGTGGGAGAGTTCGATCATCAGCGACATGTCGTGGGTGATGAACAGGACGGAGAAGCCCAGCTCGCGCCGGAGGTCCCCGATCTGCGCCATGATCTCCTGCTGGACGACGACGTCCAGGGCGGTGGTCGGCTCGTCCATGATGAGGAGCGAGGGCTTCAGGGCGACGGCCATCGCAATGACGACGCGCTGGCGCATCCCGCCGGAGAGCTGGTGGGGATAGGACTTCAGCCGGGCGGGGTCGATGCCGACGAGTTCGAGGAGCTCGCCGGAACGGGCCCTGGCGTGGCGCTTCTTGAGCTTCTCGTGGGTGGTGAAGATGTCACCGATCTGCTCACCGACGGTGAGGACCGGGTTGAGGGAGTTCATCGCGGACTGGAAGACCATGGCGATCTCGCGCCAGCGGAAGGCGCGCAGTTCACGGGGGTCCATGGCGAGGACGTCGCGGCCCTTGAAGCTCACGGAACCGGTGATGACCGCGGGGGGCTTCAGCAGCCGCATGATCGCGTTGGCGACGGTCGACTTGCCGCAGCCGGACTCCCCGGCGAGGCCGAAGACCTCACCGGGTCCGATGGAGAAGGAGACGTCGTCGGCGCCCAGCACGCTGCGGCCGTCGCCGCCGTACGCGACCCGCAGGTTCCGCACGTCCAGTACGGGTCCGTCGAAGGACGAGGTCATGGTTCAGCTCTCCTTCCGGTTGACGGCCGGGGCCTCGGTGGCGGCGGCCCGTACTTCGGTGACGGCCCGGGCCTCGGTGACGGCCGGGGCCTTGGTACGGCGGGCGCGCAGTCGGGGGTTGGTGATCTCGTCGACGGCGTAGTTGGCCATCGCAAGGGCGAAGGCGACCAGGGCGATGCAGAGGCCGGAGGGGACGAAGACCCACCAGGCGCCGGTCATCAGGGCGCCGTCGTTGCCGGCCCAGTAGAGGTTGGTGCCCCAGCTGACGACGGAGGCGTCGCCGAGGCCGAGGAACTCCAGGCCGGCCTGGGCGCCGATGCCGAAGATGACACAGCCGAGCAGGGTCGTCATGACGACCGAGGCCATGTTGGGGAGGATCTCCCGGAACATGATCCGCAGCGGGCGTTCGCCCGACACGACGGCGGCGGCGACGAAGTCCTTGCCCCGGATCGACTTGGCCTGGGCGCGGAGCACCCGGGCGGAGCCCGCCCAGCCGGTGATCACCAGGACCAGGATGACGGTGGTGGTCCCGGGCGGCATGAACGCGGCGAGGATCACCAGCAGCGGTACGCCGGGGACCAGCAGGAACACATTGGTGATCAGGGACAGCAGGTCGTCGGTGATCCGGCCGAAGTAGGCGGCCGCCATGCCGACGAGCACGGCGAGCGCGGTGGCGGCGAGCCCGACCGAGAAGCCGACGAGCAGGGAGCTGCGGGCGCCCCAGAGCGTCAGGGCGAGGACGTCCTGCCCCTTGGCGGTGGTGCCGAACGGGTGGGCGGCGGAGGGCTCCGATGCGCCGGTGCTGTTGATCTTCGAGGGGTCGCCGGGGGCGATCACCGGGGCCAGGGCCGCGAGGAGCGCGAACACCACGAGGACGGCCGCACCGAACAGGGCCTTCCGGTTGGCGAGCAGGGCGCGGAACAGTCCGGTCCGGCCGCGCCTCGGCGCGGGCGGCGTGCCGTCGGGTGGGGCGGCCGGTGCGGCGGGGGTCGCTCGGGGGTCGAGGACACTCATGAGGGGTCTTCTCCTTCTCAGCCGCTCAGCGGACGCGCACGCGCGGGTCGAGTCGGACGTAGACGAGGTCGACGAGGAAGTTGGCGACCAGGACGGCGGCGGTGATGGTGAGGAAGATCCCCTGCATCAGCGGGTAGTCCAGGCCCTGGACCGCCGCGAGCAGTTGGAAGCCGACCCCGGGGTAGGCGAAGACGACCTCGGTGAGCAGTGCGCCGCCGACGACGAAGCCGAGCGCCATGCCGAAGTTGGTGACCGAGGGGAGCATCGCGTTGCGGGCGGCGTAGCGGAACATGATCCGGCCGGTGGAGAGGCCCTTGGCCTCGGCCATGGTGATGTAGTCCTCGGCCGCGGTGGCGATCATCGTGTTGCGCATGCCGAGCATCCAGCCGCCGACCGACACCAGGACGATGGTGAGGGCGGGGAGCACGAGGTGGGAGGAGGCGTTGGAGATGAACTTCCAGGACAGCTCGGGGCTCAGCCCGACGTCGAAGGCGTGCCGCAGCGGGAACCAGCCGAGCACCATGCCGAACAGGTAGAGCGCGCCCATGGCGAGCCAGAAGTACGGGAACGAACCGGCGAAGACCAGCAGCGGCGGGAAGACCGAGTCCAGGACGCCGCCCCGCCGCCAGGCGGCGAGGATACCGAGCAGGTTGCCGATGACGACGGCGATGACCAGCGCGGTGCCGCCGAGGAGGAGGGTCCAGCCGATCTGGGAGGCGATGACCTCGGAGACGGGGGTCGGGAAGCGGGACAGGGAGATGCCCATGTTCCCGGTGCAGACGTCACCGATGTAGTCGATGTACTGCCGCCACATCGGGCGGTCGTCCAGCCCGAAGAGCCGGCGGATCTGTTCGATCTGCTCCGGCTGCATCCGGCTCTGCGAGCGGGCGAACATCCGGGAGACGGGGTCGCCCGGCATGAGGCGCGGGAGCAGGAAGTTGAGGGTGATGGAGGCCCAGAAGGCCAGCAGGTAGAAGCCCAGGTTGCGCAGGAGGTAACGCACGGGGTCCCTCTCTGTGTGTGAGGGGCCGGCGGCCCCGCCGGAAGGTGTGCCGGGCGGGACCACCGGGTGACGGGGGTGGGGTCAGCGCTTGACGGGCTTCAGGCTCGTCAGGACGAGGACGGTCGTGTCGCCCCGGTTGGTGAGCGTGGCGTAGGGGTTGTCCTCGGTGGGCCAGCCGGTGAACCGGGTGTCCGTGTACGAGCCCCACTCCGGGCCGGGGAAGAGCGGTACCACGGGCGCCTGCTCGTCGAAGAGCCGCTGGAGGGCGTCGATCTGCTCGCGCTGGCCCGCCTCGTCGGAGGAGGCGGCGAACGTGTCGAGCAGCGCGTCGGCCTTCTTCGTCCCGAACCGGTGGTAGTTGTTCAGCGCACGGGTGCCGACGGGCTTGACCGATCCGGTGCCCAGCGTGTTGCGGTAGAACTGGTACGGGGTGGCCCCGTTGTCGCTCCAGACGATGCCGGTGTCGTAGTCGCCGGTCTCGTATCCGCTCACGACCGCTGCCCAGTCGGGGGATTTCACGGTGGCGGTGACGCCGATGTCCGCGAGGTTCTGCTTGATGATGTTGGCGACGGAGAGCCAGTCGGAGGAGGCCGATCCCACCGAGATGTCGAAGGCGAACGGCTTGCCGTTCTTGAGGGTGCGCCTGCCGTCCTCGCCCTTCCGGTATCCGGCGGCGTCCAGTGCCTTGCCCGCGGCGGCCGCGTCGTGCTTCGTCCAGGTGCAGGACTTCGCGAGGGACGTGTCGCGCCACTTGTCGTAACCACCGGACAGGCCGGTGCAGTCGGCGGGTTCGGTGTAGCCGTTCATGCCGACCTTCGTGACGCTCTCGCGGTCGACGGCCCGGCTGAGGGCCTTGCGTACCGCCACGTCGTCGAAGGGGGCCCTGGTGGTGTTCATCGTCCACTCGACCAGCGAACCGGTGCGCGGGTACCAGTACTTGTTGTGCTCGGGGTTCTTGGCGACGAAGCTCTTGGCGACGTCGGGGATGAAGGACTGCGTCCAGTCCGCCTCTCCGTTGACGAAGGCGAGGTTGGCGCTGTCGTTCCCGGAGAAGCCGAGGACCCGGATGCCTTCGACGGCCTGCTTGTCCGGCTGCCAGTACTCGGGGTTCCTCCGCAGCTCGTAGGACTGGCTCTGGAAGGCGGCGACCTGGGTGTACGGGCCGGTGCCGACCGGGTCGGGGTTGGTCTCCTTCGCCGGGTCCTTCACCTTCTCCCACACGTGCTTGGGCACGATGATCTGCTTGCCCAGCTCGAACACGCCCGGCGAGTAGGGCTTGTTGAGCGTGAAGACGACTTTGCCCGCCCCTTCCGCCCGCGCCGACTCCAGGTACTCGTAGCCGCCGAGCAGCTTCTTCTGGAGGGCGAAGGTGTACGCCACGTCCTCGGCGGTCAGCGGCTTGCCGTCGGACCACTTGACGCCGGGGCGCAGGGTGAAGGTGAGGGTCTTCCCGTCGGGCGCGGTCTCCCAGGAGGTCGCCAGCCACGGGGTGGTCTTCCCGTCGGCGGGGTTGTAGACGAGCATCGCCTCGTAGACGGCCTGGCTGGTGAGCGGTGCGACCACCTGGCCGGGGGCGAACGGGTTGAAGTTGCGGGTGAAGGTGGCGAAGTCCTCACGGGGAATGGTGAGGAGCTGCTTGCCGGAGGTGTCCGCCGCACCGGACGCCCCGGCGCCGCTGCAGCCGGAGAGCAGCAGGGCCGTGGCGGCGGCGGTGGCGAGCAGGGATGCTCTCCGGGCGCGCCGGACACGTATCGACGATGACATAATGAGGTCTCTTCTCTCTCTTCACATAGGCCGAAGACGGGTGAGGATTCCCGTCGGGCTGATTCGCAGTCAGACCGACGAGCGTTCGATCAGCGGGCAGTCGACCTTCACCTGTGTGGTGTCGAGCGGCTCGCCCGCTGTGAGAGCGCCGAGCATGTCGACGCCTTTCGCCCCCATGAGTTCGAACGGCAGGGCGACCGTGGTGAGGCCGGGCCGCAGGTAGGCGGCGATGAGTTCCTGGTTGTCGAAGCCGATGACGGCGATGTCGTCCGGGATGCGCAGTCCGCGTTCCTTGATGGCGTCGTAGGCGCCCATGGCCGTGCGGTCGTTGCCGCAGAACAGCGCGGTGGGCCGGTCGGGGCGGTCCAGCAGGGCGCGGGCGGCGGTGTATCCGGCGTCGGCGGTGGCGTGCCCCGGGGCGATGAGGCCCTCGTCGACGGGGAGGCCGGCCTCGCGCAGCGCCTGCTCGTAACCCTGGCGGCGGCCGACGGCCGCCGGAATGCCCGCGTCCAGGTTGATGAACCCGATCCGCCGGTGGCCCGCCTCGATGAGCCGCCGGGTCGCGGTGCGGCCGCCCGCGACCTCGTCGGGGACCACCGAGGGCAGGGCGCCCCGGGCGTCGAAGCAGTTCACCAGGACGACCGGGACCTCGCGGGCGGCGGGCGGCAGGGTGACGGCCCGGTGCCAGGTGGTGGCGTACAGGAGTCCCTCGGCCCGCTGCTCCAGGAGCTTGTCGAAGGCGGCGGCCTCCATGGCGGGGTCGCTGTCGCCCGCCGTGATGAGCAGGAACTTCCCGTCCGCCCAGGCCCGGTCCTGCGCACCCTTGATCACGTCGACCGCGAAGGGGGCGGTGACGATCTCGGTGATGAGCCCGTACCACTCGCTGCGCTTGGCGGCGAGCGCCCGCGCCCCGGCGTTCGGCCGGTAGCCCAGCTCCGCGATGGCCGCGCGGATCCGGGCCCGGGTCTCCTCCGGGATGGCGGCGTCGGCCCGCCCGTTGAGGACGAACGAGACCGTGGTGCGCGAGACCCCCGCGCGGGTGGCGACATCGCTCATCGTCACCCGACGCGCGCTGCTGCTGGCCACTTTGCCTACCCTCTGCGCCCCGCCGGCGGCGGACCGTTCCTGGTTACGCGCTTTAGTAACGCGCGTTAGTACGATGTTGCAGGCAAATTACGAGCGATGGACCAGCGGTGTCAAGAGGTCTGCCGGACAGGGGTTCCTACGGATGCGCCGACATCGTTGCGGAACCGTCCGCCTCCGTACGCTGTACGGGGTCCGGGAGCGGCTTCGCGGGGGCGGCCCGGCGGAGCCAGAGGAGGGCTCCGGCCAGCACGGCCGTGGCGGCCAGCAGCCAGGGCAGCGGGCCCGGCGGCAGGGCGCCGGCGCCCAGTCCGGCGCCGGCGGCGACCAGCTGCAGGGAGAGCGACTGGACGGAGAGGGCGGTGGCCCGGCCCGAGGCGTCGACCCGGCGGTGCAGCAGGTCGTTCTCGTTGGGGCCCGCGGCTCCGAGGCCCAGGTACACCAGCCCGTAGCCGGTGACGGCGACCGTCGTGGCGAGGGCGCTCATCGCGTGCGCGGTGACGCCGAGCAGGGTCAGCCCCAGCGTCACCAGCCCGAGGCTGACGAGCACCGCGCGCTCACTGCTGCCGGCGAACCGGGCGACGAGCGGGGCGAGTTGGCTGCCGAGGGCGGAGCACAGGAATCCGGCGCAGGCGAGCCCGGCGAAGACCAGGGCCCCGGATTCGGCCGTTCCCATGAGGGTGGCTGCCCGGCCCGGGGTGAGCAGTTCGACGGCCGCGAGCGCGGCGCCGGCGGCGCTCGCGGTCAGCAGGATGCGCCGGATCAGGGCGTCCCGGGCGCCGAGCCGGAGACCGGCGGCGACGGCGGCGGGCACGCCGCCCACGACGCCTCGTACACCGGTCCGGGGCCGGGGCGGTTCGGTCAGGGCGCTCAGCACGTAGAGCACGAAGACGATCTCGACCAGCGCCCCGAGCAGGGCGGGCACGGAGAGCGGGATGACGAGCCCGCCGGTCGTATCGGTGAGCCACTCCCCCAGGCCCGGGGCGAGCCCGAGCAGCCAGGGGAGCCCGCCGCCGAGCAGGGTGCCGAGCGCGAGGGCGGCCGAGGTGGCGGAGCTGCCGCGCGCCAGCCCCGTACGCAGATCGGCGTCGGGCCCCGCGTGGGCGTGAACGGTGTCGACGTACCAGGCCTCGGCGGGCCCGCTGGACAGGGCGCGGGCCAGACCCATCAGGCCCATGCCGAGCGCGATGGCCCAGCCCGCAGCGCCGAGGCCGATGAGGGTGAAGGCGGCCAGGTTGAGCAGCCCGGCGATGGCCAGGACGGGGCGCCGCCCGATGACGTCGGAGAGGCCGCCGGTGGGCAGTTCCATCGCGGCGGCCGTGAGGGAGTGCACGGCGTAGAAGCCGGCGATGGCGGCGAGGCCCATACCGCGCTCGGTGAAGAGCAGCACTCCCGTCGCGATGGACATGCCGATGGGGAACCAGAAGAGAAAGGAGACCGTGACGAACCGGCGACGCGCGGTCGCCCCGTCCGGACCGTGCCCCGGAGCAAGGGCGGCGAGCGCCGGCCCGCCGGTCACGAGGCGTCTCCGGCAGCGGGGGCGTCCGGGGCTCCGGCGTCGGTCGCGTCGGGTCCGGCGGAGGCGTCCGCGCCGCCCTGACCGGCCACCGGATCCGGGGCCAGCGGCAGTCCCGCGGTGAACAGGACGACCTGTTCGGCGCGGGGGTCCCCGGCATCGCGGGCGGTCAGCTCGTCCGTCTTCGCCCGGAGCACCTCCCACAGCTCGGCGAGGGACTCCGGGGTCAGCCGGGGCATCGAGTCACTGACGCCCGACGGCTCCTGCCACTCCTGGCCCAGCCGGCCGCTCTCCAGGTCCGCCTCGTGGCGGTCGAGCGACCGCTGGAGGTGCTCGATCTGGCGGCGGTGCAGGACGTTGAGGATCGTGCTGCCGCCGGGGCTGCGGCGCATCGCCTCATTGCTCCACGAGGTCATGTCGTGCACGGACTTCCAGCGCCGTTCCCGGCTGTCGCGGTGTTCGGCCTCGGTGACGAACGCGTATTTGGCGAGCACCCGCAGGTGGTAGCTGGTGGAGGCCGAGGACTCCCCCGTCCTCGCCGCGAGCTCGCTGGCGGTGGCCGGGCCGTGCTGTCGCAGCAGTCCGAGCAGGGTGAGGCGGAGGGGGTGGGTGAGGGCCTTCAGGGCGGCCCCGTCCTGCGCCGGATCGAGTACGCGACGACCGTCTTCGCTGTCCATGACCGCAGCGTAGAACGGAAGGAGCACTTTCCCAAAGTATTTTTGCAGAATATTTTTTGGAAACCCGGCGGGACCCCGGAGCGGCGCCCGTCAGGACTCGGCCCGGACCTCCCGCCGCGCCCGGAGGACCTCCACCACGTCCCGGCACCAGTCACGGTTGGCCCGTTCGAAGTCCCGTCCCCGCCGGCAGGTGAGGTACGGGCCGACGCGCGCGCCGCGGAGCAGGAACTCCGCCTCGTCGCACCCCCCGCGCATCGTGCGCAACTGCTCCTCGAACAGCGCGGCCTTGGCCTCGGCGAACGCGAACCGTTCGGTGAGCCGCTCGATCAGCACGTCGGTGTCGAGATGATCGGCGGCCTGGACCTGGACCAGCAGGTCCTCCCGGAGGAACGAGGGCTTGGCCGCGGTGGAGGCGAAGCTCTCCAGTTCGGCCAGCCCCTCGCCGGTGACGTGGAACAGCCGCTTGTTGGGGCGCGCCTCCTGGACGACCTCGCGCCCCGCGACCAGTCCCTCCTTCTCCAGCCTGGCCAGCTCCGCGTAGACCTGCTGCGGCAGGGCGTGCCAGAAGTTCGCGACGCCCGCCGCGAACGCCTTCGTCACCTGATAGCCGCTCAACTCCTCGTCGAGCAGCGCCGCCAGCACCGCGTGGCGCAACGCCATCGGACCGCCTCCCTCTCCGCGGCGGCCGGGCACATCCCCGCCCACCCCTGTCCGGAACACCGACCCTCATGATAGTCATGAAACTGACTAGTCACTTTCATGACTATGCAGCGCCCCTCAGCGAGGACGCACCTCATCAAGGAGGACACATGACCACCGCAGTGGACCGTTTCCGCGCCGCCGTCGACCGTCGCGACCTCGGCGCCCTGGACGATCTGTTCACCGAGGACATCCGGCTGTACAGCCCGGTGAAGTTCACCCCGTTCGAGGGCAGGCCGATGGTGCTGGGCCTCTTCGGCGTCCTGCTGCGCACCTTCGAGGACTTCCGTTACGTCGGTGAGTTCGCGGGCGCCTCGCAGACGAGCGCCGACGGGACCGAGGCCCCGTCGGCGGTCCTGCTCTTCCGGGCGACGGTCGGCGGCCGGGAGATCCACGGCATCGATCTGCTGCACCTGGACGACGACGGGCGCATCAAGGAGTTCACCGTGATGGTGCGCCCGCAGTCCGCCGTCCAGGCGCTGGGCGAGGCGGTGCTCGCCGGCCTGGTCGCCGACGGCCTCGTCCCCGCCCCGTAACGGCGCTCGGCGGCGGTGCTCGCGATCAGCGCGCCCGCGCCGCCTCCAGGGCGTCCGCGACCAGGCCCAGGAACCGGGCGTGGTCGCGGGGCCCGTAGAGGGGCTCGGGGTTCCACGGGACGACGGGCGTCGGCGCGCCCTCGCTCCCCCGCAGCTCTTCCAGCGGGGCCGCGTGGGCGCGGATGTCGGTCAGGATCACCTCGGGGCGCAGCGCGAAGGTGTCGGAGCGGCTCTGCGTGGACCAGTTGGCCCCGGGGCCCTCGGCCGGCTCCACGACCTGGACGCCCAGCTCGGTGAGCACGCGCAGCTCGGGCCACATCCTGGGGCGCGCGACATGCGCCTGGTCCTGGCCTGCCGGGGAGAGGGCGAGCACCCGGGGCGCGTCGCCGGACGTGACGGCGACCACGGAGCGCAGCCGCTCCCGGGCGGCGTCCAGATCCCGGTCCGCGCCCGGCCGGGCCGTGGCACCGAGCGAGCGGGCCAGTTCGGCGAACCGGTCGCCGATCTCACCGAACGTACGGGCCTGGCTGACGTCGAGGACGACCACCGGGACCCGCTCCTCCAGGGGCTTGGCCGTCTCGGGGGTCAGCCCGTAGACATGACCGCCGCCGTAGCTGACGGCCACCACGAGGTCCGGCCCGGTGCTCAGCAGCCGCTCGACGTCCAGGGCCGCGCCCGCACCGACGTACGCGACCTCGCCCAGCGGCAGGGTCCCGGTCTTCGCCGTGTCGGGGTCCGGTCCGTCGTGGTCGGAGCCGAAGATCCCCACCGGCCGTATTCCGAGGTCCCACAGGGTGGCCCCGGCCTGGACATAGGCCAGCACCCGCTCGGGCGTCCGGGACGCCGTCGACTGCTGACCCCGGTCGTCGGAGAACCGCCATTCGCTCTGCTCCGTCACGTCACACACGCCCCTCTGCCGCCGACTGCCGTTCCATTCGTGCGAGTTCGTACACGTGTACCTGCCCACCTCCTCGCCGCCACACCCCTCCGGCCAGGGAACAAACGGCCGTCAACCGGTTTCGGGCACGAAGGGCGGTCGGCGTCACGGAATGTTAGAAATGAGGGACCCTCAGTCACCGGGGCGGCGCTCTCGGCCGGCCCTCATCCGGACGGAGCCAACTCCCCCCATGCGCGCGACCCTTTTGAAGGCAGCCCTGGCCGTCGGCGTCGGCGCATCGCTCTGTGCGGCCTCGGCGGACGCCCCGGCCACGGCCGGGGCCGCGGCCCGTCCGTCGGCGGAAGCGGCGGGAGCGGAACGGTGCCCGGTGGTCGATGTGCTGGCCGTCTACACACCGAAGGCGGCGAAGCGGGTCGGCGGCGAGCACCGGGTGCCCTCGTCGGCCCAGCAGATCGCCACGCGGATGAACCGGTCACTGGCGGCGGGCGGGCTCTGCGGCGCCATCCGGGTCGTCCACCCGTACACGGCGACCGGGTACGAGGGCTCGGAGGAGTTCCGCGCCGCGCACACCGTCCTCAAGGACCACTCTGCCGGGCTCGGACGCCAGGTGCACGAACAGCGGGCGCGGTACGGCGCCGATCTGGTCACGCTCGTCGTGGACCGGGTGGAGCGGGGCGGCGGCACGGCGGACTACACGCCCGCGCTCGACGGTTCCACGGACGAGTACGCCTACGCGGTCGTCGAGGCCGACGGCATCGGCCTGGATTCGGCGAGCCACGAGATCGGCCACAATCTGGGCCTCGCCCACGACCGTACGACGCTGGCGGGCGACACGGACGGCTCGATGAGCGTGAGCCGGAACCGTCCGTACAACACCGGCTGGATCACCGAGGACGGCAAGCACTACACGATCATGGCGTACCGCTCCGCGTGCGGGGACCACTGCCGGCGGATCAGCCGGTTCTCCAGCGCGACGGAGACGTGGAAGGGCCGGCGGCTGGGCGACGCGGACAACGACGGCGTACGGGTGCTGCGCGAGACCCTGCCGATCGTCGCCGGATACCGCGACAAGCGCTGACCCGGCCGCCCCCCCGGGGCGTCCCGTCGTACGCGGAGCCTCCCGGGCGCGTGACGCTTTCCGGGGTGCTTCACCCGTCGGCGCCGCCGCCGCCACGGGGGCGCGCGCCGTCCAGCGTCAGGTCCACGATCCGGCGCGCGAGCCCCCTGTCCAGCGGCGCCCCGGTCAGCAGGACCCGGGCGAACAACGGCCCCGCCAGGGTCTCGGCGACCAGCCGGGCATCGGTGTCCGGGGCCAGCTCGCCGCGCTCGACACCGCGCCGCACGATGTCCTCGCCCCGCTCCAGCCGGGCGTCCCAGTACGGCAGGCGCTCCGCCTCGACGGATCCCGCGTCGGGGGACGCGCCGAGGTGGAGGAGGGCCGCACCCTGCGGCGAGGCGAGATAGTCCGAGACCGCCGACATCAGCTGGGTCAGGTCCTGGCGCACGTCCCCCGTGTCGGGCGCGGGCAGGGCCTCGTCGGCGTGCGAGCCGAGGGCGTCCAGCAGCAGGTTCTCACGGGTCTTCCACCGCCGGTACACGGAGGTCTCGTGCACCCCCGCCGCCCGGGCGACCGCGGCGACCGTGGTACCGGTGAGCCCTTCCGACGTGAGCAGGCCGACGGTGGCCGCCAGGACGGCCTGCCGCATGCGTTCGCCCCGGCGGCGCAGCGGCGCGGGGGTCTTCTCGGTGGTCACCCCCGAACCGTATCGCAAGGCTACTTGCTTTACCGGCAGGCCGGGCTTACGTTTCAAAGCAAGGCGACTTGCGATAGGCCGCCGATCCGAACCGTAAGGACCCGTCATGGAACGCATGCGCGCAGCGCGTCTGCACCTGCCCAGCCGCACCCTCGCCGTGGAGGAGGTGGACAGGCCCGTGCCCGGTCCCGGCGAAGTACTGGTGAAGGTGGAGGCGGCGGGCGTGTGCCTCTCGGACGTGCACCTCGTCGACGGCACCCTGAGCCCGATGTACCTGGAGGGGGACACGGTCACCCTGGGCCACGAGGTGGCCGGGACCGTGGCGGAGCCGGGTCCGGACGTCACCGGCTGGTCGCCCGGCACGAGGGTGGTGCTCCAGGCTGGCGAGCAGCGCCGGGGCCGGACGCACACCCGTGGCGTCGACTACGACGGCGGCTGGGCCGAGTACGCCCTCGCCACCGCGTCGACCCTCGTCGCCCTGCCCGACTCGCTCCCCTTCGAGCAGGCGGCGATCATCCCGGACGCGGTCTCGACTCCCTGGGCGGCGGTGACCGCCACCGGCGACGTCCGGGCCGCGGAGGCCGTGGGCGTCTGGGGCGCGGGCGGGCTCGGCGCGCACGCCGTGCAGGTGCTGCGGGCGGTGGGCGCGCACCCGGTCGTCGCGGTGGACCCCGCCCCGGCGGCCCGGCGGCGGGCTCTGGAGTTCGGGGCCGACCTGGCACTGGACCCCGCCGATCCGCTGTTCCGCGAGAAGGTGCTCGGGGCGACGGGCGGCGTGGGCCTGGAGGCGGCGTTCGACTTCGCCGGGGTCCCCCCGGTCCGCGAACAGGCGCTGGCCACGCTGGCCCCGAAGGGGCGGCTGGTGCTGGTGGGGTTGACCGACCAGCCGCTGACCGTCGCCCGCGGCACCCTGTTCAGCTACCTCCAGCACCGGATCCTGGGCCACTACGGCTCGGAGGGACACCATGTGGCGCAGCTCGTCCGGCTCGCCGAGGGCGGCCGGCTGGACTTCGCCCGGTCGATCACCGATGTCCTGCCTCTGGAGGAGGCGGCGTCGGCCGTGCGGCGGATGGAGACCAAGGAGGGCGACCCGGTCAGGATCGTTCTGCGGCCGTGACGGGCTCCCCGCCGCGGGCGTCGGACTCCGGCTCGGGCCGCCGGAGCTCCACGTTGAACTGGGCTCCGGCCAGCAGCGAGAGGTTGGCGAACCAGACCCAGATGAGGAAGACGACGAGCCCGGCGAGCGACCCGTACAGCCTGCTGTAGCTGCCGACCTGGGTCGCGTAGAGAGCGAACAGCGCCGACGCGGTGAGCCAGCAGAACGCGGCGAGGATCCCGCCGGGCAGTCCCCGGCGGACACCGCGCGCGGAGCGGGGGCCGGTACTGAAGAGGACCATGATCAGGCAGGCCACGAGGAGGACCAGCAGCGGCCACTTCAGCGCCGCCCACAGGGTCTCCCCCTCGTGCGGCAGGCCGATGCGGCGACCCAGCCAGCGGGCCAGCGGGCCGGTCATGACGATGGCGAAGGCGCTGGTCATCAGCAGGAGGAGCAGGCCGATCGCGGAGACGACGATGATGTGCGCCTGCCGCAGGGGCGGGCGCGTGTCCCGGACGCCGTGCATGGCGTGCATCGCCCGGCGGAAGACCGCGAGGTAGCTGCACGCGGACCAGACGGCACTCACGGACCCGGTGGCGACGAGCAGCCAGACGGCGGAGCGCTGTTCGGTCGCCGCCTCCAACGGCCTGCGCAGCGCGTCACCGGACTCGGCCGGGGCGAACGCGGTGATGTCGGCGATCAGGGCGCCGGTCGCGCCGGGGTTGGCCAGCCCGATCACGGAGACGGTGACCAGGAGCGCCGGGAGCAGGGCGAGGATGGCGTAGTACGTCAGGGCGGCGGCCCAGTCGGTGACGTCGTCGTTCCACAGCGAGACCGGCGTACGCCGCAGGGCGGTGCCCCAGCGGCGGGGCAGGGCGGCGGGGGCGGTGCTTTCCGCGGCGGACGCGGTCTGGGTGGGCAAGCTGGTACTCCGGGGACGTGGGCGGACGCGGTGGGCGGCGTGACCTGTCCGTTTCCGGACGCGGTTACTCTGCTCGATCCTCTCCTGCCACGTCCCGGCCGAAGCACACCCCTCCCCGGCCGGTGCCGCGCGTCGGCCGGCGAGCCCCGTGCGCCCGGTGGTCAGTCGTTGACGGCCGTGAGCAGGACCACGGCGTCCTGGAGCGCCAGCAGCCCGTGCCGTTCCTGCGGGATCGGGTGCAGGACCCCGGACGGCAGCTCGGCGTCCCCGGAGGCGGCGGTGAGACGGACGCTGCCGCGCAGGACGAGGAGCGAGGCGGCGGGCGGCGCGTTGTGCTCGTCGAGCGCCGTCCCCTCGGTGAGGGCGATCACCGTCTGCCGCAAGGGGGGCTGCTGGAGCACGAGGTGGGCGCTGCGGCCGTGCGCGGAGGCGCGGGCGGCGGTCAGGTGTTCCTCGGCGAGTGCGTTGAGGTCGTCCATGTGCCCACTGTGCCGCAGCCGTGACAGCGCCGCGATCCGCGGGATTCAGCGGGGCGCCTTCGCGGTGGAGCCCCGCACCACCAGCTCCGGCTCGAACAGCAGCTCGTCCGGAGGGACCGAGCCGCCCTGGATGCCCGCGCAGAGCAGTTCGACGGCGGCCCGGCCCATGGCCTCGATGGGCTGGCGGATCGTGGTGAGCGGGGGTTCGGTGCAGTTCATGAACGCCGAGTCGTCGTAGCCGACGACGGAGATGTCCGAAGGCACCCGCAGACCGCGCCTGCGGGCCGCCCGCACAGCGCCGAGCGCCAGGGGATCGCTGGCACAGACGATGCCGGTGACTCCCCGCTCCAGCAGCCGGGACGCCGCGGCCTGCCCGCCCTCCAGGGAGAACATCGAGCGCTCGACGTGCTCCTCGGCCAGCTCCCCGCCGGTGGCCGCCGCGACGGACCGGGCGGCCGCGAGCTTACGGCGGGAGGGCACATGGTCGGAGGGGCCCATCACCACGCCGATGCGCTCGTGGCCGAGGGAGGCCAGGTGGCGCCAGGCCCGCTCGATCGCGACGGCGTCGTCGCAGGAGACGCAGGGGAAGTCCAGGCCTTCTATGGGGGCGTTGATCAGCACGACGGGGATGCGGCGTTCGGCGAGCCGGTGGTAGTGCTCATGGGCCTCGTCGGCCTGCGCGAACAGACCGCCGGCGAAGACCACCCCGGAGACCTGCTGCTGGAGCAGGAGGTCCACGTAGTCCGCCTCGGAGACTCCGCCCTTGGTCTGGGTGCACAGGACGGGGGTGAGCCCCTGCTGGGCGAGGGCGCCGCCGATCACCTCGGCGAAGGCGGGGAAGATCGGGTTCTGCAGTTCGGGCAGGACGAGGCCGACGAGCCGGGCGCGCTCGCCCCGGAGTTGGGTGGGCCGCTCGTAGCCGAGGACGTCCAGGGCCGTCAGCACGGACTGCCGGGTGGTCCGGGAGACCCCGGGCTTGCCGTTGAGCACCCGGCTCACCGTGGCCTCGCTGACCCCAACCTTCTTGGCTACCTGAGCAAGTCGTCGCGTCATGCCGCAAGACTAGCGTAAGCAACGCAAACAATTGACTTATCCATGCAAAGCTTGCACGCAAGAAGGGCGCTTCCCCGTCATCGGGAAGCGCCCCCTTGCCGCTCGACGCGGCCTCTCCCCCGGGCTACGGGTTGTTGACGATCTTGAAGGTGGAGGTGGTGTTCTTGATGTCCTGGGCGTTGTCGCTGAGCTTCAGGCCGTTGAAGGTGACCTCGCCGACGGCCGGCCCCTGCCCGGCCTCCGGCATCTCGTTGGCCCACAGCCCGAACCCGGACTTGGCGTCGAAGGCGTCACCGCTCTTGCGCGCACCCGAGACGGAGACGTCGGTCAGCACGGTGTCCTTGATCGGGAACTGGGGCTGTCCGCCGACGTAGTTCGTCTGGAACATGATCCCGCTGTAGGTGGGATCGACGATGTCCACGTTGTTGATGCGGATGCCCTGGAACACCTTGGACGCCGAGAACAGCCAGATGCCGGGGAAGGTCTGCGATCCCCAGAAGTGACCGCCCGCGCGCACGATCGAGACGTTCTCGATCGTCGTCGGTCCGGTCCCGAACCCGTTCATCGGATAGCCGAAGTCCAATGAGCTGACCGTGATCCCGGAATAGACCAGGGTGTCGGCGATGTGGATGTTGCGGAAGGTGTTGTCGTACCCGCCGTAGACGGCGACGCCCGCCGCGCGCCAGGTGAGGATCGAGGTCAGGTTCTCGTAGACGTTGTTCTTCATGTCCGCTCCCCCGGCGTCGATCGCCGAGAAGAGCGCGAAGCTGTCGTCGCCGGTGGCCCGTGCCTCGTTGTTGGTCACGAGGTTGTCGGTGGACCCGTTGGTCATGTTGACGCCGTCGGCGAACATGTTGCGGATCCGGGAGTTCTTGATGGTCACGCTGTCGGTGTTGGCGCCCCAGTAGAGGCACACCATGTGCTCGTTCCAGATGTTGTCGATCACGATGTCCGACACGTTGGAGAAGTCGAACACCTTGCCCGGCCCGTCGATCCGGGACGTGTAGTTGCCGAAGTACGCGAAGTTCGCGAACGAGGACCCCTTGGCACTGGCCTCGGCCCGGAAGCCGACATCGGTGTTGTCCTGGGTGGAGGGGGCGTTGAAGCGGGTGTACCAGGGGCCCGCGCCGACCACCTTGACGGCCTTGCCGTAGACCTGGAACTTACTGGCCGTGCTGTACTGCCCCGCCGGGAGGTAGACGCCCACGAGGGTGCCGGTGGTGTCCATGCGGACCTTGTCCAGGGCGTTCTGGACGTCCTGGTGGGTGAACCCGGCCGGCACGGTGTACGTGGCGGGGTTCGGGTTGGCGACCGGGGCGACCTGCTCCAGGTTGACGAAGTCGATCGCGTACGTGGTGGTGTTGGCGCTGTCCTTCTGGAGCCGGATCTTCGACCCGGCCGGGACGGTCGTGCCCAGCATCATGTTCGCCTCGTCGTAGATGTGACGGGGCGCCCCGGAGCCCGGGGAGTTGCCGGGAGCGGTCTCGTTCCCGTACAGCCAGGCGTACTTGGAGGTGAGGTCGATCGCCTTGAGGAGGACGCCGTCCACGTAGACGTTCAGGGTGGAGTCGATACCGCCGCCGCCCGGGGCGTCGGGGATGGAGAACCGGGTGACCAGGGTGTTGGTGGCGGCCCGGGTGGTGAGCTCGACGTAGTCGCCGGTCTGGTCGAGGGTCACGGCCTTGCGCCCCGAGGCCTCGCCCGCGACGTCGCCGACGGTCCGGTTCGGGCCGACGACCTTCGCCCCGCCGCCGGTCGCGCCGTCCTCCGCCTCGTACATGTCGTACGGCATGTTCGCGCCGCGTCCGACGAAGAGCGCCTGGCTGGAGGTGTTGTTCTCGCGCTTGACCGGGAGTTCGTTGGCGTCGGCCGCGATCACGGTCCGTACGGTGTACGAGCCGTTGGCGGCGGTCCAGGTGCCCAGGGGGACCGGCGCGGTGGTGGCTCCCGCCGCGATGGCCCCGGTGTGGCTGCCGGTGAGGGTCTTCACCGTGGCGCCCTTGCTGTCGACGAGCGTCAGGGTGATGCCGTGGGCGCCGGCAGCCGAGGCCACCGTGCCCTGGTTCTTGAGGGCGACGGAGAAGGTGACCGTCTCGCCCTCGGACGCGGCCGAGGGTGAGGTGGTGACCGCCGAGGCCACCAGGTCGGAGCTGGAGACCGGCTTCACGACCAGCGGGGAGGCGCTGGTGTAGGTGTTGTTGGTCTCGTTCTGCTCGATGATCTCGCCCGCCGGATCGGCGACCGCGCTCAGCGGGTAACTGCCCGCGTTCCGGGCCCCGATGGAGGCGCTGACCTGGGTGGAGGCGCCCGAGGCGAGGGCGCCGACCGAAGCGGTGGCGACCTTGGTGCCCCCGAGGCGCAGCTCGACCTTGCTCGCCGGGGCGGCGAGCGCGCCGGCGTTGCGGACGATCGCGGTCAGGGTGACCTCGTCCGTCTCTACCGGTGCGGCGGGGGCGGAGGTGATGCCGGTGACCTGGAGGTCCGGGTTGGCCGCCGGAGCGCCGAGGACCTGGAACTCCGCGACCTGACCGGCCCCGGAGCCGCTGTTGGCGGTGAACTTCAGCTGGACGTCGGCGACGCGTGCGGAGACCGGGATGGTCACCGTGTTGCCGGACGCGGGGGCGAAGGCGTAATCCTTCGCCGCGACGAGGGAGTTGAACGACGAGGAGCTCTGTTCCCGGCCGAGGACCTCGATCCGCTGGGTGCGCGGACCCCAGCTGCTGTCGGGGTTGAGCTTGACGACGACGTTCTCGGTGTCGGCGTTGGAGCCGAGCTTCACGGTGAGGGTGTTCGGGTAACTGCCGCCCGCGCCCTCCCAGTAGGTGGAGGCGCTGTTGTCGTTGGCGTTCTCCGCGACGAAGGTGTGGACCACGGAGGAGGCGGTGATCGGCTTGTTCACGGCGAGGTTGGAGGCGGAGCCGCTCTGCCCGTTGCGGGTGACGGTGTTGCTGTCGCCGGAGACGTTGCCCGCCGCGTCCTTGGCCCGCACGACGTAGCTGACCGTGGTGGAAGCGGGCTGGGCGTCGGTGTACGTCAGTACGTCGCCCGCGACGCTGCCGCGCAGCACGTTGTCGGCGTAGACGTCGTAGCCCGTGACGCCCCTGTTGTCGGTGGACGCCTGCCACGTCAGCTTGACCGAGCCGCTGGACGGCTCGGTGTACGCCAGGGCGGAGGGGGCGGTGGGCGCCTGGGTGTCGCCGGTGTCCCCGTTGCGGGTGACGGTGTTGCTGTTGGCCGAGACGTTGCCCGCCGCGTCCTTGGCGCGGACGAAGTAGCTGACGCGCTGCCCGGCCGGCCGGGTGTCGGTGTACGTGGTGACGTCGCCCGCGACGCTGGTGAGCAGGGTGTTGTTCGCGTAGACGTCGTAGCCGGCGACGCCCTTGTCGTCCGTCGAGGCTTTCCAGGTCAGCCGGATCTGCCCGGTGGCGGGCTCGGTGAACGCGAGGCTCGTCGGCGCGGTCGGGGCTCGCGTGTCGCCGGTGGTGGGTCCGTAGACCTCCAGTTCGGCCAACTGGGCTGCCTGCGCACCGGTGTTGGCGGTGACCAGGACGCGGACGTACCGGGTGGTCGTCGCGTCGAAGGTGATCGTCGCCGACTGTCCGCCCGCCGCGTCGAAGCGGTAGGCCCTGGACGCGGTGAGGTCGGTGAAGTCGGTGCCGTTGGCGCTGCCCTGGAGCTTCAGGGTCTGGCTGCGCGCGGCCCAGCCGTCGGGCAGGCGCAGGACCACCCGGTCCACGCCGAGCGACGCGCCCAGGTCCGCCTGGATCCACTGCGGGAACTGGTCGTCGCGGCTCGCCCAGTAGCTGTCCCGGTTGCCGTCGTTGGCGTCGGCCGGGGTCCGGGAGCCGTTGCTGCTGCTGGCGGTGAGGGCCTTGCCTGCCGCGAGGTCGGCCGAGGAATCCCCGGCGCCCCGGACCTCCAGCTCGGAGAGCTGGGCGGCGGACCAGCCGGTGTTGGCGGTGATGTCGACCCGGACGAAGCGGGCCAGGGTGGCCGGGAACGCGATGGTGACCTCGTTCGCCGCCCCCGGGGCGAAGGTGTACGTCGCGGAGTTCTTCAGGGTCGCGAAGCTGGTGCCGTCCGCGCTGCCCTGGAGGGACAGCGTCTGGGTACGGGTCTCCCAGCCCGCCGGGAGCGTCAGCCTCACCTCGTCGACCCGGGCGCCCTCCCCCAGGTCGGTCTGGACCCACTGGGGGAGTCCGCCTCCCGCGCTCTCCCAGTACGTGGACCGGTTGCCGTCGGTGATGTTGGACGCGCCGTACTCGGCATGGGCGCTGCTCGCGGCCGCGGCCCGGCCCGCGGCGAGGTTGGGGCCGTCGGCCGCCGCAGCGGCGAGCGACGGTACGCCGATCATCAGAAGACTGGTCGCGACCAAGGCGGATATCGCCCGCCATCTCCAGCGTTGGGCTCTCATAGCTCCCCGATCTTCGGCCTCGGCGCAGGGCGCGTCGAGGGCGCGGCTCTGTGACCGCAGCCAGGGAACACGAGTTTCTGCATGCGCTGCGGCCTGTTTTGCGTTGTGCCGTCAGAGAGTTGCAGAGAATTGAGAGACCGTCCACCGTTCCGGCAACAGCCGCGCGACCCGGCCGGGGAGCGGATCCCGTCGCGCGGTCACCGCTCCCCCACCCCGTGGACGAGTCGTCGGTCCGGCCGTCCGACGGATCGTCAGATGCCGCCGGTGTACAGCAGCAGGTCGGGCGATCCCTGGCCGAGACCGGAGAGCACGTCCGGGGTGGCCGTGTCCGTCAGCCACCGCGAGACGGCGGCGGGAGAGGCCGAGGGGTTCTCCTCCTTGTAGAGCGCCGCGACGCCTGCGACGTGCGGGCTGGCCATGGAGGTGCCGTTCAGCGAGACGGTGCCGCCGCCGAGGCGGGCGGAGACGATGCCGGCGCCGGGTGCGTACAGCGAGAGGCAGGAGCCCCAGTTGCTGAAGGAGGTCTCCTGGTCCTGCCGGTCGCTCGCCCCGACGGTGAACACGCCGTCCGCGGCGGCCGGGGAGACGTCACAGGCGTCCCGGTTGTCGTTGCCCGCGGCCACGACGGGCAGCACGCCCGCGTCGGCGACCGCCTCGACCGCGGCGTCGACCGAGGTGGAGCGCTCGCCGCCGAGCGAGGCGTTCAGCACGGCGGGGACGCCGCTGCGCTCGGCGTCCTTCGCGACCCAGTCGAACCCGGCGAGGATGCCGGCCCAGGTGCCCCGGCCCTCGCAGTTCAGGACGCGTACGTTGACCAGCGAGGCGTCCTTCGCCACACCGGACGTCGCGCCGCCGACCGTGCCCGCCACGTGCGTGCCGTGTCCGTTGCAGTCCATGCCCCCTCGGCCGTCCCCGACGGCGTCGTACCCGTTCACGACCCGGCCGCCGAATTCGCTGTGCGCCGCGTCGATCCCGGTGTCGACGACGTACGCCTTCACTCCCTTGCCGGTGGCCGTGGTGGTGAAGGTGTCGTCCAGCGGCAGGGTGCGCTGGTCGATGCGGTCGGCGCCCCAGCCGGCCGCCGGGGCCCGCAGCAGATTCGCGGCGGTGGGCGCGGGGACGGTCACCTCGGCGTTCTCCTCGACGGCGAGGACGCCGGGAACGGCCCGTACCGCTTGCAGTTCGGTGGCGGTGAGCTTGGCGGCGAAGCCATGCAGAGCATTTCCGTACGTGAACAACGGGCTGAGCCCGAACTCCCGCAGGAAGGTTTCCGGCGAGAGTTCGGGCTCCAGGGTGACGATGTACTGCCCGGGTACGGCCCGGGTGGACTGCTCCACCAGAACCCCTTCCGGTCCGCTGTCGGCCGAGGCCGTGGCGGGTGCGCCGACGAGCGGTGCGATCAACAGCAGGGCGGCCGTGGCCCATCGGGCGGGCAGGCGCATGCATTCTCCTCGGGGTGGGGATCCAGTCGCGGAGCGAGTGCGTCCGCGAAGCGCGAACACCCGTTCCTTCGTCCCCGTCCGTCGGTCGCCTTAGCGGGTTCAGCCGGACAGCGCAACGCCGGCGGTCAACTCCAGCTCGTCGAGGTCGTGTCCGACATCCGCCCGGAGGTCTTCGTTCGCCCAGCTGCCCACGGCCACCTCGGCGGTGATGCCGGGCCCGAAGCCGGCGATGAGCCCTTGCGCGGACTCGGCGGCCCCGCCGTCGTCGAAGAGCCGCGCCAGTGCGTCGAAGACGACGGAGCTGGCGATGTTGCCGCGTTCGGTGAGGGTGGCCCGGCTGTAGCGGAACATCTCGGGCGGCAGGTCGAGGAAGTGGCAGAGGTCGTCCAGGATGCGCGGTCCGCCCGCGTGGACGATGAAGAAGTCCATGTTCGGGACGGACCAGCCGTGCAGGTCGACCAGGTCCAGGAGCACCGGGGCGAGCATCTCCATGGTGCCCGGGACCCGCTTGTCCAGCTGGAAGTGGAACCCGGTGTCCCGGACGGCGTAGGAGATCCAGTCCTCGGTGTCGGGCACCAGATGGGAGCCGTTGCGCTCCAGGCGCATGCCCGTGCCGCCCTGTCCCCGCACGACGGCAGCCGAGATGGCGTCGCCGAAGAGTCCGTTGGAGAGCAGCGAGCCGACCCCGATGTCGGTGGGCTGGTAGCAGAGCGAGCAGAACTCGCAGGACACGATGAGGACGTTGGACTCGGGGTAGGCCAGGCAGAAGTCGTGCGCGCGGTTGATCGCCGCGCCGCCCGCCGCGCAGCCCAGCTGGGCGATGGGCAGTTGGCGGGTCTCGGGTCTGAAGCCCATGGTGTTGATGATCCACGCGGTCAGCGAGGGCATCATGAAGCCCGTGCAGGAGACGTAGACGATCAGGTCGATCTCGGACGGGTCGGTCTCGGCGTTGGCGAGCGCCTGCCGGACGACTTCGGGGACCCGGGTCTTGGCCTCGGCCTCGTACACCTGGTTGCGCGCCTCGAATCCGGGGTGCTTCAGGGTCTTCTCGATGGGCTGCACAAGGTGCCGGGTCTGGACGCCGGTGTTCTGGATGAGCCTCAGGACGAGGTCGCGCTGCGGGTGCCCGGCGTGGGTCTCCCGGGCCAGGTCCAGGGTCTGCTGCATCGTGATGACGTGCTCGGGCACAGCGATGGCCGGTCGGCACAAAGTCGCCATGGGTTCTCCTCGTTCTCTGGAGCGAAGGCTCTCGTCACCATGTGACGGGCAGGGCGAGCGGGTAACGCCAGATGGACGTCGTGTTCCACGAGACGTCCGCGGGCGGCACATCCAGACGCAGGGCCGGGAAGCGGGTCAGCAGCGTGGAGAAGGCCACTTCCAGTTCCATGGTGGCCAGCGGTGCGCCCAGGCAGTGGTGGGCGCCCCAGCCGAACGTCATGTGGGGGATGGTCGGCCGGTCGGGATCCAGCTCGTCGGGACGGTCGAACTTGGCGGAGTCCCGGTTGGCCGTCAGATAGGACACGTGCACCACGTCGCCGGCCTTGATGAGGACTCCGGAGAGCTCCACGTCCTCCAGCGCGATGCGCGGGATGCCGACGCCCTTGCGGAAGGGGATGTGGCGCAGCAGCTCCTCCAGGGTGCGGGGCAGCCGCTGCGGTTCGGCCCGGAGGGACCGCATGAGGTCCGGGCGGGTGAGCAGGGTGTAGGCGATGTTGCCGAGCTGGTAGGTCGTGGTGTCCTGGCCGGTGATGAGCAGGACCATCGCCATGACGGCCAGCTCGTCGTCGTCCAGCAGTTCGTCGCCGTCCCGGGCGGTGGCCAGGGTGCTGATGAGGTCCTCGCCCGGGGAGCGGCGCCGGTCGGCGGTCAGCTCCTGGAAGTAGCCGCGCAGCTCCGCCTTGGCGCGTACCGCGTCCTCCTTGCCCGCGGCACCGACGTTCATCATGGTCATGGCGTGGGCGCGGAGCCAGGGGCGGTCGGCCTCGGGGATGTCGAGGGCCTCGCAGATGGTGATCAGCGGCAGTGGCGCGGAGACCCGGGCGACGAAGTCGGCCGGTGAGCCCTCCTCCTCCATCTCGTCCAGCAGCCGGTCCACCACGCGCTGGGTGCCGCCGCGCATCTGCTCGACGCGACGCGGGGTGAAGCTCTTGGCGACCAGGCCCCGCAGCCGGCTGCTGGCGGGCGGGTCCATGAGGTTGATGGACTCCGCCTGCACGATCGGTTCCGGCGTCATCCGGGGGAAGTCACGGCCGAGGACGGCGCTGCGGCTGAACCGCCGGTCGGTGGTGACCGTCCGGACGTCCTCGTAGCGGGTGACCAGCCAGGCCTCGCCCTCTCCGTACGCCATACGGATGCGGGACACCGGCTCCTCGGTCAGCAATTGCCTGAGCTGGGGGTCGAACTCCAGCTGCTGCGCGTAGTCGAAAGGACAGTTCCGGACGGTTTCCTTGTTCTGCACCGAGGTGTTCTCCACCGAGGTTCTCCCAATGACCGCTTCGAGGAAAAGGGCGTGTGCCGGACCGGGGCCCGGCGCCCGACCTACCCTGTGTGCCCCGTCACTCTTCGAAACATGTCAGTGACACACAGCAGTCAGCCGATCAGGGGGCGTACGCCCCGGCGTTCACGCGGTCGGCTCCCCGACGGGCAGCGTTCCGGCCCGGTCCACGACGTGGTGGCGGCCGATCGGGAGCATCAGCGGGCGGCCCGACACGGGGTCCTCGATGATGCGGCTGTCGAGGTCGAACACGGCCCTTACGGTCTCCTCCGTCAGCACCTCGGCCGGGGTGCCGGACGCGTGGAGGCCACCGTCGGCGAGGGCGATCAGGTGGTCCGCGTACCGGGCGGCGAGGTTGAGGTCGTGCAGGACCATCACGATGGTGGTGCCGCGCGAGCGATTCAGATCGGTCAGGAGGTCCAGGACCTCGATCTGGTGGCTGGCGTCGAGGAAGGTGGTCGGCTCGTCGAGCAGCAGCAGGTCGGTCTGCTGGGCGAGGGCCATGGCGATCCAGACCCGCTGGCGCTGGCCGCCGGAGAGCTCGTCCACCGCGCGCTCGGCGAGCGGTTCGGTGTGCGTGGCCTCCAGGGCGGCGGCCACGGCGGCGTCGTCCTTCTCGTTCCAGCGGGAGAAGATGCCCTGGTGCGGGTGGCGGCCGCGGCCGACGAGGTCGGAGACGGTGATGCCCTCGGGGGCGACGGGCGACTGCGGCAGCAGGCCGAGGGTGCGGGCCAGCTCCTTGGCGGGCAGCCGGTGCACCTCCTTGCCGTCCAGGACGACGCGGCCGGCCCGGGGGGCGAGCAGCCGGGACATGGAACGCAGCAGCGTCGACTTGCCGCAGGCGTTGGCGCCGACGATCACGGTGATCCGGCCGGGCGGTACGGCCAGGTCGAGGGAGTCGACGACGGTGCGGTCGCCGTAGCCGAGGGTGAGTCCTTCGGCGGTCAGTCGGTGGTGCGTGGTCATAGCGAGCCTCCCGCCCGGTTGGTGCGGATGATCAGGTGGACGAGGTAGGGGGCTCCGAGGACGCCGGTGACGACGCCGACCGGGTAGCGCTCGCCGAAGGCGAACTGGCCGGTGAAGTCGGCGACGAGGACGAGCAGCGAGCCGACGAGTCCGGCGGGCACCAGGAGGGAGCCGCCCGCCCCGGTGATCCGGGCCGCGATGGGACCGGAGAGGAACGCCACGAACGCGATGGGGCCGGCCGCCGCCGTGGCGAAGGCGATCAGCCCGACGGCGGCGACGATCACGGTGATCCGGGTGTGCTCCACGCGTACGCCGAGCGCGGAGGCGGTGTCGTCGCCGAGCTGGAGCGCGGAGAGGTTACGGGCCTGGCCCAGCAGCAGCGGGGTGAGGACGGCCGCCGCGACGAGCGCGGGGACGGTCTGGTCCCAGGTGGCTCCGTTGAGGCTGCCGGTCAGCCAGCGCATCGCCTCCTGGAGGTCCCATTCGGCGGCCCGGGACAGGACGTAGGAGGTGATGCTGTCGAGCATCGCGGAGATCCCGATGCCGATCAGGATGAGCCGGGTGCCGGCGACGCCGCCCTTGAAGGCCAGGGAGTACACCAGCAGGGCGACCCCGAGGCCGGCGGCGATGGCGAGGACGGACACCTGCACCTCGCCGAGCGACAGGGTCACGATGGCGATGGCCGCGGCGGCGCTCGCCCCGGAGCTGATGCCGATGATGTCGGGGCTGGCGAGCGGGTTGCGGAGCATCGTCTGGAAGGTGACCCCGGCCAGGCCGAAGCTGAATCCGGCCGCCAGGGCGAGGACCGCGCGGGGCAGCCGCAGCCGGCCCACGGTGAACGACGCGCCCGGCACCTGCTCACCGAGGATCACCCGGAGCACGTCGCCGGGCGGGTAGTAGGTGCGGCCCGCCACGAGGGTCACGGCGAGTGCGGCGACGACGAGGAGTGCCAGCACCAGGACGACGCGGCGGCGGCGCGAGGCGCCCCGGACGCGGCGGCGGGTGGCGGCCTCGACGGAGGCGGGCCGGGCGAGGACGGGCGCGCTCACAGGGCACGTACCTTCTGTCGGCGGACGATGTAGATGAAGAACGGGGCACCGATCAGGGCCGTGACGATGCCGACGTCGATCTCGGAGGGGCGGGCCACGATCCGGCCGACGACGTCGGCGGCGGTGAGCAGGATCGCGCCGAGCACCGTGGAGAGCGGCAGGAGCCAGCGGTGGTCGACGCCGACGAGCAGCCGGCAGGTGTGCGGGACGACGAGGCCGACGAAGCCGATCGGCCCGGCGACGGCGGTGGCCGCTCCGCAGAGCAGTACGGCGCCGAGGGCGGCCACGGCCCGTGCCACGGCGACGCGTTCGCCGAGACCGGCCGCCAGCTCATCGCCGAGCGCGAGCGAGTTGAGGGCGCGGGCCGAGAGCAGGCAGACGGCGAAGCCGACCGCGAGGAACGGCATCACCTGGCCGATGCGTTCGAAGGAGGCGCCGCCGACGCCGCCGATCTGCCAGAGCTTGAAGCTTCCGGCGATGTCGTTGCGCGGCAGGATGATCGCGCTGACGAGCGAGGCGAAGGCGGCGGAGGTGGCGGCCCCGGCGAGAGCCAGCTTGAGGGGGGTGGCCCCTCCCCTGCCGAGCGTTCCCACGGTGTAGACGAAGAGGGCGGAGAAGGCCGCGCCCGCGATGGCGGTCCAGATGTATCCGGTCGGTGAGGTGAGGCCGAAGAACGCGACCGCCGTGACGACGGCCAGCGAGGCCCCCATGTTGACGCCGAGGATGCCCGGGTCGGCCAGCGGGTTGCGGGTCACGCCCTGCATGACGCCGCCCGCGAGGCCGAGCGCCGCGCCGATGACGACGGCGAGGACCGTGCGGGGGATGCGTTTGGTCGCCGCCGCTCGTCCCAGGGTGTCGTCCGCGCCGCCGAGCGCCGCGACGACGTCGGACCAGGGCACGTCGCGGGAGCCGAGGGCGACGGAGGCGACCATCACGGCGGCCAGGGCGAGCACGGAGAGCAGGAGCCACAGCAGGCGCACGCCTGCCGGACGCCTGGTGACGGCGTCCGGCGGGGTACGGGTGTCGAGCGTGGTCACTTGACCTTGTCCGCGGCCTCGGCGAGGGCGGCGGCGTAGTCGTCCAGCACATAACTGATCGACAGCGGCGTCGGGTTGGCGGCGGTGGCCAGCGGGCTGCTGCCGGGCAGGAGGTAGACGGAGCCGCGCTCGACGGCGGGGATCTTCGAGAGCAGCGGGTCCTTGGTGATGGTCTTCAGCAGCTCACCGGTGTCGTCGCCGTAGCCGGTGATGATGTCGACGTCGTCGAAGGCGTCGATCTGCTCGGCGCTCTTGGTGAGGGCGAACTTGTCCGTGCCCTCGGACGCCTTGGCGATGGACCCGGGGATCGTCATGCCCAGGTCCTGGAAGAACTGGGTGCGGGTGTCGTGGGCGGTGTAGAAGCCGACCTGGCTCACGTCGTTGGGGTCGACGTGCGTCATGAACATCGCCGACTTGCCCTTGAGCTGCGGGTACTTGGCGGCGGTCGTGGCTATGTCGCCGTCGAGCTTCTTGATCAGCTTCTCGCCCTCGTCGGCCAGCCCGATCGCCTTGCTGTTCGTCCGGATGATCTCGCGCCACGGCGTCGCCCAGGCTGCGTCCGGGTAGGCGACGACGGGGGCGATCTCGCTGAGGGTCTCGTAGTCCTTCTTGGTCAGACCCGAGTACGCGGCCAGGATCACGTCCGGCTTCGTGTCGGCGACCGCCTCGAAGTCGATGCCGTCGGTCTCGTCGAAGAGCACCGGTGTCTTCGCCTTGAGGTCGTCGAGCTTCTCCTCGACCCAGGGCAGCACGCCGTCGTCGTTGTCGTCGCCGAAGTTGGCCGCGGCCATGCCGACGGGCACGACGCCGAGGGCGAGCGGCACTTCGTGGTTGGCCCAGTTGACGGTCGCGACGCGCTTCGGCTTCGCCGGGATGGTCGTCTTGCCCAGGGCGTGCTCGACGGTCAGGGGGAACCCGCCGGAGCGGCTCTCGTCGTCCTTGTTCGCGGCGTCGGTGGTCCCGCCGCAGGCGGAGACGCCGACGAGGGCGGCCGCCACGACGAGCAGGCGGAGGCGGTGTGAAGACATGGGTGTGTACCCGGCTTTCCGGATGTCGGGGGTACCGCTTCTCGCACGTCCGGACGTGCGCAGCCGTCAGGGATCGGTGCGCGGCGCGTGCTTCATCGGCTTAGGTAAGGCTTGCCTTCGAACCCTATGAGAATCGACCCGACTGTCGCAATCAACCGTTTGGGACATGCGCTGTAGCGATTCGGACACGCGGTCCGGCGGTCATTCCGGCCGGAACGTCCCCGGGGTGAGTCCCGTCGTACGCCGGAAGGCGGCGCCGAACGCGCTCGCCGAGCGGTAGCCGACCTGTTCGGCCACGGTCTCCACGTCCCCTCCGCGGGTCAGCAGGCCGATGGCGTGCTGGGCGCGGACCGCCGCCACCCAGCGCACGAAGCTCGTGCCCGTCTCGGCGGTGAACGCCCGGGTGACCGTGCGGGCGCTGACACCGAGGGCGGACGCCCAGTCCGCCAGCGTCCGCCGGTCGGCCGGATTCTCACGGACCGCGTCGGCGATCGGGCGCAGCAGTTCGGAGACCGGGATCCGCACGAGCAGTTCGCGGGGCGACGGTACGAGGACGTCGAGCACCAGCGCCTCGGTCGCGGCCCGCGAGGCGGCCGTGAGGCCGGGTTCGCCGAGCCGCTCCAGCAGCAGGCGCAACAGCGGGGTGATCTCGACGGCGACCGGCGTGTCGGAGATCGACGCGGTGGTGCGGAAGCCGAAGAAGCTCGCCCGGAACCAGGTTCCGGCGGTCGCCGATCCGGCGTGCAGGGTCCCCGCCGGCATCCACAGGCCCAGGGCCGGGGTGATCGTCCAGATCCGGCTCCCGACCACCGCCGTGGAGGCGCCGCGCTCGTTCCAGAGCAGCTCGTGGAAGGGGTGGGAGTGCGCGTCCCAGAGCGTGTCGTGGGAGACGACCTCGTCGTAGCCCTCGATGACGAAGGGGGTGTCCACCGAACCGGGGGCGAACGCGGGCAGCGTCCGGGTCTCCCTGGTCATGAGAGGTGGACCTCGGTCGTACGGGAGCCGCTGACGGCGGACGGGGCGCGCATCCGCCCAGCCTAAGGGCCGGGGGCGCACGGAACCGCCGAGCCCCTCCCACTGCCTCAACTTGACGTTTATGCAGGTCAGTTACGTCCTTCAGGTGAAAGAACCACCGCTTTCGCCGCAGACGCCGCTCCTCGGCGGACAGTGGGTGGGCGGACCGGGCACCGGGCCGCGGTCGGAGGGAACGTGACATGCGGAGAAAGGTGACGGATTCATGGGCATTGAGGCCACCAGGCGGGTCACGCTCGTCTTCTCCCTGTTCGACGCCAACGCCAACGGCGTCCTGGAGGCGGACGACTTCGACCTCATGGCCGACCGCGTCGTCCGGGAGGCGCACGCGTCGGACCGGGCCGCGAAGGACGCGATGCGCGCGGCGTTCCGGCGGTACTGGACGACTCTGCGCACCGAGCTCGACGCCGATGGCGACGGCGAGGTCAGCTTCGAGGAGTTCACCGCCTGCGTGCTGTCGCCGGAGCGGTTCGACGCGACCGTCGGGGTGTTCGCCGAGGCGCTGGCCGCGCTCGGCGACCCGGACGGCGACGGTCTGATCGAGCGCCCGCTGTTCATGGCGCTGATGACGGCCATCGGGTTCGAGCCCGCCAACATCGACGCGCTCTTCGACGCCTTCGAGCCGAACGACGGAGACCGGATCCGGGTGGAGACCTGGGTCGCCGGGATCAAGGACTACTACGCGCCGGGCAAGGCGGGCATCCCGGGCGACCATCTGGTCGTCGGCACCGCCGTGTGACCGGGCGCCCACACATACGGCCGACGACGGTGGACGCCTCTCCCGGGCGTCCACCGTCCCGCCGTCCCCGATACGGTCCGCCCGGCCCAGCGGTTTCCCCGGACCCTCGCCGCCGGGCCGCCGGACCGCCGGGCCGGGCACGTTGCGGCTCCCCGGCGGTGGATGCCGGTCTCAGCGCTTGCCGAGGGACGGCCGCTTCGTCCCGGATGTACGCGGGCGGCGGCTCCCCGGGGAGTCGGCGGGCTCGTTGTGACCGGTGAGGAGAACGGCCAGGCCCGCGAGTGCCATCAGCGCGGACAGGACGGTGAAGCCGGCCGAGAAGGTGGCCACCTGTGCCGCCACTCCCAGCATGAGGGATCCGAGGCCGGTGCCCGCGTCGTATCCGACGTTCCACGCGACCGAGGCGGCGTGCCGGTTCTCCGCGCCCGCGTAGTCGAACGCCTGGACAAGGGTGAGGCTCTGGAGCCCCCCGTACGCGGCCCCCAGGAGAAGCAGTCCGGCCGGCAGGACGGCGGCGCGGTCCGACCCGATGGCGTACGCGATCAGCGCCAGGCCCGCGCACGCGGTGAGGGCGAGGATTCCCGTGATGGGCCGCAGGGCGATCCGGTCGGCGAGCTCTCCGCACCCCCAACGGGCCAGTGCGGCGGTGGCGGTGAGGGCGAGCAGTCCCGTGGCGGCGAGCGCGGGAGTGGCGGTGAACTGCGGGGCGAAGGTGAGTACGGCTCCGCCCGCCGCCGTCACCAGGAGCAGCACGGCGAGGGGCCGCCGGATGCGTCGGAGCAGCGCGGTGGCGCGGACGGGGTTCCGGGCGGGGCTGTCCGGGGGCGCCGGACTGTCGGCGCGGGCCTCGACGGCGCGGCCGAGGGCGCGTGTCCAGGGCAGTGCGAGGACGGGCAGCACGCCGCAGGCGATGACCGGGGGCAGGGCGAACGTGTCGGTCAGCCAGGGAGCCGCCGGGGTCAGGACGACCTGGGGCAGGGCGATGGCCAGACCGTAGAGGCCGATGACCGCCCCCTGGCGTCCACGCGGGGCCAGTACGGCCGCGGCGGTGGCGCCGCAGACGGTGACGATGCCGAAGCCCGCTCCGCGCAGGGCGGTCGTCAGCAGGACGGGCAGCAGGTGGTCGCTGAGGGCTTGCAGGAGGGAGGGCAGGCCGAGCAGCAGGGCGCCCAGGACCAGGGTGCGCGTCCAACCGAGCCTGCGCAGAGCGGTTCTGACGAACAGCTGGGTCAGGACCGTGGCGGCCATCAGGACGGCGGTCACGAGCCCGGCGCCGAACTCGTCGGCCCCTCCCTCGACGGCCCACGCCGGGGAGACCGGGAGCAGGAGGGCGAATCCGGAGAAGCAGAACAGCACCGTCACCAGCAGGTGCGGGATGCCGGGGGCCCGGACGACTGATTCCTTCGCGGGTGCGGACATGAGCGTCGGCTTGCCCCTTTCAGGTGCGGGGATGGGATGAGCAGCGGAAGCGGGGCGGTGGCGGCCGGGCCGGACCGTCAGTCCGCGGCCAGGGCGCGCAGGAACTGCTCCACCTGCTTCTTCGTGTCGACGCTCTCGGGCCCCCGCCCGGACAGGATGTGGAAGAACACGGGGCCGATCAGCAGGGCGGTCGCCTGCTCCGGTGACAGATCGTCGCCGCCTGCCTCCAGCAGCGGGGCCACCACCGCGGCCGCGCTCTCGCCGAGGACGTCGCCGGACGCGAGGAGGGCGGCCACGTCCGCGTCGTGCTGGGCCTCCCCCAGGAGGGCGCGGTAGGCGGCTCCCGCGTGCGAGTGCGCGAGGAAGCCGGTGAGGGCGTCGAGGTAGGCCCTGAGGTCGTCCCGGGGAACCCCGGTGAGGGGTACCGCGAGCTCCTGCCGGGCGTCGATGACGCTGGCCTCGTAGAGGACTTCGGCCTTGTTCGACCACCAGCGGTACACCGTCTGGCGGCCCACTCCGGCGCGTTCCGCGATGCCCTTCATGGTCAGTGCCGCATACCCGACTTCGACCAGGAGGTCGTCGACGGCGTGCAGCACGGAAGCCCGTGCGCTCTCACTGCGGGGCCTGCCCCGGCCGCTTTCCTGAACCATGCCTCCACTATAAACGAGACACCGTGTATCGAATGGTGCTACCTTTACGGTGCATGGTGCCTCGTAATGACGATCGGGCCGCGCCGACATCGCAGAAGTCCGGCCCGGCGCTCGCCGCCACGAGGCCGACCCACAGAGGTCGCCCTCCCACCGTCCCCGCACCCAGGAGCCCGCACATGACCACGCACACCCACACCCTCGCCGAGCCGCGCCTCCGCTCCGCCCTGACCCGCATGTTCGAAGCCGCCACCCGTGACGACGAGGCCGCGGCACGCGTACGGAGCCTCCGGCCCCACGACCGAGGAGCGCTGACGGCGCAGGAACTCGCCGACGCGAACCGGGAGATCTACATGCCGATCTCGGCCGACGGCGGCAAACTCCTCTACAACCTCGTCCGCGCCACCAGGCCCGCCAACGTCGTCGAGTTCGGCACCTCCTACGGCATTTCCACCCTCCACCTGGCAGCCGCCGTTCGCGACAACGGCTCGGGGCACGTCATCACCACCGAGATGAACACCGCCAAGGCGGCCGCAGCCCGCGACACCTTCACGGCCACCGGCCTCGACGACGTGATCACCCTCCTGGAGGGAAACGCCCTGCAGACGCTCGCCGCACCACGCCGGCCCATCGACTTCCTGTTCCTGGACGGGTGGAAGGACCTCTGCCTGCCCGTCCTACGGCTCCTGGAGCCTCACCTGACCCCCGGCACCCTCGTCGTGGCCGACGACGTGGACCTCCCCGCCCTTGCCCCGTACCTCGACCACGTCCGTGACACCGACAACGGCTACCACAGCGTCACCTTCCCCGTGGAGGACGGCCTCGAAATCAGCTGCCGCCTCTGACCCGGCCCACGTGGGGGAACCCGGTCCGGGCTCCCCCGCCGGTCATCCGGTCAGCAGGCCGGGGTTGCCCGCCAGCGCGGCCAGACGGCCCTGCGGGTCCGGGACGAGCCGACGCTCGGTCAGGTCGAGGACGCCGGCCACTCCGGTGATCTCCGCGGCCACCGCCCCGTCCTCCTTGAGGATCTGCTGCTCCATCGTGAACGTCTTGCCCGTGCCGTAGTCGAACCGGCAGGTGACCCGTACGCGCTCACCACCGCGCAGCTCCCGGCGGTACTTGACCGTCACTTCCAGCTGCACCGGGCCGACCCCGTCGGCCAGCAGCTTCTCCTGGGGCAGTCCGGCGGCGCGCAGCAGCTCCCAGCGGGCGTGTTCCGCGTACTGGAGGTAGACGGCCTGGTTCAGGTGGCCCTGGGTGTCGAGCTCGTAGCCGCGCACGGTCACATCAACGGAGAAGGTCATGACCGTGCGAACACCCGCGCCCGTCCGTCCATTCCGGCGGAACGGTGCCGCCGGATCCCTTTACGCACCTGTCATGCACCGGTAACTTCCTCCCCGCAAGGAATTGCAGCAACATTCCGGCGGAACTTGCCGCCGGGTCGTGTTCACCCGCCGAACCCCGAGGCGCGTCAGGGTTCTCCCCCTCCCCTGGAGACACGCATGAGACGCACCCCTCACCGGCTGCTGCGACGCCCGCTCGCGGCGGCCGTGGCGGCAGCCGGGCTGTTGGGACTCCTCACCGCCGCACCGCAAGCCGTTCCCGACCCGGCCACCGCACCCGTCGGGGCCTCGGCCGCCGCCGGGACCACGGCGACCGTCTTCTACTCCACGAAGACCCGCGACTGGTCGGCGTACTACCTCCACTACTCCCCCGACGGCGGTTCCTGGACCACCGTCCCCGGCACCCGGATGGAAACCGCCTGCACCGACTGGGTCAAGCTGACGGTCCCCCTCGGGGACGCGGGCGGACTGAAGGCGACCTTCACCGACGGCTCGGGCACCTGGGACAACAACGCGGGCAAGAACTACGACCTGGGCACCGGGAACATCACCGTCCAGGACGGCGTCGTGGCGCACAGCGACCCGTGCGCGGACACGGGCCCCGAGGAGCCGGAGGAGCCCGAAGGGCCGAACTCGGCGTCGGTCTACTACGCGACCTCCACCGTCGGCTGGCCCACCGTCAACCTCCACTACCGGCCGCACGGCGGAGCCTGGACGACCGTCCCCGGCATCGGCATGGAAGCCGCCTGCACCGGCTGGGTGAAGCGCACGGTGGACCTGGGCAGCGCCACCGGCCTCCAGGCGACGTTCAACAACGGCAACGGCGTCTGGGACAACAACAACGGCAACGACTACACCCTGGCGACCGGGCTCACCACGGTGAAGGACCGCACGGTGACGGCCTCTGCCAAGGACCCGTGCGCCGCCGAGGAACCGGACACCGAGGCGCCCACCGCACCCACGGCGGTGAAGGCCGCCGCCGACGGGGTCGCGGTCGTGGTCACCTGGGAACCCGCCACGGACGACCGAGGGGTGACGAAGTATCAGGTCACCCGGACTGGTGGCACCAAGGGCACGGTGGTCGCCGACACCACCTCGACCGTGTTCTCCGACACCGGCCTTGAGGCGCGGACCGCCTATCGCTACACCGTCCGGGCCGTCGACGCCGCAGGGAACGTCTCGGCAGAATCCGCCCCGGCCTCCGCCACCACCGGCGACAGGCCCACCGCCCCGCCGACGGGCACACCGCTGGGCACCGACCCCCGCAAGGACCCGATCTACTTCGTGCTCACCGCCCGTTTCAACGACGGGGACAGCGCGAACAACCGGGGCGGCAGCCAGCACGAGAAATCCGGCAACGCCGCCAACGACGACCCCATGTTCCGGGGCGACTTCAAGGGGCTGGTGCAGAAGCTCGACTACGTCAAGGGGCTCGGCTTCTCCGCGATCTGGATCACCCCGGTCGTGCTCAACCGCTCGGACTACGACTACCACGGCTACCACGGCTACGACTTCTACAAGGTCGACCCCCGGCTGGAGTCCGCCGGGGCCTCGTACCAGGACCTCATCGACGCGGCACACGCCAAGGGCATGAAGATCTACCAGGACGTGGTCCACAACCACTCCTCGCGCTGGGGCGCCAAGGGACTGTTCACCCCGAAGGCCTACGGGGTGCGCGACGCCCAGTGGAGCTGGTTCTACGACGAGAAGAACGACGCCTTCGCGTACGACGGCCTCACCGTCGAGCCGAAGTCGGGGAAGTCGTACTACAACGGCGACCTGTGGTCCACGGCCGAGCCGTCCGGCAACACCTGCCTCAACTGGGGAACGCCCACCGGGCACACCTCGCCGGAGGGCTACCGGATCTACAACTGCCAGTGGCCGAGCCCCACTTCGGGCATGTTCCCGAAAGCGCTCTACCACAACTGCTGGATCGGCAACTGGGAGGGCGAGGACTCCCGCTCCTGCTGGCTGCACGACGACCTCGCCGACTTCAACACCGAGAACGCGCAGGTCCAGAACTACCTGATCGGCGCGTACAACAAGTACATCGACATGGGCGTCGACGGCTTCCGGCTCGACACGGCGGTGCACATCCCCCGCACGACCTGGAACCGCCGCTTCCTGCCCGCGATCCAGGAGCGCGTCACCCAGCAGTTCGGGGCCGGGGCGGCGAAGAACTTCTTCGTCTTCGGTGAGGTCGCCGCCTTCGTCAACGACAAGTGGAACCGCGGTTCGGTCAACCACTCCGCGCAGTTCTTCACCTGGAAGGAACGCAAGGAGTACAACGCGGACGACGAGAAGGCCGCCCTGGAGATGTACGACTACGAGCAGCAGCAGGGCACGGCGGCGCAGCCCGTCTCCGACAACGCCTTCCTCAAGGGCAACACCTACCACGCCCCCGACCGCAGCCGGTTCTCCGGGATGAACATCATCGACATGCGGATGCACATGAACTTCGGGGACGCGAACAACGCCTACAACAACGGCAAGGACTCCGACGACGCGACCAACGACGCCACGTACAACGTCGTCTACGTCGACAGCCACGACTACGGGCCCAACAAGAGCAGCGAGCGCTACGCGGGCGGCACGGACGCCTGGGCCGAGAACATGTCCCTGATGTGGACCTTCCGGGGCATCCCGACGCTCTATTACGGCTCCGAGATCGAGTTCCAGAAGGGGAAGAAGATCGACTGCGGGCCGACGTGCCCCCTGGCGACGACCGGGCGGGCCTACTTCGGGGACCACCTGGCCGGTGAGGTGACGGCCTCGGACTTCGGCAAGGTGTCCTCGGCCACCGGGAAGGTCGCGGACACCCTGGCCACGCCGCTGGCCCGGCACCTCCAGCGGCTCAACGAGATCCGGCGGGCGGTGCCCGCCCTCCAGATGGGCCAGTACTCCACGGAGGGCATCAGCGGCTCCATGGCGTACAAGCGGCGCTACACCGACGCGGCGAGCGGCACCGACAGCTTCGCCCTGGTGACGGTCTCCGGCAGCGCCACGTACACCGGCATCCCCAACGGCACGTACAAGGACGCCGTGACGGGTGACACGAAGTCCGTCACCGGTGGGACCCTCGCGGTACCGGCTCCCGGGAAGGGCAACCTGCGCGTGTACGTCCTGGACCTCGGCGGGAAGAACGCCGCGCCGGGGAAGATCGGCGCGGCGGGCCCCTACCTCAAGTAGCGGGGGCTCACTCCGCGACCCGCCGCACCGTGCGCAACAGGTAGTCCTTGCGGTGCAGCGGGTCGTGGTCGGTGCGCGGGCGGTCCGGGACCGGGCCGGTCACCGGGCGGTGGCCGGCGAAGGCGGACTCCAGCACCCCCTCGCCCCGGGTCGACCCCGGCAGCAGCCGCTGGAGCTCGTGGACCCGGGCCGCCGGGATCTCGCCCTCCACGGTGCAGAGAGCACCGTGTGCCTCGGGCGGTCCCGGCTCCGCCCGGAGCCGGGCGAGGACCGGGACCAGTGCGCCGAAGGCGTCCGCGGGCACCTCCAGACGGAAGCGGTGCATCGGCTCGTACACCCGTGTGCCGGCCCGGCGCAGCGCGTCCATCAGGACCAGTGGCGTCAGACCGCGGAAATCGCCCGCCGTGCTCGACACGCTGCTGTAGCCGGAGTGCGTCTGGGTGACCACGCAATCGGTGACCTGCCAGCCGTGCATTCCCTGGCCCAGGGTGGAACGCACGGTCTCCTCGACCGCCCGCATCAAGGAAGGGGGCATGGAGCCGAGTTCCACGGCGCGGCGGAATTCCACCCCGCTGCCGTACGGGGCCGGGTCGACGCGCAGTCCGACGGTGGCGAGGAAGGGGTTGGGGTCCGTGTCGATGAACTCGGCGGCCTCCCCCGTGCCGGCCGGCCGTTCCAGGCAGATGGTCGTGGTCCCCCGGAAGATCACGTCCACGCCGAACTCCTCGGCCAGGGTCGCCTGGATGACCTCCTTCTGCACCTCCCCGTAGAGCGAGAGGGACATCTCCCCGCGGAGGTCGTCGCGGCGGACGGCGATCAACGGGTCCTGTTCGGCGAGACGGCCGAGCGCGGCGTACAGGGCGCCCCGGTCCTCGGGGCGTCGCGGGACGACGACCGTCTCCAGGGTCGGCGGGGCGAAGTGCCGGCGTCCGGCCTCGGCCCGGTCCGCGCCGACGCTGTCGCCGATCCGGATGCCGGCCGGCCCCTTCAGCCTGCCGATCCGGCCGGCGCGGACCGCCGGAGCCGGCACCTCACGGCCGTTCTCGAAAACGCTGACCGCCGAGACCTTGCCCTCGCCCTCCTGACCGTCCGGGCTGCGGAAACGCAGCACCTCGCGGGCGCGCACGGTCCCCCGCACCATACGGACGTACGCGGTCCGCTCGCCGTTCGCGGTCCGGTCGACCTTGAACACCGTGCCCCGGGCCGGCGCCTCCGGATCCCCCGTGGCGGCGGGCAGCAGTCCGGTGATGCCGTCGACCAGGGCGTCGATGCCCGCGCCGGTGGCGGCGGAGCCGAAGAAGACCGGGTGGACGCGGCACCGGGCGGTCTGTTCGGCCAGCGCCCCGAGGAGCCGGGCGTGGGTGAGACCCGCCGGGTCCTCGACGTACGCGCTCAGCAGCTCGTCGTCGTGCCGGGTGAGCAGGTCGGCGAGCGCACCGGTGAAGCCGGGATCGGACCCGGTGAACGGGGTGCTCGTCGCGGACCGGGTGCCGAGGTCCCGGGCGGAGCCCATCGCGACGACGTCCGGGGAGAGCCGTTCGGTGATGCTCGTCAGCAGCGAGCCGTACCGTGCGCCGGGCCGGTCGGTCTTGTTGACGAACAGCAGGGTCGGGATGCGCAGTCGGCGCAGGGTGCGCAGCAGGACGCGGGTCTGCGCCTGGACGCCCTCCACCGAGGACACGACCAGGACGGCTCCGTCGAGCACGCCGAGGACCCGCTCCACCTCGGCGATGAAGTCCGGGTGGCCGGGGGTGTCGATCAGATTGACCGTGGTGGCGCCGAGGGTGAAGGAGACGACGGCGGACTTGATGGTGATGCCGCGTCGGCGCTCCAGGGCGAGGGAGTCGGTCTGTGTGCTGCCGTCGTCGACGCTGCCGATGGCGTCGATGGCTCCGGCGGTGTGGAGGAGCCGCTCGGTCAGGCTTGTCTTACCGGCGTCGACATGCGCCAGGATTCCCAGGTTCAACGTGTGCACGGAGCTTCATGTCCTTGAGAGAAAGGTCAGTTTCTGTCGGGAGGGACACGAAGGCTCGGCGCATGTTTCGGACTCCTGGGTCGTACCGGTGGACTGCCGGAGTGAATCAGGGGGCCGTCGGAGGCCGCAACCGGTTATCCGCGGCGCGCAGGTGCGGGAAGCGCCATTCGGTGCGGCTGCGCAGGGTCTCGCCGGGGCGCAGCACGGTGGTGGGGTGACCGGGGCGGTTGGGCGAGTCCGGCAGGTGCTGGGTCTCCAGGCAGAGCGAGCCGTGGCGCCGGTGGCGGCGGCCGGAGCCGTCGGTGAACGCGCCGTCGAGCTGGTTGGCGGTGTAGACCTGGAGGCCGGGTTCGGTGGTCCAGAGCTCCAGGGTCCGCACCTCGCCGGGGGCGGTGAGGCGGGCGGCCCGGCGCAGGGTCCCGGGGGCGGCGGGGCGCAGGACCCAGCAGTGGTCGAAGCCGCCGGCCCGCCGCAGTTGGGCGTCCGGGTGGTCGAGGCGTTCACCGATGCGCCGGGGGGCGGTGAGGTCGAAGGGGGTGCCGGCCACCGGGGCGGGCGGGCCTTCGGGGATGGAGCCGGGGTCGATGGGGAGGTAGGCGTCGGCGTCGACCTGGAGGGTGTGGCCGAGGACGTCGTCGTCGCCGAGGTTGAGGTAGGAGTGGTTGGTGAGGTTGACGACGGTGGGCCGGTCGGTGACGGCCCGGTAGTCGACGGCGAGGGTCCCGGCGGTGTCCAGGGTGTAGGTGGCGGTGACGTCGAGCGCTCCGGGGAAGCCCATGTCGCCGTCGGGGCTGTGCAGGGTGAGCCGGAGGACGGCGGCGGTGTCGGTACGGTTCCCGGTGGCCTCCCAGACCTTGGTGTGGAAGCCGTCGGGGCCCCCGTGGAGGGCGTGGCCCCGGTCGTTGGCGGGGATGTGGTGCGTGGCCCCGTCGAGGGTGAAGCGGCCGTGGGCGATGCGGTTGGCGTACCGGCCGACGACGGCCCCGAAGTACGGGTTCTTGTCGGTGTAGTCGTCGAGCGCGGGCAGCGAGCGGACGACCGGGCCGGGGCTGCCCGCGGTGTCCGGCACGGTGAGGCTGTGCAGGACGCCGCCGTAGGTGAGGATCTCGGCCCGGACGCCGGCGCCGGAGTCGAGGGTCCAGAGGTCGATCTCGCTCTGCCCGTGGGCGCGGCCGAACGGTTTGCGGTGCACGGTGGGCATGGGGAGTTCCTCGGGGAGTGCGGAAGGGGGCCCGCCAGGGCCGGCCGCCCGGCTTCCGCTTGCCGGGCGGCAGGTGGACGACAGGCCCTAGGGGGTGTCTTGTCGATCAGGCCGGATCAGGGAGCGGGGTCCGGTGCCGTACATCGCAAGGCGGAGGAGGGAGTCGACGCGGAGCGTCGGGGACCGACGACAACGCCGCGAGGTGCGGTGCCGGACCCCGCGAGCCCGGCCTGATCGGCAAGACACCCCCTAGCGGGGCGTGGTGGACTCGCGGACGACGAGCCGGTAGCCGGGGCGGGGCCGCCGGGGTTCGGCGACGGGGGTGCCCGCGAGGCGTTCGACGAGGCTGTCGACGGCGAGCCGGGCGATGGCCGTCTTGTCGGGCGCGATGGTGGTGAGGGTGGTGGCCCCGTACCGGCTCTCCTCGATGTCGTCGAAGCCGACGACGGCGATGTCGTCCGGGATGGCGAGGCCGCGTTCGGTGATGGTGCGCATGGCCCCGGTCGCGATCATGTCGTTGTACGCGAACACGGCGTCGGGCCGCTCGCCCCGGTCGAGGAGGGAGGCCATCGCCGCCGCGCCGTCCTCGCGACCGTAACCGTCGGTGACGACGACCAGGGATTCGTCGGGTTCGATGCCGGAGGCGGCCAGTTCCTCGCGCCAGCCGCGCAGCCGGAGGTGGGCGGGCTGGCGTTCCTGGCCGGTGCGGGAGCCGAGGAAGGCGATCCTGCGGTGGCCGAGGGCGACGAGGTGGGCGACGGCCTCGCGGGCGGCGGCCACGTTGTCGATGGCGATGTGGTCGTAGGGGGCCTCGTACTCGCGCTCGCCGAGCAGCACCAGGGGCGCGGTCTCGGTGCGGGCCATCAGGTCCTCGGTCTCCAGGTGGATGGGGCTGAGGATGAGGCCGTCGATGACGTGGGAGCGGAATCCCTGGCAGACCAGCAGCTCCTTCTCCCGCAGGCCCGCCGTGTGGTCGACCAGGACCGTGTAGTCGTGCCGGGCCGCCGCGTCGACGACCTCGCCGGCCAGCTCCGCGAAGTACGGGTTGCCGAATTCGGGGACGGCGAGGGCGATGATGCCGGTGCGGCCCTTGCGGAGATGGCGGGCGGTGAGGTTCGGCCGGTAGCCGAGCTCGTCGATCGCCTGCTGGACCTTGGCCCGCATCTTCGGGGTGACGTGCTGATAGTTGTTGACCACGTTCGACACGGTCTTGATGGACACGCCCGCCCGTTGAGCTACGTCCTTGAGGCTGACGCCCACGGCACTCCTTGTTGCTTGGTTCGACTCGGCCCGGTCCGTACGGTTCAGGTGGTTCTCCGGCTGCGCGCGAGGTAACGCTGCGCCACCACGACAACGATAAGGAAGCCGCCGCTGACCACCGACTGGTACGAGGAGTTGAGTGAGCCGATCTGGTTGATGAGGTTCTGGATCACGGCGAGCAGCAGGACGCCCCAGAGGGTGCCGCTGATCGATCCCGCGCCGCCGATGAGGAGGGTGCCGCCGATGACGACGGCGGAGATCGCGTCGAGTTCCATGCCGACGCCGACGATGGTGACGCCGGAGGAGAGGCGGGCGGCGTTCAGCGCTCCGGCGAGTCCGGCGAGCAGTCCGCTGAGGGTGTAGACGAGGATCTTCGTCCGGGCGACGGGCAGGCCCATCAGGGTGGCCGCGTCGCTGCTGCCGCCGACGGCGAACAGGGTCTGTCCGAACGAGGTGCGCTGGAGCAGGAGTCCGCCCGCACCGAAGAGGGCCAGGGCGATGAGGATCGGGTAGCCGAAGCCCCAGACGCTGCCCTGGCCGAGCTCGGCGAAGGCGGAGTCCTTGGGCACCAGGTAGGTGGTGGCGCCCTCGTCGGTGAACGCGAGGAGCATGCCGCGCGCCGCGAGGAGGGTGGCGAGCGTGACGATGAAGGGCGCCATGTTCGCGCGGGCGATGAGCAGTCCGTTGAGCAGCCCGATCGCGCCGCAGACCACCAGGGGTACGAGGAGGGCGGCGAAGAAGCCCCATTGGGAGGCCCAGGCGGCCAGCACACCGCCGAGGGCGAAGACGGAGCCGACGGAGAGGTCGATGCCGCCGGTGATGATGACGAGCGTCATGCCGAGGGCGACGATCGCGAGGAACGAGGCCTGGACGGTGACGCCCCGGGCGTTGTCGAGGCTCGCGAACGTCGGGTAGACGAACGAGGCGATGAGGATCACGGTCAGCAGGACCGCGAGGACGCCCTGGCGCTGGACGAGTTCGCCGATACGGGATCCGGTGGAGCGCTCGGGGCGGAGCTCGGGGCGCGAGGGGGCGTTCTTGAGGGGTGCCGGGGCCTTCGCCGCGGGCACGGTGGCCGGTGGGGTGTTGTTCATCGGGACCTACGCTCCCGGGCGACGTAGACGGCGGCGATGATGATGGCCGCCTGGGCGATCTGTGCGGTGGAGTCGGGCAGGTCGTGCTTGACGAGGGTCGCGCGCAGCAGCTGCATCAGCAGGGCGCCCGCGACGGTGCCGAGAACCCGGATGGAGCCGCCGTTCAGCGGGGTCCCGCCGACGACGACCGCCGTGATGGCGGAGAGTTCCATGAGGGTGCCGAGCGAGGACGGATCGCTGGCTGTGAGCCGCGCGGTGGCGAGGATGCCGGCGAGGGCGGCCATCACCCCGCAGAGGATGTAGACGCCGATCAGGACGCGCTTGACGGGCAGTCCGGACAGCGCGGAGGCCGAGCGGTTGCCGCCGATGGCGACGATCTGGCGGCCGAAGGTGGTCCGCTGCACCAGGAAGGCGACGGCGAGCGCGAGGACGCCCGCGATGAGGACGACCGTCGGGATGCCGAGGAAGGAGCCGGTGCCCAGCGCGAGGATGTCCGGGTTGACGATCTGCTTGAGCTGGCCGTCGGCCATCACGAGGGCGAGGCCCCGGCCGCCGACGAACAGGGCGAGGGTCGCCACGATGGGTTGCAGTCCGACGAGCGAGACGAGGGTCCCGTTGATCGCGCCGACGACCGCGCCGGCGAGCAGCGCGATCAGGAGTGCGGGGACCAGCCCGTAGCCGAGGTAGAGCGGCAGCAGGGCGGCGGCGAGCGCCATGGTGGAGCCGACGGAGAGGTCGATGCCCTCGGTGCCGATGACCAGGGCCATGCCGAGGGCAACGATCACGATGGGCGCGACCTGGACGAGCTGGGTGCGCAGGTTGTCGGCCGTCATGAAGTGCTCGGTGAACAGCGCGTTGAACAGCAGCACGACGGCGACGGCCGCGTACACCCCGTACTCCTGGTACCAGGCGGGGTCGCGCAGCCGGGCCAGGGGCTTCGCGGCGGGGCGTGGCAGGGTGGCCTGGGTGGTCATCGGGGGTCCTCCTGGGCGGCCGGGGCCTTCCCACCGGAATCGGGCGTGTGGTCGGCGAGGACCGTGTCGGGCGTGTGGTCGGCGGGCACGGCGCCGGGCGTGTGGTCGGCGAGCACTTCGAGCAGGCGGCTCTCGTCCACCTCGTCGCCGGCGAGTTCACCGGCGACCGCGCCGCCACGCAGGACGACGATGCGGTCGGCGCCCTCGATCAGCTCCTCGATGTCGGAGGAGATCAGCAGGACGGCGAGCCCTTCGCGGGCGAGTTCGTCGATCAGGCTCTGCACCTCGGCCTTGGCGCCGACGTCGATGCCCCGGGTGGGCTCGTCGAGCAGCAGCACCTTGGGTTCCAGGCAGAGCCAGCGGGCGAGCAGCACCTTCTGCTGGTTGCCGCCGGAGAGTTCGCCGACCTTCTGCTCGGGGCTGGAGGCCTTGATCCGCAGCCGCTTCATGAAGATGTCGACGACGCGGTCCTGTTGGGCGCGGGAGACGATGCCGCCCCTGGAGAGCCGGGGCATCGCGGCGAGCACGATGTTCTCGCGGACGGAGAGGCCGGGGACGATGCCCTCGGCCTTGCGGTCCTCGGGGAGCATGCTGATGCCCGCGCGGATGGCCGCGGCCGGGGTGGGGCGGCCGAGGCGCTTGCCGTCGACGGTGATCTCGCCGCCGTCCAGGGGCAGCGCGCCGGTCAGCGCCTTCGCGGTCTCGCTGCGGCCGGAGCCCAGCAGTCCGCCGAGTCCCAGCACCTCACCGGCGTACAACTCGACGGATATGTCGTGCAGTTGGTGGCGGCGGTCGAGGCCGGTGGCGGTGAGGACGGGGGTGCGTGCGGCGTCGTGTCCTTCGGCGGCGAAGCCGGTGAGGCCGTCGCGCCGGACCTCGGCCATGTCGCGGCCGAGCATCATCGAGACCAGTTGCATGCGTTCCAGCGGGGCCAGTTCGCCGGTGTGGATGTGGCGGCCGTCGCGCAGGACGGTGACCCGGTCGCAGATGCGGTAGAGCTCGTCCATGCGGTGGCTGACGTAGAGGACGGCGATGCCCTGGCCGCGCAGGTTCTCGATGACCCGGAAGAGGGTCTCGACCTCGCGGGGCTCCAGCGACGAGGTGGGTTCGTCCATGATGACGACCTGGGCCCGTACGGAGACGGCGCGGGCGAGCGCGACCATCTGCTGGGTGCCGATGCCGAGCGTGTGCAGGGGCCGCTTGGGGTCGACCCGGACGCCGAAGCCGTCGAGGAGCTCGGTGGTCTCGCGGTTCATCCGGGCGAAGTCGATGAGCCCGAAGCGGTTCTTCGGCTCCCGGCCCAGGAAGATGTTGCGCGCCACGCTCATCAGCGGGACGAGGTTCACCTCCTGGTAGATGGTGGAGATCCCGGCCTGCTGCGCCTCGAACGGGCGGGCGAAGCGGACGGGTTCGCCGCTCACGCGCACCTCGCCCTCGTCGCTCCGGTACACACCGGTGAGCACCTTGATGAGGGTGGACTTGCCGGCCCCGTTCTCGCCGACGAGCGCGTGGACCTCGCCCGCGCGCAGGTCGAAGGAGACGTCGTCCAGGGCGACGACGCCCGGAAACCGCTTGCTCACCGAGCGGGCTTCGAGAACGGGGTCCGCCACGGCGGCGGCACCGGCCCCGGGGGTCTCCGGGCGCTGGGGTGTCGCTGGGGTTGGTGCCATGAATCCTGGCCTTCCGGTGTTACGGGAATGGGACCGGGCCGCCGGGCGCCCCGGGGTGCCCCGGGCGTCGCGGCGGCCGGCCGTCCGACGGGGTCAGTACGCTCCGCCGAGCGATTCCTCGGCGTTGGCCTCGTCGTACTCGCGGTCGGTGATGATCACGTTCTCGGGGATCGCCTCACCGGCGTAGAACTTCTGCGCGGTGGCGAAGGCGAGCGGGCCGAAGCGCGGGTTGGACTCGATGACGGCGTTGTACTCGCCGTTGACGAGGGCCTGGACGGCGTTGCGGGTGCCGTCGACGGAGACGATCTTGACGTCCTTGCCGGGCTTCTTGCCGGCGGCCTTCAGCGCGGTGACGGCTCCGAGGCCCATCTCGTCGTTCTCGGCGTAGACGGCGGTGATGTCGGGCTTGGACTGGATGAGCTGCTCCATGACCTGCTGGCCCTTGTCGCGGGCGAACTCGCCGGTCTGCTGGGCGACGATCTCCAGGCCGGGGGCCTCGGCCTTCACCTGGTCGACGAAGCCCTTGGTGCGGTCGGTGGTGACGTTGTTGCCGGACGCGCCGAGGAGGATGGCGACCTTGCCCTTGCCGCCGGTGACCTTGATCATCGCGTCGGCGGCGCGCTTGCCCTGCTCGACGAAGTCGGAGCCGAGGAAGGCCACGTAGTCCTTGCAGGCGGTGGAGTTGACCTTGCGGTCGATGGTGAGGACGGGGACCTTCTTGGCGGCCGCCGCCTTCAACGCGGGCTCCAGGCCGTCGGAGTTGAGCGGGGCGACGATGAGGAACCGGGCTCCCTGGGACAGCATGTCCTGGATGTCGCTGATCTGCTTGGACAGCTGGGACTGGGCGTTGGTGGTGAGGAGCTTCTTGACGCCGATCTTCTTCGCCTCGTCCTTGATGGACTGGGTCTCGGCGATCCGGAACGGGTTGGCCTCCTTCTCCGACTGGGAGAAGCCGACCACGGCGTCCTTCAGGTCCAGCTTCGGGGCGCCGTAGGTCTCCAGCTTGCAGCCCGAACCGGACGAGGAATCGGGGGTCTTGGCCTCCTGCGCTCCCTGACTGCTGTCGCCGCCCGCGTTGTTGGAGGTCTCCGACTTGGCGCAGCCGGCGGCGGCCAGCGTGGTGGCGGCGAGGACGCAGGCCACGGCGAGGGTACGGGATCGACGCTGGATCATCATGCGCGGAACGCTCCTTGGCGGGTTGACGGCACGCTGATCGGCGTGCGGTCGGGCATGCGGGACGAGGCATCGGCTGTTCTGCGGCTGATGCCACTGCATTCCTCACTCCCCTGCTCCGTACTGCGGGAACAGTGGTCGTGAGAGCCTGCGCGGCCTGTCGGCGGCTCGGTTTACAACGTTATATATGCGGTGCGGCACGGGCGGCAAGAGCGATGTCGATGCGTTTCCAAAAAGTGTCGGCAGACCGCCGGAACGCGCACGGGGTCAGCGACTCCCCCTTCGGCAAAGGCTCTGCGCGAGGTCTGGACACCCGCCCGACGCCGTGCTGTCATACCGCCGGACGCCTGATTTTCAACGTTGCAAGAACGGCTGCCGTCCGACCGCCCCGCCGCGCGATGGCGGCCTCCGGCGTGCGCCCGGCCGCCACTGCCCCGCGTCCGGTCCGCCCTTCGGCCCCACCACACGCCCGGCAGGGGCCCGTTCGCCGCTCCGCCGCACGTCAGCCGTACAGCGCACCGCCCAGCGCACCGCCCCGCAGCCCCGCCCCGCACGGCCACAGCGCCGTGCGGCCATCCCCCCACCGAGCCCGGCCGAGGCACTGGCGGCCGGGCCGAGAGCAGGAGCCGCACCGATGCCCCTGAACCGCAGACAGCTCATCACGACCGCGGTGGCGACCGCCGTCGCCACCGGCGCGACGAGCCGGTGGGCGACCGCCGCGACGCCCGACCGCCACCGGATGCCGGCCGCCCGGGGCGGCCACTACTCCCCCAACGCGGCCCCGCTGCACCCCACCGCGTTCCTCAAGCTCCCCCCGGGCAGGGTGAAGGCGCGCGGCTGGCTGGCCGGGCAGCTGAAGCTCCAACTGGAGGGCCTGTGCGGCCGGTACGAGGAGTTCTCCCACTTCCTCGACTTCACGGCCACCGGCTGGGTGCGACCGGAAAGGGGCGGCTGGGAGGAAGTCCCGTACTGGCTGCGCGGATACACCGATCTCGCGATCGTCACCGGGGACCCGACCGCGCTGGCCGCCACCCGCCGCTGGATGGACGCCGTCCTCGCCACCGGGCAGTCCGACGGCTTCTTCGGCCCGAAGGCGCTGCGCACCTCACTGAACGGCGGCCCCGACTTCTGGCCGTTCCTCCCGCTGATCCAGGCGCTGCGCTCCTGGCAGGAGTACAGCGGCGACACCCGGATCATCCCGTTCCTCAGCAGGTTCTTCCGCTACATGAACGCCCAGGGCCCGGGGGCCTTCGACACCAGTTGGATCGCCCTGCGCTGGGGCGACGGCCTGGACAGCGTCATGTGGCTCTACAACCGGACCGGCGACGCGTTCCTCCTGGACCTCGTCGACAAGATCCACCGGTACGGGGCCGACTGGGGCGACAACCTCGTCAATCCGCACAACGTCAACATCGCCCAGGGCTTCCGGGAGCCCGCCCAGTTCGCGCTGCGCAGCGGCTCGGCCACCGACACCCGTAACACCTACGGCACGTACGCGAAGGCCATGGACGCCTACGGGCAGTTCCCCGGCGGCGGCTTCGCCGGCGACGAGAACGCCCGGCCGGGTCACGGCGACCCCCGCCAGGGCTTCGAGACCTGCGGCATCGTCGAGTTCATGGCGAGCCACCAGCTGCTCACCCGGATCACCGGGGACCCGCTGTGGGCGGACCGCTGCGAGGAGCTGGCGTTCAACTCGCTCCCGGCGTCGCTCGACCCGTCGGGCAGGGCGGTGCACTACATCACCTGCGCCAACAGCGTGGACCTGGACAACGCGCCCAAGCGGGACCGCCAGTTCCAGAACGGCTTCGCGATGCTGGCGTACCTGCCGGGCGTCGACCAGTACCGCTGCTGCCCGCACAACTACGGAATGGGCTGGCCGTACTTCACCGAGGAACTGTGGCACGCCACCCCGGACGGCGGGCTGGCGGCGGCGATGTACGCGCCGAGCGAGGTGACGGCGAAGGTCGCGGACGGCACGGAGGTGACGTTCACCGAGGAGACCGGCTACCCCTTCACCGACACGGTCACGCTCTCCCTGACCTCGCCGAAGCCGCTGCGCTTCCCGCTGGTCCTGCGCGTCCCGGCCTGGTGCGCGGACCCGGAGATCCGGGTCAACGGGCAGCGGGTCACCGCCCCCGCCGGACCCGCCTTCACCCGGATCGAGCGGACCTGGTCCAGCGGCGACGAGGTCACCCTGCGGCTGCCGCAGCGGACCGCCGTACGCACCTGGACGGAGAACCACGGCTCCGTCAGTGTGGACCACGGGCCGCTCACGTACTCGCTCCGGATCGGGGAACGGTACGAGCGGATCGGCGGCAGCGACACCTTCCCGGAGTACGCGGTCCACGCCACGAGCCCCTGGAACTACGGCCTCGTCCTGGACCCCGCCCGCCCCACCGCGTCCCTGCGCCACCGCTCCACGGGCCGGTCCCCCGGCGACGACCCGTTCACGCTGGAGGGCACTCCGCTCACCCTGACGGCCCGCGCCCGCCGCATCCCCGAGTGGACGGCGGACGACGAACAGGTGGTCGCACCCCTGCGACCGAGCCCGGCGCGCTCGACCGAGCCGGTCGAGGAGGTCACCCTGGTGCCCATGGGCGCGGCCCGGCTGCGGATCACGTCGTTCCCGACGGCCGCGCCGGACGCCGAACCGTGGCTCGCGGACCGCTGGTACCGGATCGCGAACCGGCACTCGGGCAAGGTGCTGGGCGTGGACGGCATGTCGACCGCGAACAGCGCGCACGTGGTCCAGTTCGGCGACACGGGCACGGCCGATCACCTGTGGCGGCTGGTGGCCAACGGGGACGGCTGGTACCGGATCCGCAACCGGAACTCCGGCAAGGTGCTCGGCGTCGACCTGATGTCGACCGGGAACAGCGCGCACGTCGTGCAGTTCGACGACAACGACACCGCCGACCACCTGTGGCAGCTCGTCCCGGACGGCGACGGCTGGTACCGGATCCGCAACCGGAACTCGGACAAGGTGCTCGGCGTCGACGGCATGTCCACGGCCGACAGCGCGCACGTCGTCCAGTACGACGACAACGGAACGGCGGACCATCTCTGGCGGCTCCTCTGACAGCCGGTCCCTCTCCCCGCACCACCCGGCGCGGGGAGTTCCTCTCTGTATGACCAGGAAAGGGATGTCGAACCATGCGACCAGCACCCGCCCCCCGCCACCGCACCTGGTGGCGGAGATTGACGGCCACCACCGGCCTGCTCGCCCTGGTGGCCACCGCCCTCGTGGGGACCGGCATGTCCCCGGCCGCCGCGGCGCCCGCGGCCTGGGAGCCGAAGCCGGCGCCCATGACGACGCCGTGGACGAACCAGGTCCCGGTGGACAAGCCTCTGCCGGAGTATCCGCGCCCGCAGCTGACCCGGCCGGACTGGACGAACCTCAACGGCATCTGGGACTTCGCGGTCACCGGCCGTGACGCCGGGCAGCCCGCGACGTTCCCGGAGCAGATCCGGGTCCCGTTCGTCGCCGAGTCCGCGCTCTCCGGCATCCAGCGCCGCATCACCGAGAACGACAAGCTCTGGTACAAGCGCACCTTCACCGTCCCCGCGAACTGGAACAACCGCCGGGTGAAACTGCACTTCGGGGCCTCCGACTGGCAGACCACCGTCTGGGTCAACGGCACCCAGGTAGGCGCGCACAAGGGCGGCTTCGACTCGTTCGCGTACGACATCACCCCGCAGCTCAACGGGGGTACGAACACGGTCGTGGTCTCCGTCCACGACCCGAGCCAGACCGGCGGCCAGGCGGTCGGCAAGCAGCGCGTCAACGACGTGAAGCCGCACCCGGGCGGCGGGATCTTCTACACCGCGGCCTCCGGCATCTGGCAGACGGTCTGGCTGGAGCCGGTGGCCTCCGCCCACATCACCCGCCTCGACATGACGCCCAACCTGGGGAACAGCACCCTGCGGGTGAAGGTCCAGACGGCGGGGGCGGCAGGGCGCAGCGCCCGGATCACCGTCTCCAGCGGCGGTACGGTCGTGGGCTCGGCGACCGGCGCGGTGGGCGGGGAGATCTCCGTACCCGTACCGAACCCGCGGCTGTGGACCCCCGAGGACCCCTTCCTGTACGACGTGAGGGCGGACCTCCTCGACGGCTCGGCCGTCACCGACACCGTGGGCAGCTACACGGGCATGCGGTCGATCGGGATCGCCAAGGTCGACAACATCCTGCGGCCGGTGCTCAACGGGAAGTTCGTGTTCCAGACCGGCACCCTGGACCAGGGCTACTGGCCGGACGGCATCTACACCGCGCCGAGCGACGCGGCGCTGAAGTACGACCTCCAGGCGCACAAGGACCTCGGGTTCAACATGGTCCGCAAGCACATCAAGGTGGAGCCGCAGCGGTGGTTCTACTGGGCGGACAAGCTGGGTCTCCTGGTGTGGCAGGACATGCCGTCGATGGACACCGGCAAGGTGCCGGACGGGCCCGCGCGCACCCAGTGGGAGGCGGAGTACCGCGCCGTCATCGACCAGCACCGCAGTTCGCCCTCGGTGGTGATGTGGGTCAACCAGAACGAGGGCTGGGGACAGTACGACCAGGCCAGGATCGCCGACGAGGTCAAGGCCCAGGACCCCTCTCGCCTGGTCAACAACATGAGCGGGGTCAACTGCTGCGGCTCGGTCGACGGCGGCAACGGCGACGTGGTCGACAACCACATCTACGTCGGCCCCGGGAACACCGCGCCGAGCGCCACCCGGGCCGCCGTGCTGGGCGAGTTCGGCGGGCTCGGCTACAAGGTGCCGGGCCACGAGTGGTATCCGGGCGGCGGGTTCAGCTACGAGGACCAGCCGAGCGTCGCGGCCCTGAACAACCGCTTCGTCGGGCTCCTCGACGCCATCCGGATCGGCCAACTGCCCGCCGGGCTCTCCGCTTCCGTCTACACGGAGATCACGGACGTCGAGAACGAGGCGAACGGGCTGCTGACCTACGACCGGCAGGTCGTCAAGGTCGACACCGCCCGGGTCAGGGCCGCCAACCAGGCCCTGATCCAGGCGTCCCGGAACCCCGCTCCCCCGGTGGACCTCCCCACCGGGCAGTACAAGTCGCTGCGGGTCACCACCCCCGGGCACACGACGAAGCACCTGCGGCACCACGACGCACTGGCCTTCACCGAGGTGGTGAACGGCGGGAGTCCGGCCGTGCTGAAGGCGGACGCCACCTGGAAGATCGTCCCCGGGCTCGCCAACGGCAACTGCTACTCCTTCGAGTCCCGGAACTACCCCGGCGAGTTCCTCCGCCACCGGGAGTTCCGGGTGCGCCGCGACGCGAACGACAACTCCGCGCTGTTCAAGGCGGATGCGACGTGGTGCGCGGTCGCGGGCAACGGCGGGGTGCGGTTCACCAGCGCCAATCTGCCCGGCAGCTATCTGCGCCACATCGACTCCGAGGTGTGGCTCGCCACCCCCGGCGGCGGGCGGGCCTTCGACAACCCCGCGCTGTTCACCGAGGACACGACGTGGGCGGTGGACGCGCCGTGGGCGCCGTGAACTGACCAGAAGCACGGGCGGGGCCCGGCGGCGGCGGAGAGTGCTCTCTCCGCCGCCGCCGGGCCCCCTTTCGCTGACGGTCCCTGCTGAGGGAGCCGGCCGGGCTCAGCGGGTCAGAAGCGGTTCGGGGCGCGCTCGGGGACCGGGGACCCCGGGAGCGCGTCCGGCTTCTCGTTCTGGCGTGCCTGCGCGTTCGACGCGGCCGTCGCCCTGCAGGTCACGTCCTTCGCAGGCAGCTTGCCGGTGGCCAGGTAACGGTTGACCGCGCCGTCCGTGCAGGCGTTGCCGCTCGGGTAGACACCGTGGCCCTCGCCGCCGAGGACGGTGACCATCTTGGAGCCCTTCAGCTGGGCGTGCAGGGCCTGGCCACTGGGCAGCGGGGTCTGCGAGTCCCACTCGTTCTGGACGACCAGGGAGCCGACCTTGTTCTTGACCACGGTCGCCGGCTCGGCGGACTTCCCCCAGAAGGCGCAGGGCTTGATGCTGGACGCGAAGTCCCCGAAGAGCGGGTAGCGGCCCTTGTCCTCGATGGCGTCCCGCCGGTAGGTCTCCGGATCGCCCGACCACACGGCCGAGTTGTCACCGCACACCACGGCCCAGAAGCTCGCGGTCCCGTTGTCGGCCGGCGTCCCGACGGCCGCGCCTGCCGTTCCGCGCACCGCGGATCCGGTGAACGCCGTGAGCTTCTCCGTCGCGACGGGCTTGCCGTCGGCCGCCTTCTTGAGCTCGACGAACGCCTCGGTGGCGGACTGCGGGCTGAAGACCGCCGCCCGCATGCCGCTGCGGATGTCGTCGCCGGTGACAAGTTGCCCGTCCAGGTCGATGGGGTCCTCGCCGGCCCGCGCGACCAGGTCCCAGAAGGTCCCCTCGACCTTCTTCGGGGTGTCGCCGAGGCCGTACGTCTTCGAGCGCGCGGCGGCCCACCCGGTCCACCGGTCGAACGCGGGTTCCGCGCCCTCGGCCCACCACTGGATCATCCCGCGCCAGGCGCGCTGCGGGTCGACCGCGCTGTCCAGCACGAACCGGTCGGCCCGGGCCGGGAAGAGCTGGGCGTAGACAGCTCCCAGATAGGTGCCGTAGGAGTAGCCGAAGTAGGAGAGCTTCTTCTCGCCGAGGATCGCCCGCACCAGATCCATGTCGCGCGCGGTGTTGCGGGTCGTGATGTGCGGGAGCCGGTCCCCCATCTTCTCGCGGCACTTGTCCGCCACCGTGCGCGCCCAGGCGACGTCCTCGGCGTACGTCTCCGCCTTGTACGGCCGCAGCCAGTTCTCCTGCTCCGGCGTCAGGTTGCAGGAGACCGGGCTGGAGCGGCCGACACCGCGCGGGTCGAAGCCGACCAGGTCGTAGCTCTTGAGAACGGACTTGGGCAGCTCCTCCTTCATCATCAGCGGCATCCACAGCCCCTCGCCGCCCGGGCCGCCGGGGTTGGAGAGCAGGATGCCGCGCCGCTTGCCGGGCTCGGCGGTCTTGATCCTGGATATCGCCAGGTCGATGCGCTTGCCACCGGGTTTCCGGTAGTCCAGCGGCACCTTGACGGTGGCGCACTGGTACGCCGCCGAGGTTTCGGCGTCGCACCGCTTCCACGTGGGCTTCTGCTTCGCGTACCGGTCGAGCACGCTCTTGGCCGCGGGCGAGGAGACGGCCGAGGGGGTCCCGGCCGAGGGGGCGGCAGCCGGGGCCGCGGTGGCCGTCGAGGCGGCGAACGCCGGGGCCAGCGTCGCCAGGGCGCTCACGGCCACCAGGGGCGCGAGACGTCGTCTGTGCACGATATCGATCCTTCCGGTCTCATGTTCGGACAGGAGGATCTTGTCGGATCTGCGTACGTCTGCGTATCCCTCCCGGGGCCCCAACTCCTCTACGTCTCGGGAATGACGGCAAAAGGCGTGAATGGTCCGCGAGTTGGAGAACCATTCACGCCATTGCGGGGTCCGCTCCCCTCCCGGCGCGCCCGGGGGTTCCGGATGCGCCGGAAGGGGGCCCGGCCCTTGCGGGTTACGACTTCTGACGGCCGTGCAGCGCGGCCACCTCCTCGGCGGTCAGGGCCTTGTCGTACACCCCGACCTGATCGACCGAGCCGTTCCAGAAGTCGCCCCGGGCGCCGTCGTACTGGGCCCGTCCCACGGAGAGCGGGCCGGTACTCACATCGGCCGGACCGGCCTCCGTGGTGGCGGCGGGCTTCCCGTCGACGTACAGCGTGATCGTGTCGCCCTTGCGGACCCCGACCAGGTGGTACCACTTACCCGTCTCCGGGGTGATCTCCAGGCGGGCGCGCTTGCCGCCCGGGGTGGAGAAGGCGAACGCGCCCTGTCCGTACTGGAGGTAGAAGGGGTTCTCGGTGCGGCGTCCGTCCTGGCTGACGACGGTGGCGTAGTTGCCCGGCACCGCGTCCAGCGAGGCCCACGCGGAGACCGTGTAGTCCTTCGTGGTGTCCACGACCGGGCCGGCGCTCTGCGCGTACTGCCCCTCGCCGTCGAACTTCAGCGCCGAGCCGGTCACTCCCGGGGCCCAGGACGTGCCGCCCTCCAGGGCGAGGTGGGCCTTGTTGGGGCCGCCGTCGCGGGCGGTCGTGCCCGTGTTCTCGTCGAGCGACCAGGAGCCGCCGCCCTTCAGCTCGTCGCGCTCACCGGCCTTCGCGCCCGCGGCGATCACCTGACGGTTGATCTCCCGGACCTTCTTCGGGTCGACCTTGATCTCGCGCCGGTCGTACGTCCACAGGCCGTTCAGCTCGTTCTCCAGGTCGCTGACCTGGGTATAGACGGAGCCGGAGAGTTCGGCCCCGGCGGCGGCGAGGTAGTAGGTACGGGTGTTGTCGACGTACTTGGCGGTGAGCGCGGCCTTGTCCGCGACCCCGCTGTAGATGTTGGCGGGGGCGCCGGGCCACATGTGCCCCGGGGTGCGGAGCGTGAAACCTCCGTGCTCGCCGTCCATCGCGGCGCGACGGTCGTCCGGGAAGGCCGGGTCGTTGTTCACGTAGTCGTGGTGGTCGATGATCTCGCCCTTGCCGGAATCACCCTTGGAGGCGCAGCAGTTGACACCACTGTGGGCGTTGACCACGCGGGACGGGTCCAGCGCCTTGACGTCCTCGGCGATCTTGCCCGTCTCGGTCCTGTCCCACTCGCCCCAGCCTTCGTTGAAGACGATCCAGCCGCTGATCGAGGGGTAGTTGTGGAACTGCTTCATCATCTCCTTCCCCTGGGTGAGGAAGGCGTTCTTGCCGGTGTCGTTGTCGATGTCGGCGTTGACGAAGTCCTGCCACACGAGCAGCCCGAGCCGGTCGGCGTGGTAGTACCAGCGCGGCGACTCCACCTTGATGTGCTTGCGTACGGCGTTGAAGCCGAGGTCCTTCTGGGCCTTCAGGTCGAAGGTGAGGGCGGCGTCGCTGGGCTGGGTGTACAGCCCGTCGGGCCAGAAGCCCTGGTCGAGCATGGCGAGGGAGAAGAAGGGCTTCCCGTTGAGGACGAGCTTCTGGTAGCCGCCCACCTTGTCGACCTTCAACTGGCGCATGCCGAAGTAGCTTTCGACGCTGTCCCTGGAGCGGCCGTCGGCGAGGGCGACGTCGAGGTCGTACAGGTAGGGGTCGTCCGGCGACCAGAGACGCTGGCCCTTGAGCTGGAGGCTGAGCTTGCGGTTGGCGGGGCCGGTGACCGTGCCGACGACCTTGCCCTTGCGGTCGCGGGCGACGGCGGTGATCCGGGCGTCGGCGGAGGCCTCGGCGGAGTTGACGGTGACCGCGAGGCGGCCGGTGTCGATGTCCGGGGTGGTGGTCAGGGAGTCGATCGCGGCGGGGGCGACCGGCTCCATCCACACGGTCTGCCAGATGCCGGAGGTCGGGGTGTAGACGATGCCGCCGGGGTTGGTGGACTGCTTGCCCTTGGGCTGGTTGGGACCGGTCTTGTCGGTGACCGCGACGACGATCTCCTGGGGACCGCCGCCCTGGAGCGCGTCGGTGATGTCGGCGGTGAACCCGGTGTAGCCGCCGGTGTGTTCGGCGACCTTGGTGCCGTTGACCCAGACGGTGGACCGGTAGTCGACGGCGTCGAAGTTGAGCTTCAGCCGCTTGTCCTTGCCGGACGCGCCCTTGCCGTTTTTGCCGCCCTTGCCGATCGACCAGTTCTTCGGCACGGTGACGAGCTTGCGGTAGAACATGTGGTCCTCGTCGCGCTCCAGGCCGGAGAGCTGGGACTCGACCGGGAACGGCACGATGATCTTCTCGTCGAGCTTCTTGCCGAAGACCGGCTGCTCGCCCTCGGCGGCCCCGGCGAACTCCCAGGGGCCGTTGAGGTTCTTCCACTGGTCACGGACCTGCTGCGGCCGGGGGTACTCGGGCAGCGGGTGGTTCTTGTCCAGCTTGTCGCCCCAGGTGGTGGTGAGGCGGTGCGTGGAGAGGTTCTTGGCGGTGCGGCCGATCTCCGGGACGGTCTCGGTCCCCGACTTCAGGCCGCCCTTGCCGTCGTAGACGACCTTGACGCGCTGGTCCTTCAGGACGGGCGCGGCGAGATCGATGATCAGCGCCCTCGGGTTGTCCGATGCCCGGTTCACCGACTTCACCGGCATCGGGGAGGTGTCGACCTCGATCTTGAGGTGGTCCTTCACCTTCCGGTAGTCCGAGACACGGTCGCGGAAGGTGGCCTGGAGGCGCTTGCCGTTCTCCGCGATGCTCAGGGCGACCGGGTAGACCTCGAAGTCGGCGGGCGGGGTGAACGCGGACTCGGGCACGATCTGCTTCTTGAGAGTGTCGCTCCCCCAGCGCAGGAACATGCTGGCGCCGCCGACGTCCTGGAACATCTCCAGCTTGAAGTCGTGCTTCTCCCCGGCCTTCAGGGAGATCGGAGCGCTGTGCTGCTCCTTGTCCCAGTCGGGCTCCCAGTGGTCGATGACAACGTTTCCGTCGAGGAAGAGCCGGAAGCCGTTGTCGCCGATGGCGGAGAAGGTGTACTCCCCGGTCTCGGGCGCTTCCAGCTGCCCCGTCCAACGGGCCGTCGTGTGCTCGGTCCTGCCGGTGGCCGACTCGAACGTCCCCGTGAGACCGGGGAAGTTGATCTCGGGGTCCAGGGAGGTGGCGCCGAGTTCCGCGAAGTCACGGGCGCCCGGGGCGGACATGCTGAAGTACTCGCCCTTCAGCCCGTGGACATCGGTGACCGGGTCGTCGGCCGTGAAGGCCTTCGCGGTGACTTCGGCCGGTACGGCGGGTGCGGCGGCCGCCGTCGGGACCAGGGTGGCACCGACCGGTATGAGCAGCGCCGCAGCGCAGGTCAGGGCCCTGAACAGGGCACGGGGGCGCGGGTGTTGTCGTCTCAAGGCGTCGTCCTCGTCGAAGAGCCGGGGGTGCCTCGAACCAGCGAGGCACTGCACATAGTCGAACATTGAGCCACAACACCAAACACTGCACAACGGTCGTGCACGCAGAATTTTCAACGATAGAAATCCGGCCGTCGCCGACACGTCCACGGCGGCCCCCACGGGCCGGACAGAGTCACGGACCCTCGGAGAGCACCCCCGGCGGGACCCGTCCCCGGCCCGCGCGGCGGAGACGGAGCCGTTCGGCGTACCGCGCGCTCTTCACCCCGGCTTTTTCCATGAAATGCCGTTTCGGGGGTACCCGAACTCCAGCCAGGAAGCTCACGCGACGGGGTGGAAGCCATGAACGACCGTATTCTTTTGACGTTTTCACCGGACGGCGAGACCCGCACCGACTTCGTCTGCCGGCCGGAGAAGGCCGCCGACGCGCGGGACGCGGTCAGCACCTTCGTCGCACGGCTGCACCCAGCGCCGACCTCGCACACGGTCCAGAACCTCCTGATCCTCGTGTCGGAGCTGGTCACCAACGCCGTCCTGCACGCGGGGGCCGTCACCGCGCTGTGGCTGACCGCGGACCGCAGGGGCGTCCACGTCCGGGTCACCGACCCGAGCCCGGCGCACCCGCAGGACCGGACGCCCGATCTGACCGGCCGGACCGGCGGATTCGGCTGGCCGATGGTCCAGCGGCTGGCCCAGGAGGTACGGGTCCGCGAGGCGGCGGGCGGCGGGAAGGTCATTCTCGCCACCGTGCCGCGCTGAGCCTCCGGGCCCCCGACGGGACGGCAACCCGGGTAACCCGGCGGCAGACCTGGGCAGTGGGCGCCGCCCCCTGGACAGTGCGCGCCGGCACAGTGGGCGCCGATCGTGACGTATCGGTAGAATTCAGGCCATGGGAGAGCGGCCTGCGACGCCGACTGCGCCCGAACTCGTACTGGAGACCGATCTGGGCTCCACGGTGATGAGTCCGAGCCGGGACTACCATGTCGGGCGCGACCCCGAGAGCGATGTGGTCATCGACGACATCCGGGTCTCCTGGCACCACGCGATCCTGCACCCCGAGGCCGGTCACTGGACGATCGAGGACGAGGACAGCACCAACGGCACGTACACCGGCGGCCGGCGCATCCGCGCCACGGACGTCGGCGCCGGTAGCGAGATCCGCTTCGGCAATCCGAGCGACGGACCGCGCGCCGTCCTCCTGGGACGTGAACCCCCCGCGCCCGCCGCCGCTCCCTCCCACCCCTCCCCCGCCGACCGGCCGTCGGCCGTGTCGATGCCCGCGGCGACCGGCACGTTCCGGCAGCCGACGACGGTGCGGCCGCTGCCCGCGAAGACCGTGCGGATCGGCCGCGACGCCGGCAACGACCTCGTCATCGACGACCTGGTGGTCTCCCGCCACCACGCCGAACTACGGGCGCTGGCCGACGGAACCTACGAGATCGTCGACCTCGGCAGCCACAACGGAACCTTCCTCAACGGTCAGCCGGTCGCCCGCGGGCCCGTCGGCCCCGGCGACATCGTCGGCATCGGCCACTCCGCGTTCTGCCTGGTCGGCGACGCCCTCCAGGAGTTCGTGGACACCGGTGAGGTGTCCCTGGACGTCCAGGACCTGGAGGTGACCGTCGGCCGGGAGGGCAAGGGCGGCAAGACCCTGCTGGACCGGGTCTCCTTCCCCGTCGGCGAGAAGTGCCTGCTCGGCGTGGTGGGGCCCAGCGGCGCGGGCAAGTCCACCCTGCTCAACGCGCTCACCGGCCAGCGCCCGGCCGACAGCGGCACGGTGCTCTACGACGGCCGTGACCTCTACCGGGACTTCGCCGAGCTGCGCCAGCGCATCGGCCTCGTCCCGCAGGACGACATCCTGCATGCGCAGCTGACCGTGCGCAAGGCACTCGGTTACGCCGCCGAGCTGCGCTTCCCGCAGGACACCGCGAAGGCCGAGCGGCAGGAACGGGTCGCCGAGGTGATCCGGGAACTCGGCCTGGAACAGCGCGTCGACCAGCCGATCCACTCGCTCTCGGGCGGCCAGCGCAAGCGGGTGAGTGTGGCCCTGGAGCTGCTGACGAAGCCTTCGCTGCTCTTCCTGGACGAGCCGACCTCGGGACTCGACCCCGGTATGGACCGTTCGGTCATGCACATGCTGCGCGGGTTGGCCGACGACGGCCGTACCGTCATCGTCGTCACGCACAGCGTCCTGAGTCTGGAGGTCTGCGACCGGCTGCTCGTCCTCGCACCCGGCGGGCGTATCGCCTACTACGGCCCCCCGGAGGACGCCCTCGCCTTCTTCGGTTTCGAGGAGTGGCCGGAGGCGTTCGAAGCGTTCGAGAACGACCACGACCGCGACTGGGCGGCCACGTACGCCGATTCGCCCTTCCACCGGCAGTACATCGTCAATGCCACGGCGCAGCCGCATCTGCCGCCCGCCGCGCCCGGGGCGCTCGTCGCGCCGCCGCCGAAGACCCGTAACTGGGGCGCGCAACTGCGCACGCTGGTGCGCCGGTACGCCTCCGCGCTGAGCGCGGATCGGACGTTCCTGATCATCATGATCGCGCTGCCCTTCGTCATGGGGGCCATGGCCCGCGCACTGGCGGGCAGCCGGCTCACCCAGGAGACGGCGATGAACGCCCTGCTGATCCTGTGCGTGGGCGGCGTGCTGACCGGAGCGGCCAACGCGGTACGGGAACTGGTCAAGGAACGGGTGATCTACCAGCGGGAACGGGCCGTCGGGCTGTCCAGATCCGCGTATCTGATGTCGAAGATCGTGGTGCTCGGAACCATCACCGTCCTCCAGGCCGTGGTGCTGTCCCTGGTGGGACTGGTGGGCGTCGATCTCAACGCGCCGGGCGACGAAGGGGTGTTCCTGCCACCGCTGGTGGAGATCACTCTGGCCGTGGCCCTGTTGTCCTTCACCGCGATGATGCTCGGCCTCCTGGTCTCCGCGCTGGTGCGCAAGGAGGAGGTGACGATGCCGTTGCTGGTCCTCCTCGCCATCGTCCAGGTCGTCTTCTGCGGCGCGCTGCTGAAGCTGGACGGGACGCCCGGGGTGGAGCAGTTGTCGTGGCTGGTGCCGTCGCGGTGGGCGCTCGGGGCGATGGCCGGAACGATCGATCTGGCGCGGATCGTGCCGGGCGAGCTGACCTCCGATCCGCTCTTCGGGCACTCGGCGGGGATCTGGCTGCTCAACATGGGCATGATGGTCGTTCTCTCACTCGTCTTCGGATACGTGGTCGCGAAACTGCTGAGGCGGCACGAGCCCGCGGTCATGCGGAAGTGAGGCGGTTCCATGGCGACCCCGGCCTTCCGCCCCACGCATGTCGTCCCGCCGGACGGGCTGCCCGCCTGGGAGTCTCCTGACGTCGCCCGTCCCACCGATCCGCTGGACGCCCTGCTGCCGGTGGAGTTGCGGGACCGGCGCGGGGACTGGGCGTACGTCGCCTGCTCCAACGGCTGGTCGGCCTGGGTCGACGGGCGGCTCCTCGTATCCGTACCGCAGCCGCCTCCGGCCGCAGGCCAGCCGCTCGCGCGCACCGCGGATCCGCGACCGCTGCTGGGAAGGGCGGAGGAGTCGCTGACCCAGTACCGCCGCGCCGCCCAGGACCTGGCCGAGGGCCGCAGCGACGGGGAGGGTTTCCGGCAGCGGACGCGGGGGCTTCGGGTGGGGATGGTGGTGGACGGGGAGTCGGTGTGGCTGTACGACGCCGAGCACGAGCGGTGGGTCTTCTGCGACGGGACCCGGCTGAGCACGTACGCGGCACAGGCGGGCCCGGGAGCGGCGGGCCCGGCGTCCGGGTCCGGGGAGGCCCCGGCCCCGGCTCCTGCCCCCGCCCCTGCTCCCGCTCCCGCTCCCGCCGCGGAACCCCCGCGGATGGCGGCCGGTGAGGAACCGGATCTGGAGCCCACCCGCGTGGTCGCACCGGACGGCCCCGAACCCACCCGCGTCGTCGCCCCGGACGGCCCCGAACCCACCCGCGTCGTCGCACCAGACGGCCCCGAACCCACCCGCGTCGTCGCACCAGACGGCCCCGAACCCACCCGCGTCGTCGCACCGGACGGCCCCGAACCCACCCGCGTCGTCGCCCCGGACGGCCCCGAACCCACCCGCGTCGTCACGTCCGACGATCCCGAGCCGACCCGTGTGGTCCGCCCGGACGCGCCCGAACCCACCCGCGTCGTGACCCCGGACGCAGCCGAACCCACCCGGGCGATCACCGTCACCGGGCCCGACGAACCGCCCGGCGGCGGGACGTCGGGGGACGCGGGGCGGTGACGGCCGATGGCGCCGCCGCCTCCGTCGCACGACGCCGGGCTGCCCACCGGGCGCGAGGACGATCTCGTCGGCAGGCGGATCGCGAGCTACCTGGTGGAGGCCGAGATCGGCCGCGGCGGCATGGCGGTCGTCTACCGCGCCAAGGACCTGCGGCTGGACCGGATCGTCGCGCTGAAACTGCTCGCCCCCGAACTGGCCCGCAACGACACCTTCCGGCAGCGGTTCACCCACGAGTCACGCGTGGCGGCAGCGATCGACCACCCCCACATCGTGCCGGTGTTCGAGGCGGGCGAGACGGAGGGGCTGCTCTACATCGCCATGCGTTTCGTCGCGGGCGCCGATCTGCGCGTCCTGATCGACCGGCGCGGACCGCTGGACCTGACGGCCGCGGTCCGGATCGCCGCGCAGGTCGCCTCCGCGCTCGACGCGGCCCACGACCACGACCTGGTGCACCGGGACGTCAAGCCCGGCAACATCCTGGTGGCGGCGGGCACCGACAGCGACCATCCCGAGCACGTGTACCTCACGGACTTCGGGCTGACGAAGAAGTCGCTGTCGCTGACCGGGTTCACCACGGTCGGCCAGTTCGTCGGCACCTTGGACTACGTGGCGCCGGAACAGATCTCCGGGCGGCCCGTGGACGGGCGGTGCGACGTGTACAGCCTCGCCTGCGTCGTCCAGGAGACCCTGACGGGTGCGCCGCCCTTCCAGCGGGACGACGACATGGCGCTGCTGTGGGCCCACCAGTACGACCCGCCGGCCCCGCCCAGCGCGCTGCGACCCGGTCTTCCCGACGCCGTCGACGGCGTACTGGCGAAGGCGCTCGCCAAGTCCCCGGAGGACCGTTACGAGACCTGCCTGCGGTTCGTCGCCGCGTTGCGGGCCGCGGCGGCGGGCCTCCGGCCCGGCGAGCACGCGCCGACCCGGGTGGACGCACCGGCCGGTTCCTGGTCGGCAGCTCCCGAACCGCCGCCCGCGCCGCCGCGCTGGGCCGCCCCGGTGTTCCCGGACGCCGGCCGAGTCTGAGACTGGGACTGAGACCTCGGGGGCGGTGTCGGCTCAGGAGCCGGACCCCGCGTCGGGGACCTCGCCGCGCCGGTGCACGCGGGAGGCCGCGAGGCCGCCGAGGAAGCCCGTGACCAGGCCCCACAGCGCCGCGAACCCGAGCGCCGTCCACAGCTTCGGGCGCAGCGACACCTCCCCGCCGAGTCCGCCTCCCAGGTCCCCGAGGCCCAGCAGGGACAGTCCGTAGTGGGCGGAGATCCGGGCGGTGAGGCAGATGAACAGCACCGTCAGGGTGAGCGCCACCGCCATATGGACCGCGTGCTGCCACAGCCGCGTACCGGCGGGCGACCGGGCCGCCATGAGGAAGGCCGCGGCGAGCACCAGCACGGCGGCGACGACCACGAGCCAGCGCACACGCCCGTCCTGTTCGGCGAGGGTGCTCAGGTTCAGGGTGGAGAGGTCGGGGGTGCGCAGGACGGAGTCGAGCACCTGGGGCATGGGCAGCCCGAAGGGGCCCTCCACCTTGCCCTCCCAGGACGCGCCGAGGCCGAGGGTGAGCGCGAGCCAGACCAGGTTGGGCAGGCCGAGGAGGAGTACCGCGGCGGTCTCGGCGGGGTGCCCGCGCGTGATCATCACGACGAGTCCGGCGACGACGCCGAGCGCGACGCACGCGAGGAGCAGCGCCACCATGGCGTACGCCGCCGGGCGCACCGCTTCCTGGAAGCGCAGCAGCCGGGCCGGGAGCGGGGCCCCGCGTGAGACGAGCAGGGCCAGCACGAGGACACCGGCCAGCCACAGCAGCCCGAAGACCAGGGTGAGCGGGATCTCCGCCCGGAATCCGATCTTCGGGGAGTCGCCGAGGAGGTCCCCGGCCCCGCTGTCGGTGAGGTCGTCGACCGAAAGGGTGAAGGTGTGCCGGGCGATCAGCGAGAGCACGATCAGCGCGACGACCCACAGGGCGGCGACACGGCCCGCCCAGCCGGCCAGTTCGCGGCCTCCGGCGACGGCCCGGTGGTGGAGCGGGCGGAGGAATCCCCGGGCGACCAGGAGTGCGCCCACCAGGGTCACCGAGAGCGGCAGGACCGAGAGGTCGGCCTGCGTCCCCACGAGGGAACCGGCGCCCCCGGAGAGTCCGACGGAGCCGCCCGCCGCCATCACCACCACCGCGGCGACGACGGCCGGGAACGCGCCGCCGGGCAGCCCGGCGGCGCCGGCGGCCCACAGGCCCAGCGCCGCGGTCACCACCATGGCCAGCACACCGGTGAGGACCGCCAGGAGCGCGTCGCGCCAGCCGTGGGTGGAGCGTGCGCTGTTCTCGTCATTACTCGCCCGGACGTTCACGCCACCACGCTAAGCAGGGACCGAACGCTCCGCTCCCCGGGGAAACCGGTTCCTCCCTCCGCTTGCGGGGACCACCGGGACGGGACAGACAATGAGGCGAAATGCCCTGGATTGCCGACTGATGCGTCCGGTACGGAAACGGGACCGGGCAGGGACGTCCGGGGCGGGTACCCGACGTCGGGGAGCAGAGAACCGTGAGTGTCCAACCGCCGCCATCCGGCCGCCCCACAGGACCGCCGTCCGGCCCGCTCTCGGGCCCGTCGGAGACCGAACCCGCACCGCCCCCTCCCACCGTTTCCAGCCCGCCGCCCGGCCCGCCCAGCGGCGGCGGCGACCACGGCGGACCGCACGGTTCGGGGGGCTCGGGCGGCTCGGGTGACGGCGGCGATTCGGGCGGCTCCGGGGCTTCCGGCGGCGGCCCCAGCGACCCGGGCAGCGGCTCGGGCGCCGCCCCCGGCCCCGGGCCGGGCCGCCCCTGGTGGCGTTCGGTACCCCGGATCGCGGCGATCGCGACGGCCCTGGTCGCCGCGGTCGTGCTGGTCGTCGTCCTGACCCGGCCCGACGGCGGGTCGAAGGCGGGCGGCGAGGTCTTCCTCCAGGCGGCGGGCGACTCCGGGCCGGATCCGTTCACGGAGTCCACGGCCCGCGACAGCGAGCCCGAGCCCGGCACCGCCAGCCCGTCCGTCGCACCGAGCGCGTCGAGGACCGGAACCCAGGCGACGCGGGGCGTGGACGGCGCGGCCCCCGGGCTGTACGGGGGCACCCGGAAGGTCGCCAGTTGCGATGTGGAGCAGCAGATCAAGGTGCTGCAGGCGGCTCCGGACAAGAACCGGGCGTTCGCCTCGGTCCAGGACATCGAACCGTCCGCCGTGCCCGGCTATCTGCGGGGGCTCACTCCCGTGACGCTGCGGATGGACACCCGCGTCACCAACCACGGTTACCAGGACGGCGAGGCCAACGCCTATCAGGCGGTGCTCCAGGCGGGTACGGCGGTCCTCGTCGACAACCGGGGCGTGCCCCGGGTCCGCTGTGCGTGCGGGAACCCGCTGCTGCCGCCCGTGGCGCAGGAGGACCCGCGCCAGACGGGCAAGGCGTGGCCGGGCTATCGAGCCTCCGACGTGGTCGTGGTGGAGCCGGCGAAGAAGCCGGTGAAGGAGTTCGTGATGGTCGACCCGGAGAACGGCGACTGGTTCGAACGGCAGGCCGGCGACACGGGCGACGACGACAAGAAGACGGACCCGCCGAAGGACGCGTCGGCCTCCCCCTGCCCGCCCGGAACCGACCGCCCCTGCCCCTCGTCGTCCGGGGCCACTCCGTCGGAGCCCTCGCCGGAGGACCCGGCGTCGCGGCCCGGCGACGATCCGGCGACCTCCGAACCGCCCCCGCCGGAGGACCCGGCGACCTCGGAGCCGCCGCCCGACGCCCCGGCGACCGAACCCGCGCCGGAGACCCCGCCCGACTCGCAGTCGGCCCCGCAGCCGCCGGGGCCGGACTCCCCGGCCCCGCAGGACCCCGGACCGGGGACGGCCCCGCAGGGGGCTCCCGCGTTCAGCTGAGGAGGCCGGGGTCGCGCGGGCGCGTGGATCAGCTCGGCGGGCCCGGTCTCAGCCCACGGCGTCCGGGCGGCTCTCCAGCGGAGGGTTCTCGGCCCGGGTACCCGGGCGCACTCCGGCGGCCGACGCCGCCGAGTGGAGGGAGCGCAGGGCGACCAGCAGGAAGCCGATGTCGTCGAGGTAGACGGGGTCGGGCAGCAGGTCGACCGGTGACACGGTGTAGATGACGGCCGCCCAGACGAGCGCCTTGCTGCGCAGCGGGATCCCGGCGTCGACCAGCAGCTTCCTGGCCTTGAAGACGCGCACCAGGAGCACGACGGCCGATGCCAGCATGATCAGCACGGCCACGACGCCGAGAACGAGCCAAACGGTGGTGTCCATGGCTCATCGTGTACCCACTTGTCCGCGTATGACGAACCCGTGTCGGCACAGTCGCCGTTCCGGGGCCGGGGGATCCCGCGGTGCGGGTCACGCCGGACCGCGCCCCCGGGCCTCCGCCCGCCTGCGGCTGCGGCGCTTCAGGGAGCGCCGCTCGTTCTCGGACAGGCCGCCCCAGACGCCGGAGTCCTGCTTGTTCTCCAGGGCCCACTCCAGGCAGGCGGCCTGCACCGGACAGGTCCGGCAGACGGCCTTGGCCTCCTCGGTCTGGACGACGGCGGGGCCCGTGCTCCCGATGGGGAAGAACAGGTCCGGGTCCTCCTCACGGCAGACGGCGTGCAGGCGCCAGTTCTCCATGCTGCTCAACTCCGCTCACTCCCGATGTCGATACGTCGTACGTCGCTTGCCGTACGTGCCTTCCGTGCGGGTGACCGACGATCGGCTCCTCAAACCCGAACCGGGCGGGTGTGTGGGGCGGTGCCGCGGCCGTTACGCGTACGGGCGGGCCCGGGGGCGGTGCAGCGCGAGGAGTGCCTGATCGTCCTGGATCCGGCCGCCGGTGTGGTGCCCGACGTCCTCGATCAGCAGGTGGAGGATCTGCGCCGGGGTGGCGGGGTCACCGATCAGCGCGCGGTGGCGGACGAGGAAGGGCAGCCGGACGGACGCGTCGTAGAAGACCCCGGACTCGTCGCGGGCCTCGGTGACCCCGTCCGTGTAGCAGATGAGGGTGGCGCCGGGCGGGAACGGGAACGTGTCGACCGGGCACGACCAGGTCCCCAGGGCGCTCATGCCGAGCGGGGGCGCCTCCTCGGAGGGGCCGAGGACGGTGGCCAGGCCCTCGGCGTCCAGCAGCACCGGCGGCGGATGCCCCCGGTTGGCGACGCGTACGGAGCCCAGGTCTTCGGCGAACTCGGCGATCAGCGCGGTGGTGAACCCCTCGTCCTGTTCCTGGCCGCCGCGCCGGCCGCCCTCGCGCAGGAGGGCCCGCTCCAGCGCGGTCACCAGGCCCGGCAGGTCCTCCGCCTCGTCCGCCGCGTAACGGAAGGCTCCCAGATCCGCGCAGACCGCGCTGACCGCGCCCAGGCCCTTCCCACGGACGTCCCCGACCATCACGCGCACCCCGTGCGGGGTGTCCTGGACGACGTAGAGGTCGCCGCCGATCATCGCCTCGTTCTCGGCGGGCACGTACCGGGCGGCGATCCGGAGCTCGCCGAGGCGTGAGGGGGGCCTGGGCAGGACGGCGCTCTGGGCCACGGCGGCGATATGGCGCGCGCGACGGGTCCGGGCGTTCCCGCCCTCCAGGGCGCGGTTGATGAAGACGGCCAGCGCGGTTACGGCCAGAAGGGTGAGCTGGTTGGCGACGCCGCGCTGCCAGCCGAAGGTGCCGTCGTACCAGGCGAGACCCGCGTGGACGGCCATCGCGAGGGCACCGGTCGCGATGATGCCGCGCAGGGTCAGCAGCGGCGCCGCGGCGACCGGGGCGGCCATCAGCAGGGGCGCGGACGTCACGCCCGTCGGGGTGACCAGGTCCAGCACGACGCCCAGCACGATGACCCCCAACGGGATCCACTTGGCCCTGCGCAGCTGCACCACTCCCCCACGCTGTACGGCGTCGGGGCCCGCCGCATCCGGGACGGAGGCCGGGTGCCGGGGCGGGTCACCCCGGCAGCGGGGTCCCGGGGCCGGGTGCGGCGGCGCACGCCGCGTCCAGCCGGATGCGGTGGGCCATCACGGCCTCGGGGTCGTCGATGACGTCGACCCGGACGCCCGGGGTCTCCAGCACCGCCTGGTCCCCGATCTCGGGTGCGGGCACCCGGAGGATGTGCAGGGGCGGCACTCCGGTCAGGGGGTGCGGCGGGTGGTCCATGGGCACCACCTGGACGGTGACGTGCTGCTCGCGCATCGCCTCGGCCAGCGCGGCCCGCTGCCCGTCCATGGTCTCCCGGTCGCCGACCCGCGTATACAGGGCCGCTGCCGGGAACAGGGCCCACAGGGCGGCCCCGCGCTCGCCCATGCGGCGGCGACGCTCCCGGAGCAGCTCGACGCGGCGTTCCCGGCGGGCGGGGCTGTCCTCGGGGTACTGCGTACGGTGGAGCGCGGCGGCGTACGCGGGTGTGCGCAGCAGCTCGGGCACCAGCGCGGGGTGCCAGGTGCGCACGAGGCTCGCCGAGGATTCCACTCCGATGACGTCCTGCTGCCAGCCGTCCATCGCGTCCCGCCACCGATGCCACCAGCCGGGCAGGTTCGCGGCTCCGAGCCCGGCCATGATGGGCTCGGCGACGGCGGGCGAAACGCCGTAGCAGCGCAGCAGTTCGCCGACCTGCCGGGCGTCGAGTCCGGTCTCGGCACGTTCGATGCGCCGGACGGTGGCGGGGTGGGCGTCGAGCGCCTCGGCCGCGGAGCGCAGGCTGATTCCCGCGCGTTCCCGCAGCATACGGAGGCGGACCGCGAGGACGCGGTGCTCCACGGTGGGACCGGATCGGGCTCGCATGCGCCTGCCTTCGTCGTCGAGCCCCGGGGCGGAGCACTACACACTCTGTCGCTTGCAAAGTATGCGCTTTGCGCCGAGAGTGCATACATGTCGGAAATAGTCAGTTGCGCGGAGCATGCTCCCGATGACGGAGGTGTCCGAGGTGCCGGAGGTACCCGAGGTGCACACAGCTGGTGGGTTCCCCGATTGCCCGGGGGCGTTCCGGAGGCCCGCCACCGGGTCCAGGAGGCCATGCGGGCCTGGGGCGAACCGGCCGAACGGATCGAGGCGGCGGCTCTGATAGTGACCGAGCTGGTCACCAACGCCGTACAGCACACCACCACCCGGAAGATCCGCTGCCGGCTCCTGCGCTCCGCGGACGGCGTGCGGATCTGCGTATGGAATCGCGGCCGGGCCCGGATCCCGTCGCCGGCGTCGCCGGGCGACTCGGCGGGCCTTCCCGTCGCCGGGGTCCCGGCGACGGACGGCCACGAGGACGACGACATGCTCGACCACCTGGCGGAGGACGGCAGGGGACTCCTGCTCGTCGACGCGCTGGCGGCCCGCTGGGGCACGCGCGCCGCACTGGCGGGCCGTCTCGTCTGGGCCGACCTCTAGACCTCCGGCCTCCCCACGGCCCCCGTGACGCCTCCGCGACCGGCCGGACCGCCCTCCGGGCGTTCCTCCGATGTCCTCGCGTGATCAGGCGGGAGCGGTGCGGCACTCCGGGTGGCCCCAGCCGTTCGGGTTCTTCGCGATCGGCTCCTTGGCCGCGTACGGCTTTCCGCAGTGGCACCGGCCCGCGAAGCGCGCCGTGATCGTGCCCGTGGATCGCCCGCCCCGGGACGCGCCCGCGGCACTCCTCCCCTTCGCGCCGCCCGAAGCCCCGGACGCCTCCGACCGCCCCTTCGTGGACCGCGCGGGCGCCGGCACCGGCAGCGCCGTGGCACCGTGCGCCGTACCGGCCGGGCACTGGGCCACGGCCGCCTCGCTGGCCGCCTGGTCGGCGATCGCGTTGAGCGGGTCGCCGTCCACCTGGTGTGCGGGCACATAGCGGAACGTCACCGAACGGTCGGTGAGCAGGGCGTCGATGCGCGTGACCAGCTCACGGTTGGCGACGGGCTTGCCGCCGGAGGTCTTCCAGCCGTTGCGCTTCCAGCCCGGCAGCCACTTGGTCACCGCGTTCATGGCGTACTGCGAGTCCATCCGCACCTCGACGCGCGCCGCCGGACCGGTGGACTCCAGCAGCTCCGCCAGCGCCGTGAGCTCGGCGACGTTGTTCGTCGCGGTGCCGAGCGGACCGGCCTCCCAGCGCACGGGGTTCCCCTGCGCGTCGGCGACCACCCACGCCCAGGCGGCGGGCCCCGGATTTCCCTTCGACGCCCCGTCACACGCGGCGATGATGCACTCGTTCATCCCCTGATCATGCCAGCCCCGCATGACCGTTCCGAACGGCCGCGCGGTCGCCGCGACCGGGGCGCGCCACGACGTCTCCGGCCCGCGTCCTTGACCTCAACCAAGCCTGAGGTCATAGCGTTCCGAGTGAACCCGGGGCCGCACGGCCCACGGGATCCGCAGGCCGTCGGGGGAACCGGGGGCCGTCAGACCTCGGAGCGCCCCATGGACATGGAAGTCACGGCGTGGCATTCGCTGCACAGTGCGATGAACGCCCAGCAGGACCGCCGGCCCTTCTCCCGGACGGCGTTGCGCCGCATCATGGTCTTCGCCCGGCCCCACCGGCGGCGGATCTACCGCTTCCTGCTGCTGAGCGTCCTGACGGCGCTGCTCGCGGTGGCCACCCCGCTGCTGGCCGGGAAGGTCGTCGACGCGATCGTCAACGGTGCGGACACCGGGACGGTCACCCGGCTCGCCCTGCTCATCGCGCTCATCGCCGTCGTCGAGGCCGGTCTCGGCCTGCTCACCCGCTGGCTGTCGGCGACGCTGGGCGAGAGCCTCATCCTGGACCTGCGCACCGCCGTCTTCGACCATGTGCAGAAGATGCCGGTGGCCTTCTTCACCCGGACCCGGACCGGCGCCCTGGTCAGTCGGCTCAACAACGATGTGATCGGCGCGCAGCGGGCCTTCAGCAATACGCTCTCCGGCGTCGTGTCCAACGTCGTCACGCTGCTGCTGACGCTCGCCGTGATGCTCACGATCTCCTGGCAGATCACGCTGCTCTCACTGGTGCTGCTCCCGGTGTTCGTCGTGCCGGCCCGCCGGATGGGGGCCCGGATGGCGGGACTCCAGCGGGAGGCCGCCGACCACAACGCCGCCATGGGCACCCAGATGACCGAGCGGTTCTCCGCCCCGGGCGCGACGCTGGTCAAGCTCTTCGGGCGCCCCTCCGACGAGTCGGCCGAATTCGCCGCCCGCGCCGACCGGGTGCGTGACATCGGCATCCGTACGGCGATGGCCCAGTCGGCGTTCATCACCGCCCTCACGCTGGTCTCCGCCCTGGCGCTGGCCCTGGTCTACGGACTCGGCGGCTACTACGCCCTGCGCGGCAGCCTGGAGCCGGGGGCCGTCGTGGCGCTGGCGCTGCTGCTGACCCGGCTGTACGCGCCGCTCACCGCCCTCGCCGGGGCCCGGGTCGAGGTGATGAGCGCGCTCGTCAGCTTCGAGCGGGTCTTCGAGATCCTGGACCTCAAGCCGCTGATCGAGGAGAAGCCGGACGCCCGCCGGGTGCCGGAGGGCCCGGTCTCCGTGGAGTTCGACAAGGTGTCCTTCGGCTACCCCTCCGCCGAGAAGGTCTCCCTCGCCTCGCTGGAGGAGGTCGCCACGCTCGACGACCGGGGCGGCACACCGGTCCTGCACGAGGTCTCCTTCCGTGCCGAACCGGGCCAGATGATCGCCCTGGTGGGCTCCTCCGGAGCGGGCAAGTCGACGATCGCGCAGCTGCTGCCCCGGCTGTACGACACGGACGCCGGCACCGTGCGGCTGAACGGTGTCGACGTACGCGATCTGAGCGCCGACTCGATCCGGGACACGCTCGGCATGGTCACCCAGGACGGGCATCTCTTCCACGAGTCGGTGCGGGCCAACCTGCTGCTCGCCCGGCCCGACGCCTCCGAGGAGGACGTCTGGGACGCCCTGCGCCGCTCCCGGCTCGACGGTCTGATCGCCTCGCTGCCGGACGGGCTCGACACGGTGGTGGGCGAGCGCGGCTACCGGCTCTCCGGCGGGGAGCGCCAGCGCCTCACCATCGCCCGGCTGCTGCTGGCCCGTCAGCGGGTCGTGATCCTCGACGAGGCGACCGCGCACCTCGACTCCACCTCGGAGGCCGCCGTCCAGGAGGCGCTGGCCGAAGCGCTGGCGGGCCGGACCGCCCTGGTGATCGCCCACCGGCTCTCGACCGTACGGGCCGCCGACCGGATCCTGGTCGTGGAGGCGGGCCGGATCGTCGAGAACGGCACGCACACCGAACTGCTCGCGGCCGGCGGAAGGTACGAGGAGCTGTACCGCACCCAGTTCGAGCGGCCGTCGTCGGACGGGGACAGGACGGCCCAGCCGGTCCGCTGACCCGGGCGCCCGCCCCCCACGCCGTCCGGCCGGACCTCATCGGTCGGACGGCGTCAGCGCATGCCGATACGGGCGAGGGAGACCCGTTCGGCGGTCCGCAGCCGCCGCAGCGCGTGGCCGCCGCACCGGCGCCACTCCTTGGGCGACACCCGAGGACGGTGCGTGCCATGGGTGACGAGCGCGTTCACCGACGTCATCGGGTCCGCCGCCATGGTCTTGGCCAGCAGCACACCGACCACCAGCGGGACCAGCGTGACGGCCAGGGCGGAGCCTGCGGTGGTGACGTGCTGGATGCGGGGGCGGCGCGGCGCTTCGGAGGTCATGCGGTCATCGAACAACGGCCCGGTGACCGGAACATCGGGGAACGTACTCAGGGGCGCGGGACCCGCATACTCAGGCGCTCGCTGGGGGACGCTCACAGCGGCCGGGTACACGGATCCCGGCCGGCCGCCGGACCACGGAAGGATCGCCTCGATGGGTGAGCGCCAGGGACTCGGTGACCGCGGGGAACCCCGGGAAGGCCAGGGGCTTCCGGACGCGGCGGCCGGCCGCGGACGTCCGGCCGCGGCGGTGTTCGACGCGCTGGGGGCGGAGTACGAACGGGCCTTCGCCGCTTCGGCCGCCCACCGCGAGTCGCTGGAGCGGCTGCTGGCGGACCTGGCCCCGGGGAGCCGGGTGCTGGACGTGGGCAGCGGGACGGGCCGGCCCACGGCACAGACCCTGGCGGCCGCGGGGCACCGGGTGCTGGGCGTCGATGTGTCGCCGGTGATGACCGCGCTCGCGGCCCGGCAGGTGCCGACGGCGGAGTTCCGGTGTGCGGACGTCCGCGATCTCCTCCTGTCCGAGGGCGAGTTCGACGCGGTCTGTGTGTACTTCTCGCTGCTGCAGATGGAGCGCGGAGAGCAGCGCGAGCTGCTGGAGCGGCTCGTGCGGTCGCTGCGGCCCGGCGGGCTGCTGGTCGCCGCGACGGTGCCGGTGGACGCCGCGGGCGTGGACGCGGTGTTCATGGGGCAGCCGGTCCGGGTCTCCAGCTTCGGCGCGGAGGAGTTCACCGCCCTGATCACGCGGGCGGGGGTCGTCGTGGAGTGGGAGCACAGCGCGCTGTTCACCCCGGATCATCCGGCCGGCGCACCCGAGCCGCACCTCTTCCTGCACGGCCGCCGCCACTGACGGCGCAGCCTCCCCCGGCGACACTCCCCGCCCATTGGCTATCACAAAGAACAAGCCGAATGAATGACACGGGTGGCGCATTTGCGTTCCTTCACGAGAAGGTAATGCGATAGCAAAGTTCTGGTCGATATGCTCAGCTGAAGTCGTATCCGTACGGAGCGACCGGAGTGGGCCTCATAGCGACCGCCGTCCGGCAAAACGCAAGGTGAGGCACCCTCACCATTCCGAACATTCATCCGATAGTAAACAGCGCATTCGTCAATATGACCCGACCACACCGCTCCCCGGCACCGCCGGATGCAGGAGGCAGGCCACCATGCAGTCCCCCGTAGAACACGCCCGGACATTCACCGAGCACGTCGCCGCGAACGCAAAGCACTTCGAACGTCTCGCGGACGGCCAGACCCCCGAAGCACTCTTCGTCACGTGCTCGGATTCGCGTGTCGTCCCCTCACTGATCACCGGCGCCCGCCCGGGGCAGCTCTTCGAACTCCGCACCGCGGGCAACATCGTTCCGCCCTATCCGGCGGAGGACCGCCCCACGGGCGAGGCCGCGACCGTCGAGTACGCGCTGCGCGCGCTCCAGGTGCGCGACATCATCGTGTGCGGGCACTCGCACTGCGGCGCCGTGGGCGCCGTGTTCCGCGGCGACGACCTCTCCGCCATGCCCGCCGTCCGCCACTGGCTGGAGCACTCCACGGACGGCAGGGACCCCGCCGCGGACCCCGACGACCTCCCCCTGGCGATCCAGGCCCACGCCCTCGCCCAGCTCGACACCCTGCGGGGCTACCCCGCGGTGCGCGAGCGGCTCTCCGAGGGCGCCCTCGGCCTGCACGCCTGGTACTACGAAGTGCACACCGGCTCCGTCAGCGTCCACCGACCGGAGCGCGGGACCGAGTTCGCCCGCCTTTGACGGTTTTCCCTCCCCCCACGCTCGCGCGCCCGGCCCTCGGGCCGGGCGCGACCGTACCCACAAGGGAAACCCACCGTGATTTCCGCGAAGGAACTCAAGAACCCCCACGTCGTACGGCGTGACCTGATGGCGTCACTCGTCGTCTTCCTGGTCGCGCTGCCGATGTGCGTCGGCGTCGCCGTCGCCTCCGGAGTACCGGCGGAGCTGGGGCTGGTCACCGGCATCGTCGGCGGGCTGGTCGTCGGCTTCCTGCCTGGCAGCAGGCTCCAGGTCAGCGGTCCGACCGCCGGACTCGCCGTGCTCGTCTACGAGGCGATCACGGAATTCGGCCTCGGCACGCTCGGCCCGATCGTGCTGGCCGCCGGACTGCTCCAGGTGGTGCTGGGCCTGGCGCGCTTCGGCCGCTGGTTCCGCGCCATCTCCGTCTCCGTGGTGCAGGGCATGCTCGCCGGCATCGGCCTGATCATCGTGCTCGGCCAGGTGTACGCCATGGCCGACACCGAACAGCCGGGCAGCGGTCTCGGCACGCTGGCCGGACTCCCGGGTCTCGCCGTCGAGATCGTCACGAACCACGAGGCGATGACCGCGTTCGGCCTGGGCGCCGGAACGGTCGCCGTGCTGCTGGTGTGGCCGAAGCTCCCGGCCAGAGTACGCCTCGTCCCGGCACCTCTCGTCGCGGTCGTCCTGGTCACCGCCGTCGCCTCCCTGGCCGGGCTGCGGCCGGCGGTGGCCGATGTGAACGGGCTGCTGCACGCGATCGATCCGCCTGGCGGGGCGGATTTCGCCCGGCTCGCCGATGTGACGGTCATCGGCACCGTCGTGGCCATCGCCCTCGTCGCCTCGGCAGAGAGTCTGTTCAGCGCGGCGGCCGTCGACCGGATGCAGGACGGGCCCCGCACCCGCTACGACAAGGAGTTGGTGGCCCAGGGGTTCGGCAACACCCTCTGCGGGGCACTCGGAGCGCTCCCGATGGCCGCGGTCGTCGTCCGCAGCACCGCCAACGTCCAGGCAGGGGCGACCACCGCGCTCTCCCGGATCGCCCACGGTGTGTGGCTGCTGCTCTTCGCCGCGCTGCTGCCCGCCGCCGTCGGGATCATCCCGCTGGCCGCGCTGGCCGGGATCCTCGTCCATGCCGGGTGCAAGCTGGTGCCCACCAAGGAGTTCGGCCCGCTGTGGCGCGAACACCGCGGGGAGGCCGTGCTGCTGGCGGTCACCGCGATCGCCATCGTGGTGACCAACCTCTTCGAGGGGGTCGTGCTCGGACTGCTGCTGGCGGTGGTCAAGTCGGCCTGGGAGACCTCGCACGTCCAGCTCACCACCCGCCGGCTCACCGGCGGCCGGGTCGTGGTGACCCTCACCGGGAACGCCACCTTCCTGCGACTGCCCCGCATCCTGGAGCAGTTGGAGGAGCTCCCGCAGGACCAGCCGATAGAGCTGGACCTGACCGGCCTGCGCCACCTCGACCACGCCTGCCGGGTCGCCCTGGAGAACTGGGCGCGGCGGCACAACAACGCGGAGATCGAGCCGGTGACGATCCGCCGGTAGCCGGGGACCGGGACAGCAGACCCGGACAACGGCACGGGACGCCGGGCGCTTCACACGAGCGCCCGGCGTCCCTCGAAGCCGTTACGGCTTGCGCGCGACGAGCCCCCACTGGTCGACCGGCACCGCGTCGTCCTCCTCGGGCCGCCAGCGGTCGATCGAGACGAATCCCGGCTCGACCAGCTCCATACCCTTGGCGCAGTCGGTGATCTCCTCCGGCTTCCGGACGAGGTAGGGCGGGTTGTCGCCCGACGCGTACGCCTCCTGGGCGGCCAGCGTCTGAGGCGTCGTCACCGTGTCGCAGAGCACCAGATAGCTCCCCGAGGGCATCCGGGCGAGGTACCGCTGGACGACGTCGATGCCCTCGGCCGGAACGAGGTGACCGAGGGTCGAGAGCAGGAGAACGGCGACGGGTTCGGACAGGTCGAGCGTCTTGGCCGCCTCGTCCACGACCGCGTCCGCATCGGACAGATCGGCGTCCACGTAGGCCGTGCGGCCCTCCGGGGCGCTGGTCAGGAGCGCCTCGGCGTGGGCGAGGACGATCGGGTCGTTGTCCACGTAGACGATCCGCGACGCGGGCGCGATGCTCTGCGCCACCTCGTGCGTGCTGTTCGCCACCGGAAGCCCGGTCCCGACGTCCAGGAACTGGCGTACCCCTGCCGAGGCCAGGTAGTGGATCGCACGGATCTGGAAGGCGCGTGAGGCACGGGCGATGTCGACCATCTGCGGGTAGGCCGCGCTCACCACGTCGGCCAGCTCCCGGTCCACCGGGTAGTGGTCCTTGCCGCCCAGCCATGCGTTCCAGACGCGCGCGGAGTGGGGAATGTCGGACCGGATCCGGCGGCGGAAATCGTCGTTGTCGACGCTCATGTCTCTCCTCTACTCACTGTCCGTACAAGGCCGTTGACCGAATTCCCACTGGCCGGGGCCCTGATGGTGACCGTACCTCGCCGCCCGGCGGCACGCAGCGGGGGCGGGGCACCCGCCGGCGATCTCGTGCAGACCGCCGCGCGCGGCGTCAGGCGTCCGGGCCCGCGGGCTCCACCGGCTCGTTGAGCTTCCCGAACGGAACGTGGACGCTCGGGGTGGTCCGCGAGGTGCTCTCCAGGTGCCCCTGCTGGTCGTCGAAGAAGATGTGCGGCTTCAGGATCTTCATGATCCGGCCCTTGTCGATGCCGCCGAGGAAGAACGCGTCATTGACGGTCACACCCCACCCCTTGAGGCTCTGCACCGCCCGCTCGTGCGCGGGTGCGTTGCGCGCCGTGACGATGGAGACGTGCAGGCGGATCCGGTAGTCGGGGTTCTTCCGGCACTCCTGCTCCTCCCGCTGCTGGATCCGGTTCACGTTCGCCAGGAAGTCCCTCAGCGGCCCGGCGTCGTGCGGAATCCCGGCGTTGGTGACCTCGTGGGCGCGGAACTTCTCGATCCCGCCCTCCTGGAACACCTGCTCCGACGCGTCCGTGGCCAGGACCCCGTCGAAGTCGAAGGAGATCCGCAGATCGTGGTCGTCGACGTCGTCCTCGTAGGGGGCGCCCAGGACGTGCCCGGCGGGCAGTCCGGCGGCGACCGCCTCCCGGACGTCCCCCTCGTTCGCCGACAGGAACAGGGACATGTTGAGGGCGGGCATGAACCGGTGGGGCGAGCGGCCCTGCATGAAGATGGCCCTGCTGATGGGCAGGCCGTGGCTCTCTATGGAGCGCATGACCCGCAGCCCGGTGTCGGGGTCGTTCCGGGACAGGACGATGACCTCGACCAACGGGTCGTTCACCTCGCCCAGGTCGTTCAGCGACAACAGGCGCCGGATGAAGGGGAACGCGCTCCCCGGACGGAGCCGGTCGCCCACGTGCCGCTCCTGGTGGGCGCGGTAGCTCTCCTCGCCCTGTTCCCGGAAGACGGCGTCCGATTCGGTCAGGTCGAAGAGCGCGCTGGACGCGATCCCGATGACCAGCCGGTCGGCGAGTTCGTAGTGCACGGGCGATTCCTCCGGTCGGGGCCTGACGGGTTCGCCCCCACTATCGCACCGGTGTACGACCGCGCTCAGCTCAGCATCAGGGCGCTGTCCCAGGAGGTGACCGGCGCACGGCCGGTGGCGTACGTGTGCAGGGCCAGGGCGATGCCCGCCGCCCCCTCCAGGAAGCCGGGGCGGTCCAGTGGGCGCCGCGCGAGCGCGTGGGCGTAGCGGAAGCCGAACGGCGCCCCGGGGTCGAATCCGTCGAGCACGTGGGCCGCCAAGCGGTCGGCGGTTGCGTGGAGTTCCGGGTCGTCGGTGTCCTCGGCGGTGCGCAGCACGATCTGCAGGAGGCCGGCCCAGCCGTGGCACAGCGCGGAGTCACGGATCGACGCGTCGCCCGCCACCGCCAGCGTCCCGCGCAGCGCCGCCTCCGCTTCGGCGCGCCAGTCCGGCCGGTCCAGGGCGGTTCCGGCGAGGTGGACGGCGCGGGCCGCGCCGGCCGCTCCGTAGCACCAGGAGTCCCGTCCGCGCTCCGGCGGCTCCCCCTTCTCGATGCGCTCCCGCGACATCAGGTGCGGCCAGCGCGGGCCCGCCTCGTCACGGGTGCGCAGGCGGGTCAGCAGCGCCATGATCCGTTCGACGGCCTCGTCCTGGCGGTCCACCCGGACCCCGGTCCGCCAGGCGAGGGCGAGGAGGGCCAGCGGGCCGGGGACACCGTGGGCGAGGCCGAGGTTGACGTGCTCGGGGAGCCCGTGGTCCAGCCCGTCGGTGACCCACCACGCGGGCAGCCGGGAGCCGTGGCGGGTGATGTCGTCGGCGGTGGCCGCGGCCACGAGGGAGGTGAGCACCTCGGTCAGCGCGGCCCCGGCCGCCTGCCGCGCCTCCTGCCCGTCCGCCGCCAGGTGGCGGGCCAGCAGGTAGCGGCCGATCCCGGCGGTTCCGGCGAGGACGTCGTAGCGGCTCCACGCTCCGGCGGGATCCCCGGCGCGGGTCCGCTCCAGGTCGGCGCGGGCGCGGGTGCGGACCCGGTCGAGGATGTGCCGGTCCAGTCCGGCGAGCATCGCGGTGTATCCGCCGGAGCCGACGGCCGTCGTGTGCCCGGCGTACGCGAGCGCCACCATGCCGCCGAACAGCGACTGGGGCACCGGCCTGATCCCGGCCGCGAGCCCTGCGGACAGGTGTGCGTGGGCCCGGTGGCGCAGGGCCGGGTCGGTGACGGCCAACTCGGCGAACAGCAGGGCGACTCCGGGGTGTCCGTCGGAGAGCTGGAGCGGGTCCCACACGGGTTGGGGGTCGCCCGGGTAGTGCATGAGGTTGTCCGGCACACCCGCGATCCGGGCCACCCGCTCGGGGTCGGCCAGCCGGTCCGCGACCTCGGCGACGACCCGGGCGGCGGCCGCCCGGTGCGCCGGCTCGCGGTCGTTCCCGGAGGCTGCCTCGCTGCCCACCGGCTCATGGTTGTTCCAGGCGGCGGTCTCAGGGCCGGCCTGCTCGCGGTGCGTGCGGTCAGTGGGCGTCGACGCGGATGACGGCACGGAAGCTCTCCAGTTCCTCCAGCAGGCGGCGGACCTCGGCTCGGCCGGGCTCGGGCAGTTCGCCGACCCGTACCGCCTCCCCGGCGTCCAGCCGGCGCAGCACCGCGAGGGCTTCGGCGCTGGTCGCGCCGGAGGTGACATGGCCGCCCGTGGCCCAGCGGCGCGGGGCCTCGCCGGGTGCGGGCAGCAGCGGGGCGCAGCCGCGTACGAGCGTGTCGTCGTCCAGGGGGCGTGGCTCGGCGGGCGGTTCGGTCGGCCAGAAGCCGCCCGCCGTCCTTACCCGCAGAGCGAGCTCGGTGGCCCGGTCGGCGAACCGGTCCTCGTCCAGGCCGGCCGCGAAGGCGTCCACCGCGTCGGCGAGGGCCGTGGGCAGCTCGGCGGCGAGGCGGCCGCCCGGCGCGGCGTCCGGGGTGAACAGCGGGGCGGACGTGGCGGGCCGGGCGCCCCGGAACAGGTCCTTGATCTCGTAGTAGGGCCGGTGCTCGCGGCGCGGTATGCCCACGTTGACGCTGGTCGCCGGGGCGTCCCCGGCACTCTCCCCCACGTGGTAGTAGCGCGAGGGCCAGTAGAGCAGGTCGCCCGGTTCGACCTCGGCGACGAACGAGGAGGCCAGGTAGGGCTCGTAGTCCAGCACCGTGTGCACCGGATCCGTCCACGGCCGCTCGGCCCAGAACCGCATCCGCTTCGTGCCGCGTACGCAGAACATGAAGGTGGCGAAGCGGTCCTGGTGCACGCCGACCGGGCTGTGCTCGTAGGAGCCGTGGAACATCGTGGAGCCCGCGCTGTGCGTGGGCTGGCCGACCCGCTCCCACAGCCCGGCGTAGAACCGTTGCGCGCGGTCCCACAGCGGGTGGGAGAAGGAGTGGAAGCGGTGGACGACGAGGGCGTAGCGCTGTTCGCCCAGCCGGTCGGCCATGCGCTGTTCGTAGCCGTCGAACGATCCGTCGGACGGTTCGGGCAGATAATCGTGGGGCCGGGTCTGCTGCCTGCGCCGTACGAGGAACTGGAGGTTGCCCGGTACGGCGAGCGGGTGGGGCGGGCGGCTGCCGAGCACGGCGGCCCGGAACACCTCGGACTCGGCGAACGGCACGGCGTCGACGGCCTTGTAGAGCACGGGCCGCCGGTCCCAGAACCGCTCGGTGAAGGTGTCCCAGTCGAAGGACTTCTCGACGGTCAGCGTCATGGTGTCCCCTCCTCGGCCAGGTCGATGCCCCGCAGCCGGTACAGCTTGTCGAGCAGTGCGAGCACCGTCGCCGCGTTCCGGTCGTCGTCGCCCGCGGCCAGCGCGCGGCAGACCTCGTCGGCTCCGGTCTCCTCTCCGTCGCCGAGTGCGGCGTACACCCGGTCGCCCGCCGCTCGCGGCAGGGTGAAGACGTTCCCCTCCACCGCCCAGACCTCGTGCGCGGGCCCGTCGGGCATCCGGACGATCTCGCCGGTGCGGCGGAAGCGGGTGGACCGGGTGATGGGGACGCTCTCGCGAGGCACCGGGATCGGTTCGAGGCCTGCGGCGGAGCGCAGCGCGGCCCACCGGATCCGCAGGGTCCTGCGGAGCTGTTCGCCGTCCACGACCGTGCGCAGGTCGTCGCCGAGGCCGGTCAGGCGGGGCAGCACCCCGTCCGGGTCGTCGATGCCGGTTCCGGGGCCGAACGGGAAGTACGGCACGGTCTCGTCGTTGCCCTGCCCGGCGTGCACCAGGTCGGCGAGCAGATCCCGCAGGGCGGTGAACGGCAGGGTCCGGTCGACGGGGATCCGCAGGCGCAGGGCGACGCAGCGGTCCCGGTAGGTGTCCACGTGCCGTTGGTCGCCGGGCCAGTACAGCAGCTCCCCGGCCCCGGCGCTCAGGGTGCGCACCCCGGGCACCGCACGGCCCGGGTCGGCGATGTCCGCGGGCGGCGGCCCGCCACGCTCATCCCACAGCCGTACGTCCATCCGGCCGCGCAGCACCCAGGTCAGGGCCGCGTGGGTCGGGGCCTCGGTCGCCCCGACGTGCTGGGTGAACCGGTCGCCGGTCAGCACCTCGGCGACGACGGGGAGGTTGGGCCAGCCGACCTGCCGCCACAGCCCGCTGACCGTGTCCCGTACGGCGGACCACAGCGCGTGGTCCAGGAGGAGCGGCTGACGCACGGTCAGCAGGTAGCCTTGGCGCCCACTGTCGGCGTCGAGCCGGTCGAGGTAGGCCTCCATGCTCGGATCGGTGGCGTCCGGCAGGAGAGCGCCGGGGGCGCGCAGCCAGCCGTCCCCGACGAGGAACCGGACGTCGGGCATCACCCAGAAACGGGTGCCGGCGCGGAAAGGTGCGCACGAGGCGACGTTCAGGGGGTGGACCGCGTCGAGGCCGAACGGGGGCCGGGCGTGCAGCCGGACGGGCCGCCGGTCCCAGTACCGCTGACCGAACATCTCCCAGTCGACGCCGTCGGACGGCGTCCGCCGTGTCTCGGGGGCGAGGGTGCTCATGTCGCTTCCCTTCCGGCCGGGGTCCGCCCGGTGCCCCCGAGGGGGAAGCGCCGCCGGATCCGGTCCGTGTGATCGGCCAGGGGTTCCATGCCCAGCGCGGCGCGCCGCCGGTCCACCTGCTCCGGCTCCTCGACCGGCCAGGGCACCAGCTCGCCCGCGACGGGCTCGAACTTGGTCCCGTAGACCTGCGGTCGCCCTTCGTCGACGCACAACTCGTCGGTGAGATAGGCGACTTCACGCCACGGAAGATCCCGGCGCTCCGCCGCGTCCCGCATCAGCTCCAGGCAGTGGCGTCGGAAGTCGAGGTGTCCTCTGGCGTGTTGTACGAGGCGGCTCGCGGCGGCTGCCGCCTCCGCGCCGACAAGCGCGTGTCCCGGCCATCCGTGGTCGGTCACGACCGTGGTGAGCCAGGCGATTCCGGCATCGGTCAGCTCCCGCAGGCGGTGTTCCGCGCTCTCGTCGCGCATGCCGCCGTCGGCCCAGGGCATCCGGATCGTGCCGTCGAGCCGGTCCAGCCGCAGCAGCCTGCGCCGGATCTCCCCGGCGGGCGCGGGCTCGACGGGGGCCTCGGGCGCGTCGATCGGGTCGACGCTCAACCGCACCTTCTTCCGGTCCCAGAGGTAGGTGATCCGCCGTCCGGCCTCCGGCCAGTCGAAGGAGACCCGACCCTCGGAGGGGCTCTGAAGATGCAGCCGCACGCCGAGCGAGGCGTCGGTGACGACGTGGTCGGTCACATCGTCGAAGACGTGCTCGGCGGCGTCCCGCAGGGCCACCCCGAGGCCGGCGAGGGTGAGATTCTCGCCCTCCAGCAGCGGGGGGAGCGGGGGCCAGCCGCCCTCGGGTTCCGGCCGGGCCGCGACCGGGGACGTGCCGAACGGCCCGGGCGGGGGCTCGACGCTGAGCACCGGGCCGCCCTCCAGCGAGCGGACGAAGTAGGGCACGTCCATGCGCCGCAGCTGATCCGTCTCGGGCCGGTCGAAGTGGACGTCGGGTTCGGCGGGGCGGGGTGCGGCCCCGCCCCCGGACAGCCAGCGGGGTACGAGCGCGTCGAAGTACCGGAACGTGGGCTGCCGCAGGACCCTGACGTAGTGGCCGGCGGTGGCGGCCGCCAGGAAGTCCCGGATGTCGGGCCGTTGCCGGCACATCAGGGTCCAGGCGTCGAACATGCCGCGCATCATGGCCGGGAGGTAGGGCCCGTAGCCGGTCCGCCCGTCGGTGTCGGCGACGACGTTCCTGGTCTCGTCCCGGGCGAAGGAGACCCGGCGGCGGTGCAGGCTCAGCGCGCCCGTCGGCCGAGCGCTCCAGACCACCGGCGGGCCCTCGGCGCTGCACCAGCGGGCGGTGCGTTCCAGGCCGACGTGGTGCTGGTCGATCGCGGCGGTCGCGTCGTGCAGGAGGCCGGTGTCGTAGAGGCGCGGGACCCGGCAGAAGTAGATCTCCAGGTCGATCGGGTGGAGCAGCAGTTCCGGGTCGCCGGGTCTGCTTCCGGTGACCACGTTGCCGCCGATCAGGTCGGTGATCCCGAAGGCGAACGTGGCGGCGGTCAGCGAGCCGGTGCGGTGCCAGAACCGTCCCGACTCCGCCGGGGTCAGCCGGGTGCCGGTCAGTTCCCACGGCCCGGAGGTGCGGATCGGCCCCCACTGGGCGGGCGGTTCGATCCACTCCTGCCAGAGGTAGCCGGGCTCGGCCCCGGGCCAGCAGGACAGCACGGGCAGCCGGATCCCGCCGGACGCGGCGGGCGCCCGGTTGAGCAGGTCGAACAGCGAGGCGGGGGAAGTGGTCCCACCGGCTCCTGGAGCCTTGGTGAACAGCAACTCGCCGGAGGCCGGACGGGGCTTGTAGGCGATGCGGCCGCCGCCCGCGCAGTCGAGGCGCAGGACGCGCTGGCGTCCGTTGTGGGTCTCCTCGCCATGGGTCCAGAGTCCGACGACCGGCCCCCGGAACGCCGGTTCGCCGGGCCAGCAGGCGTCCATGTCCCTCAGCAACCGGTCAAGGAAGAGCGTCAGGAATTCCTCGCAGCGCACCGCCCACTCGGCCACCCGGTCGCGGGCGTAGTGCGGCCTGCCGGCAGCACAGGCGACGAATGCCTCGGATACCACGGGCCCGAATAGGTCGGCGTTCGTGATGTCGAGTATTTCGGGAGAAATAACGGACGAGTAGCGCTGCCGGGAATGGGCGCACCAGCCGTCGAGCTGTTCCCACAGCTCCAGCAGCGGCGCGAACCGCCGGTCGCGGAGGGCGTGTTCGATCATCCGCGCGTCACTCTCGCCGCCGAGCAGCCGGTCGACCGCGACGGTCCCCTCGGGGCCTGCCGCGACCACGGGCGGGAACATTCCACCGGCCTCGCCCTTGCGGACGGCGTCGACCATCCGCCGTGCCACTGGAGGCAGTTGGGCAGTCACGTCCCGGTCAGCGCCCGTTCCGGAGGCTTCACCCGGGGCGCGCATCTCCCAGAGCGCCCGGGGGTCCAGGGGGGAATCCGGCACAGCAGCCTCCGACTCGTCACCGATGGACGGACGGCGCGACCGGGTGGCGCCGGACCAGGCCGGCGCCACCCGCCACGCATCAACAGCAGTAGACGCCCGCGCAGGTACCACAGGCGGTGCCGCTGCCCGAGTTCGTCGGAGAGGCGAGCGGCGGAATTTCCTGTTCCAGATCGCCGATCACCAGATCGAATACCTCATCGGCGTTCCGGTCCGTTCCGCTCTGGACCTTTTCCTCAACTGCCTGCATGAATATCCTCCTCCCGTACTGGCCAATTGATCCGCCACTCAGTAGAACAATGCGGCATGCACCTGTCAACGAGGCGGATGCGGGCGCGGCACCGGCGCGAGAGCCCTACTGGCCGGTAGACATCTATGCGACGCAGGTCACACTGCTCTACGGTCGGGGCACTGCCCCGGCCCCCACGTCGGTGAGCCGCCGACCGGGCCCCGGCATCCCGTCTCCCGCCCCAGGAGGTTCCATGCCACCCCCCACCGTCCGCCGCTCCCGGCGCCGGCTCCCCGTCGCCCTGCTCGCCGCCGCCCTCGGAGCGGTCACCCTCGGCGCCCCCTCCCCCGCAGCCGCGTCGGACACCGCCGAGGAGACGGGCCATCTCGTCGGGCGCGGCATCGCCGATGTCACGGGCGAGGCGGCCGAGACGGGGATGATGGGCTACTCCAGCTTCGACCAGAAGACCTCGGGCATCCACCAGCGGCAGCGGTCGCGCGCCTTCGTCGTCGTCGACCGGGCCAGCGGCAAGCGCGTGGTGTACGTCAACGCCGACCTGGCGATGATCTTCCAGTCCGTCCGGCAGGGCGTCATGGCGCAGTTGAAGGAGCGTTACGGCAGCCTGTACGGCGAGGACAACGTCCTGCTCTCGGCCACCCACACCCACTCGGGGCCCGGCGGATACTCCCACAACGTCGCCTACAACCTCTCCGTCCTCGGCTTCCAGAAGGAGACCTACCGGGCGATCGTCGACGGCATCACCGAGTCCGTGGCCGAGGCGCACGAGGACCTGAAGCCCGGCACGATGAGCCTCGGCACGGGCACCCTGACCAACGCCAGCGTCAACCGCTCCCGGGAGGCGTTCGACCGTAATCCGGCCTCCGACCGGGCGGCCTTCCCCGACGCGATCGACCCGGCGATGACCGTGCTGCGCTTCAAGCAGGGCGACAAGGACGCGGGCGCGATCAGCTGGTTCGCCACCCACAACACCTCGATCACCAACAAGAACACGCTCATCAGCCCCGACAACAAGGGCTACGCCGCCTACGCCTGGGAGCACGACCACGAGGGCGTGCGCTACCTCGACGACGCCCCCGGGTTCGTCGCGGTCTTCCCCAACACCAACGCCGGCGACATGTCGCCGAACCTCAACCTGAAGCCGGGGTCCGGGCCCACCGAGGACGAGTTCGAGAACACGCGGATCATCGGCGAGCGCCAGCTCGACAAGGCCCGCGAGATCTACGACGACACGCGGCCCGTCTCCGGAGGCGTCGACTCCCGGCTCGCCTACGTCGACATGGAGAACGTGACCGTACGCCCGGAGTTCACCCCGGACGGCGAGGAGCACCGCACCTGCCCCGCCGTCGTGGGCGCTTCCACGCTCGCGGGCAGCGTCGAGGACGGTCCGGCGATCCCCGGCTTCGAGGAGGGCACGCGCACCCCGGTCGCGGGCATCATCGACGCGCTGCGCATCGACACCCCGTCCTGGCTCGCCACCTGCCAGTACCCGAAGGCGAGCCTGATCCCCACGGGCCTGCTGAGCAACGTCCACCCGGTCACCCCGAAGCGCCTCCCCCTGCAGATCATGAAGATCGGCGAGCTGCACCTGGTGGCCGCCCCGGGGGAGTTCACGATCACCTCCGGCCTCCGCGTACGCCGCACGGTGGCCGAGCGGTTGGGCGTCCCGCTGGACCGCGTCCTGCTCCAGGGGTACGCCAACGCCTACAGCCAGTACGTGACGACGCCGGAGGAGTACGACACCCAGAACTACGAGGGCGGCTCCACCCTGTACGGCCGCTACACCCTGCCCGCGTACCAGCAGGAGTACGCCCGGATCGCGGATTCCCTGCGTGAGGGCACCGCCCTGGAGCGGGGCGCGACGCCGCCGGACGAGTCGGGCCGGCAGTTCACCTTCCAGACGGGGGTCGTGTACGACAACCCGCCCGCCGGAAAGGCGTTCGGCGGCGTCCTGAAGGCCCCGGAGACCTCGTACGCGCGAGGCTCCGCCGCGACCGTCGAGTTCGCCACCGGACACCCGAAGAACAACGTCCGCCGGGGCTCCACCTTCCTGGAGGTGCAGCGGCTGGAGAACGGCACGTGGCAGCGGGTACTGGACGACGGCGACTGGGAGACCACCTACCGCTGGACGCGGCTGAACGGTCTGACCGGCACCTCGAAGGCCACGATCACCTGGGACATCGCGGCGGACACCGCGCCCGGCACGTACCGGATCGTGCACCACGGGGACGCGAAGAACCTGCTCGGGAAGATCACGCCGTTCACCGGGGCGACGGGGTCCTTCACGGTGGGCTAGAGGGTCACGGAGTGCGCGGGGTGGGCTGGAACCAGGCGGGGCCCTCGGTGAGGGCCTGCTTGATCCGGAACAGGGCGAACTCGCCGAGCGGCGGGAGTCCGTCCAGCGGGAACCAGCCCACCTCCAGCGACTCGTCGTCGTTGACCGCCGCCTCGCCGCCGGTCGCCCGGCAGCGGAAGGTGATGTCGAGGTACTGGCAGATGTCGCCGTTGTCGTACTGCACGGGTTTCAGCGCCTGCGTGAGCACCACCCGCTCGGCCACGCAGTGGACGCCGGTCTCCTCCAGCACCTCGCGCTCCGCCGTCGCCGCCGGCTCCTCACCCGGTTCGGAGATCCCGCCGATGACCGCCCACTTCCCGGTGTCCGCGCGCCGGCCGAGCAGTACGCGGCCCTCGTCGTCGAGGACGACGGCCGTCACCCCGGGCAGCAGGAGCAGCTGATGCCCGGCGGTGGCGCGGATGTCACGGATGAAGTCGGGAGTAGCCATGGATCCGAGCCTACGTGGCCGGATCAGGTGCTACCGCTCGGTGCCCCCGCTCCGGCGTGCCCGGAACGCCGAGACGCTCACCCAGCCCAGGCCCGCCAGGGCCAGCAGCGCGATGACGCCCTCGGGCAGCGGACCCATCCGGGTGGCGGGGGTGAGCGAGGAGCGCAGCGGGACCTCGTCGACCAGGGCGTCGGGGGTGAACATCCCGCTCTTCTCGACGATCGTGCCGTCCGGGCGGATCACCGCGCTGACCCCGCTGGTGACGGGAACGACGACGGCCCGCCCGTGCTCGACGGCCCGCACCTGGGACATGGCCAGCTGCTGATAGGTCATCTCGCTGCGGCCGAACGTCGCGTTGTTGCTCGGCACGGCGATCATCTGGCCGCCGTGCTTGACGGTGTCGCGTACGGCGTCGTCGAAGGCCGCCTCGTAACAGGTCACGAGCCCCACCTTCGTCCCCGCGAGGTCGAAGACGCCGACCTCGGTGCCGGGGACGAACTCGCGCTGCACCCGGTCGACGTCCTCGCTGAAGAAGCGGGCGACGGTGCGCATCGGCATGTACTCGCCGAACGGCTGGATGTGCCGCTTGTCGTAGGTGTCGACGGGGCCCCGGTCGGGGTCCCACTCGATCAGGGTGTTGCGGAGGCTGTCGGAGCCCTTCTCGACCACCGAGCCGACGACCGTGGGGGCGCCGATCGCCTTGACGGCGTCGTCGATGACCTGGCGGGCGTCCGCGTTGAGGTAGGGGTCGAGGTCGGAGGAGTTCTCCGGCCACAGCACGAAGTCGGGCTGCTTCTCCTTGCCCGCCTTCACGTCCTCGGCCAGCTGCGTGGTGCGCCGGGCGTGGTTGTCGAGGACGGCGCGGCGCTGGGAGTTGAAGTCGAGGCCCAGGCGCGGCACGTTGCCCTGGATCGCGGCGACGGTGGCCGTGCCGTTCTCCGCCGAGTCGTCGACCAGGGGCAGCGCGGCGAGGGCCCCGGCGACCGGTACGAGGACGCTCACGGCGGCGCCGACGACGGCCGCGCGCGGGACCTTTCCGGTCCTGCGGTATTCGACGGACCGGCGCACGGCCTCGTAGAGCCCGAATCCGCACAGCACGACGGCGAAGGAGAGCAGCGGGGTGCCGCCGAGCGCGGCGAGCGGCAGGAAAGCGCTCTCGGACTGGCCGAAGGCGATCTTGCCCCAGGGGAAGCCGCCGAACGGGATCCGGGCGCGGACCGCCTCGTCCAGCGTCCAGACCGCGGCCGCCCACACGGGCCAGTACGCGAGCCGGGACACCGCGGCGATGCCGAGGCACCCCACGGCGATGAAGAGCGCCTCCGCGGCGGCCAGGGCCAGCCACGGCACCGGGCCGACGTCCTCACCGGTCCAGTGCAGCAGCGGAAGCATGAAACCGAGGCCCGACAGGAGGCCGAGGCCGAAGGCGGCCCGGAGCCTGCGCCCGTGCAGCACCCATCCCAGCAGCGCGAATCCGGGCAGCACGAGCCACCACAGGGTCCGGGGCGGGAAGCTCGCGTAGAGCAGCAGTCCGGACAGCACGGCGGCGGCCGGGCGGAGGAGCCTCGGCAGCAGTCCGGCGGCCGGGGAGGCGGTGGCGGGCGGCGGGTCGTCGACGGGAGTCATGGTGGCGCTCACCCGGCGGAGTCTACGGTGGACGGCTGTGAGCGGCGGCGTTGACCTGCGCGGGGCGGGGAGGCGGGCGGCTCACGGGCGGCGGGCGGCCCGGCCGGTCGCCGGGACGTTCGCCGCGGGCCGGCGGTCCGGCCGGTCGCCCGGCCGTTACCGGGGGCCGGCGGACCGGTCAGTCGCCCGGCCGTTTGCCGGTGGCCGGCAGGTGCAGGCGTTGCCGGATGAACCGTACGGCCGTCTCGGCGTCGTCGACCGTGACGGTGAAGGTGCGGCCGTCGCCGAGGCGCAGGACCATGCCCTCGCCCTTGCGGACGACGACGGCGGTGCCCTGCTCGGGACGCCAGCGGTAGCCCCAGCCGCCCCACTGGCGGGGATTGATCCGGGGCACGAAATCCGCGCCCGTCACATGGCTGAGCAGGATCCGGCGGCGCGGCAGGCCGGCGTGGCCGCAGCGCACTTCCAGGCTGTCCCCGTCGACCTTGACCGCCACGTGGACGAAGGCGAGCGTCCCGAAGAGGATCAGCAGGCCGGCGGCGAGGCAGCCGATCACCGACATGAGCAGCGGAGCGATGCCCGAGGTCCAGGCGCCGTCGACGGCGAGCTCGATGCCGAGGGCCACACAGCCCGCGCCCGCGAGGGCCAGCAGCCACTGGATCCGGTTGGTGGCGCGGCCGTTCCACTCCGTGGGCGGCGCCTGGCTCGACCCGTGCCTCGCACTCTCGGGGAGGTCCGTCATATTCAGCAGCGTAGCCGCGTTCCGGCCTCCCGGCCGGGGCTGCGGGGGCCGATCGGGCTACCTGGTCCCGATCCGCCGGGCGCTCCCGGCGGGCCGGGTCAGAGGACGGGCGCCGCGCCGGCCAGCATCCGGCCCTCGGCGTAGGTCAGGGCGGCTTCCGGGAGGGTGGCGGGGCGGCCGGCCCGGAGCACGGTGAGCGTGCCGGAGGGCTCGGCCGTCGGGGCGGGGTCCGCCCCGATCCGGCGCAGCGCCTGGGCGGCGACCGCTCCGGCGGACCCGTGCAGGGCGAGCCGCGGGCGGCCGGGCCGCTGCACGGCTTCGCGGATCCGGGTCGCGACCAGCTCGTAGTGGGTGCAGCCGAGGACGACGGCCCGGACGTCGGGCGGGGTGAGGGCGGCGGCCGCCGCGACGGCCCGGTCGATCCCTGCCTCGTCGCCGTGCTCCAAGGCGTCGGCGAGCCCGGGGCACGGGACCTCGGTGACCTCGGCGGACCCGCCGAAGTCACCGATCAGCTCGCGCTGGTAGGGGCTGCCGGTGGTGGCCGGGGTGGCCCAGATGGCGACGGAGCCGCCGCCCGCCGCGGCCGGCTTGATCGCGGGGACCGTGCCGATGACCGGGAGTGCGGGCTCCAGTTCGGCGCGGAGCGCCGGCAGGGCGTGGACGGAGGCGGTGTTGCAGGCGACGATCAGCGCGTCCGGCCGGTGGGCGGCGGCTGCGCGGGCGACGTCCAGGGCGAGCGCGGTGATGTCCTCGGGTGTGCGGGGCCCCCAGGGCATGGAGTCGGGGTCCGAGGAGAGGACGAGTTCGGCGTCGGGCCGCAGGCGGCGCACTGCGGCCGCTGCCGCCAGCAGGCCGATTCCGGAGTCCATGAGCGCGATCTTCACCCGGTCACCCTAGCCGACAGCCCTTGCGGACCGGGCTCAGTGGGGCAGACTTCGGCGGATGAGCGCCGTTGCCTGGATCGCCGTGGGTTCACTGATCGCGTGGGTGTGGCTGCTGCTGGGGCAGGGCTTCTACTGGCGGACGGACCAGCGGCTCCCCCGGCGCACCGACCCGGCGCGCTGGCCGTCGGTGGCGGTGGTGGTGCCGGCCCGCGACGAGGCGGAGATGCTGCCGGTGAGCCTGCCGTCGCTGCTGGTCCAGGACTATCCGGGGGACGCCCGGATCATCCTCGTCGACGACTGCAGCAGCGACGGCACCGGGCAGCTGGCCCGGGACCTGGCCGCCCGGTACGGCGGGTTCCCGCTGACCGTGGTGACGCCCGGGGAGCCGGAGCAGGGCTGGACGGGCAAGCTCTGGGCCCTGCGGCACGGGATCGCGGTGGCCCGGCGGGACAAGCCGGACTTCCTGCTGCTGACCGACGCGGACATCGCGCACGAGCCGGACAGTCTGCGCGATCTGGTGGCCGCGGCCGGCTCCGGGGGGCCGGCCGGCTTCGACCTGGTGTCGCAGATGGCGCGGCTGCGGGTGGAGAGCGTCTGGGAGCGGCTGGTGGTGCCCGCGTTCGTGTACTTCTTCGGGCAGCTCTACCCGTTCCGCCGGGTGAACCGGGCCCGGTCGCGGACGGCGGCCGCGGCGGGGGGCTGCGTCCTGCTGCGCACCGAGGCCGCCGAGCGGGCGCGGATCCCGGACTCGATCCGGCAGGCGGTGATCGACGACGTGTCGCTGGCGCGGGAGGTGCGGCGCAGCGGCGGCCGGATCTGGCTGGGGCTCGCGGAACGGGTGGACAGCGTGCGGCCGTATCCGCGGCTCGCGGATCTGTGGCGGATGGTCGCGCGGAGTGCGTACGCGCAGTTGCGGCACAGTCCGCTGCTGCTGGCGGGGACGGTCCCGGGGCTGCTGCTCGTCTACGTGGCGCCGCCCGCGACGCTGGTGGCGGGGCTGCTGACGGGTGACGGGGCGGCGGCCTGGGCGGGCGGCGCGGCGTGGGCGGTGATGACGGCGACGTATCTGCCGATGCTGGCGTACTACCGCCAGTCGCTGTGGCTGGGCCCGCTGCTGCCGCTGACGGCCGTGCTGTACCTGCTGATGACCGTGGACTCGGCGGTGCAGCACTACCGGGGGCGGGGAGCCGCCTGGAAGGGCCGTACGTACACGCGCCCGGAGGCCGCGCCCGACCGGTGACGCCGCCGGAAGACGGGCGGCCGGTACGGGCGGGCATGGCGGGACACCCCCCGGGGGCGGGTCACTTGCGGCCGGGCGTCCAGTTCATGCCCCAGCCGTAGGCGGCGTCGATGGTGCGCTGCGGGCTCACACCCCGGTCCGGGACGAGGTAGCGGGCCTCGCGCTGCACGGTGAGGTCGCCGCCGTTGTTGGTGATCAGGGCCAGGGCGCAGACGGTGGAGGGCACGGTGCACTCGTCGAGGGAGAAGTCGATGGCCGCGCCGTTCTGCGGCTGGAGCGTGACCGTGGCGTGGAGATCGGCGAAGCTCCGGGCGCCTTCGTAGATGGTGACGAAGATCAGTACGCGCCGCAGCAGGTCCTTGTGGTCCAGGTTGATGCTCATGTTCTCGCCACTGGAGAGCGCGCCGGTGCGGTCGTCGCCGTCGAGATGGATGAAGGGCGGCCTGGTCAGTGAGCCGAACGCGTTCCCGAGCGACTGCACGACTCCCTTCCGGCCGTCGGCGAGCTCGTACAGTGCGCAGAGGTCGAGATCGAGATCGGCGTGCATGGCGACGGCCCGGCCGAGCTTCGCTCCCCAGCCCTTGAACTGTTTGCGCACTTCCCAGTTGAGGTTGACGCGCAGTGCGCCGGAGGTGCCGCCCTGTTTGGCGAGCGAGACGGACGGGGCGCTCTTCGTCAGCGTGACCTTGGTCAGCCGTACGGGTGCCGCGGCGGGCGGGGCCGCGGGGGCGGCGGGCGCGGGCGCGGCGGGCGTGGCGACCGGAGCGACCGGGGCGGGGGCAGGGGCAGGGGCCTGAGCAGCGGGACGGGGCTGCGGCGGGGTGACAGGGGCCGCCGGGGCCTGCGGGACGGGCGGGGCGGGCGGGGTCTGCTGCGGTTCGTCCACGGAGATGCCGAAGTCCGTCGCCAGGCCTTCGAGGCCGGTGCTGTACCCCTGTCCGACCGCGCGGAACTTCCAGGCGCCCTGCCGCAGATACAGCTCGCCGAGGATGAAGGCGGTCTCGACCGTGGCGTCCGTGCTGTCGAAGCGGGCCAGCTCCGCGCCGCTCGCCGCGTCGGTGACCCGCACGTACAGTCCGCTCACCCGGCCGAAGGTCCCGCCGTCCGCCGAGGCCGCGACGACGATGCGGTCGATCGCGGGCTCGACCTTGCCGAAGTCGACGACGAGGGTGTCGGTGACGCGGTCGGGAGCGGTCCGCTTGCCCTCGTGCCGGACCGCGCCGGAGGCGTGGGCCGGCTGGTTGTAGAAGACGAAGTCCGCGTCGCTGCGGACCTTGCCCGCCACCAGCAGGAGGGCGGAGGCGTCGACGTCCGGGGCGCCCGGTGCGGCGTGCCGGCCCACTTCGACGCGCACGGCGCCGGCCGGCACCGCTACGTTGGTTCCCTTTTGCATGGTCATGCTCGCCCCCATCACGAATCCGGCTGCCCGCAGGCTTTCCCCCACAACCTAACGGCCTGTGGCGGGAAAGCCTCCGGGCGCCGGGACCGTGGCGGAAGCGGTCCCGGCGGTCTCCGCTAGGGAGTGTCCGCAAAGTATCGTCGTCCGCCCTCCGGGCGGGGCCCGCGGGCCAGACGAGACTTTGCGGACGCGACCTAGGTCCTCTCGGTCCGCGGAGGGCCTTCACCGTCCGGAGCGACTCCCGCGAGGGCGGCCTCGCGCGGTGTGCCGTCCGTCGCCGGTACGGAGCCCTGGACGGCGCCGCTGTGCGTGCTCCACGCCTCCAGGGCGGTGCGGCAGGCGTGGTCCACGTGGCGCAGCCGCGAGAGGTCGAGCTCCACCGGCCGGTCCTTCGGCAGGGACTCCAGGGTGTCGAGGATCAGCGGCAGGCGCAGGAAGGTGGCGCTGCCGCTGAGGGAGACCGTGGTGCGGTCGTCCTGCTCGTCGATGTCGAGGCGGACGGCGGAGGTCTCCCAGGCCGTCTTGATGACGGCCAGCCCGATGCCGAGCAGCACGCCCATGAACATGTCCGTGAAGACGATCGCCAGCGCGGTCACCACCAGGACCACGGCCTCGCCCCGGTGTTCACGCCAGAGCGGCCGGAAGGTCGCGACGGGGATGAGCTTCGCACCGGCGTGGACCAGGATACCGGCGAGGGCGGCCACGGGGATCAGACCGAGTACGGCGGGGAACAGGGCCGCGAACAGCAGCAGCCACGCTCCGTGCATGATCCGGGAGGCCTTGGTGCACGCACCTGCCTGCACGTTGGCAGCACTGCGCACGATGACGGCGGTCATGGGCAGCGCGCCGACGAGGCCGCAGATGGTGTTGCCCGTCCCCTGGGCGATGAGTTCCTTGTTGTAGTGCGTGCGCGGGCCGTCGTGCATCCGGTCCACGGCGGCGGCGCTGAAGAGGGATTCGGCCGAGGCGATGAGCGTGAAGGCGAGGATGACGCCCAGCAGGCCGACGTCCGCCAGGAGAGCGAAGTCGTCCAGGCCTGTCAGCCGCAGTGAGTCGATCAGCCCCTGGACCTTGATAGGAGCGACGGGCAGGTCGAACACCGCCACCGCCGCGGTGGCGAGCCCCACGGCCACCAGCGGCCCGGGGAGCATCTGGGGCAGGCGTCCGGGAAGCCGCTTCCAGAGGATCAGAACGACGATGGTGCCGACGCCGATAGCGGTGGAGGAGATCGCCGCGGCTCCCGTGATCTGGGTGAACAGCTCCGGCAGGCCGGCCAGGTTGTCGAGACCGTTCCCCGGGGCGCCGACCCCGACCATGGCGTACAACTGGCTGCCGATCAGGACGAGTCCGATACCGGCGAGCATGCCGTGGACGACGGCGGTCGATATGGCGCGGAACCACCGGCCGAAGCCGATGAGGCCGAGCCCGACCTGGAGGAGCCCCGTGGCCAGGACGAGGACGCCGAGCGCCGCGATGCCGTGGGTGGTGACGGCCTCGTACACCAGGACGGTGAGCCCGGCGGCCGGGCCGCTGACCTGGAGCGAGCTGCCCGGCATCGCGCCGGCGATCAACCCGCCGACGATGCCGGTGACCAGCCCCAGTTCGGCGGGGACACCGGAGGCGACAGCGATACCGACGCACAGGGGCACGGCGACGAGGAACACCACGATCGAGGCGAGGAAGTCGCGGGACAGGGCGTCCGGGCGTAACCGGAGTCGTGGAGACGACATGAGAGCTTCAGCTCCTAGGGGAGTGGGGGGAGACAGCAGGTGGCGGCGGGGGCGGCCCGCGTACTCACCGGTGGGTCGCTGTCACAGGGAGGAGAAGGTTCCGGTGGTGGGCCGGTGGGCCTGTACGGCGCCGGTGTGGACCTCGTAGTACCAGGCGTGCAGACCGAGTCGGCCCTCGCCCACGGCCCGGCTCACGCACGGGTAGTCGCGCAGGGCGTCCAGTTGCGCCACCACATGGCGCTGTACGGGCTGTTCGCAATCGGGGCCGAACTCGTCGAGGTCCTGAAGAGCGCCCGTCGGGGCGCATCTGCCGAGCCAGCCGCGTACCGCCGGCAGGGCCCGCAGATCCTCGCCCCGGGCCAGGGCTCCGACGGCGCCGCAGTGGGAGTGCCCGCAGAGGATGATGTCGGACACCTCCAGCACGCTGACGGCGTACTCGATCGTCGCCATCTCGCTGGTGGGCGCGTCCGGATCGTAGGGCGGGACGATGTTTCCGGCCGTGCGCATCTCGAAGAGTTCGCCGGGGCCGGAGTCGGTCAGCAGGGTGGGCACCACCCGGGAGTCGGAGCAGGTGATGAACATCGTGGAGGGCCGCTGGCCGGCCTCGAATTCCTTGAGTTCACGGCCTGCTCCGCCACAGCGGGAAGGGAAGGTGCGGGCGTGGTCGATGAGTCGTCGCACAGGAGTGTCCTCCATACGGAAGTGGCGTGTGGCTCTTCACGCGGGGCGGGCTCTCACCCCGCCCACAACCGGGCCTTCGTGGCACACGGGCGACCCGGGTGCCACGGGGGATCAGGTGCGGGTGTTCGCGCCGCAGGGCAGGCGGGGGGTTCGCCTCCGTGTCTGCTGGTCCGGTGTGGCGGCGGCGCCCTGTTCCCGGGCGGGGCCGCGGCGACCGTCTGCGCCGCTCACGGGTCCCGCGTCACCGATGACCCGTAAGGAGGAGTCTCGGGGCGGGCGATGAGGTGGCGGTGAGACAGCGGTGAGACTGTTCTCATCGCGTTCGGCGGTGTGCGTCCGGCGGTGTGCGTCCGCCGGACGAAGGCCGCCCGCCCCGGTGGTCAGGCCCGGAGCCGGTAGCCGACGCCCCGTACGGTCTGGACCCGGTCGGCGCCGATCTTGCGTCGCAGATAGCGAATGTAGACGTCGACGATGTTCGAGCCGGGATCGTAGTCGAACCCCCATACCTGGCTCAGCAGTTGCTCCCGGGACAGCACCCGGTCGGGGTTGCGCATGAGGATCTCGGCGAGGGCGAACTCACGGGCGGACAGGTCGGAGACGCGCTCGCCGACCTGGGCCCGGCGGGTGCGGAGGTCGAGGAGCAGATCGCCCACCCGCAGCAGAAAGTTCTCCGGCGGCTCCTCGCGGCGCAGGCGCAGCCGTACGCGGGCCAGCAACTCGTCGAAGGCGAAGGGTTTGACCATGTAGTCGTCGGCGCCGCTCTCCAGTCCGGCCACGATGTCGCTCACGCTGTCCCGCGCGGTGAGGATGACGACGGGCAGGGCGATGCGCGCCTTCCGTAACTTGCGCAGCACCGTCAGCCCGTCGTCGCCGGGCAGCCCGAGGTCGAGTATCAGGAGGTCGAAGTCCCGGCCGCGGGCGTGCTCGTAGGCGGAGACGCCGTCGGCGACGACCCGGGTGACGTACCCGCTACGGCGCAGGCCTTTTTCGACGAAGGCAGCGATTCTTGCCTCGTCCTCGGCTATCAGGATCCTGCTCATCATGGGTTCCTTCCGTCGTGGGGTGCAGTGCGGGAAGGTCGATGACGAATCGCGCGCCGCCCCCGGGGGCCTCCTCGACGCGGGCGACACCGTCGTGCGCCTGGGCGATCTCGCGGACCAGCGCGAGGCCGAGCCCGATGCCGGGGGCGGCCCGGCCGGGCACCGCGGTGCCGCCCTGATAGAAGCACTGGAAGATCCGTTCGCGGTCCTCCGGGGCCACCCCGGGCCCGGTGTCCGCCACCCACAGCAGCACCCGGCCGCGCCACAGGCGTGACCCGATCTCGATGACGTCCCCTTCCCCGGTGTGGCTGACCGCGTTGGCCGCGAGCTGCATCAGCGCCTGGGTGACCCGCTGCTCGTCCAGTTCCACGCTGACGTCGGCGACCTCCGCCACCGTCCAGTGCCTGCGCCCCAGGGCCTGGGCCTTGGCCGCCGTGTCGACCACCAGGTCGGTCAGACCGGCCCGGCCGGGGCTGAGGAAGTCGGGGCGTTCGGCCCGGGCCAGGAGCAGCAGGTCATCCACGATCCGCCGCATCCGGTCGAGTTCGTCGAAGAGCAGGGCCCGGGTCTGGCCGCGCCGGCTGTCGGGGTCCTCGTCCATCAGCTCCAGATGCCCGCGCAGGACCGTGATGGGGGTCCGCAGTTCGTGCGCCACCTCGTCCAGGAACTGGCGTTGCGCGGTGAAGGCGCCCGACAGCCGGTCGAGCATGTGGTTGAACGTCTCGGCGAGTTCCGCCACGTCGTCGTTGCCCCGCACCGGCAGCCGCTGGGTCAGGTCCGTCTCGCTGATCCGCTCGGCCGTCTGCCTGACCAGCCGGATCGGAGCCAGCACCCGGCCCGCGACCAGCCAGCTCGCCAGTCCCGCGACCACCAGGGCGAAGCTTCCCGAGGCCAGCAGCAGCCGCGCCATGTGGCGTTCCTGCCGCAGTTCCCGGTCCCGGAAGGTCACCAGGACGAGCCGGGTGTCGGTGTGGTCGCCCGCCATCTGGACCGGGACGACACCGTAGCGGACCTTGCCGGCCGGGGAGTCCAGCGTCCGGATGCGGGTGTCGGCCGTCCGCGCCATCAGGTCCACGACCTCCTGGTCCCGGTCCAGGCGGGCCGGGACCGGGCCGGGGCTGCGCCGGTCGGCCCGTCCGTTCACGACGCTGAAGAAGGCGGCGTTGTGCTCGGGCCGGTGGACCGCCATGAACGCCGTCAGCAGCGAGGCGCCCGTGGTGAAGCGCTCACCGGTGTACGGGTCGCGCGAGGTGCGGGCGAACGCGCGTAGCTTGTCGGCCTCGGACAGGAGTTGCGCGTCGACCTGCCGGTCCAGCTCCGCCTGCCAGACGATCGTGATCCCGAAGGTGGGCACGGCCAGGGCCGCGCTGAGAAGCATGAGCATCCAGCCGACGATCCGGGACCGGGCGCTGGTGGAGCGCCTGAGCATCAGTCGTCCCACTCGTCGTCCGCATCCCCCCGATTGCTGCCGTGCGACGCTTCCCCGTCCCCGTCCCCGTCCTCGTCGTCGGGCTCGTCCGCTTCGTCGCCCACGTCCCCCCTGGGCACCCGTGAGGCCTTCTCGTCGTCACCGGTGGCCCCTGGCATTCCCTCGGCTCCGCCGCCTGCGGGGACGTTGCGGGAGTGGGAGTTCCCTTCGTCGGACTCGGGCGGCGGCGGGGGCGGCACGGCACGGCCGCCCGAGCAGGTGCCGGACGGGGCGGGCGAAGCGGGGGGCGGTGCCGGTGACACGGCGGGGCGGCCGGGGCCGGGCGGGGCGGTGGCCGAAGGAGTCGGGCCGTACAGGAAGGGCACGACGACCACGGGCCCCATGGAGGGCGGCACATTCTGCCCGGGCCATATCCATACGACCAGTAACACCAGTGTCCCTGCTCCACATCCTGCCAGTACCGACCCCACCCCACGCCACAGCATCGGACCAGTCTGCCCTTGCGGGGTCCCGGGGACGGACATGAGGAAAACATTCTCATCTTCGGTGGCCGTCGCCGCGTCCGTCACCGCGTCGGCACCCTCCGAGCAAAGCCGGGCGACCCGCTTCCATCAGGGGCTCTGCGGATGATGCGGCCGGGTGCGCGGGCCGCGACCCGAACCGGCGCCGACGCGACACCCACAGAGCGGAATCACGCCAAACCGGTCCTGAATGGGGCCGCTTCCCCATGGTTCGACATTGCCATTCATTGACAGTTGCTCAACCACGCTTTTACATTCAGCGGGCAGGTCGAGGAGAAATCCATTCACCGTCGGCCCGCCTCAGGGAGTACCTTCCGCACTATCACCGGAGGACCTCATGGAACACCTGATCAAGAAGATGGCCCAGGACAACGTCTGGCAGAATTGGCTCGCCGCCAACTCGGCCCAGTCGGCCGCGAAGAGCGGATGCATCAGCGCCGCACCGAAGAACGGGTGCATCAGCGCCGCACCGAAGGCCGGCTGTATCTCCTGATCGGCCAGGGACGCCCGGGATCAGCTCTGTGAGAAGTTTCTCCCCCACCGCACCATGCTCTCGGGCGTCCCCGATACGACTCCGCCCCAGCCCAGATTTCTTCAACTATGCGAAACATGAGAAGGAATTAATGAAGGGCCAGCCGACCAGCGATGTCATCGAGCATATTCGCGACATACCGATCTATCAGGAGTCCCTGGCGAAGGGGCACTTCCCCGTGCTCGACAAGCCGGAGATCGCCCGTGGGTTCCCCGACAACTGGATGACGCCGCGGCTGGCGGCGGCGCTCCAAACCGGCGAGGCGGAGTTCGTCCTGTCCACGGGCACCAACCACGCCCGGATGCAGATCATCCGGCCTCCGTACTTCCTGCTCCGCTCCTACTACGAGTTGTGGCGGAACCACCCCGACATCGGCGAGACCTGGGAGTCGGGCTGCCGCCGGGTCTCCCTCACCACGGTGCTCGCGACGGAACACGTGGCGCGGGTCAACGCCGCCCGACGCGGCGTGGAGCACAGGGGAATACCCATCCTGGCCGACCGCTGGCTCGACGAGCGCACCTGCTACCTCAACCTGCGGCTGGATCCGGCGCAGTGGGTCCGCAAGGACGTACTGCGGATGCTCCGCGAGATCGACCTGGCACGGAGCACACACCCCCAGGGCCGGTACCACCTCGACTGCTCCGGCTACCACTTGGCGCACCTGGCGCGGAAGGCGGAGGCATGGGGGCTGCTGGACGCGTTCCCCGCGCCGGCCAGCATCATCACCGCCTACGAGTACACCCCGGTGAACGTACGGCGGTTCCTGCACCGGCGCTTCGCCTGCCCTGTCATCGACCTGTTCGGCAGTACGGAGCTGGGTTACCTCTACTACAGCGACCGGGAGGGCCGGTACTGGCCGCACCTGGCCGGGATGAGCGTCGAGCTCCTGCCGGTGGCCCCCGGAAGCACGATCCACCAGCTCATCGTCACCAGTGTGCGCAATCCCTACATGCCGCTCGTCCGCTACCGGTCGGGCGATTGTGTGCGCACCCTGGACGGCTCGCCCGACCCCGCGGCGATCACCCAATTCTGCGGCCGTCAGAAGGAATTGCTGAGCACACCGAACGGCCCGGTCGCCCAGGGCGACCTCGACCGGCATATCGCTGACGCTTCCCCCCGGATCTTCCTGCACCAACTCCGCCTCCACGGCGGCGCCGACGCCACCCTGCTGTACACGACGTTCACCGACGAACCTCTCGGGGCCACGGAGGCGGCCGCGTTGCGACAGGGCGTCGGCGAACTGACCGGACGACACTGCCGAATCGAGCACCGCACCCATATCCCCATCGGCCGCTCCGGCAAGTACGCCTGGCTCACGACCGACAGCACCTGACTCACCGCCATCTCCCCCTCAGAGAACGGAGTGCCATGACCAGCGGACAGACACTCTCCGCCGACGACCTGAAACACCTCCTCGGGGACGCGCTGCACACCGAGGTGATGCGGCATTTCTGCGACAAAGCGCCGGACACACCCCCGGACTTCGTGGAGCGTCAGGTCACCGAATGCCTGCGGTACCTCTATCTCGTCTCCCGGTACCGTGACCGGCTGAGTGGGCTTTTCCTGCCGGTCGAACAGGACATCGACGAGATATGGCACTACCTCATTCTGCAGACCCGGGAATACCGCGCACTGTGCGAAGAACGGCTCCCCGGGCGGTTCTTCATCAACCACCGCAGCATCGCCTACGAGGACTACCAGGAGGAGCCGGGACGCGAACAGGCACTGGAGGAGGCATTGCGCTGGATTCCCCTGTACTGCCGGGAATTCGGGCCGTTCGACGCCGGCGCGCTGCCGCACTGGACCATGGTGCGGTTCCTCCATGAGCAGATGGACATTTCTCTCGCGGACATAGCGGATCTGAAACCGATGGCCGTTGCCTGAGCAGAACTCTCTCCGCCCGCATGACGATCGGAAACTCTCCCTTGCCGACTCGCAGCAGACATCCGGTTGCCACGGGTGAGATTCCGGAACAGCGGCGCATCCTGGCCGTGCTGGTGCTGGCCCAGACAATGAGCGGCGCCGGTCTCACGGCGGGGATAACCGTCGGGGCCCTGCTCGCCGAGGAGATGCTCGGCTCCACCGGCCTCGCGGGAGTGCCGAGCGCGCTGTTCACCGCGGGGGCCGCACTGGGCGCGCTCGGCATCGGCCGGCTCTGCACCCGCTGGGGCCGTCGCCCCGGACTGGCCCTGGGCTACGCGACCGGAGCGCTCGGCAGCGTCGGTGTGGTGGTGGCCGCCGCCACCGGAAGCGTGGCGCTGCTCCTCCCGGCCCTCGTGGTGTACGGGATGGGTACGGCGACCGGCCTCATGGCGCGCTACGCCGGCGCGGACCTGGCGTCCCCCGCCCGGCGCGGACGGGCCGTGAGCGCGGTGCTGTTCGCCACCACTCTGGGTGCGGTGACCGGGCCCATGCTGGTGACGCCGGCCGGCGAGGTCGCACACGCCTGGGGCGTGCCGCGTCTCGCCGGGCCCTTCCTGCTGGCGGCCGCGGCGTTCACCGCCACCTCGGTCGTCCTCGCCTGCCTGCTGCGGCCCGATCCGCTCCGGCTCGCCCAGGCGCTGACCGCCCGGGCGGCGGGCGCCCCGGACGAGGGCGCGGACAGCGGCGAGGAGGAGGACGCGGGTACGAACGGGCCCCGCGCCGGGGCCACGGCGTCCGCCGGGCGTCACGACGTCGCCGTCGGCACCACCGTGATGATCCTGACCCAGGTCGTGATGATCGGGATCATGACGATGACGCCGGTGCACATGCTGGCGCACGGTCATGGCGCCCGGGCGGCGGGGCTCGTGATCTCCCTGCACGTCGGGGCGATGTTCCTGCCGTCCCCGCTCACCGGTCTGCTCGTCGACCGGATCGGCGGGCGACGGGTCGCCTGCGCGTCCGGACCTCTGCTGCTGGCGGCCGGGGCACTGGCGGCCCTGTCGCCCGCGGGCTCGGCGCCCGCGCTCGGCGCCGCTCTCGTACTCCTCGGCCTGGGCTGGAACTTCGGGCTGATCAGCGGCACCGCGATCGTCACGGACGCCCTGCCCCCGGACCGGCGCGCCACGACCCAGGGACTGGTGGACGTGGGCCTCGCGACCGCCGGAGCGGTCGGCAGCCTGGCGTCGGGCCCGGTAGTCGCGCGGGACGGCTACCCGGCGCTGGCCCTGATGGGCGGGCTGGCCGCCCTGTTGGTCCTGCCGGTGGCCGGCCGGTCCCCGCGCCGCGCACCGGGCACGAGCGGTCCCGCCGGACCGGGCGGGTGAGGGCGGTGCCGAAAAACCCTACGAGGGCCGAGGGAAGGCAGGGCCTTTCGGGTCGGCGGACGATCTCCGCGACGCCGAACCGCGCGCAACGCGCTTTGGCCAAACGCTATTCGCTTGCCTCCCGGATGCGTCGACGCCGGTTCCCCTTCGGCACCGGGAGCGCGGGCCGAAGCCGTCGCCCACCAGCGGAAAGATCCCTGCTGTTAACGAAAGCTTTAACGATGTTTCGGCAGGCCGGGCGCACAGAAACAGCGTAAAACGGATAACCCAAAGATTGGGGCTCCCCATACAGCACATCGTGGGCTTAACTTAGGTGGCATGACGTCCCCCCGCTCCACCTTCGGCGGCGGCTACTACGCCGCGTCGTTCCCCGACACTCCGATCTACGACTCCTTGGTCGCGGAGCGGGGAACCCCTCAGATCGCCCCCATCCGGGTGCCTGCTGCCTATGACACCGGCAACAGCTATCTGCCGGCCCTGCCGTCGGCGCTGCCCGCCCTGCCCGCGGCCCCGTCGCAGCAGACCGGCTACGGCTACCCGCAGCAGCAGCCGATGCCGCAGTACCAGCAGGCTCCGGCGCAGCACGCGCCGATGCAGCCCGCCCAGCTGCAGCACGCGCCCGCGCCGTACATCCCGCAGCAGCCCTCGGCGGTCCGCGGTTATCCGCAGCAGCCCCAGCCGCCGCGCCCCGCGCCCGCCACCGGGTACGAGTCGATGCGCCCGGCCTCGCCCCGGCCCGCGCCGGCGCAGTCGCCGTACGAGGACCCGTACAACCGCCCGTACCAGAGCCGGGGGTACTGACCACGACTCCGTACGACGCGGTGCGCCGGGGGACGCACCGGGCATCAGCCGCATCCGGGGCAATACGGGTGCCGTTGATGCCCCGAAGACCGCGCGTACGGGGTCAGGGGGTGCTGGCAGGATGGACGCATGAGCGTTCCCGTGCTCCGTTCCGCCCACGTCTATCCGGTCAAGTCGCTTGCCGCCCGCGCCTGCGACACGGTCGCCGTCGAGCCATGGGGACTCGACGGCGACCGCCGCTGGATGCTGGTCGACAAGGCGGCCAGGGCCGTCACACAGCGTCAGCAGCCGTCCCTGGCGCGGATCGCGGCCGAGCCGCTGCCCTGATCGCCTCGGGCGACCGGCCCGAGGAGGGCCCGCTGCCGATGGACCGTTTCCGGCCCAACGTGGTGATCGGGGGGACCGAGGCCTGGGCGGAGGACGGCTGGCGGCGGATCGCCATCGGCGAGGTCGCCTTCACGGTGGCCAAGCCCTGCGGCCGCTGCGTGATCACGACGACCGACCAGCACACCGCCGAGCGGGGCAGGGAGCCGCTGCTCACGCCGGCCCGCCACCGCCGGTTCGGCAAACAGTTGGTCTTCGGCCAGAATCTGATCCCCGAGGGGACGGGAGTGATCAGGGTCGGGGACCCCGTCCGGATCCTCGACCGTTAGACCGGCCGGCAGAAGGAGCGAGGGGGGCACGGGCGTGTGGGTGCTGTGGGCACTGCTGCGCGGGCGGGGCAATCCGCTGCGCCGTGCCACCGACCGCCGCGAGGCCTGGGTGGCCCTCGGGGCGCTGCTGCTGCTCGTGGTCGTCGCCCCGGCCGCGGGCTGGGCGGGCGGTGCGGTCGCCGACGCCGCCCTCCAGCGGTCGGTGCGGGCCCAGCACGAGGAGCGCCACCCCGTCGACGCGGTCGTGGTGGGTCCGGCGGGGCGGGAACGGTTCGCCGGTGATCCCGAGGGCGGCGTCGAACGGGCCGCGCGCACCTGGGTCGTGGCGTCCTGGGAGGCCCCGGACGGCGGTCCGCGCACCGGAGAGGTGGCCACCGCGTCGCGGCCGGGCCCCCCGGGGTCCCCGGTGCGGATCTGGACGGACGCGGCGGGCCACCCCGTATCGCCGCCGATGGACGGGAGCACCGCCCGGACCCACGCGGTGCTGGGCGGCATCGGCACGTTCCTGCTCGCCGCCGCGTGCGTCGAGGCGGGCCGCCGGCTGGTGGTGGGACGCATGGCGCGGCGGCGCTACGCACGGCTGGACCGGGAGTGGGCGGAGGCGGGCCCGGACTGGGGCAGGGCCGGAACGGGCGGCTGACCACGGTCTCCCGCGACCGGGGGCGGCGGCGGGCGACATCGCTCGGCGGGGCGGACTCGTCAACTCCCGCCCCTCACGCGCGCTACGGTGGTCCGACCCCGTCCGCCTCCCCGGCGACGGACCCGAGGCATCGCACAGCACGAGGTGGGGGCACAGCAACGCCATGGCACAGGGCACGGTCCAGGTGACGCACACCGGCACATCGCGATGGCGCCGCCGCACGGGCGAGTACGCCTCCCTCTCCGCGGCCCTGGAGGCGGCAGCCGACGGCGACGTCCTCACCGTCGCGCCCGGGACCTATCGGGAGAATCTCGTCGTCCACCGCGCGGTGACGCTGCGCGGCCCCGAGGGTTCGGTCGGTTCCGTGCGGATCGCCCCGGTCGACGGCGTACCGCTGACCGTGCGCGCCTCCGCGGTCATCCAGGACCTCCATGTCGAGGGCCAGGACTCGGCGGCCCCGGCCCTGCTGGTCGAGGACGGCACGGCGGAGCTGACGGATCTGCGGATCGTGACGCGGTCCGCCGCGGGCATCGAGGTGCGCGGCGCGGCCCGGCCCACCGTGCGGCGCTGCACGGTCGACAACCCGGCCGGGGTCGGCATCGCCGTGCTGGACGGTGCGGGCGGCGTGTTCGAGGAGTGCGAGGTCGTCTCGGCCGGCCAGTCCGGGGTCTCGGTCCGCGACGGCGGGCACCCTCGACTGGACCGTTGCCGGATCCACCACGCGTCCGGGGCGGGCATCGGCGTCACCGGCGAGGGCAGCGGTCTGGAGGCGTTCGGCTGCGAGGTGTACGAGATCAAGGGCAGCGGCATCCAGGTCACCGCCCGGGGCTCGGCCCACCTGACCGACTGCACCGTGCACCGCACCTCGGCGGACGGTGTCACGCTGGACACCGACGCGGTGCTCACCCTCGCCGACTGCGACATCCACGACATCCCGGAGAACGCCGTCGACCTGCGGTCGCGTTCGGTGCTCACGCTGACCCGCTCCACGGTCCGCCGTTTCGGCCGCAACGGGCTCTCGGTCTGGGATCCGGGGACCCGGGTCGACGCCAACCAGTGCGAGATCCACGACAGCACGGGCGACTATCCGGCGGTCTGGGTCAGCGACGGCGCGACGGTGATACTGGACGCCTGCCGGGTGCACGACGTGCCCGACGCGCTGTTCGTCCTCGACCGGGGGTCGCGCGCCGACGTGGTGGACAGCGACCTCTCCCAGATCCGCAACACCGCCGTCTCCGTGAGCGACGGGGCGACCGCCCAGCTGGACGACTGCCGGATCCGGGAGGCGTCCACGGGCGCCTGGTTCCGCGACCACGGCAGCGGCGGCACGCTGAACAACTGCACCATCGACGCGGCGCAGACCGGGGTCATCGTCACCAAGGGCGCGGACCCCACCATCGAGCGCTGCACGGTCACCTCTCCGGCCGAGGCGGGGTTCTACGTCTCGGCCGAGGGCCGGGGCACCTTCGACAGCTGCCGGGTGACGGGCAGCGAGGGCTACGGCTTCCACATCATGGACGGCTGCCGCACCACACTGACCCGCTGCCGTACCGAGCGGTGCGCCCGGGGCGGTTACGAATTCCCCGAGGGCGACAACGGCGCAGCGACCGGGCCGGTGGCCACGGACTGCACGAGCGACGAGAGCGGTCTGCGTACGGCGGCGGCCCCGTCGCCCGCGGTGCTGACGGAGACCCGGTCGACGCCCGGTCTGCTGGGCGCGCTGCCCGGGCAGCGCGCGGTCGAGCCCGCTCCGGAGCCGGTCGCCCCGGCGGAGCCGGCCCGGGACTCCTCGGCGGTCCTCGGCGAACTGGACGCACTGGTGGGCCTGGACAGCGTCAAGCGCGAGGTGCGCGCGCTCACCGACATGATCGAGGTGGGCCGCCGCCGTCAGGAGGCCGGGCTCAAGGCCGCGTCCGTCCGCCGGCACCTCGTCTTCACCGGCTCCCCCGGTACGGGCAAGACCACGGTCGCCCGGCTGTACGGGGAGATCCTGGCCTCGCTCGGGGTGCTGGAGCGCGGTCATCTGGTCGAGGTGTCCCGGGTGGACCTGGTCGGGGAGCACATCGGCTCGACGGCGATCCGGACCCAGGAGGCGTTCGACCGGGCGCGCGGTGGGGTGCTGTTCGTCGACGAGGCGTACGCCCTGTCCCCCGAGGACTCCGGCCGGGACTTCGGGCGGGAGGCCATCGACACGCTGGTGAAGCTGATGGAGGACCACCGGGACGCGGTGGTCGTGATCGTCGCGGGCTACACCCACGAGATGGAGCGGTTCCTCACCGTCAACCCCGGGGTGGCCTCGCGGTTCTCCCGGACCATCACCTTCAGCGACTATCTTCCCGAGGAGCTGCTGCGGATCGTCGAGCAGCAGGCCGAGGAGCATGAGTACAGCCTGGCGGAGGGCACCGGGGAGGCGCTCCTGAAGTACTTCACGGCGCTCCCCAAGGGCCCCGCCTTCGGCAACGGCCGCACCGCCCGCCAGACCTTCGAGTCGATGGTGGAGCGGCACGCGGGCCGGGTCGCCCAGCTCGCCGAGACGAGCACGGACGACCTGACCCTGCTCTACCCGGAGGACCTCCCCGAGCTGCCCCTCTGAACGGCTCCCTCCGGCTGCTGCCGACCGCCTCCGGTCTGCCGGGGCACCAGCGGTCCCAGTTCGTCGAGGAGGGCGGCCCGCTCCTCGGCGAAGGCCGGGTCGGCCTGGTAGTCGGAGTGCCCGAGGATCGGTTCGGGGAGCGGGAGCCTCGTGGTCCGTCCGTAGGCCAGCGGGTCCTTCAAGGGGCCCCGGTCGACGCCCGGGTCGGGGTCGGCGCAGATGCGGACGGGGCCGCCGATCGGGTCGGTGGCCCGCCACAGATTGCGCCAGCAGTGCACCGAGCGGTGCAGTCCGAGCAGCGGCTCGGGGCCGAAGTAGGCAGGGAACCACCGCCCGTACAGCCGCTCCAGGGGGGAGCCGTAGGTGAGCAGCGCGACCCGGCGGCGGGTCGCGTCGGGCAGTTGCCAGACGGCGGACGCGGCGAGCACGCTGCCCTGCGAGTGGCCCGAGATGACGAGCCGGCCGCGGGGCGTGGTCGCCGTCCAGGCGGACATCCGGGAGGCGAGGTCGGGGACGGCGCGCTCGGCGTAGCACGGGGGCGCGAAGGGGTGGGCGGCGCGCGGCCAGAAGGTTCCCACGTCCCAGAGGATGCCGATGGTGCGGCGGGCCGAGGCGTCCTTGTAGGCGCGGCGGCCGCCGGCGACGAACAGGACGAAGCCGAAGCCGATCAGCCAGGAGCCGGTCGACTGCGCGGCCTCGGCGAACGATTCGACGAGCGGCCAGCTCCCGTCGGCGGCCCGGCCCGGCACCTCGTCGCTGTGCCAGGAGCCGGCGACCGCGCCCGCCCCGAGCAGCAGGGTGGCCCCGGAGACCACGCCGACGATCCAGGGCGCCGAGTCGGTGAGGGCGGCGGTCGCGCGGATCCGGGCGATGCGGCGGGTACGGCCCTCGTCGGGCGGTTCGGGGGCGTACTCCTCCTCGATGACCGGGCCCAGCCGGCGGGCGGTGCGGGTGGTGCGGACGATCAGCACCAGGACCGGGACGAGCAGGAGCAGCAGGAGCACCGGGATGACGGAGGCCTGCCAGCTGAGCAGGACCGGCGGCCCGGCGATGTCGGTGCCGTGGCCCATGCCCGGGCTGCCGGGTCCGTCGAGCCAGTCGGCGACGCGCTGGGCCACCCCGCCGGTCATCACGCCGCCGAGGGCGCAGGCGAGCATCGCGACCGCGGGGCCGCCGAGTCCGTGCAGGATGGTGCGCGGTTCGGGGGTGCGCCGGTAGAGGTCCCGGGCGACCAGGGCGAGGGCGACGACGAGGAGTCCCTGGCCGAGGGCGAGGAGACGGAAGGCGGTCTCGCCGGGCAGGCTGCCCGAGGACTGCCAGTCCGGGCGCGACCAGGAGGCGTGCACGACGGCGAGGGCGAGCAGGGCGAGCGCGGAGCCGGGCAGATAGGTGATGAGGGCGGCGTCCAGCCGGGTGTCGCGGGTCCGTTCGCTGCGGCCCCGGCGGCAGACGACCCAGATGACGACGAGCGTGCACAGGGCGATGCCGCCCTCGACGGCCGCGCCGAAGATCTGGGGCACCGGGCCGTCCGTGCTCCGGTCGTGTCGCGCGGCGGCGCCGGCGACGGCCGCGGCGACGGTCAGGAACCCGGCCGCCGTGTGGGCGGCGCGGAGCCGGGCGACGATCCGGCGGCCGAACCAGAAGCCGGGCCTGCCGAGCGCGGGGCGGACCGGGACGGGCGGGCGCGGGGCCCCGTCGGTGTCCGGGCCGGGCGCGTCGGGCCCGTGGGCCTCGTGCGCTCCTTCGGGCCCGTGGGCGTCGATGTCCCCTTCGTCCAGGGGGCGTTGGGACTCGTACGCGCTCCAGGTCCGGTTGGACAGGTACCACAGGAGCCCCACCAGGGCCGCGGGCACGACGGCAGCCAGGGCGAGACGGCGGCCGGGCTGTGACCACCAACCGCCCTGATGGGCCGACAGGAAGCCGAGCCAGGACCGGCGTTCGGCGCAGCTCTCGGTGCCCGCGCACTGCCAGGCCAGCAGGTCCAGGGCGACTTCGCAGGCGGCCGCGGTGAGCAGCACGGTGAGGCTGAGGGCGACGAGCCGCACCAGCACGCCGTACAGCCGGACCGCGCGGGTGCGGCCGGTGGCGGTGGGGCGCATCCAGTGGGCGAGGTTGACCACCATGAACGGCAGGAGCAGCAGCCACAGGGCGCGGGAGCCGTTGCCGGAGGTGAGGCCGGACCAGCAGTACGCCTCGGCGACGGGCTCGTCCCGGTAGCGCTCGGGGTGCTTCTCGCCGTGGGCGTCCTCGGTGCGCCGGTACACGGCCGCTGTCTCGTCCCCGGTGACCCGGACGGTACGCGGGTCGCCCAGCATCTCCTGCGGGGTGGCGCCGCCGACTCCGTGGACGAGCAGTTCCAGTGCGGTCCCGGTGTGCTGCGGAGACGGGGAGGAAGGCGGGGGCTGGGGCTGGGGCGGGTGCGGGGCGGCGGGAGCCAAGGGGGACTCTCTCTCGGGCGCGTCGGCCTCGCGGCCGACGGAGACGTGCGCAGGAGCGGATGGTGCGGGCCGGGACGCCGTGGGTTCCGGGCATGGTGACCCGCCGGTCGCGAAGTCCCAAGGATTCCGGGCGCGGGGCGGCTGCGTGAAGTGGTCTCACGGAATCTCCCCAGGTGATACGCCGGGCATGCCTGCGTGGCAGGATGAGCGTGTCGCGCAGACCGCTGCGGACCGTACGGCAGAGGGAAGGACCGGACCCGGCGTTGAGCGAGAATCAGAACCTGCTCGCGGAGCAGCGACGTGCGCTGATCCTCGACGAGGTGCGCAGGCGTGGCGGGGTCCGGGTCAACGAGCTGACCCGCAAGCTGAACGTCTCCGACATGACGATCCGCCGGGATCTGGACGCGCTGGCCCGCCAGGGCGTGATCGAGAAGGTCCACGGTGGTGCGGTCCCGGTCGTCGAGGCGAGTACGCACGAGCCGGGGTTCGAGGCGAAGTCGGCGCTGGAGCTGAGTGCCAAGGAGGACATCGCGCGGGCGGCTGCGGCGCTGGCGGTGCCCGGCAGCGCGATCGCCCTCTCGGGCGGGACGACGACCTTCGCGCTGGCCCGGCATCTGCTGGACGTGCCGGATCTGACGGTGGTGACCAACTCGGTGCGGGTGGCCGACGTGTTCCACGACGCTCAGCGTCCGGCCGGGGGGCGCGGCGCGCGGCCCGGGGCGGCGACGGTGGTGCTGACGGGCGGGGTGCGCACGCCCTCGGACTCGCTGGTCGGGCCGGTCGCGGACCGGGCCATCGACTCCCTGCACTTCGATGTGCTGTTCCTCGGCGTGCACGGGATCTCGGCCGAGGCCGGGCTCTCGACGCCCAATCTCGCTGAGGCGGAGACCAACCGCCGTTTCGTCCGGGCGGCTCGCCGGATCGTGGTCGTGGCCGATCACACCAAGTGGGGCACGGTGGGCCTGAGTTCCTTCGCCACGCTGGAGGAGGTCGACACGTTCGTCACGGACGCGGGCCTGGCTCCTCGGACGCGCGCGGAGATCGGGGAGCATCTGCCGGGTCTGCTGGTGGCGGGCGACGCACCCGACGAGGCTTCGCCGGCCGAGGGCTGAGAGCCTGTCGGTCGCCCGGCAGGCTCCGGGCCGGGCCCTTCGGGTTCCGTTCGGCACGGCGGGTCCGCCGGGCACCCCATAGGATCGAGGTGTGGCCGTCTTCCGGATCGAGCGTTTCTCCCCTCTCCCCGCAGCCGAGGCCTGGCGCCGGGTGACCGACTGGGAACGGCACGCCGCGCAGGTGCCGTTGACCGCGATCTCGGTCCCGACCGGGCTTCCCTCGCAGCTCGGGACGGTGTTCGTGGCGCGTACGGGGCTGGGTCCGCTGGCGTTCGACGATCCGATGGAAGTGGTGCGGTGGACGCCGCCCGCCGGGGGCCGGGCCGGGGTCTGCCGACTGGAGAAGCGGGGGGCGGTGGTGCTGGGCAGGGCCTCGATCGACGTGCTTCCCACGGATTCCGGTTCCCATGTCGTCTGGGTCGAGGAACTGCGGGTGCGGCTGGTGCCCCGGTGGGGCGATCCGCTGCTCGCCTCCACCGGACGGCGGATGTTCGGCAAGGTCCTGGACGCCCTGCTCGCCTCCCCCGGCGATGTGCGCGGGTGAGGTGCCCGGACCGCCCCCAGGGGTGAGGTGCACGGGTGATGTGACCGTCACACGATTGACTCGTTTGTCGGTATGACATCCCCGCCACGGCCCCGGAAGGCACCCATTTCATGCCGATCCATCAACCGCAGCAGCGGACCGACGTACACCCCGGCCGCACGGGCGTGCAGCAGGCCGAGGCCGCCCTCGTGGAGCACTATCCCCGTCTGGTGCGGCTCGCCTACGTAGTCCTGCCGCCGGCGCTCGGACGGCACCGCCGGGTCCTGGCCGCGCACGCCGTGGTCCAGCGGGCCCTGCCCGCCGCCGGGAGCCCACGCGTTCCCGCGCAGTCCCGCCGGTCCGGCGCTCCGGTGGACGCGGAGCCCGCACCGGAGGGCGCCGGGTCGGACCTGGGCCCCTCGGGCGCGGCGTACGGGTGGATGCGGCTGCGGGTGCTGCGGGGGGCGCTGGCCCACGAGCGGCGGCCCCGCTGGTGGCCCGGCAGGCTTCCGGCTCCGGCCGCGCTGCGTCCGGCCGTGCCGGTGGTGTGGGGGCTGCGGCTCTTCCCCCGGGCGGGCGGCGTCGATGAACTGACCCTGGACCGGGCCCTGTCCACGGTGCCCGGGGCGGTCCGGGCGGCGTTCGCCCTGCAGTTGCTGGAGGGGCTCGACGAGTCCGGGGCGCGGGATCTGCTGGCCGGGGCGGGGGTGTCGGATCCGGCGGGCGCGGTGCGCCGGGCGGCCCGGCTGGGGAGGCCGGACCGGGCCGGGGCGCAGGCGATGCTCAGGTCCGGCGAGTTCGACCCGTGCACGGTCCAGACCCGCCCGAGCGACCTGCTGCGGCGCAGGCACCGGGTGCGGGCGGTGGCGGTGGCCGCGGCGCTGTGCGTGGTGGCGGGAGGCCTGGCGGTCGCCGTCGACGAGGGGGCGCGGCCCACGGGCGACGACCGGAACCCGGCAGGCGTCGCGGTCCCGGCGCTCGATCCGGCAGGGCTGCTGCGGACTTCGGCGGAGCGGTGGGCGGACACCTCGCGCGTCGACTTCACCGCCTGGCCCGCCCGGGGCGGGCGCACGGGCGACGGCGAGCTGCTGGGCCGGGCGCTGCGGGCCTGGTCGGGGCCGCCGGATTCGGTCCGGGTCACCACCACGCCGGGCACGGTCGCGGCGCCGCCCGTCGAGCCGCCCCGGCTGCTGTTCGCGGGTGTGGTGGACGGGGCGGCCGTGGTGCTGTTCCACGACAGCGGGGACCGGGTGGTGCGGTACGCGGAGCCGTTGTCCGGCTCCGGCGGGGCGGCGCTCGACTTCGCCCGGACCGACGACGCGGACGTGACGACGGGCGCGGCCGTCGTCGTCAGCCGCACGGGCGACAGCGCGCGGTTCCTGCTCGCCCCCTGGATCGAGGAGTCCACCACCCGGGATCTGCTCGCGCCCGGCACCCCGGCCCGTCCGCTGGCGGTGGGCCCGGACGGGGTGACCGCTCCGGCGCCCCGGCCGGCCGCGAACGGCGCGTGCGACTCCTGGCCGGTGCTTCAGCTACGTTCCTCCGGGCGGATCGTGGAGAAGCACGCCTTCCTGGTGACGGATCTGGGAGACCTGGCCCCCGCGCATCTGACGTACACCCCGAAGCCCGGCCGGGGCGCACCGGCCCGGCAGCCGCGCGAGGCGACGGGCGGTGAGGCACTGCTCGCCTGGGCGCGTACGGCGTGTTCCCTGCGGACCCTGTCGGGTTCCGGCGTGCGGGCGGTCAACAACTGGGCCTTCGCCGAGCAGAAGCTGCCCGAGGACGGTGCGTCGGCCGGCTGGCTGTGCACCCGGGCCGACACCTGGCGGGGTCCCGGCCGGGTGCTGGTGCACTTCCTCGAACCCGCCGGCTCGCCCACGGACCCGGCCGCGGTGGTCGCCGACCGCGACGACACGGCCCTCTGCAGCAGGTTCGGGCAGCACGTCCTGGCGGGCACCCGCTGGAAGGCGGCGTCCGGCCGGTGGTACGTCCTGGCGGCGGGGAGCCGTGCGGTGACCCGGATCGAGGCGACCGGGGCGGTACGGGAAGCGGCGGGCGGTCCGACGTTCGCGGTACGGGCGCCTCGTGACGCCGCCGTGGAGCTGACGGCGTCGCTGCGCGGGGGCGGAACGCTGGCGGCGGTGCGCTGAGCCGGCACGGCCCCGGGCGACGTCACCGTACCGATGGCGTCGGTGCCGCCGTACGGAGCCCCTCGACCGGTCGCACCGGCCGTCCGGTGCCAGACTCGGAAAGGTGACGGATCTTGGCGACACCTCTGACGGCGGCTCCGACGACCTGACTCTCCCCGACGGCCCGGACAGGCCCGGCAGCTCGCATCCGCGCTGTCTGGTGACCGGGGCGACCGGCTACATCGGCGGCCGGCTGGTGCCCGCCCTGCTCGATGCGGGGTACCGGGTGCGCGCTCTGGCCAGAACGCCGCAGAAGCTGCGCGACTACCCGTGGGCGGACCGGGTCGAGGTGGTGCGCGGTGATGTCACCGACGCCGCGTCCCTGGCGGAGGCGATGCGGGACGTCGACGTCGCGTACTACCTGGTGCACGCGCTCGGTTCCGGCTCGGACTTCGAGGAGACCGACCGCAGGGCGGCCCGGACCTTCGGCGAGCGGGCGCGGGCGGCCGGGGTGCGCCGGATCGTGTATCTGGGCGGGCTGACCCCGGCCGGGGTCCCGGAGAGGAACCTGTCGCCGCATCTGCGGTCGCGGGCCGAGGTGGGGCACATCCTGCTGGACTCCGGGGTGCCGACGGCGGTGCTGCGCGCGGCGATCGTGATCGGCTCGGGGTCCGCCTCGTTCGAGATGCTGCGGTATCTCACCGAGCGGCTGCCGCTGATGATCACCCCGAGCTGGGTGCGGACCCGGATCCAGCCGGTGGCCGTACGGGACGTCGTCCGGTATCTGGTGGGGAGCGCGAAGCTGCCCGAGGACGTGAACCGGGCCTTCGACATCGGCGGCCCGGACGTCATGACGTACCGGGACATGATGCAGCGCTACGCCCGGGTGGCGGGGCTGCGGCCACGGCTGATCCTGCCGGTGCCGGTGCTCACCCCGACGCTCTCCAGCCGCTGGGTCGGTCTGGTCACCCCGGTGCCCAGCTCCATCGCCCGGCCGCTCACGGAATCGCTGCGCCACGAGGTGGTGTGCCGGGAGCACGACATCAAGGAGTACGTCCCCGATCCGCCGGACGGCTCCATCGGCTTCGACCGGGCGTTGCGCCTGGCCCTGAAGCGGATCCAGGAGGCGCGGGTCGACACCCGCTGGTCCAACGCCTCGGTGCCCGGTGCGCCGAGCGACCCGCTGCCGACCGACCCCGACTGGGCGGGCGGCAGCCTCTACCGCGACGAGCGGGAGCTGACCGTGCCGGTCGGGCCGGACGCGCTGTGGCGGGTGATCGAGGGCATCGGCGGGGAGAACGGCTGGTACTCCTTCCCGCTGGCCTGGGCGGTTCGCGGCTGGCTCGACCGGCTCGTCGGCGGGGTGGGGCTGCGGCGCGGCCGGCGGGACGCCCAGCATCTCCGGGTGGGCGACTCGCTGGACTTCTGGCGGGTGGAGGAGATCGTGCCGGGCGAACTGCTGCGACTGCGGGCCGAGATGCGGGTCCCCGGCCTGGCCTGGCTGGAGCTGTCGGTGCGGAGCGACGAGCGGGGCCGGACGGTGTACGGGCAGCGTGCCCTGTTCCATCCGCGCGGGCTGTTCGGCCACGCCTACTGGTGGAGCGTGTGGCCCTTCCACTCGGTGGTGTTCGGCGGGATGGCGCGCAACATCTCCGAGGCGGCGGCGGCCGAGGAGAAACGGCGTGCGTCGATGGCCGACAGTGGTACAGACAACTGACGGTCCGAGCACTATCGTGTGCCCGGCTCCACACACCGCAGACCGCCGGGAGGTGCACGCGATGGCACGCCTACTCCGTACCGTGGGACGGGAGTTCGTCGATTCCGCGCCGATTCGTCTGGTGTTCGCCGCCGAGGTGTCCGCTCCGCCGGACGTGGTGTACCGCGCGCTCGCCGACGATGTGCCGTCCTGGCCGTCGTGGTTCACCGCCGTCACCCTGGCCACGCCCACCGAGGACGGCGCGGGCCGGGAGGTGCGGCTGCGGGGCGGGGTCCGGTTCCGCGAGACGATCGTGGCCGCCGAGCCGGACACCTGCTACGCCTACCGGGCCGACGAGTCCAACGCTCCTGGTCTCCGTGCCCTGTTGGAGGAGTGGCGGCTCACTCCCGAGGGGTCCGGCACCCGGGTGCAGTGGACCTTCGCCGCCGACGGGACGGGGCCCTTCCGCCTGGTGCTGAGCCTCGCGCGGGCGGGGGTGGGCCGGTCCTTCCGGGACGCCGTGCGCCGCCTGGACGCGCGGCTGGCGACGACGGCGCCCTGAGCGACGCGCCGGATCCCGGCCTCAGCAGGGCCAGGTTCCGGTGGTGAGGAAGTCGTCGATGGCGGCGGTGTACGGGGCGATGTCCAGGCCCTGTTCCTCCAGCCACGAGTCCGAGTAGTACTTGTCCAGGTAGCGGTCGCCCGGGTCGCACAGCAGCGTGACGACGCTGCCCTGCTCGCCCCGCTCCACCATCTCGGCGATCAGCTTGAACGCGCTCCACAGCCCGGTGCCCGTGGACCCGCCCGCCTTGCGGCCGATGGCGCGCTCCAGCGCGCGGACGGCGGCGACGCTGGCGGCGTCGGGCACCTTCATCATGCGGTCGATGGCGCCGGGCACGAAGCTGGGCTCCATGCGCGGGCGGCCGATGCCCTCGATGCGCGAGCCTCGGTCGCTGGTGGCCTGCGGGTCGTTGTGGGTCCAGCCGTCGAAGAAACAGGAGTTCTCCGGGTCGGGCACACAGATGCGGGTGTCGTGCTGGAGGTAGTGGACGTAGCGGGCGATGGTCGCCGAGGTGCCGCCGGTCCCGGCGGTGGCGACGATCCAGGCGGGCTCCGGATAGCGCTCCAGGCGCAGCTGCTGGTAGATCGACTCCGCGATGTTGTTGTTGCCGCGCCAGTCGGTGGCGCGCTCCGCGTAGGTGAACTGGTCCATGTAGTGCCCGCCGGTCTCGGCCGCGAGGGCGGCGGACTGTTCGTACATGGTGCGCGAGTCGTCCACGAAGTGGCACCGCCCGCCGTGGAACTCGATGAGGCGGCCCTTCTCCGGGCTGGTGGTGCGCGGCATCACGGCGATGAACGGGACGCCGATCAGTTTGGCGAAGTACGCCTCCGACACGGCGGTCGAGCCGCTGGACGCCTCGATGACCGGCTTGTCGGGCCGGATCCAGCCGTTGCAGAGCCCGTACAGGAAGAGCGAGCGGGCGAGGCGGTGCTTGAGGCTGCCGGTGGGGTGCGTCGACTCGTCCTTGAGGTAGAGGTCGATGCCCCACGCCTCGGGCAGCGGGAAGCGCAGCAGGTGGGTGTCGGCGGAGCGGTTCGCGTCGGCCTGGACCTTGCGGACGGCCTCCTTCAGCCAGGCCCGGTACTCGGGGTCGCTGCGGTCGACGTCCACGGTCGCCCTGGCCCCGTGCCCGGCTGCGTGCTCACTGGTGTCCATGGGCCTGCTCCTGTTGGTCGTCGGTCCGGTGCTCGCGGCTCCACGATATGCACCCCACCTGCGCAAACGGTCACTTTGATGGTCCATAGCGCTGCCTTTGACCGCCGCCCGCGGGGGCGGCCGTGACGGGCGGTGCGGGTGAGCGCCCGCCGTGCTTCCGGGCCCTCTGGCGATCCGGCCCGTGTCCGGGCACACTGCACAGCAGGAGTGGTGTCGAAGGGGGGCGAATCCGCTGTGGCGGACGTCGAGTTCAGTGCGTCGGGGGTCAGGATCGAGCGGTTCACCAGGTCGCTGACCAGGGCTGGTCAGGTGGTGGTGAAGGACGGCCGGCTGTCCCTGCTCACGAGCAACGGGCGGGAGATCGACAGCGCCCCGGTGGGCTCGGTCAGTGCACGCAAGTGGTGGTTCATCGCGGCGGATTCCGTCATCGCCCGGGTGAACGGGGTGCGCTACCGGTTGACGATGGGGCAGCGCAGCCGCAGACGCGACGGGGCGGCTCCGTTGCGGCGTTTCCTGGAGACGCTGCGCAGTGCGCGAGGCCGCCGGGACTGACCGGTCGGTACGGACGGGGCGGTCCGGTTCCCGGGCCGCCGGGCTCCGCCGCGAGTTGCGGAGCCGTATCCCCTGGGCCACGCTGGATCCATGTCACTGAAGGTGCACCCTCGGTGACAGAGCGATCCGCTCCACGGATCCGGATCGCGCGACACGAGCAGACACGACAAGAGCAGAGCGGATTCGGCAGTCAGTCGCCCGCCGGGCTCCGTTCGTTTCTCTTCTCTTCTTCCGGACCTATTTCGGGGAGTCGCAGCCGTGATCAGCGAGCCAAGCAGGCACTGCACGGTGGAGCTCCAAGCCCTGCCGTCGCGGATCGGTCAGGTCCGCAGAATCATTTCGGCGCAACTGCGCTACTGGCATCTCGATCCTCTGATCGACCAGGCGGCCCTGGGCGTCACCGAGCTTCTCACCAACGTTCACCGGCACGCACAGCCGGACAAGTCATGCACCGTCGACATCGAGCTGCTGCTCGACCGGCTGACAGTCTCGGTCCACGACCACGACCCGCGCCTGCCCACGGTCAACGAGGCGGACTCGTTCGCCACGTCGGGCCGGGGCCTGGCCCTGATCGCGGCCGTCAGCGAGAGCTGGGGCGTGCGGCCCATCGGCTCGGACGGGAAGGCCGTCTGGTTCACGCTGCCGGCGGCCACCGGCGCCTCGACCCTGCCACCGCTCGCGGTCTACGGGTCGATGACCGACGGGCCGTTCGGGGCCGTGACCATCACCCCCGACGACATCGTGGCCGTGCCCGCCCGGTCGGCCGTCGTCGGCTGACCGGGCGGGCGGGGGCCGGGCCGGAACGGAGTGCGGCGGAGCGGCTTCGCGCCGCCCGGCCGCCACCGCGTTCCGCCCCGGGGTCACGCCTTGCCGCTGCCCGCGGCCCGGCCGAACTGCTCGTCCAGCACGGACAGTCGGCGCCAGTACTCCTCCTCGTCGATCTCCCCCGCGGCGAAGCGACGGCCGAGCAGCGCGATCGGTGAGGACTCGGCGGGAACGGCCCCCGGAGTGCGGGCCGCTCCCCACGGGCCTCGGCGCCCGCGCCACACGGTGCGGCGCAGCAGGGTGACGATCCCGATGACGACCGCCGCCCAGACGAGCGGGAAGAGCAGGACCCAGGGGCCGGGTCCGCCGGAGTGCGCCAGGGTGTTCATCTCGGTCAGCTCCCTCGTTCACGGATGGCGGGTGCCGTTCCGGTCGCTTCCGAGCCTGCCCGGACGAGGCGCTCCGGGCGTCGTACACCCGGCGGCCGTGCGCGTACTCCGGTGGGAGCAGCGGGAGTCCTCCGCCACTTCTTCCGATCCGCGGGTGCGGCGGGCGAGCCCGCGCGGTGCTCAGGCCAGGGCGGCGAGGGGGTCGTCGAGGACCGGCTGCCAGGCCAGTTCGGCGGCGCCCACCAGGCTGTTGTGGGCCAGGGTGCACGGCAGGATCGGCACGCTGCCGCTGCGCCCCCACAGGCTCCGGTCGGCGACGACGGCGCGCAGCCGCTCCGGGTCCGCCTCCAGCAGGTCGCGGTGGAGCCCGCCGAGAATGATCCGGTCCGGGTTGAGGATGTTGACCAGCCCGGCGAGCCCCAGGCCCAGGCGGTCGATCAGCGCCTCGGCGGCGTGACGCACGGCGGGGTCGCCGTACTCCGTACGGAGCAGATTTCCGGCCTGCTTGAGGAGGGACTCCTCGGGACCCGGTTCGCGTCGGGCGGTGGTGAGGAAGGCCAGCGGGTCGGTCTCCACGTCGAGGCAGCCGCGCCCGCCGCAGTGGCAGGGCCGCCCCTCGGGGGCCACGGTGAGATGGCCCACCTCCAGTGCGAGTCCCGAACTCCCGCTGTGCAGGCGGCCGTCGAGCACCAGCGCCCCACCGACGCCCCGGTGGCCGGTGGCCACGCAGAGGAGGTGCTGGGCGCCGCGGCCCGCGCCGTGCCGGTGCTCGGCCAGCGCGGTGAGGTTGACGTCGTTGCCGGTGAACGCGGGTCCGGTGATGCCCGCTTCCCGTACGCAGGCGGCGAAGATGTCCCGGACCGGGGAGCCCGCGGGCCAGGCGATGTGCAGCGGATTGAGGGCCGTGCCCTCCGGCTCGGCGACCGCGGAGGGCACCGCGAGCCCGGCCCCGACGCAGCGCAGTCCGCTCTCGCGCAGCAGTCCCGCCCCGGCCTCCACCACCTCGCCGAGCACCTGCGCGGGGTCGGCCATCACCGCGACGCAGCCCGGCGAGGTGGCGACGATCCGGCCGCCGAGCCCGACGAGCGCGGCCCGGAAGCCGTCGGCGTGCACCTGGGCGGCGAGAACGACGGGGCCGGTCTCCAGGACGGACAGCCGGTGCGAGGGGCGGCCCTGGGATCCGGCCGCCGACCCGGGGCTGGAGTCGACCCGGATCAGCCCGAGCGCCTCCAGTTCCGCGGCGACCGCCCCGGCGGTGGCGCGGGTGACGCCGAGTTCGGAGGTGAGCACGGCCCGGGTGGGGGCGCGTCCGGTGTGGACCAGTTCCAGTGCGGGCCCGAGCGCACTGCGGCCCCTCTCCAACTTCGTCCGGGTGGTGGTCGCCTTGCCGTTCATGGGGGCGAGTCTCCCATGATCCGGAGACGTCCCGGACGCCCAGGGCCTGTCCGGGGATCCCGTTCCGGCCACGGCCGAGCCCCCGGAACGTACGGCGTGCAGCGATGTTGCGTCCGTCGCCGGAGCGCCCCTATGCTGAGTTTGTGCCGCAACTAAACAAACTGCGGACGGCCCTACCGGGGGGACCTGGCGGAGACACCGCCCCACCCTCGTCGGCCCGCCTCCGTACCGCGCTGACCGTGTTCTTCGCCCTCGACGGGTTCCTCTTCGCCGGCTGGGTGGTCCGTATCCCGGCCATCAAGCAGCAGACCGGAGCCTCTGCCTCCACCCTCGGCCTCGCCCTGCTCGGCGTCTCCGCCGGTGCGGTCATCACCATGATGCTCACCGGCCGGCTCTGCCGCCGTTACGGCAGCCATGCCGTCACCGCGGTCTGCGGCGTCCTGCTCCCCCTGAGCATCGCCCTGCCCGCCCAGACCCACTCGGCGCTCTCCCTCGGCCTCGTGCTGCTGGTGTTCGGAGCGGCGTACGGCGGGATGAACGTGGCGATGAACAGCGCCGCCGTCGACCTGGTCGCCGAACTGCGCCGACCCGTGATGCCGAGCTTCCACGCGGCGTTCAGCCTGGGCGGCATGGTCGGCGCCGGGCTCGGCGGGCTGGTCGCGGGGGGCCTCTCCGCGTCCACCCACCTCTTCCTGCTGGCCGGGACCGGACTGCTCGTCACCGCCTTCGCCGGGCCCTCCCTGCTGCGGCACCGCCCGGCCCCCGCCGCTCCGCGCGCCGTCGACCGGCGAGCGCCGAAGCAGCGGATGTCGCCCCGGGCCCGCCGTGTCGTCGTGCTCTTCGGCGTGATCGCCCTGTGCACGGCGTACGGGGAAGGGGCCCTCGCCGACTGGGGCGCACTGCACCTGGAACAGGACCTGGGCGCACACCCCGGGCTCGCCGCCGCCGGATACGCGCTGTTCGCCCTGACGATGACGGCGGGGCGGCTGACCGGGACCATGCTCCTGGAGCGGCTCGGCCAGACCCGCACCCTCGTCCTCGGCGGCGTGACGGCCTCGGCCGGGATGCTGCTGGGCTCGCTGGCGCCGACCACCTGGCTGGCGCTGGCCGGGTTCGCGGTCACCGGCCTGGGGCTCGCCAACATCTTCCCGGTCGCGGTGGGGCGCGCGGGCGAACTCGCGGGACCGAGCGGGGTCGCCGCGGCGTCGACGCTCGGCTACGGCGGGATGCTGCTCGGCCCGCCCGCGATCGGCTTCCTGGCCGACTGGTTCTCCCTGCCGCTGGCCCTGACGACGGTCGCCCTGCTGGCCGCCGCGGCGGCCGCCCTGGGCTACGGGGCCCGCAACGCCACATCGGATGCGCACACCTGATCACCCGCACACCTGGTCGATTGAGTAGCCGTACTCAGGCGGGTCCCGCTCCCCCGGCGCACGATGGAAGCCTCGACCGAGCACGAATCCGAGCAAGAAGCAGGGGAGCCCACCATGAAGCGCCTGACCGGCCATCCGCACCTGAACACCCTGGTCCGGCTGACCTTCCGCAACCCCGCTTCCCTGATCTACCTCGGGCTGGTGCTCGCGGCGACGCTCTTCGTCGCCGTGGACACCCTGTTCGTCGCCCACGAGGACGCCTCGTTCTCCGGCGTCTGGCTGTTCCTCCTCGCGGCCCCGACCATCTTCCTGTTCTTCGTCGGCGGTTCCCTGGCGGGCGCCGAGGCGGGCGGGCCCGCATGGTTCCTGGTGCTCGGTCTGGTGGTCTCGGTCCTCGTCCAGTCGCTGGCCCTGGGCTGGTTCGTCCGCCTGGTGCGCCGGGTCGGATCGGCCGGATCCACGCATCCGCAGGGCGTCTGACGCCCGGGGCGGGTCGCGCGCGCCTGGCACAATCGCCGCCATGCAGATCGCCGAGCACATCGCGTCGTTGTCCGAGGAAGGGCGGCTGCTCGCGGCCGCCGCCGAGCGGGCCGGAACGGGGGCGTCGGTCCCGACCTGCCCCGGCTGGCAGATACGCCATCTGCTGCGCCACACCGGCATGGTGCACCGATGGGCGGCGGCGCTCGTCGCCGAGGGTCACACCACCTACCAGCCGGCCGGTACCGAACCCGCCCTGGACGGCGCCGAACTCCTCGACTGGTTCAGCGAGGGACACCGCCATCTGGTGGGGACCCTGGAGGAAGCCCCCGCCGACCTGGACTGCTGGACCTTCATGCCGGCCCCCTCGCCCCTGGCGTTCTGGTCCCGCCGCCAGCTCCACGAGACGACCGTGCACCGCGTGGACGCCGAGTCCGCGCTCGGCACTCCGCCGACCCCGGTGTCCGCGGACCGGGCGGTCGACGGCATCGACGAACTCCTCATCGGGTTCCACGCCCGGCCCAAGAGCAAGGTGCGCTCGAAGAAGCCCCGGGTGCTGCGGGTACGGGCCCTGGACACGGAGGCGACCTGGACGGTCCGGATCTCCCAGGATCCGCCCCGGACCGTGCGGTCGGAGGCCGGGACCGAGCCGGGCGACGACGTCGACTGCGAGCTGAGCGGTACGGCCGAGGGTCTCTATCTCACCCTCTGGAACCGGCTGCCGCTCACGGCCGTCACCCTGCGCGGCGACCGCTCGGTGGCCCGGATCTGGACGGACAACTCCGCCGTCACCGGGTGAGCACCGACGGCCCCTGGCGGTCCGGTGCGCCCCGGCTCAGCCGAGCCAGCCGGGGCGCACCAGCCCCGATTCATAGGCGAGGACGACGAGCTGGGCCCGGTCGCGGGCCCCGAGCTTGACCATCGTGCGGCTGACGTGGGTCTTCGCGGTGAGCGGGCTGACGACCAGTCTGCGGGCGATCTCCTCGTTCGACAGACCGATGCCGACCAGTGCCATCACCTCCCGCTCCCGTTCGGTGAGCCGGGCGAGCGAGGCGGCGGCCGTCGGTTCCTTGGAGCGGGCCGCGAACTCCGCGATCAGCCGGCGCGTCACGCCCGGTGAGAGCAGCGCGTCCCCGCCGACCACCGCCCGTACCGCGCGCAGCAGTTCCTCCGGCTCGGTGTCCTTGACCAGGAAGCCCGAGGCTCCGTTGCGGAGGGCCTCGAAGACGTACTCGTCGAGTTCGAAAGTGGTGAGCATGACCACCTTCACCTCGTCCAGGTCCGGGTCGCCGGTGATCCGCCGGGTGGCGGCCAGTCCGTCCAGGCGGGGCATGCGGATGTCCATCAGCACGATGTCGGGGCGCAGTTCGCGCACCAGGCGGACCGCCTCCTCGCCGTCGGCGGCCTCCCCGGCGACCTCGATGTCCGGCTGCGCGTCCAGCAGGGCGCGGAAGCCCGCCCGTACCAGCAGTTGGTCGTCGGCGAGCGTCACGCGGATCACGGTGTCTCCTCGGGGGGCTCCGGCGGGTTCCGGCGGGGTCGGTCGCGGTCCGGTGCGGTGAACGGCAGTTCCGCCAGGACCCGGAAGCCGCCGTCCGGGCGGGGTCCCGCCTCGATCGTGCCACCGAGGGCGGCGGCCCGCTCCCGCATGCCGACCAGTCCGTTGCCGCCGCCGCCCGCGTCGCCGCCGGTGGCCGGTCCCGCGTCGTCGATACGGAGCCGGACCCGCCCGGAGCCGTAGCCGATGCGCACCTCGGCGGTACGGGAGCCGGAGTGCCGGACGACGTTGGTCAGGGCCTCCTGGACGATGCGGAAGGCGGCGAGACCGGCGCCGGGCGGGACGGCGGCCGGATCGCCCTCGCTCTCCACGGTGACGGTGAGCCCGGCGGACCCCGCCTGTTCGACCAGTTCGGGCAGCCGGTCGAGGCCGGGGGCCGGGGACGTGGGGGCGTCGCCCGGTGTACGGAGGTTGGCGAGCACCTGACGTACCTCGTCGAGCGCCTCCTTGCTGGCCCCCTTGATCGTGGTGAGGGCGGACCGGGCCTGTTCCGGGTCGGAGTCGAGCAGCGCGAGTCCGACCCCGGCCTGCACGTTGATGACGGAGATGCTGTGGGCCAGCACGTCGTGGAGTTCGCGGGCCATGCGCAGCCGTTCCTCATCGGCCCGTCGCCGCTCCGCCGCCTCGCGCTCCGCACGGGCGGCCGCCCACTGCTCGCGGCGCACCCGCAGCAGTTCGGCGGCGGCCACGACGGCCACGACCCACGCGGTGATGAAGCCCTCCTGCGTCCAGGGCGCGGCCCGGTCGCCGTCCGGCGGCAGCCATCGGTACAGCCAGTGGGAGACCAGGACATGCCCGGCCCACAGCCCGCCCAGCGACCACCAGGCGGCCTTCCGGTGCCCGGCGACGATCGCGCTGAAGCAGCCGACGGCGACGGCGACGAACACCGGGCCGTACGGATAGCCCGCCGCGAGATAGACCAGGGTCACCGCGCAGGTGGTGGCCACGGCGATCACGGGGCGGCGATGACGGAAGAGCAGCACGCCGACCGCGACGAACAGCAGCAGCCGCGCGGCCGGGTCCAGGGGCCGGCGGTCCTGCCCGTGCTCGGCGAATCCCGAGCCGACCATGACGAACACCAGGAGGACGGCCGTCGACACCCAGGGCAGCCCGGCGGCGGTCCGCGAACGCGCGCCGGACAGCCACGCCGGCGGGCCACCCCGCCGGCCCGGCCGTCCGGGATGTCGGGGGCCCGGGAAACCGCAGGGGTGACCGCCGCCCCGGAGCGGCGGTTGCTGTTCGTCCATGGCGGCCACGCTAGACGGCGGACGGGCACGGAGGCGTCCGCCGTGCGTGGTGATCACCCGTACTCCGTGGGGAGTACGGCGCCGGGGAAGGGCGGCCCTACGGCTCGACCGCGCGCAGGCCCACCGAGCGGGCCAGCTCACCGGCGGCCTGCCGGAACAGCGGCTCGCGCGCCTCGACGACCCGGTTGAACTGGCCGAACAGCTCGAAGGAGATCAGGCCGAACAGCTGGGCCCAGGCGGCGACCAGGGCCGCCACGGCGGCCGGAGGCACGCCCGGGGCGAACTCGGCGGCCATCCGCTCCGCGTCGGAAACCAGCTCCGGGGCGAGGGCGGGCACGGCGAGGTCCTCGGCCCGGAACGCGGCACGGACGATGTCGATGAAGACCAGGCCCACCCGGGACGCGGGCCCCACCGTGTCCATCGGGGCGATGTAGCCGGGTACGGGCGAACCGTAGATGAGGGCGTACTCATGGGGGTGGGCGAGCCCCCACTCCCGTACGGCACAGGCCACCGCGATCCAGCGTTCGGCGGGCGGGAGCACCCCCGCCCGCTCCCCCGCCGCCCGTTCCGCGACCGCGCCGATCGCGTCGAACGCGTCGACGATCAGCGCGGTGAGCAGGTCGTCGCGACTGGGGAAGTAGCGGTAGAGCGCGGAGGAGACCATGCCCAGCTCCCGGGCCACGGCCCGCAGCGAGAGCTTCGCAGCGCCCTCCTCCGCGAGCTGCTTCCTGGCCTCGTCCTTGATGGCCGCGGTCACTTCGATGCGGGCGCGTTCCCTGGCCCCTCGGATGGTGCTCATGCGATCAGTCTGCCACGCATGGGGAGCACCGACCAATAACGAGAGCAGTGCTCTTGCTTTGACGCCTCGGTCCGTGCACACTGATCTCAAGCGAGAGCACCGCTCTCTCAATAGTGCGGGAGTCACCATGTCGCAGCAGTCGTACTACCTCCGGGCGAGCGCCTCCGCCGCCCGCCTCAACAAGATCGTCGGATGGCTGGCCCGGCACGGAATCAGCCTGATGGGCTCCGCCGAGCTGTCGGTGCGCGGGCGCAGGAGCGGGCAGCTCCAGCGCATCCCGGTCAACACGCACGCCTTCGAGGGCGAGCGGTACATCGTCTCGGCCCGGGGCCACTCGCAGTGGGTGCGCAACATGCGCGTCGCGGGCGGCGGAGAGCTGAGGCTGGGGCGCAAGGTCAGCCGCTTCACCGCCGTGGAGATCGCCGACGACGCGCAGAAGGCCCGGATCATCCGGGCCTACCTGGAGCGGTGGGGCTGGGAGGTCAACCAGTACTTCCAGGGGATCACGGCGAAGTCCACCGACGCCGAACTGCTGGCGGCCTGCCCGGACCACCCGGTCTTCCGCATCACGGTCGAGGGCTGACCCGCGTACGACGTCGGGGCGCCGCCGCCCCGGCCGGGCGGAACGGCACCCCGAAAGGCACGGTCGTGAGGGGTCCTCAGCGGTCCATCGCGGACAGCGCCCGCTGCGCCAGCGGATGCGTACGGACCAGCTCGGCCAGCGACGTCGTCCCCCGGGTGATCCCGGCGAACGCCTTCCATGCCGGGCGGAAGCCGGTCAGCACCGCGTGCAGCACCCCCGGGCGGCGTTCGAACAGCTTGAGCATGCGCCGGCCGACACCCATCTCCACGCCGAGACCGGCCTTGATGGCGAAGGCGTAGTTGAGGGCCTGACGACGGGCGTCCACCGCGTCGTGGGACTCGGCGATCCTGACCGCCCACTCCCCCGCGAGCCGGCCCGAGCGCAGCGCGAAGGAGATGCCCTCGCGGGTCCACGGCTCCAGCAGCCCGGCCGCGTCCCCGCAGACCACGACCCGGCCGCGGGAGAGCGGCGAGTCGTCGCTGCGGCAGCGGGTGAGGTGGCCCGAGGAGACGGCCGGCTCGAACCCGGCGAGGCCGAGGCGGGCGATGAAGTCCTCCAGATACCGCTTGGTGCCCGCGCCGTCGCCGCGCGCCGAGATGACGCCCACGGTGAGGGTGTCGCCCTTGGGGAACACCCAGCCGTAACTGCCCGGCATCGGGCCCCAGTCGATGAGCACCCGGCCCGCCCAGTCCTCCGCGACGGTGGCCGGGACCGGGATCTCCGCCTCCAGGCCGAGGTCGACCTGATCGAGCTTCACCCCGACATGGGCTCCTATCCGGCCCGCGCTGCCGTCCGCGCCGACGACCGCCCGCGCGAGCACCGTCTCGCCACCGGCCAGCACCACGGCGACCGTCCGCCGGTCGGGCACGGCGGGACCGTGCTGCTCGACCCGCACCACCGATGCCCCGGTGCGCAGGTCGGCCCCGGCCTTCTGCGCCTCCTCGACCAGACCGGCGTCGAACTCCGGGCGGTTGATGAGCCCGAAGAGCATGCGACGGGAGCGACGGGTGCGCGACAGCTTGCCGTTGAGCGAGAAGGTGACCGCGTGGATGCGGTCCTTCAGGGGCAGTTCGAACCCCGGCGGCAGGGAGTCCCGCGAGAATCCGATGATTCCCCCGCCGCAGGTCTTGTAGCGCGGCAGTTCCGCTTTCTCCAGCAGCAGGACTCTCCGGCCCGCCACGGCTGCCGCGTACGCCGCCGATGCGCCGGCCGGTCCGGCGCCGACCACGACGACATCCCACACGGACGACTCTTCCGGCTCACGTCCGGCGTCTGCGTTCTCGCTGCTCACGATGTGCTTCTGCTCCTGATCCGACCAGTGGCCCCAAGCTGCTCACGGCATCCTACGGCGCGTTCCGGCCAAGCCCTCCTGTGGGAGGATCGGCCATGATTTCGTCGTACATGCGTCGCCTCACCGACGGCGTCGCACACGGACGCGTACATACCGCGCCCTACCCATAACGTCGCACCCATGAGGAGCGTGCCCATGACCGCCCGTCCGATTCCCGAGACCGTCGCCTCGCTGTTGCCCCGCGCCCGGGAGGAACTGGCCGAGCTGGTGGCGTTCCAGTCGGTGGCGGACCCGGCGGTGTTCCCGAGGAGCGAGTGCGAGGGCGCGGCGAACTGGGTCGCCGACGCGCTGCGCGCCGAGGAGTTCACGGACGTCGCCCTGCTGGACACCCCCGACGGGACGCAGTCCGTCTACGGGTTCCTGCCCGGTCCGGCCGACGCGCCGACCGTACTGCTCTACGCGCACTACGACGTGCAGCCGCCGCTGGACGAGTCGGCGTGGATCTCCCCGCCGTTCGAGCTCACCGAGCGCGACGGCCGCTGGTTCGGCCGGGGCGCGGCCGACTGCAAGGGCGGGTTCATCATGCACCTGCTCGCGCTGCGCGCCCTCAAGGCGAACGGCGGCGTACCGGTCTCGGTGAAGGTGATCGCCGAGGGCTCCGAGGAGCAGGGCACCGGCGGTCTGGAGCGGTACGCGGAGGCGCACCCGGAGCTGCTCGCGGCCGACACCATCGTCATCGGCGACACCGGGAACTTCCGGGTCGGGCTGCCGACGGTCACGGCGACGCTGCGCGGGATGACGATGCTGCGCGTGCAGTTGGACACCCTCGAAGGGAACCTCCACTCGGGGCAGTTCGGCGGCGCGGCCCCGGACGCGCTGGCCGCGATGATCCAGCTGCTGGCCTCGCTGCGCGCCGAGGACGGGACGACCACGGTCGACGGTCTGACGGGCGACGCCGACTGGGACGGGATCCAGTACCCGGAGGCGGAGTTCCGGCAGGACGCCAAGGTGCTGGACGGGGTGGAGCTGATCGGCACGGGCACGGTCGCGGACCGGATCTGGGCCCGTCCCGCCGTCACCGTCATCGGCATCGACTGCCCGCCGGTCGTCGGCGCGACACCGTCCGTGCAGGCGAGCGCGCGGGCGCAGATCAGCCTGCGGGTGCCGCCGGGCCAGGACGCCGCCGAGGCGACGAAGCTGCTCACCGCCCACCTGGAGTCCCGCGCCCCGTGGGGCGCGCGGGTGCGGGTGGAACAGGTGGGCCAGGGCCAGCCGTTCCGCGCGGACATGACCAGCCCGGCGTACACGGCGATGGCGGACGCGATGCGCGACGCCTACCCGGGCCAGGAGATGCAGTCCTCCGGGATGGGCGGCTCCATCCCGCTGTGCAACACGCTGGCGGGCCTCTACCCGGAGGCGGAGATCCTGCTCATCGGGCTGAGCGAGCCCGAGGCCCAGATCCACGCGGTGAACGAGAGCGTGTCGCCCGAGGAGCTGGAGCGAATGTCGGTCGCCGAGGCGCTGTTCCTGCGGAACTACGCGGAGTCGAAGAAGGTCTGACCTTCCGCGACCGCCCTTCGGGGAGGCCCGGGGCGCCCCGCTACGCCCTCGGCGAAGTCGCCCGAAGCGTAGATCCGTGCGGCGGACGTCCGCCGCTGCGTACGTTCGCCGCATGGATCTCGTCGAAGTACTCCCCCGGCTGCACATGTTCCGCTTCCGGATCGGTCAGGCCTATCTCTGGCGCGACGGGTCGGATCTGACCCTGATCGACGCGGGTGACATCGATTCGGCCGCCGCGATCGAGGACGCGATCCGCACGCTCGGCCCCGACCCGGCCGGGATCCGGCGCATCGTCATCACCCACGGCCACCGCGACCACTACGGGGCCGCGCAGGAGCTGGCGGACCGGTACGGCGCCGAGATCATCGCCCACGCACGGGACGCCCCGCTGGTACGGGGCGAGCGCCCCGTACCGGAGCCGGACCTGCTGGACTGGGAACTGCCGCTGTGGGAGCACGGGCTGACGGTCCCCGAGGCCCCGCCCACTCGGGTCGACCGCGAGGTGACCGGCGGCGAGGTGCTGCCGTTCGGGGACGGCGCTCGGGTGGTCCACGCCCCCGGTCACACAGCGGGCTCCATCGCCATCCATCTGCCGCTCCACGGCGTGCTGTTCACCGGGGACGCCGTCGCCTCCGTGGAGCGGGTGATGCTCGGCGTGTTCAACGTGGACCGCGCCGAGGCGGCGGCCACGTTCCGGCGGCTGGCCGCGCTCGCGCCCCGTACCGTCTGCGTCGGTCACGGCGACCCGCTCACCGAGAACGCGGCGGCGGCGATGGAGGCGGCGGCGAACGCGGTGTGAGGGCGCCGCTCAGCCCACCGGCACCCCCGCCTCCAGGTTGAGCACCGTCGACCGCTCGCGCGCCCGCAGGGCCCAGCGCAGCCGCTCGTACCGGGTGGGCGGCAGCATTGCCGCCGCCTCCTCCTCGGTGACGAAGCGCCACCCGCGCAGCTCGGATCCGGGCAGCAGCAGCCGGCCGGCGTCCTCGGAACGCAACAGGCCGCCGTCGAAGAGGAAGCGCAGCCCGCCGTAGCCGGGCGGGCGGGGCGACTCCCAGTCGACGAGCAGCAGGGTGGGAACCCGGTCGAGGCGGAGGCCTATCTCCTCGGCGACCTCACGGATCCCGGCCTGCGCGGGAGCCTCGCCCGCCTCCACGACCCCGCCGGGGAACTCCCACCCCGGTTTGTACGTGGGGTCGACGAGCAGCACCCGGTCCAGCTCGTCGAAGAGCAGCACCCCGGCGGCCACCGTCTCGGCGGTCGGCTCGGGGCTCTGGACGATCGGGCACGGCGCGGCGTTCCCGGTGCGCACGGCGTCCGCGATCCGCTCGGCGGTCCCACGGGGTGTGAGGGCGCTGTTGTCGATCACATGCGCGTCCTCGATGATCCAGCCGAGGGCGTCGCGGTACGGCGCGATGTGCTCGTACGCCCACCGGCGCACCCGCTCGCTCTGCTCCTCGTCGCCGGGAAACTCCTCGCGGCCCGCGATCCGGCTGCGCAGGATCGTTTCCTCAGGTGAGAGCGCCACATGCCGTACGGGAATGCGCCGGGAGGCGAGCCCTCCGAAGATCTCGTCGCGGTACTCCTGCCGCAGCAGAGTCATCGGCACCACCAGCACCCCGGGCGTCTCGGCGAGCAGCGCCGCCGCGGTGTCCACCACGAGCCGCCGCCAGATCGGCAGGTCCTGGAAGTCGGTGACCTCGGCGAGCCTCTTCTGCGGCAGCAGACTGCGCAGCCCCGCTCCGGTGATCTCCGGGTCGTACAGCGTGCTGTTCGGGATCAGATCGATCAGTTCGCCCGCGGCGCTGGTCTTGCCCGCACTGAACGCACCGTTGATCCAGACGATCACGGTTCCCCCTCTTCCGTAGCCCCCTGTGGCTTGCCCGCAACACCCTGCCGCGGAAACCCCGCGGCGGCGACGGCGTTGACCGGATGCGGCCGTCCGGTGCGCGAAGCGTGGCCCAGGGGGCGCCCGGCCTGACGAACCGGGCGCTCCCTGGAAGCTGTCGACGACAGGGTCGAGAGGGTGTTGCGAAACCCGTCCTAGCGGAGCGCGATGGCCGCCGCCGCTGCCCCGACCAGACCCGCGTCGGTGCCCATCACGGCGGGCGCCACGGTCAGCCGCCGGAGGTAGGAGAGCGTGGCGTAGTCGCGCAGGCTGCGGCGCAGCGGCACGAAGAGCACGTCGCCGGCCCCGGCCACTCCTCCGCCCACCACCGCGATGTCGAGGTCCGCCAGGGTGGCGGTGGCGGCGATACCCGCTGCCAGCGCCTGGGCGGCACGCTCGTAGGAGGCGATGGCGACCGGGTCCCCGGCGCGGGCGGCGACGGCCACCGCGGCGGCCGTCGCGTCGCCGTCCGGGCCGGGCCGCCAGCCGTTCTCCAGCGCGCGGCGGGCGATGTTGGGACCGCTGGCGATGCCTTCGACGCAGCCGCGCGCACCGCAGGGGCACGGGTCGCCGTCCAGGTCGACGCTGATGTGGCCGATGTGGCCGGCGTTGCCCGAGGGGCCGGGCCGCAGGGTGCCGCCGAGGACCAGGCCGCCACCGACGCCCGTCGACACGACGAGGCACAGCGCGTTGTCGTAGCCCCGGGCCGCACCGAGCCAGTGCTCGGCCGCCGTCATCGCGACCCCGTCGCCGACCAGCGCGACCGACAGCCCGCCCACCGTCTTGTGCACCCGCTCGACCAGCGGGAAGTCCCGCCAGCCGGGGACGTTGACCGGGCTGACCGTACCGGCGGCGGCATCCACCGGACCGGCGCTGCCGATGCCCACGGAACCGGCGCGACCCCACAGCGGCGAGGCCATCAGCTCGCCCAGCACCTCGTCCACGGCGCCCATGACCGCCTCGGCGCCCTCCCGGGCGGGCGTCGGCCGCTGCGCCCGTACGGACAGCGATCCGTCGCCGTCCACCAGCGCTCCGGCGATCTTGGTGCCGCCGATGTCGAGCGCGGCGACGAGGTCGGTATGCATCGGTGTGGGCTCTCCGGATCGGTGAAGGGGCGGGACCTGCGGGTTCCGTCCACAGTCTGCACAGTCTCCATTCTGTTGACAACGTTGTCCAGGGCCTATGCTCGACGCCACAGCCTCCGATCACCCCCGCGACGCCCCGCCCGGCCTCGCTCGGCAGCGCCGGAGCACCGCAGCCCCGCCCGTAATCCGACGACAGGACAGCGCACGTGGACCGGACCGCCCGTCATTCCGAGACCCGCTACGGCAACCGGCCGACCATGAAGGACGTGGCGGCCCGCGCCGGAGTCGGCCTGAAGACGGTCTCCCGGGTGGTGAACAGCGAGCCCGGCGTCACGCCCGACACCGAGCGCCGCGTGCAGGAGGCGATCGACGCGCTCGGTTTCCGCCGCAACGACAGCGCCCGTGTGCTGCGCAAGGGGCGTACGGCATCCATCGGACTGGTCCTGGAGGATCTGGCGGACCCGTTCTACGGTCCGCTGAGCCGCGCGGTGGAGGAGGTCGCCCGCGCGCACGGCGCGCTGCTGATCAACGGTTCCAGTGCCGAGGATCCGGAGCGGGAGCAGGAGTTGGTGCTGGCGCTGTGCGCCCGCCGGGTGGACGGTCTGATCGTGATCCCGGCGGGCGACGACCACCGCTATCTGGAGCCGGAGATCAAGGCGGGCATCGCCACGGTCTTCGTGGACCGCCCGGCGGGCCACGTGGACGTCGACATGGTGCTCTCCGACAGCTTCGGCGGGGCCAGGGAGGGAGTGGCGCACCTCATCGCGCACGGTCACCGCAGGATCGGGTTCATCGGCGACCAGCCGCGGATCCACACGGCCACCGAGCGGCTGCGCGGCTACCACACCGCCCTGCGGGAGGCGGGCATCACCGTCGAGGACGGCTGGGTCTCCCTCGGCTCCACCGAGCCGGAGCGGGTGCGGGCCGCCGCCGAGGAGATGCTCTCCGGACCCGAGCCGGTCACCGCCCTGTTCGCGGGCAACAACCGGGTGACGGTGACGGCGGTCCGGGTGATCGCGGAGCGGGAGCGGCCGGTGGCGCTGGTCGGGTTCGACGACATCGAGCTGGCCGACCTGCTCGGCATCACCGTGATCTCGCAGGACGCGGCGGCGGTCGGCAGGACCGCCGCCGAACACCTCTTCCGCCGCCTCGACGGGGCGGACCACGCCACGGCACGGGTGGAACTGCCGACGACGCTGATCCCCCGCGGCTCGGGCGAACTGCCCCCCGCCTGAGGCCTGTCGGGCGCGGCCCGCACGAGGGCACGGGGCGGCAGGCCCCGGTGACCGGGGCCGCCGCCGCACGAGGCCGTGGGGCCGTGCGCCACGAGACCGTGGGGCCGTGCGCCGGGCGCCGCCCGTCGGAGTGCGGTCAGGCTCCGACCCCGGCGTCGGCCGGGCGGAAGTCCCGGGTCAGCAGGGCCAGCAGTTGCGCCGGGGCGTCCTCCTGCACCGTGTGGCCCGCGCCCTCGATCCAGTGCAGTTCGGAGTGCGGGATCAGCGCGTGCAACCGCTCGGCGAAGGGCGCCGGCAGGAAGCGGTCCTCGCGCCCCCAGATGATCCGGGTCGGCACCTGGACGTCCCCCAGCAGGTGCTGGAACTCATCGGTCGCGGCCTGTTCGGCCTGCCGGTACTGGCGGTAGTACGCGGCCCGGCCGCGCTCGCCGCGCCACGGATCGACATGGGCGGACAGGACGTCCGGGCGGTAGCCGGTGTACGTGGCATGGCGCAGATGACTCTCGACCAGCGCCTCGTGGGCGTAGTCGGGGAGTTGCTCGAAGAGGTGCGCGTTCTCCCTGACGAGCCGGAAGAACCCGGTGCCCCACTCCCCGCAGGCCACCGCGTCCACCAGGGTGAGGTCCGCGTACCGCGCACCGTGCAGGAGCAGTGCCCGCAGGGCCACGGCCCCGCCGATGTCGTGGGCGATCACGCGCGGGCGCTCCAGCCCCCAGTGTTCCAGGAGCCGGGTGAACACCTTCGCCTGCGCCGCCGGGCCGACGTCCTGCCCGTCGCGCTGCTCCGACTGTCCGAACCCGAGCAGGTCCCAGAGGTGGACGCGGTGATCGCGGGCGAGCGCCGGGGCGATGTCGCGCCAGATGAGCGAGGAGAACGGGGTGCCGTGCAGCAGGACCACCGGCTCCCCCTCCCCCAGCACGTCCCAGCGCACCGCCCCGTCCGGAGTCTCGAAGGTCCTGGTCAGCTTCCCGTTCATGGTGTGCCTCCTGATGCGCGGTTGGGCGGGGCGGAACCCGCCGGACCATCGACGTTACCAGCTAAGGCGCATTGTCGGTAACCTTGATAAAGTGGTGATCATGCGACGGAACCCTGCGCCCGCGGAGCTCGAACTGGTCGAGGACTTCTGCAACACGGCCACCCACCTCCACGACGAGGACGACCTCGCCCGGCCGGAGACGGCGGCCCGATGGCTCGGTGCGCACGGCTTCCCGGCGTCGGTCGATCCGGGAGGGCTGGCCTCGCTCGCGGAGGCGCGGGAGACCGTGCGGGCCTTTCTGGTCGAGCGGACCTCACCGGAGGCGGTCGACGCTCTGAATCGGCTCATCGCCTCGGTCGCGGGCGCTCCGGCCGTGCGCCCCGACGGCACGCTCACGCTGCGGCCCGCCTCCGACGGTGCGGTGGGTGAGGTGGTGCGCCCGGTGCTCGAAGCCCTCCTGGTCCACGGCCTGACCGGGCGTCACGCCGCACGCCTCAAGGCGTGCGCGGCACCGGAATGCCGCTGGGTCTTCTACGACCGGGCGCCGTCGTCGAACGGCCTCTGGTGCGACATGGACGTGTGCGGCGCCCGGCACAAGATGCGCGCCTACCGCGCCCGCGGCGGGGCGGCCGCACGCCGGGACGCCTGAGCCCTCCCCGTGAGGGCTCCGGGGCTCCGGCGGAGCCGGCGCCGACCGAACCCCGGCGGCGCCTCCAGGGGCCGTTGGGGTGGCCGCCCTGCCCGTCGGGGGCGTGGTGCCACAGGATCGGAGGGGACGGTTCCTAACGTCGGCCGCTGACGGCCCCGGGCGCGTACGGCACGCTCCTGGGGGCCGGGCGAACGATCCCGGGCTCCGGGCCGTCGCCTCCGTGGCGCCCCCCGTTCAGCCCGCCCTCGGCACCGCGGGGAACCACCTCCCCTCCCCCTCCCTCTCCCTTCCCGGGCCGGTACGGCAGCGGGCAGGGCGTCCAGAACAGGTGCGTACCTCATGAGCCATCCCGTAACAGCCCCGTCGGTGTCCGTGGATTCCGACGGGCCGGGGGCGGATGCCCCGAAGCCGGTCCGCAGGAGGCCCCGTTGGCGGCCCGCGGCGATGGCGGCGGCGCTGCTGTTGTGCGCGGCCCCGATCGCCGCCGCCGCACCCGGCACGGCGGAGGGGCGCCCGCCGGCGCACGGCGGAGCACCCCTGTACATCTCCGACTACGCCGACAACGTCGTGCTGCGGCTGCCGCCCGGCGGTGCCCCGGCCACGGTGGCGGCGAGCGGTCTGGCCCGCCCGACCGGAATGGCGCTCGACCCCTCGGGCGACCTGTACATCGCCGACACCGGCAACAACCGGGTCGTCGTGGTGCCCGGCGACGGAGGCCCGCAGACCGTCGTCCCGGCCACCGGCCTCTCCCGCCCCATCGGGCTGGCACTGAACGCGGACGGCGACCTCTACATCGCCGACAGCTTCAACGACCGGGTGGTGAAGATCCCCGCCGACGGCAGCGGTCAGGTCACCGTCCCCGCCGACGGGCTGCTCCACCCCAACGGGCTCGCCCTGGACGGCGCGGGCGACCTCTACGTGGCCGACTTCGTCAACGACCGGGTGGTGAAGGTCCCGGCGGACGGCGGCCCGCAGACGACCGTGCCCTTCACCGGGCTCTCCCAGCCGACCGGACTCGCCTTCGACCGACGGGGGGACCTGTTCGTCTCCGACAGCGGCAACGACCGGGTGCTGCGGCTGCCTGCGGACGGCGGGCCGCAGCGGGTCGTCCCGGCGACCGGGCTCAACTCCCCGTACGGCCTGGCCTTCGGCCCGGCGGGCGCGCTGTACATCGCGGACTTCAACAACGACCGGGTGGTGGAGGTGCCGGTGCGCGGCGGCCAGCGGACGGTGCCCGTCACCGGTCTGCACACCCCGGCGGGACTGGCCGTTCCGCCGGGGCGCGAGGGCTACTGACGCCCCCTTACGGAGCCGTGACCGTCAGGTCGCCCCGGCGCGGCGAGGCGAAGGCCTCCAGGTCTTCGCGGGTCAGACCGGTCAGCCGGGCCACCTCGGCGGTGTCCAGCGCGCCGCAGTCGATGCCGCGCAGCAGGTAGCCGCTGAGGGCCTTGGCGGTGGCGGGCTCGTCCATGACGTCGCCGCCGGCCTTGGCCACATAGGCGGCGAGCCGGGCGGCGGCCGGCTCCAGGCCCTCCCGGTAGAAGGCGTAGACGGCCGCGTAGCGCGTCGGCAGGTGGCCGGGGTGCATGTCCCAGCCCTGGTAGTACGCACGGGCGAGAGCGCGGCGGGTGAGGCCGTAGTGGAGCCGCCAGGCTTCGTGGACCTGGTCGGTCGGGCCGACGGGCAGGACGTTGGTCGAGCCGTCGGAGACGCGTACGCCGGTGCCGGCGGCGGCGACCTGCATGACGGCCTTGGCGTGGTCGGCGGCCGGGTGGTCGCTGGCCTGGTAGGCGGCGCTGACCCCGACGCAGGCGCTGTAGTCGAAGGTGCCGTAGTGCAGTCCGGTCGCCCGGCCCCGCGCGGCGTCGATCATGCGGGCCACGGCAGCGGTCCCGTCGGCGGCGAGGATCGACTGGCTGGTCTCGATCTGGATCTCGAAGCCGATGCGTCCGGCGTCGAGGCCGTGCGCCTTCTCGAAGGCCTCCAGGAGCTGGACGAAGGCGGTGACCTGCTCAGGGTACGTGACCTTCGGGAGGGTCAGCACGAGCCCTTCGGGCAGACCGCCGGCCGCCATCAGCCCGCTGAGGAAGACGTCCGTGGTGCGGATGCCCCGGTCACGGACGCCGGCCTCCATGCACTTCATCCGGATGCCCATGTAGGGGGCCGCGGTGCCGTTCGCGTACGCCTCCGAGACCAGCCGGGCGGCGCGGGCGGCGGCCTCGTCCTCCTCGGCGCCCGGGCGGGGGCCGTAGCCGTCCTCGAAGTCGATGCGCAGATCCTCGACGGGCTCGCGCTCCAGCTTGGCGCGTACGCGGTCGTGGACCGGGCCCGCCAACTCCTCGGGGATGCCGAGGACCGCGGCGAACGACGCGGCGTCGGGGGCGTGTTCGTCGAGGGCGGCCAGCGCCTGGTCGCCCCAGGAGCGCAGGGTGCCGGGCTCGAAGACGTCACCCGGTACGTAGACGGTGTGCACGGGCTGGCGGGTGCCGGGATCGCCCGGGTAGCGGCGGGCGAGTTCCGCGTCGACCGCCGTGAGGGAGGCACTGATCTCCTCGCTGACCGCACCGGCGAGGCTCGTTGCCACCTTCTCCTGCTGACCCATGACCATACCCTCCACGCTCTCGCTGTTTCCGCTTCCCGGAATCAACAATCCGTATAGTGAAGTTATAAGGCCGCTCGACCTGCGTCAATGGTCGCCCGGAACGGCCGCGGGCCGCGCGGTGGGGTTCACCGTGCGGCCCGGGGCGGGGGTGT
>NZ_BMVK01000017.1 GCF_014650675.1 Streptomyces anulatus | reverse complement strand
CATGACGTCAATCGCCAAGGCCGTTCTCACCCTGGAGTTGCAACGCTGAAGAAGCTCAGTGAGCCGGCGTTCCTGGGCGATCAGCTCGGAGATGGTGGGGGAGGCGGTGCTCATGCGCGCTGCTCCTCTTCTTCGTCGTGGTGCGGGAGAAGGGTGACGGAGACGCCCTCACGGGCCGAACGGCGGGCGGCCTCCAGGACGTCCAGCGCGGCGGCGGCCTGCAGCGCGGTGACCGGGTTCCGGCCGGTGCCGCGTACGGCGGCGGCGACGGCGGCGTAGTACGCGGGGTAGTCGCCGGGCAGCGTACGGACCGGGGTGCCGCCGCCGGTCAGCGGGGACTCGCCGGAACCGAGGCGGCCCCACAGCTCCTCCGCCTCCTCGCCCCACGGCTCACCGGCCACCGGGCGCAGGCCCTCGCGCAGGGCCGCCTCCTGCGGGTCCAGGCCGTACTTCACATAGCCCGCCTTCGAGCCCAGCACCCGGAAACGCGGGCCGAGCTGGGCCGTGGTGGCGCTGACGTGGAGATGCGAGCGGACCCCGTTGGCGTGGGTGATCGCCAGGAACGTGTCGTCGTCCGCCGCCGCGCCGGGACGCCGTACGTCGGACTCGGCGTACACCTGGACCGCCGGGCCGAACAGCACCAGCGCCTGGTCGACGACATGGCTGCCCAGGTCGAACAGCAGACCGCCGATCTCCTCCGGGTCGCCCGACTCGCGCCAGCCGCCCTTCGGCTGCGGCCGCCAGCGCTCGAACCGGGACTCGAAGCGCTGCACCTCGCCCAGTTCGCCCTCGGCGATCAGCCCGGCCAGGGTGCGGAAGTCGTTGTCCCAGCGGCGGTTCTGGAAGACCGAGAGCAGCAGCCCGCGCTCCTCGGCGAGAGCCGCGAGCTCGCGCGCCTCGGCGGCGGTTCCGGCGACCGGCTTGTCCACGACCACCGGAAGGCCCGCCTTCAGCGCGGCCGTCGCCAGCGGGACGTGCGTCCTGTTCGGGGTGGCGATCACGACGAGGTCCAGCTCGTCGGCGCGCTCCCACAGCTCGTCCGGCGAGGCGGCGAGGCGGACGCCGGGGAAGGCGGCGAGGGCCTCGGCCCGGCGTTCCTCGTTCGACGTGACGACCGTGTCGAGCACCAGTCCTTCGGTCGCGGAGACCAGCGGGGCGTGGAAGACGGAGCCGGCCAGGCCGTAGCCGACGAGGGCGACGCGGAGGGGGGCGTCGGGGGCGTTGGGGGTCATGCATTCCACTTAAGCAACGCTGTTGCCAAAGTGCAAGCGACCGGCACAATGGGGCGGTGAAGAGGAGCGAGCCGTGAACAGGACCAGGACGAAGGCCCCTGCGGGGGTGAATCTCCCGGCGCTGCGCCACCACAACGCCGCGCTGGTGCTGGACCTGCTGCGGGCCGCCGGGGCGGAGGGCATCAGCAGGCTGGAGCTGGCCGAGGGCACCGGCCTCACCCCGCAGGCCGTCAGCAAGATCACCGCCCGGCTGCGGGAGGACGGTCTCGCCGTCGGCGCGGGCCTGCGCCCCTCCACCGGCGGCAAGCCGCGCACCGTGCTGCGGCTGGTCCCCGACGCGCAGTTCGCCGTCGGGCTGCACCTGGACCGCGACGGGCTCACCGCCGTCCTGGTCGACCTCGCGGGCCGCCCGGTCGCGGTCACCCGCGCGCCGCTCGACCTCGGCGCTCCGGCGGACCGGGTCCTCGCGGACGCGGCGGACGCGGTGCGGGACCTGTGCGCCGCCGAACCGCACAAGCCGGTGCTCGGCGTCGGCGTCGCCGTGCCCGGCCCGCTGGACCACCGGGACGGCGTCCTGCACCGGGTCACGGGATTCCCGCAGTGGGACGGGTACCCGCTGCGCGCCGCCCTGGCCGAACGGACCGGGCTGCCGGTGGTGCTGGACAAGGACACCAACGCCGCCGCCCTCGCCGTGGCCCTGTCGCTCGACGAGCCGCGCGGCGACTTCGCCTACCTCCACCTCGGTACGGGGCTGGGCGCGGGCCTGGTCCTCGGCGGCGAGGTGCACCGGGGCGCGCGGACGGGGGCGGGCGAATTCGGCCACCAGACCCTCCAGTTGGACGGCCCGCTCTGCGGCTGCGGCGGACGCGGCTGCATCGAGGTGCTGTGCCTGGCCGCCGAGGCGCGCGGCGACCGGGGTGAGGCCGCCCGGGTCCTGGGAACGGGCGCGGCGAACCTGGTCGGCCTGCTCGGCGTCGACCGCGTGGTCCTGGGCGGCAGGACGGTGGCCGCCGACGAGGATGCGTACGTACGGGGCGTCCGGGCCGTGATCGAGGAGCGGGCCGCGCGGGGCGGGGCGGGCGCGGGCGTGACCGTCACGGTCGCCCGGGGCGGCGACCGGCCGGTCGCGGAGGGCGCGGCGCAACTGGTGCTCGCGCCGGTGTTCGGGCGGGTGGGGGAGCAGGCCGGGGGCCGGGCCGGGGAGCTGAGTGGCGAGCGCGGGAGCGGGGCGGGAAGCACAGGGGGGAGCAGTCGGGTGATCCTATGAATCAAGTCGGCATGTCGACTCTCTGAGTCCGCGCGCGCGTGCTTGCGTCGGAGGCCATCGCCGGAGGCCTCGGCCCCGGTCGTCCGCGAGCAGCGAAGGGTGCCCCCTCATGACCCCCACTTCCTGCGCACGGCGGCGTGACGCCCGTGCGCTCGCCGCCCTCGGGCTGGCCGCCGGGATCACGGTGCCCGCCGCGCTTCTGGGCGGTCCGCAGGCCGCCGCCCTGCCGGCCGTGTCCGCACCCGCTTCCTTAGCCGCCGACCGGCAGCCGGTCTGCGGTGACCCGGCCGCCAAGGACTTCCCCATCGAGACCCGGATCCAGGACGCCCCGGACAGGTACGCCTCCGGCGGCGGCTACGGCACCTGGTTCCTCGACCTCACCAACACCACCGACACGACGTGCCGGGCCCTGCACCCGGTCCTCGTCCTCGCCGACCGCGACCGCCGGCTGACCTCGGACCAGATCCAGCTGGAGTTCTCCGAGCCCGGCCGCCCCGGGGTCGAACACCGGGTCACCTGGGAGAGCACCGACCGCGACGAGCAGATCGGCGTCTTCGGCGGCGAGCGGGACGACCGGGACGACCGGCGCGAGAAGGCGGAGGGTGGGGAGGAAGGCGAGGCGGGGACGTCGACCGGCGCAGGCGCGGGTACGGGCGCCGACGGCTCCGGCGACGGCTTCCTCGGGTTCACCGTTCCCGCCGGCGAAACCGTCTCCGTACGCGTCCGGATGGCCTTCACCTCCGACACCGACCCCGGCCCGGTCACCGCCCACGCCGCCGTCGTCCAGCGCCGCCACCAGGACAAGGCCAAGGGCGGCGGGCGCGAGGACGGCGAATGGGTGGGGGAGTCGGAGGACTACGCCTTCGTGATCGTCGACGGCGCCACGGGCGGCATCCGTGAACCGGAACAACCTCGTTCCGAACAGCCCCGTTCCGAGCGCCCGCAGCCCGAGCGCTCGCAGCCGGAACGTCCCCGGGTGGAGCGTCCCGATCCGGAACGTGCCGACCCTGAATACGTCGGCCCGGGGCGCGTCGACCCGGGCGACGGCACCCGTACGGACCCCGGCACGGGCCGGGAACCGTCCCCGGACCGCGACCCCGCCCCCCGGCCGCCGACCCGTCCCGGAACCGGGGAGGAGGGCAGGGGCGCCGACGAGGAGCACCCCGGGCTCCCGCCCCGCGTCGGCCCGGGTCGCCCGCTCCCCGAACTCGCCCGCACCGGACCGGCGTCACTGTCCTGGACCGGGGCGGCCGCCGGGGCGCTCCTGCTCGGCGGGACCGCCCTGGTGCGGTACGCCCGCCGGCTCCGCCGCACCGCGGACTGACCGGCCGCGGCGGAGCCCGTAACGCCGCCCGTTCACCCGCGTCTGCAACCATCGGGCCGTGGACTACCCGAACGACCAGGCACCTGGCGCACCGATCCGCTCCGGCATCCCCGAGCACGGCCGTATCCCGAAGTACTACGCGGTCAAGGCCCGTATCGCGGTGCTGCTGGACGAGTTGGGCGAGGGCGGGCTCCTGCCCACCGAGCGGGAGCTCGCCCAGCGGCACGAGGTCGCGCGCGAGACCGTCCGCCAGGCCCTGCGCGAACTCCTCCTGGAAGGGCGGCTGCGCCGGCAGGGGCGCGGCACCGTCGTCGCCGGGCCCAAGCTGGAGCAGCCGCTCTCGCTGGCCAGCTACACCGAGGGCGTCCGCCGCCAGGGCCGGCGGCCCGGCCGCCACCTCATCGGCCTGGACCGCTTCCCCTGCCCCGAGGAGCTCGCCGCCGAGATCGCGGTCGAGCGGGGCGAGCCGGTCTGGCACCTGGAGCGGGTGCTGCTCGCCGACGACGAACGCGTCGGCCTGGAGAGCACGTACGTCGGCGTCGCCCGCGTCCCGGACCTGGACACGGAGTTCGACCCGGACTCCTCCTTCTACGCCTACCTCCGCGACCGCCTCGGCATCGCCTTCGGCGACGCCGACGAGCGGATCGAGACCGTGCTCGCGACCCCCCGTGAGGCCCTGCTCATCGGGACCCCGCCCGCCCTGCCGATGCTCCTGATCCACCGGCTCTCCCGGGACGCCGACGGCCGGCCGCTGGAGCGCGTACGGACCCTGTTCCGCGGCGACCGCTTCTCCTTCTCCGCCCATCTGCGGGGCGAGCGGCGGAGCTGAGAACGGCCTGTTCCCTGCTTCACCACATCACCCTTAAGGTCACGGAAAGATAACGGGTCTGGTCCAAACTTGCGGGGTCGTTCACCGTCCCGTCGGTGAACGGACGCGTGCGGGACACCCCTCCCGAGGAGCGTGGCCGACGTGAGAGTCATCGTCGTAGGAGCCGGCGTGGTGGGAACCATGCACGCCTGGCACGCAGTCAGCCGCGGCCACGAGGTCGTACAGATCGAGCGCGAGAGCGAGGCACGCGGGGCATCGCTCCGCAATTTCGGACAGATATGGGTCAGCGGCCGGGCCGGCGGCGAGGAGCTGGAGACCGCCCTGCGCGCCCGTGAGCTGTGGGAGTCACTCGGGGAGCAGGTGCCCGGACTCGGTTTCCGCGCCTGCGGTTCGCTCACCCCGCTGCGCACCGCACGCGAGGTCGCCGTCGCCGAGGCGGCCGTCGCCCGGCCCGACGCGGCGGCGCGCGGCTACAAGCTGCTCGCCGCCGACGAGGCGCGGGCGATCAACCCCGCCCTGCGCGGCGCGTTCACCGCCGCCCTGTGGTGCGAGCGGGACGCGGCCGTCGAACCCCGCACCGCCCAACTCGCCCTGAAGGAACACCTGCTGGCCACCGGCCGCTACACCTTCCTCGGTGGCCGTGAAGTGCGTGACGTCGTCGGGACCGCCTCGGTGCGCGACGACCACGGCGACGTCCACACCGGTGACGCCGTGATCCTCGCGACCGGCGCCTGGCTCGGCGGGCTGGTCCGCGAACTCGCCGGGCCCGAGCTGCCCGTGCGCCGCGTCCGCCTCCAGATGATGCAGACCGACCCGCTCGGCGAACCGCTCACCACCTCCGTCGCCGACGCCGACAGCTTCCGCTACTACCCCGCCTACCGGGGCGAGGCGCTCGACGCCCTCAACGCCGGACAGGCCCAGGACCCGGTGGCAGCCGAGCACCGCATGCAGCTCCTCATGGTGCAGCGCCGCGACGGCGGACTGACCATCGGCGACACCCACGAGTACGAGCACCCCTTCGCCTTCGACACCGTCGAGGAGCCCTACGAGCACCTCACCCGGGTCGTCGAGGCCTTCCTCGGCCGCCCGCTGCCACGCGTACGCCACCGCTGGGCGGGCGTCTACGCCCAGTGCACCGACACCTCACGCGTCGTTCACCGGCAGCAGGTGTCCGACGGGGTCTGGCTCGTCACCGGGCCCGGCGGGCGCGGCATGACGTGCTCGCCCGCCATCGCCGAAACGACCGCCGACCAACTGGGCTGGTGAAACACATGACTTCCCCGACCGACATCACGCGCGACCCCTTCCGCCTCGTCGTCCTCGACATGGCCGGGACCACCGTCGCCGACGGCGGCCTCGTCGAGCAGGCCTTCTCCGCCGCCGCCCAACGCCTCGGCGTACGGCCCGGATCCGACGAGCACGCCCGCCAACTCGCCTACGTCCGCGCCACCATGGGCGAGTCCAAGATCTCCGTCTTCCGGCACCTCTTCGCAGGTGAGGGCGGTGATGGCGGCGAGGACGGCGAGGACAAGGCCCAGCGCGCCAACACCGCCTTCGAGGAGGCGTACGGAGAACTCGTCGACGCCGGCCGCATCGCACCCGTCCCCGGCGCCCGCGAGGCCGTCGAACGGCTCGCGTCCGAGGGCCGCACCGTCGTCCTGACCACCGGCTTCGCCCGCCCCACCCAGGACGCCATCCTCGCCGCCCTCGGCTGGCAGGACCTCGTCCCGCTCACCCTCTGCCCCGCCGACGCGGGCGGCCGGGGCCGGCCCTTCCCGGACATGGTGCTGGCCGCCTTCCTGCGCACCGGGGCCGTGGACGACGTCCGGCGGACCGCGGTGGCCGGCGACACCTCGTACGACATGCTCAGCGGCGTACGCTCCGGCGCCGGGATCGTCGCCGGGGTCCTCACCGGCGCCCACGACAAGGACCGGCTGACCCGGCACGGCGCGACCCACGTGCTCGGGTCCGTCGCCGAACTGCCCGACCTCATTGCGCGGGCCGAGGCAGCCGGACTGCCGGATCCCGCAGCGCGGGCCGAGGCGGCCGGGCTGCCCGCCGCTGCCCGGGCCGAGGCATGAGCGCCCCGGCCCCCGCCGTGCCCGGCGCCCCCACCCCCGGCCGGACCGCCCCCGCCGCCCCCAGCGGCATCCGCTTCGAGGGCGTCACCGTCGCCTACGGCGGGAACGTCGTCCTCGACCGGCTCGACCTCACCGTCGAACCCGGCGAGGTGATGGCCCTCCTCGGGCCGTCCGGCTCGGGCAAGACCACGGCGCTGCGCGCTGTCGCCGGGTTCGTCCGGCCCGCCTCCGGGCGGGTGTTCCTCGGCGGCCGGGACGTCACCGCCCTGCCCCCGCACCGGCGCGGCATCGGCATGGTCGTCCAGAGTTACGCCCTCTTCCCGCACCTCAAGGTCAAGGACAACGTGGCCTTCGGGCTCAAGGCCCACCGCACCCCGAAGGCCGAGATCCCCGGCCGGGTCACCGAGGCCCTCGAACTCGTCGGCATGGCCGCGTACGCGGAGCGCCACCCGCGCGAACTCTCCGGCGGCCAGCAGCAGCGCGTCGCCATCGCCCGCGCGCTCGCCATCCGCCCCGGCGTCCTGCTCCTCGACGAACCGCTCTCCGCCCTCGACGCCCGGCTCCGCTCCGGGATGCTCGCCGAACTGGCCCGGCTGCACCGCGAGTTGCCGGACGTCTCCATCCTGTACGTCACCCATGACCAGGTCGAGGCCCTCACCCTCGCCGACCGGATCGCCGTCATGGACCGGGCCCGGCTCCAGGACTGCGGCACCCCCCAGGAGCTCTACCGCCGTCCGCGCACCGAGTTCACCGCCTCGTTCGTCGGCAACGCCAACCTCCTCCCGGTCACGGTCGCCGGTGAAGGAGCCGTCGGGTTCGGCGGCCACGCGCTCGCCGTCCCCACCGGCACCGCCGCCCCCGGAGCCACGGCGACCCTCTGCGTCCGGCCGCACCTGGTCGGCCTCGGCGACGGGCCCAACGCCCTCACCGGCAGCGTCACCGAGGTCCAGTGGCGCGGCTCCACCCACCGCGTCCACGCCGACGTCGACGGCCACCGGCTCATGGCCGACCTCCGCGAACTGCGCGAGCCCCCGGCGCTCGGCGACCCGGTCACCCTGCACTTCGCGGCCGAGGACGCGGTGCTGCTCCCGGCCGGAGCGAGCGAACCGGCGGGAGTCGGCCCATGACCACGGCCACCACCGCCACCGCCGTCGCCCCCCGGACCCCGGCCGGACCGGTCCCCGGCCCCGCCCCCGCACGGTCCCGTTCCGTCCCCGCCTGGGTCTGGGCGCTGCCGCCCGTCGCCGTCCTCGCGCTCGCGTTCCTCTACCCGCTGGCCCTCGTCGTCCAGCAGTCCGTCACCCCCGACGAGGGCGGCGTCTCGCTCGACCCGTACGCCGACGTCTTCGCCTCCGAGGTCTTCCGCTCCGCGCTCACCACCACCGTGTGGCTCGCCGTCGGCTCGACCGTGGGCTGCCTCGTCCTCGGGTTCGTCCTCGCGCTGGTCATCGCGTTCGTCCCGTTCCCCGGCGGGAAGGCGGTCGCCCGGTTCGTCGATGTGTTCCTCTCCTTCCCGTCCTTCCTCATCACCCTGGCCCTGCTGTTCGTCTACGGCTCCGTCGGGATGGCCAACGGGCTCTGGACCGATGTCACCGGGGCGGCGGAGGGGCCCTTCCACTTCCTGACCACCCCCTGGGGCGTCCTGCTCGCGGAGATCACCTACTTCACGCCGTTCGTGATGCGTCCGCTGCTCGCCGCGTTCTCCCAACTCGACACCAGCCAGCTCGAAGTGGCCTCCTCGCTCGGCGCCGGGCCCGTCCGGATCATCCGGCAGGTGATCCTGCCCGAGGCGCTGCCGGCCCTCGCGGCGGGCGGCAGCCTCGTCCTGGTGATGTGCCTCAACGAGTTCGGGATCGTCCTGTTCACCGGGGCGAAGGGCGTCACGACGCTGCCGATGCTCGTCTACAGCAAGGCGATCCTGGAGTCGGACTACCCGGCCGCCTGCGTCGTCGCCGTCGTCAACATCGCGATCTCCGTGGGCCTCTACAGCCTCTACCGGGTGGTGAGCCGTCGTGCTGGTGCATAGCCGGGCCGGGAAGTGGGCCACCTGGGCCGTCTTCCTCCTCCTCTTCGTCCCGCTGTTCGCGGTGCCCCTGCTCGTCATCCTCGCCGCGTCCCTCGCCACGAACTGGTCCGGCGCCTTTCCCTCCGGACCCACCGTCGAGCGCTACTCCGCCGCGACGAGCGGCGACTCCCTCCAGGCGCTGACCACCAGCCTGGTCACGGCCGTGGCCGCGAGCGTGCTGGCACTCACCCTCGGAGGCTGGGCGGCGCTGGCCGCCGCCTCTCTCCGCAAGCGCGGAAAGCGGCTCCTGGACGCCCTGTTCATCCTGCCGGTCGCCGTGCCCTCGGTGGTCGTCGGCCTCGCCGTGCTGGTGGCCTACAGCCAGCCGCCCGTGCTGCTCAACGGGACGCGCTGGATCGTGATCCTCGCCCACACCGTGCTCGTCACCGCGTTCGCGTACCAGTCGGTCTCCGCCGCCGTACGCCGTCTGGACCCGATGTACGAACAGGCCGCCGCCGGCCTCGGGGCAAGCCCCGCCCGGGTCCTGTGGCGGATCCGGCTGCCCCTCCTGCTGCCCTCGCTCACCTCGGCCGCAGGGCTCTGCTTCGCCCTGTCCATGGGGGAGCTGAGCGCCACGATGATGCTCTACCCGCCGGACTGGACCCCGCTGCCGGTGCAGATCTTCGCCGCCACCGACCGGGGCTCCCTCTTCACCGGCGCCGCCCTCGCCGTGGTCCTGATGACGGCGACGCTCCTCGTCCTGGCCGCCGTCTCCCGCATCCGGACCCGCGCCTCCTACCGCTGATCCCCACCCCCGTACCCCCTGGAGAAATCCCATGCGCAACCGTGCCCGTGCCCTCGCCCTCCCCATGGCCGGCCTCGCCGCCGTCACCCTCACCGCCTGCGGCGGCTCCTCCGCCGCGTCCGACGAGAAGTCCGTCACCGTCTACAGCGCCGACGGCCTCAAGGGCGAGAACGGCGACGGCTGGTACGACAAGGTCTTCAAGGACTTCGAGAAGAAGACCGGCATCGAGGTGAAGTACGTGGAAGGCGGCTCCGGCGAGATGGTGCAGCGCGCCGCCCGCGAGAAGTCCAACACCCAGGCCGACGTGCTCGTCACCCTGCCGCCCTTCATCCAGCAGGCCGACGCCAAGGGCCTCCTCACCGCGTACGAGCCGAAGGGCGCCGACCAGGTCGACGGCGCCGACCGGGCGGCCGACGGGAAGTGGACCTCCGTCGTCAACAACTACTTCGGCTTCGTCCACAACAAGAAGGAGCTGAAGAACCCGCCCAGGACCTGGGAGGACCTGCTCGACCCCTCGTACAAGGAGAAGGTCCAGTACTCCACCCCCGGCGTCGCGGGCGACGGCACCGCCGTCCTCATCAAGGCGATGCACGACTTCGGCGGCCAGGAGCCGGCCATGGCGTACCTGAAGAAGCTCCAGACCAACAACGTCGGCCCGTCCGCCTCCACCGGCAAGCTCGCCCCCAAGGTCGACAAGGGAGAACTCCTCGCCGCCAACGGGGACGTCCAGATGAACTTCGCCCAGTCCAAGGACATGCCCAACCTCTCCATCTGGTTCCCCGCCAAGGGCGACGGGAAGCCCACCAGCTTCGCCCTGCCGTACGCCGCCGGCCTCGTCGCGAAGGCCCCGCACAGCGAGAACGGCAAGAAGCTGCTCGACTTCATGCTCTCCGAGCAGGCCCAGCGCGACGTCAGCGCGGTCGGCGGGGGATTCGCCGCCCGCAAGGACATCGAGGCCACCGACGCCAACGCCGTCGAACTGGCCGGTCTGATGGAGGGCGTGGAGATCTTCGAGCCCGACTGGGCGGACATCGGCGCCAACCTGGACACGTACATCGACGCCTGGAAGTCGGCCACCGGAAGCTGACCGGTCACCTCTCCGCCACGGATTCCTGCGAAGGTCTGGACTCGGCCCGGTTGTCTCGCGAAGGTAACGGGTCTGGTCCAGAAGGCAGTTCACGCCCAGCCCCGTCCGACCCGCCCCCCTCCCTGGAGGATCACGTGTCCCGGTCCCTGTCCCGACGCTCCGTGCTCGCCACCACCGCCGCCGCGGCCACGGCAGCCGCCGTCGGCCCCCTCGCCACCGCCACCGCCGCGCACGCCGCGCCCACCCTCCCCGACGGCACCAGCAAGGACAAGGTGCTCGTCGTCGGCATGGACGGGCTGCGCCACGACGTCATCGCCGCCGCCAAGGCCCCGCACCTCAAGTCGATGATGGCCAACGGGACGTACGGCACCTCGCTGCTGTACGCCAACCCGATGGCCGCGACCTCCTCCGGCCCCGGCTGGTCGACCATCTCCACCGGCGTCTGGCCCGACAAGCACGGCGTCAAGGAGAACTCCTTCGCCGGGAAGAACTACGGGAAGTACCCCGGCTTCCTCGCCCGCCTCGCCCAGGTCCGCCCCCAGCTCTCCACCTACGCCGCCGTCGACTGGAAGCCCCTGGACGCCCAGGGCACGGTCACCCCGGGCGCCGACGCCAAGCTCGTCCTCGACGGCGACGCCGACGGCTACACCGGCCACGACGCCACCATCGCCGCCGAGACCGAGTCGATCCTCCGGAACCAGAACCCGGACGTCCTGTTCGTCTACTTCGGCCAGACCGACATCGTCGGCCACAACTCCGGTGCCGCCAGTGCCAAGTACCGCGAGGCGATCGACGTCCAGGACGGCTACCTCGGCCGCCTCCTGGCCGCGATCAGGGCCCGCCCCTCGTACGCCACCGAGCGGTGGACCGTCATCGTCACCACCGACCACGGCCACACCGACTCCGGCGGCCACGGCGGCAGCGCGATCGAGGAGCGGCGCACCTTCGTCCTCGCCCAGGGCCCCGGCATCGCGGCCGGCGCCCGCCCCGCCGACACCCGCCTCGTGGACGTCGCCGCCACCGTCTACCGGCAGCTCGGCATCGTCCCCGACCCCGCCTGGGGCCTGGACGGCAAGCCGATCCAGGAACGCTCCACCGACCCGTTCGAGGCCCTGTACCCGGCGCTCGCCGGACGCACCGACGAGACCGGCATCCCGGCCGGCATCCTCGGCTGGACCCACACCGCGCCCAGCGGCTGGTCCGTCGTGAACTCCGCGATGGGCACCGGGGGCGTCGCCGAGTGGCGCGGCTGGTCCTTCGCCACCGACGAGTTCTGGAGCCGCAGCCAGCGCGACCAGTCCCGTGAGCTGAACGTCCGCTCGCGCGGGATCTTCGCGGTCGCCGACTCCGACGAGTGGGACGACAAGGCGTCCTCGGGACCGTACGACTCCACGCTCGTCACCCCGGCGTACGCGGTCGGCGGCAGGTCGAGGGTGACGCTCGGCTTCACCACCCTCTACCGGCAGGAGGGCAGCCAGAGCGCCCGCGTCCTCGCCTCCTGGAACGGCGGAACGCCCGTCGAGGTGAAGCGCTACACCTCCGACGTGATCTCCCAGCCCCAGGCGCTCACCCTGGACGTCCCGGCCGGGGCCGCCAACGTGAGCTTCCGGTTCCACTACACCGGCAGCAACAACTGGTACTGGGTGATCGACGGGGTCACAGTGACCGCGAGCTAATTATGCTGGGGGTGCCGGGACGGCGTGGTCCGGGCACCCCCAGCACGCAGTGCGTACGGCAGGAGTCCCGACACATGGCAGAGCGCAAGCCGATCTCATCCTGGCTCACCGACATGGACGGCGTCCTCATCCACGAGGGCACCCCCATCCCCGGTGCCGATGCCTTCATCAAGCGGCTGCGGGATTCCGGGCTGCCCTTCCTCGTCCTCACCAACAACTCCATCTACACCGCGCGCGACCTGCACGCCCGGCTGAAGCGCATGGGCCTGGACGTGCCCGTGGAGAACATCTGGACCTCCGCGCTCGCCACCGCCCAGTTCCTGGACGACCAGCGTCCCGGCGGCACCGCGTACGTCATCGGCGAGGCCGGTCTCACCACGGCCCTGCACGACATCGGGTACGTCCTCACCGACCACGACCCGGACTACGTGGTGCTCGGCGAGACCCGGACGTACAGCTTCGAGGCGCTCACCAAGGCGATCCGGCTGATCAACGCGGGCGCCCGCTTCATCTGCACCAACCCCGACGAGACCGGCCCGTCCGCCGAGGGCCCGCTGCCCGCCACCGGCTCGGTCGCCGCCCTCATCACCAAGGCCACCGGCAAGGACCCGTACTTCGCGGGCAAGCCCAACCCCCTGATGATGCGGACCGGTCTCAACGCCATCGGCGCGCACTCCGAGACCAGCGCCATGATCGGCGACCGGATGGACACCGACGTCCTGGCGGGCCTGGAAGCGGGCATGCAGACCTTCCTGGTCCTCACCGGGCTGACGTCCGTCGCCGACATCGACCGCTACCCGTACGGTCCCTCGCACGTCGTCGAGTCCATCGCCGACCTGGTCGACCTCATCGACCTGCCGGACCAGGTGGACCAGGGGAAGCAGGCCGAGCAGGCCGACAGCCGCTGACCTGCGCGGACCGCATCCGCAGTCGCCCGGGCGTCGCTCGAATGGAGGACTGCGGATGCGGGCCGCCGCCGCAGACGTGAACCTTCCCGTAGGAGGTTCACGATGCGTTCAATCCCCCTCACGTTCTGTGCCGCAGCGGCGGCCGCACTCATAGCCGTGCCCGCCCCCGCCGCCCTGGCGTCCCCGGCCGCCCCGGCCGGTGACGACGACCGGCGCACCGGCACCGTCTCGGTCACCCCGTCCACCATCGCCCCCGGCGGGAAGGTGGAGCTGTGGGTCGACGTCTGCGGCAAGGGCCGCGAGGCGACGGGCAACTCCGACGCCTTCTCCTCGGAGGCACACTTCCGCCCCGCCGACGACAAGGGCCTCTTCGCCGAGGCCCGGATCCGGGACGACGCCGAGCCCCGCTCCTACGACGTCTGGGTGACGTGCAAGGACGGACGATCCAAGGCGACCGGCACCCTCACCGTCATCCACCACAACCGCCCCTCGCCCGCCGCACCTGTCAAGGCGGGCGGCGGAGGCACCGCCACCCTCGCCGAACGGTCCACCGAGGCCGAGGGCCCCGGCACCCGGCACGCGGTGATCGGACTGGTGCTCGCCGCCGTCGCGGCCGTCGCCGTCGCCCTGCGCAGCTCGCGCCGGCGCCGCGGCCCGGCCGGCAGCTGACATGGGAGCCCCGGACCGCCCGGCAGGAAACGGGCGACTGCTCACCGGAGTGACCTGGGCCGTGCTGCTGCTCGGCCTGTGGATCTGGGGCCGGGACGCCGGCGGCGGGCTCGGCGGCCTGTCGGGGCCCACCACCGGCGACGTGGCCGCGGTCGGCCGCCCCCTCGGGGCGGAGCTGCCCCCGGCCCACGACCCGCTCGACGGGGCGGCCCCCGAACGCGTCGAGGTCCCCTCCGTGGGGATCTCGGCCCCCGTCATCGCGCGCGGCCTCGACCGGGACGGGGCCATCGACCCGCCCCCGTACGGCATGCCGAAGACCGCCGGCTGGTACGGCGACGGCGCCCGGCCCGGGGCGAAGGGCGCGGCCCTGTTCGTCGGCCATGTCGACACCGACACCAGGCCGGCGGTCTTCTACGGACTCAGCGCGGTGAAGCCGGGGGCCCGGATCGAGGTCGCCCGGACCGACGGCAGCGTCGCGGAGTTCACCGTGGACGACGTCCAGCTCGTCACCCGCGAACGCTTCGACGCGCAGAAGGCGTACGGGCCCCGCGAGGACGGCCGGGCCGAGCTGCGGCTGATCACCTGCGGCGGGACGTACGACCACAGGACCCGCTCCTACACGGCGAACGTGGTCGTCTCCGCCTACCTCACCGGCGCGAAGGACGCGAAGGACGCGAAGGACGCGCAGGACGCCGGGGACGGCGGGGAGCGCGTCCGGGCCGTGGGCCACGGCAGCCGAGGCTGACCCGCCGACCACCGGCCCACCGCATCCCGCACCACGTCAAACCCGGCCCGGCCGGCCGCCTCTCACGGGGCGTGCCGGCCGGGCCGGTCCTCGACCGCGTGCGCCCGGCCGCGGGAGTCGCCCGGCGCGGTACGGGAGGTCGGTTCGGTGGGGGGAGGGGCCGGGCGCCGGGTTCCTCGCCACTGTAGGGGGACCCGCCGGACGGATGACCGGCTTTCGAACAGGATGTCCGGAACCGGTGCACCTGTGTGACCGTTGTACGGGTGGGAGCGTGGGCGCCCGGCCGCTGTGCCAGGATGGATCGGACCGGCAGCACATCGGTGCAACCAGTGAGCAACAGTGCAGGCAGTGCACCCAAGGGGGAGTGGATGTACGGCAGTTACACCGGCCGGTCCCGGACGCGCGGGCGCGCGGCGGGCCTGCGGACGACCGGCACGGCGGCGGCGCTCGGGGCGGCCCTGCTGCTGGCGGGCTGCTCCGGCGACGGGGAGGGCGGCGACAAGCAGAGCGCGCCGACCGTCGAGCAGCAGCCCAAGGACAAGGATCCGTACTGGGTCAACCCCGACGGCAACGCGGCCCGTCAGGTCGCCGCGTACAGCGAGGACGGCGACGAGAAGAACGCCGAGCTGATCCGGAAGATAGCGCGGCAGCCGGTCGGCGAGTGGATCGGCCCGGACACCCCCGAGGCCGAGGTCAAGGGCGTCACCGAGGCGGCGGCCGCCGTCGACCGGGACGCCCTGCTGGTCCTCTACAACATCCCGCACCGCGACTGCGGCCAGTTCTCCAAGGGCGGCGCCTCCGACGGCAACGCCTACCGGGCCTGGCTGGACAGCGTCGCCAAGGGCATCGGGGACCGCAGCGCCACCGTGATCCTGGAGCCGGACGCCCTGCTCCACCTGGTCGACGGCTGTACGCCCCAGGAGTTCCACGAGGAGCGCTACGACCTCCTCAAGGGCGCGATCCAGCGGCTGAAGCAGCAGCCCGCCACCAAGGTCTACCTGGACGCGGGCAACGCGGGCTGGCAGTCGCCCGACGCGCTGTTCCAGCCGCTCCAGCGGGCCGGGATCGCCGAGGCGGACGGCTTCTCGCTCAACGTCTCCAACTTCCAGACGACGGCCGTCTCCACGGAGTTCGGCAAGAAGCTGTCGGAGAAGATCGGCAACAAGCCCTTCGTCATCGACACCAGCCGCAACGGCAACGGCCCCTACAAGGGCGGCGACCCCGCCGAGAGCTGGTGCAACCCCCCGGGGCGCGCACTGGGCGAGGCCCCGACCACCCAGACCGGCGACGAACGGGTCGACGCCTACCTGTGGATCAAGCGCCCCGGCGAGTCCGACGGCGACTGCAAGGGCGGCCCGAAGGCCGGCGCCTGGTGGCCGGAGTACGCACTGGGCCTGGCCGGCGCCACGAAGTAGGCGCGGAACGCGACGGCGCAGGCCAACGCGACGAAGGCCGCACGCGGGAAGAGACCTCCTCCCGCGTGCGGCCTTCGTCCTGTACGTCCGGTGCGTACGCGCCCTACTCGGGCACCTCCACCCACATGCCCTCCGACGGGGTGCCCTGGTCGTCGGTGACGAACAGCATGTACCAACCGGACGGCACCAGCGCCCGGTTCTCCGGCACGGTGACGGTGATCCCGTCCTTCGACTTCTTCATCTCCAGCGCGATGGTCCGCTGGTCGGTGTCGGTGACATGGGTGACCGCCGAGGGCCGCATCAGCTTCGCCGAGGTGATCTTCGAGGCGTGCTGGGTGGTGAACAGGCCCGTACCGCCGCGCTCGATCTTCTTGGGCCCGGCCGTCAGCTCCGGCTTGGAGTCCCGGTAGAGGTAGGGCGGGGTGTAGATCTCGATGCGCTGCTCGAAGACGCCGGGCCGGGTGTTGGCCTTGTCGGAGTAGAGCGAGTCCGAGCCGAAGATCATGACCCGGCCGTCCGGCAGCAGCAGGGAGCCCGAGTGGTAGTTCCGGCCGACCGCCGGGTCCGCGACCTGCTTGTACGTATCGCTCTTCGCGTCGTACAGCCGGGCCTGGAGCACGTCCGAACCGCCGCGTCCCCGGTAGTCGCTGGACCCGCCGGTGACCAGCAGGGAGTCGTCGGGCAGCAGCGAGGCGCTGGGGTAGCGGGTGCCCTCGGAGAGGGACGCGCCGTCGGTGAACTCCGGGTTCTTCTTCCCGAGGTCGACCAGCCGGGACTTCTCGCTGGACTTCTCCGACTCGCCGACCCCGCCGCCGCCGATCACCATGAACTTCTCGTCCTGGGCCGGGGGCAGCCGCACGGTCGCCGAGGTCTCCATCTGGTCCGGGTCGCTCAGCCCGGGGATCTTCTTGAACTTGTTCGTCGACAGGTCCCAGACGCCCGGGTCACGGCCCACGTCCGCCGGACCGTATCCGGCGTTGGAGCCGGAGTAGAAGAGCTTGCCGTCATTGAGCAGGAAGACCGCCGGATAGGTGGGGAACTTCCGTTCGATGCCGGTGTACTCCCACTTCTTGGTCGCCGGGTCGTAGATCTCGTCCTTGCCGGGGACGATCTGCCCGATCTCGTCCAGACCCGACAGCGCGAGGACCTTGCCGTCCTCCAGCGTCGTCAGCGTCGGATACCAGCGGGCCTCGTTCATCGGGTCGACGGGTATGTACTTCTCCGCGACCGGGTCGAACTCGAAGGCGTCCTTGATCCCCTGGAAGTCCTTCTTGTCCAGGGCCAGCTTCTGCGCGATGCCGTAGACGTTGCGGGTGTCCGAGCCGGACAGGCCCGCCACCCGGTAGTTGTCCTCGGTGCCGGTCTCGTACTGCTTGCCGGTCTTCTGCGCCTCGACGTAGATCCGGCCGAGCCCGGGGTCGTTGCGCAGGAAGGCGCCGGTCTGCTTGTCGAAGACCTTCTTCGCCTTCTCCACCAGCACCGGGTCCTTGGAGACGTACGTCTTGCCGTTCTCCTTACCGGTGAACCGGGTGCCCGCGGGCAGGGTGATCGGCTTGTCCGGGTTCTCGTTGTGGACGATCATCAGGCCGCCGGCCTTGGTGACGTCGCCCTGGAGCTTCTCGTAGCGCTTGGTGCCGCCGGCTATGAGGAGCTTGCCGTCGGGCAGCTGGGTGTGCCCGGCGCAGAACATGTCCTTGGGCGTGGGGATGTCCTTGAAGACGTCCGTCTTCGGGTCCCACAGCACCGAGCGGAAGCTCTTCGCGTCGAAGTTCTTCTGGTTGTTCCCGGAGCCCGCGACGAGCAGCACCTTGCCGGTGTGCAGCAGTGCCGCGTGGATCGTGTTGATCCGGTGCTCGGAGGGGACGTCCAGGAAGTCCCAGTGGCCGTTGGCCGCCTTGTACTCCGGCTGGTTGATCTTGTACTCGTGGTAGCGCTCGGTGCTGAAGCGGTACAGCCAGGGCCCGTTCGCCCCCGCGAGCGCGAGAACCACCGCCGTACTGATCGCCAGGCGGCGGGTACGGCGGCTCGGACGGTACTTCATTTCTTACGTCCCCCAAGGGCGATCTGGGCGATCTGCATGGTCTGGTCATTGCCCGGCGCACCGGGCAGGGGCTGGGGCCTCGGCTCCGGGGCCGGTCCGCCGCTGCGGTGCGATCCGCCGCCCGCCCGGCGCTTCTTCTTCTCCGCACGGACCGTGTACCGCCAGCCGATGATCGGCGCCGCGGTGATCAGCAGCGCCAGCGTGGCCCAGGTGACCATCGCCGGGTGGCTGTGGCCCAGGAAGAACGAGGAGATCATCGACGCGCCGAAGACGAAGATGAAGAACAGGTGGATGCGGAAGGTGCCGAACAGCGTGTCCGGGCTCGACGAGTCGCCCTTGGGCGTCACCACGAACGAGCTCTTGCGGCGCAGCACCGCGTCCATCAGCGAGCGGGCGTAGATCGGCGCGGAGAGCGCGGACATCACCATGCCGGCCAGACCGCCGGAACCCTCGGGTTCGTGCGGCGAGACGTTGTGGCGGCGGTTCCAGATGTACAGGCCGATCTGGAGCGCGGAGGCGTTGCCGTACAGCATCATCCAGATCGTCGGGTCGATCTGGACACCGGAGGCGCCCATGCCGAGGAACAGCGCGCAACTGAGGGCCGCGAGGATCCAGTTCAGGGCCGACATCGGATAGAAGATGATCATCATCGTGTAGTTGAAGAGCTTGCCGGGCGGCATGGTCCCGAAGCCCTTCCAGAACTGCCCGATGATCGTCTCGTAGGTGCCCCGGGACCAGCGCAGCTGCTGGGTGAAAAAGTCCGTCCACGCGGTCGGCCCCTCGCCGACGGCCAGCACGTCCGGCGTGTAGACCGAGCGCCACTTCTTGCCTGTGGCCGGGTTGCGGTGGCGGTGGATCTCGAAGCCGGTGGCCATGTCCTCGGTGATCGAGTCGTACAGGCCGCCGATCTGCTTGAGCGCCGAGATGCGGACCGCGTTGCTGGTGCCGACGAACATGGGCGAGCCGTAGCGGTTGCCCGCGCGCTGGATCAGGGCGTGGAAGAGGAACTGCTGCGACTCGGCGGCCTTGGTGACGAAGGTGTCGTAGTTGCCGTAGACCTGCGGGCCGATGACGAAGCCGACGTCCGGGTCGCGGAAGTAGCCGAGCATCCGCTCCAGGTAGTTCGCCATCGGGATGTGGTCGGTGTCGACCGAGGCGAAGAAGTCGTAGTCGCCGCCGTGCGCGTCCAGCCAGGCGTTGTAGTTGCCGTGCTTGGTCTTGGCGCGGTGCGGGCCCTTGGCCTGGTTCCAGTGCGCCACGCCCTTGCGGGAGAAGTGGTGCACGCCGAGCCGGGCGCAGACCTCCTTGACCGCCGGGTCGTCTCCCTCGTCCAGCAGCCAGACGTGCATCAGACCGCGGTGGCGGATCCGCACGGCCGCCTCCAGGGTCTTCGTCACCATCTCCAGCGGTTCCTTGCCGGGGACGAAGGAGGTCAGGAAGGCGACCTTGGTGCCGGACTCCGGGATCACCGGCACCGGGTCGCGGGCGACCAGGGTGGCATGGGCGTTCGACAGGACGTTCATCGTGCGGAACAGCTCGATCAGACCGATCGAGACCAGCATGACGATGTCGAGGACCAGCAGGAGGTCGTTGTCCAGGTTCGGATCACGGTCCGTCCAGTGGCTGGGCTGCATCAGCCAGGCGAAGAGGCCGAGCGAGACGAGGGGAGCCGCGCCGAGCAGGAGCGCCGCGCGCACCCGGTGCGGCTCCTGCGATATGAGCGAGCGGTACTGGACCTTGTACGGCTTGCCCGCGGGGGGCTGCGTCAGCGGTCCGGCGAGCCGGCTGTAGTGCTCGTAGTCGTAGCGCGGCAGCTCCTTCTTGGCACGCCGCCGCGCCGCGCCCGCCCGCAGCCCCGCGGGTATCCGGAGCTGTGTCGTCCGGGAAGCGTCGTTCTCCTGCCGGTCGCCTGGCGGCGTCGACGTCATGGGTACATCCCCCCGCACGCATGCTGGTGCGTGACTGGTCGGTCTCTTTCTTCGTGCGCGGTGGGCCCCCGTTCTTCACCGGGCACGCACACGGTGGCAGGCCACCGTCCCCACAGACAGGGAACGGCAGCCTTCCGGTTGCATGATGCCCCCTCGGCGTCCGCTCTTGAGCGGGACCCCCACCCCGCGGCGCAGACAACCGGAACGTCACGCTCTGCTGTGCCAACTGTACGGATCAGCAGTCCTCTTGGACCCGATGGTCCCCAGACAGATTGTCCGACACCGAACGGGATCGCAAGGGTGAAACGGACTGGTTACCGGTCATACGCACGATTTGACCCCAGCTTGTGGAGGGGGTGTGACGAAGCGGAGACCGGCGCTCGCTCTCCCTCTGTCACTGCTCCGTCACTGCTCCGCGACGGTCCGGGGTCCGGTGCGTAGCTGTACGTATGCGGCCGCGGGGTGTCACCGGATACCGGACGGGGAATGATCAAAGCCCCCTCACTGAACGTGAGAGGGCTTTGACTGTGCGTGCGCCGTCAGGGACTCGAACCCCGGACCCGCTGATTAAGAGTCAGCTGCTCTAACCAACTGAGCTAACGGCGCCTGCTGACCTGAAGAACTCTACCCGACTCCCCGGGGTGCTCCGAACCATTTACCGGACGCCACGCCCCATCAGATAGTCGTTTTTTTCCTTTGTTCCGTCAAAATGCGATATGTCGGGAGAGTTGAGACACTGACGCCCGTTGCAGGTGCGCCCAAAGATCTTGACGAATGACGAGTGCGGAGGGGAATCGCATGACTGTGCCGGTCTTCGAGGAGTACGAACCCGCCATCGACTGCGGATGCGCGGGGTGCGCCGTACGGCGGCGCTCCGCCGCGAGGGCCCTGCCGGTGCGGCGTGGCGGCCACCCCGCCGCGCACGGCGCGCGCCGCGCCCTGGTGCTGGCCACGGCCGCCGGGGTGGTCCTCTCCTGCGGGGCGGCGGGAGCGGCCGCGGCCGCCGGTTACACCCCCGGGGCCCCGCACGCCGACGGGGGAGCCGATCCCGAACCGGCCACCCCGCAGGGTGAGAAGGGGCCGCTGCGGGGCACCGGCGCCTCGGGCCCGCCGTCCGCCGGATCGGCCGTGCCCAGGACGACCCGCGCCGACATCATCAACCGGGCCAAGAAGTGGGTGAGCGCGAAGGTCCCGTACAGCATGGAGAAGTACTGGTCGGACGGCTACCGCCAGGACTGCTCCGGCTATGTGTCGATGGCCTGGAACCTCGGCAACAACGAGTGGACCGGCAGCCTCGCCGCCTACGGGACCCGGATCGCCCGCGCCGACCTCCAGCCCGGCGACATCCTCCTCTTCCACAACCCGGCCGACCCCTCCAAGGGCTCGCACGTCACGATCTTCGGCGGCTGGACCGACCACACGCGCACGCATTACGTCGCCTACGAGCAGGCGCGCCCGCAGACGCGGAAGCAGTCGACGCCCCTGGCGTACTGGAACAACTCCGACCGTTATGTGGCGTACCGGTATAAAGGGGTCTCGGGTGGATCGCCCGGCTCCGGATCCTCCACGACCTTCCCCGGGGCCAAGAAGTTCGGCCCCGGCGCCGACAACAAGTACGTCACCCAGCTCGGCCGGATGCTGGTCCAGCGGGGCGGCAAGCGTTTCTACGCGGTCGGACCCGGGCCCGTGTGGAGCGCGGCGGACAAGCGTGCGACCCAGGCGTTCCAGCGGGCGCAGGGCTGGCAGGGCAAGGAGGCGGACGGCATCCCGGGCCCGGACACCTGGCGCCTGCTGGCCACCGGCGGCGGACGGAACATTCCGGCCGCCGGTGCGGGCGGCAGCCCGAATACGGCGGTCGCGTTCCCCGGGCGCGGCTATTTCAAGCCGGGTCAGTCCAACGGCCATGTCGACCGGCTCGGCAAACAGTTGGTGAAGAAGGGATACGGCAAGCACTACGTGTCGGGCCCCGGCCCGCGCTGGACCGAGGCCGACCGCCGCAACGTCGAGGCGTTCCAGCGGGCCCAGGGCTGGCGCGGCGGTGCGGCCGATGGTTACCCGGGGCCGGAGACCTGGCGCCGGCTCTTCGCGTGACGGACGTGACGGAAAGGAATCGGGAACCGGTGACCCCCAACGACGACCAGACCCCCCGGACCAGCTCCACCCCCACCCCCAGCCCCCACTCCCTGGACGACCAGCTCCCGCCGTCCCTCTTCGACCCGCCGGGCAGGGGAAGCCCGCCCCCGCTCTTCGGCCCCGCCGTCGACAGGACCCCGACGCCGGATCGTGAGCGTGCGCCGCGACCGGCCGCCGAGCCCGGGCCCACATCCGAGCCCGACGCGAAGCCCGTGCCCGCGTCCGCATCCGAGCCCGGGCCCGACGCGAAGCCCGGGCCGGACGCCGGGCTTCCGCCGCTGTTCGGCCGTGCGGACCGGGACCCTGCCGAGGCCGGCAAGGTCCCGCCCGCGCCCCCTAGGGCCGGATCCCCGGAGCCCCCGAACGTGAGCCTCCATCTGGGCTCCGCCCCGGACCGCCGAACGACCGGGCCGACCCCGGCCGCCGCCGACGACGGCCGCGCCGGGGATGCCCGCGCCGGTGAGCGGCCGGCCTCCGGCCGCCCCGCCCCGGACGGCCGATCGGCCGGGCCGACTCCGACCGCCGCCTCCGACGGCCGCCCCGCGCCCGGCGGTCCCGGCGGCGGCCGCCCCGCCCCCGCGCGCCCCGTGCCGCTCGACGGGAACCTCCACCTCAAGCCCGTCCGGCGTTCGAGGACGGAACCCTCGGCGGAGTGGACCCCGCATCCGTCCTACGGGGCCGAGCCGGAGCCCGGGAAGGGCCCCGCCCGGAAGGCCCCGGCCGGACACGGGCCCGAGGGCGCTCCCGCGAGGGGATCCGTCGACGGCCCCGGGCCCGACACCGAGCTGGACCTCGTCCTGGACCTGGCCCCCGGCGACCGGGCCGCCTCCGCCACGTTCTCCGTACCGGTGTCCCTGCCCGTCCCCACGTCCCCGACCGCCGCGACGCCCGCGTACCCCGGCCGCCGCCACTCCGTCATCGCCAACGAGACCACCGCCTCCATCCCCGTACACCTCCTCTTCCGCGACGACCAGGAGCCGGCCGAGCCGGGCGCCGCCGCGGTGCTGCCCGCGGCCGTCGTCCGCCGCCCCGCCACCGGGGACCGCTCGCCCGCCACCCGGCGGCCCCCCGTGCCGCGTTCGCCGCAGACGCGGGTCCAGCCGCCGACCCGGCCCGCCCCGGTCGCCGACCCCCGCCTCGCCGAACGCCCCGGCCCCGCCCTGCCCGGCTACGCCGCCCTCCTCGTCGGCGCGGCCGGAATCACCGGCGGGCTGGCCGTCCTGTGGTGGCGCGGCGCACTGCCCGCCACCTGGCAGACGGCCGTCGGTCTCACCCCCCGGGCCGACCTCGGCGTCGGCTTCGGCGCCTGGGCCCTGCTCGCCCTCCTCGCCACCGTGGTGCTCCTCGCGCTCGGCGGCCTCGGCCGGGGACGGGTCGGGTACGCGTGGGTGCTGACGCTCTTCGGCGACTACCGGGGCAGCGTCCGGCGCACCGGCCTCGTCTGGGTCTCGCCCCTGCTGCTGCGCCGCCGCGTCGACGTACGGCTGCGGCACTGGCGCAGCGAGCCGCTGCCCGCCGTCGACGCGAACGGCACCGCGCTGCGCGTGGTCGTCCTCGTGGTGTGGCGGATCAAGGACACGGTCCGGGCCGTCCTCGGCATCGAGGACCACGAGGCGTACCTGAGCGCCCAGGTCGAGGCCGCGATGGCCCGGGTCCTCTCGCAGCTGCCCGCCGACGCGTTCCACGAGGACGCCCCGAGCCTGCGCGACGCGGAGGCGGTCGGCGACGCGCTGACCCGGATGCTGAAGGCGGACTGCGAACCCGTGGGCGTGGAGGTGTACTCGGCGCAGCCGACCGGCATCGAGTACGCCCCCGAGGTCGCGGCGGCGATGCAGCGGCGACGGATCGCCGCGATCGACTCCAAGCACCGGGACAGCGTGCTCACCTCCGTGGTGGACGCGGTCGACGACACGGTCAACCGGCTCACCACGCGCGGCATCGTCGAACTCGACGACTACGAACGCAAGGCGCTCGTCAAGGACTTGACGGTCGCTTTCTACACCGGCCGCAGCGGGGGAGGAGACGGGGCCTGAGGCCCCGGGGGAGTGCCGGGGGAGTGCCGGGCGAGGCACGAGGGAAGCGTGGGGACGGTCCGGGGGCGGTCCGTCCACCCGCTGGAATACGACGCTCATTGGTCTGGACATGTTCACGCCGCGTCAATAATCTAAGACTTGGTCTAGACCGCAGTACCTCGCATGCACAGCACCACGCACCACGTACCAAGCGCGCAGCAGTCGAGCAATGCTCATGGAACCTCCCCCACGTTCTAGAGGAGCGACAGCCCATGCGGAAAAAGGCAAGCGCGGCCGTGATCGGTCTGGCGATAGCGGGCGTCTCGGTGCTCGCGACCACGAGCGCCAGCAGCCACGGCTACACGGACTCCCCGATCAGCCGTCAGAAGCTCTGTGCCAACGGCACGGTGACCGGTTGCGGCAACATCCAGTGGGAGCCGCAGAGCGTCGAGGGGCTCAAGGGCTTCCCGGCGGCAGGACCGGCGGACGGCAAGATCTGCTCCGGCGGCAACGGGCAGTTCGCCCAGCTCGACGACCCGCGTGGCGGCAACTGGCCCGCCACCCAGGTCACCGGCGGGCAGGGTTACAGCTTCCGCTGGCAGTTCACCGCCCGCCACTCCACCAGCGACTTCCGCTACTACATCACCAAGGACGGCTGGGACTCCACCAAGCCGCTCACCCGGGCCGCGCTCGAATCGCAGCCCTTCATGACCGTGCCCTACGGGAACCAGCAGCCGCCGGCCACGCTGACCCACCAGGGCACGATCCCCACCCAGAAGAGCGGCAAGCACATCGTCCTCGCGGTGTGGAACGTGGCGGACACCCAGAACGCGTTCTACGCCTGCTCCGACATTAAGTTCTGACGCTCTTTCAGTTATCGTGCGGCGCCATGAGAAGTACCGGCACCGTCGCGGAGCTCGTACGACGTCAATGGGGTGACCACCGGCCCGCCCTGAAGCACGGCCCCACCGTGCTCAGTCATCACCAGGTGGTCGAGGGCGCCGCCGCACGGGCGGCGCTCCTCGCGGACCTCCTTCCGCGAGGCGGTGAGCCGCATCTCGGCGTACTGCTCGACAACACCCCCGAATTCCCGCTGTGGCTCAGCGCGGCGGCCCTGGCCGGGGCCGCCGTCGCGGGGATCAACCCGACCCGGCGCGGCCCCGAGCTGGCCCGCGACATCCTGCACACCGAAGCCCCGGTCCTGATCACCGAGCGCACCCACCTGCCGCTCCTCGACGGACTGGAGCTGCCCGGCGTACGGGTCCTGGTCACCGACACCGAGGCGTACGCCGCCCTGCTCGCCCCCTACGCGGGCGCCCGGCCCGGCGACGCCGTCGTCGCCCCGGTCGGCGCCGACAGCCGCATGCTCCTCTACTTCACCTCCGGCTCCACCGGCGCGCCCAAGGCCGCGATCTGCACCCAGGGCCGGCTTGCCGGGGCCGGCGCGTCCCTCGCCGGACACTTCGGCGTACGGCCGGACGACGTCCACTACATCTGCATGCCGATGTTCCACGGCAACGCGGTGCTCGCCGACTGGGCCCCCGCACTCGCCGCCGGAGCCGCGATAGCGCTGCGCCCCCGCTTCTCCGCCTCGGCCTTCCTCGACGACGTACGCGCCTACGGGGCGACGTACTTCACCTACGTCGGGCGGGCCGTGCAGTATCTGCTGGCCACCCCCGAGCACCCCGACGACCGGGACCACCCGCTGCGCCTGGGCTTCGGGACCGAGGCCGGCGCGGTGGACGCGGCCCGGTTCCGGGAGCGGTTCGGGGTGCGGCTCGTCGAGGGATACGGCTCCTCCGAGGGCGGCGCCGCCATCCAGCGCACCCCCGGCACCCCACCGGGCGCGATCGGCCGGGCCGCCCCCGCCGACGATCTCGCCGTCGTCGACCCGGACAGCGGTGAGGAGCGGGCCCCGGCCCGCTTCGGCCCGGGCGGGCGGCTGCTCAACGGGGACGAGGCCATCGGCGAGCTGGTCAACCGGGGCCCGACGCCCTTCGAGGGCTACTGGCGCAACCCGGAGGCGGACGCGGAGCGGGCCCGCGGCGGCTGGTACTGGACCGGGGACCTCTTCTACCGGGACGCCGACGGCTTCCTCTACTTCGCCGGCCGCACCGACGACCGGCTCCGCGTGGACAGCGAGAACCTGGCCGCCGCGACGATCGAGCACATCCTGGCCCGCTGGGAGCAGGCTGCCGCCACCGCTGTCTACGCGGTCCCGGACCCGGTCACCGGCGACCAGGTGATGGCCGCCCTGGCCCTCCGGGCGGGCGCGGCCTTCGACCCGGCGGCCTTCGCCGCGTTCCTGCGGGCCCAGCCGGACCTGGGGACGAAGATGGCCCCCCGGTTCGTCCGGATCCTCGACCGGATGCCGGTCACCGCGACGAACAAGATCCACCGGGTGGCGCTGTGCCGGGCGGGCTTCCGCTGCCCCGGCCCGGTCTGGTGGGACCGGTACGGCGACGGCTCGTACGCACCGCTGGACGCCGAGGGGCTCGCCGCCCTGCTGGCCCGGTACGAGGAGCACGGCAGAGCGGTGTGAGGGGGAAAAGCGCAGTGGCGGCCTTCGTGAAGAAGACCGCCACTGCGTGTCGTGCGCCGTCAGGGACTCGAACCCCGGACCCGCTGATTAAGAGTCAGCTGCTCTAACCAACTGAGCTAACGGCGCCTGCTGACTCGAAAATAATACCTGGTCCGGAAGAGTGCTGATGACACCCCTCGCAGCCCCGCCCTCCGGGCCCCGGGAGGCCGGGCCCGCCCGGGCCCCGCCTACGCCGTCCCGCGGGCGGCCACCGCGTCCGGGACGAGCGGGCCGATCCAGGCGGCGAAGGCGTCCCCCAGCTCGGCCCCGGCCGCACGGACGACCGCATTGGGGTCCTCGGCGGCCTCCAGGCCGAAACGGTCGCGCAGCCAGGCCCGGAAAGCGGGGTTCTCCGGGCAGGGGTCGTATCCGTCCCCTGCGTCCCCGTCCCCTGCGTCCCCGTCCTCCTCCTCGCGCTCGTCGTAGTAGTCCACGCCGTCCCAGTCGCACATCGGGGACCGGCCGGAGGCGAGGACCCGCAGCAGCTCGGGCAGGTCGCGGGCGACGACATGGACGCCTCCCTCGTCCCCCAGGAGGAGCACGGGCAGCGTGGCGAGGTCGGCGCGGTCGTCCAGCAGCCAGATCGCGTACGTCGAGCCGGAGCCGGTGGCCTGGGCGAAGGGCCGGATCCGGTCGGAGAGCTGCGGGTAGCCGCCGTCGTCCTCGCCGAAGGCGATCAGCTCGAAGCCGGGCGCGAAGTAGTCCTCGACGCCGTCCTCGAACTCCTTGAGGAGGTTCAGCGCGGGTATGGGTGCGTACATGGCGGTGACGCTACCGCCCGTGCGCACCGGCCCCCGGCCGCTACAGCGCGAGCGACAGCAGAACCGGCGCCGCCCGGCGGCTGAGGGTCTCGGCCGCCGCCCGCAGCCGGTGCGCGTCCTCGATCGGCAGCGACAGGGCGAGGCAGCCCGCTGCGGATCCGGCCGTCAGCGGCACGGCCGCGCAGACGGTGCCCACCGCGTACTCCTGGAGATCCAGCACCGGGACCGTGGCGGACTGGGCGTCCAGCTGGGAGAAGAGGATCTTCTCGTTGGTGATCGTCCGGGAGGTGAGCCGGGCCGTCCGGTGCCGGGAGATGTGGTCGCGCCGCCCGTCGTGGTCGAGCTGGGCCAGCAGGCACTTGCCGACCGCGCTGGCGTGCGCGGAGGAGCGGAAGTCCACCCATTCGTTGACCGCCGGTGTCAGCGGTCCGTCCGCGACCTGCGTCACGCTGACCTCGCCGTCGACATAGCGGCTGAGATAGACCGCCGCGCCGACGGAGTCGCGCAGCTCGGACAGGGTGTGCTGGAGACGGTCCTCCAGGGCCTGGCGGCGGGCCGCCCCGGAGCCGAGCAGCAGCAACGAGGCGCCGATGACGTACGCGCCGTCGCTGACCTGCTCCACATATCCCTCGCGGCGCAGCGTGAGAAGCAGGGAGGCGAGGTGGCCGGTCGGCAGCCCCGTCTCGCGGGAGATCTGGGCATCGGTCACACCGTTGCCGTGCTTGGAAACCGTTTCGAGCACGCGCAGGGCGTACTGCACCGAGTGGAACGGCGCGGTCGGCTCGGGCTTCAACGCCACGGTGTCCCCCTACCAGGTTGTGACCGCAAGCTTTCGCCCCACGATAGCCGCCGGAACGCCCCTGCGGGGCGGCAGTTGACGGGTCGGTGGGCGCGCCCCGGAGCTGTCATCTGGGGCGCACCCGCCTGGCATATGCCACCGTCATGGGCGGAACCGCAACTGCGAGGTCACAGCACCGCGTTGAGGAACTCGCGCGTACGTTCGTGTGACGGATCGGAGAAGATTTTTTCCGGGGATCCGGACTCCACGACCCGTCCCGCGTCGAACATCAGCACCTTCTCCGAGACGTCCCGGGCGAAGTTCATCTCGTGGGTCACGCAGAGCATGGTGATGTCGGTGTTCCGGGCGATGTCCCCCAGCAGCTCCAGCACGCCCGCCACCAGCTCCGGGTCGAGCGCCGACGTCACCTCGTCCAGGAGCAGGATCTCCGGCTCCATCGCGAGGGCGCGGGCGATGGCGACCCGCTGCTGCTGGCCGCCGGAGAGCTGCGAGGGGTGGGCGTCGACCTTCGCGGAGAGCCCGACCAGGTCCAGCAGTTCCCGTGCCCGCACCTCGGCCTCCTCGCGGCTCTTGCCGAGCACGCTGACCGGGGCCTCGGTGATGTTCTCGATCACCTTCATGTTCGGGAAGAGGTTGAACTGCTGGAAGACCATCCCGATCTTCTTCCGGGACTCGCGCAGCTGCTTCTCGCCCGCGGGCCTCAGTGAACCGTCCGGGGCGCGGACGTGGGTCAGCGGCGAGCCGTTGACCCAGATGACCCCGCCGCTGACCTTCTCCAGCGTCATCAGCAGCCGCAGGATCGTGGTCTTGCCCGAGCCGCTGGGCCCGATCAGGGTGACGTGCTCACCGCGGTCCACGGTGAAGTCCAGCTCGTCCAGCACCACATGGTCGCCGTAGCGCTTCACCACCTTGTCGAAGCGCACCAGCGGCTCACCCGTGCGCCCGGTGGCCGGGACGGCGTCCTCGGGGGCTCCGGCCGGCCCCGGCGACTCCGTCTTCTTCAGGGGGAGGGGTTCAGTGGCCAAGGCGCTTCTCCAGCTTTCTCATCAACAGCGACGTGGGGTAGCTCGCGACCAGGAAGATCAGGCCGGCGAGGGTGAACACCTCGGTGTACGCGAACTGCTCGGCCCCGTACTTCCGGGCCTCGAAGACCATCTCCTGCACTGTGATCACGGCGAGGAACGGCGTCTCCTTGAACATCGAGATCGCGTAGTTCCCGAGCGCGGGCAGCACGTTGCGCACCGCCTGCGGCAGGATCACGGCCTGCCAGGTGCGCCGGGGCGACAGCGACAGCGCGCGGCACGCCTCCCACTGGCCCTTCGGCACACCGTCGATCCCCGCCCGGTAGACCTCGGAGGTGTACGCGGCGTAGTGGACGCCCAGCACGGTGATGCCGATGTACAGCGGCTCCACCGTGTTGAACAGGGCAGCCGCACCCACCAGTTGGACCAGCAGCGGGGTGGAGCGGACGAACTCCGTGACGAGCCGCACCGGGACCGTCACGAACTTGCTGGGCGCGCGCCCGGCCATCGCGACGGCCAGCCCCAGCACGGCCGCCACCAGGGTGCCGAGCACCGTGGCGAGCAGGGTGACCTTGAACCCCTCCAGGAGGAGGGGCAGGGACTCCCCGACGGCGTTCCAGTCGAAGCCGTTCACCGGGTACCTCCCACGGCGGTCGTGGACGCGCTGCGGCTCTTGAACAGGCTCTTCGCGCCGGTGTCCAGGCCGAGTCGCCGCTTGGCGCTCCGCTCCAGCAGATTCATCAGCATCGTCAGCGCGTACGCCAGGACGAAGTAGGCGGCCAGCAGCGTCAGATAGGCGGTGAGGGTCTCACCGGTACGGTCGCGCAGCTGCTGGATCACCGTCATCAGATCGGCGGCGGAGATCAGCCACAGCAGCGGGGTCGCCTTCAGCAGCTGGATCAACAGGTTGGTGAAGGAGGGGATCATCTGCACCCAGGCCTGCGGCAGGATCACCTTCCACAGCCGCCTGGTCGGACTCAGGTTGAGCGCGATGGCCGCCTCGTACTGGCCGCGCGGCACGGAGTTGACCGCGCCCCGCACCACCTCGGCCCCGTAGGCACCGAAGTTGAGGCCGAACGCGACCACGCCGCAGACGACCGGGGTCAGTTCGTAGCCGGTCAGCAGCGGCATCGCGTAGTAGAGCCAGAACAGCTGGATGTAGAGGGAGGTGCCCCGGAAGAACTCCACGACCACCCGGGAGAACCCCCGGGCCAGGAGCAGCCGGCTGCCCGCCATCAGGCCGAGCGCGAAGGCCAGGACCCCGGCCAGCAGCGCGCCCAGGACCGTGGCCTGAAGCGTCACCCACAGGCCCGAGCGGACCCGGGGGAACTCCTCGACGAGGAGGGAGAAGAAGTCACTCATGCGTGCGCGTCCGCCCCGTCAGCCCTTGCACAGATCCGCGGTCTTCAGGTCGGCGGGCGGGATCTCCGTCTCCCCGAACCCGAACGGCTCCAGCAGCTGCACATAGCGGGAGCGGTCCGACACGATCTTCTTCAGCTCGCGGTTGAAGGAGTCCCGCAGGTCCTCGTTGCCCTTGCGGAACACCGCGCCGCCGGGGGAGAACTGCTCCTTGCCGTCCAGCTGCGGCACGAACGCCTCGGTGACTTCGGTGTCCGGGTTGGTCTTCGCCAGCCAGCGCAGCGAGATGCCGGTGAGCAGGAAGGCGTCGATCCGGCCGCCCTTGACGGCGTCGGCCCCGTCCTGCGGCTTCTGCAGCGTCTTGATCCTGTCCTCGGGTATGCCCGCGCCCTTGGCGTAACTTCCCTCGACCGCACCCGACATCACACCGACGGTGATCCCCGCCTCCTTCGCGGAGGCCAGATCGGTGATCTTCTTCGGGTTGCCCTTCTTCACCATCAGGGCGGTCGGCGAGATGAACTCCGGCTCGGAGAAGATCGCGTTGCCGCAGCGCTCCGGGGTGATCGCCATGCCCGCGCTGACCACGTCGTACTTCCCGGCCTGCAGCCCGGGGATCAGCCCGTCCCACTCGGAGAGCGTCGGCTTCAGCTCGTCCACCCCGAGGGCCTTGAAGATCTCCCGGTGCAGCGTCGGGGCCTCGCCCTTGAGCTCCTTGCCCTCCAGGTACCCGTACGGGGCCTCGTTCGCGTACGCCACCCGTACGAAGCCCTGCTTACGGAGCTTGTCCAGGGCGCCCTCACCGGTCGCGGAGCCGGAGTCGGTCTTGCTGCACGCGGTGAGGAGGCCGGGAACGACGAGGAGGCCGCCCACGGCAGCCGATCCGTTGAGGAAGCCCCGGCGGGACAGGTTCGGGAATTCAGCCATGGTTCGCAATCTCCTGGAGGTCGAACAGTCCGGACAGACTGAGCCCCTGCCCGATCCCGGACGTCTATGCAGGAAGCCGGAGGCATGTAACCCAACAGTGGCCGGAAGGTGACCTTCCCGTGCCCGAAGAGGGGCGGAGTGCGACCAGAGGTGTGCGGGGCGTGTTCCCCCGCCGGAACGGTTCATGACAGCGAGTCAGGGAGAGGCCGGTCACGCCGTGCGGCGCGTCAGCGCGCGGTGTCGTCCTCGAAGAGGTCGGTCGACGGAACGTGACCGAGGCACTTGTCGACCGTGTTCGGCAACGGCAGGCCGCGCGACCACTGTTCGTACATCGCCACGAAACGCTCGCCCAGCCGGTCGCGCCAGCCTGCGGTGTTCCCGCCCAGGTGCGGAGTCAGGACGAGCCCCGGGGTGTCCCACAACGGGCTCCCGGGGCCGGGCGTCTCCTCCTGGAAGGTGCTGAGCGCCGCCCCCGCGAGCCAGCGGCGGTTCAGCGCGTCCACCAGGTCGGCCTCCACCACCGTCGCCGCGCGCCCCGCGTCGATGAACCGTGCCGACGGCTGGAGCAGTCCGAAGAACCGGGTGTCGAACATCCCGCGCGTCGACTCCGTGAGCGGGACCGCCGCGATCACCCAGTCCGCCCGCGCCGCCAGCCGGTCCAGATCCGCCACCCCGTGGATCGTGCGCCGGGCCCTCCGCCCCACCAGCGCCACCGTGAGCCCCAGGCCGTGCAGCAGCCGGGTGATCTCCCGGCCGATCGGCCCCGCGCCCACCACCAGCGCCCGCGATCCGGCGACCCGCTGCCCCTCCCGGTCGGACGGGCGCCGCTCCCGCCGGCACTCCAGGACACCGGGGAGATCCGTGGCGAAGGCCAGCACCAGACCCGCCACGCACTCCGCGACCGGCCGTTCGAAGACGCCCCGCGCGTTGGTGAGGACCGTGTCGGACGCGGCCAGCTCCGGGCAGAGCACCCGGTCCACGCCCGCGCTCGCCGTGTGCACCCAGCGCGGCCGCGCCCCTGGTCCCGGCCAGGCCCTGCGCACCGCGTCGGACGCCAGGTCCCACACCAGCAGCACATCGGCCTCCGGGAGCAGCCCCGCGAGCGAGGAGGCGTCCGCGTGCCGCACGTCCACCCGGCCGGTCAGCCGGCCGAGCCGCGGGGAGGGCGCGGCGTCGAGGACGAGCAGGACGGGATCCGGCATGGGTGGTCAGCCCTCCGCGGTGGAGCGGACGTACGGATGGCCCACGCTCGCAGCAGCCTCCCCCTTCGTCAACGAGGCCCGGCCGCGCGCCCCGGTGCTCGCCCGGGGGAATACTGGGAACAAGTCGGGGCAAGAGTGACCGGTCGCGCGGTCACGGCCGCCGGAGCGTCCGGAAGGCCCGCAGCGACCCCCTGGCGGGGTCGCCCACCGTGCGGCGAGCCGACGACGCACAGGAAGGGTGGACATGACGACCGTAGGACTTCTCTACCCGGGCCACGCCGCCGAGGACGACTTCCCGCGGACCGAGATCCTGCTCGACACCGACATCCGGCTGCCCCTGTTCTCCACCGAGACGGGGGAGGGCGCCTACCGCGCCGACGCGCTGCGCGAGCAGGGCGCCCCCGCCCGGATCGCCGAGGGCGTCGAGGAACTGCGCCTCGCCGGCGCCGAGGCGCTGCTGTGGGCCTCCAGCGGCGGCAGTTTCGGGCAGGGCTGGGAGGGCGCCCACGAGCAGGTCGCCACGCTCGCCCGGAGCGCGGGCCTGCCCGCCTCCAGCACCTCGATCGGCTTCGTCCACGCGGTACGGGAGCTGGGCGCGGGCCGGGTCGCCGTCGCCGCCCCCTACCCCGAGGACGTCACCGGGCTCTTCGTGGAGTTCCTGGCGTCGGCGGGCGTCGAGGTGGTGGCCGCCGCGTCCGGCGGGGCCGTCTCGTCGGCCGGGGCCGGGTCCTGGGAGCCGGAGCGGGTGAAGCGGCTGGCGCGGGAGGCCGACCACCCGGACGCCGAGGTGGTGCTGATCCCGGACACCTCGCTGCACACCACCGCGTACGTCCCCGAGCTGGAGGAACTGCTCGGCAAGCCCGTCCTCACGGCGAACCAGGTCACGGTGTGGGAGGGGCTGCGCCTCACCGACCGCCGGACCTGGGCCCCCATGCTGGGCACCCTGTTCGCCACCCGTGAGCCGGTGCTGAGGTCGCTGGAGCCGAAGGGCATCGAGGTACGGGAGTAGCCTCGCCGCCCGGTCGTCGGGGCGTGGCGCCCGGTCGGCGGGACGCGGGCCCCGGGTGATGTGCGGGAATAAACGGAGCCATCCTCCTGTTGTACCCCTCCGATACGCAGCCGTACGACAGCAGCACCGGGAGAGGCCGACACGTGGACGAGATCCGAGGCGACGAGACCCGCAGCGACACGAGGGGTGACGCGACCGGGGGCGCGAGCGGCGGCCCGGCCGACGCCGACGGAATCCGGGGCGCAGCAGCCGGAACGGCCGCCGTTCCGCTGTCCGTCCTCGATCTGGTCACCGTGGGGCAGGGCCGCACCGCGACCCAGGCCCTGCGCACCAGCGTGGACATCGCGAAGCTCACCGAGAGCCGCGGCTTCCACCGCTTCTGGGTCGCCGAGCACCACTCCATGCCCGGGGTCGCCTCGTCCTCCCCGGCCGTGATCCTGGCGCACATCGCCGCCCACACCGAGCGCATCCGGCTCGGCTCCGGCGGCGTCATGCTGCCCAACCACGCCCCGCTGGTGATCGCCGAGCAGTTCGGCACCCTGGAGGCGATGGCCCCGGGCCGCGTCGACCTCGGCCTCGGCCGGGCCCCCGGCACCGACGGCGCGACGGCGGCGGCCCTGCGCCGCAGCGACCGGCTCAACGAGGGCGCCGACGACTTCCCGCAGCAGCTCATGGAGCTGATCCGCTTCCTGGACGACGACTTCCCCGACGGGCACCCGTACGCCCGGATCCACGCCGTGCCGGGCCCGGTCCAGGCGACCGCCCCCGGCGGCGTGCAGTCCGCGCACCGGCCGCCCGTCTGGCTGCTGGGCTCCTCCGGCTTCAGCGCGCGGCTGGCCGGCACGCTGGGGCTGCCGTTCGCCTTCGCGCACCACTTCTCGGCGCAGAACACCATCCCCGCGCTCGACCTCTACCGCGAGTCCTTCCGGCCCTCCGCCGTGCTGGACGCCCCGTACGCCCTGATCGGGGTCTCGGCGCTGGCCGCCGACGACGAACGCGAGGCCCGCCGCCAGGTGCTGACCGGCGCCCTGTCCATGGTCCGGCTGCGCACCGGCCGTCCGGGGCTGATCCCGAGCCCGGAGGAGGCCGCCGCGTACGACTTCTCCCCGATGGAGCGGGAGTTCGTCGACGGCTGGCTCGCCAACGTGATCCACGGCACCGCCGACGAGGTCCGCGGCGGCCTCGACGACCTGGCCAAGCGGACCGGCGCCGACGAGCTGATGATCACCGCCAACGCGCACGGCGGCGAGGCGCGGCTGCGCAGCTACGACCTGATCGCGGACGCGTACGGCCTGCCCGCGGCCGCGTAACGCCGCCCCGGGTCCCGGCCGGCCGGGGCGTCAGCCCTCCAGCGGCCGGGACCCGATCAGCCCGGCGATCTGCTCCGGCGCCACGGCCCGCGAGTACAGCCACCCCTGCCCGGTGTCGCAGCCGATCCGCCGCAGCCGCTCCGCCTGCCCGGCCGTCTCCACGCACTCCGCGGTGACGGTCAGGCCCAGGCGGTGCGCCAGCTGCACCATGGCCTCCACGATGGTCTCGTCGGCGGGGCTCGGATGCGTACCGTCCTCGTACCGGAAGCCCTTCACGAACGCCCCGTCCAGCTTCAGCACGGAGACGGGCAGCCTGCTGAGGTAGGCGAGGTTCGAATATCCGGTCCCGAAGTCGTCGATGGCGATCCGTACGCCCATGTCGCTCAGCGCCTGGAGCGCCCGCAGCGGCCGGCCGCCCGAACCCATCACCGCCGACTCGGTCAGCTCCAGCTGGAGCAGCCCCGGGGCCAGGCCGGTCTCGGCCAGGATCTGCGCCACGTCGGCGACCAGGTCGGAGTCCCAGACCTGCCGTACGGCGACGTTGACGCTGATGAACAGCGGCGGCTCGTCCGGGTGGTCCAGCTGCCAGCGCCGCGCCTGCCGGCACGCGGTGCGCAGCACCCACCGGCCGAGCTGGACGATCGAGCCGTCCTCCTCGGCGATCTGGACGAACCGATTCGGCGGCAGCACGCCGAACTGCGGATGGTTCCAGCGCACCAGCGCCTCGACCCCGCGCAGCACCCCGTCCGCCATCCCGACCAGCGGCTGGTACTCCAGCGTGAACTCGCCGCGTTCCACGGCGGGCCGGAGCGTGGAGGAGAGGGACTGCCGGGTCATGCGGTGGGCGTTGCGCTCGGGGTCGAACAGGGTCCAGCGAGCCTTGCCGTCCGCCTTCGCCCAGTACAGCGTGGTGTCGGCGGCCTGCATCAGACCGGTGGGCGAGGTGCCCGCCGCCGCCCTTTCGACCACCCCGATCGACGCGGAGACCGAGAGCCGCTGGCCGGCGAGGTCGAACGGCTGCTGGAGCGCGGCGAGGACCGAGCGGGCCAGCTCGGCGAGTTCCTCGGTGCCCGCCGAGTCCTCGACCAGGATCGCGAACTCGTCGCCGCCCAGGCGCGCCACCAGCCGGCTGCCGCCGGGGCCGCGGGAGGCGTCGTTCTCGGCGCAGTCGGTGAGCCGCGAGGCGACGGCGGCCAGCAGCCGGTCCCCGGTCCGGTGCCCCAGGGTGTCGTTGATGGCCTTGAAGCCGTCCAGGTCGAGGTAGCAGAGCCCGATGCGGGCGTGCTGCCGGGGCGGCATCGAGTCGTCCTGGTACGGCGGGGTCTCCAGGGCCGAGGCGAGGCGCTCGAAGAACAGCGTCCGGTTGGGCAGCCGGGTCACCGGGTCGTGCATCTGGAGGTGACGCAGCCGCTCCTGGAGCTCGCGACGGTCGCTGACGTCCGCGACCGTCAGCAGGACCCGGGCGGGCTCCGCGGCCGACGCGCCGGTCATCGGCACGACGGTGATCTCGGCCCACAGGGTGCGCCCGTCGGGGTGCTTGAGGCGACGGGTGCAGCGGAACCGGGAGCGGCGGCCCAGGAGGACCTCGCGATAGGCGTGCCAGGTGCGGTCGTCGGACGCGAGGTCGAGCAGCTCGCTCGCCTGCCGCCCGGCGAGGACCGCCGCCGGGGTCCCCAGCAGCCCGCCGAGCGCCTCGTTGGCCCGCACGACGTGGCCCCGGCCGTCGACGACGCCCATGGGGAGCGTGGCGGCGTTGAAGGCGGCCCGGTAGTCGCGCAGCTCGGAGGAGGCGGGGTCGTCCCCGGCGGGGGGTGGGCCCGCGGGCGACGGGGCCGTGGCCCGCGCGTCCGTGGCCGACGGGTCCATCGTCGTCGTATGACGCTCCGTGACCGGCGCGGGGGGCACGCCGGAGGCCGTGCCTGCCGGGGCGCTCGGCCCTTCGGAGGTTCCGCTCACCGCTCGCTCCCGCTGTGAAGGTCGTCGTGAACTGGTGGGGTCGGACTGGCCACCGGGTGGCGGTCCCGTGAACGGGCCCGTTCCACGCGGGAAAGCGTGGTGAAGCATAGAGGGTGCCGCGTCGGCCGTTCCAGCTCACCGTCCGGTCCGGGCCATCGTGCGGGTCCGCGAGGGGACGGGAGCAGGCGTTCCGCTTTGCCCGATCCTGATCATTTCTGTGCGGATCTGTTTCATCGGAAGGCTGGAATGACTGTCAGTGACGTTCCGTGAAGGTGTGGGCGGCGATTTTGACCGCTGACCCGTGTGGGGCAGCACAACAGGGCGTGGCGTGGTGAAGCGGCACAGGGTGGACGGGAAGCACCGTGTTTCCCCACCCGGAGGTCGATGTGCCGTGCCGTCGCGGACCCGGGGGAGCGGAACGGCCGCCGCTGCGCAGTCTGGCCGCCGCCGCCACCTCCCTCCTGGCGCTCGCCGCCACGTCCCTCGTCGCGGGCCCCGCCGCGGCCGCCGCGAGGGACGCCGCCCCCTGCGCCCTGCCCCGGACGGCGGCGCACCACTCGCTCGGCCTGAACACCTGGAACACGGCGTACCCGCGCCCCGACCAGGGCCTCGACGCGGTCATGATCTTCCTGTCCTTCCCGGACTCCGAGCCCACGCTCACCCCCGAGGCGCTCACCGCCGACCACTTCCCCGCCACGACCCGCTTCTTCGAGCGCGCCAGCTATGGCCGGTTCACCCTGCGCCCCCATCCGCAGCGGGCCTGGACGCAGATGCCCCGCGACTCCACCTGGTACGGCATAGAGCGTGACTGGAACGCCGAGCGGCGCACCGCCTACCTGCGCGACGCCATCGACGCCGCCGACCCGGAGGTGGACTTCTCCCGGTACGACGTCGTCTACCTGGTGGCCGACCCGGACGCCCCCGGCGTCGACTCCGACGCCACCAAGGTCGTCAACTTCGACCGGCCGCTGCGCGCCGACGACAGCGACATCCGGCGCGTCGTCACGGTCTTCGAGCAGCACCCGCCCGACCGCAACGTCCTCGCCCACGAGACCGGGCACGTCTTCGACCTCGCCGACCTCTACCACCGGCCCACCGACGGCAAGGGCGACTGGGACACCCACGTCGGCGACTGGGACGTCATGGGCAGCCAGTTCGGCCTCGCCCCGGACCTGTTCGGCTGGCACAAGTGGAAGCTCGGCTGGCTCGGCGGACGCCAGGTCGTCTGCGTCCAGGGCTCGGCCGACCTCACCCTGGAACCGGTCGCCGCCGCCCCGGTGCCCGGCGGGTCGATCGGCACCCGGCTCGCCGTCGTCCGCACCGGCGCCGACAGCGCCCTGGCCATCGAGGCCCGCAGCGCCACCGGGAACGACCGGGGCACCTGCGCCGAGGGCATCCTGATCTACCGCGTCCGCAGCGAGACGGCCTCCGGCGGCGGGCCCGTCGAGGTGGTCGACACCCACCCGAACACCGGGGCCTGCTGGGACCGCTCGGTCTACCCGCCGCTGGCCGACGCCCCGCTCGGGGTCGGGGAGACCTTCACCGTGCCGGGCGACGACACCCGCGTCGAGGTCGCCGACCGCACCCCGTCCGGCTCCTGGACCGTCCGGATCACCACCGGCGTCTGAAACGGCCGGGCAGAGGCCTCCGCACACGAAGAAGCCCCCCGCTTCCGCGAGGGGCTTCTTCCGTCTGTGCGCCGTCAGGGACTCGAACCCCGGACCCGCTGATTAAGAGTCAGCTGCTCTAACCAACTGAGCTAACGGCGCCTGGTGACGTCGTAGACATTAGCACCCTGATCCGCCCGAGGAAAAACCGCATGCGCGGTGCCCCGGGAGGACGTGGAACGGCTCACCCGCACACACGCCCAGAGCAGCACATCGGGGCCGGGCAGCCAGGGATTACGGGTGTCGGGGGCGACCACCCAGCGCGGCCCGCCGTCGGACGACGCGCAGGTCAGCGGCGGTACGGTCACGGCGTCACCGGTGCCGTGGCAGAGCAGCGGCGGCACCGCGCCGCGCTGCTCCCCGGAGTCCCCGGAACCGCTGGATCCCCACTCCTCCCAGGCGAGCAGGGAGGGCAGCCGCTGGGCCGTTCCGGGGGCGGCGAACAGCAGCATGCGGCCCCGGTGCGTGGCGACCGGACCGGAGCCGGGCCCCTCGGCCCAGAGCTGCTCCAGCATCCGCCGCCCGAACAGCGCCGGAACGTTCACGACGTCGAAAGCGGAACCGCAGGGGAGCACTCCGGGGGCCTTGGGGCGCTCCTCCCAGTGGGCGAGCGTGCTGCGCGGGTAGGGGGCGGCCCCCGCCAGCCAGGCGGCGCCGGCCGCCGTGACCTGTGCGGCCTGGGGTCCGGACTGGTCCCGCAGCAGGGCGAAGATGTCGACGCCGTGGTGCGGGACGGCACCGGTCTGCAGGGTCGTTTCGTCTTTCAGCCATGCGCTCATGCAGCAAGGTCTACCGGGAGTGACGGAAAGGAATCCGAGAGTTGCCGGAAACCGGGACAGGCCGGGAGGGGGAGGGGTATCTTGCCCGCCGGAATATGCCACGGGACCTGACCCCCGGTCTGGCGTAGCAGCATCTGCCCCGGCCGCCCCACAGGCCACATCGGCCCCGGCCGCCCCACAGGCCACATCGGCCCTGTGGACCCCCGCGGGCCTCGCAGGCACTGTGGACCCCGCTGGCCCCATGGACTCCGCAGGCCCCGCGGGTCAGGCTCTGGGCCGGGCCCCGTGGGTCAGGCTCTGGGCGCGTCGAGCAGGGAGCGGCCGAACTCGATCATCTTCTTCGCGTAGTCCTCGGTCCACTCCGCCCGCTCCGCGACGTCCGCCGGGGTCAGCCGGTCGAACCGGCGCGGGTCGGCGAGCTGGGCCGCCGCCATCGCCTGGAACTCCACCGACCGGTCCGTCGCCGCCCGGAAGGCCTGCGTCAGCTCGGTCGCACGGGCCAGCAGCTCACGGGGGTCCTCCAGCGACTCCAGGTCGAAGAAGTGCTCCGGATCCGCCGCGGCCTGAGACGGCTCGAAAAGCAGCGGCGCGGGGCGCAGCCGCTGCCGTTCGTTCCGCTCGGACTGTGTCATGTGGTGTTCCTCCCTCGGACGACCTGATGACCGGAAGATCCGGACGGCCACCCTCCATTGTCCAACCCCGCGCAAGGGGGCCGGGGCGCCCCCGGCTCAGGGGCGCCACCGCACCCGTCGTTCCGAGAGGTGGGCCAGCACCGCGTGGTTCGCCTCCCAGCCGTCGGGGAACTTCACCGTGACGCCCAGCTGGACCGGCTCCGTGGACGGGTGCTCGTCCAGCAGGTCGGCCACCCCCTCCCGGCACACCACGACGCAGGCGTGCCGGTGCCGCGAGGCCAGCACGCACAGGCGGCCCGTCTCCAGGTGGAACGCGGTCGCGTCGGGACGCCCCGACAGCGGGTGCAGCACCACCGTGACGTCGAACTCGCGGCCCTGGAGCCGGTTCGCCGTGTCCACCGCGACCCCTGTGACGCCCAGCTCCGTGAGGGCCGCCCGCACCGCCGCCGCCTGGTCCCGGTGGGCCGTGCCGACCGCCACCCGGTCCGCCGTCACCGGCACCGGGTCCTCGGCCCGCTCGCTCGTCGCGACCCCGCCCCGGTCCAGCAGCCGCCGGACCACCAGCGCCACCGCCCGTACCGCCTCGGGATCGGTGCGCGGGGTGTGCCGTGCGGGCAGCTCCAGCAGCCCCCACCCGGACTCCGCCGCCTCGTCCAGCACCCGGTCGGGCCCCGAACCGTCCGACGCCACCCCGAAGGAGAGCTTCCGGTCCCCGTGGTCCGTACCGCTGCGGAAGGGCGTGTACGGGTAGAACGCGTCCGACACCAGCGGGGCCGCCGACGCCGGGAGCCGCCACGACACCGGCAGCCGGTGCTGCGGCAGCTCCGGATTGTGCGCGAGCAGCGTGGACACCGCGCTCGCCGACGGGTCGTAGCTCAGCCCCGCCCACTGGTCCGCGCCGACGATCGAGAACGGGTCCAGCTGGCCCGGGTCCCCGACGAACAGCGCCCGCTCGAACAGCCCGGCCACGGCCAGCAGCGCGTCCGAGCGCATCTGGTACGCCTCGTCGACGATCGCGTGCCCCCACGGCTCCACGTTCTTCACGTGCGCCCACTTGGCGGCCGTCGAGATCACCACGTCCAGCCCGGCCAGATCCGCCGCCTTCGCCGACTTCCGTACGTTCTCCAGCCCGTCCAGGACCTTGTCGTACGGGTCGGAGTCGTTGCTGTGCAGCCGGCCCACCGGCAGCTCCGGGTCCTTCTCCGCGAGCCGCACCACCAGGTCGTCGACCTGGGCGTTGGTCTGCGCGATCACCATCAGCGGATGCCCGGCGGCGGCCAGCTCCAGGGCCGCCCGGACCACCAGCGTCGACTTCCCCGCGCCGGGGGGCGAGTCCACGACGATGCCCCGGGCGCTGCCGCGCAGGGTGTCGCCGAGGATCGCGTCGGTCGCGCGCGCCGCCGCCGCGCCCGGGTCGAAGACGGTCGTCATCACAGCAGGCCCTCACAGACGGCGGTGGTCACAGCAGGTCCTCCGGGGTCACGGGGTCGGGGCGCTCCGCACGCGTCGCGGCGTCCGCGCCCGGCGGGCCGCCGTGGGTCCACGGCGTCTCCTCCGGGTCCGGCAGCTTCGGGCCGCCGCGCTGGTCGTGCTCGAACAGGGTCCAGGCGATCCGCTCGCCGGGCTCCGGCACCGAACCGGGCGCGGGCTCCTTGCCCCGGCCCATCCGGTCCAGGATCCGCAGCACCAGCGGGATCTCCCCGTCGTCGGCCGGAGGCCCGTCCGCGTACCGCACGAACTCCGCCGTCTGCGGCTTGCCCTCCAGCGAGCGGTAGACCTTCGTCCGCTCGCCCAGGTGCGGACGCTCGTCCGTGCGGACGGTGACCAGCGGGCGCGGGGAGGGCCGCTTGGACTCGGTGTACGCCATCTCCACCTCGGACACCGTGGCGAGGAACGCCTCGCCCGCCAGCCGCCGACCCGCCAGCACCAGCGGATCGTCCAGCGCCTCCTGCGCCTCCAGCTGGGCCTGGGCGGTCTCCCGGGAGGCCAGCTTCTGGGCCGCCGTCACCGCGTCGTCGCGGCGCGGCTGCGGCGGCTCGCCCGAGCGCACCCGGTCCCGGTGCGCGGTGAACGACCACCGGTCCCGGGTCCAGCGGTCCTCGGCCCGGGACCCCTCGGGCAGCTCCCGCAGCAGGTCGAGACCCCGCCAGACCGCGTCCCAGGTCGGCAGCATGACCCGCGCCAGCAACGAGCGGATCTCCCGCTCGGCGGCGCTCAGCTCACCGAGGCGGGCATCGGCGGCGAGACCGTCCTCGGCGGACGCGAGCGCCGTGCGCGCCCGGTCGTACCGCTCGATCGCCGGGGCGAGGAGCCGGTTGTCGAAGTCGGGGTCGGTGGCCGGACCGGCCGGCGGGCAGAGCAACTGGCCCTCCCCGTCCCGGGCCAGCTCGGCCCGGAGCGCGGCCTCGGCCCCCGAGGAGCCGGCCGGCGGGTCGATCCAGGCCAGCAGCGCGCCCAGGTGCTGGTCCTCCAGGCTGCTCTGCCCGGTCGCCCAGTGCCGGTTCAGCAGATCCGTGACGGCGGGCAGCAGCGAGGAGCCGGGCACCCGGGCCCGCTCCCCGTAGTGCGTCAGCCAGCGGCCGAGCAGCGGCACCCGGGCCGGGGCCGGATACGGGGTGTCCGGATCGTCCTCGGCGGTACGGCGGAAGCGCATGGAGCGGCCCAGCAGCCGGACGAACTCGACGCCCGCCCGGCTCGGCACGATCAGCTGGGCGGCGTCCGTGCACAGCTCGACCTCGACCTTGGTCTTCTTGCCGGTCGCCGGGTCGGTCTCGTTGCGCTCGGCGGGCTCGACGACGTCCGCGTACGCCTCGATGTGCGGCAGGACGGCCTCCGCCAGCTCGGCCAGGAACGCGAACCGCAGGTCCCGGTCGCGCGGCTGGGCGACGGCCAGCAGCCGGGGCGCCTCCCGGTCCGTGCCGACCAGCGCCCCGAGCGGGGCCCCGGCCTCACCCGCGGTGGTCAGCGGCACCAGCACGAGCGGCCGGTCGGTGAGATGGCGGTGGCGAACCGTCGCCAGGGGCTGGGCGCGGCCGGTGTCGACGGCCTCCAGCCGGGCCAGGGTGGTGATCAGCGACATGCGGCAGCACCCTCCGGCGCCCCGGCGCGCGGCACGGAGCCGCTCTCCCGTGTCCCGTCGCGCAGAGCCTCCGCACTCTCCAGCGCCTCGGCCCGCAGGGCGGCGGCCCGGCGCAGGGCGGCGACCGTCGGATCTGCGGGATCGCCCTCCTTGCCCGCGGCGGCGGCCAGCACCCCGGCCACGGTGGTCAGCCCGCCCAGCTCACCGCGCACGCTGCGGCCCAGCGTCTCCACGGCCCCCTCGGCCCGGGACCTGGCCCGGCAGTGGAAGGCCAGCTCGCAGGCGGCCAGGCACTCCGGGGCGTAGGCCGGGGGCACCGCCGCCACGGCGGCGTCCAGCTCCTCGGGCGGACACGCCGGATCGAACGTCGTCCCCTCCGGCAGCCCCGCCGCGATGTCCTCGACGCGCGTCAGCCGGGTCAGCTGCCGGCGGGTCACGGCGCGCTGCTTGCGTACGTCCACGACGGAGGCGGTCGGCAGGTTCGAGAAGTCCTTGGGGCAGACCAGCAGCACCTGGTGTCCGACCTCGGCACCCTCGGTCACCGCCGCGACCCGCTCCAGCGCCAGCACGTACACCGCGGCCTGCCGGGCGGCGGCGCCGACCTTCGACGGGTCCGCCGACGCGTCGATCATGGGAAATGACTTGATCTCGACGACCGTCCACCGGCCGTCGGGGTGCACCACGACCGCGTCGGGCTCCAGATAGGCGGGGGAGCCCGCCACCTCCAGGGCCAGCATCGGGTGGTCCAGCAGCGCCCAGCCGCCCGCCGCCGTGGCCTCCCGCAGCGCGAGCGCGGTGCGCGCGGCACGGCCCTCGGGACCGGCGGCGCTCAGATCGGGTGTGGCGGCGTCCCCGGCCGGGGCCTCGGCACCGCCGCCGAGCCGTTCGTACAGCAGGCGCAGCAGTTCGGCGCCGCCGTCGGCCTTGACCTTCGCCTCGAACGCGTTGCCCCGCATGAAGGCGAACTGGGACTGCCCGAAGGGGGCGGGGGAGCCGAGCGCGGTGGCCAGCACGCCCTTGTCCACCCCGGCGCCGTCGAGCAGGGCCCGCCGTCTGCAGCCGGGGTTGGCGGCGAGGGCGGCCAGCGCCCGGGCGTCGAGCGGGTGCGGTGCGACGGAGGGGCCGCGCAGCTCAGCGAGCCGCTGCCGGAGCGTCGTCGCTCGCGGCCGCGTCGGCGTCGTCTCTGGCTGCCGTGCCGCCGACAACCGTGCCGGGGGGATCTGCGGAGGTGGTCCGCTGGCCGGGGATTCGCTCACCCGGGGAAGTCTTGCATCCGGTACTGACATTCGGGGGCACGGTCGCGGATATGGACCCGGCGACGGGGCTCCGGCCGCCCCCGCTCCGGCCCGCGAACAGGACGGCGGCCGGCCCGGTGAACCGGGCCGCGCCCCATGCCTTGAACCGGTCGGCGGTCCGCATGACGGGCCTGACCAGCAGGGCTCCGAGGCCCATCACCGCGGCCCCCGCGACGGCGTCCAGGAAGTAGTGGTTGGCGGTGCCCATCACGATGATCGTGGTGATCAGCGGATAGGCGATGCCCGCCGCCCGTACGAGGGGATGGCGGCCGTGCCGCCACAGCAGGATCCCGCACCAGAGGGACCATCCGACGTGCAGGCTGGGCATCGCCGCGTACTGGTTGGTCATCCCGCTCAGCCCGCGCGGGGCGCTCGCGCCCTCGCCCCACCAGCCGTACGCGCTGTACTGCGCCATCGTGTCGACGAAGCCGTGGCTCGCGTCCAGCAGCCGGGGCGGGCAGGTCGGCATCAGCGTGAAGCCGACCAGCCCCAGCAGCGTGGAGTTCATCAGCCAGACCCGGGCCGCCCGGTACGCGGCCGACCTGCGCCGGAACATCCATATGAGGACGGCCGGGGTGACCAGGTAGTGCAGGGACGCGTACGCGAAGTCGGCGGGTATCCCTATCGACGGGGTGCTGGTGAAGAGACGGTTCAGCGGGTGCTCGGCGTTGAGGTGGAGCGCCTGTTCCAGCCGCAGTATTGCCAGGCCGTGGTCGACCGCCGTCGACACATCGCCGCGCACCAGGAGCCGGCCCACCGAATACAGCGCGTACACCACCGCGATCAGTGGCAGCTCCGTCCACCAGCGGGGCCGATGACCGGTCGCGGGCGGCGCGGTGGCGTGCGGCATCCGGTAGCTCTCCCCATGTTCATGCGGCCGACGACGAACGTTCAACCGTACGGTGGCACGGTGCCGCCGGTTCCCCCGGGGGTCCCCTTCCGGACGTCCCGTACGCAGTGGCCCCCGCGCTGGTCCGAATCCTCGGCCGGGGCACTGCTCAGGTTGGGACGCCCGCATGGCCCGGGAGGTTGCCTGCCGGGACGGTACGGGATGATGGAAGGCCCAGCACCAGCGTTTCAGGGAGAGCCTTCATGGCACCGCGCATCCTGCTCGCCCGGCACGGCCAGACCCAGTGGTCGGTCCGGGGCAACCACACCGGCAGGACGGACATCCCGCTCCTCGACGCCGGGCGCGAGGGCGCGAAGCTCCTCGGCGAGCGGCTGCACCGGGAGCCCTGGGCGGGGCTGCCCGGGGTCGAGGTCCGCACCAGCCCGCTCGTCCGGGCCGCCGAGACCTGCGAACTCGCCGGGTTCGGGAAGCGGGCGGAGCCGTGGGACGCGCTGATGGAATGGGACTACGGGGCGTACGAGGGGCTGACCCCGGCGCAGATCAAGGCGGACCGCCCCGACTGGCTGATCTGGCGCGACGGGGTCCCGGACGGGGAGTCCGTCGCCGACGTCACCGCCCGCGCGGACGAGATCGTCGCCTGGGCCCGCTCGGCGGACCGGGACGTCCTGGTCTTCGCCCACGGCCACATCCTGCGGGCGCTGGGTGCGCGGTGGCTGGGCGAGGACCTGTCCTTCGGCGCCCGTATCCGCCTGGAGCCGACGTCGCTGTCGGTCCTGGGCTGGGCGTACGGCCTGCCGGCCGTGGAACGCTGGAACGACACGGGCCACCTGGAGCGATAACGACCCGCCCGGCCCACCCACTTCTCGGCCCACCCGGCACATGAGCCCACCCAGACCCGTCCGGCACCCACCCAAGCCCGTCCGGCGTTTGAGGACGGAACCCTTCGTCCGGTGGGCGGGCTCTTCACGGGACCCGTGGCGCGGGAGACCCTGAATCAGCACCCTGGAACGTGCTGCACGGTTCCGTCCTCAAACGCCGGACGGGCTGGTTTTCGCACCCTGGAACGTGTTCACCGGGTTCGTCGTCAAGCGCCGGACGGGCTGGGGTGGCTGCCAGGACGAGTGCTACGGCCCGGGGGCGACTCCTGGTGGCGGGTCAGGAAGCCGGCCACCGGGGCCGCCCCGGCCCGGGGCTCCAGCACTCGCGCCGCCCCCGCCAGCATCCCCCGGATCCGCGAGGACTGGACCCGGGTCAGCAGGTCCAGCACCTGGTGCCCCGTCGCCGCCGCCTCGTCCGCCCGGCCCGCCCGGGCCAGGTCACCCGTGAGCTGGGCCCGGTACAGCGCCAGGTTCCGGGTGAAGTGCGCGTCCTGGAGCGCCGTCGCCCGCCGTCCGTGCCGCGCCGCCCGGGACCAGTCGCCCAGCGCCGACCAGCACTGCGCCTCCAGCAGCTCCAGCTCCGCCTCCCGGAAGAAGCTCATCCACTCCGGATCACCCGCCGCCGTGCCCCGGTCGAACGCCGCACGGGCCCGCCCGATCGCCCGGTCGCACCCCGTCCGGTCCCCGAGCCCCGCCCGGCCCCCCGCCTCCCGCAGCGCGAGCAGCGCCAGCAGCCGGGGCGACCCCAGCGTGCGGGCGGCCCGCTGGCCGGCCTCCGCCGCCCGTACCGCCTCCCGGGGCCGCCCCGAGTCCCGGGCCAGGAACGACGTGTTGCAGAACGCGTGCGCCTCAAGACCCGCGTCCCCGGCCAGCCGCGCCGTGGCCAGCGCCTCCGCGTAGTGCGAGCGGGCGTCGTCGAAGCGGCCCGAGTCGTGGGCCAGCCAGCCCACCGAGATGGCCAGCTCGCCCGCGCCCGCGTGCAGCCGGTCCGAGGTGGCGCGCCGTGCGGTGGTCCCGGCGTCCAGCAGCTCGTACGCCGCGCGCAGCGGCTGGGCGGCCCGCCGGTAGAGCCCGTCCGCGCCGTGCCGGTCGTCCAGCAGCCGGATCTGCCGTACGGCCTTCTCGACGGCGTTCACCTCCGCCTCGCCGACCCTGCGCTGCGCGGGCAGAGAGACCTGGGCGGCGGAGGCGGGGGCCCCGCCGAGACCCAGGGAAGCGGCCGCCACCGTGGTGGTGCCGCTCGTCATGAACACGCGACGCAGCACGTCGCTCTCCTCGGGGATGTCGTCGGTTTCGGTGTCGCGGTGGAGAAAGGGTTCGCGGTGGAGGAGCGGGGCGTGCGGGCCGGCGGGTGATGCGGCGGCCGGGGCCGGGGCCGTCGCATCACCCTCCCGCCCGCGCACGGGCGGGGGTTCGGACACGACCCGCGCGCCCCGCCCCCGTACGCTCTCGCGGGCAGAGAACCCCAGGTCGGCCAGGGACGCCCCGGGAAACATGTGCAGGAACACGCGTTCGTAGGCGTAGTTGGGGCAGCGGATCTCCCCGGACTCCACGCGCCCGATGTAGCGGGCGTCGCACGCGACCTGCTCCCCGATCTCCCGCGCCGCCCTGCGGACGACCGCCGCGAACTCCCCGGCGGAGCGCTGTCCGCGCAGCTGACGGAAGGCGAGGTTGGGAACTGCCGCTGTCGACACCATGGCCGGCCCCTCTCTGGTGCGGCCGGGGTCCGTGGTTCCCGGTGCCCCGGCGGAGCAAGAACGTACCTGCTGTGACGGGACGCACACACAGCGTTTCGTTGCGAAAGGGGCATACCACCCTTGATCTGCCATGAACTGCCACCCTTTGCGGCGGTGTGGTCCCGTAGCCCTTGACGCACCCGGGGCGTTGGTCCATGTGGAGACGGAGCGTGGCTCCGTTCGGCGATGAGAGGAGGGGTTCCCTTGTTGCATCTCGGCAGGGAGACCGGCTCACGGACGACCGCGACGAAACCGATGGCCCCGGCGCAGGGGGACCAGTCCTGCGACCTCGTCACGGTCCCCGCGCGGCAGGGACTGGAAGCCGTCGACATCCTCCGTCGCGGACGGGACCAGGAGCCCGTGGGCCCGGTCCTGCACGACGGCGCCTGCGACACCCTCGGCTTCCTCGTACCGCCGGGCACCGCCGACGCCTGGGACGTACCGGGCAGCGCCTGTACGCGGACCGACGGCCGCGGGCTGCGCATCCCCGCCGAGCCGCCCGGCTCCGGCTCCGGCTCCGGCTGGCTGCTCCCGCCCGCCGAGGACGCCCCGGTCACCGATCCGGCCGTGCTCCGCGCCGCCCTCGACCAGGCCGCCCGGCTGATCGAGGCGGCCGACAACTGCTGCTGAGCCCATAATGGCCGGACGGGCGGAACACCTCCGCGCGACCGGCGACCCGGGCCCCCACCAGCAAGGACCAGCGAACGTGGCACGTCGAGGAGCGCCGGCCCGAGGCAAGGACAAGGCCGCGGGCAAGGGGAGGGCGGCCGGCGGCAACAAGGCCGCGGGCAAGGGCGGAGCCGAAAGCGCCAAGGGGCGTCAGGGCGGCGGCCGGGGATCCGGCCGGGCCGAGCGGGAGCCGGTCTCCCAGCAGGTCGGCGGCGGACTCGCCGAGCTCCTGCCCGACCGGGAACGCCCGGGCGCCTGGACGCTCCTGATCGACGGCGCCCCGCAGTCCCATGTGGACCTCGACGAACCCGCGCACCTCTCGTTCGCCTACCAGCGCCGCCTCGGCCACGTCATCGACCTCGCCGCACCCCCGCTCCAGCCGCTGCACGTCCTGCATCTGGGCGGCGGCGCGTTCACCCTCGCCCGGTACACCGCCGCGACCCGCCCCCGCTCCACCCAGCAGATCGTCGAGCTCGACGCGCCCCTCGTACAGCTCGTCCGCGACCACCTCCCGCTGGACCCCCAGGCCCGGGTCCGGGTCAGGGCGACCGACGCCCGCGAAGGGCTCGGCAAGTTCCCGGACGGCTGGGCGGACCTGATCATCGCGGACGTGTTCAGCGGGGCCCGCACCCCCGCCCACCTGACCTCCGCCGAATTCCTCGCGGAGGTGCGCCGGGTGCTGAAGCCCGACGGGCGGTACGCCGCGAACCTCGCCGACGGCCCCCCGCTCGCCCATCTGCGCGGCCAGGTCGCCACCGCCGCCGCCGTCTTCCCCGAACTGGCGCTGGCCGCCGACCCGGTGGTGTGGCGGGGCCGCCGCTTCGGCAACGCGGTCCTGCTCGCCTCCGCCCTGCCGCTCCCGGTCGCGGAGTTCACCCGGCGGGTGGCGAGCGACCCGCACCCCGGCCGCGTCGAACACGGCCGCGCGCTCACCGACTTCACCGGCGGCGCGGCCGTCGTCACCGACGCCGCGGCCAAACCGTCGCCCACGCCGCCGCCGTCCGTCTTCGAGAACCCCTGAGCAGCCCCTGAGCCGCACCTGAGTAGCCCCTGACCGGCCCCTGGCCGGACTGCCCCGGCTCTACGGTTCGACGACCTGCACCGTCGGCGGTGTCCCGTTCCAGGTGCAGAACACCGAGTACGTCTTCCCGCTCTTCCCGCCTCCGTCGCTGAAGTCCACCCGGATCCAGGCGTCGTTCGTCCACACCTGCATCGACCAGCCCGGCTCGGGCGTCGCCGAGACGAGCTTCGCCGAGCGCGCCCCGAGCTCGAACACCACCCGGCCGCCGTCGGTGCGATAGCTCTTCACCTCGCCCGAGGTCGACGGCGCGGGCGGCTTCGCCGGGGTCGCCGACGGCGTACGGGAAGGGCGCGGGGCCGAGGGCGAGGGGCTCGTTCCGCCGGTGCTCGGCGAGGCGGAGGGGGAGGGCGAGGTCCGGTGAGTCGAGGAGACGAGCGGCTCCCCGGTGCTCTGCCCGATGCGCTGAGGAGGCCCCGAACCCACCGAGACCGGCACGGCCCGGGGCGGGTCGTAGGCCGTTCCCGTCATGACCGTGTGCACGCCCCACCAGGTGAGCGTGACCGCCGCGCCGGTGGCGAGCGTCCACGCCAGCGCGTGTACGAGTCCTCGTTGCATCGGCACATCCTGCACCACCCGGCCCGCCTCCGCTCTCCTCCGGGGGTCGTGAACAACCGCTCTTCTCCGGCCTTTGCGGAGGTTTCCGACGAGGCCGGGACCGGGCCCGCCGGCATGGCGTACGGTGCCGCCCATGGCAAGTGTGCTCGTGGTCGAGGACGACCAGTTCGTACGTTCCGCCCTCATCCGGCACCTCAGTGAGGCCTCCCACACGGTACGGAGCGTGGGCACCGCGCTCGAAGCGCTGCGCGAGGTCGCGCACTTCCGCTTCGACGTGGTCATCCTCGACCTCGGACTGCCCGATCTGGACGGCGCCGAGGCGCTGAAGATGCTGCGGTCCATCACCGACGTGCCCGTGATCATCGCCACCGCCCGGGACGACGAGAGCGAGATCGTCCGGCTGCTCAACGACGGCGCCGACGACTACCTGACGAAGCCGTTCTCCGTCGAGCACCTCTCCGCCCGGATGGCCGCCGTGCTGCGCCGCTCGCGCGCCGCCGGCGGTGAGGCGCCGCCGCCCCGGGTCATCCGCGTCGGCGGGCTCTCCATCGACCCGCTGCGCCGCAGCGCCGAGCTGGACGGAGCCGAACTCGACCTGACCCGCCGCGAATTCGACCTGCTCACCTTCCTGGCCGGGCGGCCCGGCGTGGTCGTCGCCCGCAAGGAGCTGCTGGCCGAGGTCTGGCAGCAGTCCTACGGCGACGACCAGACCATCGACGTCCATCTGTCCTGGCTGCGCCGCAAGCTCGGCGAGACCGCCGCCCGGCCGCGCTATCTGCACACGCTGCGCGGCGTCGGCGTGAAGCTCCAGCCGCCGGCCGACGCCCCGGCCGCTGCCCCGGCCGATACGCCGGTCACGGAGCCGCCCGCATGAGATGGGCCCTGGTCAAGGTCTGCCTGGCGGTCACCGCCATGGTCGTCATCGCCTTCGCCGTGCCGCTCGGACTCGTCATCCGGGAGATGGCCAGCGACCGGGCGTTCTCGGACGCCGAACGCCAGGCCGCGATGATCGCCCCGACGCTCTCCATCACCACCGACCGCGAGGAGCTGACCCGGGCCGTCCTGTCCACCGAACCGGGCGACCGGGGACGCCTCGCCGTCCATGTCCCGGCCGAGGGCGGGCCTTTGGACATCGGCACCCGGCGCGCCACCCCCAAGGACGTGGCCACCGTGCGCAAGGCGGGGCGCGCCTCCATCACCGAGGTCACCGGCGGCTTCGCGCTCCTCCAGCCGACCGCGCTGGGCACCGGGGACATCGCCGTCGTCGAGGTGTTCGTCCCCGAGGGCGAGGTCTCCCACGGGGTCGCCACCGCCTGGCTGATGCTGGCGGGCGTGGGCGTCGCGCTGATCGTCGGCTCGGTCGCGGTCGCCGACCGGCTCGGCGTACGGATGGTGCAGCCCGCCCAGCGCCTCGCGGGCGCCGCCCAGGACCTGGGGGAGGGGCGCCTGGGCACCCGGGTCCCGGAGGAGGGCCCCACCGAACTGCGGTCCGCAGCCGTCGCGTTCAACTCCATGGCCGACCAGGTCGTCCAGCTCCTGGCCAACGAGCGCGAGCTGGCCGCCGACCTCTCGCACCGGCTGCGCACCCCGCTCACCGTGCTCCGGTTGAATGCCGCGTCCCTCGGCGAGGGCCCGGCGGCCGAGCAGACCCGGGCGGCGGTCCTGCAGTTGGAGCACGAGGTCGACACGATCATCCGTACCGCCCGCGAGCAGCGCCCGCAGCCCCAGGCCGGGCAGACGGGGGCGGGCTGCGACGCCTCCGAGGTGATCCGCGAACGCATGGGCTTCTGGTCGGCGCTCGCGGAGGACGAGGGGCGCGAGGTGCGCCTAGCGGGAGTCGACCGTACGGTGCGCATCCCCGTGGCCCGCCCCGAACTGGCCGCCGCCCTCGACGCGTTGCTCGGCAACGTGTTCCGCCACACCCCGGAGGGCACCGCCTTCTCCGTCGACGTCCACCACAGCGGCGACGCCGTCATCGTGCTCGTCTCCGACGCCGGCCCGGGGATCTCCGACCCGAAGGCCGCCCTCGCCCGGGGCGGCAGCGGGCGTGACGCGGCGAGCGGGTCCGTCGGCTCCACCGGCCTCGGCCTCGACATCGTGCGCCGGGTCGCCGAGTCCACCGGCGGCGACCTGCGCATCGGCCGGTCCGTGCTCGGCGGCACGGAGGTCCGGATCTGGATCGGTCTGTACGGCAGCCGCCCCGAGCGCGGCCGACGCGGACACGGCCGGCGGGTCGGCCGCCGGACCGGCTGGCAGCGGCGGAAGGAGCCCCGGACCACGACCGGCTCCGGGGCCCAGCATTAACCCGCGCCGATGGGTTCCTTAAGCCCGCCCTAAGAACATCAACTGCGGCCCGGAACGCCCTCTTTGCCCGTTCCGTTGCCGCTAGCGTGCTCGTTGTACCTCCTCGTCGGCGGTACAGACCCCCACGCCGGCCCCCGCTGTCACCGGTCGCCCCGGTGGCGGTGGGGAAACCGGCACCCAGCAGCCCGAACGCCCCCCTCGGGCCCCGAACCGCACGTATGCCCCCCACCGCGCGCTCCGGCCGGACCCCACCCCACCTCCGGCCGGGGCGCGCATCTCACCCCGCCTGGGGGGTGGCTTGCCACTCCTCCGCGTACGCGTCGAAGATCGCCCGCAGATGATGGCCGATCTTCAGGTAGTCCAGATCGTCCAGATTGGCCAGCGACACCCGCACCGACCACTCCGGGCCGTCGAAGCCGCCGCCGTTGAGCAGCACCACCGACGTCTGCTCGGCCAGCCGGAACAGCGGGTCGACCGGCTCGTAGTTCTTCTCCAGGAAGTCGGCGAACGGCTTTCCGTGCACCCGCTCGGCCTCGGCCAGCAGATCCAGCTCGATGTAGTACGCGGCCCGCTTCGGATCCTCCGAGACCTTCATGTGCACGCCCTCCAGCAGGAGTTCGAGCCGCTGCTGGACGATCGCCCGGATCCGGTGCTTGTAGGCCTGGCCCTCGTCCAGCATGTCGAACAGCGAGAACAGCACCATCATCGTCTGCTGCGGCAGCGACAGACCCGCCGTGTGGTTCAGCGCCACCTGCCGGGAGTCCGCCACCAGCCGGTCGATGAACCGGATCTTCTCCGGCTCCAACGACAGCGTCCCGTAACGCTTGTTGAGACGGTCCTTCTGCGCCCGGTCCTGCTCCGCCAGCATCCCGTCGATCACGTTGTCGTCGTGCAGCGCGATCACCCCGAGCCGCCAGCCGGTCGCCCCGTAGTGCTTGGAGTAGGAGTAGACGAGGACCGTGTTGCGCGGCAGGTCGGCCGCGAGCGAGCGGAAGCCCTCCACGAAGGTCCCGTACACATCGTCGGTCACGATGATCAGGTTCGGGTTCTGCTCGCCGACGATGGACACGATCTGCTCGGCGACCCGGGTGGAGAGCGCCAGCGAGGGCGGGTTGCTCGGGTTCACACAGCAGACCAGCTTCACCGACGGGTCCGCCAGCTTGGCGATCTCCTCCTCCGGGTAGCGCCACTGCCGCACCCCGGTCTCCGTGAACAGGCTCGCCTCCACCCGCACCACGTCGAAGTCGTACGTGTCCAGCTCCGGGATCTCCAGGTACGGGGTGAACACCGGCACCATCAGGGCGATCCGGTCGCCCTTCTTCAGGATCCCGTTCTTCATCAGCGAGTCGAAGACGTAACACATCGCCGCCGTGCCGCCCTCGGTCGCGAACAGGCTCAGCGTCTGCCCCTCCGGCGGCCGGTGGTCGAACATCTCGTCCGCGATGTAGCCGCGCACGATCTGCTCGGTGTGGTGCAGGATCCGGTCCGGGACGGGATAGTTGTCGCCGATCGAGGAGTCCGCCAGCTCGTGCACGAACGCGTCCCGGTCGAAGCCGAACCGCTTCACCGCCAGATCCACGCTCGCCTTCAGCAGCTCGATGCCCGGCAGCTCCGGGTGCGTACGGACGAAGTGCTCGAAGCGCTCCGCACACCCCGACTCCTCCGGCATGCCGCCCAGGTTGTCGGCCGTCCACACCCGCCGCGACTCCGCGATCGCGAAGTAGCCGAGCGCGTGGTACGCCTCGCGGGGCCCCGTGGCGACCCAGTTCGGGTTGCCGCGGCCCGCGTTCAGCATCGTCCGGGTCGACTTCCCCTTCTGGCCCGGACGGTCGCTCTGCGCGGTCGTCGCGATCTGGATGAACTTGTCCTTCAGCTCGAAGGGGGAGAGCTGGGCGAACGACCGGATCTCTTCACGGCTGATGCTGGTCTTGGGCATGGTGGTGTCCACTCCGTAGCAGGTCAGTGGTTCAGCAGGACGATCACGGCGCCCCACACCGTCAGCAGGACGTTGCCGACGGCGTACGGGATGGTGTAGCCGAGGGTGGGAATCTGGGACTTGGAGGTCTCGTTGACGGCGCCGATCGCCGCCGTGGTGGTCTGGCCGCCCGCCAGGACGCCCATCAGGATCGGGAAGCGGATCTTCTGCACGTAGTGCCCGACCAGGAACCCGGCGAGCAGCGGTACGACGGTGGCGACCGCGCCGAGGAGCAGCAGCCCCCAGCCGGCCGTGGAAAGACCGCTGGTGAAACCGGGCCCGGCGTTGATGCCGACGACGGCCACGAACAGGCAGAGCCCGAGCGTGTCCATGAACCACTGGGCGCCGGGCGGCACATTCCCGTACGTCGGGTACTTGCCGCGGATCCAGCCGAAGACGAGCCCCATGATCAGGCCGCCGCCCGAGGTCGACAGGGAGATCGGCACCCCGCCCGCCGTCAGCGCCGGGATGCCGATGCAGCCGCCGAGGAAGATGCCGAGGCCGACCCAGACCATGTCCGTCGCGAAGCTCGTCGGGACAGGCTTGCCCAGCGCCTTCCCCGCCGGTCCGACCAGGCGTTCCGGCCCGGTGAGGACGAGCGTGTCGCCGCGCTCCAGCTTCGTGGACAGCCGGTAGGGGAAGACCGCCCCCGCCCGGTACAGCTGGTCGATGTACACACCGACCATGAACGGCTCCCGCCGCACCTCCTCCACGGTCCGGCCCAGCTGCGCCTTCTCCGAGACGACGACGTGCAGCGTCTCGGTGCGGTAGCCCAGCAGCGTCACGTCGTCGGCCTCGGACCCGATGTGCGTCACCGCGTCGAACTCCACCAGGTCGCCCCGGATCGCGCTGACCGCGACGGTGTCGCCGAGGCGCAGGACGCGGGACTGGTCGTGCTCCAGGACCGTGCCGTCGCGGCGGATCCCGGTGAGGTAGACCCGGCGGCCCAGCGCCTTCTGCTGCTCCTCGAAGTCCGCCACCGAGCGGCCCACCAGATCGGGCCGCTCGACGCTGTACGCGCGCAGCACCACCTCGTAGTAGCCCTCGCCCTCGTCCGGGCTCTCGTCCGGCGCGTCCAGCTCCGCCGCCAGCTCCGCGCTCTCCTTCGCCAGGTCACGGCGGTAGAGCCTCGGCAGCACGTTGGCCAGGAGCATCGCGCACAGGATGGTGCCGAGCGGATACGTCACCGCGTACCCGACGGCGACCAGGTTCTCCTGGGTCTTCACCTCGGCGGGGGAGAGGCCGGGCAGGGTGCCGATCGCGTCCTGGGCGACACCGATCGCGGCCGACTGGGTCAGCGCCCCGCTCATCAGGCCGGCGCCGAGCCCGGGACCGTAACCGAGCAGGTTCGCGAAGAGCCACGACACCAGCAGCCCGGTCACACAGACGACCACCGCGTTGACGACCTGCGGCAGCCCGTCCTTCCGCAGTCCCCGGAAGAACTGCGGGCCGACCCGGTAGCCGAGGGCGAACAGGAACATGATGAAGAACAGGTTCTTCACCGTGTCGTCGATCTGGACCTCGAACTGGGCCCCGAGCAGCAGCCCGGCGACCAGACAGCCCGTCACCGCGCCCAGTGCGATCGCCCGGTAGCGGACCTTCCCGAGCAGGAAGCCGAACGCGACCACGAGGAAGACGAGCAGCTCGGGGTGGGGCTGGAAGATGTTCCGGTTCAGGAAGTCGATCACGTCAGGCCCCCAGCACGCCGACGAGGATGGGCCCGGTCAGCGGCAGCAGGAAGTTGGAGAGCGTGTACGTGATCGTGTAGCCGAGAAGCGGTACGGAGCTCTGGGCCACCTGGGTGATGGAGGTGATCGCCGGGGTGGAGCACTGCTGCCCGGCGATCGCGCCGATCAGCAGCGGCTTCTCGATCTTCAGCAGCTTGCGCCCGACGATCAGGGAGATGGTCGCCGGGACCAGCACCATGGCGATGCCCGCGAACGGCAGCAGTGCCCCGTACTCCTTCAGCAGCGGCCAGGCCTGGGGCCCCGCCGCCAGTCCCGTACAGGCGATGAAGACGGCCAGGCCCATGTCCTTGAGCGTGCTCGCGGCCTGCGGCGGGAACGCGCCGAAGGTCTGGCTGCGGGAGCGGAACCAGCCGAAGACCAGGCCGGAGATCAGACAGCCGCCGCCGGTGCCGAGCGACATCGGGATGTCCCCGAACTTGACGACGATCTGGCCGAGCAGGGAGCCCGCCACGATGCCGAAGCCGAGGTAGATGAAGTCGGTGGCGTCGTTCTTCACCACCGCGCCGAGCTTGGCGACGAGCCGGTTCAGCCCGCCCCGGGCGCCGACCAGGGTGAGTACGTCGCCCCGGGCGAGGACCGTCTCCCCGCTGGCGGGCAGGTGCTGGTCGTTGCGCAGCACGTCGGTGATGTAGACGCCGTCCTTGCGGAACTCCGGGTGGCGTTTCTCCAGCCGGTCGATCGTGGCGCCGATCGTCTCCTTCTCGGTGACGGCGACCTGACCGGTGGCCAGCGGGGTGTCGAGCCCCGGCACGGCCGGGGTCTCCGGGCCGATCTCCCGCCCCGCCTCGATGATGGCCGACCGCTCCCCGACCACCTGGATCAGGTCGCTGAGCGTCAGTTCGAGACCGGGGGCGGGCGTCAGCAGCTTGCTGCCGCGCTTGACGCCCTCGACGGTGATCCGGCCGCCCAGGGCGCTCTCCAGAGCACCGACGGTCCGCCCGTCCGCCAGCGTCACCAGATAGGTGCGGCCGACCAGGCCGGGCAGCGCCTCGCGCTCGTCGGACTCCAGCCCGCCCTGACCGCCGCGCATCTTCTCCCACAGCTCGCGCGAGGCGTCCGCCAGGTTGATGCGGAGCAGCATCGGCATGATCTGGCTGGTGAAGAGCACGATGGTGATCAGGCCGAACAGGTAGCAGACCGTGTACGCGGTGGCGACGTGCCCCTGGTACTGGCTGATCTGCGCGGAGGTCAGATCGTCGAGCTTGCCGATGGCCTCGGTCGCCGTCCCCACGACGGCGGACTCGGTGGCCGCTCCCGCGAGGATTCCGGATGCCGTGCCCACGTCCAGGTCGAAGGCCTTGGCGAGCCCGAAGGCGATGCCCAGGACGCAGACCAGCTCGATCAGACAGAGCGTGAAGAAGCGCAGGCTCTTGCGGTTGAGGTTGGCGAAGAACTGCGGTCCGGCCATGTAGCCGAGCGAGAAGATGAACAGCGCGAAGAAGACCGTCTTGACGTCGTCGTCGACGCTGATGTGCCGGGTGCCGAGCAGCAGCGACACGATCAGGGTGCCGCAGATGCCGCCGAGCGTGATCGGGCCGACGCGGAGCTTGCCGACGAGATAGCCGGCCGCGAGGCAGAAGAAGAGGGCCAGTTCGGGATGGTCGCGCAGAACGCCCATCCCGCCTCACTCACCGGGGCTGGTGTCGACGACCAGGATGATCAAAAGGTGCATAAGGCAGAAATTAACAGGGGTGGAGCGCCCCGGCAGCTCGCCCGGCCCGGCCCGCCCCCGTTCACCTTCCGACGGGAGGGCGGCCCAACGCCCCCTCGGTGACGCGCCGGACATCCCTCGGCAACGGAATCGTCTTCAACTCTTGACACCCACCCCCTTCAGGCAGCAACCTTCCGGCAACGGCGCATGGGAGCGCTCCCACTCTGGGGGAAGGTCTCGCGCGCTTCCTCTTCCCGCAGCAGACCCGACGCCCTCCGCCCTGTCTCGCGGAACAGCGCCGGTACCACCCCGGAACAAGGAGCAGTGGAATGCGCATCACCCGCAGCGTTGCCGGTCGACGCCGGAGAACCGTCCTCGTGGCCACCACCGGCCTCACGGTCACCGCCCTCCTCCTCACCGGATGCGGCGGCTCGTCCGACTCGGACAAGGGAGCCGACGCGGACGGGAACATCACCCTGACCGTCGCCGACTTCGGGCAGTTCGGGTACAAGGAAGCCGGGCTCTTCGAGAAGTACCACGAGTTGAACCCGAAGATCACGGTGAAGGAGGACACCACCGCCGAGGAGAAGAACTACTACCCCAAGCTCCTCCAGCAGCTGAACTCCGGCAGCGGCCTCGCCGACGTCCAGGGCATCGAGGTCGGCCGGATCAAGGAGATCGTCGACACCAAGGCGGGCTCCTTCGCCGACCTCTCCAAGACGATCGGCGTGGACGAGTGGGTGTCGTGGAAGGCGAAGCAGGCCACCGCCCCCGACGGCGCGGTCATCGGTGCGGGCACCGACATCGGCCCGATGTCCCTCTGCTACAACCGTGAGCTGTTCGAGAAGGCGGGACTGCCCACCGACCGCGCCGAGGTCGCGAAGCTGACCGAGGGCGGCTGGGAGGACTTCCTCGCCCTGGGCGAGCAGTACAAGAAGAAGGCCCCCGAGGGCACCTACTTCATGGACTCCGCGAGCGCCATGTTCAACGCCGTGGTCAGCTCCAGCCCCGAGCAGTACTACGACGCGAGCGGCAAGCCGATCTACGAGAAGAGCGCCAGCGTCGAGAAGGGCTGGAAGCTCGCCGCCGAGGCCGCGTCCAAGAAGCTGACGCAGGGGCTGGCCCAGTTCGAGGACCAGTGGCAGGCGGCCCTGCGCAAGAGCACCGTCGCCACCGTCGTGTGCCCCGCCTGGATGGCCGGCCAGATCTCCACCTACGCCGGTGACGCCAACAAGGGCAAGTGGGACATCACCAGCGCCCCCGGCAACACCTCCGCCAACTGGGGCGGCTCCTTCCTCGCCGTCCCGAAGTCCGGGAAGAACGTCGCCGAGGCCACCGAGCTCGTCAAGTGGCTGACCGCCCCCGCGCAGCAGGCCGCCGTCTTCAAGGCGATCGGCGTCTTCCCGTCCAATCAGGGCGCCTACGACCTGCCGGACGTGAAGAACGCGACCCTGCCGTACTTCAACGACGCCCCGATCGGTCAGATCTACGCCGACGGCGCGAAGTCCATCCCCGAGGCGGTCCTCGGCCCGAAGGACGGCGTGATCAAGGACTCCATCTCCACCCAGATCAACAACATGGAGCAGCGCGGCACCAGCCCCGACGACGCGTGGGACGCGGCCGTGCGGACGATCGACAAGGCCATCGGCTGACCTTCCGCACCTGACACCGGACCGGCCCGAACCGGTCCCGCGCCGGGGTGGGCGGGCGACACCCGCCCGCCCCGCCGCCCGCCCACCCCTCCAGCCGCCCCACCCCTCCGCCGCCCCGGCCGTCCGTCGGCGCACCCAGGGAAGGACTCCCCGCCCGTGGCAACCTCGACCCCCACCCGGGATGCGTACGTACCCCCGCCCCGTCAGCCGCAGAAGGAACCGCCCAGCGAACGGCGGCAGTTGTGGCGCAGCCGGCTGTGGAGGTTCGACGACAAGGCGTCCCCGTACGCGTACATCGCCCCGTTCTTCCTCGTCTTCGGGGCCTTCGGGCTCTACCCGCTCCTCTACACCGGCTGGATCGCCCTGCACCGGGTGGAGATGACCGGCCTGGACTCGATGGAGTGGGTGGGCTGGGAGAACTTCGACAAGATCCTGCACGACCCCGAGTTCTGGACCTCGGTCAGCAACACGTTCCTGATCGGCGTCATCTCCACCGTCCCGCAGCTCCTGGTCGCCCTCGGCCTGGCCCACCTCCTCAACTACAAGCTGCGGGCCAGCACGTTCTGGCGCACGGTCATCCTCACCCCGTACGCGACCTCGGTCGCCTCGGCCGCCCTCGTCTTCGCCCTGGTGTTCCGGGCCGACGGCGGGCTGCTGAACTGGGCGCTCGGCCTCGTCGGCTTCGACGACACCAACTGGGCCAACGGGCACTGGACCTCGAAGATCGCCATCGCCGTCATCGTCATCTGGCGCTGGACCGGCTACAACGCGCTGATCTACCTCGCCGCGATGCAGGCCGTCCCCAACGACCTCTACGAAGCGGCCTCGTTGGACGGCGCCTCGCGCTGGCAGCAGTTCCGCAAGGTCACCATCCCCTCGCTGCGGCCGACGATCCTGTTCACCATCGTCATCTCCACCATCGGCTCGATGCAGCTCTTCGGCGAGCCGCTGCTGCTGGAGGGCGGCGCGCTGGGCGCCACCGGCGGCAACGAGAACCAGTACGAGACGCTCAGCATCTACCTCTACAACTACGGCTGGAACCTCGGACATCTCGGTCCGGCCGCCGCCGTCGCCTGGGCGATGCTCGCCCTCCTGCTGATCATCGCCGCGGCCAACTGGTTCATCGGCCGATTCGTCCGCAAGTCCGCGGTCTGACCGGGAGCACATCCATGACCCTGACCAGCCCCACGCACACCGCCCCCGTGAAGCTCGCACCGGCCCCGAAGGGCGATGCCCCGCGGCGCCCGAGCCGTTTCCGGATGGGCGCGGGACAGCAGATGAAGGGCGGCCCGTTCGCCTACATCGCGCTCGCCGTCGTCGGCTTCGGCTCGCTGCTGCCGCTCTACTGGACCCTGGTCGCGGCCTCCCGCACCCAGGACGAAGTCCTCGCCTCCACCCCGCCGTTCCTCCCGGGCGGAAAGCTGCTGGAGAACGTCCAGACCGCCTGGGAACAGGCCAACCTGGGCAAGGCGATCCTCAACAGCGTCATCGTCTCGTCCTCGATCACCCTCGCGACGCTCTTCTTCTGCACGCTCGCCGGATACGCGTTCGCGAAGATGCGCTTCCGGGGCCGGGGCTGGCTGATGACCGCGGTCATCGCCACCCTCACCATCCCGCCGCAGCTCAGCGTCGTTCCGCTGTTCATGATGATGTCCGGCCTCGGCTGGGGCGGGCAGCTCGAATCGGTGATCTTCCCGACGCTGGTGAGCGCGTTCGGCGTGTTCTTCATGCGGCAGTACCTGATCGAGGCGCTGCCGTACGAGCTGATCGAGGCGGCCAAGATCGACGGCGCGAACAACCTCCGCATCGTGGTGAGCGTGGTGCTGCCGGTGGCCCGCCCCGCGATGATGGTGCTCGGGATGCTCACCTTCGTCCAGGCGTGGAACGACTTCTTCTGGCCCTACCTCGCGCTGAACCAGCAGAACCCGACCCTTCAGGTGGCCCTCGGCCAGCTCAGCGCCTCGTACACCCCCGACCAGTCCATCGTGATGGCGGGCGCGCTGATCAGCACGCTGCCGCTGCTGGTGGTGTTCGTGGTCTTCGGCAAGAAGATCGTCGGCGGAATCATGTCCGGCGCGGTGAAGGGCTGACCACCCTTCCCTCCCCCCTTCCCCCTCACCTCTCATCCCTCACTTTCCCTCAGGGAGCGCTCCCACATGACAGCCGTCCGATCTGACACGGCCCCGCAGCAGGCCCTCGCCGCCGCGGCCCCCTTCCCGACCGGTTTCCTCTGGGGCGCGGCCACCGCCGCGTACCAGGTGGAGGGCGCGGCCGCCGAGATGGGCCGCACCCCCTCCATCTGGGACACCTTCAGCCACACGCCCGGCCGGACCCTCGGCGGGGACACCGGGGACGTGGCGGCCGACCACTTCCACCGCTACCGCGACGACGTCGCCCTGATGAAGCGCCTCGGACTCCAGGCGTACCGCTTCTCGGTCTCCTGGTCCCGGGTCCAGCCCACCGGCCGGGGACCCGCTGTGGAACGCGGCCTCGACTTCTACCGGTCGCTCGTCGACGAGCTGCTCCTCGCCGGCATCAAGCCCGTCGCCACGCTCTACCACTGGGACCTGCCGCAGGAGCTGGAGGACGCGGGCGGCTGGCCCGAGCGTGCGACGGCCGAACGGTTCGCGGACTACGCGGCCATCATGGCCCGCGCGCTGGGCGACCGCGTGGGCATGTGGACCACGCTGAACGAGCCCTGGTGCTCGGCCTTCCTCGGGTACGGCTCCGGGGTCCACGCCCCCGGCCGCACCGAACCGGCCGCCGCGCTGCGGGCCGCCCACCACCTCAACCTCGCCCACGGCCGGGCGGCCGAGGCGCTGCGCGCCAACCTCCCCGCCGCCGCGCAGACCTCGGTCACCCTCAACCTCCACCAGGTGCGCCCGCTGACCGGCAGCGAGGCGGACGCGGACGCGGCCCGCCGGATCGACGCGGTGGGCAACCGCGTCTTCACCGGGCCGATGCTGAAGGGCGCGTACCCGGAGGACCTGCTCGCCGACACCGAACGCATCGTGAACTGGGCGGAGTTGATCCGTCCGGGAGACCTCACCGCCATCGCCGCCCCGATCGACGTGCTCGGCGTCAACTACTACACGCCCACCATTGTCAGCACGCCCGCCTCCGGCTCCGGGGACACCCGCAACGACGGCCACGGCAGCAGCGAGCACTCCCCGTGGCCCGGCTCGGAGCACGTCGCGTTCCACCTCGCCGAGGGCCGGCCGGTCACCGCGATGAACTGGTCGGTCAAGCCGGAGGGCCTGTACGACCTCCTCATGGACGTCTCACGCGAGCACCCGGACCTGCCGCTGATGGTCACCGAGAACGGCGCGGCGTTCGATGACGCCCCGGACGCGGACGGCCGGGTCCACGACCCGGAGCGGATCGCCTATCTGCGGGGCCACCTGGAGGCGGTACGCCGGGCCGCGGCCGACGGGGCGGACGTACGGGGCTACTTCCTCTGGTCCCTGATGGACAACTTCGAGTGGGGCTACGGCTATGCGAAGCGCTTCGGCGCGGTGTACATCGACTACGCGACCCAGCGCCGTACGCCGAAGTCCAGCGCCCACTGGTACGGCGACGTGATCGCCCGTCACGCGCTGCCGCCGGTCGGGGGCCCGGACGCCTGACCTCGTGGGAGCGGTGGGCCCGGTCGTTCCCGACCGGGCCCACCGCTTTTCCGTCCCAGGCTTGGGAGCGCTCCCAATACACTGTCCGTACGCTCGTCGGGGTGATCGGTCCAGGACTTGGATTGACTGTACGGCTGTGAGAAATTGACCGGGAACGGGGAGGCGGCCATGGCGGCAGCGCGAGTACGGAGCGGCGGGCGGCCCACGCTCGAAGAGGTGGCGGCACGGGCCGGGGTCGGCCGGGGCACGGCCTCTCGGGTCATCAACGGCTCGCCCCGGGTCAGCGACGCGACCCGACAGGCGGTCGAGGCGGCCGTGGCCGAGCTGGGGTACGTCCCCAACCGCGCCGCCCGCGCCCTGGCGGGCAACCGCACCGACGCCATCGCGCTGGTGGTGCCCGAGCCGGAGACCCGCTTCTTCGCCGAGCCGTACTTCTCCGCGATAGTGCGCGGCGTCGGAGCGGCCCTGGCGGACACCGAGATGCAACTGCTCCTCACCCTCGTCGGCAACGACCGCGAGCGCCGCCGGCTCGCCCAGTACCTCACCGCCCACCGCGTCGACGGGGTCCTCCTGGTCGCCGTGCACGCCGACGACCCGCTGCCGGAGCTCCTGGAACAGCTGGGCATGCCCTGCGTGATCAGCGGCGCCCGGCACGCGGCCGAGACGCTGCCCTCGGTCGACTCCGACAACTTCGGGGGCGCGCGGGCCGCCGTCGAGCACCTGGTCTCCCGGGGCCGCCGCCAGGTGGCCACGATCACCGGCCGCCTGGAGGTCTACGGGGCCCAGCGCCGCCTGGACGGCTACCGCGCGGCGGTCTCCGCCGCCGGCCTGGCCCCCGACGAGCGCCTCATCGCCCCCGCCGACTTCACCGAGGAGGGTGGCGCGAGGGCGATGCGCGACCTCCTGGCCCGCCGCCCCGGCCTCGACGCGGTCTTCGTCGCCTCCGACGTGATGGCCGCCGGCGCCCGCCAGGTCCTGCGCGAGGCGGACCGCCGCATCCCCGAGGACGTGGCCCTGATCGGCTTCGACGACTCGGTGGTCGCCCGCCACATGCACCCGGCCCTCACCAGTGTCCGCCAGCCCATCGAGGAGATGGGCCGCCGCATGACCCAGCTCCTCCTGGACGAGATCGCGGGCCGGGCCCCGGGCGACGAGCGCCCTTCGGAGGTCCTGCCCACGGAGCTGATGGTCCGCGACTCGTCGTGACGGGCGGGCGTGGCGGGTGTGACGGGTAGGGCAGGACTCCGCGGCCGGTACGGGCCGCGGAGCCCTGCCACGCGCCTTCAGTGGTATGGACATGACCAAAAGACAGGACTAGCCTCCGTCTTGGTCTAGACCAAGCGCGGCGAGCCGCCGCCCGGTCCATCTGTCCGCAAGCTCCACCCCTCACCCCAGGAGCACCACATGCGCAGAAAGATCACCGCCTTACTCCTCGGCCTCGGCGTCGCCGGGGTCTCCCTGCTGGCCACCTCCGGCAGCGCGCAGAGCCACGGGTACACCGACTCGCCGGTCAGCAGGCAGCAGCTCTGCGGCAACGGCACCGTCCGTGACTGCGGGCAGATCCAGTGGGAGCCGCCGAGCGTCGAAGGCCCCAAGGGCTTCCCGGCGCGCGGGCCCCGCGACGGTCTGATCTGTGCCGGGGGCAACCAGCGGTTCGCCGAGCTGGACGACCCGCGCGGCGGAGCCTGGCCCGCATCCGACGTGACCGCCGGGGCGAGCCACACCTTCCGCTGGCGGATCACCGCCCGGCACGCCACGACGGACTTCCGGTACTACGTCACCAAGGACGGCTACGACCCGGCGAAGCCCCTGACCCGGGCCGACCTGGACCCGCAGCCGTTCCTCACCGTGCCGTTCGGCGGGCGGCAGCCCGGGGCGACGGTCACGCACGCGGGCAACCTGCCGCAGAAGTCGGGCAAGCACCTGATCCTCGGCGTCTGGACCATCGCGGACACCGGCAACGCCTTCTACGCCTGCTCCGACGTCACGTTCTGAGCCCGGCGCACCGCCCTGGGCCGGCGGAATGCCCAGGCACGGCAGAAGGGCCCCGGTCCGAAGACCGGGGCCCTTCCTTCAGGGTGAGTAACGGGACTTGAACCCGCGACATCCTGGACCACAACCAGGTGCTCTGCCAGCTGAGCTATACCCACCATGTCGCCCGGTCGTTTCCGACCGGCCGAGAAAAAGTGTACAGGGTCCGGGAGGGTGCTCGCGCCCCCGTTTCCCGGGGCCGGTCCACGGGCGCTTGCGCGCCCGTGACCAGCGGGTTCCTACGGTGCGGCCGGGGCCGCCAAGCGCGCCGCGATCTCCTTGGCGCGCTCCGAGTCCGGGCCGGGCTGCGGCACGAAGACCGCCTCCCGGTAGTAGCGGAGCTCCGTGATGGAGTCACGGATGTCCGCCAGCGCCCGGTGGTTGCCGTTCTTGGGCGGACTGTTGAAGTACGCCCGGGGATACCAGCGCCGGGCCAGCTCCTTGACCGAGGACACGTCCACGATGCGGTAGTGGAGGTAACCCTCCAGCTCCCGCATGTCCCGCGCCAGGAACCCTCGGTCGGTACCGACCGAGTTTCCGCAGAGCGGGGCCTTGCCGGGCTCCTTCACATGCTCACGGACGTACGCCAGGACCTGCTCCTCGGCGTCCGCCAGGGTGGTGCCCCCGGCCAGCTCGTCGAGGAGGCCCGAGGCGGTGTGCATCTGCCGCACCACCTCGGGCATGGTCTCCAGGGCCGCGTCCGGCGGGCGGATCACGATGTCCACCCCTTCACCGAGCACGTTCAACTCCGAGTCGGTGACCAGGGCGGCCACCTCGATGAGTGCGTCGTCCGTCAACGAGAGCCCGGTCATCTCGCAGTCGATCCACACCATGCGGTCGTTCATGCGCCCCACCCTACGGGGCACTCCGCTGTCCCGGCAGGGCCGGGCGTCCGGGAACGTACGCGTCAGGGCCCGGCAGGGAGTGCTCCCCGGGTCCCATCGAAGCCGCCACGGCGACGGCCGCGGCGGACAGGGGCGAGCCCCGGCGTCCGGACGGTGGCCCCTGGCTGGGCACCATCGTCTCGACCACCGTCGCGGCGCTCTCCGCCACCCCCTGCGGACGACGGGCCCGATAGGCGGCCCGGTACGCGGCGGGGGAGGAGCCGAGCTGGCGGCGGAAGTGCCCGCGCAGCGCGACCGGGGAGCGGAATCCGCGGCGGCCCGCGACCTCGTCGACCGAATAGTCGGAGGTCTCCAGCAGCCGCTGTGCCTGCAGCACCCGCTGGGTGATCAGCCACTGCAGCGGTGCGCTGCCGGTGAGCGAACGGAACCTGCGGTCGAAGGTCCGCCTGCTCATGTAGGCGCGCGCGGCGAGCGTCTCCACGTCGAACTGCTCGTGCAGATGCTCCAGGGCCCAGGCCACGACCTCGGCGAGCGGGTCGGAGCCGATCTCCTCCGGTAAAGACCTGTCCAGGTAGCGCTCCTGCCCGCCACTGCGCCGCGGCGGCACGACGAGCCGGCGGGCGAGTGCCCCCGCGGCTTCCGTGCCGTGGTCGGTGCGGACTATATGGAGGCAGAGATCGATCCCGGCGGCCGTGCCGGCGGAGGTGAGCACATCGCCGTCGTCCACGAACAGCTCGCGCGGATCGACGTGCACCGACGGATAGCGCTTGGCCAGCGTCGGTGCGTACATCCAGTGTGTGGTGGCCGGCCGGCCGTCCAGCAGGCCGGCGGCCGCGAGCACGAAGGCTCCCGTGCACAGACCGACGATGCGGGCGCCCTCCTCGTGGGCGCGCCGCAGCGCGTCCAGTGCCTCGGCGGGCGGCGGCGAGGTGATCGACCGCCAGGCGGGCACCACCACGGTGCCGGCCCTGCTGATCGCCTCCAGGCCGTACGGCGCGGTGAGTTCGAGCCCACCGGTGGTGCGCAACGGTCCTTCCTCGCCGCCGCAGACCAGCAGGCGGTAGCGGGGAACTCCCGCGTCCTGCCGGTCGATTCCGAAAACGGAGAGCGGGATGGAGCTCTCGAAGATAGGGCCGCCGCTGAACAGCAGCACGGCAACGACTTCCCGGCGTCGCCGCCCGGTCAGCTTGCGTGCGGCCTCCGTCGCGGCGGCGGAGTCCTGGCTCATGACGCTAAGCCCCCCTCGGTGTTCGCGTCTCCCTGGTCCTTACGGGCCTGTCGCTCCTGCACGTTTCCCCTCGGTGTCGCACGTGTCCCCAGTCTCCGATTTCCAAGATCGAATCTACTGCGTCGCGTGGTCCCGCCGTGACACCTTCCCCCACCAGCTCAATGTCGATAAGGAAACGTGGCGTGAAGCGTTCGATCACGAAGCGTTTCACCTGCGAAGCGCACAGGGAAGTGCCCTTCGACAACGTGGCCCGTCCGCGTCGGGTGAAAGCGTACCGCGCGGTCCGTTCCTGCCTGGTGGGCGGTGGGGTGTCCGGCCATCCCGGGAAGGGTTCGGCACCCAGGTGAAGTTGGCTTAAAACCATCGGTTGTGTGTGCTGTATCCGGTCACGCCGGGCGCACAACCGCCGCCCGGCGGCCGCGCCGGTGCGCTCCCTCGCCCCCGTGAACCATGGCGTGTTCGGACCGCCGCGGAGGGATGCGGCGGGCCGTCGCGGCGTGGACGGGGCCCCGGTCCCACGGGGCCGCATTACCGACCGATGGGCCGTGGGGCACGAGAACCGGAGGCGTCGAGGGGGGATCGGGGGATGCCCGGCGGGACTCGTCGTCCGCCCGTCCGGCCGCCGTCGCCGGTCCCGGCTCGAACGAGGATCGCGTCGGGCTCGTCGCGGTGTCATGTCCCGGGGTGATGACCCGGTGGCGGTGTGGCCAACGGGGACCGGGTGCGGGCCCCGGCGCCGGGTGCGCCGGGTGACCGTCGGCGGTCGCGAAAAACAGGACGGCCGACCGTGTTCGCCCCCTCCGAGGCCCGTGTACGACACAACCGGCATTGCCATCCCGGACAGGCTCGGGCATGCTCCCTCCAGCGTCGCGCACGCTTTTGCGGGGGTCTGGGCGGTGGAGGAGTGACGCCGTACCCTTGGGGGTATGGGGTTGGGAAGATGATTCCCGGACAGAGCTTCACCACCAGCTGATGCACCTCTCGAAACCGTTCCCTCCTCACGAGGACTCTCTTCGCCGAGACACCGATGGCCGGTCACGAAATCCCTGAACCCAAAGACCGCAAGCCGGTAGCCGACCCAGGGTCGGAGCCGCGGACGGTCGAAGAAGCACGCCATGCGTGCGATCCCGCCTTCCGGCACGGAGTCGTGGTCGGTTTCGACGGCTCCACGTCCAGTGAGCGGGCTCTCGCCTACGCCATCGGCATGGCCGGCCGCTCGGGCTCCGGCCTGATCATCGTCCATGTCGCCAACCGATTGCCGACCACGGTCTGGGCGGGCTGCGAGCCCCCCGTCTTCGTCGACGTCCCCGATCACCGCACCGAGGTCCTCGGCCTGGAGCTGGCCTGCGCGGACTATCTCTCCGAGGTGCCCTGGGTGCTCGTCGAGCGCGGTGGCGACATCTGCCACGAACTGGAGGAGGTCGGCCGGGAGTACGCCGCCGACGCCATCGTCGTGGGCTCCACGCACGGCATCGTCGGCCGGATCTTCGGGTCCGTGGCCGGCCGCCTCGCCCGCCGCGCGCAACGCCCCGTCATCGTCATTCCCTGAAAGCCCCGGGCGGCCCGGGCTTTCTGAGGGTCCGCCAGAAGGCCCTGGAGCGGCATGCGTTGGGCCCCGCACCGGCTTCGTGGCGGTACGGGGCCCAACGTCGGTGCGCGGCCGTCTACTCGACCGTCACGGACTTCGCCAGGTTGCGCGGCTTGTCGATGTCGCGGCCCATCGCGAGGGCCGTGTGGTAAGCGAAGAGCTGGAGCGGGATGCCCATGAGGATCGGGTCCAGCTCGTTCTCGTTCTTCGGCACGACGATGGTGTGGTCGGCCTTCTCCTGCACCTGGTGGGCGACGGCGAGGATGCGGCCGCTGCGGGCCTTGATCTCCTCCATCGCGGCGCGGTTCTTCTCCAGCAGATCGTCGTCCGGCACGATCGCCACGGTCGGCATCGCGGGCTCGATCAGCGCGAGCGGGCCGTGCTTCAGCTCGGAGGCCGGGTAGGCCTCGGCGTGGATGTACGAGACCTCCTTCAGCTTCAGCGAGGCCTCGCGGGCCACCGGATAGCCGCGCACCCGGCCGATGAACATCATCGACTTGGCGTCCGCGTACTCCGCCGCGAGCCGCTTGATCTCGTCCTCGTTCGCCAGGATCTCGCTGATCTGGTCCGGCAGCCGGCGCAGCCCGTCGATGATCCGCTTGCCGTCCGCGACCGACAGGTCACGGATCCGGCCCAGGTGCAGCGCGAGCAGCGCGAAGGCGACCACGGTGTTGGTGAAGCACTTGGTGGAGACGACGCAGACCTCCGGGCCCGCGTGGACGTACGTACCGCCGTCGGCCTCACGGGCGATGGCGGAGCCGACCACGTTGACCACGCCGAGGACGCGGGCGCCCTTGCGCTTCAGCTCCTGGACGGCCGCCAGCACGTCGTAGGTCTCGCCCGACTGGGAGACCGCGACGTACAGGGTGTCGGGGTCCACGACCGGGTTGCGGTAGCGGAACTCGGAGGCCGGCTCGGCGTCGGCGGGGATACGGGCCAGCTCCTCGATCAGCTGGGCGCCGATCTGACCCGCGTGGTACGAGGTGCCGCAGCCGAGGATCTTGATCCGGCGCACCCCGCGCGCCTCGCGGGCGTCCAGGTTGAGGCCGCCCAGGTGCACGGTGGAGAACCGGTCGTCGATCCGGCCGCGCAGGACGCGGTCCACGGCGTCGGCCTGCTCGGAGATCTCCTTGTGCATGTACGTGTCGTGGCCGCCCATGTCGTACGACTCGGCCTCCCACTCCACGGTGGTCGGCGTGGCCGTCGTGGTCGAGCCCTCCGTGGTGTACGTACGGAAGTCGTCGGCCTTCAGGGTGGCCATCTCGCCGTCGTCCAGCGTGACGACCTGGCGGGTGTGGGCGACCAGGGCGGCGACGTCGGAGGCGACGAACATCTCCTTCTCGCCGATGCCGAGGACGACCGGGGAGCCGTTGCGCGCGACCACGATGCGGTCGTTGAAGTCGGCGTGCAGCACGGCGATGCCGTAGGTGCCCTCGACGTGGCGCAGCGCCTCGCGGACCTTCTCCTCCAGGGTCTCGGCCTGGGCGCGGGCGATCAGGTGGACCAGCACCTCGGTGTCGGTCTCGGAGAGGAAGACGATGCCGTCGGCGGTGAGCTTGGCGCGCAGCTCGGAGGCGTTGTCGATGATCCCGTTGTGGACGACGGCGACCTTGTTCTCCGCGTCCAGGTGCGGGTGGGCGTTCTCGTCGCTCGGCGCGCCGTGGGTGGCCCAGCGGGTGTGGGCGATGCCGGTGGTGCCGGCGAAGCGCTTGGGGACCTTGGCCTCCAGCTCGCGGACCCGGCCCTTGGCCTTGACCATCTTCAACGCGCCGGGCTTGCCCGCCGCGGCCTTGCCGGTGATGACGATGCCCGCGGAGTCGTACCCCCGGTACTCCAGCCGCTGCAGGCCTTCCAGCAGCAGTGGAGCGACGTCACGCCTTCCGATGTATCCGACGATCCCGCACATGAGTTCTCTGCCCCTCCATCGACGTACACGTACACGCATGCGTTCGGCGCCCCGCGCACGGGCGCCCGGCCCGCTCAGCCGTAGACGATGCGGCGCAGCTGGCGGAGCGAGAGCTCCGGCGGCGCCACGGCGCGGTGCGGCAGCTCGGCCGCGATCCGCTCGAAGATCTCCGCGTTGACCAGGCCGCCGGACTGCAGTTCGCGGTGGCGGCGCCGGACGAAGTCGTCGGTGCTCTCGTCGAAGTACGCCAGCACGTCGAGGATCACCCGGGCCGCCTCGCCGCGCTGGAGCGCGGTGGAGCGTACGAGGTGATCGATGAGGTCGTCGTGCGACGAGCGGCGTTCAAGCACCCGTCGATATTGCTTGTCGGGGCGTGCTTATGCAAGAAATCTGCCCGAAATCGGGCAGGAGAGTCAGGAAAGGTCGTCCGATCGCGTCACATGCTGCGCAGAACGGCCTGCTTCGCGGTGCTGAACTCCTCGTCGGTGAGCACTCCGGCCCGGTGCAGCTCGCCCAGCTCCCGCAGCCGCCGCAGCAGCGTGTCGTGGTCGCCGGCGGGCGGGGCGACCGGGGCCGGCCCGTCCGCCTTGGCCAGGGCCGGGGCCGCCTCCGGGGCGTCGAGGGGCGCACGGGCCCCGGGCAGCCGCATCAGCACCGCCGCCGCGACCAGGACCGCCGTGTGCTCCTTCTTGGACATCCCCCACAGATCCAGGGCGTACGTGTCGTACTTCGGCGGGGCCGAGACGGCCCCCTCGACCGGCTCGAAGCGCAGATAGCCGTTCTCCAGGCCGATCGACGGCATCCACCGCACGCCCGCGATCCGCGACAGCGGGAAGGTGGTCGGGCCCCCGGCGGTCTTGGACTCCTCGGCCTTCCAGTTCCAGGTCAGCCGGACGCTCTCGCCGTCGAAGGACGCCGTCCCGTCGCCGCCCCCGCCGGAGACGGGCAGCGCGGGGCCCGGCAGCAGGAAGCGGTCCACGGGGCCGTCCGGCACCTGCTCGATCAGCAGCGCGTTGCGGACCTCGTCGACGAAGTACTCCGCGACCCCGGTGCGGTCCTTCTCCACGGTCAGTACGTAGGGGTCGGCTCCGTCCTTGAGCCGTCCGTCGGCGGCCCGCAGCACCGGGCAGGCCCCGCCGCGCAGGCGCAGCCGCAGCCGTCCGCCCTTGCGGTCGGGTTCGAAGGAGATGCCCGCAACCGCCTGGAGGGGCACGGCCGTCTCACCCAGCTCCTGCCGGACCGGGTGCGCCTTTCCCCCCGGCACGATCCGCACGGTGTCCCCGTCGAACGTCCACGTTCCGTCCCGCTGGATGATTTCTGCCATGTCCGCGATTCTGCCAGCCCGTCCCCGGGCCGCGCGGAAGAAGGTGGGCGCCCGGGGGACCGTCCCCGGGCGCTCACCGGTCGGGAGGCCGCCGTGATCCGGCGGCCGGGCTCAGAACCCGGCGATCGGGTTCTTCAGGCGCCCCACCAACTGGAGCGCTCCGGCAGGGTCGTTGAGGTCGACCATCTGCTGGTTGTCGCGCAGTTGGAGGCGGTTGAGGCAGGAGAGCGCGAACTCCGCCTCGAACAGGTCGTACTGCCGGAACTTGTCCGCGAGATACGGCGTCGACTCCTGGTAGTCGCGCACACAGGCGGCGACCGTCCGCCAGAAGGCGTCCTCGTCCAGGACGCCCTCGGTGGCCAGGCCCGCGCCCAGGAAGCGGAAGAAGCAGTCGAAGACGTCGGTGAAGACCGACAGCAGCTTCATGTCCTCGGGGACCTCGACCCGGATCCGCTCGACCTGCGGCGGCAGCACCGCGTCCGGGTCCATCACCGCTATCTCCTCGGCGATGTCCTTGAAGATCGTGCGGGTGACGACACCGTCCTCCACGACCAGGATCACGTTCTCGCCGTGGGGCATGTAGACGAGGTCGTAGGCGTAGAAGCTGTGCAGCACCGGCACCAGATAGGCGTTCAGGTAGTGCCGCAGCCACACCTGCGGGTCCAGGCCCGACTCGGCGATCAGCGCCCCGGCCACCGAACCGCCCTCGTGGTCGGTGTGGACCAGGGAGGCCATCGTCGCGACCCGCTCGCCCTGCCGGAGGCCCGGCACCGGGCTCTCGCGCCACAGGGCGGCCAGCATCTTCCGGTACGGGGAGCCCTTGGCGGTGGCCGCCTCGTAGGACCGGTGGTGGTAGCCGATCGCGGCCCGCTCCCGGATGATCGAGAACCCGGCCCGGCGCAGCAGGTCGTCGCGCTCGATCAGACCGGCGAGCCAGTCGTTGATCGCGGGTGTGGCCTCCATGTACGCGGCGGACAGGCCGCGCATGAAGCCCATGTTCAGGACCGACAGCGCCGTTTTGACGTAGTGCTTCTCCGGGTGGTCGGTGTTGAAGAACGTGCGGATCGACTGCTGGGCGAGATAGCCGTCCTCGCCCTCGCCGAGCACCACCAGATGCCGTGCCGCCAGCTCTCCGGCGAAGGTGACCGCGAGCTTGTTCCACCACTGCCAGGGGTGGACGGGCAGCAGGAAGTAGTCGTCCGGGTCGAGGCCGAGCCCGCGCAGCGCGCCGTCGAACCGCTCCCGGGTCGCCTCGCTCAGCTCACCCTTGACCAGCGCGTCGTAGTCGAGTCCGGCGCCCGCGGTGAAGGTGGCCCGGTCCCGGCGGGCGGCCAGCCAGACGAGCCGTATCTCCGAGGCCGCCTCGGGGGCGTACGCCCGGTACTCGTCCACGCCGAAGCCGAGCCGCCCGTTGTTGGCGACGAAGCACGGGTGGCCCTCGGTCATCCCCGTCTCGATGGCCTGGAAGCCGGCGGCGACGAGCTGGCCGGAGGTCGCCGGTTCCTTGGTGAGTTTGTAGGCGGTTCCGGCCAGGGTGGAGGAGACCTCCTCCAGGTAGACCGGCAGGACCTCCGCGGAGATCCCGAGCGTGTGCCGCAGCTCGATGAAGAACTCCAGCGTGTCCAACGGGAGTTCGGAGCCGTGTCGGTGCCGGGTGATGGTCTCGGCGTCGATCTGCCAGTGGTCCAGGGCGAAGAGGCGCGCGGTGAAACGGTACTCGGTGGAGGCGTCGTCGCTACGGACGGTGTAGCGGTCGTCGCCGAGCGGCGTGGGGGCCAGCAGTCGTTCATGGCTGAATTCCGCCAGTGCTTTGCGCACCAGCAGTCGGTTTGCGGTGGCCCAGCGCCCCGGGGAGAGGTGGGCGACGCTGTCGGTGAGGGTGGTCGTCATCGGTCGTTACCTCCGGTTGCTGCTTCGAACTGCGCACGGGTGCAGGCGCTGAGCAGAGCGTCCTTCTCCGGTTTGGCGATCTCCCGGAGCACCTCGAAGCCGACGGCCTTGTTGAGGGCCTGCACGGCGCTGTTGGTCACGTCGGGCTCGACGACGACCCGGCGCACCGACGGGTCGGCGAACAGGAAATCCATCACCGCGGTGATCACGGCCCGGGTGAAGCCGTGCACCGGGGTGTCGGTGGGGGCGACCAGGAAGTGCATCCCGATGTCGCCGGGCTCCGCCTCGTACAGCCCCTTCAGCTCGACCTCGGTGGGGTCGTAGCGCTCGATCAGGAAGGAGGGTTCGCCGTTGTGCAGCCCGATGAACGCGTCGTGGTGGGGGTGGGCGGCGATGTCCCGGTACTCCCGTTCCACGTCCGCGAGCACGGCGTCGCCCATCAGCCAGAACGCGGCCTTGGGGTGGGTCACCCAGCCGTGCACCAGCTCGGCGTCGACGGCGGGGTCGAGCGGGCGGACGGCGAAGGCGCCGAGTGTGTCGGGGCGTCGGTTGCCGGGGCGGCTCATACGGCGAACTCCTGGAAGGCGATGGACTTCTCGACCGGGTAGACCTCGCGGTCGAGCAGCTCGCCGATGATGTACGCGTTGCGGTAGGCGCCCATGCCGAGGTCGGGCGAGGTGATCGAGTGGGTGTGCACCGAGGCGTTCTGGAGGAAGACCCCGCGCCCGGTGGTGTCGATGCTGTAGTTGCGGGCCACGTCGAAGCGGCCCCGGCTGTCGTGGCGCAGCCGCCCGGTGATGGGCGCGAGGAAGGCGGGCGCCTCGTACCGGTAGCCGGTGGCGAGGATCAGGCCCTCGGTGGTCAGGGAGTAGTCCTTGCCCTGCTCCTCCTGGCGCAGGGCAAGGCTGTACGCGCCGCCCTCCTCGTCGTAACGTGCGCTGACGAGCGCGGAGTTGGTCAGCAGCCGGGTCGGCGCGGGGCCGGACAGGTTCTTCTGGTAGAGCAGGTCGAAGATCGCGTCGATCAGCTCCCCGTCGATGCCCTTGAACAGCCCCTTCTGGCCGGTCTCCAGCCGGTAGCGGGTCTCCTCGGGCAGCGCGTGGAAGTAGTCGATGTACTCCGGGGAGGTCATCTCCAGCGTCAGCTTGGTGTACTCCAGCGGGAAGAACCGCGGGGAGCGGGTGACCCAGGTGAGCCGGTAGCCGTACGTGTCGATCTCGGAGAGCAGGTCGTAGTAGATCTCCGCCGCGCTCTGCCCGCTGCCGACCAGGGTGATCGACTTCTTCTTCTGGAGCTCGGCCTTCCCCGCCAGATAGCGGGAGTTGTGCAGGAAGTCCCCGCCGAGCCCCTGGCAGGCGTCGGGAATGTGCGGCGGGGTGCCGGTGCCGAGGACCAGGTGCCGGGACCGGAACAGCTCACCGGAGGCGGTGCGCACGGTGTAGAGCTCGGAGCCCTCGTCGTACGTCACCGTCTCCACGGTCTCGCCGAACCGGATGCTGCTCAGTTTCGCGGCGGCCCAGCGGCAGTAGTCGTTGTACTCGGTCCGCAGCGGGTAGAAGTTCTCCCGGATGTAGAAGGAGTAGAGCCGGCCGCGCTCCTTGAGGTAGTTCAGGAACGAGTACGGCGAGGTCGGGTCGGCCATGGTGACCAGGTCCGACATGAACGGCGTCTGGAGATGGGCCCCTTCGAGGAACATCCCGGCGTGCCACTCGAAGTCCGGCTTGGACTCCAGGAAGACGCCGTTCAGCTCGTCGATCGGCTCGGTCAGGCAGGCCAGGCCGAGGTTGAACGGGCCGAGCCCGATCCCGATGAAGTCGTGGGGTTCAGGAAGCGCGGTCAAGGGAGTCTCCCAGGTACTTCTCGGCGTGGCCGGAGATCAGATCGAGGACCGCGGCGATGTCCCGCACGGTCGTTTCGGGGTTGAGCAGGGTGAACTTCAGGTACTGGCGGTCGCCCACCTTGGTGCCCGCGACGATCGCCTCGCCGGAGGTGAACAGCGCCTTGCGGGCGTGGAGGTTGGCGCGGTCGATCTCGTCGGGGGAGGTGACACCGGCCGGGATGTAGCGGAAGACGAGCGTGGAGAGCTGCGGCTCGACGACCACGTCGAAGCGCGGGTCGGCGGCGAGCAGCTGCCAGCCCTCGGCGGCCAGGTCGCAGACCTCGTCGAACAGCTCGCCGATGCCGTCCGCACCCATGACGCGCAGCGTCATCCACAGCTTGAGCGCGTCGAACCGGCGGGTCGTCTGGAGGGACTTGTCGACCTGGTTGGGGATCCGCTCCTCGGCCATCCGGCGCGGGTTCAGATACTCCGCGTGGTACGTCGCGTGGCGCAGGGTCGCCCGGTCGCGGACCAGGGCGGCCGATGAACTCACGGGCTGGAAGAAGGACTTGTGGTAGTCCACGGTGACCGAGTCGGCGTGCGCGATGCCTCTCAGCAGCCCGCCGCGCTCACGGGAGGCGAGCAGCCCGCAGCCGTACGCGGCGTCCACATGCATCCAGACGGCGAACTGCTCACACAGGGCGGCGATCTCGGGCAGCGGGTCGATGGAGCCGAAGTCCGTGGTGCCGGCGGTGGCGACGACGGCCATCGGGACGGCCCCCTCGGCGACGCACTGTTCCAGTGCGCGGGCGAGGGCCACGGTCTGCATCCGCTTGTCGCGGTCCACGGGCACGGAGACGACGGCGTCCGGGCCGAGGCCGAGGAGTTTGGCGGACTTCTGCACGCTGAAGTGGCTGCACTCGGAGGTGAAGATCCGCAGCCGGGTGAGGTGCTCCGGCCGGATCTTCGCCTCCTCCCGCGCCAGCAGCAGGGCCTGGAGGTTGGACTGTGTGCCGCCGCTGGTGAAGATCCCGTCGGCGGCCGGTCCGAGCCCGATCCGCTCGGTGGTCCAGTCGATCAGCCGGCGCTCGATGAGGGTGCCGCCCGCGCTCTGGTCCCAGGTGTCCAGGGAGGAGTTGATCGCGGAGAGCACGGCCTCGCCGAGCACGGCGGGTATGACGACCGGGCAGTTGAGGTGGCCCAGGTAGCGGGGGTGGTGGAAGTAGACGGCGTCACGGAGGTAGACCTCGCCCAGCTCGTCGAGGGCCGCGGCGGCGTCGCCCAGCGGCCGGTCGAGGTCGATCGCGTCGACGAGAGGGGAGAGCTCGTCGACACCGATCCCGCTGAAGGGGCGCTCGGTGGCGGCGAGCGTGGCCGCGACCCGTTCCACTCCTGCGGAGACGGTGTTCCGATAGTGCTCCGCGGTCGTGCTGTTGAGCAGGTGCGCACGCATGTAGGGGGTCCTCCCGGGTGAGGGGAACTTCATCGCGGCCCTCCGGGCAGGAAGGGGGGACGAGGGCGCGATGCCGAAGTAAGGCGAGCCTAACCTAACTCGGAATCGATCGTTCCCCTCACCCCCCTCACCCCCCTCACCCCCCTCACCCCCCCGCCCCCCTCACCCCCCCGCCCCCCTCACCCCCCTCGGCGGCCCTGAGGCCGCCGCCCGCAGCCATCCGCGCAAACGGCCGCCGCCGCCCCCGTCGGAACGGGAGCGGCGGCGGCCGAGGAGCGTGTACGGCGTTCAGGTCCGGTGCGTGGACCGCGCCCCGACCGACCGGCCGGGGCGGTGCCGGCTCAGTGCTTCGACGGGTTGGTCACCACCCAGTCGGAGTCCCGGTAGTGAGTGGAGACCCCGTTCCCCTCCTGGGACTTGTCGGGAGGACCGGAGCTGGGGAACAGCGACGGTGCGATGGGTCGGCCCAGCCGCTCCTCCCATACGGTCGACCACTTTTCGAGCTCCGGGAAGGCCTCCCGGACCGCCGTCCGGTTGATGAAGCTGTACTTCTGATGGACGAATCCCTTGCGGATGTCCTCATCGCTGAGCTTTCCCGCGCTCTTCAGCTCATCCCACTTCGCGCGGGCCTCGGCCACCATGAGGTCGGACGAGATATGGAAGTCCCCGTCGCTGGGTCCGAACGGCTTCCCGTTCTCGTCGAGCATCCCCAGCTTGTGCAACGCGTCGAACGGGCGGCGCGCCGGGCGCTCGGCGAGGGGTGTGGAGCCCATCCACTCCTGGAACCTCGCCTGCGCCACCGGCTGCCCCGCCAGGTCCCGTTCGGTCGGGAAGTCCTTGTGGCGGCCCGAGAAGAAGAACGCCCATGATCCCTGGAGCCGTACGTCATAGTCCTGGGGGCGCTCGCAGGCGGAGCACAGGACCTTGAACAGGGAAGCCGACATGCGCTTGAACTGGTGGGGAGTCGTACCCAGCGGAGCCCGATAGTGCCGCCACCACCTGACCTGCTGCTGCGTCAGTCCGAGGAATTCCAGGTCCCGGGGCTGGATGCGGTATCCCGTGTCATCGTGTGGCCATGCGCGGCCCCCCTCGCTCTGACTTCCCGGGACTCTGCCGTCGGCATCGATGAGTCCCTCGGCCTGGGCCTTCTGACGCCTCTTGAGATAGCCCGGGTCCTCGTCGGCCGACGGACCCGCCAGGACGGCCTGCCCGTGGATGCCCGCGGTGACCGGCCAGGAGGTTACCGCCGCGGTCGGGGCAACCGCGGGACCTGACAGAACCAGTGCCGCAAGGGCCAGTACTCCCAGCCTCAGACGCTGACGTGACACTCTTTCGCCTCCAGTGGCAAACACTTCGCAGGGTCCGCGCTTCTCGCGTTCCATGACTCAGGGTTACGCATATCGCTGCGTGTCACCGTCACAGCCACGCCGACCTTGACGGCCCGAGCCCCCGCCGCGCCCGGAGGCAGGGCATGTGCGGTGGGTGGCCACCGGGGCGATCACGGGTGGCCCGCGTCGTCGGGCGGCGTTCCGGGGACGACCACCGGAACGGGTGAACCTCGGACGGGCCACCCCCCCCGCCGGTGGCGGCCGTCACTTCACGGTCATCGTGGTTCCGCTTCCGCCCTCCGCAGCTGCTCCTCGGGGAGTCCACGCCGCCAGTACGCGGCGGACATCACCCGCTCACGGTCGAAGCCCCGCTCATGGACGAGGTGATGGCGCAGCGCCCGCACCCCGGACGCCTCGCCCGCGATCCACGCGTACGGCGTGCCCCCGGGCAACTCGGCAGCGCGCACGGTCTCCACGCCGCAGGCGGCCCCCTCGTTCCGGACGAGCCAGCTGATCCGGGCCTTCGCCGCGGTGTTCAACGCCTGGCGGTCCTCGGTGCACGGGACCTCCAGCCAGACCCGGGCCGGCAGCCCCGCGGGCAGCCACTCCAGGGCGGCGGCCGCGGCGGGCAGGGCGGTCTCGTCGGCCCGGATCAGTACCCAGTCGGTGTCGGCCGGCGGCCGGAAGCGTACGGCGGTGTTGTCCGCCTCGGTGGGGCCCAGCACCGCGAGCCGGTCGCCGGGGGCGGCCGCCAGCGCCCAGCGGCAGCCGGGGCCGCCGGCGTCGTGCAGCACGAAGTCGAGGTCGACCTCGGTGGAGCCGTCCGCCCGCAGCCGCTGGGCCCGTACGGCATACGAACGCGGCACCGCCCGTTCGTCCTCGGGCAGTGCCCGCCATTTATCGTGCCAGGCCCCGCCCCCGCCCGCCGGGGCCAGTGCCTCGCTCCGACCCGGCCGGGGCAGTGCCTCGCTCTGACCCGGGCGGGGCAGCAGGACCGACAGGCTCTGGTCGCGGCCCCCGCCGCTGAAGCCGTCGGCTCCCGGCCCGCCCAGCGTGATCCGGAGGATGGACGGGCCCAGCCGCCTGGTCCGCAGAACGATCAGCTCGAAGGGCCGGAACGGGGCGACTTCGGGGGCGGTGGCGGTCGTCGGCGTCAACGGGGGCTCCTCCGGGACGAGCCGGAGCGGCGGACGGACGGGCCCGGCTTCCGACTGGGGCGATCCGAAGGAAGGTTAGCCTATCCTTGCTTCCCGGAGGAGTGGTGTGACGCCCGCGTCTACTCCGGCAGATCCGCCCCGGTCTCCCGCAGCACGATCGAACCGGCGCCCGTCACGCCGCCCTTCGCCCCGGGCAGGATCCGCACCGTGTTCCCGCCCGGCACCGCGACCGCCAGATCGGCGCGCCCGTTCCGGTCGAGATCCCGCAGCCGCAGGTCGTAGCCGAAGTAGTCCTGGGCCGCCGTGCCCCCGGCCACCCCCGGCAGCGTCTTGTCGAACACGGCGGAACGCGACCCCTTGAGCCCGCCCGAACCGCCTCGGAACAGATACGCCGCGCCGGACGCGCTCTTCTTCCCGACCGTCTCGCCCGGTACGCCGACCGCGAGGTCCCCGTACCCGTCCCCGTCGGCGTCCCCTGCCGCCAGCGACGTGCCGAACGCGTCGTCCGCCTCCGAGGCCCCCGTGATCCCGGCCGTCGACTGGCTGAAGGAGAGGCTCCGCGATCCCGGCCCGGCCGAGGCCCCGTACCAGAGGGTGACCGAGCCCCGGCCGCCGCTCGCGTTCGGATTGCCGACGGCGATGTCTCCGTAACCGTTCCGGTCGAAGTCGCCGATGACCGCGTCGAGCCGTTCGTGCGGCTTGCTGTCGATGACCTTGGCCGGTCCGGAGGAGAGACCGGCGGCGGCGCCCTTCAGGAACCACGCCTCGGTCCTGAACGTGCTGCCGATGCCCCGGACCCCGACGACGACCAGGTCGGTCTTCCCGTCACCGGTGACCTTCCCGGCCGCCAGGCTGTCGGCGTACCAGCCCTGCCCCTCCCGGTCGTACACGCTGACCTTGCCGAGGCCGCCGGACTTGGTGAACCCGCCCCGGTACAGCAGGACGTCACTGGCGCTGACGGTCGCGATGTCGGGCCGGCCGTCCCCGTTGAAGTCACCGGTCGCGATGTCCCTGCCGAACCCGCCACCGCCCTTGCGGGGCAGGGCTGTTCCGCCCTTGAGTCCCTTGGCTGAGCCCCACACGACGGTGACCGAGCCGACGGGCGTCTTCCCGGACTCCTCGCTCGGATTGCCCACGACGAGGTCCGCGTACCCGTCCCGGTCCAGGTCCGCACTGGCCAGCGCCCCGCCGAACTGGTCGTTGTCCTCCCCGGCTCCGGGGACCCCGGGCGAGTCCTGGTGGACGAGCTGCGTCTTCGTGGTCAGCCCCTTCGGGCCGCCGAAGGTGACGAGCACCGCGCCGCCCGAGAAGGAGACCGTGCCGTCGACGATGCCGTTGTACGCGTACGGCAAGGCCAGGTCGCGGTAGCCGTCCCCGTTGAAGTCGTCGTAGTGCTTGGCGGCGGCGGCCGACGCCGGAGCGGCCAGCAGAAGCGGGGCCGGGCAGACGGCGAGCACGACGCCCGCGGCGACCGACGCCGCGCGGAGGCGGGGGAGGCGTCCACGGGAGGTGCGGGCGCGGGGGAGGAGAGAGGACTGGATCATGAAGGGCTGCTGCTCCTGCGGTTCAGGGCCGTGTCCGTGACCGGGGCACGGCTGCCGACGACACAGCGAAGACCCGTGCCGGGGGCGAAGGGTTGTACGACCGGAACCGGGAAGGGCCGCCTCAGACCCCGAACTCAGCCCGGCAGGCGTCGAGTCCCTCCACGGTCACGTCCACGCTCCGGTGCGCCTCCCACCGGGCCCGGTCCAGGCGCAGCCGCCGCAGGGTGACGGCAGCCCCGCGCACGACATCCGTCTCCAGGCCGTCGTCCAGGTATCCGAGCCGCCGCGAGACCCCGAGCGAACGGGGGTTGTCGGTCATGGCGGCAGAGACGGCGTACCGCGCGCCGAGCCCGGCGAACGCGAGGTGGAGGGCGGCGGCGCGCATCTCCGTACCGAAGCCCTGACCCTGGTACGGGAGCCCGAGCCACGACCCGGTCTCCGCCTGCCGTCGCACCCCGAACCCCCGCCCCATCAGGTCCTGCCGCCCGATGACCTTCCCCCCGTGGAGGACGGCCAGGCTGAGCGTCCAGTCCTGTACGGACCAGCCGGCCACGGTCCCCAGCACATGCTGGAGCACCGCCCGCCCCACCTCGTCGGGGGTCCCGTCGGTCCACGGCACGTTGAACGGCATACGGTCCGGGTCGTGCACCCCGTGGGCCGCCACCGAGGCCAGCTCGTCCACGAGTCCGAGGCCGGGCAGCCGCAGTTCGAGGCGCGGCGTACGGAGGCGAAGCCCGTAGAGGGGCCAGTGCCGGAGGTCCATGTGATCCATGAGATCCATGGGGGGACTCTGCCGGACACCCGCGAGAGGTGTCGACCGCATTACGGAGGGGGCGGCGTACGGCCGTGGGGGCGGCCGGGTCCACCCGGCCGCCCCCACTCCCTCGCCGGCGGGCTCAGGCGCCGATCGGTGCGGGCCGCTCGACGCCGCCCGCAGCGTCGTTGACGCCCGGCGAGGCGCTGCCGCCGGAGGACGGCCCGCCCGTCGCCGCCGCCCGCCGGGCGCGGAGACCGAACGCGCTGACGGCGGCGGCGGTCAGGGCGGCGGCCAGCGGGACGACCAGGGCCGCCCGGTATCCGTCGAGGAGGGCGGCGGACGACGTGCCGTCCGTGGCGGCGATGTTGACGGCGGCCACCGCCGACAGCCCCAGCGCGGCCCCGAACTGGAAGGACGTGTAGAGCAGCCCGCCCGCCACGCCCTGCTCCTCCTCGGCGATGCCGTCGGTGGCCACGATGGTGAGGGGCCCGTAGACCAGGGAGAAGGACACGCCCAGGAGGAGCAGGCCCGGGAACATCGCCGCGTACGTCCAGTCCTCGGCGATCGGCAGGAACAGGGCGTACGACAGCGACGCGACGAGCAGCCCGCCGAAGATGACCCGGGCGTTGCCGAACCGGGCCACCAGCCTCGGGGTGAGGAGCGGCGAGAGGACCGCGTCCACACCGATCACGATCAGCGCGAAGCTGGTCTGCAGGGACGACCAGCCGCGCAGCTCCTGGAGGTAGAGCACGGCGATGAACTGGAAGCCGAAGAACCCCGCGGCGAACAGCAGCCCCGACACATTGGCGCGGACCAGCGCCCCGCTGCGGAAGAGGCCCAGCCGCACCAGCGGTGAGGACGAGGCGCGCTCGATGAGGACGAACGCGAGGAAGAGGAGCAGGGCCGCGCCGATCGTGCCGACGGTCCAGGCGGCCGGGACGTGCGTGGCCCGCTCGACGCCGAAGACGAGCAGCAGGATCCCGGCGGTGACGGCGACCGCTCCGGCCAGGTCGACGCCCTGCCCGGCGCGGTCCGGCCGGGGCGAGGCGGGGACGAGCGCGAGTGCGGCGAGAAGGATGCCGAACGAGAGGATGACCGGGGCGAAGAACACCCAGCGCCAGTCGATGGCGGAGAGCAGCCCCCCGACGACCAGACCGATCGAGAAGCCCCCGGCGGCGGTGCCCGCGTAGACCAGCAGGGCCTTGTTGCGCTGCGGCCCCTCCGGGAAGCCGGTGGTGATGATCGACAGGCCGGCCGGGGTCATGAAGGCCGCGGCGATCCCCGTCACGAAGCGGGCGACGACCAGCATCCAGCCCTCGGTGGCCAGCCCGCCCAGACCCGAGAAGAGCAGGAACACCACGAGCCAGAGGACGAACATCCGGCGGCGGCCGAACAGGTCGGCCGCCCGTCCGCCCAGCAGCATGAAACCGCCGTAGCCCAGGACGTACGCGCTCATCACCCACTGGAGCGTGCCGGTGGACAGATCCAGATCGTCCCGGATCGCGGGCAGGGCCACGTTGAGCATGGCCACATCGATGCCCTCCAGGAAGATCGCGCCGCACAGGACGAACAGCACGCCCCAGGCGCGTCCGGTCATGCGGTCACTGCTCGAACTCGACGGGGACGGTTCCGAAAGGGACGGTGATGAGGACACGGGACTTCTCCTTGTACGCGGACGAGTGGGCATGGCGAGGCACCGCAACGGCGGTCGCGTGAAGCGGGGTTGATGTGCGGAGACCTCAAGCGGGGCGGAGCAGCGGCGAGTTACCGAAGTGCTGGTCGGTTCCCTCTTGTAACCACTCGAAGCTTGCGGCACCGTGGGGAGGTATGGAAGAAGGCACTTCGAAGTCACCGAGTAACTGCGTGGATACCGGCGCCGGTCAGGACTACGACATCAGCCAGTGGGACGTCCGCGAGGGATGCGAGGTGCGGCAGATCCTCGACCGCGTCGCGGACAAGTGGTCGCTCCTCGCCATCGCCCATCTGGACCGCCGCACGCTGCGCTTCTCCGAGCTGCGCCGGCTGATCGAAGGCATCAGCCAGCGCATGCTGACGGTGACCCTGCGCCAGCTCGAACGCGACGGCCTGGTGCGGCGCACGGTCTACCCCGTCGTTCCGCCGCGTGTGGAGTACGAGTTGACGGAGCTGGGCGCGACGCTGCACACGACGATCAGGTCCCTGGTGGACTGGACCGAGAGCCACCAGCAGGAGATCGCGAAAGCGCGTGCCGACTACGACGCCCGCCAGGACGTCGAGGCGTCGGCCTCCTGAGACCGCGCGCCTTCACCCATGTCCGGGGGGCCGGGGCCGCATTAGAGTGAAGCGGTGACCTCACCTCAGGGAAACGCCGCGTCACGCGTGGGCGAAGACGACCGCGAGAGCGCCGTACGGCGCGTGCGGGAGGCGTACGCCGATGGGCACATCGCGCACGAGGAGATGGACGAGCGCCTCGGCCGGGTGCTGGCCGCCACGACGCACGGCGAGCTCGCGGCCGCCCTGGACTCGCTCCCGGCGGAGGACCCGGGCGCCACCGTGACGATCGCCGCGGCCGCGGGGCGGATCAAACGACGCGGCGCATGGCGGGTGCCCCGCGTCCTCAAGGTCGAGTCCGCCTTCGGGCGGGTGCGTCTGGACCTGTCCCGGGCGGTCATCGACCACCCGGTCGTCGACATCGAGCTGAGCCTCGGCACCGGCAACGCGGGCATCACCGTGCCGCGCGACGCGATCGTCGAGGTCGAGGGCCTGACCACCGGCTGGAAGGACCTGCGCTACAGGCCCCGGCAGCCGACCCGCCCCGGCGCGCCGCGCATCCGCTTCTCGGGGGCGCTGGGATACGGACGGCTGAAGATCCGCCACGCCTGGCGCTGAGGCGGCCCGGCGGGACCGGCAGCGGGACCCGTGCCCGGGGCGCCACCTGAATGACGGCTCCGGCATGCGGGGGCGGGCGGACGGGCGTCTGCTGGGGACGAACGGCTTGTGCCACGCCACCCCCTCGAAAGGCTCCGCCGGATGGCTGACAAACCCGCGATCGTCCTGGTCCACGGCTTCTGGGGCGGCGCCGCCCACTGGGCCAAGGTCATCACCGAACTGCACCGCCGCGGCTTCGGCTCCCTGCACGCGGTGGAGAACCCGCTGACCTCGCTGGCCGACGACGCCGAGCGCACCCGCAAGATGGTCCGGCAGATCGACGGACCGGTGGTCCTGGTCGGCCACTCCTACGGCGGCGCGGTCATCACCGAGGCCGGCGACCTGCCCCATGTCACCGGACTCGTCTACATCGCCGCGTTCGCCCCGGACGCAGGCGAGAGCCCCGGACAGATCAGCCAGGAGAAGCCCCCCGCCGCGTTCGAGAACCTCGCCCCGGACTCCGACGGCTACCTGTGGGTCAAGCAGGACAAGTTCCACGAGAGCTTCGCCCAGGACCTGTCCGAGGAGGAGGCGCTGGTGATGGCGGTGACGCAGAAGGCGCCGCTGGCCTCGACGTTCGGCGACAACGTCACCGCCCCTGCCTGGCGGTCCAAGCCCACGTGGTACCAGGTCTCCGCCGCCGACCGCATGATCCACCCCGACAACGAGCGCCGCATGGCGGCACGCATGCAGCCGCGCAGGACGATCGAGCTGGACGCCGGTCACGCCTCCCTCGCCTCGCAGCCCGGTCCGGTCACCGACCTCATCGAGGAGGCGGCTGCCGCCTCGGCGGGATGACGCGCCCCCTCCCGTCCGCCCGGCCGCCCCGGTCACCGTGAGCACATCCACGGCGGCCGGGGCGGCGGTCAGCACATCGATCGGGCTCAGCCCGGCAGCCCCAACTCCCGTGCGATCAGCATCCGCTGCACCTCGCTCGTCCCCTCGCCGATCTCCAGGATCTTCGAGTCGCGCCACATCCGCGCCACCGGGTACTCGTTCATGAAGCCGTAGCCGCCGTGGATCTGCGTCGCCTCCCGGGCGTTGTCCACCGCGACCGTCGAGGAGTACAGCTTCGCGATCGCCGCCTCCTTCTTGAACGGTTCGCCCGCCACCAGCCGCGAGGCGGCGTCGCGCCAGCCCACCCGGGCCATGTGGGCGCGCATCTCCATGTCGGCGATCTTGAACTGGATGGCCTGGTTCGCGCCGATCGGCCTGCCGAACGCGTGGCGCTCGGCCGCGTACTTCACCGACTCGTCCACGCAGCCCTGCGCCAGGCCCGTGGCCAGCGCCGAGATCGCGACCCGGCCCTCGTCCAGGATCCGCAGGAACTGCGCGTAGCCCCGGCCCTCCTCGCCCAGGAGGTTCGCCGCCGGGACGCGGACGTCGGAGAAGGACAGCTCCCGGGTGTCCGAGGCGTTCCAGCCGACCTTGGAGTAGGGGGCGGCCACAGTGAAGCCGGGGGTGCCGGAGGGGACGATGATCGCGGAGATCCGGGGACGGCCGTCCTCCTTGCGGCCCGTCACCGCCGTCACGGTGACCAACTCGGTGATGTCCGTACCGGAGTTGGTGATGAAGCACTTCGAGCCGTTGATGACCCACTCGCCCGTGGCCTCGTCCAGCACCGCCGTCGTACGCGTGCCGCCCGCGTCCGAGCCGCCGTCCGGCTCGGTCAGGCCGAACGCGCCCAGCGCCTCGCCCGCGCAGAGCTTCGGCAGCCACTGCCGCTTCTGCTCCTCCGTGCCGAACAGGTGCAGCGGCATCGCGCCCAGCGAGACCCCGGCCTCCAGGGTGATCGCCACCGAGGAGTCGACCCGGGCCAGCTCCTCCAGGGCGATGCCGAGCGCCAGGTAGTCGCCGCCCATGCCGCCGTACTCCTCCGGGAACGGCAGCCCGAACAGGCCCATGCGGCCCATCTCGCGCACGATCTCGTACGGGAACTCGTGGCGCTCGTAGAAGTCGCCGATCTTCGGCGCGACCACGTCGTGCGCGAACGCCTCGACCGTGCGGCGCAGTTCCTCGTGTTCGGCGGTCAGCCGGTGGTCCAGGGACATGGTGTGGCTCACTCCTTGTGGGAGGGGGAGGAAGAGGGAGGTGTCAGGGCGCGGACCGTGCGGGATGGGCTCGGCCGGCCCAGGTGTCCGGCCATCCAGACACTGGTGGCGGTCAACTCGTCGAGGTCGACGCCGGTTTCGATGCCGAGGCCGTCGAGCATCCACACGAGGTCCTCGGTGGCGAGATTGCCCGTGGCGCTCTTCGCGTACGGGCAGCCGCCCAGGCCGCCCGCCGAGGCGTCGACCGTGCTCACCCCGTGCTGGAGCGCCGCCAGGGTGTTGGACAGCGCCTGGCCGTACGTGTCGTGGAAGTGGACGCCGATGGATTCCGTGGGGACGGACGCCTCGTTCAGCGCGGTCAGCAGTGCGCTCACGTGGCCCGGCGTCGCCACCCCGATCGTGTCGCCCAGCGACAGCTCGTCGCAGCCCAGGTTCATCAGCGCCTTCGCGACCCCGACCACCTGCGCCACCGGCACCGCGCCTTCCCACGGGTCGCCGAAGCACATCGACAGATAGCCGCGCACCTGCGCCTTCTCCGCCTTGGCGCGGGCCACCACCGGCTCGAACATGGCCAGCGACTCGGCCACGGTCCGGTTCAGGTTGCGCGCGGCGAACGTCTCCGTCGCCGAGCCGAACACCGCGATCGACCGGGCCCCGAGCGCCAGCGCCCGGTCCAGTCCGCGTTCGTTCGGCACGAGGACCGGGAGGGAGACGTCGCCCACGTCCGCGATCTCCCCGAGGAGCGGGAACAGGGCTTCGGCGTCCGCCAGTTGGGGCACCCACTTCGGGTGGACGAAGCTCGTCGCCTCGATGGTGGTCAGGCCGGCCACCGCCAGGCGGCGGATGAACTCCGCCTTCACCTCCGTGGGAACGATCCCCTTCTCGTTCTGGAGGCCGTCCCGCGCACCCACTTCATGGATGCGGACCCGGGGCGGCAGACCGGGGGCCGGGACCTTCATGGGGAGCGCGCGCGTGGTCATGAGCCCTCCCCGGCCGCGACGGGCGCCACTACCGCCAGGATCTGGTCCATCGCGACCGTCGCGCCCGCGATGACGTCCAGCTCCGTGACGGTTCCCGCGTGCGGGGCCGAGATCACGTGCTCCATCTTCATCGCCTCCACCACGAGCAGGCTCTGCCCCGCCTCGACCGCGTCGCCGACGGCGACCTTCACCACCGTGACCGTGCCCGGCATCGGGGCCGCCAGCGTGTCCGCCCCGCTCCGGCCCGCCCCGCTCAGGGACGCCTCCACCGGATCGTGGTCCTGGACGTGCCAGGTGTCGCCGTCCCGGCCGAGCCAGTCGCCGGAGCGGTGGAAGTGGCCCACCGTGCCGTCGAGTTCGACCGTGACCCGGTCGGGCGTGACCGTCGCCGAAGCCGGCGCGCCGTACGTCACCGGGTCCGCGCCCGCCACCCGCAGCGGGAACGTCAGCGGCGCCGGCACACCGCCCGTCCGCCAGCCGCTCGGCACGGAGAACGGGTCCGTCCAGCCGCCCGCGTCCGGCCGGGGGGCCAGCGCGTCCCGGCGGACCGCGGCCGCCGCCGCGTACACCTCGTCCGGCACCCCGTCCGGCACCAGGCCCTCCGCCTCGCGCTCCACCAGCCCGGTGTCCAGATCGCCGGAGACCACGTCCGGGTGGGCCAGCAGACGGCGCAGGAAGCCCGCGTTGGTCGGGACGCCCAGGATCACCGTGTCCGCGAGGGCCGCCCGCAGCTTGCGGAGGGCGCTCGCGCGGTCGGGGCCGTACGCGATGACCTTCGACAGCATCGGGTCGTACAGGCTGCCCACCGGCACGCCCTCGCTGAGCCCGGAGTCCGTCCGTACCCCGCCGCCCTGCGGCTCGCGCAGCGCCAGCACCGTACCGCCGGACGGCAGGAAGCCCCGGGCGGGGTCCTCGGCGCAGACGCGGGCCTCGATCGCCCAGCCGGTCAGGGTGATGTCCTCCTGTGCGTACGGCAGTCGCTCGCCGGACGCCACCCGTAGCTGCCACTCCACCAGGTCCAGGCCGGTGACCAGCTCGGTGACCGGGTGCTCGACCTGGAGGCGGGTGTTCATCTCCATGAAGTAGTACGAGGCCGGGTCGTCGCCCGGCACGATGAACTCCACGGTGCCCGCGCCCGCGTACCCGCAGGAGCGCGCCGCCTGCACGGCCGCCTCGCCCATCGCCGCCCGGGTCTCCTCGTCGAGGAAGACCGAGGGGGCCTCCTCGATGATCTTCTGGTGGCGGCGCTGGAGCGAGCACTCGCGCTCGCCGAGGTGGATTACGTTGCCGTGGGTGTCGGCCAGCACCTGGATCTCGATGTGGCGCGGCCGGTCGATCCACCGCTCCACGAGGAGGGTGTCGTCGCCGAAGGAGGCCCGTGCCTCGCGGCGGGCCGCCGCGATCTCCTCCGCCAGCACCGAGGCGTCGCGGACCAGGCGCATGCCCTTGCCGCCGCCGCCCGCCGAGGGCTTCAGGAGGACCGGCATGCCGATCTCCTGGGCCGCCGCCTCCAGCTGGGCGTCGGTCAGGCCGCTGCCGGAGGAGCCCGGAACCACCGGGACCCCGTACGCCGCGACCGTCTCCTTGGCCCGGATCTTGTCGCCCATGAGGGAGATCGCGGAGGCGGGCGGGCCGATGAAGACCAGCCCCGCGTCGGCGCAGGCCTGCGCGAACTCCGCGTTCTCCGCCAGGAATCCGTATCCGGGGTGCACGGCCTGCGCGCCCGTGCGGCGGGCCGCCTCCAGGAGCGCGGGCACCGAGAGATAGCTCTCCGACGCGGCCGGCGGGCCGATCCGGACCGCCGTGTCCGCCTCCCGTACGTGCCGGGCGTCCGCGTCCGCGTCGCTGAAGACCGCGACCGAGCGCACGCCCTGCTCCCGCAGGGTTCGGATCACCCGGACCGCGATCTCGCCTCGGTTGGCGACCAGAACGGTGTCGAACATCGTCATCTGTTCCTCACATCCGGAAGACGCCGAAGCCGGGCCCGGCCGGGTCCTTCTGGGGCAGCGGGGCATTGGCGCAGGCCGTGAGCGCGAGGCCCAGGACCTGCCGGGTGTCCACGGGGTCGATCACACCGTCGTCCCAGAGCCGGGCGGTCGCGTAGTACGCGTTGCCCTGGGTCTCGTACTGGGCGCGGATCGGGGCCTTGAACGTCTCCTCGTCCTCGGCGCTCCAGTCGTCGCCGAGCTGGTCGCGCTTGACGGTGGCCAGGACGGAGGCGGCCTGCTCGCCGCCCATGACGGAGATCTTGGCGTTGGGCCACATCCACAGGAAGCGGGGCGAGTACGCCCGGCCGCACATGGAGTAGTTGCCCGCGCCGTACGAACCGCCGACCACGACCGTCAGCTTCGGCACGCGGGTGCAGGCCACGGCCGTGACCATCTTCGCGCCGTGCTTGGCGATGCCGCCCGCCTCGTAGTCCCGGCCGACCATGAAGCCGGAGATGTTCTGGAGGAAGACGAGCGGGATGCCGCGCTGGTCGCACAGCTCGATGAAGTGCGCGCCCTTCTGGGCCGACTCGGAGAACAGGATGCCGTTGTTCGCGACGATCCCGACCGGGTGGCCGTGGATGCGGGCGAAGCCGGTGATCAGCGTCTGCCCGTACTCCGCCTTGAACTCCTGGAAGCGGGAGCCGTCGACCACGCGTGCGATCACTTCGCGTACGTCGTAGGGCGTCCGTGAGTCCACGGGCACCGCGCCGTACAGCCCGGCCGGGTCCACCTTCGGCTCCTCGGCCGGCTCGACCGACCAGGGGAGCGGGGTGCGGTCCGGGAGGGTCGCGACGATGTTGCGGACGATCCGCAGCGCGTGCGCGTCGTCCTCCGCGAGATGGTCGGTGACCCCCGACGTACGGGAGTGGACCTCGCCGCCGCCCAGCTCCTCGGCCGTGACGACCTCGCCGGTGGCGGCCTTCACCAGCGGCGGGCCGCCGAGGAAGATCGTGCCCTGGTTGCGGACGATGACGGCCTCGTCGCTCATCGCCGGGACGTACGCCCCGCCCGCCGTGCAGGAGCCCAGCACCGCCGCGATCTGCGGAATGCCGGCCCCCGACATCCGGGCCTGGTTGTAGAAGATCCGCCCGAAGTGGTCCCGGTCGGGGAAGACCTCGTCCTGCATCGGCAGGAACGCGCCGCCCGAGTCGACCAGATAGAGGCAGGGGAGACGATTCTCCAGCGCCACTTCCTGGGCGCGCAGGTGCTTCTTCACGGTCATCGGGTAGTACGTGCCGCCCTTGACGGTCGCGTCATTGGCGACGATCACGCACTCCCGGCCGCTGACCCGCCCGATCCCGGCGATCACCCCGGCGGCCGGGGCGGCGCCCCCGTACAGCCCCTCGGCCGCCAGCGGGGCCAGCTCCAGGAACGGTGAGCCCGGGTCGAGGAGGGTGTCCACCCGGTCCCGGGGGAGCAGCTTGCCGCGCGCCTCGTGGCGGGCCCGCGCCTTCTCACCCCCGCCCAGCCGTGCCGTGGCGAGGCGTCCCGCCAGCTCGTCGGAGAGCGCGCGATGCGCCGCCTCGTTGGCCTGCCAGGCCTCCGAGGCGGGATCGGCCGCGCTCGCCAGGACCGGTGCCTGCTGCATCGTGTCGAGCCCCCTTGCCCGTACCGCGATAGTCAACCGCTGCTGTTAGTGATCGTTAACGCGTTTCCCACAGGTTAACGAGCGCTAACGACCCTGTCTAGAATGAATCCTCATGAGCACCCATGCCGCCGCCCGCGTCGCGGCCCCCACCCGCCGCGAGCAGATCCTCCGGGAGGCCGCCCGCCTCTTCGCCGAGCGCGGCTTCCACGGTGTCGGCGTCGACGAGATAGGCGCCGCCGTCGGGATCAGCGGTCCCGGCCTCTACCGCCACTTCCCCGGCAAGGACGCGATGCTCGCCGAGCTCCTGGTGGGCATCAGCGAACGGCTGCTGGAAGGCGGCCGCATGCGGGTGTCGGAGGACGCCGCCCGGGGCGACGGCTCCCCGGAGGCCCTTCTGGACGCGCTCATCGAGGGCCACATCGACTTCGCCCTCGACGACCGCCCCCTGATCACCCTCCACGACCGCGAGCTGGACCGGCTGCGCGACACGGACCGCAAGCGGGTGCGGCGGCTGCAGCGCGAGTACGTCGAGGTCTGGGTCGGCGTCGTCCGCGCCCTCTACCCGTCGCTGGCCGAGAACCGGGCCCGCGTCACCGTGCACGCCGTCTTCGGCCTGCTGAACTCCACCCCGCACCTGGCCCGCCCCGAGGCCCTGCCCGGCCGGGCGGTGACCGCCGCCCTGCTGCACCGGCTGGCCCGGGGCGCCTTCGCCGCAGCGGAACCTTCCTGAGCAGCGGTTTCGTCCCCTGAGCAACCTCGGACGGGGCTCGTACGTCTGTCCGGTCGACACGTAACGAATCGGGGAGCCGCACCATGGCCGTCTCACTGGGCGAAGAGATCATGCTGCTGTCGCTGGACGACACGACCGGCGCGGCGAAGGGGGAGAGCGCGGCCCGCTGGGGCGTGGCGGCCGGCATGCTCCTGGAGCTGGTCATGACGGGCCGTGCCACGGTGAAGGGCGGCCGCGTCGAGGTCTTCGACCCGTCCCCGACGGGCGACCCGCTCCTGGACGGCCGGCTCGACCGGCTGGCGCGCTGGGTCCACGGGACGTCCAGCAGCCGCAAGGTGACCGACTGGCTGACCCGGGACCACGCCAAGGGTTCGCAGGACGTCGTGGAGAGCCTCGTCGCGCGTGGTCTGGTGACCGAGGAGAAGCACCGGGCGCTCGGCGTCTTCCCCGTGCGCCGCTACCCGGAGGCCGACGGAACCGTCGAGCGGGAGCTGCGCGCCCGGCTGGCCGCCGCGGTGCTGCACGGGGCCGAGCCGGACGCCCGCACCAGCGCCCTCATCGCCCTGCTGCACGCCACGGGCATGCACCCCCAGGCCTTCCCCGGTCTGCCGAAGAAGCAGGTCGCCCCACGTATGGCCCACATCGCCGAAGGCCACTGGGCGGGCGTGAGCGTGCGCGAGGCGATCCGCAACCTCCAGGCGGCGATCTCCACGGTGACCGTGGTGACGGTCCTCTCCGTGGTGCCGTAGGACCGCCCGGAGCGCTCCCGGGCCGTCAGGCCTCCGCCGTCAGGTTCCGGTGGGCCCAGTCGGCGAACGAGGTCACCGGAATCCCCAGCTCCGCGGCGAATTCGGGGCGGGCCGGCTGGGTGATGGCGTTGCTCCACAGGTGACCCGCGCCCCATGCGGGCATCCCTGCCGCGAGGGCCTCGTCGAGATCCATCGAGGGGGCCTTCACCGGTACGCCCCACACGGCCGACAGCACCCCGGCCACCTGCTCCATCGTGAGCCGGTCGCCCGCGAGCTCCAGCTCCACCCCGTGGAAGCGGTCGGGGTCCCGTACGGCGTGGGCGACGGCCGCGCCGATGTCCTCGCACGCCACCAGCGCCAGGGTCGTGTCCGGCCGGACGACCGTCGCCAGACCGCCCCGGGGTCCGGCGGGCGCCAACTGGGGCAGGTTCTCCATGAAGAACGCGGGCTTGACCACGGCCCAGCGGGCGAAGCCCGCCCCGCGCACCTTCTCCAGGATCGCCTGCTTGGTGTCGAAGTAGGGCTCCAGCGCCGCCCAGGTGCCCTCCGCCCAGCCCGGGGTCTCGGTGTGGCGTCCGGTCCCGCTGGTCGAGGACTGCACGAACTGCGGCACGTCCGCGGCGCGTGCGGCCTCGACGAGGTGCGTCGCCTGTGCCAGCTCTCCGGCGAAGTCGACGCCGCTGTCACTCATCGGCGGCATCTGCACCGAGAACACGGCCCGGACGCCGTCGCACGCGGGGTCCAGCGAGGACCGGACGGAGAGGTCGCCGGTCACCAGCTCGGCGCCCAGCGCCTCGACGTCCTTCGCGCGCGGCGCCAGCGGGTCGCGCACCAGCGCGCGGACCGGCAGTCCGGCGGCCAGCAGGGCCCGGGCGGCTGCCCCGCCCTGGCGGCCGGTGGCGCCGGTGACCAGTACGGGGGCGGTACGTGATGCCATGGGGGTGTCTCCTCGCAACCGGGGAACGCAAAGCGGCGGGGCCCGCCGTTTCCTTCCCGGCTACGATATGGCGGGGCCCACCACTTAGCAACATGGCCACTTAGCACCATGGAGAGAACGTGACCGGTCAGCGCGCGGACGCCCGCCGCAACTACAGCCGCATCCTCGCCGTGGCGGAGGCCGAGGTCGCCCGGCACGGAGCCGCCGCCTCCCTCGAACAGGTCGCCCGCACGGCGGGCGTCGGCTCCGCCACCGTGCGCCGTCACTTCCCCACCCGCCAGGCGCTCCTGGAAGCCGTCTTCCAGGAGCGCATCCAGGCCCTCCGCGGGCGCGCGGACGAGCTGGGCCGGACCGAGGACAGCCGCGCCGCCCTGCTGGACTGGCTGCGCGGCCTCGTGGAGTACGCCGTATCCGCCCGGGGGCTCGCGGACGCGCTGACCTACGAGCCGCCGACGGACGCGCCCGCCGGCGACGCGCCGCACTCCTGCGGCGCGGTGCTCGCCGACGCGGCGGCCCCGCTGCTGGCCCGCGCCCTGGACGACGGGGCGGTCAGGGCGGGCACCACCTTCCACGACCTGCTCACCCTCGCCGTCGGCATCGCCCTGGCCACCGAGCACCACGTCGCACCGTCGGTCCAGGCCGACCGCCTCTTCACCCTCGCCGTCGAAGGGTTCAGCCCGAGCCCCTGAGGGGGCGTGGTTCCCCGGTCAGCCCGCCGCGCTCCTGGTGGCGACCCTGACCCGGTCGACCCGCATCGGGTGACCCGGCTCGGTCGCGGGGCCCACCGTCGCCCCGTCGGCCTCCGGCAGCTTGCCGCCGACCGCCACGTTCAGGATCAGGAACACCCCGTGGTCCACGGCCCGCTTCCAGGTCCCGGCGTCCATCGCGTCGGCCCGCACCCGGTGGTACACCCGGTCGTCCCGATACCAGCGCACCTCCCGCGCCCCGGGCGAGAGGTCGACCTCGACGGCGTACGTGTGGAACGCCTCGCGGCAGTCCGCGCACGCCTGAGGGCCCGACGTCAGCCCCACGGGCTCCTCGCACGGGCCGCCGTCCAGGACCCCGCAGTGCATCGAGCCGAAGACGGTGTCCCGGCCGTTGACCGACTCCATCACGTCCAGCTCGCCGACCCCCGGCCAGCCGGTGTACCCGTCGCGCAGGTCCGCGCCCATGGTCCAGAACGCCGGCCAGTAGCCCGCCGCCCCCGGCCCCGTCACGTCCGGCAGCGCGATCGACGCCTCGATCCGCAGGACCCCGCCGGGCGGCGGCGCGAAGTCGGACCGCACGGTCGTGATCCGGCCCGAACTCCACCGCCGGTCCTTCCTGGTGGGCACGATCTCCAGCACGCCCTTCCCGTCCAGGCGCACGTTGTCGGCCGAGTCGGTCATGGTCTCGATCTCGCCGGTGCCCCACCGCGGCGCCGGGCAGCCGGGGTAGCACGTGCCGAGGTCGTAGCTCCAGTTCGCGGGGGAGGGGCGGCTGTTCGCCGGTCCGTCGAAGTCGTCCCGCAGCAGCTCGGTCCAGCCGCCCGCCCCGGGTGCGGCGGACGGTGCCGGAGCGGGCGCACCGGCCGGGGGCAGAGCGCCCGACTCCGTCAGCAGCCGCTCCAGCCGGGGGGCCAGCACGATCGCCGCCACGTTCGTCAGATGGGCGTCGTCCCGGTAGAGCAGGATCCGGTCCCGTACCGCCGGGCACGTCGGGCCGTTCCCCGGGCACAGCACCGGGTTCACGCTGACGGACCGCACGCCCGGCACCGCACCCGCCGCGATCCGCCGCGCCAGCGGGTCGGCCGGAACCGCCTTCGCCCGGCTGAACGCGCAGGCCGCCGCCTCGTCCGGAGCGCCCGACACGCACGCCGGGATGTCCGTACCCGGTACGGGGGTGTCCTCGATGTACACGATCGGCGCGCCGGTCGCCCGCAGCCGCTTCAGCGTCTTCTCCCAGGCGGCGGAGAGGAGTTCACGGTCGGCGGTGTACCGGTTGAGCGAGGCGATCACGATGAGCCGGGGCGCGGGCCCCGTACGCAGGCGGTCCAGGGCGTCGTCCCGCCAGCTGTCGCACTCCCGGTACTCGCGCCCCAACTGGGGGTTCGTCACGGTCAGTTCCGGCAGCGGGCAGCCCTGCTTCACCAGCTCCTGGAGCGCCCAGCCGCGCTGGGAGGCCAGCGCGAGCAGCGGGGAGAACCACTGCCCGGCGTGCGAGTCGCCGAGCAGCACGACACGGTCCGGGCTGTCCACCGCCCCGAACAGGCACTCCGGGCTGCGGGTCACCGCCGGGGCGACCTGGCAGGCCCCGTCCGGCGGGAAGTCCTTGCGCGCCTGGGCGGGTCCCGGCACCAGCGGGCCGTCCGCGAGCGGGGAGCCGTCGGTCCGGGCGAGCAGCGAAGGGCCGGCAGCCGCACCCGGCGGGAGGCCCTTGGCGTCGACCGGGGTGGCCGGGCCCATCAGCTGGAGGGTCGTGGTGCCGACGACCAGCGCGAGCACGACCGGCAGGACGATGGCGGAGATCCCCACCGCCAGTCCCCGGCGCGGGAGTTCGGAGACCGTACGGCTGCGGCGCAGCGGCTGCTCGACCCAGCGCATCGTGGCGAGGGCGGGCAGCGCGGCGGCCAGCGTCAGCGCCGTCCTCGCGGGCCAGCCGAGCGCCCCGAGCCGGGCCTCGGCGAGGACGAGCACCGGCCAGTGCCACAGATAGAGGTTGTAGGAGAGCCGTCCGACCGCCCGAGGGGCCCGGCCGCTCAGCAACCGCCCGACACCATGGGTCCCTTGGACCTCGCGCTCGCCCCGGCCCGGGATCGCGGCGAGGATCACGGCGGCCGTTCCCAGGGTGGGGACGAGCGCCGCGTATCCGGGGTACGGGGTCGACGCGTCGTACGACACGACGCACCAGACGATCGCCGCGGCCCCCGCCCATCCGCAGACCAGCCGCAGCGGTCGGGGCCCGCGCAGCAGGTGCCAGGGCAGCAGTGCCAGCAGCGCGCCGACGGCGAACTGCCAGACCCGCGAGGGGGTTCCGAGGTACGCGAGCGAGACGGAGTCCCGCGTCCAGTGCAGGGACAGCGCGAACGAGGCGAGCGCCACGGCGGCGGTGGTGACGGCCACGACCGCGCGCACGGCCCGGCCCCGGCGGACCGCACGGGCGGCGACCAGCACGATCACCGCCAGCAGCGGGGCCCAGAACAGGTAGAACTGCTCCTCGACGGCGAGCGACCAGAAGTGCAGCAGCGGGCTCTGGTCGTGCCCGGCGGCCAGGTAGTCGGTCTGCTGGGAGACGAACCGCCAGTTGGCGACGGAGAGCGCGGCCGCGAGGACGTCCTGCTCCAGGTCGGCGCGGAGCAGCGGTACGGTCAGCCACGCCCCGGCGACCGCGACCGAGGCGAGGACGACGGCGGCGGAGGGCAGCAGCCGGCGGGCCCGGCGGGAGAAGAAGTCGCCGAGCCGGATCCGGCCGGTGGTGATCGCCTCGCGGACCAGGAGCCCGGTGATCAGATAGCCGGAGACGACGAAGAAGACGTCCACCCCGACGAAGCCGCCCGCCGCCCCCGGTATCTGGGCGTGGAAGGCGAGGACCGCGAGGACGGCGACCGCGCGCAGCCCCTCGATGTCGGGGCGGAACGTGGACCGGTGCGGACTGGGCCCGGACTCGCCGCCCGGGCCGCCCGGGCACGGGGGTGTGGCCGACGGTGGCGGGGGAGCGGACCGCTTCCGGCGGGGGCCGTGGGAGAGGAGGAACGGCATCGGGTGGCGCCTTTCGGTGCGGCTCAACTCAGCCACGGGAGCATCGGGTCGACCCACCCGGAGGCGAGCAGGCCGGTGAGCAGGAGGACGGCCGAGGCGGCGAGGGCCTCGGGCCAGCGGCGGGGCAGCATGCCCGTCCGGGACCGGCTCCGCGAACGGTGGACGGCGGGCACCTCGGCGGCCCCGGCGGGTGCGCGGCCGTCCGGCCGCAGTTCGGCCGACAGGTCGCGGATCAGGGGCACGTTGATCTGGAGCTGGACCAGGAGGTAGAGGCCGAGGCCCCAGGTGGGCTCCCAGCCGTTGCGGGCCACGGCCAGCGCGAGCCCCCCGGCGGCGGCCCCGTTGGACACGATCAGCCAGACCAGCGAGACGCCCACGACCCGGCGGGCCATCGAGCCCGAACTCCCGCTGCTCCGCACCCCCGTGGGCACCCAGGCGGCGCTGCGGCCCCGCAGGGTGTGCCAGAACGCGGTGGCGGCGGCCACGCTGGTGAGGACGTTGGCGCGGATCACCTCCACCCGCCACCGGGTCCGGCTGATCCGGGGCAGCAGCACCTGCCACAGCCACAACGGGGCGAGCAGCGGCAGGACATGCCAGGGGCGGATGTCGTCCGGGTACCAGAACATCATCACCAGCGGCGGCAGCGGGGCGGCGAAGGTGTTCACGGCCGTGGTCAGGTAGCCGACGACGCCCTCGTAGAAGCAGAGCCGCATCCGCCAGGGCGCGCCCATCCGCTTGAGGACCGGGGTGCCGAGGAGGTGCAGGTTGCCCATCGCCCACCGGTACTGCTGGTTGACGAACGAGGTGACGGTGTCGGGCGAGGTGCCCTTGGCGACCAGGACCGGGACGTACTGGGTGCGGAACCCCCGCTCGTGCAGGGCGAGTCCGGTGTACAGGTCCTCGCTGTGGTCGAGCCGGGCGAAGCCGCCCGCGAGGTCGATCGCGGAGCGCCGGTAGACGGCGTTGCTGCCGCAGCAGATCGCCGCGTCGCTGGCGTCCCGGGAGGGCTGGATCCAGCGGAAGAACCACTCCTGCGCGGCCCCGGCGGCGCGCTGGATCCAGTCCATGCCCGCGTCGGTGTCGAAGCACTGCGGGCTCTGCACGATGCCGACGGCGGGGTCCGCGAGATACGGGACCAGATGGCGCAGGAAGTCCGGCCGGGGTGCGAAGTCGGCGTCCAGGATCGCGATGAACTCGGCCTCGGACAGCGTGAGCGCGTGGTTGAGGTTCCCGGCCTTCTTCAGATGGCCCCGGTCGGGGCGCACGACGTACCGGTAGCCGTGCTCGGCCGCGAGGTCCGCCACCTCGGCCCGGTCGGCGTCGTCGAGCACCCAGACGGTGAGCGCGTCCGGCCAGTCGAGGGCGGCGACCGCGCGATAGGCGTTGGCGAGGACGGGGAGGGGCTCGCCGCAGGTCGGCAGGTAGAGGTCCACGCCCGGCAGTCCGGCGGGCCGCCAGGCGCGGACGAGCACCTCGTGCGAGGCCCGGGTCAGCCGGCGCTGACGCAGGCTGTTCACGGAGGACAGCAGCAGGGCCACCACGTTCAGCCCGAGGATCGCGAGGAAGGCCCACAGCGCGGGGGTCCGTAACGCGAAGGTGAACATCGTCGCCGCCGTGAACACGAAGGCCAGCGAGCTGCTCACCAGCACCCACCGGCGTTGCGGCCCGAAGTACCAGTAGAGCTCGTCGTCGGACGGAGGTTGCGGAAGGTGATGCACGGTCATAAAGCCCCCCACGGCTGTGTATGTGCCCGTTTCAGGTGGCCCACCCTAATGTCAAAGGTATAGACCACTTACCCGAGAGCGCCCCGACGGAGAGAATCGGACACCGGTTTGGCTCGACTCAATTGGTCCAGACCTCTGGGTGATCCCATTCGAGCCCGGCGCCCACCCGACGGAGGAAGAAGCAGGTCACGCGGGGGTGAACAGTCCCGGAAGAGTTGCCGGGCCGAACGTCGGGCCGGACGCCTGACCGGCCGCCGACCCGCATGTCCGGCCGGAAGCGGACCCTCCGCCGGACAGAACGCCCGGCACACCCGTCCGTCGGGCAAGACACCGGGCACACCCCGCACACCGGACGGCACAATGGGTCCATGCCGATACCCAGCCGCGCCGCCCTCGTCGACCACCTCGTCCGTACGCGTATCGCGGGGGACGTCGCCACGCCACGCGACAACAACCTCTCCCACTACCGCAAGCTCGCCAACGGCGACCGCCACTACTGGCTGGGGCTGGAGCTGGGCGACCGCTGGACCGACGAGCAGGACGTGCTCGCCGTGATGGCCGAGCGCTGCGGCGTCAACGACGACCCGGCGCACCGGCAGGGCCAGGACACCATCGACCCGGAGCTGACGGTCGACGCCCTGGAGCGGATGGCGGCCCGGCTGCGCAAGGCGGCGGACGGCCGCGAGCGGGTCCTGTTCGCCACCGGGCACCCCGGCGGCATGCTGGACGTGCACCGGCAGACGGCGGACGCGCTGCGCCGCGCGGGCTGCGAGATCGTCCGTATCCCGTCCGGACTGATGGCGGACGAGGGCATGGTCTTCCAGTTCGCCGACGTCGCGATGCTGGAACGCGGGGCGACCCTCTGGCACACCCACTCCCCGGCCCCGATGGCCGCCATCCTGGACGCCATGGCCCACCTCGGCCGCCCGCTGCCCGACCTGGTCGTCGCCGACCACGGCTGGGCGGGCTGCGCGGGACAGCGGGGACTGGACGCGATCGGTTACGCGGACTGCAACGACCCGGCCCTGTTCCTCGGGGAGGCGGAGGGCACCCTCCAGGTCACGGTCCCGCTGGACGACCACGTCACCGACCCGCGCTTCTACGACCCGATGACGGACTACCTGCTGCACGCGGCGGGGCTGCTGGAGGAGGAGCGGGTGGAGTCCGCCGAACCCGTGGAGGAGCCCGCCGCGTAGCCGACGGGGGCCGGCGATGAGTTCCGGGCCCGGCAGGCGTCTTCACTGACACGACGCAGACGTGAGGGGCAGGCCATGAAGTTCAGCACGACGATGTTCCGGACCGGGAACAACACAGGTATCGAGGTGCCGGAAGCCGTGGTCGAGGCCCTCGGCGCGGGCAAGCGCCCTCCGGTGAACGTCACGGTCAACGGGTACGCGTACCGCTCGACGATCGCCCCGATGGGCGGGCAGTACCTCATCCCGTTCAGCGCCGACAAGCGCGCGGAGACCGGCATCGGCGGCGGGGACGCCATCGAGGTGGAACTGACCCTCGACACCGCGTCCCGTGCGGTGGCGCCGCCCGAGGACCTGGCGGCGGCGCTGGCCGGGGCCCCCGGGGCGGCGGAGGCGTTCGCCGCGCTCCCGCCCAGCCGGCAGAAGGCGCACGTCACGTCGATCGAGGGCGCGAAGGCCCAGGAGACACGGGAGCGGCGCATCGCGAAGACGGTGGCGGAGCTGACGCCGTAGGGACGACACCCCCTGGGCCTCAGGAGCCACCGCGGCGCAGCCGCTGCGCCCGCCCCGGCGTCGGGTCCAGATAGACCCGCCGCACCGACGGGAACCGCTCGCGCAACTGGGCCTCCGCCTCCTCGCAGGCCCACTCGACCTCTGCCGCGGTGGCCATGTCCCGGAAGTCGATCTTCGCCGCGATCAGGATCTCGGACGGCCCCTGGATCAGCGTGGTCAGCTCCAGGACCTCCACGATGTGCGGCACCGACAGCAGCTCCTCGCGCACCCCGGACCGCATCGCCGCGGGCAGCGGCCGCCCGATGAGCAGTTGAGCGTTGGCGCGGCCGAGCACCCAGGCCACGTACACGAGCAGCAGGCCGATCAGGCAGGACGCGATCCCGTCCCAGACCCCCGACCCCGTCAGCTGCCCGCCCAGCAGGCCGCCCGCGGCCAGCAGCAGGCCGGTCAGGGCCGCCGAATCCTCCATCACGACGGCCTTCACCGCCGTGTCGGGGGTGTGGCGCAGGTAGTACGCGTCCGGCACCCGCAGCCGTGACGCCTCGCGCCGCACCTGCTTGACCCCGGTGCGCAGCGAGTAGCCCTCCAGGAGGAAGGCGACGCCGAGGACGATGTAGGAGACGAGCGGGTCGCCCAGCTCCTCGCCCTCGACCAGGGTGTGGATGCCGTCGTAGAGGGAGAAGACGGCCCCGCCGACGAAGGTGGCGATGGAGGCGAGCATCGCCCAGATGTAACGCTCGGGGCCGTAACCGAGGGGATGGTCCTCGTCGGCCGGCTTCCCGCTCCGTTTGAGCGCGGCGAGGAGCATGACCTCGGTGACGGTGTCGGCGACCGAGTGGGCCGCCTCGGAGAGCATCGCGCTGGAGCCGCTGATCAGCCCGGCGACGGCCTTCGCCACGGCGATGCCGAGGTTGGCGACGGCCGCCACGATCACCGTGAAGGTGGACTCCCCGCCATCGTTCTCACTGCCCGCTTTCGCGTCGCTCATGGTGGGGAGTATGTCCGAAATGGTGCTTCAGGTGGTGCTCATCCCCGGGGGATGCGGACGACGCCTTCCTGGATGACGGTGATGGCGAGGCGCCCGTCGGCGGTGTAGATCCGGGCCTGGCCCAGTCCGCGACCACCGGAGGCGGAGGGCGACTCCTGGTCGTACAGCAGCCACTCGTCCGCCCGGAACGGCCGGTGGAACCACATCGCGTGGTCCAGGCTCGCGCCGACCACGTCCCCGACCGCCCAGCCGCCCCGCCCGTGGGCGAGGAGCACCGAGTCGAGCAGGGTCATGTCGGAGACGTACGTGGCCATGCAGACGTGCAGCAGCGGGTCGTCCGCGAGCTTGCCGTTCGTCCGGAACCACACCTGGGAGCGCGGTTCGCGCGCCTCGCCCACCGTGCCGAACGGCGGCGCGTCCACGTACCGCAGGTCCACCGCCTCCCGCGCCTCGATCAGCCGGTCCACCACGCCCGGATCGCTGAAGCGGTCCGCGTACCGGGGCAGCATCTCGGCGGCCGTCGGCAGGGTCTCCGGATCCGGGGCGGCGGGCATGGGCGCCTGGTGCTCCATGCCCTCCTCGTGACTCTGGAAGGACGCGGAGAGGTGGAAGATCGGCTGCCCGTGCTGGACGGCGACGACGCGGCGGGTGGTGAAGGACCGCCCGTCGCGGATCCGGTCGACGCTGTAGACGATCGGCGCGCCCGGGTCGCCCGCCCGCAGGAAGTACGAGTGGAGGGAGTGGGCGGCCCGTTCGGCCGGGACGGTGCGGCCCGCGGCGACGAGCGCCTGGGCCGCGACCTGGCCGCCGAACACCCGGGGCACGAGCGCGCTGCGGCTCATGCCCCGGAAGATGTCCCGCTCGATCTGCTCCAGGTCGAGCAGGTGGAGCAGATCGAGCAGGGGATCGGGACTCTCGTTCATGGAGGGAACGTAACCCCTTACAGGCCCATGGACTTGGCGATGATCGACTTCATGACCTCGCTGGTGCCGCCGTAGATGCGGTTGACCCGGTTGTCCGCGTACAGGCGGGCGATCGGGTACTCGTTCATGAAGCCGTAGCCGCCGTGCAGCTGGAGGCAGCGGTCGATGACGCGGTGGGCGACCTCGGTGCAGAACAGCTTCGCGGAGGCGGCCTCGGCCGCCGTCAGCTCACCGGCGTCCAGGGCCTCCAGCGCGCGGTCGGCGACGGCCTGGGCCGCGTCGACCTCGGCCTGGCAGGCGGCCAGTTCGAACTTGGTGTTCTGGAACGAGGCGACCGTCTTGCCGAAGACCGTGCGCTCGCGCACGTAGTCCGAGGCGAAACGGACGGCGGCCGCGGCCTGGGCGTACGCGCCGAAGGCGATGCCCCAGCGCTCGGAGGCCAGGTTGGTGCCGAGGTAGCCGAAGCCCTTGTTCTCCTCGCCGAGGAGGTCCTCGGCCGGGACCTTGACGTCGACGAACGCCAGCTCGGCGGTGTCGGAGGTCTTCAGGCCGAGCTTGTCGAGCTTGCGGCCGACCGAGTAGCCCGCGGACTTGGTGTCGACGGCGAAGAGGGAGATGCCGAAGCGGCGGTCGTCCTCGCGGGGGGCGGCGGTGCGGGCGCAGACGATGACGCGGTCGGCGTGCACGCCGCCGGTGATGAACGTCTTCGCACCGTTGAGGACGTAGTGCGTGCCGTCCTCGGAGAGCTTGGCGGTGGTCTTCATGCCCGCGACGTCGGAGCCGGTGCCCGGCTCGGTCATCGCCAGGGCCCACATCTCCTCGCCGGTGGCGAACTTCGGCAGCCAGCGCTTCTTCTGGTCGTCGGTGGCGAGCATCTTCACGTAGGGCAGGCCGAGCAGCGTGTGCACGCCGGAGCCGCCGAAGGAGACGCCCGCGCGGGCGGTCTCCTCGTAGATGACGGCCTCGTACTTGTGCGAGTCGATGCCCGCGCCGCCGTACTCCTCGTCGACCTCGATGCCGAAGATGCCCAGCTCGCCGAGCTTGAGGTAGAAGTCGCGCGGCACCTGGCCCGCGGCGAACCACTCGTCGTAGACCGGCACGACCTCGGCCGCGATGAAGGCGCGGATGGTCTCCCGGAACGCCTCGTGGTCCTCGTTGAATACCGTACGGCGCACGGGATGCCTCCTAGGTCGGCAGTCGATTCGATCTCGGCTAAGCGCTTGCTCAGACTTCCTTCGAAGTTACCCGCCGGTTGTGGTCGCTGTCCAGGGTGATGCTCGGCACGCGGAGAGCCGGTGGACACCGGCCCGGACCCCGTGTGCGGGCCGATTGTCAGTGGTGTGGGGGAGGATCGGAACGACGGCGAAGGAACGTGCGAACGTACGGACGTATTCGGGAGACCACCGTGACCATCACGCGCGAGCAGCTGGCGGAGTACACGTTCCTGGCCCTGCTGTACGAGGACGACTATTTCCCCGACCACGTCCTGGACAAGGGCACGGCGGTCCTGCGCGCCCTGTGCGAGCGGATCGAGGCCGAGAAGCCCGAGGACCTCACCGCCCTGTACGCCCTGACCGTCGCGCCGACCCTGGCCTTCAACGACCTGGAGGCGGAGTTCGAGGCGGCGGGCAGCGAGATCGAGACGGTCGCCCGCGAGGAGATAGGCGAGGCCTTCTGGATCATCGCGACGGCGTACGGCTTCACGGACGCGGACCCGGAGCAGCTGATCGCCGAGCGCGAGTGGTGATCGGGTTCCGCCGCCGCGGGAGGACGGGCCGGGCGCCGGCGGGCGTGGGAGGGTGAGGGAGTGAGGCTGGAGGACCTGGCCCGGTTGCGCCGGGCCCGCGACCGCATGGACCGCGAGTACGCCGAACCGCTCGACGTCCCCTCCCTGGCCCGGGACGCCCTGATGTCGGCGGGCCACTTCTCCCGCAGCTTCCGGGCCGCCTTCGGCGAGACCCCGTACAGCTATCTCATGACCCGCCGCATCGAGCGGGCCAAGGCACTGCTGCGCCGGGGCGACCTGTCGGTCACGGACGTCTGCTTCGCCGTCGGCTGTACGTCGCTCGGATCGTTCAGCTCCCGCTTCACCGAGCTGGTCGGCGAGAGCCCGAGCGCCTACCGGGCCCGCCCCCACGACGCGGGCGAGACCATTCCGGCGTGCGTCGCCAAGATGCTCACCCGACCGGTCAGGAATGGAGAAGCGGATCGCAGGCCCCGCCCGTAGCGTGAAATGCATGGACATCAAACTCTCGCAGTGCTTCATCGCCGTCGACGACCACGACAAGGCGCTCGCCTTCTACCGCGACGCCCTGGGAATGGAGGTGCGCAACGACGTCGGATTCGAAGGCATGCGCTGGGTGACCGTCGGGTCCCCCGCCCAGCCGGACGTGGAGATCGTCCTCGAACCGCCGCTCGCGGACCCGAACGCCCCGGCCGCCGACCGCCAGACCATGGCCGAGCTGCTCGCCAAGGGCATGCTGCGCGGTGTCATCCTCTCCTCCGAAGACGTGGACGCGGCCTTCGAGAAGGTCCGCGCGGCAGGCGGAGAGGTGCGCCAGGAGCCGATCGACCAGCCGTACGGCGTCCGCGACTGCGCCTTCCGGGACCCCTCCGGCAACATGCTGCGCATCACCCAGGCCAAGAAGTAGCACCCGCCCACCAGCCCGCAGGGGCCGGGGCCGAAACAGGCCCCGGCCCTCACGCACGACCAGTAGGCTCCGCGCACCGGCGGGCGCCCGCACCAAGCCGCACCAGCCGTACCAGCAGGGCTCCCGCACCAGCAGGCTCCGCGCACCAGTAACGGCCAGTTATGGAGAGACGACGAGCATGGCTCCGAGAACGAAGACCCCGCAGCCGCCCGCGCCGCACGCTGCCGACAGCCACGACCTGATCCGCGTGCACGGTGCGCGGGAGAACAACCTGAAGGACGTCAGCATCGAGCTCCCGAAGCGCCGGCTGACGGTGTTCACCGGGGTCTCCGGCTCGGGCAAGAGCTCACTGGTCTTCGCCACGATCGCCGCGGAGTCCCAGCGGCTGATCAACGAGACCTACCCCGCCTTCGTCCAGGGCTTCATGCCCACGCAGGCGCGGCCCGACGTCGACGTCCTCGACGGGCTGACGACCGCGATCATCGTCGACCAGCAGCGGATGGGCAGCGACCCCCGCTCCACGGTCGGCACCGCCACCGACGCCAACGCCATGCTGCGCATCCTCTTCAGCCGGCTGGGCAAGCCGCACATCGGCCCGCCCGGCGCATTCGCGTTCAACGTCCCCTCCGTGACGGCGAGCGGCGCGATCACCGTCGAGCGCGGCAACAAGAAGGCCGTCAAGGCGACCTTCAGCCGCACCGGCGGCATGTGCCCCCGCTGCGAGGGCCGCGGATCGGTCTCCGACATCGACCTCACCCAGCTCTACGACGACTCCAAGTCGATCGCCGAGGGCGCGTTCACCATCCCCGGCTGGAAGTCGGACAGCTGGTGGACCGTGCGGATCTACGCGGATTCCGGCTTCCTCGACCCGAACAAGCCGATCGCCAAGTTCACCAAGAAGGAGATGCAGGACTTCCTCTACCGGGAGCCGACCAAGGTGAAGGTCGAGGGCTCCACCCTCACCTTCGAGGGCCTGATCCCCAAGATCCAGAAGTCGTTCCTGTCCAAGGACCGCGAGTCGATGCAGCCCCACATCCGGGAGTTCGTCGACCGGGCGGTCACCTTCACCACCTGCCCCGAGTGCGAGGGAACCCGGCTCACCGAGGGCGCGCGCTCCTCGAAGATCAAGAAGATCTCCATCGCCGACGCCTGCGCGATGGAGATCAGGGACCTCGCGGAATGGGTCCGCGGCCTGGACGAACCCTCCGTCGCCCCGCTCCTCGAAGCCCTCCAGCAGACCCTCGACTCCTTCGTGGAGATCGGCCTCGGCTACCTCGCCCTGGACCGCCCCTCCGGCACCCTGTCCGGCGGCGAGGCACAGCGCGTCAAGATGATCCGCCACCTCGGCTCCTCGCTGACCGACGTCACGTACGTCTTCGACGAGCCCACCATCGGTCTGCACCCGCACGACATCCAGCGCATGAACGACCTCCTGCTGCGCCTGCGCGACAAGGGCAACACGGTCCTGGTCGTGGAGCACAAGCCCGAGGCCATCGCCATCGCCGACCACGTCGTCGACCTCGGCCCCGGGGCCGGTACGGCAGGCGGCACCGTCTGCTTCGAAGGCACCCTGGAAGGACTCCGCGCCTCCGACACCGTCACCGGCCGCCACCTCGACGACCGGGCCGTCCTCAAGGACGAGGTGCGCAAGTCCACCGGCGCGCTGGAGATCCGGGGCGCGACCTCGCACAACCTCCGCGACGTCGACGTCGACATCCCGCTCGGTGTGCTCACCGTCATCACCGGCGTCGCCGGCTCCGGAAAGAGCTCGCTCGTCCACGGTTCGATCCCGGCGGGCGAGAACGTCATCTCGGTCGACCAGAGCCCGATCAAGGGTTCCCGCCGCAGCAACCCGGCGACGTACACGGGCCTCCTCGAACCGATCCGCAAGGCCTTCGCCAAGGCCAACGGCGTGAAGCCCGCCCTGTTCAGCGCCAACTCCGAGGGCGCCTGCCCCACCTGCAACGGCGCGGGCGTCATCTTCACCGACCTCGGCATGATGGCGAGCGTCTCCAGCCCCTGCGAGGACTGCGAGGGCAAGCGGTTCCAGGCCTCGGTCCTGGACTACCACCTGGGCGGCCGCGACATCAGCGAGGTCCTCGCCATGTCGGTCTCCGAGGCCGAGGAGTTCTTCGGCTCCGGAGAGGCGGCCATCCCGGCCGCGCACAAGATCCTCGACCGCCTCGTGGACGTCGGCCTGGGCTACCTGAGCCTCGGCCAGCCGCTCACCACCCTGTCCGGCGGCGAACGCCAACGCCTGAAGCTGGCGACGCACATGGGCGACAAGGGCGGCGTCTACGTCCTCGACGAACCGACCACCGGCCTGCACCTCGCGGACGTCGAGCAGCTGCTCGGCCTGCTGGACCGCCTCGTCGAATCCGGAAAGTCGGTGATCGTCATCGAGCACCACCAGGCGGTGATGGCCCACGCCGACTGGATCATCGACCTCGGCCCCGGCGCCGGCCACGACGGCGGGCAGATCGTCTTCGAGGGCACCCCTGCCGACCTGGTCGCCGCCCGCTCCACACTGACGGGCGAGCACCTGGCGGAGTACGTGGGGGAGTGAGGCCCGGGCCCTTTCCGCCTGTCTTCCGGGTCAGGCGGAAAGGGCCCCGCGCTTGACCGCGTCCACGAAGGAGGTCCACCCGGCGGCGGGGATGAGCAGGGCGGGCCCGCCGGGGACCTTGGAGTCGCGGACGGGGACGGCGGTGGGGTGGTGGTCCTGGACTTCGAGGCAGCTGTCTTTGTCAGGGCCGCTGTACGACGACTTCCGCCAGGCGGTGAGCGGGTTGGTGTCTTCACTCACGGTATCCGTACTCCTTCGCCGCTGCCCTGAGCACATTCAGTGACTCGGGGAGGGACAGCGCGTCGCTCATGGCCAGAGCGTAGGTGGCCTCGATCCGCTCGACCAAGTGCGGTGCATCGTGCACCTTGGCCACCTGCGTGCCTTCGGAGTACGCCACCGGTGGCTGATCCTCGAAGTGCATCAGCGTCACCATGCTCTGGTGCAGATTGCAGATGGGACCGCCCAGAGGCAGCACATGGGCGCGGATTCGGCCACGCTCGGCCAGACGCACCACGTGCATGATCTGTTCCGCCATGATGTCCGCACTCCCCGCCACGCGCCGGAGGACAGCTTCGTCCAGCACCGCCCAGACTACGGGCGACGTGGGGCGCTCCAGGACTTTGGCCCGCTCCAGTCGTGAGACGACGGCCTTGTCACGTTCCTCATCGCTGTACGGCGGAAACGCTGTGCCCAGCACCGCATCCGCGTACCGGCGCGTCTGGAGGATTCCAGGAAAATAGGCGATGGCGAACTCGCGGATGAACGTCGCCTGTTCCTCAAGCTTCCGAGCAGCCTTGAATCGTTCCGCGACGGAACGGTCATCTGTCTGGGGCCGGAAAGTGGTCAGTACATCCCCTGTACCCAGCGCCCTGTCCAGCCGCAGGGCGTCCTCCTCGCTCGGCATGCGACGCCCCGCCTCGATGTGCGAGATATGCGACCGCGTCATGATCGCCATGTCCGCGAGTTGCTGCTGCGTCAGCCCGGCCGCTTCACGCTGCGACTTCAACCATGTGCCATAGGTATTACTCACATCCAACTCCCATGCGACGAGCGCGATGTCACCCCGTACCCCCTGGCGAGCCTAGCCGCGCCCATCGCACGCTGTGAGTGGATCGCTACGCAGCGAAGAATTCACCCCCACCGCACACGGAGTTGACGCCCCCATGAACGAACAGCCCCAGAACGCCGCGCGCCTGCTCCCCTGGGCCGGAGTGGAGGGCAGGCCCTGTTACGTCGCGGGCGACGGACAGGTCTCGCGTACGGCGGACCGGGTCGAGGCCATGCAGCTCGGCATGGCGTACGAACTCCTCGACCACGCCGACGACATGGTCGAGGACGACCGGTCCACGGCGGTCCAGCTCCGCCACGTCGCGGCCGCCCTGACGCACTCCCTGAGGGACGTCCACAGGGTCGCCCGGAGCCGGGGCCTGAGGCTGGGGATTCCCGACGCCTTCGAGCCCGGTCACCCGTCGGGCCCGGGGCTGGTCCGGCTGCGGCCGTGAGGTGTTGCGGGTGATGATGGGGCCATGGATCGCGCTCTGTCGACACCGCCCGCCATGGCCACGGGCTGCCTCGCCGGCGCACCGCAGCCCGTACTCCCGGCCACCGGCGGCCTGCTGCTGCGCCCCTGGGAGCGGGAGGACGCGGCGGCGTACCTCTCCGCCTACCAGGACGAGGAGACCCGCCGCTGGCACACGCACCGGCCGTCGACCGAGGCCCAGGTCCAGGAGTGGTTCGCCGGGTACCGCCGGGACTGGGAGCGCGAGAAGGGCTGCCACTGGGCCGTCGCCCGCGACAGCGGCGAGGTGCTCGGCCGGATGGCGCTGCGCGGCCTGGACTTCGACGACGGCATCGCGAACGCGGCGTACTGGGTGCTCCCGGACGCACGCGGCGCGGGGGTCGCCTCCCGAGCACTCGCGGCGGTCAGCGCGTGGGCGCTGGACGACATCGGCTTCCACCGCCTGGAGCTGGACCACTCGACACGCAACCACGTCTCGTGCAGGGTCGCCACGAAGGCCGGCTACCGCCTGGAAGGCACCAAGCGCAACGCGGCCGTTCACGACGACGGCCGGCACGACATGCACCTGCACGCCCGGGTTCGGGGCGACTGACCTGTCGTCGACCCCTCTGCGCGGGGTGCTGGGCGACGGGGACGGCGGGCCGCCCACCTTTCGGGGAGGCCCGCCGCAGGGATTCACAGGAATGCGCAGGGACGCGCGGGATGGTTCAGCAGCTGGTGACCCACTTGTGGGAGCGCAGCTTGTAGGTGCCCGCGAGGTTGCCCTTGTTGCCGCTGGTCGTGCAGCCCTTGCGCGTCTGGTAGTTGGCGCCGCTGTAGTAGACGACGGCCTTGCCGCTGGTGCCGTTGTTGTAGATGGACCTGACGTTCTTGTCCGCGGCCCACGAGCACTGGATGGCGCCGTTGCGCCAGTCGCTGTCGAAGCCGTCCCAGTTGCACCGTTCGCCGGTGCCGTTGTCGCCCGTGTAGAAGCAGACGTCCCCCTCGGGGCAGCTGTAGGCGAGGGCCTTCGCCTGGGCGGGGACGGTGGCGGCCCCGAGGCCGACGCCGGCGAGCAGCGTCACCCCCGCGACGAGACCGGCCTTGCTCCGCAGTGCGCGTACATGCTTCATGGATCGTCCTCCTGGTCGATGGTGCTGGAGGGGTCTGGTGTGCGTTCCCCCGATGTACGCGCCGCCGTCCACTGCGGCGGCGCAGGCACCATGCTGGAGCGCGACGGCCGTGAGCGGCACCTCGAACATTCCAGGGTCGGCCGGAGCCATTGGATCCGCCGGCCGGGGCTCAGTCCAGCACGGACAGGATGCGCCCCACCGTCGACGACTCCCCGGCAGCGCAGCTGGCGACCAGCCGGTGCGAGCGCGGCGCGTACGTGCCCGCCAGGTTGCCCATGGCCTGGTGCTTCGTGCAGCCGGTGCGCTGGGCCTCCCGAGTGCGGTCGAAGCCGGCGGGCTCGAAGTCCGAGCCCCGGTAGTAGGCCACGTCGCGGCGCTTCCGGCCGTCCGCGAGGTTGTTGAAGATCGAGCGGACCGGCCCGCCGCCCGCCCACGCGCACGGGCGGTCCCCCGCCGGCCAGTCCGCGTCGTCGCCCCGCCAGTCGCACATCTCGCCGTTGCCGTTGTGCTCGCTGAAGAAGCAGACGCTGTCGGGCGGGCAGCGGTGATAGCCGAACGACGTCGCGCCGCCCGACCGGGTCGGGGCCCTCGATGCCGCCGGCAGCGCTTCGTACACCGGTGTCCCGTCGTCGTAATGGACGTACGCGTACCCCCCGCCGACCAGCGATGCCGGGAGTACCAGTGCGGCGGCCAGCAGCGCGGCCACCACCGGATGCCGGTGCCGGAAGGGGGCGCGCAAGCGTGGCAGACGGGCCGAGCGCGGGACGTCCGCCGCGCGCTCCACGAGCCGGAGCAGGGGCTCGGCGGTGATGCGCCGTGCGTGGGTGGGGGCCAGGCAGGCCAGGACGATCCGCCGCCAGGGTTCGGGGAGTCCGGGGGAGAGGCGCAGCTCCTCGGCGCCGCGTGCGTAGCGGGTCGCCGCGTCGGCGCGGGCCTCCGTGCTGCCGCCGGGCAGCGGGAACGTTCCGGACAGGACGAGGTGTGCGAAGACGCCGAAGGCCCAGATGTCGGCGGACGGGCGCACCCGGGCGCCCCGCTCGTCCATCTCCGGCCAGAGCAGCTCCGGCGCGGTGTAGTCGGGCGTGGCGAAAGCGGGGGCGTAGGCGTGGGTGCCGTGCAGCTCCGCCGCCATGTTGAAGTCGGCCAGACGTACCGAACCGTCCCCCATGAGCAGCACGTTGGCCGGCTTCAGGTCGCCGTGGACCCAGCCCGCGCGGTGCAACTGGTACAGGCCCTCGCAGACCTGCGCCAGCATCGCGGGCCCCGACGCCGGTCTCGGGTCGTGGGCGAGCACGGAGTCCAGGGAGCCCTCCGCCCGCTCCAGGACGATGACGGTGGCCCCGTCCAGCTCCGGGTGGTCCGGGTCGTCGACGGTCAGCGTCTCGAACATGCGGATGAGGCGGGGGGTCCGCAGCCGGGCCAGCACCTCCACCTCGCGTTCGGAGAGTTCGCGGAGGTGGCGCAGTTGGCGCGGGGTGCGCGTGCCGGTCGGCAGGAACTTGAGGGCGGCCCGGCGAGGCAGGGCCGGATCCGCCCCGGCGGCGGCCCTGCCCGCGTAGACGGTCGCGAAGGCCCCGGACGCCAAGGGCTCCCGCACCTCCCAGTTCCCGATGCGGTAGCCGTGCGGGACCAGGACCGGGTGCGGGTGCCGACCGGTCATCCGGCCACCTCGGACCGGGCCGCGCCCAGGACGGCCAGGTCGCCCTCGTGGACGAGGTCGAAGCGCAGCGCGAGCGAGACCAGGGAGTCCTTCTTCCCGTTGGCACGCCGTGCGGGTCCGCACCCGTCCGCGTCGGTCCGTAGGCGCAACTTGACGGCCAGGTAGTCGATGTTCCAGTAGACCGCGCTCCGGGTGACCGTCGGCCACACCGGCCGTAGGCGCTCCACCAACTGCTCGACCGCCGGGAGGGGCGCGTGCGGCTCGCCGCGCAGCCGGGGCTCGCACAGGGCGGTCAGCACCGCGAAGTACCGCTTGGTCCGGTCGAGGGCGAACGCCGGGGCCGTCAGGTCCCCGGCGAGTCCGCTGCGTGCGACGCTGCGGAAGGCGTGGCGCGGCGCCCAGACGTCGAAGGCGAGCAGGTCGCCCGCCGCGGGCAGGACCACGCGTGAGAACTCGAACGGCACCGGGGCGTCCACCCGGCCCGGGGCGACCTTGATGTGCTCGCCCGCGCCCTCCGGGTTCTCGACGACGTAGGTCTGGTCCTCGCTGAGGTTGCTGAGCAGCCAGAAGGCCAGGTGGGCGGTGATCTCCCCGGCGGCCCGGGGTACTCCTTCGTGCGCGATGGCGAGGCCGCCGCCGGCAGATGCCCTGCCGAAGGTGAGCCGGTCCCCTGTGGCGATCCTGATCTGGTCGTGCGGCCCGGCGCAAGCCGGTGGTACGACGATGATGCTGTGCACGGATCCGTCCCCTCCCCGATGGTGAGGGCTGCCCTCCGGCGCCCTCCCGCAGACCTCCCCGGCGGACAGGGGGCAGAGTAGGGGAGACATCGTGCGGATCGCGAAGCTTTGCCCCGACACGGCGCGTCCCCCCGAACGTCAGTGCCGGGGCGGCCGGGGAGGCCGAACGGCCGTGCTAGTGAAGGCCGTTGGCATTGTCCCAGGGTGGGTGCGTGGTGCTCCGTCAGGACGTGATGCGGTCGCGCAGCCAGGAGTTGACGCCGTCGAGCGCGGTGGCGGCGAGGGCGGTGGGATGGCCGGTGAAGCCGTGGGGCGACGCGGGATAGACGCGGAGCTCCACGTCGTTGCCGGCCGCCGACAACCGGCCCGCCAGCGTCAGGTTGTCCTCCAGCAGCACGTCCTCGCTGCCCACGACCAGCAGTGCCGGGGGAAGCCCGGACAGGTCGGCGTAGAGAGGGGAGATGTCGGGAAGGGTGCGGTCGGCCACGTGGCCGGCGTACGCCTGGAGGAAGTACTCGTCGGCGATGAGGCGGCCGCCCGGGGTTCCCGCACTCAGGTCCCACGTACCGAAGCGGAGCGCGGCCCCGGTGAACCGGTCGACGACACCCCGGTCCCGCAGCCGGAGCAGGGTCGCCAGGGCGAGGGTGGCCCCGGCGGAGCTTCCGCCGATCGCGAGCCTGGAGGTCCCGAAACGGGCCTCGGCCTCCTCGATGAGCCAGAGCGCCGCGGCTTCGCAGTCGTCGGGTGCGGCCGGCCAGGGGTGCTCGGGCGCGAGCCGGTAGTCGACGCCGACGACCGCGATGCGCAGGGCGTCCGCGAGCTCGCGGTGGCGTTCGTCGCCCTGCGCCGCGGAGCCCATGTAGAAGCCGCCGCCGTGGATGCCCAGGTAGACGGCCCGGGGCGGGCCCCCGGAGGGAAGGAAGATCCGGACCGGGACGCGTACTCCGGCGGCTTCGACCGTCTCTTCGACGGCAGGCGGAACGGTGGCACGAGGAGCGGGCTTCTTCGCGCGGGCCTCCTTCAGCTCCTCGAACGATGCGGGCCCGCGGCCCGCCACCCTCGACCGGTAGAAGGCACGGGCCTCGGCGACCTGCTCGGCCGGCACGTCGACCAGCAGTGCTTCCAGCGCGAATCGCACGCGTCGCTCCCTATCCGTCGCCCTGCCTGGTCCTGCCTGTGCCCGGCTGACAATGTAGCGGCGGATGGTGCTGGTCGGTTCGTCGCGGCTGCCGTGATCGCCGCTGCCACGACAGGGCGATCGCTCCGGAGGTCAGGCGTCCAACCGTTCCTCCAGACGGACGGTCACGCTGTCCCCTTCCTCCTTGCCGATCGCCCTGCGCACGTCCGCCTTCACCGGCAGCTTGTGGGTGCCGTCGCCCAGAGCCATGAACGAACTGCGGAACGGATGGCCGTCGATGGTGCCCCGGACCTTCACCAGGCCACGGGTGCCGAAGAACTCGGCAGACTCGGGCCACACGACGTAGGTCCAGCCACCCTTCTCCGGGCTCTTCCGCAGGGTCGCGGTGAACTGCTTGTCCATCGTGGATACCGCCTGTCCGGGAACTTTCGATGCGCATGGGCTGTTGCCGATGCCGTCCACCAGTAGGACCGGGGCGGCCGGGGAAACTCATCGCGGCCACCTGCCAGGGCCGACGCCGTCCGGGCCGGGGCCCGGCTCAGGCGGGGCGGCGGGCCATCCACGTCTCGCGGGTCGACCGTACGACGAGGTCGCCCCGGTGGCGTACGTCCTCGGGCCCGCCGTCGATGAGCCGGTCGAGCGCGGCCAGGTCCTCCGGCGAGACGCGCCCGACCAGGTTGTCGCGGATGCGCTCGAAGACGAGATAGGCGTACCGGCCCGCCCCCTCGGGAAGCGGGGCGCGCAGCTCCCACGGTTCGGCGCGTTCCTGCTCGACGGAGAAGCCGGCGGTCGCCAGCAAGGAGCCCCAGTCGGCCCCCCGGTGCGGCAACTGCTCGGCGTGCAGACCGTCGAGGGCCTCCCGGCAGCGGCTCTCCAGCGCACCCGGCTCCCCGCCCTCGGGCAGGAAGGTCGGCATCCCGTCCACCTCCGCGACAGCCAGCAGCCCTCCGGGGCGCAGCGCGGCACGGATGCCGGCCAGGGCGGTGGCGGGGTCGTCCAGGTGGTGCAGGGACGCCGACGCCCAGACGAGGTCGGCGTCGACGACCCCGGGCAGCCCCTCACCGGCGTCGGCCTCCAGCGTGTGCACACGATCGCCGAGCCCCCGGTCCCGGGCCGCCGAGGCGAGCCGCTCCAGCATCGCGGGGGAGCTGTCGACAGCGGTCACCCGGGCGGTCGGGAACCGCTCCAGCAGGGCGAACGTGCCGGTCCCGGTGCCCGAGCCGAGGTCGACGATGTTCCGGACGTCGTCACCGGCGAGGCAGGCGATACGGCCGGTGAGAGCGGTCAGGTGGGGCGCGAAGAGGGCGGCGTCGAGGTCGAGGATCTCGGGGAGACCGTTCGGCGTCGCCGCGGCGGGGGCGTGGGAGTGAGCCCCATGTCCGTGCTGGTGCTGGTGCTGGTGTTCGTGAGCCATGAAATCGAGCGTACGGGTTCTTGCGCCAGATGCATGTCAGCTTGCCAACAACGCAAGAAGATGGCTCCGGAGCCACCCTCCTACGCAAAGGAATCGGGTCCGGAGTGCACCGGAGCGGGCAACCATTCGCTGCCCGAATGGTCTTCCTAAGCACATGAGCACGTGAGCACACGGGCATGTGTGCGCAACAGGGGGATGACCAACCGATGAAGACTTCTCGACTCCGTACCGCTTCGGCGATCTTCGTGACGCTCGCGGCCACGACGGCCGCAGTACCGGCCTTCTCCGGTACGTCGGTGGCGGCGGCCGCGCCGGCCTCCGCCGCTCGTCAGCAGGTCGATTTCAACGGGGACGGGTACGAGGACATGTACGCCTCGGTGCCCGACGGGACCGTGTCCGGCCTCAAGAAGGCGGGGTACCTGGTCGTCTACCCGGGCGACGCGAAGGGCATCGGCCCGGCCCGGCACCAGGTGATCAACCAGAACACCTCCGGCGTCCCCGGCTCGGCCGCGGCGAACGCCCGCTTCGGCGCGGGAACGCCCGCCGACATCGACCGCGACGGCTACACGGACCTGCTGGTCTCGGCCGGCAACGGCCCGCGGATCATCCTGTTCGGCGGCACGAGCGGCCTCGGCACCCGGGCCGTCGAGTACCGGGGCCAGGGGTACGCGCTGGGCGACTTCGACGGCGACGGCCGGACGGACGCGGCCGGGATCGACCGCACCGAATGGGAGGGGAAGATCGTCCTGGACGAGAGCATCGGCGCGGACGGCTCGGTCGGCAACACCCGCACGGCGCTCACCGCCGGCGGCGTCACCGTCTACGAGGGCGTGCAGGCCGTGGACATGAACAACGACGGCAAGGACGACCTGCTGGTGAGCAGCGGCTGCGACGACGAGCCGGACTGCGGCGGGCGGTCGCTGTACCTGTCGACGGGCACGGGCTTCACGTACACGCCCATCGTCACCGCGCCGGGGACGTACCTGGAGCACTCCACGGTGACGGTCGGTTCGGTCAACGGCGACGCGTACCCAGACCTGGTCTTCACCCGGCAGCCCACCGGCATGGACAGCGACGTGGACTTCCCGAGCAAGGGCGGCGCGGTGGCGGTCGTCCTCGGAGGCCCCAAGGGCCAGAACACCGCCGTGAAGCCGAAGTGGATCACCCAGGCCACCGCAGGCGTGCCGGGCGCCGACGAGAGGGGCGACGCCATGGGCGCGAGCGCCTCGGTGGGAGACCTGGACGGCGACGGCTACGGCGAGGTCGTCGTGGGCCTGCCGGGCGAGGACGTGGACACGGCCAAGGACGCCGGCGGCGTCCTGGTCTTCAAGGGCCGCGCCTCGGGCATCACGGGGGCCGACACGAAGGTGATCGGCCAGTCCACGGCGAACATCCCCGGCGTCGACGAGACGGGCGACGCGTTCGGCGGCGAGGTCCACGTGGTGGCCCCGGCCAAGGGCGTACCGGCCACACTGGCCCTGGCCGCCCCCGGCGAGAACACCGGCCAGGGCGGCGTCTGGCTCCTCAAGGGCAGCCGCACGGGCCCGGTCACGAAGGGCAGCGTCTCCTTCGGCGAGTCGAGCCTGGGCGTGACGCCGTCGGCGGTCCGCTTCGGGTGGTGGTTGGGGTGAGGGGTTCCTGCCCGAGCCTCCGGCGCACGAAGGGCGCCGACCCGAGCACGAACAAGGCGAAAACGGCAACCCGTTGAAGCCCCGGCTAGGCGAGGAGCCCAGTGTCGCGGAGACCGTATGCGGCGTGCAGGTTGGCCGCAAGGTCGGTCACCATGACACCGCAGGCTAGGTCGAGGCCGATCCGCTTGCCGCGGAGCAGGAAGAAGGCGGCAAGCGGATCGAGGACCGCGAGCGACGACCAGTAGAGGTTGAGCCGGCCGGGGGCCCATGCGTAGGGCCACAAGCCATGGCGTACGAGATCGGCGACATGCGCGACACCGCCCACGAGGACCAGCGCAGCCGCGATCACCCAGACCACGACCACCGTCGACCGGGGCGTACGGCTCCGGCTCATCCATCCGCTCACGCCGGGCATCGTTCCACGCCCGACCTCAGCACCGCAGCCCGACGACGCCCCAACCACGCAGCTCGGCTCGGTCGATGACGTCGCCCCATCCCCGGAGCAGCTCGACGAACGTGTCGAAGTCATTGATCCGTCCGAAGTCGGCGCGGGAGTGCTGGCCGAACGGGCTCCTCAGCAAGCTCAGTTCAGGGCCGACGAAATCCCAGAGACGCTTCAGCGAGGAAACGGCTGCCGGCCGGCACCACGACAGATGGTCCGAGGGCGCACTGGACTCACCTGCGGACACGGTCGACGGGGCGTCGGCGTCCTGATCGGGCATGTACTCAAGCCCGCCCCAGAAGAGAGGATCGATGAAACGGTCCACGGCCGAGCGCAGCCCCGGCTCGACGAACGACCGGATCTCCTCCCACCGCTCACCCGCCCAGAAGTGATCCTTGTACGAGTAGCCGACGTCCCCGAAGTCGAACTTTCCGAACCAGCCGACGGCCGGGGGAGAGGGCCAGAACCACTGAGGCCCGACAGACGACGGACGGTTCGGCTCGGCGTCCCACCACTCCTCGTCCACCGAGGTGCCGGCCTCGTGCAGCACGGCGTAGTGCTGATCCTCCGGTACCGACATGAGGTAGTCCCAGTCGACGATCAGCACATCGATGCACATGCCCATGGCGAAAAGGGTAGAAGGTCGCCGGTACCGCTTGTGGTCCTGGGGGATCAGGTGGGGAATTCGCCGAGCCAGGTGCGCTGGAGGAGGTGCTTGGGGAGGTAGTCGGATTCGATATCGAGGGGGAAGTCGGCGTCGTAGGCGAGGCAGGCGATGGCGAGGGGGCCGAGTGCGATGCTGCCGTCGATGTCCGTGGCGCGGTCCTCGTTGAGGGTCCAGTAGGTCCTGTGGAGTTTGAGCGAGTCTGCGAGGGCGGGCGCGAAGCCGCCCCGATCGTTGCGGACGTAGTGGTAGAAGAGGTTGATCGGCGGGTAGAGCACGGCCTGGAGCAGGTCTTGTGGTGCGATGCGGGCGACGGCCGGGTCGGATGCCTCGATGGTGGCGATGAGCTTGTCCGCGAGGTCGGGTCGGCGGAGCCACCAGGTCTGGAGGGCGTCGACCCAGTGGTAGATGTACTCGTCGTAGGAGCCCTCGGGTGAGCGCAGCCGCTCCAGGGGAATCTCGCTGAGCTGGGTCAGGCGTTCCTGGTCGCGGCAGATGACGGCCAGCCAGAAAGCCGACAGCCAGGTGCCCGCATCAGCCGTCGGACGGGACGCGGGAACGGGGAGAGACCTCTGCTTTCGGTCGATGCGGCACTCGACGGTTCCCTCCGTCGAATAGGTTACAGCGAAGAGCGCCGCCCCAAGTTGCATCGAATTGACTGTCGACTCCCATGTCTCAACTGCTGCTGCCCTGGGGTCTGCTACGCAATGTGCACACATGGCTGAAGACGCAGTGCTAAAAGCGAAGTCGATCATGTCTGTGGAATCTTCGAGGTCTTCAATGCGCTTGGATACGCGCTTACTCAGACGTTCCGCAAACTGCTCGGCGTCGGGCCCGGAAGGCAGAGTGTGCCGAGTGATGATCTCAATCACGGGAGAGTTCCTTGCGGTCAAAGTAGGCGGTCTAGCCGCCTTTGCCTGCACCTTTGAGGGTTCCTTAATATTGTGAACGCCGCCTCCGGCGCGGTCGCGTCCTCAGGTAGGTGCAGGGCAGCCTCGGCGAATTTGAACCGTCGTCTTGACAGACCCAGACCTGGAAATTTTCGCTTCCTGATGTTCTGGGTGCTTTAAGGTCCCGTGGTGTGTGATCGCTCAAGGTGGTTGGGGTGTAGTCCTTGACTTCACCTGATTAGAATTCACGCGGTGGATCAAAGTTCAATACTTCGCGTAGGAGTATTAGTAGCCCGGTGGCATCGGCTGTTCCGGTGCATCATTGAACAGGTAGTCGTACATGTTGCGGAGATAGGTGTGAAGAGTTTCCCTGTCGGGGAATTCGATGTCGGTCAGCCTTTCATACTCGTCCGGCCCGAAGGTGTCGTCCGCCATAATCTGCTCGAATCCCTCGCGAATCAATTTCACGTAGGAATCGCTGAAGCTTAGCAATGTAGGCCTCAATTCGCCTGTATTCTCGTACCCTCGCTCAAGATCCAGATATACTCGGAAGAAATTCCTGAAATCCGTGTCCATTGAAATGATTCCTTACGGATGGCGGCCGGGGGCCGGATTGGCAAACATGGTATGCAGGCGATACTGTCCGTCGGGGAGTTGATGGTACACCGGTACGATAGTTCCGCCTTTGAAGTCCACCGACTTGAATTCGTCAAGGTTGGCCGGGTCGCGATAGTAGCCTGTAAAATTTTTCGAGGCTTCGGACCCGAGTACGTCCTCGATTGACGTCTCCCCGGAAACTTTCCCGGTACGTGCCATCTCGTCGCGGAAGTAGGCGTCGGCGCGCACCATGTCTTCCGCATTGTCGAAACGCGTCGCGAAGGCGCCGACGCGGTGCGCACGGCCGGTCACACCGTCCACTGCGGTACCGGTCAACGGGTCGATGTTGTTCTCGGACTTGACCAGTCCCGGATAGTTGGAGTTCGGCCCGTACAGCTTCGGCGCCCCGTTACTGTCTCGGAGTACTGAACCGAGTCGGTCGGCCAACGCCTGGTCATCTGGGTGGAGGTGGCGGCCTGGCGCATGCCCTTGGCCGCCTTGCCGATCGTCCAACTCCTTGATGCGTTCGTCGACCACCTTGGGGTCCATCGGCTTGTCTCCGGCATCACCGGGCGACGAGTTGGGTGCATCGTCAGGGCTGCCTGCATCGGAGCCACCCGGAGTGTCGTGGCCCCCGTTGCCACCCTGGTGAGGGATGCCTGAGCCGCCACCGTCACCGCCTGTTGCAGGGGTGTTGTCGTGGGAGGCGGTTCCTCCGTCCGACGCATGGGTGCCGGTGCCCCCGCGAATGTCGCGGCCGCCGGTGCCCGCGGGGCCGCCACCGTCCACGCTGTTCGCAGGCAGATCGCCGCCCTGGCCGCCGCGCGAACCACCGCCGGGCGCGCCGTTGTCCACGCTGTTGGCCGGCAGGTTGTTCGCCGTTCCGCCCGGAGCCCTGTCGAGGTTCGCGGCGTCGTTGCCCGTCCGGCCGAGATCGTCGCCGATCCGCCCCGTGTCGCCCAGGTCCGAGCCCAGCCGTACCGTGTTGCTGCCGCCGCGTGCGCCCGCGCCCACGAGGGCCGACTGTTCGGCAGGGGTGCGGGGCAGGGGGCTGTCCGCGTCCGTCCTGACGGAAGCGCCGTCCGTCGGGTTCTCGCGTTGGGCGGCCGTGTGGTGCTGCTTGAGGGTGCCGTCCTCCCCGAGGATGTTGCCCTGACGGTCGAGGTGGACGACGTTGCCCTCGGCGTCGAAGTCCTTGAAGGTGCCCTCGGGCAAGGCGGTGGTGCCCTCGGGGAGTTTGAGGGCGCCTTCCTGGATCGGCAGGGAGCCTGCGGGCGGGGTCACGCCTTCGGGGAGGTGGACCACGCCGTCGCCGAGGTCGACCGCTCCGGCGGGGATCTCCGCTCCAGCTGGAAGCTTGACCGAGTTCCTCGGGATCTCGAACGCGCCGTCCGGGAGCGCCGCGCCCTCGGGCAGGTGCAGGGTGCCGTCGGCGAGTTTGAACCCGCCGTCCGGCAGGGTGATCGCGCCCGGCGGCAGTGACGGGATCTCGATGCTGCCCGTGCCCTTGAGGCCGGCCATGACGTCGCTGATCTTGGTCAGGCCCGCGCCGGCGCCCTTGAAGAGGTACGTCGTCGGGTCGACGAAGCGGCCCGCCTTGTTCGCGAAGGACAGGGCCTTCGCCGCGACCGCCGCCTTGCCGGCGCCGGAGACCCCGCCTCCCGCGCCGCCGGTGAAGACCGTCGTCAGGACGTTGAAGGTGACCGCGCCGCCGGCGCGGGCCGGGTTCTCGCCCCACTGGTCGTAGGCGATGAGCGCTTTGCCGGTCTCCGTCATCGCCTTGCGTGCGTCGCGGGCGAAGCCCGGCAGCTTGTCCTCCGGGGTGAGCCACAGGACGTGGGGTGCGGCGATGGTGAGGATGACGCCGGTGGTGAGATTGCCCAGGCCGGTCCAGGCCTGCTTCGCGGCGTCCCAGCCGTCGAACCCGACCAGGGTGCCCAGCCCCTTGACCGTGGCCCAGACGCCGTCGACAGCGAAGCCCTTGACGAAGTCCCAGGTGTGTTCGTGGATGTGGTACCAGGGTGTGGATTCCTTGACCGGGTCGCCCCAGGGCAGACCCTTGGCCTGCTTCAGGGCCTCGGCGTCGTAGCCGTACATGCCCTTGCCGCCGGACCCGTCGCCGGTGGTCAGCGGGGTGCCGTGAGGAACCAAGGAGATGATCTTGTTGTAGCAGGCGCGCTCCACCGCCTGGAACGCGGCCCAGGTCTCGGCGATCTCGTCGCGGCGGCGGTTGTTCTCCTCGACCAGGTCGCCGTCCTCGCGCCACTCGTCGTCCGCGTTCGCCTTGACGAGGAACGCACCCGCGTCCCTCTTGAGCTGCCTCAGCTTCTCGACGAGCGGATAGGCGTCGTCCGAGTACGTGCCGAGCGCACCGGTGATGGTGGCCAGGTCCGACTTCAGCGCCGCCCCCCGGTCGGCGACCGGTTTCGTCGTCGCGAACAGCTGGTCCGCCTCCGGGGCCTTGTAGAAGGCCTGCAGACCGCCGAAGCTGCTGTGGATGTCGCCCGCGGCCGTGGCGACCTTCGCCCCGTCCTTGGCCAGAGCGGACACCTTCGTGTCCAGCAGGGCCAGGTCCCCGGTGAAGACCGGGATGCCCTCCAGGATCACCGGCTCACTGTCGCTCACCGGCCGGCCCTCATGTCCTTGAGCAGGTCCAGACGAACCGACTTGGCGGCGTTCTGCGCCTGCTTCGCCGTGTCGAGGTCACCCTCCACGTACTCGTTCGTCGCCGTCGCCGCACCCAGGACCGCAGCCTGGATCCGCTCCGACATCGACTTCAGCTGGGCCTGCCGCGCCTGCGCGTACTCACCCAGCGCGGCCGCCACCGGCCCCGTCGCCGCCCGCGACAACGGCGCCTGCCCCGGTGCCACCGGCCCCTGCAACGGCGTACTGGCTGCCGTGCCCGGCACAGCCGTCCCCGCCGCCTGAGCCGCCTCCCCGAGATCCTTCATCAACGCGTTCAGCGCCTTCTCCAGCTCACCGGCGTGCCCGCCGACCACCTTCAACTGGCCCTGCACACCCTGCGGCTTGATATCCCACCCGGTCATCCCACGCCCCCGTACGCACAACAAAGCCGACCCACCCCGCATGGTGGGCGAACACCTGAATCACCCCGGCGGTCAGCCGATGCCGTCGACCGCGGCCTTCGCCCGCGCCAGCGTCTGCGTGGCCGTACCGTCGTTCTTCTCCAGCGTCGTCCGCAGCAGCCGGATGATGTTCCGCACCTCCTGCGACGTCGCGTTCCACCGCAGTTCCTTGCCGTGGTACTCATCCGCCACACCGTCGGCCGCGAAGTCGTTCATCGCCGCCTTCACCTGTGTGTCCCGCGCCGTGATCACCTGCTCCAGACGGCCGATCACCACCTGGAGAGCCGCCTGCACCTCCGTCGAAGCACCCGTGTCGTACGAACGCCGATCCGTGCTGCCCGCCATCAGTCCTTCAACTCCCCGTCAGACAAAAAAGTATGGCCGAACCGGTCACCGAGACCGGTGTCAGCGACCGCCGAACCGCGCCGCGTCGAAATTCGCCGACGCCATCTGCGACTTCGCGTTCTCGCCCTGTTCCTGATCACCGGAACCGAACGCCGCGTCCATCCCCGACTGACCGCCGAGGATCCCCGACAACGATGCGTTCAGCGCCTTCGTGATCTCGTCCGAACGCGCCTTGAAATCGTCGAAGGCGACCTTCCCGGCTCCGTTGAACTTGCCCTCCAACGGCTCCGCCGCCGCGATCAGTTGCTGGATCAGCGTCCCCAGATCCGTACTCGCACCCTGCGAGTCCGACAGCAGCCTCGACAGGACCGACGCCCCCATGTCGAACTTCATGACATCCCCCGTTACATCGAACGCATCGCATGCATCGAACGAACGCACGCGTACTTGCGCGTACATCCTTGTCTATCAATCTCGCCGTCGCTACTGCAATCTGCAACCAGCCAGATTCTCGCCACGCAGCCCCTACGCCCCTTTGAGGTGCCGCATCAGCTTCTCGAAGTCCCGCCACCCCGCCAGATCCGAGGGGTTCCCCGGCAGCGGGTAGTACAGCGCCGGCCTGGTTCTCGGGCCGAGCCGCACCGGCTGTTCGGACAGCGGTGTGCGCCGTGCCCGGTCTCCCGGCATCGCGCGGACCTCCTCCGCGCCCAGCACGAAGGCCAGCGGGACTCCCGGGCCCTCGAAACGCGGCGGTACGGTCACATCGCGGCGTGCTTTGCGAAGTTGTACGAGCATCGACTGGAGGCGGTGGCGCGTGGCGAGCGCCTCGGCGGCCGCGGGCAGAGCGTCCAGCGGAGGCTCCTCGTCGGCGCCGTAGCCGAACGCGAGCGTGACCTCCTCCTCCACGCCCGCCTTCGTCCGCGTGACGCGTACGGTCGCGACGCCCGGTCGCGAGCGGTTCCCGACCGCGACGAACCAGGTGGGTTCCGGCGCCCGCTCGTGCGCGACGTCGGTCAGGCGGGCCGGGGACCAGGGGAGGTTGGCCGGTTCCGATGTGCCCCAGCCGGCCGGCGGTTCGCCCGTCAGCTCCCGCCACACCGTCTCCAGGCCGCCGCCCAGTACCAGCCGCTCGTCCGCCGGGTGCACCATGCGGAACGTCAGGCCCAGTTGGCGGTCACCCGTGTCATGGACCTCCTGGTACGCGGCTGCCACCGGAGTGCGCGCGTCGTCCTCCGTGGCGTCGGGGGAGAGCACCGGGTCGAACGCGCCGTCCTGCCAGCGCAGTACGGCTCCCGTCAGGCCGTCGTAGTAGCCGTCCCGTTCGTCCTGGACGATCCAGCGTGACGGCCAGCCGCCCAGCGCGTCCCGTACGACGGGGGAGAGCGTCGTGCCCGCCGGGCTGACGATCTGCAGGCCGAGGCCCGCCTCCGCCGCCGCCCGGAAGGCGTCGGACAGCCAGGCCGTCATCGCCACCACCGGGCGGTCCTGGATGACGACCGCGACCTTTTCGGTGAGCACGTCGATGGCAGGCTGCGCGGCGGCGGGTTCCGGCGCGACGCTCACACCGTCCGACTTCACCACGGCGAGCGAACCGGCCGCGTCCGGCGGCCAGGCCGAACCGCCCACCAGCGCGGCGAGCCGGGTCGCGAAGGCGCCCGCGAGCTGCTCCGCCTCCGCGACGCCCGTGGTGGCGCGGGCCTCCGTCCACCAGTACGGGACCGGTGGCGCCGCGGCCCCGAGCAACCGCTCGGCCTCGCCCTCCACGGAGACCAGCAGTGGCGCCTCCACCGAGACGAGGGGGCGGCCCTGTGCGTCGCAGAGCTGAATCACCGCGCCCTCGCCCCGCGTGCCCACCAGTCTGTCCGGACCGCCCGAGAGCAGGCCCGCCAGTACGGCCCACGGGTCGGGCATACGGGGGGTGAGGGCGATGACGTCCTTGGTCATGGAGTGGTCGTCCGGTCCTTCGTCGTTCGGCGGCAGGCATGAGCGGGCGGGCAAGGTTCTGGGCCGATAGGTCTCACATCGGCGCGTACACCGTCTGGATCAGGCGGTTCGGCTGGCCCCGGCGGACGAACACACCGCGCCCCGGAGCCTGTTGCGACGCGTACACGCCGGGGAACAGCTGGCCCTCGCTGCGGTCGCCCGCCATCAGGAGCGCTGAGGCCCCCGACTCCCGCAGGCCCTGCACCAGCGGTTCGTACATGCCCCGCGAGGCGCCGGCGACCCGACGCGTCAGGACGAAGTGGAGGCCGATATCGACCGCCGAGGGAATGTACGGGAGGAAGGCCGAAAGCGGGGACTGTCCGGCGGTCGTGAGGACGTCGTAGTCGTCGACGAGGACGACGATGCGCGGGCCCGCGCCCCAGTTGCCGGGCTCCAGGTCCTCCAGCCGGGCGTTCTCGTCGGGCAGGCGCTTCTCCAGCTCGGTGGCGATGCCCGCCGAAAGCCCGGCGCACAGCTTGGAGTTGTAGGCATAGCCTCCGTTGAACTCCTCCGGGACCACACCGCGCAGCGAGCGCCGTGGGTCCATCACCGCGAAGACCAGCTCGTCCTCGCCGTAGCGGTCGATGAGACCGTGTGCGACGGTCCGCAGCAGGTTCGTCTTGCCGCATTCGCTGTCCCCCAGGACCAGCAGGTGCTGGTCGTGCTGGAACAGGTCGAGCAGCACGGGCGCGAGCGCCGACTGGTCGAGACCGATCGGTACGCGCGTGGGCTCGGCGGCCGGCCCCGGCAGCGAGTGCGGCTCCAGAACCTGCGGCAACACCCTTACCGGCTGAGCGACTTCGCCGCTCCAGGTGGCCCGGACCGTACGCGCCGTGCGCTCCAGGACCGCGCCGAGGTCCGCCGTGTCGGCGATCCCGTCCGTACGGGGGAGCGCCACCTGGGCGAAGAGCTTTCCGTCGGTGAGGATGCGCCCGGGCTCGTCGGGCGACAAGGTCTCGGCGAGCTTGCGGTCGATGCTGGACTCGCCGGGGTCGTTGAGGCGCAGCTCTACGCGGGTGCCGAAGTTGGACTGGATGGCGATGCGTACGTCGTTCCAGCGCAGCATGCCCGCGACGACGTGGATGCCGTAGCCGCCGCCGCGTTTGAGGATGTCGGCGATCGCGTCGTCCAGCTCGTCGAAGTCGTCGCGGAGCGCGCCGAATCCGTCGATGACGAGGACGACCTCGGCCGAAGCGAATTCGGGCAGGCGGCCGGCCGCGTGCAGGGTGCGCAGTTGCTCGACCGAGTCGATTCCGTGCTCGCGGAAGAGGTCCTCGCGCAGCGCGAGCATCGTGCGGACCTCCTCGACGGTGCGGGCCGCCCGTTCCCGGTCGGCGCGGCCCGCGATACCGCCGACGTGCGGCAGGCCCGCCAGCGCGTGGAGACCGCCGCCGACGAGATCGAGGCCGTAGACACCGACCTCGCGCGGGGTGTGGGTGAGCGCCAGGGAGAGGACGAGAGTGCGCAGCAGCGTTGTCTTGCCCGACTGGGGCCCGCCGATCACCGCCGCGTGGCCGCCTGCCGTCGTGAGGTCCAGGAACCACTGCCCCTGCCACTGCTTGGCGGGGTCGTCGAGCAGTCCGACGGGAATGCGGAGAGGCCTCCGGCGCCCTTCCGCGACCGCTCCGGTCAGCCGCATGCCGCGCGGTCCGATGTCCAGCGGACCGGCGACGGTGTCCAGTGCGGTGGCCGTGGGCAGCGGCGGCAGCCAGATGCTGCGTACGGGCGGCGCCGCGTCCGTCAACTGGTCGACCATGACGCCGAGTTCGGTCGGACCCGTCTCGCGGCGACGGGACGCCGGCTCGGCGGGCCGACGGGCCTCGTCCGGCCCTGCCAGCGTGTTGAACGCCTCGTACGGCAGCGCCAGCGGGCCGGTCTCCTCCGCGTCGGTGCTGTGGACCGGACCGCGATAGCCGCCCGACACATAGCCCGCCTTGAACCGGGCGTAGTGGCTCGTGTCGACCTTCAGATAGCCGAAGCCGGGCAGCGGAGGCAGATGGAAGGCGTCCGTCGTGTCCAGGACGGTCCGGGACTCGTCGGCGGAGAAGGTTCGCAGGCCGAGGCGGTAGGAGAGGTAGGTGTCCAGGCCCTTGAGCTTGCCGCCCTCGATGCGCTGGCTGGAGAGCAGCAGATGCACGCCGATGGAGCGGCCGATCCGGCCGATGGAGAGGAACAGGTCGATGAAGTCGGGCTTGGCGGTGAGCAGTTCGCCGAACTCGTCGATCACCACGAACAGGTGCGGCAGCGGGTCCAGGTCCGGCCGCTTCTCGGCGCGCAGAGCCGCGTAGTCCCCGATGTCCGCGACGTTCCCCGCGTCCTTGAGGGCCTGCTGGCGGCGCTTGACCTCACCGGCGAGGGAGGAGTGGACCCGTTCGACGAGCCCCGCCTGGTTCTCCAGGTTGGTGATGACCCCGGCCACGTGGGGCAGGCCGGCGAACGGTGCGAACGTCGCCCCGCCCTTGTAGTCGACCAGCACGAGCGCCAGGTCCTCCGGCGGATGGGTGGCCACCAGGGCGAGGACCAGGGTGCGCAACAGCTCCGACTTGCCCGAGCCTGTCGCGCCCACGCACAGGCCGTGCGGGCCCATCCCCAGCTCCGAGGACTCCTTGAGGTCCAGCAGCACCGGCTCGTGGGAGTCGCTGATGCCGATCGGGACGCGCAGGAAGGCGCGCTCGCCGCGCGGCGCCCACAGCCGCTCCAGGTCGAGGCGTGCCACATCGTCGATGCCCAGCATCGCGGCGAACTCCACCGGTCCGGACAGAGGGGCGTCCGCCAGGGATTCGGCGGACAGCCGCAGCGGCGCGAGCATCCGGGCCAGCCCCTCGGCGAACGGAATGCCCGCCTCGTCCACCGTGCCGTGCGCCTCGACGGGCTCCTGCGTCCGCAGGTCCTCGATGGTCACATCCGTGCCGTCGACCGTGATCCGTACGCTGACCTGGCCCGGCTCCTGCACCCGCTGCTCCAGCAGATGCAGCACGGTGACGCCCATCTCGCGCAGGCCGACGGCCTCGTCCGGGCGTGGCAGGTCGACGGCGTCCTCTCCGTGCCCGTCGGTGACGACGAGCAGCCGGGAGTTCATGGACAGCGCGTCCCGGCCGGCCAGGCCCCGACGGACCTCGGCCGCGTACGAGGCCCGGCGGCGCAGCTCCGCCCCGATCTGCCGGGCGAGCTGCGGGGCGGACGGGGCGATGCGGCGGGCGGCGACCGGTCCGTCGAACTGCTCGGTGTCGAGCAGGTGCGGCAGCCACTTGGCCCATTCCCAGTCGGCCATGCGGTCCCCCGGCGCCGCGACGGCGATGGCCACGTCGTCGGGTGCGTGCAGGGCGGCCGTCTGGACCAGCAGGGCACGGGCCACCCGCAGACAGTCCTCGCGGGGGCCGATCACACTGACGTTGCCGATCCGGTCCAGCGGTACGGTGAGCGGCAGTTCGGTGCCGTTGCGGAACCGGTTCACCAGCGCCGACGCCTCGTTGAGCATGAACAGGTCGGGCGGTGTGAGCACCGTCGAACCCGGCTCGGCGATCCCCAGATCCCGAACGGGCATCTCGCCGGTGCCGACCCGCACGCGCAGGAAGTCGTCGTCGACCCTGCGCCGCTCCCAGAGGCGCGCGGGGTCCCGCACGATGTCGTACAGGGCGTACGGCGGGGGGTTCAGGACATCGGCGCGCTCACGCCGCTCACGCTCCTCGCCCGACAGCTCCTCCCGCAGGTCCTCCACATAGGCGAGATACGCCTCGCGCTGGGTGCGCCGGGTGCGCTGCGCCTTGCCCCGCTGCGAGAAGAGCAGCGCCACGGAACCGATGACGGTGACCACGAGGATAATCGCGCCGAGGGCGGCGAACTGGCTGTTGCGGACGACCGTCATCATCACGACGGACGACATGACTCCGGCGACCGGCAGCAGGGACATCGCGATGTTGCCCGCCTTCCCCTCGGGGAGGTTGGGCGGGGCCTCGATGGTGCGGGGCGCGGGGGCGGCCGGCGGACGGGTGGTCCGGGCGGGGCGGTGGATCAGTCGGGTGCTCATCGGCATGGTCCGGCGTTCGCGGTGGCGGAATCGGTGGCTGTACCCGTGGCGGAAGCAATACGCCGCATCGGGGTCACCGGCGCTTCTGGGAGAGCTGGAAGACCTCGGCGGCCAGCCGGGTGGCGGCCAGGCGCGTCGGCCGGGCGAGCAGTTCGGTGCGGAGTGCTCCGCCCGCCGCCAGATGCCGGTCGTGGGGCAGCACATGGACGGTCGCACCGGTGGACCGGAGCTTCTCGGCGGCGTCCTCCACATCGATCCCGGGGCGGGACGTCGTGCTGGTGAGCGCCACCACGGTCCCGGCGATCATGTGGCTCGGCAGCCCCTGCATCCACTGGAGGACTGCGTACGTGCTGGTGATGCCGTCCAGCGTGGCGGGGGCGGCCAGCACCCGGGCCTGGGCGGCGGAGAGCGCGACCCGGGCGACCTCGGCAGGCAGTGTCTCGCAGTCGACCACGGTCACCCCGAAGTAGCGGCGGAGCGCCACCATGACCCGCTCGTACGCCGCCGTGTCCAGCATCGCCCCGATGCGGCCCTGACTGCCGGGCAGCAGCCAGGCGTTGTCGGGGAGCTGGACGAGATAGCCGGTGACGTCGAGCAGCGACATCTGCGGCTCCACGATGTCCGCCAGGTCGGCCGTGGTCCAGCGCAGCGTCTCGGCTCCGAGGCGCAGGGGCAGTGAGCCGAGTGCCGGATCGGCCTCGACCAGGAGGACCGGGTCCTGGCGGTAGTGCGCGTACGCCGTGCCGAGCAGGGCGGCCACCGTCGTCTTGCCCGCACCGCCCCGGATGGAGGTGACGGCGATCTGCCGGCCGGTCGTCACCGGCTGCTGGATCCGCTCGGCGGTGCGGGTGATCTCGGCGACTTCGCGGGCCGCCGACGACGAGACGATCCGGCGTATCGCGCGTGAGACCCGTGCGGCGGCCGGCTCACCCTGCCGGGGGCGGCGTGCCGTACCGGACAGCGCGCTGTCGACCACGGGCCGTGAGTCGGGGGAGCGGGCGGGCCGTTGCATACGTGCCGGAGGAGCGGCGGGAGCGGGGGACGACGCGGGGGTGTTCGGGCCCGGCGCCCGCGCACCCGTACGCGGCTGCGGCTGCGGCTGCTCCTGCGGAGGCTGCTGCTGTTCCTGTGCCGGACGGTGGCCGTGTGCCGCACCGTGGCTCTGCGCGCGCTGCGGAGGAGGGGTTCCCCTCAGATCGCGCAGCACATCACCCTGCCAGTTGTCCGCGTTCGGCATGTCTGCCCTTCTCCTCCGCTCCGATGCCCGACCGGAGTCGCCCGCGCATGAATGTCAGAACTTGTCGAGCAACTGGCCGTACATGCCGAACACGCCGATGGCGAGCGGGAACAGTCCCACCATGCCGATGGACTCGATCAGGTCGGCGGTGCGCCGCAGCCTCACCCGCACATGCTCGGGAGGCTCCACCGCCAGGGCGAGCAGGGGCAGCAGTGCCGCCGTGCCGAGCACGACGACGGGGCCCGCGCCCCCGGACCCCTGCTCCATCCACAGCATCACCAGGCGTACGAGGAGGACCGCCGCGGCGGCGAACAGGGCCACCACCTCGGCCACCAGGGGGAACGCGCGAGCCCTCGACAGCAGCACCACCGCCACCAGAGAGGGAAGGAGCACCGTCCACACGGTCGGCCGCGGGGTCAGGGTGAGGAGCCACCCCGCCCCCGTCGCGGACGCCGCGGTGACCACGGTGGCGAGGGCGAGTCCGCGGTGCGTGGCGGCCAGTGCGTCGGCCACGTCGTGGCGGCTGACCGATGCCCCGCCCGAGCGCCGGTCGTCGAGCGCCGTGAGGCCGGACGCCATCAGCGCGAGCCGGGGCAGCATGCCGAGCAGTACCACGGAGAACACCGCCATCACGGCGCCCAGTCGAGCCGGATCCGGTTCCACGGCGGCGACGGCCTCCCACACCGCGGCGACCGCGGCGGTCGCACCCGCACCGATCAGGCCGCCGCGGCCGAGCGGCGAGAAGAATCCGAGCAGCAGCAGGGCGAGGGCCACCGCCGTCGCCACCGCGGCGAGCCGGGCCTGGCCCGACCAGTCGTACGCGTCGGCGGCGGTCCAGGCCGTGAGAACACCGAGACCGCCCGAGACGAACAGCAGCGCGGTCGCCAGACCGCGGTTGCCCGTTCCGATCCGGGCGCACAGTGCGCCGCCCACCAGAAGGACGGCGGTGGCGACCGCCAGCGCGAGGGCCAGGGTGTCGAGCGGGAATTCGCGCCGGGCCAACAGTGCGGTGATCACGGCGAAGGCCACGGTCGATGCCCCGGCGGTGACCCTTCGCGCGGCCGGACGCCAGCGCCAGGCCTGGAGGTCGAGGCTGTCGGCCACCTGGTCCGTGACGTCGTGGACCACCGGGGCGGGCGGAGCCGCGTGGGTCCTGACCAGGCGCAGCACGGCACCGTCGCTCACGCCGGCCGAGGCGAGAGTGCTGTCGTGCGGCAGGGCCGAACCGTCGGAGGTGATCAACTGCCGGGTCAACGGCCGCGATGCCGCCCGGTCGTCCAGCAACTGCAGTATGTCCGGCAGTAGTTGACCGATGGGCGTGTCCGAGGGCAGCACGATGTCGGCCCGGCGCCGCTCGCCGACCAGGGTCACCCGGCTCAGTTCCGAGCGGGACGTCATTGCTGTGCTCACCACTTACGGAAACCTATCATCGTGATGTTCCGAAATTTCGGGCCAATTGGGCAAAGCGCGTTGCGCGGTGGGCGCATTCCCGAGTTCGGCCCCATCTCGCCTGCAACGCTTGCGTGGTGAATTTCCGGCCACTTTGTCGTTCCCCGGCCGGAGTTGATCAGAGGGCCTTCTCCGGGCCGGAAGAATGCGTCGGCCGGTCGTACCGCTGCGCCTGCCGCTGCTGCTTCTCCTGCTCGGCCTTCTGCTTGTCCAGTGTGTGCTGGAGGAAGGACCAGCCGACGCACCCGGCGCAGAGCACGGCGGTGATGGCGATGCCCGCGAATACCTTTCCGAGCCGCTCGTCGGCGGTGCGCCGTGCGCGTCCCACGCCGAAGAGCAGAGCGTCTCGCATCCTGCGGCGGCGTACCCCCACCGATTCCAGCAGCTGACTGTCGTAATCCCGTGCCACACGATCCCCCTTTGCCACTGCAACATACCGAGGCGCGGTCGTGGAGTACACACCAGGGGGCCGTGATGTGAGGGGGAGCGGTGTTCACATCCCGCCGGGGCGCGTCCAGTCGAGGTTCTCGCGTACGACGGTGAATCCGGCCGACCGGTAGAGCGCGGCCGCCGCCTCGTTGCTCGCCGGCGTCAGGACGGCCACCGCGCTCGCGCCCCGGTCGGCGAGTGCCGCGCAGGCGCCCCGTACGGCGTCGCGCCCGTAGCCGTGTCCGCGGTGGTCCGCGTGGGTGCCGACCGGTTCGAGCAGTCCGCACCTTCCCGTGCCCCCGAACCAGCCGGTCGCGGCGGCCGCGGGCTCCCCGGCGGGTGTGCGGACGAGCGTCTCCACGGCGAGGTGGCCCGCAGGGGACTTCTTCATCGTGCGCCAGTGGTCGGCGGTCAGCGTGGATCCCGTGAAGGCGGCTCGATGCACCAGCGCCCGGTCGGCCGTGTCGGACTCGGTGACCTGTACGGCGCGGCTCGACACCGGCTCCGGGGTCCAGGAGAAGACGAGCCAGGGTTCCTCCGTGTCCGGTTCCCAGCCGGGTACGGGCAGGCCGTCGGTCGCGTCGTTGCCGGGTACGAGCAGGTCCTCGGCGTCCGCCGCGAGCGCCCCGAGGTCGGCGTCGGGCGCGGTGGTCACGCGCAGCACGGGGCCGTCGAGGAAGCCGACCGCCACGGGCGCCGCCGTCGTCACACCTTCGGCCCGTGCGGAGGTCTGTGCGTCGGCCCGTGTGTCGGTCCTTGCGTCGGTCCAGAGGAAGACCGTCGCGTCGTCCCGCCGCAGCAGCCAGCCCACGTCCCCGGGGTGCAGGCTCCCGGACGGGGCGTCGGGCGGTGTCCACGCGCGCAGCGCGCGCAGTGCCGGGCCGGTGTCGGCGGGAGACAGGCGGTGCCGTGAGAGTGAGGCCATGCGCGGAGACTAGCCAGCGTGCCGCCGGGTCGCGAAGGCATTTGTGTCCGGGCTCGTGGTCATGTCTGCCGCAGCGCGAACCACAACTCCGTCCGTACGTCCATGTCGTCCAGGTCCATGGCCAGCAACTCCCCGCACCGCCCGATGCGTTGGCGGACGGTGTTGCGGTGGACGCCGAGGGCCACCGCCGTACGGTCCCAACTGCCGTGGAGGGAGAGCCAGCAGCGCAGGGTGTCGGCCAGCGGCGCGGTGAGCGGGGCGAGGAGGGCGCGGGCGTGGGCGGCCGCCTGTTCGGGCGGGACCAGCGCGGCGAGCCCGCCGGTGGGGGCGTCCACCGTCAACGGGGCGCGGGTGGCCCGTGCGTGGGCCAGGGCGCGGGCGGCCACGGCGTCGGCGGCGGCGAGTGCGGTGACGGGGGTGGGGGCGGACGCGCCGAGCGTCCAGCCGGGCCTCGGGGTGGGCCGGGCCGGTTCCGGTGCGCGCTCGACGGGCTGTGCCGTGGGCCGGGCCGGATCCGGTGTGGTCTCACCGGGCAGTGCCGTGGGCCGGGCTTGCGCTGCGGTCTCGCCGGGCCGTGCCGCGATCCGGTCGGGTTCCGGGCCGGGGCCCAGCAGCACCCGGACCGCCTCGCCGGCGCCGCGCTCCGCGTCGACCAGGGCCGTGCCCAGCGACGCGCCCAGGGCCCCGGCCGTCAGGGCGTCCGCCGGGGCTCCGTCCGTACGGCGGGCGTGGATCACCGTCCAGGGGCCGGTGGAGCCGAGGAGCGGGGCCACCTCGGCGGGGGAGGCGCCCAGGAGCATGCGGACCAGGGCCGCCGAGCGGCCCGCCGCGTCCGCGCCCTGATGCGGGGCGGCCAGGAGGGAGAGGAGGACCACCGCGATGCCCGCCACCGTGTGGTCGCCGGATTCCCGATGCCGGGTCGCCAGCGCCAGGACCAGGCCTTCGCCGCCGCCCAGCGCGTACGCGGACAGGTGGGTGCCGCCGTGGGTGTCGGTGGCCGAGGAGGGGGAGCCGGGGCGTTCGCGGGCGACCACCCGGGCCAGCCGTGTCAGGGCCCCCGCCGCCTCCGGGTCCGGGCGGCGGCCCGCCGCGTGGAGCTCCTGGCCCCGCGCCGTCAGCAGGGCCGCCCGGCCGCCGAGCTGCGTCGCGAGCTGGTGGAGGACCGCCGGTACGGGGTCGGGGCGGGCCGCCGCCGTCGCCAGCGCCTGCTGGGCGCGGGTCACCCGGCGCAGCTCGCGGTGGCGCGCCTCGGCCATCAGCCGCCACACCGCCCGCGCGATCGTGGTGAACGGGGTCTCGGGCGGCACCTCCAGCAGGGGCAGGCCCTGCCGGTCGCACGCCTCGATCAGCGCGGCCGGCACCGTCTCGTGCACCGGCCGCACCCCGAAACCGAGCGCCGCCGCCCCCGCCTGCACCAGCCGGCCGACGTAGTGGTCCGGGTCCGTCAGCAGCACCCCCGCGCTCAGCAGCAGTTCGCCGCCGAGCAGATACGGATACGGGTCGGCCATCTCCGAGGTGTGCACCCAGAGCAGATCGGCGTCGGCCGGGCCCGCGATCCGGCGCAGGCCCAGCTCCTCGCGTGCCAGGAGCTCCGCCAGGGGGATGGGAGGGGTCGGGGGGCCGGTCGGCGGAGTCGTCTGCGGGGCGCCCGCGGAAGAGTTCGACATGGACGGTTCATCCATTCAGTACGACGAGAATGGAGGAAACGTACACTTCAGCGTCGGCTTTCGGCCACCTACCGTCTTCCTCGCACGTACATCTGTTTGCGCGAGACGGAGGGAAGCCCATGGCTGTCGACTACGCCGTGATCGTCGTCTACCTGGCCGGCATGCTCGCCATGGGCTGGTGGGGCATGCGCCGCGCCAAGTCGAAGAGCGAGTTCCTGGTCGCGGGCCGCCGCCTCGGGCCGGGGATGTACTCCGGCACCATGGCCGCGATCGTCCTCGGCGGCGCGTCCACCATCGGCGGCGTCGGGCTCGGCTACCAGTACGGCCTCTCCGGCGCGTGGATGGTCTTCACCATCGGCCTGGGGCTCCTCGCCCTGTCCGTCTTCTTCTCCGCGCGGATCGCCCGGCTCAAGGTCTACACCGTCTCCGAGATGCTCGACCTGCGCTACGGCGGCCGGGCCGGGATCATCTCCGGCGTCGTGATGTGGGCGTACACCCTGATGCTCGCGGTCACCTCGACCATCGCGTACGCCACCATCTTCGACGTCCTCTTCGACGTGAACCGCACTGTCGCCATCGTCCTCGGCGGCGCCATCGTCGTCGCGTACTCGACGCTCGGCGGCATGTGGTCGATCACGCTCACCGACATGGTCCAGTTCGTCGTCAAGACCATCGGCGTGCTGCTGCTCCTGCTGCCGATCGCCGTCATCAAGGCGGGCGGCTTCAGCGAGATGAAGGCCCAGCTGCCGACCGAGTACTTCGACCCGCTCGGCATCGGCGGCGAGACGATCTTCACGTACGTGCTGATCTACACGTTCGGCATGCTCATCGGGCAGGACATCTGGCAGCGCGTCTTCACCGCGCGCAGCGACAGGACGGCGCGGTGGGGCGGCACGGTCGCCGGTACGTACTGTCTCGTCTACGCCATCGCCGGGGCCGTCATCGGCACCGCCGCCAAGGTGATGTACCCGAACCTGCCGAGCGCGGACGCCGCCTTCGCGACGATCGTCAAGGACGAGCTGCCGGTCGGCGTGCGCGGGCTGGTGCTCGCCGCCGCGCTGGCGGCTGTGATGTCGACGTCCTCCGGCGCGCTGATCGCCTGCGCCACCGTGGCCAACAACGACATCTGGTCCCGGATCCGCGGGGCGGTCGGCCGGGGCGGGGGCGGCGACGAGCCGCACGACGAGGTCAAGGGCAACCGGATCTTCATCCTGATCATGGGCGTCGGCGTCATCCTCATCGCCATCGCGCTGAACGACGTGGTCGAGGCGCTGACCGTCGCGTACAACCTGCTGGTCGGCGGGCTGCTCGTGCCGATCATCGGTGGGCTGCTGTGGCGGCGCGGCACTGCGGCCGGGGCGCTGGCGGCGGTGTGCGTCGGGGGTGTCGCGGTGATCGGGCTGATGGCGCACTACGGGATCCTCGCCAACCAGCCGATCTACTACGGGCTGCTGGCGTCGCTGGCCGTGTACGTCGTCGTCTCGCTGGCTACGCCGCCGACGGATGCGGTGGTGCTGGCTGCTTGGCGTGAGCGGTTGGCGGGGCGTGGTGGTCCGGACGCGGACGCCGCCTCGGAGGCCCCGGCCGAGCCCACCGCCTCCGGCGCACCCGGCACACCCAGCCCGTCCGGCGTTTGAGGACGGACCCCTCGGGCCGGACCACCCCAGCCTGTCCGGCGATTGAGGACGGAACCCTGCTGCCGGATCGGCCGAGCCTCAAAGATGCCCTCAATCGCCGGGCGGGCTGGGGTTCGGCCGGATCGGCTGGGGTTGGCCGACGTCAAAGATGCCCTCAATCGCCGGGCGGGCTTGATGCGGCCGGACCGGCTGGTAAGCCCGCACACTTGACACCGTACGAAAACCGAAGGAAAGGCACACCCCCCATGAGCAGCACCGATTCGCCGCGCGGCCCCATCGACTCCTCCCGCGTCCCGCGGTACGCCGGGCCCGCGACGTTCGCCCGGCTGCCCCGGCTCGACGAGGTCGGCCGGACCGATGTCGCCGTGGTCGGCGTGCCCTTCGACACCGGGGTCTCCTACCGGCCCGGCGCCCGCTTCGGCGGCAACGCGATCCGTGAGGCGTCCCGGCTGCTGCGTCCTTACAACCCGGCCCAGGACGCCTCCCCGTTCGCCCTCGCCCAGGTCGCCGACGCCGGGGACATCGCGGCGAACCCGTTCAACATCAACGAGGCCGTCGAGACCATCGAGGGCGCGGCCGACGACCTGCTGGGCACCGGCGCACGCCTGATGACGCTCGGCGGCGACCACACCATCGCCCTGCCGCTCCTGCGTTCCGTCGCCAAGAAGCACGGGCCCGTCGCCCTGCTCCACTTCGACGCGCACCTGGACACCTGGGACACCTACTTCGGCGCCGAGTACACCCACGGCACCCCGTTCCGCCGGGCCGTCGAGGAGGGCATCCTCGACACCTCCGCCCTCTCCCACGTCGGCACCCGCGGCCCGCTGTACGGCAAGCAGGACCTGACCGACGACGAGAAGATGGGCTTCGGCATCGTCACCTCCGCCGACGTCATGCGACGCGGCGTCGACGAGATCGCCGACCAGCTGCGCCAGCGCATCGGCGACCGGCCGCTCTACATCTCCATCGACATCGACGTCCTGGACCCGGCGCACGCCCCCGGCACCGGCACCCCCGAGGCCGGCGGCCTCACCTCCCGCGAGCTGCTGGAGATCCTGCGCGGGCTCTCCTCCTGCCACCTGGTCTCCGCCGACCTGGTCGAGGTCGCCCCCGCGTACGACCACGCCGAGATCACCTCCGTGGCCGCCTCGCACGCCGCGTACGAGCTGACGACGATCATGTCCCGCCAGATCGCGGCGGAGAAGGAGACGAAGGAGGGCGCGGCCAAGTGAGCCACGACCACGACGACCGGCCGCAGCTCACCGCCGCCCAGGCCGCTGCCGTAATGAATCCGCCGGCCGGCCGCAACGGCGGTGACCTCGTCGTCGAGTCCCTGCAAGGGCTCGGCGCGACCACCGTCTTCGGGCTGCCCGGCCAGCACGCGCTCGGCATGTTCGACGCGCTGCGCCGCTCCTCCCTCTCGTACGTCGGACTCCGCGTCGAGAACAACGCGGGCTTCGCCGCCGACGCGTACGGCCGGATCACGGGGGAGGTCGCGCCGCTGCTCCTGTCCACCGGGCCCGGCGCGCTCACCTCGCTCGCCGCGCTCCAGGAGGCGGCCGCCGCCTCCGCACCCGTCCTCGCGATCTCCAGCCAGATCCCCACGGCCGGGCTCGGCGGCGGGCGGCACGGCTATCTCCACGAGCTGCGCGACCAGCAGGCCTCCGTCCGCGACATCGTGAAGTCCGTCCACACCGTGCGCAGCGCTTCCCAGATCCCCTCCGCCGTCGCCGCCGCCTGGGAGTCCGCGCTGACCGCCCCGCACGGGCCGGTCTGGGTGGAGATCCCGCAGGACGTGCTGCTGGCCGAGACGACCCTGCCGGTCGTCAGCTCCATGGACGCCACCCCGCGCGAGCTCTACCCGCGCCCCGAGCTGACGATCGCCGCGGCCCATCTGCTGTCGAACGCCGAGCGGCCCGTGATCATCGCGGGCGGCGGAGTCGTACGCTCCGATGCCTCCGGCAAGCTCCTCGCGCTGGCCGAGAAGATCGACGCGCCGGTCGTGACGACCTTCGGCGGCAAGGGCGCGTTCCCCTGGGAGCACCCGCTGTCGCTGCGTTCCTGGCTGGAGGACCGGCACACCACCGACTTCCTGGAGGACGCGGACGTCCTGCTCGTGGTCGGTTCCGGGCTCGGCGAACTCTCCTCGAACTACCACACCTTCCGCCCCCGCGGCCGGGTGATCCAGATCGAGGCGGACGCCGGGAAGCTGGAGTCCAACCACCCCGCGCTCGGCATCCACTCCGACGCCCGCGAGGCCCTGTCCGACCTCCTGGAGGCCGTCGAGCGGCGCGAGGACGCGGGTGCCGCCGAGCGCGTACGTACGGTGCTGGAGAAGGTACGGGTCCGGATCGACGCCCAGGACCTCACCCTGGAGCAGCAGGTTCTCGCCGCCGTCCGCGAGGCGCTGCCCGACGCCGCGCCCAGCTTCTGGGACATGACGATCCTGGCGTACTGGGCCTGGTCCGCGTTCGACGCCCGCCGCCCCAACACCATGCACTCCGCCCAGGGCGCGGGCGGCCTCGGCTACGGCTTCCCGGCGGCCATCGGCGCGGCCGCCGCCGACCCGACGAAGCCCGTGCTCGCGGTCTCCGGCGACGGCGGCGCGATGTACTCCATCGCGGAGCTGGCCACCGCCCGCCAGTACGACCTGCCGCTGACCTGGCTGATCGTCGACGACGGCGGCTACGGCATCCTGCGCGAGTACATGACGGGAGCCTTCGGCGAGGCCACCGCCACCGAGCTGTCCCGCCCGGACTTCGTCGCGCTCGCCGAGTCCTTCGGCGTCCCCGCCGTCCGGACGACACCGGAGTCCCTCGCCGGGGATCTGAGCAAGGCGCTGGCGGCCCCGGGGCCGTCCGTCGTCGTGCTCCCGGCCCTGCTGCGGATGTTCGAGCCGACGCACCTGTAGGCCGTACGTCCCCGGCCCGGCGCACGCCGGGCCGGGGACCCGCTCACAGCTCCGCGAGCGCCTTCTCGATCGCGGCCTCCTGTGCCTGGACGCCCTCCTGGAACCGGGCCCGCTCCGCCGGGTCCCGGATCTCCCCGGGCAGTTCCCGGCGGCGCGGCAGAAGGTCCGGCAGCTGCCGGAATATCACCGCGGCGGCGGGCCCCTGGTCCCGGTTGGCCGCGCCGGCCAGATAGCGGCCCGCCTGCCACAGATGCACGGTGAGGTGCTTGCGCGGCTCGGTGGACACCTGCCGCCGCACCCCGGGCTTCCCCAAGGAGTGGTGCGTGCCCTCGCTGAGGCGCTCCAGAGCGGCGAGCGCCGCAAAGAGCTGTCCGCAGCGGTAGGCCTCGGTGAGCCGGTCGTTCGCCATGGTTCCTGCCCCTTCGAGAGGTCCTCCGGCCTGTGGCCGGCCCCGGCTCCGCCCTGGGTCGGCCGGGTCCGCCGCGGGTTACTACCCGCCCGGCCGGGGCCCCGAACCGGTCCTAGGACCCCGGTACCGCACGCCCCCGACCATCGGCCCCGTTTGCCGCCCCCTTTGTTGCGGCGGGATGAAATCCGCAGCCCCGGGCGTTGGTGCCTTCCGGTAGGCCAGGTGGAACGGCTGGATTCGGAGCCAGGTCACCGGTGGAACAGCTGGATCAGCGGACAGGCCGGCGGACAGGCCGAAACGGGAGGCAACGCGTGACGGGCGCAGAGCAACAGGGGTGGGGCCGGCGGCTGACCGGGTACGCGTGGCGGTACCGGCGCAACGTCGTGCTCGCTCTCGGCTCGTCGCTCGCCGGAATGGCCGTCATGGCCCTCGTGCCGCTCATCACCAAGGTGATCATCGACGACGTGGTCACCGACCACACCCGTTCCCTCGCCGTCTGGACCGGGCTGCTCATCGGCGCGGCCGTCCTGGTCTACATAGCCACCTACATCCGCCGGTACTACGGCGGCCGGCTCGCCCTGGACGTCCAGCACGACCTGCGTACGGACATGTACACGACGATCACCCGGCTCGACGGGAAACGTCAGGACGAGCTGTCCACCGGGCAGGTCGTCGGCCGCGCCACCAGCGACCTCCAGCTGATCCAGGGGCTGCTGTTCATGCTCCCGATGACCATCGGGAACGTGCTGCTCTTCCTCATCTCCCTGGTGATCATGGCGTGGCTCTCGCTGCCCCTGACCCTCGTCGCCCTCGCCGTCGCCCCCGCCCTCTGGTTCATCGCCCGCCGCTCCCGTACGCGTCTCTTCCCCGCCACCTGGTACGCCCAGAGCCAGGCCGCCGCCGTCGCCGGAGTCGTCGACGGGTCCGTCTCCGGGGTCCGGGTCGTCAAGGGCTTCGGCCAGGAGGACCAGGAGACCGGCAAGCTCCGCGAGGTCGGTCGCCGGCTGTTCGCCGGGCGGCTGCGCACCATCCGCCTGAACTCCCGTTACACCCCCGCCCTCCAGGCGGTGCCCGCGCTCGGCCAGGTCGCCATGCTCGCCCTCGGCGGCTGGCTGGCCACCCGGGGCGAGATCACGCTGGGCACGTTCGTCGCCTTCTCCACCTACCTCGCGCAGCTCGTCGGCCCGGTCCGGATGCTCGCCATGGTCCTCACCGTCGGGCAGCAGGCCCGGGCCGGTGTGGAACGCGTCCTGGAGCTCATCGACACCGAGCCCTCGATGCAGGACGGCACCAAGGAACTGCCCGCCGACGCCCCGGCCGGGATCGAGTTCGACGACGTACGCTTCGGCTATGACGACGAGCGCCCCGTCCTCGACGGGTTCTCGCTCACCGTCGAACCCGGCGAGACCGTCGCCGTCGTCGGCGCGTCCGGCAGCGGCAAGTCCACCGTCTCCCTCCTGGTGCCCCGCTTCTACGACGTGTCCCACGGGGCCGTCCTCATCGGCGGCCACGACGTCCGCGAACTCACCCAGGCGTCCCTGCGCTCCGCCATCGGGCTCGTCCCCGAGGACAGCTTCCTGTTCTCCGACACCATCCGCGCCAACATCGCCTACGGCCTCCCCGACGCCCCTCAGGAGCAGATCGAACAGGCCGCCCGCGCCGCCCAGGCCCACGGGTTCATCTCCGACCTGCCGAACGGCTACGACACGACCGTCGGCGAGCACGGGCTCACCCTCTCCGGCGGCCAGCGCCAGCGCGTCGCCCTCGCCCGCGCCATCCTCACCGACCCCCGGCTCCTCCTCCTCGACGACGCGACCTCCGCCGTCGACGCCCGCGTCGAGCACGAGATCCACGAGGCCCTCAAGCAGGTGATGGCGGGCCGTACGACGCTCCTCATCGCCCACCGCCGCTCCACCCTCCAGCTCGCCGACCGCATCGCCGTCCTGGACGGCGGGAAGCTCGCCGCGGTCGGCACCCACGCGGAGCTGGAGCGCACCTCCGCGCTCTACCGCCGCCTCCTCACCGACCCCGACGAGCTGGGCGGCACCTCGCCCGGCCACCGGCCGCCCCGCACCGAGGCCGACCCCGAGGACGACCGTGCCCTCCTGGAGGAGCTGGACGCCGAGTTCGACGCGGAGCGCGGCATCACCCCCGAGCTGTGGATCCGCAAGGAGGAGGAGCGGGACACCACGGTCGGCGGTATGCCCGCGACACCCGAACTGCTCGCCCAGGTCGAGGCTCTGCCGCCCGCCACGGACACCCCCGACGTCGACGAGGCCGCCGCCGTGCGTCCCGAGGACTCCTACGGGCTGCGCCGGCTGCTGCGCGGCTTCGGCGCGGTTCTGCTGATCAGCCTCGGGCTCGTCGCCGTCGACGCCGGCATGGGCCTGCTGCTGCCGGTCCTGATCCGGCACGGCATCGACGAGGGCGTCACCCAGCTCTCCATCGGCGCGGTGTGGGCCGCATCCGCGATCGCCCTCGTCGTTGTGCTCGTCCAGTGGGTGGCCCAGACCGGCGAGATCCGGATGACCGGCCGGACCGGCGAGCGGATCCTCTACGCGCTCCGCCTGAAGATCTTCGCCCAGCTCCAGCGGCTCGGCCTCGACTACTACGAGCGGGAACTGACCGGCCGGATCATGACCCGGATGACCACGGACGTGGACGCGCTCGCCACGTTCCTCCAGACCGGGCTGGTCACCGCCTTCGTCTCCGTGGTCACCTTCTTCGGCATCATGGTCGCGCTGCTCGTCCTGGACATCCAGCTCGCCCTGGTCGTCTTCGCCACCCTGCCCGTGCTGATCATCGGCACCTTCTTCTTCCGGCGCAGCAGCGTCAAGGCGTACGAGCTGGCCCGGACCCGCATCAGCGCCGTCAACGCCGACCTCCAGGAGTCCGTCTCCGGCCTCCGCATCGTCCAGGCCTTCGGCCGCGAGGACGACGGGGCCGCCCGCTACGCCGAGCGCAGCGACCACTACCGCCAGGCCCGGGTACGCGGTCAGTGGCTGATCTCCGTCTACTTCCCGTTCGTCCAGCTGCTGGCCTCGATCGCGGCCGCCGCCGTGATCATCGTCGGGGCGGGCCGGGTCGACAACGGCACGCTGACCGTCGGCGCCCTGGTCGCGTACCTCCTCTACATCGAGCTGTTCTTCGCCCCCGTCCAGCAGCTCTCCCAGGTCTTCGACGGCTACCAGCAGGCGACCGTCTCCCTCGGCCGCATCCAGGAGCTGCTGCGCGAGCCCACCTCGACCGCCGACCCGGACGAGCCGCTCGACGTGCTCTCGCTGCGCGGCGAGATCGCGTTCGAGGACGTCTCCTTCGCGTACGGCTCCGACGAGGAGGCGCTGACCGGTGTCGATCTGCGCATCCCGGCCGGCCAGACGGTGGCGTTCGTCGGGGAGACGGGGGCGGGCAAGTCGACCCTCGTCAAGCTCGTCGCCCGGTACTACGACCCCACGGGCGGCCGGGTCACCGCCGACGGGGCCGATCTGCGGACCCTCGACATGACCGCCTACCGGCACCGCCTCGGCGTCGTCCCGCAGGAGGCGTACCTCTTCGCCGGCACGGTCCGCGACGCCATCGCCTACGGGCTCCCCGACGCCACCGACGCCCGGGTGGAGGCCGCCGCCCGCGCGGTCGGCGCGCACGAGATGATCGCCACGCTGGAGGACGGGTATCTCCACGAGGTCGCCGAGCGCGGCCGCAACCTCTCCGCCGGACAGCGGCAGCTCATCGCGCTGGCCCGCGCCGAGCTGGTCGACCCGGACGTCCTGCTCCTGGACGAGGCCACCGCCGCCCTGGACCTCGCCACGGAGGCCCTGGTCAACCAGGCCACCGACCGCCTCACCGGCCGCCGCACCACGCTGGTGGTGGCCCACCGGCTGACCACCGCCGCCCGCGCCGACCGTGTCGTGGTCATGGACCACGGGCGCGTCGTCGAGGACGGCACGCACGACGAGCTGCTCGCCCGGGGCGGGCCGTACGCCCGGCTGTGGCGCACCTTCATCGGCGAGGGCATAGGGGAGGACGAGCCGGCGGGCGTCTGAACGGCCACGGGGTCCATCGGGTCCGCCGGGTCCATCGGGTCCGGCGGTGCAACCTCCCACGGGTCTGCTGCGTCGTAGCCAGGGACGCACAGGTGCGTACAGACGTCAGGTGGGGGCGAATGTGTTCGGCAGAGCTGCGGAGCCGGTGAGACCCATGAGGCCGGCAGGACCGGCGGGGGCTGCGGGACCGGCGGAGGCAGCCGGACCGGCCGGACGGACGGGGCCGGGGGGACGGCCGTTGCTGGCCCGCCTTCTCGTCCTGTTCCTGCTGGCGGGACTCGTGCCCCTGCTCGGCGCCCCCGGCGTCGCCCGGGCCGCCTCCGGCTGCTCCGGCCGCCCGGCGAAGACGGTCGGGTTTTCCACGGGAGAGCTGCGCGTCTACAAGAGCCGCGCCCATGTCTGCGCGGTGACTGTCGCGAAGAAGCCCGGCAAGCGGCGGACGATGAGCGTCACGCTCCAGGCGCGCGGCGGACGCGCCGTCTCCGACAAGGGCAAATACACCAAGATGGCCGGCCCGGTCACGGTCAACGCGCTCAACCGGTGCGTACGGGCCACCGGCGCGATCGGCAAGAAATCCGCCGCCACCGGATGGATTCTCTGCTGACCTTTCCGCCGGCTTCCCCCCTTCTCCGCCGACTTCTTCACTGACACGGACAACCGGGTCTGGCGTGGCGTGTGTTGCCCCGATAAGTTCACGGCGACTGTTGTGAATCAAGGGGAGGGTGCATGCGCAAGGCGCTCACAGGGGTTCTCTCGCTCGCTGTGCTCATAGGCACGGTCGGAGCCACGGGGGCCTCGGCCGGTGCGGCCACCGCCGCGGAGCCGGCCGCGAAGCGGAGCAGCGGCGCTGCCGGAGGCAGCGAAGCGAGCAACGAGGACATCAAGGACCGCATCCTGGCCATCCCGGGCATGAGCCTGATCGAGGAGAAGCCGTACGCGGGTTACCGCTACTTCGTCCTCAACTACACCCAGCCGGTCGACCACCGGCGCCCGTCCAAGGGCACGTTCCAGCAGCGCCTGACGCTGCTGCACAAGGACGTGAGCCGCCCGACGGTCTTCTTCACCAGTGGCTACAACGTCTCCACGAACCCCAGCCGCAGCGAGCCGACGCAGATCATCGACGGCAACCAGGTCTCGCTGGAGTACCGCTACTTCACCCCGTCCCGGCCGGCCCCGGCCGACTGGTCCAAGCTGGACATCTGGCAGGCCGCCAGCGACCAGCACCGGGTGTTCACGGCGCTGAAGAAGATCTACGACAAGAAGTGGCTGGCCACCGGCGGGTCCAAGGGCGGGATGACCGCCACGTACTTCGAGCGCTTCTACCCGAAGGACATGGACGGCGTCGTCGCCTACGTCGCGCCCAACGACGTCAACGACAAGGAGGACTCGGCGTACGACCGGTTCTTCGCCAAGGTCGGGACCCAGGAGTGCCGCGACAAGCTGGCGGGCGTGCAGCGCGAGGCGCTGATCCGCCGGGCCCCGCTCCAGAAGAAGTACAAGGAGCTGGCCGCCGCCAACGGCTGGACCTTCAACACCGTCGGCTCCCTCGACCGCGCCTACGAGGCCACGGTCATGGACTACACGTTCGCGTTCTGGCAGTACAGCCTGCTCGCCGACTGCGTGGACATCCCGGCCGACGCCAAGAAGGCCACCGACGAGGACATCTGGAACTCCGTCGACGCCATCGCCGGCTTCTCCGGCTACATCGACCAGGGCCTGGAGACGTACACCCCGTACTACTACCAGGCGGGCACCCAGCTCGGGTCGCCGGACATCAAGCAGCCCTGGCTCGGCAACCTGAGCCGCTACGGCTACCAGCCCCCGCGCAACTTCGTGCCCCGCTCCATCCCGATGACGTTCGACCGGGGCGCGATGCGGGACGTCGACCGCTGGGTCAAGCGCAACGCCCGGCAGATGATGTACGTCAACGGCCAGAACGACCCGTGGAGCGCGGAGCCGTTCCGCCTCGGACGCGGCGCGAAGGACAGCTACGTCTACACCGTCCCCGGCGGCAACCACGGCTCGAAGGTCTCCGGTCTCCCCGGCGACGAGAAGGCGAAGGCCACCGCCGCGATCCTGCGCTGGGCGGGCGTCGCCCCGGCGGCCGTCGAGGCGGACCCGGCCAAGGCGAAGCCGCTGGCGAAGTTCGACACCAGGCTGGACCAGCGCAACGGTGAGATCGAGCGCGACGAGGCCACGCTGCGCCCGTAGCGCGGCCACGCTTTTCTCCTCGCGGCCGTCCCCGGTGGGCTGCCTCCTCCGGTCACTCTCCAGGTGACCGGCGGGCGCAGCCCACCGGCCTGTCCCCGCCCAGGGCGACGAACAGGTCCGTGGCGCCGGGGCACTGCGCCCGCTGCCGCACCGCCGACTCCACCCGGTAGCGCGGGGCACGGCCGCCCGTGTCCGCGCAGGCGGTCTCCGTGACCTCGCCCGCGCGGGAGGCCGTGACACAGTCCCCGACCACGGTCAGCGGGCCGCCTCCCTGCCCCGGGTCGCCCGGATGCGGGGGCTCCAGATTCCGCATGCAGGCGTAGCCGGTGGTGAGCCGGGAACGGGCCCCGGTGCCCGTCTCCGAGACATGCAGGACGAAGTCCGTGGCGTCCGGGCAGGGCGGTCCCGACGACGGGGTGCCCAGGTGCCGGGCGAGCACGGTGGCCGCGGCCTTCTCGCTGCGGCAGAACACCTCCCGGATCTCCGGGCCCCGCGAACTGCAGTCGCCGGGGCCGAGGAACACCACCCCGTACGCTGACGGGCCGGGCGAGGCGGGGACAGGCGCGGGCCCCCGGTCGTCGGTGACCGTCCCGTCCGGGATCCGGCAGGCCGTCAGCAGGAGCGCGGCGACCGGCAGGACCACGGCCAGGACCGCGACCCCGACCGCGCCCCGGACCCGGGCCCGGCCCCCCGGGGAAGTGTGCTCATCCATGAAGAAACCCCCGATACGTCCGTACAGACGTACACCCGGCGTGGCCCGCCGGAGCGGGGCCACGCCAGGTGCGCGGGGTGCTTTGCGTCCTCGGCCGGAGGGCGGGGCCGTCCGGCCGCCGTAGGGCTAGTACGACAGTCCGTGGCCCACCGGATACAGCACCTGCGTCGGGTCGTCCGCGCGCTGCACCGGGACCGGGAGGGTGCCCTCCGGATCGGCGTGGCCCGCGATCACCCGGGCGGCGGCGCGCAGTTCGACGTCGGTCCAGGAGTACGCGGCGAGGCTCGCGGCGACTCCGGTCCCGGTGAGATGGGCGACGTCGTACGGGTTGCGGACGGCGACGGTGACCACCGGGACGCCGGTCGCCACGAGGGCCGTGACCAGGGTGCGCTGCGAGCTGGTCGCCGTGACGTTGTACGTCGCCACGACCACCGCGTCCCTGCCCTCGGCGGCGGCGACCGCTTCGGCGATCTTCGCCTGGTTCGGAGCCGTACCGGTGGACAACGCCCTCGCGGTGAAGCCCAGTTCACCGAAGGCGTTCGCGAGGGTGCTGGTCGGCGGGCCCGTCGTCCCGGAGGGGGAGGCCGGATCGGCTCCCACCACCAGCAGGTTGCGGTGGCTGCGGCGGGAGAGCGGCAGCAGCGAGCCCGGGTCGGCGAGCAGGGTCGTCGTGCGCTCGGCGATCCGGTCGGCGGCGGCCCGGTGGGCGCGGCTGCCGACCGTCCGTTCGACGCCCCGCCGGCTGACGAACGGGTCCCGGAACAGGCCCAGACGGCTCTTCAGCCGCAGGATCCGCAGGATCGATTCATCGACGCGCGCCTCGCTGATCTCGCCGCCCCGCACCGCCTCCAGCACGGCGTTCCAGGCGACGGAGAGGTTCGGCGGGTTCAGCAGCTGGTCCACGCCCGCCAGCAGGGCGAGGACCGGCACGCGGTCGTCGCCGTACTTCGTGCGCACGCCCTCCATGCCGAGCGAGTCGGTGACCACCACCCCGTCGTAGCCCAGCTCCTCGCGGAGGATGCCGGTGAGGATCGGCCGGGAGAGCGTGGCCGGGTCCTCGGACGGGTCGAGTGCGGGGACCACGATGTGCGCGGTCATGATCGAGTCGATACGGGCCCGGATCGCGGCGCGGAACGGCGGGGCGTCCAGCTCCTCCCACTGCGCGCGGGTGTGGTTGATGACGGGCAGCCCGGTGTGGCTGTCGGTGCTGGTGTCGCCGTGGCCGGGGAAGTGCTTGGCGGTCGACGCGATGCCCGCGCCCTGATAGCCCTTCACCTGCTCCGCGACCAGGGCGGCGACCGAGGCGGGGTCGGAGCCGAAGGACCGCACGCCGATGACCGGGTTGGCCGGGTTGACGTTGACGTCGGCGTCCGGCGCGTAGTTCTGGTTGACGCCGAGCGCGGCCAGTTCGGCGCCCGCGATCCAGGCCGCCCGGCGGGTGTCGGAGCGCGAGCCGCCCGCGCCCAGGGCCATCGCGCCCGGGAGCAGCGTGGCGGGTTCGCCGACCCGGCAGACGATGCCGTGCTCCTGGTCGGTGGAGACGAGCAGCGGCAGCCGGGAACGCCCGGCGAGGGCCGCGCGCTGGAGGCCGTTGGAGAGCTCGGCGATCTGGTACGGGTCGCGGGTGTTGTGCGCCCAGGTGAAGTAGATGATGCCGCCGACGTGGTACGTGGAGATCAACTCGGCGGCCGTACGGACCCCGATCTCCTTGAGGTTCGCGTCGATGTCGGCCTGGTCGGGGTCGGTGGCGGAGTGCCCGTAGACCCGCATCACGAAGAGCTGGCCGACCTTCTCCTCCAGGCTCATCCCGGCGATGATCCGTCGCAGCCGGCGGTCGGTGGAGGTGTTCGTGGAGTCCGCGGACGCGGTGGAGGGGACGGCGAGGACGCCGGTGGCCGCCGCCGCCGTGGCGGCCGCGGTGGCGGTGAGAAGGGTGCGTCTTGAGGTGCGGTGGGGCACGTGAGCTCCTTCCTGGGGTGAAAGAAACTTTCAAGTGAGTACGCTTATAGGGAAAATAACTTCCGGTCAAGAGGGTGGGCCGCCCGCGTCACGCCCCGCACGCGAACGGGGGAAGGCGGAAGCGCACCGGCACACGGCCTCGCCCGGACGCGGAAAAGCGCGGGGACACCGCCTCGCACCGGTCCCCGCGCCCCCGTACCGCCCCGCCGCTACTGCTTCGGCGCCCCGAGCCGCAGCAGGTGCTCGCGCCCCGCGCCCAGCAGACCCGGCAGCTCCGGCGCCCCCGGGTGCCAGCGCTTCTCGTACTCCCAGCACACCCACGTATCCGGATCGAGCCCGTCCAGGCAGTCCGCCAGCGGAACCACCCCGGAGCCCAGCGCCACCGGCGTGAGGTCGTCCGCCGACGCGACGTCCTTCACCTGGACGTATCCCAGGTGCGGGGCGAGCACCGCACGGCTGGCGGCCGGCTCCTCACCGGCGAGCCAGGTGTGCAGCACATCCCAGATCGCGCCGACCCGGGGATGCCCGACCGCGGCGACCACCCGGGCTGCGTCGAGGCCCGCCCGGTGCGAGTCATGGGTCTCCAGCAGGATGCTCACGCCCATGTCGGCGGCGGCCGGTGCGGCCGCTCCGAGCCGTCGGGCGGCCGTCGCGTCGGCCTCCGCCTGCTCCTGGTCGCCGCCGCCGGGGAAGACCCGGACGTAGGACGCGCCCAGGTCCCGGGCCAGCTTCACCAGTTCGGACAGCTCCGCCAGGACCGGTTCGTCGTCCCCCTCGGCAGCCGCCCTCACATACCCGGCGAGAGCCAGGATCTCCACCCCGCCGGCCTTGAACTCCTCGACCACATCGGCCCGTTCCAGCGACGAGAGCCCCAGGTGCACCGGCTCCTCGGGGTGGACGCGCAGCTCCACCCCTCGGTAGCCGTTCGCGGCCGCGAGCCGGACGACCTCGGAGACCGGCGTTCCCGGCACCCCGAGGGTGGAGAATGCGAGCTTCATCGTGCGTGTCCTTCCCTAGTGCCGTCGCCCCGCTCCTGCCCGCCGGGCCGGTGGTCACTCCCGGACGCCGGCCTCCTCAGCCGGTTCCCCGCAGCAGTCGCTCCAGGCTACCCAGCAGCTTCAGCGCGTCCTCGCGCCGCGCACCCTCCAGCAGGCCCGCGCCGGACGCCGCGCGCTGCTCGGCCTCCCGCACCCGCTCCGGGGTGATCACCCGCAGGGCGGCGGCGGCCTGCCGGGCGAACATCGCGAGCAGGTCCAGCTCCCGGACGCCCGACCGGGCCTGCGGGGAGGGGTCCAGTACCTCCAGCACGCCGAGGATCCGGGAGTCGCTGATGAGCGGGGCCGCCATCAGGGAGTTCGGCACGTACGCGGTCGACTCGGCCAGCGAGCGGTCGAAGGCCGGATCGGCGCTCAGGTCGTCCACCACCATCGGTTCGCCGGAGGTCGCCACCCACCCGGCGATCCCGCGGCCGGCCGGGAACCGGCGGCCCACGAGGAACTCCTCGCCCTGCCCGGACACGGCCTGGAAGACCAGCTCGTCCGCCTCCTCGTCGAGGAGGAAGACCGAACTTGCCTCGGCCCCGAAGATGGCGCGGGCCACATCGACGACGGACTGGAGCAGCTCGCTGCGCGGCGCGTCGGCGTCCGGGGCGGCGGCGGGGGAGAGGGACGGGGCGGAATCAGTTCTCTGAGTCATCACGGATATCTCCTGCCGCAGTGGAAGGACGCGGCGCGTGGCGCACATTGGCCGCGGACAGATAGAGGGCGTTCTTGAGCTGGAAGGCCGTCATCCGGGGATGCGCGGACAGGACGCGGGCGCAGAGCCCGGCGACGTACGGCGTGGCGAAGCTGTTCCCCGTGGTGCGGATCGTCCGGCCGCCCAGCCACGGCACGGTCACGTTCTGGCCGGGACCGAAGAACTCCACCGGGGGATCCGGGTTGTACAGGTGCAGTTCGGGGTCGTCCTCCTGATGGCTGCCGACCGAGATCACCGAGGCGAACCGCCACGGAAAGCTCTCCACCGGGGTGTTGTGGGCCGAGGCGACGATCACCGTACGGGCGAAGTAGGCGCTGTCGGCCAGGCTGTGCAGCTCCTGCGCGAACCGGGTGCGGGTGGTCGACAGGCTGAGGTTGATCACGTCGAAGCCCTGCTCCACCGCCCAGCGCAGCCCGGCCATCAGGACGTCGCCGGTGCCGGAGAACCGCTCACCGAGCACCCGCACACTGTGGATCTCGCACTCCGGGGCGGTCCGGCGGACGATGCCCGCACACGCGGTGCCGTGCCCGCAGGTGTCCCCGGTGGTCGTCGGCTCGACCGTGATCTCCCCGCTCTCCGCGTCCTTGACGACCACCCAGGAACCGGCCAGCGGGCCGATCAGCGGATGGTCCCGCTCCACACCCGAATCCACCACGCACACCCGTACGCCGCGCCCGGTGGCGGGCCCGGCGGGGCGGCCGAGCGGTGGCCCGGGGTCCGCCAGCACCGGTACGTCCTCCGGGCCGCGCCCGCGCAGACTCCAGGTCAGCCCCTGCCCCGGGGCCCTGCGTGCCCCCGGGGCCGGTCGCGGCTCTCCCGGCCCCGTCCGTTCCGGTTCCGTGGTCGTCATCGGTCAGCTCCTCTCCCTCGTCGTGGCCATGGGCCGGGGCGGATTCGCGAGGAAGCCGGAGACCCGGCGCACCCCCGGCAGATGCCCCTTGCCCGTGAAGTGCGCCCCGGCCGACCGGGCCGAGACCCCGGCCTCCGGCCACCGGCCCAGGGCGGCGAGTGCCTGCGCCCGGTCCAGCTCGGCCGTCGCCTGCACCAGCGGGGAGTCCGTGAGCAGCGAGGCCCGGACCGCCCGGTCCGCGTGTTCCGCCGCCTCCTGCGGGCGGTCCCGCACCGCCAGCCGGGCCCGCAGCCCCGCCAGATCCACCGCGTCCGCCCGGCTCAGCCCCGATGTGTCGCCGACGCCCGCCAGCCGGGCGGCCGCCCGGTCCTCCCGGCCCGCGTCCAGCTCCAGCCGGGCCGCGTCCAGCGCCACCGCCGTCCGCATCCCGGCCGCACCCGTGCGCCGGGCCGCCGCGTCCGCCCGGCCGAGCAGGTCCAGGGCCGTCGCGCCGTTGCCGAGCAGCGCCTCCACCGTCGCCCGGAACACCGGAAGGAACACCTCCGCCTCCGCGAACCCCAGCTTCCCGGCCAGTCGTTCCGCCTCGGCCAGGCAGTGGTACGCCTCGTCGGGCCGGCTCTGGAGCGCGTACAGCACCGCCAGCGGGCAGTTGAGGGTGACCCGGACCGTGGGCCGGCCCGCCCCGTGCGCCGCCAGCAGCGCCCGGCAGCGGATCACCGCGGCGGGCACCGGAACCGGCCCCCGCCACAGGGAGACGCCGATCGCGCCGAGCGCCCCGGCCCGTTCCGGCTCCGCACCGGCCAGCACCGCGTGCTCCAGGGCCCGCGCCTGGTCCCGCTCCGCCTCCTCGTGCCGCCCGGACCGCTGGAACTGCTGGGCGAGCCGCAGATGGGCCCGCGCCCGGCCGGTCGAGTCCCCGGCCGCTTCGAACACCGGGAGCACGGCCCGGGCCACGGCGGCGGGGCCGGGCCCCGGGCCGCCCGGATCCAGCACCGCGAGCGCGAGGCGGGCATGCGCGGCCTCCACCGCGTCGGCCCCCGAGTCCCGTACCCGGCGCAGCAGTTCGGCCCCCTCCCCGGTGCGGCCCAGCGCCACCCGTACCTCGCCGAGCCGCCGCGTCGCCGCCGGATCCCCGGGGCACAGGTCCACCGCCCGCTCCAGCAGGCCGTGCGCCCAGTGCAGGTCGGACCGGGCGGCGGCCTGCGCCCCGGCCCGGCCCAGCGCGGCGGCGGCCCGTTCGCGCAGCCGCCGGGCCGGATCGTCCAGCAGGCCCAACTCCGCGCGGTAGCGGTAGGCGCGCTCCAGATGACCGCCGACCGCGCCGTCGCCGCTCCGCAGCACGCTGGGCAGCTCCGCCGCCCAGGCATGGCGTTCCGCCTTGGCCCGCTTGGACAGCGACGCGTACGCGACCTCGTGCACCAGTCCGCTGCTGAACCGGTACGCCGCCGCCTCCCGGCCGTCCGACGGCCCCGACTCCACCAGACGGCGACGGCCCAGCACCGCCAACGCCTCCTCGACGTACCGCCGGTGCTCCGGGGCCGCCCCGGCCGCCCCGGTCGCCCCGGCGAGCTGCCCGGCGTCGTGGCCCTCCCCGGCCCGTACGGACAGCTCCAGCCGGACCAGTTCCGGCGCGGTGAACTCCCGGCCGATCACCGCGGCCAGGTCCACCACTCCGCGCTCCGCCCTGGCCAGGGCCCCGATGCGCGCACCCAGCAGGGCCTGGAGCGTGGGCGGCAGATCCTCCTCGGCGGCGGGTTCCCCCGGACGGGAGGCGGCCGCCGGGTCCGCCCGGTCGCCGACCAGGAGCTGTTCCAGGTAGAGCGGATTGCCCCCGGCCCGCGCCAGGAGCCGGTCGTCCACCGGGGCGGGCCCGCTGTCCGGACCGGCGAGACCGGCCGCCAGCCGCGCCGCCTCATCGGGCGGCAGGCCGGTGAGCTGGAGTTGCCCCGCACCACCGACGGGCTCGTCACCGCCGATGGGCCCGTCCCCCTCGTCCGGCCCGTCCGGCCGCCCGGCGCAGAGCAGCAGCACCCCCGCGCACCCCGAGCCGTCCGCCAGTCGGCGCACCGTGCGGACCAGCAGCGGGGCCGCCGCGTGCCAGTCGTCCAGCACCAGGACGACCGGGCGGACCAGGGCGGCCCGCTCCAGGACCGCCGTCAGGGCCGCGCACATGTCCTCGAAGGGCGCGTTCGGCGTACCGTCGCGCAGCAGACCCCCGGACAGCAGGGCCATCGCGTCGTCGACCGCGAGACCGCCGGCCGCGTCCTTCACGTCGTCCGCAGGCCCGTCCGCAGGCCCGGACCCGCGTCCGGGCGTGGGCGCGCTCCCGGCCGCCACCAGCGAACGCACCGCGTCGGCCAGCGGGGCGAGCGTGCCGTGGTCCCCGTAACTGCGGCACCGCCCCGCGCCGTACACCAGCGCCCCGGACGCCGACCGCAGCGCCAGCCACTCCCGTACCAGCCGGGTCTTGCCGATGCCCGCCTCCCCGGTGACCCGCAGCAGCCCGGCCCCGTCGCCGCGGGCGGCCCGCTCCAGGGCGGCGTCCAGCGCTCGCCGTTCGGCGTCGCGGCCGACGAAGGGGACGTCGAAGCGGCGCAGCAGTTCGGGGTCGTCCGCGCCCAGCGCCAGCAGCCGGTGGGCCTCCACACTATCCCGCTTGCCCTTCAGCCGCAGCGGCCCGGTGGGTTCGGCCCGCACCGTCGGGCCGGCGGCGAGCAGGGTTTCCGGGCCGATCAGGATCTCGCCGGGGCCCGCGTTCTGCTCCAGCCGGGCGGCGATGTTGACGGTCTCCCCGGAGACCAGGGCCTGCCGGGCGGTCGTGTCCGAACCCGCCACCACCTGACCGGTGTTGACGCCGATACGGGTGGTCAGCTCGATGCCCAGGGTGGCGTCCAGCTCCTCGTTCAGCCGGGCCAGCGCCCGGCGCATCCCGAGCGCCGCGGCCAGCGCCCGGCGGGCGTCGTCGTCACGGACCACCGGTACGCCGAACACGGCCATCACCGCGTCCCCGATGAACTTCTCCGGGGTGCCGCCCCGAGCCACGATCTCGGCGCTCATCGCCTCGAAGTAGCGCAGGGTCACCGTGCGCAGCGTCTCCGGGTCCAGCACCCCCGACAGCGCGGTGGACCCGACGAGATCGCAGAACAGCACGGTCACCGGCTTGCGTTCGTCACCGGCGGGTGCGGCCGGGGCGGGTCCGGCCCCGGCGGTCCCGGTGGTCGCGCACGGCGTCCCGCAGGACGAACAGAACCGGGCCGTCGGCGGCAGGTCCTGCTGGCACGAGGAGCAGTTCATGGGGGTCCTTCTCTCCCGGGGGCCGTGCGGTCAGGGGGTGTCGGGCGGGTTCACCGGGCGGTCTCCCCGGCATGCACGGGCCCGGCGGCGGTGAACCGGCGCCGGGCCCGTAACGGTGATCGGTCACCGGCCGTCGGTCGGAACAGCCGGTGACTGGTCACCGGCCGCCGGTCAGAACAGGGCGCCGCCGGCGATCTCGCCGTGCGCCTGGACCTCCGGCCCCACGGCGTCCAGCCGGCCCTTGACGTCCAGCAGCACCGCCAGTTCCTCCGGGGTGAGCCCGCTCAGCACCTCGCGCTGCTCCTCGGTGAGCAGGTCGACGGGGAAGCCCGCCTCGTACAACGCGTCGGGCAGCACCGGCCGTCGGCCGTTCTCGGGTGGTCCGGTCATGGTGTGACTCCCATCGGTGGGACAGGTCCGGCTCCCCGCAGCGACGGCGCCGGTGCGGAGCGCCCGAGCCGGACGAACAGCTGGGTGAGCGCGTCGAGGGAGTGCAGCGCGCTGACCGCCACGGCCGCTTCCGGCCCCCGGCCGAGCGGCAGCCGGTCCAGCAGCGCGTACAGCTCGTCCAGGTGCTCCGTGTCGATCACTGAGTGCTCCCGTACGGTCCGCAGCGCGGCGGCGGGCAGTCCGGTCAGCCGGGCGATACGGCCGGTGAGACCGGGGGCGGGCGCGTAGCCCTCCAGTACGGCGATGTAGCCGAGCAGGGCGACCGGGTGGTGGTGCTCGATCCAGTAGTACTGGGGCCCGACGAGCGAGGCGACCAGGGGGGAGGGCAGCGGGCCGAGCGCGTCCTCGGGGTCGCCGCCCGCCGCCCTGAGGTCCTCCAGCAGCCAGGCGTCATGGCCCTCCTCCTCCCGGATGTGCTCCTCCAGGTACGCGGCGAGCGGCGCCGCCAGCGGATCGCCGGACGCGGCCCGGACGCGGGCGCGGTCGAGGGCCAGCTCCATCAGCGGGACGGAGGCGCGGATGACGGCGTGCATGGTGCACAGGTACGTCCGGTAGCGCGGCAACAGCCCGTCGGCACGCCACATGTGGTGGGTGGCGTCCCGGAACTCCGGCTCCAGCAGGAGGAGTTTGACCCGCAGACGGGCGGAGGCCCCCGTGGTGCCGAGCGGCACGGCGTTGGCTGTCGCGCTCATCGGAGGTCCTGCGCTTCGGTCTCCGGCAGCGGCGGCCCGCCCGTGACGACCAGCGGCGCGTACGCCGCGCAGCCGTGGCGGCGCACGACGCCCTGCGCGCCCTCCCGGGAGCCGCGCACCGCGGCCGTCAGGTCCAGCAGCGCTCCGGCCGCCCCGCCCGCCACGGCACGGGCCCCGGCCGCCGCCGCCTCGTCGCCGTCGAGCGCCCGGCAGCCGTCGCAGTAGGAGCCCGTCCCGGGGCCGGAGCCGTACCGGGCGGCCAGATGCGTGGGCCCGACCGTGCGGAGCATGCGCAGCACCGGGGACTCCAGCGCCCGGCGGCGCACGGTCGCCCAGTCGTCGACGCCGATGTGCCCGAGGTCCAGATGGGCCGGTACGGGCCGCCGGTCGACCGTGTCCTGGTTGCAGCAGGCCAGCACCCGGCCGTCGAAGGCGACCACCGGCCAGGCGGCCATCGAGCACGGCGACGCCGCCGCCGGGTCGGGGCCGGTGCGGGCGGGCCTGGCCCACGAGGCGGCCCGGCCGAACGGCCGCACCTCGTTGACGAGGCAGGGGACCCGGCCGCCGAACTCCTTCTCCACCGCCCGGGTGATGTCGGCGAGATACGGGTCGGACGCGCCGGTCCCGGTGAGGTGGAAGCTCACGGCCACGCCCTCGTCCCGGATCCGGTGCAGGGCGCGGAACACGTCGGCGCGCGGGACCTCGCGCTCGTGGTGGACGTCGAGGGAGGCCGAGAAGTGGTCGACGGAGCGGATCGCGCGCAGGATCGCGGGAGGAATCGCGGCGCCTCTCCGGCCGCGCCTGCTCGCGGACCGGGCGAAGAACATGCCGCTGAGCAGCGCGGTACGGGACCCGGCGCTGCGCGCCAGCGTGCTCAGCCGTTCGGCGAGCGCGGGCAGCAGCAGCGGTTCCCCGCCGGTGAGCATGGCGACGTCGGGCCGGTTCTCCTCGCTGAACGAGGCGACGAAGCGCTCCAGTTGACCGCCGTCCGGCTCCTCCCGGGTGAACAGGTCCGAGCCGGTCGAGCAGTGCGCGCAGCGCAGGGGGCAGCGCCGGGTGAGGCCGAGGAGCAGACCGGCGGCCGGGAAGGGCCGCCGTGCGACGAGTTCGGCGAGTTCCATGCGGGCCGCCTCCTTCGGGGCTGGGCGCGTCGGGCGCGTACCCAGGCTCCGCCGCGCCGGTTCGCGGACGGTCCGAAGGTGCTTCGGTGGCGGTATGGGCCCAGGTCGGGGCGGGTCCCCGGGCCGCAGCCGGGGCCCTCGGGCCGGGCTCCGTACGCCGCCAACTGGCCCGATACCGGAGCCATACCGCCGCCGAAGCGATCGCCAGGCCCGGCTTCCTAACTTTCTCGGCAACGGCAGGCACCGGCCGGCCGCACCGGACAACCGAGGGGCGATCCCCGACGGAACCCGGCCCCGCTGTGACGAGTGGATGGAGACCACCATGTCCGAGAACACCAAGCCCGCCGCCGGCGACGCCGAGGAGACCCCCGAGGTCGAGGCGCACTCCGTCCTGGACCTCCAGGAGACGGCCAACAACCACGACATCATCCAGCCCCCCGGCAACTGCGTCAGCACCGTGAGCCTCGTCCTCGGCTGACCGGACGGACCGTGCGGCCGTAAGGACTGTTCCGCACGTCCTTGGCCACGTCCGACGGGGCCCGTGCCCCGCAGCCGTGGCGCCGGCCGAAGCCGGGGCGGCCTCCGCGCACCGCGGAGGCCGCCCCGTCCCGCGCAGCCGACGACCATGACCTACGGGAGCCCCGATGGCCGAGCCGCTCCGTTCCAACCGTGATTTCCGGCTGCTCTGGTTGAGCGGCCTCTTCGCCGCTCTGGGCGGCCAGATGAGCGCCATCGCGCTGCCCCTGCTGATCCTCAAGGAGACCGGCTCCGCCGTGCAGGCCGGCGCTGTGGGAACGGTGGCCGTCTGCGCCGTGCTGATCACGATGCTGCCGGGCGGGGTCATGGCCGACCGGGTCGAACGCCGCCGGCTGATGCGCCTGTGCGACGTGGGCAGCCTGGCGGCCGTCACCGCTCTCGCCCTCGCCGTGTGGAACGGGCACGCCCCGATGGCCCTCGTCCTGCTGGTCGCGACCTCCGGCGCCGTACTGAACAGCGTCTACGCCCCCGCCGCGTTCGGTCTGATGCGCGCGGTCGTGCCGCCGGACCAGATGAGCACGGCGACCGCCCGGCTCCAGGCGCGCACCTCCACGGCCCGGCTGGTCGGCCCGCTCGTCGGAGGCGCGCTGTTCGGCGTGCATCAGGCCCTGCCCTTCACCGCCCAGTTCCTCGGGCTGTTCCTCTCCACCGTCTGTGTGGCGCTCGTGCGGACCCGCTCGGCGGCCAGGACCAGGGCGGGTTCGGTGTTCAGCCGCCGGGAACTCACCGCAGGGCTCTCCTTCCTGTGGCAACTCCCCTATCTGCGGACGGTGTTGCTCGTCTTCGGGCTGGGCATGAACTTCTCCTTCGGCGCCCTCACCTTCTCGGCGCTCGCCGTCTTCTCCGACAGCGGGCGCTCCGGCCTCGGCGGCGGCTTCGTCATCACCTGCGTCTCGGCGGGCGCCCTCGCCGGTGCGCTGATCGCACCCCGGTTCGCGGCGGAGCGCCACGTCCGGACGCTCATCGTCATCACCTGCTGGAGCTGCGTGGGAACGGCCGCGGTGCTGGCCTGGCTCAGCAGCCCGCTGGTGGCCGGACTGCTCTGCGCGCTCTGCATGTGCCTCTCGACGGTCGCCAGCATCGGCTTCCTCTCGACCCTGCTGGTCGTCACTCCCGAGGACCGGATCGGGCGGGTGCAGAGCGCCGCGGGCTTCCTCTCCTCGATCGTCCAGCCGTTCGGCCCGCTCGCCGGCGGCTTCCTGCTCGCCACGCTGGACAGCAGCGCCGCCTTCGGCGTGATCGGCTGCGTGCTGGCCGTCTCGGCGGCCGTCGTGACGCTCGCCCCCTCCGTCCGGGCCGGGGCCGCCGCCGCCCGGGAGAAGCCGGAACCGGCCGGAACCGTCTCCACCCGCCCGGCGACCGCCCCGGCCCCCGACGCCGCGGGTCCCGGCGCACCCTGAGGAGGAACCCCGTGCCCGGTCTCCACCAGACCCAGCTCTACTGCCTCGCCGACCGCAGGTACTACGAGACCCCCGCCCGGCTCCAGGACGAGGGCACCCGCTACCCGCTGGACTCCGATCCGCCGGGCGAGGGCTGGCGCCGGATCGCCGGCGGCCTGTGGACCTCCCTGCTCCCCGAGGACCGCGAACCGGCCGGGCAGGGCTGGAAGATCCATGTCTCCACCGTCCCGGAGGAGGCCGAGGAGACCCTGCTCGACACCGCCCGGATCTGCCGGGCCCACGGGGTGCCGTTCAAGTTCCTCCGCAGCGAGCGGGCGCTCCTGCTGATGTCCGGCAAGTACATGTCCCGTGCGGGCGCCGGGAAGTTCATCACGGTCTACCCGCCGGACGAGACGGCCTTCCTGCGGGTGCTGGACGAGCTGACCCGCGCCCTCGCCGGCCGCCGCGGCCCGTACATCCTCAGCGACCTGCGGATCGGCGACGCCCCGGTGTACGTCCGGTACGGGGCGTTCGTCTCCCGCTGGTGCCTCGACGAGGACGGCGAACGGGTGCTGGCCCTGCGCCACCCCTCGGGCGAACTGGTGCCCGACGAGCGCGGGGTGGTGTTCCGGGTACCGCCGTGGGTCACCGTGCCCGACGCGCTGCGCCCGCATCTGGCGGCCCGCGCCGCCGCCGGGGACGCCGCCTTCCCCTACGACGTCTCCGAAGCCCTCCAGTTCTCCAACGCGGGCGGCATCTACCTGGCCCGGCACCGGGAGACCGGCCGGCAGGTGGTGCTCCGCGAGGCCCGGCCGTACAGCGGTCTTGACGAGGCGGGCGACGACGCGGTGACGCGGCTGCACCGCGAGCACCGGGCCCTGACCGCGCTGGCCGGGCTGGACTGCGTTCCCGAGGTGTACGGCGTACGGACCGTGTGGGAGCACCACTTCCTGATCGAGGAGCACATCGAGGGGGCCACCCTCCTGGAGGAGATCGTCGGCCGCTTCGCCCTGCTCCACAGCACCGGCACCGCCGCCGAACTCGCCCCGTACACCGCCTGGGTGGAGTCGGTGACCGAGCGGCTGACCGAGGCGCTGGCCGCCGTCCACGCGCGCGGTCTGCGCTTCGGCGACCTCCACCCCTCCAACATCATCATCCGTCCCGACGGCCGCGTGGCCCTGATCGACTTCGAGTACGCCACGGCCCTGGACGACCGGGACACCCCGGTGGCGGGAGCCCCGGGACTCCAGGCGCCCGCCGGGACCGTCGGCGCGGAGGCCGACGCCTACGCCCTCTGGGCGACCTGGCTCTACATGCTGATGCCCATCATGGAGATGGCCGGCCACGACCGGGCCAAGGCCCTGACCCTGGAACGGTGGGCCCGCCGGAGGTACGGCCTCGACGCCGGGGCCGGACCGCGCCGGCCCTCGGTGCTGCGGGCCGCCGAGAGCACCGACGGCCGCGAGAGGGAGACCGCCGCGCTGCTCGACGGTCCCGAGCCGGACTGGGCCGGGCTGCGGGAGAGGCTGCTGCGGGGCATCCACGCGGGGGCGACGCCCGAGCGCACCGACCGCCTCTTCCCCGGGGACCCCGAGGTCTTCTCGACCGGCGGCAGCGACGTCGCGCACGGGGCGGCCGGGGTGCTCCACGCCCTGCACCGTACCGGGGCCCCGGTACCGCGCGTCTGGACCGACTGGCTCGTCGACACGGCCCGGCGCCGGGACCCCGCGGCGCCGGGCGGCCTCTACGGCGGGCTGCCGGGCACGGCGGTGGTGCTGTCCGCGCTGGGCCGCCGGGAGGAGGGCCGGGAACTCTACGAACGGTCCGCCGCCGCGCCCCCGTCCGCCTCGGCCGACCTGATGAACGGCCGCGCGGGCAGCGCGCTCGCCGCGCTGCGCCTGGCCCGGCCGGACCGCGCGGAGAACGGGTCGCCCGACGCCAAGATCGACCACGACCTCGTCGACGCCGCGGCCCGCACCGCCCACGACCTGGACCGGCTGGTGCGGGGCGAGTCCGTGCCGGGGCTGCGCGCGCCCGCGTCGGCGGGGCTGCTGCGCGGGCTGAGCGGTGCGGCCCTGCTCCACCTCGAACTGCACGCCCTGACCGGCGACGACCAGTTCCTGGCGGCCGCCGGCCGGGCCCTGGAGGCGGAGGCGGCCCACTGCGTGACCATGCCGGACGGCACCGTCCAGGTGAAGGACGGCCGACGGCACTTCCTCTACCTGGACCAGGGGAGCGGCGGTTTCGCCCTGGTGGCCCGGGCCTTTCTGGCCCGCCGCGACTTCCCGGCACTCGCCGCCCTGCTGCCCGGTGTGGCCAAGGGCTGTGCCTTCGAATTCGTCCGCGAGCCAGGCCTGTTCACCGGCCGGGCGGGGCTCATGGCCGTGGCGGGCGCCCTGTCGCCGGACGGCCGCGGGGCCCCCGGGGTCCTCGCCTCCGTACGCAACCTGTCCTGGCACCTGGTCGCCGACGAGGACCGGCTGTTCGTCCCGGGGGCGGGGCTGATGCGCTGCTCCGCCGACCTGGCCACCGGAGCGGCGGGGCTGCTGATGTCCCTGCACTTCCTCTCCGGCGCAAAGACCGGGCGCGACGGGACCGACGGGTCCGGGGAGACCGGCCTGCTGGAGCTGCTCACCCTGGGCTGAGCGACCGCGCGCGGAAGGGCCCCGGGGCTGCCGCAGCCCCGGGGCCCTTCCGCGCGGAACCGGACCCTCACACGCCTTCGCGCTCGTGGGCGTACAGGCCGAGCAGACGCGGCACCTCGTACAGCGCGGCGTGCGCGGTGACCTCCCCGGCGGGCGAGGTCACCGCACCCGCGTCGATCAGCGACTCGACCGCCCGGATCGCCGCCCGCTCCCCGCAGCCCAGCGCCTCCGTGGCCCGGTCCAGGGTGAAGCCCCCGGCCTCGGCGAGCCCCGCCAGCCGCCCGAGCACCCACCGGTCGCCGTCCGCCAGGTCCTGCCAGCCGGACGCGATCCGGTGCCGTACGGATACGTCCCCGGCGACCAGTTCGTCCAGCGCGGCCGACGGGTCGTCGAGCCGGTCCGCGTACTCCGCCAGCGGCAGGTGCCGCAGCACCGCCAGCCGCATCCCGCTCACCTCCACCGCCAGCGGCAGCCCCCCGCACGCCCGGACGATCCGCAACGCCGCCCCCGGGTCCGCCCGCAGCCGCCCCGCCCCGATCAGCTTCCCCAGCAGCTCCAGCGCCTCACCGTCCGCCAGCGCCGGCAGCGCGATCCGGTGGACCGGGGCGAGCCCGGCCAACTGCCCCCGGGCGGTGATCAGTACGGAACACTTCCCCGACCGGGACAACAGCCCCCGTACGGACGCCTCGTCCGGCACGTCGTCCAGGACGACCAGCGCCCGGTGCCGGGCCTGCCACTCCTGCCAGGCGTCCGCGAGGGCCGCCGTCGCCGCGCGGTCACCGCCCGCCCCGCCGTCCGGGGAAGCCGTGTTCCCCGGGGGAGCGGCGTTGCCCGCCACCCCGCACAGCCGTCCCAGCTCCGCCAGGATCTCCGCCCGGCTCCGCGCCGTACCGTCCTCCCGGCGGACCCGGACCCGGACCCGGCCGTCGGGGAAGCGGTCGGCGAGCAGATGCGCCGCCCGCAGCGCCAGCGCCGACTTCCCCGCCCCGGCCGGCCCCGAGACGACCACCACGCGCTCCTCGCCGCAGCCCAGCACCTCCAGAAGTTCCCGCAGTTCCCCGGGGCGCCCGGTGAAGGCCGCGGTGCAGGCGGGCGGAGCCGCCGGACCCACCGCCTCCCGGGCGGGGGCGGGCCGCCGGGCCTCGCGCCCACGCCCCAGCATCGAGCGGTACAGCGCCGCCATCGCCGGGCTCGGCTCCAGCCCCAGCTCGCGCGCCATCAGCTGCCGGTAGTCGTCGTACACCGCCAGCGCCTCTGCCTGCCGGCCCGACTGGTGCAGGGAGTTCATCCACGCGGCCCGGAGCCGCTCCCGCAGCGGATGCCGCTCCACCAGGTCCCGCAGCCCGTCCACCGCGACGGCGGGCCGGCCCAGCTCGATCTCGGTCTCCGCCCAGTCCTCGTAGACGGTCAGACATCGGGCCTCCAGCCGCCCGGCCTCCTCGGCGACCCCGGCGGAGTCCCGCAGGTCGTTCAGCGGCGGCCCCTCCCACAGGTCCAGCGCCTCGCGCAGCAGCCGGGCCGCACCGGCCAGATCACCCCGCCCGGCGGCCGCCCGCCCCGCGCGGGCCAGCGACCCGAAGCGCAGGGTGTCCAGCTCGCCCTCGGCGATCCGCAGCAGATAGCCGCCGCAGCCGTGCACCACCCGGTCCCGGCCCTCGTGCCCGGCCGGACCCAGAAGGGTGCGGGCGGCACTGACGTACACCTGGAGGTTCTTGCGGGCGGTACGCGGCGGATCGTCCGGCCACACCGCGTCGGTCAGGACCTCCACCGGTACGGGGGTGTTGGGGCGGGACAGCAGCGTGGCGAGGACGAGGCGCTGCTTCCGCGGGCCGAGCGGCAGTTCATGGCCGTCCAGCCGGGCGGTGAGCGGGCCGAGCAGGGAGAAGTACACCGCACCCGTGGGAGCGGTGCGGACGGGAGGTCGGGTCATCAGCGGGCCTCCGGAACGGGGACGGGCGGCGGTCTGGGCCGTACGCACGCCCCGATCCTGCTGCCGCCCCGGCCCCCGCACATCGGGGCCCCGCACGCATTTTCCGGCCGGACACCCGACCGAAACGGCCCGCTGCCCCCATGTTGCCCGCCCCGGCCCCCACGAGGGGCCCACGACGGGCCCTCATCAGGCCGGTTCGACGGCGCACTCGGCGGCGAACTCGCACAGCGCGGCCCGGTCCGCACGCCCGGTCTTGCTCAGCAGACTGGCCATGTGCTTCTCCACCGTGCGGGGCGAGATGGACAGCCGCCGGGCGATCTGCTGGTTCCCGGGCCGCTCGGGCAGCAGGACGAACACCTCGTACTCGCGCGGCGTCACCCCGCTCGTCCGCAGCGGCGACGGGATCCGGTCCCAGCCGCCCCGGTGCTGCCCCACACTCGCCCCGGCCTGCCGCAGCGCCGCCCGGCACGCGGAGGCGACCGCCTGCACCCCGGCCCCGTAGAAGTACTCCTCGGCGGACCGCAGCCACGCCACCGGCTCGCCCCACCCGTCCGCCCGGGCCGCGTCCGCGACCAGCCGCAGGCCCAGGTGGCGGGCGACCGGGAAGGGCGCGGACCGCACATCGAAGGACGCCATCAGCCGGGCGGCCCCGGCCGGGTCCCCCTCCCGGCCCAGCAGCACCGCGTCGGCCAGCTCCAGGAACTGCCGGTTCCAGGCGAGAGCGCCCCCGGGAGCCGCCCGCGCCTCCGCCAGCTCCGCCCGGTCCGCCTCGCCCGCCAGCACCCGCAGCAGCGGGCGCAGCCCGTACCGCCCGCTCAGGTAGTAGTAGCTCGGGTGGTCCGCCTCCCAGGCCAGCGCCTCGTCCAGACCCGCCGCCGCCCGCTCCCGGTCCTCCTCCAGGAGCGCCCCGAACGCCCGGCACAGCCCCGACCGGAGCGGCACCAGCAGCGACTGCTCGCCCCCGGCCCGCCGGAACGCGGCCAGCGCCCGGTCCATCTCCCGCCGCCGCCCCCGGTGCGCGGCCATCGTCGCCCCGGCCAGCAGCAGATAGCGGTGGGCGGACCGGTCGCCGACCCGGGCGCTGGCCTCCGCCGAGCGGTCGACGATCTCCTGCGCCTCCTCCCACCGGGCGCACATCACCGCGTTCATCGCGAGCAGCCCGTCGACCGTACGGGTCAGCAGCAGCGCGCCCAGCTCGGTGGCCGCCGCCCGCGCGGAGAGCAGCCGGGCGGCGTCCCCGGTCCGCATGAAGGCGTTCGCCCCGAGCCGCACCAGCGCCTCCACCCGCCAGACCGGCAGGGCGTGTTCGGTGGAGATCGACAGCATCCGCTCCAGTGCGGCGTCCGCCGCGTCGAAGCCCTCCTCGCGCCGCAGCAGCGCCAGCAACTGCCAGGCCTGGCAGGCCACCACGGGCAGCCCCTCGGCCTCGGCGGTCTCCGCGGCCTCCCGCACGACCCGCTCGGAGTCCGCCGGATCCCGGGGCTTCTGCCCGTGCCCGGGAAGCAGCGCCAGATACCCGTCGACCACCACGAGCGCGGCCCGGCGACCCGGCGGCGGCGACGGGCCGAGCAGGACACGGGCCGCTTCCACCTGGAGCGCCGCGTCGGCGGTGCGCTCCGCCATGACCGCCGCCCAGGCGAGTTCGATATGGATCAGGCCGCGCCGGGCGGCGGCCTCGGAACGCGCCGGAACCGGCGGCAGCGCGTCCGCCAGCGCCAGTGCGGCGTCCAGATCGCCGCCCTCGGCACGGGCGACCGCCAACGACTCGGCGACGGCGGCCCGGTCGGTCTCGTCGGCCAGCGGGTGCGCCCGCTCCAGCAGCACCACGGCGGAGCCGTGCGCCCCCGAAGCGAGCATCCGTCTTCCCGCCTCCGCGAACTGGCGGGCCGCCCCCGCCCGGTTGCCCGCGGCCAGTTGCAGCGAGGCCACGAGCTGACGGCCGTCCTCGTCCAGCGGCTGCCCGGAGTGTTCGATGGCCCCGGCGGCGCGGCGGGCGAGCGAGGCGCGCTCGGCCGGAGCCAGCGAGGAGATCAGGGCCTCGGCGGTGAGCGAGTGCCGGAAGGTGTAGCGGTCGGGGGCGGCGCCGTCCGGGGCGATGACACCGGCCTCCACCGCCGACCGCAGATGCGTGAACAGGGCCCGGTCCTCGAACCCGGTGACGGTCTGGAGCACGGTCACCGAGAACTGGCTGCCCAGGGTCGCCGACGCCAGTAAGAGGTCCCGCACCGGCTCGTCCAGCCGCTCCAGCCTGCGGGCCCAGCTGCGGACGATGTCCGAGGGAACCGAACCGCCCGGCTGCTCCGCCGCCACCCACCCGTCGTCCGTCCGCCGGAGCCGGCCGGTGTCCAGCAGGTCCGCCAGCAGCACTTCCAGCAAGTACGGGTTGCCCGCGGCGCGTTCGGCCAGCCGCCGGTGCACCGACCCGGGTATCTCCTCCGGCCGCGCCTCCAGACACGCACCCGTCAGCGCCCGCACCCGGTCGTCGCGGAGCGGGCCCAGCTCCCGTACGGTCGCGGCGTGCCGGCGTTCGGCGGAGCGTACGAGGTCCAGGGCGGCCCCCGGCTCCGGACGCAGGGTGCCCAGGAACAGGATGGGCAGATCGGCCAGGTTGTCGATGACGTACTCGACGACCGCGACGGTCTCCGTGTCGCAGTCGTGCAGATCCTCCAGCAGGATCGCGCAGCCCGCCTCCCGGCCCAGCACGGACAGCAGCCGCAGCAGCGCCTCGGCCAGCTCCACGACCGTCTCCGGATAGCCGGGGGACCCGCCCCTGCGCCACTCCGGGACCAGCCGGGCCAGCGCCGGATGGTAGGGCGCGAGCTCGGGATCGGTCGGCGTGCCCGCGGCCCGGAACCGGGAGGCCAGCGCCTCCGCGAGCGGGCGGAAGGGGACGACGAGCCCGGTCGAGGTGGCCCGGCCGCGCAGCACCGGCATACCGAGCCCGTACGCCCGGTAGGCGCACTCGCCCACCAGCCGGGACTTGCCGATTCCGGCTTCCCCGAGGAGGAACAGCGCGCGCCCCGAACGCCGTTGTACGGCGTCCAGGGCGCTGCTCAGCAGTCCGATCTCCTCGTCCCGCCCGACGATGACCGGCGAAGTGGCTCGCATGGCCGCAGGTTACTGGAGCCGTAACTCCTACGGCAGCGGGCCAATGCGGCTTATTTGAGGTTGAGTTGGCAGGAACCGGTCACCACGGGGCCGTCATGGTGGTCCACGGCAGGTCGTGGCTGTAGCCGCTCTCGCCCTCCGAGGCGCTGAGAAGTCTGCTGCGCGCACCGAGGCCTCCGGTGGACCCCAAGGAGATCTGCCCGGCCGGGTGCTCGGGCGTACCCTCGTGCGCGATCTCGCCGGACGCCTGCAGGGCCGATTCGCCGAACTGCTTCATCTCTGCCTCATCCTCTGGGTGGTGGTGGTGATGGTCGTCGTCAAAGCCGTGGTTCGGTCAGGAAATCCGTGGTTCGGTCAGGAAATCCGTGGTTCGGTCAGGGGAGCCGTGGTTCGGTCAGGGGAGCCGGGAGGAACGCAGGAGCAGGGCGGACCCGATCCGGTCGGGGAACCCGGCCCTCAGCAGCCCGTGCCCGATCCCCGAGAGTCCGGTGAGCAGCCCCGGGTGCGGTACGCGGCCGGGCGTCCCGCACTGCGGTCCCGCCCGGTCCGCCGAGGCCAGCAGCGTCCCGGCCCGGCGCATCCACGCGGGCCGTGCGGCGGGCAGCGCGCCGTGGCCGAGGAGTTCGAGCAGCCCCGACTCCCCGTGGCACAGGCTGTCGTCGGCGAGCGGGCCGATGCCCGCCAGCTCGCCGGAGCGCGCCGCGAGCCAGCCGGACAGCTCCGGGTCCGCCAGCGCGTCGGGGCTGTCCGCGACAGCCAGCGCGATGCCGGCGACCCCGCCGCACCAGGCCGGCCCGGCGGCCGCTCCGGCTGCCGTTCCGGCCGCCGTTCCGCGGGCCGTCCCGGCGATTGCTCCGTCCGGCGCTCCGGCGGTCGTTCCGTACGCTCCGTGCGGCGCTCCGGCGGTCGTTCCGCGCGGCGCTCCGGCGGTGGCGGCGGTGGTCGCGTGGGCCGCTCCGGCCGTCGCCCGGCGCAGGGCCTCCAGCCCGGCGCTCCGGTGGCGGGCGTCGCCCCCGGCCCCGGCGAAGCGCAGCAGCGCCCAGCCGATCCCCGCCGCCCCGTCGGCGAAGCCCCCGGAGCCGGGGAGCGGGGCGGCGGCGATCCGCTCGGCGCAGCGCTCGGCACCACGCCAAGCCTCCGGGCGGCCGGTCGCGCGGTGCACCGCGAGCAGCGAGACGAGCCCGCCCGCCGCCCCGCCGCGCACCCCGTACCCGTCCTCGGCCGCGCTCGCCGCGCAGCTCAGCCGGACGGCCGGACCCGCCAGGTCCAGCACCTCCCGGTCGCCCAGGAGCGAGCCCACCTCGGTCAGCGCGTACGCGATGCCGCCGAGACCCGCGAAGGCGCCGGAGCCCAGGGACCCGAGCTCGTCGGCCCGCCCGTGCAGCGCGTCCAGCAGCCCCGGGACCGGGGCGAGCGCCTCGCGGGCCGCCTCCGCGTACCGGGAGGCGCCGGTGAGTGCGGCCAGTTGCGCCAGGAAGAGCGCGGGCCCGGTGTAACCGCCCGCGAGGTCCGCCGCCATCGGCGTGAGCCGCCAGTAGCGCTCGCCGAGCAGCTCAAGGCCGATCCAGTTGGTGCGGCTCTCGTGCCGGTAGGCGAGGGAGACGAGCTGATCGCCCACCGACCGTGCGGCGGACAGCAGTTGCTCGGGCTCCGGTGCGGTCGCGGCACTCCGCGACCGGCCGCCCGGACCCGCCCGGTGCGGCGGCTCGGGTGAGGTGCTCACCATGGCAGCCCGGATGATCCGTTCCTGATCCTGGCGGTCCACGGTGTCCATCGCGCGCACCTTCGCCTCCACGCGCGCCAGCCCGGTGGGGCCGGCGGCGGCGTCGGCGGCGGCCAGGTCGTGGGCGGGCCGGTCGTGCGGGGACCGATCGCGTGCGGTGTCGTACGAGGGCCCCTCGGGGGCCGGACCCGGAACCGTACGGCCGGTGCCGCTCCACAACTCCGTGGAGCCCGGCCGGGTGCCGAACACGGGCACGTCGCCGCACCACAGCTCCGCGACCTCCTCGTCCTCCACGCCGGGCAGCGCGGGCGCGCCCAGGAGCGGGGTGCGCAGCAGCGAGAGCACCTGGTGCCGTTCGGTGGCGTCCCGCATGAGGTCGGGGTGGGTCGACTCGTCCAGCAGCGTCGTGTACGTCCAGGTCGGCCGGGGCACGACGCGCACCTCGTCCCGAGCGAAGAGCCGCAACAGCCCGTCCTCACCCAGGAGTTCCGCACGGTGATCGCTGATCGCGGTGTAACCGGCGCGGAAACCGCCGCACAGGGCGTCGGTGTACGCGGAGGGGGCGGCCGCCACTCCGCCGAGCCGGGGCCGGTTGGCGGACTCGGTGAACCGGCCCGCCCGCCGCACCAGCCGCATGCGGTCGGTTCCGGCCTCCGCCCAGTCGGCGGTCTCGATCGGCGAGGACGCGGCCCGGCCCCCGCCGATGGCGGACATGTCGAGCGCGGTCGTGTCCCCGACGAGCAACTGCGGCAGGAGGCCCACCCGGTGGACCGAGTCGTGCAGGGCCCGGGCGGCCGGATCGGTGGACCTCGCGGGCCCCAGCGGCGGGTGGAACAGGGTCTCCACATCGACCAGGACCGGATGCGGGCCGCAGGCGATCAGGTTCTCGTGGTGCAGATCCGTACCGTCCAGGGTGTGCAGCAGGGCCAGCAGCGCACCCTGGCGCCGGTAGAACTGCCGGGTCTCCGCCGCCGTGGAGCAGGGCCGCTCCTCGACGAACTCGGCCCAGCCGTAGTCCCCACGGTCCAGGACCCGCAGGACCCGCAGCTCCGGGGCGCCGGGCAGCGAACCGAACCACTCGGCCAGGGTGTTGAAGTGCCGGTGGGCAGCGAGGGGACGCGGCTTGTAGACGAGCCGGGCGCCGTCGGCGAACCGCAGCAGCATGACCGACCGGCCCCCGCGATGGCTGTCGCCCGCCCCGGCCTCGACGCCGGTGAGCGCCCCGGGCCCCGCGTTCCCGCCGAGGCCGCCCTCCGGGGAACCGGCCCGGTCGCCGAGCACCCCCGACGGGGCCAGCAGGTGCCGGTCGGCGGCGAGCCGCGCGGCCATCTCCGCGAACGCGTCCCCCGCGTTCAGGCAGGCCGTCGCGAGGAGGCGGGCCAGCACGGGGTAGCCGGTGACGAGCAGGGCGAGGCCGTCGCGGCGGGCGGTCCGCCGGACGAAGTCCTGGAAGCGCTCCTCGGGCCCCTCGCCGCGCAACCGGCCCAACCGCCGGGCCTCGTGCAGTTCCGTGACGAGGGTGCGCCCCGCGATCCGGGACAGCCGACGCGTCAGCTGCCGCCGGAAGTCCGCCAGGACGGCCGAGGAGCCGTCTGCCGCCGGGCCGTCCGTCGCCCGGCCGCCCACCGAGCCGTCGACCGCCGGGCCGTCCTCCGCGAGTGCGTCCCGGAGCCGCCGCGTCGCCGCCTCGACGAACGGTGCGACGACCGGCCCGAAGCCGCTGAGCCCGGGGTAGGCCCGGTCGGCGACCACCACGTCACGCGGCGCCGAGGCGACGGCCTCCCGGGCGAAGACCGCCCAGCCGGGTTCGCCGGAAGCGCTGCCCCCGACGACGCCCGGAAGCCACCACGGCTCCCCGGCCGCACCCCCGAAGGCTGCGGTGGCGGCGGTGCCGGACGCGACGGGCGTGCCGGAGGAGGGGGAGGAGGAGGGCGCGGACACGACGGAGACAGCAGGGGAGGGACGACGGGTCGTCCCTCTGTCGATCAGATCCTTCTCCGCCACCGCTCCGCACCTCCCCGGTCCCGGGCGGGCCCCGGTCGGGCCGCCCGCGTCCATCGTGGCGGGGGAGCGGGTGCGGGCGCATGGGGGAGTCGCCCCCATCTTTCGCGCCCCGGCGCGCAGACGTCGGTAACACGTAGGTCTGGAGCGAGAATTGGCGGTTTCTCGCCTGCCGCTCGGAGCCGGGCGGGTGCTTAATAGGGCTCCCGCGCATGCGGGCGTGGGTGACGAGTGCTCGGGGGAACGCATGGACAGCACGGGAAGCTCAGGCAGGCCGTGGGCGCGGACGCCACCGTCCGGACCGCCGGCCTCACCGCCTTCCGGACCACCGTCCGGGCCGCCGTCCTCACCACCGCCGGATCCTCCGGCCGGGCCTCCCTCGCAGCCGCCGCCGCTACCGCCGCTGCCGCGTCCGGGAGGCGTCCTGGAGATCGCGGTCAAGCGCCGGATGCTCTGGATCGGCTCGGCGGCCCTGCCGCTGCACAACCTCACCCGGGTCGAGGCCATCAAGGTCAAGCCGGAGCGGAACGTCCTCCGCTTCCTGCTGGGCCTGGGGTTGGTGGCCTTCGTCTACTCGGTGACCGACTGGGCACCGGTTCTCGTCCTGCTGATCGTTCTGGTCGTCTATTTCGTCAAGGCGCTGATCGCACCGGAGACGCCGGTCCTGGTCGTGGAGACGGCCGGCGGCTCCCGCATACTCGTGACGCTGCCGAGCGTGGACGAGCTGCGGACCATCGCCGGGCGGATAGTCCACGCGATCGACCACCCGGAGGCCGAGTTCACGGCCTACGTGCACCAGCTGAACAACTACAACGGCCCCGTCTTCAACCAGAACGGCGGTCAGAACACGGGGATCAGGCTATGACCGAACCGACGCACCACTCGACCTACAACGGCTCCGTCTTCAACCAGACCGGCGCCCAGAACATCGGCATCAACAACGGCTACGTGGGCGCCGCTCAGGATCCCGAACTCCACGCGGCTGTGAAGGAGTTGACCGACCGGCTCCGCGACCTCACCGCCCACCTCACCCCGGACCAGGCCCGCACGGTCGCGGAGACCCTGCCCGTGCTCGCCCTGGACCGCGAGGGCATGACCGAGCGCGGCCTCACCCTGGCACGGCTCGGGCAGCTCACCACCGCGGTCGGCCCGGTGGCCCAGCCCGTCGCGGACGCGCTGGGACGGTTGCTCGGACTGCTCGGCTAGCCGCTCGGCCAGGGCCTCCCGACGGGGCCGACGGGACCGGGGGCATCCCCGGGCCGGCTCACCCGCGCGGCGCCGCCGTGGACCCCCGGATCATCAGCTCGGCCGCGATGGTCGCGATCCCGCCGGGCGGCGGGTTCTCCTTGCCCATCGCGAGCCGCCCCGCCCGGGCGCCCGCCTCGAAGAGCGGCAGCCGCACCGTCGTGAGGGCCGGCACCGCGTCCACCGAGAACGGCAGGTCGTCGAAGCCCGCGACCGAGATGTCCTGGGGGATCCGCATCCCCTGGTCCCGTACGGCCGCGCACGCGCCCAGCGCCACGGTGTCGTTGGCGGCCACGATGGCGGTCACGTCCGGTGCCCTGCGCAGGAGTTCGAGGGTGGCCTCGTAGCCGGAGCGCCGGTCGTAGGGCCCGTGCACGGTGAGCCGGTCCTGATCGTCCGGGCCCCGGCCCCCGTCGGCCTCGTCCGGGGCGGTGTCCAGGCCGGCCGCGCGCAGCGCCTCGCGGTGGCCCTCCAGCCGGTGCCGGGTGGTGGTGCGCTCCGGGGGCCCGGCGACGTAACCGATCCTGCGGTGGCCGAGCGAGATCAGATGCTCGGCGAGCCGGCGTCCGCCGCCCCGGTTGTCGAACGCGAGCGCGGCGACGAGCGCGTCCCCCTCGGGCAGCGGGGGCCGCCCGCAGAAGACGATCCGGGTGCCCGCGTCCGCGAGCTTCGTCAGCTTCGCGGACATCGCGGCCTGGTGCGCCGGATCCTCGACCGCGCCGCCGGTGAGGACGACGGCGGCGGCGCGCTGGCGCTGGAGGAGGGTGAGGTAGGTCAGTTCGCGCTCCGGGGAGCCGCCGGTGTTGCAGATGACGGCCAGCTTCTCGCCGCCCGCCCGTCCGGAACCGTCCCCGGGGCCGCCGATCTGCGTCTGGGCCGCCCCCGCCATGATCCCGAAGAACGGGTCGGCGATGTCGTTGACCAGGATGCCGACCAGGTCCGAGGTGGCCGCCGCGAGCGAGCTCGCGGGCCCGTTGAGCACATAGTCCAGGTCGTCCACCGCGCGCAGGACCCGCTCCCGGGTCGACGCCGCCACCGGGTAGTTGCCGTTCAGCACACGCGAGACGGTGGCCGGGGACACCCGGGCGCGGGCCGCCACATCCGCCAGGGTGACTGTCATCGCTGTCCTCCGTGAGATCACGTGCGGCCCCCTCTTGTCCGGCCGCTGTCGGCAGGCTAGCGTCATCTTCGATAGAAAGCGCTTGCTACGGCTGTATGGAGGGACCTTCGTGACACGCAGGACAGTGCGCATCGCCATGAACGGCGTCACGGGGCGCATGGGATACCGGCAGCACCTGGTGCGCTCGATCCTCGCGATCCGTGAGCAGGGAGGCCTGGATCTCGGCGACGGCGAGGTGCTGTGGCCCGAGCCCGTGCTCGTCGGCCGCCGGGCCCACGCCCTGGAGGAACTCGCCGAGCGCCACGGCCTGACCGAGTGGTCGACCGACCTGGACGCGGTCCTCGCGGACGACACGATCGACATCTACTTCGACGCCCAGGTCACCTCGGCCCGGGTGGAGGCGATCAAGAAGGCGATCGCGGCGGGCAAGCACGTCTACACCGAGAAGCCGACCGCCACGGACGTCGAGGGGGCCCTCGACCTGGCCCGGCTCGCCCGGGACGCGGGCATCAAGCACGGCGTCGTCCAGGACAAGATCTTCCTGCCGGGCCTGCTGAAGCTGAAGCGCCTGATCGACGGCGGCTTCTTCGGCGAGATCCTTTCCGTGCGCGGGGAGTTCGGCTACTGGGTCTTCGAGGGCGACTGGCAGGAGGCCCAGCGCCCGTCGTGGAACTACCGCGCGGAGGACGGCGGCGGCATCGTCGTCGACATGTTCCCGCACTGGGAGTACGTGCTCCACGAGCTGTTCGGCCAGGTCACCTCCGTAACGGCCCATGTGCAGACGCACGTTCCGCAGCGCTGGGACGAGCGGGGCAAGCCGTACGAGGCGACCGCCGACGACGCCGCGTACGGCATCTTCCAACTGGCGGGCGGGGCGGTCGCGCAGATCAACTCCTCCTGGACGGTCCGGGTCAACCGCGACGAGCTGGTCGAGTTCCAGGTCGACGGCACCCACGGCTCCGCCGTCGCCGGTCTGCGCAACTGCCGTGTGCAGCACCGCTCGTCGACCCCCAAGCCGGTCTGGAACCCGGACCTCCCGGTCACCGAGTCCTTCCGCGACCAGTGGCAGGAGGTGCCGGACAACCAGCAGTTCGACAACGGCTTCAAGGCGCAGTGGGAGCTGTTCCTGCGCCATGTGGTCCTGGACGAGCCGTACGGCTGGGACCTGCTGGCCGGCGCCCGGGGCGTCCAACTGGCGGAACTGGGACTGAAGTCGTCCGCCGAGGGCCGCCGCTTCGACATCCCGGAGCTGACCCTGTGACCCGCACGACCGGTGCGCGGCGCCGGCGGGGGCCGCTGACATGACGATCCACCTCCCGCAGGGCCCCTACACGCCCCGCGCGACACCGCTCGACCTCGCTCCCGGAGCGGCGGCCCCCACCTCCCGTACGGTCTTCTCGGCGGCGCACGTGGTCGCGGACCCGTACGCGGACATCGGTCCGGACGACCCGGCGGCCGTCGACTGGGAGTCCACGCTCGCCTTCCGCCGCCACCTGTGGGCGCACGGCCTGGGCGTCGCGGAGGCCATGGACACCGCGCAGCGCGGCATGGGCCTGGACTGGGCGGGCGCCGCCGAACTGATCCGCCGCTCCGCCGCCGAGGCGAAGGCGGTGGGCGGCAGGATCGCCTGCGGCGTGGGCACCGACCAGCTGCCCGGCGACGGGACGCCCACCCTGGCCGAGGTCACGGCGGCGTACGAGGAGCAGCTGGCCCTGGCCGAGGAGAACGGCGTCCAGCCGATCCTCATGGCCTCCCGCGCGCTGGTCCGCGCCGCGCGGGGCCCGGAGGACTACCTCGCCACGTACGCCCATCTCCTGCGCCAGGCGTCGGAGCCGGTGATCCTGCACTGGCTGGGTCCGATGTTCGACCCGGCCCTCGCGGGCTACTGGGGCAGCGCCGACCTCGACGAGGCCACGGACACCTTCCTCAAGGTCATCGCCGAACACCCCGACAAGGTCGACGGCATCAAGATCTCCCTCCTGGACGCGGGCCGCGAGATCGACGTCCGCCGCCGCCTCCCGGGCGGGGTGCGCTGCTACACGGGCGACGACTTCAACTACCCGGAACTCATCGCGGGCGACGAACGCGGCTTCAGCCACGCCCTGTTGGGTATCTTCGACCCGCTGGGACCGCTGGCGGCGCACGCGGTACGGGTGCTGGACACGGGAGACGTGGACGGCTTCCGGGCGCTCCTGGACCCCACGGTCGAACTCTCCCGCCACCTCTTCCGGTCGCCGACCCGCTTCTACAAGACGGGCGTGGTGTTCCTGGCCTGGCTCTCCGGCCACCAGGACCACTTCACGATGGTGGGCGGGCTCCAGTCGGCGCGCTCGCTCCCGCATCTGGCGAAGGCGTACGAACTGGCCGACCGCCTGGGCCTGTTCCCGGACCCGGACCTGGCGGAACACCGTATGCGCTCACTGCTCGCGGTCCACGGAGGCACACGATGACCGACGGCCGGCTCTCCCGCCTCTCGCTCAACCAGGAGACCATCAAGCAGTGGTCGCTGCCCGAGCTGACCGAGGGCTGCGTCAAGGCGGGCATCGGCATGGTGGGCCTGTGGCGGGCCCCGGTGCAGGCGTACGGCGTCGAGCGCACGGCCAGGCTCCTGGCGGATGCCGGGCTCACCGTCACCAGCCTCTGCCGGGGCGGCTTCTTCACCGCGCTCGACCCGGCGGAACGGGCCCGCGCCCTGGACGACAACCGGGCGGCGATCGACGAGGCGGCGGCCCTGTCCACCGACACCCTGGTCCTGGTCTCCGGCGGCCTCCCGCCCGGCAGCCGCGATCTGTACGGGGCCCGGGAGCGGGTCGCCGACGCGCTGGCGGAACTGGCCCCGTACGCGGCGACGCGCGGCGTACGCCTGGCCATCGAGCCGCTGCACCCGATGTACGCGTCCGACCGCTGCGTCGTCTCCACGCTCGGCCAGGCCCTGGACATCGCGGAACGCTTCCCGGCCGACCAGGTCGGGGTGGTCGTCGACACCTACCACCTCTGGTGGGACGACCGGGCGCCCGCCCAGATCGCCCGCGCGGGTGCGGGCGGCCGCATCCACTCCTTCCAGCTGGCCGACTGGATCACCCCGCTCCCGGCGGGCGTCCTGCTGGGCCGGGGGCAACTGGGCGACGGAAGCGTGGACTTCCGTGAGTTCCGCCGTCTCGTGGAAGCCGCCGGCTTCGACGGCCCGATCGAGGTGGAGATCTTCAACGAGGCGCTGTGGGCCCGCGACGGGGCGGAGGCGCTGGCGGAAGTGGCGGAGCGCTATGTGCAACATGCCTGCTGAGAGCCCCTGCGCCACCTCGATGGCAAAGAGATCGTAAAGGGCTGCAACCTTTGCGTACCCTCCCGTGTCACACATGGCGTCGGGTACTTCCGGGGAGGGGTCCGGGGGGAACGGGAAGGCCCGACGGGAGGGGAAAGCGAGGGGGGTCCGGCCGTGAGGCCGGGCCCCATTCCGCTGTTCCGGCCCCGCTGTTCCGGCTCCGCTACCGTGTCCGCCATGACGGAGAGCACAGTGGAAGCCTGGCCCGAACCTCCCCTCGCCGGCACCGAGGCGGCAGCCGTCCTCGGCGCGCTGGAGCGCCAGCGGGCCACGCTCGCCTGGAAGTGCTCAGGCCTGGACGCCGCCGGACTGCGGGCCACCGTTGGCGCATCCACCATCACCCTGGGCGGTCTGCTCAAGCACCTGGCGCACGTCGAGGACAGCCACTTCGCGCGTCTGTGGCTCGGTGTTCCGGTCGGCGCGCCCTGGGACGCGGTGGACTGGGACAGCGACCCCGACTGGGCCTATCGCTCCGCCGCCCAGGACACCCCCGGGCAACTGCGCACCCTCTGGCGGGAATCGGCGGCCCGCTCCCGGGCCACGGTCGACGCGGCACTGAGCGCGGGCGGCGGCCTGGACCAGCTCGGCGCCCACGTCACCCGTAGCGGCGAACGCCCGAACCTCCGCCGCATCCTCCTGGACCTCATCGAGGAGTACGCCCGCCACGTCGGCCACGCCGACCTCATCCGGGAGTCCGTCGACGGCCTGACGGGCGAGGACCCGCCGACGCCCCCTTCGGCTGATCAGCCCCGCAACTCCGCGAGCCGGGCCAGCGTGTCGGCGGCGGCTTCGCTCTCCTCGGGCCCGAGCCGGACCGCCGCGGCCTCTTCCAGCAGCACCCCGGCCTTCTCCGCGTCACCCATGCGCTGCGCGATGTCCCCGCGCAGGACGAGAAGGCGCAGCTTCTGCACCGGGGCCGGGTGCTCGTCCGTCAGCCCCAGCACCCGGTCGATGATCTTCGCCGCGCCCGGCAGATCCTGCTTGGAGTCCGCGAAGAGGTCCGCCATGTGCAGGGCGCGGGCGAAGGTCTCCTTCGGCGCGGGCCGGTGGTTCTGGTCCTCGCTGATCGGCTGCCCGATCCGGATCGTGTTCCCGGTCGGGTCGGTCATCAGGAACTGCCGCACCCCGTACGACATGTCCTTCAGCGGACCGATGTGCGGCAACCCCCGTGCCGGGACGCGCCCGTAGGCCTCCTTGAGGCCGGCCCGGAACGCCGCATGCAGGCCGTCCACGTCATCGGTGAGGACATAGCACCCGGAGTGGGAGGACGCCGGGTCGTACTCCTTCATGCCGTACAGCCGGAGTTCGACCGCTCCCCGCTCGACGACCGCGTACGCGTACGGGCTCTTCTGCAGGTACGTCGTCGCGAAGCCGAGGGCGGTGTAGAAGTCGACGGTGGTCTCGATCAGCGAGGTGCGGCAGGGCAGCATCGGGATGGTCGTCTCGGTCATGCGGGCAGCGTAGTCAAATTTGAGTACTGGGGGCAAGGCGTGCTCGGCGGCCGGTCTCCGCCCCTGTGTGTCTTCGCGTGCCCATGGGTCGGGAGCGGGCGCCGGGGGCCTTCAGGAGTGAAAATTCTCGCCGCCCCGGCGCGTTTTCGCAGGTGGGGTACGGCGGCACAGGTCTAGACCGCAGGGCCTCTTTACGCCTTCCCCCGCCCGTGCGTTACTCATGACATGTCCATGGCGTCCGGTAATCGGATGCCATGGATCTCTTCCCGTCAACGTGCCCGGAGGTGGCTGTGCCCGCGTACCGTTCTCCGTCCCGCCGACTCAAGAGATCCAGAGGCGCTCTGCTCGCAGGAGCTCTCGGCAGCGCCGCGGCGCTGATCCTGACCGCCACGGGCACGGCCGTCGCCGCGCCGCCCGCACCCGATGAGCCGGTCCGGTCCGGACAGGCATGGATGGGGGCGGGGACCCGCATCGAGCAGGGGCCCGCGTCCTCCGCGCCGGGCGGCGTGACACCGATGGATACCAGCGGCGTCCAGGGCATCGACGTCTCCCACTGGCAGGGGGCGATCAACTGGGGCTCGGTGAAGGCCGCGGGCATCGACTTCGCCTACATGAAGGCCACCGAGGGCACGACCTACAAGGACAGCCGCTTCAGCGCCAACTACACCGGCTCCTACAACGCCGGCCTGATCCGGGGCGCCTACCACTTCGCCCGCCCCGACGTCTCCAACGGGGCGACGCAGGCGAACTACTTCGCGAGCAGCGGCGGAGGGTGGTCCAAGGACGGCAAGACCCTCCCCGGGGTGCTGGACATCGAGCACAACCCGTACGGCGCCATGTGCTACGGCCTCTCCACGACCCAGATGCGCACGTGGATCAACGACTTCTACACCACGTACAAGGCGCGCACCACCCGGGACGTCGTGATCTACACGACGGCCAGCTGGTGGAACACCTGCACCGGGAGCTGGACCGGCATGGCCGCCAAGTCCCCGCTCTGGGTGGCCCACTGGGGCACCAGCAGCCCGAACATCCCCAGCGGCTTCCCCACCTGGACGATCTGGCAGTACTCGGCCACGGGGCGGGTCGCCGGAGTCTCCGGTGACGTGGACCGCAACAAGTTCAACGGCAGCTTCGCCCGGCTCCAGGCCCTCGCCAACAACACGGCGTAGCGGCCCCGCCCCAGCGGCGGCCGGGTGAGTACAGCCCCCACCCGGCCGTACCGCCGCCACCTGCCGCAGCCACCGCCGTTGTCACTGTCACCACCGCTGTCACCACCGCTGTCACCACCGCTGTCACCGTCACCGTCCGGCAGGCCCGGAACGACCACACGCCAGGAGTCCGCCGTGAACCTTCCTCAGCCGTCCCGCCGTCACGTCCTGCTCGCCGGTGCCGGCGGCCTTGCGGCCGTCGCCTTACCCGGAGCGGCCCACGCCGCCGACGTCGTCGAACCGGACATCGACGGCACGTCCCAGTGGAAGGCCCGTCCGCCCCAGGGGCCGATCGACCTGGTGGGCAAGCGGCCCACCATGATCGTCGTGCACCACACGGTCAGCGCCAACACCTCCGACGTCTCCCGCGCCCAGGCCCACAGTCACGCCCACTGGGTCCAGGACCTGCACATGGACAAGAACGGATGGACCGACACCGGCTACCACTTCCTCGTCAGCCGGGGCGGCTGGATCACCGAGGGCCGCCACCAGAGCCTCAGCACACTGCGGGGCGGCAGGGACTTCGTCATGGGCGCGCACACCTCCGGCCAGAACGGGGCGGGCATCGGCATCGCCAACGAGGGCGCGTACCACGACGGAGCGCAACCGCCGCGTGCCCAGTGGGAGGTCCTGGTGGCGCTCTGCGCCTACACCTGCGGCCAGTACGGCATCGCGCCGAGCCGCATCTACGGACACAAGGACTTCGGCGACACCCTCTGCCCGGGCGTGCTGCACGACAAGCTGCCGCAACTGCGCAGCGAGGTCGCGGCGAGCATGGGCTGAGCGCGTACCGGCTCGCGTGGAACGAGGGCGGTGAGGCGAGGTACGTGGAAGGCCGGGAAGCTCTTCCCGTCCGACGCGTGCCGCAGGTGCGGGAGGGGTGCGAGGCCGATATCGGGTACCTGGACGACGACCACCTCTGCTTTGGCCTTGCCGCGTAGACGTACGGGCGTACAGGCGGGAAAACCGCGTTGGCGGATCGTTGGCCCGACGACGGCGGGATCATGCGGACTTGGGGGCCATGTCGGCCGCCTCCCGAGGACGCACTCCCCGGCGACACCCGGCCCCGGAGCACGTCCCCGCGGGCCGAGGTGTCGTTCAGGCGCGTGCGGACATCAGGCTGCCGGGGGAGCGGCGTCGACGGCGGAGCCGTCCGCACCGGTCGCCGCACCGGGCCGTGCGCGTCGCGCGTCCGGGGCCGAAGGGCCCTTCGGCCCCGGCGACATGAACAGCGTCGCGGCCAGCGCCAGGAGCAGCAGCCCCGCGCAGACGTACCCGGAGACCTGGACCCCGACCGCCATCGCCTCGCGGGCCGCCTCCGCCGCCGATGCCGTACGCGGCTCCGCGGCCAGCGTCCCGATCACCGATCCGGCACTGTCCGTCACCATGCTCCCGAGGCGGTCCGCCTCGTCGGCCGCGACGCCGTCCCGGGTGAGGCGGTCCGTCATTCCGGAGGCCAGGGTGCTGAAGAACAGGGTGGTCAGGAGGGCGATGCCGAGGGCCGACCCGAGCTCACGGGCCGCGCTCTGGATGCCCGAGGCCTGGCCTCCGCTCCGCTCCGGCACGTCCACGAGGACGATGTTGGTGACCTGCGCCGTGGCGAAGCCGACGCCGATCCCGTACACGAACAACGCGAGGGCGATGAGCCACCAGGAGCTGTCCGTGGACGCGGTCAGGGCCAGCGTCGTCAGCCCTGCGGCCTCCAGTGCCAGGCCGATGCGGACCTGGGCGAGCGCGGGCACGGTCGCGGCCATCGGGAAGCTCGCACCGGAGGCGACGAAGCTGCCGGCGGCCAGCGCGACGAGGGCGAGGCCCGCCTCGAACGCGCTGTAGCCGAGCGCGAATTGCAGCCAGAGCGGCAGTACCGCGATGATGCCGAACTCGCCGAGACCGACCATCAACGTGACGAAGTTGCCGTTGCGGAACGAGCGGATGGAGAACAGTCCCACGTCCATCAGCGGTTCGTCGCCCGCCCGGCCCAGCGCGGTCTGCCTGCGCCAGAACACCCCCAGGGCCAGGACGGACAGGAGCAGCGCGACGAACACGGGCGAGAGTCCGCCGGACCAGGAGAAGCCCCCGATCTCCAGCGGCTCCGTCGTCAGCAGCCAGCCGTACGCGCGCCCCTCGATCAGGACGAACGCGAGAAGCCCCAGGCCCGCCGCCGACAGCACCGCGCCGGCGCCGTCGATACGGCCCGGGGTGCGGGGTGAGGCGTCCAGGTGCAGGAGCACCCCCACCACGATGAGGGCGACCAGCGGGATGTTGATGCCGAAGGCCCACCGCCAGGAGATGTCGGCGAGCCACCCGCCCAGCAGCGGGCCCACGGCCGCCGCCGCTCCGATGGTCGAGCCCCACACGGCGAACGCCTGGCCGCGCGCCCGCCCGGTGAACGTGGCGTTCAGCAGGGCCAGCGAGGTGGGCAGCATCATCGCACCGCCGACGCCCTGGACGAACCGGGCGAGGATCAGCAGTCCGCCGCTGGGCGCCAACGCGGCCAGCAGGCTCGTCACGCCGAAGACGGCGAGGCCCAGCAGGAAGATCCGGCGTGCGCCGTACAGGTCGCTGAGGCGCCCGGTGACCAGGAGGAGCGCCGCGAACGTGATCGCGTACGACTCCTGGATCCACTGGGCCTCCGACGATCCGATGGAGAGGTCCTCGATGATCGGCGCGAGGATCACATTGACGATCGTCATGTCGACGACGATCAGGGCCACGCCGAGCGCCACGGCGACGAGGCCGAGCCACTGGCGTGCTGTGGGAGGGGTTTCCGCTGTTTCGGGCACAGTGCTTCGACTCCCCAAAGTTGCTTTGCGGTAAAGATAGATACCTTTGCGGCAAAGGTAAATGTGACGGGGTAGGTTGTCAAAGCAGGTGGTGGGAGACGTGACCGGAGGGCTTGCGGCGGATCCGGCGGAGAGTGGGGCAGCGCCGATGGCGAACGGGCACGGGGCGGACGGCGACCGCGAAAGCGAAAGCGAAAGCGACGGGAGCGCGAACGGGAACGGCGACAGCACGGCCGGCCGCGAGGCCGTCCGGGTCGACCGTGTGATGGACGGCCTGCGCGCCTTCGGGGCCAACTACACCGAGTTCACCCGCCGCTTCGCGACGTGGCTCGGGCTGCACTCCACCGACGCCGCCGCCCTCGTCGAGATCCTCTACGCGGAGGACCAGGGCACACCCCTGTCACCGGCCCGGCTCAGTGAGCGCGTCTCGCTCTCCTCCGGCGCGACCGCCATCCTCCTCAAGCGGCTCGAACAGGCGGGGCACATTGTCCGCACCCGCGAGAGCGCCGACCGCCGCGTGGTGACCCTGCGCAGCAGTCCCGGCATCCGGCCGAGGGCCATCGCGTTCTTCGGCCCCTACTCCGAGCGGATGGCCGAGGCGATGGCGGCCTACTCGCCGCAGGAGATCCAGCACTTCGAGAACTTCCTCGGCACGCTGCGCACCACCATGGACGCCCTGCTGGCGCACGAGTACGAGGGCGGCGGGCCGACACCCCCCACCCCCTGACGGGAGTCCCGGCCGCGAACCGCGCTGTCAGCACCACCCGGTAGCGTCGGGTCATGTCCAACTTGGCCGTCCTCGAAGGTGTCCTGGAGCGGATCACCTACGCCAACGAGGAGAACGGGTACACGGTCGCCCGCGTCGACACCGGACGCGGAGCCGGGGACCTCCTCACCGTCGTCGGTGCGCTGCTCGGCGCGCAGGTCGGCGAATCGCTGCGGATGGAGGGCCGTTGGGGCTCGCACTCCCAGTACGGCAAGCAGTTCACCGTGGAGAACTACACCACCGTGCTGCCCGCCACCATCCAGGGCATCCGCCGCTATCTCGGCTCCGGACTGATCAAGGGCATCGGGCCGGTGATGGCCGACCGGATCACCACCCACTTCGGCGTCGACACCCTCGACATCATCGAGCAGGAGCCGAAGCGCCTCGTCGAGGTTCCCGGCCTCGGCCCCAAACGCACGAAGATGATCGCGGCAGCCTGGGAGGAGCAGAAGGCGATCAAGGAGGTCATGGTCTTCCTCCAGGGCGTCGGCGTCTCCACCTCCATCGCCGTCCGCATCTACAAGAAGTACGAGGACGCCTCGATCTCCGTCGTGAAGAACCAGCCCTACCGGCTGGCCGCCGACGTCTGGGGCATCGGCTTCCTCACCGCCGACCGGATCGCCCAAGCCGTCGGCATCCCGCACGACAGCCCCGAACGGGTCAAGGCCGGCCTCCAGTACGCCCTGTCCCAGTCCTCCGACCAGGGGCACTGCTACCTCCCCGAGGAACGGCTCATCGCGGACGGCGTCAAGCTGCTCCAGGTCGACACCGGGCTGGTCATCGAGTGCCTGGCCGAGCTCGCCGCCGATCCGGAGGGCGTCGTACGGGAGAAGGTGCCGTCCCCCGAGGGCGGCGAACCGGTCACGGCCGTCTACCTGGTCCCCTTCCACCGGGCCGAGCTGTCCCTCGCCGGGCAGCTGCGCCGCCTCCTGAACACCGGCGAGGACCGGATGCCGGCCTTCGGGGACGTGGACTGGGACAAGGCCCTGGCCTGGCTCGCCACCCGTACGGGGGCCGACCTCGCGCCCGAGCAGGAACAGGCCGTACGGCTCGCGCTCAGCCGGAAGGTGGCCGTCCTGACCGGGGGGCCCGGCTGCGGGAAGTCGTTCACCGTACGGTCCATCGTCGAGCTGGCCCGGGCGAAGAAGGCCAAGGTGGTGCTCGCCGCCCCCACCGGGCGCGCCGCCAAACGCCTCTCCGAGCTGACCGGGGCCGAGGCGTCCACCGTGCACCGGCTCCTGGAGCTGCGGCCGGGCGGGGACGCGGCCTACGACCGGGACCGCCCGCTGGACGCGGATCTGGTCGTCGTGGACGAGGCGTCGATGCTCGATCTGCTGCTCGCCAACAAGCTCGTGAAGGCGGTGGCACCCGGTGCCCACCTCCTCCTGGTGGGTGACGTCGACCAACTGCCCTCGGTCGGCGCGGGGGAGGTGCTGAGCGACCTGCTCGCGGAGGGCGGCCCGGTCCCCGCCGTCCGGCTCACCCGGATCTTCCGCCAGGCCCAGCAGTCCGGCGTCGTGACGAACGCCCACCGGATCAACGCCGGGCAGCCGCCGCTCACGGAAGGGCTGAGCGACTTCTTCCTCTTCGTGGAGGACGAGACGGAGGACGCGGGCAAGCTCGCCGTCGATGTGGCGGCCCGCCGCATTCCGGCCAAGTTCGGCCTCGATCCACGCCGTGACGTGCAGGTTCTCGCCCCGATGCACCGCGGCCCCGCCGGTGCCGGCCAGCTGAACGGACTGCTCCAGCAGGCCATCACCCCGGCCCGGCCCGACCTCCCCGAGAAGCGGTTCGGCGGCCGGGTCTTCCGCGTCGGCGACAAGGTCACCCAGATCCGCAACAACTACGACAAGGGCGAGAACGGCGTCTTCAACGGCACGGTCGGTGTCGTCACCGGCCTGGACGTGGACGAGCAGAAACTCACCGTCCGCACCGACGAGGACGAGGAGATCGGCTACGACTTCGACGAGCTGGACGAGCTGGCCCACGCGTACGCCATGACCATCCACCGCTCCCAGGGCAGCGAGTATCCGGCCGTCGTCATCCCTGTCACCACCAGCGCCTGGATGATGCTCCAGCGCAACCTGCTCTACACGGCCGTGACGAGGGCCAGGAAGCTGGTGGTCCTGGTCGGGTCCCGTAAGGCGATCGGCCAGGCGGTCCGCACGGTTTCCGCAGGCAGACGCTGTACGGCACTGGATTTCCGGCTTCGGGGCGGCTCGGGCGAAGACTTCGCGTGACCCCTCCGAAAAAATGATCGATCAAATCGGTGGGAAACATCACGGAGGTCTTCCGGAACCGCAGTCAAGGGGGCAGGATGAGTAAGTTGGCGGCACTCAGTGCCGCCAGTAGGTCCAATGGACGACCCCGAGTGCACTCTCCTGAGCCGAATGGGGGAGGGTGGAAGACAGTCAGGGCACCTCGAAGAAGAGGCACTACGTCGGTGAGGGATGACGTGAGCGAGCACACCAACAACGCTGTAGTACTGCGGTACGGCGATGACGAGTACACCTACCCGGTGATCGACAGCACCGTCGGCGACAAGGGCTTCGACATCGGGAAGCTCCGGGCCAATACCGGCCTGGTGACGCTGGACAGCGGATACGGCAACACCGCCGCCTATAAATCCGCCATCACGTACCTCGACGGTGAGCAGGGCATTCTGCGCTACCGCGGATACCCGATCGAGCAGCTCGCCGAGCGCTCGTCGTTCCTCGAGGTCGCGTACACGCTGATCAACGGCGACCTGCCGAAGGTCGACGAGCTGGCGACCTTCAAGAACGAGATCACCCAGCACACGCTGCTGCACGAGGACGTCAAGCGGTTCTTCGACGGCTTCCCGCGCGACGCCCACCCGATGGCCATGCTGTCCTCGGTCGTCAGCGCGCTGTCCACGTTCTACCAGGACAGCCACAACCCGTTCGACGAGCAGCAGCGTCACCTCTCGACGATCCGCCTCCTGGCGAAGCTCCCGACGATCGCGGCGTACGCCTACAAGAAGTCGATCGGGCACCCCTTCGTCTACCCGCGCAACGACCTCGGGTACGTCGAGAACTTCCTGCGCATGACCTTCTCGGTCCCCGCCCAGGAGTACGAGCTGGACCCGGTCGTCGTCTCGGCGCTGGACAAGCTGCTCATCCTGCACGCGGACCACGAGCAGAACTGTTCGACCTCCACCGTGCGTCTGGTCGGCTCCTCGCAGGCGAACATGTTCGCCTCGATCTCCGCCGGCATCTCGGCGCTGTGGGGCCCCCTGCACGGTGGCGCCAACCAGTCGGTGCTGGAGATGCTGGAAGGCATCCAGGCCAACGGCGGCGACGTCGACTCCTTCATCCGCAAGGTGAAGAACAAGGAGGACGGCGTCCGCCTGATGGGCTTCGGCCACCGGGTGTACAAGTCCTTCGACCCGCGCGCCAAGATCATCAAGGCCGCCGCCCACGACGTGCTGTCCGCGCTCGGCAAGTCCGACGAGCTGCTCGACATCGCGCTCAAGCTGGAGGAGCACGCGCTCTCCGACGACTACTTCGTCTCGCGCAACCTCTACCCCAACGTGGACTTCTACACCGGTCTGATCTACCGGGCCATGGGCTTCCCGACCGAGATGTTCACCGTGCTCTTCGCGCTCGGCCGCCTTCCCGGCTGGATCGCCCAGTGGCACGAGATGATCAAGGAGCCGGGTTCCCGCATCGGCCGCCCGCGCCAGATCTACACCGGCGAGGTCCTGCGCGACTTCGTCCCGGTCGAGGGCCGCTGACCCGGACCCCGTGTCGAGGTCGTCGACCAGGACCTCGTAACCCCCCGTAGTGCCCGGCCTCTTCGGCCGACTGCCTTCGCCCCGCGTACCGCGCTTCGCACAGAGCGCGGTGTCCGGGGCGATTCGGCGTTCCAGGGGCTGGAGCGGGAGGGGCCCGGAAAGCGAGAAGCGCCCCGCCGCCGATCCCCCCACGGGTCGACGGTCAGGGCGCTTCCCATATCCCGGAGCGGATTCCCCCCACGGGATCCGGCCGGGCGTCTGCGGGAAGCCGAAGCTCCCGTTGTTCTGTTGTGCTGCGGTCCGCCGGGGTACGTACGCACGGGAGGGCCGCTCAAAGCTCCCCGGTGCACGTGCCCCGGCCAACGCTTGCCACAGGAGCGTCCCCCAAGACACTCCATCGGACGTCCCCCAAGACATCCTTGGCTCGCACTCTAAGACTCGCGAACCCACCGGATGGTTACCCTGAAACCGGTGTGATCTAAATCTCTTTGTGGAAGTTACGTGAAGGCACGCAACCGTAGGCTGTTCGTGACGACGAACACGGACGAAAACGCCATGGCGGCTCCCGCGATCATAGGGTTGAGCAGGCCACTTGCAGCCAGGGGCAAGGCCGCGACGTTGTACCCGAAGGCCCAGAAGAGGTTGCCCCTGATGGTGGCCAGCGTACGCCTGGAGAGGCGGATTGCGTCAGCCGTCACCTTGAGATCTCCACGAACCAGCGTGAGGTCGCTCGCCTCGATCGCCGCATCCGTCCCGGTGCCCATCGCCAGCCCCAGGTCCGCCGTGGCGAGGGCGGCCGCGTCGTTGACCCCGTCGCCGACCATCGCGACGACCCGGCCCTCGGCCTGAAGGCGCTTCACGACGTTCACCTTGTCCTCGGGAAGCACCTCCGCGTGGACCTCGTCGATGCCGACCTCGCGTGCCACGGCCTCCGCGACCGCCCGGTTGTCGCCGGTCAGCAGGACGGGCTTGAGCCCCAGGGCGCGCAGCTCGCTCACGGCGGCCGCACTGCTGTCCTTGACCGCGTCCGCCACCCCGAACACGCCCCGCGCCTCCCCGTCCCAGGCCACGACGACCGCCGTGCGGCCGAGCTCCTCGGCCTCCGCCAGGGCCTCCGACAGCGCGGGCGGGAGGGGGATCGCCGCGTCGGCGAGGAGCCGGGGCCGTCCGACGAGGACGGTGTGGCCCTCGACGATGCCCTGGACGCCGAGTCCGGGGATGTTCTGGAAGTCCTCGGGGGTGGGGAGGGGGCCGGTGGTGTCGGTGGCTGCGGTGGCGACGGCTTGGGCGATGGGGTGTTCGGAGGCGTTTTCGAGTGCTCCGGCGATGCGGAGGACTTCGGTTGTGGTGGTGGTTTTGGTGGTGTGGGTGGTCTGGAGGGTCATGCGGCCGGTGGTGACGGTGCCGGTCTTGTCGAGGACGATGGTGTCGGCGCGGCGGGTGGTTTCGAGGACTTCGGGGCCCTTGATGAGGATGCCGAGCTGGGCGCCTCGGCCGGTGCCGACCATGAGGGCGGTGGGTGTGGCGAGGCCGAGGGCGCAGGGGCAGGCGATGATGAGGACGGCGACGGCTGCGGTGAAGGCGGCGGTGAGTCCGGCGCCGTTGCCGAGCCAGAAGCCGAGGGTTCCCAGGGCGAGGGCGATGACGATGGGGACGAAGACGGCGGAGATGCGGTCGGCGAGGCGTTGTGCGGAGGCTTTGCCGTTCTGGGCGTCCTCGACGAGGCGGG
>NZ_BMVK01000016.1 GCF_014650675.1 Streptomyces anulatus | reverse complement strand
CCAGGGAGAACCTCCCGAAGCCCTTGTCCTCCGCGAGCTCGCGCACGGCGGCGTAGGAACCCGCGAAACCGATCGCGGCGATGAGCACCGCACCGGCGATGACGACCCCGATGAGTATGCGGTGCGTGCGTGTCAGCTGCATCGCGGCCACGCGCGATCCCCTCCCCGACCTCTGTCCCCGAACCCGGCTTCTGTACTCGGCCGCGTTCTTGAGCGCTTTCCGGCCAGGCATCCGACGCCCGGCGAGGGGACAGCCTGGCACATGTGTGCGAGTTGCGCGTCGCGGGGAGGCGTTGTGAGGCGGTTCTCGGGTCGTGCGGGCTCGCGGCGGCGGGCCGGAGAACGGAAGAACCCGGCCCGAAGGCCGGGGACTTGGGTGACCGCCGGGAACTGCGGCGGTGGCGGCGAAGGGTGGCCGCCACCGCCGCGCTGCGGGTGCCCCGAAGGGTCACTCGCAGCCGCGCTGCCAGTTCCAGCCGATGAACGTGTTCTTCAGGTCGACCTCGAACTCGCAGGACGCCGTGCCGTCGGCCTTGAGGGCCACGGTGGAGCGGTGCGTGTTGGCGTACACGTTGCCCGTCGGGTCGAAGATCCCCTTGTAGGTGAACGACGCGTCGGCCACGTTGGTGGAGACCGCGCAGTTCGCGACGCAGTCGGCGGACTTGCCCGAGGACTTCAGCGACCAGCCCGCGTTCCACGGTTCACGGTTCCACTGCTGGGTCGCGTCGGTGGAGGAGGTGGTGACCACGGTGCCGTCGGAGCTCCAGTCGGACGTCGTGTAGAGGCCCGTCATCCGGATGTTGCAGCAGTCGTACATCTCCGACCAGCTCCGGACCTGCCGGTCGGCCGCGGCGGCGGCCGGAGCCGCCTGCGCGTTCGCGACCGGGCCGGCCTTCGGCACCAGCCGTGCGGGGCCGAGGACCGGAGTGCAGTCGGGGCCGATGGAGACGTTCTGGCGCACGGCCATGCCCGCGGGCGGCACAGGCAGGGCGCCGGACAGCTTCACGTCCGCGCACGCACGGGCGTCGCCGGATGCCGCCGTCCGTGACTCGTTCGGCGCCGCGGTGGCGGAGGCCGCCGTGAGCGCGAGAAGACCGGTCGTGAGTGCGGCGGTGAGTGCGATTCGATTGCGCAATTCCCTTGCCTTTCCTCGGGGTTCGCCGTGGAGCGTAACGGCGTCCGCCGCGATCGGAACGGAACGGCGGGAGGGTTGGCATGAAGCTGACAGGCACATGCCCCCGGGGCTTGCCCCCAACGGCGCAACCCGGTCCGGGGGAGTGCCGGTTCGCGGGAAAGCACTGCTGGGCGGGGCGTTCGGGTTCCCGGGGGGCCTGCGGGGCTCAGGTCACTGTGCGTGTGCGCGGCCGCCGGGGCCGGGTCCCGGTCCCGGCCCGTTCGCCCGAGGCCCGCCGGAACGCGCGGGACCCGGCCCTCGGGGAGAGCCGGGTCCCGGAGAAGCGTGCGGGAGGGGTGTCAGCTCGACTTGGCCTTCGGCTTCGTCGTCGACTTGGGGCTGTCGCTGTCGCTGCTGCCGCTGCCCTTGGCCGTGTCCTTCTTGCCGGCGTCCTTCGTGCTGTCGTCGGAGCCGCTCTTCGCCGGGGGAGTGACCTTGGCGTCGGCGGTCTCGCCGACAGCGGCGACCGCTTCCTTCGCCGCCTTCTGGGCGCCCTTGACGATGCTCGCGGACGAGGGCGTCTTCGCACCCGCGTAACCCGCGCCGTTGTACGTCAGGGTGACGACGACATTGCCCGTGCGCGCCACGACGGTGGCGTACGCGAAGTCCTCGTCCGTCTTGCTGAGGCCGTAGGTGACGACGGTGGCTTCCTCGCCGATACCGGCGGCGGGCTCGGCGGCGACCTTCTCGGCGCCCTCGGAGGCCTTCGCCTTGGTGACCTGCTTCGCGTACTCGGCGGTGGCGCGCTTGGCGCCGCTGCCCAGCGACTGGTCCGAGTCGAAGCGGGTGAAGCCGACGTCCAGCCAGCGGTACTGCGAGCCGTCGACGCCCTTGTCGTCCAGGCCGTTCCAGGAGCAACTGCTGCGTGCCGCGAGGTCGTTGGACCGGCCGGCCGTGCCGTTCTTCTTCTTGGCCTCGGGCACCAGGTCCTTGATCGTCTTCTTGGCGATCGAGGAGCACGGGTCGGGCAGATCGTCGAACCTCGCCGCTTCGACGGTGGGCTCCGAGGGCTTGGTGCTGGCGGTGCCGGACGACGAGGAGCCCGCGTTCTTCTTGCTGTCGGAGTCGGAGTCCGACGAGCAGCCGACGGCTACGAGCATCACCGGAACGGCGGCGCAGGCGAGGATGCGGGACAGGCGCGGGGCTGATCGGTGCATGGTTCCTTCACTCGGATGGCACGGAGCTCTCGGTGCTGGAGGTCTCGGTTCGTGCGGTGTACGGGTGGGCTCGGTAGCGGTTCGGTACGTCTTCCGGACAGCCACGGTACGACGGCCGGCGGCCGGCCCGTGCCGCCGCCGAGGGCCCCCGGAGGCCGGAATCCGGCCGGTCGGGGGCCCGTGGGGCGGGGTCTATTCGCTGAGCGTCTCGGCCAGCTTCCGGGCCAGTGCCTGGGCCTTCTCCTGGAGTTCCTTGCTGTCGGGCACCTGTGTGACGAGGGCCGGCTGCTCGGCGTACCGGACGGTCACGACCACGTTCGATGTGCGGAATACCACGCTCACCGTGCGCTGCTGTGAGGTGGAACCTGCCCGAGTGGGCAGATCGTGCAGAAATGCGGCATCTCCGAGGTTGTCGAGGACGCGCGAGGGGAGGGCGTCCTCCGGCCCGGCGCTGCTGTCTCCGGCACCTGCTTCGCCGGCGGCGCCTCCGGAGGGCGAGGAGGAGGACGAGGGGTCCGCCGAGGCCGTGGCGTCCCCCGCCGGGTCCTCCGGCTTCTCCGCGTCGGCGCCCTTGCCCTTGCCCTTCTCCTTCTCGCCCGGGGTCCCGGTGTTCTTCTCCGCGTCCGGCCCGGGGGTCGCCGACGACGACAGGCCGGCGGCCTTCTCCTTCTTCGCGTACACCGTGTCGGCGCGGTCGTCGTCGCTGACCGCGGGGTCGTACGAGACGACGCGCTCGAAGTCGATGGAGAGGCTCCGGGTGGCGTTCGGCGCGTCGGACTTCCAGCTGCAGCCGACCTTGCGGTCGGTGTCGTAGGTGACGGAAGCCGACCCCCGGAACACCTTCTCCTGCTGGTCCCCGGGCAGTTCCGCCGCACCGGGCAGCAGGTCCTTCAGTGTGCCGCGCGGCACGGCACGGCAGGGGGCGGGCAGGGTCAGGTACTTGCCCGGGGGCGCGGGGGTGACCGTGGGGCTGCCCGCCTTGCTGTCGGCGCCGTTCGCGTTGCTGTCGGAGCCGGCGCTGCAGCCGACGACGAGCGCTGCCAGAAGCGCGACGCCGGGTACGTACGCCATGTCTCGCACCGTCCCAGGCTCCCTTCGGTACGGAAAACGGGTTGCCGCTCGAAGGCGGCCGATGGACACAATGTGTATCGCACGCGCCGCTGTGAATGCCGGTCGGCCGATAGGTTTGCCGACCTTGGCACCGGTTTTGCGCTTTCAGTCTTTTCGGGGGAATCGAGGAGTTATGTCGTACGTAGAGGTACCGGGAGCGAAGGTTCCCATCCGGATGTGGGCGGACCCCGCGTCGGTCGAGGACGTGGCGATGCAGCAGCTGCGCAACGTCTCCACGCTGCCGTGGATCAAGGGTCTCGCCGTCATGCCGGACGTCCACTTCGGCAAGGGGGCGACGGTCGGGTCGGTGATCGCGATGCAGGGCGCGGTGTGCCCGGCCGCGGTCGGGGTGGACATCGGCTGCGGGATGTCCGCCGTCAAGACGTCCCTCACCGCGAACGATCTTCCCGGCGACCTGTCACGGCTGCGCTCCAAGATCGAGCAGGCCATTCCGGTCGGCCGGGGGATGCACGGCGACGCGGTGGACCCGGGGAAGCTGCACGGGTTCCCGACGTCGGGATGGGACGACTTCTGGGGGCGGTTCGGGGGGATCGCCGATGCGGTCAAATTCCGCCAGGAGCGGGCCACGAAGCAGATGGGAACGCTCGGCTCGGGTAATCATTTTATCGAGTTCTGCCTCGATGAGACCGGTTCTGTCTGGTTGATGCTGCACTCCGGTTCGCGGAACATCGGCAAGGAGCTGGCCGACTTCCACATCGGCCAGGCGCAGAAGCTGCCGCACAACCAGGACCTGATCGACCGCGACCTGGCGGTCTTCATCGCGGAGACCCCGCAGATGGCCGCGTACCGCAACGACCTCTTCTGGGCGCAGGAGTACGCGAAGTTCAACCGGGCGATCATGATGGGGCTCTTCCAGGACGTGGTCCGCAAGGAGTTCAAGAAGGCCCGGGTGACTTTCGACCCGGTCATCTCCTGCCACCACAACTACGTGGCGGAGGAGCGGTACGAGGGCATGGACCTCCTGGTCACCCGTAAGGGCGCGATCCGGGCGGGGTCCGGCGACTACGGGATCATCCCGGGGTCCATGGGCACCGGCTCGTACATCGTGAAGGGCCTCGGCAACGAGAAGTCGTTCAACTCGGCGTCGCACGGCGCGGGCCGCCGGATGAGCCGGAACGCGGCGAAGAAGCGCTTCTCGACCAAGGACCTGGAGGAGCAGACGCAGGGCGTGGAGTGCCGTAAGGACTCCGGTGTCGTGGACGAGATCCCGGGTGCGTACAAGCCGATCGAGCAGGTCATCGATCAGCAGCGGGATCTGGTCCAGGTCGTCGCGAAGCTCAAGCAGGTGGTGTGCGTGAAGGGCTGAGGCCCTACGCGCCGCCCCCGTACGTCGCGAAGTCCGGCGGGCCCGTCGCCGTGAAGATGTGTACGGAGACCCCGGCCGGGGTCGTCCGGTGGCTGAGGAGCCGCAGGCCGGCCGGGGCGCCGCCGTCCGGGAACAGGCGGCGGCCCTCGCCCACCACGACCGGGGCGATGGCCAGGCGCAGTTCGTCGACCAGGCCCGCGGCCAGCAGCGACTGGGCCAGGCGGGCGCTGCCGTGGATCTGGAGGTCCCGGCCGGGGCGCCGCTTCAGCTCGGCCACCCGGGCGGGGACGTCGCCGGAGAGGATCGTGGTGGGGTTCCACGCGGCCTCGGTCAGGGTGTTCGACGCCACGTATTTCGGCAGGCCGTTCAGGATGCCGGAGAAGGGGTGGTCGGTCATCCCCGGCCAGTCCCGGGCGAAGTTCTCGTAGGTGCGCCGGCCGAACAGGAAGGCGTCCGCCTCGCCGAGCCACTCGCCCGCCTGCCGCTCGAACTCCTCGTCCAGGTGCGGCACGAACCAGCCGCCCCGGGTGAACCCGTCGCTGGTGTCCTCGTCCGGGGCTCCCGGGCCCTGGGAGACGCCGTCGAGCGACAGGAACTCCTGCACCACCAGCTTCATCGCGCACCACTCCTTCGTGAGCTTTCCGGCCGGTAGGGCGGTCGGGGGCGCTTCCTTCCTAACACGACGCGGACGGGGGCGCCCGACTCCCTCGGACCGACTCCCTCAGGCGGCCTCCGTCAGGTCCGCCTCGGTCAGGGAGGCGACCAGGACCGTGCGCGGGCCGGGCTCGATGCCGGGCACCGAGGGGACGGCGAGCAGGCGGCACCCCGCGGCCAGGGCGGCGGCCGCGCCCGTGGGGGTGTCCTCGACGGCCAGACAGTCCTGCGGGGCCACCCCGAGCGAGGCCGCCGCCGCCAGGTACGGGTCGGGGTGCGGCTTGCCGCGCGCCGTCTCGCCCGAGGCGACGGACGTGTCGAACCGGTGCCGGCCCAGGGTGGCCAGCACCAGGTCGGCCACATGCCGCTCGGAGGCGGTCACCAGGGCCGTCGGCACCCCCAGGGCGCGCGCCCGGTCCAGGAGCCGGAGGGCGCCGGGCTGGACGGTCACGCCGGCCGCCACCCGCGCGGTGAACTCCCGGTCGAGCCGGGCGGCGGTCTCCGCCTCCGTCAGTGCGGTGAGACCGCCGCGTACGAGACGGCCGGCCGCGTCGGCCACCGCGGCGCCCGCGAACGGGGCGAGGGTGCCCGCGTCCGTCGGGGAGCCCTGCGTCCGCAGGAACCCGGCGACGGTGTCCAGCCAGGCGTGCTCGGTGTCGACGAGGGTGCCGTCCATGTCGCACAGCAGGGCGGCGGGGCGGGGGAGCGGGGGCATACGGGACTCGCTGTTCCTCGGGGGAGTGGGGGCGTTGGGGGAGTGGGTCCCGCAGGTCCGGGCCCGTGGGGCGGGGCCGGGCGGGGCCGCCCGGTGTGTCAGTCGGCGGCGGTGCGCACCAGCGGATTGGCCTGTACCGAATTGCGGACGGTGAAGACGACCGAGCCGGGCCGGTAGCGGTCGTCCGAGGTCTCGACGGGACGGCCCTCGGACGTGGTCGTGGTGCGGCGCACCCGCAGCAGCGGGGAGCCGCGCCGGACGCCCAGCTCCCGGGCGTCCGTGGTGCCCGCGGCGACCGCGTCCAGATGGTGCTCGCCGTTGCTCATGACCACGCCGGCCTCCTCGTACAGGCTCTGGGTGACCGACTCGCAGTCGTCCGGCAGCCCTTCGACGGCCGCCGCCGCCCACCCGGCGTACACCGTGCGCTCCAGGAGTGCCGGCTCGCCGTCCAGGGTGCGTACCCGCAGGACGTGCAGGACCAAGTCACCCGGTGCGAGCTGGAGTTGGGCGGCCTCGGCCTCGGTCGCCTTCGCCCGGCGTGAGCGGAGCACCAGGCCGCCCGGGGTGCGGTCGCCGGCCCTGGCCCACTGGGCGAAGCTGCGCAGCTCGGTGAAGCTCTGGCTGGGCGTGGTGGACAGGACGGTCCGGCGGGCGCCCTGCCGGGACCCGATCAGGCCCTCCGACTGGAGCGTGCCGAAGGCCTGCCGGAGGGTGCCCCGGGATACGCCGTGGGCCAGGGCCAGTTCGGACTCGGACGGCAGTTCGGAGCCCACGGGGTGGATGCCTTCGGCGATGGCGCGGCGCAGCTCCTCGGCGATCTGCTGGTGCCGTCGGGTCACGTCTCTCCTTGGGGCTTTCGGGCTGCCGGGCTTCCGGGGGAGGGGTGCGCCGGACGCGCGGTGCGCGGTGGGTGCGCAGGGACGATCATGTCATCCGCGTGAGGCGCGGCGCATCTCCGGGCTGCGCGCAGGAGGTGGATTTCCCCGAAGTGTGAACCATGCGTCTAACCGCTTTGACGGGCGGCTAAACCTACGTCTCTATAACGCTTCTGACCTGCACTTTTTACCTCCTCAAAGCTTTACCCGCCGGTCACCTGACTGCTAGCTTCGGCTCGCTTACTGACGATGGCTTGTCCATACAGGTGGCTCGCCGCAGACCCAGGAGTACGCATCGTGAAGGCACACCATCCCCGCCGCGTCCTGACCGCCGCGGCCCTCGCCGGCCTCACCGCCCTGGTGGCCACCGGCTGTGGCTCCGCCCCCGACGACGCGGGTGCGAAGAACAGCAAGGCCGCGAAGGCGGAGTCGGCCGCGGACCTCGGCGGTATGGAGAAGCTCGTCGCGGCGGCGGAGAAGGAGGGCGAGCTCAACGTCTACGCCCTCGCGCCCGACTGGGCCAACTACGGCGAGATGATCGCGGCCTTCGAGAAGAAGTACGACATCGAGGTCAACAACGAGGACCCGGGCGGCAGCAGCCAGGGCGCGCTGAACGCGGCGGCCAAGCGCAAGGGCCAGGACCGGGCCGTCGACGCGCTGGACCTCGGCACCTCGTACATGCAGGAGGCCAAGAAGCAGGGCCTGCTCGCGGCGTACAAGGTCGAGGGCTGGGACGACATCCCGGACGCGCAGAAGCAGCCGGACGCCTCCTTCATGAACAACTACGGCGGCTTCATCTCCATCGGCTGTGACGCCAAGGCCGTCAAGAACTGCCCGGAGACGTTCGACGACCTGCTGAAGCCCGAGTACCGGAACAAGGTCGCTCTCAACGGCGACCCGACCGAGTCCAGCTCCGCGCTGGCCGCCGTCGTCGCCGCATCGCTGGCCAACGGCGGTTCCCTGGACGACGCGCAGCCGGGCCTCGACTTCTTCCAGGAGCTGAAGAAGAAGGGCAACTTCGTCCCCGCGAAGTCCACGCTCGCCACCATCCAGCAGGGCGAGACGCCGATCTCGATCGACTGGGACTACCTCAACCTGGGCTACGGCCAGAAGCTGAAGCCCAAGGGCGTCGACTGGCAGGTCGTGGTGCCCGCCGACGGCCTGTACTCGCGCTACTACAACCAGAGCGTCAACAAGTACGCCCCGCACCCGGCCGCCGCCCGCCTGTGGCTGGAGTTCGTCTACAGCCCCGAGGGCCAGAACATCTGGCTCGAAGGCTTCTCGCGCCCGGCGCTCCTCGACGCGATGAAGAAGGACGGCACCGCCGACAAGGCCGCCGTCGCCCAGATCCCCGAGGTCCACGGCACTCCCGCGGAGCCGACCGCGGACCAGGAGGCGAAGGCCAAGCAGACGGTCGTCCAGGGCTGGGGCAAGGCGGTCAGCTGACCATGGCCGACACCACCGCACCTCCTCCCACGGGCAGCGGAGCCGCCACCCCGGCGGACTCCGCGCCCGCGGGCTCCGCCCCGGCGGACTCCGCGCCCGCGACGGGCCCGGACGCCCCCGTCGCGCCTCCCTCCCGTCCCGTACGGGACGACGTCCGTCCGGGCCCCGGCGCCCGCCGCCGTGGCGCGCGGCGGCACCGGTGGCCCGTCGTCGTCCCCTTCTTCGCGTTTCTCGCGGTGTGCTTCGGGCTGCCCGCCGGGACCATGGTGTACGGGGCGTTCACCGTCGTGGACCCGGCGAGCGGCACCGGCCGGTTCTCGACGGAGAACGTCAGCGGGTCGCTGTCCGGGGCCTACGCGACCGGCCTGACCGGGAGCGTCGAACTGTCGCTCATGACCGCGCTGCTGGCGACCGTGATCGGCACGCTGATCGCCCAGGCCGTCGTCAGTTCCCCCCGGCCGGCGCTGCGGGGCATCGTCGTCTCGGCCGGCGGGGTGCTCGCCAACTTCTCCGGCGCACCGCTCGCCTTCGCCTTCATCGCGACGCTCGGCACCACCGGCACGGTCACCCAGCTGTTCCACCTGGACCGGACGGGCTTCAGCCTCTACAGCTTCACCGGCCTGGTGCTGGCCTACCTCTACTTCATGGTCCCGCTGATGGTGGTGACCGTCCTGCCCGCCCTCGACGGCCTGCGCGCCCAGTGGCAGGAGGCCGCCGCGTCCTGCGGGGCGACCCGGGGGCAGTACTGGCGCCACGTCGGCATCCCGGTGCTGACGCCCTCGCTGCTCGGCGGCGCGGTGCTGATGTTCGGCACGGCGTTCGCCTCGCACGCCACCGCCGCCGTGATGGTCGGCTCGTCGCAGCCGCTGATCACCATCCAGATCGCCAACGCCCTCAACGGCAACGTCCTGGTGGGCCAGGAGAACCTGGCCCTCGCCATGAGCCTCAACATGGTCGTGATCGCGCTGCTCGTGATGGCCGTACAGATACCGCTGCAGCGCAGGAGTACCCGATGGCTCGGATGAAGTTCACCTCGCGCGGCGTCGTCCTGCCGCTCGCCGCGCTGTATTTCCTGGTCCCCATCGGCGCCTCGATCTGGTTCAGCGTCAACGAGGTGGAAGGCGTCAGTTTCGACGCGTACACGAAGGGGCTCGGCGCCGAGGGGCTGACCACCAGCCTGATGCTCTCGGTACGGCTGGGCCTGGCCACGATCGTCTGCGGACTGCTCCTGATGGTGCCGACCCTGGTCGCGGTCGTGCTCTATCTGCCCCGGCTGCGCCGGATCGTCGAGATCCTCTGCATGATGCCGCTGGTCGTCCCGCCGATCGCGCTGGTCGCGGGCGTCACCACGGTGCTGTCCTGGGAACAGGACCTGGCCGACACGCCCCTGTACATGACCTTCCAGCTCCTGCGGGACGAGGACTTCCCGCTGGTCCTCGTGCTCGTCTACACGGTCATGTCCCTGCCGTTCCTGTACCGCTCGCTGGACGCCGGGCTGCGCGCCGTCGACCTGCGCACCCTCGTCGAGGCCGCCCGCAGCCTGGGCGCCTCGCGGCTGCAGACCCTGTGGCAGATCGTCGTGCCGAACCTGCGGACCGCCGTGGTGGGCGGCGCCGTACTCAGCCTGGCCATGGTGCTCGGCGAGTACACCGTCGCCTCCGTGCTCTCCTACCGCCCCTTCTCCGTATGGATGGTGGAGATCAAGGACTCCGAGGCCCAGCTCTCGGTGGCCGCCGCGATGCTGAGCCTGCTGATCACCTGGGGGCTGCTGCTCCTGCTCACCACCCTGGCCGGCGGCCGCAGCCGCCGTCGGGCGAACTCCGTCCGCGAGAACCGAAAGAAGACCGTGTCATGACCGTTCCCGTGCACCTCAAGCGACTGCGCCGGAAGTTCGGCTCCACGGTCGCTCTCGACGGACTCGACCTGGACATCGCCCCCGGCGAGATGGTCGCCCTGCTCGGACCTTCGGGCTGCGGCAAGACCACCGCGCTGCGCATCGTCGCGGGCTTCGAGCGCGCCGACGGCGGCGAGCTGCTGATGGACGGCCAGGACGTCACCTCCGTACCGGCCCACCGCCGCGACATCGGCATGGTCTTCCAGTCGTACAGCCTGTTCCCGAACATGACGGCCGCCGAGAACATCGCGTACGGCCTGCGGGTACGCGGCCGGGCCACCGCCGAACGCAGGGAACGGGCCCGGGAGCTGCTGGACCTGGTCGGCCTGCCCGGCCGCGAGGGCGACTACCCGCACCAGCTCTCCGGCGGCCAGCAGCAGCGCGTCGCGCTCGCCCGCGCGCTGGCGATCCGGCCCAAGGTCCTCCTCCTGGACGAGCCGCTGTCCGCCCTCGACGCCAAGGTGCGGCTCACCCTCCGCGAGGAGATCCGGCGCATCCAGCTGGATCTCGGCATCACCACCGTCTTCGTCACCCACGACCAGGAGGAGGCGCTGTCCATGGCCGACCGCGTCGCCGTGATGAAGGACGGGCGGCTCGAACAGTGCGCCGCGCCCGGCGAGTTGTACGACCGCCCGGCCACGCCCTTCGTCGCCGAGTTCGTCGGGACCATGAACCGGCTGCCGGGCACCGTGCGGGACGGCGGTGTCGTCGAGCTGTTCGGGCGGCGGCTGCCCATCCACGGTGAGACGCCGGCCGCCGGCGCCGAGGTCGACGTACTGCTGCGCCCCGAGGGTCTCGCGGTCGGCGCCGCCGACGACGGGGCGGGCACCCCCGCGACCGTACGGGTGGCGACCTTCCTCGGCCCCACGACCCGGCTGCACCTCACCACGGACTCCGGAACCGCGTGCAAGGCCGACCTGCCCAGCTGGGAGGCGGCCGCGCTGACGCCCGGAGCGCGCTGCACGATCACCCCGCACAACCACCCCGTGCTCGTCGCCGAGCGGGTCCTCGCCCCGTCCGTGCAGGAGTGACCCGGGCTCACACGGTGCGGTGGACCTTCGTGTTGGAGGCCTGGGCGCGGGGGCGGACCACCAGGAGGTCGATGTTGACGTGGCTGGGGCGGGTGACGGCCCAGCCGATCGTGTCGGCCACGTCCTCGGCGGTCAGCGGGGCGTCGACGCCCGCGTAGACCTTGGCGGCCTTCTCCGTGTCGCCGCGGAAGCGGGTGGTGGCGAACTCCTCGGTCCTGACCATGCCGGGGGCCACCTCGATGACGCGGACCGGGGTGCCGACGATCTCCAGTCGCAGGGTCTCGGCCAGGACGTGTTCGCCGTGCTTGGCCGCCACGTAACCGCCGCCGCCCTCGTACGCGGACAGCGCCGCGGTGGAGGAGAGGATCACGATCGTGCCGTCGCCGCTCGCGGTGAGGGCGGGCAGCAGGGCCTGGGTGACGTTGAGCGTGCCGATCACGTTGGTCTCGTACATCTGCCGCCAGTCGGCGGGGTCGCCGGTCGCGACGGGGTCCGCCCCGAGCGCCCCGCCCGCGTTGTTGACGAGGACGGCGAGGGAGCGGAACGCGGTGGCGAACTCGTCGACCGCCGCGCGGTCGGTGACGTCCAGGGCGTAGGCCGTCGCCTGGTGCCCGGCCTCGGTGATCTCGGCGGCCAGCGCCTCGATGCGGTCCTTGCGGCGGGCGGTCAGCACGACCCGGAAGCCGGCGGCGGCCAGCGTACGGGCGGTGGCGGCGCCGATGCCGCTGCTCGCGCCGGTGATGACGGCGATGGGGGTGGCGGCCATGGCGATCTCCTCGGACTGCTGATCGGGTACGGGGAGAAGGATAGGCAGGCGGGCGGGGGGCCGGGCGGGTTGGGGCCGTGCGGGTGGGGGAGAGCGCGTCAGGGCGGTACGGTCATCCGACTAATCGGGCTGATCGGTATGTTCCGGTCATGTTGATGCTGAGCAGAAGACTGCTGTTGCCGCTGTCCGTCGCCGCCGCCGCGGCCACGGCGGCGACCGTGCCGGCCGCGACCGCCGCGGCGGACACCGACCCCGTCTCCTTCGCGGCCTTCGCCCCCGCCGCGCCGGAGGCGGACATCTCCCGCCACGGGCACGTGTCCCTCTGGGGCGACCGGCTGGAGATCCGCCTCCGGACCGCGAACCGGGGCCCCGCCGACGTGACCGCCTCGACGGTGCGACTGCGGTTCTCCGAGCCGCTCGCCGTACGGCAGCAGCTTCCGCAGGGCTGCCTGCGGGGCGGCAGCGCCGCGGTGCTGTGCGAGACGGGTCCCCTGCTCTCCGGCGGGCCCGACCGGGGGACCGCGCTGGACCTGCGGCTCGCGGGCCGCCCGGCCGAGGTGGTCGTGCGGGTCGACACCGTGTGGAGCGGCGGGGCGCGCGACGCGGACTCCGGGAACGACGTGCACACGGTGCTGGCGCCCTCGACGGGGGACGCGTACGCCTTCTGAGCCGTACGCCTCAGGGCCGCGCGACTTCGAGAGGCGGGGGCCCTAGGCCGACGCGCCCCCGAATTCGGCCACCGCTTCGGACACGATCGTCTCCAGGTGGCCGTGATGGGCACCGCGCCAGTACACCCGGGAGCACTCCGTGCACTGGGCGAACACGTCGTACGCCTCCTGGGTGCCGTGTTCGAGCAGTCCGCTCACGGAGTCCTTCGCGGCCCCGGCCAGTGTGCCGTTGCACGCGGTGCAGCGGGTCCAGGGGGCCAGGGCCGGAGCGAAGCGGCCGAGGACGTCGCGGAGCTGCTCCTTGGGGCGGTCGCTGTAGATGTACGCCCCCGCCCAGATCTCGCGGCGGCGCAGCAGCCCGCGGTCCCGGGAGAGCAGGACGCGCCGCTCCCGTGCCGAGAGGGTGGCCAGGGCGGGGTCGCCGATGTCCTCGCTCTCGTACGCCGCGTCGACGCCCAGGAGCCGCAACCGGCGGGCCAGCGTGCCGAGATGGACGTCGAGGAGGAACCGCAGGGGCGCGCCGGGGACCTGCTGGGGGCGTTCCACGGCGCGTACGTCGACGTGTTCGCCGGGGCCCGGCACATGCGAGCGGGCCACCGGGCCGCCGTTCACCAGCAGCGTTCCGGCCTCGGTGAGCGGGACGCCGAGGGACTCGATGACATGGCCGAGCGTCGAGGAGCCGTCCGTGACGAGGGGTGTGGGCCCGCCGCGGCGGTCGTGCGGGACGAAGAGCCGCAGTTCGGGGGCTACTTCGAGGGTGATCTCGGGTCCGTTCACCCGGTCAGGATGCCACCGGGGCGGGAAAGGCCGCCAGGAGATTCGCGGGGCGTGCGGGGACCGGGCGGGCGTGCGGGTGCGCGGGTGGATGCGCGTGCCGAGGTGCGCCCGGCCGCCGTCAACGCGGGGCGAACGCGGTCGGGGGCACGCCCACGGTCGCGGTGAAGTCCCGCACCAGATGGGCCTGGTCGCTGTAGCCGAGGTCCGCCGCGAGCCGCGACCAGTCGACGGCCGGGTCGGATCCGGCGCGCTCCAGCGCCTCGTGGATGCGGTAGCGGAGGATGACCCACTTGGGGCCGACGCCGACGTACGCGGAGAAGAGCCGTTGCAGGGAGCGGGCGGAGAGCCCGGCGTCCTGGGCGAGCCGGTCGACCCGGAGCACGGTACGGTCCGTGCGCACCCGGTCGACGACGGCCGTCGCCAGCGTCGCCTGCGGATCGGGGCGGGGCTCCAGGGCCAGCAGGAAGGCGTCCAGGGCCGCGACCCGCGCGTCCTCGTCGTCCGGGTCCAGGACGGCCCGGACGGGCGGCGGCAGCCGCAGCACCCCGGCGGCGTCGGACCGCAGCCCGGTCCACGCGGACACCGGGCGCCCGGGGGCGAACGGGCGGAACCCGCCGGGCCGGAACTGCACCCCGCAGACCCGGCCGCGCCCGGCCAGACCCCGGGCGAAGAGCCCGGGGTCGACGCCCGCGACCTCGGCGTACCCGGACCGCTCCCGCGGACCGTCCCCGGCCTCGTACCGCTGGAAGACCAGGTTCACCGACGGGTGCGGGACCACATGGGCGGCGTACGGCTCGGTGAGGTCCCAGTCGATCAGCCAGTAGTGCTCCAGGTACGGGCGCAGCGCGGCGGCGGGCTCGCGGCGGCGGAAGCGCACGTGCGCGAACAGGTCCGGGGCGTCGACGATGCCTCGGGTGTCCCGGCGGGGTCCTGCGGCCATGACCCGATTTTAGTCCCGCGTCCTCCGCACGCCTGTCGTGTTTCTTCAAGACGTCGGGCGGTGCGCGGGTGGAGGGTGGGAGGCATGACACAGACGATCGGTGAACTGCTGGAAGCCGCCTCGGACCGGGCCCTGCCCGTCGTGCGGGGGATCGACGACGGGCAGCTGGGCGACGCTACGCCCTGCGCCGAGTACGACGTACGGGCGCTGGTGAACCACCTGTTCCAGGTGGTCGTGAACTTCCAGGCGCTGGCGGCCCGCGAGGAGGTGGATTTCGGCCAGGTGCCGGAGTTCGTGACGGGCGACTGGCGGGGCAGGTTCGGAGACGAGACCGCCCGGCTGGTGGAGGCGTGGAGCGTGCCGGGCGTCGAGGAGGGCACGACCGGGCGGATGGAGCTGCCGGCCCGGACGGTGGGGCTCATGGTGCTCGGCGATCTGACGGTGCACGCCTGGGACCTGGCGCGGGCGACGGGCGCGGACTTCGTGCCGCAGGAGCGCGTGCTCGACGAACTGGGGCCGGGGCTGGCGGCCATGGCTCCGCAGGCCCGGGAGATGAAGGTGTTCGGTGAGCCGTTCCCGGTGGGGGCGGGGGCTAGCGCTTTCGAGCGGCTGCTGGCCGTGACGGGCCGCGATCCGGGGTGGCGTCCGACCGGGACGACCGGGACGCCTCGGGCTTGAGCCCGGCGGGCGGTCCGCCGGGGCGCGGGGCGGCCGGGGCCCCGTAGAGGGGCCCGAGCGCGGCGTGCGCGTCGTCGACGATCTGCTCGGCCAGGAGCAGCATCTCCTGCTCCGCCAGCCGGGCCGCCCGGTGGGTGTACGGGGACGGGGGCGCCGGATGCCTGCGGCGCCACCAGCAGTCGCAGGCCGCGTAGATGCCGCCGCCGAAGACGAGCACGGGGATGGACAGGGCCAGCAGAACGTCGCCCACGGCGGACTCCTCGATGGTCGGATGTCCTGTGCATCGGCGTGGCGGGCGGGTCGGCTGAAGACCGGCTGTCGGCCAAATCCTCGCGATATTTGGCTCGAACTGGCCGAATCTGGCAGGCGGAAGCGGCGTTCACGGGCGGCATCATCATCGACGTCCGCGTCCGCAGGGGCGACAGCCGTCACCACGGCAGACGTGCTGTCACCGGTGAGGCGCGGGCATGGAACCACGGTCGAGCAGTGACTCCGCGATCGTCACGGAGGGCAGGGCGAGTCGCGTCTCGCCGTCCTCGATGTCCCAGAGCGAGTTCTGCAGAAGCCGGCCCAGGGTCCAGCCGGTCGCGCGTGCGCGGTCCAGGCCGAGGACATCGGTGAGCAGGTCGAAACGGCGCCGCACGATACGCGGGGCGTCGCCTTTCACGACGACGTCGTCCCATCTGCTGTCCAGGGCGGGCCACAGGTCGAATCCCGGGTCGCCGGCGAGTGGTTCGGGATCGATGGCGATCCACGGCTCGCGCTGGGCAGCGAGAACGTTGCCGTAGTGCAGATCCCAGTGCAGCATCCGGTCCCCGGGCTCATCGACCAGTTCGGCCACCGCCGATGCCCAGTTCCGCAGGAGTCGACGGTCGGCCGGGACGGCCAGCCTCGTGATCGCCCGTGGGACCTGCGCCAGCATCTCGGAAGCAATGTCGCCCAGGCTGCGCAGTCCCTGCGGCGCGGGGACCGCGACCAGCCTCGCGTGGAGCTCGGCGAGGGCAGTCATCGCCACGTCGTCGTCGTTGATCGAAGCCAGTGTGCGGGCTCCGTCCAGGCGCTCCAGGAGCATGCTGCTGCTCACCGGGTCGTGATCGAGCAGCCGCACCATCCCCGTGCCGTCCCAGGCACGGAGGCCGATCAGTGCGGCGGCGGTCTCCTGCCTGGGCATCTGGAGTCTGAGGACCGCGGGCGTGCCGTCGGGGCGCAGCACCGGCAGCACCAGTGAGGCTTCTCCCGCCCTTGCCGTGCCGTCCCGTTCCAGCTCCCAACGGTCCAGCATGTCTGCCGCGAGAGCCGGTAGTCCGGAGATCCAGGCCCGGCCTTCCGCGCCGAAGCCCGTGGCGTACGCCGCCGCCAGGTGCTGTGGGACCTCGTCGCTTCCCAACGTACTCACGACGGTCTCCTTCGCAGGGAATCGATGGTTCGCGGCGGCGGTCGACGATGGGCGCGGCCGCGCCTGTCTCAAGGGCGTCGACCGAGCCGCACCGCTTCGGCACGTACCAGCGGCTCCGGAACGCGAGGCCGCTCGAACGCCGCTCGATCCCGGATCAGGGCCAGACCAGGCAGTACGCCTGGTGCCCCGCGTCGTGCAGCCGGTGGGAGAAGTCCTGCCACTCGTGGAGCAGCTGGTAGACGTTGAAGGCGTCGCGCGGGCCGCCACGGTCGGGGACCGTGGACCAGATGAAGGCCGCCGCGCCGACGGACTCCTCGCCGACGCCGCGCAGCGGGTCGACGACGGTCATCGGGAGCTTGACCACGGCGTAGTCGGGGTGGAGGACGACCAGTTCGAGCGGGGGGACCTTGTGCAGGGGTATGCCCTGGATTCCGGTCAGGACCATGGCGGCCACGGTCTCCGGCTTGATCTTGGTGAACATGCCGCCCATGCCCAGCTCGTCACCGCCGAGCTCCTCCGGGCGCATCGAGATGGGCACACGTGCCGCGGTGGCCCCGTCCGGGGCGCCGAAGTACTTGTACGTCACCCCCATCCCGCCCCCGCTCCTGGTCCCGGGGGGCGGCGTGCTGTCCGCGCCCCTGCTCTGGGCGCGCTCTGCCCTGCGCCGGTGCCGCCCTCGCCGGGCAGGCTCGGGCCCCAGGTCGTCGGTCCCTTCGCCCACTCCGCCACCGCGATGCATATCTCATCCACCCGACTACTTCTTAGGAGACACAGCCCCCGCCGCGCAACCCGATCATCGTGTCAGTGACCTCCCCCGCGGGCGTGCGGTGAAACACCTGCCCGCAAGACCGTGCGTGCCTCTGACACCATGGCATGTGTGAGCTTTCCCTATGACGCCCCAGTTTCGCAGACGCGAGGGGGCTGACGCTCTTTCGTGATACGAGGGGAGCGCGCTCCCTGCTCACCGGTGGCCGAGATTGTCAGTGATTTCCCGGCCCGGCCTCCCGATACCCGAATCGCAGATCAGGACCAAAGTGGCGTATTCATACGAAGCCCCAGTTTCGCAGTCGCTGTTCGACCGAGCGTCCGTCGTGACGCCCGGCGGCGTGAACTCTCCCGTGCGTGCCTTCCGGGCCGTGGGCGGTACGCCCCGGTTCATGGTGTCCGGCACCGGTCCGTACCTCACCGACGCCGACGGTCGCGAGTATGTCGACCTCGTGTGCTCGTGGGGGCCGATGATTCTCGGCCACTCTCACCCCGAGGTCATCGCCGCCGTCCAGGAGGCGGTCTCCCGGGGCACCTCCTTCGGTACGCCGGGTGAGGGCGAGGTCGCGCTCGCCGAGGAGATCGTGGCGCGGATCGAGCCGGTCGAGCAGGTGCGCCTGGTCTCCTCCGGCACCGAGGCGACCATGTCGGCGATCCGGCTGGCCCGCGGCTTCACGGGCCGGGCCAAGGTCGTGAAGTTCGCCGGCTGCTACCACGGGCACGTGGACGCGCTGCTCGCCGCCGCCGGGTCGGGCGTGGCCACCTTCGGGCTGCCCGACACCCCGGGGGTCACGGGCGCCACGGCCGGGGACACCGTCGTGCTGCCGTACAACGACCTGGACGCGGTGCGCGCCGCCTTCGCCGCGCACCCGGGCGAGATCGCCTGCGTGATCACCGAGGCCTCGCCCGGCAACATGGGCGTCGTCCCGCCGGCGGACGGCTTCAACGCCGGGCTCAAGGAGCTGTGCGCGGCGAACGGCGCGCTGTACATCTCCGACGAGGTCATGACGGGCTTCCGTACGTCGAAGGCCGGCTGGTACGGCGTCGACGGCGTCCGGCCCGACCTGATGACCTTCGGCAAGGTGATGGGCGGCGGCTTCCCCGCCGCGGCCTTCGGCGGTCGCGGCGACGTGATGGCGCACCTGGCCCCGGCCGGCCCGGTCTACCAGGCGGGCACCCTCTCCGGGAACCCGGTCGCCACCGCCGCCGGGCTCGCCCAGCTGCGGCTGCTGGACGACGCGGCGTACGCGAAGATCGACGGGGTCTCCGCCGAGCTGCGCTCCCTGGTGGGCGACGCGCTCACCAAGGAGGGTGTCGCGCACACCGTGTCCGCCGCGAGCAACATGTTCTCCGTCTTCTTCACCGACGAGCCCGTCCGCGACTACGACGACGCCAAGAAGCAGGACGTCTTCCGCTTCACCGCGTTCTTCCACGCGATGCTGGAGCAGGGCGTCTACCTGCCGCCCTCGGCGTTCGAGTCCTGGTTCGTCTCCACGGCCCACGACGAGCGGGCGGTCGAGCGCATCGCCGCCGCCCTGCCCGCCGCCGCCCGCGCCGCAGCGGAGGCCACCGCATGAGCGGCGACGAGCAGTTGACCGTGGTGCACGTGGTCCGGCACGGCGAGGTGCACAACCCGGACGGCGTGCTCTACGGACGCCGCCCCGGCTACCACCTCTCCGACCTGGGCCGGAAGATGGCCGACCGGGTCGCCGAGCACCTGGAGAAGCGCGACATCACCCATGTCGTCGCCTCCCCGCTGGAGCGCGCCCAGGAGACGGCCGCCCCTGTCGCCAAGGCGCACGGCCTGGACCTCGCCACCGACGCCCGGCTGATCGAGGCCGCCAACGTCTTCGAGGGCAAGACCTTCGGGGTCGGTGACGGCGCGCTGCGCAAGCCGGACAACTGGAAGCACCTCACCAATCCGTTCAAGCCGTCCTGGGGCGAGCCGTACATCGAGCAGGTCGTCCGGATGATGGGCGCGATCGACGCCGCCCGGGACGCGGCGCGCGGGCACGAGGCGGTCTGCGTCAGCCACCAGCTGCCGATCTGGATCCTGCGCTCGTTCGTGGAGCGCCGCCGCCTGTGGCACGACCCGCGCAAGCGGCAGTGCACGCTGGCCTCGCTGACGAGCTTCACCTACCGGGGCGACAAGATCGTCTCGGTCGGCTACTCGGAGCCGGCCCGGGACCTGGTGCCCGTGCACCTGCTGGCCGGGGCCAAGCCGGTGAAGGGGAAGCCGGGGCAGTCCAAGGCGTTCGGCGCCTAGCCACCGCCGCGAGGAGCGTCGCGGGCACCACGTGACACCACGTAACGCCACGTAACACCGTGGGACATGACGCGCGGGACACGAGCGCGGGACATGACGGGACCGGCCGCCGGAGCAACGGCGGCCGGTCCCGTCCGCTTTGCTGCCCGGGGTGCCTGCGAGGCGCTAGCGCTCCCGATCCTGAGATTAGGTTAGGCTAAGCTAAGTTGACCTCAGGTGGGTGGGACGGCGTCCCGTCGGGCTCGGTCGCGGGTGGCGACGGTGGCCGCCGTGGTCACGACCGCCTTCGACGAAACGGTGGAACGATGACGCGCACTTCCCCCAGAGCCCTGCTCGACCGGAGACCGGCGGAGCGGACCGTCCCGGTGAGGCCGGCTCATGAGTGACGCGGCCCGTGCGGCGGACGCCGCCCCCGGCCGGTCACCGGCCCACGGGTGGCCCGGCTCGCCCGGCAGCTCGAAACCGCCCGGGACTCCGCCGCCCGGGACGCCCTGACCGAGGCGTTCTGGGACGGGGTGACCCGCGCCGGCACCCCGCTCGTCGAACCGCTCGACGACTCACCCGGCCATCGCGCCGTCACCTTCCTCTGGCGCGGCCACCGTGCTACCCGTCAGGTCCTCCTGATGGCGACCGGTATCGGCGACCGCGACCGGCCGGCCGACACGCTCCTCCACCACCTCCCGGGCACCGACGTCTGGTACCTCGGCTTTCGGCTGCGCGCCGACCACCGGGGGTCCTACCGGCTGGTGGCCGACATCTCCCCGGGCCCCGCGCCCGCCGACCCCGCCCTGCTCCAGCGGCGGCTGGTGGCGCTGACGGCGCACGGTGTGGCCGACCCGCTCAACCCCCGCCGCCTGCCGGTCCGTCGGCGTGACGTGGAGAGTTCGGTGTTCGCCCTGCCGGAGGCCCCGCCCCAGCCCTGGGCCGGCCGGCGGGCCGGTATCCGGCGCGGCGTCGTCGAACGGCACACCGTCACCGGCCGCACCCCGGGCGAGGAGCACGAGGTCTGGACGTACCTTCCGCCGGACGGGGCGGGCAACCCCGTGCGCGGCCGTCCGGGGCCGGGGCCGCTGCCGCTGCCGGTGCTCGTGCTCTGCGACGGGGGCATGTGGTTCGGGCGGCTCGGCTTCCAGGACACGCTGGACGCGCTGATCGCCGACGGGGCCCTGCCGCCGCTCGCCGTCCTCTCCCCGGACGCCGGCGACGCCGCGACCGGACAGCGCGACCCCGGCGGCCGGGAGGCCTGCGCCGCCTTCCTCGCCGACGAACTGCTGCCCTGGGCGCGCGCCCGGTGGCCGCTGACCGCCGACGCGGACCGGACCGCCGTCTCCGGCCAGGGGCTCGGCGGAACGACCGCGCTGTACGCCGCTCTCACCCGGCCCGAACGCTTCGGCCGGGCTCTCGTCCAGTCGCCCGCGCCGGGCCCGCCGGCCGACGGCGGGGACCGGACCCCGGGCGAGGGTGACCTGCCGCCCGGCGGCGGGGACCGGATATCCGCGCCCGTCGTCCACCTCGCCCTCGGCCTGCACGACGGGGCCGCTTCGGTCGAGTACGGCGAGGCCCTCGTTCCCGCGCTGCGCGCCCGGGGGCACCGGGTCGTCCGCACCGTCCACAACGGCGGCCGCGACCACGCCTGCTGGCAGGGGCTTCTGGCCGACGCCCTGGTGGAGTCCTTCCGGTAGGGGCAGCCGCATGGGCGCCTCCGTGCTCGCGCATGAGTTCGACGATCCGGGGAAGCCGATCCGTCGGCCGACGGCAGAACTGCGGAGGCCCCTCCTGCGTCCCTCACGAGGGCTCCTCGTAAGGGTGTGCGAGCGCCGTACGCACGTCGTACCCGAGTTGGGCGGACGGCCGGTCGGCTTGCAAGGTAAAGCGTAAAGAAAGTCCCCAAATGCACGGAACCGACGTGTTACGTGCCCCATCTAACCCTTCAGTAGTTTGTATGGGCTTGAGATAAAACGACCGCAGATGGGGACGGTATGCGCGACATCAATCGAAGGGGCCTGCTCGGGGCGGGGCTCGGCGCCGCAGCCGCGATCGGACTCGCCGGCTGTGGCGCCTCGGGCTCCTCCGGTGACGGAGGGTCCGGCCGGGGCGGCAAAGGCGACACCGGAAACGGCGGCAACGGCAGCGGAAACGGCGCGCCGAAGAACAAGGTCCGGCTGATCGGTGACGGCTCGACCGCCGACACCGGCAAACAGCCCAACCAGCCGCAGGCGCCTGTTCCCCTCGAACCCGGCCAGAAGCCGCCGCAGTTCGTGATCTTTTCCTGGGACGGTGCGGGCGAGGTCGGCAACGGGCTCTTCCCGCGCTTTCTCGAACTCGCCAAGGAACACGACGCGGCGATGACCTTCTTCCTCTCCGGGATCTATCTGCTCCCCGAGTCGAAGAAATCCCTCTACCGTCCGCCGAACAACCCCCGCGGCGCCTCCGACATCGGCTATCTCACCGACGATCACGTCAAGGACACGCTGAAGTACGTACGCCAGGCGTGGCTGGACGGCCACGAGATCGGCACCCACTTCAACGGGCATTTCTGCGGCGGTTCCGGATCCGTGGAGCGCTGGACGCCCGCCCAATGGCACAGCGAGATCAATCAGGCTGTGTCGTTCGTCACGGAATGGCGGACGAACACCGGCTGGGAGAACGAGGATCCGCTTCCGTTCGACTATCGCAAGGAACTGATCGGCGGCCGCACCCCCTGCCTGCTCGGCCAGGACAATCTCCTGCCGACCGCGAGCAAACTGGGCTGGCGGTACGACGCCAGTTCGCCCGGCGGCCGTCAGACCTGGCCCGTGAAGCGCGGCGGCGTCTGGGATCTTCCGCTGCAGGCGATGCCGTTCCCCGGGCACTCCTTCGAGGTGCTCTCGATGGACTACAACATCCTCGCCAATCAGTCGCAGAATTCGACGAAGGGTATGCCGTCGCGTTATCCGGGCTGGCGCACCCAGGCGACCGGGGCGTATCTCGCCGGTTTCCAGCGCGCGTACGAGTCGAATCGTGCGCCGTTCTACATCGGCAACCACTTCGAGGAGTGGAACGGCGGCATCTATATGGACGCCGTGGAAGAAGTGATCAAGAAGGTGGCCGACAAGGACGACGTGCGTCTCGTCTCGTTCCGGCAGTACGTCGACTGGCTCGACGTACAGGATCCCGCCGTGCTCGCCAAGCTCCGGACGCTGGACGTCGGACAGGCGCCCGCCGGTGGTTGGAACTCCTTCTTTAAACAGGCTTGACAAGGGGCTTTACGGGCACGGAGGGGGGCGCGGGGGAGCCCGGAATCTGCCATGCGAAACTTTTCACATGAGCTTTGGCCGCGCGTCCCGACGTCGCTTCACCCTGCTCGCCGCCACCGCTGTGGCCGGTGCCCTGACGCTGTCCGCGTGCAGCGGGGGCAACAAGGCCGGAGGCGGGGGCAACACCAACTTCGTCACCGGCAGCGGCGGCATCTCCACCGTCGCCAAGAGCGACCGGGTGGCGGCGCCGAAGCTCGACGGCAACGGTCTGGACGGCAAGCCGCTCGACCTCGCCGACTACCGGGGCAAGGTCGTCGTCCTCAACGTCTGGGGCTCCTGGTGCGGCCCCTGCCGCCTGGAGGCGAAGTACTTCGCGCAGGTCTCGAAGGAGACGGCGGACCAGGGCGTCCAGTTCGTCGGGATAAACACCCGCGACGCCCAGCGGGACGCGGCGATCAACTTCGAGAAGGACTACGGGGTCGAGTACCCGAGCTTCTACGACCCGATCGGCAAGCTCATCCTCCGCTTCCCCAAGGGCACCCTGAACCCGCAGGCTATCCCGTCCACCGTGGTCATCGACCGGGACGGGAAGATCGCGGCCCGCACGCTCCAGGCGCTCGACGCGGACGAGCTGCGCAAGATGATCGACCCGATCATCGCGGAGAAGTGATCCGGTGATCCCGCTCGCCGCGCACCACGAGACCGTCACGCTGGCCGCGTACAACGAGACCGTCATGAGCGGGACCCTCCTGGTGTCCCTGCCCATCGCCCTGCTGGCCGGCCTCATCTCTTTCTTCTCCCCGTGCGTGCTGCCCCTCGTGCCCGGCTATCTGAGCTACGTCACCGGGGTCAGCGGCACCGACCTCGCCGAGGCGCGCCGGGGCCGCGTGGTGACGGGCGCCGCCCTCTTCGTGCTCGGCTTCACCGTCGTCTTCGTCTCGGGCGGGGCCCTCTTCGGCTACTTCGGCCGGGAGCTCCAGGTACACGCCGAGCTGTTCAACCGGATCCTCGGCGTCCTGATGATCCTCATGGGGGTCTTCTTCATGGGGCTCCTGCCGGGGGTGACGCAGCGCGAGTTCCGGTTCCACAAGCGGCCGGTGACCGGGCTGGCCGGCGCGCCCCTGCTGGGCGCGCTCTTCGGGATCGGCTGGACCCCCTGCATCGGTCCGACCTTCGCCGCCGTGAGCACGCTCGCGTTCACCGAGGGCACCGCCGGACGTGGCGCGATACTGACCGTCGCGTACTGTCTCGGACTCGGTGTCCCGTTCGTCCTGGCCGCGGTCGCCTTCCGCAAGGCGCTCGGCGCGTTCGGCTGGGTCAAGCGCCACTACGCATGGGTGATGCGGATCGGCGGCGGCATGATGATCGTGACCGGAATCCTGCTGCTGACGGGTGCGTGGGCCACGCTCATGCAGCACATGCAGAGCTGGTCCAGCGGCTTCGTTGTAGGGATCTGAGTTCATGAGCAAGTCGAACAGCACGGAGACACGGGAGCGCGAGGACGAGCGCGGCCGGGGCTCCGCCCACGGCGCGGCGGGCGAACGGCTCTCCACCGCGCCCCGCGAGGAGCGCCCCGACACCGGGGCGGGCGTGCCCGCGATGAGCGTGGTCGGCTGGGTGCGCTGGTTCTGGCGTCAGCTCACCTCCATGCGGGTGGCCCTGATCCTGCTCTTCCTGCTCTCCCTCGGCGCGATCCCGGGGTCGCTGATCCCGCAGACCAGCGTTGACGACATGAAGGTGCAGGCCTTCAAGGACCAGCACACCACCCTCACCCCGATCTACGAGAAGCTCCAGCTCTTCGACGTCTACAGCTCGGTGTGGTTCTCCGCGATCTACATCCTGCTGTTCGTCTCGCTCATCGGCTGCATCGTGCCGCGCACCGGCCAGTTCGTCGGCCAGCTGCGCAGCCGCCCGCCGGGCGCGCCGAAGCGGCTGACCCGGCTGCCCGCGTACACCACCTGGCGCACGGAGGCCGAGCCCGAGGAGGTCCGCGAGGCGGCCCTCGCGGTCCTGCGCGGGCGGCGCTTCCGGACGCACGAGGTGGGCGACGCGGTCGCCGCCGAGAAGGGCTACCTCCGCGAGGCCGGGAACCTGGTCTTCCACATCGCCCTGATCGTGATGCTGGTGGCCTTCGCCTCCGGGCAGCTCTTCAAGTCCGAGGGCGGCAAGCTGATCGTCGAGGGCGACGGCTTCTCCAACACGCTCACCCAGTACGACGACTTCAAGTCGGGCTCGCTCTACGACTCCGACTCGCTGGCCCCGTTCAGCTTCGTGCTCGACGAGTTCGTCGGTACGTACGAGAAGAGCGGCCCGCAGCGCGGCACCCCGCGGACCTTCGAGGCCCGGGTGACGTACGCCGAGGGAGCCGACGGCGCGGAGCGCAAGGGCGTCATCAAGGTCAACGAACCGCTCGTCGTGGACGGCACCAAGGTCTATCTGATCGCCCACGGCTACGCGCCCGTCGTCACCGTCCGGGACGGCAGGGGGAAGGTCGTCTCGCGGTCCGCGGTCCCGCTGCTGCCGATCGACAACAACATCACCTCGTCCGGCGCCATCAAGGTGATGGACGGCTACAAGGACAAGAAGGGCGAGAAGACCCAGCTGGGCTTCAAGGCGTTCTTCGTGCCGACCTTCGCCGGCGAGGGCAAGGGCCAGATGTTCTCGCAGTTCCCCGCCCTGGACTTCCCCGTGCTGGCGCTCAGCGCCTACCACGGCTCCCTCGGCGTCGACTCCGGGCTCGCGCAGAACGTCTACCAGCTCGACACGTCCAAGATGAAGGAGTTCAAGGGCGAGGACGGCGAGCTCCTCAAGAAGATGATGATGCCCGGCGAGAAGCTGGACCTGCCCGACGGCGCCGGATCCATCACCTTCGACGGCGTCGAGGAGTGGGCCAGCTTCCAGGTCTCCCAGCAGCCGGGCAACGGCTGGGCGCTCGGCGGATCCGTCGCCGCCATCGCCGGTCTCGCCGGCTCGCTGTTCATCCAGCGCCGCCGGGTGTGGGTGCGGGCGGTCCGGGGCGCCGACGGCGTCACGGTCGTGGAGATGGCGGGCCTGGGCCGCAGCGAGTCCGCGAAGCTCCCCGAGGAACTGGGCGACCTGTCGGCCGCTCTGGTCACCACGGCGCCCGTCGCCCCCGCCGCCGCGGAGGCCCCGGACACGCCGGAGAAACCGGACGCGCCGGACGGGCCCGGCTCGACCGACGCCACGACCGACGCCACGAACGAGGCCGGGAGCCGGCCCGTACATCCTGCCGAAGCACCTGTCGAAGGGGCTGAGAAGTGAATCTCGCCGCCGCAACCAACGAGAGCCTGGCGAACACCAGCAATGTGCTGATCTATTCGTCGATGGCCGTCTACACCCTGGCGTTCTTCGCGCACATCGCGGAGTGGGTCCTCGGCAGCCGCAGCAAGGTCGGCCGTACGGCCGCCGCGCTGTCCGCCCCCGGAGCCGGTGCCTCCGCCGCCACCGCGGGGAAGGCGCGCGCCGGTGGCACGGCCGTGCTGGACCGGCCCGAGGTCATCACCCGCTCCGCCACCGGTACGCGTGACGTGCCCGACGGCCCGGGTGCGGCCGGCGGCACGTTCAAGGGCGACCTGTGGGGCCGGATCGCGGTCTCGCTGACCGTGGTGGCGTTCCTCGTCGAGGCGAGCGGCGTCGCCACCCGCGCCCTGTCGGTGCAGCGGGCCCCCTGGGCCAACATGTACGAGTTCTCCATCACCTTCTCCACAGTGGCGGTCGGCTCCTACCTGGTGCTGCTCGCACTGAAGAAGAACGTCCGCTGGATCGGTCTCCCGCTGGTGACCACCGTCCTGCTGGACCTCGGCATTGCGGTCACGACGCTCTACACCGACAGCGACCAGCTGGTGCCCGCGCTGCACTCGTACTGGCTGTGGATCCACGTCTCGACCGCGATCATCTGCGGCGCCGTCTTCTACCTCGGCGCGGTCGGTACGGTCCTCTACCTCTTCCGCGACAGCTACGAGAGCAAGCTCGCCTCCGGCGGCACGCCCGGGAAGTTCGCCTCCTCCGTCATGGAGCGGCTGCCCTCGGCGTCCTCGCTGGACAAGTTCTCGTACCGGATCAACGCGGCCGTCTTCCCGCTGTGGACGTTCACGATCATCGCCGGCGCGATCTGGGCGGGCGACGCCTGGGGCCGGTACTGGGGCTGGGACCCCAAGGAGGTCTGGTCCTTCATCACCTGGGTCGCCTACGCCGCCTATCTGCACGCCCGCGCCACCGCCGGCTGGAAGGGCCGCAAGGCCGCCTACCTGGCGCTCGTCGCGTTCGCCTGCTGGCTGTTCAACTACTACGGCGTGAACATCTTCGTCTCCGGCCTGCACTCCTACGCGGGGGTCTGAGAAGGCCGCGCACGGCATACGACGGCTCCCCGGACGGATTCTCGTCCGGGGAGCCGTCGTATGCCGTGCCGCGGGTCGTCGGTGCGCTGTCAGGAGGCCGGCGGGGTCTTGTCGTCGGGGCCCGTCCCGCCGTCGCGGCGGCCCCGCTCCTCCTCGGCGTCGGGCTCGGCGTCCTTGTCGTCCTTGAGCGACTTGAGGAAGTCCGGGTTGTCGTCCGGGGCCACCCACTGCTGCCGCCTGTTCCGCTGCCACGAGCCGGGTCCCGCGGCCCCGGCCCTGTTGTGGCGGGTCTTGCCGGCGGCGAGCCACACGACCGGGCCGACAATCCAGAACAGCAGGATGATGAAGACCCAGGCGATCTTCGGCAGATGCTTGGTGTCCTCCTCCGTGGTGTTCAGGCAGTCGATGAACGCGTAGATCGTCAGAGCCAGCGGGACGATGAACATCAGGGCTCTCATGGTGCGTCCCCCAGGAAGCGGCGGTGGGCGGGATGACGCCCGGTGTCGCGGCCAGGGTACCGGCTCGGCATGAAGGATCCGGGGCCCGGAGCCGGACCTGCCGGGCGCGTGCGCGGACGATCGGCGGACTTTCGGTGCGCGGCACCGGGGGAGCCCCGGCGGGGCCGCGGGGGCGGGGATGACAAACTGGACCGCATGGCTTACGACGATCTTCGCTCCCTGCTCCGTGCTCTTGAGCGCGATGGTGATCTCAAGCGCGTCAAGGTCGAGGTCGACCCCCACCTGGAGGTCGGCGAGATCGTCGACCGGGTCAACAAGGCGGGCGGGCCCGCCCTGCTGTTCGAGAACGTCAAGGGGGCCTCGATGCCCCTGGCCATGAACGTCTTCGGTACCGACCGGCGCCTCCTGAAGGCCCTCGGGCTGAAGTCGTACAGCGACATCAGCGACAAGATCGGCGGACTCCTCAAGCCGGAGCTGCCGCAGGGCTTCGTCGGGGTGCGGGAGGCCTTCGGGAAGCTCGGCTCGATGGTGCACGTGCCGCCGAAGAAGGTGAAGTCCGGCGACGCGCCCGTCCAGGAAGTGGTGCTGACCGGCGACGACGTCGACCTGGACAAGCTGCCCGCGCTGTTCACCTGGCCCGAGGACGGCGGCTCGTTCTTCAACCTGGGCCTCACCCACACCAAGCACCCCGAGAACGGCGTCCGGAACCTGGGCCTCTACCGGCTCCAGCGGCACGACAAGCGCACCATCGGGATGCACTGGCAGATCCACAAGGACAGCGCCAACCACTACCAGGTCGCCGCCCGGCGCGGTGAGCGGCTGCCCGTCGCCATCGCCTTCGGCGCGCCGCCGGCCGTGACGTACGCCTCCACCGCGCCGCTGCCCGGGGACATCGACGAGTACCTCTTCGCCGGGTTCATCCAGGGCAAGCGGATCGAGATGGTCGACTGCAAGACCGTGCCGCTCCAGGTCCCCGCGCAGGCGGAGGTCGTCATCGAGGGCTGGCTGGAGCCGGGCGAGATGCTCCCCGAGGGCCCGTTCGGGGACCACACCGGCTTCTACACCCCGCAGGAACCGTTCCCCGCACTGACCATCGACTGCGTCACCATGCGGAAGCGGCCGCTGCTCCAGTCCATCGTGGTGGGCCGCCCGCCGACCGAGGACGGGCCGCTGGGCCGGGCCACGGAACGTTTCTTCCTTCCGCTGCTGAAGATCATCGTGCCGGACATCGTGGACTACCACCTGCCGGAGTCGGGCGGCTTCCACAACTGCGCGATCGTCTCGATCGACAAGAAGTACCCGAAGCACGCGCAGAAGGTCATGAGCGCGATCTGGGGCGCGCACATGATGTCGCTGACCAAGCTGATCGTGGTGGTGGACTCCGACTGCGACGTCCACGATCTGCACGAGGTCGCCTGGCGGGCCCTCGGCAACACCGACTACGCCCGCGACCTCACGGTCACCGAAGGGCCGGTCGACCACCTGGACCACGCCTCGTACCAGCAGTTCTGGGGAGGCAAGGCCGGCATCGACGCCACCAGGAAGCTGACCACGGAGGGCTACACCCGGGACGGCGGGTGGCCGGAGATGGTCGTCTCCGATCCGGAGACGGCGGCGAAGGTCGACCGGCGCTGGAAGGAATACGGGCTGTGAGCAGTACGGCAGAAGCGGCGTCCGTTCCCGGGCCCGCGCCATCGGACAGCAAGGTGAAGGCCTTCCTGCGGCTCGTGATGATCGAGCACTCGGTGTTCGCGCTGCCCTTCGCGTACATCGCCGCGCTGACCGCGATGTTCCGGCTGGACGGCTCCATCCACTGGGGCACGCTGCTGCTCGTCACGCTGGCGATGGTGGGTCTGCGGACGTTCGCGATGGCCGCCAACCGGATCATCGACCGGGAGATCGACGCCCGGAACCCGCGCACCGCCGGCCGTGAGCTGGTGACAGGCGCGGTGTCGGTGAAGTCCGCGTGGACCGGTGCGCTCGTCGCGCTGGCGGTCTTCCTGGGGGCGGCGGCCCTGCTCAACCCGCTGTGCCTGGCGCTCGCGCCGCTGGCCGTCGTGCCGATGGTGGTCTACCCGTACGGCAAGCGGTTCACGAACTTCCCGCACGCCATTCTGGGCCTCGCGCAGGCCATCGGGCCGGTCGGCGCCTGGCTCGCGGTGACCGGGAGCTGGTCGTGGGACGCGGTGATCCTCGGGCTCGCCGTGGGGATCTGGATCGGCGGCTTCGACCTGATCTTCGCCTGCCAGGACGTGGCCGCGGACCGGGCCCACGGGGTGCACTCCTTCCCGGCGCGCTTCGGGATCCCGGCCTCGCTGTGGGGCGCGCGGGTGTGCCACGCGATCACGACCGGGCTGCTGGTGTGGTTCGGGCTGGCCACGGACGCCGAGGTCTTCTACTGGATCGGCATGGTGATCGTCGCGGTGGCGTTCGTCTACGAGCACCGGGTGGTGCGGCCGCACGATCTGTCCCGGCTGAACCGGGCGTTCTTCTCGGTGAACGGCTTCATCGGCATCGCGCTGTTCGCCTGCGCGCTGCTCGACCTGCTGGTGCGCGGCCTGACGCCCTGAGTCCCCTCAGACGGTGACCAGGTTGTCCGGGCCGCGGCGCGCGGACGGGCGGCGGAAGAGGAACGCCGCCGCCACCCCGCCGGCCAGGCCGAACAGGTGGCCCTGCCAGCTGACGCCCGAGTCGGTCGGCAGGACGCCCCACAGCAGCGAGCCGTAGACCACGGCGACGCCGACGCCTATGAGGACGTCCCAGGGGCGGCGGTCCACGAAGCCGCGGACCAGCAGATAGCCGAGCAGTCCGAAGACCACGCCGGACGCGCCGAGCGTCACCGTGTCCGACGGGGCGGTCAGCCAGACGCCGAGGCCGCTGACCAGGATGATCGTCACGACGACGGCGGCGAACCGGCGCAGTCCCGCGAGGGCGGCGATGAAGCCGAGGACCAGCAGCGGGACGGTGTTGGAGGCCAGGTGTTCCCAGCCGCTGTGCAGGAACGCGGCGGGCACCACGTCCCGCAGCTCCGCCGTCTCGCGCGGGCTGATGCCGTAGGTGTCCAGGGCGTTGCCCGTGGCCGTGTCGATTCCTTCGAGGATCCACAGCAGGGCCACCCAGCCCGCCATCAGGAGCCCGGCGGTCAGGGCCCGCGCACCGCCGGTGGTGCCGTTGCTCGTGGTGCGGTCGGTGGTCCAGTAGTCGCCCATGGTCTGCCCCTGCCCCCGGGTTGCCCGTCACCCGGTGAACGTCTGCGGCGCCCGCCCGGTTCCGGGTGCCGGGCGCGAGGGCGTGCCGGATAGGCTCGCAGGTGTGGAATCCAGGACTTCAGTGACTCATCAGCAGCGGCGGCCTTGGATTGTCGGGGTGTCCGGTGCTTCGGGGACCCCGTTCGCGGCCGCCGTTCTGCGCGGGCTGCTGGCGGCCGGCGAGAGCGTGGACCTGGTGGTGAGCCGGGCCTCGCGGCTCACCCTGCTGGACGAGACCGGTATCGCGTTCCGGGACGGTCACTGGCGCGAGGATCTGCGGACCTGGCTGGAGCGGGGGGCCGACGGGAAGCCGGACGCGTTCGCGGTGGGGGAGGCGGAGCTGGAGCGCGTACGCCACTGGCCCGCCGGTGATCTGGCCGCAGGGCCGTCCTCCGGGTCGTACCCGGCGAAGGGGATGCTGATCGTGCCGGCCTCGACGGCCTGTGTGGCCGGAGTGGCGCTCGGTCTGTCGAAGGATCTGCTCCAGCGGGCCGCGAGCGTGACGCTCAAGGAGCGCCGCCCGCTCGTCGTCGCGGTGCGCGAGACTCCGCTGAGCGGCCAGACGCTGAAGCAGATGGTGGCCCTGGACGAGGCGGGCGCGATCGTGCTGCCCGCCTCTCCGGCGTTCTACGCGGGTGCGACGCACATCCAGGATCTGGTGGATTTCGTCGCGGGGCGGGTGCTGGACGCGGGAGGCGTACCGCACCGGCTGTACCGCCGTTGGGAAGGAGAGCTCGGTGGCGGTTCCCGAGACCCTCAGGACCGATAGGCCCTGGTCAGCGCTTCTTGTGCGCGCGCGGGGTGCGGGTCTTGTCGACGCGGTGCGCGGCGGCGGGCTGGTGGGCACGCGAGCGGTTGGCCAGGTCCTGCAGCTCGCGCATCCGGGCGTAGGCCATCTCGATCGTGTACACGGTGAAGTTCACTCCTGAAGATTCGAAAGCGTTTCTTGGATGTTCTAGAAGATTTGCAGGGCGTCAGCCCTGCATGCCTTAGATTCTACACGTAAAGTCGCGGTACTGCTGAACAATGGAAGGCTTCAGTCATATGGACGCGGTGGACAGGCAGCTCATCCAGGCCCTCAGGGAGAACGGCAGGGCCTCGTACGCCGAGCTGGGACGGCTCGTGGGGCTCTCCGGGCCCAGCGTCACCGACCGCATCAACCGGCTGGAAACCGCCGGGGTCATCACCGGCTACCGCGCCACCGTCGACTCCGCGTCGCTGGGGCTCGGCGTGACCGCGCTGATCGGGATCTCGCTCTCGGACGCGGCCGACCACGAGGACGTGGCGCGCCGGCTGAAGGACCTCGCGGAGATCGAGGACTGCTGGTTCATCGCGGGCGACGACTCGTACATGCTCAAGGTCAGGGTCGGCGACGTGGACGGCCTGGAGAAGACGATCCGCCGCCTCAGCGGTACGAAGGGCGTCTCCCGGACGCGTACGACGATCGTGCTCTCCACCAAGTGGGAGAACCGGGTCGGAGAACTCCCCGAAGAGGCGTAGGCGTACGGTTGGTCGGAGTCTGATACACGGAGATATGGGAGGCGGCCTAGTGGACGCGGGACTCAAGCGCGAGCTGGAGGAGAAGGTCCGGGCCGGCGAGCGGCTGACCCGCGAGGACGGGATCGCCCTCTACGAGTCCGACGACCTGGCGTGGCTGGGCGGGCTGGCGCACGAGGTGCGCACGCGCAAGAACGGCGACGTGGTGCACTTCAACGTCAACCGTCACCTCAACATGACCAACGTGTGCACCGCCTCGTGCGCGTACTGCTCGTTCCAGCGCAAGCCGGGCGAGAAGGACGCGTACACGATGCGCATCGAGGAGGCCGTCCGCCTCGCCAAGGCGATGGAGGGCGAGAACCTCACCGAGCTGCACATCGTCAACGGACTCCACCCGACGCTGCCGTGGCGCTACTACCCGCGCTCGCTCAGCGCGCTGAAGGAAGCCCTCCCGGACGTCGCGCTGAAGGCGTTCACGGCGACGGAGATCCACCACTTCGAGACGATCTCCGGCCTCTCGGCCTCCGAGATCCTCGACGAGCTGATCGAGGCCGGTCTCGAATCGCTGACCGGCGGCGGTGCGGAGATCTTCGACTGGGAGGTCCGCCAGCACATCGTCGACCACCGCACCCACTGGGAGGACTGGTCGCGCATCCACCGGCTCGCGCACGAGAAGGGGCTCAAGACCCCCGCGACGATGCTGTACGGGCACATCGAGGAGCCCCGTCACCGCGTCGACCACGTGCTGCGGCTGCGGGAGATGCAGGACGAGACCGGCGGCTTCCAGGTCTTCATCCCGCTGCGCTACCAGCACGACTTCGTGGACATGAAGGACGGCAAGGTCCGCAACAAGCTCCAGGCGCGCACCACGATGGCGACCGGCGCCGAGGCGCTGAAGACCTTCGCGGTCTCCCGGCTGCTCTTCGACAACGTGCCGCACGTCAAGGTGTTCTGGGTGATGCACGGTGTGCAGACCGCCCAGCTCGCGCTGCAGCACGGTGCGGACGACATGGACGGCTCGGTCGTCGAGTACAAGATCACGCACGACGCCGACGACTTCGGCACGCCGAACAAGCTCGGCCGCGAGGATCTGCTGGACCTGATCCGCGACGCCGGTTTCCGGCCGGTCGAGCGGAACACCCGGTACGAGATCCTGCGTGAGTACCCGGGGCCGGAGGCGGACCGCCGCGAGTCACCGCAGCCGATGCGCGTCTGACGCCGCCCTGCCCGACCCCACACCGAACGAAAGCCCCGGCCGCCGTCCCCGGCCGGGGCTTTCTCGCGTTTCGGACAGGGTTGAGCCGAGCGAGGTGTAATGGTTAGTCTGCGCTTATGGCGCTTACCTTCGAGCTGGATCCCTCGTTCACTCCCGCCCTGCGCGACGGCGTCACCGCCCTGTGGGCCGACGTCAGCAACGCGGGCGGTGCCGTCGGCTTCGTCCCGCCCGTCACGGCCGAGGAGATCCGGCCCGAGCTGCTGAAGCACCTGGTCGCCATCGAGGACGGTCGCACCCGGCTGCTGGTCGGCCGGGACGAGGACGGGGCCGTCGCCGCCACCGCCTTCCTCGCCCTGAACACCCACCGGCTGATGAAGCACTGGCTGTGGCTCTACACCGTCATGGTCCACCCCCGCCACCAGGGCAGGGGGTACGGCCGCGACCTCATGGCCGCCGCCGCCGACGCCGCCCGCTCCGTCGAGGGCATCGAGGCGATCCGCCTCACCTGCCGGGGCGGCACCGGCGCCGACCGCTTCTACGCCGCCTGCGGATACAAGGAGGTCGGCCGGGTGCCGGACGCGATCCGGGTCGCCCCCGGCGACGACCGGGACGACGTCATCATGCTGCTCCCGCTGGGCCCCGCGACCCCCTGAACCGAGAACTCCCGCCGCCCGGCAACCCCCTGAACCGAGAGAATTCGGGCCATGCTTCACTGGACGGGCAGAAGCGTGTCGAGAGTCCATGGGAAGAGAGAGGGCCAGCCGTGTCCGCTGCCAAGCCGAGCGCGTTGATCCGTTACACGGCGTTGCGCCTGCTGATCTTCGTCGGCTGCTTCCTCGCCGCCGGTGTCGCCGTCCACTTCGGGCTGGTGCCCGCAGGGCTCGGGGGCTCCAACATCGTCTGGGTGATCCTCCTCGGCCTCCTCCTGTCCGCCCCGCTCAGCTACGTGCTGCTGCGCAGGCAGCGCGACGAGATGTCCGAGCAGATCGTCTCCACCGTCGACCGCACCAAGGCACGCCTCGACGCCAACCGCACCCGCGAGGACGCGGTCCAGTAGCACCCGTGGTGCCTGTAGGCGCCACGTAAGCTTCCTCACACGCGCACGCCGTGCGCACCCCTTCTCCGCCGGACCCCGGGCCGGAGCCGACAGGCTCCAGCACCGGGGTTCGCGGCGTTCTCCACTGTTTTCCGGCGCTTTCCAGCCTTTTCTGCCCGGCGGAACCATGCCCGGGAGCCAAAGAAAGGCTTTGAGGTTCCCAAAGTTCAAGTGTTAACGTATTCGACATGAAGACAGCTGTGCGCCTCCGTCATGCCGCGAGCATCCCGCTCGTGGCGCGCCTGCATGTCGATCTCTGCCGCTGTATGTCCGCGGTCTGTTGCCGCAAGGTCTGATACGGCATCATGCAGCGGCTCCGCCCCCGATGCGGGCGCCGCGACCCCGTCCCCGTTCCACCGCACGACCGCACGGATGGATCCGTGCGTCCCGATGCGTCCCCAGTTGGAGTGTGTCCGTGTCCGCGAATCCCGCGTCCGCCGCCCCCGAGGCCGAGCAGCCCACCGGCTCCGGTTCCCGTATACCCAGGGTCCCGTTCTGGGCCCAGATCGTCGCCGGTCTGGTCCTCGGCGTGCTGCTCGGCTGGCTGGCCCGCAGCCAGGACCTCGGCTGGCTCGTCACCACCCTCGACGAGATCGGCTCGCTCTTCGTCCAGCTGCTGAAGCTGGCCGTCGCCCCGCTGGTCTTCTTCGCGATCCTCGTGTCGATCACCAACCTGCGCCAGGTCAACAACGCCGCCCGGCTCGCGACCCGCACCCTGCTCTGGTTCATGATCACGTCCCTGATCGCGGTCGCCATCGGCCTCGCGATCGGCCTGATCACCAACCCGGGCTCCGGCACCGGCCTCACGCCGAAGGACGGCGCGCTCTCCGAGACCAAGGGCAGCTGGATCGACTTCCTGACCGGCATCGTCCCGGACAACGTGATCACGCCGTTCACCGAGCTGAACGTGCTCCAGATCGTGTTCATGGCCGCCGTCGCCGGTATCGCCGCCCTCAAGCTCGGCGACAGGGCCAAGCCGATCCTCACCCTCAGCCAGTCGATCCTGGAGCTGCTCCAGAAGGCCCTGTGGTGGGTCATCCGCCTCGCTCCGATCGGCACCGTCGGCCTCATCGGCTACGCCATCGCCGACTACGGCTGGGACCTCATCGGCAAGTACGCGACGTTCACCGCCGACGTCTACATCGGCTGCGCCCTGGTGATGTTCGGCGTCTACCCGCTGCTCCTGGCCACCGTCGCCAAGGTCAGCCCGCTCCAGTTCTTCAAGGGCGCCTGGCCCGCGATCCAGCTCGCCTTCGTCTCCCGCTCCTCGGTCGGCACGATGCCGGTCACGCAGAAGGTCACCGAGCGCCTCGGCGTTCCGAAGGAGTACGCCTCCTTCGCCGTCCCGTTCGGCGCCACCACGAAGATGGACGGCTGCGCCGCGATCTACCCGGCGCTGGCGGCGATCTTCATCGCGCAGATCTTCGACGTGCAGCTGGGCATCGGCGACTACCTCCTGATCGCCTTCGTCTCGGTGATCGGCTCGGCGGCCACCGCCGGTCTCACCGGCGCGACGGTCATGCTGACCCTCACCCTGTCCACGCTGGGCCTCCCGCTGGAGGGCGTCGGCCTGCTGATGGCCATCGACCCGATCCTGGACATGATGCGCACCGCCACCAACGTGGCCGGCCAGGCGCTGGTCCCGGTGATCGTCGCGGCCCGGGAGAAGATCCTCGACCACGACGCGTACAACTCGGCCTCGGCCTCCCCGATCGACTCGTTCGGTGACACCGACCGGGACGAGGTCCGCGACGCGGAGCCCCAGAGCGCGGTGCCCGTCACCGCCTAGCGCCACTCGGCCCCGGCCGTCCTGACAGCGCCCTCGGACCACGTACGGAACGTGGTGGTCCGAGGGCGCTGTCGTGCTGTCCGTACGGTCAGGGGTGCTGGAAGAGGACCTCGGGGTTGGCCGGGGTCGGGCCGTTCAGCAGGCGGGCCGGCCGGCCGCGCAGGCTCCGGTCGAAGAAGGCCGTCACATAGCTCCGGGTGATCGTGGTCGAGCGCGCGGCGGAGAGGGGCGCTTCCGGGTCCTCGATGCCGAGCTGCTCACCGATCTCGGGGAGGTCGGTGAAGGTGAAGTGCCCGGAGTCCCGGACCGTCAGCCACCGCTTGAAGCCGTCCAGCCGGTCCCAGGCGTCGTCCCAGGACCTGTCGACGCCGGGGCCGTGCCCGGGGTCGGTGCCCAGCATCAGGAACGGTCGCCCGTCCAGCCCCCGGACGGGGGCCGGGTCGAAGAACGTGCCGTCCATGTCGACCCCCGCGTCCACCCGGCGGTCGGCGGCCATCGTGGAGGAGGCCGCGTTGCCCCCGATGGAGTGGCCCGCCATGCCCACCCGCCGCGGGTCGATCGTCCGCGAGTGCCGCCATGCCGGGTCCGGGCCGGTCAGCCGGTCCAGCAGGAACGAGAAGTCGTCGGCCCGCCCGGCGGAGACGGCGGCCAGGACCTCCCGCCGCGCGGCGTCGTCGGGCTGTGCGTCCACCTTGTCGCAGGCCGCACAGGTGAGGACCCGCCCGTCGGGCAGCTGCGTACCGGTCGACTCGTACGGATGGTCCGCGGTCGCCACGACGTAACCCCGGCTCGCCAGTTCCTCCGCGAGCCCGGTCAGCGTGGCCCGGGGCGTGCCGAAGCCGGGGGAGAGCAGGACCAGGGGGAAGCGGCCCGGGGCCGGACGGGCCGCCGTACGGGCATGGGTGCCGATGTCGCTGACCAGCTCGGGCGGCACGACGTCCTCAAGGCCGCGCTGCGCGAGCATCAGCCGCGCCTCTTCCTTCGTCAGGTACGGGGCCGGGTCGCCGCCGGTGCCGGGGCGGGCCGGGTAGTTCAGCGACACCAGCAACTGGCGCGGCCCGGCGGCCGGCACCCAGGCGTCGGTGCGCGTGTGGTCGGTGAGGAACAGGGTGTCGCGGCCGGTGGCGTACCGGCCGGTGGGGCGGGGAAGGGTGGGCGCCGCAGGCTCGGCCGGGGCGGCGGAGGCGGGGGCTAAGGCGGTGGCCGGCGCCGGACCGGACGCCGAGGCGGGCGCGGCCGTGGCCAGCGCGGCCAGAGCGGTCAGGGCGAGCGCCGCGGCGGTCGCGGCGACCCCGGCCGGTCTGTTGCGAAGCGAGATCGTCATGTCCGCAACGCTAGGCGGCGGCCCGGACGGCCCGCATCGGACGCCGGGTGGAAGCGTTGTCGGACCAGGGGATGACCCCTCTCCTCCGCCGGTCGCACGGGCGGGTCCCCGCCACCGGTGATCGCTCTCCACGACGCCGGGCCGCGGGCCGCCGTACCCTGGGGCGGGAGCAGGGCAGTGGGGGCGGGGAGGATCGACATGGGTGCAGTGAAGAGCAAACGGATGCCGCGCGCCGTGCGCGAGCAGCAGATGATGGACGCCGCGGTGCGGACCTTCGGGCAGCGCGGCTACCGGGCCGCCTCGATGGACGAGATCGCGGAGCTGGCGGGCGTGTCCAAGCCGTTGGTCTACCTGTACCTGAATTCCAAGGAAGAGCTGTTCTCCGCCTGCATCCGCCGCGAGGCGAACGCCCTGCTGGAGGCGGTGCGCGCCGGGGTGGAGCCGGGGCTGCCCGCCGACGGCCAACTGTGGGCGGGACTGCGGGCGTTCTTCCTCCACACCGCCGAGAACCCGGACGGCTGGTCGGTCCTGCACCGCCAGGCGCGCTCGCACGGGGAGCCGTTCGTCAGCGAGCTCGGCTCCATGCGGGACGAGATCGTCGCGTTCGTGACGGGTCTGATCGGGGCCGCCGCCCGCGAGGCGCACCGTGACCCCGCACTCGCGGACCGGGACGTGGTGGGGCTCGCGCAGGCGCTGGTGGGGGCCGCGGAGTCGCTGGCGGGCTGGGCCAACGACACCCCGGACGTCTCGGCGAAGGAGGCCGCGGCGACCCTCATGAACTTCGCCTGGGCGGGCCTGGAGAACCTGATGCACGCCCGGCCCTGGCAGCCTCCGGCGGCGTAGGGACGCCTTCCCGGTCGGGCCGGGGCGGGCACGGCGCCCCCTGGCGGTCGCGGCGGGCAACCCCGGGGCGGGTGGGTAGCAACTCATCTTCATCGGCCGCTGGTTGAGTACATGTACTCAAGAAGGCGCTTGCCCGCGAGGCTGAGACTGGCGGCCCGTACCGACCTCCTAGGAGCAGGCGATGGCCGCCACCACCCCGAACCCCGCCCCGTCGCTGGACGTGCGGCTGTCGTCGAGCCGCCGGCTGCCGGCCGCCCTTGCCGTCGCGGTGACCGCGGCGCTCGTCGTGTCGAGGTTCGGCGCCGCCGACCCGACCACCTGGCTGCTGGAGACGGTGTGGGTGATGGCGGGCCTGCCGCTGATCATCCTGTTCCGCAACCGTTTCCCGCTGAGTGGCCTGCTCTGCGGCTTGTTGGCGGCGCATGCCCTGGTGCTCATCGTGGGCGGCCACTACACCTACGCGGAGGTGCCGGTGGGCGACTGGGTGCGCGACTGGCTCGGATGGGAACGCAACCCCTACGACCGCTTCGGCCACCTCGTGCAGGGCTTCGTCCCGGCCGTCCTCGTGCGCGAACTGCTCGTCCGCACCTCCCCTCTGCGCGGCAGCCGCTGGCTCGCCGTCCTCACCGTCTGCGCCTGCCTGGCCTTCAGCGCCGTCTTCGAGATGCTGGAATGGCTGGCGGCCGTCACCGGCGGCGAGGCCGCGGACGCGTTCCTGGGAACGCAGGGGGACGTGTGGGACACCCAGTGGGACATGTTCTGCGCCCTGATCGGCGCCATCTGCGCCCTGCTGATCCTGAGCCGCGTCCACGACCGTGCCCTCACCCGCCCGGGGCTGGAGCGGTCACCCCGTCGGTGAACCCCCGGTCTGCCTCGTCACCGCCCCCACCAGGTGCACGCGCCCGTCGGGGCCGCGCAGTTCGAAGGCGTTCCCGGTGGCGTCGGCCGCGTACGTCACGGTGGCGGGCAGCAGGACGGGAGCCCTGAACCCGGCCCGTACGGAACGGATCGAGGACGGGTCGCCGGCCTCGGCCAGGCAGCGGGCGACCGTCCACATGCCGTGCGCGATGGCCCGGGGAAAGCCGAACAGCCGGGCGGTCAGCGGGTGGAGGTGGATCGGGTTGCGGTCCCCGGAGACGGCCCCGTAGCGCCGCCCCAGATTACCGGGCAGTCGCCATTCGGCGCGGGACGGAAGGCCCCCGGCGTCCGGGGGGACGGCGGTGACGGGGCCGGCCGCCTGCGCGGCCTGCCGGTGACGGGACAGATAGCCGCTGCGCGATTCCCACACCAGCTCCCCGTCCACCCGCGCCTCGGTCGCCATCGTGACCTCGGTGCCCCGCCGGTGCGGGGTCAACTTCTCTGCGTACACCGTCAGTTCGAGTGGTTCGGCGGGCGCCGCGGCCCGGTGCGGGGTGATCTCGATCCAGGTGTGGACGAGCCCGAGCACCGGCAGGGGGAAGGCGTGTCCGGTCATCAGCCGCATGGTGAGCGGGAAGGCCAGTACATGCGGGTACGTGAGCGGCAGCGGCCCGGATTCCGTGAACCCGCAGATCCTCCCGTACGCGGCGAGGGGGCCGGGCGCGACGGGCGCGGCCGGGCGGGCCAGGCGGTCGGCGGGCAGTGTGGCGTCCGGCCGTCCGGCGCGCTTGAACGGCGAGGTGAGGGCCCCGCGCGCGAGCGAGGCGGTGAGCGAGGTCATCGGACTCATGCCCCCAGCAGGCTCTGGCCGCAGACGCGCAGCACCTGGCCGTTGACGGCCCCGGAGGCGGGCTGGGCGAACCACGCGACGGCCTCGGCGACGTCGGCCGGGAGCCCGCCCTGGGAGAGGGAGTTCATCCGGCGGCCCGCCTCACGGATGAGGAACGGCACGGCGGCGGTCATCCTCGTCTCGATGAAGCCGGGGGCCACCGCGTTGACGGTGACGCCGTGCCCGGCGGCGGCGCGCGGGCCGAGCGAGCGGACCAGGCCGATGACGCCCGCCTTGCTGGCCGCGTAGTTGGTCTGGCCGTCGTTGCCCGCGATGCCCGCGATGGAGGCGGTGGCGACGATCCGGCCGCCCCGGTTCAGGGCGCCCGAGGCCAGGAGCTCGTCGGTGGTGCGGAGCACGCTGTCGAGGTTGACCTCGATGACCTGGGCCCAGCGTTCGGCCGGCATGTTGGCGAGGCGGCGGTCGCGGGTGATGCCCGCGTTGTGGACGAGGACGTCGAGCCCGTCCGGTGCGGCGGCGGCGATGCGGGCCGCGGCGTCGGGTGCGGTGATGTCCAGCGGGAGCGCGGTGGCCCCGAGCCGGTCGGCGGTGCGCACCAGGTCGTCCCGGGCCCCGGGGACGTCCAGCACGATCACCTGTGCCCCGTCGCGGGCGAGCACCGAGGCGACGGACGCGCCGATGCCCCGGGCGGCGCCGGTGACCAGGGCGGTCCGGCCGGCGAGCGGGGCGGCCCAGTCGGGCACGGAGCCCGGGGCGGCGGAGGTCAGCTCGATCACCTGGCCGCTGACGTACGCGGACCGGGGGGAGAGGAGGAAGCGGAGGGTGGACTCGGCGGCCTCCGGCGTCCCGTCGGCCGGGAGCCGCAGGAGCTGGACCGTGGAGCCCCGCCCGACCTCTTTGCCCAGCGACCGGACGAAACCCTCCAACGCCTGCTGGGCAGCGGCCTGATGGTGGTCCTCGGGGGACGGCGGCGTGCCGATGACGACGATCCGGCCACCGGGAGCCAGCGACCGTACGACGGGATGGAGGGCGGCGTGCACCTCGGCGAGTCCCCGGGCGGAGGTGACCCCCGTGGCGTCCAGGACGATTCCGGCGGGCCGCGCCGGCCGCGCCTCGACGGTGAGCCCGGTCGTGGCCAGCACCTTCGCCAGTCCGTCCCGGATCGCCGAGGTCCCGGCGGTCAGGTGCAGCAGCGGCCCGTCCAGGCGCGGGGTCTCCAGGGTCCAGCGGCGCAGCGGGGCGGGCTGCGGCAGGCCGAGCCGCCGGGTGAGGAAGCGGCCGGGTGCTGTGCCGGTGAGGTGCAGATAGCGATCGGCCATTGTCCTGACTCCCTGCTCGGTCGTAGATTTACTCCTGAGTAAGGTTACTTAAGAGTCAGGAGCTGGTCGAGATGAACAATCCCGGACCGACCGAGACGAGATGGTCACGGTGACGCGCCCGCGCCCGTCGATTCCCCTCGCCCTGCCGCAGCCGCGCCGCGTCGCGGTCATCGGCGGCAGCCGTACTCCCTTCGCCCGCTCCGACGGCCCGTACGCGACCGCCTCCAACCAGGATCTGCTGACGGCCGCGCTCGACGGCCTCGTGGAGCGGTACGGCCTGGCCGGGGACCGGGTCGGGGCGTTCGTCGCGGGCGCGGTCCTCAAGCACAGCCGCGACTTCAACCTGGCGAGGGAGACGGTCCTCGGCTCCGCGCTCGACCCGCGCACCCCGGCCTACGACATCCAACAGGCCTGCGGCACGGGCCTCCAGGCGGTGATCGCCGCCGCGAACACGATCGCGCTCGGGTCCGTCGACTCGGCGATCGCGGGCGGCTCCGACACCACCAGCGACGCCCCGCTCGGCGTCAACGACGAACTGCGCCGCATCCTGCTCGCCGCCCGCCGCGCGAGGACGGCGGGCGCCCGCCTCAAGGCGCTGGCCGCCGTCCGCCCCCGCCACCTCGTCCCGGACATCCCGCGCAACGCCGAACCCCGCACCGGCCTGTCGATGGGCGAGCACGCCGCCGTCACCGCCCGCCGCTGGGCGGTGAGCCGCGAGGACCAGGACCTGCTGGCCGCCACCAGCCACCAGCGCCTGGCGGCCGCGTACGAACGGGGCTTCCTGGACGACCTGGTGGTCCCGTACCGGGGCCTGGACCGGGACCAGAACCTCCGCCCGGGATCAACGGTCGGGAAACTGGCGGCGCTCAAGCCGGTGTTCGGGACATCCGACCCCGACCCCACCATGACGGCAGGCAATTCGACCCCGCTGACGGACGGGGCGGCGACGGTCCTGCTGGCGACGGAGGAGTGGGCACGGGAGCGGGGTCTGGAGCCGCTCGCCCACCTCTCCCTGTACGAGACGGCGGCGGTGGACTACGTGGACGGCGACGACGGCCTCCTCATGGCACCGGCGTACGCGGTGCCGCGCCTGCTGGAGCGGGCCGGGCTGGGGATCGAGGACTTCGACCTGTACGAGATCCACGAGGCGTTCGCCTCCCAGGTGCTGGCCACCCTCGCCGCCTGGGAGAAGCAGGGCCTCGCCCCGGTGGACCGGGCCCGCCTGAACGTGGCCGGGTCCTCCCTGGCCACCGGCCACCCCTTCGCCGCGACGGGCGCCCGGATCGTCGCCACCCTGGCCAAGCTCCTCGCGGAACGGGACGCGCCGGGCCGGGGCCTGATCTCGATCTGCGCGGCGGGCGGCCAGGGGGTGACGGCCATCCTGGAACGCCCCTGACCCGCTCGCCTCTTGCCGCACCACTGCCGGACGGACGACCCGGCGGACCGACCCGCCCGACCCCCGAACCGAGGAGCCGCACGTGTCAACGCCACCTTCCGCCGCCGCAACCGCCCCCGCAGTCAAGCCCGTTCTGGTCGAACCGACGAAGAGGCGAGGCCCCGACGGGAGGGTCCAGGAGGTCTCCGTACCGAGGTCCGCACCGGTCGTGGAGCGCGGCTCGCTCGCCGAGATCCCGTTCGACAACGCCCGGGAGGCCCCGTCGGATCCGGTGCTCAGCCGCAAGGACGCCGAGGGCGTGTGGCAGGACGTGACGGCGGCCGAGTTCGCCGCCGAGGTGCTGGCCGTGGCCAAGGGCCTGATGGCGGAGGGGCTGCGGGCGGGCGACCGGGTCGCGATCATGGCCCGGACGACGTACGAGTGGACGCTGCTGGACTTCGCGTCCTGGGCGGCCGGCCTGGTGACGGTCCCCATCTACCCGACCTCCTCCGCCTTCCAGGCCCGCTGGATCCTCCAGAACTCGGGCGCGGTGGCATGCGCGGTGGAGTCGAAGGAACAGGGCCGCGTGATCAGCCAGGAGCGCAAGCAGCTCGGCGACCTGGCGCATCTGTGGCAGTTCGACACGGGGGCGATCGGCCACCTGAAGTCCCTCGGCAAGGACATCCCGGACGCGGCGGTGACGGCCCGCCGGGCCTCCCTGGAACCGGACACCCCCGCCACCCTGATCTACACCTCGGGCACCACGGGCCGCCCGAAGGGCTGCGTCCTGACCCACGGCAACTTCTTCGCCGAGGTCGACAACGCGATCGAACTCCTGCACCCGGTCTTCAAGTCGGTCTCGAAGGACCCGGCCTCCACCCTCCTCTTCCTCCCCCTCTCCCATGTGTTCGGCCGCATGGTGGCGATCGGCTGCATGCGGGCGAGGGTGCGCCTGGGCCACGCGCCGTCCATTCAGACGGAGGAGTTGCTGGCGGACCTGGCGGGCTTCCGCCCGACCTTCCTGCTCGCCATCCCGTACGTCCTGGAGAAGGTCTACAACACGGGGCGGGCGACGGCCGAGAAGATGGGCCGGGCCTCCTCGTTCGACCGGGCGGCCCGCATAGCCCAGCGCTACGGCAAGGCGGTCGAGGCCGCCGAACACGGTACGGGACCGGGCCCCGGTCTGGGCCTGCGCGCCGCCCGCGCCCTGTACGACCCGCTGGTCTACCGCCGTATCCGGGCGGCGCTCGGCGGCAGGGTCCGGTACGTGATCTGCGGCGGCTCCCCGCTGGGCCGCCGGCTCGCCGCGTTCTACGAGGGCGCCGGCATCGGCATCTTCGAGGGCTACGGCCTCACGGAGACCACGGCCGCCCACACGGTGACCCCGCCCCTCAAACCCCGCCTGGGCACGGTCGGTTGGCCGCTGCCCGGCACGTCGGTGCGCATCGCGGACGACGGCGAGGTGCTCCTGCGGGGCGGCCAGGTCTTCCGGGGCTACTGGGACGGCGAACGGGCGGAGGTGACCCCGGCGCTCCTGCCGGACGACTGGTTCCCCACGGGCGACCTGGGCGCGCTGGACGAGGACGGCTATCTGACGATCACGGGCCGCAAGAAGGACATCATCATCACGTCGGGCGGCAAGAACGTCACCCCGGCCCCGCTGGAGGACTGGCTGCGCGCCCACCCCCTGGTCAGCCAGTGCATGGTCGTCGGCGACAACCGCTCGTTCATCACCGCCCTGATCACCCTGGAGCCGGACGGCCTCCAGCACTGGCGCCAGATGACCAAGAAGCAGGACATCCCGATGCGGGACCTGGTCCACGACGAGGACCTGCGCACGTCGCTCCAGAAGGCGGTCGACGAGGCCAACCGCCTGGTCTCCCGCGCGGAGTCGATCCGTAAGTTCACGGTCCTGGCCGTGGACTTCACGGAGGAGGCGGGCCACCTGACGCCGTCGCTGAAGCTGAAGCGGGACGCGATCGCGCGGGACTTCGCGGGGGAGATCGAGACGTTGTACCGGAAGTGAGGGGCGGGGGCGGGGCCTGCCCCCACGGGTCGGGCCCGCCCCCGCTCCGGGCGTTTGGCGGAACCGGTCAGGCGGCCTGGAGGACGTCACAGGAGCAGTGGCGGAATTCCAGGCCGAGCTCCCGGTCCACGGCCGCGCTCGAACGCGTGGCGGCTTCGGAGACCTTCTCCCAGGAGCCGTACTTCAGGTAGAGCTGGTCCGCCGTCGGGCCGAGCGGGTTCCCGTACTTCTTCTGGTTGCGCGCCTCCAGCTCCGCGACCTGCTCCGGGGTCATGCCGGCGCGGACGACGTCCTTGGCGTCATTGCGCATCTCGACCAGAGCGCGGGCGATGTCCTCCTCCGAGCGCCCTTCGGCGCGCATGGCGCACTCCGTGCGTTCCATGTCCTCAAGGAGGTCGTGATAGCGCATCCGCTGTGCGCGGGCGACCTCGCGCTGCTGCGGCGTCTCGCTCCGGATCAGGCACACGACCGGTTCCGGACTGGTGCAGTCACCGTGCTCCGGTGCGGCCTGCGAGACGGGCGCGACGACGACCGAACCGCAGCCGGCGGACGACGCGCACGGGTGCGCGGTGAGCGCGGTGGCCGAGGCGGACTGGAGCGGGAAAAGGGCGACTTGGGCGACCAGCAGCGCGGGTACCACGCGGCGGGCCAGCGAACGCAGACCGTTCGGCGATGTGTTCAGTGACATGCGCTCATGCTTCGGCACACCACGACGGGACCGAAGCATGGCGAGGCCGGACCACCCCTGCGGGCGGCCGACTCCACTCCGCCGGGTGAAGCGGGGTGAAGCCGGAGGGAGCCCGACGGGGTTCAGGTCACCCGGCCTGTTCCGGCGGGTCCGCCTCAGGAGCGGGAGCGGGATCGGAGGTGGGCGCGGGAGTGCGGACGGAGGCGGGCGCGGGAGTGGGGACGGAGGCGGGCACGGGAGTGGGGACGGAGGCGGGCACGGAGGCGGGCATGCGTCGGGCCACGATCGCACCCGTCACGAGTCCCGCACCGGCCAGCAGCGTGGCCACCAGGTACGGGTCGAACGCGTGCAGGGCGGGCGCGAAGCCGACCCCGACGCAGACCGCCACCCCGGCCGCGCCGCCCATCTGGTCAGCGGCGCGCTGGACGCCCGAGGCGATTCCGGCGTCGTCCTCGGTGACGCCGGTGACCGCGACGTACTGGAGCCCGACGATGCCGAACCCCATGCCGGCCGCGATCAGGAGCATGGCCGGGACCAGCGCGGCCCCGCCCGCGGACGAGGCCGAGACGAGCGCGATCGCCACCATCGCCGCCGCGGTGAACCCCATCCCGGCGAGCACGCACGCGCGTGCCCCCCAACGGCCCAGCAGGCGGGGCACCAGCATGGAGAACGCGATCAGCGAGACCGCCAGGGGCAGCATCGTCAGACCCGCGCCCAGCGGGCCCATGCCCAGCCGGTCCTGCAGAAAGAACGTGAACAGCAGGAACGACGTCGACAGCGCCCCGCTCAGCAGCATCGTGGCCAGATTGGCCGCGACCCGGGTGCGGTGGGCGAAGAAGCGCAGCGGTACCAGCGGGTTGCGCGAGCGTGCCTCGACCCGTACGAACCCGATCCCGGCCGCCACCGCCCCGGCCAGCGCCGCCGGGACCACCCATAGGGGTGTTCCGGGCTCACCGGCCTCGACCACGCCGAACGTGAACAGCAGCGGGCAGGCGGTCAGCAGCAGTGCGCCGGGAAGGTCCAGCGCCTGCCGGTCCTCGGCCACGGGCCGGTCGGCGTCGACCAGGAAGACGGCTGCCAGCAGGACGACCAGGATGAACGGGACGGAGATCAGGAAGATCCACCGCCACCCCAGGTGAGCGGTGACGAAGCCGGAGAGCACGAACCCGAGCACGAGTCCGCAGCTGGCCACCGCCGCCCATACGCCCAGGGCCCGCGACCGGCGCGGCCCCTCGGGGAACATCAGGATGACCGTGGCCATCGCGGCGGGCAGTGCGACGGCCTCCCCGGCGCCCTGGAGCAGGCGCATGACGACCAGCAGGCCGAACGTGGGGGCCAGGCCCGCCAGCAGCGACGCGACGCCGAACAGGCCGGTGCCCAGCAGCAGCACGCGCCGCCGCCCGAGCAGGTCGCCCAGCCGGCCGCCGAGCATCAGCATCCCGCCGCCGGTGACCGTGTACCCGACCACGACCCAGGTGAGGGAGTGCCCGTCGACGCCGAAGTCGGCGCCGATCGAGGGCAGGGCGATGTTGACCACGGTCACGTCGACCGCGATGAAGAACTGCAGCATGGACATCGCGCACAGCACCAGCCATGCGCGTACGGGGGACGGGCTGTGCCCGCGTGAAGACCCGCGTGAAGAGAGGATGCCTGAGAACATCAGGTGCTCCGTAGCTCAGAAGTGGCTCCGAGCAGCACGAAGATGCCGCCCGGATCTGATCACGAAGCGGCTGGACGCCCTGGAAAGTGTGTGAGCAGAACGCCCGCCGCTAGCGGCGGGTCCTGGTCACCGCGGCGCAAGCGGCCGCGCACGAAGCTGCAGACATGCGATCGACGGTACCAGGAGGGGTCGGTGTGGGCCGGGGAGCGCCGAGGAGCGGCACCCCCGGAAGCCCCCCGGAAGCCCCCCCCGCGAGGTCTGTCGCTCCGCCGGAAGTTGCGGCACCCTGGTCTCCGTTCAACTCGCGTAGATGCACCGGCACTTCGTACTTCGCATCTCGCGCCGCGCGCTCCGCACCTCGCACCCCACTGCCCGGTTGTCGACCCGGAGGATTCCCCGCCCATGCGCTCGACCCGTACCAGTCTGCTGGCCCTGCTGGCGCTCCTCGGAGGCCTGCTCACCGTCACCGCCGCCGCGAGCCCGGCCGCGGCCGCCCCCAACTTCAAGGCGCCCTACGGCTGCGGCCAGCAATGGACGTACAGTCATCACTCCGCCGAGGTCAGACAGGCTCTCGACTTCGTCCGCACGGACGGCGGGGCCACGGCCGGCTCCCCGGTCCTCGCCTCGGCGGCCGGAACCGCCTACCGCTACTCCCAGCCGAGCGGGGCGGGCAACTACATCGCGATCGAGCACGGCGGCGGCTGGAAGACGTACTACTTCCACCTCGCCGCGTTCTCCGTCGCCAACGGGGCCCAGGTCGCCCAGGGCCAGCAGATCGGCACCACCGGCTCCACCGGGAACAGCTCCGGCGCCCACATCCACTACGAGCAGCTCTACAACGGCGTCGGCCAGAACATCGTGATCAACGGCCAGTCGCTCGCCCCGTACCCCGGCTCGTACTACAACAAGTACCTGACCAGCGACAACGGTTGCGGTGGCGGCGGAGGCGGAAAGTACTGGGTCGACACCTTCGCCAACGCCACCGGCTACGCCGCCGCGAACACGGCCGACGCCCAGGGCATCCTGAACGCCGGCACGAACTACGTGTACTGCAAGGTGTGGGGGGAGCGGGTCGGCACGGCCACCCAGTTCAACCACTGGTGGCTGCGCACCGACCTGGACACGGTGTACGCGGGCAAGAACGGCCGCAACGCGTATGTCTCCGCGTACTACCTCTCCCGCTGGGGCAACGACGAGGCCCGCGACAACAACGGGGCGGTGATCCCGAACTGCTGAGCCGGGGGCGGCCCGGCGGAGTGGCGCGTCGCGGTATGGCGTAAAAGCCGTCGAGCAAGATCGGTCCGGCCTGGCACCCTGGATGTACGGGCCCGACGGCGGAAGTTCCGGGGGCAGGGGACCTCACGGAGGAGCGGGCCACATGGCGACCGTCGTCGATCTGTTCACCTACCCCGTCAAGGGCTGCGCGGGAACGCCCCTGGACAGTACGCACCTCACCCCGGCAGGTCTCGCGCACGACCGCAGCTTCATGGTCGTCAGCACCGACGGGGTCTACCGCACCCAACGCCGCGACCCCCGCCTCGCCCTCGTCCGGCCCACCATCAGCGCCGACGGCGGCAGGCTCACGCTCGCATCGGCGGAGCGGGGGAGCGGCGACGGCGGGGACGGGGTTCGCGGTGGTGACGGGGTTCGCGGTGGTGAGGACGAGCTGCACCTCGACGTCACCACGTCCGCGCCCCGGCGCGACGTCGACCTGTTCGGCGCGACGTTCCAGGGCATCGACCAGGGCGAGGAGGCAGCAGCCTGGCTCTCGGACTTCCTGGGCGTCCCGAGCCGGCTGGTCCGCGTGCCGCCGGAGCACGACCGGAAGACCGATGGCCTGACCCCGGGCACCTCCGGCTACGCGGACAGCAGCGCCGTGCATCTGCTCTCCCGCGCCTCGCTCACCCACCTGCACGCGCGGATGGCCGAGCGCGGCGCCCCGCCCCTGGCCATGGACCGCTTCCGCCCGAACATCGTCATCGACAGTCGCCCCGGGGAGCGCCACGGGGAGGACTGGGCGGCGGCGCCCCACGCCGAGGACCGGATCCGCCGGATGACCATCGGCGCGGCCGACCTGGGTTACACCAAGCTCGCCGTCCGCTGCGCGGTCACCCTGGTCGACCAGGAGGCCGGGGCCCGGGGCGGCCCGGAGCCGCTGCGGACGCTCGCGGGCTACCGGCGGGCCGCGGGCGGCGGTGTGGTGTTCGGCGCGAAGTTCTCCGTGGTGCGGCCGGGGAAGCTCTCGGTGGGCGATGAGGTGGCCGTCGAGGAGTGGGGCGACGCGGAGGTCTGACGCCGGGGTGCGGGCGGCTTTCTCCGAGCTACGGCCGAGTGGCTAGAGTCGGCGGCTCACCCCTCACCGAAGAAGCTGGAATCACTGTGACGACTGGAGCCCGTCCCACCATCCGCCCGGCGACCGGGGAAGACCTCGGTGAGCTCCGGGCTCTTGCGCGTCGCACGATCGACACCTGCTACCGAGGGTTCCTCGGCGACGAGGCAGTGGACTGGTTCACCGGCAGTGGTGCTTCCGACGAGCACGTGAGGAGCCACCTGGAGCGGGGCGGCGTCCACTGCCTCAGCCAGGACGGCCGGATCGTCGGCCTCTCCATCCTCGACGGCCGCACGGTCGACCTGATGATGGTCGACCCGGACCATCACCGTCGAGGGTGGGGGCGGCTCCTGCTGCGGCACGCGGAGGAGACGCTCCTCGCCCGGTACTCGACCATCCGGCTGGAGACCTTCCCGGACAACGCCGGGGCCAAGTCGTTCTACGAGGCGTGCGGCTGGGTTCTCGCCGAGCGACTGGAGGGCGAAGGGCCGGCCAAGCTCGTCTACACCAAGAGCGGCACGGGCGACTGAAGGCTTCCAGCTTGCGAACCCGGACTTCCCGGAGTTCGCCGAAGCTGCCGCCGCCGACCCGGAGGGGGGCGTCCGGGACGAGCCGAACGAGAGGCCCGGGTCCGCCCGGGTACTGCCGACGGCCGGCTCAGCTGCTCCCCGCGATCCCGTCCAGCCGCGCCCGCTGCTCCGGCGTGAGCGCGATGTCCGCCGCCGCCGTGTTCTCCTCCAGGTGGGCGACGCTGGACGTGCCCGGGATCGGGAGCATCACCGGGGAGTGGTCCAGCAGCCAGGCCAGGCAGACCTGGGTGGCCGTGACGCCCAGGTCGGCGGCGACGGCCGCCACTTCCGCGCGGTCGCCCGCCTTGCCCCAGGCCACCGTCCGCCACGGCAGGAAGGCGATGCCCGCCGCCTCGCACGCCGCGAGGACCGGCTCGTGTTCGCGGTCGGTCAGGTTGTAGCGGTTCTGCACGCTCGCGATGTCGACGATCTCCCGGGCGGCTGCCAGCTCGGCGGCCGACACCTCGGAGAGGCCGATCCGGCCCACCTTGCCCGCCTCGCGCAGGTCCCGCAGAGCGCCGAGCTGGTCGGCGAGCGGGGTCTCCGGGTCGATGCGGTGGAGCTGGAGCAGATCGATCCGGTCGACGCGGAGCCGGCGCAGGGCGTGGTCCACCTCCGCGCGCAGGGACTCCGGGCGGCCGTTCAGGGACCAGTCGCCCGTCCCGGCGGAGCGGACGACGCCGACCTTCGTCGTGATCAGGAGGTCCTTCGGGTACGGGTGGAGCGCCTCGGCCAGAACATCCTCGTTGGCGCCACCCCCGTACATGTGGGCCGTGTCGATCAGGGTGACGCCCAGTTCGACCGCCCGGCGGGCCACGGCGATGGCTGACGGCCGGTCCTCGGGGCGTTCGGTGGGCAGGTGCATCGCGCCGAAGCCCAGTCGCCCCACGGTCAGGTCCCCGCCGATACGGAATGTCGTCGTCGATGGCATGTTCGCTGGCGTCCCCTTGTTCGGATGGCCTTCGACAACCTAGTGGCCCGTGCCGTGCGGAGGAGCGGATTCAGGGTGTTCCCGGGCCCTGGAGGATCTGGAGGTAGTTGCCCACCGGGTCCACGATCGTGGAGAAGAACCAGCCGTCCCCGGTGTCCTCGACCGGCCGCACCCAGGTCACCCCGAGCGTGTTGAGGTGCTTCTCGGCCGCCCGGATGTCGCGCACGGTGAGGTTGATCAGCTGCCGGCCCGGTTCGGCGGCCTTCTCCGCCACGTCGTCCCGCTCGTCGAACCCGATGATCGCCCCGGGGCCGACGATCAGCAGATGTTCCGCCCAGCGGGCGCCCAGGGGCTCCAGTGCGGCGCGGTACCAGGCGATCAGGGCGGCGGAGTCGGTGCTGCCGATGACGACGCCGAGGCCTGTGATGCCCTCGGTGCCGGTGGTGCCGGTGGTGCCGTCAGTGGTGGTGTCGGCGGTGTCGTCGTTCGTGGGTGTGGTCATCGTTGTTCCCCTTGCTCTGCCGATAGTGCGTGCGGCGTGCGGCGTGCGGCGTGCCTCGTGCCATGTGCTGCGTGCGGGCCGGGTCACCCCGGCCGCCCGCTTTGTCCTGCCTGCCAGTCATGACCGCTCCCGGCCGCGAAACTCATCGGTGCCGCCGCCGATGCGCCCCGATGTCCCCCCACCCCTTGTCTGATGGTCCGTCAGGTATGACGATGGCGGCCGTCGCCCGGGGCGGGACCGTCCCGGGCCGGAGGGGAAGGAGGCCGTCGTGCCGATATCGCCCGATGGGCCGCTGGCGTACGGGATGCAGCTGCCGGTCCAGTCGCAGAGCGCCATCTACGCGGAACCCTGGGAGGCGGCGGCGACCCCCGCCGATCTCGTCCGCACAGCCCGCGCCGCCGATCGGGGCGGCTTCGCCTACGTCGCCGGTTGCGATCACGTCGCCATTCCGCGCCGACTGGCGGACGGCATGAGCACCGTCTGGTACGACCCCGTCGCCACGCTCTCCTTTCTCGCCGGGGTCACCGAGCGCGTGCTGCTGATGAGCCATGTCGCCGTCGTCGGGCTGCGCCATCCGCTCGTCACCGCCAAGCAGTACGCCACCCTCGACCACCTCAGCGGCGGCCGGCTGATCCTCGGGGTCGGGGCCGGGCACGTCCGGGAGGAGTTCGAGGCGGTCGGGGCGGACTTCGACGGGCGCGGGGGCGTGCTGGACGAGTCGATCGACGCGCTGCGGGCCGCGCTCGGGCCCGAGGAGTACCCGGAGTTCGCGGGGGAGCGGTTCTCGTTCGGCGGGCTCGGGCAGTTGCCCCGGCCGGCCCAGGAGCGGGTGCCGATCTGGGTGGGCGGCTCCTCGCCCGCCGCCACCCGCCGGGCCGCCGTGCGCGGGGACGGGTGGCTGCCGCAGGGTGATGCCCGGGAGCGGCTGCCCGCGCAGATCGCCCGGGTGCGCGCCCTGCGGGAGGAGGCGGGCGTCGAAGCGCCGATCGTCATCGGTGCGATCACCGAACCGCTGTACGTGGGTGAGCCCGGGTGGCCCGTGGGGCGGCGGACGCTCACGGGGAAGCCGGAGGCCCTCGCGGAGTCGCTGCGGGAGTACGCGGCGATCGGCGTGCACCAGATCCAGGTGCGCTTCCGGAGCCGGAGCGTGGACGAACTGACCGATCAGATGGCGGCGTTCGGTGCGGACGTGGCCCCCCACCTCGGTACGTGAAGGAGACGGACATGGGCAAGCTGGACGGGCGGGTCTTCCTGGTCACCGGGGCGGCGCGCGGGCAGGGCGAGCAGGAGGCGCGGCTCTTCGCGGCCGAGGGCGCACGGGTCGTCGTCGCCGATGTGCTGGTCGAGCAGGGGGAGGCGCTGGTCAAGGAGTTGGGCGAGGAGTTCGGGGAGGACGTCGCCCGGTTCGTGCGGCTGGACGTCGGGAGCGAGGAGGACTGGGCCGCCGCCGTCGCCGTCGCCAAGGACGCCTTCGGGAAGATCGACGGGCTCGTCAACAACGCGGGCATCCTGCGCTTCAACGAGCTGGTCAACACCCCGCTGGCCGAGTTCGAGCAGGTGGTGCGGGTCAACATGACGGGCGCGTTCCTCGGGATACGCGCCGTCGCGCCCGAGATCGAGGCCGCGGGCGGCGGGACGATCGTCAACACGTCCTCGTACACCGGTCTGACCGGCATGCCCCTGGTCGGCGCGTACGCCGCGACCAAACACGCGGTGCTGGGGCTCACCAAGGTCGCCGCCATGGAGCTGGCGGGGAAGGGCGTCCGGGTCAACGCCGTCTGTCCGGGGGCCGTCGACACCGCGATGACCAACCCGGCCCTGCTGGACGCGGACGCCGATCTGGCGACGTCCGGCGCGGCCCTGGACGCGTACTACCGCAAGCTCGTGCCAATGGGGCGGATCGGCAGGCCCGAGGAGGTCGCCGCGCTGGTCCTGTTCCTGTCCTCGGACGACTCCTCGTACATCACCGGCCAGCCGTTCGTCATCGACGGGGGGTGGCTCGCGGGGGTCAGCCCTTTCTGACGCAGCGTCAGCTATTGACGGGTCGCGGTGGCGGTGGAACAGTCGGTCGCACCACAATCTGACGGTGCGTCAGAAAAACCGCCAGGAAAACTTGAGGACGGTGAACCTCCGTGGAATTCGGGCTCTTTGTTCAGGGGTACGTGCCCGCCGCGCGTGCCAAGGTGGACCCCGAGGCAGAGCACAAGGCACTGATCGAGGAGACCGAGTACGTCATCCAGGCGGACAAGTCCGGCTTCAAGTACGCCTGGGCCTCCGAGCACCACTTCCTGGAGGAGTACTCGCACCTCTCCGCCAACGACGTGTACCTCGGCTATCTGGCGCACGCCACCGAGCGCATCCACCTCGGCTCCGGCATCTTCAACCCGCTCGCGCCCGTCAACCATCCGGTGAAGGTCGCCGAGAAGGTCGCGATGCTCGACCATCTCTCCGAGGGGCGCTTCGAGTTCGGCACCGGGCGCGGCGCCGGCAGCCACGAGATCCTCGGGTTCATGCCGGGCATCACCGACATGAACCACACGAAGGAGCTGTGGGAGGAGACGATCGCCGAGTTCCCCAAGATGTGGCTCCAGGACGAGTACGTCGGCTTCCAGGGCAAGCACTGGTCCCTGCCGCCGCGCAAGATCCTGCCGAAGCCGTACGGGAAGTCCCACCCGGCCATGTGGTACGCGGCCGGGTCGCCGTCCTCGTACGCCATGGCGGGCAAGAAGGGGCTCGGCGTGCTGGGCTTCAGCGTGCAGAAGGTCTCCGACATGGAGTGGGTCGTCGAGTCCTACAAGAACGCGGTCAAGGACGCGGAGCCGGTGGGCGCGTTCGTCAACGACAACGTGATGGTGACGTCCACCGCGATCTGCGCCGAGACGCATGCCAAGGCGGTGGAGATCGCGGTCGGCGGCGGGCTCAACTACCTCCAGTCGCTGCTGTTCCGCTACCACGACACGTTCCCCCGGCCGGAGGGGATTCCGGAGTGGCCGCAGCTGCTGCCGGAGTACACCGAGGAGATCGTCGAGCTGCTCATCGCGGAGGAGCTGATGATCTGCGGGGATCCCGACGAGGTGCTGAAGCAGTGCCGGCGGTGGGACCGGGCGGGGGCGGACCAGTTGAGCTTCGGGCTGCCGATCGGGATCAGTCCCGAGGACACGATGAACACGATCCGGTTGATCGGGGAGCACGTGATTCCGCAGATCGACACGGATCCCGTGCATCGGACCTCGCGGTTCCGGGCCGCGGGCTGACCCGCAGGAAAGACTCGCCTCAAACGCCGGCGGGGCTGGACAACCAAGCCCCCCGGCCCACAGCCGGGCGGCGTCTTCCCGGACCGTCGCCCTGATGAGCCGGGGTACGTACCGCGGCCGAAAGCGTGCGTACCCCGGCTGTCCCAGCCGTCCAAGCCGTCCCAGCCGTCCCACCCGAGCCGGAGAAGGAACCCCGAGAAGGGAACCGTCATGCTCGACCACCTCATCCGCCGCGCGACCGTCGTGGACGGCACCGGCGGGCCCGCGTACACCGCCGACGTCGGTATCCGCGGCGGCCGGATCGTCGTCGTCGCCGAGCCGGGGGCCGTCGCCGAAGAGGCCGTCACCAGCGAGGACGCCGACGGGCTCGTCCTCGCCCCCGGCTTCGTCGACCCGCACACCCACTACGACGCCCAGCTCTTCTGGGACCCCTACGCCACCCCCTCCATGAACCACGGCGTCACCACCGTCGCGGGCGGCAACTGCGGGTTCACCCTCGCCCCGCTCCACCCCGACCGGCCCGAGGACGCCGACTACACCCGGCGGATGATGTCGCGGGTCGAAGGCATGGCGCTCGCCGCGCTGGAGGAAGGCGTCGACTGGACCTGGTCCACCTTCCGCGAGTACCTCGACGCCCTCGAAGGGCGCATCGCCGTCAACGCCGGGTTCATGGTCGGGCACTGCGCCCTGCGCCGGCACGTCATGGGCGCCGACGCCGTCGGCGGGCAGCCGACCCCGGCGCAGCTGGACGCCATGCTCGCCCTGTTCCACGACGCGATGGACGCCGGGGCCTGGGGGCTCTCCACCACCCAGTCCTCCACCCACTCCGACGGCGACGGCGAGCCCGTCGCCTCCCGGCACGCCCGGCCCGAGGAGCTGCTCGCCCTCTCCCGCGCGGTCGGCGAGCACGAGGGGACCCAGCTGGAGGCGATCGTCGCCGGGTGCCTGGACCAGTTCTCCGACGAGGAGATCGACCTCTTCGTCGACATGACGGCCGCCGCCGGACGCCCGCTCAACTGGAACGTCCTCACCATCGACGCCGCCGTCCCCGAACGCGTACCGCGCCAGTTGATCCCGAGCGAGCGAGCCCGCCGCGCCGGCGGGCGGATCGTGGCCCTCACCATGCCGATCCTCACCCCGATGAACATGTCGCTCGGCACCTTCTGCGCCCTCAACCTCATCCCCGGGTGGGGCGAGATCCTCGCCCTTCCCGTCCCCGAGCGGATCGAACGCCTCCGGGACGCCGGCACCCGCGCCGAGATGCTGCGCCGGGCCGACAGCAAGGAGGCCGGGGTCTTCCGCCGGCTCGCGAACTTCGGCCGGTACGTCATCGGGGACACCTACAGCGCCGCCAACGAAGGGCTCAGCGGCCGGGTCGTCAACGACATCGCCGCCGAACGCGGCCAGGACGCCTTCCACTGCCTGGTCGAGATCTGCGCCGCCGACGACCTGCGTACGGTCCTGTGGCCGATGCCCACCGACAACGACCCGGACTCCTGGGCGCTGCGGCAGCGGACCTGGGAGCACGAGGACGTCATGCTCGGCGGCTCCGACGCGGGCGCGCACCTGGACCGGATGTGCGGGGCCCCGTACACCACCCGCTTCCTCGGCGACTGTCTGCGCGGGCGCAAGCTCGTCCCGCTGACCGCCGCCGTCAAGATGCTCACCGACGACCCCGCCCGGCTCTTCGGGCTGCGCGAGCGCGGCCGGATCGAGGAGGGCTTCCACGCCGACCTCGTCCTCTTCGACCCCGAACGGATCGACGCCGGGCCCGCCACCCTCGTCCACGACCTGCCCGGGGACAGCCCGCGCCTGGACTCCAAGGCCATCGGGATCGTCTCCGTACGCGTCAACGGGATCGAGACCCTGCGCGACGACAAGGTGACGGGGGCCGTGCCGGGGACGGTGCTGCGCTCGGGCCGCGACACCCGGACGGTGAGTACCGCGTGAGCCCCGCACCGGAGCGGCTGTTCATCGGCGGGGAGTGGACCGAGCCCGACGGCGGCCACTACGAGGTGGTCGACCCCGCCACCGAGGAGGTCGTCGGCCTCGCCCCGGAGGCGAGCCGCGCCCAGGTGTACGAGGCGGCCGGGGCGGCCAAGGAGGCCTTCGGGCCCTGGTCGCGGACGCGGCCCGAGGAGCGTGCCGCGATCCTGGACCGGGCAGCCGACATCGTCCAGCGCGACTTCCTCGCGCACGCCGAGGTCGCCCGCGCGGAGAGCGGGGCCACCGCCTCCACCGCCCGGGGCATGCAGGTGGGGGTCGGTGTCGCCCGCTTCCGGCGGTACGCGCGAGGGGCCCTGGAGCCCGTCGAGGAGGCGATCGCGCCCCAGATCAACGAGGCCGGTCCGATGGGCCGGGCCGGGGTCTTCGGGGCGCTGGCCGTCCGCCAGCCGGTCGGCGTGATCACGTGCATCACCTCGTACAACAACCCCTGGGCCAACCCGGCGGGCAAGATCGCGCCCGCGCTCGCGATGGGCAACACGGTCGTGGTGAAGCCCGCCCCGCAGGACCCGCTCTCCGTCTACCGGATGGCCGCCGCTCTCGCGGAGGCGGGTGTTCCGCCGGGCGTCGTGAACGTCGTCACCGGGTCGGGCGCGGAGGCGGGGGAGGCCGCGGTCGACTCCCCGGACGTCGACATGGTCAGCTTCACCGGGTCCACCGCCGTCGGGCAGCGCATCGCGGAGGTGTGCGGGCGCGGGATGAAGCGGCAGTTGATGGAGCTGGGCGGCAAGGGAGCGGCGCTCGTCCTCGACGATGCCGATCTGTCCTCGGCCGTCGCGGGGATCGGGACCACGTTCTCCTTCTACAGCGGACAGATCTGTACGGCTCCGACCCGCGTCCTGGTCCACCGGTCCCGGCAGGACGAGCTGATCGCCGCGCTCACCGCGTACGCGAACCGGCTCACCGTCGGCGACCCCCGCGACCGGGCCACCGTCGTCGGCCCGGTCATCTCCGCCGCCCACCGCGACCGCGTCGAGGCGTACGTGGAGCTGGGCCGGAAGGAAGGCGCGCGGGTCGTCGCGGGCGGCGTCCGGCCCGGCCACCTGGACCGGGGGTTCTACGTGGCCCCCACGCTGCTGGCCGACTGCACGCCGGACATGCGGGTGGTCCGCGAAGAGATCTTCGGGCCGGTCGTCGTGGTCGTCCCCTTCGACGACGAGGAGGAGGCCGTCGCCCTGGCCAACGACAGCGACTACGGCCTCATCGACTACGTGTGGTCCGGCGACGTGGCCCGCGCCTTCCGGATCGCCCGCCGGCTGCGCGCCGGCGGGGTCGGCGTCAACACGGTCGGGCGGAACATGGAGGCCCCGTTCGGCGGGTTCAAGAAGAGCGGGGTGGGGCGGGACGTGGGCTCGTACGCACTGCACGCCTACAGCGAGACGCAGGCGATCGTCTGGCCCGGCTGAGGTCGCTTCCACGCACCGCGGGAAAATTTTGAATCGGTAGATAACGGACAGTGCTGCGATTACCGTACGTCGTCACGCTCGGCCGAGTGGCATGCAATACAAGGTTTCATGTGAATGTGACCTTGAATTGATGAAGTCTTCTTGGGGAGTTGGCTGGTATATCCAAGGGTGAGACGCGGGAGTCTCGCACTCCGGATGTGGATATCGCAGCGCATAGCGTCCTTCCCATGACTCAGCTGGACGCGCGGCCACAGGCCGGAGACACGGTACGGGGAAGCGCCCCGGCCGACGGCGGTGACGGCCGCGGCGGCGTACGGGGCAAGGGGCTCGGCGGGAACTCCGTCGGCCTCATGGGCAGCGCCGTCATCGGCGTCTCCACCGTCGCCCCCGTCTACTGCCTGACGTCCACCCTCGGCTCCACCGCCGGAGAGGTCGGCGTGCAGATGCCCGCCGTCTTCCTGGCCGGGTTCCTGCCGATGCTGCTCGTGGCCTTCGCCTACCGCGAGCTGAACCGGGCGATGCCGGACTGCGGCACCTCCTTCACCTGGACGGTGAAGGCGTTCGGTCCGCGCGTCGGCTGGATGTGCGGCTGGGGCCTGGTGATCGCGACGATCATCGTGCTGTCCAACCTGGCGGGCGTCGCCACCTCGTACTTCTGGCTGCTCGCGGGGGAGATCACCGGCAGCGCGTCGGTCGCCGCCCTGGACGACAGCAAGCCGGTCCACATCCTCACCTGCCTGGTCCTCATCGCCGTCGCCACCGCCATCAGCTACCGGGGCATGACCGCCACCAAGGGCATTCAGTACGCCCTGGTCGGGCTCCAGTTGGTCGTTCTCGCCGTGTTCGTGACGATGGCCCTGAGCAAGGCGGGCAGCGGCGGACCGGACTTCGCGTCCTCGCTCGACTTCTCCTGGTCCTGGCTGAACCCCTTCGCCGTCCAGTCCTTCGCGGCCTTCACCGCCGGCCTGTCCCTCTCGATCTTCATGTTCTGGGGCTGGGACGCCTGCCTGACCGCCAACGAGGAGACCACCGGCAGTGAGAAGACCCCCGGCCGCGCGGCCCTCATCGCGATGGTCGTCCTGGTCGGCTCCTACCTCGCCACCGGCATCGCCGCGCAGATGGCCGTCGGCTCCGGCACCTCCGGGCTCGGCCTCGCCAACCCGGACACCTCCGACAACGTCTTCGCCGCCCTCGCCGGACCGGTGATGGGCCCCGGCCTCGGCGTCCTGCTCTTCCTCGCGGTCCTCGCCTCGGCCGCCGCCAGCCTCCAGACCACGTTCATCCCGGTCGCCCGCACGGTGCTCGCGATGTCCGCGTACGAGGCGATGCCGGCCTCGTACGCCCAGGTCCACCCCCGCTTCAAGACCCCCGGCCGGGCGACGATCACGGCGGGCATCGGCACCGGCGTCTTCTACACCGTGATGACCCTGGTCAGCGAGCACGTCCTGGTCGACACCATCTACGCGCTCGGCCTCATGATCTGCTTCTACTACGCGCTGACCGCCTTCGCCTGCGCCTGGTACTTCCGCGCCGAACTGACCCGCTCCGCCCGGGACCTGGTCTTCAAGGGCCTCTTCCCGCTGCTCGGCGGCACCCTGCTCGCAGCCGTCTTCGCCAAGACCCTCTACGACATGTGGGACCCGGCGTACGGCTCCGGATCCTCGGTCCTCGGCGTCGGATCGGTGTTCGTCATCGGGGTGGGGCTGCTGCTCCTCGGGGTGGTGCTGATGGTTGCGATGGAGCGCCGCAGCCCGGCGTTCTTCCGGGGCGAGATCCTGACGAAGGAGACCCCGGCCCTCGTGGTCGAGGACTGAGGTCTCCGGCGGTTCGTCGCCGACCGCCAGGTCGACAGGGCCTAGGGCCGCCAGTAACCCAGCGCGTTCACCCGGTCCTTGGGCAGGCCCAGCTCCTTGCGGAGGTACGCCGACAGGGTCCGGGTGGTCGCCGTGTCGCAGGCGACCCAGACGTACGCGTCCGTGTGGTCCTCGCCCAGCAGCTCGGGCAGGGTCGCCTTCACCTCGGAGACGAGCTGCCCGCCCGCGTCGCCGCGCGCCACGTGGTGCAGGGTGTGGTGGGCCTCGTCGAGGCGGAACGGCAGTTCCCGGTCCTCCTCGTGCGCGGTCTCGAACCAGATCGTCGCCTCGGCCGACGGGACCGCGTCCAGCAGGGAGTTGATCGCGGGCAGCGCCGCCGCGTCACCGATCACGAAGAGCCGCGAGGGCGCCGGGTCGGGCAGCGTGAAGCCGGTGCCCTGGAGCGTCGCGTCGATCGTCTCGCCGATCTTGACGGTCCTCGCCCACGTGCAGGCGGCGCCCTCGTGCAGGGCGAATTCCAGACCGAACGTGCCCGTCTCCGGGTCGGGGTCGACCAGCGTGTAGGCGCGCTGATGCGGTTTGCCGTCCTTCTCGAACCACAGTCGCACCCACATCGTCGGGTGGGCCCCGCCGGTCGCGGCCAGCAGCCCGCCGTCGGTCACGCGCACCCGGCGGAAGCGGTCGGTGACCTGCTCCGTGCCGGTCACCGTGAACGTGAAGTCACGCCCCCGGAACAGTTTGAGAACGACGCCTTCCCAGCCATGCCCCACGGTGTCTCCTGCCTCGCCCCGGTGCCCCGGCCCACTGCCCAGAGGGTCACTTTAGGTTAGGCTAACCTAAATCCCGGGGGCTGGGGAGTGGCTGAAAACCACCGGAAGCAGGGGATGGGCGAAACGATGACCACGGGCGTCGACAGCGAGAGACCGGGCGCGGGCGCGCCCGGCGGTTCCGAAGCGTTCCCGGATGACGGGGAAGCGTCCCGCGACCCCTTCGAGGTGTTCCGGGACGACTGGGGGATACCGCACCTGCGGGCCGCCGACGCCCTCGCGCTGGCCCGCGCCCAGGGGTACGTCACCGCCCTCGACCGGGCCTGGCAACTGGAGACCGAGCGGCACCGGTTGCTCGGCACCAGCGCCTCCTGTCTCGGTGCGGAAGCCGTCGACTGGGACCGGTTCGTCCGGCGGGCCCGGCTCGCCGACACCGCCCGCCGCTGCTTCGGCCGCCTCGCGCCGGAGACCGCCGCCTGGGTGGGGGCATACGTCGACGGCGTCAACGACGGACTCGCCGAAGGGGCGTCCCGCGCACCCGAGTTCGCCGCGGTGGGCCGCGCCCCCGGCCGCTGGGAGCCGTGGACCCCGCTCGGCGTCTGGCTCTCCACGCACATCCTGTTCGCGGGGTTCCCGACCAAACTCTGGCGCGAAGAGGTCGCCCACCGGCTCGGCGAGGACCGGATGACCCTCTTCGCGACCGACGGCCCCGGCACCGCGGGCAGCAACGGCTGGTTGCTCTCCGGCGAGCGCACGGCCTCCGGCGCCCCGATCCTCGCGGGCGACCCGCACCGCTTCATCGAGGCTCCCGGCGTCTACCAGCAGATCCGGCTCGCCTGCCCCGAGTTCGACGTCGTCGGCCTCGCGGTCCCCGGCATCCCGGGCATCGCCCACTTCGGGCACACCGGGGGTGTCGCCTGGGCGATCACCAACGCCATGGCCGACTACCAGGACCTCTACCGGGAGCAGTTGCGCCGCACCCCGGACGGCGGGGTGGAGGCGCTCGGCCCGGACGGCTGGTACCGGGCCCACGCCCACACCGAGACGATCGAGGTGGCGGGGGCGGACCCGGAGACGGTCGAGGTGATCGAGACGGACCGGGGACCGGTGATCATCGGAGGCCCGGACGGTGCCTCGGGCGGTGACCCGGGCGGTGGCCTGGACGGTCCCTCGGGCGGTGGCTCGGGTGGTGATCAGGGCGGTGGCCTGGCCGGTGGCTCGGGCGCTGGCCCGGGCTGTTCCCCGGGCGGTGACCAGGGCCGCGACCGGGGCGGTGACCAGGGCGGGGGCCCGGACGCCGACGCCTCCGCGGAGGGCCCCCGTGCCATCAGCCTGCGTCACCCGCCCCGGGTCACCGGAGCGTTGGGGTTCGACGTGCTGCCCGCCCTGCTCCGGGCCCGTACGGTCGACGACCTCGACACCGCCCTCGACCGCTGGGTCGAACCCGTCAACGTGGTCCTGGCCGCCGACACCGCCGGGGGCGCCCTGCACCGGGTCGCCGGACACGTCCCGGTGCGCCCGGACGTCAACCGGCTGCGGGTCGTCCCGGCCGAGGACCCCGCGTACGCCTGGCGCGAGGGCGAGGCCGCCCCGCTGCCCCGTACCGCGGCGGCCGGCCCCGGCGGGATCGCCGTGATGGCCAACGAGCGCGGCCTCGCCACCCCGCTCGGCGTCGAGTTCGCGCCCCCGCACCGGGCCCGCCGGATACGGGAGCTGCTCGGCGCGCGCACGGACTGGTCGTCCGCCGCCATGGCCGCCGTCCACACCGACACCCTCCTCGCCTCGTCCCGGCCCCTGCTGTCCCTGCTCGCCTGGGCCCCCGGCCTCGGGCCCGCCGCCGAACGCCTCCGGGACCGGCTGCTGCGCTGGGACCGCCACATGGACGCGGACAGCACCGACGCGACCCTCTACGCCCGCCTCCGTACCGACGTCGTCCACCGACTGGCCGGCCACCCCGCCCTCAAGGGCGTCACGGGTGCGGACGACCCGTGGCGCTCGGCCGCGTACCCGGCGCTCTTCCGCCCCTGGCTCGCCGCCGTTCCCCGGATCGGCTACGCCCTGGAGAGCCTGCTCACCGTCGGACCGCTGCCGTACGAGGACCGGTTGGCGGTGGTCGCGGCCTCGGCCGAGGCCGTCGCCGCGGCGGCCGAGGAGACGCCGCCCGGCCCGTGGGGCGAGCTGCACCGGCTGTCCCCCTGGCAGGCCCTGCCGGACCTCGTGCCCGACGAGGAGGCCCGGCCGGGGCTCGCGGGCGACCACGACTGTGTGCTGTCCACCTCCGGCGTCCCCGGCGTCACCGACCTGTTCGCCCGGGGCCCGGCCGCCCGCTACGTCTGGGACCTGGCCCGCCGCGAGGACAGCCGGTGGATCGTCCCGTTCGGCGCGTCCGGAGTCCCCGGATCCGCCCACCACCGCGACCAGACGCCCCTGTGGGCGCGGGGCGCGCTGGTCCCGGTCGTCACGGACTGGGACCTGCTGCACCCGACGACCCGTCACCCGGAGGAGAACCCCGCCATGACCGCAGCCGAAGCCGCCACCGCCGGGCCCGCGGTCCCCGCGCTCCGCGCAGCCGTCCACGAGCAGAAGGTCGAGGGCTTCGGGACGGTGCGCCTGGTCCCCGTCGCCCCCTCGGCCGACGTGGACCTGCTGCACGGCTGGGTCACCGAGGAGCGGGCCCGGTTCTGGGGCATGGGCGGCCACACCCGCGAACAGGTCCGGGAGATCTACGAGTTCGTCGGCTCGCTGCCCACGCACCACGCCTACCTCGCCCTGCGCGACGGGGTCCCGGCCGCGCTCTTCCAGACGTACGAGCCGGACGCCGACCCGGTCGGCGAGTGCTACGACGTACGGCCCGGCGACTTCGGCATCCACCTGCTGATCGCGCCCGCCGAGGGCGCGGGAGCGGTGAAGGGGTACACGGACGCCCTCCTCACCGCGTTCATCGGCTTCGTCTTCCGCGACCCGGCCCGTCTGCGGGTCGTCGTCGAGCCCGACGCCCGCAACGGGAAGGCCCTCGCCCGGATGGTCCGGGTCGGCTTCGAGCTGGGCCCGGAGATCGTGAAGCCGGAGAAGACGGCCCGGCTCGCGTTCCTGACGAGGGAGGCCGCGCTGCGCCTCGCGTAGCGCGCGGGGGGCGGGTCACCGGTGGCCCGGCCCGGTGAGCAGGCGTCGGGGCAGGCCCGTCCCGTCCGTGCGCGGACGCGGCTCCAGGGTGCAGAGCCCGCCCCGTCCGTGCGCGGACGGGGCTACGGGGCCGGGTCCGCCCCGTCCGGGTGCAGCGCGCCGCCAGGCCGGAACAGCCGTTTGGCCACCGCGTGCCCGCCCTCCGCCGCCCTCCGGAACCAGGGCTCCGCCGCCGCCAGGCCCTCGCGCTGCTCGACCAGCCGGCCCAGCTCCCACATCGACTCCACGTCGCCGGCCCGCACCGCCTGCCGCAGCAGCCGCTCGGCCGTGTCGGGGCGCCCCTCGGCCCGCGCGGTCAGGGCGAGCGCCCGCAGCCTCCGCACGGCCCGGGCGTCCCCGGCGGCGGCCGCCGCCACGAGCTTCGCCGGATCGACGGGGCGGCGCGAACGGTTCCGGAACAGCAGCAGGATCCCGAGCACCCACATGATCCAGCTCAGGCTGATCAGCGTGCCGTTGCCGGTGGCGACCCCGGTCAGGCTCAGCGCGCCGCCCGCCGGCAACAGGAAGTACCCCAGCCCCGGTCCCAGTCCCGGTCCCAGCCCCATCACAGCTCCTCTCCCTCCGCTTCCGCCGCACACGGGCGACGGTCTCGGATTTCCTTGTCGTACGGCATACCTTGGCCCTTCGCACGCATGACGCGCTGACGGACGACGGAGGTGTTCTCGATGCGGATCTCCACAACGATCTTCCTCACCGACGAGACGGTGACCCCGGTCAGGCTCGCCCGCGAGCTGGAGCAGCGGGGGTTCGGCGGGCTGTATCTGCCCGAGCACACGCACATTCCGGTGATCCGCAGCACGCCGTACCCGATGGGCGGTGAGCTGCCCCGGGAGTACGGCCGCACCCTGGACCCGTTCGTCGCCCTCGGCCAGGCCGCCGCCGTCACCGAGCGCCTCGCCCTGGGCACCGGCATCACCCTGGTCGCCCAGCACGACCCGATCGACCTCGCCAAACAGGCGGCCACCCTGGACCACCTCTCCGGCGGCCGGTTCACCCTCGGCATCGGCTACGGCTGGAACGTCGAGGAGGCGGCCGACCACGGGGTGGAGTGGTCGACGCGCCGCGACCTGGGGCGGGACCGGATGGCCCTGATGCGGGCCCTGTGGGCGGACGAGCCGACCGGGTACGAGGGCGCGTTCGGGTCGGTGCGGGCGAGCGAGGCGCACCCCAAGCCGGCCCAGCGGCCGCGCGGCCCGGTCAACGGCCCGCGCACCCTGATCGGCGGCGGGGCGGGCCCGAAGCTGTTCGCGCACATCGCGGAGTACGCGGACGGCTGGCTGCCCATCGGCGGCGGGGGCCTCACCGAGTCCCTGCCGAAGCTGCGGGCGGCCTGGGAGGCGGCCGGGCGCGACCCGAAGGACCTCCAGGTGGTGCCGTACGCGGTCCTGCCCAGCCCGGGGAAGCTCGCCCACTACGCGGATCTGGGCATCGAGGAGGTCGTGCTCCAGCTGCCGCCGGCGGACGAACCGGAAGTCCTGCGGGCGCTGGACGCCTACGCCGCGTACCTCTGACGCCTACGCCGCGTACCTCTGACGCCTACGCCGCGTATCTCCGACGCCCACGCCGCGTACCGCCGATGAGGTGCGCCCGGGGCCGCCGGTGCAACCGGGCACGCCCACAGGGCATCCTTGTTCATCGGGAACGCATACGCGGGCCCGGTCGGCGGGCGCCCCGCCGCGTGGACCGGAGCCCGCCCGGGTGGGGAGTGGAATGAACAGGCCGTTGCGGCACATAGCGATCTTCTGCGGGCTGCTGGTGCTGGCGCTGCTGCTGCGGGCGAACTGGCTCCAGCACGTCGACCGCCAGGAGCTCGCCCAGCACGAGAACAACGCCCGGGTGCGGTTCGAACGGTTCTCCACCCCGCGCGGCGACATCATCGTCGGCGGCAAGGCGATCACCGGATCGAAGGAGACCGAGAGCCGGGACTACGCGTTCATCCGGACCTCCAAGGACGGCCCGATGTACGCGCCCGTCACCGGGTACGCCTCCCAGGGGCGGGGCACCTCGCTGCTGGAGCGGACCTACGACAGCGTCCTCAGCGGCCAGGACGACCGGTTCGCCTTCCGGCACGCCAAGGACGTCCTGACGGGGCAGCCCCGGCGCGGCGGCGACGTGATCACCACGATCGACGCCAAGGCGCAGAAGGCGGCCTACAAGGGCCTGACGGACCTGGGCGCCCGGGGCGCGGTCGTCGCCCTGGACCCGCGCACCGGCAAGGTGCTGTCCCTGGTCTCCACGCCCTCGTACGACCCCGAGATCTTCGCCGGGAACTCCTTCAAGGAGAGCGACCGCTTCACGGCGCTGGAGAAGAAGAAGAGCAAGCCGCTGGCCAACCGCCCGCTGCGCGAGACCTACCCGCCCGGCTCCACCTTCAAGATCCTCACCGCCGCGGCGGCGCTGGAGCACGGTGTGGTCACCGACGTGGACGCCCGGACGGACGCGGTCTCGCCGTACCCCCTGCCGCTCTCCACCAACAAGATCGGCAGCGAGGCGGGCGACGGGGTGTGCAACAAGGCGTCGATGAAGACCGCCATGCAGTACTCCTGCAACAACGTCTTCCTCGACGCGGCGTCCGAGCTGGGCGAGGACCGGATGCGGGAGACGGCGGAGAAGTTCGGCTTCAACGAGGACGTGTACGCGGAGGAGTTCGGCGACATGCTCGCCACGAAGAGCCTCTACCCGCCGAAGCTCGACAAGCCCGGCACGGCCCTCACCGGCATGGGCCAGGGCAGCCTCACCAGCACCCCGATGCAGATGGCGATGGTCACGGCGGCCCTCGCCAACGACGGCAAGCTGATGCAGCCCTACATCGTCGACGAGCTGCGCGGCCCGGACCTCTCCACGCTGGAGAAGAACGAGCCGATGGAGATGAGCCAGGCCGTCTCGCCCGAGACGGCGAAGAAGGTCCAGGAGATGATGGAGCACACCGCGAAGGAGGGCAGCGCCCAGCGCGCCCTGATCGACGGTGTGACGGTCGGCGGCAAGACGGGCACCGCCCAGCGCGGCGTGAACGTCCGCGACGAGGTCCCGTACGGCTGGTTCGTCAGCTACGGCAAGAAGGACGACGGCCGTTCGGTCGCGGTCGCCGTGTTCATCGACCCGACGGACATGGACATCTCCCGCTCCGACATCTCGGGCGGCCGGCTCGGCGCCCCGATCGCGAAGAGCGTGATGCAGGCGGTGCTGGGGGACTAGGGGGTGTCTTGCCGATCAGGCCGGGCTCGCGGGGTCCGGCACCGCACCTCGCGGCGTTGTCGTCGGTCCCCGACGCTCCTTCCCCAAGCTCTCAACTTCGTTCGAGCAGGGGAGACCCCATCCGACTCCCTCCTCCGCCTTGCGATGCACGGCACCGGACCCCGCTCCCTGATCCGGCCTGATCGACAAGACACCCCCTAGGGCCCCACCTCAGCCCGTCTGGGCCGCCCGGCGCCCGGCACGGGGCCCCACCCCGGCCCGGCTGGAAGGGCGCACGCCGGACGGGCTGGGCGCGCTCACCGGACCGACCTCAACCCGCCCCGCCGCACCACCTTGTCCTCCTCGCCGGGCGAAGCATCCGGCGCGTCCGGGACCGCGGCCCCCGCCAGCCCCACCAGCTCCGTCAGCGCGTCGATGCGGAAGTCCGCCGTCTCCACCACGTCCGGGTGTTCCGCCCACCAGTGCCCGTACGGCCCCCGCCGCAGATGCGCCGTCCGCATCCCTGCCGCCGCGGCCGGGAACAGGTCCTCGGCCGGGTGGTCGCCCACGTACAGCGTCGACTCCGGGGCCGCGCCCGCCACCTCGGCCAGCCGTGCGAAGAACTCCGGGTCCGGCTTCCGGGCGCCCCACTCGTCCGAGGTGACCACCAGGTCGGCGGGCAGGTCCAGGCCCCGCAGCAGCTCCCCGGCCCGGACGGTGCCGTTCCCCGCCACCACGACCCGGATGCCCGCGGCCCGCAGCTCGCCCAGCGCGGGCCGGACGTCCTGGTAGAGGTCCGACTCGTCGAGGTGTTCTCCGCGCCCGGCGGCGGCCCGCGCGCGGTAGGCCTCCTCGACGTCCATATCGGGCCGCAGGACACGCAGCGCGTCCGTGGCCTCGCGGCCCTGGGCGACGGCCGCGCCCACCAGCGCACTGAGCGTGTGCGGCGGTACGCCGAGCCAGTTGGCCCAGGACGCCCAGTGCCGGTCGTCGCGTACGAGGGTTTCGCCGATGTCGAGGACGATCGTTTCCATCACCGTTCCGACACTAAGCGTGAGGACACCGTCGGCGGGGTCTCATCCGGGTGAGTCGGCCCGCACGAGTGACTACGGGCACGTCGCGACCGGCGCATCCTCGACAAGCGACCCCCGATGCCCTGGTCCGGCGCGCGCACGTCGCTCGTATGCTCGGTTCATGACCGATGCTCAGAGCGGACGCCCGACCTCCAACGCCATGCGGCGCGCGCTCAAACGCGCCCGCGACGGTGTCGCCCTCGACGTGACCGAGGCCGCCGTCCTGCTTCAGGCGCGCGGCGACGATCTGACGGACCTCGCGGCGTCGGCCGCCCGCGTCCGGGACGCGGGCCTGGAGGCGGCGGGCCGGCCGGGCGTGATCACGTACTCGCGCAAGGTCTTCATCCCGCTCACCCGCCTCTGCCGTGACAAGTGCCACTACTGCACCTTCGTCACCGTCCCCGGCAAGCTCCGGCGGGCCGGCCACGGCATGTTCCTGTCGCCCGACGAGGTGCTGGCCATCGCCCGCGAAGGCACGGCGATGGGCTGCAAGGAAGCGCTGTTCACGCTCGGCGACCGCCCCGAGGACCGGTGGCCCGAGGCGCGGGAGTGGCTGGAGGCGGAGGGGTACGACGACACGCTCGCGTACGTACGGGCGATGGCGATCCGGGTCCTGGAGGAGACGGGTCTGCTGCCCCACCTCAACCCGGGCGTGATGACCTGGACCGACCTCCAGCGCCTGAAGCCCGTCGCCCCCTCGATGGGGATGATGCTGGAGACGACGGCGACCCGCCTGTGGTCCGAGCCGGGCGGCCCGCACCACGGCTCCCCGGACAAGGAACCGGCCGTACGGCTGCGCGTCCTGGAGGACGCGGGGCGCTCCAACGTCCCCTTCACCACCGGCATCCTGATCGGGATCGGCGAGTCCTACGAGGAGCGCGCCGACTCCCTCTTCGAGCTGCGGAAGACGGCCCGCGCCTACCACGGCATCCAGGAAGTCATCGTGCAGAACTTCCGCGCCAAGCCGGACACGGCGATGCGCGGGATGCCCGACGCGGAGCTGGAGGAGCTGGCCGCCGCCATCGCGGTGGCCCGGCACATCCTCGGCCCGTCCGCCCGGATCCAGGCCCCGCCGAACCTGGTGGACGCCGAGTACGCGCTCCTCATCGGCGCGGGCATCGACGACTGGGGCGGGGTCTCGCCGCTCACACCCGACCATGTGAACCCCGAGCGCCCCTGGCCGCACATCGACGAACTGGCCGCGAAGACGGCGGACTCGGGCTTCACGCTCCGTGAACGCCTGACCATCTACCCGGAGTTCATCCAGCGCGGCGAGCCCTGGCTCGATCCCCGCCTCCTCCCGCACGTCCGCGCCCTGGCCGACCCGGAGACGGGTCTGGCCCGCGAGGACGCGATCCCGGTCGGCCTCCCGTGGCAGGAGCCGGACGAGGGATTCACCTCCTCCGGCCGCACCGACCTGCACGCCACCATCGACACCGAGGGCCGCACCGGCGACCGCCGCGACGACTTCGACGAGGTGTACGGGGACTGGGAGGCGCTCCGCGAGGCGGCGGCCCCCGGCATGGTGCCCTCCCGCATCGACGCCGACGTACGCCAGGCGCTGGGCCAGGCCGCCGACGACCCGACGAAGCTCACCGACGACCAGGCGCTCGCCCTGCTCCACGCGGACGGCCCGGCGCTGGACGAGCTGTGCCGGATCGCCGACGCGCTGCGCAAGGACGTGGTCGGCGACGACGTCACGTACATCGTCACGCGGAACATCAACTTCACCAACGTCTGCTACACCGGCTGCCGCTTCTGCGCCTTCGCCCAGCGCCGCACGGACGCCGACGCGTACACGCTCTCCCTGGACCAGGTCGCGGACCGGGCGGCGCAGGCGTGGGACGTCGGCGCGGTCGAGGTCTGCATGCAGGGCGGCATCCACCCGGACCTGCCCGGGACGGCGTACTTCGACATCGCCCGCGCGGTGAAGGAACGCGTCCCCGGCATGCACGTCCACGCGTTCTCGCCGATGGAGGTCGTCAACGGGGCGACCCGCACCGGTATGTCGATCCGCGACTGGCTGACCGCCGCCAAGGAGGCCGGGCTCGACTCGATCCCCGGCACGGCGGCGGAGATCCTGGACGACGAGGTCCGCTGGGTCCTCACCAAGGGCAAACTGCCCACGGCCACCTGGCTGGAGGTCATCAGGACGGCGCACGAGGTGGGCCTGCGCTCGTCCTCGACGATGATGTACGGGCATGTGGACCAGCCCCGCCACTGGCTCGGCCACTTCCGCACCCTCGCCCGACTCCAGCAGGAGACCGGCGGCCTGACGGAGTTCGTGACGCTCCCCTTCATCCACACCAACGCCCCGGTCTACCTGGCCGGTATCGCGCGTCCCGGCCCGACGGACCGCGACAACCGCGCGGTCACGGCCATGGCCCGGCTGCTCCTCCACCCGCACATCACCAACATCCAGACGAGCTGGGTGAAGCTCGGCACGGAGGGTGCGGCGGAGATGCTCCGCTCGGGCGCGAACGACCTGGGCGGCACGCTGATGGAGGAGACCATCTCCCGCATGGCCGGGTCGAGTTACGGCTCGTACCGCTCGATCCAGGGCCTGGAGGCCATCGCCGAACTCGCGGGCCGCCCGTCCCGCCCCCGCACGACCCTGTACGGGGAGGTCCCGGCCGAACGCGTCGCGGCGGCCACGGCCTCGGACGGCCACCTGCCGGACCTGCTGCCGGTGCTGCCGAGCTGAGGGCGGGCGGAAGGGCGGGGCGGGGCGGGGCCCATGGCCTCCCCGGCCGCCGGGGACATAGCGTGGGCGGGATGGAACCCCCGTACCTGGACCCGATCCGGCAGTCGTACGACGCCGTCGCCGCCGACTACGCCCGGACCGTCAAGGACCCGGGCGAGCTGGACCCGCTGTCGCGCGCCGTACTGGGCGCGTTCGCCGAGCTCGTCACGTCGGCGGGTCTCGGGCCGACGGCGGACGTGGGCTGCGGACCGGGCAAGGTGACCGCGTATCTGACCGGGCTGGGGGTCTCCGCCTTCGGGGTCGACCTGTCGCCGAGGATGGTCGACCTGGCCCGCGCGGCCCATCCGGAACTGCGGTTCGACGTCGGCTCGATGACCGCCCTGGAGACCGGCGACGGCGCGCTGGGCGGCATCCTGGCGTTCTACTCCACGCATCATCTGCCGGCGGAGTCGCTGCCCGGGGTGTTCGCCGAGTTCCACCGGACGCTGGCGCCCGGTGGGCACCTGCTGATCGTCACCCGGGTCGGCGACGACGGGCACCGGCGTCTGACACACGGCTACGGAGGCCCCGCCGTGCCCTTCGACAGCTACCGGCTGCCGGCGGACCGGATCGCCGAACTCCTGGAGCTGGCGGGGTTCGTGGTCACGGGGCGGACGCTGCAGGAGCCCGAGGAAGGCGCGAAGCGGCCGGTCGCCGGCTTCCTGGCCCACAAGCCGGGCGCCGCCACCCCGCAGGGGTGATCGGCCCCTCCTCCGCCTCGGCCTCCTGCGCCGCCCCGCAGGGGGCCAGCCGCCCCGTCGCCCCCTACGCCGCCGCGCGCTCGCCCACCGGTCGCCTGCGCCGGGCGACGTCGGTCAGTGAGGGCGGGGTCCACGCGCCGTCCGGCGGATAGACGTCGGTCCCGGGCGCGACGATCGCGTCGATGCGGTCGAGCGTCTCGTCGTCCAGCGTGAGCGAGGCGCCCTTCACCAGACCCTCCAACTGCTCCATCGTGCGCGGCCCGATGATCACCGAGGTCACCGCCGGGTGCGCCAGGGGGAAGGCGACCGCCAGCGCGGGCAGGGTGGTCCCGATGCTGTCGGCCACGGCGACGAGCTGCTCGACGACCTCCAGCTTGGCGGCGGTCAGCGGGGCCTCCGGGTCGAACCGGTGCGGGGTGAGCGCCGCCCGCCCCGTGGACAGGTCGATGGTCCCGCCCTTGCGGTACCTCCCGGTCAGGAAGCCGGAGGCGAGCGGGCTCCAGGTCAGCACGCCCATCCCGTAGCGCCCGCAGACCGGCAGGACGGACCGCTCGATGCCTCGGGCGAGGATCGAGTACGGCGGCTGCTCGGTCCGGAACCGCCCGAGGCCGCGCCGCTCGGCCACGACGTGCGACTCCACGATCTCCTCGGCCGGGAACGTCGAGCAGCCGAAGGCGCGGATCTTGCCCGCGCGCACGAGGTCGGTCAGCGCCGAGAGGGTCTCCTCGACGTCCGTGGTGTGGTCGGGGCGGTGGACCTGGTAGAGGTCGATCCGGTCGGTGCCGAGGCGGCGCAGGCTCTCCTCGACCTCCTGCACGATCCAACGCCGTGAGTTTCCACCCCGGTTGGGCCCTTCGCCCATCGGGAAGTGGACCTTGGTGGCGAGGACGACATCGTCGCGCCGCCCCTTCAGCGCCTTGCCGACGATCGTCTCGGACTCCCCGGCGGAGTACATGTCCGCGGTGTCGACGAAGTTGATGCCCGCGTCGAGGGCGGCATGGATGACGCGTACGGAGTCGTCGTGGTCGGGATTGCCGACCGAGCCGAACATCATCGTGCCGAGACAGTGCGCACTGACCTCGATGCCGGTGCCGCCGAGTGTGCGGTAGAGCATGGTCGAGCTCCCTGGTGGTGTGCGGTGAGCTGGGGCCGGACCTCCCGCACTGTAGGACTTCGAGTGCGTTCTAGGTCAAGGGCCGCGATGTCGCCGCCGCGCCATGAAAAGTAGTGACCGTGTACGGACAACTGTCGGGATCGTCCATCAGACTGCGACAGGTGCCCCACGCGGAAGCGGGGCAACCCCCTCCACCGCCCGGCGACATCCAGCGACATCCAGCGACATTCAGCAAGGAGAGAGGCAACATGCGCAAGCCGCCCCCACCCGGCCCCGCCACCCCCAGGCCGGTCGCCCGCGCCAAGGCCCTGTCCACCCGCGTCGGTGCGGTCCTCGCCGCCACGGCCCTGTTCGTCCTGATTCCCGCCTCCACGGCCCACGCCGACCCGCCGGGCAACCTCCCCCAGAACGCGGGCGGTTACGAGCAGGCGTTCTCGCCCGCCTTCGACTACGACGGCGACGGCTGCTACGCCACCCCTGCCATCGGCCCGGACGGCACCCTGGCGCCCGGGCTGAAGACGACCGGCGCGATCAACGGCAGTTGCCGGGACCAGGGGGACCTGGACAACTCCCAGACGTACGCCCGCTCGAAGTGCAACAACGGCTGGTGCGGCATCGTCTACGCGAGCTACTTCGAGAAGGACCAGGCCGTCCACGGCAGCGGACTCGGCGGGCACCGCCACGACTTCGAGCATGTGATCTCCTGGGTCAACCAGGGCGCCGACCAGGTGGACTACGTCTCGACGACGCAGCACAGCACCGTGAAGACCTACCCGCGCTCGCAGGTGCGGTTCGACGGCTCGCACCCCAAGGCCGTCTACCACAAGGACGGTCCGAGCACGCACTTCTTCCGGCTCGCCAACGGCAACGACGAGCCGCCCGAGAACCACTACGGCAACTGGCGCTACCCCCCGGTCGTCGACTGGAACGGCTTCCCCAGCACGGAGTTGCGCGACAAGCTCATGAACGCCGACTTCGGGTCCGCGACCATCAAGGTCACCGACAAGGACGACCGCTTCCGCAATCTGCTCAACAACTCCAAGCCCGCCGGGATCCCCTTCGACCCCTGGGCCTGACGGAGAAGGTCATCCGTGCGGGCGGCGGCCCTCGTCGTGGCGGGGCAGGCCGCGCAGCAGTGTGCCGAGGTAGAGGGCGAACGGCGGCTCCGCCGGGTCGTTGCCCGCCGCCGCCAGCCAGCGGACCACGCCGAGTCCGAAGACGGACCAGTTCTGCTCGGCCTGCCGGGCGTCCGCGCCGCCCGCGCGGAACGCGGCGACGGCGCCGTCGTGCAGCCGCTCGAAGGATGCGAGGTGATGGCGGTGCGGGCGGGCCACATGCGCGGCGTAGCCGGGTACCGCCAGGAACTCGTCGTGCATCGACCAGGCCAGCCGCTCCAGCCAGTCGAGCCAGGTCCCGGCGTCGGGCTCGTCGTCGGGGAGCACCCGGCCGACCATGACCTCGCTGACGAGGTCCAGTACGCCGTCGCGATCGGGCACCCACCGGTAGAGCGACGAATGCGAGACCCCGAGCCTCGTCGCGAGCTCCCGCATGGTGAGCGTCGCCACGTCCCCCTGCAGGGCGGCGTCGGCGATGCGCTCCCGGCTCAGCCTCGGCGGCCGGCCGGGCCCGTTCCGTTCCGTGCTGTTCATCGGGGCAAGCGTACGCAGGGAAGGGCGGATCCTTATTAGTGACCAGTGGTCGTTAATGCTGTTAGGGTCGGCTGATGGACATACAGGGAGCGGCACCGGCCCCGCGGGAGATCGACACCTCGGGGCTGCCCATGGACCAGGCCCAGGCGCTCGTCCTCGACGAACTGCGCGCTCTCACGGAGCGCGCCGAGCCCTTCGCGGCGATCCTCCTGATGCCCGCACCGCCACAGGGGCGCACCCCAGCGGCATCGGCATCCGGCACCTCCACCGCCGACCGTGTCCGGACCCTCAAGCTGATCCGGCCCGGCCTCACGGCGCTCTGCCGCGGCCTCGCCTTCGTCGCGCCGGCGGACATCCCGGCGGAGCGCGCGGAAGCGATCCACAGCGGTGAGCAGCTCTGGGGCTGCCCGACGATGGCCACGCAGGACGTGACGGCCGCCCGCGCCTGGGCCGGGGCACGGGTCGGGGGCTGACGGGACCGGTCCGGTTCCCTGCCGTCGTGGCCGGAGAACATACCGAAGGCGTGCACCGTTCTCAGGAGTGCCCCGCACGCGCGACCCGGGGTGAATGGGGGAGTGGTGTCGTTGCTTCGGTGCGTCGTCCGTCGTTCAGCCGGTGTGGACCCGCGTCATGTTCTTCTCCGCGAGCGGCGCGTAGTACTCGGTGAACAGTTTGCCCACCAGTTCGCCGCGGCTGGAGACCCCGACCTTCTCGAAGACCGCCTTGATGTGGTCCCGGACCGTGTGCGGGGAGAGGTGCAGCCGATCGGCGATCTCGCCGGTCGGGAGGCCGCGTGCGATGTACTGGGTCACCTCGGTCTCCCGGTCGGTGAGTTCGTACGCGTCCACGATCAGCGGGACGATCTCCGAGGTCTTCGCGGGCTCGATCACCACCGCGGACGCGCCGAGCCCGTCGCCCGCCTCCCGCAGGCAGGAGGCGTGGCAGACCAGCCAGCGGCCGGCCCGGTTCCGTACGCGTGCACGCGCCTGGCCGCGGTCCCGTTCCTGCGCGACGGCGCGGGCCTTCATCGCGGTCGCCTGGACCCAGGCCGGCACACGGATGCCCTGGGGCGAGGGCACGGCGGGGCCCTCGGGGAGGGTGTCGAGATAGACGAGGGCGTCGTCGTTGACCGACAGCAGCGCGCCGCTCGGGTCGAACAGGAGGAGCCCGGGGCCGTGCGGAGCGTCCGGGAGCGGCTGCGGGGCGGGCTCCGCGAACGAGCGCAGCTGCTTGGCGAGCGGAGTGAGGACGGAGGCGATCAGCTGGGTCTCGGCGTCGTCGAAGGCCGCGCGGCCCTCCGCGCGGAACAGGCTGATGTGGCCCTGGGGGTGGCCTCCGACGCGCAGGACCGCGCGCAGCTCGTCCTGGAATCCGCGAGGCCGCATGAAGGTCTGGTAGAGCGTGCTGCGTGCGGGCAGGTCGCCGGTGGTCCGGCGGAGCCCGGCGACCGGCACGGAGGCCTGCGCCAGATCGCGGAACAGATTGACGTTCTCGGTGAACAGCTCGGATTCCCAGTAGACGGCGCAGCCGTCCTCGTCCAGGTTCTCCGCGCGGATCGGCGCGGTCATCATGCCGGTCACCGGGTCGGTGACCCGCCATACCGCCGCGTCGTACGGGATGAGCCGTCGCAGTTGGGTCGATGCCTCGGCGAACATGCTGAGCGCGTCGGTGGCCTTCGCGGACCGGGAGAGCAGTTCCGCCCGGCCTACCGAGATGCGCGAGATCGTCGAACCGGTCATCCCACGACTGTGTCAGCCCCGCAGCCCACCTCCAACCCCCTTTCTGAGGGGGGGTAGTTCTTTCCCGCCCGTTTCTCCGGGGCGCCCCGGCAAGGCGGTCGCGGACCTGAGCGTTCCCTCGCGGACCGATTCGACGCCGGAGGCCTGGACAACGCCTGGGCGCTGGAAGCCGGCGCGGGAGCTGGGGCTCGAGCCGAGCGAGAAGCTGCGCGTGATGGAGTGGCTGATCCTGGACCGGCGTCCGGCGGGAGAGCTCTCGCCGGGCATCGCGCCGGGGCTGCCGATGCCCGCACGTGCCGCCGCCACGGGTCCGCAGGACCGGATCGCCCTACTGGAGCGGGAGATCGCGGATCTGCGCGACGCGAGCGTGCGTCCCGGCTGATCGCCGCCCGCCGCCCGCCGCCCTGCCCGGGGCCCCGATGGAGGGGCGGGCCCTCTCCCATACCCCCTAAGCAGGGGATGGGAGAGGGCCCGCCGGGCGAGAACACTGCTCCTCATCGCCGCCGCGCCATGCGGGACCGCCGCGCGGCTCGGGAGGAAGGACGTGAACGTGGCCGGACAACCTGGACACGCGGGCATCGCCGAGAGCGCCATGGACGGGCTCGTCGCACGGCTCAAGGGTGAGGTCTTCACTCCGCAGGACGCGGGGTACGAGAGGGAGCTCGCGGGGTTCAACCGGATCGGGCGGCACCGGCCCGACGTGATCGTCGCCGCGCAGTCGGCCGGGGACGTGTCCGCCGCGGTGACCTTCGCCGCCCGGGGGGCGCTCCCGGTCGCCGTCCAGGCGACCGGCCACGGCATCGCGGCGTCCGCGCCCGGCGGTGTCCTCGTCTCCACCCGCCGGATGAACGCGGTCGCCGTCGACCCGCTCACGCGTACGGCACACGTGGAGGCCGGAGCCCAGTGGCACCAGGTGATCGCCGCCGGCGGGCCGCACGGCCTGGCGCCGCTCAACGGGTCGTCGCCGCTGGTCGGCGTCGTGGGCTACACGCTGGGAGGCGGGCTCGGTCCGCTGGGCCGCCAGTACGGGTTCGCGGCGGACCATGTGACCTGTATCGAGGTCGTCACCGCCGACGGCGGCGTCCGGCAGGTCACCCGCGACCGGCATCCGGACCTGTTCTGGGCGCTGCGCGGCGGAAAGGGGAACTTCGGCATCGTCACCGGGCTCTGGTTCGGCCTGATGCCGGTGCGCCGGCTCTACGGCGGCGGGATCTACTTCCCCGGCGAGCAGGCGGCGCAGGTCCTGCACACCTGGCGGCAGTGGACCGCGACCGTGCCCGAGGAGATGACCTCCTCCGTGTCGTTGCTGCGGTTGCCGGACGTGCCGGACGTGCCGGAGTTCCTCCGCGGGACGTTCGCCGCGCATGTGCGGATCGCGTTCACCGGCCGGGCCGAGGAGGGGGAGCGGCTCGTCCGTCCGCTGCGCGAGTGCGGTACGCCGCTGGTGGACGGGGTCGCCGAGATGCCGTACACCGCGGTGGCCGACATCCACAAAGACCCGGTACATCCGCTCGCGTACCACGAACGCAACATCGTGCTGCGGGAGTTGGGGTCGGACGCCATGGAGGCGCTGCTGCGGGTGGCCGGAGCGGGTTCGTCCTGCGGCGACCTGATGGTCGAGGTGCGGCATCTCGGCGGCGCGCTCTCCCGGCCCGCCGAGGTGCCCAACGCGGTCGGCGTCCGTGAAGGCGCGTTCACGCTCACGACGCTCTCGCCTCCGGGCTCGCCCGACGTGGTCCTCGGGCCGATGGAGCCGTGGAGCACGGGCCGCCGGTATCTGAACTTCCTCGCGGGCGCGGACACGGCCGACTCGACGGCGGAGTGCTTCGATCCGGAGACCCTGGGCCGGCTGGCGCGCGTGAAGGCGGCGGTCGACCCCGACAACCTCTTCCGGCTCAACCACAACATCGCGCCTCTTCCGTAGGGCGGTCGCTGTTCGCCCGTCACGCCGAACGGCCTTTCGTGCTCCGGTGGATGCGGGCTCCCGAACCGCTCATTTTTGGCAGGTTCTCGTCAATCCTTGGAGTTCATCCTGACCACGCACGAGGCCGCTTCGACCGCGGCCGCCGGTACCGTCTCCTCCCCGGGAGCCCACTCGGACGGGCTGCGCTACGGCGCCCTGTTCGGCCCGGTCGTCTTCGGTGTCACCGCCGCCGGCGTCGCCCTTCCCGACGTGGCGTCCTCACTCGACGCCTCGTCCACCGCCACGGCCTGGGTCCTGACGGCCCACGCGCTCGCCCTCGGCGTCGGCACCGCGCTGTTCGGCCGCCTCGCCGACACCCGCGGCGTACGCGCCGCACTGCTGCTCGGCTCGCTGGCCCTCGCGGTCGGCGCCGTCGTCTGCCTTCTCGCGCCCAACCTCGGCGTCCTGGTGGCCGGACGCTTCGTCCAGGCCGCCGGGTCCGGCGCCATGGCGGCCTGTGCCATGGCGCTCACCGCCTCGGTGCCCCCGGAACGGCGGCCGCAGGTCTTCGCCGGATTCGGGGCGACGATGGCGATCTTCTCGGCCGGCGCCACCCTGGCGGGCGGCGTCTTCACGGAGTGGGTGACCTGGCGCATCGCTCTGGTCCTGCCCGCGCTCTCCCTGCTCATCGTTCCCCTGTGCCTGGCCGGAGCATCGGTGCGCAAGAACTCCGGCCGCTCGATGGACCTGCCGGGCGCGGCTCTGCTGACGCTCACCGCCATGTCGTTCCTCGTGCTGATCCAGTCCTCCGCGCTCGCGCTGAGCACCCCGCTGGTGATCGCGACCGCCGCCGTACTGGTCCTCTCGGCCGCCGGGCTCACCTGGCGCACGCGCGGCAGCGAGAGCTCCTTCGTACCGCGCGCGCTCGTCACCGACCGGGTGTTCCTCAAGGCCGCCGTCATCGGCATCGGCGTGTACGGCGGCCTGTTCGCCGCGATGTACGCCGTACCGCAGCTACTCGTCCGCGACCACGGCTGGAGCGTCCTGTCCGTGGGCGTCTGGCTGCTGCCCGGCGCGGTCGTCGGCGCGGTGCTCTCCAGGCCGGCCGGCCGGCTCACCGCGGGCGACCACGGCAACCGGCTCCTCGGCGCGGTCTCGCTCGCCTTCGCCGCGGCCCTCGGCGGCGCGCTGACCGGCTCCGGCGTACTGCTGCTGATCCTCGGCGCCTCGCTCGGCTTCTCCGCGTTCTCCGTCACGCAGGTCTTCACCACCGCGCTGATGTCCGGGCACATCGAACCGGCCCGGCGCGGCGGTGCGATGGGGCTGCTCAACCTCACCTTCTTCGTCGGCGGCGGCGTCGGCAGCGCCACCGCCGGCGCCCTGGCGAAGTCGATGTCGCTCTCCACGGCGCTCGGCGTGGTGGCGCTCTTCCCGCTGGTCGCCGCGCTGGTCGCCTTCACGCTGGGCCGGCGCACGCCCTGACCGCCGCAGGGCCTCTCCGCCCGCACCGAACCCTCCGCCCGCACCGCACCGTCCGAACGGTGCCGTGCGGGCGGCCGCGTTCCACGACACACAGGCGATACGGGGTCGACAGGCCGCGCCGGCACGATGGGTGCCGTACCGCACTTGCCCCGTGATCAGGAGAGCGGAAGTCCGTCATGAGCCATGTCGTTGATGCCCCCCGGAACGGGCGGCTCAGGCGCGTCGGCCGCCGGTGATCGTTTCGCGTACACCGGGCGCAGCGACCGGCGGCTCGCCGAGGCCCAGGCGGCACTCGGCACCCCGCTGGCCCACCCGGTGCGCTCCGACGTCACCGACGCCGGGGCCATCGACGCCCTCCGTGACCAGGTCGCCGACCGCCTCGGCTCCATCGACCACCTCTTCGTGAATCAGGGCATCGCCGAGTTCCAGACGCTCGAAGAGGTCACGGAGGAGTCGTGGGACCGCATCTTCGACGTGAACGCCAAGGGGGCCTTCTTCACCGTCCAGCGCTTGGCGCCGCTGCTGTCCGAGGGGGGTTCGATCGTGTTCACCACCGTCTCCAACGACCAGATCTTCCCCGGTCTCAGCGCCTACTCCGCGGCGAAGGAAGCCGTCGCCGCCTTCTCGAAGGTGCTCGCCACCGAGTTGCTTCCCCGGGGGATCCGCGTCAACGCGGTCGCCCCCGGTTTCATCCTGACCCCCACGATGGGCGTCGCCGAACTGACCGAGGAGCAGCGCGCCGAGTTCATCGAGCAGGGCAACGCCTCCACGCCGATGGGCCGGGGAGGCACCGTGGAGGAGGTCGCCGCCGCCGCGCTGTACCTGGCCGTCGAGGCCACCTTCACCACCGGGGTGGAACTGACCGTGGACGGCGGGTTCGGCCAGGGCCTCGGCGCCTGACGGACCCGGGCCGGTCGGTGCCCGGCTCCCGGACGGCCGGCTCCCGGACCTGCGGAACGATCACGTCCGGCCGGGCCCGCTGACAGACTGGGCCCATGCATCCGCCGAGCCCCCGCCGCCTCTCCCTCCAGCAGATCGTCGAAGGGCAGCGCCGCGCAGCCTTCGTCGGGCGAAAGGCCGAACTCGGCCTCTACCGCGCTAATTTCGCGCTGCCGCCAGAGGATCCCCGGCACCGGTTCGTCTTCCATGTGCGGGGGAACGCCGGGGTCGGCAAGACCTCGCTCGTACGGGAATGGCGGGAGGCGGCAGGGGAGTTCGGGGCGCTGACCGCGTCGGTCGACGAGAGCGCCGACTCCGTTCCGGACGTACTCGCCGACTTCGCCGCGCAGTTCGCCGAGCAGGGGCACCCGCTCAAGGCGCTGGACCGGCTGCTCACCACCTACCGGCGCGCGCGCCACGACGCGGCCGGCCGGCTGGCGGCGGACAGCGAGACGCCGGGCGGTGCCCCTTCTCCCGGGGCGCTCGCCGCCGCGCAGGCCGGGCTGATCGCGGCCGGGGCGATTCCGGTCGTCGGGGCGCTGGCCGGCGGCATCGACCCGGCGGTCGTGGCGCGGGGCGCGGGCGGACTGCGGGCGGTGTTCGGGGGGCGGGTCCGGCAGCAGGACGAGGCCCTGCTGCTGGCGGAACCGGTGCGGGTCCTCACCCCGGTCTTCGTCGCCGAGCTGGACCGGGTCGCGGACACCGTGCCCTGGATCGCCCTGTTCCTGGACACCTACGAGCGCACCGCACCCCAACTGGACCGGTGGCTGGCGGACCTGCTGACCCCCGGGCGGTACGGCGACCTGCCCGCCAACCTCGTGCTCACCCTGGCCGGTCAGCGCCGCCTGGACCCCGTGCACTGGGGCGACCGGAGCCGGCTGGTCGCCGACGTACCGCTCGGGCCGTTCACGGAGGCCGAGTCGCGCCAACTCCTGCACGGGCGCGGGGTGGTGACGGAGTCCGTCGTACGGGAGGTGCTGCGGCTCTCCGGCGGGCTGCCCGTCCTGGTCTCCACGCTCGCCGCCAACCCCGGGGCGGCCGGGGAGGCGAACGCCACCGCCGTCGAACGCTTCCTGGCCGGGGAGAGCGACCCGGCCCGGCGGGCGGCCGCGCTGGCCTGCGCACTGCCGCGCCGGTTCGACGAGGACCTGGTCGCCGTCGCCGTGGCCGCACCGCGGAACGGGCCGCACGCGGTGCCCGATCTCTACGACTGGCTGCACGAGCTGCCGTTCGTCGCCGAGCGGCACTCCGGCCACTCCCGCTACCACGCCGTCGTCCGGGCCCCGATGCTCCGGCTCCAGCGCACCGGATCGCCGCGGCGCTGGAAGGCGGCGCACGACCGGCTGGCCGAGGCCTTCGCGGCCCGGCGGGACGCGGCGGCCGAGGGCATCGACCCGGAACGCCTCTGGGCCGAACAGCCCTGGCGCCGGGCCGCCCTGGACGTGCTGTACCACCGGCTCTGCGCCCGCCCCCGCACCGCGCTGCCCGAGGCCCTGCGCGCCGGGATCGAGCTGTGCGGGCAGGCGCCCTCCCGCGCCCGCCACTGGGCCCGGACCCTCGCGGAGGCGGGCGAGGACGCCGACAACGCCGTACTGCGCGACTGGGGCCGGGACCTGCTGGCCGCCATAACGGACCACGGGCCCCGGCCCACCGCGGCCCTGGGGCTCCTGCTGACCCGGGCCGAGCTGACCGACACGGACCGGGCCGCCGCCCTCGTGGTGCGCGCCTGGGACCGCTTCCGCGCCGGGGAACTCGACGCCGCGCTGTCCGACCACGGGCGGGCGATCGCCGTGGACCCGCGCAGCGAACGCGCCCACCAGGGCCGGGCGGTGATCCTGCGGTCGCTCGGCCGCTACGAGGAGGCCCTCGCCGACCTGGACCGGGCCGAGGAGATCGCGCCCGCCTGGGCCTGGGCGGTGCGTGAGCGGGGGGAGACGTACCGGCGGATGGGCCGCCTGGAGGAGGCCCTGACCGTCCTGGACCGGGCGCACGCCCTGGACCCGTCCGACGCCGTGCCTCTGGGAAGCCGGGGTCTGGTCCGCCATGTGCTGGGCCGGCACGAGGAGGCGCTCGACGACTTCGACCGGGCGATCGCGCTGTGGCCGGAGTACGCCTGGGCGCTGGTGAGACGGTCCCGGGTCCGCACCGTCCTGGGCGATCCGGTGGGCGCCCTCGCCGACCTGGACCGGGCGGAGGAGCTGTCCCCCGGTCTGGCCGGGACGGAGGGGGAGCGGGGCGAGGTGTACCGGGCGACGGGCCGCCCCGAGGAGGCCGTCGCCTGCTACGACCGGGCCCTGGTCCTGGACCCCGACTACGCCTGGGCGCACGGCAGCAGGGCCATCGCGCACGAGGCGCTCGGCCGGATCCCGGAGGCGCTGGCGGACCTCGACCGGGCGCTGGAGCTGGACCCGGACTACGCGTGGGCGCGGGCGCAGCGGGAGCGGCTGGGGGTGCGGGCGGAGTCGTAGGCTCGGGGGCATGCGCGATGTGCGGGTGGTGCTGATCGGCGGGACCTCGAACACCGGGAAGTCGACCGTCGCCGGGGCGGTGGCGGAACGGCTCGGTTTCGAGCACCGCTCCACCGACGGCCTGGCCCGTCACCCGGGACGGCCCTGGCGGACCCCGGAGCACGAGGTGCCGCCGCATGTCGCGGAGCACTACGGGACGTTGACCACCGACGAACTCCTCGCCTCGGTCCTCGACCACTACGAACGGCTCTGGCCGCGTATCGAGGAGCTGATCACCGAGCGCGCACGCGCCGGAGCACCGGGCCTGGTCCTGGAGGGCTCGGCGCTCTGGCCCGACCGGGTCGCCCGGCTGACGGTTCCCCGTACGGCCGCCGTGTGGCTCACCGCCGACGACACGGTCGTACGCGACCGGGTGCGGGCGGCGGGGCGCTACGAGGTGGCGACGGACGCGGAACGGCATCTCATGGACCGGTTCCTGGCCCGTACCGTCCGCTATCAGGCGCGGATGCTGGACGCCGTGGAGGCGCACGGCCTGGACCGGGTGGACACCGGCGGACGTACGGTCACGGAAGTGGCCGACGCGGTGCTCGCCGCCGCCGCGGCGGCCCGGACGCGGCCCGGCCGCTGACCACCTCGCACCGGTCAAAAACGACCTGCGGGACGTCCGTCGACATACCCGTACGTACCCAGGTCGCCCCCTCTACCGCCCGTTCCCGTTCGATTACAGTGCTTGCGCGGTCGCCCGCAGAGGCCCGCGAACGGGCGAGCACGTGGTGACGGGGAGGGGGCGGGGTGAGCACAGGGACCACGGCGGTCTGGGGCCGGGCCGAACAGCAGGATTTCCGCAGCCGGGTCCGCGGGGCGCTGCTCGGCGGGGCCGTCGGGGACGCGCTCGGGGCCGGGGTCAGCGAGCTCGTGCTGGAGGAGATCCGCGCCGCCCACGGTGTCGAGGGGGTCGGCGACTACGTCCCCGCGCACGGCAGACGCGGCGCCGTCACCGCCCTCACCCAGCTCACCCTGTTCACCGTCGACGGGCTGATCCGCGCGCAGGTCCGCCGCGACACCGGGGCCTGGCACCCGCCCACCGATGTGCACCGGGCCCATCTGCGCTGGGCCGCCACCCAGCACGACTGGGGGCCCGACGAGCGGCGCGAGGACAACGGCTGGCTGGCCGCCGAGGAGTGGCTCTACGCCCGCCGCGCCCCCGCCCGGGAATGCCTGGGCGGTTTCGGCGACTCCGTCATGGGCACCCTCGACCGGCCGAAGAACCCCACGGCACGGGACGCGGGCGCGCTCACCCGGTCCGCGCCGTTCGGGCTCCTCGTGGGCTGGGAGCCGGGTCTCGTGCTCCAGCTGGCCGTCGAGTGCGCGGCCCAGTCCCACGGCCACCCCGCCGCGCAACTGGCCGCCGGAGCCTTCGCCGTACTCGTGCACGGGCTGGCGCGCGGCGAGAGCCTGGACGGGTCCGTGCAGAACGTGCTGGCCCTGCTCGCCGAACGCCCCGGCCACGAGCCGGTGACCGAGGCCCTGCGCCAGGCCCTCGGCTCCGTGCGGCAGGGCATCCCTGGCCCGGCCCTGATCGAGGCGCTGGGCGCGAGCGACGCCGCCGAGGAGGTCCTCGCCGTCGCCGTGTACTGCGCGCTGGTCAGCGAGGACGTCCGGCACGGGCTGCGGCTCGCGGTGAACCACAGCGGCCCCTCCCGCGCCACCGGGTCGGTCTGCGGGGCGCTGCTCGGGGCGCTGCACGGCGAGACCGCGCTGCCGCCGGCCTGGCTCGCTGAGCTGGAGGGGCGGGCCACGCTCCTCGAACTGGCCGACGACTTCGCGATGGAGATGACCCAGGGGCCTGCCCTGCACAGCCCGGCGGCCGTCGCCCCGGGCTGGCTGGCCCGCTACCCGCGCGGCTGAGGGGCGGGGGCCGGTCCTCCGTCCTGGGCGGGGATCACGGCGGCCGTCGCCGTACCGTCCCCGTCGTCCCCGTCGCCCTCGTTGATCCTGGTCAGGACCGCGTCGCGCTCCGGGGTGTCCTCCGGCTTCACGAAGCCGATCAGGATGTAGAGCACGAGGGAGACGGCCAGCGGTACGGAAACCTGGTACTGGAGCGGGACCCCGCCCTCGACGGCCCAGTTGACCGGGTAGTTGACCAGCCAGAAGGCGAGCAGGCCCGCGGCCCAGCTGACCAGGGCCGCCGTCGGCCCGGACTTCCGGAAGGGGCGCAGCAGGCCCAGCATGAACGGGATCGCGATCGGGCCCATCAGTCCGGCGACCCACTTGATCACGACGGTGATGATGTCCTTGAACGTGGGCGAGTTGATCTGCGTCGCGATCGCCATCGACAGGGCCAGGAAGGCGACCGTAGTCCAGCGGGCCGCGATCAGCCCGGAACGCTCGCTCCAGCCGCGCGCCGCCTTCGAGAGCGTCGGGGCGATGTCCCGGGTGAAGACGGCCGCGATGGCGTTGGCGTCGGACGAGCACATGGCCATCGTGTGGGAGAAGAAGCCGACGATGACGAGGCCCAGCAGGCCGTGCGGAAGCAGCTGTTCGGTCATCAGGGCGTAGCTGTCGGAGGCGTCCGGCTTCTGCGCGTCGACCAGCAGCGGGGCGCACCACATCGGGAAGAACAGCACCACGGGCCAGACGAGCCACAGGATCGCCGAGAGCCGCGCGGAGCGGGTGGCGGAGGCGGCCGAGTCGGTCGCCATGTAGCGCTGGGCCTGGTTCCACATGCCGCCGTTGTACTCGAAGGTCTTGATGAACAGGAACGCCATCAGGAACGTCACCGTGTACGGGCCGGCGGTCGGGTCCGCGTGCCCTTCCGGGAGCTTGTCCCAGACGGTCCACAGGGTGGAGAAGCCGTCGAGCTTGCTCATCACGGCGAGCAGCATCGCCAGCCCGGCGAACAACTGGATGATGAACTGGCCCAGTTCGGTGAGGGCGTCCGCCCACAGTCCGCCGACGGTGCAGTAGATCCCGGTGACGACCCCGGTGATCAGGATGCCCTGGGTGATGGAGAGGCCGGTGAACACGGACAACAGGGTCGCGATGGCCGCCCACTTGGCGCCGACGTCCACGATCTTCAGAAGCAGCCCCGACCAGGCGAGTGCCTGCTGGGTCTGGATGTTGTAGCGGTTCTTGAGGTACTCCAGCGGCGAGGCGACGTGGAGCCGCGAGCGCAGCCGGTTCAGCCGGGGCGCGAAGAGCTTCGCGCCGATGAAGATGCCGATGGCGATCGGCAGCGACCAGGTCACGAAGGACGTGACCCCGTACTGGTACGCGATGCCGGCGTAACCGGTGAACATCACCGCGCTGTAGCCGGACATGTGGTGCGAGATGCCCGACAGCCACCACGGCATCTTGCCGCCGGCCGTGAAGAAGTCGCTGACGTTGTCCACGCGCTTGTGCGACCAGAGTCCGATCGCGACCATCACGCCGAAGTAGCCGATGAGTACAGCCCAGTCGAGACTGTTCATGTCCCCCTCCAGGGGTCCGCCTTGTGAACGGGAACGCACTTCGTCGGTACGGCCGTTCAGCGGCGTCCCCTTGCGGGAGCGGGGACTTCGGGGATTGAACCCCTAGTGAGGGTTCCCGGTCAAGGCTGCCTGACGGTCATAGATGTGAACGCAGGTCAGTAAGGCGAACGATTTTACTCGTTCTTGACCTTGTGGGGCGTTGTCGCGAACATGACCGCGGCCACACGATGGGCGGGCACTTCGTCAGGCTGTGCAGAGAAGTCAGGGAGAACGCGGCAACGCGTGAAGGCCGCACGGGATGCGGGTCCCGTGCGGCCGAGAAGTCGAGAGGGAGGTCGTCTCATGCGCGAGTAGCGAGCGGCGCGCGTGTCTTTCAGCCCGTCAGCGCATCAGCTCGCCCGCGTTGACCAGCAGCGACTGGCCGGTGATCGCCCGGGCCCGGTCGGAGGCCAGGAAGGCGACGGCCTCCGCCACGTCCCCGTCCGTGGCCAGCTCCGGCAGCGCCATCCGCTCGGTGAGCCGGGCCAGCACCTCCGACTCCGGTACGCCCTCGGAGTGCGCGGCGAACCGGACGTACGCCTGCACCGGCGGCCCCCACATCCAGCCCGGCAGCACCGTGTTGACCCGGATGCGGTCCGGTCCCAGCTCCCGGGCGAGCGAGTACATCGCCGAGGTGAGCGCCCCCTTGGACGCCGCGTACGCCGCCTGCCACACCTGGGAGGGGGCGGCCACCGCGGACTGCGTGCCGATCACCACCACCGAGCCGCCCCGCTCCTTGAGGGCCGGGAGGCAGGCCCGGGTCATCCGCAGCGTCCCCAGGAGGTTCACGTCGATGACCGACTGCCAGGTGGCGAAGTCCGCGTCCTGGAGCCCGCCGAAGTAGCTGTCCCAGGCCGCGACATGGACCACCGCGTCGATCCCCCCGAACCGCTCCACCGCGAGCGCCGCCAGCGCCTCGCACTGCGCCTCGTCCGTGATGTCGGTCGACAGGTGGGCCGTGTGCCGGCCCTCCGGGTCGATCTCGGCCGCCGATGTGGCCAGGTTCGCCGCCGTGCGCGCCCCGAGCACCGCGCGCCCGCCGTCCCGGACGACGGTCGCCGCGACCCGGTGCCCGAGCCCCGGGCCGACGCCCGACACGATGACGGTCTTCCCCGCGAGCAACATCGGCGCCTCCCGGCCCTGGAAGTTCATCTGACGGACCGTCAGGGTAGGGGGAGGCGGGACCTGATGGAAGAGGAAGGCAGGCAGAGGCGATGACCGATGACGCCGGCACGGGGAGCAGCGGGGTGGCACGCAGGGGGACGGAGAGCGGCGGGACGGAGAGAGGCGGGACTGGGAGCGGCGGGACGGGGAGCGAGCGGTACGCGGAGCTGGCGGGGGCGGGGCCGTACGGAGTGCGCCCGGGGCACGCGCTGATCACCATGGTCGAACCGCATCCGGGTCATGAGTACGCGTACAACCGCTGGTACGAGGACGACCACTACTACGCGGGTGCGACGGCGATGCCGTGGATGTTCGCCGGGCGGCGCTGGGTGGCCACCAAGGACCTTCAGGAGCTGCGGTATCCGGTGGAGTCGGCGGTGGCCCGGCCGGTCGGCACGGGGTGCTACCTGTCGACGTACTGGGTGACCGAGGGGCGCTACGACGAGCACATGAAGTGGACCGTCGCCATCAACAAGCGGCTGAACCGGGACGGCCGGGTCTACCAGGACCGGACCCACGTGTTCACGGCCTTCCAGGACCACGAGGCCACCGTCTACCGCGACGGAGCCGCCGGCCCCCGGGACTTCCACGCGCTCGACCACCCGTACGCGGGCCTCGTCCTCCAGGTCGTCGACGCCGAGGGGCCCGAACGGCGGGCGGAGCTGCTGGAGTGGCTGCGCTCGCGCCATCTTCCGAAGCGGCTGAAGGGGTCGCCCGCGGCCATGGTCACGGTGTTCCGGCCGACGCCCCTGCCCGGTGACCGGATGACGTACGTGAAGCAGGTCGAAGGGGTCGACACCCGGCTGACGCTGCTGTGGTTCCTCCAGGAGGATCCGCGGACCTGCTGGGACGAGCACTTCACCGGCCTGGACGCGGCGGTCGCGGAGACCGGTCTCGGGCGGGTCGAGCTGGTCGCCCCGTTCGTGCCGACCGTGCCGGGGACGGACCTGTACGTCGACCGACTGCGGTGACGCCGGCGAACGGCACCGGAGGCCGGTTCGACGGCACCGGAGAGCCGTGCCGGATCGTGCCGAGCCCCCTCGGCCAGGACGGCGAACCGGTCGAGAGGGCTCCATCAGGTGGTGCGGTGGTGCTGTCGTGCGGTGGTGCGTCGGTCAGGAGTTGACCGTGCCCGTGGCGACGTCGCGCACGAACGCGTTCCACGCACCGGGGACGAAGGTGAGCGAGGGGCCCTGGGGGGCCTTCGAGTCACGTACGGCGATGGACAGAGCGACGGGGGACTTGACCTCGACGCACGCGCCGTTGCCCCCGGAGTACGACGACTTCGTCCACTTGTCCGTAGCACCCTCAAGAATTGCCATGTTCACTCCGGTTCAGAGAGTTGGGTGAGTCGCACCAACCTGATTCCGATTGGCGTGATCGACGCTACTCGCCAAGCCCCGTGCATGAGATGGCCGTTCACTCGACCGGATGGTCTTTCTCCGGTAAGCCTTCCGTGGTGAGTGGGCGGCGGTGTACCATCCCGCCGCCGCTCACTCAACTCTCCCCGGATTCCGCCGCGTCCGCCGGATCGGATGTCCTGATCCCGCTGGTGCCGGCCGGTGCGGCCGGGCAGGGCGTGGCCAGGTGCCGCCCGGTGCCGCAGGGGCCGTCAGCTCGTGTACGACTTCGCGATCTTGCTGATGAACTCGCGGGTCTGCTCCACGTTCAGTGCCTGCGCCCGCAGGTGCTCGTACATCACGCTGTAGCGCTGCACGTCGTTCGCCTTCTCCAGGTAGAGATCGCTCGTGACGCCCTCGATGTAGACGACGCTGGAGTCCGCGGTGTCCGGGAACTCCAGGATCGCGTACTGGCCGTTGATGCCCGGGTGCGCGCCCATGTCGAACGGCAGGACCTGCACGGTCACGTGCGGCAGGTGCGACTGCTCGACGAGGTGTTCCAGCTGGTCGATCATCACCTGCTTGTCGCCGACCACCCGGCGCAGCGCCGACTCGTCGATCACGGCCCACAGCCGCAGCGGGTTCTCCGGCGCGTTGACCCGGTCCTGCCGCCGCGACCGTACGTTGACGCGCTTCTCGATGTCCGACGGAGGGGCCTCGGGAAGCGCGCCGTTGATCAGCGCCTCGGCGTACGCCCGGGTCTGGAGCAGGCCCGGGACCATCTGGGGTTCGTACACGCGCAGCGACTCCGCGTCGGTCTCCAGACCGATGTAGACGCTGTACGGGATGTCGCCGAAGGCGTGCCACCAGCCCTGCTGGCGGGAGTCCTTCGCCATCTGCATCAGCGAGTCGACGATGCGGTGGTCCTCGACCTCGTACACCCCGCAGAGGTCGCGCACATCGCGCTGGCTGATGGACCGGCGGCCGTTCTCCAGGCGACTGATCTTCGACTGCGAGACCAGCAGCCGCTCCGCCACTTCCTCGGCCGTCATGCCTTTGAGTTCGCGCAGGCGGCGCAATTCCTGGCCCAACCTGCGTCGCCTGACAGTGGGATTGACGTTGGACGGCACGGAAACGGCACCTCCGGCTATGTAGCTGTGCGTATCTACTGCTCAGCAGATTGCCACCCCTTGCCCCGGCCGCGCTGGGAAACGGCCACACGCGGGACGCGGGGGCGCACGCACCGGTGCGCGGGAGGGCGCGCAAGCGCACGGGGCAGCCGGTAGTGGTGACTACCGGCTGCCCCGTGCGTGGTGCGGCTCCCGGACCGGGTCCTGTGACGACTGACGACGGTACGGCGGTGTGCTGTTTTCAGGTCCGTGCGGTCAGCTCGCGGCGGTGTGCGCCATGCTGCCGCGACGGGCCTGTGCTTGCGGCTGCAACGGAACTCCCGCTGCCTGCTGCGTACGGCGTGGCTGGACGGCCACTCCGTTCTGGACGTCCATCACGGCGTGCGCCACGAGTCCGCCCATCGGGTCGTGCCTGATCAGGTCCCGGAGCCGGGAGCGCGATGAGCGCCCCTCGTTCCCGGGGTACAGATGTTTGCCGAGTCCGACCGCGTGGGCCAGTGCGGCGAGCGCCGCGGTCCGCGGGTCCGGCGGTACGCCGGTGCGGATCGCACTGTCCAGCCGGGTCCTGATGTCCCGGCTGATCGCCGTCTCCGTCGCTTGGTAGCGAGTCGTCGGCAGCACTCCGCACATCTGGCCCGCCACGGCATGAACCATGCCGCACCGCTCCAGATGAGCGAGGTAGATCTGACGCAGCCCCAGTCGGGGCCCGCCGATCCAGTGGACCGCCCGAACCGGGCTGCCACGACGGCGCAGCAGTTCCAGTGCGGAGTCCAGAGTCGGATCTCCTGTCGGCCGTGGCATCACCACGGCGATACGATCCCCGTCAGGGGCTATCCGTCCTGCCAGAGCCAGCTCCACTAGCTGTGCCCCGGCCAGGCCGAGGTCGAGCGACTGCGGCTGCGCTGTGGTACCCGTGGTCGGGTCCAGAGCGAGCAGCAAAAGCTCCTCCGGGATTGTTCTGCGGCTCCTGCCCATCCATGCCTCCCCGCGTGGATGTCTGACAGGGTGACCCCTCTCACATTGGTCTGTCGAGAGCGCCTGCCTGCTTTGTATGGGAACCAGTAGGTATGTCGTTCTCGTCTAGCAGCTCGGCCAGGGGTTCACACAGGACACTGGTAGATGGTTCGGACAGCGCGGGGTGACCCCGCAGCGCATGAGGAGGCATCGGTGGCGGGCGAGTCCCCCGACAAAACGGAGCAGCAGAAGTCGTCGGGGACGGCTGCGGAGGAACGCGACCCGCGCTTCGCCGTGTTCCGTGACCCCGGCGCGGACAGGAACACGGACGCGGAATCGGAATCGGACGCGGGTGCCGATTCGGGTCGTGCCGACTCGGGCGCGGGCTCGGGAGCGACGTCCGACACGGCGACCGCGGTGTTCCGCCCCCGGCTTCCGGAGGACGCCCGGCGTGAGCCCGAGGCGGAATCCACCTCCGCGGTGCGTGAGCCGGAGGGGGCGTCCCCCGAACCGGACGTCGAGTCGGAGACCGGGCCGGAGAACGGTTCGGAGACCGGGCCGGACGTCGAGTCCGTTCCGGAGACCGCCTCCGAGCCGCTGCGTGCGCCTGTGGCGGCCTCCACGGCCTCTGGGGAGGCTGCCACGCCTCCCGAGGGCCCGGAGGGCACGGAAGCCGCCGAGAGCGGCACGAGCCCGGACACGGACGCGGAGACGTCCGACACGGAGACGTCCGACACGGAGACAGCGGACGCGGAGACGGCGGACGCCCCCGCGTCGGCTGCCGCGCAGGAGCCGGAGGCCGAGCCCGGGGCCGGGGACGGCCGGCTGCGTGCCGCGGTGGCCGCGTGGGTCGATGCCGCGGCCGAGGACAAGCCGAAGGCGGACACCGAGGACGCGGACTCCGACGCGGAGTCCGGGACCGACGCCGAGGACGAGCCCTCCGCGACGGCGGATTCCGACGCGGCGCCGAAGTCGAAGCCCCAGCCCGAGGCGGACGAGGCGGACGAGGAGCCGGAGTCGAAGGGCGAGCCCGACGACAAGCCGAAGGCCGGACCCACGGCCACGGCCACGTCCACCGCCACGCCCGAATCCACGCCCGAACCCACGCCCGAACCGAAGGCCGACGCCGAGCGCGAGTCCGGGCCGGACACCGATTCCGACCCCGGGCCGGACACCGACGACTCCTCCGACCTGCGAGGAATCGATCAGCCCACCGCGATCTTCAAGGCGGTCAAGCCGGTCGGGGCGGCCGACCGGGTCGACCAGGCGACGACCGCGCTGAAGCTTCCGCCGCGCGAGAACAAGCCCGGAGACAAGCCCGGGAGCAAGAGCGAGGACAAGCCCGGGACCAAGCCCGAGAGCGACGCCGAGCGGACGAGCACGTTCGTGCCGCTCCGTTCCGACGCCGTACGGTCCACCCCTGCGCCCCGCAAGCCGGAGCCCGGGGCCGGGGCCGCGCCCGAGACGCCCGCGCGCACCCCGGAGACCGCTTCTCCGGCCTCCCCGGCGCCGGCCGCGCCGTCCTGGGCGGCGGCCGAGCGGACCCGGCAGCAGCCGCTGCCGCCGAGGCCGCCGCTCGATCTGCTCGCCGAGCTGACGAACACGCCGCCGCCCCCGGAGACCCCGGTCCGGACGGCCGTCCGACGGGTCAAGATCTGGACCCCGCTGGTACTCCTCCTGCTGATCGTCTTTGCGATCGTGCAGGTGATGCGCCCGCTGCCGGAGCCCTCGCTGGAGCTCACGGCGAAGCCCACGTACACCTTCGAGGGCGGCGAGACGAAGCTGTCCTGGCCGGGCCAGGGACAGTCGGCCGTGATGGTCGACGGCGTCGGGTCGCTCGGTTCCGAGGGCGCGCAGAAGCCCGCCCCGATCGCCAGCGTCGCGAAGGTCATGACCGCCTACGTGATCCTCCAGGAGCACCCCCTCAAGGGTGACGAGGAGGGCGAGACGATCACCGTCGACCAGAAGGCCGAGGACGAGTCCAAGCGGCCCGACGAGTCGACGGCCCCGCTGACCAAGGGGCAGCAGCTCAGCCAGCGGCAGATGCTCCAGCTGCTGATGATCCCCTCGGGGAACAACGCGGCGCGGCTGCTCGCCCGCTGGGACGCGGGTTCCGAGGACGCGTTCATCGACAAGATGAACGACGCGGCCAAGAAGCTCGGCATGACCGGGTCGACGTACACGGACCCGAGCGGGCTGGAGAAGACCACGGTCTCCACCGCCACCGACCAGCTGAAGCTGGCGCAGGCGGTCATGCGCAACGAGGTCTTCAGGGGGATCGTGGACATGCCCGAGATCGAGATCGAGGGCATAGACGGCAAGATCTACAACAACAACAACCTCCTGCTGCAGCCCGGCGTGAGCGGCATCAAGACCGGGTCCTCCACCCCGGCGGGCGGCAACCTGCTCTGGTCCGCGAACACCAAGGTCGACGGCAAGGTGCTGTGGATCTACGGAGCGGTCATGGGCCAGCAGGCCGGTACCGGCCGGGTCTACGACAGCCTGGAGCTGTCCCTCCAGAACAGCCTGAAGCTGATCAAGGACGCGCAGGAGGCAGCCACCTCGGCGACGGTGGTGAAGAAGGGCGACGTCGTCGGGTACGTGGACAACGGGTTCGGCGGACAGACCCCGGTGGTCGCCACCAAGAACCTCAAGGCGGTCGGCTGGTCCGGCCTGGAGGTCGAGCTGAAGGTCACGGACAACGGCAAGGGCATCGACCACGCCGCGAAGGCCGGGAGCGAGGTCGGCATGGTGACCGTGGGCACCGGCACCGGGAAGGTCACGGCGCCGGTGGTGCTGCAGAGCGATCTGACCGAGCCGGCCTTCGGCGACAAGCTGGCCAGGATCGGCTGAGACACCGGAGCGGGGGAGGGGCGGGCGACGACGTCGGCCCCTCCCCGTTTATGACAGAGATACGTGCAGGGGGTACGTGTTAGCGTCCCCGGACAACTCAGGGACGCTGGGACGCGTCCTTGAAGAGGTACGGGGCCGGCGGAGGACGGGGAGAGCCGTAGTGACCACCGCGGAGCCGAAGCCCGGCCGCGAGGCGGACGAGACCACAGGGGCCAAGGGCGACGCCCTGCACGTTCGCGTGCCGTCCCCGCGTGTCCCGAAGTCTCCGGACACCCGTGATTCCCCCGGGACCCCTGACTCTGCTTCCGCCGTGGCCGCCGGGCCCTCCGGGTCCACGAAACCCTCCGGGTCCACGGGTCGTCCCTCCGCAGGTCCTGCGGCGGGACCCGCCGCTCCCGAGACGTCGTCCGCCAGGGCCCGTCGGCTGCTGCGACACCCCGTCACCATTGCGACAGCCGCCGCCGCGGTCGCCCACGTCCTCTGGTTCTTCTTCTTCGCCAACACCGGCGGCGACATCGCCGCGCAGGACGCCTGGGCCGAGTTCGTGGGCCGGCACCCCGGCACGGCGTACAACCTGGCCTGGTACGGGGGCATGCACCCCGTCTCGTACAGCGTGGTCTCGCCCTACCTGATGTCGCTGCTCGGCGTCCGGACGACGATGATGATCGTCGGCACGGTCTCCTCCACGCTGACCGCGCTGATCCTCGTGCGGGTCCCGGCCGTCCGCAATCCGCTGGCCTGCTCGCTCGCCGGGGTCTTCGCGTTCCTGTGCAACGCTCTGTCGGGCCGGGTGACGTTCGGGCTGGGCATGATGTTCGCCGTCGGCGCGGTGGCCGCGGTGTTCTGCTGGCCCTACCGGTGGCGGTACAAGCGGTGGGCCAAGGCCGCCGTCGCCGCCCCGCTCGCCGCGCTCGCCACCGCGTCCAGCCCCGTCGCCGGACTCTTCCTGGGCGTCGTCGCGGCGGCGCTGTTCCTCCACAAACGACGCCCCGGCGCGTACGCGATCGGGCTCGCCCCGGTCGCCGTGGTGGGGGTGTCCGCCTGGCTGTTCCCGTTCTCGGGTACGCAGCCGATGTCGCTCGGGACGCTGTCGCTGCCGTTCCTCTTCGCGGTCCTCGTGTACGTCCTCGTACCGCGCGACTGGAGCACGGTCCGCACCGCCGCCGCCGTCTACGGGATCGGCACGCTGCTCACGTACGTCATCGACTCGCAGATCGGGTCGAACATCACGCGTATGGCGATGCTGTTCGCCGGGGTGGCGCTGCTCGCCGCCCTGCCGTACGCGGTGCCGCGCAGCCGCCGCTGGTACGCCCTGGTCCTGGCCTTCGTGGGCCTCAACTTCTGGATCGGGTTCAAGGGCGTCGACGACATCGTCCGGACCGCGCCCGAAGCGTCCTGGAACCGGGAACTGGCCCCGCTGATCAACCAGCTCCAGCAGGTGGAGGCGGAGCGCGGCCGGGTCGAGGTGGTGCCCGCGAGCAGTCACCGCGAGTCATCGGCGCTCGCCCCGTACGTCAACCTGGCGCGCGGCTGGAACCGCCAGGCGGACATGAAGCGCAACCCGCTCTTCTACGACGACACGCTGGACCCGGTGAACTACCGGGAGTGGCTGGACCGCTGGGCCGTGCACTACGTGGTGCTGCCCAAGGACCGTCCCGACAACGGGGCGATCCAGGAAGCGGAACTGGTCGAGCAGGGGCAGCCCTACCTGCGCGAGATCTGGGGCGACGCGAACTGGAAGCTCTTCCGGGTCCTGGACCCGGTGCCGCTCGCCGACCCGCCGGCGACGGTGGAGCGGGCGGGCGCGGACGAGCTGACGATCACCGTGAAGTCGGCGGGCCGGGTGCTGATCCGGATCCCGTACACGCGGTGGCTCGCCCTCGTCGACGAGGAGGGCAAGAGCGTGGAGCGCCCGCAGGAGACTGAGGAGTCGAAGGAGCGGTCGAAGGCGGACGAGACCGTGCCGAAGACCTATCTCAACACCCACGGCTGCCTGAACAGGGTCGAGGAGGGCCCGTTCGGCGACGAGTGGACCGAACTGCTCGCGCCGCGACCGGGCGTGTACCGGCTGGCGGCCCCGTACCAGCTCCAGCCGGGCACACCCTGCCCCGAAGAACTGAGCTGAGCCCCCTTCGGTCTCGTTCGGTGTCCCGTGTACGGGCCATCGTGTGCGGGATCTCCCTCTGCGGGCGGCGCCCTGGCATGGTGTCCTGCCATGACGTGCCAACACTGCGGCGGCGGGCGCCGAGGCGCGCTGCCCGGAATGGTCTGCCCCGGCTGCGGTGCGGGGGCGTCCCGGGCGCCCGGCACGGACGGTTCCTGGGTCGCGCGCGAGACGCTGACGGGCCGTCTCTCGACACTGCCCCGCCGGCGCAGGGTCCTGCTCGCGGCGGGCGTCGTGCTGGTGGCAGGCGGCCTGGTCACCGTCGCCTCGCTGTTGGTCCAGGACGGCGGGAGCGTGGGTGGCGGCACCACCCGTACGGACGCGGCGGGCCGGGCGGGCGCACTGCCCGACCGGGTCGGCGGCGCGGCCCCCACCAGGATCGGCCCGGCTCCGGACGCGGACCCGGGTACGGATACGGGCACGGGCACGGGTGCCGATACGGGCACGGGTGCCGACCCGGAGGCGCCCGGCGCGCCCCGCGGTACTCCGCCCGGCCCGTCCGCGTCCGCGGGGGACGGCCGCCGCTTCACCCAGTGGGCGGGTCCCGGCTGCGCGGCGGGCACGTACCGGGAGCGCGGCCGTTTCGAGAGCGGGGACGCGGGCTGGTACACGGTCGACTCCGGCGGCTTCGACGGCGGCGGGTGCGACGGCCGGTTCAGCGCGGTCCCGATGTCGGGCAGCCCGACCGAGGACCGGGGCTCCACGGCCACCTGGTCCTGGCGGCTGGGCCGGGGGTTCAGCGAGTGCGCGCTGACCGTCTTCGTCCCCGGGAGCGGAAGCCCGCGCGACGCCGCCGGTGACCCGACCGTCTACCGGGTGCTCTCCGACCCGGACGACGCGGACTCCGCGTACACGGGTTTCGCCGTGGTCCAGACGGAACACCGGGGGAGCGCGGTCCCGGTGCGCAGCTACCCGGTCAAGGGGGACGTCTTCGCCGTCCAGCTCATCGACCGGGGTCGCGACTGGGGCGATGCGAAGAGGGTCGGCGCACACCACGCGGCGGCCCAGATGAAAGCGTCCTGTCACTGAGTCGCACAGCCGACCGTTCCTCCGGCTACCGCACGAAGGCGCGGTCGTGCGGCGACAGGGCCGTGGCGGGTCCGGCGGCGCGGAGGACCGTTTCGAGGGCCCGGTCCGGATCGGCCGAGTAACACCCGCTCGCCCACGCGGCGTTGGCCTCGATCACGGCCCATCGGCCCTCGTCGTCCCGGCCGACGTCGACGACGATCGCGGACGGCAGGGTCTTCCCGGCAGCGGCGAGGACGTCCCGCCCGAAGGCGAGCGCGTCGCCGTCCGGCGGCCCGAGCCGGAGCCGGCCGGCCTCGGCGTACTGTCCGGCCGCGTGCACGGCTCCGTCGAGCAGATGGAGCCGGTACTCGACGGCGAACGTCATCACGTCGCTCACCAGCACCACGGTCGCCGGGTCCACGGCATCCGGTCCGGGCAGCCGGGACCCGTCCGCGTACACGAGCGCCGGAATGCTCTTGTCGTTGGGCGACTTGACGAAGGCGGGGCGTCGCAGCCGGTACGCCTCGCCGATGGTCATCGCCCGGATGTCCCGCTGCGTGAGGGCGCGGGGGAGCCGCGCGAGCCAGTCGGCGGGGGCCTCCAGGAGGGCGATCCCGAGCGCGGGGGCCACGACGTCGGCGAAGGAGGGCCCGGCGTGCAGATGCACGGCGTGACCATCGCTCCCGGTACATCCGGTGCTCTCCGCGCTCCCGGCGCCCCGGGCGTCCCCTGGGCTTCCGGCCTGCCCCGCCTCCTCCGGCCACTTCGCCCCCTCCGGCCACCCCGCCCATCCCGGGCTTCCCAGCCCTTCCGGTACGGCGGAGGCCGTCGCCTCGACGATCCGCAGGCCGCGCCGCAGCGCGGTGGCACGCAACGTCCGGGCGGAGGCGGTGAGCCGGGGCGGAAGGACGAGGATGCGCGGCGGGCAGGTCATGGCCGCAGATCCTCCCGCACGAGGGCACCGCGCCGCACCGATTTTTCCGGGTCGGTGGGGCCGGGGCGGGCCCGACGGGAAGAACGCGTGCGAAGACCGGCGGTGCGGCGGGCCGGGAGCGCGTTGTGCGCGTCCGGGGCCACCTGGTTGTCGGGGAGCATGTTGTGCGCGTCCGGGGCCACCTGGTTCGATCGCCGCATGATCATCGAACCGTCGCTCGTACACGGCCTGATCGCCGCCCAGTTCCCGCACTGGGCGGACCTGCCCGTGGAGGCGGTCGGCGCGAGCGGGACCGCGAACGCGATCTACCGCCTGGGCGCCGACAAGGCCGTACGGCTGCCCCGTACCGAGGGCAGTGCGGCGGATGTGGCGACCGAGCACCGCTGGCTGCCCCTGCTGGCTTCGCGGCTGCCCTTCCCCGTACCCCTCCCGCTGGTCCAGGGAGTTCCGGACAAGGCCTTCCCCCGGCCCTGGTCGGTCTGCACCTGGCTGGACGGCGCGAACCCGAGGCCCGGCGACGGCTCTTCGGCCTCCGAACTGCTCGCGGCCGATCTGGCGGAGTTCGTGCTGGCGCTGCGCCGGATCGACCCGGCGGACGCCCCGCCCGCCTACCGCAGCGAACCCCTGGCCTCCCGCGACCCGGCGGCCCGTGAGGCGCTGGCGGCCCTGGACGGGGTCCTGGACCGGGCGAGCGCCACCGCCGCCTGGAACGAGGCACTGACCGCGGAGCCCTTCACGGACCGGCCCGTCTGGGTGCACGGGGACCTCCAGCCGGGCAACGTCCTGGTCGCGGACGGCCGCCTCACCGCGGTCATCGACTTCGGCTGCACCGGTCTCGCCGATCCGGCCGTCGACCTGATCGCGGCCTGGTACCTGCTGACGGCGGGGGCCAGGGAGACGTTCCGTACGGCGGTCGCGGCCGACGACGCCACCTGGACGCGGGGGCGGGGCTGGGCGCTCTCCATCGCGCTGATGGAGCTCGCGCACTACCGGGACACGAACCCGGTGATGGCGGGCATCGCGGCGCAGGTGATCGACGAGATCCTCGCCGAGGGGCGGGGGGCCCGGGGGTAGGGCGAAGGCGGCGAGGGGCAGCCTCCGGCCACATCAAGTCAGGATGGACTTCAAGGTCCACAGCAGCCCGAACGGTTGACGGACCACCATCGCCACATCCCTCTCCCCGAGGGGCCCGTACTTTCCGGGCGGCGGCCTGCTCCGTGAAGGAGGCGGGCTATCGTCTGCACATCACCCATACATCTTGGATGATATGTGAATGTGCACGTGGGAGGGGCGAGTCGCCGATGGGTAAGAAGATCGAGGAACTCGAAGTGAAGACCGACGAGTTGGCTCTGTCGCTCGTCGGGTGGCAGGTCGAGAACGTGCGGGCGCGGCTCGTCACGGACAGCTTCGACGACACGCACTTCCAGGAGATCGTCGTCTCGGGCACGGCGCGCTTCCTGAAGGAGGACTGGTCCGACCGCTTCACCCGGGGCGAGGACGACGACTACCCGCCCACCCTTCTGCTGGGGCTGAGCCCGGTGGACCGGCCCGAGCTGGTCAGCTACACGCACGCCCTGCTGGAGACGGTCAAGAAGGCCGGCAAGAGGCCGGTGCGGTTCTCCGAGTCCAGCCGGACCTGGGAGTGCTCCAAGCCCGTCAAGCCCGAGCAGATCGCACTCCACATGACCTCCTTCGACCTGGAGGAAACCGGCCTGGGCCTGGTCTGGCCCTCGTCGAAGACGAAGCCGCTCCCCGTCGAGCTGGTCGACGAGACGGTTCACGAGGCGGTGCGGCTGAAGCCCACCACGTGCGACGCCACCGTCGTCGGCAAGAAGCGCGACGCCACTTTGCAGGTACGCCTCGGTGGGTTCGCCGAATTCGGCTCGGCCAGGGAACTGCTGGCCGACTTCATCGCCATGGAATCGTGGCGGGGCGACGAACCCGGCGACGACTACGACGTCGAGGACGAGTGTCCCTTCGAGGTCTCCATGCCCGGAATCGCCGTCGAGGTGCTGGACGATACCGACTTCCTGCTCGACAAGTGCGAGGTGTCGCTGTACGGGAGGGTGCCCGTCAAGGAGGGCGCCGCGTTGCCGTCGCGGCAGCCGCGCTGGATCGCCCAGTGCTCGTTCGACCTGGACGACCTGTCCGGGGTGCCGACCCGCGTCGTGGTGCGGGTGCTGGACGCGGAGGACCTGTGACCGGTCTGATGGCGGCCGTCGCCGTCCTGCGGGACACCCTCGTACGCGAGCACGCGCAGGCGCCGGGCCTCTTCCGTGAGATCGCGCGGATGGAAGGGCTGCTCGCAGACACCTACCGCGACCGGGTGCCGTACGAACTCCTCCAGAACTCCGACGACGCCGGCTCCGCCTCGGTGGTCGTCGAGGACCTGGGGGACGGACGGTTCCGCTGGAGCAATGACGGCCGGGCCTTGGAGGCGGCGGACGTGGAAGCGCTGTGCCGCAGCGCCAACTCCACCAAGTCGCGCGGCGGTGACTCGATCGGATACCGGGGGATCGGCTTCAAATCGCTCGCGGCCGTCGCCTCCCGGATCGAAGTCCGGTCGGCGGGCGTGCGTTTCGCGTTCGACAGGGCGGCCGCCGCGGCGCTGCTCGGCGAGCCCGGCGAGAACGCGGTGCCGCTGATCCGGATACCCGCCGAGGTGCATGCGGACACGCCGGCCGCGGGTGTGGCCTTCACCGTCACGTGCAGGCCGGACGCCACGGACGCACCGGGTGGGATCGACCCTCTCAGCGCGTTGTTCCTGCGGAACGTGACGCGGATCCGGACGACGAGCGCGACCGCACGGCAGGACGTCTTCATCGAACGAAGCAGCTCGCGGGTCGTGCTGCGCCTCGGCGCGGACGAAGCGGCGTTCGGTCTGCTGCGGCACGGTGCGGCGACGGTTGCGGTGCCGCTCGACGCACGCGCCCTCGCCATGACCGGCGTGCGCGGCCGCCTGGCGTGCTTCCTGCCCCTCCAGGACGACGTGGGACTGCCCGTCATCGTCTCGGGCGACATCCTCACCGACCCGTCCCGCACCCACGCGGTGACCGCGGACGAGTCGACTCGCCGGGTCCTCGCCGACGCGGCCCGGGCGATCGCGGAGCGGCTGCGCTCGCCCGGCGCCCCGGCGTTCGAGCGACTGTGGCAGCTGGTCCTGGAGGGCGAGGACCTGCGCAGCGTGATGGTCTCGGCCACCGCATCCGCAGGCAAGCTGCTCGTGACGTCGCTGAGGGAGGAGATGGTCACACTGCGGCCGTCGTTCGCCCACTCGCCCCTCCCGCTGGAGCCGCAGGACGTGGCTCTCGTCTTTCCGGGCGGCGCCCCTTCGGCGCTGTACGAGCCGCGCAACCAAGCCGCCGCCCGGGCACTGAAGGCGGTACTGGGCCTTGTCAGCATCGACCTCGCCGCCGCACTGGCCGGGACGAATCCCGCCGAGCTGTCCGACGCGCTCCGCTCGCGCCTCGATGAGCATCTCAAGGAACTCGCCCGCACCCACGGCCGGAAGCTCACGGAGGCGGAGAGCAGGCTCGTGCACGAGAGCGCCCCGAAGGAGCAGGCGTCCGCCGTCCCGGGCCCGGCCGAAGGGATCCGTATGACGAAGTCGGCCCCTCCCTCCGACGACTCCCTGGCGTCCGTCCTGAAGAGGTGGAGGGCGGCGGAACTCGCGGCCAAGGAATACCTCAACCGGCTCGGCTGGACGCTGCGTGATGTCAGCGCGCAGAACGTCGGCTACGACCTCGAAGGAACGGATCCGCAGGGAAGGCCCGTACGGATGGAGGTCAAGAAGGTGGACCGGCCCGATGGCAGGTTCGCCATGACCAACAACGAGATGTCCCTCATGCTGACGGAACCGGGCGGCTACCTGCTCGCCATCGTGGTCGGCGACGGCCGCCACGCCCGGCTGATGCTGCTCGATCCCTCGCGGGACGACCTCCCCAAGGAGCGTGTCTGCCGTCGCTGGGACTGGGAGTTCACCGACTGGTCACGGTTCGCGGAGACGGTCGGCGCCTGATCGCTCTGGGCCGGAGACCGCACCGCCGGACCAGGGGTTGCCTGCACGGATCAACAAGGTGAGGTCAGGCGAGGCCGCTACGGCCGTCGTGGGTGCTGCGGGGTGCGGCGAGCGTCGCCGATCCTGCACCGGGTCAGGCGGACGCAGATCTCCCTGCGGAGCCGATCCGACCGCGCGGAGCACCTCTTCGTGCAGCACCAGGGGTCTCCACGAGCCCCTTCTTGTCAAGCCGACAGAAAGTGAAGTACCGTATTGGGCATGCAAGCTGACGTGTGGTCACCCACGCCCGTACTGCTGACGGTCGATCTCGTGATCCTGACGCTGCGTGAGGGGCGACTGTGTGTTCTGCTCGTAGAGCGGGGTGAAGATCCTTTTCAAGGCATGCCGGCTCTGCCCGGAGGCTTCCTCAATCACGCCGGTGAGGAGATCCTGGACGCCGCCCACCGTGAGTTGAGTGAGGAAACCGCCCTGGATGCCGGGTCGGTCCACCTTGAACAGTTGGCCACATATGGGGGCGCGGGCCGGGATCCGAGGGGGCGAATTGTTTCCGTGGCCCATTTGGCGATCGCGCCGAGGCTTCCCGAACCGGTCGCCGGAACGGATGCCAGGGACGCCGCGTGGGTTCCCGCGGAAGTCGTGCTGTCCGGTGAGGTGGAACTGGCCTTCGATCATCGGCAGATCGTGACGGACGGAATTGAAAGCGCGCGTAGCAAGCTTGAATTCTCGTCGCTGGCAACGGCGTTCTGCGGAGAAATCTTCACCATAGCCGAGTTGCAGCAGGTGTACGAGGCGGTCTGGGGTGCCGAGCTCGACACCCGCAATTTCTACAGGAAAGTCCAGGCTGTAAAGGGATTCATCGTTCCCGCCGGATCGGGGCGCAGGAACACGGGAGGGCGGCCCGCGAGACTCTACCGGGCCGGGCCGAAGATGGCGTTGTCCCCACCGCTGATCCGCCCTGCGCTGTCTACGGCGGAAGAGGAATCGAGAGAGTAAGGGGACTAGATGTCGAAAGACCTGGTGGTGATTCTCACCGCCCTCAATCTCGAATACCAGGCCGTGCGCGGGAAACTGGCCGGTCCACGGAGTCATCTTCATGAGCGTGGGACGCGGTTCGAGGTGGGAACCGTGCAGGGCACCTCATGTCGTGTCGCGCTCGGGCTGACGAGCAAGGGGAACCATTCCGCCGCAGTGATCGCTGAGCGCGCGATCCAGGAGTTCTCGCCGGCGGCCGTCCTGTTCGTCGGCGTCGCCGGAGCCTTGTGGGACACCGCCAGGCTGGGTGACGTGGTGATGGCGACACACGTGTACGCCTATCACGGCGGGACCAGCGAGGACGACGGACTCAAGGCCCGTCCGCGGGTGTGGGAGGCGGCGCACGGCATCAGCCAGCTCGGCTCGCACCTGGCTCGCGTGAACGACTGGGCCGACGAAACACCTGCCCGTGGGCGCACTCCACAGGTGCGCTTCGGCGCTATCGCCGCAGGGGAAATCGTACAGAACTCCAAGATCTCGGCCGAGGCACGGTGGATCCGGCAGCATTACAACGATGCTCTCGCGATCGAGATGGAGGCTGCAGGTGTGGCGCAGGCCGGCCATCTCAACGGGGCGCCGGTGGCCATCATCAGGGGAATCAGCGACCGGGCGGACGGTACGAAGAGCAGCGCGAAGGACCGCGATTGGCAACCACGCGCCGCAGCCAACGCGGCGGCGTTCGCCACGCGGTTGGCAGTGGAACTGGTGAGCGAACAGGAGCAGATGGCAATGTCGCAGGCAGACCGGGCTCAAACGTCCGACAGGCGCACAGCGGGTGTCAGTAACACCGCCAATGGCAGCACCGTCGGCATCATGGCCGGGTCGGTCAAGGAGAGCAGTGTTTACGTGCACGGGGCCCCACGGACGACCGGTCCGGTGGACTTGGTCACGGAACTGGAGGGGGTCCGTGAGCATTTGAATCGCCTCCACGCCGAGGGTGCCATTGACGACGACACCAACTGTGAGGCGCGTACCGAACTGGATGCGGCCCGTCTGGCGGCACAGGAGAATACCCCCGGCTCGTCCAGGGCGGCGACGATGGCACTCAAGCGGTTACGCGGCCTGATCGCGGATTTTCCCGAGCTGGTGGCCCGGCTGGCGCCACTGGTCGTTGCTGCGGGTGACTTGTCGTGAATGACGGCAGTGCGACGCACAATTCGGCCGCCTACGGCTCCACCGTCGGAATCCAGGCCGAGACCGTGCACAACTCCAACGTCTATTTCGTCCAACCGGACGCATCGCCTCAGGAAAAGTACGAGGTCGGTGTGCGTTTCCTGGAGGACGGAGTTCCCAGCCGAGCCCGGGACATGATCAGCGACGCGATCGCCCACGGGCATGACACTGCGGAGGTTCGTTTCCATTGGGTGCTCGCCATGCTCAGCGCGCGTGCCTACCACGACCTCAGCACCGAAGAACTTCAACGGCTGCACCATGCCTCGGGGCTCGTACGGAACTATGCCGACGGAGAGTGGAGAGAAGCGCTGCGCGTCGCTTTCGAACTGCTGGCGATGTTCTCCACCGCGGACGGTGAAACGGGACGTGTACTGGAGCGGCTGCGAGCCCTGTCACCTCGCCAGCGCGACGGAATCTTCCACCACTTCGATCTCGTACTCACCGGAGGGCTCAAGGACAGCCTGTGGGCCGAGAACCGGGAGCGGGCCGAGGCGGCTCGCCTCAGCAACGGCCGCGTACAACGGGTCTGGACCTATTTCGAACCCGACCCCATCGGCCCGCGTGCCATGCCGCCTCGCCTGAGCACTGCTGCGGCCGCTCAGGCAGCCCTCCCTGTCCGAACCGGCATGTTCGTAGTCGGTGCGGCATCGCTCGGGATCCTGGCGCTGCTCGCAGATCCGGTCGCGGCGGTCGTCGAGTTGCTGATCGCGCTCGGGGCCGGCCTGACCGCGGCCCACTTCGGGCGCAGCTGGTGGTACGAGGAACATCAGCTCAAGGCCAAGGGCGGTGAGTCCTTCATCCCGCATGCGCGTGAACCCGACTCCACGGGGGACGGATTCACCAACCGCGTCCGACATTCCTTCGACTACTACTTCAGTAGCCGTGTGCCGCCCGGATTCGCCCCGCAGGAATGGCTCGGTCATACCGTCCACATCCGCAATGCCCTCGTCGCGGAGATCGCGGTTCTCTACCGTGAGAGCCGAATCAGCGTGGACCGGGTCAACTGGCTGATCCGCCACCTTGCCGAGGACGCCCGCGACCGCCACAACAGGGGCTCCTTGTTCGATCTCCGTCACCGGAAACCGGCCTCGGCATTCGTGAAGGCACTGTGCGTGGCAGCCCTCATCGTTCTCGGCATCATGACTCTGGCCCTGCTGGGAACAGTGGCGGCAGGCGCAGACAGGGCGCACCTGACGATGGCCGTCGTGGCCGTAGCCGTTGCGTTCTGGCCCGGACGTGCGGCTGCGTGCTTGTGGCTGGAAGCCCGGAGTGAAGAGCGTCGGCTGGCGGAGGAAACCCAGGAGTATCAAGAGCGGCTGGCCGCGCGGCAAGCCGCCTACCAGAAATGGAAGTCGTTCCTGGACACCGCGCGGCCCAGTGAGCCTGAGATGGAAACCTGGCTGACCTGCGACAAGTCGCTGTTCGTCGACGAGGTGCTCCGGCACTACCAGCTCACCTGGCGTGACCTGATCACTCACACCATTCTGGTAACGCCCGCACGTCCCTACAAGCGAGGGCGGGTGAAGGGCGGCCCCTGGCGATACTCGCGCTACAGCTTCCGCCTCTTCCTGGTCACCCAGGACGGCGTTCGTGAAGTCAGCACGGAGTTCGATTTCGCCGACGCGAAACGTGGCGGAGAACAGCGAAGCAACTACCGGTTCGACGCGTTGTCCTCCGTGCAGGTCACGGAACGTGCCTATGTCGGGTACGACTTGGAGCTTGTCCTTACCAACGGGCCGGCCAGGAGCATCCGGGTCAAGGACGCCGAAACCCACCAACTGGCACCGGACGAGAATGTCCAGGAGATCGCCGAGATCAACCTCAACGCGGCAGGCTTCATCCACACCTTCCGCCTCCTGGAAGGAATCGCGGCCGACGGGAAGGGGTGGATCGAACGAAACAACCCCAACAATCTGCCGTCCTTCCACGCTGCCGACTGAGTCCTCCGTGCCTTCGGGCGGGCAGGGGGCGGAGCCTCTGTCCGCCCGCTCATCAGCCAACCCGGGTACCCGAGCTGAGGAATAGCCGTGGCCGCCACAGAAGACATCACCGAGAGCAGACTGCTGCTGGCCGAGTATGACCGCATAAAGGAGGAGCAGAAGACCCGAATAGGGTTCCGTGACAACCTGCTCTACTTCACCCTCGCCGGGTCCACCACGATCCTGGCGATCAGTGTTCAGAGCCGGCAGGCTCAACTGCTTCTCACCATCCCCGTGATCTGTCTGGTCCTGGGGTGGACCTATCTGGTCAACGACGAGAAGATCTCAGCGGTCGGCTGCTACATCCGCGACCATCTGGGACCGCGGATGGCCGAGCTTGCAGGCACCCCCAGAGCGGTTTTCGGCTGGGAGACCTACCACCGCAACGACGCGAACCGCGCGACGCGCAAGCGACTGCAGGCCGCGGTGGATCTGTTCACGTACGTGGCCTTGCCGGTGATCTGTATGGCCGCGTTCTGGTGCTCTCCCGCCGTCGGACCTTTGCTCTTGATCGTCTCCCTCGCGCAGGCGTTCGCCCTGGCCGTACTGGGGTGGCAGTTCCTTCGCTATGCGGAACGCTAATGACCCTTCACCGCTACGCCCGCTTCGGCCCGGCGCGCGTCAGCGGGTCGACCGGCTCTCGCGCCGGTACCGGGCAGGCTCGGCTTCTACGGCCTCTCGCTCAGCTTGCCCTCGGCTTGAGGAGGCGTGTGTGCCGCGAGCGGAAAAGCCCTCCCGTCCGGACGAACGGAAGGGCCTTCGGCCAGGCGTTTCACTGTGCCCCCGGCAGGATTCGAACCTGCGACACCAGCTTTAGGAGAGCTGTGCTCTATCCCCTGAGCTACGGAGGCGGGGATGTGTTGGAGCCCCGTCGTGAGACCGGGCCACCGCCGACAGTGTAGCGGGTGGGGTGAGCGCCGTTCCTCGGGTTTGTCGACCGCCCACCCGGCGGGCCTGCGGCTTTCGGGGCTCCGCCGCTATGCCCCGGGCGGGCGCGTTGTGATGCGCGTCACCGGAACCTGTCGGGGCGGGCGGACAAGTCAGGGAGTGAACTACTCGATGCACGCGCGCATCCGCGCGGGGGATCCGGATGCCTTCCGGGAGCTGTTCCGCGATCATGCCCAGCTCGTCTTCCGGCACGCCGTCCGGACCACCGGGGACTGGGGCGCGGCCGAGGACGTCGTGTCGCTGACGTTTCTGGAGGCGTGGCGGCTGCGCGGAAAGCTGCGGGACGAGGGGGAGAGCCCGAGGCCCTGGCTGATGGGCATCGCCGTCAACGTGCTGCGCAACACGGGGCGCGCGGCCCGCCGCCATGAACGGGCGCTGGCCAGGGTGCCGTTGCGGGACGTTCTGCCCGACTTCGCCGACGAACTCGTCGGGCGGATCACCGACTCCGGCGAACTCGCGGCCGCCAAAAGGGCGTTGGGGCAGCTGAGACGTGCCGAGCGGGAGGTGTTCGCGCTCTGCGTGTGGTCCGGTCTCGGTTACGCCGAGGCAGCCGAGGCGCTCGGCGTACCGGTCGGCACCGTGCGGTCCCGGCTGTCCCGAGCGCGGGCCCGGCTCCGCAAGCTCACCGACAGCGAGTTGCGGCGGCGGGGCGGCGGGACGGAACCCGGCGGGTCCGGCGGACAAGTACAGGGTGGCCGCACCGCAGCGGCCCGGTCGAACGAGGAGAGAACCCGATGATCCGCACCCCCCGGCGGCGGCGCGAAGAGCCGCTCGACCACGCGGAACTGGCCCGGCTGCTGCCCGCACCCGGTGATCCGGAACTCTCCTCCGACCGCCTGAACGGCCTTGAGGAGCACCTGATGACCGAGATCCGGAACCTGACGTCCGACACCGCGCCCGACGCCTCCCCCCACACCGCGTCCGACACCTCACCCGGGGCCTCGACCGGCGCCCCGCCCGTCGGTGCGCCCGCGCGGAACCGCGCTCCCCGGCCGGCCCGTCGCCCCGGCCGTCGCCCGGTCCTGGTCGGCGTTGCCGCCGCCCTGGTCCTGGCCGCCGCCGGGGTCGCCGGACTCGCGGGGAGCTCCGGCGGCTCCGGCCGTGCGGTCGCCCCGCCCGCCGGGGCCGTTCCCGCCCCGGTCGTCCAGGTGGTCCGGGGCAGCACCGCGGGGCTGGCGGGCGCGGTGGCCGACATCTCCGGGGCGGCGGCGAGGGCGGAGCTGCCCGAGCCGGGCCCGGGGCAGTTCCTGTACGTCCGGAGCGAGGTCTCCTGGCTGGTCTCCTGGGAGGGCGCCGACGGGAAGAACAGGAGCTATGTCGACGAGATTCATCCCCGCGAGGTCTGGATGTCGCCCGACGGCGACAAAGGCTGGCTGATGGAGCCCTACAAGGAGGCCGTCGACCGCGACGGCATCACGCTGGACGACCCCGAGGGAGGGGGCCGCACGCTCAACTCGCCCAGCTACGACTACCTGAGGACCTTGCCCACCGATCCGGGTCTCCTGTTGAAGAAGATCTACGACGAGACCGGGGGCAGGGGCAACGGCCCCGACCAGCAGGCCTTCAGCACCATCGGCGACCTGCTGAGGGAGCAGGTGGTCCCGCCGAAGCTGGCTGCCGGCCTCTACCGTGCCGCGGCCCGGATCCCCGGCGTGGTCCTCGTCGACGACTCCGTCGACGCGGCCGGGCGGCACGGGGTCGCCATCGCCCGTACCGACGAGGCGGACGGCGCGCGCACCGAGTGGATCTTCGACCGCGAGACGTACACGTATCTGGGGGAGCGCACCGTGCAGACGCGTGATGCGGAGGGCATCGAGGCGGGCACGGTCCGGGGCCGTACCGCGGTGACGGACCGGGCCGTGGTCGACGCCGTCAAGCAGCGCCCGGCCGGCCTTGGCGATGCGCCCCCGTCCGCATAGCGTCTCGCATAGCAGCCAGCGTCAGCGCGAGAGGGGCCGTCCGTGCCGCACACCCACCCGTCCCCGTCCCCGGCCCCCGAAGACGCCGGGGCCCCTGCGGAACGCGCCCGGCGCGCCGCGCGCATCGCGGCCTCCCTCACCGCGCCCGGCGCGCCCTTCGCCGTGGTCATCGGCGAGCAGGGGACGCCGGAGTACGCCGACGGGCCCCGTACGCTCCGGGAGTTCGTGGAGACCACCTGGGCCTACCGGGACACGCCGTTCCTCATCGCCGGCGAACAGCGGTACTCCTACGCGGAGTTCTTCGCCGCCGCCTCCGCCCTCGCCGTACGCCTGCGGGAACGGTACGGGCTGCGCTCCGGCGACCGGGCGGTGATCGCGATGCGGAACCATCCCGAGTGGCAGATCGCCTTCTGGGCCGCCCAGTTGGCCGGTCTCGTCGCCGTACCGCTCAACGCCTGGTGGGCCGAGGACGAGTTCCTCCACGCCCTGGAGGACTGCGAGCCCGGGGTGCTCCTCGTGGACGGCGAGCGGCTGGGGCGGGTCGCCGGCTGGGCCCGGCGGACCGGGACGCGCGTCGTCCTCTTCCACGGGGAGCGCGACGGCGAGGGGGACGGGGACGGGCTGCGCGTCGAGCGGTACGAGGATTTCCCCGCGCCCGACCCGCTGGCCGCGCCGCCCGACGTGGAGCCCCGGCCCGAGGACGACGCCACGATCCTCTACACGTCCGGCACCACCGGCCGCCCCAAGGGCGCGGTGGCCACGCATCTCGCGCAGGCCGGGGCCGCGCTCAACCCCCGCTACCACGCGGCGGCCTCCGCGCTGGCGCGCGGCGTCATCCCGGGGCAGGGGCCCGCCCCCGTCTCCCTGATGACGTTCCCGTTCTTCCACGTCGCCGCGTTCACCGGCTTCTACGGCGCGATGGCGGCCGGCGGCACGCTCGTCCTGATGCACAAGTGGGACGCGGACGAGGCGCTGCGGCTGATCCGGGCGCACCGCGTCACGCACTTCGCCGGGGTGCCCACCACCGGGCTCCAACTGCTGGAGGCCGCTGAGCGGGCCGGGGACGGGCTTGAGGGGCTCACGCTGTTCAGCACCGGGGGAGCCCCCGCCCCGCCCGCCCTGGTCGCCCGCCTCACCGCCCGGTACGGCGAACGCGTCGAGCCCCGCAACGGCTACGGCCTCACCGAGACCAGCGGCGGGGTCCTCGCACACTTCGGGGACGAGTACCGGGCGGAGCCGGGCGGCGCGGGACGGCCCACCCCGGTCACGGAGGTGAGGGTCGCCGGGCCGTCGGGGGAGGAGCTGCCCGACGGGGAGGCGGGGGAGCTGTGGCTGCGCGGCCAGTCGCTGTTCCGCGGCTACTGGCGGGACACGGCGGCGACCGAGGAGGCCTTCGGCAACGGCGGCTGGTTCCGTACGGGGGACCTCGCCGTGCGCCGCGAGGGGCGGGTCTCCATCGTCGACCGGATCAAGGACGTGGTGATCCGGGGCGGCGAGAACGTGTACTGCGTCGAGGTCGAGGGCGTCCTGCACGACCACCCCGACGTGGCCGACGCCGCCGTCCTCGGCATCCCGCACCCGGTGCTGGGGGAGGAAGTGGCGGCCGTCGTCCGGCCGCGCCCCGGGGCCGGGGTCACCGCCGGGGCCCTGCGCGAGCATGTCGGCGGGAAGCTGGCCGCCTTCAAGGTGCCCGCCCGGGTGCTGTTCACCGACGGGCCGCTACCGCGCAATGCCACGGGGAAGCTCCTCAAGAACCGGCTCCGGGCCGTCGTGGAGGGCGCCCCGGCGTGCGGTCCGGGCGACGAGCCGCTCACGGGCGGGTGACCCGCACGCGGTAGTTGCCGTCGTCGTCCTCGTCCAGCACGGATATCCGTACGCCGTTGGCCCGGTCGGTGAAGGTCTGGCCGGGGCGGAACGTGGCGTCGGACAGCTCCGCGTGCACGTTGGGGCGCCGGGTGCAGCCGCCGCTGTCCTCGGTGGCGTCGGCGACGGAGACCGGGCCCTGGCCGGTGTCCACGTCGGAGCTGACCTTGTAGATCAGCACGCCCGGCCGGCAGACCGCCTCGTCGTTGCCCGCCGCCGTACGGACCTCCACGGCGTAGCCGGACTGGGCGCTCAGCGGGACGAAGGCGAGCTTGGTGCCGCCCTCGGTGGCCAGCGGGCCGAGCGTGTGCTCGCTGACACCGGGCCCCGAGGCGCAGCTGATCTGCTCGTTGTCGAGCCAGCCGAGCTTCCACTTGTGCCAGGCCAGGAAGTCGTTGTTGGCGCCCCAGTCCTCGGACATGATGTCCCAGTGCCCGACCGAGCCGCCGCCCTCCATCGTGTAGAGGTCGGGCAGTCCGAAGACATGGCCGTTCTCGTGCGGCAGGACGCGGTAGCCGGTCTCGGCGTACGACCCCGATCCGTCGTCCTGGCGGCTGTAGACGAACGACGTGTTGGAGAGCGGGACACCGTCCGCCGTCGGGGCCTCGTCGTTGCCGGAGAAGGTCACCGAGAGCACGGTGTCCAGCGCGGAGGGGCCGGCGTTCGGGCTGACCAGCACGTTGACCAGGTCGTACGCGGAGAAGTCGACCCGGGGGTCGGCGGCCGCGACGATGTCCTTCACCAGTTGGCGGTAGCCCGGCTCGAAGGGTGAGCCGCGCTCTATCCCGTACTCCGTGAAGGGCATCGGCATCCGCAGCCAGTCCTTGACGGGGGCCTCGGGCCGGTAGACGAGCCGGCCGTAGGAGCTGGCCCTGAACCACTCGGAGGTCTGCGGGAAGAACTCCGCGTACCGGTCCGCAGCGGGTTCCGTTCCCTCCGCGTCCGGGAAGTCGATCATCAGGTTGAGCGCTTTGATCTCGCCGGTCGACCGGGCGTAGCCGGGCGGCGTCGGCAGCCCCTCGGACATCTGCACGCCCATGGTGGCGGAGATCCGGCACGGGGCGAGCGCGGAGTCCTGGCTGGTGGCCGCCGGGCCCGCCGAGGCACGGCCGGCGGTCGGAAGGGTGGTGCTGGCCGAGGCCATGGCCGCTATGACCAGCGCGGTCGCTCCGGCCAGGGCGATCGGGCGGCGGTGTCTGCGTATCCGGTGGCGGGGTTGCTGCATAGAGGCGCCTTCGGGTTCCGCGGCAGTCGGCCGACCCCTGACTGCGCTCTGGCGATCAGCCTGTGCCGGGTGGTTCGGGGCCGCTCGCTGGGTGCGCCGATCGGAGGGTTTTCTTCCGGAAGCGGGGAGGATTTCCCTCCGTGAGTAATGTGACTCAGGTCACATTCAAGCGGGAAATAAGCGGGGATCCTCTCCCCGTTTGCATACGTGTCCCCACTAAGCGGGGAAACGGTCCCCGGTTACTGAAGGGGGCCGACCGGTTACGGAAAGGGAAGGGGAGGAGCGTCGTGGAGACCGTCGCCGAGACCGCCGCGAAGGGTGCCGCATCGGCATCCGCCGGGAGCACCGCACCGGCGGGACCGTGCCGGACGCCCCGCCCGCGGGCCGACGCGCTGCGCAACCGTGAGCGGATCGTCACGGCCGCACGCGAGCTGTTCGTCGAGTTCGGGCCGGACGTGGCTCTGGACGACGTCGCACGGCGAGCGGGCGTCGGCAACGCCACGCTCTACCGGAACTTCCCCGACCGCGCCGCCCTCACCCATGAGGTCGTCCTCGCGGTCACCTCCCGCACCACCCTCCGGGCCGAAGAGGCCGCCGCCACGGAGTCCGACCCGTTCGCCGCGCTCAGCCGCTTCGTGCACGCGGCCGCCGACGAACGGATCGGCGCCCTGTGCCCGATGCTCTCCGGCGTCTTCGACAAGGACCACCCCGAACTGCTCGCCGAGCGCCGACGCCTCGAAGAGGCCGTCGAAGGGCTCGTGGCGCGCGCCATGTCCGCGGGGCGGCTGCGTACCGACATCGCCGTCGGTGACGTACTCGTCGCCCTCTCCCAGCTCACCCGGCCGCTCCCCGGCATCGCCTGCCAGGGCATCGACCGGTTCACCCACCGTCATCTGCAGCTGTTCCTGGACGGACTGGAGACCCCGGCCCGCTCCGAACTGCCCGGATCGGCGGCGACCTTGGAGGACCTGCGGCGCCCCTGACCCCCGCGCCGACCTGAACCTTCCGGCCCTGTCCGGCCCTCACCGGTAACGCCCTCGGGCGTCCGCCGGCCGCCCGAGGCCTGTCCGTCACCGGGAAACGCCCTCCCGCGTACGCCCTTCCCGTGTACGGGGACCGCCGTGTCCCACCGCGGGCCCCTACGCATCCCCGCGCGTCCTGACGCGTCCCACGAACCCACGTCCTCCCGTCGCGCGTACACCAGCACGTACTCCGGCGCCCACTTCGCGACGCCTCGGCGTCCTCGCACGTCCTTAGGTGGCTACACCCATGTCAAAAACGGCTGACACCGCCCTTCCCGATCCGAGTCGCTGGAAAGCCCTGGCCTTCATCGCGCTCGCCCAGTTGATGGTCGTCCTCGACGCGACCATCGTGAACATTGCGCTGCCCTCCGCCCAGACCGACCTCGGCATATCCGACGGCAACAAGCAGTGGGTCATCACCGCCTACGCCCTCGCCTTCGGCGGGCTCCTCCTCTTCGGCGGACGGATCGCCGACCTCTGGGGGCGCAAGCGCACCTTCGTGGTCGGTCTGATCGGCTTCGCGCTGGCCTCCGCGCTCGGCGGTGCGGCCCAGAACGAGGCGATGATGTTCGGCTCCCGGGCCCTCCAGGGTGTCTTCGGCGCCCTGCTCGCCCCGGCCGCCCTCTCCCTGCTCGCCGTGATGTTCACCGACGCCAAGGAGCGCGCCAAGGCGTTCGGCATCTACGGGGCCATCGCCGGTGGCGGTGGCGCCGTCGGGCTGATCCTCGGCGGCTTCCTCACCGAGTACCTGAACTGGCGCTGGACGTTCTTCGTCAACATCCCGTTCGCCATCGTCGCCGCCGCGGGCGCCTACTTCGTCATCCGTGAGCCGTCCGGCACCCGCAACCGCGCACCGCTGGACATCCCCGGCGTCGTGCTCTCCACGCTCGGCCTGGTCGCCCTGGTGTACGGCTTCACCCGCGCCGAGTCCGCCGGCTGGTCGGACGCGACGACCGTCTCCATGTTCGTGGCCGCCGCCGTGCTGCTGCTCGCCTTCGTCGTGACCGAGGCGCGCGTGAAGTCGCCGCTGCTGCCGCTGCGCGTCCTCACCGAGCGCAACCGGGGCGGGGTCTACCTCTCGCTGGGTCTCGCCATCATCGCGATGTTCGGGCTGTTCCTCTTCCTGACCTACTACCTCCAGGTCGTGAAGGGCTACTCCCCGGTCAAGACCGGCTTCGCGTTCATGCCCATGATCGTGGGCATGATCACCGGTTCCACCCAGATCGGCACCCGCCTGATGACCCGGGTCCCGCCGCGCCTGCTGATGGGCCCCGGCTTCCTGGTCGCCGCGGTCGGCATGCTGCTCCTGACCCAGCTGGACCTGAACACCAGCTACGCGGCCGTCATCCTGCCCGGCATGCTGCTGCTCGGCCTCGGCATGGGTACGGCGTTCATGCCGGCGATGTCCCTGGCCACGCACGGCATCGAGCCGCGTGACGCGGGAGTGGCCTCCGCGATGGTCAACACCTCGCAGCAGGTCGGCGGCGCCATCGGCACCGCCCTGCTGAACACCATCGCCGCGAGCGCCACCACCGCGTACGTCGCCGACCACGCGGCCCGCGCCACGGACCCGCAGCTCCTGGAGCTCCAGGCCATGGTCAGCGGTTTCGCCGCCGCGATCTGGTGGGCTGTCGGCATCCTCGTCGCCGCCGCCGCCATCGCGATCGCCCTCATCAACACCGGCCGCCCGGGAACGGGATCCGGTGGGACGGACGGCGTGTCCGACGCGGGAGCCGAGGAGGAGTTCAAGATTCCGGTCGTCGCCCACTGACGACGGCGGATGCTTCCCCGCCCCGGTTGTTCCTCTGCCCTGGTTCCGCTCAGCGATCGCTCAGCGGAGCCAGGGCAGATCCGCGCCCGTGCCCTCCGGCTCCAGGCCGGTCGCGAGCACCCGCATGATCTCCCCGAGACTGCTCACCTGCTCGGGCGTGAGCCGGTCGAACATCGCCTGCCGTACGGCCTCGACGTGGCCCGGCGCCGAGCGGCGGAGCATCGCGTAGCCGTCGTCGGTGAGCACCGCGTTCTGGCCGCGCTTGTCGGAGGGGCACTCCTCGCGGCGCACCCAGCCGTTCTTCTCCAGCCGGGCGATGGCGTGCGAGAGCCGGGAACGGGTGATCTTCGCGTTCCGGGCCAGCTCCGTCATCCGCATCCGGCGGCGGGGGGCCTGCGAGAGCTGGACGAGCAGTCCGTAATAGATGTGCGGCATGCCGGCATCGCGCTGCAACTGGCGGTCGAGGTGATCCTCCAGCAGCGTGGTGGCATGCAGATAAGCGCGCCAGGCGTGCTGCTCCTCGTCGGTGAGCCAGCGCGGCGCGCCGGTGGGTGCCGTGGTCATGTACTCCACTGTACGACCTTTTCTTGAATGTTTAACTAGATAGGGCTAAGGTCTCCGGAGGTAGGAACTTGAAGTTTCAATAAGCCTGCCCCGAGAGATCCCCGCAGGGGATCCGAAGGAGTTTCGCAGGGCCCCTGAACAACGATCCCCCGGATGACCTCGGGGAACTCCTGCTCGGACGAGTTCGTGACCGGATCCAGTGCTTTGCGCGCCCAGCGCGGCGCCTGTCGCCCTGGGGCCGTGTCCAGTGGATGGGAGTGCCATGACAGCCACCGCGGAGCGGATGCCCGCCCTCTACCTCTCGCACGGCGCACCGCCGCTGGCCGACGATCCCGTCTGGCCCGGCGAACTCGCAGCCTGGTCCGCGGGGCTGCCCCGCCCCCGCGCGATCCTGATGGTCTCCGCCCACTGGGAGGAGGCCCCGCTCGCGCTGGGCGCCACCGAGACCGTGCCGCTCGTGTACGACTTCTGGGGCTTTCCCGAGCACTATTACGGGGTGCGTTACGGAGCCCCGGGCGCGCCCGAGCTCGCCGACAGCGTCCGCAAACTGCTGCGCGGCGCCGGTAGGCCGGTCCAGGACATCCCGGACCGCGGCCTCGACCACGGGGCGTACGTACCGCTGGTGGAGATGTTCCCGGACGCCGACATCCCCGTACTCCAGATCTCCTTGCCGACGCTCGACCCGCGGAAGCTGATGGACGTCGGGCGCAAACTCGCCCCCCTGCGCGACGAGGGCGTGCTCATCGTCGGCAGCGGCTTCTTCACCCACAACCTGGCCGCGCTGCGCCACCAGGGCGGCGGCGTTCCCGGCTGGTCGGCGGAGTTCGACGACTGGGGCGACCGCGCGCTGCGGGCCCAGGACATCGACGCGCTGATCGACTTCGAGCACACGTCCCCGGCCGGGAAGCTGGCCCACCCGCGCACCGAGCACTTCGCGCCGCTGTTCGTGACGCTGGGCGCGGCCGAGGACGAGCTGGACCGGGGGCGGAACGTCATCGACGGCTTCTGGATGGGGCTGGCGAAGCGCTCGGTGCAGTTCGGCTGAGGGGATCAGGGTGCTCCCCGGAGCCGACTGAGGGGATCAGGGCGCTCCGGGGCCGGCTGAAGGGATGGGGGCGTTCCGGGGCCGGCTGAGGGATCAGGGCTCTCCGGGGCTGCTCCGGAACGCCCTAGAAGACCGGCGGGTTCAGTTCGATCGCGCGCCGGGCGGCGGAGAACGCGAGCGCGTCGCCCACGTCCAGTGCCGTGTCGGTGAACTTGATGGTGTGGTCGTCGCCGTGCGCCGCCGCCTGGGCGAACAGCTCCCCGGCGTCCGGGGCGACGGAGGCCGACGCCGGAACCGGGGCCGCCTCACGGGGTGCGTAGGCGGCGGTGACCGCCGCGCTCGCCGCCCAGGCGGCCCGCAGACTCGGCGCCCACAGCTCACCGGGCAGCGCCGGCAGGGTGCGCAGGACCGCGTTGGGCGCGGTCGCCGCGTGGACCAGCATGATCGGCTCGCCGTGCGCATGGGTCGCGTACCGGTGCGTCGAGGCCCGTACCAGCTCCCGGAGCGCGGACCGGGCCGCCTCCGGGCCGGCGGGCCCCTGCCCCGGGTCGGTGTCCTGGTCCGGCCCCGGCCAGACCGGGAACCCGGTCAGCTGCGCGAACCGGTCCCGGACGCCGCCGTTCCGGTCCGGCACCAGCGGGACCCGGTCCAGTGCGGCCGCCGCACTCGGGGCCGGGCCGAGCGGCACCAGGGCGGGCAGCGGCTGGTGCCGGGCGGCCCAGTAGCCGAGGGCGTGGGCCAGCTCCCGGACGCGCGGGGCGCTCTCCTCGCCCGCCAGCAGGGTCCGTACGGAATGGCCCACCCGGATCACCGGATGCGTGGCGCCCGCGGCGATGCCCGGCAGCAGCCGGGGCCACCACTCGGCGAGCACGTCGCGCCAGGGGCGCTCGGCCGTCTCGCGTTCGAAGTGCGCCGTCCAGTCGGCGATGCGGCGCGGGTCGCCCAGCGCCTCGTGCCAGTTCCGCGCGGTCACCGGGGAGCCGGGGTCCGGCATCTCCTCCAGCTTCGGGCCGTAACGGTCCAGCCAGCGGTGCACCGCCGAGGCCTGGCCGTGCCGCACGAGGGCCTCCACGGCCATCGGCGCGTGATTGCTGAGCCAGCCGTCGCGCTCCGGTCCCGAGACATGGATGCGCTCCAGCGCCTCGTCGAGGGTGCCTGTGGTGTCGTCCATGCCGATCACGCTAGGCACGCGCGGGCCGGAGCGGATCGGGCCGCGGTCCCGGTCGGTCTCCGACCGGGGACCCAGGTACACCGGGCCCGGTTACCGGCCGGATCGGTCGACGGTCGTACGTCCCCGGGCCCGGGCCCCTTCCGTCCCGGCGCGGCGCGCACACCCTGAGCAACCCGAACGCCGCCCGATCCGTCTTCAGGGGTGGGAGCACGGCCCTCCGGGCGCCGGGCGACCGGGGGCGGGGGAAGTGGGCGCGTATGTGAGTGCGGTCTCATGCACGCGCCGATTCCGGGTACCCGGCCGGAGAGCCGCGGAGGGACCGGATCGTCCGCGCCAACGGCTCTGACCTGCGCGTCCGGCGGAATCCGGAAGCGGCATCCAGCGGTCGGCGCCGGACAGGGTACTGCATGATCACGAAAGTGAATGTGCGGCATGGGAATTCTGTCCGGATTCCAGTCGTTGTTTCCATCGGATGCAGGGCACCTCGAAAGGGTGTCGCGACCTACTCAGCAAGGGAGCACGCATGGCAACCCGTGCCGTCGCCCGTCGTACGTCCACCACTTCCGGTGGGTCCGGCCGGGCAGGCAGTGTTCGCGCCGTGGGCGGGGAAATCGCCGATCGCGACCTGGTCGGCATGTACCTGGACGAGATCGCCCGCACACCGCTGCTCGACGCCGCCAAGGAAGTCGACCTCTCCCAGACCATCGAGGCGGGCGTCTTCGCCCAGCAGATCCTCGACGGCGAGGTGGAGGGCGCCGCCGGTGACGCGAAGCGTGAGGAGCTGGAGGCGCTGGTCGCCGAGGGCGAGCGCGCCAAGGACATATTCATCCGTTCCAACCTCAGGCTCGTCGTCGCCGTGGCCCGCCGCTACCCGCGCGCGGGGCTCCCTCTGCTCGACCTGATCCAGGAGGGCAACGCGGGCCTGGTGCGCGCGGTCGAGAAGTTCGACTACGCCAAGGGCTTCAAGTTCTCCACGTACGCCACCTGGTGGATCCGGCAGGCCATCACCCGGTCCATCGCCGACCAGTCCCGCACGATCCGGCTCCCCGTCCACCTGGTGGAGGAGCTCGGCCGGATCCGCCGGGTCCAGCGCGAGTTCAACCGCGAGCACGGGCGCGACCCGGAGCACGCGGAGATCGCCGCCGAGCTCGACTCCAACGCCGAGCGCGTGGGGAACGTGCTGGACTGGGCCCGCGACCCGGTCAGTCTCAACATGTCCGTGGACGACGACGGCGACACCCAGTTCGGCGACCTGCTGGAGGACACCTCCGCCGTCTCGCCCGAGCAGTCCGTGATGACCCTGCTCCGCAGCGAGGAGCTGGAGGACCTGATCGGCAAGCTCGACAACAGGACCGCCTCGATCATCAAGATGCGGTACGGCATCGAGGACGGCCGGGAGCGGACGCTGACCGAAGTGGGCAAGCAGCACGGCCTCACGCGGGAGCGGATCCGCCAGATAGAGAAGCACGCACTACTCGAATTGAAGCGAATGGCTCACGACACGGGCTTTGACGCTGCGGCGTGAGCCAATAACCCGTAATCTCCCCATCAAGCCGGTTCGCACCGGCTGACCGACCGGGTCATTCCGGTCACCCGACCGGTTTTTCACCGGTCCCTCAGCTGAGCCCCGGCGCCCACCCCCCCCCGGCGTCGGGGCTCATCCCTGTTCCGGGTCGGCCGGGGGCCGGTCCTTGTCCGCGCTGCCCCTCCTCCGGAACGACGGCAGGGCGGCACGGGTCAGCCGGGCGCCGAGGCTCTCCAGGTACTCCACCAGTTGCGGCGGCCCCTGCACGGAGAACTCGCAGTCCACCAACGCCAGCCGCAGCGCCACCCACTCCAGGGAATCGGCGCACGAGGTCCGCAGCCGGCAACCGTCCTCCCCGTCCGGCACCGGCGCCCCGAGATGCGCGGGCAGCCGCGCCGCCACGAACTCCGCCGGCGCCCCGAACCACACATCGAGGCACAGCTCCGGCTTCATCCGTCGTTCCGGCTTCATCCGCCGCATCGACAGAGACAAGTACCTCGCCGCGTCCCCGCTCTCTGCGTCGCTTCCGTCGCTCCCCGTGCCCTCGACGGGCAGCGGCCTCGGCGCGAACCGCGCCCCCGTCGCGTACGGCTCGCCGACCCGGTCCACCCGGAACGTACGCCAGTCCTCCCGCCCGAGGTCGTACGCCACCAGGTACCAGCGCTGCCCGGCGCTCACCAGCCGGTAGGGCTCGACCTGCCGCTTCGTCCGGGTGCCGTCGCCGCTGCGGTACGCGAACCTCAGCCGCTCCCGCCCGGTGGCCGCCGAGGCAAGCGTCGTCAGGGTCCGGGGGGCGATGGTGGCGCCGTCGCCCCGGGTCAGCGGCACCGTGGCGTTCTGGAGCACGGAGACCCGGTGCCGCAGCCGGGAGGGGAGCACCTGTTCCAGCTTCGCCAGCGCCCGTACGGAGGCCTCGTCGACGCCCTCGATCGCGTGCCCCGCCCCGGCCCGCAGCCCCACCGCGATGGCCACCGCCTCCTCGTCGTCCAGCAGGAGGGGTGGCATGGCGGCGCCCGCCACCAGGCGGTAGCCGCCGACGGAGCCGCGTGAGGCCTCGACCGGGTAGCCCAGGTCGCGCAGCCGGTCGACGTCGCGGCGGATCGTGCGCGGACTGACATCGAGCCGCTCGGCCAGCTCGCCGCCCGGCCACTCGCGCGGGGTCTGGAGGAGCGACAGTAGCTTCAGCAGTCGTGCGGGGGTGTCGGACATGGCTTCAGGGTGCCGGACCATCAGGTCATGTTCTGACCTAATGGATGCATAGGTTCTCCCCATGCCTTCTTCCGCACCTCCGTCGCCCACGGCGTCGCACCTCGCACCGCCCACACCTCCCGCAGTACCCGCCACGTCCGAAGCGCCCGTGGCATCCCCCCTGGCGAAGATGTCTGCCGTACCGCCGTCGGCATCGGTGGGCGCGCCGGGCGAGGCCGGGGCCGCCCCGGCCGACCGGCGGCGCTGGTTCGCGCTCGCCATCGTGATGACCGCCGCCTTCATGGACCTGGTCGACGTCACGATCGTCAACATCGCGATCCCCAGCATCCAGCGCGAGACCGGGGCTTCGGTCTCCGCGATCCAGTGGATCACCGCCGGTTACGCCCTCGCGTTCGCGGCCGGGCTGATCACGGGCGGCCGGCTCGGCGACATCTACGGACGCAAGCGGCTCTTCCTCATCGGTATCGGCGGATTCACGCTCGCCTCCGCCCTCTGCGGCTTCGCGGGCAGCCCCGACATACTGGTCGCGGCGCGCGTCCTCCAGGGCGCCACGGCCGCGCTGATGGTGCCGCAGGTGTTGTCGATCGTGCACGCCACCTTCCCCGCCCACGAGCGCGGCAAGGTCTTCGGGCTCTTCGGCGCGATCGTCGGACTCGGCGCGGTCTCCGGGCCGCTGCTGGGCGCGCTGCTCACCGAATGGGACCTCTTCGGGCTCGGCTGGCGGCCGATCTTCCTGATCAACCTGCCCGTCGGCATCGCCGGGCTGCTTCTCGGCGCGAAGTTCATCTCCGAGTCGAAGGCCCCCAGGGCGGTCCGGCTCGACCTGCCCGGCGTCGCCCTGATCACGCTGGCGATGCTGATGCTCATCTACCCGCTCACCCGGGGACACGAGCTGGGCTGGCCGCTCTGGGGCCATCTGTCGATGGTGGGCAGCCTGTTCGTCTTCGGGGCGCTGGTCCTGTATCAGCGTCAGAAGGCGCTGACGGACGGCTCGCCGCTGATCGAACTGTCCCTGTTCCGGGTCAAGAGCTTCGCCGCCGGCATCGCCGTGCAGCTGACCTTCGGCGTCGGCCTCGGCATCTTCTTCCTCGTCTGGACCATGTATATGCAGATGGGTCTCGGCTGGAGCGTGCTGCGCGCCGGCACGACGGGCATCCCGTTCTCCGTCGCCGTCTCGGTGGCCGCCGGGATCTCCGTGCAGAAGCTGGTGCCCCGCTTCGGCCGCAAGGTCCTCCAGGCCGGTGCGCTCCTCATGATCGCCGGACTGCTGATCTATCTCTGGGAGAGCGAGCGGTACGGCCTGGGCATCACGTCCTGGCAGATGGTCGTCCCGCTGGTGGTCATGGGCGTGGGGATGGGGCTGATCGTGGCTCCGCTGACCGACGCGGTGCTCTCCGAAGTGCCCAAGGAACACGCCGGTTCGGCGTCCGGCCTGATCAACACCGTGCAGCAGATGGGGACCGCGCTCGGCCTCGGCCTGGTGTCCGTCGTCTTCTTCGGGGCGATCGGCGACCGGCTGGCCCCCGACGAGGTCGGCCCGGCGTTCGTCGACGCGTTCCAGCAGTCGCTGTGGTGGGTGGCCGGGGTGCTCTCGGTGATCTTCCTGGTGATGTTCGCCCTGCCCGCCCGGCCGCGCGCCCACGTCGAGGGCGACGCCCACCTGGAGGGAGACGCCCATCCGGAGGGTGACGCGAACGGGGAAGGCGGCGTCAACGTGCAGGGTGGCGCGAGCGTGCAGGGCGGCGTGAGCTGACCCGCGTGGGCGGCTGTGACCGGCACCGCGCGAGTGCGTGAAGGCCCCGGCTGTGACCGGCTTCGGATGTGACCGGCTTCGGCGGCGAGCCCGCCGGGGCCGGTCACGGCGCTGTCCGGGTCAGCAGATCCGGGTGCGGCTCTCCATCGCTGCACGGGCGGTGTGCTCGTCCTCGTACACCTCGCACATGTGGCGGCCGTCGGGCGTCGCCGTGTGCTCGACCTCCCACAGGCTCGTCTCGCTGCCGTCCAGCAGCAGGAACGCGTGCTCGTAGAGCGTGAATCCGGCCGCGCGGCCGTCGACGCGGCACTGCCGCCCGAAGATCTGGGTGATGTGGTGGGCGAACGCCGACCGGAGCAGCCGCGTCTTCTGCTCGCCCGGCCGGTCGGCGTTCTCCGCGCGGCGCAGCACCCGGCGGGCGTGGTCCGCGGAATTGTCGGGGGCGTACGTCCGGGGGAGCGGGGCCGGAGGGGCGGACATCAGGACCGTCAGCATCTCCAGATCGCCCTGGGTCTCCTGCACCCCCTCGTCACCGAAGGCCGGGGAGTCGGAGAAGCTCCCGGCGAGCCGGGACGCGGCGATGCGGGCGTCGCCCTCGTCGTCGTACAGCTCGTGCCGACGCGGTATCCGCACGTCCCGGCCTCCGCTGTGGACCAGCTCCCAGAGAGTGAGGGCGGAGCCGTCGGAGAGGAGATACGTATGACGGTAGGTCTCGCGGTGCAGCACGGAACTGTGGTGCGACGAGTGCAGCGAACTGCTGTGGGCGAGCGCGGTGCCGAGGCGGTCGACCGTGCTGTCGGGAAGGTCGAAGGAGTTGAGGGCGCGTCGCAGGAGTCGGTCGAGGTGGTGCTCGGTTGTCTCGTACGGATCGCTCAAGGTGGTGTCTCCAGGCCGTCGCCGCGTGTTACTTGGTGCGTGCTTAACGTAGTCCCTGGGTCTGACATCGTGACCGGGGTTGGTAAAAACGTAGGGCGCACGCAGAAAGTTCCCCGCCTGTTCCCGGTGCATTTCGGGCGGTTGGGATGAACTCCCTTACGTGGACGACGAGTCGGCCGCCCCCGCGCCCCTCTCTCGCGCCGCGCGCCCCCTGGGATCCGCTGCTCGGAACGGAGCCGTGGAGCGGCCGCCGTATGACTCCCTGGCGCCGGCGGCCGTACGACTCCGTGGCGCTGGTCGCTGTACGGCTCCGTGGCGCAGGTCGCCGTATGGCTCCGTGGCGCAGGTCGCCGCATGGCTGAGCGGCGCTAGTCGCCGTACAGCTCCGTGTACGAGAGGAGCCTGCCGCCCGGGCCCTCGGTGCTCCGGGCCGCGCGTACCGCCTTCACGATGGCGCGCGCCAGGACGTCGGCGCCCGCCGCCAGGATCTCGTTGACGGCGGCCGGGTCCCCGGACGGCACCCGCACCTGCCCGGTGGCGAGCGTGAACACGGTGTCCCCGTCGGTCAGCAGATGGACCGGGCGTACCGCGCGGGCCAGCCCGTCGTGTGCGGTGCCCGCCAGCTTCTGGGCCTGCGCCCGGGTCAGGTCCGCGTCCGTGGCGACGACCGCGATCGTTGTGTTGAACGGCGGGGCCCCGCCCCCGGCCGCCTCCGTCGCCTCCCGCTCCCGGGCGAGACGTCGCTCCGCCGCCGCGTGGACCTCGGCCGGAGGGTGGGCCGGCGGCTCCCCGGCCCCGTACTCCCCGAACAGCACCCCGGTCCCGGGGTCGACCACCGAGCCCGCCGCGTTCACCGCGACGAGGGCGGCCACCGTGACCCCGGAGGCGAGGCGGACGCTCGCCGTGCCGATGCCGCCCTTGAGCTGCCCGGCCATCGCGCCGGTGCCCGCGCCCACGCCGCCCTCGGCGACGGGCTCCCCGGGCCCCGTGGCAGCCGCGGCCTCCACCGCGGCGCGGCCGGTCGAAGCGTCGGGCCGGGCCCGCCAGTCGCCGCCCCGGCCGAGGTCGAAGAGGGCGGCGGCCGGAACGACCGGTACCACCTGGGTGGGTCCGGGACCGACCCGGACGCCCCGGCCCCGCTCCTCCAGCCAGGCCATCACGCCGGACGCGGCGTCGAGCCCGTACGCACTGCCGCCCGTGAGGACGACGGCGTCGACCCGCTGCACCAGATTGCGCGGGTCCAGGGCATCCGTCTCCCGCGTGCCCGGCCCGCCGCCCCGTACGTCCACGGCGGCCACGGCCCCGCCCTCGGGCGCCAGGACGACGGTGGTGCCGCTCAACGCGCCCGCACCCGCGACCTCGGCGTGGCCGACGCGGATTCCGGCCACATCGGTCAGCGCGTCCAGCGGCAGCGGCGCTCGCCCGGGGGCTTCGGCCCCGGAGTCCACGAGGTTCACGGAGTCTGCGGAGTCCACGGGGTTCACGGAGTCTGCGGAGCCCACGGGGTCTGCGGAGTCCACGGGGTCTGCGGAGTCCACGGGGTCCACCGGGTCCACGGGATTCATGGGGATCATCGTGCGGCTCCTCCGGTCGGGATCGGGACCCGCGGGGAGTGCGGGCCGGTGCGTTGCAACGTACCGGCGAGCCGGATGCGGTGGGCGAGGTCCCCGCTCGGGCAGAGGCCCCGCTCGGGCGAGGTGGCCCCTGCGACTGTCCGGGCGACCTCCTCACCCTCTCACCCCCTAAAACGGGTTAAATCCGCCCAAACAGTCCTACGGTGGCCGGGTGACCGAGCCCTCAGAAGCCACCGCAGCCGCCGAGCCCCGTGCCCCCGGCGGCCCCGCGGACACGCCTCCCGCCGCTACCGGCCCCCGGTCCGTCACCACCCGGGCGACGCTCGCCGGAGTGGCCGTCTCCGCCCTGCTGATCCTCGCGATCGTGCTCGGCAGCCGCATGCTCCACAACTTCGACTCGGCCCTCCTCCCCTACGCCGTGGCCACGGTCTTCCTCGCCTTCGGCGTCGCCTACCGGTACACCGTCTGGATCTCCGCCCCCGGCGCCCGACGCCTCTTCAAACAGGGCTGGCGCAGCCTCTTCTCCCTGGACAACTTCCGCAGGGCCCCCACGGCACTGCCGAAGATGATCGCCACCTATCTGGGCTTCCAGAAGTTCCTCGGCGCCCGCTCCCACGCCCGCTGGGCAGCCCATCAGCTGATCTTCTGGGGCTGCATCCTCGCCGCCCTGATCACCTTCCCGCTCACCTGGGGCTGGTTCACCTTCACTTCCGGCAGCGGCTCGGGGCCCGGCTACGAGATGCGGATCTGGGGCTTCAAGATCCTCGGATTCGACTCGCTCAACGTCCTCGGCTGGCTGATGTTCCACGGCCTGGACATCGCCGCCGTCCTCGTCATCCCCGGCGCCTCGTACTTCCTGTGGCGCCGCATGAAGGACCGAGGCGCCGCCACCGGCCAGCGCTTCGCCTACGACCTGGTACCGCTGATCGCGCTCATCGTCATCTCCGTGACGGGGCTGCTGCTCACCTTCTCCTCGATCTTCCTGCACGGCGGCGGCTACCAGTTCCTCGCGATCCTGCACATGGTGTCGGTCGTCTTCACGCTCATCTACATCCCGTTCGGCAAGTTCTTCCACATCGTCCAGCGCCCGGCCGCGGTCGGCATGCAGCTGTTCAAGTACACCGGCCGCAAGGACGACGAGGTCTTCGCCTGCCGCCGCTGCGAGGAGCCCATCGACACCGGCCCCTATGTCGAGAACCTGCGCGGCACCATGCGCGACCTCCGGCTCGACTTCGACTCCTGGGCCGAATACTGCCCGCGCTGCAAGCGGGTGCTGCGCGGCAGCGCCTATCTCTCCCATGTGAAGAAGGGCTTCAAGTGACCGCGGATCCGCGAGCTGCTGCCGACCGCCGAACGTTCATCCCCCTGGATCCCTCCCTCGCCCCTCCCGGCACCCGCGCCTTCCGGGACGCGGGCGGCATCCCCGCCGACCAGTGGCACGCCGACCAGAACGGCGAGACGCTCGTGCCGACCCACTGCTGCTTCTGCGGCGTCCAGTGCGGGATGTATCTGCGCGTGGACCGCGGCGGCAAGGTCTTCGGCGTCGAACCCCGCAACCACGACATCAACCGGATGCGGCTCTGCCCCAAGGGCATCAACGCCTACCAGCAGGTCAACCACCCCGACCGGCTCACCGCCCCGCTGATGCGCCGCTCCCGCGACGAGGAGTTCCGCGAGGTCTCCTGGGAGGAGGCGCTCGACTTCACCGTCTCCGAGATCAAGCGCATCCAGCAGACCCACGGCAACGACGCCTTCGGGCTCCTCGGCGGGGCCAGCCTGTTCTCCGAGAAGACCTATCTGGTGGGCAAGTTCGCCCGGGTCGCCCTCAAGACCCGGCACGTCGACTACAACGGCCGCCTCTGCATGGTCAGTGCGGCGGGCGCCAACAAACTGGCCTTCGGCATCGACCGGGCCGGCAACCCCTTCTCCGACATCCTGCTCACCGACTGCCTGCTCATCGCGGGCTCCAACGTCGGCGAGTGCTTCCCCGTGATGACCCAGTACGTCTGGGGAGCCCGGGACCGCGGGGCCAGCCTGATCGTCATCGACCCGCGCGAGACCGCCATCGCCCGGACCGCCGACATCCACGTCGCCCTCAAGCCCGGCACCGACTCCGCCTTCTTCACCTCCGTCCTGCACGTCGTCATCGAGGAAGGGCTCACCGACGAGAACTACCTCGCCGCCCACGCCACCGGCTGGGAGGAGGTCAAGGCCAAGGCCGCCGAATACCCGCCCTCCCGTGCCGCAGCGATCTGCGGGATCCCCGCCGAGCAGATCGTCCAGGTCGCCCGGACCTTCGCCCGCGCGCCCAAGGCCATGGCCTGGCACGCCCGGGGCATCGAGCACCACTCGCAGGGCGTCGAGAACTGCCTCTCCGTGATCAACCTCTGCACCGCCACCGGGCACATCGGCAAACCCGGCGCCGGCTACGGCACGATCACCGGCCAGGGCAACGGGCAGGGCGGCCGCGAGCACGGCCAGAAGTCCGACCTCCTCCCCGGCGGACGTTCCATCATGAACGAGGAGCACCGCCGCCAGATCTGCGAGATCTGGGGCATCGAGGAGTCCGAACTCCCGGCCGCCGGGACCTCCATGATGGAAATGGTCTGGCAGATGCAGCGCCACGAGATCCGCGGCCTGATCGGCATCTGCAACAACCCCTTCGTCTCCCTGCCCAACTACCGGGTGGTCAAGGAGGGGTACGACACCACCGAGTTCCACGCGCAATTCGACTTCTTCCTCTCCGAGACCGCCGCCAACGCCCATGTCGTCTTCCCCGTCACCACCTGGGCCGAGGACGAAGGCGTGATGGCCAACGCGGAAGCCCGCGTGGTCAAGCACAACAAGGCCCAGGACCCGCCCCCCGGCGTCCGCACCGACACCTGGGCGATGTGCGAACTCGCCCGACGGCTCGGCGCCGGCGACAAATTCGACTTCCCCGACTCCCGGTCGGTCTTCGACGAGCTGCGCGTCGCCTCCGCCGGCACCGTCAACGACTACTACGGCATCACCTACGAACGCCTGGAGGAGACCGGCGGCATCGCCTGGCCCTGCCCCACCACCGACCACCCCGGCACCCCCCGCCTCTTCGAGGACGGGAAGACCTACCACCCCGACGGCAAGATCCACCTCCAGGTCGTCGAATGGCACCCGCCGATGGACCCGTACGACGACGAGCACCCCATGTCGCTCACCACCGGCCGCACCGTCGCCCACTTCCTCTCCGGCAACCAGACCCGCAGGCTCGGCGCCCTCGTCGAGCAGACCCCACGCCCCTGGGCCGAGATCCACCCCTCCCACGGCTTCCGCAACGGCGAGCCCGTCCGTGTCGTCACCCGGCGCGGCAGCGAGGTCTTCCCCGTCCTGGTCACCGAAGCGATCCGCCCCGACACCGTGTTCATCCCGTACCACTGGCCCGTCCCCACCGCGGCCAACGCCCTCACCATCGACGCCCTCGACCCCCGGTCCAAGATCCCCGAGTACAAGGTGTGCGCCTGCCGCATCGAGCACGCCGAGCGGATCGACGAGGTCCCCGCCCCGCCGGTCGCTCCCGGCCATGTCGCCTACCCGGAGACCCAGGTCTCCCGTACCGACCCGCTGCCTCCCACGGCCCCTCAGGGCCGTGGCACCTCGGAGAGGAGCTGAGGCCCCGTGATGGGCAGAACGATCTTCATCGACCCGGGGCGTTGCATCGGCTGTCAGGCCTGTGTCTCCGCCTGCCGTGAATGCGACTCGCACCGCGGCAAATCGATGATCCACCTCGACTACACCGACGAGGGCCACTCCGTCGCCTCCCTCCCCACCGTCTGCATGCACTGCGAGGACCCGGTCGCCCCGTGCGCCGAGGTCTGTCCCGCCGACGCGATCCTGGTGACCGCGGACGGCGTGGTGCAGCAGGCCGACACCACCCGCTGCATCGGCTGCTCCAACTGCGTCAACGCCTGCCCCTTCGGCGTACCGAAGATCGACCTCCAGGCGAAGCTGCAGATGAAGTGCAACCTCTGCTACGACCGCACCGCCTACGGCCTCGCCCCCATGTGCGCCACCGTCTGCCCGACCGGAGCCCTCTTCTACGGAACCGTCGAGGAGCTCCAGGCGGAGCGCCCCGGAGTCCAGGTCGCGGACACCTTCGTCTTCGGCGAGACCGAGGTCCGCACCGGTGTGGCCATGGTCGTCCCCGCCGAACGGGTCCAGTGGCCGGTCCCCGGCGGGCTTCCCGTCGTCGAGATCAACGGGAAGGACGTCCGCCGATGAGCGTCACCGATCAGCAGCCGGGTGCCGACCACCCCGCCGGGGGAGACCCGCGCGAGGCGCTCCAGGACCGGATCGCCGCCGACTCCCTCACCACCCGCCGGGACTACCTCCGGATCGTCACCACCGTCTCCGGCGGCCTCGCCGTAGGCGGCATCGGAGTGGCCGCGGGCATGCTCCACCGCCACGGCGACGGCGAGGAGGGCAAGGCCCCCGAGGCGAAGCGCATCGCCGGCGGGCTCCAGCCCGGCGAGTCGATCGCCTTCCGCTACCCGGGCGAGGAGGACCGGGCCGTCGCCGTCCGCCTCGACGACGGCACCCTCGTCGGCTACTCCGCCGTCTGCACCCACCTCGCCTGCGCCGTGCTCTGGCGCAAGGACCGGGGCACGGAGGGCGAGCTGTACTGCCCGTGCCACGAAGGAGTCTTCGACGCCCGGTCCGGCGAGGTCACGGCGGGGCCGCCGCCGCGCGGTCTGCCCAAGGTCGTGGTCATCGAGCAGGACGACGGCAGCGTCTGGGCCGTGGGGACCACCCGCTCCGGCGAGAGCATCGAGGGAGGCCTCTGCCGACAGCTCGGCGGCGACCGCCCCGATCTCGCCTCCCGTATCGGCTGCCCCGACATCGGTGGCGGAGCCGAATCCCCGCCCCGGGCCGCCGGTGCGCGAGCCCGCGACCGGAGCACCGGTGAGCGGCCCGCGCCCCGGGCCGACAGCGGAACGGAATCCGGCCGCCGGGCCACCGGCCCCGCAGACGGCCCCGGGCGGAGAGCCGGCGGGACTCCCGCCACCGCCGAGAACCCGGGCAGGCGGGCATGAACGACACCCCGCACCCCGAGCAGCCGCTGCCGCCTCCCGGCAGCCACTACCCCACCTACCACCCCGGCAGCGCCGACCCCGAACTGAACCGGCCCGTCCATGAGCGGTATCCGCAGATCCGCCCCACCAGCGGATACGGGGACCCCCGCGTCCGGCACACCGGACCCGGTCCCGGAGCGGGCACCGACCAGGACCCCGAGCGATCCTCGAAACTGACCGCCCGGCTCACCCTGGCCATGACCGTCGTCATCGGCCAGCTCTGGGGACTGACGGTCCTGATCGACGAGTGGATGGAGGGCAACACCGGCACCGCCTGGTGGGGGGCCGGCTTCCTCTGCCTGTCGTTCCTCGTCGTGCTCGGCCTGTGGCTCATCGACCCGAAGGACCGCTGACCCCCGTCGCCCGGCCCCGCGGCGGCTCACACCTCGTGGTGAGCCGCCGTACCCTGGAGGCATGAGCGCCGCCCCCGCCCCCAGCCCGCGCGATGCGAAGCAGCAGCAGCCACAGGAGCAGCAGCACGAGGAACCGAAGCCCAAGCCGGTTCTGGTCTTCGACGATCCGCTGGACCGGCAGTCCGCGGACGATACGGACCAGGGGTGGGGTGAGCGGCCGCTCTCCGGCGGCAGCGCGGCGGACCTCGCGCGCTTCCTGGACGAGAAGCCGCCCCACCACATCTGAGCAAGAGCCCGGAGGGCTACCGGTCCGCGCGCGGACCCGCGGCTTCCCCGCCCGCCGCGCCCGGGCCCTCGCCCGAGCCCGGCCCGGCGGAGCCGGGCACCCCGCCGGTGCGCTGCGCCACGAGGGCGTCGCGGATCTCCTTCAGCACCTCCAGCTCGCTCACCTCCAGCGTCTCCCGTACGCCTTCCTTGGCGGCCTGCGACGCCGCCCGCCTGGCCAGGTACTTGGCCATCGGCAACACCATCAGGAAGTACACGACGGCGGCGGTGATCAGGAAGCTGAGGGCGGCGCTGAGCACCGAGCCCCACAGGATCTCGATGCCGTCCATCTCCCCGGTCTTCGGGTCGGTGGTGCAGGGGCCCTGGAGGCAGGAGCTGTAGTTGTCCAGGTCCTGGGTGCCGAACGCACCGACCAGGGGGTTGATGACGCCCTTGACGACAGCGTTCACGATGTTGGTGAACGCTGCGCCGATGACGACAGCCACCGCGAGGTCGATCACATTGCCGCGCGTCAGGAAGGCTTTGAAGCCCTCCAGCAGACTGACCTTCTTCTCGCTCACAGGTGAGCCTTCTTTCGCATGGGCGGTGAGGGGAGCGAACTGCTCCGCCACCTAAGGCGGGAGAAGGCAACACTGTCCAACCCGCTAATTCCCACGGGTGACGTGAGGCGACGTCAGTTCGCATCGGACACCGCCACGGCCAGCCGCCCCGAAGCACCCGCGCCGAGCAGCGCCGTGGCCGTCGACCGCTCCACGGACAACACCACCAGCGCCCCGTCCTCCGCCCCCGCTCCTCCGATGTCATCCGCCCCGCCCGTACCGTCCGCCCCGGCGCCGGAAACGTCCGCCGCGTGACCGCCGGGTCCCGAGCCTGGGTACGGCACCTTCGCCACGCGCACCCCTCGCGCCACCACACGCGCTTCGTCGTCGGCGTCATCGACCGCGATCACATCGACCCGGTCTCCCGGGCGCAGCAGTCGCACCGTCTCCGGGTCCGCGATCCTGACCGGCGCGGAGACCAGCCGCACGGAAGGCCGGCCGGCCCCCGGCGGAGCATCCGGTGGGCGGGCCTCTCCGTCGGTGCCGCTCAGGCCCGTGGTGGCCAGCGCGGCACCCGCCAGCGCGAGCCCCGCGGCCGCCGCCCGCCGCTGTCGGCGCAGCATCCGGCGCAGCCTGTCCGCGCCACCGCCCCGCACACGCAGGGGTCCGAACGGCCCGACCCCGCAGGGCGCGGGCACCGGAGCGGGAGGCGGAGAAGCGCACCGGGACAGAGACCGGGGCGGGGACGGGGACGGGGATGGGGACGTGTGCGTGGACATGGCACCACCTGGATTCGGGCGGACTAGGGCAAGGGAAAGGGGAGCCCGGACCGGTTGATCCGGCCGAACTCCCCTCACTTTCCACCGTCCGCGCAGATCCCGCTGAGCCCTGTGGACAGCCCCCGCACTGGGGATAACTCCGTCACCCGTTCCGGCGACGACCGCCCTGTCGAAGCAGCGGCGATCCCCGCTACGGCAGGGCGATCCCCGTGTCGATCCCGTCCAGGGCGTGGGCGCACGTGCAGTTGCGGTTCTCGTTCTTCGGCAGCCCGGCCACCGCGTCGAACAGCACCGAGCGCAGCCGGTCCACGTTGGCCGCGAACACCTGGAGCACCTCCTCGTGCGAGACGCCCTCGCCCGCCTCGGCCCCCGCGTCCAGATCGGTCACCAGGGTCATCGTCGTGTAGCAGAGGCCCAGCTCACGGGCGAGGACCGCTTCGGGGTGTCCGGTCATGCCCACGACCGACCAGCCCATCGCCGCGTGCCAGCGCGATTCCGCACGGGTCGAGAAGCGGGGGCCCTCGACGACCACCAGGGTGCCGCCGTCCACCGGCTCCCAGTCGCGTCCGCGAGCCGCGGCGAGCGCGGCCTTGCGCCCCTCGGGGCAGTACGGGTCGGCGAAGCCCAGGTGGACGACGTTCGGCACGGTGCCGTCGGCCCGGGTCTCACCGTCGTAAAAGGTCTGCACGCGGGCCTTGGTGCGGTCCACCAGCTGATCGGGGACGAGCAGGGTGCCCGGCCCGTACTCCGGCCGCAGCCCGCCCACCGCACACGGGCCGAGCACCTGCCGGACCCCGACGGAGCGGAGCGCCCACAGGTTGGCCCGGTAGTTGATGCGGTGCGGCGGCAGGTGGTGGCCGCGTCCGTGGCGGGGCAGGAAGGCCACCCGCCGGCCGCCGAGCTCGCCGAGGAAGACCGAGTCGCTCGGCTTCCCGTAAGGGGTGTCCACGGAGACCTCGGTGACGTCCTCCAGGAAGGAGTAGAAGCCCGAGCCGCCGATGACACCGATCTCCGCGGAACTCCCGGTACCCGCCGTACCCGTACCGGAGCCCGTTGCGTCAAGTGCGTTCGCCATGCGGTCACCGTATCCGGAGGAGCGTTTCCCACGACGAACGGCCGGACCCCGCCGAGTGGCCTCGGCGGGGTCCGGTCGAAAAGCAGGTGGGGCGTACGTGGGCTAGGCGGCCGACGTACCGCTCGACGAGGCCGGCGCGGAGGCCGACGACGAGGAGGAGGCGGACGAAGAGGACGACGACGATGCGCTCGCCTTCGTGTCCGAACCCGACGACGAGGACGACGCGGAGTCGGACGACTTCGCGGCCGTCGACGCCGGCGTGCTGCTCGACGAGGAGCCGCGGCTGTCGTTCCGGTAGAAACCGGAACCCTTGAAGACGATGCCGACCGCGGAGAACACCTTCTTGAGGCGTCCGTCGCAGCTCGGGCACACGGTCAGGGCGTCATCGGTGAACTTCTGCACCGCCTCGAGGCCCTCGCCGCACTCGGTGCACTGGTACTGATAGGTCGGCACTTGCTCCTCCTGGCACTCTCACTCAATGAGTGCTAACGACGGTCCATACTGACGTATTCCGTTGAATCAGTCCACCGTGACCGGCTCGCGGTGACCGATCCCACGTGCCACGGTGCGTCCCGAGGACTTCGGATTCAGCCGCGAACGCAGGGCCAGCAGGGTCATCAGGGCCAGCGCGGTTCCGACCAGAGGCACCAGGAAACCGGTGCTCGCACCATGGGCGTCGGCGAGTTGCCCCGCCACGGTCACGGCCGCCGCCTGTCCGAGCGCCACGGCGCCCGTCAGCCAGGTGAAGGCCTCGGTGCGGGCGGTGGCGGGCACCAGCGCTTCGACCAGGGTGTAGCCGCTGATCAGCGCCGGAGCGATGCAGAGGCCGACCAGCAGGCCGAGCCCGGCCAGCAGCGGCACCGAGTGCACGGCCCACAGGCCGGACGCGGTCAGGGTCAGCGCCACGTACCCGACGACCAGCCGGCGGCGCGGGCTGCTCTTCCAGGCGATGGCTCCGCAGGCGATGCCGGCCAGCATGTTGCCCGCCGCGAAGATCCCGTAGAGGACACCGTTCACCCCGGGGTGGCCGATCTCCTCGGAGAACGCGGTCAGCGAGACCTGCATCCCGCCGAAGACCGCGCCGATGCCCAGGAAGGCGACGGCCAGGACGCGTACTCCCGGCACGGAGAGCGCCGAGGCGTGCGGTTCGGCAGCGGTGGCCGCGTTGCGAGGGGCGGGCTGGGTGGCGCGCTGCGCGGCGAAGAACAGGCCGCCGACCAGCGTCAGAGCGGCTTCCGTGATCAGTCCGGCCGCCGGGTGCACGCCGGTGCACAGCGCGGTGGCGATCACCGGGCCGAGGACGAACGTGAACTCGTCCGTCACCGACTCGAACGCGGCCGCGGTGGACATCAGCGGAGAGGCGGGCCGGTCGGGGGTCGCCCCCAGCATCGCGGCCCAGCGGGCCCGCACCATGGGGCCGATCTGCGGGATCGAGGCGCCGGTCGGCACGGCGGCGACGAACAGCGCCCACAGGGGGGCGTCCGCCAGCGCCAGTACGGTCAGGGCGCTCACGGAGGCGGCGTGGAGGAGGACCCCCGGCAGCAGGACGGCGCGCTGACCGAAGCGGTCGGCGAGCTTGCCGCTCTGCGGGGCGAACAGCGCCATGGCGACGCCGGAGACCGCCGCGACGGCGCCCGCGCTGCCGTACGAGCCGGTCGTGTGCTGCACGAGGAGGACGATGCCGATGGTGAGCATCGCGAAGGGCTGCCGTGCGGCGAAGCCCGGGAGGAGGAAGGTCCACGCACCGGGGGTGCGCAGCAGTTGCCCGTATCCGGGGCGGTCGGAGACCGTGGTTGCCACGGTCCTTGCCTTTCTGCCGCCTGGTAGCCCTGCTTCCCGGCGCCCTTGTGGGGCGGGCCGGACGGAAGCGGCCGAGAGCTGTCCTCTTCGCGCGGAACTGCGGTAGATGCCGGGCGACTCGCTGCAAGCGGCGAAGAAACGCCGGGCGAAGAGACACCACGACCGCCATACGGTCGCGCCAGCTCTGCTTCAGACAGAGTTGGTCGATCAGGTTTACCTTCATGCTACAGGCAGGAAGTCCTGTGCGCCTGTGATTGCGCACAGGACTTCCGTTTAGACCTGTGATCTGCGACGCGTCCGGGGGCAGTCGCCTGGGGCGTCACCTCAGGGAGTCTCAGGAGTCTCAGAGACCGGTCTTCGTGCCGCTTCCGCTTCCGTTTGCACTTCCGCTTCCGTTGGCACTGGTGCCGGCGCCGGTATTGGCACCGCCGAGCTTCTTGGCCAGCTTCATCGCCTGGGGGATGGCGGAACCGCCGTGGGGTCCCACCATGCCGGGTGCGCCGGAAGCGGGGGATCTGCCCGTGCCCAGCCAGCCAGCCAGTTTGCCGCCCTCGCCGACCGCCCGCAGTCGTTCCTCCGCCCTGTCGCGCACCGGATCGGTGGCCACCACCAGCAGCTCGTCCCCGCGCCGCAGCACCGTCGCCGGGGACGGCACGAAGCTCTTCCCCTCCCGGACCACGAGCGTGACCGCGGCGCCGGCCGGGAGCCGGAGCTCGCCGACCTCGACGCCGTGCATCTTGGACTTCGTCGGGATGGCGACCGACAGCAGGTGTCCGCGCAGCCGTTCCAGCGGGGCCGACTCGATGCCCAGGTCCGCGGCCTCGGCCGGATCGTCGGCGATGTTCAGCTTGTTCGCGACCCAGGGCAGCGTCGGGCCCTGGATCAGGGTGTAGACGATGACCAGGACGAAGACGATGTTGAAGATTCTCGTACTGCCCTCCACCCCGGACACCATCGGAATGGTCGCCAGGACGATGGGCACGGCTCCGCGCAGCCCGGCCCAGGACATCAGGACCTTCTCGCGGGCGGGCAGCCGGAACGGCGCGAGACTCAGGAAGACCGACAGGGGCCGCGCCACCATGGTCAGCACCAGGCCCACGACGATGGCGGGCCAGAAGTCGTCGACCAGGTCGTGCGGGGTGACCAGCAGACCGAGCAGCACGAACATGCCGATCTGGGCCAGCCAGCCGAGCCCGTCGGCGAAGCCCCGGGTGGCGGGCCAGTGCGGCAGCTTGGAGTTGCCGAGGATCATCGCGGCCAGATAGACAGCGAGGAACCCGCTGCCGTGGGCCATGGCGCCCGCCGCGTACGCGGAGACGGCGATGGCCATCACGGCGATCGGGTAGAGGCCGGAGGCGGGAAGCGCCACGTGCCGCAGCCCCAGGGACCCCAGCCAGCCCACCGCGATGCCGATCGCGGCGCCGATGGCCAGCTCCATGGCGATCTCCGCGACCAGGATGTACCAGTGCTCCACCGGGCCGGCCGCGGAGAACGCGACGACCATGATGACGACGGGAGCGTCGTTGAAGCCCGATTCGGCTTCCAGGACCCCGGTGATCCGGGGCGGCAGGGGAACCCTGCGCAGCACGGAGAAGACGGCCGCCGCGTCGGTCGAGGAGACGACCGCGCCGATGATGAGGGCCTGGCGCCAGTCCAGCCCGACCAGGTAGTGCGCGGCGGCGGCGGTGATGCCCACGCTGATGCCGACGCCGACGGTCGAGATCACCGCGGCCGCGGGCAGGACGGGTCTGACTTCTTTCCACTTCGCCCCGAGTCCGCCCTCGGCCAGGATGACGACCAGTGCGGCGTAGCCGAACACCTGCGTCAGCTCGGCGTTGTCGAACTTGACGTCGAAGATGCCGTCCTGCCCCAGGGCGATCCCGATGCCGAGATACAGGAGCAGGCTGGGGAGTCCGCTGCGCGAGGAGATCCGCACCGCCGCCACGGCGACGAGCAGGACGAGCGAGCAGACGAGCAGGAGTTCGTTGAGCGCGTGGACAGTCAGGGTCCGTTCCTTCCCTGCGTGCGCCTGCCGGATCGTCCTCCGGCAGCCAGTTACTTCGTTACCTTACCTAATCTTTAACGATTTCTTGACGGGTTCGAGTGTTCGTACGAGGAAGACGCAAATGGATGCATCCCCATACCGCGTCCGAGTGGCTTCTCCGCTGCGCCTATGGTTGCTCCTGCACTCCCAGGACCACCCTGCCCCTCGAAGGACAGCGATGCCCGCCAACACAACCGCCTCTTCCGGCCCTTCCGACGCGAAGAAGCCCGGCAGGAAGAAGGGGCGACGCGCCCGCCTGATCGTGCTCGTCCTGGTGCTGGCGCTCGTCGCGGGTGTCGGATACGGGGCGTACTGGTCCGTATCCACCGTGCGGGCCTCGTACCCGCAGACCACCGGATCGATGACTCTCGACGGCCTTTCCGGCGACGTCGAGGTCAAACGCGACTCCTACGGAATCCCGCAGATCTACGCGGACTCCGACGCCGACCTCTTCCGCGCCCAGGGCTTCGTCCAGGCCCAGGACCGCTTCTGGGAGATGGACGTCCGGCGGCACATGACGTCCGGTCGGCTCTCCGAGATGTTCGGTTCCGGACAGGTGGAGACCGATTCCTTCCTGCGCACGCTCGGCTGGCGGCAGGTGGCGCAGAAGGAGTACGACGAGGTTCTGGACGGGAGCACCAAGAAGAACCTCCAGTCGTACGCGGAGGGCGTCAACGCGTATCTGAAGGGCAAGGAAGGCCGGGACATCTCGGTCGAGTACGCGGCGCTGGGGCTGACCAACGACTACAAGCCCGGCGAGTGGACCCCGGTCGACTCGGTCGCGTGGCTGAAGGCGATGGCCTGGGACCTGCGCGGCAACATGCAGGACGAGATCGACCGTTCGCTGCTGACCAGCCGCCTCGACAAGGACCAGATCGAGGACCTGTACCCCGGCTACCCGTACAAGCAGCACAAGCCGATCGTCGAGCAGGGTGCGATCTCCCCGGTCACCGGGAAGTTCGACCCCGAGGCGACCCCGTCGGACAGCATCGGATCGTCGACCCCCGAGGGTGCCACCGATGGCCTGAACACCCAGATGTCCGCCCTCTCGGACACTCTCGACGAGATCCCGGCGCTGCTCGGCCCGAACGGCAACGGCATCGGCTCGAACTCCTGGGTCGTCTCCGGAGAGCACACGACCTCCGGCAAGGCGCTGCTCGCGAACGACCCGCACCTCGCGCCGATGCTGCCCTCCCTCTGGTACCAGATGGGCCTGCACTGCCGGGAGCTCTCCAAGACCTGCCAGTACGACACGGCCGGCTACACGTTCTCCGGCATGCCCGGTGTGATCATCGGCCACAACCAGGACATCGCCTGGGGCCTCACCAACCTGGGCGCCGACGTCACCGACCTCTTCCTGGAGAAGGTCTCCGGCGACGGCTACCTGTACGACGGCAGGACCAAGTCCTTCAAGACCCGCGAGGAGACCATCAAGGTCGCCGGCGGCAGGGACCGGACCATCACCGTCCGCGAGACGAACAACGGCCCCCTGGTCTCCGACCGCAGCAAGGAACTCGACAAGGTCGGCCAGAAGGCCCCCGTCAGCAACGCGGCCCCCGACCGGGCCGACGGCTACGCGGTGGCGCTGAAGTGGACCGCGCTGGAGCCCGGCAAGTCGATGGACGCCGTCTTCGCGCTCAACCGGGCCAAGGACTTCACCACCTTCCGGAAGGCCGCCGAGTACTTCGAGGTCCCCTCGCAGAACCTCATCTACGCCGACACCGACGGCAACATCGGCTACCAGGCCCCCGGCAAGATCCCGGTCCGCTCCGAGGGCTACGACGGAACGGCGCCGGCCCCGGGCTGGGACCCGAAGTACGCGTGGAAGGGATACATCCCCTTCGACGAGCTGCCCTACGAGTACAACCCGGACCGCGGCTTCATCGTCACCGCCAACCAGGCCGTCATCGACGAGAAGAAGTACCCCCACCTCCTGACCAAGGACTGGGGCTACGGCGCCCGCAGTCAGCGGATCAACGACCTCCTGACCCAGAAGATCAAGGGCGGCGAGAAGGTCTCGACCGATGACATGCAGAAGATGCAGATGGACAACTTCAGCGAGATCGCCGCGCTGCTGGTGCCCGAGCTGAAGAAGATCAACATCTCCGACCCGAGCGTCCGCGAGGCCCAGAAGCTGCTGGAGGGCTGGGACTACACCCAGGAGCCCGACTCGGCCGCCGCCGCGTACTTCAACGGCGTCTGGCGCAACATCCTGAAGCTCGCCTTCGGCAACAAGCTCCCCAAGGAGATGCGGGTCGAGGGCGACTGCCTCAACGTGCCGCCGGCCAAGAACAGCGGCCCGGCCGACCAGCAGAAGAAGCTCGTCCGCGAGTGCGGCCAGCGCGATGGCGACACCGCGCAGCCGGACGGCGGCGACCGCTGGTTCCAGGTGGTCCGCGGCATCGTGGACGACCAGGACAACGAGTGGTGGAAGGCGCCCGCCCGGGGCCGCGAGGACGCCCTGGAGAGCCGGGACGACTTGTTCGCCCGGGCGATGGAGGACGCCCGCTGGGAGCTGACCTCCAAGCTCGGCAAGAACATCTCCACCTGGAGCTGGGGCCGGCTGCACCGGCTCACGCTGAAGAACCAGACGCTCGGCACCGAAGGTCCCGGCCTGCTCCAGCGGGCGCTCAACCGTGGCCCCTGGAACCTCGGCGGCGGCGAAGCGGCCGTCAACGCCACCGGCTGGAACGCGGCCGGCGGCTACGACGTCGTCTGGGTGCCGTCGATGCGGATGGTCGTCAACGTGGGGGACTGGGACAAGTCCCGCTGGATCAACCTCAGCGGAGCCTCCGGACACGCCTTCAACGCGCACTACACCGACCAGACCGACAAGTGGGTCGACGGTGAGCTGCTCGACTGGTCCTTCGGGAAGGAAGCGGTCGACGCGTCCACCGTCGACACGCTGACGCTGAAACCGTAGGGCTTACCGAAGCCCCCTTGTAGCTCACGCGTGAGCCACAAGGGGGCTTCGGTGTGGAGGGCGACTCATGAAGCGAAGCGCCGTGCTCCGGCCGGTGTGACCACCGCGTCCACGGGGTGGTCGTGCGGTTCCGAGGGGACCCGCGCGACCACCTCGTCGTCGTACAGCAGCACGACGAGCGAAGGGTGCGCCCCGGCGGCCGTCAGCCGGGCCAGCACCCGGTCGTAGCTGCCGCCGCCCCGCCCCAGCCGCATCCCGGCCCCGTCCACCGCGAGGCCGGGCAGCAGCACCGCGTCGGCGTCCAGGACGGCGGCGGGGCCCAGACGCGGGCCGTCCGGCTCAAGGAGCCCCCGCCCGGCCGGGAGCAGGTGCTCCGGGCCCTCGTAGGCCGCCCAGTCCAGGTCGTTGTCGGCGAGGAGGACCGGCAGCAGCACCCGCACGCCACGCCCGCGCAGCGCTTCCAGGAGGGCACGGGTGCCCGGTTCGCGCCCCACGGAGACGTACGCGGCGACCGTACGGGCGTCGGCCAGTTCGGGCAGGCACAGGGCGGCCTCGGCCAGAACCGCGGCGGTCCGGGCGGCGTCCTCCTTCGTCAGGAGGGCCCGCGCGGCGAGCAGTTCGCGCCGCAGGGAGCTCTTCGCGGACGCCTTTCCGGACTTGTCGGTGTTCAATGGTGACTCGCACGATTCTCGTATGGGCATATTTAAGGACGAAGTTAACCGGAATATCAGCTTCCGGCCGTGTGTAGCCGCTAAGGTCTGCACATGACTCAGTCGCACCCCAGGATCAGCAAGGCCGTCATCCCGGCAGCAGGTCTCGGCACCCGGTTCCTGCCCGCTACGAAGGCCACTCCCAAAGAGATGCTGCCTGTCGTCGACAAGCCGGCCATCCAGTATGTCGTCGAAGAAGCCGTGGCGGCGGGCCTCTCCGACGTGCTGATGATCACCGGCCGCAACAAGCGACCGCTCGAGGACCACTTCGACCGCAACTACGAGCTGGAATCCGCGCTCACCCGCAAGGGCGACGCCGAACGCCTCGCCAAGGTCCAGGAGTCCAGCGACCTGGCCACCATGCACTACGTACGCCAGGGCGACCCCCGCGGCCTCGGGCACGCCGTGCTGTGCGCCGCCCCGCACGTGGGCGACCAGCCCTTCGCGGTGCTGCTCGGCGACGACCTGATCGACCCGCGCGACGCGCTGCTGGCCCGGATGGTCGAGGTCCAGGAGCGTGAGGGCGGCAGCGTCATCGCGCTGATGGAGGTCGACCCCTCGCAGGTCCACCTCTACGGCTGCGCCGCCGCGGACGCCACCGTCGACGGCGACGTGGTCCGCATCACCGACCTGGTCGAGAAGCCGGACCCGGCCGACGCCCCCAGCAACCTCGCCATCATCGGCCGATACGTCCTGGACCCCGCTGTCTTCGAAATACTGCGACACACCGAGCCGGGCCGCGGCGGCGAGATCCAGCTCACCGACGCGCTTCAGCTGCTCGCCGCGGACGAGAAGATCGGCGGCCCCGTGCACGGCGTCGTCTTCAAGGGCCGCCGCTATGACACCGGCGACCGCAGCGACTATCTGCGCGCCATTGTCAGACTGGCGTGCGAACGTGAAGACCTGGGGCCGGACTTCCGGACCTGGCTGCGCAAGTACGTCGCTGAGGAGATGTAACCCCGTGAGCCGCACGATCTGGTCGGTGGACGAGCACCTGGACGACATCCTCGCCTCGGTGAGGCCGCTGGAGCCCATCGAGCTGCAGCTGCCGGACGCCCAGGGCTGCGTTCTCGTCAAGGACGTCGTCGTCGAGGTGGCGCTGCCGCCGTTCGACAACAGCTCCATGGACGGTTACGCGGTCCGGATCGCCGATGTCGAGGGCGCCAGCGAGGAGTTCCCCGCGGTCCTCACCGTCATCGGCGACGTCGCCGCGGGCAGTGCGGGGCTCGCCGACGATCAGGTCGTGGGACCGGGACAGGCCGCCCGCATCATGACGGGCGCGCCGCTGCCCGCCGGCGCAGAGGCCGTGGTCCCGGTCGAGTGGACCGACGGCGGCACGGGCGAGGGTCCGGCCGCCGCCATGCGCGCCCACAGCGACGCGCCCGAGGACGCCACCGGCGAGGTCAGGGTGCACCGGCCCGTCGTGGCCGGCGCGCATGTGCGCGAGCGCGGCAGCGACGTCAAGCCGGGCGACCTGGCCCTGGCCGCCGGGTCGGTCGTCGGCCCGCCGCAGATCGGGCTGCTCGCGGCGATCGGCTGCGCCACCGTGGTCGTACGGCCCCGCCCCCGCGTGGTCGTCCTGTCCACCGGCAGCGAACTGGTCCAGCCCGGCGAGCAGCTGACCGGCGGCCAGATCTACGACTCCAACAGCTTCGCGCTGACGGCCGCGGCCCGGGACGCCGGAGCCATCGCCTACCGGGTCGGCGCGGTGGCCGACGACGCCGAGACGCTGCGCGCCACGATCGAGGACCAGCTGATCCGCGCGGACATCGTCGTCACCACGGGGGGTGTCAGCGTCGGCGCGTACGACGTGGTCAAGGAGGCGCTGTCCTCCGTCGGGGACGAGGACGAGCCGGGCGGCGGGGTCGAGTTCCGCAAGCTCGCCATGCAGCCCGGCAAGCCGCAGGGCTTCGGCTCGATCGGCCCGGACCACACCCCGCTGCTGGCCCTGCCGGGCAATCCGGTCTCCAGTTACGTCTCCTTCGAGCTGTTCGTCCGCCCCGCCATCCGTGCCCTGATGGGCCTCACCGACGTGCACCGCCCCACGGCCCGCGCCCGGCTGAGTGCCGAAAAGGCGCTCACGTCGCCGGACGGCCGCCGTCAGTTCCTGCGCGGCCGCTACGACGCGGAGGCGGGCACGGTCACTCCGGTCGGCGGTTCCGGTTCGCATCTGATCGCCGCGCTCGCGCAGGCGGATGTGCTGATCGTGGTGCCCGAGGACGTGACCTCGGTCGAGCCCGGCACGGAGACGGACGTGGTCCTGCTCGGCTGACCGCCGCCCGGTGGCGGTACGGTATCTGCCGCCGTGCCTTCCGGGGGATACCCTCCGGTTCCCCGAGGCCCAACGGCGCCCCTACCGCTAGGCGGAGTGAGTTGAGTACGCAGAACAGGCTGACGCACATCGACGAGGCGGGCGCGGCCCGCATGGTCGACGTGTCGGCGAAGGACGTCACCACCCGCGTCGCCCGCGCCACCGGCCGGGTGCTCGTCTCGCCGCGCGTGATCGAGCTGCTGCGCGGCGAGGGAGTCCCCAAGGGAGACGCCCTCGCCACCGCCCGGATCGCCGGGATCATGGGGGCCAAGCGCACCCCGGATCTGATCCCGCTCTGCCATCCGCTGGCCGTTTCCGGCGTGAAGGTCGACCTGAGCGTGGCCGACGACGCGGTGGAGATCACGGCCACCGTGAAGACGGCGGACCGCACGGGCGTCGAGATGGAGGCCCTGACCGCGGTGTCGGTGGCGGCGCTCACGGTGGTCGACATGATCAAGGCCGTCGACAAGAGCGCGGTCATCACCGACGTACGGGTCGAGGAGAAGTCGGGCGGCAAGTCCGGCGACTACCGGCGCACCGCGCCGGAGGGATCGGGCACGTGACGCCGCCCGGGCCCGGAGCCCTCGGCCACGAAGGGCGGACGACCGAGTCGGGCGCGCCCGGCCACGAACGGCGGACGACCGAGGCCGGAGCCCCCGGCCATGAGCAGAAGGCGGCCGAGCCCACCGGCGCCGCGCTCACCTCCTCGTACGCCGCGCTCGTCGTCACCGCCTCCAACCGGGCATCCGCCGGGGTGTACGCGGACCGGGGCGGCCCGTTGATCGCCGAAGCGCTGACCGGCCTCGGCTTCACGGTCGACGGCCCGCAGGTCGTCCCCGACGGCGACCCGGTCGAGGCGGCCCTGCGCGCGGGCGTCGCCGCCGGGTACGACGTGATCGTCACCACCGGCGGTACGGGCATCTCGCCCACCGACGCCACGCCCGAGGCCACCCGTCGCGTCCTCGACCACGAGATCCCCGGCATCCCGGAGGCGATCCGGGCCGAGGGCCGGGCCAAGGTTCCGACCGCCGCCCTCTCCCGGGGCCTCGCGGGCGTCGCCTCCCGCACCCTGATCGTCAACCTCCCCGGGTCCACCGGTGGGGTGAAGGACGGGCTCGCGGTCCTCGGCCGGCTCCTGGTGCACGCCGTCGACCAGCTCCGCGGCGGCGACCACCCCCGACCGGGGAGCCCGAGCTGAACATCGCGACCTGGCCGGTGACGCTGACCGACGGCGAGATCGTCCTGCGCCCGATAAAGATGCGTGACCAGCGGATGTGGCGCGAGGTCAACCGGCGCAACCGCGACTGGCTGCGCCCCTGGGAGGCGACCGTCCCGCCGCCCGCTCCCGGCGGTCCGATGGCGCAGCGCCCGACGTACCGGCAGATGGTCCGCCACCTGCGCGCCGAGGCGAATGCGGGTCGGATGCTGCCGTTCGCCATCGAGTACGAGGGCCGGCTGGTCGGCCAGCTCACGGTCGCGGGGATCACGTGGGGCTCGATGTGCTCCGGTCACATCGGTTACTGGGTCGACCGGAGCGTCGCCGGGCGCGGGGTCATGCCGACGGCCGTGGCGCTCGCCGTCGACCACTGCTTCCGCGCCGTGGGCCTGCACCGCATCGAGGTCTGCATTCGCCCGGAGAACGGGCCCAGCCGCAGGGTCGTGGAGAAACTCGGATTCCGTTCGGAGGGCGTGCGCCCGCGCTATCTCCACATCGACGGCGCCTGGCGCGACCATCTGATCTTCGCCCTCACCGCCGAGGAAGTGCCCGAGGGGATGCTCAGGCGCTGGCGCCGGTCGCGCCCCGTGTCGCCGAGCGACCCCGGGCAGTCCGGAGAAATGAAATAGGTGTTCGAATTTGATCGCCGGATGACCGCATTGGGTCGGGCTATCGGCGGCTGTTGATCCGAACAATCACAAAAAAAGTCCGTGATATCAGCCGGATCGTGCGACACACCGGGCCAATTGGCGGATCCTTCCGCGCAAACCCCTCTACGGTGTGAGCGTGAGCAGCAGCGGCCTCATCTACGCAGTCATCGTCGGGGCCTGGGCCGCCTACTTGGTACCGATGTGGCTCCGCAGGCAGGACGAGCTCAACGAGGCCCGTCCGACGGAACGCTTCAGCACCGCCATCCGGCTGCTGTCCGGACGGGCGGCGATGGAGCGCCGGTACGCCAAGGAGCTGCAGGAGCGCACCGCCGAGGAGGCGACGCCCGACGTCGACCCGGACCGGGAAACGGACCGTATGGAATCCGTGGACGTCCGGGCCTTTGCCGCGCCTCCGGCGCACACGGAAGCCAGGCTGACCGACCCGGCGCACGCGCCCGAGCGGGCCCCGGACCACCAGGCCTCCGAACGCACGGCGCGCGACCGTCAGGCGCACGACCGACGGGCGGGGCATCAGCCGCCGGACCGTCAGTCGCACGAACGCCGGTCCGGAGAGCGTCCCGCGGAACAGGTGCCCCCCGCGCGTCGGCGTCCCCCCTCCGGTGCGGCCGACGCCGAGCGCGCCCGGCGCGCCCAGCGCTCCCAGGTCCTCGCGCGGCGCAGGCGGACCACCGTCGTCCTCTTCCTGGCCTTCACCCTCGGAGCGGTCGTCGCGGCGGTCGGCGGCCTCGGCTTCCTGTGGGCGCCCGCCGTGCCCGCCGTGCTGCTGAGCACGTACATCGTGCATCTGCGCGCCCAGGAACGCCGCCGGTTCGCCTTCACCATGGACCGCCGCCGGGCCGAGGTCGCGGCACAGCGACTGCGCGAGAACCGCCCCCGCAGGCACCAGCCCGCGGCCCCCGCCCCCGCCGAGCCCGACGACGACTCCGAAGCGCACCACCCGGAGCCGGAGCCGACGCCCACGGTCTCCCCCCAGGAGGCCGGCCGCCGCGCCCTCGTCGAGCAGACGGACCACGCGGAGTGGGTGGACCAGCAGCGCGAGCGCGGCCGCGTCCAGGGCGACAGCTGGGAGCCCGTTCCCGTACCGCTGCCGACGTATGTCACCGCGCCCGTCGCCCCCCGGGCCACGGGCGGTGTGGAGGTCGGCGACCCGGAGACCTGGAGCGCGGCCCGCTCCAGCACCGCCGAGCCCAGCCAGACGGGCACGTCGCACCCGACGGCCCCCTCGGTCGACCCGGCTCCGCGCCAGCGCACGAACCAGTCCCGTCGCAACCGCGACCGGGGCCGGACCCCGCTCTTCGACCAGTACGACGACGAGGACCGGCCGCGTGCGGCCAACGAGTGACGCGACGGGTGGGAGCTGGAAACCCCGGCACCGCTGACCAGCGGAGGAACGGATTTCCAAGCACCCCCGTGAGGGTGCTAGAGTTTCACACGTCGCAAGGGCCTGTGGCGCAGTCTGGTAGCGCACCTCGTTCGCATCGAGGGGGTCTGGGGTTCAAATCCCCACAGGTCCACAGTGGCAACTGTTCTTGAGTAAGCTCAAGAGTGGTTCATGAAATCCCGCCCAGTTGATTCAACTGGGCGGGATTTCGCGTTCCCGGTCAAGCTTCGGACGATCGGTCTCTCGGGTTCAGGCCCTCGCCGTGAAGAGGGCGGTGGTGTCGCCGTTGGGCCCGCGTTGCCGGAGCGCGGCCGCGCCGGCCAGCGCCGCGGCCGAGAAAGGGGCGACGAGCCAGCCGTGGGAGGCTGCTTCGGCCTTGTGCGTCGTCGACCGAGACACCGCCGCCGCTGTGGCGGGCCGCCTGTATGGTGGCGGCCGTCGCCTGGGCGTCGATGGTCGACAGTGCCGCCACCAGGTCGGAATGCGCGCTCGGCGGGGGCTGCTCGCCGCCTTTCCGAACGCTGTGGAAGCGAACCACCACGAGCATCCGGGAGGGCTCGGCCAAGCTGCAGGAGCTCGTCGAGGCCCGCCACCTTTACGTAGCATCCCGCGGTGTAGTTGTGGTTAGCCCGGGTGAGCGGCGCCGTGGGCCGTATGCGGCTGCCACCGAGTGCAGTTGACGACTCCTGCCCGGTCATTTCGATCTGGTGGGATTGCGTCATTCCCAGGGTGCGGTTTCCCGGTGCGTTGCCTGCTCACCTCCTTCGCGGCCCTGCCCGGCGGTGATCGGCTGAAGAGCCGGACCGTAAGGGCCGCTCCGATAGCAGTGCAGTGTGGAGAAGCCGCGCTTCTTGTTCGGCACCCGTCCGAAGGCCGTCCAGCTACTGACGATCGAGTCAGTACCGCAGCCGGATGGCGTCTGCTCCGGGAAGCTGGGCCGGACGACGGTAGGGCGCCAGCGCGGCTGCCGACGACATCCCCGCCGCTGCTGCGATCACGGGCGGGCTGATTCCTTGGGCCAGCAACCCTGCGAGCCAGGTCGCCTGAAGCCGGTGCGCGGAAAGTTTGGGAAGATTCTCATCCAGGCTATGACAGCTGATCCACGAGGAGATCAGCGTCGTTGGCCTCTTGAGGTCACGTTGCGGTTTGAACATGTAGGAGGAGCCCGCGAGTTTGGCTAGTTTGGTCAACGTTTCAGCCCAATCGACGTGACATACGACCAGGCGCCCTAGAGCTCTCTCGTCCAGTACTGGGACCCCCGAAGAAGCGTCCACATCGGTGCCTCGCATCGTGAGGGCCTCGCTCGGAGTCAGCCCGCAGCCCGCCCCCATGGCCAAGAGCGCCAGCCCGTCCAGCTGGGCTCGGTCAGGCAACTGCTCTGCCCAGGCTCGAAGCTTTGCCAACTCGCCCATGTGGTAAGGCGGTGCCGTGTACGAGAGCGGGGCTCGAGGGAGTGGCGGCACACCGTTGGCAGCCCAGATCACTGTCTTGCTGACGCGTCTCAGGCAGGATCGAAACCTTCTGATGTTGTCATCAGGGCCGACGTGGCCCGTGGCGATGAAGGCGTTGATGATCTCGTGCCTCAGCCAGAGTGCCGGGTCGCGCACGAGACGGACCTGCTCTGCCCAGACTGCCAACCGGCCCACGGCGTACAGCATTCGTCGCGCCTGTGCACAGTTCGCAGGGGCTGCCGCAGCGACTGTTGCCCGTACCAGACCAGCGACCGGTGCCCATCGCGCGCAGGGCAGACGAGGGCGATACGCGCGGATTTTGTCGGACACCTGCGGACTCAGCGTTAGGGACCAGGAGAAGCGGCTGGTCAGGCAGCCGGTGAGAGGGCTGTCCTCAATCTCCAGAGAGAGGCAGGTGGCGGTCGCGGTGAGCACCTGCGCATGTTCGGAGCGGGATCGGAGGCTCGCCGACGCGTGGTCAGCTTGTGAGCGTCTGGGCGAATCCGACCGGACTTCCGTGCTGTGACCTGATTCGGTATGCAGCTCTGCATTCAAGCAGTCATTTTTGATGGAGAGACGGAACATGAAGCCTCAATATCTGTCCAATTTCGATCACGCATCGATCGGACATGACGATTTCGTGGCTCCGCTCACCGGGCGTCAAATATCTCGTTTACGCTCGGAGATGCGTAAAGCCACCTTGCTGGGAGCTTGCGCGTCGGCACCGCCGATGGTTACCAGGCCTTGCGGCGGTGCCGACCCTTCCTCCACTTGCCGTGTAGGCGAGCGAGGGGCCTATGTCAGTCCTTAGCGGCCGCCCTCAGGCGTGCCGGAGCGCTGTTGACCGTGGTAATGGCGAAAGAGCCGATAGGGCCCTCAACAACTTGTCCACTCCTGGCAAGACGCTTGAGCCGAGCGCGAGTGGTCTCCACTCGTGAGGGGGTGGAGACGTCCTCGCCGATCGCAGCGGCGATTTCTCGAGCGCTCAAGGCCCGTCCCGCCGTTGCCAGTACGACCAGGATGCGGCGGCGGCCCTCCTCGAGGTCGGTCGGCTCCCCGGGCTCGAAGAGTGTCCCGGGCCTGATGGTGAGCGGCGGGCGGGCGGATCCGCGGCTGTCCTGGCGGGCGGTCGAAACCTCGACGGCTGAAGTGGCGTGGGCCAGGGTATCGCTGGTGGCCTCATCCTCAGGTAGCGACCTCAGGGTCTGACGTGTGATCTCCAGATGGTGTAGCCGTTCCTCGCCGCCCTTGATTCGCTGGTGAATCCGCTCGATCTCTTCGCGCCACGCGGATACCTGGTTGCGGGTGGTCGCTACCTCCCGGTCTACGCGCTGGAGATATGACGACACAATGCACCCCTTGATTCCGATGGCTTCCCTGAGGAACCCCAAAAAACAGATTTTGGGGCAGGCCTAACCGTAAGGGATTCAGCTGCGATATCCCGCAAGCTGTCAGGCAAAGATCATAAGAGTCAAATTGCCCTCGCGGTCTGTTCGTTGGTGCGAGATGCGTGGCCATTTGCGTCTGCTCGGGCACCTCTGACATCGGGTTCTGCAGTTGGCAGGTGCCTGACGCCCCGAAGCTCCTGGCCGTGCGGTGATCGCAGGAGGCGGCGAGCGGGCCCGAGGTCACTCAGCGGAGTCCGGTAGCTGTGTGGTGGTGGGCGTCACCGCCTTGATGGTGCGCAGCTTCTCTACAGTTCTCGGCCAGTTCTGTAGAAAAGAGCCCCATCTCCGCTTCTTGTCGCGGCAGTTCCGGCTGAGCCAGAGTTCGAGGCGCGGCGACAGGAACATGTCATCGCCGCCGGGCAGTGTCCATGGAACACATCGCGCTTCCCCAGGCGCGGTGTGGCCACCCCCCCATTGTCTGGACGCTCGCCTGCGTAGCGGAAGGAATCGCGTGAAGCACAGCAGGAAGAAGAACGCGCGCAGATACATCGTGGCCGCCTCGATCGGCGCCCTTCTGTCGGCCGGAGTCGCCACAGGGGCCTACGCCGGAACGACGGAGGAGCCCTCGGCGCCCGCAGCGGCGCCGGCGTACCAGCCGGAGATGGTCAAGGCGCTCGCCACGACCCTGGGTGTCAGCGAGAAGGCCGCCGTGGAGCGGCTGGACCGCGAGGCGGAGCAGCAGGACCGGTTCGCGGAGTTGCGGGAGGACCGGGTCAGCACGCTCGGGGCCTTCTTCACCAAGGACGGTTCGCTGGTCGTCAACGCCGCCGACGCCGGAGCGGCGAAGGAGGTCAGGGCCGCGGGTCTCAAGGCCCGGGTCCCCGAGCGCGGCGAGAGCGAGCTGGACCGGATCAAGGCGCAGCTCGACGCCAAGGCGCTCAGGAGCGCCCCGGCCGGGGTGTCCGCGTGGTCCGTCGACCTCGCGTCGGACACCGTGACCGTCGAGGTCAACGGCGACTCCGACGCCGCGACCCGCAGCTTCCTCAAGGCCGCGAAGAGCAACGGCGACGCCGTGCGCGTCGTGAAGGGCCAGGAGAAGCTGGAGACCCAGGCCGTCGTTCCGCCCGGCAGCCGGATGACCTTCAACGGCTACCTCTGCTCCGTCGGTTACGGCGCCAAGGACCGTAACGGCAAGCAGGTGCTCGTGACCGCCGGGCACTGCATCGAGGACCTGCCGGAGCTGGCCTACAACGGCACCCGGTTCGCCAAGGGCACCCACACCCGGTTCGCGCTGGGCACCCGCAGCGTCGACATGGGCATCGCGGCCGTCGACGCCGGCAACTCGATCGGCCTCGACGTCACCACGTACGGCAGGGCCGGCACCGTCCCGGTCAAGGGCAGCAAGCGGGCCCCCTCCGGCGCGGCGCTCTGCAAGTCCGGCCAGACCACCAACTGGACCTGCGGCAAGGTCGGCTCGTACAACGTCAGCGTCACCTACACCGACCAGAACGGCGGCCCGGACACCGTCGTGACCGGCCTGGCGAGCTCCAGCGTCTGCACCCAGGGAGGCGACAGCGGAGGCGCGTACATCTCCGGTGACCAGGCCCAGGGCATGACGTCCGGCGGTCCCAGCAACCAGCGCTGCAACGGCCAGGTCAACTCGCCCGGCTCCTCCTACTTCCAGCCGCTCGACGACGCCCTCGCCTACTACGGGCTGACGCTCAACACCAAGTAACCGCACCACAGATCAGGACCGGCCAAGGCCACCCCCCAGACGCGGGAGACCGTCCACTCATCCTGGGCGGTCTCCCGTTCCACTCGTTCCCGGTCCGCCCTTCGCCGTCACGTCCGTTCCCGTTCCGTAGTCCCACGCCACCCCGTGGACGCCGGGCTTGCACCGGGAGGTGAGTACATGGACGTCGTGCGCTTCGCTCAGCGGGATGCGCCGCCGGGCGCGGGGCGGGGCGCCGACCTTCTCCCGGACGTAGCGGTGGCAGTCCGACGGTAGGGCGCCGGGGTGGAAGAAGACCTGCTGGAGGTACTCGTGGAGGTTCGTGCGCGACCAGCGCTCGTAGTGCGTGGCAGGCGTTTCGGACGGGCTCACCTCGACCGCGTAACTCACCACCGTGGTGTCCAGTTTGGCCAGCTCCCGGCCGAAGTGGATCTCCAGCACCAGGGATTTGAGCCCCTTCAGATACGTGGCCTCGGCGAGGCGTCCGCAGCTGACCCTGATGTCGACGGGTTCGGCCGCCTCGTCGTCGAAGCTGAGCACGAAGATCGCCCGGTCGGCCCCCGCCCGGCTGGCCCGCAGCACGTTCGTGGTGGAGATCGCGCTCAGGGTGCCGCTCTCGCCGACCTTCACGATGTCGTGGACCATCAGCGAACTCGTCTCCTGGTTGAAGTGGCGGAAACGCGCGCCGAGCGCCTTCTCCACCACCGAGTCCTCCCCGAGGATCTGGAGCGCCGCCCCCTCCGCGCCGGGCGGGGTGATCCGGCCGCGCGGGCGGCGCGGTCCGAGCAGCGAGCGCAGGGCCCCGGCGGGCAGTTCCAGGATCTCCTCCAGCACCTCCACCGCCCGCAGGGACCGCGCCCGTTCGGGCTGGCTGCGGCCGCGCTGCCAACTGCTGAGGGTGGCCTGGCTGATGGTGATGCCGCGCACCCTGAGCCGTTCGCTCACCCGCTCCAGGGACAGCCCGCGGCGGTTCAGCGCCTCCCTCAGTGCCCCGGGGAAGGTGTCGGCGCCGGTCGCCGCCGCGTGCAGGGCCGAGGTGGTGATGGCCTCGCCCGTCCGCGCCGCGGTGGCGTGTGCCCCGTCCGGTCGTTCCGCGCTCGCGGGTGCTCCCGCGGAGTCCGGACCGGTGGCACGCGCCTCGTCGGTGTCCGCTCTGCTCGACATGTCCCTCCCGTTTCCCGGCACTCTCCCTGCGGGACGGCCTACGGGCCCCCGCATACTGGTTGACCACCGGACAGGGGACGGATAACAAATCCCGCAGGAGTGACCTGTCCCACACACCCGGTGCGAACCGAACGAAGGGCGTGAACGGCGTGGACAGCACCGCTCTGGTCATCGCGGCGAGGCAGGGCGACCGGGCCGCCGGGGAACGGCTGGCCGCCCAGTACCTCCCCCTGGTCTACAACGTCGTCGGGCGTGCCCTCAACGGCCATCCGGACGTGGACGACGTGGTGCAGGAGACCATGCTCCGGGCGCTGTCCGGACTGCCCTCGCTGCGTGATCCGTCCCGTTTCCGGTCCTGGCTCGTCGCCATCGCCATGAACCAGGTCCGCACCCGCTGGTCCGGTCTCGGCCACCGGCCGGCCCCGCTGGAGGCCACCGAGGACCCCGCCGACCCCGCCGCCGACTTCGTCGACCTGACGATCCTGCGCCTCGAACTCTCCGGCCAGCGGCGCGAGACGGCCGAGGCCACCCGCTGGCTGGACGGATCCGAGCGCGACGTGCTGTCCCTGTGGTGGCTGGAGACGACCGGCGACCTCACCCGGTCCGAACTCGCCGAGGCGCTCGGCCTCTCCCCGCAGCACGCCGCCGTACGCGTCCAGCGGGTCAAGAACCAGCTCGACATCGGGCGCACGGTCGTCCGGGCCCTGGCGTCCGACCCGCGCTGCCCGGCCCTGGAGGACCTGCTGGGCGACTGGGACGGTACGCCGACGCCCCTGTGGCGCAAGCGGATCGCCCGCCATGTACGGGGCTGCGCCTCCTGCTCCGACGGCAGTGCGGGGCTGGTTCCGCCGGAGGGCCTGCTCTCCGGGCTCGCCCTCGTGGTGCCGCTCTACGACAGCGGGCAGCAGGCGGCGGTGGCCGTCGCCTCCTCGGCCGCACCGGCCGCCGCGTCCGCCTCGGCCCCTTCCGTCTCCGCCCCCTCCGCCGCGTTCTCGGCCGGGAAGGCGGCGGGTCTCATAGCCGGCGCGGCCGCCGTGACCGCCCTCGCCGTACTGATCTGGCCCTCCGCCCCCGCCCCGCCCGAAGCCCGGGGCGGGGGCGTCGCGCACAGCCCCTCGCCCCCGCCGCCCGCGGCCGCTCCCGCCGAGCCGCGCCCCACGCCCTCGACGCCCTCGCCCTCGCCGACGCCGAGCCGTACCGCCGTCACCCGGCCGCCCACCGTCGCCCCGTCGCCCTCCGCCGCGCCCAGGACCGCCGAGCCGCGCCCCCGCCCGGAAGCAGGCGTGGTCACCCGGGTCAACACGCTGCGAGCCGCGAACGGCTGCCCGGAGCTGGAGACCGACCCCCGGCTGACCGGGGTGGCCCAGCGGCACTCCGAGGACATGGCCGCGCGGAACTACTTCGACCACACCGATTCCTCGGGCCGGGGCACGGGCGACCGGGTCGACGCCACGGGCTACGACTGGTCGGCCGTCGGGGAGACCATCGCAACCGGCATGAGCGATCCGGCCGCGGTCGTGGAGGAATGGCGCAATAGCCCCGGCCGTGACGACGACATCTTCAACTGCGACTTCGTCCATGTGGGCGTGGGCATCGCCGACTCCCCGCGCGGCCCCTACTGGACCCAGGTGCTGGCCACCCCGCGCTGAGCGGCCGGGCCGGTTGTCAGTGGCGGGTGCCAGACTCGGTCGGCATGGAGAACACCGTGCGGCTCAGGGATGTCGAGACAGCGGACCTGGAAGCGTTTCTCGCGTACGAGCACGACCCGGAGGCGGTCCGGAGATCGCGCTTCCCGCCGAGGGAGCGGGAGGCTTTCATGGCGCACTGGACGTCGAAGGTGCTGGGGGACCCCGCCAACCTCGTGCAGACGGTCGTCGTGGACGGCGCGACGGCGGGGAACATCGTCGCCTGGTGGGAGGGGGAGCGGCGCTACATCGGCTATTGGCTCGGCCGCCCCTACTGGGGCCGGGGCATCGGCACCCGGGCGTTGACCGCGTTCCTGGAGCTGGAGACGGCACGCCCGTTGTACGCGGACCCCGCCGCCGGGAACACCGGCTCGGTACGCCTGCTGGAGAAGTGCGGGTTCGTGGCGACCGGCACGGTGCTGCACGGGGAGAACGAGCATGTGGTGCTGGTGCTCGGCGGGGGTGCCTGAGCGACCGCCCTGCCGGGAGGCCGTTGCCCCGGAGCGTCGTTGCCCAGGAGGTCGTTGCCCCTGGCGGCCCTTGCCGCCGGGGGCCGGTTCAGGCTCCGGGCTGCTGGAGCGGCTTGGCCATGCAGATGCTGCTCTCGTACTCCCGGTAGTGGCCGAACTTCTCGCACACCGTGTAGCCGCTCGACTCGTACAGGGCGATGGCCTCGGGCTGCTGGTCGCCGGTCTCCAGGACCATGCGGAGCCGGCCGGCGGCGCGCGCGTCCTCCTCCAGGGCGGCCAGCATCCGCCGGGCCAGGCCCTTGCCGCGCTCCTCGGGTATCACGAACATCCGCTTGATCTCGGCGTCGCCGTCCCAGTAGCCCTCGGCATTGCGGTCCTGGGTCCGCCAGCCGCCGGTCGCCACCGGGCGGTCCTGCTCGTCGTAGGCGAGCAGGTACAGGCCGCGCGGCGGAAGGAACATCGAGGGGTCGAGCGGTGTGAGATCGCCCCCATCGCCGTAGCGCTCGTCGTACTCGAGCTGCACCTGGTCGTTGAGTTTGACGGCGTCGGGGTGGTCGAAAGGCCGAGTCTGAATAAGCATGCTGAGTATCGTATATCTGTGCGTAGGGGTGGAGTGGGTACTGTTCCGGGATGCTCACAGTGACCTCCGTGAATGTTAATGGGCTCCGCGCCGCCGCCAAGAAGGGCTTCGTCGAGTGGCTGGCGGGGACCGGTGCCGATGTGGTCTGCCTCCAGGAAGTGCGGGCCGAGCTCGCCCAGCTGCCCGAAGGCGTGGGCGCCCCCGAGGGGTGGCACACCGTCCACGCGCCCGCCGCGGCCAAGGGCCGCGCCGGTGTCTCGCTCTACTCGCGGCAGGCCCCCGAGCGGACCCAGATCGGCTTCGGCGGCTTCGGGGTCGCCGGGGCCGAGGAGTTCGACACGAGCGGCCGGTACGTGGAGATCGACCTGCCCGGCGTCACCGTCGCCAGCCTGTACCTGCCCTCCGGCGAGGTCGGCACCGAGCGCCAGGACGAGAAGGAGCGCTTCATGGCCGCCTTCCTGCCCTACCTCCAGGGTCTGAAAGAACGGGCGGCGGCGGACGGCCGCGAGGTCGTGGTCTGCGGTGACTGGAACATCGCCCACCAGGAGGCGGACCTGAAGAACTGGAAGGCCAACCGCAAGAGCTCCGGCTTCCTCCCCGAGGAGCGCGCCTGGCTGACCCGGGTCCTGGAGGAGGCCGCGTACGTGGACGTCGTACGGGCGCTGCACCCGGATGTCGAGGGGCCGTACAGCTGGTGGTCGTACCGGGGGCGTGCCTTCGACAACGACAGCGGCTGGCGCATCGACTACCAGATGGCGACCCCGGGTCTCGCCGGGCGCGCGGTGAAGGCCTGGGTGGAGCGGGCGGCCACGCACGGCGAGCGCTGGAGCGATCATGCGCCGGTGACGGTCGTCTACGAGCGGTAGTCCCGGGCGGTACCCCGGGGGAGCGGTGGTCCCGGGTGGTACGCGCCCCGGGGGAGCGGTGGTCCCCCGGGGCGCGTACCTCGGGGGCAGGGGTGCGTCAGTCGGACTTCGGGGGCTGCGTTCCGTCCTCGCGGCGCAGCCTCCGGTCGAGGGCCATGGACAGCTCGGCGTCCACCACCGCACGGGCCAGTGGGCGGAGTTGCGCCGGTTCGGTCTCCTTGGTGTGGGCATGCAGTACGCGTACGAAGATCTCCGCGAGCGCGTCCGCGTGCTCGCGGACGCGGCGGCCCGAGGAGAGCACCGTGGACAGCGGCACCCCTTCCCGTACGAGCTCGGCCGACACCTCCAGGAGGCGGCGGCTGATGTGCACGATCTCGTCCCCGTCGGTGGCGAGATAGCCCAGGTCCAGTGCGGTGGCGAGGTTCTCGGGCGTGACCTCGCCCTCGAAGTAGTCCGCGAGCTGCTCCGGGGTGAGGCGGACCGGGGTCTCCTCGGTCGGTTCGCCCAGGCCCAGCACCTCGGCGACATCGCGGCCGCTCTCGAAGGTGGCCGCCAGATCGGCGATGCCGTTGAGGGTGTGACCGCGCTCCAGCAGGCCCGCGATGGTCCGCAGCCGGGCCAGGTGGTGGTCGTCGTACCAGGCGATACGGCCCTCGCGGCGAGGCGGCGGGATCAGGCCGCGCTCCCGGTAGAAGCGCAGGGTCCGCACGGTGATGCCGGCCTCCTTGGCCAGCTCCTCCATGCGGTATTCGCGGTGCTCGCGTCCTTCGGCCACAGGGGCACCCTATGTTGTACCGCCGGTAACTTTCCTCCGTCCGCCCCCTACCCATCAGTACGGTCCTGCTCTACTCTCCGAACAATGCCAGTGATTGCTGGCAGAGTCGTGTGACGTACCGCGGGAGGCGGCAGCATGGCCCAGCAGGAGCACGTACGTGTGGCGGTGATCGGAACCGGATTCGGGGGCCTGGGGGCCGCCGTACGGCTGCGCCGCGAAGGCATCACCGATTTCGTCGTCCTGGAGCGGGCCGACTCGGTGGGCGGCACCTGGCGCGACAACAGCTATCCCGGCTGCGCCTGCGACGTACCGTCCCACCTGTATTCCTTCTCGTTCGCCCCCAACCCCGACTGGCCGCGCACCTTCTCCGGGCAGGAGCACATCCGGGCCTACCTGGAGCGCGTCGCCGACAACTTCGGGCTCCGCCCGCACATCAGGCTGAACCACGAGGTGAAGCTGATGACCTGGGACAAGGAGAACCTGTACTGGGTGATCGAGTCCGCCGACGGGTCCGTGCTCCACGCGGACGTCGTCGTCTCCGCCACCGGGCCGCTCTCCGACCCCAAGACGCCGGACATACCCGGGCTCGACTCCTTCCCCGGCAAGGTCTTCCACTCCGCGCGCTGGGACCACGACTACGACCTGGCCGGCAAGCGCGCCGCGATGGTCGGAACGGGCGCGTCCGCGATCCAGATCGTCCCGGCGATACAGCCGAAGACCGCGAAGCTCACGCTCTTCCAGCGCACCCCGCCCTGGGTCATGCCGCGCATGGACCGCACGATAAGCAAGGCCGAACGGGCACTGCACCGTGCCGTCCCCGTCACCGGCACGGCACGCCGCGGACTGCTCTGGGGCATCAGGGAGTTGCAGGTCAGCGCCTTCACCAAGCACCCCGACCAGCTGGGCCTGGTGGAGAAGATAGCCAAGTCCAACATGGCGCGGGCGATCAAGGACCCGGCCCTGCGGGCCAAGCTGACCCCCGACTACCGCATCGGCTGCAAGCGGATCCTGCTCTCCAGCACCTACTATCCCGCCCTCGCCCAGCCCAATGTGGACGTCGTCGCCTCCGGGCTCAGCGAGATACGCGGCAGCACGGTGGTCGCCGCCGACGGGAGCGAGGCGGAGGTCGACGCGATCATCTTTGGCACCGGCTTCCATGTGACGGACATGCCGATCGCGGAGCGGGTCGTCGGCGAGGAGGGCATCACGCTCGCCGAGTCCTGGAAGGACGGCATGAACTCGCTGCGCGGCGCGACCGCCGCCGGGTTCCCCAACTGGATGACGATCATCGGCCCCAACACCGGGCTCGGCAACTCCTCCATGATCCTGATGATCGAGTCCCAGCTGAACTACATGGCCGACTACCTGCGGCAGTTGAACGTGCTGGGCGGACGCGCCGCGCTCGGCGCCCGCTCCGCCGCCGTCACCGCGTGGAACGACCGGGTCCAGCAGCGGATGAAGCGCACCGTGTGGAACACCGGCGGCTGCACCAGCTGGTACCTGGACGAGGCGGGCCGCAACACCACCGTCTGGCCCGGCACCACGGGTGAGTTCCGGCGGCAGACGCGGTCGGTGGACCTCGCGGAGTACGACGTCGTCCGGGCCGGCGCGGCGGGCGGGACGCGACGGGCCGCCGGGAGCGGACGCGTACCGGAGCAGCCCGGCCGCACCGATCGCGAGACCGTGAAAGCTTCTACGGACACCGGTTCCGTCGCCGCCGAGGAGGCCGCGCGATGAGCCGCCTCCTGCACCGCGACACCGTACCGCCGGTGCCCGCGGCCGAGTTGACCGCCCGCTCCGCCGACGGCTCGCGGATCCACGTCGAACTGCACGGCCCCGAGGACGCCCCGGCGGTGGTCCTGGCCCACGGCTGGACCTGCAACACCCGCTTCTGGGACGCCCAGATCCGCGACCTGGCCGCCGACCACCGGGTCATCGCCTACGACCAGCGCGGCCACGGGCTCACCCCCGAACCCGGACCCGGCGGCTACAGCACGAACGCGCTGGCCGACGACCTCGAAGCGGTCCTCGCCGCGACGCTCGCCCCGGGCCGCAGGGCGGTGCTCGCCGGGCACTCCATGGGCGGGATGACGGTGATGGCCGCCGCGGCGCGCCCCGGACTGCGCGAGCACGCCGCCGCGGTGCTGCTCTGTTCCACCGGCAGTACGCGGCTGGCCGCCGAGGCCCGCGTCCTGCCGCTGCGCGCGGGTGCGCTGCGGACCCGGATCACCACCGCCGTACTGGGGGCGAAGGCGCCGCTCGGGCCGGTCAACCCGGTCTCCAGGAAGATCCTCAAATACGCGACGATGGGGGCCGGTTCGGCCCCGGACCGGGTCGACGCCTGCGCCCGTATCGTGCACGCCTGCCCGCGCCGCGCGAGGGTGGAGTGGGGCCATGTGCTCGCCGAGCTGGACCTCGCGGCGGGCGTGCGTGAGCTGCGGGTGCCGACCGCGGTGATCGCCGGCACGGACGACCGGCTGACCCCGCCGGTCCACGCGCGGGCCATCGCGGCCGCGCTGCCGGTCGGGCTCGGGCTGACCGAGCTGGCGGGCATGGGGCACATGACGCCGGTCGAGGCCCCGGAGGCCGTCACGGCGAAGATCAGGGAGCTGGTCACCCGGTACGTCGCCACGGGGACGGCCGCCGAGCGGAAAGCCGCCACGGCGGAGAAGGAGGATGTCGCATGAGCAGCAGGCGGAGTCTGGAGGGCCAGGTCGTCGTCGTCACCGGCGCGGCCCGGGGCGTGGGCGAGCTGCTGGCCCGGAAGCTCTCGGCGCGCGGGGCGACCCTCGCGCTGGTCGGCCTGGAGCCGGACGAGCTGAAGCACGTCTCCGAGCGGCTGCACGGCGAGAGCGACCACTGGTTCGCCGACGTCACCGACCACGAGGCGATGGCCCAGGTGGCGCGCGACGTCAAGGAGCGCTTCGGCAAGGTCGACGTGGTCGTCGCCAACGCGGGCGTCGCCTCGGGCGGCCCGTTCGCCGACTCCGACCCGGACGCCTGGCGGCGGGTCATCGAGGTGAACCTCATCGGCGGCGCGGTCACCGGGCGGGCCTTCCTGCCGGTGCTGATGGAGAGCCGCGGCTACTTCCTCCAGATAGCGTCGCTGGCCGCGATCACCCCGGCCCCGATGATGACCGCGTACTGCGCGTCCAAGTCGGGTGTCGAGGCCTTCGCGCACAGCCTGCGCGCCGAGGTCGGCTACAAGGGCGTCAAGGTCGGCGTCGGCTACCTCTCCTGGACCGACACCGACATGGTGCGCGGCGCGGACCAGGACGACGTGATGCGCGAGCTGCGTCAGCGGCTGCCGTGGCCGATGAACCGTACGTACCCGCTCGGCCCGGCCGTCGACCGGATCGTGGACGGGATCGCGCGGCGCTCCCCGCACGTGTACGCCCAGTGGTGGCTGCGCGGGATGCAGTCCGTGCGCGGCTATCTGCCCTCCGTCATCGCGATCGGCGGGCAGCGCGAGATGCGGCGCTTCGAGCCTCGGCTCCACACGGTGTCGAAGGGGCTCGTGGGGGCCGGGGGAGCGGCGGACCAGGACGCGCGTGCGGAGCGTGCTGACCGTACGTAGCGGTACGAAATGCGTGGGATGTCGGGCCGTGCAACGCTGGGCGAGGCCCCGCAGGGGGCCATCCCCACGTACCCCACGCATCCCACAGGAGTGAACAGCATGGGCATCGCAGACCAGTTCAAGGACAAGGCGCAGGAGCTCGCCGACCAGGCCAAGCAGAAGGCCGGTCAGGGCAAGGACCAGGCCCAGGACCGGGCCTCCCAGGGCCGTGACCAGGAGTCGGACTCCTCCTCGGGCATGCAGGACCGTGCCCGGGACGCGAAGGACCAGGCTCGCGAGCGTTTTGACCGTTGACGGTCACTGAGGTGTGACGCGTGCGTGCTGCGGTTCGCGCGTGCGTACGCGTCGCTCCAGGAGGCGCATCCGGGTGACCGGGTGCGCCTCCTTCTTGCGCGGGTCGCCGCTCCTGGCGCGGGTTGAAAGACGTCCTCAATCGCCGGACGGGCTGGGAAGGATGCCCTCAATCGCCGGGCGGGCTGGGGTGGCCGGGCGAGTTGGGAAAGATGCCCTCAATCGCCGGGCGGGCTGGGGTGGCCGGGCGGGTCGGGTGGCGGTCGGGCTTGAAGGGATGCCCTCAATCGCCGGGCAGGCTGGGGTGGTCGGACGGGCTGGGGTGGCCGGGCAGGCTGGGTGGCGGTCGGGCGGGCTGGGGTGGATGCGCAGGCTGGGTGGTGGGCGGGATGGGGTCGTCTGGGGAGGGGCGTGGGCGGTCGCTTTGAGCCTCTCCGGCGATTGAGGAGCGGGGGTCGGGGCGGAGCCCCGGGGTGGGGCGGAACGTTACTGACGTGGCGGCAGTGGTGGGCGCCGCAGGTTCGGGGCCGTGTCGTACGACGGCGGTGTCGCCGCCGGGTGCGCGGCCAGCAGGTCCAGGGCCAGGCGGACCGCGTCGTCGAGGACGGCGTACCGGCCCTCCGCCCAGTCCAGTGGGGTGCGCAGGGCCTCCACGTCCGGTTCCACACCGTGGTTCTCCACCGACCAGCCGTACGTGTCGAACCAGGCCGCGTTCATCGGCACCGTGATCACCGTGCCGTCGCCCAGCCGGTGGCGGCCCGTCATGCCGACGACACCGCCCCAGGTGCGCTGGCCCACCACGGGGCCCAGCTTCAGCAGCCGGAACGCGGCGGTGATCATGTCGCCGTCGGAGGAGGTCGCCTCGTCGGCCAGGGCGACGACCGGGCCGCGCGGCGCGTTGGAGGCGTAGCTCACCGCCTGGGCGTTGCGGGTCAGGTCCCAGCCGAGGATCTTGCGGGTGAGCTTCTCCACGACCAACTCGCTGATGTGACCGCCCGCGTTGCCCCGTACGTCCACGATCAGGGCGGGACGGGAGACTTCGAGACGCAGATCGCGGTTGAACTGGGCCCAGCCCGAGCCGCCCATGTCCGGGATGTGCAGGTAGCCGCACTTGCCGCCGCTCAACTCCCGTACGACGTCGCGGCGTTTGGCCACCCAGTCCTGGTAGCGCAGCGGGCGTTCGTCGACCAGGGGCATGATCGCCACCCGGCGGGAGGGGCCGCCGCCCGCCGGGGAGAAGGTCAGTTCCACTGTCGTGCCGCCCGCCGCCGTCAGCAGGGGGTAGGGGCCGGCGACCGGGTCCACCGGGCGGCCGTCGACATGGGTGAGGACCGCACCCTCCCGGATCCCCGTACCCGCCAGCGGCGAACGGGCCTTGGAGTCCGAGGAGTCGCCGGGCAGGATGCGCTGGACGGTCCAGGCGCCGTCCCGGCAGACCAGGTTGGCCCCGAGGAGGCCGATCGCGCGCTGGTAGTGCGGCGGGCCCTCGTTGCGGCGGGCGGGGGAGACGTACGCGTGCGAGGTGCCCAGCTCGCCCAGCACCTCGCGCATCAGGTCCGCGAACTCGTCGGGGGAGGCGACCCGTTCGACCAGGGGGCGGTACTGGTCCAGCACCCCGTCCCAGTCGATGCCGCACATGTCCGGCTCCCAGAAGTAGGAGCGGATGATCCTCCCCGCCTCGCCGTACGCCTGCCGCCACTCCGCCCCCGGGTCGACCTCGTGCAGGATGCGGCGGAGGTCCAGGTAGACCGTGGAGTCGGTGTCGCCGGGCTCGGTGGCCGGTACGGCGCGGAGTTCGCCGTCGTCCATCACGACGAGGCGGGACGCGTCGCCGCTGACCGCGAACCAGTCGAGGTGGTCGACCAGTTCGGTCCTGCGGGCCTTCGCGATGTTGAAGTGCTCCAGGGTCGGCCGCCCCGACATGTCGGCCGGGTTCGCGAACGTCTCGCCCAGCGCCCCCGAGATCGGCCAGCGCAGCCAGACGAGACCGCCGCCGCTCACCGGGGCCAGCGCCGAGTACTTGGAGGCGGAGACCGGGAACGGCGTCACCCGGCTCTCCAGGCCCTCGAACTCCACCATCACCGTCGACCCCTCCGACGTACCCCCCTCGGGCACGTCCACCGGGTCCAGGCCGCCCGCCGCCGGCCGCCCGTCGGGGGAGAGCGCGAAGGGGGAGGGCGTCGCGGAGGAGAGCGGGACCAGGTACGGGCGGCAGCCGAGCGGGAAGGACAGGTCGCCGGTGTGGACGTCGTACACCGGGTCGAAGCCGCGCCAGGAGAGGAAGGCGAGGTAGCGGCCGTCCTCCGTGAAGACCGGGTTCTCGTCCTCGAAGCGGCCGTTGGTGACGTCCACGATCACCGGGGCGCCGGGGCCGGAGATCCGGGCCAGCTTGATCTGCCGCAGCGAGCGGCCGATGCCCGGGTGCGACCAGGTCAGCCAGTCGCCGTCGGGGGAGAAGGCGAGGTCGCGCACGGGCCCGTTGACCGAGCGGATCAGTTCGGTGAGACCGGGGTGTTCGTCGACCGGCGCCGCGCTGTCCGGGGCCGCCGCGCCCGTGGCCGTGTGGAGGTCGGCGCGGGTCGAGCCGCTGGGCGCCTTCTCCCGGGCTTCCGGAGCCTCCGCATCCGGTTCCAGTACGTCCGCCTCCCCTTCCCCCGTGTCCAGGAGCAGCAGACGGCCGTCGTTCGACGCGATGGCGAGGCGCTCGCCGTCCGGGTCGGAGATCATCTCCTGGACCCGGCCCAGCAGGCCGGAGGCCAGCCGGCGCGGGGGGCGGTCGCCGCTGGCGCGCGGCAGATAGGCGATCTCGACCGCGTCGGGGCCGTCCGCGTCGGTGACGTACGCGACCTGACCGCCGCTGCCGAGCATCTCCGGCAGCCGCACCCGCACGCCCGGGGTGTCGGCGATGGTGCGGGCGGGGCCGTCGCGGTGGGTGAGCCAGTAGAGGCTGCCGCGTACGGTGACGGCGCTGGCCCGGCCCGTCTCGTCGACGGAGAGCGAGTCGACGTTGCTGGCGGCGGGCACCTGGTGGACGCGCCGGCCGGTGCGCGGGCCCCCGAGGCGTACCTCCAGCTTGCGCGGGGTGGCGTCGGGCGACTCCAGGTCCTCGACCAGCCACAGTTCGCCCGCGCACTGGTAGACGACCCGGTGGCCGTCGCTCGCGGCGTTGCGGGCGTAGAAGGCGTCGTGGTCGGTGTGGCGGCGCAGGTCGGTGCCGTCCATCCGGCAGGAGTAGAGGTTGCCGACGCCCTCGTGGTCGGAGAGGAACGCGATGCGGCGGCCGACGAACATCGGGTTGGCGAGGTGGCCGTCGATGTCCGGGAGCAGACGTTCGCCGTGCAGCCACAGGCGGCCCATGGCCCCGCCCCGGTAGCGCTTCCAGGCGGCCGGTTCGTGCGGGGGCGTGCCGGTGAGCAGCAGGGTGCGGCGCTCGCCGTCGATGTCGGCGACCGCGATGTCGGAGACCGGGCCCCAGGGGAGCCTGCCGCCGGGGCCGCCGTCGGTGGGGACGCTGTAGGCCCAGGAGAAGTACGAGAACGGCTGGTTGTGCGAGGACACGGCGAGGATCTGGCAGGCCTCGCCCGGATCGGGGCTCCAGCCGCAGACCCGGGCGTCGGTCGAGCCCCAGTGGGTGAGCCGGCGGGCCGGGCCGCCGTCCACCGGGGCGAGGTGGATCTCGGGGTCCAGGGTGCGCCAGGACGTGTAGGCGATGGAGGAGCCGTCGGGCGAGAAGCGCGGATGGCTGACCCGGGTCCGGTCGACGGTCACCCGCCAGGCCCGTCCGGGGTGGTGCCCGGCGGGGGCGAGGGGGGCGACCCAGAGGTCGTCCTCGGCCGCGAAGCACAGCAAGTCCTGGTGAAGGTGCGGGAAACGGAGATACGCGACGTCGTCACTCACCCCCCAATGTTTTCGGTGCGCGGGGCCCGGGGCAACTTGTGGTGCAGGACACAAGCGAAACGATTTCGTTTCGCTGGACTCTGCGGGTACGGTTCAGGTGTACGAAACAGTTTCGTTCGATGGTGAGCGGGACTGCTGATCGGGACTGCCGAGCCGGACACCGGCAGGCAGGGCGAACACGAAGGAGGTCGGCACATGGCACGCACCAGGCTGACCCCCGAGCGTGAGGGCGAACTGTACGAGGCCGTCCTCGACCTGCTCCGCGAAGTCGGTTACGACGCCCTGACCATGGACGCCGTCGCCGCCCGCACCCGGTCGAGCAAGGCCACTCTCTACCGCCAGTGGGGCTCCAAGCCCGAGCTGGTCGCGAAGGCGCTGCGGCACAACAAGCCGGGGAACCTCGCGGACATCGACACCGGTTCGCTGCGCGGGGACTTCCATACCGCGCTGAGCCGGACCGACGACTGCCAGATGGAGAAGGACGCCGCGCTGATGCGGGGTCTGAGCCATGCCGTCCATGAGTACCCCGAGCTGCTCCAGGCCCTGCGCGAGCTGCTGATCGAGCCGGAGATGACCGGCTTCGACCAGATGCTGCAACGGGCGGTGGACCGGGGTGAACTGCGCCCGGACAATCCGGCGCTGAAGTACATCCCGCACATGCTGGTCGGCGCGCTGGCCGCCCGGCAGCTGATCGAGGACCGTCCTGTCGACCAGGCGTTCCTCATCGATTACGTGGACTCCGTGGTTCTCCCCGCCCTCGGTGTCTGACGTCCCCGTCCCACCCGCACGGCCCTCTCCCCGACGCTCCACCTGACACGCCGCTCTCGTCGTCGGGCTGGTTCCTCACGCCCAATTTCCACTCATACGACCTGACCGGGAGTACGCCCCCGTGGCCACTTTCCTCTACAAGCTCGGACGGCTCACCTTCCGCCGCCGCCGCTTCGTCGCCCTGATCTGGGTGGCGTTGCTGGCGGTCGCCGGAATCGGTGCGGCCACCGCGCCCGCCGCGACCTCCAGCTCCTTCTCCATTCCTGGTACGGAGGCGCAGCGCGCCTTCGACCTGTTGGATCAGCGCAACCCCGGCACCAGTGCCGACGGTGCCACCGCCCGTGTCGTCTTCAAGGCGCCCGAGGGCGAGAAGGTGACCGATCCCGCCAACAAGAGCGAGATCACCGGCATCGTCAAGGAGCTGGAGACCGGCTCGAAGCAGATCGCCTCGGTCGCCGACCCCTTCGCGACGCAGGCCGTGAGCCAGAACGGTTCGACGGCGTACATCTCGGTCTCCTACCAGGTCAGCTCGATGGAGCTGACCGACGCGACCCGCGCGTCCCTGGAGGACGCGGGCAAGGACGCGCAGAAGAGCGGTATGAAGGTGGAGATCGGCGGTGACGCCCTCCAGGTCATGCCGCACACCGGGACCGCCGAGATCATCGGCGTCGTCATCGCCGCCATCGTCCTGGTCATCACCTTCGGCTCGCTGGTCGCCGCCGGACTTCCGCTGGTGACCGCGCTCGTCGGGGTCGGCATCGGGGTCTCGACGATCACCGCGCTGGCCAGTGTGCTGGACCTGGGCTCCACCACCTCGATCCTGGCCATGATGATCGGCCTCGCGGTCGGCATCGACTACGCGCTCTTCATCGTCTCCCGCTACCGCGCCGAACTGGCCGAGGGCCGAGAGCGTGAGGAGGCCGCCGGGCGGGCCGTCGGCACGGCCGGCTCCGCGGTCGTCTTCGCTGGCCTGACCGTGGTGATCGCCCTGGTGGGCCTCGCCGTCGTCAACATCCCGATGCTGACGAAGATGGGCTTCGCCGCCGCCGGCACCGTGGCCATCGCCGTCCTCATCGCCCTCACCCTCGTCCCGGCCGCCCTCGGCTTCGCGGGCAAGCGGGTCATGGGCCGCAAGGCGCGCAAGGCCGCCGAGGCGGAGAAGAGCCCCGAGGCCAAGCCGAACATGGGAACCCGCTGGGCGCGGTTCGTGCTGCGCAAGCCGGTCTGGGTCATGCTCGTCGGCGTACTCGGCCTCGGCATCATCGCCGTACCGGCGGCCTCGCTGGAGATGGGTCTGCCCGACGACGGCGCCCAGCCGAAGTCGACCACGCAGCGTCAGGCGTACGACATGCTCTCGGACGGCTTCGGCCCCGGGTTCAACGGTCCGCTGCTGGTCGTCGTCGACACGAAGAACAGCTCCGACGGCAAGGCCGCCGCGGACCGGGTCTCCGAGGAGATCGAGGCCATCGGCGTCGGCGCCGTCATCCCGCCCGCCTTCAACAAGGCCGGCGACACCGCGACGATCACGGTCATTCCGAAGGACCGGCCGTCCTCCCACGCCACGGAGGAGGTCGTCCACTCCATCCGCGACGCGGGTGCGGACGTGAAGGCGGACACCGGCGCCGAGGTGCTGGTCACCGGCGCGACCGCGATGAACATCGACTTCTCGCAGAAGATGAACGACGCGCTGCTGCCCTACCTGGCACTCGTCGTCGGCCTCGCGTTCCTGCTGCTGATGCTGGTCTTCCGGTCGATCCTCGTCCCGCTGAAGGCGGCCCTGGGCTTCCTGCTCTCGGTGGTCGCGGCCCTCGGCGCGGTCGTCGCGGTCTTCCAGTGGGGCTGGCTCGGCTCGCTCTTCGGCGTCGAGCAGACTGGTCCGATCATGAGCATGATGCCGATCTTCATGGTGGGTGTGGTCTTCGGTCTCGCGATGGACTACGAGGTCTTCCTCGTCACCCGGATGCGTGAGGCGTACGTCCATGGCGAGAGCCCCGGGCAGGCCATCGTGACCGGCTTCAAGCACGGCGCACGGGTGGTCACGGCCGCCGCCGTGATCATGATGGCGGTGTTCTCCGGCTTCATCGGCTCCAGCGAGCAGATGATCAAGATGATCGGCTTCTCGCTCGCCATCGCTGTCTTCTTCGACGCCTTCGTGGTGCGGATGGCGATCGTGCCCGCCGTCCTGGCCCTGCTCGGCAAGAAGGCCTGGTGGCTGCCGGGCTGGCTGGACCGGGCGCTGCCCAATGTGGACGTGGAGGGCGAGAAGCTGCAGAAGCAGCTGACCGACGAGCCCGGGGCCGAGGGCGGGGAGAGCGGCGAGCGCGAGCTCGTACGCGTCTGAACCGATTCCCCTGGGCCCTGACAGGCCCTTCGAACTCCGGGATCCGCGTCTGAGCGGAGCGTGGCCCCGGAAGCGCCGGTTACCTGTGGGGACGGGGACCGGGGCACAGCGAAAGCCCCCGTGCGAACAGCACGGGGGCTTTCCTCTTGCGGTGCCGCCCCCCTGGTCGAGGGCGGGCGGGGGCGAGGCGCGGGCGGGGCGCCGCACGCGATCAGTGCGCCGCCGGTTCGCGGTCGAACAGCGACTTCGACCAGAGGTAGCCGAGCGCGGTGAGAGCCAGGCACCAGGCGACGGCGAGCCAGCCGTTGTGGCCGATCTCGCTGCCGAGCAGCAGTCCGCGCAGGGTCTCGATGGCCGGGGTGAAGGGCTGGTACTCGGCGATCGGCCGGAACCAGCCCGGCATCGTCTCCACCGGGATGAAGGCGCTGGAGATCAGGGGGAGGAGGATCAGGGGCATGGCCATGTTGCCGGCGGCCTCGGCGTTCGGGCTGGCCAGCCCCATGCCGACCGCGATCCAGGTGAACGCGAGGGCGAACAGCGCGAGCAGCCCGAACGCGGCCAGCCACTCCAGAGCGGTGGCATCGGTGGAGCGGAAGCCGATGGCCACGGCGACGGCGCCGACGAGGACCAGGCTGGCGAGCACCTGCAGGACGCTGCCGACGACGTGCCCGATGATCACGGAGCCGCGGTGGATCGCCATGGTGCGGAAGCGGGCGATGATGCCCTCCGTCATGTCCGTGGAGACGGACACCGCGGCCCCGATCACGGTGGATCCGATGGTCATCAGCAGGATGCCCGGGACGATGTAGGCGATGTAGTCGGAGCGGTCCGCGCCACCGATGCCCGCGCTCATCACGTCGCCGAAGATGTAGACGAAGAGAAGCAGCATCATGATCGGCGTGAGCAGGAGGTTCAGGGTGAGGGAGGGGTAGCGCCGGGCGTGCAGGAGGTTGCGGCGCAGCATGGTGTTCGCGTCGCGTACGGCGAGGGAGAGGGAACTCATCGGACAGTCTCCTTGGGCTGGTCGTCGTTGCCGGTGAGGGCGAAGAACACGTCGTCGAGGTCGGGGGTGTGCACGGTCAGCTCGTCGGCCTCGATGGCGGACGATTCCAACTGGTCGAGGATGGAGCGCAGTTCGCGCTGGCTGCCGTCGCTGGGTATCCGCAGCGCGAGGGCCTCGTCGTCCCGGGTCACCTCGCGCAGAGCGCCGGCGGCGCTCCGGTAGGCGTCGGGGTCGGTGAAGCGGAGCCGGATGTGCCCGCCCGGGATGAGTCGCTTGAGCTCCTCGGCGCTTCCTTCGGCGGCGATCTTCCCGTTGTTGAGGACGGCGATGCGGTCGGCGAGTTCGTCGGCCTCTTCCAGGTACTGCGTGGTGAGGAAGACGGTGACGCCGTCGGAGACGAGGTTGCGGATGATGCCCCACATGGTGTGGCGGGAGCGGGGGTCGAGTCCGGTGGTCGGTTCGTCGAGGAAGATGATGCGCGGGGAGCCGACCAGGGTCATCGCGATGTCGAGGCGGCGCTTCATGCCGCCGGAGTAGGTGGATGCGGGCTTCTTCGCGGCGTCCACCAGGTCGAACCGTTCCAGGAGTTCGGCGGCGACCCGCCGCCCCTCGCGCTTGGACAGGTGGTGGAGGTCGGCCATGAGGAGCATGTTCTCCTCTCCGGTGATCAGGCCGTCGACGGCGGAGAACTGTCCGGTGACGCCGATCGTGGCGCGGATCGCCTGCGGGTCGGTGGCGAGGTCGTGGCCGCCGACGCGGATCTCGCCGGAGTCGGCGCCGGGGGAGATGAGGGTGGAGAGAATCTTGACGACGGTGGTCTTGCCCGCCCCGTTGGGGCCGAGCAGGGCGAAGACCGTGCCGGCCGGGACGGCCAGGTCGATGCCGTCCAGGACGGCCTTGTCTCCGTAGGACTTCCGCAGCCCGTTCGCCGCGATGGCCGGATGGGTCATGATCGTTGCTCCTCCGAGGGTGTGGGGCAGGTCAGAGACTGCGGGCGGCGATGTCGCCGTGGGACGTGGTGGCGCGGATGTCGAGTTCGGCGGTGCCGTTGTTCCTGAGGGCGTTGCTGACGCGGCCGTGGGCGGTGCCGGCGTCCAGGGCGGCCGAGACTCCGGCGGCGGCGGTGACCGAGATGTCGCCGGACCGGGTGTGCAGCACGACCGTGCCGCGTGCGGCTTCGGCGATCCGGATGTCGCCCCGTGCGGTGCTGATCTCCGAGGGACCGCCCAGCCGGCCGATCTCGACGTCGCCCTCGATCGCGGTGAGGCGGACGCTCGCCGCCTCGTCGATCTTGATCCGGCGGTAGGCGCCGTCGAAGGCGACGTCACCGAGCCGTCCTACGCCGCGGAGTTCGGCGGCGGCCGCGTGCGCCTCGACGTGGGACCCGGCGGGCAGTTGGACGGTCACCTCGACGGAGCCGGAGCCGCTGACCCGGTTCTCGGCCGCCTGGGCCGCGATGCGCAGGACGCCGTCGCCGTAGGCGACCTCGATCCGCTCCGCGGCCTTCACGTCCCGGCTCCTGGAGGCGTCGGCGGGCCGGACCTCGACCGTGGTGTCGGCCCGGTCGGCGGCGATGAACTGGATGCGCCCGGCGGGGATGTCCAGGACGGCGGTGACCGGGGCGGTGGTGTCGAACTTCTGCATCGTGCTCTCCTTGCGCTCGTCGTTTCCGATGAGAGAAAAGCTACGTTGCCTTTACGGATTGCTCAACAGGTTCGTTGCAAGCAATCTCTATGTTCCCAGGTCAAGGCACTGGTTTCGTTGCAATGCCCTTCGGGCTTAACGCAACGTCAGATAGTGCTACGTTGCAATAAGGTGAGGGTGAACGCTATAGTGGGGACTCCGTGGACCACGAAGGAGAACCGCGATGCCGGGAGGCAGGCTCACTCAGCAGGAACGTCAGCAGATCGCGCTGGGGCTGGCCGACGGCCTCGCCTACGCGGAGATCGCCCGACGCCTGGACCGTCCGACCTCGACCATCACGCGTGAGGTGATGCGCAACGGCGGCCCCACCGCCTACCGCGCCGATCTCGCCCATCGCGCCACCGAACGCCGTGCGCACCGGCGGAAGCAGGCCGCCCCCCGGGAGGCGCAGGACTCGGCGCAGCCCTACGGGCGCGACGCGGAGGCCGTGCGGGAGTACGAGGAGCAGTTCACCACCGTCGTCATGGCGTCGGGCATGCCCCTGATGATGTCCCGGGTGCTGTCCTGTCTCACTCTCACCGACTCCGGCAGCCTCACCGCACCTGAGCTGGCCCAGCGCCTCCAGGTCAGCCCGGCGTCCATCTCCAAGGCGATCGCGTTCCTCGAAAGCCAGGGCATGGTCCGGCGGGAGCGTGACGAACGCCGTCGTGAGCGCTACATCGTCGACGACGACATCTGGTACCAGTCGATGATGGTGAGCGCCCGGGCCACCGCCCAGCTCGTCGAGACGGCGCGGCAGGGCGTGGACATCCTCGGCCCCGGCACTCCGGCCGCCGTCCGCATGGAGAACGTCGCCCGCTTCCTCGACTTCGTCTCCGAAGGCATAGCGCGCGCGGCGGAGCAGGCTCGCGAGATCCTCCACACGACATCGGGGGCGACGTCGGACCCGGCTGCGACAACGGCCCCGGGCGGCCCTGCCGGGCCGGGTCCGGGGCGCGCGTAGGCGGTGCTTCAGCCGCGGGCGGGCTGGGCGCCCCGCTCCGGGCGGGTGGTGCGGGACGGGGGCTTCGGCTCCCGGCCGGCCTCCGGCTGCGCGGTCGGTGTCTGCGCGCGGGTGCGGGCGAGGAAGCGGGTCAGCGTCCGGATCTCGAACTGGAACACCTCGACCCCGTCGGTCGAGTGCAGCTCCACGATCAGCTGCGTACGGCCGCACGGCCAGACGCGGACGTCGCCGCGCTCGATCGGGGTGCGCAGGCCGCGTTCCAGGAGGTCGCGGCCGAATGCCCAGTCGGTGCCGTCGGGCAGTCCGATGTGGACGGTGCGCCGGTCGTCGGCCGGGTCGTAACGCAGGTCGACGGGGACCGGGCGGGTCAGGGGGCCATCGGTGATGAGCCGGGCACGGGCATGTACTTCGATCACGGGGGACATGGGCCGGCTCCTCCTGTATGTGTAGCTCTGCCCTCTAATGTCCCATATTTTGCGGAAGCGGCGCGGTGAGCACGGTCCACCTGCTGGGCTTCTGCTCTTGCGCATGGTTCGCAGGAGGGCACTATTATTGATGGGTTCATGACCCCGCCCGCAGGACCTCGTCCGCATGGGCGTGGAGACCGTGCGGACCCCGCAGGAAGCGGAGCCTCCCATGCATGTACCCGATGGTTTCATCGATGCACCTGTCTCCGTGGCCGCCGGGGTGGTCGCCGCCGGCGCGGTAGCCGTCAGCCTGCGCGGCGCGCGCCGTGAGCTGGACGAGCGCACCGCCCCGCTCGCGGGGCTCGTCGCCGCCTTCATCTTCGCCGTGCAGATGCTGAACTTCCCCGTCGCGGCCGGCACCAGCGGGCATCTCATGGGCGGGGCGCTGGCCGCGATCCTGGTCGGGCCCTACACGGGGGTGCTCTGCGTCGCGGTGGTCCTGCTGATGCAGGGCATCTTCTTCGCCGACGGCGGTCTCACCGCCCTCGGCGTCAACGTCACCGTCATGGGCGTGGTCACCGTCCTCGTCGCGTACGGCCTGTTCCGGCTGCTGACCGGGGTGCTCCCGAGCACCCGCCGGTCGGCCACCGTCTCCGCCTTCGTCGCCGCCCTGGTCTCCGTACCGGCCGCGGCCGCCGCCTTCACGCTGCTCTACTGGATCGGCGGCACCACCGACATCCCGATCGGCAAGGTCTTCACGGCCATGGTCGGCGTGCACACCCTGATCGGCATCGGCGAGGCGGTCATCACCGCGCTGACCGTGGGCGCGGTCCTGGCCGTGCGCCCCGACCTGGTCCACGGCGTCAGCGGGATCGCCGCCCCTCTCAAGCTCCGCATCGACGGCGAACTGGTCGACGCCCCCGCCGCCACCCGCGACCCCGAACCGGCGGGCGCCGCCCGTTCCACCCGCGGGTTCTGGATCACCGGGCTGGTCTCCGCGTTCCTGCTCGCCGGGGTCGTCTCCTTCTACGCCTCCGCCGACCCGGACGGCCTGGAGAGGGTCGCCGCCGACCAGGGCATCGACGAGAAGGCCGAGGAGCACGGTGCCGCCGACTCCCCGCTCGCCGACTACGGCGTCGGGGACATCGCGAACGCCCGCCTCTCCGGCGGTCTCGCCGGAGTGATCGGCGTCAGCGCCACCGTCGTCGTCGGTACCGGCGTGTTCTGGGTGGTCCGCCGCCGCCACGAGGACGATCACGGCACCGTTTCCCACGACCACGACCACGACCACGACCGCGACCGCGACAGCGGCAACGACCGCGACCGCGACCGCGACAACGACCGCGACAGCGATCACGGGCACGTCTGACATGGGCGCGGGCCACGCCCACAAGCTCTACCGGCACGGACACTCGCCGGTCCACGACCTGCCCCCGCACTGCAAGCTCGCCGCCGTCTTCTGCTTCGTCCTCGTGGTCGTCTCCACCCCGCGCGAGGCGATGTGGGCCTTCGGGCTGTACGCGGCGCTGCTGGCCGCCGTCGCCGCCGTGGCCCGCGTCCCCGCCGGCTTCCTGCTGAAGCGGCTCGTCGTCGAGGTGCCGTTCGTCGCGTTCGCCCTGCTCATGCCCTTCGTGGTGCCGGGCGAGCAGACGAGTGTGCTCGGCGTCTCCGTCAGCGTGCCCGGCCTCTGGGGCGCGTGGAACGTCCTGGCCAAAGCCACCCTCGGCGTCGCCGCCTCGGTGCTGCTGGCATCCACCACCGAACTGCGCGCCGTCCTGCTCGGCCTCCAGCGCCTCAAGCTGCCGCCGCTGCTCGTGCAGATCGCCTCGTTCATGATCCGGTACGGGGACGTCGTCACCGACGAGATGCGACGCATGTCGATCGCCCGCCGCTCCCGGGGCTTCGAGGCGCGCGGCGTACGGCAGTGGCGGGTGCTCGCGGCCTCGGCGGGCGCCCTGTTCATCCGCTCCTACGAACGCGGCGAACGCGTTCACCTCGCCATGGTCAGCCGCGGCTACACCGGCGCCATGCCCGTCATCGACGAGGCGACCGCCACCCGCACCCAGTGGGCGTACGCGGCGGCCCTCCCCGCCCTCGCCCTCGCCGTCTGTCTGTTGGGATGGACCCTGTGACCTCCTCCACGGAATCCACGGAACCCTTCACGGATGACGCCCCGTCGCTCGAAGTCAGCGGCCTGGCCTACGCCTACCCCGACGGCCACCAGGCCCTCTTCGGGGTGAACCTGACCGTCTGCCGCGGCGAACGCGTCGCTCTCCTCGGCCCCAACGGGGCGGGCAAGACCACGCTCGTCCTGCACCTCAACGGCATCCTGGACGCCGGCTCGGGCACGGTGCGGGTCGCCGGACTCCCGGTCGCCAAACGGAATCTGGCCGAGATCCGCCGCCGGGTCGGCATCGTCTTCCAGGACCCCGACGACCAGTTGTTCATGCCCACCGTCCGCGAGGACGTCGCGTTCGGCCCGGCCACCGCCGGACTGCGCGGCCCGGAGCTGGAGGAGCGGGTCCTGGGCGCGCTGAAGCAGGTCGGCATGGAGGAGTACGCCGCCCGGCCGCCGCACCACCTCTCCTTCGGGCAGCGTCGCCGTGTCGCCGTGGCCACCGTCCTCGCGATGGAGCCGGAGATCCTCGTCCTGGACGAACCCTCGTCCAACCTGGACCCGGCATCCCGCCGCGAACTGGCCGATATCCTGCGCTCCTTGGACGTCACCGTGCTGATGGTCACCCACGATCTGCCGTACGCCCTGGAGCTCTGCCCGCGCGCCGTCATCCTCAGCGAGGGGGTCATCGCCGCCGACGACCGTACGCAGGACCTCCTCTGCGACGAGAAGCTGATGCGTTCCCACCGGCTGGAGCTGCCGTTCGGCTTCGACCCGCGCTCCGTCAGCATTCCGTCGGCGTAAACAGGTCGTGACAGCCCGGTGGTCACGGTGACCCGCCCCCCGAACACCCCGCCGGGACGTGCACCATGGGGGGATGAGCGGGAGCGCGGGAGTGAGCACGACGGCGGGCGCGGAAGCGGAATCGGGATCAGGCACGGGAGCGGAGCCAGGCAAGGGGTCCGAAACAGGCACGGAAACGACCGGGACAGGGTCCACGGCCGGAACCGTGGCCGCGACCGGGGCCGGGGTGACCGAGGCCGTCACCACGAGCGTGAGCAACGTGGATGTGGACGTACGGGGCACGGTCGCGCCCGGGTTCGAAGCGGTCGCGGACGCGTTCGTCCGTAACTTCGAGCAGCGCGGTGAGCGCGGCGCGGCCGTCGCCGTCTACCGCCACGGGCGCAAGGTCGTCGACCTGTGGGCCGGTACGAGAGACGTCGACGGCGTCGAACCATGGGCCGTCGACACCGTCCAGATCGTCCGCTCGGCGGGCAAGGGCATCGCCGCCGCCGTCCCCCTGCTGCTCCACCAGCGCGGGCAGGTCGACCTGGACGCCCCGGTCTCCACCTACTGGCCGGAGTTCAAGACGAACGGCAAGGAACGCGTCCTCGTCCGGGACCTCCTCGCCCACCGGGCCGGCGTCCCCGCCCTGGACACCCCCCTCACACCCGCCGAGGCCGCCGACGGGGTCTCCGGGCCCGCCGCCGTCGCCGCCCAGCGCCCGCAGTGGGAGCCCGGCACCGACCACGGCTACCACGCCCAGACCTACAGCTGGCTGATCGGCGAACTGGTCCGCCGTGCCACCGGCCGCACCATCGGCCGCTGGATCGCCGAGGAGATCGCCCGTCCGCTCGGCCTCGACTTCTGGTTCGGGCTCCCCGCCGACGAGGCCCACCGCATCGGCCGCATCGGTCCCGTGGAGCCCCCGGCCACGGGCACCGCCTCGGGCGCCCTGCGCGTACGTGCCAAACGCTCCGTCGTCGAGGCCTACCGCGACCCGGACTCCCTCACCCGCAGGGCGTTCGGCGCGATCGACCCGTTCCCCGACGAGAACGACCCCGCCTACCGCGCGGCCGAACTCCCCGCCTCGGGCGGCATCGCGACCGCCCGGGGTCTGGCCCGCTGCTACGCCGCGATGATCGGGCCCGTCGACGGCCACCGCCGCCTGTTCGCCCCCGCCACGCTCACGCTGGCCCGCACGGAGGAGTCGGCGGGCCCGGACCGGGTGCTGGTCGTCAACACCCGCTTCGGCCTGGGCTACATGCTGCACGGCCCGGCGGCACCGCTGCTGGGCCCCGGCTCCTTCGGCCACCCGGGACGCGGCGGCTCCCTCGGCTTCGCCGACCCCGAGTCCGGCATCGCGCTGGGCTATGTCACCAACGGACTCCAGAAGGGAGTTACCGCCGACCCCCGTGCCCAGGCCCTGGTCAGGGCAGTACGGTCGGCGCTATGACACCAGCACCCGCGCAGACCCCGGCCCGGTTCGCCGGATACAGCGTCCTGATCACCGCCGCAGGTCAGGGCATCGGAGCGGCGACGGCCCGCCGCCTGGCGGCGGAAGGGGCCGCCGTCCTCGTCACCGACCTGGACGCGAAGCGCGCCGCCCACACGGCGGCGGCGATACGCGAGGCGGGCGGCACCGCCGAATCCCTCGTCTGCGACGTGGCCGACCGGGCGGCGGTCGAGGCGGCCGTCGCCCACGCGGTCGCCGCCTTCGGCCGGCTCGACGTCCTGGTCAACAACGCCTACGCGGCGGGCCAGGACACCCCGCTCTTCGAGGACGAGACGGACGAGGTCTGGGAACGCGACCTGGACGTCACGCTCTCCGGCCCGTTCCGCTGCGCCCGCGCCGCGCTGCCGCACCTGGTCGCCTCGGGCCGGGGCGCGATCGTCACCATCGGCTCGGTCAACGGCGAACAGTCCTTCGGCGGCCACGCGTACAGCGCCGCCAAGGCGGGCCTGACCAGCCTCACCCGTACGCTGGCGGGCCACGCCGGACCACGCGGCGTACGCGTCAACCTGGTCGCCCCCGGCACGATCCGCACCGACGCGTGGGCGGGCCGCGACGCCGAACTGGAGCGGGCCGCCGCCCTCTACCCGCTGGGCCGCGTCGGCACCCCCGAGGACATCGCGTCCGCCGTGGCGTTCCTCGCCTCCACCGACGCCGCCTGGATCACGGGGACGACGCTGCGTGTGGACGGCGGGATCCTCGCGGTGAACACGGGCTTCCGGCAGGCGATGACGCAGCCGTAAATCCGTGGTCGAGCGTCGCCCGGGGGGCCTACCCTGCGCGGATGATCGACCACGGACACTCCGACAGCACCGGCCGCCCCGTCACCCTCCACGAGGTGGACGCGGACAACTGGCGGGCGGTCGCCGACAGCGCGCCCCGCGACGACCAGCGCGACTGGGTCCCGGCCCTGGCCGCCCGCTACCTGGTGCTGAGCAGCCGCGAGGACACCTGGACCTCGCTGGCCGTGTGCACGGGCGGCGAGGTGGCCGGGCACATCATGTGGGCCCGGGACGAGGACGGTTCGCACTGGATCGGCGGCATGCTGATCGACGCCGCCCACCAGGGAACCGGCATCGGCCGCGCCGCCGTACGGACCCTGGCCTCCTGGCTCTCCACCCGCGAGGACGGCACGGCGGTGCGCCTCTCCTACGCCCCGGCCAACGAGGCCGCCGCGCACCTGTACACGTCGCTGGGCTTCCGCCCGACGGGGGTGGAGGAGGACGGCGAGGTGGTGGCGGAGTGGGGGTAGCGGCACGGCGGGGGAGAACGGGGGAGGCTCCGGCTCCCGGCCGGTTCCGCCCGCCGCGACCGCTGTGCCTCAGCCGTTCCGCCGCAGCCGCGCCCGGAGTCGGGACGTGACCGCCTCCGGGGTGTCGGGCAGTGCGGCCGCGAGGGTGAGGGCGGCCTTCAGGTGGTCGGCCGTGGCGGTGGGGTCCGCGTGCACCGCTCGTACGAGCCGTGCGTCGTCCATCGGGACCAGGCAGTACCGCCAGGCCGGGTGGCCGTGCGACCCGGCGTAGCGGGCGGTCAGCAGTTCGGCGGGGGTCAGTGCCTCCGGTCTGCGGAGGAGGATGGTCGCGAGGCCCGCCTGCCGGACGAGGTAGCAGATCTGCTCGGGCTCGGACTCGTTGCGGCGGTGGTCGTCGTGGACCTGGTAGATCAGGCCGTACACGAGCAGCGCCTCGCGTTCGGTGAGCGGGCTCGGCAGTCGTACGTCCCGCCAGAACGCCTCGACGGCGGCCGCGTTCACAGGGGGCCGCGGCCCTGACCCGTCCGTGGAGGTCGCCAGCCGTACGGCTCCGAGGGCGACGGTCCCCTCGGAGAGCCGCCGGCGGTAGCGGAGCCCCCGCGCCGCCTCCGGGCCGGCGGCCCGGACCGCTCGCTCCACGCCCTCGACGGTCTCGCCGTCCGTCCATTCCAGCGTCCACCGTCCCGTGTCCGGGTCGTGGACCGCCTCGACCTCCGCGCCCGACTCCCGTGCGACCAGGGCGGCGAGGGCGTGCGGATGGCCGGCGGGAGCCGGTGTCCCGTCCCTGTCCGGCACGGTGCCCACCTACCGCTCGGCGTTCAGGACCATCAGGCCCTCGGGGTCGGGCACGGGGACGAACCCGACCTTCGCGTACAGCTCGTGGGCGTCCAGCGTGGCGAGGAGGGTCCGCTTCAGCCCGTACGGGGCGAGATGGTCGCGCACGGCGGTCGCCAGCCGTACGCCGAGGCCCCGGCCGCGATGCGCCGGGTCCACGTAGACGTCGCAGAGCCAGGCGAAGGTCGCCCGGTCCGTGACGACCCGGGCGTAGGCGACCTGGGCCCCGTCGGCGTCGTAGACACCGAAGTTGAGCGACCCGTCCATGGACCGTTCGACGAGGTCGCGGCTGCGGCCGAGTGCCCAGAAGGCGTCGGTGGAGAGCCAGTGGTGCACCAGGGTGACGTCGAGCCGTCCGGGATCGGTGTCGATCTCGTACCCGTCGGTGCCCTGGTTCCTGTTCCCGTCTTCGCTGCGCGTGGTGGACGTCATGGGCTGGGATCGTAGTCGTGGCGCGGTGCGGGCCCGGGCGCGAGGTGGGCGGGCAGGGCCGGGGAAGCGCTTGACCCTCACGTGGCGTGATGCCCCATAGTCCGTGCCATGGAGGAGCACCTGACCGTGGGGCGCGTGGCCGGACTGGCCGACGTGAGCGTCCGCACGCTGCACCATTACGACGAGATCGGCCTCGTGCGTCCGTCCGAGCGGACGGCCGCCGGGTACCGGGCCTACACGGCGGGCGACGTGGAGCGCCTCCGCGAGGTGATCGCCTACCGGCGGCTGGGCTTCGGACTGCGTGAGATCGCCGATCTGGTCGACGACCCGGATACCGACGCGGTCGCGCACCTGCGCCGGCTGCGCGGCCTGCTGCGGGAACAGCGCGACCGCGCCGACGGCATGGTGACGGCCATCGACAGGGAGCTGGAGGCACGGGCCATGGGGATCAGAACAACGCCGGAGGAGCAACTGAGGGTGTTCGGGGCCCAGTTGTACGACGTCATCGGGTCCGCCTACCCGGCCACACGGTGCACGGAGCCACGGATCGCCGCGCGCATCTGGGAGGCGCTCGGGGACGCGCGGACCGTGCTCAACGTGGGGGCGGGCATCGGCTCCTACGAGCCCCCGGACCGCGACGTGACGGCGGTGGAACCGTCGGCGGTCATGCGGGCGCAGCGCCCGGCGGACGCCGCTCCGTGCGTGGCCGCCGCCGCGGAGCGTCTCCCGTTCGAGGATCAGTCCTTCGACGCCGCGATGGCGGTCAGCACCGTGCATCACTGGCGGGACCCGGTCGCCGGGCTGCGGGAGATGCGGCGGGTGGCCCGCCGCGTGGTCGTGTTCACGTACGACGCGAGTGGCAGCGGCTGGCGTCAACGCTTCTGGCTCACCTGCGACTACCTGCCCGAATTCGCCGGCCTGCTCGTCGACTGGCCGTCACTGACCGACCTGACCCATGCGATCGGGGGCCGCGCGGAGCCGGTGCTCATCCCGTGGGACTGCGCCGACGGATTCTTCGAGGCCCACTGGCGTCGGCCCGAGGCGTACCTCGACGAACAGGTGCGCCGCGCGGTATCGGTGTGGACCCGAGTCGGGCCGGAGGCCGAACAGCGGGCGGTGGACGGCCTCCGCGCCGATCTTTCCTCGGGTCGGTGGGCCGAGCGCAACCGTGACCTCGCCGCCCTCGACACGGCGGAACTGGGCCTCCGCCTTCTCGTGGCCTGAGCCGTCGGTTCGGTCAGGTCGGTAGGTGGCCGGGGGTGGTGGAGCGGAAGGCGCGGGCGCAGTCGTCGCAGGTCTGGAAGGGCCCGGGTCGCACCGGCGCACGACCCGGTGGGAGACGTCACCGTACGAGGTCGATCTCCGCCCAGACCGTCTTGCGCGGGACCGGCCCGGGGACGATCCCCCAGTGGTCCGCCAGCGCCTCGACGATGAGCAGGCCGCGTCCCGTCTCCGCGTCGTCCTCGGGCGGCTTCACGGCCCCCGGCCCGGGCGGCACGCTGTCCCCGCGCGTGTCGGTGACCTCGATCCGCAGCGTGCCTCCGCCGACCGTCAGGCCGAGTTGGAAGTCCCGCCCCTTCACGCGCCCGTGCACCGTGGCGTTGGCCGCCAGCTCGGCGACGATGTGCGCCGCCGTCTCCGCTTCCGACGGGAGCCCCCACGCGCCGAGATGGGCCACGGTGAGCAGCCGGGCGAGCCGGGCCCCTCGGCGTGTGGGGGACAGCAGCACGGTGAACGCCCGGTCTGCGTGCAGGTGTTGGATGCGGACGATTTCTTGGTTCATGTCACTCAGCGTGGCCGCATCTGCGTACCGTGCCCAGTGACCGAGCCCTTGCGTACGGTGATTGTCCAGGGCTTGTCCGGCGTTGTCCCGGCTGTCCGCAGTGACGTGCGGGGAAGGGACGCGGTTGGGAAAAGAACGGCAGGCGCGTTGGAAGCGGGGGCTCGCATGAGCGTGGTCGGCGACGGTACGGAGCGTGGGGACGGCGGGGTGGACGAGCCCGGCTGGGACGTCGATCCCGATGACGAGTCGGGAGCGGCGGTGGTCGCGGCGGTGGGCCGCCAGATCAAGGCCTGGCGCGAGGCGGCGGGCATGCGGGCCTGCGAGCTGGGGTTGGCGCTGGGCTACGGCGAGGACCTCGTCTACAAGGTCGAGGGCGGCCGGCGCATCCCGCGCCCGGAGTTCATGGACGGCGTGGACCGGGCGGTCGGGGCGGGCGGCAAGCTCGCGGCGATGAAGTCCGACCTGGCGGAGGTGCGGTACCCGAAGAAGATCCGCGAGCTGGCCAAGCTGGAGGCTGCGGCGGTGGAGCTCTCGGCGTACGGCAGCCACAACATCCATGGCCTCTTGCAGACCGAGGACTACGCGCGGGCGTTGTTCGGGATGCGTAGGCCCGCGTTCTCGCAGGACGAGGTGGAGAGGTTGGTGGCCGCTCGTGTGGCCAGGCAGTCCATCTTCGGCCGCTCGCCTGCACCGGAACTCAGCTTTGTCCAGGAAGAGGTGACACTGCGACGCCACCTTGGAGGCAGAATGGTGTGGCGTCGACAGTTGGAACGGCTCCTGGAAGCAAGCGAACTGCGCCATGTCGAGATTCAGGTGATGCCGACCAGTCGCGACGAGCATGCCGGAATGGGCGGTGAGATGCAGGTGCTGAAGTTCAGGGATGGATCGGCGGTGGGGCGCTCCGAGGGCGACTTCGGGAGCCGACCGGTCTCCGACCCGAAGCACCTCCGGATCATCGAGCTGCGGTGTGGCATCCTGCGGGCGCAGGCTCTCAACCCGAGGGAGTCGAGGGCCTTCATCGAGCAAGTACTGGGAGAGACATGATCAGCGAGACCTCTGCCGGGGACGCTTCCAAGCTGGAGTGGGTCAAGAGCAGCTACAGCGACAGCAGTAACAGCAACGAATGCGTCGAGGTCGCCACCGCCCCTGACGTCGTCCACGTACGCGACTCCAAGAACCTTCAGGGACCCCGTCTCGCCGTCGCGCGCGCCGCGTGGAAGGCCTTCGTCCCGTACGTCGGCGAAGGCCGCTGACCCCCGCCTCACCCCGTGTGCAGCATCAGCCCGATGCCCACCACCATCAGCCCCGCAGCCGCGATCCTCGGGGCCCCGAAGCGCTCCTTGAAGAACAGGGTGCCGATCGCCGCGCCCACGATGATCGACGATTCGCGCAGCGCCGCGATCGGGGCGAGCGGGGCCTTCGTCTGGGCCCAGAGGACCAGCCCGTACGCGGCCACCGAGAGAGCCGCGCCGATCAGGCCGCGTACCGCGTAGGGCCTTAGCTGCGGCAGGAGTTCGGCGCGGCGGCGGTAGTACGCGTACGCCGGGATCGCCAGGCCCTCCAGGATCATCAGCCAGGCGATGTAGCCCAGCGGGGTGCCCGATGCGCGCACGCCGACGCCGTCGACCGTGGTGTACCCGGCGATGGCCAGGCCGGTGCCGAGGGCCGCCACGATCGCCGGCCAGTGCGGGCGCTTGCCGGAGCCCCGGATGCCCCACAGTGCCAGTCCGACCAGGCCGGCCGAGGCCACGGCCACGCCCGCCGTGGCCCAGGCGTTCGGACGCTCGCCGACGAACACCGCCGCCAGGACCGTCACCACCAGCGGAGCCGTGCCCCGGGCGATCGGGTACATCTGGCCGAAGTCGCCGAGCGTGAACGAGCGCATCAGCAGCAGCATGTACAGCACGTGCAGGGCGGCCGAGGTCACCAGGTACGGCCAGGCCCCGGCAGCCGGGAACGGGGTGAACAGGGCCATCGCCACGCCGATCAGCAGACCGCCGCCGGAGATCAGCGTGAAGGAGACCAGCTGATCCTTGATCGCGTGGGCGATGGCGTTCCAACTGGCATGCGTGACGGCGGCTATGAGGACCGCGAGGGCGACCAGAGGGGTCACTTGGCGGGCTCGCGCACATCCGCGACCGTCGCGCCCGCGTGGGCGATCAGTGTTTTCGGGTCGAGCGGGAACACCGTGTGCGGGGTGCCCGCCGCCGCCCACACCACCGCGTGGTCCAGGAGGCGTCGGTCGGCCAGGACGCGGGTCCTGGTGGCGTGGCCGAAGGGGGGCACGCCCCCGATCGCGTAACCCGTCGTCTCCCGGACCAGGTCCGCGTCCGCCCGCTTGACCTTCTGCGCGCCGAGTTCGCGGCGTACCAGCTCGACGTCCACCCGGGACGCCCCGTCCATCAGGACCAGTACCGGCACGCCGTCCGCCGTGAAGACCAGCGACTTGACGATCTCGCTCAGCTCGCAGCCGACCGCCGCCGCGGCCTCGACGGCGGTCCTGGTCGCGTCCGGGAAGCGGCGCACCTCGACCTGGAGGCCCAGCTCGGCCAGCGCCTCGGCGAACCGGGGGTGGGCGTGGGAGACGGGGGCGGCGGGCGTGGTCCCGGGGGGTTCCGATGTGCTCATGGCTGCACGCTAGCGGTAGGTGCAGTATGCATGCGAGGGGGTTCCGGAGCCTGGGCTCACCCCGCCGGGTGGGAGCCCGGGGTGTGGCCGAACGTGCGGCGGAAGACCTCGATGAAGGCGCTGGTGGACGACCAGCCGCACTGGTGCGCCACCGCGGTCACCGGCGTCCGCCCGGTCAGCAGGATCAGGGCGTGGTGGAGGCGGAGCTGGGTGCGCCACTGCGGGAAGGTCATGCCGAGGTCGCTGCGGAACAGCCGGGACAGGGTCCGGTCGCTCGCCCCGACCCGGCGGCCGAGTTCGGCGAGCGTACGGCTGTCGCCCGGGTCGGCCTGGAGGATGTCGCACAGGGCGCGCAGCAGAGGGGCGGTGGGAGTGGGCAGGTGCAACGGCTGCTGCGCGGACGCCCGCAGCTGGTCGAGGAGCACGGCGCGGAGGCGGGCCCGTTCGGGGCAGTCGTCGCCCTCCGCGCGGGTGTAGGCGATGAGGAGTTCGCGCAGCAGCGGGCTGACGGCCAGCACGGTCGGTGTGTCGAGGCCGAGCGGGTTCTCGGTGACGGGCAGCCCCACCAGATGCAGGTCGAGTTCGCCGTAGGCCCGGTGCGCGTGCACCGTACCGGCGGGCACCCAGATCGCGCGCGTGCCCGGGGCGACCCAGGACCCCTCGCCGGTCGTGACGGTCAGCACCCCGCGCCCCGCGTAGACGATCTGGTGGTCGTCGTGCCGGTGGGCGTCGATCGATCCGCCGGGCGCCAGCCGCCGGGTGCGGGTCGGCGCCACGGGATCGTGGCGGATGTTCGTCATCATGTGGCAGTTTATCGAAAGCGCGACAACGCCCCCGGGCCGGAACATGGCGGGATGCGAAGGAACACGCCGATCGTCCTGCTGTCCGTGGGCCATGCCTGCGTCGATATCTACCAGGGCTCCGTCGCGGCCCTGGTGCCGTTCTTCATCGCCGAGCGTTCCTACTCCCTCGCGGTCGCCTCGGGCATCGTGCTGGCCGCCTCGCTGCTGTCCTCCGTGGCGCAGCCGCTGTTCGGCGTACTCACCGACCGCTGGGCCATGCCGTGGCTCCTGCCGGCCAGCACGCTGCTCGGCGGTCTCGGCATCGCGCTGAGCGGCCTGAGCGGTTCCTATCCGCTGACCCTGGTGTTCGTCGCGCTGTCGGGGATCGGGGTGGCCGCCTACCACCCCGAATCCGCCCGCGTCGCCCGGATCGCCGGCCGGGGCAGCCACCGGGCGATGGGCTGGTTCGCCACGGGCGGCACGGTCGGCTTCGCGCTCGCCCCGCTCATGGTCGCCGCCGTGATGAGCGTCGGCGGGCTGCGCTGGACGCCCCTGCTGGTGCTGCCGGCCCTCGTCGGCGCCGCGTTGTGCCTGCCCGTCGTGCGCGTCCTCCAGGAGAGGCAGGCCGCCGCCGGCTCCCGTACGACGCCGCCGGCCGGAAGCGACGACGTCGCCTCCTTCGTGAGGCTGTCCGTGGCCGTCGTGTTCCGGTCGATCGCGTTCATCGGCCTGAGCACCTTCATCTCGCTGTACGTCCGCCAGCGCCTGGGCGGCGGCATGGCCGTGGGCACGGCGGCCCTGTTCGTGCTCTACCTCGGCAGTACGGTCGGCTCGGTGCTCGGCGGGTCCCTGGCCGCCCGGTGGGACCGGGTGGCGGTCGCGCGCTGGTCGTACCTGGTCACGGCCGCGGCCGTCGCGGGCGTGGTGTGGGTGCCCGGCCCGGCCGTCTTCCTGTTCCTGGCGCTGACCTCGGCCGGCCTGTACGTGCCGTTCTCGCTACAGGTCACGCTCGGCCAGGACTACCTGCCCTCCCGGGTCGGTACCGCCAGCGGGATCACCCTCGGCCTGACCGTCAGCATCGGCGGCCTGGCCAGCCCCGCGATCGGCGCGCTGGCCGACACCACGTCCCTGCAGACCGCCCTGGCGCCTCTCGTGGCGATGCCCCTGCTGAGCTGGCTGCTCTTCCGCACCCTGCCCGAACCGCGCCTGCCGGGGCCTCGGTTCGGGGCGCCCGCGGAAGCGGACGGGGCCGTCGTCCGGGCGGCGAAACCTGGATGACCCGGGGCGGGGGTGCTCCTACGCTCGTCCCATGGACACGGGCGGGCAGGGCGAGCAGTTGCTGAATGTGGTCGACGTCGAGGCGACCTGCTGGGAGGGGCAGCCGCCGCCCGGCCAGGTCAGCGAGATCATCGAGATCGGCCTCACCGTCGTCGACCTGCGCGCGGGCGAGCGGGTGGCCAAGCACCGGCTGCTGGTCCGGCCCGCGCGCTCGACGGTCAGCCCGTTCTGCACGGAGCTGACCGGGCTGACGCAGGCGGAGGTGGACGGCGGCCTGTCGTTCGCCGAGGCGTGCCGGACACTGGCCGCCGAGCACCGTACGGGCCTTCTGCCGTGGGCCAGTTGGGGCGACTACGACCGCAACCAGTTCACCCGCCAGTGCCGGGCGACGGGCACGGATTACCCCTTCGGGCAGAGCCACACGAACGCCAAGGTCGCCTTCACCGCCGCGTACGGGCTGCGCCGCCGCCCCGGTATGGCCCAGGCGCTGACCGTGGCCGGCCTCCCGCTGGAGGGCCGCCACCACCGGGGCGACGACGACGCGTGGAACATCGCCGCCCTGGTGCTGGACCTGGCGGGGCGGGGGGACTGGGCGGCGGGCTGATGGCCCGGGGCCTGCCCCGGGCCCCGCGTACCCGTGCCTCGTACTCCGGACTCCGTGCCGCGTACCCGTGCCTCGTACTCCGGACTCCGTGCCCCGTACGGCTGCGGCCTCAGCCGCCCGCGCGCAGCACCTCCGCCACGACCGGGCCCGCCGCGTCGCCGCCGTGGCCGCCGGTCTGGACGACCGCCGCCGCGGCGAGGTCGTTGCTGAAGCCGGTGAACCAGCTGTTGGAGGTGTCCTGCCCGTCGACCTCCGCCGAACCGGTCTTGGCGCCCTTGTCGCCGCCCACCGAGGCCATCGCCTTCGCGCCGGTGCCCCAGGCCGCCGTGGCGCGCATCATCGTCGTGAGCTGCTGGGTGACGGACGGCGACAGCGAGCGCGTGGCCGTCGCCAACTCCCGGTTGTCCAGGGACTGCGGGACGATGACCGGCTGGCGGAACGTGCCCGTGCGGGCAGTGGCGGTGATGGACGCCATGTTGAGGGCGTTCATCTGGACCGTGCCCTGGCCGATGTACTGGGCGGCGGCCTCACCCTGCACCTCCTCCGGAACGCTGCCGTCGGTCGTGACGACACCGGTCTTCCAGTCCAGACCGATCCCGAAGACCTCCCGCGCCTCCTTGGCGAGCGCCGAGTCGTCGTCGACGTCGTCGATCAGCTTGACGAAGGCGGTGTTGCACGACCGGGCGAAGCTCTGCGTGAACGTGGAGCCGTCCGGCAGCGAGAAGTACTTCAGGTTGTGGATCGTGCGGGTGTAGTACCGGGCTTCCTTGGGGCACTCCGCCGCCCCGTTCGCCGTGACCAGGCCCTTCTCCAGCAGCATCGCCGCCGTCATGATCTTCAGCGTGGAGCCGGGAGCCTGCTTTCCCTGCATCGCCGCGTTGAACCCGGTCGCCGGGTTGTTGGCCACCGCGCGGATCGCCCCGGTGGACGGCTTCACCGCGACCACGGAGGCCTCCGCGTACTTCTTCACCGCCCGCTCGGCCGCTTCCTGCGCGCCCGCGTCGATCGTCGTCCGGACCTTGCCGGGCTTGCCCTTGGCCAGCGTCAGCAGATTGACGTCGGGCTGGGTCTCGTCGGCGGGCTCGATCCACGTCTCGATGCCGGGCGAACCGCCCGCGCTCTCCCCGTACTTCTCGCGCAGTGTGTCCAGGATCGGCCCGAGCGAGGGGTACTTCTCCTTGGTCAGTACCTTCCCGTTGTGGTCGACGGCCTCGATCGTCGGCGTCGAGGCCTCGCCCGTCCTCAGCGTCGCGCCCTCCGTCAGCTGCGGGTGCACAATCGTCGGGGCCCAGTCGACCAGGGCCTTGCCCGTCGTCAGGCCACGCACCACGGTCAGCTCCGAGGCGTACGAAAGGGGCTTGGACTTCCCCTCGTACGAGACCGTCGCCTTGACCGTGTAGGGCACCTTCGTGCCGACGGCCGGGCCGGGGGTGATCTTCACCTTGCCGATGCGGGCGTCCTCGCCGTACGAGGCGAGCACCGGCGCCGAGCCCGACTCGTTGTTGGTGAGGAGGGACGCGGCGGACGCGTCCCCCGCCGCCCACGCGTCGAGGAAGCCCTTCGACGTCTCCGCTATCTCCTCCGCGCTCGGCGGCCCCGTCTTCACCTTCGACGACTCGGACGCGCTCCGCGTACCGCCGTCCCCGCCGACCGTGTCCCCGAGCATGCTGTACGCCCCGTAGCCGATTCCTCCGGCCATCAGGACGAACACTCCACCGATCACGGCGACCTTCGCTCCACTGCGCATCTCGCAGTCCCCCTCCCCAGGAGAGCCCCTTGAACACGTTCAAGGGGCAACTGTGAGGAACCCTAAAGGGTTGTGGCAGGCGGTGAGGGCGTTGTTACCGGACCGGAATGCTTGGCCGGAAAGCGCTCTCCGCCGTGTGGGGCCGCGTGACGCGGTGCGAGGTAGGTGCGAGGTGGTGCGAAGCGGTGTGGGTGCCGTGTGATGTCGTGTGAGGGAGGACCGGCGTGGGAAGACTGGCCGGTAATGCACGGGGGAGCAAGCGTCGGGGGGCGTACGGCATGGGCATACAGAGGCGCGCGGCGGTGGCCCGGTGACGGCCTATCACATCAAGCATCTGCCGACCGGGATCCTGCCCGAAGGCGCATCCGACACCTGGACCGTGACCGGGGACGGCGTCGCCTCCCGGCTCTCCGGCGGCATCGCCCCCTGGGCCGTGACCGACGCCGAGCGCTGGCGGAAGGCGGCGGCCCCGGCCGTACTCGCCCCGGCCGTGGGCGGCTGGGTGCTGGCCGCCCTGGTAGCGGTGGCGTACGTCCTGCTGTTCGGGCTCTCGTCCGCGTCCCTGGCCTGGCGCAGCGGGCCCGGGGACGGGACGGACTGGCTGAGGTATCCGGGGCCGGTCCTGCTGACCGCCCTGCCGCTCTGGTACCGGTACGTTCCGGTCGCGGCCGTGCCGGCGGCCCTGCTCCTCGCCGGGGAAGCGGGGCTGGCCCTGGCCCGGCCGGGTGACGTGGACGCCTCGGCGAGGGCCGGATGGCTGGTGGTCCTCACCGCCTGCGCCGTCGCGTTCACGGGAAGCTGCCTTCGGCTGCGGGCCCGGCGCCGGCAACGGGCCCTGGCCCTCGCCGCGGCGGGAGAACGCCGCTTCCCGCTGCCCCAGGGCACCCCGGAATCGGACGGCCACCGAGGCCACCAGCACGTCTACCTCGGGCTGGCTCTCTGCCTCGTCGCCGCAGGCATCCTGGCCGACGGCCTGGTCGAGGACCTGACCTCGGGTGGCGTCGGGTACGACGCCGTCGGGCAGCAGCGCATCGGTCTGGTGCTCCTCGCCGCCGGCACGACCTTCGGTGGCTGGGGCCAGCTCGCCTACCGGGCGGCGCGTCGGCTGTACGAGGAGGAGCAGCCGGCCCTGATCGTGGGCGTGCGCGCCGGGGCGGACGGACGCCACTGGGTGTGCGCGGACGCCCGCACCCGCTCGGCGGCCCCCCTGATCGCGTACACCCCCCGCAAGAGCGACACCCGAGAACGGACACGGCTCCTGGGCAGCGGCTCGGCGTACGCGGTGGGGAACGGGCACCACGACGTCGACCCGAAGCACGAGCCCTTCGAAGCGGTCCTGTACGGCACCCTCGCGGAGGGCGACGAGGTCGTCCTCGAATACGCCTGCGCCGAATACCACCGCCACCAGGAGATGGGGCGGATGTACGCGACCGTGACCACGGTCCCGCTCCGCCCGGACCGCCGCCACAAGCTCGGCCCGTGGGAACCGGCGGACGGCGCCGCCCGGCAGCAGGAGCGGCTGCGCGAGGGCCGGGAGCGGGCGGAGCGCTACCGGCAGGCGCAGCGCGAGGCGGAGGAGCGCCGCAAGAACCCACCACCGCCCCGCTCGTCGCGCGGGTCGAGCGGGAGGGGCTCCGGAAGCCGGAACGGCGGGGGCGGCTGCGGCTCCAGTTGCGGGTCGAGCTGCGGAGGCGGCTGCGGGGGCGACTGAGCGCGCACTGCCGCCGGGCTACTGCGCCCAGTCGAAGACGTCCGACTCCAGGTCGATCTGCGCGTTGCCGCCGCCGAGGTTGAACCCGCCGACGCCGTCCTCCAGCTCGAAGACGTACGGGGTCAGCCCCTCGGGCATCACCTGGCAGGGCATGACCGTTCCGCCCAGGTGCGAGGTTCCCTCGATGGACGACCAGAACTCCTGGAGCTGCTCGTCCTCGGAGGACCAGGCGGCCACATAGCCGCCCTCGCCGTCCTCCGACGGGGCTATGCCGGTGTTCGGGTCGTCGGCGCGCTCGCCGAGCCAGACCGTGGTCTCCGGGGTGCTGTCGTCCCAGGCGTTCAGGCCGCGGCTGTACTCGTCGCCGAGACCGGCCGGGCGGATGTCGGCCGGGGGACCGATGCGGGGCGCGGCGAACTCCTCGGCGGTGAGCCACAGGAGCGCGTGCGCGCCGCCGATGAGGTCTTCCAGATCCCGCTGCTGGGGATGGCGTGCCGCCGCCGTCGCGGCCACCGCCGCGAGGAACGGATCGGCGGCCTGCTCCGCGGTGGGCGCGGTGCCCTCCAGGAGTCCGGCCACACCGTCGATGTCGGTGGCGACATGGTCGTCGGCCTGGAAGAAGGAGATGGCCACCAGGTCCTCGCCCTTGCGCCGGTAGTCCTCCGGCAGTTCGAGGGTGATGACATGGATCATCGGCAGCCCGGTGACGGGACTCCGGGGCCACGCGGCCGTCCCGATGCCGGGCGCACGACCGCCGCACCACCCCGCGACGCGGGCACCGGGCAGATCGATCTCGATGGTCTTGCCGGGACGGACCGTCAGCTCGTCCGCGGACTCCCCGAACCCCAGTTCGTACGACTTCACCGTGTGCCTTTCGTTCGAATGCGACGGCGCTCAACCTACGCGAGGGCACTGACAGCCCCGCCTACCCTGCTCGGGGACGAGGAAGCGGAACGTCGGCTCGGCGCCGACGGGCAAGGGGGGGAGCCGGATGGGCGGCGAAGCGAACGGGGGCGCGTCCGCAGTGCGCGCCCCGGCGAACACGGGTGCGGTCGGCGGGCGGACCGTGGTGGCGGACCTCCCGGTGGGCAGCGGGGGCGGCCGCCCTCTACCTGGCGCGGCAGAGGCGAACGCGAAATCGATGATGTGACTGATGTGTGAACGCCGAATTGCCGGGCACCAGGATCTTCGCAACGAGGTCCCGGCGACATTCGGAGCCGGGAGGTATTGGTGAGGTGCACTGAGACCGTTGTGAAGCGCAGGCGCAAACGCGTCTGAACCGACTTGACGATGGGAAATGAAAATGATCGTCCTTGGACTTATTCTGCTGATCATCGGCCTGCTTGTCGGTATGGGGCTGCTGACGACCATCGGCGGCATCCTCATTCTGGTGGGTGCCATCCTGTGGATCCTGGGCGCGACCGGCCGCGCGGTGGGCGGGCGAAAGCACTTCTTCTGAGCCTCGGGTTCGGAGGAGTGAGAGGCCAGGAATTCTGTCGACCGGACGGAATCCTGCGAAATGCGGGCGGGCCGCGACGACTTGTCGTCGCGGCCCGCCCGCATTTCGGCTTCCTGCCCCGGTTCCACCGCGGTGCCTACACCCAGGTGTCCAGCCACATCCGGTCCCGCCACAGGTCCTCCGGGATCGACGTCCCCGTGAACAGCGGCCAGAAGTAGATGAAGTTCTGCGACGCAGGCGCGGCACCGCCGATGACCAGCCAAAACGGCTCCAGAGAGCGGGCCGTCACTCGTCGTGGGCCGCCTCTGGGCCGTGATCATGGTTTTGCGGCCCCTGATACAGGGTGTCCACCGCGTTGCGGGTGCGCAGTTCGCTGCTCGGCATCAGGTGGGTGTACGTCCGCAGGGTGAACCCCGCGTCCGCATGCCCCAGATACCGGCTCAGCGCTTTGATGTTCTCGCCAGCATCCAGTAGCACGGAGGCGTAGAAGTGCCTCAACGCGTGCATGCCGTGCTCACGGGCGGAGGCGTACCGCTCGCCCTCTTCAGGCTCCGGAATGATCCCGGCAGCGGCCAGAGCGGGCTTCCACATGAAGTCGTTGAAGTGGCTCACCCGGACGTGCATGCCGGCCGCTCCGCTGAAATACAAGCGCTTGGTGCGCCGCTCCCCATCCACGGTGCGCCACGGCACGCTGACGGAGATGGGTGGGAAGGCGGCAGCGTGAGACCGGAGCGCGTCCGCTACCGCTCTGGGGAGGGGCACCTGCCGGGTTTTCCCACCCTTCGGGGGAGCGAAGACGTACCGACCTCGGAGCCGTTTGAACTGGTGGCTCACGGTGACCCAGCCACCTTCAAAGTCGACCTCGTCCACGGAGAATCCGAAGATCTCTCCCTGACGCAGCCCGCACCCCCCCGCCCAGATCCACGGCTGCACGGTGAACAGTTGGCTGGAGGTCCACGGCTTCACCGTCGCGTCCCCGGCTTTCGGCATCTGCACGGAGCGGGCCTTGAAGGGATTCCGCGCTAGCAGCTCGTCATCGACGGCCGCGTTGAAGACGGCGGACACTGTCGCCGCGATCACCCGGCGGTGGGTCTCGTTCGGGATGGACTTCTTCAGCACCCCCCAGCCAGGTGCGGACGTGCTCCGGTTTGAAGGAGCCGAGCGGCCGACTCCCGATGGTCGGGTAGGCGTGCAGCCTGAGCCGTCGCTCGGCGCCTTCCCCACTGTTGACCTCTCCGGCGTGCGAGGACACCCAGCGTTCGGCGTACTGCTGGAAGGTGGTTCGGCCTGCTTTCGGGTCTACGTACTGGCCGCTGTCCATGTCGGCCTCGGTCTTGCTCAGCCACTTCTCTGCGAGTCGCTTCTGTCGGTCCGGGAAGGACTTGGACTTCTCGGTGCCGTCGGGGCCGATGTAGCGGGCGCGGTAGCGGAGTCCGGAGCCGTATCGGTCGCTCTTGACCCGGCGGTCCTTGCCGTCGGGCCCGGGTTCGGTTTTGTACCAGCGGTTTTGGATGTGGCCGGCCACGGGGTGCTCCTGTCGGGGCGCGACCAGTGGTGGTCGCGCCCCTGTGGGTGGTGGGTCAGGCTGCTTCGCGGTCAATGTTCTTGAGGTGGGTGACGTGGGCGAGTACTTCAGCGGGGTCGTAGCGGATGTGCTTGCCGATGCGGAAGCCGGGCGGGCCGATCTGCTTCTTGCGCCAGGCGTAGACGGTCTCTTTGGGCACCTCGAAGATTTCGGCGATGTCGTCGGGGGTGAGGTAGCGGTCGGGGAGGCCGCCCCGGAGGGTGGCGCGGGGGTCGGGTTTCGGTGCCACGGGATCTCCATGGGGCGGCGACGGGCGGCGTGGTTGTCCGAGGTGTGGATTTCTGCGTCACCGCGTCACCCGCGTCACCTAGGGGGTGTGACCTGCGGTTTTGGGTGACGCAGCGGCGCGGGGCTGCGTCACCCGTGCGTCACCTTCTGCGTCACCGGATGACGTGGGGGTGACGCGGGTGACGCAGGGGTGACGCAGGATTCGCCGTCTGCGTCACCCCTGTCTGTCCTGCTCAGGGGCCGTTTTCCGTCCCTGGTGACGCAGGTGACGCAGACTCCCCTACTTAGGAAAAGAAGGGGGTGTCTGTAGTAGTGGCGGTGATCCTTCAGGCGAAGTGAGGGGCCCTTCGGGCACGCCTGTTGGGCGGCGCTGCCGCCGAACAGCAAGAGGAGCACCCGGCGGGGGCGTGCTCCTCTTGCTTGTCCTCCGGTGATCGGTGCGGACAGAACGCCGCTGCCTGCTCCGGTTGCTCAGGGGGCGGGGATGCGGCCGGGCGGGTCATTTCGAGGTAGCGGCCTGCTTTGGTGCGTCCGCTGTCGATGAGGACGCCCCGGGCGGCGAGGGTGGGTTGCAGGCGCTTGAGACGGTCGGAGAGCACCTTGCCCGTGGTCGGCCACCCCTTTCGGCAGAGGCCGTAGCTCCTCGCCGCTGTAGAGGCGGCTCAGGGCGTGCAGCCATTTGCCAGCGACCGCCCTAATCGGTAGACGTGATTTCCGGGAAAGGGCATGCTGCGGCCTCCTGGATGGCGGTCGCTGTATGAAGCTGGCGATGAGGTTGGAGTGGTTTGCTGGCAGTGTGAGTGCAGTGGCGAGTGTGAGTGCAGTGCCAGTGCTGGCAGTGTGA
>NZ_BMVK01000015.1 GCF_014650675.1 Streptomyces anulatus | reverse complement strand
CTCGCTCGTTGCGCTTCACGGACCGTCACCCGATCGGTGGCCACATCGAAGAAGCTCACTCTGCCGCATTTCGGCTACGACGACGCGTTCGTGCTCGGCAGCCTGCTGGTCACGCTGGCCCGGGAGCGGCACGCACCGGTCGCGATCGACATCCGGCGCGGTGCGCAGCAGCTCTTCCACGCGGCGCTGCCCGGCTCCAGCGCGGACAACGACGCGTGGATCGACCGCAAGCGCAAGGTCGTCGAGCGGTACGGCGAGAGCTCGTACCTGGTGGGCACCCGGTTCCGGGCGAAGGGCACCACGTTCGAGGAGTCCTCGCGCCTGGACCCGGACACGTACGCGGCGCACGGCGGTTCGTTCCCGATCGCGGTGACGGGCGCGGGCGTGATCGGCACGGTCACGGTGTCCGGGCTGCCGCAGGCCGAGGACCACGCGATGGTGGTCGAGGCGCTGGAGCAGTTCGCGGCGACGACGGGGGCCTGAGCGGAGCCGGCCGGCACGGGGGCCGGGTGCCGTCACCGTACAGAGCGGGGCGAGGCGTCACCGTACGGGAGCCGCGCGGGGCGTCACCGTACGGAGGCCGGGCTAGGCGGCACCGTACGGAAGCCGGGCGGGGCGTCACGTACACACACGTGACGCCCCACCCCCGTCATGCGTCGGGCGAGGGGACTACGCCCCCTTCAGCTCCTGCCGCTGCCGGCCGAGCCCTTCCACTTCGAGCTCCACCACGTCGCCTGCCCTCAGGTACGGCTTCGGCTCGGGCTGTCCCATCGCGACCCCGGCGGGCGTACCGGTGTTGATCACGTCGCCCGGGTAGAGCGTCATGAAGTGGCTGAGGTAGCGGACGACCTCGCCGACCGGGAAGATCTGCTCGGCCGTGGTGCCGTTCTGCTTCAGCTCGCCGTTGACCCAGAGTCGCAGCAGCAGGGCCTGCGGGTCGGGCACCTCGTCGGCGGTGACCAGCCAGGGCCCCAGCGGGTTGAACGTCTCGCAGTTCTTGCCCTTGTCCCAGGTGCCGCCGCGCTCGATCTGGAACTCGCGCTCGGAGACGTCGTGCGCCGTCGCGTACCCGGCGACGTGCGCGAGGCCCTCCTCGGCCGTCTCCAGGTAGCGGGCGGTCCGCCCGATGACGACGGCCAGCTCGACCTCCCAGTCGGTCTTCCGGCTGCCGCGCGGCACCAGGACCGTGTCGTCGGGCCCGACGACGGTGTCGGGGGCCTTGAAGAACAGGATCGGCTCCGCCGGGATCTCCGCACCCGTCTCGGCGGCGTGGTCGTGGTAGTTCAGCCCGATGCACACGATCTTGCCGATGCGCCCGAGCGGCGGGCCGGTCCGCAGCCCCGTCGCGTCCAGGGCGGGCAGCACGCCGGGCGCCTCGGCGGCCGCCCGTACCCGGGCGAGCGCGGAAGCGTCGGCGAGCAGTTCGCCGTCGATGTCGGGGACGATCCCCGACAGATCACGCAGAGTCCCGTCGCGGTCGAGAAGTGCGGGGCGCTCGGCGCCCGCCGTACCGACTCGAAGCAGCTTCAACGGTCCAACTCCTCTTGGTCGAGGTGGTGGCCCTCCGGCGGGTTGCGGCCGACGGAGGACTTGGCCGATCGTCCAAGAGTTGCGATCACTCCGCAAGACCTCGTTCACACACTGGACCGGCGCGGCGGGCCGGCCGATTACGCCGCCGTGGCCATGGCGCTGCCGGCGACCGGCATGTCGCGGTACAGCCAGGCCCGCTCGACGGCGGTCCAGGTGGTCGTGGTGACGACGTAGAGTGCGGCGGCCAGCGGGACGACGGCCACGGTGATCAGCGTGAAGAACGACATCAGCGGCATGAGCTTCGTCATCGCGCCCATGCCGGGCACGGCCTGTCCGTCCGGGCCGGCGGCGGGCGTCATCGGGTTGGCGGCCATCTGCCGCTTGGTGCGTCCGTAGTTGAACGTGGCGACGGCGGCGACGATCGCGAAGAGCCCCAGGTAGACCCAGCCCTGCGCGCCGAACATCCCGCCGTGCGCGAGCGCGTCGTGCCAGCGCCCGCCGAGCGGTGCGCCGAGCAGGTCGTGGCTGAGCAGCGCGTTGGGCTCGCCGCCGATGGAGCTGCTGGAGAACAGGTGGTAGAGCAGGAAGAACGCGGGCATCTGGAGGAGGCTCGGCAGGCAGCCGGAGAGCGGCGACACCTTCTCGGCGGCGTGCAGCTCCATGATCGCCTTCTGCATCCGCTCCGGGTTCTTGCCGTGCTTCTTGCGGAGTTCGGCGATCTGCGGCTGGAGCCGGCTGCGGGCCTTCTGACCGCGTGCGGCGGCCCGCGACAGGGGGTGGACGGCCAGCCGGACGAGCGCGGTGAACAGGACGATCGCGGCGGCGGTGGACGCGGTCTGGAAGAACGGCTGGAGCAGATCGGCGAGGGAGCCGACCAGGCTCGCGAAAGCGGACATGAAGGCGGACATGGGTGAGCCCTCCGGGGGTCTCGTCGTGCCGGGAGGTACCTGCGAGGAGGTACGGGGTGATCACTCGGCATGACGACCGGCGCGGGGCGCACCGCCCGTACGGGACGTACGTACGCAGGAGGCGCGGCGCGGAGGCGCGAGAGGTACGTACGAGAAGACGTGCGGGAGAAGCGCGGGATTCGCTACGCGGCGGCCGTCAGGAGGGCGTGCCCGGGAGCTCGGGGCCTGGTGCGGCCCCGGGCGTCGGGGTCGCGTTGCGGGAGGAACGCGGTGCGCTGCTCCCGGTCCCTGATGGCCGTACGGACCCGGGTGCGGGGCACCGGGGACGCGCAGCGGGCGCTGATGACGGAGCAGGCGAGGAGCGCGGAGCCGGCGGCCGCGGTGGCGGCGAGCGCGACGGCCGCGGAGAGGCTGCCGCCCTCGGCGAGGAGGATCTCGGTGAGGAAGAGGACGAGGAGTCCGGCGGGCCGGAGCAGCCGGGCGAAGGCGCGGCGCAGGGGGTTGGCGTCCCTCACGGCGTGCACCTCCTGTTCCTCCTCGTACGCCTCATGCGTACCGTTCATCCGTACCGTTCATGCGTACCGTTCGTCGAAGCGCACAGCGCTCCTTGAAGCTCCTTGAAGCTCGCGGCACTCCATTCGTTATACACGATGATCGGATGCGCCCCGGGCGGCTCGGGTCACGGCGAGGGGCTCGTCCTCGTCCCCGACCGGATCACCGGCCAGCACCTCGGCGTCGGGCCGCGGGTCCGGGTCGCGGGGCCCGGCGAAGGTGACGGCGAGCGCGACGGCCAGATTGGCGGCGAGGGCGACGAGCCCGGCGTTCACGCCCCCCAACGGATCGTTCCCGCTGAAGACGAGGACGCAGACCACCGCGACGCCGACGATCAGCCCGCTGAACGCGCCCCGGAAGGTGAGCCGCCGCCAGACCAGGGCGAGCAGCACCATCGGGAGCAGCTGCGCCATCCCCTCGTACGAGATGAGGGAGAGGCGTACGAGGGTGTTGGGGGCGGTGTACGTGAGGAGCAGCGCGAGGCCGCCCGCGACGACCACGACGACCTGGGCGGCGGACTTCTGCCGCTCGGCGAGACGCGGCACGAGCGACAGCACGCTGCGCCCCCACATCGTCCCGATGACCAGCATGAAGACGGCCATGGGCACGATGGAGGAGAGCCCCGCGGCGACCCCGATGACGCCGACCGCCCAGGCGGGCAGCGAGTCGACGACCAGCTTGAACAGCGCGAGGTTGGACTCCGCCCCGGCCAGTCCCGGCACCACGAACAGGGCGGCGAGGCCGAGCAGCATCGGGACGAAGAGCAGGACGTTGTACGCGGGCAGGTACATGGCGTTGCGGCGCAGCGCGTCGGCGTTCCTGGCCCCGAGGTATCCGGCGACGGTGGTCGGGAAGATGACGACGGTCAGCGAGTTCAGGAACGTGGTGCTGATGAACCACAGCTCCCCGAGCCCGCTCCCGCCGCCCCCGTGTCCCGGAAGGGTCAGCCAGTCGCTCTTCTCGGTGACGAGCCGGTCGAGGAAGGGCCCGTACCCGTCGAAGTAGTGCAGCGGGACGTACAGCGCGAGGAACCCCAGGGTGGCGATGACCAGGACGTCCTTCAGCACGGACACCCAGGCGCTGCCGCGCAGCCCGCTGACCACGACGAAGCCGGTGGTGACGGCGAAGGCGACGAAGTAGGCCCAGTTCAGGCTGACGGCCCCGTAGGAGATGACGGAGAGGACCACCCCCATGCCGGTGATCTGGAGCTGGATGTACGGCAGCAGGAACACCGTGGCCAGCACCGCGACCACCGCGCCGAGCCAGGGCCGGCCGAAGCGGTGGGCGACCATGTCGGTGATCCCGACGAGGCCGTGCCGGCGGGCGTACCCCCAGAGCATCGGCCCGACGACGTACCCGATCGCGTAACCGCAGGACATGTACGCGACGACGTACAGGACGGGCGCCCCGTAGTTGTAGCCCCAGCCTGCGGCCCCCAGATAGCTGAAGCTGGTGTAGCCCTCGCCCGCCATCAGCACCCAGATGAAGACGGGGCCCAGACTCCGCCCGCCCACCGACCACTCGGCGAGCCCGCCGCCCTTGCCGCGCCCGCGCAGGGCGAGGAGGCCGAGGGCGACGGCGGCGACCATGAAGACGGCGAAGACGGAGGTGGCGACGACGGCGTTCACGCGCGACCACCCCGGTTCCGATCCCGATCCCGGTCCCGGTCCCGGTCCTGGAGGTCCGCCCGTCTGGTGAGCCATACGGCGACCGGCGTGAGGAGTGTCGCCCCGAGGAGCCACACGAAGAGGAAGGGCATGCCGAACACGAGGGGGGTGACCCGGTTCACGAACGGCAGCACACCGAGATACAGGACATAAGGGACGAGCAGCCACAGCAGCTGGGGGCGTCGTCTGATCACTCCGAACACCCGGGGACCCTACTCCCGGCGGCCCGGGGTCTCCGTCACCGCGGGCGCATCGAGGTGAGCTTCCCCCAGACGACGAGCCGGTAGCGGGAGCTGAACTCGGGGGTGCAGGTGGTCAGGGTGAGGTAGTAGCCGGGCGCGCTGTAGCCGGCGGAGGTCGTGATGTTGCTGCGCGGCACGGGCGCGATGACCCCGCTGTCCGACGGCGCGGTCTGCGCAAGCCGTTTGCCGACGGTGTACGTGTAGACGGCGTCCCGGGTCTCGACGGTGATCCGGTCGCCGCCGCGCAGCCGGTCGATGCGCCGGAAGGGTTCGCCGTGGGTGTTGCGGTGCCCGGCGAGCGCGAAGTTCCCGGCCTGCCCGGCCTGCGCGGTGCGGGCGTAGTGCCCGACGTATCCCCGGTCGAGCACCCCGCCCTTGCTGGTGCCCTCGGCGACGGGTGCGGTCAGCCCGATCCGGGGGATGCGCAGCACGGCGTACGCCTGGTCCCAGCGGGGGGCGGACCGGGGACGGGCAGGGGCGTCGGGCGCCGCCGGGGCGGCCGGCGCGGCCTCGTCCGCCCGGCCGGAGCCCGAAGGCCGGGGGCTCCCCTCCCTCGCCCCCTCGTCAACGACGGCAGGCTCGTCCCACTCCCGCTGCAGGCTCTGCACGGTGCGCCCAGCCTCGGCGCGCGCCTCGCGGTTGGTCCACCACAGCTGGTGGGCGACGAGGAGGAGCAGCACGACACCGAGGGTCACGACGAACTCGGCGGACACCCACAGCCCCCGGGCGAGCAGACGGGGCGCACCACCCCCACGCCTCCGCACGGCCGCCCGGACCCGAACCCCCCGCCCTCGTCCCCGTCCCCGTCCCCGCACAGCTCCCCGCTCCCGCAGCATCGACGCCACCTCTCCGCTTCGGCCCGGCACGCACGGCCCAGCACGGTCCGGGCGGCCCGGCACGGCACGGCCCGGCACGGCACGGCACGGCGGACACGGCCCGTACACGACGTACGGGTCCCGCACACCGCGTACGGGTCCCGCACACCCGCGTACGAGGTCGTGTCCGCCCGTCACGGCCCCGCGCACGACGCCGTACGGGCATGGCGCGCACGGTAGGGGCAAACCTCACAACTCTCCAGACTTCTCCCCCTTCTCATCCCCTCTTCTCATCCCCGCCCTCTCCTCCACGCCGCAGCCGTCCGGCAGTACCGTGTGGTCCATGCGCCCCGACACGCCTGCCGACCACACCACCGAAGCCGAGCGTCTGCTCCGCACCGCGGCGCAGTACCCCGAGGACCACGAACCGCTGATCCTCCAGGCCGCGGCCCATCTGGAACTCGCGGGCGACCGCGCCCGCGCGAGCACGCTCTACGACGACCTGCTCGGGGGCCCCGAGGCCGCCGTCGACAACCCGCACCTGATCAAGTCCCTGAAAGCGGCCAACCTCTGGGAGTACGGCCACGAGGCCGAGGCCCGGGCGATCATCGACGGCATCCGTACCGCGGGCCCGCTGGACGCGGCGCCGTGGCAGGTGGCCGCGGAGACCCTGGAGGCGCACGACGAGCTGGAGTCGGCGCACGACTTCTTCTCGACCGCGCTGACCCTGCTGCTGGCCCCCGGTGAGGAGGTCCCGTACGCCGTCCAGTCCCTGCTGACCGGCCGCCACCGGGTGCGCAGGCTGCTGGGCCTGGACCACGACGCCTGGGACGAGCTGGCCGGCGCGCTGCACACGGCCCCGGTCCCCCTGGACGAACTCCACGACCCCAAGCGCCTGTGGTCGCTGGGCTCCTCGGACCCGGTCGAGCTGAAGGCCGAGATCGCCCGCCTCCGCGCGGAGCTGGGCACCTACCGCACGGCCCTCTCCCGCCCGTTCCCGGTCGCCGTCCTGCACTGGCCCGAGGGCGAACTGCGCGAACTGCTCACCGCGTACCCGGCGTTGACCGAGGAGTACGTGGACCGCGCCACGCACCTGGACCGCCTGGAGACCGCGCTCCGGGACCTCCACGCGACGGGCACCCCGAACCTGGGCATCGTGACCGGCACGGTCCCCTCTTACGAGGCGTTCGCCGCCTCCGAGGCCGCGTCCCCGGCCGACCCGGGCCTCCTCCCCCAGTACGCCACCACCCTCGCCGCCCGGGGCCGCGCCGTCCCCTGGCCCCCGTCCCGCACGGCCGCCTGCTGGTGCGGGAGCGGGGAGGCCTATGGGCGGTGCCACGGAGTCGGGTGACTCCTACCATCACCCCCGTCGAGGCAGGCAGCCGCACCTTCGCGGCTGGCTGCCTCGACGGTTTCTCCGGTCATCGCTCCGGCTGACAGACCCCCTTGATACAACTGCACATGTAGTACGCAGCGAGACAAGGGGAACTCGGCCATGCCCAACAACATTTCGGACAACGCACCAGTTGCTGGGCTGTACGAATCGCTCATCACGCATCGGCTCGCCGAGCGGATGAAGCAACTCGACACCGCTGGCTGGCACCCCGTCTATGCCGCGGTCGGCCAGGAATCAGCGCCTCATGTACTGGCTCGCCACATCGCTGCCACCGTGCGGCAGGTCCTCCAAGGGCTCTCTCCAGCCGAGCAAGTGATGGCCGCCAACCACATCCTGGAATCGCTCAAGACAATCGAAGGCGCTCAGGAGTGGGTCGATCTCGTCGTTGAAGGTCCGCGGCAGCTGCTCTCTGTTGCGGAACAGGAGGCACCAGGCGTATACGCCATACGCCCTGCGACGCCGCTGTCCGAAACGGCACTGATCACGAACTCCCCCGAGGACCCCAGCCTCGGCTTCGAGCTGCGCGCCGAGCTAGCTACCGCTGATCGAGTCGATCTCCTCTGTGCGTTCGTCAAGTGGCACGGACTCCGAGTCCTCGAAAAGTCCCTAACGTCTGCGCGCGACCGCGGCATCCCCATCCGTGTACTCACGACTACCTACATTGGCGCTACCGAACGGCGGGCCCTAGACCGCCTAGTACGAGACTTCGGCGCCGAGGTAAAAGTCAACTACGAACTGCGATCCACCCGCCTACATGCCAAGGCATGGCTTTTCCGGCGTTCCAGCGGTTTCGACACGGCATACGTCGGAAGCTCCAACCTGTCCAAGGCAGCGCTCCTCGATGGACTCGAATGGAACGTCCGCCTGTCTTCCATCGCAACGCCCTCGGTGATCCGCAAGTTCGAGGCAACCTTCGATGCCTACTGGAGCGAGCCTGCTTTTGAGCCGTACGACCCTGACGCAGACGCGCAACGACTCGACGATGCCTTGTCGCACGCCGGCAGCAGCACCCGCCCTAGCGACCGAAGCATCACGCTATCCGGCCTCGAAGTTCGCCCGTATCCACACCAGCGGGACATGCTGGAACGACTCCAAGTAGAGCGCACCGTGCATGACCGGCACCAGAACCTCCTTGTCGCCGCCACAGGTACCGGCAAGACCGTTATGGCGGCACTGGACTACAAGCGCCTGCGCCAGACGCTCGGCCGCGATCCTCGTCTACTCTTCGTGGCTCACCGCAAGGAGATCCTTGAACAGTCCTTGCGCGTCTATCAGAACGTCCTTGTCGAAGCGAACTTCGGTGAGCTGCTCTTCGCTAACGAGAACCCCGACCGCTGGACCCATGTTTTCGCCAGCGTCCAGTCACTCACTTCTCAAGCACTGAATCGATTCGCCCCCGATCACTTCGACGTGATCGTGATCGACGAGTTTCATCACGGCACATCACCCACGTACCGCAAAATCCTGGACCACTTCACGCCACACGAACTCCTTGGCCTCACAGCCACTCCGGAGCGCATGGATGGCCTGAACATCCAGGATGAGTTCTTCGACGGACGGATCGCCGCCGAGATGCGACTCTGGGAAGCTCTAGAGAACGAGCTCCTCAGCCCATTCCACTACTTTGGGATCACCGACAACACGGACATGAGTGCCATCGCATGGAAACGCGGTGGCTACGACCCAACAGCTCTGAGTAATCTCTTTACCGGTAATGATGCCCGTGCCCGACTCGTCGTGCAGGCAGTAAAGGACAAGGTCACAGACCCAGGCGCCATGAAGGCCCTAGGCTTCTGTGTGTCCGTCGCACACGCCCGCTTCATGGCTGACTTCTTCCGGCGAGCAGGGCTCAATGCAGTAGCACTCTCCGGCGACACCGCACGCCACGAACGCAAGTCCGCCCTCGATGACTTGCGCACGGGAAATCTACAAGTCATCTTTTCCGTGGACCTGTTCAACGAGGGGCTCGACATTCCCGACGTTGACACCTTGCTCCTCCTCCGCCCCACTTCAAGCGCCACGGTCTTCTTGCAGCAACTGGGGCGCGGGCTACGACGTACCGAAGACAAGGCGGTCCTTACTGTTCTGGATTTCATCGGTCAGCATCGCAAGGAGTTCCGCTTCGAGGAGCAGCTTCACGCTCTGACCAACCTGACACGCAACCGCCTGCTCAGCAATGTCGAGCAGGATTTCCCTCAGCTCCCTTCCGGCTGTCAGATCATCCTTGAGTCGAAGGCCAAGGAACTGATCATTGACAACATTCGCGCACAGATCACGGTCAACGTGACGCAGCTGGCGCGCGAGGTGGCTGCCTACAATGAGCCACGGCTCGCAGACTTCCTTCGGGAAAGTGGCCGGGAGCTCAAGGAGCTGTATCGCGGCAATGGGAACTCTTGGACTGGCCTGTTGCGTCGGTCCAAGCTCCTCGAACCGACGAGCCCTGAAGGGGAGGCGGCCCTCCTGAAACGGGTTTCGGCATTCCTTCACGTAGACGACCCACTACGCGTTGCTGCGTATTGCAAACTTCTGGACGATGACGCTCCTACCTACGACAACCTCAGTGAGCAGGAACAGGGATACGCCCGTATGTTCTTCTTCTCCCTCTGGCCACTAGGAGGGGAGTTCCTTAGCTACCAGGAAGGCTTGGACACACTCCGCCCCCAGCAAGCGTTCCGCGACGAGCTTCGCCAGGTGCTTACTCACGCCCTGGAGCAAGCTGACCATGTACCAGTCCCGCTTCTCGGTATGCGGGCCAGCATCCCACTGACTGTGCATGCTTCCTACAGTCGCGAAGAGATCCTCCCTGCGCTGGGGCAGGCTGCCGTGGACGGCTTCAAACCTGGCCACTTTCGCGAGGGAGTGAAGTGGTGCGAAGACATCCGAACGGACGCCCTGTTCGTCACTCTGGAAAAGGATGAGAAAGACTTTTCGCCCGAGACTCGATACAAGGACTACGCCCTCAATGACTCCTTGTTCCACTGGGAGTCACAGAATCAGACCTCGGAAACCTCTCCCACTGGCGTTCGGTATCAAACGCACGGAGAGAAGGGCACCCATGTCCTCCTCTTCGTGCGCCGCTACAAGAAAACAGATATTGGCGGGCCGCAGCCTTGGATGCTACTGGGACCCGCAGAGTACGTTAAGCACAAGGGCAGCAAACCCATGGCCATCGAGTGGAAGGTTCTCCATCAAATTCCTGCTGACGTTTTGACGTACTCCGCAATCGCCGCAGGCTAAAGAGTCGCACAGTGTCGACTGTAAATCACGAAGCGTCAACTCCATCGAGAATATTCCAGAATCGACGGTGTGCACGGATGAAACGTTCCTGCACTCGATGACCACTCACCATACGAAGCGGCACGACACTCGGTCCAGATTCGGCCGCGAAGCGGTCCACAGCCTGGAAATCATCGGTGAGATACAGAGCTCCGCGATCAAGCTTCACATGACAGTTTGGGCACAGGCAGAGAACGTTGCCATCGACGTCTGGGCCACCCTGCGGACCACCGAGAGCATGAATATGTGCCCCTTCGGCGTAATTTTTCCCGCTCGAATTTATTCGTAGCGGAGTTCGGCAAATCTGACAGACGTAACCATGTAGGCGCTTTACACGCCGAGTTACAGCAGATTTTCGAACGATGCGCTCCACAGACATTGACCGCCTGCGAACGATCTCGCTATCCGCCTCCTCATCATCGCCACCCCCTTGTGCGCCAACATGGAGGAGGTCGCGAATCTGCTGCTCAAAAGAGGTGAGGTCCTGCCATTCATCACTCAAGCGATGCAACACGAATCGGCAGATCTTAAATCCCGACCTACCCGTCTCCGACCAATCGTCAACCACCTTATACAAACCGTCGTACCGATATCCATTCACTGGAGAGTACGCGCGCTCACCGGCACTCCCTCGAATAACTCGGACGAAATTTCCCTTCACTCGACTTCGCCGAAGGCTTGAGTTTCCTTTGTTATCCCACGTCTGATCGGAGGTTTGCTTGGTGGAGTTTCTCGTCTTCCCTCCCGCACCTGTATAGATGACCTCTTGCCAATTATCGACGTCATCTTCGTACCCCTTATTGAGCACAATGGCGTCGGCAGCACGCTCGCCGTCGTCGTCACGCCCCCACGAGATGCCGGCCTCGTTCTCTTTGTGCAGTTTGGCCGCTTTGACCTCCTCCCTCGACTCATAGGCGGTGCCGGGAGGAACATCGTTCACATGTCCGAAGACAGCTCGGTAGGCAGGCATGAAGACATGCTGCCGACCTGGGGGAATGCAGATGAAGCCACGAACTGCGAGATAGGATATCTAGCTCAATTTGTTCGAACATTGACCTGATTCGAACGTTGCAGACCCGTCGCCGGCACACTGCGGCCAAGTACCTCCGGCCCTAGGACCAAGATTCTTTATCACTGCCCCGCATCGAGCGAACGCTCCTTAGGCCGGCGGCGCGGACCTACGCCTTCATCCCCGCCACCTGCCGCGACCGCTCCTGGAGCTCGCGCGCAGCCCGGATCTTGCCGTACGGCGCGATGCGCTTGCGCATGGTGGTGAAGTGCTCGTCACCGCGTGCCGAGGAAAGCCCCATGTAGTCGTCGAGGAAGGCGCCCCATGTGGTGCAGGCCTCCTCGATATGGCCGAACTCGAACTGCCGTTGAGCCATGACCGCGTTGGCGTGGAGTCGCCCTTGCCTCTCCTGCTTGGGCTGCGCGCGGAGTGAGGTCTTCAGTGCTGCGATGGAGCCCGGCAGATCACGTGTCTCGTACAAAACGTGGGCCACGTGGAACTGGTAGGCGGACTGGTCGTAGCCTCCGATCGACTCACGCCTGGAATCGGCTTTGGAGAGCGCGGACTCCGCCTCGCGCAACCTCTCAAAGGCAGCGCGGCGGTCTCCGACCATCGAGGAGGCGTGGGCCTGCTGTCCGCGGAGGAAGGCCACCAAACGAGGCCCTGCATCCGGTGCCGCCTCAGCTGCCGAGTCAGCGAGCTCCAGGGCTCTCTGGCCGTACCGCAGATTGGATGCCTGGAGGCTCATGCCGCGCAAGGTACGGCAGTACGTCACGTGGTCGGAGGCTTCCTGCGCGAGCCGCAACGCCTTCACGTAATACTGCTGGCCGAGACCGTGGGCCCGCTCGTACATGGCCATCCAACCGGTGAGGTAGGTCAGGTCGGACGCGGCGGAGAGCATGTCGCGTCGAACCGGTCCGGTGGCGGAAGCACGCAGGTACAGCGCGACGGTGTTGACGAGAAAGGCGGCGGCCATCGGACGGGCGTGGCCGGCGCCGAGCTCGTCGAGAATCTCCGCGATCCGGTCCGTCATCGTGCGGACGGTCGCCACCTCTGCCGCACCGATGCGCCCAGTCGGCCGGACCGTGCGCTCCCGTTCCTCGGCATAGGCCTCACCTGCAAAGAGAGGAACAACTAGGGCAGCCGAGTACAGACTTGCTGTGAGAACGCCGCGTCGCGAGGGGTCCATGTCAGCCCTTCCGAGATTCAAGAGGGAGTCGGCGGTGCCTACGGAGTCCGTTGCCAGGCCCTTCGGCGAGCGCAGCCCTGCTTCGGCATAGGTCACCGGACGGCCGAGCTTCCGTTCGAGCACTTCGACGATCACAGGCCGGACCTGCGCTCGCGGCTGCGTCCCGCTCAGCCAGTGCGAAACGGCGGACTGGTCGTACTTCAACGCAAGGCCTGCTTCTCCGGCCGTGCGATTCACGGCGTTCGCCAGCTGCGTCCGGGACCATCCAGCCTGTTCAAGAAGGTTCTCAAGGCCTGAGTTGCGTTCGCTCCTAGGTGCCACGGGCACACCAACTCCCCGGAAATTCATGGCTTTCACGGTTACGCCTGTCTCCAACGGTACCGGGATGAGCACGGCGCGCAGTTATCTCTACACAGAACGCGATCAAAAGCGGCCATGAGCGGAGATGCCTAGTGACCGACGTGATGAAGACATACAGCGCCGCAGGCGCAGGCCGCCCCAGGGAGGTAGCGGCAGGTGAGGAGGCGGATACGGAGCACGAGGTGCGGCGTGTACTCGCCTTCCGGCTCGGCACGACCACCCGCGCGGAACTCGAAGACGCGGCAGTTTCCTTGCGCGGCAGGGCGGTAGCCCTCGCCGGCGCTCTGTCGGTCGAAGCGCGGGGCATGAGTGGGACTGACCGTGGCTACCTACTGGAGGTCACCCACCTCCTCGACAACCCTCCGGCTCCGGAAGCCCTGTCGCATGAGGTCCACTCCCACGTCCGAGCGCTGGCCCGGGTTATCCGAAAGCTCGCGGCCATGAACAGGGCCGCCGATGCAGCGCTCACCGTCTCCCCCCGACCACCCCTTCCTGTACGGCCGGTTCCGGGTCGAGGTACAGGGCGATGAGCGAGCGAGCCCGGCAGATCGCCTACGTCGTCTGCCTCGCCGCCATCGGCTCATCGATCGTCGCGGCGGTGTGGTTCGAGCGGTGACGCCATTGGCGTAAGCGCGAACAGGCCCACCCCGTGTAGGGCCACAGACTCCCGCCCGGCTGTCTCCATGGACGGTCGGCAGCCGGGCGGGGCCAGGAGCACGACGGTGCGGGGACCGAATCTCCGCGACATCAGCACTGAAGGGACTCTCCCATGAACGGAAACCTCTACGCACTGCCGATCCCGTCGGTCGACGCCTTCGCCACCTACTGCGGCGGCAACGCCGGCGGCTCCAACGAGACCTGCGTGAGCCTCGCCGCGATTCCCGGCGCGGAGGCCTCTTTCGTCATCCGTGACAGCAAGCCCGAGGGCGCGGGCAAGGAACTGCGATTCACGGAGGCCGAGCTCGACGACTTCGCCACCGGCTGGGTCCGGACGAGGGGCCTGACGCTCTAACCTGGCCCCTTCCTGAGCGCAAACCACCATGTAGGGGGCCGGACCGGACATGCTCCGGACCGGCCCGTCTCCCCCAGCGAAGGGCGCAGATGACCTGGTCAGGACACTGGCACGGATACGGTCCGTGGACCGGCAGCAGGGACGCGTACGGTCAGGAGGCCCTACGCCGTCCGGGTGCAGAACTGCACTCCGAGCAGACCCGGGCCTTCGTCGCCTCGACGCTGCCGCCCCTCATGACCGGGCATTGGCTCATGCGGCAGAACCAGACGGCCTCCGACCTCACCTGGACCCGGGTGGTGGGCGCCGTCACGTGGCTGAAGAGCACGTACGAGGCGAATCCCCCTGCGGAGAGGGACGACGGTGGCCGCGCCTACGTCACCCTCGAACACAAGATCACGCACGCGATGGACTCCCTTCCCCGAGGGGTCGACGTCTGCTGGGTGCACTACACCAAGTCCCAGAGCCTGATCTCCTTCTCGGTGGTGTGCTGCCTCAACCACCACCATCCCGGCCTTCCCTGCCCTCTCCCGCCCGCCTGACCTCCCTACATCCACGGTGACGTGAAGCGAGGAAGCCATCCGTGTCACTCAACCTCTTACTGCCCGAACCGGGCGTGACAGCGCTCCTGACCTCCTGGCCGGACGAGCCATGCGTGTACGAACGTGAGGCCGGTGAGCTCGACCGTGTGATCAACTCGGAGAGCATCGACCACTACCTGGAAACCGGGTGCGTACCCGCCGACGAGATCGCCGTCGTCAGCAACGGTGCCGCGCTGCACCCGGACCGCCATCGAACGGCGGGCCGGACCGACCCGGTGAAGCTGCGAAGCCTCTACGAGGACGGCCATACGATCCGGCTCGGCAACCTCCAGCGGGTCGTCCCCTTCCTCGCGGACGTCTCCCGCGGCATTCAGCAGGAGACCGGCTACAGCAACTACCTCCACGCCTTCGTGACCCCACCCGGCCGTCAGGGTCTGCTCCACCACTGGGACCAGCAGATGGCTGTCATCGTGCAGATCGCGGGCATCAAGCGGTGGCAGCTCTGGCGCCCGATGTTTCCTTCACCGATGCGTGCGTACCAGGAATCCTTTCGCGTCTGGGACCCGGGCTTCATCCCACAGTGGGAGGCCGTCGGCCCCGATCTGGAGGTCGATCTCCGGCCGGGTCAGTCCCTGCTCCTGCCGAGAGGGTGGGTGCACAACCCTCATGCGCTCGACGCGCAGGCCCGCAGCATCCACCTGACGTTCGCGATCCGGGAACGCACGCCGCTCTGGGTCGCGGAGAAACTCGTCGACCGCGCGATCGAGAAGGACGCTTTCCGGCGCGTCATCCTTCCCGGCGACATCACGGGACAGCGGTTGTCCGCGCAGGTGCGGGACATCAGGCAGGCGCTCATCGAGCACTTGGCCGGTCTTGACGTGAACGACTTCGCCCAGTTCCTGTACCGGACCGCCGTCTCGGAGAAGGAGTACACCACCTGAGGGCCTCGCTCTCAGAACTGATTCGCCCGGCAGCCCGTCCTAGGGAACGAGGCCGAGCAGGATGGGACGTCGTGGCGAATCAGCAGGTGGACAAGGGGAAGACCTCGGTGACAGGAGAGGCAGGAGAGGCAGGAAAAGTTTCGGCTCGGGCTCCCTGGGGTGGGGCGCGCGGGCGTGTCCTCGCCGTGCTGGCCGTGGTGCTGGCCGGGGTGATGGCGTTCCACCGGGGTGTGCCCAATGCGGTCGGGCGGGTGGGGAGTCTGCTGGAGTCCTTTCTGCCGTGGGTGGTCGTCCTCGTTCTCCTGCTGTTCGTCGCCGCCCTCGTGCGGCGGTCCGCCGTCGCCCTGGTGGCGGTGCTGTTGCCCGTGGGCGTCTGGGTGCATCTCTTCGGCGGGTTGCTCCTGCCCGGTGCGGAAGGCGGCGGGCGGGAGCTCGTCGTCGTGCAGCACAACGTCAGCGACGAGAACCGTGATCCGGCGGCGACCGCCCGGGCGCTGATCGAGGCCGGGGCCGATCTCGTCGCGCTGGAGGAGCTCGTGGTCCCGCAGCTGCCGGTGTACGAGAGGGCCCTCGCCGCGGACTATCCGCACCACGTCGTCCGGGGCACCGTCGGGCTCTGGTCCAAGTACCCGCTCAGCGGGGAGCGGCTGGTCGACATCAAGCCCCCTGGCATCGCCGAAGGGTGGAGCCGTGGCGTCCGTGCCGTCGTCGATTCGCCGTACGGGGACATCGCCGTGTACGTCGCCCACCTGCCCTCCGTCCGGGTCGGGGCGGGTGGGCTCGCGTCCGAGCGGCGAGACGAGAGCGCCGAGCTGCTGGGGCGCGCCATCGCCGCCGAGAGCGTCGATACGGTGATTCTCCTCGGAGACCTCAACGGGGCTGTGGAGGACCGGGGGTTGGCCCCTCTCACCTCACGTCTGAACGTCGCCGAGCGCGGTTTCGCCTTCAGCTTCCCCGCCTCCCTCCCCCTGGCCCGGATCGATCAGGTCATGGCCCGCTCCGCCACCGTCGGCCACATCCGCACCCTGCCCGCCACCGGCAGCGACCACCTGCCCGTCGCCGCCCGCGTCACCCTGGGGTGAGTGCGCGGCTCGGAGCGCGTCCGCCTCCCGTACCGCCGCGACACGTTGCCTCCAGGTCATGTCCTCGGGGAAGTCGTACGTGTCCGTGTCGACCATCCAGTTCGCGTACGCCGCCGCCCTGCGGCAGTCCACGCACTGCGTCTCGTCGCCCAGCGGGCGGAAGACGTGTTCCTCCCCCTCGCCCGCGCAGGCGATCAGCTCCCTGGCGGGCGGCGGGGGCGGCGGAGCCGGCAGCGGGGTCACCGGGCACTTCTGGATCAGGCGGTGGCGCAGGAAGCCCACCGCCGAGCGCACCCCGGTCTCGGGCGGGTCGGCCAGGAGCGCCTGCCGCAGGTCCCCCTCCGGCAAGCCGCCCTCCAGCCACTTCACCGCTTCCACCGCCAGCCCTCGCGCCTCCCGCACCCCCAGCAACAGGTCGCGGCGTGAGTGGCGCAGCGACAGCAGCAGCCGTTCCGCCTGCGCCAGTCGGGAAGCGGGGTGAGGGGCCGGGACGGGGTGAGGGCCCGACCTCCCTTCCACCTCTGCCGCCTCCGCTTCCCCTTCCGCCTCTGCCGACCCCGCCGCCTCTGCCGCCTCCGCAGCCTCCGCCAACCCCGCCGCGTCCGCTTCCGCCTCCGCCTCCGCTAGCCGCGCTTCCGGCCGTTCCGCTTCGGAGGGTGGGTGGGGAGTGGTCTTATCACTGTGGTCTTCCTCCGGTTCATAGCCACCGGCCGTCCGGGAGGTCGGTCGGCCGACCGTCGGTTGCCGCATACTCGGCGGCGGAACGGCAGCCGCCACTCCCGGTGAGCGCCCGCCGTCCGGCTCCAGCCTCGCCCGTACGGTCCTCGCCTCGGCGCTCGTCAGCGGGGTGTTGGTGAACAGCTGGTCCGTCGCCCAGCGTCCGCCCTCGCCCTGCGCCCGCCACTCGTGGAGGTAGCCGTGCTCCACCAGTTGCTTCTTGGCCAGTTGGTACGGGCGGCCCTTCATCTCCAGCTTGCCCGCCAGCTCGCCGAGCGGGCGGTCCGTGGCGGAGTCGGGGAGGCCCTGGACGTACAGCAGGAGGACCTTCGCATCGCTGTTCAGCCGCCGGTCGCGTACGACCGTGTGCGGAGCTTTGGTCCAGCCCGAAGAGGGCGCGATAACATGACGCAGCATTTCCGGTGGCTCCTAACCACTCGGGGGTGTAGGCCCTCGGGTGGGTGTTGGTGCACCTCCGGGGGCCGCCCTGCGTACGGGAACGCACACAGAACGTGATGTCGCCGTCACGCTATCGCACCGTTTCGTCGCGATCCGCCGTCGGCGAAAAGTGCGCCCCCGCTCACCACCCGGCTCACAACCTGACTACCACCGCGCGCCGTTGTGCCATTCGGCCCCGGCTACAGATCCGTGAGCCAGGCATGCCCCGGGTGTACGCGGGCGAGCAGCTCCGCCAAGGTCGCGCGCTGGGCCCCGGTCAGGTGCGGGACGGTCGTGCCGAAGTCCCTCCGGTCCTTCGGGCGCATGTGCTTGGCCTTGAACAGGAGCACCAGTTCGGGCGCCAGATACGGGATGCCGTCCCGGGTGTGGTGGACGATCTCGCTGTAGGGCAGCCGGATCGTCTCGTCGCGCCGGCAGATCCAGATGTCGCCGTCGTGCGGTTCCCGGAACACGTCGAGCAAGTAGTCACCGGTGACCGGATCGCGGAGCCATGTCTGGTGTACGGCGGCCAGTGTCTCCGGTGGGGCGTCCTCCCAGATCCGGCCGCTGCCCGCCGCGTCGAAGACGTATCCGGGAAAGCGGTCGCGGACCTCGGGAAAGCCTGCCTCCGGAATCGCGATCTCGATGTCTCCGTGATCGCGCGTCTGCCCGCCCCGGAACAGATCCAGCGCCCAGCCCGCGGCCACACACCAGGGTGTGCTGATACCGGCCAGCCGGTGCGCGACCTCGTCCGGAGTCCAGCTGGACGACCATCTGGCGTCGAGCGCCTCGATCTCCTCGGGTGACAGTTCGTCGCCGCCATCGGGCAGTTGCTCGCTCATCGCAGGAATCTAGCAGCGGAGCCACCGATCGGTTTCGAAGGCCGTTCTGCGGAGACACCGGCCGCCCGGCGGACCATGGAACAATCCTTGTCCCAACCGGCTCAGGGGGCGACGGCGTATGGAACGGGTGGAGACTGCACGCGACCTCGTGCTCGGATATGTCCGCGCCCTGAACACGGTCGACGAGGCCATGAGAGAGGCACTCCCCTCGCTCGATCGACTGGCAGATCTCCTCGGCCTGGCCCGGTCGCGCCGGATCAGCAGAAGCGACCGCATCGGCATCTACTCCTACACCGTGCACGGGGCGGGCTGCCGCTTCGTGAGCGACAACGGCACCGAGGTGGATGTGGACTTCGCCGCCGACGGGAGCAACGTCTTCGACCTCTGGCGGCTGCGCCAGTACGGGTTGAGCCTGCCGGAACCTCTTGAGGTCACGGATGACGACCTCCGGGCCGCAGTGCGGTCGCTGCGACCGCTCCTGAACGAGGTGCGGCCCGGGTGGTTCGGCGTAGCCGGCTGATCACTCATGACGAGGTTCGCAGGCGCCGTCGGCACGGGTCCGCAGGCCGCTCCGGGCAGGCGGCACGCGGCGGAGCCGCGCGAGTTCCCGCACCGGAGAGCGGGTCCGGCGCGTCATCGGTCAAGGGCCCGAGTTTTCAGGGCCCGAGTTTCCCTCGAAGGCTCCCAGGTTGATCAGGCTCACCCGGTCGTCCCAGGCATCCCACCTCACGTGCTTCCGTGCGCCCCAGTAGTAGGTGTCGTAGCCCATGAGGTCGCCGTACGTCTCGTCCTCGCGCGCCCGGTCGGGGGTGCCGAAGGCGGCCAGGAATTCCTCGTACGAGGCCAGTTGGGCGAAGTGGGAGAGATGCGGGCCGTAGATGGCGAAGCCGACGACCGCACCGGCCCGCACCTTGTACGAGACCTTGTCGGCGCGGTACAGGAACCCGTCCGACCGGGCGGCGTCGTCGAAGACCTCGTCGGGAGTCAGCCGCCGCCCCTCGGCGTCGTAGTACTCGCTGTCGAGGTCGGTCCCACCGCGATACCGCGCGATCAGGGGGGACTGGGCCTCGATGATGCTCCGGCGTGGGATGCCGACGGCGGGCGCACCCAGGGCCACGCCGCCCACCTCGATCGTCGTGAGATCGAGGTGCGGCCGGTACAGCACGTCCAGGTTGTCGAGAATCTCGATCATCGGCAGAGTCCAGAGTCCTGAGTCCAAGCTCGTCATTCCGGTCCGGTGCGAAGCACCGAGTGCGGGCGGGCGCCCCTATGATGGCGTACGGGACGGGGCTCGTAGCGCAGCGGTTGTCGCGCCTTCACTGCGTGTGGGAGGACGCCGGTTCGAATCCGGCCGGCCCCGTCCTCTCACGATCACTGTCAACAAAGCCTGTGTTTCGCCCAGACCGGCCAGACCGGCCAGACCGGCCTACCTAGCTACCGGCCGACGCCGGCCGCCCCGCTTGTCAGCGCGGTCACCGCGTCGACCAGACCGTCCCACGCCTGTCGCGTGTCGGCCGTGTCCGGGTGCCGGTCCCCGAAGACGTCGAGTGCGGCCGCCATGTCGTCCAGGGCCCAGCGGAGTTCGTAGTACGCGAGCAGGACCGGATCCGGGTGGTGGCCGGTGAGTTCGGCGTAGCGGGACAGGTCCTCCGGGGCGTCGGTGGCCAGCCAGAGGTCGCGCTCCGGCGGCGCGAGAGCGACGGTGTCCCAGTCGACCAGGAGGGTGCGGCCCCCGGGGTCCAGGATGTTGCCGGCGTGGGGTTCGCCGTGGGTGACCACGGTGGCGGCGGTCGACGCGTCGGACGCGAGCTGCGCCGTACCGCTGTCGAAGTGCTCCAAGACGGCTTGCAGTGCTGCGTAGTTGGTGGTCAGCAGGGCCTGGCATCGTTGCGCGTACGGGCCCGACTCCGCGCGGAAGCGCCGCGGGTCGGTCAGGGCCTCTTCGATCACCGGGCGGACCGGCAGCCCCGGTTGATGGGCCGGTGTCGCCAACGGAGGCCGCGTGCTGTGCAGTTGTGCCAGTCGCTCCACCAGAATCCGGCGCGCCCCCGGGTCCAGCACCTGGCCGAAGCGGCCGGTGGGCGCGTCCACGTACGGGAAGACGCTCACGGCGTACCGGTCGGTCAGGCGGAGCAGCGTCTCGCCGTCGCCGGTACGCAGTGGTGTGACCAACGCCGCCTCGCCGAGGGCGGATTCGAGCGTCGCCGCCGTGTTCATGGCGCGGCTCAGGCCCGTCCACGCCTCGGCCGCGTCCCGTCCGCAGTGCGGCTTGCGCGCGAGGTCGGCGACCGTGACGAAGGTCCGCCCGCCTTCCGCGTCGGCCGCGACCCAGTGGTGGTCGCCGAAGCCGACCGGAGCGTGGGTGAGCGTGACGGGCTCGATGCCCCAGGCCCCGAGAGTGGAGGCCAGGACGGTTTCGTCGATATCGGTCGGGCGGTCCTTCATACGGGACACGGTAGCGGCCTTCCGTGGAGGCCCGAGGTGGTCGGCTCCGGCCGCGCGTCCTCGCCCGCCTCCCCCGCGGCTTCCCCCTCGACCCCTCCCGACCGCCCCTCCACGCTTTGTACACGCTCTCATCACAATTCCGCTTCGCTTCCGGCATGCCCCTGATGTACGCCCGGGCGCGCTGCGAGCATCGGCTGCTCCACCGCACAGAGTTCGGCCTTGGGGGCAACACATGCAGACGAGGAAGCAGTCACGGCGACCGAGGCGCGGGATCCTCCGCATACGGATATCGGCCGGAGCGGGCGCGCTCGCGCTGATCCTGACGGGGTGCGGGGGCGACGACGGCACCACGGACGACCGGGGCGGGAAGGTCGCCGCGTCGGTGGGTCCTTCGGCCTCCGTGGAACGGGCCCTGGCGCTCATGGACGACGAGCAGAGCGTGGACGCGGGCAACAGCCTGGACGTGGACGTCCTCGACAACGACTCCGTCACCCTGGAGAGCGGGGCCGGAGCGGCACTGCTCGACGCCTACGACCCCGCCGAACTGACGCTGAGCATCGACACCGAGCCCGCCCATGGTTCCGCATCGGTGTCCGGTACCACGGTCACGTACAACGCCCGGGACGGGTACGCAGGCGAGGACAAGTTCACGTACGAGGTCCTCGTGAAGGGCACCGAGGTCCCCGCGGCCACCGCCGTCGTCCGCATCACCGTCACCGCACCCGCCCCTGAACCGACTCCGTCCGCGCATCCGACTCCCGCCGGAAACGCCTCGAAGCCCGCGCCGGAGGCGACGGACCCGGCACCCGCGTACTACGAGAACTGCGACGCCGCCCGCGCCGCCGGGGCCGCTCCCGTCGAGGAGGGCGATCCCGGCTACGCACCCCACCTGGACCGCGACGGCGACGGCGTGGGGTGCGAGCCGTGGGGCGAGTCCGTCTCGTCCTCCGGCGGTGGCGGTACGAGCGGTGGCGGTGGGGGCGGCAGCGTCTCCTACGCGAACTGCACCGCCGTACGGAACGCGGGCGCCGCGCCCATCCGGGCCGGGGACCCGGGCTACGGACGGCACTTGGACCGCGACGGGGACGGCGTCGGCTGCGAGTGAGCCGTGTCCGGGCGGGCGGACCGTGGAACGCGGTACGCCCGTCAGCACCCGCCCGGACCCGTCAGGCGAACTGGTCGAATCCCATCTTGGCCACCATCCCGGTGACCACGACGACCAGGACGACCCGGACGAACCCGGACCCCCTCTTCATCGCGGTGCGCGACCCGATCATCGCGCCGGCGATGTTGCCCACCGCCATGCCCAGGCCCAGGGCCCACAGGACGTTCCCCTGCCAGGCGAAGACCGCGAGGGCTCCCAGGTTGGAGGAGGCGTTGATGACCTTCGCCATGGCCGCGCTCTCCAGGAACCGGGTCGCGAGCAGCGTGGTGAAGGAAATGATGAGGAAGGTGCCGACGCCGGGCCCGAAGACCCCGTCGTAGAAGCCGATGCCGACGCCCGCGACGAGGATCGCCGCAGTGCGGCGGCGCGGGGTGACGACGATGGTCCGCTGCTGGACCCCGAAGCCGGGCCGGAAGGCCACGAAGAGCGCCACCGTGATGAGCAGGCCCATGATCACGGGCCGGAAGTAGCTGGTGGGAACGCTCGAAGCGGACAGCGCCCCGAGCGCGCCGAAGGGGACCGCGAGCCCGGCGGCCGGCAGCAGGACCGAGCGGTCCAGCTCGGTGCGCCGCTGGTACAGGTACGCGGCGGTCGCGGTGCCCATCACCGCCGCGATCTTGTTCGTGCCCAGCGCCACCGCGGGCGAGTACGTGGGGAAGGCCAGCAGGAGCACCGGGATGAGCAGCACCCCGCCCCCGCCGACCACCGCGTCCACCCAGCCGGCCGCCGTGGCTGCGGCGAGCAGGCCGACCACTTCGTACAGGTCCACGCTTCCCTCACTCACGTGACATGGCCCCGGCGCAGGCAGAGGAGCGGCCGGGGAGGTGCCGGGCGGGGCGGATGGCGCACGTTCTCGCGCTTCTCGCGGGGGGGGGCAGCTCGCAGGGCGTACGGAGGCGGCCCCTCGACGGTCAGCGGTAGTCGTCGGGGTGGTCCTGCATCCAGGTGTTGATGCCGTCGCGGGTGCCGACGATCTCGGAGAAGTACGTCTCCAGGTGTGCCTCGGACCGGTCGTCGCCGAGCTTGTCGAACAGGACCTTCATGTCGGCGAGCGGCTTCTTGAAGTGGCCGGGGCCCTTGTCGTCCGCCCGCATCGACTCGTCCAGCTCGGTGAGTTCCCGGGTGACCCGGCCGAGGAAGTAGGCGCAGTCGCCCGCGCCCGGGGTGCAGGTGTCGTCGAGCGTCGCCTGAAGGGTCGCGAAGGCGTCGCGGACCAGCGCGGGGCCGGGTGTGGGCACGACGGCGGGCTCCTCCGCGGTGGCCTCCCGCTCGGCCAGGTCCGCGTTCTCGGTGTCCTCCGCGATCCGCGCCCGGTCCGCCGCCGGGTCCGCGGAGGCGGCCGGGACGTCCGCCCCGGGTCCGCCGCCGCTCGACGCCTGGGTACAGGACACCAGCGCCACAGCGACGATCACGGCAAGTGCGCCGGTACGCAGCCCTGTTCGGACCGGGCGGTGAGCGCCGCCACGGGCGCCCGTACCGGTGGTCGTGCGGACAGCGTCGCGGAACAGCATGAGACCCCCCTCGTGCGAAGGGTCCAGACCCTACACGGCACCGCAGACGGCACAACTGCCCGCCTTACGCGCGGAGCTGCGCGAGAAAGGCCGCCATCTCCCCGTACACCGCAGCCGTGTTGTCCAGGTGGGCGTCGTGACCGGCTCCCGGGATCACGCCGATCCGCGTCCCCGGGCGCCGGGCCCGCATCCGGTCCGTCTCGACCGGCTTCATCGCGCCATTTTCGCCCCGGACCACCAGCACCGGGCAGCGCACCCTGTCCCAGTCGTCCCAGTAGTGCCGCTGCGCGTTCTCCTGGACGGTGGCCACCATCACGTCCCGGTCGACCCGGGGGTGCAGACCGCCGGGGCCCGGCACGAGCCCCGCCGCCCAGGCCCGGCCCGCGGGTCCGCCGCCGAAGAACGCCTCGGCCGCGCCCGCGTCCGGGAACGGCACCGGCACCGGCCACGAATCGAGCCAGCCGCCTATCTGTTCCGGCAGTTGGGGACTCGGCCCCGCCGGGCCCGCCTCGATCAGGACCAGCGCCCGGCACACCTCCGGGTGGGCCGCCGCCGCCAGCAGCGCGGTGAGGCCGCCCATCGACTGGCCGACCAGCACCGTGTCCTCCCCGGCCAGGCCGAACCGGTCCGCGACCGCGAGGACATCACGGACGTGCGCCGCCCGCGTCACGTCCCCGGGGCGGCGGGTGCTCGCCCCGCTGCCCCGGGCGTCGAAGGCGACCACCCGGTGCGTGGACGCGAACCGGGCCGCCAGCGCATCCCACTCGCCGGAATGCCCGGCCAGGCCGTGCAGCAGGAGCAGGGGCGGGCCGTCGCCGCCGTGGTCGGTGCAGAAGAGACGTACGGGGCCGGTCCCGCCCGCCGCTCCGCCCTCCTCGACCGTCACCGTCACCGTCGCTGTCACCGTTCCCACCCGACACTCCTGCCTCTCCCCGTGGCTTCCCCGTACTCCCCGGACCGGCCCGCCCGGCGGCACCGTCGCCCCGAACGCTAGCCTCGGGCGGAGGAGCCAACCACAGGTATGCCGACCACAGGTATGCCGACGGCTCACAGGAAGCGATGGTGGCGGCGATGGCGAAGATTCCGGCAACGGCAGTGGCGGCGAGCGGGCTCATCGGGGGCTACGGCGTCGCCCGGTGGACCGAGAAGCGGCCGCTCGGCGGCGTCGCGCTCGCCGCCGCCGGGTCCCTCGCCGCGTACGGGTGGAACCGCCAGGCCGGGCCCCGTGCCGCCGCCGGGCTGACCGTCGCCTACGTCGCCGCCTTCGCCGGATCGCACCCGCTCGCCAAGAAGGTCGGTGCGTGGCCCGCCGTCTTCGCCGTCGCGGGCGGCGTCGCCGCCGCGTCCTGGGCCGTCACGCGTCGCGCCGCGAACACCTGAGCCGCCCGCCGGCCCGACCTCGCCGCCGACGCCTGGGCCGAAGTGATCCGCCGCGGCGCTGAACACCCGCCGCACCCCGCCCGTACCTCCTGGCAACTCCCCGCGCAGGCGGGTGCGTACCCGTACGACAGGACGGGTACGCACCCGGAGCGGAGCCCGTCCGGGCTCCGGCGGGGCCGCTCAGCCGCTCAGCGCGTGCGACACCGTGTAGATCGCCAGGCCCGCCAGCGCGCCGACCACCGTGCCGTTGATCCGGATGAACTGGAGGTCGCGGCCGATGTGCGCCTCGATCTTCTTCGAGGTCTGGTCCGCGTCCCAGCCCGCGACCGTCTCGCTGATCAGCGAGGTGATCTCCGCGCGGTACGTCGTCACGACGTACACCGCGGCGTCCTCCAGCCAGCCGTCCAGCTTGCCCTGGAGCCGTTCGTCGCTCGCCAGCCGCGCACCCAGCGACATCAGCGAGGCGCGCGCCCGCATGCGCAGTTCGCTGCGCTCGTCCTCCGCCGCCGAGAGGATCATCGTCCGTACGGAGGACCAGGCCGAGGCGATGACGTCCTGGACCTCGCCGCGGCCCAGGATCTCCGACTTCAGCCGCTCCACCCGGGCCCGGGTGTCGGCGTCGCTCTGCAGATCGGACGCGAAGTCGGTCAGGAACGTGTCGATGGAGCCGCGCGCCGGGTGCTCCGGCATGTCCCTCATCTCCGTGACGAACCGCAGCAGTTCCTTGTAGACCCGCTCCCCCACCCGCTTGTCGACGAACCGCGGGGTCCAGCCGGGGGCGCCGCCCTGCACCGCGTTCATCACCGAGTCGCCGTGCTCCACCAGCCAGTCGTGCGCCCGTACGCAGACGAGGTCGACGACCTTGCGGTGGCCGCCGTCCGTGACGATCTTCTCCAGCATCTTGCCGAGGCCCGGGCCGACTTCCACCGCGTTCGCGCGCCGGGTGATGGCCTCGCCGACCACCGCCTGCACGTCGGAATCCCGAAGGACCGTCAGCGCACCGCGCAGGGCGGTCGCCAGCTCGGCGGTGACCCGGTCGGCGTGGGCCGGCTCCGCGAGCCACACACCGACCCTCCGACCGACCCCCAGAGCGTGAATTCGGTCACGAATGACGTCTCCGGAGAGAAAGTTCTCGCCAACGAAGGAACCGAGGGACTGTCCCAGCTGATCCTTCTTGGTGGGGATGATGGCTGTGTGCGGAATGGGCAGGCCGAGCGGGCGCCGGAAGAGCGCCGTGACGGCGAACCAGTCCGCCAACGCGCCCACCATCCCCGCCTCGGCAGCCGCCGCGACGTAGCCCGGCCAGCCCCCCACGCCTGAGTTCTTCGCCCAGGTGGCCAGGACGTAGACGAGCGCGACGAGCAGAAGGAGGCCGGTGGCCGTGAGTTTCATGCGCCGTACGCCGCGCTGTTTCTCCTCGTCGGCGGCGGTGTACGCGAACGAGGCCAGCGGGCCCGCACCCGCCCTCGGCCCCCGCACCCGCTCCGCCGTACGCTCCGACGACACCTGCGACTGCTCCGCCGTACGCTCCGACGGGTCCTGCGACTGCTCCGACTTCTGCACCGCGCCCTCGTCCTGCCCCTGCTCGCCGGATCCGGTCCGTTCCATCCGCTCCACCCGTCCGCGTGCGCCTCGCCCCCGTGACGTACGCATTGTCCCTACCTCCCCTACTCCCGGGCCGCACGTCGAGTTCCCGACGGCCTGTCGCATCATGGGACCAGCACGATCATCACAAGGAGAATCACCGCACATGCCCAGGCGCCAGGGGTATGCCCTGCTCATCGCCCTAGTGGCGGGCACCGCCGCGCTCGCCGCCGCCGTCGCCTTCGGTACGACGCTGCTCTCCGGCCCCCGGTCGACCCCGCTCCCGCCCGCCGAGACCCAGGCGGCGGCCCGTAACCCGGTCGACCCCGCGACCTCGGGCGGCAGGTGGGTCGCGACCTGGACCGCCGCACCCGTCGGCGCCGAACCGGGCACCGAGGACGGGCTCCCCGGGCGCACCATCCGTAACGTCGTGCACACCAGCGTCGGCGGGGAGGTCGCCCGCATCACCCTGTCGAACCTCTTCGGCACGGGCCCCCTGGTCATCGACCAGGCCACCGTCAACACCCGGCCGGTGACCTTCAAGGGCGCCGACTCCGTCACCGTCGCGCCGGGCAAACAGGTCGTCAGCGACCCGGTCGTGGTGCCCGTGGCCCCCGACTCCGACCTCCAGGTCAGCTTCCGCACCCCGCAGGCGGGCGGTCCGGTCACCTACCACCCCTACACGCACCAGACCTCGTACCTGATCGACGATCGCGGCACCTGGAGCAGCGCCCACTGGCGCTATCTGACCGCCGTGGACGTCCGCAGTGAGAGCGCGCGCGGCGCGATCGTCGCCTTCGGGGACTCCCTGACGGCGGGCAGCGGCTCCACCACCGACGCCAACGCCCGCTGGACCGACGTCCTCGCCGACCGGCTGGGCGGCCGGTACGGAATCGCCAACGCGGGCATCGCGGGCAACCGGGTCGTGGGCGTCGGCCGGGGCACCGGGGGCCAGTCGGGCACCGACCGGCTCGACCGCGACGTCCTGTCGGTCGCCGGGGCCCGGACGGTCGTCGTGGCGCTCGGCATCAACGACGTACAGCAGTACCCCCAGGAGGCCGACGCGCAGCGCATCGTGGACAGCCTGCGCGCCCTCACCGACCGGGCGCACGCCCGCGGGCTCAGGGTCGTCGGCGCGACGCTGACCCCGTTCGAGGGCTTCGCCACCTGGACGCCCCAGCGCAACGCCGTGCGCCAGGCGGTCAACGAGCAGATCCGGGCGGGCACGGTGTTCGACGCGTACGTGGACTTCGACGCGGCGGTACGCGACCCCGTCGCGCCGAACCGGATCCTCTTCTCGTACGACTCCGGCGACCATCTGCACCTCAACGACGACGGGTACCGGGCGCTCGGCGACCGGCTGGACCTGAAGATCCTGGACCGGGCCGGCACACCCCGGTCCGACGCTCTGTGAGGCGCTGAGGGGTCGCGTGGGGCCCGGCCCCTCAGAGTTCCTTGCGGCCGCCGCCCGCCGCGCCGCCGTCCGGGCCCTCCAGCCCGCGCCGGTGGCGCGCCTCCCGTTCCGCCTCCTTCGCCTCCTTCAGCCGGCGGCGCTCCGCCTTCGTCCGCTTGCGGTCCACCCCGACGCCGCCCATCAGGGCGAAGCCGGTGATCCGCACGTACGGGGCGTCCGGGGCGGGCTCGCCCTCCTCGTTGGAGCCCTCCCCGAAGCCGCCCATGATGCCGACGCCCCTGACGTCGACGTTCAGCTCCGGCGGCGCGGTCACATGGATGCCGCCCATGATGGTGATGCAGCGGATGACGGTCTCGCGGTCCTCGAAATGCGCCTCGCGCAGATCGATCTCGCCGCCGCCCCACATCGCGAACGCGGTGAACATCCGGCCGACCGTCCAGCGGCCCTTGCGGTTGAACCCGCCCCACAGGGCGAACGCCCCCTTCGAGGTGGCGTTGCCGCCGATCCTCGCGGGCCAGTTCGCGGCGGAGCCCCGCAGCGGGGCGGGGGCGGACGAGCCGACCGGAGCGACCACCGAGCCCGGTGCCGGAAGGTCCTGGACCAGCGGCTCCAACTCCCCGTGCGTGCGGGCCTTGTAGGCCGTTTCGAGGCGCTGGTCGAACTCGTCCATGTCCAGCCGGCCCTCGGCCACGGCCTCGCGCAGCAGTTCCGCGATCCGCTCACGCTCGGCATCGGAGGCGCGCATGTCCGGACTCTCACTTGTCATACCGCGCAGCCTATTGAACACATCCGTTCCCGGCACAGACATCCAGGCCCATGACCTGCGCGCGTCGCTCCGGCAGAGCGCCCGTCAGGGCGCGGACTCGTACATCCTCGCGATCACGGCCTCGATGTCCGGCTCCCGTACCGACAGGTCGACCAGCGGGTAGTCCGCGGCGATCCGTGCCACCAGCGGGGCCGCCGACGCGGCGGCGGGGAACGCCAGCCACTGGCGCGGGCCCTCCACCTTGACCGCCCGCAGCGCCGGACCGCCGCCCGCCCCCTCCGACTCCAGGACGATCGGGGGGAGTTCGCTCTCCAGGTCCACCACGAGCATGCGTTCGCTCTCCCCCACCTCGTGGAGGCCCTCCAGGGAACCGTCGTACATCAGACGGCCGTGGTCGATCACCATCACCCGGTTGCACAACTGCTCGATGTCGGTGAGGTCGTGCGTCGTCAGCAGGACCGTCGTCCCGCGCTCGGTGTTCAACTCCTTCAGGAACTGACGCACCTTGGCCTTGGAGATCACATCGAGGCCGATCGTCGGCTCGTCGAGATAGAGCACCTCCGGATCGTGCAGCAAGGCCGCCGCGATGTCGCCGCGCATCCGCTGTCCCAGGGACAGTTGACGTACGGGTACCTCCAACAGCTCTGCGAGATCGAGAAGTTCGACGCAGCGGTCCAGGTTCTCCCGGTAACGCCGGTCGGGGATGCGGTACATGCGGTGCATCAGCCGGTACGAGTCGCGCAGCGGCAGGTCCCACCAGAGGGTGGTCCGCTGGCCGAAGACGACACCGATGCGGTGCGCCAGGCGCGTACGTTCGCGGGAGGGGTCGATGCCCGCGACCCGCAGCCGGCCGCCGCTCGGGGTGAGGATGCCCGTCAGCATCTTGATCGTGGTCGACTTCCCGGCCCCGTTCGGGCCGATGTAGCCGACCATCTCGCCGCGGGCCACCCGGAAGCTGATGCCGTCCACCGCCCGCACCTCGCGGCGCTCGCGGCGCAGCAGTCCGGTGCGGCGGCGGACCTGGAAGACCTTCTCGACGCCGTCGAGGGTGATGAAGCCGTCGCCGCCGGCGCCCGTGGCCGGGCTCATGTCCGTGGCTGTGCCCACACCTGTGCCCGTGCCTGTGCCCGTGCCGTCACCCATGCCCGTACCCTCCTCCGTGATCATTCCCGGTCAACTGCCCGTGCTCCGGTACGCCCGCAGTCCCGTCCGCCACGCGAGCCCCGCCAGCGCCCAGCAGGCCACCGCCACCAGCGGCGGCAGGAACGCCACCCACTGCGGCAGATCGACCGGGTACTCCCGGTCCAGCACGTACAGCGCGGGCAGCCAGCTGACGAAGGCCAGCGGCACCACGAACGTCACCCCGCGCACGAGGTCCTTCGCGAAGATCGTGGGCGGGTACTGGAGCAGCGTCGTCCCGCCGTACGTGAAGGAGTTCTGCACCTCCGAGGCGTCCTGCGCGACGAACTGGAACGCCGCCCCCGCGACGAAGATCGCCCCGAAGATCGCCGCACCGCTCACCACCATCATCGGCAGCATCAGCACCTTCAGCGGCGTCCACGCGATGTCCAGCGAGACCAGCGCGTAGCCGAGCACCAGCAGCCCCTGCGTGATCCGCCCCAGCCGGCGCAGCGCGAACCGGTCCGCCGCCACCTGCGCCAGCACCGGGACCGGTCGCACCAGCAGGGTGTCGAGTGTCCCGTCCCGGACCCGGCGGCCCACCCGGTCCATCGAGCCCAGCAGCAGGTCGCACAGCCCGAACGCGGTGGCCGACAGCCCGTACAGCAGGGCGATCTCGGGCAGGGTGTAGCCGCCCAGCGCGTCGACGTGCGTGAACATCAGCAGGATCGTCGCGAAGTCGAAGGCCGTCACCGCGAAGTCGCCGAACAACGTCATGGCGAACGAGGCCCGGTACGCCATCGTCGAGCGCACCCACATGGCCATGATCAGCCCGTACGCCCGGACGCCCTCCAGCAGCCGGGACCGCTCCGGGAACGGGAAGGCTTCCGACACCTCCGTCACCGGGACCTTCTCGTCCGCCGCCACCGCGCTCTCAGCCACCCTGCACCACCACCCTCCTGGTCGCCGCGGTCTGCAGCAGCCGGCCCGCCAGCAGCAGCACCACCGCCCAGCCGCCCTGGAACGCGTACGCCTCCACCAGCCCCCACCCCGTGTGCTTGCCGAGGAACACATCGGCCGGGACCTGGAGCAGCGAGGACCACGGCAGCGCCCGCGCCACCTCCCCCAGCAGCCCGGGGAACAGGTTCAGCGGCAGCAGCATCCCGGAGAAGAACAGCCCGGCCAGCGACACGATCCGCATCGCGCCCGCCCCGTCCATCAGCCAGAACGCCGACATCGCGACCAGATAGCGCATCGCGAAACTGACCACCACACCCAGGAACACCGAGACGAAGAACGCCGGCCAGGTCCACAGCGATCCCGGGAGCGCCAGATCGAAGGCGAGCGCCCCCAGGAACATCGGTACGACACCACGCCCCAGCAGATGGAACGCCGCCCGGCCCAGATCCCCCGCCAGCCACCACAGCTGGAGGTCGACCGGACGGTACAGGTCGATGGCGATGTCCCCCGTACGGATACGCTCCGCCAACTCGTCCTCGAAGCCGCCGCCCATCATGGCGCAGGCCATCAGCAGGGCCTGCCCGAGCCAGACGTAGGTCAGCGCCTGCGACGTGTCGTACCCGCCGAGCTGCGGACGCGCGTCCCACAGGGCGACGTAGGTGTACGCCACGATGAAGCCGAAGACCGTGTTGGTGAAGACCCCCGCGGCCGTAGCCGTCCGGTAGGTGGCGTAGCGCCGGAACGCACCCCCCGCCACCACCGCATAGAGCCGCACGTCGTCCCCTCTCCCCCGCCACCACCGGCTCCCGACACCAAAGCGCACGAGCCTAGTGCAGGCGCCCCGGCCCCCGCGACCGTGTTTTCGGGACGGCGATGACGACCGGTGGAGGGAACGACCCGGGGAGAACCGAAGGTTTCCGGACTAAACGGGCACTATGGGAGAACTGACCACGCCCGAGGAGCCCCACGGACATGAGCGACGAGTCACAGCACTGGGCCCCCCGCGACCCCTCGGGCGCGGCGGCCGCACCCGGAAGCCACCACGAGGAGCCGCCCGGGAAGAGCGGGAAGAGCGAGAGGGGCCGGAAGAACGGCAGGAAGCGGCGCACCGGCTGGCGGCGTGTCATCCCGACCTGGCGGATGACGCTCGGCACCGTCCTGGGCCTCGCCCTCCTCCTCGGCGCCGGCGTCTTCGCCGCCTACCGGCTCATCGACATCCCGGCCGCCAACGCCGCGGCCACCGCCCAGTCCAACGTCTACCTCTACCGCGACGGCAGCGTCATCGCCCGGGACGGCGACGTGAACCGGGAGAAGGTCAGGCTCTCCCAGGTCCCCCCGACCGTCCGGCAGGCGGTCCTGGCCGCCGAGGACCGGGACTTCTACTCCGACGACCGCGCCGTGGACGTGAAGGCGATGGTCCGGGCCGGCTGGAACACCGTGACCGGCAAGGGCAAGCAGGGCGGCTCGACGATCACCCAGCAGTACGTGAAGAACTACTACCTCGGCCAGGAACGCACCGTCCTGCGCAAGGCCAAGGAAGCCATCATCGCGGTCAAGCTCAACCGCGAGGAGACCAAGGACCAGATCTTCGAGGGCTACCTCAACACCAGCTACTTCGGACGCAACGCCTACGGCATCCAGGCCGCCGCCCAGGCGTACTACGGCAAGAACGTCGAGGAGCTCACCACCGCCGAGGGCGCCTACCTCGCCTCCCTCCTGAACGCCCCCAGCGCCTACGACGTCGTCGCCCACCCCGACAACAAGCCCGCCGCCCAGAACCGCTGGAACTACGTCCTGGACGGCATGGTCAAGGAGGACTGGCTCGATGCGGCCGAACGGGCGACGACGGAGTTCCCCACCCCCGGCGAGACCAAACCGTCGACCGGGCTCTCGGGACAGCGCGGCTACATCGTGCAGGCCGTCGAGGACTACCTGAACCGGCGCGGCATCCTCGACGAGAAGACCCTCGCCACCGGCGGCTACCGCATCACCACGACCCTCGACAAGACCAAGCAGGACGCCTTCGTCAAGGCCGTCGACACCAACGTGACGGCCAGGACCAGCGCCGAACGCAAGGCCGACCGCAACGTCCGCGTCGGCGGGGCCTCGATCGTCCCCGCCACCGGCAAGGTCGTCGCCCTGTACGGCGGGATCGACTACACGAAGCAGTACGTCAGCAACGCGACCCGCCGCGACTACCAGGTCGGCTCGATCTTCAAGCCGTTCGTCCTCACCTCCGCCGTCGTCAACGGCTCCACCACCCAGGACGGCGAACGCATCACGCCCAACACCGTCTACGACGGCGCCAACAAGCGCATGGTCGTCGGACCGCAGGGCCCCACCGACTACGCCCCCGCCAACGAGGACGACGTCGACCACGGCGACATCACCGTGCGCACCGCCACCGACGAGTCCGTCAACTCCGTCTACGCGCAGATGGCCCAGGACGTCGGCCCCGGGAAGGTCCGGGACACCGCGGTCGCCCTCGGCATCCCCAACGACACCCCCGACCTCACCGCCTCCCCCTCCATCGCGCTCGGCACCGCCAACGCCAGCGTCCTGGACATGACCGAGGCGTACGCGACCCTCGCCGACCACGGCCGGCACGGCCGTCACGTCCTCGTCGAGAAGGTCACCAAGGACGGCGCGGAGATCGAACTGCCCGAGCGCACGACCGACCAGGCCGTCAGCCGCGAGGCCGCCGACACCACCACCGCCGTGCTGCGCAGCGTCGTGGAGGGCGGCACCGGCACGGCGGCCCTGGCCGTGGGCCGCCCCGCCGTGGGCAAGACCGGCACCGCGGAGGAGGACCGGGCCGCCTGGTTCGCCGGGTACACCCCGGACCTCGCGACCGTCGTCGCCGTGATGGGCCAGAACCCGGACACGGGCGCCCAGACCCCGCTGTACGGAGCCCTCGGCCTGCCCCGCGTCAACGGCGGCGGCGCCCCGGCCGAGACCTGGGCCGCCTACACGGAAGCGGCGCTGCGCTCCTCCCCGGCCCAGGACTTCGACCTGGAGACGGCTCCGGGCTCCGACGAGGAGGACGAACCCACGCTCGACGCGGACTCCGACAGCAGCACGGACCCGTCCGCCTCGTCGGAGCCCACCACCGGCCCCTCCGGCACCACGGAGAGCAGCCCGGCAGGCGACAGCACGGACACCGGCGGCACGGACACCGGCGGAACGAACGGCACCGCCGGCACCACCGGCGGCTCCGGAGAGACAGGGAGCACCGGAGGCACCGGAGGCACCGGCGGTGACGGCGGTGACGGCGGTGACGGCGGTGACGGCGACAGCGGAGGGACCTAGGACAGCGGGGGCGGCTCCGTCCATAGCCAAAAACAGGGAAAGGGCCTGGTGACACCGGTCACCAGGCCCTGAACAGCACGGGTCCTACAGATACAACCCGGTCGAATCCACCGAACCCTCGAACCGGTCGGCGGCCACCGCGTGCAGATCGCGCTCCCGCATCAGGACGTACGCCACGCCCCGCACCTCGACCTCGGCACGGTCCTCGGGGTCGTACAGCACCCGATCTCCGGGCTCCACCGTCCGCACGTTCTGCCCGACCGCGACGACGACGGCCCAGGCCAGCCGCCGGCCCACCGCGGCCGTCGCCGGAATCAGGATGCCGCCACCGGAGCGCCGCTCGCCCTCGGACGCGTCGTTCCGCACCAGCACCCGGTCGTGCAGCATCCGGATGGGCAGCTTGTCGTCGTCGGCGGAGCCGGTGGCGCCGCGATGGCCCTCGTGGGTGTTGTCGCTCACGCCCGCAACCTACCTGCCGGGCCCCGGACCGCACGCGTCCGGGTGCGGAACGCCTCCGGACGCGCAGCGACCACCACCGGTCACGTGCGGCGGCGCTTGGACACCGTGAGCAGCCCCACCACGCCGACCACCAGCAGAGCCGCGGGAATCACCCGCTCCAGCCGCGGGGAGCCGTCCTCCGCGACGAACTGCGCCTTCACCTCCGACACCGAGCGGTTCACCGCGACGAAGGCGCGGCCGGCCGTCCGGTCCACGGTCTGGGCCGCCTTCGCCCTGGCGTCTCCGATGATCGTCTTCGGGTGTACCCGCACCCCGATCTCGTCGAGCACCACAGCGAGCTGCTCGCGCCTGCTGATGATGTCCGCCTCGATCTGCGCAGGGGTCCTGGCATCCGACACTGCGCCGCCTCCGTGGTCGTCGTCCGGTAAACCTTCGTCTGAACCTTCATCGACAGTCTGTCAGCTCGAACCCCCGCACACCCGGCGGCACCCCTATTACCCTCGGTCCCGTCCGACCCGTGCACCACCCGAGGAGAACCACATGAGCGAGCGACTGAAGCCCGGCGACACCGCTCCCGCCTTCACCCTTCCCGACGCCGACGGCAACGAGGTGTCGCTCGCGGACCACAAGGGCCGCAAGGTCATCGTGTACTTCTACCCCGCCGCGCTTACCCCCGGATGCACCAAGCAGGCCTGCGACTTCACGGACAACCTCGACCTCCTGGCGAGCGCCGGGTACGACGTCATCGGCGTCTCCCCCGACAAGCCGGAGAAGCTCGCGAAGTTCCGCGACACGGAAAACCTCAAGGTCACCCTGGTGGGCGACCCGGCGAAGGAAACTTTGGAGGCCTACGGCGCCTTCGGCGAGAAGAAGCTTTACGGCAAAGTGGTGACGGGCGTGATCCGTTCCACCGTCGTCGTCGACGAGGACGGCAAGATCGAGCACGCGTTCTACAACGTGAAGGCGACCGGCCACGTGGCCAAGATCATCAGGGATCTGGGGATCTGACACCCGTCGGCCCGGGGCACCGGCCCCGGGCCACCCTCACAGGATCCTTCACGGGATTCCGGCGAATACGGCGATTCCGACCGGCGTCCGACCGGAGAACGTGTTCAGATCATGTGAGGGAGATCGCATCGGCCCACGAAGTCGGTTTGCGACCGCCATGACTGCGCAGAAGCTTTTCCTGGAACACACTCCGAGGAAAGGACCCGGCCATGGCGGCCCCCGACCCCCACCAGGCGGCCGACCCCGAAGCGGTCAAACGCCACCCCGCGCTCTTCCGGGCCATCCGGAAACGGCGGAACCCGCGGCTGCGCCGGACGGACATCACGGTCACCGACGACGCCGCGGTGAAGCGTGCCGTGAAGGCCGCCTCACTCGGTAACGCCATGGAGTGGTTCGACTTCGGGATCTACTCCTACCTGGCCGTGACGATCGGACACGTGTTCTTCCCGTCCGGGAACGACACCACCCAGCTCCTCTCCTCCTTCGCGACCTTCGCGGTGGCCTTCCTCGTACGGCCGCTCGGCGGCATGTTCTTCGGCCCGATGGGCGACAAGGTCGGCCGCAAGAAGGTCCTCGCGCTGACGATGATCCTGATGGCCGTCGGCACGTTCGCGATCGGCCTGATCCCCTCGCACGACACGATCGGCGTCTGGGCCGCGGTCCTGCTGATCTTCTTCCGGATGCTCCAGGGCTTCTCGACGGGCGGTGAGTACGGCGGGGCCTCGACGTTCATCGCCGAATACGCCCCCGACAAGCGGCGCGGCTTCTTCGGCAGCTTCCTGGAGTTCGGCACCCTGGCCGGCTACGTGGGCGCCGCGGGCCTCGTGACGGCCCTGTACGCCCTCCTGACCGACGCGCAGATGGAGGCCTGGGGGTGGAGGATCCCGTTCCTCGTCGCGGGCCCGCTGGGCCTGGTCGGCCTCTACCTGCGGCTGCGCCTGGACGAGACCCCGGCCTTCCAGAAGCTGGAGGGCGGCACGGCGCACGCGAGCGAGGCGGCGGACGGCGTCGAGTCCACGGCCAAGGGCGACCTCGCGAAGATCTTCCGGCAGTACTGGCCGACGCTGATCCTCTGCATCTGCCTGGTCGGCGCGTACAACATCACCGACTACATGCTGCTGTCGTACATGCCGACGTATCTCTCCGACGAACTCGGCTACAGCGAGACCCACGGCCTGCTGATCCTGCTGGCGGTGATGGTGTTCCTGATGCTGATCATCAGCCAGGTCGGCAAGCTCTCCGACCGCTTCGGCCGCAAACCGCTGCTGATGACCGGAATGCTGGGCTTCCTCTTCCTCTCCCTGCCCGCATTCCTCCTCATCCGGGTGGACGGCATCCTCCCGATCACGGTCGGCATGCTGATGCTGGGCCTCTCCCTGGTCTGCATGCTCGGCACGATGTCGGCGGCGCTCCCGGCCCTGTTCCCGACGAACGTCCGCTACGGGTCCCTGTCGGTCGGCTACAACCTCTCCGCGTCGATCTTCGGCGGCACGACCCCGCTGGTGATCACGGCCCTGATCAACTGGACCGGCTCCAACCTGATGCCCGCGTACTACGCGATGGCGGCGGCCCTGGTCGGCGTGATCGCGGTCGCCTGCATGAAGGAGACGGCCCAGCAGCCGCTGATCGGCTCCCCGCCGTCGGTCGAGACGGACGAGGAGGCGGCGGAACTGGTGCAGGCACAGGCACCGGAGCCGAAGTTCTGAAAGAACAGCACGCCGACTGTACGCACTCGTGAAACTCGCTCATCACCGCCGCCACCCGCCCGGTACGATGACATGCGTCTGGCGGCGGTGGTGCAACTGGCGACACAGCAGACTTAGGATCTGTGGCCCGTGAAACGGCTTGAGGGTTCGAATCCCTTCCGCCGCACCGAGAACGGCCTGCGAACCGAAGACTGGTTCGCAGGCCGTTTCTGTCACCCCGCCAACTCCCGCACCACCGGCACCAACGCCCGGAACGCCTTCCCGCGGTGGCTGATCGCGTTCTTCTCCGCCGGGGTCAGCTCCGCGCATGTGCGGGTCTCGCCCTCCGGCTGGAGGATCGGGTCGTAGCCGAAGCCGCCCGTGCCGGACGGGGTGTGGCGCAGGGTGCCGTTCAGGCGGCCCTCGACCACGCGTTCCGTGCCGTCGGGGAGGGCCAGGGCGGCGGCGCAGGCGAAGTAGGCGCCGCGGTGTTCGTCGGCGATGTCGCCCAGCTGGGCCAGGAGCAGGTTCAGGTTGGCCCGGTCGTCGCCGTGGGTGCCGGACCAGCGGGCCGAGAAGATGCCGGGGGCGCCGCCGAGGACGTCCACGCAGAGGCCCGAGTCGTCGGCGACGGCCGGGAGACCGGTGGCGCTCGCCAGGGCGTGGGCCTTGAGGAGCGCGTTCTCGGCGAAGGTGACGCCGGTTTCCTTGACGTCGGGAATGTCGGGGTACGCGTCCGCGCCGACGAGGTCGAGGTCGAGTCCCGCGTCGGCGAGGATGGCGTGGAGTTCGGTGATTTTCCCGGCGTTGCGGGTGGCGAGGATCAGGCGCTTCATGGGGCGATTATCGCCCCGGGCGGCCTGGGCGGGCCGTGGTGCCCCCGGCCCGGGCCGCCCGTGATCGACGGGACGACGTCCTACGGGCTGCAGACCTTGCCGATCTCCGTCGCCGCGTCCGTCACCGGGGTGATGTCGGGGGTGGCGTCGCCGGCCTCGATGGACTTGCGGACGCCCGTGACGCCCGCCTGGAGGTCGTCGACGGCCTTGGAGAGGTCGGCGTTGTCCGTGGTGTCGTCGAGCTTCTTCAGTTCGCGGTCGATCTCGTCCAGGGACTCGGAGGCCTGGGTGATGTCCTCGGAGGCGTTGGAGACGGCCTTCTGGAGGTTGCCGACGCTGGTGGCGATGGCGTCGGCGGTGCGGACGCAGTCGAGCGCCTTGTCGAGTCCTGCGCAGCCCACGGCCGTGGTCAGCGTCAGCAGGGTGGCGGCGGTGGCGAGTGCGAGGCGTTGGTGACGGCGCGATGCCATGGTTCGGTCCCTCCCCGGGGATCGTTACGTGGACGGACGCACGGTTCGACCCGTGCGCCCGTATCCGTAACGACGCTGTGCGGTGCTTATTTGGTTGCTTCTTTACCCGCGGAGGGCGGGTCGCTACGCGTCCTGGGTGCGGGCGAGCGCGTCGCGCTGGAGTGCGGCGAGGTCGACGCAGCCGGCGGTGGCGAGGTCGAGGAGCGCGCCGAGTTCCTTGCGGTCGAAGGGTGCGCCCTCGGCGGTGCCCTGGACCTCGACGAAACGGCCGTCCCCGGTGCAGACGACGTTCATGTCGGTCTCGGCGCGGACGTCCTCCTCGTAGCAGAGGTCGAGGAGCGGGGTGCCGTCGACGATGCCGACGCTGATGGCGGCGACGGTGTCGGTGAGCGGCTTGCGGCCGGCCTTGACGATCTTCTTGCCCTGGGCCCAGGCGACGGCGTCGGCGAGGGCGACGTAGGCGCCGGTGATGGCGGCCGTACGGGTGCCGCCGTCGGCCTGGAGGACGTCGCAGTCCAGGACGATGGTGTTCTCGCCGAGGGCCTTGTAGTCGATGACGGCGCGCAGCGAACGGCCGATCAGGCGGCTGATCTCGTGGGTGCGTCCGCCGATCTTGCCGCGTACGGCTTCGCGGTCGCCCCGGGTGTTGGTGGAGCGGGGCAGCATGGAGTACTCGGCGGTGACCCAGCCTTCGCCGCTGCCCTTGCGCCAGCGCGGGACGCCTTCGGTGACGGAGGCGGTGCAGAAGACTTTGGTGTCGCCGAAGGAGATGAGGACTGAGCCCTCGGCGTGCTTGCTCCAGCCGCGTTCGATGGTGACGGGGCGGAGCTGTTCGGGCGTGCGGCCGTCGATGCGAGACATGGGCCCGACTTTATCCGGTGGCGGGGGTGGCTCCGTTCGGGTGCGGTGGCGGCCGCCGTGGAGTGCGTGCGCGGGGGTGTGCGGACATGGCGCGGCCCCGTCCTCCGGCGGTGGACGGGGCCTGCGGTTTCCGGCGTGGGGTCAGCCGGTCACATCATGTCTTCGATGTCGGCGGCGATGGGGTCCGCGTCGGTGCCGATGACGACCTGGATCGCGGTGCCCATCTTGACGACGCCGTGGGCGCCGGCGGCCTTGAGGGCGGCTTCGTCGACCTTGCTGGGGTCGTGGACCTCGGTGCGGAGGCGGGTGATGCAGCCTTCGATCTCGTCGATGTTCTCGATACCGCCGAGCCCGGCGACGATCTTCTCAGCCTTGGTGGCCATGTCCTTCTCCCTGGTTTCGCGCGCAGACGGCCGCCCGCTGCGGGTCCGTTTCGTCACGGTAACGCACGGTTGGCCCAACTTCGCGGGCGGGTAACCGGACGATCCCGAAAGATGACGATCACCGGCGCCCTGCCTTCGGGACGGACCCCGGACCGTGACGCAACTGGTCTACACCAGTTTGCAACGACCGCCAAACGTGAAGTGTTCCGGGAGGACGCCCATGAGTTCGAGCGCCGCTGCGGTACCGCAGCAAAAATGGTGGAACGGACCGGTCCAGGGCTTGCAGAAGGTCGGGCGGAGCCTTCAGCTCCCGGTGGCCGTCCTCCCCGCCGCCGGTCTGCTCGTCAGCCTCGGCAACCTCTTCAGCTCCTACCTGGACGGCACGTTCTGGGACAAGACCTCCAAGGTCCTGCTCAACGGCGGCGGCGCGATCCTCGACGGCGAGCTCGGTCTGCCCCTGCTGTTCTGCATCGGCGTCGCCATCGGCTTCGCGAAGAAGGCCGACGGTTCCACCGCGCTGGCGGCCGTCGTCGGCTTCCTGGTCTACCGGGGAGTGCTGACCGCCTTCCCCATCGACGGCACCGTGACGGAGGCCCTGCCCGACGGCGAGCCGCAGAACCCCGGCGTGCTCGGCGGCATCCTGATCGGGCTGCTGACCGCGGTCGTCTGGCAGCGCTACCACCGCACCAAGCTGGTCGACTGGCTCGGGTTCTTCAACGGGCGACGCCTGGTGCCGATCCTGATGGCGTTCCTCTGCGTGATCCTCGGCGTGCTGTTCGGCCTGCTGTGGCAGCCGGTGGGCGACGCGCTGACCTGGTTCTCCAAGCAGCTGATCGACCTCGGCTCCTGGGGTGCGGCGATCTTCGGCTTCGCAAACCGGTTGTTGATCCCGATCGGCATGCACCAGTTCCTCAACACGTTCTTCTGGTTCCAGGCGGGCGAGTACACCGGAACGGACGGCCAGACCGTGCAGGGCGACATCTCCCGGTTCTTCGCCGGGGACCCGTCGGCCGGTCAGTTCACCTCGGGCTTCTTCCCGATCATGATGTTCGGCCTGCCGGCCGCCGCCCTGGCCATCACCCACTGCGCGCGGCCCGAGCGCCGCAAGGAAGTGGCGGGCCTGATGGTCTCGGTGGCGCTGACCTCGTTCGTCACGGGCGTGACCGAGCCGATCGAGTTCTCCTTCATGTTCGTCGCGCCGCTGCTGTACGGCGTGCACGCGGTGCTCACCGGGGCGTCGATGGGCATCACCTGGCTGCTGGGGGTGCACGCGGGGTTCAGCTTCTCGGCCGGGTTGATCGACTACGTCGTCAACTGGCATCTGGATACGAAACCCTGGCTGATCATCCCGATCGGCGCGTGCTTCGCGGTGATCTACTACGTGGTCTTCCGTTTCGCGATCACCAAGTTCGACCTCAAGACACCGGGGCGCGAACCGGAGGAGATCGAGAAGGAGATCGAGAAGGATCTCACCAAGTAGCGCGGCACGGTAAGAGCTGCGGGCCTTCGGACCCGGAGCGCACGGCACGTACAAGGCCCTCGGACCACCCGGTCCGGGGGCCTTCGGCATGTCACCGAAAGTGCCGGATCTGCTACTGCGAATAAGCAGGGAATTGCAGGTTCCTTATCTAACCCTCACCGTGCTAAAACTGGTCTACACCACTGAGTGGTCCAGACCACGGCTGTCTGCCGGCGTCTGTCGAGTCGCCGCCTCCCCGCATCAACGACCTGGGCGGCACCGTGTCCCATGGAGGAAGTTGATGACCACGGCTGAGACCGCACCCGCGGCCGAGAAGAAGAAGGGCGCCGGCGCGATGGCCGTCATGCAGCGCATCGGCCGCAGCCTCATGCTGCCGGTCGCCGTGCTGCCGGCCGCCGCACTCCTGGTCCGCCTCGGCGACAAGGACATGCTGGGCCGTGACTCGTTCCCGACCTTCGTCACGAAGCTCGCCGGCTACATGTCCGCGGGCGGCAACGCGCTCCTCGACAACATGGCGCTGCTGTTCGCCGTCGGCATCGCGATCGGCTTCGCGAAGAAGTCGGACGGCTCCACCGCTCTGGCCGCCGTCACCGGCTACCTGGTCTTCAAGAACGTGCTGTCCACGTTCACGGACCCGAACCTGGACAAGGTCGCCAAGGTCATCGACGGCAAGATCGTCATGACCGAGGCACCGGTGGACGCCAAGGTCCTCGGCGGTGTCGTGATGGGCATCGTGGTGGCCCTCCTCTACCAGCGCTTCTACCGCACCAAGCTGCCCGACTGGGCGGGCTTCTTCAGCGGCCGCCGTCTGGTCCCGATCCTCTCCGCCCTCGCGGGTCTGCTCATCGGTATCGTCTTCGGTCTGATCTGGCCGGTCCTCGGCACGGGTCTGCACAACTTCGGTGAGTGGCTCGTCGGCTCCGGCGCGGTCGGCGCGGGCATCTTCGGTGTCGCCAACCGTGCGCTGATCCCGGTCGGCATGCACCACCTGCTGAACTCCTTCCCGTGGTTCCAGGCGGGCGAGTACAACGGCAAGAACGGCGACATCGCGCGCTTCCTGGAGGGCGACCCGACCGCCGGACAGTTCATGACCGGCTTCTTCCCGATCATGATGTTCGCCCTTCCTGCGGCCTGCCTCGCGATCGTCCACTGTGCCCGCCCGGAGCGCCGCAAGGTCGTCGGCGGCATGATGTTCTCCCTCGCGCTGACCTCGTTCGTCACCGGTGTGACCGAGCCGATCGAGTTCACGTTCATGTTCGTCGCCCCGGTGCTGTACGCGATCCACGCGGTGCTGACCGGTGTGTCGATGGCGCTGACCTGGGCGCTCGGTATGAAGGACGGCTTCGGCTTCTCGGCCGGTCTGGTCGACTTCGGGCTCAACCTGGGCATCGCCACCAAGCCGTGGCTGCTGGTCCTGGTCGGTCTCTGCTTCGCGGTGGTCTACTACGTGATCTTCCGCTTCGCGATCACCAAGTTCAACCTCCCGACCCCGGGCCGGGAGTCGGACGAGGAGCTCGCCGAGCTGCAGAAGGCCGAGGCGAAGTAGCCTCCGCCGCGCCGGGTACGCCGAAGCCCCCGCTTCCCGAAAGACGTCTTTCGGGAAGCGGGGGCTTCGGCGTACCCGCCATGCGTACGGTCGCGTCACATCCGGCGTACGGGAACGTCCAGCCGGTAGAGCTGGCGGGAACCGCCCTCCGGTCCCGGGTCGGCCGGCTCGCCGGGGCGGAAGCCGAGCCGCTCGTAGAAGACGCGGGCCCCGCTCTCCACCGCCCCGGGGTGGTCGGGCCCGAAGGTGATCACCTCGACGGTGCCGGGCCCGGTGACGTACCGGCGCATCGCCTCCGCCATCAGCAGCCGGCCCACTCCGGCGCCCCGGAGGTGTTCGGAGGTGACGAGCCAGTGCACGTGGTACGTGGGCGGTTCGGCGCCGAACAGCAGTCCGCCGACGGGGCCGGACGCGTCGGCGGACTCGGCGACCAGCGCCGCCCCGTCACGGATGTGGGCTTCCACCGCGCGGTGGAAGCCCGGCTCCTCGACCATCGGCCCGAACCAGTGCTCGACCTGGGACGCCAGGGTCAGGAAGCCGTCGAGGTCGGCGTCCCGGGCGGTTCTGATCGTGATCATCCGAGCAGTCTCACAGAGCGGCCCGGCTCCGGATGGCACGTCCGGGGAACCCGGGCCGCCCGCCGCCCGCGCGGGGCTCAGAGCTCGTAGACCGCGCCCGGGGCCGCCAGTTCCACCGGGCCCGGGTAGACCGCACGGGCGTCGGCGGCGTTGCGGTCGGCGTCGGTCCACGGCGGGATGTGGGTGAGGACGAGCCGGCGCGCTCCGGCGCGGGCCGCGGCCTCGCCGGCCTCGCGGCCGTTGAGGTGCAGGTCGGGGATGTCCTCCTTGCCGTCGACGAACGACGCCTCGCAGAGGAACAGGTCCGCGCCCCGGGCCAGGTCCTCCAGCGCCTCGCAGGTCCCCGTGTCGCCGGAGTAGGCGAGGACGGAGCCGCCGTGCTCGACCCGGATGCCGAAGGTGTCGACGGGGTGGCAGAGCTTCTCCGTACGGACCGCGAAGGGGCCGATCTCGAAGGACTGGGACTTGAGGGTGTGGAAGTCGAAGACCTCGCTCATCGCCCGGTCGGAGGGGGTGTCCCCGTGGGCGACGGTCAGACGCTGCTCGGTGCCCTCGGGCCCGTAGACCGGGAGAGGGACGGGGCGGGCGCCGTCGTGGCGGTAGTAGCGGACGACGAAATACGCGCACATGTCGATGCAGTGGTCGGCGTGCAGATGGCTGAGGAAGATCGCGTCGAGGTCGTAGAGACCGACGTGGCGCTGCAGCTCGCCGAGGGCGCCGTTGCCCATGTCGAGGAGCAGCCGGAAGCCGTCGGCCTCTACGAGGTAGCTCGAGCATGCCGAACCCGTGGAGGGGAACGAGCCGGAGCAGCCGACGACGGTGAGCTTCATGGAGCGTGAACCTCCGGTACGCGGGAACGGGGAGGGTTCGTGCGATTCCGCCGGGGCTTCGTACGGTGCCTGCGGAATGGGTTCTGCGGTTTGTCGAGCGTAAGGCGCGAAACTCCGCGTCGCTCCTCCGCTGCCCTCCGTTGTGGGGGAACTCACCTGCTCTGTCACCGGTTCGATGGAAGCGCGTCCACCGGCCGCCCCGTCGTGCCCGTCCCGGCCGCCGGTACGGTCGGGGGATGAACACGTTCTGGTGGGTGGCGCTGGTCGCCGTGGTTCTGCTCGCGCTCGTGGCCGCGGTGGTGGACGGCCGGGGGCGCTCGGACCGCGGTCCCCGCTCGCGCCGGCCCCGGCAGCCGGTGGGGTCGGCCCGGCCGCCGTCGCGGCCGTCGCGGCCGTCGGGCCCTTCGGGTCCGGAAGGGCGTGGGGACGGGCGTTCGCCCCGGGCCGGTGAGGTGTGGTGGGCCGATGTGCCGTACGAGGACGGGCCCGGGTCGAAGGACCGGCCATGTCTGGTGATCTCGGTACGGGGGCGGGGCCGGGGGCGCACGGCGCTGGTCGCGAAGATCACCAGCAAGCATCACGAGGAGCGGCCCGGGGTGATCGCGCTGCCCTCGGGGACGGTCGGGGACCGGCAGGGGCGGCAGAGTTTCCTGGAGACGGACGAGCTGCGGGAGGTGCGGATCGCCGGGTTCCGGCGGCGGGTGGGGGCGGTGGATCCGGGGCTGTGGGAGCGGGTGCGCGGGCTGGGGGCGGGGTGAGGGGCGGGGCCGTTCCGGGGCGGGGCCCCGGGCCCCGCTCCTCAATCGCCGGAGGGGCTTGAGAGACGTCCCCAAGCGCCGGACGGGCTGGATGGGACCGGGGGCGGGGTCACGCCCAGAGCTGGCCCTGGAGGGTTTCGATCGCCGCTTCTGTCGTCTCCGCCGTGTAGACGCCCGTCGACAGGTACTTCCAACCGCCGTCCGCGACGACGAAGACGATGTCGGCGCTCTCCCCCGCCTTGACCGCCTTGTTGCCCACGCCGATCGCCGCGTGGAGGGCGGCGCCGGTGGAGACGCCCGCGAAGATTCCCTCCTGCTGGAGGAGTTCGCGGGTGCGGGTGACCGCGTCCGCGGAGCCCACGGAGAAGCGGGTGGTGAGGACCGAGGCGTCGTAGAGCTCGGGGACGAAGCCCTCGTCGAGGTTGCGCAGGCCGTAGACCAGGTCGTCGTAGCGCGGTTCGGCGGCGACGATCTGGATGCCCTCGCGGTTCTCGCGGAGGTAGCGGCCGACGCCCATGAGGGTGCCGGTGGTGCCGAGGCCCGCGACGAAGTGCGTGATGGACGGGAGGTCGGTGAGGATCTCGGGTCCGGTGGTGGCGTAGTGGGCGCCCGCGTTGTCCGGGTTGCCGTACTGGTAGAGCATCACCCAGTCCGGGTGCTCGGCCGACAGTTCCTTCGCGACGCGGACGGCGGTGTTGGAGCCGCCCGCGGCCGGGGAGGAGATGATCTCGGCGCCCCACATGGCGAGCAGGTCGCGCCGCTCCTGGGAGGTGTTCTCCGGCATGACGCAGACGATGCGGTAGCCCTTGAGCTTGGCCGCCATGGCGAGCGAGATGCCGGTGTTGCCGCTGGTGGGCTCCAGGATGGTGCAGCCGGGTGTCAGCCTGCCGTCCTTCTCCGCCTGTTCGACCATGTGGAGCGCGGGGCGGTCCTTGATCGAGCCGGTGGGGTTGCGGTCCTCCAGCTTGGCCCAGATCCGGACGTCCTCGGACGGGGACAGCCGGGGCAGACGCACCAGAGGTGTGTTGCCCACGGCCGCCAGCGGGGAGTCGTACCGCATCAGCGCATGCCGCCGGCGACGGCCGGGAGGATCGTGACGTTGTCGCCGTCGCTGAGCTTGGTGGAGATGCCGTCGAGGAAGCGGACGTCCTCGTCGTTGAGGTAGACGTTCACGAAGCGGCGGAGCTGCTCGCCGTCGACAATGCGCTCACGGATGCCGGTGTGGCGGCTCTCCAGGTCGGCGAAGAGGTCGGCGAGGGTGTCCCCGTTGCCTTCGACGGCCTTCGCGCCGTCGGTGTAGGTGCGGAGGATGGTCGGGATGCGGACCTCGATGGCCATGGCGTGGGCTCCTGTCGAAAGCGTGGAGGTGGCGTGGGGCGCGCGTTTCTGCCCCCGCGCAGGGGGTGGTGCGTGTGGGTGGGCGCGCGGACCGCGGCTCAGGCCGGGCGGCTCACGGGCAGGCTGCGGGTGGGACAGATCGCGCTGGCGAGCCTGCACAGGTCGACGTGCAGCCGCGCGACGAGCAGCGTGCCCGGCGTCTTGTTGCTCACGTCATGGGGAACCATGCGGGCATCGTATCGATTCCCTGTGCGGAAACCCGAGTGTCATATCAGATAGTGGATGGTGAGTGACCACTATGCGGGCAACGTGGGGCGGGCGAGACCTTCCGGCAGGTAGACGACCGTGGGCGCGCCGGTCTTCGGGTGGGTGCTGACCTCGGCGGCGACGCCGTACACCTCGCCCAGCAGTTCGGCCGTGAGGACCTCTTCCGGGGTGCCGGAGGCGACGACGCGGCCGTCCTTGAGGACGTACAGGCGGTCGCAGTAGTACGCGGCGAGGTTGAGGTCGTGCAGGGCGAGGAGGTTGGTGGTGCCGAGCTCGCGGACCAGGGAGAGGATCTCCAGCTGGTAGCGGATGTCCAGGTGGTTGGTCGGCTCGTCCAGGACGACGAGCGACGGCTGCTGGACCAGGGCGCGGGCGACGAGGGCGCGCTGGCGTTCGCCGCCGGAGAGGGAGGCGAAGGTACGGGGTTCGAGTGCGGCGATGCCGACCCGGGCGAGGGCCTCGGCGACCAGGGCGGTGTCGGCGGCGGTGTCCGCCTCCCAGAACCGCTTGTGCGGGGCGCGGCCCATCGCGACGACCTGGCCGACGGTGAGCTCGAAACCGGCGTGGCCGTCCTGCGGGACGGTGGCGATGCGCTGGGCGCGGGCCTTCACGGGGAGGGTGGCGAGGTCGTCGCCGTCGAGGAGGACACGGCCGTGGGTGGGGCGCAGGGTGCCGTAGACGCAGCGCAGGAGGGTGGTCTTGCCGCTGCCGTTGGGGCCGACGAGGCCGACGGTCTCGCCGTCGGCGGCGGTGAGGTCGACGGCGTCGACGAGGTGGCGGCCCTCGCCGACCCCGTACGAGAGGCCCTCGGTGCGCAGGGTGGTCACGGGCGGGCTCCTCGCGCGTACGGATGTGTCGGGCGGACTCCCTCGACGCGTGGCAGCTTCATGCGGGCGCTCCTTCGGGGCGGCGGCGGAGCATCCAGAGGAAGAACGGGCCGCCGGTCAGCGCGGTGAGGACGCCGACCGGGATGTCCTGCGGGGCGGCGAGCGTCCGGGCGGCCAGGTCGGCGAGGACCAGGAACACCGCTCCGCCGAGGGCGACGACCGGGAGCAGCGCGCGGTGCGCGGCGCCGACGGCCATCCGGGCCATGTGCGGGACCATCAGCCCGACGAAGCCGATCGCCCCGCTGTACGCGACGAGCGCCCCGGTCATGAGGGAGGCGAGGACGAAGACGGCGGCCCGGAAGCGGGCGGTGTCGAGGCCGAGGACGGTCGCGCCCTCCTCCCCGACCAGGAGCAGGTCGAGCGGCCGGGCCAGGGTGAGGAGGACGGCGGTGCCGACGACCAGGGTGACGGTGGGGAGCGCCAGCATGTCCCAGCGGGCCGCGCCGAGGCCGCCGAGGGTCCAGTAGAGGACTTCCTGGAGGTGGTCGGCGCGGGCGGAGGTGACCAGGATCAGGCTGGTCAGGGCGGAGAGGACGTAGGAGACGGCGACCCCGGCGAGGACGAGCCGGTTGGTGGTGAGGCCGCCTCCGCCGCGCGCCAGGGTGTAGACGAGGAGCAGCGAGAGCAGCGCGCCCGCGAAGGCGGCCGCCGGGATGGTGACGGTGGTGGCGAGGGTCGCGCCGATGCCGAGGACGATCACCAGGACGGCGCCGGTGGAGGCCCCGGAGGAGACGCCGAGGAGGAACGGGTCGGCGAGCTGGTTGCGTACGAGGGCCTGGAGGACGGTGCCGATGACGGCGAGTCCGGCGCCGACGACGATGCCGAGCAGCACCCGGGGAAGCCGGACGTCCAGGACGATCGTGCGGAAGGGGCTCGCGTCCGCCCGCCCGGTCAGGATGTCGAGGACCTGGCCGGGCGGGATGCGGACGGAGCCGAGGGCGAGTGCGGCGAGCACGGCGGCGGCGAGGAGCGCGGCGAGGACGCCGAGCACCAGGGTGTAGCGGAGCAGCCGCCGCGGTGCGGGGGTGCGGCAGCTCACGGGGTGGTGGCCCCCGGGTGGAGCTGGGCGGCGAGCTTGTCGACGGCGGCGGGGACGCGGACGCCGAGGACGGCGTCGGAGAGCGGCATGACCGCGAAGCGCTTGTTCTTGATGGCGGGGACGTCGGCGAGGGCCGGGTCGGTGAGGAGGCGCTTCTTCTTCTGTTCGACGGTGGTGGCGCCGTAGTCGTAGATCACGATGACTTCGGGCTTCCGGGCGACGACGTTCTCCCAGGAAGCGTCGCCGAAGGGCTTGTCGAGGTCGGCGAAGACGTTGGTGCCGCCGGCCCGTTCGATCAGTTCGTTGCCGATGCCTTCGCCGCCAGCGGTGAAGGCGGTCTTGTCGCCGCTGTCGTAGACGAAGACGGAAACGGGCTTCAGGTCGGCGAGCTTCTTCGCGGTGGCGGCGTTGTCGGCCTTGGCCTGCTTGATCCAGGCCTCGGCGCGGTCGGTGACGCCGAAGGTGCGGCCGACCTCGCGGATCTCCTCGTAGAGGGTGTCCATGGGCTGGTCGCCCTTGGTGCAGCTCTCGGTGTTGAGCCGGCTCTCGATGCCGGACTTCTTCAGCGCCTCGCGGCTGCGGCCGTCGCCTGCGGTGAAGGCGCTGCCGTAGCCGCCGTAGACGAAGTCGGGGTTGGTGGCGAGGACCTGCTCGTAGGAGGGGTACTCCTTGGCGATGACCGGGACGGACGCGTAGTCCTCTGCGTACTTCGGCAGGACCTGGTCGTCGAGGTAGGCGGTGCCGACGAGGGACTTCTTCAGGCCCAGTTCCAGCATGATCTCGGTGACGTGCTGGTTCATGGTGACGACGCGCTTCGGCGGGGCCTTGAACGTGGTGGTGACACCGCAGTTCTTCACGGTGTACGGGAATCCGTCGCTCTTCGCCGCGGCCTTGTCCCCGGTGGCGGTGGTGGCGCCGTCGGAGGAGGAGCAGGCGGTGAGGGCGAGCGGGAGCAGCACGGCGGCGGCTATGAGCGCGGGGGTGCGCCGGGACATGGCGAGGCCTCTCCGGGGGATTTCCGCGTCCCCTGGTCGATGCGAGAAGGCGGCGGGCCAGTTCCTGACTTCCGGGCCGCCCTCCGGTGCGACGTCGTCCGCTGGGGAGTCGTCCGCGTGGGAGGGGGCCCGGTCACAGTGGCGGGACCGTGCCGGATTCGCACCGGCTTCCTGGTTCCTGCTGCCTTGATTGGGTCTGGGGGCAGTGTGCCAGACCCGTGCGGGGGCCCTGCGGGGGCACCCTGGTGGGTCCCTGGTGGGTCAGTACGCCTCGACGACCCGCACGTCTTCCTCGGTGATCTCGCCGTCCACGATGCGGTACGAGCGGAACTGGAAGGGGCCTGCGTCGTCGGTGTCGGCGGTGGAGACCAGGACGTAGTGGGCGCCGGGTTCGTTGGCGTAGGTGACGTCGGTGCGGGAGGGGTAGGCCTCGGTCGCCGTGTGCGAGTGGTAGACGATCACGGGCTCCTCGTCGCGGTCGTCCATCTCGCGGTAGAGCTTGAGGAGGTCGGCCGAGTCGAACTCGTAGAACGTGGGCGAGCGGGCGGCGTTGAGCATCGGGATGAAGCGCTCGGGGCGGTCCGTCCCGGCCGGGCCCGCGACCACTCCGCACGCCTCGTCGGGGTGGTCGGCGCGGGAGTGGGCGACGATCTGGTCGTGGAGCGCCTGGGTGATGGTCAGCATGGCGCCAGGATATGCAGGCGGCCCCCCGCGTACCGGTGGGTGGTACGGAGGGGGCCGCATGCTGGACGCCGTCGGCCGTTGGGGCGGCCGGGGGCGGTCCGGGAGGAGGGCGGTGTGGGGCCCGCCCCCGGGGTCAGCGGGTCTCGGCGGAGGTCTTCTCCGGGGCCGACGGGTTGCGCGACTGGAGCGCCCGGTACGAGACGAAGAGGATGAGCGCCCACAGCGGTGCGCAGTAGAGCGAGATCCTGGCGTCCTTGTCGATCGCCATCATCACGATGACCATGCCGATGAACAGGAGCGCGAACCAGCTCGTGTACGGGGCTCCGGGGGCCTTGAACGAGGACTGCGGCAGCAGACCCGCGTCGGCCATGCGGCGGTAGCGGATCTGGCTGACCAGGATCATGATCCAGGCCCACATGCCGGAGATGGTGGCGAAGGAGACGACGTAGTTGAACGCCTCGCCCGGCCACTGGTAGTTGATCCCCACGCCGACGAGCATCAGGGCGGCGGAGAACGTGGTGCCCACGAGCGGCAGGCCGTTCTTCGTCAGCTTGGTGAAGGCGCGGGGGCCCTGGCCGTTGAGGGCGAGGTCGCGGAGCATGCGGCCGGTGGAGTACATGCCGGAGTTGCAGGAGGAGAGCGCCGCGGTGAGGACGACGAAGTTGACGATGGCGGCGCCGACGCTGAACCCCATCTCCTCGAAGGCCTTCACGAACGGGGAGACGCCGGGCTTGAAGGTGGACCACGGCACGACCGAGAGGATCATGATCAGCGCGCCGACGTAGAAGACGGCGATGCGCCACGGCACGGTGTTGATGGCCTTGGGCAGCACGGTCTTGGGGTCCTTGGACTCCCCGGCGGTGACGCCGACGAGTTCCACGGCGAGGAAGGCGAACATGACGATCTGGAGCGTCATGAGCGTGCCGGTGATGCCGTTGGGGAAGAAGCCGCCGTCGTTCCAGAGGTTGGCGACGGTGGCGGTGTCGCCGGCGTCGGAGAATCCGACGGTGAGGACGCCCGCGCAGATCAGGATCATGCCGATGATCGCGGTGACCTTGACCATGGAGAACCAGAACTCCAGCTCACCGAAGAGCTTCACGGAGATCAGGTTGGCGCCGTACAGAATGACGGTGAACACCAGGGCCGACAGCCACTGGGGAATGTTCCACCAGTACGTCATATAGGTGGCGGCGGCGGTGACTTCGGTGATTCCGGTGACGACCCAGAAGAGCCAGTAGGTCCAGCCGGTCACGAATCCGAAGAACGGGCCGAGGAATTCCCGGGCGTACTCCGAGAAGGAGCCGGAGACCGGGCGGTACATGAGGAGTTCGCCCAGTGCCCGCATGATGAAGAAGATGACCAGGCCCGCGATGACGTAGGCCAGGATGAGGCTCGGTCCGGCCCGGTCGATGGCTTTGCCCGCGCCGAGGAAGAGCCCGGTGCCGATGGCTCCGCCGATGGCGATCATCTGAATCTGACGAGCGCCCAGACCGCGCTGGTATCCCTCGCCACTGGTCCCGGAGTCCCCGGCGTCGCCGCCGGGCCGACCCTTGTCGATCTGTCCCTCGTCGACCTGCGCCGATGTCATGGTGATGCGCCTTTCTCCACGCCGATCCGCGCCTCACAAGGCTGCGGATCAGGTCCTGATCCCCCCGGATATGGATGGAGTGCCGCCGGCGTTCGGCCGGTTTGTGGCGCCCCCGGGAACAGGGGTGGCGTCCCCGGGCGGTCGTGAAGATTTATCACGGCCGTCACGGGGCACTGTGGGACATTCTGTGGCGCAGGACACAGGAAAAAGCGGGCAAGGGGTTCTGTCCGGCACGAAAAGGCCGGATCGCTTGGTGCGATCGTTATGCGGATCTGAGCGTCCGTTGAGCGAACGGAGAGGGCGCCCACCCCGATGTGGCGGGGGGACGCCCTCTCCGTTCACGGCATTACGGCATTACGGCATAAGTGCTTCGACGAGCGTTTCCTGGAGTGCGCCGAGCCAGAGGTAGGCCATCACCATGGGCTTGCGCGGATCGGTGTCGGGGAGCCGGTAGAGGGAGCCCTCGCCGCCCTCGTCCTCGTCGGAGACCTCCAGCCGGGTGCCGATGGTCAGGCGCAGGTCGTTGAGGGAGCGGAGCCAGCTGCGGCACTCGTCGCCGGTGAGGGTGAGGACGGCGCCGCCGTCCCCGGTGGGCGACAGCGCGTCCAGGGTGCGGACGACGGTGACGGCGTCGTCCCGCTTGCCGGAGCGCAGGTCGTTCTCGGTGAAGCGGCGGAACTCGGAGGACAGCTCGCGCAGCTCCTCCTCCGGCTTTCCGCCCTCGGCGGGGCGGTCGGGGCCCCCGTAGGCGTCGGGGAAGAGCCGGGCGAGAGCCGGGTCGGACGGCGGCTTGCTGGGGCCCTCGGCGAAGAGGGCGGCGAGCGGGTCCTCACCGTCCGCGGGCGTGTCGCCGGGGCCGATCAGTTCGAGCAGCTGGACGGCGAGGGAGCGCAGGATGGAGATCTCGACCTCGTCGAGCGCGACGGCCGCGCCGCCGCCTGGGGTGGCCTCGAAATGGCCGGCCATGGATTCTCCGATGGTGGGTCGAACGGGGCGGGTGAGGGCGGGGCAGGGGGCGGGCCGAGCCCCGGAGGGGTCAGTTGCGGTCCTGGGTGAGGGTGGCCCACAGCCCGTAGCCGTGCATGGCCTGGACGTCGCGTTCCATCTCCTCGCGGCTCCCGCTGGAGACGACGGCGCGGCCCTTCTGGTGCACGTCCATCATGAGCCGGTGGGCTTTGTCCTTCGGATAGCCGAAGTAGGCCTGGAAGACATAGGTCACGTAGCTCATGAGGTTGACCGGGTCATTGTGGACGAGCGTCACCCACGGGACGTCCGGCTCGGGGACCGCGAAGGTCTCCTCGGCCGAATCGGGACGTTCGATCTCTAGCGGGGTAGCAACGCTCACCTGTCCCATGCTGCCACCCGGGCGGGCCCCGCGCACAAACGGACCCCACATCTCGTCACTTTGACGAATAGGGGGTAGCATCCCAGCCATGAACTCAGCGGACCTCGGGCGACGGGTCGGCGTTCCGTCGACCGCGCTCTTCACCGACCAGTACGAGCTGACCATGGTGCAGGCGGCCCTCAAGGCCGGCACCGCCGACCGGCACTCGGTCTTCGAGGCGTTCACCCGCCGGCTGCCCGAGGGGCGGCGTTACGGAGTCGTCGCGGGCACCGGCCGGGTCCTGGACGCCGTGGAGAACTTCCACTTCGACGACGAGATGATCGGCTTCCTGCGGCAGCAGGACATCGTCGACGAGCCCACCCTCGAATGGCTGGCCGGCTACCGCTTCAGCGGCGACATCTGGGGCTACCCGGAGGGCGAGGTCTACTTCCCCGGCTCCCCGATCCTGCGGGTGGAGGGCTCCTTCGCCGAGTGCGTGCTGCTGGAGACGGTGATCCTCTCCATCCTCAACCACGACTCCGCCATCGCCGCCGCCGCCTCGCGGATGTCGGCCGCCGCCGGGGGCCGCCGGCTCATCGAGATGGGCGCGCGCCGCACCCACGAGCTCTCCGCCGTCGCCTCGGCCCGCGCCGCGTTCGTCGGCGGCTTCGACGCCACCTCCGACCTGGCGGCGGGCTTCCGCTGGGCGATCCCGACCGTCGGCACGAGCGCGCACGCCTTCACCCTGCTGCACGACACCGAGCGCGACGCGTTCCGGGCGCAGGTGGACTCGCTGGGCCGGGGCACGACGCTGCTGGTCGACACGTACGACGTGACCGAGGCGGTCCGGGCGGCCGTCGAGATCGCGGGGCCCGAGCTGGGCGCCGTACGGATCGACTCCGGGGACCTGCTCCTGGTCGCGCACCGGGTGCGGCAGCAGTTGGACGAGCTGGGGGCGACGGACACCAAGATCGTGGTGACCTCGGACCTGGACGAGTACGCCATCGCCTCGCTGGCCGCCGCGCCGGTGGACGCGTACGGGGTCGGCACCCAGCTGGTCACCGGGAGCGGGCACCCCACCTGCTCGATGGTCTACAAGCTGGTGGCCCGCGCCGGCTCGGCGGAGCCGGACGCCCCGCTGGTGCCGGTGGCGAAGAAGTCGCTCGGCGCGAAGTCGTCGAAGGGCGGCCGCAAGTGGGCCGCCCGCCGCACCGACGCGCACGGGGTCGCCGAGGCCGAGGTGATCGGCACCGGCCCCGCGCCCGGCGAGTCGGCGGGACGGCCGCTGCTGGTGGAGCTGGTGCGCGGGGGCGAGGTGGTCGCGCGGGAGCCCCTGGAGGCCGCCCGGGAACGGCACGTGGCCGCGCGCGCGGGCCTGCCGATGTCGGCGATCCAGCTGTCGCGGGGCGAGCCGGTGATCCCGACCGAGTACGCCTGAGAACGCCCCGGGGCGGGCCCTCGGGGGGCCGCCCCGGCGTCCGGACCGGCCGGGTCCGCAACCGGGGGTTTGGCGGACGGGCTTGATTGTGACGGTCCAGTGCCTAGGCTCGAACCCGCGGACACACCCGGACACCCCGGCATCCCCGTCCCGCCCGGCGCCACCCCGCTCCGGTCCCCACCCGCTCCCGCCCTCCCCCTCCGCTCCCGCCCCCACCGAAGGACACCCGCCATGCACCGCGCATTGATCGTCGTGGACGTTCAGAACGACTTCTGCGAGGGCGGCAGCCTCGCGGTGGCGGGCGGTGCCGACGTCGCCGCCGCCATCACCGACCTGATCGGCGACGCCCAGCCCGGCTACCGCCACGTGGTGGCCACCCGCGACCACCACATCGACCCGGGCGACCACTTCTCGGCCAGCCCCGACTTCGAGCACTCCTGGCCGGTGCACTGCGTCGCCGGTACGGAGGGCGTCGGCTTCCACCCGAACTTCGCGCCCGCCGTCGCCTCCGGCGCGATCGACACGGTGTTCGACAAGGGGGCGTACGCGGCGGCGTACAGCGGGTTCGAGGGCTCCGACGAGAACGGGATCGGCCTCGCCCAGTGGCTGCGCGACCGCGAGGTCACCGAGGTCGACGTCGTCGGCATCGCCACCGACCACTGCGTCCGGGCCACCGCGCTGGACGCGGCCCGTGAGGGCTTCGTCACGCACGTGCTGCTCGACCTGACCGCGGGCGTGTCCGGAGCGACCACGGAACGGGCGCTGGCGGAGATGCGTACGGCGGGCGTGAAGCTCTCCGGCACACCGGTCGTCCCGTAGGACACGTACCCCGCCGTGCGGGCGCAGCCCCCTACGCGGCCGGGCGGGCCGGTCCGGCGTACCCGGCGGGGCCCAGCAAGGCCCTGATCGGGTGCCACAGCTCCTGAGGCGACTGGGGCGCGAGGCCCGTCAGGCCGGCGGCCGGGCCCGCCTGCGGAGCGGCCCGCCACAGCAGACCGTCCGGATGGTGCAGCACCGCCGTGACCTCGTCCGGCGTGGGCGGCCGGTCGTTGCCGCGCAGATAGACCGCCCGCAGCCCCAGATTGCGCAGCCTGGTCAGGGCGCGCGCCCGGTTCGCCGCGTGCACCAGCACCCGTACCGGGGCCCCGGGCCCCGCTCCCGTACCGCCGCAGGGGCCTGTTCCGTCGGCCGGTCTGGTCAGGGTCAGTGCGACCACCACCGTGCCGTTCGGCAACCTGCAGAAACCTCCGCCTGCCATGCTCCGCGCTCCCCCGTGAGACGTCGTGTCAATAAGGATGTGAACAAGACGCACCTAAACACGATCGGCCGCCGCCCGCTAGGGGGCGACGGCCGATCATGGTTTGACCTGCGGTTTTACTTGATCAGCGACCCGAGGGGCTGACCAGCACGCTCATCGTCGAGCCGTTGCGGGGCTCCTGGACGATGGAGATGCGGGTGTTCGTGTCAGAAACCTTGACACTGCCCGTGGGGTTCTCCTCGTACCAGTAGGTGCCCTTGCGGTCGTCGAAGACCGGGTTGCCCAGGGCGGGCTTGATGTACAGCGGAACGTCCGCGTTGTGCAGCGTGAAGCCCTTGTTCGGGTACCAGCTGAACGGCGCGTCGAACGGCTGGATCTTGTTGCGCAGGAGCGAGCCGTCCTTCCACTTCAGCGGCTTCGCGTGCGCGTCGATCGGCAGGATCAGACCCTGGCCCGGGTGGACGGAGGTGTTGTTGTCCTTCTGGGAGGTGTCCCAGAGCCAGACCAGCAGACCGTTCTGGTACGCGTAGTGCTCGACCCAGTCCGGACGGGTGCCGGAGAAGCCGAAGTTGTACGGGCCGACCTTCAACGTCTCGTCGTAGGAGACGTACTGGCGGTTCTCCGCGATGTAGTACTGCGGGTAGTCCTGGGTGAAGGACTCGCCGATCCGCGAGAAGCCCTTCGCGGTCCAGCCGTTGTCGTCGCCCTCGGCGTTGTCCGAGAACAGCGCGGCGCCGTCGGCGGTGACGGTGATGGCGTCGGCCGCGAAGCCCTTGCCGCCCGCGCCGCCGTCCGTCTGGTAGCGGAAGCGGAGGTCGACCTTCTTGCCCGCGTAGGCGTCCAGGGAGAAGGACAGCTTCTTGTACGCGCCCGAGACGTCGGTCAGGGCCGGCTTGTCACTGGCGTCGCGCGGGATGGCCTTGCCGTCGGCGGTGCCGTCGAGCGCGGTCCAGCTGGTGCCGCCGTTGTCGGACACCTCGGTGTAGAGGTAGTCGTAGTCGGCCTCGATGTCGTACCAGCCCGAAAGGTCCAGCGTGGCCTTGGACTTGCCGGTCAGGTCGACCGAGCGGGTCAGGGTGTTCGACAGGTCGTCGCCCATGTCGCTCCACCACTGCTTCGCACCCTCGGCGGGCTTGACGACGGTGGTGGTGACGGCCTTCTTGGGCAGCTCGACGACGAGCGCCTGCGGGTTCTTGGTGTTGTACTCCGAGACGCCCAGCTTGTGCAGCGAGGTCTTGCCGGCCTTGGCCTTGTCGTAGTCGAGCCAGCCCAGCTGGAGCTTGTCCCACGAGGTCATGTCGCCCGGCAGGTTGCCGATCTCGCCCTTGCCGGTGCCGAGCCAGGAGCCCGCCGACATCAGGGACCAGAAGCCGACCGAGTTCTCGCCGCCGCCGGAGGTGTCGTACAGGTCCGGGAGGCCGAGGTCGTGGGCGTACTCGTGGGCGAAGACGCCCAGGCCGCCGTTCTCGGGCTGGACGGTGTAGTCGCCGACCCAGATGCCCGTGTCGCCGATCTGGGCGCCACCGGCCTTGTTGCCCGTGGGGCCGGTCGCACCGGCGTTGGTGCCGTACGCGTACCAGCGGTGCGCCCAGATGGCGTTGGTGCCCTCGGCGCCGCCGCCTGCCGACTCGTCCTCGCCGGCGTGGACCAGCTGGAAGTGGTCGATGTAGCCGTCGGGCTCGTTGAAGTTGCCGTCACCGTCGAAGTCGTAGCGGTCCCACTCGTCGTACTCGGCGAGGTTCGCCTTGATCTCCGCGTCGGTGCGGCCCTTGGCCTGCTGGTCGGCGACCCAGGCGTTCACGCCGTCGCGCACCGCGTCCCACACGTTGGCGCAGTTGGACTGGCCGCAGTAGTTGGAGCCGTAACGGGCCTCGTTGTACGGGACCTTGACCCAGTCGGAGACCTCTCCCTCGACCGAGTAGCGGCCCGAGGAGGTCTTCTCGTAGTAGGTCTTGAGCGAGTTGACGCCCTTGCCCTCGCCGAAGTAGAGCTCCTGGAAGTGCTCCTGGTTGTAGTCGGCCTTCCAGGCGGTGCTGTTGTCCTTCTTCGGGTCCGGCTTGGCGATCTTGTTGTGCGCCGGGCCCGGGGCTCCCCCGAACTTCTCGACGGGCGGCTTGGGGCCGTCGCCGTCCGGGTCGAACATGGTGGTGTCGTCGACCTGGTCGCCGAACTCCAGCAGGATGGTGAAGATCTTGTCGGTCTTCTCCCGGCCCAGCTCCACGTACTTCTTGTCGCCGAGCTTGACGACCTTGGAGCCGCTCCGGTTCGCCACCTTCTTGTCGCCGGACAGCACCAGCTCCAGCGCGGCCTCGCGCTGGGCGGCCTGCTCCTCGCTGAAGGGGCCCTCCAGGTTGTGCTCCGCGTGCCCCTTGGCCGGCGCCGGGTCACGGCGGTCGACGGTGGAGACACCGGAACCTGATGAGCTGTCATGCGCCTGGGCGGTGGCGAAGGTCGACGCCGTCGCAGCGGTCGCAGCCATGGCCACGACAACGGCGGCGGCGCGAAGCGCCCGTCTCTGATTGGTCACTTGATGCAGTCCTCCCCGGGCGTCCGCGCCGCGGCCAGGGGGGTATCAAACGGGCCGCGCGCGTAAACGCGTCACAAGTGACGACATTCGATCGGAGTTATGAGAGAAAAGACAGACCTTGACTTGAACAGACCAAGTGCACTATGCGGAGCGCTCTTCCGGTATGCGGACGGTATGTGAAGGGCATGGGAACGGTAAAGGAACGCCGGCGGCCCGGACCGGGCCGTTCGCCACGCCCCAACAGGCGCGTCGCACCGTCCGGTTGGTGAGAGGTGTGACTCCGTGCGCCCCCTGTGCACCGGTACCGTGTGTTAGGTCACGCTTACTACCGGTCCGGGTCGGGCATTCACCGTCGTAGGGTCGTTCGGCGCGCACGATCGTGCCGACCGCCGCCCGCCCATCCGACGTCCCGAGGACGGAAACCGCCATGCCGCGTCCGACTGCCGCACAGTTCGCCTACGGTTCGGCCACCGTCGTCGTCACGACGCTCGCCCTGCTGCTGCTGTTCCGCACGGAGTCCGGCGTCGGCGTCGCCGCCGTCGGCACGACCGCGCTGGCCCTCGGCCTCCTGGTCGCCGTACGCCTGCCCCTCCCCCGCCACCGTGGAGCGGAGGGGGCCGGACAGACGGCGACCGCCCGTGCCGCCGCCCGAACCCACCACGCCCTGGAGGGCATCGGGGCCCGGGAGCGGGTCCCGGCGGGCCGCTCGTCGGCTCCGGCGGACGAGCACTCGCTGCGCCGCTGAGCCGGCGACGGTCGCAGGACGGCCGCCCGCTAGCGGGCGGCCACCACGACCGTCTTGGCCGCCTTGTCCTGCAGCCCCTGCCGGTAGGGCTTGTCGGTGAACATCAGCACGATGTTGATCAGCCACCACAGGCACGGGCAGCACAGCAGCGCCGGGGCCCACAGCACGACGGCCCGCATCAGCGCGGCCCCGGTGTCGGGCACCCGCCCGTCGTTGAGCATCGCGACGCGCAGCTTCAGCAGCCGCTTGCCCAGCGTGCGGCCGTCCTTGTGGGTGAAGTACGTGTCGTAGGCGACGTAGACCACCAGGCCGATGATCGACCACAGCAACTGGTGCCCGCTGTACCCACTGGCGACCGCGTCGCCGAACCCGTCGTCGCCGTCCCCGTTGACGTCGACCGCGCCGCCCCACGGCAGCGAGATCAGGTACAGCGGGATCGAGATGATCAGGAAGTCGATGAGCCGCGCCAGGATCCGCTTGCCCGGCTCGGCGAGCGGCGGCATTCCGGCCAGCGGATCGGGCGCCCCGAAACCGCCGCCGCTGCCGTACGGGTCGTTCGGCGGGGGCGGAGGCGGCGGCGGGGGCGGCGCGCTGCCGTACGGCTGACCCTCGGACGGCGGCGAGGGCTCCTGCGGCTTCTTGAGGAACGGATCGTCGTCCTCGGGCGGCTGGCCGGGCGTCGGCTGGTCGTTGCTCATGGGGGCAGTGCACCCCGCACCACCGGGGCCCGCAACGGCTCAGGTGCGTTCGGGGGACACGGAGCGGCAAACGAGTCTAGACCGGCATGTCGCCGCCCGCCCGGCCAGTTCTTCCGATAAGCGGATGGGAAGGGGGGATCAGTCCGGACCTCAGCCCGCGACGAAGGTGCGGGCCGCCTTGTCGTGCCAGCACTGGCGCCAGGGGCGGTCGATCAGGCACCAGAGCACGTTGACCACGCCGATGACGAGCAGCCCCAGCACGCCGTAGACCAGCCAGCGGCGCAGGGCCGCGCCCAGCGTGGGCGCGTCGTGGGACTCGATGTCCCGTACGTCGAGCCCGCAGAGCTTCTTGCCCAGCGTCCGGCCCCACTTGGCCGTCGGCAACGCCTCCAGGAGGAAGCCGATGAGGAGGAACGCGGCGAGCAACGCGCCCAGCAGCGCACCGGTGGTGGAGTCCAGCAGCCAGACGGTGACCGTCTCCCCCGTCTCCTTCGCCGCGGTGATCTTCCGGTCGATGTGGTCGAGCGCCCGGGTCGCCAGCGGGACGGCCGCGGCCCCGACGGCCGCACCGAGCACGAGGCTGTCGACCAGTCGGGCGGCGAACCGCTTGCCGAGTCCCGCGGGCCGGGCCGAGGCCTGGTTGCGGGCGAGTTGCTGGAAGGGGTCGTCGACCGGTGGCTTCCAGGGCACGACGGGCTGGTCCGCGCCCGGCCCCTGGTGCTGGAGCTGGTGCGGTTGCTGCTGATGCTGCTGCGGCTCGGGCTGGGCCAGTTGGTGGACCTGCTGCGCCCAGGAGGCCGAGCCGCCGCCGGGGCCCGGCGTCAGCGGCGTGTGCAGGGCCGCCGGGGGCGCGGGGGCGGGGGACGGCGTGGACACCTGGGCGGGGGCCTGGACCGGCCCCTGCCGCACTTCCTGCGGTACGGGGGCGGGAGCCGGGGCCGGGGCGGGAGCGGGGGCCGGCAGTGGCGCCTGCTGCGCCTGTGCCTGCTGTGGCTGCGCGTGCTGTGGCTGCACATGTTGTGCCGGTGCCTGCTGCGCCTGCTGCGCGTGTTGTGCCTGCGCCGGCAGGGCCCGGGGCGTCGGAGCCGGTGCGAGGCTGTTCCGTGCCGCGCCCACGTTCTGCGGCCCCTGCTGCGTACCGGCGTTCGACGGTGCCGGGGCGGGCGGTCCCACCGCGCGGATCGTGACCGTCCCGTCGGTGGGCGGACGCGCCCCGGCCTCCTCGGCGGACCGGCCGACGCCGTCCCGCATCCCCGGCAGCGCGCCACCGGTCGGGTCCTGGGCCAGCGGCGCCCTCGGGTCGGCCTGCGGCGACGGGCGGCCGGCGGGCTCCTGCGCCGCCCCGCCCCAGTCGACCCGGCGGTCCCGGTCGCCGCCGAAACCGTTCTGGCGCGCGGCGTCCGCCTGCCAGACGGACGCGGCGTCCCCGTGGTCCGCGGCGGGTTCGCCGGATCCGGCCGGGGCCACCGGGCCGTCCTGGAGGCCCCCCTGGGGGCCGTCCTCCTCGTCGAAGAAGATCGGCCCGGTCTCCTCCACCGGCGCGGCCTGCGCACCGGCGGCGGGGGCGGCGGCCGGACCCGTCTGCCGGGGCGCGGGGCGGCTCGTGCCGGGGACCCAGGACGCACCGTTCCAGTACCGGACGTAGCCGGGGATGGAGGGGTCGGGGTAGTAGCCCTCGCGGGGGCTTTCGTCACCGGGTGCCGGAGTTGGCGCGCTCATCAGCGGGTCCCGTATCTCTTCGAGGCCTCAGGCCGTCCCCGCCGGGCGGGCGGACGGCCTCAATACAAGGGTCCACATCTATCAGACAGCCGCCCGCCCCCGGGCCGGTCCACCTGTTTGGGACCACTTTCGGGACCGCGCGAAGTTTTTTTGAGAAGTCGCGTAATAGATGGCGGGGAGGGCGCTCTCTCCTTGTGCGGGACGGTCACGGGGCCGGCCCACGAGCACCGGAAGGTTGTGCATTCCCATGATGAGCATCGTGGAACGTGAGCTGGAGCTGAAGCTGGTCCTGTCCCCCGAGCGGTCCATCCCGGTACCCGCCCGGCTGACGTACCGCACGAACGACCCGTACGCCGTGCACATCGCCTTCCACATCGGCTCCGAGTCGCCCGTGCACTGGACGTTCGCCCGGGAGCTGCTGGTGGAGGGCGTGTTCCGGCCGTGCGGGCACGGGGACGTACGGATCTGGCCGACGAAGGTCGCGGGCCGCAGCGTCATCTGCGTGGCCCTCACCTCGCCCGACGGCAACGCCCTGCTCGAAGTGCCCTCGGCCGCCGTGGCCGCGTGGGTGGAGCGGACCCTGCGGGTGGTGCCGCCGGGCGCCGAGAGCGACCGGCTCGGCATCGACGAGGCGCTGGCGGAGCTGCTGGCCCCGCTGCCGGCCGACGACCTCTGGCTGAGCGACCCGTGGTCGTCGGACGACGCGCCGTCCCAGGACGGCGAGGCGTGAGGGCGGCCGGACAGGAGGGCCGTTGTCAGAAGAGCTTGCCGGGGTTGAGGAGGCCGAGCGGGTCGAAGGCCGCCTTGATGCCGCGCTGGAGTTCGACGCCGGTCTCGCCCAGTTCGCGGGCGAGCCACTCCTTCTTGAGGACGCCGACGCCGTGTTCGCCGGTGATGGTCCCGCCCAGTTCGAGGCCGAGCGCCATGATCGCGTCGAAGGACTCGCGGGCCCGGCGGGACTCGTCGGGGTCGTGGTGGTCGAAGCAGACGACGGGGTGGGTGTTGCCGTCGCCCGCGTGGGCGCAGACGCCGATGGTGAGGTCGTACTCCTCGGCGATGGCCGCCGTGCCCGCGAGCATCGCGCCGAGCTGCGAGCGCGGTACGCAGACGTCGTCGATCATCGTGGCGGGCTTGACGGTCTCCAGTGCGGTGAGTGACATCCGGCGGGCCTGGAGGAGGAGTTCGGACTCGGCGGCGTTGTCCGCGGGGACCACCTCGGTGGCCCCGGCGGCGGTGCACAGCGCTCCGACGGCGGCGAGGTCGGCCAGGGGGTCGGGGGTGTCGAAGGCGCAGAGCAGCAGGGCCTCGGTGGTCTCGGGCAGGCCCATGGAGGCGAGCGCGTTGACGGCACGCACGGTCGTACGGTCCATCAGTTCGAGGAGTGACGGGGTGTGACCACGCTCCATGATCCGGCACACAGCGTCACAGGCGGCGGCTGCCGAGGGGAACTCGGCGGCGAGGACGAGCTGCTGGGGCGGCTGCGGTTTGAGCGCGAGAACGGCCTTGACGACGATCCCGAGGCTGCCCTCGGAGCCGACGAAGAGCCGGGTCAGGTCGTATCCGGCGACGCCCTTGGCGGTGCGGCGGCCGGTGGTCAGGAGCCGTCCGTCGGCGAGGACGACCTCCAGGCCCAGGACGTACTCGGCGGTGACCCCGTACTTCACGCAGCACAGGCCGCCGGACGCGGTGCCGATGTTGCCGCCGATGGTGCACGTCTCCCAGCTGGAGGGATCCGGCGGGTAGTACAGACCGTGTTCGTTCACCGCGCGTGACAGCACCGCGTTGACGACGCCCGGCTCGACGACGGCGATCCGGTCGACCGGGCTGATCTCCAGGATCCGGTCCATCTTCACCAGGGACAGCACGATGCAGCCGTCCGAGGCGTTGGCCGCGCCGGACAGGCCGGTACGGGCGCCCTGCGGGACGACCGGGACGCGCAGCGCGGTGGCGGTGCGCATGACGTGCTGGACCTGCTCGACCGTGCGGGGGAGCACGACGACGGCCGGGGTGCCGGCCTCGCAGAAGCTCGCCATGTCGTGGGCGTAGGACGCGGTGACGTCCGGATCGGTGATCAGCGCCTCGGGGGGCAGTCCCGCGCGCAGCCGTTCGAGGAGATCGCTCATGATCCAAGCGTGACACCCGGGGCCAATGGTGTGAACCCGTGGGCGGCGACGATCCCAAGGCGCGGTGTGCTCGTATGACTGACGCACAGTGATGGCCATGGATGTCATGCCGCAGCAGGATCCGGAGCCCCGCCGGCCGCCCGGGCCGTCCCCGCAGGACCCCTACGTGATGCCCGACGAAGGCGCCACCGCTGTACCCCCGCCGCCGCCCACCCTGCGGACGACGTTGCGCCGGGCCGCGTTCGGCGCGGTCGCCGCCGGGGTGCTGCTGGCCGGGGCGCTGGTGGCGGTGGAGGACGGGGAGGGCGACGGGCCGAAGGAGCCGGGGCCGGTCGAGCGGGCCGAGGCGGCGACGACCGCGGGCTCCCCGGCCTCGCTCTCGGACCTCACCGCGCTGATCGGGGACCGGCAGAAGTGGGTGGAGTCCCACCCGAAGGACGCCCCGTCCCTGGCGACGCTCGGCACGGCGTACGTGGAGTGGGCGCGGCGTTCGGCGGACACGGCGTACTACGCCCGCGCCGAGGAGACCCTGAAGCGTTCGCTGGAGGCGCGGGCGGGCGAGCGCGGGAACGGGGAGGCGTGGGTGGGCCTGGCGGCTCTGGCCAACGCCCGGCACGACTTCCTCGCGGCGAAGCGGTGGGGCGAGACGGTGAAGAGGCAGCAGCCGAAGGCCTGGAGCGTGTATCCGGTCCTCATCGACGCGTACACCGGTCTCGGCGACCAGAAGGCGGCGACCGCGGCGACGGAGAAGTTCGGCGAGCTGCGCAAGGGCGTTCCGGCGCTGGCCCGCACCGCCGAGCTGTACCGGGGCCAGGGCTGGCGCGAGGACGCGCTGGCCACCGCCCGGGAGGCGGCGGACCGGGCGACGCAGCCCGCCGAGAAGGCCGAGGCGCTGCACCGGCTCGGCGAGCTGGCCTGGGAGCGGGGCGAACCGGAGGAGGCGGTGGCGCAGTTCGACGCGGCGCTGCGTACGGACGCCGGTCACCACGCCTCGCTGGCGGGCCGGGCCCGGGCCCTGGTGGCGCTGGAGCGCACCGACGAGGCGCTGGCCGCGTACCAGAGCGCGCTGGAGAAGCTCCCGCGCCCGGAGTACGCCCTGGAGCTGGGTGAGCTGTACGAGTCGCTGGGGCTGGACGGGGACGCCCGCACCCAGTACACCGCGCTGCGGGAGATGGTGGCCGGGGCGAAGCGGGCCGGGGTCGACGAGTCCCTGGTGCTGGCCCGCTTCGAGGCCGATCACGGGGACCCGGACGAGGCGGTGGAGCTGTTGCGCGGCCAGTGGGCGAAGCAGCACCGCAGTGCGGCGGTGGCGGACGCGCTGGGCTGGGCGCTGCACCGGGCGGGCGAGTCGGAGGAGGCCCTGGAGTACGCGCAGCGGGCCGCGGACACGGGCGTGCGGAACGCCTCGTACGCGTACCACCTGGGGGTGATCCAGCGGGAGCTGGAGGACTACGGTCCGGCGCGCCGGAATCTGGAGCAGGCCGTGCGCACCAACCCGGCCTTCTCGCCGCTCGCCGCGCCGCTGGCCCGCCAGGCGCTGGAGGCGCTGGGCGAGCCGCCGCCGGGCGGGCCGGGCGACATGCAGCCGCTTCCTCCGCCGCCGGCACCGGAACCGAAACCGGAGCCGAAACCCGAGCCGAAAACGGAACCGAAGCGGGAAGCCGAGCGGGAGGCGGAGCGGAAGACGAAGCCCGAGGCCCCGGCTTCCTCGAAGGCCCCGGCTCCGGCTCCCGCCGCCTCGGAGGAGGCGGCGGCCGGGAGCGCGGCCCCGGCGGAGGGCGGCGCGTCGAAGAGTCCGTGACGGCCGACGGGTGCCGTGAACGACGTGGGCCGCCGCGGTCCGGGGTACTGCCCCGGGCCGCGGCGGCGTTCTGCGTGGGAGACGCGGATCAGAGGTTGCCGCGCTTCTCCTGCTCGCGCTCGATCGCCTCGAACAGGGCCTTGAAGTTGCCCTTGCCGAAGCCCATGGAGCCGTGGCGCTCGATCATCTCGAAGAAGACGGTCGGCCGGTCCTGGACCGGCTTGGTGAAGATCTGCAGCAGGTAGCCGTCCTCGTCGCGGTCGACGAGGATCTTCAGCTCGCGCAGGGTCTCGACCGGCACCCGGGTCTCGCCGGCCCACTCGCCGAGGGTGTCGTAGTACGAGTCCGGCGTGTCCAGGAACTGGACGCCGGCGGCGCGCATCGCGCGGACCGAGGCGACGATGTCGTTCGTGGCGAGCGCGATGTGCTGGACGCCCGCGCCGCCGTAGAACTCCAGGTACTCGTCGATCTGCGACTTCTTCTTCGCGATGGCCGGCTCGTTGATCGGGAACTTGACCTTGAGCGTGCCGTCGGCGACGACCTTCGACATCAGGGCGGAGTACTCGGTGGCGATGTCGTCGCCCACGAACTCCTTCATGTTGGTGAAGCCCATGACCTGGTTGTAGAAGCCGACCCACTCGTTCATCCGGCCGAGCTCGACGTTGCCGACGCAGTGGTCGATCGCCTGGAAGGTGCGCTTGGCAGCCGGCTCGACGATCGGCGATGCCGCGGTGAAGCCGGGGAGGTAGGGGCCCTCGTAGTCGGTGCGCTCCACCAGGGTGTGGCGGGTCTTGCCGTACGTGGCGATGGCGGCGAGGACCACGGTGCCGTGCTCGTCCTTGACCTCGTGCGGCTCGGTGAGGCCGCGCGCGCCGTGCTCGACGGCGTACGCGTACGCGGCACGGGCGTCCGGGACCTCGATCGCGAGGTCGACGACGCCGTCGCCGTGCTCGGCGACGTGGTCGGCGAGGAAGGTGCCCCACTCGGTGGACGGTTTGATCACGGAGGTGAGGACGAAGCGGGCGGCGCCGTTGGTCAGGACGTAACTCGCGGTCTCGCGGGTGCCGTTCTCCGGTCCGGAGTAGGCGACCAGCTTCATGCCGAAGGCGGTCGAGTAGTAGTGCGCGGCCTGCTTGGCGTTGCCCACGGCGAAGACGACCGCGTCCATTCCCTTGACCGGGAAGGGGTCGGCCTGCCGGGCGGTTTCGGGGCTGGTGTGCAGAGTCTCAGTCATGTTCGAAGGCTCTCCCCACATCGCAAGGTGCGCAATAGTTCACGTATCCGCTGGTCAATGTGTTCAGTCAGTCGCCATGATGGCCGGACTATCTGTACAGGGTGACCATCGAAGGCGGGCTCATGGCGATCGATCATCTGGACGGGCGGCTCATCGTGCTCCTGGCGCGCGAACCGCGGATCGGCGTCCTCGAAGCATCCCGGCGGCTCGGGGTGGCGCGCGGGACCGCCCAGGCGCGGCTGGACCGTCTTCAGTCGAACGGCGTCATCCGGGGGTTCGGCCCCGACGTGGATCCTGCGGCGCTCGGCTACCCGGTCACCGCGTTCGCCACGCTGGAGATCAAACAGGGCCAAGGGGCCGACGTACGCGCCCATTTGGGCGGCGTACCGGAAGTGCTGGAGCTGCACACCACCACCGGGCACGGCGACATGTTCTGCCGCCTGGTCGCCCGTTCCAACGCCGATCTTCAGCGGGTGATCGACCGGGTTGTCGGATTTGATGGCATTGTCCGGGCCTCCACGGCGATCGTCATGGAGAACCCGGTTCCGCTGCGGATCATCCCGCTGGTGGAACAGGCGGCCGAGGACACCGACCGTCCCGAGGGCCCGGGGCGTCATTGATCCGAAGGAGTGCCGTGTGAGCTTCTGGGAGTATCTGAGCACCCGCCACCAGCAGCTCCTGACGGACGCGTTCCAGCACGTCAGCGCGGTTTTCCAGTGCATGGTCATCGCCACCGTGCTGGGCGTGGTCATCGGCGTGGTGAGCTATCGCAGCGGCTGGGGCGGCTCGCTCGCCATCACCTCCACCGCCACGGTCCTCACCATCCCCTCCCTCGCCGCGATCGGCCTGCTGATCCCGCTGGTCGGCCTCGGCGTAGCGCCGACCGTGATCACCCTGACGCTGTACGGGCTGCTGCCGATCGTCCGGAACTCCATCGTCGGGCTGCGGGGCGTCGATCCGTCGCTGGTCGACGCGGCGACGGGCATCGGGATGTCGCGGCTGGCCCGGCTGTGCCGGGTGGAGCTGCCGCTCGCCTGGCCGCCGATCCTGACCGGGATCCGGGTCTCCACCCAGATGCTGATGGGCATCGCCGCCATCGCCGCGTACGCCTCCGGGCCCGGCCTCGGCAACGAGATCTTCCGGGGCATCGCCTCGCTGGGCAGCGCCAACGCGATCAACCAGGTCCTCGCGGGCACGCTCGGCATCGTCGTCCTCGCCCTGCTCTTCGACGCCGCGTACGTCCTGCTGGGACGGCTGACCATCCCGAGGGGGATCCGTGCCTGAGACCGAGACCGACACCGGGGCCGTCACCACGGGCGGGACCGCCGCCACCTCCGGGGCCACCATCCAGCTGGAGAACCTCACCAAGAGCTACCCGGGCAGCCCGAACCCGGCCGTCGAGAACGTCTCGATGGAGATCAGGGCGGGCGAGACCGTGATCTTCGTCGGTCCTTCCGGCTGCGGGAAGTCCACCACCCTGAAGATGATCAACCGGCTGATCGAGCCGTCGTCGGGCCGGATCCGGATCGGCGACGAGGACGTCACCGACATCGACCCGGTGAAGCTGCGCCGCAAGATCGGCTACGCCATCCAGTCCTCCGGCCTCTTCCCGCACATGACGGTCGCGGACAACATCGCCCTGGTCCCGAAGATGGTCGGCTGGTCCAAGTCCCGGGTGAAGGACCGAGTGGAGGAGATGCTCGACCTGGTGGGCCTGGACCCGCGCGAGTTCCACGGCCGCTATCCGCGCCAGCTCTCCGGCGGGCAGCAGCAGCGGGTGGGCGTGGCGCGGGCACTGGCCGCCGACCCGCCGGTGCTGCTGATGGACGAGCCGTTCGGGGCGGTCGACCCGATCACCCGCGACCACCTCCAGGACGAGCTGATCCGGCTCCAGCACGAGCTGCACAAGACGATCGTGTTCGTCACCCACGACTTCGACGAGGCGATCAAGCTCGGCGACCGGATCGCGGTGCTCCGGGAGCGCTCGCACATCGCGCAGTTCGACACCCCCGAGGCGATCCTCACCAACCCGACGGACGACTTCGTCTCCGGCTTCGTCGGTGCGGGCGCCGCCCTGAAGCGGCTGAACCTGACCCGCGTACGGGATGTGGGCATCGCGGACTTCCCGACGGTGACGGTCGAGGACCCGCTCCAGTCGATCTTCAACAAGCTGCGCAGCGGCCCGCACAACGAGCTGCTGATGCTGGACCGCCGCAACCGCCCGTACAAGTGGCTGCGGCGCGGCGACCTGATGCGGGCGCGCGGTTCGCTGGCGCGGGCCGGGCAGCTGGTGCACGACACGGTGACCCGGGACGCCACGCTGCACGACGCGCTGGAGGCGGTGCTGACCGACAGCGGGGGCCGGGTCGCGGTGACCGGGCGGCGTGGCGAGTTCATCGGGGTCGTCGACATGAAGACGCTGATGGACAACGTGCAGGAGCTGCTGGAGGCCGACCGGCTGACCGCGATGGAGCACCAGCACGAGCTGGAGGAGCTGCGGGTCCACCAGACGGAGCAGGAGCTGGAGGGGGGTGGCGGCGGAGTATGAGTCCCAGTCATCCGTCCGGTTCCGGCAAGGGCCCGGCGACCCCGACCCGTCCGCCGGGCGAGCACGACGTCAAGGGCCACGCGTTCCACGACGAGGAGAGCGACCCCTCCCCCGCCCCGGCCGCGCCGCAGCGCCGGTTCACCTGGCGGAAGCTGGTGGTCCTGCCGGCGGTGCTCGTGGTCATCGTGGTCGTCACCTACGTATGGATCACCAACATCCAGCTGGACTCGATCGCGGAGAACTCGCTCTCCGGCGGCAATGTGCAGCTGCGCTGGTGGCAGCATGTGCGGCTGACGGCGATCTCCACGTTCTGGGTGCTGATCATCGCGATCCCGCTGGGCATCGCCCTGACCCGGCGACGGCTGCGGAAGGCGGCCCCGGCGTTCACCGCACTGGCCAACATCGGGCAGGCGACGCCCGCGATCGGTCTGCTGGCGCTACTGGTGATCTGGCTGGGCATCGGTCCGCGGACCGCGATCATCGGCATCGTGATCTACGCGGTGCTGCCGGTGCTCTCCAACACGGTGGCGGGTCTGCGGGCGATCGAGCCGAACATGATCGAGGCGGCGCGCGGGATGGGGATGTCCGGCCGGGGCGTGCTGATGAAGGTGGAGCTGCCGCTCGCGGTGCCGCTGATCCTGGCCGGAGTGCGTACGGCGCTCGTCCTGAACGTCGGCACGGCGACCCTGGCGACGTTCGGCGGGGGTGGCGGACTGGGCGACCTGATCACCTCGGGGATCCAGACGCAGCGGATGCCGGTGCTGATCATCGGCTCGGTACTGACGGTGGTGCTGGCCCTGCTGGTGGACTGGCTGGCCTCGCTGGCCGAACTGGCGCTGACGCCGCGCGGGCTGGAGGAGCAATGAGGAGGAAACTGCTGCTGCTGGTGGTGCCGGTGCTGCTGGTGGGCGGCTGCGGGCTCAAGAGCGGTTCGCCGATGGTGGACGACGTGTCGCCGGGGTCGGTCGGGCAGGGCGAGCCGCTCAGGGGCGCGACGCTGACGGTGACGTCGAAGAACTTCAGCGAGAACATCATCCTGGGCCAGATGACCGGCCTGGTGTTCAAGGCGGCCGGGGCGGAGGTCCTGGACCGGACGAACCTGCCGGGTTCGATCAGCGCGCGCGAGGCCATCATCAACGGCGACGCCGACGCCCAGTGGGACTACACCGGCACCGGCTGGATCACCTTCCTCGGCCACGCGGACCCGATCGTCGACCCGAGGAAGCAGTACGAGGCGGTGCGGGACGAGGACAAGGGCAACGGGGTGATCTGGCTGCCGCCGGCCCCGCTCGACAACACGTACGCGCTGGCCATCAGCAAGAAGAACAACGCCAAGTACCAGCTGAAGACCCTCTCGGACGTGGCGGCGCTCGCCAGGAAGGACCCGGGTGCGGTGACGATCTGCGTGGAGAACGAGTTCGCCTCCCGCGACGACGGGCTGCCCGGCATGGAGAAGAAGTACGGGATGAAGATCCCGGCGGGCAACATCCAGAAGATGGACGCCGGGATCATCTACACCCAGGTGTCGGAGTCCGACTCCTGCCTGCTGGGCGAGGTGTTCACGACCGACGGCCGGATCAAGGCGATGAACCTGGACGTCCTGGAGGACGACAAGAACTTCTTCCCCAACTACAACGCCTCCCCGGTCATCCACGAGGCGACCTTCGAGAAGTACCCGGTGATCGCGGAGCTGCTGGACCCGCTCGCCCGGAAGCTGACGACCGAGGTCGCGCAGACGCTGAACGCCAAGGTGGACGTGGAGGGCGAGGACCCGCACGAGGTGGCGAAGGACTGGCTGGTGGCGGAGGGGTTCATCGAGGAGGGGTGAGTTACAAAGAGTTGTTGCAAACGATTCCTTGCAAAAAAGGCTTGCAAAGCTCTCTTTGCATCTCTACCTTCGAACCATGGCAGAGAACGAGGACGTCCGCCCCTACCGGTACGACGGCACCGACCGGAAGATCCACAACGTCGACGCCCGCACCTTGCGGGCCATCGCGCACCCCCTCCGGATGCGGCTGCTGAAAGCGCTGCGGGAGTCCGGCCCCGCCACCGCCTCCAAGCTCGGCGAGCGGCTGGGCGAGTCGAGCGGCGCGACCAGCTACCACCTGCGCCAGTTGGCCGAGTCCGGCTTGGTCGAGGACGCCCCGGAGCTGGGCAAGGGCCGCGAACGCTGGTGGCGGGCCGCCCACGACGGCTCGACCGTCGAGAGCGCCGAGTTCCGGACGCACGCCGACCCCGAGGTGCGCGGGGCCATCGGCTTCCTCCTCCACGAGACGGCCACGAGCCACGCCCAGGAGCTGAACACCTGGCTGGGCACGATGGACGACTGGCCGGACGAGTGGCAACGCAGCTGGGACATGAGCGACTTCACGATCCGTCTCACCCCCGAGCTGGCACTGGAGCTGGCCAAGAAGGCCCAGGAGCTCGTGGAGAGCTACCGGGGCCGCGTCCCCGACGGCACCGAGGGCTCGGCCGTCGTCCGCACCCATCTGCACACCTTCCCGCGCTCCTCCGAATGAGCGCCGCGAAGCCAACAGCCCACCACCCGAAGGGAATCGCCTTATGCATGCCGACGTACACCACCTCCTGCACACCGCCCGGGCGTCCGAACTCCATTGCCGGGCAACGGCGTTCCGCCTTCCCCGCACGAGTCTCCGCAGCCGCGTCGGCTGGACCCTGGTCGAGGTCGGCCTCCGGCTGACGCAGAGCCGGGACACGGCCGCGACCTCCGCGCCCCGCGCGGGCGCGTTCCGTACCGCGTAACGGCCCCACGACGGCCCTACGACCATCTCGGCCATCCCGGCCATCTCCGGGGAGACACCGCCATGGGGAACCGCACCCCGCTCGCCGCCACGCTCGCGGCCAACTCCATTTCCACCGCAGGCACTTCACTGACCCTGATCGGCGTCCCCTGGTTCGTCCTGGAGACCACCGGCAGCGCGGGCCGGGCCGGGCTCGTCGCCTTCTGCGCCACCCTGCCGATCGTCGTCGCCGCGCTGATCGGCGGACCGGTCATCGACCGGATCGGCCGCCGCCGGGTCGCCATCGCCTCCGACGCCGTGTGCGCGTCGGCCATCGCCGCGATCCCGCTGCTGCACTTCGCCGGCGTCCTCGACTTCTGGATGCTGTGCGCGCTGATGGCGGTCAACGGATTCGCCCACACCCCGGGCAACACCGCGCGCTACGTCCTGATCCCGGATCTGGCCGCGCACGCCGGCACCACGCTCCCCCGGGCCGCCAGCCTCTTCGACGCGGTCTCGCGCGGGGCCCGGATGGTGGGCGCGGCGCTGGCCGGCGTCCTCATCGCCTTCGCCGGCGCGGAGACGGCCCTGCTGCTGGACGCGGCGACGTTCGCCCTGTCGGCCCTGCTGATCGCCGCAGGAGTACGGGGCATCCGCGCGGCCGAGCCGCGGAAGGCCGAGGCCCCGGTCTCGCTCCGCGCCTACGGCTCCGAACTCCGCGAGGGATACACCCACTTGCTGGGCAACCGGCTGCTGCTGGCGATCGTGGTCATGGTGATGTTCATGAACGGCACCGACCAGGGCTGGTACGCGGTCCTGCTCCCGGTGCACGCGGAGGCCGAGCTGGGCGGCGCGACCGCCATCGGGCTGCTCACCGCGATGTTCGGGGCGGGCGGGCTGGTGGGGGCCCTGCTGTACGGGGCGGTGGGGCACCGGTTCTCACGGCGGACGGTGTTCACGGTGTGCGTGATCCTGTGCGGCGCGCCGAGGTTCCTGGTCGCGGCGGCGACCGGGACGACGCTCCCGCTCGCGGTGACGATGCTGCTCGGCGGGATCGCGGGCGGGGTGCTGAACCCGATCCTGACGACGGTCGTCTACGAGCGCGTGCCGGACCGGCTGCGCAGCCGGGTGTCGGGGGCACTGACGGCAGGCTGCGAGTTCGCGATGCCGCTGGGCGGGCTCGCGGCCGGGCTGCTGGTGGAGGGCGCCGGGGTGACGGCGGCGCTGCTGCTGATGGGCGGGGTCTACTTCCTGGCCACGCTGAGCCCGCTGGTGTTCCCGTCCTGGCGGACGCTGGACGACGCACCGGCGGCGGAGACCGCGGATTCCCCGGGGCCCTCCGCGGAGCCGCGGGTCAGCAGCCCGGCACCTTCCCGCCCGTCTCCAGGGCCTTGAGCGAGCCGACCGCGTCCTTCAGCGTGGAGACGGGCACGATCCGCAGCCCTTCGGGCCGCTCGGCCTCGGCCTGGGCGCACTCGGCCTTCGGGACGAGGAAGACGCTCGCCCCGTCGCGGTGGGCGGCCTGGGTCTTCATCGACACCCCGCCGACCGCGCCGACCTTGCCGTCCGCGCTGATCGTCCCCGTACCGGCGATGGTGCGGCCACCGGTGAGGTCGCCGCCGGAGCCGTTGCCGTCGAGCTTGTCGATGATGCCGAGGGAGAGGAAGAGACCGGCGCTCGGGCCGCCGATGTCGCCGAGGTCCACCTCGACCCGCATCGAACCGGGCTCGCGGTCCAGGTAGTTCAGGGCGGCGTCGACGGCGACGTTCTGCGACTGCTCCATGTCGTCGAGGTTGTGCTGCTCGATCTCCTTCTCGGAGCCGCCGGTGGGGTAGACGGAGTCGCGCGGCATGACCGCCCGGTCGGCACGGAACCAGCCGTCGATCACCTCGCCGATACGGACGTCCGCCTTCGGGCCGGTGGCGAGGATCGTCGTCATCCTCAGCTGCCCGTCGGTGGGCCGGGTCTCGGCGCCGGTGATGGTGATCACCGGCCGCCCGTCGTCCTTGCCGAGCACGTCCGCGGTCACCCCGGGCCGGGCCAGGGTGAACGGCAGCGGCGCGAAGGCCGCCGTACCGAAGAGGGCGAGGACGGGCAGCGCGCAGAGGGCGAGGACGCGGGGGCGCGTGAGACGAGTGAGCACGCACCCAATCTAACCGCCGCCCACCGGCCGGAACGCGCCCGGCGTACGCCGCCCCGCGCCCCTGGACGACGTTCCGCCCTCACGCGCTCACGCCCTCGGCGCCTACCGCAGCGCGTCGGCCACTTCCCGGGCGGCGTCGAGCACGCGGGGCCCGACCCGTTCCGGTACGGCGTCGGCGAGCATGACGACACCGACGCTGCCCTCCACGCCCGAGACCCCGACCAGGGGCGCGGCCGCCCCGCTGGCCCCGGCCTCGAGCTCGCCGTGGGTGAGGGTGTAGCCGGGGTGTCCGGCCTCCGTCGTCTGCCGGGCGGACAGGATGGCCCGGCCCGCCGCGCCCCGGTCCAGCGGATGCCGGAAGCCGGCCCGGTAGGCGACGTGGTAGTCGGTCCAGGTGGGCTCGACGACGGCGACCGCGAGGGCGTCGCTGCCGTCGACGAGGGTGAGATGGGCGGTGGCCCCTATGTCCTCGGCCAGGGAGCGCAGCGCGGGCAGCGCGGCTTCCCGGACGAGCGGATGCACCTGTCGGCCGAGCCGCAGCACACCGAGGCCGACCCGGGCGCGGCCGCCCAGATCGCGGCGTACCAGGGCGTGCTGTTCCAGGGTGGCGAGCAAACGGTAGACGACGGTCCGGTTGACTCCGAGCTTGTTGGACAACTCGGTGACGGTCAGGCCGTGATCGGTGTCGGCGAGCAGTTTGAGGACGCGCAGTCCTCGGTCGAGCGTCTGGGAGGTCTCCGCTGTCACGACGCCCTCTCCTCTTCGGGGTGAGCGACGACGGTCCTGCTCCGGCGGGGTTGCGACGCCGGTCCCAGCGGCGACGCACGGAGAGGCCGCCGGCCTGGCAAGGCACCGGCTGCGCTCCGCGGCGGCGTTGCCACGGGGCGTTCATATGGCGGGGACAGTAGCGAGCCAGTCCGCTCAGCGGAAGTCCTCGTCCAGAATCCGGTCTCCGCACCTGGAGCCCGGGAACGGCGCGCACATAAGGGCCGGTCAGCGGGACGACGTCCGGAAAGCGAACATCTACGCGCGTTCACGTGTCACGACACCGCCGCACGGCGCGTCCACGGATGTGAACCAACGTTAACAGTGCGTGAACGGCCACCGTGAAAATTTCCCGGCGCCGACGACCGGAAACATCTCCGCCGGTCCCGGGAGCACCGCCCCGGATGCCCGGGAACGCCGTCGGCCCGCACGGAGAGGGAACCTCCGTACGGGCCGACGAAACGGACGGCGCCGGGTCACGTCATCCGGGTCGCCCACTCCTGGACCTTCGCGATGCGCTGCTGGATCTGGTGCGCGGTGGCCTCCGCGCTCGGGGGGCCGCCGCAGACGCGGCGCAGTTCGTTGTGGATCACCCCGTGGGGCTTGCCGCTCTGGTGCGTGTAGGCGGAGACCGTGGTGTTGAGCTGCTTGCGCAGACTCAGCAGTTGCTTGTGGGTGACCACGGGCCGGGCCTCGGCGGGCTTCTCCAGGAGGTCGGCCTCCTCGGCCGGCTTCTGGCGGCTGTGCGCGATCTGCCGGCTCTGCCGCTTCTGGAGGAGGAGCTGGACCTGGTCCGGTTCGAGGAGCCCGGGGATGCCGAGGTAGTCCTGCTCCTCCTCGGAGCCGGGGTGGGCCTGCATGCCGAACTCGGCGCCGTCGTACAGCACCCGGTCGAAGACCGCGTCGGACTCCAGCGCCTCGAAGGGCAGCTGCTCCTCGGTCTCCTCGTCCTCCAGCCTCTCCGCGTCGGCGAGGAGCTTGTCCTCCTCCGAGAACGGGTTCTCCTCGTCGCTGCCCTTCTTCGGCTTGTCGAGCACGTGGTCGCGCTCGACCTCCATCTCGTTGGCGAAGTCGAGGAGCATCGGGATCGTCGGCACGAAGACGGACGCGGTCTCGCCGCGCCTGCGGGACCGCACGAAGCGGCCGACGGCCTGGGCGAAGAAGAGCGGCGTGGAGATGGTGGTCGCGTAGACGCCGACGGCGAGGCGGGGCACGTCGACGCCCTCGGACACCATGCGGACCGCGACCATCCAGCGCGACTCGTCCGCGCTGAACTTGTCGATCTTCTTGGAGGCGGCCTTCTCGTCGGAGAGGACCACGGTCGGCGTCTCGCCGGTGACCTTCTTGAGGATCTTGGCGTACGCGCGTGCCGACTCCTGGTCGGTCGCGATGACGAGGCCGCCCGCGTCGGGGATGCCCTTGCGGACCTCGGTGAGCCGCTTGTCGGCGGCGGAGAGCACGTTGGGGATCCACTCGCCGGTGGGCGCCAGCGCGGTGCGCCAGGCCTGCCCGATGGCGTCCTTGGTCATCGGCTCGCCGAGCCGGGCGGCGATCTCGTCGCCGGCCTTGGTGCGCCAGCGCATGTTGCCGCTGTAGCTGAGGAAGATGACCGGGCGGACGACGCCGTCGGCGAGCGCGTTGCCGTAGCCGTAGGTGTAGTCGGCGGAGGAGCGGCGGATGCCGTCGTTGCCCTCCTCGTACGCGACGAACGGGATCGGGTTGGTGTCCGACCGGAACGGCGTACCGGTCAGCGCGAGCCGCCGGGTCGCCGGGTCGAACGCCTCCTGGCAGGCCTCGCCCCAGGACTTCGAGTCACCGGCGTGGTGGATCTCGTCGAGGATCACGAGCGTCTTGCGCTGCTCGCAGCGGTTGCGGTGCAGCATCGGACGGACGCCGACACCGGCGTACGTCACGGCGACCCCGTGGTAGTCCTTGCTCAGCGGGCCGGCGCTGTACTCGGGGTCGAGCCTGATCCCTATCCGCGCGGCCGCCTCCGCCCACTGCTTCTTGAGGTGCTCGGTCGGGGCGACGACGGTGATCTGTTGCACGACATGGTGGTGCAGCAGCCACGACGCGAGGGTCAGCGCGAACGTGGTCTTGCCGGCGCCGGGCGTGGCGACGGCGAGGAAGTCGCGCGGCTGCTCCTGGATGTACCTCTCCATGGCGCCCTGCTGCCAGGCTCGCAGCTTGCCGGCGGTGCCCCAGGGGGCGCGGCCGGGAAAGGCGGGTGAGAGGTGGTGGGAGGCGGTGGTAGTAGTCACGGTCTCCGGTTCGGGGCTCTCGGGTACGTGGGGTGCTGTCCGCACCGGACCCGGCCCTTGATCGGCCCGGCCCGCGATACGACAACCGGGCCACCCTACCGGTGGGCCGGTGGAGAACCCGTACGAACGAGCCGCGCCGCAGCCAACGAGACGGTGTTCACATCGCGGCGACGACCAGCTTTCGCAGCCCCTGGGAGATCAGCTTGATCTCGTCCGTCCCACCCGTGGCGACGTCGATGACCGGTGGGGCCAGAGTGGTACCGCCGCTACTTCTCCCGTACGGCGACCCGGGTCGCCACCCACGCCCCCACCAGCGCCACCCCCGCCATCGGCAGGAACACGGCGGCGAATGCGCCCGGGTGCGAGCCGGAGGCCCCGGCCTCCACCGCCCCGTGCGCGGCCGCGCCCACCGCCCCGCCGCCGAGCGCGGCGAAGGCCGCGCCGCCGCCGGCCAGGAGCAGCACGTTGGAGAGCCCGTCGGATATCTGGAGGGCGGCGGAGTTGGAGCCCGCCTCCTCCGGGGCCGACAGCTTCAGCAGCAGGACGCTGGTGGAGGCGATCACCATGCCCATCCCGAAGCAGCCGAAGGCCCAGGCGACGGCGACGGTCCAGACCGGGACCCCCTCGATCAGCACGGAGGGCGCCACCGCGATCGAGGCGGCGACCAGCACCATGCCGCTGACCATCAGCCGCTCCCGGTGGGGCTCCATCCGGGGCCGGGACTGTACGAACGAACCGAGCGCCCAGGTCGCCCCGCCCACGGCCAGCGAGAGCCCGGCCATCGTCGGGGACAGTCCGCGCTGGGTGACCAGCATCAGCGGTACGAAGGACTCGGCGGCGATGAACGACCCGGCGGCGACCCCGCGCAGCAGCACCACCGAGGGCAGCCCGCGCGCCGCCCGTACGGTCCCGGTGGGCAGCAGCCCGCGGACGGCGGGCACAAGCAGGGCGACGCCGAGGGCGGCCGGCAGGAGGGCGAGCCAGTTCAGCTCCTGCCCCGCGTACTGGAGCAGCCCCGCCCCGGCCGAGATCCCCAGCGCGAGCCGGATCCGGCGGCGGTCGTACGGTTCGGTGGCGGCGGCCGGGTCCGCGGGTCCGGAGGCCGTCCGCCGGATCGCCGGGAGGGCCAGGACGAGCGGGATCACGATGAGGACCGGGATGCCGACGAAGACCCAGCGCCAGCCGAGGTGCTCGGTCACCGTCCCGGAGGCGAGCGGCCCGACGACGGAGGGGATCACCCAGCTCGCGGCGAACGCCGCCAGGATCGCGGGCCTGATGCGCTCCGGGTAGGCCCGCCCGATGACCACGTACAGGGCGACGATCACCAGCCCGCCGCCGAGCCCCTGGACCGCCCGGCCCGCGATGAAGACCCACATGCTGGTGGCCGCCCCGGAGAGCAGCAGGCCGACGCCGAACGCGGTGATCCCGGTGGCGAGCGGCTGGAGCGGCCCGCGCCGGTCGGCCCACTGCCCGGAGAGGACCATGGCGAACAGGCTGGTGGTGAAGTACGCGGAGAAGGCGAACGCGTAGAGAGGGATCCCGTTCAGCTCACGCGCGGCGACCGGCATGGCCGTGCCGACCGCCGTGGCCTCGAACGCGATGAGGAACACCACGGAGACGATGCCGATGCTGAGCGCCCGGTAGGTGCGCCCGAGGACCCCTTCGACGGCTGCGAGGGGGATGTCGGACAGCGGGTCCGGGGAGTGATCGTCGGTCGCGGGCGGCGCGAGGTGTGCGGCATCGGCGCCGTCACGCGGTTCGAGGGCGGTCATGGGCCCAGCGTAAGGGGCATGGAGCGGTTTGAACCCTGTCCAGGTGCGTACCGCACTCGGCCCTTGGTCGTAGGTCCCGAGCCCCGGACCCGGACCCGGATGTGAACGGCGTATGGCAGTCGCGTTGCGGCCCGGCCGGATTCCTTGAGGCGGCGGACGGCGGGCCGTAGCGTCGTGGACGTAACAGCGGCACCGCACCACGCCCGACCGTGTGCCCGAGAGGCTCAGGGGCTCGACTGCAACTCGAGTTACACCGGTTCGAATCCGGTCACGGTCTCCATCGCGAACCGGCCGTCCCCACGACAGGGGGCGGCCGGTTCGCCTTGCGCCGGGCGGTCGGTCAGCCGGCCTTCAGGGCCTTCATCACGTCACGGGTGTCGCTGATCAGATCGCCCCGGTAGGCGAGCATCTCCGGCTGGTCCACCACGTCGGGCAGACCGTTCCTTCCGCTGTCGATGTCCGGAGGAGACATCCAGGAGGACAGGGTCAGCGTCACGACGGCACCGCCTTCCACCACCTGCACGCGCATGGACTCGTCCTCCATGATCAGCAGATAGGCCAGATCACCGAGGTCCGGTACGCGCTCCACCCGGTCCACGCCCACGTCGTCGATCTCCGTCAGCGTGCTGCTCGCCTCGAACTCGGGGCGCGGGTCGGTCTCCTTGTGCAACTCGGCCGTGAGGGACGCCTGATAACCGGTGGACCAGCCCGAGGCCTCCGCGCCGTCCGGCGCCCGGACCGCCGCCACCGTGAAGTCGACGGTGCAGCGGATGCGGCGGAGGGCGGGGTGCTCGATGCCGTCCAGTTCGGTCGACGGCTCGGCCGCCGGCTCCCCCACCGCCTCGGCGAGCGCCTTCAGCTCCACCGCCGCGCAGGAGTCGGACTCCACGCGGTAGCCCCGCGGGTCGGGCTTCCGGTCGCCGCCGATCCCGTACGCGAAGACCGCCGTCGCCCACACCGCCGACGCCACCACCGCTCCGGCGGCGGCCCACAGCAGGCCCTGCCCCCGGCGTCGGCCGCCGGCCACGGGTCCCTGCCCCGGATCGAACCCGCTCACCACGTCCGGGGGCGCATCCGACCCGGGCTCGCCCACCAGTTCCGGCTCAGTGATCACGTGCGGGCTCTCCCTTGTTCGGACAACGGTACGAACTTTTGGCCGGGTTCGGCCCTTCGGGGGCATTCTCCGGCTATCCGGGCCGGCCCGGAAGTGTCCGCGTGCTCCCGTCGCTCGGAGAGCCTCTCGCTCCGGCAGGGGACGCGAAGGGCCCGCACGGAACCGGGAAGCCGGGGGTTCGCGTGCGGGGCCGCTCACAGCGCGTGGGCCGTCAGACAGCGTCCAGAGAGTACGTACCCGTGCCGTCCTGCCTGCCGCTGGAGTACTGGCGGACGAACTCCCCGTCCGCGTAACGGTCGTGGCCCATCATGGATCCGGTGTACCGCACACAGCCACACCTCACCGGGTCACGCGGGATCCAGCGACGGCCGGGCCTCCAGCCCCCTGCGACCGCCGGACAGCCCGCTCACGCGGAAGGGGGCAGCGCGGAGGGAATGACGGGAGCTTTCGCGCAACCCATCTCTTCCGTGACCGAGCGCGCGAACGTGCTCAGCAGTTTCCACCGTAGCTCCGTTCCCAGACTCGCCCCCGCCACGTCGAACTGGAGTGGCAGGTCGGACGGCTGGGAGGCGATAGCGCCGGGCACGGCGCATTCCGCAACCAATCGCATTCGGGCCGGCCCAGGCTCCGGTTGCACGTAAACCGATTCGTTCGCTCGACGCCACGTGCGACTGTTCTCCGGGCTGTCCATCATTCCCAGGGAGAGGATGGACCACTTCACCGACACATCGACGGTGCCGCTGATGCGATCACCTTCGAAAGCGTCCATTCTGCAGCCGGTGTAGAGGGTGTGCTGCAGATCCGACTCCTGCCACCGCTTCGCCTCCCGTACGAGGCGATCCGCCAGCACATCGGTCTTAGGTGTCCCGCTCACCTCGACGTCATCGCCGCCCGTCCGCTTGACCGCCGCCTCCACGTTCCCCGCACCGAGCAACGCCTTGCACTGCCCCAGTTCCGGTGATTCCGTACGGTCCTCGCCCCCGGAACACCCGGAGAGGAGACCACCGATAACCAGGACCGTTGTTACTGTCATCCGATTCCCATGGCGGCGCAGCATCGTCACTTGACCCTCCCCGCATCACTGACCGCATCCTTACCGTTCCCGTAATAGGTCTCAATATCCAATCCAAGCTGCCGCTTCTCGTCAGCCGACAGCCCAATTTCGTCCGCGTAGTTGAGCAGGGGCGTGACAGCCCCGCGCTCCCCCTCGGCCTTAAACTTGTCAACCCCGGTCAACGCTTCGTCATTATTGTCGTACTCGCGCTGCTTCAGGTAATCCATCGTCTCACCGGCGTATCCGGTACTAATTGCCGAGGAAGCGGTATCCATAACGAGAGGAACCGCTGTAGCGGCCACGACTCCCGCAGCAGGACCCAGGACTACTGCAGTACCAACCCCCACCACAGCTCCTACGCCGGAACTGACGCCGAATTTCCTCCACTCGGCATCCTTCTCCATCTCCAGTATCTTGGCTTCTTCTTCGCCCTTGAACTGCTGATGGATGCCCTCGATGCGCGACTCATCGAGGATTCCATGCATCTTCGCCCCGCTGTATCCGAAGTGCAATCCGAGTTCCTGACGCTCGGCCCCGAATTCCTTGAGCCCACTCGCCTCGTACATCTGCTGCGCCGACGACAACGACCTCCAGCCCTCTTCATCGGCTGCCACCACACTCATGAACCGCCGCGTCGCGGCCTCGCCGAAGTCAGTCCGCTTGGAACCATCGCTGCTGTTCACGAACAGATCGTCACGCCCGAGTTCGTCACCCGCCGACCCGAAGTTGTACGTGGAGTAGTTGAGGTCGTCGATGTACGCGGCCCCCATACGGCCCAAGTTGTCCTTCAGCGCCTCATGCCGGCCGAGCAGGCCCGAATCCGACCCGTAGCTGTCGATCACGTTCTTCATGATGTCCGCCGTCACCTCGTCCCGCTTGAGCGTGGGCGAGGGGTCGTCCCAGGCATGCCCGGTGGTAGCCGCCTCCAATGCCTTACCAAGCGCATCAGGCATGTATTGCGTGGACTTCTTTGCGTCATCAGGGTCATGGCCCGTCACGTCACAGAACGGGTCATATTCCTCATTCTGGAAAAATTCCAGGTAACTAGTGGCCTCCCGCTCCTTCCCGTCCTCGCCCTTGACCTTCCCGAGGTCAGCGTCACCGCTCTTCGGGGTGCCGTCCTCGTTGTACGCGGTGGGCTCGGCGGAGAAGAACTGCTTTGCCGCCTCCGGGCTGTGCCCCAAGGCTTCCAGCATGCTGTTCACCGGGTCGTAGCCGGAGCCATTGACACCCGAGGGGTTGAACGGGTTCTCCGGGCCACCGGGTATGCCCTTCGACGCGTAGAAGAAGTCATGGTCCTTCTGCCTCAGCTGGACCACATGCTCGGCAATGGGATTGAGGAACTTGGGGGCGTAGTTCCCGTACCGCATGATGCCGCCGAGCAGCTGATAGCCGAACGGCCCGCCGTAGTCGTTCTTGGCGAGCGGAATGCGTTCCGTCCCCAGCTTGCGGAGCTCCGGCCCCCACTCCGCCGAGAACGCCTTGTCGTGGGAGGCGGTGGCCAGGTTAAGGCCGAGGTTGCGCTGGAGTTCCTGCACGTCCGCCAGGCGGGTCTTGTCGACCTTGGCGTAGTCGTGCGTGTCCGTGGCGAGCTGACCGAAGAAGGCGAGGGACTTCTCCGGGCCGAGCTTCTCGTAGAAGTTCTTCGCGAACTCCGGCGACTTTCCGTTGTCGCGCAGCAGCTCGTTCAGCGACAGGAGTTCGGTGTGGGTGAGGTCGCGGCCCTTGGCGGCCAGGGCAGCGGCCCGGCCCGCCTCCTCCTGGTCGAACTTCGTGTACTTCGGGGCGCTGAAGTCCTTGCGGTCGGTGACGTTGGCCTCGAGGGAGTTCTTGAAGGCCACATCGGTGTCGTTGCAGTTGTCGACGATGAGGTCGATCCTCTTCTGCCACGACTCGATGTTCTCCCTCTCCTGCTGGAGGTACTTACTGAAGTCGGGGTCGTGGCGCGCCGTGTTGTCCTCGGAGATCGGGGAACGCGCCGTGACCCTGCCCCTGCCGTCCACCCGCATACCGGCCGCGGGCCCCTCGTGTTCCCGGATGTTGACCAGGTCGTCCTTGGCCTTCTTGAAGGCCGTGTAGCCCTCTTCCAGCAGCGTCTTGACACCCTTGGCCTCGGCCGCGGCGTCCGCGAACTCCTTGGCGGTCTTGCCGATGAACTCCCTGGTGACCCCGGCGTTGAGGCCCTCCCAGCTCGCCTTGTTCGCCTTCGCCTTCATCCCGTCGGATGCCTGGGTGGCGAGCTTGTCCAGATTGGTCGCCATCTCCGACCAGTCGTCGGCCGCGGCCTTCAGCTTTGCCAGCGGGGCTTCGACGATGTCTTCGTATTGCAGCATGCGCGCGCTCCCCCGAGCCCTACTTCATGTATTCCGAGAGCTTGGAGATCGATGACAGATCCCCACCGATCTTCACGTCGTCCTTCGAGTGCAGAGCCTTGGTGTAGTCCAGGTGGTTCGAGATGTGCGCACAGGAATCCAGCAGCGTCTTCAGATGCGTCTGCCAGAAGTCATGCACCTTCAGCACCGCCGCACCGCTCGCGAAGTTGCCGTTGGTGAGCGCGATCGCCGCGTCGAAGGTGGCCGGACGGGCGTGGTCACCGTCCTTCGACAGCTTCGTCCTCAGCTCATAGGCGTCATTACCGATAGCACCGAGATCATCCCGGTTCACCACCAGATCGGCCGAACCCCCGCCCCCCTGGGCCGGTGCGCTGTTGATCTGCATGGTGCCTCGCTCGGCCGCCGCCGCGCGCAGTTCGGCCCATTCCTTCTCGAACGTCACGAATTCCCCAAGTCCGCTTGCGTAGACCGCTTCATCGGAGGAACGCGGCCACCAGCCCGCTCACCGTATCGGGTTCATCCCCGCACGGGTTGAGCGAAGGGCGAAGACTGTTCACCTGGGCGCCGCCACCGCCGCCTGCGGCCTGATCGGCAGGCGGTTCACCGGGCGGCCCGTCGCCGAGCGGACCGCCGAGGCGACCGCCGCGGGGGCCGTGACGACCGGGACGGCCGAGGCCGGCTTCGCGCCGAACGGGGCCACCACGTCGCGTTCCTCGACCAGCTTCACGATGCGGATGTCCGGGGCGTCCAGCGAGGTCGGGAGCGCGTAGCCGGTCAGGTCGGGGTGGCGGATCAGGCCTCGGGCGGTGCGGAGGTTCTCCGTGAGGGCCGCGCCGATGCCCTGGGTGATGCCCGCCTCGATGCGGATCGCCAGCTGGGCCGGGTTCAGGACGCGGCCGACGTCCTGGGCGACCGCCATCTCCACCACGCGGACCGAGCCGAGCTCGATGTCGACGTCGACCACCGCCCGTACCGCGCAGAACGCGAGGCCGACGAACGCGTCGCCCTGGCCGGACTCGTCCAGCGGTTCCGTGGGATGGGGGCGGCACTGGGCCGTGGCCCAGAGTTCCTTGCCGTCCAGCTCCTCGGTGACCGTCGTGGACAGCACGCCGTCGTACGAGGTGATCTTGCCGTCGGCAATCTGGAGCAGCTCGGTGGACATGCCGAACTTGTGGGCCAGCGGCTGGAGGAGCTGGGTGCGGACCATCTTCGCCGCACGCTCCACCGCCCCGCCCGACACCCAGGTGTGGCGGCCGTGCGTCGCCGGGCCCGCCGGGGGCTGGTCGGTGTCGACGGCGGCCACATGGACCTCTTCGATGCCCAGGGTCTCCTGGACGATCTGGCGGGCGAGGGTGGTGAAGCCCTGGCCCGTCTCCACCGCCGCGCAGATCACCGTGGCCACGCCGTCGTGCACCCGGACCGTGGCCGTGGAGACCTCGTCCGTGCCCTCGGCCCCGAGCATGTGCACCATGCCCAGGCCGTAGCCCACGCCCCGGCGCACCGCTCCGGGCTCCCCCGCGCCCTCGGGGCCGCCCGGCAGCAGCCAGTCGTCCTCCGGGGCGTCCTTGGGGAGGGAGGGGAGGGGGTAGTCGCGGACGGCCTGGAGCAGTTCGGCCACGGGGGCCGGGCAGGTCACCGTCTGGCCCGTGGGCAGGATGTCGCCCGTGGAGAGGGTGTTGCGCAGGCGCAGTTCGGCCGGGTCGATGCCCAGCTTGGCGGCCAGCTTGTCCATCTGGCCCTCGTACGCCGCGCAGACCTGCATCGCGCCCTCGCCGCGTACGTGACCGGAGGGCGGGTTGTTCGTGCGGACCGCCCAGCCCTCGATGAAGGCGTGCGGAACGACGTAGGGGCCGCAGGCGAAGGCCACCGCGGCGGCCAGGGATTCGGAGGAGGCGTCGGCGTACGCGCCCGCGTCCAGGAGGATCTGGGCCTCCACCTTGACCAGCCGGCCCTCCGCGTCCGCGTGGTGGCGGTAGCGCAGGAGGGTGGGGTGGCGGTGGGTGTGGCCGAGGAAGGACTCCTCGCGGCTCGCGGCCAGCTTCACCGGGCAGCCGGTGCGCAGCGCGAGCAGGCCCAGCGGGATCTGGAAGCCCGGGTCCTCGCGGTCGCCCGTCGCGCCCGGCACCCCGGTCACGACGACCTTGACCCGGTCCGGTTCCAGGCCGAAGCAGGCGGCGATCAGGTCGCGGTCGGTGTGCGGGTCGGTGGAGGCGGTGTAGATCTCCACGCCGCCGTCGGGCCTCGGCACGGCGAGGCCGGCCTCCGCGCCGATCGGGGCGGGGTCCTGGCGGCCGATGCGGTACAGGCCCTCGACGACGACCTCACCGGTCGCCTCCGCGTCGCCGTAACGGAGGGGGATGTGGCGGATCAGGTTGCCGTCGGGGTGCAGCGGCTCGGCCGCGAACGCCTTCTCCGGGTCCGTGACCGGCTCCAGCACCTCGTACCGTACGGCGATGGCGGCGGCGGCCAGCCGTGCGGTGTCGGGGTGGTCGGCGGCGACCGCGGCGATCGGCTCGCCGTGGTGGCGGACCAGGTCGGAGGCGAACACCGGACGGTCCACGACGTGGCGGCCGTAGTTGCTGTCCCCCGGCACGTCCTCGTGCGTGACGACCGCGCGCACCCCGGGCATCTCCTCGGCGCCCGAGGTGTCGATGGACAGGATCCGCGCGTGCGGGTGCGGGGAGCGCAGCACGGCCGCCCACAGCAGGCCCTCGGCCCAGAGGTCCGCGGCGTACGGGAAGGTGCCCTCGGTCTTCGCACGGGCGTCGGCGGCCGGCAGTGAGGCGCCGAGGCCCAGCAGGGGCGGTGCCTCGTCCGGGCCGGAACCCGCGCCCGGTCCGCCGCCGATGGCGTCGATCCTGGGCAGGCTGGTGCTGGTCGCGTTGGCCGCGGTGGCCGCGTCGCTGCTCACGCCGCCTCCTTGTCGTTCGCCCCGCCGGTGCGGCGACGGGAGATGGGCCCTGGGTCGGCGTGGTGCTGCTGTCGTACGGCGGGGCCGCGGGCGTGCCTCACAGCGCCTCTCCCTCGTGCGGGTGGGGCCCCTGCTGCACGCCGCCGGCGCCCGGCTCGGCCTGGTGCGGGATGCGCGCCTCGTCCTGGACGGCCGTGGCCGCCTCGGCGCTCGCCTCGCGGGCAGCGACGACGTCCGCGACGGCGTCGAGGACGCCCCGGTAACCGGAACAGCGGCAGAGGTTGCCGCAGAGTGCCTGGCGGGTCTCCAGCTCGCTGGGGGCGTGGTTGCCCTCCAGCAGGTCGTGGACGGTCATCGCCATGCCGGGGATGCAGAAGCCGCACTGGACGGCTCCGCAGGCGGACAGGGCGCGCTGGACGTCGGAGGGTTCGCCGTCGACGGCGAGGCCCTCGACCGTACGCACCTCGCTGCCCGCCGCCGTGGCCGCGGGGACCAGGCAGGAGGCGACCAGCCGGCCGTCGACCTGGACGTTGCAGGCGCCGCATTCGCCCTGCGAGCAGCCGTCCTTGGCCCCGGCCAGGCCGAGGCGCTCGCGGAGCACGTAGAGCAGGGACTCGCCGATCCAGGCGTCGCTGACCGGGCGGTCCACGCCGTTCACATGGAGCAGGTAGGACGCGGACGGGTGTTCGCTCGGTGCGTCGAGGAGGACGGGGGCGGGGTCGGCTTCCGGGGCCGCCTCCGGGGCCGTCTCCGGGGCTACCTCCGGGTCCGTCTCCGAAGTCGCGTCCGCGTCGCCGTCCAGGAGTGTGTCCGGTGCCGCGTCCGCGTCCGCGTTCGCGTCGGCCTCGGGAGCGGGTGTCGCGTCGGATGCCGTCCCGGCTTCCTCGGCGGCGGGGCCCTCGATGTCGGCGGTGGTGGCGCCGGGCTCCGCGTCCGCGGTCCGGGCCGCCTGTGCTGCCGGTTCGCCCGTCGCCTGATCGTCCGTCGCCGGGTCCGCTTCCGGGGTCCGGTCCGTCACGGGTACGGGGTCGGCCACCGGCTCCGGTTCCGGCGTGGCCCAGGGGGCGGGGGCGCCGCCGGGAAGCGTTGCCGGGCGGGCGCTGTCCGCGTACCACTGCGGCGTGTGCGCCGAGGCCAGGAACTCGCCCGATTCGTCCGGGAGATCCCCGTCCGCCACCGGGATCGTCCACTGGCCGGTGTGACCGGTGTGACCGGCCTGGCCGACCTGGCCGGCATGACCTGTGTGGTCGGTATGGCCTGTGTGGCCGGCGTGGTCGGGGTGGCCGGTGTGATTCGCCTGGTCGGGGTGGCCCAGGTGCCCGGCATCCGGGACCTGCGCCTCCGGGACCTCGGTCGCCTCCGGGGCCGCCGGCGTCCCGCCGAAGGCCTCGGTGAAGTTCCACTGGGCCGTGGCGTGCGACGTGTCCTGGTAGGGGCCCTGGTATCCGCCCTGCCCGCCCTGCTGGTTCGGGTCCGGCCAGTGGACCGCCCCGGACTCCTGGGCGGCGGCGGCCTCCTGGGCGCGCTGCTCGGCCTGTGCCTGCTGGGTCTGCGTCTGGAGCACCCAGCTGCCCGTCGCCGCCGGGTCCAGGCCCGCGGCCGGGGTCAGCGGCAGGATCATCGGGGGGACGTACCCGTGGCCGGGCGCGGCCAGGGGGATGTTCGCCAGGTCCTCCGGCGGGAGGTGGACGAACGCGGTGGCGTCGGCGTCGAACCCGTCGCCCTGCGGCGTCGGCTCCCAGCCGCCGTAACGGGGGTCCGGGCCCTCGGGGTGGCCCTGCCGCCCCTGCCGGCCGTGCTGGTCGGAGGTTTCCTCATTGCTCACGACAGTGCCCTCCCCAGCGCGCGTCGGGCGAGCGCGGCGACGGTGCGCCGCAGGTGCAGTACGGCCGGGGACAGCGGCGGGGCCTCTGTTCCGTCGGCCGGTGGTGCGTGGTCCGGGATGCAGGCCGCGGCGACGTACTCGCCGAAGGCGGCCAGCGCGTCGGGGGCCAGGCCCCGCTCGCCGTCCCAGTCGATCAGCGAGGCGATCCAGCGCTCAGCCTCCAGCGGGCGCAGCGGCATCGGGGCGATGGCGCCGACCGCGCAGCGCACGCCCCGGCGGGCCGGGTCCAGGACGATGGCGACCGAGGCGGTGGCGCGGCCCGGACCGGTGCGGCCGGTGGCCTTCAGGAAGACCTGCGGGGCGTGCAGCAGCGGTACGCGGACGAAGCCGATCAGCTCCGCGGGCTCCAGCAGTTCACGGCCGGCCAGCAGATGGGAGACGGGGATCTCGCGGCGGGCGCCGCCGGGGCCCGCGATGACCAGCTCGGCCTCCAGCGCGGCCAGCACCGGCAGGGCGTCGCCGGTGGGCGCGGAGGTGACGATGTTGCCGCCGAGCGTGCCCGCGTTGCGGATCTGCGGCGGTCCCGCGGCGCGGGCGGAGGCGGCGAGGGCGGGGATCAGGGCGGCGAAGTCGGGGCGGCCCATGCGGGCGTGGGTGAGACCGGCGCCGAGGAGCGCGTGGCCGTCCTGGTAGTGCCAGCCGCGCAGCTCGCTGATCCGGCCGAGGCCGACCAGCCCCGAGGGGCGCAGGAGCCCCTTGTTGACGGCTGCCATCAGGTCCGTGCCCCCCGCAACCGGAACGGCTGCGGGCATGGCGCCGAGTGCCGCCACGGCCTCGTCCAACGAGGCCGGCAGCGTCACCGTCTGCATCGCCTGCGGTGCGTGCGTGGTCAACCCAGCTGCCCCTTCCCGGTCTCCCGGCTGTCCCGCCTGTTCCGCCGTACGGTACGTGTTCACAGCCCGGACGTGGCAACTCTGGCACATCTTCCGATCGGACCGTCGCGAGGGTCCGCGAAGGGTGGATCCGTCCCTGACCTGCGAGATGTTCCGGTATCGCACTTCTTCGGCGGGGAGGGTGAATTGCCACTCTTCAGCGAGGCTTGTACGACTTATACGGTTCGCGGCCTCGCTCCGGCGCGTGGCGGCAGGGCTGTTGGCCCCGGACGCGCGCCGGCCGCGGCGGTCCCGGAGGACGGCCGCGGCCGGGCGGGGTGGTGCGGGGGTCACACCACGGGCGGCGCTCCCTCGCGCGGGAAGCCGAGAACGCCGGGGCGCTGCTGCCGGGGGTACGGGCCGGCCGGCGGGCGGTAGTCGACGCCGAGGGCGTCGAGCCGGGCGTAGTGGGCCGTCATCCGGGCGTCGAAGGCGGCGAAGTCCCGTTCGGCCGGGGCGGGCAGGGCGGACCAGGCGACCTCGGCGAACGCGGCGAGGCGCGGGAAGACCTGGTAGTCGACGCGGGCCCGGTTCTGCATGACCTCGGTCCAGACGTTGGCCTGGGTGCCCAGGATGTGACGGGCCGCCTCCTCGCTCAGGCCCGGCGGGACGGGCTCGAAGCGGTAGACGTCCTCCAGGCTCCGGACGTACCCGATGGGCATCGGCTCGTCGGGGCCACCGTCCTGACGGTGGTCCAGGTACACCTGCTGCTCGGGGCACATGACGACGTCGTGTCCGGCCTCGGCGGCCGCGATGCCGCCGCCGTAACCGCGCCAGGAGGAGACCGCGGCACCCTCGGCGAGGCCCCCTTCGAGGATCTCGTCCCAGCCGATGAGGCGGCGGCCTCGTTCGGTGAGCCAGGCGTCGAAGTGCCGGATGAACCAGGACTGGAGCCCGTCCTCGTCCTTCACGCCGAGTTCGGCGATCCGGGCCTGGGCGAGCGGGGACTCCTTCCACTGGTCCTTGGGGCACTCGTCGCCGCCCATGTGGACGAACGGCGAGGTCTCGGCGGGGAAGAGTTCCAGCACCTCCTCCAGGACGCCTTCGAAGAAGCGCAGGGTGTTCTCGGTGGGGGCGAGTACGTTCGGACTGACGCCCCAGTTGTCCCAGACGGAGAGGGTGGTGGTGTCGATGACGTCGGTGTTGCCCAGCTCGGGGTAGGCGGTGATGGTCGCCTGCGAGTGGCCGGGGATGTCGATCTCGGGGACGACCCGGATATGCCGCTCGGCGGCGTAGGCGACGATCTCGCGGATGTCGTCCTGGGTGTAGAAGCCGCCGTAGGGGGTCTCGTCCCACAGCTCGGATGCCCGGTGGCCGTACTTGGTGCGCGAGCGCCAGGAGCCGACCTCGGTCAGGCGCGGGTAGCGCTTGATCTCGATGCGCCAGCCCTGGTCGTCGGTGAGGTGGAAGTGGAAGACGTTCAGCTTGTGCGCGGCCAGCAGGTCCAGGTAGCGCAGGACGTCGTCCTTGGGCAGGAAGTGCCGTGAGACGTCGAGCATCATGCCGCGCCAGCCGAAGCGGGGTTCGTCCTCGACGACGACCGGCGGGACCTCCCAGGTGCGGCCGGGGGCGAGGGGCGCGCGCCGGAAGGCGTCCGGGCCGAGGAGCTGACGGAGGGTCTGCGCGCCCCGGAAGACGCCTGCCGCCGTGCCGCCCGTGATGCGTACGGCGTTGGCCTCGACGGCCAGGCGGTAGCCCTCGGGGGCGAGCGACTCGTCGAGGGCCAGCACGATGCCCTGCCCGGTCGAGCCGGAGCCGTCGCCCGCGCCCGTGCCGGTGCCGTCGCCCTCGGGCAGGGGCAGTCCGGTGGGCGGGCCGAGCGTCGCGCGCAGCCAGCGGGCGACGCCCTCGGTGCCCGGTGCGGCGGTCAGCGGGGTCGTGTAGCCCAGCGGGTAGGGCCCGGCGGCAGCGGCCGTCAGGGTGCGCGGGGCCGGGATCAGACCGAGAGCCGCGGTGTCCACGGTGTCCGGGGGGACGGAGTTCGCGGGTGTCATGACATCAGTCCTTTACCGCTCCGCCCAGTCCGGAGACGAGGCGTCGCTGTACGAGTACGAAGAAGACCAGTACGGGGATGGTCATCACCGTCGAGGCTGCCATGATCCCTCCCCAGTCGTTCTCGTCCGGTTTGAAGAAGACCAGCAGCGCCATCGGCAGCGTCGACTGGGAGGTGTCGCTGATGATGAACGACTTCGCGAACAGGAAGTCGTTCCAGGTGGTGATGAAGGAGAAGACGCTGGTCGCCACGAGGCCCGGGAAGACCAGCGGGAAGAGGATCTGCCACAGGAAGCGGGTGCGGCTGGCCCCGTCGATGTAGGCGGCCTCCTCCAGGGCCTCGGGGACGGCCTTGACGAAGCCGCGCAGCATCCAGATGGCGAACGGCAGCGAGAAGGCGAGGTGCGGCAGGATCAGCGAGCCGAGCGTGTTCAGCTGGCCGAAGTCCCGCATCAGGAAGAACAGCGGGATGGTCAGCGCCTCCACCGGCACCATCTGCGCGACCAGGAACATGATCAGCAGCGTGGTGCGGAACTTGAAGCGGAAGCGGGTCACGGCGGTGGCGGCGAGGAAGGCGATCAGCGCGGAGAGGATGACGACCGTGCCCGCCACCAGCAGGCTGTTGAGGAAGTAGCGCCCGAAGTCCTGCTGTTCGAAGACCCGGCGGAACGAGTCGAGCGAGGGCGCGAGCGTCCAGGGGCGGGCGTCGGTGGACTGGATCTCCCCGGCCGGTTTGAAGGCGGAGAGCACCATCCAGTACAGGGGGAAGGCGACCGCGACGGCGATCAGCAGGGCGGCGGCCTCCGCGGCCAGTCTGCCGGGCCGCTTGACGCGCAGGAGCTTGGCGATGCCGCCGCCGCGCGTGGCGCCGCGTACGGGACGGTCGCGTACGGGACTGCCGGTCGTCGCGCTCACAGTTCCTCCCCCTGGCGCCTCACCAGGCGCAGATAGACCAGCGTGACGGCCAGCAGGATCACCAGCATCACGACGCCGATCGCGGATCCGAGGCTGTACTGCGAGGACGCGAACGCCTTCTGGTACGCGTACACGTTGAGCACCAGGTTCTGGCCGGCGATGCCGCCGCCGTTGGTCATGACGTAGATCTGGGTGAAGACCTTGAAGTCCCAGATGATCGACTGGATGGTGACGACGATCAGGATGGGCTTGAGCATCGGCGCCATGATGGTGCGCCAGATCCGCCACTGGGAAGCGCCATCCAGCGAGGCGGCCTCCAGCACTTCGGTCGGGATGGCCCGGATACCCGCGTACACGGTGACCATCACGAACGGGAACGAGCACCACAGGACTTCGAGGAGCACCAGGGCGAAGGCGCTGTAGCGCCCGTACGTCCAGGAGAAGTCGCCGAGTCCCAGCACCTTGTTGACCGGTCCGAAGTCGGGGTCGAAGAGGAAGACCCAGACGGTGGAGCCGGTGATCGCGGGGGTGGCCCAGGCGCCGAGCGCGGCCATCATCAGCGCGAGCCGGGGCAGGGCGCGGATGCGGGTGAGCAGCACGGCGAGGGCGCAGCCGACGAACAGGGTGGACACCACGCAGGCCGCGGCGAAGACCACGGTGGCGAGGAGGACCTGCCAGAACTGGCTGTCGTTGAAGAGGGTGGCGTAGTTGCCGAAGCCCTGGAAGGTGGTGGGTTCGCCGCCGCTGACCTGGGCCTGGGTGTACTCCAGGAACGAGATCAGGCCGAGCTGGTAGATCGGGTAGACCAGCAGCCCGGCGAGCAGGACGAGCGCCGGCAGGAGGTAGAGCCACGGGGTCCAGCCGGAGCGGTTCGCGGGCGAGACGGACCGGCCGCGCCGGGGCGGGCGGGCGGCCGGGCCGGCGCCGCCCTTCCCGGCCGCGGGCGGCGCCTTGAGCGAGGTGGTGTGCGTGGTCATCGTCAGCCCGCGTCGGTGAAGGCCGTGTCCATCTTCTTCGCCGCGTCGTCCGAGGCCTGGGCCACGTCCTTACGGCCGGAGACGATCTCCTGGAACATCGTCGGCAGGATCAGCGAGGCGTCGATCTGGCCCCAGGCGGGCGAGGCGGGGACGAACTTGGCGCCCGCGCCCAGGGTCTGGACGAACGGGGCGACGAAGGGCTCCTTCTTCGCGGCGTTGTCCAGGACGTCGGTGTAGGTGGGCAGGAAGCCCATCGCGTCGAACATCGCGGCCTGGGTCTTCTTGCCGCTGAGCGACTTCATCAGGTCGACGGCGAGGGTGCGGTGCGAACTGCTCTTGAGGACGCCGAGGTTGTTGCCGCCCGCGAAGGCGGGGGCGATGGAGTCCTTGGCGACGCCGGGCAGCGGGACGACGGCGTACTTGCCCTTGACCGCGCCCGCCTCGACGGCCGCGTGGCTGAAGTCGCCGCCGATGGCCATGGCGGCCTTGCCGGAGGCGAAGGCGGTCACGGTGGCGTTGCCGCCCATGGAGGCGCACTTGGCGGCCGGGCAGTTGTCGTCGCCGAAGAGGGAGGTGTAGGCCTCGATGCCCTTGCGGGACTTCTCGCTGTTGATGCCGGACTTGTACGCCCCGTCGGTCTCGCCCGCGAGTTCGCCGCCGTTGGCCCAGATGAAGGGCATCGCGCCGTAGGTGTACGCGCCGCCGACCGCGAGGCCGTAGAGGTCGGGCTTCGCCTTGCGGATCTTCTTGGCGGTGGAGATCAGCTCGGCCTGGGACTTGGGGGCCTCGATGCCGAGGTCCTTGAAGACGTCGGTGCGGTAGTAGAGGGCCCGGACGCCGACGAAGAAGGGCGCGCCGTAGACCTTGTCGCCGACGGTGACGGACTGCTTGGCGATCGGGTCGGTGTCCTTGGCCTCGTCCCAGGCGCCGAACTCCTCGGTGATGTCCGCGAGTCCGCCGTCCTTGACGTATCCGGCGGTGTCGGAGTTGCCGTACTCGATGAGGTCCGGGGCGCTCTTGGGGTCGTTGAACGCGGCCTTGATCCGCTGCGCGCGGGTGTCGACCGGTATGTACTCGACCTCGACCTTCGCGCCCTTGTGGGCCTTCTCGAACTCGGCGACGGCCGTGTCGACGACCTCCTCCTTGGGCTTGTTGCCGACCTCCTGGAAGAGCCAGACACGGAGCGTGCCGCTCTTCTCGTCACCCTTCGCACTGGTGTCGGAGGTCTGCGGCGCGCAGGCGGTGGCGGTGAGGCCGGCCAGCACAAGCGCCGCAGCCGGGGCGGCAATTCGGGCAGAAAGCTTCATCCGGAACCCCTACCGGTCATGCGTTGCATCATGTGCAACGTGCGTTTCGTTCTGCACAACTGGCAGGAGAGTAGATCCGCGCCCCGGCGACGACAAGTGGTCTCGACCACTCTGTGACCAGCGGATGCAGCCCGTGCAACGCGACCGAACGGTCACCATGAGTGACCGGGCAAGCGAAAGGCCCCCGGGGCGTGCGGTGTCGCACGCCCCGGGGGCCTGACAGCAGGTGAGGTCCGGACCTACTTCTTGTCCTTGCCGCCGCCCTTGCCCTTGTCCTTGTCGCCACCGGCGCCCATGGACTCGTAGATCTCCTTGCACATGGGACAGACCGGGTACTTCTTGGGGTCGCGCCCCGGCACCCAGACCTTCCCGCACAGCGCGACCACGGGAGTGCCCTCCAGGGCACTCGCCATGATCTTGTCCTTCTGGACGTAATGGGCGTAGCGCTCGTGGTCGCCGTCGCCCCTCGACACCTGCGGCGTCGGCTCGACGAGGGTCCCCGTACCTGCCCCGCGATCGGGCTCAAGAGTGCTCATAACCGCCAAGGGTACTGAAAGAGGCGGCCTCCGGTTGAGGGAAGGGTCACCCCGGTCGAGCGGAGGTTCGTCCCCCAGCTGAACGACGGGGCGCCCCCCGGCCGAGCGACGGTTCGTCGCTCAGTTGAGCGAAGGGTCGTCCGGATACGTGGCGATCATCGCCAGCTCGCTGCGCTGACGGCGGAGCACCGCGCGCCAGAGCCGTTCGGGGCTCGGGGACGAGACGTCGCCGGGCTCCGACTCGACCACGTACCACGCGCCCTCGTTCAGCTCGCCCTCCAGTTGACCGGGGCCCCAGCCCGCGTATCCGGCGAAGATCCGCAGCGAACCGAGGGCGGGGCCGAGCAGCTCGGGCGGGGTCTCCAGGTCGACCAGGCCGATCGCCCCGTGCACCCGCCGCCAGCCGAGCGGGCCCTCGTCGCCGGGGATCACCGCCACCCCGAGCGCCGAGTCGAGCGAGACCGGGCCGCCCTGGAAGACCACGTCCGGCTCGCCGGTCAGGGCGGCCCAGGACGCGAGGATGTCCCCGACGCCGACCGGGGTCGGGCGGTTGAGGACCACGCCGAGGGAGCCCTCCTCGTCGTGGTCGAGGAGCAGCACCACCGCCCGGTCGAAATTCGGGTCCGTGAGGGCGGGTGCGGCCACGAGCAGCCGCCCTGTGAGCGAGGACACCTCCGTCATGGCAGGAATGATCCCGCATCTTCACCCTTCACGGGGGGTGAGTGACCGTGATGCCGCCCTCAGGAGAGCGAGCGCAGCTCAGGGCGCACGGAGGCACGGGGAGCGCACCGTCGGGCGGTGGTGGGGTGGGCCATCCGGACGGTAACCCTCCGCAAGATCGGATGCGCGGAGGGTGTTGTGGCGGATTCATGACGTTCGTACACCCCCCTTCGCCTTACGGAAGGGGGGTAGGAGGCCATTACCCTTTTCGTTGGCCCCCTGCCCGACCACTCCGGAACGCGAGATACATGACCGGCACAGACGATGTCCTGCTTGTCCACGGCGGAACCCCGCTGGAGGGCGAGATCCGCGTCCGAGGCGCCAAGAACCTGGTGCCGAAGGCCATGGTCGCCGCGCTGCTCGGCAGCGGGCCCAGCCGCCTCCGCAATGTTCCCGACATCCGTGACGTACGGGTGGTCCGGGGGCTCCTCCAGCTCCACGGCGTCACCGTCCGCCCCGGCGACGAGCCGGGCGAACTGATCCTCGACCCCTCGCACGTCGAGTCGGCGAACGTCGCCGACATCGATGCCCACGCGGGGTCGTCGCGCATCCCGATCCTGTTCTGCGGCCCGCTGCTGCACCGCCTCGGCCACGCCTTCATCCCGGGCCTGGGCGGCTGCGACATCGGCGGCCGGCCGATCGACTTCCACTTCGAGGTGCTGCGCCAGTTCGGCGCGACCATCGAGAAGCGGGCGGACGGCCAGTATCTGGAAGCCCCGCAGCGGCTGCGCGGCACCAAGATCCGGCTGCCGTACCCGTCGGTGGGCTCCACCGAGCAGGTGCTGCTCACCGCCGTCCTCGCCGAGGGCGTCACCGAGCTGTCCAACGCGGCCGTCGAGCCGGAGATCGAGGACCTCATCTGCGTACTGCAGAAGATGGGCGCGATCATCTCCATGGACACCGACCGGACCATCCGGATCACCGGTGTCGACAAGCTCGACGGATACACCCACCGGGCGATCCCGGACCGCCTGGAAGCGGCTTCCTGGGCGTCGGCGGCGCTGGCGACCGAGGGCAACATCTATGTGCGCGGCGCCCAGCAGCGCTCGATGATGACCTTCCTGAACACCTTCCGCCGGGTCGGCGGCGCCTTCGAGATCGACGACGAGGGCATCCGCTTCTGGCACCCGGGCGGCGCGCTGAACGCCATCGCCCTGGAGACGGACGTGCACCCCGGCTTCCAGACGGACTGGCAGCAGCCGCTCGTGGTCGCGCTGACGCAGGCCGCGGGCCTGTCGATCGTCCACGAGACGGTGTACGAGTCGCGGCTCGGCTTCACCTCCGCGCTCAACCAGATGGGCGCGCACATCCAGCTGTACCGCGAGTGCCTCGGCGGCTCGGACTGCCGCTTCGGCCAGCGCAACTTCCTGCACTCGGCGGTCGTCTCCGGACCGACGAAGCTCCAGGGCGCCGACCTGGTCATCCCGGACCTCCGGGGCGGCTTCTCGTACCTGATCGCGGCGCTGGCGGCGCAGGGCACCTCCCGGGTGCACGGCATCGACCTGATCAACCGCGGTTACGAGAACTTCATGGAGAAGCTGGAGAAGCTCGGCGCGAAGGTCGAACTGCCGGGCGGTTCGCTCGTCTGACCGTCCACGTGCGCCGTCAAGGCCGCACAGTGCTGCCGCACACAGCACTGCGCACCGCGCAGTTCCCGCGTGAGCGGCCCGCCGCCCCGGTTCCGGTCTCGGAGCCGGGGCGGCGGGCTGTCGGGCGTCAGAAGGGCCCCTGAAGGCCGTGAGAGCGGGCATGGCGGGCATAGCGGCCCGGGGTGGTGCCGGTGATCCGCCTGAAGTGCCGGGTGAGGTGGGACTGGTCGTGGAAGCCGACGGCGGCCGCAGCCTCGCCCGGCGGCATCCCGTCGAGCAGCAGCCGGCGGGCCCGGTCGACCCGGCGGGACGTCACGTACTGGTGCGGCGCGATGGCGTAGGCCGCGCTGAAGGCCCGGACGAGATGGGTGGGGTGCGCGTGGACCAGCCGGGCGGCCTCGGCCAGGGTGACGCCCTCCCGCAGCCGCTCGTCGAGGAGCTCGCGCAGATCCCGTGCGACGCCCCGGCCGGGCGCCGGGCCCGCCGGGAGGTCCCCGGGGCGCAGGTGCCCCCGCAGCCGCTCGCCGACGAACGCCAGACGGCTCTCCGCCTCGAACGCGTCGCCCGGGTCCGCGAGAGCGGTGTGCAGCCGGCCGACGCGGGTGCGCAGCAGCGGGTCGGCGAGGTCGGGGGTGTCCACGGCGGGTCCGACGAGGCTCGCGTCGAGCTGCGTCATGTCCAGATAGAGCACCCGTTTGCGGAAGCCGTCGGAGGTCGCGGGAGAGCCGTTGTGCGGGACGCCGGGCGGCAGCAGGCTCACCGTGCCGTCCGGGGTGGAGCGCTCGTGGCGGTCCAGGTCGTAGCGGACGGCGCCGTCGTCGACGATCAGGAGCGTCCAGGCGTCGTGCACGTGCATGGGGTAGGCGTGCTCGGTGAAGCGGGCGTGGAAGACCTCCACGACACCGGCGACGGCCGGACGCCAGGCCGCGACATCCTGGATCTCCCACCGTGGCACCACGCCAAGAACGTACAAGACCCCGCCCGGGTCCACCGGCCAGTCTCGAACCATGAGAAACACGTACGAGACCGAGAGCGGGACCGAGAGCGGGACCGCGGCGGCCGGGAACGCTCCCGTCCGCTTCGACACGAAGGTCGCGGTGCTGCTCCGTGACGACCTGGAGTCCTGGCAGCGCCTGAACGTGACCGCATTTCTGGTCAGCGGCCTCGGGACGGCGGTGCCGGAGGTGATCGGCGAACCCTACGAGGACGCCGACTCCACCGCGTATCTGCCGATGCTCCGGCAGCCCGTGCTGGTCTTCGAGGGGGCGAAGGAGACGGTGACCGCCGCGCACGCCAGGGCGCTGTCCCGGTCGCTGACGACGGCCGTGTTCACCGCGGACCTGTTCGGCACGGGGAACGACCGGGACAACCGGGCGGCCGTACGGGCGGTGGGACGGGACGCGCTCGATCTGGTGGGTCTCGCCGTGTACGGGCCCCGCAACGCCGTGGACAAGGTGCTCAAGGGCGCACGGATGCACCCCTGAGCCCCAGGGGCCGGAGCGGAGCGCCCCGGGCTCAGTGCAGGCCGGAGAAGATGCCGGGGGAGATGACGCCCAGGGCGGTGAGCGGCCCCGCCAGTCCGATGACCACGAGCGCCGCGGCCATGGCGAGGGACAGGAGGAGCAGGAGGACGGCGAAGGCCAGCGTGCCGGCGGTGCGGCGGCCGACCTGGGCCGTTTGCCCGGCAGCCGCCGGATCGTGGAGAACCTCCACCCGCTGCGCGGATGCGTAGCTGTCCACGAGGCGGTGGGTCCGCCCGTCGAGGTCGGTGTACTCGTAGGCGCCCGAGGGCTGCCTGCGCCCCTCGACCAGGACGCCGCGGGTGCGGAGCCGCCACACCTCCCGGATCATCTCCCGGCCCGCCGTCACGCCGTGGCGGACCGGAACCGCCACGAAGCCGAGCAGCCAGCACGCCAGTGCCAGGTACCACTCGTACGCGCCGAGAAGGGCGGCCAGGAGCATCGCCGCGGCTGCCAGGAGGCAGAGCCACACCGTGAGACGCACGGCCGTACGTCTCCGGCCGGATTCCACCGGGCGTGCATCCGCGTCCATGGGCGGCAGGGCATCCGAGGTCATGCGGGAAGGCTAAGGGGGTGCGGCGGGAGCCGGTGGCCGCCCCGGGCGGACGCGTGGTTCCGCGGGCCGTCCCTCCGGGCGTGGGCCCGGGGGCCCGCAGCTGCCCCGGGCATGGTGCGGGGGCTCCTGCGGGGCGCATGTGCCCCTGGCATGCGCGAGGGCGGCCACTCCTGGTCGGGAGTGGCCGCCCTCTTGTTGCGCCGTTGAGGGTTACTTACCCTTGGCGGCTTCCTTGAGCTTCGAGCCCGCGGAGACCTTCACGCTGTAGCCGGCGGGGATGTTGATCGGGTCGCCGGTCTGCGGGTTGCGAGCGGTGCGAGCGGCACGGTGGGTGCGCTCGAAGGTCAGGAAGCCGGGGATGGTGACCTTCTCGTCGCCCTTGGCGACAATCTCACCGACGGTCTCGGCGAGCGCGGCCAGCACGGCGTCGGCGTCCTTGCGAGTCACCTCGGCGCGGTCGGCCAGGGCGGCCACCAGCTCACTGCGGTTCATGTTGTTACTCCCGTGTTCTTCTTGCCTGTGAGGCGTGAGATCGAAGCCGATGCTGCCAGGGCCCTCTGACAGTCCCCGGACCCGGGTCTGATGTCAGACCCTCTCGCCCGATTACGCATCCTGCCCCCACCAGCGGCGGGAAAGCCAATCCGGAACCCTTCGGGGTCAATGAAAAGCGCCACGGTTTGCTCGTGGTGACGCTCCGTCGACTTGACCGAGCGGTCCGCAGCGGATGCCGGGCCCCGCAGGGCCCACTGCCCGCCCACCCTAAAGGGGCGTTTGGGGCGCCGCGACCCGCGACGCGCCGTACGGCACGGGCGGGTGCGGCCCGGGGTGTCTCGCGGGTACCCCGCGGGACATCCCCGAAACGATGGGGTCAGACGGATGCGGAGGGGGTCGCTCCGGCGCCCGAGGCGGCCTTCGCGGCGGCCCGGACGGCTCCGGCGACCGCGCCCGCCACCTTGTCGTTGAAGACCGAGGGGATGATGTAGTTCGCGTTGACCTCGTCCTCGGCGACCACGTCGGCCAGGGCGCCGGCCGCGGCGAGCATCATCTCCGTGTTGACGGTGCGGGACTGAGCGTCCAGCAGACCCCGGAAAACACCCGGGAAGACCAGCACGTTGTTGATCTGGTTGGGGAAGTCCGAGCGGCCGGTGGCGACGACCGCAGCCGTCTGACGGGCGATCGCGGGGTCGACCTCGGGGTCCGGGTTCGCGAGCGCGAACACGATCGCACCGTCCGCCATCGCGGCGACGTCGTCGCCGTTCAGCACGTTCGGGGCGGAGACGCCGATGAAGACGTCGGCGCCGACGACGGCCTCCTTGAGGGTGCCGGTGACGCCCTCGGGGTTGGTGTTGTCGGCGATCCAGCGCAGCGGGGAGTCGGGGTCGGCCGCGACCAGGTCCTCGCGTCCGGCGTGCACCACACCGTGGATGTCGGCGACGACGGCGTGCTTGACGCCGGCGGCGATGAGCAGCTTCAGGATGGCCGTACCGGCCGCTCCCGCACCGGACATGACGACCCGTACGTCCCCGATGCTCTTGCCCACCACGCGCAGGGCGTTGGTGAGGGCGGCCAGCACGACGATCGCGGTGCCGTGCTGGTCGTCGTGGAAGACGGGGATGTCGAGGGCCTCGCGCAGCCGGGCCTCGATCTCGAAGCAGCGCGGCGCGGAGATGTCCTCCAGGTTGATGCCCGCGAAGCCGGGGGCGATGGCCTTGACGATCGCGACGATCTCGTCGGTGTCCTGGGTGTCCAGGCAGATCGGCCAGGCGTCGATGCCGGCGAAGCGCTTGAAGAGGGCCGCCTTGCCCTCCATGACGGGCAGCGAGGCCATCGGGCCGATGTTGCCGAGGCCGAGCACCGCGGAGCCGTCCGTCACAACTGCGACGGAGTTGCGCTTGATGGTGAGGCGGCGCGCGTCCTCGGGGTTCTCCGCGATGGCCATGCAGACCCGGGCGACGCCGGGGGTGTAGATCATCGACAGGTCGTCACGGTTGCGGATGGGGTGCTTGGACGCCATCTCGATCTTGCCGCCGAGGTGCATGAGGAACGTACGGTCGGAGACCTTGCCCAGCGTGACACCCTCGATGCCGCGCAGACCTTCGACGATCTCGTCCGCGTGCGAGGTGGAGGTGGCGGCGATGGTGACGTCGATCCGCAGCTTCTCGTGGCCCGAGGCGGTCACGTCGAGGCCGGTGACCGAGCCCCCGGAGGACTCCACGGCCGTGGTGAGCTGAGAGACCGCGGTGCCGCTCGCGGGCACCTCCAGCCTGACCGTCATCGAGTACGAGACGCTGGGCGCCGTTGCCATGGCCGAGTCCTTCGCTTCCTGAGCTTCATTGCCGCACATCCGGAACCCTCGCCCCGGACACGCTTCCCGATCGTCGCACCTACTGGCTGGTAGCCGGTAATGACTGCCGTCTTTCGGAAAGTAGTTTCCACCATACGAGAAACTACCCGTTCGGCGGAACCCCCAACGGGACCCGAACCGGCCGGGCGGTCATCGGAACAGGGACAGGGCCCGTGAAAACAAGAACAGACCCGCGCCACCAGCAGGTGACGCGGGTCTGTCTTCTTCGGTTGGATGGCACCGACCCGCCATGCTCGCCTCGCGGCAAGTGGTCGCTCGAAGCGACGAAGGTTGGGCCCGGGGGCTTGGATCGAGCCGGTGCCAGTACCAAGGTAACAAAGACCCCCGAGAAGTGATTCCCGCGCGCCGGGTTGACTCTCCGCGCCCCTTCGGCGTCAGTCCCTCAGCAGGTCCGGCACCCCGTCCTCGTCCGGCATGTCCCGCTCCCCCGAGACCACCGTGAGCTGCTGCGTCGCCCGGGTCAGCGCCACGTACAGCACCCGCAGACCGGCCGGGGACTCGTCCGCGATCTCCGCGGGCGAGACGACCACCGTGGCGTCGTACTCCAGCCCCTTGGCCTCCAGGCTGCCCAGCGCCACCACCCGTTCACCCAGCTCCGCGAGCCACTCGCGGGCCTGGGCGCGCCGGTTCATCGCGACGACCACGCCGACCGTGCCGTCCACCTCCGTGAGCAGCCGCGCGGCCTCCTCGCGGACCGTGGCGGCCAGGTCCCCGTCGCGGACGGGCTCGAAGCGGGGCACCACCCCGGTCGAGCGCACCGCCGCCGGGGACTCCATGCCGGGCATCGCCAGCGCCAGCACCTTCGCGGCCAGCTCCGCGATCTCCGCCGGGTTGCGGTAGTTGACGGTGAGGGTGAAGCGGCGGCGCGGCCGGGAGCCGAGCGCCTCGTCCCGGGCGGCGCCCGCCTCGTCCGGGTCGGACCAGGAGGACTGGGCCGGGTCGCCGACGATCGTCCAGGTGGCGTGCCGGCCCCGGCGGCCGACCATGCGCCACTGCATCGGGGTGAGGTCCTGCGCCTCGTCGACGATGACGTGCGCGTACTCCGTGCGCTCCGCCGCGAGCCGCTCGGCCCGCTCCCACTGGGTCTCCTCGCGCTGCGGCATCAGCTCGTCGAGACCGGTGAGCTGGTCCAGCGGATCCGCCTCGCGCTTGCGCCTGGGCCGGTTCGGGGTGCCCAGCAGCGCCTGGAGCTCGTCCAGGAGCGCCACGTCGTGGACGGAGAGCGGCCCCTGGCCGTCCGCGTCGAGACGCTTCAGCGACCGGGCCAGGCGGCGCGTCTCGCCCTGGTTGAGGATGCGCCGTGACCAGCGTCCGAGGCGCCGCTCGTCGGCCATCGCGGCCAGCACCCGGCGCGGCGTCAGTTCGGGCCACCAGGCGTCCAGGAACTCCAGGAACGGGGTCTCGGTGGAGACGTCCTCGTCGAACGACGAGCGCAGCTCCGCCACCAGCTGGGGGTCGGTGTACCTGCCCCGTCCGGAGGACTTGCTCCACAGGGCGTCCAGCAGCAGCTTCCGGGCGCGCGGTCGCAGCAGGTTGACGGGGGCGGTGCCGCCCAGCGCGTTGTGCCGGATGCGCTGGAGCTCGTCGGCCTCCAGCTCGACCCGGGCCCCGAAGGCGACGACGCGCAGCCGGTTCGGGGTGGTCGCGGACGCCGTCGCGCCGTCCCCGGGCTCCTCGCCGAAGGAGAGCTGGCCCGCCTCCTCACGCGGTGCGGCCGGCCTGCCCTGGTCCAGCGCGCCCCGGGCCGCCTTGCGCAGCACGTGGAGCATCCGGGAGGAGCCCTTGATCCGGGCCACGGCCGGTTCGTCGTACGTCGTCGCGCCCTGGAGGCCCGCCGCGTCGTCGGAGAGCGAGCCGACCGCGCGGATCGCGACCTGGCCCTCCTCGCCGAGCGAGGGCAGCACCCCTTCGGTGTACGCGACCAGGAGCGGGGTGGGCGAGACGACCAGGATGCCGCCCGCGTACCGCCGCCGGTCCTGGTAGAGCAGATACGCCGCCCGGTGCAGGGCGACCGCGGTCTTGCCGGTGCCGGGGCCGCCGGTGACCTCGGTGACGGAGGCGGCGGGGGCCCGGATGACCAGGTCCTGTTCGGCCTGGATGGAGGAGACGATGTCCCGCATGGTGTGGCTGCGGGCCTGGCCGAGCGCCGCCATCAGCGCGCCGTCCCCGATCACCGGCAGCTTCTCGCCGTCCAGGAACGCCGTCAGCTCCGGGCGCATCAGGTCGTCCTCGACCCCGAGGACCTTGCGGCCCTTGGAGCGGATGACCCGGCGGCGTACGACGCGGCCCGGCTCCTTCGGGGTCGACCGGTAGAACGGGGCGGCCGCCGGGGCCCGCCAGTCGATCACCAGCGGCGCGTAGTCGGAGTCCAGGACCCCGATCCGGCCGATGTGGAGCGTCTCCGCGATGTCGGCGGTGGCGTCCTCCCGTACGGTGTCGTCGGCCGGCTCGACCGAGGTGTACGCGCCGTCCGGGCCGCGCTCCCCGTCCTTGCCGAGCAGCAGGTCGATCCTCCCGAAGAGGAAGTCCTCGAACTCGCTGTTCAGCCGGTTGAGGTGGATCCCCGCCCGGAACACCTGGGCGTCCCGCTCCGCGAGCGCGCCGGGGGTACCGACCTGGCCGCGCTTGACGGCGTCGTTCATGAGAAATTCCGCCTCGTGGATCTTCTCTTCGAGGCGGTGATAAACACGGTCGAGATGCTCCTGCTCGACACCGATTTCCCGGTCCCGCAGCGATTCGACAGCGGCATCCTGCGCGGCCACCGAGGCCCCCTTCTGACGTGCACTGGGCAGCCGTCAACCCTATAGCGAAGGGGGGCCCGAGCGCACCTGTCGGCCGGGGACGATCGCGCGTCGCGTCGGCGGTGCGTGACGGGGCGCGGCTCAGGCTCCGATCTCCACCAGCCGCTCCCCGTCGAAGGTCCGCACCTCGAAACGGTCGATGTCCTCGCGGTCCATCGCCGCCCCGCCGTGCACGTACAGCGGGGACTTCGCCGTCGGGTTCGTGGCGCCCTCGACGCCGTACCCCCACTGCGGGACGGACCAGGAGGTGACGACCTCCTCCTCACCGGTCCGGGAGACGGCGATCAGCTTGCACTTCTGCGGTCCCTTGACGTTCTTCAGCTCCAGGACCGTGTGCGTGCCCCAGGCCTTCTCCTCCATGCCGACGGTCGCGCCGACCCGGGTGGTGGGGTCGGTCGCCGAGACCTTCTCCGTCATGTGCTGGAAGAAGGCGTCCTCGGCCGGGCTGGTGGGATGCGGGTCGGCGGCCACCGGCCCGCCGCCGCGGTCGTCGCCCGCCGTGACCGCGAACGCCGCGACCGGGCCGCCGATGATCAGGGCGGCGGCGGCCGCGACCAGATACCGGCTGCGCCGGGTGCGGCGGTGCCGCTTGTGCGCGACCTCGTCCATCAGCCCGCCGAGCAGCCGGGGCGCCGGCCGCTCGGGGACATGCGGCACGGGACGGGCGCCGGGCACGGCGGCGGGCGACTCGGAGAGCATCGCGAGCATGGGCTCCATCCCCGCGAACTCGTCGAGGTGCGCGGCGCACCGGGCGCAGCCCGCGAGGTGGGCCTCGAAGGCGCTCGCCTGCGCGTCGTCGAGGACGCCGAGGACGTACGCGGCGGCCGCGTCGTGCTCGGACCCTTCGGGCTCCGCGCCGAACGGCTCACCGTGACCGGAGGGGCCGGAGGGGCCAGAGGGGCCGGACGGGCCACCGGGACCGAAGGGGCCACCGGGACCGCCCGCGCCGCCGGGATGCCCGGGGCCCGTGCCGTAGCCGGGGCCGGAGAGGTGCGCGGGCCCTGAGGGGTGTGCAGGACCCGCGGTATACGGGGGACGCGAGGGACCGGACGGCGTGCGGCGGCCGGGGGGCCGGGGCCCGAACGGCTGCCACTGCTGGTCGCTCATGCCGTGATCCCCCTCTCTTCGAGTGCGAGCTTCATCGAACGGAGTGCGTAGAACACCCGGGACCGCACGGTCCCGCTGGGGACGCCCAGCACTTCGGCGGCCTCATTGACCGTACGTCCCTTGAAGTAGGTCTCGACCAATGCTTCCCGGTGCGCGGGGGTCAAATCTTCGAGCGCGTCCGAGAGCGTCATCAGCCACAGCGCCTTGTCGATCTCGTCCTCCGCGGGAATGACCTCCAGCGGCGACGGATCGACCTCGCGCGGCCGGGCCTGCCGGCTGCGGTGGTTGTCGATGACGATGCGCCGGGCGACCGTCACCAGCCAGGGTCGGACGGAGCCGGTGGCCCGGTTGAGCCGGCCGGCGTTCTTCCAGGCACGGATGAGCGTCTCCTGCACCACGTCCTCGGCCCGCTGGCGGTCGCCCGCGACGAGTCGGAGCACGTACGCGAGCAGCGGCCCGGCGTGTTCGCGGTACAGCGCCCGCATCAGTTCCTCGTCGGGTATCCCGGAGGGGGACGGGGGCGGCTCACTGCGATGTCGAGCCCTGTGCGGACGGTCATCGGCCACGGCCGCATCCTTGCGCACCCGAACCTCCCGGTCGAGACCTCTGAAACGAGCTCTTCGACCATCGGTACGGGGGCGGGGCCCGGTTCACTCAACGCCGGGCGGAAATTCTTTCTCCGGGCCGCGCCCGTCGGCCGCCCCCAGGGTCCTGCGCCGGTGCCGGGCGACCCGTTCCCGGTTGCCGCAGACCTCGCCGGAGCACCAGCGCCGCCGCCCGCCGCGCGAGGTGTCCAGGTAGAGGCGGTGGCAGGCCTCGCCCTGGCAGCGGCGCAGGGCCGCCCGCGCGGCCGGGTCGGTGAGCAGGTCCACGGCGTCCCGGGCGACGACGGCGAGGAGCCCCGCGCAGTCGGGCGCGACGCTCAGGGCCCGCACCAGGCCACCGTCCGCGCCGCGCACCGCGCGGGGCCCCGGGGGCGCCCCGGATGCCAGGGAGTTGACCCGCTCCAGCGACCCGTCCGCCTCGGGACCGCCGAGCTGGGCCGCCATCAGGCGGCTGACGGCGGAGCGCAGTTCGTGGAAGCGGGCCACCCAGGTGTCGTCCAGCGCCGTCAGCACGGTGTCCGGCGGGACGAGCCGGGCGTCGGCCAGCCACCGGGCCAGCTGCACGGGTCCGTCGAGCTGTTCGCAGGTCCCGGGCACCCCGCCCGCGGGCTCCGTGGCCACCAGATCGAGGCAGATCCGGCCCGCGTCGAACCGCCACATCCGCGCACCCCTGCCCGCTGCCATGCTCCTGTCACCGCCTTGGGTCACCGGTCGAACGGCCACCCCCCAGAGTGCCCCTGTCGGGGCCCGGCCGGAACCCCCGCCGCCGTCCCGGTGCGGGGCCCCGCCCCCGTACCGTGGCGGCCATGGATCACGAGGGGGAGATACCCATGGACCACCGCGACGCGAGCGCCGTGCTCGGCCCCGGCGGGCTGCGGCTGCGCCGGTGGCGCGAGGAGGACCTGTCCGCACTGCTGGAGGCGTACGAGGATCCGGCGATGCGGCGGTGGCTGGCCACCCAGGTCTCCGGAGCGGACGGGGCGGCCGACTGGCTGGAGGCGCAGCGCAGGGGGTGGGCGACGGGCACCCGGTTCGCCTTCGCCGTGACGGAAACCGTGGACGGCGACTGGCAGGACGGCGGACCGGTCGGCACACCGCTCGGCAACATCGTGCTGAAGCGGCCGGATCCGCGGAGCGACTGTTCCGAGGTGGGCTACTGGACGACCGCCGCGGCGCGCGGCCGGGGCGTGGCGTCACGGGCTCTGACCGCACTGTCCGAATGGGCGTTCGCGGAGTTCACCGAACAGGGCCTGACCAGGCTGGAGTTGCTTCACCAGGTGGACAACGAGGCCTCGTGCCGGGTGGCGGAGAAGTGCGGGTACGCGCTGGCGCGGGTGATCCCCGCGCTGCCGCCCGACTATCCGCTGGACGGCCATGTGCATGTGCGCGAGGCCCCCTCGGTGGCGCTCAGCCGGCCGGCGGGTCGTCGTGCAGAAGCCGCTGGAACAGGTGGTGGTCGCGCCAGCGGCCGTTGATGTGCAGATAGCCGGGCGCGGTGCCGATCCGCTCGAACCCGGCCTTGGCGAGCACCCGTTGGGAGGGGGCGTTGTCGGTGACGGTCGCCGCCTCGACGCGGTGCAGGCCCAGCCGGTCGCGGGCGGCGTCGCAGACCGCGCTGACGGCGGCGGTGGCGAGCCCGCGTCCGGCGTGGTCCGCGTCGACCCAGTAGCCGAGGCGGGCGTTGCGGTAGGGCCCCCGCTCGACGCCGGAGAGCGTGAAGGCGCCGACCACCCGGCCGTCGTCGTCCACGAGCGCCCAGGGCATGGCCCGTCCGGCGTCCCGTTCGGCCAGCAGGGCGGTGAGCCGGGCGGCCTGGCCCTCGACGGTGTAGAACGCGTCGGGGCGTACGGGTTCCCAGGGGCGCATGTACGCGCGGTTGCGGGTGAGGGCCGCGGCGAAGGAGGGCGCGTCGGTGATCGCGACGGGGCGGAAGGCCACGTCCGGGGCGATCCGGTGGAGGTGATCGGTCATCCGGTCACGCTAAGCGCTGCCCGTCGGCGGTGACGCTCCGGCCCCTCAGCGGTCGTACTTCGTGTCCGCCGACGGGTCCAGCGCCAGCCGGTAGCCGCGCTTGACGACCGTCTGGATCAGCCGGGGCACGCCCAGCGCCGAGCGCAGCCGGGCCATCGCGGTCTCCACCGCGTGCTCGTCGGTGCCGCTGCCGGGCAGGACCCGCAGCAGGTCGGCGCGGGCCACCACCCAGCCGGGGCGGCGGGCCAGCGCGTGCAGGAGGGCCATGCCCGCGGGCGGCACCGTGCGCAGCTCGTCGTCGACGAGGACGGCGTGGCCCCGGATCTCGACCCGGTGGCCGGCGACGGGCAGGACGCGGGCGGTGAGAGGGAGCCGGGCGCACAGCAGCTGGACGAGGGGGCCGAGCCGGAAGCGTTCCGGCTGGAGGGTGTCGATGCCCCGGGCCTGGAGCGGGAGGGCGGTGACCGGTCCGACGCAGGCGACCAGCACGTCGTCGCGCAGGGCGCCGAGGATCTCCGGGAGCAGTCCGCGGGTCTCGGCGCGGCCCAGGAACGAGGCGGCGGCGGGGGCGCTGGTGAAGGTGATCGCGTCCAGGCCCCGGGCGGCCGTGACGTCGAGCATGCGGTCGAGCGGGGCGATGTCCTGCGGGGGCATCCAGCGGTAGACGGGGACGACGACGACGTCGGCGCCCGCGGCCGTCAGGGACTCGACGAAGCCGGGCAGCGGTTCGCCGTGCAGCTGGAGGGCGATCCGGCGGCCGGCGACGCCTTCGGCGAGGAGCCGGCCGAGGACCTCGGCCATCGATTCGGACCCGGGCGACCAGGCCTCGGTCAGCCCGGCGGCCCGGATGGCGCCCTTGACCTTGGGGCCCCGGGCGAGGAGTTCGGCCCTGCTCAGCGTCTTCAGCAGCGCGTCGCCGACCCCCCAGCCGTCGGCCGCCTCGATCCAGCCCCGGAAGCCGATCGCGGTGGTGGCGACCGCCACGTCGGGGGCGTGGCCGATCAGCTCCTCGGTGGCGGTGAGGAGTTCGCTGTCGTCGGCGAGCTGCACGATCCGCAGGGCGGGGGCGTGCAGGACGGCGGCCCCGCGGCGCTTGAGGAGGGTGGCGAGCTCCTCGGCGCGACGGGCGGCGGTCACCCCGACGGTGAAGCCCGCGAGGGGGCCGTGCGTTGTGTCGTCGTCCTGCATGGCGTGTTCCCGGCTCCTGTGGTTCCCGCTGGTACGCGATGTGCGGAGGCCCGAGACTGTCAACGATGCGTGACAGGCTCGGTTCCCCCGTATTTCCCGGCCGTTACGTCACATGACGCCGGGATGTCGTCCCATGACCTCCCAGGGCGCGTCCTAGACCTCCGCGTAGCCGAGCTGGGCCCGTGTCGGCACGGGCGCGGGGCGGCGAAGGTATACCGCCCAGGTGAGGGTGAAGCACACTCCGTAGAAGGCGAGGAAGGACCAGAAGGCCGCGGTTCCGGTGCCGGTGGCCTGGAAGGACTGGCGGAAGGCGAGGTTGATGGCCAGGCCGCCGAGCGCGCCGACGGCCCCGATCAGGCCCATGGCCGCGCCGGAGAGCCGCCGTCCGTGGGCGGCGGCCGCCTCCGCGTCGAGCCCCCTGGCGAGGGCCTTGGCGTGGAAGATGCCGGGGATCATCTTGTACGTCGATCCGTTGCCGAGGCCCGTCAGGACGAACAGGGCGGTGAAGCCGGTGAGGAAGACGGGCAGCGAGGCGTTCCCCGAGGCATGGATGACGACGCCGGTGGCGGCGGCCATCGCGGCGAAGGTGGCCAGGGTGATGCGCGCACCGCCGTACCGGTCGGCGAGCCGGCCACCGACGGGCCGGATCAGGGAGCCCAGCAGCGGGCCGATGAAGGTGAGCGAGGCGGCCTGGAGCGGGGTCCGGCCGAACTGGGTCTGGAGCACCAGGCCGAAGGCGAAGCTGTAGCCGATGAACGAGCCGAAGGTGCCGATGTAGAGGGCCGCCATGATCCAGGTGTGCGGGTCCCGGACGGCTTCCAGCGCGGCCCCGGTGTCGTTCTTCACGGGCCGGAGGTTGTCCATGTACAGGGCGGCGCACACCGCGGCCAGGACGATCAGCGGGATGTACACCCCGAGGACGATCCGGGGGTGCGAGGCCCCCAGCGTGCCGATGACGAGCAGGCCGACGAGCTGGACGACGGGGACGCCGATGTTGCCGCCGCCCGCGTTCAGGCCGAGCGCCCAGCCCTTCTTGCGCAGCGGGAAGAAGGCGTTGATGTTGGTCATCGAGGAGGCGAAGTTGCCGCCGCCGATCCCGGTGAGCGCCGCGACCGCGACGAAGGTGGCGTACGAGGTCCCGGGTTCCATCACCCAGAACGCGGCCAGCGTCGGGACGAGCAGGCTCACCGCGCTGAAGATCGTCCAGTTGCGGCCGCCGAACCGGGCGACGGCGAAGGTGTACGGCACCCGCACCAGCGCGCCGACGAGGGTGGCGGTCGAGATGAGGAAGAACTTCCCGGCCGGGTCGATGCCGTACTCCGGTCCCATGAACAGGACCATCACCGACCAGAGGGTCCAGATGGAGAATCCGATGTGCTCGGAGAGCACGGAGAACCACAGGTTGCGGCGGGCGACGCGTTCGCCCTTCTCCCGCCAGAACGTCGCGTCCTCCGGCTCCCAGGTCTCGATCCAGCGGCCTGCCATCACGCGCCTCCACAGGGGGTCGGGGTGTTGTCCCCGACACTAGGGAGCCCGCGTTTCGCCGTGGTGCCGCGAGGTGACCGGTGCGCAACCTTGCTCTCACCGGGCCGTTCCCGGCCCGGTGAGATGCGGTGCCCGCTACCGCCTGCCGTCCGGCCACAGCTGCGGCCGGCGCCGGGCGGCGACGTCCTCGGCCCAGCCGAAGGCGAGGACGCAGAGCGCGATGAGGGCCCACGTGATCAGCAGCACGGGCACCCAGCTCTCCAGCAGCCAGGGGACGTTCTCGCTGAGGGCGTCGACGGACCAGAGCCGGTCGTAGAGCGTGGCGGCGGCCAGGATGCAGACGTTGTGCCAGAGGTAGACGGTCACCGCCCGCGAGTTGAGCAGGGTGATGGGCCGGTCGAAGGCGCGCAGCCGCTTCGGCCACTCGGTCCAGGTGGGGCTGAGGTGCAGCAGGAGCAGGACGCAGCCGAAGGACCACAGGGCCTGGGCGAGCGGGATGGAGTCCAGGTCGAAGCCGCTGCGGAAGCCCTCGTGGCTCGCCCACCACAGGCCCGCGCCCGCGAGGAGCGGGGCGATCGACGGCACGACGTAGGCGGGCAGCCGTTTCAGGACGCCTTCCTGGTGGGCCATGCCGAGGACCCAGCAGGCGCCGAAGGTGGAGAAGTCGGTGATCGCGGAGTCGAGGCGGTCGGTGGTGGAGAGCAGTTCCAGACGCATGGCGACGGCGAGGGCGAGCGGCGCGAGCAGCGTCGGCCAGGGCAGCCTGCGCAGGCCGCGCAGGATCAGCGGGGAGAACAGGACGAACCACAGGTAGGCCCGGATGTACCAGAGCGGCCCGGCCAGCTCCTCGGGCCAGCTCTCGCCGAGGAATCCGTCGATGCCCGCCACGTCGTACGCGTACGGCGGATCGCTGAGCGGCAGCGCCCAGTACAGGAGGTGCTGCCACCACCAGCCGGGGTGGCCCTCGGCGTCCGGGCCCCAGCCCTGGGCGACCATGCCGGTGACGCCGATCGCGCCGAGCAGCCACAGCGGCGGCAGGAGCCTGCGGAGGCGGCCCCGGATCACCTGGACGGCGGGCCGCTTCAGCGAACGCGCCATCAACGTCCCGGCCAGGGCGAACATGACGCCCATCGAGGGGAAGACGATCGGCAGCCAGGCCCAGCCGGTCAGGTGGTAGAGGACGACCCGGAAGAGGGCGAGGGCCCGCAGCAGGTCGAAGTACCGGTCGCGGACGGGCTGCACGGGTGCGGGCCGCGGGACCCCGACGTGCGGGTCGGCGGTCCCCGGCAGGGGCGGGGCGGTCATACGAAGGGCCTCCGGTCCGGGCGGTCGCCGCCGACGGGTCCGGCGGCGGCCTCCCTCGGGCGCCGGCCGGACGAGACGCCGGGAGCCTCCACCGCGCCCGTGCGCCGCAGCTTCTGCCAGCGCAGCCGGCCCCCGGTGAGCGCGGTGATCCAGGACTGGAGCAGCACGACGTACATGAGCTGGCGGTACAGGATCTGCTGGAGCGGCAGCGAGATCAGGTGCGTCATGCGCTCCTTGTCCAGCCGGAACGCGTACGCGGCGCACACCGCCTGGACGACCAGGACGCCGAACCACGCGGCGACGGTCCTGCCCGTGGGGCCGAAGACCAGCCCGTACAGCAGGAACACGTCGATCAGGGGTGCGAGGAGCGGGGCGACGACCATGAAGAGGGAGACGAACGGCAGCCCGACCCGTCCGAAGCGGCCCGAGGGTCCGCGTTCGATCACCGCGCGGCGGTGCTTCCAGATGGCCTGCATGGTGCCGTACGACCACCGGTAGCGCTGCGACCACAGCTGCTGCACGGACTCGGGTGCCTCGGTCCAGGCGCGGGCGTTCTCCGCGTAGACGACGCGCCAGCCGTCCCGGTGCAGGGCCATGGTGACGTCGGTGTCCTCGGCGAGGGTGTCCTCGCTCATCCCGCCGACCCGGTCCAGGGCCTCGCGGCGGAACGCGCCGACGGCCCCGGGGATGGTGGGCATGCAGCCGAGGACGTCGTACATCCGGCGGTCCAGGTTGAAGCCCATCACGTACTCGATGTGCTGCCAGGCGCCGATGAGGGAGTCGCGGTTGCCGACCTTGGCGTTGCCCGCGACGGCTCCGACCCGGGGGTCCCCGAAGGGCTGGACCAGCTCGCGGACCGTGGCCGGCTCGAAGACGGTGTCGCCGTCCATCATCACGACGATGTCGTAACGGGCGTGCCGGATGCCGTTGTTGAGGGCGGCGGGTTTGCCAGCGTTCCGCTGGCGCACGACCCGTACGCGGGGCAGTCGCATCGCCTCGACGAGGTCGGCGGTGCCGTCCGTGGAGCCGTCGTCGATGACGATGATCTCGATGGGGTGCTCACCGGCGGCCAGGGAGCGCACGGTCGCCTCGATGCACGCGCTCTCGTTGTACGCGGGGACCAGGACGGAGACCGGGCGGGTGACGGGCGGGCCCCAGCCGAAGTTCCTGCGGCGGACCTTGCGGGCGTGCAGGAAGGAGAGCAGCAGCATCAGCCCGAAGCGGGCGAGGACCAGGACGCCGATGACGGCGAGGCCGACGACCAGGAATCCGGTGATCCGCTCGGACACGGCGACGGCGGAGACGAACGCCTTGCCCTTCCACAGCGCGAACCCGGTGACCGGGGTGTGCGCGCTGGGGGCGTCGAGGGCGGTGGTGAGGCGGGTGAAGGTGTAGCCCCGCTCCTTGAGGTCCGGCAGCAGGGTGTCGAGCGCCGCCACGGTCTGCGAGCGGTCGCCGCCGGAGTCGTGCATCAGGATGATCGCGCCCTTGCCGTCCTTCGGCGTGGCCCGCTCGACGATGGCGCGGACCCCGGGCCGCTTCCAGTCCTCGCTGTCGGTGTCGTTGACGACGGTGAGGTAGCCGCGGCTGCCGATGTACTCCGTGACCGGCCAGGATTTGTTGTCCATGGCGTACGAGAAGGAGGAGTACGGCGGGCGGAAGAGCGAGGTGCGGATACCGGCCGCGCCCGCCAGCGCCAGCTGGTTCTGCGACAGCTCCCAGTCGATGCGCCCGGTGGACTGGTAGGAGAGGTCGGGGTGGTTGAAGGTGTGCAGCCCGATCTCGTGCCCCTCGGCGACCATCCGCTCGACCAGCCCGGGGTACCGGGCGGCCATGTTGCCGGTGACGAAGAAGACACCGTGGGCGTCGTACTCCTTCAGCTTGTCGAGCACCTTCGGCGTCCACACCGGGTCCGGCCCGTCGTCGAAGGTCAGGACGATCCGGCGGTCGGGTATGCGCAGGGTCTTCGCGTCGCCGGAGCGGGCGTCGATGACGGGCCCGCCGGAGCGGACGTCCTTCGGTACCAGGGTGTTGTGGTCGGCGTCGCGGACCCGGTGGTCGGCGAGGATCTCGCTGTGCACGTATCCGCGCAGCATCAGCATCGCGAGCAGGGCGACGAGGAACGTCGTCGGCAGGAGGTAGCGCATGGGGAGCCTGAACCGGCTCCGGCCGCGTGGCGCTTTCCGTTTCCTGACGTTCTTGCCGTTCCTGCCCCGCGTGGCGGGGGAGTTCATTTACGGGGCGCTCTCTTCTTGCACCGGCGGGTCGGGTGTCTCGGCGGGAGAGGTCGTCGGGTCGGACGGCTCCGGCTCGGGGGACGGCGGCGTGGGGTCGACCGGTGGCTTGGCGGTCGAGGTCGTGGGGTCCGGCTTCGTGGCGCCGCCCGCCCCGCCCGTCCCGGTGGAACGGGAAGGGTCGGCGGAGGTGGACGCGGAGGGGCTTCCGGCGGATCCGGCGGGCACCCGTACGGAAGTGGCCGACGGGGTCGCACCGCCGGGCGCGCCGGACTCCTCGGCCGCCGCGGAGCCGGAGGCGCTGGGTCCGGGCTCCGGGGTGCCGCCGGACGGGCCGCCGGCGGTGTCGTCGGGCGCGGGGGCCTCCTCGGCCTGCTCCGCCTTCGCCTTCTCCTCGGTCCCGGACAGGGGCAGCCAGGGAGCGCTGGAGTTCCCGCCGAGGACGGCGAGGACGAGCGTCACGGCGTAGGCGACGCAGACCGAGGCCAGGACCCAGCCGAGGCGCCGGTAGGTCTTGCTGCGGCGGCCGCTCTCGTCGACGAAGACGGGGCCGTCGGAGCCGTCCGGCGGGGCCGGTTCGCCGGGCAGTTCGGCGAGCTGACGGCCCAGCCCGTCGAGCTGGATCGTCGCGTCGTTGGGCTCATGCGTGTGCCCGGTTCTCTGGCCTTCGCGCCAATTGTCCACAGGTGCAGCCCATCCCCCACTCAATGAATCAGGCGCACGGAATTGACTGGTTCTTTACTGTCGGACTGAGCCCCCACCCGTCCACGAACCTGGCCGTCCTGCACCCGGACGATGAATGTAGCGCACGACATTGACGCCCAAGTGCCCCTGAACGGAGTTGATCAGGAACGGTTGCGCATCAGTGACCGATCGCCCTCGGGAAGCCACGATCCGGTCGGCGGGGCCATCCACCCTTCGGCAAGGGCCAACTGGTCAGTAGCGCTACGCAAGGCGTCTACGCCGGGGTGGTTCAGACCCTTGCGCCAGACCAGCGCCAGCGGCGAAAGCGGAATGGGGTCGACGAGCGGGCGCAGCACAGTTCCGGGCAGCGCCGGAAAGTCGACGACGGCGAGCACGGGATGTCCCCCCTTCGACATGACCCGCTGAAATTCGGCCACACCCACGGCGAGCGGAACGGGCGGGGCCATGGTGATGCCCCACTCGGCGAACAGCAGCGCGGCGAGGTCCGTCCACTCCCGCGTCCGCTCGTTGCCGGCGCCCGCGTAGACGGTCTCTCCGGACAACTCGGCCAGGGCGACGACCTCCCGCGCGGCGAGGGGATGGGAGACGGGCAGCATCACGGCCATCGGCTCGTACCGCACGGGGTGCACGGAAAGTCCCGCACGCACCGCGGGGGCCAGTCCGGCGACCCGGCCGAAGGAGGCGTCGAGCCTGCCGGCCAGGATCTCGCCGGCGGCCCAGGTGAGACCGGACTCGAAGCGGGCCATCAGCTCGCACTCCGGCAGCAGTTCGCGGGCGCGCGCCAGCACGCGGGCGGCGGTCGCCCCGTCGCTGTTCAGGTCGACGAGCAGCGGCCGGGCGGGCGCACCGCTGAAGGCCCCGGCCAGTTCGGCGTGCGCGTCGAGCACCCGGCGGGCGTACGGCAACAGGCGTTCGCCGTCCGGGGTGAGCGCCACCTGCCGGGTCGTACGGACGAACAGTTCGGCGCCCAGCTCGCGCTCCAGCCGCCGGACGTCCCGGCTCAGCGCCTGCTGCGCGACGAAGAGGCGGGCGGCGGCCCGGGTGAAGTGCAGTTCGTCGGCGACGGCGAGGAAGGCGCGCAGGAGACGGGGGTCGGTGTCGGCGGGGGGCACACCGCGAATCTACAGCGCGGGGCGCCATTCACAACACAGACGCGTGAATCGGTGCGGAGTAGGTGTTGGACCGGGGCGGCGGGGCCGGGCCAGCCTGGTCGTATGCCGATATCCCCCGCCGCCGCCCGCCCGGAGTCCGCTTCCCGGCCCGTCCCGGCCGCCCGCCCGGACCGGGCCGCCGCGCCGCATTCCATTCCCCTGTTCACGGTCGCCGGAGGCCAGTTGGTCGCGGCCCCGCGCCCGGCGCCCGGGAGCGGCCGCGCCGGACGGCGGCCGTCGTCGAACCCGTACCTCCGGCTGCTGGCCACGCCCGGGGCCCGGGCGTTCACGGCGGGCAACCTGATCGCCCGGCTGCCGATGGGGATGTTCAGCGTCAGCGCGGTCATCATGATCGCCGGGTCCCGGGGTTCTTACGACCTGGCCGGGGCCGTCACCGCGACCGGTCTGGCCGCGACGGCGGTCGTCGCGCCCTTCACCGCCCGGCTCGTGGACCGCTTCGGGCAGGCGCGCGTCGCGGTGCCCGCCACCGCGCTCGCCGTGCTGGGGTCGCTGGCCCTGGTGCTCTGCGTGCACTACGACGCCCCGGCCTGGACACTGTTCGCCGCGTACGCCGCGACCGCTACGACCCCGAACACCGGCGGGATGTCGCGGGCCCGCTGGGCGCATCTGCACCGGGGTGATCCGGCGGCCCTGCACACCGCGAACTCCTTCGAACAGGCCGCCGACGAGCTGTGCTTCATGCTGGGCCCGGTGCTGGCCGCGACGCTCTGCGGGGCGCTGTTCCCGGAGGCGGGCACGCTGGTGGGGGCGGTGCTCCTGATGAGCGGCGTCCTGGTCTTCGCCGCCCAGCGCGCCACGGAACCGCCCGTCACCCCCCGTACCAGGACCGTGGCCTCGCCCCTGCGTACGCCGGGGATGCCCGCGCTGCTGGCGGTCTTCCTCGCCACGGGGGCGGTGTTCGGGGCGCTGGAGGTGGTCTCCATCGCGCATGCCGGGGGCGCGATCCTGGCGCTCCAGGCGGCCGGGTCGTGCGCGGCGGGCCTGGTCTACGGTTCGCTGCGGCCCGCCCGGAACGTCCGCCTCAGGCTGCTGCTGTGCCTGGCCGCGATGACGGCGCTGATGTCCCTGCCGCTGCTGGCCGCCGCCGGTTCCGCCTCCCTGCCGGTCCTGGCGGCCTGCCTGCTGGTGGCGGGGGCGGCAACCGCGCCGACGATGGTCACGGGCATGACACTGATCCAGCGGTCCACCCGCCCGGAGCAGTTGAACGAGGGCATGACGCTCGCGGTGACCGCGCTGCTGGGCGGCATCGCGGCCGGGGCGGCAACCGGCGGCTGGCTGGTCGAGCACGCGGGCACGGCCACCGGCTACGCGGCCCCGACGGCCGCGGCGGCCCTCGCCCTGGTCATCGCGGGCGCGGCGACGGCGGGGAGCCGAGGGCCTGTCTGACCATTCCCGTCGTCGCCCGCAGGGCGGCAGCGCGGCGTCAGGTGCGTGCTCTCGGCGTGCCGGCCCCCAGGCCCTCGTACTGGACGTACTTGGGTCTGGGGCCAGTGCGGCGAGAGCGCGTGCATGGCGTCGTGAGGCAGGCGGGAATGGTCAGACAGGCCCGAGCGAGCCGAGCGGTATGACGAGGGGGCTGTGCGAGACGGGGTCCTCGATGACCCGGCAGGGCAGCGCGAAGACGTCCTCGACCAGCTCCTCGGTGATCAGGTCGGCGGGCGGCCCCTCCGCGACGACGGCCCCGTCCTTCATCGCGATGACATGAGTGCCGTAGCGGGCGGCCTGGTTCAGGTCGTGCAGGACGGCGACGAGCGTGCGGCCCTCCCGGTTGAGCCGCTGGAACAGCTCCAGCAGTTCGATCTGGTGGGCGATGTCGAGGAAGGTCGTCGGTTCGTCGAGCAGCAGGAGCGGGGTCTCCTGGGCCAGCACCATCGCCACCCAGACCCGCTGGCGCTGCCCGCCGGACAGTTCGTCGACCGGCCGCCCGGAGAGTTCGGCGACGCTGGTCTCCTCCATCGCCCGGACGACCGCCTCCTCGTCCTCCCGCGACCACTGCTTGATCAGCTTCTGGTGCGGATGACGGCCGCGCGCGATCAGATCGGCGACGGTGATGCCGTCGGGGGCGAGCGAGGTCTGCGGCAGCAGCCCCAGCCTGCGGGCCACTTCCTTGGACTTGTACGAGGTGATCGCCCGGCCGTCCAGGATCACCTGCCCGGTGCTGGGGCGCAGGAGCTTCGACAGGCCGCGCAGGAGCGTCGACTTGCCGCAGGCGTTCGGGCCGACGATGACGGTGAAGGAACCGTCCGGGATCTCCACGGAGAGGTTCCGGGAGATGGTGCGGCGGTCGTAGCCGATGGTGATGCCGTCGGCCCGCAGGCGGGCGTCGGTCTTGGTCATGGAGGGGCGGTCCTTCTCCGGAGTTTCCGAGGGGGTGGTCATGTGCGGCGGGCTTCCCGGACGAGCAGCCAGACCAGATACAGGCCGCCGATCGACACGGTCACGATCCCGACCGGCAGTTGGACGGGGGCGAACAGCCGCTGCCCCGCCAGATCGGCGAGCGCCAGCAGGAACGCGCCGAGCACCGCCGAGGGCAGCAGGGCCACCGAGGAACCCCGGGTGATCCGGCGGGCGATCTGCGGGGCTGCCAGCGCGATGAAGGCGATCGGCCCGGCCGCCGCGGTGACCAGGGCGATCAGCGCCACGCCGAGCACAACGAGGACGAGGCGCACCGCCTCCGTACGGGTGCCGAGGGCGGCGGCCGCGTCGTCGCCGAGCTCCAGTCTGCGCAGGGCCGGACCGCAGGCCAGGGCGGGCGGGATCAGCAGGGCGAGGAGGGCGAGGACGGGCCGGAGCTGGTCGTAGCCCAGGCTGTTGAGGGAGCCCGCGCCCCAGACGGCGGAGAGCATCGCCTCCTCGATGTCCGCCCGGAGCACCAGCCAGGTGTTGAACGCCCCGAGCATGGCGGAGATCGCGATGCCGACGATGATCAGCCGGAACCCCTGGGCGGCGCCCCGGCGGTAGGCGAGCACGAAGACCACGAACGCCGTGAGGATTCCGCCCGCCAGCGACCCGGCGGCCACCTGGTAGTAGCCGCCGCCGGTCAGCAGCATCACCACGAGCGCCCCGGTGTACGAGCCGGAGGAGAAGCCGATGATGTCGGGCGAGCCCAGCGGATTGCGGGTGACCGACTGGAAGATCGCCCCGGAGACCGCGAGGGCCGCGCCGAGCAGCACCGCGAGCAGGGCCCGGGGCAGCCGCCATTCGACGACGACCGTGCGGGTGCCCGCCGGTCCCTCGCCGAGCAGCGCCCGTACGACGTCGGGGAGCGGGATCTCGTACGTCCCGTAGGCCAGGGTGACCACCACGGCGGCGAGGGTGAGGAGCAGGAACACGGCGCAGCTGACGACCGTGCGCACGTCCAGGCGCAGCGACCAGCGGGGGCCGCGGGTGATCAGGGTCGGCCGCCCGAAGTCGACGGACGCGCGGGCCTGGCGCACGGGTACGGGGTTCGGGCTCACAGGCCGCTCACCTTCTTGCGGCGGACGAGCAGGATCAGCACGGGCGCGCCGATGAACGCGGTGACGATGCCCGCCTGGAGTTCCTGCGGGGACAGCACGACCCGGCCGATGACGTCGGCGACGATCAGGAGCAGGGGCGAGCAGACGGCGGTGTACGGGATGATCCACCGCTGGTCGGGCCCGATGAACCAGCGGGCCACGTGCGGGACCATCAGCCCGACGAAACCGATCGGTCCGGCGGCGGCGGTGGCGGCCCCCGCGAGCAGGGTCACGGAGACGATCACCAGCAGCCGGGTGCGGACGATGTTCGCGCCGAGGGACTGGGCGAGGTCGTCGCCGAGCGCGACCGCGTTCAGCGGGCGGGCCGCGAGCAGGGCGAGCAGGAGTCCCGCCCCGATGAAGGGGAGGACGGTGAACAGGATGTTCCAGTCCCGCCCGGCGAGCGAACCGGCGGACCAGCCCACCAGTTTCACGAAGGCGTCCGGCTTGAGGAGCGTGATCGCCGAGGAGATCCCGGCGAGGACCGCACCGATGGCGACGCCGACCAGGGTCAGCCGGATCGGGGTGCCGCCGCCCTGTCCGGCCGAGCCGATGACGTACACGAGGGCGGTGACGAGGATCGCCCCGGCGAACGAGAGCCACAGGTAGGCGTTGATCGAGGAGAGGCCGAGGAAGCCGACCCCGATCGTCACGGCGAACCCGGCGCCCGCGTTGACCCCGAGGATCCCGGGGTCGGCCAGCGGGTTGCGGGTCAGCGCCTGGATGAGCGCGCCGGAGACCCCGAGGGCCGCCCCGGCGGTGAGCGCCAGGAGGGCGCGCGGCACCCGCAGTTCACGCACGATGAACGCGTGCTCGGAGCCGTCGGGCGCGGTCAGGGCGTCCCATACGTCGGGCAGGGGTACGGACCTGGCGCCGACGGCCAGGCTCGCGGCGAGGACCAGGACGAGGACGGCAAGCGCGAGGAGCAGCCCGAGGGCCCGCCCGGCGTTGGTGTGGACGAGCCCGGGGCGCGCCTCGCGCCCGGCGGCCCCGGCCCGTACCGCGACCGGGGCGGCGGCGGTGGTCGTCATAGCCCGAGCCGCTCCAGCCCCGCCTCGTACAGGTCCCGCCGCAGTTCCTCGTCCTCGGTGCGGTCCCAGAGGCCGTTCAGCTCGGCCATGGTCGCGGCGTCGATCGCCCGGTACTTCTCCAGCCACTCCTCCTGCTCGTGGCGCCAGTAGCCGATGACCTTGTACCAGGCGGTGGGGTGCTTCAGCTCGTGGCGCAGGTAGCGGCGGGCCCCGCGCAGTTCGCCGGACTCGCCGGCCACCCAGACGTAGGTGCCGGGCGTGAGGTCGAGGCCGCGCAGGATCTCGGTGATGGCGCTGGGTCCGACGCCGTTGCCCCGGCCGGCCACCCAGCGCACGTCCAGGCGGGCGGGGCTGGTGAGTTCGATGCGGTGGGAGGCGTCGGCGATCTCGACGACGGCGACGGCGTGGGTGGCCGGGTCGAGCTGCTCCAGGAGGCGGCCGAGGGCGGGCAGCCCGGTGGCGTCGGTGACGAATACCTGCCGGGCGGCTTCGCCCGGGGCCTCGTACAGGGAGCGCGGCGGGCCGAAGAGGAGCCGGTCGCCGGGGACGGCCCGCGCCGCCCAGCTCCCGGCGCGGCCGTGCCCGTGCAGCACGAAGTCGATGTCGACCTCGGCGGCTTCCGGGTCGAAGCGGCGCAGGGTGTAGGGCTGGATGTGCGGGTACTGCCCGTCGGGGTAGTGCCAGTCGCCGTCCTCGCCGACCTCGGGGAGGACCGGTTCGCCGTCCTCGGGCGGGAAGTGCACCCGGACGTACTCGTCGCCGATCCGGGTGGAGGGGTAGTCGCGCAGGCTCTCGCTGCGGAGGGTCAGGCGGACCATGCCGGGCGACAGGGGGACCGCACGGGCGACCTCGGCGACCACAGGGGCGGTGGCGGTCATGAGCGGGCCTTCCCGTCGATCTGCGCGAGGACGCCGTCCAGCGCGTCCAGGCTCTCGGTGCCCCACTCGAAGGAGGAGACGACGGAGGCCGGGATGTTGCGGAAGACCATGCCGTTCTTCACGGCGGGGAGGTTCTTCCACACGGTGTTGTCGGCGAGCGTCTCGTCGACGAAGTCCTTCGCTCCGTAGGCGTGGAGGAGGATGTCGGCGTTGTCGAGCTTGCCGATCTGCTCCAGCGAGAGCCACTCGCTGACGGCGCCCTCCTCCCCCTTGTGCTCGCCCTCGGTGTAGGGGCGGAACTTCGCGCCCACCGCGCCCCAGACCGGCACGTAGAAGTGCCCGGCGGGGTAGGTGCCCCAGGTCGTCTTGTCCTGGCCGTAGGCGAAGACCGCGATCTTGTTGTCCGCCAGGACGTCCGCGTACTTCGTCTTCAGCTCGTCGGCCCGCTTCTCGAAGACGGCGGCCTGCTTCTTGATCTCGGCGGACTTGCCGATGGCGGCCCCGATCATCAGGGTCCGCTCCTTCCACGCGCCGACGCCCGCCGCGTCGAGCTGGACGACGGGGGCGATGCCCTGGAGCCGCTTGAGCTCGCCCTTACGCAGGAAGCGCGTCTCGGCGAAGATCATGTCGGGGTTCTGCTGGGCGACGGCCTCGATGTTGAGCTCGTAGTACATCCCGATGGTGGGGGTGTCCTTGAGGGCGTCGTGGTAGCGCTTGGGCCGCAGGTCCGGGTCGTCGCTGTCGAAGCCCTCGACGACGCCGACGGGCTTCACGCCCAGGTCGACGAGGGTCGCGGGCGAGTAGAAGTCGACGGAGACGATCCGCTTCGGCTCGGCGGGCACCTCGACCTCGCCCGCGATGTCGGTGACCGTGCGGGTGGCGGACCCCTTGCCCGCTCCCGCCTCCTTCGCGCCGTCACCGCTCGCGGAACAGGAGCTGGCGCCCAGCACGGCGACGAGACTCGCGGCGGCCACGGCGAGCAGCCGTCTCCGGGGCTGCGGGGCGGCGGAGGTACGGGGGCGTGTCATCGGACTCCTTCAGGAACCCCTGTCCGGCGGCCGGGACATGGCCGGAACGGACTGGTTAGGGCAGGCTTACCTAAGGAAGTTACCTCAGTTCCCATGAGGGTATGGCGACACGCTGTTCCGGTTTCACGACACACACCCCCTCACAGGCTCGACTCGGCCACCCCGTTCACCGAGCGGAAGTACGCGGCGGGCGTATGGCCGGTGACCTGCCGGAAGAGATCGATGAAGGTACTGGGGTTGGCATAGCCGAGCCGCCGCGAGACCGCCACGACCGGCTTGCCCGCCGCGATGTCGATCAGCGCCGAACGGACACGGACGAGAATGCGCCACTGCGTCAGACTCACCCCGGTGTCCCGCTGGAACCAGCGCATCAGCGTCCGGCCGCTGAGCCCGATCATCCGGGCCCACTCCTCCGTCGTCCGGTCGTCGGCCGGATCCGCGATGATCCGCTCCGCGATCGTGAGCAGCTCCGGCGTCTTCGGCAGCGGAATGTCGAGCGAGACGGTCCGGACCGGCCGGATCAGGTCCACCCCGACCCGCTGGAGCCGCAGCCGCGCCTCGGTCGGCATCTCCTCGTTCTGGTTGTGCAGCAGCAGCTCCCGCAGCAGCCGGCCCATGGGGATGCCCACGACGCCGGTCCAGTCGACGGCCACCTGCTCCGGACTGAGGAAGGTGGCGTACGTGACGGCTCCCGCGCTCGCCCGGACCCGGTGCGGGGTCCCGGCCGGCAGCCAGATACCGAGGCTCGGCGGCACCATCCACAGGTGCCCGGCGGCCTCCACGGTGACATTGCCCGTGGTGGACCAGAGCAGCTCGTGCTCCCGGTGCGCGGTCGTCGCCCACTCGGTGGGCTCGGGCGTCGGGAAGGTCCCCGTGGTCAGCAGCCAGCGCTCCTCGACCTTGGGCTCGTCCGTCTCCACGGACGCGGTCCACTCGTCCCGCTCCAGGGTCGGGGCGCCCCAGAGCCGCACGGCGGAACCCTCGGCGGTCATCGGGATACCTGTCGTCTTACCGTCATGAAGTGTCACGATACCTGCTTGTGTTCAGCGCGGCGTCGTTCCTAGCGTTGAGGCGGTGACCGCTCCCGACCGCACCCCGCGCCCCGGCGCCCCCGCCTCCCCCTCGCCCGCCGCCCTGGTGCGCCTGGCCACCTCCGGCTCGGGACGGGGCGGCCGACTCGCCGTGGCCGGCGCCGGTTTCGCCGGTCACCAGGTGGCGGAGGCGCTCGTACCGGTCCTCCTCGGCCTGGTCGTCGACCGGGCGATCGGCCGGAACGACCCGGGTGCGCTGCTGGGCCTGCTCGGCGCACTGGCCGCCCTGTTCGCGGCGCTGATCCTCTGCTGGCGCACCGGTTCCCGCCTCACCACCGGCGTGTACGCCTACGGGGAGCACGACCTGCGCCTCCTGGCGACGGGCCGGGCGCTGCACCCCCGGGGCATGGCCGCCTGCCGGCCGCCCGGCGAGGTGCTGACCATCGCCACCTCCGACGCCTCCAACGTCTCCGGGGTCTCCTGGCTGATCGCCGAACAGGGCGCGGCGCTCGCCGGGCTGCTCACCGCCGCGGTCTCGCTGCTGCTGATCTCCTGGCAACTGGGCGCCGTCGTCCTCGCGGCGACGGCCGTGCAGCTGGTCGTGCTCCAGCTGCTGAGCGGCCCGCTGGACCGGCGCGTGTACGCCGAACAGCGCGAGGCCGCCCGCGCGGGGGCCCTGGCCACGGACTTCACGGCCGGGATCCGGGTCCTCAAGGGCTTCGGCGCGGAGGGGGCGGCCGTCCGGCGCTACCGACGGGCGAGCCGGGACTCGATGGCCGCCGCGCTGCGCCGGGTGCGGTCGCTGGCCGGGCTGACGGCGCTCAACTCGGCGGTCTCCGGCGTCTTCCTGGCCGGGATCGCCCTGCTGGCCGCCTGGCACGCGCTCGAAGGGCGCCTGAGCGTCGGCGAGTTCGTCGCGGCGATCGGGCTCGCCCAGGTCGTCTCGGGCCCGATGCAGACGCTCGGCTTCTTCGGCGCGTCCCTCGCCGCCAAGCGCGGATCGGCCCGGCGGCTGGCGGAGCTGCTGGCCGAGCCCCACCGCGTGACGCACCGGCCGGAACCGGACGGACTCCCCTCCTCCGACGCCCTGTTCGCCCTCCGCTACGGGCAGGTGACGATCACCGCCCGGCCCGGCGAGCTGATCGGCGTCCGGGCCGACGGAACGGCCGCCGAGGAGCTGTCGGCGCTCGCGTCCTGCCGTACGGCGGCCGAGCCGGGGAGTTACGTCCTCGCGGGCCGGGACGCCGCCGCGCTCTCCCCCCACGAGGCCCGCCGGACGGTCTACGCTCCCCCGCACGACGCGTCCGTCTTCACCGGAACCGTCGCGGAGAACCTGGCGACGGACGGGGTGAGCGCCCGGGCCACCGCGGCGTCCGGCCTGGACGACGTGCTCACCCACCTCCCCGAAGGGCTCGCTTCCCAGGTCGGCGAGCAGGGCCGCCTCCTCTCCGGCGGACAGCGCCAACGGCTGCTCCTGGCCCGGGCCCTGCACCAGCCGCAACCGGTACTGGTCCTGCACGAACCGACCACGTCGGTGGACAGCGTCACCGAGGACCGCATCGCACGGGCCCTGCGCGCGAGCGGCCGGACCATCGTCCTGATCACCACCGGCCCGACCCTGCTCAGCGCCTGCCACCGGGTCCACGACCTGACCCCGGACACCGCCACGGACCCCGGCGCCACCCTGCCGCAGCGGAACACCACGCTGCCTGAGCCCGCCACGACGACGAGAGCCGCCCGATGACCCCCACGACGTACAGCGCGGGCAGCCCCGCCCTGCTCCCCGTCGCCTCCCCCCGGGACACCGCCCGCACGACCCTGCGGCTGCTCGCCCGGCACCGCCTCCGGCTGGCCGGAACGGTCCTGGTGCTGCTCGCCGCGACGGCCGCCGCCCTCGCCGTACCGGCCCTGCTGGGCACGATGGTCGACGCCGTGGCCGAGGGCCGCCCCTGGTCCGGCCTGCTGCCGCCCGCCGGAGCCATCGTCGCGGCCACGGGCACGGGGGTCGCGCTCGGCCGGTGGGGGCAGTTGCTGCTGGCCCGGACCGCGCAGGACACCTTGGCCGGCCTGCGCGAGGACGTCTTCGCCACGGCGGTCGCCCAGCCCTCCTCCGTACTGGAGCGGGCGGGCAGCGGCGACCTGGTCTCCCGCGTCGCCGGGGACGCCGAGGCCGTCAACACGGTGATCGGGAAAGTCCTCCCCGCCACCGTGTCGGCCCTGTTCACGATCGCCCTGACACTCATCGGCATCGGCGTGATCGACCTGCGCTTCGCGCTCGCGGTGCTGGCCGCGACCCCGGTCCAGTACCTGGCGCTGCGCCGGTTCCTCGCCCGGTCCGGACCGGTCTACCGGGCGGCCCGGCAGGCCGAGGCGGCGCGCGGCCAGCGCATCGTCGAGAGCCTGACCGGCGCGGACACCGTGGCCGCCCTGCGCGCCCAGGACCACCACACGGCGGCGGTGGCCGCCTCCTCCGAGCACGCCATCGGCTTCGAACTGCGGGCGGTACGGCTGCGCACCACGTTCTACGGGCTCCTGAACCTCGCGGAGTTCATCGGACTCGCCGCCGTCCTGGCCGTCGGCTACCACCTGGTGGGCGGGGGCACGGTGACGCTGGGCGCGGCCACGGCCGCCGCGCTCTACTTCCACCGGCTGTTCGACCCCATCGGCGTCCTGCTCTCCACCGTCGACGAACTCCAGAACGCGGGGGCCGGTCTGGCCCGGCTGGTGGGCATCCTCTCCCTGCCCGCGTACCGGCAGTGCGGGAGCCTCCCCCCGTCACGGACACCGACGACGCCCGGCCGGATCGCCCTGGACCACGTCTCGTACGGCTACGCCGCCGGCCGCCGGGCACTCGACGCCGTCTCCCTCACCGTGGAACCGGGCGAGACCGTCGCGGTCGTGGGGGCGAGCGGGGCCGGCAAGACCACGCTCGCCAAGATCCTCGCCGGGGTCCTGACCCCCGACTCCGGCCGCGTCCTGCTGGACGGCGTCCCGCTCGCGGAACTCCCGGCGGACGTCCTGCGCCGCCGGATCGTCCTGGTCAGCCAGGAGGTCCACGTCTTCGACGGAACGGTCGCGGAGGACCTCCGCCTCTTCGCCCCCGACGCCACGGACGCCGAGATCCGCGCGGCCGCCGGCCGCCTGGGCGCGACGGCATGGCTCGACGCGCTCCCCGAGGGCCTCGACACCCGGGTCGGCGCGGGCGGCCACGACCTCGCCGCCGCCCGCGCCCAGCACCTCGCCCTGCTCCGGCTCGCCCTCGTGGACCCGGACGTCGCCCTCCTGGACGAGGCGACGGCGGAGGCCGGGACGAGCGATGCGGACCTCCTGGAGAACGCCGCGGCGTCCGCCCTCGCGGACCGTACGGGCGTGGTGATCGCCCACCGTCTGAGCCAGGCCGCCCGCGCCGACCGGATCGTGGTGATGGACGCCGGGCGGATCGTCGAATCCGGTACGCACGCGGAACTGGCGGCGGCCGAAGGCCCGTACGCCCGGCTCTGGGAGGCGTGGAACCGCGCACGGTGAAGAAACATGGGCATAAAAAAGCCTCCGCCCCGCGAGTGAACTCGCGGGGCGGAGGCTTACATGGGGTGGTGGAGATGGCGGGAATCGAACCCGCGTCCAACGGTGCGGAACCAGGGCTTCTCCGAGTGCAGTTCGCTACGCTTTTCTCGGCCCCGGAGGTCACGCGAACAAGCCTCCGACAGGCCCAGCCACTGTTTGATTTCCTTCTCGGCCCCGTGGCCGGGCCGAGAAGTTTAGATCCCTAGTTGATGCCAGGATCCGGGTCGGGATCACCCCCGGGCTGACACTCCGCAGAGTCTTCGCTTAGCTGCTAATTAGGCAGCGAGGGCGAAGGCGGAGGAATCGCGCTTGGAATTGGCGATTATTGTTTGCGACATATGGTTTACGAGATCATTGCCGCTTCCTCGACTCGCTTCCCCTGCTTCGACATCCGCTGTCGAAACCGATCATCCCCATGTTGATTTTTCAAAACGCGCACCTTCGCTGAGGTGCACGGCCCATCGTACGTGACCAACGCCGGACGATGCCACTGTATTCCTGTCCGGCCACTGCCCCGCCGGGACGGGCCCCGCTCAGGCGCTGCGCTGCCGCCGGCGGGCCGCCGAGATGGCGCGGTTCGTCTCCCGCGTGTCCTGCTTCTCGCGGAGCGTCTGCCGCTTGTCGTACTCCTTCTTGCCCTTCGCGAGCGCGATCTCGACCTTGACCCGGCCGTCCTTGAAGTACAGCGCGAGCGGCACGATCGTGTGGCCCGTCTCCTGCGACTTCGACTCCAGCTTGTCGATCTCGGCCCGGTGCAGCAGCAGCTTCCGCTTCCGCTTGGCCGTGTGGTTGGTCCAGGTGCCCTGGACGTACTCGGGTACGTGGATGTTGTGGAGCCAGGCCTCGTGGTCGTCGATCTGGACGAAGCCGTCGACCAGGGAGGCCCGTCCCATGCGCAGGGACTTGACCTCCGTACCCATGAGGACGAGGCCGCACTCGTAGGTGTCGAGGATCGTGTAGTCGTGCCGCGCCTTCTTGTTCTGCGCGACCATCTTGCGCCCGGTGTCTTTTTCCTTCGCCATAGTGCGGTCATTTTCGCACTACGACCCACCCCCGAGGCCACTCAATACCGTCTCGGCCCGCTGCTGGGCCCTCTCCCCCACCACGAGGTCGGGTGTGATGCCCCTGCCGTCGACGTTCCGGCCGGCCGGGGTGCGGTAGTGGCCGACGGTCAGCTCGGCCACCGAACCGCCCGGCAGCTCGCTGGGCATCTGCACGGAGCCCTTGCCGAAGGTGGGCGATCCGACGGTGACCGCACGGCCCCGGTCCTGGAGCGCACCGGTCAGCAGCTCGGCGGCGCTCATCGTGCCGCCGTCGACCAGGACGACGACCGGCCGGTCCGTGTCACCGCCCGGTTCGGCGTACAGGGCCTGCTGCTCCCCGCGCACGTCGTACGTGGCGACCAGGCCGCCGTCCAGGAAGGCGGAGGCGGCGACGACGGCCTCGGCGACGAGTCCGCCGGAGTTGGCGCGCAGGTCGAGCAGTATCCCGGCCCCGTCGGGAGCATCGCGGACCGCGTCCCGGACATCGGCCCCGGCCCCCTTGGTGAACGCCTCCACCTTGACCAGGACCGCCGACGACGGCTCGGCCCCCAGTCGCCGCACGGTGACCGCCTCGGTGGTCAGCCGGGCCCGCCGAAGGGTCTCCGTCCAGCTCCGGCCCTCCCGGACCAGACCCAGCTCCACCCGGCTGCCCTCGGCCGCGCCCGTACCGTCGCCGCGCAGCAACGCGACGACCTCCGCGACGGGGCGCTTGCCGACCGCGCGGCCGTCCAGGGTGCGCAGCAGGTCTCCGGCGCGGATCCCGGCCCGGTCGGCGGGGCCGCCGGGCTGGACGCGGGAGACGGTGACGTCGCCGCCGTCGGTGCGCCGGGCGGAGAGCCCGACACCGGTGTAGGCGCCGTCCAGCGCCCGCTCGAACTCCTCGTACTCCCGCTCGTCGTAGACCGCGCCCCAGCGGTCCCCGCTACGGCTGACGACCTCCTCGGCGGCGTCCTTCACGGACTTCCCGTCGGCCTCGGCCTCGGCGGCGGCGTCCTCGATCTCGTCGCGGTCGACCGGGGCGACGGTGGAGGAGACGGCACGGGTCTGCGGCCCGGGCCCGGGATCGGGGTCCTGCGGCAGCGAACCGGTCGCGGCGGCGGTGGCGAGAGCACACCCGAAGACCAATGTCAGGGCCGCCCCGCGGCAGAGGCCGCGGGGCCGGAAGCGGTGCGAACAACCCGACATGGCGCCGAGTCTAGGACAAGCCCCCTGGGGCGCACGGGCACTCACCCGTGCGCCCCAGGGGGCACATGTCACACCTTCAGGTACTTGCGCAGCGCGAACAGAGCGGCGATGGCGGGCATCAGCAGACCGATCGCGAGCACCAGCGGGAGCTTGGTGAGGACCGCGTCCCAGCCGATGAAGTTGATCAGGTTGAGCTTCTCCTGGAGCGCGAGGCCGCCGTCGATCAGGAAGTAGCGTCCGCCGAGCAGCATGGCGCAGGCCAGCACGCCGCCGATCAGGCCGGCGACGGCCGCCTCCATGATGAAGGGGGCCTGGATGTAGAAGCCGGAGGCTCCGACGAGGCGCATGATGCCCGTTTCTCGTCTCCGGCTGAACGCGGATACCCGCACGGTGTTGACGATCAGGATCAGCGCGATCACCAGCATCAGGATCATCACGTAGACCGCGACGGCGTTCATGCCGTTCATCAGCTCGAAGAGCTGGTCCAGGATGGACCGCTGGTCCTGGACGGACTGCACCCCGTCACGCCCGGCGAAGGCCGTCGCGACGACCTTGTACTTCTGCGGGTCGTCCAGCTTGACCCGGAAGGACTCCTGCATCTGGTCGGGCGTGATGTTGCCCGCCATCGGGGAGTCGCCGAACTGCTCCTGGTAGTGCTTGTACGCCTCGTCGACCGTCTCGAAGTGGACCGTCTCGACGGCGTCCATCTTCTCCAGGTCGACCTTGATCTGGTCCTTCTGCTCCTTGGTGACAGCCCCCTTGGCGCACTTGGGCATGTCCTTGGCGTCGTTCTTGTTGCAGAGGAAGATCGAGACGTTGACCTTGTCGTACCAGTAGTCCTTCATCGTGCTGACCTGCTCGCGCATCAGCAGCGCACCGCCGAACAGGGCGAGCGAGAGGGCGACGGAGACCACGACCGCGAAGGTCATCGTGAGGTTGCGGCGGAGACCGACGCCGATCTCCGACAGGACGAACTGGGCGCGCATGGCGTCCTTTCAGTACTCGATGCTCGAAATGCACGAAGGGCCGGAGCCCCTCGGTCAGTGCTGGTAGCCGTAGACGCCGCGTGCCTGGTCGCGTACGAGACGGCCCTGCTCGAGCTCGATGACGCGCTTGCGCATCTGGTCGACGATGTTCTGGTCGTGGGTCGCCATGATCACGGTGGTGCCGGTCCGGTTGATCCGGTCCAGCAGCTTCATGATGCCCACCGAGGTCTGCGGGTCGAGGTTGCCGGTCGGCTCGTCCGCGATCAGCAGCATGGGGCGGTTCACGAAGGCGCGGGCGATGGCCACGCGCTGCTGCTCACCGCCGGAGAGCTCACCGGGCATCCGCTCCTCCTTGCCGCCGAGGCCGACGAGGTCGAGGACCTGGGGCACGGCCTTGCGGATCTCGCCGCGGGGCTTGCCGATGACCTCCTGCGCGAAGGCCACGTTCTCCGCGACCGTCTTGTTGGGCAGCAGGCGGAAGTCCTGGAAGACCGTCCCCAGCTGGCGGCGCATCTGCGGCACCTTCCAGTTGGACAGCCGCGCGAGATCCTTGCCGAGCACATGGACCATGCCCGTGCTGGCGCGCTCCTCGCGCAGGATCAGTCGCATGAAGGTCGACTTGCCGGAGCCGGAGGACCCCACCAGGAAGACGAACTCACCCTTCTCGATGTCCAACGAGACATCGCGCAGAGCCGGTCGGGTCTGCTTCGGGTAGGTCTTGGAGACGTTGTCGAATCGGATCACGGATGCACCACGGTCGGCCGGGAGTAGGTGAGCGTGACCATACGCGAACCGGGCTCACGCGTGCAGGCGGCGTCCGGCAATGGGCGTTTTATGGCGGATCACCCCCTGGAACGAAACGGGTCGTGCCGGACCTTGTCCGGCGGGCCGCGCCGAAATCGTCGCGAGCTGGCACAGTGGTGGGGGGAACGGTTGCGTTTCCGTGAGCGTTGTGCGGAGAGAAAGCAGCAAGCGGCTCCGCCGCGCGGGAGGAGGAATGCGCATGACCTATGACCGACTGGTGTGCGCGAACTGCGCGTCCCCCGTCAGCGAGGGCCGCTGCCGCGTCTGCCGTGCCGTGCGGCAGCAGATGCTGGAGGAGCAGGGCCAGGGCCCGCTGGCCGGGATGAGCCCGGCGATGCTGATCGCCCTGATGGTGGTGCTGCTGACCGCGCTCGCGCTGCTGGCGCACCAAGCGGCCTGATCCGGCCCGCACGGCCCTCCGGGGCCGCCCCTCACCGCCCCGTCGGGGCTGACAGACGTACGCGTACGGCCGCCTGAGCGGTTCGGACGCGCAGAAGGGCCCGGGAGGCGTCGTACGCCCACCCGGGCCCTTCTTCATGCTGTGCCGTGCCGCGCAGAGGCTTGGTGTGCGCCCGCTACGCGTCGGTACGGTCCGCTGGGGACCTAGGCGACCGTGCGGCCGCCGCCGACCAGGCGGGGCAGGATACGGAAGCCGATGCCGCCCGCGATCATCGTCGCGGCGCCGATGACCAGGAAGGTCGTCTCGGCCGCACCGGTCTCGGCGAGCTCTTCCTTGCCCTTGCTCTGCTCGACCGGCTTGTTGCCGACGCTGTCGGTGTCGGTGTTGTCGGTGCACTCGGCGCCGTCGAGGTCGACGGTGCAGCCGGCGTCGTCGCCACCGGTGGTGGAACCGCCGCCGGTGGAGCCGCCGGAGGTGGTGGAGCCACCCTGGTCGCCGCCGCCGGTGGTGGTGCCACCGTTGTTGCCCGAGCCGCCGTTGTTACCGGAACCACCGTTGTTACCGGAGCCACCGTTGTTGCCCGAGCCACCGTTGTTGCCGGAGCCGCCGTTGTTGCCCGAGCCACCGTTGTTACCGGAGCCGCCGTCGACGCCGCCGTCAGCACCGCCATCGGCACCGCCGTCAACGCCACCGTCAGCACCGCCGTCGGCACCGCCATCGACGCCACCGTCAGCACCGCCATCAGCACCGCCATCGACGCCACCATCGGCACCGCCGTCAACGCCGCCATCAGCACCGCCATCGACGCCACCGTCAGCACCGCCGTCGACGCCACCATCGGCACCGCCGTCAGCACCGCCATCGGCACCGCCGTCAACGCCACCGTCGGCACCGCCATCAGCAGCACCGCCGTCGGCGCCCGCGTCGACGCCGCCCGGGTCGCCACCCTCGGTGGTGCCCTCGATGAGGCCGCCGATGAGACCGTCCTCGGTCTCGTCCTGGGTGGTGATCTGGGTCTCTTCCGGACCGTTCAGCGCCTGCGCCGCACCGGCCGCGGTCAGCGAGGCACCCGCGGCGATAACCGCACCAGCGGCGATCCGCGCGACGCGGATTCGCGTCTTCTTCGTCATGTGTTGCTACCCCCAGTAGCCGATCTCGTCATTGGAGCAGCCATATGCGGGCCGCGGCCCTGCGGGGAATCGCTCTCGGCAAGGCCACGTCGTGTCGTGGTCACCCCGCCAGCCCCCCGGTTCACACCCGTCCCAGACATACGCATGCTGCTCTAGCACCCTGGCCAGAGTTAAGGATTACGTCAAGGCCGTTCCGTGCACTAGGCACCGGTATGGGGGTTCTTGACGGCTATTCGGAAGCCGGACTGTGACGCATCGGGCACAGGTCCTCCGCAACGGAGGAAGGCCCGGACAGTCACCTGTCCGGGCCCAATCTCCGTACCGCCGAAGCTACTTCTCGCTCTGCTTGCGCCAGCGGATGCCCGCTTCGACGAAACCGTCGATCTCGCCGTTGAAGACCGCTTCGGGGTTGCCCATCTCGAACTCCGTACGCAGGTCCTTGACCATCTGGTACGGGTGCAGGACGTACGAACGCATCTGGTTGCCCCAGGAGTTGCCGCCGTCGCCCTTGAGCGCGTTCATCTTCGCCTGCTCCTCCTGGCGGCGGCGCTCGAGGAGCTTCGCCTGGAGGACGTTCATCGCGGACGCCTTGTTCTGGATCTGCGAGCGCTCGTTCTGGCAGGAGACGACGATGCCGGTGGGCAGGTGGGTCAGCCGGACCGCGGAGTCCGTGGTGTTGACGCCCTGTCCGCCGGGGCCCGAGGAGCGGTACACGTCCACGCGCAGCTCGGACTCGTCGATCTCGATGTGGTCGGTCTGCTCGACGACCGGGAGCACCTCGACGCCCGCGAAGGACGTCTGGCGGCGGCCCTGGTTGTCGAAGGGCGAGATGCGGACCAGGCGGTGGGTGCCCTGCTCGACGGAGAGCGTGCCGTAGGCGTACGGGACCTGGACGGCGAAGGTGGTCGACTTGATGCCGGCCTCTTCCGCGTACGCGGTCTCGTAGACCTCGGTCTTGTAGTTGTGCCGCTCGGCCCAGCGGATGTACATGCGCTGGAGCTTCTCCGCGAAGTCGGCGGCGTCGACGCCGCCGGCCTCGGCCCGGATGGTCACCAGGGCCTCGCGCGCGTCGTACTCGCCGGAGAGGAGCGTGCGGACCTCCATCTCGTCCAGCGCCTTCTTCACCGACTCCAGCTCGGTCTCGGCCTCCGCCTGGGCGTCGGCGTCGCCCTCGTCCGCGGCGAGCTCGAAGAGGACTTCGAGGTCGTCGATGCGGCCACGCAGGGTCTCGGCCTTGCGGACCTCGGCCTGGAGGTGGGAAAGCTTGCTGGTGATCTTCTGGGCCGCCTCCGGGTCGTCCCACAGGGACGGCGCCGCAGCCTGCTCCTCGAGCGCGGCGATGTCCGCCCTCAGCGCATCCAGGTCCAGGACGGCCTCGATCGACCCCATGGTCGAGGAGAGGGACTTCAGCTCTTCGGAAATATCGACGACTGCCACGGGTCCAGCGTAACGGCTGGGCGGAAGAAGCTTGCCCTCGCCCGGAAACCGGATGCCGGTCCGGGGCGGGGCAAGGGCTCCCGAAGGCTCTGCCGGGGGGTGCGAGGGGCGTCCGAACGCCCGCCGCGGGGGTCGCCGGGGCCGGCCTACGGGGTCGCCGGGGCCGAGTTCTCGCTGTCCTGGGGCGCCGGGCCCCCGTCGCCGTCGCCGGTGGCCAGCCAGCCGCCGACCGCGACCAGCGCACAGAGGGCGAGGGCGGCGACACCGAGGGTGATGCGGCGCTTGCGGACGGCCGCCGCCTTGTTCCGGGCGGAGCCGGGCCGGGGCCTGCCCGGGGCGCGGGGGGCGCGGGCCGTCCCGAGCGGGCCGCCCGCCAGCTCGTCCGGGGCGGGGACGCGCATGCTCGTATGGGTGTCCCGGTTGGAGTCGGGAGCGGAGCCGGGCACCAGCGGGACCGCCCCTCGGCGGCGCGGCTCCTCGGCGGCCGGGGTGTACTGCTGCTCGTCGTAGGCGGCGGGCTCCTGGTCGCTCTCCTCCGGGCCCGGCTCGTCCACCTCCAGCGGGGGTATCCCCGCCAGCAGGGGCAGCAGGTCGCGCAGCCGTACGGCGAGCTCCGAGGCGCGCAGCCGGGAGGCGGGAGCCTTGGCCAGGCACTGGACGAGGAGCTGCCAGAGCTCCTCGGGGATGCCGGGGAGCGGGACGACGGTCTCGGTGACGTGCCGCCGCAGGACCGCGCCGGGGTGGCCGCCGCCGAAGGGCGTGAATCCGGCGAGCAGCTCGTAGAGCACGGTCGCCAAGGCGTAGATGTCGACGGCGGCGCGCGGCGGGAGGCCCTCGACGATCTCGGGGGCCAGATAGTCCGGCGTACCGATGATCTTCGTGGCCTTGGTGCGGCGCGGGGTGTCGATCAGCTTGGCGACGCCGAAGTCGGTGAGCAGGGCGGGGTGCGCTCCGCCGGGGCCGAGCGGGCCCTCCATGTCGAGCAGGATGTTCTCCGGCTTGACGTCCCGGTGGACGACCTGGGCCTTGTGCGCGGCGGCCAGCCCGTCGGCGACGTCCGCGATGATCGCGACGGCGGCCTCGGGGGCGAGGCGGCGCTCGCGGTCCAGGCGGGTGCGCAGGTCGGTGCCGCGTACGAGGGTCATGACCAGGGCCAGGTCGTTGCCGTCCACGACGAGGTCCCGGACGGCGACCACGTGCGGGTGGTCGAGTCCGAGCAGGGCGGTGCGCTCCTGCACGAAGCGGCCCACGAGCTCCTGGTCGGACGCGAGGTCCTCACGGAGCAGCTTGATGGCGACCGGGCCCTCGGGCCCTTCGCCGAGCCATACCGTGCCGGCGCTGCCGCGCCCCAGGATCTGGTGGGCCGTGTACCGGCTGCCGATATTCCGTGCCAAGACTGCTCCCTCAGCGGCTGGCGGTGGACCCCCGGTCGACAAAGTTACGCGGCGTTCGGGGTGTCACGTGCCCTGGATGGCACCGACCTTCACTTCTCCGGGCCAAATAGGCCCGGAGAAGTCGACAAAGGGACAGGGTTACGGTCCGGGCGCCGCCGCTCGACCGTTACGGATCAGGCCCCATTACGGGTCAGGCCCCGCCCGAACCGCCTGTGCTGTCGGTGCTCTCGCCGACCTTGGAGATCCAGTCGGTGACGGTGCCGATCGCGTCGCCGATCGCTTCCCAGTAGCCCTTGCCCTGGGCGACCCAGTCCTGGAGCGGGGTCAGCTCCCAGACGAGCCAGCCGGCGACGATCAGGAGCACCACGGTGAACAGGCAGCCCTTGAGGCAGCCGAGTCCGGGGATGCGCATCGGGTTGGCGCCGCGCTGCCTCGGCGGACGCGGCTCGCGCGGCGGGCGCTGGGCCGGCGGCTGGGGCTGCTGCGGCTGCGGGGGCGCGTACTGCTGCCGCTGGGGCTGCTGCGGCTGCTGGTAGCGCTGCGGCTGATGCTGCTGCTGGTGTTGCTGCTGCTGGTGTTGCGGCGGGTACTGCTGGTGCTGCGGAGGCGGCTGGCGGCGCTGGGGCGGCTGCTGCTGGTGCTGCTGCTGCGGTGGCTGCTGGCGCTGGGGGCGGCGGCGCAGCGGGTCCTGGCTCGGGTCGAGGTACTGGACCTGGGTCTGCTCGTTGCGGTCGCGGGCCGCCTGGAGCTGCGACTGCCAGGGGTGCGGGCCGTCCGGCTGCGGCGGCCCGTCGGGGCGCTGCGGCACGGGCGGCATGACGGACGTCGGGTCGGCGTGGCCGCCGGGGCCGCCCTGCCCCCCGGGTCCGGTCTGCGGGAGCACGCTGGTGGCCGCCGCGGGGTCGAAGGAGCCCGCGTTGTTCGGCAGCACCTGCGTGGGGTCGGCCGCTCCGGGGGTCTCCGGGACGGCCGTGGGCGCCGGGTCGGGGGCGAGCAGGGCGCCCACCCCGTCGGCGGCGGCGATCTGGGCGGAGTTCGCGTGGACGCCGATGCCCGAGGCGACCGTACGCAGGCCGCGGGCCAGGTTCTCGGCGCTGGGCCGCCTGTCCGGGTCCTTGCTCAGGCAGCGCTCTATGACCGTCCACAGCGGGGCCGGGACGGTGGAGGGGCGGCGGGGCTCCTCGCTGAGGTGCCGGTGCAGGACTTCGAGGGCGGTGCCCCCGGCGAACGGCGGACGGCCGGTGACCAGCTCGTACAGCAGGATGCCCGCGCCGTAGATGTCGACGGCGGAGGTCTGCGGGCGGCCCTCGGCGGACTCCGGCGCCACGTAGGCGGGCGTGCCGACGAACTCGTGGGTCCGGGTCAGGCCCGGGGAGTCGGCCAGGCGCGCGATGCCGAAGTCGGTGAGCATCGGGTGCATCTGGCCGTCGCGCTCGTCGAGCAGCACGTTGGCCGGCTTGAGGTCGCGGTGGACGACGCCGTCGGCGTGGCTGGCGGCGAGCGCGTCCGCGATCTGCGCGGTGAGCAGGGAAGCGGCGACCGGGGTGAGCGGGCCGTTCTCGCGGAGGTAGCGGTGCAGGTCGGGGCCGTCGATCAGGTCCATCACCAGGGCGAGGAGATCGCCCTCGACGACGAGGTCCCGGGTGCGCACGATGTTGGGGTGCGTGAGCCTCAGCAGGACGGAGCGCTCCCGCAGGAACCGCATCACGACATCGGCGTCGTTGGCCAGCTCCTCCTTGAGGACCTTGATGGCCACGGTCTCGCCGGGCTGACCCGCGACGGCTGCCTCGGCGCCCGCGGTCTCCCGCTGGCGGGCTCGCCAGACGGTGCCCGTGGCGCCGCGTCCGAGCGGCTCCTCGAGCAGGTACTTGCTGCCTACCGGCCGCACGTCATGCGCTCCCTGCTGATCGTGGTGCTTGCGGTCCCCCAGGGGGTGTCTTGCTCGCCTCCTGGGCCCGCCCGAATGTTCCGGCCCACTGTAGTGCCGCCGAACGGGGCACCGGGGGCTCACGTTTCGGAGGAAGACGCGCGGACCGGGCGGAGGGTTGCCGCACAGCTGATCACAGGCAGGTCAGACGTTCGGCCACGGAAGCGGAATCCCGTCCGGCATCTGGCAGGTAACTGCCGGGAAACCCCTCCGAGCGGCGGGATCCGGACGCAAGCAGGCACTTTTGCGCCCACAGCCGACCATTCAAGATCATTTAAAGGTGACCGCCGGGCGTGTTGTCAGTGGCAGGTGCGAGGATGCCTCCAGCACGGATCTGCGAGGTCGGAGTCTCGCGGTGCGTGACGACCTGTACGGACGACGTGTCCGTGCCGGGTGGGGGGAATCACAGGGCGTTTCCCCTGCCGGGCACCCCCGCGCAGAAGGGACCGCTGACGGCGATGCAGATCCGGCTGACCGTCCTCGCGCCGCGCAGCGGCCAGACCCTGGCGCGCACCTGCGACGTGCTCGTCACCGCCCCCGCCGGGACCGCGCTGGCCGCCGTCGCCTCCCAGCTGGCCGCCGCCGTGTCGGGGCCCGAGAGCTCCCAGGGCGGCGGGGCGATCGTGTTCTTCGCCGGACGGGAGCGGCTGGACGGGCACCGCATCGCGCTGGGCGAACCGCCCCTGGTGGACGGCGCGGTCCTCTCGCTCCAGGTCCCCGGCGACGACGAGGCGACGGACGACGCCGTTCCGGCCCAGCTCCACGTGGTGGCGGGCCCTGACGCGGGCGGCGTCCACCTGCTGCACGGCGGGCAGATCCGGATCGGCCGCTCCGCCGACGCCGACGTCCCGCTCGACGACCCGGACGTCTCCCGGCTGCACTGCGCGGTGACGGTCTCCGACGACGGCCGGGTCTCGGTCGCCGACCTCGGTTCGACGAACGGCACCTCCCTGGACGGCGTCGAGGTGCGCGAGCGGCCGGTCCGCCTCGCCCCCGGCGCGCTGCTGCGGCTCGGCGAGTCCGCCCTCCGGCTCACGGCGGGCTCCCGCCCGGTGACGCTGCCGACCGCCCCGGACGGCGAGGGACACCTGCGGGTGACCCGCGCCGAGACGGGCTCCGCCGCCCCGGGCCACGGCACCGGTGCGCCTCTCTCCGCGCACACCCCCGACCACGGCGGCCAGGGCCACGGCTACGGCGCAGCGGCGTCCCCGTTCCCCGCTTCCGCCGGTTCCACGGCGCCCCCAGGGCCCTACGGCGGCTCCGGAGCCGGGGGCTCCTCCCCCGACGAGCCCTCCTGGCCGGAGCACGCCGAGGCCGGGCCGGGCGCGTATCCGGGACACGCCGCCCACGCCCGCGGCGAGGAGTTCGCCGACGCCCCGGCCCCCCGGCGCGGCATAGGAGCCTGGGCGAGGCGGCTCAAGGGCGGCGCGAAGGGCGAGCAGACGGCGGGCCCGGAGACCGGGGCGGGCAAGCGGGGCGACGCGTACGCCGCCCGCACGGACGGTCCGGGCGGCCCGGCGGCGCCCGGATCATCGGCGCCCGGGTCCGGCGCGTACGGCTCGGTCGCGGGGTCCCACGGGTTCCCGGGCGGCTCCCACGATCCGTCCGGCGGCCCGTCGGGGGCCGGACACCTCGCCTCCCCGGCCTCCCCCGGCTCCCCCTTCTCCGCGCTGCCCTCCGCCCCCGAGGGCACCTGGCCGGATCCGGCCGCCGTGCTGCTGACCGCGCTCGGCCCCGGGCCCCGGCTCTGGGAGCGCCACCCGGGGCACCCGGAGGCGCTGGTGGTGCGGCTCGGCACGACCGACCGGGCCGAGGTGCCCGGCGTGCCGGTGACCGTGGGGCTGCAGGAGGCCGGTTCGCTGGGGCTCGCCGGTCCGCGCGCCCGGCTGGCGGGGCTGGCCCGCGCGACGGTGGCGCAGCTCGCCGCGCTGCACTCCCCGTTCGACCTGGAGATCGTCCTCATCAGCACGGACCGCTCCCGCCCGCTGGAGGAGCGGCGGCGCGAGTGGTCCTGGCTGGGGTGGCTGCCGCATCTGCGCCCGACGCACGGGCAGGACTGCCGGCTACTCCTCGCGTACGACCGCGAGCAGGCGGCCGCCCGTACGGCCGAGCTGGTGCGCCGCCTCGACGAGGGCCCCCTCGGACCCGGCTGGCCGCATCTGGACCGGGCCTCGGTGGCCGAGGCGGCCCGCGAGCACACGGGTCCGCACACGGTGGTCGTCCTGGACGGCGACCCCGGTACGGCGATGCTGCGCGAGACCACGGCGCGGCTGGCCGGGGCGGGCGCGGCGGCCGGGATCCATCTGATCTGTCTGGCCGAGACCCCGGCCTCCTCCCCCACCTCCCCGGTGGCCGCGACGTACGAGGCCGCCTGCCGGGCGTCCATCGCCTTCCGGGAGTGCGGGGCCGTCGCGATGCTGAGCGGGGACGTCGCCACGGCGCTGCGCCTGTTGCGCACGGCGGGCGGGCAGGCCGCGGGGCACGGGACGGTGGCCGCGGTGGACGCGGTGTCGGCGGCCTGGGCCGAGCGGTTCGGGCGGTCGCTCGCGCCCCTGCGTGAGGAGGGTTCGGCCGCGCTGGCGGGCCGCCCGACGACCGCGGCGCTGCCGCCGTCCGCGCGGCTGCTGGACGAACTGGGCCTGGCCCGGGCCACACCGGCCTCGCTGATGGCCCGCTGGGCGTCCACGGCGGAGGCCCAGCCCGGCGCGTCGGCGCCCCGGACGGCGGCCGCCCCGGCCCGCTCCGAGCTGGACAGCGCCAATTCCGGGCGCACCCTCAGCGCGGGCCCGCGCGTCGGCCCGCAGCGCACCGCCGCCTCCTCCCACCGCGACTCCGGCCGCACGCCGTACCCGGCCGCGGGCGCCCCCGACCCGGACCGCACACCGTATCCACCGCTGGACGCCCGCGACTCCGGGCGCACGCCGTACCGGGGCCACAGCTCCGACCCCGACCGGCCGCCCTACCCGCCGCTGGACACCCACGACTCCGGGCGCACGCCCTATCTGGGCTCCCGGCGTTCCGGACCGGGGCAGGGCTCCGGGACCGGGTCCGGGGGCCGGGGCGACACCGCCGCCTCCGGTGGGCCCACGCCCCCGGCCGGCGCCCACACCGGCCGGCCGGTCCTCGTGCTCGGGGCGGGACCCCGGGGCCCCCTCAGCGTCGATCTCGCCGACGAGGGTCCGCACCTGCTGATCGAGGGGCCGCCGGGCAGCGGCCGTACCGAACTGCTCCGGGCCGTCGCCGCCTCGCTCGCCTCCGCGGCCCGGCCCGACCGGCTCGGCATCCTGCTCGTCGACGGCTCCGGCGGCGAGCAGGGAGAACGCGGCGAGGGCCTGCTCCCCTGTACGGAGCTTCCGCATGTCTTCACGCACCTCGTGGCGTGCGACCCGGTCCGGATGCGGGAGTTCGCGCAGGCCCTGGGCGGCGAGTTGAAGCGGCGTGCCGAGCTGCTCGGCGACCTGGACTTCGCCGCCTGGCACGAGCGGCACGCCCAGCAGGAGGCCCCGCCCCGCATCGTGGGCCAGCGGCCGCCGAGCGGCGCCGAGCGGCGGGGCGATCTGGACTCCCCGGCCAGCGGCACCCTGCGGCTGCGCCCCGTGCCCCGGTCCGGGGCCCCGGGCCCGTCGCCGCTGCCCCGCCTCGTCGTCCTCGCCGACGACTTCGACGCGCTGGTCGCCCCGGCGCTCGGCAGTCCCGGCCGGCCCGCCGCCGGTTCCGTGGTGCGGGCGCTGGAGGCCGTGGCCCGGGACGGCGGGCGGCTCGGGGTGCACCTGGTCGCCACCTCCGCGCGCCCGGACCGCACCGAGGACACCGAGCTGGCCCGTGGCGCCCGGCTGCGCATCGTGCTGGACGCCCCGGTGCTGCCGCCGTCCCCGGACGAGCCGGCCCCCGGCCGGGGCAGGCTGGGGCATCCGGACGGCCGGGTGACGCCGTTCCAGGGAGGCCGGGTCACCGGCCGCATCCCGCGTACGGCGACGCTGCGGCCCACCGTCGTTCCGCTGGAGTGGGAGCGGATGGGCGATCCGCCGACCCGGCGTCCGGTCCGGGAGCTGGGCAACGGGCCGACCGACCTGGCGCTGCTCGCCAGTGCGCTGGAGCGCGCGGCCCGTTCGGTGAACGCCGAGCGGCTGCCGGCGCTGGTGCCGTTCCCGGCCTGACGCGGCCGGCGGACGACCCGCCCCTACCCCTGCCCGGGCAGGCTTCCGACATGCCCTGACATGACGTCACGAGGCGATCACGATCGCTCTGTTGGGGCCTCCGGCGGTATTGCGGGGCCCGTGTGCCGGGCGTAGGACTGTGCGCACGGACGACGTGGTCCGGGCATGCGGACATGGCCGGACGCGTAAAGAAGAGACGGGGCAGTAATGCGCACAACCCTTCGGATACGCAGGGCCGCAGTGGTGTTCGCGGCGGCCGGCGCTCTGGCGCTCACCGGCTGCGGAGGCGACGGCAAGAAGAAGTCTGACGACGAATCCGGCAAGGGCACGGACAGCGCGTCCACGGTCGAGCTGCCGAAGCTGGACGGGGAGAACATCTCCGTCGCCGCGGTCTGGACCGGACCCGAGCAGGAAAACTTCACCAAGGTGCTGGACGAGTTCGAGAAGCGCACGGGCGCGAGCGTCACCTTCGTCCCGGCGCAGGACCCGATCATCAACTTCCTGGGCACCAAGATCGCGGGCAAGCAGCCGCCGGACGTGGCGATGATCCCGCAGGTCGGCGCCATCCAGCAGGCAGCCGCGAAGAAGTGGGCCAAGCCGGTCGGCGCCGAGGCGAAGGCTCAGCTCGACAAGAACTACGCGAAGGTCTGGCAGGACCTCGGCGCGGTGGACGGCACCCAGTACGGCGTGTATTTCAAGGCCGCCAACAAGTCCCTGATCTGGTACAACGCCGCCGCGTTCGACAACGCGGGGGCAAGCGAGCCGAAGACCTGGAAGGACTTCCTGACGACCGCGGAGACCATCTCGGCCTCCGGCGTCACGCCGGTCTCGGTGGGCGGCGCGGACGGCTGGACCCTGACCGACTGGTTCGAGAACGTCTACCTCTCCCAGGCCGGGCCGGAGAAGTACGACCAGCTGGCGAAGCACGAGATCCCGTGGACCGACCCGTCCGTCAAGGACGCGCTGACCACGCTGGCCGGGCTGTGGGGGAAGCCGGAGCTGATCGCGGGCGGCGCGGACGGGGCGCTCCAGACGGAGTTCCCGGCCTCGGTGACCCAGACGTTCACCGGGGGCGACCAGCCCAAGGGCGCGATGGTGTTCGAGGGCGACTTCGTCTCCATCAACATCGCGCAGACCGAGGCGAAGATCGGCACGGACGCCAAGGTGTTCCCGTTCCCGGCGGTCGGCGCGGACTCCCCCGTGGTGACCGGCGGCGACGCGGCGGTGGCGCTGAAGGACACCAAGGGCGCTCAGGCGCTGCTGACCTGGCTGGCGTCCTCCGACGCGGCGAAGATCTGGGCCGAGGCGGGCGGGTTCATCTCCCCGAACAAGGGCCTGGACCTGAAGGCGTACCCGAACGACGTGCAGCGCACGATGGCCCAGGCGCTGATCGACGCCGGTGACGACGTCCGGTTCGACATGTCCGACCAGGCCCCGCAGTCGTTCGGCGGGACGCCCGGGAAGGGCGAGTGGAAGATCCTCCAGGACTTCCTGAAGAACCCGAAGGACATCGCGGGGACCCAGAAACAGCTGGAGTCCGAAGCGGTCAAGGCGTACAAGAGCTGACGCCGTGACGACAGCGACCGCGGGGGGCGCCGGGTCGGCGCCCCCCGCCGACGACACGCATCCCCGTCCGTCCCCTCCCCCGGACCCGAAGAGGTCCCGCAAGAGCGTGACCGGCACCCGCAAGGTCATCGCGGCGGCGTTCCTGCTGCCCGCGCTGGTGCTGCTCGGCGCGCTGGTGCTCTACCCGATCGGGTATTCGGTCTACCGGTCGTTCTTCGACCAGGCCGGCACGGGCTTCGCCGGGATCGACAACTACAAGGCGCTGTTCACCGACGCCACCATCGTCACGGCGGTGAAGAACAACGCGATCTGGGTGGTCTTCGCCCCGACCGTCGCCACCGCGCTCGGGCTGATCTTCGCGGTGCTGACCGAGCGGATCCGCTGGGGCACCGCGTTCAAGCTGATCGTCTTCATGCCGATGGCGATCTCGATGCTGGCCGCGGGCATCATCTTCCGGCTGGTGTACGACCAGGCTCCCGAGCGGGGCGTGGCCAACGCGGTGGCGGTGGGCGTGCACGACACGTTCAACGAGTCATCCGGCTTCCCGAAGGCGCGCCCGCTGCCCGTGCACCCGCTGGAGAAGGGTGACGGCGGGGCGTTCGTGTCCAAGGAGCCGGTCCGGGCGGGCCAGCCGCTGCGGGTGCCGCTGATCGGCGTGGCTCCGGCGAAGATGCCGGGCGACGCACGGCCGGCGGAGGGCGCCCCGGCGGCCTCCGGGGACAAGATCTCCGGAACCGCCTGGCTGGACTTCACCCGGGGCGGCGGCGGCAAGCCGAATGTCGTCGACCCGAAGGAACTGGGCCTGAAGGGCCTGAAGATCGAGGCGGTGAAGGACGGGAAGGTCGTCGCCACCGCCACGGCCGGAGCGGACGGCGTGTTCACCCTGCCCGCCTCGGCGGACGGGGCCCAACTGCGCCTGCCCGCCGACAACTTCCGCGAGCCGTACAACGGCGTCGACTGGCTCGGGCCGTCCCTCGTGACGCCCGGGATCATCGGCAGCTACGTGTGGATGTGGGCCGGGTTCGCCATGGTGCTGATCGCGGCGGGCCTGGCCGGTCTGCCGCGCGAGCTCCTGGAGGCGGCCCGGGTGGACGGCGCCAACGAGTGGCAGGTGTTCCGCCGGATCACGGTGCCGATGCTGGCGCCGGTGCTCGCGGTGGTCCTGGTCACACTGATGATCAACGTGCTGAAGGTCTTCGACCTGGTGTTCATCATCGCCCCCGGCTCCTCGCAGGACGACGCGAACGTGCTGGCGCTCCAGCTGTACAGGTCCTCGTTCGGCACGGACGCGGACCTGGGGATCGGGAGCGCCATCGCGGTCCTGCTGCTGCTGCTGGTGATCCCGGTGATGCTGTTCAACATCCGCCGGATCCGGAAGGAGGGACGCCGATGACGGGCCACGCACGCCCCGTGCCGCCTCCCGGCCGGGGGTCCGGGGGTCGTCCCCCGGAAGAACGCAGCAACATCCGCCGGATCCGGAAGGAGGGACGGCGATGAGCAGCGCACCGGAAGTGAACACCGCACGCATCGGCCGCCAGAAGGCGGTTTCCCGGCAGACGAGCGCCCCAGGAGCGCCCAAGGCCAAGCAGTCCCTCGGCGCGCGGATCGCCGCCCGTGCGGGCGGCGGGGTGATGCGGGTCTTCCTGATCCTGGTCGCCCTGTTCTGGCTGATGCCCACGATCGGCCTGCTGCTGTCCTCGCTGCGCGGGCCGCAGGACATCGCGGCGACCGGCTGGTGGAAGGTCTTCACCGCCCCGTCGGAGATGACCTTCGACAACTACCAGCGGCTGCTGGACAATTCGACGATCACCGGCTCGCTCGTCAGCACGATCATGATCACCGTGCCCTCCACGGTGCTGGTGGTGGTGATCGGCTCGCTGGCCGGATACGCCTTCGCGTGGATGGAGTTCCCCGGCCGCGACTGGTGGTTCCTGCTGGTCGTCGGGTTGCTGGTGGTGCCCGTACAGGTCGCTCTGATCCCGGTGTCCGAACTCTTCGGCACCATCGGGATCTTCGAGACGACGCTCGGGGTGGTGCTGTTCCACACCGCGTTCGGCCTGCCGTTCGCGATCTTCCTGCTGCGGAACTTCTTCGCGGAGATCCCCCGCGAACTGCTGGAGGCCGCCCGGCTCGACGGGGCGGGCGAGATCCGGCTCTTCGTCCGGGTCGTGATGCCGCTGGGCGGTCCGGCGATCGCCTCGCTCGGGATCTTCCAGTTCCTGTGGGTGTGGAACGACATGCTGGTCGCGCTGATCTTCGCGGACTCCGAGTCGCCGCCGATCACCGTGGCGCTCCAGCAGCAGGTACGCCAGTTCGGCAACAACATCGACGTACTGGCGCCCGGCGCGTTCGTGTCGATGGTGATCCCGCTGGTGGTGTTCTTCGCCTTCCAGCGGCAGTTCGTGACCGGAGTGATGGCAGGCTCGGTCAAGTAGCCCTCGCCACAAGGCCGTACACCCTCGAAGGCGTACGGCTGTACGTCAACCCGGAGCGGCCCGGTTCCCCGGAACCGGGCCGCTTCGCCGTCCGCGTCCCCCGATTGCCACGTCCGGCGTAACCCTGTCATTCCATCCGACGTTTGCGGTCTGCCTGCTTCCCGCGAACGATCGACCCATGGATGTGTAGTGCCCCGGTTCTCCGTCATCGTGCCCGCATTCCGGGTCCAGGCCTATCTGCACGCGTGTCTGGACTCCGTGCTGGCCCAGTCCTTCAAGGACTACGAGATCGTCGTGGTCGACGACTGCTCCCCCGACGCCTGTGGGCCGATCGCCGACGAGTACGCCCGCCGGGACCACCGCGTCACCGCACTGCACCTCCCCCGCAACACCGGCCTCGGACCGGCACGCAACGCCGGGATGGGCCGGGCGGCCGGCGACTACCTGATCTTCCTCGACGGCGACGACACCCTGCTCCCGGACGCGCTCCAGACCATCGCCGACCGGATCGACGCGACCGGCGAACCCGACGTCCTGATGTACGACTACGCCCGTACGTACTGGACGGGCCGCAGTGTGCGCAACGTCCTGGCCGCCCACCTCGACGAGGGCGGGCCCGCCCGCTTCCGGCTCACCGACCGCCCCGAGCTGCTGCGACTCCTCATGGTCGTCTGGAACAAGGCGTACCGCCGCGCGTTCATCGAGGCCGAGGGGTTCACCTTCCCGCCCGGCTACTACGAGGACACCCCCTGGACCTACCCGGTGCTGATGTCGGCCGGGTCGATCGCGGTGCTGGACGCGGTCTGCGTCTCCTACCGGCAGCGGCGGCGCGGCAACATCCTCTCCACCACCAGCGAGAAGCACTTCGACGTCTTCGACCAGTACGACCGGGTGTTCGCGTTCATCGACGCGCGCCCCGAACTCGCCCTGTGGCGACCGGTGATGTTCCGCCGGATGCTGGACCACTTCTCGGCGCTGTTCGCCTCCCGGGACCGGCTGCCGCACCACAGCCGCGCAGCGTTCTTCCGCCGGGCGGCCGCGTCCTGCCGCCGCTATCGCACCCCCGGCGCCCCGGTCCCCCGCCGTGCGCAGCTGCGGCACGGCCTGCTGCGGCTCGGCGCACGGCGCACCTACCAGGCCCTGTCGGGGGCCCAGCGCCTCGGCGGCCGGCTGCGCCGGGGTTCGGCCGCGGTGCGCCGGGCGGTGCGGGGCTCGGCGCTGCGGGCGCACTACCGGATTCAGTTGAGGCTGCCGCTGCGCTCCCGGGACGCGGTGTTCGCCGCCCGGGGCAGCGGGGGGTACACGGGCAGCCCGGCGGCGATCGAGGCGAAGGTCCGCGAGCTGGTCCCGGGGGTGCGGACGGCCTGGATCTGCCGGGCCGTCGACGCCCACACCGTGCCGACCGGCACCCGGCATCTCGTGCCCGGCACCTTCGCCCACTGGACGGCGCTGGCCCGCTCCGCGTACCTGGTGAACGACGCCGCCTTCGACCGGGGGCTGGTCAAGCGCCGGGGCCAGGTCCTGCTGCAGACCCACGAGGGCACGCCCCTGCGGACCGTGGGCACCGATCTGCTGGACCGGCCCGCCGCCGCCCGGGGCACCGACTTCGAGCAGCTGCTGCGCTCCGTGGACACCTGGGACTTCTCCCTCTCGGCCAACCCGCACTCCACCCTCGTACGGGAACGGGCCTACCCGTCCGCGTATCTGACGCTGGAGTACGGCTCGCCGCGCAACGACGTGTACCACCGCACCGGTCCGGCCGATGTGGCGCGGCTGCGCGAGACGCTGGGGATCCCGGCGGGCAGCACGGCCCTGCTGTACGCCCCGACGCACCGCGACTACCGGCGTGTCCAGCAGCCCGCCCTGGACCTGGAGCGGCTGGTCCGGGTCCTGGGCCCGCAGTTCGTGGTCCTGGCCCGGGCGCCGCAGCTCGCGGGCCCCGGCGGCCACCGGGCGCCGCATTCCCGGATCATCGACGTCAGCGGGCACCGGTCCGTGGAGACGCTGGCGCTCGCGTCGGACGCGCTGATCACGGACTACGCGTCGCTGATGTTCGACTACGTCAACCTGGACCGCCCGGTGGTGCTGCACCTGGCCGACATCGAGGCGTACGAGGCGGCCCGGGGCACGTACTTCGACATCACGGCGTTCCCGCCCGGCATCGTGGCCCGGGGCCAGGACGAGCTGTTCGACATCTTCGCCACGGACCACTGGCGGGGCTCCCGCTCGGCGCAGCTGCGGGCCGCGTTCCGGGCCCGGTTCTGCCCGTACGACGACGGGTACGCCGCCGAGCGGGTGGTGCGGCGGGTCTTTCTCGGGGAGACGGACGGGCTGCCGCTGCCGGTGCCGTCCGCCGCCCGCCGGACGCCCTCGGCCCTTCCGGCGCAGGACGGGGCCGGGGCGGGCGTCAAGAGCTGACCCCGGCCTGTCGTTCACCCACGTGCTCGGCGGGCGTGCTCAGCGTTCCAGGAACGCGAACAGCTCCTCCCAGCGGCGCAGGGTCTCCGGCTCGGAGAACCGCTGGACGCCGGACCGGGCGCGCGCGCCCATCGCGTCGCGCAGCCGTGGGTTGCCGGTGAGCCGCAGCAGCCGGTCGGCGAGGGCGGCGATGTCACCGGCGGGGGCCAGGAGCCCGTCCTCACCGTCGCGGACGATCTCCCGCACCCCCGGCGCGCAGTCGAAGGCGGCGCAGGGCACGCCGCTCGCCATCGCCTCCAGCAACGCCAGCGGGAAGCCTTCGCCCCGGGAGGACTGGACGAAGACGGACGCCTCGGCGAGGGCCCGCTCCACGTCGTCGGTGCGGCCCATCCACTCCACGGATCCGTCGAGGCCGAGTCCGGTGCACCGGGCCTTCAGCGCGGCCTCGTCCTCGCCGGCCCCGTACACGCGCAGCCGCCAGTCGGGGCGGGCGGGGGCGACCAGGGCCCAGGCGTCCAGGAGCAGGTCGATGCCCTTCTGGTCGCTGAGCCGGCCGATGCTGGCGACGGTCCTCGCGGTGCGCGGGGAGGGCACGACGGGGAGGCGGGAGAGGGCGTTGGGCAGGAAGCCGACGTTGTTCATGCCGTCCCCGGCCCACTGGTCGGCGTCCTCCTCGGTGAGGACGAGCCAGTGGTCGAGGTCCTTGTAGTGGTTCTTGATCCAGCGGTAGCGGTGGCTCGCGCGGGAGTAGCCGTAGGACTCGTGGCTCATCCCGATGACCCGCAACCCGGTGGTGTCGGCCTCCCCGACCCATTCCATCGCCCAGACCTGGGTGACGATGACGACCGCGCCGGGGCGGGCGGTCGCGAAGATCTCCGAGAGCCGGGCGACCGCCCGCTTCTTGGCGGCGACCCGGGCCGCCTCCTTGCGCCGGGTGGGGAGGCGGAAGCGGTCGCGGACGCCGTGGGGTGTCCAGGGGGTCGGGGGGTGGGCGGGGTAGAGGGCGGTGACGGGGTGTGCGGGCTGTCCGGGCTGTCCGGGCAGCGCCATCTTGAGGTCGGACGCGTGGATGCCGATGGCGTGGACCCGGTGTCCCTGGCCGGCGAAGAGGCGGGCGGTCTGGTGCATCCAGGCGGTGACGCCGCCGAGTTCGTCGGTGCTGTTGGAGACGATGAAGATGTCGCGGCTCATCGGCCGGCCCCCCGGTCGTGGTCGATGGTGTGGCGGGCGCCCCGGGAGGATCCGGGGGCGAAGACGGCGGCGACGGTCCTGCGGGCCGCGTCGCCCCGGTCGTAGGGCCCGAACCGCCGCACGAAGGCCCGGCGTCGGTCGGCGTACCGGGTGTCGGACTTCTTCAGTTCCGCGAGGGTCGCGAACAGCTCCTCCTGCGTCGCGGTCACCGGCCCGGGGGCCTCCTCCCGCAGGTCGAAGTAGCTGCCGCGCTCGGCCGCGTACGCCTCCAGGTCGGGGGCGTACAGCACGACGGGCCGGTCGAGGAGGGCGAAGTCGAACATGATGGAGGAGTAGTCGGTGATCAACACATCGGTGAGGGCGAGGAGTTCGCTGACATCGTGGTGGCGCGAGACGTCGACGACGGTTCCGGGCGGGCAGAGCGGCAGCCGGGCGGACTCCAGGTAGTGGGCCCGCACGAGCAGGGTGTGGGTGTCGCCGAACCGCTCGGCGAACTCCCGTACGTCCAGCAGGAGTCGGGCCCTGCGCTGCTTGCCGGGGCCGCCCCGGAACGTCGGCGCGTACAGCACGGTCTTCTTGTGGTCGTCCAGCCCGAGCGCCCCGGCGAGCGGCGGGCGCGGCAGCCGTCCTTCGGTCTCGGCCCGGTCGCGCTCCGCGATCAGGGCGTCGTTGCGCGGGTAGCCGGTGCGCAGGAGCCGTTCCTCGGGCAGCCGGTAGGCGCGGGCGAGGGTGTTCACGTCGTGCTCGGAGCGGACGAGGAAGTGGTCGAAGCGGTCCACCGCCCGCTGGAGCCGTTCGCGCCCGGGGGCGTTCTGGAGCCGTACGCGGGTCTCGTCGAAGCCCATCCGCTTGTACGCGGAGCCGTGCCAGGTCTGGAGGTACGTGGTGTGCCGGGGCTTGTGCAGCTGCTGCGGGAAGCCCTGGTTGTCGACCCAGTACTCGGCGCGGGCCAGCGCCCACAGGTAGCGCCAGGACCAGCGGCGTACGAGGCGGGCGTCGTCCGGGAAACCGGCCGGGGAGGGGTCGTAGGACCAGGTGGCGTGCAGTTTCAGGCCCTGGCGGCGGATCTCCTCGTACAGGGCGCGCGGGCTGTCCCCGTAGCAGGTGCCCATGTGGCTTTCGAGGACGACGGACCCCCGGCGCACGGGGAGCCGGGTGAGCCAGGTGTTGTAGACGGGGACCTTGAAGCCCCGGGAGCGGTAGCGGTCCAGGCGCTTGCGCAGGGACCGGACGAGGAGCTTCGCCTTGCGCGCGGGCCGGAAGCGGGTCGCGTAGCGGACCAGGCGGTGGGTGGTGCGGGCCGGGCGGCGGCGGGCGGTCAGCCGGAGCGCGAAGTGGTCCTTGAGCGTGATGTAGGGCTCCCAGGTGTCCCCGGCGAGCCGCCCGAGCCGGGGCCTGGCGGCGAACCGCAGGGCCTCTTCCACCTGATCCTGCGGGGCGAACAGATCGCTGACGGACCGGGGCCCGTCGGGGCCCCCCGCGGTCACCGTCAGTCGCGCGTCCCAGGCGGTGTCGTGCATGCCGACGGGGCGCAGCCGGCGTGAGACGTCGGCCCGCGCGCGCCAGATGATCCCGTCGCCGTCGTGCCGGACCTCATCGACCGGGAACGCGACGGCGCGCGCCCCGCCCCGGGCCCGGAACTCCAGGGTCGCGGTGAGGGGGGTTCCGGGGGCGGGCCCGCTGTGGCCGGGCAGCACGAGGCGGCCTTCGAGCAGCAGGCGGCCCCGCTCTGCGGTGGCGCGGGTGAGCCGGTTCATCAGCCGCGCGTCGCCGAACGTGCGGTACTGGTGGCCGAGTTCGGTGACGTCGATGCCCGGCCTCTCCGGGTCGCCGCCCCAGGCCACCCGGGAGTCCGCGCCCGTCGTCAGCGGCGCGCACACGGTGGCGGGCCTGCTCAGCGCGTACGCCGCGGTGAGGACTCCTTCGGCGTCGCCCCGGGCCAGCAGGTTCACGGCGACCCGCTCCAGCGGCGGGAGGCCCGGCAGGTCCGACCGGAAGGAACCGGTCAGCGCGCGGGCGGCGGCCGCGGTGACCCGGTCGCGGCGGGCGGCGGGCAGCTGGGGGAAGGTCCGGGCGAGCGGCACCAGGTGGTCGCGGGCGAACGCCCTCTCCCGTTCCTCGCACAGCCCGGGCAGCCCGTGCGCGAGCAGGGTGTTGGCGACCCGGCGGTGGGCCTCGACCAGGGCCGCGAGGTCGCGGGCCCGGTCGGGGACGGTCCGGCCGGTCACGATCAGCCGGCGGACCAGGGCGATCCGGCCGACCGCGGCGGCGGCGAGCGGGCCGAAGAGGATCTCGCCGTGCGCCAGGTCCTCCTCGTACCGCAGCCCGTGCCGTCGGGCGGCCTCGCGGCGCAGACAGAATCCGGTCACCAGGGCGTCCCTGACGACGAGTTCGGGGGCGTCGGTGAAGCGGGAGAGGGTGCGGGAGCGGGCGTACAGCTCACCCTGCCAGGACGGCTCCCGTTCCTTGCCGCCCTCGTCCGTGATCCGGCTCCAGCGGCCGGCGATCAGGTCGGCGCGGCTGGTCTCGCCCGCCTGCCAGAGGTTGCGGCAGGCGTGGAGCTGGAGGCGTTCGCCGGTGGCGAGGACCAGGACGTACCGGCCGTCCGCCGCGTCCAGGCCCGCGTTGCGCAGGGCTCCGGTGGTGCGGACGGCCGGATCGGCGCGGATGAGGCGGACCCGCCCGGGGGCGCGGTCGGCGAGTGCGCGGGCGGCGGTGCGGACGGCCGGGGCGGCGGTGGCGGCGAGGACCACGACGGCCTCGGCTCCGCGCAGCGACTGGCCGAGCACGGACTCCACGGAGGCGCGCAGGGCGTCGGCGCCTCCGGGGCCCTCGCTGTCCCCGCCGCCGGTGATCACACAGCTGAAGTCGCTCATGCCTGCTCCCCCTTGAGCATCCGGTCGACGACCCCGGCGGCGGCGGTCCCGTCGTCGAGGTCGCAGAACGCCTCCCGGAACCGCTCGTACTCCTCCCGGTGCCCGGCGGTCGCGGCTTCCGGGTCGCGCAGGGCGGCCACGATCCCGGCGGAGTCGGGGATCAGGGGTCCGGGGGCGCGCTGCTCGAAGTCGAAGCAGAAGCCGCGCAGGGTGTCGCGGTAGTGGGCCAGGTCGTGGGTGTGGAAGAGCATCGGGCGGCCGGTCTGCGCGAAGTCGAACATGATCGAGGAGTAGTCGGTGACCAGGACGTCGCTGACCAGGAGCAGTTCGGCGACGTCCGGGTGGCGGGAGACGTCCCGGACGAAGGCGGTGTCGGGGACGCTGCCGCCGACGAGGTAGTGGCGGCGGACCAGCAGGACGTGGTCCTCGCCGAGGCCCTCCCGGGCCCGGTCCAGATCGAGTTGGAGGTCGAATCCATGGCGTCCGCCCTGGCGTGGGCGGTCGTCGCGCCAGGTGGGGGCGTACAGGATCACGCGTCGCCCCTCGGGGAGCGCGAGCCGTTCGCGTACGGTGGCGGCGATCTTGTCCCGGTCGGGGGCGTACAGCAGGTCGTTGCGCGGGTAGCCGCACTCCAGGACCTCGCCCGAGTAGCCGAAGGCGCGGCGCAGGACGGGGGTGGAGAAGCTGTTCGGGGAGACGAGCACGCTCCACTGGGCGGACCGGCGTTCCATGGACGCCATGTACGCGGCGTCGGCGTGCGGGGTGCCCGCGAGGTCGCGGCCGATGCGCTTGAGCGGGGTGCCGTGCCAGGTCTGGACGACGCACTGGCCCTCGGCCCGCTCGAACCACTCGGGCAGGTGGGTGTTGGTGACGATCCAGCGGCTGCGGGCCAGCGCCTCGTACCAGTCGGCGCTGTGCAGGGCGACGGGGCGGGCGCCTTCGGGCACGGCCGCCTGCTGGTCGCGCACCACCCACAGGTGCTCGATGTCCCTTCCCCGGGTGACGAGTTCGCGGTGGACGGCCCGGGGCGAGTCGGAGTACTGGCGGCCGTCGAAGCTGGAGTAGAGGACGGCCGGGCGCGGTTCGTCGACCGTGGCGGCGCGCAGTCCGGCGTACCGCTCGCGCTGGATCCGCTGCCCGTAAGCGCCCCGCTCGCCGACGGGGAGGGCGGAGCCCGACTCCAGGACGAGCCGGTCGTGGTGGCGGCGCTGGAGGGTGAAGTCCCGTCCGCCGATGTGCTGTCGCGTCGGCAGGGTGCGATGCAGGGGGGTGCTGAGGCGGAGCGGCTGGTAGGCCTCCGGGTCCCGCTCCCCCGGTTCGCGCAGGAAGAGGTACCAGCGCCCCTCGGCGAGCGGCAGCACCCCGCCGGGCCCCTCGACGGCGGCGGGCGCGACCACGGCCCGGAAGTGGTCGCCGTCTCCTCGCTCCAGGCCGAGGACCACCTCCTCCCGGTGGCCGCCGTGCCGCAGGACGAGCTCCCGGAAGGCGCCCGCGGGCTCGGGGAAGGTCCCTTCGAGGATCAGGTCGCCCGACTCCTCCCGGACGGCCGAGGTGACGACGGGCTGGACGGGCCGGTCGGTGAGCACGAGGTCGCCCGAGGGGTTGGGGGCCGCGTACAGCTCACGGCCGCCGGGCAGTGCGTAGCGTCCGTCCTGGCCGTCGGTCCGGGCTGCCACCGTCAACGGCTCTCCCTCACCGACGAGTTGGACGCCCCATACGTCGTCCTCCCCCCGGAAGGCGCTGAGCGGGATGTCCGCGGCCCGGGAGCCGAGCGAGCCGCGCAGGGCGAACTCCCGGGTCTCCTTGGTGCGCCACTCGGTGAGCCTGAGGGCGACCGGTCCGGCGTCGCCGAGGATCCTCACCTCCAGGCGCACGGCGTCCTCGACCGCCGACTGCCCGGTCAGGACGGCGGCGACGCGTTCGGTGCGCAGCTCCAGCTTGTTGCCGGAGAGGACGGGGACGATCCGGGTCCGCTCGTCGGTGTACGTCACGGCGGGCGGGGCCGGGGTGGAGACGAGCCGCATCGGGCCCCGGCGCGGCCGGCCCGCGCCGACGACGACGGCCTCCAGCTTCCAGGTCGTGCGTCCGCCGCTGCCCGTGCCCTTCGCCGTGAGCCTGCGCGGGTCGACGACGGCCTCGAACCCGGCGCGGTCGTAGCGGTGGAGGGAGCGGCCGGAGAGGGCGGTGGCCTCGTCGCCCGGGACGGGGCGGGTCCGCAGGGGGATCAGCCGCTTCCCGGAGCGCAGCCAGCCGAGCCGGACCGGACCGCCCGGGGCGTTCCGTACGTAGGCGTGGCCGGTCAGATGCAGCAGTCCGTCCCGCCAGACGGCCTCGGTGAGGTGGGCCTGGACGGGCAGGTCGGCGGAGGTCAGTGCGGTCGTGGCGGGCGGCAGGGGGTCGCGGACGGCGGGGTGGTGGGCGCGGGGGCGGAGCAGTCCGGTGACGTGGAAGGTGCCCCGGTCCTTCTTCTCGTCGGCGAGGAGGGCGAGGAGTTCGGGGAGCCGGCGTTCGCGGATGAGCTGCCACTTGACCCGCAGATGCAGGGGCAGTCCGGCGAGGACGCCGGGCTCGACGGTGGCGGCGAACGCGCCCGCGTGCTTCAGGAACGCCTCGTGGAACTCCGCGTCGCCGCCCCCGAGCGCCTCGATGAACAGCCACAGGTCGCCGGAGAGGGCGTGGGCGTCGTAGCGGCGCTTGGCCTCGGCCAGGTCGGGCCGGCCGGCGAGGAAGCGGCTGACGGTGGTGACGGCGGTGACCCGGTCGCGGATGCCCCGGGGCACGGCCCGCCGGGTGGTGATCGAGCCGTCGCGGTCGCGCCAGTGGTAGACGGGTTCCTCGACGACGTCGACGGAGCGGGCCAGGAAGTGGGCGGGCAGGACGACGGCGATGTCCTCGTACAGCACCCCGGTGGGGAAGGCGAAGGCGTGCTCGTCCCAGAAGGTGCGGCGGAACACCTTGTTGCAGGCGATGCGGTCGCCGAGCAGGATCCAGTCCCGGGTGACGTGGGTGGCCCGCCGGGCCTTCTCCATCGGTTTGCGGAACATCGGGGACTGTTCGAGCTCCCCGCCGGCCCGCAGCCGGAGCACGTTGCCGGTGGCGAAGTCGGAGCCGGAGCGGTCGAGTTCGGCCAGCATCCGGGCGTACGCGCCGGGCGGCACGACGTCGTCGCTGTCGACGAACGTCAGGAACTCCGCGCCGGGATGGGCCTCGCCGACCCCGGCGTTGCGGGCCGCGCCGAGTCCGGCGTTCTCCTGCCGGATCAGCCGGAAGCGCGGGTCCCGGTCGGCGAACTCCTGTGCCAGGGCCGGGCCGTTGTCCGTGGAGCCGTCGTCGACGAGGACGACCTCCAGGTCCGGCATGGTCTGCTCGGCGAGCGAGGACAGGCAGGCACCGAGGTACTCCTCGACGTTGTAGAGGGGGACGACGACGGTGAGACGGGGTGCCATCGCGGCGCACGATCCTTCCGGACGGACGACATCAGGGGGCAATGAGCGTCGGGGAGACGGGGACTGGAGCGGGGACTGGAGCGGGGACTCGGACAGGGAACCGGGCGGGGGCCCGGACGGAATTCGGGTTCTCGGTCGGGACTTCGGGTGCTTCGGGGCGCGAGGGGCCTTCGGGGGCCATCGGGTACAACCCGCGCCGGGGGGACGGGTCACCCGAGGGGGTCCGTTCGGGTGACGCGGAGGGCGGAGTCACGCTTCCCGGGGCGCGCCGGGAGCACGTTCGAGCCCCGTACCGGAAGGGCACGGGGCTCGATGCGCTCGGCGCTGACACGGGGCGCGGGGTCAGGGCTTGACGGCGATCCGGCCCTCGTCCATCCGGAGCAGGAGCAGTTGCTCACCGGTCTTGTCGAGGAACTCGTCGACCGCCTGCCGTGATCCCTGCCAGTAGCCGTAGTCGTCGATCAGGAGCACCCCGCCGCTGACCAACCGGGAGTACAGGTACTCCAGTTCGTGCTTCGTGGAGGCGTACCAGTCGGTGTCCAGGCGCAGGATCGAGATCTGTTCGGGGGCCTGCCCGGGGACGGTGTCCTCGACCCGCCCGCGTACGTAGTGCACGCGTTCCTTCGGGTAGGGGACGGCGTCGAAGCCCGCCTGGACGTCCTCCAGCGAGGCGACCGCCCAGATCGGCCGGTCCTTGCCCTGGGCGTCCAGCAGTTCCTGGGCCGGCCGGCCGTCGCGCCGCAGGTCCTCGGCGGTGGGCGGGGTCATGCCCTCGTACGTGTCGAAGAGGTACAGGTCGCGCTCGGTCTCGCCGGCTGCCAGCAGGGTCCGGGCGCAGGCCTGCATCGAACCGCCGCGCCAGACGCCGCACTCGACGATGTCGCCGGGGATGTCGTGCCGGACGATGTGACGGGTGGCGAGGATGAAGGCGTTGAGCCGCTCCGGCGAGGTCATCGAGTACGGCTTGACCGCGCGGATGATCTCCTTCGCCTCGTCGTCGTAGTCCGCCGGGAAAGCGAGAGCGGGCTTCTTCGCCGTGGGCTTCGGCTTCGCGACCGTCGCGGGAACGGGGGCGGGTGCGTCGGCCGGAGCCGGTACGGGACCGGCGGGGGCGGTGCGGGCGGCAGGCACCGTGACACGCCTGAGCTGATATCCGGTGAGCTGCTGAAGGACGCCGTTGACGGCGTTGCGCCAAGCCATGCCCCGGGACAGTACGCGCGGTTTGCACCGCATGTCATCTTTCGTCAACCTGCTATTGATCCCGCCGGACCGCCACATCGCGCCTCTCACCGCTCAGCCCTCCGACTCGGCGAGCACGGGAGCCGTTTCCGGCGCGGGCGTCCGCTCGGGTGCGGGTGTCTGCCCGGGTACGGGGGCGGATTCGGGCCTGCCGCACCGCTCGCGGCCGTCCACCGGGCGGGGCAGCGGGACGCCGTCCACGCCGCCGACCCGGTTCGCCCACCACACCGCCAGCTCCCGTACGGCGAACATGGTCAGACGCGGGTAGCGCCGCGGCTTGCGGAAGACGCCGACGGAGTCGCCCCAGTAGGCGGCCTTTCTGTCGATGGCCCGGTAGTCGTGCCAGATGCCCTTCCTGGGCGGGAAGTCGGTGTAGGCCTCGCGCAGTTCGAGCCGCGAGTGGGCGGCGAGCGCACGGAATCCGTCGGGGTAGTAGCGCCAGCAGTCCTGCGCGTCGTGGACGTGGCCGCGCGAGGGGGCGGTGATGAACGCGTGTCCGCCCGGCTTCAGGATCCGGGCGATCTCCAGCATCGACGCCCAGAAGAACGGGATGTGCTCGAACGCCTGGCCGGACAGCACGGCATCGGCGCTGTTGGAGCGGGCGGGGATGCGGTACGGCTTCGTCATCACCGCGTCGACGTTGGGGCCGTCCTGCACATCGACCCCGAAGTAGTCGACGGGATGCCCGGCGAGCAGCGCCCGGTGGGTACGGGTCTGCTTGCCGGAGATGCGCGATCCGAGGTCGACGACGCGGTAGGCGCCTGACGCGGGCCCTTCGACGGGCAGATACTCCTGGATGCAGAGTTCCATCTGCTCGTAGGCGGACCGGTGCATGGACGTCTCCCAACATGGCGGGGTGAGCGAGCTGTTGGGCACAACGACCGTGCGGCGCGGAGGAATCGGCACGGGAGGCCCGCCTTGAGCCATTCGGGTGGCGGACGCGCCGGCCGACCGGTGGCGGGCCCCGCGTCACAGGGACAGGGGGGGGGCGGGCCCAGCGTCACAGGGACGGGGCGAAGAACCGCCGTACGACGCGTTCCGCCGCGTGCCCGTCGTCGTACGGGCAGAACCGCTCCCGGAACGCGGTGCGCAGCGCGGCCGACTCCGGGGACCGCCACTCCCCCGTCCGGAACACGTCAGCCAGCTCGGCCGGGGTGGTGGTGACGGGGCCGGGGGTGTCGCCGGGGCGCCCGGAGAGCAGGTCGAAGTACGTCCCGCGCGTGGCCCGGTAGGCGGCCCAGTCGGGGGCGTGGACGACGATCGGGCGGTCCAGACAGGCGTAGTCGAAGATCAGGGAGGAGTAGTCGGCGATCAACGCGTCGGCAGCCAGGCACAGTTCCTCGACCCGGGGGTGCCCGGTGACGTCGATGACCCGCCCCGCCCCCGCCCCGCCGACCTCGGCGGAGCGCCCGTAGAAGTAGTGGGCGCGCACCAACAGGACGTAGTCCGGGCCCAGTTCGCTCGCCAGCCGCTCGGGGTCGAGATCGGGTACGAAGCCGTCGCGGTAGTCGCGGTGGGTCGGGGCGTGGAGGAGGGCGGTCTGCCCCTCGGCGATGCCCAGTTCGGCGCGGATCTTCGCGATGTCCTCGGCGGTGGCGGTGGCGTAGGAGTCGTTGCGGGGGTAGCCGAGGTCGAGCCGTTCGTACGCGCCCGGGTAGACGCGGTCCCAGACCTCCGTGCTGTGCGGGTTGGCGGAGAGGCTGAAGTCCCACTGGCCGACATGGGCGCGGATCTTGGCGAAGTCGGTCTTCCGGGCGAGGGCGGGGTACGCGCGCTGGTCCAGCCCCATGGTCTTGAGCGGGGTCCCGTGGTGGGTCTGGAGATAGCGCTGACCGGTCCGCTTGGTGAAGCCGCCGGGAAAACTGGAGTTGTTGACCAGGTAGGCGGCGGTGGCCATGGCCCGCCAGTAGGGGCGCGAGCCCTCGATGACGTACGGCACGCCCGGCTCCATCCGGTCGCGGTGCCGGGAGGAGACGACCCACACGCCCCTGATGTGCGGGGCCAGTTCGCGGGCCTTGGCGTGGATCGCGGCGGGGTTGCAGGCGACGCCCCGGTTCCAGTACGCCCCGTAGACGGCGAGGTTCGGGTCGAGCGGGCGGCGCAGGTCGGTGCGGTAGGCGGCCCGCATGGCCTGCCTGCGGACGAACCGCTTCGCGGCGGCGACGGACACGGCGGGCGCACGGTGGGGCATGGGAGCCGAGGGTAGTCGCGGGGCCGGGGAACGGGAGGCTCGTGTTCACCCGTTCGGGTCAGCGCCGGTGACCCCGGGACCCGCCCTCTGTTGACCAGGACATGAAGCCACCACTCCTCAGCGTCGTCGTCCCCGTCCACAACGTCGAGGCCTACCTGGAGGACTGCCTGCGGTCGGTGGCGGACCAGACCCTCGAAGCGATCGAGGTGGTCATGGTCGACGACGGTTCGACGGACGGCAGCGCCCGGATCGCGGCGGAGTTCGCCGCCCGGGACGGCCGCTTCAGGCTGGTGCGGCAGCGGAACGCCGGGCTGAGCGCCGCCCGCAACACCGGCGTCCGGCACACCACCCCCACCGTCCCCTATCTGGCGTTCGCCGACAGCGACGACATCGTCGTGCACGACGCGTACGAGCGGATGACGGCCTCGCTGGAGTCGACCGGTTCCGATCTGGTGACCGGCAATGTGTGGCGGCTGACCGCGCAGGGGCGGCAGCAGGCGTGGCAGTACCGCTGGCTGACGGCCACCCGGCCCCGCACCCACATCACCCGGGACCCGCGCCTCCTCGCCGACCGGGTGGCGTGGAACAAGGTGTTCCGGCGCTCCTTCTGGGACGCGCACGGCTTCGCCTTCCCCGTGGGCAAGCTGTACGAGGACACCCCGGTGATGATCCCCGCGCACCATCTCGCCGGGTCCGTCGACGTCCTGCACCAGCACGTCTACTACTGGCGGGTGCGGGAGGGCTCGATCACCCGGCGGCGTACGGACGTCACGGGCGTACGGGACCGGATCGCCGCGTGCGAGCAGGTCAGCGCGTTCCTGGGCGGCCGGGACGCGGCACAGCGGCGGGCGTACGACGCGTCCTGCCTGCGCGACGACTTCGGGTACTTCCTGGACGGCCTGCCGATGGGCGGCGAGGCGTACCGGGCGGCGTTCCTGGAGGGCGCGGGGGCCTTCGTCGACCGGGCGGGACCCGGGGCGCTGGAGGGGCTGCCGGTGGAGCTGCGCATCAAGTGGGCGCTGGTGCGGGAGCGGCGTCTGGAGGAGCTGCTGACGGTCCTCGCCTTCGAACGGGCCAACGGGGCGGGCACGTTCGCGGTCGAGGGGCTGCCGGGGCGGCGGCGAGCGGTGTACCCCGGCGTGCGCGGCGCGAGCGCCCGGCTCACGCGCACGGACATCCCCGCGGTGGCGCGGCTGCTGGAGGCGCGCTGGGGCGCGGACGGGAAGCTGCGGCTGCGCGGGTACGCGTATCTGCGCAACCTCCCCGCCGCCTCCGCCCGGCAGCGGCTCACGGTGGGGATGGTCCGGGCGGAGCGCGGGCGGCAGGTGCGGCCGGTGCCGGTGCGGTCCGTGGACGCGCCCGAGGCGACGGTGAACTCCGGCCAGGGGCTGCACGGCTACGACCACGCGGGCTTCGAGATGGTCCTCGACCCGGACCGGCTGCCCGCGACAACGGACGGCGGCGGCTGGCTGGTCGGCCTGGTCCTCGCCGCGCCCGGAGCGGTGCGGCGGGTGGCGGTGCGTGCCCCGGACGCGGGCGCGGACCAGCCGCTCGTCCACGACCTGGGCGACGGGCGGCGGGCGGTGCTCGACTACCGGGGCGGCCGGCTCCGGCTGACCGTGTCGCACCTGCGGGCACGGGCCGAGGGCCACCGGACCGCCGGGGCGGAGGGGGCCCCGCTGGAACTCACGGGCCGGCTCTTCGGCGGAGGCAGGCCGGCGGCGCTGCTGCTGACCCGCGACGGGAGCGAGGAGCGCTCCTGCCCGGTGGTGACGGAGCACGCGGAGACCGCCGGGGGCGGGGGGTCGGGCGGGACGAGTGCGGCCGGCGGGGGGCGCGGGCCGGACGGGGTCGGGTTCACGGTCCGGGTGCCGCTCGCCGACCTCGCCGCAGCCCCGCCCGCCCCGCACCGGGCCCCTCGCGAGGTCGAGGCGGCGGGCGGCGCGCGCTGGCGGGTCCGGCTGCTGCTCGCCGACGGCGCCCGCGTCCCGCTGCCCGCCGCCCCGGACCTGCCGCCGCCCGCGTGCGCGGACCCGGCGGGCGACCTGGTGCTGGACCTGTCGGGGCCCCCGTACGCGGACCGGGTGGAGCGTACGCCGGAGGGGGCCCTGCGCATCTCGGGGACGTACGCCCCGTCCGCCCCGGGGACGGCGACGACGACCGCGTCCGGCGGCCGCCTGGTCCTGCACCACGAGACGCTGCACGAGGCGGTCCCGGTCGCGGCGACGTTCACGGGGACCATCGCGCAGACCGGTGCGGAGGCCGGTGCGCAGACCGGTGCGGAGGCCGGTGCGGAGGCCGGTTCGGAGGCCGGTTCGGATGAAGCCGCGGGGACCGCCGCGAAGTCTGCCGTGTACGGAGCTTCGGGCGAGAACTCGGACGTGAGCTCGGAGGAGAACCACGTGAGCAACGCGGGCGGCGTGAGCTCGGAGGAGAACTCGGGCCGGGCCCCCGACCACGCGCCGAGCCGTTTCTCCGCGCTGATCGCCCCGCCGCTCCCGGAAGGCCGCTGGGAGGTCCGCCTGGACGGCCGCCCCGTACACGTCCTCGGCTCCGCCGCCGCGCGGCTCCCCTGCGGCGGAGCCGGGAGCCCCCTGCGCCTGGAGCGGCGGCACGGCGACCGGCTCTCCGTCGTCGCGGGGCCGCAGGCGGAGACCGCCGGGCGGAGCGCGTACGGCAGGCGGCTCCTGCGCGCCGCGCACTACCGCGACGGGCGCACGACCCTTCCGCTCCGCGACACCGTCCTCTACGCGGGCGGCGACTCCCCGCGCGCCGTCCACACCGAACTCGTACGCCGGGGCACGGAGACCGAACACCTGTGGGTCACCGGTACCACCCCCGGCCGGACCACCCACGTGCCGCCCGGCGCGCGGGCCGTCCCCGTGCACAGCGCCGCCTGGTACGAGGCGCTGGCCCGCTCCCGCCGGATCGTCACGGACGAACAACTGCCCGGGTGGTTCGAGCGGCGGCCGGGGCAGACGGTCGTCCAGACGTGGCACGGCACCCCGCTCGGCCGGTTCGGCGGCGATCTGGCGGACACCCTCTACGCCGACCACCAGTACCTCGCCACCCTGCCGCGGCGGTCGGCCCAGTGGTCGGTGCTGGTCTCCCCGAGCCGCTTCGCCACCCCGTGGCTGCGCCGGTCGCTGGGGTACGGGGGCGAGGTGCTGGAGGCCGGGTCGCCCGCCAACGACGTGCTGTTCCCGCCCGACCGGGACAAGGCCGCCGAGGAGGTGCGGCGCGGGCTCGGGATCCCGGAGGACCACCGCGTCGTGCTGTACGCCCCGACCTACCGCGACCACCTGGCCCATCCCCCGGCGGCGGCCGGCCGCACGGCCCCCGGCCCGTACCGCTGGGACCCGGCGCTCGACCCGGGCGCCCTGGCCCGGGCGCTCGGCCCCGGCCACACGGTGCTGGTCCGGCGGCACCCCCGGGTCACCGGTGGGCTCCAGGACGGGCCCGGTGTGCTCGACGTGTCCGGGCACCGGGGGGCCGCCGGGCTGCTGCTGGTGGCCGACGTCCTGGTGACGGACTACGCGGGGCTGATGTTCGACTTCGCGCTGACGGGCCGGCCGATGCTCTTCCACACGTACGACCTGGAGCACTACCGCGACACCGTGCGCGGCTTCTGCCTGGACTTCGAGACCCGGGCGCCGGGGCCGCTGCTGGTCACGACGGACGAGGTGGCGCAGGCGCTGCGCGACACCGGTTCGCTGGCGGCCCGGCACGCCGACGCGTACGAGAGTTTCCGCCGCGACTACTGCGACCTGGACGACGGCGGCGCGGCGGCCCGGGTCGCGGACCGGCTGCTGGCGGACACGGCCTGAGTGCGTCGGGAAGCCGGGGCCCGGAATCCCTCGGACGGGTGGCGGCGGGGAGAGCGGGCCCGCCGCACGGAACCCATGAGGTGTGCCCCTCTTCTCCGCAGCTTCCGCCCCGCCCTCCGATCTCCCGCCCGCCGCGACCGGAGGCGACGGGGCCGACGGGACGGCCCGGCCGCCCCTGTGGCTGCCGTCGCCGTACCTCCTGCTGGGCGGCCTGCTGTGGGCGGTGCTGTCGGCGGCGGCCTGGCAGGCTCCGCTCTGCTGCGAGGCCGGGCTCCAGGCGGCGGTCGTCGAACGGCTGCGGGTGAACCTGCTGCACCCGGCGTTCCCGATGACCGACCTGCCCGCCGTGGCGAGCGCGCACTACTCCCCGTACGCGCTGCTCCAGGGGCTGGCCGCCCGCGCCACCGGGCTTTCGGGCCCGTCCGTCGTCGCGCTGGCCGCGTCGGTGAACCTGCTGCTCCTGCTCACCGGGATCGGCCGGCTCACCCGGCTGCTGACCCCGAACCGCTGGGTTCCGGTCCTCGTGCTGGTGCCCCTGGCCCTGATCCACTGGGCGGACCCGGCGCGCTGGAGCGCACCGAGCACGTTCGCGGTCGCGGTCACCCTGCATCTGTGGGCGTGGACCGGTCGCACGACCGCCCGGACCGCCCGCCCCGGTGATCCGAGGCCGGGCCGGACGCCCCGGTGGGCGGAGGCGGCCGGGATCGGCGTACTGCTCGGGCTCGTCCTGCTGGTCCACCCGCCGACGGCGATCGGAGCGGCGATCGGGTGCGTCGCCCTGATCGCGGTCCGGACGCGGACCCGGATCCGGCCGACCGTGTGGCGGTGGGCGTCCGCCGCCGTGTGCGCGGTGACCGTGGCGGCGCTGTGGCCGTACTACAACGGGCTCACCGCCCCGCGCACCCCCGTCGAGGGCCGGACCACGGGCCCGCCGGCGGCCGAGGGGGTGCGGGCGGCCGGGGAGCCGTACGCCTGGGCGACCGCGTACGTGCCGCCGGGCGAGGTGGTCCTGACGGACAGCCGCCCGGCGATGTACGCGCTGGCCGGGCACGGGGCGTACGTGCTGGCCGACGCGCTGCCGGACGCGGGGCTCGCGCGCACGGAGCGGCGGGATCGGAGCCGGGCGGTGGCCGCCTACCTCGACGCGTCGACCCCGCAGGCCCGGCGGGACGGGATCACCGCCCGGTACGGGGTGCGCTGGCTGCTGCTGACCCGCAACCAGCGGCTGCCCGAGAACGCGACGATGCTGGCGTTCAGCCCGCGCACGGGCGAGGTGCTGGCACGGGTGGCGGCGCACTGACGCGGGCCGCTCCCGGCTTCCCTCACGCGTGCTCAAGCCCGCCCGGCTTGCCTCACGCGTGCTTGAGGGCGGCGACCGCCGAGGCGGCCAGGTCGTCCAGGTAGCCCTTCGGCAGCTCGCCGCGGACCACCACGAGCCGCCAGTACAGCGGGCCGACGATCAGATCGAGCGCCCGGTCGGGATCGCTTCCTGCGGGCAGCTCGCCCCGGGCCACCGCCTCCCTCACCACCACGGCGGCGACGCCCTGCTGCTGGTCCAGGAGCGCGGTCTTGATCGCCTCGGAGATCTCCGGGTTCCGGGCCGCTTCGACCAGCAGGTCCGGGATGACCTGCGAGGCGACCGGGTGGCGCAGCGCGTACGCGGCCAGTTCCAGGACGGCGCGCACATCCCCGTACAGCGAACCGGTGGCCGGGGCGGGCATCCCCTGGGCGGCGACGGCCGCTACCAGGTCGAGGACGAGCGCCAGCTTGGACTTCCAGCGGCGGTAGACAGCGGTCTTGCCGACGCCCGCACGCCGGGCGATGCCCTCGATGGACATCCGGGCGAACCCCACCGCGGCGAGTTCCTCGAAGACGGCGGCGCGGATGGCGTCCGTCACGTCCTCGCGCAGGACGGCGGCGCCTGCGGGGGCGCGGCGGCGGGTTCCCCGTTCGGTGGTCATGGCCCGCATGATAGTCGGCCGCGACGAAACGGTTGCGTTGCGACGTAGAAGCGTCCTACTCTCAGCGTTACGACGATACGGTCCCGTCCCAACGAGGGCGTCCCCACGGGACCGTATCGTTCCGTCGCCGTATCGCCCCACCGCGCCACCGCCTAACCGTTCAGGCGTTCGGGCATCGTCCCCCCTCCCGCTTCCGTCGAAAGCGATCGTTCGTGGTGAGCCAGACAGCAGCTCCGCCGTCCCCGGTGAGCACCCCCGCCCAGGACGTCCCCACCTACGCACCCGGTGAGCTGGCCGCCCTGGCCGCCCGGCACGGCCTGACGGTCAGCGGCGCCCGGCCGACGCTGCCCGCCTACATCCGGCAGCTCTGGGGGCGGCGGCACTTCATCGCCGCGTTCGCGACGGCCAAGCTGACCGCCCAGTACAGCCAGGCGAAGCTCGGCCAGATCTGGCAGATCATGACGCCGCTGCTGAACGCGACGGTCTACTACTTCATCTTCGGTGTCCTGATGAACACCAAGCACGGGGTGGAGGACTTCGTCCCGTTCCTGGTCACCGGGGTCTTCATCTGGACCTTCACCGCCAGCTCGATCACGGCGGGCACGCGGGCGATCAGCGGCAACATCGGACTGGTCCGGGCCCTGCACTTCCCGCGCGCCTCGCTGCCGGTGGCCCTCGCCCTCCAGCAGTTGCAGCAGCTGCTGTTCTCACTCGGCGCGCTGACCGTGATCCTGCTGGCGTTCGGCCAGTACCCGCGCCCGTCCTGGCTGCTGGCCGTCCCGGCGCTCGCGCTCCAGGCGGTGTTCAACACCGGGGTGTCGATGGCCGTGGCCCGGCTGACGGCGAAGACCCCGGACATCGCGCAGCTGACGCCGTTCGTGCTGCGGACCTGGATGTACTCCTCCGGCGTGATGTGGAGCCTGGACCACCTGCTCAAGGGGGACCGGGTGCCGCACGCGGTGATGGTGGCGCTGGAGTACAACCCGGCGGCGCTCTTCATCAACCTCATGCGGTACGCGCTCATCGACAGCTACACCTGGGCGCAGTTGCCGCCGTACGCATGGGCGGTCGCGGCGGGCTGGGCACTGCTGTGCGGAGTGGCCGGATTCGTGTACTTCTGGAAGGCCGAGGAGACGTACGGACGTGGCTGATCTCAAGGATTCCCCCGGCCTCGGGGATGCGCCCGTCGACCGGCGCGTCCCGACCGTCGTCGTCGACGACGTCCACATCACGTACACGGTCAACGGCGCCCGTACGGGCAAGGGCAGCGCCACCTCGGCGCTCAGCCGGATCACCACCCGCCGCCGTACCCCCGGCGCACGCCAGGTGCACGCCGTGAAGGGGGTCAGCTTCGCCGCGTACAAGGGCGAGGCCATCGGCCTGATCGGCTCCAACGGCTCGGGCAAGTCGACGCTGCTCAAGGCGGTCGCGGGCCTGCTCCCGCCGACCCGGGGCAGGGTCCACACCCAGGGCCAGCCGTCGCTGCTCGGCGTGAACGCGGCGCTGATGGGCGACCTGACGGGCGAGCGCAACGTGGTGCTGGGCGGACTCGCGATGGGCATGACCCGCGAGCAGATCCGCGAACGCTACGACGAGATCGTCGACTTCTCCGGCATCAACGAGAAGGGCGACTTCATCACGCTGCCGATGCGCACGTACTCCTCGGGCATGGGCGCCCGGCTCCGCTTCTCCATCGCGGCGGCCAAGAGCCACGACGTGCTCCTGATCGACGAGGCGCTGTCCACGGGCGACGCGAAGTTCCAGCGCCGCAGCAAGGACCGCATCAAGGAACTGCGCGCCGAGGCGGGCACGGTCTTCCTGGTCAGCCACAGCAACAGATCGATCACCGAAACCTGCGACCGGGCCCTGTGGCTGGAAGCGGGCACACTGAGGATGGACGGCCCGGCAAAGGAAGTAGTGGCAGCGTACGAAGCATTCACCAAACGCAAGTAGCCCCTCACCCGGTCCGGCCCACCCGCGCACACCCAGCCCGTCCGGCGCTTGAGGACAAGCCCTCCGCCGGAGCCCCCGCGCACCTCCCGGTCCACCCGCGCACACCCAGCCCGTCCGGCGCTTGAGGACAACACTTCAGCCCGTCCGGCGCTTGAGGACAAAACCCGCGCCCCGGAGGCCCGCAGAAAACGCCCAGGGGGCCGGCACCACCACGTGGCGCCGGCCCCACAGACGTACAAGAACCCCTAGGCGTGCGTACGGAGCAACGTCCGCATCGTCCGCATCGCCACCGACAGATTCGCCAGATCGAACGCGTCCGACCCCTGGATCTCCTCCAGCGTCGACCGCGACCGGGCAAGAATCGCCGCGTTCTTCGACTCCCACGCCAGGAACCGCTCCTCCGGCGTGGACGACCCGTTCCCCACACTCAGCACGTCCGAGGTGAGCGCCGCGTGCGCCGCGTACAGGTCCTCGCGGATGGAGGCGCGGGCCATGGACTGCCAGCGGTCGGCCCGCGGCAGCTCGATGATCCGGTCCATCAGCTGGGTGATCCGCAGCCGGTCCGCGAGGTCGTAGTAGACCTCGGCGACCTCCAGCGGATCCTGACCCGTACGGTCGGCGATGGCCACGATGTCCAGCGCCGGGAAGGCGGAGGAGAACCCGGCCACCCGGACCGCCAGCTCGTCCGGCACACCCGCGGCCGTCAGCTCGTCCAGGATCGAGTGGTACCAGTCCAGGTCCGCACCCTTGAGCATCTTGGGCAGCTCGTCCCAGACCCGCGCGACGCCGTCCCGGAACCCTTCGATGGTCTCCGCGATGGCGACGGGCTGCGGCCGGTTGCCCAGCAGCCAGCGCGCACCCCGCTCGACCAGCCGCCGCGAGTGCAGCCGGATCCGGGTCTGGACGTCCGCGGCGACCTTGTTGTCGAGCGCCTCGACCGCGTCCCACACCCGGGACAGGCCGAAGATCTCACGGGCCGTGAACTGGGCCCGGACGATCTCCTCGATCGACGCCCCGGTCTCCTCGCGCAGCCGGTGCAGGAAGGTCGAACCGGCGGTGTTCACCGTGTCGTTGACCAGGACCGTCGTGATGATCTCGCGTCGCAGCGCGTGCCCGTCGACCGCCTCGGGGAACCGCTCGCGCAGCTCGCTCGGGAAGTAGGCGTGCACCAGCTTCTGCAGGTGCGGGTCGTCCGGCAGGACGGTGGAGATCAGCTCGTCCGCCGCCGTGATCTTGGTGTAGGCGATCAGCACGGCCAGCTCGGGCTGGCTGAGCCCCTTGCCGTTGCTCAGCAGCTCCCGGATGTGCCGGTCGGCGGGCAGGAACTCCAGCGCCCGGTCGAGGGCGCCGTCGCGCTCCAGGCGTCGCATGAACCGCTGCTGGGCGTGGAGCAGGGAGGGGGCCTGGGCGGAGGCGTTGGAGAGCGCGACGTTCTGCGCGTAGTTGTTGCGCAGGACGAGCGCGCCGACCTCGTCGGTCATGTCGGCGAGCAGCTTGTTGCGCTGCTTGACGGTCATGTCGCCGTCCCGCACGAGACCGTTCAGCAGGATCTTGATGTTCACCTCGTGGTCGGAGGTGTCCACACCGGCGCTGTTGTCGATCGCGTCGGTGTTGATCCGGCCGCCGCTGCGGGCGAACTCGATCCGGCCGAGCTGGGTGGCCCCGAGGTTGCCGCCCTCGCCGACGACCTTGGCCCGCAGGTCCTCGCCGTTCACGCGGATCGCGTCGTTGGCCTTGTCGCCGACGTCGGCGTTCGACTCGGAGACGGCCTTGATGTACGTGCCGATGCCGCCGTTCCACACCAGGTCGACGGGGGCCTTGAGGATGGTCTGCATCAGGTCGGCGGGCGTCATCTTGCTCACCGAGGGGTCGATGCCGAGCGCCTCGCGGACATGCGAGTTGAGCGGGATCGACTTGGCGCTGCGCGGGTGGATCCCGCCGCCCGCCGAGAGCAGGCCCGTCTCGTAGTCGGCCCAGGAGCTGCGGGGCAGGTCGAACAGCCGACGGCGCTCGGCGTACGAGGTGGCGGCGTCCGGGTTCGGGTCGAGGAAGATGTGCCGGTGGTCGAAGGCGGCGACGAGGCGGATGTGCTCGGAGAGCAGCATCCCGTTGCCGAACACGTCGCCGGACATGTCGCCGACGCCGACGACGGTGAAGTCCTCGGTCTGGGTGTCGTGGCCCAGCTCCCGGAAGTGCCGCTTGACGGACTCCCAGGCGCCCCGGGCGGTGATGCCCATGCCCTTGTGGTCGTAGCCCGCCGAGCCGCCGGAGGCGAACGCGTCGCCGAGCCAGAAGCCGTACGCGACGGCGACCTCGTTGGCGATGTCGGAGAAGCTCGCGGTGCCCTTGTCGGCGGCGACGACGAGGTAGGTGTCGTCCTCGTCGTGCCGGACGACGTCGGCGGGCGGCACGACCTCGCCGGTCACCATGTTGTCGGTGATGTCGAGCAGCGCGGAGATGAACGTGCGGTACGCGGCGATGCCCTCGGCGAGCCAGGCGTCGCGGTCCACGGACGGGTCCGGGAGCTGCTTGGCGACGAAGCCGCCCTTGGCACCGACGGGCACGATGACGGTGTTCTTCACCATCTGCGCCTTGACCAGGCCGAGGATCTCCGTACGGAAGTCCTCACGCCGGTCCGACCAGCGCAGCCCGCCTCGGGCGACCTTGCCGAATCGCAGGTGGACGCCCTCCACGCGCGGCGAGTAGACCCAGATCTCGTACGCCGGCCGGGGCGCGGGCAGGTCCGGGATGGCCTGCGGGTCGAACTTCATCGAGACGTAGGAGTGCGGCGTGCCGTCCTCCGTGTGCTGGAAGAAGTTGGTGCGCAGGGTGGCCTTGATGACGGTGAGGAAGGACCGCAGGATCCGGTCCTCGTCCAGCGAGGCGACCTGGTCCAGGGCCCCGTCCAGCTCCTCCAGGAGCCCGTCGGTCAGCTCCGTGCCGGCGCTCTGGCGGCCTGGCGACATGCGGGCCTCGAAGAGCGAGACGAGCAGCCGGGTGGTGTGGACGTTGTTACGGAGCGTGGACTCCATGTAGTCCTGGCTGAAGGTCGAACCGGCCTGCCGCAGGTACTTCGCGTAGGCGCGCAGCACCATGGCCTGCCGCCAGTTCAGCCCGGCGCCGAGGACCAGCGCGTTGAAGCCGTCGTTCTCCGCCTCGCCCCTCCAGACGGCGGCGAACGCCTCCTGGAAGCGGGCGCGGGCGTCGTCGGCGAGATAGCTGCCGTTGCCGTTGACCAGCGGCATCCGCAGCCCGAAGTCGTAGATCCAGGCGTGGGTGCGGTCCGCGCAGCGCAGCTCGTACGGCCGCTCGTCGACGACCTCGACGCCGAGCTGCTGGAGCGCCGGGAGGACGGCGGAGAGGGAGACCTGCTCGCCGGTCCGGTAGATCTTGAAGCGGCGCTCGCCGGGGCCCGCGCCGACCGGCTCGTACAGGCTGAGGGCGAAGTCCTTCTCGCCCTGCTTGAGGGTCTCCAGGTGGACCAGGTCGGCGACGGCGGCGCGCGGCGAGTGGTCGGCCTTGTAGCCCTCGGGGAACGAGTGGCCGTACTGGCGCTGGAGTTCGGCGCCGCGCTCCTCGCCCAGCTCGGCGGTGAGCGCCTCCTGGAAGCCGTCGGCCCAGGAGCGGGCGGCCTCGACGAGGCGGGCCTCGATGCGGTCGGCGTCGGCGTCCGTCAGGTGCGGCAGCTCGGTGCCGGCCGGGACGCGGACGACGAAGTGCAGCCGGGAGAGGATCGACTCGGTGTTCCAGGCCGTGAAGTCGACGCTGTTGCCGCCGAGCTCCTCCTTGAGGATGTCGATCAGCCGCAGGCGTACGCCGGTGGTGTAGCGGTCGCGCGGCAGGTAGACGATCGCGGAGTAGTAGCGCCCGTACTCGTCCTGGCGCAGGTAGAGCCGCAGCCGGCGGCGCTCCTGGAGGTAGAGGACGGAGGTCACGATGGAGCGGAGCTGGTCGACGGGCGTCTGGAACAGCTCGTCGCGGGGGTAGGTCTCCAGGATCTGGAGCAGGTCGCGGCCGTCGTGGCTGTTGTACGAGAAGCCCGCGCCCTCGACGACCTCGGCGACCTTGCGACGGATGACGGGCACCCGGCGCACGGACTCGGTGTAGGCGGCGGAGGAGAAGAGCCCGAGGAAGCGGCGCTCGCCGACGACGTTGCCCTTGGCGTCGAACTTCTTCACGCCGACGTAGTCGAGGTAGCTGGGGCGGTGCACGGTGGCCCTGCTGTTGGCCTTCGTCAGGACGAGGAGCTTGTGCTCACGGGCCTTGGCGCGGGCGTCGGCGGGCAGCCGGTCGAAGGACGGGCTGACGGGGTGCGCCTCGTCCTCGCTGTGGTGCGGGTCGGAGCGCAGGATGCCGAGTCCGGTGCCGGGCACGGCGGCCAGCGCGTCGCTGTCCTTCAGCTCGTACTCGCGGTAGCCGAGGAAGGTGAAGTGGTCGGCGGCCAGCCAGCGCAGCAGCTCGCGGGCCTCCTCGACCTCTTCGTCGGCGAGGTCGTCCAGCGGTTCGCCGGGCAGGTCGTCGGCGATCCGGAGGGCGGCGTCGCGCATCTTCCCCCAGTCCTCGACGGTCTCCCGCACGTCGGACAGGACGCGCAGCAGGTCGGCGGTGATCTGCTGGAGGTCGGCGCGGTCGGTCTCGCGGTCGATCTCGACGTGGATCCAGGACTCGACGAGCGCGTCGTGGGGCAGCTCGGCCTTGACGCCCTTGCCGCCCTTGCGGCCGTTGGCGCTCTTCGGGAGGCCGGGACCGCCGGAGAGGACCTCGATGAGCTTGCCGGTCACATCGCGGCGGACCGTGACCTGCGGGTGGATCACGACGTGGATGCCGCGACCCTGCCGGGACAGCTCATTGGTGACGGAGTCCACCAGGAAGGGCATGTCGTCGGTGACGACCTCGACGACGGAGTGGCTGCAGGTCCAGCCGTTCTCCTCGACGGTCGGGGTGTGCACCCGGACGTTCGCGGTGCCCTGCGGACGGTTCTCGGCCAGCCGGTAGTGCGAGGCGGCGGCGCCGAAGACGTCGACCGGGTCACGGCCGCTGAGGTCCTCCGGAGCCGTATGCAGGTAGTAGCGCTGGAGGTAGGCGAGCACCGTGTCCTGGCCGGGACGGGCGCTCTCGTCGGCCCCGGCAGCGGAAGTCCGCGCCCGGGGGGCACCTCCCGGGCCACCGACACCACCGCCCGGACCGTTTTCAGCTACCTTGGCGGCCCCTGCGAGCAGCTCGGCCTTGGCTTCGTCCAGCTTGGTCTGCATGTCCTCTGGCTCCTGTCGCGCGCCGTTGCGTGACGTAGGTGAGAAAAGCGGCGTACCGCCACGACGCGGGGTTTCCGGTCTGGGTCGACGCTATGCCGCTTCGAGAGATACCCGGGACCATATTGGCCATTTTCGGCAGCCGGTCCGGAGTCGGGAGATCGCGGATCGCCCGGGTGCTGTGGCACTCCGGGCGGCAGCCGGGGGCTTCGCTGCCCCCGAGGCGTATCGCGCTGATCACGGCACCAGGCTATCCCCCTCGCACCCCATCGCGTCATGGGCTGCTTGTGTACAAAAGAACCCCCCGAACTTTGACACTCTGGACAGTGCGCCGCGCCGCCTTGGCGAACTCCCGAAACCGGGGCAGTCTGTCGGTACCGCACGGATCCAGGCCCTCGGCACGCCATCGGGGCCACCGGCCCCGAGGAGCCCGCCATGCCGCAGAAGATCCTCATCGTCACCGGCGACGCCGCAGAGTCGCTCGAAGTCCTCTACCCGTACCAACGGCTGCTGGAGGAGGGGTACGAGGTCGACATCGCGGCCCCCGAGCGCAAGACGCTGCGCTTCGTGGTCCACGACTTCGAGCCCGGCTTCGACACGTACACGGAGAAGCCCGGCTACACCTGGCCCGCCGACCTGTCCTTCTCCGAGGTCGACCCCGGGGCGTACATCGCCCTGGTGATCCCCGGCGGTCGCGCCCCCGAGTACCTCCGCAACAACGCGGAACTGCGGAAGATCGTCGGCGCCTTCTTCGCCGCGGACCGCCCTGTCGCCCAGATCTGCCACGGCCCCCTGATCACCGCCGCCACCGGCAGCCTCAGCGGCCTCAACGTCACGGCCTACCCGGCCCTGGAACCGGACATGCAGAGCGCGGGAGCGACCTTCCAGGACACGGAGGCGGTCGTGGACGGCACGGTGGTCTCCTCCCGAGCCTGGCCGGACCACCCGGCCTGGATGCGAGAGTTCCTGAAGGTACTCAAGTCAACCCACCCCTCAGACCCGTCCAGCACCTGAGGCCCCCTTTCCAGCCCGCCCGGCCGCACGCCCAGCCCGCCCGAGCACACCTCCCGGCCTGCCCGGCCGCACCCCTCCAGCCCGTCCGGCGCTTGAGGACGCCTTTTCAGCAGTACGGACGCACGCTCATCCCACCCGAGCGCACCTCCCGGCCTGCCCGGCCGCACCTTCCAGCCCGTCCGGCGCTTGAGGACACCTTTTCAGCCCGTCCGGCCGCACACTCATCCCGCCCGAGCGCACCTCCCCGGCCTGCCCGGCCGCACTCTCCAGCCCGTCCGGCGCTTGAGGACATCTTTCAGCCCGTCCGGCGATTGAGGACCGGGGTCCGGGGCAGCGCCCCGAAAAGCCCGCAGCAAGCCCCCCGCACACGGCACCGCCACCCGCACCGGCCACCCGCCCCGCTACGCGGAAAACGTCTCCGCCAACGCCACCGCCTCCCCCAGGCTGTCCACCACCGGCACCCCCGCCCCCTCCAGACTGCTCCGGCTGTGCGACCCCCCGGTGTACAGCACCGCCCGAGCCCCCACATGCGCCGCCGCCACCGCGTCGTCCAGCGCGTCCCCGATGACCACCGAATTCTCCGGCGCGATCCCGCCCACCCCGGCCAGCGCCTCGAAGTGCCGCTCCATGTGGAGCGCCTTGCTCCCGCCGGACGGCCCCGTACGCCCCTCGACGCGGACGAACCGAGGCTCGATCCCGTACCCCCGCACCACCGGCACCAGCTGCTCGTGCCCGTACATGCTCAGCAGCGACTGACTGCGCCCGGCCCGCTGCCACTGATGCAGCAGCTCCTCCACCCCGGCGGTGAGCCCACAGCCCACCCGCTGCTCCGCGTAGTACCGGTGGAAGATGCCGTCCATCCGCTCCCACTCGGCCTCGGTGGGCAACCGGCCCAGGAACCGTTCGTAGAACCGGGGTATGGGGATGGTGTACATCTCCCGGTACTGCTCCAGCGTGATCGGCGCCAGCTCGACCTCCGCGAACGCGGCGTTCGTCGCCTGGATGACGGCATGGGTGTCGTCGAGCAGCGTGCCGTTCCAGTCCCAGACCAGATGTGTGCGTGTCGTCCCCGAAGTCATACGCGAAAAAATACCCGCCGGGTCCGACAACACCATCCCTCAGCCGATGAGCTGCGGAATCTCCTGCACGCCGAACCACAGCAGCTCGTGGTCCCCGGCCCCGTCCACGGTGAACTGCGCGTCGTCGTCGCCGAGGTCCGCCGCTCCCAGCGCCGCCGCCGCGGCGGCCACGTCCTTCTCCGCGTCGTCGGCGTCCACGTGCACCGCCGCCGCCTTGGCCAGCGGCAGCGCGGCGGCGATCCGCACCTCGCCGAGCGATGCCGCGCTCAGCCCGTGATCGGGGTCGGCGACGGCGGCCCCGTCCGGTACGTCGACGGCCACGACGACCCGGCGGCGCACCTCGTCCGGCTTCCCCGCGATCATCCGGAGCGAGGCGGCGGCGGCCCGGTTGAGCGCCGCGTACTCCAGCTCCTCGATGTCGTCGGAGAGGTACCACTCGCGCAGTCCCGGGGTCACCGCGTAGGCGGTCAGCGGTCCGGGGCCGACCTCGCCCGCTCCGTGCGCCGCTGCGAGACCGGAGAGGGTCAGGGGGACGTACACGCGCATGGCAGGTCGCTTTCGTAGAGGGAAACGTCCTCAGGATACGTGGGAACGTCCCCTTTCGGGTTTCGGCAACCGGGGGCATCCGTCCACGGCCGCCGCCCCGTCACCCCCGCTGTCGCCCTTGTCCCGCAAGGGCCGGTCCACGGATAGGTGAATCCGCCCACGCACGATCGGCGGCCGGAGGCCCCTTGCGTCGCTGACGACCGCACCCGTAGAAGATCCCCAACACAAGTTACCGTCCGGTAGAAGCCGGGCCCGGTCAACGGGGGCGACGATCATGAGCACGGACAGGACGAGGCCCGCCGGCCGACGCGACCAGGGTGGTCCCCGGTCGGTACCTCCACAGCGGTCCCGCAGGCAGCAGCCCCACCGGCCGCAGCGCCCTCACCAGTGGTTCGCCGAGCGCCTGCTCGCGGTCCTCAGCGGCCAGCGCCCGGTGCACTGGATGCTCGGCCACACCATCGGCGAGGCCTACGACCAGCTCGCCGAACTGGCCCCGAGCACCCCGCTGGGGTCCACCCGGGGCAGCCGCCCCGTCCTTCGCCACTGCCGCGGGGCCCAGCCCGCCACCGGCGTGGTCGAGGCGTTCGCCAGCATCGCCGAGGGCGACCGGGTCCGGGCGATGGCCTTCCGCCTGGAACAGGGACCCGACCAGCGCTGGCGCTGTGCCGCCGTGGAACTGGGCGGCGAACGCCTCACAGCCGGCGCCCCGGGCCCCCGGTGAACCGGCGAACGCGGCAGGGGCCGGACACCTCGTGGTGTCCGGCCCCTGCCGGGGTACTGCCGCTGGTGCTACTTCTTGCGACGGCGACCGCCGCCGCCGCTCTTCTGCGCCTTGCGGCGCTCCGCACGCGTCATGCCGTCGGCAGAACCGGACCGCGTGTCACCGGTGGCGTCGTCGTTGGCGAAGTCACCCTCGACGACACCGCCCTCGCCGTCCACCGTGGGAGCGGAGAAGTGGAGCCGGTCCGGCCGCTGCGGGGCCTCCAGGCCCTTGGCGCGGATCTGCGGGGCGGCAGCGGCGCCCTCCTTCTCCAGCGAGGTGCGCTCGGCGCCGTCCTGCACCGGAACCTCCTCGACCTGCTGCTCGACCTGGACCTCCAGGTTGAACAGGTAGCCGACGGACTCCTCCTTGATGCCCTCCATCATGGCGTTGAACATGTCGAAGCCCTCGCGCTGGTACTCGACCAGCGGGTCCTTCTGGGCCATGGCCCGCAGGCCGATGCCCTCCTGGAGGTAGTCCATCTCGTAGAGGTGCTCGCGCCACTTGCGGTCGAGCACCGAGAGGACGACGCGTCGCTCCAGCTCACGCATGATGTCGGAGCCGAGCGTGTTCTCCCGCTCCTCGTACTGCTCGTGGATGTCGTTCTTGACCGACTCGGCGATGAACTCGGCGGTGACGCCCGCCAGGTCCCCGGCCGCCTCCTCCAGCTCGTCGACGGTGACCTTCACCGGGTAGAGCTGCTTGAAGGCGCCCCACAGCCGGTCCAGGTCCCACTCCTCGGCGAAGCCCTCGGCGGTCTCCTGCCGGATGTAGTCGTCGATCGTGTCGTCCATGAAGTGCCGGATCTGGTCCTGGAGGTCCTCGCCCTCCAGGACGCGGCGGCGCTCGCCGTAGATGACCTCGCGCTGCCGGTTGAGCACCTCGTCGTACTTCAGGACGTTCTTACGCGTCTCGAAGTTCTGCTGCTCGACCTGCGACTGGGCGGAGGCGATGGCGCGGGTGACCATCTTGTTCTCGATCGGGACATCGTCCGGAACGTTCGCCATCGACATGACGCGCTCGACCATCTGGGCCTTGAACAGGCGCATCAGGTCGTCGCCCAGCGACAGGTAGAAACGGGACTCGCCCGGGTCGCCCTGACGGCCGGAACGACCGCGCAGCTGGTTGTCGATACGGCGCGACTCATGGCGCTCGGTGCCGAGCACGTAGAGCCCGCCGAGGTCCTTGACCTCTTCGAACTCCGCCTTCACGGCCTCCTCGGCCTGCTCCAGTGCGGCGGGCAGCGCGGCCGCCCACTCCTCGACGTTCTCCACCGGGTCGAGGCCGCGCTGACGCAGCTCCGCCTCGGCGAGGTCGTCCGGGTTGCCGCCGAGCTTGATGTCGGTGCCTCGGCCGGCCATGTTCGTCGCGACGGTGACGGCGCCCTTGCGGCCCGCCTGGGCGACGATCGTCGCCTCCCGGTCGTGCTGCTTGGCGTTGAGGACCTCGTGCTGGACGCCGCGCTTGGAGAGCTGCTGCGAGAGGTACTCCGACTTCTCGACCGAGGTGGTGCCGACCAGGATCGGCTGGCCCTTCTCGTGCTTCTCGGCGATGTCGTCGACGACCGCGGCGAACTTGGCGACCTCGGTGCGGTAGATCAGGTCCGACTGGTCGGCGCGGACCATCGGCCGGTTCGTCGGGATCGGCACCACGCCGAGCTTGTAGATCTGGTGGAACTCGGCGGCCTCGGTCATCGCCGTACCGGTCATGCCGGAGAGCTTGCCGTAGAGGCGGAAGAAGTTCTGCAGGGTGATCGTGGCGAGGGTCTGGTTCTCGTCCTTGATGTCCACCCCTTCCTTCGCCTCGATCGCCTGGTGCATGCCCTCGTTGTAGCGGCGGCCGGCGAGGATACGGCCGGTGTGCTCGTCGACGATCATGACTTCGCCGTCGATGACGACGTAGTCCTTGTCCTTCTTGAACAGTTCCTTGGCCTTGATGGCGTTGTTCAGATAACCGACGAGCGGGGTGTTCACCGACTCGTAGAGGTTGTCGATGCCGAGCCAGTCCTCGACCTTGGCGACACCGGCCTCGTGGATGGCCACGGTCCGCTTCTTCTCGTCGACCTCGTAGTCGCCGGTCTCCTCGATGCCCTTGAGCTGGTTGCCCGCCTCACCCTTGGTGAGGCGCGTGACCAGCTTGGCGAAGTCGCCGTACCACTTGGTGGCCTGGTCGGCCGGGCCGGAGATGATCAGCGGCGTACGGGCCTCGTCGACGAGGATCGAGTCGACCTCGTCGACCACCGCGAAGTTGTGGCCGCGCTGGACGAGCTCGTCCTTGGACCACGCCATGTTGTCGCGGAGGTAGTCGAAGCCGAACTCGTTGTTCGTGCCGTACGTGATGTCACAGGCGTACTGCTCGCGGCGCTGGGCCGGCGTCATGTTGGCGACGATGCAGCCGACGCTCAGACCGAGGAACTTGTGGACCCGGCCCATCATCTCGGAGTCACGCTCGGCGAGATAGTCGTTGACCGTGATCAGGTGCACGCCCTTGCCGGAGAGCGCGTTCAGATACGTGGGCAGGGTGCCGACGAGGGTCTTGCCCTCACCGGTCTTCATCTCGGCCACATAGCCGAGGTGCAGGGCGGCTCCGCCCATCATCTGTACGTCGTAGTGACGCTGTCCGAGGACGCGCTTCGCGGCCTCACGGACCGTGGCGAACGCTTCGGGAAGCAGGTCGTCCAGGCTCTCGCCGTCCGCGTACCGTTCCTTGTACTCGTCGGTGAGCGCCCGCAGCTCGGCGTCGGAGAGGTTGACGAAGTCCTCTTCGATGGAGCTGACCTGGTCCGCGATGCGGTGCAGTTTGCGCAGGATCTTGCCTTCGCCTGCACGCATGAGCTTGTTGAAGACGGACACTGAGGCTGGTCTCCTTGCCGGTCGGGCCTGGCACTGGGTCGTGTAATGGACTCTGGCGCGGGCACGGCAGGTGGGCCCCACCGCAACGGCCATCGTAAGCGAGGACACCACCGCGTCGGGAGGGCTGCCGTCGCGTGGACCTCGCCGCACCCTTATAGGACAACGGTCCAAACGCACGGAAGGTGCCGGGAAGCCCCAAAAGTGCTCGCATCGGGGAAGCGGGCTCACGAGAATCGGTCCATGGAGCCGATCACTCTCACCACGGAACGACTGTTCCTGCGGCCCTTCGGCCCGCAGGACACCTACCCGGTGCACGCCGCCTGCCAGGACCCGGACATCCAGCGCTGGACGGTGATCCCTTCCCCGTACCGCCTCACCGACGCGGAGCTGTTCACCACGAAGCTCTGCCCGGCGGGCTGGCAGGACGACTCCGCCTACGGCTTCGCCCTGGTCCTGCGGGAGACCGGGGCGCTCGTCGGTGCGCTCGGCATCGACCGCCGCAGCCGGCCGGGGACGTACGAGGTGGGCTACTGGAGCACCAGGGAGCACCGGGGCCGCGGATACGTCACCGAGGCGGTGCTCGGCTCCGCCCGCTGGGCCTTCTCCTCCCTCGGGGCGGACCGGCTGGAGTGGCGGGCCGAGATCGGCAACCTGGCCTCGCGGGCCGTCGCCCTGCGGGCGGGGTTCCGGCTGGAGGGCGACCAGCGGTCCGGGCTGCTCAACAAGGGGGTGCGGCGCGACGCCTGGACGGCGGCCCTGCTCCCGTCCGACCTGGGGCTAGCGGGCGCCCACCCGTACGTCCCCGAGCGGCGGTCCCCGAGGCCCGGCGGCGCCCCGGACCCCGGACGCTGACCCGCGTGCTCCGCGTACGGCATGCGGGGCAGGACTGTCAGCGGCGCCGTCTAGGGTTCGACGTATGACGCCTGTGCCTCCTCCCGCAGTCGAACTCTCCGCCGACCAGGCCCGCCGCATCGCGCTGCGCGCCCAGGGCTTCCTGGGGGCTCCGGACCGCCGGGCGGGGGTGCCGGGAGTGCTGCGGCACCTCGGCGCGGTCCAGCTGGACACGATCTCGGTGCTGGCCCGCTCGCACGAGCTGATCCCCTACGCCCGGCTGGGCCCGGTGAGCCGCCGGACGGTGGAGGACGCCTACTGGTCGGGCGGCCGGACCTTCGAGTACTGGTCGCACGCGGCGTGCATTCTGCCCGTCGAGGAGTGGCCGCACTTCGCGTTCCGCCGCCGCGCCTACCGCTCCCGCCCGCACTGGGGCCACGATCTGCCCGACGGTTCGTACGACACCGTGATCAAGCAGCTGCGCGACGAGGGCCCGCTGACGGCGACCGAGCTGGGCGGCGCGAAGAACGGCGGCGAGTGGTGGGACTGGTCGGCGTCCAAGGTCGCCGTCGAGCGGGCCCTGATGTACGGCGAGGTGGTGTGCACCGAGCGGCGCGGCTGGAAGCGGGTCTACGACCTGGCCGAGCGGGCCATTCCGGATGCGCTGCTGCACGACGATCTGAGCGACGCCGAGTGCCGGCGGCGGCTGGTGGCGCTGGCGGGCAGGTCCCTGGGCGTCGGCACCCGCAGCGACATCGCGGACTACCACCGGCTGAAAGGCGAGGAGTTCGACGCCGTGGTGGCGGACTCGGGGCTGGTCCCGGTCGTGGTGGAGGGCTGGGCGAAGCCCGCCTGGGCGGACCCGGAGGCACTCGCCAAGGAGCCGCGCGGACGCCACCGTACGACGCTGCTGTCTCCGTTCGACTCCCTGATCTGGGAGCGGGCGCGCACGGAGCGGATCTTCGACTTCACGCATCGGCTGGAGGCCTACGTGCCCAAGCAGAAGCGGATCCACGGCTACTTCGCGATGCCGTTGCTGGCGGGCGGGAAGCTCCAGGGCCGGGTCGACCCCGCACGCGAGGGCACCACGCTGGTCGCCCGGCAGGCGTCGCTGGCCGGCCCGAAGGCGGTGGCCCCGATGGCCGAGGCCCTGGTGGAGGCGGCGGCCTGGGTGGGCTGCACGGACATCCGGGTGGACCGGGTGGACGCCCCGGAGCTGCGCGAGCCGCTCAGGACGGAGATCGGCCACGCGCTCCAGCGCGCCTACCGCTGACCGGGACCGACCACTACCTGATCTCCAGGATCTTCTCCCGCATGGCATAGACCACGGCTTCCATCCGGGAGTGCAGCTGCAGTTTCTCCAGGATATTGCGGACGTGGTTCTTCACCGTGTTCTCGGAAATGAACAGCTCCTTGGCGATATCCCGGTTGTTCATGCCGGTCGCCACGAGCTTCAGCACTTCCAGCTCGCGTTCGGTGAGCCGGGGCGCCGGAACGAGCCGCCGCTCGTCGGTGCGCTGGATCATCGATTTGAACTCGGTGAGCAGCTTGGAGGCCATGGAGGGGCTGATCTGGGACTGTCCGTCGGCGACCGCGCGAATGGCCGTGGCGACCTCGTCGGTGGAGATCTCCTTGAGGAGGTATCCGGTCGCGCCCGCCTTGATCGCCTCGTAGAGGTCGGCTTCCTCATCGCTGATCGTCAGCATGATGATCTTCGCGCTGGGGGCCACCTCCTTGATGGCGGTGCAGGCCTCGATACCGCCGCGCTTGGGCATCCGGACATCCATCAGAACGATGTCGGGCAACAGGTCGGCGGCCTTGTCGACCGCCTCGGAGCCGTCCCCGGCCTCGCCGACGACCTGGATGTCCTCCTCCTGGGCGAGGACGATCTCCAGACCCCTGCGGAAGAGCGCGTGGTCGTCGACCACGAGGACCCTGATGGGCTCCTTGCGCGAAGTGCCGTCCGCTCCGGTGCCGGTGTACGCACCGGCGTCGTCGGAGTCATTCGCATCGCGCACGGGACCGAAGGTGTCCGCCATCGTTCCTCCCCCTGAAGGCCACGGCCTGAAGTGTCGGTCGTTCGCCAACGGCACTTCGCGGAACACCGATTGGCTCGGGCCGCCATGATTCCATGCCCGGCCCCCGGCACGGTGGCCCTGTGCCCGTGCGCGGGTGCCCCCGGTGGCGCGAAAACGCCCCGGGGGCACCCGACGACGCGGTCTCAGCCGCCGAGCGCACCGCCCGCGCCGCCTGCTTCGTCCGCGGCGAGCGGGTCGGTCCTCAGGTGGATGACGCCGTAGTCGTAGGCGTGTCGCCGGTAGACGACGCTGGGCTCCTTCGTCTCGGAGTCGACGAACAAGTAGAAGTCGTGGCCGACCAGTTCCATCTCGTAGAGCGCCTGGTCGAGCGACATCGGTGCGGCGGTGTGGGTCTTCTCGCGCATCACGAGCGGCCCTTCGCCCTGTACTTCGAGCGAGCCGATCTTCGTGGTGGGGACGGGCTCTGACGGCTGGTCGCCGACCAGCTCACCGTCCTCGTCGAACGAAGCGACGCCGGGGACCACGTCCCCGACCTCGGCAGCAGACAGACGGCCGTTGCCACGGCGGCTGTAGCGCTTGTCGTGCTGCTTGCGCAGCCGGGCCTCCAGCTTTCCGGTGGCCAGGTCGAGCGCTGCGTAAGGGTCGCCCGCCGCCGCTTCCGCCCGGATGACCGGTCCCCGGGAGCGGAGCGTGATCTCCACCCGGTCGGAACGGTCGGCCTGACGGGGATTCGGCTCCTTGGACACCTCGACGTCGAGGCTGATCACCTTGCCGTCGAACTTCTGGATCTTGTCCAGCTTCAGCTTCTCGGCCACGTGCTTGCGGAACCGCTCGGGCACCTCGGTCTTGCGGCCCTTGACGACGATGTCCACGCAGAACTCCGTTCCCGGATCGCCCCGCTCAGCGGCGGAGCATCTCCCTTTTGCACCAGGCCCCGGAGATCACCAGGGCCTCGGACTCGGTGGCTTTCGCCTCCTCCTCCCCCGTCGGGAGGGTCGCAACCCCACCGACTTGCGTGCTTCTCCTACCGGTGAGTTACCTGCCCGAAACCTGATGGTGCATTCATCGAGGTCCGGCATTCACCGTTCCTCACAACCGAACATAGCCTGCACACCAGGGTCTCGGCACCCGCTACTGGCACGTACCTCCGTTCAGGGGGTATTGCCCTCTCATTACCTGCAACGATGCGGGTTCTCGGTCAGTTCCGGTTTATTTCGAAGGCGGTGGGAGAGGCTGCGACGACCGCCGCCCAACACACTCCGTGCACGGAGGACTCCCGACCGACGCCGCCCGCCTCGCCGACGGCCCGAGCCGCCTCCGCCAGCGTCGATCCGGTCGTCAACAGGTCGTCGACCAGGATCACCCTGCCGAGCCGGAGAAGCCCGTGCCGGTGGAGTTCGTGCCGGGGAAGCCCGTGCCGGAGGAGTCGCCCTCCCCCTGCCGTGAGCTCCAGCGCACCGGCCAGATTCGCCCGCCGCTGCCGCGCCCCGAGACCCGACTGGTCGGCGACCGCGCGCCGCTGCCTCAGCAGCGGAAGGACCTGGGCCGGCAGGCCCGCGCGCCGGAGGTCCCGCGCGGCCGCGGCGGCGATCCTGCGCACCGGGTCATGGCCACGCGCCGCAGTAGAGGAACGCGCGGAGGGCACGGGGACCAGCAGCAGGGGACCCGCATCGCCCGGCCGCCCCGCCCCGGCCCGTACACAACCCGCCAGGGCCCGTCCGAGCACCCCGGCCAGCCCCAGTGCCCCTCGCTCCTTGTGGGCCAGCAGAACCGCGCGTACGGCGTTCTCGTACGGCGCGGCCGCGTACACCGCCGGAAGCCCGGGGGGCCGGGGCGAGGGCCGGACCAGGCGGGCGGGCGCACCGTGCAACGCGGCCCCGCAGGCCGTGCACAGCTCGGTGCGCGGCCTGCCGCAGCCGGCGCAGGCCACCGGCAGAAGCAGACCGGACAGTTCCTGCCACGCCCGCCACGCGTTCCGCATGACCCCACAGTGCCGGGACCGCCGGAACCGGACCACCCCTGTGGAAAACCCCTTGAGGAAAACCCCCTGGGGAAAACCTCGGGTGTCCGGTGGAGCACCGGCCGGCCACCGGATCAGCCGGGATAGACCAACGACGTGCCCTGTTTGAGAACCGTCTGCCAGTTGTCCCCCGGCGAGAGCTTCACTATGCCGTCGCCGACGGTCTCCGCCATCAGCGGAAGCAGCTCGTCGTCCGCCGCGGCGACCGACTGGACCTGGTTCACCCCTGGCAAGGACCCCGAGGCCGACGTGGAGCCGTCCGCCTGCACGTAACGCACCTGCTGGACCCCGCCCTCCTCCTTGCCGACGACCACCAGCCGGCTGCGTCCGGACCAGGAGATGGCCGTCACGTCCGTGAGCTGCGGTGCGGCCTGGCGCAGGTCCTCGACCGAGATCTCGGGCGCCACGGAGGACCCCCGGCGCTCGACCCGGCCGATGTTCAGCGTCGTACGGCCGTCCTTCGTCAGCAGCAGAGCGATCCGCACCCCGTCCGCGGACATCCGCAGCTCCTCGATCCGGGCGCCGTCGAGACCCGGCACCCGGACCTCCTGCGGCTCGCCCGTACCCCCGGTGAGCCGCAGCAGCCGGGGACCGGCCGGATCGCGGTCGGCGACCCACAGGTCGCCTCGGCCGTCCCAGCTCGGCGACGACAGCCGGTCGGCGGCCTTCTTCGCCTTGCTGCTGACGAGGGGGTCGGTCAGCTCGCCCTCCGTCTCCAGGGACGACACGTAGAGGTGCTGTCCGTGGGAGGAGACCGCGGCGGCCCGTTGTTCGTCCCGGGCCACCCCGACGGAGCCCATCGGGACGGTGCCCGAACCGAGCGGGCCCATCACGGGCTCGGGCGTTCCGGTGCCGTCGGTGGCGCCGGGGATCTGCTCCACCTGGCCCTTGTCGTTGATGAAGTACTGGCTGTCGTCCCCGTCGGAGCCGTGGTCGGCGGAGAATTCCGGTGCGTCGTCGGCGTCCAGCGCACAGAGCTGGCCCTCGCCGCCCTCCAGCTCCACCCGCTCGACCCGCGCCGAGGTCAGGTCCCCGAGGGTGAACAGCACCTGTGCGGCCATCATCCGGCAGGCACTGGGGCTCGCCTTGTCGGCCTTGTCGTTGAGCGGCACCTTCAGCACGTTCTGGTCGTCCTGCGGCAGCGCGATGACGCCCTTGCGCAGGGCGGTCCCCGTCGGGAAACGGGAGTCGACCACGGGCCGCAGCCAGTTCGTCGGCCCGGCGAGCAGCGTCCGGACGGTCTGCGTAGCGGTGTCCATGCGCGTGACCGGGTCCGTACGGCTGCGTACGTAGACGGGGTCCGCGACGAGCGTCGACTGCCCGTTCGCACGTCCGGTGGCGAAGTAGTACTTGTTCACGGGGCGGTAGAGCCGCTTGAAGTCGGACTGCCCGAGGACCAGGCCGTCCGGCACGACGTCGATGCGCCATTCCTGCTTCCCGTCCGCCCCCTTCTCCAGCACCAGGTGCAGGGTCTGGGAGTAGTCGGTGGGCGCGAGCGGACGGTAGGAGCTCTGGGCGTCGACCGCGGCCACCTTCTCGCCGGTGAGCGTGTAGGTCGTCGCCTTGTCCCGGGTGGCCCGGTTGTCCCCGTCGTGGAGCAGGGGGCCGCTGCGCGTGGGGGCCTGGGCGAGCACCGTGGTGCCCCCGCCCGGCTGCCAGGTACGCCGGGCGTCGGCGCTCAGATACTTCCGCGTGGTCGCGAACGCGGGGTCATCACTGGTCATCGACTCCAGGAAGCCGTCGACGATCTCGCTGGGCGGCGCGCCTTCCCGGGGCGCCACCGCGTACACCTGCACCTGGGAGTCGCCGGGCTGTGAGGCGTCGACCGCCTTGACGTCCCCGGTCACCGGCATCGAGCCGCAGCCGGCCAGCACGACGATGCCGCAGCCCAGCAGCGCGGACACCCGCACCGCCCGCCCTCGGCCGCCCGGACGGCGGTCAGTACCCACGTGTGGTGTCCTCCTGGTCGGATTTCTGTACGCCGCTGTCCGCACGCCCACCGGGGCGCTCCTGGACCGGGCGCGCCACGACACGTGCCCCGTTGCCGGGCAGCGCTGCGGGGTGCACCGACGAGGGGGCGCCGTTGCGGACGGCGGGCCCGCGACCGGGCACGGGCAGCGGCGAACGCTCTCCGGCTCCGGGCTGGGGCGGCACGGACATCAGCCGGTGGTCGTCCGACGCACCCGCCCCGGCCTCGTCGCGTTCCCGGTTGCCCCGGTTGCGCCGCGAGTCCTCGGGTTCCAGGGGTATCGGCGAACCACGCAGAGGCTCGTCCGCCGTACGTGGCAGGGTCAGCCTGAACTGGGAGCCGCCGCCCGGCTCGCCCCACGCCTGGAGCCAGCCGCCGTGCAGCCGGGCGTCCTCCACGGCGATCGACAGGCCGAGCCCCGTACCGCCGGTCGTCCGGGCCCGCGCCGGGTCGGCACGCCAGAACCGGTTGAAGACCCGGGTCGCCTCGCCGGGCTTGAGCCCGACCCCGTAGTCCCGGACGGCCACGGCGACTGCACCCTGTGCCACGCCCATCCGCACCACGACGTCCCGGCCCTCACCGTGCTCGACGGCGTTGACCACGAGGTTGCGCAGGACGCGTTCGACGCGGCGGGCATCGGCCTCTGCTATCACCGGCTGGTCGTCGCCGACGACCAGGATCCGGGTGCCCTTGCGCTCGGCGAGCGGTTCGGCGCCGCCGATCACCCGGTGCACCACGGTCCGCAGGTCTATCGGCTCGGCCTCCAGGGCCGCCGCGCCCGCGTCGAACCGGCTGATCTCCAGCAGATCGGCGAGCAGCGACTCGAACCGGTCGAGCTGGTCGCCCAGCAGCTCGGCGGAGCGCGCGGTGATGGGGTCGAAGTCGGCACGCGCCTCGTGGATGACGTCGGCGGCCATCCGGACGGTCGTGAGGGGGGTGCGCAGCTCGTGCGAGACGTCGGAGACGAAGCGCCGCTGCATCCGGGAGAGCTCCTCCAGCTGCTGGATCTTCAGCTGGAGGTTCTGGGCCATCTTGTTGAAGGCCTCGCCGAGCCGGGCGATGTCGTCCTCGCCGGTGACCTTCATCCGTTCCTGGAGTCTGCCGGCGGAGAGCCGCTCGGCGATGCCTGCGGCCATCCGCACCGGTGTGACGACCTGCCGCACCACGAACCAGGCGATGGCCCCGAGCAGCACGACGACGAACAGTCCGGCGGTCGCCAGGGTCGTCTTGACCAGTGTCAGAGACTTCTCCTCCTGCGTGAGCGGGAAGAGGTAGTACAGCTCGTAGGGCTGCTGATCGATGTCGTAGAGCCGCTTGCCGACGACGAGCCCCGGCTGCGACTCCTTGCCGTACGAGTACCGGATCAGGGAGTACGTCTGGAACGCGCCCTGCCCCTTGCTCACGTTCTGCCGCAGGCGCTCGGGGACGCTGGACGCCTCGACACTGCCCGAACCGCGCGCGGCACGGCTGCTCGCGCCCTCGGACACCGAGTCGACGCTGAGCGCCACCACGTTGAAGGCGTTCTTGCCGCCACTGGCGAGCTGGTCGACGAGCTCGGTGCGCCAGGAGGTGCTGCCGGTCATGCCGTCGGTGCGTTCGCTCCCCTGCCCCTCGGGGGCGAGGGGGGCGTTGGCCTTTTCCTGGGCCGCGGCGAAGCCGCCTGCGGCCTGGGTCTGGGCGGCCTTGCCCTTGGCGTCGAGCAGGCCGTTGCGCACCTGGCCGATGACGACGAAGCCGAGCAGCAGCACAACGCCGATCGACATCAGCAGGGTGCCCGCGACGACGCGGAGCTGCAGATTGCGCCGCCACAACCGGACGGCGGGCAGCAGCGGACGGCGTACCCACCGCATCAGCAACCGCGGTACGGGCCCGCCGGGCGTCCGGTCCTCGAACAGCCGGCCGCCCTGCAGGAAACGGCTCATACGTGACGCCTTCCGTCCCGAATCGGCAGCCCGCTCCGTACGGACTCCCGGCTCGCCGGGCCTCGGAGCAGCACTGCCTCGGGCCATCTCAGCTCGGTCCGGCCTTGTAGCCGACGCCTCGGACCGTCACGACGATCTCCGGCCGTTCCGGGTCCTTCTCGACCTTGGAACGCAGACGCTGGACATGCACATTCACCAGGCGGGTGTCGGCCGCGTGGCGGTAACCCCATACCTGTTCCAGCAGGACCTCACGGGTGAAGACCTGCCACGGCTTACGGGCGAGCGCGACCAGCAGGTCGAACTCCAGCGGAGTCAGGGCGATGGACTGCCCCTCCCGCTTCACGGAGTGGCCGGCCACGTCGATGACCAGGTCACCGATGGTCAGCTGTTCCGGCGCGGGCTCTTCGGACCGCCGCAGACGTGCCCTGATCCGGGCAACCAACTCCTTAGGTTTGAACGGCTTGACGATGTAGTCGTCGGCCCCTGATTCCAGGCCGACCACAACATCGACGGTGTCGCTCTTGGCAGTGAGCATGACGATCGGCACACCGGACTCGGCCCTGATCAGCCTGCACACCTCGATGCCGTCCCTTCCGGGCAGCATGAGGTCGAGCAGCACCAGGTCCGGCTTGGCCTCACGAAATGCGGCCAGTGCCTTGTCGCCGTCCGCTACGAACGACGGCTCGAAACCTTCTCCACGCAGCACAATCCCGAGCATCTCGGCCAGTGCGGTGTCGTCGTCGACGACAAGGACGCGTCCCTTCATAATCGACATCATCCCATTAGCTAATCGTTACCTGCGATGACCTGGCACACAGCTCTGCCAGTCCGACCCCAGTGACCGGGGAAACAACGCCCTCCTCGGTGACGATCGCCGTGATCAGTTCGGGCGGCGTGACGTCGAAGGCCGGGTTGTACGCCGGGGCCCCGAGGGGTGCGACGACCATCCCGCCTCCGCCGCCGGTCGATACACCATGCGGCAATGTGAGCTCCGTCACTTCTCTCCCGGAGCGCTGCTCGACGATGATCGATGTGCCGTCCGCGGTCTCCAGATCCACGGTCGTCGTCGGCGCCACCACGATGAAGGGCACGTGGTGGTACTTCGCGAGCACGGCCAGCGGATAGCTCCCCACCTTGTTGGCCACCGAGCCGTCCGCGGCGATGCGGTCCGCCCCTATGAGCACCGCGTCGACCTCACCGGCCGCGAACAGGGACCCCGCCGCATTGTCCGTGAGCAGGCTGTACGCCAGACCGTTGCGCGCGGCCTCGTACGCGGTCAGCCGGGCCCCCTGGAGCAGCGGCCGCGTCTCGTCCACCCACAGCCGCCGCAGCCGCCCCTGCCGGTGCACCCGCAACGCCACGGCGAAGGCCGTCCCCTCGCCGCCGGAGACCAGCGCCCCGGTGTTGCAGTGAGTCAGCAGCCGGTAGGCGCGGCCCGGCAACAGCTCCTCGAGCAGCACCTCGCCGTACTCCGCCATACGCCTGCTGGCCTGGGCGTCCTCCTGGTGCAGCGCCCGCGCCTCGGCCAGCGCCGCCGCTGCGGCCGCCTCGTCCCCCTCCCCCTTCCCGGCGGCCTCCCAGTAGGCCGCCGCCACCCGCCGCACCCCGTAACCGAGGTTCACCGCGGTGGGCCGCGCCCCCTCCAGCAGACCGGCCGCCTCCGCGACGTCGAAGCCCCGCGCCGCGGCGAGCGCCACCCCGTAGCCTCCGGCGATCCCGAGCAGCGGAGCCCCTCGCACCGCAAGCGTCCGAATCGCCCGCACGAGCGCGGGCACGTCGGTGCACACCAGCTCGACCTCCTCGGCGGGCAGCCGCGTCTGGTCGAGAAGCACCAGCACGGGGCCTTCCGGAGGCTCGTCCCAGCGAAGTACGGAAAGCGCGGGAGGCTCGCAGCCCACCGGCGATTGCGCGTCCTGATCAGCCATCTGTCCAGTCTGCCCGGTGAGCCGCCCGTACATGAAGGCACGAAGGAGACAGAGCGGCTGGTCCACCCCGGACCGACGCGTGGCACGATGGCTGCCAACCTGCCGCCCCGATGAGCGGTCAGGACGGTGAAGGAGCGAGAATGAACGACTCTCCGGGCTGGGCGTCGCCCGGATCTGCCCCCTCCGACGGCAAGGAGACGGCGATTCCCCGCCCCTCCGAACCCCAGGACGGAAGCGGCCCGACGGGACAGTGGTCCCCCGAGCAGCCGCCCCCCGGGCAGTGGTCCCCACCGAGCAACCCCGGCAGCGGCCCCGGAACACGGCCGCCCGCACCCGGCTGGGGCGGCGGCCCGCAGCGACAGGGCTGGGCAGGACCACCGCCGGCCGCGAAGCCCGGCGTCATCCCGCTGCGCCCCCTGAGCCTCGGCGAAATCCTCGACGGCTCCGTCTCCGCCCTGCGCGCCCACTGGCGTACCGCACTCGGCTTCAGCCTCGCAGTCTCGGTGATCACCCAGATCGCCGTCATCCTCATGCAGCGTTACCTGCTGCCGGAGCCGACCTCCGTCGACCCGAACGCCACCGGCGCCGAGGCCCTCCGCCAGGCCACCGACTCCGCCCGGTCGACACTGATCTCCCTGGCCCCGGCCACCCTCGTCACGATGATCGCCACGCTCTTCACCGCGTCGATCATCACCGTGGTCATCAGCCGCTCGGTGCTGGGCCGTCCCACCACGCTCTCCGACGCCTGGGCAGAGGCACGCCCCCGGATCCTCCCGCTGCTCGGACTGACCGTGCTGGTGCCCTTGATCATGGCCGTGATCATGACTGTGGGCATCGGCCCCGGCCTGCTGCTGGGCTCCGAGGCGGGAGCGGCACTCGCCTTCCTCGGCTTCGCCGCCGCCTGCGTCGCGGCGCTCTGGCTGAACGTCAGCTTCGCACTCGCCGCCCCCGCACTGATGCTGGAACGGCAGAGCATCGTGGCCGCGCTCCGCAGGTCGGCGAAGCTGGTCCGCGGCGCCTGGTGGCGCACCTTCGGGGTCCTCGCCCTGACCTGGCTGCTGACCTTCCTGCTGACGTTCCTCGTCTCCATCCCGTTCGGCATCATCGCGGTGATCGTCGACGGAACCGACGTCAGCGAATTCCTCAACGGCACCGCCCCTTCCTTCGGCTGGTCCTTCCTGATCGTCACCGGCATCGGCGAAGTGATCGTCTCGACACTGATCTACCCCTTCGTCGCCGGCGTGATGGCCCTCCTCTACGTGGACCAGCGCATCCGCCGCGAAGCACTGGACCTCGACCTCGCACGGGCCGCGGGCCTGCCCGGCTACGGCGCCGACACCCCCAGGAGCTGATGCGGTGTCGGGGGCGGGGGGCATCACCACAGCACGGCGGGACACGGCAGCGGGCGACATACCCGTGGACACTCCGCGTCTCCCCGCACGGGAGGCGGCCGAGAGCGAGCTGTCCAAGCCGATGTACCACGAGAACGACCCGAACTTCCTCCAGCGTGCCCTGAACCAGTTCTGGGACTGGGTCGCCGGAGTATTCGACGCCGCCGCGGGTGCCGCCCCCGGCGGCCCGGCCGGACTCGCCGTCCTGGTCGTCATCGTCATCGGCCTTACCGCCGCCCTCTGGTGGCGGCTCGGCACCCCACAACGCTCCTCCCGGAGTGCGGACGCACTCTTCGACAGCGACGGCCCCCGCAGCGCGGCCCAGCACCGCGCCGCCGCCGAAACACACGCCGCGGCTCTGCGCTGGACCGAGGCCGTCCAGGAACGCATGCGTGCCATCGTCCGGTCCCTGGAAGAACGTGCCCTGCTCGACGCCCGTCCCGGCCGCACAGCGGACGAGGCCGCAGCCGAAGCGGGCCGTACCCTCCCCGAGCACGCCGCCCGGCTGCGCGCCGCCGCCCGGAGCTTCGACGACGTGACATACGGGGGCCGCACCGCGGACCAGCCGGCATATCTGTCCCTGCAGACCCTCGACCTCGAACTCGACGAGGCAAAGCCGCTGCTGCCCGGAACCTCCCGAGGAGCCACCGGATGACCGCGGCGACGACCGCCTCCCCCACCTCGACGGCGCCCACACCCGGCCAGGTCTGGACCCGCGCCCGAGGCGTCTTGGCCGTCGTCCTCATCCTCGTCGTCGCCGGCATCACGTTCGCCGTCGTACGCTCCGGAACGAACCACGGACAGCTCGACCCCCGCTCCGCGGACCCCAAGGGCAGCCGCGCCGTGGCCGAACTCCTCAAGGCACGCGGCATATCCGTCACCGTCGCCACCACTCTCGACGAAGCCACCGCCGCGACCGGCCCCGACACCACGCTCCTGGTCGCCGGCCCCAATCTCCTGACACGGTCGCAGCAGCTCCGACTGCACGAGACGGCCTCCGCCTCCGCAGGACGCACCTTGCTGATCGCCCCGGGACCGGCAGCCACCACCCGGCTCGCCCCCGGCGTCCGCACCGAGCCGCACCACGCCGTCAGTGCTCTCGCCCCGTCCTGCGAGCTCCCCGCCGCCCGCCTCGCCGGCACGGCAGACATGGGCGGCATCCGCTACACGACGCAGGCCCCCACCGCCATCACCTGCTACCCGGCTGCGGGCCGCCCCAGTCTGGTCGTCCTCCCGACCGGGGCGGGCGGCGACACCGTCCTTCTCGGTGCCCCCGACCTCCTCCACAACGAGCGTCTCGACAAGCAGGGCAACGCCTCGCTCGCCCTGCAACTCCTCGGCTCCCGTCCCCATCTCGTCTGGTACCTCCCCTCTCTCACGGATCCATCCGCAACAACCGATGACGACTCGCCGGGCGACGAGAACGAGGAACAGCCGGAGAGCGGAGCGCGGGACGACGCGGCCGACGAGAGCAGCTTCCTCGACCTCGTCCCCTCCGGCTGGCTGTGGGGGACGCTGCAACTCACCATCGCCGCGGTCCTCGCCGCCGTCTGGCGAGCCCGCCGACTCGGCCCCCTGGTGACAGAGCGGCTGCCGGTAGCCATCCGCGCGTCCGAATCGGCCGAAGGCCGCTCCCTCCTCTACCGCAAGGCCAACGCCCGCGACCGGGCCGCCGACGCCCTCCGAGCCGCCACCCGCACACGCATCGCCCCCCTCGCCGGAGTGCCGGCCCGTGATGCGCACACTCCCGACGTCCTCCTCACCGCCGTGTCCGCACGCATCACCACCCCGGACCACGACGTCAGCACCCTGCTCTTCGGCACGGCTCCCCCCACCGACGCCGCCCTGGTCCTCCTCGCCGATCAACTCGACGCCCTCGAAAGAGAGGTACGCACTTCATGAGCGCCCCGACCCCCGAGCCGGCCGAGCCCACGGCGCCCGCAGCGGCCACCGTGAGGCCTGCGGAACCGGAGCCGTCCGACAGCGCCCGCGCGTCCTTGGAGGCCCTGCGCTCCGAGATCGCCAAGGCCGTCGTCGGCCAGGACCCCGCCGTCACCGGGCTTGTCGTCGCGCTGCTCTGCCGGGGACACGTACTCCTCGAAGGCGTACCCGGCGTGGCCAAGACCCTGCTGGTGCGCGCACTTGCCGCATCACTCGAACTCGACACGAAACGCGTCCAGTTCACCCCCGACCTGATGCCCAGCGACGTCACGGGTTCACTGGTCTACGACGCGCGCACCGCCGAGTTCTCCTTCCAGCCCGGCCCCGTCTTCACCAACCTGCTGATCGCCGACGAGATCAACCGCACCCCTCCCAAGACCCAGTCCTCCCTCCTCGAAGCGATGGAGGAACGGCAGGTCACCGTGGACGGAACACCACGACCGCTGCCCGACCCCTTCCTCGTCGCCGCGACCCAGAACCCCGTCGAGTACGAAGGCACCTACCCCCTCCCCGAAGCCCAACTGGACCGCTTCCTGCTCAAGCTGACGGTTCCTCTTCCTTCGCGGCAGGACGAGATCGATGTACTCACCCGTCACGCCGACGGCTTCAACCCGCGCGACCTGAAGGCCGCGGGGATACGGCCCGTCGCCGGACCCGCCGATCTGGAAGCAGCACGCGAAGCCGTCGCGAAGACGACCGTCTCCCCCGAGATCGCCGGCTATGTAGTGGATATCTGCCGTGCCACGCGCGATTCCCCCTCGCTCGCCCTTGGCGTCTCCCCCCGAGGCACCACCGCTCTGCTGTCGACCGCACGCGCCTGGGCCTGGCTGACCGGCCGGGACTACGTCATCCCGGACGACGTGAAGGCCTTGGCGCTCCCGACGCTCCGCCATCGCATCCACCTGCGGCCCGAGGCAGAAATGGAAGGAGTCACCCCGGACTCCGTCATCGCCTCAGTGCTCGCCCACGTCCCCGTACCCCGATGAGGCGGTGACCATGGCCCTCACCGGACGTACCGCGCTGCTGGCCGCCCTGGGGTCACTCCCCGTAGGCATCCTCGCTCCCAGCTGGACCGGGATGCTTGCGGTCAACGCACCGCTCTCACTGGCAATTCTGTGTGACTATGCCCTGGCCGCGCCAGTGCGCACGCTTCGATTCACTCGATCCGGCGATACATCCGTTCGACTCGGTGACGCGGCCGAAGTGCAACTGACAGTGACCAACACGTCGCGTCGGCGTCTGCGCGCCCAGCTGCGGGATGCCTGGCCCCCCAGCAGCTGGACCTCGGGTTCCGAACGACGCGCTTCCCGCCACACCCTGGCGATCCCCGCCGGGGAGCGGCGACGTCTGGTCACCATTCTGCGCCCGACCCGTCGCGGCGAACGGCAGGCGGAAAGCATCACGATCCGCTCGTACGGCCCGCTGGGCCTCGCCGCACGCCAAGGGCAGCACCGGGCACCGTGGACCGTACGGGTCCTGCCGCCGTTCACCAGCCGCAAGCATCTGCCTTCCCGGCTCGCCCGGCTCCGGGAACTCGACGGCCGCACCAGCGTTCTGACACGCGGTGAGGGCACGGAGTTCGACAGTCTGCGGGCCTACGTGCCCGGGGACGACACCCGCTCCATCGACTGGCGGGCCACCGCACGCCAGTCGGCCGTCGCGGTCCGGACATGGCGCCCCGAGCGTGACCGGCACATCCTGATCGTCCTGGACACCGGGCGCACGTCAGCCGGCCGGGTGGGTGACATCCCCCGTCTGGACGCGTCGATGGACGCCACACTTCTTCTCACCGCGCTCGCCACCCGGGCGGGCGACCGCGTTAGCCTCCTCGCCTACGACCGCCAGGTCCGAGCCCGGGTCCAAGGCCGTACGGCCACGGGCAATGTTCTGGCCACCGTCATCAACACCCTGGCCACGCTGGAGCCCGAGCTCATCGAGACGGACGCCCGCGGCCTGAGTAATGCCGCCCTCACCGACGCCCCCCGCGGTTCGCTGATCGTCCTCCTCACGACGCTGGAGGCCGCCCCCATCGAGGAGGGGCTCCTCCCGGTGCTGCCTCAACTCACCCAGCGCCATACCGTCCTGCTGGCCGCCGTCTCCGACCCTCGGATCGAGGAAATGGCCAACGCCCGGGGAACCGTCGAATCGGTATACGACGCGGCAGCCGCCGGCCAGGCCCAGGCCGACCGTCGCCGCACGGCCGACAGGCTCCGCCGCCACGGCGTCGTCGTTGTGGACGCCACTCCGGAGAATCTCGCTCCCGCGCTTGCCGATACCTACTTGGCGCTGAAGGCCGCAGGCCGTCTCTGAGGGACAGGCCAGAGAGCTATGGCATGGCGGCTGCCCTGCCCCTTCCGACGGGGCAGAAGCCGCTGTCCGCCGGCCCCGGGACTTCGCAGTCCCGATCCGTCCTGGAACGCAGAAAAGCCCCGCACCAGAGGTGCGGGGCTTTCCCGGAAAAATTGTTCGGC
>NZ_BMVK01000014.1 GCF_014650675.1 Streptomyces anulatus | reverse complement strand
TGCAGTGCCAGTGCTGGCAGTGTGAGTGCAGTGGCGAGTGTGAGTGCAGTGCCAGTGCAGGCAGTGTCAGTGCAGTGGTTTGCTTGGTGTGAGGGCAAGCACAGATGTCGCAGGTAGGGCTTCTACCTGGGCATACACGTCTACCCTCTGCAACCGGTAGCAGCTGACAGTGCAAAGGACGGAGCTAGTACTGGCGACAAGAGAGGGCTAGCACTACAGCTTCTTGTCAGTGCGCTACGGTAAAGACGTAGCTACAGCCTAGGCTGTAGAAACAGCAACAGCCCCCGCCACTGGTTGTAGAAGGGGCTGCTGCACATCACTCGCGGGATTCATCCTGTGACCACTGCCCCTTGGCGTAGCCGCGCCTGGGGGCAGAGTGCGTTACAGGCTGCTGATGATCTGCTCCAGCAGCCAGCGCCCTGCCTGGAGGATCCAGTCAGAGACTTCGTCAGCGAACATCACCAAGATGATGTCCGCAGGCGAACGCTTGTCGTTAGATGAGCCCCGACTCAGCTCCGGCTCACGATTCTCGTCCGAGGGATGAGGATCATGTCCGTCACTGTCCGCGTTGCTCATATGAACTTGTCCTGCTATCCGCCCGTCGTGTGGAACCGGGGAGGTCGCGAGCACGACGGGCGTACCGTCGCGACCCCCTGGAGCCACGCGTCAGACGAACTACCCGAAGTCTAGGCGTTGACCACGGCACGAATGAACCGCGACCACAACTTCCTGGTAGCAGGATCAATCCAACCACTAGATCTAGGGTTCGACCGATTTTCGGCTCTTCCGGCGTGTCGTTCCTTGACTCCGGGACTTCCGTAGCGCGTTAAGGAAAATGCGATCAGGTACGGTCGCTCGCCGCACAGTGGAGAGAGCGCATCCGCGCCGCTTGGTGAACTCGTCCTCCCGGGCCGTCTGTGGGCCGTCGAGGGAGGGCCCGCAGACGGCCCACTACCACCACCAACGACCACGGCGGGTCCGACACCAGCCGGTGTCGGACCCGCCGTTTCCCCAGCTAGACCCAGGTGTCCAGCCACATCCGGTCCCGCCACAGGTCCTCCGGGATCGACGTCCCCGTGAACAGCGGCCAGAAATAGATGAAGTTCCAGACGATCAGGAGCACCAGCACGCCCACCGCGATGGCCCCCAGCGTGCGGCGGCGTTCGCCGGTGGGGTCCTCGGTGGTGAGGCCCAGTTCGGCCCGGGTGCCCGTGCCCGCCGCCGGGCCCGCGATGGCGCCCAGCATCATCGTCACGGCCAGACACAGGAACGGGACGAACACCACCGCGTAGAAGAGGAAGATCGTCCGCTCCTGGTAGAAGAACCAGGGCAGCCAGCCCGCCACCACACCGCAGGCGATGGCGCCCGCCCGCCAGTCGCGGCGGAAGAACCAGCGCCAGACGACGTACGCGAGGGCGAAGCACGCCAGCCACCACAGCAGCGGGGTGCCGATGGCGAGGACCTCGCTGGCGCACTTGCCGGTCGCCGACTCCTTGCAGCCCGCCTGTTCCTCGTAGTAGTACGACACGGGCCGGCCCAGTACGAGCCAGCTCCACGGGTTGGACTCGTACGTGTGGCCCGAGGTCAGGCCGACGTGGAAGTCGTACACCTGGTTCTCGTAGTGCCACAGGCTGCGCAGCCAGTCCGGGAACAGCCAGCTCCAGGAGGAGTCCTTGCCCTCGGTGGCCGCCCAGTTGCGGTAGTAGCCCTTGTCCGTGACGATCCAGCCGGTCCAGGACACGACGTACGTGACGATCGCCACCGGGACCGTGGAGACGAAGGCGGGGATCAGGTCCCGGCGCAGCACCGCCTGGTACGGGTGCACGGCCCCTGCCGTGCGGCGCGCGCCGACGTCCCACAGGACCGTCATCAGGCCGAACGCGGCCAGGACGTAGAGGCCGTTCCACTTCGTGGCGAAGGCCAGCCCCAGCATCACGCCCGCCGTCAGCCGCCACGGCCGCCACCCCAGGCGCAGGGTCTCCGCGACCCGGGCGTCCGGGCGCAGCACCCCCTCCTCGTCCACCGGCAGCGCGTCGGCCAGTCGGCGGCGGGCATGGTCCCGGTCGGCCACCAGGCAGCCGAACGCGGCCAGCACGAAGAACATGACGATCAGGTCGAGCAGCGCGGTCCGGCTCATCACGAAGTGCAGCCCGTCCACCGCGAGCAGCAGCCCCGCCAGACAGCCCAGGAACGTGGAGCGGAACAGCCGCCGGCCGATCCGGCACAGCAGGAGCACGGAGATCGTGCCCAGCACCGCCACCATGAAGCGCCAGCCGAACGGCGTGAAGCCGAACATCTGCTCGCCGAGCCCGATGATCCACTTGCCGACCGGCGGATGCACCACATAGCCCGGGTCGGTCGGGATCGGGACGGAGGAGGGGTCCTTCAGGATCAGCTTGTCGACGTCCTTGGGCCAGGACCCCTCGTACCCCTGGTTGACCAGCGCCCACGCGTCCTTCGCGTAATACGTCTCGTCGAATATCACCGCGTGCGGCTGGTCCAGCTTCCAGAAGCGCAGCAGCCCGGCGACCAGGGTCACCAGCAGCGGGCCGCCCCAGCCGGACCACCGGACCAGCCGGTCGGCGACGTGCGGCGGGATCGCGAGCACCGACCACACCTGCCGTCCGGGCCGCGTGTACGGCGGGTCCAGCCGGTCGCGGAGAGAGATCTCCGGGCGGGGAACATGGCCGAAGCGGCGCAGCCGCCGTTGCCAGGAGGTCGGCTGTTCGCCGAGCGGGTCCCCGGCGTCTTGGCCCCGCTGGGTCTCGGGTGCGGTACTCGTCACCGCGCCATCGTAGGGAACGCATCTGTGCGAAGGGCGTTGCCCGTGCTGCGAGGATGGCTGATGTGACTGGAACGACTGGAACGCTCGTGCTCGCAGGGACCCCCATCGGTGACGTGGCGGACGCCCCGCCACGCCTCGCCGCCGAACTGGAGCGGGCCGACGTCGTCGCCGCCGAGGACACCCGGCGGCTGCGTCGGCTCACCCAGGCGCTCGGCATCCACACCTCGGGGCGTGTCGTCTCCTACTTCGAGGGGAACGAGTCCGCCCGTACGCCGGAGCTGGTCGAGGCGCTCGTCGGTGGCGCCCGGGTGCTGCTTGTCACGGACGCGGGCATGCCGTCCGTCTCCGACCCCGGCTACCGGCTCGTCGCCGCCGCCGTGGAGAAGGAGATCCGCGTCACCGCCGTGCCCGGGCCGAGTGCCGTCCTCACCGCGCTCGCCCTCTCCGGGCTGCCCGTCGACCGGTTCTGCTTCGAGGGGTTCCTGCCGCGCAAGGCAGGGGAACGCCTCTCCAAGCTCCGGGAGGTCGGGGACGAGCGGCGCACCATGGTCTTCTTCGAAGCCCCTCACCGGCTCGACGACACCCTCGCCGCCATGGCCGAGGTCTTCGGCGCCGACCGCCGCGCCGCGGTGTGCCGGGAGCTGACCAAGACGTACGAGGAGGTCAAGCGCGGCCCGCTCGGCGAGCTGGCCGTGTGGGCCGCCGACGGCGTACGCGGAGAGATCACCGTCGTCGTGGAGGGCGCCACCGAATCCGGCGACGAGGGGCTGGACGCCGAGGAGCTGGTGCGGCGCGTGCGCGTGCGCGAGGAGGCGGGGGAGCGGCGCAAGGAGGCGATCGCCGCCGTCGCCGCCGCCGCCGGGCTGCCCAAGCGGGACGTCTTCGACGCGGTGGTCGCCGCCAAGAACGCGGAGAAGGGCGCGGGGAAGAGCGCCCCGCCGACGCCGTAGCGCCTACAGGGGCGGGGAAGCCCCGGTAGTTACGGCGATTCCGTCAGCAGGCCGTACGCCGTCGCCACGAACGTGTCCGCCCGGTGCACCCGCCGGGTCGCCGTCGCCGCCACCGCGAGCCCCGTGTCCGGGCGGAAACCCAGGAACGCCTGCTGGCCCAGGGTCGCCCCCGCGTGGAAGAGGACCGGGCCGTACGGGGACGGGTGGTGGAACCACGTGAGCGTATGGGTGTGGGCGTGGCGCCAGCCGCGCCGCAGCAGGGGGCGGCACACGTCGGTGAGCGCGGCGCTCAGCGTCGGGTCCCGGGGCGCCGGGTCCCGGGGGTCCGGCCCGCCCAGATGCGCCTCCAGGAACGTCAGCAGGTCCAGCGGGGTCGCCCGGACCGCGCCCGCCGCCGTGAAGCCCCCGGTGTCCAGCGCGGGCACCGGCGTCCCGTCGCGGCGGTGGCCGACCGCGTCCGCGCCCTCCGGCCCCGGGCGCACCCGGGTCGCGTCCAGGCCGAGCGGGGCCAGCACCTGCTGGTGCAGCAGGACCTCCCACGGCGTGCCGGTGGCCGCCGCCAGGGTGTGGCCGAGGACCGAGACGGCGAAGTTCGAGTAGTGCCAGCGGGTCCCGGGCCGGTGGCGCGGGCGGGCCCGCAGGAAGGCCCGGACCACCCGGTCGGCCGGATAGCCGCCGTACGGGTCGGTGGACCAGCGGGGCACCGCCTGCGGGTAGAAGTCGGCGGGCAGCCCCGGCAGCCCCGAGGTGTGGGTGAGCAGATGGCGCAGGGTGATCCGGCGCACCGCCGGGTGCACCGGGAAGCCCGGGGCCAGCAGGTCCGCCGCCCGGTCCGCGTACCGCACCCGGCCCTGCGCCACCAGCCGGGCCAGCAGCAGCCCGGCGAACGGCTTCGATGCCGAACCCAGCTCGTGGCCCAGCAGCTCACGGGGGACCGGGCCGGGCTCCCCGCTCCCCCCGGTGTGGACGGTGCGCACCCCGTTCCGGCTGACCGCGAGCACCAGGTCCGGCGCGTCGACCGCCCGGGCCGCCTCGGCCAGGAGGCGGGCGGTGGCAGGGGAGCCGGGGGTGTCCACACGGACCGCCGTCACGTCCGTCATGCCGGGGCCGGCGTCGCGCTGAGGTCGGACAGGGCGCGGGACATCGCGAGCGCCGAGGCGAACGCGGCGACCAGCGTCGGGTGGTAGACGAGGTCGAACACCGACTCCTCGTCCCCCTCCGGCATCCCGCCGACCACCGGCATCGCCCCGTCCGGCTGCTGGGCCTGCGCGAACCCCTGCCAGGCCGCCGGGTCCAGCGTCGGTTCGGGGAGACACGCGTCGACGACCAGCAGCTCGCCCAGCAGGTCCCAGCGCTTCAGGTCCAGCCAGTCGTCCAGCCAGACCGGCAGCCAGAGGGCCAGATACTCCGCGATGTCGGCCGGGAGCCCGGCCGGCTTCTCGCCCCAGTCGGTGAGGTGGAACACCGTGTGCGTGATGTCGTAGCCGATATGGCCCTCGACCGTCCACGGCTCCGGCCGCCGCGCCAGCCAGGTGTGCGCCAGCGCGGCCGTCTCCGGAACGCTCGGCTCCGCCCCGAACCGCCGCTCGATCGCGCTCAGCCCGAGCCGCCGCACCGGCAGCACCTCCAGCGCCGCCCAGCTGGACAGCCGGTGGTTGAGGCGGATCGCGGACTCCAGGTCCGGCTGCCGGTAGCCGAGCTCCCGGAACGGTACGTAGACCTCCAGCGGCACCGGCGAGAGCGGCTCGCGCCGCTGGCCCTCCAGCAGCCGGGCCCCGGAGTCCAGCAGCTCGTGCCAGGCGTGGTCCAGGAGCTTGTGGGCCAGGGAGGACTGCTGCGAGCCGGCCACGCCCTCGCGGAAGATGACCTTGCCGATCAGCGCCAGCTCGCCCAGCGGCTTGAAGCGGTCCAGCATCCCCGCCTCCGGGGACGGGTCGGCCTCCAGCCGGAATCCCTCCCGGTGTTCGTACAGCCAGCCCAGGGCCTTCGCCCCCACGTCGTGGATCTGCTGGATGCCGCTGCTCATGCGGTCCGCCTTTCCCGGCCGGGCACGGACCCGTCCGTCTGCCCCGGCGACCGCAGCGACCTCAGGGACAGGGCCGCGGCGAAGGCCGTCACGAGCGTGGAGTGGTAGCAGTCGATGAAGGGATACGGGTCCGGCGCGGGATCCTCGACCGGTACGCCGGTCTCCGGGACGCAGCCGGTCGGATGCTGTACGTCGGCGAGCACCGGCCAGACCGCGTCCAGCAGGGCCGCCGGGGCCGGGCCCGGCAGCGACGCCGCCACCGCCAGCAGCTCGCCGGTCAGGTCCCACTGCCCGCTCTCCAGGCAGCCGTCGGCCCACGCGGGCAGCCAGGTCCGCAGATAGCCGTCGATCCTCCCGGGGACCCGGTCCGGCATCCGGCCCCAGTCCGTGAGGTGGAAGACGGTGTGGGTCAGCGCGTAGCCGGAGGGGCCCTCGAACATCCACGGCTCCGACAGGCCGCCCAGCCAGGTCCGGGACAGGACCGCGCCCGCGTCGGTGTGGGTCACCACGCCGACGCGCCGCTCGGAGTTGACCAGCCCCAGCTGCCGGTTGGCGTGCTGCTCGGTGTGGGCCCAGGCGCGGGTCGCGGTGAGCGGGCCGGCCAGGGCCTCGAAGCCCTCGTGGCGCAGCCCGTACCCGGCGAAGGCGGCGTAGATCTCGTACGGGTACGCGGCGAACGGCTCGGCGCGCAGCAGCTCCAGGAGCAGTTCGCCCGCCGCCGTCTGCTCCCAGGCGTACGCGACGAGGTCCCCGGCCAGCTCGTGTTCCGGGGTGCCCGGGTCCGTGGTGCGGCGGATCGTGGAGCCGAGCTGGGCCAGTTCGCCCAGCGGCTTCAGCGTGGCGTTGACCTGGGTGTGGGGTTCCAGGACGTCGTCGGGGAGCGTGAAGTGCGCCCGGTGCGCGTCCGTCCAGGCGAGCGCTCCGCGCAGGACGCCGGGGAGGACGGCGAGCGCGGCGCCGGGGGCCGGGTGCTCCCGGCGGGCCGCGCCCCCGGGCCCCGGCCCCGGGCGACCCCGCGGCCCCCCGGCCGGGCGGTCCTGGGAGGGGTCCTGCGTCGCGGTCGTGGTCACCGTGCCCTCGCTTCGGCGAGCAGCCGGGCGGCCCGCACATGGAGGGTGACCCGGGGGTCGTGGCCGCCCATCAGCTCGACGAAGTCCAGGCCGCGTTCCAGGCCCAGCGTCGCCGGTTCGCCGCCGATGGCCGCGAGCCAGCGGCCCGCGCCCGCCGCCTGGAGCCAGTCGCGCCGCCGGACCGCGCGGACGAAGCCGCGCGACAGGTCGACGGCCCGGTTCGCCGCGGCGCGCTGCACGGCCGAGGGGGCCGCCGGGACGGCCAGCGGCGCGAGGACCGAGAGCTGGTGGGTGAACGCCTGCCAGGGGGCCTCCTCCAGCCAGGCCGCGTCGGGCTCCGCGTACGTCGCGCGAGCAGCCGCTCCCGGTGGAGGCGGCGTCACCCGCTGAAGCGTGGAGATCATGTGCCAGTGGCTCCAGGCCGTGGCGGCCGGAGCGTCGGGCTTGGGCGGGAACTCCCGCACCGCCCGGTCGAGTACGGCGACGTCGCCCGGATGCGGATGACGTCCGTACAGAACACTGGGCAGCAGCAGGTCGGCCCCGATGACCCGTGCCGCCGCGATTCCGGTCCGATTCTCCTCGTCGATTCCCGCCGCGCCGCACACCGTGGCGAGGTGGTCCCCGCTCCGAAGAGCGAGGACCACCTCTGTTGCCAGGTCATGCACGGCGCCCGCCAGGGGCGACGAAGCATGTGTCTGGTCCATGTGCCGTCGACTAGCCCTTCTTCGGGCGCGGGGTCGGGGGCGAGAGCAGCAGCGCGCCGCCGCCCGCGAGAAGTGCGAGGTAGGCGCACTCACGGGAGTCGCGGTACAGACCTTCGACCTCGCCCGGGTTGAGGGCGGCGTCGAGGTCGAGCTCGATGTCGGTGGCAGTGGTGTCCGTGGTGAACATGGGTTGTGCCCCGTCCTGTGGGAAATGGGGTGGACGTAATGAGTGAAAAGGAGGAATGGGGCTGCCGCAAATCGGCGTGGGACATCCGGGGAAATCGCGTTTTCAATTGAATGGTGAATTCATGGGGTGGGAGTGCGGATAAAGCCCGGGAATTCAAGGAAAAGAGCCGGGTGGGCGGGGGGTGGTGCGCGGGCGCGTTCACGTCCGGCGCACGGCGTGCTCGGGGGCGCTCGGTGGCCGGGCGGTCACGCGCTGCCCTCCCCTGGTCCAGTCCAGCGCCATGCGTCGGCAAAGGACGCCCAAAGGAGGCCAAGAACGCACCAACATTGGCCCTGAGCTGGTGCGTCCGTACGGGTGGAGGTGTCCACTGGAAGGGACGGGCCACCTGCTCGAAAAGCCTCGGGCGGGCCGCCCGTCCCCGGAGCGCGTGACCCGCGGCCAAGAGGAGCAGGCATGAGCGAGATCGCAGCCACCACTGTCCATGAGGCGTATGCCTTCGCCTGCATGAAGTGCGGGTACGGCTGGGAGCAGTCCTACGAGATAGAGCACCACGTCGACGTCCACGGTCACGCCTTCGTCGTCTACACGGCGGACGGCGAGCGCGTGCCGTCCCCGCTCTCCACGCCCACCTGCACCAACTGCGGCGGACACGTGGTGCGCATCATGCGGGCGGGGCGGGTCGCCGGCGTCCAGGAACTGCTGCGGAAGCAGCAGGCGCCGCGCGCGGCGGAGGCCGCCGCGAAGGACCGGGCGGTGTCGACCGCCGCCGCCCCGGCCCGCCACTGGCGGCTGTCCGACCTGTTCCACCCCTTCCACCGCAGGTGACACGGACCGGCCACCACGGGTGACACGGACCGACCACCGCAGGTGACCTGTGCCAACCACTGCGGGTGACGTGATCCTTCCGGCGCGGACGGGGTGGGCCTTCCGCTGCGGATGACGTGCCCGGGTGGCTTCCGCGGCCGACGATCGTACGAGGGTGGGGCCCTCGTACGATCGTCGGCATGAGCCGTACCGAAGCCCCGCCGCTGCCCGAGCCCCTGCGGGTTCCGGTCGCCGACTCCCACACCCACCTGGACATGCAGGACGCCACCGTCGAGGTGGCCCTCGCCCGGGCCGCCGCGGTGAACGTGAAAGCCGTCGTCCAGGTCGGCTGCGACGTGGCGGGCTCCCGCTGGGCCGCCGACACCGCGGCCGCCCACCCCGCCGTCCACGCCTCGGTCGCCCTGCACCCCAACGAGGCCCCGCGCATCGTCCACGGGGATGTCGACGGCACCGCGCGGCAGGGGGCGAGGGAGCCCGGCGGCAGGGCGGCGCTGGACGAGGCGCTGGCGGAGATCGACGCGCTGGCCGCCCTCGACCACGTACGCGGGGTCGGCGAGACGGGCCTGGACTTCTTCCGCACGGGACCCGAGGGCATCGCCGCCCAGGAGGAGTCCTTCCGGGCCCACATCGAGATCGCCAAGCGGCACGGCAAGGCCCTGGTCATCCACGACCGCGACGCGCACGAGGACGTCCTGCGGGTCCTGCTCGACGCGGGCGCTCCCGAGCGGACCGTGTTCCACTGCTACTCCGGCGACGCCGACATGGCCCGGATCTGCGCGCGGGCCGGGTATTTCATGTCCTTCGCGGGCAACGTGACCTTCAAGAACGCCCAGCCGCTGCGGGACGCCCTGGCCGTCGCCCCGACCGAGCTGGTCCTCGTCGAGACGGACGCCCCTTTCCTCACCCCCGCCCCGTACCGCGGACGGCCCAACGCGCCGTACCTCATTCCGGTCACGCTCCGCGCCATGGCCGAGGTGAAGGGCCTGGACGAGGACGTGCTCGCCGCCGCGATCTACGACAACACCGCGCGCGCGTTTGATTTCTGACCGCCGACCGGGCCCGTGCGGGCACGCTGCGTAGTCGTGTCGCTTTGGAGAGTCACCGGGGCTCCGCTATCGTCCCCGCGCACGACGGGGTGGCGGCGGGCGGATCTTCGGGAGCGGCGTGAGTACTTCGCAGGGCAGTCACCGGGCGGCGCGCGGCGGGTGGCGTACGGCGGTGGCGCCGCCTCCGCCGACCGCCCCGGTGCCGGTGGTGTTCCCCGGCGCGTTCCACGAACAGCTGACCGTCGCCGACGGGATCGTCCCCGCGCGAGGCCCGGCCGCCCACGCTCCGACGGTGGTCGACGTCCCGCTCGCCGCGCCGCCGCCCGTGGTGCCCCGGCAGGGCGCCACCCGGGCCGGCGCCCGGCGGGCTCCCAAGCGCCGCCGGACGCTCGTCGCACACCCCGAGAGCCTGCGGCGCCTCGTCCCGAAGGCCCTCGTCGTCGCCTTCCTGGCCGGCGGCACCACCGCGTTCGTCGCCCACGACAAGGCCGTCCGGCTGAGCGTCGACGGCACACCCCGGACCCTGCACACCTTCGCCGACGACGTCACCGGTCTCCTGGAGGAGGAGGGCGTCACCGTCGGCGCGCACGACGTCGTCTCCCCGGCCCCCGGCACCGGCCTCGACCACGGCGACGAGGTCGTCGTCCGCCACGGGCGGCCGCTCACCCTCACCCTCGACGGCACCCGCCGCCAGGTCTGGACGACCGCCGACACCGTGGCCGGGGCCCTGCGCGCCCTCGGGATCCGCGCCGAGGGCGCGTACCTCTCCGCCGCCCGCTCCGCGCGGATCGCCCGCACCGGCCTGATCCTCACCGTCCGCACCGAACGCGCCGTGACGTTCATGGCCGACGGCCAGGAACGCACCCTGCGCACCAACGCCGCCACCGTCCACGAGGCCCTCGCCGAGGCGGGCATCACCCTGCACGGCCACGACACCACCTCCGTCGACCCCGCGAGCTTCCCGCGCGACGGCCAGACGATCTCCGTCCTGCGGATCACCGACACCCGCGAGGTGCGCGACGAGACGGTCCCGTACGCCGTCGAACGGAGCGAGGACCCCGGGCTGTTCCGGGGCGCCGAGGTCGTCGAGCGGGCCGGCCGCAACGGGGTGCGCCGGGTCACGTACGCGGTCCGGACCGTCAACGGCGTCCGGCAGAAACCGCGCAGGACCGCCGAGGAACTGGTCCACCTGCCGGTGAGCCGCGTCGTGCGCACCGGCACCCGGCAGCGCCCCGCGTCGGCCGCCGGGGCGGACGGGCTGAACTGGTCCGCGCTCGCCGCCTGCGAGTCCGGCGGCCGTCCCGGCGCGGTCGACCCGAGCGGGACGTACGGCGGGCTGTACCAGTTCGACACCCGGACCTGGCAGTCCCTCGGCGGCAGCGGCCGCCCCCAGGACGCACCCGCCGCCGAGCAGACGTACCGGGCGAAGAAGCTGTACGTGCAACGGGGGGCGAGTCCGTGGCCCCACTGCGGCCGTAGGCTTACCGGGTGAGCAGCACAGAGCCCGACGCCCTCCTGGGCCCCGCAGACATCCGCGACCTGGCCGCGAAGCTGGGCGTACGTCCCACCAAGCAGCGCGGTCAGAACTTCGTCATCGACGCCAACACCGTCCGCCGCATCGTGCGCACGGCCGAGGTCCGCCCGGACGACACCGTCGTCGAGGTCGGCCCCGGGCTCGGCTCGCTGACCCTGGCGCTGCTGGAGGCGGCGGACCGCGTCGTCGCGGTCGAGATCGACGAGGTGCTCGCCGCCGCGCTGCCCGCCACGGTCCAGGCCCGGATGCCGGGGCGCGCCGACCGCTTCGCCCTGGTCCACTCCGACGCGATGCTGGTCACCGAGCTGCCGGGCCCTGCCCCGACCGCGCTCGTGGCGAACCTCCCGTACAACGTGGCCGTGCCCGTCCTGCTGACCATGCTGGAGCGCTTCCCCAGCATCGAGCGGACCCTCGTCATGGTCCAGGCCGAGGTCGCCGACCGGCTGGCCGCCCGTCCCGGCAACAAGGTCTACGGCGTGCCGTCGGTGAAGGCCAACTGGTACGCGGAGGTCAAGCGCGCCGGGTCCATCGGCCGCACCGTCTTCTGGCCCGCCCCGAACGTCGACTCCGGGCTCGTCTCCCTGGTCCGCCGCACGGAGCCCATCGCCACCACCGCGAGCCGCGCCGAGGTCTTCGCCGTCGTGGACGCCGCCTTCGCCCAGCGCCGCAAGACGCTGCGCGCCGCCCTCTCCGGCTGGGCCGGCTCCGCGCCCGCCGCCGAGGCCGCGCTCGTCGCCGCCGGGATCTCCCCGCAGGCGCGCGGCGAGGCGCTGACGGTGGAGGAGTTCGCGGCGATCGCGGAGAACAAGCCGGAGGCGGCCCTGTGAGTCCTGTGAGCGCCGCTGTCACCGTCCGCGTCCCCGCCAAGGTCAACGTCCAGCTCGCCGTGGGCGCCGCCCGCCCCGACGGCTTCCACGACCTGGCCAACGTCTTCCTCGCCGTCGGCCTGTACGACGAGGTCACCGCGACCCCCGCCGACGAGCTGCGCATCACCTGCTCGGGCCCGGACGCCGCCCAGGTCCCGCTGGACACCACCAACCTCGCCGCCCGCGCCGCCCTCGCGCTGGCCGAGCGGTACGGCGTCGACCCCGCCGTCCACCTGCACATCGCCAAGGACATCCCGGTCGCGGGCGGCATGGCGGGCGGCAGCGCCGACGGGGCCGCGGCCCTCGTCGCCTGCGACGCCCTGTGGGGGACCGGCGCGAGCCGCGACGAACTCCTCGCCATCTGCGCGGAGCTGGGCAGCGATGTGCCGTTCAGCCTGGTCGGCGGGGCCGCGCTCGGCACCGGACGCGGCGAGAAGCTGACCCCGATCGAGGTCGGCGGGACCTTCCACTGGGTCTTCGCGGTGGCGGACGGCGGTCTCTCCACACCCGCCGTGTACGGGGAGTTCGACCGCCTCACGGCCGGCACCGAGGTCCCGGAGCCGACCGCGTCGCCCGCGCTGCTCGCCGCCCTGCGCTCCGGCGACTCCGGCGCACTCGCCGCTGCCCTGAGCAACGGCCTCCAGCCCGCCGCGCTCTCCTTGCGCCCCTCGCTCGCGGAGACCCTGGCCGCGGGCACGGAGGCGGGTGCCCTGGCGGCCCTGGTCTCCGGGTCCGGGCCGACGACGGCGTACCTGGTGGAGGACGAGTCGGCGGCCCGCAAGGTGGCCGACGCGCTGACGGCCTCCGGAACGTGCCGCGAGGCGCGCACGGCGGTGTCGCCCGCTCCGGGCGCGAAGACCGTCTGACCTCCGCGCCCCCGGACCTCTCGTACTCACCCCGGATCTGAGTACGGTCGCGCTGCCGCGCCCCGCCCGGCTCGCGCGACCGTACGCCCATGGGATCAAGTGTTCGTGAACTGGCCGGGGCGACGCCCGCCACCCGGGACCGCTACGTCGACCTCCTGCGGGTCGCCTCGCTCGGCGCGGTCGTGCTCGGCCACTGGCTGATGGCCGCCGTCACCCCGGACGGGGTCGGCAACCTGCTCGCCGTCGTCCCGGCGCTCCAGCCGCTGACCTGGCTGCTCCAGGTCATGCCGGTGTTCTTCTTCGTCGGCGGCTTCTCCCACGCGCTGTCCTACCGCTCCCTGCTCCGCAAGCGGCCCGAGCGGCCCGAGGGGGCCGGGGGGTCCGAGGACTCCGTCTACTCGGCCTTCCTCCGCGCCCGGCTCCAGCGGCTGCTGCGCCCGACCATGGTCTTCGTCCTGGTGTGGGGTGCGGCGGCGCTGCTGGTCCAACTCCTCGGCGGGGGCGGCGGACTGACCGGCGTCACCCTGCGCATGGTGACCCAGCCGCTCTGGTTCATCGGGATCTACCTGGCCATGGTCGCGTTCACCCCGCCGCTGCTGAAGCTGCACGAGCGGTACGGCTGGGGGGCCTTCGCCGGGCTGGCCGGGGCGGCGGTCGCGGTGGACGTGCTGCGCTTCGCGGCCGGAGTCCCGTACGTCGAGTTCCTGAACTTCGCCTTCGTCTGGCTGGCCGTCCACCAGCTCGGCTTCCTGCGCGCCGACGGCCGCATCCGCCGCCCCGCGCTCCTCGCCGGGGCGGGCCTGGTCACCGCCGGCGCGCTGGTGGCGTTCGGCCCGTACCCGCTGTCCATGGTCGGGATGCCCGGCGAGAAGGTCAGCAACATGGCCCCGCCCACCCTCGCCCTGCTCTGCCACGGCCTCTGGCTCGTCGGCGCGGTCGAACTGCTCCGCGCCCCGGCGGTCCGCCTGCTGGAGCGCCCCCGGGTCTGGCGCACGGTGGTGGCGGCCAACGGGGTGGCGATGACCGCGTTCCTCTGGCACCTCACCGCGATGTTCGGGGTGTACGGGGCGATGCTCGCCCTCGACGTCGAGCTGCCCGCACCGGCGTCGGCCGCCTGGTGGGCCCAGGTCCCGCTGCGGATCGCCCTCGCGGCGGCCCTCACCGCCGGGCTCGTCGCCGCCTTCCGCGCCTTCGAACGCCCCGTCTCCGCTCCGCCCGGAGCCGCCGGGTCCACGGGAGCCGGCCCCCTCGCGGCCCTCGGCGCGACGCTCTGCCTGCTCGGCGTGCTGGGCCTGTCCATGGTCGGCTTCGGCGGCCTGCTGGACGGCCGCACGGCCCTGCTGATCGCGATCCCGGTCAGCGCCCCGGCCGCCGTCGCGATGACCCTGGGCGGCTGGCTGCTGGTGGAGCGGGCGGGGCGGGGGACCGGTGTACGGGCCGGGAGACCAGCCCGCTAGGCCGCCCGCGGCACCTCGCAGCCGTGCGTCTTCGCCGAGCGCTCGGCGAAGCGCTGGAGGGCCGCCCGCAGCTCCCGGTGGTCCACGGTCAGCGCCGTGAACTTCGGGTTGTCCTCGTCGCGGAGGGTGTCCACCTGGAACGCGGCGGTTCCGTTCGCCCCGGGGCACCGTGCGGTCATCGAGTAGCGGGCGTTCGGCGCGTCGGTGTCCCTGTCGTCGGCGTCGTCACGCCGTGCGTAACGCCGTTCGTCGTGGACCTCCTGGGCGGCAGGTCCGTAGTACGCGGTGAAGTCGTACAGCCGTGCCCCGCGCAGCCCGCCCAGGGTGCAGTTCTCCAGGAGCGCCGGAGCCCCGGAGATCTCCGTCGCCGTGCGCACGCCCCACCGGGCGGCGGTCTTCCCGTCGAGCACGCCCGCGCAGCTCCCCGTCGCCGCGGCGACGGGCTTGTGGTCCCTGGCGGTCGTGGTGACGCCGACGCTCTTGACCCGCCCGCCGGCCGGAGCCGCACACGTGATCCGCCGCGCGTACGCCGTCGCCGTCTCCGTGAGAACGGAGACGAGCCGTTCCCGGGCCACCGGGTCGTCGAAGCCGCCCCGGGCGAGGTCGGCGTCCGCCGTGATCATCAGCCCGTCACCGGTTTCCTTGCCGCAGCTCAGCAGCAGCACGGCCTGCGCCTCGTCCGTGTCCTCGTCGTCCGGATTGAACCGGAATGATCCGGTCCAGTTGTATCCCAGCGGTGCGTCGTACCCGCTGCCGTCCCAGACGACCGTCCGGCTGTCCGACTCCCGGGCCGACAGCACCAGCCCGGCGTCCGTGTCGTCGTCGGACGCCGTGACCGTGCAGTGCCGCCGGTCGGTCCAGCCGCCCGACGAGCTCAGGGATATGCCGTCGAACAGCTCCCGCACCGCACCGGCCGCCAGATCGCCGTCGCAGGCCGCGTCCAGGGCCCGGTCGGCGCGCCAGGAGTCGTAGCCGCCGGAGACCCAGAAGAGCCCACCTGCCAGCACCACCGCGGTGACGGTCCAGGCCGTCGTGCGGCGCACCCACCGCCTGCGCCAGAAACGGACGTCGCTCACTTCCACACCTTCCCGAGGACCTTCACCGCACGGCAGTCGGACGAGGCCAGATACGCGTCGAGAATCCGGTCGGCCCGGCCGGCCGCGAGAGCGGACGCGGCCGTCTCCACCCGCACCCGGCTCAGCGTCCGGCCTCCCGAGCACGAGGACTCGGCCCAGACGGCCAGCACGTACGACTTCTCGCCGCTCTTCGGTTCCGGGGCCGGGGACAGGGCGGCCAGCTCGGCCCCGTACGCCGTGCGCGCCTCGGGCAGCAGCGGGCCCCGCCAGCTCACCGAGGTCACCCCGGCGAAGTGGTCCAGCCGGTCCGCCGGCTTCGCACGCGGCACCGTCAGGGAGCAGACGTCCGCGTCGTCGCCCGTGAAGCCGCGGGGTTCGCGGTCGTCGCGCCCCCGGGCCTTCCCGTCGAGCATCCCCGGCCGGAACCAGCGACAGGCCCGCGGGACCTCGTCGGAGTCCTCGGAGTCCTCCGTCACGCGGCCCGGCCCCGGCCGTACGTCCGACGGCTTCACCGCCGGGCCCCCGCAACCGCCCCGGTCCCGTACGTGGTCGGCGACGGCCGTCACCACCGTCCCCAGCTCCTTCGCCGCCCCGGCGGCCTCCGACCCGTCGTCGTGGTCCAACGAGGCGTGCACCCGGAAGCGGGTCACCGGACGCGGGTAGCCGGGCAGACCGGCGGGGCAGCCGACGGTGACCTGGGTGGTGGCGGTGCGGTACGCGGTGGCCCAGTCCGGTTCCTTCGCGGTGCTCGCGGAGAGGATGTCCCCGGGCCGCACACCGGACAGCGGAACGTCCAGCACCGGCACCGCCACCAGCTCCAGACCCCCGGACCCGCCCCAGCCCAGCGAGCACCGCACCAGGGTGCGCGGCCCGCGCCCGGACGGCCCGGTCAGGTCCAGGTCGGAGTGGAGCTCCCAGGTCTCGTCCCCGGGCAGCAGCCCACGCACCGTCTCGCGCGGCAGCACGCCCCCGCACGCCGTTTCCAGGACTCCGGCGTTATGGGCGTCGCGCCGCTCCGACCGTACGAGGACGAACGCGGCCACCAGCACCGCTGCCAGGCCGACCACAGCCGCTTTCGGCAGCCACCGGTGCCCTACGAACCGTTCCCATGCCGCTGCCGCCACCCCGGCCCCCCTTACCCGCCTCAAGATCGGTCGGCGCACGCTATCGCACGCCCTGCGGCCGTCGACGGAGAGCGAGGAGAACAGGCCATGCCCCGCGCCGTACCCTGGGAAGGTCGATCAACCCACTAGGCAGGAGTGAAATGGCCGTCAATCTGGTCAATGTCGAGCAGGTCAGCAAGGTGTACGGCACCCGTGCCCTGCTCGACGGTGTATCCCTCGGGGTGTCCGAGGGCGACCGGATCGGTGTCGTGGGCCGCAACGGCGACGGCAAGACCACCCTCATCCGGATGCTCGCCAAGCTGGAGGAGGCGGACACCGGCCGCGTCACCCACAACGGCGGGCTGCGTCTCGGCGTCCTCACCCAGCACGACTCCCTGGACCCGGCGAAGACCATCCGCCAGGAGGTCATCGGCGATCTCGCCGACCACGAGTGGGCGGGCAGCGCCAAGATCCGCGACGTGCTCACCGGGCTCTTCGGCGGCCTGGCCCTCCCCGGCTTCGAGCACGGGCTCGACACCGTCATCGCCCCGCTCTCCGGCGGCGAGCGCCGCCGTATCGCGCTGGCCAAGCTCCTCATCGACGAGCAGGACCTGATCGTCCTCGACGAGCCCACCAACCACCTCGACGTCGAGGGCATCTCCTGGCTGGCCGGCCACCTGCGCACCCGGCGCTCCGCCCTCGTCTGCGTCACCCACGACCGGTGGTTCCTCGACCAGGTCTGCACCCGCATGTGGGACGTCCAGCGCGGCACCGTCCACGAGTACGAGGGCGGCTACAGCGACTACGTGTTCGCCCGCGCCGAGCGGGAGCGCATCGCCGCCACCGAGGAGTCCAAGCGGCAGAACCTCATGCGCAAGGAGCTGGCCTGGCTGCGCCGCGGCGCCCCCGCCCGTACCTCCAAGCCGCGCTACCGCATCGAGGCCGCCAACGAGCTCATCGCCGACGTGCCGCCGCCGCGCGACACCAGCGAGCTGATGAAGTTCGCCAACGCCCGCCTCGGCAAGACCGTGTTCGACCTGGAGGACGTGACCGTCCAGGCCGGGCCCAAGACCCTCCTCACCCACCTCACCTGGCAGCTCGGCCCCGGCGACCGCATCGGCCTGGTCGGCGTCAACGGCGCGGGCAAGACCTCGCTGCTGCGCGCGCTCGCCCAGGCCGCCCGCACCCAGGGCGACGAGCAGCCCGCCGCCGGGAAGGTCGTCGTCGGCAAGACCGTCAAGCTCGCCTACCTCTCCCAGGAGGTCACCGAGCTGAACCCGAACCTCCGGGTCCTGGAGGCCGTCCAGCAGGTGCGCGACCGGGTCGACCTCGGCAAGGGCCGCGAGATGACCGCCGGTCAGCTCTGCGAGCAGTTCGGCTTCACCAAGGAGAAGCAGTGGACGCCCGTCGGCGACCTCTCCGGCGGTGAGCGCCGCCGGCTCCAGATCCTGCGGCTGCTGATGGACGAGCCGAACGTTCTCTTCCTCGACGAGCCCACCAACGACCTCGACATCGAGACCCTGACCCAGCTGGAGGACCTCCTCGACGGCTGGCCCGGGTCGATGATCGTGATCTCCCACGACCGGTTCTTCATCGAGCGGACCACGGACCGGGTCATGGCGCTCCTCGGCGACCGCGCCCTGCGGATGCTGCCGCGCGGGATCGACGAGTACCTGGAGCGCCGGCAGCGGATGGAGGAGGAGTCCACCCCCTCCGCCGCCGCGCCCCGCCCGTCCTCGGCCCCCGCCGCCGCCCCGGCGGTCTCGGCGCAGGAGGCCCGCGCCGCGAAGAAGGAACTGCAGAAGGTCGAGCGGCAGCTCGACAAGCTCTCCACCCGCGAGACCAAGCTGCACGCCCAGATCGCCGAGAACGCCACCGACTTCGAGAAGGTCGCCGGGCTCGACGCCGAGCTGCGCGAACTCGTCACCGAGCGCGACGAGTTGGAGATGCGCTGGCTGGAGCTGGCCGAGGACGCCTGACGGGGACCGCCGCGGCGGGTGGTAGAACAGGACGGCAGGGACCGTACGTTCGAGGGGGACCACACCGATGTCGCAGCCGCCGCCGCAGCAGGGCGGGCCGGGGGAGCCGGAAGGCTTCGGCGCCCCGTTCGAACCGCAGCCCGGTAGGTACGGAGCCCCCGTGCCGCCCCTGCACCAGCCGCAGCCGGGCCCCTACGGTCAGCCGTCCCAGCCGCCGTACGGCTACCCGCAGCCGCCCACCGTTCCCCACGGTCACCCGGGGCCCCCGTCCTCCTCGCCGCCCGACGGGCCCGGCGGCGGCGGGCGTTCGCGGGGCCGGGTCGCCGCTCTCGTCGCGGCCGTGCTCGCCGGGGTCCTCGTCATCGGGACGGGCGTCTGGTTCGCGGCCGGCGGCGACGGCGCCGACGACGGAAAGCCCGTCGCGAAGGAGAGCGGGGCTTCGAAGAAGCCCGGCCCCCAGGTGACGCCGGCCGCGGGCGCCGACGAGCTCAACAAGGGCCGCAAGGACGGCGAGGCGAAGGTCCGCTGGGTCGAGAAGAACGGCGTGGACCTGCCGCAGGGAGGCGCGCGCGTGTACGGCCCGTGGCTCACGGGCGACATCGTGGCCAAGGCCATGTACCGCACGGCGTCCGGCCATTCCGCCGAGGACGGGACGCGGAAGTGGAGTCTGCGCCTGCCGGCCGACGTCTGCGCCGCGCCCACGCTGCCGAGCCCGGACGGGAAGGTCGTCGTCGCGCTCAGGGCCGACACCAGCGACGGCGCGCCCTGCGACAGGCTCCAGATGATCGACCTGGCCACCGGCAAGGCGGGCTGGACGGCGACGGTCGAGCGGACCGGCATGCAGGACGGGCTCTCGCACATCGTCATGGCGATCAACGGCGACGTCGTGACGGTGGGGCGGACCACCCTCACCGACGCCTACCGGATCAGCGACGGAAAGCACCTGTGGGGCACGCTGCCCGGAACCTGCCAGCCGTACGGCCTCACCAGCGGCGACATCGCGCTCGCCGCGGTCGACTGCCGGAAGCGGCCGAGTGACGACGACGTGGGCGACGAGGAAGTGCGGCGCATCGATCCGGCCACCGGCAGGACGGTGTGGACCTACCAGGTCAAGAAGGGGTGGAAGGTCGACCGGTTCTACTCCGTCGACCCGCCGGTCGTCTCCCTGCGGCAGGGCGAGTTGAACGAGAAGTGGGCCATCGCGCTCCTGAACCCCGACGGCACCTACCGGGCCCAGCCCGTTCCCGGCAAGGAGAACTTCGAGGTCCAGTGCGGCGAGCCGGGCGAGAACCTGGACGACTGCATCGGGGCGGCCGCCGACAGCGACACGCTCTACCTCGCCACGAAGCCCGCCGCCGGCGCGGACGGGGAGCTCACCAATTCCGTCGTGGCCTTCGACCTGAGCACCGGCAAGTCCACGTGGAAGGTCCCGGCCCCGCCCGCGCAGACGCTGCATCCGATGCGGGTCGAGAACGGCCAGGTGCTGCTCTACCTGACCCCGCCGCCCACGAAGGAGACCCCGAACGGTGGCGGCATCATGGCGCTCGGCCCGCAGGGCGGCGCCCTGCGGCCGGTCCTGCGGCACCCGGCGTCGGCGGCGACGGCGGTGACCGGCCTGTTCGAACCCACGATCCGCTTCGTCGGCGGACGCTCCTTGATCTCCTCCGGTTACATCACCGCGGAGACCGACGAGGAGGAGATGGACCTGCGGACGATGATCGCCTTCGGTGACTGACCATCACCTTCCGCCCGGGCGTAACGGAGGCATCACAAGGCGGTTCTCCCTTGGGAACAGGGGCTGGCCCGAACCGGTGCCCGGTGGCGGACGGGTGGTACAAAGAAGCCCCGCCCGACTGTCGTAACACCGCGGAAGCCATGCCCGATTCGCTCCTTTCCGAGGGGAATTGACCCTCTTGGGAATGCGGGGGAGACCGATTCGCGCACCGGGCCGCACGAAGGGGGACGTGCTGATATGAGCCAGCCGCCCAGCCAGCAACCGCCGCAGGGAGGCTTCGGTGCTCCGCAGGAGCCGCCGAACGGAGCTCCTCAGCAGCCCCAGGACCAGCCGAACCCGGCAATGCCGCAGACGCCGCCCGGCCAACCGCCCCAGGGACCGCCCCCCGCACAGCCGCCGGCGGCACCGGCAGGCCCGCCGCAGACGCCCCCGCCGGGCACTCCGGCGTACGGCTACCCGCAGCAGCAGCCTCCGGCAGGTCCCGGCTACGGCTACCCGCAGCAGCCCGGCCAGGCCCCCGGCCCCTACGGTCAGCAGGCCCCCGGCCCGTACGGCCAACAGCCCGGTCCCTACGGCCAGCAGGCCCCCGGCCCGTACGGCCAGCAGGCTCCGGGTCCGTACGGTCAGCAGCCCCAGCCCGGTCACGGCTACCCCACGCAGCAGTACCCCGGAGTCCCCGCGCCCGGCGGACCGGGTTCCGGCGCCGGCGGGTTCCTCAAGAACAAGACCGGCGTCGTGGTCGCGGCGGCGCTCGCCGTGGTCCTGGTCGCCGGTGCGGGCACCTGGTTCCTCGTGAGCGACAGCGGTGACGACCCCAAGAAGCCCGTCGCCGGCCCGAGCAACGACCCCAAGGCCCCCAGCGGGTCGCCGACGGTCGACGAGGGCGACGGCAACGGCGACGGCCGCGAGGTGGACAGCGACCTCAACGCCGGACGCAAGCCGGGCGAGGCCAAGGTCGCCTGGCTCCAGAAGAACGACGTCGACCTGCCGCGCAGCGGCGCGGCCGTCGAAGGCCCCTGGTTCACCGGAGACCTGGTCGTCAAGGCCATGTACCGGGGTGTCTCCGGCTACTCCGTCACCGACGGCAAGAAGAAGTGGAACCTGGAGCTCCCCGCCGACGTGTGCGCCGCGCCCAACACCGCGACCGCCGATGGCAAGCTCGTCCTCGGCGTCAAGGACGGCACCACCGATCGGTCCGACTGCTCCGTCCTCCAGATGATCGACCTCAACACCGGCAAGGCCGGCTGGAAGAAGTCGGTCAAGAAGAACGGCACCTGGGACTTCCTGTCGGACATCGGTCTGGCGATCAGCGGGGACACCGTCACGGTGGGGCGCACCAGCAACTCCAACGCCTACCGCGTCAGCGACGGCAAGGAGCTGTTCGGCAACCCCGAGGGCAACTGCAAGCCCTTCGCCTTCGCCGGCGGCGCGAAGCTGATCGCCGCGGCCAGCTGCCGCACCGACGACGTCAAGAACCCGCAGCACCAGGTCCAGGAACTGGACCCGGTCACCGGCAAGGCCAAGTGGACGTACCAGCCCGCGCGCGGCTGGGAGGTCAGCAAGGTCTACTCGGTGAGCCCGCTCGTCGTCAGGTTCGACAACGAGGAGAAGAAGCAGTACGGCATCGCCGCGCTCACCGAGAGCGGCAAGCTCCGCTCGCAGCTCTCGCCCACCAAGGGCGACAAGCTCACCGTCGACTGCGGGGGCAGCTTCGCGATCTTCGGCGAGAAGCTCGAAGGGTGCAGCGGCGTCGCCGCCGACGCCAACACGTTCTATATCGGGACCGAGGACGACAGCAGCGGGACCGCCCGGACGAACAAGGTCATCGCCTTCGACCTGAACACCGGCAAGCCCAAGTGGGAGGCGCCCGCCCCGGCCGAGCGCGTGCTGAAGCCGCTGGGCATGGAGGGCGGGAACGTGCTGCTCTACATGCGGCCGAAGTACGACGCCGCCGGCGCACTCGTGACCATCCCGCCGACCGGCGGCACTCCCAAGACGCTGCTTCAGCACCCGGAGTCGACCGGCCGGATCGAGAACGGCTTCTTCTCGTCCAAGGTCCTCTACCAGGGCGGCCGCTCCTACATCTTCAGCAAGCGTGTGAGCGCGAGCAACGACAAGGAAGAGCTGGAGCAGTCGACGATGCTGGTGTTCTCCAAGTGACGGTTCGCCACGGCATCCGACCGCGGCCGGCCTCTCCCGGCCCCACGCGCCCCCACACCCACTCGTCTCCCGAGGTACGCACGCCATGACCCAGCCGCCCCAGCCACCGCAGCAGCCGCCGAACACGCCCCCGCCCGCCGGTCCGCCCTCCGGTGGGTTCGGAGCGCCGCAGGACCCGCCGCCGGGAGGGTTCGGCCAGCCGACCCCGCCGCCCGCGGACCCCTTCGGCAAGCAGCCGCAGCAGCCCGCCGCCCCGCAGGACGCGCCCGCCGGGGGCTACGGCACCCCGCCCCCGGCCGCGGGCGGCTACCCCACCCCGCCCGCGCCGCAGCCCAACGGGTACGGCTACCCCCATGCCCCGCAGCAGGGTTACGGCTACCCGCAGGGGCCCGGCGGACAGCCCGGGATGCCCCAGCAGGGTTACGGGTACCCGACCCAGCCGATGCAGCCGCAGTACGGGGCGCCGCAGCCGGCCGGCGACGGCGGCAAGAAGTTCTCCACCCAGATGCAGATCATCGTCGCCGCGGCCGTCGCCGTGGTGCTGATCATCGGCGGCGGGATCATCTACGCCTCCACCGGCGACGACAAGGGCGGCACGAACGAGGCCTCCTCGTCCGGCGCCACCGGCGGCGAGGCCAAGGGCGGCGAGGGCGACGGCCTGGCCGGCGGCGACGAGAAGGCGCCCGCCAACACCAAGTCCGAGGTCGCCTTCCAGCTCCCGGAGCCGGTCGTCACCGACATCACCACGGTCATGGGCTCCTGGGTCACCGACAAGGCGTACGTGAAGTCCGGCGTCGCCGAGATCACCGCCTACGACCGCGACAAGGGCACCAAGCTCTGGTCCGTTCCGCTGCCCGGCGAGGTCTGCTCCGCCTCCCGGCACATGAGCAAGGACTTCAAGACGGCGATCGTCTTCGAGGAGACCAAGGCGACCAAGGCGAACAAGTACCCGTCGTGCAACCAGGTCGGCGTGATCGACATGATCGCCGGCAAGCTCCTGTGGAGCAAGGGCGTCACCTCCGCCACCGGCGGTGACAAGCCGATCCGCTTCGACGAGGTCACGCTCAGCGGGACCACCGTCGCCGCGGGCGGCACCTCGGGCGGCGCCGCCTTCAAGCTGGACGACGGCGCCGAGCTGTGGAAGCCGAAGGTCGGCGCGGACGGCTGCTACGACCGCGGCTACGCGGGCGGCGAGGCCCTCGCCGTGGTCCGCAAGTGCGGCACGTCCGACAGCCCGCAGCTCACCGTGCAGGCGCTGAACCCGACGACCGGCGCGCCGCTGTCCTCGTACCAGATGCCCGCGGGCGTCGACTACGCGAGCATCGTCTCCACCAAGCCGCTGGTGGTCGCGGCCGACGTCGGCGACACCGCCGGCGACGGCAGCGGCATCTCCGACTTCTTCTCGATCGACGCGGCGACCGGCAAGCTGATCGTGCGCATCCCCGCCGACGCCGAGCAGTACGCGGCCCGTTGCGGCTCCACCGAGGTCGAGCGCTGCCAGAACCTGGCCGTCGGCAACAACCGGCTCTACGTGCCGACCGAGAACCACGACGGCACCAGCGAGTACGGCGAGACCAACGAGGTCGTCGCCTTCGACCTGACCACCGGGAAGCTCCTCGGCGGTCGGGCCGACGCGGGCGACCGCTACAGCCTGACCCCGCTGCGGATGGACGGCACCAACGTCATCGCGTACAAGGAGCCCCCGTACGACAAGGGCGGCCAGATCGTCTCCATCGACGGCGAGACCTTCAAGCAGACCCTGCTGATGGAGAACCCGAGCGACGAGGCGGTCCGGGAGGCGGAACGCCGCTTCTCCACCGACCACTCCGAGATCCTGTACAAGGACGGGCGGTTCTTCAAGTCCAAGCGGCTGGTCAGCAAGCGCAGCACGTCCGACGCCGACGAGAAGCTCTACCTCGTCGTCGCCTACCGCACCGACTGATCACCGCGCTCCCCCGGGGAGCGCCCCGCAGCGTCAGGCCCCGCCGGTCGATCACCTCACCGGCGGGGCCGATCGTTTTCCGCCCCCGAAGTGATCGCGAAGTGCCGGTCAACGAGGACCGAACGCAGGTCGACGAGGACCGAAAGGTGCAGAATTCGGCATTCCGAGGGGCTTCTCCCACGTAAGGGCCGCGCGGCGTCGAACAAGCGTGTAACTTGCCGGGGCAGACGTCCGGGGGGCCGGGCGCACAGGGGCTTCGGGGGTGAGGACCGTGGGTGTGCGACTCATGGTGGTCGATGATCACCGGCTGCTCGCCGAGGCGCTCGCCTCGGCGCTGAAACTGCGCGGGCACCGGGTGCTCGCGGCGGCGGCGCCGACGTCCGGGGCAGCGGAACTGGTGGTCAGCAGGGCCCCGGAGGTCTGCCTGTTCGGTACGGCGTCGCCCGCCGCCCCCGGGGTCTTCGACCCGATCGTGCGCATCGGCCAGGAGCGCCCGCAGGTGGCGGTGGTGGTCCTCGGGCCGGTGCCCAGCCCGCGCGGGATCGCCGCGGCGTTCGCCGCCGGGGCCGCGGGGTACGTCCGGCACGACGAGCGCATCGAGGGCGTCGAGCGGGCCATGCTCAAGGCGCGGGCGGGGGAGAGCGCCATCGCCCCGCAGCTGCTGCGGGGGGCCTTCGCCGAACTGCTCAACCCGACGGCCCAGCCCGACGACGAGGGCCGGCGGCTGCTGAGGATGCTCACCCCGCGCGAGGCGGAGGTGCTGGTGCGGGTCGCCGAGGGCGAGGGCACCCGGCTGATCGCGGCCGGCATGGACATCGCCCCGAGCACCGCCCGCACCCACGTCCAGCGGGTCCTGATGAAGCTCGGGGTCGGCTCCCGTCTGGAGGCGGCCGCCCTCGCGGCCCGTACGGGACTGCTGGAGAGGGCCGCGGGCAACGGCGGCACGCCGCAGGGGCCGTACATCCCCGGACAGCGCGGGTGACCTACGGCCCCTGCGGGCCGTGACGGACGGGTGGCGGGGCGGGTCGGCCCGCGTCGCCCATGGATGCGTGACCCCTTCCCGGTCGTAGCCGTACCGGATCCCTCCCAGGGCGACTCCGTCATTGACGCACGTGTTCGCTTGTGATTTGTTATGTTCGATTATGTTGGGAGGATCTGGTGGAGGACCCTGGTGAAGAAGACGGTTACGACCCTCGCCGACGGCCGTGAGCTGATCTATTACGACTCCGCCGACGACACCGTCCGCGACGCGGTCGACCACCGCCCGCTGGATCCCGTCTCGACCTCGTCCGAGATCCGCCGCGACCCGCTGCTCGGCGACGCGGTCGCCATCGCCTCGCACCGTCAGGCCCGCACCTACCACCCGCCGGCGGACGCCTGCCCGCTCTGCCCCACGCGCGACGGACGCGTCGGCGAGATCCCCGACAGCGACTACGACGTCGCCGTGTTCGAGAACCGCTTCCCCTCCCTCGCCGGCGACTCCGGCCGCTGCGAGGTCGTCTGCTTCACCTCCGACCACGACGCGTCCTTCGCCGACCTCACCGAGGAACAGGCCGCCCTCGTCCTCGCCGCCTGGACCGACCGCACCGCCGGACTCGCCGCACTCGACCAGGTCACCCAGGTGTTCTGCTTCGAGAACCGGGGCGCCGAGATCGGCGTCACCCTCGGCCACCCGCACGGCCAGATCTACGGCTACCCCTTCGTCACCCCGCGCACCGAGCTGATGCTCCGCTCGGCCGCCCGCCACCGCGAGGAGACCGGCCGCAACCTCTTCGACGACGTGGTCGCCCGCGAGGAGGAGGACGGCTCACGCGTCGTCCTCGCCACCGACCACTGGACCGCCTTCGTCCCGTACGCGGCGCACTGGCCCTACGAGGTCCACCTGTACCCCCGCCGCCGCGTCCCCGACCTGCGGGAGCTGGGCGAGGAGGCGCGGACAGAGTTCCCACAGGTCTATCTGGAACTCTTGAGGCGCTTCGACCGGATCTTCGGACCCGGCGAGCCGCCGACCCCGTACATCTCCGCCTGGCACCAGGCGCCGTTCGGGGTCCCCGGACGGGAGGACTTCGCCCTGCATCTGGAGCTTTTCACCATTCGCCGGACCTCCGGCAAGCTGAAGTTCCTCGCGGGGTCCGAGTCCGGCATGAGCGTGTTCATCAACGACGTGCCGCCGGAAGCCGCGGCCCAGCGACTGCGAGAGGTAGCGAGCAAGTGAGCAACCCCCCGAACGTGAGCAACTCTCCGAAGAAGTACCTGGTCACCGGCGGCGCCGGTTACGTAGGCAGCGTCGTCGCCCAGCATCTGCTGGAGGCCGGGCACACGGTGACCGTCCTGGACGACCTCTCCACCGGCTTCCGCGCGGGCGTCCCGGCCGGAGCCGCGTTCATCGAGGGCCGCATCCAGGACGCCGCCCGCCACCTGGACCCCTCCTACGACGGCGTCCTGCACTTCGCCGCCTTCTCCCAGGTCGGCGAATCCGTCGTCGACCCGGAGAAGTACTGGGTCAACAACGTCGGCGGCACCACCGCCCTGCTCGCCGCGATGCGCGAGCACGGCGTACGCACCCTCGTCTTCTCCTCCACCGCGGCCACCTACGGCGAACCGGTCTCCAGCCCCATCACGGAGGCCGACCCCACCGCACCCACCAGCCCCTACGGCGCGTCCAAACTCGCCGTCGACCACATGATCAGCGGCGAGGCCACCGCCCACGGACTGGCCGCCGTCTCGCTGCGCTACTTCAACGTGGCCGGGTCCTACGGCAATTGCGGCGAACGCCACACGCCCGAGTCCCACCTCATCCCGCTGGTCCTCCAAGTGGCCCTGGGGCAGCGCGAGTCGATCTCCGTGTACGGCGACGACTACCCCACCCCCGACGGCACCTGCGTCCGTGACTACATCCATGTCGCCGACCTCGCCGACGCCCACCTGCTGGCCCTCCGGGCCGCCGCCCCCGGCGAGCACCTGATCTGCAACCTCGGCAACGGCAACGGCTTCTCGGTCCGCGAGGTCATCGAGACCGTCCGCAAGGTCACCGGCCACCCCGTCCCCGAGACCGCAGCCCCCCGCCGGGGCGGCGACCCGGCCGTCCTCGTCGCCTCCGCCGCCACCGCCGTGGAGCGCCTCGGCTGGACGCCGTCCCGCGCCGACCTGGCCGGAATCATCGCCGACGCCTGGCAGTTCGCCCGCCGAGAGGACACCGCCACCCCATGACCGAGACCACGGATCCGTACGGGACCGACCCCGCCGTCACCTTCGCCGAGCTGTACGGAAGCGAGCCCGACGGCATCTGGGCGGCACCCGGACGAGTGAACCTCATCGGTGAGTACACCGACTTCAACGACGGCTTCGTCATGCCGCTCGCCCTCCCGCACACCGCCCGCGCGGCCGTCTCCCGCCGCGACGACGGCGTGCTGCGGCTGTACTCCGCCGACGTCCCCGGCGGCGTCGTCTCCCTCCGCGTCGACGAACTCGCCCCGCACTCGGGCCACGGCTGGGCCGCCTACCCCGCCGGAGTGCTCTGGGCGCTGCGCGAGGCCGGACACCCGGTCACCGGGGCGGACATCGCGCTGACCTCCACCGTGCCCACGGGCGCCGGACTCTCCTCCTCCGCCGCCCTCGAGGTCGTCACCGCGCTGGCCCTGAACGACCTGTTCCACCTCGGTCTCACCGGACCCGAACTCGCCGTCGTCGGCCGCCGCGCCGAGAACGACTTCGTCGGCGTGCCCTGCGGGATCATGGACCAGATGGCCTCGGCCTGCTGCGTCGAGGGCCACGCCCTCCATCTGGACACCCGCGACCTCTCGCTGCGCCAGGTCCCCTTCGACCTGGCCGCCCAGGGCCTGACGCTGCTCGTCGTCGACACCCGGGTCAAGCACGCGCTCGGCGACGGGGCGTACGCGGAGCGCCGGGCCGGCTGCGAGGAGGGCGCCCGGCTGCTCGGCATACCGATGCTGCGCGACCTGCGACACGAGAACCTCGCCGCGGCGCTCACCACGCTCGCCGACGCCGGGGCGGACGAGTCCGTCGTCCGCTACGTCCGCCATGTCGTCGGCGACAACCGCCGGGTCGAGCAGGTCATCGCGCTGCTCGACGCGGGCGACGTCCGCGCCGCGGGCCCCGTCCTGAACGAGGGCCACCGCTCGCTCCGCGACGATCTGCGGGTCTCCTGCCCCGAACTGGACCTGGTGGTCGAGGCGGCGAACGAGGCCGGGGCGCTCGGTGCGCGGATGACCGGCGGCGGCTTCGGCGGCTCGGCGGTCGTCCTGGTGGAGGAGGCGGCGGCCGGCACGGTGGCCAAGGCCGTCAGTGAGGCGTTCGCGGCGGCCGGACACGCGGCCCCGGGGATCTTCGACGCCATCCCGTCGGCCGGGGCGCGCCGACTGCGGTGAGTCCCCGGGACACCGTGCTCACAAGTCCTTGACCAGGATGAACTCGGTGACGCCCGGCGGGTAGTCCGCGACCCGGCCGATCTCCTCGTACCCCTGCTTGCGGTAGAAGCCGGGGGCCTGGAAGTCCCAGGTCTCCAGCCGCGAACGGGTGCAGGCACGCTCGGTGCGGGCGGTCCGTTCGGCCTCGGCGAGCAGGCGCGCGCCGAGGCCGGAGCCCCGGTGCGGGGCGTCGACCCAGAGCAGATCGACGTGCAGCCAGTACGCCCAGGTCCGCCCGGTCAGCCCGCCGGCCAGGGCCCCGTGCTCGTCCAACGCCCATACCTCCAGCGGGACTTCGTGCTCGGCGGAGGTGGAGAGCAGTGCACGCAGGCCGGCCGCGGCCGCGATGTTGTCCTCGTGCAGACGCCCGCTCAGCAGAGTACGACGTTCTTTGTCTACTTCTGTCTCAAGACGGAACATGAAGCACACCCTAAACACCCGGGGCAACCAGTTCGGCGAATCGCCTTCCCCCTGTGGCCCCCACCCGTACGCTGATGCTCAGCACCGGTGGGGGCCGGTGCCGATTCAGGGGAGCGAGAGAGCCGGGTACGGCGCCCGGGGGCGGGGCGGCAGGCGGTGCGAAGGCGGCGGCCGGAGCACAGCGGGCCGCGCCGAGGCCTCCGGGCGCCGTACCCGCAGCTTGTCCGCCCTCACCGATGGGGGTTCTGTGGCGCGTATCCGGGTTCTGGTGGTCGACGACCACCGCATCTTCGCCGAGTCGCTCGCGGCGGCCCTCGCGGCCGAACCGGACGTGGACGTGTCCGCCGCGGGCAGCGGCCCGGCCGCACTGCGCGCCCTGGAGCGCGCCGCCGCCGAGGGGCGCGGTTACGACGTGCTGCTGGTGGACGCCGAGTTGGGCGCCCTGGCGACCGGCGGCGCGCACGCCCTCCCCGTGCCCCGGCAGGAGGAGACGGGCGTCGTCGACGGCATCTCCCTGGTCGCCGGGGTCAGTTCGGGCCGGCCCGCCGTACGGTCGGTGGTGCTCGCCGAGAAGGACGATCCGCGGGCCGCCGCACGGGCGCTCCAGGCGGGGGGCCTCGGGCTGGGTGGCCAAGGACTGCTCGCTGCAGCGGCTGCTGGCGGTGATACGGGGCGTGCTGCGCGACGAGACGCATCTGCCGCCCGCGCTGCTCACCGGCGTACTGCGGGAGCTGACCGCCGCCCGCAAGCACCGCACCGAGAGCGAGCGGCTGGTGGAGTCGCTGACGCCCCGGGAGCGCGAGGTGCTGCGCTGCATGGTGGCGGGGCTCGGCCGCAAGGCGGTCGCGGAGCGGCTGTTCCTGTCCCCGCACACGGTGCGCACCCATATGCAGAACGTGCTGGGCAAGCTCGGGGTGCACTCGACGCTGGCGGCGGTGGCGCTGGCCCGCCGGGCGGGGGTCGGCCCCGCCGAGCACCCGCTAGGGGATGTTGTCGAACGGGGCGGTCAACTGGCGCAGTAGCCCGGCCAGTTCGCCGCGCTGCTGGCGGGAGAGCTCGCCGAGGATGGCGCGCTCCTGGTCGAGCAGTCCGGCCAGCGACTGGTCGGCCTTGTCGCGCCCCTCGGCCGTGAGCCGGACGAGGACGCCGCGCCGGTCGCTCGGGTCGGGCAGTCGCTCGACGAGGTTCTTCTTGGTCAGGCGGTCGATGCGGTTGGTCATCGTGCCCGAGGTGACCAGGGTCTGGGTGAGCAGCTGTCCGGGGGAGAGCTGGTACGGGGAGCCGGCCCGGCGCAGCGACGTCAGGACGTCGAACTCCCACGGCTCCAGGTTGTGCTCGGAGAAGGCTATGCGGCGGGCCCGGTCGAGGTGGCGTGCCAGGCGGGAGACGCGACTGAGCACCTCGAGTGGTTCCACGTCGAGGTCGGGGCGCTCGCGGCGCCATGCAGCGACCAGTCGGTCGACCTCGTCCTCCATGTCGATCAGTGTAGAGGGTCCCTCGATGTGAAGTCTCTTGAATTCAAGTGTCTTGACATCAAGAGACTTTCGGCGTGATCCTGGACCCATGAACGCACCTGACCGGCCTGCCTGGGATCCGCAGCAGTACCTGCGTCACGCGGACCACCGGACCCGCCCCTTCCACGACCTCCTGGCCCGCATCGGCGACCTCCCCGGCCACCCCGCACCCCGCATCGCCGACCTCGGCTGCGGTGCGGGCAACGTCACCGCCCTCCTCGCCGACCGCTGGCCCGACGCCCGGATCACCGGCTACGACACCTCGCGCGAGATGCTCGCCGAAGCCGCTGCCCACGCCCGTCCGCCCCTGCTCGACTTCGCCGAGGCCGACGCCGCGACCTGGGAGCCCACCGAGACGTACGGCCTGATCGTCTCCACCTCCGCACTCCAGTGGATGCCCGGCCACGCCGAACACTTCCCCCGCTGGCTCGACGCCCTCGCCCCCGGCGGCACCCTCGCCTTCCAGGTACCCGGCAACTTCACCGCCCCCAGCCACACCCTCCTGGCCGGCCTCCGTGAATCCGACCGCTGGCGTCCCCTGCTGCACGGCGTCGGCGACCGCACCGCCTCGGTCCTGGACCCCACCGACTACCTCACCCGGCTGCGGGACCTGGGCTGCACGGCGGACGTCTGGGAGACCACCTACCTCCAGACCCTGGGCGGCGACGACGCGGTCCTCGACTGGGTCAAGGGCACCGCCCTGCGCCCCGTCCTCACCGCCCTGGCCGACGATCCGGCGGCCCGCGACGCGTTCCTCACCGAATACCGCGACCTGCTCCGCGAGGCCTACCCGCCCGGCCGCTACGGCACGGTCTTCCCGTTCCGCCGCATCTTCGCGGTCGCCCGCAAGGAGAAGCCGTGACCGCTCCGGTGGGCCTCGCCGCCGTCGACCACGTACAGCTCGCCGCCCCGCCCGGCTCCGAGGACGCCCTGCGCGCCTTCTACGCCGACGCCCTGGGCATGGCCGAGATCCCGAAACCCCCGGTGCTCGCCGCCCGGGGCGGCTGCTGGTTCGCCTCCGGCCCGGTCCAGCTCCACCTGGGCGTCGAGGAGGACTTCCGCCCCGCGAAGAAGGCCCATCCCGGTCTGCGCGTCACCGGCATCGAGGCGTACGCCGCCCGCCTGGAGACCCATGGCGTCCGCGTCGAGTGGGACGGTGCCCTTCCCGGCCACCGCCGCTTCTACGCCCACGACCCGGTGGGCAACCGGCTGGAGTTCCTGGAGCCGGAGGTGTGATCGACCCGCTCCCCTAGGGCCTGTCGTCAAACTGCCGTCTGCCGGGCGACGACGGCAGTTTGACGACAGGCCCTAGCTCTTCCGGTGCCCTATCAGCCGAGGCTTCGCCTCCAGGTTCTCCAGGCCGTGCCAGCACAGATTCACCAGATGGGCGGCGACCTCGGCCTTCTTAGGCTTGCGCACGTCCAGCCACCACTGGCCCGTCAGCGCCACCATGCCCACCAGCGCCTGCGCGTACAGCGGGGCCAGCTTCGGATCGAAGCCCCGGGCCTTGAACTCCAGGCCCAGGATGTCCTCCACCTGCGTGGCGATGTCACTGATCAGCGAAGCGAACGTCCCCGTCGACTGCGCCACCGGCGAATCCCGCACCAGGATCCGGAAGCCGTCCGTGTACGACTCGATGTAGTCCAGCAGTGCGAACGCCGCCTGCTCCAGCAGCTCGCGCGGATGGCCCGCCGTGAGCGCCCCCGTCACCATGTCCAGCAGCTGACGCATCTCGCGGTCGACCACCACCGCGTACAGGCCCTCCTTGCCGCCGAAGTGCTCGTACACCACCGGCTTGGACACCCCGGCACGCGCCGCGATCTCCTCCACCGAAGTGCCCTCGAAACCCTTGTCGGCGAACAGGGCGCGCCCGATGTCCAGCAGCTGCTCGCGGCGCTCCTTGCCCGTCATCCGGACCCGCCGGGCCCGGCGGGAGGGGGAGGTCCTGCTCTTCTCGCTGCTCGTGCTGCCGTCGGTCGCCACGTCGTCAATCATGCCGCGTCGGCCGGAACGGACGTGCGCCGGGACTCGATACGCCCGGCATCCGGCCACCGCACATCCGTGGCCCAGCCCAGCTTCTCGAACCAGCGGATCAGCCGGGCGCTGGAGTCGATCTGCCCCTTCATCACACCGTGCCGGGCGCTCGTCGGATCCGCGTGGTGCAGGTTGTGCCAGGACTCGCCGCACGACAGCACCGCCAGCCACCACACGTTCCCCGACCGGTCACGGGACTTGAAGGGCCGCTTGCCCACCGCGTGACAGATCGAGTTGATCGACCAGGTCACATGGTGCAGCAGCGCCACCCGCACCAGCGAACCCCAGAAGAACGCCGTCGCCGCACCCCACCACGACATCGTCACCAGGCCGCCGACCAGCGGCGGAATCGCCAGCGAGACGATCGTGAAGGAGAGGAAGTGGCGCGAGACGCCCCGGATCGCCGGGTCCTTGATCAGATCGGGGGCGTACTTCTGCTGCGGCGTCTGCTCCTCGTCGAACATCCACGCGATGTGCGCCCACCACAGCCCCTTCATCAGGGCCGGCAGGCTCTCCCCGAACCGCCACGGCGAATGCGGATCACCCTCCGCGTCCGAGAACCGGTGGTGCTTGCGGTGATCGGCCACCCACCGCACCAGGGGTCCCTCCACCGCCAGCGAGCCCATCACGGCCAGCGCGATCCGCAGCGGACGCTTCGCCTTGAACGAACCGTGCGTGAAATACCGGTGGAAGCCGATCGTGATCCCGTGGCAGCCGATGAAGTACATCGCCACCAACAGCCCCAGGTCCAGCCAGCTCACCCCCCGGCCCCACGCCAGCGGCACCGCCGCGACCAGGGCCACGAACGGCACCACGATGAACGCCAGCAGCGCGAACTGCTCGATCGACCGCTTCTTCTCCCCGCCCAGGGTGGCGGGGGGCAGCGAGGCCTCGGCGGCCCCGGGCGGCTCGGTCTCGTCGATCACATGGGGAGTGCTCGGCATGGGGGGATACCTCTGAGGGTGAGGGAGGAGACGCGGACGGCCATGGCTACGGTTCCGTAACCTACGGCTTGGTAAGTATGGCAGTGACGGGGCCCACAACACGAGAGGCCGCTCCAACCCGTCCCGCGCGGTAGCCCGCCCGCCCCCGGGGTAAGGGGTAGGGGGTGTCGCGCGACGACCGCGCCCCCGCCGGGGCAGCGGACACGCCGCCTGCGACGACACCTATCCTGAGAGGGTCGGACAGCGCGGTCCGCACCCGCTCGTCGGGGCGTGGCGACAGCACCGCTGCCAGCCGCAGGGCCCCGGACCCCGCCACCCGTCCCCACCACCACGCACGTGGGACGGCGAAGCGAACGCACCTCCTCATTCACTGCAAGGAGCCGCACACTGTGAGCAGTGCCGACCAGACCCCTGCCGCCAGCCCCGCGCTGCGCGCCGACATCCGCCGCCTCGGCGACCTCCTCGGCGAGACCCTCGTACGCCAGGAGGGCCAGGAGCTCCTCGACCTCGTCGAGCGGGTCCGCGCCCTGACCCGCACCGACGGTGAAGCCGCCGCCGAGCTCCTCGGTGACACGGACCTGGAGACGGCGGCACAGCTCGTGCGCGCCTTCTCCACCTACTTCCACCTCGCCAACGTCACCGAGCAGGTGCACCGCGCCCACGAGATGCGCGACCGCCGCGCGGCCGAGGGCGGCCTGCTGGCCCGCACCGCCGACCGGCTCAAGGATGCCGACCCCGAGCACCTGCGCGAGACGGTCAAGAACCTCAACGTCCGGCCCGTCTTCACCGCACACCCCACCGAGGCCGCCCGCCGCTCGGTCCTCAACAAGCTCCGCCGCATCGCGGCCCTCCTGGAGACCCCGGCCATCGAGGCCGACCGCCGTCGCCTGGACCTCCGTCTCGCCGAGAACATCGACCTGATCTGGCAGACCGACGAACTCCGTGTAGTCCGCCCGGAGCCCGCCGACGAGGCCCGCAACGCCATCTACTACCTCGACGAACTCCACGCCAACGCCGTCGGGGACGTCCTGGAGGACCTCGCCGCCGAGCTGGAGCGCGTCGGCGTCGAACTGCCCGCCGGAACCCGCCCCCTCACCTTCGGCACCTGGATCGGCGGCGACCGCGACGGCAACCCCAACGTGACGCCCGCCGTCACCTGGGACGTCCTGATCCTCCAGCACGAGCACGGCATCACCGACGCCCTGGAGATGATCGACCACCTCCGCGGCCTCCTCTCCAACTCCATCCGCTACGCCGGAGCCACCGAGGAACTCCTCAGCTCCCTCCAGGCCGACCTGGAGCGCCTCCCCGGCATCAGCCCCCGCTACAAGCGGCTGAACGCCGAGGAGCCCTACCGCCTCAAGGCCACCTGCATCCGGCAGAAGCTCGTCAACACCCGCGAGCGCCTCGCCGAGGGCACCCCCCACCGCCCCGGCTGCGACTACCTCGGCACCGCCGAGCTCATCGCCGACCTGGAGCTCATCCAGACCTCCCTGCGCGCGCACAAGGGCGGCCTCTTCGCCGACGGCCGGATGGACCGCACCATCCGCACCCTCGGCGCGTTCGGCCTCCAGCTCGCCACCATGGACGTACGCGAGCACGCCGACGCCCACCACCACGCCCTCGGCCAGCTCTTCGACCGGCTCGGCGAGGAATCCTGGCGCTACGCCGACATGCCCCGCGACTACCGGCAGAAGCTCCTCGCCAAGGAGCTGCGCTCCCGCCGGCCGCTGGCCCCCACCCCGGCCCCGCTCGACGCGGCCGGCGAGAAGACCCTCGGCGTCTTCCACACCATCAAGCAGGCCTTCGAGCGCTTCGGCCCCGAAGTCATCGAGTCCTACATCATCTCGATGTGCCAGGGAGCCGACGACGTCTTCGCCGCCGCCGTCCTCGCCCGCGAGGCCGGACTCGTCGACCTCCACGCCGGCTGGGCCAAGATCGGCATCGTCCCGCTCCTGGAGACCACCGACGAGCTCAAGGCCGCCGACGTCATCCTCGACGAGATGCTCGCCGACCCCTCCTACCGACGCCTCGTCTCCCTGCGCGGCGACGTCCAGGAGGTCATGCTCGGCTACAGCGACTCGTCCAAGTTCGGCGGCATCACCACCTCGCAGTGGGAGATCCACCGCGCCCAGCGCCGACTGCGCGACGTCGCCCACCGCTACGGCGTACGCCTGCGCCTCTTCCACGGCCGCGGCGGCACCGTCGGCCGGGGCGGCGGCCCCTCCCACGACGCGATCCTCGCCCAGCCCTGGGGCACCCTGGAGGGCGAGATCAAGGTGACCGAGCAGGGCGAGGTCATCTCCGACAAGTACCTCATCCCCGCCCTCGCCCGCGAGAACCTGGAACTGACCGTCGCGGCCACCCTCCAGGCCTCCGCCCTGCACACCGCGCCCCGCCAGTCCGACGAGGCCCTCGCCCGCTGGGACGCGGCGATGGACACCGTCTCCGACGCGGCCCACGGCGCCTACCGCAAGCTCGTCGAGGACCCCGACCTGCCCGCGTACTTCCTCGCCTCCACCCCGGTGGACCAGCTCGCCGACCTGCACCTGGGCTCGCGGCCCTCCCGCCGCCCCGGCTCGGGCGTCTCGCTCGACGGCCTGCGGGCCATCCCGTGGGTCTTCGGCTGGACCCAGTCCCGGCAGATCGTGCCCGGCTGGTACGGCGTCGGCTCCGGCCTCAAGGCCCTGCGCGAAGCCGGTCTCGACACCGTCCTCGACGAGATGCACGAGCACTGGCACTTCTTCCGGAACTTCCTCTCCAACGTGGAGATGACGCTCGCCAAGACCGACCTGCGGATCGCCCGGCACTACGTCGACACGCTCGTCCCCGACGAGCTGAAGCACGTCTTCGACGCCATCGAGGCCGAGCACGCGCTGACCGTCAGGGAAGTCCTCAAGGTCACCGGATCCACCGAACTGCTCGGCACCAGCCCGGTGCTCCAGCAGACCTTCGCCATCCGTGACGCCTACCTGGACCCGATCTCCTACCTCCAGGTATCGCTGCTGGCCCGCCAGCGCCAGGCGGCCGAGCGCGGCGAGGAAGCCGACCCGCTGCTCGCCCGCGCCCTGCTGCTCACCGTCAACGGCGTCGCGGCAGGCCTGCGCAACACCGGCTGACCGCAGGGAAGACCCCGGGGCGGTCCTGTTACAGCGCGACGAACGTCGCCACCAGCAGGGCCGCCCCCGCCGTACCGGCACCCCACGCCGTCCGCGACATGCGCAGCCCGCCGCCGATCACGAACGCGGCCAGCACCATCGCCCCGCCCAGCGGCACCCACGCATGCAGAAAGCCCGGCACCCCCGTGCGGACCACCGCATCGGTGCCGGGCTTCACCACCACGGGGAAACGATCCCCCTTCCGCGCCGCGACGGACCGGTCCACGCTCACCTCCGGGCGCTCCCGCGACGCCGCGTCCGGTTCGTACGAACCGGTGCACGTCTCCTCGCCGCACCCCGTCACCGTCACGGTGCCGTGGTCACGGCCCTTGGCCAGAATGATGTGGTGCGCGGTGTTCCACGACGACCACGCACCCGCGACCAGCAGCACCAGGACGACCAGTCCCATGGCCGCCCGACGGCCCGCGAGCGCCGCACGCTGGGAAGAGCTCCGTTTCATGGGGGCCGATCCTTGGCCAGACCCGCACCCCGGGTCAACCCGTGGCCGAAGAACGTCCCACCAGCACCAGGAATGTCAGGAGTTGTACGCGCTCTGCGCCCGCTCCAGACCCTCCGCGAGCAGACACTCCACCGAGTCCGCCGACCGGTCCACCAGGAACTCCAGCTCCTTGCGCTCGGTCGACGAGAAGTCCTTCAGCACGAAGTCCGCGACCTGCATCCGACCCGGCGGCCGCCCGATCCCGAACCGCACCCGGTGATAGTCCGGACCCATCGCCTTCGTCATCGACTTCAGCCCGTTGTGCCCGTTGTCGCCGCCGCCCAGCTTCAGCCGCAGCATCCCGTAGTCGACGTCCAGCTCGTCATGGACCGCCACGACGTGATCCGTCGGCACCTTGTAGAAGTCCCGCAGCGCCGTCACCGGCCCGCCCGACAGATTCATGTACGACATCGGCTTCACCAGGATCACCCGGCGGCTCGCCGGACCCGGCGGGCCCATCCGCCCCTCCACGACCTGCGCCTGGGCCTTCTGCGCCCGCTTGAACTTCCCGCCGATCCGCGTCGCCAGCAGATCGGCGACCATGAACCCGACGTTGTGCCGGTTCGCCGCGTAGTCGGGACCGGGATTGCCCAGGCCCACGATGAGCCAGGGGTCGGTGGCGTCGGACATCAGCGCTCGGTCTCCTCGCACGCAGGGGGATGGCAGGCAAACGGGGCGGCGGCTCCCGGAAGGGAGCCACCACCCCGTCAGTCAAGCAGGTGGAACGGTGAGCCGTGGGGCTCAGGCCTCGGCGGCGGCCTCGTCGCCCTCGCCCGCGGCCGGCTCCTCGGCCTGCGCGGCGACGACCTGGATCACGATGGCGTCCTCGTCGCCGGCCAGCACGGAGCCCTTGGGCAGCGCGATGTCCTTGGCCTGGATCGAGTCACCGGCGTCCAGACCCGCGACGGAGACCGTCACGGACTCGGGGATGTGGGTGGCCTCGGCCTCGACGAGCAGCGTGTTCTGCACGAACTCCAGCAGGTTGGCGCCCGGCGCCAGGTCGCCCTCGGCGTGCACCGCGATCTCGACCTGGACCTTCTCGCCGCGCTTCACGGTCAGCAGGTCGACGTGCTCGATGCTGCTGCGGAGGGGGTGACGCTGCACGGCCTTGGGGATGACCAGCGTGTCCTTGCCGTCGATCTCCAGACCGATCAGGACGTTGGCCGTACGGAGCGCGAGCTGCAGCTCGTGGCCCGGCAGCGTGACGTGGACCGGCTCGGCGCCGTGGCCGTAGACGACCGCGGGAACGCGGTTGGCGCGACGCACGCGGCGGGCGGCGCCCTTGCCGAACTCGGTACGGACCTCGGTGGCGAGCTTGATCTCAGCCATGGTTGCACTCCTCGTCAGGTGGGTGAGCCGTCGGGAGACGGAACACGAACGGTCACCCGGCCCACGACAGGCCTGCTACGAAGAGCGCGTCGATAACGGACCGCCGTACACACAGGTACGGCCTCCCTCGCCGAGCAACTCGCTGAGTCTACCCGGCGGGGAGGCCGCACCCCAAAGTGGATCACCGGAGGGTGATCGTCACTGCTGTCAGCCCTGCTCCTCGAAGAGGCTCGTCACCGAACCGTCCTCGAACACCTCACGCACCGCACGCGCGATCGTCGGCGCGATCGAGAGCACCGTGATCTTGTCCAGCTCCAGCTCGCCCGGCGTCGGCAGCGTGTCCGTGAACACGAACTCGCTCACCTTCGAGTTCTTCAGCCGGTCCGCCGCCGGACCCGACAGCACCCCGTGCGTCGCCGTCACGATGACGTCCTCCGCACCGTGCGCGAACAGCGCGTCCGCGGCGGCGCAGATCGTGCCACCGGTGTCGATCATGTCGTCGACCAGCACACAGACCCGGCCCTCGACGTTGCCCACGACCTCGTGGACGGAGACCTGGTTCGGCACGTCCTTGTCGCGGCGCTTGTGCACGATCGCCAGCGGCGCGTCCAGCCGGTCGCACCAGCGGTCGGCGACCCGCACACGGCCCGCGTCCGGCGACACGATCGTCAGCTTGGAACGGTCGACCTTCGCGCCCACGTAGTCCGCCAGGATCGGCAGCGCGAACAGGTGGTCCACCGGGCCGTCGAAGAAGCCCTGGATCTGGTCCGTGTGCAGATCGACGGTGAGGATCCGGTCCGCACCCGCCGTCTTCATCAGGTCCGCCACCAGACGGGCCGAGATCGGCTCGCGGCCACGGTGCTTCTTGTCCTGGCGGGCGTACCCGTAGAACGGCACGATCACCGTGATGGAGCGGGCCGAAGCGCGCTTCAGCGCGTCCAGCATGATCAGCTGCTCCATGATCCACTTGTTGATCGGAGCCGTGTGGCTCTGGATCAGGAAGCAGTCCGCGCCACGTGCCGACTCCTGGAACCGCACATAGATCTCACCGTTGGCGAAATCGAACGCCTTCGTCGGCACGAGACCGACTCCCAGCTGATGGGCGACCTCCTCGGCCAGCTCGGGGTGGGCGCGGCCGGAGAAGAGCATCAGTTTCTTCTCGCCGGTCGTCTTGATCCCGGTCACAGCACAGTCTCCTCAGACGTGTATCTGGCGCTGCACGCATAGGTCCCGATGTGCAACGAGCCAGCCGAAATGGGTGAGCATCTATCACGGTACGCCGTCACCGGCGCACCTGTTTCCGGTCAGCTTTGCCCGTCGGTCTCCTGCGACGACGCCTGAGCGGCCTGCGCGGCCGCGCTGCCCGGACGCTTCCGGGCCACCCAACCCTCGATATTCCGCTGCTGGCCCCGCGCCACGGCCAGCGAACCGGCGGGCACGTCCTTGGTGATGACCGACCCGGCGGCGGTGTAGACCCCGTCCCCGACCGTGACGGGCGCCACAAACATATTGTCCGAACCGGTACGGCAGTGGGAGCCGATCGTCGTGTGGTGCTTGGCGACGCCGTCGTAGTTCACGAAGACGCTCGCCGCACCGATGTTGGTGTGGTCGCCGATCGTCGCGTCACCGACGTAGCTCAGGTGCGGGACCTTCGTCCCTTCCCCGATCGTGGCGTTCTTCATCTCCACGTACGTACCGGCCTTGGCCTTCGTCCCCAGCCGGGTCCCCGGCCGCAGATACGCGTACGGGCCGACGAGCGCCCCCGCCCCGATCTCCGCCGAGAGCGTCACCGAGTTGTCCACCCGGGCGCCGGCCCCGACGACGGTGCTCTCGATCCGCGAGTTCGGTCCCACCTCGCTGTCCTCCGCGAGGTGCGTGGTCCCCAGCAGCTGGGTCCCCGGGTGCACGACCGCGTCCCGCTCGTACGTCACCGTCGCGTCGATCAGCGTGGACGCCGGGTCCACCACGGTCACGCCCGCGAGCATCGCCCGCTCCAGCAGCCGCTCGTTCAGCAGCCGGCGCGCCTCGGCCAGCTGGAGCCGGTTGTTGATGCCGAGGATCTCGCGGTGGTCGCCCGCCACGGACGCCCCGACCCGGTGCCCGGCCTCGCGCAGGATGGACAGCACGTCGGTGAGGTACTCCTCGCCCTGGCTGTTGTCGGTGCGCACCTTGCCCAGCGCGTCGCCCAACAGCCGCCCGTCGAACGCGAACACCCCGGAGTTGATCTCCCGGATCGCCCGCTGCTCGTCGGTGGCGTCCTTGTGCTCGACGATCTCGGTGACCGCGCCGGTGGCGGAGTCGCGCACGATGCGTCCGTAGCCGGTGGAGTCGGGGACCTCGGCGCTCAGGACGGTGACCGCGTTGGCGTCGGCGGCGTGGGTGGCGGCGAGCGCGCCGAGCGTCTCGCCCGACAGCAGGGGGGTGTCGCCGCAGACGACGATCACGGTGCCCTCGACGTTCCCGCCCAGCTCCTCAAGACCCATGCGGACGGCGTGCCCGGTCCCGTTCTGCTCGGCCTGGAACGCGGTGCGCACGGCGTCGCCGGCGTTCAGGTGTGCGGTGACCTGCTCGCTGGCATGGCCGACGACCACGACGAGGTGCTGGGGGTCCAGCTCGCGGGCGGCGGCGACGACATGTCCGACGAGCGAGCGCCCGGAGATCTCGTGCAGAACCTTGGGGGTCTTCGACTTCATGCGGGTGCCCTCACCCGCTGCGAGGACGACGACGGCTGCCGGGCTGGTTGCGCTCACGGATGTGCCCTTCGGCTTCGGGTGGTGGTCATCCGCAGGATACCGGGGGTGTTTCCGCACGAAACGGGGGCGGGCCCCGACCGGTGTGGTCGGGGCCCGTGTGCCGAGGCTCCCCCATCAGGATTCGAACCTGAACATACGGTACCAAAAACCGCAGTGCTGCCTGATTACACCATGGGGGAATAATTCCGACTGAACCGGACATTGTCCCGGCCCGTCGGATCGGCACCCAACACTATGCCGTACGGAGCACCTTCTACGCGACGACGAAGCTCCGCACTCCCGGCCCGGTGCGCGCCGTTGCCGGTCACCGGAAATTGGGATGCGTCCGCCCGTAGGCTGGATGCCATGACCGCAACGGGGGCAGACCGGGAAGCGGCGGGATCGACCACCCGCGGCTACTGGTGGTGGGAGCGGCGACGCAGTGTCGCCCTGGACGTGGGACTGGCGCTGGTATCGGCGCTGGAGTGTGGCCTGGAGGGGGTGGAGTTCGCCCGGAACACCGGGATACCGGTGCCGGTGGGCGTGGTGTTCGGACTGCTGGCGGGTTCGGTGCTGCTGGTACGCCGGCGGTGGCCGATCGTCGTGGTGCTCGTGACGATCGCGATGACGCCCGCCGAGATGGGCTTCCTGATGGCCCTCGTGGGCCTCTACACGCTGGCCGCGTCCGAGGTGCCGCGCCGGATCACCGTCGTCCTGGCGGGGATGGCGCTGGTGGGGACGTTCATCGTCACCTACGTACGGCTGCGGCAGAGCGTGGCCGAGCAGGCCGACTTCGGGCCGGGGGACTGGTACGTCCCGCTGATGTCCGTCTTCATGGCGGTGGGGCTCACGGCCCCGTCCGTGCTGTTCGGCCTCTACATAGGGGCCAGACGGCGGCTGATGGAGAGCCTGCGGGAGCGGGCCGATTCGCTGGAGCGGGAGCTGTCGCTGCTCGCGGACCGGGCCGAGGAGCGGGCCGAGTGGGCGCGTACGGAGGAGCGGACCCGGATCGCCCGGGAGATGCACGACGTGGTCGCGCACCGGGTGAGCCTGATGGTGGTCCACGCCGCGGCCCTCCAGGCCGTCGCGCCGAAGGATCCGGCGAAGGCCGTGCGCAACGCGGCGCTGGTCGGGGACATGGGACGGCAGGCGCTGACGGAGTTGCGCGAGATGCTCGGCGTGCTGCGCACCGGGGACGCGCTGACCGCGCCGGCCGCCGCGGGAGCGGTTCCGCTGGCGTCGGTGAGACAGGCGGCCGTCGCGGCCGCCGCCACCGCCGCGTCCGAGGACGGGCCCCGGCTGCACGAGCTGGAGGCGTTGGTGGCGCAGTCGCGGCAGGCGGGGATGACCGTCGAACTGTCGGTCGACGGTGAGCTGCGGCCGTATCCGCCGGAGGTCGAGCAGACGGCGTTCCGGGTGGTGCAGGAGGCGCTGACGAACGTGCACAAGCACGCGGCGGGCGCGAAGACATGGGTGCGGCTGGCGCATCGGGAGGCCGAGGTCGCGATGCAGGTGGAGAACGGCCCTTCGGACGCGGCGGCGGCGGACGCGGGGCTGCCGAGCGGGGGGAACGGGCTTGTGGGGATGCGGGAGCGGGTGCTGGGGCTGGGGGGCGTGTTCGTGTCCGGCCCGACGGACGCGGGAGGCTTCCGTGTCTCGGCGGTCCTCCCCACAACCCCGACCAACCCCTGAACCCGACCGGCCACTTCAGCCCGCCCGGCGTGCGAGGGCCGGCCCTTCAGCACGTTCTGCGGGCGGGCGCCGGCCCTTCCTGCTGCCCGGCGTGCGGGGGCCGGCCATTCCAGCCCGTCCGGCGTTTGAGGACGGAACCCTGGCTGTGGGGAGCGGCGACCCTTCCGTGTCCGGGAAGCGATGGTGCCCGTTCGTCCCGAGCGACGGTTCCGTCCTCAAACGCCGGACGGGCTGGTAGTCGGGCTGGTGGTGGGCCGGTTTCGTCGTCGAGCGCCGGACGGGCTGGTGGTGGGCCGGTTTCGTCGTCGAGTGCCGGACGTGGCTCAGGCTGACGTCAGACGCGACGGTTGCGTGCCCGTCACCAGCGTGGCCAGGGCCTCGTCGATGTCCTGGCCCAGGAACCAGTCACCCGTGTGGTCGATGCTGTACACCCGGCCCTCCGTGTCGATCGCCAGGACCGCCTGCTCCTCGCCCTCCGCCCCGAGCGGGCTGACCTCCGTCTCCAGGGCGCGGCCGAGGTCCCCGAGCGTCCGGGCCAGGTGGAGGCCGCTGAGCGGGTCGATGCGCACCGAGGCGGGCGCGATGTGGCGGCCGGGCGCGGACGCCGTGATGCGGAGGCCGCCGAACTCCGCCCAGGCCTCGACCGCGGCCGGGAAGACCGCGTGCTGATGGCCGGCCGGGGAGGCGTGGGAGCGCAGTGCGTCGGCCCATTCCTCCGCCTGGCGGATGTCCCAGCGCCCGGGCTGCCAGCCCGCTTCGCGCAGGGCGGCGTCGACGGCGACGGGGAAACGGGTGGAGGAGTGCTGCTGGCGGTCGTGCATGGGTGGGCGGTCAGCCCTTCTCGGCGGTGGTCGCGGAGCCGGTGGAGGTCAGGTCGACGGGGCGTACGCCGAAGTGGGACAGGAGCGCGGAGCAGGACCGGCAGGGCGGTGCGTAGCTGCCGTGGAGGGGGTCGCCGTCCTCGCGGATGCGGCGGGCGGTGAGCCGGGAGTGCTTGAGCGCGCGGCGCGCCTCCCCGTTGGTCAGGGGCTTTCGCTGGGCGCGTTTGGAGCGCCCGCCCTCGGCGGCGGTGAGCTGGCGGGAGAGCAGTATGGCCTCGGGGCAGCGGCCGGTGAAGCGTTCGCGCTGGCCGCTGGTGAGGGTGTCGAGGAAGTCCTGGACGAGCGGGTGCAGCACCGGTGGCTGGTCCCCCTTGCCCGCGGTGCAGGTCAGCGTCTCACCGCGTACGGACAGCGCGGCGGCCACGGCGGGGAGAATCCCGTCGCGGCGGTGGATCAGTCGGGGCGTACGGCTGGTCTCGGTGCTGCTCCAGCTGAGTCGCGGATCCCCGGATGTGACGGTTTGTGTGGAATGCATCGTGCTGACGTCCCTCCCTGCAATCCCCCGAGTTGCGGGGACAGCCTGCCAAATGTGCCAGCTGGTGGGGAAGCTGGGTCGGGGAAACGTGTCTGCGTGTCGCCCGAAGGTGCGAGACTGCCGCCTCACTGTCACGCGAATGTGACCGTTCGTGATGGATCCGGCGGGACGGGATCCCCTGTTGCCCCACCGCTTAGGCTGTGCGGAACACCGGACGCAGCAGGGGGCAACAGCCATGACGACAGGTCGGCTCGGGCAGCAAGCCGCGCCACCGAACGCCGCCTACGCCGGGCAGGTCGTGAACTTCCCGGACCCGGTCCGGGCGTCCCGCCACCCCAGAGGGGTGAGGATGGACGGGAGCGGCCACCCGGTTTTTTCGCCGTACGCGCGTGCCGCCGCCGAGATCGCCGATCCGCCCCCGGGCTTCGGCATCGATGAGCTGCGCCTCACCGACTACGTGTCGGCGAACGCGGCGATGGCGGCGAGCGGTCACGACCTGTGGGACACGATTCCCGCGGTGGCGACCCCGCACGGCTGGACCTGGCACCACGTGCCGGGAGGCCGGCGGATGGAGCTGGTGCCGGTCGAGGTGAAGGCGCTGCTGCGTCATCACGGCGGTCTGGCGGGCACGGACGTGGACCAGAACCGGCGCGGCACCCGCCCGTTGCAGGAGACCCGCCCGGCGCACTTCCGGCTGCCCAAGGGCGCGGCCGCGGTGAGCGAACAGCAGGTCCAGGGAGTCGAGGAGGACCTCGGCTACCGGCTGCCCGGCGCGTACCGCTCGTTCCTGAAGGCGGCGGGCGGTTCGGCCCCGGTGGGCACGGCGCTCGACGCCGAGCTGGGGCTGCTGGTGGACCAGCCGTTCTTCACGGTGCGTGACGAGGCCGCGGTGAACGATCTGGTGTACGTGAACAAGTGTCTGCGGGACCACTTCACCAAGGACTACCTGGGCGTCGCGTTCGTCCAGGGCGGGATTCTCGCCGTGAAGGTGCGCGGCCAGGACCTCGGTTCGGTGTGGTTCTGCCCGTACGACGATGCCCGGGACCAGGACGGCTGGAGTGTCCAGGAGCGTGTGGAGCGGCTGCTGCTGCCCTGCGGCGCGGACTTCGACGCCTTCCTCCAGCGACTGGCGGGCAATCCGCCGGAGCTGGAGACCGTGGCGAACCTGATGGTGGACGGCGGCTTCGCGCGCGCCGTCCCGGTGGAGGGGTGAGCGCGGTGGTGACTTTCGCGCAGGCGCAGGAGCGGGCGGACGAGTGGGTCAACGGTGACGTGCCCGCGTACCAGCACCGTGAGGTGCGGGTCCGCGAGTTCGAACTGGGTTTCGTGGTGTGGGCCGAGGACCGACCGGAGGGCCCCGTGTCGGACGGGGGCCGTCAGCGGCTGGTGATCGCGCGCGACAGCGGTGAGGCGACGCTGTGGCCGGGGCTGCCGGTGGGCGAGGTGATCCGGCGGTACGAGGAGGAGTACGGGACTCCGGCCGGTGCGCCGGCCGCCGCTCCCGAGCCGCCGCAGCGGGTGGACCTGAACCAGACGTCGTTCCTGTTGACCCCGCCGGAGTGGCTCCAGGAAGCGGCGGACAAGCTCGGAATTCCGGACCATCGTGCGGAGCGCCGGGAGTCGGCGGAGGCGGCCGCCTCCGGTGCGCCCGCCGCCGCTGCCGATGCCGCTCCCGTTCAGGAGCCCGGCCCCGCGTCCTCCGCACCCGCGGACGCGACGCCGCCGCCTCCCTCTCCCGCTTCCGCCGGGGGCTCCGCCGCGTCGTGGCCCGCCGCCGGCGGTGGCGACGCCCACGAGCCCACGGCCTCCGACGGCGTCCCCGCCGGGGCGACCCCCTGGGCGGGTACGGACACCAACTCCGACTCCGACGACGGGGCCGTTCCGCTGCCCGCGACGGTGTTCGCGCCGCCGCTGTCGGGCACGGACGACGAGGGGGCCCCGCCGCTGGTCGTCCCGGCGGAGGCGCCCACCGCGCTGATGTCCGGGGGCAGTCAGCTGCCGCGTACGCAGGTGGCGCACGCGCTCCGGCCGGACCAGGGCCCCCCGGGCGGGGCCGGCGACATCGCGGACGCGGCCACCAGCAAGGCCGTCGCGCCGCCGCGCGGTGCTCGCGGGGGCGGCTCTTCGACGCCGCCGCCGCCCGGCGCCCCGGGGGTTCCCGGGATGCCGCCCGGTGCGACGCCGCCGCCCTCGGGTCCGGGCGCGCCCGGTGCTCCGGCGGGCGGGTACGTCCCGACGCAGCTCGTCTCCCAGCTCGGCCCGCCCGGCGCCACCCCGCCACCGGGTCCGCCGCCGGGTTCCACCCCGCCCCCCGGGCCTCCCGGCCCGCCGGGTCCGCCGCCCGGTTCCACGCCGCCCCCCGGCGGTGGGATGCACCATGCCGCGACGATGTTCGCCGACGGGAGCAGCATCGGTGCGGGCGTCGCGGGTGCGCCCAGGCCGCCGGGCCCGCCCGGCGCCCCGGGAGCTCCGCAGCCTCCCGGTCCGCCCGGTGTCCCGGGTGCGCCGCAGCCTCCGGGTCCGCCCGGTGTCCCGGGTGCGCCGCAGCCTCCCGGTCCGCCGGGTCCGCCGCCCGGTTCCACGCCGCCTCCCGGCGGTGGGGTGCACCACGCGGAGACGATGTTCGCGAGTCCGGGGCAGGTCGGTCCGCCCGGCCCGCCCGGTGCCCCGGGCGCTTCGCTCGGCGGAGCCCCCGGTCCCGTACCGCAGCCTCCCGGTCCGCCCGGACCGCCGCCCGGTGGGCACACCCCGCCGCCGGCGGCGTACGGCTATCCGCAGCAGCCCACCGGTCAGCCGACCGTGGGCCCCGGCTACCAGGCCGTGCTGCGGTTCCGGGCCCCGGACGGCAGCGAGCAGCAGCTGATCCGCCGCTCGGCGCCGGGCACCCCGCACCCCGAGTGGCAGATGCTGCACGAGCTGCGGGCGATGAACGTGCCGCCGCAGCAGGTCATCGAGCTGCACACCGAGCTGGAGTCCTGCGAGCTGCCGGGCGGGTACTGCGCCCGGATGATCCGGGAGACCTGGCCGCAGGTGCGGATCACCAGCGTCGCCCCGTACGGCACGGATCACGCCAGCCGGCAGCAGGGCATGCAGCATCTGCTGACGCACCAGGGCGAGCTGCACCAGGTCGCGGACGGCCCGGCGCGGCCCGCGCCGGTGCGGGCGCCGCTGCCGCAGATGCCGCCCGCTCCCGCACTGCCGCCGGAGGCGGTGGCCGAGGAGCTGGCGCAGGCGTTCGGTCCGCAGGGCATCCTGCGGTTCGACCAGCGTGCGGTGTCCCGTCAGGGGGTGCCGGAGGTCGTCGCGCACACCCTGGTGTGGGCGGGGCTGCCCGCCGATTTCGGGCCGTTCTTCTGGGCGCAGCCGGGTCAGCCGGTGGTGCCGACGCTGGCCGAGCTGGCGGCCCAGCGGCAGGTGCAGCCCGCGCCGGACGCGGGGTCGTATCTGGTGATGGGCACGGACTTCGGCCGGGCGATCTGTGTCCAGTACGGGACGGCGAACATCGTGGCCGTGCCGGTGGAGGCGGGTCCCGGCGGGCAGTCGGTGCCCCCGCAGTTCGTGAACACCGGGCTGCCGGAGTTCGTGCGGTCGATGGCGTTGCTGGGCCGGATGTGGCGCCTGCGGTTCGGGCTGAACCCGGAGCAGGCGGGCCGCTGGACCGTCGACTTCCAGGCCCAGCTGGTGGCGTTGGACCCGGCGGCGCTGGCGTCGCCGGAGAGCTGGTGGTCGGTGCTGCTGGAGCAGATGTGGGACGGCCTGATCTGAGCCGTACGCAGGGCTGAGCACGAGCGCGTACGAGGCGCCCGGACCCTTCTCGGGTCCGGGCGCCTCGCCGTGTTCCGGTGCCCCGGGCCGATGACCGCCGGTTCGCCCGGGTCTGTGATGCCGGTCGCTTCCGGCCTGAATGGTGCTGATCGATTCCGACTTCCGGCACCAATTGCCGCATCCTTGACGTATTACGGGTGTCGGAGCGTGGCAGAGCGTGTCGGCGGGTCGGAGAGAGGTTTCAGGGATGAGTGCTGGACCGGTGTCCGCGTACGACGTCGTCGGGGTGCGGGGGCGTGGTTACCGTCCGGAGCAGGTGGACCGGGCGACGGCCGCCCTGATCGCCGAGCGGGACGGGGCGCTCGACGAGCTCGCACGGCTGACGGGCCGGGTGGAGGAGCTTCTCGCCGAGTCCGCCCGGCTGGCGGAGACCGTCGCGACGCTGCCCGTGCAGGACTACGCGGAGCTGGGGGAGCGGGCGCAGCGGATCCTGGCGCTGGCCGAGGGCGAGGCGGAGGCGCTGGACGCCGATGCGGTGGCGGCGGGCCAGGCGCTGCGGGACGCGGCCGGGGCGGCGGGCCGGGCGGCCGGGGAAGCGGCGCGCGAGGCGGCCGGCGAGGTGCGTGCGGCGGCGGACCGGGCGGCCGACGATCGGGTGGCCGGGGCTGCCGGGGAGGCGGAGGGGCTGCTCGCCGCGGCCCGGCAGGACGCCGAGGAGGTGCGGGCGGCGGCCGCTTCCGCGATGGCGGCGACCCGTGACCGTACGGCGAGCGTGCTGGCCCACCAGGAGCAGGAACACGCGGAGCGCCTCAAGGCGGCCGAGGCCGGACTGGCCGCCGAGGAGGCGGCGTCGGAGGCCCGGTTCGCGGCGCTGACCGAGCGGGCCGAGGCGTTGCTCGCGGAGGCGGGCCGGGACCTCGCCGCCACGCAGGAGGCGGCCCGGCACGGTCAGGAGGACGCGGAGGCGCGGGCCGCGGAGGTGCTGGCCGAGGCCCGGGTCCGGGAGGAGCGGGTGGTGCGGGAGACGGAGCGGATCCTGCGGGAGCACGAGGAGGGCCGCGAGGAGGTCCAGGCGCACATGGCGCATGTGCGCAGCTCGCTGGCGGCGCTGACGGGCCGGGTGGCTTCGGAGGACTGAGCGGGTCCCGGCAGGTCGCAACGGGTGGCAACTCTTGACGAACGCGTGTTCTCGGGAGGTGATGGAAGCGTTCAGTCCACACGTTTCCGTTCCCCGTTCAGCAGGGAGTGTTCATGTCGGTCCCAGCACCGGACATTCTGTCACCCGAGTTCGAGAGGGATCCGTACCGGGCATATCGCCTGATGCGTCAGGACGCGCCTCTCCTGTGGCACGAGGCCACCGGAAGTTACATCGTCTCGCGTTACGAGGACGTCGAGCGCGTCTTCAAGGACAAAGAAGGCGAATTCACCACGGAGAACTACGACTGGCAGATCGAACCCGTGCACGGGCGGACGATCCTCCAGCTCAGCGGGCGCGAGCACGCCGTACGTCGGGCCCTGGTCGCACCGGCCTTCCGGGGCAGCGACCTGCGCGAGAAGTTTTTACCGGTCATCGAGCGCAATTCGCGCGAATTGATCGACACGTTCCGCGATGCGGGTTCCGTCGATCTGGTCGCCGACTACGCCACCCGTTTTCCCGTCAACGTCATTGCCGACATGCTCGGCCTGGACAAGTCCGACTACGATCGATTTCACGGCTGGTACACGGCCGTCATCGCATTTCTCGGCAATCTCTCCGGTGATCCGGAGGTCACGCGGGCCGGTGAGCGTACGCGCGTCGAGTTCGCCGAGTACATGCTGCCGATCATCCGCGAGCGGCGGGAAGCGCCGGGCGACGATCTGCTGTCGACGCTGTGCACGGCGGAGGTCGACGGCGTCCGGATGGGCGACGAGGACATCAAGGCGTTCTGCAGTCTGCTGCTGGCCGCCGGGGGCGAGACCACCGACAAGGCCATCGCCGGCATCTTTACCAATCTGCTGCGCCACCCCGAGCAGTTGGAGGCGGTCCGCGCCGATCGCACGCTGATACCCCGGGCCTTCGCCGAGACGCTGCGCTACACACCGCCGGTGCACATGATCATGCGCAAGTCGGCGACGGAGGTGGCGCTCGGCGGCGGCACCGTTCCGGCGGGCTCCACCGTCACCTGCCTGATCGGCGCCGCCAACCGTGACGAGGACCGCTACCGGAACCCCGATGCCTTCGACATCTTCCGCGAGGACCTGACCGCCACGAACGCCTTCTCGGCGGCGGCCGATCATCTCGCCTTCGCACTCGGCCGGCACTTCTGCGTCGGTGCTCTGCTGGCCAAGGCCGAAGTCGAGATCGGTGTGGGCCAGTTGCTGGACGCGATGCCGGACCTGCGGCTGGCCGACGGCTTCGACCCGGTCGAGCGCGGCGTCTTCACCCGGGGACCGCAGAGCCTGCCGGTCCGTTTCACGCCGGTGTCGGGCTGACGGGAACGCCGTACCCGAGCGGCCGGATCCGCGGACTCCGGCCGCTCGTACCGTGGGACCGGCCGCTCACGCCGTCGGACCGGCCGGCGCGCACCGCCGCGGGGCCGCTACTGCGCCATCGGGCTGAACCGGACCGGCAGCGTCGACAGTCCGCGCATCCAGATCGAAGGACGCCAGGAGAGCTCCGTCGGCTCGACCGCCAGCATCAGGTCCGGCAGCTGTTCCAGCAGCGTCTCCACCGCCGTACGGGCCATCACGTCGGCCAGCAGCGGTGCGGGGTAGGGGCAGCGGTGTTCGCCGCCGCTGAACGACAGGTGCGCGGAGTTCTCGGCGCCGACGTAACTCTCCGGCCAGATCTCCGGGTCGGTGTTGGCCGCGGCGAGTCCGAGGACCAGGCAGTCGCCCGCCCGGATGTGCCGGCCGCCGAGCTGGGTGTCCCGTACGGCCCAGCGGCCGATGAAGTTCTGCGTCGGGGTGTCCAGCCACAGCACCTCGTTGAGCGCCTCGCCGACGCTGAGCCTGCCGCCGGAGACGTTCACCGCGAAGCGTTCGTCCGTCAGGAGCAGCCGCAGGGTGTTGCAGATCCAGTTCGCGGTGGGCTGCTGGGCCGCGGCGATCACCGAGATCAGGTCCTGGACGATCTCCTCGTCCGTGAGGCCCGCCCCGTGCGTCACCATGCGGGAGGTGACGTCGGGGCCGGGGGCCGCCCGCTTGTCCTTGACCAGTCGGCGCAGCCGGTCGCCGACGCGGCCGTAGGCCGCCACCGGATCGTCCCCCTCGCCGGCGTCGAGCGAGATGCGCAGGTCGTCCACCAACTGCTGGGTGTCGGAGCCCGATACGGGCATGCCGCACATCTGGACCACGGCCCGCATCGGCAGCGCGTGGACATAGCTGCTCATCAGTTCCGTCCGGCCGCTGCCGGCGAAGTCCGCGATGAGCCGGTCGGCGATGCGCCGGCAGTCGCGTGCCAGCTCGAACTGGTCGATGCCTTCGAGGGCTTCGGTGATGACGCCGGCCCTGCGCCGGTGCTCGTCGCCCTCGGTGAAGAGCACCGAAGGCTGGTAGCCGACGAACGGCATCAGCGGCCAGTCCGGGGGGATGGTCTCCCACTGGTTCCAGCGGCGCGAGTCCCTCGCGAACAGTTCGTCGTGCGTGGTGACGTAGGACAGTTCGGCGTAGCCGAGGACCAGCCAGGCCGGAACGTCACCGTCCAGCAGGACCGGCGCCACCGCCCCGTGCTCCCGCCGCAGCGAACGGTAGAGCTCCGTGGGCGTCTGCTGGTAGGAGGCTCCGGACAGGCGCACCGCGCCGGAGCCCACCGGGCAGCCGGAGGGCGCCGGGGAACCGAAGGAGGGGCTGGAGGTGCTCATGGTGTCGTCTCCCGGGCGATGGCCATCGTGCGCAGATGGTCGACGAGCGTGATCAGGACGTTCTTGCTGGAGCGCCGGACCCGGGCGTCGCAGTCGATCATCGGGATGTGCTCGGGCAGCGCCAGGGCCTGACGGATCTCGTCGAGGGAGTGGGCGAGGTCGTCGTCGAAGCGGTTGACCGCCACCACGAACGGTGTGCCGTGGTGTTCCAGCCGGTCGATCGCGTACCAGGAGTCGTCCATCCGGCGGGTGTCCACGAGGACCACGGCGCCGAGCGTCCCGGAGAACAGCCGGTCCCACAGGAACCAGAAGCGTTCCTGGCCCGGTGCGCCGAACAGGTAGAGCACGATGCGCTCGTTGAGGCTGATGCGTCCGAAGTCGAAGGCGACCGTGGTGGTCGTCTTGGCGTCGACGCCGTCCGTCTCGTCGACGCCGACGCCCGCCTGGGTCATGACCTCTTCGGTGTTCAGCGGCCGGATCTCGCTCACCGAGCGGACGAGCGTGGTCTTGCCGACGCCGAATCCTCCGACGACCACTATCTTCAGGCCGGTTTCCGCGGCGTCGGCCAGCGGTGTGCGCCGGTCCGGCAGCTCATAGCTTCCGGAGTCCATGGAGCACCTCCTTCAGCAGTTCGGAGTCGGGGAGCGCGGCGTGCGACGCGGCCGTACGGGGATGGCGGGCGGTGATACGGCCCATGGCGCGGAGGTCGTCGAGGAGGATGCGCACCACGGTGACGGGAAGCGAGAGTTCGGCGGCGATCTCGACGACGGCGGTCGGGTGGCGGCACAGATCGAGGATCTGCGCGTGCTCCGACTGCATTCCGGCGGTGGGCCGGCACTCGCTGACCACGAGGGTCACCAGATCGAAGGAGTCCGCGGAGCGGCTGCGTCCGCCGGTGACCGTGTAGAGCCGGTCGGGGGCTCCGGTGTCGACGGGGCGCAGGGTCATGACGCGCTCCTCGGCACCTCGCCGCGTGGTGCGGCGCGCAGGTGCTCGCCGATCTGCTCGACCATCTCCGTCATCTGGTGGCCCACCACGCTGGGGTCGGCCTCCTCCGTGGCGACGACGGCCAGATGCGCGCCCTCACCGGCCTCGACGATGAAGAGCAGACCGCCGTGGAACTCGGTCATCGAGTGCCGGACGCCTCCGGTGCTGTCGCCGAACTCGATGGAAGCGCCCTGCGCGAGCGCCTGCATGCCCGAGCAGATGGCCGCCAGTTGATCGGCCTGGTCGAGGGTGAGGTGCTCGGTCCAGCAGAGCTTCAGCCCGTCGCGTGACAGGGCCAGGGCGTGCCGCGTACCGGGGGTCTGCTCGAGCAGCCTCTGCAGGAGCCAGGTGAGGCTGTTGTCTGTGGTCTGCATGACGAGTGACGGGACCGCGGCGCCGGGGGAGCGGCGAGGGCCCGTACCTCCAATCTCGGGTGTTCGAGCGAGCGCGTCCGGTGGACCGGACACCGTACGGATGGGCGTTCCGGGTTACGGAGCGGTGGTCGGCGGTACGCTCCCGCCGTCGGGTCCTTCGGCCCTGCCTTCGGGTTCTCCGGTGCTGCCTTCGGGATGTCCCGCCCCGGCTCCGGGCTTGGTGCCGCGCCGGAAGGCGCCGAACTGCTGTCCCGCGCTGCGCGGCGGCGAGGTTCGCGGCGTGTCGCCGCGCGGGTCCCCCGGAGAGGCGGGCGCGGGCGAGCCGCGGTGGCGGCCGCGCTCCCGGTCCGACTCCGCCATGGTGCGGCCGGGCGTGCGTACGGGCAGGCCGCCGGGGGTGGAGTTGGCCGCCGGGCGGACGGCCTTCCGCCCGGGCTCGCGCGGACGGACCACGAGGTGGTCGCCCGCCGTCGCGGGCGGCGGCGGTGCGAACGGGTCCTGCGGTGTCCCGGCGACGGGCGCGACCGCTTCCGGCACGGAGGGCGTCGGGGGCGCGGGCGTGACGGGCGGCGGCGCGGAGACCGGGGACGGCGGTGCGGGTGCGGGTGACGGCTGTACGGGCGTGGGCTCGGGTGCGAGCGGCGGCGCCGGGGAAGCCGGTGCGGCCGGTGCCGGGGAGGCGGGCGTGGGCGGCGGCGTCGCGGGCGCGGCGGCTGCCCGGTGGGCCGGTGCCGGGTGGTTCTCGCGGGGCTCCTGCGCGATCAGATGCCGGGGCAGCAGGACGACCACGCCGGTGCCGCCGCGCGAGGACGGGCGGTAGTTGACGCTGATCCGGTGCTTGAGAGCGAGCCGTCCCACCACGGCGAGGCCGAGCCGGGTGCCCTGCAGGGTCGCGAGGTCGGTCATCCGGCCGGCGACGGAGTCCGCCGCCCGTCGCATCGCCGCGTCGGCCATCTTCAGACCGCTGTCCTCGATGGTGACGACGATGCCGGTGCCGCGTTCCTCGACGTAGACGTGCACCTCGTCGATGGGCGGCGAGAAGTTGGCGGCGTTGTCCATCAGTTCGGCGAGCAGGTGCATGACGCCTTCGGCGGCGAAGCCGGAGACGGAGACGCTGGACGAGCAGTGCAGCCGTACGCGCTGATAGGCGGCGATGCGGCCGACCGCGCCGCGCAGGATGCTCTCCATGACGATCGGCCTGTTCCAGGCGCGGCTCGGCCTGCCGCCCATCAGCAGTGCCAGCCGGTCCGTCATCAGACCGAGCTGCGAGGTGCTGTGGTCCAGCTTCAGCAGATCCCCGAACACCTCTTCGCCGTGACGTTCCTGCATGCTCCGCAGATCGGCGAGCATGCTGACGGACTTCGCCTGGACCCGGCTGAGCGCCTTGGCCGACGCGGTCGTCGCCGCGAGAGCACGGCGCTCGCTGAGCGAGAGCTCCCGGAGCACCGCCTCGACCGACGCGCGCAGGAGCGGCTGTTCCGGCAGATACACCTCGGACTGCACCGTGGCGCCGGACTCGCCGTCACGGAGCCTGGCGACCACGCCCGGCAGCGTCTCGCGGGTGAACCGTTCCACCTCGGAGGTCAGCGCGTGCAGCTCCTCACGGAGCCGTGCGTTCTCCGTCCCCAGCTCGTCGTGGACCCGGGTGCTCTCCGTCCGCAGGGAGACGGTCTGCCGCTCCTGCCCTTCGACCGTGGTGGCGAGGATGTGCAGCAGCTTGCGCTGACGCGGGCTGCGCGGCAGCGGGATCCGGTCGAGGGCGTCGGTGGCCTTCACCCCGCCGCGTACCAGCTGGATCAACGCGGGCAGCGCCACGTCGGCGGTGTGCGCCGTGTCCGTTTCGAGAGCGGCCAGCGAGGACGTGAGCCGTTCGGTCTCCGCGCCCCGGTCCGAGGCCGAGCGCCGTGCCCGCCGGACGACGCCGTGAGCGACGGTGAGCGCGACGGCCAGGACCACCCAGGCGGCGAGCACCACCGCCACCACCCAGCCGCGCGCCTCCGAAGGCGCCAGAGTCGCTGTCACGGCTCCCGCGACGGCACTCGCCGACAACACGGCCACGAGCGGGGCTGTCGCGGCCCTCGGTGTTTTCGTCGGCCGGTGCTGACTGGCTGGTGCGGGTTTCGGCATGGATGCGGTCCCTCAGTTCTACCGGGCAGAAGGTGTGCGGCCGCTCCGAGAAGGTGCAGATCACCTTGGTGCATCGGAGGAAAGCGGAAGCAGCCTTTCCTGTCAGGGGTTGACCACATCGTAGACATGCTTGTGCGGCGGATGATCCGGTCGGCGGCATAGTCCGTAGGCAGAGTGATTTTGTCGAGAAGTGGCCAGTGGCCTTTGGGTGTTGTGGTATTCGCGAGGCGACGCCCGCGATGGCGGCCGCCGGGGCGGAGCTGGCCACCGGAAAACGGTCCAGGTGTATGCGGTGCGCCCCACCGGTCGGCCTCGGAATAAGCCGCGAAGCGGAGATGCCCCCTTGCGGAGGAATTCTTTTCGGTCAATCTCGAAAACCTCGCCGGACCGTTGGATCGGCCCGGCGGCATCGGTACATCCGGGATGGCACCGGTAAGTGCTCAATGACACCAGTAAACGGAACGGTACCGGTCCCGGGCGACGGCTCCGGTGGCGAACGCGGTCCAGGCGGCGCGGGTCAGCACCGGGACGGGGCTCAGGAGGCTCGTCGAACACGTCAACAGGCGTTGTCTGTACGTGAGTTCGACGGCGGCAGCATGTCACTGGGGTCCACCACCGCCGTCGACTGCGGAGCCACGAGCGTTCCTCGACCGTACAACCAGGTCCTGGCCGTCTCCGGCGTCTACCGCGCTCCGGCGGACGCCAACTCCGCGCACTGCCGGGAGGGCGCTTCGGACCCGCGCACGTACTGGTCCCTGGTGGTCACCGGCCGCACGATCCTGGTCTGCTTCACCTATCCGAACATCTGAGCGCGGCACTCGCCGCCCCTGGGCGCGGTGTCAGGCGCTGTGCATGATCTGGATCAGGTTGCCGACGGTGTCGTCCAGGACCGCCGTGGTGACGGCGCCCATCTCCGTCGGCTCCTGGGTGAACCGCACGCCGAGCTTGCTCAGCCGGTCGAACTCCGCCTGCACGTCGTCCACGGCGAAGGCGGTGGCCGGGATGCCGTCCTCGACCAGGGCCGTCGTGTACGGCCGCACGGCGGGGTGCTTGTTCGGCTCCAGGAGGAGTTCGGTGCCGTCGGGGTCCTCCGGCGAGACCACGGTCAGCCAGCGGTCCTCGCCGCCGAGCGGAACGTTGTGCTTCTTCTCGAAGCCCAGGACGTCGGTGTAGAAGCGCAGCGCCTTCTCCTGGTCCTCGACGAAGACGCTGGTCAGGTTGATCCTCATGGGGTGCTCTCCGGTGTCTTCGGCCCGAGCCATCGGCCGACGATGTGCTCAAGGGGGTCGGTGTTCAGGTCGTGGAACTTGTAGCGGCCCTCGCGGCGCGTGACGACCAGGCCCGCCGCCTCCAGGACGGCCAGGTGCTGGCTGACCGCCTGGCGGGACAGGCCCAGGCCGTGCCTGGTCGTCAGCCGCGCACATATCTCGAACAGGGTCTGGCTGTTCCGTTCCACCAGCTCGTCGAGGATGCGCCGCCGGGTGGGGTCGGCCAGGGCCTTGAAGACATCGTCCGCCATGACCCCACAATAGGCAAGTAATGACTTGCCTATCAAGGTACGGGTTCGGGCTCTGCGGGGGTGGCGGTGGGTCTGTCGCCGGGATCCGTCGGCGACTCGCGGCGTACCGAGTCCGGTCATCGGCAGACGCCGCCCGCGGCAGGAGGCCGGGGCGGCGTCGCGCGACTCAGCGGCTGAAGGACGACCCCAGCGCCGCCTTGACCGCCACCGTGCCCAGCGTGCCGTGGCCGAACGTGAAGGAGCCGGTTCCGGTCTTCATCGACGGAACGACCCAGAGGGAACCCTCACCGGCGTTCTCGCCGGGTGCGCCCACGGCCAGTTCGGCGCGGCCGTCCTTGTCGCCGTCCACGAACGCGGCCGCACCGCCGAACAGGTCGCCCGCTTCCGCCGTCCCGGTGATGCCTTCGGTGGTCTGGTTGAAGCCCGTCGAACCCGTGCCCGTCGGACCGGCCGCCGTGCCCGGCAGGATCACGATCCCGCCCGCCCGCGCGACCGTGCCGAGCGCCTCGCCCGGCACCCCGACCGCGACCTCCCCGTAGCCGTCCCCGTTGGTGTCGGCGATGGCGAGGGACTGGCCGAACAGGTCGCCGCGCTCGGCGACACCGAGCACGCCCGCGGAGTCCTGGTTGAAGACCTTCGCCTTGGCGCCCTGGGCCCCCGCGGCGCTGCCCGGCACATAGGTGATCAGGCCGCCGAGCGAGAGGGGGTGGTCGACGTCGCTGTCGTAGCCTTCGAGGCGGCCCACCACGATGTCGGCGTACGCGTCGCCGTTCACGTTGCCGACGGCGAGCTTCTCCCCGGCCTCCAGCCGGTGCCCGCCGGCTCCGGTCACCACGCTGAAGAGCCCCGGACCGGTGGGGCCGCCCGCGGCGACGGACACCATCCGCAGGTCGTCCTCGCTGTCGTGGTGGGAGACACCCACGACATCGTCCCGCCCGTCGCCGTTGACATCGCCCGCCCTGAGCTCGAACCACCGGTGGGTGGCATACGGCGTCAGGGTGGCGGAGGCCGCGGCTCCGGCGCGGGTGAACGGCCCCGTCAGGACCTGGAGGTCGTCGTGCACGAACGTGGCGAGGTCCTTGGACCCGTCCCCGTTGAAGTCGCCCGCGGTCAGTTCGCTGCCGACCTCGCTGTACGGGGTGCCCGCCAGGAGTGTGGTGCCACCTGAAAGCCCGGCCGCACCACCCCAAACGACGGTCAGCGTCCCGGCGTCCACGCCGGCACCGTCCTCACCCGCCGAGCCGACCACCAGGTCGGTGTATCCGTCCTTGTCGAGGTCGGCGGAGACGAGCGTGCTGCTGAACCTGTCCCCGGTCTCCGCGACATCGGGGATGCCCGCCGAGTCCTGGGTGAGGACCTGCTTGGTGGTGGTCTTCAGGCCACTGCTCGACCCGTAGACCACTCCGGCGAATCCGGCACCGGCGAAACCGTTGACCGTCGCCCCGGGCGCCGAGAACGCCAGATCGCCGTACCCGTCCCCGTTGAAGTCGTCCTGCGGCCCGGCGGTGGCGGTTCTCGCCTGTACGGGGCCGGACGGCACCGCCGCATGGGCGACCTGCGGCAGGCCGACGAGGGCGGATGCCACGGTGATGGCGAGGACCAGACGTGTACCGAGGGTGCGGGCTGCCACGCGGGGCTCCTGAGGGAGAGTGCGCGGAACGTCCCGGGCGTGTTCCCCCGATGGTCACTGCGCGTTCGAATGCAGTTGATCTGCTCCCGTACAGACAGCCGGATCCGGCCAAGGGTTGTACCCGCCGGACACACGTGATCGAGAAGGGCGGCCCGCCCGTCGTACGCGCCCCGGGATCCGCGTCACCGGGGGCGCGTGCGCACGGTGCCTACTCTTCCCCCATGGGGAACAGGGAGTTGAGAGCGTCGATAGGCGTGGTGGGGGCCGGCGGGCTGTGCTGGGGTGTGGCGGGTGCGGTTCATCTGGGGTTCGTTCGGACGAACGGAGTACGGCGCAGCGGGTGGGGTCTTGCGGACGGAGGCGGTTGGTACGAGTTCGCCGTCATCGTCGGAGCCCTCGTGACGCTGTACTCCGCCCCCGGCCTGCTGCGCCGCAGCGAGTGGTGGCCGGCTCTGAGCCTGACTGCCGGAGCCGTCGTGGGCGTGGTGTCGGTGCTGGCGCTGGGGCAGGGGCCGAGGTACTGGGCCGCCGCCTCGGCCATGGCGCTCGTAGGAGTCGCGGCACCCTTGGCGAACAGGCTCTGGGGCCGCCACCACCCGATCTGACGGCACGTGGCGGAACCGGGTCAGGAGGACGTGTCCTGCCGGTCGGCCGCCCCGGTGTTCCTCGGGGCCCCGGTGGTCTCGGTGATGACCGGGAAGCGGCGCGGGGCCAGGGTGATCAGGGCGAGCAGGGCCAGGGCCGCGGCTCCGGCGGCTCCGATGTAGACGTGGTCCACCGCGGAGTCGACCGCCCGGCGCAGGTAGTCCGTCGCCGCCGCGGAGAGGGTGCCCGGGTCCTCCAGGGCGCGGGCCACCGCGTCCAGGTCGTCGGGGAGGCCGGTCACCGGGGCGTCGAGGAGGCGGGCGGCCAGGACGCCGTTGGCGACGGCCCCGAAGAGCGCCGCGCCGATGCTCTGGCCGACCTGGCGGCAGAAGAGGACGGACGCCGTCGTCGTACCGCGCTCCGCCCAGCCGACCGTCGACTGGACGCCCACGATCAGGGGGAGTTGGAAGAGGCCGAGGGCCGCGCCGAGCAGGAGCATGAGGAGAGCCGGGTGCCAGGGCTCGCCGGGGTAGGGGAGGAGAGGGAAGGCCAGCAGGATCAGCAGGGCCGCGCCGATGCCGATGATCGCGGTGAGCCGGAAGCCGATGCGGTTGTAGACCCGGTCGGACAGAGCCGCCGTGACGGGCCAGCTCAGCGTCATCACGGAGAGCACGAACCCGGCCGCTATCGGGCCGAGGCCCAGCACCGACTGGGCGTACGTGGGGAGGAAGACGGTCGGCGCGACCATCAGCAGGCCCAACGCGCCGAGCGCCAGGTTGACCGAGGCGATGGTGCGCCGCCGCCACACCCAGCCCGGGATGATCGGCTCCGCCGCCCGCCGTTCGATCACGACGGTGAGCGCGGCCAGCACCGCGCTCGCCCCGAACAGGCCGAGCGAGGGCGTCGAGAGCCACGGCCAGGCGACGCCGCCCTGCACGAGTGCGGTGAGCAGCAGGGTGCCGGTCGCGAAGACGGCGAGCGCGCCCGCCCAGTCGACGCGGGGCCGGGCGGCGGGGCGGGGGCGGGAGGGCTCGTGGAGGTGGCGGACGACCAGCCAGAGGGCGACCGCGCCGACCGGGAGGTTGATCAGGAAGATCCACCGCCAGTCCGCGTACCCGGCGAGCAGCCCGCCGACCACCGGCCCCGCGACCGCGGAGGTGGCCCACACCGTGGACAACTTCGCCTGGATGCGAGGGCGTTCCTTCAGCGGGTAGAGGTCGGCCGCGATGGTCTGGACCGTGCCCTGGAGCGCGCCGCCGCCGAGGCCCTGGACGATACGGAAGGCGATGAGCGCGGCCATGTTCCAGGCGGCCGCGCAGAGGACGGAGCCGATCAGGAACAGGATGATCCCGGCTATCAGGACCGGCTTGCGGCCGAAGGTGTCGGAGAGCTTCCCGTACAGGGGGAGCGTGACGGTGACGGCCAGCAGATAGCCCGAGAAGAGCCAGGAGAAGACGGTGAAGCCGCCCAGGTCCCCGACGATCTGGGGGACGGCGGTGGACACGATGGTGCCGTCGATGGCCGCCAGCGCCATGCCGAGCATGAGCGCCGCCACGACGGGGCGACGGCCCCGGGGGGTGGTGAGGGCGGGCGGCGCGGCCGTGCCGTCCCCGCCCGCGCCCGGGGCGGAGCCGGCGTCGGGGTCGGCGTCGGTGTCCGCGCCCGTGTCGCCCGCCCTCGTGCCGTCCGCGCCCACGTCGCTCTTGTCGTCCGTGCCGCTCACCGGGGTTCCTTCCCTATGCACCTATCTCCCGGGGCACTGTCTCATCCGGGAGCGTCGAACGGGGCGGGTCCGGAAGAACGACGCAGGGATCGGCGGGGGAAGCCGCTGAGTGGAGAGGGAGCCCCCGGCGGACCCCTCCGCTCCGGTTGGGCGCCCGTCCCGCCCTCGGTCCCGCCGGGCCGAACGGTGCCCCTGACCTCGCCTCCCTCTGGGGGACGAGTCCCCTAGGGGGCGCCCCCTCATCGTGGCCAGGGCCCGTTCCTCCCGGCGGAGGAGGTGGCGGCAGGAGGCGTTTCCTTAACCTGTTCCTACGTCGCCGCTACGGCCCGCCGCAGGGGGGCAGGTGGGGAAAACCCCACCTGAAGACTGCGCTGGGCACCATCGCGCCGGGCACCGTCCAGAAACCAGACTCGGACCGTACCCAATGACGTCCAGTCATCGACCGACATAGGAGAAATACCGTGACAACGGCTGTGACCATTCCCAGGCACGGGGGCACTGGAGGGCGTACGGCCGTCGCGGCGCGAGCGCGTCAGGTCCTGAAGGCGTACGGCACCGGGGAGACCCGGGTCGTCGCGCTCGACCATGTCGACGTGGACATCGCCCGCGGGCAGTTCACGGCGATCATGGGCCCGTCCGGCTCCGGCAAGTCGACGCTGATGCACTGCCTGGCCGGGCTCGACACGGTGACGTCGGGCGAGATCTTCCTCGACGAGACCGAGATCACCAAGCTCAAGGACAAGAAGCTCACCCAGCTCCGGCGCGACCGGATCGGGTTCATCTTCCAGGCGTTCAACCTGCTCCCGACGCTCAACGCGATCGAGAACATCACGCTGCCGATGGACATCGCGGGCCGCAGGCCCGACGCCGCCTGGCTCCAGCAGGTCGTGGAGACCGTCGGGCTCGCCGAGCGCCTCAAGCACCGCCCCACCCAGCTCTCGGGCGGTCAGCAGCAGCGCGTCGCCGTCGCCAGGGCGCTCGCCGCCCGGCCGGAGATCATCTTCGGCGACGAGCCCACCGGGAACCTGGACTCCCGCGCCGGCGCCGAAGTCCTGTCCTTCCTCCGCAAGTCGGTCGACGAGCTGGGCCAGACCATCGTCATGGTCACCCACGACCCCGTCGCCGCCTCCTACGCGGACCGGGTGCTGTATCTCGCCGACGGTTCCATCGTCGACGAGATGTACAACCCGACCGCGGACCAGGTCCTCGACCGCATGAAGCACTTCGACGCACGTGGGCGGACGTCATGACTGTCTGGAAGACCTCGGTGCGCAACTTCCTCGCGCACAAGGGCCGGATGGCCCTCTCCGCGGTGGCGGTGCTGCTGTCCGTGGCGTTCGTCTGCGGCACGCTCGTCTTCACCGACACGATGAACACCACCTTCGACAAGCTCTTCGCGGTGACCTCGCCCGACGTCACCGTCAGCCCGAAGACGGCCGACGGGAACGACGAGCAGCCCGACAACGGCAAGCCCGCCTCGCTCCCCGCCTCCGTCGTCCAGGAGGTCGCGAAGGCCGACGGGGTGAAGAAGGCGGAGGGCGCCGTCTTCTCCATGGCGGTCACCGTCGTCAACAGCGAGAACAAGAACATGGGCTCCGAGACCGGAGCCCCGACCATCGCGGGCAACTGGACCGAGAACGACCTGCGTTCGATGGAGATCACCTCCGGACACGCACCCCGCGGCCCCACCGAGGTGATGGTCGACGCCGACACCGCGAAGAAGCACAAGCTGAAGATCGGTGACGAGCTGCGCACCATCGCCGCCGCCGGCGACATCACGGCGAAGATCAGCGGCATCGCGTCCTTCACCGTCACCAACCCGGGCGCGGCCGTCGTCTACCTCGACACCGCCACCGCCCAGAAGCAGCTGCTCGGCGCCCCCGACGTCTTCACCCAGATCCTGGTGAGCGCGGAGAGCGGCGTCAGCGACACCCAGCTGAAGAAGAACGTGGCCACCGTCCTCGACGGCTCGGCCGCGTACAAGCTCCAGACCCAGCAGGAGGCGACGGAGGCCAACAAGGACTCCATGGGCTCCTTCCTGGACGTCATGAAGTACGCGATGCTCGGCTTCGCCGGAATCGCCTTCCTCGTCGGCATCTTCCTCATCGTCAACACCTTCTCGATGCTGGTCGCCCAGCGGACCCGTGAGATCGGCCTGATGCGGGCCATCGGATCCAGCCGCAAGCAGGTCAACCGGTCCGTGCTGGTGGAGGCGGTCCTCCTCGGCATCGTCGGCTCCGTGCTCGGCGTCGCGGCCGGCGTCGGCCTCGCCGTCGGGCTGATGAAGGCCATGGGCGCCGTGGGCATGGAGCTGTCCACCGGCGACCTCACCGTCGCCTGGACGACCCCGGCGATCGGCCTCGTGCTCGGCGTCGTCGTCACCGTCCTCGCCGCGTACATCCCGGCCCGCCGGGCCGGCAAGGTCTCCCCGATGGCCGCGCTGCGCGACGCCGGGACCCCCGCCGACGGCAAGTCCGGCTGGATCAGGGCCGGAATCGGCCTGTTGCTGACGGCTGCGGGCGGTGCGGCCCTGTGGGCCACGACCCAGGCGGACAAGGCCACCGAAGGCTCGATGTTCCTCGCCGTCGGCGTGCTGCTGACGCTGATCGGGTTCATCGTGATCGGCCCGCTCCTGGCCGGTGTGGTGGTGCGGGCCCTGAGCGTCGTCGTCCTGCGGCTCTTCGGCCCGGTCGGCCGGCTGGCCGAGCGCAACGCCCTGCGCAACCCCCGGCGTACGGGAGCGACCGGAGCCGCCCTGATGATCGGGCTCGCCCTGGTGGCCTGCCTGTCCGTCGTCGGGTCCTCCATGGTGGCCTCGGCCACCGAGGAGCTCGACAAGTCGGTCGGAGCGGACTTCATCGTCCAGGACAGCAGCACCGGCCGCCCGATCGTGCCCCAGGCCGCCGAAGCCGTGCGCGACGTCCCCGGCCTGGAGCACATGACCGACTACACCTTCGTCGAGGCGAAGATCACCGCCCCGAACGGAAAGACCGAGGACGAGGGGATCACCGCCGCCGACCCGACGTACCAGCAGGACGTCCGGCGCACCGCGCTCTCCGGTGACCTCTCGAAGGCGTACGGCAAGAACGCCATGTCCGTCGGCGACACCTACGCCGAGCGCCACGGCATCAAGATCGGTGACACCCTCACCGTCGCCTTCAAGGCGGGGGAGACTGCGAAGCTCAAGGTCGCGGCCATCACCTCCGACGACACCAACATCGACCGCGGCGCGATGTACACCAACCTCACGACGGCGGCGTCCTACGTCCCGGCCGACCGGATGCCGCAGAACGTGGCCATGTTCGGCAAGGCGGAGGAGGGCAAGGAGAAGGAGGCGTACGCGGCCCTGAAGAGCGCGATGGCCGAGTACCCCGTCTACAAGGTGCAGAACCAGGCCGACTTCAAGGAAGACCTGAAGGACCAGGTCGGCCAGTTGCTGAACATCGTGTACGGCCTGCTCGCCCTGGCGATCATCGTCGCGGTGCTCGGTGTGGTGAACACCCTCGCCCTGTCCGTGGTCGAACGGACCCGCGAGATCGGCCTGATGCGCGCCATCGGGCTCTCCCGTCGGCAGCTGCGCCGCATGATCCGGCTGGAGTCCGTGGTCATCGCCCTCTTCGGGGCGCTGCTCGGACTCGGACTCGGGATGGGCTGGGGCACCGCGGCCCAGAAGCTGCTGGCGCTGGAGGGGCTGGAGGTCCTGGAGATCCCGTGGCCGACGATCCTCACGGTCTTCGCCTGCTCCGCCCTCGTCGGACTGTTCGCCGCTCTCGTCCCGGCCTTCCGGGCGGGCCGGATGAACGTTCTGAACGCCATCGCCGCGGACGGGTGAGCGAGTGCCCTCCCGGCCACAGTGACCCTCAGGGCGTCACCGTAGGATGACCGGCAGGCCCCGGGACGTTCCTCCAAACGTCCCGGGGCCGAGCCCGTTCCGGTGCCGTTCCACGTGCGATGGTGCGCGGTGCCGCCCCGAGCGCTGCGGGCTGCTCGCGCTGCTGGTCGCTCAACTTCTCGCGCCTGCCGCGGGTGTTGCTGATCCAGGTGTCGAGCCGGACCGGTCCGCGACTGCCGCCGTTCGGTGCGGGCCGCGCGAAGTGCCTTGGGCCTGTTGCGCGGCTCTTACGAGGGTGTGGGTGTGCGCCGGTGCGCGTGCCGGTACGTGCCGGCCCGGCCTGGAGTGCCGAGCGCTCGGCTGTGGGGGTGGTTCTGACTGCCGTGCGGGTGGAGGAAGGCTTGGCGGCCTCCTGGCCGGCGCATGAGGAAGGTGACCAGACCGGAACTGTTCCGGTCGCTGGAGGCGGGCACCCGTTCCGGGGAGTCCGAAACCTTGGGAGTGCGTAATGAAGTTCAAGGCTGCCGCGATGGCTGCGGCTCTCACCGCCGGACTGACCATGACGGCTGTGCCGGCCGCGGCGACACCGACAGCACCGGGCGTCCAGGCCGCCTGGGACTGCCCGGCGGGCAACATCTGTCTGTACGACGAGGCAGGCGGTGTGGGGCGCTTCTACACCGCGACGGACGGCTGCTGGTTCGACAACATCGGTCTCGCGGGCGGCGGTGACCGGGCCACGTCCGTCTTCAACCGCACCCGCCACCGTGTGAACCTCGCGAACTGGAACGGCAGCGCCTGGGAGCACCTCGTCCATGCCGATCCCGGCCAGGGCTTCACCCTCCCGGCCTCGGCGGACAACAGGACCGACGCCGTCCACGTCATCTGCTGACACCGTCCGCAGCTACCCCCTGGCACGTGACGCCTGCCAGGGGCCCTGTCGAAAGCCGGAGGTCGACAACCCGCGACGGCAGCCGGCTGGTCGCCGAGCGGGAGGTCCACGCCACCGAAAATCGGTCACGAGGCGGAGAACCACATGGTCATCGCCAGGACCAGGGGGATCGGGCAGGCCAGGACTGCCAGCAGGAGGCTGCGTGTGTCGGCGGACATCCGCTTCACTCCCGGCGCCTGGCGGACCGCGACGAGCACGGCCGCGCCACCGAACAGGCCGGCGAAGCAGCGCAGGAGGAAGCCCCCCACCGGCACGCCCTCCGCCGCGCTCCACAACGCGGTTATCCCGACCACGAAGCCCAGGAAGGCGAGGGATGACAGCGTGAGCACCCACAGTGCCGCGGCAAGGAGCATCACAGGGGTGCGCCGGGACGGAGGAGTGATGCGGGCCGGTCGGTAGAGAGTGTCGTACGTGCGGGGGTGCATGCCCAGATCCTCGCCAGTTCCCTGTCGCCCGAGCATGAGGCGGACTACTCAAACCGAGCGCCACCTCGTGCTTACTCAGCCGTCCCGCTCACACCGAGCCCAGGTCCAGCCCGGCTAGATCCAGCCGCGCTCCCGGGCCAGCAGTGCGGCCTGCGCCCGGCTGGCCGCGCCGAGTGTCTGCATCAGGTCGGCGACGTGCCGCCGGTAGGTCCGCACCGACACTCCCAGCTTCCGCGCGCCCGCCTCGTCCTTGCCCACCGTGCACATCGACACCAGCACCCGCCGCTCGATCCCGGAGGGGCGGACGGCGGTGGCGTCCTCGCCGCTCTCCGTGCCGTCGCCCGCCCGGGACAGCTCGTCGGCCTGGTCCCAGATCCGTTCGAACAGCGAGATGACGTTGGAGACCAGGCCGCTGCGGTGGGCGAGGAGCGCGCCCCGCGAGGTGTCGCGCGGGTCCAGCGGTACGAGCGCCGCCCGGCGGTCGTAGACGAGGAGCCGCTCCGTGGTGTCCGCCGTCACCCGGATCGCCGCACCGTGCTCGGCCAGCTCCCGCAGATAGGCGGCGGTCGTCGGGTCCCGGAGCGCGAGGCTGGAGACGACGCTGCGGATCCGCACCCCGCGCCGCAGACAGCGCAGGTCCAGCGGGCGGGAGAGGGCGATGTTCTCCTCCGACAGCCGGGTGTACGGCTCCACGGACAGGATCTCGTCCCGGGCGAAGAACGCGAGGTCGTCGATCCGGCCGCGGATCTGGGCGAGCCCCTCCAACTGCTCGACGCCCTGCGGAGGGGGCGTACGGGCCTCCCTCTCCGCGCGTAGACCATCAATGACGTGCCACGACCGGGTGACACGCTGCAGCTCCTGATGGAGCGCGTGCAGCCGGACGTCCACCAGTCGGGCGAGTGCCACCTCGGGATCCGCCGGGAAGATCCGTCGCTCGGCGTCCTCGGCGAGGAGCAGCCCGAGTTCCCGGAGCCGGGCGATCCGGGCGCGCGCCTCCCCGGGCCGGGAGCGCAGCAGGACGTCCAGGTCGTCGGCGCGGGTGCCGGGGTTGCGCAGGAAGTGCCGGTAGACCTCTTCCTCGGCCTCCGGGACCCCGAAGACAGACATCTCGTTCTCGCCCACGTACGCCCCCGATGCCTGATGCCGTGGGGAGCGCGCACCGAGGGGGATCGCCCCGCGCCGCCCTCCCAGGCCGCTGCTCGTCCGCCCGTGCCGTTGACCGTGCCCCGACCCGCAGGGGTGGTGACGCGCCGGCCGATGCGCTCGTCCGCGCGTCCGGGCCATGGTCGGGCAAAGACTAGACGCTGGGGTCACTCCTGTGAGGGGCCCCGGCACAACTGGTGTGCGGGACGGAGATGAACGGTGCGCGACCGTCGACGAGCGGCGGTACCGGCACGACGGGCGGCGGCGCGGGCGTACGGGCGCCCGCCCTGCCCGTGGGCCCGGCCCGGCACGACTGCCGGATCCGGCCCGGTCACCCGTTGCGAGCGCGGCTGTCACCCCCGGGTCGTACCCTGGAACCACCCCGGCCCGTCCCACGTGTCGGGCCCTTCGCGTTGCCCCCGGTAGCAGCCGGCTGCCGGTAAACCCTGAGCTGCACCTGATCTGATCCCGGACGGAAACTTCATGAGTCTGCACGGTCTGCTGGATGTCGTCGTTACGGACCCGGCGCTCGCCGAGGCGGTGAAGGCCGCCGGAGACGGGCACCGGGCGCACGTCGACCTGGTGGGCCCGCCCGGCGCGCGGCCGTTCGCCGTGGCCGCGCTGGCCCGGCAGACCGGCCGGACCGTGCTGGCGGTCACCGCGACGGGCAGGGAGGCCGAGGATCTGGCCGCCGCGCTGCGCACGCTGCTGCCACCGGACACCGTGGCGGAGTACCCGTCCTGGGAGACCCTGCCGCACGAGCGGCTCTCGCCCCGCTCGGACACCGTGGGCCGCCGCCTCGCCGTGCTGCGGCGGCTCACCCACCCGCGCCGGGACGACCCGGAGACCGGTCCGGTCTCCGTCGTCGTCGCGCCGATCCGTTCCGTGCTCCAGCCGCAGGTCAAGGGGCTCGGCGAGCTGGAGCCCGTGGCACTGACCGGCGGGCAGAGCGCGGATCTGGGGGAGGTGGTGGACGCGCTGGCGGCCGCCGCGTACTCCCGGGTCGAACTGGTCGAGAAGCGTGGCGAGTTCGCCGTACGCGGTGGGATCCTGGACGTCTTCCCGCCGACCGAGGAGCACCCCCTTCGGGTGGAGTTCTGGGGTGACGAGGTCGAGGAGATCCGCTACTTCAAGATCGCCGACCAGCGGTCCCTGGAGGTCGCGGCGCACGGGCTGTGGGCCCCGCCCTGCCGCGAGCTGCTGCTGACCGACGAGGTGCGGGAGCGGGCGGCGGTGCTCGCCGAGGCTCACCCGGAGCTGGGCGAACTGCTCGGCAAGATCGCGGAGGGCATCGCGGTCGAGGGCATGGAGTCCCTGGCCCCGGTCCTGGTCGACGAGATGGAGCTGCTGCTCGACGTCCTGCCGAAGGACGCGATGGCGATCGTCTGCGACCCGGAGCGGGTCCGCACCCGGGCGGCCGATCTGGTCGCCACGAGCCAGGAGTTCCTCCAGGCGTCGTGGGCGGCGAGCGCGGGCGGCGGAGAGGCCCCCATCGACGTGGGCGCGGCCTCGCTGTGGGGCATCGCGGACGTCCGGGACCGGGCCCGTGAGCTGAACATGATGTGGTGGTCGATCTCGCCGTTCGCGGCCGACGCCGCCGACCACGACGACGACACCCTCCAGCTCTCCATGCACGCCCCCGAGGCGTACCGGGGCGACACCGCCCGCGCGCTCGCCGACACCAAGGGCTGGCTGGCCGACGGCTGGCGCACGGTGTACGTGACGGAGGGCCAGGGCCTCGCCGCCCGTACGGTCGAGGTGCTGAGCGGCGAGGGCATCGCGGCCCGCCTCGACGCGGACCTGACCGGGATCACCCCGTCCCTGGTGCACGTCTCCTGCGGGGCCATCGACCAGGGGTTCGTCGACCCGGCGCTGAAGCTCGCCGTGCTCACCGAGACGGACCTGACCGGCCAGCGCACGGCCACCAAGGACCTGGGCCGGATGCCGGCCCGCCGCCGCAAGACGATCGACCCGCTGACGCTGGAGGTCGGCGACTACATCGTCCACGAGCAGCACGGTGTCGGCCGGTACGTGGAGATGGTGCAGCGCACGGTCCAGGGCGCGACCCGCGAGTATCTCCTCGTCGAGTACGCCCCCGCCAAGCGCGGCCAGCCGGGCGACCGCCTCTACATCCCGACCGACCAGCTGGAGCAGGTCACCAAGTACGTCGGCGGCGAGGCCCCGACGCTGCACCGGCTCGGCGGCGCGGACTGGACGAAGACGAAGCAGCGGGCGAAGAAGGCGGTCAAGGAGATCGCCGCCGACCTGATCAAGCTCTACAGCGCCCGGATGGCGGCCCCCGGCCACGCCTTCGGCGCGGACACGCCCTGGCAGCGCGAGCTGGAGGACGCCTTCCCGTACGCGGAGACGCCCGACCAGCTGTCCACGATCGCCGAGGTCAAGGAGGACATGGAGAAGACGGTCCCGATGGACCGGCTGATCTGCGGCGACGTCGGCTACGGCAAGACGGAGATCGCGGTCCGGGCCGCCTTCAAGGCGGTCCAGGACGGCAAGCAGGTGGCGGTCCTCGTCCCCACCACTCTCCTGGTCCAGCAGCACTACGGGACGTTCACCGAGCGCTACTCCCAATTCCCGGTCAATGTCCGCGCCCTGAGCCGCTTCCAGTCGGACACGGAGTCCAAGGCCACCCTCGAAGGCCTGAAGGACGGGGCCGTCGACCTGGTCATCGGCACCCACCGCCTCTTCTCCTCCGAGACGAAGTTCAAGGACCTCGGCCTGGTCATCGTGGACGAGGAGCAGCGGTTCGGCGTCGAGCACAAGGAGCAGCTGAAGAAGCTCCGCGCCAACGTCGACGTGCTCACGATGTCCGCGACGCCCATCCCCCGTACGCTCGAAATGGCGGTCACCGGCATCCGCGAGATGTCCACGATCACCACCCCGCCGGAGGAGCGCCACCCGGTCCTCACGTTCGTCGGCCCGTACGAGGAGAAGCAGATCGGCGCCGCCGTACGGCGTGAACTGCTGCGCGAGGGCCAGGTCTTCTACATCCACAACCGGGTCGAGTCCATCGACCGGGCCGCCGCCCGCCTCCGCGAGATCATCCCGGAGGCCAGGATCGCCACGGCCCACGGCCAGATGTCGGAAACGGCCCTGGAACAGGTGGTGGTGGACTTCTGGGAGAAGAAGTTCGACGTCCTGGTCTCCACGACGATCGTCGAGTCCGGCATCGACATCTCCAACGCCAACACCCTGATCGTGGAGCGCGGCGACAACTTCGGCCTCTCCCAACTGCACCAGCTGCGCGGCCGGGTGGGCCGAGGCCGCGACCGGGGCTACGCCTACTTCCTGTACCCCCCCGAGAAGCCCCTCACCGAGACCGCCCACGAGCGGCTGGCCACGATCGCCCAGCACACCGAGATGGGCGCGGGCATGTACGTGGCGATGAAGGACCTGGAGATCCGCGGCGCGGGCAACCTCCTGGGCGGCGAGCAGTCCGGTCATATCGCGGGCGTCGGCTTCGACCTGTACGTCCGCATGGTCGGCGAGGCGGTCGCCGACTACCGGGCCCAGATGGAGGGCGGCGAGCAGGAGGAGCCCCCGCTGGAGGTCAAGATCGAGCTCCCGGTCGACGCGCACGTCCCGCACGACTACGCCCCCGGCGAGCGGCTGCGCCTCCAGGCGTACCGCTCGATCGCCTCGGCCTCCTCGGAGGACGACATCCGCGCGGTCCGCGAGGAACTGACCGACCGCTACGGCCCGTTGCCCGAACCGGTAGAGAACCTCCTCCTGGTCGCCGGCCTGCGCATGCTGGCCCGCGCCTGCGGCGTCGGCGAGATCGTCCTCCAGGGCTCCAACATCCGCTTCGCCCCGGTGGAGCTGCGCGAGTCCCAGGAACTGCGCCTGAAGCGCCTGCACCCCAAGACGGTCATCAAGCCGGCCGCCCACCAGATCCTGGTCCCGCGCCCGACGACCGGGAAGATCGGTGGCAAGCCGGTCATCGGCCGCGAACTGCTGGCGTGGACGGGGGAGTTCCTGACGACGATCCTGGGGTCGTAGACCCGCGTACCGAGTGAACGACGGGCCCCGCCGGGCTGACCGGCGGGGCCCGATGCGTCTGGGCCGGGGCCGCTACGGCGTCGCGGGCCGCTTGAACGCGGCCCACACTGTCTTGCCCACGACGTGTTCATCGACGCCGAAGTCCGCGGCGAGCTCCGGTGGGACGCCGTGGAGCAGGGCGTTGGTCGCCAGCTCCGAGGCACAGAGTTCTATGTCGTCGATCAGGTCCGTGAGCTGCCACTCCCTGAGGATCTGGGCGACGAAAGCGCGTGAGGCACCGACGGAAGTGCGCCGTCGGGGAAAGCGCCGTAACTGCGAAGAGGACACGGTGGTTCACCGCCTTGCTCGTGGGCCGTAACGGGATGACCGTACTGCTATTCGCGAAAGGTGGCAAGGTACTCTTTGGGGTGTTCGACGGAGTCGCCTACCGTGTGCACCGGCAAGGTCCGTCGTCGGCGAAGGAGGAGGCCATGGGCGAGGGTGAAGTGATCAGCGCGTCCGCTCACTACCTGACGCCGACGGAGGGCGGAGGCGACGTCTGGAGCGCCGAGGCGGCGTCGGCGGGGCGTCGCGGCACGCAGAAGATCGTGAGCGCCGGTGAAGTCGCCGCCCCGGAGCGGGTGGCCGGCCTGCTTGCGGTGGAACAGGGCGGACAGGTCGTCGGACGGCGACGGGTCATGTATCTCGACGGCGAACCGTGCGAGTTGACCGACACCTACTACCCCGTGGAGATCGCGCGGGGCACAGGGCTGGCCGGCACGGCGAAGATCCGAGGAGGAGCCGCCCGGCTGCTTGCCGAACTCGGCCACGTAGGAGTCCGTGCCAGGGAAGACGTGGCCGCCCGTATGCCGTCCGAGCGCGAGCGGGCGGAGCTGGCCCTGATGGCCGACGAGCCGGTCCTCGAACTGACACGGCTCACCCTGGACGCGGATGACCGGCCTGTCCAGGTCGATGTGATGGTCATGCCTCCCCGAGGCCAGAAGCTGCAGTACGAGATCAGGATCGGATGACGGTGCACGGACCGGAGACGGAAGAGGCGGACGGCCGTCCGCTGCACGAGCGGATCGCGGCCGATCTGCGGGACGACATCATGTCCGGGGACCTGGCTCCCGGTGACAGCCTCCCCTCCACCGCACAGTTGAAGGAGCGGTTCGGCGCGGCGAACGCCACGGTTCAGAAGGCCTTGCAGCTCCTCAAGGGCGAGCATCTCGTGGTCGGCAGGGCAGGCGCGTCGGTGACCGTACGCGAACATCGGCAGCGCACGATACGGCCTGCCGCGTACATGGCGCCGTCTCCGACTGGAGAGCCCTACCGCTGGCTGACCGAAGCGGCAAACGGGGGCACGCGCGCCCGCAGCACGCTCCTGGACGTTACGCAGACCGAACCGCCGGCGGACGTCGCGGACGCGCTGGCGCTCCAGCCGGGCGGCACGGCGATCCTCCGCCACCAACTCCTGTCGATCGACGACGAACCTGCGGAACTTGTCTCCTCGTACTACCCGCCGGACATTGCCGATGGCACCGCCATCACCGGAACACGCCGCATCCCCGGAGGCACGCCTACCCTCCTGGCCTCGCTCGGCTACCCGCCCCGGCTCAGCGTCGACCGGGTCTCGGCGCGTGTAGCGACGCAGGAGCAGTACCGGCTGCTCCGGCTCCCCGGGGACCTGCCGGTCCTGCGTACACTGCGGGTGGTGTTCAGCGACGACGACCGGCCCATCGAGGCCACGGTGATGGTCAAGGCGGGTCACCTGTACGAGGTTCAGTACGAGTTCACGCCCGAGTGACGCCCGTGCCCGGCGGCGACCAAGTTCCTGGGCGCGTCTCGTTCACCTTCCGACCTTCTCCGCGCGGGAGGAGCGCAACGAGGCCCCTGGTTCCGAATGGAACGCTGGACGGGCTGGTCGTGGACGACCTGGCCATCCGCCCCCGCAAGGGGCTTCCCTTCGCGCTTTCCGGAGAAGGAAGGGTAGCCGGGCCGCTCCTGGTTCGCGGACGGCCAGGCCGTCGCGGGGAACCGGGGGCCCGGGCGTCAATGGGGACGTATCGACGCCCGGGCTGGGGGAGGCCGTTGTCATCCCCCGGCGGCGGTCTCCCGGCTCAGCGGTCCGAAGTCCTCGGCCTCCACCGGTCCGCCGACACGGCAGACGTCACTTCACCACGACGTTGTCCCCGGACGACGTCGACGCCCCGGTGGTGGTGTTGCCGTAGTACGCCCAGCGCCACGTACCCGACGTGGAGGCCTTCACGGTCGTCTTGAGGTTGCCCGAGCCATCCGCGTACACCTTCTTGACCGTGCTGTAGGAGGCCGAGCCGGAAGGCTTGAACTGCAAGCTCACGTGGCGGCCGCCGTAATAGGCGTACTTCCTGGTCTCCCAGTTGGCCCGCGTCACCTTTCCGGTCACGGTGATGGTCCTGCCCTTGGCCACCGGTTCCGGTGAGGCGTTGACGGTCAGACGGGAGTTGCGCTGGACGTAGACCGTCATGCCCTTGTCGTCGACGTCACCGCTGCCGTCCTTGAAACGGACCTCGGCCCCGACCCTCCAGGCCCCGGCCTCGCTGTTACGCATGTCCCACACGCTCGGGTCGAAGTACATCGTCTCGTTGATGTCGCAGGCGCCGACCTTGTTGGGGCAGTCGTTCGTCTCGATCGAGTGCCACAGCTGTTCCTCCCCACTGTTGCGGTGGAGGAACACCAACCCCGGCGCCTTCCACGGCTTCGTGGTCGTCATCCGGAAGGAGGCGGGCACCGCGACCTCCTTCGTCGTCCCGATGACGATCGGCTTGCCGCCGTTCACCTGGACACGGCTGAACGAGGCCCCGCCCTCGGCCGCCCCGGCCGGCACCGCGGCCACCGCCGTGAACACCGCCGCCGCACCGCCGGCCACGACGGCTCTCCAGACCTGCTTCCCCACCTGATCCCCGATCTCCGTACGGAATAGCGCTGAAGGAGCGTCCCTCCAGCGCCTTACAGACGGCCGACACCCACCCAGGGTTGTGCACCCGCGCATCACGATGGGGCATCGGCCCTGCGGACGCGGCCGACCGGGGCGGCGGCGGCCGATGGCACGTCGCCCGGACGGTCTTGCCAACGACCCCGTGCTCGACCGGCCGAGTCACTCGGCCGGGGCCAGGGCCTCCGCGATCTCCTCGTGCAGCCCCAGTGGCAGTCGCGTCCCCCACCGGTCCGCCGCCTCGGCCGCCAGTTCCCGGCTCCACCGCCAGCTGTTCGCCGCCGCCGTGCGGAGGGCCTCCGGGGTCAGGGGCCCGGTGGTCGTGGCGTACCGCTCGACGTCCACCACCGGCAGGTCCGCCTCCAGGGCGCGGCTCGGGGTGAGCCAGTGGGCGGTCGAGCCGCGCAGCAGGCGGCAGAGCTTGAGCTGGAGCGGGGCAATGACGGCGTGCAGCAGGTTGTGGGCGCGGGCGTGCTCGCCCCGGGCCTGTACGTGGGCCAGCATCAGGGTCCAGTTGGCCAGTTCGTCGGTGAGCTGCTGGGCGGTGGCCACCGGCTCCGGCGGGTTGAAGGCGGCCAGTTCACGGGCGGCGGCGGTCAGGCGGCCGGTGCGGTCCAGGAGCACGGCCGCCTCGGGGCGGGGGAGGTGGACCCGGCCGCGCCACGTGGCGATCTCCGCGATGCCGGTGCCGGTGGGCTCGACGTGGAACTCTCCGCGCATCAGGTCGTCGAAGACCACGGCGAGGATGCCGTGCATGTTGGTGTACGCCAGCTTCAGCGGGGCCAGCCGCTCCACGAACTCCCGCCCGTCGAAAGCGTCGACGTCCGCCTCCCGTACGTACAGGCAGGCGTCCAGGTCCGAGTGGGCGTCGGCCTCGCCGAGCGTCCAGGAGCCGTAGAGGAGGACGCCTTCCACGCGGGGGTCGGCCTCGGCCGTCGCGCGCAGCAACTCGATGCGGCCGTCCAGGGCCAGGGCGTCGGCGGGCAGGGGAGCAGGGGCGGTACGGGCGTGGGCGGGGCGAACGTGCGGCATGGCCGGGGCTCCTGAGAGGGTGCGTGGGCATACGAACGGGGCCCGGCGGCCGGCGCCGGGCGGCTTGCGGTCCCGCTGCGGGACCTCGTTCGTTGCTCAGGAAACGCCCATGAGGGGCAGCCTAGGGGACGGCCCCGTCACCGTCGCGGCGGTTCTCCGGCGTGAAGATCAGGCCGGCCAGGGACCGGAAGACGGCCTCCGGGTCCCGGCCCTCCATCGCGTCCGAGAGGTTGCCGCTGAGCAGCAGCGTCGCGAAGCCGTGGGCCAGTGACCAGGCGGCCACGCCCGCGAGGCGGTCGTCCTCGCCCCGGCCGGCCGGCGGGAGGTCCGCCACGCCCGCGCGCAGGGCCTCGGTCGCCCGGGCGCGGGCGGCCAGCAGGTCCGGGTCGTCGGTGCGGTGCAGGTCCGGCTGGAACATCACCTGGAAGTGCGCGGGGTGCGTCGCCGCGAACCGTACGTACGCGACGCCCCGCTCCCGGAGGTCCGGCGCCCCGGCCAGCGCGTCGGCGAACAGGGCGTACCCCTCGGCGGCCACGGCGGTCAGCAGGCCCGTGCGGTCCTTGAAGTGGTGCGCCGGCGCGGCGTGCGAGACGCCGGCCCGCCGGGCCAGGTCGCGCAGGCTCAGGGCTCCGGGGCCGTTCGTCGCGATGACGTCGAGGGCGGCGTCCAGAATCACGCGCCGCAGGTCGCCGTGGTGGTAGGCGCGCTCGCTGTTCATGACAGCACCCTACCCGGCATCTAGTCATTGACAAGTTCTGGTGGCGCGCGCATGCTGGAGATCTGATCTAGTCACTGGCAAGATTCGCGATTCCCGTTCGGGAAGGTGGAGATCATGACCGGAGAACCGGCCCGTGTGCGGCAGATGTGGCACCTCCTGGAGCCCCTGCACGCCGTTCTGTACTACGCCCCCGAGGCCTTCGACGAGGCCGCCGCGCTGGGGTACGACATCGAGGAGCGCTGGGCGAGCTACTTCGCCTGGCGGGCGGCCCCGTTGGGGGCGGTGGGGGCGGAGGAGGCGGTGCGGACGTTCCACAGCTTCGCTCCGGCGATGGTGGAGCGCCATGTTCCCGGCATCTGGGCGACCGCCGCCCCGGACGCGGTCCTCGCGGCCCGGCTGCGGGCGGTCGACCGGTCCTACCGGGCCCTTTTCGGGGAGCGGGCGGAGGGGCCGGAGTTCGCGGAGGCCGCCGCACTGGCCCGCCGTGCGGCGGAGGCGGTGACCCCGGGGACGGTCGGCGGCCTCGGGCCCGCCAACTCCGGACTGCCCTGGCCGGACGCCCCGCACCTGGTGCTCTGGCAGGCGGCGACCGTTCTGCGCGAGCACCGGGGCGACGGGCACATCGCCGCCCTGGCTGGGGCCGGTCTCGACCCGGTCGAGTCGCTGGTCTCCTTCGCGGCGGTCGGCGCGGCGCCCTCCGAGGTGTTCGCGAGCCGGGGATGGGGTGCGGAGGAGTGGGGCGCGGCCCGGTGGCGGCTCCAGGAGCGCGGGCTGGTGGCGGCGGACGGCACGGCCACGGACGCGGGGCGCGAACTGCGCGCGAAGGTGGAGCTGCGTACCGACGAGGAGGCCGCCGCGCCGTGGCGGGCGCTGGGGGAGCCGGGGCGCGAGCGGCTGGTGGAACTGCTGGGGGAGCCCTGGCTGGCGGTCCTCGGATCGGGGCTGCTGCCGGCCGAGAACACCCTCGGCATCGGGAAGGTGTGACCCGGGAGGCCGGAGCGGGCTGGAGCGCCGGACCCGCTGATGCGCGATGCGCGGTGCGCTGATGCGTCGAGGCGTTGATGCGGCTAGGTGTAGATGCGCCCAGGTGTTGAAGGGGTGAGGTGTTGAGGTGCCGAAGCGCTGAAGCCCTGAAGCGCCGTCATGGAAGCGCCCCCGGCGGGGAAGACGCCCTTAGGATTCTCGGCGTTCGGCTTTCTCCCCGTCAGGACGGCTTCACGTGATAGTTCCCCGTACGTACGGAACGTACCGAGCGGCTCTGCCCGCCATCGGCGCTCTCGTCGCGATCGCCCTGGCGGGCGGCTGCACCCCCGACGACCTCGCGGCCGACGGCGGAGGCAGCGCGAGCGGCGGGACCAACGGCGGCGCGCGGTCCGCCGAGGGGTTCGGCGCCAGCCCGCTGGACAACCCCGACGGTACGAAGCCGGGCCTGGCCCCCCTCACCACGGACGCGGACCGGGCCGCCGCCCGGAAGATCATCGAGAAGGTGGCCACCAAGGGGCGCGGCCCGAAGACCGGCTACGAGCGGAAGAAGTTCGGCTACGCGTGGAAGGACGGGATCGACGGCATCCCGCTCGCCCGCAACGGCTGCGACACCCGCAACGACCTTCTCGCCCGGGACGGCAAGGACATCGAGCACAAGGCGGGATCCGACTGCATCGTCATGTCGATGACGCTCCAGGACCCCTACACCGGCGAGAGCATCGACTGGCGCAAGCAGCAGGCGACCAAGGTGCAGATCGACCATGTGATGCCGCTGTCCTACGACTGGCAGATGGGCGCCGCCCGCTGGAACGAGGCCAAGCGCGAGCAGATCGCGAACGACCCGCTCAACCTCATCCCGGTGGACGGTCCGGCCAACAACGCCAAGCGGGACTCCGGCCCGGCCTCCTGGCTGCCCCCGTACAAGCCGGTCCGTTGCTCCTACGCCGTACGGTTCGCCCAGGTCTCGCTGAAGTACGAACTCCCGGTCACGGCCGCCGACAAGCGGACCATGCTCACCCAGTGCGGCGGCTGAGCGGCGGCTGAGGGGCCGCCACCGCCGCACCGGGGAGGGGGCGGGGTCTCTAGACCTTGCCGCCGCAGATCACGTCGTACGGGCGGCCCATCGCCATCATCAGCTGCATCGGCTCCGTGGTCGCCGCCGGGCACTCGGTCTTCTCCTTGACGAGGCCGAGGACCTTGAAGTCGGTCGCCCCGGCCGAGGCGCAGGCGATCTCCTTCGCCGTCGCCGAGATGCAGTCGCCCTCGACGAGCTGGCCCCCGCCGGCGCCCGCGTCGCCGGGGTGGTCACCCGTCAGGTTGCGGCCGCAGACCGTGTTGGTCGGGATGCCGCCGCCCTTCTTGTCGTCGCCGGATCCGAAGACCCGGGAGACCTGGATGATCAGGTCCGTTCCGGCCGGGCACTGGATCGCGTTGGGCAGGAAGCTCGCGTCCTCGATCTTCAGGGCCTTGAAGGTCGCTCCCGACTCGTCGCAGTCGAAGGCGCGGTAGCCGTCCGGCTTGTTCTCCGGGTCGGGCCCGCCGCAGTCGCCGATCTCCCACGAGCCGCCCTGGCCGTCCGACGCGGACGAGGACGAGGGCGACTTCGAGTACTTATTCGAGGATTCGTCACCGAAGATCTTGGACGCGCCGTAGCCCAGGCCGAGGAGCACCGCGATCACCACCAGGCTCTGCAGACACCCGGCGGCTCTCCGGGGGCGGGGCGGTGTACTGCCGGGCTGGGTCATGGTTCTGCTCCTCGACGAATGGCGCACCGGGTGCGAAGTCACGGGTGGGGACGCGGCATGCACACCTCATGGTTCCGGCCGGATCACGCCGGTCCGGGAGTGCCCTCGCCGAGGTCCCTGACCAGGAAGCGGGCCGGGTCCGCGACCTCCTGCCGGACGCCGTCGGCGTCGAGGAACGCGTACCGGTCCAGGTAGCGGCAGCCGGTCTCCCGGTAGCCGATCCGCAGGTAGAGCGCGGCCGCCCGGTGGTTGTCGTCGTCCACGCCCAGGCCGATCAGGGCGTGCCCGGCGCCATGGACTCGCTGTTCCGCCGCACGGATCAGCGCCGTGCCGATGCCCCGGGAGCGCAGGTCCGGTGGCCAGATCGCGAGCCCGTTCAGCTCGGGGCAGTCGGGGAAGCGGGCCCGGACCTCCGGGGCGGCGCAGCCCTGCCACAGGATCTGCGCCGACCCGACGGGTACGTCGTCGGCCCAGGCGGTGAGGAAGGTGCTGAGCCCCCGCTCCTGCCGGTCGAACCGGGCTGCGTGCCGCCGGGTCCGGCCGGGCGAGGGCATGTGCCGCTCCAGCAGTTCGAGGTCCGTCGCCCGGCAGGGCCGGATGAGTACGGGGCCGGCGGAGGCGGACGGAGGTGTCGTCGTCATGCGGCGTGACGGTAGCCGGGCGGCGGCGGCGCGGGCGGGCGGCCCCGGAGTGCGCGGTGACCCGGACCGATATTCGCTGGTCGGAGAGGATCCGGCTGTTTAGGGTCGCGCGTATGGAGCTGAAGATCACCACCCTCGCCGAGCGCCCGGAGCTGGCCGGCGCCCTGGACCGGATGCCGGACACCTGGCCGGAGTTCATCCTGGAGGACCTCGTCGGCTGGGCGAACTTCCCGCGGATCGCGGTCGAGTTCCCCCAGTACGTGCTGGTCGCCACCGACCCCGAGGGCGCCGTCGTCGCGCGCGCGTTCAGCGTGCCCTTCGTGCTGGACGCCCCCGGGCGCGGCGAACTGCCCGTCGGCGGCTGGGACCAGGTGCTGCTGTGGGCGTTCTCGGATCTGCGGCGCGGACGCACTCCCGACACGGTCAGCGCGATCGACATCACGGTGGCCACCGGCCATCTGGGCCAGGGGATATCGGGCCGGATGCTCGCCGCGATGCGCGACAACGCGCAACGGCTCGGCTTCGGGCAGGTCGTCGCCCCGGTGCGGCCGAACGGCAAGCACCTGCGGTCCGGTCAGCCGATGGAGGAGTACGCCCGGCTGACCCGCCCCGAGGACGGGCTGCCCGAGGACCCCTGGCTGCGGGTGCACGCCCGCGCGGGCGGGAAGATCGACTCGGTCGCCACTCTGTCGATGACCGTGCGCGGCTCGCTCGCCCAGTGGCGGGAGTGGACCGGGCTGCCGTTCGACACGGACGGTCCGGTGGAGGTGCCGGGGGCGCTGGTACCGGTGCACTGCGCGCTCGCGCACGGATACGCGGTCTACGTCGAGCCCAACGTCTGGGTACGGCACCAGCTGTGACGCCGATGCCCGAAGTCCCGGGTGCGGTGCCAACTGTGACGCCGATGCCCGAAGGTCCGGGTGCGGCGTCCCCTGAGGTGCCCGCGCACATCCCCGCTCTCCTCGTCATCGACATGCAGAACACCCTGGTGGCGATGGCGTACCGGGCGGCCGGCACCGTCGCGGCCATCGCCCGCCTCCAGCAGCGGGCCAGGGCGGCCGGTGCGCCGGTGGTGCTGGTGCAGCAGGGGGACGAGGAGCTGGAACCCGGGACCGAGGGCTGGCGGATCGTGCCCGAGCTGGCCCCCGCCCCCGGTGAGACGGTCGTGCCCAAGGCCGCCCCGGACAGCTTCCTGGACACGGAACTGGACGCTGTCCTGCGCGCCCGGGGGGTCACCGAGGTCGTCGTCACCGGGTTCGCCACCGAGATCTGCGTCGAGTCCACGGCCCGGCAGGCGCTGAGCCGGGGGTACGACCTGGTGCTCGTCGCGGACGGGCACACCACGTCCGTCCGGCCCGGCCCCGGCCCGTACGCCGCACCCGAGGCGTCCGTCGCGCACCACAACGAGATCTACCGCAACCTCCGTTACCCGGGCCGCCGGGTACGCGTACTGCCGGCGGCCGAGGTGGACTTCGGAGGCGGAGCCCCGGCGTCGGCGGCCGGGTGACCGGGGACGGCGGGCCCGCGCGGGCGGGCTGAGTCCTACTGCTCCAGGTCGACGATGTCCTTCGCGGCGGGCTTCTCCGCCACGACGGGCACGTCGAACTCGGACAGGTTCATCGTCATCGGCTCCTCGCCGCCCCGGGACGTGACGCGGAGGATGTACGGGGCTCCCTCGGCGGAGACGTCGATGGTGAACGTCTCCTTGCCCTCCTTCTCCGTGAGGCGCAGGGCGGGCTTGCCGGCGACCGTCGTGGGGCCCTTCTTGCGGGCGGCGTTGTCACCCGCCTCGAACTCCTTCAGCAGCCCCTTCAGGTCGCAGAACTCGATGGTGTCCTCGGTGTCCGGGTCGGAGGCCTTCGACTCCATCCAGCGGCCCGCGATCAGCTTGACCGCCGCGTCCACGTCCGCCTTCGGCTCGCCCTTCGACTGTTCGCGCAGCAGGGTCTCGTCGAGCTTTGTGTAGACCGTGTCGCCGGTCTTGCGGACCTCCATCGTGCCCGTGCCGCCCATGGTCATCGTTCCGGTGCAGTCGCCCCCCAGGCTCGTGGCGAAGTCGGCCTCGACCCGGCCGTCGGAGGTGGTCATGTCGAGCCCGATCCGCAGGGACTTGACCCCGGTCGTCTTCGTGAGGGCCTTGTTCACGACCTCCGGGCCGGACACTCCGGCGAACGGCCCGGTCTCCTTCGGGGAGTCCGTGCCGCAGGCGGCGAGACCGAACAGGGTCATCGCGCAGACGGTGTTGACGGATATACGGGTGATGAGACGCATGGGTCAGGCTCCGGAAGGAGAGGCGCGCGGCGCGCCGGTCAGCAGAGAGAGGAAAGCGGCCCCGGCGGGGGCGGACCCATAACAGCAGAGCTTGTGAACCGAGTCAACACGAAAGATCTGTGACGGGTCGGGCAACGGTGCTTTCCGGTGTGGTGCGGGTGATTCGCTATGCTCGCGGGCAGGTAGCGCGGACGGACCGAGGGAGAGCCAGTGCCGGAGAACGCGACGGAGGTCACCGCGGCCGGGATCGCGCGGCTGGCAGGAGTGGGCCGTGCGGCCGTCAGCAACTGGCGCCGCCGTCACGCCGACTTCCCCCAGCCCGTCGGCGGCACCGCTGCCAGCCCGTCCTTCGCGCTGGCCGATGTGGAGCAGTGGCTGCGCGACCAGGGGAAACTCGCCGAGGTGCCGCTCCGTGAGCGGGTCTGGCAGGAGGTGGCCGGCCACCCCGCAGGGGCCGCGCAGGCCCTGGTCCACACCGGCTGCGCCCTGCTGCTCGTCCGTGACCGGCCCACCGCCTGGCTGGAGTTGACCGCCGCGTCCGACGAACGGATGGCCGACGCGCTGCCGCACGCCATGGACCACGTGCTCACCGCCCGGCTCGGCCCCGACAGCCCCTCAGGCACCCCGAGCCCCGGCCGGGCCACACCCCCAGGGACCGCCCGCACGCCGCGAACCGCCGGCTCGACCGCGCCCGGCCCGACCACGTTCGAATCGGTTGCGCCCGGCTCGACCGCGTCGGGATCCGCCGCACCCGGGCCCGCGGTGGTTCACCCGGCGAACCCGCCCGTGGCTCCGGGAGTTCACAGGGCGCGAGCCGTTCACACCCCCACCGCGCAGGCCCTGCTGCCCTCCGTGCCGCTCCTGCGCGCCGCCGCGCAGCTCGCCGCCGGGATCGGGGCGGGTCAGACCTTCGAGTTCCTGCTCGGCCGGCACCTGGACGCCAACCCCCGCCAGTTCACGCTGACCCCGCCGCACCTCGCCGAGCTGATGGCGGACCTCGCCGAACCCCCGAAGGACGCCGGCCGCCCGGCCCCCGACCGTCCGGTCCGCAGCGTCCTCGACCCGGCCGCCGGGACCGGCGCCCTGCTCCGCGCCGTCGCGGGACCGGCGGCGCTGTACGCCCAGGAGGCCGACGCCGGGCTCGCCGCCCTCACCGCACTGCGCCTCGCCCTGGGCGCCGACGGAACGCACGGCTCCCCTCCCTCCCTGGCCGTGCGGACCGGGGACACCCTGCGGGCCGACGCCTTCGCCCGGCTCGCGACCGACACCGTGCTCTGCCACCCGCCCTTCAACGACCGCAACTGGGGCCACGACGAGCTGGCTTACGACCCGCGCTGGGAGTACGGCTTCCCCGCCCGCGTCGAGTCCGAACTGGCCTGGGTCCAGCACGCCCTGGCCCGGCTGCGCGACGGCGGCACCGCCGTCCTGCTGATGCCTCCGGCCGCCGCCTCCCGGCGCTCCGGCCGCCGTATCCGCGCCGACCTCCTGCGCAGGGGAGCCCTCCGCGCCGTCATCGCCCTCCCGGCCGGCGCCGCACCCCCGTACGGCATTCCGCTCCACCTCTGGGTCCTGCGCAGGCCGACGCCCGGAGTCCGCCCCGGACCGGACCTCCTCCTGGCCGACACCGCCGGGCTCGCGGCGTCCGCCGGGGAGGCGGGCGGCAAGGCGGCGGGCGGCGGACGCGACCGGCTCGACTGGCCCGTCGTGCGCGCCGCCGTGCTCGACGCCTGGCGCGACCGGGCCGACCTCCCCGGCGTCAGCCGCGTCGTGCCCGTGGTCGAACTCCTCGACGACGACGTGGACCTGGCCCCGGCCCGGTATCTGCCGCGCCCCACGCCCGGGGGAGACGCCCGCGGACTCGGCGAGGTGCGGGAGCGGCTTGCCGAGACCCTCCGGCTGACCGCCCGCCTCACCCCGCCCCCCGCCACCCCCGCCGTCCCCGCGCACCGCCCCCGGACCACCGTCGGCGAACTCGCCCGCGGCGGGGCGCTCTCGCTGCACACCGGCAACGCGGCCCCGGGCGGCCAGGGCCCCGTTCTCACCGAGCACGACGTCCTCACCGGAGCCGACCCGGCCGGAACCCCGCTCACGGGCCCTGTCGGAACCCCGCTCACGGACCAGGCCGGAACCCCGCTCACCGACGCAGCCGGAACTCCGCTCACCGGCCCGGAGGTCCCGGGCGCGACCCCCGACGACCCGGTCGTGCTCGAACCCGGCGACGTCGTGGTGCCCGTGCTCGGCGGCGGGACCGTCGTCCGGGTCGTCGGCGAGAGGGAGGCGGGCGCCGCGCTCGGCCGCAACCTCCAACTGCTGCGCCCCGATCCGGCCGCCCTGGATCCGTGGTTCCTCGCCGGGTTCCTGCGCGGCACCGCCAACAACCGGCAGGCCAGCAGCTACGCCTCCACGGCGGCCCGGCTGGACGCCCGACGCCTCCACCTGCCCCGGATGCCGCTCGCCGAACAGCGGCGGTACGGGGAGCGGTTCCGCGAACTGGCCGCGTTCGAGGAAGCGCTGCGGACGGCGGAGCGGCTCGGCGGGGTACTGGTCCAGGGAATGTACGACGGCCTGACGGACGGCACGGTCACACCCGCGTGAGGTGAACCACAACGGTTGGGTACAACCCGGGGTCGGCCGGTCGGTGGAGGTGTATACGCTCACCCCACACGTCCGACATACGCGTCCCAGGAGCAGCACATGCACGGCTACGGCCCGACGCCGCAGCAGCAGACGACATCCCGGCCGTCCCCGGCGACGCTCACGACGGTGCGCGTGATCCTCGTGACGGTGACGGTGCTGAGCTGCGGCCTGTTGGGCTGGGTGGCGATGCTACGGCTGGCGATCGTCACCCGCAGGCCGCGCGACTGGGTCCTGCTCGTGGTCGTGATGGTCCTCAACGCCGCGCTGTTCGCCTTCATCGTGTCCACACCGGACGACCCCGACGACATGTCGGACGCGTCGGTGCTGTTGATGCTGCTCTGGATCGTCGCCCTGCTGGCCGGGGTGATCACCTATTACCTGTACGTGGAGATTCGCCACTACAGCTCTCTCCGTTCCCTCGGCTCCCCGGCCCCGTACACCGCTACCGCTCCCGCACACCCCACGCCACTCCCGTACCAGCAGCACCCCGCGCAACAGCACCAGCAGCCGCAACAGCACCACCAGCAGCCGCAGCCCAACCCGTACACCGTGCAGACCCCGCCGCCCACGCCCACGCCCGCGCCCCAGCGCCTCGACCAGGTCCGCGCCGAGCTGGACGAGCTGAGCGACTACCTCCGCAAGGAGAACAGGGAGGGCGAGGGCCGGTGAGCGGGCGGATCATCGCCGACCGGTACGAACTGGCGACCATCCTCGGCCAGGGCGGCATGGGCCAGGTGTGGACCGCCTACGACCGGCGCCTGGACCGCCGCGTGGCCGTGAAGCTGCTGCGCCCCGACCGGGTCGCCGGGCCCACCGGCAGCGACGCGGCCGACGAACTGCGCCGCCGGTTCGTCCGCGAGTGCCGGGTCACCGCGCAGGTCGATCACCCCGGCCTGGTCACCGTCCACGACGCGGGCAGCGACGACGACGACCTCTACCTCGTCATGCAGTACGTCGAGGGCGCCGACCTCGCCGACCACCTGGCCGAGCGGAACCCGTACCCCTGGCCGTGGGCCGTCGCGGTCGCCGCTCAGCTCTGCGCGGTCCTCTGCGCGGTGCACGCGGTGCCGATCGTCCACCGCGACCTCAAGCCCCGGAACGTGATGGTCCGTTCCGACGGCACCGTCACCGTTCTCGACCTCGGCGTCGCCTCCGTCCTCGACACGGACACCACCCGCCTCACGCACACCGGGTCACCCATCGGCTCCCCGGCCTACATGGCCCCCGAGCAGGCGATGGGCGGCGCGGTCGGCCCGTACACCGACCTGTACGCCCTCGGGGTGCTCCTGCACGAACTCCTCAGCGGTGACGTGCCGTTCGCCGGGTCCACCGCGCTCGGCGTCCTGCACCGCCACCTCTACGAGCCCCCGCTCCCGGTCCGCAAGACCCGCCCCGAGGTCCCCGCCGCGCTGGAGGCCCTCGTGCTGCGGCTCCTCGCCAAGGACCCCCAGGACCGGCCGGCCTCCGCCCAGGAGGTGTACGAGGACCTCGCCCCGCTGCTGCCGAAGCACGGCACCCCCGCCGGGCCGCTCGACCCGACGCGCCCGTTCCTGCGGCCGCACGCCCCCTGGCCGGACCGGGCCGCGACCCCGGCCCCCGTGCCCGCACCCGCCACCTTCGCCGCGCCGCCGCCCTCCCTCGGCGCCCCGCCGTCCTTCACCGCGCCCCCGGCCGTCGCGCCGTCCCCCGCGCGCCCCGCCCACCTGCCGCCGAGCACCCCGCCGCCCGCCCGGCCGGATGTCGCACGGGCCGTGGACGAGGTGAAGAAGCTGCTCGGCGAGGGCCGGATCACCCAGGCCGTGGACGTCCTCGGCGCCACCCTTCCCGCCGCCGCGGCCGAGCACGGCGAGCACTCACCGGTCGTCCGCATCCTGCGCAAGCAGTACGCCGCGACGCTGATGGACGACGGGCAGTACCGCCGTGCCCTGCCCGAGCTGCGCCGCCTCGCCGAGGACCGCGCCGCCGAAGCGGGCCCGTCCGACGCCCAGGCACTCCAGTTCCGCTACGACGCCGCCCAGTGCCTCGAACAGCTCGGCGAGGCCGGGGCCGCGCTGGTCGAGTACCGCGCGGTCCTCCCGTACTACGAGAACGCCTACGGGCCGATCGCCTCCGACCCCGGCCGCGCACTCGACATCCGGCACCGCATCGGGCAACTGCTCCTGGCGGTCGGCGACCACACCGCGGGCCGGGCGCAACTCCAGGCCCTGCTGTACGACGCCGAGCGCACCTACGGGCCGCACCACCCGCTGCCGATGGACCTGCGGCGCCTGCTCAGCCACCAGCGGGACGTCCGCGGGGGCTGACAGCGCCCCCCATACCGGACCACATCCCCAACTCCTCCCGAATCGTTGGTCGAATCGGTGGCACCGGCCACCTCCACTGCCTAACATCGATCACCGCAAGGCTTTGTGCACTGATGCACAAACTCTCCCCGGGAGGCTCCTTTGCACCGCCGTCGTCGCACCGCGCTCGCCGTCCTCGCCGCAACACTCGTCGCGGCGCCGCTCCTTTCGGCCTGCGGCAACCAGACCCACCCCGGCGCCGCGGCCGTCGTGGGCGGCGAGCGGATCGAGGTCTCGGTGGTCCAGGCCCGCGCCGCGGACGTCCGCAGCGCGCAGGACAGCTCCCCGGAGGCCGCCCAGCTGGTGAACAAGTCGGGCCAGCTCAACCGCGCCAAGCTGCACGGGCTGATCTTCGGCCGGGTCCTCGACCGCGCCGCGGCGGACGCGGGCGTCACGGTCACCCGCAAGGAGGTCCAGGAGATGCGGAAGGCCAACCGCGCCCAGCAGGGCGGCGAGGCGCAGTTCGAGGCGATGATGCTCCAGCAGCGCTGGGTCGCCCCGGACCAGATCGACGCCGACATGCGCCAGGAGGTCCAGCTCCCGAAGCTGGCCGCGGCGCTCGGCGCGGACCTGGGCACACCGGCCGGCCAGCAGGTCGTCGGCGAGGCCCTCACCAAGGCGTCGAAGGCCCTCGACATCGACGTGAACCCGCGCTTCGGCACCTGGGACGACCAGAAGATGCAGCTCGGCAACTACAGCGCGCCCTGGATCACCCAGGTCACCGAGTTCGGGCCGCAGGACTCCCCGACGGACGCCTGATCCGGCGGGCCGGAGGCGCCGGGGCCGGAGGTAGGTTCGCAGGGTGAACGCCGAAGCCCCCGACGCCTCCGTCGAGACCCCCGCCGACCCCGGCCGCATCGTCCTGCTCACCGCCAGCCACCGGGTCGCGCCCGGCCTGCTGTCCTGGCCGGCCTGGCAGACGCTGCACGCGGCCGACCGGGTCCTCGTCACCGACCCGGACCACCCGCAGCTCCCCTACCTCCGCGAGGCGGGGGTACGCGTCGAGCACACCGCGCCCTCCGCCGACGAACTGGTCGCCGACTGCGCGGGCGGCCGGACGGTCGTCGTCCTGGTCGGCGGCGAGGGCGACAGCCGCCTGACGGACGGCCTGGCCCGGCTCGGCGGCTCGGGCCGGGTGGCCATGCCGGACCTGGAACTGCTCCCCGGCTCCTACGACCTGCCCGGGGCCCGCCTGCTGGACCTGGTCCAGGTCATGGACCGGATCCGCCGCGCGTGCCCCTGGACCTCGCAGAAGACACACCGGGGCCTCGCCAAGTACGCCATCGAGGAGGCGTACGAGCTGGTCGAGGCGATCGAGGACGGCGACCGGGACGAACTGCGCGAGGAGCTCGGCGACGTCCTGCTCCAGGTCGTCTTCCACGCGCGGATCGCCGAGGAGGATGCCGAGGAGCCCTTCGCCATCGACGACGTCGCGGGCGGCCTCGTCGAGAAGCTGATCCACCGCCACCCGCACGTCTTCGGCGACGCGACCGCCGAGACCCCGGAGGACGTCCACGCGCACTGGCTGCGCACCAAGGCGATCGAGAAGCAGCGCACCTCGGTCACCGAAGGCGTCCCCCTCGGCCAGCCCGGCCTGGCCCTCGCCGCGAAGCTCGCGAGCCGCGTCCGTACGGCGGGCCTGGACGTCCCCCTCCCGACGGGAGACCCCACCGGCGACCCCATCGGCTACGAGCTGCTCGCCCTCGCCGTCTCCGCCGAGGCGAACGGCGCCGACCCGGAGGCGGCCCTGCGCGCGGCGGCCCGGGCGTACAGGGACGCGATCCTGGCGGCGGAGGGCCACGCGGGTTAGTACGGTGACACCAGAGGTCGTACGAGGGGTGGGGGACAGGCGTGGACGCTGAACTGGGTTCGCTGGCCGAGGCTTTAGGCCGGGGCATTGCCGAGGGATCTCCCGACCTGAACGCGCTGCTGAGCGACACCGCGAGCCGAAGTGTCGTTCCCTCGTTGGTGCCACGGCTGAAACAGGTGCTCACAAGATTCCAGGGGAAATCCGGCGAGTGGTCGCTGGTCGCCGCCCAGGACATGTTCGAGATTCTGCGCCTGGTCCGGAGCCGCGACGCCGTCGTGTACGAGGAGCTGAAGGTGATCGCTGAAGCCTTCGCCGAGGACGAGCGGGCGCGCACAGCTCCGGTGCCGCAGCGCGCGCCCGACACCGCCACGAACGCCGACACCGCCACGAACGCCAACACCGTCTCGGGCGGCACCTTCAACGAACCGGTCGTCCAGGCCGGGAGCATCCCCGGCGGCGTACACACCTATTACGGGCAGACCTCGCACTCCGGTCTCCCCCGGGTCGCCGACTGGCCGCAGCTGGACCGGGCCAACGCGATCGCCCTCGGTGTGCGGCGCCCGCGCCGTATCGCGGACGAACGGCCCCTGCCGCGATACGTGGTGCGGGACTGTGCCGACGTCCTGGACGCCCAGGTCCGGGTGGCGGCCCGGGAGGGCGGGCTGGTACTGGTGACCGGCGAACCGCTGTCCGGCAAGACCAGGACGCTCTGGGCCGCCCTGTTCACCAACCTCTCCGGCACGACGAGGATCCTCCACCCGGCTCCCGGCACGGATCTGCGCGGGCTGACCGACGTGCTGCGGGCCCGGGGAGACGCGGAGTGCGTGCTCTGGCTCGATGATCTGGACGGCCACCTCGGCGAGTACGGGCTGACCGCGGCGCTCCTTGCCGAGCTCGCCCGCCTGCGCGTCCCGGTGCTCGCCACCATGAGCGACGAGGCGTACGACGCCCACCGCTTCGGCAGCCCCGCGCACACCCGTCTCCTGAGCGGCGTGGACCCCGTCGAACTGGGCGCGGAATGGTCCCCGGCCGAGGTGGAACGGCTGGCCGCCGCGGCACCCGACGACCTCCGCCTGGCGGGTGCGTACGCGCACCGCGCCCGGCACAGCACCCCCGCGTACCTCTCCGTCGGACCGGAACTCCTGGGCGAGTGGCGCAGGGCCCGCCGCCCGAACGCGCACCCGCTCGGCCACCGCCTCGTGCTGGCCGCGATCGACCTGGCGCGCTGCGGGGTCGACGAGGTCCCGGCTGATGTGCTGCGCGGGGCGAGCGACCTCTACGGCGACGTGGCTCCGGCGTCCTCCGAGGAGTTCGACCAGGCTCTGGAATGGGCGTCCGGCATCCGGCACGGCTCCACGGGCATGCTGGTGCCCGGTGCGGAGGACGGCACCTGGCGGGCGTACGGCTCCCTGGTCGAGGATGCCCGGGACGGGCTGCCGGGGTTCGGGCCGGTCCCCTGCAAGCTGTGGCCGCTCGCCGTCGAGGCCGTGCGGCGCGAGGACGACCTGGAGGCGATGGGCGCGGTCCTCGAACGGGCCCGCGCCGCGCTGGGGCCGGAGGAGGACGACGACCTGGAGGCGCTGCTGACCCTCGGCCGTATCGAGGAGAAGTACGGGGACGGGGAGGCCGCCGAGGGATGGTTCCGCCGGGCGGCGGACGCGGGCAGCATGGAGGCCGCGGGCCTGCTGGGGGGTCTGCTGTTCAACCGGGAGGACAGCGCCGCCGCGATCCCGTACCTGGAGAAGGGCGCCGAGAGCGGGGACACCGAGGCACAGCGCATGCTCGGCATCGCCCTGATGGAGCGGTCGGAGCACTGGCTGCGGGCGGCGGCGGAGCGTGGTGACGGGCTCGCCGCGTTCTGGCTGGGCGATCTGCTCTGCGGCGGTGGGGCCGAGGCGGACGCACTGCGCTGGTACCGGAAGGCCGCCGAGGCCGGCCGGCGGGGCGAGGTCGCGACGCGTATCGGCAACATGCTGCACGATCTGCGGGACTACGACGAAGCGGAGAAATGGTTCCGGATCGCCGTGGAAGAGGGAGACCTGGACGGGTTGAACGGCATCGGCCTCGTGTTCGAAGAACGTGGGTCCCTGGAAGCAGCGGCTCGGTTCTATCAGCAGGCGGCCGAGAGCGGTGACTCGACCGGGGCCCACAACCTCGGAGTCATCATGGAGAACCGCGGCGCGTTGCAGGAGGCCAGGAAGTGGTTCGCCCGCGCCCACGAGCTGGGTGACCACGACGGGGCCTTTCTCCTCGGGGAGTCTCTGTTGGAGGAGAAGCGCTACAGCGAAGCCGAGGAATGGCTCCTCAAGGCCAAGGACCAGGGCCATCACAAGGCCGAACGCGCGCTGGCCGACCTGAAGGCGGCCCGCAGCGGCGACCTGCCCGGCAGCCCCGCCCCCGGCGCTCCCGATAACGTCAAGGCGTGAACGACAGCCCCGCCCCGAGCACTCCCGAGCCCCCCGCCTGCCCCCACCGCGACCCCGCACCGACCCCGGCCTCCCCCGAACTCTTCACCTGGGAGTTCGCCACCGACCCCTACCCCGCCTACGCCTGGCTCCGCGAGCACCGCCCCGTGCACCGCACCGCGCTGCCCAGCGGGGTCGAGGCCTGGCTCGTGACCCGGTACGGGGATGCCAAGGAGGCGCTCGCCGACGCTCGGCTCTCCAAGAATCCGGCCAACCACGCCGAGTCGCCGCACGCCAAGGGGAAGACGGGGATCCCGGGGGAGCGCAAGGCGGAGCTGATGACGCATCTGCTCAATATCGACCCGCCGGACCACACCCGGCTGCGCCGGCTCGTGTCCAAGGCGTTCACCCCGCGCCGGGTCGCGGAGTTCGCGCCCCGCGTGCAGGAGCTGACGGACCGGCTCATCGACGACTTCGTGGAGAAGGGGAACGCCGACCTCATCCACGACTTCGCCTTCCCGCTCCCCATCTACGCCATCTGCGACCTGCTCGGCGTCCCCGAGGAGGACCAGGACGACTTCCGGGACTGGGCGGGCATGATGATCCGGCACGGCGGCGGGCCGCGCGGCGGGGTCGCCCGGTCGGTGAAGAAGATGCGCGGCTACCTCGCCGAACTCATCCACCGTAAAAGGGAGAACCCCGGCGACGACCTGATCTCCGGGCTGATCCGGGCCAGCGACCACGGCGAACACCTCACGGAGAACGAGGCGGCGGCCATGGCGTTCATCCTGTTGTTCGCCGGGTTCGAGACGACGGTCAACCTCATCGGCAACGGGACCTACGCGCTGCTGCGCCACCCCGAGCAGCGCGCCCGGCTGGAGGCCTCCCTGGCGGCGGGGGAGGACGCGCTGCTGGCCACCGGCATCGAGGAGCTGCTCCGGTTCGACGGGCCGGTCGAGATGGCGACCTGGCGGTACGCCACCGAGGCGCTGACCCTGGGCGGCGAGGAGGTCGCCGCCGGGGACCCCGTACTCGTGGTGCTGGCGGCGGCCGACCGCGACCCGGAGCGGTTCACGGATCCGGACACCCTGGACCTTGCACGGCGTGACAATCAGCACCTCGGATACGGGCACGGCATCCACTACTGCCTGGGGGCGCCGCTGGCCCGGCTGGAGGGGCAGACCGCGCTGGCCACACTGTTGAGACGCCTTCCTGACCTGCGACTTGCGGGAGAACCTGACGATTTGCGCTGGCGTGGCGGGCTCATCATGCGTGGACTGCGCACCCTTCCGGTCGAGTTCGAACCGGGGAGCCGATCCGAAAAAAGTGACACAGTGTCAACTCTGTGACTTTCACGTGATCTGCGCTGCATCGACTTGTGACACACGTTCGAGTCCCGCTAGGTTCACGGTTCGACGCGTCGGTCGCACGTTACTCACGCGTCACTTGTGCGCCGAAGCAGGCACGGAATCCGCTGCGCGGCGCTCAGGTCACTCGCTTGTCAGTCGCACGGAAGGCATACCCATGGGCTCCGCGAACGGCAGACACCGCCGCCCTCGCCAGGCACCCGCCATCATCGTCGCCGCAGGCGTGACGGGATCGGCCATCGCCATCCCGCTGCTCGGCGCAGGCGGCGCGCAGGCCGCCGAGGCCACCACCTGGGACCGGGTCGCGGAGTGTGAGAGCGGCGGCATGTGGAGCGCCGATCTCGGCAACGGCTATTACGGCGGGCTCCAGTTCTCGCAGGAGACCTGGTCGGCGTACGGCGGTACGGCGTTCGCGCCCCGCGCCGACCTCGCCAGCCGCTCGCAGCAGATCTCCGTCGCCGAGAAGGTCCTGGACGACCAGGGCCCGAAGGCGTGGCCCAGCTGTGCGGTGATCTCCGGCCTCGCGGTGGACGGCAGTCTGCCGGGCGTCGACCCGGGCACCTCGCCGTCCGCCGACCCGTCCGCCGATCCGTCGGCGGACCCCTCGGCCGACCCGACCTCCACCCCGACCGACGAAGCGGACGCAACCGGCGAAGCGGGTGAATCCGGCAAGGGTGACAAGGGTGATGAGGCGGACAAGGGTGGTAAGGGTGACGGGGAGAAGGGGAGCGAGGCTCCCGACTCCTCGGTGACGCCCACCGCCCCGCCGGCCTCCGACGCGCCCGACGCCTCGGACCCCTCCACCGCCCCCGACGCCTCGAAGGGCGAGGACGGCAAGGGGGGCAAGCACCGGGGCGCCCCCGCGCCCGAGGAGGCCGACGCGGGCCAGGAGGACGGTCCCCGCGAGTCGGGCCGGCACGCCTCGCGCGGCGACGGCGACGCGCGGGACGGCGGCGCGGCGACCGCCGGCGCGTACACGGTGCAGCCCGGGGACAGCCTCTGGGCGATCGCCGACGCGCAGGAGATCCCCGGCGGCTGGACCGGCCTGTACGAGACGAACAAGGGCCTCCTGGGTTCCGACCCGGACCTGATCCTGCCCGGCCAGAACCTGGACCTGGGCCTGGACCCGAGTGCGGACAAGGGCGCGGACAAGGCCGCGGACAAGGGCGCGGACAAGGCCGCGGACAAGGGTGCGGACCGGGCCGCGCCGGAGGGCGCCGAGACACCCGCCGCCAACTGATCGAATTCGGGAAAACACCCCGAAAACCGGGGCAGTTAAGAGACCTATGTCCACTTTTGCGTAAGTGAGACATGGGTCTCTTTGCTTCAACTCACGCGTCTCGCCCGGCCGGTCCGGGCGTATCGCCCCCGACCTGCGGAAACGGCCCACCGGTCATGGTGAGTTCGGGTCGATTGCCCCCTATGTCCATCTTTGAATGTCGGGGTTGCCTGTGTTTACGGTCGGAGCCGCTCGCACCGCGGGCCCCGTCGACCGTCACGCCGAATCCTGCCGTCGGTCGAAGGGAACAGACGCGTAAGCGCCGTAGGCAGGAGCGGGGGACCCAGGTAAGCCGCCGGGTCCGGACGCCTCGTCGAACCGACGGGGACGTACGGGACCGGCTAGGGGTGAAGTCGTGAGCAGCACCGCGCGACCGGGCAACTCATCAGCCCGAACCCGACAGCTCACCTCGTAGGCGTCGGTGAGGAGATTCGTTCCATGCTGCTGAACAGCAAGGGCAAGCACCGCCGCCCGTCCAAGGTCACCCGTATCGCCACCCTCGCGGGTGTCGCCGGTGCCGCCGTCGCCGTCCCGCTGATGGGTGCGACCAGCGCGTCCGCCGCCTCCGTCGAGACCTGGGACGCCGTCGCCCAGTGCGAGTCCGGCGGCAACTGGTCCATCAACACCGGCAACGGCTACTACGGCGGACTGCAGTTCTCGCAGTCCAGCTGGGCCGCCGCCGGCGGTACGCAGTACGCCTCCCGTGCCGACCTGGCCTCCAAGGACCAGCAGATCGCCACCGCCGAGAAGCTCCTCGACCTGCAGGGCCCGGGCGCCTGGGCCTGCGCCGGCGCCGGCGGCCTCACCAACGACGGTGTGGACCCGGGCGTGAACACCGGCTCCGGCTCCGGCGAGAGCAAGCCCGAGCAGGCGCAGCCCGAGCGTCAGGCCGAGCAGCCCACCACGCGCTCCGAGCAGCGCACCGCTCCGCAGGCCGAGAAGAAGGCCGAGAGCAAGAGGACCGTCACCACCCCGACCGGCGAGAAGGTCCAGAAGGGCGACGGCGAGTACAAGGTCGAGGCCGGCGACACCCTGAGCAGCATCGCCCAGGCGGAAGGCGTCAAGGGCGGCTGGAGCAAGCTCTTCGAGCTCAACGACGACATCGTCAAGGACGCGGACCTGATCTTCCCGGGTCAGCAGCTCCACCTGAAGTAATCGCCGTCTCTCCTCCCCGGAGGAGAAGCGTCCGGCGGCACTTCTCCTCGCACGGCTTCCCGGCCCGGCGCGCGCTTCCCCCCAGCGCGCCGGGCCGGGTTCTTCGTGAGCGGCGGGTGCCGGTGGGCCCGCATGCGTTCACCTCTTGTTGTTACCGCTCAGTAGATTTCTAGAGTTTTGTCCCGTTGTGCAGGTCCTTGGGTCCTTTTTCGTCCCAGGAGGCGGGCGGTCGGCTGGCCGACGCGGCCGGGCCCGATAGGCTCGTGCCGCAAGGCCACAGTGACCCTGCACAACCAGTGTCAGATCCCAGAAGGAGATGCCTCGTGCCGTCCATCGACGTCGTCGTAGCCAGGGAAATCCTCGACTCCCGCGGCAACCCCACGGTCGAGGTCGAGGTTGGCCTCGACGACGGCAGCACGGGCCGTGCTGCTGTTCCGTCCGGCGCCTCCACCGGTGCGTTCGAGGCCATTGAGCTTCGCGACGGTGACCCCAACCGCTACCAGGGCAAGGGCGTCGAGAAGGCCGTCCTCGCCGTCATCGAGCAGATCGGCCCGGAGCTCGTCGGGTACGACGCCACCGAGCAGCGCCTCATCGACCAGGCGATGTTCGACCTGGACGCCACCGAGAACAAGGCCTCGCTCGGCGCGAACGCCATCCTCGGCGTCTCGCTGGCCGTCGCGCACGCCGCCTCCGAGGCGTCCGACCTGCCGCTCTTCCGCTACCTCGGCGGCCCGAACGCGCACCTGCTGCCCGTTCCGATGATGAACATCCTGAACGGCGGCTCGCACGCCGACTCCAACGTGGACGTCCAGGAGTTCATGATCGCCCCGATCGGCGCGGAGTCCTTCTCCGAGGCCCTGCGCTGGGGCGCGGAGGTCTACCACACGCTGAAGAAGGTCCTCAAGACCAAGGGCCTGTCCACCGGACTCGGCGACGAGGGCGGCTTCGCCCCGAACCTGGAGTCCAACCGCGCCGCCCTGGACCTCATCGTCGAGGCCATCAAGGAGGCCGGTTACGTCCCGGGCCGCGACATCGCGCTCGCGCTCGACGTCGCCGCGTCCGAGTTCTACAAGGACGGCGTCTACGAGTTCGAGGGCAAGTCCCGCTCGGCCGCCGAGATGACCGAGTACTACGAGGAGCTCGTCTCCGCGTACCCGCTGGTCTCCATCGAGGACCCGCTGTACGAGGATGACTGGGCCGGCTGGAAGGTCATCACCGACCGCATCGGCGCCAAGGTCCAGATCGTCGGCGACGACCTCTTCGTCACCAACCCCGAGCGTCTGGCCCGCGGCATCGAGGAGGGCTCCGCCAACGCCCTGCTCGTGAAGGTCAACCAGATCGGTTCGCTGACCGAGACCCTGGACGCCGTCGAGCTGGCCCAGCGCAACGGCTTCAAGTGCATGATGTCGCACCGCTCCGGCGAGACCGAGGACGTCACCATCGCCGACCTCGCCGTCGCCGTGAACTGCGGCCAGATCAAGACCGGCGCCCCGGCCCGTTCGGACCGCGTCGCCAAGTACAACCAGCTGCTGCGCATCGAGGAGATCCTCGACGACGCCGCGGTGTACGCGGGCCGCTCCGCCTTCCCCCGCTTCAAGGGCTGACCCGTAGCCGTAGGACGGTAGCCTCCGCCCGTCCCCGCACCCGGTCCCGTACCGTGTGCGGGGACGGACGTGTGTGATGGGGAGGCGGGGAGACATGGCGGGCAAGGATCGCGACCGGTTCTCCACCGCGACCAGGCTGCGCCTGCTCGGCGAGCAGACCGCGGCCCGCGTGTACCGGTCCCAGAACCGCCGGCAGGCCCGCCGCTCCCGGCTCACCGGCCGGGCCGCGTTCCTGGCGCTGGTGCTCTGCTCCCTGGTGGTGGCGCTCGCCTACCCGATGCGGCAGTACGTCTCCCAGCGCGACGAGATCGCCGAGCAGGAACGGCTCTCGCAGCAGGCGGAGCGGCGCACCGAGGAGCTGCGGGACGAGAAGGCCCGGCTCCAGGACGACGCGTACATCATGCGGCTGGCCCGCCAGCACCTCCACTACGTCCTTCCCGGGGAGACCGGTTACACCGTGGCCGACCCCGACGCGGCTCAGGACCGCCGCGGCGAGCCGGGCGCGAGTGGCCGCCCGTGGCACTCGAACCTCTGGGACGGCGTGGACAGCGCCGACCGGGCCGACCGCGACTGACCGACCCGCACATCCACCTCTACGAGCTTCCGAGCAGAACCAAGGCAGGCATGGAAACGCCCCCTCCGCAGACCGAGTCCACCAAGCCCACCGACGCGGACATCGCCGCGTTCGAGCAGCAGCTCGGCCGCCCGCCGCGCGGTCTGCGCGCCATCGCGCACCGCTGCCCGTGCGGCAACCCGGACGTGGTGGAGACCCAGCCCCGTCTGGAGGACGGCACGCCGTTCCCGACGACGTACTACCTCACCTGCCCCCGGGCGGCCTCGGCGATCGGCACGCTGGAGGCCAACGGGGTCATGAGGGAGATGACGGCCCGTCTGGAGACCGACCCGGAGCTGGCCGCCGCCTACCGGGCCGCGCACGAGGACTACATCACCCGCCGCGACGCCATCGAGGTCCTGGAGGGCTTCCCGAGCGCGGGCGGCATGCCGGACCGGGTGAAGTGCCTGCACGTCCTGGTCGGCCACTCGCTGGCCGCCGGCCCCGGGGTGAACCCGCTGGGCGACGAGGCCATCGCGATGCTGCCCGAGTGGTGGGCCAAGGGCCCCTGCGTCACGCCGTGCGGCGAGGGCTCCGAGGGACAGGGCGCATGACCCGGGTCGCCGCCGTCGACTGCGGCACGAACTCCATCCGGCTCCTGGTCGCCGACGTGGACCCCGCCACCGGCTCCTTCACCGAGCTGGACCGGCGCATGACGATCGTCCGCCTCGGCCAGGGCGTGGACAGGACCGGCCGGCTCGCCCCCGAGGCGCTGGAGCGGACGTTCGCCGCCTGCCGCGCGTACGCGGCGGTCATCGAGGAGCTGGGGGCGACACGGATCCGCTTCGTCGCCACCTCCGCCTCCCGCGACGCCGAGAACAGCGCCGACTTCGTGGCCGGGGTCCGGGACATCCTCGGCGTCGAGCCCGAGGTGATCACCGGCGACCAGGAGGCGCAGCTCTCCTTCGACGGGGCCACCAAGGAGCTGGCGGGCAGCGACCACCTGGCGAAGCCGTATCTGGTCGTCGACATCGGCGGCGGCTCCACCGAGTTCGTCCTCGGCTCGGACCGGGTGGAGGCGGCCCGGTCCGTGGACATCGGCTGCGTACGGATGACGGAACGTCACCTGGTCGTGGACGGGGCCGTCGTGGACCCGCCCAGCCACGAGAGGGCCGCGGCGATCCGCGCGGACGTAGACGCCGCCCTCGACCTCGCCGGGAGGACCGTGCCGCTCAAGGGGGCCGGCACCCTCGTCGGCCTGGCGGGCACCGTCACCACGGTCGCCGGAATCGCGCTGGAGCTGTCCGAGTACGACTCCGCGGCCATCCACCACTCCCGGGTCACCCGCGGCCAGGTCCGCGCGATCACCGAGCACCTGCTCCGCTCCACCCACGAGGAGCGCGCCGCGATCCCCGTGATGCACCCCGGCCGGGTCGACGTGATCGGTGCGGGGGCGCTCGTCCTGCTCGCCGTGATGGAGCGGACAGGAGCCCACGAGGTCGTCGTCAGCGAGCACGACATCCTCGACGGGATTGCCTGGAATGCGGCAGAGGACCCTCAGTAGCGCTTCGGGCGACATCCTCGACGGCATCGCCTGGAGCGCCGCGTAGCCCTGCGGGCAGCCCCTCCGCCGCCCGCTCAATCGCGTCGTCACCTGCACCGTTGAGCCCCGATCCGGCCCCTCGGGGCCGCTTCGGGGACCCCTCCGGGGACACGCCGCGAGAAACTTCGTGAACTTCTTCACAAGGAATTGGGCCCTGTTGGTCGCGGTTGGGGCCCGTCGGGCCGGAACTGGTCGCCCCGGAGGGCGTGCGGGGGTGCTGCGCACGCGTTCCGGGAGCGTTGCGTCCGCATGAAGGGGAGGGGTGGTCCACCCCTCCCGAAGGGTCAAGGGCCAGCTCACAAGCGGTGAACAACGTTTCCCGCGGTGCTGTGGTTCCCTTTCGTACCCATGACCTGGGTCACGTGGGCGGCGAAGTGTAGCAGAGGGTCGGTCAATCCTTGTGAAGGGGCTCACGAGCACCCCCCTGGGGCGGGGTGGATACTCGATGGCATGAGCACCACGGAGCGTCCCAGGATCCTCGTTGTAGGCGGTGGGTACGTAGGCCTGTACGCAGCTCGTCGCATTCTGAAGAAGATGCGATACGGAGAGGCGACCGTCACGGTCGTCGACCCGCGGTCGTACATGACGTACCAGCCCTTCCTCCCCGAAGCTGCTGCAGGCAGCATCTCGCCTCGGCATGTCGTCGTCCCGCTGCGACGCGTGCTGCCCAAGGCTGAGGTTCTCACCGGTCGTGTCACGACCATCGATCAGGACCGCAAGGTCGCCACGGTCGCGCCGCTCGTCGGCGAGGCCTACGAGCTGCCCTTCGACTACCTGGTCATCGCGATGGGCGCGGTCTCCCGTACCTTCCCGATCCCCGGCCTCGCCGAGCAGGGCATCGGCATGAAGGGCGTCGAGGAGGCCATCGGCCTGCGCAACCACGTCCTGGAGCAGCTGGACAAGGCTGACTCCACGACCGACGAGGACGTCCGCCGCAAGGCGCTGACGTTCGTCTTCGTGGGCGGCGGCTTCGCCGGCGCGGAGACCATCGGCGAGGTCGAGGACATGGCCCGCGACGCGGCGAAGTACTACACCAACGTGAAGCGCGAGGACATGCGCTTCATCCTCGTCGACGCCGCCGACAAGATCCTTCCCGAGGTCGGCCCGAAGCTGGGCGCCTACGGCAAGGAGCACCTGGAGAGCCGCGGCGTGGAGATCTACCTCTCCACCTCGATGGACTCCTGCGTCGACGGCCACGTGGTGCTGAAGAACGGCCTGGAGGTCGACTCCAGCACCATCGTGTGGACCGCCGGTGTGAAGCCGAACCCGGCGCTGGCCCGCTTCGGCCTGCCGCTCGGTCCCCGCGGCCACGTGGACACCTCGGAGAAGCTCCAGGTGCAGGGCACCGACTACATCTGGGCCGCGGGCGACAACGCCCAGGTGCCGGACATGGTCGGCCGCCGCGCCGGCAACCCGAATGCCTGGTGCCCGCCCAACGCCCAGCACGCGCTGCGTCAGGCGAAGGTCCTCGGCGACAACGTGATCTCCGGCATGCGGGGCTTCCCGCAGAAGGAGTACAGCCACGCCAACAAGGGTGCGGTCGCCGGTCTCGGCCTGCACAAGGGCGTCGCGATGATCGTCATGGGCAAGGTGAAGATCAAGCTCAAGGGCCGTCTCGCCTGGTACATGCACCGCGGCTACCACGGCATGGCCATGCCGACCTGGAACCGCAAGATCCGGGTCTTCGCCGACTGGACGCTGGCGATGTTCCTCAAGCGCGAGGTCGTCTCGCTCGGCGCCATGGAGACGCCGCGCGAGGAGTTCTACGAGGCCGCCAAGCCGGCCCCGGCTCCGGCCGCCGCCAAGCCCGAGGGCGAGAAGGCCAAGGCCTCCTGACCCCCCGGTGAAGCGCTCCGCGGGGAGCGCACCGTACGACGCCCGAAGGGGCCGTCCGCCATCCGTGGTGCGGACGGCCCCTTCGGCGTATCCGGGCGCGGCCCCGGACCGGGGGCCGGCGACGGGCGGTGGCCTGTTCCCGCCCATATGGATGGCGCATACATGCGTTTTGCCGATTCGTTGCCCGGTAGCGGGATGACGGAGTGTGCGAGGAGAGTTGACGCAGGTGTACCTCGCTGGGGCGCCCGGGGTGTCGCGGCGGGGTTACGAGCATGTCTGTTCGCTTGGTGATTGTTGTGCTTGTCGGGGAAACACCACGGAGGTGTGCGCCATGGCAGACGCCGCGTCGCGGCTGACCACTCTTGCCGAAGAGTTGCTCTCGGAACCCCTGCCGGTCCGTATCCGGGCCTGGGACGGCAGCGAATCGGGGCCGCCGGGCGCCCCGGTCCTCGTGATCCGCCACCGCCGCGCCCTGCGGCGGCTCCTGTGGAAGCCCGGCGAACTGGGCCTGGCCCGCGCCTGGGTGGCCGGCGAGATCGATGTCGAGGGCGACCTGTACGAAGCGCTCGGCCATCTGGCCGGGCTGCTCTGGGACCGAGGCGCCGACGCCAAGGATTCCGTCCACCCGGTCCGCGACCCCAAGGTCCGCGCCTTCGCCCGAGGCCTCCTCGACCTCGCGGGCCCCTGGCCGCCGCCGGCCCCGCCCGCCGAGGAAGTGCGCCGCCGCACCGGCCCGCTGCACACCAGACGCCGCGACAAGGAGGCCATCAGCCACCACTACGACGTCGGCAACGACTTCTACGCCCTGGTGCTCGGCCCCTCCATGGTCTACTCCTGCGCCTACTGGCAGGACGGGGGGACCCTGGAGGACGCCCAGCGCGACAAGCTCGACCTGGTCTGCCGCAAGCTCGGCCTGAAGGAGGGCGACCGGCTCCTGGACGTCGGCTGCGGCTGGGGCTCCATGGCCATCCACGCCGCCCGTGCGTACGGGGCGCAGGTCACCGGCATCACCCTCTCCCAGGAACAGGCCGCCCACGCCCGCAAACGCATCGCCGAGGAGGGCCTGACCGACCGGATCGAGATCCGGGTCCAGGACTACCGGGACGTCCGCGACGGCCCGTACGACGCGATCTCCTCGATCGGCATGGCCGAGCACGTCGGCTCGGTCCGCTACCGGGAGTACGCCGATGACCTCTACGCCCTGCTGAAGCCCGGCGGGCGGCTCCTGAACCACCAGATCGCCCGCCGCCCGGAGAAGGACGAGGACGCCTACCGCATCGACCCGTTCATCGACGCCTACGTCTTCCCCGACGGCGAACTGGCCCCGCTCGGCCGCACCCTGGCCACCCTGGAGGAGGCCGGCTTCGAGGCCCGGGACGTCGAGGCGCTGCGCGAGCACTACGCGCTGACCCTGCGCCGGTGGGTGGCCAACCTGGAGCAGCACTGGGAGCGGGCGGTACGCGCCACCTCCCCGGGCCGGGCCAGGGTCTGGCGGCTGTACATGGCCGCCTCGGCGCTCTCCTTCGAGCACAACAAGATCGGCGTCAACCAGATCCTCGCGGTGCGCCCGCTGGACGGCGGCGGCTCCCGGATGCCGCTGCGCGCCCGCACCTGGACGGAGTCCGCCGGGGGCACGGGCGCCTGACCCGTACGCGTACGGCAACGGGCGAGGGGCCGGCGCCCCGCTTCGCAGCGGGGCGCCGGCCCCTCGTCGTCCCCTGTTCCGGGCCCGGGTTACTCGGTCTTGATCGCCGTCAGCATGTTGAGCTTCGCGGCGCTGCGGGCGGGCCACAGCGAGGCGAGGACGCCCACCAGGCAGGCGAGGAGCAGGAAGACGCCGAGCCGGTCCCACGGGATGACCAGCGCGTAGCCGGGGATGTTGGCGGACAGGGTCTGACCGATCGCCCAGCCGAGGAAGACCCCGAGGCCGACCCCGATCACCGCGCCGAAGAGCGAGATGACGACGGCCTCCAGACGGATCATCCGCTTGACGCGGCCCCGGTCGAGGCCGATCGCACGGAGCATGCCGATCTCCTGCTGCCGCTCGAACACCGACATCGCGAGGGTGTTGACGACGCCGAGGACCGCGATCAGCAGGGCCATGGCGAGCAGCCCGTACATGATGTTCAGGGCGGTGTTGATGAAGCCGCCGAAGCTGTCACGGATGTCCTGCCGGTCCATGACGCTCATCGCCGGGTTGTCGCCGAGCGCGTTCACGATCGACTTCTCGTTGGCGTCGGTCGCGCCGCCGTCGGCCTTGATCCAGATCTCCCGGATCTCGGGACGGGTGGAGGTGCTGTGCTCGTCCGCCAGCGCCTTCGGGATCACGAAGGGCGAGAGGAAGTCGTTCTCCTCGTAGAGCGCCCCGACGGTGATCTTGCCCTTCTTGTCGTCCTCGAACGTCACCGGGATGGTGTCGCCGGTCTTCCAGCCGTGGGTCTTGGCGGTCTTGGAACCGACCGCGACCTGCCCGTCCTTGAGCGAACCGAGCGAACCGGAGACGGTCTTCAGCGCGAAGACCTGCTCCACGTCGCCCGGGGTGACGCCGGAGGCCGAGTAGCCCCCACCGTCGACCTCGAACCAGGACGGCACCTGCGGGGAGAGCGCGGAGATGCCGTCGGCCTTCTCCAGTGCGGTGAGCGCCGACTGGTCGAGCGGGCCGCCGTTGGCCATCGAGATCAGGTAGTCGGCCTTGATGTTGTCCGTGGTCATCTTGTCGATGGCCTGGCCGAGCGTGACGCCGAGCACCGAGATGCCGGTGACCAGGGTCAGTCCGATGGCCAGCGCGGAGGCGGTGGCTCCGGTACGCCGCGGGTTGCGGACCGCGTTCTGCGAGGCCAGCTTCCCGGAGACGCCGAACAGCTTCTTCAGCAGCGGCCGGACCAGCGCGATGACCGGGCGGGACAGCAGCGGGATCAGGATGATGACGCCGATCAGGGCGAAGAACGCGCCGCCCGCGACCAGCTGCCGGCCGGACGTGCCGCCGGCTCCCGCGCCGCCGACGATCCCCGCGGCGCCGATCAGCGCGATCACGCCGCCGATGGAGTTCCGCAGAACCAGGGACTTGGTGGAGGCGGTGGCGTGCACGCTGCTCATCGCGGCCACCGGGGCGATCTTCGCGGCCCGGCGGGCGGGCAGCCAGGCGGCCAGCACGGTGATCAGGATGCCGACCGCGAAGGCGGATCCGACGGCCGTCGGCGAGACGACCAGCGGCCCGGCGGGGATCTTGCCGCCCAGGAGGCCCATCGCGGAGCGCAGGCCGGTGGCGAGGCCGAGGCCGAGGGCGAAGCCGATGACGGAGGCGAGCGTGCCGACGACCGCCGCTTCCAGCAGCACCGAGCGCTTGACCTGGCGGCGGGTGGCTCCGATGGCCCGCATCAGGGCCAGCTCACGGGTCCGCTGGGCGATCAGCATGGAGAAGGTGTTGGCGATGAGGAAGATGCCGACGAACAGCGCGATGCCCGCGAAGGCCAGCAGCATGCCGTTGAGGCCGGCCATCCCGCTCTCGATGTCCTTCGCCTGCTGGTCCGCCAGCGCCTTGCCGGTCTGCGCGGAGGCGTCCTTCGGCAGCAGGGGCTTGATCGCACCCAGCAGCTTCTGGTCGGAGACGCCGCCCGCGGCGGAGACGGTGGCGCTCTGGAAGACGCCGGGCTTCAGGTAGAGCTGCTGGGCGGTCGCGGTGTCGAACAGCACGAGGCTGCCGCCCGCGTTGACCGCGCCGTCCTCGGTGGTGAAGATCCCCGAGAGGGTGTACTCCTTCACCGGGCCGTTGGTCGCGACCCGCACCGGGTCGCCGACGCGGTACTTGCCCTTGCTCGCGGTGTCCTTGTCGAGCGCGACCGAGTCGTTCTTCGCCGGGCCCGAGCCGTCGGTGAAGACGTAACTCGCGTCCTTGCCGTCCTTGCCGGGGGCGAAGTTCGCGCCGGTGTTGGACCAGCCGTTGCCGATCAGCTTGCCGTCCGGGTCGGCGACCCCGGCGAAGCCGGAGACCCGCCCGGTGGCGGAGGCCACGCCGTCCAGGCCCCGGATCTTCTCCAGGGTGGCCTCGTCGATGCCGGGGGTCTTCTCGTCGTCGCCGGCGAACGTCTCCAGGGAGACGGCGACGTTGTCGTAGCTCTTGGCGGACTGCTTGCGGAAGGCGTTGCCGAGGGTGTCGGTGAAGACCAGGGTGCCGGAGACGAAGGCCACGCCGAGCATGACGGCGAGGACGGTCATCAGCAGCCTGGCCTTGTGCGCGAGCACATTGCGCAGGGCGGTACGGAACATGTCTGTGTGTCCTGGGATGGGTTCCGGAAGGGGGACGGGGGCGCGCGGGGGCGGCGGCCGGAGTACGGCGGGCGCCTGCGTCAGCCGGTGCGGCAGCCGGGTCGGCCGGCCGCCTGCGGCGTCAGCTCGTGCGGCCCTTCGCGTCGAACGCCTTCATCCGGTCGAGGACGCCGTCGGCGGTCGGGTGCATCATCTGGTCGACGACCGCGCCGTCGGCGAGGAAGATGACCCGGTCCGCGTAGGAGGCGGCCACCGGGTCGTGCGTCACCATCACCACGGTCTGGCCCAGCTCGCGCACCGAGTTGCGGAGGAAGCCGAGGACCTCGGCGCCGGAGCGGGAGTCCAGGTTTCCGGTCGGCTCGTCGCCGAAGATGATCTCGGGCTGCGAGGCCAGGGCGCGGGCCACGGCGACGCGCTGCTGCTGACCGCCGGAGAGCTCGGTCGGGCGGTGCTTGAGCCGCTCCGAGAGCCCCACCATGTCGATCACCTTCTGGAGCCACTCGGCGTCCGGCTTACGGCCCGCGATGTCCATCGGCAGGGTGATGTTCTCCAGCGCGGTGAGCGTCGGCAGCAGGTTGAACGCCTGGAAGATGAAGCCGATCTTGTCCCGGCGCAACTGCGTGAGCTGCTTGTCCTTCAGCGTGGACAGTTCGGTCTCGCCGATGCGCACCGAACCGCTGCTGAAGCTGTCGAGCCCGGCGACGCAGTGCATCAGCGTCGACTTGCCGGAGCCCGAGGGGCCCATGATCGCGGTGAACTCGCCCTGCGGGAAGTCCACGGTCACCTGGTTCAGGGCGACGACCTGCGTCTCTCCCTCGCCGTAGACCTTCGACAGCTCCGTGGCGCGGGCGGCCACCGCGGTGGCGCGCTGAACGGTGGGGGTGATGGTCACAGGGACGCTCCTGTTCGGGTGATGCGGATACGGGGACGGTGCTGAGGCGGGGCGCTGACGCCATGCCTCGGGGACTTACTCCATCCTTACGTCCCGATCGCGCCCGGTCGTCACCCCCGATGCCCGTTCCCATGGCCGTCTTGAGTCGCATCGAGGGCGTGATTCCGTCCTCCTCGGGTATGACACCGACCCTGACCGGTGTCGTGGGCACCGCTCCACGGGCACTGCTTCGTGATCACCCAGCGTGATCGCTTGGGAACGCGGGCGGGGGCGGCCCCGACGGCGGGCGGGGCCCTCCCGGGGCGCCTCCGGACCCGGGGCCGGAGCGGTGCCGGACCCGAGGGTGGCGGATGCCCTGGCGAAGCCTGGCGCGGACCTGGCGCGTTGGGCCGTACGAGTGCGGCGACTTTCCGTCATTCCCGTGCGGCGCGCGGACCGCCCATGATCGGCCGCGGGCGTGTGGTCAGCCCGGCCGAATGTCCTGACGGACCCTCAAGCGGTCAATAAAATAAGACAACATCGCGCCACTGTTCCGCTGATCGAGGGACGTCCCCGGATAGGGTCGGTAGCCAAACGCGGAGCCGCGCGGCACGCCCGGATGGTGGAACGTAGACACGGCGAGCTTAAACCTCGCTGCCCCTCGGGGGCGTGCCGGTTCGAGTCCGGCTCCGGGCACCACGCGCCGCACTCTGCGTGACCCGGACGGCCCAGACCGTGACCGACGCCCCGGTGCTGTGGTCCCGGCCTCGCCCGACACCTGTGATCCCGGCCTCGTACGGCAGGCGTCCCGGGCCCTCCGGTGGCCTCGTCGCAGGCTGCCGCAAAGATCCTCCCCTGGCACTAGGGTGATTCTTTTGCCTACCCATTACTCTTGTGGCAAGGCCACGCAGTGTGGCCATGGAGGAGTGAGATGAGGAGCAGCAACCCGGTCTTCTCGCGACGGGGGTTCAGCCGCGACAACGGCCACGCGGGCTTCAACGCGACGCCGCAGGCCGGGGCCCCCGCTACGGGCAACCCGTACGCGCAGGGCACCGCCGCCAACCCGTACGCCACCAACCCCTACGCGCAGACGGACATCCAGGGCGCCCCGCAGGCGCCCGCCCGTCCCGACGTGATGACCATCGACGACGTGGTGACGCGTACGGCGATGACGCTCGGCACCGTGATCGTCGCCGCGACCGCCGCATGGTGGACGCTGCCGGTCGACAAGGAGAACGTCGGCACGGCGATCGGTATCGCCATCGGCGCCGCGATCGTCGGCTTCGTGCTGTCGCTCGTGAACTCGTTCAAGCGCCGGCCCTCGCCGCCGCTGATCCTGACGTACGCGGCGTTCGAGGGTGTCTTCCTCGGCGTCATCAGCAACATCGTCAGCGTCTACTGGGCTCCCGGCGCCGCGATGCAGGCGGTGATCGGCACCATGGCGGTCTTCGCCGGTGTGCTGATCGCCTACCGCACCGGACTGATCCGGGTCACGCGCCGCTTCTACGGCTTCGTGATGGCGGCCGCCATCGGCTTCTCGCTGCTGATGATGGTCAACCTCCTGTTCGCCGTGTTCGGCGGCGGTGACGGCCTCGGCTTCCGCAGCGGTGCGCTCGGCATCATCTTCGGCATCGTGGCCATCGTCATCGGCGCGTGCATCCTCGCCCTGAACTTCAAGCAGGTCGAGGACGGCATCGCGTACGGCGCCCCGCGCGAGGAGTCCTGGCTGGCGGCCTTCGGCCTCACCGTGACCCTGGTGTGGATCTACATCGAGATGCTGCGTCTGGTCGCGATCCTCAGCGGCGACGACTGACCGATCGCACGGCATCCGCCGCACGCGCAACACCCGTGACACCGGAACGGCCCGCAGGCATCGCGCCTGCGGGCCGTTCCGCGTTCCGTCCCCCGGGCGTTGGCAACCGTGCGGCAGGGCCGCGTAGGGTCGGCCGCGTGCTCGATACGACGCCCCTCATCCTGGCCGTGGACCGTTTCGCCGACCGGCTGCGCTCGGCCCCGCAGAGCCGCCTCCAGCGCGGCACGGCCGCCGAGGCGCTGGCCGCGGCCCGCGAACTCGCCGCCCGCGCCCAGCGCCTGGAGAACCCGGCTGCCGAACCGCGTGAGCTGCCGGACGCCGGGATGTTCGCCGTGGGCGACCAACTCGCCGTCGCCGGGCGGGACCTGGCCGTGGCACTGGAAACGGCCCCGTCCCAGGAGCTGGACGAGGCCGTGCGATATGTCGGGGAAGCGGCGGCGCGGGCTTTCGCGTGAGCGGCCCGCGCCCGGCGGACCGGGGCGGTGCGGATCCCGGTCAGAACGAGGCGATGACGCGGTCGGCGAGGATGTACACGTTGTCCTCACCGCAGGAGAAGGTCAGCGCATAGGCGCCCGAGACGCCCGAGCCGCCCAGCAGTACCGGCTGCCGGCCGGCCCGCAGGGCGTCGGCGAGGCGCTCGGCGGTCTCACGGTGACCCGGGGTCATGCAGAGCGTGGTGCCGTCGGCGAAGACGTACACGTCGAGCGTGCCCAGCGGGCCGGGCCGCACGTCGGTCAGCTCGGTCGCGGTGTCGGCCAGCTCTTCGAGCCGGTTCACGGTGCGCTCGTGGTCGGTGACCACCGGTGTCTGTACGGGGATGAAGTCCGGGTGCGAAGGGTGGCGGCGGCGGGCGGCGGCCAGCTCGGGGGAGTCCTCGGGGAACTCCGCGATCTCCGGAAGGTCGGTCAGCTCGCCGATCTCGTGCTCCGCGAGAGTCCGCTCGCTCAGCTCCGCGAGCTCCTCCATCGCCTCGGCCGCTTCGAGGTCCATCGACTCCAGACCGGCGAAGTCGGCCTGCCGGGGCAGGTAGTACGGGGCGTCGTCGCCCAGGCCGGACAGACCGCCCAGCAGGGACGGGGCGTCGGCGGCGTCACGGGCTTCCTGGGCGGCCCAGAAGGCGCGCGCCTCGGCCAGCTCGCGCTCGCGCTCCTCGGCGAGCGCTTCGGCGACGGCCGTGCGTATCTCCTCGGCGGGGGTGGCCGTGCTGCGGCTCTGTGGTGGCACGGAAGCACTGAGAGCGTTGCCTGCGGCCAGCTCCGTGCGCAGCGCCGCGACCTGCTTGCGCAGCCCGTGAGCGGCGTGCAGTGCGGCGGCGCCGACGGCCGTGGCAGCGGCGGTGGTCAGCAACAGGGCAAATGACATGGCGCTCACTGACATACTCCCGGTTTCTATCGATACCCCCGACTTCCTACATCAGCTTGGCCTGTACCGGTACGTGCTGTCAGTGCATTACGTCACGAAATGGACAGGTCTTTCGGTCCGATGTTTAGCCCCATATCGGGGGTGACCTGCAGAAACGACTCTCCCCCGGGACGCAGATCACATCCTGGGGGAGATTCGGTCACGGTCGGAGCTCGGTGGGGTTCGAAACCCCCGCGGCGCGGGAGTGCCGCAGGCCCCGAGTGGCTAGCTCAGCCGCTCGTGCGTGCGGTCGCGCTGACCTTCGCCTCCGCTGCGGGCAGGTGCCGCCTTCGCTCCTCAGGCGCCCCCTACCCTCCGCTGCGGCTCAGCTCAGCCGCTCGATCACCATCGCCATGCCCTGGCCGCCGCCCACGCACATCGTCTCCAGGCCCCACTGCTTGTCGTGGAACTGGAGGCTGTTGATCAGCGTGCCGGTGATGCGGGCGCCGGTCATGCCGAAGGGGTGGCCGACGGCGATCGCGCCGCCGTTGACGTTGACCTTGTCCAGCGGCAGGCCGAGGTCCCGGTAGGAGGGGATGACCTGGGCGGCGAACGCCTCGTTGATCTCGGCGAGGTCGATGTCGTCGATGGTCAGCCCGGCCCGCTTCAGCGCCTGCTTGCTCGCCTCGACCGGTCCGTACCCCATGATCTCGGGGGAGAGGCCGGAGACGCCGGTGGAGACGATCCGGGCCAGCGGGGTCAGGCCCAGCTCGCGCGCCTTGGTGTCGGACATGATCACCAGGGCCGCGGCGCCGTCGTTGAGCGGGCAGCAGTTGCCCGCGGTGACCAGGCCGTCGGGGCGGAAGACCGGCTTCAGGCCCTGCACGCCCTCCAGGGTGACGCCCGCGCGCGGCCCGTCGTCCTTGGAGACCACGGTGCCGTCGGGGGTGGTGACCGGGGTGATCTCCCGCTCCCAGAAGCCGTTCTTCAGGGCTTCCTCGGCGAGGTTCTGCGACCGTACGCCGAACTCGTCCATCTCCTGGCGGGTGACGCCCTTGGTCCGGGCCAGGTTCTCCGCCGTCTGCCCCATCGAGATGTACGCGTCCGGCACGAGGCCGTCCTCGCGCGGGTCGTGCCAGCTCGCGCCGGACTCCTCGGAGCGGGCGGCGGTGCGGGCCTCGGCCTCGGCGAACAGCGGGTTGTGCGTGTCCGGGAGGCTGTCGGAGTTGCCCTTGGTGAAGCGGGACACCATCTCGACACCGGCCGAGATGAAGACGTCGCCCTCGCCCGCCTTGATCGCGTGCAGCGCCATCCGGCTGGTCTGCAGCGAGGAGGAGCAGTAGCGGGTGACCGTACAGCCGGGAAGGTGGTCCATCCCCATCTGTACGGCGATGATGCGCCCCAGGTTGTTGCCCTGCTCGCCGCCGGGCAGACCGCAGCCCAGCATCAGGTCGGCGATGTCCTTCGGGTCCAGCTCGGGGACCTTGGCCAGCGCGGTCCGGATGATCGTGGCGGTCAGGTCGTCCGCGCGCAGGTCCTTCAGGGACCCCTTGAAGGCGCGGCCGATCGGTGAACGGGCGGCAGAGACGATCACGGCTTCGGGCATCACGCGGCTCCAAAGGGGCTGGAAGGCTGTGTGGACGGGCGGAACTCCTCTGGAAGTTACCCGGACGTATCGCCGGGGTCACCCGGCAGGCCGTGTGATGCGGGACTCTTTTCTAAGCGCTTGCTCAGGTGAGGTGGGGTTGCCGCCGGGCCCCGCGTCCCGCCGGGCGTCCCGCGGGGCCCGGCGTCCCCTACGCGTGCCCGTGGGCGGCGTCCGGGTGCGGGTGCGGGGTGGGTTCCGTGGAGGCGGGCAGACGCCGCCGCCGGCGGTGCTTGAGGAGAGCCCAGGGAGCGCGCGCCCCCGTGACCTCCGTACCGGCCTCCCGGGCCGCCTGGGACGCGGCCTTCGCCACCGGGAGGATGTCCTCGCGCCGCGCACCGTCCAGTCGGTCGCTCTCCGGCCACAGGCCCAGCACCGCGCACAGGGTGGGCAGCACCGCCATGGCCGCCGTGGCATAGCCCTCGGCGGAGGGGTGGTAGTTGTCCGGGCCGAACAGCTCGCGCGGGTTCTCCGCGAACTCGGGGCCCAGCAGATCGCCCAGCGACACCGTGCGACCGCCCTGCTCCACCGCGCCGATGGTCTGCGCGGCCGCCAACTGCCGGCTCACCCGCCGGGCCAGCCAGCGCAACGGCTGGTAGACCGGCTCGATCGTGCCCAGGTCCGGGCAGGTCCCGACGACCACCTCCGCACCCGCCGTCCGCAGCCTGCGCACCGCCGTCGTCAGACAGCGCACCGACTGGGTCGCGGGCATCCGATGGGTGACGTCGTTCGCCCCGATCATGATCACGCAGACGTCCGGAACACGGGCCGGATCAGCCAGCAGCAGCGACACCTGCCGCTCCAGGTCGTCCGACCGGGCCCCCGGCAGGGCCACGTTCCGCAGGTCCACCGGCCGCTCGGCCACCGCCGCGAGCCCCGAGGCCAGCAGCGCCCCCGGGGTGTGCCCGGCCCGCCGCACTCCCTGGCCCGCGGCTGTCGAGTCCCCGAGCATGCCGAGCCGCATCGCGTCGTTCGGCCCGGCGAACGCCACTCCGTACCGCCCGTCCGCGCTCGGCGGGACCGGAGCCGTCCCGCCGCCCACCTGCCTCTTCGCGAGCTGGACCTCCGCCAGGAACACGCCCACGGCCGCCGCACCGATCAACCCGATGCTGCCACCGCCGTAGGCCGCGCCCGCCGCGATCCGCCGTGCCACCCTTGCTCTCGACACAGTCCGGTCCACCTCCTCCTCGCCGTACAGCCGTACACGTACCTACTTGCCCCGCTCGGGGCCCGGAGTACTCCTTCCCGTACGCAGAGTGCGTCCCGTACGCATACTCTGGGCCGGACCATCTCGGAGATCCCGGAGTACACGGTGCAATTCCACGATTCGATGATCAGTCTTGTCGGCAACACCCCGCTGGTGAGGCTGCGCAACGTCACGGCAGGTATCCAGGCGACGGTCCTGGCGAAGGTCGAGTACTTCAACCCCGGCGGGTCGGTGAAGGACCGCATCGCGCTGCGCATGATCGAGGCGGCCGAGCAGAGCGGGGAGCTGAAGCCCGGCGGCACGATCGTCGAGCCGACCAGCGGCAACACGGGCGTCGGCCTCGCCATCGTCGCCCAGCAGAAGGGCTACAAGTGCATCTTCGTATGCCCGGACAAGGTGTCCACGGACAAGATCAACGTGCTGCGCGCGTACGGCGCGGAGGTCGTCGTCTGCCCCACCGCCGTTGACCCCGAGCACCCGGACTCGTACTACAACGTCTCCGACCGGCTGGTCACCGAGACGCCGGGCGCCTGGAAGCCCGACCAGTACTCGAACCCGAACAACCCGCGCTCGCACTACGAGACCACCGGTCCCGAGCTGTGGGAGCAGACGGAGGGGAAGATCACCCACTTCGTCGCGGGCGTCGGCACCGGCGGCACGATCAGCGGCACCGGGCGCTACCTCAAGGAGATCAGCGAGGGCGCGGTCCAGGTCATCGGCGCGGACCCGGAGGGCTCGGTCTACTCCGGCGGCTCCGGGCGGCCGTATCTGGTCGAGGGCGTCGGCGAGGACTTCTGGCCGAGCGCGTACGACCGCACCGTCACCGACGAGATCGTCGCCGTGTCGGACAAGGACTCCTTCCAGATGACGCGCCGGCTCGCCAAGGAGGAGGGGCTGCTCGTCGGCGGCTCCTGCGGCATGGCGGTCGTCGGGGCCCTGGAGGTCGCCAAGCGGCTGGGCCCCGAGGACGTCGTCGTGGTGCTGCTTCCCGACAGCGGGCGCGGCTACCTCAGCAAGATCTTCAACGACGAGTGGATGGCCGACTACGGCTTCCTGGAGAACACCGGCACCTCCGCCAACGTCGGTGCGGTCCTGGACTTCAAGGAGGGCCCGATGCCCTCCCTCGTCCACATGCACCCGGAGGAGACGGTCGGCGAGGCCATCGAGGTGCTCCGCGAGTACGGCGTCTCCCAGATGCCGATCGTGAAGCCGGGCGCCGGCCACCCGGACGTGATGGCCGCCGAGGTCATCGGATCCGTCGTGGAACGGCAGCTGCTGGACGCGCTGTTCACCCAGCGCGCCTCGCTGACCGACCCGCTGGAGAAGCACATGTCGGCTCCGCTGCCGCAGGTCGGCTCCGGCGAACCGGTCGAGGACCTGATGGCCGTGCTCAGCGGCACGGACGGCGCCGACGCGGCGATCGTGCTCGTCGAGGGGAAGCCCAAGGGCGTCGTGAGCAGGCAGGACCTGTTGGCGTTCCTCGCCAAGGACGCGGGCACGGCGAAGGCCTGACGGTCCGGTCGCCGGGTTCTGGCCGCGGCCTGACGGCCCGGCGGCGGGGCTCGGGCCTGGGCCTGACGGTCCGGCGGCGGGCCTTCGCGAAAACGGTACGAGCGCGTCACGTCCGCGCAGCACCCGCTTAACACGGCTCCGGCACATTGGTGGGTGTCGGCAGGGAAACCCGCCGGCACCCAGAACGGCGACACCGGACTACGGAGCGGCTCCCGGACCTCCACCGTCGCCCGGACGCGGGCAACCGGCCCTGACCCGGACCGCGTCCCTCGCGGGGACCGCCGTCGTCCCGCCCCCCGGGCGACCGGGGGTGCGGCGGTCCCCGCGACATACTTCGGGCGGGGCCGGCCCGATACTTAGGGCGGGGCTCAGTCCCGCCAGTCGGACGGCGCGCGTTCCTCCTGGCGGCGGAACAGCCCGCCGCCCCGCGCCGCCTGGAACGCGTTGACGCCGACGATGCCGAGCCAGGCCACCACCAGCCCCTCGATCCCGGCGTTCACGACGCCGATCGCGGACAGCGGGACGGCCAGAATCAGCGAGACGATCCCCAGACCGTGCCGCTCCCCGAAGCTCCACGTCTCCGCCGGACGCGCCCCCCGGGCGACGGACATCTGCTGCTCGGCGAGCTGACGGCGGACCCGGCGGTCGAGCGTCGTGTCGAGCCGCTGCTCGACCTTCTCCAGGAACGAGTCGATGAGCGCGGTCTCGTACTCCTCGCCCAGCTCGCCCCGGGCCTGGAGGGTGGCGGCGAGCTCCTTCTTGAGCTCGTGGTCACGGGCTTCCATACCGACCACGGTACGGAGGCCGAGGCGCGCTGACAGTGGGGCTAGCCCCCGGATTTCGTGGGGCTAACCCCCCTCTGAGGCGCGGTGAGTTCTACGGCCGGGAACCGTCGCGTCGGCCGTGGCGTGGAACGACGAAGGCGTTGGCACAAGGAGCCGCTGAAGGGTCCACCGACCCGGCGGCCGAAGGTCAGCCGGTGACGCGCAGCTCGACCAAGGTCGTCATAGGCTTGCCGAGCCCCTGGCCGACGGTCTTGAAGTCGCCCTTGTCGACGTTGACCGTCTCGGAGTCGCCGGCGTCCGTGGTCAGCTTCGCCGACACCGGGTGGTCGGCGGTCTCGATGTAGAACACCCGTGGCACTTCGAGGGCGAGGAAGCCGGACTTGGCGGTGGCCCGGAAACAGAAGAGCTTGGGCTTGTTCTGTTCGTCGGGGCCGCGGGTGACCTGGACCTTGATCTGAGACTTGTCGGAGCTGTCGCAGTCGGCGAGGACGATGTGGCCGTCGCCGCGGACCAACTTGATCGACTTCTCTTCGAGGATCCGCGCGGCACCGGGGTAGTCGTAGGTCTCGACTATGTTCGGCACCGACGCGTCGGCGACGGACGATTCGGTGCTGGGCGACGAGGCCAGGGCGGGCACGGCGACGGCCAAGGCGGCAGCACCAGCAAGGGCGGCGCCGGCAATCAGCTTGTGGGCATGCGTGAACACCTGGTGGCGTCCTTCCGGAAAGCGGCTACGGTCAGCCGCGAATCGAGCGGTCAGGAAACTCGCAGCGCCACACGCGGAGTCAGGCACTAAGCAGCGAACCTCAGTTGTAAAGAAACAGCTCGCTCACAATGCCTGTCAAGGTGGAATAAAGTGAAGTGGATCACCGCATCCCGGATCATGAGCCCTGGTCAGGGCGAAGTAATATGCGAACGAACTCGGAATGTGTGCAACCTGTCGCCTTCTGTGACGATCGGTTCTGGCGCCTCACGCCGCACACGCCGAGCGGGGGGCGGATCGCGTTCGACGTTCTGAACGCGAGTATTTGGACTTTTCGGGTTTTTCAGCCGCTCCCTCGATCCGGATTCCGGCGATGGCATGTCGCCGACGATGAGATGAGCGATCTTGAGGCGAAAACTGCGTGCACCTCGGCACGCGAGAAGGGTGTTGCGCACCCTGCGGGCGCTGTTGGTGAGCCTGCTGCCGGTTGCGCTGGCCGTGGGGCTGCTGGGCTCCGCCCCGGCTTTTGCCGACGACGGCTTCGACGACGATGAGAGCCCGGTCAGCGCGATACCTGCCACCGACCGCGGCAAGGTTGTCGAGCTCTGGAAGGAAGGCGGGCCTGGCGTCAAGGCTGCGGCCGAGGTCGCCCTCACCGGCAGCGATGCCGAGGTGAAGAACTTCCTGGACAAGGTGGCCCCCGGCCTCCGAGCCGACGACGACCGCGTCTCTGTGGCGCAGATCGCCACGGTGGGCGGCGTAAATGTCCAGGAAGCGGCTCGCACGGCGCTGTCGGCACCTGACGCGGATCTGCAGGCGTTCCTCAAGGACGGATGGAAGCATCCGCTCGAGGAGGACCAGAGGCTCCGAGTCGCCCAGGTGATGGACGCCGGAGGCTTCGGAGTCCAGGAAGCCGGCAAGGCAGCGCTCAACGGGTCCGCCACCGACGTCCAGGCGTTCCTCAACAAGGGGCAGCACACGGCGCGCGAGGATGACGAACGGCTACAACTGGCTCAGATTCTGAGCACGGGCGGTCCGAACATACGGGCCGCCGGCAAGATCGCCATGAACGGCAGCCCGGCCGACATCCGAGAGTTCCTGGAAGTGGGCCAGCACATCGCCCGCGACCGGGACCGGGAACACGCCACGATCGCTGAACTTTCCGAGCAGGCCGTCGAGGCTGGACGCCAGGCATTGGTGGAGACCAAGGCCGCCGAGGTGACCTCCAAGCGCGCCATCACGGCTGCGGCACTGGCCAAGACGGCAGCCGAGAAGGCGGCCAGGGAGACCGACCTCGCGCGCGACGACGCGCTCAGCGCCGCAGCTGCGGCCGGCCGCGCGGCCAAGGCCGCCGACCAGGCAGCCTCCGCGGCCCAGCAGGCCATCAGCGCCGCACGGGCAGCCAACAACTCCGCCCGCATCGCCGCCAACGCCTCGGCCCAGGCTGCCTCGGCAGCCGCGGGCGCCGCCAACGCCGCCTCCGCCGCACGTGGTGCGGCGGCCTCTGCCGCGGTCAACGCGGGCGACGCCTCCAAGGCACGTGCCGCTGCGGAGAACGCGCGCGCCGCGGCCGAGGGCGCCGACAAGGCGGCCGAGGCATCCAACCAGGCCGGCATCGCCGCGGATCGCGCCGCGGACGCCGCCGACTCCGCAAGCAAGGCCGGTGCCGACGCACTGAGTGCGGCGAGCTCTGCCAGGAGCGCCAGCGACTTCGCAGACCAGGCCGGTGTGCACTCTCAGACGGCCCGGAACGCCGCTGCTCGCGCCGAGCGCCAGGCCAAGGAGGCCTCCCGGGCTGCCCAGGAGGCCAGGAACCTGGCCCGCAAGTCGGCCCAGGCAGCCCGGGATGCGCGTGATGACGCCCGGTCGGCGGCCACGCACGCCCGCAACGCCGCCAAGGCGGCGGACGAGGCGGCAGACCACGCCGGTGAGGCCGCCACAGCTGCCGCACAGTCCACCGCTCATGCCAAGGCCGCGCAGGAAGCCGCCACCCGCGCGTCCGCCGCGGTCGCCAAGGCGGTCAAGACCCATGAGCTGGCGCTGCAGATCGAGAAGGAGGGCCGCACCGAACGCGCGAACATCGGCATGGAGAAGGCCATCGCCCTGGCCGACTCCACCGCCGCCTTCGATCAGGCGCGTGAGGGCGCGGCCAAGGAGGCACAGGACCTGGAGGCCGAGGCCCAAAAGCTGGCCGCGGAGGCGAACGCGCCCGGCGCCGACCCCAAGGACGTCGCCCTCAAGGCCCGCAAGATCGCCATCAGCGCGATGAAGGTCCGGGGCCCCTGGAGCCGTACGGCAGCCGAAGTGGCCCTCGCGGGCACGGACAAGGACCTCACCGACTACATCCGTACCGGATGGACGCAGGCAGCCCAGCAGGACGATCGCGCCCGCGTCGAGAACCTCGCCCTCCTCTCGGAGATCGAGCCGGTCCGGGCCCAGGCGGTGACCGCGCTCTCCGGTGATGCCGCCAAGATCACCTCCTTCCTGGAGACGGGCCAGTACGCGGCCGCGTCCGACGACTTCCGCGTGCAGATCGCACAGATCATCAGCAACGGCGGACCCAACGTCCAGGAGAGCGGTCGCGCTGCCCTGAACTCGGGATCGGAGGACACGTACCGTCAGTTCCTCGTCACCGGGCAGTTCACCGCGCAGTACGACGACGACCGCCTCATCGCCGCGGGTCTCGCGGACGGGGGCTCCACAGCACCCGACAAGTGCTCCGTCAGCGAAGTGACGGTTGCCGCCTGCATCGCTCTCAAGGCCCCGGCGCAGGCTCTGTACGAGTTCTCCGTCTCCGGCCAGTTCAAGGCCAAGCGCAAGGACCTGCTTGCGGCCACTCATGACCTGCAGATCCGCAAGCTGATCCAGGACGCTTCCAAGGTCGCCGCGACGGCGCAGGAAAACGCCGACCGGGCCCAAGCTGTCGCAGCCGACGCCCGCAAGGCTGCCGCTGATGCCGACAAGTACCGCAAGCAGGCCGAGGCATCGAAGAGCAAGGCCCAGGGTTACGCCGAGCAGGCGGCCGAGTCGGCCAAGCAGGCCACCGAGTCCGCCGACCGCGCGGCCGAGTCGGCGAAGAAGGCTACCGAGGCCGAGGCACAGGCCAGGCAGTCCGCTCGCGAGGCCGGCCACTCCGCTGCCCTTGCAGAGTCGTCCGCGACCGCCGCGCGCGGTTCGGCCGACGCGGCCTGGTCGTACGCCAATGAGGCCAAGCAGTCCGCGATCGCGGCCGGCAAGGACTCCGACGCGGCCGACAAGGCCGCGAAGGACGCGCTCGCCGCGTGGGTGACGAAGACCCGTGAAGAGGCCGAGGTCGCACGGAAGGAAGAGAACCGCACCAACCTCGCGGCGCTGCAGGAGATGGAGGAAGCCCTCGCCGATGCGGCGGCCGACGATGACATCAGCGTCTGGGACGTGCTGTCCGGCGTCGGACACACGGTGCTGGACGTTGCCGGGCTGGTCCCGGGCGTCGGAGAGATCGCCGACCTGGCAAACGCGGGATGGTACGGACTCGAAGGCGACGCGCTCAACGCTTCCCTCTCCGCGGCCTCAGCGATCCCGTTCGTCGGCTGGGGGGCCACCGGCGCCAAGTGGGGCAAGAACATGTTCCGCGGCGCGGAAGCTTTCATGAAGGCCGAACGGGCCAGCGGATCCGTGGCCCACATCTGGGCGAGCAGTAAGAAATTTCCTAGCGTCAAGAACGCTCTGGAACACTTTAAGAGCCACCGCGGTGAATTTCCCGAGCTGCAGAACGCTAAGCAGTACGTGGAAATGGCCCACTTTTACCGTCAGGCGGCAAATAGCCCCAAGCCTCCTGCCGGGTATCGCGTCTGGGACCGTCTCGACAAGAGCGGCAACCTCAACGGTTACGTCGTCTATGAGAAGAAGTCCAACACTCTCGTCTCCTATGACAGCGGTGGCGTGCCTAAGACGATGAATCGGCCAGCTCCTAAGAGCCCTGACAACCCGCGCGGCTTCGACCCCGGCAGGTGGCCTACGCTGGAGGACTACCTTAAGGCGCAAGGCCAGCGAGAACGCTGACAGGGATGAAAGGTGACTCCATGCCGCCAGAAGACCTCGATTCCCCCGGTCCGGAGGAGGAATCTGCCTGTCGGGTGTGCGGACACGACGACGGTGACCTCTTCTGGGAGGACGGATGGCCCACAGCGCTGATCTGTGTGTGCTGCGGAAACGAGTCAGATGTGTCCGACACCAGCCTCATGGGGGTCCGCAACTACCGTGGCTACTGGACGGGGAACGGTGCGGGATGGCACTCCCCCTCCTTCAAGCCTCAGGACTGGGACATACTTGAGCAGTTGTCCCGCATTCCAGTGGAATGGCGTTAGTGGTGGCTGGTCAGGTGTCATCCGCGATGACACATATTCTTGATCGATTGTGTCGTTGATCGAGAATCTGGAGTGAAGGGCGGCGGGCGTACGTCGGTGCAGGCTCGTCCGGACTGACGCATGCAACCGGTCACCAAGTTCACTGCGGTTGTCCTCGACGACCGGGGTGTGTCGAGGACGGGACGCATCGGCATGCCGGACCCAGCAGTACACCGCCGCCTCAGGCAAGGGGCACCACCTGCCGGACGGGGACTTGCTGAACCAGGTTTCCAAGGGTGTCTCCGCCGCAGGTGAAAAGGGCCCCTGCTCCTGACCGGGAGCAGGGGCCTCATCTCTCCCAGGGGTGACCGGGCCAACGCGACCCGGTCAACCGGGTACTGCCTGCCTGCCCAGGCACGGGCGCATGCGGCTAGACGTACGGCGCTGTACGCGCAAACCCGGAACGGCCCTCCCCTCCCCTCCCCTCCCCTCCCCTCCCCGCACCGCCCCCCGCCCACCCCCTGCATATGGACATACAGCGACCTTCCTGGCTGAATAGAACGGTCGGCGCCGGTCGTGGCGCGACGGATCCAGCAAGGGGACAGCATGAGTGGGAGCAGCCCCGCCGCACGGTTGCAGCGGCTCTTCGAGGGCCACCGGCTCACGCCCACCCAGCGGCGCATCGCGCATTGCATGGTCCGGCGGGCCGCCGACGCTCCGTTCCTCTCCAGTGTCGAGCTGGCCGAGCTGGCCGGGGTCAGTCAGCCCTCCGTCACCCGCTTCGCCGTCGCCCTCGGCTTCGACGGCTATCCGGCGCTGCGCAGGCACCTGCGCGAGGTCGCGCCCGCCGACACGGAGCAGGAGGACGCGGGGGAGACGTACAACGAGTACCAGCAGGCCGTCCGCGCCGAGATCGAGAACCTCCAGCACCTCTCCGACGTGCTCGCCGACCCCGCGCCCGTCGAGCGGGCCGGCCGGCTGCTCGCCGGCTCCCGGCCGTTGCCGGTGCTGGGGCTGCGCGCCGCCTCCTCGCAGGCGCGCGGCTTCGGCTACTTCGCCGCCAAGGTGCACCCCGACGTCCGGGTCCTCGACGAGGGCGGCAGCATGCTGCCCGACCGGATCGACTCCGCCCGCCGGGCCGGGGCCACCGCCCTGATGTGCTTCGCGCTGCCGCGCCACCCCAAGGAGAGCGTGGACGCGCTCGCGTACGCCCGTGACCAGGGACTGACCGTGGTGACGGTCGCCGATTCCGCCTTCGCGCCGGTCGCCAAGCACAGCGATCTGCTGCTCCCGGCGGCGATCGGCTCCGGGCTCTCCTTCGACACCGTCTGTGCGCCGATGCTGCTCGGCCGGGTGCTGCTGGAAGCGATGTGCGACGGACTGCCCGACGCCCAGGCCCGGTTGGAGGAGTTCGACGCCCGGGCGGCGGCGCGCGGTCTGTTCGTGGAGTGAGGGCCCCGCGTCCGGCCCTTCGTGGATTCTCAGGCGTCGCTCATCTGCGGCCGTTAACCTCCGCGGCCAGAAGCACCGCGGCGACGCGGCGTCGTGGAGAGAGAGGGGCATGGACGTGGGACGCGGAGGGCAGTCGCTGGCGAGAGTGGCCGTGACGGTACGGGCCGGGGCGGCGCCGCTGTGGTGGGCGGGTCTGGTGGCCGCGGCGGCGGGGGCGTTCGTTCCGGGCCTGACCGGGCGTCGGATCGGGCTGCTGGCCGGGGCGGCGCTCTTCATCGTCACCGCGGCCGTCGTGACCCTGGCACGTGGCAAGCGGTACGCGGAACTGGCCCGGAGCGCCTCCCGCGCCGGGCGGGGCGACTTCCTCCAGGACCGGGCCGTGACCGTACGGGGATGGCGGCGCGGGCGCAGATGGTGGCTGCTGGGGGCGTTCGTCGTCGCGGTGGCGTCCTCGTTCGCGCTGCCGGGGACCGGCGGGCTGCTGCTCGCCGGCGCGGGTGCGGGGCTGTGGCTGAAGGCCGTACGCATCGGACAGCGGGAGCGCCGCGAGGACGTCCTGTACTGGGTGCGCACCGACTGGACCGGACGCGGGGGCCCGGTCGGCAAGCGGGTGAAGGCGCACCGGACGACGGGTCCGGAGGCGGGGGACGCCGCACCGGGCGGGGCGCGGCGTCGCCGCCGGTGAGACCAGAAGCTAAGGGCGTGTCCGGCGGATCTCGACCGGGTCCTGATCCGCCGGACACGCCCTGGCCGGGGTCAGACCTCCAGGCCCGCCTCGATCTTCTTCAGCTGGTGGCGGGCCATCGCCAGGTTCGCCCGGCTCGCGTCCAGCACCAGGTAGAGGAACAGGCCGTTGTTGCCACGGGTCTTGAGCAGCCGGATCAGGTGGTACTGGGTGCCGAGCGTGATCAGGATGTCCTCGATCTCGTCCTTGATGCCCAGGTGCTCCATGGTGCGGAGCTTGGCGCGGACCACGTCGGTGTTGCCCGCGGCGGCGACCTCCAGGTTGAAGTCCTTGCCGCCGCCGAGCGTGCCCAGGGCCATCCCGCTCGTGTAGTCGACGAGGGCGACACCCGTGGCGCCCTCGATCGAGCTCATCGCTTCCTTCAGTGTCGCTTCGGTGTTCGCCATGGAGGCTCGTTTCCTTTCCCTGGCCGGTCGCGGTGACCGGGTCCGTTTCTGTGGTGGCTGCTGTGCGGGCCGGTGCGCGGGCTTCTGCGTGATGGCGTGAGTCCCGGTGGTGGTGGTGGTGGTGACGCTGCGGGTGGGGGGATCGGGCCGCCTACGTGGGGCGTTGCGGCAGGGTGCGGCCGGGCGCGGCGGCGGGGCGCGGAGGTGCGGCGGTGGCGGGGCGCCCGGTGCGTTCCAGCGCGGCGTCGACGAGTTCGCCGATGCGGGCGCCCGCGCGGCGGCCCTCCAGATGGAGCCGGCCGACGTTGATGCGGTCCTCGGCCAGCAGGGTCAGGACGGCGGAGGAGCCTGCGGCGTAGGTGGCGATGTAGCCGCTGCCGCCGCGGACCAGCAGTTCGCGGAAGCCGCCCCGGCCGGTGGCGTCGGTCATCCGGATGGAGACGCCGAGGGCGGCCGCGGTGAGGGCGGCGACGCCCTCCGCCTCGACGCCCGGGGTGTCGTGGGCCAGGACCAGTCCGTCGGTGGAGGCGGCCAGCGCCCCGGAGAGCAGCGGGACCCGGGCGCGTAACCGCTGGAGCTCGTCGAGGACATCACGCACTTCGGCCTCGGGCACCATCAGCTGTCTCCTCCCGGCACGCTGTCTGAGCGCGCGTATCACAGGGCCTCCAATGCGTCTCGGAGCCGGCGCAGCAGGGCGATATCGGGGTCGGCCGTCACCTCGGGGAGCGTGATCCGGCCGGATGCGGACGAGGCCGGCAGGGGCTGGGCGCGGACCGCCTCCACCAGGCCGGCCGCCGCGAGGCGCCGCAGGTCGACCAGGATGTGGAAGGCCGAACGGCCCAGCGCCTGCGCGATGTCCGAGGCCGTGCGGACCCCGTCGGCCAGCTCCAGGAGCCGGCGCTGCCGGGCCGGGACCGGAGCGTCGGTCCGGTGCGCGGCCGTCCGCAGCAGCGGGGCGCCGTCGCAGGCGGGGTCGGGCCAGATCCGGTCCAGGAACTCCCGTCTGCGCAGCGTCTCGCGCTCCACGGCGGCCACCGGGACGGGCCGCACCGGGCCGATCCAGTGCGCCACCCCGTAGCGGAAGCGGGCGGGCGTCCCGGTCGGGGCGAGCGCGAAGAACGCGGCGTCGTACAGCGCGCCGAGATGGCACAACTCCAGTGCGCCGCCCGGTACATGACCGCTGTCCACGAGATAGCGGCCGACCTGTCGGTGTGCCCCGGCCTGCGCCACGGCGTCCCACCAGCCCTCGTGCCGCAGGGTTCCGCCGGTGGTGAGCAGGACGTCGATGCCGGGGGTGGCGGGGCTCTCGGCGTGCACCACCTGGCCGTCGGCGAGGTAGAGCGTGCCCCGGTCGCGCATCAGGGCGCCGGTGGCGCGCTCGGCGGCGAGACGCCGGAGCATCGGGGAGAGCACCGGGAGCCGGTCCGTGCCGGGGGCGTCGGGGTCGGCGGCTATCGCGCTCATGCCAGCACCAGGCGCTCGGCCAGCTCGCCGAGGCGCATTCTGGCGAGCGCGAGATTGCCCTCGGAGCGGTCCAGCCACAGATGCAGGAAGACGCTGCTGTCGAAAGCCGTCTCGACGAACCGGAGCATGTGATACCCGTCGTGGGTGGTGACGATGACGTCCTCGACGGGGGTGCTCGGCGCTTGTCCGGGGTGCTGTGCGCCGCTGTCCGCGGCGAGGTGGGCGAAGGCCGGCTGCTCGGCGGTCATCCGGGCGACCTCCGCCGTCTCCGCGGCGGTCGCCTCGTGGTCGCCGTTGGGGGATTCCCCGATGGTGCCGAGGGCGAGACCGCTCGTCCAGTCGACCACCGAGGCGCCCCGGGCACCGGGCAGCCTCATGACTTCGAGCAGGCACTCGTCGATTCCGGGCACGCGGATTTCCCCTCCCGACGTGGCGTACGGCTGTAACGCAGAGGCTACGCAACGTGCTCACGGCGGGTGGAGGTTCTGGCATTTTCCTTTGGTACATGCGGCTCGCGGTGTAAAGGAGCGGCCGGAACGCGGTGGCGGGGCCTCGGCGTCGTCCCGTCAGGCGCCCGGGGCGCCCGACTTCTCGCCCGACTTCTCGCGCGCCGTCATCACCGCCTTGTTGAGCGCCCACAGCCCGATCCCGATCAGCAGCAGGATCCCGGCCCGGACGTACACGTCGGAGCCCCGGTCGGCGAGCGGGCTCGCCAGGATCAGCGAGGTGAGCGCGCCGAGCACCGGAAGTGCCGTGGGCGTACGGAAGTGGTGGTGGTCCACCCGGTCCTTGCGGAGCACCAGCACGGCGATGTTGACGACGGCGAAGACGCAGAGCAGCAGGAACGAGGTGGTGTCGCCGAGCCCCTCGATCTCGCCGGTGGAGACCAGGCCGATGGCCAGGAGGGAGACGAAGACGATCCCGACCCAGGGGGTGCGGCGGCCGGCCAGCACCTTGCCCATCGCGGGCGGCAGGATGCGCTCGTTGGCCATGCCGTAGCAGAGCCGCGAGGCCATCATGATGTTGATCAGCGCCGAGTTGGTGACGGCGAACAGGGCGATCAGCGCGAAGAGTTTCGGCGGGAAATCGACGCCACCGGCCTTCACCACCTCCAGCAGCGGGCCGCTGGACTCCGCCAGGGTGCGGGAGTCGACCAGGAGCGAGGAGACCAGGGCGACCAGGACGTAGACGGTGCCGGTGATCCCCACCCCGATGAAGATCGCGCGGGGGAAGGCGCGGGCGGGGTTCTTGGTCTCCTCGGCCATGTTGACCGAGTCCTCGAAGCCGACGAACGCGAAGAAGCCCAGCGCGGTGGCGCCGAGCACTCCGGTGAGCAGGGCGTACCCGGTGCCGCCGGTCTCGATCTGGGTCAGCCGCGAGGGCTCGCCCTCGCCGCTGAACACGGCGTACGCGCCGATCGCGAGGATCACCGCGAGTCCGCTGACCTCGACCAGGGTCAGGACGACGTTCGCCTTCACCGACTCGGCGACCCCGCGGAGGTTGATCGCGGCGAGGGCGAGGACGAACAGGATCGCGATCAGGGTCGGCGGCACCGCGTCGGTGAACTCCCCCAGGTAGTCGCCGCTGAACGCCCGTGCCGCCGCGCTCGCCGAGGAGAGGCCCGAGCACATCACCATGAAGGCGACGACGAAGGTCAGGAACGGGACCTTGAACGCCTTCTGGGTGTAGAGCGCGGCGCCGGCGGCCTTCGGGTACTTGCCGACGAGTTCCACGTACGAGGCGGCCGTCAGCAGGGCGACGGCGAAACCGATCGCGAACGGCAGCCACAGCGCGCCGCCGACCTTGCCCGCCACGTTCCCGGTGGTCGCGTAGATGCCGGTGCCCAGGATGTCGCCGATGACGAAGAGGATCAGCAGTTTGGTGCCGAGCGCGCGCTTGAGCGGCGGTGATCCTCCGGGCTTCTCCCGGGCGCCGCGGCCCTCGGGTTCCGTCGGTGCGGGTGTGGCGGGAGTGCTCATCCATGCCTCCGATGCTGCTTCCGCGTGGCTAGGCAGAACCTGTTCCCGGCCTAGGCGCGATCCGCACCTGTTGACTACGACTATTCAGAGCATCAGGATGTGAATAGATTTTCACCGTCGCGAGGAGGCACCGCCATGTCAGGACCCCGCCCCGTACGGGCACCGCGCGGCAGCGCACTGACCGCCCTGGGATGGCAGCAGGAGGCCGCCCTGCGGATGCTGCAGAACAACCTCGACCCCGAGGTCGCCGAGCACCCCGACAAGCTCGTCGTCTACGGCGGCACCGGGAAGGCCGCCCGCGACTGGCGCTCGTTCGACGCGATGGTCCGCACCCTGGAGACGCTCAAGCAGGACGAGACGATGCTCGTCCAGTCCGGGCGGCCGGTCGGCGTCATGCAGACCCACGAGTGGGCGCCGCGCGTGCTCATCGCCAACTCCAACCTGGTCGGCGACTGGGCCAACTGGGAGGAGTTCCGCCGCCTGGAAGCGCTCGGACTCACCATGTACGGCCAGATGACCGCCGGGTCCTGGATCTACATCGGCACCCAGGGCATCCTCCAGGGCACCTACGAGACCTTCGCCGCCGTCGCCGCGAAGAAGTTCGGCGGGACGCTGGCCGGGACGATCACCCTGACCGCCGGGCTCGGCGGCATGGGCGGCGCCCAGCCGCTCGCCGTCACCATGAACGACGGCGTCGCCATCTGCATCGACTGCGACCCGCGCGCCATCGAGCGCCGGATCGAGCACCGCTTCCTGGACGTGAAGGCGGACAACCTGGAGCACGCCCTCCAGCTCGCCGTCGAGGCCCGCGACGCCCGCCGGCCGCTCTCCATCGGCCTCCTCGGCAACGCCGCCGAACTGCTGCCCCGGATGCTCGCCGAGAGCGCGCCCATCGACATCGTCACCGACCAGACCAGCGCCCACGACCCGCTGGCCTACCTGCCGCTCGGCGTCGACTTCGACGACATGGCCGACCTCGCGGCCGACAAGCCCGCCGACTTCACCCAGCGCGCCCGCGAGTCGATGGCCCGCCACGTCGAGGCCATGGTCGGCTTCATGGACGCCGGCGCCGAGGTCTTCGACTACGGCAACTCCATCCGAGGCGAGGCCCAGCTCGCCGGGTACGACCGCGCCTTCGACTTCCCCGGCTTCGTCCCCGCCTACATCCGCCCCCTCTTCTGCGAGGGCAAGGGCCCCTTCCGCTGGGCCGCGCTCTCCGGCGAGGCCTCCGACATCCACAAGACCGACAAGGCGATGCTGGAGCTGTTCCCGGAGAACGAGTCGCTGCACCGCTGGATCAAGATGGCCGGCGAGCGCGTCCACTTCCAGGGCCTGCCCGCCCGCATCTGCTGGCTCGGCTACGGCGAGCGCGACAAGGCCGGCGAGCGCTTCAACGACATGGTCGCGAGCGGCGAGCTGGCCGCCCCGCTGGCCATCGGCCGCGACCACCTGGACTGCGGCTCGGTCGCCTCCCCGTACCGCGAGACCGAGGCCATGCTCGACGGCTCCGACGCCATCGCCGACTGGCCGCTGCTCAACGCCATGGTCAACGTCGCCTCCGGCGCCTCCTGGGTCTCCCTCCACCACGGCGGCGGCGTCGGCATGGGCCGCTCCATCCACGCGGGCCAGGTCTCCGTCGCGGACGGCACGAAGCTCGCGGGCGAGAAGATCCGCCGCGTCCTGACGAACGACCCGGGCATGGGCGTCATCCGCCACGTGGACGCCGGGTACGACATCGCCGAGAACGTCGCCGCCGACCAGGGCGTACGCGTCCCCATGACGGAGGGCAACTGATGCCGTCCGGCCTGTCCGGGGGCGAGCCCGACACCTCTTCCGGCGCCTCGTCCGGCACCCGGGAGCAGTGGCGCGCGGGGGACTCCTTCCTCTCGATGTGGCGGGAGCTGGCCACCGTCGGGCGCCACTCCGACAGCGGCGGCTACCGGCGCTACGCCTGGTCGCCGGTGGACCTCGACTGCCGGGCCTGGTTCCGCGCGCAGGCCCAGGCGCGCGGTCTCGCCTACGAGACCGACCGCAACGGCAACCAGTGGGCCTGGCTCGGCGACCCCCTGGCCGGGGACGCCGTCGTCACCGGATCCCACCTGGACTCCGTCCCGGACGGCGGCGCCTTCGACGGCCCGCTCGGCGTGGTGTCCTCCTTCGCCGCGCTCGACGAACTCCACCGCAGGGGAGTGGAGTTCACCCGGCCGTTGGCGATCACCAACTTCGGTGACGAGGAGGGCGCCCGCTTCGGCCTGGCCTGCGTCGGGTCCCGGCTCGCCGCCGGACAGCTCGCCGTCGCCGACGCCCACCGGCTGCGCGACGGGGACGGGATCACCCTGCCCGCCGCCATGGAGGGAGCCGGATACGACCCCGGGACCATCGGCCCCGACCCGGAACGGCTCGCCCGGATCGGCGCGTTCGTCGAACTCCACGTCGAGCAGGGCCGCGCCCTCGACCTGACCGGCGACCCCGTCGGCATCGCCTCCGCCATCTGGCCGCACGGCCGCTGGCGGTTCGACTTCCGGGGCGAGGCCAACCACGCGGGCACCACCCGTCTCGCCGACCGCCGCGACCCGATGCTCACGTATGCCGAGACGGTGCTCGCCGCCCGCCGCGAAGCCGAACTGACCGGCGCTCTCGCCACCTTCGGCAAGATCGCGGTCGAGCCCAACGGGGTCAACGCCATCCCCTCCCTCGTGCGCGGCTGGCTCGACTCCCGCGCCGCCGACCAGGCCACCCTCGACGCCGTCGTCAACGGAATCGAGCGCGCCGCCCGGGAGTACGCCGAGCGGGCCGGGATCGACGTCGACGTCGTCCGCGAGTCGTTCACGCCCGTCGTCGCATTCGAGCACGCCCTGCGCGACGAGCTCGGCAAGATCCTGGAGGGGGCCGGCGACACGGGGCGGCCCGTGCCCGTCCTCGGCACCGGCGCGGGCCACGATGCGGGTATTTTGTCCGCCTCGGCGCCCACCGCCATGCTCTTCGTACGGAACCCCACCGGCATCTCGCACTCACCCGCCGAGCACGCCACCGAGGACGACTGCACGGCCGGGGTCGGGGCACTCGCCGACGTACTGGAAGGTCTCGCGTGCAGCTGACACACCGGACGACGGGCGCACCCGTCACCGCGACGTACTGGATGGACCACGCCTGGCTCGGCACCCACGTCGAGCCGGGCGTCACCCTGGACGTCGCGGACGGCCGCATCGCCGGGATCAGGACCGGGGTCGAGACACCGCCGCCCGGCGCGACCGTGCTGCGCGGCCTGACCCTCCCCGGCCTCGCCAACACCCACTCCCACGCCTTCCACCGGGCCCTGCGCGCCACCGTCCAGGTCGGCTCGGGCACCTTCTGGACCTGGCGCGAGCTGATGTACCGGACGGCCTCCCGGCTCACCCCGGACACCTACTTCGACCTGGCCCGCGCCACGTACGCAGAGATGGCCCTGGCCGGCATCACCTCCGTCGGCGAATTCCACTATCTGCACCACGCCCCCGGCGGCACCCCCTACGCCAACCCGAACGCCATGGGCGAAGCGCTGATCGCGGCCGCCGCCGAGGCCGGGATCCGGATCACCCTGCTGGACACCGCCTATCTCGCCGCCGGATTCGGCGAGAAGCCCAACCGGCACCAGCTGCGCTTCTCCGACACCACCGCCGAGGCCTGGGCGGAGCGGGCCTCCCTCCTCAAGGGCGACGACCACACCCTCATCGGCGCGGCCGTCCACTCCGTCCGGGCGGTCCCGGCCGGCCAGCTGGCCACCGTCGCGCAGTGGGCCGAGGAGCGGAACGCCCCGCTCCACGTCCACCTCTCCGAGCAGACCGCGGAGAACGACGCCTGCCACGCCGCCCACGGCCGCACCCCCACCCGGCTGCTGGCCGACCACGGAGTCCTCGGCCCGCGCACCACCGGCATCCACAACACGCACCTGACCGAGGCGGACATCGAGCTGCTCGGCTCCTCGGCCACCGGCACCTGCATGTGCCCGACCACCGAACGCGACCTGGCCGACGGCATCGGCCCCGCCGCCGCCCTGCAGAAGGCGGGCTCGCCGCTCTCGCTGGGCAGCGACAGCCACGCTGTGATCGACCTCTTCGAGGAGGCGCGCGCGATGGAGCTCAACGAGCGGCTGCGCACGCACATCCGGGGCCACTGGACGGCCGCCGCCCTGCTCCGGGCCGCCTCCGCCGACGGGCACGCCGCACTCGGCCGCCCCGACGCGGGCGTGCTGGAGCCGGGCGCCCCCGCCGACCTGACCACCGTCGCCCTGGACTCCGTCAGAACGGCGGGACCGGTGCCCCGAATGGCAGCGGAGACCGCCGTATTCGCCGCCTCCGCCGCTGATGTGCGGCACACGGTCGTGGCGGGCCGGCACATCGTCCGGGACGGCCGTCACACGCGGATCGAGGACGTGCCCCGGGCGCTCGCCGAGGCCGTGGCCGCCCTGCACCACTGACCCCGGATCCGCCCGACACCCCGGACCCGCCGGAGATCTCAGACCCGCCGGACACCTCGGTCCCGCCCGGAACCCCGGTCCGGACCCCGCCCGCAGAACCGGACCCACCCGGGACCCCGCCCGCAGAACCGGACCCTCCGGAACGCAAGGAGAACACTCTCCAGATGACGACCACCGCCGTCACCCACATCGCCAGCCTGGTCACCAATGACCCCTCCCTCGGCAACGGGACCCCCCTGGGCCTGATCCAGGACGCGGCCGTCGTCATCGACGGCGACCGCATCGTCTGGACCGGTGAATCCAGCAAAGCACCCGCCACTGACAACGTCCTCGACGCGGCCGGCCGCGCGGTGATCCCGGGCTTCGTCGACTCCCACTCCCACCTGGTCTTCGCGGGCGACCGCACCCAGGAGTTCAACGCCCGCATGTCCGGGCAGCCCTACCGCGCCGGCGGCATCCGCACCACCGTCGCCGCGACCCGTGCCGCCTCCGACGAGGAGCTCTCCGCCAACGTCGCCCGCTACCTCGCCGAGGCCCTGCGCCAGGGCACCACCACCTTCGAGACCAAGTCCGGCTACGGCCTCACCGTCGAGGACGAGGCCCGCGCCCTGCGGATCGCGTCCCGCCACACCGACGAGGTCACCTACCTCGGCGCCCACATCGTGTCCCCCGACTACGCCGACGACCCCGCCGGGTACGTCGACCTGGTCACCGGCCCGATGCTGGAGGCCTGCGCCCCGCACGCCCGCTGGATCGACGTGTTCTGCGAGCAGGGCGCCTTCGACGGCGACCAGGCCCGCGCCATCCTCACGGCGGGCCGCTCCAAGGGGCTGCACCCCCGGATCCACGCCAACCAGCTGACGTACGGCCCCGGCGTCCAGCTCGCCGTCGAGCTCGACGCCGCGTCGGCCGACCACTGCACCCACCTCACCGACGCGGACGTCGACGCGCTGGGCCAGGGCAACACGGTGGCCACGCTGCTACCGGGCGCGGAGTTCTCCACCCGCGCCACCTGGCCCGACGCCCGCCGCCTCCTCGACGCGGGGGCCACCGTCGCGCTGTCCACGGACTGCAACCCCGGCTCGTCGTTCACCTCGTCGGTGCCGTTCTGTATCGCGCTGGCCGTGCGCGACATGGGGATGACCCCGGACGAGGCGATCTGGTCGGCCACCGCCGGAGGGGCCGCCGCCCTGCGGCGTACCGACATCGGCCGGATCACCCCCGGCGCCCGCGCCGACCTGGTCCTCCTCGACGCCCCGAGCCACGTCCACCTCGCCTACCGCCCGGGCGTCCCGCTGGTCAGCGCGGTCTGGCGGAGCGGACAGCGGGTGGCCTAGGGCCTGTCGCCCGGACCCGCACCGAGGCCCCGTACACGCGGAAGGACCCGCTCCCGGCGATCCGGGGCGGGTCCTTCCGCGGTGCTGCTCGAACGGCCCGTGGAGCCCCGTGGCGGGACAGCGGGCCGCGGCGGGGTCACTCCTCCAGGGTCAGACCCTTGCGGAGCTTGGTCAGTGTCCGGGAGAGCAGCCGGGACACATGCATCTGCGAGATGTTCAGCTCCTCGCCGATCTCCGACTGCGTCATGTTGCTGACGAAGCGGAGCGAGAGGATCATCCGGTCCCTGGAGGGCAGCGCGGCGATCAGCGGCTTCAGCGACTCGACGTACTCGATGCCTTCGAGACCGTGGTCCTCGTAGCCGATGCGGTCCGCGAGGGCGCCCTCGTTGTCGTCCTCCTCGGGCTTGGCGTCCAGCGAGCTCGCGGTGTACGCGTTGCTCGCGGACATGCCTTCGACGACCTCGTCGGGGGTGATGCCCAGGCGCTCGGCCAGCTCCGCCACGGTGGGCGCGCGGTCCAGCCGCTGGGAGAGTTCGTCGCCCGCCTTCGCCAGGTCGAGCCGCAGCTCCTGGAGCCGGCGCGGTACGCGCACGGACCAGCTGGTGTCACGGAAGAAGCGCTTGATCTCGCCGACGATCGTCGGCATCGCGAAGGTGGGGAACTCCACCCCGCGGCTCAGCTCGAACCGGTCGATCGCCTTGATCAGGCCGATGGTGCCGACCTGGACGATGTCCTCCATCGGCTCGCTGCGGGAGCGGAACCGGGAGGCGGCGAACTTGACCAGCGCGAGGTTGAGCTCGACGAGGGTGTTGCGGACGTAGCTGTACTCGTGGGTTCCCTCTTCGAGGGACTCCAGCCGCTCGAAGAGCGTCTTCGACAGGGCCCTGGCGTCCAGAGCGCCGACTTCGGCGTAGGGCGGGATCTCGGGAAGTCCTTCGAGTCCCTCGCCGGCCGCGCCGGAGAAGTCCGAGGTGGGGTCGGTGGTGCTGGTGGTGCTGGCGCGCGGGCCGGGAACGGCGCTCGCGGCGGGGGAGTCGGAATTGGTCGGTCCCTGAGGACATGCCGACGACGCGTTGTGGGTACGCGCTTCGTCGAGCCGGGGTGACATGGGTCTCCTCCATCGTTCTCGGCATATGGCTGCCGATGCCCATACGTGTTCCTGCGGTGAAGCGGCGCCTCCAAAGCCGGTCGTGTTCGGGTGTCCCTCTACCCATACCCGGTCCTGGCCAGCAGTGACAAGCGCCAAATACCGCTATATGTCCGCTTTGTTGAGGTCTCCGACTACCGCGTGGCGAACGGAACGCGTACTGTTTTACGCACGTCGGCGGCAGCTACGCATACAGCCGCACAGGCAGTGACGCGCACAGTGACGAACGGCGAAGAGGGACAGGCATGGACCGCGGGACGGTCGGCAGTGCGAACCGGGGGCGACTTCAGGTCGAGGCCCGGACCGAGGGGATCAGCGAGGTCGTGACGCCGGTGGGTGAGCTCGACCACCACACCGCCGATCTGCTGCGCGAGCCTTTGGAGAGTGCGGTCGAGCAGGGGCGGTCACGCCTGGTGGTCGACTGTTCTCGCCTGGAATTCTGCGATTCCACCGGGCTGAACGTGCTGCTCGGCGCCCGCCTCAAGGCGGAGGCGGCCGGCGGCGGGGTTCACCTGGCCGGAATGCTGCCCGTCGTGGCGAGGGTGTTCGAGATCACCGGCGCGGAGGCGGTCTTCACCGTCCATGCCACGCTCGAAGAGGCCCTGGCCACCTGACCCGGTACGAGCGTGCGACCGCGGACGTCCCCGATGTCGGCTGTGTCACGCGATCGTGTGCCTCAAGTGGGTGTTGTTGCGGCACGGCAGGGCAGGAGACACCCCGGCGGCGCCCCGCAAGGGCTCCGGCACACTCGGTAACTGATCACTATCTGTTGAACGGCGACATGGCGACATGGCGAATCGGTGAGGTGAAGCGCTGATGAGCACCACCCGGCAGCATCCGCCGGGCGACCTCGGTCGCGAGCCGGACGGAGCGGGCGCAGCCTCGCCCGGACCGGCCGAGCGGCAGTGGCGCACCCTCTCACTCGCGCAGGCCAGCGGCATTGTCCCGACGGCTCGTGACTTCGCCCGACAGGCGCTGCACGACTGGGGCTGGCTCCCGGCGTCCACCGCGGACCGCAGGGCCGCCGCCGAGGACGTCCTGCTGGTCGTCTCCGAGCTGGTGACCAACGCCTGTCTGCACGCGGAGGGCCCCGAGGAGCTCCGGATCGGCCACACGTCCAAGGTGCTGCGGGTGGAGGTCGTCGACCGGGGAGCAGGTCAGCCCGCGCCCCGTACGCCCCACCGCGCCGGCCGGCCCGGGGGGCACGGCATGTTCATCGTGCAGCGCCTCTGCCTCGACTGGGGCGTCCTGCGCACTCCGGACGCCCCCGGCAAGACCGTCTGGGCGGAGCTCGCCGCCCCCGCCTAGCCGCCCCCTCGCCCGCGTCCTCCGCCCGTACACCTCACCGGTACGCCTCGGCCGTACCTCTCACCTGCACCGACAAGAGCGCGCCGGATCGGCGCGCTCTTTGTCTTCCCTCCATCAGGCCCCGGGCGTACCTTGAGCGCCAAATCTGATGTGCCGTCAGTAATGTGCGCCCGTACGGGTCGTGGCGCGCGGCGGCGTCCGGCATGAGGGGAACACGAGGTGTCGAACCAGAAGCGGACAACTCTCGCGCTGGCGGCTGCGCTGGCAGGCTCGATCGTGGTGGCGGGCGCGCCCGCCGCGCACGCCGAGGTCGTGGACGTCAACTACCAGTGCGTGACGCCCATCGGGCCCAAAGGGGCGGTCTCGCCCATCGATATCAAGGGCGTCAAGAGCGGCGACGGCTACAAGCTCACCATGTCCTTCCAGAAGGGCGTCTCCTCCAGCCCGGTCGAGCTGGGCAAAGGGGCCATGAACCCGAGCGCCGTGATCGAGCTGGGCGGCGCGGAGCAGGGGAAGGTCCAGGTCACCGGGCCGGCGAACAGTGAGGCGATTCCGGCCAACACCCCCATCAAGATCAGTGACCTGTCGGGGACGTACACCCCGAAGAAGAGCGGCAAGGTCACCTTCACCGCCGGGGTCCTCACCATCAAGGCCCTCGGTACGACCACCACCTGTACGCCCAAGAACAGCCCCGGCCCCTCCCTCGAACTCGACGTCCAGGGGGCGGGCGGTTCATCGGGCGGAGGCTCCGCCGACGGCGGTTCCACGGGCGGCGCGTCCACCGGCGGTTCGACCGGCGGCGCCTCGGGAGGCGGGGAACTGCCCCGCACCGGCCCGCTGGACTCGGCGGCGGCGCTCGGCACGCTCGGCGGCACCGTGCTGCTGACCGGGGCGGCCGGAGTGCTCTGGCTGACCCGGCGCGGACAGCGCTCCGCGGGCTGAGACCGGCACGGCCCAGCGCAGCATCGCCGCCGGAAGGCAGAGGAGCCGCCCATGTCGCCACCCACCCCGCGCCTCCGCCGGGCGCTGCTCGTCCTCACGACGGCGCTCGCCGCGCTGCTGTGCGCGCTCGCGCCGCTCCCGGCCGCCGCGGACGGCCCGGCCGGCACTGCCCGGGCCGACACCGCGCGGGCCGCCGGTGACGGTGGCCCGGCGGACTGGACGGCCCGGCCCGCCGGCGGAGGCGCTGACCGGGACGCGAGGCCGTACGTCTATCTGGAGGGCACCCCCGGTACGGCCCTCCAGGACCGTCTCGCGGTGACCAACTCCGGCCGCGCCCCGCTGACCGTACGGCTACGGGGCGACGGGCGGGCCGGGGCCTGGATCGGGTTCGCCGCGGACACCGTCACCGTCCCGGCCCGGACCCGGGCCGAGGTGCCGCTCGCCCTCACGGTGCCGCCCGACGCGGTGCCCGGAGACGCCTCCGGGGAGGTCGTGGCCGACGACGGGGACGAGGAGATCCGCGTACCGGTCCGGGTCCGGATCGGCGGTCCGACGCTGGCGGCGCTCACCGTCGAGGACGTCGAGATATCCGGCGGCACCATCCGGTACGCCCTGGTCAACCGGGGCAACGCGACGCTGGAGCCCCGGCTCGCGGTACGCGCCGACGGGATGTTCGGCACGCTTCTGGACCGCCCGGAACGCCCCCTGCCGCTGGAGCTGGCCCCCGGCCGGCGAGTCGAGCGGACCGAACCCTGGCCCGACGCCCCGGCCCTGGACGCGGTCACCGTACGGCTGCGGGTCACCGCCCCGGGGGGCGCCCGGGACGAGGCGGAGGCCTCGGCGACGTACCTCCCGGTGGCCCCGGCCGTCGGCGGCGGGCTGCTGGTCCTCGGCGGCCTGGCCCTGCTCGGCTCCGGCGCGTACCGGCGGCGGCGCACCCGGCGGGGCGACCCGGAACCGCCGGGCGCGGAATCGGCCGACGACAGGCAACCGACCACAGAGACGAGGCCCTTGGTGAAGGCGGGACCCCTGGTGAAGGCGGGAGCGGAATCGTGACGCGGCACCCCGGCCCCCGAGCCCCCCGGCGCACCGCGTCGCCCGTCCTCCTGTTCCTGGCCGCCATCCTGGCCCTCCTGCCCGCCCTGTCCGTCCTGTCCGCGCCCGGCGCACGGGCGGCCGACGGCGACCCCACCGTCAGCCTGTCCAAGAAGGAGGCGGGCAAGGGCGGAGAGATCACCGTCAGCGGCAGCGGCTGGCGCGCCGAGGCGTTGCTGATGCTGCTGATCTGCGGTCAGTCCACGCCGGAACGGGGCGTGGTCGGCGGCACCAACTCCTGCGCCAACGCCGACGGTCGTGCCGTCACGACCGACAAGAAGGGCGCCTTCAGCAAGAAGCTGCCGGTCACCGAGCCGCCGAAGCCGTGCCCCTGTGTGGTGCACGTCGCCACGGTGACCGGTGAACAGGCGCTGGCCGACGCGGTGTTCACGGTGGCGGGCCACCCCACGGCTGACCTGCCGGAACAGACCGGCGACGGGAAGCTCGCGGTGCTGGCCACCACCCGTCTGGAGGGCGACAGCTCCCTGCTCACCTGGTTCGGGGCCCCGCCGGCCCGCCGGCTCGTCTTCACCGTGGGCAATCTCGGGTCCGCGCCCGTCAAGGACCCCGTCTTCGAGATCGGCACCGCGCACGGCGTCTACGCCCCGCAGTGGGAGGAGCGCCAGTGGCGGGGCACGGTCGCCCCCGGCGCCAAGGCGCAGATCAAGCTGCCGGTCGAACTGTCGGCGGGCGCGCACGGCGACTACCAGGTCTCCCTGCGGTACGGGCAGAAGGTGCTGGCCGAGCAGCCGTGGGGGGTCGGCCGTCCCTGGGGCGTCACGCTCTTCTGGGTCCTGCTCTGCCTGGTCGTCCCGGCGGCCGTCTTCCGTATCGGCATGGCGGTCGTGGACAAGGTCCGGCCGCGTCCCGCCGGCTCGCACCGTACGCGTACGCCGGCCACGCGGCGGAGGCCGAAGCGGCGCGGGCGCACCGGCACGGGCGCGGACCGGGACGCGACCACGGCCCCGGGCGCGATCAAGGAAGCGACCGCGAACGCCGCCACGACCACAAACGCGACCACGGCCGTGCTGCCGTGGTTCACCCCGGATTCCGCACCGTCAGAGAACCGACCCCGACCCACGACGAAGGGACAAGCGTGAGCACGCAACGGAGGATGAGCGCGGCCGGAGTCGCGCTGATGCTCGGCGGCGCGGGCATCCTGATGGCCGCGAGTCCGGCCCAGGCCGCCGAGGTCAGTTACGCGACGGAGTGCGTTCCGCCGCCGATCTCGGGACTGCCCGCGGTGCAGGGCACCACCAAGGTGGAGCTGACCGCCCCGGCCGAGGCGAAGGTGGGCGACGAGATCGAGGTCGTCTGGAAGACGGTCGCGGCCGCGTCCAAGAACCCGGACGTGCTGGACCTGGGAGCGGACACGGTCAAGCCGACCGGGACCGTCACCCTGGGCGGTGCGGCGAGCGGCGAACTGAAGCTGGAGGGCCCGCGGCAGAACCCGCCGATTCCCAAGAACAGCCCGATGGTGCTGCCCGACATGAAGGGCACGCTGAAGCTGGAGAAGGCCGGGGAGATCACCCTGACGCCGGGCGCGTACAACATCAACGTGTCCAAGCCGATCTCCACGGACACCAAGTGCGCGCCGAAGGAAGAGGTGGAGGCGGGCGCCACGATCAAGGTCACCGAGGGCGGCGGCTCCACCACGGGAGGCACGACTTCCGGCGGTACGGACAGCGGTGGCACGGACGCCGGAGGGACCACGTCCGGTGGCGCCGACACCGGAGGAACCACGTCCGGCGGCACGGATTCCGGCGGTACGGCGTCGGGCGGCACGGACACCGGGGGCACCGCTTCCGGCGGAAGCACCGGCGGCGGTGGCGGGGAGACCGACTTCCCCGGCAAGGAGGTGTCCGTCGCCTACGCGTGCAAGACCCCGATCGGGGACAAGAACGCCACCTCACCGGTCCGGATCAGCGCCAAGAAGAGCGGCGGCGACTACGACCTGACGGTGGAGTTCAGCAAGTCCGTGATGGACAGTCCGATCGACATCCCGGCCGGCCAGGTGAAGCCGTCCATGGACGTCAAGCTCGGCGGGGCGGACAAGGGCACGGTCAAGGTCGAGGGGCCGGTGAACAAGGAGGTCATCAAGACCGGCGCACCGATCGAGATCCCCGACCTCACCGGCACGTACAAGCCCGGCGCGAGCGGTAAGTCCACGCTCAGCCCCGGTGTCCTGACGGTGATGGCCGCCGGTACGACGACCACCTGCACCCCGCCCGCGGGCGTGGCCGTCTCCCTGGAGCTGGACACCTCCGCCCAGCCGGGCGGCGCGTCCGGCGGCAGCGGGAGCGGCGGCGCGGCGGACTCCGGCGGAGCCTCGGCGTCCGGCGGCGGCACGGACTCCGGCGGCGGCCTGGCCGCCACCGGGGCCGAGGACGACGGTGCGCTGAGGGCGCTCGGCCTGGTCGCCGGCACGGCGATCCTGCTGGGCGGCGCGGTGTTCACGTTCACCCCGTGGCGGAGGCTGCGCGGCACACGCTGACCACCCCGGGCCCGAGCGGGTCCCGCAAGGCACCGGCAGTCACGGCACGACGAAGGGCCGCCGCACCGGACTCCGGTGCGGCGGCCCCTGGCCGTACGTACGTCGTGCTGAGCTACGGGGCGTCCGTCAGCGGACGTTGCCCATGAGCTGCTTGACCTTGCCCCGGTACATGAAGATCGCGATACCGGCCGCCACGGCGAGCGTCGCCTCCAGGGCGACCACCCCGGTGCCGTTCAGCTCCACACCGGCCAGCGAGAGCAGGCCGGTGGTGCAGTCGCCTGCGGTGACGGCGAGGAACCAGACACCCATCATCTGGCTCGCGTACTTCGCCGGAGCCATCTTCGTCGTGACGGAGAGGCCGACCGGCGAGAGCGTCAGCTCGGCGACGGTCTGGATGAAGTAGATCGCGACCAGCCACATCGCGGCGGCCTTGTGGCCGTCACCCGCGATGGTCAGCGGCATCAGGAAGACGAAGAACGAGGCGCCGACCAGCACGAGGCCGGAGCTGAACTTGACGATCGTGCTCGGTTCCTTGCCGCGCCGGTTCAGCGCCAGCCAGAAGGCGGCGAAGACCGGGGCGAGCGCCATGATCAGGACCGGGTTGACCGACTGGTACCAGGAGACCGGGAAGTCCCAGCCGAAGACGCTGTTCTCGGCCGAGGACTCGGCGAAGATCGCGAGCGTCGAGCCGCCCTGGTCGTAGATCATCCAGAAGATGGCGGCGGCCACGAAGAACCAGATGTAGCCGGACATCTTCGACTGCTCGGTGGCGCTGAGCTCCTTGTCGCGCTTGATGCGCACCAGGACCATCACCGGGATGACGAGACCCGCCAGGGTGATCGGGACCAGCAGCCAGTTCAGCGTGTAGACGCCGGTGACGACCGTGCCGATGTAGAAGACGGCCGCGACGCCGAGCCAGATCATCGACTTGCGCAGCGTGGCGGAGCGCTCGTCCTTGGAGAGCGGCTTCGGGACGACGAGGCTGCGCTCGTTCAGGTGGCGGGTGCCGAGCAGGAACTGGAGCACGCCGATGCCCATGCCGAGGGCGGCGAGGGCGAAGCCGAGGTGCCAGTTGACGTTCTCGCCGATGGTGCCGATCACCAGGGGAGCCGCGAAGGCGCCCATGTTGATGCCCATGTAGAAGATCGTGAAGCCACCGTCGCGGCGCGGGTCGTCCGGGCCGTCGTAGAGGTGGCCGACCATCGTCGAGATGTTGGACTTCAGCAGCCCGGAGCCTATGGCCACGAGGCCGAGGCCGGCGAAGAACGTGCCCTCGGAGGGCAGGGCCAGGACCAGGTGGCCGAGCATGATGACCCCGCCGGCGATGGCGACGGTCTTGCGCGGACCCCAGACCCGGTCGCCGAACCAGCCGCCGGGCATGGCGAGCAGGTACACCAGCGACAGGTAGACCGAGTAGATCGCGGTCGCCGTGGCGGGCTTCATGTCGAGGCCGCCGGGCGCGATCAGATAGAGCGGGAGCAGTGCCCGCATGCCGTAGTAGCTGAAGCGCTCCCACATCTCGGTCATGAAGAGAGTGGCCAGGCCGCGGGGGTGGCCGAAGAAGGTCTTCTCGCCGGAACTGGGCGAGTCCTTCGTCAGGCTGGACGCCATGGTCGATCCTTGCTGGTCGGGACGCGCCGCCTCGTGAGCTGTACGCGCCCGGTGGGGGGCAGCCGGCACCGGCGCGGCGTACCCCATCCCCACGCCTGAGGGGGACGTGCTCCGTACGGCCGGGCTCCTGACGGAGATGCGGCGGAGCGGGGAAGAACCGCGTCGGGATCCACGCCCGTCGCGCGTCCTCGCGCTCCGGGCCCGGCTCACAGGTCATTCACTCAAAGGGGCCGGCGGGAACCGGCCCCGCACACAAAAGGGACCCTTGGCGCTCATGGCTGCCCAAAGGTCCTTGAGTAGTGCAACAGGCGTCGGGACACCATACGACACGACACGGAGGGATATGAAAGGACTTGAGACATGGATCACAGGTCCCGGTGGAACCACACTCCCATATTCAAAGGTCCCCGTCCGCTTTGTGGAGCTGACCCGCAGGTGACGTCGTGGGCCTCACTTCGGACCCCCCGTCCGGACTACCATCAGTCCATGACCCGTGTACTGCTCGCCGAGGACGACGCATCCATCTCGGAGCCACTGGCCCGCGCACTGCGTCGGGAGGGTTACGAGGTCGAGGTCCGCCAGGACGGTCCGACCGCGCTCGACGCCGGACTCCAGGGCGGCATCGACCTGGTCGTCCTCGACCTGGGGCTGCCCGGGATGGACGGTCTCGAAGTCGCCCGCAGGCTCCGGGCCGGCGGCCACACCATCCCGATCCTGGTGCTGACGGCCCGCGCCGACGAGGTCGACACGGTCGTCGGCCTGGACGCGGGCGCCGACGACTACGTCACCAAGCCGTTCCGGCTCGCCGAGCTGCTCGCCCGGGTCCGCGCCCTGCTGCGCCGCGGGGCCTCCGAGCCCGTCCCGCAGCCCGCCACCCACGGGGTCAGGATCGACGTCGAGTCGCACCGGGCCTGGATGGGCGAGGAGGAACTCCAGCTCACCGCCAAGGAGTTCGACCTGCTGCGGGTCCTGGTCCGGGACGCCGGCCGGGTCGTCACCCGCGACCAGCTGATGCGCGAGGTCTGGGACACCACCTGGTGGTCCTCCACCAAGACCCTCGACATGCACATCTCCTGGCTGCGCAAGAAGCTCGGCGACGACGCGGCCAATCCGCGCTACATCGCCACCGTCCGGGGCGTCGGCTTCCGGTTCGAGAAAAGCTGACGTACGAAGCACCCATGCACCCTGAGAACGGCCCCCGCGGCCCCCTGAGGCCGGTATGCGCCGCCGGCTGATCAACTCCACGCTGGCCGTGGTGCTCGTCGTCATCGCCGTCTTCGGCGTCTCGCTGGTGATCGTCGAGACGCGCACCATCAGCGCCAGCGCCCAGGAGAGCGTCGAGTCCGAGGCGCTCCGGCTGATCAGCGTGGTCGACAGCCGGCTGCTGGGCGCGGAGCGGATCAACCCCGGGGTGCTGGCCGAGCAGATCGACCCCAAGCGGTACGCGCTGGTCGAGATCCCCGGCCGCGAGCCCATCGCCGTCGGCGAACGCCCCGTCGGCAGCGTCCTGCGCGCCGTCGAGACCGGGGAGCAGGGCGAGACCGTCACCGTCGAGGAGTCCCGCTCGGCCGTCACCCGCGAGGTCGGGCGCACCCTCCTGATCATCGGTGCGGTGGCGCTCCTGGCGATCGTCTCGGCCGTGCTGCTCGCCGTACGCCAGGCGAACCGGCTGGCCTCCCCGCTCACCGACCTCGCCGAGACCGCCGAACGCCTCGGCTCCGGGGACCCCCGCCCGCGCCACAAGCGGTACGGGGTGCCCGAGCTGGACCGGGTCGCCGACGTCCTGGACTCCTCGGCCGAGCGGATCGCCCGGATGCTGACCGCCGAACGCCGGCTCGCCGCGGACGCCTCGCACCAGCTGCGGACGCCGCTGACCGCCCTCTCCATGCGGATCGAGGAGATCTCCGTCACCGACGACCCCGACACGGTGAAGGAGGAGGCGAACATCGCTCTCACACAGGTCGAGCGCCTCACCGACGTCGTCGAACGGCTCCTGACGAACTCCCGCGACCCGCGCACCGGCTCCGCCGTCGTCTTCGACCTCGACGAGATCGTCAAGCAGCAGATCGAGGAGTGGCGGCCCGCCTACCGCAGCGCCGGCCGCGCACTGGTCTGCTCCGGCAAGCATGGGCTGCGGGCCGTCGGCACCCCGGGCGCGGTCGCCCAGGTCCTGGCGGCGCTGATCGAGAACTCCCTCATGCACGGCGGCGGCACCGTCGCCCTGCGCACCCGCGTCACCGGCAACCAGGCGGTCATCGAGGTCACCGACGAGGGCCCCGGCGTCCCCGCCGAACTGGGGGCGCGGATCTTCGAGCGGACCATCAGCGGCCGCAACTCCACCGGCATCGGCCTCGCCGTGGCCCGCGATCTCGCGGAGGCGGACGGCGGACGGCTGGAACTGCTCCAGCAGCACCCGGCGGTCTTCGCGCTCTTCCTCAGCCAGGTCCCGACAGACCGCAGGACCCCTGAGCGCCCGGTGCGCTGAACAACGACGGGCGCGGCGGGTCAGTTCCGTACGGGGTCGGGCGCTACTTGATCCTCCGCCGGCCTGCGCTGCTCCAGAAACCGTTCCGGGTTCAGCACGGCCTCCTTCGCGGGCAGGGTCTTGAAGACCCAGGTCCGGTAGGACCAGAAGCGGAACAGGGTGGCGACACCGATGCCGACGATCTTGAAGACATTGCTCTGGACCGGGGTGTTCCAGCCGAAGCCGTACGTCGCCAGGTACAGCACGCCCGTCTCGATCACCGCTCCCGCCGCGCTGAACAGCAGGAAGAGGGCCAGCTCGCGGGTCCGGCCGGTCTTGTCGCGGTCCCGGTAGGTCCAGTAGCGGAAGCCCACGTAGTTGAAGAGGATCGCGACGAACGTCGCCACCACGCTCGCCCGGACCACCTGGAGGTCCGTTGTGTGCCGCAGCAGGTTGAAGACCGCGATATTGACCAGCAGGCCGAAAGCCCCGACCGCGCCGAACTTGGCGACCTCCCGGGCCAGCAGCTCAAGCCGGGTCCGCAGTGCGCCCCGTTCGCTCATGGTGATCGCTGGCCCCGTCCGTCGGAAGGCGTCTGTAAGACGTGTCGACGCAAGCACGTCAACTCCGCCATGCTATCCAGCCCACTCGTGTGACGCCCGTGGGTCCGCAGGGGTCGTGGCCGCCCGGCATCCGTACGGCCGTCCGGGAAGCACCGGCATGGCGGATATCCTGAAGACGTGACGTTCCCGGTAGTCGGCATGGTCGGCGGCGGTCAGCTCGCCCGCATGACCCACGAGGCGGGTATCCCCCTCGGCCTGAAATTCAAGCTGCTCAGTGACACTCCCCAGGACTCGGCGGCCCAGGTGGTGAGCGAGGTCGTCATCGGCGACTATCGCGACCTGGACACGCTGCGCGCCTTCGCGCGCGGCTGCGACGTGATCACCTTCGATCACGAGCACGTGCCGACCGAGCATCTGCGGGCCCTGGAGGCGGACGGCATCCCCGTGCGCCCCGGCCCCGATGCCCTGGTCCACGCCCAGGACAAGGGGGTGATGCGCGCCAAGCTCCTGGAGATCGGCGCACCCTGCCCCCGCCACCGCATCGTGAGCGACCCGGCCGACGCCGCCGCGTTCGCCGAGGAGGTCGGGGGCTTCCCCGTCATCCTCAAGACCGTGCGCGGCGGGTACGACGGCAAGGGCGTGTGGGTGGTCCGCTCCGAGGCGGACGCCGCCGACCCGTTCCGCGCCGGGGTCCCGGTCCTCGCGGAGGAGAAGGTCGACTTCGTACGGGAGCTGGCGGCGAACATCGTCCGCTCGCCGCACGGCCAGGCCGTCGCCTACCCGGTCGTCGAGTCCATCCAGGTCGACGGCGTCTGCGACACGGTGATCGCCCCCGCCCCCGACCTGGACGAGGCACTGGCCGGCGAGGCCCAGCAGCTCGCGCTGCGCATCGCTTCCGAGCTGGGTGTCGTCGGACACCTCGCGGTGGAGCTGTTCGAGACCCGTGGACCCGACGGGAAGCCCGGCATCCTGGTCAACGAGCTGGCCATGCGCCCGCACAACTCGGGCCACTGGACCATGGACGGCGCGATCACCTCCCAGTTCGCCAACCACGTACGGGCGGTCCTCGACCTGCCCCTCGGCGACCCGCGCCCCCGCGCCCCCTGGACGGTCATGTGCAACGTCCTGGGCGGCGACTACCCGGACATGTACCAGGCGTATCTGCACTGCATGGCCCGCGACCCGCAGCTCAAGATCCACATGTACGGCAAGGACGTGAAGCCCGGCCGCAAGGTCGGCCACGTCAACACCTACGGCGATGACCTGGCGGACGTGCGGGAGCGCGCCCGGCACGCGGCCGACTACCTGCGAGGAACGATCACCGAATGACTTCCCCCGGCACCGCCCCCCTCGTCGGCATCGTGATGGGCTCGGACTCCGACTGGCCCGTCATGGAGGCCGCCGCCAAGGCTCTGGACGAGTTCGAGATCCCGTACGAGGTCGACGTCGTCTCCGCCCACCGCATGCCGCACGAGATGATCGCGTACGGCGAGCGGGCGGCGGGCCGCGGTCTGAAGGCGATCGTCGCGGGCGCGGGCGGGGCTGCCCACCTGCCCGGCATGCTGGCCTCGGTCACCCCGCTGCCGGTCATCGGCGTGCCGGTGCCGCTGAAGTACCTGGACGGCATGGACAGCCTGCTCTCCATCGTCCAGATGCCCGCCGGGGTCCCCGTCGCCACCGTCTCCGTCGGTGGCGCGCGCAACGCGGGCCTGCTGGCCGCACGGATCCTCGCCGCGCACGACCCGGCGCTCCAGGACCGGATGCGGGAGTTCCAGCAGGAGCTGAACGACCAGGCCACCGAGAAGGGCAAACGTCTGCGCGCCAAGGTCCAGGGCGCGGACTCCTTCGGCTTCGGAAAGTAGGGGCTCCCCATGAACCACCTGGAGCGGGCCCGCGAGCTCCTCGCCGCCCACCCCGTCGTCGACGGCCACAACGACCTCCCCTGGGCCCTGCGCGAACAGGTCGGCTACGACCTCGACGCCCGGGACATCGCCGCCGACCAGCGCGGCCTGCTCCACACCGACCTGAACCGGCTGCGGGCCGGCGGGGTCGGCGGCCAGTTCTGGTCGGTGTACGTCCGCACCGACCTGACCGGCGACGCGGCCGTCAGCGCCACCCTGGAGCAGATCGACGTCGTCGGCGAGCTGATCGCCCGCTATCCGACGCACCTGCGGCGGGCGCTCACCGCCGACGACCTGGAGAAGGCCCGCGCCGAGGGACGCATCGCCTCCCTGATGGGCGCCGAGGGCGGCCACTCCATCAACAACTCGCTGGGCACCCTGCGCGCCCTGTACGAGCTGGGCGTCCGCTACATGACGCTCACCCACAACGACAACATCGACTGGGCCGACAGCGCGACGGACCTGCCGCGCCTCGGCGGCCTCTCCGCCTTCGGCCACGAGGTCGTCCGCGAGATGAACCGCGTCGGCATGCTGGTCGACCTCAGCCACGTCGCGGACGGCGTCATGCGCGACGCGCTCGCCACCAGCACCGCGCCGGTGATCTTCTCGCACTCCTCGGCCCGCGCCGTCTGCGACCACCCGCGCAACATCCCCGACGACGTGCTCGCGGCCCTCCCGGCCAACGGCGGCGTCGCGATGGCGACCTTCGTCCCGAAGTTCGTGCTGCCCGAGGCGGTCGCCTGGACCCTGGCCGCCGACCGCAACATGCGCGAGCACGGCCTGCACCACCTCGACACCACGCCGACCGCCATGCGCATCCACGAGGACTTCGAGGCGGCCAACCCGCGCCCCGAGGCCACCGCCTCGACCATCGCGGACCACCTCGACCACATGCGCGCGGTCGCGGGCGTCGACCACATCGGCATCGGCGGCGACTACGACGGCACGGCGTTCACCCCGCGCGGCCTGGAGGACGTCTCCGGCTACCCGAACCTCATCGCGGAACTGCTGCGGCGCGGCTGGTCCGAGGGCGACCTCGCCAAGCTGACCTGGCAGAACTCCGTACGTGTGCTGCGCGACGCGGAAGCCGTCGCCCGCGACGAGCAGAGCGGGCGCGGCCCGTCCCACGCGACGATCACGGAGCTGGACGGCCCGCTCGGCTGACCTGCGGCGGACCGGGCCCGGGGGCCCTCGGACCGAGAGCCCCCGGGTCTTGCCGCCTCAGGCCTTGGGGCGGCCCATCGCCCGGTAGGTCCAGCCGGCCTCGCGCCAGACCGTGCTGTCCAGGGCGTTCCGGCCGTCCAGGATGATCCGGCGGGCGGCCACCTCGCCCAGCTCCGCCGGGTCCAGCTCGCGGAACTCGCGCCACTCCGTCAGGTGCAGCACCACGTCCGCCCCGCGCACCGCCTCCAGCGCGGAGTCCGCGTAGCCGAGCGTCGGGAACAGCCGCCGGGCGTTGTCCATCCCCTTCGGGTCGAACACGGTCACCTGGCCGCCCTGGAGGTGGATCTGCCCGGCGACGTTGAGCGCGGGGGAGTCGCGTACGTCGTCGGAGTCGGGCTTGAACGCGGCGCCCAGCACCGCCACCCGCTTGCCGAGGAACGAGTCGCCGCCCACGGCCTCCCGGGCCAGCTCCACCATGTGGCCGCGGCGGCGCATGTTGATGGAGTCGACCTCGCGCAGGAAGGTGAGCGCCTGGTCCGCGCCCAGCTCGCCGGCGCGCGCCATGAAGGCGCGGATGTCCTTGGGCAGGCAGCCGCCGCCGAAGCCGATCCCGGCCCGCAGGAACTTCTTCCCGATGCGTTCGTCGTGCCCGATGGCCTCCGCGAGCTTCACGACGTCCCCGTCGGCGGCCTCGCACACCTCGGCCATCGCGTTGATGAAGGAGATCTTGGTGGCCAGGAAGGAGTTGGCGGAGGTCTTCACCAGCTCGGCGGTCGGGAAGTCGGTCACCACGAACGGCGAGCCCTCCGCGACCGGCCCGGCGTACACCTCGCGCAGGAGCTTCTCGGCCCCCTCGCTCGCGACCCCGACGACGATCCGGTCGGGGTGCAGGGTGTCCTGCACGGCGAAGCCCTCGCGGAGGAACTCCGGGTTCCAGGCCAGCTCGGCGCCGGCGCCGGCCGGAGCCAGCTCGGCGAGGCGGGCCGCGAGGCGGGCGGCGGAGCCCACCGGGACGGTCGACTTGCCGACGACCAGGACGGGCCGGTTCAGGTGCGGGGCCAGCGAATCGAAGGCGCTGTCGACATAGCTCATGTCGCAGGCGTACTCGCCGTGCTTCTGCGGGGTGTTCACACAGACGAAGTGGACGTCGCCGAACTCGCCGACCTCCTCCCAGGAGGTGGTGAAGCGCAGCCGGCCGGTGGATCCCTCGATCCCGGCGACGTGCCGCTGGAGCATCTCCTCCAGACCCGGCTCGTACATCGGCACGCGCCCGGTCGACAGCAGCTCGATCTTCTCCGGCACGACGTCCAGCCCCAGGACCTCGAAGCCCAGCTCGGCCATGGCCGCGGCATGGGTGGCGCCGAGATAGCCGGTGCCGATCACAGTGATCCTGAGGGCCATGGAGTGCTCCTGGAAGATACGGACGGACGTGCGGACCGAGCATAGTCGGGGACCGGAAGGCCGGAATTCACCGCTCCATCCGTCCGCTGTACCGCATATGTCCCACCCCTGTCGGGAAGCTCACGTACGCGGCACGTATGCCGCCAGGCGGTCGGCGCACTAAAATTGAGTTACTTAACGGTAGTTAGCATCTGGGGAGTGAGCGTCTTGGCGGGTTCGACCGATTTCGACCTGTACCGTCCGGCCGAGGAGCACGACATGCTCCGCGAGACCATCCGCGCCCTCGCCGAGACGAAGATCGCCCCCTTCGCCGCCGCGGTCGACGAGGAGAGCCGCTTCCCGCAGGAGGCGCTGGACGCCCTGGTCGCCTCGGACCTGCACGCCGTCCACGTCCCGGAGGAGTACGGCGGCGCCGGCGCCGACGCGCTCGCCACGGTCATCGTGATCGAGGAGGTGGCCCGCGCCTGTGCCTCCTCCTCCCTGATCCCGGCCGTCAACAAGCTCGGCTCGCTCCCGGTGATCCTCTCCGGCTCCGAGGAGCTGAAGCGCAAGTACCTGGGCCCGCTCGCCAAGGGCGACGCGATGTTCTCGTACGCCCTCTCCGAGCCGGACGCCGGCTCCGACGCGGCGGGCATGAAGACGAAGGCCGTGCGCGACGGCGACTTCTGGGTCCTCAACGGCGTCAAGCGCTGGATCACCAACGCGGGCGTCTCCGAGTACTACACGGTCATGGCCGTCACCGACCCGACCAAGCGCTCCAAGGGCATCTCCGCGTTCGTCGTCGAGAAGTCCGACGAGGGCGTCTCCTTCGGCGCCCCGGAGAAGAAGCTCGGCATCAAGGGCTCCCCGACCCGCGAGGTCTACCTCGACAACGTGCGCATCCCCGCCGACCGGATGATCGGCGAGGAGGGCACCGGCTTCGCCACCGCGATGAAGACCCTGGACCACACCCGCATCACCATCGCGGCCCAGGCACTCGGCGTCGCCCAGGGCGCGCTGGACTACGCCAAGGGGTACGTCCAGGAGCGCAAGCAGTTCGGCAAGCCGATCGCGGACTTCCAGGGCATCCAGTTCATGCTCGCCGACATGGCGATGAAGCTGGAGGCGGCCCGCCAGCTCACCTACGCGGCCGCCGCCAAGTCCCAGCGCGTCGACGGCGACCTCACGTTCTTCGGCGCCGCGGCCAAGTGCTTCGCCTCCGACGTCGCCATGGAGGTCACCACGGACGCCGTTCAGCTGCTCGGCGGCTACGGCTACACGCGGGACTACCCGGTCGAGCGCATGATGCGCGACGCCAAGATCACCCAGATCTACGAGGGCACCAACCAGGTCCAGCGCATCGTGATGGCGCGCAACCTGCCGTAACGCGTTCTGCCGACGGCCCCCGGCGCTTCGCCGGGGGCCGTTCGCATGGGCTTTGTTCTACCGGGGAGTGACGGCTGCCATCTCTCCCCGTACGGCCGTTCCGTCCGGCCAGGTCCATCCGGCGACGAGACGTCCCGACGACCCCTGCTCGGCTTCCGCCGGCCGCAGGACGCGGTTGATCCGGACGTCGGCCCCCTGGTCGGTGACGGTGCCGTGCACGACGACCGTCGGGTCGGGGGTGTCGCTCACGTTCTGCTGCTGCGGCTTCGCCCCGCCGCCCAGGAGTGCGCGCAACTGCGCCAGCACCACCGGGTCGTGGGCGCCGTCGTAGATCCACCGGGTGCCGAGCACCCCGTGCTCGGAGGTGCCGATCAGCGCCTCGCCGGGGACGCCTTCCAGCGCCGCGCCGCGGTAGCCCAGCGGCACCAGGTACGCCACCGGCTCCTGCCCGGCCGTGTCCGCCACGACCATGAACTCGATCCCGACCTCCCCCTCCGGATCGTCCAGACGGAACCCGCCGGCCTTGACCAGGTCCGGCGTCTCCCCGGAGCCCACGTACCAGCTCTGCCCGGGCAGCCAGCCGGTGAGAAGCTCCAGCTTGGTGGGCGTCATGGTGGTGCGGTGGATGGATGCCATACGAGCTCCCTGGTGCGTAGGTCCGGGCCCGTCCTCACGACGGGTGTGTCCGAACCTACGGGGAACGGCCGCTCCGGGCCCGGGAAGTCCGGCTGAGCCTAGGGTGGAGCGATGATTATCTGGCTGAACGGAACCTTCGGCGCGGGCAAGACCACCACCGCGAAGGAGGTGACCTCGCTCCTTCCGGACTCCCGGCTGTTCGACACGGAGAAGGTCGGCGAGATGCTCTGGCACGTGCTCGGGGTTCCGGACAGGGACTTCCAGGACTTCCCGCCGTGGCGGGGCCTGGTGGTGGAGACCGCGCGGCAGGTGCTCGACCACGTGGGCGGAACGCTGGTGGTCACGCAGACGGTTCTGGTCGAGTCGTACTGGCAGGAGATCCACGACGGTCTGACGCGGGCCGGTATCCCCGTGCACCACGTCCTGCTGCACACGGACCGGGACACGCTCGTCGAACGGATCGAGACCGACGGCAAACCCGAGAGCGCCGGCGCCCGGCAGTGGCGCCTGGACCATCTGACCGACTACGAGCGGGCCCTGCCCTGGCTCCGCCGGGAGGCCCGGGAGATCGACACGACGGACGTCCTGCCCTCCCGGGTCGCGGAGGCCGTCCTGCGAGGGCTGCCCACCGGCTGACGGTCCGCGGGGCGCCGGTCCGGGCGCGTCAGCGGACGACCTCGAAGACGTTCTTCTGGATGCCGTTGGCGTACGCCTCGTGCTCGACCAGCTTCAGCTTCTGGGCGTCCTTGTCCGTGTCGCTGAACAGTCGCTTGCCCGCGCCGAGCAGGAGCGGGAAGACGAGCAGGTGGTACCGGTCGATCAGGTCGGCGTCCGCGAGGTTCCGGTTCAGCTCGGTGCTGCCGTGGACGATGATCGGGCCGCCCTCGGTCTCCTTCAGGGCGGCGACCTCGTCGAGCGACCGCAGGATCGTGGTCTCGCCCCAGTCGGACACGAGGTCGCCCTCGGTCAGCTTGGTGGAGACGACGTACTTCGGCATCACCTTGTACTCGGCGAACTCCGCCATGCCCGGCCACACCGGGCTGAACGCCTCGTAGCTCGCCCGGCCCAGCAGCAGGGCCGTGGCCTCCTCCTGCTCCTGGCCCTTGAGGGCGTACGCCTCCGGCAGGAACTCCACGTCCTTGAACGTCCACCCCGAGTTCCGGTACCCGGGCTCGCCGCCCGGGGCCTCCATGACGCCGTCGAGCGAAACGAAGGCGGTGCTGATCAGGGTGCGCATCAGGTCTCCTGGCTGTGTCGTGGCGGGCCCCGGTCGGTGCCCGGTGTCGCCTCTCACTCTTACGGATGTTCTGACCGGGTGGCCCGTGGAAACTCATCGGTCCCCGCGCGCCCATCCGTCCGGCCCCCACCCCTCCCACGGCCGGTAGCCTCCCTCCCCATGACCGAACTCGACAGGCTGACCGCCCTTTTCAGCGCCCTCGGGGCGGACGCCGACGCCCGCGACTGGGCCGAGTCCGAGGCCGAGGAAGGGCTGCCGCAGCTCGCCCGCTACCGCCTCCTGCGGACGGTGTGGCAGGACGTCGACGCCTGGGGCACGGCCGCCCCGCAGTGGGTCGACGCCTACCGCACCGACGGGGCGGCGGCCGACGCCGTCGACCGGGCCCTCGCGGCCGGGCTCACCCCCGAGGACCTCGGCGCACTGGCCCGCGAGATCGCCAGGGAGACCGCGTTCGGGGTGCTGTACGCCCTGGCGGACCCGGCGGACGGGTCGCTCCCGGCCGAGGTCGAGGCGCAGTTGCCCGGCTGGCGGCTGGCGGAGCTGACCCCGGCCGGCGCACCGACCGGCCGCCATCTCGACGCCCTCCACGAGGACTTCGCCGAACTCGAACCGAAGGGAGCCGTGTCATGACCGTCTCCCCGGTGCCACGGGATGTGGGTGCGGGGGCCCCTCATTCCGCCGGGGTGCCTCCAGGGCGGCCGGTGATCCATTGCTGAACAAATGATTTGATCACACAGGTATCGTGGCGCGCTCGAAGCGACTTCTAGTCAGTACACGGGGTGTGGATCATGTCGTTCGAAGAGGAATGGGGCGCGCTGAAGGCCGCCGCCGCGATGAGGCTGAATCAGGTCGGCGGCTCCGGCGGTTCCGGTCCGAAGGGGTCGGCCGACTACGTGGTCAACGACGACGAGTTGGGGGGCATCGGCAGCGCCGCCTTCAAGTTGTTCAACGGCCTCGAACCGACCGGCAAGCACGCGAAGGCGGCGAGCGAGACCGCCGGCACGAGCCTCAAGGGCGACGGGTTCGACACCGGAGCGGCGTTCACGGAAGTCATCGAGACCTGGGACAAGCAGGTGAAGACCCTCCTGCAGGCATGCGCCCACATCTCCAACCACCTCGACTACACGAAGGCGTCCAGAAAGAAGGACGACGAGTGGATCGAGACCCAGTTGCGGATCATCGGTCCCGTGGCCCCCGACAAGGACGGGGCCGTTCCCGCTTCCCAGATCAACAAGTACTTCCGGTAAGGAGTCGCCACCGTGCCCACCTTCGAGCAGCTCCTCACCGCCCGGCTCGGCCCGCTCGACACCGCGGTGACCCAGTGGACCGCGATGATCGGCAAGCTGACCTCCCCTCTCCAGAGCGACGCCAACGCGATGAAGGCCAAGGCGGACAAGTCCACCTGGAAGGGTGAGAACGCCACCGTCACCAAGGAGTTCGTCACCAAGACCGCCAAGGAGTTCAGTGACGCCGTCACCGAGGCGGAGTCCGTACGTGACCTACTCAAGGACGCCCACGGCCTTTTCAAGTCGGCCCAGGACGACCTCAAGCACGCGTACGAGAACCCCCCGCCGGGCATCGTCATCTACCCCAACGGCGTTCTCAGCCATCGGGTGCACCCCGACCGCCGCTCCAAGGACAGCACCGAACCCGTCGCCACCGAGGCCCAGTTCGAGGCGCTGCGCGGCAAGCTCGAAGGCATCCTGAAGCGTGCGAACGAAGCCGACGAGCTCTGCGCCTGGGGTCTGCGCGCACTGATCCGCAACCACCCCAACGACTTCGGCAGCACCGACATCGGCGGGATCGCCGACGCGAAGAGGCTGCGGGCCGAGGAGAAGCAGCAGGCGGAGAACGGCCGCGAGGCCGCCAAGCTCTACGCCCGCTGGGAGCACCTCGACGACGACGAGCGCGAGCGGCTCATCAAGCTCGCCGAGGAGGGCAAGGACTCGCCGGCCTTCGCCGAGCAGCTGATGACGAACATCAGCTATCGGGGCCGGGACCAGCAGGAGGCCGTGCTGCTGCTCGCGAGCAGCCTGGAGTCGGGTGGCCGCGACGGCCAGCTCTCCGGCTCCGACGCCCGTCTCTACCGGGCGCTGTCCGGCTCCCTGGCCACCGCCACCGGTCCCGAATCGTCGATCGGCACCGCCGGCGGGGTCACGTCGGCCTGGACCGACAAGCTCATCACCACGGCCCGTGACGGCAACGGCCTGCCCCGCCAGCACCCCGGGGCCATCGGGGGCGGCGCCGCGACCCTGAAGAACCTCACGGACCTGATGGCCGCCGACGTCGGCGACAAGGCGTACGACCCGGAGGACAAGAACGCCTCCCCGTACGACAAGGACAAGGGCGACCCGGTCTACAGCGAGGCCTTCCTGACCGAGGTCGGCGACACCATCCGCGACTGGGAGACGGACAACGACGACGCCTACGACGGCGTCATGAAGAACTGGCAGGGCACGCAGGCGGACCCGATGGGGGGCCTGCTGAACGCCATGAGCCGCAACCCGTCTGCCTCGACCCACTACTTCGACCCGAACACCACCGACAACCTCAAGTACTTCATGGAGGACCGCGACTGGCCGGGCGGCTCCGTCCAGGACAAGATGCCCGACGAGACGCAGCAGACCTCGGCCCGCGCCCAGTTCGGCGCCGCTCTGGAGGCCGCCGCCACCGGCCGTGAGCCGGGCAGCCCGCTGCACGCCGTCCCCGCGCACCACGACGCGGCGGAGACCGCGATCTTCGAACGGGTCCTCAAGGAGTACAGCGGCGACGACGCGGCGGAGAACCAGAGCTCCGTGCCGGTGTCCATGCGTTCCAGCGTGGGCAACATGATCGGGGACTACGCCTCGGACGTCCACCAGATCCTCGGCAAGAAGATGGACGGGCCCACCGACTTCAACAACCTGGAGGTCGAGCGGGGCGACCTCCTGCGCATCATGCGCGGCGCCGCCGAGGACCCCAAGGCGTTCGGTGTCATCCACCACTCCCAGAGTGTGGTGATCGCCGAGGGGATGAACAGCTTCCCGGCGGACTCGTACCGCAAGGAGGACGAGGAACTGCGCGCCTGGGTCAAGCAGTCCGCCTCGGTGCTCGGCCACCTCGACGGTGTGCGCGGCGACGTCATCTACGACCTCGGCCAGGCGGAGAAGGATGCCAACGGCTGGAACAAGATGATGAACTACCACGTCATCGGCGCGCCCCTGACGGCCATCCCCATCGCCGGCGACGTGCTCCAGCGTTCGGTCGACGTCGGCACGGCCGCGTACATGAACGATCTCAACTCGAAGGTCGACGCGGAGACCCGCAGGAACATGGTCGACCACTTCGAGAACGGCGAGAACCAGATGGACGCCATGATGCGCAGGACGGCGATGGACAAGGGCCTCACGGAGGAGGAGCTGGACGCGAGCCCCGGCGAGTACGAGGACCATCTCCAGGCGGCTGCCGAGAACTGGTACCAGTACGGCATCGAGGACGCCCAGAAGAAGATGGGGCAGCCGTAGCCGTGAACAAGAAGTACCCGGTCCTGCCCGCCGTGCTCGTCGTCGCGGCGGCGGTCGTCCGGGCGGCCGACAAGTGGATGGGGCGGTAACCGATGGACAAGAAGTGGCTGCCGCTGACCGTCGTGCTCGGCGTCGCCGGGGTGGCTGTGGTGACGGCGAGCCTCTGGCCCGACACCAAGGAGGAGCCGCCGTTGCCGCAGTCCCTGTGTCACGGTGCGCTCAGCCGGGAGACGGCGGGGCTGATCGACGACGGCAAGGGGGGCGAGGTCAGCACGGAGGAGTGGGAGAGCAAGGGCAAGAGCACCGACTACGCGGTGTTCAAGGCCTGCCACGTGCTGCGCGCCGACCCGGACGACGACGACACCCGAGGCGTCTACAAGCTGATCATCGAGGACACCAGGACCGCCCCGGGCGACAAGAAGGACGCCGTCCCCCTGGGCACCGGGTTCACCGGCTGGGCGCTCCCGGAGCGGGCCCAGGTCACTCTCCCCGCCGGATGCGCCGCCCGCATGGGCTCGACCGCCCCGTACATCACGGTGTCGCTCGATGTGCCCTCGCAGGACGAGGAGAGCGTGGCCTGGCAGAAGGCGGAGAAGGACCGCGTCGACCCGGACACCGCGCTGCGCAACAACGTGACCGTGATGCGGGAAGTGGCCACCAGGCTCGCCGAGCGGTACGACTGCGCCACCTGACCGCTGCCTGATCGCCGCCTGACCGCCGTCGGAACGGCGTCGGTCAGGCGGCGATCACTTGCCGACGATGCTCCACGTGCCGTCGCCGGTCTCGGCGGTGTCGCTGAGGGCGGTCCACGCGGCGTCGTCGAGCTTGAGGGCGTCGTGGAGGTAGGCGGAGATCGCGTCCGCGACGAGGGCGACGCGGGCGGGGTCCTCGTCGGTGGTCTCGGCGACCGTCTCGCCGGCGAGTCCGCCCAGGGTGTGCTCGCCCTCGGCTATGGCGAGCAGGCTCTTCGGGGACGGGCTGAGGTGGTAGGCGTCGGTGAACCACTCCGGTCCCAGGGTGGAGAGCTGGGACCGGTCCCTGCCGCCCGCCACGACCAGGGCCGGGGTGGTCATGGTGGAGTAGTCAGGCCTCATGAACGGAAGGTGCTCGGCGGCGAACGGGGTGAGGGTGTCGCCGGTTCCGGTCGCGGCGATCAGCGCGCCGGCCGAGACGGCGGAGTGGGAGAAGTCCTCTCCGGGAACGCCGTCGGCGTCCAGCACGCGCGCGCCGAGGATCGCGCCGGCGGTCTGCGCGCCCCAGGAGTGGCCGACGACCGCGATGCGCTCGCGGTCGACGCGGGCCTCCAGGCCGCCGGCCTGGACAAGGATGTCGCCGAGGCCGTCGATGACCGTGTGGAGGTCGGCGATCCGGACGCGCCAGATGGTGGCGAAGCGCGGGTCGTCCCACCCGATGCCGTTGCGGCGGGAGTCCAGGTGGGTGGGCTGTACGACGACGAATCCGGCGGCTGCCCACCGGTCGACGAGGGGTTCGTATCCGTCCAGGGACCATGCGTTGCCGTGAGAGAACACGATGACGGGAAGGTTCCGGCCCGACAGCGGGGCGGTGACCTTCACCTGGAGGCCGACGCTGCGGCCGGGCGCGGGAACGGTGATGGGCTTGACGGCGACGATCCGCTGGCCGAGGTCGAGGCCGAGGTCGAGGTCGAGACCGATGCGGCTGGAAGACATGGGGGACCTGCGCTTTCTCTACGGGACTGCTCTGCCATACTTTGGCGGAGCGCCGTTCCGCCAACTTAGCGGAACATTGTTCCGCGAGTAAAGGGAGAGCCTCGTGCCGGAGTCGGTCGGAGTACGCCAAGCGCAGGCACAGCGCACCCGCAGCGGTGTGCTGGCGGCCGCGTCGGCGGTCTTCGTGGAGCAGGGCGTCCAGGCCCCCATCCGCGACATCGCCGAACGCGCCGGTGTCGGCGTCGGCACGATCTACCGCAACTTCCCGACCCGGGCGGACCTCGTCACCGCCGTCTACCGGCACCAGATCGATACCTGCGTCGCACTCGCGCCCCGGCTCCTGGAGGAATCGGACTCCCCGTTCACCGCCCTGACCCGCTGGGCGGACGCGTTCGTGGAGTTCCTGGTGACGAAGCACGGCCTCGGCGCCGCCCTGGGGTCCGGTGACCCGGGGCTGGAGAACCTCCACGCCCTCATGCTCGACACCCTGGTCCCGGCCTGCGCGACCCTGCTCGACGCCTGCGTCGCCGCCGACGAGATCGGCCCGGACATCACCGCCTACACGCTCATGCGCGCCATCGGGAACCTCAGCATCACCGGCCCCGACTACGACCGGGCCGACGCCGGACGCATGGTCGCGACCCTCCTCGCCGGATGCCGCCGCCAGGCATAGCGACAGGGCCCGGCCGCGCGCCCACGGCGTGACGGTCGGTGCGAGCCCCTGTAGGGGTGCTTTAGAAGTCTGATGCGCGCATCGAGCCGCGCCTCCGGATCGTGCACCAGCAGCGACATCAGTACGTCGGCCAACGCGCCCGCGTGCCGGGGCCTGGGCACGTCCTCATGGAGCACGGCCGCGAGCGTCGCCGGCGTGCTGTCCCTGCGCAGCGGGTGCCGGCCCTCCACGGCGACGTACAGGAGCATGCCGAGCGACCACAGGTCGGCGGGCGGTCCGCTCGACTCCCCGTGGACCCGCTCGGGCGACATGTAGTCGGGCGAGCTGATGATCGATCCTGTGGCCGTGATCCGCGTGGAGTCCTGGAGCGCGGCGAAGCCGAAGCCGGTGAGGACCGGGCGGCCGTCGGAGCGCAGCAAGACGTTCGCGGGCTTCACGTCATGGTGCTCGATGCCGTGCGCGTGCGCGGCGACGAGGGCGGCGAGCAGCTCGCGGCCGAGCCCGGCCGCGTCGCCGGGGGGGGCATCCGGCCTCGGCCGAGGCGGTCCTGGAGCGAGCCGCCGGTGATCAGCTCCATGACCAGCCAGGGGTACGTGTCGGGGCCGCTGTCGACGATGTGGTGGATGGTGACGACGTTCGGGTGATCGACCCGGGCCAGGCCACGGGCCTCGCGCAGCACCCGGGCACGCAGGGCACGGAAGCCCTCCGCGTCCTCGTCCGCCCCCTGCGGCCGCACCTCTTTGAGGGCCACGTCGCGGTGGAGCACCAGGTCACGGGCGCGCCACACGGTGCCCGTACCGCCACCGCCGAGCCGTTCCAGCAGCTCGAAGCGTCCGTCGACAACGCGTGCGTCCGTCACTTGACGGGGCCGTCGGTCATGGCCTGCCGTGCGACATGGGTGATCAGGGTGCGGTGCTGAGGCTGATGCTGATGCATGAACTTCGCGAATCTGCTCGTGCGCTGCGGGACACGGTGGGGCAGGGCCAGGGGGGTATCCGGGGTGCTACCAGGCGGGCCACCGCCACGGGCTTTCGTCGCACGTGAGCCTCATGACAGCAGGCCCTGGCCACGCGCGTGCAGGAGACGCCAGGCACTGTCCTGGCGATCACAGGCTGGACCGGGACCCGCAGTCGCGATCGCCGGGCCCCACCACCGACTCGGCCTCGAACTGCGTGCAGTCGGCACGCTGGCCAGCCGTCAGGACGACCACCTGTGCGAAGCCCCCTCTGACGGCCGCCGGCGGAGCCTTCCTCGCGCCGGCCGCATGCTGGTGGGCCCGGACGGAGGTGGAGTCCACCGACACGTCCCAGTCGATGTCATCGGCCGCATCCGCCTCAGCCTGCACCCGCCGCAACAACAACGCCCAGGTTCCGTCCGCCGACCAGCGGCGATGCCGCTCATGCACCGTCTTCCGCGGCCCGTACCGCTCCGGAAGATCACGCCACTGCACCCCGGTCCGAACCCGGTACAGAACCCCGTCGATGACCTGGCGATGATCACGCCCGGTCCTGTCCGGCGGATCAGTGCATATCTGCGTGCCGGAGCCGGCGTCTGCGGAATGCTCCGCCGGGCAGCCTTCAGGGCAAGGGCCGGTACGGTGTCACCTCTTGCGTGTGGACGACGACGTCGAACCAGCTCGCGAGTGACCCGCCCGACATGTGGTAGGCCGCGTCATCCCGGGGGTCGTAGAGCGGGCCGATCAACCGCGTGCGCGTCGGGGCGTTCAGGAGGCGGCGGATCGGCTCGGGTTGCGATGTGCCCAGATCCAGGAAGTATCCCGCCCTGTTCCCGGCGGCCGCATGCAGCAGGCTGTCGACGAAGTCCGGGCGTGGAGCGGTCAGGGGCTGGCCGATCGAACCATGCGCCATGGTCAGGCCCACGGACCGGTAGTCCAGCCCCAGTCGTGCACGCAGGTATCCGCCCATATTCCGGTGCGACTCCAGGGGCTCGGAAGGGGACACGGTACGAGGGGCGCCCACGGCGGTGTGGGCCATACCGCCCCAGTAGACGACCTTGTCGCCGGTGAGCCGCTGCCACCGGCTCACACCGTCGGCGAGCGTGCGTTCCAGTTCGGCCAGACCATCGAGCCGTGTGGTGTGCCGCACCGGTTCAGCAGGGAACTGGGCGAAACGTACCGGGTCGCCCGGGTGGCGCTTGTTGTAGGACCGCATCCAGTGGACGAGATCGAGGATCTCGGCGGTCTGCCAGAACGACCGTGCCTTTCCCAGCAGTGCACGGGGGTCTCCATCGCCGGTGGCGACATAGACGTCCAGGCCGAGGCGGCCAGGATCGTCGCCCTCCAACGCAAGGGTGCGGAACCCCTCTTCTTCCACCAGCAGGCGCACGATGCGATGCGCCACGTCCGACAATTCGCGTGTCTGTCGGGCAGCTGCTCCAAGCGCCACGATCTTGGCGTCCCGCACCAGTGGGGCGAGCGGCCGCAGATCGTCCAGTGGCTCGTCAGGCTTCCTGTTCACGAGCGCATGGGAGTTCTTCTTGATCCATTCGGTCGCTGCCTTCATTGGCCTGCCCTTCATCCCCGAGCTCCGCTTCTTGCGGACCACTCCAGGAGATCGTCCGACCTCTAGCTTGGTTGAGGTCAAGAGCCTGTGACGTCGAGTTGACGCTCATCACTGGAGCGGCCTGTAGTGGCTCAGGTGCGGGACCAACGGCGTATCGCGACCACCGTGACGGCTCCGTGAGCGAGGTAGGCGCGGTCACTGTCGCAGCGATCAAGCTATGGCTTCGCACAGCACTCTGCTCGGTCGCCAGTTGATCCACGCTTGACCTCAGGTGCGGTTCAGCTTCTACCTTCAAGGCCATCGGCAGCAGCCGCCCAAGGAGGCAGTTCCCATGACCGAGACCGCCATTCCCGAGAACTACCGCAACGCTGTCGTCGCCCACATCATGGTCGACGGGGCCGCGAACGCGATCAACTTCTACACCCGAGCCTTCGGTGCCGAAGAGCTGTTCCGCCTCGACGGCCCCGACGGACGCATCGTGCACGCCGAGGTCAAGATTCAGGGCTCCACCATCATGCTGGGCGACGCAGAGGGACCATTCTTCAGCGCACCGACGGCTGTCGGTGGTACCACCGTGGGCCTGCACGTCTTCGTCGATGACGTCGATGCTCTGGCGCGGCAGGCCACCGCGGCCGGTGCGGAACTCCTGCGGCCGCCGGCCGACCAGTTCCATGGCGACCGAACGACCATGTTGAAGGACCCCTACGGCCACATCTGGGTCTTCCTCACACATCTGGAGGACCTCACGCCGGACGAGGTGGCCCGTCGAGCCCGGGAACTCTTCCTCTGAACGATGATCCGCCGGACAGGCCCTACGCCGCCTCCCAGTACTGGCCCCGGCAGTCGCGGCAGTGCCCCGGGTCCGGGGAGCGGAACGCGCGGTCGCAGCCCTCGCAGGTCTGGAAGGGGGTGACGGGCGCCCGGCGGGCCGGGGCCAGTTCCCGGGCGCCGGGGAGCGGTGGTGGCAGGAGCACGGCGAGACGGTGCCTGACGATCTTCGCCGGGTACTTCGGAGGCTGCGGGAGCTCGGTCGTCAGAGCATGGCGGATGGCGTCGGGGTGTGCGCCGCGCTCCAGCCAGGCAGCCGCACCGGGAGCCAGCTCCTCGACGTCGTCCTCGGAGAGCACCAGCTCCGGCGCGTGACGCCGAAGATCGGCGAGGAGCGCGGAGGCGGCCCGGTGCAGTTCCGGGGTGAACTCGCGGGGCTGCGGGAGCGGCCGACGCGGCGGCTTGGGCGCGATGCGCGACGGTACGCGGACCGGTGGATGGGCTGCTTCCGGTACGGGGGTGGGCTCGGGCGCAGGCGGGGGTACGGGCACCGCAGGCTTCATCACCGGCTTCGGCGCCACCGCTACCGGCACCACCGTCCCGCCCCGCAGCAACGCACCCGGCTGGTTGCAGAACACCGTGCGGGTGACCATCCGGCCGTTCGCCAGCCTCGCGCGGGTCCGGTGCAGGTAGCCGTGGGTCTCCAGCTCGCGCAGGGCGGCGGCGATAGCGGTCTCGCCCTCGGCGAAGCGGGCCGTGAGCGCCTTGATGCCGACCTGGGACCCGGCGGGCAGCGACTGGATGTGCACGCCGATCCCGATCGCGGTGAGGGAGAGCCCGTCGTGCTGCGCGAGGTGGTTGCCGACGATCGTGAAGCGGCTCGCGTGCGGGATCGCGACGTGGATGACGCCGGAGGGCGGGAGAGGCCCGGGAATCCCGGTCAGGGCGTGGGTGAGGGCGATATCGTGCTGGGTAGCCATGGGGAAGCGTTCTCTTCCTTGGTGGTCAGGTCCTCGCTCGGGATTGCCGTCCCGGCGGGGGCCGTCTCATGTCTGGTGTTGTGGTCAGCGTGAGCATATGCCGGGCAACCCGCCCGAAATCCAGCCCAGTTGGCGCATCTCACCCGTGTGAGTGACCAGTCCATCCCGCAGTTGACCACCGGGATCGGGTGGGGTGGGGTTGGGTAATTTCTTTTGGTTCTTTAGTAGTTGATGTCGTGGACCACCAAGTCGCGGTGAGCCACGACCCGGTTGTTCTCCACCGGATCGTGGCGCGTCACGACCCGGTGTGAGCAGCGATTTCGGGTGGATTTCCGGGGATCCGTCACTCGGCCCGGCCCGCCGTCCCTACGCTGCGCACCATGGCTGACGAAGACGCACCCGAGCCCGAGCCCGATCTGGACGTCGACATCGATCCGGCGGACGATTCGAGCGCGGTCATGGCCGCTGTGGGGCGGCAGATCAAACTCTGGCGGGAGGCGGCAGGGATGCGCGCCGCCGAACTGGGCGCGGCCATCGGATACGGCGAGGACCTCGTCTACAAGGTCGAGGGCGGGCGGCGCATCCCCAAGCCGGAGTTCCTGGACGCGACGGACCGGGCCGTAGGGGCGCGCGGCAAGATCTCCGCGATGAAGCAGGACGTGGCGGAGGCCCGGTACCCGAAGAAGGTGAAGGATCAGGCCAAGCTCGAACGGCAAGCGGTCGAGCTGGGCGCGTACGAGAACCACAACGTGCACGGGCTGCTCCAGACCGCCGAATATGCCCGTGCGCTCTACGAGATGCGGCGGCCGGCGTTCGGTCCTGACGAGGTCGAGCGGTACGTCGCGGCACGGATGGCGCGGCAGGAGATCTTCCGGCGGAAGCCGCTGACCATGCTCACCTTCGTCCAGGAGGAGGTGACGATCCGGCGGCCGCTCGGCGGTCGTGCCGTGCTACGACGCCAGCTCGAACACCTGCTGGAGCTGGCGCAGTTGCGGAACGTCGAGATCCAGGTGATGCCGACCGACCGGGAGGACCATGCCGGAATGGGCGGCCAGCTCCAGCTTCTCAAGTTCAAGGACGGAACAGCGGTGGGACAATGGGAGAGCCAGTTGTTCAGCCGCCTGACCTTCGACCCCAAGGAGATCCGGATCCTGGAGCAACGGCTTGGTCTCGTCCGGGCCCAGGGCCTTACTCCACGGGAATCGCGGACCTTTATCGAGAAAGTGCTGGGAGAGACATGACGCGCAAGACATCGGGTGGAGACGTCTCCGCTCTCAAGTGGTTCAAGAGCAGCTTCAGCAGCAACGACGGGCCCTCGTGCGTCGAGGTCGCCGCCGCCCGCACCACCGTGCACGTCCGTGACTCCAAGGACCTCGCCGGGCCGCAGCTCGGCTTCACCCCCGCCGCCTGGGCCGACTTCGTCCCGTACGCCTCCGGCTCCGGCTCCGGCAACTGAAGCGCACGCGCCACCCCGCCCGACCCGAGCGCGCTCCGGCCTCGACAGGCGGCGGAGCGCGCTCGTCGGCCTCTACACCAACTCCGCGCGGCAGAAGCCCTTTGCGGCGGAAATCCTGACACCGACACCCCCCTTCGGCACACTGAGTGCATGGACGCTCACCCGGAGGAATCGCCGGACCATCTCACGATCAACGTCACCCGTCATGACGACCCGGTCTCCGAGGTCACCGAGGCGGACGCGTTCGCCTCGGTCCGCAAGTACCCGAACATCGTGGTCCGGGGGCCTCTGTTCGGGCTCGCCGAGCAGCGGCGCGGCGACCGGCCGCGCTGGCGACTGCTGGGCGAACTGGATTCGGGGTTCCCGCAGATGGCCCGGGACGAGCTGAATTCGCACCTGTGGTTCATGGCGAGGGACGACACCGACGACCCGGCGGCCCGGCGGTCGCTGCTGGACGCCGTGGCGCGGCTGGAGACCGAGGCGGTCGACGAGGTGTCGGCGTGCGGCGTGCGCTACCGGATCGTGCGCGCCGACGAGTTCGCCCGGATCGGCGGCGGCCGGCTGGAGCCGCCCCGGGCCACGGACCCGGACGACGACAGCTGGGACCTGGACGCGCCCGACCCCTCCCGGACCGAGGGCTTCGTGGTCGACCACGCCGCCGCCGTCGGGCTCAGCGAGGGGATCGGCCGGGCAGGGCTGCTGCAGCTCGCCTACACCGCCGCCCGCTTCCCCGAGGGCGTACGGGCGGACTCCCGGCGGGCGTTGACCACCCACCCCGGGGTCGTGCTCCTCCCGACGACGTTCCGGGTGGTGGAGCGGAAGGAGGCGACCTGGTCGATGGTGACCGGACAGTACTCGACCCCGCAGGGGGCCCGCCGCGCGCTCGTCCACCACCTCACGCGCCCCGTGCCCCAGCTGCCGGACCTGCCCGGCATGCCGGAGCTGCCCGCCTGGATGAAGGTGGACGAGAAGGAGGCGGCTCTCCACGCGCGGGCCGCGAAGAAGTTCACCGCGCGCCTGAGGCCCGACGAACTCGTGCTGCGGGGCCGCCGGTTCGAGGTGATCCGGGTCGAGCGGGTGATGCGGATCGGGCCGGACGGGCCGGAGAAGTCTCGCCCGTCCGACGTGGACGACTACGGCCCCTCCCGGATCCATCCCGTCATGGACGCGGAGGGGAACATCACCTACGGCACCTAGCGACCCCGGGCGACGAAAAGGGCGCCGGGCAACAGCCCGGCGCCCTTCAACAGCTCTGTCTACGGCTTCAGTTGCCCTTGACCGTGACCTTCTCGTCGTTGTTCAGCTGCTCCACCAGCTGCTTCACCTTGGCCTTGTCCCAGACCAGATTGCCGCCGACGCTGCCCGAGATCGGCATGTTCATCGACGTGCCGTCGCCGCCCGTGACGCCCTTCATCGCGAAGAACATGTTGCCCAGCGCCCAGAGCGACATGTCCTTGTCCACGATCAGCGTGTCCAGGCCGGCGCCCATCGTCGGGTACAGCTTGAACGGGTTGATGATCGTGCCCGGGGTCGCCGTCTGGCTCGCCAGCGCCGCGAGGAACTTCTGCTGGTTCTTCGTACGGTCCAGGTCGCTGCCCGGCAGCGCGTAGCGGGTCCGGACGAAGGCCAGGGACTGCTCGCCGTTCAGCGTCTGCTTTCCGGCCTGGAAGTCGGCCCCGGACTTCTTGTCCTTGAAGCCCTTCGGGATGTCCAGCTCGACCCCGCCGATCGCGTCCACGATCTTCGCGAAGCCGCCGAAGCCGATCTCGACGTAGTGGTCGATGTGCAGCCCGGTGTTGAACTCGACCGTACGGACGAGGAGTTCGGGGCCGTCCTCGGCGTAGGCGGCGTTCAGCTTCACCTGCCGGCCGGTGCCCTGGAACTTCTTCCCGGACTCGGACCCCACGAAGGACGGGATCTCGACGTTGGAGTCGCGCGGCAGCGAGATCAGCGTCGGACCGTTGGAGCCGTCGTGCAGGATCATCATCGAGTCGGTCCGCTTGCCCTCGGCGGAACCGGTGCGCAGCCGCTTCTTCTCCTCTGCCGACATGCCCTCGCGGCTGTCCGACCCGACGATCAGGTAGTTCGTGCCGTCGCCGGACTCCGGCCGCTCGATGACCTTGGAGAGGTCGACCTCGCGCTTCAGCTTCGAGTCGGCCCAGAAGTACGTCGAGATCGAGACCGCGAGCACCACGACCACCAGGGTCAGCGCGCCGAGCTTGATCCGGCGACGCCAGTCCGGGGCCGGGCGGCCCTGGACGTAACCCCCGTCACCGCCGCCGCGACGGCCACCGCCGCCCCGGCCGTCCGACCCGCCGCCGCCCGAGCCGTAGACCTGGCCCGTGTTGTAGCCGCTGTCGTACCCGGGGTCGGGGCTGTTGGCGTAGCCGCCGTCCTGGTAGCGGTCGTCGTATCCCTGACCCTGCTGCGGCACCTGCGGCCTCTGCGGCGGAGCCTGCGGCCTCTGCGGCGGGGTCGGGCGGCGCTGGATGTGAGGCATCGCCCGTGCGCTCTCGGGCCGGGCGCTGTCGCTGCCCCGCCCGTAGCGCTCGCTGCGGTCGCCGGTCCGTCGATCGGGCCAATCGTTCATTCGCTTAGTGTGCCGCGCCGCCCTACAGCCTTTACAGGGTGTATGGGGATTTGGGCCACGGCTGTTGCGAACCTGATGCATTCTGCGCGACGCGTCCCCCCGCATAAGGTGGACTGTATGACAGATCAGGCCACCCGCCCGGAGGGCGAGATTCCGGGCAAGCCGACCGCGGCGTCCCGGACCACCCTCAGCCACATCATGACCGGCAGCGACACCAACCTTCTCGGGACGGTGCACGGTGGCGTGATCATGAAACTGGTCGACGACGCCGCCGGCGCGGTGGCCGGCCGGCACTCCGGCGGGCCCGCGGTGACCGCCTCGATGGACGAGATGGTCTTCCTGGAGCCGGTCAGGGTCGGTGACCTCGTTCACGTACGCGCACAGGTCAACTGGACCGGCCGCTCCTCGATGGAGGTCGGCGTCCGGGTGATGGCCGAACGCTGGAACGAGTCGACCCCCGCCCAGCAGGTCGGCAGCGCCTATCTGGTGTTCGCCGCCGTCGACGGGGACGGCAAGCCGCGCCGCGTACCGCCGGTGATCCCCGAGACCGAGCGCGACAACCGGCGCTACCAGGAGGCGCAGATCCGGCGCACCCACCGGCTCGCCCGACGCCGCGCGATCAAGGAACTGCGCGAGAAGCGCGCCGCCGACGGCATCGACGACTGAGGCCGCGGGAGTCCCTCGAAGGACTCCACGGGCACCCGTCTCCCGAAAGGCGCCACGGGCACCGCGGGCCGCTTGTCGCACGCCCTGCGGTCACCCGGTCACGGGCACACCACCTCGTCGCCGCGCACCGTGGAGAACTCGCCCGACTGCCGGCTCTCCGCCCTCACCCGCTGCACCTTCGTGAAGTCCGCGCCCACGGTCACCCTCATCTGCGGGCCCTGGCCCTTCACCGCCTTCAGCTCGCTCCCGGGCAGGGCCGTGGCCAGGGACTTCGCGGACCGGTCCCAGCGCGGGTCGTACTCCACGAGCGTCCGCTTCAGCTCCCGCACCTCCCCGTTGAGCGGGGCCTCGGTGGTGGTGAAGCCGGTGGCCCGCAGCGCCGCGTCCACCGTCCGGCCGAGGCCGTCCTTCGGGGTCCCGTTGTAGACCTGCACCCGGACCTCCTTCGGAGCCACGTCCACGAGCGTGGCCGCAGGCTGCTTCGGACCGGCCGCGGGCTTCGGCTTCGACGGGGCCAGCGGCTTGTCCTCGCGCAGGGCCTGGAACAGCTTCTTCGCCTTCGCGGCGTCCCACTGCACCGTCGAGCCGATGCCCTTGACCGGGAAGCTGGGGTTGCCGACCGGTACGGAGGCGAACTCCGACGAGGCCGGCCCGAAGTCCTTCATCGCCTTGCCGAGCGCCAGCATCTGCTCCGTGCCGAAGCCCTCGTCGGCCCGGACCGAGCCGAGCGCCGAGGCGGAGACCTGCTGGAACTTCACCGGGTTCAACAGCACCCCGCTGCTCGTCGCCTGCTTGATCAGCGCCGCCATGAACTTCTGCTGGCGCTGCATCCGGCCCAGGTCGGAGCCGACGTCCACATGGCGCGAGCGGACGTACTGGAGCGCCTGGCCGCCGTCCAGCTCATGCGAGCCCGCGGGGAGGTTCAGGCCGGTGTACGAGTCCTTCATCGGCCGTGCCGTGCAGATCTTCACCCCTCCCACCGCGTCGACCGTCTTCATGAAGCTGGTGAAGTCGACCTCCAGATAATGGTCGATCTTGACCTTGGTCATGTTCTCGACGGTCCGCACGGTCAGCGTGGGCCCGCCCTCCGCGTACGCGGCGTTCAGCTTCACCGGGTGGCTCTCGTGGTGCTTGCCCGTGGTGCGGTCGGTGTGGGCGGGCATCTCGGCGTAACTGTCCCGGGGGAGGCTGACCACGCTCGCCCGCTGCCGGTCGGCCGACAGATGGACCAGCATGATCGTGTCGGTGCAGTGGCAGGGCGCGCCGCCGAGCCGGTACTTCTTCTTCTCGGCCTTGGTGATCGTGTCCCGGCCGTCGGTGCCGACGAGCAGCAGATTCGTGCCGTGGCCCCCCTGGGGGCGGTTCTTCATGTCCTTGAACGGATCGACCCGGCCGATCCCGCCCTCCAGGCTGCTCACCACGGCGTGACCGATCCCGCCCGCCCCCAGCACCAGCACCGACAGGCCCGTGGCCACCCGCATGCCCCAGCGCGGCCGCTCGTCCTGCTTGCGGGGGCGGACCGGCCGGGTGCCCCGGGGCGGGCGGCGTCGCGGGGGAGTGGTGCGGGGATGCGGCGGGCGCTGCGGTCGCTGCGGTGCGGGCACGGGGGAGACACCTCCGGGGTGCAAGGGAGACACCTCTGCGGTGCAAGGGGACCATCGCACGGTAGGCCCATACGATCTCCTCCCCGGCCCGCGACCCGGCGGCGCGCACCGCTGTCCCCCATTCGCGGTAACGTGGCGGCCGAATAACGCCACCTCCCGGGGCGCCCGCCTCCCGCGGCGCGGCACCCCCGGCGCCCCCGAGGACCACCCGAGGACCACATGTCTGCCGCGCAGTGCCCCGCCGTCTCCGTGATCATGCCGGTGCTCAACGAGGAACGCCATCTCAGGAACTCGGTCCGGCACATCCTGGAGCAGGAGTACCCCGGCGAGATGGAGGTCGTGATCGCGCTCGGCCCCTCCGCCGACCGGACGGACGAGATCGCTGCCGAGCTGGTCGCCGAGGACCCCCGGGTCCACACCGTGCCCAACCCCACCGGCCGCACCCCCGCCGCCCTCAACGCGGCGATCAAGGCCTCCCGCCACCCCGTCGTCGTACGGGTCGACGGCCACGGCATGCTCTCGCCGAACTACATCGCGACCGCCGTCCGCCTCCTGGAGGAGACCGGCGCGCAGAACGTCGGCGGCATCATGCACGCCGAGGGCGAGAACGCCTGGGAGGACGCGGTCGCCGCCGCGATGACCTCGAAGATCGGCGTCGGCAACGCCGCCTTCCACACGGGCGGCCAGGCGGGCCCGGCCGAGACCGTCTACCTGGGCGTCTTCCGCCGCGAGGCCCTGGAGCGGGCCGACGGTTACAACGTCGAGTTCATCCGCGCCCAGGACTGGGAGCTGAACTTCCGCATCCGCGAGGCCGGCGGGCTGATCTGGTTCTCGCCCGAACTGAAGGTCCAGTACCGCCCGCGCCCCAGCGTGAAGGCGCTCGCCAAGCAGTACAAGGACTACGGCCGCTGGCGCCACGTCGTCGCCCGCTACCACTCCGGCTCGATCAACCTCCGCTACCTGGCCCCGCCGACCGCCGTCGTCGCCATCGCGGCGGGCCTGGTCCTGGGCGCGGCCGTCACCCCGTGGGCCCTGGTCGTCCCCGGCGGTTACGTGGCCGCGATCGTCGCCGGCTCGCTGCCCGCGGGCAAGGGGCTCTCGCTGAAGGCCCGGGTCCGGATCCCGGTCGCGCTGGCGACGATGCACATGTGCTGGGGCTTCGGCTTCCTCACCAGCCCCCGGTCCCTGGCCAAGCGGGTCATCGCGAGCCGCCGCCCGGCGATGACCGGCAGCAGCGAGACCGTCTGACCCGGCAGCCGTACGGAGAAGGGCCCCACCGCCGAGCGGTGGGGCCCTTCTGCCGCGTACGGTCCGCCCACGGCGTCACCAGGTGTAGTTCGGGTTCACCTTCATGCAGGCCTTCTCGTCGTCGCCGTTGAGGGCGCCCGCCGACTCCGGGGTCTTCTCCTTGCCCTTGGACACCGGGTAGGTCCCGTCCTCGCGCCAGTCCGCGCCCACGGCGAGCGAGATCCCCGAGACGTCGGTGGACTTCTTCACCTGCGACAACGGAACCCCGAGCGCCTTGGCGACCGCCTGCGCGTCGCCCTCCAGATCCGCGCTCGGATACAGGATCGCCGTCCGCGCGGCCCCGGTCACGTCGCCCGGGTCGACGGTGGTCTTCGCGAAGCCCGCGTCCTTCAGCTGGTCCGCCACGTCACTCGCGCGCCCCGAGGCCGGACCGAGCGCGTCCGTCGCGGTCCCGTTCCGCACGGCGACCGCGATCTCGCCGACCGGCGCCGACGGGTCCTTCGTGGCCTCCGGCTTCTTCCGCTTGGAGGCCTTGCCGTCCAGCGGGATGTCGTCGCGGACCATCCGGAACAGCTGCTCCGCGTCGCCCGCCTTCGGGTAGACGCGGCCGTTGTTCGTGCCGGTGCCGTACACATTGGGCATGGTCGACATCGTGATGCGCTTCGTGGGGACCTTCTTGAACTCCTCGGCCAGGTCGTAGAGCTTCTTGACCGTGTCGAGGCCCTTGTCGACCGTCAGCGCATCGGTGGCCGCCTCGGCGAGGTTCATCAGCTTCGCCGGGTCGGAGAGCTTGGTGCCCTTGCGCAGCTGACGGACCATCGCGTTCATGTACTGGTGCTGAGCCTTGGCCCGCCCCAGGTCGGTGTTGTCCTCGAAGCCGTACCGGGTACGGAGCCACTGGAGGGCCTGCACGCCCTTGACGTAGGTGGTGCCCTTCTCCAGCTTCAGCCCGGAGCCCTTGCCGTCCCGGCCGCGGGAGTTGATGTTGGCGTCGACGCAGACCGGGACGCCGCCGATCGCGTCGGCCATCGAGACCACACCGGCGAAGTCGATCATCATGAAGTGGTCGATCCTGATGCCGGTCAGCTCGTACCAGGTGGCCACCGTGCACCCCGGACCACCGCGGCCCAGGCTCTCGTTGGTCTGCACGTCCACCGTGCTGGCGGGGAAGACCTCGCCGTCCGGGGCCGTGCACTTGGGCATCTTCAGCATGGTGTCGCGCGGCATGCTGATCACGGAGAGGTTGCTGCGGTCCGCGGAGATGTGGAGCAGCATCTGCACATCGGCCAGCGGACGGGCGCCGAAGGTGTCCTTCGCCCCGCCCAGCTTCTGATTGGCCTTGGAGTCCCGGGCGTCGGAACCGATGAGCAGGATGTTGAGCGGGGTCTGCCCGGCGGCGTTGGCCTTGTGATCGGCCATCTGCTTGTCGCCGAGGGTCAGATCCTCTTTCTTGATGTTGCCGTTGAGGTGCTCGTAGTAGAGGTAACCGGCGCCGCCGGTGCCGAGTATCAGCACGGCGAGCACGGAGGCGCTCCAGCGCAGCACGCGCCGCTTGGCGCTCTTGGGCGCACGGCGACTGCTGCGCCCCCGGGCGCCGGCCGTGTGGCCGCGCCGGTCCTTCGCGGCACGACGGCCGCCCCCCGACGCCTCACGGCCCCCCGGCCCGTCACCGTCGTCTCCCGGCCCACCGCCCTCGTGCGGGCTCTCGTCCCGGCCGAGTTGATCGGCGCCGCGGACGCGTGACCGCGTCCTCTCCCCGGGCGTGCTGCTCCGTCCCACCGGACCCCCCATGCTGTTCAGATTTCCGCTGTGGCGCGGTGACCCGGTGTCACTGGGCGCATACCGCCTTGTCGGCGCTTGCCTTCTCGATGTCCTTGGGAGGCTTCGCCGGTCCGGTGATGAGCTGGCCCGCGCCCTTGAAGTCCGCCCCCAGCGTGAGCACCATCGCCTCAAGCCCCTCGGCGTCGGCGGTGCCCTTCTTCATGGCCGTTGCGGGCAGCCCCATCATCTCGGCGAGCGCCCGGGCCTGATCGGCCTGGTTGGGCGCGTACTCCAGTGTCGTCTTCTTGATCTTCTCGGGTGCGTTGGCCTTGTTGGTGGACTTCGGCACCCCCTGCTCGTTCTGGAGCCAGTTGACGGTCGCGCCCGCCGCGCCGGGGATCTCACCGCCGTTGAGGACGTCCACGCGTACGTCGGCGGCCTCGGCCTTCGGGCCCTTGAGCAGGGCCGCCTGCTTGCCCTTGGCGGCCTTCTCCTTCTGCTTCACCTCGGTCAGCGAGGTGTCGGAGCGCATCATCGCGAAGAGCTGCTCGCCCTTGACCGGGTCCACGACCACGGTGATGGGCTTCGGTTCGGCCGGGTTGTCGATGACCGGCATCGTGAGGAAGCTGATGTTCTTGGTGTCGACCTTGCCGATCTCCTCGGCCAGCGTCACCAACTTCCTGGCGTCGCCGATGGCCTTGTCGACGGTCAGCGCGTCGGTGGCGGCATCGGCCAGCTTGTACAGCTTCTTCGGGTTGGTCAGGGTGTCGCTCGACTTCATCTCCCGGATCATGGAGCCGAGGAACTGCTGCTGCACCTTGATCCGGTCGAGGTCGCTCCGGTTGCCGAAGCTGTCCCGGGTGCGCAGCAGGGCCAGCGCCTGCTCGCCCTGCACCTTCGACTCGCCCTGCGGCAGCTTCAGATGCGACTTCGGGTCGTCGATCGGCTTCGCCATGCAGACCTTGACACCGCCGACCGCCGACGTCAGGGACTTGACCGCGTTGAAGTCGACCATCATGAAGTGGTCGGGCTTGAGGCCGGTGATGTTCTCGACCGTCCTCATGGTGCAGCCCGGATCACGGCCGTTCTGGCCGAGGCTGGTGTTGAAGCGTTCGTTCGGGGTGCCGGGGACGACCGTGGTGGTGCCGTCCTCGTTCTTCGTCTCGCACTCGGGGATCTCGGTCTTCAGGTCGCGCGGGATGCTCATCGCCGTCGCGTTGGTCCGGTCCTCGGAGACGTGGAACAGGATGGTGGTGTCGGCGTGGCCCTCGCTGCCCTTGTCGCCGTACCCCTCGTTGCCCTTGCCGGTGCGCTTGTCGGTGCCGATGATCAGGATGTTCATCGGGCCGTCCGTGACGACGTTCTTGCTGCCGGCGTCGCCCACGTCGATGGCGTCGATGTTTCCGTTGAGCTTCTGGTACAGCGCGTACGCTCCGGCCGAGCCGGCGACCACGACGAACGCCATGACCCCGCCCGTCCACAGCAGCGCCTTCTTCTTGCGCGACTTCTGGGGCTTGCGCTTCCGGCGGCCGGCCGAGGGCGGTTCAGCGGCCCCGCGTCCTCCCTGGGAGCTGCGGCGGCTGCGCTGACCGGGCACCTGGCGCGGCCCGTCCGGAGCTTCCTCGCGCTCACGCTCACGCGAACCGGAGCCGCGGCGCCCCGAACCCTCGCGGGACGAACCGGTCCGGGAGCCGCCGCGGCGACCGGTTCCTTCGGCCGTGGCCGTACGTGAAGGGCTGCTCGACTCCCCAGCGGAGTGATCCAGTCGCAATTCGTAATTGCCGGTGTTCGGGTTGAGTACCCACTGGTCGGCGGGGTCGATATCGTCCGCCCGTCCACGACTGTGCGCGTCCACGGTTGCCTGCGTCCTCCGTCGGTGCCACGCGAGGCGCCCTCCCCCGGCAAGGCGCTCGTTCCTTCGCTCCAGCAGTGCACGACCTGACGGCCGGAAGCACCGGATCGCGTCACACTATCCGGCCGATTCCGCGTCGAGCGACGTGCGTGACACATTCCACGCCCCTTACAACCGGGCATTCTTCCCATTAGGCGTCGATTGTGTTCTGTGTCTTGGCAATTGCTTTACTGCTTGCACAGGTCGTCCGCCGCGCTCGACCCTGAATAGGTGGGTGTGGGCGTCGGGCTTTCGGACCCTGTGTCGTCCGGCTTGCCGTCCTGCTTCCTTTCCTGGTCCTGCTGTGCTTCCTTCAGTTCGTCGGCCGGGACCACGGCGACGGGCCGGTCCTCGCGGAGTTGCTTGAACAGGTCACCCGCGTCCGGTTCGACGAGTTCGTCCCGATTGATGTTGTTGCGGTACGGCTGCCGGGGCACGGTCAGGAACTGCACCTGCTCGGTCGGCACGTTGCGCATCCCGCGCACCAGGTCGTACAGGTCGCGCAGCGAGTCCAGCCCCGGGTCGGTGGTCAGCGACTTGGTGGCCGCGTCCAGCACCGGGTAGAGCCGCGTCGGGTTGAGGAGGACGCCGTTGCTCTGCATCTTGTTGACGAGAGCGCCCAGGAACTGCTGCTGGCGCTCCATGCGTTCGGTGTCACTGCCGTTGCCGAGGGTCTTGCGCGCCCGTACGTAGCCGAGGGCCTCCTCGCCGTTCAGCGTCTGCCGGCCGGCCGGGAGCTCCAGGTGCGCGTCCTTGTCGTCGATCGGCTCCTTGAGGCAGATCTCGACCCCGTCCACGGCGTCGACCATGTCCTTGAACCCGTTGAAGTCGACGACCATGTGGTGATCGATGCGGATGCCGGTCATCCGCTCCACGGTGCGGATCGTGCAGGCGGTGCCGCCGAGCTCGAACGCGGTGTTGAACTGGGTGAACTGCTCCCGCGTCTCCTTGTCGTCCTCGGTGCGGCAGCTGGGGATCTCCACCATCAGGTCGCGGGGGAGGGAGACGGCCGTCGCGCTCTTCCGGTCCGCCGCGAGGTGCAGCAGGATCGTGGTGTCGGAGCGCTGGCTGCCGCCGTCGTCCCGGCCGTACTCGCTGTTGTCCCCGGCCCGGCTGTCGGACCCGATGAGCAGGATGTTCTGGGCGTCCATGACGACCGGGGTCGGCCGTTCCTTCTCGTACGCCTTGAGCTCGGCGGCGGCGCTCGTGTCGGTGGTGATGTTCCCGTCGAGCTTCTTGTAGAGCCACCAGCCCGCCCCCGCCGCGACGAGCACGAGGAACGAGGCGGCGAGCGCGGTCCAGCGCAGCCAGTGGCTCTTGCGCGCGGCGACGACGCCGTCCTTGGGTCGGTCGGCCCAGGTCTGCACGCCGGTGCTCGCATCGCTCCCGGCCTTTGCGGGGTCGGGCTCAGGGTCGGGGCCGGGGTCGGGCGTGATCCCGGGCTCCGCGGCGGCCGGGGACTCCTTCCCGGCCGCCGGGTCGTCCGAGGCAGCCGGTTCGTCCGAGGCCTGCGGGGTCTTCGAGGCTGCCGGTTCGTCCGGGGCCGCCGGTTCGTCCGAGGCCTGCGGGGTCTCCGCAGACTCCGAGGTCTTCGCGGACTCTGCGGACTCTGCGGACTCCGCGGACTCCGGAGGCTCCTGGGCGTCCTCGGCCGCCGGGGTCCCCTCCCGCCGGGCGTCGCCCTGCGGCGAACCGTCCTGCGAGACCCCGTCCTCGGGGGTCACGCCCTCGGGTCCGGACTCTTCCTGCGACCTGCCCTGCGGCTTGTCCCCGGCCGGGTGGTCCGGGTCGGACGGCGGGCCAGCACTGTCGGTCACGTCTGCGTCCATCCTTCACGTTCGGCGGCGCGAGGGGCCGCCGGTCGCAGGAGTAGACGGCTGAAACTCACGCTTGGTTGTGCACGGCCAGGAGAGTGGTCTGTACCGCCCGATCATCTACCCGCTCCGGAGCCGATTACCGAGGACTCGGCCCGCTGTGGGCCGGACGAGTGCACCTCAGAGCGCTTGTCATACCGCGGTGTTGGTGACCCGCTCGCTCTCGGTCCGCTTGGCCAGCCCCTCCGCGTCGAGCTGCCCGAGGTGGCGGCAGAGCACCACGGACCCACCGGCCGCCAGTGGCGCGAAGAGTCCGGCGCTCAGCCCTTCCCAGGTGTCGTACGTCCGCCCGGTCAGCAGCCGGGACCCCGGTACGAGACCGAGAGCGTCGGCGTCCTCGCGGGCCCGGGCAACGAGCTGCGCACCCGTCAGCCCGATCCCGCCGACGGCCAGCGCGGGCGCCTCGGGGTCCACCGGGGCGAAGGGCGCGAAGCGGTCGCCCTGGCTCGGCACCTCCACCGCGTAGTCCGCGAACCCCTCGGGCGCCTGCGGGAACCGGCCGCCCAGCGGCCGCAGGGCGAGGGCGACGCGCTCGCCCCGGCAGGCCCGCGCCCGCTCCAGGGTGTCCGGGCCGGTCACGACGAGGTCGGCGGCGGCCGGGTCGCCCTGGACGTCGGCGACGACCCCGACGGAGGAGCAGGCGAGCAGCCAGACCGCGGACTGCCAGTGCGCGGGGAGCAGCAGGGCGAGCCGGTCGCCCGGCTCCGCGGCGAGATCGCCCTGGAGCAGATTGGCGGTCTTGGCCACCCAATTGGCGAAGGTGGCCACCGACAGTTCGACGCGTTCTCCGGTGGCGTCGTCGTAGAAGGTGACCAGGGGGCGGGCCGGGTCCGCGGCGAGTGCGGATCGCAGCAGGTCGGCAGGGGTGCGGTCGCTGGAGTTCATCCGCGCAAGCGTACGCGGGGGCGCTGTGCGGGGCGGGCTGAACGGGTGTCACGTACACCGGTTCGGCCGACGGTGCGTCACGCCGGGGTCGATGTCCGGGTAGCCGGACTCCTGACTGTATGGCCAGGATCGTGCGTATGCGTGCACTATTGGTCACCTCAGTCGGCGTCACCTGCGCGGCGGCCCTCACCCTGCCGCTCGCCGCCCCCGCCCTGTCCGCCCCGGCCGCGCACTCCGCCTCGGCCCGGCCTCCTTCCCTGTCCCCCGAGTCGCCCGGATCCGGCCCGCCGTCGGCCCGGACCGAAGCCGCCCCCGACGAAGCGAACGAAGGGGGCACCCTCGAAGTCCCCGAAGCCCCCGAAGCCGCCCCTCCGCGCACCGGCGAGACCCGCGCGGCCGCGCTCGCGGGCTCGACGCAGTCCCTGCCCCTGGAACCCCTCGCCGCACCGTCCGACCGGGCCGTGGGCCCCGCGGCGTCCGGCCAGGGACTGGACCGGCGGACGGCCCGGCCGTTCTCCCTCGTGGGCGTCGTCTGGGACGACGCCGAAGCCGAACTCCACGGCACGGTCCAGGTCCGCACCCGGGCGACCGGCGGCACGAGCTGGTCGGACTGGCAGGACGTCGAGACCCACAACGCCGAACACGCCGCCGACCTGGGCAGCGCCGAGCGGGCCTCCGGCGCCGTGCGCGGAGCGACCGCCCCGCTCTGGGTCGGCGACTCGGACGGAGTGGAGGTACGCGTCCGCCCGGAGGCGGCCGATCCGCAGCACCCGGCCGCCGTACCGCTCCCCGAAGGGCTGCGCCTCGAACTCGTCGACCCCGGCGCGGACCCCGCGCCCGAACCCGCCCCCGCCGGCCGGACCGTCACCCCGGCGGCGTTCGCCGGCAACCCGGTTCCGCCGGCGACGACGACGGCCGTGCCGGAGGTGCTCACCGCCGAATCCGCCGCCACCTCGGCCGTCAACGCGGACCTCGCGCCGCTCGGCGCGACCGTCATCCCCGCGCTGACCAAGGCGGAGACGGAGGAGGAGGCGGCGATCGTCGCGGCCGGGGCGAAGCCGTACATCGGACCCCGGCCGAAGATCGTCACCCGCAAGGGCTGGGGCGCGGACGAGAAGCTCCGCGAGCGCAACTTCGCGTACACCAAGTCCGTCAAGGCGGCCTTCGTCCACCACAGCGCGACCGGGAACAACTACACCTGCAAGCAGGCCCCTTCGGTGCTCCGCAGCATCTACCGCTACCACGTCAAGAGCAGCGGCTGGCGCGACTTCGGCTACAACTTCGCCGTCGACAAGTGCGGAAACATCTACGAGGGCCGGGCCGGCGGCGTCGCGAAGGCGGTCCTCGGGGCGCACACGCTGGGCTTCAACACCAACACCATGGGGGTCGCGGTGCTCGGCACGTACTCCTCCACCAACCCGCCCGCCGCCGCGGTGACCGCCGTCTCCAAGCTCACCGCCTGGAAGCTCGGGCTGTTCGGAGCCAACCCCAAGGGCAAGGTCACCCTCGTCTCCGGCGGCAGCGGCAAGTACAGCAAGGGCAAAAAGGTCAAAATGAACGTCATCTCGGGCCATCGGGACGGCTTCGCAACCGAATGTCCCGGAGCGCGTCTCTACAAGAAGCTCGGCACGGCCCGGACCAGCTCCGCCAAACTGCAGGGCCGCTGACCGGGGCGTTACCGACCGGTCTGCTTAGACTGGCCAGCCATATCCCGGCCAGGCCCCAGCAGGAAGCAGAGACGGTGCTGTGACAGAGGCAAAAGAAGCGATTCTCCTGGTCGGCGGCAAAGGCACCCGACTGCGCCCGCTCACGGTGCACACCCCGAAGCCGATGGTTCCGGCGGCGGGGGTCCCCTTCCTCACCCACCAGCTGGCGCGGGCCAGGGCGGCCGGGGTCGAGCACATCGTGCTCGCCACGTCCTACCTGGCGGAGGTCTTCGAGCCGTACTTCGGCGACGGTTCCTCGCTCGGCCTGCACATCGAGTACGTCACCGAGCAGGAGCCGCTCGGCACCGGCGGAGCCATCCGCAACGTCGCGCCGAAGCTGTCCTCGGGGCCGGACGAACCGGTCCTGATCTTCAACGGCGACATCCTGACCGGGCTCGACATCCGGGCCCTGGTCACCTCGCACACCGTCTCCGGGGCGGATGTCTCCCTCCACCTGACCCGGGTCGAGGACCCGCGCGCCTTCGGCCTCGTGCCGACGGACGCGACGGGCCGGGTCACGGCGTTCCTGGAGAAGCCGCAGACGCCGGAAGAGATCGTCACCGACCAGATCAACGCCGGGGCGTACATCTTCCGGCGCTCGGTCATCGACTCCATCCCGTCCGGCCGCCCGGTCTCCGTCGAACGCGAGACCTTCCCCGGACTGCTCGCCTCCGGCGCCCACCTCCAGGGCATGGTCGACTCCACGTACTGGCTGGACCTCGGAACCCCGGGCGCCTTCGTCCGCGGCTCCGCCGACCTGGTCCTCGGCCGCGCCCCGTCCCCGGCGGTCCCCGGCCGCTGCGGCGACCGCCTGGTCCTGCCGACCGCCTCCGTGGCCCCGGACGCCAAGCTCACCGGCGGCACGGTGGTCGGCGCCGGCGCGGTGATCGGCGCGGGCGCGAGAATAGACGGCTCGACGATCCTGGCCGACGCGGTCGTCGAAGCGGGCGCGGTCATCACGGACTCCCTGGTCGGGGCCGGCGCCAGGATCGGCGACCGTACGGTGCTGACGGGCGCGGTGATCGGCGACGGGGCGCAGGTGGGCGCGGACAACGAACTGCGCGACGGGATCAGGATCTGGTGCGGCGCGGTCCTGCCGGACGCCTCGGTCCGCTTCTCCTCGGACCAGTAGCCCCGCACCCGCACCCGTACCCTCGAAGGGACCGACCTCTCTCCCCCAGAACTCCGAGGCCCACCCGTGGCAGGACGATTCGCCCCCCGCTCGGCGCGAGCGGCGCTGCCGCACCAGGCGGCCGCCCCGGCGCTCCGGACGGCCGCGCCCTCGCACGACGGCCCGGCGGTCCGGGCGGCTGAGCCCTCGCACGGCGCTCCGGCGGTCCGGGCGGCTGAGCCCTCGCACGACGGCCCGCCGCTGACCCGGGAGTTGACCCCGCCCGGCCCGCTGGACCTCCGCCTCGTCCTCGGCCCCCTGCGCCGGGGCCCGGCGGACCCCACATTCCGGATGGTCGCGGACGGTACGTTCTGGCGGGCCACCCGTACGCCCGAGGGCCCCGGCACCCTGCGCGTCGCGGCGCGCGGCGACCGGATCGCGGCGACGGCCTGGGGCCCCGGCGCGGACTGGCTGCTGGCGGGGCTCCCCGCACTCCTGGGCGCGGACGACGACCCGGACGCCTTCGTCCCCCGCCACCGTCTGCTCGCCCTGACCCGCCACCGCCGCCCGGGCCTGCGACTCCTCCGCACGGGCCTGGTCATGGAATCGCTGATCCCCTCGATCCTGGAGCAGAAGGTCACCACGGACGAGGCGTACCGCGCCTGGCGCCACCTGGTCCGCCGCTTCGGGACCCCCGCCCCGGGCCCCACCGCGGAGCTGGGCCTGCACGTCATGCCGGACCCGCGGGGCTGGGCGATGATCCCGTCCTGGGAGTGGCACAGGGCGAACGTCGACGCCAAGCGATCGTCGACCATCCTGCGCGCGGTACGAGTGGCCCGCCGGCTGGAGGAGGCGGCGACGATGAACCTCCCCGAGGCCCTGACCCGCCTGGAACTGATCCCCGGCATCGGCCCCTGGACCGCGGCCGAGACCCTTCAGCGCTCCAACGGAGCACCGGACGCGGTCACGGTCGGCGACCTGCACCTCCCGGGCATCGTGGGCCACGCCCTGGCGGACCACCGAGACGCGGACGACGAGGAGATGCTGACCCTGCTGACCCCGTACGAAGGCCAACGCCACCGAGCGACCCGCCTGATCCTGCTCTCGGGCCACACCCCGAAACGCCGGTCCCCGAGGATGACCCCGGGCGACATCACCCACCTGTAGCCGTTCCGAGGCCCGGCGTTCCCGGCCCCTCAGGCGTCGCGTTCTCCTGGGCCTTTTCAGCCCCTCCGGCGTTTACTTCCAGCACCTCTGGCGCTGCTTCCGGCTCCTCCGGCGTTTGCTTCCAGCCCCTCCGGGGCTGCTTCCGGCTCCTCCGGCACTGCTTCCCGGCTCCTCCGGCGTTTGCTTCCAACACCTCCAGGGCTGCTTCCAGCCCCTCCGGAGTTGCTTCCAGCCCCTCCGGCGCTTGAGGAGCGGGGCCCGGGGCAGAGCCCCGAACCCAGCCCGTCCGGCGCTTGAGGACAAAGGGGCCCGGGGCGGAGCCCCTGTTTCGGGAAGGGGCGGGTAGGGGAAAGGCCCCGCGCAGCGGCACCCACGCCTCCCCGCCCCCCACCTCACCGCACGGTGAGAAACGCCTCCGCATCCCGAACGCCCCGCTCCCGAGGCACCCCCGCCGCATGCCCCACAGCCACCGCCCCCAACGGATCCCAGGACGACGGCAGCGACAACACCTCCCGCACCACGGACCGGCAGAACATCGTCGAGGACACCCACGCCGACCCCAGCCGCTCACCCGCCAGCGCCACCAGGAAGTTCTGCACACCGGCCCCCGCCGCGACCACGAACATCTCGCGCTCCGCCGTGTCCCGCCGCTCGTCCCCGTACGTATGGGAGCCATCCATCACCAGGCACGGCACCACCAGATACGGCGCGTTGCGCAGGACATCGCCGCGCCGCACCCGCTTGGCGATCGACTCCTCGCTCCTGCCGTCGCGCCGCAGATCCTCGATCCACGCGTCCCGCATCGCGTCGAGCAACCGGGTCCGCGACTCGGCGGACTCCAGCAGCACGAACCGCCACGGCGTCGTGTGATGAGGAGCCGGCGCGGTCACCGCCGCGGCAACCGCCCGCCGCACGGCCCCCGGATCCACCGGCTCGTCGGTGAACTCGCGCACCGTACGCCGCAGCGTCACCGCTTCACGGACCGCCTCCGACGTCCCGAGCCGGAACATGTCGTCGGCCGCACCCCGTACGAGCGCACGAGCGCCGGCGGAGTCCTCGTCGCCGGGGGACACCACGTGCCGCAGCCCCCGCACCACGGCGACCGGTAGCCCCTCCGCCTTGCCCTTGACCAGGTCCCCGGCCGCGGCCAGCTCGTCGGCCGTGGCCACGACCGTGGCGCTGAGCGGATTGCCGTACGCGTCCGTCCCGCCCCGCAGATCGTCCAGCACCCGCACCCCCGCCGCCCCGATCGCGACGTCGGTCAGCCCGTTGCGCCAGGGCCGCCCGAAGGTGTCCGTGACGACGACGCCGACCTCCACGCCGAGGGTGTCCCGCAACCCGTCCCGGATGGCCCGGGCGGAGGCGTCGGAATCCTCCGGCAGCAGCAGTACGGTCCCGGCCGGCGTGTTCGACGCGTCGACCCCGGCGGCGGCCAGGACCAGCCCCTGCCGGTTCTCCACGATCCGCAGCGTCCCGCGCCGGGCCACGACCCGCACGGTCTCGGCGTCTATGGCGGCCTCGCGGTCGGCGGCCCGGAGGACACGGCCCTCGGCCTTGGAAACGATCTTCGAGGTGACGAGCAGGATGTCCCCGTCGACCAGACCGGGCTCGGCCGCGGCGATCAGCTTGGCGAGATCGTCACCGGCCCGCACCTCGGGAATCCCGCCCAACGCCCAGACCTGAAACGAGGGCGCACCCCCGGAAGCCGCAGCGCCATCGGAAGCCCCAGGACCACCGTCACCAGCCCCAGGACCACCGTCACCGACCCCGGCAGAGCCGCTCACGCCCGGACCTCCTCGGCCAGATCCAACGCCTGCCGAGCCATCTCGGCGGTCGCGTCCACGTCCGTCATCATCAGCGGCACCGCCCGGCAGCGGATCCCCGCCGCCTCGACCTCGCCGACCGCACCCGCGTCCACCGTGTCCACCAGCCAGCCGTCCAGCAGCCCCGAACCGTAGTGCTGGGCCACCGCGGCGGCGGTCGACTCGACGCCCACCGCGGCGAGCACCTTGTCCGCCATCCCGCGCACGGGCGCGTCCCCGACGATGGGGGAGAGGCCGACGACCGGCACCCCGGCCTCGGCGATGGCCTCCCGGATCCCGGGCACGGCGAGGATCGTGCCGACGGACACCACCGGGTTCGACGGCGGGAAGACGATGACATCGGCCGAACCGATGGCCTCCAGCACCCCCGGAGCCGGCTTGGCCTGCTCCGCGCCGACCGGCACGATCGCCTGCGCCACGACGGAGGCGCGCAGCTTCACCCAGTACTCCTGGAAGTGGATCGCCTTGCTCTCGCCGTCCATCTCGACGGCGACATGCGTCTCGACCCGGTCGTCGGACATGGGGAGCAGCCGTACGCCCGGCTGCCACCGGGCGCAGAGCGCCTCGGTGACCGCGCTCAGCGGATAACCCGCGCCCAGCATCTGCGTACGGACGATATGGGTCGCGAAGTCGCGGTCGCCGAGCCCGAACCACTCGGGGCCCACTCCGTACGCCGCGAGCTCCTCCTTGACCTGGAAGGTCTCGTCGGTCCGCCCCCAGCCCTGCTCCTCGTTGATGCCACCGCCGAGGGTGTACATCACGGTGTCGAGGTCGGGACAGACCTTCAGCCCGAACAGATGGATGTCATCACCCGTGTTGCCGATCACCGTGATGTCCGCGTCGGGCGCGGCCTGCTTGAGGCCGCGAAGGAAGCGGGCACCGCCGATGCCACCGGCCAGAACAACAATGCGCATGCAGAGCAGTTTGTCAGGCGGGTACGGCGTCCACGGCCGTCGGGGCGCTTTGCGTGGCGTGCATCGGCATCTCGGTCAGGCCCGGGTAGTAGATGTGCAGACTCACGGCCGGTTCGAGCGAGTCGTTGACCACTTCATGGACGTACCCCGGGGCGAAGGCGCGCTGCGCGCCCGCGCCGAGAGCCCGCGTCCCGCGCTCGGTGTGCTCGGTCAACTCGCCTTCCAGGACCGTCAGTACGCCGGCGGAGAGGCCGTGGTCGTGACGCCCGCTGCCCTGCCCGGGCACCCAGCTGAGCAGCCACACCTCGTAGCCGGGGCCCTGGTGCAGGCGGTGGTACCAGCGGGAGGCGGAGTCGTACTGGATGATTCCGGCCCACTGTGCGCGGTCGGCCGCGATGGAACGCGCGAGGCCGACGAATTCGGAGACGGTGGAGGGGTGCTCGCGGGCGGGCTGCAGGAGGTGCTGGACCTCAAGGATGTCGCCGGCGATCTGAAGGTCGCTGTCGCTGTTCATGGCTGCGGTGGTTCCTCGGCATGGGGGGTGCACGTGCGGGGAGTCGCGGTGAGCGTCGGCAGCTCGGAACGAGCCGCGGAAAACGCGAGGTGCGGGGGAGAGCGGGGGAAGACGAAGAAAGACGCTCGACCGGAGAGGCTGGATCAGAGCTGGAGCGCTACGGCATCAACAGCTGTGACAGCTGGAACAGCAACAGCGGGCCTGGACAGCACTACGGAACCCACGGACGTGGGTGACCTGCATGGCTGTGGTCGCTGGCATGGCACCAAGGAGACCGGCTCGGACGTCCGCTGTCAACCCAATGCCCGAAATGGGGGCAATGTTTCACCCCTTCCGGTTGATGAGTTCGGAGAAAGGTTTATGCGCCCTTGAGCAGGGACATGTGGCGCATCATCCGCGCCCTCAAACGCGGCTGACGCTCCGTGACCTGACTGTGATCTTGATCGCTTCAGTGATCGAATCGCAACACAAGGGCGCCTTCGCTCGTCTCTCACGAGAGAGGGTGCTGGGTTGTGGAGCCTGTGGCATATGTCAGGTTTTTGCTGATTTGAACACTTTCTGCATACGCTTGGTTCCGCAGAGTGAATCCCTGGGCCAATAGCAGATCCTCGCTTGACTGGCCCGGAGCTACACACTTGTAATTTCACTCGTGTCGTTCAGCCGCAAACGGCTGCATCACGGGACGCAAGAGACAGACGAGGGGCGCACATGACCGAGCTGTTCCAGCAACTGCTGGTCGAGGACGCGGACGAGGAACTCGGCTGGCAGGAGCGCGCACTGTGCGCCCAGACCGATCCCGAGTCCTTCTTTCCCGAAAAGGGCGGATCCACCCGCGAGGCCAAGAAGGTCTGCCTCGCCTGTGAGGTGCGTTCGGAATGCCTTGAGTACGCCCTTTCCAACGACGAACGCTTCGGCATCTGGGGCGGGCTCTCCGAGCGGGAGCGACGGCGCCTCAAGAAGGCCGCCATCTGACGTCCGCCCCCGGCCGGCCCCGTCGTCGGACGCGTCGGGCACCGACCACCGCCCCCGACCGGACCCGGGCAGCACCCGGGCGCACCCCCGAACCACCCCGTACCGGACCCGGCCCCGAGCTTGCCCCGACGGGACCCCGGCGCATCCCGTACCGCCCACCCCCCCACCAGGCCTCCGGCGCACTCCGAAACATCCCCAACAAGCCCCAACAAGCCCGGCGCATCCCGGACCATCACCCGCCGCACCCACCCGCGAGCCGCAGAGCGACCCGCATCCCCGCATCTCCACCCCCGACGGCCCGTCCACCGACCCCTTCCCCGGGGCTCGGCCGACGGGCCGTAGGCATGTCCGCGCCCGGCCCCTTCACCCGCTCGGACCCCCGCCACCTGTCCGTACCGTTAGTGTGGGGCCCCGTCCGAGACGCGCCAACGCCCCGACGGCGCGCGCGTGTACACCGATGCAGCCCCCGGGGACGCCCCCGGACCCGGCCGGAGGGCCCGTACCTCGATGTCCGTGCACAGCCACTCGGCGGCGCCGAATGCGGCCGCCGCCGCCCCAGAGTTCCCCCGGCACGTCGTCACCGCCGTGCTCGTCTCCCACGACGGCGCCCGCTGGCTGCCCGACGTGCTGGCCGGGCTGCTCGGGCAGGAACGCCCCGTACAGAACGTCGTCGCCGCCGACACCGGCAGCGCCGACGACTCGGCCCGGCTGGTCACCGAGGCGCTCGGCGACGAACGCGTCCTGCACCTCGCACGCCGTACGAGCTTCGGCACCGCCGTCGACGAGGCGGCCCGCACGGCCGGAGTCCTGACCCCGGACGACCTGCCGTACCTCAAGCGCCCCAGCGGCTGGGACCCGGCCGGCCGGACCTGGGTCGACGAGAACTACGACCTTCCCGAACTGCCGCACGGCGAACCGGTCCAGTGGCTCTGGCTGCTGCACGACGACTGCGCCCCCGAGCCGGACGCGCTCGCCGAGATGCTGCGCGTCGTCGACACCGACAAGCACGCCACGATCGTCGGACCCAAACTGCGCGGCTGGTACGACCGCAAGCAGCTCCTCGAAGTCGGCGTCTCCATCGCCAACAGCGGACGCCGCTGGACGGGCCTGGACCGCCGCGAGCAGGACCAGGGCCAGCACGACCAGGTCCGTACCGTCCTGTCCGTCTCCTCCGCCGGCATGCTCATTCGCCGCGACGTCTACGAGGAGCTCGGCGGCTTCGACCGCAGGCTCCCGCTGATGCGCGACGACGTGGACCTGTGCTGGCGCGCCCACCTGGCGGGCCACCGGGTCCTCGTCGCCCCGGACGCCGTCCTGCGGCACGCCGAGGCCTCCGCCCGCGAACGCCGCCCCATCGACTGCGCCGGCCGCTCGGTCGCCAGCCCGCACCGCGTCGACAAGGCGGGCGCGGTCTACACGATGCTCGTCAACGCACGGGGCAAGGCCCTGCCCTGGGTCCTGCTCCGGCTCGTCGTCGGCACCCTGCTCCGTACCCTCGCCTACCTCGTCGGCAAGGTGCCCGGCCAGGCCCTCGACGAGGTCACCGGCCTCCTCGGCACCCTGCTGCGCCCCGGCCGCATCCTCGCCGCCCGCCGCAACCGGGGCAAGGGCGTCGTCGACGCCGCCGAGCTGCGCGCCCTGTTCCCGCCGCCGGGCGCGACCGTCCGGGCCACGGTCGACCAGGTCGCGGGCAACTTCGGAGGCCGTACGGACGCCGACTCGGGCGGTTCACGGCACGGGGCCGTCGAATCCGGCCCCGGCGGCGACGACGCCGACTTCCTGGAGATCGACCAGTTCGCCCGCCTCAAGCGCATCGGCCGCAAACCGGGGCCCATCCTCTTCGCACTGCTCCTGATCGTCTCCCTCATCGCCGGCCGCAACCTCCTCAGCGGCGGCGCACTGGCGGGCGGCGCCCTGCTGCCCGCCCCGGCCGAGGTCGGCGCGCTCTGGGGGCAGTACGCGGACGCCTGGCACACCGTCGGCACCGGCGGCACCCAGACCGCCCCGCCCTACCTCGCCCTGCTCGCCGCCCTGTCGGCCCTGTTCCTCGGCTCGACGGGCCTCGCCGTCAGCGTGCTGCTGGTCTGCTCGATCCCGCTGGCCGGGCTCACCGCCTACTTCGCCTCCCGCCCGCTGCTCCCCTCCCGGCTCCTGCGGGCCTGGGCGAGCGTCGCGTACGCCTTCCTGCCCGCCGCGACCGGCGCTCTCGCCACCGGCCGCCTGGGCACCGCCGTCCTTCTCGTCCTGCTCCCGCTGGCCGCCCGCGCGGGCGTCGCCGCCCACGGGCTGCGCGTGGACAGCGCGGCGGGGGAGCGCGGCAGTTGGCGCGCCACCTGGGCGTACACGCTGCTGCTGACCGTCATGATGGCGTTCACCCCGATCGTCTGGCCGCTCGCCGTGGTCCTCGGCATCGGCGTGCTCGTGCTGCGACGCGGCGACATCACGGCGTACGGACTCCGCTTCGTCGCCGCCGTCGGCACCCCGGTCCTGGTCCTCGCCCCCTGGTCCCTCACCCTCCTGACGAACCCGTCCGCGCTCCTGACCGAAGCGGGCCTGGACATCGGTACGGGAACGGCATCGGGCCTCGACCTGCTCGGCATCAGCCCCGGCGGCCCCGGCGCGGCGGGCGGCATCCTGCTCCTCGGCATCGTGCTGGCCGCGCTCGCCGCCCTGCTGCGCGAGGATCGGCAGTTCGCCGTCCGCACCGCCTGGGCCGTCGCGCTCGTCGGCTTCCTCTTCGCCGCCGTCGCCAACGGGTCCACCTGGGCCGGACCCGCCACCCTCGTCTACGGCGCCGCCCTGATCGCCGCCGCCCTGGTGGGCGCGGACGGGGCCCGCATCCGGGTCGCCGAGCAGAGCTTCGGCTGGCGCCAGCCCGTCGCCGCACTGATCGCGCTGGCCGCCGGAGCGGCCCCGGTCCTGGCCGCGTTCGGCTGGATGATCGGCGGCGCGGACGGGCCCCTGGAGCGACGCGACCCCGTCCAGGTGCCCGCCTTCGTGGCGGAGGAGAGCACCACCCGCGACCAGCCCCGCACCCTCGCCCTCGGCGGCAGCTCTCCCGACTCCGTGGCGTACAGCCTGGTCCGCGGCTCGGGCGCCCGCCTCGGCGACGGCGAACTCACCGAGGCGGGCGGCAGCAACAGCCACCTCGACAAGGTCGTCGCCAACCTCGTCGCCGGCTCCGGCGCCGACCAGGGCGGCCAGCTCAGCGGCTTCGCGATCCGCTACGTCCTCGTCCGGGACGGAGCACCGCGCCAGATGAGCCGGGTCCTCGACTCGACGCCCGGCCTCAGCCGCCTCAGCCAGCTCGACGGCAGCGCCCTGTGGCGGGTGGACCGCCAGGTCGCCCGCGTCATGATCACCCCGGCTTCCGGCGAGGGCGAGCACGTTCCGGTCGGCTCGGCCGCCGTCGAGGCCCACACCGAGATCCCGTCCGGCGAAGAGGGCCGCGTGCTGCGGATCGCGGACGCCGCCGACCCGGGCTGGACGGCGACCCTGGACGGCAAGCCGCTGACCCGCAAGACGGTCGACGGCTGGGCCCAGGGCTTCGAACTGCCCGCGGAGGGCGGCCGTCTGGACCTCACCTACGACGCCCCGATCACGCACACCGCGTGGATCTGGGCGCAGGCCGGGCTCCTCCTGGTCCTGGTGGTCATGGCGCTGCCGGGCCGCCGCCGGGAGATCGACGACGACCTGCCCGAGGAGGAGGCGCTCGCCGTCGCAGCCGAGCCGGTCGACGGAGAGGGCCGCCGCGCCCGCAGGCTGCGCGCCGCGGCCCAGGCCGAGGCGGCGGCCGCCGCCGAGGAGGCCGGGGACGCCGCCCACCCGGACGACCACGATCCGTCGCGGATCGCGGACCCGGCCGCGGACCCGGCCGTGAACCCGGGGGAGTACATCCCCGCGCAGCAGTCCGCCGACCCGTACGCCGCGAACCCCCCGGCGCACGACCCGCAGGAAGCCACCGGCGGCTATGCGGCGGTCCCGCAGCAGCAGTACGGCGAGTACGCGCAGTGGGACGGGCAGCAGCAGCCGGGCGCCGACTACTACACGCCGTACCAGCCGGACCCGTACGCCCAGCAGCAGCCGGAGCAACAACAGCAACAACAGCAACAGCAGAGCGCCGGCTACCAGGGATACGACGCCCAGGACCCCTACACGCAGCAGTACAGCGACCAGGGCACCTACAACGAGCAGGGCACGTACGGCGCGCAGGGTACGTACAACGACCAGGGCGCGTACGACGAGTACGGCCAGTACGTCGGCGGGCAGTACCAGCAGCCCCCCTACACCGCCCCCTACACCGCCCCCGACCAGCACCCCGCCGAGAACGGCGAACAGACCGACCCCCCGGCCCCGGGCCAGGCCCCGTGGCAGACCGGTAACGCATCGCGAGGCGAGTCCGAGTGAAGTCCACCCACCTGTCCCTGATCGCGGGCGCCGCCGTCCTGGCCGCCATCACCGGATTCGCGACGGTCACCGCGCCCGGCGCCCCGGCCGGCACCGGGCCGAAGTCCGCCGCGCTGCTGCCGGTCGAGCGCTCCAGCCTGGTCTGCCCGGCGCCCAGCAACTCCGAACTCGCGGAGACGCAGTACACCGCGTTCACCCCGGCGGGCGAGGGCGGCGACGCCAAGGGCACCGCCGAGCTGAAGCCGGCCCTGCCGGTCGTGGACGACGAGGACGAGACCGACCCGAAGAAGGTCAAGAAGGCCGAGGAAGCGGCGAAGAAGGCGAAGGAGAAGGCCGACAAGCCGGTGCTCGCCGTGAAGGAGCCCGGAAAGCCGGTCGTCGCCGAGGCGGACGGCTCCGACGCCCCGGCCCTCGTCGGCACGGCCACCGGCCGCCTTGCCCCCGGCTGGGCCGCACAGCAGATCACCGAGGTCACGGCGGGCGGCTCCCGAGGACTCCTCGGGGTCACCTGCACCGCCCCCGACACGGACTTCTGGTTCCCGGGCGCAAGCACCGCGAAGTCCCGCCAGGACTACCTCCACCTCACCAACCCCGAGGACTCCGCCGCCGTCGCCGACATCGAGCTGTACGGCCCCGAGGGCGCGCTCAAGTCCGACGTGGGCGACGGCATCACCGTGCCGGCCCGCTCCAGCGTCGCCGTACTGCTGTCCACCCTCACCACCGAGGCCGTCGACCAGCTGACCGCCCACGTCACCACCCGCTCGGGCCGGGTCGGCGCGGTCGTCCTCAGCGCCGACGACACCGCGGGCAGCGACTGGATCACCGCGTCCGAGGACCCCACCGGCACGCTCGTGCTGCCGGGCATCCCGGCCGACGCCACCTCCGTACAGCTGGTGGCGTTCGCTCCCGGCGAGGACGACGCGGACGTGAAGGTCCAGCTCATGGGGAAGAACGCGGCGTTCTCCCCGGCCGGGAACGCCACCCTGCACATCAAGTCCTCGATGACGGCGACCGTCGACCTCAAGGACGTCACCCGCGGCGAGCCGGGCTCCCTGCGCCTGAGCCCCGTCCAGAAGGACCGGGCGACCCCGATCGTGGCCGCGCTGCGCGTGGTCCGGGGCAAGGGCGACAAGCAGGAGATCGCCTACATCCCGGCCACCGGACCGGTCGGCGCACGGGCGAGCGTCCCGGACAACCGGGCCAAGGGCTCGACGCTGTCACTGACCGCGCCGGGCGCCACGGCCAAGGTGAAGGTCACCGCGTCGGCGGGCAGCGGCGGCGGCGAACCGGCCGTGGAGACGTACACGGTCAAGGCCGGCACGACCCTCGCCGTCACCCCGAAGGCCCCGGACGGGCTCAAGGGTGCCTACGCGCTGACCGTCGAGACGACGTCGGGCGGCCCGGTCCACGCGTCGCGCTCCCTGGCGCGCACGGAGGACGGCGTCCAGATGTTCACCGTGCAGACGCTCCCCGACGACGGGGGCACGGTCGAGGTCCCGACGGCCCGGCAGGACCTCTCGGTCCTGGACGACTGAGGGGCGCGCCCCGCCGCCGGCCCTAGTCCTGCCCGTACCGGGGGTCGACCGACTCGGGCGCCAGCCCCAGCAGCTCGGCGACCTGCTCGACGACGACCTCGTGCACGAGCAGGGCGCGCTCGTCGCGGCTCTTGGTGCGGATCTCGACGGGCCGCCGGTAGACGACGATCTGCGCGGGCCGCCCCTTCTCCGCGGACACCGAGCTGCCGAGCGGAACGATCTCCTCCGGGGTGCCGGGCACGTCGAGGACGACGAAGTCGACCTCGGCCAGCTGGGGCCAGCGCCGCTCCAGCCGTTCCACCGAGTCCTGGACCAGATCACGGAAGGTCTCGCCCCGGCTGGCCGACAGAGGCACCTGCGGTGGTGCGACCGGCCCGCGCATACCGCGGCCATGACGGTCACGGCGCCGGGGCCGCGGCTCGAACGGGTGGGGAGGTACGGAGCTGTCCATCACCGACGCAGCGTAACGCTCCGGGGGCCGGGGCGATCGTGGAGACGACGCGGCCGACCGGCCTTTGGGAAAAGCAGCCGATGGGCTCTCGGGGAGAGCAGCCGACGGGCTCTAGGGGAGAGCGGCCGACGGGCCTCTGAGGAGAGCGGCCGACGGGCTCTAGGGGAGAGCAGCTGACGGGCCTCTGAGGAGAGCGGCCGACCAGCCCCTGAGGCGAGCGGCCAACCGGCTCTCGCGGAAGGGGGCAGGCCTGCCTCAGGGAAGGGCGCCGTCCGGCATCCGGATGTCCACAGTTGAACATTTCGGCCAAGGTTGAGCCCTTTTCAGGCCCGAGATCTGATCATTGTCCCTGCGCCCGACGCCGCGATCCACCCCCGCCCGCGACCGGCACGACAACCGTGCGACAACCGGGCACCGCCCTGGCGCAGGTCAGGGTAGCCGCCCGGAACGCCGCTGTGCCGCAGGTCACAGGGCGACACGGTGGGGTGACCCGAGGGGGAGTCGTCGCAGCCCGCTCAAGAGTGCGGTACCGTCCAACATCGTGAGCCCTGTACGTCGCTGTTCGCGCACCGCGTGCGGCCGCCCTGCCGTCGCGACACTGACGTACGTCTATGCCGATTCGACTGCGGTCCTCGGCCCGCTCGCCACCTACGCCGAGCCCCACTGTTACGACCTCTGCGCCGAACACAGTGAGCGGCTTACCGCGCCACGGGGCTGGGAAGTGGTGCGGCTCTCCGACGGCTCCGCACCGGCGCACCCCAGCGGCGACGACCTGGAAGCACTGGCCAACGCGGTCCGCGAAGCGGCACGCCCGCACGACCGGGGCCCGGACGGCGGGGGCCGGGGACCGCGCTCCGCCGACCCGGTGGAGGTCGCGCGCCGCGGGCACCTGAGGGTGCTGCGCTCTCCCGACTCCTGAGACGCCCGCCTGAAGCCCGCTCCTGTGGACCGGGGCCGAGGGCCGACGGTGGAGGCCGACTCCTGAGGTACCGACCGGCCGGGTAGTTTGGGCGCTCCGCAAAGACCCCAGGAGGACCGGCCGTGGTTGCTGATCTGTCGCAGCTCGTGAAGGCGTACGACGTGCGCGGAGTGGTGCCCGACCAGTGGGACGAATCGCTGGCCGAACTCTTCGGAGCCGCGTTCGTCCAGGTCACGGCCGCCGAAGCGATCGTGATCGGCCATGACATGCGCCCCACGTCGCCGGGACTCGCCGGCGCGTTCGCCCGGGGAGCGGCGGCCCGGGGCGCGGACGTCACGCTCATCGGCCTCTGCTCGACGGACCAGCTGTACTACGCGTCGGGGGCCCTCTGCCTCCCCGGGGCGATGTTCACGGCCTCGCACAACCCGGCGCAGTACAACGGCATCAAGATGTGCCGGGCGGGCGCCGCCCCGGTCGGCCAGGACACCGGCCTCGCCGAGATCCGCACCCTGGTCGAGCAGTGGTCGGAAGGCGCCCCCCGGCCGGCGGCCGCCACCACCTTCGGCACGATCACCGAGCGGGACACCCTCACCGACTACGCGTCCCACCTCCTCGGCCTGGTCGCCCTGTCCGCGATCCGCCCCCTGAAGGTCGTGGTGGACGCGGGCAACGGCATGGGCGGCCACACGGTCCCCACGGTCTTCGAGGGCCTCCCGCTCGACCTCGTACCGATGTACTTCGAGCTGGACGGCACCTTCCCCCACCACGAGGCGAACCCCCTCGACCCCAAGAACATCGTCGACCTCCAGGCCCGCGTCCTCGCCGAGGGCGCCGACCTCGGCCTCGCCTTCGACGGCGACGCGGACCGCTGCTTCGTGGTCGACGAGCGGGGCGCGGGCGTCTCCCCCTCCGCGATCACGGCCCTGGTCGCCGCCCGCGAGCTGGCCCGCAACGGCGGCGAGGGCATCGTCATCCACAACCTGATCACCTCCTGGTCCGTCCCCGAGGTGGTCCGCGAGAACGGCGGCACCCCGGTCCGCACCCGCGTCGGCCACTCCTTCATCAAGACGGAGATGGCGGAGCACGGGGCGATCTTCGGCGGCGAGCACTCGGCGCACTACTACTTCCGCGACTTCTGGAACGCCGACACGGGCATGCTCGCCGCCCTCCACGTACTCGCCGCACTCGGCGGCCAGGAGAAGCCGCTCTCCGAGCTGGTCGCGGAGTACGACCGGTACAGCGGCTCCGGCGAGATCAACTCCACCGTCGCCGACCAGACCGCCAGCCTGGCCACGGTCAGGAAGGTCTACGGCGCCCGCGACGGCATCACCTTCGACGACCTGGACGGCCTCACGGTCACGGCCGCTGACTGGTGGTTCAACCTCCGAGCCTCGAACACGGAACCGCTGCTGCGCCTGAACGTCGAGGCGAGGGACGAGAAGACGATGGCGGCGGTACGCGACGAGGTCCTGACCCTGATCCGCAAAGCCTGAACCAGCCGACGATCACCCCGGCCCACCCCACCCCAGCACCTCCGAAGTCCGCACCCGGCCCCGCCCCGCCCCTGCCCGGCTCGGCCTTGCTCCGTCCGGCCTTGCCCCGTCCGGCCTTGCCCGGCCCGGCCCCACCTGGCCTGGCCCTACCCGGCCCCGCCTTGCCCCGTCCCGTCCGGCCTTGCCCGGCCCCACCCCGCGCGGCCCGGCTCTACCTGGCCCGGCCCCACTCCGTCCTGCCCGGCCCCGCTTCACCCATCCCGCCCGGCCCTGTGCCCGCCCGGCCCCCCCGCCTCACCCGGCCCACCTGGTCTGGCCCCCCGCCTCATCCCACCCCGCCTTGCCCTGTCCCGCCCTGTCCCACCCCGCCCCGTCCCACCCCGCCCGGCCTCGCCTGCCCCGCCTGCCACATCCCGCCGAACCCGGCCCCGCCTTGCCCCGTCCCGCCTCACCTCACCCGCCCCACCTCATTCCCTCTTGGCCCCGGCTCTTTCAGCCTCTCGGCGTGCGCTCTCCCCCACTCCCTCTCGGGCCCCGCTCTTTCAGCCCCTCCGGCGTTTGAGGAGCGGGGTCCGGGGCGGAGCCCCGGTTACGGGAAGGGGCGGGGCGGGGAGAGGGCCCGCCGCAGGCGCCCACCCCACCCCGGGCCACACGCACCCGGGCCACACCCCACCCGCACGGCAGACCCCCCACCCCCATCCCCCGTTTCATCCCCCCGGCCAGGCCGCGCCCCCTCCACCCCAGCGGTAGGCTGACGACGCCTGATCCACGCGGATCGGAACTCGCATGCTCGAAGGGACTCACCCCATGGCGCTCGAAGCCGGCCTCCTGGAGATCCTGGCCTGCCCGGCCTGCCACTCCCCGCTCGACGACCGTTCGGCGGCCGACAGCCCCGAGCTGGTCTGCACGGGCAACGACTGCGGCCTGGCCTACCCGGTCCGGGACGGCATCCCGGTCCTTCTCGTCGACGAGGCGAGCCGCCCCGCCTGACCGCGAGCGATACGCGTACGGGCAGGACGAGGCAGGACGGCCGTGGCAGCGCACGACAGCCGGGCCCGACCACAGGCGGGGCCACACCGTTCGGCACCGCGCCCGTCCAGGCGGCGGCCACGCCACCGCGTCCGTACCCGCATCCGCAGCCCGCACCCCACCCGGTGATCGGAGGCCCACCGCCATGCTCGACGAGTCCTTGCTCGACGCCCCGGAAGCCCTGGCCCGAGCCGACCGCCGCGATCTCCTGCGCGGCGCCGCCGAGGCAGGCGCCCGGGTCCGTACCGCCGCCCGGCACGCCGCCGAGGCAGGCATCGGCGGCCTGAACCCGGAGGGCCGGCCACGAGCCGTCCTCGTCGCGGGCCCCGGCACCGCCGCCTCCGGGGTCGCCGACCTGATCGGCGCGCTGGCGGGCGCGGCCGCCCCCGTCGTCCGTATCCACCCCACGGGCGTCGCCGCCGCCCCCGGCGCCCTCCGCTGGGCCCTGCCCGGCTGGGCCGGATCCGTGGACCTGCTCCTCATCGCGACCGCCGACGGTTCCGAACCGGGCCTCGCCCTGCTCGCCGAGCAGGCCTACCGCCGAGGCTGCACCGTCGTCGCCGTCGCCCCCACCCGCTCACCGCTGCGCGAGGCGGTCAACGGTGTGCACGGCCTGGTCGTCCCGATGGCCGCCGCCCCGCACGGCGAGTACGACGCGGAGACCTCGGCCGCCGGCCCCGGCACGCTGTGGGCCCTGCTCACCCCCCTGCTGGCGCTCCTGGACCGGGTCGGCCTGGTGACCGCTCCTCCCGAGGACCTGCAGAAGGTGGCGGACCGTCTGGACCGCACCGCGGAACGCTGCGGTCCGGCCATCGCCACGTACAGCAACCCGGCCAAGACGCTCGCCGCCGAGCTCGCCGACAGCCTGCCGCTGCTGTGGACGGAGGGCGACGCCGCGGGCCCGGTGGGACGCCGCTTCGCCGCCGTCCTGTCCGAACTCGCCGGCCGCCCCGCCCTGGCCGCGGAACTGCCCGAGGCGCTGCCCTCGCACGGCACGCTCCTCGCCGGGGACTTCGCGGCAGGCGCGGACCCCGACGACTTCTTCCGCGACCGGGTCGACGAGGGCGAGACGCTGAGGGCCCGGGTCGTCCTGCTCCGGGACCGCCCGACGGGAGGCCTCAGCGCCTACCCGGCAGCCCGGGAGCTCGCGCTCGGCCACGACACCCCCGTGAGCGAGCTGGAGCCGGAGGAGGGCAGCGAACTGGAGGCCGTGGCCGAACTGCTCGCGATCACCGACTTCGCAGCGGTCTACCTGTCACTGGCCTCGACCCCCCAGCCCTGACAACAGCACAGGAACACCCCAGAGGGACCGCACCCACAGGGCAACAGCAACACCCCCACAGGGACCGCACCCACAGGGCAGCACCCCACAAGGACCGCACCCACAGGGCGACACCCCCACAGGGACCACACCCGCGGGCAACACCCCACAAGCAACGCACCCGCCAGGCAACACCCCAGGCAACACCGCCCCCAGGGACCGCGTCACCCCCCGGCCACCCCCACGACGCCAGGACCTCACGTAACACTGATACCCCTGGTCACACACCCACCCGATCCGCCCCACCCGAGGACGACTCCATGGACCGGCTGTCCAACACCGTGCGCCCCTACGCCTGGGGGTCCACCACGGCCATTCCCGCCCTGCTCGGCATCGCGCCCACCGGCGAACCGCAGGCCGAGATGTGGATGGGAGCCCACCCCGGAGCGCCCTCGCGTATCACCCGTACCACCGCTTCCGGTGAGGCGGAACTGGCCCTCACCGAGGCCATCGACGCCGACCCGGAGGGGGAGCTCGGCGCGCAGACGGTCGCCCGGTTCGGCCCCCGCCTCCCCTTCCTCCTGAAGCTCCTCGCCGCCGGAGCGCCCCTCTCCGTCCAGGTCCACCCGAACCTGGAGCAGGCCGGCGAGGGCTACGCCGACGAGGAGGCCCGGGGCGTCCCGATCGACGCCCCGCACCGCACGTACAAGGACGCGAACCACAAGCCCGAACTCATCTGCGCCCTCACCCCCTTCGACGGACTGTGCGGCTTCCGCAGGCCCACCGAGGCGGCGGACGCGATGGAGGCGCTGGGAGTCGACTCCCTCAAGCCGTACGTGGACCTCCTCCGCGCCCACCCCGAGGAGGCGGCCCTCCGCGAGGTGCTCACGGCGATCCTCGGCGCGGAACCGGCGGAGATGGCGGAGACCGTGGCGGAGGCGGCGGCCGCAGCCGAGCGCCTCGGCGGCGCCCACGCCCCGTACGCCCGTATCGCCCACCACTTCCCCGGCGACCCCGGGGTACTGGCCGCGATGCTGCTGAACTACGTGCAACTCCAGCCCGGAGAAGCCCTGTTCCTCGGTGCGGGCGTCCCGCACGCCTATCTCGACGGCCTCGGCGTCGAGATCATGGCCAACTCGGACAACGTGCTGCGCTGCGGCCTGACCCCCAAGCACATCGACGTCCCCGAACTCCTGCGCATCGTCCGGTTCGAGGCCACCGAGCCCGGCGTGCTGCGCCCGGAGGCGGCCCCGTCGGGCGAGGAGCTCTACGAGACCCCCGCGGACGAGTTCGCCCTGTCCCGCTACACCCTCGCGTCAGGGGCGGCCCTCACCGAGCTGACCGCCCCCACGCCCCAGATCCTGCTCTGCACCGCGGGATCGGTCACCGTCGGCGAACTCACCCTCGGACCGGGGGAGTCCGCGTACGTTCCGGCCGACGAGACCGTCGCGGCGGCGGGACCGGGAACACTCTTCCGGGCCACCGTGCCGGCCTGACCCACGGACCGTCCCGACGGCTGCAACAATGTGCCGCCTCACCGCGGCGGCACATGCCGCGCACCGACGAAGGGACACCACGCACTCATGAGCGCGTCAGGCGGAACCAAGGCGATCGTGGCGGCACTCGTCGCCAACCTCTCGATCGCCGTGGCCAAATTCGTAGCGTTCCTCTTCAGTGGTTCGTCGTCGATGCTCGCGGAGAGCGTCCACTCGCTCGCCGACTCGGGCAACCAGGGACTCCTGCTGCTCGGCGGCAAGAAGGCGAAGCGCGAAGCCACTCCTCAGCACCCCTTCGGCTACGGGCGCGAGCGCTACATCTACGCGTTCCTCGTCTCCATCGTCCTCTTCTCGGTCGGCGGCATGTTCGCGGTCTACGAGGGCTACGAGAAGATCAAGCACCCGCACGAGATCGAGGCCTGGTACTGGCCGGTCGGGGTCCTGGTCTTCGCGATCATCGCCGAGATCTTCTCCTTCCGTACGGCGATCCGTGAGTCCAACCAGACGCGCGGCGACCGCTCCTGGACCGAATTCGTCCGCCGGTCCAAGGCGCCCGAACTCCCGGTCGTTCTCCTGGAGGACCTCGGCGCGCTCGTCGGCCTGGTCCTGGCGCTCGCGGGCGTCGGCCTCGCCCTCGGCACCGGCAACGGCGTCTGGGACGGCATCGGCACCCTCTGCATCGGCATCCTGCTGATCCTCATCGCGATCGTCCTGGCCGTCGAGACGAAGTCCCTCCTGCTCGGCGAGTCCGCCGGCATCGAGGACGTCGAGAACATCAAGGCGGCCGTGGTGGACGGCGAGACCGTCACCCGCATCATCCACATGCGCACCCTCCACCTCGGCCCCGAGGAGCTGCTGGTCGCCGCCAAGATCGCGGTCCGGCACGACGAGACCGCGGCCGAGGTCGCCGACGCCATCAACGCCGCCGAGAACCGCATCCGCGCAGCGTGCCCGATCGCCCGGGTCATCTACCTGGAGCCGGACATCTACAACGCGGACGCCGCAGCGACCGGAACCAACCCGGGCAAGACGACCGAAGCCCCGGACACCACCACCGGCGGAACCGGCTCCGCCACGTAAACGGGCGCTGGCACGGGCACTGGCACGGGCGCTGGCACGAGCACCGAAACAAGAACCGACACGGGCGAGAGCCCGGGCGGGAACCAGGCCTCGAAGAATTCTGGCCACTGACCCACCGCACACCAGCCCCGATCGGCCCGGTGACCCCTCACACACGCCCCTCTCCACGAACGGGCTGGGGCTCACTGGGCCGTTCGGTGTAGATTCGGATACGGATAACAGACGTCGCTGCTGATGGCGGTCGACCGGCTGGCGGGAGCGAGCCGGGCGAGGGACAGAGGGCCTCCGACGGACTGCACCGCGAACACCCGGGCATCCGTATGCCCGCCGTGCCGCGGAGTCAGCCCACACAGCCCACCCTCGACCCATCACGAGGAGCAGCCCGTTATGACGACGGCCACCAACCGCCAGGACTTCAAGGTCGCCGACCTCTCCCTCGCCCCCTTCGGGCGCAAGGAGATCACGCTCGCCGAGCACGAGATGCCCGGCCTGATGTCGATCCGCAAGGAGTTCGCCGCCGCTCAGCCGCTGGCCGGCGCCCGGATCACCGGCTCGCTGCACATGACCGTGCAGACCGCCGTGCTCATCGAGACCCTCGTCGCCCTGGGCGCCGAGGTCCGCTGGGCCTCCTGCAACATCTTCTCCACCCAGGACCACGCCGCCGCGGCCATCGCGGTCGGCCCGAACGGCACTCCGGAAGCCCCCGCGGGCGTCCCGGTCTTCGCCTGGAAGGGCGAGACGCTGGAGGAGTACTGGTGGTGCACGGAGCAGGCGCTGACCTGGCCGAACACCCCCACCGGCGGCCCGAACATGATCCTGGACGACGGCGGCGACGCCACCCTCCTCGTCCACAAGGGCGTCGAGTTCGAGAAGGCCGGCGCCGCCCCGGACCCGTCGACCGCGGACAGCGAGGAGTACGCCCACATCCTCACCCTGCTGAACCGCACCCTCGGCGAGGCCCCGCAGAAGTGGACCCAGCTCGCGTCCGAGATCCGCGGTGTCACCGAGGAGACGACGACGGGTGTGCACCGCCTGTACGAGATGCACCGTGACGGTTCCCTCCTGTTCCCCGCGATCAACGTGAACGACGCGGTGACCAAGTCGAAGTTCGACAACAAGTACGGCTGCCGCCACTCCCTCATCGACGGCATCAACCGCGCCACCGACGTCCTGATCGGCGGCAAGACCGCCGTCGTCTTCGGCTACGGCGACGTGGGCAAGGGTTGCGCGGAGTCCCTGCGCGGCCAGGGCGCCCGGGTGATCATCACGGAGATCGACCCGATCTGCGCGCTGCAGGCGGCGATGGACGGCTACCAGGTGGCCACGCTGGACGACGTCGTGGAGCAGGCGGACATCTTCGTCACCACGACGGGCAACAAGGACATCATCATGGCCAAGGACATGGCCCGGATGAAGCACCAGGCGATCGTCGGGAACATCGGCCACTTCGACAACGAGATCGACATGGCCGGCCTCGCGAAGATCGACGGCATCGTCAAGGACGAGGTCAAGCCCCAGGTCCACACCTGGACGTTCTCCGACGGCAAGGTCCTCATCGTCCTGTCCGAGGGCCGCCTCCTCAACCTGGGCAACGCGACCGGGCACCCGTCCTTCGTGATGTCCAACAGCTTCGCGGACCAGACCCTCGCGCAGATCGAGCTGTTCACGAAGCCCGAGGAGTACCCGACCGACGTGTACGTGCTGCCCAAGCACCTGGACGAGAAGGTCGCCCGACTCCACCTCGACGCCCTGGGCGTCAGGCTCACGACGCTGCGCCCCGAGCAGGCGGCGTACATCGGTGTCGAGGTAGAGGGCCCGTACAAGCCCGACCACTACCGCTACTGACCCGTCCGAGGTCACTGATCCACCTCGGTGTTCGGGAGGCAGACCTCCCGAACACCGAGCGGCGTCAGAACCCTCAGCAGCAGATCCGAGTGCAGGCCCCCGCACCCCCGTGCCGGGGGCCTGCTCCCGTTACCGCCCCCGCACAGCCCGAGGAACCCGAAGGACCCCATGCCCCGCGGCAGGTATTCGCTCCACGACCTTCACGATCACACCCCCCTCGGCGAAGAACACTTCCACTGCGCCCCCGGCCCCTCCGGCTGGCGCTACGTCTCCCAGACCACATCCCCCGCCGGAGACCACCTCGGCTCCGTCGACCTCGCCCTGGACGAGCTGGGCCGGCCCATCCGCCTTGAACTCCATGCCGCGAGCTGGCAGGTGCGAGGAGCAGCCCTGGAAGGGGTCACCTGGGTCCGGACCGACCCGACCGGCAGCCACGCCACCGAAGGCAACGTCCGCGCCCACGCCTTCGCCGGCACGTCCCCCGCGTTCCTCATCGCCATGACCCGTCTCCTGCGCCTCACCCCCGCTTCCCCCACGACCCGCGTCCGCGTGGTCACCTTCACGGACCCGGTCCTCGCACCCAGGACCGTCGACCAGTCCTGGGCTCTGGTGAACAGTGAAGCGCACGCCACTGACAACGGCCCTCTGACGGTGGACGAATACCAGGTCAGCGCCCTGGACACCGGGGAACAGCACACCATCCACATCGCCGGTGACGTGGTTCTCGCGGCACCGGGCATCGAGCTCGAACACCTGGAGACGCCTCCGTCTCCCCGCGCCTCCGGCACCCCGGCCGACCAGGACCTGTCGCCCGGATCCGGGCCGGACACCGCCTAGCCGGGCGGAGCGAACCCGGCCGAGGGCGCACCCCCGCGCCGCGGCTCATGAACACCGGCGGCACCGCCTCCCGCCCCGGAACCGGCCCCACCAGACCCGCCACCGACAGAGCCACCCACACCACCGGACTCAACGGCCCCACCGAACCCACCAGCCTCAGGGGCCCCAGCGGCTCCGGGGCCCCCAGGAGCCCCGACGTACCCCCCGGCCACGACAGGCACCGAACCCCCGAAGCGCCCGCCAGGCCCGCCCGACCCGCCAGGCCCGCCCGACCCGCCAGGCCCGCCCGACCCGCCAGGCCCGCCCGACCCGCCAGGCGCGGCGCCCCCGGACGGTACGGGCCCCTCGGCCCGGGGCCCGGCGAAAACGCGCCGCGCATCCCGCGACTGCCGCTCATGAACCACCGCGGCCAGGAACGCGGCCGCCGGAACGCCCTGCGGCGTGGCGGCTCCCGTCCGTGCGACCAGTTCACCGGCCAGCCGCTCCGCGATCGAACGCCCCACGCCGGGATCCAGCTGCTGCATCCGGGTCAGGTACTGCCGTATCGCGAGCCAGAGTTCGTCGGGCACGGCCGACAGATCCAGCTGCGCGAACCGGCCGACCAGCCAGGGCGGGGGAGGCGGCACGGAGACGGACCGGCCCGTGGCCGCGACCCGTTCCCGGATCACCAGCGTCCCGGCGAACACGTCACCGATCCGGCGCCCCCGCGCCGACACCAGGGACGCGATCGAGGCCAGGGCACCGAAGGTCATGAGGATCTCGACGAGCCCCATCGCCCCGCGCACGAGCGCGTGCCGGAACCGGATCGGCCCACCGTCGTCCCGCACCACCCGCAGCCCGCAGGCCAGCTTTCCCAGCGAGCGGCCATGACTCAGCGTCTCCACCGCGACCGGCCCACCGATCAGGACCAGCAGGAAGGAGGCCACCCCGATCGCCGCGACCGCTGCCTCGTCCAACGAGACGGAAGCGATGCCCAGTACGACCGACACGAGGATGAAGACGACGAACGTCACCGCCAGGTCGATCGCCGAGGCCAGCGCCCGGCTAGGCAGCCGCGCGGGCCTCAACCCCAGAACGACCGCGTCCCCGGTCACCAGCTCACTCATCGGGCCCCACCCTTCGCCGACCTTCTCTGCCCCAGCCGGGCACAGTCTGCCAAGCTGACCGCCAGCGCGCCGCAGTAGTACGGACCCGTACGCACCCTTGCCTGGAGCAACAGCCGCCCATGGACCTCGACGTCTTCGTCACCGCCCACCGCACGGAGTGGGACCGCCTCGAACACCTCCTGCGCCGGGGCCGCCGCCTCACAGGCGCGGAAGCGGACGAACTCGTCGTCCTCTACCAACGCACGGCGACCCATCTCTCTCTCGTCCAGTCGAGCAGCCCCGACCCACTCCTCACCGGACGTCTCACCCAGCTCGTGGCCCGCGCCCGGTCGACGGTGACCGGCACCCGCAAGGCCTCCTGGCGGGACGCGGCCCGGTTCCTCACCGCGGGATTCCCCGCCGCGATCTATCGCTCGCGCCACTGGTGGATTCCCACAGCGGTGCTCTCGACAGCACTGGCGGCACTGCTGGGCTGGTGGATCGGGACCCACCCCGAGGTACAGGCCGCGATAGCCGCGCCGGAAGACCTCCGTGCGATGACCCGGCCGGGCGGGGAGTACGAGACCTACTACTCCAGCCATCCGGCGGCGTCGTTCGCGGCGCAGGTATGGACGAACAATGCGCAGGCCGCGGCTCTGTGCCTGGTCCTGGGGGCGTTCCTCTGCATACCGGTGATCTGGATCCTCTTCCTCAACATGCTCAACCTGGGCGTCGGCATAGGCCTCATGTCCTCCGCGGGCCGTCTCGACGTCTTCCTCGGCCTGGTGCTTCCCCACGGCCTGCTCGAACTGACCGCGGTGTTCGTCGCCGCCGGCACGGGGCTGCGCCTCGGCTGGACCGTGATCGACCCCGGCCCTCTGTCACGCCGGACCGCCCTGGCTCAGCAGGGCCGCGCCGCCCTGGGCATGGCGATCGGTCTGGCGCTGGTCCTGTTCGTCTCCGGTCTCATCGAGGGCTTCGTGACCCCGTCCGGTCTTCCGACCTGGGCCCGGATCGCCATCGGCATAGCCGCTGAGCTGGCCTTTCTCGCATACGTCTACATCCTGGGAGGCCGTGCGGCCCGCGCCGGCGACACAGGCGACCTCACAGCGGTCGAACGCAGCGCCGAACTTCCCACCGCAGCCTGACCACCGATGTGCTTTCACCCCTACTGACCTGCTAGTGTCCTCCTCGCCCACAAAAACCGTTGACACGGCAGATGTGGGGAGGTAGAATTGAACGGTTGCCTCGGACTAGACAGGTTCGAGTTGAGCGCGTAGTATCTATCTCGCTCGTGCGGGAGTGCTTGTTAACTCCGCCGGGCCAAATGATTCTCCTTTCTCGAATCTCATCGGGTCGTTCGTTTAGCTCCGTGAGTTTCTGATAAAGTCGGATCCGCCGAAAGGCGAGGCCACTCCACAGGCCACCGGAAATCAAATTCGGACCGGAAACGGAACGGAAAAGAG
>NZ_BMVK01000013.1 GCF_014650675.1 Streptomyces anulatus | reverse complement strand
AGGAGACGTGCATCGCGGAGGTCCGCTACCTCATCGGGATGCTGCCCTCGAACAACCGTGAGAACCCGCCGACGGTCGAGAGCGACGACCCCGCCGACCGGCGCGGCGACGTCCTGCTGGATCTGGTCCCGGCCGACGGCAACCGCCCGTACGACATGCACAAGGTGATCGAGGAGCTCGTCGACGACGGCGACTACCTGGAGATCCACGAGCGCTGGGCCCGCAACATCATCTGCGCGATGGCCCGCCTCGACGGCCAGGTCGTCGGCATCGTCGCCAGTCAACCTCTTGCACTGGCAGGGGTCCTGGACATTCACTCGTCCGAGAAGGCGGCACGCTTCGTCCAGACCTGCGACGCGTTCAACATCCCGCTGGTGACCCTGGTCGACGTCCCCGGCTTCCTGCCCGGCGTCGACCAGGAGCACGGTGGGATCATCCGCCACGGCGCGAAGCTGCTCTACGCCTACTGCAACGCCACCGTGCCGCGGATCTCGCTCATCCTGCGGAAGGCCTACGGAGGCGCGTACATCGTCATGGACAGTCAGTCCATCGGGGCCGACCTGACCTACGCCTGGCCCACCAACGAGATCGCGGTGATGGGCGCGGAGGGCGCGGCCAACGTGATCTTCCGCCGCCAGATCGCCGAAGCCGTCGACCCCGAGGCCATGCGCTCGCACATGGTGAAGGAGTACAAGGCCGAGCTGATGCACCCCTACTACGCGGCCGAGCGCGGCCTCGTCGACGACGTCATCGACCCCGCCGAGACCCGCGAGGTGCTCATCGCCTCGCTCGCCATGCTCCGCCGCAAACACGCCGACCTGCCGTCGCGCAAGCACGGCAACCAGCCCACATGAGCACCGCGACCGGGCCGCTCGGCCCCCTCCTGCGCGTGGTCCACGGCTCCCCGACCGACGAGGAACTGGCCGCCCTCGCGGCCGTCCTCACCGCCGTCCGGAGCCGGCCGCCCCCTCCGCCCCCGGGCAGCGTCCACGAACGGGCCGCCTGGGGCGATGCCGCGCACCCGCTCTCCCCTGCCGCCTCCTGGCGGAACGGCCGGGGATGACACGCACGGGCCGCCTCACGCGGCCCGTGCGTGCCGGTCACTGCTGGAGGTCGCCGCCCAGCAGCATCCCGCTGGCCCAGGGCAGCCCCAGACCGGCCGGGCCGAAGGAGGCCGACGAGCTGTAGGCGGGAGCCGACGCACCGCCCGGCAGGACCCACACCGCGCCCTGGTCGTTCTCCCACGCGGCGCCGACCACGAGGTCCGGCCGCCCGTCCCGGTTCAGGTCCCCGGCGCTCACCGTCGCCCCGAACTGGTCCCCCGCCTCGATGCCGCCCGGCACCCCGGCGGTGTCCTGGTTGAACGCGTAGGAGCCCGCGCCGAGTTGGCCCGTACGGCGGCCCGGCACGACGATGACGCCCCCGGCGTTGCCCTTGCCGCCGATCTCCTCGCCTGGCGTACCGACGATGATCTCGGCGGCCCCGTCCCGGTTCAGGTCGGCGACCGCGACGGACGCCCCGAACGCGTCGTACCGCTCCCCGCCGCCCGGCACCCCGGCGGTGTCCTGGTGGATGGTCATCGGATCCTTGTCGTACGCCACGCCCTTCGCCGACCCGAACCACACGTGCACGGCCCCGCCGGTGTGGCCCCACAGGCCCTCCACCGTGCCGGGCTCGTCGGGGTCGCCGAGGACCAGGTCGCCGTAACCGTCCCCGTTGACGTCCCCGACGACGGAGGTGAGCCCGTCGCCGCCCTGCATCCGGTGGGCCCAGGGATGTGCCTCGTTGGTGTAGTTGACGAACGCGTAGCCGCCGCTGAGCCCGCCCATGCGGCCGTTGACGAGCACCCGGTCGGCAGCCTTGTCCCCGTTCACATCGCCGTAGGCGGCGGAGCGCATCCACCCCGTCCCGTCGTGCAGGTAGGACGACGCGACGCCGCCCGTCCGGGTGAACGGTCCGGTGAGCTGGCTGGTGGTGTTGTTGTTGACGACGAGGACCTGGGTCCCGTCCGGCCCGGACCAGGCGGCGACGTCCCGGCCCGCCTGCCCGTCCGGCTCGACGACGGTGGGCAGCGCGGCCCCGGAGACCAGCCCGTTCTTGCTGCCCCAGAGGACGGTCGCCGCGCCGGCCGCCTTCGCGGAGCCGACCTTCTCGTACGGCGATCCGATCACGACGTCGGCGAATCCGTCCTTGTCGAGGTCCGCGACGGCGCTCGACGCCCCGAAGGCGTCCCCGGCCTCGGCGGCCCCCGGGACGCCCGGTGAGGCCTGCGTGATCACGGCCCGTTTGGCGGCGGAGACGCCCTGGGCGGACCCGTAGAGCACGACGACGGCCCCGGCCCAGTCCAGTCCGTTGACGGTGGCACGGGGCGCGGGGACGACGACGTCGCTGTACCCGTCCCCGTTGATGTCCTGCGGCACGGGAAGCGGCGCGGCCTGTGCTGTCCCCCCGGACAGCGTGGTCGCGGCCACGGTCATCGCGGCGATGGCGGCCAGTGCGGCCGTGCGTCTCGCACGTGCGGTCGTTCCGGTCATGTGTAGTGCCCCCACCCTGAGTTGCCCGGCGTGTGTGGGGGTATTCAGCCACGGGACCCCGCGCCGCGGTCACGCGGGGTCCCGGTTCGGCGGACCGGTCAGCCGGTCCAGGTGAGGAACGCGGACCAGGCGTCGGGCGCGACGGCGAAGGCGGGCCCGTCGGGCACCTTGGAGTCACGGACGTGGACGGCGTGGGGGCAGGCGGCGACCTCGATGCACTCGCCGCCGCTGGAGCTGCTGTAGGAGGACGTGTGCCAGTCGAAGGCGACCTCGATGCAGTTGCCGCCGCTGGCGTTGCTGTAGCTCGACGTGAACCATCGGAGGGTGCTGCTCATACCGCTACTCCTGCCAACCGCTTGATGAGGTCCAGCGATTCACGAGGACCCAGGGCCTGTGCCCGGATCATCGCATAGCGCCGGGCGTACGTGCTCGCCTTTGCGGGGTCGCTGATCAGCAGGCTCTCGTCCTGCGCCTCCAGATAGACGAGATGCTCGTGCGTAGGGGTCTCCACCAGGTTCATCTCGCCGTGACCAGCTGCGTACTCCCCATATTTACCGGCGTCCAGCGGCAGCACCAGCAGCGTGACATTGCGGCGGCGCGCGCACTCCACGAGGTGGAGCAGCTGCTCCCGCATGACCTCCTCGCCGCCGATGACGCGCCGCAGGACGGCCTCGTCGATGATGATCTCGATCATCGGGAGCGGGTCGCGGTCGAAGAGAACCGTGCGCTCCATCCGCAGCTGGACCAGCTCTTCGACCCGCTGCTCGGAGAGCGGCGGGTATCCGCCGCCGATCAGCGCCCGCGCGTACGCCTCCGTCTGGAACAGCCCGTGGATGACGTTCGTCGCGAACAACTGGAGGCTGAGCGCGGCCTGCTCCAGCAGCGCGTAGTCCTGGAACTGCTGCGGGTACTTCTCCATCCGCATGTACCGCCGCGCGGTATCGAACACGGTGGTCCCGTTGCCGAGTACGCGTTCGAGCTCCACCAGCATCGCGTCGCTCGCCGGCTGCGCGCACGTCTCCATGGCGCTCACGGCCGCTGCCGAGTAGCCGAGCTCAAGGCCGAGCTGTTCCTGTGTCCACCCCCGCTGGATGCGCATCGTCCGGACCACTTCCGCCACCATGAGGGCCATCGGGCTCGCGGTTTGCTTGTTCTCAGCACTCGCCATTACGCGATCTCATTTCGACTCGACCGGACTCAACCGGTCACTACTCGAAGTCGTTGAAATCCACCCCACTTCAGAGAAGTTCGAGCAGGTCAACGGCTGTACGACGCACCTCGGCAGGTACGGAGAACGCTAGGTGATCGGGGTCACAATCGTCCTGTGAACGCACTTAATGGTGGGCTGAGGGCCGAGTGGATTCCGGACTCCGGATTCCAGCTCCGCAAGGCGGGCGTGCAATTCGACGCAGTCCGCGTGGACGGCGACGACGGGCGGCGGCTGGCCGACCTGATGGAGGAGTTGGTCGGCGGGGAGCCGGGGCCCGTCGTCACCGAGTCGAACGGGCGGCGCGGGGTGTACTTCCTCGTGCCCGCGGGCTCCACGGTCGGGCGGCCGTGGCCGCGTGCGGCGACGACATTCAACGCGGCGACGGGCCGCATCAGTTACGTCCCCGTACCGGCGCTCGGGGGTGACACCTGGCCGCTGATGTGGCGGTACCCGCCCACGCGCCCGGGGCGGTTCGTGCACACGTTAATCCTGTTCAACGCGGCGTATGCGTCACTGAATTGAGTGACCGAGATACGTCACGGGCCCCGCGTCCGGAACCGCGATCTCGTGGAAGCCGACGCGGTCGTAGAAGGCGCGGGCCCGGGTGTTGGTGGTGAGCATGCCCAAGTGGACCGCCTTGACGTTCTGATCGGCGAGCGCGGCGAGGAAGGTCTCCATGAGCCGCCGGCCGTGCCCCGACCGCTGGTGGGTCGGGAGGAGGTCGATGTGCAGGTGGGCCGGATAGTCGGCCAGCTCCGGCAGGATCATGCGCTCGGGGTCGTGCATCAGGGTGGTCATCTCCTCGGTGGGAGTGGCCGGTTCGCGCACGGGGGCCGGGTAGCGCTCGGCGAGGCCGGGGAGCCATTCGGCGCGGTAGCGGTCGACAAAGGACGCGGTGTCGGCCGTGCCGAGGATGTAGCCGACCGCGCGCCCGTTGTCCTCGACCACGAACGCCAGCTCCGGCTCAAGGACGGCGTAGGGCGCGGCGAAGATGTTCGGCAGCAGGCCGGGGTCCGGGTAGAGGTGACGGGCGTCCCCGCCCTCGTGCCCGGTGCGTACGCAGATGTCGAAAAGGGCCTCGCGGTCCTCGGGGCGGTACGGGCGCAGCACGGGCGACGGAGAGGTCATGCGGGGATCTTTCAGCTGCGGGAGCGCTCCCGCAAGGGTTTTCCCGCAGCTTCCGGCCGCTTCTGGCCGGTTCCGGTCGGTCCTCCCGGTCCGCTGTCCCGGCGACGGCGGGGAGACTTGACACAAAAGTGCATGATCGTGCAACCTTCTGGTCGTCCGTCAACTCCTGCCGCACTGTCGCGGGATGTTGTTGCTTGCGCGATCAATGACCTGGAGGTCGGCGCATGGCTGAACCCGTGAAGATCAAGATCTGGTCCGACTACGTCTGCCCCTTCTGCATGCTGGCCGAAGGCCCGCTCGAAGAGGCGATCAAGGATGTGGGCGGGGAGGTGGAGGTCGAGTGGATGCCTTTCGAGCTGCGCCCCCACCCCCAGCCCACCCTGCGGCCGGAGGACGAGTACCTGCCCAGCATCTGGGAGCGGGCCGTCTACCCCATGGCGCGTCGTCTGGGCGTCGACATCACGCTCCCCGCCGTGTCCCCGCAGCCGTACACCGCTCTCGCCTTCGAGGGCTATCAGTACGCAGCCGAGCACGACCTCGGGACCGCCTACAACCAGCGGATGTTCCGCGCCTTCTTCCAGGAGAACCAGGACCTGGGGCAGGTCGACGTCCTCGTCGCCCTGGCCGGCGAGGTCGGCCTGGACGAGGCCGGGTTCCGGGCCGCGCTGGCGGACGGGACCTATCGCGCCCGTCATCAGGAGGCCCTGCGGGAGGCGGCGGCCCACCGCGTGCAGTCCGTTCCCACCCTGCTCGTCGGTGACATCCGGATCGAGGGGGTTCCGCGTCCGGCCCAGTTGCGCAAGGCGATCCTGGACGCCCGGGCGCAGCAGGCGGAGGGCGTCGTCTACGGAGCCTCCTGCGGCATCGACGGGAGCTGCTGAGGTGCCCGCCACGCGTCCTGGTGCGCTTCCCCGCACACATCCCGCGCTCAAGGCGGCCCGGTTCGCGGGGCTGGAGCTGTGCAACAGATACGCCGTCGCCCCCATGACCCGGGTCTCCGCGACCGAGGACGGCCGGGCCACCGAGGAGATGGCCGCGTACTACACGGCGTACGCCGAGGGCGGCTTCGGGCTCCTGATCACCGAAGGGACCTACACCGACCGGGCCTTCAGCCAGGGCTACCTGCATCAGCCCGGCATCACGGACGAGGCGCAGGCCGCCGCCTGGCGGCCCGTCGTCGAGGGAGCGCATGCCGCCGGCGCGCGCGTCGTCCTCCAGCTGATGCACGCCGGGGCCCTCTCGCAGGGCAACCGCTTCCGTGACCGGGCCGCCGGCCCGTCGGCGGTACGGCCGCTGGGCGAGCAACTGGCCAAGTACCGGGGCAGCGGCCCCTGGCCCGTGCCGATGGAGCTGACCCGCCGCCAGATCGCGGAGGCCGTCCACGGCTTCGCCGCCGCCGCGGCCCGCGCCCGCGACGTCGGCTTCGACGGGGTGGAGATCCACGCCGCCAACGGCTATCTGCTCGACCAGTTCCTCACCCCGTACACCAATCTGCGCACCGACGACTACGGCGGGGGAGTCGAGGAACGCCTGCGGCTCGTACGGGAGGTGACGGCCGAGGTCAGAGGCGCGACCGGGGCCGGCTTCCCGGTCGGCGTCCGCTTCTCCCAGGGGAAGATCAACGACCCCGCCTGGCGATGGCCGGGCGGGGACGCCGAAGCGGAAGCGGTCTTCACCGCCGCCGCCGCGGCCGGTGCCGACTATCTGCATCTCGCGGGAGGCGGACGGGACTGGTTCCCGGAAGGGCGGACGCTGCCCGCGCTCGCCCGGACGGTCACCGGGCTCCCCGTGATCGCCAACGGCGGGCTGCATCAGGAAGCCGTGGCGCGGCGCGTTCTGGACGAGGGGCACGCCGACGTCCTGGCGATCGGGACGGGCGCGCTGGCCAACCCCGACCTGCCGCGCAGGGTGGCGGCGGGGACGGTCCAGGCCGCGTTCGACCCCCGGCTGCTGGAGCCGCTGGCGACTCTGGACAACGCCCGTACGTACGCGAACGCTTGACACTGATTACATGCACATGCAAGGGTAGTTCCCGCAGGGCAAGTTGCCGGCGGAGGATTCTGAAAGCATCCGCTTGCATGTGCAGGCAAATGGCCGAGCGGATGGCCGACCACAAGACCGACGCAGGGCAACTCGGGAGACGAACTGCTCATGGGTACACACGAAAGCGAACTGCTGGGCTACGCCCACGAGGCGGTCCGGATCAGCCGCGAGCATGTCGCGCAGGGCGGAATCCCCTTCTCCGGCGTGGTCGTGGGCAGTGGACGGATCCTGGGGACGGGCTTCAACCGCGTCCGTGAGGACAACGACCCGACCGCCCACGCCGAGGTCGTCGCCCTCCGGGAGGCCACCACGAAGTACGGGATCCACGCCGTGGCAGGCGCCACCCTGATCGCCTCCGGTGAGCCCTGCGCCCTGTGCTACCTGGCGGCGCGGTACGCCGGCATCGGCCACATCGTGCACGCCGCCGACCGCAGGACCGCTGCCCGGTACGGCTTTGACTACACGAGCTCGTACGCCGTCTTCGCCGAGGACCCGGAGCGCTGGCCCATCAAGGTCACCGCGCTGCACCTGCCCGAGGCCGAGCAGCCGTTCCAGGACTTCCTCTCCATGAGCAGAGCCCCGCGCTAGCCGGCCACCCGCCCCACGGCACGGCCGCCCGGCACCTGTCACCCCGTACTTCCCGCTCACCCGTACTTCCCGCACTTCCCGCACTTCCCGCTCACCCCGTTCATCCCCGCCCATTCACCGCACGGAAGGACCTCCCATGCACTGGCTCTACCTCGCCATCGCCGTCGCCTTCGAAATCCTGGTCGCCATCGCCGCCGGAAAGGCCGAGGGCTTCAAGAACCGCAAGTGGACCGGCATCACCCTGGCCAGCGGTGCCGCCGCGACCTTCTTCCTCAGCAAGGCGCTGCTGACCTTCGACGTCGGCGTCGGCTACGCCCTGTGGACGTCCGTCGCGGGCGTCGGCATCACCGTCCTCGGCGCGCTGTTCTTCGGCCAGCGTCTGAACGTGAACAAGGCGATCGGCATTCTCCTCGTCATCGGTGGCGTCGTCGGCCTGCAGCTGAGCGGTTCCGCCTGACCCCGGAGCCAGGCCCCCGGCCCCGTACGCCCCGCACCTCCGCGCCACCACCTGACGACTTCCCTGAGAGAGGACTCACCTCCCATGTCCAACGAAGCCAAGAGCTCCACCAACGCCTGGCTCTCGCTCCTGCTCGCCGGAGTCTTCGAGATCGGGTACGCGCTCGCCGTCGGCGGCAGCGAAGGCTTCACCGTCCTGACCTGGTCCCTGGTCGCGGTGGTGTTCTTCCTGCTGACGCTCTACGCACTGAGCCTCGCCCTCCGCACGATCGACGTGAGCATCGGCTACGCCGTCTGGGCGGGGATCGGCGCGGTCGGCGCCGCGGTCCTCGGCCCGCTCTTCTTCGACGAGACCCTCACCCTGGCCAAGGGCATCTGGCTGGCCGTCATCATCGTCGGGGTCATCTGGCTCAAGCTCGCCGACCGCACGAAGCCCGAGGCGGCGGCCGCGCCCCGCTCCGAGCAGATCGCGGACCGGACCAGCGCGGTTCAGGTCTGACGCTCTCCCGCCGGTACGCCCGCAGGCGCCCGCCGCCCCTTCACCGGGGGCGCGGGCGCCTGCGGCGTACTCCGTCACTCCGTCACTTCGCTGTTCTGCCGCCGTCCACCGCGAGGGCGGATCCGGTGGTGAAGGACGAGGCGTCCGAGCAGAGCCAGGCGGCGGCGCGGGCGATCTCGGTCGGATCGGCGAGGCGCTGCTGGATCGCCTTGCCCCCGAAGCCGGCGCCCACGGAGAGGCCGGCCGACAGAACGCCGTCCATCATCTCCGTATCGGTGCTGCCCACCACGAGCGCGTTGACGCGGATGCCGCGCTCGCCGTACTCGGCCGCCGCCGCCCTGGTCAGACCGATGACCGCGTGCTTCGCGGCCACGTAGGGCGCCGACGCGGAGGTGGCGCGTACGCCCGCGACGCTGGAGGTGTTGACGACGGAGCCCGCACCGCCCGGCAGCATGGCGGGGATCTGGGCGCGCAGACAGTTCCACACGCCGCGCAGATTGACGTCCATGGTGCGGTCGAAGACGTCGTCGGGAAGTTCGTGCAGGACCGTTCCGGCACTGGCGTAACCGGCGTTGTTGAACGCGCAGTCGAGCCTGCCGAACCGGGCGACCGCCATGGCCACGGCGTGCTCCATGTCCGCCTGGCGGGTGACGTCGCCCGGTACGGCCACGGCCCGGCCGCCGTCCTTCCTTATGCGCTCGGCGACCTCCTCGACCAGCCCGGCCCTGCGGGCCACGAGCACGACGGCGGCTCCCTCGTCGGCGAAGTGCCGGGCCGCCGCGGCGCCGATACCGCTGGAAGCGCCGGTTATCAGCGCCACTTTGCCGTGCAGCAGCTGCCCGCCCGGCGTCACGCGCGCCCGGCCCGGACGGCCGTGGACAGGGGCGTTCTCCAGAGCATCTGAGGGTTCATCTCCCGGTCGATCCGGTGCAGCAGCTCGCCGTCGAGCGCGTCGAGACCGCTGATCACATGGCGTACGCCCGCCTCCCGCATCAGAGCACGCTGGTGGCTGTGGACGAAGGAGGAGGGGTGGCCGACGAAGGCGGTGCCGAGCTCGCGGGCCACGTCGGCCACCCGGGCGACGTCGTCGACGAAGAGGGCCTGGCCCGGACGGAGCCCGAACACGTCCTCGGTGATCTCCTTGAGGCCGGGGCGGATGTCGTTGGTGCAGACATAGCCGGGACCGTCGAACAACTCGGCGTAGCGGCCCAGATGCTGGTCGAAGTGGTCCTTGCCCAGACCGCCGTAACAGACCGTGCGCAGGCCCGCGCCGCGCAGCCGGAGGAGCAGGTCACGCGTGCCCGGCGTGATCGTGACCGGGTGGCGTGCGAGGTAGGCGGCACGGTCCTCGAAGTAGGCGGCGAGCGCCTCCTCGCCGGTCATGTCGCCGTCCACCGCCGCAGCGAGTAACCGGCCCGCGACGTGCTGGGGCTGGGAGAAGATCGAGCGCTCCAGCTCGGCGGTGTACGTCCCGCCTCTGCTGACGATGAAGTGGTGGATGACCGGGCTGAAGGTGTCGTTGAGCAGGACGCCGTCGATGTTCAGGGCGGCCAGGCGCAGGGAGATCATGCGGCTCCGTAGATGATCGTCGTGGACGTTCGGTACAGGCAGAGCAGGCACAACAGCCAGGGCGGGCAGGGCGGGGCAGGGCGCGCGCATTCCGGGCGGGCATTCCGGGCGAGCGGGGAGGTCAGGGCATCATCGCGGCGCCGCGAGCGGGGGTCGCCTCGGCGCGGGTGATCACGGACGGGACCGCGATGCCCGGGAGCAGCAGGTTCCACATCTGCTGGGTGCGCTCGGGAAGGTCCCTGCGGCCGCTGACGACGTTGGAGTACATCTGCATGCCGGTACAGGCGGCGATCACGAACTCCGCCACCACGGTCGGCTCGATGCCCGGCTGCAACTCGCCGTCCTCCCGCGCCTCGTGGAGACACGAGCTCATGATCCCGCGGAACTTCTCGTACGGGTCGGCGTTCAGGGAGTCGCCGATGGAGGCCTGTTCGTTCGTCAGCCGCACGCCGGCCCGGAGCAGCGGGTCGCGCTGCAACTGCCACGACCACACGAGGGTGAGGTCGATGAGCCGCTGGAGCCCGCTGGCGGCCAGCAGCGGGACGAGGGTGTCCGGCTGGCTGTTCATCACCGCCTTGGCCAGGTCCTCCTTGGAGCCGAAGTGGAAGTAGAGCGCCCCCGCCGTCACTCCGGCACGCTTGAGGATGCGGGTGATGCTGGCCCCCGCGTAGCCGAACTCGTCGAAGACCTCTGCCGCTGCGAGCAGCAGTGCTCGACGGGTCTGTTCTGCCCGCTCTTGCTTCAGTGCCATACCTCTCACCTTCCCAAAAAGAATGCTCCTTATGTTATCTGGGTGAACGGCGGTGCGGGCAAGTCCGTTTTGGTGGACTTGAGTTGGATAAAGCAACAAATCACCTCGAAGAAAATTCAGAGGATCGAGCCCCTTGACTTGCCAAAATAAAAGGAACATTATTTTTTGAGTCGGGTACACGGAGTGGTGCTCACGCACCTCTGTGTAGTCGATCGCTGAAACAACCGATCTTGGGGGGCCAAGTTGTCTGTTTCTGTCCTGAGCCGTGAAGCGAGTCCGGTCCAGCGGCGGCAGGTGCACCAGTGGCAGGTGCACAAACTTCGGGGAGAGGAAGTCCTGCTCACGTCGTGGGCCGAGCCGCACCCGGGGCGCTACGAACTCACCGCGCGCTGGCCGCAGGGGCACGCTTTCTACCGTCCGTCGGGGGGTGCGTACGACCCGATGCTGCTCGCCGAGAGCGTGCGCCAGACGGTTCCGCTGCTGTCCCACGCCGTGCACGACGTACCGAGGGAGTACAAGCAGGCCTGGGAGACCTTCAGCTTCGCGGTCGAGCCGTCGGCGTCGCTGGTGACCGGCGTCGAGGACGAGGTGCGCCTGGTGGTGTCCTGCTCGGACGTGGTCCGTCGCGGCAGCAGGTTCGCCGGGATGACGATGCGCGTCGACGTCCACCTGGGGGAGCGGCTGACGGGCACCGCGTTCACCCGCTTCAACAACCAGCCCGCGGCCATATACCGGCGGCTGCGCGGGAGTTACGCGGACACCGGGGCCGCGCTCGCCGCCTGCCTCCCGGCGGGCCCGCCCGTGGAGCCGCACCGGGTGGACCGGGACTCCCCGGCCGACGTGGTGCTCTCACCGGATCCGGGCGGGAGGCACGGGCGGTGGATGCTGCGCGTGGACCCCGCGCACCCGGTGCTGTTCGACCACGCCGTCGACCACGTGCCCGGGATGCTGCTCCTCGAAGCCGCCCGGCAGGCCGCGCACGCCGTCGGCGACGGCGGCGCGACCGTCACCGCGATGACGACGGACTTCGCCCGGTACGTCGAACTCGACGCCCCCGCCGTCGTCGTGGCCGGCGATCCCGTCCCCGACGGCACGGGCCGCAGCCGTGTGAACGTGTCGATCGAGCAGCACGGCGTCCGGGTCTTCACCTCCGAGGTCACCGTCCAGGGGCCGACCGGCCTGTAGGGCGGGTCCGGCCGCACCACGCGAAGCGGCGGGCGGCCCGTATCCCCTCCGTGGGGGGACACGGGCCGCCCGCCGCCGGGCGTCAGGCCCGCACCGGCTCCGGCATCGGCTCCGGAAGCTCCTCGTGCACCGTGACCGCGACGTGCACCGAGGCCGGGACCGCGAAGCTGGCCTCGTACCCGGGAGGTGCGATCAGCTGCCGCACCCGCCAGCCGAGCGGCTGGCCGGTGAGATCCAGCCGGTTCATGACGGCGGCCATGCCCTGTCCCGTCGCCTTGGCCATGGCCTCCTTGCGGGTCCACAGACGGGCGAAGTCCCGGACGAGTTCGTCCTCCGGGCGACCGCCCAGCCACTGCTGTTCCTTCGGATGGAGGAACGGCAGATACCCGGCGACGGACTCCGGGGTCGGCCAGGACTCGATGTCGATGCCGATGGTGGCCTCGGCGACCGCGATGGCGACATGGTCCCCGCTGTGCGACATCGAGAACTCCGGTGCCTCGCCGTCCGGGTCCGGATCGCGGATCGCCGGTCTTCCGTGCGCCCCACCGCAGCCGGGACACGGCTGCCGCAGGAAGCCGACGCTCCTGGGGGAGCAGCCGAGCGACGACCCGAGAACGCTCCGCAACGCCCAGTGGGCGAAGGCGTAGGCCTCCCGGCCGGCCTGCTGCGGTATCGAGGCCAGCCGGCTCCGCTCCTTCTCGTCCAGCCAGTCGGGCGGGGTCCCGCCGGGCGGGAGGCGCTGCCCGGCCGGGGCCCGGACGATCCAGATGCCGACCGGATCGAGGACTTCTCCCGGAGGCGCGTCGGACCACTTGAGGTCGTGTGTCATATCGATACGGCTCCTGATGCGGCGGGGACCCGGCCGGTCCCCGCCACGCGTCGGATCAGGCGGTTGCTGCGAGCAGCGGCCACGGGCCGGTCGTGGCGTACTGCTCCAGGTCCTCGGAGGCGAGATAGCGCCGGAACCCCGGCACCTGCTCCGCCGGGCGGAGCGCTCCCCGGTACAGCACCATGCCGCGCACACCCGTCCCGTCGTCGTGCCAGCACACGAGCGGGAGGTGGTACTCCGGGGTGTCGCAGGTCTCCTGCACGGCGGCCTGGTAGCCGTACGCGGGCAGCAGGCTCATCGCGCCGCCCCCACGACCGCTCCCGCGGCGACGCCCGCGGCCGCACCCTCGGGGAGGACACCGAACAGGGCACCGTAATCGGTGATCCGCGCCGCCGCCTCGCTGCCGCCGGCGGCGTGCAGCGCGTGCCAGAACAGCACCTGGTTCGCGGTGAGCACGGGAAACCCGAGCCGCTCCTCCAGGCCCGCGATGGCGCCCACGGCGCGGATGCCGTTGCCGGCGACCAGCACCGCCTGCGGCTGCTGCGGGGCGACGACGGTCTCGATCCACATCACCAGCGCCTCCGGCGTGATCAGCTTCTGATTGCTGGGCAGGCCGCAGGGGGCGTGGTGGACCACGTCGAAGCCGCGCTCACCGAAGTACGAGGCGCCCAGCGCCGACAACTCGTCGTCGAACCACGGCGGGTTGACGAGCGCGATCCGCTCCGCGCCCAGGGCGTGGAAGCCGGCCGCCGCCGCGTGCGTCGTGCCGGTCAGCGGGATGCCCCGGGTCCGCTCGGCCAGCCGCTCGAACAGCTTCTGCTCGCCGTCGGCGCCCAGGACGTAGGCGGAGCTCGTGAACCCCAGGGCGATGGAGTCCAGCGGGGAGGCGGCCAGCAGCTCGACGGCGTCGTCGATGAAGGGCGGGTCGATGAAGGCGCGCACCGGGTCGTGCGGGATCTTGGGGTCCATCTCCCCGCCGGGGCGCATCGCCCCGAAGTGGACGCGTGAACCGTGGATGTAGACATCGCGCGGCGCCATCGCCTGGAGCTCGGACTCGGGCCCGACGTCCGCGTGCGGAACGACGACGCCGACGCGGGCGACCGCGCCCCAGCCGTCCTCGCGGGCCTGGAACTGCGTCATGGGGTGCTTCTCCTCTTCTGCCGTTCTTCTGGTGCGCCGTTACGGATACGGGGCGCGGGTCAGGACGCTTCGTCGGCGAGCGAGCCGCCGCTGACGGTGCCGGTGCCGTCCTCGTCCAGGAACTTCGGGTGCTTGCGGCGCATGGTGTCCATCACGAACGCGTACGGGACGTCGTCGAAGTCGCCGTGGTCGGTGAGGAACTCCATGCTCTGCCGCCCCTGCGCGTCGAAGGGGTGGTAGCGGCTGTCGGAGCGGCCGTCGAACTCCAGCGGGGTCATGCCGTACAGCCGGCACAGGAGCTTGTTGAAGACCGGGGTCACCTGCAGCCAGCGGCCCTCCAGATACACGGTGGCCAGACCGTGGAAGAAGACGTCGCCGCCGATGTAGGAGCGCAGCCGGTCGGAGGCGAGGTGGTTGCGGACGTCGCTGTAGTGCAGCCGGGCGGGGATGCCGACCGCGCGGCAGCAGGCGGCGTAGAGCACGGACTTGTGCAGGCAGAAGCCCTTGCCGCCGGCGATGATGCTGGAGGCCCGGAGGCCCTCGGGCGACAGGTCGGCGCCGTAGACCTCGTAGTGGATGCCGTCGCGCACCGCGTAGTAGAGGGCGACGGCGAGGTCGACCTGGCCGGCGGACGCGCGGTCGATCCCGTCCAGGGCCTTGTCGACGAAGGCCCTGACGCTCGCGTGCTCGTGGTCGAGGAATTCGGTGGCCGCCGTGAGGCGGGCGAGGTCGTCGGGGCCCGGCCGCGCGGCCGTGGCGTCGGCGGTCTGCTGCTCGGACAGGGTGGGTGCCAGGGTGTCGGTCATGCGGATGCCTCTCGTCACAGGCCCATCAGGGCGGCGATGCAGTTGCGCTGGATCTCGTTGGTGCCGGAGTAGATGGAGCCGGCGGTGGCGTTGCGCAGCTCGCGCTCGATGCCGGTGCCGGTGAGATAGCCGCGGGCGCCGAATATCTGGATGGCGTGCTGGGCGGTGAGCTGGTTGGCCTCGCTGACCACGATCTTGGTGGCGGCCACGTCCAGCGACGCGTCCTTGCCCTGCTCGACCTTGAGGCCGGTGTCGTACAGCCACTTGCGGGCCGTCTCGACGGCGATCCTCATGTCCGCGATCTTGTGGGCGACCGCCTGGTTCTTGCCGATGGCGCTGCCGAACTGCTGCCGGGTGGTGGCGTGTTCGACCACCCGCTTCAGCCGGTGGGTCATCTCGCCCAGGTTCACGGCGAAGGAGAAGAGGACTTCCCGCTTCATCACGTAATCCATGATCAGGAAGCCGGCGCCCTCGCTGCCCAGCCGGTTGCCGACGGGCAGCCGCACGTCCTCCAGCGTGACCTCGCTGATCGGGGAGGTGCGCAGCCCCATCGTCTCCAGCGGCTCGCCGACGGTGAGGCCCGGTGTGTCGCGCTCGGCGAGGAAGGTGCTCAGCCCGAAGGCGCCCGGCTTGCCGGTGCGGACGTAGAGCAGGAAGAGGCCGGCGACCGGGGCGTTGGTGATGAACATCTTGCCGCCGTTGAGCACGTACTCGTCGCCCTCGCGGACGGCCGTGGTCCGGATGTTCATCACGTCCGAGCCGTGGCTCGGCTCGGTGATCGCGTGCGCGGTGATGGCCTCGCCCGAGGTGACCCGGGGCAGGTAGCGCCCGCGCAGGTCCTCGGAGCCGAACGCCTGCAACGGGATGCCGACGCTGACGATCTGCGTGGACGCCGAGAAGTTCAGACCGGCGTCCCGGCTGGTGTGACCGAGGCCCTCCAGCGCCGCCATGGTCTCGGTGAGCGTCCGGCCGGCGCCGCCGTACTCCGGGGCGAAGGGGAGGGTGAAGAGCCCGGACCGTTGCAGCGGTTTCCACTTGTCGTGCGGGAACTCGCCGGCCCGGTCCCAGCGGGTGACGTCGTCGTTCAGCTCGTCACCGTAGGGCGCGGTGATGCCGTACGTGTCGGGGGCCTTCTCTGCTGCCATGGGTGTCTCGCCTTGCCTTTCGCCGGGTGCTCGGTGCCGGGTGCGGGGCCGCGCCGTCGCGGCCCCGCACCCGGCGGTGGGGATCAGTAGCGGGAGAAGCCGTCCTCGGAGAGCGAGTGCTTCTCGTCGCCACGCAGCGCCGGGCTGAAGACGGAGACGAGGAGAAGGTCCTCGTCGTCGGAGGCGATCAGGTGGTGGGCGTCGTTCTTGTCCAGGGCGTAGATGGTCCCGGTCGTGATCTTGTGGTGGGCGCCGTCCACGGTGACGACCTCGCCCGAGCCGCCTATGCAGTAGCAGGCCTCCAGGTGGCCGAGGTACTGCAGCGCGCTCGACGTGCCCTGGCGGACCAGCGTTTCGCAGACGGTGAAGCCCATTCCGTCGGCCTCGGTGAGCAGGCGGTGGCTGGTGCCGCTGCCCCACTCGATCGCGGGGACGTCGGAGAGAGAACGGACGATCATGGGAGTACTCCTGTCATCGTTGTTTTCTGGACGTGTGCGCTGCTGCTGCGATGCCTGTGGGGGTATCGGTGCCCGTGGGGTCTGTGGGGTGCGTGGGGCTCGTTGGCCTTGCTCGGCTGCTCGGCTGCTCGGCTGCTCGGCTTGTCGGGCGGAGGGAAAGGGCTGTCAGACGGCGGCCGGAGCGGCGCGGCCGACGAAGCCGCGGATGTCCGCGAGCGTGCGGTAGGCGGCCGGCTCCAGCGGGATGTCGTCGACGGGGATGCTGTACGTCTCGGATATCCAGGAGATGAGGCGGACCAGGCCGAGGCTGTTCACGACGGTGCTCTCGATGAGGTCGAAGTCGTCGGTCAGGTCCTCGGCGTCCTCACCGGCCAGGAACTCACTGACGATGTACGCGCGGATCGGGTCGTTGGCGACGGTGCTCATCAAACGTCTCCGTTCAGTTGGGTCTTCTTGATCGAGTTGCGGTCGGGCTTGCCGGTCGCGGTCTTCGGAAGCGGGGTGCAGGCGAGCCCCACCGAGCTGGGCACGGCGTGGCGCGGCAGATGCTTCGCCGCGTACGCCCGCAGGCCCAGCGAGCTGAGGGAGGTGCCGTCCCGGCGCACCACTTCGGCGTGCAGCCGGGTGCCGGCCTCGGGGCAGGGCAGCGCGACGACGGCGGCCTCGACGACGTCCGGGTGCGCTCCGAGGACGGTCTCGACCTCCAGGGTGTTGGTGCGCACGCCGCGCACCTTGACCTGGAAGTCGGTACGGCCCTGGAGGAAGTAGCGGCCGTCGGCGTCGCGGTGGACGAGGTCGCCGGTGCGGTAGAACATGGCGCCGCCGCCGCGGGGGTCGGGCATGAACGCGTGGGCGTTGCGGGCCTGTTCCAGATAGCCGCAGGTCTGGAAGGGGGTGTGCACCAGCAGTTCGCCGGTGCCGGGTCCGCGCAGGACCTCGGTGCCGTCGGGCCCCTCGATCAGCAGCACGGCGTCGGTGCCGTCGATCGGGGCGCCGATGGGCAGCGGGTGCACGTACGCGTCCGGATCGATGTCCTGGACGAAGCTGTCGTTGGTCTCCGTACAGCCGAAGACGTTGTGGAAGCGGGCGGCCGGGCAGGCGGCGAACGCGTCCCGCAGCCCCTGCTCGGAGACGGCCTCCCCGGTGAACACGACCGTGCGGACCGTCGGATAGCGGGCGTCGTCCGCGGCCAGGAGCCGGTGCAGCAGCGGAACCCCCTGGACCAGGGTCACCTCGTTGCTCTGTGTGAGGTCGCGCAGATAGCCGGCGTCCCCGCTGGCTCCGGCGTCGGCCAGGACGACGGTGCCGCCGGCCTCCAGCACGGTCCAGACGTCGAGGAGGGCCAGGTCGAAGTTGAGCGGCGAGAAGCTCAGCGAGCTCGTGGTGCCGTCGATCCCGAACTTCTCCGTGGCCCAGTCGCCGAAGCGGTCGAAGGCCTCGGTGCGGACCGGGACGAGCTTGGGGACGCCGGTGGACCCGGAGGTGGTGAGGGTCAGCAGCGACTCCTCGGGGTCGGGGGCGCTGAAGCCGTCCGCCAGCGTGGGGTCGGTCTCCTCCCGCGACAGGACCGCTCCGCCGCCGGGGACCGCGACGGCCGACAGCGGGCCGTGGGCCTGGGCGGTGAGCGTGGACAGGGCGGCGGTGCCCAGACCGGGCGACGGGACCAGGGTGTTGATCCCCTGACGCCAGGCCGCCAGCAGCAGCGCGACGGTCTCCGGCGACTTGTGGGCCGGGACGCACAGGGCGCGTACGGATCCGAAGCCGGCGCCGTCGAGGTCCGCGGCGGCGAGGTGGGTCAGCCGGTCGAGATCCGCGTAGGTGACCCGTCGGCCGGCGAAGACGAGCGCGGTGCTGTCGGGCTTTTCCTGCACGTGTCTGGTGAATGCCTGCAACAGGCGAGGCGAAGGCAACGGTCCCCCCTCGGTAGATGGGCGATCTGTGGCTACGAGAGAGAACCTACGGGGTTCTACTTGCATGGTCAAGCAAGTAAATCGAACGATTGAGTGATCCAGGTCACAGGGTGCTCGGGTGGGGAAAAGGAGCCCCGAGCATGCAAAAAACGGCGGGAGGTCCGGTCGCCCGGACGCGTCCCGCCGTCTGTCGTGGTGGTGTCAGGCGGCGCTGCGCAGCGCCTGCACCGCGCGGGCGAGCTGGTCGTCGGCGCTCGCGGTGTTGAGGGCCGAGCTGAGGACGTCGGCGTAGGTGGCGCGGGCGTCCTGGTAGTGCTTGCGGCCCTCGTCGGTAATGACGGCGAAGACGCCGCGCTTGTCGTCGGCGCAGTTGTCCTTGTAGGCGTAGCCGGCGCTGTCCAGTCGTCCCACCAGGCGTGTTACGGAGCTCTGGCCCAGACCGATGTGGTCCGCGAGCTCCTGCATGCGGCATTCGCCGTTCTCGGCCTGGGTGAGGGCCTCCAGGGCGCGGTACTCGGAGAGGCCGACGCCGTAGCGGCGCTGCAGGGTGTGTGCGAGCTGACGTTCCACGAAGGCGTGCAGGCCGAGGACGGCCTCCCACATGGTCTGGTCGGAGGCGGCGCGCGGCTGCTTGTGGATCGTCATGGAACGGCTCCCCTTCTCGACTGCGATGAACAACAAGATACATGCCCATGCAATCATCTGGGGAGTAGTGGTGACCATCAGGGGAACTCTGGCCGGTATGTAGTTGTAGGGGCAAGTAAAGGGTCAGGGGTCACGCCCGGGTCATGCCCTCCAGGGTGCTGCAGGCGTAGGCGGCCGAGACGAGCGTCATGTGCCGGTGCCAGCCGGGGAAGGAGCGGCCCTCGAAGTCGAGGAGTCCGAAGTCCTCGCCCATGCGGTCGATCGAGGCCTGCGCCCCCTGGGGCGAACGCGCCAGCTCCAGCAGTTCGGCCGGGTGGCGGTCGGTGATGTTCGTCAGCCAGATCCGGCCCGGACGCCCGCTGCCCGCGTCCCACTCGGCCATCAGCCGGCCCGCCCCCTGGCTGCGCTCGCCGTCCGGGCGCAGTCCGCGTACAGGTGTGTCGTGCGAGATGACCTGCCGGCCGGCCCCCGCCGGGTGCCGTACGCCCCGGCGCAGCAGCAGGCCGCGCGCCGACTCGCGTTCCCCGGGCGGCAGTTCGGGCCCGGCGAGCGTGGTCTGGCCCGGAATCGCGAGGACGAAGGCGTGCCCGCCGCCCTGCAGCCGCTGCGCCAGGGGCGCGACGTCGCACAGGGCCGTCAGGTCGGCCACCACCGGCGCCGTCCGCCCGTCCGACCGTGACGTCATCTCCTGGACCAGGCGCAGGGCGTGGTCCCACAGCGGCTGGGCCCGCGTCGTCGCGGGGATCTTCGCCCGGTCGCGCACGGCCTCGTCGCTGGTGAACCGGGGAGGCAGGAAGAGCCGCCAGTCGACCGGGATGTGCGTCTGCCCGGCGTCCAGGAACAGGCCGAGGCCCAGTTGGCAGTTGACGGTGCGCCCGGACTCCGGCAGGAAGCGCTGGTGCACCCCGGCCGAGCAGTTGCCGCGCTTGGGCAGCACCGCCGGCGCCAGTGTCCAGGCCCGCACCGGCAGCGACCGGGCGGCCCAGCGCGCCAGCTCGCCGCGCGCCGGGGCCCATTCCCACGGGCTGGCGTTGACGAACTGATGCAGCGAGGTCGACGCCGCCTCCGAGCCGGTCACGACGGCGGCCATCCGGCGCACGGTCTTCTTCCCGTCCGTCCGTAGCAGTCCCTGGAGGTACACATGCCCCCAACGCTGCTGGTCGGAGCGGTGTAAGTGGCCGAACAGGAGCCGGGACAGGTCGCCCGGCGGTCGGCCCGTCGCCATGTCGGGCGTCTCGTGCGTCGTCGTCACTGCAGGTCCCTCCCAGGTGAGCGTCGCTGAGCAGACTAACAAACATAGAGAATGTTCGTTATATTTCTATCGCAGAGCACGACTACTTGCCGAGGTCCAAGGAGAAGGCGCATGCAGGAACGGGCGGCCAGGACGCGCCAGGCCGTGTTGGAAGCGGCCGCCGACGAGTTCGCGGAGCGCGGCTACGAGGGCGCCTCCCTCCAGCGGATGGTCTGGCGGGCCGCGACCTCGATCGGCGCTCTGACCTTTCACTTCGGGACCAAGACCGCCCTGGCCGAGGAGGTGAGCGCGGGAGGGCACGCGCGGTTCGAGCGCTGTCTGGCAGAACTCGCGGCCGCCCCCGACCCCTTACGGGAACTGCGCACCCTGATCGGCGCGCTGGCCCGGCTGGCGCACGAGGACACCTTCGTCCGCGCCACACGCCGCCTGGAGGCCGATCGCCCCGGTGAGGTGCCGCCGTTGACCGAGGTGTGGCTCCCCGTGCTCCGCGGTCTGCTCGACCGTGCCCATGACGCGCAACGGCTGCGGCCCGGGGTGTCTCCGGAGGACGCGGTGGCCCTGCTGGCACATCTCGCGGAGGGCGCGATGGCCGCTCACGGCGCGAGCCGGGACTCGGCCTGGGATGCGGTCTGGGATTCGGTCTGGAACGTCGTCCTGCACGGCCTCGCCGCCGACCGGACGGGTCAGTCGGGCCAGGCGGATCGGACAGGCCAGGCGGGCCAGGCGGATCGGACGGGGCGGACGGACGCGCCCGGCCCGTCCGACGCGACGGAGCCGACGGACTTGACGGAGTGCGGGGCGGAACCCTCCTGAAGGCTGGTTCCGGCCCCCGTTCCGGCCGGTCTCAGGCGGTCGTCCGCAGCGATCTCGCCACCGGGTCCGCCACCGCCACCGCGCCCGCCACCGCGTTCGCGACCTCGTCCAGGACCTGCGCGCCGGTGCCCGCCGTCAGCCGGCTGCGGACCAGGGCGGCCCCGGTTCCGGCCTGCGGCCAGGCCTGGTAGGCGATTCCGCCGGGACCCTGGTGGCCGAAGGCGCCGGAGCGGACGTCCGGGTGGAGGCCCTCGTCGAGGAGCTGGAGGCCGCCCTCGCCGTACGCGCTGATCCCGCCGAGCAGCGGATCCAGGCCCTCGACCCAGAAGCTCCGCGCCTGGTCCAGCGTGCGGCGCGACAACAGCAGCGGCTCCTCGCCCGGGGCCCGTACGGCGTCCGCCGCCAGGATCCCCTGGAGCCGGGCGAGGCCGCGGGCCGACGCGTACGCCCCCAGGGAGGGGATGAGCGCGTACCGCCGCCGGCTCTCGCTCCACACCCCGGCGTCCGGGGGGAACGGGGACGGGTTGTTCCACACCCGCCCGGAGAGGTCCGCACCGCTGTCGCTCGCACCGCTGCGGCCCGTCCCGCCGTCCGGTGCCGGGAAGCGGGCGCGGAAGCCGGCGTCGTACGAGATCCGGGCGGTGTGCGGCAGTTGGTCGGGCACGAGGCCGAAATGGATGTCGAGGCCCAGCGGGCCCGCGATCTCCTCCAGGAAGAACAGGTCGAGATCGCGGCCGTCGACCCGGCGGATCACCTCGGCGGCGATCCACCCGGCGGTCCACGGCCCGTGCAGCACGCCGCCCGCCCGCGGGTCGTCCTCCGGGCTGTGCAGTTCGAGCAGCGCGGCCATCATCTGCGGGTTCTCGACGTCGCGCTGGTCGAGGTCCGCCGCCATGCCCGGGAGACGGGCGGTGAACGTCAGCACGTCCCGCAGCGTCACCGCGCCCTTGCCGCGCATCGCGAACTCCGGCCAGTAGTCGGCCACGGGCCGGTCCAGCGCGAGCGCGCCCATGTCGGCGAGCAGCAGGACCGCCGTGGCCAGGATCCCGTGGGAGCCCGTCAGCACCGGTTCGAGGGTGTCGCCGGTCCACGGTGTCCCGGTGACCGGGTCGGCGGTGCCGTGCCACAGGTCGACGACCGTCTCACCGTGCCGTACGACCGCCAGCGCGGCTCCCTGGGAACCGGCAGGACCCGCTTCCCGGCAGGCCCGTTCGAAGGAATGGCGCACGGAGGCGAACCCGGGCGCCGTGGTTCCGTGGACGTCGGCCGTCGTCGGCCGGGGCCGGGGCCGCGGGAGGACCTGCCGTACCAGAGAGGTCGTCATGTCAAGAACTCCAGAAGTGGTGGGGAGCCAGGGACAGAGGTGGGCGGTGCGTGGGCCGGGCTCGGCTCACACCTCGGGGGCGCCCGCCGGGTAGGGAAGGAACTCCAGGTCGGTCAGGTCCTGTTCGGTCAGCCGGATCCGGTCGCCGCCGAGGTTCTCCGCGAGGTGGTAGGGCGCCGACGTGCCGGGCAGCGGCACCACGTGATCGCCGAGCCGGAGCAGCCACGCCAGGGCGACCTGCGCGGAGGTGGCCTCGTGCCGGGCGGCCACCTGGGCGACCGCCTGGGTGAGGGCGAAGTTGTGGCGGATGGCGCGCGGGGCGAAGCGGGGCTGGGTGCGCCGCCAGTCGTCCGGGGCCAGGTCGTCGGACCGGGACAGCGCGCCGGCCAGCAGACCGCGGCCGAGCGGGGCGCCGGCCAGCAGCGCGATCCGGCGCTCCACCGCGTACGGCACGACGTCGTCGAGACCGCAGCGCGTGAAGAGCGACACCTCGGCGGCCATCGCCGCCGCCTCGTGCACGGCCTCGGCGTCGCGGGCCTCCTGGACGGTGACGACGGGCAGCCCCAGCATGCGGATCTTTCCCGCCCAGACCTGCTCGGCCAGCGCACCCCAGCTCTCCTCCAGCGGCACGCCCGGATCGACGCGGCGCAGCAGATAGAGGTCGATGTGGTCCACGTGCAGCCGGCGCAGGCTCTCGTCTACCGAGGCCCGCAGTGCCTGCGGACCGCCCGCGGGCCGCAGCCCGCCGTCCGCGTCGCCGAGCAGGCCGCCGCCGGTACACAGCACCACCTCGTCCCGGCGCCCGCGGATGGCCTCACCGATCAGCCGCTCGTTGTCCCCGGCCGCGTAGGCGCCGGCCGTCTCGACGAGGTTGACCCCGAGGTCCACCGCCTCCTGGACCAGCGATACGGCCTTGCCCCTGTCCCTGAGGGCCGGGGCGTAGCGGTACGAGAGCCCCATCGCGCCCAGTCCCAGCCGTCCGACGACCGGCCCGTCCCTGCCCAGTGTTGTGGTTCGCATCCTGCGAGAACTCCCTTCTCCACAGAGGAAAGCGACCACCTCATAGCAACAGCCCGCGATGGAGAAGCACAGCAACCCGTTCCTACTTGCCGACCTCCGGACGACTTCGGGATGTCGACGCGGGTCCGGAGGCCGGGTGCTACTTCCGCCGGGCGACGGCAGGCGAGGGAGGGGGAGGGGTCTGCCCGTCCGGGGCGGCGGGGGCCGACGCCGTGATCCGGGCGATGGCCTCGACCGTCAGGGCGCGGCCGTGGGGCTCGGTCTCCAGGGCGCGGTGGATCGACAGGCCCTCGATGAGCGCGTCGAGCTGACGGGCGGTGGCCGGGTCGAAGTGCCATTCCAGGGCGCGGCGGCTGCGGCCCATCCAGGTGCGGGTGAGCTCGCGGTAGGCGGGCCGGCGCGCGGCGAGCGTGTAGAGCTCATGGGTGAGGATCAGCTCGCGCTGGTTGCCGCCGGAGAGGTGGTGGACGAGATCGGCGACGGCCTCGCGCGCCTCGTCGGGGGTGTTCGCGGCGCCGAGGCGTTCCTCGAAGACGGCGACGATCGTGCCGGAGAAACGCGTGAACGCCTCGTGCAGCAGCTCGTCCATGCCGGAGAAGTGGTACGTCATCGAACCGAGCGGCACGCCCGCGCGGGCGGCGACCTTACGGTGCGAGACGCCCGCGACGCCCTCGTCGACGATGAGGTCCAGCGCGGCGTCGATGATGCGGTCCCGCCGTTCGGGGTCGGTGCGCCCTGTCGCCACGCGGGGCCTCCTCGGTGGGCTCGGTCCTCCTCGCAGCATAGAGCGCGGGGGAGGGAGCGGGATCGGGGGCGGGAGAAGGGACCGGCCAGGAGTGTACGAACGTACGCTCCGGGCGTAGGCTCGACCATCCGCACACGCGTATACGCGTACGTCCGAAGCTCGCCGTACGTCCGAAGCTCGCTGTGTGTCCCAAGCCCGCCCCTCCTCCCGTACCCACCGATCTGCCGAGGCCCGACTCCCATGAAGAACCCGCCGGTCATGGACGCCACCACCCGCCGCTGGCGCGCGGCGCTCTTCCTCTTCATGCTCGCCACCGGGGTGAGCATGGCGTCCTGGGTCGCCCGCACCCCGGCCGTCCGGGACGCGCTGGACGTGACGACCGGATCGATGGGCCTCGTGCTGTTCGGGCTCTCCGTCGGATCGATGGCCGGGGTGCTGGCCTCCGGCGGGCTGGTGCGCAGGCGCGGTGGGCGGCGGGTGATCGCCGCCGGGGCGGGGCTGCTCGTGGCCGGGCTGCTGGTGATCGCCGGGGGCGCGGCGCTGGAGGTGTCGGCCGGGGTGTTCTGCGGACTCGCGCTGTTCGGGGCCGGGATGGGCCTGGCGGAGGTGGCGTTCAACATCGAGGGCGCGGCCGTCGAGCGGACCCTGGGCCGCCCCGTCCTGCCGGTGCTGCACGGCTGCTTCAGCCTGGGGACCGTGGTCGGCGCACTGCTCGGGATGGGGCTGACGGCGGTCCGCTTCCCGGTCGGCTGGCACCTGGCGGCGGTCGCCGTCGCCGTAGCGGCGGCCGGGGTGTGGACCGTACGGGCGGTTCCGGCGGGTACGGGACAGGAGGAGGCGGACCCCGAGGACCCGGCGGACTCCGACGCCGCCTCCGCTGCGGGCTCCGAGGGCGGCGGGAGGCATCCGGACGGCATCCGCGGGCAGTTGGCGGTCTGGCGGGACCGGCGGCTGGTGCTGATCGGCCTGATCGTGCTGGCCATGGCGTTCGCCGAGGGCTCCGCCAACGACTGGCTGCCGCTGCTGATGGTGGACGGCCACGGGACGAGTGCGACGGCCGGTTCGCTGACCTTCATGCTGTTCGCCGTCGCGATGACGACGGGCCGGTTCACGGGCGGGCCCCTGCTGGTGCGCTACGGCCCGGCGGCCGTGGTCCGGGCCAGTGCCCTGGTGGCGGCGTCCGGTGTGGCCCTGGTGGTCTTCTCCGACGACGCGCTGCTCGCCGGGGCGGCGGTGGTGCTGTGGGGCCTCGGCGCCTCCCTCGGTTTCCCGGTCACGATCTCGGCGGCGGGCGAGGGCGTGCGGAACGCTTCGGCCCGGGTCGCGGCGGTGTCGACGGCGGGCTACGCGGCGTTCCTGGTCGGCCCGCCCTCGCTGGGCTTCCTGGCCGACCATGTGGGGCTGCGGAACGCGATGGTGGTGGTGCTCGTGCTGCTGGGCGGCGCGGCGCTGATCACTCGGGCGCTGCGGACGCCGCCCTCCGGGGAGGGCGAGGAGCCGCCCGGTACGCCGGCTCCTGGAGCCCGTCAGTCCGACTTGGTGTAGATCAGGCTCTCGCCCGTCCCGGCCGTGGACCGGCGCAGGTCCCCGTCCGGGAGCAGGGTCAGTTCGGTGGGCTTCCCGGGCGTGCAGGAGGAGGCCGGGCGGCCGGAGGTCACCGTGGAGGGTCCGATGCGGACCGGGCCGTCCCCGGCGGGCCGGCCGGAGAGGGGGGCGGTGAACTCGCAGTGGTACGTGGATCCGGAGGCGAGGGGGCCCTCGGCGGTGAGGACGAGGACCTGGTCGCCCACCTTCCCCTGCCGGATGGTCAAGGTCCTTGAGGACGCGCCCTGTTCGCCGGGTATGGAGCCGGTCCAGGTGCCCAGGAAGTCCTTCGGGACGGCTCCCTCGCCGCCCTGTTTCCCCCCGCCGGACCCGCCGGAGCCCGAAGGGCCGGGGGAGGCGGTCCTGCCCGGGGCGGCGCCGTTCATGAACGCGTACACCGATCCGCCCGCCCCTATCGCCACGACCACGGCGACGACGACGAGCGCGACGGTGGCCCCGGCGGAGCGGCGCTCGCGTGCGGGCGGGGGAGGGGTGGGCGCGAAGTAGGCCGGGGGGAAGGACTGTTCGGCGGTACGGCCGGGGGCCGGGTGGTGCGCCGGGTGCGGGGCGGCGGCGGGGGCGCCGTACGGCGGGTGGTGGTGCGCGTACGGCTGGGGCCCCGGCGGTATCGGGGCGGCGGGCGGCCGTATCGGGCTCTCCGGCGACTCCGGACCCGTCCGGGCGGCCTGGGGGTGCTGCGGGGTGTGGGCGCGCTGCGGGGCTTCGGGGGAGCGCGGGTACCGAGGGGCCTCCGGGGCGTGGGGGCGCTGCGGGTGCTGGGCGTACGGAGGGCCGTTCGGCGCTCCCGGGCCGCGCGGGTCCTCCGGGTCCTCCGCGTCGAGCAACCCCACGGCGTGGCGGCCGAGTTGGGCGATGAGGGTGCCGGGAAGCCAGGGTTCGTCCGCCTCCGCCTCGCCCAGTCGGGCCAGGATCTCGCCGGTGCCGGGGCGGGCCGCCGGGTCCTTCGCCAGACAGTCCCGGACGACGCCGGCCAGGTCCTCCGGAACCCCGGTCAGGTCCGGGTCCTCCTGGGCGATCCGGAACATCAGGGCATGGACCCCGCCGCTCTCCGTCGTACCGAACGGCAGCCGTCCCGACGCGGCGTACGCGAGGACGGACCCCAGGCAGAACACGTCGCACGCGGTGGTCACGCGCTCGCCGCGCACCTGCTCGGGGGCCATGAAGCCGGGGGAGCCGACCAGGGCGCCGGTGCGGGTCAGATCGCCGTCGGGCACGGACTCCAGGGCGCGGGCGATGCCGAAGTCGATGACCCGGGGGCCGTCGATGGTCATCAGGACGTTGGAGGGCTTCAGGTCCCGGTGGATGAGCCCGGCCCCATGGATGTGCTGGAGGGCGTGGGCGAGCCCGGAGCCGAGGAAACGTACGGAACGCAGGGGCAGCGGCCCGTACGCCCCCGAGTCCGTGACCGGGGCGCCGGGGCGGCCCGAGACGATGCGCTGGAGGGAGGGCCCGGCGACGTAACCGGTGGCGACCCAGGGGACGGGGGCCTCGGTGTCGGAGTCCAGCACCGGTGCGGTCCACGCGCCGCCGACCCGGTGCGCGGCACGGACCTCCTGGCGGAAGCGGGCCCGGAACTCGGGCTGCTCGGCGAGCTCGCGGCGGACGAGCTTGAGGGCGACGGTGCGGCCGCGGTCGGAGCGGGCGAGGAAGACCTGGCCCATGCCGCCCTCGCCGAGGCGGCCGAGGAGGCGGTACGCACCGATGCGGTGCGGGTCGTCGGACCCGAGCTTGTCCATGGTGCGCTTCCTCCCCGTGCGGCCCGCACGAGGATAACGCCGCCACCCGACGCCCGCCCGGCCTCCCCGCCTAGGACACCCCACCCGGCCCCCCGGTTCCACCCCCGCCTACCCGCCGTTCGAGGCGCCCCCGCACCGCCTCCGCCTGCCCGCGGTTCGAGGCTGAACCCGGACCGCCTCCGCCTGCCCGCGGTTCGAGGCTGAACCCGGACCGCCTCCGCCTGCCCGCGGTTCGAGGCTGAACCCGGACCGCCTCCGCCTGCCCGCGGTTCGAGGCTGCCCCCGCACCGCCTCCGCCTGCCCGCGGTTCGAGGCTGCCCCCGCACCGCCTCCGCCTGTCCGCCGTTCGAGGCTGAACCCGCACCCCTCCAGCCCGTCCGGCGTTTGAGGACGGAACCCTTGATCGGACGGGTCCGGTGCGCACACTTCAGCCTGTCCGGCGTTTGAGGACGGACCCGTCACCCGCCCGGACGGCCCGCACCCCTCCAGCCCGTCCGGCGCTTGAGGACGGAACCCTTGATCGGACGGGTCCGGTGCGCACACTTCAGCCTGTCCGGCGTTTGAGGACGGACCCGTCACCCGCCCGGACGGCCCGCACCCCCCAGCCCGTCCGGCGCTTGAGGACGGAACCCTTGATCGGACAGGGGCGATGCGCGGAACAATGCCGGTGCCCCGGAGGAGCCAACACGGCCAGGCCGACGCCCACCATCGGCACGGTTCCGTCCTCAAACGCCGGACGGGCTGGGGTAGGGCGGCCTCACACGGGAGGCCTGGGCCCACCACCGGCACGGTTCCGTCCTCAATCGCCGGACGGGCTGACATGGTCCGGGGCCGGCCTCACGTGCCGGACGGGCTGACGTGGAAAGGGTCCGGAAAATCAAGCGCCGGACGGGCCGGAATCGGGCGCCCCCGCACGGGGATGGCCGGGTCCGGCGCGGTCCGCAGCGGACAAGGTGTCCAGCGCCTCCGACAGGCGTTCCAGCGCGCCCACCGTCGCCGCCAGGTCCTCCACCCCCAGCGCTCCCGCCAACCGCCCAGCGAACTCCGCGTGCGGCGGCCCGATCCGGGAGACCGCCTCCCGCCCCGCCCCGGTCACCCGCAACAGCTTCGCGCGGCGGTGGGCCGGGTTCTCCACGTACTCCGCGAGCCCCCGCCCGACCAGCAGATCCGCGATCCGCTGCACGCTCTGCCGGGTGATCCCCATCGCCCGCGCGATCCCCGCCACCGGCAACGGCTCCACCAGCACCGCCCCCAGCACCTGCCACCACGCCGACGTGAGCCCCCCCGGCCGCGCCAACTCGTCGGCCACCGACAGGAACTGCCCGTTCAGCCGGAACACCGTCAGCGCCGCCCGGCTCAGCAACTCCTGCTCGGACGGGGCGCGCCCCGCACCCTCACTCACCCTGCAACACCTCGTACGCGCTCGCGTCCGAGTCGTGGAACAGCCGGTACCACGCGTCCAGCTTCTTCGCGTCGTACACCCCGAGCAGCGCGAACACCTCCCGTGCGAACGCCACCGGCTCCGTCGGCCCGGCCGTGATCAGCCCGCCGCCCCCGGCCGCCCCGGCGTCCGTGACCGCGTCCGCGTCCACGTACCGCGAGCCGCCCGCGTACCCCGTCGCCGCGAGGTAGAAGGAGACCGCGCTCGTGTGCGTGCGGTCGTCCAGCAGCCCCTCCCGGGCCAGCCCGGCGGTCGCCCCGCAGATCGCCGCGACCGGGACCCCCGCGTCGAGGAAGCCCCGGGCCGCCCGTGCGAACGGGGCCAGCGCGTCGCCCGCGTCCCACCCGGTCGCACCGGTGAGGATCAGCAACGCACTGTCCTGCGGGTGCAGTTCGTCCAGAGCCAGGTCGGGCTGGATCCGCAGGCCGCCCATGGTCGTGACCGGCTCCCGGGTCAGCCCCACGGTCCGCACGGTGTAGCCGTTCTGCGCGAGATGGGCCGTGGTGTGCCCGGTCTCCCAGTCGGCGAAGGTGTCGTAGACGGCGAGATGTGCGGTTCTGTCGCTGCTGCTGATCATCATAATCTCCTCGGCTCGATGACAGAAGACTGTCACATCGACAGCATGCTGTCAATGGATGAAGAAGGAACCCATCGCCGCCCCGGACCCGACACCCTGCCGACCCATCCGCCCCAGGCCGTACAAGGTGGCCATTGGGGCCACCCCCACCAGCGCCTACGCTCGCCGCATGACCCCTCATGCCCCTCATGCCCCGTCCGCCGACCCCGCGGCCGGTGCGGCCGTGAAGGCCGCGGACCGCGCGCACGTGTTCCACTCCTGGTCCGCCCAGGGCCTCATCGACCCGCTCGCCGTCGCCGGCGCCGAGGGGTCCTACTTCTGGGACTACGACGGCAACCGCTACCTGGACTTCACCAGCGGACTCGTCTACACCAACATCGGCTACCAGCACCCCACCGTGATCGCCGCGATCCAGGAGCAGGCGGGCAAACTCGCCACCTTCGCGCCCGCGTTCGCGATCGAGGCGCGCTCCGAGGCCGCACGCCTCATCGCCGAGCGCACCCCGGGCGACCTGGACAAGATCTTCTTCACCAACGGCGGGGCCGAGGCCGTCGAGAACGCCATCCGGATGGCCCGGCTGCACACCGGCCGCCCGAAGGTGCTCTCCGCCTACCGCTCGTACCACGGCGCGACCTCCACCGCGATCAACCTCACCGGCGACCCGCGCCGCTGGCCCTCCGACAACGGCTCGGCCGGCGTCGTCCGCTTCTGGGCCCCGTTCCTCTACCGCTCGCCGTTCCACGCCGCCACCGAGGCCGAGGAGTGCGCCCGCGCCCTCCAGCACCTGGAGGACACCCTCGCCTTCGAGGGCCCGGCCACCATCGCCGCGATCATCCTGGAGACCATCCCGGGCACGGCGGGCATCATGACTCCGCCGCCGGGCTATCTGTCGGGCGTCCGCGAGATCTGCGACCGGTACGGGATCGTCTTCGTGCTCGACGAGGTGATGGCCGGATTCGGCCGCACCGGCGCCTGGTTCGCCGCCGACCACTTCGACGTCGTGCCGGACCTGCTGACCTTCGCCAAGGGCGTCAACTCCGGTTACGTACCGCTGGGCGGCGTCGCCATCAACGCCGAGATCGCCGCGACCTTCGAGACCCGCCCCTACCCCGGCGGCCTCACCTACTCCGGACACCCGCTGGCCTGCGCCGCCGCCGTCGCCACCATCGGCGTCATGGAGGACGAGAAGGTTGTCGAGCACGCGGCCCGGATCGGCGAGACCGTCCTCGGCCCCGGCCTGCGCGAACTCGCCGAACGCCACCCCTCGGTGGGCGAGGTGCGCGGCCTCGGCGCGTTCTGGGCGCTGGACCTGGTCCGCGACCGGGAGACCCGCGAGCCGCTCGTCCCGTACAACGCCTCGGGCGAGGCCAACGCCCCGATGGCGGCCTTCGGCGCCGCGGCGAAGAAGCAGGGGCTGTGGCCGTTCATCAACATGAACCGGACCCACGCCGTCCCGGCCTGCAACGTCTCCGAGGCGGAGGCCAAGGAAGGGCTCGCGGCCCTGGACGTCGCCCTCTCCGTCGCCGACACGTACACGGTGCAGGGCGCGTAACGGCGCTCCCGGCCCGTACGCCGGGTAGCCGGACGGCCTGGTTCCGTACGCTGTCGACCCTGTGCGCCTCCCCGCCGTGCCCGGAATCGGGCACGGCGGCGGCCCTGGCTTAAGGTGACCCGAGCCAGAATTGGCCCCCGCCGGATACCTCGGCGAACGGGGACGGACAGGGACAGAGGGACGGATGGGGGCCGGTATGAGTCCGAGCGGAGGCGTGACGCGCAACACCCTGCGCCAGCAGATCGCCGACGCGCTGCGTGACGAGGTGCTGGCAGGGCGTCTTCCGCCGGGCCGTGAGTTCACCGTCAAGCAGATCGCCGAGCAGTACGGGGTCTCCGCGACGCCCGTCCGCGAGGCGCTCTTCGACCTCTCCGCACAGGGGCTCCTCGCCTCCGACCAGCACCGGGGCTTCCAGGTGCGCGAGTTCACCGTCGCCGACTACCGCGCGATGGCCGAGGCCCGCGCCCTCGTCGTCGAGGGCCTCTTCCGCAACCCCGCCGAGAGGGTCGCCGTCCGGCCCGAGGGGCTCGCGTCGATCCGCCGACGGGCCGCGGAGGCGGTCCGCGCGGCGAAGGGCGGCGACCTCGACGTGCTGATCGGGTACGACCTGCGGTTCTGGCGCGAGTTGGGGCAGTTCGTCCTCAACCCGTACATCGCCGACTTCCTCACCCGGCTCCGCGTCCAGGCCTGGGTGTTCGCCGTGCACCGGCTGCGCCGCGACGGCATGGACGAGGACGTGCTGTGGTTCGGCCACGAGGAACTGGTCGAGGCCATCTCCCGGGGCGACCACGAGCAGGTCCACGCCGCCATGCACTCCTACTACGCGCACGCGCTCGCCTGGGCGGACCGGCTGGAGGCGCGGGCGGCCGAGGGCGACGCCCCCGGACCGCCGGATTCTTCGGAAGTACCGGAAGCACCGGAAGCACCGGGGCCCTGTGCGTGAGGTTCGCCCCGCATTACGCTGTCCCGACGATCGCCCGAACCCTTCTGAGAGCGAGACTTCGTGGCCTGTGACCTGTGGCTGGTCCCCCTCGTCGATGTGCTGTGCCACAGCGCCGACAATCCGTTCGCCGAAGAGATCGCCGTCTACGACAAGGCGCTGAACGACGCCGGGCTGCCGCCCGTCCCCGTCTACGCCTACATGCCGGGCCTCAACGGGGAAGTAGCTCCCGTGGCCGGCTTCGACTACGACGCGCTGCACTTCCTGCGCCGCGCCTACCTGCTCCAGCTGAGCGGCCTCGCCGTCACCCCCGTCGCGGGTCTCGACGGCGACTACGAACAGCTCCTGGAGATGTTCGAACAGGGTGCCCAGCAGTCGCACCTGGTCTGGCACTACGACCACGCCGGGGCGTACGTCCCGGTGGACTTCCCGGCCCCGCTCTCCGACGACGCGCTCCTGGCGGGCGGCGGACCGCTGGGCTCCGCGCACGGGCTGCTGCGCGAGCTGGAGTTCGTCGCCCCGTCCATCGGCATCGACCCGGCCAACCCGCCGGCCGCCCCGCAACCGCCCTCCGGCCCCACGGCCCTGGAGGAACCGGCGGACCCGATCCCCCACGACGACAGCCCGTTCGCCCGGGAACGCCACGTCTGGCTCGGCCTCCACGCCGCGGCGACCCGCAGCCTGGCCCAGGGCTCAATGATCATCTTCAGCTAGGACGACACCTGGCCGGCCACATCAAGCCCGTCCGCTTCCCGTCGCGGACCGGGACGCCATATCCAAGCCCGTCCGGCGATTGAGGACCGGGGGTCCGGGGGCAGCGCCCCCGAAACGCCACCCCGCACCCCCGGCGCCCATCGCCCGCCCCCCGGCAATCCTCATCGCGGCGGCGACTCCGGCGGCCGCTGCCGAGGCATGTTCGGCCGGGCCGCCACCGACGGCATCGAGAACCGCCCCGGCGCCGCCCCCGACTCACCGCGCCCTCCCGCGCTCCCCGTGGCCAGGGCCTGCATGCCCATCGGCGCGGGCCCCGCCCGGAACTCCACCATCCAGTCCGCCGTCTCCGACCGCACCAGCTCGGTGACGTCCTCGGAGAACCTCCGCAGCACCCCCAGGCACCGCTCCGCCGCCTCGCTGGCCGTGCCCTCGGTCGGCCCGAGCATCTCCCGTACGCACTCCGATGCCCAGTCGAACTGGAGCACCTGGAGCCGCCGCTGTACTGCCTGGGCCGTGGCGAGGTTCCTTATCCACCCGGAGGTGAGACCGAAGTACCGGTCGCAGGCCATGCAGGCGGTCCCCAGCAGCAGGGACAGATACCCCCAGCCCGCCGAGCCGCTCAGGGTGCCGGTCAGGTCGAGCAGCGGCAGGGCGGCCCCGGCGACCACCCCGGCCGCGGTGCCCATCCGCAGCGCCCTGGCGGCCCGGCGCTTCCAGACCCGGTCGTTCAGATACCAGTCGGCGGTGTCCAGCGCGCCGGTCTCGACCCAGCGGTAGAGCTCGTCGAGCCGCTCGGCAGGTTCGCCCCAGTCGCCGAGGGGGAACGGGCGCCCGGTCAGATCGCGCCCGGCGGGGCGTCCCCTGCCCGGGCCGGAAGCGGAATGCTCAGCTCCGTTTTCACCGGATCCCGCATCGGACTCCTTGCGGGGCGGCCCCTCGGGCTGCATCTCCGGCTGACTCACCGGGGCACTCCTCTGCACTCTGACGGACGGGACGGACGCGTAGGGCTTCCCGGAGCCGGACCCGACCGGCCCGGAGAAGGCGGGGCGGTCCGCACGACCGACGATCCCCGCGGGGTAACTCTGCGTCACCGCACATGCACGCTCGTGTGCCGATGTGCATGCCCTTCCTACCGCCGAATGGTGGGCCGTGGGGTCGAAATCGCGGGATTCCCGCCTGCGCAGGGCCGCTGGTCAGGTATAGGAGCACTCACGCCGGTTCCCGAATCTCACCCGAAAGAGTTGGTCCCCGGCGGGTGGAGCGCGGTGACCGGGGACCACGTAGGCTCGGCTTACCGAAACATTTGTCGTCGAAATGCCAGGAGTGACCGTGATTCCCGGTGGTGGCCAGCCCAATATGCAGCAGTTGCTCCAGCAGGCCCAGAAGATGCAGCAGGATCTCGCCGCGGCCCAGGAGGAACTGGCCAGGACCGAGGTCGACGGACAGGCGGGCGGCGGTCTCGTGAAGGCCACCGTCACCGGCTCCGGCGAGCTCCGCGCCCTGGTGATCGACCCTAAGGCGGTGGACCCGGAGGACACCGAGACGCTCGCCGACCTCGTCGTCGCGGCCGTCCAGGCGGCCAACGAGAACGCGCAGGCGCTCCAGCAGGAGAAGCTCGGCCCGCTGGCCCAGGGCCTGGGCGGCGGGGGTGGCATCCCCGGCCTGCCGTTCTGACGGGAGCTCCGGCAGGGCCTCGACAGGACCCCTGACCGGACCGGCCACAGGAGGGTCCACGGGGCCTACTGGTACCGACCCGTACCCACTACGGTACGGAGCAGGAAGCAAAGAAAGGCGTTCCGTTGTACGAAGGCGTTGTTCAGGACCTCATCGACGAACTGGGCAGGCTGCCCGGCGTCGGTCCCAAGAGCGCGCAACGGATCGCCTTCCACATCCTGCAGGCCGAGCCCACGGACGTACGCCGGCTCGCGCACGCCCTCCTGGAGGTCAAGGACAAGGTCCGGTTCTGCGCGGTGTGCGGCAATGTCGCGCAGCAGGAGCAGTGCGGGATCTGCCGGGACGAGCGCCGCGACCGGAGCGTCATCTGCGTGGTCGAGGAGCCCAAGGACGTCGTGGCGATCGAGCGGACGCGTGAGTTCCGGGGCCGCTACCACGTCCTGGGCGGGGCGATCAGTCCCATCGAGGGCGTCGGCCCGGACGACCTGCGCATCCGTGAGCTGCTGGCGCGGCTCGCGGACGGTTCCATCACGGAGCTGATCCTCGCGACCGACCCCAATCTGGAGGGCGAGGCCACCGCGACGTACCTGGCGCGGATGGTCAAGCCGATGGGCCTCAGAGTGACCCGGCTGGCCAGCGGCCTGCCGGTCGGCGGCGACCTGGAGTACGCCGACGAGGTCACCCTGGGCCGCGCCTTCGAGGGGAGGCGGCTGCTGGATGTCTGACACCACCGCCGTACGCTGCCCCCTTCACGTACCGCTGTCCGCTCCGCGGTCCGCTTCGTCGTCCGCTTCACCGTCTGTGACCGCGCCCACGGGAGGTCCCCTCGATGTCTGACGCCACGCTGAACTCCGTCACGCAGGACCCGGACGACTTCGCCGTCCAGATCGCGGACCAGATCAAGACGTTCATCGTCGCGGTCACCGAGGTGTCCAAGGTCGACGAGCCGGAGAAGGCCGTCCCGGTCCTGCTCCTCCAGGTCTCGCAGCTCCTGCTCGCGGGCGGCCGCCTCGGCGCGTACGAGGACGTCCTGCCCGACGAGCGGTACGAACCGGACCTCGGCCCCGAGCCGGACGCGGACGGCCTGCGCGAGCGGTTCGCGGCGCTGCTGGAGCCGATCGACGTCTACTCCGAGGTCTTCGACCCGTACGAGCCCCGCAAGGCCCCGGTCCCGCACCGGATCTCCGACGACCTGGCCGACCTGGTCACCGACCTCGGCCACGGCCTCGCGCACTACGACGCCGAGCGCACCGCCGAGGCGCTGTGGTGGTGGCAGTTCTCATACTTCTCCAACTGGGGCTCCACCGCCTCCGCCACCCTCCGCGCCCTCCAGTCGCTGGTCGCCCACATCCGCCTCGGCCAGCCCCTGGAGGAGCTGGACGGCCTGGACACCGACCAGGACCCGGGCGAGGAGGACCTCGCCGAGGAGGCGGGCCGCGTGATGCTGGAGGAGATCGCGGCGCCCTTGGGCCTGCGCCCGGTGAAGTAGGGCGCGTCCGCGCTCCGCCTCACCGGAACGCGTCGGCGTTCTCCTCGGCCCAGCGGCGGTAGGAGCGGGCGGGCGAGCCGGTGACCCGGGCCACGGTGTCGCGCACGGCCAGCAGCGCGTCGTTGACGTCGCCGCCCATCAGGTCGAGGACGCTGTCCGCGACCTCGGCCCCCATCATCGCGGCCATCGGCGGGTACGCCTTCTCCCGCGTGACCCCGACGCAGGCCACCTCCCGGCCCAGCACCCGCCCCAGCTCGTCGGCCTGCTGCCGCGGGCTGATCCGCTTCGGCCCGGTGAGCGGGTAGGTCCGCCCCCGGTGCCCCGGCCCGGTCAGCGCCGCACGGGCCACCGAGGCGATGTCGGCGGGGTGGACGGTCGGCAGCCCGACGTCCGCGTACGGTACGCGCACCACGGATGCGTCGCGCACGGACCGCGCCCACCAGAGGGTGTTGGAGGCGAACTGCGTCGGCCGCAGGATGGTCCACTCCATCCCGCTCTCCCGCAGCCGGCGTTCGACGGCGAGATTCGCCCGTGCCGGGCCGAGGTGCGGATGGGTCATGACGGTGATGGAGGAGACCAGCACCACGTGCTCCACCCCCGCGTCCCGGGCGGCGTCGAGCACTCCGGCGTCGTCGCCGACGCCCGAGATCAGGAACAGTGAACGCACCCCGCCCAGTGCGGACTTCAGCGACTCGGCCCGCCCCAGGTCGCCTTCCGCCACCTCGACCCCGTCGGGCACCACGGCCCCGGCCCGCGCCGCGTCCCGGGTCAGGGCCCGGACGGCGGTCCCGTGCCCGTCCACGGACAGCTGCCGTACCAGCTCGCTGCCTGTGTTCCCGGTCGCACCGGTCACCAAAATCATCGCTGAGCGCTCCTCTGTCCGGTCACTGCCTGTTCGACGAGAGGAACGCTAGAAGCTCAAGCAACATTGAGGTCAAGCCGGTTGGGCGGGAGCGCCGCTGCTTGACCTCAACCGGGCTTGAGGGAAGAGGCTCCTGGGGAACGGCCGGCACAACGGCCGCTTCCCACAAGGAGTTTGCTCATGTCCAGCATGTCCACCGGCCCCACCTCCACCCCCACCCCCACCGTCATCGGCGTCCCCGCCCCGCAGGAGGACATCGACGCCATCGTCGCGTTCGTCGCCGGTGTGCAGCACGCTCAGCGGAACGCGCTCACCGACGCCTTCCTCGACGGCTTCCGCGAGGACGCCATCTGGACCACGGCCCACGGCAAGCGGCTCACCGGCCTGCCGGAGATCAGCGCCTTCACCCGCAAGGTGCTGCCCCCGCAGGCGAATTCCCCGGTGACCGCCACGTACACGGTCGACCTGATCCTCTTCGTCCGTCCCGACACCGCCGCCGTCAAGATCCGTCAGCGCCCGGCCACCCGGGACGGAGGCCGGTTCCTGGACGAGATCTTCCACGGCCGGGAGGACCCCTCCGAGCTGATGGCCGCCCACCCGGAGGCGGTCCCCGGCACCCCGACCTACTTCCTGGCGAAGGACGACGGGGTCTGGCGCATCGCCGCGGCGCAGAACACGCAGGTCCTCGATGCGGAGATGCTGACAGCGGGATGAGCCGGGCGCTCCGAAACGCCGATGTCCGGGAGCGGACGCGCCGATATCCGGGAGCGGTTCGTCGTACCCGATTGTTAATCTCCCTCAGCTCTTGATCTCCGATCATCGAGGGCCGGACTGGGGAGGGGTACGCGCATGACAGGACGTACGGGACGTGGAGGGGCGAGACGGGCGGCCGTGGCGGCGGCGATCGCCGCCGGGACGGTGCTGGCGACGCCGGGCGCCGTGGCGGCGGCGGACGGCGGACTCCCGCCGAAGCAGCCGCGGACCGCCGATCTGGCGGTGGGCAGTGCGGAATGTGTCACCGGCGAGCAGCGGCCGTACGTGCGGACCGTTCCGCAGGTGACGGCGCGGCTGTACGGGCCCGGCGGCGGGCAGCCGGGTGAAGCGAGCCGGGTCCGGGGCGAGTTCGAGGCCTGGTGGCAGGGCGAGGACGGCGCCGAGAAGCGCGTGACGGCGACCACGAGCACGATGCACGACACCACCCCGTTCAGCTGGCAGCTGCCGAGCACGATTCCCGACGAGACCACCGTGTCCTGGCGGGTGCGGGCCGTGAACGACGACGGGGCCTCCGCCTGGAGCAGCGAAGGGGCGGGCGCGCCCTGCGAGTTCGTGTACGACCGCACCCTGCCCGACGCCCCGGTCGTCACCTCGCCCGACTATCCGGACGACAACACCTGGACGCCCGGCGCCGGTGTCCGGGGCACCTTCCGTTTCGCGGCGCGGTCCGAGGACATCGTCGCCTACGCCTACTCCTTCATCGGCGAGCCGCCGAAGATGGCCGAGCCCGGCCCCGACCGGTCGGCCGAGATCCGCTTCGTGCCGAAGGCGTGGGGCGTCCAGACCCTCTCCGTACAGGCGCAGGACCGCGCGGGCAACCGCGGCCCGCGCACCGACTACACCTTCCGGGTCGCCCGGGAACCGGCCCCGGTGGCCCACTGGAAGCTCGCCGACGCGGCGGGCTCCCGTTCGGCCGCCGCCGAGAACGGCTCCGCCGCCCGGGCCGGTACCGGGGTCACGTTCGGCGCGCCCGCGCCGTCCGGCACCCCGCTCACCTCCACCGCCTCGCTCGACGGATCGGGGCACGGATTCCTGACCCCGGGCGCCCCGGTCGTCACCGGCACCGCGAAGGACTTCGCCGTGGGCGGCTGGGTGCGCCCGGCGCGGGTGGACGGCACGCGTACGGTCCTCTCGCAGGACGCCGGCACGGCGCGCGCCTTCACCCTGGGGCTGACCCCGGTGGGCTCCGGGCCCGCCTGGTCGTTCTCCGTCGGCGGTGCGCGGGTCACGGGCGGGCTGCCCGAGGCCGGCGACTGGGCGTACGTGCTCGGCCAGTACGACGCGGGGAGCGGCACGGTCCGGCTGTATGTGAACGGCCGCGAGGTCGGCGAGGAGACGGCCGCCGTCCCCGTGGCGGGCGAGGGCGACTTCCAGATCGGGCGGGCCCGGGGAGCGCAGGGCTACCGGGACCGCTGGCAGGGCGAGATCGGTGACGTACGGGCGTTCGACCGCATCGTGGTGCCGGGCGAGCTGACGGCCCTCGCCACCCGTACCGCGCTCCGGGTCGGCCACTGGGCGCTGGACACCGCACCGGACGGCCTCGCCCCGGAGACGGGCGGGGGCGCGCCCCTGAAGCTGGGCGCCGGCGCCTCGGTCTTCCGCCTCGACGACGACCCCTGCGACATCTTCGACCCGGACTGCGTCCAGGACTGGCCGCTGGAGGGCGACGGGCACCTCGGCCTCGACGGCGTCTCGGGCCACGCGGCCACCGACGCGCCCGTCGTGGACACGGCCGGCAGCTACACCGTCAGCGCCCGCGTCCGGCTCACCGACGACGCTCCGGCCGGGCCGATGACGGCGATCTCCCAGGGCGGCGAGCACGGCGACGCCTTCAAGGTGCGCTTCGACCCGGAGAACTCCAGCTGGGACCTGGTGCTGGCGCACGCCGACGAGCCGGGGGCTCCGGAGACCGTGCTCAGCCGGATCGAGCAGCCGGACGGCGGTTTCGGGGTCGGGCACCGGGTGACCGTCGTCCATGACGCCTCGGCGAACGAGGTGTCCTTCTACCTCGACGGGGTGAAATACGCGGAGGGCGGCACGGCCGCGTTCGACGCGCCCTGGGAGAGCACCGGCGGGCTCCAGCTCGGCCGGGCCCGCACCGCCGAGGGCTGGGGCGAGCAGCTGAAGGGCGTGGTGGACAGCGTGTACGCCTACGAGGGCGTGCTGTCCGAGACGGAGATCCGGCAGCTGCCGTAACCGGAGGTGTCCCGGCTCGCGCGTACCGTACGGAGGGTGTGGGCTGGGACACAAACGGGAGTGCTCCCGGGCTGTGCGGGCAACAGCCCCGTACGGGCAGTCCGGAGCGACACGCCGTACCGGGTGGTGAGCGGGACATCTCACCATCTGGTATGGACGGGTCTATTCCGGACTGCTCGTTAAACTGAGCCGACCGCAGTAATGACTGAGCGAGGAGCGCACGTGGGCCTTGTCGTGCAGAAGTACGGAGGCTCCTCCGTAGCCGATGCCGAGGGCATCAAGCGGGTCGCCAAGCGAGTCGTCGACGCCAAGAGGAACGGCAACCAGGTGGTTGTCGTGGTGTCCGCGATGGGCGACACGACGGACGAGTTGATAGACCTCGCCGAGCAGGTGTCTCCGATGCCTACCGGCCGTGAATTCGACATGCTGCTGACCGCCGGTGAGCGGATCTCCATGGCCCTGCTGGCGATGGCGATCAAAAACCTGGGCCACGAGGCCCAGTCGTTCACGGGCAGCCAGGCCGGTGTCATCACCGACTCGGTCCACAACAAAGCGCGCATCATCGACGTCACGCCGGGCCGCATCCGGACCTCGATCGACGAGGGCAACATCGCCATCGTCGCCGGGTTCCAGGGCGTGAGCCAGGAGGGCAAGAACATCACGACCCTCGGCCGCGGCGGGTCGGACACGACCGCCGTCGCGCTGGCCGCCGCGCTGGACGCCGAGGTCTGTGAGATCTACACCGACGTCGACGGCGTCTTCACCGCGGACCCCCGGGTCGTGAAGAAGGCGAAGAAGATCGACTGGATCTCCTTCGAGGACATGCTGGAGCTGGCCGCGTCCGGCTCCAAGGTGCTGCTGCACCGCTGCGTCGAGTACGCACGCCGTTACAACATCCCGATCCACGTCCGCTCGTCCTTCTCCGGACTGCGCGGCACCTGGGTCAGCAACGAGCCGCAAGGGGACCAGCAGGTGGAGCACGCGATCATCTCCGGAGTCGCCCATGACGTCTCGGAGGCCAAGGTCACCGTCGTCGGCGTCCCGGACAAGCCGGGCGAGGCGGCCGCGATCTTCCGCGCCATCGCGAACGCCGAGGTCAACATCGACATGGTGGTGCAGAACGTCTCCGCCGCGACGACCGGCCTGACGGACATCTCCTTCACCCTGCCCAAGGCGGAGGGCCGCAAGGCCATCGACGCCCTGGAGCGGACCAGGAGCAGCATCGGTTTCGACTCGCTCCGCTACGACGACCAGATCGCGAAGATCTCCCTGGTCGGCGCCGGCATGAAGACCAACCCGGGCGTCACGGCCGGATTCTTCGAGGCGCTGTCCGACGCGGGCGTGAACATCGAGCTGATCTCGACATCCGAGATCCGCATCTCGGTGGTCACGCGCGCCGACGACGTCAACGAGGCCGTGCGCGCCGTGCACACCGCCTTCGGTCTCGACAGCGACTCCGACGAGGCCGTCGTCTACGGAGGCACCGGCCGATGACCGGACACCGCCCTTCGCTCGCGGTCGTCGGCGCGACCGGGGCGATCGGCGGTGTCATGCTCCGGATCCTCTCGCAGCACGCGGACGTCTGGGGCGAGGTCAGACTCGTCGCCTCACCGCGCTCGGCCGGCCGCAAGCTGGCCGTGCGCGGTGAGGAGAGCGAGGTCCTCGCGCTCGCCGAGGACGTGTTCGACGGCATCGACGTGGCCCTCTTCCTGGTGCCGGACGAGGTGTCCGCCCACTGGGCCCCGATCGCCGCCTCCAAGGGCGTCGTCGTCATCGACGACTCGGCGGCCTTCCGGCTCGACGACGACGTGCCGCTGGTCGTCCCGGAGATCAACCCCCATGCCGCCCGGCTCCGGCCGCGCGGCATCGTCGCGTCCCCGAGCTGCACCACGCTGTCGCTGATCGTCGCGATCGGCGCGCTGCACGCCGAGTTCGGGCTGCGCGAGCTGATCGTCTCCTCCTACCAGGCGGTCAGCGGTGCGGGCCGGGACGGTGTCGCGGCCCTGCGCGAGCAGTTGGCGCTGGTGGCCGGCACGGAGCTGGGCACCCACCCCGGGGACGTACGCCGGGCCCTGGGGGACGGTACGGAAGCCACGGCGAGCCCGTTCGCCGCACCCGTCGCCCTGAACGTCGTGCCCTGGGCGGGTACGGACGCCGGGGACGGGTGGTCCTCCGAGGAGATCGCCATCCGCGAGGAGTGCCGCAAGGTGCTGGGCCTGCCGGATCTGAAGACCACCGCGACCTGTGTGTACGTCCCCGTGGTCGCCACGCACTCGATGTCCGTCCACGCCCGCTTCGAGAACGAGGTCGCCGTCGACAAGGCGCACGAGATCCTGGCGACCGCACCCGGCGTGGTGCTCTTCGACAGTCCGGCGTCCGGAGATTTCCCCACTCCGTCCGATGTAGTGGGCACCGACCCCACCTGGGTGGGCCGCGTCCGGCGTTCGATGGACGACCCGCGCGCCCTGGAAATGTTCCTTTGCGGTGACAATCTCCGAAAAGGTGCGGCTTTGAACGTGGCGCAGATCGCCGAATCGGTCGCCGCCGAATTCCCCCGCGGTTGATCGAACCTGTTTTGTAGGATCTGTGAACGCCCTATGAGTAATTTGCTGGTCTGAACCTCTTGAGCTGGGACGTTGTCGTATCCGACGATGATCTCCCGGCCATCTGCAACCGCACCTCGGCCGGGCTGCGTCTATGCGGTCACTTCTTGCGTGGCCAGACGCGACAACGGGGCATTTGGGGAAGAGCAGGTACGTATGAGGGCATGTCGCACAGCGTCGAACGTGGCGCCGTACGCGTACAACCCTGACGGGGGGAAGCGTGTCCAACAGGCGTGGCAGAGGTTCTCGACATCACAGTGGTGGGCCCGTTGCGAGGCGCGTCGGTGCGTCCGCTCCGGCGGCCCCGTGCGCCCGGCGGCATGCCGGTGATCGCGCCCATGCCCGCCGCGCGCCCGGCACAGTTGCCCTCGCAGCGCGGGGGTGCTGAAGAGACGGTGGCAGCTGGAACCACGGTCGACCATCTCACCGAGACCTATCGCGCCCACTACCGTTCGCTGCTCGGCCTCGCGGCCCTGCTGCTGGACGACACCGCGTCCTGCGAGGACGTGGTGCAGGAGGCGTTCATCCGCGTGCACTCCGCGCGCAACCGGGTCCGTGAACCGGAGAAGACCCTCGCGTATCTCCGGCAGACGGTGGTCAACCTCTCGCGCTCCGCGCTGCGCCGCCGCATCCTCGGGCTGAAGCTGCTCTCCAAGCCGATGCCGGACATGGCGAGCGCGGAGGAGGGCGCCTACGACCAGCTGGAGCGGGACGCGCTGATCAAGGCGATGAAGGGGCTGCAGCGACGCCAGCGCGAGGTGCTGGTGCTGCGCTACTTCGCGGACATGACGGAGGCCCAGGTCGCCGAGACGCTGGGTGTCTCGCTGGGCTCGGTCAAGGCGTACGGTTCCCGGGGTATCGCGGCGCTGCGCGTCGTGATGGAGGCTCAGGCATGAGCGGGCCCGAGCAGCGCGACGAGCACAGGCACGAGAATGACCCGACGGGAAACGGAATTGTGAACCACGGGCCGGAGAAGACTCCGCACACCGATCCGGACCGGCCGCACGAGGGGAGCGCGGGGCCCGAGCCGGGCGAGACCCCGGAACCCGCGCCACCCGCGCGGGTGGACAGCGAGGTCACCGAGGACCCCGACGGGCAGGGCCCGGGGCGGGGGACGGCGGAAGCCGCGGCGGACACGGGCGCGGATGCCGCGCAGGAGCCCGCGGAGGCCGCGGCGGAGACCGCCGCCGGTAAGGACACCGACACCGCCTCCGGCTCCGACACCGCCTCCGGCTCCGGCAAGGACCCCGGCAAGGACCCCGGCAAGGACCCCGGCTCCGGCTCCGGAGCGCCGGACGACGACCTCGTCGGCACGCTGACCGACCTCTTCGCCCGTGACCGGGGCGCACCCGCCTCCGACGAACTGGACGAGGTGGCCCTGCGCCGCATGCTGCACGGTGCGGTCCGGGAGCTGGCCCCCTCCGAGGGGACCCTCGACCACCTCCACCGCGCCGTCCCCGCCCGCCGGGCCAGGCGACGGCAGGCCGTCGTCGGGGCGGCCGCGGCGGCCCTGCTGATCGGCACCGCCGTCCCCGCCTTCGTCCACGTCGCGACCTCGGACGGCCCGTCCGCCGCCCGCCCCGCCATCGCCGGACACGGCGAGCAGGCCCAGGGCGGCAACGGGGACGAGACCGGCCCCGAGGCGCCCGGCCGGCGGACCGCGGAGCCCACCGAGCGGGAGAGCGAGGGCAGCGCGGGCGAGGCCGACCCGGACCCCAGCCCCACCGAGGGCGAGGGCAGCGACCCCGACGGCACGGCGACGGGCGTGGCGACCGACTCCCCGAGCGCGGATTTCGCCTCCCTGCCGGTCTGCGACCCGAGCCAGCTCGGCGTCGCGTCCGCGGGTACCGACGCACCGGGAGCCGACGGCACGGTCTACGGCAGCTTCAAGATCGCCAACGTGTCCGGCACGGACTGCACGGTCAGCAGCAACGGCACGGTGGGCTTCACCGCCATCGGCGCGGCCGACCCGCTGAAGATCGGCGTGGTCCAGCACGCCGCGGGCGACGCGGCCCCCGGGCTGCCCGACCCCTCGCAGGAGCCGGGCACGGTGCTGTTGAAGCCGGCCATGGCGTACGAGGTGCGGTTCGCCTGGGTGCCGACCGACACCTGTCCGACCGTGGGCCCCTCACCGAGCCCGACACCGTCGGCGGACGGGGCGGGCGGATCGGTCGGCGAGGGGGGCACCGATCAGACCTCCGGCGTCGACACGCAGTCGCTGCACGAGGACGGCGGAGCCACGGCGGAGGGCAGCGTCGCTGTCACGCACACCCCGGAGACGGGAGCGCCCACCGCGGAGACGAAGATCCCCAACGCCTGCTCGGGCACGATCTACCGGACGGGCGTGCTCCCCACGTCGTAGCCCGGCCACGGTACGGCCGCGCCTACCGTACGGCCGCGCCGCCGCGTCGCGGTCCGGCTACCGTACGGGCGTGCCCGCCACGTCGCGGTCCGGCGAGGCCGGGTCCTCCGGGGCCGGGGCCGCCGGGCCCTCCGGGCCAGCGGCGGGGTCCTCCGGGACGAGGCCGAGCTCGATGTCGCGCAGGGCCTCCGCCTCGCGGCGTACCAGCCGGAACCACATGAAGAGCACGAAGCCGGCGAAGACGAACCACTCGCCCGTGTACCCCAGGTTCTGGAAGGCCTTCAGATCGAGGCCGCTGCCCTCGGGGGCCGCCGCGGGCACCGGCTTCATCGCGCCGCCCGTACCCCCCGTCTCGGCCTCGGGAAGCGTCACCCAGGCGTCGTACACGTCGTACGGCACGAGGTTCACCAGGGTCGCGGCGCTGATCATGCCGACCTGGCCCCCGGGCAGCCCGCCCCGGGCGTTGACACCGTCACTGCGGGAGTTCTCGGAGGCCTGGAGGTCGCCGGTCACCGTGACCTCGCCTTCCGGCGCGGCGGGCACCCGGGCGCCGGTCGCGGAACCGGGCAGCCAGCCCCGTACCACCGGCAGGGCCTTGCCGCTGTCCGTGCGCAGCATGTTCAGGACGTAGAAGCCCTGACGATCGTCCAGCTTGCGGCCGGGCACCAGGAACTGGTCGGCGTACGTGCCGGTGGCGACGGCCGGGCGGCCGGACGTCACCTTGTCGACGGGCAGCAGCTCGTCCAGGGGTTTCGCGGCCCGGGTGCTGGGATCGGGCTGCTTCTCCGCCTGTTCGTGCGACTGCACGCGGTCCTCGAAGCGGCCGAGCTGCCAGGTGCCCATGAACACGCAGAACGGGATGGCCAGCACGACGAAGAGGTTGATCCCCCACCATCGCGGGGTCAGCAGGAACCGGTACACCCCTCAAAGGTACGGTTCCCCGCCCCGGGTTCCCGGAGCGGGGTCCGCCATTTATCCGGTTCTTACGCCGCTTCCGGCCCCGGGGCGCCGACGACGGCGCCTCCCCCCAGGTGCTTCAGGGCGAACTCCAACTCCAGCCGCACCTGCTTGATCCGCTCCTCCACCACCAGCGAGCCGTGCCCGGCGTCGTACCGGTACACCTCGTGGACCGCGCCGCGCGCCGCCAGCCGGTCCACGTAGTTCTCCACCTGACGGATGGGACAGCGTGGATCGTTGACGCCCGCCGAGATGTAGAGGGGGGCGCGCACCGCGTCGACGTACGTCAGCGGGGACGAGGCCTCGAAGCGCTCGGGAACCTCCTCCGGCGTGCCGCCCAGCAGCGTGCGGTCCATCGCCTTCAGGGCCTCCATCTCGTCGTGGTACGCCGTGACGTAGTCCGCGACCGGCACCGCCGCCAGGCCCAGCGCCCAGGAGTCCGGCTGGGTGCCGAGCCCGAGCAGGGTCAGATAGCCGCCCCAGGAACCGCCCGCCAGGACCAGGCGCTCCGGGTCCGCGAGCCCCGACGCCACCGACCAGTCCCGCACGGCCGCGATGTCCTCCAGCTCGATCAGGCCGACCCGGTGCTTCAGCGCGTCCGTCCAGGCGCGGCCGTAGCCGGTGGAGCCCCGGTAGTTGACCCGCACGACCGCGAAGCCGTGGTCGACCCAGGCGGCGGGGCCGGAGGCGAACGCGTCGCTGTCGTGCCAGGTCGGCCCGCCGTGGATCTCGAAGATCGTGGGGAAGGGGCCCTCACCGGTGGCGGGCTTCTGCACGAGGGCGTGGATCCGGCCGCCCGGCCCCTCCACCCAGGCGTCCTCGACGGGCACCGACGCCGGGGCCTTCGCGCCCGGCGGGTCCAGGACCACCGCGCCGCTCGTCGACCGCACCACGGGCGGCCGCTCGGCCGAGGACCACAAGTACTCCACGGTCCCGTCCGGACGGGCCGTGGCGCCCGACACGGTGCCCGCGGGGGTCTCCACACGCACGGGAGCCGGGGCCCCCGGCTCGTACCGCCACAGCTCGCTGCGGGCCTCGAAGCTGTGCTCGACGAGCAGCGCGGAGCCGTCCGGATACCACTCGGCCCCCACATCGCCCGGCAGGTCGACCGGCAGCACGGTCTCCGTGCCCGCGACCGGGTCCCAGATCATCGGCTCCCAGCGGCCCCGGCGCTGATGCCCGACGAGGAGCCGGGTGTCCCCGGCCACCGGCGCGAACCCCAGCACGGCGAGCCCCAGCTCCTTCGTGCCGCCCTCGGTGTCGTCCAGCTCGGCCACCGTGGAGCCGTCGGGACGCACCACGCGCAGCGCGGAGTGCATCGCGTCGCCGTGCTCGGTGTGCTCCAGCGCGATCAGGGTCCCGTCGTGGGAGAGGTCCCCGACCCCCGCGGACTCCCGGTGCCGGTAGATCTCCACGGGCTCGCCGCCCGGCGTCGGCACCAGATGGACCGTCGTGCCGTCCTCGTCGGTCGAGCGCCCGATCACCGCCGAACCGTCCCGCCCGATGGCCAGACCCGCCGGGTAGGAGGGGGCGAGACCCGGGGCGGCCGGCTCGTCCTCCCCGCCGCCGAACGGCTGGCGCATCCACACCCCGAACTCGTCGCCGTCGGTGTCGCTGAACCACCAGACGGCTTCGCCGTCCGGCGTCAGCACGCCGTCCGTCGTGCCGTTCGGCCGGTCCGTCACCTGGCGCTGCCGCCCGCTCGACCGGTCCCACGCGTACAGCTCGTAGGTCCCGGTGGCGTTGGAGACGAACAGCGCGCGGTCGGGGGCGTCCTCGGCCCAGTCGGGCAGGGAGACGCGAGGCGCACGGAACCGCATCTCCCAGTCGGGCACTGCTGCATCAGTCGTCATACCCCCATCCAACCCGATCCCGGGAGCAGGCCCGTAGCGGGATTCCGATCGCTATCGGGGGGCCGGCCCGGATCGAAAGGCGAGCGAAGCACTCCTTGCGGACGCCCGTGCAATCGACCGCTTCGGGCGATATTTCCCGAACCATTTCTCTCCGCTTCTCTCCGCCCTCCTGGGAATGGACAGCACCGAATAACCTCTCGCTTCACTCCCACCCCATCGGTAGCTTTCCGGACATGTACTCCCCGACTCCTGACGACTGGCACGACACCAACCGCGCGCGCTGGGACGAACGCGTGCCGATCCATGTGGCGAGCGACTACTACGAGCTGGAAGCGTTCCTGGCGGGCAAGGACGTGCTGCGCGCCTTCGAGCTGGCCGAGGTCGGCGACGTCACCGGGAAGACCCTGCTGCACCTCCAGTGCCATTTCGGCCTGGACACCCTCTCCTGGGCGCGGCGCGGCGCCGCACAGGTCGTGGGCCTCGACTTCTCCGAGCCCGCCGTCGAGACCGCCCGGGGCCTGGCCAGGTCGCTGGAGCTGGGCCCGGAACGGGCGTCGTTCGTCGCGGCCGACGTGTACGACGCACCGGCCGCCGTCCCCGACTCCGCGTACGACATCGTCTACACGGGCATCGGCGCGCTGGGCTGGCTGCCCGACCTCGACCGCTGGGCCGAGACCGCCGCCTCGCTGGTCGCGCCCGGCGGATTCCTCTACCTCGCGGAGTTCCATCCGCTGACCGACTCGATGGACGAGACCGGCTCGGTCGTCACCGACGACTACTTCAGCCGCGACGCCTGGGTGGACGAGACGCCGGGCACGTACACCGACCTGGACGCGCCGACCGTGCACAACCGCAGCGTCGAATGGCAGCACCCGGTGGGCCGGGTCGTGACCGCGCTCGTCGCGGCCGGGCTGCGCATCGAGTTCCTCCACGAGCACGATTCCACGCTCGTCCAGCGGTTCAGCACGCTGGAGCGCCACGAGGACGGCCACTACCGCTTCCCGGCGGGCCGGCCGAGGATCCCGCTGATGTACTCGATCAAGGCGTCGCGCCCCGCGGCGCGTCAGGGATAGCCGCAGGCCGGCGTCGCCCCTCCGGGCTTCTCCGGCCGATTGTCAGTGGCGGGGTACACACTCGTTTCCATGACCGACACGACAGGCGTAACGGCGGGCGGAGCCACGCCCGGTACGGCTTCCAGCACCACGCCCGGTACGGCTTCCAGCACCCCGCCCGGAACGACGACGGCAGCGCTGCGCGGCGCGGTCGAGGCGTACTGGACGGCAGCCGAGGCGCGCGACTGGAGCGCGTTCGGGGCGACCCTCGCCGAGGGCGTGGTGTACGACCTGCCGCAGACGCGGGAGCGGATCCTCGGCAAGGAGCGGTATCTCCGGTTCAACCAGGAGTATCCGGGCGACTGGCACGTCCGGGTCGAGCGGATCGTCGCCGACGCGGAGGGCCGGCAGGCCGCGGCCCGGACCGGTTTCACCGTGACGGGGGATCAGCCGGGGGCGCAGCCCGAGGAGATGGACGCCATCCACTTCTTCACGTTCGACGAGGAGGGGCTGATCACCGGGGTGACGGACTTCTGGCCCGAGTCGTACGAGCCTCCGGCCGGCCGCGAGCACCTGGTCGAGCGCTACTGAGAACGGCGGCCCACCGGTCACCCGGTGAACCGCCGTTCCGTAGGCGGAGATGCGCAGCAGCTACACGGCCGAGCGGAAGGCGGGCAGATAGCCGCCCGACTGCCCCGCGGCCTTGGGGTGATACGAGTTGTAGATCGGCACCGAGACGCTGTGGAGCCAGGCGTCGCCGGAGCACAGCTCGTGCCCGGTGAACTCGTCGACCACGCTGGAGAAGGTGAACCCGGCGTCGGCGGACCGCTTGGCGATGACGTCGTTCAGAACGTCCGACGCGTTGTTGATCGCGGCCCGTTCGGCCTCGGTGAGCCCGGCGAAGCAGCTGCCGGCCAGCTTGTAGAAGCGCGGGTAGCCGAGAACCACGACCTGGGCCTGCGGCGCGCGGGCCCGGATGCCGTCGTACAGCGAATCGAGGCTGCCGGGCAGGGAGTTGTTCATCTGCGAGACGGCGTTGTTCACGCTGCTGATGCAGGTGGCCTCGCTCGACAGCACGCAGTCCTGCATGACGTCGGCGAACCCGACGTCATTGCCTCCGGCGGTGACGCTGACCAGGGAGGTGGACGAGCTGAGCACCCCGAGCTGGCTGCTGGCCACGGACGAGGTGGTCGCTCCCGAACAGGCGACGAAGTCGAACGACGCGGGGGAGTTCGCCGCCTGCCACAGATACGGGTAGGCGTTGGTGCTGCGCCGGCAGTCACCGCTGTCGGACAGGTAGCTTCCGGCGCCGACGCCCGAGGAGTAGGAGTCGCCGAGGGCGACATAGCCGCCCGCGGCGGCCGAGTCGGCCGCTGAGGCCGGTCCCGCGGCGCCGAGCGCGGCCACGGCGGCGAGCGCGAGAGTGACGACGGACGCACGAATTCTTCGTACTGACATGGCTGCCAGCCCTTCGAAGTGTGGGGGGATGAGGGGATGGAGAACGCACGGTGGGTGACAGGTGGGGGAGAGGGAGCGATGGAGTTTCTAGCAGCTCCCGGTACCCGCCGGTAATGCCCGCGCGAGAAGTCGTCTGATATGCCCGAATGATCGTTCGGCGAGCCATGCTCCGCGCGTAGATAAACGCCCAACTCCTGGCCAGAACCTGCAAGTTCAAGGGCGCCCCGCGCGCCCCGGAGGGGTCGGACGTGCGGCGACGCGCCGCACGGAAGGGCCCTGCCCGGGCCCCGGCGCGTGGGTGATTTCATCCGGACGGGTCAACTCCGGGCAGCACCGTACGATCGAGCCGCCGGCCGATGGCGGAGCGTTGGAGCAGGGGCCCAAGAGTGTGGGCAGGAAGGCTGACGAAGGTGTGACCGGGACAGGCGCGCTCGCCTCGGAACGCGAGGGAAGCAACTCAACTGCTCTACCCGGACGGTGACCCCTGGCTACCTGTCGGGTGCTCGCCGGCGCCGGGGAGCAATGGCACGCAAGTCCCTAGAGGCCGCGTAGCGCCTCGTACAGGTCGCCGTAGGCGGCCCAGCAGTCGATGCTGCCGTTGTCGTACGGGCTGCCCATGTACCAGTCGTCGTCATCCACCGGCTTCACGAGACACAGACTGTGGAACCCGAGAACGATCTCTGAGGGTGGCATGTCGTGGGTGTCGCCGAAGCCGACCCACTTCACTGGCCGATCGGGATCCAGGGCGACAGCCTCTCGGTCTCCCGATACGTCGCGGATCCGCTGCAGAGTCCATCCCCGGGGAAGTCGCGCGTCGGCCATCTGCGGATGATCTCACTCGCCCGGAGCGACTGGTCACGCAGATAGACACGCACAAAGCCGGAGGGCCGGTACTGAAATCAGTACCGGCCCTCTGACCTGCTGCTTAGCTGTCGGGGTGGCGGGATTTGAACCCACGACCTCTTCGTCCCGAACGAGGTTCGAGCAAGATCGGTACCTGCGCATATCGTAAACGTGCAGGTCAGGAGATTGGGCTGAGGCGGTGCCGAGGGGGCTCGGTTGGCACCCCGTCGAAGATCATCTCCCAGAATTCTCCCAGCGCGGTTCTAGCCTCGCGCTTTCATGAAGCGGGCCGTCCGACAAGTGGTCAGGTAAGCGAAAAGTGCCTCTGAACGGCAAGAATGAGGATTGTCGAGGTCCTTGTTCCCGCTCCAGCCGGAGGCACTTCTCAGGTGAAGAAGCGTATCGGGTCGTACCCGCGTGTCCGTATCGAGGGCGGGGGCCGGGCGGTGGTCTCGCAGGCCGGGGGCGTGCTGCAGGTCGAGACGGTCCGCACGGCCGGCTCGGACACCGCGATATCAGCGGCGCTGACGCCGTGGCGGAAGGCTCGGGTGGTGCACGATCCGGGCAAGATCCTGCTGGACGTGGCGCTGGCCGTCGCGCTGGGCGGGGACTGCCCCGCGGATGTCGCCATGCTGCGGGCCGAGCCGGCCGTGTTCGGAGCCGTGGCCTCCGACCCGACGGTCTCCCGCCTCATCGACACCCTCGCAGCCTCCGGGGAGAAAGCCCTGTGGGCAATCCGTGCCGCGCGGGCTGAAGCCCGCCAGCGGGTATGGCGGTTGGCCGGCAGGGAAGCGGCCGACGCGGGCGAGACGGTGACCGTGGACCTCGACGGTGTGCTGGTGGTCGCGCACTCGGACAAGGAGGATGCGGCCCCGACCTGGAAGAGGACTTACGGGCATCACCCGCTGATGGGGTTCGTCGACCACGGGCCGGGCGGCACGGGTGAGCCGGTCGCGGCCCTGCTCAGACCACGCAACGCGGGATCGAACACGGCGGCCGACCACTCACCGCCACCCAACTGGCCCTGGCCCAGCTGCCGAAGAAGTACCGGCGCGGGCGCCGGACCCTGATCCGCACCGACTCCGCAGGCGGCACCCACGACTTCGTCGCCTGGCTCTTGCCAGCGACAGCCACGCTCGTCCGTTGGCGTTCCACGTGACCGCAGCCAGGCGGGCGATGCGCCGTCGTTCGAAGCGGTGCTGGCAGGCATTCGTGTCCCGCAGCTTGGGGAGGGACGACCGAGGGTCCGGCCGAACGCTGTTCTGGCGGACCGCGCGTATTTGTCCCGTGCGATCCGGAGCCATCTCCGTCGGCGCGGGATCCGTGCCGTCATTCCCCAGCCGTCCGACCAGGTAGGTCACCGACGGCGACGCGGTCATGTGGGAGGCCGGCCTCCCGCCTTCGACGCCGAGGCGTACAAGCAGCGCAATGCTGTCGGGCGATGCATCGCCCGGCTCGACAGTGGCGTGGTCTCGCAATGAGAACGGACAAGCTGGCCATTGTCTACCCGGCTGCACTCCACCTTGCTGCCATTCTCATCTGGGCCAGGCGATAGCCCTCTGTCTCAGCGATGGTCATCCGGCGCGCACTCGGGTCAGGTGAGGTTCATGACGGGACCTTCAGCGAGTTCCCGTATGTGAGCCGGTCGTGGGCGCACGGCATTCTGGCCGGGCGCGGAAGGGGAAGGTCTCGCCGCTGGGCGGGGAGGCTCTGCGGTCAGACCAACAGGGGGGAAGAGTCGTTCAAGAGGTCCGGCCGTGGCGAATGGATCGCCACGGCCGCGCCACACCCACTCTTCTTCGGGCGACAGTTAGCAGTGCAAGCCCTCACCACGTTTTCCTGTGCCACTGGACCGGTTCGACATAACCTGGAACAGTTCGAGCAGCGCCAGCTGTTCGGTGCCGGTCTACAACACCCCATAGAGTGAGACCGGGGGCGTGTCGTATATCTGAGACGCCCCCGGTCCAAGCCTTCGATCGGAATGTGAAGAGAATGTGGATCGAGCGAATCGCTGAGGCTACACACTGGGAGCCGCTTCGGATCGATATTCCCTGGAAAAGCATCGAAGAAGATCTTGGTACTCAACTGCCCGAAGATTACAAGAAACTCGCCGAGACGTTCGGCAAGGGAGAATTCTCGGAGTTCTTGCGTGTTTTCACCGTCGATGCCACGAGGCAGTTCGACCTGGTCAGGATCTGGAAGAAGTATCTCGAGGGTGGCCCGCAGAGCGGCCCAGATCCCGCCTTCAAGCCCTACCGGATGTACCGGCCAGGGCGGCGCGGCCTCATTCCCTGGGCGTTCGGTGAGATGAAGTGCAGCTACTTCTGGCTGGCGTCCGCGGATGAGGATCCGGCGAGATGGCCCATCGTCACACAGGGAGATCCGTATCCCTGGCACGAAGTGAACATGTCCACTTCCGAGTTCGTCTGCCGAGTGCTGACCGATCCCGATTTCGAGCCGTTCTCGATCGCGAGGCAGTTTCCGGAGCCTGACTTCTATCCGATGGACTGAAAAGTCATCTCATTGGCGAGTCTGCGGTAGCAGATGAGTGTGCAGGCGATGCTGGTGAAGGCCAGGAAGTGATCGGCCTTGCGTTCGTATTTCAGCCCTGCCCAGCGCGCCTACTCGAGGTCTATGGCCGAGTCCGCCGATGGCTCACGGCCCATCGCCTCGGACGGCGTGGCCTTGATGCTGCCCGGAGCCCAGCCAAGGACTTCTTCGAAGCTTCGGGCAACAATCGGGGTGGGCAGGTCCCCACGGTCGCCTCCGAAGGTCCTGAAGGTCGCCTCACTCAGCCAGGTGCGGCGCGCGAGTTCACGTTCCGAGATGCCTTCGGCCTCACGGAACTCGATGAGGCTCTCGCCAGCCGCGCAGATTCCTCTCCGCTCATGACCGCAGTATGTCGCAGAGCCCAGGCTGGGACAGCCCGCTGACTTCTTCGCCCTCGCCATGCAACCGGCGATCGTCACCAGCCCTGACCTGCACGCCAATCCCATGACAGAGTCAGATATCAGACAAAGACTCGTATACCGCCCTCTGGGGCCATGACCCGATTCGGGCGATCGTCGACTACTGCTCGACCTGCATGCGACGGACCAGACGACCCTCGAACTCGTACACATGACGGACCTCCTCTCGAGCAAGGACGGAACCGCCCGGGTCGCGAGCCACCAGTCTGACCGCGACTTCGATCCGGCCGTCGCCCCGTTCCCGAAACTGCACAGGCGTGAGAGACAGCCGAAGCTGAGCCCACTGGCGAATCCAGTAGTCGCGGACCGACGCCCGTCCTTCGAGGTGCCCGCCTTCCCAGCCGTTGGGCCACTGGACATCGGGGGTCATGGCCGCGAGGACCCGATCGATCTCGCGGGCGTTGAACGCCTCGTACAGCTCGCGGAGCTCCCGCGATCGGGCGGACGTCGACGGCCTGTCGTCACTATGGGGCACTGAATCGTCCTCTCGCCAGAACACGCGTGTTGCGCTGGTGCTGCGGGCTCGACGTCGCCGACCTTCGCGATCGTCAGCGGCCGAGCGGGTCACAGTCCACCAGCCGCTCGGATGCTGGCTCCGGTGACATAGCTGGCCTCGGAGCCGAGCAGCCAGACGATGGCCGGAGCGATCTCGTCGGGCTCTCCGGCTCGGCCCAACGGGATGCGTGCGGCAGCGCGCCCGGCGCGGTCCGGATCCCCGGCATCGGCGTGGATCCTCGTGTGCACCGTGCCCGGCGCCACGGCATTGACCCGGATCCCTTGATCGGCGACCTCCTTGGCGAGTCCCACGGTCATCGCTTCGACCCCGGCCTTGGCTGCGGCGTAGTGGACGTAGTCGTGTGCCGAGCCCAGCGTGGCTGCTGCCGAGGAGACATTGACGATTGCCCCACCGTGTCCGCCGCGGGTGGTGGACATTGCCCGGACCGCCTCACGCGCGCACAGCAGCGCGCCGACGAGGTTCACGTCGACGACCCGGCGCAGCACCGCGATCGGGGTGTCCGCCAAGTCTCCAAGATGTGCGGTCAGTCCGGCGTTGTTCACCAGTCCGGTGACGGCGCCCAGGTCCGCGGCAGCGGCGAACAGCTCGGCAACGTCATCCTCGTCGGTCACGTCGCCGGCCACGGCGACGGCTCTCACGCCGTGGTCCTGTGCTGCCGCGGCAGCCCTCTTGGCCGAGGCGCGGTCGTCGCGGTAGCCGACGATCAGGTCGTGTCCTGCACGCGCCAGGTGCGCGACGGTGGCGGCGCCGATCCCTCGCGCCCCGCCGGTGACGATCGTAAGCGGACGGACTGCCGGTGGCACGGGTCCCGCGGTTCGGCTTCGTGTGTCACTCATGGTTGTCAGTCCTGTCGTGGCTGGTGTCTGCACTCCAGGTCTCCCAGAGGGCTGCGTAGGAGGTCGCGGTGGTGACGAGGTGGTCGTGGTGGCCGAGCTCGGTGATGCGGCCCCCTTCCATGATGGCGATGCGGTCAGCGTCTCGGGCAGTCTGGAGTCGGTGGGCCACGGCGATGATGGTGCGGCCCTGGATGGTGGCGGCGAGGGCTTGTTCGGTGCGGCGAGCGGTCGTCGGGTCCAGCAGGGCGGTGGCCTCGTCGAGGACGAGGGTGTGGGGATTGGCGAGCAGGACTCGGGCGAGCGCGACGTGTTGGGCCTGGGCGCCGCCGAGCCGATGGGTGCCGAGGTCGGTGTCGAGCCCGTCGGGGAGGTCGTCGAACCAGTCTGCGCCGAGGACGTCGAGGGCCTCGAGGAGCTCGGCGTCGGTGGCGTGAGGTGCCGCGATGGTGAGGTTGTCGCGCAGAGGGTCGGCGAACACGTGGTGCTCCTGGGTCACCAGGACGATGTGCTGGCGAAGCTGCTCGGGTGCGAGGTCGGCGACGTCCGCACCGCCCACGGTGACCCTTCCTGATCGGGGACGGTCGATGCCGGCAATGAGGCGACCCAGGGTGGTCTTGCCTGCTCCCGACGTCCCCACGACGGCGAGATGCTCGCCGGCCCGGACGTCGAGGTCGACACCGTGGAGGACGTCGGCCCCGTCATAGGCGTAGCGGACGTCGGTGACGACGATGTCCTGGTCGGTGGGGACGGCCGTGACGCCCTCGGCGCTGCGTCGTGGCGGTTCCGCTGACGAGGCGAGCCCCTCGATGCGGGCGAACGAGGCGGCGCTGCTCTGCAAAGTCTCCACCCAGATCAGGATCGTGTCGATCGGGGTGGTGAGCTGGCGCAGGTAGAGGACGACCGCGACGACGGTGCCGAGGTTGAGCTGGTGGTCGAGGTAGAGCAGGCCGCCCACGCCGAACGCGGCGCCGACGGCAAGGGCGGTGGAGGCGTCGATGGTCGGGAAGAACACGCTCCGCAGGCGAAGGGTGCGCAGCTGGGCCGCTGTCGCGGCAGCGATCGCGGACGAGCAGTCGGCGGCCCGCCGCTCCTGCAGGCCGAGCGCTTCCACCGTCCGGGCGCCGGCGGCGGTGCCGGCCAGGACGTCGGCGACCTCGGCATGCGCGGCTGCCTGGGCCAGATAGGCCGACCGGGCGCGGCGCAGGTACCAGCGCAGGACCACGGGGATGGCGACGAGTGCGACTAGTCCGACGGCGCCCAGCACGGGGGAGAGCAGGACGACGGCGACGATGATGATCAGCGCCTGGGCAAGGGCGAACACCATCTCTGGCGCGGCGTCGCGCAGAGCGAACGACACCAGGCCGGCGTCGGTCGTGGCACGTGAGGTCAGGTCGCCGGTGCCGGCCCCTTCGACAGCTCGTGCAGGGATCCGCATGAGCCGGTCGGCCAGCTGCTCGCGCAGTCGGGCGGCGGTCCGTTCGCCGAACCGGTAGCCCAGGCGGCGGGCCTGGTGCCCGATCAGGAGCTGCGCGGCCGCGGCAAGCACCACGAGGAGGCCCAACCGGTCGATGGTCGCGACCCCAGCCCCGGCCTGCACCTCGTTGACGATCTGCCCGAGCAGCCACGGCCCAACCAGACCTGCGCCCGCCGCCGCGCAGTTGGCGAGCAGCACGGCGATGAATGCTGCGCGGTCGGAGCGGATGAGCCGCCACGCAGCACGGCGGACCTCGCCGGGCTCTGCCACCGGCAACGGCTGCGCGCTCATGCCTGGATCTCGGGGTCGTGGGCGCTGGTGGCCGGTCGTCCGCGGTGGACCAGAGCGGCGTAGGCGGGGTTGGCCAGCAAGTCGGTGTGGGTGCCACTTGCGACCACCCGACCGTCGGCGAGCAGGTGCACTTCGTCGGCTCCTTGCAGCACGAGCGCGGACGTCGAGGTGACCAATGTGGTCTTGCCGCGACGGTGGTGGATGAGGCGGTCGACGATGGTGGCCTCCGTGGCGGCGTCGAGCGCCGAGGTCGGGTCCACCGCGAGCAGGACGGTCGGGTCGGCAATCGTCGCCCGAGCGAGCCGGACGCGTTGGCGTTGACCGCCTGAGAGGTTCCGTCCCCCGGAGTCGATCCTCGACCCGAGGCCCTCGGGCAGGCCCCGCACCACGTCGTCGGCGGTGGCTGTGTGCAGCGCGTCCAGGATCGCAGCCTCACCGAGGCCGGTGACGTCGAGGCGACCGGCCACCACCTGGGCCAGTGACCCGGCGAACAGGGCGGCGTCGTTGTCGGCCACCAGTACCTGCTCGTGCAGTTGGGCGGGATCGAGCTCGGAGGTCGGCTGCCCGGCCCAGGTGGCACCTGGGCGGAAGCCGCCGAGCCGGTCGACGAGGGCTACGGCGTCGGAGTGCTGGGCGGTGGCGACCGCAGCGAACGTCCCCGGTGTGATCCGCAGCCCGGAGGCCTCGTCGATCAGGTCTCCCCGCCCCGGGGGCACCGCCGTGCCGGTGCTGTCGGGGCGCACGTCCAGGAAGTCGGTCACCCGACGTGCGGCCACGAGAGCCTGGCTGAGGTCGAGCGCGCCCTCGATGAAGGAGGCCACCGGCACCGCCAGCACCGCGGCGTAGCCGGCGACCGCGACCAGTTCGCCCACCGTGATGCTGCCCTCGACCGCGAGCCGGGCGGCCAGCCACACCACCGCTGCGGAGAACAGTGTCGGCAGCCCCAGACCGGCTGCCTGGATCACGCTCGTGACGCGGCCGACCCGATAGCCGTGCTGCAGCAGCCGCTGCGACTCGGCGCGGAAACGTTCGGCGTAGAGCGCTTTGCCGCCCAAGCCGTTCAGGACGCCCAGCCCCGCGACGATGTCCACGATCCGACCCGTCACGCGGCCCTGCTGCTCGCGATACGGCGTACCGACTGTCCGGAGCCGGCGCGTCGCCGGGCCCACGACCATGGCCAGGACCGGAACCCCCGCCAGCACGACCACAGCCAGTGGCACCGAGATCCGCAACAGCAGCATCGCTATCACCACGTAGGCGAGCACCGCACCGACTCCCGGCCCGGTCGCGGTGAGGCTGCGCCCGATCGTCCACGCGTCCCCACCTCCGATGGCCACGACCTCCCCGGTGAGCGCGCGACGCGCCATCGTGTCTCCCAGACGGATGCCGTGGGCGTTCACCTCTGACACCGTCCGCAGCGCCGCATCCATGCGCACCCGGGTCATGGTGCGATGCCGCCAGATGCTCAGGCCCGCCAGGACGCCCCCGACCAGGAGCAGGACAGCCGTCCACCCAAGCACCACGTTCTGCTGGCTCTCCGCGAGGCTGTCGATCGCACGGGACAGCACGTACGGCGGTAGGGCGAGCCCCACCATCCAGGCGCTGCCGAGCACCGCTCCGAGCGTGACCCGGCCGCGCTGCCGAGACACGAGCCACGCCAAGTACGACCACGGGCCACGGGTGTGGGGGCGCGTCGGCGGCACGGTGCTCCGGCGCATGTGTCGGCGTCCCCATGCCTTGCCCGTCTGGACCACGACGACCAGCATCACGGCGAGAAGTGCGGCGGAGGTCGCCGGGACGAGGTCCAGAGGCAGCGTGTAGCTCATCACGACCCGAGCCGCAGCATCGATGAGGAAGGCCAGTCCGAAGCCCCAGGTCATGCCCCGCATCGCTCGCCGAAAGGTCTCGCTCGTCTCCCAGGACCGGTGCCAGTCCTCGGCGGGCGCCGGGGGCATGAAACCGACGGTCGCCGTGAAGACGAGCGGTCGTGCCCGCAGCAGCGACAGCAGGACCCAAACTCCGACGAAGCCGGTCAGATAGCTTTCGCGGGCCATCAGGGGCCGCGAGTCGGCAGTCATGAGGCCGATCGCAGTCCCGACGGTGATGAGCCCGAGAGCGAAGAGGCTACCCCCGGGGACGCGCCGCCGGAGGACCAGGCCGGCGCTCAGGCGGAGCATAGGCAGGGCGGCCCCGGCGAGGAGCGCTGTCCAGACGGATGCGCCCAGTGCGCGGAGCACGTAGTAGGACGCGAGCGGGACGACGAGGTCGATGAGGAGGAAGCCGGTGAAGGCGGCCGGACCGCTTCTCGAGGCCCTCATCGTGGCTCCGTGGCCTGCAGTGCACGTCGGACGATGGTGACCAGGTGCTCGGCGTGGCCTCGTGCGTCAGCCGTCGGGTCGCAGGCGGCGCGGGCCGCGGCGGCGTCGATCGACGCCCGCATCGTCATGGCCAGAACCCCGGCGTCCACATCCGCGGCCTCACCCGTCGCCTGCCCTCGCTCGATCAGCTCTCGCAGGTGGGCGCTCAAGGGATCCTCGCCTCCCCGGGGGCCGTTCGCAGGTCGCATGTTCGCCGCCACCTCCATGACTGCGCGCACGTGCCTCGGATGGTCGGCGACGAAGGTGAGGTTGCTCCTGATGTAGGTCGCGAGCTCGCCGATCACCGAGTCGCTGTCGCCCGTCGCCTGGCCGATCTGCTCGCCGGCCTCGCGGTAGAGGGAGGTCACCACCTCGCTCAACAAGTCCTCCTTGGTTGGGAAATGGTAGGTCACCACTCCTTTGCTGACGCCTGCGCGGCGAGCAACCTCGGCGACGGACGTGCCTGCGAACCCCAGCTCTACCAGCACGTCCACCGCGCAGTCGACCAGCTCGGCCTTCAGGGCCAGGCCGCGGGGCGACGGGGTGGGTGAAGGTGTCGTACGCAGGTGCGAATCTGACACCGCCGTCCTTGCAGGGTGGACGACCTCAGCGCGATGCCGGAGCGTTCCGGATGGCCTGCGCGGTGGCGCTCGGGTCGTAGTCCTGGGGAACGCCGCCGACGAGGATGATGTCGCCCTGGATGTGGCGGGAGCGGAGGGGTGCGATCTCCCGGTAGGCGGGAGAGTCCCACCAGTCCCTGGCCTCGTTGATCCCGGGAAAGCCGATCACCACGACGTGTCCGGCCCACGCGCCCTCCTTCACCTCCGGTGGCGTGCCGTGCACGAGGAAGCGGCCCCCGAAGGGCTCGAACGTGCCGGCGATCCGCTCCATGTACTCGGCGATGTCCGGGTGCGGCTCGGCGTCGCGCAGATGGGCGATGGCGTAGGCAGTCACAGAAGGTTCCTATCTGGAGAGGGCCGGTTCGCGTGAGCGTCAGTCGAGCGGTCTGAGTTGGCGTGGCCGTGAAGCCGGTGGACAAGGAAGTCGAGGATCTCGTCGCGTGCCGTGGCGGTCGGTTCGCCCTCGCGATCGACGAGGTGAACAGTGACCACGCTGTGGGGATAGGGAACGTGAGCAGCGAAGAACGGCGGTACATCACGATTCGCGGCAGTGTCGGGGAGTTCGCGGCTGACGAAGGAGTCGCCCAAGGCTTGCGCGTAGGTATCGAAGCGCGCCCTGGTGCAGACCTTGTCACCCTCGAACCGGTAGGCCAGGACGGTGAGATCGTCACGGTCGAGACGTTCCTTCACGGCGGTGAGCTCGGCGTCGCTGATCTCCAGGACACCCGGCTCATCCAACGGCAGGGACGGCTGGCAGGCCACCGGCGCGACGACGGCGCTCTCGAGCATCATGGTGATGGCGAAGTTGCCGGTGAAGCACATCCCGACCGCGCCCACACCTGTTCCCCCGCACTCACGGTGCGCCGAGCGAGCGAGGGCCATCAACCACGTCGTGACGGGGCTCGACTCGCCACCGCCGAGGGCGCGGAACTCCTTCGCGACGCAGAGACGACGAAACACCTGTGCCCCGCTGTTGGCGTCACCGAGGGCGCCGTCGGTGCCGAAGAGGGAAGGCAGGTAGACCGTCATGCCACGATCGCGGACCCATCGGGCGAAACGAGCGACGTGTGGGCTGATGCCGGGCATCTCGTGCATCACGATCACACCGGGACCGTCACCGCTGACATACACGCGACGTACCTGGCCGAGGAGCGAGATGGACCGGACGGTGAAGTCGGCGAGGTCGTCGTCTTGGGTCACGTCGTGATCCGTCATAGAGATCCCCCTGCGATGGATCGTCGCGGAGTGCGGCCGATCTGGTGACTACGATGGATCACGATGAAGTCCTTGAGAGAGCGAGACCGGCCATATTCCGGGCGGTTCGAGACATGACCTCGGTCCGCGTACTGGATCTCGAGGGAGCGATGGCCACCTCCGTGGCCATCACGGCTGATGTCCTCGACACCGCGAACCGGCTGGCCCTCCGATCGGGACAGGCCGATCAGTTCGACGTCCAGCCCTGGGTCGCCAACGACTATGGAGACGCCACGGAACCGGTGGATCTCGTGGTCGTCCCTGGCCTCGGGATGAGAAACACCCAAGAGGTTCGCAGCCGACTCGCAGCGCCCGATGCCAGAGCGGGGGCGCACTACTTGAAGGAAGCCGCCGCAGCAGGTAGCGAGATCGCAGCCTCGTGCGCCGGAGTGTTCCTCCTCGCCGAAGCCGGCATCCTCGATCAGCGACGTGCGACTACCACCTGGTGGCTGGCGCCGCTGTTCGCCTGCAGGTACCCCGCAGTTCGGTTGACACCTGCTGATCTCGTCGTCACCGACGGCCCGGTGACAACCGCAGGCGCAGCCTTGGCGCACCTGGACCTGATGCTGACGCTCGTAGGGCGTCACGGTGGGGAGGCGCTCGCCCGGGGGTGCGCCAGGTACCTCGCGGTTGACCGTCGTCGGTCGCAGTCTCCCTACGTGATGCCCGAGACAATCGAGGGCGCCGACAGCGATGTCGCAATCGCGCGGTCATGGGCGCTCCAGCACCTCGACACAAGCATAGGAGTGAGGGACTTGGCCGCTGCCGCACACCTCAGTCCGCGCACCTTCACCCGCAGAATCAGCGAAGCCACAGGTATGTCGCCTGCTCGATTCCTACGACGCCTGCGTGTCGAGCGAGCTGTCGAGCTTCTGCACAACACTGACCTCGCCGTCACCGGAGTCGCCCATGCAGTCGGGTACAGCGATCCGACGGCACTTCGACGGGCCATGAGCCAAGAGCTCGGCATGAGCCCCCGGACAGTCCGCGGACAACGCACCCGCGCTCACTGAAAGACATCCGCGACCGGCGCGCCCCATCGCTTTGCACGAGAGCGTCGGAAGGCCGTCGGCACTCGGCTCGGCCGAGGGTCCTTCAGCGGACCAAATGGCCGGAGGGCGTCAGTCACCAGAGCAGGAGGGTCATCCGCACGATCGGAGATGTCGGCTATGGTCGTCGCCCGAACGAGTCGAGCAGCCGGATCTGTGGTGACGCGTCAGCAGGCAGCGTTCCGCTCGGACCGGCGCCATACGCTCCGAAGGCAAGCATTTCGTCCAGATGCGGCTCGACCGTGTTCAGCACGCCGACAACAGTCTGCGGATCAAGGGTCTCGTCGAGACGCGCGGCACGCAGGAGGTCCCACGCATGCACTACCAGGTCGACGAGACGGAATCGCACGTAGGCAGCGACGGGAACATTTCCGTTCGGGCCCGCGACCTGTTGCTCGGGCGACGTCGCGAAGAATGCCTGTGCTTGGCGCTGTGCGGACTCACTCACGTCAGCGACTGGGTCACCGCCGACCTGCTTGGCTGCGAGCATGGCGTGGGCCTCGTCGCGCCCAACGCCTGCCAGCAGAAGTGCGGTGAAGCGATTCCCCACCACCACGTGCTCAATCAATTCGCGTACCGAGACTCCCGACGGCGTCGGTTGCTCCGACGAGTCCGCGGGCAATTGGCGCACAACTCGTTCGAACTCTGCCGAAGCTGCCCTGATCAACTCCATGTGCTACAGGCTAGCGGCACGAGCCACTCGTCCGGGAGGCGACCAACCCGAATTGCCTGCATACCCCCGGCAAGGGTTCGGCCGGTTCCACTCCACGAGCTGCGTCTCGCGAGGGAATCCCGTACTGGTCACGCTCTGGTGACTATCGGGCGCACGCTGAGCGTGCCACAACAGGATCGATCAGCGGGACGCAGTTCGGTGGAGCCGTCGAGCACCGCGATCGGTCGGTCAACGTCTCCAGAGTAGGTGGTGGACCACCCCGCTGGGGCTGGAGCTTCGGCGTTTCCGTGACCTGGTGGAGACCGGGGCGATGAGCCTGTCGGAGGTCTCCAAGGAAACCGGACTGAACTGGCGGACGGTCAGCAAGTACCTGTCCGCTGACTCGTCCGCGCCGCCGCGCCGGGTGGCAAGTGGTCAGCCGCGCAAGCGAGTGGTCGACGAGGTCGCTCCGCTGATCGACGCGATGCTGCGGGCCGAGGTCCTGATGAAGGACGCGGTGATTCACGAGCGGCTGGCCATGGAGTACGGGTTCACCCGGGAGCTACCAGCGGGTCAAACTCCTCGTGCAGGAAGCCCGCCCAAGGATCGCGGAGGAACTGGGGATCACCCGCGAGAGCTGGCAGGGATGCATCGCAGGTTCGAGGTGATCCCGGGTGCTCAGGCTCAGGTGGACTGGGGCGATGAGGGCAAGCTCCTCGCCCACCTGGGCATCCCGAAGGTGCACTCCTTCCACATGGTGCTGTCGTACTCTCGTGATCCGTTCTGCTGCTTCACCACCAGCCTGGACCTGCAGACGTTCTTCGAGTACCACCGGCGGGCATTCGCGCGCCTCAACGGAGTGTCGATGACGATCGTCTACGACCGCACCAAGACAGTCGTGCGCCGTCACGTCGCCCCGGGTGAGGCGCATCCCCACGATGCGGTCTGCTCGCCCGGGGCGAACTGGGAGGCGATTCGGGCGAAGTGGGCCTCCAGCCAGGCGCGTTCGAAGGTTTCCATGGCAGTTCCCTCTCATCCGTTCCGTCCGGGGGCCGTGCGGGGAAGTCCAGGTGGTCAGCGTGTGCGAGCGCGTCCGAACAGCAGCCGGTCGGCGGCGAGCGCGTCGTCCAAGTAGGTGTCGAGGCGGGCGGCGTCAGCGGTCTGCGGCAGTGGGTCCAATCCGAGCAGGAGGACGGCCCCGCTGTTGCGGGCGACCAGTTCGGTCCAGGGCCGGCGGGTGGGCAGCCGTAGCTTGCGGGCGGTGCCGGGAAAGCTCATCAGCACTTGCCCGCCGACGACCTGCAGGCATCGGGTGAGCTCGCGAACGGGCGCCCGGGAGCTGGCCAGGCCGCCGAGGCTGTCGGAGAGCCGACGCATCCGGGCCTCAACCGCCTCGGCAGTGTCGGGGCCTGTGAAGGCCGGGCTGTGGGTGATCAGGATGTGCGCGACCTCGCGGCCGTCCGGACTGGTGCCCGGCCAGGTCCAGGAAGCGAGCGAGACCAACAGCCGCAGTTCCGGACTGGATGGGGTGAGGATGAGGGTCATGACGTCGTCCCTCCCTCAGCTTTGAAACAGGACCAAACGACTTTCCCGACCGGGATGCGGTCCAGAACGCCCCAGTCGTCGGCAAGCACGCTCACCAGCGTCAGGCCGCGTCCGGACAGGTCCGTGTCGGCGGCCTGGCGCACCGCGGGGAGCCGGCGGCGGCTGTCGTGCACTTCCAGCCGTACTTCTCCCTCGTCGGCATCCAGCTTGACCAGGAAGCCGTGGTCGGCGAGGGTGCCGTGGACCAGGGCGTTCGTGGCGAGCTCGGAGACGCAGAGCCGGATGTCCTCGGCGCGGTCGTGCAGGCCCCATCCGGCCAGGGCATCCCTAACGAACTTCCGTGCCTGGCCGATCGATTCGGGCCGGGCCGTGAAGAATCGCCGGGTCGTCTCGGTCATCGCCGTCCTCATGACTCGGCGTCCAGAACGCGGGTACTCCCTGCGCTGCGTCGGCGACCGGGACCGTGGTGGGAGACCGGCAGGTGTGTGGTGCAGGGGCGGCGGACCAGCAGCAATCGGGAGCCGGCCGTCTCGATCCGGTGTCTGCGCTGGGCGGCTATGGCCTTCGGCCCCAGGTGCGACATGGCCGGGGCGATCACGCCATAGACGTCCGGCAGGGCCAGCACGTCCAGCAGCCCGGTGAACGCCGCCGAGTCGGGCCCAGAACTCACGTCACGGTCGGTGAAGACGCCGGAAAGTTGCAACTCGTGGCTGCGGCAGTACTCGGCCAGCGACGCGGCCAACGCCGCATGCCGGGCCGCGGGCACCTTCACCAGCCGCAGGAGGCCGTAGACGACCGGACCGTTGACCTGGCGATGCTCCGTGAGGGGTTCCATGCTGAGGACCGTCCAGAATGCTCGACAACTGATGACCCCTTCAGCGTGGCTGCCCGCCAACCCCGGGCCAATCACTGCCCGTTCTACTTCCGTTCCACTTCCGTCCCGCCGACTGCACGGAGCGTGCTTCGATGGCTGGCGGAAGGGAGCGACGTGTGGCGACCGTGCACCAGTGGACCGGCCTGGAGGCCAAGGCCCTGCGTCTCGCCCTGCGACTGAGCGTGCGGGCCTTCGCCCAGCAGCTCGGCCTGGCCGTCGCGACGGTCTCCAAGTGGGAGTCCAAACTCACCGGCACCGAGCCCAGACCCGACACCCAGGCCATCCTCGACACCGCGCTTGGCCGCGCGGACGCCGCCGTCCACCTGCGCTTCGAGACGCTCCTGTCCGAGATGACCAGCCCCTTGACCTCCGCTCGGCGACGTATTGCCGCCTTCGGCCCCCGGGCCTGGGAGTACGAGTCGTGGGCCGACGACCTCGACCGGGTCGTGGTCGCCCTGTCCCGGCAGAACTTCACCTTCGCCGACAGCCTCCTTGCGCGGTGGCTGGGCCGGTTCAAGGCCCCCGAGCTGGACGAGAAGGGCCTGTATCTGTTCGCCCGTTCGACCGCCCTGCTCGGCGACCTCAAGCGCGACCAGGGCGTCGTCCTGGGCCCGTTGTCGGCCCAGCACTCCTACGCAGGCGCCCGATCCGTCTTCACCCAGCTCGACATCCCCCGCCGGGTCGCCCAGCTCGACCTGTCTCTCGCGGTGGTCACCGAGATGTCCGGGGAGCTGGAGAGCGCCGCCCGCAACTACGAAACCCTCGCCGTCGACGACCGGCTATCGCGGCGTGACCGGGCCCGCGCGAGGCTGTGGGTGGGTACCGCGCTGAGCAAGGACGGCAACCACGAATATGCGAGCCGCGTCATGCAGGCCGCGACCCGCGACTTCGAAGACCTCCAGGAACCCGACGACTGGTCGGTGGCCCACCAAAAGCTTGCCCTCGCCGCCCGCGGCGCCGGCGACCTCACCCAGGCCCTACATTTCATCGACATCGCCCGCCACTGCGGGACCACCGAATCACCGATGCAACGCGTGCGACTGGACACCGCTCATGGCCACATCCTGCTCTCCGACATGGCGACCCGGGATGATGGACACCTCGTCCTCGACCAGGCCGCCAAGGTGGCCGCGCAGTACGGACTCGTGCACCAACTGCGCAGTATCGAGGGCATCAAGGCCATGAGCGAGGGGCCGACCGGCCCCCGGCAACGGTGACCAGGGAGAAGCGCGTGAGCGACAACCAGCAGAGCATCACCGAGGACCAGTGGCGCCAAGCCAAGCTGATCTGGGACTACCACCAGATGCAGCACGAGCTGCGGCCCGTCAATGTGGCGATCGGGCTGGGCAGCCACGACCTCGGTGTCGCTGCCCACTCCGCCGAGCTGTATCAGGCCGGGCTCTTTCCGACCCTGGTGTTCACCGGCGGCAACAGCCCGACCACCGCCCAGGTCTTCCCGCGCGGCGAGGCCGTCCACTTCCGCGAGCACGCCATCGACCTCGGCGTCCCCGCCGAGGCGATCCTGCTGGAACCGAACGCCGGCAACACGGGACAGAACATCACCTTCTCCCGGGAGGTCCTCGCCGCCGCCGGCATCACCCCGACGACGGTGCTGCTGGTCTCCAAGCCCTACATGGAACGGCGGTCGTTCGCGACCGCCCGCAAGCTGTGGCCCGACGTCGAGATCCTCTGCGCGTCGGAGCCGCTGGAGTTCGACGATTACGTGAAGTCCATCGGCGACGAGAAGCTCGTCCTGGACATGCTCGTCGGTGACCTCCAGCGGGTGATCGAGTATCCGAAGCTCGGTTTCGCCATCGAGCAGGAGGTCCCGGAGGACGTGCATGCCGCGTACGAATTTCTCATCCACGACGGCTTCACCAGCCGCCTCATCACCTCGTGACCTGCCCCAGCCGGGCGGGCTGTGTGCCGTTCACCAGCCGAATTTCCTGCCTCGGCTGACCACGCTGGCCAAGCTGTTCGCGGCGGACTACTGGATCGTCCTGGACGACGTGCAGTTCACCCGCCGCGACTACCAGCATCGAGCCCGCCTCGCCGACCTCGGCGACCCGGCCCGCCACCAGTGGCTCACTCTCCCCACTCACCTGCCCCAGGGACGTTCGACCCTCATCAGGGACGCGGCAATCGCCGAGCCGGAGCGGACCCGCCGCCGGACCGCGGGGATGCTCCGGCAGCACTATGGCGCCAGCCCGCACTGGCCCGCCCTCGCCCAGGCTCTGGACCCGGTGCTGGATGCCTTCACCACCGGCCGGACCGCTGCCGCCGCCGAGACCTCCACCCGCGTACTGCTGGACCTGCTCGGCTGGAAGGGCAAGATCCTCACCAGCAGCCGACTGCCCTCCCGGCCGGGCCGGTCCCAGCGGCTTGCGGACCTCGCAGCCGCAACCGGAGCCCGCTCGTATCTGTGCGGGACCGGCGGCATGGGATATCTCGACCAGACCCCCTTCGCCGTCCAGGGCATCGACGTGACACCGTTTCGGCCCCCGCCCTGCAATATCTGGGCCTCCGGCCGCCGTATCAGTGCTCTGTGGGCCCTCGCCGCGCTCGGGCCGGACGCTATGGCTGCCCGCCTCCGGGCGCTCGCCGCCGACCAAGCCGTCCTGCAGCCCGCAGCTTGACCACGATGTCTCCTCGACCACGAAACACCCAGCCGACTTGGATCTGAGCCATACATGGGTTTCGTCCGGAGCTAGGGGTTGAGGCGCAAATACTCCGGATGATCCCGGCATCGGAAACCGGGGACCGTCGGCCATGTTCCGCTCGCTCTTTGGTCAGCGCCGGTGCGACGGTGACCGCGGTTGAGGTGCAGCGACGCCCGCTGGAATGACTGGAGCGCTGTGCGCTTGTGCCGCACTACGGGCCTTGGCCGCCTGGGCCCGAGGACTGGGGGCATGACGCTCGGCGAGGCGGCGGACACGCCAGGTCAGGGCACGGGTGGGGCTGTGGGCGTCATCCAACGGGCGTTGGCCGAGTGCCTGGTCCAGAACGGTGGCCGCGTTGTGCCCGGCGGCTTCCGCTTCGGCGAGCACGGTGGTGAGCGCGTCCCAGGCAGGGTCGTTCAGGATGCGCTCGGCGTGATCAGGGGCCGCCTGCTGGAGGTGGCGGGCGAAGCGCTGCTGCATCTGGAGGCTGGGGGCACGTCGTGCGAGGCCCGCCAGGACCGGCTCGGCGATCTGCCCGTACGCGATCTGCAGATGGACGAGAGCCTGCTCGGCTGCTGCCTCTTGCTGGGCGTGTCGGCGCGTGCGATGCCAGTGCATCGCGAACGCCACCGCCGTGAGCACGGTGTCCACAAGCATGGTGAACGTGGCCCCGTCGCGGTTTGCGGGCCTCTCGCGCAAGATCGCTTGGACACTGCGACGCAGGACGCGGGTGCTGTCCAGGTCGGCGGCGATGCGGGAGCGGGTGGCGCGCTCGAAAGCGAGGGCGGCCTTGCCGAGTTCAGCCCTCACTGCGGTAGGCGCGGTGATCGCCAGGATGTCCAGTGTTGTGCCGAGCGCGACCAGCTGCCCCTGGGCGGTCGGATCGTCGCCGCGTATGAGGTGGTGGGGGATGCGTTCGGCGGCGGCTGTCGCCTGATGCCACGGGTCACCCGGTCGGGCAGCGACCGGCGCAGAGCTAGTGACGGCGAAGCTCTTGCGGACCTTGGGCAGGGACAGGTCGGGGGCGAGGGTGGAGCCGGCGTAGAAAACTGGCTCGCCCTTGTCGTTGGTGTCCTCGGGCAGAGCGAAGTTGCAGCCGAGCGCGTCGCCGGAGGGACCGAGCTTGAGGCGCACGGTCACGCCCGTCGCCTCCAGCAGGGCGAAAAACTCGGCCTCGTCGGATGCCGCCGCGACGGCCCGGCGAACCCGTAGGCGTAGAAGATCTCGGGAGGTGGCGTCCTGGCCCAGACGCTTGGCCTTGAAGTGCTCCTTGCTGCTGTGGCGCTTGGCGCCGGTGCCGTCGCCCTGTTTCAACCGCCTGAGACCGTAGTCGACCTCGATCTTGCGGGCCTCGCGCTGGACGGCACGCTGGTCGTAGCCGCGCTCGGGACGCCGGCCGTCCTGGCGTACGAGGGTCGCGGCGATGTGGATGTGGTCGTCGGCGTGGCGGACGGCCACCCATCGGCAGGCTTCGTCGTCCCCGGCGGGTGCGATGCCCGCGGCGGCCACGATGCGGCGGGCGATGTCGGCCCACTGGGCGTCGGTGAGGATCGGGTCCTCGGGAGCGGTGCGGACGGGACAGTGCCACACGGTGTCCCTGGGCGCTTTGTCGCCGAGCATCCGCACGGGCTGGTCGAGCTGCGCGACGAGCTGGGCCATCGCGTCCTTCGGATCGCGGTGGGGACTGCGGCCGGGGTCAGGGGCGAAGCCGTTCCAGGAGGCCACGAGGTGCGGGTCGACGTGTTCGTTGGCGCGGCCCTTGCCGAAGAGGTAGCCGATCGTACGGCTGGTGGCCTTCGGGCCAGAGCTGAGGATGATCTTCGGTATCACCCGCTCACCGCCCCTCGGTTACCTGGGCAATGGCGGTGTCCAGTGCGGCGACGGACGCGTCGATGCGGTCGAGGAGACGTTGGACGGCGGCGGGGTGGGGCCAGGAGCCGTCCTTGTGGAGGTGCCAGGTGAGCTGATTGAGGTTGTTGCCGATCTTCCCGAGCTGGCCGTTGGCGGCCATGAGCGCCTTGATCATGGTGCGGTAGTCGGCTACTGAGGCGGTGGGATCCTCGGCGCGGGCGGCGGCGAGCGAGCACTCAGCCACGTAGCCGCCGAGCGCCATGTGGCTCAGAGCGGCGGCGTTCTTCACGAGGGTGAACTCGTCTTCGTTGTAGCGCGGGTGGACGCGGCGCTCGCGCAGCTGCTTGTCGCGCAGGCGGCGGCGATGCGTGGGCTTAGATGGCGGGGTCGACGACTGCTTGCTGGTCCCGATCACGGTCGGCCTCCCCAGGCCGGCCGACTCCGGTGCCGCCTCGGCGCCGGACGCCTCCGCCTCCCGTGGGGCGGAGGCCGGGTAAGGACTCCTTACCCGACAACTTGCTGCGCTGTCGGGGTCGGTGGTCATCTCCTGCTGTTGGGATGGGAGTTCGTGACGCTGGTCGTGCACGGGCTGGTTCTCCGAGGGTGGCTGGGAGCGGAGTGATCGCTGGGCCCGTGTCCTCGTGCTCGTCGGCACAGGAGGGCACGGGGCAAGCGCAGAGATCAGGCGGCGCCGGAAAGGGCTGTAGCTGGGTGCTGTTCCTGCTGTTGGTCGGCATCGTCGAGTCCGCCGAGAGGCTCGCCCTCGACGCCGCCGTACGTGACGGGCTCGGCGTTGGTGGTGCGCTCGGCCCTCAGCTGGTCACGCACGATGCGGGCTCGCTTCTGGCCGATCTCCAGTGCGCTACGCAGACGCATGGCTGTCAGTCGGTCGTCACTCCAGTCGGCGGTCAGGAGCCGTGCCTCGTCTAGGACTTCGGCGTCGGTGCGGGGGCGGTCGGCGGTCGACTTGGCGGTGGCTCGACCCCGACCGGCCGCCCGACGCGGCGAAGCCCCGGTCGACGCCGACACGGCGGCCGACTGCCGTGATCGGCTAGAGGTGGCCGAGGTGTCGGCCTCAGTCGGCCCTGTCACGAGCCCCTCCACGACCTTCGTGGGAGTCGGCTCGGGTACCTGCGCCGGGCCGGATTTGGGCTGGTCAGTGGCGTGCACGTCGGCTCGTTCGCCGTCCGACTCGATGGCTGGACGGCCGGCCGGCTGGGCAGAGGCCATTTCGGCAGAGTCGGCCGACTCGGGGTTGTGGTGCAGCACCTTTGCCACGAGGTCCGATCCGAAGTAGATCGACCCGACCGGGAGCGAGGTGGCCAGCAGCACGAGGGCCCAGTTCGCGGGGTCCCAGTCGGCCAGTCGGCCCCACCGCGTCGACTCGGTGTGCAGGGTCGGCATGAGGCCGTGCACGTAGTTCAGCAGGAGGCTGGCGAGCGTGTAGGTCGCAAGGACCCGGAGCGCGAACTTCCGGTCCGCACCCGTGAGCACGAGCGTGGCGACCAGTGCGAGGGCCATAAGGCCGTCGACCACGATCGGGTAGAGCAGGGCGGCGGTGGTGTCCGCGCCGATGGTGCGGGCCACGTCGGACAGTGCGTTCCACGAGACCCGAAAGGCCATGAGGACCACGGCTACCAGCCCGAGGACCAGGGTGGTACGTGCGCCTGTCCGGCGAGCATCTCGTGGAGCAGTAGCAGGGTGATGCCGATGCGAATCGCTTCGGCCGAGGAGGGCGGTGATGCGGGCAAACAAGCGGGGTACTCCAGGTGGGCTCGGGGGCGGCGGCCTTGGCGCAGGGGAGGGCAGGGGGTGGCCGCCGTGAGGTGTGATGTCTCGTACCACTCGTCGCGTGCCTGGTCAGGACAGGTACGGGTGGCGTGGTGATGTCGACTCGACTCGTTGCGGCTCTCCCACTCGTCCCCGCGCTGACCTGCGCGGGGACGAGTGATGCGAGTGGAGTCGGGTCAGGCTGCGGTGTCGGGCAGCGGCTCATCCGCCGGCCGGGCTTCCTCGGCCACAGCCCTGGGCTCGGGGCAGTAGCGGGCCCAGGTGTCGAGGAATTGGTTCCGCGCGAAGCCCTTGGCCTGGGTGCCGTCGGGGAAGCGGCGGTTGGCTGAGCCGATGCCGTACGGCTTCAGGAGCAGCTGCAGTCCCCGTGGAGTCAGCCCGTTGGCGCCGTACTCGGCCCAGGGAGCTTCCCGATCCGCGTTCAGGGATTCCAGCAGATGCTTCGTGCTCAGCACGGCCGGGTCGCCCACAGCGGCGAAGGCGCGGCGGATCCCGACCAGGAGGCGGGTGCGTAGACCGCCCTCCTCGTCCTGACCGGCCTCGTAGTCGGTCATGGTTCGGCAGGCGGTGCGGGCGAGCGCGGGCCAGTCGCCCCCGGCGAGGTCGGCGATGATGACCAGCGGTTCCCAGGTGTCTGCCGCGCGGTCCTCGACCGGCATGGGGGGCTCCGTGGCCATCGCCTGCTCGTACAAGGGTTGCAGCCAGGCGTGCAGGCGGTCGCGGATCTCGTTCAGGGCAGGGGTGTCCCGGTTGGTGCGGAAGGACGCCACCTTCTCCCCTGCCGCGCGGCGGCGCATCCGGATCACCACCGCCCGGTCCATGATCGTGTCCGGCAGGTCACCGATCCCGGCGAGCGCGGCCATGGCGAAGGTGGGGAACTCCTGCACCTGGTGCTCGGGCCCGGATACTCGCAGAGTGGGCCGACCACGCTGGTGCCCCGCGTTGATGAGGCCGCGGACCTCCTCGTTCTTCTCTGCGGCCTTGGTGGTACTGAACATGGTGTCGGCCTCGTCTACCAGGAGAGTCGGCGGGTCGTCCCCGTCGATCGAACGGAAGATCGCCGCTGCGCTGGCGTTGACCGTGATCAGGCGGTTGTGCACGGTCTCGGTCACCACGTCCAGCAGCCTGGACTTGCCGCAACGCTTCTCCGGCGCGACGATCGCCAGGCGCGGCGCGTGCTGCCAAGCGCGCTGCAGATGCGTCGCCGCGACCCACAAGGCCACCGCCGTGACGGCCTCCTCGCTCGGCATCGCCACGTACCGCTTTACCTGCGCTCGAAGGGCATCCAGGATTTGCGCTCCTTCGGACAGCGGCGGTGGCGAGGGGCAGTCGTCGCTGTCCTCCTCTGGCGAAGGCGCAACGGGGCCGGCCGGTTGGCCGGGCACGGCGACTGGAGGCCACGAGGTGCCGGAGCCGTTGGGACGGGATGGCGTATTCGGCTGGGGATCGGTCATACTTGGCATCAGCTCCTCTGCTTGCGGGCCATATGGGACGGCAATCCCGGTCTCCGCAGGTTGATCGCTAGGGATGGCGGTTGAGAGGTTTGCGCTTGAGCCCCCTGCATCGCCGGGGGCTTCTTTCATGTCACGTGCGGTCGTGCGGGCTCCTCGGGTTGATCGGGTGGGACCACCACTATGCCATATCAATTGCGGATCGCAGAAGTGTTCTGCATCTCGCAGTAAGCATGTTACTGTTAGGGGGTCCTTGCAAATGGCAGGGGAGTGCTACGTACGGAAGGGGGCGGCCATGGCGGATGAAGACCCGCCGCAGGGCGTACTACTCAGCGGTGAGGGCAACGTCGCTGTGCGCATCAAACTGGAACGCGAGGCGCGCGGCTGGAGCACCAACGCCCTGTCCGACCGCATGAACGAGGCCGGCTTCGAGATGAATCCGTCCGCGGTCTGGCGGATCGAAAACGGCAAGCGCCGCATCAACCTCGACGAGACCATCGGCTTCGCCGAGGTCTTCGGCCTCGACCTGCGCAACCTCGTCGGCCCCCCGCAGCTGGCCGCCAAGGCCCGCGCCATGGAGCTCATCGACGAGATCATTGACGCGTTCCGCGCGACCCAGAGAGCCAATTTGGCTTTCACCGAGGCGCGCGACGCCCTCGACGCCTACCTCGCCGAGTATCCCGATATCCGCGAGGAAGCCGACGTGATGGTCTCCAACGCCATGGCGGAGGAGGCCAGCAGGACCATGCTGAAGATGCACGGCCCTCCGCATGGCGGAGACGTCGAGCCTGCTGACGAGGTATAGCCCCCTGCTCCCTCTCCCGTACTGGGACCGCAAACCCCCAGTACGGGCAGTCCAACCTCATCCCTAGCGATCGACCGGCGGGTCGGCGTTGCCGCGCCCCATACCCGCCAGAAGAGGACCCATCCCTTGCGCCAACCCGCGATAGCCCCTGCCTCCGCACTGACTTCGCATGCCGAGGCCGCCCTGCCGCGCCTCTATGCCCCCGAGGAGGTCGCCGCCGTACTCGGCTGCTCCGCCTGGTGGGTCAAAGACCGTGCTCGTCGGCGACTCATCCCGTTCACCCGCGTCGGCCGCGCGTACCGCTTCTCGGACGACCACCTCGCGGAGATCATCCGCATGCACGAAGAGCGTCCGGTCCGGACTCCGCAGCGCCCTGGTACCCCTGCGCCGCCCCGGAAGCCTCGCGCTCGGCAGCAGCCCGATACGACCGTGCCCACCGTCCGCCTCAAGGCCCGGCCGCCACGCCGGACGACCAAGCCCCAGTACGGCACCGCTGCTTAACGCACCCCACACAGCAGAAGGGAGAGAAATCTGTGGGTTACGCAGAAAAGCGTGGCGGCTACTGGCGCGGCCGCTACAAGATCGAGGACGGCAAGTACGGCACCGTCGCCGATTCCACGGGCGTCGTGGTCAAGTTCGCTACCAAGCGCGAGGCCAAGCAGGCTGCAGACGCGGAAGAGGTGACCGTTCGGCGCGGTGAGTGGCGCGACCCGGGCCTTGGTCACGAGACCTTCGGCGCATACGCCAGCCGCTGGTACGCCGGCCAGGACCTGGCCGCCTCGACCATGCAGAACTACAAGCGCCACATCGAGGAGCACCTGCTCCCCGACTTCGAGGACAAGGCGCTCGCGGGCATCCTGCGCACGGACGTCGACGCATGGGAGAAGAAGGAGCGGGCCGAGTACGCGGCCTCCAGCGTCAAGACCTGGCGCTCGACACTCCACCTGATCTTCGAGGACGCGATCGACGAGGGTCTGCTCACGTCCAACCCGGCGGCCCGTCGGCGCGGGCGAGGCAAGCGAGCCGGCCGTTCCCGTGACCGCGGCCCGGAGAAGGTCGTCACCGACGCACTCGGCATCCTGCTCACTGCAGAGCGGGCCGCCCTACTGTCCGGACGCGACGACGAGTTCGTCGCCACGGTCCTCAAGGGCTACACCGGCAAGCGCTGGGGTGAAATCGTCGGCTTGGAAACGGTGTTCGTCCGGCGAAACGCTATCCGGGTTGAGTGGCAGCTGTACGAACTCGACACCGGCGAGCTGGTGCGCTGCCCGCCCAAGGATGACAGCTACCGCGACATCGACTCGACGGACTGGTTGTCGGCCCTGGTCTTCAACCACATTGCCCGCACGAAGCCGATGCCCTGCCCCTGCCACGGCAGGACGTACGTCTTCCGGGGCCAGGGTGTGGCGCGTACCGGCGGACACCAGGGCGCGAAGCTCGGCGATGTCGCCCGCCGTGCCGAAGTCTCCACAGGCACGGTCTCGAACGTCCTCAACCATCCCGACCGTGTACGCGAGGAGACCCGCATACGAGTCGAGCTCGCCATCGCAGAGCTCGGGTTCGTACGTGGCGGTGCTACGTCTGCGCATGCTGCTCACTGGCGCCGAAACGGCTTCGCCACCTGGCTTTTCACCCCGGCGTCCTCCGGCTGGTACCCGAAGAAGGCGCCCCAGGAGGCCCGCCCGGTGCCGATCCTCGGCGACCCGTGGCCCGGCATCCCAGCCCGAGGCCGAGGGGCAGCCGCTCGGGCTGACGCCTGCTGGCTACCGATCGCGAAGGGCCTCACGCCGCACGGCCTGCGCCACACGCACAGGACGATGATGGAGGACCTCGGCACGGAGAAGGTCCTCATGGACGAGCGCATGGGCCACATCGACGGCTCGGTCTCCGCGCGCTACGCCCACGTCACGCCTGGAATGCGCCGACGCCTCATGCTCGGCCTCACCGAGCAGTGGGAGGCGGCACTCGCCGCCAGGTGTGCTCTGCACCCGCGTTCCCCGGTATCTGCGCTGGACCGGCTCCTGCAGGGTGGCGGCTGAGGAGGCAGAGGCAGGCCCAGCCCTCCCTAGGAGGGCTGGGCCTCGCCAGGTCCCCAGGTGTCTCCCTTGCGGATGTTGCAGATCCAATGGGCTGCCTGCAGGTTCTCGGCTGTGTGCGCGCCGCTCTCCGCGACCGGCTGGATGTGGTCGAGGGTGGCGGACCACGGGTCGGGCCACTCAGCGGAAGGGTTCATGGCGCGGTGGCACAGCTTGCATACCCATTGATCGCGATCGTAGATGTCGACCGGGTCCACCTGATCAGCGCCTGCGTTGAGAGTGCCATAGCCGCGCATGCGGGCCTGGTAGCTGTTGCGGGCCCGGGTGGAGCGCCGCTGCTTTTCCGAGCGGGCGGCATATGCCGGAGTCCAGAGGGTGGGTGTCGGTTCGGCGACGCAGACCCAGGCTTCCCAGTCGTAGGTCTTCGCGCCTTCGTACACGTCACGGAAGATCTCGTTCTGCCAGTGCCACTGCCGGCCGTCGTCTCCCTCGAACGAAGTCTGCTGGACGAGGGGGTGTTCTTGGCCGGGCACCTTGGTCCACCACAGGATGCGGTCCGTGTAGGCCAGAAGCGCGCCGGTCTGCTGGTGGATCGCGACCATCGGCTCTGCGTGGGGTTCGGAGTTTGCCCGGACCAGCGCGACGATCTCGTCAGCGCCCAGGGACGTTGCGGTGGCGTACGCCGTGACGGAGTCGTGCCGCTCGATGACATCGCCTTCGATGGGGCTCAGCCCGTAGAACGCGTAGGGGAAGTCGTCGTCGGCCGCCCTGGTGCCGAAGACCTGCGGTTCCCGTGCAGCCGCGAACCGGACACGCTGGTCGGCATCGGCGGAGGATCGGTCACCTCGATCAGGTATGGCGGCCAAGTCGATCTCACCCTTCGCGATCCGCGTCCTCGTGCGCCGCTTGAGAGTGGTGTTGCACCGACCCGAGCAGACGTGCCGATCGCGGTGCTCCCAGTGCGCGCTCTTTGGCACGGGCACTCCGCAGATCCGGCAAGGTTCGCCGCCCGTGGCACGTTCCGCAGCCGCGAGGATGGGGTTCCAGTAAGGATCACCAGGAACCTTGCGGGTCCTGGCGGGGTCGGGCACCGGAGGCGTCCCCGGTGTGAGCGTCTGCATCGGGCGCCGCACCTTCGGCGCGTCCTTCGGGCGTTCGACCCGCTGCCTCTTGGCAGCCGAGTTACGGCAAGGATCGGAGCAGTACTTCTGGCTGCGCGGGCGCCAATATTCCATCACCGTGCCGCAGACCGAGCACGGGCGACCCGCTCGTTCAGAGGCGCTGTTGTCGGCGTCGTCGGTGCTGCTGAGGCTGTAGTCGACAGGCTGTCCTCAGGTCGAGTGGTCGACTGAAGTTCGCGACCGCGCAGGTGCGAGCGGACACGTGGGAGGCGTGCCTCCCTTGCCGGGCGATCGGCCGCTGGGAGAAGCCGACCAAGATCTTCTCCCAGTTTTCTCCCAAACGATCTCCAGGAACGAGTCAGGGGCCTGATCCACTAAGTGGATCAGGCCCCTGACCTGGTGTTTCAGCTGTCGGGGTGGCGGGATTTGAACCCACGACCTCTTCGTCCCGAACGAAGCGCGCTGCCAAGCTGCGCTACACCCCGATGTCCACCGGTCTCCCGGCGACATCGATTACTTTAGCCCACCGGCGGCCGGAGGCGAAATCCGGTTTCTCCGGTGCTGGAACCACCCCGCCACGTTCGGCCGGAGGTGGTCGACGGCGGTGATCAGGACGCCCAGGGCGGCGAAGAGGAGGCCGAGGGCGAGGGCCTGGGTGAGGACTCCGGCGTAGCCGTACGTGTCGACGTCGAGGAACGGGTATGGGTAGCGGGCCGGGGCGCCTGGGGAGAGCAGGGCTCCGCGGGTCAGGGTGAGGCCCAGGTAGGCCGCGGGGGCGGACAGCCAGAGCGGGATGTGGGCCACGCGCAGGGTCCGGGGGGCGGTCAGCAGGAGCCAGTCCGTGGCGACGGCCAGGGGGGTCACCGTGTGGAGCAGGAGGCTCACGGTGGTGGACCAGCCGGCCCCGGTGTTCGGGTCGCCCCGGAGGGCGCTCGCCGGGGAGCCGTGGTTCACCAGCACCAGGTGGTACATCAGCCCGGTGACCGCGGCGAGCAGGAGCACCCCACCCGACAGCCTCGGCGACAGTGGCGGGCCGCCCCGCCAGGAACGTACGGCCGACCACCCGAGAGCACCCGCGACCAGGATGTTCGCAAGGACCGTGAAGTGGATCAGCGTCGGTGGCGCGTAGCCGGTCGACAGGGCGATGGCCGGGCCCGCGACCGCTGCCCCGCACGCGGCCGCCCGCAGGGCCGTGGCCCAGGGGCGGCGGGGCCCGGCGGGGTCCGGGAGCACCTCTGCCGCCCGGGGGCGGGGGAGCAGTGTGGCCCGGGGCGCGGTCATGATTCGTACCGTAAGCGGGTGGGAAGACCCCCGCGATTCGTCCGCCCGCCGAGCGTGAAGGCGGACCGCCCCGAGCTCGCCCGCTGTGCGTGGGAGTGAACCGTTCCGCGCCCGCCGCGCCTACCCCGCCGAGCGGGAAGGTGAACCGCCCCGCGCCCCCGCTCAGGCCTTCGGCGTCAGTGTCAGCAGGGTGACCTCGGGCGGGCAGGCGAAGCGGACCGGGGTGTAGCGGTTGGTGCCGCAGCCCGCGGAGACGTGGAGGTAGGCGCGCCGGTCGCCCACCGTGTGGCTGGACAGGCCCTTGACCCGGTCGGTGTCCAGGTCGCAGTTGGTGACCAGCGCCCCGTAGAACGGGATGCACAGCTGTCCGCCGTGCGTGTGGCCCGCCAGGATCAAGGGGTAGCCGTCGGCCGTGAAGGCGTCCAGGGAGCGCAGGTACGGGGCGTGGACCACGCCGATGGAGAGGTCGGCGCCGCTCGTGGGGCCGCCCTGGACCTCGGCGTAACGGTCCCGCTTGATGTGCGGGTCGTCCAGACCGGTGAACGCCAGCTCCAGGCCGTCGAGCTTGAGCCGGCCCCGCGTGTTCGACAGGTTCAGCCAGCCCGCCTCGTCGAAGGCGTCGCGCATCGGCTCCCACGGGTTGTGGACGACGCCGACCGCGGGGGCGTTGCCGTTGAGGCCGTGCTTGCCCCGGGCCTTCTCCAGGAGGTAGCGCGCGGGGTTGCGGAGCTTGGGGCCGTAGTAGTCGTTGGAGCCGAAGACGTACACCCCCGGGAACTCCATCAGCGGGCCGAGCGCGTCGAGCACCTCGGGCACGGCCTCCGGGTCGGAGAGGTTGTCGCCGGTGTTCACGACGAAGTCGGGGCGCAGTCCGGCGAGCGACTGGAGCCAGGCGCGCTTCTTGCGCTGCCCGCTCACCATGTGGATGTCGGAGACCTGGAGCACCCGCAACGGGCGCGCCCCGTGCGGGAGTACGGGGACGGTGACCCGTCGCAGGCGGAACGAGCGGGCCTCGAATCCGGCGGCGTAGGCGAGTCCGGCGGCGCCGACCGCCGCGCCGACTGCCGTGACTTTCAGGGGTACTCCGTAGCGTGCGCGCATGCGCCCATCGTCGCAGAAGCGGTGCCATGAGCGGAAAACCGGTGGGGCGGCCGGAAAACCTGCGGGCGGCTCCGGCCCCGCACCTGTCACAATCGCGGCATGACCACGCTCAAGTCCAAGCTCAAGGAAGACCTCCACACGGCCATGAAGGCGCGTGACGAGCTGACCTCGTCCACCCTTCGGCTCACCCTCACCGCGATCACCAAGGAAGAGGTCAGCGGCAAGTCGGCGCGCGAGCTCTCCGACGACGAGGTGCAGAAGGTGATCGCCAAGGAGGCGAAGAAGCGTCGTGAGGCGGCCGAGGCCTTCGCCCAGGGCGGCCGGACCGAGCAGGCCGAGCGGGAGAAGGCGGAGGGCGAGCTGCTCGACAGCTACCTGCCCAAGCAGCTCTCCGACGACGAGCTGAACGCGATCGTGGCGTCCGCCGTCGAGGAGGCGAAGGCCGCCGGGGCCGAGGGGCCGCGTGCGATGGGCGCCGTCATGAAGATCGTCAACCCGAAGGTCGCCGGGCTCGCCGAGGGCGGCCGGGTCGCCGGAGCGGTGAAGAAGCTCCTCGCCGGCTGAGGCGCGCGGAGCGGAGAAGAAAAGGGTGGGCGCCCCGGTCCAGGACCGGGGCGCCCACCCTTTTCCGTCATCCGACTACGAGTACAGGTACGAGTGCGGGTACGGGTACTCGTGCGGGTCAGGGGCCGTTCTGTCCGCCGTCCTGGCCCCGTCCGCCGCCACCGCCCGGTCCGCCGATCACGCCGTCCGGGAGTTCGATGCCGGGGAACCGGTCGCCGGGCTTGGCGTCGTCGCGGTCCTCGTCGCCGCGGTCGCGGTCCCGGTCGCGCTTCTCCTTGTCCTTGTCTTCCTTCTCCTTGCCGCGGGGGACGGCGACCGGGTTGAACCCGGGAGTCTCCGCCGCGTCCAGCGCTCCGGTCATCGCGATGCGCCAGATCGGCCCGGGCAGGCAGCCGCCGCAGACCTTGTCGTAGACGCGGCCGCCGATGGTGACGTTGAACATCGAGCTCTTCTCGCCGACGTCGTCACCGACCCACACCGCGGTGGAGAGGTTCGGCGTGTACCCGACGAACCAGGCGTCCTTGCGGTCGTTGGTCGTACCGGTCTTGCCCGCGTTGTCACGGTCGCTGAGCCCGGCCTGCGTACCGGTGCCGTCCTCCACGACGCCCTTGAGCATCTGGTTGATCGTGTCCGCGGTCTTCTCGCTCATCGCCCGCGAGCAGGACGTCTTCGGCACGGGGATCTTCTTGCCCTGCGGGTCCTTGATGGACTCGATGGCGATCGGCGTGCAGTACGTGCCCCGGTTGGCGAACGCGGCGTAGGCGCCGGCCATGGAGAGCGGGGTGCTGACCTCACCACCGAGGGTGATCGAGGGGTACTCGCCGACCTTCTTGCCGTCGCCCCGCTCGTAGCCGACCTTCTTGGCCATCTCCACGGTCTCGCAGAGGCCGGCCTTCTGCTCCAGCAGCGCGAAGTAGGTGTTGATGGACTTGCCGAGCGCGCTCGTCATGTCCCAGGTGCCCTTTTCGGACTCCAGCTCGTTCTGCAGGGGCCAGTCCGCGTAACCGGCCGGCGAGCCGGCGCAGTTCCGGAAGTCCCGCTCCTTGAGCGTCATCTTCCAGTCCGTCGAGAACGTCGTCGCCGGGGTGATGCCCTTCTCCAGCGCCGCCGCCGCGGTGAACGGCTTGAACGTCGAGCCCACCTGGAAGCCGTACGTGCTGCCGCCCATCTTGTTGCTGACGGCGAGGTTCAGCACGGTCTCGTTCTGCTTCTGGTCCAGGCCGTACGGGCGCGACTGGCCCATGGAGAGGATCTTGCCGCTGCCCGGCTGGACCTGCACCACGGACGCCGCGAACTTGTCGTCCTTGTAGACCCTCGCGGTGGCGGCCTCGTTGGCCGCCTTCTGGGCGCGCGGGTCCAGCGTGGTCCGGATGGTCAGACCGCCGAGGTTCCAGAGCTTGGCCCGGTCCTCGTCGGTCTTGCCGAAGGCGGGGTCGGTGAGGATCGTCTTGCGGACGTAGTCGCAGAAGAAGCCGGAGCCGCTGACGGCGGTGATGCAGCCGTTCTTCGGCCGGGAGACCTTCAGCTTGATGGGCGTCTCCATGGCCTTGTCGGCCTCGGCCTGCGAGATGTCCTTGACCGCGGCCATCCGCGCCAGCACGATGTTGCGGCGCTTGGTCGCTTCCTCGAGGTCGTTGACCGGGTCGTAGCGGCTCGGCGACTGGACCAGTCCGGCCAGCAGCGCCGCCTCCTCCAGCTTGAGGTCCTTGGCCGGCTTGGAGAAGTAGCGCTTGGACGCGGCCTCGACGCCGTACGCCTGCTGCCCGAAGAACGTGATGTTGAGGTAGTTCTCCAGGATCTTCTTCTTGCCGAGCTCCTCCTCGACCTGGATCGCGTACTTCAGCTCGCGGACCTTGCGGCCGAGCGTCTGCTGCGTGGCCTCGGCGACCTTCTCCGGGTCGTCGCCCGCCTCCTCGACGAAGACGTTCTTCACGTACTGCTGGGTGAGGGTCGACGCGCCCTGCGCCGCCCCGCCCGCCTGCACGTTGCGGTTCATCGCGCGGAGGATGCCCTTGAGGTCGACCGCGCCGTGCTCGTAGAAGCGGGAGTCCTCGATCGCGATGATCGCGGCCTGCATGTACGGCGAGATGTCCTTGAGCGGGACCACCGTGCGGTCGCGGGAGTACACCGTGGCGATGGTGCCGCCGTCACGGTCCTGGATCGTGGTCCGCTGACTGAGCGGTGGAGTCTTGAGGTTGGAGGGGATCTCGTCGAATCCTTCGACCGTCCCCTTGGCGGCGAGCCCCAGCGCTCCGGCTGCGGGCAGCGCGATGCCTGCCAGGACAGCTCCGGAGAGCGCGGCGACACCGAGGAACTTGGCGGCCTGCTGGGTCGTGGTGAGACCCCCGCCCGAGCGCTTCTTTGGCATAGGGGGCAGCCTAATCCGTAGTGATGAACGTGTCGCAGGAGCAGGGGTCTCTCGGAGCGTTCGGGTACCGGACCGTGACATCCGGACGGGTCGACCACCTGTCGACCACCTGCCGACCGCGTGCCGGACGCCTGTCGGGCGGACCGGCCGCGGTCTTCCGGCGGGAGCGTGCCGCGCATCGCGGCACGGGCGCGCGGACGCGGGGCGCCTACGCCCTACGTTCTCATTCGCCGGACAGACGGACAGGCCTTGGCCTAAGCTGCTCTCAACTGTCACAGCAGTCCGGTTCCGTATCAAGCCCCCTGCAATCCCATGCGCATCTTCTGGTCATTCTTCGCCCGGCGGATGAGCAACCGCATTGTCCTTCACGTAGCCATCGAGGCGCTCCCGAAATCGCCCCGTATGTCGCGAGAAGTCCCTTGCAACTTGAGTGCACTGTCCCCTTTTCGCGGAGATAGTCGCGCATGTCCTCGGCTCACTCCCCTGGGTGATCTGCCGCATACGCATAGTCCGTTCGGACCATTCAAGATTGGGCCCGAAGGGGGTGTTGTGCTGTCCCCACCTTCCGTAACGTCCTCAACTGGCAGCGGTGAATATGCCGCTACCGCCGTGGGGGAGCCTCGATTCGGGAGAGGACGGCGCCGGGATGGGCTGGGTAACCGACTGGAGTGCGCAGGCAGCCTGCCGCACTACCGATCCGGATGAACTGTTCGTACAAGGGGCAGCGCAGAACAGGGCCAAGGCGGTGTGCACCGGATGTCCGGTGCGGACCGAGTGCCTGGCCGATGCGCTCGACAATCGCGTCGAATTCGGCGTGTGGGGCGGAATGACGGAGCGGGAACGCCGCGCACTGCTGCGGCGCCGGCCCACCGTCACGTCCTGGCGCCGACTGCTGGAGACCGCACGCAGCGAATACGAGCGGTCCACCGGCATTCTGCCCGGAGTCATCGGGCTGGAGGACGAGGAACTGCACGAGACGTACGCGGCCGTCGGGTAGCCGTCGGCACCACCGAGCCGGCCCGGGCCACCAGGTCAGGGCTGCTGTGCCGTCAGGTCGCGGCCGCTGTGCCACCAGGTCGGGGGCACAGCGCCGTCAGGTCGGGGCCGCGTCGCTCCGGATGGTGCTCGTGCTGCCCCGGCGGTGGGGTCCGCGTCGCTCCGGCGCGCGGTGCCGGCGTCGCTCCGGCGGGTCGTGACTACGCCGCTCCGGCAGGGGCCGGCGCGGAACCGTCCGCCAGGCGGTCGCCGATGGCCCGGAGGCCGTCCAGGTCGTGTACGTCACCGGGCAGCGCCGCCACGGCCGTCACCGGCACCTCGGGGTGCAGCGCGGTGAAGCGGTCGCGGGTGCGATGCTCGCGGGCGACGACCTGCATGCGCTCGGCGTGCAGACGCAGCAGACCCGCCGTCAGTTCCTCGACGCCTACGGCCTCGTCGGCGGTCGCGCCGGCAGGGCCGGCCGCGTCCGCAGGGCTCGCCGCACGGCCAGGGCTCGCTGCGTGGTCAGGGGTGGTCGCGGATGTCGCGATGTTCTCGTGGGGCGGCTCGTTCTCCGTCGTGTCCTGGTGCTCGGCTGCGGGCTCGGGGCCGGACGCCTGCCCGGCCTCGGGGGAGAGGGGCGGCTCGGTCGGTCCGGAAGAGGTGACCGCTGGGTCGGGGGCTTCCTGGTCACCAAGGCCAGCTTTCCCGGCCCTCTGATCCACAATGCGGGCGTCGCCAAGATTTTCTGCGGCGGCCAGCGCCTGCTCGGCGGAGAGCCGCGAAGCCTCGCTGCCGTGCACACGGTTGAGGACCAGACCGGCCAGCGGCATCTTCTCGGCGGCCAGCCGCTCCACGAAATACGCGGCCTCGCGCAGCGCGTCCTGCTCCGGCGTCGCCACCACGAGAAAGGCCGTGCCGGGCGCCTGGAGCAGCTTGTACGTGGCGTCCGCGCGGCTGCGGAAGCCGCCGAACATGGTGTCCATCGCGGCGACGAACGTCTGGACGTCCCGCAGGAACTGGCCTCCGAGCAGCTTGCCCAGCGTTCCGCTCATCATCGACATACCGACATTGAGGAACTTCATTCCGGCCCGGCCGCCCACCTTCGCGGGCGCCATCAGCAGCCGGATGAACTTCCCGTCGAGGAACGACCCGAGCCGCTTCGGCGCGTCCAGGAAGTCCAGCGCGGAGCGCGAGGGAGGGGTGTCGACGATGATCAGGTCCCACTCGTCGCGCGCCCGCAACTGCCCGAGCTTCTCCATCGCCATGTACTCCTGCGTACCGGCGAAGCCGGCCGACAGGGACTGGTAGAAGGGGTTCTCCAGGATCGCCCTGGCCCGTTCGGCGTCCGCGTGCGCTTCGACGGTCTCGTCGAAGGTCCGCTTCATGTCCAGCATCATGGCGTGCAGTTCGCCCTCGCCGTCGATGCCGTCGACCCGTCTGGGCACGTTGTCCAGCCGGTCGATGCCCATGGACTGGGCGAGCCGGCGGGCCGGGTCGATGGTGAGGACGACGACCTTCCGGCCGCGCTCGGCGGCCCGTACGCCGAGGGCGGCGGCGGTCGTGGTCTTGCCGACCCCGCCGGAGCCGCAGCACACGACGATCCGGATGCCCGGGTCGTCCAGCAGCGCGTCCGTGTCCAGACCCGCCTCGGCCGCATCCGTACCGGATGTGTCCGCTGTCATGCGTCCCCTTCCTCCCCCGCGCCCTGCTTACGGAGCTCCGTGGCCAGGTCGTGCAGCGCGGCGAGGTCCACCCCGTCGCCGATCAGCGGCAGTTCCGCCGTCGGCAGCCCGAGACCGGCCAGCACCGCGCGCTGCTCCCGCTCCAGGCCGACCCGCTCGGCGTGCTCGGCCGCCTGCTCGACCAGGGGCCGCACGAGCGCCGCGGAACCGGTCACCCCGGCCCGGGTCAGCGTTTTGGCGATCTCCTTGCGGCGGCCGCCCGCGGCGGTGCGCAGGGCGTCCTCGTCGAGCAGGTGCGGGCGGACCATGTTCACGAAGACGCTGCCCACGGGCAGTTCGGCGGCGCGCAGCTCGGCGATGCCGTCCGCGGTCTCCTGGACCGGCATCTCCTCCAGGAGGGTCACCAGGTGGACCGCGGTCTGCGGGGACTTCAGGACCCGCATCACGGCCTGGGCCTGGTTGTATATGGGTCCGATCCTGGCCAGCCCGGCGACTTCGTCGTTGACGTTGAGGAAGCGGGTGATCCGGCCGGTCGGCGGGGCGTCCATGATCACGTGGTCGTAGACGAACCGGCCCTGCTTGTCCTTGCGGCGTACGGCTTCGCACGCCTTGCCGGTCAGCAGGACGTCCCGGACGCCGGGCGCGATGGTGGTGGCGAAGTCGATCGCGCCGAGCTTCTTCAGTGCCCGGCCCGCGCTGCCGAGCTTGTAGAACATCTGGAGGTAGTCGAGGAGGGCGCGCTCGGCGTCGATCGCCAGCGCGTACACCTCGCCGCCGCCCGGCGCGACGGCGATTTTGCGCTCCTCGTAGGGGAGCGCGTCGGAACCGAAGAGCTGGGCGATGCCCTGCCTGCCCTCGACCTCGACGAGGAGGGTGCGCCTGCCCTCGGTCGCGAGGGCGAGCGCTAGGGCGGCGGCGACCGTGGTCTTACCGGTGCCGCCCTTGCCGCTGACGACCTGGAACCTGCTCACGTATTCGAGCCTAACCAGTCCGGCCCCGGCCTACGCACGGGACCGTACGTGCCAGGCGTTACAGTCGGGCCCATGACCAAGTGGGAATACGCGACCGTGCCCCTTCTCGTGCACGCGACCAAGCAGATTCTGGACACCTGGGGCGAGGACGGCTGGGAGCTGGTCCAGGTCGTTCCCGGCCCGAACAACCCCGAGCAGCTCGTGGCCTATCTGAAGCGGGAGAAGGCGTAGTGGCGGGCGCTGTCGAGGCGCGCCTCGCCGAGCTCGGCCTGACCCTGCCCGCCGTCGTGCCGCCGCTGGCCTCGTACCAGCCGGCCGTGCAGTCCGGGGTGTACGTGTACACCTCGGGCCAGCTGCCGATGGTGGACGGCAAGCTCGCCGTCACGGGCAAGGTCGGGGCCGAGGTCACGCCGGACGAGGCGAAGGAGCTCGTGAAGACCTGCGCGCTCAACGCGCTGGCCGCCGTGAAGTCGGTCGCCGGCGACCTGGACCGGATCAAGCGCGTCGTGAAGGTCGTGGGCTTCGTCGCCTCGGCCTCCGACTTCACCGGCCAGCCCGCCGTGATCAACGGCGCCAGCGAGCTGCTGGGCGCGGTCCTCGGCGACAAGGGCGTGCACGCCCGCAGCGCCGTGGGCGTCGCCGTGCTGCCGCTGGACGCACCGGTCGAGGTCGAGGTCCAGGTGGAGCTCGACGACGCCTGAGGTCCCCTTCCGCCCGCGCTTTTCGATCCCGTCCGGTCACCTCGACCGGGCGGGATCGGTCGTGTGGGTACGGGGTATGCCGTGGGGGTATGGGGCACGCCCGGCGTGTACGGGGCATGTCGGGCCTCCGCGACGATCGGGAAGCCTCTCGAACGGCGATCAGGGACCTCTCGAACATCGGCGCGGTTCCGGATAGCCTCCGGCCATGTCCCAAGGTCAGTGGTACCCCCCGGAATGGCCCGACCGGATCCGGGCCCTCGCCGCCGGTGAGCTGACGGCCGCGGCACCCCGGCGGGCCGCCACCGTGATGCTGCTCCGCGATCCCGGCGGGAAGGGCGGCGCGCCCGGTGGCCCTGTCGTGCACATGCTGCGGCGGCGGACCTCCATGGCGTTCGCCGGAGGCGCGTACGCCTATCCGGGTGGCGGAGTCGATCCGCGCGACGACGACCGGCTGATCGGGTGGGCCGGGCCCCCGTTGGAGCAGTGGGCCGACCGGCTCGGCGTGGCGACGGTCACCGAGGCGCAGGCCGTCGTCTGCGCGGCGGTGCGCGAGACGTTCGAGGAGGCGGGCGTCCTCCTCGCCGGGCCGACCGCCGGGACCGTGGTCGGGGACACGACCGGGGAGGACTGGGAGGCCGACCGGGAGGCGCTGGTCGCCCGGGAACTGTCCTTCGCGGAGTTCCTGGACCGGCGTGGCCTGGTGCTGCGCTCGGACCTGCTGGGCGCCTGGGCGCGCTGGATCACCCCGGAGTTCGAACCGCGCCGGTACGACACCTGGTTCTTCGTCGCGGCGCTCCCCGAGGGGCAGCGCACCCGGGACGTCTCCACCGAGGCCGACCGCACGGTGTGGATCGCCCCCGCCGAGGCGGCCCGCCGCTACGACCGGGGCGAGCTGCTGATGATGCCGCCCACCGTGACCACGCTGCGGGCCCTCGCGCCGTACAGGACGGCCGCCGAGGCGCTCGGAGCGGCCGACGGGCAGGACATGACCCCGGTCCTCGCGCAGGCCCGCCTGGAGGGCGGGGAGCTGGTGCTGAGCTGGCCGGGGCACGACGAGTTCACCAAGCACGTGCCCGCGGCGGGCCCGGGGGGCGGTGGAGCGTGAGCGACGCAGCGGCCCTGCCCGGACAGCCGCGCGGAACCGTGGCCTCCGGCCCGGCGACCGCCCGTACGGTCAACATCCTCGCGCCCAACCCGTCCGCGATGACGCTCGATGGGACGAACACCTGGATCGTGGCCGAGCCCGACTCCGATCTCGCGGTCGTCATCGATCCCGGGCCGCTCGACGACGTACACCTGAGGGCCGTGATCGGGGCCGTGGAGCGGTCCGGGCGGCGCGTGGGACTCACGCTGCTCACCCATGGCCACCCCGACCACGCGGAGGGTGCGGGCCGGTTCGCCGAGCTGACGGGGACGAAGGTGCGGGCCCTGGACGCGGCGCTGCGGCTGGGCGACGAGGGCCTCGCGGCGGGCGACGTGATCACCACCGGCGGCCTGGAGCTGCGGGTCGTGCCGACGCCCGGGCACACCGCGGACTCGCTGTCGTTCCATCTGCCGGCCGACCGGGCGGTGCTGACGGGCGACACGATCCTCGGCCGAGGCACGACGGTGGTCGCGCACCCGGACGGGCGGCTCGGCGACTACCTGGACTCGCTCAGGCGGCTGCGGTCGCTGACGGTCGACGACGGCGTCCACACGTTGCTGCCGGGCCACGGTCCGGTGCTGGAGGACGCGCAGGGGGCGGTGGAGTTCTACCTGGCCCACCGTGCGCACCGCCTCGCCCAGGTGGAGACCGCGGTGGAGTCCGGGCACCGTACGCCGTCGGAGGTGGTGGCGAAGGTGTACGCCGACGTGGACCGCTCCCTGTGGCCGGCCGCCGAATTGTCGGTGCGGGCGCAGCTGGAGTACCTGACCGAGCACGGGCTGATCCAGAGCTGATCCGGAGCTGATCCAGAGCTGATCCGGAGTCGGCCTGGGGCTGACCTGGGGTCGACCCGGGCTGACCTGGGCTCGGCACGGCGAAGGCCCCGCCGACGGGCGTACCGGAGTGCGTACTCCGCTACGTGCTCCGGTCGGCGGAGCCCTGTGCGTACGGGGGCGGGGTCAGCGCGAACGCTTCGCCAGCCGCTCCACGTCCAGCAGGATGACCGCACGTGCTTCGAGGCGCAGCCAGCCGCGGCCGGCGAAGTCCGCGAGCGCCTTGTTGACCGTCTCGCGGGAGGCGCCGACCAGCTGGGCCAGCTCCTCCTGGGTGAGGTCGTGCACGACGTGGATGCCTTCCTCGGACTGCACGCCGAAGCGGCGCGACAGGTCCAGGAGGGCGCGGGCGACACGGCCCGGCACGTCGGAGAAGACCAGGTCGGACATCTGGTCGTTGGTCTTGCGCAGCCGCCGGGCGACCGCGCGCAGCAGCGCGGTGGCCACCTCCGGGCGGGCGTTCAGCCAGGGCTGCAGGTCGCCGTGGCCCAGGCCGAGGAGCTTGACCTCGGTCAGCGCGGAGGCGGTCGCCGTACGCGGGCCCGGGTCGAAGAGCGACAGCTCCCCGATCAGCTCGCCGGGACCGAGCACGGCCAGCATGTTCTCGCGCCCGTCGGGCGAGGTGCGGTGGAGCTTCACCTTGCCCTCGGTGACCACGTACAGGCGGTCACCCTGGTCGCCCTCGTGGAACAGCGCGTCTCCGCGCGCGAGGGTCACCTCACTCATCGAGGCGCGGAGCTCCGCGGCCTGCTCATCATCGAGCGCCGCGAAAAGCGGGGCGCGCCGCAGAACGTCGTCCACGAGTTCTCTCCTTGTCGGCCTGTTCAGGGAACCGTGGTCCCCATCATGCCGGACGGTAAAACAGTGCGATCAATCACAAACCAGTTTGACGCACGGGCGTGCCGGACCCTACGGCAGGGGGCCGATCGGGGGTGGATATGCCGTGACAGCGGTGGTTGTCGGTGCCTGGCTCTAGGCTGGCCGGGTGTCCAGAACGCCGGGGAGAGCGCAGGCCAAGGGGGCTGACGGGGTGCCGAAGGGCGGCGATTCCGCTGTGGGCGAACAGCCCCGGCCACGCCCGGAGAATGCCGCGAATGGCTCCCTCGGAGGCGCGCACGGCTCACCCGGAGAGCCGGGGAAGCCGCTCCGGAAGTCGGCCAGGAGGTCCGCAGTGTCATCGTCGTCATCGCCAACGCCCGGTAAGTCCAGCAAAACCGACAAACCTGGCAAGTCCGACAAGGCTGCCGCAGTGCGCAAGGCGGCCAAGGCGACCACGGCGCGCAAGGCGCCGAAGGCGGAGTCGCACCTCGCGATGGTCCGCCGGGCGCGCCGGATCAACCGCGAGCTCGCCGAGGTCTATCCGTACGCCCATCCCGAGCTGGACTTCCGTAACCCGTTCGAGCTTCTCGTGGCCACGGTCCTCTCCGCCCAGACCACCGACCTGAGGGTCAACCAGACCACCCCCGCGCTCTTCGCCGCCTACCCCACGCCCGAGGACATGGCGGCGGCCGTGCCGGAGGAGATGGAGGAGATCATCCGGCCGACCGGGTTCTTCCGGGCGAAGACCAAGTCGCTGCTCGGACTCTCGGCCGCTCTCCGGGACGAGTTCGGCGGCGAGGTCCCCGGACGCCTGGAGGACCTGGTGAAGCTGCCCGGCGTCGGCCGCAAGACCGCCAACGTGGTCCTGGGCAACGCCTTCGGCGTCCCCGGCATCACCGTCGACACGCACTTCGGACGTCTGGTGCGGCGCTGGAAGTGGACCGACGAGGAGGACCCGGTGAAGGTCGAGGCGGTCGTCGCCGGGATCTTCCCCAAGAGCGAGTGGACGATGCTCTCGCACCGGGTGGTGTTCCACGGCCGCCGGATCTGCCACGCCCGCAAGCCCGCCTGCGGGGCGTGTCCCATCGCCCCGCTCTGTCCCTCGTACGGAGAGGGCGAGACCGATCCGGAGAAGGCGAGGAAGCTCCTCAAGTACGAGATGGGCGGCTATCCGGGCCAGCGGCTCAGCCCGCCCGCCGACTACCCGGGAAAGCCCGCGCCCGCGCTCGGGGCGGAGTGAGGGTCACGCCCCCGCCTCCGCCTTCACTCCTCAGGACGGAACGGCTCGGAACGAAATGGCCGACGACAGGCGTTGTGAATCAACGGGGGTGCCCATGACGCACGCGCAGACACACCGCATGACACAAGCCGGGAACGGCTCCGCCGAAGGGCTGGGGTACACCAGCCCGGGAGGGCCGGGAGGGCCGGTGCCGGGAGGCAGGGACGCCGAGGCCGGGGTCGCCGTGACCACGGACGGCCTCCCCGCATGGCTCGACCCCGTCGCCCGCGCCGCGCGCAGCGTCCAGCCGCAGCAGCTCAGCCGCTTCCTGCCGCCCGAGAGCGGGGCGGGCCGGCAGTCCGCCGTCCTGGTCCTGTTCGGCGAGGGGGAGCGGGGGCCCGAGCTGCTGCTGATGGAGCGCTCCGGGACGCTGCGCTCCCACGCCGGGCAGCCCTCCTTCCCCGGCGGCGCACTGGATCCCGAGGACGGCGACCAGGCCACCACCGGACCCCTGCGGGCGGCGCTGCGCGAGGCCGAGGAGGAGACCGGGCTCGACCCCCGCGGCGTACAGCTCTTCGGCGTGCTGCCCCGGCTCTACATCCCGGTCAGCAGCTTCGTCGTGACACCCGTGCTCGGCTGGTGGCGTGCGCCCAGCCCGGTCGGGGTGGTCGATCCGGCCGAGACGGCCCGGGTCTTCACGGTCCCCGTGGCGGATCTCACGGATCCCGCGAACCGGGCCACGGCCATCCACCCGAGCGGTCACAGCGGCCCGGCATTCCTGGTCGAATCGGCTCTCGTCTGGGGTTTCACGGCCGGAGTGATCGACCGGATTGTGCACTACGCGGGATGGGAACGCCCCTGGGACAGGGCCAGACAGGTGCCGCTCGACTGGCGCGCATGACACGCTGGCTGTCCTGCTGCGCTGTTCCGGGCCCGGCCCGGACCCCGTCACCACCGACGGGCCAGGTGACGAAACTGCGAGGCTACAGACGGTGAACGTGCTGGACATCCTGCTGCTGCTGGCTGCCGTGTGGTTCGCGGTCATCGGCTATCGCCAGGGTTTCGTCGTCGGCATCCTGTCGGTGATCGGCTTCCTCGGGGGCGGTCTCGTCGCCGTCTACCTGCTGCCGGTCATCTGGGACCGGTTGACCGAGGACGCCGAGGTCTCCACCGCCGTCGCCATCGGCGCGGTCGTCATCGTGATCATCTGCGCCTCGATCGGCCAGGCCTTCACCACCCACCTGGGCAACAAACTCCGCCGGTACATCACGTGGTCGCCCGCGCGCGCCCTGGACGCCACCGGCGGGGCCCTGGTCAATGTGGTGGCCATGCTGCTGGTGGCCTGGATGATCGGCCTGCTGCTGGCGGGCACCTCGCTGCCGACCCTCGGCAAGGAGGTCCGCCAGTCCTCGGTCCTGCTCGGGGTCGACCGGGTGATGCCCGAACAGGCGCCCAGCTGGTTCCAGGACTTCTCCTCCGTCCTCGCGCAGAACGGCTTCCCGCAGGTCTTCAGCCCGTTCGCCAACGAACCGATCACCGAGGTCAAGGCCCCGGACCCGGCCCTCGTGGGCAGCCCGGTGGCAGCCCGCGCCAAGAGCTCGATCGTCAAGGTCGTGGGCACGGCCCCGAGCTGCGGCAAGGTCCTCGAAGGGACCGGCTTCGTCTTCTCCGAGCGCCGGGTGATGACCAACGCCCATGTGGTCGGCGGCGTGGACGAGCCCACCGTCCAGATCGGCGGCGAAGGCCGGCTGTACGACGCGAAGGTCGTCCTCTACGACTGGCAGCGCGACATCGCGGTCCTGGACGTCCCCGATCTCCGGGCCAGGCCGCTGCAGTTCACCGGTCCGGACGACGACGCGGAGACCGGCGACAGCGCGATCGTCGCGGGCTTCCCCGAGAACGGCGCGTACGACGTGCGCTCGGCCCGCGTCCGCGCCCGCATCGACGCCGACGGCCCGGACATCTACCACCGGGGCACGGTGCGCCGCGATGTGTACTCGCTCTACGCGACGGTGCGTCAGGGCAACTCGGGCGGCCCGCTGCTCACTCCGGACGGGAAGGTGTACGGAGTGGTGTTCGCCAAGTCGCTCGACGACCCGGACACCGGCTACGCGCTGACGGCCGACGAGATCCGCGAGGACATCGAGATCGGCCGCGAGGCCAACCAGCAGGTCGACAGCCAGGGCTGCGCCCTCTGAGGGCCGTTCCCGGCGGGCGCGGCCGGCGGATCGTCAGTTACGGGGGTGTCGGAGCCGTGCCGAGACCCAGCGGGCCCGACGGCGGAGGATGCGCGGAATCCCGAGACGGGAACGGTGAAGGTCATGCACATCGTGCACCCGGCCGCGGGGGCCGCCCCCCTCATGAGTGCTCACACCGGCTGACGCGGTGGAGCGGCGGTTGCGTGCTTCGTCAGTGAAGTCGTGCGTCCAGCCCATACCCCGACGTCTGCCCGTGACCCAAGGTCGGTAATCGTGTGGGAGTCAGCCAATTGGCCTATGCGGCAGGCAATTGGCTGTTCGTCGGACACACGTGCCCGTGACGGGCGGGCGGCTACCGGTCGGGCTCGGGGTCCTTGAGCCAGTTGATGAGTTCGGTGGAGAAGCCGATCGGATCCTCCTCGTGCGGGAAGTGCCCGACACCGTCGAAAAGTCGCCACCGGTAGGGCGCCTCGACGTACTGGCCGGACCCGGCCGAACTACGGGTGCGGACCGCCGGATCGAGCGACCCGTGCAGGTGCAGCGTGGGCACCCGGACCGGGCGCTTCATCCGCCGGTTGAACTGGATCCCGTCCGGCCGCGCCATCGACCGCACCATCCAGCGGTACGGCTCGATCGAGCAGTGGGCGGTCGAGGGGATACTCATGGCCCGCCGGTAGACGTCCAGGGTCTCCTCGTCGGGGAACTCCGGGGTGCGGGGGCCCGCCCAGTCCTGGATGAGGCTTCCGACCAGGGCGGCGTCGTCCGCGAGGAGCTGACGCTCCGGCAGCCACGGGCGCTGGAAGCCCCAGACGTACGAACCGGCCCGCGACTGCGCGAAGTCGGACAGCATCGACGAGCGCCAGCGGCGCGGATGCGGCATGGAGGAGACGACGAGCCGGCGCACCAGCTTGGGCCGCATCACGGCGGCCGTCCAGGCGAGGTAGCCGCCGAGGTCGTGGCCGACCAGGGCCGCGTCGGACTCGCCGAGGGAGCGGATCACCCCGGTGACGTCGAGGGCCAGGTTGGCGGGGTCGTAACCGCGCGGCGTGCGGTCGCTGCCGCCCACTCCGCGCAGGTCCATCGCGACGGCCCGGAACCCCGCGTCGGCGAGCGCGGGCAGCTGGTGACGCCAGGTCCACCAGAACTGCGGGAAGCCGTGCAGCAGGAGCACCAGCGGCCCCTCGCCCATTTCCGTGATGTGGAACCGGGCGCCGTTGGCCGCCACGTCGCGGTGGGTCCAGGGGCCGTCGAGGCGCACCGGACCCCCGGCGATGGTCCGGCCCGCGGGGCTCGGGGCCGGTCCGGCCGAACCCTCCGGGTCCACCGGACCCGTCGGGCCGAATGCGCTGGAATCGGGAACCGTCATGTGGACGAGCGTGCCACAGCGTCGGCCTTGCCCTTACCGGAGTCCTTGCCGGAGCCGCCCTCGATGCTCTTCTTCGTCAGGGAGCTGCCGGAGCGCTCGATGATCGCGTCGGCCGCGATCGACGGGCGCGGGTGCGGCTTGGCCTTCTGCAGGACGGCGGCGGTCTGCTTGGCGGAGGCGATGGACTTCTCCGGCGGCTTGATCTTCTTGAACTTCCGCAGGCCGATGAATCCGATCAGGGCGGCCAGGAGAATGAAGGCGCCGGCCACGATCAGGAAGGACCACGCCAGGCCCAGGCCCAGGTTGTGGATCCCGTACGCGGCCGCGAAGCTCAGCATCGGCATCGTGAACAGCAGCAGCACGCCCGCGGCGATGAACGCCGCGCTGCCGATCGCCCCGCGCTTGACGTCCTGGCGCACCTCCGCCTTGGCCAGGGCGATCTCGTCGTGCACCAGCGCGGACATCTCGGCCGTCGCCGAGGCGACCAGCTGCCCGATGCTGCGGTCCGCACTGCCCGCGTAGTTGCCGGGGTCGCTCATCCCTGACTCCCTCTCCGTCTTCGACACATCCGATGTCAGATCATGCCGGACTGTTCGGCTTGTTGCGCGCTGCCCCCGCCCGCTCTTCGGCGAGACGGCGGTGTTCGGCCGCCTTCCGCTCGTGAATGACGGCCATCCGCAGGTGATATTCCGGATCATCCTGCTCATAGACGTCGGGTACCCCGGATTCGTCCTCGTCCAGCTCCTCGGCCGCGATCAGTGCCCGGTACTTGCGTACCCGGATCTTGAGCAGCACACAGGCGAGCAGGGCCGCGATCAGCGAACCGAGCAGTACGGCGGCCTTGATCTCGTTGACCATCTCCGGATCGCCCTCGAAGGCGAGCTCGCCGATGAGCAGCGAGACCGTGAACCCGATGCCGGCGAGCGAGGCGACCGCGAAGACATCGGCCCAGGCCAGGTCCTTGTTCAGCTCCGCCTTGGTGAAGCGGGCGGCGAGATAGGTGCCGCCGAAGATACCGACGGTCTTGCCGACGACGAGACCGAGGACGACGCCGAGCGTCTCGGGCCGGGTGAAGACGCCGGCCAGCGCCTCCCCGTTCAGCGCGACCCCGGCCGAGAACAGGGCGAACAGCGGGACGGCGATTCCGGCCGACAGCGGGCGGACCAGGTGTTCGATGTGCTCGCCGGGGGAGTGCTTCTCGCCCTCGCGACGGGTGCAGCGCAGCATCAGACCCATCGCGACACCGGCGATGGTGGCGTGGATGCCGCTGTTGTACATCAGGCCCCAGATGACCAGGGCGAGCGGAACGTAGACGTACCAGCCCCGGACGTCGAAGCGGAGGAGGAAGTAGAAGACGGCCAGGCCGAGGACCGCCCCGCCGAGCGCCATGAAGTTCAGGTCCGAGGTGAAGAACACCGCGATGATCAGGATCGCGAAGAGGTCGTCGACGACGGCCAGGGTGAGCAGGAAGGCGCGCAGCGCGGACGGCAGCGAGGTGCCGATCACCGCGAGGACGGCGAGGGCGAAGGCGATGTCGGTGGCGGTGGGGACCGCCCAGCCGTCCGTCGAGCCGCCGCCGACGACCGTGGTGAGGGCGTAGACGAGGGCGGGCACCGCCATGCCGCACAGGGCCGCCACCACCGGGAGGGCCGCGGCCTTCGGATCGCGGAGTTCGCCCGCGACCAGTTCGCGCTTGAGCTCGACGCCGGCGACGAAGAAGAAGACGGCGAGCAGTCCGTCCGCCGCCCAGTGCGCCACGGAGAGGTCCAGGCCGAGGCTGCCGGGGCCGAAGTGGAAGTCGCTGACCGCTCCGTACGAGCCGCCGAAGGTGTTCGCCCAGACGAGTGCGGCCACCGCCGCCACCAGCAGCAGTACGCCGCCGACCGTCTCGGTACGGAGGGCCTCCGCCACGTAGTTCCGCTCGGGGAGCGAGAGCCTGCCGAGCAGCGGGCGCCGGGGCGGCGCGGGCGGCGCGGGTGTGGGCGGGTTGGGCGGTACCACGAGAGGACCTCCAGGTCAGGGCGGCATGAGGGCATGACTGATGGACATGCCGACCAGACTTCCCGGCGCCCCTGTGGAGATGTTCTCTGCAGTTGTCGGTGAAGCGCCCACTCTACCGGGGGCGTAAAGAGCGGGACCGTATTGGGTGATCTTCAGACTAAATGCCCGATGGGCACCCGGCGCGTTGCCGGATGCCCATCGGAGCCGTACTCATGCGTCTGTTCCGTGCTGTCGGTCCTAGTCCTCGGACGAGGAGGACGGCAGCTGGGTGGTGATCAGGTCCATCACGGAGGAGTCGGTCAGCGTGGTGACGTCGCCCAGTTCGCGGTTCTCGGCGACGTCGCGGAGCAGACGGCGCATGATCTTGCCGGAGCGGGTCTTCGGCAGCTCGGCGACCGGCAGCACCCGCTTGGGCTTGGCGATCGGGCCGAGGGTCGCGCCGACGTGGTTGCGCAGGTCGGCGACCAGTTCGTCGGAGGAGGTCGCGGTGCCACGCAGGATCACGAACGCCACGATGGCCTGGCCGGTCGTCTCGTCGGCGGCGCCGACCACGGCGGCCTCGGCGACCGACGGGTGGGAGACGAGGGCGGACTCGACCTCGGTGGTCGAGATGTTGTGCCCGGAGACGAGCATGACGTCGTCGACCCGGCCGAGCAGCCAGATGTCGCCGTCCTCGTCCTTCTTCGCACCGTCTCCCGCGAAGTACTTGCCCTCGAAACGCGACCAGTAGGTGTCGATGAACCGCTGGTCGTCGCCCCAGATGGTGCGGAGCATGGAGGGCCACGGCTCGGTGAGGACGAGGTAGCCGCCCCCGCCGTCCGGTACCTCGTTGGCGTCGTCGTCCACGACGGTGGCGGCGATGCCCGGCAGCGCGCGCTGGGCGCTTCCCGGCTTCGTCTCCGTCACGCCGGGCAGCGGCGAGATCATCATCGCGCCGGTCTCGGTCTGCCACCAGGTGTCCACGATGGGGCACTTGTCGGCGCCGATGTTCTTCCGGTACCACATCCACGCCTCGGGGTTGATCGGCTCACCGACCGAACCCAGGACGCGCAGCGAGGACAGGTCGAACTTCGCGGGGATATCGTCGCCCCACTTCATGAACGTACGGATCGCGGTGGGCGCCGTGTAGAGGATCGTGACGCCGTACTTCTGCACGATCTCCCAGAAGCGCCCTTGGTGCGGGGTGTCCGGGGTGCCCTCGTACATGACCTGCGTCGCGCCGTTGGCCAGCGGCCCGTAGACGATGTACGAGTGCCCGGTCACCCAGCCGATGTCGGCGGTGCACCAGTAGACGTCGGACTCCGGCTTGAGGTCGAAGACCGCGTTGTGCGTGTACGAGGCCTGGGTGAGGTAGCCGCCGGAGGTGTGCAGGATGCCCTTCGGCTTACCCGTGGTGCCCGAGGTGTAGAGGATGAAGAGCGGCTGCTCCGCCTCGAAGGCCTCGGGGGTGTGCTCGGCGGACTGCCGGGCGGTGATCTCGTGCCACCAGACGTCGCGGCCCTCGGTCCACGCGGTGTCTTCGCCGGTGCGGCGGACGACGAGGACGTGCTCGACGTTCTCGAAACGAGATACGGCGTCGTCGACGGCGGGCTTGAGCGCGGACGGCTTGCCGCGGCGGTAGCCGCCGTCGGCCGTGATGACGACCTTGGCGTCCGCGTCCTTGATACGGGCGGCGATGGCGTCGGCCGAGAAGCCGCCGAAGACCACGGAGTGCGCTGCGCCGATGCGGGCGCAGGCCAGCATCGCGATGGCGGCCTCGGGGATCATCGGCAGGTAGACGGCGACCCGGTCGCCCTTGCCGACGCCGAGTTCGGTCAGCGCGTTGGCGGCCCGGGAGACCTCGTCCTTCAGCTCCGCGTAGGTGATGGCCCGGCTGTCGCCCGGCTCGCCCTCGAAGTGGATGGCGACCCGGTCGCCGTTGCCCGCCTCGACGTGGCGGTCCACGCAGTTGTACGCGACGTTCAGCTTGCCGTCCGCGAACCACTTCGCGAAGGGCGGGTTGCTCCAGTCGAGGGTCTCGGTCGGCTCGGTGGCCCACGTCAGGCGGCGGGCCTGCTCGGCCCAGAAGCCCAGCCGGTCCGCCTCGGCCTGCTCGTACGCCTCTGCGGTGACGTTGGCGTTGGCGGCCAGCTCGGTAGGCGGAGCGAATTTCCGCTCTTCCCGAAGCAGGTTGGCCAGGCTCTCGTTGCTCACGACTTCTCCCAGTCCCAGGGTGTCCGTTGTGTCCCGGGGCATAGCTCATCAGGCGCGGGGCCAGGTGACAAGGGCCTGCCGGGAATTGGTTTAGACCTGTGTCTTCGTGTATGGAGCCATGATCCCGCTCCGCGGTCGAGGGTCGCCGTACGACGCGTGGCGCACGGCGGTTCCGTCCCCGCCGGGTGTGTCGGGATGCATCGGGGTGCGTCGGGGTGCGTCGAGGTGTGATGCGGGGCGGGGTCACCTGATTGCACGGGCCCGGGACTCGCCCGGTTCAGGCCGGAGGCGTTCGGGCTAGTTGGTAACTCTTATCAGTGAATAGGCAGCTTTTCATTCGGTATGTCGCCCTTGCTGTGCGGAACCGCGTGCGAATTTGGCCGCGCCGTGTCGGCACTTCAACGCAAATAACCTGCAAGGAAGAGGGTGGGCGGATGATGGCCGCCACGAAGAGGATCGTCTTGGGCGTCATGTCCACGGCCTTGGTCGCTGTTCTCGCGGGCTGTTCCGGAACCGGGTCCGGAGGGTCCGGGGGCGCCGGAGCCGATGCGGAGAAGGGTGCCCACGGCGCCAAGGAGAACCCCCCGGCCGCCGCCCCGAAGAACGCGGTCAAGCTCATCGGGGACGGATCCACCGCCTTCACCGGGGTCCAGCCGAAGGTGCCGGCCGTCGAACGCCTGGCACCCGGCGAGAAGCCTCCCCAGTTCGTGGTGTTCTCCTGGGACGGTGCCGGAGAGGACAGCCAGAAGCTCTTCTCGCACTTCCGCGGCGTGGCCAAGAAGTACAACGCCAAGATGACGTATTTCCTCAGTGGCGTGTACCTGCTGCCGGAGGAGAAGAAGGACCTCTACAACCCGCCCCAGCACGCCCCGGGCCGTTCCGACATCGGCTTCAACGACACCGAGGGCATCCGCGACACCCTCAACGAGGTGCGTGCCGCGTGGCTGGAAGGCAACGAGATCGGCACCCACTTCAACGGCCACTTCTGTGGTGCGGACGGTGGCGTCGGGACCTGGTCCGTTGATGAGTGGAAGAGCGAGATCAGCCAGGCGAAAGCTTTCGTCAAGAGCTGGAAGACCAACACTCCGGAGCTGAAGGGCGAGGCCCCGCTGCCCTTCGACTACGACAAGGAACTGGTCGGCGCCCGCACCCCCTGCCTCGAAGGCCAGAAGAACATGGTCGCCGCCGCCCGGACCATGGGCTTCCGCTACGACTCCAGCGGCGTCGGCAACCAGGTCTGGCCCAAGAAGAAGGACGGGGTCTGGGACATTCCGCTCCAGCTCGTTCCGATGCCGGGCCGCGCCTTCGAGACCCTCTCGATGGACTACAACTTCATGGTCAACCAGTCCGGTACGACCACCCAGGGAGACCCCTCCCAGCACGAGTACTGGGGCAACCAGATGCGGGACGGGCTGCTTCAGGCCTTCGACCGCTCGTACAACGGCAACCGGGCGCCCCTGATCATCGGCAACCACTTCGAGTCCTGGAACGGCGGCACCTACATGCGCGCCATCGAGGAGACCATCGCGAAGGTGTGCACCAAGGAGGGCGTGCGCTGCGTGTCCTTCCGCCAGCTCGCCGACTGGCTGGACGCGCAGGACCCGAAGGCGCTGGCCAAGCTCACCACGCTCGGCGTCGGCGAGGCGCCCAAGACGGGCTGGTCGTCCTACCTCGGCACCCAGCAGGCAGCCGTGAAGCCCGCGGACAAGGGCACGGAAAAGGCCCCGGACCAGGCTCCGGCCGAGAACGCCGGAAAGGCTCCGGGCGGGGACGCGGGGAATTCCCCGGGCCAGGCTCCGGGCGGAGACGCCGGGAAGGCCCCGGGCGGGGATGCGGGAGATGCCCCGGGGCAGTCCCCGGGTGGTGACGCCGGGGACGCCCCGGACCAGGCCCCGGACCAGGCCCCGGATCAGGCCCCGGATCAGGCCCCGGATCAGGGTGACGCGGGAGCGGATCCCGCAGGAGCGACTGGCTGAAGCACCGAGTGAACAACCGGCCGAAACATCGGCCGGCCGCGCTCGCCGCATCTTCGCCGACCATTCGCCTGCCACTCGCCGGCCGCCTTTCGGCGGCCGGCGCATGTGGGCGGCAGACGTGGTGGGACGGGGCGAGCGAGGACGGCGGGCGAGAACGGCGGGCGTGGTGGCGAGGGTGGGGGCGGCGAGGAGGGCCCACCACGTGAGGCGTCAGGCGGGTGCGGTCACGCCCGCTCCGGTGCGCCGTTCGTCGAGCACGAAGGCGGGGTCGACCTGGGCGGCCAGGTCGGCGCCGGTCTTCTCGTTGCCCCAGCTCTCGGCGTTCTTCAGGTGGAAGTGCACCATCTGGCGCGTGTAGCGCTCCCAGTCGCGCAGCCCGTACGAGTCCTCGGCGGTGTCCTGCAGTGTCTGCAGGGCCATCCGGTTGTCGGCCTCCAGCAGCTCGAACCTGGACGGCCGCCCCTTCTCCATCGACCGTACCCAGTCGGAGTGGCCGATCCCGATCAGCAGGTCGTCGCCGACTTCCGCGCGCAGGAACTCCAGGTCGTCCGGGCCCTGCACCTTGTTCCCGACGACCTTCAGGGCGACGCCGAAGTCGCGTGCGTACTCCTTGTACTGGCGGTACACCGACACCCCCTTGCGGGTCGGCTCCGCGACCAGGAACGTCATGTCGAAGCGCGTGAACATACCCGAGGCGAACGAGTCCGAGCCCGCCGTCATGTCGACCACGACGTACTCGTCGGGGCCGTCGACCAGGTGGTTGAGGCAGAGTTCCACGGCCCCGACCTTGGAGTGGTAGCAGGCCACTCCGAGGTCGGACTCCGTGAAGGGCCCTGTCGCCATCAGCCGGACGTCCCCGTCGTCGAGCCGCACCGTGCGCGAGCAGGCCGCGAAGATCGGGTTGTCCTCGCGGACCCGCAGCAGCCGGGAGCCCTCGCCGGGCGGAGTTGTCTTGATCATCGTCTCGGCGGAAGCGATACGGGGGTTGGCGCCCCGCAGATAGTCCTTGATGAGGGGGAGGTGCGCACCCATGGCGGGCAGCGCGGCGGCCTCTGCCTCGTCCAGACCGAGAGCGGCCCCCAGGTGCTGGTTGATATCGGCGTCCACGGCGATGACGTGGGCTTCGTTGGCGGCGAGGTGGCGGATGAAGAGCGAGGACAGCGTGGTCTTTCCGCTGCCGCCCTTCCCGACGAAAGCGATCTTCATGTTCACCTAGGGTAGTGGGTCGATTGCGGTGTGCTGTCACTGTTCGTGAAGATGGCCACTTGGGGGTGGCGCGGGTGTGGTGGGCGCGTAGCCTCGCTACTTATGAGTACGACTGCCTCAGACCCCCTCGCCGCGCTCGGTTCCCTGCCCGGCGTTCCCGATGCTGTGGACTCCGTGCGCAAGGCTGTCGACCGGGTCTACGGTCATCGCGTCATGCGGCGCCGCAGCAATGAGGTCACGGCCGAAGCCGCACTGCGGGGTTCTCGTGGTTCGGCCGCGCTGGCCGGTGCCGACTGGAACCTCGAAGAGGTGCGTCGGCGTACCGACTTCAGCGGTGAGGACGAGGCGCGTGTGGTCGGCGCCGCGCTGAGGCTTACCGCAGAGGCGGGGCAACTCCTCTCCATCTGGCGGCAGTCGCCGCTGCGGGTGCTGGCTCGGTTGCATCTGGTGGCGGCCGGCGGGGCGACTCCCGACGACGCGGTGGGGCGCCCTCGGCTGGCGGGCGAGTCCGTCGACGAGCCGCTGATCGAGGCGCCGCTTCCCGGGGCCGAAGAGGTCGCCGGACGGCTCGAAGGGCTCTCGCAGCTGATCATTGCGGGCGGCAGCGCCCCCGCGCTGGTCACGGCCGCCGTGGTGCACGGCGAGCTGCTGGCGTTGCGCCCCTTCGGCTCGCACAACGGTCTGGTGGCCCGGACGGCTGAGCGCATCGTGCTGATCGGCAGCGGGCTGGACCCGAAGTCGATCTGCCCGGCCGAGGTGGGGCACGCGGAGCAGGGCCGGGCGGCGTATGTCGCGGCGTTCGAGGGCTACACGGCCGGAACCCCGGAGGGTATGGCCGCCTGGATCGCCCACTGCGGGCGCTCCGTCGAGCTGGGTGTGCGCGAGTCGACCGCGGTGTGCGAGGCGCTTCAGCGCGGCGCCGCCTGAGAACCCCCGTCGCGGCTGCGGCCCGGGCGCCCGATGCTGCCTGGTGCCGGATGGTGCCGGATGGTGTCCTTGGGGCCGAGGTGACCTCGGGTGCGGATGCGGCCTCAGGTGGGGCCGAGGTGGCCTCAGGGGGCGGCGCGGCCCCAGGCCCGACGCGGTCTCAGTTCCGACGCAGGCTCAGGTCCGGTGCGGCGGGCGTCGGAGGGGCGAGGCAGGCGTCGGAGGAGGATGGCTGCCGGGCGGCCGAAGGGTGATGGCGCGGGGCAAGGGTTGCGGCGGTACCGATGTGCGGTACCGCCGCTGGCACGTCCGCCCAGTTACCAAGCGTCCTCGTAGTTTGCCCATCAGGTCGGGTACTTTGCCCGTCACCTGGTGCGGCTGGCCCGTAATCGACGGGTCGACGTCGCGTGGGTGCTCGGCTTTCGTGCTCGGTCCGTGGGGCCGTTCTGCGTTACAGGTCATCCTCGCGGATGTCCTTGGTCTCGCGGGCCGTTAAATCCTTTGTACTCCAGGACCAGGGGAAGGGAAACCCCTGGCCCCGCTTCTTTACTTTTAGGTTCAATCAAGGGCGAATCGGGCGGGGGAGGTGAGGTGAGGCGAGGTGCGGCTCCGGTGGAGTGGCCTCGCCTCACCTCGCTGTGCCTCGCCCCGTTTCACCCGGGCAGGGTGGCGCCGGCGGTGCGTCGGCGGCTGGCGTACCAGACCAACCCGGCGGTGACGGCCGCCGCGCCGACCGCGGCCGCAGCGACGAGGGCGGGGCGGGGCGGCATCGAGAAGGCGGGCAGTCGCTGCTTGAGCCGGACCGGGCGGTTGAAGACGAGAATCGGCCACTCGCGAAGGGTCGCTTCGCGGCGCAGCGCGCGGTCGGGGTTGACCGCGTGCGGATGGCCGACCGACTCCAGCATCGGTACATCGGTCGCGGAGTCGCTGTAGGCGTAGCAGCGCGAAAGGTCGTACCCCTCCGATACCGCGAGCGCCTTCACGGCCTCGGCCTTGGTCGGTCCGTAGGCGTAGTACTCGACCTCGCCCGTGAAGCAGCCGTCGTCGCCGACGACCATGCGCGTGGCGACGACGCGGTCGGCGCCGAGCAATTCGCCGATGGGTTCGACGACTTCGGCGCCCGAGGTCGAAACGATGACCACATCGCGTCCCGCCGTGTGGTGTTCCTCGATGAGCGTGGCGGCCTCGTCGTAGATGATCGGGTCGATCAGGTCGTGCAGGGTCTCGGCGACGATCTCCTTGACCTGCTGGACGTTCCACCCCTTGCAGAGGGCGGAGAGATATTCACGCATCCGCTCCATCTGGTCGTGATCGGCGCCCCCGGCGAGGAACACAAACTGTGCGTACGCAGTGCGCAGTACAGCGCGGCGGTTGATCAGTCCGCCTTGGTAGAAGGACTTGCTGAAGGTCAGCGTCGAAGACTTCGCAATGACCGTCTTGTCCAGGTCAAAGAAGGCTGCTGTGCGCGGCGAGAAGCAGTTTTCCACAACGCTGAGCATAGGGGCCCACCATTCGGCGTAAACTCCGGCGCGTGGGTTTGCCTGAGAAGGCCCTCGGGTACACCATGGAAGTCACGGATCGTTCGCGACCGTGCTAACCCGGTCCGACTCCTCCCCCCCCCGAGTCGGCCGTGGGGACGACCCCCGCTCTCCCCCCCGGCGGGGGTCGTCGCATGTCCGGACGCGTTTTAGGGGCGGAAACCACCTGAGCCTCCCGTCTGGCCGTCATCGGCCCGATCGTGCGAGCCGGGTGTTGTGCGACTCGTCTCGTCACAGTGTGTAGCCAGAGGGCTGCGCTCCGGAAGTCGCTGGTTCGGGTTACGGAGTTATTCACAGCCCGGAAGTTGTCCACAGTTTTTCATCAAGATCCACATGATTTTCCGCGGTGCTGCACGTTGATTCCACCCGCGAAGTCCGCGGGTGCCGGAATCGCGCATCTCGGAAACGCTCCGAGAACACCGCGAACCGCACTGAAGGGGCAGTGAGAAGGGGGCGGAGATCGTGGCTGGATCCATCGCAGGAGAAGGGGCGGCGGTCGCCGAGGGGCGGCGCGGAGGCCCGCTGATCGTGACGGAGGACGTGGAACTGCTCGACGACCTGCTGCGGCTGTGCGCGGCGGCCGGAGCCGAGCCGGAAGTTCATCACGGGCCGCCCGGACGCCGTGGCGGCTGGGAGCGGGCTCCGATGGTGCTGGTCGGAGACGACGCCGCCGCGCGTTGCCGGGGCGCTGGCCGCAGGAAGGGGGTGATGCTGGTGGGCCGGGACCAGGACGACCCGGATGTGTGGCGGCGGGCTGTGGAGATCGGGGCCGAGTATGTCCTGCGGCTGCCCGATTCCGAGAGCTGGCTCGTCGATCAGATCGCCAACGCCGCCGAAGGAGTGGGGCGGCCCGCGTTCACCGTCGGCGTGATGGGCGGGCGGGGCGGCTCCGGCGCATCAACGCTGGCCTGCGCCCTTGCCGTGAGTGCGGCGAGGTCCGGTAGGCGGACGATGCTGATCGACGGCGACCCGTTGGGTGGCGGGATCGACGTCCTGCTCGGCGGCGAACGTGCCGAAGGCATGCGGTGGCCGGATTTCGCCCAGTCGAAGGGCCGCCTCGGGGGCGGAGCCCTGGAGGACTCACTGCCCGCGCTCCACGGGCTGAGGGTGCTGAGTTGGGGTCGGGACGACGAGGTGGTGATCCCGCCGCAGGCGATGCGTGCGGTGCTGGCCGCCGCGCGGCGACTCGGTGGGGTGGTGGTCGTTGACCTTCCCCGCCGGGTCGACGAGGGAGTCGCCGAAGCATTGGCCCAACTCGATCTCGGCCTGCTCGTGGTGCCGGGCGAACTGCGTGCGGTAGCAGCGGCCAGGCGCGTCGCGGCCACGGCCGGAATGGTCCTGGACGACCTGCGGGTGGTGCCCCGGGGGCCGTATGCGTCAGGTCTGGACGGGCGATGGGTCGCCCGGGCCATCGGTCTCCCGCTCGTCGGTGAACTTCCTGTGGAATCGGGCCTTCTGGTCTCCCAGGACGATGGCACTCCGCCCGGCGGCAGTGCCCGGGGCCCGTTGGCCCGGTTCTGTTCGGCCTTCTGGGAACAGGTGGCGGCGGCCGGTGACACCAGCCCCGTGACCGGCCCGCCCGGGGGAGGTGCGGCATGACGGACGAACTGCTCGACGCCGTACGCCAGCGGCTGGCACGCAGCGGTGCCGCTCCCACTCCGGCCGGAGTGGCCGCAGCTCTGCGGGCCCAGGGGCGGCTGCTGGGGGATGCCGAGGTGCTCGGGGCCGCGGCAGAGCTGCGTGGCGAACTCATCGGCACGGGAGTGTTGGAGCCGTTGCTCGCGGATCCGGAGGTGACCGATGTGCTGGTCTCCGCACCGGACCGGGTGTGGGTGGACCGGGGTGGTGGGCTCCAGCTGACGGGCGTCACCTTTCCGGACGCGGCTGCGGTGCGGAGGCTGGCCCAGCGTCTCGCCGCAGTGGCCGGCAGGAGGCTGGACGACGCACGGCCATGGGTGGACGCGCGACTGCCTGACGGCACACGGATGCACGCCGTGCTGCCCCCGGTGTCCGTCGGCTCGACCTGCCTCTCGCTGCGCGTGGTGCGGCCACGGGCCTTCTCGCTGGCGGAGTTGGTGGACGCGGGCACGGTGCCGCCGGGCGGAGACCGGATCCTGCGGGCCCTCGTGGAAGCGCGGATCTCCTATGTGATCAGCGGCGGCACCGGGGCGGGCAAGACGACGCTCCTCGCCAGCCTGCTGGGCGCGGTCGGTGTGAACGAGCGGATCGTGCTCGCCGAGGACTCCGCCGAACTGCGGCCGGACCATCCGCATGTGGTCCGCCTGGAGTCCCGTCCCGCCAATCAGGAGGGAGCGGGCCGGGTGACTTTGCGAGATCTGGTGCGGCAGGCGCTGCGCATGCGGCCCGACCGGCTGGTGGTCGGAGAGGTGCGGGGCGCTGAAGTCACCCAGCTGTTGGCCGCATTGAACACTGGGCACGAAGGTGGGTGCGGCACCGTCCACGCCAATGCCGCTGAGCATGTCCCCGCCCGACTGGAGGCGCTGGGCACTGCCGCCGGTCTCGACCGGGTTGCTCTGCACAGCCAGTTGGCGGCCGCGCTCTCGGTGGTCGTGCATCTCGTGCGGGACCGTGCGGGGCAGCGGCGGGTCGCCGAGGTGCACGTCCTGGAGCGGGACGCGGCGGGCCTGGTCCTCACGGTTCCGGCTCTGAGTTGGGGTGTCGGCGGATTTGTTCCGGAGCTGGGATGGGAACGGCTGCGGTCGCTGATCGGGGGTGCGCTGTGACGGGGACACCGTCCGCGTACGCGGCTCATGCGGTGGCTCTCTGCGCGGGATCAGCGGTGTGGCTCGCGATAGTGCGGGACACGGGTGTTCGGCGGGCGCGGGTGCTGTTCGTGGACGCTCCCACCGAGCCGCGTCGGACATGGAGCCGGTGGCCATGCCTGCTCAAGGCCCTGGAGCGCGTGACGGAGTCGGCCCGGGGGCATCGCGAGTGGTGGTGCGTTCCGGTCGCGGTGCTGCTTGCGGTGCTGGGAGGTTCCGTGCTGCCGCTGGTCGGGGGAGCCGTGGCGGTCCCGTTGGTGCGGCGGTGGCTGCGGAGGCGGGCCGGAGCACGGGAGGCGGAGAGGGCCGCGGCCGCGGTGGCGGCGTTGTGCGGAGCCGTGGTCGGGGAGCTGCGGGCCGGCCGTGAGCCGGGCCAGGCGTTGCTGGTGGCGCTGCGCGAAGGCCTGGCGGAGGACTGCTCTTCGGTGACGCCCGCTTCCACCGGCCGGCTGGGGGAGGCGGAGGCCGCGGTGCTGGCGGCGGCACGGTTCGGCGGTGACGTGCCGGCGGCTCTTCGGCAGGCGGCACAGGGCCCGGGGCTGGGAGGCCTGTCCGGGATGGCCGCGTGCTGGCGAGTGGCCGTGGACGGCGGGGCCGGGCTGGCGACCGGGCTGGAGCGCCTGGAGGCCACGTTGCGAGAGGACCGGCGCAGACGGGAGGAGCTACGCGCTCAACTGGCGGGAGCGTGGTCGACGGTCGTGGTCCTGGCACTGCTCCCGGTCGCGGGTCTTGGGCTGGGAGCGGCACTCGGAGCCGACCCCTTGCGCGTGCTGCTGCACACCCCGGGTGGCCTGGCCTGTCTGGCGGTGGGGGCGTCCCTGGAGGCGGCCGGGCTGTACTGGGCCTGCCGGATCGTGCGGGGAGCGGAGGCGGCGTGAACGCGGCGGACGGAGAAGTTCTCCACAGCCTGGGGATGTCGGCGGCGGTGCTGGGCGCGGCGGCCCAGCTGGCATCCGTGGCCTCCGCCGGATTCCGGAAGCGAGCGGTTCGCGGGCGGGGCGCACTGTTGTTGGGGACGGTCATTGCGGCACGGCCCGGCAGGTGGAGCCGGCTGGTCGCACCGTTGCGGGCGAGCTGTGGTTCGGGTCCTTCCGAGGCCGCCCGGCGGTGGGCGGCTCCGGCCGGGGCCTGGCTGGCCGGATGGATTCTGGTCGGTGGTGTGATGGGCTGCGCGGTCGGTTCGGTCGCGGCGTACGGGATGTGGCGGTGGCGGCGGTCCCGCCCTCGTACGCGTCCCGGCGACAGCCATCCGGAGAGGGCCGTGATCGCCCGGCAGCTTCCGCTGGTCGCGGATCTGTTGGCGGCCTGTATCGCGGTCGGGGCAGGCCCTCGGGAGGCTGCCGAGGAGGTGGGTGAATCCATCGGTGGCCCGGTCGGCGACCGGCTGGCCCGAACCGCCGCCGAGATCCGCCTCGGCGTTGAACCGGCCGAGGCGTGGGGTCGGTTCGGGGAGATACCGGGCGCAGGCCCGCTGGCCCGCTGTCTGCACCGGGCAGGTTCGACGGGGGCCCCGGCCGCAGAGCCGGTTGCCAGGCTGGCCGAGTCGATGCGTGCCGAGCGAGCTGCTGCGGCGGTGGCGCGGGCGCAACGGGCCGGGGTGCTGATCACCGCGCCGGTCGGTCTCTGCTTCCTCCCCGCCTTTCTGGCGGTCGGGGTGGCGCCGGTGATCATCGGCCTGGCCGGCGACCTGCTCGCGACCGGCCGTCCGGGCCGGTGAGGTTGCGCGGGCCGGGTATGCCTGCGCGGGGTTCGCGGCCGACCACGACCTGTCGGTCATTCATTTTCGCTGTCACTCACGGGTGTTCCGTTCGGGCGCCCGCTCGTCATCGATGCTCATCGGGGGATGAAATGGAAACGAAGTTCTGGGACCGGGCCGTCGACGTTCTGCGCGGAGGCCGACGGTCCACAGGAGTGCCGGACCGGACGGCGAAGTGGGCCGCACGGTGGGCGGGGCGGCTCGGCCGGTCCGACCGGGGGATGACCACGTCCGAGTACGCGGTGGGAACCATCGCCGCGTGTGCCTTCGCGGCGGTGCTCTACAAGGTGGTGAACAGCGGGCCGGTGATGTCGGCGCTGCAGTCACTGGTCGAGGACGCGCTCGATGCGAAGTTCTGAGACCCCGCCGGGGTCCTGCCCGGGGAAGGGGCCCGTGGCGTCGGACCGCCGCCTTTCCCGGGGGCGGGACCGGGGGCTGCGCGGGCGCCGGCCCGCGAGTGGCGACGGGTGCGGAGACAGGGGTGCGGTGTCCGCGGAGGCGGCCGTGGTGATCCCGGTGCTGGTGACCTTCGCCATGGCGCTGCTGTGGGCGTTGCTGGCGGCCTCGGACCAGATCCGGTGCGTGGACGCGGCGCGGGCGGGGGCACGGGCGGCTGCCCGCTCGGAGCCGGAGGCGGCGGTACTGGAAGTCGCGCGTGACGCGGCGCCCCACGGCGCCCGGGTCGAGGTGCGGCGGGCCGGAGACCTGTGGCGCGTCCGGGTGGAGGCCCCGACCCCGGGGCCGGGCGTGCTGGCCCTGACGTTGAGCGCCGAGGCGGCTGCACTGGCGGAGGACACGGTCGGGGGTGCCGGGCCATGAGGGCGAGGGGAACCGCAGGCCAGGGGCTGGACGGGCTGGGCGGGCGTCGCCGTCGGGGCAGGTTCCGGCGGTGGGCCCGGGCCCGGGTCCAGGCCCGGCACCAGGCCCGGGACCGGGCCCGGGATGAAAGTGAGGGGGAGGGCAGCGGGATGGGCCGTGGCGGGGACCAGAGGGTGGGTCGGATCGCGAACCGGGATGCGGGTCTTGGCGCGGACCGAGGCATGGCGACGGTGTGGGTGGCTGTCACCGCGGCTGGTCTCTGCGCCGTGTTCGCCGTGGTGCTCGCGCTTGGCCAGGCCGTGGCTGCCCGTCATCGGGCGGGTGGGGCCGCGGATCTGGCGGCCCTCGCGGCTGCGGACCGGGCACTGGAAGGGGTGGTGGTCGCGTGTGAGACGGCCCGCAGGGTAGCCCTTGCGCAAGGGGCTGAGCTCGTTCGCTGCGCGGTGCACGGGGAGATCGCCGATGTGACTGCCCGCTCGGGATTCGGGCCCTACCTCCCCACCGTCAGGGCCCGGGCCGGACCACCGGCGGATCCCTGGGCCGGACCACCGGCGGATCCCCGGGCGGGACCACCGGTGGATCCCCGGGCCGGGCCCTGACCACGACTCGATCCCGGGGCCGGAACTCCGGCTGGCCCCCGGACCTGTCCACCGGCCTATCCCTGGGCTAGGCCATGCCCACGACCGATTCCCGGGCCAGAACTCCGGCCGATTTCCGGGCCGGGCCTTGACCACGATCCGATCCCTGGGGCCGGCTTCGGCGTGGTCCTGCTGTTCGATGAAGTCGGTCCGACAGGTGTGGTTGGTCCGTCAGTGGGTTGTCGGTCCGTCAGGGGGCGTCGGTCCGTCAGGTGTGGTCGGTTCGTTCGGTTCCGGGGGTGCGGCCCTGAGGAGTTCGGTGAGCAGGCGTACGGCTCCGCGTTTGTGCAGGGGTTCGTTGCCGTTGCCGCACTTGGGGGACTGGATGCAGGAAGGGCAGCCCGCCTCGCACTCGCAGGACGCGATGGCCTCCCGGGTCGCCGTCAGCCACGTACGGGCGGTGTGGAAGGCTCGCTCGGCGAATCCGGCTCCTCCTGGGTGGCCGTCGTACACGAAGACCGTCGGCAGCAGGGTGTCCGGGTGCAGCGGTACGGACACGCCGCCGATGTCCCAGCGGTCGCAGGTGGCGAAGAGCGGCAGCAGGCCGATCGAGGCGTGCTCCGCGGCGTGGAGTGCGCCGCCGAGGATCTCCGGATTGATGCGGGCCGCGTCGAGCTGGTCCTCGGTGACCGTCCACCACACGGCGCGGGTGCGCAGGGTGCGGGGCGGCAGGTCGAGCTTCGTCTCGCCCAGGACTTCCCCGGTGATCAGCTTCCGGCGGAGGAACGAGACGACCTGGTTGGTGACCTCGACGGAGCCGTAGCAGAGCCGCCCCTGCCCCCAGGGGATCTCGGTGTCGGTCTCCAGGACGGTGATGGCCGTGGTGTCGCGGGCGACCGTCGAGTACGGCGGGTCGGCCTGCTCGACCAGGGCGACGGAGTCCTCCAGGTCCAGTTTCCGGACCAGGTGGGTGCGGCCCTGGTGGAGATGGACGGCCCCCTCGTGGACGGCCGTGTGGGCGGCGGCCGCGTCGACGGTGCCCAGGAGGCGGCCGGTGCCCTCCTCGACGATCTGGATAGGACGCCCACCGCCGCCCCGGATGTCGGCCAGGTCGGCGGCCCGTTCGCGCCGGGTCCAGTGCCAGCCCGACGCCCGTCTGCGCAGCAGCTTCGCCGCCTCCAGTTGGGGCAGCAGTTCGGGCACGGCGGGGCCGAAGAGGGCGATGTCGGGCTCGGTGAGGGGCAGTTCGGCGGCCGCGGCGCAGAGGTGGGGGGCGAGGACGTAGGGGTTGTCCGGGTCCAGCACCGTCGACTCGACGGGCTGCTGGAACAGCGCCTCGGGGTGGTGCACCAGGTAGGTGTCCAGCGGGTCGTCCCGGGCCACGAGAACGGCCAGGGCGCCCTGCCCCGAGCGGCCGGCCCGGCCTGCCTGCTGCCAGAGGGACGCCCGTGTGCCCGGGTAGCCGGAGATGACGACCGCGCCGAGGCCGGAGACGTCGATGCCCAGTTCCAGGGCGGTGGTGGCCGCCAGACCGAGCAGTTCGCCGGAGTGCAGCGCCCGCTCCAGGGCCCGGCGCTCCTCGGGGAGGTATCCCCCGCGATAGGCGGCGACCCGCTTCGGCAGTGAGCGGTCGACCTCCGCGAGGCGCTCCTTGGCGATCACCGAGATCAGTTCCGCGCCGCGCCGGGAGCGTACGAAGGCGACCGAGCGGACGCCCTGGAGGGTCAGGTCGGTGAGCAGGTCGGCGGTCTCGGCCGTCGCGGTACGGCGTACGGGTGCGCCCTTCTCGCCGTGCAGGTCGGTCAGCGGGGGCTCCCAGAGGGCGAAGACCAGCTCGCCGCGGGGGGAGGCGTCGTCGGAAACCTCCCGGACCGGCAGGCCCGTCAGACGCCCGGCTGCGACCGCGGGGTCCGCCGCAGTGGCGGAGGCCAGCAGGAAGACCGGATCGGCCCCGTAGCGGGCGCACAGGCGGCGTAGGCGGCGCAGGACCTGGGCGACGTGGGAGCCGAAGACGCCCCGGTAGGTGTGGCACTCGTCGATCACGACGAACCGTAGGGCACGCAGGAAGGACGCCCAGCGGGGGTGGGACGGCAGGATCCCGCGGTGCAGCATGTCGGGGTTGGTCAGGACGTAGTTCGCGTACTGCCGCACCCATTCGCGTTCCTCGACGGGGGTGTCGCCGTCGTAGACCGCGGGCCTGACGGCGTTGCCGAGCGGGGCCGCGAGCGCCTTCACCGAGCGCCGCTGGTCGGCTGCGAGGGCCTTGGTGGGGGCGAGGTACAGGGTGGTGGCCCCGCGGCCGTTGGGGGCCTCGGAGCCGTCCAGGAGGGTGCTGAGGACCGGCGCGAGGTACGCGAGGGACTTCCCGGAGGCCGTGCCGGTGGCGATCACGACCGATTCGCCGTCCAGCGCGTGCTCCGCCGCAGCCGCCTGATGCGCCCACGGATGGGCGATCCCGGCTTTTTCGATCGCCGAGATCACTTCTGGCCGGATGCGATCCGGCCAGATGGCATGGGTTCCCGATCTCGGGGGCAAGTGCTCCGTATGAGTGATGCGCGCGGCCCGGCCCGCCCCTGCGGCGAGCCGGTCGAGGATCATGGCGGGAGAGGGGCGCGAGCCCCCACTCTCGGGTGGTTGTCCGGGACGGTGATTCTTGGCCATCGGCACCGAGTGTGTCACTGGCGTGACGGACAATGGTCCCAAGGCGTCGTGCATGGCTGCTGGTAAGTGATTGAATGCCATCGCGGCTGGCGATCCGTCCCCTGGCCTCCGTCGGGGAGACCGAGGGGCGACCGCTCGATAGCAAGGTGCTGGAGGATCCGTGGACCTGTCCCTGTCGACTCGCAATGTGTCCGGCCCTGGTGGCGACCGTACGGTCGTCGAGGTCGGTGGCGAGATTGATGTGTATACCGCGCCCAAGCTGCGCGAGCAGTTGGTCGAGTTGGTGAATGACGGCAGCTACCACTTGGTTGTCGACATGGAAGGCGTCGACTTCCTCGACTCCACCGGCCTCGGCGTGCTCGTGGGCGGCTTGAAGCGTGTCCGGGCCCATGAGGGCTCGTTGCGCCTGGTCTGCAACCAGGAGCGCATTCTCAAGATCTTCCGGATCACAGGTCTGACCAAGGTGTTCCCGATTCACACCACGGTCGACGAGGCTGTCGCCGCCACCGACTGAGGTCGGAGCGGACCGGCCCCCGGGTCGGTCGGCAGGCAGTGAACAGGCCGACAGCGGCAGCGCATGGGCCGTGACGGGCAGGCGGTCGACCCTCGGGTCGGCTGTCGGCTTTGTCGGTTTCCGGAAGAGGAGAGCAGGGGTGCCGGGCGACACGCCCGGGGCCTCTGAGGCGTACGCCCGATCGTTCGAGGGGGATGTCATGGCCACCGTTGAACTCCGCTTCAGCGCCCAGCCTGAACATGTCAGGACGGCCCGCCTGGTGGCGGCCGCCGTGGCGCGCAGGGCCGGTGTCGACGAGGCGGTGCTCGACGAGGTCAGGCTCGCCGTCGGGGAGGCGTGCAGCCGCGCGGTCGGGCTGCACCGCAGTCACGGCATCACCGCGCCGGTCAGCGTCGCGCTGACCGAGGAGGAGAAGGCGTTCTCCATCGAGGTCGGGGACAGTGTTCCCGGCCCCGGCGGGGATCCCGCCGGGGCCGGGGCGCGCAACGGCTCCGGTGCGTCCGGAGCGGGGCCGGACCGGCCCGATCCCGAGGCGGACGGTGAGGGCGAGGACGAGATGGGCCTCGCGGTCATCAGCGGTCTCGTCGACGACGTGGAGGTCCGTTCCGGTGCGGGCGGCGGAGTGATCCGCATGAGCTGGCCGACGGCCGACGCCACCGCACGACCCTGAGGGCCCGCGCCTGTGCCCGTACCCATACCCGCGTTCGCACCCGCGTTCGCATGTTCGCACCCGCGTCCGTGGTCGTTGTTCCAGGTGCCGAGGCCAGTGTCTGAGGCTAGTGCTGAGTGCTGAGTGCCGGGACCCGTCCTGTTGTCCCGGCACGTTGAGACCCGTGGGTCTTGAGGTGCGTGGGAGATGTTTCGTTTTTTCAGGCCCTGCTGAGCAGGGCCTTTTTTCTTGATTCTCTTCGCAGTAATGTGCCTGCCCCATTACTGCATTCGAGCAGGATCTCTCCGCTGATCTTTCGGCGTTGGGGGGAGAGCGATCAATTCTCTTCCCGCCCACTGTTTTGATCAGGTTCCGCTCCCTACAATCCGTCCACGACTTGAGCGCTGAGCGTCAAGGAGGACGTATGGCGGAGTTCTTCACCACCCCAATGGCAGCACTGACGCAAGAATCCGCGTTTTCCGACCGACCCGTCTCCCTCGCGGCGGCGGTACTCACCGACGGCAACCGGCTGATCGTCATCGTGGTGGCGGTCGTCGCCGTCGCCGCGCTGATCGTCGCCCAGCTGCTCGTACGCCAGGTCCTGGCGGCCGGCGAGGGCACCGAACGCATGAAGGAGATCGCCGCGGCGGTCCAGGAGGGCGCAAACGCCTATCTGGCCCGGCAACTGCGCACGGTCGGTGTTTTCTCCGTCGTCGTGTTCTTCCTCTTGTTCCTGCTGCCTGCCGACAACTGGTCGCAGCGCGCCGGGCGTTCCCTCTTCTTCCTGGTGGGTGCGCTTTTCTCGGCGGCGACCGGATACATCGGCATGCGGCTCGCCGTGCGGAGCAATGTGCGGGTGGCCGCGGCCGCGCGTGAGGCGACCCCAGCGGAAGGGGAACCGGAAAAGGATCTCACCGCTGTCTCGCACAAAGCGATGAAGATCGCTTTCCGTACCGGTGGCGTGGTCGGAATGATCACGGTGGGACTCGGTCTGCTCGGGGCCTCCTGCGTGGTGCTCGTCTATGCCGCCGACGCGCCCAAGGTGCTGGAGGGATTCGGTCTCGGCGCGGCGCTGATCGCCATGTTCATGAGGGTCGGCGGCGGGATCTTCACCAAGGCCGCGGATGTCGGCGCCGACCTGGTGGGCAAGGTGGAGCAGGGCATCCCGGAGGACGACCCGCGCAACGCCGCCACCATCGCCGACAACGTGGGCGACAACGTCGGTGACTGCGCGGGCATGGCCGCCGACCTCTTCGAGTCGTACGCGGTGACGCTCGTCGCCGCGCTCATCCTCGGTACGGCCGCGTTCGGCGACTCCGGTCTCGCCTTCCCCCTGATGGTCCCGGCGATCGGTGTCGTCACCGCGATGATCGGAATCTTCGCGGTGGCCCCGCGCCGCGCCGACCGCAGCGGGATGACCGCGATCAACCGCGGCTTCTTCATCTCCGCGGTGATCTCGCTCGCGCTGGTGGCCGTCGCCGCCTTCACCTATCTGCCCTCCTCGTACGCCGAACTGGGCGGGGTCACCGACGAGGCGATCGCCGGGCACGGTGGCGATCCGCGGATCTTCGCCCTGGTCGCGGTGGCCATCGGCATCGTCCTGGCCGCGCTCATCCAGCAGCTCACCGGCTACTTCACCGAGACCAATCGCCGCCCGGTCCGGGACATCGGAAAGTCCTCGCTCACCGGCCCGGCCACCGTGGTCCTGGCGGGCATCTCCATCGGCCTGGAATCGGCCGTCTACACCGCGCTGCTGATCAGCCTCGGCGTCTACGGGGCGTTCCTGCTGGGCGGTACGTCGATCATGCTGGCGCTCTTCGCGGTCGCGCTCGCCGGGACGGGGCTTCTCACCACGGTGGGCGTCATCGTGGCCATGGACACCTTCGGGCCGGTCTCGGACAACGCCCAGGGCATCGCGGAGATGTCCGGGGACGTCACGGGGGCCGGAGCCCAGGTGCTCACCGACCTGGACGCGGTCGGCAACACGACCAAGGCCATCACCAAGGGCATCGCCATCGCCACCGCCGTCCTCGCGGCGGCGGCGCTCTTCGGGTCCTACCGCGACGCCATCGCCACAGCGGTGGACGAGGTCGGGGCCGGGGCGGGCGAGCTGGGGCTGAGCCTGGACATCTCGCAGCCCAACAACCTCGTCGGCCTGATCCTGGGCGCCGCGGTCGTCTTCCTGTTCTCCGGACTGGCCATCAACGCCGTGTCCCGGTCCGCCGGAGCCGTGGTCTACGAGGTCAGGCGGCAGTTCCGCGAGCATCCCGGGATCATGGACTACTCGGAGAAGCCGGAGTACGGGCGCGTCGTCGACATCTGCACCCGTGACGCCCTGCGCGAACTGGCCACGCCGGGCCTGCTGGCGGTCCTGGCGCCGATCGGGGTCGGCTTCACCCTCGGTGTCGGCGCCCTCGGCTCGTACCTCGCCGGCGCGATCGCCACGGGCACGCTGATGGCCGTCTTCCTCGCCAACTCCGGCGGCGCGTGGGACAACGCCAAGAAACTCGTCGAGGACGGCCACCACGGCGGCAAGGGCAGCGAGGCCCATGCCGCGACCGTCATCGGCGACACGGTCGGCGATCCGTTCAAGGACACGGCGGGTCCGGCGATCAACCCGCTGCTCAAGGTGATGAACCTGGTCGCCCTGCTCATCGCCCCGGCGATCGTGCAGTTCAGTTACGGAGCGGACGCGAATCCCTGGGTGCGGGCGCTGGTGGCCGTCGTCGCCATCGGGATCATCGTCGTCGCGGTCTACGTCTCCAAGCGGCGCGGCATCGCCGTCGGCGACGACGACGCCTCGGGGGACGGAGGCCCCTCGATCCCCGCGCCGGATCCCGCGGCGGCCCCGTGAGGCGTACGTAGCGAGCTGCGCCGGGCGCGCGTAGCGGTGTGACGCGTGGTCAAGGAAAGGGCGGGCGGTGCGTGCTGACGTGCCGTCCGCCCTCGTCCGTCTCCTCCGCGCCCCCTTCCGTCGTCGTCCGTCGTCGTCCGGTGTCGTCCGCGTCGGCGGGGTCGATGATCAGGAGCAGCCTTTCGGATGAGTGACCGATCGCGTGTCCGATTCTCCGCGCGAGTGGCATCTCCCTCATTTCCCTTGGTGCAAATGGCTTCAAAAGCATGCACACCGGATGACCGGCACCCGGCTGTCGTCCCCTCGGCGTGTAAGTTCCGGGGCCGAGAGCCTTGGAAGGGACCAATCCGGTGAACAAGAAGCTTGCAGCCGCACTGTCCGGCGGTGCGGTACTCGTACTGACGCTGTCGGGCTGCAGCGACGACAGCGACAACAAGGTCAACGACTGGGCCAAGAAGGTCTGCGACCAGGTTCAGCCGCAACTGCAGAAGATCGCCAACGCCAACGCCTCCATCCAGCAGCAGACCGCGGACAACAGCAAGCCCGCCGACGTCCAGAAGACCGACTCGGCCGCCTTCCAGCAGATCTCCCAGGCGTACAAGTCACTGGGCGCCGCCGTGGACTCGGCCGGCCCGCCGCCGGTCGACGACGGCGAGACCACGCAGAAGGAAGCGGTGAAGGAGCTCAACGCCTCCTCCAAGGCGTACGCCGACCTCAAGACCGAGGTCGACGCGCTCGACACCAAGGACCAGGCGAAGTTCGCCGACGGACTGAAGGGCATCGCCGACGAGCTGAACAAGATCAGCACCAGCGGTGACCAGGCTCTGAAGAAGCTCCAGTCCGGCGAGGTCGGCGTCGCGATGTCGAAGCAGAAGGGCTGCCAGAAGCCGACGGCTTCGACCGGCCCCTCCGGCTCCGCGGCGGCCGGCTCCGACGCCTCCACGGAAGGCACGGACGCCGACAAGAAGGATGCGACGGAGCAGGACGCGACGGAGAAGGACTCCGCGGACAAGGACTCCGCGGAGAAGAAGGGCTGAGCGCCGTTCTCCCGGCCCGGACACCCGGTGGGTGCCCGGGCCGCTGCCGTTGTCGGTGGGAGCGGACACAATGGGTGGGTGAGTAAGAGCAGCCTTCCCGCACCCGACCACGCCGCCGCCCTCCGTGAGGCCCTGCTCGCCGCGGACTTCACCGCGGACGGGCTCCTCGACCGCCTCGGCGCGCCCGCCTATGCCGCCCTCGCCCGCAGCGAGACGGTCCCCGCCCTGCGGGCCACCCGGGGCGACACCCCGCTCGACACGCTGGTGCGGCTGTTCCTTCTGCAGCGCCCCGTCGCCGAGGAGCGGGCCCGTGCCGCCCTGCCGCTCGCCGAGTGCGTCGCGGACGGCTGGGTGAGCCGGGCGGACGGGACGGTCCGTGCGGGCGTCGACGTACGGCCGTACGGGGGGCCGGACGGCGAGGACTGGTTCATCGTGTCCGACCTCGGGTGCGCGGTCGGCGGTGCGGGCGGGATCGGTTCGCGCGAGGAGGGCGTCGTCCTCGGTGTCGGCGGGGCCTCCACCACCCTCGCCGGGATCACCGTCCGGACGCCGGTCGCCTCGGCCCTCGACCTCGGTACGGGCTCCGGCATCCAGGCGCTGCACGCCGCCCAGCACGCCACCCGGGTCACCGCCACCGACCTCAACCCCCGTGCCCTGGAGTTCACCCGGCTCACCCTCGCCCTGTCCGGCGCCGCCCCCGCCGACCTGCGCGAGGGCTCGCTCTTCGAGCCGGTGGGCTCCGACACGTTCGACCTGATCGTCTCCAACCCGCCCTTCGTCATTTCGCCCGGCGCCCGCCTCACCTACCGGGACGGCGGCATGGGCGGCGACGACCTGTGCCGCACGCTGGTGCAGGAGTCCGGCGACCATCTGAACGAGGGGGGTTACGCCCAGTTCCTCGCCAACTGGCAGCACGTGGAGGGCGAGGAGTGGCAGGACCGGCTGCGCTCCTGGGTGCCGCAGGGCTGTGACGCCTGGATCGTCCAGCGCGAGGTCCAGGACGTCACGCAGTACGCCGAGCTGTGGCTGCGGGACAGCGGTGACCACCGAAGCGACCCCGCCGAGTACGCCGAGCGGTACGAGGCGTGGCTCGACGAGTTCGAGGCGCGGGGCGCCACGGCCGTCGGATTCGGCTGGATCACGCTGCGGAAATCCGCCGCGGCAGCGGCCGGGAACCCCTCGATCGTCGTCGAGGAATGGCCGCACGCGGTGCAGCAGCCGCTCGGACAGGCCGTCCAGGAGCACTTCGCCCGCCAGGACTACCTCCGCGACCAGGACGACGCGGCGCTGCTCGCCGGACACTTCGTCCTCGCCGCCGAGGTGGTGCAGGAGCAGGTCGGCATGCCGGGCGCGGAGGACCCCGAGCATGTGGTGCTGCGTCAGCACCGCGGCATGATGCGGGCGACCAAGGTCGACGCGGTGGCCGCCGGGTTCGCGGGCGTGTGCGACGGCTCGCTGCCCGCCGGACGGATCCTGGACGCCATCGCGCAGTTGATGGCGGAAGACCCGGTGCTCCTGCGCGACCGCACCCCGCAGGCGATCAGGCTGCTGGTCGAGGAGGGCTTCCTGGAACCGGCGCCCGGCGCCGTACCGCAGGGCCAGTAGGGCGCCGAGGGTTCGGCGGTCGCGGAGCCGGTAGGCCGCGGAGGAACCCGAGGGTGCGGAGGCTGTGGGCCAGTAGGCCGCGGAGCCAGTAGGCCGCGGAGGGGACCTGAGGGTTGGGAGGCCGCGGAGGTACGGCGGCCGGTGACCCGGATGCCGTGTCCGTACGACCGTGATCGCGACCGCTTCCCGTTCCGGTACGGAGTAGGAACGCCCCCCGGTCGGGCGGTGTCGTCCTTGTCACCAGTGGGTTCCCGCTCGGCCCGCTCTCCGACGCGCCCGGACCGCACATTCCGGTCGTATGCGGCCCAGGGTGCCCCGTATACGGCCGATGGTGTTCCGCCGGTCGGCGGGGGAGTGCTGTTCACCCTGGGTTCGTGTGGGCGATGCCCCGGGGTGACAACCTCCCCGTGCCGGACCGCCGAGGTCCGGCTCCGGGACCGGTCGGTCCGCCCCGGGTGGTTCGCCACGACGGTCCAGGAGTACGACATGGAGAGCGTCTCAGCAGTCTTCGCCGGCACGGCCCTGGCGCTGTTCGGGGCCGCCCTCCTGATCTGGACCGGGGCGCGAGCCCTGCACCGCGCGCCGGTGGCGCACGGTGTGAGCCCCGTCGCCTCCACCGCACTCACGACCCTCTTCGGCGTAGTTTTCCTCGGCCTCGGCGTGTGGTGCTTCACGCTCGTCTGATCCCCGCCCCCGGCAGGGCGGCGCCCGGGCCGACAGGTTGCCCGGCGGACACCGCGACCACCTCCGAAAAGACACTGGCCAAGCCTCCGCGCGGCGCGGACCCGGCGGTCCGGGCGGCAGGAATGGCGGAAGTCGGGTTACCGTTCGAGTGGCCGTTGCGGGCTTTTGCCGTTTGACACGGGGGCGGGTTGTACCGTCACACTCCGCAGCGACAGCACCGCGGGCAGCGTCATGACGCTGCCCGGATGCCCATCGAGTGTCGACCGGAGAGAAGAGCGAAGTTGTCCCCGACCAGCGAGACCGCACAGGGCGGCCGCCGACTCGTCATCGTCGAGTCGCCTGCCAAGGCGAAGACGATCAAGGGCTATCTCGGCCCCGGATACGTCGTCGAGGCGAGCGTCGGGCACATCCGCGACCTCCCGAACGGCGCGGCCGAGGTCCCGGACGAGTACACCGGCGAGGTACGCCGCCTCGGGGTGGACGTCGAACACGACTTCCAGCCCATCTATGTCGTCAACGCCGACAAGAAGGCCCAGGTCAGGAAGCTCAAGCAGCTGCTGGCCGAGTCCGACGAACTCTTCCTCGCCACCGATGAGGACCGCGAGGGCGAAGCCATCGCGTGGCACCTGCAGGAAGTCCTCAGGCCCAAGGTCCCGGTCCACCGGATGGTCTTCCACGAGATCACCAAGGATGCGATCCGGGCCGCCGTGGCCAACCCGCGCGAGCTCAACCAGCGCATGGTCGACGCCCAGGAGACCCGCCGCATCCTCGACCGCCTCTACGGCTACGAGGTCTCGCCGGTCCTGTGGAAGAAGGTCATGCCGAAGCTCTCGGCGGGCCGCGTCCAGTCCGTCGCCACCCGGCTCGTCGTCGAGCGGGAGCGCGAGCGCATCGCCTTCCGCTCCGCCGAGTACTGGGACCTGACCGGAAAGTTCGCCACCGGCCGCACCGGTGACGCCTCCGACCCCTCGACCCTCACCGCCCGCCTCAGCGCGGTCGACGGCCGCCGCATCGCCCAGGGCCGCGACTTCGGCCCCGACGGACAGCTGAAGGCCGGCTCCGCCCAGACCCTGCACCTGGACGAGACGAACGCCCGCGCCCTGGCCGCCGCGCTCGCCGACTCCTCCTTCGCGGTCCGGTCCGTCGAGTCGAAGCCGTACCGCCGCTCCCCGTACGCCCCCTTCCGGACGACGACCCTCCAGCAGGAGGCGAGCCGCAAGCTGGGCTTCGGGGCGAAGGCGACCATGCAGGTGGCGCAGAAGCTGTACGAGAACGGCTTCATCACCTATATGCGTACCGACTCCACGACCCTCTCGGACACCGCGATCTCCGCGGCCAGGGCCCAGGTCACGCAGTTGTACGGGGCGAACTACCTCCCCGAGAAGCCGCGTACGTACGCCGGGAAGGTCAAGAACGCGCAGGAGGCGCACGAGGCGATCCGCCCCTCCGGCGACCGCTTCCGCACCCCCGCCGAGACCGGCCTCACCGGCGACCAGTTCCGGCTCTACGAGCTGATCTGGAAGCGGACCGTCGCCTCCCAGATGAAGGACGCGACCGGCAACTCCGTCACCGTCAAGATCGGCGGCCGGGCGAGCGACGGCCGGGACGCCGAGTTCTCCGCCTCCGGCAAGACAATCACCTTCCACGGCTTCATGAAGGCGTACGTCGAGGGCGCGGACGACCCGAACGCCGAGCTGGACGACCGTGAGCGCCGGCTGCCGCAGGTGGCCGAGGGCGACGCGCTGTCCGCCGACGAGATCACGGTCGACGGGCACGCCACCAAGCCCCCGGCCCGCTACACCGAGGCCTCGCTGGTCAAGGAGCTCGAAGAGCGCGAGATCGGCCGCCCCTCCACGTACGCCTCGATCATCGGGACCATCCTGGATCGCGGTTACGTCTTCAAGAAGGGCACGGCGCTCGTCCCGTCCTTCCTGTCCTTCGCCGTGGTCAACCTGCTGGAGAAGCACTTCGGCCGGCTCGTCGACTACGACTTCACCGCCCGCATGGAGGACGACCTCGACCGCATCTCGCGGGGCGAGGCCCAGTCCGTGCCGTGGCTCAAGCGCTTCTACTTCGGCGCCCAGCCCGGTGACGACACCGCCGGGATCGGCGCGGCCTCCGACGCGGGCAACGGCGACGGCGACCACCTCGGCGGGCTGAAGGCCCTGGTCACCGACCTCGGCGCGATCGACGCCCGGGAGATCTCCTCCTTCCCGGTCGGCAACGACATCAAGCTCCGCGTCGGCCGCTACGGCCCGTACATCGAGCGGGGCGAGAAGGACGCCGAGGGCCACCAGCGTGCCGACGTGCCCGAGGACCTGGCCCCCGACGAGCTGACCGTGGAGCTCGCGGAGGAGCTGCTGGCGAAGCCCAGCGGCGACTTCGAGCTGGGCGCCGACCCGGTCAGCGGCAACCAGATCATCGCCAAGGACGGCCGCTACGGCCCGTACGTCACCGAGGTGCTGCCCGAGGGGACGCCGAAGACCGGCAAGAACGCGGTGAAGCCGCGGACCGCCTCCCTCTTCAAGTCCATGTCCCTGGACACGGTCACCCTCGCCGACGCCCTCAAGCTGATGTCGCTGCCGCGCGTCGTCGGCGAGGACGCCGAGGGTGTCGAGATCACCGCGCAGAACGGCCGCTACGGCCCGTATCTGAAGAAGGGCACCGACTCCCGGTCGCTGACCTCCGAGGACCAGCTCTTCGACATCACCCTCGAAGAGGCCCTCGCGATCTACGCCCAGCCCAAGCAGCGCGGCCGGGCCGCGGCCAAGCCGCCGCTGAAGGAGCTCGGCACCGACCCGGTCAGCGGTGCGCCGGTCGTGGTGAAGGACGGCCGCTTCGGCGCGTACGTCACCGACGGCGAGACCAACGCGACGCTGCGGACCGACGACAGCGTCGAGGACATCACGCCGGAGCGCGGCTACGAGCTGCTCGCCGAGAAGCGCGCCAAGGGGCCCGCCAAGAAGAAGACGGCCAAGAAGGCCCCGGCGAAGAAGGCGACGGCCAAGAAGACGGCCGCGAAGAAGACGACGGCCACCAAGACCACGGCCGCCAAGAAGACCGCGGCGAAGAAGACGACGACGGCCAAGAAGGCGACGACCGCCAAGACGGCCGCCAAGAAGACGACGACGGCGAAGAAGACGGCTTCGGCCTCCTCCTCCGCCCCGTCGGACGACTGACCCCGTCGCGCGGATCGCACCAGGCCGCCCGGTACCTCGATCCCCGTGATCCAGGTGCCGGGCGGCCTGGTGCGTGAGGGGGCCGGGCCGGGCGGTGCGTGAGCGGGCCGGGCGGCGGTGTGCAAAAAAGGTCTCGCGCACCATGGCCGGAAGCTGTCTGCGTCCATATGTTCGGACGGGCCGACGGTCACCGCACCGCTGCCGATAGGCTGGGCGGATGACGCGAGCCGAGCAGCCAACGGTCGTGAGCCCCACCTCCGACACACTTGCCGCAGACTCACGCGAGCGCGCCGTACGGGCCCTGTTGCGTATTCCCCCGCTGAAGCGGTTGTGGAGCGCCCAGCTCGTCGGCGGTATCGGCGATGCACTCGCCCTTCTCGTGCTGGTCCTGCTGTCGCTGCAAGCGGCGGTCCTTGAGGGCTCATTCGGCACCGGATACCGCGGGGCGGCCTTCGCCGTCGCCGCCGTCTTCGGTGCCCGGATCCTTTCCACCCTGTTCTTCGGAGCCGTACTCCTGGGGCCCCTGACGTCCCTCACGGGGCCCGGCGGAAAGCTGGACCGGCGATGGCTGATGATCGGGGTGGACGGGCTGCGCCTGGCGCTCCTGGTCGTCGCCCCGCTGTGGATCGACTGGACGCCCGACAAGGCGCTCATGATGATCCTCATCACCGTCTTCGTGACCGGCGCCGGTGAGCGCCTGTGGGCCGTGGCCAAGGACAGTGCCGCCCCGGCGCTGCTGCCCGCCCCGCCCCTCGAAGGTGCGGCCGTACGCCCCCTGCCCGACCACCTCGACGCCCTGCGCCGCCTTTCGCTGCGCACGAACTTCCTCGCCGTGCCCGCCGCCGCGGTGGTCCTGCTGGCCGCCACGCTGGTCGGCAACCTCCTGGGCTCGGGCCTGGAGTGGTTCTCCTTCCACCAGGCGGCCCTGGGGTCCTACGTCGCGGCCGGGCTCTTCTCCGCCTCCATCTCCACCCTGTACTTCCTTCAGTTCCCGGCCACGCAGACGCCCCGGCCGCGCTCCCCGCTGGAGGGCCTGCGCCGCCCGGCCACCGGCAACGGCCCCGACAAGGGCCGCACCGGCGCCGTCCCCCTGCTGGTCGCGGTCTGCGCGGCCCTCGCCGGAACCGTCGCCGCCGCAGCGGCCGTCTCCGTACTGCACGCCTACGACCTCGGCGGCGGGCCCGCGACGTTCGCGCTGCTGGTCCTCGGACTGACCGGCGGCACCGCCCTCGGCATCCGCACCGCGCGCCACGTGCTCCCCACCCTGTCGCGCCGCCGCCTGCTGGCGATGGCCACGACCGTCACCGGCCTCGCGCTTCTCGCGCTCGGCCTGGTGCCGGACACCGCGACCGGGATCGCCATCGCGCTGCTCGCCGGTTACGCCGCCGGGGTCGCCGCGAACACCGGGCACACCCTGATCGACCAGGAGACCGAGGCGTTCCGGCAGGCCCGGACCACCGAGCACCTCCAGGCCGTCGTCCGGGTGCTCGTCGCGCTCGGCGCGGTCGCGGGCCCCCTGCTGGCCGCCGCGATCGGACGGCACCGCCTGGTCGCCGGCGACTTCGTCTTCGCCCACGGCGGGGCCGCGTTCACCCTGATGCTGCTCGGCGCGCTGCTGCTGCCCGTCGCCGCGCTCGTCCTCGCCAAGACGGACGACCGGGCGGGCGTGCCGCTGCGCCGGGACCTGCGCGAGGCGCTGCGCGGCGGCGACCCCGCGGTCGCGCCCGCCGCCACCGGCTTCTTCCTCGTCCTGGAGGGCGGCGACGGAGCGGGCAAGTCCACTCAGGTCGAGGCGCTCGCCGACTGGATCCGGTCCAAGGGCCACGAGGTCGTCGTGACCCGCGAGCCCGGGGCGACCCCCGTCGGCAAGCGGCTGCGGTCGATCCTGCTCGACGTGTCCTCCGCGGGTCTGTCCAACCGGGCCGAGGCCCTGCTGTACGCCGCCGACCGCGCCGAGCACGTCGACTCCGTCGTCCGCCCGGCGCTGGAGCGCGGCGCGATCGTCATCTCCGACCGTTACATCGACTCCTCCGTGGCCTACCAGGGCGCGGGCCGGGACCTGGCCCCGACCGAGATCGCCCGGATCTCGCGGTGGGCGACGAGCGGCCTCGTACCGCATCTGACGGTGCTGCTGGACGTCGACCCGGCGACCGCGCGGGAGCGGTTCACCGAGGCGCCGGACCGGCTGGAGTCGGAGCCCGCCGAGTTCCACGAGCGGGTGCGGTCCGGGTTCCTGACCCTGGCCGCCGCCGACCCGACCCGCTATCTGGTGGTGGACGCCGGCCAGGAGCCGGAGTCGATCACCACGGTCGTACGTCACCGGCTCGACCAGCTCCTGCCGCTCTCCGAGGCCGAGATCGAGGCCATCGAGGAGGCCCGGCGCCAGGCCATCGAGGAGGCCAGGCGCAAGGCGGAGGAAGAGGCCGCCCGCAAGGCCGAGGAGGAGCGCCTGGAGAAGGAGCGCCAGGAGCAGCTCGCCAGGCTGCGCGCCGAGGAGGAGGAGCGCAAGCAGCGCGAGCTGGAGGAGGCCCGCCGCCGCGAGGCCGAGCGCCAGGCGGAGGAGGCCCGGCAGCGCGCCGAGGAGGCCCGCCGCCGCGCCGAGGAGGACCGGCTCCGGCTGGAGGCCGAGGAGCGGGTCCGCGAGGCCGAGCAGGAGCGTCTGCGCAAGCAGGCCGAGGAGGAGGCCCGGCTCCGCAAGGAGGCCGAGGCACAGCGCCTGGAGAAGCAGCGCAAGGCCGAAGAGGCCCTGATGCGCGCCGAGGAGGCCCGTCGCCGGGCCGAGGCCGAGGCTGCCGCCCGTACGGAGGCGGCCCGGGCCGAGGCCGACCGGGCGGAGGCCCGGCGTGCGGAGGAGGCGCGGGCGTCCGGCACCTCCCGTACGGAGACGTCCTCCCCGTCGTCCTCGTCCTCGTCCTCGTCGTCGGCCTCGCGGTCGTCCTCCCGGTCGGAAGGCCCGTCCGTTCCGGAGAACGAGCTCACGGTGCCCACGCCGATCGTGAACCCGAACGAGATCACGCAGCCGGTCCCGGCGGTCCGGCCGGAGGACGACCGTCCTTCCGGATCCGGTACGGGCACGGGTGCACGTTCGGGTTCCGCTCTCGGGGACGACGAGACGGCGATGCTGCCGCGCTACGCGGACCAGCGGCCGGCGGACCGGCCGCAGGCCCGGGAGGCGGACGAGACGGCCGTGCTGCCGCCGGTCTCCGCCGATCAGCCCTCCGACCGGGTGCCCCAGGGCTTCTTCCGGGACGAGAGCCCGGCGTCCTCGCCCGCGGAGAGCGAGAACGAGCGCACCCGGGAACTGCCGCAGGTCGAGGACCCGAACGCCGGGGAGACCCCGGACCGGCAGCAGGGCCGCCGCAAGCGCCCCCGCCCGGACTGGGCGGAGGAGACTCCGCTGGACGATCTGCCGACCCTGGCGGACGAGCTGCTCGGGGGCCAGGAGGACGACGGCCCCGCACGCCGGGGACGCCGCCCGCGCGGCTGACGCCCCCCGCCCCACCGCCGACGGTGAAGTCCCGGCCCGTCCGCCCCTCCCGGGGCGGGCGGGCCGGACTGTCAGTGGCGTCCCCCACAATGGAGAGCGACGGGACGGACGGCCCACCGTGCCCCCTCCGTCCTCCCGCCGAACGACGCTCGAACGCCACCGCCGCACCACAGCACGGCACGACACCACCGGAAGGGCGGTGACCCATGACCGTATGGGACGACCTGGTCGGACAGATCCGCGTGCAGGAACAGCTCGCCGCCGCCGCCAAGGACGCCGACGCCCTGGTCACCGCCGTGTCCGACGGCAAGCCGCTGGACCAGGGCTCGAAGATGACGCACGCCTGGCTGTTCACCGGACCGCCCGGTTCCGGCCGGTCCACGGCGGCACGGGCCTTCGCCGCCGCGCTCCAGTGCACGAGCCCGGACCGGGCGCTGGGTGGCGTACCCGGCTGCGGGTTCTGCGACGGCTGCCACACCAGCCTGATCGGCACACACGCCGACGTCCAGATCATCCGTACGGATCTCCTCTCCATCGGCGTGAAGGAGACCCGCGACCTGGTCCGGCGCGCCCAGCTCTCCCCGGCGGTCGGCCGGTGGCAGGTCATCGTGATGGAGGACGCCGACCGCCTCACCGAGGGCGCGGGCAACGTCCTGCTGAAGGCCGTCGAGGAGCCCGCGCCGCGCACGGTCTGGATGCTGTGCGCCCCCTCGCTCGAAGACGTCCTGCCCACGATCCGCTCCCGCTGCCGGCACCTCACCCTGAGCACCCCGCCGGTGGAGGCGGTGGCCGACGTCCTGATCCGCCGCGACGGCGTCGACCCCGAGCGGGCGCACTCCGCGGCGCGCGCCACCCAGGGACACATCGGCCGGGCGCGCCGTCTCGCGACGGACGAGCGGGCGCGGGCGCGGCGGGCGGCGGTGCTGAAGGTTCCGCTGCGGGTCGCCGACGTCGGCGGCTGCCTCAAGGCGGCCCAGGAGCTGATCGACACGGCCACCGACGACGCCAAGCAGATGGCGGAGGAGGTCGACGTCAAGGAGACCGAGGACCTCAAGGCGGCGCTCGGCGGGGTGGCCGGGGGCCGGATGCCGCGGGGTACGGCGGGGGCGATGAAGGAGCTGGAGGACAAGCAGAAGCGCCGCAAGACGCGTACGCAGCGGGACAGTCTCGATCTGGCGCTGACCGAGCTCACCGGGTTCTACCGGGATGTGCTGGCGCTCCAGCTCGGCTCCCGGATCGCCATCGCCAATGTCGACGTGCAGGACTCCCTCGACCGGATCGCGGAGTCCTCGACGCCCGCGCAGACCCTGCGCAGGATCGAGTCGGTGATCGCCTGCCGGGACGCGATGGACCGCAATGTGGCGCCGCTGCTCGCAGTAGAGGCGATGACGATGGCGCTGCGGGCGGGCTGAGAGGATCCCGCAGTGGGCCCTGTTCACCCGAATGAGCAGGGAATCGGACGACTCGTCACCCGGCGGATACGCTCCCTGAATGGATACCAGGCGGCTGCTCCGCACCTTCGCCATCGGGATCGGCACTGCCGGCCTCCTCATCTCCGGCTGCAGTGGCAGCGGCTCGTCGCCGAGCGCTTCGGCCACCGGCACCGCGGCGCCCGAGGGGCTGTCGTCCTACTACGCGCAGAAGCTGAGCTGGCGCGACTGCGGGGTGGAGGGGTTCGAGTGCACGACGATGAAGGCGCCGAAGGACTACGACAAGCCGGACGGTGGAGACATCGAACTCGCTGTCTCCCGTAAGAAGGCCACAGGACCGGGCGAGCGGATCGGCTCCCTCCTGGTGAATCCGGGCGGCCCCGGCGGCTCCGCGATCGGCTATCTCCAGGGGTATGCGGCACTGGGCTATCCGGCCCAGGTGAGGGCCCGGTACGACATGGTGGCGATCGACCCGCGCGGCGTGGCCCGCAGCGAGCCCGTCGAGTGCCTCACGGGACCCGAGATGGACGTCTACACCCAGGTCGACCAGACGCCCGACGACGAGGCGGAGGTCCGGAAGCTGAGCGCGTCCTTCGAGAAGTTCGCGGCGGGCTGCGAGAAGCGGTCCGGTGAGATCCTCCCCTACGTCTCCACCGTGGACACGGCCCGTGACATGGACGTCCTGCGAGCCCTGCTCGGCGACGAGAAGCTGAACTACGTCGGAGCGTCGTACGGGACCTTCCTGGGCGCGACCTACGCGGACCTCTTCCCGGAGCGGGCCGGCCGCCTCGTCCTGGACGGGGCGATGGACCCCTCGCTGAAGGCGGTCGACATGAACCGCGACCAGACGGCGGGCTTCGAGGGGGCCTTCCAGTCCTTCGCCGCCGACTGCGTCGAGCAGCCGGACTGCCCGCTCGGCACCACGTCCACCGCCGACGCGGCGACCGCGCTGAAGCAGCTCTTCAAGGACCTGGACGCCAAGCCGATCCCGACCGGCGACGACCGTGAGCTGGGCGAGTCCCTGGCCACCACCGGGGTGATCGCCGCCATGTACGACGAGGCGGCCTGGCCGCAGCTCCGCGAGGCGCTGGCGGGCGCGCAGCGGAGCGACGGCTCCGGCCTCCTGTCCCTCGCCGACGGCTACTACGAGCGCGGGCCGAACGGGAAGTACGCGAACCTGATGTTCGCCAACGCCGCCGTGAACTGCCTCGACCTGCCGCCCGCCTTCGACGGCCCCGACGCGGTCGAGAAGGCGGTCCCGGACTTCGAGAAAGCCTCCCCGGTCTTCGGACGCGGCTTCGCCTGGGCCTCCCTGAACTGCGCCTACTGGCCCACCGAGGCCACCGGCACCCCGCACCGCACCGAGGCGAAGGGCGCCGACCCGATCGTGGTCGTCGGCACCACCCGCGACCCGGCCACCCCGTACAAGTGGTCCCGGTCCCTCGCCGAGCAGCTCTCCTCGGGCACCCTGCTCACCTACGAGGGCGACGGCCACACCGCGTACGGCCGGGGCAGCGACTGCATCGACACGGCGATCAACACGTACCTCCTGGAGGGCACTCCGCCCGCCGACGGCAAGAAGTGCACCTGACCCCCTGCCCCTCCGACCAGCCCTGACCAGCGCAAACACCTCCGGGGGTGCCGTGTGCGGAGCACCCCCGGAAACTGTGTAGACTTGGCTCCGCTGCTGATCGCACCATAGTGCGACAGGGCGCGCCGCCTTAGCTCAGTTGGCCAGAGCAACGCACTCGTAATGCGTAGGTCTCGGGTTCGAATCCCGAAGGCGGCTCCATTCGAAGCCCAGCTCAGACCTCTCTGAGCTGGGCTTCTTTGGTTCAGCGGACGCGGCGGCGACGCCGTGAGCGTTCCGCGCGGCTGCCGGGGGTCTCACTTCTGGTCTCAGACGGGCCCGTGGAAGGCCCCGGCGCGAAGGCGTTGCCCATGCGGAGCATGGCGTCCTTGGAGAGGGCTGAGCGCCCCTTCACGTAGCGGCGGGTCTGGCTGATCTGGGTGTGGCGGAGGATCTCCATGGTGGTCGGCATGTCCACCCCCAATTCGTTGAGGATCGTGCCGGCGGTGTGGCGGCTGCCGTCGTAGAGCCGCCGATCGCTGATCCCTGCCTCTTCAAGCAGTTCCTTGAACTCCTCCCAGTCCGCCCGGGGATCAATCGGCCGCCCGTCCGGGCGCGTGAACACTGCGTCGCACTCCTGCCACTCCTCACTGGCCGCCGCCCGTTGGACTGTCTGCTGCTCCTTGTGTTCTTGGAGATAGGGGATGAAGGGGGCGGGGATGGGGACGGCGTTGCGGCTCTTCTTGGTCTTGGGCCGGGTGAAGGCGAGCCCGCCACCCTTCCGCTCTGGACAGGTGCTGGCGTGGCGGGTGCAGCCCTTCGGGCACGGCTTCGGGCAGCCGCGCTTGTAGCCCTTGTGCGTGGTGCAGTCCGCTGGGCAGGGATCGAAGCGGTGCAGGCGCTCGCCGCAGAGGTGCGGGGCGGCGCAGCCGTGCCGCCAGGTGAGGCGCTGGAGCTGCCACTGCGGGTGGAACAGTTCGGCTTCCAGGTCCACGTACTTCCACCGGAGTCCCAGGCTCTCGCCCTGGCGGAAGCCCATGCCGATGCCGACGAGCCAGCGCATGAAGGTGGGCCGCTTCGCCGCAGCGAGGAGGAAGGCTTTGGCCTCTTCCATGGTGAACGGGTTCGCTTCGGTCTCGTCGACGGTGGGCGGGTCGACGAGGGTGGCGACGTTTTCCACGATCATCCGGCGGCGGTGGGCGATTTTCAGGGCGCGGGAGAGGATGCGGTGCACCTTGAGGACGTGGGACGGGGCGTGGCCGGCGTGGAGCATGTCGGCGTAGCAGCGTTCCAGGTGCTCGGGCTGGAGCTTGTCGATCCGGTGCTGCCCGAGGCCGGGGATGATGTCGTTGCGGGTCTTGGACCAGTAGTCGTCCAGGGAGCGGGGCTTGAGCTTCAGGCTCGCGATGGTGGTCAGGTAGGTCGTCATCCACTGCTCGACGGTGGGCTTGCGTCCGGCGACGGGTGCCCGGCCCTCGTCACGGAGCTTCTCCAGTTCACGGACCTTGCGCTTGATTTCAGGCTCGGTCCTGGCACGTCGGTGGCGGCGGTCGGGGCTGCCGTCGTTCTTGGTGCCCATGGTGACGCGGCCGTGCCACCAGCCGTCGCTGCCGAGGTAGATGGATGATTCGAGGTTGGCCTTGCGGGGGCTCATCGTGCTCCTTGCGCGCCGAAGCGCGGGCCGGAGGATGTCTCCGGCCCGCGCTTCGGGGTCATGGTCAGTGGGTGGTGGTCTCCGACGGCATCTCGGCGACGAACGCCTTCAGGACGGTGACCTTGATGCGGCGGCAGCGACCCTGCTTCACGTACGCCAGGACTCCGTCGGCCATCAGCTCGTAGACGGTGGACCGGCCGAGCCGGAGAGCTTCGGCGGCTTCCTCGGGGGTGTAGAGAAGGGGCTCGATGACTCGCGTGGCGGTACTCAAGGGAACATGCCTCCTCGGCGGCGGTGCTGGGGGCTCCCTGCCCCCTTCCTGTCAGGTCCGCTACCTCCGCTACCTGCGCTACCGCCCTGGTCAGGGGCCTGATCGTGGTAGCGGATGGGGTAGCGGTAGCGGATGGATGCCGCTACCGGCCCCGCCCCGTGGTGGGGTGGGGCCGGTAGCGGGTAGCGCTCAGGTAGCGGAGGGGAAGAGGGTTGCCGCTACCGTTTCCGGGTCGCTGACCTGCGCGGTAGCGGAGGTAGCGGAGGTAGCGGCTCCTGAGGGGGGTGGGGGGCAGTACCGCTGCCAGGCGTCGTGGAGATCGGCGGCGTAGTAGCCCTTGAGGACCGTTCCGGCGGTCTTGATGTTGCGGGCCTTGACCGGGGTGTTGTCCTCGGTCATGTACTCCCCGAGCATCTTCGCCAGGCCCCGGGAGTCGAGCGGCCGTCCGCTCATGTCCGCCCACGGTGCTTCGTCCAGCGCGCACAGCCGGTCCAGGATCGCGACGGTCGGCAACCGGTCGATGCCCGCCATCACGTGGTCCCGCAGATCGGTGAGCAGCCGGATACCGACACTGCCCTTGTCGTCGGCGCGGGCGGCGTTGACCAGCTCCAGGCAGGCGGTGCGGGCGCGTTCGGGCCAGTCGCCCCCGGCCGCGTCCGCGACGGACAGCAGCGGTTCCCACACATCCGCCGGCCGGTCCGTGACACCTTCCGGCATCTCGGGCCAACGTCCGGCGATGTCCTCCCGTACGGTGTCGGCCCACTGAGCGAGCCGCTCGCGCAACGCCTGCCCCTCGGCTTCGTGGAGCCTGGCCCGGAAGGGCTCCACGGTCTCATTCCGTGCTCGGCGGCGCATGCGGATGATGACGGAGCGGGTGGTGATGGTGTCGGGCAGGTAGCCGAGACCAGCGACGGCAACGGCGGTGTAGGAGGGAAACTCCACCACCGTCTGATTGCCCCCGTCCCCGATGCACCGGTAGGTGACCCCGGAGCGGCGGTGACCGGCGTTGAGGAAGCCACGTAGCTCCTCGTTATCCCCTGCCTTGGGCCCGAAGACGGTATCGATCTCGTCGAACAGGATCGTCGGGCGCCCAGCCGGATCGGAGACGGACCGGAACAGTGCCGCGGCCCGGGCGTTCACGGCGAGCATGGGACGCGGCACCAGGGTCTCCACCACTTCCAGGGCCCGAGACTTCCCCGACCCGGGTTCGGGGGAGAGGAAGGCGAGGCGGGGGGTGGAGTCGAACGCGTCCAGCAGGTGCGCGTGTGCGTCCCACAACGCCACGGCGACGTAGGCGGCTTCGCGGGGGAAGACGTTGAAGCGGCGGTGGAAGGCTTCCACCTCGTTGAGCAGCGCCGCACCGTCGATGGGCGGGTTAGGGGTGTTCATGCGGCGTTCCTCCGGTGCTGCTCGGTGTGCGGGCAGTGGTCGACGCGGGCGCGAGAGGTCAGGGCGCTGACGGCGTTGCGGCCTCGGGCTTGTTCGTGGTGGCCGCAGGCGCAGAGCGAGTCGGCGACGGGGATCTGGTTGCGACCGAGCCCCCGCACCGTGAGACCCGGGCGGATGCCGGTCACCGTGACCGTGTGCGGGTCAGGGAGAACAGCAACGGGGACGCCCTGACGGGCGACGACCTTCGCCGCGCCACTGCCGGACCTGGCCGGGGCCGGTTCGGCGGAGCGGGGGCCGGTGGTGGTCGGGGTGAGGCTCTTCAAGGCGGAGCGGGGAGGTGTGTTCATGCTGTCCTCGCCTGCGGGCTGTTGCGGGCGATGGACCAGTTCAGACCGCTGCGCACGGTGGACTGGCACTGGCGAGCGGACAGGCCGGCCGACTCCCCTGCCTCCTGAAGAGCCTCCTCGACCACCGACCGGTCCAGGTCGCCCCACGCGATGAACCGCCCCAGAGCTCGCGCCGCCGACAGCAACGTGCAGTCGCGCTCCCCGGTCGGCGCGGCCCGCACGGTCGCGGTCTCCGCCCGCAGCGCCGCCACCGCGTACCGGGACGCCCGGGGAGAGGCAGCTACGGCCGACAACTTCCGGGATGCCTGGCGTGTTGTCAGGAGCGCGTGCAGCCAGTCCGGGAGCGGGATGGGGGGTGTGGGGTCGGTGACGGTGTAGGGGCCGATGGCGGTGAAGCTGCCAGCGGCGACGACGTAACCGCCGTGGGCGCGGGTGTCGATGAGCTTGCCCAGTCGGCCCGCGCTGTTCCCCAGCCTCATCCCGCGCGGGGTGGTGAAGTACAGGTGGTGCCCGCCGGACGCGGTCCGGGTCCGGTAGGTGGTGGGGACGGGCTGCCCGGCGCGCTCGCAGAGCGCCTTAAAGGTCGTCACGCCGTGAGGCGTGTCCGTGCTGCTGTTCCGCTTGGGCATGTCGAGGTCGATGACCAGCAGCCCGGACGGGCCGGTGGCGATTCCGATGTTGAACGGGCGGTCGGACCAGGCCCGGCGGATGCGGTCCGGGTCGGTGGTGGCCCGGTCCTCCCACTTGCGGTGACCGCCCGCACAGTCCCCGATCAGCGGGCAGACCGCCTCGCCGTGGAGGGCGGGGCGCTTGTCCGCGGGACGGAGCGGGAAGACGTGCCAGCCGTACTCAGCAGCCTGTAAGGCTGCGGAGAGCATTGCGGTTGGTACGTGATGCGTCATGCTGGAGGTCTCCAGTTCTGTGAGAGGCACTGGCAGACGAGGGCGGCCCCAGGCTTTGGCGAGACGGGGGCCGCCCTCGGTCGTACCTGAGGCGGGTTGGCGGGGCGGGTCGCTACTGGGTGATGTTGGAGCGGGAGAGCATGCCGCGTGCGGTGGAGGTGATCTCGGTCCGCTGTACGACGGTGCCTTCGTAGACGTTGGTGGTGGAGGCGGAGCGGGCGCGGGCGACGGCGGCTCCGGCGGCGGTGATGACGGCGGCGAGTCCGGCGAGCGGGAGGGTCACGGTCAGCACTCCCATGAGCGTGACGGAGGCCAGGCCCTGGAGGGCGAGCCAGGCTCCGCACCCGAGGCCGGTGATTCCGGCGCCTACGCCGATGGAGGCGACGGCGACTCCGGCCGCCCACTGCGGGACGATCCGGGAGTCGGGCTGCGCAACTGGGGCCGCGGTGCCGTACGCCGGGGTCGGGTTGGGGTCGCGGTAGCTGGTCGGTGTGGGGGCCGGGGCTTCCTGCCGGTAGGCCTCGTGGATCAGGCGGGCGGCTTCGGCGGACGCTTCGGCGGTGCTGAGCGGTCGGCCGGCAGAGGGGCCGGGGTTCTGGGGGTGGGCGGTCACGGGCTCTACCTCCGTGGGTGTCAGGGCCGGTGCGGGCTGCACCGGGACCGGCCCGTGGTGCCTGGTGTCAGGGGGGTGTCAGGCGGAGGCGTCAGGGCGCGTGACACCCGCTCCCGCCTAGGGGTTTGGGTGTCACGCGCCCGTGACGGTGTCAGGTGTCAGGCGGCGGCCAGAACGGGCACGATCCGCCACCGGCCGGTCTGGTTCGTCGGCTCAAGGCGGCCTTCCATCGCGGCGTCCTTGAGGCGGGCGGAGACCCACGGGCGGCTGTAGCCGTTGGCGTCGCACCAGTCCATGAAGTCCTTCGGTCCGACGACCATCTGTCCGGCCGTCTCGAACTCGTCGAGCGCCCGGGCGAACAGCTCCCGCGCCTCGTCCGGGGACGGCTTGCGGCCGGTCTCGGCACCGAACAGCGGGGTGTCGTCACCCTGCTCGGCCGCGGGGAGATCCTGCTCCGGGTCCATCGCCGCATCCTCCGCGTCCAGTGCCTGGCCGGTCATCACGTCGTCGTCCTGCTCCGGCATTCCGGTCTGCCCCTGCTCGTCGGTACGGGCACGGTCGGTGTACGCGCGGCCGGCCACCGCCGCGGCAGCCTTGCTCGTGATCGGGTCGGCCTTGGCGCCGTTGCGCACGGCCCACTGCGCGAGCGTCTCCATGATGGACACCGCCCGGGGGGTGAACTGCCGGGTCCGGCCCGGGGAGGCGTACCGGTCGGGGTCGATTCCGCCGGCCACGGCGTAGCAGTAGCCCGGCTTCCGGTTGCCCCACGCTCCGGGGTGCGCACCCTGGTCGATGACGGACTCCGGCAGGGAGAACCCTTCGTCGCGCGGGTCGCAGCCGAGCGCGATCACGGCGGGGAGGGAGGCGCGGGTGCTCGTCGACATCTGGTCGTAGGACGGGCGCTGGAGGGACACGATCAGCGAGCAGCCTGCCGAGCGTGCCTCCTGCGCGATGCCGGTGAACGCGTCGTCTCCGAGCGCGCGGAGCGTGTTCGCGGCCTCTTCCATCCACGCGACCATGTACGGCATCCCGGGGCAGCCGCACGCCGTGCGGTCCGGCCGGCAGGAGTGCGCCGGGTCGGTCTGCTTCTCCGCGGCCTGCACCGACCACTGCCGGTAGGAGTGCTTGCCGAGCCACCCGGTCCGGGCGGGGATGACCTGCTGGAGCGCCTCGACCATCGCCTCCGTACCGGCGCCGCCCTCAACCGCCCAGTCGTAGGCGGGCAGCAGCGGCCGGAAGTCCTGGAACGCCTTCGGGTCGGACAGCCACATGATGACGTCGCTGCGCGACAGGATCTCCGTCTGGAGGTTCAGCGCGGCGTCGCCCTTGCCGGACCCGGTACCGCCCGCGATCAGGAAGTGATTCGCGTTCCGTCCGACTGTCGGGTCTCCGGGCAGCCACACCATCAGCGGGGAGCCGTCGTCGTACCGGCCGAGGATGAGCGGGTCCGTGATCGAGCCGCCGGGCAGCGACGGGCCGTCGTACTCCTGCACTTCGGTCAGCATGTCCTTGGGGACGATGACCAGCTCACCGCGGCGCGCTGAGTCGGGGTCGGGCTGGAAGCGCACCGCGGACTGCGGGAGGTCCAGCGCGGACGCGATCCGCACCAGAGCCTTGGCCACGTCGTCGGTGGTCTGCTCTCCACCCTCAAGGGCGATCTTCGCGGTAACCCGGTTCGGCTCCACCTCCGTGCGCCCGATCATCGCCTTGGCCAGACCGACCTTCTCCAGCAGCCCCTTGTCCCCGGACCCGGTGGCCGCGCCGCTCTCCGTCGAGCGCAGCGCCATACGGACGTTCCAGGACAGGGCGAGCACCGCACCGCCCATCAGGTAGGTGTCCGGGAGGATGCCGGAGAGCGGACCGGCCAGAGCGGCACCGGTCATCCACGCGGACCCGGCCGCAACGGTGATCGCGGAGTGCAGGCGACGCTGCGCGCTCGTCTCCCGACCGGCCCACCACGTCGCGCCGGTCAGCGCCACGGCCGACAGGGTCAGCCCGACCCCGGCCGCGGCCGACTCCGCCCACATCAGGTGGGCGCCGCTCCCGGCGACACCGACTCCCGCCATGCCGAGCCACGGCGGCAGGTGCGGCATCGCCCGGTTCAGCAGGTAGACCCCGACACCGCTCCGGGTCCGCGTGGTGCGGGTGGTCGTCTTCATCGCTTCCCTCTCCAGTTCCCGTTCCATGTCTCGTCCGTCCTGATCAACCCACCGGGCGCTCACTGCTGGCCCCACGTCATGCGCGGCTGCGGCGGGCGGCTGCCGCGGGCGCGGTGCGCGTTCAGCTCTCCCTCGTACTCCTGCGAGAAGGTGGCGTAGCAGGCCGCGGCGAGTTTGGCCGCGTTGCGGAGCTCGTCGGCGGCGCGCTGCATCTTCCGGGAGACCTTGAACGCCCGGATCTTCGAGCCGCCGATCCGTCCGTCCGGGTCCGGCACCGTGGCCAGCACCGCCTTGAGGATCTCCGCACCCATGGCCACCTCGAACGAGAGCGTCACGGCCGCGGCCCGGAGGGTGTTGCAGTAGTTGCGGATCTGCGCGGGGGAGTTGAACTCCGGGGCGGGCAGCAGGCTCTGCGACTGCCCACCGCCCCGGGGGCCGGGGACGTTCTTGGTGTTGTTGAACGTGACGTTGATCGGCGGAACGAACGTGCTGCCCATCGCGCCGACGAATCCGCCGGCCGCCGCGCCCGCGGAGGAGAACTTGCTGTCCCGGGTGCTGCTCTGACCGGTGCGGGGTGCTGTCGTCATGTGCGTGTCCTCACTGGTTGGTGGTGCGTCAGGCTGCGTCGTAGTCCGCGTTCACGTCGTGCTGAGGGGTGCGCGCTTCGGCCGCTTCGGAGATCGCGGCGGACACGGCGAGCTGCGCAAAGATTTCGGCCCTGCGGAAGCTGTCGGGAGTGATGGCCCCGAAGCGGGGCGTGTCGCTGGCGATGAGGCGCTCGGCGGCGGCGCGGTATTCGGCGGCGTTCATGAGGGGGTGTCCTCTCGGTTCAGCGGAAGGTCGTGGCAGGTGACGCACATGCCGAGCGAGCGCGGGATGCAGTACCCGGCGTCGAGGCGGCAGGTGGGGCAGGTGCGGCGGGCGAGCATCGCCGCGGCCAGGGCGGCGGCGCGGGCCGGTGTCATCGGGCGGACCGGTTTGGCCCGGTCGACGCGGTAGAGGAAGGCGACCAGCGGAGCCCGCCGGCGGCGTGGGCGGTGGAGTTCGGCGACGACGTCCTGACCACCCGGCCGCAGCCCCAACGCGCGGAGCTGACGGCGGGTAGCCAACCCGTCGGGGGCGAGCCGCCACCGGTAGGAGGGCAGAGTGGCCATCACACGGCGGCGGGTTCGACGGCCCGCAGGTGGGGCCGGAAGGACCCTTCGTCGTCGCGGACGGCGAGGATCTGCTTGCGTCCCCACGACTCGCTCATGCCGAACGCCTCACCGAGCGCACGGGCGCTGAGGGGGCGGCCCGCCTGTGCGGATTCGGCGTACGCACGGCGCGCGTCCTGCCGCATCCGCTCCAGCTCCGCCTCCTCGAACTGCTCCCGGTGCAGCACCTCTTCGGGCGTCTCCTCCTCCGGTGTGCGGAGGGTGTGCGGATCGCTCCCCCGCACAGCTACCGCATCCCCCGTGACCTGCGTGGACGGCTCCGGGGCGGGGGCGTGTGCGGAGGGTTCGGCGTGATCGGCTACCGGGGTCTGAGCGGGGTGTGTGGGGGTGTGCGGGGCGGGTGTGGATTCCTGCCCGTCCGGCACCCGCACAGCCTCGGCGGCGGGGCGGTGGTGCAGCACCTTCGCGACCAGATCGGACCCGAAGAAGATCGCCCCGACCGGCAGCGACGTCGCGATGAAGACGAGTGCGTAGTGCGCGCCGTCCCAGTCTGCGAGGCGAACCATGCCCACCGCCTCGTGCAGAGCGGGGACCAGGCCGTGCACGTAGTTCAGGACCAGCGACGCGGCGGTGTACCCGCCCAGCACCTTGAGGGCGAACTGGCGGTCCTTGCCGACCAGGACCAGAGTGGCGATGAGCGCGAGAGCCATCAGGCCGTCGATGACGAACGGGTAGAAGTTCGCCGCGGTCTCATCCGCACCGATCGCGCGGGCGACGTCGCGGAGCGCGTTCCAGGACACCCGGAACGCCATGCAGACCACAACGACCAGAGCGGCGACCAGGAAGATCTTTCCGGAACGCTTCACGCCGCCACCGCCGCACCGGGGGCAAGGTGGTGCAGCGGGCGCCGGACGCGGCGGGTGCGCCGGCCGTTGGGGCGGGGCTGCTTGAGCGGGAGGGCCTGCATCAGGCTCTCGGCGTAGGCCGCGGTCTCCGGGTCGCTCTCCCGCAGGTCCGCGAGGACTTCACGGGCGACGTCCAGACGGGCCGCCCGGTCCTTGGCGGACTCGGTGGGCGAACCGGTGAACAGCTCCAGGTCGATGCCCAGAGCCAGCTCAACGAACTCGGTCGCGGTAACAGGCTCGCGACCAGCAACGATGGTCTTCATGAGTCGTTCTCTCCCTGTGAAGGTGTGACGGCTCAACAGCGGCCCCGGTGTTCCCGCACCGGGGCCGCGCTGCGTCGTGGTTGGGGTGTCAGGCGGTGGCGGCGACGCGGACGAGTTCGTCCGCAGCCTCGATCGCGGCCCGGCGGTAGAAGTCGAGAAGTTCGCGGTTCTCGGTGTTCCGCAGGGCGTACGTCGCGCCGGCCGCGTCCCGGGCGACCCCGGCAAGGTCGGGGGCCAGGATCGCCAGCGTGGTCAGCGGTGCGGTCAGAGCGGAGCGGGTGTTGTGACTGGCCGCGCGGGCCGCTTGGTAGTCGGCGTCCGAAGCGCCGGACAGCCGCAGGTCCTCACGGACCCACATCGACCGACGGTGATCGGCCAGCGCCACCGTGAGCGCGGTGACAGCCGCGATCCGGTCCCGCCGCTCCTCGTGCTGGCGGACGTCGGCACGGTCGGTGCGGGCGGTGCGCTGCTGGAGCACGTAGGCGGTCACCGAACCCAGCAGGGTTCCCACTACCGCGATGACGCTTCCCCACATGGCAGGTTCCTCTCGTCGGCTGCACCCGCCGCGAGTGCGGCGGTTGTGCGTGCCCCGTGCCGGATTCGATCCGGCGTCGTCGCGGCTCCCGCATGGCGGGCGCGGGGCTTCGGTTCTCCGATTCGCTCGGCGCCACTCGGTCCGGGGAGATCCGAAGTCCCGGACGTCTGGGGTGGTCTGTGCCGTAGCGGTTCTTTCGAGTCGGTGGCGTGTCCCCCATGTGGGGTGTTGGGCCCCGGTGTGACGGGGGCCTCTTCTCGGCCGACTGGTCTCCACTCGCCTCGGCCGGAACGGTCACGGCCGCCGTGCTGCGGTGGATCACGCTGTTGAGTTTTAGCGTGACGGAATCGACCCCCTCCGGAGATTCCGGATCGGGCGATGGCCACAACAAGAGACTGGACCGGTGGACCGGTCCAGTCAAGCGTTACTTGTGTGCGCCACCACCCCGGCGTGATGGAAAGTGCAGGTGGCGTGGTGTTTCGAGCAACAAAAAAAGCTGAACCGGTGGACCGGTCCAGCTGTCTCTGTTGCTCGGTGGTTGCCTACATGGCGTAGGTGTCCACCTGCTCGAAGAGCGACGAGGGTGTGACGCCCTCCTCGCAGACCAGCGGCTTCCCTTGGTCGTCATACGCCGTGTGCAGCAGCACGGCTACGGGTGCGCCCTGCGGCACCCCCAAGCGTTCCGCCTCCGTCTCCGATGCGCCGCGCACAGTGGTGACGTCTACGCCCTCGGCCGGGGCCCGCCCGGTCTGGCGTCTGATGTAGCGCGTTGTGCCTTCGGCGATCGGGTTGGGGTCGGCGAGGCGCGGCGACACTTCTGCGACCTCCGGGGGGAACCAGGCCTCAACGCAGCTATTCGGCGTTCCGTCCGGGAGCTGGAGGACCCGAACGCGTCGAAGCGCCGTCGTCCCGGAGGAGAGGCCGAGGGCAGTGGCGACGTGGGCGGGGGGTTCCGCCCAGTCGGGCTCACCGACGCGAAGGAACGGCATTCCGCCCAGGATGCGCGCCGAACCTGCACGGCGAGCGCCAGCAGGGCGGGCCACGGGCGTCTCCGTGACGACGAACCCGGTTCCCTGCTTGGCCACGACCACGCCATCGTTTCGCAGTACATCGACGGCCTTGATGGCGGTGGCTCGTGACACATCCCACTGCTCGGCCAGCTCTCGGCCCGACGGAATCGTGGCCCCGGGGGCGATCTCACCAGCGGCGATGCGGGCGCGCAGGAACTCTGCGATCTCTTCGTACTTCAGGACTGCCATGGCTTCCCCTATTTCCTGCGCTGGACTGGTCCACCGGTACACACGATACTGCGACCATGTCGAATCTCGAATTGGCACCCTCCGTGATGCGGTTCTATGGCGAGACGGTCAACGAGGACAGCCGTCTGCGTAGCTCGGCAGACGGCCGGATGGAACTGGTCAGAACTCAGGAACTCCTCCGACGCTTTCTGCCCCCCGCGCCGGCGCGCGTGCTCGACGTGGGCGGGGGGACGGGGATTCACGCTGAGTGGCTGGTGAAGGACGGCTACGACGTCGCCCTAGTAGATCCGGTGCCCCGTCACGTTGAGGCTGCGTCGGCGGTGTGCCCGGCGGTTGTCGGTGACGCGCGCGACCTGCCCGAGCCGGACGACACCTACGACGTCGTGCAGCTTCTCGGTCCGCTCTACCACCTGCCCGATCCGGCCGACCGGCAACGGGCGCTTGCGGAAGCCTCTCGTGTGGTCAAGCCTGGCGGGCTGGTCGCCGCTGCTGCGATCAATCGCTATGCGTCGCTCTTCGAGCACGTCACGTACGCCCACCTGCACACCGAACGGATTCACAACTCCGTCTCCAAGATTCTGGAGACGGCGGTCTACGACGGAGCGCGCGGGTTCACCCTGTCGTACTTCCACCGGGCCGAAGAGCTGGTGACAGAGCTGGTCGCCTCCGGGCTGGAGGATGTGCAGGTCTTCGGCATCGAGGGCCCCGCCTGGTCGCTGGTGAAGGCGGCGGAACAGCAGCCGGGCGAAGGTCCCACGGATGAGCTGATTGCCTCAGCCATGGAAGCGGCCCGCATGGCAGAGCCCTACCCCGAGCTTCTTGCCGCCAGCTCCCACCTGCTGGCCGTGGGAAGAGTTCCGCTTAGCACGACCAACTGACCGCCCATGCCCGTGGGCGGAGCTATGAAGCTCGCTCACGGGCATGAAATTGGTTCACATTCAACTTTCAAGCGAATGAATCAGCAGTCCTTGAACCTCCTGCAAGTCGAGAGGCATAAGCTCAGGGCTCTCCCTAAGCGTCTTACATACTGCATTCATGAAATTAGCCATGCCGCTGAATGGGGTCTTGGAGACAAAGCCGGAAAGTACTCGCTTCCCCTGAACCAACTTTTTCCAATCTCTCTCCCAATTGTCTTCAATGTAGTCATCTACCTCCGTTTCAAAATCCTCGATCCTGGCGATTCGTGCATTTAGTAGCTCTACCTGGTGCCGCAACGCAGATTCGTAGTCATTGGGATTCGGTGGGCGAGTTCCTGGAACGGCAGATTTGACCTTCTCTTCCACGAGTAGAGCCCGCACCGATTCTTTTTCGGATGCGGCTAGATGCGACAATGCTGCTTCGGTCTCTGCGGCTGTAATGCTTCCTGCTGCGTTGCATATTGTGCGGCTGATTAGCTCGCCGTCCAAAAATATGTTTTCGAACGTTCTTCTACTCCAAGTGAAACCTTCTCGGCCAGTAGCCATCTTTCCTGCATTTATCAGGTCTAGGTCACGAATCGCCAACCACGGAAGAAGCTGCTCGCCAGCAGAAAGCGTCCGAACCGTTGCATCGACACCGTCCCTGTTCCCTGCAATGTAGATCAGTGATCGCGCTGTTTCGACTGGAAAGATAAGCTCCAGATATCTTTTATCTGTAGGCCCTTCCACGACGATGATTCGATCATGTTGGAGCCATGCGCTAGGGGTGACTCCAAGGTCGTTAAGCAATTCCAAACGGGATGTCTTGTCTTGGATCCTCGTTGCTTGGTTACCTTCGTCACCACCCGAAGCTATGCTGATCAGCGAGTCGACAGGTGCAGAGTTGATTAGATTGGGCGAATGGGTCGATAGCCAGAGTTGTGAGCTATCGCTGCCCGTTTCGATCATCTCTAGGATGGTCGTCTGCAAGGCGGGGTGCAGATGCAGCTCTGGCTCGTCTACCAAAAGAATGCCACCCGACATGGCGAGCCTGCGAACCATGTACATAAGGCCCAGTGCCTCGTGCTCGCCACTCGATAGATCGCTCAGTGCGTGATGATTCCCGTTCTGTGCGTCGACGAACATGGCGAACCCGCCACTCCGCGTATAAGAGGGGCGTTTTATCCTCTTCCCAGTAGCTCGAAAGAAGCTGTCGGAGATTTCATCAAACTTAGATACATGCCCATCGGTGATATTACCTTCGCGCTCGTCTATCAGATCAGCGTAGTCGAGCGCGGCAAGGAAGTCAGGAATGCTGTCTAGGCTAAAGGTGGTCCATTGGTTAACCATCGAGTCAATGGCGCTAGTGCGAATCTGTTCAGCCGACTCCTGGGAGAGTGTGTTCGGATCAAGGGTGCTCATATCGCGTCGGCTAATAGTGCGCTCGGCTGGGATTACCGAGATCTTGGAGAAGGGGTTAAGTGTTCTGCATTTCTTTGATCGCAAGGTTTCAGCCCATACAGTGTCATTCGCAAAGCGCGCTTCGCCGAATGCCGGTATCACTGTTCCTAGCGTAATGAACTCTGGGCACGGTGGAGTATCTGTCACGTCCAATGTTTCATAGAGAAGGGCTCGCTCCTCATTGGTCAGCCTGATTGTTATCGACACCTCGGCTTCTTCGCCCCATGGTCCGACTATGTTGCTCTGATTGAAGTCAACAGGCAAATCCCAAGCCAGGCTAGCTGCGAGAAAAATCGTAGACTTCCCGGAGCCGTTTCTCCCGGATAGGGTCACGAGAGGCAGATTGCCCACGTCGGAGATTTCTATACTTTTGATGCCTTGAAAGTTCGCTACTTTCAATGACTGAATTCTCATGAGTGTCCCATCGAGTCACAAGCGCCTGATCATCTGATCCAAAATGCCTGGATGCCGCCGTCCCCGGACGCCGAGTGCCGATACGTGGGGGAGTGGGTGTCGACCAAGCTCCGCTGGCGGCTCACCGTAGACGACCGCGAGCTCCAAGCGCTGAAGGTCTACGCGGATGGCCCGGGTGAGGACACCATCGTCTGCTACGAACCGGCCGTCTGATCCATTCGGCACGCCAACTCGCAAGGCCATGCTGCCTACGAGGACAGTCGTACTGCTGCTGTGAGGTAGAAGGCACACCCAAGTTGTTCGGGGCGAAGCGGTCTCAGTCTTGGTCTCGATCCTCGGTGCGTCCGCAGTCATCTGTCCGCGTCCATATGCGGCGATGAGGCTGTCTGACCAGGAAGTTCGTCGTACTGAAGGACGTCGACGGACGCCCGTGGAGCAAGATCGGACAACTCGTAATGCGTAGGTCTCGGGTTCGAATCCCGAAGGCGGCTCAGTCAAACCCCAGGTCATGTAACCCGTGACTTGGGGTTTTCTGTTGCTCGGGTGCCGGTGAGGGCGGCATCGGCATCCCTGGAAGCGCGCTCGTCGGCATCCGCCAGCCAGAACCAGACCGGCGGGAAGGCCAACTCGATCAGGGCCAGCGCCACTTGGAACGGGTGCGGCCAGCCGTGCACGGCCAGGGAGAGGATCCGCCCGATGCCGCCGAGCAGGAACACCGCGGCGAGCCATCGCACCACGCGTGCCGGGACGGGGTCCTGCCGGGCCGCCCACAGCCAGACCAGCCCGTAGCCGACGAAGATCGCGCCGAAGAACCGGCCCAGGCTGTCGAGGGTCGCGCCCGCGTCGGACTCGCCGGGAATCGCGGCATTGCCGCCGATCACATGGAACAGGCCGATGGCCACACAGGCGACGCCCATCAGCCACGCGAACATCCGGAGTGCTCTGGCCATGACTCCACCCACTCTTGGTTGACGTGTGTCTACTAAGAGACAGCTAAGTGCTGCTAGTAGACACATGTCAAGTAGTCTTCCGGTGTGCCTCCACGCCGACGCCTCACCCCCGCCGACCGCCGCGCCCAGCTGCTCGCCGTCGGTGCGCGCCTCTTCGCCGCCGCCCCGTACGACGACGTCCTGATGGAGGACGTGGCCCAGGAAGCCGGGGTGTCCCGTGCCCTGCTCTACCGGCATTTCCCCAGCAAGCACGCGCTCTTCGCGGCGGTGTACCAGGAGGCGGCCGACCGGCTGCTGGCGGCGACCCGGTTCGATCCGGAGGCCACGCTCGTCGAGCAGCTCACCCAGGGCCTGGACGCTCACTTCGACTACTTCATCGCCAACCGTCATGCCGTGCTGGCCGCGAACCGGGTGCTCGCGGGGGACCCGGTCATCCAGACGATCATGACGGATGAACTCGACGCCCTGCGCTCACGCCTGCTCGGCGTACTCCCGCTCGCCGACGAGCGCATGCGCGAGGCGGTCTCCACGGTGTTGAAGGCGTGGCTGGTGTTCGTGCAAGTGCTGTGCGTGGACTGGCTCACCCGTGAGAGCTGCACGCGCACCGAGCTGCGCGACACCTGCGTCGGGGCCGCGGTGGGGGCCCTGCGCCCGCTGCTCCCCATGGACCCCGCACCCGACTGGCCGCCCCGGTAGAGGGAGCGCGCCCGAGCGGACCGGGCGGCGTGGAGCGGGTGGGGCGGGGCGCCTGCCCGGCTGTCGTCATTCTCGGGATGATTCCCGCCTGGGTCACTCCTCCAGGCCGTTGCCCCAGATCCATGCGGCGATGCCGACCCGATTGCGGACGCTCAGCTTGCGCTGGACGTTGGCGACGTGTGTCTTGGCCGTACCGGCCGAGATGAACAACTCGGCCCCGATCTCCGCATTGGTCATCCCCTTGGCGACCAGGCGCGCGACCTCCGTCTCCCTGCCCGTCAGCGCGTCCACCGGCTGTACGGGCCTGGGCCTGCCGGCGTCGCGGTGGTGCTGCAGCAGGGCGACGGTGAGGGAGGGGCTGATCAGTGTGTCGCCCGCCATCGCGGCGCGAACCGCTTCCACCAGCAGCGTGGGGCCCGAGCGCTTCAGCAGGAAGCCGCAGGCGCCGTTGCGCAGCGCGGTGTGGACGTACTCGTCGAGTCCGAAGGTCGTCACCACCACCACGCGCATCGGATGCTCGGCATCGGGCCCGGCGAGCCGCCGGGTGACCTCCAGACCGTCCAGGCGCGGCATGCGGATGTCGGCCAGCACGACGTCCGGGTTCAGCTTCGCGGCGAGTTCGACGGCCTGCTGTCCGTCGGACGCCTCGCCGATCACCTCCATGTCGGGCTGGGCATCCAGGATGAGGCGGAATCCGACGCGTACGGATTCCTGGTCGTCGGCGAGGAGTATGCGAACTGTCACGGTCGGCACGGTAGTTCGAGTTCGCTCCGGTCAGCCACCAGGACCGTGCGCGCGCCATGTCTGCCGCCCGGTGTCCGTCGTCGGGCACGTCTGCCGTCGGGCACGTCTGCCGTCCCGTATGTCTGTCGTCCCGTACGTCTGCCGTCCTGCGCATCTGCCGTTCGGTAGATGTGCGGGACGGACCGGACAGGAATGCTGATCAGTGATTTGATCCAAGGAGGAAGCATCATGACTCAGGTGATCGAGCACATGGCATCACGGGCCGCGGGCGGTGTACGGGGCCGGGTGCGCGGGCGGTTCAACTGGACCGGCGCGATTGGCTACTTGGCCTTTCTCGCGCTTCTTCTCTACGGGCTCGCCCACGTCTACTGGGCCTTCGGCGGGGACGGTTTTCCGTTCGGCGCCGACGACGCCAACCCGGAGTACTCGGCCTTCGAGCACGTCGGCCGCGACCGGCTGGCGCCGTGGATCGCGGGCGGGTTCCTGGGCAGCGCGGCGGTCGCTCTCCTCCTCGCGCTCCCGGGCAAGCGGCGGATCCCCGCCCGGGTGCTGGTGGGCGCCTCCGTGTTCTCGGCTGCCGCGGTGTTCTGCACGCTCGCCGATTTCCGCATCCTCGGCAATCTCGCCTACGTCTTCATGCTGAAGTTCGGCGCGATCAACTGGACCGTGATCAACCAGCTGTTCGCGGTGGTCGCGGTCGGCCTCCTGGTCGCCTCCGCGATCATCTACCAACGCCGCACGTCCGGTGCCTGCACCGGCTGCGGGCGTACCGACGCGGGCGCGGGCTGGACCTCGCCGGAGGCCGCGGCGCGCTGGGGCAGGCGGGCCGTGTACACGGCGGTCGTCGTCCCCCTGCTGTACGCCAGCACCCGGTGGGCCTGGGCCCTGGGCATTCCGCTCGGCATCTCCGAGGAGCTGTGGGAGGAGGGCAAGAAGGACAACCTCTGGATCGCGGGCGCCGCGCTCGCCACCATGGGGGCGCTCGGCTCGCTGCTCACCCTGGGCCTGGTGCGGCGCTGGGGCGAGATCTTCCCCCGGTGGATGGTGGGCCTCAGGGGCCGGCGGGTGCCGTTGAGCCTGGCCGTCGTCCCGGCCACGCTGGTCTCCGTCCTGGTGACGATCGCCGGGGTCATGTACATCCGGCTGCACTTCCAGGGAGCGTTCGACAACCAGAAGGACGACTGGGGAGCCACGGTTCCGGAGATGATCTGGCCGGTGTGGGGATTCGCCCTGGCGGCCGCCACGCTCGCCTACTACTTCCGGCGGCGCGGGGTGTGCAAGCGCTGCACCCGTGGCTGAGCCGAGCGGATACGGATCGGTGCGGCGATGCGATGTGCTCAGTCCAGGGGCAGGACTGCGGTGACCCGCCAGCCGCGCTCCCCGTGCTCCCCGTGCTTCTCGTGTTCCCCGTGCTTCTTGTGTTCCCCGCGCTCCCAGTGAACACCGAACTCCACGGTTCCCCCGAGCGCCCGGGCGCGTTCGGCGAGTTCTCTCAGGCCGCTGGCCCCGGGCCGTTCACGGTCGCCGAGATGCCCGCCGGCCGTCTCGCCGCCTGCGGGAGGGCCGTTGGTCACGGACACGGTGAGCACCGGCTGCGGGCGCTCGGGTCCTGGTGTCACGGACACGGTCACCCACGGTGCGGTGCCGGCGTGCCGCCGTATGTTGGTCAACGCCTCCACCACCACACGGTGGGCCGTGCTCGCCACTTCACGGGGGATCCGGCCGATCAGCTCGGGCGACCGGTCCATGTCCAGGCGCACTTCGGCCCGGCCGGCCGTGCGGAACCGGTCCACCGCATCCACGATGTCCTCCAGGCCGTACGCCACCGGCGGCGACGCGTCCGTCGCGTCCCGGCCGGCCGGGGCCGTTCCGTCGGAGGACCTGAGCATGTGGACCGTACGGTCCATGGAGCCGAGCGCCTGGAGGCCGGAGGCCTCGATCTGCCGGAGGAGCGGCAGAACCTCCTCCGGACGGTCCGCGCCGATCACCTGGGCCGCCTGTGCCAGCACGACGATGCCCGAGACGTCGTGGGCCACGAAGTCATGGAGGTCGCCCGCCAGTTGGAGGCGCTGGTTGCGGCGGGCCTCGTGCACCGCCCGGATCCTTCGTGTCTCCAGGGTGCGCAGCCCGCCGCCCGTGGCGGCCGCGGCGATGGCGCCGAGCGCGAAGAACGAGCTCTGCGCGGCTGCTTCCATCACGGTCGGGGGGAGTTGGAGCCGCAGGAGCGCCGTCGACGCCAGGGCTCCTAGGACGGTGCAGAGCACGAAGGCCTGCCGGGTACCGGCGTACCGGGCGACCAGGCAGACGAGCAGCAGAAGCCCCGTGATCTCCACCAGGGTGGCCACGCCGGTCGCCGTCTCCAGGGTCGGGGGGTCCCCGAACAGGGTGCCGAGGGCGGAGCTCACGGCCACCGAGGCGGCGGCCACCGGGATGATCCGGTCCCTGGTGTGCAGGGAGGCCACGGCGAGTACGCCCAGCAACGCGACCGTCATGGGCAGGGCCGCGCGCCAGCCGGCCGACGGGCCCGCCAGCAGACCGGCCGGCACCACGCAGAACGCCAGGACCGCGCAGACCGGGCCGACGGCACGCTCCCGGAGGCGGCCTCGGGCGCGGGTCCCCGTGTTCGTCCCCATCGCCCGGATTCTACGTACCCGCCTTCCTCTTCCTCTTCTTCCTCTTCTTCCTCTTCTTCCTCTTCCTGTTCACCTTCCTGTTCGCCTTCCCCCTTCCTTACGTCGGTCCGGGGCGGCCTGAACCCCGAACTGCCGGTCCACGACGCGATATTCTTCAACGCGGCAGGCCTCAACCGCCCTGCCGCGGATGCACCCCATCACCCAACTCCCCGTCGACCGACTCTCCATCGCCCAGAGCCGTACAGCCCGAAGGATGACCGGATGAACGTCGGCGCCCACCGCACCGCACCGTCAGCGAACGTCGTCGCGGACGGATGGCTGCGTCGCTACCCCGCGACGGCGGGCGTCCGCCGCAGGCTGCTGGTCCTGCCGCACGCGGGCGGTTCGGCGGGCTTCTTCCACTCCTGGGGCACCGCGTTCGACAGCGGTACGGAGCTTCTGGTCGCGCGCTATCCAGGACGCCAGGACCGGCTGGGCGACCCCTGCATCACGGCGATGGACGAGCTGGCCGACCGGGTGACCGAAGCGATCCTCCCCTTCCACGACGTGCCGCTGTCCCTCTTCGGCCACAGCATGGGGGCCTCGCTCGCCTACGAGGTGGCGCTGCGCCTGGAGCACCGGCACGGGAGGGGCCCGGCGGCGCTGCATGTGTCGAGCCGCAGGCCGCCGCACCGCCTGACCCCGCGGGCCCTGCACGAACAGGGCGACGAGGCGCTGATCGAGGAGGTGCGCCGGCTCGGCGGCACCGACGAGTCGGTCCTCCGCGACCCGGACCTCCGGGAGATCATCCTGCCCGCCATCCGCGGCGACTTCACGATCGTCGGGACCTACGGGCCGCGCCCCGCCGATCCGGTCGGCTGCCCCGTGTACGCGTACATCGGGGACGAGGACCCGGGCACCTCGGTGGAGGACATGTCGGCGTGGTCCGACGTCGCGCCAGGCGGCTTCCGGCTGGACGTCCTGCCCGGCGGCCACTTCTACCTGGTCGAGCAGCACGAGCCGCTGCTCCGGTCGGTCCTCGCCCGCCTGCACCCCGCCGACGACGGCCCCCGCCTTCCCCGACCCTGACTCCGGCCGGATCCGCATGAAGGGCCGGTTGCCGGGGCTCCTATCCTTGGCGGGCGCGCACGGCTCCGGCCGGGCGCGAACGACCGCAAGGGACAAGGCCATCGGGGGATCGGGTCAGCATGGGCGAGGGTACGGGCAAGGACAGCGGGCGGTACACGGCGATGGAGGGCATACGTCCGCTCGCGGCCGGTGACCCGGCCCGGATCGGGCCGTATCCCCTGCTCGGCCGGCTCGGTGCGGGCGGGATGGGCCGGGTGTATCTGGCCCGTTCGGCGGGCGGGCGCACCGTCGCCGTGAAGGTGGTCCACGAGGAGCACATCGCGAACGGGGAGTTCCGGGCCCGGTTCCGCCGGGAGATCGAGGCGGCCCGCCGGGTCGGCGGGCGCTACACCGCCCCCGTGCTCGACGCGGACGCGGACGCCGAGCCGCCGTGGGTGGCCACCGGCTATGTGCCCGGCCCCTCCCTCGAACAGGCCGTCCGGGTGCACGGTCCGCTGCCCGCCGAGTCGGTGCACGCCCTGGCCGAGGGGCTGTTGAGGGCGCTGCGCGGCATCCATGCCGCCGGGATCGTCCACCGGGACCTGAAGCCGTCCAACGTCCTGCTCACCGTCGACGGCCCCCGGGTCATCGACTTCGGCATCGCCCGCGCGCTCCAGGTCTCCGTGGAGTCCCTGCTGACCAGCACCGGCATGGTCATCGGCTCGCCCGGTTTCATGGCGCCCGAGCAGATCCTCGGCGAGGAGACCGGGCCCGGGGCGGACGTCTTCTCGCTCGGCTGTGTGCTGATGTACGCGGCCACCGGACGCCTGCCGTTCGGGGCGGGTGTGAGCAACCAGCACGCGGTGATGTTCCGGATCGTCCAGTCCCCGCCGGATCTCGCCGCGGTGACGGACGCCCCCCTGCGCGAGCTGATCGAGCGCTGCCTGACCAAGAGCGCCGCCGAACGCCCGGGTGTGGACGTGCTGTTGGAGGGCCTGATGCCCCCGGCCGCCCCGCACGGCGCCTGGCTGCCGCCGGTGCTCCTGGCCCGGCTGGCACAGCAGTCGGCACTGCTGCTCGACGCGGAGGTGCCGGACGCGGAGGTGCCGGATGCGGTGGAGGCAGTGGAGGCAGTGGATGCGGCGGCGGGGCAGGACGATCTGGACGGCCCGGAGGTCGGGGACGTAGCGGATGTAGCGGACGTACCGGAGGCCGCGGGCGTAGCGGAGGTACCGGAGGCCGCGGACGTACCGAAGGGTGTGGAGCCCCCGGCCGATTCCGCTTCCGATTCCGTTCCCGTTCCGGTGGCCGCTGCCGCCCCTCGTGACCTCGGCACGGTCGATCTGCGGCCGGCGCCGGCATCGGCATCGGCATCGGCATCGGCGAAGGGCGACGAGCCCGGGCCGACGCCCGCTGTCCCGCCCGCGTCGGCCGGGGTCGGAGTACGGCCGAGGCGCAGCCGCCGCCGTACCTGGATCGTCGCGGCCGTCGTCGTCGCCGTGCTGGCCGCCGGCGGTACGACCGCCTTCCTCAACCGCGACCCCGGGGGCGCCGCCGACGCCCGGGGCGGAGGGGCCGTCGCGCCGCCCGCCGCCAGTGACGACCCGTCTGGTCCTGCGGCCTCGCCCTCCGGGAAGAGCGACGACCCGGACGACAAGGACGGCGCGAAGGACGGCGAGAAGGAGAAGGGGAAGGAGAAGGGCCAGGGCGCGGACGGCGGCAACGGCGACGATGCGGAGGGCGGGCAGGACGCCGGCAGCGGTGACGGCTCCGCTTCCGGAGGGGGTTCGTCCGGGGACGAGGGGGCGGCGCCCTCCGGCGGTGGCGGCGATCAGGGCGGGGCGGGTTCGTCGGGGTCGGGCGGCTCCGGGGGCGCCGCGAAGCCGCCCGCCCCGGACCCGGATCCCGCCCCGGACGGCCGGGTGCCGCAGCAGTTCGTCGGGACCTGGTCCATCGCGTCCCAGTACAACGCCCTGCAGCCCCACACCGTGGTCGTCCGCCGGGTGTCGCCGGGGCAGAGCGCGGTCACCCTCATCGCCGACGTACAGGGCTCCGGGCACTGCGAGTACACGGCGAAGCTGACGTCCGTGGCGGACGGCGGGCAGCGGATCAACGTCGGCACCGCCGTGGTGGACCAGGCCCGCTCCACCGGAATGTGCCGCGACACCGACCCCTCGTTCTTCGCCGTCGCCGGGTCCGGCATCCAGCACGACGTCGGCCCCGCCCACGGCAGCGGTTACCGCTACAACCGCGCCTGACCGGCACCGGTCAGGCCGGCACCGGTCAGGCCGGGGAGGTCAGTCCGGCGACTCGCCCGGGTACGCGTTCTCGAACGCCGCGTGGAACAGAGCTGTGACGTCCTGCCCGGTGAGGCCCTCGGCGCGGGCCCGGTCCAGCCACTCGGCGAGCGCGGAACGCAGCGGTGAGCCGGGGCCGGACTGGGGCTGGGCGAGGGAGCGGGTGATGAACGTGCCCGCTCCCTGGCGCACCTCGGCGAGCCCCATGCGTTCCAGTTCGCGGTAGGCCTTCAGGGTCGTGTTCGGGTTGACCTTGGTGGTCGCGGCGACCTGGGCGGCGGTGGGCAGCCGGTCACCCTCCTCCAGCGCGCCCATGCGCAGCGCCTGCTCGACCTGCCGGACGATCTGGAGATAGGTCGCCACTCCACTGCGCCGGTCGATGCGGAACACGACCACGGACTTCACCTTCCGCTCGATTGCGACACTTCATGTGGGGGGAGAGGTCGATGTTCACACCGGGCGGCGGGTGACCCGCCACAGGGTGAACGCCGTGAGCAGGGCCGTTCCGGCGAGCAGGATGCCTGCCGCGGTCCACTGCATCGGCGCCATCTGGCTGTAGTCGAGGTATTCGATCACGTCATTGACGATGCCGTGCTCCTTGATGCACGCGTTCTGCGCCTTCTCGGTCGCCTCGGCGCAGGTGCCCCAGCCGTACAGGGTCCCGTCGGCGCTGCCGACCCAGCGGTCCACCTCGTACGCCTCCGCGTAGCGGGCCGGGAGTTCGGTGTCCATCGGGTAGGTGAAGATCTGCGTGTCGCCGAGGCGTACGCGCAGCTCGTCCCAGACGAACATGGTGGTGATCGTCGTGAAGAGGAACGTGACCACCATGGCCGGGAGCACCCGGCGGATGAGGGTGCCGATGGTGATGCCCGCCGCGGTGAGGAAGAGCAGGAACGCGGGCAGGACGGGCCCGGTGTTGTCGAAGATGGCGCCGTCGATCCAGTCGCTGAGGAAGACCGAGCGGTACGGCTTCCACCACCAGGTGAACAGCGCCGAGAGCACCACGCCGGAGACCAGCGCGAGGGTGTAGGCCAGGACCAGCTTGGCGATCAGCCACTGGCGGCGGGTCGCCGACTGGGTGGTGACGAGCTGCGCGGTGCCGTTCTCCTGGTCGCCCGCGATCAGCGGGGCGCCGATGAAGACGGCGAGGATCAGGGGGAGGCCGCCGAGGATGGAACCGACGTACTCGTAAACGCGGTTGTTCTCCATCGGCTGACCGGCATCCTTGTCCGGCCAGCCCTTCGCGTCGAGCAGCTGGACCAGCTCGTTGCGCCCGTACAGGATCAGGAGCGCGCCCACCAGCGTGAGGCCGAGGACGCAGACCAGCGCGACCCGGTGCTGGCGTACGACGAGCCACGGCATCCCGCGCAACAGGCGGCGTCCGGAGTCGGTTTCGGCGGGCTTCTCGGTGAGGGTGGTGCTCATGCGGCCTGGGTCCCTTCGGCCTCGACGCGGGCGCCCTGGGTGTAGAGCGAGGGCGCGTCCGGGGAGCGGAGATGGGCGAGGAGGACTTCCTCCAGGGAGGGCTCGGCGCTCTCCCAGTCGGCCGGGAGCGGAGCCTTCGGCCGGATCATCGCCTGGAACTGCCGCCCCTGGAGGCGGGTTTCGACGACGGTGTGGTCGGCCAGCTCGGGCGGCAGCGAGCCGTCCCGGGCCACCCCGGTGACCAGTGCGTGGGCCGGGACCAGCGCGTCGGCGTCACCGGCCATCCGGATCCGGCCCTCGGAGACGACCAGCAGGTAGTCGCACATGTCCTCCAGCTCGGTGAGCATGTGCGAGGACATCACCACCGTGGTGCCGCGTTCGACGGCCTCCGCCATCAGCAGGGTGCTCATCTCGTCGCGGGCCAGCGGGTCGAGGTCCGACATCGGCTCGTCCAGGAGCAGCAGGTCCGGCCGCTTGCCGAAGGCGAGCGCGAAGGCCACGCGGGTGCGCTGGCCGCCGGAGAGCGTGCCGACCCTCGCGTGCAGCGGGACGTTGCCCGAGCGGACGATGCGCGTCGCCGCCGCCGCGTCCCAGCCGGGGTTCAGCTCGGCGCCCATGCGCAGGGTGTCGGCCACGGTGAACCGCTTGAACAGCGGCTTCTCCTGGCCGAGGAACGCGAAGGTGGGCATCACGGCGGGGTCGTCGACCGGCACGCCGAAGATTCGCAGTTCGCCGGTCGTCGGCTGCACCTGCCGGGTCGCCAGGTTGAGCAGGGTGCTCTTGCCCGCCCCGTTCGGGCCGACCAGACCGCAGATGCGGCCGGCCGGGATCCGGAAGGAGCAGTCGCGCAGCGCCCAGCCGCGTCGGTAGCGCTTGCCCAGGCCGCGGGCTTCCAGCGCCCAGCTGCCGGACGTCGCGTTCGGAGTGCCCGTGTCCGCCACGCGCCTCACCTCAATTCCATTAGTCAATTAATGGAATCATGGAGTCGTGGGGGAATGACTGTCAAGCCGGGGAGGTCGCCGGGTGTGGCGTGCGGGGGTGTGGGCGTGCGGGCGTGCGGGGGCGCGCCGGAGGTGACGTGCGGGGGCGGCGGATGCCGGGGGAGGTGCGGTGGGCTCAGCCGCGCAGGAACGCCAGGACCGCGAGCACCCGGCGGTTGGTGGCGTCCGAGACGTCGAGGTCGAGCTTGGCGAGGATCGACCCGAAGTGCTTGCTGACCGTGCCCTCGCCGACGTGCAGGGCCTCGGCGACGGACGCGTTGGACCGGCCCTCCGCCATCAGCGCGAGCACCTCCACCTCACGGGCGGTGAGCCGGGCGAGCGGGTCGCGGCGGCGCCGGATCAGCTGCCGTACGACCTCGGGGTCCACCACCGTGGCGCCCTCGGACACCCGGCGCAGTGCGTCGGCGAACTCCTCGACGTGGCCGATGCGCTCCTTGAGGAGGTAGCCCACCCCCGTACCGTCCGAGGCGTCCAGCAGATCCTCGGCGTAGGTGCGCTGGACGTACTGGCTGAGCACCAGCACCGGCAGCCCCGGCAGCTTCTCGCGCAGCCCGACCGCGGCCCGCAGTCCCTCGTCCGAGAAGCCGGGCGGCATCCGGACGTCGGTCACCACGATGTCCGGGCGGTGCTCCAGGGCGGCGGCCGTCAGCTCGTCGGCGGTGCCCACCGAGGCGAGGACCCGGTGCCCGAAGCGTTCCAGCAGGCCGACCAGGCCCTCGCGCAGGAGCACGCTGTCCTCGGCCAGTACGACGCGCAGCATCAGGTCCTCGAATCCGCGGGCGGGCAGGGAACCTCCAGCCGGAACACCGTCGGCCCCCCGGGCGGACTGGACAGTAGCAGGGTGCCGCCCAGCACCGAGAGCCGATCGGCGACGCCCTGGAGGCCCGTCCCGCCCCCGCTCCCGCGCTCGTCCTCCTCGGCGTCCGCCGTCCCGCCCAGCCGCGCGCCCCCGCGCCCGTCGTCCTCGACCTCCACCGTCAGCCACTTCCGTACGGTCACGCCGGTCACCGTCACACGGCTCGCCCCGCTGTGCTTCGCCACGTTCGTCAGCGCCTCGCTGACCGCGAAGTAGACGGCGGTCTCCACGGCCTCGGGCAGCCGGCCCGGTACGGCCATGAGCACCTCGACCGGGACCGGCGAGCGGTCCGCCAGATCCTCGACGGCGGCCTCCAGGCCCCGGTCGGTGAGGATGTGGGGGTGGATTCCGTGGATCAGCTCGCGGATCTCCACCAGCGCGACCGACGCCTCCTCGTGCGCCCGGTCCAGCAGCCCGCCCAGCGGTTCGGCGGGTCGCTCCAGCCGGGCGAGGCCCAGCGTCATGGAGAGGGCCACGAGCCGCTGCTGCGCCCCGTCGTGCAGATCGCGCTCGATACGGCGGCGTTCCGCCTCGAACGCGTCCACCAGCCGCGTCCGCGACCGGTCCAGCTCCGCGATCCGGGAGTCGAGCGCGGAGTCCGGCGGGGAGAGCAGCGCCCGGGTCAGTACGGCCCGGCCCCGGGCCACCACCCCCAGCGGCCAGGTCAGCAACGGCAGCAGCACCACCCCCGCCAGCAGGACCGCGAACGCCTCCGGCCAGGAGTCGGCGAGCCAGAGCTTCAGGACGCGCGCCTCCCCGTCCCCGCCCGCCGCCATCATCACCGGGGTCCCGATCAGCCCGCCGCACACCAGCAGTACGCTGCCGACGGCCAGCGCCTCCAGCGGCCACAGGACGAACGCGAAGAGCAGCGAGTACGCCAACTCCCGCCAGGTGCACCGCTCCTGGAGCCGGGTCCGCAGCCAGGACGTCAGGCCCGGCTCGGGCGGTTCGCGGTGCGGGTCGAGGAGGGGCACCGGGTCGATCAGCCGGAGCCTGCGCCGCTCCAGCGCGGCCAGCGGAATCCCGGCGAGGACGAGCGTCAGCAGCAGCGGCACCCCGATGACGAGGACGGTCAGCGCGCTGCCCACGACAGCCAGCAGGAGCAGCGCCACCAGCGTCGCGACGCCGAGGGGCACGCTGGTCAGGAGGTAGAGCGCGGCACGCCACGGCCGGCCGCCGAGGAGCCGACGGGACAGCGTCCGGGGGAGTGACCCGGGGGCGGCCCGGACGCCGGGGTCGGCCCGGGGCGGGGCCGGCCGGGGCCCGGAGGACGCGGTCGGACCGGGCTTCGGGGACGTGGGCGGTCCGGGTTCCGGCGACGGAGACGGCGGGCTGGGGGAGAGCATGCCGGGCACGCTACGAGACGGTTCCCCGGGCGGCCACCCCGTTCTCTGCCCCTCCCATGGTGGAGCTGGCTCCACCATGGGAGCCCCCTCTCGCTGCGATGTGCCGGGCGAGCGCCGCCGGTTGAGTGGACCCCATGAATCCAGCAGCAAGCACCGACCAGGTACCGGCCGTTCGGCTCCGGTCCGTGACCCGTTCCTACGGCCGCGACGGCAGCACGGTGAAAGCGCTCGACGACGTCAGCCTGACCATTCGCCGCGGCACGTTCACCGCTGTCATGGGGCCCTCCGGCTCCGGCAAGTCGACGCTCCTGCACTGCGTCGCGGGCCTGGACCGGCCGACCGGCGGCCGGGTGCTGCTGGGCGACACCGATCTGACCGGGCTGAGCGAGGCCCGGCTGACCCGGCTGCGCCGGGGGCGGATCGGCTTCGTCTTCCAGGCGTTCAACCTGCTGCCCTCCCTGACCGCAGCGCAGAACGTGGCCCTGCCCCTGAGGCTCGCCGGCCGACGGCCGCGCAAGGCCGAGGTCCTCCACGCGCTGGACCAGGTCGGCCTGCGCGGCCGGGCCGGCCACCGGCCCGGCGAGCTCTCCGGCGGCCAGCAGCAGCGGGTGGCCATCGCCCGCGCCCTGGTGACCCGGCCCGAGGTGCTCTTCGGCGACGAACCGACCGGGGCCCTGGACTCCACCGCCGGGCGCGTGGTGCTCGGCCTGCTCCGCGCGATGACCGACGAGGGGCGCACCGTGATCATGGTGACCCACGACCCGGTCGCCGCCTCCTTCGCCGACCGGGTCGTCTTCCTCGCCGACGGCCGCATCAGGGACGAGCTGGACGCGCCCACGGCGGAGCGGGTCGCCGCCCGCATGGCGGCGGGCGCGGCCCCGGCTTCCCCGACAGCCCCGTCGGCCCTCTCCGCCTCCCCGGCGGTGGTCCCGTGCTGATGCTGGCACTGAGCGGGATGCGCACGCGCTGGATCACCTTCGTCGGTTCGTTCGTCGCCCTGGCCCTGGGAGCGGGCCTGATCGCGGCCACCGGACTCGCCCTCGCCGCGACGTTCGACGCCCCGGAGCGGGGACCCGAACGGTTCGCCGCCGCTCCCGTCGTCGTCCGGGCCGCCGATCACCTCCGGGTCGACACCCCGACCGGGACCCGGACCAAGCCGCTCGACCACCCCGGACCGGTCGGCCCGCGGACCGCCGACCGGCTGGCCGCCCTCGGCCGCACGGTGGAGGACCGGACGTTCCCGGCGGACGTCACGGCTGCTCGTACCGGTGCGGACACGAAGGCTGCTCGTTCCGGCGCGGACGCGAAGCAGCCGCGCACCGGCCCCGATGTCACGGCCGCCCGTACCGGCGCCGACGCCGGGAAGTCCCGTCCCGGCCAGGACGCCGAGGCCCGGGTCGGGCACCCGTGGCCGGTCGCCGCCGCGGCCCCGTACCGCCTCACCTCGGGCCGGGCCCCCGCCGCCCCCGGCGAGGTCGTCGTCACCACCCGGCCCGGCGGCGCCCCGCTCCGTACCGGTGACCGTGTCCTGGTCCGCACCCCGGCCGGGAACGCCCCCCGGACCGTCGTCGGCACCGTGGCCGGCCGGGGCTTCGAGGACGCCGTCTTCTTCACCGACGACGAGGCCGCCCGGATCTCCCCGGACATCGACGCCCTCGTCGTGCACGCCGACGCCACCGCCGTACGCAGGGCGCTCGGGCCGGACAGCGGCATGGACGTCCTCACCGGCCACGACCGCCGCCGCGCCGACCCCGACCCCGACCGCGACGCCCGGGCCCTGGTCTCCGTCAACGCACTGCTCGGCACCGCCGCGGGCATCACCCTGTTCGTCTCCGCCGCCGTCGTCGCCTCGACGTTCTCCTTCGCCGTGGCCCAACGGCGGCGGGAGTTCGGCCTGTTGCGCACGGCCGGAGCGACGCCCGGCCAGATCCGCCGTACGGTGTGCGCCGAAGCGGTCCTCGTCGGCGTCCTCGCATCGGCCGCGGGCGTGTGGCTCGGAGCCGGGGGCGCGCCCCTGCTCGTCGGCCGGATGACCGGAGCGGGCCTCGCACCGCCCTGGTTCGCCCTCGGCGACGCCTCCTGGCCGCTGCACACCGCCTTCTGGACCGGAGTGTTCGTCGCCACGGCCGGGGCGCTCGTCTCCTGCCACCGGGCCGGGCGGACCGCCCCGACCGAGGCGCTGCGCGAGGCGGCCGTCGACAGCCGCGTCATGCCGGCGAGCCGCTGGGCGGCCGCCGTCCTGGTCTTGCTCGCCGGACTGGGCCTGCCCGCACTGGCGTTGGCCGTCGACCCCGGCGATCTCCTGGGCCGCAAGTCCTACATCACCCGGCCCATGCTCCTCGTCGTCGGCTTCGCGCTCCTGGCCCCCGTCCTGGTGCGCCCCGTCGGCCGGCTGCTGACCTGGCTGCCCGCGCGGCTGCCCGGCGCCACCGGCGTACTCGTCCGGGAGAACACCGCCGCCGGGGTGCGCAGGACCGCGGCCGTCGCCGCGCCCGTCCTCATCACCGTCGCCCTCGCCGCCACCCTGACGGGCACCGTCGCCACCCTGGAGGAGGCCAGGGCCGCCGAGGCGCGCACCGCCACGACCGCCGATTTCGTGGTGACGTCGGGGCAGGAGGGCCGGCCGATGGCGCCCGCCTTCGTGGAGCGGGCGCGGGCCGTCGAGGGGGCCGTGGTCAGCGTCTCGCGGTCCACGGCCGTCACCGTCCTCGAAGAGGACACGGCCCTCGTGACCTCGGAGGCGCGCGCGGTCGACCCCGCCCGGCTGGCCGCCGTGTCGGAGCTGCCCGTGACGGCCGGCCGGCTCTCCGACCTCGACGACGGCGCGATCGTCGTCAACGAGGAGTGGCTGACCACGCGGGTCGGCGACCGGGTCACCGTCTGGCTGGGCGACGGCCGTAAGGCCTCGCTGCGGATCGCCGCCGTCCTGGCCACCGGAACCGGCGACAACGGCGTCTACGTCACCCGGCGCAACGCCGGGGGCGCGGGCGTCGACCGGATCGACGTCAAGGTCGCCGAGGGTGCCGACCGGCGTGCCGTCGCCGCCGCGCTGCAGTCCGCCGGGGCGGCCACCGGTACGCGGGTGACGACCCGTGCGGAGTGGCTGGCCGCGACCGGCCCGGGGACGAACGACCAGACCAGGACCGGGCTCCGGATGATCCTCGGCATCGCTCTTCTCTGTACGGCGACGGCCCTGGCCAACACCTTGGTCATGGCCACCTCCGACCGGGTCCGCGATCTCGCCGTGCTCCGTCTCGCCGGAGCCACCGCCCCCCAGGTCCTGCGGCTCGTCGCGGCCGAGGCGGTGGTGGCGGTCGGGGTGGGCGCCGTCCTCGGGGGCGTGGTCGCGGCGGTGAACCTGCTGGTGGTGTGGGGTGCGCTGGTGCTGCTGGGCGTCATGTCCGCCGTCGTGGTGCCGTGGGGAACGCTCGGCCTCGTCGTCGCGGCCGCCGCGCTCCTGGCCGCCGTCTCCGCCGTCCTGCCCGCCTCGCTCGCCCTGCGGACCCGGCCGGTCGAACTCGCGGGCGCCCGGGAGTAGTCGTCGTCGGCTGTTCACCGGCCCCGGGATCAGTCGTCGTCGGCTGTTCACCGGCCCCGGGATCAGTCGTCGTCGGCTGTTCACCGGCCCCGGGAGTAGTCGTCGTCGGCTGCTCACCGGCGCTCGTGAGCAGCCGACGACGCGTCCACAAGGCTCGTGATCAACCCGTTCAGGGCATAGGCTCGGCCCATGGGCAGCCACTCCGCACATCTGCCGAACCCGACCACCCCGGCCGGCCGCGAGGGGCTCGACGCCGTTCTCGCCCGGCCCGACCGCGCGGTCGTCGCCCTCGACTTCGACGGCACGCTCGCCGACATCGTCCCGGACCCCGAGCAGGCCCGCGCCCACCCCGGCACGGTGGCCGCGCTCGCGGCGCTCGCGCCGAAGGTCGCCGCCGTCGCCGTGATCACCGGCCGCCCGGCGGGCGTCGCGGTGCGCTACGGAGGCTTCGCGGGCGTCCCCGGACTTGAGCACCTCGTCGTGCTCGGGCACTACGGCGCCGAACGCTGGGACGCCGTGACCGGCACCGTGAACGCCCCCGCCCCGCACCCCGGCGTCGCCGCCGTCCGGGCCGAACTCCCGGGTGTGCTGCACGAGTTCGACTCCTGGCGAGGCACCTGGATCGAGGAGAAGGGGCAGGCCGTCGCCGTCCACACCCGGCGCGCCCAGGACCCGCAGGCGGCCTTCGAGACGCTGCGCGGCCCCCTCGGCGAGCTGGCCGCGAAACACGGGCTGATCGTCGAACCGGGTCGCCTGGTGCTGGAGTTGCGTCCGCCCGGCATGGACAAGGGCGTCGCGCTCGCCACGTTCGTCGCGGAACTGGACGCCGAGTCCGTGATCTACGCGGGCGACGACCTCGGGGACCTCGCCGCGTTCGCCGCGGTGGAGAAGCTGCGGACCGAGGGCCCGGACGGCATCCCCGGCCTCCTGGTGTGCAGCGGCAGCGCCGAAGTGCCCGAACTGGCCGAGCGCGCGGACCTGTCGGTGCCGGGCCCGGCCGCCGTGGTCGCGTTCCTGGCGGCGTTGGCCGAACGGCTGTAGGCGGCGGGGCCCCGGCGGACAGCCTCTGGGGCCCTTCGTCCGGATCAGGCCGGGCCCGTCAGCCGATCGGGCCGGGCGCGTGAGCCCTCACTCCTGCCGCAGTGCCTCCAGCTGGTCCAGGAACCACTGCTGGGGCGGCAGCGCGGTCGCCGCCTCGGCCAGCCGCTTCGTGCGGCCGGACCGCTCGTCCCCGCTCATCGTCAGCGCCTCGTGCAGGGCCTCGGCCGTGCCCGTCACGTCGTACGGGTTCACCACGATCGCGTCCTCGCCCAGCTCCTCGTACGCCCCCGCCTCCCGCGACAGCACCAGCGCGCAGCCGCGGTCGGAGACGACCGGGACCTCCTTGGCGACCAGGTTCATCCCGTCGCGGATCGGGTTGACCAGGGCCACGTCCGCCAGCCGGTACGCGGCCAGCGAGCGTGCGAAGTCGTCCTTGACGTGGAGCACGACCGGTGTCCAACTCTCCGTGCCGTACGCCCCGTTGATCTCCGTGGCCAGGGTCTGCACCGCCGCCGTGTAGTCCCGGTAGACGGCGAGGTCCTGCCGGGAGGGGTAGGCGAAGGCGATGTGCACGACGCGCTCGCGCCACTCGGGGTGGGCGTCCAGCAGGGCCCGGTACGCGTGCAGGCCGCGCACGATGTTCTTGGACAGCTCGGTGCGGTCCACCCGGACGATGGTCTTCCGGCCCTCGCCCACCTGCTCGCGCAGGGCCGCCATCCGCTCGTCCACGTCCGCCTCGTGCGAGCGCCGGCGCAGGAAGTCCGCGTCGGCCCCGAGGCCGTGCACCCCGATCCTGGTCCGGCCGGTGCCGCCGAGGATCTCCGTGCAGCAGCCGATGAACGCGTCCGCCCAGCGCCGGGTCAGGAACGCGGCCCGGTCCGCACCGAGGATGCCGCGCAGCAACTGCTCCGCGATGTCGTCGGGCAGCAGCCGGAAGTAGTCGACGGGCGCCCATGGGGTGTGCGAGAAGTGGCCGATCCTGAGGTCCGGGCGCAGCTCACGGAGCATGCCGGGGACCAGGGCCAGGTGGTAGTCCTGGACGAGGACCGACGCCCCGGGGCCGGCCTCCTCGGCGAGCGCCTCGGCGAAGGCCCGGTTGTACGTCTCGTACGAGGCCCACTGACGGCGGAACTCCGCGTCGAAGACCGGTTCCACGGGCGTCTGGTAGAGCAGATGGTGGACGAACCACAGCACCGAGTTGGCGATGCCGTTGTACGCGTCGGCGTGGACCTCGGCGTCGATGTCGAGCATCCGCACGCCCGCCTCGCCGACCCCGCGTCGCACCGCCTCGCGGTCCCCGTCGCCGAGGGCCGCGCAGACCCACAGTTTGTCGTCGACGGCGCTCAGCCCCGAGACGAGGCCACCGCCCCCGCGCTTGGCGTCGAGCGTCCCGTCCTCACCGAGCGTGTACGAGACCGGGCCGCGGTTGGACGCGACGAGGACCTGGGCGGTGGAGGCGGGTGCGGGTGCGGGTGCGGCGTGCTCGGAGACCATGTAGCGGAACCTAGCCCGTTCGGGAAGCCCCCAAACGCCTCCCGGACCGCCGCCCCGCACGCCGTACGGCGCGCACCGGCCGCCCGCAGCCCCCGCACGCCGTACGGCGCACACCGGCCGCCCGCCGCCCTCAGGCCGCGTGGCGCTCCGCGTACTCCGCGATCTCCCGCATCGGCGGCCGTTCCTCCGTGTCCACCGCATGGGTGCGGGGCACGAAGCCGTCCTCGCCGCGCTCGAACTGGGTCAGCGCGGGCCGCACCAGATGGCCCCGGGAGAGCCGCAGCTGCGCCGTGCGGTAGATCGCCGCCGCCATCCGGCCCAGCGCCTGCCCGTCCTGGTGGCGGTGGATGCGTACGCCGACGTCGACCTGGCCCAGGGCGTCCAGGCCCACCGTGTGCAGCGCGTCCACCAGCAGCCCCAGCTCCACTCCGTAACCGACCGGGAACGGCAGCCGCTCCAGCAGGGACCGCCGCACCGCGTACTCGCCGCCCAGGGGCTGCACGAACCCGGCCAGCTGGGGCCAGTGCAGATTGAGCAGCGGGCGCGCCACCAGCTCGGTGACCCGGCCGCCCTGACCTGCGGCGTCGCCGAGCGGGCGGTCGTACATCGCCTTGACGAACTGGACGCCCGGGTCGGTGAGCAGCGGCCCGACCGTGCCCGAGACGAAGTCCGCCGAGAAGTCCCTGAGGTCGGCGTCCACGAAGCAGACGATCTCACCGCTGGTCACCAGGAGTGACCGCCACAGCACCTCGCCCTTGCCCGGCAGGGCCGGAATCCGGGGCAGGATCGCGTCCCGGTGGACCACCCGGGCGCCCGCCGCCCGGGCCACGGCGGCGGTGGCGTCGGTGGAGCCGGAGTCGATCACCACGAGTTCGTCGACGAGCCGGACCTTCTCCATCAGCTCCCGGCGGATCGTCGCCACGATCGCACCGACCGTGGCCTCCTCGTTCAGCGCGGGCAGCACCACGCTCACGGACGTACGGTGCGGATCGGCGTCCCGGGCGTCGGTGAGCCGGTTCAGCGGGCGGTCGCCGGACGACCAGGAACGCCTGGTCAGCCAGCGTTCCACCTCTTCGAGCACGGTCGGCACTCCCTGTGTGTGATCCATCTCGCGGTTCGGACGACTATCTCAACGGTCCGGTGCTTCGGTTACAGTCTTGAACAACGCGGATGGCCGTCGCATGTCGGGGTCGGACCGCAGATAAACGCCTGGATCGAAGATCCAGCGCCATAGAGCTCATCCAGAGGGACTGAGGGAACGGCCCGTTGAAGTCCCGGCAACCCTCCTGCCGACCGCGAGGTCACGGTGGGGAAGGTGCCAATTCCGTCTTGCGGCGAAATGCGTCGCAGGGAAGATGAGGAGAAAGGGACCTCCGCCATCATGGCTGTTCAGACCGTTGCAGGTAACACCACTTCTTCCGCCCCGGCCGTCGATCTCGGTCCCGCCGCGGCGCTTTCCTGCCGCGAGTGCGGCGAGCGTTTCGAGCTCGGCCCCCTTTTCGCCTGTGCGTCCTGTTTCGGGCCGCTGGAAGTGGCCTACGACCTGCCCACCGGCTCCCCGGAGGAGCTGCGGAAGCGCATCGAGGCCGGCCCGGACAACATCTGGCGCTACGCCCCGCTGCTGCCGGTGCCCGCCGACGTCGCGGAGAAGCCCAACCTCAACCCCGGCTTCACCAAGCTCGTCCAGGCCGACAACCTCGCCCGTGAGCTGGGCGTCACCGGCGGCCTGTACGTGAAGGACGACTCCGGCAACCCGACGCACTCCTTCAAGGACCGCGTCGTCGCCATCGCCGTCGAGGCCGCCCGCGCCTTCGGCTTCACCACCCTCTCCTGCTCCTCCACGGGCAACCTGGCCGGAGCCGTCGGCGCCGCCGCCGCCCGGGCCGGCCTGCGCTCCTGCGTGTTCATCCCGCACGACCTGGAGCAGGGCAAGGTCGTCATGGCCGCGGTGTACGGCGGTGAGCTGGTCGGCATCGAGGGCAACTACGACGACGTCAACCGCTTCTGCTCCGAGCTCATCGGCGACCCGCTCGGCGAGGGCTGGGGCTTCGTCAACGTCAACCTGCGCCCGTACTACGGCGAGGGTTCCAAGACGCTGGCGTACGAGATCTGCGAGCAGCTCGGCTGGCGGCTGCCCGACCAGATCGTCATCCCGATCGCGTCCGGCTCCCAGCTCACGAAGATCGACAAGGGGTTCCAGGAGCTGATCAAGCTCGGCCTCGTCGAGGACAGGCCGTACAAGATCTTCGGCGCCCAGGCCGAGGGCTGCTCCCCGGTCTCCGCCGCCTTCAAGGCGGGCCACGACGTGGTGCGCCCGCAGAAGCCGAACACCATCGCCAAGTCGCTGGCCATCGGCAACCCGGCGGACGGCCCGTACGTCCTGGACATCGCCCGCCGCACCGGTGGCGCGGTGGAGGACGTGACCGACGAGCAGGTCGTCGACGCGATCAAGCTGCTGGCGCGCACCGAGGGCATCTTCGGCGAGACGGCGGGCGGCGTGACGCTCGGCGTGACGAAGAAGCTCATCGAGGCGGGCGTCATCGACCCGGCGCTCACCACGGTCGTCCTGAACACCGGCGACGGGCTCAAGACGCTCGACGCGGTCTCCGCGACCTCGCAGGCCACGGCGACCATCAAGCCGAGCCTGGACGCGTTCCGCGCCGCGGGCCTCGTCGCCGGCTGACCACCCGAGACTTCAGAAAGGCACCCACCATGAGCGTCAAGGTCCGCATCCCCACCATCCTCCGCACGTACACGGGCGGCCAGGCCGAGGTCCCGGCGGAGGGCGCCAAGCTCTCCGAGGTCATCGAGTCCCTGGAGAAGGACCACCCGGGCATCGCGGCCCGCGTCCTGGACGACCAGGGCAAGCTGCGCCGCTTCGTGAACGTGTACGTCAACGACGACGACGTGCGCTTCGAGGGCGGGCTGGACGCGGTCACGCCGGACGGCGCGGGCGTCTCGATCATCCCCGCGGTCGCCGGCGGCTGCTGAACCGCCGGGGGCCGCTTCCCGGCGGCCCCACCGCACCTCTGTGTGACCACAGTTGCCCCCTCCGCGAGAGAAGCGGAGGGGGCAATTCTGTATGGTTGAGCACGGTACAGTTGGGGAAGCCCCGTCCGCTGCCCGTGCCGCCCGCATATGAGAATGCGCCCGGCCCCGATAAGAAGCAGCCAAAGTACGTGAACCTCTTGCGGCATAAGTTCCCTTTGCCTGGCCCGACTTGCCCGCAAATTTCACCAAACCCGCATATTCGCGTGTTCTTCTGTGCCCAGAATTCTCGTCCGATTGACCTGTTGCAGAGGGCAGTTGGGCGGATACATTCGGCCGCGGTCGACGCGCTGCGGCGCCGCACACCCTCTCCTGTCGGAGGGTGAGTTCCGACCCGGGCCCGCGAAGTGCGGTCCCGTGCAAGGGCCAGTAATAGGGGAGTTAGGCATGGCTCAGGGCACCGTCAAGTGGTTCAACGCGGAGAAGGGGTACGGCTTCATCGCGGTCGACGGTGGTGCGGATGTTTTCGTCCACTACAGCGCGATCCAGATGGACGGGTACCGCACCCTCGAAGAGGGTCAGCGAGTTGAATTCGAGATCTCGCAGGGCCAGAAGGGGCCCCAGGCCGACATGGTCAAGCTCGCCGTCGGCTGAGCTCGGCGCGGTCGTCCGACGACACTACTCACGCACGCAGGGCCCGGCCCCCGGATCAGGGGACCGGGCCCTACGTGCGTCCCGGCGGCCCGGCCGGGGGGCGCGCCGCTGTCCACATCCGATGCGCGCCGCTGTCCACATCCGACGGGGGACGCTTGCACTCGCAGGGGTCGAGTGCTAATCATTGGCGTTAGCACTCTCCAGGTGAGAGTGACAGAAACTTGGACCGGGCCGGTGAGGCCCGCAGGCGCGGTGGGGCAAGGAACCACCACGCACGCAGGCCGTCCGTCGCGGGCGCCTCTCGGTCCGGAGAAATCCACCCCTGTCCGGGAGGACCACTTCACATGGCCAAGATCATCGCGTTCGACGAGGAGGCACGGCGCGGTCTCGAGCGCGGGATGAACCAGCTCGCCGACGCCGTCAAGGTCACCCTCGGCCCCAAGGGCCGTAACGTCGTCCTCGAGAAGAAGTGGGGCGCGCCCACGATCACCAACGATGGTGTTTCCATCGCCAAGGAGATCGAGCTCGAGGACCCGTACGAGAAGATCGGTGCGGAGCTGGTCAAGGAGGTCGCCAAGAAGACGGACGACGTCGCCGGCGACGGTACGACCACCGCCACCGTTCTGGCTCAGGCTCTCGTTCGCGAGGGTCTGCGCAACGTCGCCGCAGGCGCCAACCCGATGGCCCTCAAGCGGGGCATCGAGAAGGCCGTCGAGGCCGTCTCCGCCGCGCTGCTGGAGCAGGCCAAGGACGTGGAGACCAAGGAGCAGATCGCTTCGACCGCCTCCATCTCCGCCGCCGACACCGAGATCGGCGCCAAGATCGCCGAGGCGATGGACAAGGTCGGCAAGGAAGGCGTCATCACCGTCGAGGAGTCCCAGACCTTCGGTCTGGAGCTCGAGCTCACCGAGGGTATGCGCTTCGACAAGGGCTACATCTCGGCGTACTTCGCGACCGACATGGAGCGTATGGAGGCGTCGCTCGACGACCCGTACATCCTGATCGTCAACTCGAAGATCGGCAGCGTCAAGGACCTCATCCCGCTGCTGGAGAAGGTCATGCAGTCGGGCAAGCCCCTGCTGATCATCGCCGAGGACGTCGAGGGCGAGGCGCTCTCCACCCTGGTCGTCAACAAGATCAAGGGCACGTTCAAGTCCGTCGCCGTCAAGGCTCCGGGCTTCGGCGACCGCCGCAAGGCCATGCTCGCGGACATCGCCATCCTCACCGGTGGCACCGTGATCTCCGAGGAGGTCGGTCTCAAGCTGGAGAACGCCGGCCTGGACCTGCTCGGCCGTGCCCGCAAGGTCGTCATCACCAAGGACGAGACCACGATCGTCGACGGTGCCGGTGACAGCGACCAGGTTCAGGGTCGCGTCAACCAGATCCGTGCCGAGATCGAGAACTCCGACTCGGACTACGACCGCGAGAAGCTCCAGGAGCGTCTGGCGAAGCTGGCCGGCGGCGTGGCCGTCATCAAGGCCGGCGCCGCCACCGAGGTGGAGCTCAAGGAGCGCAAGCACCGCATCGAGGACGCGGTGCGCAACGCCAAGGCCGCCGTCGAGGAGGGCATCGTCGCCGGTGGTGGCGTGGCTCTGCTCCAGGCCTCGGCCGTCTTCGAGAAGCTCGACCTCACGGGTGACGAGGCGACCGGCGCCAACGCCGTGAAGCTCGCGCTGGAGGCCCCGCTCAAGCAGATCGCCGTCAACGGTGGTCTTGAGGGTGGCGTCGTCGTGGAGAAGGTCCGCAACCTGCCGATCGGTCACGGCCTCAACGCCGCGACCGGCGAGTACGTCGACATGATCGCCGAGGGCATTCTCGACCCGGCGAAGGTCACGCGCTCCGCTCTGCAGAACGCCGCGTCCATCGCCGCGCTCTTCCTCACCACCGAGGCCGTCATCGCCGACAAGCCCGAGAAGGCCGGCGCGGCCGCTCCGGGCGGCATGCCGGGCGGTGACATGGACTTCTGATCCGCCGCGGAGTCCCGGGACCTCCCGGGTGCCTCCGGCTGATCGAAGTTCCTCGCACGTCCCACAGGGGCGGTACCTCCTTCACGGAGGTGCCGCCCCTGTGGCGTTTCCCGACGGGCCGGTGCGTGCCGCCCGGCCTGCGCGCCTGTGCCGCCGCGGTGTGCGGGGAGGCTCCGAGGCTCCGCCGTTCGCCCCGCATGCTTGGGTGCAGGCGGGGGGCGTACGGCCGGGGAGCAGGCGGAACCGGCGGATCTGCGTCCCTTGATGGTGGTGACGGCAGACGAGGGGGTCCGGGTGAGCGCGGTGGCGGGAACGAAGGAAGCACACGAGGGCGAGGGGGAGGGCGAGAGCAGGGGGACTGTGGAGCGGTCGGCCGGCGCATCCGTGGAGCAGGCTGGTGGGCAGGCCGCGGGGCGTGTCGTACAGCAGGCAGGTGGGCAAGCCGCAGGGCAAGCCGCAGAGCAGGTCACGGGCCTGCCCGGTGGGCAGTCCGCCCGGAAGCCCACCGGGCAGGCCGCCGGAGAACCCGATGGCGGGCCCGGCGAGGCGGGCGCGGGCGGTCCTTCCCCGCTCCGGCTCCTCCTCTCCCGGGTCCGTCCGCACCGGGGCGTTCTCGTCCGCGCGGGCCTGCTCTCGCTCGCCGGATCCGGGGCGGGGCTCGCGATGCCGCTGATGGCGAAGCACGCGGTCGACGCGTTCGCCGCGGACCGCTCGCCCGCGGGACCGCTCGTCGCGCTGACCGTGCTCGTGCTGGCCGGAGCCTGCCTCTCCGCGTACGGGCGCTATCTCATGTCCCGTACGGGAGAAGGCGTCGTCCTCCGCGCACGCGACCAACTCGTGGGCCGCATCATGCGGTTGAAGGTCCCGGCGGTGGACCGGCTGACCCCGGGCGACCTCCAGTCACGGGTCACCAGCGACACGACCCTCCTGCGGACGGTCCTCTCCAGCGGCCTGGTCGAGTCATTCAACAGCGTGCTGATGCTGCTGGGGACGATCGGCTTCATGGCGTACATGGACCTGACGCTGCTCGGCGTGACGCTGGTGGTGATCGTCGGCATCGGAGCCGTGACCTCCCTGCTGATGCCGCGCATCCAGCGGGCCCAGCTCCGCGCCCAGGAGTCCGTGGGCGCGATGGGCGCGGCACTGGACCGGGTGCTCCAGGCGTTCCGCACGGTCAAGGCGAGCCGGGACGCTGCGGGAGAACCTCGTCTTCGCCGCCCCGGACGCCGAGGAGAAGGCCCTGACGGAGGCGGTGTCCCGGACCCGCCTGGACACCCTGGTCGCCCGGCTGCCGGAGGGCCTGGACACGGCGGTGGGCCACCGGGGCGTCACCCTCTCCGGCGGCGAACGCCAGCGGATAGCCATCGCCCGGGCCCTGTTGCGCCGCCCCCGCCTGCTGCTGCTCGACGAGGTGACCTCGCAGCTGGACGCGGTCAACGAGCAGGCGCTGCGCGACGTGATCCTCGAACTGGCGGAGCAGACCACGGTGCTGGTCATCGCGCACCGCCTCTCCACCGTCCGGCACGCGGACCGCATCGTGGTCCTGGAGGACGGCCGGGTCCGCACGGCGGGCACGCACGAGGAGCTGATCGCCGGGGACGACCTGTACCGCGAGTTGGCGACGACGCAGCTCGCGGCGGACGCGCGGTGAGGCTTCAGCGGGCGTAGTTCTTGAGCTCCTCGGTGTCCAGGGTGATGTCGACGGGGCCGGGGAGGGGAACGGCGTCGCCGTAGTCGTACGAGTGCTGCTGCCGGTAGCGGCCCTTGTCGGGCTCGCTGTGGACGACGAGGGTGCCCGACTCGCGGTCGATCAGGAGGTACACCGGGATGTTCGACGCCGCGTATCCGTCACGCTTCTCCGTGCGATCACGGCTGTCGGTGTCGTGGTCGTGCGACGTCACCTCGACGGTCATGAGGATGCGGTCCGGGCTCGACCACTCGCCGTCACCCGCGAACCGGCCCGCGTGGGCCAGGGTGCCGTCCGGGCGGGCGCGGCCGTTGCGGTATCCGCCGATCCGCAGGCCGCGTTCGCGGTACAGGCGCAGTTCCGGCTGCTGCCGCATGCACTGCATCGCGACCCACATGATGATTTCGTCGTGGTCCCCGTCCGGCACGGGCTTGACCTCCAGCTTTCCGTTGATGAGCTCAAGCGTCACGGTCTCGGGGGACGTGCGGGCGAGCTGCTCGAAGTCCTCGACGGACAGCTGAGCGTGCGGGACGTGATCGGCGGTGCTGGGGGTCATGGCGTCGCCTCCTCCCCTCCATCGTGCCCTGTCCGGTCTGTGGGTGAGCTGCACGCTCATCGGTATGTCCTCTCGGATCGGGGGGTCAGGCCCGCCCGGACCGCGTTCATCCGGTCGCGTACGCCCGGCGGCTGCACGGCCCCCGGCGGGCCGACCGGCGGTTGTGGGGACGGCCCCCGGCACGGCCGGCAGAGGCCGCCGAGCAGCGCTTCGGGTGTGCCGGGGGCCCCGCACTCGCCGCACTCCAGGGTGCGCAGGACCGTACGGGGGCCGGGCAGGACCCGCTCGGGCGGCAGCTTGTCGCGCAGTCGCCGTTCGACGAGGCGGGCGGCGCAGTGGACGGGCGACGGCAGCCCGCCGGTGAGCGCGTGCAGCAGCTCCGCCTCCGTGGCACCCCGCGCGAACCACTCGCTGACCTGCGGTTCCAGATGTACGCAGTCGGCGGCGGACAGCGTCAGCGCGGGGGCGGTCCGGCCGAGCGCCGCCAGCAGGATGAACGCCCGCGAGCGGGTGGGGCGTTGGGGCGCGTCGGGCGGGGCGTCACCACGGGTGTAGGCGTTCCACCAGTCGTCCTCGCGTGCGGTGCGGGAGAAGAAGGTGCGGGTCACCCAGAGCATGACCTCGTCGGTCATCACGCACTCGCTGCCGCGCCGCAGGTGCCCCGCGTCCTGGAGCCGGTTGAGGGTCGTGCGCAGGGCGCACTGGCCGTACGGCAGGTGCTTGGCCAGGGTCTTCACGGAGATGTCGGAACCGTCGGGCAGCCGGTCGATGTAGGCGGCGACGGCGGCGTCGCGGGGGAGGAGGGGGGCGAAGTCCCGTTCGGTGCGGGGGCGTTCACCGGGCGCGGAGCGCTTGCCGTAGCCGGGGTTGGCCAGAGGGTGAGGGTTCGCGGAGGGGCTCGTGGGCGGGGTCTCGCGCGGGGCGCGATGGGCATCACTAAGCTGGCTGGCAGCCATGGGGATCGGTTTCTTTCCAGGTAGTTCGATCTTCGGTGGTCAGACCCCTGTCGGTGTTGGAGCACCGGCGGGGGTCGACTCTTTTGGTCAAGGTCCTCCGCACGCTAGAGCCTGGCGACCGTGTGTCGCAACTCGATCACAAATTGTCAACTTCGCAGTCAGGGAGGGTGGGTGGGTCAACTGACCCATCCACCCCATCCTTGTTAAGAGGGCTCGGAACTCACGGCTTGAGCTTCGGGAGGCCGAGGCGGAACGGGGGGCGGCATGAAGGACACGGAGGGCGCGGATGCGGGCACGGGTGCAGAGCTGACGGCCAGGTTCGCCACGGAGGTCGACTGGACGAAGGTGGTCGACCCCTACATCCCCGGGCCGGACGGGCGGTACGGGCCGGACCTGCTGGAGCGGCTCTGGTCGCCCGACCTGCGAACGGCCGACGACGCCCACGCCGCACTTCACTTCGCGTGTTGCGGCGACGGCGGTTCGGTGCGGCTCGCGGCGCCCGAGGTGCTTCCGTTCCTCGTCGAGGCCGTCCGGGACCCGGCCGTGGCCGTGATGGTGCGTAAGCAGATCCTGGAGACGCTCGCCGTTCTTGCCCGAGCCGGGAACGACGCCCGCACCGCCAGCACCGCCCCCGCCGCCTGGCCTGCCGCCTGGGAGCGAGCGGTCGACGCGCTGCTTCCGCTCCTCGCCGACGACGTGGAAGGCGACGAGGACGTCCGGGCCGGAGTGGCCGCCGTACTCGCACGGGCCACCCACCGGGCGGACGAACTCATCGGCCACTTCCTGGCCCGGTTCGAGAACGAGCCCCACCTGTCGGCGGCGGAGCAACTCGTGCTGGCCGTGGGCGAGCTGGCCCCTCACGCGGTGGAGCGGCGCGAGGGCGCTTTCGTGTGGCTGCGGCAGCGGACGACCGACGCCGGGAAGGGCGAGGAGCCCGACATGGACGACGACATCGACGCGTGGCTCGCCTGGATGGAACAGCACGGGCACGATGTCCGGACGGCCGCGGTCGTCGCGCTGCGCCGCGCCCTTCGACCGCTGTGACGCTGTGACGACCGTCACCCCCGATTCCTCCTGGGTAGTGTCGACCGGATGACCTGCGGCGGGCGTATACCCGGTGAAGCGAAAGATCCGGGAGCAACTGTTGACCGTCGAGGAGTTCGAAGAGTTCTACGCCCAGGCGGTCGCACGTCTCACAGGCCAGCTGTACGTGATGACCGGTGACCTCCAGGAGGCGCAGGACGTCGTGCAGGAAGCGTTCGTCAAGGCGTGGGTCCGGCGCGGCCGGCTGGACCGCGAGGGGCAGCCCGAGGCGTGGATCCGTACGGTCGCCTGGCGGCTGGCGGTGAGCCGTTGGCGCTTCCGGCGGCGTTCGGCGGACGCCTGGAGCCGGGGGAGCGCCGCGCCCGGACACGTGGAACCGCCGGACCCGGGCCATGTGGTCCTGGTCGACGCGCTCAGGGAACTGCCCCCGCAGCAGCGGCGGACGCTGACCCTGCACTACATGTGCGACCTCACGGTCGAGCAGATCGCCGGGGAGACCGGGCTTTCCGGCAGCACCATCAAGACGCATCTGGTTCGTGGACGGGCGGCGCTCGCCCACCGTCTGCGGGACCCCCGCATCGAGGAGGCTCCTGATGTCTGACCTGCGGGATCCGTTGCGGTCCCTGTTCCGGGAAGCCGGTGAGTTCGGGCAGACCCGCTCCGACGCGGACGACGCGTCGAGCATCACGCGACGCGGAATGCGCGCGCAGCGACGCCGGATGGCCGTGGTCGCGGTGGGTGTGTGCCTGGTGGTCGGCGGTGGCGGCGCGGTGGCGGTGGGTCTGCTGCCGGTGCGGCCGAACCCGGTCGCCCCGGCCACGGGCCCGTCGCCCAGCTACCCGTCGCCCGTACCGTCGGACCGGCTGCCGAAGCAGTCGCCGTCCCTGCCGCCGACGCCGAGCACCACGCTGCCGGGGGGAGCGGGGGCCTCGGGGACGGAGGTGCCGGAGGGCCGGTCCACCGGACCGGGCGGAGCGCCCACGAGGACGAGTACGACGAGTACGGGGACGGCAGCGAGTACGACGCAACCGCCGCCGACGTCCACGCCGTCGGCGACGACCGTTGGGGCGACGTCGATGCCCTGATACCGACCGGCGGTGCGGTGCGGGTGCCGCGGTGCCCAACGCTGCCGCTGCCGCTGCCGCTGCCGCTGCCGCCCGCTTCCCGCTCTCCCTCTCACCCCGATCCCTCTATCTCCCTCCCTCCCCCTCCCCCTTCCCTTACGTTCCCGGCGACTTCACCGGGCGATCCCGTACGCCTCGACGTATCCGCTCCGCGAGGCGCGCCCGAAAGGTGCCTGAGTTGTCCACGCTTTCCCCCGGGCTGCGGTCTCCTGCCGACCGCCCCGTACCGCCCGAGCCCCGGGCGTCCGAGCGTCCCGCGCCCCGGATCGCGGCCCCGCCCGAGCCCCGGGCGGGCCGGTTCCGCCGGGCGGCGGCCCGCCTGACCCCTGCCGACCGGGCCGTGCTGTGGCTCTACCTCCTGACCCGAATATCCCTGTGGATCACGGCCCACTTCGCCCGCTGGCTGTTCCCTGCCCGCCCCGGTACGCGGGAGACGGCGCCCGTCCTCGCGCCCTTCCAGCGGTGGGACGCGAACCACTACCTCCACATAGCGCGCGACGGCTACTTCCCCGCCGGTGCGGGTCCGTGGACGAGCGGCTGGGACAACCGGGAGGCGTTCTTCCCCGGCTACCCCTTCCTTCTCCGCGTCGTGCACACGGTGGTGCCCGACTGGACGGCGGCCGGGCTGCTGATCTCGTTCGTCGCCGGGGCGGTGGCCGTACTGGCCCTGGCCCGTATAGCGCGGGCGTACCTGCCGGAGGGCGCGGCGGGCCGCCGTACGAACGCTCTCTTCCTGCTCTCGCCCTGCGCGGTGTTCCTGGCCGTCGGCTACACGGAGGCACTGTTCCTCGCGTTCGCCCTGCCCGCCTGGCTCGCCGCTGTGCGGCACCGCTGGGCGCTCGCCGCCGTACTGACGGCGCTGGCGACGACGGTGCGCGTCAGCGGCCTGTTCCTCGCCGCCGCCATCGCGCTGCTCTTCGTGCTGACCGCCCGGGAGAAGCGGGACCGGCGGAGTTGGCGAGCGGCGGGCTGGACGCTGCTTCCGGCGCTGCCCCCGGCCGCGTACAGCTGGTACCTACACGTGTACACCGGTGACTGGATGGCCTGGAAGCACGCGCAGGAACGCGGTTGGTACCGGACGTTCCACACCCCGTGGGAGGCGTGGGCGAACACCTGGAACGGGGCGTTCGGCCACACGCAGACGACCGGCTACGCGCTGATGTTCCAGGCGGAACTCGTGGCGATGCTGGTGGGGCTCGCGCTGGTGGCCGTGCTCCTGTACCGCCGCCGCTGGCCCGAGGCGCTGTACGTGGCCCTCAGCCTCTGGGCCCTGGGCACCTCGTACTGGTACACGTCGATCCCGCGCGCGACGCTGCTGTGGTGGCCGCTGTGGATCGGCCTGGCGGCGCTGAGCCTGCGGCGGCCGTGGTTCAGGACGGCGTACCTGAGCGTGGCCGCACCGGTGACGACGCTCGTCGCGCTGACGTTCCTGACGGGGAGGTGGGCGGGGTGAGTACGTCAGCCTTCGGGATAGAAGACGAAGAGCGTGCAGCCCGACGTCGTCTGCGGGATGTGTGACGAGCCGGCGGGAGCGTGGATGAACGTGCCTGCGGGATAGTCCCGTTGGCCGTCGTTGAAGACGCCGGAGACCACGAAGACCTCCTCCGGCCCCGGTTCGTGGACGTCGATGCCCTCCCAGCACGTGTGCGGATCCATTTCCAGCAACTGGGCCTTCGCGCCGTTCCCGCCGCTCCACAGGGGGCGCAGACGGATGCCGGGGAAGAGTTCCTGCGTCGGCGCGTCGTGTGCGGCGGACCAGACATAGCCGGGCAGCTGTCCGCTCGCCCGCACCGAAGAGTCTTCTGCCGATGTCTTCTGTGCCTGTGCCTGTCCCTCTGCCTGTGCCTCTCGGGGCTTCTGATTCGTCATGGGGCAAGCCTCGTCGACCGCCGACGCCCCGCCCAGTGTCTCGATTGACGTTCTCCGGTACTTTCCTGCCATGCACCGTGTAGCGGCACTCGCCCACGCGCCCCAGTCGACCTTCGAACTCGCCTGTGCCGCCGAGGTGTTCGGCATCGAGCGGCGGGAGCTGGCCACCCGGTACAGCTTCGGCGTCTGCACCGAGAACCCGGGCCCCGTCGCCACGCGCGCCGGATACGACATGCTCGTCACCGAGAGCCTCGACGCCCTGGACCGGGCGGACACCGTGATCGTCCCCGGCTGGCTGCCCACCGACGAACCCCCGTCGCCCGCCGTCGTACGGGCCCTGCGCCGCGCGCACGGGCGCGGCGCACGCGTGGTCAGCATCTGCTCCGGAGCCTTCGCCCTGGCACACGCCGGTCTGCTGGACGGCCGCTCGGCGACCACGCATTGGGCGCTCGCGGACGAGTTCGCCGCGCGTTTCCCGGCCGTCCGCCTCGATCCGGACGTGCTGTACGTGGACCACGGCGACGTCGCCACGAGTGCGGGCGCCGGGGCCGCGATCGATCTGTGCCTGCACCTCGTACGGGCCGATCAGGGCGCCGAGTACGCCGCTCACGTCTCCCGGAACATGGTGATGCCGCCGCACCGCGAAGGCGGTCAGTTGCAGTACGCCGCACCGCCCCATCCCTCCCAGATCGACGGCTCGCTCGCGCCGCTCGTCGAGTGGGCGACGGGCCGCCTCGACGAACCGCTGACCGTCGAGGACCTGGCCGCGCACGCCGGTTGCTCCGCTCGGACCCTGGCCCGTCGCTTCACCGAGCAGCTCGGCACCAGCCCGGGACGGTGGCTGCTCGCACAGCGGGTCATCGCGGCCCGGGAGCTGTTGGAATCCTCCGAACTCCCGGTGGACACTGTTGCCCGCCGCGTCGGGCTCTCCTCGGCCACCAACCTCCGCAGGCGCTTCCTCGACGCCCTGGGCACGACGCCGGGCGCCTACCGCCGGACGTTCCGGGCCGGGCCGAGCTGACAGTCCCCGGAGGCGAACGCCTCCCAACTGGGGGAGCCTTGCTCCTTGAACGTCTGGCCACGCTCGATCTTGGCGAGCAGGCTGATGCCGCTCTTGTGGACCCGGTTGAAATCAGCGAGGTAGTCGGCCCGTGCGAGGACCTCGCCGGCACCGCCGCGGAAGCACTCAAACATCAGGGATGTCCGCCTTCGCTGCGATGAGCATCCTGCGGGGAATGACCACGAGACGCTCATCGGGGCTGATGGAGACTCCGTCCGGCAGGCGCGTTCCCAGGGAGTCGGTGAGATCGCGGCCGATCACAGCGATGTCGCCGTTCTCCAGCTCCCAGATATCCGGGCATTCGGGCCCGGTGCTGGTGGCGCCCAGCTCCAGTGCCGACTTTCCGAGGCGTCTCGTGAAGCCGGTCTCAGGATCAGCTTCCCAGGGTCTGTCCATGCTGCCGCCCTCCCCTCCTGAGTGGGGGTCAACCTACCAGGGGCATCGCGGTCAATCCCGGTGTCAAGTACGCTATTTGGCCTGTTCGGGTGAGCCTGTGGGGCGCCGGCGTTCTGTCGGGGGACGGATGTTCACTCCGGTGCTTGATGGAGCCGGTCCAGCTCCAGACCCGCGGGTGGCGGGAGAGGGCGGGCACCGGGCGTGGCCCGGAACGATTCCAGCAGGTAGCCGACCAGTCGGCGGGACGCGGCGGCGGACTCCGGGCCCGCGCCGTTCGCCACGCCGCTGTTGGCCAGCAGCACCAGCACCACGTCGGAGGGGTCGAAGTCCGGGCGCAGCGCCCCTGCCGCCTTCGCCCGCCGCACCAGCAGCGCGAGCCCTTCCTCCGCTCGGTCGCGTTCTCCGGCGTAGGCCGTCTCGCCCGGGAAGCGGGACAGGAAGGCGTGGGTGAAGCCCCGGTCGGCGGCCTGCATCGCGCAGATCTTCCGGAACACCGTGCAGAAGCCGCGCCAGGAGTCCGGGTCCTCCAGCGCCTCGTCCAGAACGCCCGCGCACTCGGCGAGCTGCTCGGAGAACGCTTCGGTGATCAGCGAGGCCCGGGTGGGGAAGCGCCGGTAGAGGGTGGCGACACCGACCCCTGCCCGTCGTGCGATGGCGCTGATCGGCACGTCGATGCCGTGCCGTGCGTATGCCTCGCGGGCGGCCCGCAGGATGCGCTCCCGGTTCTCCCGCGCGTCCGCCCGGAGGGCGTCGGTGGCGGGGCCCGATCCGGTCGGTGGAGGGTTGTGAGAAGGCTGAGCCAGCATGTCTCTCACTTTACGGTAAATGGAGGGGGCCTTCCGCTTAGTCGCCTACCGTGGACGTGAGGAACGAGAACAGGACGTACCTCCTCTCGACGGACCAGAACAGGACCCACCATCGTGAACGACATGCGCGCGGCGCTCTACGACCGCTACGGACCGCCCGAGGTCCTCTACGAGGGCCGGGTTCCCGTGCCGGTCCGCAAGCCCGGCGAGGTACTCGTGAGAGTTCACGCGGCGAGCGTCAACGGCGGCGAGCTGTACGGCCGCGCCGGGAAGGTCCGCCTGGTCACCGGCCGCCGCTTCCCGCAGCGGACCGGCCTCGACTTCGTGGGCGAGGTCGCCGAGGTGGACCCGACCGTCACCGGACTGCGGGCGGGCGACCGGGTGTGGGGCCTCCTGGGACGCACCTTCGGCAGCGCGGCCGAGTACGTCTCGGTCCGCCCGCGCCGGATCGCGTACGCCCCCGGGAACATCACTCCCACCGAGGCCGTCTCGCTGCTCGCCGGCGGTACCACTTCCCTCACCGCCCTGCGCGACAAGGCCGGTCTCCGGGCGGGCGAACGCCTCCTCGTGCGCGGGGCGTCCGGCGGTGTCGGCAGCGTCGCCGTCCAGCTCGGCAAGGCCCTCGGCGCACACGTCACCGGTCTCGCGAGCGCGAAGAACCTCGACTTCGTCCGTGACCTGGGCGCGGACGAGGCCCTGGACCACCGGGCGACGCCCCTGTCCGACCTGGACCGCTACGACGTCATCCTGGACACGGTCGGAACGGAGCACCGGGCGCTGCGGCAGCGATTGACCGCCGGCGGCCGGCTCGTCTCCATCGCGTTCGACATCGACCATCCGGTCCGGAGCGTCGGCTACCTGCTGGGCTCGGCCGTGCACGGCCGTCGGCGCGTCCGATTCTTCAGCGGAAACCCGAAACACGACCTGCTCGCCGAGGTGACCGCGTACGTGGAACGCGAGGACCTGCGCCCCGTCGTCGACACGGTCCGTCCGCTGGCGGAGATCGCCGCCGCCCACCGCGCCCTGGAGGCGGGCGGGGTGCGGGGCAAGCACGTGATTCACCTGGTGTGACTGGTGTGACACGGAGCTCGGCGTACGGGTGCCGGCTGCGCGCGGGGGCCGTACGGGCCGTCAGATGACGCGCGGGATCGTCTCGTCGCGCTCGGTCGACCAGTTGGTGACGATCGGCTTGTCCACGGTGGGCGCGTCGGGGAGCTCGACCTGGGCGGGGTCGGGGTCCTCCTCGGTGGTGGCGATGATGACGTGCTCGAACTGCTTCCCGCCCTCGCCCTCCGTGGTCTTGACGTTGATACCGGCGTACGCGACGGAGGAACCGGAGAGCTTGATCGGGTCCTCGCCGCCCTGCCCGACGGGCGAAGCGACGCCGTCGGCGCCGGATCCGAAGGAGACGCTGGGCGTGTTGACGTCCAGGTAGCAGGTGATGCCGGACTTGGCCTTGGCGGTGATCCGATAGTGGCTGATCGGCTGGGCTTCCCACGTCACCGTGAAGTCGAGGTCGTTGGTGCCGCAGGACTGGCCGTAGCCGCTCTTGTCGCCGGTGCCGGACTCGCCCTGGTCGCCGCTGCCACCACCGGACTTGGAGCCGCTCGCCGACGTGCTCCCGCCGGTGGCGCTGTCACCGGCAGGGGCTTCGCCCTTCCCGTCCTCGGCGGCGGAGGAGGAAGCGGCGGTGGGGGCGGCCGCCCCGTTCTCCGCGGGGTCCTCGGGGCCGCAGGCGGTGGTGGCGGCGAGGGCTGTCACGGCTGCTGCGGCCAGGACGAGACGGGTGGAACGGGCGGCGAGACGCGAGCGCATCATGATCTCCAGCGGGTGGTCGGGTGCGGTGCTTCCTGCTGACAACCACGACGTTAGGGCCGGCCCGTCCTCGAAATGATCCTGCGCATGTCCAGGTTCTGTCTCAGCAATTCGGTTCCATGGGAGAGCTAATTCATTGCGCCAAATACCGGGTCGCGGGGCTTGTTCGGGACCCGGGGACAGGGAAAGGGGCGATAGGACGAGGGCGGTCCCCCGCGCGGGGGATGCGGTTCGCTCTGACGGTTGATGCCGCACCGTTCCGCCGGTGCGATGTTCGGTTCATGAAGGACGGGACTGGAGCTGGGGCAGGGGCAGGGGCAGGGGCCGGGACTGGGGCCGGGTCAGGGAACGGGACAGGGGCCGGAACCGGGACGCGGGCGCTTCGGCGAGCGTGGTGGCGGCGGTGGCGCAGCCGGGTGGACCGGGCCACGACCGTATGGGCGGTGGCGTACACGGGCTTCGGCCTGGTGTGCGCGCTGAGTGGAACACCGTTGTTCCACATGGGCGGCGCCCCGGCCTCCCCGGTGCTGAGCTGGGCGGTCGTGGGGGTGGGGGTGTCGGCCGCTGCGGCATCCGGCGCGGTGACGCGGTACGGGCGGCTGCCGGCCGTGCGCGTACTGCTCTGGATTGCCTGCGTACTGGCCGGGTTCGCCGCGTTCGGCCTGCTGATGGACGTCGTCACGCTGATGTTCGGCCAGGGGGTGGACAGCGCGCCGACCGCCGCGAACCACGCCCTGGCGGCGATCGGGTGTCTGCTGCTGGCGACCACGGCCCGGGTTGCCCGCGGCCCGGGCGCCGCGACCGTCGCGGCCGCTCCACCGGCCCCGTCCGCCGCCACCCGATCGGTGCAACTCGCCGCCTGTGCGGGCACGGTGGCCTTTCTGCCGTACGTGGCGATGAAGGTCGTATGGGTGTCCGGCGGCACCTTCGCCGGGGTCTCCGGCGAGCAGATGCTCGCGGTCTCCGAGCGCAACGGAGCGTCGGGGATCTGGCTCACCCTGGAGTCCTGGGGCCTGGACGGCACCGTGCTGCTGGCCGCGCTCGGCGTCTTCCTGCTGTGGGGTCTGGTCCGGCCGTGGGGCCAGGTCTACCCGCGCTGGACGCCGTGGCTGCGCGGCAGGCGCGTCCCCCGCGGGTTCCCGCTCGTCCCGGCCCTGGTCGGCGCCGCCACCCTGGCCCCGTACGGGGTGCTCGGGGCCGGCTACCTGGCCCTGGCCACGGCCGGCGTGGTCACGATGGGACCGGGGGACTTCCCCTCGACCGGCGATGCGCTGCTGGTCGGTTGGATCGGCATGGTCGCCTTCGGCGTCTACGGATTCGCGCTGATCGCCGCCATCCGCTCGTACTGGATCCGCACCCGCCCCGTCCCTGCGGCGTGACCGGTTCCGAGGGGGCATGAGGTAGGTTCACCGGTCCGGTCGGGCCTTTCCATCGCCCGGCCCGCCCGTGGCCGGGCCGGGTACGGCTGCGATCGGGCGGTGGGTGTGCGGAACCGGAGGGGGCGGAACATGGCCGGCACGGTGGGTATCGGACGACGCGGGGTGCTCGCGGCCGGCGCGCTGGCGGCGGTCGCGGCGTGTGCACCGGCTCCGCGAAAGGCGGACAGCGAGAAGGGCCGTAAGAAGGAGGACAGCGGTCAGGGCGGTGAGAAGGACAAGGTGCGCACGGATCCTGTGCCGTTGGAGCGTCGTTTCACTCTGCTCGGCCCGCTGTCCGACGTGCACTGGCTCGGTATCTCGTTGGGCGAGGATTCGAGGATGTCCGCGCCGGGGCCCATCGATGTCCGTGTGGTGGGGGTGGCGCGACTGGAAGCGGGCACCGGTGCTGCCGTCGTCGCGGTGCCGCAGCGGGACTTCCGGCCCGGGCAGCCGGCCCGGGTGCCCAAGAAGCTCGCCGCCTTCCTGCCCGAGGGGGCGGCATGGGTCCGGAGCGAAGCCTTCAACCAGGAAGTGACGGGCGGCAGGTACACCGGCGAGTTCTATGTCGACGCCGGCGCGGACCGCGTCTACTTCGACACGGTCGATCCGAGCGTCGCGGCCAGTACCGGGCCGTGACGGACCGGTGCGGCTTCGCCGCCGGACGGGCGCACATCGTTCGTCTCGGGCCGCACCGGCACGGCCGCACGACGCGGGCGACGGCTCCGAGGAAGCGTGCGCACGGGACGGACCGCCCGACCGCCGCCGCCCTGTGAGCCGGATCACGGGCCTCCGTGGCGCGGAGCGGGCTGCGAACGGTGGTTAGGATGGTTGGGCTCGGCCCCGTGGTCGAGGTGGTCAGACCCGGCCGTCCGGTGTCTGGTCCGAGGCTTGAAACCTCCGGCGCTCGTTAGACAGAACCCCGGAGGTTTTTTCGTGTCTGTCCTCCTGCCGTCCCAGCCCACCGCCCCCGATCCCCGCCGATGGTGGGCGCTCGCGGTGATCGCCCTGACGCAGCTGGTCGTCGTGCTCGACGCGACGATCGTCAACGTGGCCCTGCCCCAGGCCCAGCTCGAACTGGAGCTGAGCGACACCGAGCGGCAGTGGGTCATCACCGCCTACGTCCTGGCGTTCGGCGCGCTGCTGCTGCTCGGCGGACGCGTCGCCGACTACTGGGGGCGCAAGCGCAGCTACATGGTGGGGATGCTCGGGTTCGGCGGCGCCTCCGTGTGGGGCGGTCTCGCGCAGAGCGGGACCGAGCTGATCGCGGCGCGCGGCCTGCAGGGCGTCTTCGCGGCACTGCTGGCGCCTGCGGCACTCGCGCTGCTGACGGTCACGTTCCCGGCCGGGCGCGAGCGCGGAACGGCGTTCGCGGTCTTCGGCACCGTCGCCGGCACCGGCGCCGCGGTGGGCCTTGCGCTCGGCGGCGTCCTGACCGAGTTCGCCGACTGGCGGTGGTGCCTGCTGGTCAACATCGTCTTCGCCGTCGTCGGCCTGGTCGGCGCGCTGCTGTTCGTCTCCGAGAGCCGGGTCGAGGGCGACAACCGCTACGACATCTGGGGCACCCTGACCGTCACCCTCGGCCTGGCCGCCCTGGTCTACGGGTTCACCCTGGCCGAGTCCGGCTGGACCGAGCCGGACACCATCGGCTTCCTCGCCGCCGGCCTGGTGCTGCTGGCGGTGTTCGTGTGGATCGAGGCCCGCGTCGCGCAGCCGTTGCTGCCGCTGCGGATCGTGCGTGACCGCGCCCGCGCCGGAGCGTTCCTCATCCAGGCGGCCATCGGCGCCGTCTACATCGGGATGACGCTGTACCTGATGTTCCACCTGCAGATCGTGCTCGGGCTCTCCCCCCTGTCGGCCGGACTCGCGAGCCTCGCGATGACCTTCGCGACCATGATCACCGCACCCGTGGCCGCCCGGCTGCTGCCGACCCGGGGGCCGCGTGTCCTGATGACCGGCGGGCCGTTGATCGCTGCGGCCGGGATGCTGTGGCTGACCTTCATCACGGCCGACGGAAGCTACTGGACGGAGGTCTTCGGCGGCCTCGTGGTCGTGGGCATCGGGATCGCGTTCGTGATCATCCCGGTGCAGAACGTCGCTCTCGCAGGAGTGGACCACCACGACGCCGGCGCGGCATCGGCCCTGGTCAACTCCGCCATGCAGATCGGTGGATGCGTGGGCCTGTCGGTGTTCACCACGATCTACCTCGGCGCCGTCGAACGGTCCGCCACGGCCGGCTCCGGCCGGGGAGCCGCCCTCACCGAGGGCTACTCCGCGGTGTTCCTCGCCACCGCCGTCACCCTGGTGGTCGCGGCGGTCGTCGCCGCGACCATGCTCCGTGGCCCACGTCCCGCGGCCACCCCGCAGCAGCTCGCCGAGGTGCCGCTCCACGTCGGCTGATCGCCGCCCGACGTCACCTCACCGCTGCCGCCACCGCAGGGGCCGGGGCCGGGGCACTCCGAGGGCGGCCCCGCTGCCTTCAGCCCGACGTCGTGCGGTCGGTCCCGTCAGGCCGTCGCGACGACCTGGACCCGCTTCCCCAGGCGTCGGCGGCCACGACCAGGCACACGGCGACCAGGACGACGTTCTTGACGACGTACTGCCCTTCCATGGTCGGCGCGGGGGAGTGGGGCTGCCACATCGCGTCGGGGAGGAGGAGAAGGGTCGAGAACACGCCGCCCATGTGGAGGAAGAACGCGACGAGGGTGGGACGCAGCAGGCGGCCGCCGGCGATGAGGCCGATCCCGATGACCGTCTCCAGCGCGGCCAGGGAGAGCAGCAGCACCGTCTCCGGTACGAGGCCCAGGGTCATCTTCGTGGCGGCGTCGACGGCCAGTTGCTCCGCCGGGCTGGCCGAGGGGAACAGCTTCAGGATGCCGAAGCCGAGAAAGACGATCCCGACCGTCGCCCTCAGCAGGACGAGGGCGCGCGTGTTGACGTGGTCGGCCAGCCGCTGAAGGGCTCGTGCGCCGGCTGTCGCCGGAGATCCGTGGCCGAACCCGGGCTTGTGGGGCGGAGGTTCAGGTGCGCTGCTGCCGGGCGGGGGAAGGCTCGGCTCGGCGGTGTGGCTCCTCATGTGCGATCTCCCGCTGTGTCCGTGGGGGTGGGAAAGCGTGCATGGGCGGCCCGCGCGGGTACGTGGGCGCCTGTGGGGCGTTTGCGGGAAGCGTCGGCTCTGGCGCTTCGGCGCACGGGGTGACGGGCCTTTCGCCCGGGCCCTTCCCCCCGGGGTCTGTTGTCGGCCACCGGCGGCGGTCCGGGCGTGCGGCACGCCGACTGCGATGCGGTACGTGGGCGAGGCAGGGGCGGCGCGTGACCACCACCGCCGACTGCCTCTCACTGCTTGGTCTAGACCATACGGATGGGGGTCCGGAGGTCAAGAGGCGTACGGAGAGGCCCCTGCCGAAGGCAACGCATTCGCGCCAAGTTGCATCAGGGCGGCGGGCGTTGGGTGCGTACCCGTGCGACGCCCGACGATCGGCCGCACGGATGATCGGGGCCGGTCGTGCCGACGGGGCCGTCGCCCGGCTCACCGGTCCGGACGGGCTCCGGTCCACCGCTCCGCTGATCAGCCTCGTTCCCCCGGCGCCGGGCCCCGACGGGTTCCGGCGGGCCGCGGGCCGGGCCGTACCCCCGCGGCCGCTTCGGGCCACGCGAGCACTCCGCCGCCGGCCGGACCCGCTACCCGCCGGTGCGCGGGACTTCACCGGTGATTCATCCGGCCGAAAGTAGCCCGGCCGATTCCGGGAGAAAACTCTCATCGCCCGTACCGTGCGGCCGGGCATACGCCGGCAGGCCCCCGGGCGCACCCCGAGAGACCCCCGGACACGCGTCGGGGCTCGGGGTGCGCGTGCCACCCCGAGCCCCGACGGAACCCGTAACCCGTAACCCGGAACCCGCGTGTCCCGTAACCCGGTACGCGTGACCGGCAGGCGGCAATCAGCCGCCCCGCCGCCCCCGGTTCAGCGCTCCAGGCCGCCCCGCGCGATCACCTCCGCGTACCACCGCGCGCTGTCCTTCGCCGTACGGCGCTGGGACGCGAAGTCCACGTGCACGATGCCGAACCGCTTGCTGTAGCCGTACGCCCACTCGAAGTTGTCCAGCAGCGACCACAGGAAGTACCCGCGTACGTCCACCCCGTCCGCGATCGCCCGGTGCACGGCCGCCAGATGGGCGTCCAGGTACGCCACCCGCTCCGGGTCGTGGACCTCGCCCTCCGGGTCCGCGTAGTCGTCGTACGCCGCCCCGTTCTCCGTCACCAGCAGCGGTACGGAGGGGAGTTCGTCCCGGAGGCGGGTCAGCAGTTCGTACAGGCCGTTCGCGTCGACCGGCCAGTCCATCGCGGTGCGCGGGCCCGCCGCCGGGGTGAACGCCACACGCTGTTCCGCGCCCGCCCACGGCGACGGGGACTCCGACGTGCCCGCCGAAACCACGCTGGGGGAGTAGTAGTTGATGCCCAGCGAGTTGATCGGGGCCGACGCCACCTCCAGGTCGCCGTCCCGGACGAACGACCAGTCCGTCACCTCCGCCGTGTCCTCGACCAGGTCCTGCGGCAGCCGGCCGTGGAAGACCGGGTCCAGGAAGATCCGGTTCGCCACCGCGTCGATCCGGCGCACCGCGTCCCGGTCCGCCTCCGTGTCCGTCAGCGGGCGCAGCGCGTGGAGGTTCAGGGTGAGGGAGATCTCGGCGGTGTCCGGCAGGAGGTCGCGCAGGACGCGGGCGCCCGCGCCGTGGGCCAGGTTCAGGTGGTGGGCGGCGCGCAGGGCCGCGAGGTCGCTGGTCCGGCCGGGGGCGTGGACCCCGTTCCCGTACCCGAGGAACGCCGCGCACCAGGGCTCGTTGAGCGTCGTCCAGGTCGGCACCCGGTCGCCCAGCGCCCCGGCCACCAGGCCCGCGTACTCCGCGAACCGGTGCGCCGTGTCCCGCTCGGGCCAGCCGCCCGCGTCCTCCAGCTCCTGCGGCAGGTCCCAGTGGTAGAGCGTGGCGACCGGTCTGATGCCGGCCGCCAGCAGCTCGTCGACCAGGCGGCGGTAGAAGTCCAGGCCGCGCTCCACGGCCGGGCCCCGGCCGGTCGGCTGGACCCGGGGCCAGGAGACGGAGAACCGGTAGTCGGTGACGCCCAGTTCCTTCATCAGGCGTACGTCGTCCGGCATCCGGTGCAGATGGTCGGCGGCGATGTCGCCGGTGTCGCCGTTGCGCACCTTGCCGGGCGTCCGGCTGAAGGTGTCCCAGATCGACGGCGTACGGCCGTCCTCGGTGGCTCCGCCCTCGATCTGATAGGCGGCGGTGGCGGTCCCCCAGCGGAATGCGGTGGGGAAGCGGAGTCCCGCCACGGTCTCGGGGCGGGACTCCGCGGAGGTCGCCGGACGGGCATCGACAGCGGTCATGGGACTGTCACTCCAGAGGTGAGGGAGGAGGGGGGGAAGAGCGGGCAGCGGGAGGGCGCGGGTCAGCCCTTCACCGCGCCCTGCATGATGCCGCCGACGATCTGCCGGCCCAGCAGGCCGAAGACCAGCAGCACGGGCAGCGTGCCGAGCAGCGTGCCGGCCATGATCACCGACTGGTCGTTGACGTAGCCGCCGCCGAGCTGCCGCAGCGCGACCTGCACCGTCGGCTCCTGCGAGGACAGCGCGATGATCGGCCAGAAGAAGTCGTTCCACGCCGTCATGAACGTGAGCATCCCGAGCACGGCCATCCCCGGCCGCGCGATCGGGATCACGATCGACCAGAAGATGCGCGCGGTGGAGGCCCCGTCCACCCGGGCCGCCTCGATCAGCTCGTCCGGCAGCGACTGCACCAGGTACTGGCGCATGAAGAACACCCCGAACGCCGAGACCAGACCCGGCAGGATCACCGCCTGGAGCTGGTTCACCCACTGGAGTTCGGCGATCAGCATGAAGAGCGGGATCACGCCGAGCTGCGGCGGGATCATCATCGTCCCGATCGTCAGCGTCAGCAGCGCGCCCCGGCCCCGGAACTTCAGCTTGGCGAAGGCGAATCCGGCCAGCGTGCAGCACAGGACCGTGCCGAGCGTGATCGAACCGGACACGATCAGCGAGTTCAGCAGCGCCTTGCCGATGTCGGCCTCTTCGAGGACCGCGTCGAAGTTCTTGATCAGGTTCGGTCCCGGCAGCAGACTCGGCGGCACCTGCGCCAGGTCCGCGTTGGACCGGCTGGCCGCGACGATCGTCCAGTAGAACGGGAACGCGGAGATCAGCAGCGCGAAGCCGAGGATGAGGTAGGAGAGCCAGCCGCCCTTCATCGTCTGCCCCGCCCCGCCGCCGCCCTTGCGGAACCGGGAGCGCTTCTCGGGCGGGTCCTGCGGCGGGCGGCCCTTTCCGGGCGCGGTCGGCGGTGCGGCGAGCGCGGTCATCGGCCGGCCTCCTTGCGTGCGCGGCGGCGCACGAGCAGGGCGTTGGCCCCGACGAGCACCACGATCAGGACGAACATCACCCAGGCGATGGCCGCGGCCCGGCCCAGGTGGAAGAAGCCCCAGCCCTGCTCGTACATGTACAGGCCGAGGGTCTGGTACTGGTGCGAGATGCCGCCGGAGATCGACCCCTCGAACAGCAGCGGCTCGCCGAAGAGCTGGGTCGCGCCGATCGTGGAGATGATGACGGTGAAGACGATCGTGGGGCGCAGGCCGGGCAGCGTCACGTGGATGAACTGCCGCCAGCGCGACGCCCCGTCCATCTCCGCCGCCTCGTACAGCTCGTGCGGGATCGACTGCATGCCCGCCAGGTAGATCAGTGCGTTGTAGCCGGTCCACCGCCAGATCACGATCGACGACACCGCGATCTGCGAGGCGACCGTGCCGGTCTGCCAGTCCACCGGGTCGAAGCCGACCAGCCCGATCACATAGTTGATCAGCCCGAAGTCGCGGCCGAAGAGCTGCGCGAAGACGAGCGTGGCCGCCGCCACCGAGGTCGCGTACGGGAGCAGGATCGCCGTCCGGATGAAGGTCCGGCCGCGCAGCTTGTAGTTGAGCAGGTGGGCGAGGCCGAGTGCCATCGCGAGCTGCGGGACCGTGGACAGCACGCCGATCGTGAACGTGTTGCGCAGCGAGATCCAGAAGTACTCGTCGGTGAACAGCGCCGTGTAGTTGGCGATGCCCCGCCACTCCATCTCGCCGCTCGTCTGGAGCTCGACCCGGTAGAGGGAGACGAACGCCGTGTAGAGGAGCGGGAAGAGCCCGAAGGCCAGGAACAGGGTGAAGAAGGGGGCGATATAGGCGTACGGGGAGGCCTTGCGCCAGGTGCGCCGGAGGGCTGTGGCCCGGCCGTCGTCGGGGCCGGGCCCGGTTCCGGACGGGCGGGGCCCGGCCTTCGCGGTGGCGGTGAGGGACACGGTGCGGCCCTTCGGGATCGGGAGCGGGCGGGGAGGGGTACGGGGGTGGGGCCGGTCCGTCCGCCGCGGGCGGGTGGACCGGCCCCTGACCGGCGGGGTGCGGCGGTGGGGCGGTGAGCGGCGTCAGCCGATCACGTTGTCCACGCCCTTCTTCGCCGTCTGCCACGCCTTGTCCGACGACGTCCCCTTGCGCTCGACCTCGCTCAGCGCGTTCGTGATCTGCTGCATCACGTTCTGGTCGTGCACACCCAGCACCTGGACCGGGGACTCCTTGGCGGCCTCACCGAAGATCCGGCCGATCGGGGCGCCCGAGAAGTACTCGTCCTTCGCGTCGGCGATCGTCTCGATGGCGCCCGTCGAGGACGGGAAGTTGCCCTGCTTCTGGAAGACCTTCGCCTGCTGCTCGGGGGCGGTCAGCCACTCGATCAGCTTGTACGCCTCCTCCTTGTGCTTGGCCGCACGCGGGATGGAGAGGTACGAGCCGCCCCAGTTGCCCGCGCCGCCGGGGAGCTCGGCGATGTCCCACTTGCCCTTGCCCGCGTCGCCGGCCTGGCCCTTGACGTAGCCGAGCATCCAGGCCGGGCACGGGATCGTCGCGAACGAACCGGCCGCGAACGCCTGGTTCCACTGCGGGGACCACTGGTCGAGCTTGGCGCTCAGGCCCGCCTCGGCCGCCTCCACGGAGGTGTCCCAGGCTTCCTTGACCGCCGGGTTCTTCTCGTAGATCAGCTCGCCGGAGGCGTCGTAGTACCGCTCCTTCTCCTGGCCGATCATGATCCCGTAGAGCGAGCCGACGCTGTCCAGCCAGGCGCTCTTGGTGGGGGCCTTCTTCTTGTACTGCTTGCCCAGCTCCAGGTAGCCGTCCCACGTGGCCCACTTCTTCGCGAGCTCCTCGCGGTCCGTGGGCAGCCCGGCCTGCTCGAAGAGGTCGGTGCGGTAGCACATCGCCTCCGGGCCGACGTCCGTGCCGAGGCCGAGGATCTTGCCGTCCCCGGTGGTCGCCGCCGACCACTTGGCCTCGGCGAACTCGCCCTTGAGCTTGTCGGCCCCGAACTCCTTCAGGTCCTGGAACTTGTCGGCCTGCTGCTGGGTGACCGAGGCGATACGGCCCACCTCGACGCCCTGCACGTCCGCGAGACCGCCGCCGCCCGCGAGCCGGGTCTGGAGCGACTTCCAGTAGTCCGCCTCGTCCTGGGTGTCGCTCTGCTTGATCGTCACGTCCGGGTTGAGCTTCTGGTACTCCTCGTACAGCCCGGCCTCCTTGAAGCCGAAGGAGCCGAAGAGGTCGACGTTGAGCGTGACCTTTCCGCCCGCGCTGTCGGAGGAGTCCGACGAGTCGCCGGACCCACAGGCGGCGAGGAGGGCCCCGGCGAGGACGACCGCGCCGAGGCGGACGGTGGCTCTCTTGGCGGCTCGGGCGATGGGCATGGGAAGCCTCCCTTGGCTTCGGGATGAACCGAGCGCCTTGAGAGCGCTCTCAAAACCTGCGATTGGAGCGTCCCCCACCACCCCCGCCCCGTCAAGACTCGAACGCATAACAGCTTGGGGTTACACCCGATGGCCGTCCAACTGCCTTCTGTGTGCGTTCTCTTGACACTTACGTTTCAGGAGTTTTACGTTCCTTGGCACTTGAGAGCGCTCTCGAACGCGCTCTTCGCCCCCCATGATCGAGGTGCTGCTCGTGCGAACCTCCCTCTCCAGACTCGCCCCCGGACTCGCCTCCAGACCCGCTGCGGCGACGCTCCTGGCCATCGCCGTGGCCGCCGTGGGCCTGGGCCCCGCCGCATCGCCCGCTGCCGCCGCCACCATCCCCGCCGGCGCCGGCAGCTATACCGACTCCCGCCCCGCCGGTACCTCGGGCCCGACCACCAACACCGGCGCGCCCGTCACCCCCAAGCTCACCACCGCCGCGCGGGACAAGCCGGTCCCGACCAACGACTGGTGGTCCTCGCTCGCCTACCAGCGCTACGGCGACAACCCGTACAGCACGCCCATGTACGGCCACCCGCTCACGTACCAGGCCAAGGCCTCCGGACTGGAGGTCGGCTATCCGACCACGCCCGCGATCGTCGGCGACGGCCGCCAGTACGAGTACGCCCACAAGGCCGACCTCACCGTCGGCCTCAGCGGCCTGAACTCGCCCGACACCAAGGCCGACGCCTGGTCCGACTGGACGGTGACGCCCTACTGGGCCGACGGCTCCCGCACCTTCCGGGCCACCATCGGCCACGGCATGCCCTTCGTGTACGCCAAGGGCTCCGGCGGCGACGCCCGCATCACCACCGCCTCCACGCCCACGGTCTTCTCGGACGACGGCAACGTCCTCGGCATCACCGTCGCCGGGCACCACTACGCCCTCTTCGCCCCGACCGGCAGCGACTGGAACGTCTCCGGCACCGCGATCACCGCCGGGCTGGGCTCCAAGGACTACTTCTCGCTCGCGGTGCTGCCCTCCACGGACGCGCTCGCCACCTACCGGAAGTACGCCTTCAGCTTCGTCACCGGCTCACAGGTGGCCTGGCAGTCCACCGGCGGCACGGTGAAGGCGACCTACAGCCTGACGACCGAGGCCAAGGAGGGCACCGAACGCGGCACCCTCCAGGCCCTCTACCGTCACCAGTGGCTGCACACGACCGACGCGCTGACCCCGTACACGTACGTGTCGCCGCGCGGCACGATGAAGGTGCGCGAGTCCGCCTCCTTCACCACCAGCCAGAAGAACAACGGCGTCGTGCCCGCGCTGCCCGCGTCCAGCGGCGTCGACAAGGCCCGGCTGGCCGGCTATCTCAACGAGGTCGCGAACGCCTCCGACCCGTTCTCGGGGGCCGCGGACACCTACTGGACCGGCAAGGCGCTCGGCCGCCTCGCCCAGCTGGTGCCCGTCGCCGACCAGATCGGCGAGACCGCCACCCGCGACAAGCTCCTCGGCCTGATGAAGGGCCGGCTCCAGGAGTGGTTCACGGCGGGCGGGGCCAGTGAGTTCAGCTACGACAAGGACTGGAAGACCCTCACCGGCTACCCGGCCTCGTACGGCAGCGACACCGAGCTGAACGACCACCACTTCCACTACAGCTACTACGTCTACGCGGCGGCGATCATCGCCCAGTACGACCAGGCCTGGGCCGCCGACTCCGCCTGGGGCACGATGATCAAGCACCTGATCCGTGACACCGCCAACCCCAGCCGCACCGACTCCGCCTACCCGTTCCTGCGCGGCTTCGACGTGTACGCGGGCCACAGCTGGGCCTCCGGCCACCAGGGCTTCGCGGCGGGCAACAACCAGGAGTCCTCCTCCGAGTCCATCAACCTCAGCGCGGGACTCGTCCTGTGGGGCGCGGCCACCGGTGACAACAACCTCCGCGACCTCGGCAGCTTCCTGCTGACCACCGAGTCCGAGGCGATCACCCAGTACTGGTTCGACGCCTCGCAGCAGGTCTTCCCCGCCTCCTTCGGCCACGACACGGTCGGCATGGTCTGGGGCAGCGGCGGCGCGTACTCCACCTGGTGGACGGCCAACCCGGAGGAGATCCACGGCATCAACGTCCTTCCGGTGACCGGTGGTTCACTCCACCTGGCCCGCGAGAAGGCCGCCATCAAGCGGAACATCGCCGAGATGGAGCGCGAGAACGGCGGGCCCGCCCAGGAGTGGCGCGACCTGCTCTGGCAGTTCGAGTCGCTGTCGGACCCGGCGGCGGCGAAGGCCAAGTGGGACGGGGTGAACGGGAACTACACCCCGGAACAGGGCGAGTCCAAGGCGCACACCTACCACTGGATCAACACCCTGAACACGGTCGGCGCGCCCGACATGACCGTCAGCGGCGACCTGCCCACCTCCGCCGTCTTCTCGAAGGACGGCGCCCGCACCTACACCGCCCACAACCACGGCTCCACCGCCCGGACGGTCACCTTCTCCGACGGCAAGACGCTGTCCGTACCGGCCCGTTCGACGGCCACGAGCACGGGCCCCGGGGGGCCCGGCCCCGACCCGGAGGAGCCCGGCCCGTCCACCGGCAACACCTTCCGCCTCAAGACCGGCGGCGTCCTCACCACCGCCACCACCGACCCGGCGGGCGCGGACACCGTGGCCTCGGCCGACGGCGTCAACCGGGACGGCACCCCGTACCGGCCGACCGTCTACGAGGTGAAGAAGGTCAACGGCAAGGTCGCCTCCGGCGCGGCCACCGCGTTCCGTCTCCGGGTGGACGCGGGCACGAAGGTCGGGCTCGCCCCGCAGGTCCGGGTCAGCTACGACCTCACCGGCGACGGCACGTTCGACCGGGCCGAGACCTTCCGCTACTTCGCGACCGACCCGGTCAACGGGTGGGAGGAGTACACGCAGGCCTCCGGCGCGCAGGCGACCACCGGGAGCCTGGGCGAACTGAAGAACGGCACCGTCCGCCTGGAGATCTGGAACGCGCTCGGCAACGGCACGTCCCAGGTGCAGACGGGCACGGACGCGGCCGTTCTGAAGATCCCGTACGTGTAGGTCGCGCGTGATCCTGTGCGTGCAGGTCCCGCGATGCCGCACGCGCAGGTCCCGTGATCCTCTACGTGCAGGTCCCGCGATCCGTGCGGATAAGTGGCGGGATCCGCACGTGTAGGACGTGACCGTACGGGCACGATTCGTGCGGCGGGTCTCCGGCTCCTCAGGGCGGAGGCTCGCCGCACTCCCGCAGCTCCCGCATTCCCACAGCTCCCGCACCCCCCGCTCGTGTGGCGATCAGGCCGAGGCCCGTCGCACCAGTGTCGTCGGGGTGATCACCGAGTCGGGCGCCGGTCCGTTCCCCGTACGGTCCCGGTCCAGGCCGCGCAGCAGCAGGCGGGCCATCAGCCGGCCCTGCCCCTCGATGTCCTGGTTGACCGTGGTCAGCGGCGGATCGGTGGTCTCGGCCACCGAGTCCATGTCGTCGAACCCGACGATCGCCACCTGTTCCGGCACGGCCACTCCGCGCTCCCGCAGCACGCGCAACGCACCCGACGCCATCAGGTCGTTGGCGACGAACACCGCGTCCAGGTCGGGCCGCCGCTCCAGCAGCTCCGCCATCGCCCGCGCCCCGCTCTCCACGGTGAACGCGCCCTCGGCGACGAGCGTCGGGTCCACGTCCAGCAGGATGTCCCGGTAGCCGTCCAGACGGTCCATCGCCGAGGTCTGGTCGGGCGGTCCGCCGATGTGCGCGATCCGCTCCCGCCCGAGGTCCTTGAGATACCGCACGGCCACCCGCGCGCCGCCCCGGTTGTCCGCGTCCACATACGGGACGGCCTGGTCCCCGGGGTCGGCCGTCCAGCTGGGCCGGCCCCCGTACACCGTGGGAATCCCCGCCCGCCGGGTGATCGCCGGCAGCGGGTCGTCGGTGTGCAGCGAGAACGCCAGCGCTCCGTCGACGTGTCCGCCGGACAGATACCGTGCGATCCGGTCGAAGTCGCCGGGCCCCTCCACCAGCAGCAGCACGAGCTGGGTGTCGTGGGCGGTCAGCTCCTTGCTGATGCCCCGGATCTGCTGGGAGAAGAAGGGGTCGGAGAAGATCCGTATCTCCGGCTCCGCGATGACGACGGCCACCGCTCCCGTCCGCCGGGTCACCAGGGTCCTGGCCGCGTGGTTCGGGATGTAGCCCAGCTCGTCGACCGCCTTGAGCACCTTGTCCACGAGCGGCTTGCGGACTCCGTCGCCCCCGTTGACGACCCGCGAGGCGGTGGCCCGCGACACCCCCGCACGTGCCGCGACGGCTTCCAGGGTGGGCCGGGACCCGGGGGACTGCTCGGGCAAGGCGGTCGCTCCTCGTCGACGGGGGCGGCGATATGCGGGCTGGTGCGTGGGGGTGCGCGTGGTGCTGTGCGCGTGCTCGGTGTCGCCGCCGGATCGTCTACAGCCTAGCGCCGGGCGCCGACAGCCCTGAGAGCGCTTCCAGGAGCGTGCCGGGAACGGCGGCGGATCCGGCTGCGGAGGGGGCGGGGGAGAGCCCGGCGGCGGCCGGGCCAAGGTAACCGTCGGTAGTGGTGACGCGGTTGCCCGAACTGCGCCTCTTCCGGGCCAACTGCGCGTTGGACACGCTGGGTATGCATGGCCATCACTCAGAGTGGAAGGTGTGCGGCATGGAAGCGATGGAGCGGCGCAGGGCGGCGGCGGACCGTGTGCGGGTGGCGGAGGGCGTTGTGGAGCAGCTGAGGGAAGGGCTTGCGGAGTTCGGGGTGAAGCTGCCGTCCTTGCGGATCGATCCGGTCTCGTGTGCGGGTGACGAACCGGCGCCCCTGGTCGACCTGGGCCGCTGCAACATCGACACCGCGTTGCGGCTGTGCGAGGTGCTGGCGGAGAAGGAGAGCGGTCATGACGGGTGAGGGATGTGAGCCGGGTGCGCCCGGGGCGGGCGGGTTCGCGGTGGACGCGCGGGACGGCCGGGTCGGCCGGGTGACGGGCCGGTCCGGGCCGAACGTCCGGCTGCGGCCGCCCGGCGGCGGGCCGGAGTGGGACTGCCCGCCGGAGGCCGTGCGGCCGGCGTCACCGGGAGTGGTGCTGCGGGCCCGGGTGACGGAGATCAACAGGGAGGGGCAGCTGCCGCGTTGAGGCCGGACGGGGCGGGGGGGCTGCGCACGCGGGGCGACGGGGCCGACCCCTCCTCGGGGTCGGGCCCGCCGCCGTTCGGGGGGCGTACGCCGGGTCACATGATGCGGTACGCCAGGTAGTACGCGGACAGCTGCTCGTGGTAGCCCGGGTCGTCCGCCTGCCGGTGGCGGTCGAACTCCGGGGATTCCTTGACCTGTTCCTTGGTGAGGTCGACGTAGACCTTCCGGTCCTCGGTGTCGATGCGCTTCACCGTGCCCGCGGGCAGCAGGACGTCCTTGCCGAACACCCAGACTCCGGTGTCGACGAGCAGATAGGCCGAACCCACCTCGTCGGAGTGCTTGTCGACCTTTCCGATACTTCCGTCGGTGGCCTCGACCGAATAGCCGGTCAGATCGGCGCCCGCGGTGTGACCGCTCGACGGCTGATATCCCCACAGGGAGTCGCTCATGGTGGCTCCTTTCGTGAAGGTCGCCTGTTTCGTTCCTGTAGCGGATTGTCGATGCTTTATTGATATGCCCGCTGAACGATATTTCCGCTGAACTTCGTGTGCCCGGGGAGAGGTGCCGTACACCTGGGCGGTGCGGATGTCTTCCTGTCCGTCTTCCGGTCCGTGTTCCGGGTCGGCAGAACGGGGGCGGGGCCGGGCAAGTACCCGGTCCCGCCCCCATTTCCGCCGGTCAGCGGCGGATGCTGGTTCCCGCTTACGTTTTTCTACACGCGAAGGGTGTCAATGCATTTCCCTTCGACCGGACAGGGAATGTTGAGCGACCGGTTCGTCTAGAAGGTGTCCGCCGACGTGCGGGTGACCACCTTGATGTTGAAGGTGTGGGACCCCACCCCGCCCGCGATCCCCATGAAGAGGAACGCGAAGTGCTCCTGGCCGCGCGCCGTGGTGATGCCGCCGATGTCGAGCTGGGAGGACTCCGGCCAGCCGAGGTCCGTGAGCAGGCGGCCGGTGGTGCGCTTGGCCTCGGCGTCGTCGCCGGAGAGGAAGACCGTGCCCGGCTCGGTGAGTTCGCCCGGGGCGGTCATGGTGGTGGAGTCCATCGTGCAGAGCGTCTTGACGACGGGGGTCAGCGGGAACGCCTCCTGGATCAGTTCGCCCAGGCTGCTGTTGGGGTGGGTGAGCGCGCTGAAGTCGTCGGAGAGGCCGACGCCGACGTCGATCAGTAACGTGCCGGCCAGTGCCGGGGCTCCGATGGACCGCAGCAGATCCACGGAGACGCCGCCGGGCGTGGCGTTGACCAGTACCTCCGCGTGCGCGGCCGTCTCGTCGAGACCGGCGACGGGCAGGCCGAGGCCGGTGCGTTCTTCGGGTCGACGGGATCCGAGGAGGACATCGTGTCCTGCGGCGCGCCAGCCGTGGGCCAGGGCGCGGGCGACATTTCCGGTACCGAGAAGTCCTATACGCATGGGACCGACGCTAGCCAGCGGGGCCCCGGGGCGTATCGGGCCGGAGACCGGGGCGGGGCGGTACTTGAGGCGTAGTCCGCAGGACGCCCCCGGCCCGCCCGCCGGGACGGGCGGGGAGGACCGGGGGCGTGCTGGGAGGACCGGAGCCGGGTCAGACCCTCGCGGGATCCTTGGCCGGGGAGGCTCCGGGGTCCGTGCCGTCGGAGCCGGGGCCGTCGGGGGCGGCCGGAGGTGTGGCGGGGTGGACGTTGCCCGTGGCGGCGACCGTGGACGGGGCCGGTTCCTGGGAGACGTTGAACTCGGCCAGCAGGTCCTTGCCGAAGCCGAAGAAGTACGTCGCGACGAACCCGGCCACGTAGCCGACGAGCAGGCCGCCCGCGTAGATCGCGATCGTCGAGCCCAGGCCGTGGTTGCCGTCGAGGAGGGGGAACAGGGCCCAGCCGGACGGGCCGATGGCCGTCGAGCCGACCGTGTCGCCGAGCTGGTTGAACAGGCCGACGAAGCCGGCGCCGAAAGCGCCGCCGAAGCACGCCGTGATGAACGGGCGGCCGAGGGGGAGCGAGACGCCGTAGATCAGGGGTTCGCCCACGCCCAGCAGGCCGGCCGGGAGCGCGGACTTGATGGTGCGGCGGATCGACTCGTTGCGGGGGAGGCGGAAGTAGACGGCCACGGCCGCGCCCACCTGGCCCGCTCCGGCCATCGCGAGGATCGGGAGCAGGACCGTGTAGCCCTGCTGCTCGATGAGCGTGGTGTGGATCGGGATCAGGGCCTGGTGCAGGCCCAGCATCACCAGGGGCAGGAACAGGCCGCCGAGCACGAAGCCCGCGCCCGCGCCGCCGTTGGACAGCAGCCAGTCGGCGAACGTGCCGATCGCGGAGGAGACCTCGCCGGCCACGTACATCAGGCCGAAGATCGTCACCAGGCCGGAGATCAGCACCGTCAGGGTCGGGGTGACCAGGACGTCCAGCGCCTCGGGCACCCACCTGCGGCACCACTTCTCCACGTACACCGCGAGGACCGCCGCGCCCAGCGCGCCGAGCACACCGCCCTGGCCGGGGGAGAGCGTCTGGCCGAAGGCGTCGATGTTCGCGACGCCCGGGAAGACGATGATCGCCGCCACCGCACCGCCCAGGATCGGCGTGCCGCCGAACTCCTTCGCCGTGTTGTAGCCCACGAACACCGCGATCAGCGCCATGAAGCCGGACGCCATCGCCGCCAGCGCGGGCGTCACGGCGGGCAGCCACTCCAGGTTCACCAGCAGGCCGTTGAGGCCCGCGATGATCCCGCAGCCGATGAGCGCCGGGATCAGCGGCACGAAGATGTTGGCGATCTTGCGCAGGAACAGCTTGAACGGGGTGGCGTTCTTCGCCTTCCGCTGCGCCTTGATCGCCGCGCCCTGTGCGGCCAGTTCCTCCGCCGAGACGGCGGTGACAGCGGGGGTGTCCCCCGGGGCCGGCGCGGCCTCGCGGGCCTCGTCGACCAGCTGCTCGAACTCCGGGGTGACCCGGGCGACCGTGCCCGGACCCAGCACGATCTGGTACGTGTCGTCGTCGACGACGCCCATCACGGCGGGCAGGGCCTTGAGGGCCTCGTCGTCGACGAGGGAACGGTCGTGCAGACCGAGGCGGAGCCGGGTCATGCAGTGGGCGATGGAGGCGACGTTCGCGGCACCGCCGACGAGCGGCAGGATCGCGGCGGCGGTGGCGCGGTTCTTGTCTTCTGTGGCCATGGTGCTCGGTGCCTTGCTGTGCGGGGGGTGGGGCGGATTACCCGGGTGGGTCAGGTGGTGTGTACGGCCGCGAGGGCGGCGCGGAGGTGGCCGTCCGCCTCGGTGAGGCGGGTGGCGGCGGTGGGGCCGTCGACCTGGCCGAGGATGACCAGGATCGCGTTCTTGACCTCGCCGTCGGTGGCGGCGAGTGCGGCCTCGATCTCGGCGTCGGACGCGCCGGTGGCCAGGGAGACGATGTGCCGGGAGCGGGCCCGCAGCTTCTCGTTGGAAGCGCGGACGTCGACCATGAGATTCCCGTACGTCTTGCCGAGCCGGATCATCGTGATCGTCGAGATCATGTTGAGGACGAGCTTCTGGGCCGTGCCCGCCTTCAGCCGGGTCGAGCCGGTGAGCAGCTCGGGGCCGACGACGACCTCCAGGCCGTGTTCGGCGGCGGCGCCGAGCGCGGAGCCGGCGTTGCAGGAGAGCCCGATGGTCAGGGCGCCCCGCTCGCGGGCGTGTTCGACCGCGCCGATCGCGTACGGCGTGCGGCCGGAGGCGGAGATGCCGACCACCGTGTCGTCGGCGGTCAGCTTCAGCCCGTCCAGGTCGGCGGCGGCCAGCTCCTTGCTGTCCTCCGCGCCCTCGACGGCCGTGACCATGGCGGAGGGGCCGCCCGCGATCAGGCCGATGACCTCGGACGGGTCGGTGTTGAAGGTGGGCGGGCACTCGCTGGCGTCCAGCACTCCGAGGCGGCCCGCGGTGCCCGCGCCCGCGTAGATCAGCCGGCCGCCGCGGGCCATGCGCTCGGCGGTGGCGTCGATGGCCGCGGCGATCTGCGGCAGCCGCTCGGCGACCGCGGCCGGGACGGTGGCGTCCTCGCCGTTCATGATCCGCGCGATCTCCCGCGTGGACTGCCGGTCGATCTCGGCCAGCTCGGGGCGGAACGCCTCGGTGGTGAGGGTGGCCAGCTGGGCGCGGAGTTCGCCGTAGGTCCCGGTGGAGCCGGTGGGGCCGGTGTGGCCGGGGGTGTCGGTGTTCGCGTCGGTGGTGGAGGTCATGAGGTGCGGCTCAGCTTTCTCGGTGTGCTCGGTCTCGAACGCGTACGGGTGGTGCGTGGCCCGTTTCCGGGCGGTCAGCGGGTGCGCGGGTTGTGGCGGTGGGCAAGTGCCTCGTAGGAGGCGGCCAGGGCGGGCGCGGCGGTCTCGTACGTCCGCTGCGCGACGCCTATGAACAGGCAGTCCACGACGAGCAGCTGGCTGGTGCGGCTCGACATGGCGGCGGGGCGCAGCTCGCTCTCGCGCGCGGTGGACGTGGTCAGCACGTGGTCCGCGTACTGCGTCACGGGCCCGTCGGGCCGTCCGGTGATCGCGATCGTGGTCGCCCCTCGGTCGAACGCGACCCGCAGCGGCTCGATGACGTCGCCGGTGGAGCCGGAGTGCGTGATCGCGATGGCCACGTCGCCGCTGCGCAGCTGCACGGCGTTGGTCACCGCGAGGTGCGGGTCCATGTGGGCGTGGGCGATCAACCCGATCCGGAGCAGCTTCTGCGCCAGGTCCTGGCCGACGAGGGAGGACGCCCCGACGCCGTAGACGTCGATGCGGCGGGCGGTCGACGCGGCGGCGACGGCGGCACCCAGCTGTACGGTGTCGAGCCCGGCGGCGGTGTCGGCGAGGGTCTGCTGCTCGTCGTAGGCGAGCTTGGCGACCACGTCGGCGATCGGGTCGTCCACCGCGATGTCGGCGGTGACGGCGGGGGCCCGGCCGGACTCCTGGTGCGCGGCGAGGCCGGCCAGCGCGAGGCGCAGATCCCGGTAGCCGGGGTAGCCGAGGAGGCGTGCGGTGCGGACGACGGTGGCTTCACTGGTGCCGGTGAGCTCGGCGAGACCGGTGACGGTGAGGGCGGCGCAGCCGGCCGGGTCGCCCGCCACGGCTTCGGCGACCAGCTGCATCGAGCGGGTCATGGAGGGGGCGAGGGTCCGGACCTTGGCGGCGAGGGCCGCGGGGGCCGGCGGGGACTCGCCGCTGAAAATTTCCTTCACGTCTTGGGTCACATCTGAAAGATATTTTCAACCCGGGGGTCCGTCAAGCCCCCTTTGGTCCCTACCTCTGGCGGGGCCGCCGCGGGCGCCGCCGGGATTGCCCCGGGCGGGCCCTTTCCCGCGCGGGCGCACAATGGGGGCATGGAGTTGAACCCCCTGGAGCAGGCCCTGCACACCGCCCGCGCGCTCGTCATGGCCGACCTGGCGGCGGCCGACGTCGCCGAGGCGGACATCGTCTCGCTGGTCGAGGACGCGGTGGCCCACCGCCGGTGGTGGGTGGAGCAGTGGCCCGAGGGCGTGGATTTCGTGGCCGGGCTGGTCGCCCAGGACGTGCAGGACGCACTGCTGGAGCGGTACGGGCGGTGGCCGCTGTGCCCCGCGTGCGCCGAGGAGGAGCCGCACGCGCTGGACGTGGAGCCGGAGCTCGGGCCCGACCCGCACTGGGTGTGCACCAAGGCGGCCGTGGCGGTGGCGCCGGTGGGGGCGCTGGAAGAGGTGCTGCGGCGGTGACGCTGTACATCGACCCGCCCACCTGGCCCGGACACGGCCGCCTCTGGTCGCACCTGGTCAGCGACGTGTCATTCGAGGAGCTGCACGCCTTCGCCGCCGCGATCGGCTGCCCGCCGCGCGCCTTCGAGCGCGATCACTACGACGTGCCGGAGGCGCACTACGCGGACGCCGTACGGGCCGGGGCGCGGGAGATCGGCTCGAAGGAGCTGGTCAGGCGCCTTACGGACGCGGGGTTGAGGAGGCCGAAGGGGCGGCCGGCGCCGGGCGGCCGCCCTTAGGGGCCTTCGCGCTCTTCGCGATCAGCCGCGAACGCGACCGGCCGCCCTCACCGCCGCGCTGGAGGTGCAGCGCGACCCCCACGGCCGCCAGGGCCAGGGCCGTCATCGCCGCGCCCGCCCAGGCTGTGGACGCGAAGCCGAAGTCCAGGTCGATCACGGTGCCGCCGAGCCACGGGCCGCTCGTGTTGCCCAGGTTGAACGCCGCCGTCGTGGTGGCCCCGGCCAGCGTCGGGGCGGCCCCGGCCACGTTGAACATCCGGGCGTTCAGCGCGGGGGCCGTGAAGAAGGCGGACAGGCCCAGCAGGAACGCCAGCGCGATGACCGCGACCTGGCTGGAGGCGAACAGGGCCAGCGCCACCAGGAACACCGTGGACGCCGTGATGCCGCTCAGCAGCACCCCGAACAGGTGCGCGTCCGCGACCCGGCCGCCGATCATCGTGCCGATCAGCGCGCCCACCCCGAACAGGCCGAGGATCCACGGCACCCAGCCCGAGTCGAGGCCCGCCACGTCCGTGAGCAGCGGCGCCAGGTAGCTGAACGCGCAGAACACCCCGCCCGCCGCGAGCGCGGTGATCACGATGGCCAGCCAGACCTGCCGGTCCCGGTAGATCGCCAGCTCCCGCTTCAGCTCGGGCTTCTTCTCGGGCAGCGGGATGTGCGGGATGCGGGTGGCGACGCCGACCAGGGCCACCGCCGAGGCCGCGCCGACCGCCCAGAACGCCGAACGCCAGCCGAAGTGCTCGCCGAGGAAGGCCCCCAGCGGCACGCCCAGCACGTTCGCGACGGACAGGCCGCCGATCATCACGGCCATCGCCCGCGCCCGCGAGTTCACCGGGACCATCGCGATGGCCACGGCCGCGCCGACCGCCCAGAAGCCCGCACAGGCGAGCGCGCTCAGCACCCGGGAGACGAAGAGGATCTCGTACGTCGGGGCCAGCGCACCGGCAATCTGGCCGAGGCCGAACACCGAGATCAGCGCGATCAGCGTGGTGCGGCGCGGCAGCCGGAGCGTGGCGACGGCCAGCAGCGGGGCGCCGACCACCATGCCTATCGCGAACGCGGATATGAGGAGTCCGGCCTGCGGGATCGACACGTTCATGTCGTCGGCGATCGGCGGGAGCAGGCCCGACAGCATGAACTCGCTGGTGCCGAGTGCGAAGACCGAGAGGCCGAGAATGTATACGGCCAGCGGCATAGGAGCGCGGCGGGAGGGAGAGTCGGGCATGACTCGTCCCAACGCCGGAGAACGCTTCCGCATTCCCGGCGCCGGGACGGGGACGCGCCTGTTCACGTCCCCGTTACGTCGACGTCCCTGGATCCGTCACGCGGGAAGGGCGTGCAGCTTCTTGCCGTGCAGGGCGTAGACGCGCTTGCCGTCGGTGGCCACCAGCCAGGAGTGGTAGTCGCCGGACTTGTCGTTGAACGTCCAGCGCAGGCCGCCGGTCTTCGCGTCGAAGGCGTGGATGCCGCCCTGCTTGTCGAGGTCGGTGGCTCCGTAGAGCGTGCCGCCCACCTTGACGAACTGCCGGGGCACCTGCGCGCTCGCGTCCTTGAGGGCCGTGGACTGCCAGATCTTCTTGCCCGTCCCCGGCTCGACGGCCCACAGCGTCCGGGCGCTGTCCGCGATGTAGAGCACGTCCTCCAGGAGGCTCGGCTCCCGGAAGCCGGTGAACTCCTCGGTCCGCACGGACCACTTCTCGGACCCGTCGGACAGGGCGAAGGCCTGGAGCCGCTGCCCCTGCGGCACGATCACCAGATCCTGGTGGACGACGAACGGTCCGTAACTCGTCTTCGTCGTCTTCTGTGTCCACACCTGCTTGCCGGTCGCGGTGTCGCGGACCGTGAGGTTGTTCTTGAAGTCGGTGTAGACGAGGTAGCGGCCCTGTACAGCGGCGTGGATGCCGTTCTGCTGGGTGCCGAGGTCGCGCTGTTCCTTCCAGGCGACCTTGCCCGTGCCGCTGTTCAGCGCGGCGATCACATTGGTGTGGGACGAGCCGTCGGCCTCCAGGATCTCGGCGATGACGTAGACCTGCTCCGCGTCCACCGCGACCGGCCTCGGCTGCCGGTACTCCTTGCCGAGGCGGCTGCGCCACGCCTCCTTGCCGGACCCCGGGACGTAGCCGGCGACGCTGCCGTCGTACTTGCCGCTCTCCAGGTACAGGGTGCCGTCGCCGAGCAGCAGCGGCGCACCGGGCACCGCGCCGTCCGGCAGCGACCACCGCTCCTCGCCGGTCGCGCCGTCGAAGGCGGCCAGCGGATCGCCGCTCGCGATCACCACGCCGTCCACGGCCACGAGCTCGTCGTTGTCCCCGTAGGTCTGCGCCGACGTCGACTTCGTCCACAGCGGCTCGGGGGCCTTGCCGTCGGCGGGCGCCTTCCCGTCCTCGGGGGAAGCGCTGCGCGGCGGCGGCGTGCTGCCTTCGCCGCCCGTCGCGAGCTCGTCCTCGCAGCCGGTCAGTCCGGCTCCGAGCGCTGCCATCGTGATCCCGCCTCCGGCCAGGCGCAGTATGCGCCGCCGGGAGGATCTGCCGACCGTCGTGCCGAGTCCCTTGGACATTTCGCTGTACCCCCGGGGAGTTGTCTGAGCGGAAAGATGAGCGGGCCGCGATGCCGACCTGTGTGTGCATCTGCGATGCGAGACGTTAGCGGTCGCCGGGCTTCACCGGTCGTGCGCGGGCGCGACCGGGACGACACCGTGAACGAACCGGAACATTCACCGGGCGGTCGTCACCGGGCGGCGGGCCCGGACGATGTCAGCAGTTCCAGCTCCGTCGCCAGGTTGTGCCGGGCCCGCGCCTCCCACACGGCCGCGCCGTGCGGGGTACGGAACAGCCGCGGCAGGTCGAGAAGTTGCCGCAGCACCGCCGCCCGGCCCTCCCGGAACGCTCCGTCCGGGACGAAGCCGTACTCCTCCCGGACCCGGGCCGCGTACGCCCCGTACTCCTGCGGGCCGCCCGCCAGGACCGCGAGGTCGGCGTCGCACAGCGCCTCGCCGTTGCGGTCGCCGTCCGCCGGGTCGTGCGTGACGGTGAGGCGGACCAGCCGGGCGACCTCCGCCACCACCGCCTCCGGCACGCCCGCCTCGGACAGCGCCCGCTCGGCGAGGGCGGCGCTGCGCTCCTCGTTCTCCGTCCGGTCGGGCCGGTACACCGCGTCGTGGAACCAGGCGGCGAGGCGTACCGCGTGCACATCGTCGGCGTGCCCGGCCAGGGTGTCGATGCCGTCCAGGACGGCGGCCAGGTGGGCGGTCGTGTGATAGCGGCGCTGCGGCTCGGCCCAGCGGGCGAGGAGGTTCTCGGCGTACGGGAGCGGATCGGGGCCGTCCGCCCCGGCGCGCGCGGCCAGCAGCGTCTCGTGCCACCGGTCGCGGAGGCCGGCGTCGGGGAGGTCGATGTCGCGGGAGGAGACGTCGGCGGGGCCGGTGCCTCGGGGATCGGCGTCGCGGGAAGTGGCGTCGTGCGGGCGGGGACTGTCCGTCATGCGACGACTCTAGGACGGGCCGCTCCAGGACGCGGGGCCGCGCCCGTCCGGCCCCCGGACCGCCCCTTGTCGCCCCGCCGGACTGTCATTACCGTGCGCCCGTGATGATGGATCTCAACGCGGACCTCGGCGAGGGCTTCGGCAACTGGACCCTGACCGACGACGACGCGCTCCTCGCCTGTGTCACGAGCGCCAACGTGGCCTGCGGCTTCCACGCGGGCGACGCCTCCGTGATGCGGCGGGTCTGCGACGCGGCGGCGGCCGGCGGGGTACGGATCGGGGCGCAGGTCTCCTACCGGGACCTGGCCGGGTTCGGGCGCCGGTCGATGGACGTGCCGGCCGCCGAGCTGACCGCCGAGATCGCCTACCAGATAGGCGCGCTGCGGGTCTTCGCGGAGGCCGCCGGTTCCGCCGTCTCGTACGTCAAGCCGCACGGCGCGCTCTACAACCGGGCGGTCTGGGACGACGACCAGGCCGCCGCCGTCGTCGCGGGCATCCGGCTCGCGGGCGGACGCCCGGCCGTGCTCGGGCTGCCCGGGTCACGGCTGCTCGCCCACGCGGCCGACGCCGGACTGCCCGCCGTGGAGGAGGCCTTCGCCGACCGCGCGTACACCCCGCAGGGCACCCTCGTCCCGCGCGGCGAGCCGGGCGCGGTGGTGCACGACCCGGACGACGTCGTACGCCGGAGCGTCGGCATGGCCGTCGAGCGGACGGTGACCGGGGCGGACGGCAGCCGGATCCCCGTCTCGGCACGCTCGCTCTGCGTCCACGGGGACACCCCGGGCGCGGCGGCCCTCGCCCGCCGGGTGCGGGCCGCGCTGGAGGAAGCGGGCGTCACGGTACGGGCGTTCGCGTGAGCGCCCCCGGGGCGGGCGGCGGCGACGGCGCCCCCGGCGCGCACGACGCCCGCGGCGCCCGCGATGCCTCCAGTGCCTCCAGTGCCCCCAGTGCCCCCAGTGCCCCCAGCGCCCCCAGTGCGTGCGGCGGCGGCCCCGGCTTCGCACCGGTACGCGTCCTTCCCGCCGGGCCGCACGCGCTTCTCGTCGAGCTGGCCGACGGCGAGCACGCCGAGGCCTTCCACGCCGAGCTGCTCCGCCGCCGCGAACGCGGTGAGCTGCCCGCCGTACGCGAAATCGTCCCGGCCGCCCGCACGGTCCTGCTCGACGGGATCCTCGACGGGATTCACGACGGGACCGGGGAGCGCACGCCTGGGGCCCGGGAGCGGTTCGCCCGCGATCTCGCCTCGTGGCGGGTGGAGCCGCCGCAGCGCGAGGGCCGCGAACCGGTGGAGATCCCCGTCGTCTACGACGGCCCCGACCTCGACGAGGTCGCCGCGCTCTGGGGCGTCCCGGCCGGGGAGGTGGCCGCCCTTCACTCCCGTACCGCGTTCCGGGTGGCGTTCTGCGGGTTCGCCCCCGGGTTCGGCTATCTCACCGGACTGCCCGAGAGGTTGCACGTGCCCCGGCGCACGACCCCGCGCACCCGGGTCCCGGCCGGGGCGGTGGCCCTCGCCGGGCCCTACACCGGGGTGTACCCGCGCCCCTCGCCCGGCGGCTGGCAGATCGTCGGGCGGATGCCGGACCCGGGAGCCCTGTGGGACCCGGCCCGGGAACCGGCGGCGCTGCTCGCGCCGGGGACGCCGGTCAGATTCGTGGCGGTGGGGGCGGGGAACGGCGGGGCGGGCGCGCTGCCGGCTCCCCGGGCGGGCGATTTCCCGGCGGGCCGTGCCCGGGCCGGCGACTCCCCGACGGGTGACTCCCTCTTGGGTGACTCCCCGGTGGGATCGTGACGCCGCCCGCCGCCTCCCGGCTGTATGTCGTCCGGGCCGGGGCGCTGACCACCGTGCAGGACGCGGGCCGTCCCGGCTGGGCGCACCTCGGGGTCGGGCGCGCCGGGGCGCTGGACGCGCCCGCCGCCCGGCTCGCCAACCGGCTGGTCGGCAACCCGCCGGACGCCGCCGTCCTGGAGACCACGCTCACCGGGTGCGCGGTCCGCCCGGACCGGCCGGTCGTGGCCGTCGTCGGCGGGGCGGGCTGCCGGGTGACGGTCGACGGGAGGCCGGTGGCGTGGGGCGCGCCGGTGCGGGTCCCCTCGGGCGCGGTGCTGGAGGCGGGCCCCGCCGTCAACGGTCTGCGCGGTTACCTGGCGTTCGCGGGCGGGCTGGTGCCGGAGCCGGTGCTGGGCAGCCGTTCGGCGGACCTCCTCTCGGGGCTCGGGCCCGCCCCGCTGAGCGAGGGCGACGTACTCCCGCTGGGCGATCCGGCGGGGTGCGGTCCGCCGCCGCCCGGGGATCCCGTCCCGTGGCCGGGGACCCCCGCCGAGCTGGTGCTCCCGGTCCATCCCGGCCCCCGCCACGACTGGTTCACAGAGGCCGCGTTCCGTACGCTCCTCACCGCCGCCTACCGGGTCTCGCCGCACAGCAACCGCATCGGCCTGCGCACGGAGGGCCCGGCGCTGGAGCGGTCCCGTCACGGTGAACTGCCCAGCGAGGGCATGGTCCTGGGCGCGGTCCAGGTGCCGCCGGACGGCCGGCCCGTCGTCTTCCTCAACGACCATCCGACGACCGGCGGCTACCCGGTCGTCGGCGTCGTCCCCGAACGGGCCCTCGCCGCGGCGGCGCAGGCGGTGCCGGGAACCCCGCTGCGTTTCGTACGCGCCTAGGGGGTGTCTTGCCGGTCATGCCGGTCATGCCGGGCTCGCGGGGTCCGGCCTGACCGACATGAAACCCCCTGAGCGCGGCGGGACCGAGAGGTCCCGCCGCGCTCAGGTGTCGGGCTTCGGGCCTCACGCCCCCTTGAAGGTGCGCAGGCGCAGGGAGTTGCCGACCACGAAGACGGAGGAGAAGGCCATCGCGGCACCGGCGATCATCGGGTTGAGGAGTCCGGCGGCGGCCAGCGGCAGGGCGCCGACGTTGTAGGCGAAGGCCCAGAACAGGTTGGTGCGGATGGTGGAGAGGGTGCGGCGGGAGAGGCGGATCGCGTCGGCGGCGGCGTTGAGGTCGCCTCGGACGAGCGTGAGGTCGCCGGCCTCGATGGCGGCGTCGGTGCCGGTGCCCATCGCGAGGCCGAGATCGGCCTGGGCGAGGGCGGCGGCGTCGTTGACCCCGTCCCCGACCATCGCGACCGAACGGCCCTCGGCCTGGAGGCGCTTGACCACGTCGACCTTGTCCTGCGGCATGACCTCCGCGTAGACCTCGTCGATGCCGACCTCGGCCGCGACCGACTCCGCCACGGCCCGGTTGTCGCCGGTGAGGAGGATCGGGGTCAGGCCGAGGGCGCGGAGCCGGCGGATGGCCTCGGCGCTGGTGTCCTTCACCGCGTCGGCGACCTCCAGCACCGCGCGTGCCTCGCCGTCCCAGGCCACGGTGATCGCGGTGCGGCCGGCGGCCTCCGCGGCCTTCTTCGCCTCGGCGAGGTGGGCCGGGAGACGGATCTCCCACTCGGCCAGGAGCTGTTCGCGCCCGACGAGGACGGCGTGGCCCTCGACGATGCCCTGGACGCCGAGTCCGGGGACGTTCTGGAAGTCCTCGGGGGTGGGCAGCGGCCCGGTGGCGTCGGTGGCTGCGGTGGCGACGGCCTGGGCGATGGGGTGTTCGGAGGCGTTCTCCAGTGCTCCGGCGATGCGGAGGACTTCGGTTGTGGTGGTGGTGTCGGTGGTGTGGGTGGTCTGGAGGGTCATGCGGCCGGTGGTGACGGTGCCGGTCTTGTCGAGGACGATGGTGTCGGCGCGGCGGGTGGTTTCGAGGACTTCGGGGCCCTTGATGAGGATGCCGAGCTGGGCGCCTCGGCCGGTGCCGACCATGAGGGCGGTGGGTGTGGCGAGGCCGAGGGCGCAGGGGCAGGCGATGATGAGGACGGCGACCGCTGCGGTGAAGGCGGCGGTGAGTCCGGCGCCGTTGCCGAGCCAGAAGCCGAGGGTTCCCAGGGCGAGGGCGATGACGATGGGGACGAAGACGGCGGAGATACGGTCGGCGAGGCGTTGTGCGGAGGCTTTGCCGTTCTGGGCGTCCTCGACGAGGCGGG
>NZ_BMVK01000012.1 GCF_014650675.1 Streptomyces anulatus | reverse complement strand
CGCCAGATCAAGCTCCATCATCACTCCTCATAAAATACCCCCAGGGGTAATGTACTCCTCCTTGGTGAGGGCCCCGCCGACAGAAAAGGATGACACCCGTCATGACCACGCCCTCCGCCCTCTCCACCCACGAGACCCGCAGCCGCCTCCACGAGTTGACCGTCATCGACGTCCGCACCCCCGGCGAGTACGCCGGCGGCCATCTGCCCGGCGCCCTCAACATCCCCCTGGACCGGCTCCAGCGAGCACTCGCCGACATTCGACACGCCGCCGACCGTGGTGACGTTCTGATCGTCTGCGCGTCCGGCGCCCGCTCGGAGAACGCCTGCCGCATCCTCGCCGAGAACGGCATCACGACCGCCACGCTCAGCGGTGGCACCAGCGCCTGGGCGGCCGAAGGCCACGACCTGCACCGCCCCCAAGGAAACCTCCGAGCGACCTGGGGCATGGAACGGCAGGTCCGCCTCACCGCCGGAACCGTCGTCCTCCTCGGCCTGCTCCTCGGCCTCCTCGTCCACCCCGCGTTCCAGATCCTCTCGGCAGGCATCGCCGGCGGACTGGTCTTCTCCGCCCTCACCAACACCTGCGGCATGGCCGCCATCCTCGCCAAACTGCCCCACAACCGCCCAGACGCGGCCGACCTCGACAACACTCTTGCGGCACTGCGCAGGCGCTGACCGAGCACGACGCGAAGGGAGCGGCATGCTCGTACCCGAACGTTGCACTGTTGCGGTTCTGCGGTGTCCGGAGCACGCTGAGCGACGCGCTCAGGTGAGGGGAGCGACGACCACGGGCGTCCGGGCGTGATGGAGCACCGCGTGGGCGACCGGACCGATATGCGTGCCCAGGGAAGAATCCCGTACTCGGCGGCCGACCACGGTCAGTCCGGCCTCACGGCCACTGTCGACAAGCTGCGTGGCAGCGTGCCCGACGTTCGCCTGTGCTGTGGTCCGCACGTCCGGGTACCGCTTCTTCCACGGCATCAGTACATCGTCGAGGGTCGCCTTGGCGCTCATCTCCAACTGAGCGTGCACCCTTGGGTCGTACGCTGCCCCGTATCCCACGAGCGGGGGCAGAGCCCAAGCACTCAGGAAGCGAATGCCGCAGCCGCGCTGCTCCGCTTCGTCGAAGGCGAAGCGGAGCAATGCCTTACAGTGCTGGCGTACGTCGACGCCCACAACCAGGTCGCCGTACGAGGCGTCGTCCTTGGCCCGCACCGACACGACCGGGCAGTTCGTGGCGCCTATGACCGCCATGCTCACGGAGCCGAGGACGAAGCCCATGACCGGCCCGAGCGCACGGGAGCCAAGGACGATCATGTCCGAGTCCGCAGCGGACTCGGACAGCACGTCAATGGGGCTGCCGTCCACTGAATGGATGCTGATGTCCAGGGCGGGAAAGGTCCTACGGAGCTCGTCGGCTGTCCGGGCGAGGAGATGCTGTGCAGAACGGCGGCTTCGACTGTCCGGTGCGCGGAAGACATGTCCAAGAGCCGACGGCTCCTGGACATGAATGAGTCGCAGAGGGACAGCACGTAGGTCGGCCTCCCGGGCAGCCCAGTATGCGGCCACGCTGCTCTGCGGGGATCCGTCGAAACCCGCGACCACGGAACCGATCATGCCGCTCGCCTGCGGCCCGCCCGCATTTGAGGGAAAGCCCGCCCTTGTCATGTCGGCTCAGTCCCGTCTGCCGAGTAGTGACGACCCTTCTCCCAGCATCGACGTGGATGCCTTGGTCTAGGAGGGGCCATGCGGCCCTGTCCCGGACCGATCAGCCCACAGCACACCCAGCCGTACCGCTCCTGGGTCGGTCGGAGAGAGGTGGGGACCGACCGGCCCTGGCCCGGCACCGTGCCCGGTGCCAGCCTGGGAGCAGTCAATCCTTCGAAGAAGGGTGGTGGGCATGATGCAAGCGCCGCTGGTTGTAGGGGTCGACGGCTCTGAATCCAGTCTCCAGGCAGTGGACTGGGCCGCTGACGAGGCCGCGCGTCATGCGACCCCGCTGAGGCTGGTGTACGCCTCTCTCTGGGAGCGGTACGAGGGAGCGGTACCGACGGGCGGCCTGGAACGGCCGGCGGGGCGGATTCTCGCCGAGAACATCCTCGGCGCCGCTGCCGAGCGCGCACGGCTCCGCGTGCCCGATCTTGCCGTTTCCACCGAAGTGCGCGCCGAGGACGCGACCAGCGCCCTGCTGAGAGAGGGAGCCTCGGCCTCGGCGATCGTCGTGGGATCACGGGGGCGAGGACAACTGGCGTCCGTGCTGCTGGGCTCGGTGAGCCTCGTCGTGGCGGCCCGCAGCGTGTGTCCCGTGGTCGTGGTACGTGGGGATGACGTAGCGCTCGCCTCCCGACACCGGCGCATCCTCTTGGGGGTGGGCGGCAGGGATGTCGAGGCTCCTGCGGTGCGCTTCGCCTTCCGTGAGGCGGCCGCTCGCGGCTGTGCCCTCAGCGTTCTCAGCGCGTGGCGCCAACCGACATCGAGGCCCGCCGAACACCCGCTCATCACGGGCGATCCGGCACACTCGGCGGAAGCGCGTGCCGCCGCGCTTCTCGACAAGGCCCTTGAAGGACCGGCCCGGGAGTATCCGGATGTCCGGGTGAGCAGGGCCACCCCGGAGGGGGCGGCTGCCAAGATCCTGGTCGAGCGGTCGGCTGCGGCCGACCTGATGGTCGTCGGAGCACGACGCCAGGGGAGCTTCATCGGCCTTGAGCTTGGCAGGGTGGCCCACCGAGCGCTGCACCACGCCGCGTGCCCCGTGGTCGTCGTGCCCCAACGCGTCACCGATGCTGCGACGACCGATGTCTGAGTTCCGACACCGGGCCGGCCTCCGCGCTGCGTCTGCTCCTGGTTCTGGCTAGCGTGAGCCGCAGGACCCGCCCCGGCGGGAGAAGTCGAGGAGCAAGGAGCCAGCGATGTCCTCAGCACCGCCTCCGGCCAAAGGCGACATGGGCCGACGCATCGCGGCACGCCGCCTGCAGCTCGGACTGTCCCGGCAGGACGTAGCGCTGCGGGCAGGAGCCGCGCCCGGCTACATCGAGTATGTCGAGGAGCAGCCCGCCACACCGGGCATTGGCTTCCTCCTTCGGCTGGCCGACGCGCTGGAGACCACGGTTGAGGAACTGTCGGGAAGTACGGGCGACCTGCCGCCCGGCATCGGCCGCGGAGCCCGTAGGGCCCGGATGGTCGAACTCGACGAGGCAATGTGCTGGACGCTGCTGGGAGACCACGGCGTAGGGCGGGTTGCCCTGACGCTGGAGGACGGACCGGTCGTGCTGCCGGTCAACTACCAGGTGCTGGACGGCGAGGTCGTGTTCAGTACGGGAAGCGCTTCCCCGCTCGCTGCTGCTGCCGACACGGAGATTGCTTTCGAGGCCGACCATATCGACGACGCCTTCAGTAAAGGCTGGAGCGTGTTGATCGTCGGAACCGTTCGTTCGGTTGCGGACGAAGAGACCGCCCAGCGGCTCAGGGAAATGGCGTACTCGACTCCCTGGGCAGGTGAGGAGCGTGAGCACGTCATGCTCCTCGGGGCCCGGCGAGTCACTGGGCGGAAGATTCTTGTTCCCGATGCTCCGGGCGACGCCTACTGACGCGGGCCTGTGCGGGCCTGGTGCTACCCCCTCCAGCGGGGAGGGGGTAGCACCAGACCCGCAGCTACGAAGGCGCTGGCTACGGCTGACGTCACTCGTAGGGGACCACGGCGACCGGTGCGGAGCTGTGGTGAATCACAGCGTGGGTGACGTGGCCGACATGGGGCCCCACCGGTCTGCTGCTGCGTCGGCCTACGACGACGAGATCGGCTCCCTGGGACGCCTCGACGAGCTCGCCGGCCGGCGGGGCCATGACTGCCGTCTCCGTGACGTCGACCTGGGGGAATTCGGCCCGCCAGGGGCGCAGCATGTCGGTGAGTGCTTGGGCGGCGTGCTGGCCGAGTCCGCTGCCGACGTCCGGGTCGAGGATCGCCGCATACGTGTAGGTTGCCGGCAGTGACCAGCTGTGTACGGCCTGGAGCGCCGCGCCTCTGCGGGCCGCTTGTTCGAAGGCGAAGGCGAGCAGCGGGTCGCAGGGACGGGAAACATCAAGGCCCAGGACGATCCCGGGGCGGCCGTCTGAGGGTTCTTCGGATGGGGAGGCGGCGTCGCTTACCTGCGGACGCACCAGAACCACCGGGCTCCGCGTTTTCGCTACGACCCCCAGTGACACCGAACCGATGAGGAAGCCGAGGAGTCTTCCGAGTCCCCGTGACCCGAGAGCGGTGACCTCGGCTTCGTTCGCGGCGCGCGTCAACTCGTCGACGGCCCGGCCCTGAACCAGTTCTGTGGTCACCTCCAGACCGGGATGATCCCGGCGGGCCCTTTCCGCGGTGTCCCGCAGCAGAGCTTCGTACCGTTCGACGAGCGACTGTGTGAAGGTCTGCGGGATCTCCGGGGTGACCGGCCACTCCTCCACATGCACGAGGTGCAACGGGACACCGCGCAGTGCGGCCTCCCGCGCGGCCCAACGGGCTGCCGCGAGGCCTTCGGGGGACTCGTCCAGGCCGACAGTGACGTGACCCGTCATGACAGCGCCTCCTCGATGTACGGGGCTCCTGGGTCGAAACCCTGCAACCAGGGTCTCGCCGAGGCCCCGGTGGAGGGAGGGCCGACAGGTCTCGATCGGGACCGAACGGCCCATGCCGGCAACGCGCCGCGGTGGAACCGTTGCACGTGCAGGCCTCTGGACCATCCCGAGGAGGAGACATGACCAGCACTACTTCCGCCCCTGTCACACTCGGTGCCGTCGTCGTCGGTGTGGACGCGTCCGCCCCGGCATGGGCGGCGGCGCTGTGGGCTGCGGAGGAAGCGGACCGTCGCGGTCGCCCGCTCCATATCGTCCATGCCGCTGACACCGATCACCGCATGCTCTATGCGGGTGTGGAGGCCATCCAGGCGATACTCGAGGCTGGCCGTGACCTGCTGACCGACACGGCGGAAGCGGTAAGTGACCGATACCCCGGCCTCATCGTGACGAAGGAACTCAGCCGCATCGACCCGGTGGGCGGGCTACGGGCGGCGGCCGGTGAGCGCGGGACGATCGTTGTGGGAAGCCGAGGCTTGGGCGGCTTCGGTGCCCTGATGCTCGGATCTGTCGGGCTGGGTCTGGCGGCGCGGAACGAGGTGCCTGTGATCGTCGTGCGGGGTGAGCTCGACCGGGCAACGACCGGTGTGGTCACAGCGGCGGTGCATGGCGCGTCCGACCTCGACTGGCTGATGCTGGCGGCCGCCGAGGCGCAGGCGCGTAAGGCCTCACTCCGGCTGCTGAGTGTCTGCAACGTCCTGGCCCAGGTCGGCACGGTCACCACCATGCTCGACAGCCTCGGCGAGGTTGCGAAGCAACAGGTACACGAGGTGACCGCGATGGCCGGGCGGATAGGGGAGGTCTATCCCGACCTCACGGTCACCCATCACGTCGAGACCGGGACCAGCGTCCCGGGAATCCTCGTCGAGGCCTCGAAGCACACAGATCTCATGGTCCTGGGAAGCCGACGACACCTGCTCGGACTGGGACCGGCGCTCGGGCGGGTCAGTCATGCCGTTCTGCATCACGGGCATTGCCCCGTCGAGATCGTCCCCCCTGAGTACGTGGACACAGCTGATCAACCGTGACTGCGTATCCCCCGGGGAGGAGTCGGCTCGGTGCTCGGGCACGCCTCCCCCTGGGGTGCTGTTCACGCCGCTAACTGGTACGCGAACCTACGGAGACCGCCATGGCAGCTCGGCGACACGTCATACCGTTCACGGAGCTCGGCCGACAGGACATCGGGAGCGTGGGAGGGAAGAACGCCTCGCTCGGTGAGCTGACCGCACACCTCGGCGCCGCAGGCGTGCGCATCCCACCGGGATTCGCCACGACTGCCCAGGCGTACGAGGAACTACTGGCCGCGCACGGCTTGCGTACCTCCATCGAGGATCAGATCGCGCGTCTGCACGACAGCGCCCCACTGGAGGAAGTCGGTGGGGCCATCCGCGCGCTGATACTGCGCGAGCCACTGCCGACATCGCTCCCGGGCGAAATCGTCACCGCTTACGAGGATCTCGCTCGCCGCACGGGCAGCGAGGATCCCCCCGTCGCCGTGCGCAGCAGCGCCACCGCCGAGGACCTGCCCGAGGCCAGTTTCGCCGGTCAGCAGGATACGTATCTCAATGTGCGCGGACCTGAACAACTGCTCGAATCCTGCCATCGCTGTTTCGCCTCGCTGTTCACCGACCGGGCCATCGACTACCGGGAACGCATGGGCTTCGACCACTTGTCCGTCGCGCTGTCGGTGGGTGTGCAGGTCATGGTCCGCGCGGATAGGGCCGGCGCAGGAGTGATCTTCACCCTGGACCCCGAGACCGGATTCCCCGACGTGATCGTGGTCAGCGCGGCATGGGGACTCGGCGAGACCGTGGTGAGCGGACAGGTGGACCCCGACGAGTACACCGTCTTCAAGCCCAGCCTCAAGGACGCTTCCCTGAACCCGCTGATCGATGTGCGGGTGGGCGCCAAACAGCGCAAGACTGTGTACGCGGAGACCGGACTCACCCGCACCGTGGACACGACCCCGGCCGAACGCGTACGCCGAGTGCTCGGCGACGACGACGTCCGCACACTCGCTGGATGGGCCAGAGCTGTCGAGGAGCACTACGGCTGCCCGATGGACCTGGAATGGGCCAAGGACGGGATCACCGGAGAGCTCGCGATCGTCCAGGCGCGCCCCGAGACCGTTCAGTCCCGCCGGCGCATCACCGCGATTCGGGAATGCCGCCTGACGGTGAAACCGGGGCAGCCACTGATCGAAGGGACAGCCGTCGGTGAGGCGATCGGACAGGGACCGGTCATACCGCTGACCGCCCCGGTCGCCCGGGAGGCATTTCCCGAGGGCGGCGTCCTGGTCACCGGCCTCACCGACCCGGACTGGGAGCCCGTGATGAAGCGTGCCTCGGCGATCATCACCGATCACGGCGGACGCACGTCCCACGCGGCCATCGTCAGCCGGGAACTCGGAGTCCCCGCCGTCATCGGCACCGGCAGCGCGACGCGCGTCCTGCGACAGGCACACGACGTCACGGTGTCCTGCGCGGAAGGAGATCGCGGACGCGTCTACGACGGTCTGCTCCCCTACGAGGAGCGCGAGACCGATCTCTCGACCGTCCCGAAGACGCGTACGCGCATCATGCTCAATCTCGCCGATCCGTCCGCCGCCCTGCGCTGGTGGCGCCTGCCGGCCGACGGGGTCGGGCTCGCCCGGCTGGAGTTCATCGTCGCCCATCAGGTGAAGGCCCACCCCATGGCGCTGCTTCACCCGGAGAAGCTCGACGCGGATGACCGCCGCGGCATCGAGCGACTCACCGAGGGATACCAGGACCGGGGGGCGTATTTCGTCGATCGGCTGTCCCGAGGTATCGCCCGGATTGCCGCATCACGCTGGCCCGACCCCGTGGTGGTGCGTACCAGTGACTTCAAGACCAACGAGTACGCGCGGCTGCTCGGGGGGCGCACCTTCGAGCCCGACGAGGCTAACCCCATGATCGGCTGGCGAGGCGCCAGCCGCTACTACAGCGATGGCTACCGGGAGGGGTTCGCCTTGGAATGCCGTGCCCTTCGCCGGGTCCGCGACGAGATGGGTCTCACCAACGTCGTCGTCATGATTCCGTTCTGCCGGACGCCCGGCGAGGCCGACCTGGTGCTCGATGTGATGGGCGAGCAGGGCCTCAGGCGAGGTCAGAACGGGCTGAAGGTCTACGTCATGGCGGAGATACCCGCCAACATCATCCTTGTCCTGGAGTTCGCTGAACGGTTCGACGGCTTCTCCATCGGAAGTAACGACCTGACCCAGTTGACGCTCGGCGTCGACCGGGACTCGGAAGCACTCGCCCACTTGTTTGACGAAAGCGACCCGGCGGTCACTCGCAGCATCCAGCGCTTGGTGGCCGGAGCCCATAAGGCTGGACGCACCGTCGGTCTGTGCGGTCAGCGGCCCAGTGACGATCCCGCTTTCACCGAGTTTCTCGTGAGGTCCGGCATCGACTCGATCTCTGTGGCTCCGGACAGCTTCGCCGCGGTGAAGGAACATGTGGCGCGCGCCGAGGGCCTTCGGAGAGATGGGGATGTCCACCCAGGAGCAAGGTGAATGACATGCACAACACACGTGTGCTGATTGCCTACGGAAGCAAGCACGGAGCGACACAGGGAATCGCTGAGGAGTTGGGAGAGGCGCTTCGCTCCGACGGATTCGATGCGGTGGTGAAGCCCGCCGACCGTGTCGACGACGTGAGCGGCTACGACGCCGTGATTCTCGGTGGCGCTGTCTACGCAGGACGCTGGCACGTCGAGGCCCGCCGGTGCGCCCGACGTCATGCGGGGCAGCTGAGGCAGCTGCCTGTCTGGCTCTTCAGCAGCGGGCCGGTCGACGATTCGGCTGAACGGCGGGATATCGCGCCGGTACGTGGGGTTGCCCGCTGGATGCAGCGTCTTGGCGCACGGGAGCACATCACGTTCGGCGGAGCTCTCACGGCGGAGACTCCGGGCCGGATCGCCCACAGCCTGGTCCGACACGGGAAGGGCGGTGACTTCCGAAACCCGGAACGCATCCGCCAATGGGCCCACCACATCGCAGCCCAACTAGCCACTTCCTCCTGACCGGTCGAGTGAGCCAGGGCTGTCGCGAGCAAGGAGGAGGGCGGCATGGCGAAGGACAACGACCATGAGCGGCCCGTCGACGAGCGCTGCTCCGTGGTCCGCCAGCCCGCGCACCCCTGCAGTGCGTCCGGTGAGATCGCGCCACGGGACCGGCGATGACTGAGGAACCACCGACCGAAGGCAAAGGCAACGCCTTCCCGACTCCGGGCGAGACATTCGATCCCAGCGAGCCGGTTCCCCGACTGCGCCGCGAGCTCGCCACCGGCCCCGAAGGGCTCTCCGCGCGAGAGGCATCCCGTCGCCTCGCTGTCCACGGCCCCAACGAAGTGCGGTCGAAGGCCCACTCCTCCTTCCTCCGCGAGCTGTCCGCACAGCTCGCCTACCCCTTGGCCCTCCTGCTGTGGGCCGCCGCGGCCCTCGCCTTCGTGGCCGGACTCGCGGTGCTCGGCTGGGCGATCCTCGCCGTGATCGCGGTCAACGCCGCCTTCGCGCTGCTCCAGGAACGCCAGGCCGAGCGGGCGGTCGAGACCCTCGCCCGCTACCTGCCCGAACACGCCTTCGCCGTCCGGGACGGCAGAACCCGGCAAGTCGAAGCCCGGGACCTCGTTCCGGGCGACGTGGTCCTCCTGGAGGAAGGGGGCAAGGTTCCGGCCGACGCGCGGGTGACCGACGGCGGAGTCGAGGTCGACCTCTCCATGCTGACGGGGGAATCCGCGCCCGTGGAGAGGACAGACGCCTCCGGCCGGGCAGGCGCCCCGCTCATCGAGGAACCCAACCTCGTGTTCAGCGGAACTACCTGCCTGGGAGGGCAGGCCCGGGCCACGGTGTTCGCCACCGGGGACCGCACGGAGCTCGGACGTATCGCTGCGCTCAGCCAGCGTTCCAGGCGGGAGCCGAGCCCGCTGGAGCAGCAGGTCAAGAAAGTGGCCTGGTTCATCGCCGCCGTAGCTGTCGCGATGGGAATGGTCTTCCTCGTCCTCGGGGTGGCCGTCGGTCTGCCTCTCACCGATTCCTTGACGTTCGCGATCGGCCTCCTCGTCGCCAACGTTCCCGAAGGCCTGCTCCCCACGATCACGCTGGCCCTTGCGGTCGGCGTACGGTCACTGGCCCGCCGAGGAGCAGTGGTCAAGCGGCTGAGCGCCGTCGAGACCCTCGGCTCCACGGACGTCATCTGTACCGACAAGACCGGCACACTCACCCGCAACCGGATGCGGCTGCAGACCGTATGGACTCCCGGTCACGGCACCTCAGCCGGCCCCTGGGCCGCCGAGCTCGCGCACACCGCCTCACTGTGCACCACTGTTACCTGCACGGACGAGGGGGCCCTGCAGGGCGACCCCACAGAGACAGCCCTCGTCGAGGGGGCGGCCGACCGGGGCGCGCCCCTGGACCTGGCAGAACGCGACGCGGATCGGCGGGCGCTGTTCCGGTTCGACCCTCGGCTGCGGTTGATGTCGATCGTTCAGGGCGACCAGGGGACGGGCTCTCTCCGCGTCGTGGTGAAAGGCGCCCCGGAGGCCGTACTGCCACGCCTCCGCACCGCCGCGGACGTGGAGTCGGCACGCGAGGCCACGGAGAGCATGGCGGGGAAGGGTATGCGTGTCCTCGCTGTCGCGGGACGGGAGTGGCCCGAGGGCACGAAAGGCCCGTCGAAGCGAGAGGATGCCGAATCCGAGCTGACGCTGCTGGGGCTGGTCGGGCTCTACGACCCACCGCGTACGGAGGTTGCCGAGGCCGTGCGCTGTTGTCACGACGCCGGTATCCGGGTGCTCATCGTGACCGGCGACAACGGTGCCACCGCTGCTGCCGTGGCTCGTGAGGTCGGCATAGGAGTTCCCCGCCTGCACGTCGTACCCGCCTCCGAATCGATCACGGACGAGGAGCTCGACCGACTTCTGGTGGAGGACGACGTCGAAGTGGTCTTCGCGAGGTCCTCGCCCGAGACGAAACTGAAAGTGGCCGATGCCCTGCGTGCCCACGGCCGGATCGTGGCGATGACAGGCGACGGCGTGAACGACGCACCGGCTCTGCACCGAGCCCACATAGGCGTGGCCATGGGCAAGTCGGGCACCGACGTGGCTCGTGAGGCCGCCACCATGGTCCTGACCGACGACGACTTCGCCACCATCGTCGCGGCGGTCGAATCCGGACGACGTGTCTACGACAACGTACGGAAGTTCATCGTCTACATCTTCGCGCACACCACCCCGGAGGTCGTGCCCTTCCTCGTGTTCGCGCTGTCGGCCGGAGCCGTCCCGCTGCCACTCACCGTGTTGCAGATCCTCGCCATCGACCTCGGCACCGAAACCCTGCCCGCGCTGGCCCTGGGCCGCGAGCGGTCCGAGCCCGGCACCATGAAACGACCGCCCCGACCGCACCGCCAGGGAGTCATCTCCCGCGACATGCTGATACGCAGCTGGGGCTACCTCGGTCTCGTGTCGGCAGCCCTGGTGATGGGAGCGTTCTTCTACGTGCTCTGGCGCTCCGGCTGGACTCCTGGAGCACCCACCGGCGAAGGCACGGCTCTGCACCACGCCTACACCATGGCCACCACGGCCACCTTCGCCGGCATCGTCACCTGCCAGGTCGGCACGGCGGTCGCGGCCCGCACCGACCATGCCGCCCTACGCGACATCGGCCTGTTCACCAACCCTCTGCTGCTCGCGGGCATCGCCTTCGAACTGGCCTTCACCGCCGCCCTTGTGTATCTCCCACCGCTCCAAGACCTGTTCGGCACTGCGGCGCTGCCGTGGGACGTCGTTGCGCTCGTGGCCACCTTCCCCATCCTCGTCTGGGGAACGGACGAGATGCGACGCGCACGTAGGCGTCACAGTCAGCCGGACGCGGGATCGGCAGAGCGGGTCGGCCCGGTCCGCTCCTCCGGTCGGCCATGAGGCCCCTGTGGTGCCAGCCGCTCCCGCACCTGTGCGGTGACCTTGTCCAGCCGAGCCGAGTACCGGGGGGCCGGCGGCACGGGCCCCTCGATGCGCCGGGCGTCCGGCGGCAGTTCGCCGAGGTCGGCTTCGAACCGTGCACGAGCCGCGCCGAGATCATCGGGAGGGCCGGTGCGAAGCCCATCACGCATGACCGTCCGCAGCAGCGGCTCCGTGCCCTCGGGTGGTTCTTCGGTTTCCAGGCCGATCACGTCCCGGAGTCCTGGTCCACGGAAGACCTGCTTGGGTGCGGGAGCGGTGACCTTGGCCGAGGAGAGCTTCATGACCGGTGTGCCGTCGTACTCGACCAGCTTGTACGCCGCATCGAGATAGGGCGCGTCGGCGGCGACGCCGACGCGTGTGCCCAGGGCGAAGACGTCGATGGGCGCTCCGTCGCGCACCAGGGCGTCGACCGCGTACTCGTCCAGCCCTCCGCTGGCGATGATCCGCACGTCACGCAGCCCGGCCGCGTCCAGCGTCTCGCGGGCCCGGTAGGCCAGGGGCCCGAGATCGCCGCTGTCCAGCCGGATGCCGCACCCTGGGCCGCGCGCCAGGTCCGAAAGGACCCGGGCGGCGGTGGTGACTCCGCGGTCGGTGTCGTACGTGTCCACCAGGAGGGTCAGGGGCCCTCGGTGAGTTCGGGCGAAGGCTCGGAACGCGTCTTCCTCGGAGGGGAAGCACTCGATGTACGAGTGGGCCATCGTGCCGGAGGCGTCGATGCCGTACCGAGCTGCGGCGGCGACGTTGCTCGTGCCCGCGAAGCCCACCGTGGCGCACAGTCGGGCGGCCTGGGAGCCCGCTTCCGGGCCGTGGCACCGGCGCAGGGAGAAATCGACGAGTGGACGGCCCGCTGCCGCGAGGACGCACCGTCCGGCCTTGGCGGCGACCGCTGTCTGATGACAGACCAACGACAAGAGGTACGTCTCCACCAACTGGGCCTGGGGCAGCGGGGCGGTGACCTCCAGCAAGGGCTCCCCGGCGAAGACCAGCCGCCCCTCGGGAACAGCACGGACCTGGCCGTCGAAAGCCAGTCCTCGCAGCGGTGCGAGGTCCTCGGGCGGCAGGTGCATCACCTGAGCGAACTCATCCGTGTCCGACTTCTCGACCCGGAACCCGGAGAGGTAGTCAAGTGCGGGTTCGAGTCCCGCCGCGACGAGAAAGCCGCGTCCAGGAGGCAGATTTCTCGCGAAGAGGCTGAACGTGGCTGGTGCCCGCATGCCTTCACGCACATAGGACAGTGCCATCGTGACCTCGTACAGATCCGTGGTGGTCACCTGGGACATACTTCGAGCATGCGCCGCCGATCAGGGTCACGCACGGCGGCGTGGGATGCCCTTCACCCGGCTTCGGCAGCGGTCAGCTCGCACTGTACGTCGACCACTCCTTCGACAGCACGTGCCAGACGGGTTGCCACCGGGAGCAGGCGTGATTCCCTGACCACACCCGACATCGTCACGACGCCCGCATCGACCTGAACGGTCACCTGCTCCCGCGACACGGGGAAGAGCCGCGCGACCACCTGTTCCCGTACCTCCTCGGCGAGCTCGTCGTCAGGCCTGAGGAAGACTTTGAGCAGGTCCGACCTGCTGACGATGCCTTTGAGGATGTCCCCCTCGACGACCGGCAGGCGCTTCACTCCGCGGGTGGCCATCAGCCGGGCGGCCTGCGGCAGCGGCGCGTCCGGGGCGATGGTGAGGGCCGGCCGGGTCATCAGGTCCTCGGCGGACGACGAGCCCGCCTTGGCCGTCGCGTCCAGACGGCGCATCTGTTCCACGAGACCGGGACGCCGCTCGTGGAACTCCTCCTTCGGCAGCAGGTCGGCCTCCGAGACCACCCCCACGACATGGCCCTCCCCTTCGATGACCGGGAGAGCGCTGACGGACCACCGTGACATGGCGGTCACGATGTCCTTGAACGACGCCTTCGGCGCGACCGCGACGACCTTCTTCGTCATGACGTCGGCAACGGTGTAGGGGTGTGGAGTCATGATCCTCTCCTCAACGCCGGCGAGCAGGTCTGTGGTGTGAATTGGTGAGGCTGGGGCCAGCCATCGGAGTCGGTCATCGGACCAGCACGGCTTCTCCCGAGCGTGGGACGACGGCGGTCCAGCCGAGCTCGTCGGAGATGCGGGTGCGCAGCGTCGCAGCCGCCGACGGCTCGCCGTGCACCACGTACGTCGTGTGCGGGGGCGGGGCTCCGCGCAGCCAGTCGAGGATCTGACTCCCGTCGGCGTGCGCCGAGAAGTGTGGAACATCGGCGACCTCCGCGCGGACGGGGATGTACTCGCCGAACATCTTGAGTGCAGGGGCGCCGTCCACGAGGTCTCTGGCGCGTGTTCCGGCCGCGGCGAAGCCTACGACGACGACGGTGTTGCGCGGGTCGGGCAGCAGTCGGCGCAGGTGGTGCAGGACCCGGCCGCCGGTGGCCATCCCGGCTGAGGAGACGATGACGCACGGCCCGCGCGCACTGTTGATCGCGATGGACTCCTGGACCGTCCGGGCCGCCAGGAACGGGTCGGGACTCAGAGCTCCCGCCCCCTGGCCCAGAACGTCCGGCCTGAGCTCCGGTGACCGGTCGCGCACCGCTTGCCGGTAGACGTCCAGGGCTGCGAGGGCCATCGGACTGTCCACGTACACGGGTACCGAAGCGGGCAGCACGCCGGCGGCGCGCAGCTCGACCAGTTCGTGGAGGACGACCTCGGTCCGGTCGATGGCGAAGGCGGGGATGACGACGGTGCCGCCTCGCGCGAGGGTGCGTCCGATGGTGGAGGCGAAGGCGGCGCGGCTCTCGGCGGGGGCGTGGCGGCGGTCGCCGTAGGTGCTCTCCACCAGGAGTACGTCGGCGCCCGAAAACGGCTCCGGGGGTAGCAGCAGCGGGTGACCCGGGCGACCCAGATCGCCGGACACTGCCAGGGCGTGACCGTCCTCCAGGGTGAGATGGGCCCAGGCGGAGCCAAGGATGTGGCCTGCGCGATGCAGTGTCAGCCGGGTGCCCGCCATGATCTCGACCTCGCTGCCGACCGGCACGGGATCGAAGAAGCTCAGCGTCTTCTCCACGTCGGCGTCGTCGTACAGCGGCTTGGCGGGGCGGTGCTTGGACCAGCCGTGGGTGTTCGCGTGCTGAGCCGATTCCATCTGGAGCCGCGCGCTGTCCCGCAGGACGATCTCGGCGAGCCGCGCCGTGTCGGCACTCATGAGGATCGGGCCGCGAAACCCCTGCCGGACGAGGCGGGGGAGATACCCGCAGTGATCCAGGTGCGCGTGGGTGACCACGACGGCGTGGAGGTCGGCGGGGGGCCGGGCGAACTTCTCCCAGTTGCGGCGCCGCAGATCGGCGAAACCCTGGAAGAGCCCGCAGTCCACGAGGATGCGGCTGTGGTCGCTCTCGACCAGGAACTTGCTGCCGGTCACGGTGCCCGTGGCACCGAGGAACGTGAGCAGAGCCGCGCGGGAGGCTGGAAGGACGGGCGGCGGTGTCGGCCGGGACATGAAGTACCCCCTTGCCGTCGATGCGGGCGCACTCCCACTTTCCCACTCGTCCCCCTGATCAGCAGGGGACCGCCGGGGGCCCTCATGGGGACCGACCGGCCCATGCGGACCACTGGTCCGTGGAGTCAGTCTGGTAGCGAATCTCGCGGGATTACGCACAGGAAGAAGGCCATGTCATGAAGGCGCTCGTCTTCCAGGAGCCAGGCCGCACCACGTGGCGGGACGTCCCCGACCCAGGCATCGAGGACGCTTCCGATGTCATTGTGCGCGTCGACGCGGTCACCATCTGTGGCACGGACCTGCACATAGTCAAGGGTGACGTGCCCGAGGTGCCACCGGGGCGGGTACTGGGCCACGAGGCGGTGGGCACGGTGGTGGAGGCCGGCGGGGACGTTCGCACCGTCCGGCCGGGGGACCGGGTGCTGGTCTCCTGCATCTCGGCCTGCGGGAGGTGCCGTTTCTGCCGGGAGGCCCGCTACGGACAGTGCCGGGGCGGAGGGGGCTGGGTGCTCGGGCACACCATCGACGGAACCCAGGCGGAATACGTCCGCGTGCCCTTCGCCGACCTCTCGGTCTATCCGCTGCCCAATGCCGTCGACAGCGTCGACGCCGTCCTTCTGGCCGACATCTTCCCGACCGCTTACGAGGTCGGTGTCCGCAACGGCGGGGTGAGCCCGGGTGACACCGTCGTCGTGGTCGGCGCAGGGCCGATCGGCCTGGCCGCCGTCGCCACCTCCCGCCTCTACTCGCCGGAGCGGATCATTGCCGTCGACCTCGCCGACGCCCGGCTGGACGCGGCCCGGTCTCTCGGTGCCGAAGCCACCGTCCGTGCCGACGAGGAGCCACAGCAACTCGTTGAGGATCTGACGGACGGTCTGGGTGCCGACGTGGTCATGGAAGCGGTCGGCGTACCGGAGACCTTCGAGACGTGCACCCGGATGGTCCGGCCCGGCGGCAGGGTCGCCAACATCGGTGTGCACGGCAAACCGGCCACCCTCCACCTCGAAGATCTCTGGATCAAGGACGTCACCATCACCACGGGCCTGGTGGACACCTCGTCGACCCCCATGTTGCTGCGGATGCTGGCGAACGGAAGGCTGCCGTCGGCCGAGTTGGTCACGCACCGGTTCGAACTGGGGCAGATGGAGGAGGCGTACGACGTGTTCTCCCGGGCGGCGGACACCGGAGCCCTGAAGGTCGCACTCCATGCCCCGCAGTGACCCACCGGTCCCTACCTCGCCGGTATCTCCCTCCGAGCAGCCGGGCACGGGGACCGGTTCCGGTGTCGCGCGCGGCACACGGGGCGTCGTCTTCGACACCGACGGTGTACTGCTCGATTCCGCGTCCCTTCACGCCGCTGCCTGGAAAGTCGCGTTCGACCGCTGCATCGAGAAGCTGAGGCCCGGCGACCCGCGACAGGCTCCCTTCGACGCGAACGCGGAGTACCGACGCCTCGTGGACGGCAAAGCACGGCTCGACGGAGCCCGCGCTTTCCTGCAGGACCGCGGCATTGTGCTGCCACTGGGCGCACCGGGCGACCAGCCCGGCTGCACCAGCATCTGGGCGGTCGCCGCCGGCAAGGAGCAGGCCTTCACTCACATGCTCTCGACCCGGGCCGTTCCCGTGTTCGACGATGTGGCCCCCGCACTGCGGTCCCTTCGCGCCACGGAAATTCGGTGCGCCGCGGCCTCCGCGTCACGCCATGCCGGTGTCCTGCTGGAAGCGGCAGGAATTCTCGGCCTCTTCGACACCGTGGTCGACGGCAGGGATGTCGCACGGCTCAGGCTTCCCGGCAAACCGAACCCCGCGCTGTTCCTGGAGGCCGCTTCCCGGCTGGGCCTGAGCCCGGCCGAAGCCGCGGTGGTCGAGGACGCGGAAGCCGGGGTGGCCGCGGCCCGTCGTGGAGGCTTCGGGCTCGTCGTCGGACTGGACCGGACACCGAGCGCCGACAGGGATGCCGCGCTGCACAGCATGGGGGCGGATCTTGTGCTGCGCGACCTTGCCGCTCTCGTCGACGAGCTACGGGTGGAAAGCCCATGAACGACGCCTGGAGCTGGAACTACTCCGCCTACGATCCGCACACGGAACGGCTGGTCGAGGCGCTGTGCACCGTCGGCAACGGCAGGTTCGCCACGCGAGGCAGCACACCGGAATGCGCGGCGGACGACGCGCACTACCCGGGCACCTACCTGGCCGGCTGCTACGACCGCCTCACATCCACCGTCGCCGGGAGGACGGTCGAGAACGAAGACCTGGTCAACCTCCCGAACTGGACGCTTCTGCGCTACCGCTGCCTGCCCGAAGACGGACCACCCGGGGAGTGGCTCACGCCCGACTCCGCCGAACTGAGACGCTCCACCACACATCTGGACCTGCGAGCCGGAGTTCTCACCCGTCGCCTGCTCTACCGAGACGGCGCGGGACGCGGTCTGCACGTCACCCACCAGCGATTCGTCCATATGGGAATCCCCTGGCTCGCCGCTCAACGCAGCGCGTTCAGAGCCTACGGCTGGAGCGGTCGACTCGAGGTCGAGTCGATTCTTGACGGCACTGTCACCAATGCCGGAGTGGAACGCTACGGAGACCTCGACGGGCAGCACCTCACCGAGCACCGCAAAGGAGCGGAGCCCGGGGGAGTCGCCTGGCTCACCTGCCGGACCTTCCAATCGGCGGTCCACCTCGCTCTCGCCCTCCGCACCAGCTCCAGCCCGGCACGACCTGCCGAGTACGTTCACGCCGCCCGAGCTGTCGTGCAGCGGTTCGTTCTCCCGGTTTCGCCCGGCAACTCGGTGACGGTCACCAAGACGGTCGCCCTGCACACCTCACTCGACCGCCCCGCCGGTGACCCGCTTGCCGCAGCCCTGGAGAGCCTCGCCCACGCTCCGCTCTTCAGCCGACTGCTCCGCTCGCACAGGTCTGCCTGGCAACGCATGTGGAACCAGGCGGAGCTGCACGTGCCCGGGGAGAGCGGGCACGTACTGCGCCTGCACCTGTTCCATCTACTGCAGACCCTGTCGCCGCATACGGCGGAGCTCGACGTCGGAGTGCCGGCCCGCGGGCTGCACGGAGAGGCGTACCGGGGCCATGTGTTCTGGGACGAACTGTTCGTCCTGCCGTATCTCACGCTCCACTTCCCCGAAGTCGCCCGCGCGATGCTGATGTACCGGCATCGGCGGCTGCCCGCCGCCCGGGCAGCTGCCCGGCGTACCGGGGCGCGTGGTGCCATGTACCCGTGGCAGAGCGCCGGTTCCGGTCGCGAAGAGACCCAGGCGATGCACCTCAATCCCGCTTCCGGCCGGTGGCTGCCGGACCACTCCCACCTCCAGCGCCACGTGGGATCCGCGGTGGCACTCAATGCCTGGCGGTACGCGCAGGCAGCGGGTGATCCGGGGTTCCTCCACGCGGCCGGGGCGGACATCCTGCTGGAGGTGGCCCGATACTGGGCGAGCGCGGCGGTCTTCGACCCCGGCCGGGGCCGGTATCGGCTGCGGGGGGTCGTCGGTCCCGACGAGTACCACGACGCGTATCCGGGCGCGGACCGGCCAGGCATCGACGACAACGCCTACACCAACGCGATGGCCGCATGGGTCCTGACCCGGGCTCTGGAGGTCTTCGACGCGCTGCCCGATGCCCGGCGCGAGGAGCTCGCGGAGCGACTGGCGCTCGACACGGAGGAGCACGCGCGCTGGGACGACGTCTCCCGCCGCTTGTACGTGCCCTTTCATCACGGTGTGCTGAGCCAGTTCGAGGGCTACGGGCATCTCGAGGAACTCGACTGGGAGCGCTATCGGCGCCTCTACCCCGACATCCGGAGACTGGACCGGATCCTGGAGGCGGAGGGCGACTCGGTCAACAACTACCAAGCGTCCAAGCAAGCTGACGCGCTCATGCTCGGCCATCTCTTCCGGCCCGCCGAGCTGACCGCTCTCTTCGACCGCCTCGGCTACCGGATCGACAACGAGATCTGGACCAGGACGGTCGGCTACTACCTTCCGCGCACCAGCCACGGATCTACCCTCAGCAGCCTGGTACACGGCTGGGTCCTCGCACGTCAGAAGGGCCCGGACGCCTGGAAGTACGTGGAGGAAGCACTCCTGAGCGATGTGGCCGACATCCAGGGCGGCACGACCGGCGAGGGCATCCACCTGGGCGCCATGGCGGGAACACTTGATCTGGTCGAGCGGGGTATCACCGGGCTGGAACCCTGCGAGGAGGGTTTGCGTATCGACCCCGTGGCACTCAGAGAAATCCCCCGCTTCTCCTTCACTCTGTGCTTCCGGGGCCACAGCGGCGTGCGGCTCCGGCTGCTCCCGGGACGCATCGGCATCAGTGTCCAGCCTTCGCCCCAGGGAGCCCTGGTGGTGCTGCTTCCGGAGGGCAGAAGGGTGGCTGTGCTGCCTGGCAGGGAGCACTGGTTTCATCTGCCTCCGCAGGAATCCAAGAAGTGAGCGGACAGCCGCGAGACCAGCAGGGCTGTGTGCCGGTGTCAGGCGATGTCCAGGACCTCCGTAACCGGTCGTCTGGGCGTGGCCGGGCCCGACGGCCCGTATCCGAACCGAATGATCATTTGTACGAAGCCCATCTTGGAGTTCGGGTCACGTGTGAGGTGTCGAAGCTCGGGCCATTCCAGCGGCTGCGAGATCACGGAGGTCGCGAGTCCGTCGAGAGTGGCCTGAAGGAGCACGCGCTGCATGGCCTGTCCCGCCCTGAGCCAGTCCACGGCAAGGTCTGACTCCGTCCCCAGCAAGGCGATCTGCGGCCGCTCCTCGAAGGTGGCGGACGCCCGGTCCCGTGAGCCTTGGGGCACGTCGAAGTCCCGCACAGGGGCCGTCACTCCGTGCTGACGCGGACCGAAAGCGTACGAGGGGACGCCCTCGGTGTCCGGCCCCTCCCCGGCCTTGCCCGTGCGGGTCCACGTGACGATTTCGGCCCTCATGGCGTCGTTGGCGGATTCGTAGAGCTCCGCGTCGTGCACCAGGTCCAGGACGGCGCCGGCGTGCCAGGCTCCGGGAACGATCAGCCGTGCCCCTTCCAGGAGCGCGGAGGCGCTCAACTCGTCCAGGATCTCGGCTGCGACTGCCTCGTCGGCGAACGGATAGCGGCTGGTGTGCCGGAGCCGCACGGCAGGGTGCAGGTCAGCCAGTTGATGGTCAACGGTCCCGGAGTCCTCCAGCAGGACGTCGGCGAGACGCCATGGGTCGCGGTGGTCGGGCAGAAGCTGGGTAACGGTGTTCCAGCCACGGTGTGCCGCGGCCACCCGCAGATTCAGCAGCGCCGCCCCGCACCCGATATGCAGGCCACGGTGGTCCGGGTCGCCGACGGGCAGGCCACGATCCGGATCGCCGTACAACGAGAGGAGGCGTGTTCCTGAGCGGTGGACGAACTTCCAGGGTTGTGCGTTGTGCATGGACGGCGCGGTCACGGCCTCCTCGACGAGCGAAGGTACAACCGAGGTGATGCGCTGTTCGATCGTCAGCATGGTCTTCCTGCCTCCTGTCGGTCATCGTCTTCATAAGCACTCGCCTGAGAAGTTGGCGCCGGAGTCGCGTTTCAGGTGGGCCAGGAAGTAGCGTCCGGATTCTGCGCCGAAGAGCTGTCGTCGGGCTGTACTGATATGCGGTTCACGACAGCGATGACTCCTTCTGTTCGAGAGGTGAGGGCGAGGGCAATACGGATCAGGCTCCGATGCGGCAGCCGGCCAGCCAGGACGACAACTCCGTCGAGCACGTGGACCTGGACGGCGTCGGCCTGAACGCGCAGAACACCGTTGAGTACGTCGTCCCGGATCCGGTGCTCCACCTCGGCGTCAGGACGGAGAAAGAAGCCCAGGAGATCACGTCTGGTCACCATGCCGACCAAGCGTTCCTCGTCGTCGACGACGGGGAGCCGCTCGCAGCCACGACGGGTCATGAGCCGGGCTGCTTCCGCCACCGTCTGCTCCGCGTAGACGGTGACAGCCGGAAACGACATCATTCTGCCGACCGTGGAGGCCGGCCTGCTGAGCAGGTCACTCGCCGAAACCATCCCCACGACGTGATCGTCCTCGCCCACCACCGGGACGCCGTTGATGGCGTGCCGGGCGAGCAGCCCGGCCACTTCCGCTGAGGGCGTCGTGTACTCGACCGTGACCACTTCGTCCGTCATCAGGTCACCTACACGGAGATGCCGCATCCTGCTGCGCCTCCACTTCTCCCCACGGTGCGGAGCGCTTCCGGTATCACCTTCGGACACCCGCTGTACCAAGGGCAGGGGCCGAACGGTCCCGTCCAGAGACCGATCGGATCCACCTGCACGCTCCCCGCCGGGGCGACTCCCGGGATGGGCCCTTTGGGCCCCGGCTTGCCCCCTGCGGCCCCTTTCGAGAAGAAGGCCGAGTGGCAAGGTGGAACTGCGCCACCGTATTTCGGTGCGCAGAGCACCCTCCGGGGAGGCTCCGGGCGGCGCCCATTGCCGGGGAGACGAGCATCGGAGCACGCTATGAACAGCGCAGAGATCCGTCAGGAGATCGTGGTGGGTGTCGACCCTCGTGGTGACTGGCACCCGGCCGTCGCCTGGGGTGCCGACGAGGCTCGCCTCCGTGGACTCCACCTCCGCCTCGCTCTCTCGGTCCCTCCCCGGCATGACACCCAGCACGTCGACGACGCCCCGCACCACCGGAGACTCGAGCAGGACGGCCGACGAACCCTGGAGGCCGCGATCTCGTGGGCGCATGCACGATGGCCCGAAACCGAGATCACCGGTTCGCTCCTCGACGGTTTTCCAGGGCGGCAACTGGCGCTTCTGTCCCTCCAGGTGCGCTTGATGGTGCTGGGCTCGCGGCACCTGCACCGTGCCGAGGAGATTCTCAGTTCCGGCTCGGTGGTCATTCCCGTCACCGCTCAGGCACGCTGCCCGGTGGTCGTCGTGGGTCATCCCGAGGGGGGCGGTCAGGATCGGCCCTGTCTCGTGGTGGGCGTCGACGGCAGCGAGCCTTCCAAAGCCGCGCTGGCTCTGGCCTTCGAGGAAGCGGATCTCCGAGGCTGCGCGGTGCACGCCCTAGCTGTCTGGCAGCCGCCGGTCTTCTCCCTCCGTACCGGCGACACTCTGTTCCACAACCAGCGCCGCCTCCTGTACGAGACAGTCGCGGGGTGGGAGAAGAAGTACCCCGATGTTCGGCTGCAGCATGAGATGCAGATCGGCTCCCCGGTAGAAGTCCTGGCCGAAGCGGGGGAGCACACTCTGGGCATCGTGGTGGGCCGGCGGGGTGAGGGCGGGTACACGGGGATGAGGGTCGGATCCGTCGTGCACGGTCTCCTTCACCGGGCCCACTGTCCCGTCATCACGGTCCCCGCCCTGTGAGCCGATCGTGATGTTTCCTGCAGAGGGTGAGACAGGCGCCGCCCTTCGCCGTCGGATGCCGGGACTCACCCAGGACGAGGCTGCCCGTCGACTCGCCGAGGTGGGACGGAACGAAGTCGCCGTCCGGAAGACGCGCCCGCTGTACTCGAGAGTGTTCGCACAGCTCAGGGACCCGCTGATGATGGTGCTGATCGCAGCCGTCGTCCTCACCCTGGCGATCGGTGATCACGCCGATTCCGTGGTCATCGGACTCGTCATCGTGGTCAACACCACCGTGGGTGTCGCTCAGGAGATAAGAGCCGACAACGCCGTGGCGGCTCTGTCGGCGCTCTCCGCGCCCCACGCCCGGGTCCGCAGAGAAGATGCGGACCGTGACGTCCCGGCCGCCACCGTCGTGCCCGGAGACGTTCTCCTCCTGGCAGAGGGGGACATCGTCGCTGCCGACGCCGCGATCGACGAAGCAGCTGCGCTGTTGGTAGACGAATCCATGCTCACCGGAGAGTCCGTACCCGTGGACAAGGACGCGACCGCATCGCTGCACGCCGGAACGGTCGTCGTCCGTGGCAGGGGGGTCGCGACCGTCACCGCCACCGGAAGAGCCGCCGCCCTCGGCCGGATCGCCGCCCTTCTCGACGACCGTCGTCGGCCCACGCCTCTTCAGCTGCGGCTCGCCTCCCTGGGACGTGTGCTCGCGGCTGTCACGCTGGTCCTGTGTGCACTGGTTCTGGCGCAAGGACTCGTACGGGGGCTGCCCGCGGGAACCATGGCAGTGACCGCCATCAGTCTCGCTGTTGCCGCGGTGCCGGAATCACTTCCCGCCGTCGTCACCCTTGCCCTGGCCCTTGGCGCCCGGCGTATGGCAGCCCGCCACGCGCTGGTGCGTCGGCTACCCGCAGTGGAGACGCTCGGCTCGGTATCTGTGCTCGCCACCGACAAGACCGGCACGCTGACCGAGGGGCGCATGGTCGTGCAGCACGTCTGGACACCCCGGACCACCGTCGAACTCCAGGGGGTCGGCTACGAACCGGAGGGGGACGTTCTGACCGAGGGAAGGCCTGTGGGCCCCGCGGAACGGCATGAGGTACAGGAAGTGCTCACAGCGGCGGCCCTGTGCACCGACGCCGCCCTACGGCCCCCGCCTTCCGCGTCACCCGACAGCCGCTGGGAGGCCATCGGCGACCCCATGGAGGGCGCTCTCCTCACGGCAGCCATCAAGGTAGGGTGCCCGGATCTCACGGAGCTGGCATCCACCCATCCCAGAATCGCAGAAGCACCGTTCGACAGCCTCCGCAGGAGGATGACCACCGTGCATGCGCTGCCTTCCGGCGGCGTCCTGGTATGCCTGAAGGGCGCTCCCGAGGCCGTCCTTGCTGCGACGGTCCTCACCGACTCCCCGGAGACGCTACGTCTCGCTCGTGCGGAAGCGGCACGGTTCGCGGCGGGCGGCTACCGCGTGCTGGCAGTCGCATCGGGCCTGCGCCAGGAGACGCCCCGACCGGCCGCAGCCGGGGAGTCGGGCCTGAGGCTGCTGGGCCTCGTGGCATTGAGCGACCCACCCAAACCACACGCGGCTGCCACGCTGGCTTCGTGCAGAGCCGCGGGCATCACACCGATACTCGTCACCGGTGACCATCCCGCCACCGCGAGCGCCGTGGCCGACCGCGTCGAACTGCTCGGACCGAACACCACCGCCGACCACGTCGTCACCGGAAAGGACGTGGCCGCGGGCCGCGTTCCCGACCTTACGGCGGTGAGGGTGTTCGCCAGGACGGACCCGCAACAGAAGCTCGACATCGTGGCCGCCTGGCGCGCCCGCGGCGCGATCACCGCGATGACCGGCGACGGCGTGAACGACGGCCCGGCACTCCACCAAGCCGACATCGGCATCGCCATGGGCGGCCGGGGCACCGAAGTCGCCCGCCAGGCGGCGGACCTGGTGCTCACGGACGACGAACTGTCGACCGTGGTTGCCGCGGTCGAAGAGGGACGCAGGGTCTTCGACAACATCCGGCGCTTCCTCGTCTACGGGATGGCGGGCGGTGCGGCGGAGATTCTGGTCATGCTGATCGGCCCGCTGCTGGGCCTCCCTCTGCCCCTGCGCGCCGGCCAGATCCTCTGGATCAACCTCCTGACCCACGGGCTGACCGGCGTGGCCATGGGAGCGGAGCCGGCTTCCCCAGGTGTGATGCGTCGCCCTCCGCGTCGCGCGGATCAGCACATTCTGGGAGGTGGCGCCTGGCAACAGCTGTTGCTGACAGCAGCTGTCGTCACAGCGGTCAGTCTCAGTGCCGGACTGATAGCTCAGGCATGGGACGAGCCGTGGCAGAGCGTGCTCTTCCTGGCCCTGCTCGCCGCCCAGCTGGGAGTGGTCCTCGGCCTCCGGGATCGGCCGATGTCGTTGGACAACCCGTTCCTTCTGGCCTCCGTCATGGCCTCAGCCCTGCTGGCGGCGGCTGCTCTCTACTTCCCGCCGCTGGGCGCCGTACTGGACACCGAGCCCTTGGGGTGGAGGGCCGCCGGCCTGGCCACTGTCTGCGCCCCAGCCGGGTTCCTTGCGGCCAGGCTGGCACGTGCCACCTTCCGTCCCGGGAATCCTCGTCACCTTCACGAGCGCGGAGCCGACCTTGCCCGACATGAGGTGATCGAGTCCGAGGGTTAGATTGGAACCGCATCGGGTTCACGCGCGTGAGTCGCTCGCAGCCGTCGGAGGTGCTCCATGGGCGGTGTCGGTAACGACGATCACCGGCTCCCGCGGCTGAGACTCGACGAACTGCTGGACGAGCTTCAGGTGCACATCGACCAGGTCCGGGGGGCCCGGGACCGGTTGAACGGCCTGCTCGACGCAGTCATGGCGGTGGGGCGGGGACTGGCCCTGCCCCAGGTATTGCGCGACATCGTGGAATCCGCGGTCTCCCTCGTTGACGCCGAATACGGAGCCCTCGGAGTGGTGGGGAGCGACCAGAAACTCGCCGAGTTCCTTCCGATCGGCATCGACGAGGAGAAGCGGCAACAGATCGGCGGCCTCCCCACAGGGCACGGACTCCTGGGCGAGCTGATCAGACACCCGGAACCTCTGAGATTGCCCGAGCTCTCCGACCATCCGGCCTCGGCGGGATTCCCACCCCACCATCCGCCGATGCACTCCTTCCTGGGAGTGCCCATCCGCGTGCGCGACGAAGTGTTCGGCAATCTCTATCTCACGGAGAAGCGTGGGGCAGAAGATTTCGACGCGGAGGACGAGGCCGTTGTTTCCACCCTGGCCGTCGCAGCCGGGATAGCCATCGAGAACGCCCGCCTCTACGAAGAGGGGCGAATCAGAGAGCGATGGCTCACCGCCAGTTCCGATCTCACCAGCGCATTGCTCTCGGGCGAGGCCGAGTCGCAGGTGCTCGAAGACATGCTGGAACAGGCGATCGACATAGCGAGGGCGGACCTTGGGGTCTTCTACCTCATCGGCACAGACGGCGAGATGACCGGCTCACTGGCTCTCGGGGAGAAGGCCGAGCGCCATCGGGGCGTGGTCCTCCCGAGCAGCCGGGGCACGCTTGCCGCAGTAGCGCTCGCTGAAGACGGCATGGTCACGGTGGCGGATGTCAGCAGCGACCCGCGGGTGCAGGTACAGCGCGAGCGGTGGGAGGGTTTCGGGCCCGCAGTGGCTGTCACGCTGGGGACCAAGGAACGGCTGAACGGAGTCATGATCCTCGCGCGCGTCCGAAACAGGACGGCGTTCGTGAGCGCGGAGATCACTGCACTGCCCGGATTTGTCGGGCAGGCAGCCTTGGCGCTCGAACTGGCCGACCACCGCAGCGACTCCGAGCGGATGAGCCTGCTGGCCGATCGTGAGCGGATCGCCCGAGATCTGCACGACTTGGCCATTCAACGGCTGTTCGCCACCGGAATGACGCTGCAGAGCGCCCGCCCCTTGGTGGAGCACCCGGAAGCGGCCGAGCGGCTGGGCCGTGCCATTGATGATCTGGACACCACCATCAAGATCATCCGGACCACCATTTTCGGCCTCAGAGAGCACGAGACACCAGGCCAGGGGTCGAAACTCCGTTCCCGAGTAGTCCAGGCGGTGGACGCTGCCACGCCCGCGCTCGGATTCACGCCCGCCCTCCGTATGGAGGGGCTGATTGACACAGATGTCCCCCGGGTGGTGGCCGATCACGCGGTCGCGGTTGTCGGGGAAGCTCTCAGCAATGTCGCCCGACACGCAAGGGCCCGTCGGGCCGAGGTCTCGGTCATCGCCGATGACGGTGTTCTCACCGTGACGACGAGCGATGACGGGGTCGGTCTGCGTGGGCCCGAAGGTAGTAGGCGCGGCGGTATTCGCAACCTCACAGAACGGGCCGAGCGGCTGGGAGGCACCCTGTCCTTCCACGCGAAGCCGCACCCGCGGAGAGGCACAGTGCTGGAATGGCGAGTACCTATTGCCCCGGCCGCACCTGACCGACTTTCGAAGTGAGGGCATTCACTGCTCGCGCTGCTGATGCTCCCGGACCTCGGCCGCAATGACAGCTGCCTGCACCCGGCGCTCGACCCCGAGCTTCCCGAGCAGACGGGAAATATGGTTCTTGACGGTCTTCTCCGACAGATAAAGCCGCTTGGCGATCTGCCGGTTGGTCAGTCCCTCGCCGATGAGATCGAGAACGGAACGCTCGCGCTCGGAGAGGACCGCGAGCCTCTCGTCCTCCGGCGGCGAATCGGCCTCGGCCTCGCGCAGGGACCGCATGAGCCTGGCCGTGGTCGACGGGTCGAGCATCGACCGACCCGATGCCACAGTCCGTACGGCCGACACCAGGTCCGAACCGTTGATCTGCTTGAGCACGTATCCGGCCGCGCCCGCCATGATGGCGTCGAGAAGGGCGTCCTCGTCGTCGAACGAGGTGAGTATCAGGCACGCGAGGTCGGGCATACGTGATCGCAGTTCCCGACAGACAGTGATGCCGTTCCCGTCGGGCAGCCTGACGTCGAGCACCGCTACGTCGGGTCGCAGCGCCGGCCCGCGGGCCAGGGCTTGATCAGCCGTCGATGCCTCGCCAACGACGACGAGATCCTGCTCGGCCTCCAGCAGGTCCCGTATTCCGCGGCGAACGACCTCGTGGTCGTCCAGCAGAAAAATGCGCGTCACGGCGGTGCCGGTGTCACTCGGTGTATCGCCCATCTGCGGTCCTTGCTTCGGATGCGTCTGCTGCGCCTCTCCTGGGCATTGTCCCAGGAGTGCCGGTCCGGGTGCATGTGGTGGACCGGCCCTTCGCGGTCACACAGCCGCGCGGGGAATGCGGCTAGCCAAGATCCATTCGTACGTCCACCACTCCTTCGGCCGCCCGAACGGCGTTGGCCAGGATCGGCACCATGGAACGGTCCGCCAGAGAGCCCCTCAGAGTGACCACGCCTTCCTCCACCGTGGCGTCGAGAGCCGACGGTGGTGAGATCGGCTCGAGTACCTCACTTCTGATCTCGGCGAGGAGGTCCTCATCCGGTCTGAGGAAGACCTTGAGCAAATCGCCTCGGCTGACAACTCCTTCCAGCAGGCCTTCGGAGTTGACTACGGGGAGACGTTTGACGTGTTTGCGCGCCATGATGCGGGCTGCCTCGGCGATCGGGGCGTCCGGATGCACGGTGACGGCCGGGCTGGACATGAGGTCCTCCACCAGCACCGCAGCGGCCTTGAAAGCTTCGTCGAGTTGCGCGGCGGCAGGCGGACCACCCTCGCGAAACGCTTCCTTGGGAAGCAGATCCGCTTCCGAGACCACTCCGACAACACGTCCTTCGCCCGCGAGCACCGGCAGCGCACTGACCTTCGATTCCGACATCAGCTCCACCACCTGTCGGTAAGAGGCATGGCTGCCTACTGCGACGGGGGTGTGGGACATGACGTCACTGACTGTGTGCGGAGTGACAGGCACGATGACCTCCTCCTCTTCAGTGTCCAGTCTCTGCTGTCCCCGGGGTGTGCGGCAGGGGCCGATCGGCCCCTGCCGCACACCAGTCGGCTGCGGCCTCGTTCCGATCTCGGGGACGGAGGCGCTTGCTTCCTTCCGAAGTGTCGCGGGGGTATGTCGACTTTCGGGGGCGCCCTTGAGGGTCGGGGTCACCCGTCAGGGGTGATCCTGTGCCGTCGGCGAGGCAGGGAGGTGGGATTCGGGAACATGCGCTTATCAGGCCCGGACGAGACGAAGAGACATGAGATGAGCGAAGAGACCTCTGGAGGCAGCCGGGGCGGCACCTCGTCAGGGCCGATGCCCGATGGTGAGCATCGTTCTCGCAGAGGGGCAGCGGTAGTAGCGGTTGTGCGTGCTGTGTCCGTCGCGGTTGGGCTTGTCACCGCTTACTACCTGCTGCCTCTGGACGAGCGACTCACGGCTGGTACGGCAGTGCTGTTGGTGTCCGGCCTGCTCGTCGTCCTGCTGGTCTTCTGCTGGGAGGTGCGAGCCATCACGCGTTCTCCTTTTCCGCGTCTAAGAGCCGTCGAGGGTCTGGCTGCGACACTGGTGCTTTTCCTGGTCCTCTTCGCCGTCTCCTACTACCTGCTGGAGCGCTCCGAGCCCGGATCGTTCAGCGAGGCGCTGAACAGGACGGACGCGCTGTACTTCACCCTGACCACGTTCGCCACTGTCGGCTTCGGCGACATCACGGCATGCTCCCAGACGGGACGGGTGCTCACGATGGCGCAGATGGCAGGGGGACTGCTGCTCGTCGGTGTCGCCGCCCGGGTGCTGGCGAGCGCCGTGCAGGCGGGGCTGAACCGCCAGCACCGGGAGCCGATGGATCCGGCTCGCGCAAAAACGATGCCAGGGGAAAATCCGGAGGCCTGACCGCGACGGCACCCGTGGCTTCAACCACGGCTCGAGGCGGAGACGTCGGCACCCGGCGGCGGAGAACGCTCCGTTACCCGCGCTGTACCAAAATGCCAACTATCTCTCTGATTCGTACCGACGGGAGCTGAACCTAGTTGGCATCAGTGCAGGTCAGGAAGGTTTCCTGATGCCAGCTAAGAATCCTGGTCACAGGGGATGGGCCTTGACGCAGCGGTTGCGGCAGCTCGATCAGCCGAGGAGACCCCTCGGGCCTGAACTCAGTAGTTGTACTCGAACCAGGTCAGAATGGCCTTGACGCGGCGGTTGTCTTCGTTCGGGGGCATTCCGAGTTTCACGAACACATTGGCCACGTGCTTACTCACGGACGCTCCGGAAAGAAACAGGGCTGATGCGATTTCCGCGTTGGAGCGCCCTTCCGCCATGAGGGCGAGCACCTCGCGTTCGCGGTCGGTGAGCCGGGCGAGCGGGCCCTGGGGTGCGTCCGCGTGGGTGACGTAGCGGACGACTTCCGGGTCGATCACGACGCCGCCACCGGAAACCGTATCGAGTACGCGCAGGAAGTCGACGACTCTGCCGACCTTCTCCTTGAGCAGGTACCCGACGGCCCCGTCCGCGCCCGGACCGTTCAGCAGCTCTTGGACGTACGGGCCGGTGACGTAGGCGGAGAGGACGAGAACCGGCAGATCCCGATGGCGTGATCGCAGGTCGATGGCGGCGCGGAGTCCGTCGTCGGTGTTTCCCGGGGGCATGCGGACATCGGTGATCACCAGGTCCGGTGCGGCCCCGGAACGCGCGAACTCGTCGACGGCGGAGACCAGCTCGGTAGCGTCCTCACATTCGCGGATCACCTCGTGGGAGTGGGAGGTCAGGATTTCCCGGATTCCGGCACGAATCAGCATGCTGTCATCCGCCAGGACAATTCTCATGGCCGCTGCCTCACCTGTTCGCCTTCATTCATTTCATTCCCACGTGGGTTGGCCGGGAGCGGATGCCACGACTTCGGTTCCGCGGCCATCCGCGGGGCTTCGGATCTCGAGCTCCCCACCAATGCTTCGCATCCGCTCGCGCAGTCCGGCAAGGCCTGAACCCGCGTCGATCTCCGCGCCGCCCGCACCGTCGTCACGCACACGGACGCGTACGCCACTTGAGTCGCACTGCAGGTCGATCCGAGCGCTGCCCACGCCTGCGTGCTTCGTGATGTTCGTGAGCGCCTCGGAGACCGTGAAATAGGCCGCTGTCGCAGTCGGCGACGACAACTGGGCATCATCTCCGGTGCTGTTCAGCTCGACCCGCAGCGGTGACCGCGCGGCCAGCTCGCGGACGGCGGCGACGAGGCCGAGGTCGCTCAATTCGCGAGGGTGGATCTCGCGCACTGTCTCCCGGAGCCGTTCCAGCGCATGCTCTGCCTGTTCCTGTGCCTGACGTGCCAGTTCCACGATGCGTTCCTCGCCGCTCGCCGAGGCTGCGGCCTCCAGCATCCCGAGGCGCATCACGACGGCGACCAGCTCCTGTTGAGCGCCGTCGTGCAGATCACGTTCGATGCGTCGGCGCTCGAATTCGAAGGCCGTTGTCAACGAGGCCCGGCTGGTGCGGAGTTCCTCCAGTTTCGCCAGCAGATCCGGGTCCCGGCTTCTTGAGAAAGCGCGCAGGACGAGATCCCGGAGAAGGGAAATTCCGGTCAGAAGACCTGTGGTGACCGCACCCAGAAGTACCCCTGCGGGCACCGCCAGAAAGGACTCCGTGAGCGATGATGGAGTGAAAGGGCCGACCTGCGCGGCGATACCGAACGACCAGAAAACGGGAGAGAAAATCAGCGCGGCGGCACCGATGAACCCGAAGAATGCCACCACCAGTGAAAGCGCGGAAAGGAGCGTGGCGGCGACGAGGACCGGGAGGCCGGTACGCCACATCGACCGCGATCGCAGCTGGCGTGCCACCCACTGCTTCCAGCTCTGGTCCGCGGGCCGCAGCGGCATCGTGCCGACGCCGCACCACCGCGCTCTCGAGCGGTCCCACTCCGTCAGCACGGCCGCCGAGGCCGGCGCGACAAGAAGGGAGAGCAGCAGAATCGGGAAGGCCATTGCTGCGATGATTTCCGTCAGCACCCTTCGGGCGACGCGAATCTGCGACATGGCCAGCATTATGGCATACGGCGGATCTCAAGAAGGTAGACCTAGGTCTACCTCGAAGTAGTGCTGACTCCCGTGCGGAGCGTGTTAGGCGCTGCCTAGGGTTGTCATATGCCTATCGCAGCCCCTGTTTCCGCACCATGTATACGTATGCGCGGCCTCCATATGGAATTCCCCATTCCCGGCCGTAAAAGAGAAATGACACGTGTACTGCACGATATCGATCTGGACATTCCCGAGGGCCGGCTGACCGCGATCGTCGGACCCTCCGGATCGGGAAAGTCGACGCTCCTGCTCTGCATGGCCGGCCTGGAGCGAGCGACCGCAGGTTCCATCGAGATTCTCGGAACGGATGTCCTGTCGCTCGGCCCACGCAAGCAAGCCGCGTTCCGCAGCGAGAACATCGGTTTCGTCTTCCAGGAGTACAACCTCGTCAGCTCGCTCACGGTCGAGGACAACATCTGTCTGCCGTCTAGACTCGCCGGCCACCGGGTGCCCGAGTCACGGGTCCGCGAGGCCATGTCGCGGCTCGGCATCGCCCAGCACGCCAGGCGGCGACCCGACCGGCTCTCCGGAGGCGAACGCCAGCGCGTGGCCGTGGCCAGGGTTCTCGCCCATCAGCCACGGATCGTCTTCGCCGACGAGCCGACCGGCGCGCTCGATCTCAAGTCCGGTCACGTCGTGCTCGATTGGCTGCAGGCACTGCCCGCACAAGGATCGACGGTGGTCATGGTCACGCACGACCCGCATGCGGCTGCGCGTGCCGACCAGGTCGTGGTGATGGGGTCCGGGCGGGTGCACGCCGTCATCTCCGGCGGCGACCCGCACACGGTGAGCGACGCCGTCCTCGCGGCGCAGTCGAAGGACGACGCGGACGACGCGGACGAGGCGGCGGCGTGAGCGGCGGGAGCGGTACGAGCGGCATGTCGCGGCTCGTCCTGTCGGACATCCGCATGCAGGCGTCGATGCGGGTGTGGACGCTCGTGTGCGCGGTCGTCGGCGCGGCCTGCTCGGCGGGCTCGGTCATCGCCATGTTCACCGCCGTCTCGGCGGCGCGGACGGCGGGCGACGCACGGATGGTCTCCGCGTCGATCGCGCTCGGCGGCAACATCGTCTTCTTCACCGTGCTGGCCACCGTGGGTGTCGTCGCCTCGACCGTCGGTCTGACCTTGACGACCCAGCGACGCGAACACGCCCTGTGGGTGATCCTCGGGATCCCGCGCCGCCGCGTCAGGTCCGTCCTCCGCGCCGAGCTGGTGGTTCTCGGCACGGTGGCCGGCGCGCTGGCCGTACCGGTGGCCCCCTTCGTCGCGAACATCGCCCTCGCGCAGTGGACGGCGACGGGACTCGACCTGCACGGAGCCACCGCCGGACTCCAGCTCTGGTACATCGGCGCGATCCTGCCGGCCGGAGTGGTCCCGTGCCTGCTCGGCGGCTGGGGCGTCACACGCCGAGCCGCCAGAACGCCGGAGATGCGTGCCTTCCGGGACCACGCCGATCCGCCGGCACGGCCCGGTGTCGCGCGGAGCGTTCTCGCCCTCTGTCTTCTCGCCGGTGTGCTCGGGATGTGGATTCCCGGCCTCGGCCGCGAACTTGAAGGGGGCATCGAGCAGCGGACCGCTTTCGCCTTCGCCGGAAACCTTTTCCTCATCTGCCTGTTGCTGCTGATGGGGCCGTGGGTGCTCACGCCTCTGATGAGACTGTGGACCGTTCTCGTCCCGTCGCGTGGTGTCGCCTGGCACCTCGCCGTGCAGTCGTGCCGAACGCGCGCGGCCCGAAGCGTCACCACGGTGCTGCCCTTCGCGCTCTCCCTGTCGTTCATCGCGCTGTTCATGACGATGGGCAACGTCATGCCCGGAAGTACCGCAGGGCTGGGCGATGTCATGACCGTTCTGGGCTGGGTCTTCGTCGTGTCCTGGTCCGGTGGCCTCGCGGTGATCGCCCTGGTCGGGCGGGAGCGCACCCGCGATTCCGCGGTCGTTGCCGTCGCCGGCGCGCGGCCGGGCGTCACCACGCGGTCCACGGTCTACGAGGGCGTGATCTACGCAGGCACGGCGATCGTCTTCAGCGCGGTGTTCCTCGCGGTGGCGAGCACCACCATCGCCGTGGGAGCCAGGGTCGGCGTGGGCCAGGTGCTCGACGGCCTCCCGTGGGCGACGCTCGGCGCACTCGCTGCCGTGACGCTCGTGACGACCTGCCTCGCCCTGGGACTCCAGGCCGCCCGCGTCTCCCGCACCGTCCCGGCCCGCGCCCTGCGCTCCTGAACCGAACCGGGACGACCACCGAACATGCAGCTCGATCACCAGGAAACGGAAACAATGAACGACAGCCGGACACGCACGATCCTTGCCCTCGGCACAGCCGCCTTCCTCGCTCTCGCAGCAACCGGCTGCGACCCGGATGTCGACCAGGCGAACACCACTCCGGAATCGAAGTCCTTCGGCTTCAGCGGCGACAGCCTGACCGTGAAGTCGAACTCCGCCGACCTCCACCTCATCGCCTCCGACGTCGACGACGTCGAAGTGGAACGCCGGGTCAGCGGCACGAAAATCGGCGGTGAGATAGCTGCCGGATGGCAGTTCGACGGCGGGATTCTCACGCTCTCGGTGGATTGTGACGGTGTTTCCGTCAACTGCCATGCGCAGTACACCGTGAAGGTGCCGCGCGATGTCGCGGTCACGGCCGAGTACGGCAACAGCGACGTGCAGCTGTCGAACCTCGGCGGCGCCGCCCTCCACCTGGAAGGACACGACGGAACCGTGCGGGGCGAGGGGATCTCCGCGACGTCGGTGAGCGTCGTCTCGCGAAACGGCGACACCGACCTCGACCTCACCTCCGTACCCGATCGTGTCGATGTGCGGAGCCAGGACGGCAACGTTCGACTCGGCCTGCCCGCCTCGGCATACGCGGTCCGTACGGCGGCGAAGAAGGGGGACGTCACCGTGGATGTCGCGGACGACAGCACGAGCAGCCACAGCGTGAATGTGCAGACGCGTAACGGCGACATCCGTATCAGTGAGGGGGAGTCGTCCTAGGGACCGTGTGAGGTCGTGAGCCTGGATCGCCGACCTGCTGGGGCCGCTGACCCGGTACTCCGCACGGCTGCCGAGGTTCGAGCGCACCCATGGTCACCCTTGCCCGTCCACAACTCCGGCTCCCATGACATGGCGGACGCCCCATCAGTAGTCGCAGTCGTCGCACTGCCAGGGGGGCTCGTACATGTCTCGTCTACGGCGCTCGTCACCACAGCGGGCGAGAAGATGCTCCGGCAGGTGCTCCCGCATCTGCCACCACTCCAGCGTGAAGCCGTGCTCGTCCTCCGCGTGGACCAGGAACGGGCCGTTCCCGCGCAGGGGCTCGAACTCGTACCAGTGGTCCTTCCGGGCGAGCACCCTGTCCGGGGCGGGCCCAGCGACATCGTCTCCCGTGAAGTCGTAGACACGGCGGACGTCCGCCGCGGTGATGTCGCGCACGGGAGTGAGCACAAGCGGCCAGCACGCGGGGTCGTCGGAGCTGTCGACGTCCTCAGGCACTCCGGCGGATCCCTCACCGAGCGCGTGCACCGTCCAGCGGGGGATCCCGCTCGCGCGGCCCACCTGGGCCATGGGCACACCGGCGCGGATCGCGTGCACGGCCAGCGCCTCCGTCTCGGTGAGACCGTCGCGGGCGTGCTCGACCGACCTGGCGGCTTCGCCGGCCACGTGCAGCCAGTAGTCCGGGCCGCAGCCGTCCGGTACTGGATCGCCGAGGTGGCCGGCGCAGCGGCTTCCCGGGGACGCGGGTGCCTCGTTGGAGCAGAAGGCGTGCCCGCACAGCTCGACCACCCGCTGGGTACCCAGCTCGGGGTCGAAGACGGTGCATGCGCGGAACGCCCGCCCGGGTTCGCCGCCCGCCGCGGTGAAGAACCGTATGCGCTCACCCCGCTTGGCGCGCTCGACCCGGAACATCCTCACCTCCCACGCGGAGAGGACATGCCCGGCCATGGCGATCGCCAGGGCCGGGAACGGCCGGAAGGGCAGGGGGGAGTCGTCGAGGGTCGGGATCTCGATGATCGGACGACGGGTGTCGGCGTCGTCGAGGTGATGGAGCGAGAGTGCCAGGAGTTCCGCGGCGTTGACGTACGTGCTGTCGGCTTCGGTCATGCGTTCTCCGTTGAGGGGGACGGCGGCTGGGCGCGCAAGCGGGCAGGACCGGAGAATACTCAGCGGACCTCTGGTGACCGAAACGCATTTCCCTCGGGTTCCACGGCTGCGGGGCCGACGGGCCCTCGGCCGTGGAACCCGCGCTCACCTGCGTGAACGCCGTGCAGCGGGCCTTGAGGGCAGGGATCGCCGCGGAGGCCGTCCGGGTAGTGTGGCTGACCGAGTCGATCATTCATATGCCCAGCTCGGAGGACCGGTCATGGCGGAACAGGGAGAGCGGCAGCGGGTGACTGTGATCACCGGCGGCAGCCGGGGCATCGGCGCGGCGATCTGCCTGCGACTGGCGGCCGAGGGACACGACGTCGCCATCGGCTACCGGTCCGACGCCGAGGCGGCCGAGGGCGTGGCCGAAGGGGTGCGCGCGCTGGGCCGGGCGGCCGTCACGATCGCGGTCGACACCGCCGACGCGGCGGACGTGGACCGGCTGTTCGACACCGCCGCCGCGCAGGTGGGTCCGGTCACCGGACTGGTGAACAACGCCGGGGTGAGCGGGCCGGTCGGACCACTGGCCGGTGCTGACCCGGACGGGATGCGGCAGGCCCTGGAGGTCAACGTCCTGGGCTACCTGCTGTGCGCCCGCCGGGCCATCGGCGACATGACGGCGGGCGGGGCGATCGTGAACATCTCGTCCGCCGCCGCGACTCTCGGCAGCCCCGGCACCTACGTCCACTACGCGGCGGCGAAGGCCGCCGTGGACGCGATGACGGTCGGGCTGTCCAAGGAGGTGGCGGCCGACGGCATCCGGGTCAACTGCGTCGCCCCCGGCACGATCTGGACCGAGTTCCACGCCGACCCGCAGCGGCCCGCCAAGGTGGCGGCGATCACCCCCATGGGCCGCGCCGGCAGGCCCGAGGAGATCGCCGGAGCGGTCGCCTGGCTGCTCTCGGACGACGCCTCCTACGCCACCGGCACGGTGATGAGGATCGCCGGCGGGATGTGACCACGGGCGGCTCCACCGCCCCGGGGCAGGGCCGACACCCGGTCCCGGCGGCGGGCGACCTGATGCCTCCGTCGGTCCCACAGTCGTGGGCCATGACGACGACATGCCAGGACCACCGCTCGCCCGTCACTGTAAGTGCGGGATACGCAACTGTGGGTATGGTCGGATTATGGCCAGGACAACACCGCTGGGTGCCGTGGCCCGTGGAATGCTCGCGGGCGCGGCCGGCATGCTCGCGATGGACGCGTTGCTGCACCTGCGCTACCGGCGGGCAGGCGGCGAGGAGTGTTCGCTTCCCGGCGGTCGGCGGCCTCCGTCCAGGACGGGAAGGACGCTCCGGCTCCGGCCCAGGCCGGCCGCCGGCCGGTGGAGGGCCTGTTCCCGTGTGAGGTGCCCGCCCGGTGGGCCCGGTCGCTCGACAACGCCAGCCCCTGGGCGTACGGCGCATGCGCGGGTGCGCGGTACGGCCCGCTCGCCGGATCGGCGCAGAGGCGGCGGGTCGGCTACGGCATCCCGTTCGGTGCCTCCCTGCGGGCGACCGACCGCGTCGTCCTGCCGGCGGCCTGCCTCCATCGTGCTTCCGCACCGCTCGCCGTACCCGTTCCCCGGTGCGGCCACGGCCCGGGCGACCACACCGAGAGGCCCGCTATGCCCATGGACGATCCCCCTTCGGCGGGCGGCGTACGGTTCCGTCTGAAACTGCGGGCGATCCAGGCCCTGTTGGAGTCCCAGCGGCGAAGGATCACGGCCTACTCCGAGTTCTCCCGGGCCGGCTCTTCCGCCGCCACCACGCCCTCGCCCCCGCCACCCGTGGCTCCGTCACTCCCACCCTCCGGCCAGGAGGTGCTCGACGCCCTCCCGGTGGCGGCTCTGCTCCTGGCCCCCGTTCTCGGCGAGCACGGCGAACTCCGGGACGCCTTCTACGTGGCCCAGAACGCCTCGGCCCGTGCCTACGCGGCCTCCCGGTTCCCCCCGGGCTCCGTCCCCCCGTGGGCCGGGCCGGTGCCGCTGTTCGAGCGCTTCCCCTCCCTGGCCGGTACGGCGGTCTCCCGCATGCTGGCCGACGCGTTTCGCCTGCGCACGCCGCAGGGGCCCGAAATGGTGCAGTGGGTGATGAACACCCGGTCAGGGCCGGTGCGGATCAACGACGAGGTCCGCGTCGCACCGTGCGGAGACCACGTCCTGCTCACCTGGGAACGCGGCGACCGCCTCCACATGGCCAGTGCCGCGCAACGCCTGGTGCGCACATGCTGGGCGGAGTGGAACCTCGGCGACCACGGTGTCGAGCCCTCCCGAGGCTTCCGTCAGGTGCTGGGCCTGGCCGACGACATCGCGGTGCCCGCTCTTCTCGACCTGGCCACCGCGGCCACGCCGGACAGCTTGCCCACTCTGTATCAGACGCTGTACGACGTCATCCTGCGCAAGTACACCGCCGAGTGCGAACTGCGCCTCAGCAGCAACAGCGAGCGCACGTTCCGGATGGTCGCGGAGCCCGTGCGCATCGCTCCCGGCGGCCTGGTGTGGGCCGTGCGGGCCGTCTTCATCGACGTCACATCGGACCGGCGGAGACGGGAGGCGGCACAGCACTCCGCGAGCGAGGCGCGCCGTGAACACGAGCGTGTCGAGGCCGTCGCGGAAATCGCCGACGTCCTGCGTGAGGCGGTCCTGCCCCACTTCCAGGACGAGTTGGACGCCTTCGGCCTCGAAGCGGCGGCCGTCTACCGCCCCGACGCCCGCGAGGCCGGAGTCGGCGGCGACTGGTACAAGGCCCGCGAACTGCCCGACGGCCGCCTCCTGATCGCGCTGGGCGACGCCCGTGGACACGGTCTGGAAGCGGCGACCCTGATGGCCAAACTGAGGTACGCGCTCGCCGGTCTCGCCTACACCGAGGAACCCGTCGAGCGGCTGACGCAGTGGCTCAACGAAGTGGCGTGCGCCGACGGCGACGAGTCCACCGCCACCGCCGTCATCGCCCGCTACCACCCCGAGCGCTCCCTGCTCCGCTGGACCTGCGCCGGGCATCCGCGCCCGGTCCTCGTACGCGGCGGCCGCGCCACTCAACTCCCGGCTCCCGACGGCGGACCCGGGATCTCGCTGGGCGTCCTGCCCGACGTGACCTACACCGCCGCCGAGACGCCATTGGAGGTCGACGACATCGTCCTGATGTACTCCGACGGCCTGATCGAACGCCGTCCGACCGACCCGGACCAGGACATGGGCCGCTTCCTCGAAGCGGCGGAGCACTGCTGCGCCGAAGCCGGACCGGACGCCGGCCACGCCGGGCTCCAGAACTACGTCGAACGGCTCGTGGCCCGCCTGGACGGCCCGCACCGCACCGACGACGCGACACTCCTCGCCCTGCGCCGGATCGGCACCCGGTAGGAGGAGGAGCGGGGAGGTCGAGCCGGGCCGGTGCACCCGCATTCCGCCGCCCCTCTTGCATGTTCTATGGCATACACCATAAGTTACCGAGAGGTAGCCCGAGTGCCGGGCCGTCCGGTCGTCGGAGAGGTGGTGGGCGGGTGAGTCCGCGCAGGAGTGACAGCCGGGATCGGATGGTTCTGAGTGCGGCGGCTCTGCTGCGTGAGCACGGGGCGAGCGCGACCAGCATCGACCGGGTGCTGGCACACAGCGGAGCTCCTCGCGGCTCGGTCTACCACCACTTCCCGGGCGGGAGGGCGCAGCTCATCGATGAGGCGGTGGCGCTGGCAGGGGACTTCATCGCGGGCCTGATCGACGCCGCGACGCAGGCCGAGGACCCGCTGGAAGCCATCGACGCGTTCTTCGCGCTGTGGCGCGACCGGCTCGTGGAGAGCGACTTCCGCGCCGGCTGCCCGATCGTGGCCGTGGCCGTCGAGACCAATGACGACGCGCCCCAGCTCGCCCGGTCCGCCGCCGCCGTCTTCAACCGCTGGCGGGAGGGTCTCGCGGCGCTGCTTCTCCGGCACGGCTTGACCGAGGAGCGCAGCCGCCGCCTGGGCACCTTCATCATCGCCTCGGTCGAAGGCGCGGTGATCATGTCCCGTGCCGAGCGGAGCACCGCCCCGATCGAGGCAGCCGCCGCCGAGATCCACGGCCTGCTCCTCCATGCCCTGCGCGAGGCCACCGGCACCCGCCCCGAGCCCCGTCCGTAGCCACTTGACCTGGTCAGCCCCGTTCGAAGGAGTCGCCATGCCCACGCTCGACCGTACGGACAACGTCTTCACCCTCGACCTCGGAGACGGAGAGAACCGCTTCCACCCCGACTGGCTCGCCGCGGTCGATGCCGCGCTCGACGACGTGGAGAAGGCCGACGGCCCCCGCGCCCTGGTCACCACCGCCACCGGCAAGTTCTACTCCAACGGACTGGACCTGGACTGGCTGTTCGCCCACGCCGACCAGCACCAGCACTACGTCGTCTCGGTCCATGAGCTGCTCGCGCGGATGCTGTCGCTGCCGGTCATCACGGTGGCCGCGCTGCAAGGACACACCTTCGCCGCCGGTGCGATGTTCTCCCTCGCCCACGATGTCCGTGTCATGCGCGCCGACCGCGGCTACTGGTGCCTTCCCGAAGCGGACATCAACATCCCCTTCACGCCCGGCATGTCCGCCCTCATCCAGTCGCGGCTGGCCCCGCGGACCGCGCACGAAGCCATGCTCACCGCCCGCCGCTACGGCGGTGCCGACGCAGCGGCCGCCGGCATCGTCGACCGGGCGGTCGACGAGCACGCCGTGCGCTCCACCGCCTTCGAGACCGCCCAGGCGCTGGTGGACAAGGCGGGCGACACCCTCGGCACCATCAAGGCCCGAATGTACGCCCCGGCCCTGGCCACCCTGCGCGACACCACGGCACCGCTCGGCTGACCCGTACCGCAACGACCGCACCACCCGAGGAGAACGACGATGACCACTGCCGACCCCACGACCATGACCGGCCTGGAACTGATGCGCTGGGTGCAGACCGAACTCCCCGCCGACATACCCTCCATCGGCCGCCTGCTCGGCATGCGCTTCGACGAGGTCGACCACGGCCGTATCGTCATCTCCCTCGACACCCGCCCCGACTTCGCCAACCCCCTGGGCACCGTCCACGGCGGCATCGCCGCCACCCTCCTCGACTCCGTCATGGGCTGCGCCGTCCACACCACGCTCCCCGCCGGCGCCGGCTACACCACCCTCGAACTCAAGGTCAACTACATCCGCACCGCCCGGACCGACGGGCAGAAACTCACCGCCGAGGGAACGGTCATCCACGCCGGCCGCCGCGTCGCGACAGCCGAGGGCAAGGTGCTCGACGAGCAGGGCAAGCTCATCGCCCACGCCACCACGACCTGCATGATCCTCTAGAGGTCACGGCCGGGGTATCGGACGGGCGGCACCAGATCGCTGTCGCTGACGGTGTACGTCAGCAGGGGGTAGACGAAGTCCGTCTCCTTGTTCTCACGGCGTCGCAGCCGGTAGAACTCGCTCCTCTGCTCCTCGTCGGCCGACATCAGGCGCGCACCTTGCGGGAGGTGTGCCTGTCCGTCGCGAAACCGGACGAAGGTCTTCGAGGTACGAAACGTTACGCCCAGCCAAACGTTGTCAGCCGCCCCGGAGGGATTCTCCAGCACGATCCTGTGCCTCAGCCGTCTGTTCGCGTCGACGGAGAACGCGACGACACCGTTGTGGGCCAACGGGATCTCGGCCTTCTCGTCACCGGAGTCCTTCGATTCGACCATCAGCTTCCTCGGCCGGCCCGCTTCGGGATGCTGATAGCAGGAGAAGACGGCGATGAACGAATCGTCGGCCAGATCGAGAGCCTGGTCGGAATGACTGCCCATTTTCGTGTAGGCGTTCGTGTAGCTCTCGATGAGAGCGTTGTTGAAGCCGGCCGGGAACGCCGCGTGTTCCTGGATGCGCCGCGCCAGTTGCTCGTGCACGGGCCTGAAGTGCTGGGCCGGGCCGCTGTACTGCGTGGTCGTGCGGACGAGCGGCACGCCGTTCGTCTCGTCCGGCCGGGTGAGCACGGCGCCCCGCCGGCCCTTTCCCAGGACTTCCAGGTGCGCCGACGTGGACAGTTCCGCGTAGAGATCGGCCTCGGTCGGCACGGTGAACGTGAGGATCTCGTCCAAGGTCCTAGACGCGCGGGGCAACGTAGTCTCCCGTGTTCATGCTGAAGAGAAACCTGTCGCCGTAGTCGATGAAGGACGAGGTTCTGTTCTCCTCGGCGTACAGGTTGCGCAGATCGTCCATGCCGGCCGCTGTGGGGGGCTCCAGCCTCACCAGGTCCCCGGCCCTGTCGAGGAACGTCTGGCCGTTCTTGTGCACGGCTTCGGTGCTCGAACAGCGCACCACGTACCCGAGGCGGGTCGGGAGCAGTGCGGCGTCCAGCGTCGAGGGCCGGATCTCGTGGGTGTACAGGCGGTTGGTGGACAGCGGCATGAAGAACACGGAGCCGGGATAGAGGGTCACGCCGAACTGCGGGGGGAGCGCGACCCCGTCGTGTTCTTCGGTCGGATCCTTGAGGCGGAAACGGAGACTGGTCAGCCCGCTGGAGCCCTTCACGCCGTAGTCGAAGGCGTCATCGGCCAGGGGGCGCAGACGGTCGAGCCCGTCGTAGAACGTGCAGAAGGCCATGATGCCGTTGACGGGCATGTCCTTGGTCTTGTCGGCATGGGCCGAGATCTTGGCCTTGGACTGCTTGCGCTCTGCCGTGGCAAGGGTGTTGTGGTAGATCTGGGCGAGGACGTGATTCAGCGGCGCCCGGTCCCGGAAGACGGTGGCGGCCTCGCGGTTCAGTGCCTCGACGATGTGCGTGTCGGTCGGGCGGAAGTTCTCGGTCGGCCCCGAGAGGTTCGTGGAGCACCGAAGCAGACGGAAGCGCAGTTCGTCACCGTCCTGGGTGACGGGCGTCAGATAGATTCCGCTGCGATGCGCCGTTCCTGGCTTGTCGGACTCCGTCAGGGACTGGAACGCGTGCTCCGCGCGGATCCCTTCGAAGTGATCGGCGTCGGGTCCGAAGAAGCGGCGGTAGTACACGCCGACACCGTGTACGCGGACGGGCACGCGTCCGAGGCCGATGAGGGTCCACGGTTCGCCGATGTCCCCGTGATAGCCGTGCGACAGCTCACTGACAACGAACACCCGCGCCGCGGAGAGCAGTTGACGGCGGTCGATCGCGGATATGTCGCCGCACAGATAGACAGTCCCCCGTACGGGGCCGGGCGGGCCGGAAGCAAGATCCTCAGGCGTGATGACGGAACCGAAGAAGTCCTCGACGGCCTCATGGTCGTGCAACGCCGAAGGCGCGACCAAGAGGTTGCCCGCATCCTCGATGCGGGCCTCTGTGAGCTCTGTCGGGTGCATCAGCCGGTACCTGTCCTCTTCGCGGAACTCGATGATCTGCTCAAAGCGGCAGACATGGCAACGGTCCGTCTCCTGCTACGGAGTGGCGGCGGCGTCCGAGCGGGCGCGGAGAGTGGCTTCGAAGTCCTCGGCCCGGGCGAGCTGGACGCGGAGCTTCTCCACCTGCTCGGCGGCGGCCTGCTGATAGGCGCGCACCCGGGCCAGCAGCTCCTCGCGCTCGCCGGCGTCGAGCTGGTCGTCCCCGTCGAGCCGGTCGGTGGCATCGAGCAGTTCGCGCATCTGGTCCAGGGTGAAGCCGAGCGGCTTCATCCTCCGGATGACCATGAGGCGGGCGACGTCGGTCTCGGTGTAGAGGCGGAAGCCGCCCTGGGAGCGGGCGGAGGGGGCGACGAGGCCGGTCTCCTCGTAGTGGCGGATGGTGCGCAGGGAGAGCTCGGTCCGTGCGGCGACCTCGCCGATCTGCATGTGCTTGCCGTCCACGCCCGTGCCTCTGGCCTCTCTCGTTCCCGGAACGATCCCGGGTCGTCCCCGCGGGTACCGCCCCTGGGGCGGGTGCCCCTCCGTCGATCTCTACCCTTACGTCAGGGTAGAGTTGCCGGAGGTGAGGCCGCGTTCCGCTGCCCGTTGCCGTGGCGGGGCCGATGAAGCCTCCGGCGAAGGTCCGATTGTCGCAGGAGAAGAGCGTGCGCGAGCCCATGACGCCCGGCACCGCCCTCTGTCCGCCGTGACGCCCCGCCCCCGGACGTGACTCCGGCCGCGCCGAAGTGCGGCTCCACATCCATCTCCACCCCGGTCTTCCGGCTCCGCGCTCACGGAGCCGTCCGCGGGGGCCGCCCGGCGCCCCGTCATCTCCGCGCACCCGCCCGTCGACCGGGCGCGCCCGAGCAGGACAGGTCCTCCTCCCTTGTCTTCCGCCGACTCCGCCCTGTCCCCGGCCGCCCGCCTGCGCGGCCTGAAGCCCGACTGGCTGTCCGACCCGAAGGTCTGGCGTACCGAGGTGCTGGCGGGACTGGTCGTCGCGCTCGCGCTGATCCCCGAAGCGATCTCGTTCTCGATCATCGCCGGAGTCGATCCCGCGATCGGTCTGTTCGCCTCCTTCACCATGGCCGTGGTGATCTCCGTCGTCGGCGGGCGCCGGGCCATGATCTCCGCGGCCACCGGCGCCGTCGCCCTGGTCATCGCACCGCTGAACCGTGACCACGGCCTCGGCCACCTCATCGCGGCCGTCATCCTCGCGGGCGTCTTCCAGATCGTCCTGGGGGCGCTGGGCGTGGCGAAGCTGATGCGGTTCATTCCGCGGTCGGTGATGGTCGGCTTCGTCAACTCCCTGGCCATCCTGATCTTCATGGCCCAGATTCCCGAGATGACCGACGTGCCCTGGCCCGTGTACCCCCTGATCCTCGGCGGCCTGGCGCTCATGGTGCTCCTCCCGAGGGTCACCACGGTGGTCCCGGCCCCGCTCGTCTCCATCGTCGTCCTCACCGCCATCACCGTCGGCGCCGCCATCGCGGTGCCGACCGTCGGCGACCAGGGCGCCCTGCCGTCCTCCCTGCCGGTGCCGGGCCTGCCCGACGTGCCGTTCACCCTCGACACGCTGACGACGATCGCCCCCTACGCGTTCGCGATGGCACTGGTCGGCCTGATGGAGTCGCTGATGACCGCGAAGCTGGTCGACGACATCACCGACACCCACTCGAACAAGACCCGTGAATCCCTCGGGCAGGGCATCGCGAACATTGTCACCGGATTCTTCGGTGGCATGGGCGGCTGCGCGATGATCGGCCAGACCATGATCAACGTAAAGGTGTCCGGTGCCCGCACCCGCCTCTCCACGTTCCTGGCGGGCGCGTTCCTGATGGTGCTGTGCATCGTCTTCGGCCCGGTCGTCTCCGACATCCCCATGGCCGCGCTGGTGGCCGTCATGGTCATGGTCTCCTTCGCGACCTTCGACTGGCACTCCATCGCGCCCGGGACCCTCCGGCGGATGCCCGTCGGCGAGATCGCCGTCATGCTGATCACCGTCGCCTGCGTCGTGATCACGCACAACCTCGCCGTCGGCGTGGTCGTCGGCTCCGTCACCGCCATGGCCGTCTTCGCCCGGCGCGTCGCCCACCACGCCGAAGTCACCGCCGTCATCGACCCCGACCGCACCACGGCCGTCTACCGGGTCACCGGCGAACTCTTCTTCGCCTCCGCCAACGACCTCGTCGGCCGGTTCGACTACGCGGGCGACCCCGACCGCGTCGTCGTCGACCTGAGCTCGGCCCATGTCTGGGACGCCTCCTCCGTCGCCGCTCTCGACGCCATCGGCACCAAGTACGCCCAGCGCGGCAAGACCGTCGAGATCACCGGCCTCGACGGCCCGAGCGCGCGCCTCCACGACAGGCTCAGCGGAGAACTGGCCGCCGGCCACTGAGCGAACGACCCCGGGAACCGGCCGCGTCGGCGAGCGGGCGAGGCAGCCGCGCGGCGGCCGGGGGCGGCCGGGCCGGGCGCCACCGAACAGTCGGTGGCGCCCCCGTCGAACCGGTTCGCGGACCCGGCCGGGGGAAGGGATCCGGAGCGCGCGCCGCCCCGCGCGCCCGATCGTCCGCGACCCGGGAGGAACCCGCTATGAGCATGCCGCACCGTCTGATCGGTTCCGGCGACCACCAAGTGCTGGTGCTCCACGACTGGTTCGGGACCAGTTCCGGCTGGGGCCCCGTCCTGGACTGCCTGGACGGCGACGCCTTCAGCTACGCCTTGCTCGACTACCGGGGCTACGGCGATCGCAAGACCGTCGGCGGCGCGTACACGCTCGCCGAGATCGCCGACGACGCGCTCGCCCTGGCCGACGAACTCGGCTGGGAGAGCTTCTCCCTCATCGGGCACTCCATGGGCGGCAAGGCGGCCCAACAGGTGCTGGCCCAGGCTCCGGGGAGGGTGCGCAAGCTGGTCGGCCTGGCGCCCGTTCCCGCCGGTGTCTATCCGCTGGACCGCGACGGGGAGGCACTGTTCTACGGTGCCGCGCAGGACCGCGACAAGCGACGGGCCATCGTGGACCTGGTCACCGGCCGGCGCGCGCCCCGGGTATGGCTCGACCTGATGGTCGACCGCTCGCTGGAGTGGTCGACCCGCGAGGCGTTCGGCGGTTACGTGAAGGACTGGGTCACCGCCGACCTCACGGAACGGATCACCGGCAACCCCGTCCCGGTCAAGGTCATCGTCGGTGAGCACGATCTCGCCCTGACGGCCGATGTCATGCGCGCCACGTGGCTCAGCCACTATCCGAACGCCGAACTGGAGGAGATCCCCAACAGCGGCCACTACCCCATGTACGAGACTCCGCTGGCCCTCGCGGCCAGCGTCGAGACGTTCCTGCGCGCCTGAGCCGACCGCGCCGCGCGGGGGCCGGCCCGGACGGGCCGGCCCCCGCGGGTTCGGGCAGCGCCCGCCTAGACGGGCTGCTTCTCGCCGGGGGCGGAATCCTGCGAGGGGGCCCCGCGCAGGGTGAGCAGTGACGCGACCGCGCCGACGGCGGCGAGGGCCGCCGCTCCGATGAAGGCGGCGGAGAACCCGTTGGTGAGAGCTTCGGGGTCGCCGAGTTCGCGGGCACCGTACGCCGCGGACACGGCCGTCATCGCGGCCAGGCCGAGGGCGGAGCCGACCTGGTAGCTGGTGTTGACGATGCCGGAGGCCAGGCCGCCTTCCTCGGGGCGCGCACTGGACAGTGCGGTGCCGAGGGAGGGAATGAACGCCAGCGACATGCCGGCCGCGGCCAGCAGGGACGCGGGCAGGACGTCGACCCAGAAGGTGCCGTCCGCCCGGGCGAAGGACAGCCACAGCATGCCTGCCGCCAGGGCCAGCAGGCCGGTGACGATCAGCGGCCTGCTCCCGAAGCGGGCCATCAGACGGGGCGCCAGCACGATCATCATGATCATGATGGCGACCGTCATGGGCAGCAGGGCCGCGCCCGAGGCGAACGCTCCCAGCCCCAGGACCTGCTGGAGGTACAGGTTGAGGAAGAACCACATGGGGATCCACGCGGCGGCCATCAACAGCTGCGCGATGTTCGCTCCGGCGAGGTTGGGGGACTTCCAGATGCCCAGCCGCATCAGCGGCTCGCGGCGCTTCGACTGGATGGCGACGAACGCGCCGATCAGCGCCAGGCCGGCCAGCAGGACGAGCCAGGTCTCGGCCGATCCCCAGCCGGTTTCGGGAGCGCGGACGATGGCGTAGACGGCGGTGGCCAGTCCCACGGTGACCGTGGCCGCTCCGCCGAAGTCGACGGATCCGCGGCGGAGGGGGGAGGAGGGCATGACCCCCGGGGTGAAGGCCAGCACGACCAGGGCGATCGGGATGTTGATGTAGAACACCCAGGGCCAGCTGGCGTACTCGGTGATCACGCCGCCGAGGAAGACGCCGGCGGTGCCGCCCGCCGGGGCCGCGGCGCCGTACAGGGCCAGCGCCTTCGTCAGCTCCTTGGGGCGGGCGCCGAAGAGCATCATCAGGAGCGTCAGGGCGGACGGGGCGATCAGCGCGGCGCCGACGCCCTGCAGGGCGCGCCCGGTCAGTTCGACCCAGACCTCCGAGGCGAGGCCGGCGACCAGGGATCCCCCGGCCATCACGGTCCAGCCGGCGACGAAGATCCGCTTGGCGCCGAACAGGTCGGAGAGCCGCCCGCCGAGCAGGAGGAGCCCGCCGAAGGCGACGACGTAGGCGTTGAAGACCCAGGACAGGCCCTCGGGGGAGAAGCCCAGGTCCACCTGCATCTTGGGGAGGGCCACGCCAATGATGGACGTGTCCATGATGACGGTGAACTGGGCCAGGGCTATGAGGACGAGTGCCGTCCAGCGGCGTGGACTGGGAGGAGCGGACGGGGTTGACATAGCTGTCTCCTATACGGGAGGGGGGTATCTCGCTTCGAGTGAGCAATATACCCCCCAGGGGTATTCCGATCTGCGGTCGGGGCCGATCGAATGCGTCTTTCGTGGGTTGCCGGGCTCCGTCGCCGGGCTTGCGCGGCGTCTGCCGGCAGGGGCGTTCTACGCGGCCTTGGACAGGGTGGACCGGTCCGCCGGGCGCCCGCCCGGGACGGGCGCCACGGGCACGGTCGCGGCTCCTCGTCCGTCGTGGCGCGGCCACAGCAGGAGGGCGCCGATCGCGCCCGCCCCGGCGAGCACCGCGAGGGCGGACCACGCGGCGGCGAAGCCGGCGTTCGTGCCGAGCCATCCGGCGATGGGGTAGGTGATCAGCCAGGCGAGGTGCGAAAGGGAGAACTGGGCCGCGAAGGCCCCGGGGATCGCGTTCGGTTCGACCGAGGCGCGCAGGACCTTGCCGGTCGGGGTGATGACCAGCGCCATGCCGATGCCGATCAGGGCCCAGACGATCGCCGTGCCGGTCCACGTGGTGAGGCCGGCCGCGACGAGCGTCACCGCGGCGGCCGTGCCGCCGACCAGCACTCCGGCGCCGGTCACCATGACCGTCCGGGCGGCGACCCGGTCGAGTACCCGGGGCAGCGCGAGGGCGGCCAGAAGAGTCCCGCCACCGGAGGCGGCGAGCATCCACGCGACGGCCGACTGCGAGCCCCCGAGCTCGTCGCGGACGTAGTTGACGGTGTTGACGACGACGATCGAGCCCGCCGCCGCGACCGCGAGATTGAGCGCCATGATGCCGCGCAGTCGCGGTGTCCGGAGGAAGGTCCTGATGCCTGCCGTCGCCCTGTCCCATACCCGGGTGTGGGTGTTGGGGCGGGCTTCGGGGATGCGCGTCGACAGCACGAGCAGGGCGGAGAGGAGGAATCCGGCGGAGGTGCCCAGGAACAGTCGGTCGAAGCTCAGGAACGCCAGGGCGACCGCTGCCAGTACGGGGGAGAGGAGGCTCTCCATCGTGGAGGCGACCTGCGAGGCGGACAGGGCGCGTACGTAGGCGGACTCCTCGGTGACGATGTCGGGAATGACGGCCTGGAACGTCGGGGTGAACGCCGCGGACGCCGCTTGGAGCAGGCCGACCAGGAGGTAGATGTGCCAGATCTCCGTGACGAACGGCAGGGCCAGGACCACGACCGCGCGCACCGCGTCGAGGAGGGTCAGGAGGGTTCTTCTGGGGAGGCGGTCGACGTACGCGGCGGCGATCGGGGCTATCACCACGTACATGACCATCTTGATGGTCAGGGCGGTGCCGAGGACCGCGCCGGCGCTCGGACCGGCGAGGTCGTAGGCGAGGAGCCCGAGGGCCACGGTGGCGAGTCCGGTGCCGAAGAGGGCGATGATCTGGGCGCTGAACAGGCGGCGGTAGTCGCGGTTGGCGAACAGGCGCATGGCGTGTCCTTCCGTGTCCATGCGGCGGGGCGCGGCCTCGCGCCGGAGGTCGCGCCCCGCAGGGGGAGGCGGGGCTGTCTCTACGCATCGGCGCCGCTCTCCGGAGTGAGGCCGGCCAGCAGGTTGAAGGCGCCGGTGAGGATGTTGAGTGCGACGACGCCGACGACGTCGGCTATCGCACGGTCGCTGTAGCCGTGCTCGCGCAGCGCGACGACCTGCGCGTCGGTGATCGACGCCGGCTCGCGGTAGACCTGGAGGGCGAGGGCGATGATCGCGGCGATCCCGGGGTCTTCCGAGGTGCCCGTGCGGGCGCGCTCGATCTCACCCTCGTCCACTCCCGTCCTGCGGGCGGCTCCGACATGGGCGTCGAGACAGAGCCGACAGCCCTGCCGGGTCTGGATGGCGATCGAGATCCGTTCGCTGATGCCGCGGTCGAGCTTGGCTCGCCCCATGGCCCGGCTGAGCTGCAGATAGCCGCCGAGAACGGCGGGCGAGTGCGCCATCGTGGAGACCATGTCCCCGACCTCGCCGTGCCGGGAGACCAGCTCGGCGAGGAGGTCGCGCGACGCGCCGACCGCTGTGTCGGGGGTGAGTCGGGTCAGGCGGGGCATGGCGGTCCTTCCGACGGGAGGCTGTGCTGGAGGGTGGCGGGGCGCTCGACGGATCGAGCGCCCCCGGCCGGGCCGTGCGTGACCCGGCCCGGCCGGTGACGTTCCGGCGGTCGGTCAGTGGTGTGCGTGGCCGCCGTGGTGGTGGCCCGTGTGCTCGGACGCGGCCCGGGGCGCCGCGTCCGGACCGGGAGCTGCCTCGGTGGTCCGCACCGTGAACTCCGCCGTCCGGACGACACCGTCGTGCTGGAAGTCCAGGTAGAGGCGGTAGACGCCGCCCGACGGCGCCGCGGCCATGAAGGTGATCCCGGGCCCCGGCTCGGTGATGCCGTCGCCGGGCTCGCCGTCCGGGTGGACGTGGAGGTAGCCCAGGTCGCCGACCCGTAGCGCCACCAGGTGCCCGTACGCGCCCAGGTAGGGCTGCAGATCGGTGACGGGCCGCCCGTTCCGGCTGACGGTGAGCGTCAGGTCGCTCGCCGTGCCGGGCAGGAGGTCGCCGTCGAGGGCGACGGTGTACTCGCCGACGTGGGCGCTGCGCGAGCCCTCGGAGATCGGCTGGGGGTCGTACTGCCCGGCGACCGAGGCGTCGATGCCCAGCGTGATGGTCCGGCCGTGGCCGGTCGGGTGGATGTCGGCGAAGAACCTCCAGTCTCCCGGTTCCAGCGTCAGATCGATGCTCCAGGTGCCCTTCCCGTCCATCACCGGGTGCACGTGCTGGAACCCGGTCGTGTCGCGCCGGACGGCGATGAAGTGCAGCTTCTTCTCGTGCTCGGGAGTGAACTCGGTCACCGGGCTTCCGTCGGGACCGGTCACCCGGAAGGTGACCGTCCGCACCCCGGCCGTAAAGATCGTCGAGTCGAGTTCGAGGGTGTACCCGCCCTCGGAGACCGACAGCCCGCCGGGACGGGCTGCGCCGTGGCCGGTCATGTCGTGGCCGGAATTGCTGTTCATCGTGACTCCACCTCTGTGCTGTGCCTTCGGGTGTCTTCCGTCCTGGGACACCCGCTATAACAACATACCCCCAGGGGGTATTCCAAGGGGCGCGCCGAACAAGGCGTCGCACGGTCCATGAGCTGCTTGGCCACCGCGAACCCGACCCCGGTCGCCGTCCGCCCCGCCCTGCCGGAGACACCTCTCCCCGGCGTACCATCGATCGCGGTCCCGGTCCGTACGCGTACCGGCACCGCCCCCGTGCACCGCCGAGCCGGAGATACCCGCCGATGGACGACGTCGCTGCCCTACGACCCGACCCCGGGCTCTTCGGGCCCCGGTCGGTCACCTGGCAGATGCACGGCGACCCGATGATGTGGATCGCGGGAATCCGCGCCCTCTACCTCCAGGCACTCCACCCGCGCGCCGTGCGCGGAGTCACCCAGAACTCCGATTTCCGCCGGGACGCCTGGGGCCGGCTGATGCGTACGGCCTCCTTCGTCGGCACCATCACCTACGGCACCACCGACGCCGCCGAACAGGCGGGCGCCCGGGTCCGCCGGATCCACCGCGTCATCGAGGCCACCGACCCGGACACCGGGGAGACGTACGGCGTCGACGAACCGGAACTGCTGCTCTGGGTGCACTGCGCCGAGGTCGACTCCTACCTCCAGGTCCAGCGCCGCTCCGGCTTCCCCCTCACCGACGCCCAGGCCGACCGGTACGTCGACGAACACCGCACCGGCGCCCGCCTCGTCGGCCTCGACCCGCAGCGGGTGCCCGCCACCACCGCCGAACTCGCCGCGTACTTCGACCGCGTCCGCCCCGACCTCGCCGCCGGAGCCGAGGCCGCCGACGTCGACGACTTCCTCCGCAGCCCGCCCGTGCGCCCCTGGCTCGTTCCGGCGCGGGCCCTGGTGTGGCGGCGGGTGGCGGCGCTCGCCTACCAGTCCCTGCCCCCGTACGCCCACGAGCTGTACGGCAGACCGGCCCCGCCGCCGGCCACCGTCGACCGGCGGCTGCGCGCCACCGGCGCCGTTCTGCGCGCGATCCCGGACCGGCTGCGCTGGCAGCTGCCGCCCGGTCACATTCTCGGGGCGATGGCACGGCTGGGGCCCGGCAGCCGCCCCGCCGCGTACAAACTCCGCGGACCGGCCGCCATACTGGACGGGCCGGGGAGGGCACAGCGTCAGCAGCGGGGAACAACGGGGGCGGGAAGCGGCAGATGGCGGACACCAGGCTGATCCAGAGCCGGTACCGACTGCTCGAACTCATCGGGCGCGGCGGCATGGGCGAGGTATGGCGCGCCCGCGACGAGTCGCTGGGCCGTCAGGTCGCCGTCAAATGCCTCAAACCCATGGGGCCCCAGCACGACCGGGCGTTCACCCGCATCCTGCGCGAACGCTTCCGGCGCGAGGCCCGGGTGGCCGCCTCCCTCCAGCACCGGGGCGTCACCGTCGTGCACGACTTCGGCGAGCACGAGGGCGTGCTCTACCTCGTCATGGAGCTGCTCGACGGGCACAACCTCAGCCAGCTCCTGGAGGAGAACCAGCAGCACCCGCTGCCCGTCGACCATGTCGTCGACATCGCGGAACAGGTCGCCGACGCCCTCGGCTACACCCACCGGCAGGGCATCGTCCACCGCGACCTCAAGCCCGCCAACATCATGCGGCTGACCGACGGCACGGTGAAGATCTGTGACTTCGGCATAGCGCGCCTCGGCCACGACATCGGCATGACCTCCCGCCTCACCACCACCGGCCTCGCCATGGGCACCCCGCACTACATGTCGCCCGAGCAGATCAGCGGCAAGGAGGTCGACCACCGCAGCGACCTCTACTCGCTGGGCTGCGTCCTGTACGAAATCGCCACCGGCGTACCGCCGTTCGACCAGGACGACGCCTGGGCCGTGCTCGTCGGACACCGCGACACCCCGCCGGAACCGCTGCGCACCCACCGCGCCGACCTGCCCGGCTTCTTCGACCGCGTCGTCCTCGACCTGCTCGCCAAGACCCCCGAGGAGCGGCCCGCCGACGCGGGCGACCTGCGCCGCCGCATCGTCCTCGGCCGGACCGGGGAACAGCCCGCGCTCGGCCCGGGACCCCTCGCCCTGTCCGGCGCCGGGCGGCCGCCGGCCCCGCGCGCGAGGGCCCTGCCCGCCTGGACCCGGTCCATGACCGCCGGACACCGGGCCACCGGCACGAGCGGCCCCGCCGCCGAACGGCCGGACCCGGCCGCCGGGCTGACGGGCCAGTGGACCACCGCCACCGCCACCGTCCAGCCCTCCGGCTCCGCCGTCCCCGGGCCGGCCGGGCCCGCCGCCCCCGACCTCCTCGCCACGCTCGACGGCCGCCACGGCGCGGGCATCGACCTCGGCCGCCTGGGCCGCTGGGAGGAGGCGGGCGAGGTGCACCGGGAGGTCGCCGCCCAGCGTGGCCGCGTCCTCGGCCCCGACCACCCCGACACCCTCGCCAGCCGTTACGAGTTCGGCCTCACCCTCAGCCGTACGGGCCGAGCCGAGGAAGGGCTGCGCGAGTTCGCCCGGGTCGCCGAGGGCCGCGAACGCGCCCTGGGCGCCGACCATCCGCAGACGCTCGCCGCCCGCCAGGCGACCGCCCACGCGCTGGGCCGGCTCGGCCGGCACGCCGAGGCCCACCAGGTGTACGAGGCGGTCCTCGCCGTCCGTGAACGCGTCATGGGCCCCGACCACCCCGACACCCTGCGCTGCCGCCACAACCTGGCGTTCAACCTCTGCAGGCTGGGGCGGCCCGAGGAGTCCTGGCAGCTGGCCCGGGAGGTCGCCGACGCCCGCTCCCGGCTGCTCGGCCCGACGCACCCCGACACCCTCACGACCCGCTACGAAGTGGCGTACACCCTGGGCAGGCTGGGGCGCTGGGCGGAGGCGCTGGAGACCTTCCAGGACGTCGCCCGGGCCCGTGCGGGCACCCTCGGGGCCGATCACCCCGACACCTTCGCCGCCCGCTACGAGACAGGCATCAGCCTCGGCCGGCTCGGCCGTGACGCGGAGGCACTGGAGCTGTACCGGTCCCTGGTCGCGGACCGCACCAGGACCGCGGGCGCCGCCGACCCCGAGACGCTGCGCGCCCGCCACGGCCTCGGGGTCAACCTGGGGCGGACGGGCCGCTGGGCGGAGGCGCTCGCGGAGGCGCGCGAGGTCTGCGCGCTCCGGGAACGCACCCTGGGACCCGATCACCCGGACACGGTGATCAGCCGCCGGGAGGTCGCCGCGGGGCTCGGCTGGCTCGGCCGGTGGAGCGAGGCCCTGGTGGCGTACCGGGAGGTCGCCGAGGCGCGCGCCCGGGTGCTGGGCCCCGACCACCCCCAGACGCTGGCGGCCCGCGAGGACGAGGCGCACTGCCTGGAGCGGCTCGGACGGTCGACGGAGGCCGCCGGACCGCACCCCACCTGATCCGCACCCCACCTGATCCGGACCGCACCTGATCCGGACCGCACCTGGTCCGGCCCGCACCGCACCTGGTCCGGCCCGGCTGCGCCGGTCCCGGCCCCGCGTCCGTCGCGCCACCCCTGGCCGGGACGGAAGCCGGCGTGTTACGAAGGTGCATGCCCGCACCCCAGACACCCGCACCCCGGTCACCCGCAGGTCAGCCCGCCGCCCGGGGGTCCTCCGGCCCCGGCGCGCCCGCCCGCGACCGCTACGACGCCGTGATCGTCGGCGGCGGCCACAACGGCCTGGTCGCCGCCGCCTACCTGGCCCGTGCCGGGCAGTCGGTCCTCGTCCTGGAACGTCTCGGCAACACCGGGGGAGCGGCGATCTCGACCCGCCCCTTCGCCGGGGTCGACGCCCAGCTCTCGCGCTACTCGTACCTGGTGTCCCTGCTGCCCGACAAGATCGTCCGGGACCTCGGCCTCGACTTCGCCGTACGCAAGCGGACCGTCTCCTCCTACACCCCCGCCGTGCGCGACGGACGCCCCACCGGGCTGCTCGTCGCGGGCGACGGCACCAGGGAGTCCTTCGCCGCGCTCACCGGCGGCGAGCGCGAGTACGCGGCGTGGCAGCGGTTCTACGCCATGACGCAGCGGCTCGCGACACGGGTCTTCCCGACGCTCACCGAGCCGCTGCCGAGCCGGGAGACGCTGCGCGAGCGGATCGACGACGCCGACGCCTGGCGGATGCTGTTCGAGGAACCGCTCGGGGTGGCCGTCGAGGAGAACTTCACCGACGACCTGGTACGCGGGGTCGTCCTCACCGACGCCCTGATCGGCACCTTCGCCGACGCCCACGACACCTCGCTGCTCCAGAACCGGTGCTTCCTCTACCACGTGATCGGCGGCTCCACCGGTGACTGGGACGTCCCCGTGGGCGGCATGGGCGCGCTCACCGACGCGCTGGCCGGGGCCGCCCGGGCGGCGGGCGCCGAGATCCGCGTACGGCACGAGGCGACCCGGATCGAGACCGACGGCACCCACGCCGAGGTCACCGTCCGCACCCCGGACGGGGAACACGTCGTCGCCGCCCGCCGGGTGCTCGTCAACGCCTCGCCGCAGGCCCTCGCCGCCCTGCTCGGCGACACCCCGCCGCCGCCCGCCGAGGGCGCACAGCTCAAGGTGAACATGCTGCTCACCCGGCTGCCGAAGCTCCGCGACCGGTCCGTCGACCCCCGGCAGGCCTTCGCCGGCACGTTCCACATCGCCGAGGGGTACGGGCAGCTCGCCGACGCCTACCGGGACGCGGCGGCGGGACGGCTGCCCGCCGCCCCGCCCTCCGAGATCTACTGCCACTCGCTGACCGACCCGTCGATCCTCGGCCCCGACCTCGCCGCGCGCGGCTATCAGACCCTCACCCTCTTCGGCCTGCACGCCCCGGCCCGGCTCTTCGCCGCCGACAACGACGCCGCCCGCGCGGCCCTGCTGAAGGCGACCCTCGCCGAACTGGACGCGCACCTGGAGGAGCCGGTCACCGACTGCCTCGCCCTCGACGAGCGGGGCGAGCCCTGCATCGAGGCCAAGACCCCGCTCGACCTGGAGCGGGACCTGCGACTGCCCGGCGGCCACATCTTCCACCGCGACCTCTCCTTCCCGTACGCGGAGGAGGGCGCCGGGCGCTGGGGCGTGGAGACCGCGCACGCCAACGTGCTGCTCTGCGGGGCGGGCGCGGTGCGCGGCGGCGGCGTCAGCGGGGTCCCCGGCCACAACGCGGCGATGGCCGCGCTGGGCCGGTGACGCCGTCCCTCAGGCCCCGAACACCCCCCGCAGCGCGCCCAGCTTGCGCGGCAGGTCGTACTCGGCGCCGCCCTCGTGCCCGTTGTACGGGAACACCTCGATCTCGGCCGGTCCCGCGTAGCGGTGGTAGGCGGCGAACACCGTGGAGGACGGGCAGACCCGGTCCATCAGCCCCACCGAGAACCATGCGGGCGCGCTCGCGCGCGCGGCGAAGTTGACCCCGTCGAAGTAGGACAGGGTCTCCATCGCCTCCTCGATCCGGAAGCGGTGCCCAGAGAGCCAGCGGGCTATCTCCGCGTACGGTCCGGCGTCCGTGATCTGCGAGGCCCGCCGGTAGTGGCAGAGGAACGGCACGTCGGCGACGGCCGCCGCCACGTCGTCCCGCAGTCCGGCGACGGCCAGCGCGAGTCCGCCGCCCTGGCTGCCGCCGAGGACGGCGACCCGTTCGGCGTCCACCGCGTCGTGGGCCTTCGCCGCGTCGACGGCCCGGACCGCGTCGGTGATGAGCCGCCGGTAGTAGTGCCGGTGGGGGTCCTCGATGCCCCGGGTCAGGAAACCGGGCGAGGACGAACCGTGGCCCTCGGGCCCGATGTCCGGGGTGTCGGCGGTGTTCTTGCCGCCGCCGCCCTGCCCCCGGTTGTCCATCACCAGGTGCGCGTAGCCGAGCGCGCTCCAGGTCAGCCATGCGTACGGGATGCCCCGCCCGCCGTTGTACCCGATGTACTGCACCACGGCCGGCAGCGGCCCGGAGCGCTGCTTCGGCAGCATCAGCCACGCCTTCACCGGCTGCCCGTCCCAGCCCCTGAACGTCACATCGAGTACGTCGACGGTCGCCAGTCCCGTCTCGTACGGCACGAACCGGGCGTCGACGTCGTGCCGGGCCGTCTCCGCGAGGGTCTTCTCCCAGAAGGCGTCGAAGTCGGCCGGTTCCTGCGGCTCGGGGCGGTACTCCCGCAGCCGCTCCAGATCCATGTCGAACAGCAAGGCTCTAGCTCCTCTTCAGGGTGAGGTCGAGGGTCGTGCCGCGCAGCCCCGACGTGTCTGCGGTGATCCGGATGCCGCCCGGCGTGCGTGCCGCGCTCACCCGGGGGCCGCCCGAGGCGAGCGTAAGCCCGCGCCCGGCCAGCTCGACCACCACGGTGGACCGCAGTTGGGTGGGATCGGACAGGGCGACGCCCACGTTCCGCCCCTTCGGGCGCACCAGGACGGACGCCGGACCGTCGCAGCTCAGCTCCCGCGCCGTGCCCGCCCGCCAGAAGTTGGCGGCGAGGAGCCCGTCCGCGCCGCGCCGCACCGCGTGCACGGCGGTCGAGTCGGCGATCAGCTCCACCGGCGGCGCGGCCGACAGCAGCCGGGTGCGCCCGGCGGAGGCGGTGGGGAGCTGGAGGTAGAAGTAGCCGGCCCCGCTCGGAGCCGGGCCGTGGTCGTGCCAGAGCGTCAGGTACGGGCGGGTGACCGGGGTGTCGGTGCCGTACTTGAGGTTGATCTCCCGCCAGGTCGCGGTGCGTTCCTCGCGCAGGGCGTGCACGGAGGCGGGCCGGGGGAAGACGTACCCGCCGGTTCCGGCCAGGTGCAGCCACCGGACGTCCGCCAGCTCGTCGGACCACCCGGGGCCGTCCGGGGCGGCGGAGCCGTTCACGAGGAGCGCGGCGCGCGGGTCGCGCAGCTTGCGGTTCTCCACCACGGTCTCGGCGGTCCCCGCCTCCGCGGTGATACCCGAACCGACACAGGCGATGACGTCGTCCAGGCAGAACCAGCTCTTGAGCCCGTGCAGCGTGCTGCCGAAGGCCCGCAGCTCCATCCCGTACGCGCCCAGCGTCGTGTCCGGGAGCGCCGTGCCGCCGGCCCAGTCGGCGGTGCTGGTGGTGCGCTGCCCCGCCGCGTCGGCCGGACGTCCGGCGAGGACGGTGGTGCCGGGCAGCCTGGTCGGATCGACGGTGGGCCAGTAGTCCTCGCTGTAGTGGCCGAGATCGTCGGTGTACAGCAGCACCATCCCGTCGGAGAGGTGCCAGCCGCGCAGGTTCTCGTTCTGGATCGACTCGTAGTTGTAGATCCGGGTCGAGTACGCGGAGATGCCCAGGCCGAAGGCGGGGCGGTGGTGGGCCGCCTTGTCCATCCTCGGGTGCTGCTGGTGGGCGACCAGCGGGCCGCGGGCCGGGACGGCGGAGGCGATCGCACGCTGAGCGGCGACCAGGGACGCGAGGTCGGTCACCGCGAGGAAGTCCCGGTAGCCGTCCTCGGCGATCCACTGCTTCACCAGCGCCGTGAACCGGTCGGCGGGCTCGCCCGGGAAGCAGGGGATCAGCCGCAGCACCGCCTCGATGACGGTCTGCGCCGACGCGTGCCCCTGCTTGCTCGGCCGGGCGATCTCCCGCCCGCACACCGACGCCATCACATCGCCCCGGAACATCAGCGGGTCGAAGCCGTCGTCCACCCAGCCCCGCACGTTGTCGAGGTCGGGATCGGTCACCGTCCACGCTGTTCCGGCCAGCAGGTTGAGCAGCCGGGACAGGTTCCCCAGCAGCTCCTTGCCGTAGCCGCCGTTGTACGGGTGCTTGTAGTGCTGGAGGAACGAGCCGTCGGACGAGAAGCCCTCGCCCGTGCCGGCCGCCGCGCCGCCGGTGTCGTTGAAGGCCAGGACGCTGTTGGCGCCCGCACCCTCGACATCCGAAAGAGCGTCGCGGACCCGGGCCAGCGCGTCGCCGTCGCCACGCAGCACCGCGTTGACGGCGACCACGGTGGAGACCCACACCCGGTTGGCGCCGGTCGCGATCTGCCGGTTCACCCGCCACAGGTTCGGGTCCGGCGTGTAGTGGTGCACGGCGGCCGTGACCCGTGCCAGGCGCTCCGCGCCCAGCTGGTCGTGGAGCAGCACCGCCGTGTCGTTGAGCGCGAGCGCCGCGCCTATCTCCCAGTCCCAGTCGTTGTCGAACCGGGTGTGCTCGGGACCGTAACGGTGGGTCAGCATCCAGTCGACGCCGCCCAGCAGCTTCGCCAGCAGCGCCGCGTCGCCGTGCTGCGGGGTGCCGGGGACCGCCCAGGCGGTGGCCGCCGTCGCCAGCCGCTTGAACGAGGTGGTGACGTGGTTGGAGAGCGTCGTGCTGGTCAGGTCGGGGAACAGCCCGTCCGTCCGGGACGGGTCGAGGCCGGTGGCGGCGGTCGCCCCGGCCCGCCCCACACGGGCGGTCGCGGCGACGATCCGCTCGTCGTCCCGGTCGAGGTCGGGGCCGCCGGTGAGCAGCGTGTGCCAACGGGTGCGCAGCGCCGCGGCGTCCTCGGCCGCGGTCCGTGCCGTGCCGGACGCCGCGTGGGCGGGACCGGCGAGGGCCAGGGGCAGCGTCGCCGCCACGCCCAGGGCGGCCGCACCGGTCAGGACGGTGCGCCGGGTGGTGTCTCGGTTCGTCATAGCGCCTCTCACAGAAGGTGTCGGCGGTCGACGGCGGCGGCGAGCGCCGCGTGACCGGATGGGCCAGGATGCAGACCGTCGCCGCTGTCGTGCGCGGGAAGCATCCGGGAAGGGCGGTCCGGGTCGCGCAATGCGGCGTCGAAGTCGGCCACGCCGTCGAAGATCCGCCCGGTGCGCACGGCCCGGTTGATGTGCCCGCGGACCGCGTCCAGCTCGGGCGACCAGCGGGTCCACCCCTCGAACGGGGTGATGGTGGCGCCCACGACCCGCAGCCCGGCGCCCCGGGCGCGCAGCGCCAACTGCCGGTATCCGGCCAGGACCTGGTCCGGACCGCTCTGCCCCGGCGGCTGCTGGAGGTCGTTGACGCCCAGGTGCACCAGCACCGTCCGCAGCCCCGGCAGCCCGAGTACGTCGCGGTCGAAGCGGGCCTGGCCGCCGGGCCCGAAGCGGACGTCGTCGAGCAGCAGCCGGTTGCCGCTGATGCCGAGGTTGGCGACGGCCGAACCGGGCAGCCGCCGCGCCAACTGGTCGGGCCACCGCAGATCGGCGTCGTCGGGGGTGCCGACGCCCTCCGCGATGGAGTCGCCGAACACCGCGAGCACCGGGCCGTGCGCCCCGGTGGTCTCCACCCCGGTCAGCAGGAGGACCGACCGGGTGCGCACCCCGTCGACGGTGTGCCAGGCATGGGTGTTGCGGTGGAAGGAGAGCGGGCCGGTCGGGCCGGGGACCCGCGTCCGCACCTCCAGCCGCGCCCCGTCCGGGACCCGCAGTCCCGCGACGGGGTCACTGGTCAGACTCGCGCCCGCCGCCAGCCACTCCTGGCCCCGCCCGGCGAAGGTCACGGGCCGGCCGTCCGCGGTCACCGGGCCGACCAGCACCGGAGCGGTCCCGAAGGTGTTGGCGTACCGCAGCCGGACCGCGCCGCCGGCCGACAGGCGCAGCAACGACGTGCAGTCGCCGTCGGTCAGCCCGGCGTACGCCACCGGGTCGGTGGCGGTCGGTGCGGTCTGGGCGGTGGCCCAGGACGTCGTCCACCGTGAACGTGCGGGGCCGGTGGTCCCCGCCGCGCGCGCGTCCGTCGCCGTGGCGGCGACCGCGGCGGCCCCGGCTGCCGCCGCCGCGTAGAGAACCCCGCGTCTCGCGGGCCCCCGGCCGCTCACTGCGGGCACACACCGGTCGGGTCGTAGGAGCTGCCGTAGGTGCCCACGGCGTCGCCGCCCGTGTTGCCGCTCATGGTGTTCGAGCAGACCGGGCCCTGCGGGGTGCGCATGAACTTGATGCCGCCGCCCGCGTTGCCGGTGATGGTGTTGCCGTAGACGGAGGTCGCGGTGCCGTCCGTCGCGGTGTCCCCGCCGAGCCGGATGCCCGCGCCCACGTTGTCGTGGACGGTGTTGTAGCGGAAGATGTTGCCGCTGCCCCGGGCGTCGAGACCGCCGGAACTGGGGTCGCGCTGGCCGCTGCAGTCGTTGTGCTCGACGTAGTTGTTGGTCGCGTTCTCCTTCACGTCCACGCACTCGTTGCCCCGCGTGACGATGGTGTTGTGGTGGATGCGGTTGTTCCGGCTGACGTCGGCCGCCGCGTCCGGCGCCCCGTTGGAGCCCTGCTGCTCGGGGGCCGTGCCGAGGTAGATCCCCTCACCGTTCTTCCCGCCCCCGTCGAACACGAAGTCGGCGACCCCGCAGCCGGTGATGGTGTTGTCGTCCACCTCGGCGCCCGTGACGAGGTAGCGGAGCCGCAGGCACTCGTCGGCCGCGTTCTTGAGGGTCATGCCGGTGACGCGCAGGCCGCCGACCCCGTTCCCGGGAGTCGTGCTCATGACATAAATGAGTTTGAGCCGGTAGCCGGACACGTCCGAGGCCGACCCGTGCAGCCCGTCCACGGTGAAGCCGCTGAGCGTCGTGCTGTCGTGCCGGACCTGGATGATCCGGGCGTCGCCCGCGCCCTTGACGACGGCGTTCGACGGCCCGGTGATGGTGACCCCGGCCCGCGCGGTCACCACGTCCTGCCGGTAGGTGCCCGCGGCCAGGTTCACCACCGCGCCCGACGGAGCCAGATCCACCGCCTTCTGGATCGTGGCCAGCGGGGCGCCCGCCGACGTACCGGCGTTGGCGTCACTGCCGGACGGCGACACGTAGTACGCGCTCGCCGCCGGGGCGGCGGCCGAGGGCGTGGTCACGACGAGCGGGGAGAGGCCGGCGACGAGCGCGGCGGCCAGGGCGGTGCGCGGAAGACGGGTCACGGGGTGTGCCTCCTGGGATCGGCGAAGGACAGGGCGAGCAGTACCGGAACGCTCGGGCCGAGAAGCAGCGGCCCCAGCGGTACGACGAGGGAGAGCAGGACGGCGGAGATCACCGCGCCGAGCAGTGCGGTGCCCCGGGCCGGGGACCCGAAGCCGAGCGACAGCGCCCCGGCCGACCAGGACCGGACACCGCCGTCCGGGTCCCGGCCCGCCATGGCCGCGAGCGCCACATGATGGATCACGAACGCCGCCGCGATGCCCACCTGCGCGGCCAGCAACGGGAAGGTCCACGCCTCCGAACGGCCGAGCAGGGAGACGGTGTTGGCGGCCAGGACGCCCGCGACGGCCGTGGACAGCAGACCGTGCCGCCACAGCGCGCGCCAGTACCCGCCGAAGGCGGCCAGCGTGTTGGTGAAGCAGCGGCTGTCCCCGTCCACCCGCCACCGCTGGAGCGCGCGGCCCATCGCGGCGAGCGCCGGCAGCCAGGTCACCACACCCAGCGCCAGCAGGGTGAACGCGGCCCCGGCGGCGGCCGGGTAGGCGACGAACTCCAGCCGGCGCAGCAGCGTCGGCCAGCCCGACGGGGTGGCTTCCGGAACGGGCGGCGACGCCACCGCCCCGGCAAGAGGGGTCCCCATGATCTACCCGACCTTTCCTGTGTACGGATCCGTTACGTCCAGGAGTACCCGGCCCGCCAGCTCCAGCCGCGTCGCCGCCACGACGTACGGGGCTCCTGCGGAGGTGAGCAGGACGGCGGCGGCGTCCGCCGAGAGGCCCTCACCCCGGATACGGCGGGCGACGGGGGAGAGGAACACGCTCTCCTCGCCGTCCGCGAACAGCACGCCGTAGCCCTCCGACAACTCCGCCGACTCCGCCCCGGCGACCGGGCATGCGGCGTCCGGCGTGATGACGGTGAGGAACAGGCCCGCGCGGGAGGCCGCGGTGGTCACGTCCAGCGTGTGCAGGGTGCGGGTGAGCCGCAGTTCCGGAGTGCTGGACGTCGGATTGGCCTCCACCTCCATGACCCCGGTACGCACCGACGCCTCGTCCGGGGCCAGCCGCCGCACCCGGGCGGTGGCCTCGCCGGCCCTGATCAGCCGGCTGCCGTCGCCGTGTTCCTCCGTCGGCCGGTCCGTCCGGAGCAGGAACGTCCACTCCCGCGGCTCCTCCGACTCCGCCAGGTCCAGGAGCACCAGCCGCCCCGCCGGGGTGAACACCAGGGTCCGGTCCAGCCGGCGGACCCCCAGGGCCGGGTCGTACATCGCGGCGATCTCCGCCGTGGCGTGCGCCCACCCCTCCTCGTCGCCCACCAGCACGTCCCGCTGCCGGGCCTGCCGCTCGAAGGGAATCCCCTCGTAGACGTGGTAGCGGTCCTCGTCCGCGTACCCCTGGCCGTCCACCAGCAGCAGATTGTGGTGTTCCGCCCGCTTGCGGTTGCTGTAGCCGTCGTCCACGGCGAGGTGAGCGCCCCCCGACAGCAGGACGAAGGAGCCCGAGTCCGGGTGGTGGTGACCCTGGTTCAGGGTCTCGTGGCCCAGCTCCGCCCGGTGCTTCGCACTCGTCTCCCAGGCCCGGTGGCCGCCGCCCGGACTCGCCTTGAACGACACGGCGGTGGCGTCGGCGTCCCAGCCGGTGCGGGCCGCGAGCAGCCCCAGGTCCGGGAAGAACGCCCGGGTCGCGGTGGGCCGCGCCGCCACGACGGCCGGGTCGTACCAGAGGTATTCGAGGTACGCCTCCGGCAGGATGCCCGGCCGTACCCCGCTGTGCTCCGCCTCCGCCCGGAGCAGCTCGCCCGAGGCGAGGTCGCCCAGCCACTGCGCCTCGGCGATGCCGTACTGCGCGGCCAGCCGGTAGTAGAGCCCGGCGCTGTGGCCGCTGCGCCGGTCGTGGCAGTCGCCGTGGTCGACCGTGAACGCGAAGCCGGGCGCGCTCTGGTGCAGCCGGTAGTCGAAGGTGTTCGCCATGAAGCCTCCCCGGTCCCACCAGTCGACGCCCTCGGCCTCCGCCAGCAGATCCAGGTGGATCGCCAGGAACGGGACTCCGTAACGCCAGTAGACGACCCCCTCCGCGTGCGAACCGTCCTCGGGCATCACGTCCAGCACCGTGGCGAGGTTCGACTTCGCCCGTTCGGTCCACGCCTCCTTGCCCAGCACGTAGCCGGCGGTCGCCAGACCCGCGTAGCAGATCCAGTTGTGGTTCTGCCAGTACGAGGACGACCACCAGCGGCCCTCGCTCGCCACCGCGAAGTCGTACAGGCGGCGCCCCTGGATCAGCAGCTTGTACCGGAGCAGCGCGGCCACGTCGTCCGGCAGGTCGTTCCCGATCCAGCGCAGGGTGAGCGCCAGGTGGTGGAGCAGCCAGCCGGCGTCCAGGTCGTGGTCGGGCATATGGGCCCGGCCCCAGTGCGGCAGCCGTGACGCCGCCTCGATCCAGCGCACGCTCTCCGCGAGATCGGCCGGGTCGCCGCCGATCCGGTAGGCCAGGGCCGGGTTGGACGCGGCCGGGCCCAGCCAGGTGATGCTGGCCAGCGGATGGGTGCGGGGCGGGGTCAGCCCGCGGTGGCGGGCCGCCTCCTCCCGCACCCGGGTCTCCTGGGCGGGGCGCGGACCGGGCGGCGGGGTCGCCGAGAGCAGCACGTCTCAGCCCTCCGTCCGGAAGCGGGCGATCGAACCGTCCGCCAGTTCCACGGTCAGCTCCGTACCGTCCAGCCGCACCTCGCTCACCGCGGGGCCCGCCGACGCCGCCTGGTAGACCGAGGCGAAGACGACGTGCGCTCCATCGGCCGTGAAGTCGACCCGGGTCCGGGTGCGCTGCGGGTCGTCCGCCGGACCGGGACCCGGCAGCGTGAGGGGGCGCACCGGCACCCCGGCGCTCTGCGTGTGCCAGCCGTGCAGCGTCTCGTCCCCGTACCAGGTGGTGCGCACCGGGCCCGCCGCCTGCACCTGCACGTCCAGCGCGGTGCCGGGCCGCAGTTGGGCGGTGACCCGGGGGTCCTCCCGGCCCGAGACCTCCACCGTCAGGAGGTCCACCAGATAGCACGGGCCGACGGTCACCCGGCGGACCGCCCGGACACCCTCGTACGCCTCCGTCGCCTCGGCGGTCACCGAGACGGCGTCCGCCGCCGTCAGCGCACCGGCGCACTCGGCCTGCTCGGCGCCGTCCACCCGGAACGCGGGGTGGGCCGCCGTCGAGGTGTACAGGTCGCGGAACTCCGGGTGGGCGTACGGCACCTGGCCCGGGTCCGGCTGCCACGCGGTGGTGTCGCCGTACAGATACAGCGAGAGCTTGTCCCGGTGGCCGTGCGATCCGCCGTGCGGGCCGAAGTCCACCAGGGCGTGGATGCCCGCCGCCCGCAGCACCGCGTACCCGGTCGAAGGAAACACGGTGACCGGGTCGCAAGCGGCCCGCCGGGGGAGGGGCGGCCCGGCGAACCAGCCGTCCAGCTCACGGTCGAGAGCGTCGTCCGCCTCGCCGAGCTCCGCACGGACCCGGTCCGCCACCGCCTCCAGCGCGTCCGACGGCACCGACTGCCGGGCCAGCGCGATCAGTTCCAGCCACTCAAGACCGAGGGCGTCGCGCCGGTAGGGGCCGTCGTGCAGGGCGGGCAGCACACCGCCCGGCGTCGCGACGGAGGCCAGCACGTCCGTCATCCCGGCCAGCACGCCCACCACGTCGGTCGGCAGGGCGGACGGGGCGGTGGAGCGCAGCGCCAGCAGCGCGGCCCGCAGCACGAAGCCGTGGTAGTAGGTACTGCCCTCCCACTCCCAGCCGTCGTCCGCGACGGCCACGCGCAGATGGGCGTACAGCCCGTGCTCGCCCTCCAGCCAGCACCCGGCGCCCTCCCAGGGCGTGGACCGGACAGCTGCCGCCGCCCGGCTCGCCGCGACACCGGCCGCGTTCAGCCACGCCGTGTAGTTGGAGGCCAGATGACCCTGGGCGGTCAGCACGTCCCGGGCCTCCAGCGCGGCTTCCTCCAGCGCCTCCAGCAGCGGCAGCACCGCCGCCAGGTCCCCGGTCTCCTTCTCCGCGAGGGTGATCACCGCGTGCCCGACGTTCACCGCCCAGATGGCGTCCGTCAGCGCCTGGTGGAAGAGCCGGCCGCGCAGCATCCAGGCCTGGGCCTCTCCGTGCCGGTCGGCGGCCAGCTCGGCGTACAGGCCGGCGTACTCGCCCAGCCGCTCCACCGCCTCCGCCCGCTCGCCCCGGTGCGCCAGCACCCGCAGATGGCGGGCCCAGGCCTGGTGCGAGAGGACCAGCCACGCGCCGCGCACCGCTTCGGTGTCCACCCGGCAGCCGTGCGCACACCGCGCACCGCCCTCGGGGAACACCCCGGCGAGGAGATCGCCGTGCTCCAGCTCCACCCCGTGCGCCGGACAGACGTACGCGTGCCACCAGCCGCCGCGCTGCCGCGCGATCCGCCTCAACGCGGCCATACGCCACCGTCGATGTCCATCGTGGTCGCCGTCAGGAAGCCCGACGCGGGCGAGGCCAGATGGACCACGGCGGACGCCACGTCCTCGGGGGTGCCCGCCCGGCCGACCGGGATGCCCGCTTCCATGGCCTCCTGCGCCGCGGGCGCGGTGAAGGTGTCGTGGAAGGCGGTGCCCTTGATGAAGCCCGGTGCGACCGCGTTGACCGTGATGCCGGTCCCGGCCAGCTCCTTGGCCAGGCCCTTGGTGAAGCCGCGGATCCCGGCCTTCGCGGCGGCGTAGGCCACCGAGCCGGGGCCGCCGCCGTTGTGCGCGGCGAGCGAGGACATGGTGATGACGCGTCCGGCCGGGGACCGCTTCAGATGGGGCAGCGCCGCCCGCACCGTGCGGAACGTCGAGGACAGGTTGGTGGAGATCACCTGGTCGAAGTGTTCGTCGCTCATCTCGGCGATGGTCGAGCGGCCGACGAGGTGACCGGCGTTGCAGACCAGGATGTCGAGTCCGCCGAGGAAGCCGGCCGCCTCCTCGACCAGACGGTCCACGTCCGCGGTCACGGTCGCGTCGGCGGCGAACGCCTTGGAGCGCCTGCCCAGCGCCTCGATCGCCGAGACCGTGTCGGCGGCCCGGTCGGCGGAGGAGTGGTAGTGCACGGCGACGTCGGCGCCGGCCTCGGCCAGGGCGAGAGCGATGGCGCGGCCGATGCCGTGCCCCGCCCCCGTCACCAGCGCACGGGAGCCCTGCAGATCAGCAGACATGGGTGAAGCCCTTTCGGTTTCCGGCCGCGGAGGGCCGGATGCGGTGCCCGGCCACGGAGGGCCGGGGGCCGGTCACTTGAGACCGGCGGTGGCGAAGCCCTGCACGAAGTAGCGCTGGCCGATGAGGAAGAGAAGGACCATGGGAAGGGTGGCGAGCGTGGTGCCGGCCATCAGGAAGTGCCACTGGGTGCCGTTCTCCGTCTTGAAGACGGAGAGCCCGACCTGGATGACCCGCAGACTGTCCGTACGGGTCACCAGCAGCGGCCACAGGAAGTTGTTCCAGGACGACTCGAAGGTCAGCAGCGCCACGGTGGTGAGCGCCGGCTTGACCTGCGGCGTCATGATCCGGGCGTAGATGCGGAACTCGCCGAGCCCGTCGAGGCGGGCCGCCTCCTCCAGCTCCACCGGCAGATCGAGGTAGAACTGGCGGAAGAGGAAGACCGCGAACGGCGTCACCGCACCCGGGATGATCAGGGCCCACCAGGTGTCCAGCCAGCCGCTCCCGCCCTGGCCGAGGATGTCGTTCCCGCCGGCCAGCGGCATGAAGCGGACGATCAGGAACTCCGGCAGCACCTTCGTGTACGTCGGGATCATCAGCGCCGCGATGAACAGGTAGAAGATCACCTCGCTGCCGCGGAACCTGATCCGCGCCAGTGCGTACCCGGCCATGGAGGCGACCAGGACGTTCAGCACGGTGTGGCTGATCGCGATGATGAAGCTGTTGCGGGCGTAGGTGGCGAACGGGGCCGCCTCGAACGCGTCGACGTAGTTGCTGAACTGCCAGCTGCTGGGCAGGAGTCCGGCGTCCTGGGAGGCGATCTCCACCGGCGACTTGAGGGAGGTGATCACCATCCAGACGAACGGCACCACCATCAGCAGCGAGATCACCGACAGCGTGATGTAGAGCGCGATCCGGCCCGGGGAAACCGGCCGCCGGCCGCCGCGCTCCCGCGGCTTCGCGGTGCTCGGGGCTACCGGCTTCCGCGTATCAACTGTGGCCACGGGTGCCTCCCATGATCCGCCGGTTGACCAGGGTGAAGCCCATCAGCAGCACGAACAGCACCAGGGACTGGGCGCAGGCGTATCCGACGCGGAACTCCCGGAAGGCGGACTTGTAGATCTCGTAGGTCATCATCGTCGTGCTGTTGGCGGGGCCGCCGTCGGTGAGGATGTAGATCTGGTCGAAGGACTGGAACGCGCTGATCATCGACGTGATGAGCACGAAGAACGTGGCGGGCTTCAGCAGCGGCAGCGTGATGGAGAAGAACTGCCGGACCTTCGACGCGCCGTCCACCGACGCCGCCTCGTACAGCTCCCTGGGGAGCGACTGGAGCGCGGCGAGATAGATGAGCATCTTCATGCCGATGCCCTGCCAGATGCCGACCAGGATCACCGAGGGCATCGCCCACGACGTCGAGGAGAGCCAGGCCGGGCCGTCGATGCCGATGAACGACAGCAGCGCGTTGAACAGGCCGTTGCCCGGGTTGTAGATCCACAGCCAGACCAGGGCGATGGCGACCGTGGCCGTGACCTGGGGCAGGAAGACCGCGGTGCGGAAGATGCCGCGTGCCTTGAGGCCGGTGTGCAGGGCCATGGCCAGCAGCAGGCCCAGCAGCATGCCGAACGGCACGGTGAAGAAGGTGTAGACGACGGTGTTGACGATGGACTTGCGGAAGACCGCGTCGTCCAGCATGTCCCGGAAGTTGTCCAGACCCACGAACTGCGGGGCGGTCAGTACGTCGTACTTCGTGAACGCCAGGACCACCGCTGCCAGCACCGGCAGGCCGATCCACAGCGAGGCGTGCAGCAGCGCGGGCGCCACCATGAGCATGCCGGCCCGGCGCCGTCGGCGTCCGGGGCCCGTGGGGGTCCGGCGGGTGCGCCGGGTCGGCGCCGATTCAGGAGGTGCGGGCGGCCGCACGGGCCGCGCCTTCAATACGGATGTCGCTCCCACAGTGACGGGTCCTCACATCCGGCCGATGGCGGCCTCGGCGAGCCGGCCGAGCTCCGCGATGGCGTCCTTCGCCGACTGGTCGCCCACGATCGCGGGCTCCAGCGTCGGCACGATCTTCTCGCGGATCTCCATCCAGGCGGCGGTGCCGCCCTCGGACACCGCGTGCTGCAGGTTCTTCAGGGAGAGGTCGACGAACTGGTTCTCCTTGACGTAAGGGGTGTCGCTGAGATCCCGCAGCCCGGGCACCGAGCCGCGCTGCTGGGCCGCGCCGAGGATCGATTCGGGGGTGGCCAGCCACTCCACGAGCGCACGGGCCGCGGCCGGGTGCTTGGAGCTCGCCGACTGGCTGACGAGCGTGCCGCCCTGGAGCATCGCGGGCCTGCGGTTGGCCAGCACGAACGCGCCGAGCTTGTCCTGTTCGATCAGCTCCGGGTTCTGCTCCTTGACCTGGACCCAGAGCGCGCTGGTCGTCATCATCATCGAGCCCTGGCCGGTCTGCACGTTCGACGGTGCTCCGGTGTCGGTCTTGCGCGAGTAGTCCGCCGAACCGTCGGCCACCAGGTCCTTGAAGAACTGGAGGGACTCCACCCCGCGGGCGTCGGTGAACAGCGGCTTCTTGCCGTCCGCGCTGAACAGCTGTCCGCCGTTGGCGAAGAGGAAGGTCTCCCAGCACTGGCGCAGATTGATGGAGAAGGGGTCGAACCCGACCCGGCCCTTCGTCGTCAACTGCTTTGCGACAGCGCGTAGTTCGGACCAGTTGGCTGGCGTCTTGCGGATGCCGGCCTCGGCGAAGTGGTCCTTGCGGTAGACCACGATGCGGGTGTCGAGCACGACGGGCAGGGCGTACAGCTTGCCGTCGTGGCGCGAAGGCTCCAGCACCCGCTTCTCGTAGTCGTGGGTCTCGGCCAGCTTCTCCGGCAGTTCCGCGATCGCTCCCTTGGCGGCGAACGGCGGGATCCAGCCGACCCCCATCATCAGCACGTCGGGCAGCAGGCCGCCCGCGAGCCCGGTGGTGATCTTCTCGTTGAGCTGGTCGTACGTGGTGTAGTCCACGTTCACCTTGACGTCCGGATACTTCTTCCGGAACCCGCCGAGGATGTCGCCCTCCAGGAGCTTCTTGCCCTTCGCACCCTCGTAGATCGGGGTGAGGAGGGTGATCTCGCCCTCGGCGGGTCCGTCGGCGGAGCCGGCCGCGGAGGTGCCGGTGCCGGTGCCGCAGCCCGTGAGCGCGGCGGCGGTGCCCGCGCCGATGGCGGCGAGCAGCGACCGTCTGTTGAGTTCCATGAGGCACCCCTTTTGAGGCGAAGTTTGTGGATCGATCCAGTGATGCAGTCCCAGCCATGGCTGGGAAGTGCTGGTAAATCGATGCACTGAGACTAGGAATGCCGTCGGAGCGGCGTCAACAGCTGATGCACAACAATTTTTCGACCACGTTAACGGGTGTATCGGTAGAGAGACTTCAGTAAATCGATACACTAGGGTGGTCAGGGAGTTTCGAACCGGAGGTGGCATGAGCGGGGTAACGATCCATCAGGTCGCGGCGGCTGCGGGGGTATCCGCGAGCACGGTCTCCAACGTCCTCAACGGACGCACCGACCGTATGCAGGCGGCCACCCTGGCCCGTGTCGAGCAGACCATCGAGCGCCTCAGCTACCGGCCCAACCGGGCGGCACGCATGCTGCGCACGGGCCGGATCAAGGTGATCGGCCTGATCGTGCCCTCCGTGGCGAACCCGTTCTGGGGGTCGCTCGCGCGGGAGCTGGAGGCCATCGCGCTCGCCGAGGGGTACCACGTGCTGCTCTGCAACAGCGAGCGCGATCCCGCCCGGGAGCTCAAGTACGGCGAGGAGCTGTTGGCGGACGGGGTCAGCGGAGTGGTGCTCTGCTCCTCGCTGCCCTCGCTCGAACATGTCGAGCCGCTGCTCAGCAGGGGGCTGAAGATGGTCGCCTTCGACCGCACGGCCCAGGCGGGCGACCCGCCGTCACTGGCGAGCATCAGTGTGGACAACGCCATGGGGGCGGAGCTGGCCACCCGCCACCTGCTCGAACTCGGTCACCGAAGACTCGCCTTCGTCTCCGGTTCGGTCAACAGCGTCAACCGCCGCGAGCGGCTGCGGGGCTTCCGCGCCGCGCTGGAGGAGGCCGGCCTCGACCCGGCCGACGCCATCGTCTGGCCCGGGGCGGACACCACCGAGTTCGGCGACAAGGACGCGGCCGAGCTCGGCCGCAACGCCGCCCGCGAGCTGCTCTCCGGGCCCCGCCCGCCCACCGCGTTCGTCGCCATCAACGACATGTGCGCGATCGGGATCTGCCGGGGCGCCAAGGACGCCGGACGCACCGCCGGGCGCGATGTGTCGGTGGTCGGCTTCGACGACATCCTGCTCGCCGATCTCTTCGAGCCGCCGCTCACCACGGTCCGCCAGCCGCTGACGGAGATGGCGGCGGAGACCTTCCAGCAACTGCGCGCCCGGATCGAGTCGGCGCCCTCGGCCGGCCGCTCCCTGCTGATCCGGCCGAGGCTGGTGGTCCGGGAGTCGACCGCGCCGGTGTCCGCGTCCGTGCCCGCGCAGGCGGACCCGCAGGTGAACGCGGTGACCTGAGGGCGCGGCCGCTCCGGCGGCGCGAGCAGCGCCGAAGCGGCCGTTGCCTCTCCCGGCCCGGGCGCGGGCTCAGTCCGCCGAGGGCGCCCAGCCCGTCGCCTCGATCCGGCCGGCGTCCCGGGGCCGTTCCGCGTCGAAGACCGTGCGGACGCCGTCGCGGACCCGCAGGCCGTCCACGTACGCGCCGCGTCCCACGTACAGCCGGTCGGTGGCGTAGCGCCAGCGCAGGCGTACGTCCCGGCCGCGCCACTTTGCCAGGTCCGCCTCCAGCCGGTGCCAGACGCGCCCCGACCAGCCGGTCACCGAGCCCGCCGGGTGCGGCTGCGGATCCGGGCGGTGGCCGGGGCCCGGTGCGAGCGTGGTGAACGGCACCGGCTGCCAGTCCTGACCCTCCGACGCTTCCAGGAAGAGGGCGTCGGCCGCCGGTTCGGTGTCCCACCACAGCGCGCACTCCAGGCGCGCCCGTGCGGAGTGCAGCCGCAGGGCGGGCAGGGTGAGGGTGGCGGTGGAGGCGCTCGCCATCCCGGAGAACCAGGCCGTACGCCCCCGTTCGGGCCGGACCGGTACGGCCCGCGCCAGTTGGTTGGCGGCCGCCACCCGGGGCGCGCTGCCCGAGCGCCAGCTCCGTACGGGATGGACGGAGTTGCCCAGCACGACGAGGAAGGTGTCGGTCGACGGGTCGAGCACCAGGCTGGTCCCGGTGAATCCGGTGTGCCCCGCACTGCGCGGGGTCGCCATCGCGCCCATGTACCAGTGCTGGTAGAGCTCGAAGCCGAGGCCGTGCTCGTCGCCCGGGAACGCGGTGTTGAAATCGGTGAACAGCAGGTCGACCGATTCCTCGGACAGGATGCGGGCGCGGCCGTAGACCCCGCCGTTGAGGAGGGTCCGGGCGAGGACCGCGAGGTCCCAGGCGCAGGAGAACACCCCGGCGTGGCCCGCCACCCCGTCCAGGCTGAAGGCGTTCTCGTCGTGCACCTCGCCCCAGACCAGCCCGCGCTCGAGACCGGACCAGGGCAACCGGGCGTCCTCGGTCGCCGCGATCTTCGGCTTCCAGGAGGCGGGCGGGTTGTACCGGGTGCGGTGCATCCCGAGCGGGGCCGTGATCTCGTCGCGGAGCAGGGCGTCCAGCGGGCGGCCGGTGATCTTCTCCAGGATCAGCTGCAGCGAGATCAGGTTGAGGTCGGAGTAGAGGTACGCGCTGCCCGGTGTGCTCGCCGGGACCTCCTCCCACAGCCTCCGGAGCTTGCCCTCCCGGGTCGGCTCCTCGTACAGCGGGATCCACGAGCGGAAACCCGAGGTGTGCGTCAGCAGATGACGGACCGTGACGTCCTGCTTGCCGCCGCCGGCGAAGTCCGGGAGGTACGAGGCGACCGCGGCCTCCAGCTCCAGGGCGCCGCGCTCGATCTGCTGGACCGCCAGGAGTGAGGTGAACAGCTTGGAGATCGAGGCCAGGTCGAAGACGGTGTCCTCGGCCATCGCGATCTGCTGGTCCGCCGGGAACTCCACCCCGGTGTCGGTCTTCTCGTCGTACGCGGCATAGCGCACCGCCTTGCCGATCGGCCGGTGCAGCGCCACCGTCCCGCCCCGCCCGGCGAGCAGGACCGCGCCCGCGTACCAGGGGTGCGCGGGGGAGTCGGCGAGGTAGGCCTCGGCGTCCCGGACGAGCTGGTCCAGCGGCCCCTGGAGCAGCCCGGCTCGTGCGGCGCTCCCGCGTCGCAGCGTGGGCCGGTGCGCCCCTGACTCCATGCCCGCTCCCGTGTCCGCCGCTCCGTCTGTTGCCCCCGCGCCCGGCCCGCTCCGGCCGGCCGCGCCCGCGAGCGGAATGGGCGTCAGCGCGAGTGCGCCGCCCAGCGCCAGTATCCCGCCGCCCACCCGCCGCCGGTCGATGCCGCTCCCGGCCGTGCGGGCGTCGGTCGAGGATCCGCGGCCCCCGGCCCGCTCCGGGCCTTCGTGTGCGCCCTTCCGGCCGTCCGCCGCCCGTCCGTTCGTGTCCCCGGTCATCCGCAACTCCTTCCCGTGCCGGACGTCCGGTCACCGGGGCGTGCCCGTGCGCCGGAGCCCGCGCGAAAGTAACTTCCGAAATCTCGCCGAGCAGTGAAAGTTCCTGCCGCCGCAGAGATTACTGTCACCCCCGCGCTCCCGGGTGCGTCCTGGCCCGCAAAGAATCTGACGCTGCATCAGAAAAGCTCTTCCCTCGGCCGCTCCGCTGCGGCATCCTGCCGCCCATGGAGACGGAGCTGAGCAAGCAACTGGGAATCGAGCACGCCATCTTCGGCTTCACGCCGTTCCCCGAGGTCGCCGCGGCCATCACCAGAGCCGGGGGCTTCGGCGTGCTCGGGGCGGTGCGCTACACCGCTCCCGACGACCTCGCGCGCGACCTGGACCGTCTGCACGGACTCGCCGGCGGCAAGCCCTACGGCCTCGACGTGGTCATGCCCGCCAAGAAGGTCGAGGGCGTCACCGAGGCGGACGTCGAGGCGATGATCCCGGCCGAACACCGCGGGTTCGTGCGGGAGCTCCTGGCCCGCCACGGGGTGCCCGAACTGGCCGAGGGGGAGGCGTCCGGCTGGCGCATCACCGGCTGGATGGAGGAGGTCGCCCGGGGCCAGCTCGACGTGGCCTTCGACTACCCGATCAAGCTCCTGGCCAACGCCCTCGGCTCCCCGCCCGCCGACGTCATCGAACGGGCCCACGACCACGGGGTCCTCGTCGCCGCCCTGGCCGGCAGCGCCCGGCACGCCCGGCGGCACGCCGAGGCGGGCATCGACGTCGTCGTCGCCCAGGGGTACGAAGCAGGCGGCCACACCGGCGAGATCGGCTCCATGGTGCTGGTCCCCGAAGTCGTCGAGGCCGTCGCCCCGCTGCCCGTGCTCGCCGCCGGAGGCATCGGCAGCGGTGAACAGGCCGCCGCCGGGATCGCCCTCGGCGCGCAGGGCGTCTGGCTCGGCTCCCTCTGGCTCACCACCGAGGAGGCCGACCTGCACTCCCCGGCCCTCACCGCGAAACTCCTGGCCGCGGGCTCCGGCGACACCGTCCGCTCCCGCGCCCTCACGGGGAAACCCGCACGCCAGCTCCGTACCGCGTGGACCGACGCCTGGGACGACGCGGCAGGACCCGGCACCCTGCCCATGCCGCTCCAGGGGCTGCTGGTCGCCGAGGCCGTCTCCCGGATCCAGAAGTACGAGGTCGGCGAGCTGCTCGGCACGCCCGTCGGGCAGATCGTCGGCCGGATGAACAGCGAACGCAGCGTCCGGGCCGTCGTCGACGACCTGACCCGCGGCTTCGAACGGGCCGTCACCCGCATGAACCGCATCGCCGGAAGGAGCGCCACGTGAACCAGCCGCCCAACGGCTTCTGGGCCCAGGCCGCCGCCGACCCCGACCGCACCGTCCTGATCGCCCCGGACGGCCAGGAGTGGAGCGCGGGCCGCCTGCACGCCGACGTCAACCGCATGGTCCACGGCCTGCGCGCGGCCGGACTGCGCGAGGGCGACGCGTTCGCCGTCGTGCTGCCCAACGGCGTCGAACTGCTCACCGCCTACCTCGCCGCCTCGCAGGCCGGCTTCTACCTCGTCCCGGTCAACCACCACCTCGTCGGCCCCGAGATCGCCTGGATCGTCGCCGACTCGGGCGCCCGCGTCCTGATCGCCCACGAACGCTTCGCGGCCACCGCGACGGCCGCCGCCGACGAGGCGGAACTGCCCGCGACCCACCGCTACGGCGTCGGCACGGTCCCCGGCTGCCGCCCCTACGCCGAACTCCTCGTAGGCCACCCCGCGACCCCGCCCGACGACCGCACCCTCGGCTGGGTCATGAACTACACCTCGGGCACCACCGGCCGCCCCCGCGGCATCAGGCGCCCACTGCCCGGAAAACGCCCCGAGGAGACCTACCTCGGCGGGTTCCTCGGCATCTTCGGCATCCGGCCGTTCGACGACAACGTCCACCTGGTCTGCTCACCGCTCTACCACACCGCCGTACTCCAATTCGCGGGCGCCGCCCTGCACATCGGCCACCCGCTGGTCCTGATGGACGGCTGGTCGCCCGAGGAGATGCTGCGCGTCATCGACGCCCACCGCTGCACGCACACCCACATGGTCCCCACCCAGTTCCACCGGCTGCTCGCGCTGCCCGACGAGGTGAGGGCCCGCTACGACGTCTCCTCCATGCGACACGCCATCCACGGGGCCGCCCCCTGCCCCGACCACGTCAAACGCGCCATGATCGACTGGTGGGGGAGCTGCGTCGAGGAGTACTACGCGGCCAGCGAGGGCGGGGGAGCGTTCGCCACCGCCGAGGACTGGCTGAAGAAGCCCGGCACCGTCGGCAAGGCCTGGCCGATCAGCGAACTGGCCGTCTTCGACGACGACGGCAACCGCCTCCCGCCGGGGGAACTGGGCACCGTCTACATGAAGATGAGCACCGGCGGCTTCAGCTACCACAAGGACGAGACCAAGACCCGCACCAACCGCATCGGCGACTTCTTCACCGTCGGCGACCTCGGCGTGCTGGACGAGGACGGCTACCTCTTCCTCCGCGACCGCAAGATCGACATGATCATCGCGGGCGGCGTCAACATCTACCCCGCCGAGATCGAGTCGGCCCTGCTCACCCACCCCGCCGTCGCGGACGCCGCCGCCTTCGGCATCCCCCACGCGGACCGCGGCGAGGAGGTCAAGGCCGTCGTCGAACCGGCCGAGGGCCACGCCCCGTCACCGGCGCTCGCCGCCGCGATCCTCGCCCACTGCGAGGAGCGGCTCGCCGGCTACAAACGGCCCCGGAGCCTCGACTTCATCACCGCCATGCCCCGCGACCCCAACGGCAAGCTCTACAAACGGCGGCTGCGTGAACCGTACTGGGAGGGGTTCGAGCGCCCGCTGTAGCGGCGACCGGGTCCGGGAGGGATCGCCGCACCTCCCGGGCCCCGGCACCGGGCCGGTGCGTCTCAGCGGTAGCCGGCCAGGCCGTCCGCCAACTCCTCCTCGTCGCCGTCGCGTCGGGCGTGGAGAGCCTGCTGGAGGGCGAAGGTGCCGCGGATCGCGGCCGCGCGGGCGGGGAGACCGGACTCCGCCCCGCTGTCCGGGGCGAGCACGCGCCCCAGGAAGTCGTGGCCGTAGGAGGCGCCGACGGCTGCGAAGTCCTCGGCCGGGTCGCCGAGTTCGACATCGTCCCAGTCGAGCACCCCGGCGAGGCGCGGCAGGCCGTGCTCCCACTCCCAGAGAACGTTCTCCGCTCCCAGGTCGCCGTGCACCACCGCACCGGTGAGGTGGGGGAGGCCGTCGAGCGCCGCGAGTTCCCGCTCGGCCCGAGGCCGCCCGCTGCCGGACATCAGCACGAACAGCTCCGCGCGCACGTCGCCCGCGAACCGCCGCCACCGGCCCTCCGGGGCGTGCGGCAGAACTGCTCGTACCCTCGGGTCGGCCCCGGCGCGGTCCAGCACGGCCAGCAGCGCCGCGTACTGCGCCGCCACGGCATCGGCCACCCGGGCATCGTGGAGCGCGGCGGGCTCCAACGGTTCCCCGGGAATGCGGCCGAGCACCATGAACGGCCCCTCGTCGCTGCCGGGTGCGCCGCCCCGCGCCAGCGGCTCGGGCGTGCGGAAGCCGAGGCCGAGCCCGGCGAGTGCGCGCAGGACGGCCGCCCGCCGGGGCAGCCGGGCGGCCGCCGCCGGGGTGCGGGGCAGGCACACGACGTGCTCCGATCCCATCACCACCTGGTGGAACTGACCCTGACGTACGGTCAGTTCCTCAGGCCGGTCGTCGGGCAACAGGCGGGCCAGCAGAGCGTGACGCGTTGCGCGGATGTTCACGGGAATGGCCCGGGGACCCTTCGGAGGCCCGGAGAGGACGTCCCCGGGAGAATCGACACGACCCGCGGCGAGCAGGCTCCCGCCGGGACGGGGTCCGCTCGCCGCGGACGGGCGAATCTACCGGATCACGTGGCCGGCGCCCTTCGTTTGCATCATGTCCGCTCGCGGGGTTCTAGCGCCGTTCGCGCACCCGCACCACCCGCAGGTCCGGCGAACGCGCGATGTCCCTCTCGCAGAACCGGGGCGTCACCCAGCGCTCACCCGCGTACAGCCGGGTCTGGTCGCTGTAGTGCGGTGACTTCGGGTTCTCCGACTGGGAGTACGTCAGCAGCGTCCGGGCCACCGGGCAGCGGCTGTCGTCCCAGCCGACCGCCTGGATGTAGCTGGAGCCCGACGACACCTCCGTATAGCCGCCATCCGCCGCGTTCCACTTCGGCTCGGTCTTGTTCCAGATGCCCAGCGACTCCGTCCCGCCGCCGATCGGGAACCGCTTGCCGTTCCGCTCGACGAACTGGTGATCGCCCAGCCGCGCGTCCAGCGCGATGCCCGCCGCCCGCAGCTCCGCCACGGCGTCCGCCAGGGCCCTGCCCAGGACGGGCGCGGCCGTGTTCAGGCCGCGCGGGGTGCGCACCGGGTCGGCCGGATCGAACGGCGTCCTCCACAGCTCGGCGGCGGGCGCCGACGACGCCTTCCGCCAGAACCGGTCGAAGAGCAGGGCGCCCCGGCTGTCGCTGTCCACACTCCGGTCCCAGCGCCGCAGCACCCGGCAGGCCGCCGACACGTCGACCGGCGTCCCGTCCGTGCCCACGGCCGTGCCACCCGGCAGCGCCGCACACCACTCCGCCGCCTCGGACGCCGCCAGATCGCCGGCCGGCGCACGGTTGGCGAACTGCTGCCGCTGAAGGTCCCCGACCCGGAGCCGCCCCCGGTCCGCCATCGACGCGACGTCCTCGACCGCACCGCGCGTCCGCATCGACCGGGGCGTCGCGATCGTGCCGAAGACCCGCTCGTACCCGGTCAGCGGCCGCTCCGCGTTGGTCAGCCACGCGCTGTCGTTGGAGTTCTCCACGTACGGCCGGTTCTTCAGCACCGGCATCCGGCCCGGGCCGAAGATCCCCGGCTGCACCGCGTCCGCGTCGCTGCCCAGCGCGCAGTCCGTCCGCGAACCGTCCAGCACCGCGAGACCGGAAGCGGGGTAGGTCGCCCGGCCCAGCGGGGTCGAGCAGCGCTCCGCCAGCTCGTCCGTGATCCTCGGCAGCACCTGTGACTGGGAGAAGAAGGAGTGCCCCGCCCGGTCCGCCGCGATCGTGTTCACCCAGGGCAGTCCCTGCGACCGGTGCAGCGCACGCTCGACGTCACCCGTGGAGCGGGCCTTGCCGAAGCCCAGCCCCGTGTCCGCCATCCGCATGTTTCCCGCGTTCGGGTCGTTCAGCGCGTACGCCGTGCTCGCCGTCCACGGCAGCGGCAGCGCCGCGCCCATCGAGGTGACCACCGGCCCGTAGCGGGTCCACCACTGGGTGCGGGTCACGTCGGCCGCGCCCTTCACCGGGACGCTCACCGTCCGCTTCGTCATCCGCTCCCGCTTCCCGTCCACCAGATAGGCGGTCGGGTCGGCCGGATCGAGGTTGAGCTGATGCAGATTCAACGTGACGCCCGTGGCGACCGTATGGCTCCACGCCACATCCGCGTTGTGCCCGATCGAGATCGTCGTCGCGCCCAGCAGGGACGCGCCCGACACGTTCAGCTCGCCGGGGATCGTCTGCTGCGCCTGCCAGAAGCGGCGTCCGCCCTGCCACGGGTAGTGCGGGTTGCCGAGCAGCAGCCCGCGCCCGTTCACCGTCGTGGAGCCGTCGAAGGCCACCGCGTTGGAACCCATGTCCGCGTTCTGCGTCGACAGCAGCCGCTCCGCCGCCGTCGCCGCCTCCTCGGGCGTGACCCCGTCCGCCGGGGGAGCGGCGGTCGGCGGCTGTGCCGCGGTGATGCCGTCGATGCCGCGTCCCTGGCCGCCGAGCACCGCCAGCGCGTAGCCGCGCGCCGCCACGTCCAGCGCCGTCACCGGGCGCACCCAGGACGCGCCCCGGCAGGCGGGATCGGTGATCCGGTTCTGCTCTATCCACGCGTTGTACCCGGCGGCGAACCCGCGCAGCGTCTCCTTGACGTCCCGGCTCGGACCGGCGGGCGCGGGCGCCTCGAGCAGCTTCTCCACCGTGCCGCTGTCGCGGACGCCCCGGAAGTACAGGTCGCTGGAGAGGTTCGTCGCCGCCGAGGAGAGGGAGTAGTCCGTGGCGGCGTCCGGGCCGAAGAACCTCGACCGCTCCCCGCGCACCGTGAGGAAGCCGTCCGCCAGCGTGCACACCTGGTCGGCGGCCTGCGCCCAGCCGGTGCCGAAGCCCAGCTGCGCGTAGTCCTTCGCCACGATGTGCGGAATGCCGTACTCCGTGTACCGGATGACGGCCGAAAGACCGCCCCCGGACGGGTGCCGCGTCTCCTGGGCACCGGACGCGGTGGCAGGCGGCAGCGACGCCGACACGGTGAACAGGGCGAGACCGGCGACCCCGAGCAGTCTCAGACGGTTGCGTAACGTCAAGGTGTTCCTCCCAGCGGTGCGGGTGGCGCGGCGGCCTGTCCGGACCGTCCGGACAGCCACGCGCCACTCAGCCAGGGAGCCCCGGGAGCTGTCAACCGTCTGGTCGGTATCCGGACTCTTGACCCCCGGGGGCCCGGACGCACAGGATCACGCCATGACAGGTGTACGCAGCAGCACAGTCGACGGAGTCCTCACCCGCAGCGCCCGGCGCACCCCCGGACGGACCGCCGTGCGGTACGCCGACCGGGCCTGGACCTACCGCTCCCTGGACGCCGCGGTCTCCACGGCCGCCGCCGTCCTCACCGAGGAGCACGGGCTCGCCCCCGGCGACCGGGTGGCCGCCTACGCGCACAACTCCGACGCCTATCTGATCGGCTTCCTCGCCTGCGCACGGGCCGGGTTCGTCCATGTGCCGGTCAACCAGAACCTCACCGGCGACGACCTGGCCTACCTCCTCGACCAGTCCGGCTCCTCCCTCGTCCTGACCGACCCGGACCCCGCCGGGCGGCTCCCCGCCGGGCTCCCGGTGCGCGCGCTGCGCGACGCGCCCGGCTCGCTGCTCGACGCCCTGGAGACGGAACGGGCGTTCACCCCGCGGCGCCCGCCCGCCTCCGACGACCTGGTGCAGCTGCTGTACACCTCCGGGACCACCGCCCTGCCCAAGGGCGCGATGATGACGCACGGGGCCCTGGTCCACGAGTACGTCAGCGCGATCACCGCGCTCGGCCTCGCCGCGACCGACCGGCCCGTGCACTCCCTGCCGCTCTACCACTCGGCCCAGATGCACGTGTTCCTGCTGCCCTATCTGGCGGTCGGCGCCGAGAACACCATCCTGGACGCCCCGGACGCCGTCTCGATCTTCGACCTCGTCGAAGCGGGCCTGGCCGACAGCCTGTTCGCCCCGCCCACCGTCTGGATCGGCCTCGCCAACCATCCGGAGTTCGCCACCCGCGACCTCGCCGGACTGCGCAAGGCGTTCTACGGGGCCTCGATCATGCCCGTGCCCGTCCTGGAGCGACTGCGCGAACACCTCCCGCACCTGGCCTTCTTCAACTGCTTCGGACAGAGCGAGATCGGCCCCCTGGCCACCGTGCTGGGCCCCGACGAGCACGAGGGCCGGATGGAGTCCTGCGGCCGGCCGGTCCTCTTCGTGGAGGCCCGGGTCGTCGACGAGAAGGGCGAGGACGTCCCCGACGGCACCGCCGGCGAGGTCGTCTACCGCTCGCCCCAACTGTGCTCCGGCTACTGGGACAAGCCCGAAGAGACGGCCGCCGCCTTCCGCGACGGCTGGTTCCACTCCGGAGACCTCGCGGTCCGGGACGCCGAGGGCTTCCTCACCGTCGTCGACCGGGTCAAGGACGTCATCAACTCCGGCGGCGTCCTCGTCGCCTCCCGCCAGGTCGAGGACGCCCTCTACACCCACCCCGCCGTCGCCGAGACCGCCGTCATCGGCCTCCCCGACGACCGCTGGATCGAGGCCGTCACCGCCGTCGTCGTCCTGCGCGGCGAGGCGGACGAGAGCGAACTCATCGCCCACGCCCGCGAGAAGCTCACCTCCTTCAAGGCGCCCAAGCGCGTCGTGTTCGTGGAGGCGCTCCCGCGCAACGCCAGCGGCAAGATCCTCAAGCGGCAACTGCGGGACGAGCTGGCCTGACGGGCTACGGACACCGCCTCCTATTCGGTGCGCAGCGCCGTGGCGGTGCGGGCCCGGGCGGCCCAGCCGGCCGGTAGCAGCGCACCGAGGACGGCGATGAGCAGGCCGCCGAGTGCCGGCAGGAGCAGTTCGGCGGCCCCGTAGACGGCGATGACGGAATCCGGGAAGCGGAGCTCCACGCTGTCGCCCATCGCGGGGACGACCCAGCCGTGCAGGGCCACGCCGAGCGGTACGCCCAGAACGCCCGCGACCAGGCCCGTCACGACGACCGAGGTGATGACCATCGCGACGGTCCCCCGGGGAGTCATGCCGAGAGCCTTGTGGACACCGATCTCCCGGACGCGTTCGCGGGTGTCGAGCAGCACGCCGTTGAGCACGCCGAGCGCTGCGACGGCGACGAGCAGCAGCGTGAGGATCGCGGACAGCGCGTTGAGCGTGTCGACCATGTCGCCGCCGGATTCGCGCCCGCCGGCCCGCGCGGTGACCTCCAGGGGCGCCAGGTCCCTGTTGAGTGATGCGACGTAGCGGGTCACGTCGGTGCCCGGCTCGACCGCGATGTGGTGGCTCGTCTCCGTCAGGTCGGGATGTGCCGACGTGAGGCGCGAGGCGTCGGTGAAGACCTGCTTGCCCTCCTTGCGGGGGTCGAGGACCTCGCCGACGATCCGGACGGGGACCGGCTCGGCCAGGCCGTTCAGGGTGACGGTGTCGCCGATACGGGTGCCGGTGGCGGCCAGGAAGGCGGTGGGGACCACGGCCTCGCCCGGCCCCTCGAACCACCGGCCCTCGACCATGGTGTAGCCGCCCCAGGAGGCGTCACCGGTGAAGGCGATCACGTCGACGGTGCCGCTGAGCCCGGACACGGCCGCCCGCACCGTCGAGGCGCTGTAGTGCTTCCCCGTTCCGGCTGCGGCCTCGACGGCCGTGGCCACCGCGGCGGGATCGGCGGCGGGCCGCTTCCCGGGAACAGGGCCTCGGGGCCCGAAGTCCGGCGGCGGCGCGGGCACGACGACATCGGCGGCGTCGTGGGCCCTGGCCTTCATCACCTCGCCGAGCGAGGCGCCCATCCCCACCGTGAACGTGACCGCGACGGCGCCGAACAGGGTCGCCGTGCCCATGGCCAGCGCGCGGCCCGGCCGCGCGAAGGGCCGGGCCAGCCCCAGGGCGACCGGCCGGGGCAACGGCAGCCGGCCGGCCAGGCGGGCCGCCCACCGGCCGCGCCCCGCCGCCGAGGCACGCCCGACGGCGAGCGCGTCGACCGTGCGCAGCCGCCCGGCCCGCCAGGCACTCGCCCACGCGGTCGCCGCCACCAGACCCAGCACCCCGGCGACCACCGCCAGGTCGACCCCGGGAGCGACGGCCAGGGACGAGGCGCCGTAGACCTCCTCGGCCTCGGCCATGACGGGGACGGCGAGCAGGTGGCCGACGAGGACACCGAGGGCCGTGCCGCCGGCGGCAGGGATCAGCGCCTGGCCGACATAGGCCCGCACGACCTGGGCCGGGGTGAAGCCGAGGGCCTTGAGGACACCGATGCGGCGCGTTCCCGTACCGACGGCCGACGCGACGACGTTGCCGACGATGAGCACCGACATGACCAGGCCCAGGACCCCGAACGCGACGAGGAAGGGGACATAGACGGCGGTGTCGCGCTCGGCGGTCTTCCTGACGGTGAGCCAGGACTGTTCGCCGACGACCCCTTCCGGCGGCAGGGCTTGCGTCACCGCCTCGCGGCCCGCGGCGATCCGGGCGGCGGTGTCCGCCTCGGCGAAGCGGTAGAGCATCTGGTGGCCGCCGCTGCCGGGAGCGGTGAGCGCCGCCATCTGGGACGGCACCACCCAGGCGTCGGCGGTCCCCGTGACCGAGCGGGCCACCCCGACCACCGTCAGCGCCGGGTCGCCGGGCAGGTCGGGGAAGGTGATCCGCAGGCCCGGCGTCGGGAGGAGCGCGGACCCGGCGGACAGCACGGTTTCGCCGGGACGCGTGGGCCACCGCCCGTCGAGCAGCACCACCTCGTCCACGCCCCCGCCGGGATCACCCCGGCCGACCACGGTCATCGGCCACCCGGGGTTGGCCCCGTCCGGCCGCGGAGTGACCGTCGCCGTGCGGAACGGGCCGGCCGCACCGCTCACCCCGTCCGCCTTCCCGGACTCCGACAACTGGGCGGCACTCACCTCGCCCGCGTCGAACCGGACGGACAGATGCGCGCCGCGCTGCGCCGCGAAGGCGTCGTCGAAGGGCGCACCGGAGACCACGAGCAGTGACCCGCCGAGGACGGAGGCGGCCACCGCCATCATCGAGGTGAGCCCGATCACCAGCGTCTGCACCCGGCGCCGCCCCACCCCCGAGCGCACCACCCTGCCGAGCGTGCTCATCGGACGGCCTCCGGGGCGACCGATGAGGGCCGGACGTCCTCGGCGATCCGGCCGTCGGCGATCCGGACCGTGCGGCTGGTGCATGCCTTTGCCAGAGCCAGGTCGTGGGTGACGACGACGATGGTCTGACCCTCGGCGTTGAGGTCGGTGAGCAGCGTGCTGACGTTCTGTCCGGCGGCCGCGTCCAGCGCCCCGGTCGGCTCGTCGGCCAGAAGCAGCGGCGGCCGGTTCATCAACGCCCGCGCCACCGCGACGCGCTGCCGCTCACCGCCGGACAACTGCCCGGGATGGGCGCGGGCGTGCCGGTCGATGCCGAGGGCCTCCAGGAGTTCGGCAGCCCGTCGGGCGGCCGCGCCGCGTGCCGCACCCGCAAGCCGCGCGGGCAGGGCGACGTTGTCGGCGACGGTCAGATCGTCGAGCAGGTTGAAGAACTGGAAGACCATGCCGATCTTCGACCGCCGGTAGAGCGCGGAGCCCGCTTCCCCCAGCTGATCCACCCGTACCCCGTCCACGGTGACGGTCCCCGCGTCCGGCCGGTCCAGGCCCGCGATCAGGTTCAGCAGCGTGGACTTGCCGCTGCCGGAAGGGCCGAGGACCGCGACGGCCTCACCGGGCCGCACGGTCAGTGACGCCTCGTCCAAGGCGGGCGGTCCGTCGTCGTAGCGGCGGCTCACCCCGCGCAGTTCGATCACGGGCGTGGTCATGGAGGTCTCCTCGGGTACGGGCATCGGACCCCCCGGACGCTAGGAGCGGGCCCGGTCGCCGCGCGTCGGCCGCCCGAACCCTTCGCCGTACCGCATCGGGATGAACGGCCGAGACGTCATCCTCGCGATGTAGCCGCCCGATGTAGGTGAAGCACCGGGAACGACCGCTGAGGAGGGTTCCGGAGGGCCGGGCGGCGGCGACAATGAACCGGTGACGAACGCGCGTACGACGCTGGAGAGGCTGAGGACACCGGTCCGCGAGGCGATCGGTGACGCCGCGCGCCCGACCGGTCCGCCGCTGCGGCTCGGCCTCCGCGCCCGGCAGTTCGACGTGCTGCTGGCACTGGCGCTCGGCATCACCACCGTCTACTACGGCATCGACAACGCGGACAACATCGTTGTGCGTGAGATCGCACCCGGTGTGGAACACGTCGTGGCACGCCCCTCCGGCCCCGGCGGGCTGGCCCTCATGGTGATGCTCGCCGTCGTCGCCTCGGGCGCCCTGGCGCTGCGCCGCCGCTGTCCCCTCGCCGTGCTGTGCGTGGTGACGGCCGCGGTACTGGCGACCCCGCAGAGCGTTCTGAGGCTGACGTTCTACGCGTTCGTGATCGCTGTCTACAGCGCCGCCGTGTACAGCCCCTACCGGGTGGCGACCCTGGCGGCGCTGCCGGTGTCGGTGCTGCTGGTCGGCACCTCGGGGAACTCGGTGACACCGGTTGTCCCCCACCAGTACATCGCCCTGCTGATCCTGGTCCCGATGGCGGGGGCCGCCCTCGGACTGCGCACCTGGAAACTGCGGACCGGCGAGGGCCGCACCCGGCTCTCCGACCTGGAACGCGAACAGGCCGAGGCGCTGCGCCGGGCCGTCGAGCACGAACGGGCGAGGATCGCCCGCGAGTTGCACGACGTCGTCACGCACAACGTCAGCGTGATGATCATCCAGGCGGGCGCCGCCCGCAAGATCATGAAGACCTCGCCCGAGCGGGCGGGCGAGGCGCTGCTCGCCGTCGAGGCGGGCGGGCGGGCGGCCATGACCGAGCTGCGCCATGTGATGGGACTGCTCACCACGGACGACGGGGGCGGGGGGACGGGCCCGGGAGCGGAGGGGACCGGCCCGGCGACGGAGCTGGCCCCGCAGCCCGGCCTGGACCAGCTGGAGGCGCTGGTCGGACGGGTCCGGGACACCGGCCTGCCCGTCGGCCTGTCCGTGACCGGCCCGTCGTGCCCCCTGCCGCCGGGCGTCGAACTCGCCGCCTACCGCGTGGTCCAGGAAGCCCTGACCAACACGGTCAAGCACGCGTCCGGCGCCACCGCGGCCGTGACCGTCGAGTACGGTGCGGACCGGCTCCGGGTGGAAGTCACCGACACCGGAGGACACCCCGTCGCCGCCGCCGGGAACGGTCGTGGCCTGATCGGTCTGCGGGAGCGCCTGGCCGTCTACGACGGAACCCTGAACACCGGCCGGCTCCTGACCGGCGGCTTCCGTGTGGAGGCACTGATCCCCTTGGAGACACCGTGACCGAGCCGCTGCGTGTGCTCGTCGCCGACGACCAGACCCTGGTACGCACAGGATTCCGGTTGATCCTCGGCGCCGACGGCATCGATGTCGTCGGTGAGGCGACCAACGGGATCGAAGCGGTCGCAGCCGTCCGTCGCACACGTCCCGACGTGGTCCTGATGGACGTCCGGATGCCCGAGATGGACGGCTTGGAGGCCACCCGACGCATCCTCGCCGACCGCGGAGCCCCCGACCCCGTCCGAGCCGAGGGCGTCCCGCTCCCCGACAGCCCCCGTGTCATCATCCTCACCACCTTCGACCTCGACCGCTACGTCTACGCGGCACTGTCCGCCGGGGCCAGCGGCTTCCTCCTCAAGGACGTCACGCCCGAGCAACTGACCGCGGCCGTCCGCACGGTCCGCACCGGCGACGCCCTTCTCGCGCCCGCCATCACCCGCCGCCTGGTGCAGCGGTTCACCCAGCGGGGCGGCGACACCGCCGCCCTCCACCGCGACCTCGCCTCGCTCACCCCGCGCGAACTGGAGGTCTTCGGCCTGCTGGCCCGCGGGCTGAGCAACGCCGAACTGGCCGCCCGCCTCCACCTGGCCGAGGCGACCGTCAAGACGCACGTCGCCCGCATCCTCGCCAAGCTCGGACTCCGTGACCGGGTCCAGGCGGTGATCGTCGCCTACGAGACGGGACTGGTCAGCGCCGGCGTGCACGAGGATGTCCAGCGGCCGACCGGGCGGACCGGCTGAACGGTCCGGCCGGTGAGGCGGCGATCCGTCTCCCGGACGCGGCACGACGCCGACGGCAGGGCGGCCCGCACCGGGGCGCCGGCACGCCTCACAGCCGTCCCGCCGCCACGATCCGCCGCAGGAACCGCCGGGTGCGCTCCTCACGGGGGGCGCCGAACACCTCCTCGGGCGTGCCGCGCTCCAGCACCACACCGGCGTCCAGGAAGCACACCTGGTCGGCGACCTCGCGCGCGAACGCCATCTCGTGGGTGGCGATGACCATCGTCATGCCCTCCTCCTTCACCTCCCGTACGAGACCCAGCACCTCGCCCACCAGCTCCGGGTCCAGGGCGGCCGTGATCTCGTCCAGGAGCAGCAGCCGGGGGCGTACCGCCAGCGCCCGGACGATCGCGGCCCGCTGCTGCTGACCGCCGCTGAGCCGGTCCGGGTACTCGTCCGCCTTCGCCCCGAGCCCCAGCCGCTCCAGCAGCGCGCGGGCCTCCGCCTCGGCCCGGGGCCGGGAGAGCCCGTGGACGCGGCGCGGGGCCAGGGTGATGTTCTGCAGGACGGTCAGATGCGGGAAGAGGTTGTACGCCTGGAACACCACGCCGATCCGGCGGCGCACCGCGTCCGCGTCGGCCCGCGGATCGGTGATCTCCTCGCCCTCCAGCCAGATCGCCCCGTCGTCGATCTCCTCCAGGAGGTTGGCGCAGCGCAGCAGGGTCGACTTCCCGGACCCCGACGCGCCGATCAGGGCGGTCACCGTGTGCGGGGCCACCTCCAGATCCACGTCCCGCAGCACCGGCGACGCCCCGAACGACTTGCGGACCGCCTCCATCCGCAGCACCGGAGCGGTCGGTTCCGGGGCAGGTGTCACGCTCATACGATCCCTCCCTGGGCCCGCCGCCGGTCCATCCGGGCCGTCACCCAGTCGGTGAGCCGGGTCATCGGGATGGTCAACGCCACGAAGACCAGACCCGCGACGACGTACGGGGTGTAGTTGAAGTCCTTGCTCGCGATGATCTGCGCCGCGTACACGGCGTCCACCGCCCCGGCGATCGAGACGAGCCCGGTGTCCTTCTGGAGCGACACCAGGTCGTTCAGCAGCGGCGGCACCACCCGCCGCACCGCCTGCGGCAGCACGACGAAGCGCAGCGCCTGCCCGCCGCTCAGCCCCAGCGAACGCGCCGCCGCCCGCTGCGAGGGATGCACGGACTCGATGCCGGCCCGGAAGACCTCGGCGACGTACGCCGAGTACGTCAGCACCAGGGCGCCGCCGCCCAGCAGCACCGGATCGGTGGTCACCCCCTCCAGCCGCAGGGCGGGCACCCCGAACACCACCATCAGCAGGCAGATGATGAGCGGCAGCCCCCGGAAGAAGTCCGTGTACGCGGTGGCCAGGGCCCGCACCGGGAAGAACACCGGCCCGCGCAGGGTGCGCGCCACGGCGAGCAGCAGGCCGAGCACCAGGACGGCCGCACCGCACACGGCCAGCAGCCGGAGATTCAGCCACAGCCCCTCCATGACCTGCGGGAGGGCGACGCGCGCGTAATGGGCGCTGAAGAACGTCTCCTTGGTACGGGTCCAGCCGGGCGAACCCGTGATCAGCAGGAACAGCACCGCGCCCGTCACCAGGGTGCTGGTGGCGGCGATCGCGGTGGCCCGCCGGGTACGGGAACGCCGGTACCGCTCGCGGGCGATCCGGCGTTCGGAGGGGACGTACGCGTCCTCGTGGACGGCCGGAGCCTTGTCCAGGGTCACTTGAGCACCGGTGCGTCGACGGCCTCGGAGAGCCACTTCTTCTCCAGGGCCGCGAGCGTGCCGTCCTTCCGCAGGGCGTCCACCGCACCGCTGACACAGGAGGTCAGCACGCTCTCCCGGTCAAGGACCAGACCGAACTGCTCGGGGTCACCGGAGGGAGCGGCGAACTGGCCCACCACCTCGGCCTCCGGCACCTCCGCCCCGGTGATGTAGAAGGCGGTCGGCAGGTCCACCACGATGGCGTCCACCTGACCGGTCTTCAGCGCCGACTTCGCGAAGTCGTTGCGCTGGTAGACGGCGGGCTTCTCGCTCGGCTTCACCAGGTCGGTGATGAAGTCGAGGCTGGTGGTGCCCACCTGCGCGCCCAGCTTCACGTCCCTGAGGTCGGCCACACGCGTGGCCCTCGCGGCCTTGGACGACTTCAGCGCGACGACGGCCTGGCGTACGTCGTAGTAGCCGGAGGAGAAGGCGACGGCCTTCTTCCGCTCCTCGCTGATGGAGACCTGGTTGATGTCGAAGTCGAACTTCTTCGCGCCGGGCGCGAACGCGCTGTTGAAAGGCGTGTGCTGCCACACCACCGCGTCCCGGCCGTAACCGAGCTCCTTCGCGACGGCGTACGCCACCGCGGACTCGAAGCCCTTCCCGTTGGACGGCTCGTCGTCGGAGAACCAGGGGGCGTACGCGGGCTTGTCGGTGCCGACGGTCAGCTTGCCGGGCACCTGGGTGGCGAGCTTGCCGGGAGCACAGGACGCCGTCGCACCGGCGGCCCGGTCCGGTGCCTTCTCCTCCGCTTGCGGGGCGCAGCCGGTGAGGGCGGCGCAGAGGGTGACGGCGGAGCAAAGGGCGGTGACCAGGGGCCGGTTGACGAGATGCATAGCGGGAGACTCGCAGTGCCCGGCCCTCTCTGTCGAGACTTCCCCGCAGCTGTCCGCATAGTGGGAACGGGTGTTGCGGCGGTGTGAACGGAGCGCTCCGACCTGCCCGGGGCGTTCCGACAGTCCGCCGCCCGCTAGTCCGTGCCGGACTCCCGCAGATCCACGATCCGCCGGATCTTGCCCACCGAGCGTTCCAGCGACTCCGGGTCCACGATCTCGACGCTCACCGACACCCCGACGCCGTCCTTCACCGCCGCCACGATGGACCGCGCCGCCCGCTCCCGTTCGTCGGCCGTCGCGTCCGCCCGCGCCTCCGCGAACACCGTCAGCGCGTCGAGCCGCCCGTGCCGGGTCAGCCGCAGCTGGAAGTGCGGGGCGACGGCAGGCGTACGCAGCACGATCTCCTCGATCTGGGTGGGGAAGAGGTTCACCCCGCGCAGGATCACCATGTCGTCGCTGCGGCCGGTGACCTTCTCCATCCGGCGGAACGTCCGCGCCGTCCCCGGCAGCAGCCGCGTCAGGTCCCGGGTGCGGTAGCGGATCACCGGCATCGCCTCCTTGGTCAGCGAGGTGAAGACCAGCTCCCCCTCCTCGCCGTCGGCGAGCACCTCACCGGTGAACGGGTCCACGACCTCCGGATAGAAGTGGTCCTCCCAGATGTGCAGCCCGTCCTTCGTCTCCACGCACTCCTGCGCGACCCCCGGGCCCATCACCTCGGAGAGCCCGTATATGTCCACCGCGTCGATGGCGAACCGGTCCTCGATCTCCCGGCGCATCCCCTCGGTCCACGGCTCCGCGCCGAAGATCCCGACCTTCAGGGACGTCGACCGCGGATCGACGCCCTGCCGCTCGAACTCGTCCAGCAGCGTCAGCATGTACGACGGCGTGATCATGATGATCTCGGGCCGGAAGTCCTGGATCAGCCGGACCTGGCGCGCGGTCATGCCCCCGGAGGCCGGGATCACCGTGCAGCCGAGCCGCTCCGCCCCGTAGTGCGCCCCGAGCCCGCCGGTGAACAGCCCGTATCCGTACGCCACATGGACCTTGTGGCCGGGCCGCCCGCCCGCCGCCCGGATCGAACGGGCCACCACGTCCGCCCAGGTGTCCAGGTCCCGTTCGGTGTACCCGACGACCGTCGGACGCCCCGTCGTGCCGCTGGAGGCGTGGATCCTGCGCACCTCGTGCTCCGGTACGGCGAACATCCCGAACGGGTAGTTGTCCCGCAGATCCGCCTTCACCGTGAACGGGAACCGGGCCAGATCGGCGAGCGTCCGGCAGTCGTCGGGCCGCAGCCCCGCGCTGTCGAAGGCGTTCCGGTAGAAGGGGACGTTGTCGTACGCGTGGCGCAGCGTGGACCGGAGCCGCTCCAGTTGCAGCGCCTCCAGTTCGCCGCGGCCGAGCCGTTCCGCCGCGTCCAGCATGGCCGTCATCAGGACCTTCCTTCCGAAACCGGCGACCAACAAGCAACCAAAAGGCGACGAAATGGCCGCAAGGGGGCGACCGATCATTCGGTCGATCTTCCTGGGAGCAGTAATTCAGGAGGCCGGGGGTGCTGGCAAGAGGCGCGCGGCGTCCGCGGCGGATCAGCCCGCGGCGAAGTCCGGTGCGCCCGCTCACGGCTTCCTGTTTGGATGGGGAGCATGCCGATCTTCTCCGCGCACGACACGACACCGCTCGCCTATCACCTGGTGGGGGAGGGGGAGCCGCTGATCTGCCTGCCCGGCGGGCCGATGCGGGCGAGCGCGTATCTCGGTGACCTCGGAGGGCTCGCCGCCCGGCGGCAGCTCGTGTCGCTGGACCTCCGCGGCACCGGCGACTCCGGTGTGCCCGAGGACTCCTCGACGTACCGCTGCGACCACCTGGTCGACGACGTGGAGGCACTGCGCGAACACCTGGGCCTCGACCGGATCGACGTACTGGCGCACTCCGCCGGGGCCGACCTGGCCCTGCTGTACGCGGCCCGCCACCCGGACCGGCTGCGCACCCTGACCCTCGTCACACCCAGCACCCGGGCCGTGGGCATCGAGATCAGCGACCAGGACCTGCGCGAGGCCGCCGAGCTGCGGCGCGACGAGCCCTGGTACCCCGAGGCCAGGGCCGCCCAGGAGGCACTGCTCGCCGGCGGACCGTTCGCCGAGCTGTGGCCCGCCGTCCGGCCCCTCACCTACGGCCGCTGGGACGCGGCTGCCCGCGCCCACGCCGAGGCGTCCGCCGGACAGACCAACGCGGAGGCACGCGGCCACTACGCCGGGGACGGGGCCTTCGACCCGGCCGCCACCGCCGCCGCCCTGCGCGGACTGACCGTGCCGGTCCTCGTCCTCGCCGGGGAGTACGACGGCCACCCGAGCCCGGACCGGGCCACGGAGCTCGCCGCGCTCTTCCCGGGCGCCGAGTTCGTCGTCCAGCGGGGCGCCGGGCACTTCCCGTGGCTGGACGACCCGGGAGCCTTCACCCGTGCGGTGGAGGCCTTCCTCGACCCGGACGTCCGTACGGTGCAGGCGGGCGGGGTCCGGCTGGCGTACCGGGTATGGGGCGAGGAGGCTTCCCCGCCCGTCGTCCTCCTGCACGGGCGGGCCGGCTCCAGCGAGACCTGGACCCGGATCGCTGAGGACCTGGCCGCCGACCACCGCGTGTACGCCCCCGATTTCCGGGGCCACGGGCTGAGCGACTGGCCCGGCCGCTACTCCTTCGAGATGTTCCGCGACGACGTGCACGCCTTCCTGGAGACCCGCAACCTGGCCGGCGCGACCGTCGTCGGGCACTCCATGGGCGGGGTGGCCGCCTACCTCCTGGCCCAGCGGGAACCGGGCCTGATCGGACGGCTGGTCGTCGAGGACGCGCCGCCCCTCCACCCGCTCGACCCGCCCCGGCCGCCCTCCGTCCGCCCGGACGGCACGCTCGACTTCGACTGGTCCGTCGTCCCCGACACCGACGTCCAGCTCAACGACCCCGACCCGGCCGTCCGGAGGCGGTTCCCGGAGATCACCGCGCCCACCCTCGTCATCGGCGGCGGCCCCACCAGCCACATCGACCAGGGACACCTCGCGGAGATGGCCCGGGCGATACCGGACGCCGAACTGGTCACCGTTGACGCCGGGCACCTGATCCACACCGAACGGCCGACGGAATTCCTCGCGGCGATCCGGTCGTTCGGGCTCGCCTGACCCGCTCGCGGGCGGCCGGGTCGGGCGTCGACGGACGGGCTCGGACCGGAGCCGACGAACCGGTGGACGGCGTGGCCGCGCTCAGCATCTGCGATGCCACCACGACAACTCCGGATCTGTCAGGGGCTCGTGGTGCGTTCGCCTCAGCAGCACCTCATCCAGGCTCTCGACCTGCACCCGGAGCTCGGCAGCGGCGCTCGCCGGCAGCATGAACAGAGCTTGCTGCAGCGTGTCCCGAGCCCAGCCCTCACCACAGCACGGACAGGTGAACTCGGCCTCTCCACGCCTCCAACGGCGCTCGGCGCCGTGGACGCGGACAGACCAGACGCTCAGCGCCACCGACACGATGCCCGGGGTCAGACGCTCCCGTTCGAGGGCGCGGACGGCCGCGTTCGCGGCTCCCGACAGTCTCGGGACATCGCGGTAGCGCACCCACGGCCGTCCCCAGCCGCGTTGACGCGGTCGAAGCGAAGCCGGTGTTCTACGCGGCACGGCCCCTTCGGACATCAGTCATGGGCGGCATCCTGCCACAGCCCTGGATCGGCCGGAGAGGACCCGGGATGCCCGACGGTCACTTCACTCACCGTCCGGTACAGGCGGACGGGGGCACGGTCCGGCGCCGGACCGTACGGGCGACCTCGTCGAGGTCGACCTCCCGAGGCGCGGTGATGGCGGCTACGACCGGCTCATATAGCGTCTGCCGATATCGAGGCCCGTAAGAGAAGCGTCGTGTCGCAGAGGAGTGAATCCATGAGCAAGCCGTCGACGGACGTCGGGCCGCAGGAGTTGCAGCGGCGGCTCGGAGTGGTCGACGCCGTGGTCATCGGCCTGGGGTCGATGATCGGCGCGGGGATCTTCGCCGCACTCGCACCGGCCGCGCGCGCGGCCGGCTCCGGGCTGCTGATCGGCCTGGCCCTGGCCGCGGTGGTCGCGTACTGCAACGCCACCTCCTCCGCCCGGCTCGCCGCCCGCTACCCGGCCTCGGGCGGCACCTACGTCTACGGCCGCGAGCGGCTCGGTGACTTCTGGGGCTACCTCGCCGGGTGGGCCTTCGTGGTGGGCAAGACCGCTTCCTGCGCGGCCATGGCGCTCACGGTGGGCTCGTACGCATGGCCCGGCCAGGAGCACGCCGTCGCGGTCGCGGCGGTGGTGGCGCTGACCGCGGTGAACTACGCCGGGGTGCGGAAGTCGGCGATGCTGACCCGGGTGGTGGTGGCCGTGGTCCTGGCGGTGCTGGCGTTCGTGGTGGTCGCCTCGCTCACCTCGTCCGCGTCGAGTGCGGCCCGGCTCGCCGTCGGGGACGACGCGACCTTCGGCGGGGTGCTCCAGGCGGCGGGCCTGCTGTTCTTCGCCTTCGCCGGATACGCGCGCATCGCCACGCTCGGCGAGGAGGTCCGCGACCCGCGGCGCACCATCCCCCGGGGCATCTCGATCGCGCTCGGCATCACCCTGGTCGTCTACGCCGTCGTCGCCGTCGCCGTGCTGAGCGTCCTCGGCCCGCAGGGGCTGGCGCAGGCCGCCGCGCCCCTGTCCGACGCGGCCCGGGCGGCAGGTGCCGACCGGCTGGTGCCGGTGGTAAGCGTCGGTGCGGCGGTGGCCGCGCTCGGCTCGCTGCTCGCACTGATCCTGGGCGTCTCGCGCACGACGTTGGCCATGGCCCGTGACCGGCACCTGCCCCGCGGTCTGGCCGCGGTCCACCGGAGATTCAAGGTGCCGCACCGGGCCGAGCTCCTGGTGGGCGCCGTGGTGGCCGTGGTCGCCGCGGCCGGGGACGTGCGCGGGGCGATCGGGTTCTCCTCCTTCGGCGTCCTGGCGTACTACGCCATCGCCAACGCCTCCGCCTGGACCCTCACTCCGGACGAGGGCCGCCCGGCCGGAGCGATCCCGGTCCTCGGGCTGGCCGGCTGCCTCGTCCTGGCGTTCGCCCTCCCGGTGTCCTCGGTGATCTGGGGCACCTCGGTCCTGGCCCTCGGCGCGGCTGTCTACGGACTCCGGCGCGCGGTGGCCGCACGCAGGGCGTGACCGGCGGTCAGACGGTCGCCCCGCCCGGCCGGCCGGCGCGCCGCCGAACCGGCCAGGCGCGAGGGTGCCCCGTCGTCCCAGCACCTCGCGCACCGGCTCCCCGAGTGCCCGACGGTCCTCGTCCAGGGCTTCTTCCCGGCCTCGGTCGCCCGGTAGACACGCCGGGTGCGACCGTCGACACCCACTGCTCGGAGACCAACAGCCCGTCCGCCTCCAGCCGGTGCAGCGTCGGATACCGGGTGCCGATATCGGTACCCGATCCGACAGGAGCGGCACTCACACCCACGCGGCCCCCGCGCGCACCGCTCAGCCCCGGCCGGCCCCCGCCGCCACCGCTTTCGCCCACCGGTAGTCCGCCTTGCCGCTCGGCGAGCGCTGGATCCGGTCGGCGAGTACCAGCGCGCGGGGGATCTTGTAGCCGGCGAGCCGGGTCCGGCAGTGCGCCTGCACCGCGTCCAGCGTCAACGCCTCCGCGTCCTCCCGCAGTTGGACGACGGCGGCGACCCGGTTGCCCCAGCGCTCGTCGGGTACGCCCGCGACGAGCGCGTCGTACACGTCCGGGTGGGACTTGAGCGCCTGCTCGACCTCCTCCGGATACACCTTCTCGCCACCGGTGTTGATGCACTGGGAGCCCCGGCCGAGCACGGTGACGATGCCGTCCGCGTCCACGGTCGCCATGTCGCCCAGCAGCACCCACCGCTCCTCGCCCCTGCGGAAGAAGGTGTCGGCGGTCTTGGCCGGGTCGTTGTAGTAGCCGAGCGGGACATGGCCGCGCTGGGCGATACGGCCCGGCTCGCCGGGGGCCACCGGCTCGTACGTCACCGGATCGACCACGGCCGTACGGGCGTTGACCTGGACCCGGAAGCCACGCTCAGGGCCCGAGTCGGCCGTCGCCGTGCCGTTGAAACCGGACTCCGAGGAGCCGAAGTTGTTCAGCAGCATCACGGTCGGCACGAGCGCCTGGAACTCCGCCCGCACCGAGTCCGACATGATCGCCCCGGAGCTGGAGACGGAGAACAGCGACGAACAGTCCGTCCCGCGCAGCGGCCCGTTCAGGCAGTCGATCAGCGGGCGCAACATCGCGTCGCCGACCAGCGACACACTGGTGACCTTCTCCTTCTCGATCGTCCGCAGCACCTCGGCGGGCACGAACTTTCGGTGCACGACGACGCGTTGGCCGAAGTTGAAGCCGATGAACGCGGTCAGCGTGGAGGTCCCGTGCATCAGCGGCGGGGTGGGGAAGAAGGTGATCCCGTCCCCGCCCGCGGCGACCCGCTCCGCCAGCTCCTGCGGTGCCTTCACCGGCTCGCCGGTCGGTGCTCCGCCGCCCAGGCCCGAGAAGAACAGGTCTTCCTGGCGCCACATCACGCCCTTCGGCATGCCGGTCGTGCCGCCGGTGTAGATGATGAACTGGTCGTCGGCGGAGCGGGGGGCGAAGCCCCGCCCGGACCCGCCCGACCTCTCCGCTTCGGTGAACGGCACGACCGGCACGGCCGGGGGAGCGGCGGGTGCGGGCCCCACCCGCACCAGATGGCGCAGGCCCGGGGCCTGCGGGGCGGCCGCCGCGACCCGCTCGTCGAACTCGCCGTCGAAGACCAGCGCCACCAGGTCCGCGTCCCGGTAGAGATAGACCAACTCTTCCTCGACGTAGCGGTAGTTGACGTTCACCGGAACGATCCGGGACTTGAGGGCCCCCAGCACCGTCTGGAGATATTCGACCCCGTTGTAGAGGTGCAGCCCCAGGTGCTCGCCCGGCCGGATCCCCGCGTCGATCAGATGGTGGGCGATCCGGTTGGCGGCCGCGTCCAGCTCCGCGTACGTGAGCCGTCGCTCCGCGCCCGTACCGGGATGGTCGACGTACAGGAGCGCCTCGCGGTCGGGCACCGCGTCGACGACCGACTCGAACAGGTCGGCAAGGTTGTACTCCACCGTTCCTCCTGACCCCGGGTGACTGGCGACTCGGCCGTCATTAGAGCGCCGGGCGGCACAAGTGGGAAGGGGTGGCGTCGAAAGAATCTGACGAGCTGTCAGAAAACTATTGAACTGCGCCCCCTCCTCCTGCAACCTGTTCCAGGTCTGGAGACAGGAGTCGGTCATGGGCGGTACGGAACATCTCACCGTGCGGCGCGAAGGCGCCACGCTGGTACTCACCTTGAACAGACCACAGGCCAGGAACGCGCTCTCGCTGCCGATGCTCGTCGGTCTGTACGACGGCTGGCTCGCGGCCGACGCGGACGACACGGTCCGCTCCGTCGTCCTGACCGGAGCCGGCGGCGCGTTCTGCGCCGGAATGGACCTCAAGGCCCTGGCGGGCGGAGGGATGGAGGGGGAGCAGTACCGGGAGCGGATGACGGCCGACCCCGACCTCCACTGGAAGGCGATGCTGCGCCACCACCGGCCGCGCAAACCCGTGATCGCCGCCGTGGAGGGCCCCTGTGTCGCGGGCGGCACCGAGATCCTGCAGGGCACCGACATCCGCATCGCCGGAGCGGGAGCCACCTTCGGTCTCTTCGAGGTCCGCCGGGGCCTCTTCCCGATCGGCGGCTCCACGGTCCGGCTGCCCCGTCAGATCCCCCGCACCCACGCCCTCGAAATGCTCCTCACCGGCCGCCCGTACACCGCCGACGAGGCCGCCGCCATCGGGCTCATCGGCAGGGTCGTGCCCGACGGAACAGCACTGGAGGAGGCACTCGTCGTCGCCGAGCGGGTCAACGCCTGCGGGCCGCTCGCCGTCGAGGCGGTCAAGGCCTCGGTCTACGAGGGTGCGGAGCTGACCGAGAGCGAGGCGCTGGCCGCCGAACTCAAGCGCGGCTGGCCCGTGTTCGCCACCGAGGACGCCAAGGAGGGGGCGCGGGCCTTCGCCGAGAAGCGACCGCCCGTCTACCGGCGCGCCTGAGCGCCGAGCCCGCCCTGAGCCCCGATGCAAGGAGGCTGTAGCCATGTCCGACGTCCTCAGCGCCCCGCTGGTGGTCGAATTCCCCTTCACCCGCTCGCTCGGGCCCGTCCAGAGCGCCTTCCTCACCGGACTGCGCGAACGCACCGTACTCGGCGTCCGCACGGAGGACGGCACGGTGCTCGTGCCTCCCGTGGAGTACGACCCCGTCACCGCGAACGAGATCCGCGACCTCGTCGAGGTCGCCCCCACCGGCACCGTCACCACCTGGGCCTGGAACCCGTCCCCGGGCCGCGACCAGCCGCTCGACACCCCCTTCGCCTGGGTGCTCGTCCGCCTCGACGGGGCCGGCACCGCACTCCTGCACGCGCTCGACGCGCCCGGACCGGACGCCGTGCGCACCGGAATGCGCGTCCGCATCCGCTGGGCCGCGACGCGCACCGGAGCCATCGCCGACATCGCCTGCTTCGAGCCGCACGACGGCGAGCCCGGAGCCACCGAACCAGCCGAGCACACAGGGGAGTTCGCCGATCCCGTCACCGGCATCGTCACCCCGGCCCGCCTCGACTACGTCCACACCCCGGGCCGCGCCCAGAGCGCCTACCTCGCCGCCCTCGAAGGCCACCGCACCGTCGGCGAACGCTGCCCCGCCTGCCGCAAGGTCTACGTCCCGCCGCGCGGAGCCTGCCCCACCTGTGGGGTCGCCACCGCCGAACAGGTCGAGGTCGGCCCGCGCGGCACGGTCACCACGTTCTGCATCGTCAACATCAAAGCGAAGAACCTCGACATCGAAGTCCCGTACGTATACGCCCACATCGCCCTCGACGGCGCCGACCTGGCCCTCCACGGACGCATCGCCGGAATCCCGTACGACCAGGTGCGCATGGGGCTGCGCGTCGAGCCCGTCTGGGTGGAGGGAGCCCGCCACCCGGACCACTACCGGCCCACCGGCGAGCCCGACGCCGACTACGACACGTACAAGGAGCTGGTGTAGATGCGGGACGTGGCCATCGTCGCCTTCGCCCAGACCACGCACCGCTGGCGCACCGACGAACTGTCCGAGGTCGACCTGCTGATGCCCGTCCTCCACGAGGTCCTGGGCGCGACCGGCCTCAAGGCGAACGAGATCGGGTTCACCTGCTCCGGCTCCGCCGACTACCTCGCGGGGCGGGCCTTCTCCTTCACCATGGCGCTCGACGGCGTCGGGGCACATCCGCCCATCTCCGAGTCCCACGTCGAGATGGACGGGGCCTGGGCGCTGTACGAGGCGTGGGTGAAGATCCAGACCGGTGAGGCGGACACCGCGCTCGTCTACTCCTACGGCAAGTCCTCGCCCGGCCGGGTGCGCGACGTCCTCACCCGCCAGCTCGACCCCTACTACCTCGCCCCGCTCTGGCCGGACTCCGTAGCGCTCGCGGCCCTCCAGGCGCAGGCCCTCATCGACGCGGGCGCCACCGACGAAGGAGCCCTCGCCGAGGTCGCCGCCCGCAACCGCACCGCCGCCGCCGACAACCCGCACGCCCAGCTCACCGGCGACGTCCCCGCGGGCGACTACCTGGTGCACCCGCTGCGCACCGGCGACTGCCCGCCCATCGGCGACGGGGCCGCCGCCGTGGTCCTCGCCGCCGGGGACACCGCCCGCGCCCTGTGCGCGCGCCCCGCCTGGATCCGCGGCATCGACCACCGGATCGAGGCGCACGCCCTCGGCGTCCGCGACCTCACCGACAGCCCCTCCGCGCGGCTCGCCGCAGAGCGCGCCGGAGTCTTCGAACGGCCCGTCGACACAGCCGAGTTGCACGCCCCGTTCACCTCCCAGGAGGTCATCCTGCGCAAGGCGCTCGGCCTCGGCGACGAGGTCCGCGTCAACCCTTCGGGCGGTGCGCTCGCCGCCAACCCCGTGATGGCCGCCGGGCTGATCCGGCTCGGCGAGGCCGCCGCCCGCATCCACCGGGGCGAGTCCGACCGGGCGCTCGCGCACGCCACCTCCGGCCCCTGCCTGCAACAGAACCTGGTCGCCGTCCTGGAAGGGGAGAGTGCCCATGTCTAAGGAGCCCGTCGCCGTCGTCGGCATCGGCCAGACCAAGCACGTCGCCGCCCGGCACGACGTGTCCATCGCCGGACTGGTCCGCGAGGCCGCCGTCCGGGCACTGGAGGACGCCGGGCTGGCCTGGAGCGACATCGACGCCGTCGTGATCGGCAAGGCGCCCGACTTCTTCGAGGGCGTCATGATGCCGGAGCTCTACCTCGCCGACGCCCTCGGCGCCGTCGGAAAGCCGATGCTGCGCGTCCACACGGCGGGCTCGGTCGGCGGATCGACCGCGCTGGTCGCCGCCAACCTCGTCGCCGCCCGGGTGCACCGGACCGTCCTCACCCTCGCCTTCGAGAAGCAGTCCGAGTCCAACGCCATGTGGGGGCTCTCCCTGCCCGTCCCCTTCCAGCAGCCGCTGCTGGCCGGAGCGGGTGGCTTCTTCGCCCCGCACGTGCGGGCGTACATGAGGCGCACCGGAGCGCCCGACGCGGTCGGATCGCTCGTCGCGTACAAGGACCGCCGCAACGCGCTGAAGAACCCCTACGCGCACCTCCACGACCACGACATCACCCTGGAGAAGGTCCGGGCCGCCCCCATGCTCTGGGACCCGATCCGCTACTCCGAGACCTGCCCCTCCTCCGACGGCGCCTGCGCCATGATCCTCACCGACCGGGAGGGCGCGGCCCGCTCGCCCCACCCGCCCGCCTGGGTCCACGGCGGGGCGATGCGGAGCGAGCCGACCCTGTTCGCGGGCAAGGACTTCGTCTCCCCGCAGGCGGGCAAGGACTGCGCGGCCGACGTCTACCGGCAGGCCCGGATCACCGACCCGCGCCGGGAGATCGACGCCGTCGAGATGTACGTGCCGTTCTCCTGGTACGAGCCGATGTGGCTGGAGAACCTCGGCTTCGCCGACGAGGGCGAGGGCTGGAAGCTCACCGAGGCCGGCGTCACCGAACTCGACGGCGACCTCCCCGTCAACCCTTCGGGCGGTGTGCTGTCCACCAACCCCATCGGAGCGTCCGGCATGATCCGTTTCGCCGAGGCGGCCCTGCAGGTACGGGGGCGGGCCGGGGAGCACCAGATCGACGGGGCCACCAGGGCGCTCGGCCACGCCTACGGCGGAGGGGCGCAGTTCTTCGCCATGTGGCTCGTCGGAGCGGAGCCGCCGCCCGGCTGAGGGAATGCGGCCGGCCCGGGCCCACGGGGCCCGGGCCCGGCTCCGCAACGTGAGCCGGGACACGTAACATGGCAGCATGTCCTTCCTCCGCCGCCGTAGCGCCGCAACACCCGCGGGCCCGGACTTCGACGTCCTGGCCATGGACCCCGGGGACTGGCCCGGCAACCTCGGCGCCGGTCTGCTCCCCGCCCCCGACGGCAGCTGTCAGGGCGTCTTCCTCCGTTACGACCTGTACGGCGGCCGGGGCCCGGCGATGATCATCGGCAATCTGCCGGAAGGCTCGCCCGCCCGCGAGACCGAGGAGGGCCAGGTCCCCTTCGAGGTGGCCCAACTGCTCCTCGCCCTGGAGAACGACGAGCCGATCGAGGTCGTCAGCTCCGAGGACGTCCCCGTCATGCAGGGCGACAATCTGCTGATCGTCCGCCGCGTCAAGCTCTCCGAGAGCCGTATCGCCTGCGTCCAGTTCGATCGCAGCGACGGTGTCCTCGTGACCATCGCCAGCTGGGACCGGCCGATCACCGACGACCTGTACACCCTGCTCAAGCCCCTGCCCGCAGAGCTGTTCCAGCAGGGCTGAAACGTCCCTGCGCAAGGCCGCCCGGATCCGTCCGGGCGGCCTTTTCTGTTGTCCGGGGAGGGGATCCGGCCATTCCCCGCGCCCGGGTCGGCGGCGGTCCGGGAGGAGGGCTAGGGTAGAAAACGAAACGACTGTTCAAATTGAAGTGATCGTTCAAGTTCGGCGACCGCACCTTGCGAAGGGTCGCCCGTACGTCTGCTCCCCGGAGGTCCGCGCATGGCCAACCCCTACGGCGTCCTGTTCCGGACGCCCGGATCGAGGGCTTTCACCGCCGCAGGGTTCGTCGCCCGCATGCCCCTGTCCATGGCGGGCATCGGCATCATCGCGATGGTGTCCCAGATGCGCGGTGACTACGGCCTCGCCGGAGCCGTCTCCGCCACCTTCACCCTGTCCATGGCCCTCTGCGGTCCGCGGATCTCCCGGGCGGTCGACCGGCGGGGCCAGAGCCGGGTGCTGCCGCCCGTCGCCGGGCTGAGCGTGATGGCGCTCGGCGCGCTGCTGCTCTGCGCCCGGTACGACGCCCCCGCCTGGACCCTGTTCGGCTGCGCGGCGGTGGCCGGCGCGATGCCGAACATGGCGGCGATGGTGAGGGCCCGCTGGACCCACGCCCTCAAGGGCTCCGACCGGCTGCACACCGCCTACTCGCTCGAATCGGTCGTCGACGAACTCACCTTCGTCGTGGGCCCCGCACTCTCGGTGGCCCTGTGCACCGCACTGTTCCCCGAGGCCGGGCCGCTGGTCGCCGGGGTGCTGCTGGTGCTCGGCGTCCTCATGTTCGTCCCGCAGAAGCGCACCGAACCTCCGGTGGCCCGGCCGGCCGACGGTCACCCGCACACCGGCTCGGCGATCCGCAGCGGAGCGCTCCGCCTGCTGGCCCTCACGCTCGTGGCCGGCGGCGCCATCGTCGGCACCGTCGACGTCGTGAGCGTCTCGTTCGCCGAACAGCAGGGATCACCCGCCGGTGCGGGAATCGTCCTCTCCGTCTACGCGGCCGGATCCGCCGTCGCCGGTCTGGTCTTCGGGACGCTCAGGCTCAGGACGCCGCTGCCCCGGCTGCTCGTCCTCGGCACCGCCGGGACCGCGCTCACGACCCTCCCCCTGCTGCTCGTCGGGGACCTCGTCACGCTGTCCGCCGCCGTCTTCCTCCCGGGACTCTTCTTCGCGCCTACCATGATCGTGGTGATGGGGCTGGTGGAGAGGACGGTGCCGCCCGCCGTACTCACCGAGGGCATGACCTGGGCCATCACCGGCCTCAGCGTGGGCGTCGCGTCCGGCGCCGCGGTGTCGGGAGCGATCGTCGACCGCTTCGGCCCCGGCGGCGGCTTCGTCGTCGCCGTAGCCGCGGGTGCGGCCGCTCTGCTGACGGCGTTGTGCGCCCGGCGTCCGCTGGAGCGGAGTCTCCGGGAGCGGGCGGACCGCGACGCCGAGGAACCGGCCGAGGCCCCCGCAAGGGCCGCACACTGACGGACGGCGCCGAAGCACACCCGCCGCCCCATCCACCACGACGCCCGGAGGCACCGTGCACGCACCGCAGACCGACGGACGTCTGCTCAAGGGCGAGCGACGGAAGGAGGAACTCATCGAGGCCACGCTCCAGGTGGTCGCCCGGGAAGGAGTCGCCGGCGTCAGCCACCGGGCGGTCGCCCGCGAGGCGGGCCTGCCCGCCACCGCCGCCGCCTACCACTTCACGAGCATCGACGACCTGCTCACCGCCGCGCTCACCCGCTGCATGGAACAGGACGCGCAACGCATGCTCCGGCTGGCCGAGGAGGCCGACGGCGGCCCCGAGGGCGTCACCGCGCTGGCGGAGCTGATGGAGAAGGTCGTCAAGGGTCCCGGACGGCTGCTCGCGGAGTACGAGCTGTACCTGCTCGCGGCCCGCCGCCCGGAGCTGCGCGGCCCCACCCGGCACTGGCTGGAGGCCATCTCGGCGTACGGCCACCGCTACACCGACGACCCGGTCCGGGTGCGGGTGCTCAAGGGCGTCATCGACGGCCTGCTGCTCCAGGGTCTGCTGACCGACACCCCGCCGACGGCGGCGGAGTTCGAGGAGGTGCTCCGGCACGTACTGCTCTGAGCCCCGCCCGGCCGGTCCGCCACCGGTCGCGGCCCGCCGTGCAGTTCCTCCGGACGACGGGCCGCGACCTCGCGAACTACGCCGGGCTGCCAGCCAGTCGGGCCATCAACCGGGTCACCTGGGCCGCCGACGTGCCGAGCCCCGTGGGACCGCTGATGTGCCAGGGCGTGCCGTGGCCGCGCCGCAGATCCTCCTCGCGGTAGCGCCGGCAGCCCCGGTGCCAGATCAGAATCCCCGCGATCCAGTGCTCGAGCTCCCGCACATAGCCCGCCAGGATCTCTCGCGCCTCGGCGTCCAGGCCGAAGTCGTCGTACAGCACCGGGAGTTCGACCTCGGCGACATGCAGGAACTGCCGCAGCCGCGAGTTCATCAGGTCGTGCACGATCGCCACGCCCGTCGGATAGTCGACGCCGAAGAAGTTCTGCACGACCAGGACGCCGTTGTGGATCTCGCCCTCGTACTCGATCTCCTTCTGGTACGAGAACAGATCGTTCATCAGACACGCGTAGTCCGCCGCCGCGTTCTCCAGGGAACGCATCGGACCGCTGCGGTAGACCTCGTCCGGGACCTTCCTGCCGTGCCCGAGCCGGCACAGGCTCATCGTCAGGTCCGAACCGAACGTCGCCCGCCGCATCTCCACGTAGTCCACCGGGTCGGGGATACGGTTCTGCGCCTGGTTCGCCAGCTCCCACAGCCAACTCTCGGTCATGGACTCGATCGAGGTCCGGAAGGTACGCCGGCCGCCCGCGTCCATCGGCGCGGCCGTCCTGCGCCACAGGTCGCCCAGGCTCCGCTCCAGGGCGTTCACCGGCTCCGGCGTCCCCTCGCCGTCCAGCGGCATGAACAGCGAGAGCCGCTCGTTGGCCAGCCGCGCCCCCGCCAGGTCCCGGGTCCGCCCGTGCACGACCGGGAACCAGTCGTCCCCGTACGTCCCCCAGGCCAGCCACCCCGAGGACAGGTCCAGCTCGTCCGGGGTCGCGTCCGGATCCAGGCCCGCCGCGCACAGCGGCAGGTCGATCGCGACGAGCCGTTCCTCGTCCCAGATGTTCGAACCCGGCACGCCCGGCTGGGCCTCCAGGATGCCCATCCGCCGTGCCCAGTCGACGATCCGGACCCGCGCCCCCTCCAGATGCGGGCTCAGCGTCGTCCCGAACGGCAGGTCGAAGCTCGGCAGCAGCGAGGGGCCCACGTGCTGGTACGGGACATGGCTCCGGCCGCGGGCCCGCGAGGTCTCCGAGCGGAACGTGTACCTGATGGAAGCGGCGGACATGCCGAAGCCGGCCACGGCCTCGCCCGCGCCGCCGCCGTTCATGTAGCGGCTGGAGCGCATGTGCCATTCGTGGCCGCCGGACTGCCAGTCCTGGAGCCCCTTGACGTACGCCAGCACGGCGGCGGTCTGCGTCGGGTCCAGGCTCTTCTCGGCGCAGAGCGGGCCGAGTTCGGTCAGCGCGGTGTTCTCGAACTGCTGGAGCCGTGAGGTCAGCAGGTCGTTGACCGCCTCGGCGGCCTCCTGCGTGGAGCAGCCGAGGAACTTCTCCAGCACCAGCACGCCGTTGCTGTTCTCCCCCTCGTCCTCCACCTCACGCTGGTAGGAGAAGAGGTCGTTGCGCAGATGCACCCCGTCGGAGAACGCGTCCCGCAGCACCCGCAGCGGGCGGGAGTCGGCGACCGGAGCGGGCACCTCGGCGTTCGCCGCGTACTCCACCAGGCCCGCGGACCAGGGCGCGCCGCCCACCTTGCGGCGCATCTCGATGTACTCGACGGGGTTGGCGATGCGGCCTTCGTGGATGTTGGCGAGCTCCCACAGGGACTCGTTGAGGAGGTTCTCCGTCGCCTCCGCGAACCGGGCCCGCCAGGCGTCCGACATCGAGGGGACCGTGCGCGCCCACAGATCGGCGAGCCCCGCCTCGACCGGGTTCTCCGGATCCGGCGTCGGGGCGCCGCGCTCCATCGGCATGAAGGCCGGCAGGCGGTCCAGATACCGCTTGCCGCCCTCCCGGTCGGGCGTGCGCTTGAACAGTTCCAGGAAGTGGTCGTCGAAGAAGAAGACCCACACGTACCAGTCGGTGACCAGGGAGAGGGCCTCGGCCGAGCAGTCGGGGTGGGTGTAGGCGCACAGGAGGGCGTAGTCGTGCGCCTCCAGGTCCTTCTCCTCCCAGATGCCGGATCCCTCCAGCATCCCCATGGAGCGGGCCCACGCGCGGGTGTGCGTGCGTGCCGCCTCCACATGAGGGTTGAGCCGCGCCGGATACGGAACATAGAAGTCCGGCAGTGAGAAGGGCTGTGCCATGTGCGTGGGGCCTTTCCAGAAGCCTCCGCGCGGGGAATCGCGCGGACCGGTGGTGTCCGCGCAGCACTACCCTTCGGCCATACGGAGCACGCACGGTGGCGATTAGTCACATAATCGCGGCGTTGGTGCGCGCTCGGAAGGCGGTCGTTCGGAAGTCGGTCGCTCAGTAGGCGGAGTCGACGTTGTCGATCGAGCCGTACCGGTCCGCGGCGTAGTTGGCGGCGGCGGTGATGTTGGCGACCGGGTCGGTGAGCTTCTTCGGGGTGCCCTTGACGTGGTAGGCGTCGAAGGTGGGCTGGATCACCTGGAGGAGACCCTTGGAGGGAATGCCGTTCTGCGCGTTGATGTCCCAGTCGTTGACCGCGTTCGGGTTGCCGCTGGACTCGCGCATGATGTTGCGGTGCAGCCCCTCGTAGGAGCCGGGGATGTTCTTCTTCTTCATGATGTCGAGCGACTCGCGGATCCAGCCGTCGAGGTTGTTCGCGAACTTCTTGGGCGTGACGGCCTTGCGCTCGGTGGAGCGGTTGGCGGCCTGCTTCTCGGAGCGCTCTTCGGCGGCGTCCTTCTCCGCGGTGGCCTTGCGGGCGGCCGCGGCCTTCTTCGCGGCGGCTTCCTTGGCGGCGGTCTCCTGGGCGGCCTTCTTGGCCGCCGCGTCCTTCGCCGTCGGGATGCCTGCGGCGGCGACCGGCTCCACGGAGATGGAGGACCGGGTCGCCGTGGTCTGCGCTTCGCTCGTGCCGCCGGTGGCGGCTATGGCGCTGACGGAACCGGCCGCGACGAGCACGGCGGTGGCGATCTTGTGCGAGCGGGTGATGCGCAGGGTGGAGATGCGGGGCATGCGTGAGCTCTTCCTATGGGGGACGGGCTTCGCGGCCTTCGCGCCGCGTCGGCGGGAACCGGGATGTCCGGGCCGCGGTCGCCGGAGGGCGATCGACGCGGGCTCGAACTCGGTGCCTGCCGGGATCCATGGTTAGCGCTCGCCGACATAGGAAGCAATGACCGCCTTTACTACTCTTCATCGTGAGATGCCAATTTATGAGCCATATGGGCGGTTCGTTACGCCGTACGGGAGGGCTCGCGTCTACTACCGCAGGTCGTAGGTGACGTGGGTCTCGTGGCGGGCCTCACCCGCGGGCGACCCCGGGGCGGCACAGGGTCAACGCCCGGTCACGGGGAGATACGGCCCGGAACGCACGACAGCGCGCTGCGGGACCGGTGTGTCGGCACCGGTCCCGCAGCGCGCTTCTTCTTCACAGTGGTCTGGTCACTGTGGTTCTCGGCAGGCGGGGCGTATCCCCGCTCCGTCGTCCGGTCTCAGCGGGTACCGACCGCGGCCCGCACCGCCCGCCGCGCCATGGCGCAGTCGTCGTGCAGCCTCCGCAGCAGCAGCCGCTGCTCCTCGCCCGAGGAGAGAGAGCCGGGCCGGTCGGCCCCCGCCCCCGTCGCGGGCGCCTCGCGCATCGTGCGCTGGACCGCCGTCTCGTAATTGCGGATCTCGCGGGTCAGCACCAGCATCAGGTTCACCAGGAACGCGTCCCGTGCGGCCGGCCCCCTCGCCTGGGCGAGCTGGCTGATCTGGCGTCGCGCCACCGGGGCGTCGCCCAGCACCGCCCACAGCGTCGCCAGGTCGTACCCCGGGAGATACCACCCGGCGTGCTCCCAGTCGACGAGCACCGGTCCGGTCGGCGACAGCAGGATGTTGGAGAGCAGGGCGTCCCCGTGGCAGAACTGCCCCATGCCCTGCTTGCCGCCCGCGTGGGCCAGACCGTGCAGCAGCTTCTGCAGGTCACCGAGGTCACGGTCGGTGAACAGACCGAGCTCGTGGTAGCGCGCGATCCGCGACGCGTAGTCGAGCGGCGCCTCGAACAGTCCGGGCGGCGGCCGCCAGGCGTTCACCCGGGCGATGGCTCCGAGCGCGGCCCGGATGTCGGCCCGCGGCGGCGCCTCCGCCGGGTGCCGGGTGAGGGCGGCGACCCGGCCGGGCATCCGCTCGATCACCAGCGTGCAGTTCTCCGGATCCGCCGCGATCAGCCGGGGCGCCCTAACAGGGGGGCGGTGCCGGACGAACGCGCGGTACGCCGCTATTTCGTGCCGGAACCGTTCGGTCCACGCCGGCGAGTGGTCCAGTAAACACTTCGCGACGGCGGTGGCCCGCCCGGTCGTTCCGACGATCAGGACCGAACGGCCGCTGCGGCGCAGTACCTGGACCGGGTTGAACTCGGGGCAGATGCGCTGTACGGAGGCGATGGCCATCCGCACCTGCGCGCCCTGGGGCCCGGACAGGTCGATCCTTCCGCTGAGCGGTCCGGCGCCCGGACCCGCGGCCCGTCGGGCCCGGCCCGGACCCTGCACCGGTGCGCCGGCGTGAGGAGCGAGATAGGGCCCGCCGCCCGCGCCCATCGGGCGGAGCGGACGGGGCGGGGCGGACACGGAGGACGATGCTGTGTACATGGGCGAGACAGATCCCTTCGTGCGCCGACAAGTTACGTGCGCCAACCCGGCCGACGGCCGTTCGGCACCCTGGGGAGTACCTAGGGCTGCCGGGCGGGGTGGCGCTTTCCTACCTGACACCGGAGCGCGGGTGGCAGACCATCTGGCGGACCCTGGCGAACCCTGGCGAATAGTCACAGCGCATCTGACAGGGGGTTAGTGTCAAGTCAGCCGAGAACCTGGGGGCTTGAAGTGACCGGAGAACCCAACACCCGCCTTTCTGACCTGTTCGGCCTGGCCGGCTGGTCCAAGGGCGAACTCGCGAGAATGGTGAACCGGCAGGCGGCGGCCATGGGCCACCCGCAGCTGGCCACCGACACCTCGCGCGTCAGGCGCTGGATCGACATGGGGGAATCCCCCCGTGATCCCGTGCCCGAAGTGCTGGCGGCTCTGTTCACCGAGCGGCTCGGCCGTGTCGTGACCATCGAGGACCTCGGGTTCGGCCGACGCGGGCGTGTGGGGAAGCGGCGTGACTCCGGGACGGAACACAATCCCGATCAATTGCCGTGGGCGCCCGAACGGACGGCAGCGGTCCTCACCGAATTCACGGGAATGGACCTCATGCTCAACCGACGCGGCTTGGTGGGTGCGGGCGCCGCGCTCGCCGCCGGCTCAACCATCGCCGGCCCCATGTACGACTGGCTGCACAGCGACCCCGCTCTGGTGGCCGACGCTCCACGTACCAACGATCCTCTGCACGCCGATCCAGCCGGTCTCGACCGGTACGAAGCGGCGCCGGTCGGCTCCGAGGAGATCGAGGCCCTGGAGCATTCGGTCGAGGTGTTCCGCGCCTGGGACGCGTCCCGGGGCGGCGGACTCCAGCGCAAGGCGGTCGTGGGCCAGCTCAACGAGGTGGGCGGCATGCTCGCCTACCGCCACCCCGACCATCTCCAGCGCCGTCTGTGGGGCGTCGCCGCCAACCTCGCCGTCCTGGCGGGCTGGATGTCCCACGACGTCGGCCTCGAACCCACCGCCCAGAAGTACTTCGTCATCGCCGCCCACGCGGCCCGCGAGGGCGGCGACCGGCCGCGCGCCGGGGAGGCGCTCTCCCGGGCGGCACGCCAGATGGTGCACCTGGGCCGCCCCGACGACGCACTCGACCTGATGAAGCTCGCCAAGTCAGGCTCCGGCGACGAGACCCTGCCGCGTACGCAGGCGATGCTGCGCACCATCGAGGCCTGGGCACAGGCGTCGATGGGCCGGGGGCAGGCCATGCGGCGCACCCTCGGCGAGGCCGAGGAGCTCTTCGTCTCGGACAAGAGCGATGTTCCGCCGCCCAGTTGGATGCAGATGTTCGACGAGGCCGATATGCACGGCATGCAGGCGCTGGCCTTCCGGACGCTGGCCGAGCACGACCAGGGTGCCGCGATCATCGCCCAGCGCCATGCCAAGCAGGCGCTGGAGCTGCGGGTCAAGGAGCGCCAGCGGTCGAAGATCTTCGACTACATCTCGCTGGCCTCGGCCTGCTTCATCGCCAACGACCCCGATCAGGCCGATCGGTACGCCCGGCTCGCGCTGGTGTCGATGGGGGAGACCTCCTCGCACCGCACCTGGGACCGGCTCCGCGAAATGTACCGGCTCACCGGGCAGTTCGCCGGATACGCGGGGATCCAGGACCTGCGCGAGGAGATCGAGCTCTCGATGCCGCCCAGCCAGAAGAAGGCCAAGGGCACGCAGACCTGACCCGGGAGCGCCGCTCCGCGCTCCGTCACGCCCCGATACGTCCGCGCTTCCTCATGCCCCGATGCGGGCGACCAGCACGCACGCGTCGTCCAGGCGCTCGGCCCCGCCGAACTCCTCGACGACGCTCCGTACGCACTCCTGTGCCGTACGGGCGTCCGCGAACCGGGGAGCGAGGGCGAACAGCGCCTCCGGGCCCGCACCCCGGTCGCCGCGTCGGGTCAGGCCGTCGGTGTGCAGAACGAGCACGTCACCGGGGTACAGCCGTACCTCGTCCTGCTCGAAGACCACGTTGGACGCTGCGCCGAGCAGCATCCCGTCCGGCGGGGGCAGCAGCCGTCCCGAACCGTGGCGGAAGAGCAGCGGTGCGGGGTGTCCGGCCTGCGCCCAGGACAGGATGGAGGTGTCGGGGTCGAAGCGGCAGCACAGGGCGCTGCCCAGCGCGGGCTGTATCGACGTTTCGAGCACCTGGTTGAGGTGTCCCATCAGCGCGCCCGGCTCGATGCCGGCGACGGCCATGCCGCGCAGTGCGCCCAGCATCATCGCCATCGCCGAGGTGGCGGGAATGCCGTGCCCGGTGAGGTCGCCGACGGTGAGCAGGGTGCGCCCGTCCGGCAGTTCCATCGCGTCGTACCAGTCGCCGCCGATGAGGCCGCTCGACTCGGAAGGGAGGTAGTGCGCGGCGATGTCCAGGGCGCCGGGGCCCTGGGACGGGAGCCGCAGCGATCCGCGCCACGGGGGAAGGACGGCTTCCTGGAGCTCCACGGCCATGCGGTGCTCGGTGCGCTCGATGTGCTCCTCGCGCCGTACCGACGCGCGGTTCCTGCTCACGGCCTGCTCGCTGCGCCGCAGCTCGCTGACGTCCCGCAGGACCGCCCACATGGAGGCGGTGCAGCCCTCGGCGTCGAGGACCGGCTCGCCCGTCATGTGCAGGGTGCGCGTGCGGCCGTCGGGACGCACGATGCGGAACTCGCCGTCCATCGGCCGGCCGTCGACGAGGCAGCCCGTCACCATGGCGGTCAGCACCGGCTGGTCCTCGGGCAGCAGTACGGACGGCAGGTCGTCGAGGGAGAGGGGTGTGGACCCGGGCGGCCTGCCGAAGATCTCGTACAGCTCCTCGGACCAGCTGGACTCGTCGGTGAGGAGGTTCCACTCGGCGCTGCCCACCCGGTTCAGCAGGGAACCGGCCCTCGGGTCGTCCGGGGCCCCGGCAGCACGGGGGGCGTCGTCGGCGCACCGGTCCGGCAGACCCGCCCGGAGCTGGCCCAGGTGCTGGTCGAGGTTGTCCAGGTGCTGTACCGCCAGCTCGCACAGGGCGCGCTGCCAGCGCAGCTGGGGGTCGTCCTCGTCGAACACGACGGCGTCCCGCCGCACGGCGTCCACATCCCCGCGCAGCCGACGCGTCCGGTGGATCAGGGCGTCGACGGCGTCATGCGCGGGAAGCTGTGGTGCGGGGCGGTCCGCGAAGAGGGGGGACGGCATCTCGTACTCCGATACAGGCGCGGCCTAGCCGGTTCTGAAGGGTGGACCGCTACCGACTGTCGCACAGGCCACGGCGGGTCGTAAGGGATTTGGCAACACTCGATGCGTTCTTGCGTCTGGCATATGCCAGCGGCTCTGCGGAGCGGTGAGTATCCGAACAGGCTTACGTGTAGGGCGAGTTGACCATGCGGTTCGGGGTGTGTTGTGGAGCGGGAATGCCGAGCGGACGGCTCGCGTTACCTCACCAGAACGAAAACGAATCCCATTCCCGATACGGGGGCGGGGTCGGCAGAGACATCGGGAGGCGCCCATGGCACGCAGCGAGACCAGGCCGGTCGTCACCCTCCGGTCCACCGTCGGAACGGGCCGGAGTTATGTGACACGCAAGAACCGCCGCAACAACCCCGACCGGCTGGAGCTCCGCAAGTTCGACTCCGCCGCCGGCCGGCACGTCCTGTTCCGCGAGGTCCGCTGACCGCCCGGAAGAGACCTGTCCCCGTGTACGTCACCGCTGCCCGCGGTGAGGAAGGAACGCATCGATGAAGTCCCGAATCCACCCCGTGTCCCGTCCCGTGGTCTTCCGCGACCGCGCGGCCGACGTCGCCTTCCTGACCCGCTCGACCGCCGACTCCGGTGAGCGCGTGACGTGGGAGGACGGCAACAGCTACCCCGTCATCGACGTGGACACCTCGTCGGCGAGCCACCCGTTCTACACCGGCGGCAGCCAGGTGCTCGACACGGCGGGCCGCGTCGAGCGGTTCCGGCGCCGTTACGGCACCGGCGAGACGTCCGGGAGCTGACCGAACGAGTCCTGACCAGGGAGGAAGCCCGGGAATCCGTGCCGTGGATCACATCCGCGGGGGCGGATTCCCGGGAACGGCCCAGGATGGTTTATCGTTCATCTATACGTGGGAGTGAGGGGGACAGTGTCCCCGGGCCTCACCTGTAGCCCATGGGGAAGATCGCACCGCCGAAGCCCCGTGGAGCCCTCCGCCGAGAGGCGACCGCCCTTCACGCCCGCACTCAGACCGCCCCGGCTGGATTCCCCCGATCCGGCCGGGGCTTCCCCTTGCCCGGCCCCGGCCGGCCGCCCCGGTACGGGACCGTCTCCAGCACCAGAGCGCCCGCGGCCATCACCACCGCGCCCAGCGCGGCCCCCGGACTCCACCACCGCTCGGCCAGTGCCGCGAGCGCCGCCCCGGCCACCACCGCGGCCAGCCGCCCCAGCACCCAGCCGTCCCCGCCGCGCAGCTCCCGCAGCGCCACGCGACCCGCGAGCGACGTCAGCGTCCCGGTGAAATAGTTCGTCGGCGTCACCCGGACGCGCCCCTGAACGCCCATCGCGACCGCCACCAGAGCCAGCAGCCCGAGCCGGTCGCCGTACGACGTGACCAGCTCCAGCCCCCACAGCGCGGCAGCCGCCCCGAGCAGGACGACCTCCGCCCCCAGCAGCACCCGGACCCGGGGACCTCGCCGCCCGGCCATCAGCGCGCCCGCCGCGACCCCGCAGAAGTACGCCCCCAGAGCGACAGCCACCTTCAGCGCCACGCCGTCCTCGCCCGCACCGGCGGCCGAAGCCCCGAGCAGCACCAGGTTTCCCGTCATCACCCCGGCGAAGACCTGCCCCACGCACAGGAAGACGAACGCGTCCGCCGCGCCGGAGGCCCCGGACAGCAGAAGCAGCGTCCCCTCGCCGTGCCCCGGCACATCACCGGCCCGGGATGCACCGGAGGAGGAGGACGGGGACGGCGGGGGCGCCGGGGGAGCGGTGGGCACCCGAGCATTCTCGGCATCCACCGCTCCCGGACCGGCGCGTCCGGCGTGATACGGCGCGCCGCGGGCGACCGCCCCGGCCCGCACGGGTCACACGGTCTCGTCGAGGTCCTTCGCATAGTGCTCGATGGCCCGTCGGTACTGCTGGACGCGCGGGTCCTGGCTGGTCGCGGCCGTCAACTCCAGCAACAGGCGCATCGCCTCGTGGTGCTCGTCGGTGTTGTACAGGGCCATCGCCAGGAACGCCCGGAGCGAGCCGTCGTCCGGGAACTCCTCGACGCCCCGGCGCAGCGTCTCCACCGCCTGCCCGTACCGCCCGAGGATCCGGTACGTACTGCCCAGCCCCAGGAGCACTCCGTGCCGGTCCTCCGAAGCGAGTTCCGGATGTGCCAGAGCGCGCTCGTAGTACGGCACCGCCTCCGACTCCAGGCCCAGCACGTCATGGATCCACGCCGTCCGGCAGGCCACCTCCGCGTCGTCGGGGTACTGGGCGGTCAGGGCGAGGAGCCGTTCCCGCGCCTCCTCGGGCCGGCCCTCCGAACGCAACCGGTCGGCCTCGTCCAGCAGGTCCCTCTTCTTGTGTGCGCTCATGCGCACATCGTCGCAGGCGCGCGCGGACGGCAGCATGAGATTTTCGCTCCACGGGACCGTCCAGGTGTGTGTTCCGGCCGGGCGGGGGCACCTGTCGGCCATGACAGCAGAGGCGAATCCCCGTACAGACCGGGGGACATGGGTACGTGTGCTGGTGCGCGGGGCGGTCCTGACGGTGGTGCTGCTGGGACTCGTGGCGTTCTCCGTCCTCCTGGCCAAGGTGACGCTCACGCCGTCACCGGCATCCGAGGACCTCGTCACCGCGAATCTCCGCCCCGGCCGCTCGCTGCGCCAGTACGCCGAGGACTACACCTTCCTCGCCGCGTGCAAGCAGGCGGGCGGGAACCTGCTGCTCGGCGTGCCGTTCGGACTCCTGCTGCCGTTCTTCGTGCCACGCCGCCTGCGCATGATCCGGACGACGCTGCTGACCGCCGTCGCCATGGCCGTCGTCGAACTGATCCAGGGGGCCCTGGTCGAGGGGCGCGCGTTCGACGTCGACGACGTCATCCTCAACACGGCGGGCGCGCTGCTGGGGTACTTCGTGCTGGGCCGCCGGATCAGCCACCGCTACTACACCTACACCGACGCCTCCGGCTCCCCCGGCCCGTCGGCGGAGAAGCCCGAGGCCGAGCCGAAGCGTGCGCCGGGGCCGGCCGCCCGTACGAAGGCCGCCCGTACGAAGGCCGCTCCTACGAAGGCCGCTGCTACGAAGGCCGCTGCTACGAAGGCCGCCCGTACGAAGGCCGGACAACGGGACCGGCCGAAGCCGGCGGCCTCGGCCCAGAAGCGCGGCGCCCGTACCGGGAGGACCGACGGTGCGGCGAGCGGCGGCCAGCGTGCCACCGGGTCCGGCGCCGTCCGCTCCCTGCTCGACCGCCTCCGCGGGCGCTGAGCAGGGGCACCCGTTCGGGCCGGGCCGTTTGCGGGCGGCCCGGAGCGGACGCACGGTGGGGACACGTCCTGCGCGCGGATGGCGCCCGGATCCCCTGCCGAGGAGGAGCGACATGGCCGAAGGCCAGTGGAGCCCGGGCCGCCAGGAGGCGGACGCGGACGAGTTCAGGCCCGTCCTGGACATCGTCGAACCGGCCCGTCAGCGCCGGCTGACCGTCCTCCTGCGGCTCCTGCTGCTGATCCCGCACTTCATCGTGCTGTTCGTCCTGCACATCGCGGCGTTCTTCACCGTCATCGTGGGATGGTTCGCGGCGCTGGTGCTGGGACGGCTGCCCGACCCCGTCTTCCGCTTCCTGACCGGCGTCCTCGGCTACGACATGCGCGTCTCGGCGAGCGACATGCTGCTCATCGACCGCTACCCGCCCTTCGCCCTGACCCCGCCGGCCGACTATCCGGTGCAGATCGAGGTGCGGCCCACCCCGCTCAACCGGCTCGCGGTGCTGTTCCGCGTCTTCCTGATGATCCCGGCGGCGATCGTGCAGAGTCTCGCCGTGTACGGGTGGTGGGCACTGGCCTTCGTCTGGTGGCTGATCACGCTGTGTCTCGGCCGGATGCCCCGGCCGCTGTTCGAGGCGACGGCGGCCACCCTGCGCTACCGGATGCGGTTCTCCGCGTACGTCATGATGCTCACCCCCGCCTACCCCAAGGGCCTGTTCGGCGACGACGACCTCGCCGTGGCCCCGGAGCGGTCGCGCTCCGCCACCCGCCCGCTGGTCCTGAGCAGCGCCGCGAAATGGCTCGTGGTGCTGTTCCTGGTGCTGGGCCTGGCGGGTCACGTCATCTCGTCCGTGACCGCATCGACGAGCGACGACATCGACGACACCTACGACACGCGGCTCGTGGGTCCCTGAGGGCCGCCGGGCCCCGCCCCCGCCGCGGCGGCACAGCGGCGGGCCAGCCGGGCGAAGGCGTCCCTGAGCGCGTCGGGCCCGACGACCTCGATGTCCGCGTCGAACCTGCCGAGTTCGGCGGCGAGGCCGGCCCAGGACCAGGCGCCCAGGACCACCCGGCAGCGGTCCGGTCCGTACTCCTCGACGCTCCCGTCGCGGATGTGGCCGGCCACCGCGGAGGCCGGAGCGTCGAGGATCACCTCCCCGCGGCAGGGCCAATCGCCGGGGGCGTCGGAGCCCTGGAACCGGGCGGCGACGAAGGCGGCCACATCGCCTCCGGGCACCTCGCGCGGCGTGAAACGGGGGCCCGTGGGAGTGCGCGGGGTGATCCGGTCCGCGCGGAAGGTCCGCCAGTCCTCGCGATCCAGGTCCCAGGCGACGAGATACCAGCGCCCGCCCCAGGTGACCAGGCGGTGCGGCTCCACCCGCCGCACCGCGGGCGGGGCCTCGGCGGGTGGCGGGGCGTACCCGGGGGAGTGGTCGAAGCGCAGCACCTCGCGGGCGTGCACCGCCGCGCTCAACGTCACGAGCACACGCGGATCGGCCTGCGGCCGCGGTGGGCCTCCCGTACGTTCGACGGCGGTGACCCGCAGGGCGTCGACGCGATGGCGCAGCCGGGCCGGCATGACCTGCCGGACGGTGGTCAGCGCGCGGGCCGCGGCCTCCCCGATTCCGGCGCCGGTCGCGGCGGCGGTCCGCAGCGCGACGGCGAGCGCGACCGCCTGGTCGTCGTCGAACAGCAACGGCGGCAACTGCGCGCCCGCGTCCAGCCGGTATCCGCCGTCGGGCCCCTTGAACGCCGCGATGGGATAGCCCAGCTCCCGCAGTCGGTCGACGTCACGTCGCACCGTGCGGGGGCTGACCTCCAACCGCTCGGCCAGCAACCGGCCCGGCCAGTCCCGGCGCGCCTGGAGCAGGGAGAGCAGCGCCAGCAGGCGCGCTGAAGTCTTCGGCATGACTCCAGTATGGGCCGAGAAGAGGCCACATCCTGGCCTCTTCCTTTGCGAGGGTCGACCCGTACCGCACGACAGGAACACCGGAAGGAACCCGATCACCATGAACACGGCCTCCACCTCCCCCGACGCCGAGCGCACGGACCTGCTCGCCGCCCTGGCCACCGCGCGGGCCGCCCTGATCCGCTCCGTCGAGGGCCTCGGCGACGAGCAGGCCGGTGAGCGCCCGACGGTCAGCGCGCTGTGCCCGGGCGGCCTCGTCAAGCACGTCACGGCCATGGAGGAGAGCTGGCTGAACTTCGTGACCGAGGGCCCGTCGGCGATGTCCTTCGCGCTGCCCGAAGGAGTCACCTGGGACGACCTGGCGGCCGGCACCGCCGCTGAGTTCCCGACGTGGGCGATCGAGCGGGAGAAGGAGTTCCGGATGCTGCCCGGCGAGACGACGGCCGGGGTCCTCCGCGCCTACGAGCAGGTCGCCGCCCGCAGCGAGAGGATCATCCTCGCGGTCCCCGACCTCTCGGCGACGCATCCGCTCCCCGAGGCGCCCTGGAACGAACCCGGCGGGGAGTGGAGCGTACGGCGGGTGCTGACCCATGTCCTCACCGAGACCGCCCAGCACGCCGGGCACGCGGATATCCTGCGCGAGACGCTCGACGGGCGGCAGGCGACCTGACCAGCGGCGCACCGCGCGGGGAGGCGCGGAGAACCGACGGCAGGCAACCGAGAAGGAGAGACCACACGGTGACCGTCCTCGACAACCGGGCGCTCAACCGCGCCATGCTGGGCCGCCAGTTGCTGCTCGACCGGGCCGATCTGCCGGTCGTGGACGCCGTGGCCCACCTCTGCGGACTCCAGGCGCAGGAACCGCAGGAGCCCTTCGTCGGGCTCTGGTCCCGGCTGGCCGCCTTCGATCCTGCGGTCCTCTCGGACCTGCTGAACCGGCGGAGCGTGGTGCGCACCCATCTGATGCGACGCACGGTCCACCTCGTCACCGCCGACGACGTCCTCGCCTGGCGGGCCCGCCACGACGCGATGCTGCGCCAACGGGTGCTCGGGGTCTACCGCGACGAGCTGAAAGGGGTCGACCTCGACGCACTTGCCGCGGATGCCCGGGAGTTGATGGCCGACGGCGAACCCCGTACCGCGGCGGAGATCGTGCGGGCGCTCGCCGGGCGCTGGCCCGGTCCGGGGCCCCGCCCCCTGGGCGAGATGGTGGTCGCCGCTCTCGTCCCGATGGCGCAGGCGCCGCCCCGGGGGCTGTGGCGGGCGAAGGGCGGGGTGCGCAATGTCGCCCTCTCCTCCTGGCTGGGCCGCCCGGTCGACCCGCCCGCCCCCGACGGCGCCGACCCGGTCGGCCAGGCACTGGTCCGGCGCTACCTGGCCGCCCACGGACCCGCCGCCACGGCCGACCTGCGCGCCTGGTCCGGGCTGGCCGGACTGCCCGGCGCGGTCGCCGCCGTACGCGACGAGCTGGTCCGCTTCCGTGACGAGCGGGGGCGGGAGCTGCTCGACCTGCCCGACGCGCCGCGCCCCGATCCGGACACTCCCGCCCCGGTGCGGTTCCTGCCGGCCTTCGACAACGCGATCCTCGGCTATCAGGACCGCGGCCGGATCATCGACGACGCCCACCGCGGCCTCTCGGTCGCGGGCGAGCGTGTCGTGCTGGTCGACGGCCGTGTGGCGGCCACCTGGCGTGTCACCGACGAGGTCGTCACGGTGGAACCCCTGCGCGCCTTCTCCCGGGCCGACCGCGACGCCGTGGCCGACCAGGGGAGGGAGCTCGCCTCGTTCCTCTCCGACGGGGAGAGCGATCGCGTGCGGGTGGAGACCGCGCCGCGCTGAGCGGACCGGACGCCGGGAAAGCGCCCTCGCGTCTGCCCGGCCGTACCGGAACAGGCCTATTTCGTCAGGGAGTTTGTACGAGATGTGGTGGGAGGCGGACTGAAAGCACCGGACGCGGGTCACACGCAGAACATGACGTCCAGCGACGTAACCACAGAGCCCACGCCGCACGGCGACGGAAAGCGCGACGCACGCACCTCCCGGGCGTGGCCGAAGGTCCTCGGCCTCGCCGCGGCCGTCCTGGTCCTGCTGTTCGCGGGCAGCAGGCTCAGCCTGCTGCCCGGACTCGGCGACCTCTTCGGTGAGGAGACCCACGACCGGTCGGGCCCCGCCGTGCTCAAGTCGGTCCGGGACATGAGCGCGTACGAGGCCGCCTCGGGCGACTTCCAGGTCGTCGTCGACCTGGAGAAGGACGCGAAATTCGTCCCCGACGCCCTGCGCGGCACCCGCACCCTGTTCGTCGGGGCGGGCACGGTCGGCGCCTCGGTCGACCTGGGCAAGGTCACCGGGAGCGGCGTCGTGGTGAACGAGGACCGCACCACCGCCGAACTCCGGCTGCCGCACGCCGTGCTGGGCAAACCGGCCCTCGACCCCGACCGCTCCTACGCGGTGTCCAAGCAGCGCGGTCTCCTCGACCGGGTGGGCGACCTCTTCTCCGACAATCCCGGCAGTGAGCAGGCGGTCAACAAGCTCGCCGTCCAGCACATCTCGGAAGCGGCGAAGAAGAGCGAGCTGACCGCCCGCGCGGAGAAGAACACCGCCGACATGCTGAAGGGGCTGCTCGGCTCCCTCGGCTTCGAGCGCGTCACGGTCCGCTACGGCGACGACCAGGGGTGATCGCGTCATCGGGGCGGCCGCGCGGGCTGCGCGTGGCCGCCCGCGCGCCTCGGAGGGGCGGGCCGCCCCCGCGCACCACCCTTGACGTGAACGCGTCGGTCGGTATGGTCTAGTCCAAGTGCAAGGCCTTTCCGGACACCTGCCATCAGGCTTGTCCGGCAAGGGACTTGCAGCCCTTCGCGCCTCTTGGCCCCACACTCGCGAGGCCTCGCCGTCGAAGCCGGGCCCCCCACGGCCCGCCACCGCGCGGTGCGGTCTCATGTGAAGGAGAAGCATGCAGACGAAAAGGAAGACCGCACTCGCCGTCGGCGCCATGCTCGCCCCGGTCCTCGCCCTGAGCCTTCCGGCGAGCTCCGCCAGTGCCCACGGCTACATCTCCAACCCGCCCAGCAGGCAGGCGCAGTGTGCTGCCGGCACGGTCAGCTGCGGTGCGATCAAGTACGAACCGCAGAGCGTCGAGGGCCCCAAGGGGCTCACCAGCTGCAGTGGCGGAAACAGCGGCTTCGCCGAGCTGGACGACGACTCCAAGGGCTGGTCGGTCACCCCGGTGAACCGGTCCCAGCAGTTCGAGTGGAAGCTCACCGCACGCCACTCGACCAGCACCTGGCAGTACTTCGTGGGCGGCGAGAAGATCGCCGAATTCGACGACGGCGGCGCGCAGCCCGGCGCGACCGTGACCCACCAGGTCGACTTCGGCAACAAGACCGGCCGGCAGAAGGTGCTCGCCGTCTGGAACATCGCGGACACCTCGAACGCCTTCTACGCCTGCATCGACGTCAACGTCGGCTAGCAGCCCCGTCGGTCGGGCCCCACACCCCTCCGTCCAGCACGCCCCGGTCGCGCATCGTCGCGGCCGGGGCGTGCCGCTGTTCGCGGTGGCCGGAAAACGGCATGGCGCGGAAGCCTCGGGTAGTCGAGCGGTTACCCTACGTCAGCTGTCCTGATTGATCATCAGTGCTCGAGGGGACTCCTGAATGAACCGCATGCGTACCGTACTCGCCGCGCTCGGCATCACCGCCGGACTGATCTCCGCCCCGGCGGCGAGCGCCGCACCGGGGCCCGCCCGGCCCGCGCCCGCCGCCGAGCGCCACGAACCCTGCACCGGAGAGTTCCGCGGCGACGCCCGTCTCGGCCCCAAGTGGCTGCCGAACAAGCGGCTCGCCCCGGTCGGACCGCTCCTGAAGGGCTGGCAGCGCACCGGCGACCTCACGCCGAACGACTTCCTGAAGAAGTACTGGGAAGGGCCCGCGGACACCGGCAGCTGGAAGTACCCGCCCAACGACGGCTTCGCCGAGGTGAACGGCGAGATCGACAAGGAGCCCGTGAAGCTCCGCACCGGCCAGCGCCTGGACCGCTTCGGCTCGGAGTACGGCGGCTACCTCGCCCCGGCCGGCGACGCCTACGCCGAGCGCGCCCTGCCTCCGCAGAACCTGAACACCCGGGACGCGGCCACCCCTTGCGACTACCGCGTCTACAAGGTCGCCAAGCCGTTCTGGGTCTGGCAGGGCGGCATCGCCCCGTGGTTCGAGCAGCCCGGCGGCGGCCAGCAGATCAAGCTCGACGCCGTGTTCCTCGACCCGGGCGCGGGGCAGCGGCTCAATGTGAAGTGGCTGCTGGACAACGCCTACCTGACGCCCGCGGGCGCGTAACCCGCCATGGACCGCCGGGCATTGCACGCCGCACTCGTCGAGGCACGGATCCCCGGCGGCTACTACTGGATCGAGGGCGTCCACGAGCCCGTTCCCACCCCGCCGGACTTCCTCTTCGTCCGGCGGGGCGGGCACGGCGGCTGGGAGACCGGGGCGTTCGAGCGCGGCACCCGTGAAGTCCTCGCCCGCCACCCGGACGAGGCCGCCGCCTGCGCCCACCTGCTGCGCCTGCTCGTCTGAACCCTGCCCGCACCGATGTTTTGCCGGATCGGCAAATATCCTTGTCCGGGCGGACACACCGGCCGAATGATCGTGAACGGGCGGCCGGGCCACCCGGCCCGGCCGCCCGCAGAAACGTCACGACCGCCCCGCCCGCACGGGGCGCCCGAGGAGGAGCCATGCCGGAGCCCACCCCCGTACCCACGCCGTCCGAGGACCGCGCCACCCGCCCCTCCACCCTGCTGCCCGGCGCGACGCACCGGACGGTCGACGTCCCCGGCGGCCGCATCCACTGCGTCGAACAGGGCACGGGCCCCCTCGTGCTCCTCGTCCACGGCTTCCCCGAGTCCTGGTACTCCTGGCGCCACCAGCTCCCGGCCCTCGCCGCCGCCGGACACCGGGCCGTCGCCATCGACGTACGCGGCTACGGTCGCTCCTCCGCACCCGCCGCCACCGACGCCTACCGCATGCTCGCCCACGTCGCCGACAACACCGCCGTCGTCCACGCCCTGGGCGAGGAGACCGCCACGGTCGTCGGACACGACTGGGGCTCGCCCATCGCCGCGAACAGCGCCCTGCTCCGCCCGGACGTCTTCACGGCGGTCGGGCTGCTGAGCGTCCCGTACGCACCCAGGGGAGGCCCCCGCCCCACCGACGGCTTCGCGGGCATCGGAGGCGAGGAGGAGTTCTACGTCAGCTACTTCCAGACCCCCGGCCGCGCCGAGGCGGAGATCGAACCGGACGTCCGCGGCTGGCTCGCCGGCTTCTACACCGGCCTCTCCGGCGACACCCACGCACCCGCGGACCACCCCGGCCTCTTCTTCGTACCGCCGGGCGCGCGCATGGCCGACCGGTTCCCCGCCGGCCGGCTCCCCGGCTGGCTCGACGAGCGGGACCTCGACGTCTACAGCGAGGAGTTCGAACGCACCGGCCTCACCGGCGCGCTCAACCGCTATCGCAACGTCGACCGGGACTGGGAGGACCTCGCCGCCTGGGACGGAGCACCCGTCACCCAGCCCTCGATCTTCATCGGCGGCGCCCTGGACGCGTCCACCACCTGGATGTCCGACGCCATCGACGCCTACCCGCGGACCCTCCCCGGCCTGTCCGCCGCCCATGTCCTCGAAGGCTGCGGCCACTGGATCCAGCAGGAACGCCCCGACGAGGTCAACCGCCTGCTCACCGCATGGCTGCGCGGCCTGCGCTGAGGGACGCCCGGCCCGCGACGCCCCCGCGTCAGCAGGCCGTACCGCGGGTCGCCGCCGTCGCCCGCAGCAGGTCGCGGACGAGCGTGAAGTCGATCTTCTGCGGGCTGCGGAAGCGCAGGCAGCCCTTGCCCATGTCGTGGGCGGCCAGCCGGTCCGTGAACGCGTCGCGGACGTCCGTGCGCATCAGGTAGAACGAGATGTACTGCTTCTGGTCGGCGAAGGCGATCTCGCCCGTCCCGTCCCGCTCGTAGGCGGGCATGCCGTACGCCATCACCTCGCGGAACCCGGTCAGCTCCTCCCGGCACAGCGCGCGCAGCGCCGTGAGCGCCGCCCGGCGGGCCTCCGGGGCCTCGGCGAGGTACTGATCGACGTTCTGCGCGCTGCTGCGGACCATGAGCAGATCGTACGGCGACACACCGGCGGACCGGCGGTGTGTCGCACCCGGGAGCCGCGGGTCCCCGGGCGAAGGTGGACGGATGAACACCGCAGGCATGCTGGCCGAAGCGTTCGACCGGGTCGGGGAAACGGTCCACGCGGCGGTCGAGGGACTCACCCCCGACGACCTCAACGCCCGCGTCGACGCGGGGGCGAACTCCATCTCCTGGCTGATCTGGCATCTCACCCGCGTCCAGGACGACCACATCGCCGACGCCGCCGGAACCGGACAGATCTGGCTCACCGAAGGCTGGGCGGACCGCTTCGGGCTGCCGTTCGATGCGACGGCGACCGGCTACGGGCACAGCTCCGCCGAGGTCGCCGCCGTCCGCGTGGACTCCGCCGAACCCCTCCTCGGCTACTTCGATGCCGTGCACCAGCGGACCCTGGACTTCGTCGCGGGACTGGAGGGCCACGCCCTCGACCGGATCGTCGACCAGGGCTGGTCGCCCCCGGTGACGCTCGGGGTCCGGCTGATCAGCGTCATCGCGGAGGACCTCCAGCACGCGGGCCAGGCCGCCTTCGTCCGAGGGATGCTGGAACGCGGCTGAGGACCAGTGGCCAGACGGGCCCCGCGCACACCCGTGCGTAGTCCCATCGGCGGTGCCATACTCGGAAGAAGTCGGCTGGACAGGCTTGCCATCGTCCGAAAGGTGACCGTCATGAGCTGGGCATCTTGGACGACCAGCGGTGTCTTCGCGGGAACCGGCGGGGTGCGCACCGAAGAAGCGGGCATCCTGAGCGGCGACCTCACGGTGCATACGACCTGGTCCGACGGTCAGGCGTCGGTGGCCGTGCAGTACAGCGGGTCGTCGGACTGGTTCACCCTCACCGGCAGCCCCGTGCCGTGCCCCTCCGAGGAGGAGAGCCGCACCTTCCACCAGAGCGTGGTCGAAGCCGTCCGCGCCGGCGAGGGCGCGACCGTCCCTCCGGTCGGCGCGGGACCCGCCTGACGTCCCTCACCGCTCACCACGCCCCATAGAGTGGATCACCGGATCCGTTCCCCCAGGGACGGGCGGGCGGTACACGGGGCGAGGAGCGGTGCAATGGGGCGTGCGGGCACACGGCGGTCGAGGACGCGGAAGAACCGGCCGTTCTGGGTGGAGCTGCCGCTCCTCATCGGTATCGCCCTGGTGCTGGCCCTGCTCATCAAGACGTTTCTGGTGCAGGCCTTCTCCATCCCCTCGGACTCGATGCAGAACACCCTTCAGCAGGGCGACCGGGTCCTCGTCGACAAGCTGACCCCCTGGTTCGGGTCGGAGCCGGAGCGCGGTGAGGTGATCGTCTTCCACGACCCGGCGGACTGGCTCGCCAATGTGCCCGTGGACCCGCCCAACACCGTGCAGAAGGTGCTGAGCTTCGTCGGCGTGATGCCCTCCGCCGAGGAGAAGGACCTCATCAAGCGGGTCATCGGCGTCGGAGGCGACACCGTGGAGTGCGAGGGCGACGGGCCGGTGAAGGTCAACGGCACCGCCCTGGACGAGCCGTACGTCTTCCCCGGCAACACCCCCTGCAGCAACGACGAGGAAGGCGGCCGGTTCAAGGTCACCGTGCCCGACGGCAAGATCTGGGTGATGGGGGACCACCGCCAGGCCTCCGCGGACTCCCGCTACCACCAGGACGACCCGAACCAGGGCATGGTCCCCGTCGACGAGGTCGTCGGCAGGGCCGTCGTCATCGCCTGGCCGGTCGGCCGCTGGAGCACCCTGCCGGTGCCGGGCACCTTCGACGACGTGCCCGACAAGCCCCGTGGCCCCGCCGCTCGCTAGCGCGCGAAGTTCCGAACGTAGCGGCGCTGCCAGGGCGTCTCCACCGCCCGCGGGTGGTAGCCGCCGCGCACGAACGCCACCGCCTCGTCGGCGGGGACCCCGTCCAGGACGGCCAGGCAGGCCAGCGCCGTACCGGTGCGGCCCATCCCACCGCCGCAGGCCACCTCGACCCGCGTCCCGGCGGCCCGCTCCCACACCTCATCGAGGAGGTCCCGCGCCGCCGCACGGTCCGCCGGGAGCCGGAAGTCCGGCCACCGCAGCCACCGCGACTCCCAGGCGACCGGGGGCGGGGTGCGCCCGAGGAGGTATACGGCGAAGTCCGGTTCGGGGCCTGCCGGCAGGGGATTGCGCAGTCCCCTGCCGCGTACGAGCCGTCCGGAGGGGAGGGCCAGGACGGCCGGGTCGGCGGCGTTCCACGTCTCGATCACGTGTCCCAATCTAACGACCCGGCATTCGCGGTGGCACGTACTCGCGGCGGTCGGCCGGAGATCAGGTGGCGTCGAGATCCTGCGCGAGCAGCTCGGCCAGCTCCTCGACCGCCGCCCGCGCCCCGTCGCCCTCGGCGCTGAGCACCACGTTCTCCCCGTGCGGGGCGGCCAGGGCCAGCACCGCGAGCATGCTGCGGGCATCGACCGGGTCGCGGCCCTCACGGGCGATGGTCACCTTGACCGGCTGACGGGCGGCGGCCTTGACGAACAGCGACGCCGGACGGGCGTGGAGTCCGCTGCGGGAGGCTATGGCGACGGTCTGCTGGTGCATGGATCACTCCTTGGGAAGGGATGTGCGGGAAGAGGCGTGTGCGGGGTTCAGGCGGCGACGGTGACCCGGGAGCCGTCGGCTCCGGCGTCCCCGGCCGCCTCCGGCGCCGTCCTGCGGGCGCCCTTGAGCAGGACGACGAGCGCGGTCGCCACCAGCGTCCCGGCGGCGATGGCGAGCAGGTAGAGGAACGGCTCGCCGATCAGCGGGACGACGAAGACGCCGCCGTGCGGAGCGCGCAGGGTCGCGCCGAAGGCCATCGACAGGGCGCCGGTGACCGCGCCGCCCGCCATCACCGACGGAATGACGCGCAGCGGATCGGCGGCGGCGAACGGGATCGCGCCCTCCGTGATGAACGAGGCGCCCAGCACCCAGGCCGCCCGGCCGTTCTCGCGCTCGGTCTTCGTGAACAGCCTCCTGCGTACGGTGGTGGCGAGCGCCATCGCCAGTGGCGGCACCATCCCGGCCGCCATGACCGCGGCCATTACCTTGAGGCTGCCCGGCGTTGGGTCGGCGAGTCCGCCGACCGCGAAGGCGTACGCCACCTTGTTCAGCGGGCCGCCCATGTCGAAGCACATCATCAGCCCGAGGACGACGCCGAGGATCACCGCGTTGGAGCCCGACAGACCGTTCAGCCAGTCCGTGAGCGCGTTCTGCAGCGAGGCGATCGGCTTGCCGACCACGATGAACATCAGGAACCCCACGACCGCCGACGCGATCAGGGGGATCACCAGGACCGGCATGATGCCGCGCAGGGTCGCGTGGACCGGGACCCGTTGGACGGCCATCACCACCGCACCGGCCAGCAGACCGGCGACCAGACCTCCGAGGAACCCGGCGTTCACCGTGAGCGCGATGGCCCCGCCGACGAAACCGGGCACCAGCGCCGGCCGGTCCGCCATCCCGTACGCGATGTACCCGGCCAGCACCGGCACCAGGAACCCGAAGGCGGCCGAGCCGATCTGGTTGAGCAGCGCGGCCCAGCTGTCCGCCTCACCCCAGACGAAGTGGTCGGCGACCGACTTGGCGCTCGCTATCTCGTAACCGCCGATGGCGAACGACAGGGCGATCAGAAGCCCGCCCGCCGCGACGAACGGCACCATGTAGCTCACGCCGGACATCAGATACGTACGGAGCCGGACGCCGAAGTGCGCGTGATCCGCACCGGATCCGTTGCCGTACCCGTCCCCGTCCCCGGAGCCGGATGCCTTGTCGGAATCGCTTGCGGTGGCGATCTCTCCGCGTTCCGCCCTGCGGCGGGCCTCGGCGATCAGCTCGGCGGGCCGGTTGATGCCCGCCTTGACCCCGACGTCGACCAGCGGCTTGCCGCGGAAGCGGGCCTTCTCCCGGACTTCCACGTCATGTGCCCAGATCACGGCGTCCGCCGCCGCGACGACGGCGGGGTCCAGCTTCTTGAAGCCGGCCGAACCCTGGGTCTCCACGGTCACCTCGACCCCCTCGGCGCGGCCCGCCGCGGCCAGGGACTCGGCCGCCATGTAGGTGTGGGCGATGCCGGTGGGGCAGGAGGTGACGGCGACGATGCGGAAGGGGACGCTCTCGGCGGCCCCGGTGCCTCCAGTGGCTTCCGTCCCGGTCTCCGCCTGCTCCTGCTTCCCCGTCTCCACCTTCTCCCGCTCGGGCTCCTCCGGAGCCTCCTCGCCCCGGATCAGCGCCGCCACCGCCCGCGGATCCGTTCCGGCGCGCAGGGCGGCGGTGAACTCCGGTTCCATCAGCCTGCGGGCCAGGCCCGACAGGATGGTGAGGTGGTCGTCGTCGGCCCCGGCCGGGGCCGCGATGAGGAAGACCAGGTCGGCCGGACCGTCGGCCGCCCCGAAGTCGATGCCCGCCCCGCTGCGCCCGAAGGCCAGCGTCGGGGCGCTCACATGCTCGCTGCGGCAGTGCGGGATGCCGATGCCGCCGTCGAGGCCGGTCGGCATCTGCGCCTCGCGGGCGGCGACGTCGGCCAGGAAACCGTCGAGATCGGTGACGCGGTGCGCGGCCACCATCCGCTCGGCGAGCGACCTCGCGGCTGCGTCCTTCGTTGTGGCGGACAGATCGAGGTCGACCAGTTCCGCGGTGATCAGCTCACTCATCGCGGTGCTCCTTGCTCGGGGACCGCCGTGCGGCGGCTCGGGGGGACGGGGCGGCGGGCCCGTACGGGTGGGGTCCGTACGGGAGTCGCGGAGGTGACGGTGGTACGGGGGTCATGGGGCGGGCTCCGCCAGCGCGCGGTCCAGCGGCACGTCGGAGGTCGTCACGACCGACGGCAGATCGAGGTCGGCCGGGGTGGGCATGAGGCTTCCGGCCAGCTGCACGGCCGCGGCGCCGTGGGCGACGGCCGAGGCGAGCGCTTCCGGGCCCTGCCCGCCCGCCGCCAGGAAACCGGCCAGGGAGGCGTCCCCGGCGCCGACATTGCTGCGCACGGCGGTCACCGGAGCGGTGGCGAAGTACGCGCCCGACGCCTCGACCAGCAACTGCCCGTCGGCGCCCAGACTCGCCAGCACCGACCGGGCGCCGCGCCCACGCAGCTCCTCGGCGGCCTTCAGCGCGTCGCCCACCGTGGCGAGCGGCCGGCCGACGGCCTCGGCGAGCTCCTGCGCATTGGGCTTGATCACGTCGGGTCCACGGTCCAGGGCGGCGGTCAGCGCCGCTCCGGAGGTGTCCAGCGCGATCCGCGCGCCGGCCCGGTGGCTCCGCTCGACCAGCTCCGCGTACCACTGCGGCGGCAGTCCGCGCGGCAGACTCCCGCAGCAGGCGATCCAGTCGGCGTCGGACGAGTGGACCCGCACCGCCTCCAGGACGTCCTCCGCCTCGGCCGGACTCAGCTCGGGTCCCGCCGCGTTGACCTTGGTGAGGGTGCCGTCGGGTTCGACGAGGGTGACGTTGATCCGGGTGTTCCCGGCGATCGGCACGCCGGCGGCCTCGATGCCCAGGTCGCCGAGGAGCCGGGTGAGCAGGGCGCCCTCCGGGCCGCCCATCGGGGCGACCGCGACGGTGCGGTGCCCGGCCGCCGCGACCGCGCGGGAGACGTTGACACCTTTGCCGCCCGGATCGACGCGGTCCGCCGTGGCACGCAGCACGGTGCCGCGGGTCAGACCGGGCAGCTCGTAGGTCCGGTCCAGGCTGGGGTTGGGGGTGACGGTGAGGATCATGCGCGTACTACTTCCGTGCCCCGGCTCTCGATGGAGCGGGCGTCGTCGGGGCTGAGGCCCGTGTCGGTGATGAGCAGATCCACATCGGTGAGATCGCCGAAGCGGGCGAAGTGCTCCTGCCCGAACTTGCCGGAGTCGGCGAGCAGAACGACCCGGCGGGCCGCCCTGATCACGGCCCGTTTCACGGCGGCCTCGGCGAGGTCGGGCGTGGTCAGGCCGCTGTCGGGGGAGAAGCCGTTGGTGGCGAGGAAGACCACGTCGGCGTTGATCTCGGCGTACGAACCCAGTGCCCAGGCGTCGACCGCCGCGCGGGTGCGGTGCCGGACCCGGCCGCCCACCAGATGCAGGGCGATGCCGGGGTGGTCGGCGAGACGCGCGGCCACCGGCAGGGCGTGCGTCACCACGGTCAGCGCCGCGTCGACCGGTACGGCGGCGGCGAGCCGCGCGGTCGTCGTACCGGCGTCCACGATCACATTGCCGTCGGCGGGCAGTTCGGCGAGGGCGGCCTGCGCGATGCGGTCCTTCTCGTCGGCGGCGACGGCGTCGCGTTCGGCGAGGTCGGGCTCGAAGTCGAGCCGCCCGACGGGGATCGCCCCACCGTGCACCCGGCGCAGCAGCCCCGCCCGGTCCAGGGCCTTGAGATCGCGCCGGACGGTCTCGGCCGTCACCTGGAACTCCTCGGCCAGGGACAGCACGTCGACCCGGCCGCTCTCCTGGGCGATGCGGAGGATCTCCTGCTGACGCTCCGGTGCGTACATGTGGTTTCGTTTCCGTTTCATGCCCGAGTCTGTGGTTTCGCGCTCAGGTTACGTCCGGGGTGCGGGAATGTAAACACAATCGGGCGAAGAGCAGGCATGAACGGAAGGGTGGGCTCGCGTGCGGACGTGGGTGCGCAGCAGGGCGGGGCGCCCCGTGCACGGGGCGCCCCGCCCTGCTGGTCCGGTCACGGCGTTCCGGGTGCGTCCTTGCTCAGGGGACGGGCCAGCAGAGGAGCGCCGGGGACCTGGTGGCCGCCGCTGGCGAGCATGCGGACCTCGCCCCGGTCGCTGATCTCGGCGCGCACGATCCCCGTCTCGTCCTCGTACACCGGGAATCCGCCGGCCCCCAGCCGGTCGGTGAGCCGGACGCGGACCACGTCGTCCGCGGCGCCGGACATCTGGAAGATGAGCTCGTAACGCTCGGTGTGCACCATGTGATCCATGACGGCCTCCGGGCCGGGCGCGGAGAATACGGCCCTGCCGCCATTGTTTCGCACCCCGGCGTCCACCGCCCGGGGAGCGACGGCCAACGGGCGGACCCGTCCGGTCGATCGGGTGACTCCCCGGTAGGACAACATGACCGATGGTCCGGAGGGCTAGGCATGCGTGCATGAGACTTGAGCCTCGACGAATGAACAGTTCCTCTTCCCGTTCCCGCACCCTCAAGACGGTCGGCGCCCTCGGCATGGCCGCCGCAACGGCCGTTCTCATGACCGGATGCGGTCAGAGCTCGGACAGCGCGACGAGCGCGGCCACCTCCGAGGCCGCGAAGGTCGTCCCGCAGAAGCAGACGACGTCGCCCTCCGCCAGTGCCCAGCTGACCGAGGACCAGCAGGAGCGCAAGAAGGTGCTCGACGCCACGAAGGTCACCTTCGACGACGCCGCCACCACCGCCACCGGCGAGGTGGCCGGGGGCAAGCTGGTCGACCTGGACCTGGAGGGTGTGGACGACGACGACAAGGACCAGAGCCCCAGCCCGACGGGATCCGGCAGCCCCACGGGCTCGGCCAGCCCGACCGGATCCGCGAGCCCGACCGGAACCGGCACGTCCAGCCCGAGCGCGAGTCCGGGCGCCGACGGCCCGGTCTGGGCCGCGGAGGTCGCGGAGAAGGACGGCACCATCCACACCGTCCGGATCAACGCGGTCGACGGCAAGGTGATCGAGGCCCGTGTCGACGCGGATCAGGACGCGGACGACAAGAAGCAGACGGCCGACCTGCTCGCCCAGGCCACCCAGACCCCGCAGCAGGCGGCCAAGGTCGCCACCGAGAAGAAGAAGGGGACGGTCACCTCCGTCGGCCTCGACGACAACGAGGGCGACGGCGTCATCTGGCAGGTCGACGTGGTCGGCTCGGACTGGAAGAAGACGACCTTCGACGTGGACGCCAAGAACGACACCATCGTCCGCGAGGAGACCGACAACGACTGACCGCCGCCCCGCCCGACCCGCGAAGGGGTACGCCGGATGCCCGGCGTACCCCTTCCGGTCGTCCGGAGCGTGTTCCGAAAGCAGCGCCCTCCGCCCCGAGCAGGCGGAACGTTCGAAACACGCCCTAGTACGCGCCGCCCGGCTTCCGGCGGTCGAGCAGCCGGCAGACGAAGTCCTCCTGCAGCTCGCGCAGGGTCGCCAGCAGCCGGGGGTTCGTCGCGCTGTTCACCTGGGAGGTGAGGGAGACGGTCAGCGACCGCTTGCCGTCCTTGGTCCCCGCGGCCAACTGCGTGTAGCCCGGGAAGTTGCCGGTGTGGCCGTACACGGTGCCGCAGCGCGTCGCGTAGGAGAAGACGCCGAGACCGGCCCTGTTGCGGCCCGGGCCGGCCGGTTCGGAGCTGCCCGCCACGAAGGACAGCTGCTGCCGTCGGACCTCGGGCCCGAGGCCCAGCCCCCCGGCGTAGCCACGGATGAAGGCCCCCAGGTCCCGGGGTGTGGAGACGATGCCGCCCGACGCCCACACGCCCGACGCGCCGAGCACCGTGCTGACGTCCTCCGGCGCGTTCGGCGGGTCCACCGCGTACCCGTGCAGATAGGGCTCGGGGAGTCGGTAGCCCTGCGGGAGGCTGGTGTCGCGCAGGCCGAGCGGCCGGTACACGAGCTCGGCGAGGAGCTTCTCGTACCGCTGCCCCGTAACGGCCTCGGCCATCAGCGCCACGGCGATGTTGTCCGAGTTGGAGTAGTGGTACGTGGAGCCCGGCTCGAACCGCAGCGGGTCCCCGGCGACGTAGTCCAGCAGCCGCCGCGAGTCGAAGCGCCGACGCGGGTCGGCCGTCAGCTCGGCGATGAAGGTCGGGGCCTCGGTGTAGTCGGGCAGCCCGCTGGTGTGGTTCAGGAGCTGGCGGAGCGTCACCCGGTGCCAGGCGGCGGGGAGCCGGGGCAGCCGCCGGCCGAGGGTGTCGTCCAGGCCGAGCGCGCCCCGCTCGGCCAGCTGCAGGGCGACCGAGCCGCTGAAGGCCTTCGCCGTGCTGGCGATCCGCATGTGGTCGCTGGTCCTGGGCGGACGCCCGGTGCCGAGCTGCGACGTACCCGCCCGGTACACCTCGCTCCGGCCGCCCGCCGTGAGGACGGCGATGGCGCCGGGCGGCCCTCCCGGGGTGTCCACGAGCGCCTGGAGCTTCTGCCGCAGCGCGGGGTCGACCGGCCCGTGCCGGCTGTCGCCCCCGTCCCCGCCCGCGTGGGCCGGGCCAGTCATCAGCCCGGCGAGCGATGCGGCCGCCAGGGCCGCGACGACAGCTCTTCGCCGCCGGGGCCGACGGCGGGGGAGCGGGGCGTCAGGATGAGAACGTACGGGCACGGGGGCCTCCTGAAGGCGGTGGGCGTCGGGCGGAGCGGTGGGGTCCGCTCCCACGAGCCCCAGCATCGGGCGGCTGTACGGGGTTTGCCCGCGAGGTGGACCATCCGGCCGATCACCGCCACACCGTCGGCGCCGGGCCACGCACCGCCCGACCGCCCCGGGCCCCCGTTTCCTTCGGCGACGGCGCTCAGTGGGCCGGGGGAGCGCCCCCGCTCAGATCCAGGACGTACCGTCGCCCGGGGCGGTCGCCGAACATGACGTCCTCCAGCGGCTCGAACCCGGAGCGCGCCAGCACCGCGCGCGATCCCGTGTTGTCCAGCGTTGTCTCCGCGCGCAGCGCGACGAGCCCGTACTCCCGGACCGCCAGGACGCAGACCTGCTGGACCGCCCAGGTGGCCAGTCCGCGCCCCGCGGCCTTCTCCGCTATCCGGTAGCCCAGTTCGGCCGAACCCTCCCGCACCTCGACGAGGTTGATCCGGCCCAGGACTCCGCCGTCGTCGTCCTCGATGACGTGAAAGTGGAGCAGCCCGGCGTCCTGATCGGCGAGCAGTGCACGGTGGCGTTCGGCGAAGGCGGCGAAGTAGTCGTCGCCCCGGTCGGGAATGGACGCGGCGAAGTAGGCCCGGTTCTCCCGCTCGAAGGCGAGCAGGGCCTCGGCATGGTCGGGACGGAGCCGGCTGATGGACGTCATACGGGGATGCTAAGTGGTGTCTCGTCGGGGTGTCCGGCGCCCGGCGTGCGGCAGCCGCAGCCGCGGCCCGGCGTCCGGGCGGCTCCGGTTATCCGGGATGTCCACGCTCCAGCGCGTGGGCCAGGCCGCGTTCGGCGTCGTCGGCCGAGGCGCGCCGGTAGGCCCGCTCGTACGCCGAGTCGCCCGCGGCCTGCCGGGCCCGGAGTTCCCACTGCTCGCGGATCGCCCCGAGCTCCGGGGTGCCCCGGTGCGGGTGGCCGATCATGCGCCAGTAGGTGTGTCCGGTACCGGAGGCACGGGCCGCGGCCACCCCGTTCCCCTGCGCGGCGATGGACCCGGCGAGCAGATCGAGGCCGAGCGCTATGCCGAGGCTGTCATGGAGCTCGTGCTTGCTCGCGAGCATCGCGCGCGCGTGGCTCTCGGCATGACGGGGACGGCCCTGGAGCAGGTGGATGAGGGCGAGTTGGTGATCGGCGTAGGCCCGCGCCCAGTGCTCGCCGAACCGCAGGCTGATCCGCTGGAGCCGCATGGCCTCCTCGTACGCCTCGTCGAGCCGGCCGAGCGCGGACAGGGCGAACAGGCGTATCACCCGGCAGCGCAGCTGCGAGGGCGCGTCGGCGGGGTCGCCCTCGTGCTGGCTCAGCGCGCGGTCGCTGACGGCGTACGCGGTGAGCGGCCGGCCCATCATCAGATACGTGAAGCTCATGGAGTGGGCCGCGAGCAGCGCGGCCTCCGGGGCCCCGTCGCGCTGTGCCGCGTGCCGGCACTCCTCGCCGATGCGGCGGGCCGCCTCGTGCTCGCCCTGCAGGGTCAGCGTGATGCCCAGGGCCCACAGTGCCCGGGTGCGGTGGGGACCGGCGGAGAGCGGCAGGGCGAGCACCCGTTCCAGATACGAACGGGCCTGGTGCAGATGGCCGCAGCAGCTCCAGAAGAGACCGGCGCACCCGGCCATCTCCATCGCCATCTCCGGGTCCTCGGCCAGCAGGTGGTCCAGGGCCGCGCACAGGTCCGCGTGGGTGTCGGCGATCCGGTGGTACCAGAGGACCTGCGACGGCCCGAGCCAGCCCGCGTACGCCTGGACGGCGACATGGGCGAAGTGCCGGGCGTGCCGGTCCGTGAGGAGCGCGTCCTCCGCCAGCTCCGCCAGCCACATCGCCCCGTACTCGCGGAGCGTGTCCAGCATCCGGTAGCCGTCCCCGGTGCGGCGGAGCACGGACTGGTCGGCCAGGCGTTCCAGGGCGGGGGCGACGGCCCCGGCGTCCAGCGGCCCGCCCGCGCACACCGCCTCCGCGTCCGGAGCCGTGATGACGCCGCGGAAGACGGAGAGCCGTGCCCACAGCAGCCGCTCCAGCGGTGCGCAGAGCTCGTGGCTCCAGCCGATCGTGGTGCGCAGGGCACGGTGCCGGCGGGGCCAGAGGGTGTCGTCGGTGAGCTCCTCCATCCGGGAGGCCAGCCGCCCGGTGATCTCTTGCGCACTGTTCTCGCGGAGCTGGGCGCAGGCCAGTTCGAGGGCGAGCGGTATGCCGTCGAGCCGACGGCAGATCTCGGCGACGGCGGCGGCGCTCCCGGGGTCGTCGAGCGAGAGGCCCGGGGCGACGGCGGCCGCGCGCTCGTGGAAGAGCCGGACCGCCTCGTCACCGTCGTCGCCCGCGGAGAGCGGGGGCACCTCGACGCACTTCTCGTCCGCCGTGCCCAACGGTTCCCTGCTGGTGGTCAGGACCGTCAGCCCCGGGGCCGAGGCGAGCAGTTCGGCGACGAGCTGCCCGCAGGGGCCGACGATCCGCTCGCAGCAGTCGAGAACGAGGAGCAGGCGTCGGCCGGACAGCCATTCACCGAGCGCGGCCACGGGCCGACGGGGGCTGTGGTCCAGGAGCCCGACGCCGTCGCAGACCGTCGTGGCGAGCAGTTGCTCGTCGTGCAGATGGGAAAGGTCGGCCCACCAGACGCCGTCGGCGTAGTCGTCCCGGGCACGCTCGGCGGTGCGCAGGGCCAGCCGGCTCTTGCCGACCCCGCCGGGGCCGGTGAGCGTGACCAGCCGATGATCTCGAAGTGCCCGTTCGACGCTGACCAGTTCGTTGTCGCGTCCGACGAAGCTGGTCGTCACGACGGGGAGGTTGCCCATCACGGGGACATCCTGCCTCGCCGTGACCCACCGCCTCCGTTCATAGCGAAAAGCAGTCAGAAACGGCCGACAATGCATCCTGTTCGTTCGGCAAGTGGCATACGCCGAAAGGGGATGGCGTGCCTACGTCCTCAGGCGCCGAGAACCGTGGCCAGTGACTCCAGGGCCCCCACCGGGTCGGGGCCGACCGGGGCGAGCACGATGTCGGTGACGCCCGCCGCCCGCAGCCCGTCGAGACGGGCACGGGCCTCCTCCGGGGACCCGGCCACGGCGAGTCGGGCGACCCAGTCGTCGGGCAGGCGCCGGGCGAACTCCTCGCGGCTCGCGCACCCGGACCGCAGCGCGGCCAGCTCGTCGGCGAACGGGAGCGGGGCGATGTGCGCGTGCCAGTCGGACTCGCCGATCCACTCCAGACCGGGGCGGGCGGCGGCCAGCGCGGTGAGCGGATCGGCGTCGACGGCCGCGATGTTGTACGCGACCAGACGGTGGGGGCGGCCGGCGGCGATGTGCCCGAGCGCCGCCCGCGCGTACTCGGGGGCGACCGGCTCCGCGAGGACCGTTCCGTCGGCCACCTCGCCGGAGAGCGCCAGGGACTTGGGACCCCGGACGCCCGCCAGGATGTCGGGCACGACGTCGGGCAGTGCGCTGGGGTCGAGCTGTACGCCGTCGAGGTGCACGTACTGCCCGCGCCGCTGCGTGAGTTCGCCGCGCAGCAGGGCCCGCAGGGCGTCGACGTACTCGCGGAGGAGCGTGAGCGGGCTCCTGGGCCACTGGCCGACGCTGCGCATCCAGTGGGGCATGCCGTGCCCCACGGCGACGTCGACGCGGCCGGGGAAGAGCTGGGCCAGGGACGCGATCTCCAGCGCCGCGAACGCCACGTTGCGGGCCCCGGCGGGCAGCAGTCCGATGCCGACCCGGATGCGGTCGGTGGACGCCAGCACGGCGGCAGCCTGGGCGATGCCCCCGCGGAATCCGAGGTCCTCGACCACCCACAGGGCGCCGAACCCCAGCTCCTCGGCCCGTCGCGCGTACGGCAGGATCCGGTCGGCGGGCAGGTCGCGCGGCAGCAGGACGCCCACGGTCCGGTCGGTGGCGGGGGAAAGCACAGCTGTTCTCCTTCGGTCGGCGGCCGGGCGAGGGCGAGCAGAGCGCCCGCCGCCCCGTTCCGGTGCTGAGGAGATGAAGATAGCGATCCACCTCAAGGCCGACGGGACGGCGGCCGGGAGGCTCTGTCGTACCCCTGCGCTACGTTGCTGACATGACGCAATTCGTACTGGTGGCAGGGGCCTGGCTCGGCTCGTGGGCGTGGCGCGATGTGGAGCCCGTCCTGCGCGCGGCCGGTCACGGGGTGCACCCGCTGACCCTGTCGGGCCTCGCCGACAAGCAGGAAGCGACGGCGGGGCAGCAGACCCATGTCCAGGACATCGTCGACGAGGTCGAGCGCCTCGGCCTGCGCGACGTGGTGCTGGTCGGCCACAGCTACGCGGGCATCCCGGTCGGGCAGGCGGCCGAGCGGATCGGCGACCGGCTCGCCCGCGTCGTGTTCGTCGACTCCAACGTCCCGGCCGACGGCGCGTCCTTCGTCTCCGGCTGGCCGGACGGCCGGGACGGCGTGGAGGCCGCCATCGCCGCCAACGGGGGCTTCTGGCCGCCGCCGGCCGCCGCCGACTGCGCGGACCAGGGTCTCGGCGAGGAACAGCTCGCCCGGTTCCTCGGCGGCTCGACCCCCCACCCCGGCGCCACCCTCACCGAACCCGCAGTGCTGACCCGCCCCCTGGGCCTGCTGCCCGCGACGTACGTCAAGTGCCTGCTCGACTGGCCCGAGCCGAGCCCCGAGGTGTCCGAGCTGCTGACGAGCGAGCGGTGGCGGCTGGTCACGATGGACACCGGCCACTGGCCGATGTTCTCCCAGCCGGGCGAGCTCGCCCGGATCCTGCTGGACGCCGCGGGAACGGACGCCCGACGATGACGGCCTCACCGCGCCCGGAGCGGCGCTCCCCGGACCAGGCGGCCATGGAGCACCCGGAGATCACCTACATCGGGTGCGCGCGCTGCGGCACCCTGATCGCGGGCCTCGACGGCCGGTACGCCTGTTCGGGCTGCGGCTGGGTCAACGAGTGGACCGAGGGCCACCGGCCCCTGCCCGAGGCCCGGCGACGGAGCTCGGCGGACACGACCTGATCTGCGGACGCGACCCGATCGGCGGACTCCTGAAGAGGGTCCGTCCCACCCGCACCCCGGCCCCCGGCCCGGTCCCCTTCCTGCGAGGAGAGCACGACATGTCCGACCCGCACGACGCCGACGCGATTCGCGCCTCCCTGGCCGAGATCGCCTCGCTGCTCGCCCCGGCCCACCCCGCCGTGGCCGAGGAGGTGCTGCGTGCCCACGACAGCCCGCACGCCTACGTGAGCGCCTTCGGGGGCCGCCTGGCGGATCGGGGGATCGACGAGCCGGTGGACGACCTCGCCTGGATCGCGCTCATCGACGCGCTCGACGCGCACGGACTGCTCGCGGAGTTCGACTGGAAGGAGGACGCGCAGGAGGTCCGGGACCAGCTGCGGAAGCTGGAATCGAGGCCTTCCGTGGATCCGTGGGTGCTGTTCGAGGCCGAGGAGATGCTCCTGCCGACCGAGAAGTTCCTGCACGCCTGCGGCCGCCGCTACCGGGAGATCGGTGCGGCGCTGGCCGTCCTCGACATCGAGTCCGACTGCTATCCGGTGGTGGGCCTGCGGGCGGCCCGTGCCGACGAGCTGACCGCGCTCGCCGCCCGTGCGGGCTTTCCCGTGCAGCACCTCGGCACGGGCCGGCGCAGCCGGTGACGGAGCCGCCGCCCGCACCCGCCGAGAGCGGGGTGGGGCGCTGTTCCAGCAGGTGCGGCGGGGTCCGCGCGCCGGAATGGAATCGCGACCGCCGCCGCCCACCACGTACACTCGCCCCCGCCTCCGCCGACCGGCAGGGGCTTTTCGCACCAGACCGACGGGGAAAAACCGTATGAGTTCCGCAGACAGCATCGAAGCACCGATCTACGCCGGCCTCGTGGAGGAGCACGGCGACGTGCCCGCCGAAGTACGCAGAGTGGCCGAGGAGGTCCTGCGCGAGGCCGACCGGGCCATCGACTTCGGCACGGTGCGCACGGCCGCCGCGGCCCGCTAGGGGGGCCCGGGCCGTGGGCCCGAACCCCGGTCGCAGCCGCCTCCGGGCGGACATGTCCATCACGGGACGATAAACGTCCTGCAACTATTGCCATATTCTTGCGTTCGTGACGCGATGGTTTGCTGAAGAACCGTCGTCAGTGGAACAGGTGAGGCCGCGGTAGGCCGGGCGTCCGACATCACGCCCGATGCCACCGCGGCTCCCCGGTCGCCCGCCGCGACCGCCCGGCGGCCGCGCTTCGGTGAGCGGTCCACGCAGCCGCGTGGAGAGCGCTCCCAGCCGGCCGCCGAGGGGCGGTGGGCCGCAAAGGCGGCGCCGTGGGCGTCACCGGCCGGGCCCCCGCCCGCCCGGGCGTTTTCCCGCAGGTTTCCCGTGGTGACCCCACCCTCCTGTCGCCGCTGCCCGCGCTTGCGGGCAGCGTGCACCTCACGGAACGCCGCCCGGCGACGCATGCCGCGGCACCCCATCCTCACGGCCCCTGCCGCCACGGCCGCTTCCGCGTGCGCGGCGGCCCGGCCGTGTCCCGGTCCGCCGCGGCGCCCGCGGCACCCATGGCTCCCGGGTGAGCTCTCGTACGGTGTCCGACCCCCTGGTTCTCCACGGTTTCGTCAGCCGTCGGGGCCCGTACCGGGCAAGGTCTGTCAAAGATTTACGAAATCAACGTGACATCTTGCGGACATTCGTCGACGGTGGTTGAGTGTGGCTCGCCGCACAGCTCGGGGCTGTGGGCTTCCCGCACTCCTGCCCTAGAGGGGTCCACCGATGAGAAGTTCTGTTCTTCGCCGTACCTGCGTCACCGCCGTCGCCACCGCCCTGACCATCACCGGCCTGGCCGCCTGCGACGCCGAGGGCGACAGCGCCGCCGACGGCAAGACGCACATCACGGTCAACTGCTGGCCCCAGCCGAGTGCGAAGATCGACCACCAGCGGTTCGACGAGGACGTCAGGACGTTCGAGAAGCAGAACCCCGACATCGACGTCACCGCGCACGACGCCTTCCCGTGCCAGGACCCCAAGACCTTCGACGCGAAGCTGGCCGGCGGCCAGATGGAAGACGTCTTCTACACGTACTTCACCGACACCGAGCGCGTCGTCTCCATCAACCAGGCCGCGGACATCACCGAGTACGTCAAGGACCTCAAGGCGTACAAGGACATAGCCCAGCCCCTGCGCGACGCGTACACCGTCGACGGCAAGATCTACGGCATCCCGCGCACGAACTACTCCATGGGCCTGCTGTACAGCAAGCCGCTCTTCACCAAGGCCGGACTCGACCCGAACAAGCCGCCGGCCACCTGGGAAGAGGTCCGGGCCGCGGCCAAGAAGATCGCCGCCCTCGGCGACGGCACCGTCGGCTTCGCCGAGTACAGCGCGCAGAACCAGGGCGGCTGGCACTTCACCGCCTCGATCTACTCCCAGGGCGGCGCGGTCGTCAGCGAGGACGGCAAGAAGGCCACGGTCGACACCCCCGAGGGCAAGGCCGTCCTGCAGAACCTCAAGGACATGCGCTGGCGCGACGACTCCATGGGCGCCAAGCAGCTCCTCATCATCAACGACACCCTCCAGATGATGGGCTCCGGCAAGCTCGGCATGTACCTCGCCGCCCCCGACAACGTCCCGCGCATCGTCAAGGAGGCCGGCGGCAAGTACGAGGACCTCGCCTTCGCCCCGATGCCCGGCGGCAAGGGCACCCTCATGGGCGGCGACGGCTACATGTTCAACAAGAAGGCCACCCCGGAGCAGATCAGGGCCGGCCTCGCGTGGCTGGAGTGGACCTTCCTCACCCCGGGCCAGGGCTACATGAACAACTACGCCCGCGCCGCCGAGGACAAGTCCCCGGTCGGCCTGCCCGAGCCGCGCCTGTTCACCGGCGCCACCGACGCCAAGGACCAGGAGCTGAAGAAGGCGTCCGCCAACGTCCCGGTCGCCAACTACCAGGCCTTCATCGACGGCGGCCAGCAGCTCGACATGAAGCTGGAGCCCAAGCACGGCCAGCAGATCTACGCGGTCCTCGACGGCGCCGTCTCGGCGGTCCTGACGAAGAAGGACGCCGACATTGACGCCCTGCTGAAGGACGCCCAGTCCAAGATCGACGGAATCCTGGCCCGGGGCTGAGAGAGCCATGAAGACCACGTCCCAGCCCGCAGCGCAAGCGGTACCTCGGTCCGCCGGCACGCCGCCTCCCCCGGGGGACGCGCGTCCGGCGGGCCGCGGGCCGCTGGGCCCGCTGCGCAGGAAGATCGCCGACCAGGCCACCGCCTACGGGTTCCTGATCGGCGGCCTGCTCTGCTTCATCCTGTTCTCCTGGTACCCGGCCGTCCGGTCGGTGATCATCGCGTTCCAGAAGTACACCCCCGGCTCCGACCCCGAATGGGTCGGCACCGCGAACTTCACCCGGGTCTTCCAGGACCCGGAGTTCGCCGCCGCCTGGCGCAACACGCTCACCTTCACCGTGCTCGCCCTGGTCATCGGCTTCGCCATCCCGTTCCTCATGGCCCTCGTCCTCAACGAACTGCGGCACGCCAAAGCCTTCTTCCGGGTCGTCGTCTACCTCCCCGTGATGATCCCGCCGGTGGTCAGCGCCCTGCTGTGGAAGTGGTTCTACGATCCGGGCGCGGGCCTGGCCAACGAGGTGCTCGGCTTCCTCCACCTGCCGACGTCGAACTGGACCAACGGCGCCGACACCGCGCTCGTCTCGCTCGTCATCGTCGCCACCTGGGCCAACATGGGCGGCACCGTCCTCATCTACCTCGCCGCCCTCCAGGGCATCCCCGGCGAGCTGTACGAGGCCGCCGAGCTGGACGGCGCGTCCGTGTGGCAGCGCGTCCGGCACGTCACGATCCCGCAGACCCGCTTCATCATCCTGATGCTGATGCTCCTCCAGGTCATCGCGACGATGCAGGTGTTCACCGAACCCTTCGTCATCACCGGCGGCGGACCGGAGAACTCCACCGTCACCGTGCTCTACCTGATCTACAAGTACGCCTTCCTCTACAACGACTTCGGCGGCGCCTCCGCCCTCAGCGTGATGCTCCTGCTGGTGCTCAGCGCCTTCTCCGCCCTGTATCTGCGACTCACCCGCACCGACTGAGAGGAGCGTCGCCCGCCATGACCCGGACAGCTCCGCCCCCGGCACAGAAACCGCCCGCCGTCCGCGCCGGGAAGTCCGGCGACGCCCCGGCCGAGCGGTCGACACGGACCGTCGTCTCGCCGCTGGCGCTCGCCGGAAGACGCGGCAAGGCCGCCTACTGGTCGGTGTTCGCCCTCGTCGTCCTGCTCTTCGCGTTCGCGTTCCTCTTCCCCGTCTACTGGATGGTCACGGGCGCGATGAAGCCGCCCGAGGAAGTGGTGCGCACCCCGCCCACCCTGGTCCCCGAGCAGTGGCGGACGAGCGGCTACACCGACGCCTGGGACCTGATGCGGCTGCCGACCCACCTGTGGAACACGGTCGTCCAGGCGACCGGCGCCTGGATACTGCAGATCGTCTTCTGCACGGCCGCCGCCTACGCCCTGTCCAAACTCCGGCCGGCCTTCGGCAACATCATCCTCGGCGGCATCCTCGCCACCCTCATGGTCCCGGTGCAGGCCCTCGTCGTACCGAAGTACCTCACCATCGCGGACATGCCGCTGATCCACGTCAACCTGCTGAACGACCCGCTGGCCATCTGGCTGCCGGCCGTCGCGAACGCCTTCAACCTCTATCTGCTCAAACGGTTCTTCGACCAGATCCCGCGCGATGTCCTGGAAGCCGCCGAGATCGACGGGGCGGGCAGGCTCCGCACCCTGTGGTCCATCGTCCTGCCCCTGTCACGGCCCGTCCTCGGCGTCGTGTCGATCTTCGCGCTGGTCGCCGTGTGGCAGGACTTCCTCTGGCCGCTGATGGTGTTCTCCGACACCGAGAAGCAGCCGATCAGCGTGGCACTGGTGCAGCTCTCGCAGAACGTTCCGCTGACGGTGCTGATCGGGGCCATGGTCATCGCGAGCATCCCCATGGTCCTGATGTTCCTGGTCTTCCAGCGGCACATCATCGCCGGAATCAGCGCCGGCAGCACAAAAGGCTGACCCCGCAGGGCGGCACCATCCGTGCCACCCGTCCCGGACCCGCCGCCGCCCCCGGCCTTCCCGCCCCGCTCCGGGGCGGCGGCGTCAGAACCTCCCGCCCCCTGTTGCGCGGACCGGCCCACCCCGCCGGCGACCGCGCCCCGCCCGAAAGGAACCCGCCTTATGGAAGGCAGCCAGCTTGCCGCCGACGACTGGTGGCGCTCGGCCGTCATTTACCAGGTCTACGTGCGCAGCTTCGCCGACGGCGACGGCGACGGCACCGGCGATCTGACGGGCGTGCGGTCCCGGCTGCCCTACCTGGCCGAACTCGGCGTCGACGCCCTGTGGTTCACCCCCTGGTATCTGTCGCCTATGGCGGACGGCGGGTACGACGTGGCCGACTACCGGGCCATCGACCCCTCCTTCGGCGACCTCGCGGAAGCCGAGAAGCTCATCGCCGAGGCCCGCGAGGCGGGCATCCGGACCATCATCGACATCGTTCCCAACCACGTCTCCGACCAGCACGTCTGGTTCAGGGCCGCCCTCGCGGCCGGCCCCGGCAGCGCCGAGCGCGAACTCTTCCACTTCCGGCCCGGCCGCGGCGAACACGGCGAACTGCCCCCCAACGACTGGGAGAGCGAGTTCGGCGGGGTGCCCTGGACCCGCGTCGAGGACGGCGAGTGGTACCTCCACCTCTTCGCCACCGAGCAGCCCGACCTCAACTGGGCCCACCCGGCCGTACGCCAGGAGCACGAGGACGTCCTGCGCTTCTGGTTCGAACGCGGCGTCGCCGGGGTGCGCATCGACTCCGCCGCCCTCGTCGCCAAGGACCCGGCGCTCCCGGACCTCGACGGGCACCAGGGGCCCCACCCGTACATCGACCGGGACGAACTGCACGACATCTACCGGGGCTGGCGGGCCATCGCCGACGCGTTCGACGGCATCTTCGTCGGCGAGGTGTGGCTGCCCGACTCGGAGCGCTTCGCCCGCTACCTCCGCCCCGACGAACTGCACACCGCCTTCAACTTCACCTTCCTCAGCTGCCCCTGGGACGGTGCCCTGCTGCGCCGCGCCATCGACGAGACCCTCGCCGAACACGCCCCCGTCGGCGCCCCCGCCACCTGGGTCCTCTGCAACCACGACGTCACCCGCACCGTCACCCGCTACGGCCGCGAGGACACCGGCTTCGCCTTCACGGCCAAGGCGTTCGGCATCCCCAGCGACCTGGAGCTGGGCACCCGGCGCGCCCGCGCCGCCGCCCTGCTCTCGCTCGCCCTGCCCGGCTCCGTCTACCTCTACCAGGGCGAGGAACTGGGCCTGCCCGAGGCCGACGTACCGCTGGACCGCATCCAGGACCCCATGTACTTCCGCTCCCAGGGCCGGGCCCCCGGCCGCGACGGCTGCCGCACCCCGCTGCCCTGGGCGGCCGGCGAACCGTTCGCCGGGTTCGGCTCCACCGAGGAACCCTGGCTCCCCCTCCCGGCCGACTGGCCGGCCCGCGCGGCCGACCTCCAGGCACAGGACCCCCACTCCATGCTGGCCCTCTACCGCGAGGCCCTGCGACAGCGCCGCACCCTGACCGCACTGCACACCGGACCGCTGCGCTGGCTGAGCGAAGAACCCGGCCTCCTGATGTTCGCCCGCGGCGGGAGCCTGGTCTGCGCCGTCAACCTCACCGGGAGCCCCGCACGACTCCCCGCCCACACCGAGGTCCTGCTCACCAGCGGCCCCCTGGACGCCGAAGGCAGGCTGCCCCGGGACACGGCGGTGTGGCTGGCCCTCTGAACCGGCACGGCGCACCGACCGGGGGAGTCCCGGCAGCCCCGGGAGCGGCCCCGGAACAGGGGCGATCGACCAGGGGGCCCTGAGTACCCGCACTCAGGCCCCGCACCTCGCCCGCCACGACGATGAGGGCGTGGCGGGCGAAGCCGGGAGAGGCGGAACCCGCACGCACCGCCGTCACCAGGACGGCCTCGCCCGCCGAACCCCGGGAGAACCGTGCTCAGCCGCATCGCCGCCACCGTCGTCCCCTCGCTCGGACGCCTCACGGTCACGTCCGACCACGCCACGGCCCCGGCCGCCGGCAGCATCATCGTCGCCAACCACACCTCACTGGCCGACCCGGGCATCGTCCTCGCCGCACTGCTGCGCCTCGGCGTCGAACCCGTCGTCATGGCCACCGCGGGCCTGTGGCGCATACCGGTCCTCGGCCGCCTCCTGGAGCGCGGCGGCCACGTGCCCGTGCACCGGAACACCGACCGGGCCGCGGGCGCCCTCGACGCGGCGGCCCTCGCGCTGAGGGACGGCCGTCACCTGCTCATCTACGGCGAAGGACGGCTGCCCTGCCGCGCCGACGCGGCGGAGGCTCCGCCGGAAAGCTTCCGCAGCGGCCTCGCCCGCCTCGCGCACGCGTCCGGCGCGCCCGTCGTGCCGCTCGGCCAGGCGGGAGCCCGCCGGGTGACCTCGGGCTCGTGCGCCAAGCAGATCACCGGGCTCCTCACCGCTCCGGCCCGTCGCCCCCGGCTCCACGTCCACGTCGGCGCCCCGCTGCACCTCCCGCCGGAGGTCGGGGCGGCGACCGCCACGGCCCGCGAAGCCGTCACCGCCGCCTGGCGCACCGCAGCGCACCACCTCGGCGAACCCGCGGCGCTCACCGGACGCTGAAGGGGCCACGCGATCGGAGGGGGAGCGGCTACCCGGCCTCCCGCGCCACCTGCTCCAGGCGCTGGCGGTACTCCTCCCACCAGACGTGGTCGCCCGGCGGCATGTTGCCGGCGGCGGACCGCAGCCCGACCGTCCCGTCGATGAGCTCCCGGACGATATCGGCGTGCCCGGCATGCCGCTGGAGGTCGGAGATCACATGCACCAGGATCTGGTGCAGCGTCACGCGGCTCCGCTCATCGGGCCACCACCGGACGTGCCCGACCGCGTCGAGCGGCAGCTCGGCGATCGTGGCGTCCGCGTGCTCCGCCACCCGGCGGTAGAGGGCGAGGACGTCCTCGCGCGACTCGTCCGCGGACGCCCACATGTCCTGGTTCTCCTCGGCGTCGTCCCCGTAGGCGGGCGGCGTCTCGCCGAACGGCCGCCGGAACGTCTCGCCGAAGTAGCCCAGCTCCACCCCTGCGGCGTGCTTGACCAGACCGAGGAGATTCGTCCCGGTCGGCGTCAGAGGGCGACGGACGTCGTACTCGGAGAGCCCTTCGAGCTTCCACAGCAGGGCGTCACGGGCGGACTGCAGATAGTGCTGGAGGTCAGCCTTCGGCTGCGAGGCGGTCATGCGGGCAGTCTGCCACCGGTCACTGACCTGCCGGGGGCACGTCCGGGGACAGCCCGGGGCGTGCGCTGCGCACCGTTCCGGGACGCGGCCCGGGTGGCGGCGGCGACCCCGGCGGCGTAGGTATGGAGGCGTGCCGCTCCGGAGGACCTGCGAGGCCACGGAGCGCACCGGCCTGCGACGGCCGGTGACCAGCAGACCCACCCGCCGGACCGGCGCCCGCGTCCGGCGGCCCACCACCGGGGACGAGGAGACGGATCCCGATGACCGTGGCGGAGCAGAGCACCCCGGTGCCCGGGATTCCGTGCTGGGTCAGCCTGATGACCCGGGACCTTCAGGGCACCCAGGACTTCTACGGGACCGTCCTCGGCTGGACCTTCCGCTCAGGCACCCTCGGCGAGGGCTTCACCGTCGCCCTCGTCGACGGCCTGCCGGTCGCCGGGATCGGGCAGATCGCCCCCGGTCTGCCCACGGCCGTCTCCTGGACCCCGTACTTCGCCGTCGAGAACGTCGACGCCACAACGGCCCGGGTCCGCGAACGGGGCGGCACCATCGCCGTCGGCCCGATCCGGCTGGGCCCCGGGCGCGGAGCCGTGGCCGCCGACCGCGAAGGGGCCGGATTCGGCTTCTGGGAAGGCCGCACCCCGCCCTGGTCGTTCGGCCGCGACCACCCGCCCGCCTCCCTCGAACTGCGGACGAGCCACGCCTTCGACTCCGCGATCTTCTATGCCGAGGTGTTCGACTGGGCCTCCGAGGAGCCCGGCGGCTGCGAGGTCGGCTACGCGTACCAGCAGGACACGGTTGTCGTACGGCAGGGCGGCCGCACCGTGGCCACCCTGCGCGGGGGCGGGGACGCGTCGTCCCCCGACCCCCGGCTGCGCCCGCGCTGGCACGTCCGTTTCCGGGTCGAGGACCTGGAAGCGGCCACCGGGGCGGCCCGCGCGGCGGGTGGCACGGTCGGCCCGCCGGTGGACTCGCCCGCCGACGGGACCGAAGCGGTGATCAGGGACCCCGACGGTGGCATCTTCACCGTCTGCGCCCACCCGCCGGACACCCCCTGAGCCCGGCCCGCCCCGAGAAGACCCTTCAGCAGGCGCGGAACACGTACCCCGGCTGTCCGGCCGGCCGGACGTCGAGGTCGCGGCGCACCACCGAGACCTTCGCCCCCACGGACGAACACGCCTTCGTGAAATCGCGATCGGTGTACTCGACGACGAACACCCTGTCGTCGTACGCGGAGGCGTAGTCGGCGCACTCGTCGTACCGGCCGCACTCCTCGGCGACGGCGAAGTCGAACCCGATCCTCCCGCGCTGCTCCAGCAGATCGGTGGTGTTCTTCTGGCCGATCGCCAGCCCGGCGCTGTGCGCCCGGTCGGCCAGGAGCTTCGCGAACGCCGCGTTGTGCTCCGGGGTCAGCAGGCCGTCGGAGCGCTCGAAGGAGTCCAGGTTGTCCGGCTCCACCGCCTGGAAGCCGGCCTTCGCGCAGCCGTCGATCCAGCCCCCGACGATGTCCGCCAGCCGGGTCCGCCGGTCCGCGGTCGAGGTGTCGAGCAGCGCCTCGCCCCAGGCCTCGTCGTCGACGAGGTCTCCGTCCTCGTCGCGCAGCAGCAGATCGGGGTTGTTCTTCTCCCACCAGCCCAGCGCGTCGGGCTGGGTCTGGAAGGCGTTGACGTAACAGACGTTGTACAGGCCATCGGCCGGCTCGTCGCCACGGTCGCGGGAGACCGCCCCGACCCCGGCGGGCGGGGTGTACGCGCCGCCGATCTGGTAGTCGAAGGTCACGTTCGCCGAGGGCGGCACGACCTCGGGCGCGGCCTCCGCCGCGGAGCCCGAGGCGAAGGCGTGGGACAGGAGCAGTCCCGCTCCCGCCGCGACCACGACCCCGCCGGCCAGACCGGCGCGTGTGCTTCCTCGGCGGAGGAACGGACGGACGGCGTGCTGGGACATACGTGACTCCCGTGCGTGGGCTTCGGAACCTGCCCCCACATCATGGACGGCCGATCATGAGCGAATCGTGAGCGTCCGCCCGGCGCCGCGCCGACGCTCGCGCCGTGACCGGGCGGGCGCGAGCCGCAGGACGAACTCCGCGCCGCCGCCGGGGCGGGCCCGGACGGTGAGCGACCCCCGGTGGGCCTCCGCGATCCGCCGTACCAGCGAGAGGCCGATGCCCGTTCCCCCGCCCGGCGAGCCGAACCGCTCCATCAGCTCCGGCAGCCGGGCCGGATCCACCCCCGGGCCCCGGTCGGCGACCCACACCTCCGGTCCGCGCACGGTCACCAGCAGCTCGGCCCTGTCCGGCGCGCAGGGACCCCGACCGTGCCGTACGGCGTTGTCCAGCAGGTTGCGCACGGCGACCCGCACGAGCGCGGCGTCCGCCTCGACCACCGACTCCTCCCACCGCGACTCCAGGCCGTGCCCGCCCTCCGGCAGCTCCGCGCACACCTCCTCGACGAGCTGGTCCAGCCGCAGCGGCTCCGCCCGTACGACGTCCACGGCGGCCTCCAACCGCCCCCGCGTCAGCAGGTTCTCCACGACGTCGGCCATCCGGTCCGCCGCCCGCCGGATCCGGGGCAGATGAGCCTCCAGCCCGCCCGGGGCTCCGGCGGCCACCTCCACCGATCCGCGCATCACCGCGACCGGGGTCCGCAACTCGTGCGCCGCGTCGGCCAGCAGTCGCTCCTGCTGCTCCAGCGCCTCCCAGGCCGGCCGCATGCTCCGCGCGGAGAGGACGTGCCCGGTCAGCGCGGCCAGCGCCGTCAGCGCACCGGCCCCGACGACGAGGGAGAGGACCAGACTGCGATGTTCGGCCGCCCCGCGCTCCGGATCGCCGACCGCGACGGCCGCGCCCGCCACCTCGTCGGTGGCGTCGTGGTAGAAGGGCACGGCCAGCACGTGAACGGCCTCTCCCGCGCGGTCGCGCGCCTCGGCCCGCACCGGCCCTTCGTCGTCCATCGCCGAGAGAGCCGCCGCCCGGAGCGCCCCCGCCGGTACTGCGAACTGCGCGGTGCGGCCCCGGAACACGATGACCGGATCACCGCCGGGCCGGGCCTCCAGCACCAGGACCTGCGGAGTCCCCGAGGTCGCCTCGTCGTCGTCGAGCCCGTCCAGACGGATCCGGCCGTCCTCGTAATAGACGAGCGAGGCCGCGACGGACGCCCGGCGGCGCATCTCGTCGTACTCGGCGTCCAGCCGCGCCCGGTCGTCGGTACGGATCACCAGCCAGGACAGACAGGCCAGCCCGACGACGGTGATCAGGGTGTACGCGGCGGTCAGCCGCAGCCGCAGCCGGTGCAGCCGTCTCCTGGCCGGGGAGCGGCGGGGCCGCAGGGGCTTCGCCATCAGGACGGCCCCGGCTCCGCCGACAGCAGGAACCCCTGCCCCCGCACGGTGTGCACCAGGCCGGGGGAGCCGAGCTTGCGCCGCAGGCCCGCGACGACGGCGTCCACCACGTTGGAGACCGGGTCGGCCATCTCGTCCCAGCAGTGCTCCAGCAGCCCGGTGCGGGTGACGACGGCGTCCCGGTGGACGAGGAGCTGCTGGAGTACGGCGTACTCCTTCGGGCTCAGCGACAGCAGCACACCACCGCGCCGCACCTCGTGCCGCGCCACGTCCATGACCACGTCCGCACAGCTCAGGAAGGAAGGCAGCCGGGCCGGCGCCCGCCGGCTCAGGCCCCGGACGCGCAGGACGAGCTCGCGCATCGAGAACGGCTTGGCCAGGTAGTCGTCCGCCCCGCTCTCCAGCCCCCGCAGCCGTTCGTGCAGGGAGTCCAGAGCGGTGAGGCACAGCACGGGCACCGACCAGCCGGCCCGACGCCTGCCCTCCAGCGGCGCGAGGGTGTCGCCGGAGGGCACCATCCGGTCCAGCACCACACAGTCGTACGCGGTGACGTGCAGCAGCACGTCCGCCTCCGGCCAGTCCGACGCGCAGTCCACGGCGAAGCCGCCGTCCCGCAGCCCGGACGCGATCACGTCCCGCAGGTCGTCGTCGTCCTCCACCAGCAGCACACGCATGGGGAGGATGCCTCCGAGTCTTCTTCCGGGGGGATGGACCCGTCATTCTAAGGCGAGCCGGGCACCCGCCCCCGGGGGCCCGTCAGACCGGGGAGGCCTCGACGATCCGGAAGATGTTGGGCGCGGGCAGTGGTGTCACGCTCCGGAGGGCGAAGCCGCCCGCCGTGCACAGGGCCGCGAAGTCGTCCGCGGTCCGCTCCCGGCCGCCGACGTTGACGAGCATGTTGAGGTCGCTGAGGTAGACGTTGTCCTGCCGGTCCGGCGGGACGGTGGCGGGCAGCACCGGTTCGACGATCAGCAGGGAGCCGTGGTCGGGGATGACGTCGCGGATGTGCCGCAGGATGGCCGCACACCTCTCGTCGTCCCAGTCGTGGATGATGCTCTTGAGGAGATAGAGGTCGCCGCCGGCCGGGGCCGAGGCGAAGAAGTCGCCGGTCTCCAGGGCGACGCGCTCGGTCAGACCTTCCTGGGCCAGCCGTCGAGGAGCCTGCGCGAGCCCCTCGGCCGTGTCGAACAGGATGCCCCGCAGTTTCGGGTGCTCGCGAAGGACCGAGGCCAGCAGCGTGCCGTCGCCGCCGCCGACGTCCACGAGCGTGTGGAAGCGCCCGAAGTCGTAGTGGTGCGGGACGGTCGCGGCGGTCAGCCGTGTGCCCTGGCTCATCGCCTCGTTGAACGAGGCGGACAGCTCGGGGTGTTCCTTCAGGTGGCCGAAGAAGTCGGTCCCGAACACCGTGTCGAACGTGGTCTCTCCCGTACGGACGCTCTCGTCGAGCAGGTCCCAGCCCCGCAGCATGACCGGGTCGGTGAACATCCGGGCCATGGCGACCATCGTGCCGGGTGTGTCGGCGCGCAGGGCGTCGCCGGCCGCGGTGGTCCGGAAGGCGCCCGGTTCCGTCTCGGACAGCAGCTGGAGTCCGGCCAGGGCGCGCAGCAGACGCAGCGTCGCCTGCGGGTGGGTGCCGAGGGAACCGGCGAGCGCCTCGGCGCTCAGCTCGTCCGGCCCGATCCGGTCGAAGACGCCCAACCGCACCGCCGTGCCCAGCGCCTGGGTGGCCATCTGGCCGAGCACGAGCCGGGCCACCGCCCCCCGTGCCTCCCCATCCACCGGCTGTTTCCGGCCGTTGCCCGCATCCTGGTCGTGACGGTCCGTCATCACCTGCCCCTTTCCATTCAGTTAGGTAAACCTAACCTTGGAGGGGTGGGGTGGCAATCACCCATGGGCGTGGCGAGCGGGGTTCCGGTGGCGGGCGGTGTGCCGCTCAGCCGGGCCAGTCGCCGTCGAGCGCTTCGGCGGCCTCCGCCGCCACCGCCTCGGAGACGGCCGCCAGGGCCGGTGATTCCAGCTTCCACTGCTGCCAGTACAGCGGCACGTCCACGGTGTGGTCCGGGGTGAGCCGCACCAGCCGGCCGCTGCTCAGCAACGGCTCCGCCTGGACCTCGGGCACCATGCCCCAGCCCATGCCCGTCGCCACGGCGTTCGCGAACCCCTCCGACGTGGGAACCAGGTGGCGCCGCGCGCTCGCCCGGGGTCCGGGGCCGAGCCGGCGCACGAAGGCGTCCTGAAGGTCGTCGCGCCGGTCGAAGCCGATCACCGGGGCGTCGGCGATCAGCTCGCGCAACGCGGTGTCCTCCCGCGGTCCCAGCCACCGGTCGGCGAAACCGGGACTGGCCACCGGCAGATACCGCATCCGGCCCAGCCGGCGCACCGAGCAGCCCGTCACCGCCTCCGGCGAGGAGGTCACCGCGGCCATCGCCAGTCCCTCCCGCAGCAAGGCGGCCGTATGGTCCTGGTCCTCCCGGCGCAGCTCGTAACAGAGCCCCAGCTCCTCCGGCACGCGCCGCAGGGCGGGCAGGAACCAGGTCGCCAGGGAATCGGAGTTCACCGCGATCGGCAGGATGGTCGGCTCGCCGGGACCGGACATTCCGAGCGCCGTCTGCGCGTCGTGCTCCAGCCTGGCCAGCTGGCGGGCGAAGCGCACCACCACCTCACCGGACTCGGTGGGCCGCACCGGCTTCGTACGCATCAGCAGCACCCGGCCCGTGCGCTGCTCCAGTGCCTTGACCCGCTGGCTGACCGCCGACGGCGTCAGCCGCAGAGCGTTCGCCGCCGAGTCGAACGTGCCTTCGTCGACCACGGCCAGCAGGGTCCGCACCTGGTCGAGAGGGAGCTCGGACATCATGACCGTTAATGATACGTAAGAATCTTTAGCTGGACACCATGATCTCCCGCTCCGTAGCGTCGACCGCATGACGAACGCCCTGACCGCCGCGGCCGCCGGTTTCGGCACCGGCCTCTCGCTCATCGTCGCCATCGGAGCCCAGAACGCCCTGGTGCTGCGCCAGGGCGTCCGCCGTGACGGCGTGCTCGCGGTGGTCGGGATCTGCGCCCTGTCCGACGCGGTGCTCATCGCGCTGGGGGTCGCCGGGGTCGGCGCTCTCGTCGTCGCCTGGCCGTCGGCGCTGACGGTGGTGGGGCTGCTCGGCGGCGTGTTCCTGATCGGCTACGGCCTGCTCGCCGCGCGCCGGGTCCTGCGCCCGTCGGCCCTGCACGCGGGGGACGCCCCGGCCGCCTCACGCCGGGGCGTGGTGCTGACCTGCCTGGCGATGACCTGGCTCAACCCGCACGTGTACCTCGACACCGTGTTCCTGCTCGGGTCCGTCGCCGCCGACCGGGGGCCGTTGCGCTGGACCTTCGGCCTCGGCGCCGTTCTCGCCAGCGTGTGCTGGTTCGCCGCGCTCGGGTACGGCGCCCGGTTGCTGAGCGGAGTCCTCGCGCGGCCTTCCGCGTGGCGGGTGCTGGACGGCCTGGTCGCCGTGATGATGATCGGCCTCGGCGCGAAACTGGCGCTGACCGCCTGACCGCCTGACCGCCTGACCGCCTGACCGCCTGACCGCCTGCGCCCAGGGGCCTCCCTGGGCGCTCCACGCGTCCAGGGTCGAGGGTGCTCGCCCGGCGTACCATGCCATGATCGCCATCTTCCGACAGGATCGTGCCATGGGAAGCGTGCAACGGGCCGTCGTTCTCGCCCTGGACGGGTCGCATCCGTTCGAGCCCGGTCTCCCGGGCCGGGCGCCCGTGGCCGCACGGGAAACGGCGGCGGATATCGCCTTTCGCACAGTTGGCGCTTTTGGGAATTCCGGTGATTCTCGCGGATTGGCGGACGCATTTACCGGATGCCCGCGCCGCTGTCCTCCGGATTCCCGGGCGGGGCCCGCGAATCGGACGGGTCGGTGTGGGGGGTCTCACCCTGGCCGGAGAAGAAAACCTATTAGTCTGTACCTAATCTTGCCGGTATGTGCATCGCAGGAACGGCTCGCCACTACATGACCCCTGGGGGGAGTTATGCCCGAAGCAGCAGTCTTGATCGATCCGGTGCCGACCATGGACGCGGAGGCCGAGGTGGTGCATCCCGTGGAGATCGACATGGTGCACCGGACCAGGCCGGAGGACGCCTTTCCGCGGAACTGGGTACGCCTGGGTCACGACCGGTTCTCGGTGGGGGCGGTTCTCCCGCACGACCATCCGTTCTTCGCCCCGGTGGGTGACGACCGGCACGACCCGCTGCTGGTCGCGGAGGCGATGCGGCAGGCGGCCATGCTCGCCTTCCACGCCGGTTACGGGATCCCGCTCGGCTACCAGTTCCTGATGTCGGGACTGGACTACGTCTGCCATCAGGAGCACCTGACCGTGGGGGGCGCCCCCACCGAGATCGACGTGGAGGTGTTCTGCTCCGACCTGAAGTGGCGGGGTGGGCTCCCGGCCCAGGGGCGGGTCGGCTGGGCGGTGCACCGGGACGGCCGGCTCGCCGCGACGGGGATGGGGGAGACCCGGTTCAGCACCCCCAAGGCGTACCGGCGGATGCGCGGCGAGGCCCCGGCCGAGGGGATATCCATACCGGAGACCGCACCGGTTTCGCCCGTCCTGGCGGGCCGTGCCCGCGCCGAGGACGTGGTGCTCTCGGAGACCGGGCGGGACGGAGTCTGGGAGCTGCGTGTGGACACCCGGCACCCCACCCTGTTCCAGCGCCCCAACGACCACGTCCCGGGCATGTTGCTGCTGGAGGCGGCCCGTCAGGCGGCGTGGCTGGCGGTGGGGCCCGCCGGAATCGTGCCGGCGGAGGCGCGCACCCGGTTCCACCGGTACTCCGAGTTCGGCAGTCCGTGCTGGATAGGGGCGGTGGTCCTGCCGGAGACGGCCGAGGATACGGTGACGGTCCAGGTGACAGGCCATCAGGACGGTGAAGCGGTGTTCTCCACCATCCTGTCCGGCCCCCGGGCCGACGGCTGAGAGGTTTCTCGAGTGATTCTCGTGACGGGTGCGACCGGAGCGGTGGGCCGTGAGGTCGCCGGACAACTGTCGGCGGCCGGCCCCGTGCGGATTCTCGCGCGCCGTCCCGAGCGGCTCACGGTGCGGGGAGGAGGGGTCGAGGTCGTCGAGGGGGAGTACGGGGACCGCGCCGCTCTCGACCGGGCCCTGCGGGGCGTCGCCTCGGTGTTCCTGGTGACGAACAGCCCCACGGAACCCGACGACGAGCGGGTCGCCGCGGCGGCGGCCGCGGCAGGCGTACGCCACCTGGTCAAGCTGTCCATGATGGCGGTGGAGGAGCCGGGCGCCGACGACTTCATCACCCGGCGTCAGCGGGAGAACGAACAGGCGGTCAGGGAGTCGGGGGTCCCGTGGACGTTCGTCCGCCCCAGGACCTTCATGTCCAACACGCTGTCCTGGGCGCCCGGCATCCGGTCGACGGGAGTGGTGCGCGCCCTGTACGGCGACGCCCCGGTCGCGTGCGTCGACCCACGTGACGTCGCCGCGGCGGCCGTCGCCGTTCTCACCGGTACGGGACACGAGGGCAGGGCGTACGCCGTGTCGGGCCCGGAGGCGATCACCGCGCGGGAGCAGACGGCTCAGCTCTCCCGGGTGCTGGAGCGGCCGTTGCGCTTCGAGGAACTGGGCGTGGACGCCGCGCGCACGGCCCTGCTGGCGAAGTATCCGCCGCCCGTCGCTGAGGCCTTCCTGCAGAGCGCGGAGCGGCAGCGGGCGGGAGCGAAGGCGGCCGTGGTGCCCACGATCCAGGACCTGACGGGCCGTCCGGCCAGGCCGTACCGCATCTGGTCGGCCGAGCACGCGGAGGCGTTCGCGCCGGAAGCCGGTCGTTTCGCGGGCGAGTAGGACGCATCGGCTCCTTGCGGGCCGCGGATACGTGCGACATCGCGCGTATTCCTTTTCCGCCCCGCTTTCACGGTTCTCAGGATAGACGGGCCCGAAAAAAGGCCCGGGAGCCTCAGCCGTATTCCTCCGTTTCCCCGAAAGGGAAACCGGTGAGTCGGTCGGACAATCTCCCGATCTCCCGGGTACGCGGGTCCAGTTCCGCACGTTGCTCCAGCGACAGGATCCTGTACCTTCCGCCCCATGGCTGACGAGAATTTCCTGCGTCCCAGGCTGGCTGCCCTCTACGACCCGCTCGATCCCGACCGGGGTGACCTGGAACCGTACGTCCGCCTCGCCGAGGAGTCCGGCGCGCGGCGGGTGCTGGACATCGGCTGCGGTACGGGCGTGTTCGCCCTGCTGCTGGCGGACCGGGGGATCGAGGTCGTCGGGGTCGACCCCGATCGGGCCTCGCTCGACGTGGCGCGCGCCAAGCCGGGCGGCGACCGGGTCCGTTGGATCCACGGTGACGCCGCGTCCCTTCCGCCGTTACGGGTCGACCTGGTCACCCTGACGGCCAACGCCGCGCAGGAGATCGTCGACCCGGGCGACTGGGAGGCGACACTGCACGGCGCCCACGCAGCGCTGCGGCCCGGTGGGCAACTGGTCTTCGAGACCCGGGATCCGGCACGGCGCGCCTGGGAGACCTGGAACCGGGAGAGTTCCCACCGCGTCACCGAGATCCCCGACGTCGGCCCTGTCGAGACCTGGGTCGAGGTGACCGAGATCGTCGGGCCGCTCGTGTCGTTCCGCTGGACCTACGTGTTCCGGCGCGACGGGCAGGTCCTCACCTCCGACTCCACCCTCCGCTTCCGTGAACGTCAGGAGGCCGAGGCGGACCTGGCGGCGCAGGGGTTCGTCGTACGCGAGGTGCGCGGCGCTCCCGACCGGCCCGGCCGGGAGCTCGTCCTCATCGCTCGTCGGCCGGGCCCCGCCCCGCGTCGCCGATGACGTCCGTCAATCCCGCGTCGGCACCCCAGCTCGCCAGCAGGCGCAAGGACTGGGCCGACTCCGAGCCCGGCTCCGCGTGGTAGGTCACCAGATGCTGCTCCTCGTCGTCCGGGAGGTTCAGCGTCTCGTACGACAGGGTCAGCTCCCCGACTAGCGGATGCCGCAGCAGCTTGACGCCGTGGCCCTTCTCCTTGACGTTGTGCGTGGCCCACAGCCGCCGGAACTCATCGCTCTTGACGGAGAGTTCGCCCACCAGCGCCGACAGTTCCGGATCGTCGGGGTGGCAGCCCGCGTACAGCCGCAGATAGCTGACCATGTCCGAGGCCTTGGAGTCCCAGTTCACGAACAGGTCCCGGTAGGCGGGGGAGAGGAACACCAGCCGCGCCCAGTTGCGCTCGGCCGGCGGCAGCGCGCCCCAGTCGCCGAACACCGCCGCCGCCATCGCATTCCAGGCGAGCACGTCGGAGCGCGCCCCGGTCACGTACGCGGGGATGCCGTCCATGCTGTCGAGCAGATACAGCAGCCCCTTCCGCACCCGCTGCACCCTGGCCGGGCGGCGCTTCTTCTTGTGCCGCGCGGGCTTGGCCAGGTGCGTCAGATGCGCGCTCTCGGCGTCCGTGAGCCGCAGGGCCCGCGCGATCGCGTCGAGGACCTCGGCCGACACGTTGCGCCCGTTGCCCTGCTCCAGGCGCGTGTAGTACGCCACGGACACCCCGGCCAGCTGTGCCAGCTCCTCCCGGCGCAGACCGGGCACCCGGCGGTGCCGGCCGAACTCCGGAAGCCCCACGTCGCCCGGCTGGAGCTTGGCCCTCCGGGTGCGCAGGAACTCGCTGAGCTCGGCGCGCCGGTCCAGCGGCTCGGGGGCGGGCTCCGGCTGATCGTCCATGCCTTCCATTATTCCTGTGATTCCTGGTCGTACGCGCCGGAGCCTGTCCCCGTCAGTAGTAGGACCACTGGACGTAGGCAAAGCGGTGACCTGGGTAAACATCCTTCGCGGCGTGATGCTGGGAGACGTTCCTACCGCATCACCCAGAGGAGAACCTCCGGCATGACCACCGTTGCCGCCTACGCCGCTCCCCGTGCCAAGGCCCCGCTGGAGCGCACCACGATCGAACGCCGCCCGGTGGGCGAGTTCGACGTCCTGATCGACATCAAGTTCGCCGGGATCTGCCACTCCGACATCCACCAGGCCCGCGACGGCTGGGGCGAGGGCATCTTCCCGATGGTGCCCGGCCACGAGATCGCCGGGATCGTCGCCGAGACCGGCTCCGGGGTCACCCGGTTCAAGGTCGGCGACCGCGTCGGCGTCGGCTGCATGGTCGACTCCTGCGGAACGTGCGACGCGTGCCTGATGGGCCGCGAGCAGCACTGCGCCGAGGGGAACACCCAGACGTACAACGCTCTCGACCGCAGCGGCGAGCCCACCTACGGCGGCTACTCGACGCACATCGTCGTGGCCGAGAGTTTCGCCCTCTCCATTCCCGAGGGCATCGCCCTGGACGAGGCCGCGCCGCTCCTGTGCGCGGGCATCACCACGTACTCCCCGCTCAAGCGCTGGGGCGCGGGCCCCGGCAAGAAGGTCGCCGTCGTCGGCCTCGGCGGTCTCGGCCACATGGCCGTCAAGATCGCGCACGCGCTCGGCGCCGAGGTCACGGTCCTGTCCCAGTCGCTGCGCAAGAAGGACGACGGGCTCAAGCTGGGCGCCGACCACTACTACGCGACCAGCGACCCCCGGACGTTCGAGGAACTGGCCGGCACCTTCGACGTCATCCTCTCCACGGTCTCGGCCCCGCTGGACTTCGGCGCCTACCTCGGTCTGCTGCGGACCGACGGCACCCTGGTCAACGTCGGCGCCCCCGAGGAGCCGATCTCGCTGAACCTCTTCTCCCTGATCCTCGGCAACAAGTCGATCGCGGGTTCGGCGATCGGCGGGATCAAGGAGACCCAGGAGATGCTCGACTTCTGCGCCGTGCACGGACTCGGCGCCGAGATCGAGGTGATCGACGCGGGCCAGGTCAACGAGGCGTACGAGCGGATTCTCGCCAGCGACGTCCGCTACCGCTTCGTGATCGACACGGCGACGATCTGAGGCGTCGGCCGCCGGGCCGCCCCACCACGCGAACGTTCGCCCCGAGCGCCTGATGAGGTGCTCGGGGCGGACCCGTTCCCATGCTCCTGGGCTCCCGCCGACCGGAGCGCCCCTTCCCGACCATGTCGACGCCCCCGTCCGCCGGCTCATGGGCGCTGCGCGGCCCGATGGGGTCGGCCGATGCGCGCAGGACCGTCCCCGGACGGATCTCCGCCCGGAGCGGAGGGGCGGGCCGTCTCCGGACGCGGCTCCGCGGGCCGGGGTGGACAGGGGTGGGACAGGCCCGGCGAACCACCGGCCTCCCCACTCCGTCGCGGGCCTGATCCCCGACGCCCCCAGGCCGAGGCCCTGGCGGCCCGCGCCGCTCTCCGGGCCAGCGCGCGCGGGCGGCTCGTAGGCGTCCGACAATGGCGGGAGCCGGACGGAGGTACGCCACCGCGGCCCGGTCGGGAGAGGAGCGCCGGATGAGCGGAGCGGGGAAGTGACCGCCGCGCAGGACCGGGCGACGATCCTGCGCCGGGCCGTCCGCGTCGCCGGCGCGGCGAGCGCCGGGTTCTATCCGCTGCTGTACGGGGCCGGACTCCCCGTCGCGGCGCTGTACGCGCTCTTCGCGCCCATCGCCATGGGTCTGCTCTCCGCCGTGCCCGGCTCCGGCCGCCAACGGGCTTCCACCATGCTGCGGGCCCTGCCCCCGGCACTGGTTCTCGCGACCCTGGGAACCCTGCTGGCGGCCGACACCCTGGCCGCCGTCGGCGGCATGCTCCTCGTCGGATTCCTGCTGGCGTTCGCCACCGTCGCCGGCCCCCGCCCCGCGGGCATCGCCCCCGGCCTCCAACTGTTCTACATCCTTGCCTGCTTTCCGCCGTACGCCCCCGGCACGCTCGTCGAGCGGCTCGGGGGCCTGACGGCGGGCGCGCTGCTCCTCACCGCCTGCGAAGTCCTGCTGCCCGATCCGGCCGCGCCCTCCTACCGGGACCGGCTGGCCGACGCACTCGTGGTGGCGGCGCGGGGGGCCGGGTCGGGCGACGTGCCACCGCGGCGGCTGCGCGCCGTCGGAGCGACGCTGCGACTGGCCGACGTTCCGCCGGCGGAACGCCCGGCCGGCGCGGGCCGCACGGACCGGGCGCATGAACAGGCCGGACGCTCGGCACGCCGGCTCCTCGACCAGTTGGCCACCCTCGCCGAAGCCCCGCCGGTGCCTGCCGACACCGAGTCCGCCACGCTCCTGGACCGGGTCGCGGACCTGTGCACCGGCTGTGCGCGGTTCCTGCGCACCGGCAGCGCTCCACCGCCCGCCGGAGTGCTGGAGGAGGCGATGCGCGCCTTCCAGGACCACCGGTCGCGGGCCGCCGCGCAGGGCCCGGACGCCCAGCCCGCCGTCGACGTGCAACGTCGGCAGTCGCGGGTGCTGGCGCTCGCCGAATCGGCGCGCACGGTGGGGGTCGCCGTCGACATCGCCCTGCACGGGCGGCCCACCGAACCGGCCTTCCCGCCCGAACAGTTCTGGTACGCCGGGCTGTCCACGCCGAGGCTGTGGGCCCGGCGCCTCGCCGGCAACGTGACGTTCCGGTCGGTGCTGTTCCAGAACGCCCTGCGCACCGCGCTCGGACTCGCCGCCGCCCGCGCGGTGGCGGGTTCCCTGGACCTGGTCCACGGGTTCTGGGTCCTCCTCGCCGTCCTGACCCTCGGCCGGACGACCGCGGGCGCGACCTGGCGGGCGGTCCGCCTCGCGGTCGTGGGCAACGCCGTGGGAGCACTGGTGGCCGGGGCGCTCGTCATCGGGCTCGGCAGACACACCGACGTGTACGCCGCACTCCTCGCCCCCGTCATGCTGGTGGCCTTCGCGCTGGGGCCGCTGCTGGGCCTCGCGTACGCGCAGGCGCTGTTCACGCTCGTCGTCGCCACCGCGTTCGCCCAGATCGCGCCGGTCACCTGGCGGCTGTCGGAGGCCCGGATGATCGACGTCGTCACCGGCAGCGTCATCGGCCTGGTGTGCGGCCTCCTGGCCTGGCCGGCCGGGGCGCGCCGGGAGGTCCACCGGGCCATGTGCGGGCTCCTGAGAGCGTGCGCCCCACTTGTGCCGGCCACGGCACAGACGCTGCTCGCACCGTCGGGCGGCTCCCGCGCGGCACCGGTCACCCTCCCGGGCATCCACCGGCTGCGCCTCGCCGAGGCCGCCTACGCGCAGTACCGCGCCGAACCCCCGGCCGACCGGGAGGGCGACCGCGCCGACTGGCACGCCCTGCTCATCGCCGCCCACCACATGCTCCTCGGCGCGCAGTGGCTCCCGCGCTTCGGCCTCCGGCCGGCTCCCGGCGCGCGTGACGCCTCCGCCGCCCGGGCCCTCGAAGCCTCGGCGGCACTGGAGGCCGAGGCCGACCGCATCGCCTCCCTGCTCGTCGCGGAGCGGACCGGACCCGCGCCTTTGACCGCCCCGGACACCGCGCGGGCGGCCGGCCCGGACGGCGCCCCGTCGGCACCGCTCTCCGTGGACCTGGAGGTGTGGATGACGAGCCTGGCCCGGCAACTCGCCCGCATCGAAGCCTCGCTGACATCCGCACCCGGCACCGGCTCCCCGCCGGAGTGGACCGGCGGTCCCGGCACCGGGAAACCCGGGGAGAAGGGGAGGTGACCCCCGCCGAGCCGGGGTGCCAGCACCAGTGATCCCCAACGGTCCTTCTCCTAGCGTCTCTTGATGTGAGTTACGCAGAGGACACAGAGAAGACCACCCGGACCCCGGCGGCCCCCCGCACCACCGCGGCCGCCCGGACGACCGCCAGGACCGCCGCCGCGGGCCTGGCCCTGACCCTCGCGGCAGGCATCACCGTGTCACCGGCTCTGGCCACCGCACGGCCCGGCCCGGAATCCCGTACGGTCGCACCGCCGACGACTGCCGGAGCGCTCGACCGCTACTACCACCAAACGCTGCACTGGGGCTCCTGTATGCGCTCCCCGCAGGACGGGACGGGCAGAGACCTGGACAAGGCGGGCGTGCAGTGTGCCGACGTCACGGTCCCGCTCGACTACACGGCCCCCGGGGGCCGGACGGTCACGGTCGCGCTGTCCCGCCTGAAGGCCACCGACACCCGCCGCCGCATCGGCGCGATCCTCCTCAACAACGGCGGCCCCGGCGGCCCGGCCGTGGATTCCCCGCCGATCGTCCGCACGGCGATGAAGGAGGTCGGCCCCCGCTACGACATCGTCGGCTTCGACCCGCGCTTCGTCGGCCGGAGCACTCCGCTGGACTGCGGCTGGCCCGTCAGCTTCACCTGGTTCTCGGCCGGTGCGAGCCGGGCGGGCTTCGACCGCCAGGTGGCGCTGAGCAAGAGCCTGGCCGCCAAGTGCCGCGCCACGAACGCCTCGGTGCTCCCCCACATCACCACCCGCAACACGGCCAGGGACATGGACGTGATCCGGGGCGCACTGGGTGAGCGGAAGATCTCCTACCTGGGCTATTCGTACGGCACCTACCTGGGCACGGTCTACACCCAGATGTTCCCCGGCCGCTACGACCGGATGGTCCTGGACGGAGCGGTGGGTCCGGACGACTACAACCCGCGCCTTCTGAAGGACACGGTGCGCGAGAACGAGCAGGCGCTCTCCGCCTGGGCCGCCTGGGCGGCCGCCCGCCACACGACGTACGGCCTGGGCCGCTCCCGTACGGCGGTGCTCGCCACCATCGACCGCGTCATGGCGAAGGCGGCCCGCGCCCCGCTGACCCTCGGCACCGCCCCCGACGTCTTCCGGGTCGACGACACCCACATACCGACGCTGCTCTTCATGGGCGTGGCCGACGACGTCGACGACTCGCGGGACTTCCTGGCCCGGCAGGTGGCGGCACTGTCCCAGGCGTCGAAGGGCCGCGAGGCCCCGTTGTCCCCGGAGTTCGCCGAGACGCTGCGTCTCCTGCTCTCCGGCGCGGACTCCCCCTCCGGCAGCTCACAGATGGCGATCATCTGCGGTGACGTACCGGCCCCGCGCGAGACCGAGCGCTACTGGCGCGACATCCAACGGAGCCGTGGCGCACACCCCCTGTTCGGCCCCCTCACCGAGAACATCGGCCCCTGCGCCTTCTGGGACGCGCCACGGGAAGCCCCCACCCGCATCAGCCACGACGCCCCCGTCCTCCTGGTCGCGGCCACGGGCGACCCCCGCACCACCTACCGGAGCACCAAGGCCCTGCAGGGCAGTCTTCCCGGCTCCAGGCTCCTCACCCTCGAGAACGCCAACCGGCACGCCCTCTACGGGGAGTACGGGAACGCCTGCGTGGACACCGAGGTCAACCGCTACCTGGCGACGGGCCGGCTCCCGGAGCAGGACGAGAGCTGCGTGAAGTGACCCGGAGCGGGAGGCCGCCTGCCGTCGGTGCAGGGGCGGCCTCCCGCCGGAGGATCGCCAGGAGTTCTTGACCAACTCCCGCCTGGCGATCCTCCGGCGGGGTCCGGCCTGGTCGTCAGCGGTCGCTCGTACCGCGGCCACGCAACCCGGCCGCGTCCTCACGACGGAACGAGGGAATGTAGCCGCGGGTGTTGATGTGGTCGTGGATGAGGTGGGTGAAGGCGCGCGTCGCGGCGCTCCGGTAGGCGCTTTCGCGCCTCAGGAGGGTGACGGTGCGGGCGGGGAGAGCGGGGTCGAGAGGGATGGGTGTGAGGTGGGGGTGGTCGTGGGTGATGGCGTTGGGCAGGACAGTGGCCAGCGTGGTCGCCTGGACGATTTCGGTGAGGACCTGGATGGAGTTGGCTTCCACCGCGATGCGTGGCTGCACCGAGTGGGCGGTGAAGTAGGCGTCGATGTGGCCGCGGGTGGCGAAGTCGCCGCTCAATAGGGCGAGTTGGCGATCGGCTAGGTCTCGTACAGGAAGCGGCTCCTGTCCGTCGGCTCCGGACCGGCCGGTGCCGATGACGAGGGTGAGTGTCTCGGTGAACAGGGCGGTAGGGGTGATGCCGGGCAGGTGGGGCCTGTGGAAGGCGATGCCGAGGTCGAGTTCGTCGGCCAGCAGGCCGGCTTCGATGTGGTCCTGGGTCATTTCCCTGACGTCCACGGTGATACCGGGGTGGCGGGTGTGGAGTTCGGCGGTGAGGGGGCCGATGAGGTACGTGGTGAAGGTGGGGGTGAAGGCGAGGCGGAGGTGGCCGCGGGAGAGGTCGGCGACGTCCAGGACGGCACGTTCGGCGGCCGCCAGGTCGCGCAGAACCCGGCGGGCGTGGTGGACGTAGACCTGCCCGGCGTCGGTGAGGCGTACGGTGCGGCCGGTTCGGTCCAGCAGTTGGGCGCCGACGGTGCGCTCGAGCTGTTTGATCTGCTGGGAGAGCGTGGGCTGGGAGATGTGAAGGTCTTCGGCCGCGCGGGTGAAGTTGGCGTGCTCGGTGACGGCGAGCAGGTAGCGCAGGTGACGAAGTTCCACAGCCATAAACGCAACTATAGATGAGATCGATAGCAGGCATCGATATCGAGTCTTGGACGCTATAGGTGCTGTTCATGCATGGTGGATCTCGTCAGTCCCACGGGGCCGACAGCCACGAAGGGAGTGACCATGCAAGACCTCAGCGAGGGCGTCGCGCAGTTCCAGCGGGACGTCTACCCGGCCAAGGCGGGCCTCTTCACCCACCTCGCGACCAACCACCGCCCCTCCACGCTGTTCATCAGTTGTTCGGACGCCCGTGTGGTGCCGGAACTGATCACCCAGAGCGAGCCGGGCGAGCTGTTCGTGATCCGCACCGCCGGGAACCTCGTCCCCGCCTACACCCCCGGTCCGGACGGGGTCGCGGCCAGCATCGAGTACGCCGTGTCCGTCCTGGGCGTGAGCGACATCGTGATGTGCGGGCACTCTGCCTGCGGCGCGATGACCGCCCTCGCCGAGCAGCACGACCTGTCCGGCGCGCCTGCGATCGCCGACTGGCTGCGGCACGCGGACGCCTCTCTCGCCCGCATCGCCGGAGAGTCCCGCGCGCAGGAGGTGGATGTCCTGGTGCGGGAGAACGTGATCGCGCAGTTGGCCAACCTGGCCACTCACCCGTCGGTCGCCCGCGCCCTGACCGCGAAGTCGGTCACCTTGCACGGCTGGGTCTACGACATCCCGTCCGGCACCGTCACGGAACTCCGCACCAGCGTCCCGTCGCCCGCCCTCGCGGCCTGACCGGACCGATCCCCCCGACGCGGGATCCCCCCTCACCCCTGTGCCCGCCGGTGCCACCTTCTCCTGGCGATCGGCATCACCGAAAGGAAGCCCATCTCATGGTGCACGCCCAGTTCGACAACACCGCCCGTCAGGCCCTGGCCGCCAAGGCCGTTGACGCCAAGATCAGCAAGGACCTGTCCTGGCAGCAGATCGCCGAAGCCGCGGACCTCTCCGTCGCCTTCGTCACCGCCGCCGTACTCGGCCAGCACCCGCTGCCCAAGGCATCGGCCGAGGCCGTGGCCGAGCTTCTGGGCCTGGACGCCGACGACACGATGAGGCTGCAGACCATCCCGACCCGCGGCTCCATCCCCGGCGGAATCCCCACCGACCCGACCATCTACCGCTTCTACGAGATGCTCCAGGTCTACGGCACGACCCTGAAGGCCCTGGTCCACGAGCAGCTCGGCGACGGCATCATCTCCGCGATCAACTTCAAGCTGGACGTGAAGAAGGTCGCCGACCCCGAGGGTGGCGAGCGCGCAGTCATCACCATGGACGGCAAGTACCTGCCGACCAAGCCCTTCTGATCCCGCAGCACCCGGGCGGGCCCACGACGACAACGTCGGCCCGCCCGGCCCCCAGCCGGGCGGGCCGTCCGTCCGCACCCCCTCTTCCGAAAGGACGCTCATGGACCGGTTGCTCGCCTACCTCGTGAGAGCGACGAGATAGGCGTCCAAGGGCTGCGTACACACCGGTGGAGGTTCGCGAAGGTCCCACCAGCGGACCGCCGCAATCTCCTCGTTGGGTTCGAAGGGGCGGGTCTCAGCGCAGGGCCCTGCGTACAGGGCCACGTACTCGGTTCGCCGGTCGGGTGCCAACACGAACCGCGCATAGCCGATGAACCGCAGCTCCTCGGCCGCCTGCTGCCCGGTTTCCTCCGCCAGTTCGCGCACAGCCGCCCGACGGGGTGACTCGCCGTCTTCGATCTTCCCCCCGGGTAGCTCCCAGGACCGGCGGTGCCGATCGAAGACCATGAGGACCCGATCCGCTTGCCACAGGGCGACCAACGCCGCCGACAGCGGTGCGTCTTGCGGCGGTTCTCCCTCGCTCCCGGATACGAACGACATCAGAGAATTGCCGCGGCTGTCGGCTGCAAGCGGTTCATCGGCGGAGGCATCCACGGTCGGATGGTTCCCTGGACGACTCCAGGAGAAGCCTTCTGTTTCCGCTCGCGTGAAGGCCCGGATCCATGGACCGGCCGGGCCCTACGACGGGACCGGTGAACCGATGGCCCCGTCGTCCGGGGCCTCCGCCTCCGCCTCCTGCTCCGGGGAGTCCTCCACGAGCTGCTCGCGGAGATAGTTCCAGACCACCCCGAGCAGCGCCGCCACCGGCACGGCGAGCAGGCTTCCCACCACACCGGCCAGACTGCCGCCCAAGGTCACCGCGAGCAGGATCGTCGCCGCGTGCAGACCCAGCCCACGGCTCTGGATCATGGGCTGGAACACATTGCCCTCCAACTGCTGCACCACGACGATGATCGCCAGCACGAGCAGGGCGTCCATCGGTCCGTTCGAGACCAGCGCGATGACGACTGCCACGAATCCGGCGAACAGCGCCCCCACGATCGGCACGAACGCGCAGACGAAGGTCAGCACCGCCAGCGGCAGAACCAGCGGCACCCCCAGGATCCACAGGCCGAGCCCGATGAAGACCGCGTCCAGCAGACCGACGAACGCCTGGGACCGTACGAACGCGCCCAGGGTGTCCCAACAACGGGAGGCCACCTCGGGGACGTCGGTGGCGAGCCGGCCGGGAAGCTGACGGGTGAGCCAGGGCAGGAAGCGCGGGCCGTCCTTGAGGAAGAAGAACATCAGGAAGATCGCCAGAACCGCTGTGACCAGCCCGTTGACCACGGTGCTCACCCCGGTGACAGCGGTGGTGACCACACTGCCGACACTGTCCTGCAGTTGAGCGGTCGCGGTGTCGAGGGCGCCGGTGATCTGGTCGTCGCCGATGTTCAGCGGCGGACCGGCCGCCCATTCGCGGAGCCTGTCGATGCCCTCGATCACCCCGTCGGCCAGTTCCCCGGACTCACCCGCCACCGGCACCGCGATCAGCGCCACGATGCCCGCCCCCACGAGCAGGGAGAACACCGTCACCACCGAAGCGGCGAGCGAGGGCCACCACCCGAGCCGGCGCAGGAAACGGGCGAGCGGCCAGGTCAGCGTGGTGAGGAACAGGCCGACTATCAGCGGCCACACGACCGACCACATCCGGCCCAGCACCCACAGGGCGACCGCGGCCGCCACGAGGACCAGCAGCACCTCTGCGGAGACCCGTGCCGACGTGCGGAGAGCAGCCGCGGTCTTTGTCGAACTCAATGGCGAAGACATGGCGTTACCCTATGGCTTCGCCAACCTTGTTCCGGCCACGCCCGCGCCCCGCCGACCACTGCGAGGGCGGGCCGCCCGGCTCCGTCAGCGCAACGCCGGGGGCAGTTCCTCCCGATGGACGATGCCCAGACGCTGGGTGGCGCGGGTGAGCGCCACGTACAGATCGCTCCTGCCGAACCGGGCGGGCTCCACGACCAGCACATGGTCGAACTCGAGCCCCTTGGCCTGGCGCGGGTCCAGCAGCACCACCGGGCGCGTGAGGTCGGGGGCCCCACCCGCCGTGACGCCGTCCAGCGGGGCGGCGATCTCCTCGTGCAGCGCGCGCGGCGCGATCACCGCGAGGCGTCCCTCCCGGGGCGTCAGTTCCGCGACCGCCCGGGACACCTCGGCCGCCAGGTCCTCGCCGGAGTCCCGCGTCCACGGCTTCTCGCCGGTCGACCGCACCGACACGGGGGCGGTGAACGAGGGGTCCTTCTCCCTCAGGACCCCGGCGGCCAGCTCCATGATCTCCGCGGGCGTACGGTAGTTGACCTCCAGGGTGACGTGCTCGAAGCGGTCACCGACGTACGGCCGGAGGATCTTCTCCCACGACCCGACGCCGGCCTCCTCCGAGGTCTGGGCCGGGTCGCCGACCAGCGTCAGCGAGCGGCTCGGGGCCCGGCGCATCAGCAGCCGCCACGCCATCGGCGAGAGCTCCTGCGCCTCGTCGACGATGATGTGCCCGAACGCCCAGGTGCGGTCGGCGGCGGCCCGCTCGGCGGCGGTGCGGTGGTCGGCCTCCTCGTGCCGCTCCGCCATCCGCTCGGCGTCGATGATGTCGTGGGCGGCGAGGACCTCGGACTCCTCGTCCTCGAACTCGTAGCTCTCCGAGCCGCGCGACAGCTCCAGCACGCCCTGCGCGTAGCCGACCCGCTCCTGACGGGCGGCCTCGGCAGCCGCCTTCTCCGAGCTGTCGTCGACGCCGAGCAGCTCGGCGGCCTCGTCCAGGAGCGGTACGTCGGCGGGCGTCCACGCCCCGGTCACGGACGGGCGCCGGATCGCCTCGGCGTCCTCGTCCGGTACGTACACCGGGTCGGCCAGAAAGTCGGCGAGGAAGCCCTCGGGGCTCAGCGGCGGCCACAGTTCGTCCACGGCCGCGTGCACCTCCTTGCTCAGCGCGACGTCCCGGCCGAGCTGGGCCACGTCGTCGGGGCCGAGGAAGTTGGGCCCGCCGTAGGGGTCCGCGCCGATGCGTTCGACGAGTTGCGCGGTGAGCGCGTCGATGACCCGGAAGACGAAGTGGGGGCGGGCGAGATTGTGCGGCAGGCGGGTGTCCCTGGCCGCCTGCCGGGCCTCGTACGCGATCTCCCAGTCCAGGACCAGATCCCCGCCGTCCTCGTGCGGGATGACCATCGCCGCCCCCGGCTCGGGCAGCCGCTGCCGGTCGCGTACGGCCAGGGCGAGCGCCTCGGCCATCGGCTCGCCGCCCTTGACGGCCGCGGCGCGCGGGGAGTCCGTACCGGTGGCGTGCACGCCGGGGAACAGTTCGGCCTGCGTCGCGAGCAGCACCCCGGTCTCGCCGAGCGCGGGAAGCACCTCCGCGATGTAGCGCAGGAACGCCGGGTTGGGCCCCACGATGAGCACGGCGCGCTTGGCCAGCAGCTCCCGGTGCTCGTACAGCAGGAAGGCGGCCCGGTGCAGCGCGACGGCCGTCTTGCCGGTGCCGGGCCCGCCCTCGACGACGAGGACGCCCCGGTGCGGGGCCCGGATGATGCCGTCCTGCTCGGCCTGGATGGTCCGCACGATGTCGCCCATGCGTCCCGTGCGCGCGGAATTGAGCGCCGCGAGCAGCACGGCGTCGCCGTTCGGATCCTCGAAGCCGGTGCGGTCGCGGTCCCCGAGATCGAGAATCTCGTCATGGAGTTCGGTGACCGTGCGGCCTTCGGTGGTGATGTGCCGACGTCGGCGCAGACCCATCGGCGTGTGCCCCGTGGCGAGATAGAAAGGACGCGCCACCGGCGCACGCCAGTCGATCAGAACCGGGGTGTGCTCGGTGTCGTCCTCACGGATCCCGATACGGCCGATATGGTGCGCGAGCCCGTCGGAGCGGTCGATGCGGCCGAAACACAGTGAGCCGTCCACCGCGTTGAGCGCGGCGAGCAGTCCCGAGCGCTCCGCGACGAGGATGTCGCGCTCCAGCCGCGCCTGCTGGCCCGTCCCGACCGGCGTCAGCGCGTGCTCGACACCATCGGCGGCCACCCCGCGCAGGGCGTCGACCCGGGCATGGAGCCGGTCGATGAATTCCTGCTCTTCCCGCAATTCGTCGCTTTCCCGGTTTGACAAAACGGCTCCCCGCCAGATATATTCGTACTCATAAGGCCCCCGAGCGGGGCCTTTCTGCATGAGCGCATGAAGAATCCAATATACCCGCGACAATCCCCGGACCGCAATTACGGCCCGGGGATTGTTCGTTCCCGGCGGCTATCCGAATGCCGCGGCCCGCGGCGCCCCGTCGGCGACGAGGGGAGTACCGGCCGCCAGGTCCCGCGCGGAGAGCGCCAGCGACCGGGCGGCGGTCGCGCCCACGTCGGCGAGACTCCGCGCGTCCGGCAGCAGCTCCACCCCGGCCCCTTCGGGGCGGTGGATCAGCACCGGCACATACTCCCGGGTGTGGTGCGCGTGCCCGATCGAGGGGTCGTTGCCGTGGTCGCCGGTGACGATCAGCCGGTCGCCGGAGTCCGTGAGCAGCGCCAGCAGCCCGGCGAGCCCCGCGTCCACCTGCTCCAGCACCTGCCCGTACCTCCCGGCGTCCTGCTGATGTCCCGCCAGATCCGTCTCCTGGACGTTCGCGACCACCAGGGCGTCGCCCCCGGCGCGTAGCGCGTCCAGGGTGTACGTCAGGACGTCGGCGGTCGCCACGGCCGGCCGGCGGTCCGCCTGTCCGCAGACCAGGATGTCGGCGGCCTTCCCCACCAGGGTGACCGGGATGCCTGCCCGCGCCGCGAGACCGGGGAGCTGACGGGTGTGGTCGAGCGGGGCGCCCAGATGCTGAACCTCCAGGCCGCCGTTGCGGTAGAAACCGGTGGCCGGGGTGTCAAGACCGACGGTGTCCCCGTCCCCGCGCCGTACGAAGGAGCCGAGCGGACCGTCCGCGTGCCCGCCCACCGCGATGACCCGCGCGACCGGGGCGACGGCCCGTACCGTCCGGGCGACCGCGAGGATCCCGCCCGGACCGTCGAACGGCAGGTCCTCCAGGCGGCCGGAGGCGTTCCAGTTGATCCCGGGGTCGGCCTCCAGGTTGTCGTGGACCAGCACCGCCCCGTCGACCAGCAGAAGCGGCTCCCCGTCGAGCCGTTCGGCCCGGTGACCGGCCGCCGTGAGCGCATCGGTCACCTCGTCGAGGTGGTCGGCGAGCCGGGCCACGGTCACCCGGCTGAAGTCCGCGCCCATCATGGTCTGGTGGCCCGCGAAGGTGTCCGCCCCCGGATAGCCGAGGGCGGCCCGGCCCGCCGACACGGGCAGCCGGGTGCTCCGCGCCAGGTCCCGGTGCGGGTGGACCAGGCCGAGGCCCAGCGCCCCGAGCACCGGGAGCCGCAGCGGCCGGCCGAACGCGGTGCGGGCGTGGTCGAGTACGTGCCCGCAGGTGTCCGCGGTGAGGTCGCCGGGGCGCAGCGCGCCCGCGTCGGGCATGGCGCCGACGCCGAATCCGTCGACGACGACGATGACGGTCCTGGCCATGAGGTGCTCCTTACAGGGCTCGGCCCCGGGCGTCGTAGAGCCCGTTCAGCCGGGGACGACCGGAGGCGAGTCCGGAGACGACGGCGACGGTCGAGCGGGTGACGAAGATCTGGGTGCGGAAGGCGAGCAGCGCGGTGTCCCCGATCCGGATGTCCGCTCCGGACGGGGGCGCGTCGAGCAGCCGGTAGTAGTCGATGTTCTCGGCGGGCGCGTCCTGCACCCCCAGCCGGGTGCCGGTGCGCGGCAACAGGGCCGTGCGGATGTGCGAGCGGGCGTAGAACCCGCCGCCGTACAGCGCCGGACGGCTGTCGTCGAGGGTGTGGGCGACCTCGCTGACGTACACGTACGCGGGCTTCTCGGGCTGGGCCGGGTCCAGGGCGTGCAGGGGAGTGGTGCCGGTGAGGGCGTGGCCCGGCTCCCCGTGCGTCGCCCCGCGCTCGGCGAGCAGCGGGAGGGACGCCATCGAGGTGGCGCTGGGAGCGCTCAGCCTCAGGTCCCGGTGGCCGCGCGCGGCGAGGAGGTCGCGGCCCTTGAGCGCCAGGTCGAAGGTGGCCGTCGCGGCGGGCAGACCCGTCCCGGGGTCGCACAGCACGCACGGGAAGGCGGTGACGCCCGCGATCCGGATGCCCGCGAGCGCCTCGGCCGCCTCGGCGAAGTCGTCCAGCCGCTCCAGCGGAACCCCGCCCTCCTGGCCGGGGTAGACGGCGCCCTCGGCTCCTTCGAGCCGGATCAGGACGTCCTGCACGAAGCCCAGTTCCCGGGCCGCGTCCGAGACGGCACGGGCGTTGGCCAGATCGAAGACCGTGACGTTCTCCGGCCGCCGGGCCAGCAGGCCGGGCAGCGCCCGCCGGGGGATCTGGACGAGGTGCCCGATGTTGCCCGGCCGTGCGCCGGCCGCGTGCAGCGCCCGGGCCTCGGTCACGTCGATGGCGGCGGAGCGGGGGATGTGCCGGGCGATGGCGCGGATCAGTTCCGGGTTGCGGCCGAGCTGCTTGACGACGAACCACAGGCCGATGCCGAGGCGTTCCGCCTCGGCCGCCAGCAGCGCGGCATTGGCCTCCACGGCGTCGAGGTCGATGACATAGGTGTCGGGCGGGATCGCGCCGGACCCGTGCAGGGCGGCTGCGGCGTCGACGAGCCCGGGGTTGCGGGTGAGCACGGTGTCGAGAAACACGGTCAGTGGTCCTTCGGGTCGTCCAGGGCGGCGAGCGAACGGCGCAGGATGTCGATGACGAGGTCCGCGCCCGCCCGCATGGGGTTGATGCGCACGGTCCAGTCGGCCAGCTCCGGGGCGTCGTCCAGCGCGGAGCTGGACATCCGGTAGAAGAGCGGCGCGATCTCGTAGCGCGAGTTGGAGCCGACGGGGTACGGCGCCGCGCCGAACCGTGCGGCGACGGACGGCAGTTCCGCGGCGACCGGCCGGTCCAGGCCGACCAGCAGACAGCGGTCCTGCGCGTTGGCGATGCGCACCTCGGCGACCCCGTCCACCTCACCGGCCGCGAGCCGGTCGGCGACCTCCGCCCCCACCCGGGACTGCACGGCCCACAGGACCGGTACGTGGGTGAGGGCGCGCAGGGCGTCCAGCGCCTGGTGGCCCTGGACCTGCCCGCCGCCGGAGTAGTTGTCGCGGCGGACGCCCCCGACCAGGTCGCGCGCACCGACGACCAGTCCGACGCCCTCGGGCCCATGGAGTTTGAAGAGCGAGAAGCAGGAGGCGTCGGCGCCCAGTTCGACCCCGGCGGCGGGGGTGCGCATGACGGCGTAGTTGTCGTCCACGATCGTGCGGACCCCGGCCGCCCGGCAGGCGGCGATGACCTCGGCCGGATCGTAGGAGTCGGCGAGCCGCTGCCGGGTGTGCTGGACGTACGCCCACCGGAACCGCCCGGACGCCAGCGCGGCGTCGAGTGCCGCACGGTCGTTGAAGTCCGCCTCCGTGGTGCGTACGCCGATGCCTCTGAGCGTGACCTCGGTGGTGCGGTAGACCGGGGCCCGGTGGATGAGCAGATCGTCGCCGGCCCGTACGACGGCGTTGAGCGCGGCCCGGATCGCCCCGGTGCCCGCGCCCTGTACGAGGGCGGCGTCCTCGGCGCCGAAGAAGTCGGCGAGGACCGCCTCGACGCGGGCGGTGGTCCGGGGCCGGCCGAGGCCGGGAACGACTCCCGCGTCGGCGGCGAACAGCTGCTCCCCCTCGAAGTGCGCGGCGGTGGCCTCCAGCAGCCGGAACTGCCGGGCCACGGCGTCCTCCAGGGGCACCGTCGGCAGCGGGAAGGTCGGGGGAAGCGAGGGCGGGGGTGCGAGGCGCATGTCAGTTCTCCTCCACGTTCGCGCCGGTCAGGAAGCGCAGCGGATTGCGGCGGGTCAGCAGGTCGATCAGGTCGTCGTCGGCCCCGGCCGCCCGCAGCCGGGGCAGAAAGGCCGCGAACAGGTGCCCGTACCCCTGGCCGCCCTCACTTCGCAGATAGCCGTGACGGGAGACGTCGCAGCTGAGCAGGGCCCGGTCCGCGTGGCCCGCCTCGACCAGGGCGAGCAGCAGCCTCAGCCGGGTGTCGTCGCTCTGGTAGGAGGGCTTGCCCACGGTGTCGAACGCGACGTACGCCCCGCTCGCCGCCAGCTCCCGGTGGACCCCCGGGTCGTCGAGGAGATCCTGGTGGCCGATGCTCACCCGGTGGGCGGGCAGCCCCTCGCCGGTGAGCAGGTCCAGCTGGGCGGGACCGCCCCGGCCGAGCTGGGCATGGGTGGCGAGGGAGAGACCGGTGGCCAGCGCCGCGCGCGCACCGGCCCGCAGTACCTTGGCCTCGGCCGAGGTGGGGACGTCGCCGTGGCTGCCGAGCTCGCCGAGGACACCGGGCCGGATGCCGCTCCCGTCGATGCCGTCCTCGATCTCCCGGACGAGGACCTCCGTGAGCTGTTCCACGTCGAGGGCATCGACCTCAGGGGTGTGGAAGGGTTCGTAGTACCAGCCGGTCGCGGCGATGACGGCGACGCCGGTCTCCCGGGCCGCCCGGGCCAGGGCCCGGACGTCGCGCCCCATGCCCCGGCAGGTCAGCTCGACGACGAGGGACAGCCCGAACCGCTCGCGCAGTGCGGTGAGTTCCGCTGTCACGGCCGCCGCGTGGCGTTCCGGGTCGAGGACCGCCGCGCCGTCGCCCACGTGGTCCAGATCGAGGACGAGATGCTCGTGGGCGAGGGCGGGGCCGCGTACCGACGCGGCCCGGAGCTCTCCGGTGACGGTGCGCAGGGTGTGCGGTGCGGGGTGGTTCATCGTGGGGTTCCTTCTCCGTGTACGGCCCGGCCGGACCCGTTCGGGTCTCAGCCCTTGATCGGGGTGAACAGGTCGAGCCAGTACAGGATGTTGAGGACGATGCCGCCGACGATCACGGCCGCCGGTGCCGCGGCCATCCTGACGACGGGCCGGCCCATCGCCTCGTTCAGCAGGTAGAGCCCGCCGACGACGAGGATGCCGAGCCCGCCGCCCATGGCGTTGGCGGCCATCAGGGAACCGAACAGGATCGCGAGCTGGAGGGTGTCCCCGATGGCGCTGCGCAGGTGCTCCGAGGAGTCCCGGACGCTCGGCAGCTTGCCGAGCACCTTGCCGATCCAGGAGAGCGCCAGCACCTCGACGGCGAACACGAGCGCACCGACGACGGCGGCCAGGAAGGGGTTCGGCATGAGGTACCCGATCGGGTACACCAGGGTGAAGCCGGCGATGCCGTACGCGCCGGAGGCCAGCGCGGTCGTGGCGATCAGCGGGATGAAGCCGAATACACGGTAGAAGTCGACCTGCGCCGCCTCCGCGTACTGCCCCTTCGCGATCAGGAAGCTGGTGGCTTCGCCGCCGCCGAACACATGCATCTGGGCGAGCACGCACACGCCCGCGCCCAGCAGCATGAACAGGGGCAGGTACTTCCGCAGCCGGGTCGCGCTGGCGCTGAAGAGGGACGCCATCGGGTCGTCCCCGCCCACCTCCTCCACGACGCCCGCCGCCCGGTCGGCCCGGCGCTGCCGCAGGTCCTTGGACACGGCGAGGCCGATGAGCATCAGCACGCCCACCGCCATGGCCAGCGCCCCGGCGAACATGGTGGGCCACAGCTTCATCGTCATGACGACCAGGGCCAGTTCGAGGACGCCCGCGATGCCGCCCCACTTGCGGCCGAACTGCTTGGTGATGGCGAGCACGGGGAAGAGCGTGAACAGGAACAGGATCGGCGTCGACATCTGCTGCATCGCGGTCAGGAAGTCGACCGGGAGGTCATGGGCGATGTTGTTGGCGCCGTTCAGGCCGAAGACGACCACCGCGCCCCACGCGCCGCCGAGGACCGGGGCGAGCCACTTCTTCGGTGACAGCATCCCGAGGATGTCCGTGGGCAGGAAGAGCAGCCACGGGTTCAGCACACCGGTGGACAGGGCCATCGGCGCGCCGAGCCCGAAGATGAACCCGGCGGAGAGCCCGAAGGAGACGGCCGTCGTCGCGCTGCGGGTGGTGCGCCCCTGGATGAAGTCCAGCAGGAAGGGACGCACACCGTCGTTGAAGATGGCCAGCGCCATGTGCGCGATGAACGCCGTGAGCGCGCAGAGGGCTATCACGGTCAGTTGCTGGGCCAGCGAGAAGTCGAGTTCCGCGCCGGCGGCGAGGGTGGTGCTCACGAGTCACTCCTTGGTGCCCGGGACGATGAGAAGGAGGCTGCGATCAGCCGCGGGCCGCGATGGCACGGGCCATCAGCGGGGCGATGACGTCGATCTGGTCCATCGAGAAGCCGAAGGCCTTCTTGCCCTCGGCGAGCAGGGCGGTGACGGCCTCCTCGGTGGGGACGCTCCGGCCGAATGTGTGGCAGGAGGCGCTGCCCAGGAGACCCACGAGCACGCCCAGCGAAGCGCCCGCGCCGGTGTGGCAGGTGCCCAGGTAGTAGTCGGCCTGGCCGACCCGCAGCTTCATCGCGGCGTCCATGTCGCTGGAGGGGACGACGTCGAGGGAGTCGATGCCGAGCCCGCCGATGGCCTGGGTGACCTCGACCTTGCCGACTCCACCGGTGAGGATCTTCGTCATGGCTGTTCTGCTTTCTACGTGTTCCTGCGGGGCGTGAGGAGAGAGGGGCGTACGGGGGGAGGCGTACGGCGAGGGGCGTACGAGAGGTAGGGCGCGCCGACCGGTCAGGACGCGGGGGCGGGCGGGGACTGCCGGGTCAGTACGGCCAGGTGCATGCCGAGGAAGTTGATCTCGGACGCGGGGAGCGCTGCCCCCAGCTCCCGCTCGGCCCGTGCGGCGACCGCGCGGGCGCGGGCGACCGCTTCCGGATGGTCCGCCAGTTCGGCGGCGACCTGGTCGTCGGTGAGGAACTGCTCGATCGGCTCGCCGTTCAGCAGCCGGCCGATCGCCATCATGAGATGGCTGGTCAGCATGGAGGCAGTCGCCTCGGTGACGAGGTGCCCCTCGGCTTCCAGGGCGGTGAGTTCGGCGGCGACGAAGTCGACCACCTCCGGTTTGACCTGACCGCCTTCACGGAACAGCTGGATCCGCAGCGCGAGCTGGTCGTCCATGATGGTCCTCCTCAATCAACAATAACCAGGATTCTGTATTTTCAGCTTGTACGGCGTTCGGGGACATCCGCGTCCCGGCAGCCGGTCCGGCGGGGGGTCAGTACGAGGGGACGCGCTCCCCCCGCAGCACCTCACTCTGCAGTCGCGTCACCGTCGAGAGGTCGAGCGACTCGCGGACGGCTGCGAGCGCCTTCGCCCCCTCGGCCCGGCCGATCACGGCGGCGGTGGAGTTGCGCAGCGCCAGTTCCCGGGTCACCTCGTCGCCGAGCGGCACTACGTCGACGCCGAGCCCGAGCCGGTCCTGCGCCTCGTCGAGGTTCCAGACGGTCGCGTCCACCTCGTTCCGTGCGAACAGGTCGTGCAGCTGCATGTAGGAGGCCTCCCGCCACACGATGTCCTCCCGGCCGGCGAACACCCGTTCCACGAGCATCCGCAGATCCTCCGAGGCGTGGTCGATCGCCACCCGGAGCCCCGGCGAAGCCAGGTCGACCCCGTGCCGTACGAGCATGCCGTGCGCGCCGACGTAGGTGGCGGGGCCGAGATCGGCCACCAGTTCCACCGGATGCTCGGCGATCAGCTGGTCGGCGGCGAAGCGCGACAGCACCACCAGGTCGACCTTGCCCTCCAGCAGGGCGGCGGTGCGGGCTCCGGCGCCCCGCATGAACGTGATCGCGAACGGTGCGCCCGCCTCCTCGAAGGCGCTGCGCAGGCCGGTCGCCAGCCCCTCGTACCTGCGGGAGTAGGGGAGCGGCATGGCCGCGAGCAGGGTCCCCAGCCCGGACAGCCGCCACAGGACGGTGCGGTCCGAGCGGACCAGGAAGGTCCCCAGGTGGCCGCGCGCGGTCGTGGAGATCGCCCCGGCGTCCTCCAGCAACTGGAGGGCGGCCTGGACGGTTCCGTTCCCGCAGCCCAGCTCCTCGGCGAAGTCGCGCACACGGGGCAGGCGGGTGTCCGGCTCGTGATGCAGGAGCAGGACGGCCAGCTGCCGGGCGGCGAGGCCGTTGCGTGTGAGGAAGCGGTCGTCGAGGTCGTTCACGGATCAAACAGTAAACAGGATTCTGGATACTGACAAGGGTCGCGCCGTCGGCCCCTCGGGGTGCGCTCCCGGGGACCTCGGCCGAAACTGATGACGGACAGCGGATTCCGCGCCATCGCCCGCGATCGACGCGCCGGCGGACGCTCCGGCCGGCGCGTCCCGACGGACCGGAGAGAGCCATGGGCACACAGTTCGAAGCGACGGTCGACATCGACCGGCCCATCGAGGAGGTCTTCGCCTACCTCGCGGACGGGGAGCACGACCCCGAGTTCAGCCCCCGGGTGCAGCGCATCGAGAAGGAGCCGAACGGCCCGACCCGGGTCGGCACCGTCTTCCACAGCACGGTCAAGGACGCGGGCATGACGTCCCGGCGCGACTTCGAGATCAGCGAGCTGGTGGAGCCGACGCGCATCCGCTGGCGCGAGCAGTCCAAGAACCTCATCACCGCGACCGAGGGCGGCTACGACCTCGAACGCGCGCCGGGCGGCGGTACCCACGTGAGGCTCTTCAACGTCCTGGAGGGCCATGGGGTCGGCAAGCTGCTGGTCGGCTTCGCCGGCGGCGCGGCGCGCAAGGACGCACCGGAGTTCGGGCAGCGTATTAAGGAAGCCGTGGAAGCGTCCTGAGCCGACGTCAGTCCGGCAGAGGGACGCGGATCACGGGGTCGAACGGGTGCTTGTTGAAACCGCTGCGCACATTGCGGCAGTCGGGCGCCTTGCACATGAAGAACTCGTCGACGCTCCGGCGGCCCGTCCTGCCGCGGAGCCAGGTCTTCTCGTCGGCGGTGAGGGAGCGGTGCTGCTCGTCGGAATCGCACGTGTGGCAGTACATGGCGCGGGCCGGCACAGGACCTCCTGAAGCGGGCGAACTGACAGAAGGCGAAGCATATGAGGGCGCATCGGGTGTGGGTGCGGTGCGGCGCGCCCGATCCGGTCGGTGTCGGCGGCGGGCGTGCGTGACAGGCGTCGCCGGGCAGGCGGGACTTCCGCACCACGCCCTAGGTGTCGGCCGGGTTCAACCAGGAGCTGATCCTGCCCAGCGCGCCGGGTCCGTAGTCGGAGGTGACATCGGTGGCGAGGTCGGCGACGGTGACCGAGCGGAGGGCGTCGCGCCAGGCGGCCTCGGCCCGGCCCATGGCGCGGTTGATCGCGCAGGGGGTGGTGCAGGCCTCCGGCGGAGTGGCCATCGGGCCGCGCTGCCGGATCTCGGTGCAGACGAAGGCGGGCCCGGGGCCGTCGACCGCCTCGACGACGTCGAGCACGGTGATGAGCGCCGGCGGGCGGGTGAGGACGTAGCCGCCCGACTTGCCCTGGACCGACTGGACGAGTCCGGCTCGCGACAGGGCCTGCAACTGCTTGGCGAGATAGCTGGGCGAGACGTCGTGCAGCTCCGCCAGGCGCGCGGCCGGCGCGGGTTCTTCCGTCGAGGTCAGCACGACGCAGCAGTGCAGTGCCCACTCGACGCCACCAGACATTTTCACTTCTTCACTCTATTCCACGGCGCCGTGTACCCGGATAGGAGATGTCCGAGTAGCATCTCGGATAGAAGATGTCCGCGTTTGGTGCGGGGTGCGGCGACGCCCCCGGAGCCGGACGGGACGCGTGATCGAGGAAGGGCAGGGCCATGCACATTGCCGTCATCGGCGGAACCGGGCTGATCGGATCCCAGGTGGTGCGGGATCTCGACGCGGCCGGTCACCGCGCAGTACCCCACTCCCTGTCCACCGGGGTGGACGTGATCACCGGCGAAGGGCTGGAGGCCGCCCTCGCCGGTGCGGACGTGGTCGTCAACCTGACCAACTCGCCGACGTTCGACGACGCCTCGCCGACGTTCTTCCGTACCTCGATGGACAACCTCGTCGCCGCCGCACGGAAGGCGGACGTCGGGCACTTCGTCGTCCTGTCGATCGTCGGGGTCGACCAGGTGCCCGAACTGGACTACTATCGGGCCAAGACGCTCCAGGAGGAGATCCTGCGGGCCGGCCCCGTGCCGTACTCCATCGTTCGCGCCACGCAGTTCATGGAGTTCATGGACGCCGTCCTCTCCTGGACCTCCGACGACGACACCGTCCGCCTCCCGCGTACCCGGCTCCAGCCGGTCGCCGCCGCCGACGTCGCCGCCACGGTCGCCGAGGTCGCGGCCGGCGCACCGCTCCGGGGCACCGTCGACCTCGCCGGGCCCGACGCCTACCCGCTGGACGAACTGGGGCTCATCACGCTCCGCGCCAAGGGCGACAGCCGCTCGGTGACCACCGACGACACCGCCGGAATGTTCGCCGCGGTCAACGGCGACGTCCTCACCCCGAAGGGCGACGCCCGCATCGCCCCCACCCGCTACACCGACTGGCTGGCACGGCACGCCTGACCCGCGCCGGGGCGGCGGCCCGCCGGACGGGAGAGCCGCCGAGAACGCGCACCGCGGCGGCTCCCCCTGTACGGAGAGCCGCCGCGGTCCCGGTCGCCCGCGTCAGCGGGTCAGGGTGAACGCCTGGGCCGGGGAGCCGGAGCAGGGCTGCTGCGAGAGCCCGGCCCCGTCGGCCTTCGAGGAGTTGTCGACACTCAGGCACGAGCCGCTGTGGCGGGCGACGAAGCGGTACTGCCCGCCGGCGGCCAGGGCCTCCGGCCGCCACTGCTGGTTGAGGCCGCCCTCGTAGGACCACAGGTGCACCTTGGTGCCGTCGGCGGTCGCCCCGGAACCGCCGTCGACGTCCCAGGCCTTGGCGTTGTGCCGGTTCACCACCTGGTAGTGGCCGCCGTCGGTCGGCCTGAACTGCCAGCCCTGGTTGACCCCGGTCCCGCAGGCCCACTGCTGCAACGCCGTGCCGTCGGCCGTACCCCCGTCGGCCGCGTCGAGGCAGGCCCCGCTGTTGGCGTTCCGCACCTGGTACCACGCGGCGGGGTCGATGGAGCCCACGGGCGGCTCCGTCGTACCGCCGCTGCCGTCCCAGGTGAAGGTGGCGACGGCCCCGGCGGGCAGGGTGTACGCGAGCGACTTCCCGTTGTCGGTCAGCGAGAACCGCTGCGCTCCGGAAGCGGTGTTGACGACCACGGCCGCGCGGCTGCCGTCGCTGTTCTGGAAGGCGACGTTCTGCACCCCTCCGGCGCCCTGGCTGGTGGAGCCGATCCGGACCGCGCCCGCCTTGACGAACTTGGCGACATGGCCCAGGACGTAGAACTCGGCGTTGCGGGTGACCTGGCCGCCGTCGATCTCGACGATGCCGTTGCAGCGGTTGGTGCAGTGACCCTGGTGGGGGCCGCCGTTCCGATCGAGGGCGAGGTTCCAGTTGATGACCGTCTCACCCCCGTTGCGCATGTTCTGCACGACGAGGTTCTCGGTGTGCCACTTGAGCGTGTCGCCGAACGTCGTGGCCGGGTTCGCACTGTCGGTGCCCGAGCACTCCGTGAAGAAGACCCGCTTCCCGGCGTCGGCGATCTGCTTCTGCGCCGAGGGCGCTCCGCCGTAGCAGTGGAACGCGGCGCCGATGATCCGCTGGATGCCGCCCGTCCGTGCGAACACGTCGAGCGGGTAGTTCGGATGGTCCCAGTTGTGGTCGTACGCCAGGATGTTGGTCGGCAGGTTCGCCGCGGTGAGCGCCCTGTCCAGGACCCGCAGGAAGTCCGCCTGCTGGGCCGAGGTCATGCTCATGGACGGGTAACTGGTCGCGAATTCCGGCTCGTTCTGCGCCGTGAGGTCGGTGAGGGCGATGCCCTCCTGGCCGTACGCCTTGATCGCCTTGACGAGGTAGTCGGCGTACGTCTGGTAGTGCTCGGTCCGCAGACTGCCGCCGTTGAGCGAGTTGTTGGTCTTCATCCAGGCCGGGGGCGACCAGGGGGAGCCCATGAAGCGGATGGCGGGGTTGATGGCGGTGGCCTGCTTCAGGACCGGGACGATCCGGCTCCGGTCCCGGTCGATGGAGAAGGCGCCCCGGGTGTCCTCGTACGTGTACGCGTTGCCGTCCGCGTCGAAGTCGGTGCTGCCCAGGGGCTGGCGCAGGTAGTTGAGCCCGATCCCGTCGCCCTCCGCGGAGAAGAGGGACTTCAGCACCGCGGTGCGTTGGGCCTGGGGGAGGCTCTGGAGGAGATGGGCGGAGGCGCCCGTCACCGAGGCTCCGGCACCGGTGAACTTCTGGCCCTTGTCGGCGGCGTCGATGCGGATGTCGACCGCCTGCGGGCTCCCGGTGAAGGGGATGCTCCCTTCCGGGGCGAGCTTCTTGGAGCCGTCGGGAGTGGTGACCCACACCTGTGCGGCGGGGTCGGCCGCCCGGGCGGTTCCGACGGCGCCGTTGACGCCGAGTGCGGCGACGGCCATGACGAGTGCGGCGGCTGCCGCGCGCGCTCTCCGGTGCGGGGGAGTGGAGCTTGGCATGGTTGCGGCTCTCCTTGGGTTCGTACCTGCTGACAGGTTGCACCCCGGCCGACGGAGGGCGCGGCGGACGCCTCGCTCCGGGTGTGCCGGTCACAAGAGGGCGGGACAACGGCATGAAAGCACACTCACTAAGTGGTTAGTAAGTAGTCTGTCCCGGTGTTCTTCCCCGCCGCCCGGAAGATCTTCACCGGGCTCCGGCAGGCTTAAGCTGAACCGGTGAGCAACCAGTCAGTGGGCAGACCGACGCGCAGTCCGGCCAAACCCCGTACGCCGCGCAGCCCGGAAGCCCGGCAGCGACAACAGGACATCCTGGCCATCGCCATGGACACCTTCGCTGCCCGTGGTTACAACAACGCCTCGCTCGCCGAGATCGCGGACCGGGTCGGCCTCACACAGGCGGGCGTGCTGCACTACTTCCGCTCCAAGGCCCTTCTCCTCACCAGCGTGCTCGAACTGCGTGACCAGCGGGACATCGAGCACCTCGGCCCCGACCGCCCCCAGGGGCTGGACTTCCTGCGCCACCTGGTGAACACCGCACTGCGCAACGCGGAGCGCGAGGGCATCGTCCGGCTGTACGCGGTGCTCTCGGCGGAGTCCGTCACCGACGACCACCCCGCCCAGGAGTACTTCCGCGACCGCTACCACGGGCTGCGCGCTTTCGTCGCCGACGCCCTGCGCGAGGCCTGCGAACCGCCCGCCGACCGGGCGGACCTGACCGACAACGCGGCCAACGCCATCATCGCGGTCATGGACGGCCTGCAGGTCCAGTGGCTCCTGTCGCCGGAATCCGTGGACATGGCCGCATCGACCGACCTCGTGGTCACCTCACTGCTGGCGACGCTCGACCCCGAGCGCTTCGGCCCGTGCGCCGCGGGCTGACCACCGCGACCGGGCCGGGCGGCCACGCCGCAGGTCGACCACCGCGACCGGGCCGCCGGGCGGCTACTCCAGGCCGTTGCGTGCGGCGAGCCTCAACAGGACCCCGATCACGGCGGGTTCGAGCCCCAGCGCCGTGAAGGTGAGCGGCGGCGCGCCCCGCCGTTCGACCTCGACGCGGTGGAAGGCCATGAGGAGGGAGGCGCTGCTCGTCCTGCGCAGACCGGTCACCTCCCGCCACACCACCGCGTCCCGCACCCCGCCGAGCGGGCCGGTGACGGCGATACCCCCCTGGTGCAGCCTGCACCGGTTGCCGCCGCACCGCGCGGTGACGAAGCGCCACACCAGCCGCAGGCCGAACAGGACGAGCACCACGGCCGCGGCCACGCTGCCCTTGAGCAGCGCGGAGTTGGGCCTGATCCACACCAGCAGGACGATCAGGACGACCACCAGCAGCGTGATGGTCCGCACCGCGAACTGGGCGAGCGCGCCCGCGAGCCCCACGGCGTGGTACGTGCCGATCCGCTGCCCCAACTCCGGCCCGCTCCGGGTCTGTCGCACGATGAACCGCCTTCTCTGAATCGAAGCCACGGGGTCCGCGTGTCCCCCGGCTGAGCGAGCGGCGGGCACGGACGGCCGCGCGACCGCCCCTCGGCGCCGCCGCGCAACCGACGCTATGGCTGCCCGGGGCATGACACCAGCGACCGAATCGCGGGGGACCCATGCGCGACCGGAATGCGATCGGGGAGGATGCCGGTGTCCGGGCGACGAGCGCGGCGGCCAGGAGGAAGACATGTGGGAGAACGAATCGCTGCGGTTGCTCGTCACCGTGGCCGAGACCGGATCGTTCACCCGGGCGGCGGCCCGGCTCAACTACACGCAGTCCGCGGTGTCCCGGCGGATCGCCGCGCTGGAACTCCGGGCGGGCGGGCCGCTGCTCGTACGCCTGCCGCGCGGCGTACGGCTCACCCCCGCGGGGCGGGTGCTGCACCGGCACGCCGTGGACGTGCTCGACCGCCTGGCCCGGGCCGAGCGGGACCTGACCGTGCTGCACGCCGGGGACGGCGGGCCCCTGCACGCGGGCGCGTTCGCCACCGCCAACATCGCACTCCTGCCGACCGCGCTGCGTGCCCTCAAGGACGCCCGGCCGGGGATCGACGTTGTGGCCGCCGAGAGCCCGACCGGCACGCTGATGCGGCAGCTCGCGGACGGAACGCTGGACCTCGCCGTCGTGAGCGACTACCCCTACGGCCTGCCCTCGGCCGACGGGATCACGACCACCGTACTGTGCGAGGACGACCTGCTCGTCGCCCTCCCGCGCCGACACCGCCTGGCCGGGGCCGAAGCCGTCGACCTGTACGAACTCCGCGACGAGACCTGGATCCAGAGCGCGTACGGCGATCGACCCACGACGCTCGCCGACGCCTGCGCCCGCGCGGGCTTCACCCCGGGAAAAGTCATGCGGATCGCCGGGTGGGCGGGCAAGTTCGGCTACGCGGTCGCCGGGCTCGGCGTGGCCCTGGTCCCCTCGCTGGCGGCGCCGGCGGTCCCCGGCGAACTCGTCCTGCGCCCCCTCACCGACCCCACCCTGCGTCGGACCGTGCACGTGGCGCTGCCCGACGCGCCGCTCCCGGCGGCCCTGGCCCTGCGGGAGTTCCTGATCGAGGCGGTCGCGGACCGGGAACGGCCCCGCTCACCGGGGTGAAACGGCCCGCGCCCGATCCGGTACGTCCGGCCCCTCACCCGGGGCCACGCCCAGCGCACCGCCGCGGCCGGCCGTCGTCCCCAACTGCGTGTCCAGGGCCGCCAGGAGCCAGTCGTGCGCGGAGCCCGGGGTCGGCTCGGGACGGCCGCCGGGATCGCTGATCACCTCGGCCGTCAGGTCCCAGTACCGGTCGATGCGCGGATCGGTTGCGAGCCGGCCCGCCAGCACACGGCGGAAGGCGGACGTGTCGTGGGCGCCGTACGTGCTCGCGTACGCGTCCACGAACCCGTCCAGCGCCTCACCGGGACAGGGCTCCGCACCGCGCCGCAGCTCCCCGCCCGCCAGTTCGTACGCCTCGGCGAGACCCGCGTACAGCACGGCCGAAGCCCGGGCCCCCGCGACGCCGTGCGCCCGGGGCTGGCAGGAGCCGCCGCCCCCGCCGCCGCACGGACGGGTCACGTAGGCGTGCAGCCGGGCGAAGGCGAGCACCTGGGCCGGGCGGGGGTCCTCGGGCGGATGCGGCACCGCCGCCTCCAGGAACGCGGTGACGGACCGGGCGGGCATGCGGGGCGGCAGCCACGAACGCCAGAAACGGGCCAGCGAGGCGGTGCTCGGCGGGGCGGCGACCGCACCGACCAGCCGCAGCCGGCCGGGCCGTTCGGCCGGCGGGCTCTCCTGCACCAGCCTGAGCGCGGCCTCCCTCCAGCGCAGCGCGGCCAGTTCGGACCCCAGGGAGCGCAGCCGGCCGGCCACGGCATCCTCCAACGCGCCGCCCGCCCCGGCCCCGTCGTCCTGCTCGTCGAGGATGCGGCGCACCTCGGGAACCGACACGTCGAGGCCGCGCAGGGAGCGGATCATGCCCAGCCGCTCCACGGCCTCCGGGGCGTACCTGCGGTGTCCGCCGGCGCTGCGGGACGCCTCCGGCAGCAGCCCCCGGTCCGAATAGAAGCGGACGGTCTTGACGCTCACGCCCGCGTGCTCGGCCAGTTCGCCGATGGTGCACAGACCGTCGTACGACGAGAACACTTGAACCTCCACCAGGGGGAGTTCCTACGGTACCGGCGAGCGCTGCCGGGAGATCGGGCCGGTGCGCGGGAGACACCGTGACGAGGAGGGACCATGACCGTATTCATCCTGGTGGCCGGGGCGTTCACCGGACCGCACGTGTGGCGGGACACCGCCGCCCGGCTGACCGCGGACGGCGCCGAGGTACGAACGGTGGCGCTCACCGGACTCGGCGGCCGCCCCGGAGACCCCGGCGAAACCGTCGACCTGGAGACCCATGTCGCGGACGTGCTGGCGGTGATCGACGCGGTGGCGGCGGAGGCCGGCCGGGAGATCGTGCTCGTCGGCCACGACTACGGGATCCACCCGGTGCTCGGCGCGGCCGACCGGAGGGCAGGGGCGATCGCACGGATCGTCCACCTGGACGCCGGGATGCCGAGGGACGGAGTGCCCGCCCTGGCCGCCGTGCCCGACCAGCTCGTGCGCGACGAGGTGGTGGAGCGCGCCGCCGGAGGAGGGGAGCGGGGTGCGGGAGGCGAGCTGCCGCCCCCGCCCCGGGACGGGTGGTCCCGCTGGGGGAGCACCGCGGGCCTCTCCGACGCGGCGCTCGACGGGCTCACCGCCCTCGCGGCGCCGCAGCCGCTGGGCACGCTGCTCCAGCCGCTGCGGCTCACCGGAGCCGTGGCCGAGGTGCCCGTGACCGGGGTGCTGTGCACCGGCAACGGTCCGGGCGTCGAGGTGCTCCAGATCCTGGTGGACGTCGGCGATCCCGCTGTCCGGTCCCTGGCCGAGGCCCGGGTGCCCTTCTTCGAACTGCCCACCGGACACTGGCCGATGCTGTCCTGCCCCGCCGCGCTGGCCGGGACCCTGATCGAGGCGGCGGCCGGCGGCGGACACCGGCTGACCGTTGCCGACGCTGCCCATACGCCGGCCCATCTGCGGCCGTTCCTCCTCGACGTGCCCGAACGGCCCCGCGAACGGGCCGGGAACACCGACCTGTACCTGCCGGACGGTCCGGGCCCGCACCCGGCCGTGGTGTTCGTGCACGGCGGACCGGTGCCCGCCGAGGCACGGCCCACGCCCCGGGACTGGCCGACCCTGACGGGGTACGCGCGCCTCGTCGCGGGACAGGGAGCCGTGGGCGTGACGCTCGACCACCGCCTGCACGCCGTGACCGACTACGAGGTGGCCGCCGCGGACGTGGCCGACGCGGTGGAGCGGGTGCGCGCCGATCCACGGGTGGACGCGGACCGGGTCGCCCTGTGGTTCTTCTCGGGCGGCGGCCCGATCGTGGCGGACTGGCTGACGAACCCCCCGGCGTGGCTGCGCTGCGTGGCCGCGAACTACCCGATCCTCGCGCCGATGCCGAGCTGGGGACTGGGCGGCAGCCGTTTCCACCCGGTCCGAGCGGTCTCCCGGGCCGGCCGTCTTCCCGTCGTGCTGGTCCGGGCGGAACGCGAGAGTGCCGATATCGCCGCCACCGTCGAGGAGTTCCTGGCCGAGGCCGCCCGCTGCGGTGCGAACGTCGAGGTCATCGACGTACCGGAGGGGCGGCACGGCTTCGAGACGCTCGACCCGACCGACGGGGCGCGCGAGGCCGTGCACCGTGCGGTGGGCGCGGTGCTGACCCGCTTGAAGGGGTGACGCCCTGATGCGCGGGGGCCGGGCCGAAGGCGCCTTCCCGGCCGGCCCCCGCCGCGAGAACGGCGGGGGCCGGGGCGGGCGTGCGGCGAGGTGGGGCGACCGGACCGGAGTGGGTGACTACTCGATGACCAGCTCGACGTCGATGTTTCCCCGGGTGGCCTTGGAGTACGGGCAGTAGGCGTGGGTGGCCTCGACCAGCTTCCGGCCGGCCTCGCCCGCGAGGGAGTCCGGGAGTTCCACGCGCATGACCACCGCGAGCCCGAAGCCGTCGCCTTCCTTGCCGATGGAGACCTCGGCGGTCACGGAGGCGTCCTTCGTGTCGACCTTCATCTCGCGGCCGACCGCGGCCATCGCGCTGGCGAAACAGGCCGCGTAGCCGGCGGCGAAGAGCTGCTCGGGGTTGGTGCCCCGGCCGTTGCCGCCGAGGGCCGGCGGCATGGCGAGGGGGAGGTCGATCTGACCGTCCGAGCTCACGGCACGGCCCTCGCGGCCGTTGGCGGTGGCGGCGGCGGTGTACAACGCGTCCATGGGTGACCCTCCACTGGAGCCCCGACCGGGATGGTCGCGGCGACAGACATAAAGATTGCACACAACTAAGTTGTGCACAACTCAATGGTGCGGCCGGCGGTACGCTGGTTCTCATGACCACCGCTCCGGGCGCCTCGCCCGATCTCTCCGACGTTCCCGACACGGAGCTGCTGCGACTGGACCACCAGGTCTGCTTCTCGCTGCACGCCGCGTCGCGCGCGTTCGGCGGCTTCTACCGGCAGGCACTCAAGGACCTGGGGCTCACCTACTCGCAGTACCTGGTCATGCTGGTCCTGTGGGAGCACGGTCCCCAGCCGGTCAAGGACATCGGGGAGCGCCTCCATCTGGACTCCGGGACGCTCTCGCCGCTGCTGAAGCGTCTGGAGACCGCCGGACTGGTCCGGCGCGAACGCAGCCGCGAGGACGAACGCTCCGTCGTGATCGACCTGACCGACGAGGGCGCGCGACTGCGCGACCGCGCGCTGTCCGTCCCCCGTGGCGTGCTGGCCGCCACGGGCCTGTCCCTGGACGAGGTTCTCGGGCTGCAGGAAGTCCTGGGCCGTCTCACCACTGCCCTGGGCGAGGCTGCCGACGCCTACTGAGCCTTCGGGGGTCCGGTACTTATCCGTCGGGGGCCGGAGCCCGGCCGGAAGCGACTCCGCGCCGCGACGGAGCGGCTGGAGCCGGCGAACCCGTGCCCGGTGATCAGCTCTCGCGGTGGGCCAGGACGTCGGCGATGCGGTCGGCGACCGCCCGCCGCAGCGCGGGATCCAGTCGCTCCGAGGTCAGGGATTCGTACAGCCACAGACCGTCGGCCGCGAGGCGGACGACGAACCGGTCGAGCGCGGCCGGATCGTCGGCCGCCGAGGCCGCGGACGGCGCCCACCGTTCCGTAACGGCTTCCCACACGGCCGCGTGCGCGGTGTTCGTCGATCCTTCCAGCATGAGCAGCAGCTCGGCCCGCGTGGCGCTCTGGATGGCGACCCGGGTATAGGCGGCGAGCCGTTCCTGCCGGGTGGCCTCGGCCGAGGGCTTCCCGGCCGCCGCGACCAGGTCGGCTTCCCATCGGTCGGCCAGATGCTGGTGGATCGCCTGGACGAGGTCGTCGCGCGAGGCGAAGTGGTAGAGGAGGCCGCCCTTCGTCAGCCCGGCCTCCGCGGCGACGGAGTCGAAGGTGACGCTCTTGACGCCTTCACGCTGCACGACACGGGTGGCGGCTTCGAGGATCTGGGTCCGTTTGCTGGTGCGCATGCGTTGCTCCCGTGCCGTGGGGTCGTTGGTGTGCGGGACTCAGTGGTGCACGGGGCCGGACAGCGCCGAGCCCGGGCCGTGGCGGCGCAGCAGGACGCCGGTCGCGAGGGCGCCGACGGCGAGGACGGCGGCGACCACGATCATCACGGCGAGGTACGCGCCGTCGAACGCCTCGGATGCGGCGGTGACCAGCGCGCTGTTGGTCTCCGCCCCTTCGCCGGCCAGGGCGAGCGCGCTGTCGAGACTGTCGCGCGCACGCTCGGACACCCCGGTGGGGAGCTCGATGGTCGCGGAGTACACGGCGGTCAGCAGACTGCCGAGGAGGGCCACCGCGACCAGGCTTCCGAACTCGTAGGAGACCTCCTCGACGGACGAGGCCATGCCCGCCCTGCGGGCCGGGACATTGCCCATGATCGCGCTGGACGCGACGGACATGGCCGCGCCGAGGCCGCCGCCGGTGATGATCAGCCCGGTGACGAGCAGGCCCATGCTGGTGGAGAAGTTCATGAGCACCAGCACGGTGCCGACGGCGCCCAGGGCGAGACCTCCGGTGATGAGGGGCAGCAGCCCGACCCGGTGGAGGACGGCGCCCCCGAGCATCGCCGTGGGGAACGCGCCCACGGCGACGGCCGCGACGAGGAATCCGGCCCGTAGCGGGGTGAAGCCCTCCACCAGCTGGAAGCGCTGGGTGGTGACGAGCTGAATGCCGGCGATGGCGAACAGGGCGAATCCGGCGGCCAGCACCCCCGCGAGGAAGGCCCGGTTGCGGAAGATCGCGAAGTCCAGCAGGGGGTAGGGCAGGCGGCGCTGGCGCCGGGCGAACGTCCACCCGCCGATCGCGGCCGCGAGGACCGCGGCGGCGATGAGGGCCGGAGCGGGGTCGGTCTTCGCCGTCTCCTTGATCGCGATGACGAGGCCGACCAGGGCGACGAGCGCCAGGAGCGAGGAGACCAGGTCCCAGCGCTTGGACGGGTCCGGGTCGTTCGGCGGAGCGACGTACAGCGTGGCCACGATCGCTGCGAGGACGACCGGGATGTTGATGATGAAGACCGATCCCCACCAGAAGTGCTGCAGCAGGATCCCGCTGATGATCGGACCCAGCGCGCTGCCGACGACCGCCATGGTGCCCCAGACCGCGATGGCCATGTTGCGCTCGCGCTCGTCCTCGAAGGTGACGCGGATCAGGGCGAGCGTGGCGGGCATCATCGCGGCCGCCCCGACGGCGAGGAAGGCCCGCGCGGCGATCAGGGCCTCCGGACTGGTGGAGAACGCCGCGGCGAGCGATGCCGCACCGAAGACCACGAGGCCGATCAGGAACATCCGCCGGTGCCCCACCCGGTCGCCGAGCGTCCCGCTGCCCAGCAACAGGCCGGCCATCACGACCGGGTAGGCGTTGATGATCCAGAGACCCTCGGAGCTGCTCGCGCCGAGATCCTGCACCAGGGTCGGCAGGGCCGCGTACAGGATGGAGTTGTCCAGCGTGATCAGCAGCAGCCCCGCGCTCACCACTGTCAGGAGCAGCCAGCGCCGCTTCGTGCTGATGGTCATCCCTTGTGAGCCTCACTGTGCGAACCGTTCCGATCTTCATAACTGTACCTGACGAAAGGTACAGTTATGAAAATCGCAGCGACAGTCAAAGCTGTCGATGCGTCGCATCGACAAGAATGATTGCCGACCCGTTTGGCGACAGTTAGGGTTGTCACATGGATGACGAGAAGGCGATCCCGACCCCTGACCAGAGCGATGAGAACTTCTGGGCCACGGTCCTGACCCCGGTGGACCCCGCCTGGAACGAGCCCGGCGACGACGACACGTTCGCCATGGACGAGCAGGTGCTCGCCGCGGTCCGGTCGCTGGCCGAACGGATCTCGACACGCGCGTCGGCCTACCGCGCGGCCGGCAAGCCCTTCGACGCCGCGCTCATGGCCGCGCCCGACGTTCAGCTGGCGATGCTGCGGTCCCTCTACGAGGCCAAGCGGTCCGTCGACCGGCTGGCCGAGAGCGCGGCCACCGTCGCCGGACGCGGTGGATCCAGTTACGCGCAGCTCGGCGCGGCCTGGGGTGGCATCAAGCGCCAGTCGGCCCGCCTCAAGTGGCCCCACGCGGTGCCCAAGAAGTCGGCCAGCGAGTCCATTCCGCTCCACTACGCGGGCGGGGACGCCGTCATTCACCACGATCCGGGCGCCGACGCCTGGTGGTACACCGCCACGGGTGCGGACCTGCAGGAGGACGAGTCGGAGGCCGTGCACAGCACGTCCGCCGAGGCCATCGCGCGGGCGACCGAATTCCTGCTGACGCACGCCCGGCCCGCGCGGCACGAAACCGCGTGAGACCGGACGACGGCCCGGCGCCTGTTCCGGCATCGCACTACCGTTACCGATGTGGATCTCTTCTCGCGCTCGTGGACAGCGCTGCGCACGACGGCCGTCGGACTTCCCGCCGAGGACTTCGACCGGCCGTCGGGCTGTGCGGGCTGGCTCGTGCGGGACCTGGTGTGCCACCTGATCATCGACGCGCAGGACGTCCTGATCACCTTGGCGACGCCCGCCGGAACGGAGCCGACCAGGGACGCGCTCACCTACTGGACCGTCTCCGGCACTCCGCCGACGGGTGACGACCCGCTCGACGCCCTGACCGTGCGACTCGCCGCTGCCTACGAGGACCCGGCTCTGCTCACGTTTCACCTCGAAGACGTGGGCTCCGCCGCCGGACGCGCCGCCCGGCTCGCCGATCCTGACCTTCGGGTCGGCACCTGCGGCGAGGTCCTCACCGCGGGCGACTACCTCTCCGCGTACGTACTGGAGTGGACTCTGCACCACCTCGACCTGGTCATGCACCTCCCGGACGCGGCGGGGCCGCCCCGGGAGGGGCTCGCCCGGTCGCGCGAGATGATCGAGAGGATCGGCGGGATCGCGTTCCCCTCCTCGTTCACCGACGAGGACGTGCTGCTGGTCGGCACCGGGCGGCGGGCCCCGACCGATACAGAGAGGCGCGAATTGGGCGAACGGGCAGCTGTTCTCCCGTTCGTCCTCGGCTGAGTGCGGGACAGCCCTTAGGCCCGTTCAGGTCCCGCCCGCACCGTGGCGGAAGTCCCAGGCGTCGATGTCGCGGTAGTGGATCGGCCCCGGACCCCGGCCGATGTTGCTGCCGACCAGGTGGAGGCGCCCGGCCTCCCAGCTCCGGCCGGCGAACGCGGCGAGCCCTTCGGCGGCCGCCACCGTGGCCGCGTGGTCGCCCCGGCGGGACCGGGCCAGAGTCAGGTGGGGCCGGAGCGGCCGCTCGGGGAAGGACACACCGCACTCCCTGACGAGGGCGCGTACGTCCGTGGCGAGGTGATGCAGCCCGTCGAGGTCCCCCGTGACCCCGGTCCACAGCACCCGCTCGTCGAAGTGCCCGCCGCCGTGCAGCGCCAGCCGCAGAGGCCGCCGCCCCGCCGCGAGCCCGGCGAGCGGAGGCATCAGGGGCGGGACGGCGGCGACCGGCAGTTCACCGAGGAACGCCAGGGTGATGTGCCAGTCCTCGATGCGGTTCCACCGCATCCGGGGGTAGGCGTCGTAGGCCGGGCGCAGCGCCTGCGCCAGCTCGTCCTTCGCGTCGTCGGGCGGGGCGAGCGCCAGGAACACGCGGGTCGTCGTGGCCCGGACGCGTTCGTCCGCAGGGGGGCCGGTCACGGCTTCGAGCGGTTCATTCACCTGCCGTACCGTACGTGCCGGACGCGCCCCTGCCGCAACGCGGGGCCCGACGACGGGCTCGGGCCCGGGCCGACGCCGCACCGTACGGCGCTGATACGGCAGCGGCGGTGCGTCGCGGGAAACTCGGTGGAGCGACGTCGATCCCGCTGATTAGGGTCGCCGGATGAGTACTCACACCTTCCGCATCATGGTCCGTGGTGTCTTCGACGGGCTCGCCCCCGAACAGCGGGCCGAGCTCCTGGCCCGGGCCGGGGAGCACGACATCCTGCGCGCGGCCTTCACCCCCGAGGGGAACCTCAGCTACGACCTCGCCGCGCGACCGGCCTTCACGTTCCGGTACCTGGACGGGGGAGAGGCGGAGGAGGACATCCTCGAAGCGACCGAACGCGCCGAGACGGCCGCGAAGGCGTGGCTGGCCGAACGCGGCTACGGCCACAAGAACCTCAGGAGCACCGCCGAGGACCTCTCCCGGGCGCCGTTGGGCAAACGGCAGCGCCGCGAGGCGGCCCGGAAGAGCGGTTGAACCCGCGAGGCGGCCAGGAAGAGCGCAAGGGCCTGCGAGGCGGCCCGGCCTGCCGGTCGGCCGAGGTACTTCGCGCGCCCTTCCTCGGCGAGGCCGAAAGGGCCCCCGGGGACGACGCGGAACTCATGCCCTCGGGGTGGCCCCGTCACCGGGAAGCCACCGTCGGCGTACCCCTCCGGCACCAATCAGGACATGGCCCGCGTGCGACGATGGGCGCATGAGATCGCGGCTGCCGTGGGGGGACGAGTTACGGGCCGGGCTGGGCGCTCCGAGGCGCTCCCGACGGCTGAGCAGCAGCCCGCGCTCACGGGTGTGGCGGGTGGAGACGGCCGGGCCGCCCGTGGTGGTGAAGCAGATCGTCGAGGGTGCCGACGCCGACGAGCGGTACGCCCGTGAACTGGCCGCGTTGCGGCTCGCCGCAGGAGCCGATCCGGCCGTGGTACCCGCACTGCTGGGCACCGCCCCCGGCGACCGGGTGCTGGTCCTGGAACATCTGGACCACCACCACCCCACCGGCGACTGGATCGTGGACTACGCGGCGGCACTGGCCCGGCTGCATGCCGTCGCCCGCCCCGAGCACACCGGAGTGCTGCCCCGCTGGCAGGGCCCGGACGAGGCCGACGCGGCCTCCTTCCTCCGGCTGGCCGCGGCCCTCGATGCTCCCGTCCCTCCCGGAGTGCCCGGGGAGCTCGACGGCCTCGTGCACCGCCTCGCCCGTGCGCCGGGTCACGCCCTGCTCCACGGCGACCCGTGCCCCGGCAACGACCTGCACACCCCGGACGGAACCCGGTTCATCGACTTCGAACAGGCCTCACTGGGCAGCGGGCTGATGGAACTCGCCTACCTGCGCATCGGTTTCCCGACCTGCTGGTGTGTCACCTCGGCACCCGCCCCGCTGCTGGAACGGGCGGAGGCCGCCTACCGCACGGCATGGCGCGCCGAGACCGGCGACGAACTCCACGGCGACCTCACCGACCCCTGCGCCGGCTGGCTGATCAGGGGAGACGCCCTGGTCCAAAGAGCCCACCGCACAGGCACCGATCACCTGGCCCGGATCCCGGTCCGCGACTGGAAATGGGGCACGGTGACCGCCCGGCAGCGCCTCGTCCACCGGCTCGGTGTCGTCGGAAGTATGACCGCCGGCCACGACGGCCTGAGCGGGCTGAGCACTCTCTGCACGGACATGCGCCGGCAACTGCTCGCCCGCTGGCCCGGACTCCGACCCGTCCCCGCACAACGCCCCTGAGCCGAGGCCGCTCACGACACGGGCCGACGGCCGTCGAGGAGGGGGAGCCGCCGACGGGCGTCAGCGAGCCCAGCCCGGTGTCCAGGCGTCGGCCGGCGACTTCGGCCGCACCTGCACGAGGTACCTGCGCAGCGCCGCCAGAACCGGATGCGGGTTGCCCGTCCGGTACAGGAACACGTGCGGATAGACCGGCGTCGGGCCCACCACCGGGATCCGCCGCAGGTCATGCGCGGCCGGCCACACATACCTGTCCCGGGAGCCGACGAGTGTGGCCAGCGCGGCGGAGTCGGCGATCGAGTCCATCAGCGCCTCGGTCCCGAAGTCGGGCCCGACCGCGTCGATGCGCAGACCGAAGTCCTCCGCCAGCCGGTCGTAGTAGGCGGCCCACTCGGTGCCCTGCTTGATGCCCGGGATCCAGATCCGGTGCCCGGCCAGGTCCGCCGGGGCCAACGACCGGGCGGAGGCCAGCGGATGGCGCGGCCCGACGAGGAGCTGCAACGGATCGTCCAGGACGCGTTCGGAACTGATCCCGTCGGGCAGCGCACCCACAGGAACGGCGCGGAAGGTCGCGTCGATCTCGCCGGCCCGCACCGCCTCGGCCGCCCCCGTCACGTTCGTGTCCGCGAGCGTCACCACATCCAGGTCCGTGCCGGGGTGGGCCTGGTAGAAGCCGCGTACGGCCAGCGCCGGGGCGATGCGCCGGTGGAGCACGTCCACGCGCAGCACCCGGTCCCCCGGACGTACCGAGGCGGCGGCCCGCTCCACGGCCCGCAGCACCTCGCGGGCGTGGGGCAGGAACGCCTGCCCGTCCGGAGTGGGATGCGCTCCACGGGCGGTACGGACGAACAACGTCACCCCGAGCACACGTTCCAGGCCCGCCACGCGCTTGGAGACGGCCTGCTGGCTGATGCGCAGCTCCACGGCGGCTTCCTGGAACTGTCCGGTGTCCGCGACGGTGACGAACGTGCGCACGGCTTCGATGTCCACGCCCTGAACCCTATGTGGGCACAACCCATGGTTGTGGCACGCCGACAGCAGGGTGGTCGGATCAGGGCTTCCGCGCAAACCTTGCCTCAATCGCATAGTCTCATGCCTATGACGCAAGACGATGGTGAGCTGGACAGCCTGGTACGCAAACGCATCCGCGCCCTGCGCGTGGCCCAGGGCTGGTCCCTGGAGGAGCTGGCCGGCCGCGCGAAGGTCAGTCAGTCCACGCTCAGCCGCATCGAGAACGGCCGGCGCCGGCTGGCCCTGGACCAGCTGGTCACGCTCGCCCGCGCCCTGGACACCTCCCTCGACCAGTTGGTCGCGACCGCATCCGACGACGTCGTCTCCCACCCGATGATCGACGGGGCGCACGGTCAGATGCGGTGGCCCATCAAGGCGGAACCCGGCATGACCGTCATCCGTCAGCGCATGACCGAGCCGCCGCCCGACCATCCTTCACGCCTGCGCGCGCACCCGGGCCGCGAGTGGCTCGTCGTCCTCTCCGGCACCGCGATCCTGCTCCTGGGCAACCGGCGCCTGCGGATCGAGACGAACCAGGCGGCGGAGTTCCCCACGATGCTCCCGCACGCGATCGGCGCCGAGGGCGGGCCGTGCGAGCTGCTGGGCATCTTCGACCAGGACGCCCGCCGCGGCCATCAGCGCGGCGAAGGCGCGGAGCAGGCGAACCGCCCGACTCCGCCGCCCGGGCGGAGCCTCCCGTGACGAGCGCGGGGCGGCGATCCGGGCGGTTCGCCGCACGATCGGGGCCGAGCCCCCTCGCGTACGCCCGGACCAGGGGACGGGGGCCCGCCGACGGTCATGATCGGCGGGCCCCCGGCGCCGGTCCGCGCAGCTGACCTCCCGCGCGTCTCAGCAGCTCACGCGGGATCGACGCGGGAGACCACGCCACTGCTGCCGAGGACGTACAGCTCGCCGTCACCGCCCTCGACGAACGAGATCACCTCGCCGCCGCTGACTCCGAGGTCGCCGACGCCGGTCACCTCGCCGTCCTTCATCTGGAGCGTACGCAGGGTGCCGTCGCAGTAGTCGCTGAACACATAGCTCCCCCGAAGGTCCGGGAGCGCGTCGCCGCGGTAGACGAATCCGCCGGTCACCGAGCAGCCGAGGCCCGTACGGTCGTACTCGTGGACCGGCGGGACGTGGTTCGCGGGCTCCGTGCCGCCCCGGAAGGGATGGGTGCCCTCCATGGAGGCCCACCCGTAGTTCTCCCCGCCCTTGCTGTCCGCCGGGGCCCAGTCGATCTCCTCCCAGTCGCTCTGGCCGACATCGCCGATCAGCAGGTCGCCCGTGCCCGCGTCGAAGGAGAACCGCCACGGGTTGCGCAGCCCGTACGACCAGATCTCGTCCTTCGCGTTCGCGTCGTCCACGAACGGGTTGTCCGCCGGGATGGCGTACGGCTCGCCGCCGGTCGGGTCGATCCGAAGCAGCTTGCCGAGCAGGGTGTCGAGCTTCTGCCCGTTGCCGTGCGGGTCGCCGCCCGAGCCACCGTCACCGAAGGCGATGTACAGGTAGCCGTCGGGGCCGAACTTGATGTCCCCGCCGTTGTGGTTCGCGTACGGCTGGGTCTGGGTGAGGACGGTCCGCCGGGTATCCGGCTGGAGCCGGCCGCCCTCCACGGCGAACTCGTCCACCGTGCTGGTGCCTTCGAGGTCCGTGAACGAGATGTAGAAGTGCGCGAACGTCTTGTCGAACGCGACGCCCAGCAAACCGCGTTCGCCGTCCGTGGTGGTCTCGTCGGAGATGTCGAGCACGGGTGAGCCGAGGCCCTGATCGTCCAGAACCCTTACGGTGCCCGCGCGTTCGGCGATCCAAAGCGTGTCATCGGGTCCGGCCGCCCCGGCGGACGGACTCTGGGCCCTGGCCACTTCGGTCAGGGACGCGCTCACCGGTTTGACCGGATCGGCGGGCTCGACGGCCGAAGCCGTGGCCAGGGCCAGGGACGTGACGAGGCAGAGTGTGCCGATGATCGCCGAGCTTCTGGTGCGAAATTTCACCGTGGCCTCCTGGAGGCGGCGAAGGGGGGAGGTCACCCGGCTGCTCGAGCGGAGATGAGTGGGGGGCGCGAGCCGGCAGGCAACCTGGGTGGGGGAGTTGGTGTGTCACCGGCTACGGGTGAGGATAGGGGGACGGACGTGGTCTGGCCTAGACCAGCGTTACGGCATCTTCTTCCGCTGTGACGCGCGCGGCCTCCGCAAGTCGGTAGTCGGCCAAATCGTCGACGCGAACGTGACCGGTGATGTACCCGGGCGGCCACTTCAGGTTGGAATGGGAGCGCTCCAACTCCCCCCAACTACCCTTCCGTGCAAGGTTATTGCGCTGCACCGCTTGACAGTCATCGCCTGCCGCGCCAGTTTGGGAGCGCTCCCACATGCATGCTTCCCCACCTGAACCCCCTTACCTCCTGAGCGTCACGGACCCCTGAACCCGTCCGTCGACACCCCCGACGGACGTACGAGAGGAGCACGGAGCCGCAATGAGAAGCAGAGGCACCACCCCGCACGCACCGCACGCGTTCCGCAGGAGAGCGGCCGCCGCACTGTCCGCACTGATCATGGGTGCGGCACTCGCGGTGGCCGTACCCGGACAGGCGTCGGCCGCCGCCCGCGTCGACAACCCCTACGCCGGTGCCACCGCGTACGTGAACCCCGACTGGTCCGCAAGGGCCGCCGCCGAGCCCGGCGGCGAAGTCATCGCGGACGAGCCGTCGTTCGTCTGGATGGACCGCATCGCCGCGATCGGCGGCACACCCGGCGCGCGAGGACTGCGCGCGCACCTCGACACGGCCGTGAGTCAGGGAGCCGACCTCTTTCAGGTCGTCATCTACAACCTGCCCGGCCGGGACTGCGCCGCACTCGCCTCCAACGGCGAACTCGGCCCCACCGAGCTGAGCCGCTACAAGGACGAGTACATCGACCCCATCGCCGGCATCCTCGGCGACCCCGCCTACGCGAGCCTGCGCATCGTCACGCTCATCGAACCGGACTCGCTGCCCAACCTCGTCACCAACGCCGGAGGGACCGCCGGCTCCACGCCCGAGTGCGCCACGATGAAGGCCAACGGCAACTACGAGAAGGGCATCGGATACGCCCTGCACACCCTGGGCGCCCTGCCCAACGTCTACAACTACGTCGACGCCGCCCACCACGGCTGGCTCGGCTGGGACTCCAACTTCGTCCCCGCCGCACAGCAGTTCAAGAAGGCGGCGACGACGGAGGGCGCCACCGTCTCCGACGTCCACGGCTTCATCGTGAACACGGCCAACTACTCGGCGCTCGAGGAGCCGCACTTCGCGGTGACCGACTCCGTGAACGGGACCACGGTGCGCCAGTCGCGCTGGGTGGACTGGAACTACTACGTGGACGAGCTCTCGTTCGCCAAGGCCCTGCGCACGGAACTCGTCCGCCAGGGATTCGCCTCCGACATCGGCATGCTCATCGACACCGCCCGCAACGGCTGGGGCGGCTCCTCCCGGCCCACCGGACCCGGACCGCTGACCAGCGCCGACGCCTATGTCGACGGTGGCCGGACCGACCGCCGCATCCACGCGGGCAACTGGTGCAACCAGAGCGGCGCGGGCATCGGCGAGCGCCCCACGACCGCCCCCGAGCCGGGGATCGACGCCTACGTCTGGGCCAAGCCCCCGGGCGAGTCCGACGGCAGCAGCGAGCCCGTCGACAACGACGAGGGCAAGGGCTTCGACCGGATGTGCGACCCGACGTACACCGGCAACGGCCGCAACGGCTTCAACCTCACGGGCGCCCTGCCCGACTCCCCGGTGGCCGGGCACTGGTTCTCCGGACAGTTCCAGGAGCTGCTCCGCAACGCCCACCCGCCGCTCGACGGCGGCAGCGGGGGCGAGGAGGACACCCAGGCGCCGACCGTGCCCACGAGCCTGCGGGTGACGGCCAAGTCCAGCAGCAGCGTCACCCTCGCCTGGACGGCGTCCACGGACGACACCGGCGTCACGGGGTACGACATCCTCCGCGACGGCACCCGGGTCGGGACGACGGCCACGACGACCTACACGGACACCGGCGTGAGCGCCTCGACCGCCTACAGCTACTCGGTCAGGGCCAAGGACGCGGCGGGCAACGTCTCGGCCGGGACCCCGGCCGCACAGGTCACCACCGAGGCGGGCGGCGGCACCGGAACGGGAGCGCTCAAGGCCGAATACCGCAACACCGACGGATCCCCGACCGACAACCAGATCCGGATGTCCCTCCGCCTGGTCAACACCGGTTCGACCGCGATCGACCTGTCCACGGTCACCGCCCGCTACTGGTTCACCCCCGACGGCGGTGCGAGCACCTTCGGCACCGCCTGCGACTACGCCGTGCTCGGGTGCGGAAACGTGACGCACGGGGTCCGGTCGGCGGGCGCACCGGCCACCGGCGCCAGCCACTACCTGGAGGTCGGCTTCGGCAGCGGCAGCCTCGCGGCGGGCGCCACGACCGGGGAGATCCAACTGCGGCTCAACAAGAGCGACTGGTCGGCCTTCCAGGAGAGCGACGACTACAGCCGCTCCACCAACACCGCCTTCGCCGACGCCCCGAGGGTCGGCGTCTTCACCGGCTCCACCCTCGCCTGGGGCACCGCCCCCTGACCTGAACCGCCCCCGGCACGGCATCTGCCACTGCCACTGCCGCTGCCGCTGCCCCTCTCCCCGGACGACGGGAGAGGGGCAGCGGCGCGGAATCCGGGACGGACAGGACCCGGGTCAGCGCACGTCGACCCGGTCGCCGGAGCCGATCGTGCCCAGGCGGGACGACGTGGCCTTGAACTGCGCCTTCCAGGTGCCGTCCTTCTTGGCGGTGAACCCCTTCGAGAACACGCCCTTGCCGTTGGTGCGTACGGTCGCCAGCTTGCTCCACTTGCTGGAGCCGTCGGCCTTGAACAGGATGATCACGGACTGGCCGGAGGCGTTCTTCCAGGTGCCGTCCAGGCTGCGCAGGGTGCCCTTGACGGTGATGGTGCGCCCCTTGCGGACCGGCTCGGGGGAGGCGTTGAAGCCGGAGACGGCGGTCCGCAGCTTGACGTCCACGTTGTCGGAGGAGCTGACGGCCGCGGCGCGGTCGGCGGTCCCCGCGTAACGGGCGCGCCAGGTGCCGTCCTTGACTGCGGTGACCGATGCCGAGACGACGCCCTTGCTGTCGGTGGTGACCGTGTTGGCCCGGCTCCAGGTCTTGCCGCCCTTCGACCGGAACTCGATCACGACGGGAGTCTTGGCCAGCGGACGCCATACGTTGTCCGTGGCGGAGGCGGTCTGGAGCGTGGCGACCACCTTCAGCTTGGAGCCCTTGCCCACCGGCTCGGGCGAGGCGTTGAAGGAGACGATCCGGGTCGGCACGGCGGACACCGTGAGCGTGGCGGCCGACGTGGCCGTCTCACCGGACGCGTTGACGAAGACGGCACGGTAGCGGTGGCCGTCGAGGGCGGCGGCCGCCTTCACCGACAGGGTGGCGGTGGTGGCCCCGGGGACGGTGCTCCAGGTCGTGCCGCGGTCGGTGCTGCGCTCCCAGCGGACCGAGTCCGCGCCGGTCGCGGCGGCGGTGAACGTGCCGGTCGCGCCCGAGCGGACGGTACGCGACGCGGGGTGCTGGGTCACGGTGGCGGCGGGGACCTCGACGCCGAACCGGAGCGGCTGGGCGACGTCCTGGGCCCGGGAGGGCATCCAGGTGGGGTCGCCGCCGTCGTGCGAGTTGAAGCTCGTGACGAAGCAGGCGGTGGTGCGGCAGTCGACGACGGGGGCCCCGGAGGGGGTGAAGGTCTCGGTGAGCTTCAGCGTGACGCTGAAGGTGCCGTCCGCGCCGACCTGACGGATGTACGCCGCGTTGCCGAAGACGCTGGGGTAGGTGGTGCCGGGAAGGGCGATGGACTGCGCCAGATACACGCCGCGCCCGGGCTGGTAGCCCTTGCCGCTGACGGTGACCTCGTTCTCGGCGCCCAGCTCGCTGACCTGGCTGACCGTCAGCGTGGGGACGCTGACGCCGCCGCTGATGGCGACGGGGTCCAGCGCCGTGCCGGCCGGGTACATGGGCCGGCCCTGGTAGGCGAAGATGGCCGAGCCCTCTTCGGTGAGCGCGGCCGTGATGCCCGTCCAGTCGAGAACGGCTCCGTCGAGGGCGTCGGCGGACGCCGTGAGCGCGGCGAGCGGCACGCCGGGCGTGGTCACCGGGGCCTGGCCGGCGGCGATGTCGGTCGTCACGTCCATGTGGAGCGTGCCCTTGCCGTCCTTGAGGACGACACGCGGGTTGGCGAGCGTGATGGCGGTTATCCCGTGACTCGGGACCGCGTAGGTGACCGAGCCGCCGAAGCGCACGTCGGCGGACCGCCCGGCAGGGTCCACCGAGCCGTGCTTGACGGGATAGTTGATCCGTCCGGCCGCATCCGCGCTCGCGCCGCCGGCCACGTTCACCGAACCGCCCATGCCGGTGACGTAGTGGACCCAGGAGTCCTTGAAGCCCCAGGAGGACCGGCCGGTCACCAGGATCGGGGCGGCTGCCGACGTCGTGCCGCCGGCCTCGGCCCGTGCGGCGGCGTGGACGCCGGGGGCGGCGGAGGCGGGAACGGCGAGGACGCCGGCGCCCACGGATACGACGGTCAGGGCGGCGAGTGCGGCCAGGCGGCCGCGGCGGGGCATGGACATGCGCTGCATGTCTCCTTCGGGAGAGGGGCACGGCGCACGTCTGGACGGAGCCGTTCCCGGGAGGCGAACGAAAGAAGGGGGGATACCGGCTTCTCGGCGTGTGGGGACCCGAAGACGACTCATCGAATATTAGGTGAGGCTTACCTAATTGTCACCATGGGGGTGTGCGCCCGGAGACGGTGACGGCGGGCGGCTTCCAGCGGGAGCGGGACGCCCCGGCGGAGACGCCGTACTCCTCCTTGAGCTGTTCGGGGATGGCGTAGTGCATCACGCGTCCGCGGGTGAGGGAGGACAGTTCGAGGACGGTGGTGAGGTGGCCGAGGCGGTCCAGGGCCCAGGCGCCGAGGGGGGACCGGTCCTCGACGGTCTCCAGGACGCCGAGAAGGTGGGGTACGGCCTTGACGGCGGTGTCCCAGGAGGTGCGCGGCACCCGGAGCCAGTCGGCGCAGGTGTCGCCGACCAGGTGCCGGATGAGCGCGGAGACGATCGGGTCGAAGAAGGTCCCGGGCACGACCTCCTCGTAGAGGTCGATGAGCTGCCGGGTCAGCAGCGCGCCCTCCTCGGAGGGGCCCATGTGCCGGATCATGTACAGGTCGAGGAATTGGCGGGCCTCGTCCAGGGACCGGGGGACGGACTCCTGACCGACGCCCAGCATCGCCCCGACCACACGCCAGGCGTAGTAGTAGGCCGCCGCGCCCTCCTCCGACATGTGGATGCCGAGGCGGTGCAGGCTGTCGAGCACGAGCAGCGAGAAGAACATCTGCCCGCCGATCATGTCCTCCTGACAGATCGGCGTCCCGAGCGCGTCGGTGTCCCACCGTTTCTCGCGCAGGAGGTGATGGCGGATCGACGCGTGCAGAAGGCGGACCTTCTGGGCGGCGGGGACGAAGCGGCCCCCGGCCTCGAAGGCGTCGGGCCGCATCAGATAGACGGTGAACTGGCCGGTCTCCGCCATCCGTTTGGAGGGGTACTTCAGCCCGTGGGTCGCCGAAAGGAGCTTCGCCACGTGCGGGACCACGTAGCAGGCAGGCATGGAGGCGAACGACAGTGCGGTGGAAATATGCACGTTGTTGTCGATGAAGAACAGCCGGGCCTTCTCCATCTCCTCCCAGTCGACCCAGGCCGGCGGGGCACTGGTGGCCTGAAGGTAGTCCCGGGCGACATCGGGCAGCCCGTCCGGCAGGGGAGCGCCCGCGGTGGAGACGTAGCGCATCAGTGTGTTGAACGTGCCCACCTCCCCGCGGTCGAAGAGCGCGGCGACGGTCGCGTCGGCCAGTTCGTCGCCCCCCTGCCGTAGGGCGTTCATCGAATCCTCGGTGTAGGTCAAGACGGACTTCCTTGTTCTCGGTGCAGTGCAGTGCAGTGCGGCGCGATGCGGTTCGGTGCGGGCGTGTGGGGCGGGCGCGCGCGGGGTCAGGACAGCCGGACGGTCGCCGAGTTCGCCAGCGACGTCAGGGCGTCGGCCGCACATGACGGCACGTCCAGCTCATGGAGCGCGTCGAGGGCTTCCTCCACGCGCGCCGTGATCATGTCTTCGACGAGGCCGGGGGTCTTCAGCCTGCGCATGACGTCGCGCACCGCGTGCAGCCCGTCCTCGTCCAGGTCGCGCCGGCCCAGCAGAGCCCGGAGCCGGTCACGGTCGTCGTCACCGGCGACACGCCAGGTCTCCGCCAGCAGGGCCGTGGGCCGGTGGCCGCACACATCGTCGGCGTTGGCCTTGCCGGTCCGTCCCGGGTCTCCGAACAGCCCGAGGAGATCGTCCCTCAGCTGGAAGGCCTCGCCCAGCGGCAGCCCGTAGGCGGAGTAGCCCTCGCGCAGCCGACCGCCGGCCCCGGCCAGCGCACCGCCGATCAACAGGGGCTGCTCGACGGTGTACTTGGCGGTCTTGTACCGGATCACCTTCAGCGAGGCCCCGGTGTCCGGCTCCGCCCCGGTGCGCAGGATCTCCAGGCACTCGCCCGCGATCAGCTCCCGGCCCAGAACGGTCCACAACGGGCGGGCCCGGCCCAGATAGGCGGCGGGCAGACCGCTGGTGGTGAACAGCTGCCCGGCCATCCCCATCAGCAGATCGCCCACCAGCATCGCCAGAGATCTGGCGGCGGCGACGGAGCGCGGGCGCCTGCGTACGGCGCCGCGCAGAGCGATGTGCGCGGTGGGGCGGCCGTGCCGCAGAGCGCTGTCGTCGATGAGATCGTCGTGGACGACAGCGGCGGCGTGGATCAGCTCCAGGGAGGCCGCCGCCCGCACCAGCGCGGCGCTGTCCGGCTGCCCCGCCGCCCGCCAGCCCCAGTAGCAGAACGCCGCCCGCAGCCGTTTGCCGTCCGCGACGGCTGCCTCCACCTGCGCGGCCACCGGAGCCAGGGACGGGTCGATCGCCGCGAACAGATCGGCCTCCCGGGCGACGAACGGGCGCAGCTCCCCGTCGACCCGCGCCTTGAACGCCGCCGCGTCCCACCGGTCAGGTGTCATCGGAGGCCCGCCGGGCGACGACGTGCCGGGCGAGCAGCTCCAAATGGGCCGGCGGCGGGGCGGCGTACCGGTCCAGCACCAGGCGCCCGCGCGCCGTCAGCTCGTGCTCGGCCTCCGCCGCCAGTTCCGCGGCGTCCGAGCGGCGCAGCAGCCCGCGTACCGCGCCCAGGGCCGAACCCACCGCGCTCACCGCCAGATCGGCCGCCCCCGCCACGAGCAGGACCACCCGCTCGTCCAGGTTCCCGTCACGCCCCGCTTCTCGCGTCATGCCACTCCCCACCCCGCGATTGCCGACGGCGCAGGTCACGCGCCCGTCCCACAGCATCGCGACGCACCGGGGGCCGAAGGGGCGGAAGTCACGATCGAGTGCGCAACTAGCTCGGCTGTGCGGTTCCGCGCCGACGGAATCGGTGAGGCGTACGCCGGGCCGCCCCCGCCCCGCCCTGCGGACGCGGACGCGGTGGGCGGGGTCGATCCGTCAGCGCCGAAGGCCCGCGTTGAGCCGGGCGGCCCGGCGCGTGAGGTGGTCGCGCTCGGCGAGCGTGGGGGCCTTGTGGGCGGCCTCCGCGTACAGCCGGGCCGCCGTCGGCAGGTCGCCGTCGCGCTCGTGGAGATACGCCGCCACCGCCGTGTGACGGGGCAACGTGTCGCTCAGCGCGGCGAGTTCGGCCAGCCCGGCGCGCGGTCCGTCGGCCTCGCCGACGGCCACGGCCCGGTTGAGCCGGACGACCGGGCTGTCCGTCAGGCCCGCTAGCTCGTCGTACCACTCGACGATCTGCACCCAGTCGGTCTCCTCGGCGGTCGGTGCGTCGGCGTGGAGCGCCGCGATGGCGGCCTGGGCCTGGAACTCTCCCAGCCGGTCGCGGGCGAGGGCCGCCTGCAGGATCCCGACGCCCTCGGTGATCGCCCCGGTGTCCCAGCGGCCCCGGTCCTGCTCGGCGAGCGGCACCAGGCTCCCGTCGGGCGCGGTCCGGGTGGCGCGGCGGGCATGGTGGAGCAGCATGAGGGCGAGCAGGCCCGCCACCTCCGGGTGGTCGATCGCGGCCGCGAGCTGCCGGGTGAGCCGGATCGCCTCCGCAGCGAGGTCGACGTCGCCGGAATAGCCCTCGTTGAAGACCAGATAGAGGACGCGCAGCACGGTGGCGACATCGCCGGGCTGATCGAACGGCACGCCGGAGACGGTGCGCTTCGCCCGGCTGATGCGCTGCGCCATGGTGGCCTCGGGCACCAGATAGGCCCGGGCGATCTGGCGGGTCGTGAGCCCGCCGACGGCGCGCAGCGTGAGCGCGACGGCGGACGACGGCGTCAGTGACGGGTGGGCGCACAGGAAGTAGAGCTGGAGCGTGTCGTCCGCCGCCGGTACGGGTCCGGGCGCGGGCTCCTCGTCGACGAGGTCCTCCCGCCGCCGCCGGGCGGCCTCCGCCCGGGTCGCGTCGAGGAACCGCCGCCAGGCCACGGTGACCAGCCAGCCCTTCGGGTCCCGCGGTTGCTCGTCCGGCCATACGCGGACCGCCTCGACCAGGGCGTCCTGCACGGCGTCCTCGGCCGCCGCGAAGTCTGCTCCGCGGCGGACGAGGACCCCGAGGACGCTCGGCGTGAGGCTCCGCAGGAGGGCCTCGTTCATCGTGGTGTCACTCCGTGACGGTGGGCGGCGCGGACAGGAACGGGCGGACCTCCAGCCACTCGTGGATCGGCTTCCCGCCCGCCCCCGGAGCGGCCGACAGCTCCCCGGCCAGCTCGACGGCGCGGTCGTAGCCGTCGACGTCGATGATCATCCAGCCGGCGATGAGGTCCTTGGTCTCGGCGAACGGCCCGTCGGTGACCGGCGGGCGGCCCTCGCCGTCGTACCGGACCCACGCGCCCTCGGGGGCGAGCGCGGAGCCCTCGACGAACTCCCCGGTCTTCTCCAGCCGGTCGGCGAAGTCCTGCATGTACTGCATGTGCGCCGAGATCTCCTCGGGCGTCCACCGGTCCATCGGTACGTCGTTGACCGCTGCCGGGGCTCCGCGGTAGTGCTTGAGCAGAAGGTACTTCGCCATGGTGCTACTCCTCGGTCCTGTGCGGCCCATTGTGGCCGCCTTCACTACGGGGACGGAGCCGGACGCGGGTTCTCGACATCGTCGCCCGAAACTTCTCGACTCTTTTTTCGGCGGGCCGTGGACGGGCCTTCGGTCACTGCTCGCGCAGGCCCCACGGGGATCCGTACGCGACGAGCAGATCCAGGAACGGGCGCGGGGCCAGCGCCTCGGCGCCGAGCACGCCCGCACCGCTCCAGACGCCGCTCGCCACCAGTTCCAGGGCGATCACCGGGTTGATCGCCGTCTGCCAGACCACGGCCTGCGACCCGTACTCGCGCATCGACCACTGGTTGTCGACCACGTGGTAGAGGTACACGTCGCGGGGCGCACCGTCCTTCGTGCCCGTGACCCGGGTGCCGGCACAGGTCTTGCCCCGCATGAGTTCGCCGAGGGAGGCCGGGTCGGGCAGACAGGCCGCCACCACGTCACGGGGAGACACCTCGCCGCCGGGCACGGTCACCTTGTCCGTGCGGTCCAGGCCGAGGCTGTGCAGGGTCTTGAGGGTCTCGATGAACTCGTCGCCCAGCCCGTACTTGAACGTGACGCGCCGGGACTCCACCCAGCGCGGGATCAGCAGGACCTCCTCGTGCTCGACGTTGACGCATGCGACCGGACCGATGCCCTCCGGGAAGTCGAAGACCTCCGGCTCGCTGAACGGGGCCGTGGTGAACCACCCCCGGTCCCTCTCCCAGACCACCGGCGGGTTCAGACACTCCTCGATGGTGGTCCAGATCGAGAACGACGGGGCGAAGTCGTAGCCCTCGACGGTGAGGTTCGCGCCGTCCCGGACGCCGATCTCCTCGATCTCGTCGAACAGCTCGTCCGCCGCGTACCGGGCGAAGACGTCGGACAGTCCCGGCTCCACGCCCACTCCGACGAGCGCGAGCCGGCCTGCCTCCTCCCACGCCGCCGCCCGCTCGAACTGCCGATCGCCGAGCTTCACCCCGCACTGCTCGTACGGGCGCTCCGGATGCGGCGAGGACAGGGACATGGCCATGTCCAGATAGTCGACCCCGGCGGCCAGCGCCGCCTCGAACAGCGGCATCACGAACCGGGGGTCGGTGGCGTTCACGAGGATGTCGCACCGCTGCTCGGTGAGGAGCGCGGTGACCGCCGCCCGGTCGGAGGCGTCGATGCGCAGAGCGGTGAATCTGGTCTCCTCCCCGCCGAGCGCGGCCACCGCGGCCTCGGCCCGGGAAAGGTCGTAATCGGTGACGACCATGTGGTCGAAGAAGGAGCGGCGGGCGGCGATCCTGGTGATCGCCGTGCCCACGCCACCTGCGCCGACGAGCAGTACGCGCATGCCGGATGTGCCTTTCGTCAGAGAGACGGGCCGTGAGGACCGGTGCCCCTTGGATTCGTCCAGGCAAGGGGTGCGCTTGAGTCGCGTCAACGCTGTTGGCGTAACGACGGGGCCCGGCAGGCCGCGGGTCACGCTCCGCCCGAGCCCCGGAGGCAACCGCACGGGCTCCGCATGGCGGACCCCGGGGCCACGGCGCAGACTGGCCGGAGACGGAAGAAGGCGACTGCCCCGGAGAGGCCTGGAACGATGGGTGAGTACGCGGATCTGCCCGGCGTCAGGACCTGGTACGAGACCGAGGGGACCGGCGACCCGTTGGTTCTGCTGCACGGCGGCTTCTGCACCAATGACACGTGGGGCGCACAGCGCGCCGACCTGGCCTCCGCCTACCGCGTGTATCTGCCGGAACGGCGTGCCCACGGGCACACGGCCGACGTCGCGGGGCCGCTGACGTACCAGGACATGGCCGACGACACCGTGGCCTTCCTGGAGGAGGTCGTCGGGAGACCGGCGCATCTGGTGGGCTGGAGCGACGGGGGAGTCGTCGCGCTGATCGTCGCCGGGGACCGGCCCGACCTCGTCCGCAAGGCCGTGGCGATCGGGGCCAACTTCCGTCCGGGCCCCGAGTGTTTCGTCGAGCCGTCGATGCTCGACGCGATGACGCCGTCCGGGCCCGATCTCGCGTTCTTCCGGGAGTTGTACGAGCCTGTCTCACCGGACGGCGCGGGCCACTGGCCGGTGGTGGCCGAGAAGGTGATCGACATGTGGCGTACGCAGCCGACGCTGACCACCGAGGACCTGGCTCGCGTCGGGGCGCCCACCCTGGTCATGGCCGGCGACGACGACCTGATGACGCTGGAGCACACGACCGCCCTGTACCGCGCGATCCCGGACGCCGAGCTGGCTGTCGTTCCCGGGGCGTCCCACCTGGTCCCGCTGGAGAAGCCGGCGCTCGTCAACCGGTTGATCCTCGACCATCTCGCACAGGAGGCGGTGGAGACGATGATGCCCATCCGGCGGGCGGAGACCGGGGCCCCGGAGGGCGCCGAGATCTGAGCCGACGGCGTCGAGGACCGCGGGGCTCATTCCTCCGTGCAGCTGAAGTCCTGCGGGGAGGTCCGCAGCCTGCCCAGCAGTCGGCGCAGCGTGGCCAGGTCGCGCTCGGACAGGTCCGCGAAGAGTTCGTGCTCCACGGTGTCGAGTGCCGTGTCCGAGGTCCGCAGCTGCGAGGCGCCCCGCGGAGTGATCTCGACGATGTGACGGCGCCGGTCGGCGGTGTCACGACGACGGCGTACGAGATCGTCGCCTTCGAGATCGTTGAGGAGGGCGACGAGAACGCTGGGGTCGACGTCGAGCCTCTCGATGAGCGCCTTCTGCGTGACCGGCCCATCGGCGAGCTGCAGGAGCGTCATCATGTGCCGCGGGGTGAGCCCGGTGGCCGCGAGCGCCTTGTGGATCAGCGTCTGCGTCGCGTTGCCGTGGTAGGCGAGCAGGAATCCGAGGTGCTGGTCCGGATCGCCGGGAGACGTCGAAGGCCCCGCCGATGGCTGGGCGGCCCTGTCCTGAGCTGGCATTCCACCACGGTATCAGGGCACACATTGTGGAACATTGAAAATCGTTTATAGTCATCAACGATCTAGTCATTCATATCATTGATGATCCCGAGGTAACCATGTTCATCGCCTACGCCGTGGTCGGCGTCCTTCTCGCCTTCGCCCTCGGCGCCTCCGCCGTGCTGACGTTCACGCGCAACGAGGCCATCACGGCCTCGATGGGCAAGGTGGGCGTCCCCGGCACCTGGTTCCCCTGGCTGGCCTCGCTCAAGGCGGCCGGCGCCCTCGGCCTCCTGATCGGCCTCGGTGTGCCGCTGATCGGATCCGCCGCCGCCATCGGCGTCGTCCTCTACTTCATCGGAGCCGTCGTCACCCACCTGCGCGTCAAGGACTACGAGATCGCACCGCCCGCGGTGCTCGCCCTGCTGGCCGCCGCCGCGCTGGTCCTGCGCGTGCTGTCGGCCTGAACGCCCCGCGCGCGGCCGGGCGTCACCCGCGCGGACGGCGGCGTGCTCGGCTGCTTTCGGCCGACGGCGGCGCGGTCGGCCGAAAGCAGCCGGATGTCAGCGGCGGGCGAGATGCTCACATTTATGCTGACTCGATGCGATCTGCTCCCTGGTGGGCCTTGGTCTCCTCCGGATGCGCCCCCGTCCTTCTGACCGGCTCCTGGATGATTGCGCAGCTGCGCCAGGGGTCGGCGTACGACCCCGCGCGGCAGACCCTGAGCGTGCTGGCCTCCTACGGCGCTGCCAGCTACTGGCTGATGACGGGGATGCTGCTGGTGCTGGGGACGTGCTACGTGGTGACGGCGCACGCGCTCCGGCCGGCGGCGCCCGCCGGGCGGGTCGCCCTGGCCGGCGGCGGACTGTGCGCGCTGGCCCTGACGCTGGTCCCCGTCCCGAGCAGCGGCGGGGCGTTGGAGCACGGGGCCGTGTCCACCGTGGGCCTCGTGCTGCTGGCGGTGTGGCCTCCCCTGGCCGCGGTCCGGGACCGGAAGCCGGTGCCGTGGGGGCTGAGGCTCGATGTGTCGCTCGCCGCGAGCGCGTTGATGTGCGCGAGCGCTCTGTGGTTCCTGGCGGAGCTGCAGAGCGCGAGGGCGCCCGGCGTCGCCGAGCGCGTGGTCACGTTCGTCCAGGCCCTGTGGCCGTTCCTGGTGGTCGTCTCCTGCCGGAGAAGCGCGGCCTGACCGGAGCGAAGCCCGCGGACGCGAACGGGTACGCGCCTACGCGTCGCCCGCCACGCCCCGCAGCCAGGCGCCGACAGCCGTGTAGTCGCAGTCCGCCAGGCCTCGCCGGGGATCCACCCGGTGGAGCAGAGCGGGGCCCGGGTGGTGGAGGGCGACCCAGGCCCGATCGGTGTCGGTGATCTCGTCGTCGACCCAGACGAAAGGACGGCCGGCGGCCCGAGCGACGAGGGCGCGGGTCTTCCAGTGCAGCCCGTCCCGCTCGTCCTGGTCCTCCCGTCCGTCGGTGCCGTCGGCGTCGGAGGGTTCCGGCCAGTGGACGACGGGCAACGGCGGCAGGCCGATGCGGGGGGCGATCCACGCGTTCGCGTCCTCCATCCACGTGGTCGCCCAGACGAGCTCGCAGGGCAACGCCGCGAGCCGGGGCCCGTGCTGAGGATTGACCCTGGTCAGGAGCGGATTCGCACCGGTACCCGGAGTCCCGGGGCCCGTCTCGTACGTCGGGTGGGGGCGGGACGTCGCGCCGAAGGGAATGAGCGGGCCGTCGACGTCGAGGAACAGCAGCGGACGCTGCGCGGTGCGAGTCACGGGAGCACGATAGCGACGGCCCCATCCGGGCGCGGCCCCGGCGTCAGGCCCAGGACCGACAGGGCGGCGCGGCGCGAGCGCCGGTGCGGACGGTTCCGGGGCGACAGCCGACCGCTGTCACCCCGGAACCGGTGCGCCGGACCGCCCTAGGTGAGCGGCTCGACCCACACGTTGCGGTAGCGGACCTTGCTCCCGTGGTCCTGGAGCTTGATCGCCCCGGCCGTCGGACCCTCGGCCGCTCCGCCGCCGGTCGTGCCGTCGACGGCAACATCGTCGTGGACGGTGACACCGTTCCACACGACGGTGACCCGGGCGTCCTCCGTCTTCGCGCCCGAGGCGTCGAAGCGGGCGGCGCGGAAGGTGATGTCGTACGTCTGCCAGGTCTCCGGGGCCGTGGCGGCGTTCACGTCCGGGGCCTTCTTGGTGTAGATCGCCCCGGCCTCGTTGTCGGCGAGCGTGGTGTCACCGTACGAGTCGAGGATCTGCACCTCGTAGCGCTCCTGCAGGTACACGCCGCTGTTGGCGCGATCCTGGCCGGTCACGTCCGGCGGGAGGTTCGGCAGCCAGAACTCGACATGGGCACGGAAGTCCTGGAAGCCCTGCTTGGTGCGAAGGTCCCCGCCGGCGATCTCCATCTCCCCGCCGCTCACCGGCCATTCGGGAGTGCGGCCGTCCGGATGCTGCCAGGCCGCCTGGTCCGTGCCGTCGAAGAGCTGGACGCGGGCGCCCTTCGGATGGACGGTGATCATGTCCAGGTTCACATGGCCGGTGTCACCGCTGTCGAAGGAGTAGGTGATCGTGTTGCGGCCCTTGCGCAGCTCCAGCTGTTCCGTCCCCGTCGACCAGGTCTTCCAGTCGGTGGTCGACAGCAGCTTGATCTGCCGCACCTTCTCGCCGTTGACGTGGACGCTCACCGTCTTGGTGCCGGGCGCCGGATCCGGCCCGTTGGAGTAGCGCAGACCCACATCGTGCGTCCCCGCCTTCCCGGCCTCCACGTCGAAGGCGACCGCCGCCCCCTCGTTGCCGAAGTTGTCGACGAAGCCGCCGCCCGAATAGCCCGCGTGCTCGGTGTCGAAGCCCGCACCCCCGCTGAGGGCGGCCTCCTCCGCCTCGTACCGGGTGGCCGGGGGCTGGTCGCCGGGCAGGGAGTTGAGGGTGTACCAGGCCTCCGTGCTCCACAGCTCCGTGCCGTCGGCGGAGCTGAAGGGGCGCGGCGAACGGACGTGGACCACACGGTTCGCCTTGAGCCCCGGAATGGTCAGCGTGACCTTCTTGCGGTCCTCGGAGAGGGTGGCCGCACCGACGTCGAGGGACTCCTCGTCGATCTTGGGGCCGCCGTAGGCGGGGGTCGGGGCGTACGTCCACTGCTCGACCCGGTAGCTCTCGGCGAGCTTCGCGGCCGTCTCCTCGGAGAGCGGCTCGGTGTACTCCAGCTCGAAGCCGCCCGGCTTCGCGCGCATCGCCAGGATGTCGAAGGCCTTGTCACCGCTGGGGGAGAGCTTCTGGAGCCCGTAGGTCAGCTTGCCCTCCTGGCCCCAGTTGCCGCCCGCGCCGAGGCCGCCGGCGTAGATCGCGCCGTCCGGGCCCATGCTGATCCGGTTGACGCCCGCCTCCAGGCCCTGGGTGAAGCGGAAGACCGCCCCCTGGTACTCGCCGTCGACCTTCTCCAGGTAGGCGCGCTGGATGCCGCCGTACGTGACATCACCGAACAGCATCTGCCCGGCGAACCGGCCCTCGTCCAACTGCAGGGGAGTGCTAGGCGAGTTGGCTATCTCGTTCTGCGGCAGCCACAGCACCGGCTTGGTCACCGGCTTCGCGTCGAACGGGCCCGACGGGTTGGTGTAGTGGTTGAAGAAGCGGTCCTCCTTGATGTGGAGCAGCTTCGAGGAGGGCAGCCAGCCGCCCTGGTTGTCGAGGACGAACATGTCGCCCTCCGGGCCCCAGCCGATGCCGTTGGGCGTACGCAGGCCCCCGGCGATGTAGTCGACCTTGCCGGTCTCCTTGTTCACCTTGATCGTCGAACCGCGGTTCGGCGCGGGCTGCGGGTCGGTCGTCGCCCCGCCCAGGTCGATCGCCACGGACAGGTTCAGGTAGAAGTAGCCGTCCCGGTAGAGCAGGCCGAAGGCGAACTCGTGGAAGTTCCCGCCGTACGGCCAGGTGGCCACCGTCCGGCGCTCATCGGTCACGTCGTCGCCGTCGGCGTCGGTCAGCTCGGTGAGTTCGTGCTTCTGCGACACGTACAGCTTGCCGTCGACGGCCTTGATGCCCATCGGCTCCTTGAGCCCCTCGGCCACCTTCTTGGCGGTCACCTCGCCGGGACCGGTGTCGCCCTGGACGTTGTCGAGGAGGTAGACCTCGCCGGTCGTGTTGTCGGTGCCGCCCCAGGTGGTCACGGCGAGCCGGCCGTCGGGCAGCCAGTCCATCGCGGTGACCTGCGGTTCGAAGCCCGCAGGGCGCAGATCGGTGAGCGCGTAGTCCGGGTGCGTCCCGGCCAGGGGCAGTCCGTCGCCGGGGGAGTCGAGGACGCCCTCGCACTCCTTGCGTCCCGGCGCCGTCACCCGTACGACGTCGGCGTCGGTGCTCAGCACGGAAGTCGGCACGACGGCGAAGTCCCCGGCACCGGGCGGCTTCCATTCGAGGGTCACCTGCTGGCCGCCGGTGCGGTCGAAATGATCGATGCGCAGCGGATGGTGACCTGCCGTCAGATCGACGGAGCCGTCCTTGGGCTCCGCGCCGTGCAGCCCGTCGTGATCGATGACGGTGGAGCCGTCGATCCGCAGCCGCGAACCGTCGTCACTGGTCAGGCGGAAGGCGTACGCGCCGTCCTCGGGAACGGCGAGGTTCGCCGTGACCTGGGAGACGAAGTGGTCGCCGAAACCGAAGTCGTCCGGCGAACTCCAGTCGATGGCGGGCATCAACTTGTCGACGTTCGGGGTCTGTCCGGCCTTGATGTCGCACAGCTCGCTGAGGGGGACCTGCACATCGAAGACGCGCAGGGTGACGCCCGGTTCCTGCGGCGGGAGTTCGTCCAGCGGTGCCGGCGAGGCGGCGGCCGGTACGGCGGAGAAGGCGCCGACGAGAAACGCGGAGACCAGCAGACCGGTGAGATGTCTGCGGCAACGGTGGAACGGCCGTGGATGCATTCTTCCTCCTGGCCCCTCGCGGCGAGGGGCACGTCGCGGCGGTGGGTGGGGCCACCCGGCGCCCGGGGGTGAACGTTCGGCTCGTGCGGTGGGGCGGCGCTGCGTCCGGACAGGGGCTCCGGTGGCCGCGCCGAGAACAGTAGGAGGCTTCTACCGGCGGCGTCCATACTTCGTCACCACAGTGTTCAAAGTTCGCAGGTGTTGATGCAAAGTACCCAAACCCCTTGGTGTACAAGGCATTTGGTACTCCGTCAGCAAAGGAAGAGCCCCGGCTGTGCCCTCCGGCGGGGTGTTTGTGATCGCACGCGCCGATGAAACGGGCCTGCACGGCCCGCTTCGTCGGCGCCCCTCGCCCGCCCCTCGTCCGCACCTTGTCGGCGGACCCGGCTCAGGTGCGCGCGCCGTGCCCGGCGTTGCCGGGCGAAGCGTCAGGGGCAGGGCGAACGCGTGCGTGCTACTGGCCCTCGCGGCCCGAGGCGGAGGCGAATCCCAGCCAGGTGTGGCGGTTGCCCCACCAGCACCAGCCGACCTTGGGGGCGTTGCGCCGCTCCCGGCCGTCCCGCCCGGTGCCGTTGCTGATCCAGATCGCCGGGGTGCGCGCGTCCAAGGCGCCGTTCGCCTTCCGCAGTCGGGACCCGATGGTCATGAAGCAGAGGTTCCGCTCCAGCACCGCGGGCTGCTGCAGCACCCAGTGGACTCCTTCGGTGAGCACCAACGGGGTACGCCCGTCCTCGGTGAGGGCGGGCAACGCCTCCTCCGGGCTCCAATTGGCCATGTGGTCGCCGCGGTCCGGCCCGGCGACGAAATAGAGAGGCGCGTCGGGAAGTTCGACCGCCGTGGGGGCGAACAGGTCGACGTCGGGCATGTCGACGACGACGAAGCCGGGCTTGCCGTCACGCAGGAGCAGCGGTGCGAGGGCGGAGGCGGGGGCGCGGTCCGGATGGACGGCGAGCAGAACATCGCGGTCCCGGTCGGCCGTTCCCGCGAACGCGCGGATGTCCTCGGCGGGAATCCCCGCGATCTCGTGCACCCCGAGCCCGATCAGGCGCTCCGCCTGATCGGCGGGCGACGGGAGCGGGTGCACGGCGTCGGCAGTGGAAGCATCGGGCAAGGCGGTCCCTCGGATTCATGGTCAGCGGTAGTGGGCCGGAGAGCCGAACGAGAGAGATCGCCGAAGCGTTCCCGACGCGCCCGCGCCCCTCCGTACGGACCCGCTTCCACGCAGCGTCAACACCATTCCGCTGACCGACCGACCGTCGCGGGCCCCGGTCACCGATCCGCACCGGCGGCTCGGATCACGTGGAGGAGCGCGGCCGGAAAAGGTCGTCCGAGGTGTCCCCCATGAGGGTCTCGAGGATCGTGCGCAGCCATGGGTCGCGCACGGCCGGCAGCCGGACCAAGGTGTGCTGGAACGTTCTCCGGTCGGCCCGGAACAGGTAGTGGGGGAGCAGCGGGAGCGGGTCGTCGCGGAGTACGTCCTGGGGGATGCGGCCCGATGCGGGAACCGGCAAGTACGGCTGGGGAGCGACCAGCCACAGCCACACCCCCAGCGGCAGGGGCACCAGGTATGCCGACGCAGCCGCAGTCCGGCCGGCGGGTGCCCAGGCCTGACCTGTCCGGGGATGAACCGGTACGAGGAGGATGTCGATGCCCGCGTCCGGGGAGGGCTGTCCCGGTCCGGCCAGAACGGCTCGCCGCTTCGGGGGACCCGGCGGCAACAGGGCGTCGAGCGTGCGTTGGAACACGTCCGAGGTCAGACCGCCCGGGACCTTTACCGGCTGCCCTTGGGAGGCAACCAGAAGGTGGGCGAGCGCGTGGCCGGCTGCCGCCTCCCACTGCGGGCTCCACGACCAGTAGTGGTTCGACCCCAGCCGTCCTCCCCACGTGGCGATCGGCTCGAACGGGGGCGCCTTCTCCCCCTTCGCTGCCAGCTCCGCCCAGGAGAGGGGCGCAACGTGGGTACCGCCGACGGGGACGCGGTGCACGGTGTCCGAGCTGAGCCGCACCGCCTGCCAGAGCGAGCAGTCGTCGATCCTGGTTGCTACGGGGAGGTCGCATGCCTCGCAGGCCATGTTGGGCCCGTCGGCTCCGTCGAGGCCGCAGCAGGCATCGCCACGCTTCTCAGGGATCAGCCGCGTTCCACGGATATCACCGGGCGCGATGACACTCGCTCCGGTCGTGCTGTCGGGCAGGGCGTGGACCGGTGCGTAGATACCGCGTGCCTCCGCTTCGCCGGGATCGATCTCGTCCCATGTCCGCCACGGTCCGCCCCAGGGGTCCGGGTCCACGGCGAACGTCCCGGATTCCATGAGTACCGGTAGCTGGGTCCCGTTCCCGTACTGCTGACGGGTGTGGACCGGCAGTGAGACCTGGGTCAGCGGGGTGGTCAACTCGGCGCCGCAGCCAGCGCACTTGAAAACGAACAATTGCCCTCCGTCTGGGAAACAGGCGTATTTTCGCAGTCTGCGGGCCGCCGATCCCATGTGTTTTCTGATCCGCTGCTGGAACGGCACCTGTCACCGTTGCGGTGTGTCATTGCAGCGCGGGTATTCCTGACCGTCTCACTCTCCGCGCGCCGGTCATGGGTGGGTTATTCTGCGCGCATGCGTGGAGGGTTCACCGGCTGGCCGGAGCAGGCCATGGACGTGTTGTGGCAGCTCCAGGGCGAACCGGCCCACGCGGCCCGTGAGCGCTGCCGCGCGGACCGCGAACGACTGGTCCGGCAACCGATGATCGCCCTGCTCAACGAGGTGGCGGACAGCGACGCCCGGTACGAGGACTTCTCCGTCTGGCACTACCGCACCGACTCGTGGTGGTGGCAGCACCAGGGCGCGGTGATCCGGCTCGGCCGCAAGGTCGAGATCGGTCTCCGGTTCGACCTGGACGGTCTGCGGATCCAGGGTGCGTGGTGGTACCCCGACCCCGGCCAGGTGGACATGTTCCGCAGAGCCGTGGCCTCGGAGGGAAGCGGCCGCGAACTGTCCGCCGTCGTCGAGGCCGTGCGGGAGAAGGGCTATGACATCTCCGGTGACCTGATGAAACGCCCTCCGCGTGGCTATCCGGCGGACCACTCCCGTGCGGATCTGCTGCGCCATCGTTCGCTGATCGCGGCCCGCCCGCTCGGCTGCGAGGAGTGGCTGCACACCCGCGAGGCGGTCGAGCGGGTCCTCTCGGCCGCCGCCGACCTGGACGCCCTGCTGATGTGGCTGGTCCGCCATGTGAATCGCGCCGCCTGACCTCACGAGGGCGCCGCGCGGCACGGGAGGAACCACATGCGTACAGCAGGAGCGGTGCGCAGAGGCAAAAACAAAGGCAAGGAGAGAGACCTCTCCTTGCCGCTCTCAACTTATAGCTCACCGGGGGGCTTGCGGCAAGACCCGGGTGACGGCGCAGAATCCTCGGGTCGATGCCACCACCTGCGGAACGGTGGCACGACGTGCGCCGGCCGGTCGGGAGGATCCGCCGGTCCATTCGTCAGAGGGAAGACAACCAGGAATGAGTACGTGTCCGACAAGAGGTTCTACGGAGGGCGGGGCGCCGGTGATCCGATCGGCCGCCGCGGTGCAACGGAACACGACCGCTCTGGAGGTGTCGCGATGACGGACCGGTACGTGTTGGACCTCCAAGAGGTCGACGAGAGGCGAGTCGCGGTCGTCGGCGGCAAGGGCGCACACCTGGGCGGACTGTCGCGGATCGAGGGCGTCCGCGTGCCGGACGGCTTCTGCGTGACGACGGACGCGTTCCGGCGGGCCATGGCGGAAGTCCCGTCGCTCGACGATCGGCTCGATGAGCTGTCGCGCCTGGACCCGCAGGACCGGGAGGCGATCCGCACGCTCAGCGCACGCATGCGCCGCACCATCGAGGAGGTCGCCGTCCCGGGCGACGTCACGGCGGCGGTCACCCGCGCGCTCGGCCGGTTCGGTGAGCAGGGCGCGTACGCGGTCCGGTCCAGCGCGACGGCGGAGGACCTGCCGACCGCTTCCTTCGCCGGCCAGCAGGACACGTATCTGAACGTGCTGGGGCCGACCGCGGTCCTTCAGCACATCAGCCGGTGCTGGGCATCGATGTTCACCGAGCGGGCCGTCGTCTACCGGCAGCGGAACGGCATCGACCACCGTACGGTCGACATGGCTGTGGTCGTGCAGCGGATGGTCTTCCCGGACGCGTCCGGCATCCTGTTCACGGCCGACCCGGTCACCGGCAACCGGAAGGTCGCCACCGTGGACGCGGGCTTCGGCCTGGGCGAGGCCCTGGTCTCCGGACTGGTGAACCCGGACGTCTTCACGGTCCGGGACGGCGAAGTCGTCGCCAGGACCATCGCGGCAAAGGAGCGCGCCGTACATGCCCTGCCCGCCGGCGGTACGCGGGAAGTGGCTGTCGACGTGCGGCAGCGGGAGCGGCCGGCGCTGACGGATGAGCAGGCTGTCCGCCTCGTGGGTCTGGGCCGCCGGATCGAAGCGCATTTCGGCTGCCCGCAGGACATCGAGTGGTGTCTGGTCGACGACGGTTTCCGGATCGTCCAGAGCCGGCCGATCACCACCCTCTTCCCCCTCCCCGTCCGGGCGGACGGCGACTCGGAGAACCACGTCTACGTCTCCGTCGGCCACCAGCAGATGATGACCGACGCCATGAAGCCCCTCGGGTACTCCATGTGGCAGCTGACGGCCATGGTGCCGATGCTCGAGGCGGGTGGGCGGCTGTTCGTCGATGTCACCCGGCGGCTGGCGTCACCCGCGAGCCGTGACGGTCTCCTGGACGTCCTGGGGAAGGGGGATCCGCTGGTCAGGGACGCCCTGGAGACCGTCCTCGGACAGGGCGGCTTCGTCCCCTCCATCCCGGACGCGGCTCCCGACGGCCCGCCGCCCACGGGTGCGCCCGCCCCGATCGAGACCGATCCGGCCGTCGTCACCGAACTGATCGAGCGCAGCCGGACGTCCATCGCCGCTCTGGAACGGGACATCCGGGCGAAGGAGGGCCCGGCGCTGTTCGCCTTCCTGCTGGAGGCCTTCGAGGAGCACAAGCGGGTACTGGGCGATCCGCTGAGCATGCAGGCGATCATGGCGGGGATGGACGCCACGTGGTGGCTCAACGACAAGCTGTGGCAGTGGCTGGGCGAGAAGAACGCCGCGGACACGCTGACGCTGTCGGCCCCGGACAACATCACGTCGGAGATGGGGCTGGCGCTGCTCGACGTGGCGGACGTGATCCGCCCGCTGCCGGAGGTGCTGGCCTTCCTGCGGGACGCCGAGCACCTCGATGACGCGACTTTCCTGGACGAGCTGGCGAAGACCGCGGGCGGGGGCGAGGCGCGCGCTGCGATCGAGGCCTACCTGGACCGGTACGGCATGCGCTGTGTCGGTGAGATCGACATCACCAGGCCACGGTGGCGTGAGCGCCCCACCACGCTCGTTCCCGTGATCCTCGACAACGTGCGGAACTTCGGGCCGGGTGCCGCCGAGCGGCGCTTCGAGCAGGGCCGGCGGAAGGCCCTGCAGAAGGAACAGGACGTGCTGTCGCGGCTGCGGACCCTGCCGGACGGGGACCGGAAGGCCGACGAGACCCGGCGGATGATCGACCGCGTCAGAACCTTCATCGGATACCGGGAGTACCCGAAGTACGGCATTGTCAGCCGCTACTTGGTCTACAAGCAGGCCCTGCTGGCGGAGGCCGAGCGGCTCGTGCGGGAGAACGTGCTTCCCGAGAAGGAGGACGCGTTCTACCTGACGTTCCAGGAACTCCACGAGGCCGTACGGTCGAACAGGGTGGACGAGCAGCTCATCCAGCGGCGCAAGGAGGCGTTCCGGTCGTACCGGGCGCTCACCCCGCCCCGGGTCCTCACGTCGGACGGCGAGGCTCTGAGCGGTGCGTACCGGCGCGACGACGTGCCGGCCGGTGCGCTGACGGGTCTGCCGGTGTCCGCCGGGACCGTCGAGGGAAGGGCCCGTGTCGTTCTCGACATGGAGGAGGCCGATCTCGAAGCGGGCGACATCCTGGTCACGGTCTTCACGGACCCCAGCTGGTCGCCGCTGTTCGTCGGAATCGCGGGCCTGGTGACGGAGGTCGGCGGCCTGATGACCCATGGCGCGGTGATCGCCCGGGAGTACGGCCTGCCGGCCGTGGTGGGTGTGGACCGGGCCACCCGGCTGATCCGGGACGGGCAGCGGATCCGCGTGCACGGAACCGACGGGTACGTGGAGCTCCTGCCCTGAGCACCCGGGCCGCGCCGAGGACTCCCGTCCCCGGCGCGGCCCGCCCGTGCCGCGCCGGGTGCGCTCCGGCCCGGCCGGGTGAGCCGTTTGACGCGCGGCGCGTGAATCGGCCCGACGCGGCCAGCCCGTGACGTGCTGCGCGTTCCGCTCGCCCTGCCGGGTCAGACGGCTGACCAGCCGTCGTCCACGGGCAGGACGGCGCCGTTGACGAAGGAGGCCGCACCGGAGGCGAGCCAGACGATGGCGGCGGCCTGTTCGTCCGCCGAGCCGATGCGGCCGATGTTCGCGCCGATGAGGCCCGTGATGACGGACGGGCCGTGCGCGTCGGGGCGGCTGTCGACGCCCATGCCGGTCGCGGTGGGGCCGGGCGCGATCATGTTGGCCCGGATGCCCTGCTCGCGGTACATCACCGCCAGGTTCTTCACCAGGCCGGTGATCCCGTGCTTGGCGGCGGTGTACGCGGCTCCGGCGGCGCCGCCGCGCAGGCCGGCCTCGGAGCCGGTGAAGACCAGAGATCCGGCGCCGGCGGTCAGCATGTGGGGGAGTACGGCGCGGGTGAGGAGGAAGGGAGCGGTGAGGTCGGTGCGCAACACCCGGTTCCACTCGTCGTCGTCGGTCTCGTGCGCCGCCGACATGCGGTCCATGATTCCCGCGTTGTTGACCAGGACGTCGACCCGGCCGAACTCCGCGACCGCGCGGTCCACGACGGCGTCCACCACCCGTTGCTCGGCCAGATCCCCGACGATCGCCAGTGCGGTGCCCCCGGCGGCGCTGATCCTTCGCACGGTCTCCTCGACGCCTGCCGCGTCGAGGTCGGCGGCCAGGACGCGGTCGCCCCCTGCGGCGAAGGCGAGGGCGGCGGCACGGCCGATCCCGGACGCGGCTCCGGTGACGATCACGCTCCGAGGGGTGCGCGTGGCGATGTCCGGCTCGGATACAGGTGCGTTCATGGCTCGTTCCTTCCGGCACTGCGAGTGCTGAGGGTTGGGGGAGGGGGGGTGGGCGGGGCAGGCCCGTCAGGTGCGGGGGACGGTCCTGTTCCGGAGGACTTCTCCCATGGACTCGTCGCGCCAGCGTTCGAGGAGCTCGTGGAAGGCGACGGCTCCGTGCGGGTAGGCGATGGGTCCGTTGGGCCGGCCGCGCCCTTCACGGTTGTAGTAGCCGGGGGTGCACTCGGCGTGGAACCACTCGTGGTCGGGCGCGCCCTCGGCCAGGACGGCGATCCAGGCGTCCTCGGCCTCGGGCGAGGGTTCGATGAGGGCGCCGGCGGCTTCCGCGGCTGCGATGAGGGCGGCGGCGTGGATGGCCTGCTCGTCGAGGATGTGGGTGAAGTTGACGCTGCTGGCGTTCTGGAGGGGCCCCATCTGTATGAGGTTGGGGAAGCCGTTGCTCGTGAAGCCGTGGAGGGTGCGCGGGCCCTGCCGCGCCCACCTGTGCAGCAGCTGGACGCCGCCCCGGCCGTGGACGGGGAGTTTGCCCGAGTGGATGCCGGAGGTCCCGACGTTGAACCCGGTGGCGAAGATCAGGCAGTCGAGTTCGTACGTGGTGCTGCCGGCCGTGACGCCGTTTTCCGTGATGCGCTCGATGCCGTGGGTGTCCGCGGTGTCGACGAGGGTGACGTTGTCGCGGTTGAACGCCGGGTAGTACTGGTCGGAGAAGGTCGGGCGTTTGCACGCGTAGCGGTACCAGGGCTTGAGCTTCTCCGCCGTCCCCGGGTCGGTGACCGTCTGTTCGACGCGGGCGCGGAGCTCGTTCATCTTGGCGGCGTCGGCGGCCTCGTAGGCGGCTTCGAAGGCCTGCCGGTCGCCCTGTCGGCGGAAGCTCGGCAGGAGCTTCTCCAGCAGGCCCGCGGACGCGGTCCACCGGTCCGCCACGAGATCCTGCTCGGCGCTCTCGCCGGAGACGATGCGGAGGTAGTTCTCCCGTCGCTCCCGGGCCCATTCCTCGCGGTCGGCGCCCACGTCCCGGGCGGTGGTGCGGCGGTTGTCGCGTACGTCCACGGTGGAGGGGGTGCGCTGGAAGACGTAGAGGTGTGCGGCGTCCTCGGCCAGCATCGGGATGACCTGGATGCCGGTGGCCCCGGTGCCGACGACGCCCACCCGCTTGTCCGCGAGGCCGGTCATGCCGCCCTTGGGGGTGCCGCCGGTGTAGGCGTAGTCCCACCGCGAGGTGTGGAACGTGTGGCCGGCGAAGTCCTCGATGCCGGGGATCCCGGGCAGCTTCGGATCGGTGAGGGTGCCGGTGGCGTTGACGACGTAGGCGGCCCGGAAGGCGTCACCGCGATCCGTGGTCACGGTCCATGTCTCGGATTCCTCCTCCCAGGTCAGTGCGGTGACCCCGGTGGAGAACAGCGCATCCGCGTACAGGTCGAACTTCCGCGCGATCCGCACCGCGTGGCGGCGGATCTCGTCACCGGGGGCGTACTTCCACTCCGGTACGTAGCCGGTCTCGTCGAGCATCGGCAGGTATACGTGGGACTCGACGTCGCAGTGGACGCCCGGGTACCGGTTCCAGTACCAAGTGCCTCCGAAGTCACCGCCCTTCTCGATGATCCGGACGCTGTCGACACCCTGCCGGCGCAGGTGCGCCCCGGTGAGGATGCCGCCGAATCCGCCGCCTATCACGGCGACGTCGACGGTGTCGCGGAGCGGGTCGCGCCCGGTGGGTCCTTCCGTGTACGGGTCCGCGGCGTAGTAGCCGAACTCGGCGTCCGCGTCGCGGTACTGGGCGGCTCCGTCGGGACGCACACGCCGTTCGCGCTCGAGCCGGTAGCGCCGCCTCAGCGCGGCGAGCTCGTGGGGGGCCGGTGTCTGAGGAGTCGTCATGTGGGGGGTCCTCGATCCGCACGGTGGGGCGGCCCCGGTCGGGCGGCCGTCCGCTACGGTAGCAACTACCGGACAACACTGTCCGGTTGAGGATCGGGCGGGACGACGACATTCGGCCACGGGCCTTCGCCCCTCCTCGCAGGCCGCGTACTCCCCGCCCGCGAAATCCGCCCACTGGACAGGAAGAGTGATCTCCCATGCAGCGACTTTCGGCCCGGTCATTTTCCGCGCTAGCCACTATCGGCATGCTGTTTCTCACCGGCTGCGGCACGCAGAGCGCCGCGCCCCGGGGAGAGGCGGCGTCGGACTTCGGGGGCAGGACCATCCGGGCGCAGAAGGTGATGCAGCTGACCCAGGTGCACGGTGAGACCGGGATGACCTTGCTGGAGGGGCCCGTGTTCGGGGAGGACGGCGGCCTGTTCGTCGTCGACGTCACCGCACCCGAGGGCAAGCCCAAAGTGATACGCGTCGACGTGGCGAGGAAGACGTCCCGGGCGGTCCACACCGACGGCACAGGGGCCTATACGTCGGCGCAGTTCAGCCCGTACGACGGACGGCTCTACCTCAGCGACTTCGCACACGGCGAGATTGTGACTCTGGCCCCCGGCGGCGGCGATGTGCGGACCTTCTTCTCCGGCGAGGTCGACGGAGCCCGGATGAACCCCGACGACATCGCCTTCGACCGGGAGGGCAACCTGTACATCAGCGACTCCCGCGGCCTGTCCGAGGGCAAGGCCCACGGGCGTGTGGTGCGGATCGACCGGGAGGGCGGCGAGGCCACCGTTCTGGCCGGGGATCTGGCCGCGCCGAACGGGGTCTCCTTCGACGCGGACTACCGAGGGCTGTGGTTCAGCGAGCTCACCGAGAACCGGATCTCCTACCTGCGCCTCGACGGGCAGGGCGGGGTGACGTCCCGGCACACCGCCATCCGCGTGGACGGCGGACTCGCCCAGACCGACTCGATCGCCGTGGACGCGGACGGCAACCTCTACCAGGGGCTGCACGGCCGGGCGGCCATGGCCGTGTACGACCGGCACGGTGAGCGGCTGGCGACGGTGGAGCTTCCCTCGCGGGCCGAAGGCCTGGAGTCGGCGACGAACGTGGCCATCACACCGGGCGGCACCAAGGCGTACATGACCGTCAGCGGTCCCGCGGGCGGCTACCTCTACTCCTTCGACGCCGTCGCGGAAGGCACCCGGCAGTCGAACGGCGGCTGACGGCCACGGGCCTGCGGCTCAGGCGCCGAAGGCCCGTACGGGTCCCACCTCGACGCCGAGCAGCCGCCAGGCGGCCAGCGCCCGGTGCTCGCGCTCCTCGCGGGTGGGGCCGGTGACGGCGGCGGAGACCATGGCGACGGAGAGTGCGAGGTTGTCCTGCGCGCTCAGCCGGTGACCGTGGGGCAGGTGTGTGCGCAGAGCACGCTCGACCCGTTCGGACAGGGCGAGGGCATGCGCGCGGATACCCGGACGGGCGCCGGCCCGGTCGGCGTGGAGAAGACCGATGAAGGCCGCCGACTCCGCGAGGTGCCATGTCAGGACACCGAGCACTGCGTCGAAGGTGGCGTCCTGGTCTTCGGCGGCCTGTTCGATCTGCCGCACGTTCTCCTCGAGAACGGCGGCCACCGCGGTACTCCGGTCGGGGAAGTGCCGGTAGAGAACGCCCTGCCCGACCCCGGCCCTGCGCGCGATCGCGGAGAGCGGCGCCTCCAGACCGTGCTCCGCGAAGACCTCCCGGGCGGCGGCGACCAGGGCGGCCCGGTTACGTGCGGCGGCCTTCGGCCCGTCGTTCGCCGGCCGTCGCCCGTCCTGCTCGCTGTGCTCCGCCACCCCGGCAGCGTACCGGCAGGGCAGGCGGCCCATGCCGCTCCTTCCGGGCTGGTGGTCGTTTCGGTGTTCAGGTCGGTCGTTGTTCCTGGTGCCGGGTTCGGCCTTCTTCTGGTGGATGCACCGGTGAGTGCTGTGAGCACGGTTCTCCTGCTCGGCCCCGCCCCGCTCACATTGATCCGGGTGGGTTAAATGATGAGTTAAATAAGGTTGGTGGGAGCTGTTAGCGTTCGGGGCGGAGGTGGAGCCGTATGGCAACCGAGGAAGAGCTGTTCGCGAACATCGACGCCTTGCTGGAGGAGGAGCCACAGCTCCCGCCTCCGGTGGAACGCGCCCGGTTGCGGGAGGCCGCCGGTATCACGCAGGCCCGCCTCGCGACCGCGCTGAAGACCACGACGCAGACGGTGAAGAACTACGAGAACGGCCGCTCGGAGCCGAAGTCCCCGCGCCTGGAGGCGTATCAGCGGCTGCTGCAGGGTTGGGCGGCGAAGTACCCCGCCCCGGCCCGCGCCGGGGCTCCGGCTCGGGACCCCGCCCCGGCTCGGGACGCTGCCGAGGTGCCGGTCGCCGTGCCGCAGCCAGAGGCGCCGGCCGCCTTCACCGGCCCGGCCACACCGGCGGCCATCGCACCCGAGGCCGCCGCACCGGCGGCCGCCCCGCCCGTCCAGGTCCCGCCTGTGCAGGCTGCTCCCCGGCGTGCCGCCCGTCCGGTCACGCGCCCGGCGACATCGTCGCGGCAGCCGGCGGCGAGGAAGGCCACCGCGCCCGACCCGGACCCACGCTTCCCGCACGGGCCGCTCGCCGTGCTGGACGGCGACGGCTCCGCGTACGGCACCGACGGCATCGTGCTCGACTGCCCGGCGGCCACCGTGGTGGAACTGGTGGAATGGACACTGCGCGAGTCCGGGCTCGGTGCGCCGAAACTCAACCGCTACGGCAAGAACAGCGACCCGCTGATCGTTCTCACCGCCGCGGCCGCCGTGAAGCTCGGGCTGCCCGAACGCCTGGAGGGCCGCGAGCAGCGCCGCTCCCTGCGCCTGCCGGAAGACCACCCCGTGGTCGAGCAAGTGGGACGTGCGAAGTGGCGGCTCACCCAGCGCGGTTTCGGCCCCTGGGCCAGGGTCTACCGCAAGGCCCAGGGCCGCGACCGGCAGTGCGTGCAGCTGGCGATCCTGTCGTGGGACGCCCTCGACGAGCGGTCCTGGCCCGGCGTGAGCGAGATGGAGCCGGCCGACATCGCCCGCGTTCTCGGCATCTACGCCCAGCGGGTCATCACCCCGCGCGGCTCCACCGCCGTGTCCGGTCTCGAGCTGATGACCGCGCTACGCCCGCCGACGAAGCCGGAGCGGGACCCCGGGACCGGGAACTGGGTGTCCTGCCACAACCCCGGCAGTCTGGGGACGGAGCCGATGGATCCGGCACCGCCGGAGGCCACCCCGGAGCACCCCGTCGTCATGAACTCCGGCTGGACGGGCGGGTTCCTGAACGAGGAGGCGTACCAGTGGGTGCGTCCGGTGGAACTGCTCACCGATGAGGAGTGCTTGCTCCCCCACGCGGTCGGCCTGGACCTGAACACCGCGTTCCTCGCCGCCGCGGCCCGCCTGGTCGTCGGCCTGTCCGCCCCCGACCACTTCCTGGGCCCGAAGTTCAACCCGAAGATCCCCGGGAGCTGGCTGGCCGACCTCTCCCACATGGAGCTGGACCCCCGCCTGCCAAGCCCCTTCACGCCGGACGGTACCCGGCCGACGGGACCTGCCTGGTACCAGACGCACACCGTCGCCTACGCCCAGGAACTCGGCTACGACGTGCACCCGATCGAGGCGTACCTGCGCCGCGAGACCGGCGCGTACCTGGACCCGTGGCACGACCGCCTCAAGAACGCCTACGTGGACACTCTCGCCGACCTCGGCGTCACCCGGGACCTGGACGACCGGGCCTTCCTCACCGCGATGGAGCAGCACCAGCGGACCGACCCGGTCCTGACCGCCGTGCTGGCCGCCATCAAGGCGACCGTGAAGGGCGGCGTCGGCAAGTTCAGAGAGCGCCCGCAGGGCAGGAACTACAGGGACGGCGACCGGTGGCCGGCCCTGGAGCGCCCGACCTGGCGCCCCGACATCCGGGCCGCCGTCATCAGCAAGGCCCGGGTCAACATGCATCGCAAACTCAACAACATGGTCAGGATGACGGGCCTGTACCCGCTCGCCGTGCTCTCCGACTGCGTCGTCTACCCGAGCCCCGGCGACAGCCCGCTGGATTTCCTGCCGTACGCGGCGTCCGGCAGGCCCCAGCCCGGCGGCTTCCGGCTCGGTCCCACGCCGGGCATGGCGAAGCCGGAAGGCGTCCGGCCGATGCTGTGGGCGGTCGACCTGATGGAGCAGGGCCTCAACCCGGCCCGGCACATCAAGGGCGGCGACGCCGTCTTCGACGACGGCGAATAGGACCGCGACCACCGACACCGCCCCGGACCGTCCCGCACCAGGCCGTCCCCCGCCCCGGACCGTCCCCGCCCCGCCCCGGCGCGGGCACCGAACCGCACCCGAAGGAGCCGTACCCGATGAACACCCCCGACACGACCACGACCACCACCGTCCCGCAGTGGCCCGTTCCCACCACCGCACCCGCCCATGACCCGGCGCTCTTCGCACGGGCGATGCGGGACATGCGCCTGACCTGGCGCGCCCGCGGCATCCTGGCCGAACTCACCACCGGCTACACCCCAGGCCAGGGGCCCACGGTCAGCGAGCTGGTCTCCCTCACCCGCGACGATCGCCTGGCCGCCGAGGGACGCGACGCCTTCCGGAAAGCGGTCGGTGAACTGCGCACCCTCGGCTACCTCTCACCCGACGCCACCACGGCCTCCGGTGTGGGTGAACGCCTGGTCGTGGACCTCGCCCCGGCTGCCGGCGCCCGAATGATCCCCCAGCGCTACGGCCACAGCGCGTTCACGGACGGGAGCTGACCAGTGGGAGAGATCGAGGACGCCATCCAGCGGGCCGACCAGGACGTGTTCACCCGCCAGCCGCCCAAGAACCTCAAGGCCCGTATCAACTTCCTGGTCGGGAGACTGAAGACCACCAAGGCCGTTGCCGCCGAACTCGGTGTCAGCCAGCGCTCGGTGGAGCGCTACCGAACCGGAGAGCGCCGGCACCCGCCCAAACCAATCGCCGACCGCATCGATGCTGCCGTACGCGCCCGCTGGCAGCCGAAGGTCCGAAGGCGCCACCGGAAGCAGGCCGCCACGGCAACCGGCATCACCGTCGAGACCCGGGCCCGTTTCGGCTACACCGCGCCGATCGGCACCACCGACGACGGCCGGATGCGCCGGCTGACCGTCCACCTCCCCCCGGCCTACGCCCACCGCCTGTTCGACGCACAACAGCACGGTGCCACCGACCAGCAGATGCGGAACATCATCGCCGAAGGACTGCAGGAGGTGTACTTCAAGGACGGCGGACACCGCGCCGCGGGCCTCGAAGTCGCCCTCACCGACATCGACTACTTCGACGTCTCCTACTGACCGGGCCACAGCTCCAGCCTTTTCTTCCCCCGGTGAACCGAAGCACGAGGGCCGCCGGCGGCCCCGGTGCCGCGCGCACCCCGACGCCGGGCTCCGCCCCCGGCCCGCCGACAGAGAAGGCCCGCCCGACCCCGGCGGCCATCCCCTTGCCGGCAAGCCCCCCTCGTCCGCCGCGCCCATGGCCCGGCACACGGCATCAACCGCTTCCAGACACGAGCCCGGACAGGTTCCGTAAACCGCAGCACCCTCGTACCGCAGCACCTCCCGGCAGTTCCGGACCACGCCCCGGAGACGAGCAGACGGATTGCCCACCGCAGCACCTCGGGCATCGAGACAGATCCCCTGGCCCGCAAGCCAGAAGTATCGCGCGCACCCAGACACCCGGGCCGGGCGGCCCAGCACTCACCCGGGCGGACGGCACCTGAACCCTTGCATCAGCGACCGCGCTGACACGAACACGGGCACGGGCACGACTGGCGGTCGGCCGGAGCCGAAGAGCGGAATGAGCCAACCGACAGAGGCCCGGCGCGCAACACGGGCATGCCATCCCTGCGGTCGATGAACCGCCCGAGGGATTCACCGCCCGTTCTGCGATGAGTGGACGCTTCACCACTTCCAGCCCGGGTCCGAACCCCGGCCCGCGCCCAGAAGCCGGAGCCCCCGAGGCCACGAGCACGACTGCCCCGCACCGTCGCAGGGAACAGATACACCACGCAGGCACCACCCTCCACCCGGTGCACGCCGACGAAGGAGGGGCGCGGTCACGGGCTCGCCACTGACCGACAGCGACCTCACCCACGAAGCGAACGTGGTGTGGCTCGAAGACCCGAACACCCCGACAACGCCCGCCAGGCCCTCGACAAGACCCCACGCCGCAAGAACGAACCCCACTACGCCCGCGACGGCAGGATGATCGGCCGCATCGAGCTCGGCGCGGATACCGAGGCCGACCCGGACAGCGGCCTCTACCGACGCAGGGTGTTCTTCCTCCTGCCCGCGACCACGCCCGCGACTCCGACCCCGAAGGCGTTCGCCGGCAAGGCACCCCCGGCGAAGCCGCCCCCCCCGAACCGTCCAGCTTAACCGCCTAGGCGAGAAGACGTCTCGCTCACAACAGGGCAGCCCCTCCGTCCTAGCGGCCATCGGCTCCTGGGACCGAGAGCCGGCTCCCTCCCACGGGTGCGTGCCCCGACCGGCGGGGCGAGCCGGCAGGCGAGCTGCCGGCGGCGGCGGGGGAGAGGCCGTCATCCGGCGAGTACGGCAGCTGGAGCCCCTTCACCACGACGCCCTCCCTCCGGGGACCCGCATCCATGTCTCCAGCCACTCCTGGGATCGGGAGCAGTGCGGATGGGCTTCCACCGGCCGTCTGTGTACTAGCGGTGGTTGAGGTGTTTGCGCGCGATGTCGGCGAACGTGCTGATAGCTGACTTGAGGGCCTCGAAGTGTTCCCGGGGGCGATCCGTCGGCGTGGGGGGACGCACGCATGCGCCGGGATCCTCGAAACCGTCCTCGATACCGTTGAGCGTGGCGGCCAGTTGCCCGGCCGCAGCCTGAACTGCCCGAGCCGCCGCTGCGACGCGGGAGGGCCCCTCCAGCTCGACCTGACGCGCTGCGGCCGCCACCGGCTGAGGCTCGGCCGCGGACGAGATCGCCCGTCGAAAGTCAGACCGCTCAGAGCCGCTGTGCCGGGGCGGGAGACCTTCCAGCTCGTTGAACAGATCCTCAAGCAGGAAGCCCGCGCTCTCCAGAACCGCCCCGGTGCCCGCCTCGTAAGCATGAGCGGCTCTCAGGAGCTCGGCGTACACCTCCCGTTGTGCCGTACGGCGCGTGACGTCGAGCGATCCGAGATAGGCTCCGCGGGCCGCCTTTGACGCTCCGACCACAGCAGCGGCACCGCCGATCAGAGCGCCGGTGAGGGCACTGCCCGCGCTGATCAGCGCGATCAACAGCTCGTTCTCCATAGGCGGATCCTGCCGTGAACCTGCTGGGCCGACTACGGCCGGGCCGGCCGAAGCGGGCGGCGGGCATTGCGGTGCGGAGCGGCCGGACCTGGACTCGGCGATCGCGACCGGCCCGGGGCGCGTACAGGACACACCGACCAACACCCCATCCGCACGGTGCTGCTGCGCGAGTACGGCTACACCCACCGGTCCCTGCCCGACAAAGTCAACCGGACCTCCGGACGCATCTTCGGACGCCCCGGCGCGGCCACGACCGGGAAGCGCGGCGCTGGATCTCCGGCAACCGTATGACCGTATGGTGGCCGACCGACCGCCACCTCTGCCTCTCGCCGAGCTTTCCCACCGGCCGCCCGGGGCCACGGGATTCGTGCGGGCAAGCAGCCGCTCCAGCCGCCTGCCCGCCCCTCCCGCCCCGGTGCGGTCAAGGCAGGAGGAACCCGTGAAGTGCCGCGCATTCCTGACCGCGTCCACCGCCGCGACCCTCACCCTTGCGCTCCGCATCGAGGCGACCCCGGTGCGCGGGCGCCTCACCATGACGGACGCCGACCGCATCACCACGACCATCGGCCGGCTCGACGCGCACTTCACCGCGATCGGCGGCGGCGCCCTGCTGACCGTCGCCACCGCCTACATCGCCGACTGCGCGAAACCGCCGACGGCTGCACCTACGACCCCGGGGTGGAGCAGATAGGCGCTCTCCGAGCTGATGGTCCGCACCCCGTGGCGGAAGATGTGGCGCCGCTCGCCACCTCCACTCCGCGCTGCCCCGCCGCGAGGAGCGTGCCACCCTCCTCGTCGACCAGATCCCACCGCAAGGTCCACACCCCTGTACGAGTGGTGGGGCTGGACCACCCCCGGAGACCTGCGCCCCCGCCTGGCCGACGATCCGCTCCTCCACGCCATGCTGCTCCAGCCGCCCGCCGCGGCATTCGGAACAGTTGAGTGGCGCTGCTCAGCGTTCGACGCGGTTGCGGCCCCCGGGCTCGGTCCGGTGCAGAGTCACCGGGCGGTGATCAGCTGGTGCGGTTGTAGATCGCTGTGCCGGGGCAGGCGGTGACACCCGAGCGGGTGGCGCACCCGGTGTACTGGCCGGAGCCGTTCCACCAGGCCCAGCCGCCGATGGTGCGGCCGTTGAGCCAGGTGTACTGGCCGTTGTAGTTGGCGTCGTACGTCCGCAGGCTCCAGTGCACGTGGGCTCCGGTCGCGGCCCCGCCGGCACAGGTGTCGGTGCCGATAGTGCCGAGCAGGGCGCTGCGGGCGATCGATGTTCCGTTGTAGTAGGTGGTGTTCCACATGTGGTAGTAGTCCGTCGAGAAGCCGCCGGGGTGGATCACTCTGGTCCAGCCGCCTCCGGCACCGCACATCGAGGTCGCCGTTCCCTCCCGGGACGAGCGGACCCGCCCGCTGGCGTTGCCTCCCGCGAAGTCGAGGCTGCTCCAGTAGCCCGTAGAGCCGGTGTGGGAGTGCGCCCCACCGGTGAGAGTCATGTAGTAGTCGGGCATCCAGGGCAGCAGCAATCCATTGGTGTTGGCAGCCGTGGTCCCCACCGACGGCGTCGCCTGCTGCGGAGTCGCCTTGCGCTGAGCGTACGCCGTCATGGTCCGCCGCTCCGCCTTCCCGACCAGCGGAGACCTGGCTACGTGATCGGCGAATTCGCGGCCGCCCTCGAGACCCGAGATCCATTGCCCGTCCTTGCGGTGAGCGATGTAGAGCCAGCCCTCCGGCTCGCCGTGTTGGGCACGGGTCGCTTCGACGTACGCGACGCCACGAGCCCAGTCGGCCGAGACGGTACGGACATCGACGACCACCTTGCGGCCCTCACCGGCGAGTTTGCTGACGGCGGCCTTCGGGGCGAGTCCCTCGGCGTCGTGGGACCGGGAGAGGACGTCTGCGGAGACGGCGTCTACCAGTGCCTCTCGACCGGCGCCCAGGCGGTTGGCCACCGCGGACGGCATCTTCACGGTGACACCGGCGGAAGGCGACGGGACACCGGTTGCCGGGGCCCCGGCAGATGTTGCGGCCGAGTCGCGGAAGGCCGCGGTCGCCGAGGGCGCGGTGGCGAGCAGGCCGATGGCGGCGAGGGCGGCGACGGTGGTTCTCACGGACAGCTTGGAGAGCATGGGTGGTGTCCCTTCTGGACCGGAGGGGCCTGACAGACCGACAGGAGAGAAAGCTGGGTGGAACGCGCGGCCACGCCGTACGAGAGGAAGGACAGCGAGCAAATGACATGTCCGCACCAAATCTATGCGCGTAGCATACGGGTCAGTCGGCCGCCAGAACAGATCAAGTCGCCATGGACACAAAGGAGATACCGAGCACACCTCGGCTCTGCGTGATGCGCGGTGCGGGCCTCGTAGGCGCCACGGCATGTGTCGTCTACGGTGCCCGGCGGCCAGCCTGACACCGGAGGTCTGCCCGTTTTCCTGATCTGCGTGGGCTGCCACGAGCAAGGGCACCCGGATCCGGATACGAGCCGGACCCGCGCAGCCTCCGCACGGCGCACAGAGGCCGCCAAATGCTGGGGCGGCCTAGTACTCCAGTCATACTTCGCGATCTGATTCGATGGCCTTCGGGGGCTATGGGCCTCAGCCGGATAGCGGAGGTTGGCGGATGGACGAGCGCACGGTCATGTTGAACGAGCTCGCGCAGGGCCTGCGCCCGATCGGGCAGGGTGTCGAGTGGTTCGAAGCCCTGCGCGGTCAGGACCAGTTCGAGGTCCTTCGGGATCTGGGCGGACATTGCATCCAGGCGCGGGCGACGGTGGAGGACGGGCCCGAGAGCGTGCGGATCGCCGGTATCCGGCCGACCCACACCCCGGCGGTGCTGATCACGCGCGGGCAGTTGGCCGGGCAGCTGACAGAGATCATCAATCTGCCGCAGGACGAGCGCGTGAAGGCGTTTCGGCTGCTGGTCGCGCTGCTGGGAGTGGCGGACAAGCGCCGCCGCGAGCGGTTCTGCGCAGACGGATGCATTCATGCCTGGCACCAGTTGGCGGCAGGGGCCGATACGGAAGCGGCCACCGCGTGATCATCAGAGGTTGTGTGGACTTCTGAAGATGGTGCGATGGCCGCGGGCCATAGCGTTGACCCTGCCCGCTGGTGGGCGATGTTCGACCAGTCGATGGCCCGCATCGCGGGCCGGTTCCGCCGAGTGGAACCGAGGTCGACGGCAACGGCGTTCGTCCTCGGACTGCTGTCCGGTGTCGAACGGAAGAACTGCTGGCAGCTGGCCGAGCAGGCAGGCCATGACCGCCCCGGTGCGATGCAGAGGTTGCTTCGAAGCGCACGCTGGGATGCCGACGAGGTCCGGTCCTACATGCTGGACCACCTCGGCGGTGATGGTGTGCTGATCGTGGACGAGACGGGGTTCTTGAAGAAGGGCCTGCGTTCGGCGGGCGTGCAGCGACAGAACACCGGCACTGCCGGTCGGATCGAGAATGCCCAGGTCGGCGTCTTCCTCGCCTACGCATCGCCGCGAGGACGGGCACTGATCGACCGTCGGCTCTACCTCCCCAAGCACACCTGGTGCCGGGATCCCGATCGCCGGCCGGGCTCCGGGGTCCCCGAGCAGGTGGAGTTCGCCACCAAGCCCCGCCTGGCACTGCAGATGAATCGAAGCGGCCCTGGATGCCGGGTACACCTCCTCGTGGGTGACCGGCGACGAGGTCCACGGCCAGGACCCACAGCTTCGCTCCGTCCTGGAGGCACGCGGGATCGGCTACGTCCTGGCGGTCGCCTGCACCACCAATGTACGGATCAACGAGAACCGCACAGTGCTCCAGGCCGACACCCTGGCCGCCTCACTGCCCCAGGACGCCTGGTACCGGCAGAGCGCCGGCGCCGGAGCGAAGGGCCCGCGCCACTACGACTGGGCATGGGGACAGACCGGAGCCGACAAGAACCGGTGCCTGCTGATCCGCCGCAACCCTTAACCGACGAACTCGCCTTCTACCTGTGCTGGTCACCAGGCGAGGTGGCCCTGTCCGCGCTGGTGCGCGTCGCCGGGACCAGGTGGTGCATAGAAGAGTGCTTCCAAGCCGCAAAAGGCCAGGTCGGCCTGGACCACTATCAGGTCCGCCACTGGACCTCCTGGCACCGCCACATCACCCTGGCGATGCTCGCGCTGGCCTTCCTCGCCGCCGTCGCTGTCAGCGCGGCGCCCGACCGGAGCACCGACCCGAACCGTCCGGTCCGCAGCAGCGATCCGATCGACCTGACCATCCCGGAGATCCGTCACCTCATCGGCAGGCTCTTCAGACTATCGACCACACCTCCGCACCGCCTTCTGGCCTGGTCAATCTGGCGCAGACTCCACCAGGCACCGGCCAGACGCGCCCACTACCGGCGACGACTCACCAGCCACTCGGACACCTAGATCACGAAGTCGCACTGGAGTACTAGCCGGACGCGGCACGGCTCTCCCGCCCCAGGCGTGTGCCGCCAGGTGCGACACGTTCGTGGTCCGCAGGGCGGAGAGACAGATGCGGGGAGCGACATGCTCCTCGGCATGCCGAACATCCCTTTCGCCAACAGCACCGCCCTCGATACCTCTCAGCCGCTCCACAAAGCCCAGTACGGCGTGCACGTCGCACACCTGCGAGGCCACGACCCCGGCGAATTCATCACCCGGCTCACCTCCGTGAACCCCGACCGGATCGAGATCCCCGACACCGACGACGGCCGCCGACTACGCGCCCTCGGACCCGCCCAGACCCCTCACGCACATCCGGAACACCACACCCCTGTCGAAGCAGGCCCGCCCCTGGGCCCCCTGCTCGCCGGAAGTTCGGCATCACCAGCAACGCCCGGGAGACTGACGCCCCGTCGCAGGCCGGAAACGCCCGCCCGGTGGCCGCAGCGGGGAATAGTTCGCAGGTGACCATGACACCCGCGCACCCCGCCCTCTAACCGCCTGCCCGCCGACGCAGTCGTCCCGCCCGGCTGATCGGCGCGTGCGCGCCAGCGGCGGGGGACGTTTACGGGCCGGTCGCCGCCGCCCCGCCGGACCAGGAGGCGGTAAGGACCTCAGTGCTGTAGTGCATCCGGGTCGGCATGTCCGCCCCAACTCCTGCTGACCTGGACCTGGCCGTGACCGAGGACGGTGCCCGGTGGCCGGCCGCCGTGACCAGGGAGGGGACGACGGCCCGGCGGACGTTCCCGGCCCGGTGCGCGCTGGCCGAAGCACACGACGCCGTTCACCGGGCCGCACCGGACGGCACCGGGCCGGGGCCCGGTGCCGCTGCCGACCACGGACCAAGGCGCCGGATGGACGTGGCGAGCTCGAGCGACCAGGTCGCCGCCCGCTCGCTGGACGACCCGGAGCAGGCCGTCGCCCTCGTGCACGAACTCGCGGCCGAAGGCGAGCTCGCGATCGACGAGAGCCTGGGCGCGACGATCGACGTCGTGGTGGTGACCGGACTGCCTGCCCTGAGCGAGGCCTGCACCACCGCCGCGACCGACCCGAGCACGGCGGCCGAACTCTGCCTGCCGTCGTACCCCCCCTCGCGCTCGCGGTCACCCTGGCCAGCGCCGACCTCGCCCCCACGCCTGAAGAACCGGCCCCGCCGACCGACCCCATCTGACACCCCTTCATGGCCGCCGCCCGGGCACCGGTCTCCACCACCCCGCACCACGGCCAGGACACGGACGGCAGACCGCCGTGCATTCCAGAATTCTGGAATGCACGGCGAGGCTGTTCAGCGGCTTCCCGCCGATCGGCGGGAAGCCGCGGCGCCCCGACTTGCCCGGTTCCACCGACGGTTGGCAACTCCGAGTGCTGGACAGATGCGCCCGGGGTTGCCAGTCGGACCTGCGGCACCCGCGCCCACGACCTCGAAGCCGAGATCACCAACATCGACCACATCGCCGCCCGCTACTGACTCGCGGCACAAGCACAACAACGCCTTGCCCCAGCAGGGGAACTGCCGGGACGAGGCACTGCTCATGTTAGTTCGGCCGTCCCCTACCGCAGGGCCCGGACAACCCGGTCACCCGCGATGAGCAGCTAGTTCCGCCATACAGGCAGTTAGGCACGGGCCGGGCAAGGGACGCATTTATGTTTGCGCCTGCTCAACGAGCCAGCCGGGAGGAAACTGCTCAAGATCTTCTGCGGCCGGGCAGTTCTCCCGGACCACATCACCCAAGCACCCCACCTCCGGCCGATGACGTTCCCGAAGTAAGAAGGGGACTCTCCGGTACGGCTTCCGTGGTGAAGGTGCCCGTGCCCGGAATACGCTGTGTGTGCGTACCGGACGTGTCCGTGTAGGACGCGTCGCTGTGCCACGTGCACGTTAGATCGGACACGCGGGGCTGGATGAGCATGACCATGTTACCCAGCTCGATGACGTTGTGGCGGAAGAACAGCTTCCCCTGGTCCTCACCGTCGTCCACGACGTACGGTCTCTTCGGCCGGATTCCCGTGTCACCGCTCAGATCCCACATCAGACCCTGTCGGCCCTCAGAACCCGCCGGGGCAGATCGACCGCGGCCACCGCCCTCGACGGGCGGCACGTGTCCTTCACGGCCTTCATGCTGTTGACCGTGAGTCCGGCACCGCGATCGCTGTTCAGATTCAGATTGAACGACTGGGACTATGCACCCGTCGAAACCGGGTCGTGTCATGAACCGTGAAGCACTCATCCTCGGCGTCGTGGCCACCCCCTTCGGCCGCCACCTCGACCGCAGTGCCGGTGACCTCGCCGGCCGCGGACCGCGCACGAGGCGCTGCGCGGCGCCGGGAGCAGGCCACCGGAGCTGTCCGCGACCGCTCGGCCTACACCTCGGCAGCCTTGCGGCCGGGCGCGAGCACTCCGTCGACCGGCCGCGTGCCGACAGCGGTCGGGGCTCGGAGTAAGGAAGCCGCACTCGGGATCGCACGGGCTCGCGCGATCGGGTCTGCTACCAGGCGTTCCCCGAAGTCCTCCTGCCCCCGAACTCCGCGACGACAACCCTGCGAATCCCCGGCAGACCGGGGCCGCGCTCACCCCCGGAGCCTGAACTCCGGAAGCACCAGTGCCTCGTGGGGCGGCCGCCCCTCCGCCGGGGGCGGCATGGAGCCCAGAGAGCGCAGCATGGTGTTGCGCTGCTCCAGTGCCCGGGCGGTGGTCGGGAAGAGCGCGGCATCGCCCTTGCCGACTTGATCCTGGTTCAGGGTCACGAACGCACGGGTGTCCCGCTCGTAGGCTGCGAAGCCCGCGGCGTGATCGCGTTCGGCCGCCAGGGATCCGGCGAGCATGTACGCGCCGACCAGGGCGAGGCTGGAGCCCTGGCCGGTGAGGAACGAGGGCGCGTACGCGGCGTCGCCCACCAGCGCGACCCTGCCACTGGACCAGCGGGGCATCCGGATCTGGCTGACCACGTCGAAGAACAGGTCGTCCGCGTCGCGCAGGGCGGCGAGCATGCCCGGGACCTCCCATCCCGCACCGTCGAAGACCTCGGCGACCAGGTCCCGTTGCGCCTCCGGGTCACGGAACGCGCCGAACGGCGGTTCCGTGCGGGCGAAGTTGAGGAAGCCGTGGACGTCCTCGTCGTCGCCCACGGCGTACAGCACGGCTGCCCGGCCCGGGGCGTTCCACATCGTGGTCTCACGGACGAGCCCGAAGGTGTTGCGCAGGGTGAACCCGGCGAAGCAGTAGCCGAGATAGCGGTGGAACCCCTCCTCGGGTCCGAACAGGAGCGCGCGGGTGTGCGAGTGCAGCCCGTCCGCCCCCAGCACCAGGTCGAACGTACGGCTGGCTCCCCGTCGGAAGGTGACATCGACCCCGTGGCGGTGCTGGTCGAGGGTGTCGATGGAGTCGTCGAACAGGAACTCCACATCGTCACGGACGGCCTCGTGGAGAGCCCCGGCCAGCGCCCCGCGCCGCACCTCCAGGTCTCTTCCCGCGACCCCGCCGGTGACGGCGTGCGGGTCGACCGAGGCCATCTCGGAGCCGTCCTCGTCGAGAAAGGTCAGCCGGCGCAGATCGATGTGCGCGTCCCGGAGCCTCGGCAGGATCCCCATCCGCCGGACGACGTCGAGCGCGGTGCCGCGCACATCGATGGGATAGCCGCCGTCGCGGACCGTGCCCGCCTTCTCGACCACCGTGACCATGAATCCGTAGCGGTTCAGCCAGTACGCGAGGGCGGGCCCCGCGATGCTGGCCCCGGATATCAGGACCGTACGCCCCCGCGCGGCGGGAGCGTTCACCAACGTATCGACGCGGGTCATTCCTTGACTCCTTTACTCAGGGTGCGGACGACGAGCAGGGACAGCGCCGTTACGGCTCCGGCCAGGACGAAGCCGACGACGTAGGCCGATTCGGCCGGGAGGTCCGACCCGGCGGGGGTCCTGGCGGTGAGGATCGCGCCGCTGATCTGGACCCCCACGGCGAAGCCGATCACGCGCGTCACCAGGACCAGACCGGTGGCGATGCCGGTGTCACCGCGGTCGACGGAGGTGGCGGTGCTGGTCACCATCGCCGTGACGCAGAGCCCGTTGGCGAGCGCGATCATCATCTTGCCGACGACGAGGTGCCAGACCTCGGTGTGTACGGCCGCCAGGCCGAACAGGCCGACGGCCATGACGAGAACTCCGGCGGTGACCACGGCACGCGAACCGAACCGCCGCGCCCCGAACCCGCCGGCCGGCCCGGCCAGCGACGCGGCCACGGCCCCGGGCAGCAGGAAGAGGCCGATCTGCGTCGCGCTCGCCCCGAACCCGTACGCGTCGGCGGGTACCGCGAACAGCGCCGGGACCAGATAGGCCGCCACCGACGTACCGACGCAGATCAAGAACGTCAGCACGCACGCTTTCCACACCTCGGGCCGCCCCACCATGCGCAGATCGACCATCGGCGAAGCCGCGCGCCGCTCGACGGCCACCCACCCGGCCGCGAAGGCGGCCAGCAGCACGAGAAGGGAGACGAGTACGAGGGGTCGCGCGACGATCTCGGGAGCCAGCGCCAGGACGAGCATCAGCGTGACGAGCGTTCCGCTCAGGAGGACCAGGCCGGGCCAGTCGATCCCGGCGCCGCCCGACCGGCGCGGCGCATCCTGCGGCATCAGCCGGTGCACCAGCACGGTGGCCCCGATGACCGCGAACGTCGGCAGCGCGAACATCCAGTGCCGGGACAACCCTTCGGCCACGGGTCCGGCCGCCAGCGTCCCCGCCATCGTGCCCCCCACGAAGAGTCCGCTGACCACCCCGATGGCCACCTTGGACTCGCCCTCGGCCAGGTGTTCGCGCACCAGGATGAACGACAGGGGCAGCGCGCCCACCATCGCGCCCTGGAGGATCTGACCGAGCAGCAGCACCGGCAGGCTCGGCGCCAGGGCGGACACCAGCCCCCCGGCACAGACCACCACCATCAGCCGGACGAGGACCCGTTTCCCGCCGTAGCGGTCGCCTAACTTCCCCGCCACCGGCGTGATCAGCGCGCCGGTGACGAGGAGCACGATGCTGAGCAACGCCCCTTCGGAGTGACTCATGTCCAGCTCACGCCGCAGGAGCGGGAGCGTCGGCGTCACCACCGATTCCAGGGCTCCGGTGGCCAGCGCCAGGATGCCGAGGGCCCGGACAGCGGCCTTGCCGATACGGAGCGGAGGAGCCGAAGTCGTGGTCATGGAGGTCCTTTCCGTCGCGGACCGGCGGGACGGGAGCCGACCGCACACGGAGGAACGCGCACGGTACTCACCGGACCAGAACTACACTACACCGTGCAGTGTAGAACGGTTAGGATGAGCCCATGCCGACCACCAAGACCCTGCGCGAGGGGTCCACGCGGAAGCGGGCCGCCATCCTCACGGCGGCCCGGGAACTGTTCCTCGCCGACGGCTTCGACCGCTCCAGCGTCGACGCGGTAGCCGCGCGGGCGGAGGTGTCCAAGCGGACGGTCTACGACTACTTCGGCGACAAGCGGACCCTGCTGCATGCGGTCGTCGACTCGGTCGGCCAGTCGCTGGTCACCACGGTCCGGCGCACCCTCGACGACACCCTCGCGGACGTGACCGAGACCGCCGAACTGGAGGACGGCCTGGTCGCGTTCGCGATGCGCATCGCAACCGACATGCTCGGCTCGGCGGAGTACACGACACTGCAGCGCCTGCTCCGGACGGAGTCCGGCCACCTGCCGCAGCAGGACTACAACCCCATGGCGGACACCCCCGACGAGGCGATCGCCGAGCGGTTCACCGCCTTCGCCGAGGCCGGACTGCTCGACGCCCCCGACCCCCGACTGGCGGCCGACCAGTTCCTGGCGCTGACGTTCGGCGTCGCCCTGGACCGCCTGGGCTCCGCGAACGCCGCGCAGGACACCCGCGTGCGGCCGCTCGTCGTCGAGGGAGTACGGACGTTCCTGCGCGCGTATCGGGCCGACCGGGGCGCGGAGGTCACGCCGTGAGGTAGGCGGGTACCACCGTCACGTCACCGAGGACACCTGTCGGAGGAAGCGACCGGGCACGGCGGCAAGAGGCACCCACCCCCTGTCGACATCCGCTTCCCCCACCGGACGGTCGGCCCCGCCTCCTTGAACGCGCGGTCCACCGGCAGATCGTGGTGACCCCGATGCCGAGCTCGGCGGCCTTGACCGCGTAGCGGTGCAGCAACGGGATACCGGGCAGGAAGTCCGCCCGGGGTTCCCCGTCCAACGCCAGGGCCGCGTCGCCCAGCTGGTATCCGGTCAGGACCTCCTGGTGGTGCTGCACCTTCACGGTCTGTTCGTCGTCGTCCTCACGAGCCAGGCCGTTCAGCAGGGCGGCGGACGCCGTCGTCTCGGCGGGAGACGGTGTCAGGATCTCGGTCGAGGGATGGGCGAGCAGGGCCGAGAGGTCGACATGCCGGAGCTTCGGCGGGCCGGCCACCGCGGACTGACGCAGGAGAATACGGCGTCCTTCGATCTCCGCGACGGTGAACTGCTCGCCGTCGAAGGCTATCGGCAGCTCCGGCCTCAGCGTCGTCGTCCACTAATTCATCCGCGCCTCCGCAGAACGCATGCGCCTGACAGCGGCCCCGCCACCAGGCCCGTGGTCAGCCGCCCCGACCACAGCAGGGCCATCAGCGACGGCCGGGCCTCCTCGGACTGGCGGTCCCCGGCCAGGCGCCGCTCGGCGAGCGCCAGCTCCTCGCCGTCGACCACCTCCCGCCACGCACGCTCTATATCGGCTTCGGGCACGACACCGCGGTGACGGTAGGCGGCCAGGAACCGGACATTCTCCAGCAGGGTCGGCTCGTCGTCCGACCAGATCGCGTACTCCCAGCCGTGGCGTTCGAGGGGATACCCGGGCCAGGCCAGCGACCGGGCGACCTGGGAGTGCTCCAGGCGCGAGGCCGGCTGGGCGTGGTCCTCGGGCTCGACGGCGGAAAGACCGCTCGCCACGGCCACGGACTCACCCCGAACGGCAAGAAGGTCTTCGACAAGCCGCTGCCCAACAGCGAGCCGAAGCTGCTGGCCGTCTTCGACAAGCCGGCCGCGAAATTCGGCACCGTACTGGTGATCGTGGACCAACCCGTCTCCATAGGCGCCCCCTCTCCATGACCGTCGCCCGCGATGCCGGCTGCAAGGTCGCCTACCTGCCCGGTCTGGCCATGCGCCGCATCGCCGACCTCTACCCGGGCGAGGCCAAGACCGACGCAATGGACGCCGAGGTGATCGCGGACGCGGCCCGCACCCTGCGCTCGCTGGAACTGACCGACGAGATCACCGCCGAACTGACCGTGCTGACCGGCTTCGACCAGAACCTCGCGGCCGAAGCCACCCGCACTTCCAACCGGATACGCGGCCTGCTCGTGGTCGTGCCCGGGACCGGCACCCCTCGACGTCGTCATCCCGTCCCTGGCCCGCTCGCGGGTGTCCACGAACAGCGCCGGGCCCTGGAAGCCCAGATCAACGCCCTGCTGGAGGCACACCCTGCTTCCCCGGTCCTGACGTCGATGCCCGGCGTCGGCGTCAGGACCGCCGCAGTCCTGCTGGTCACCGTCGGCGACGGCACCGGCTTCCCCTCCGCCGCCCACCCACCTTGCCTCCTACACCGGCCTCGCCCCGAGCACGCAGTCCTCGGGAACCTCGATCCACGGGGAACATGCACCCCGAGGCGGAAACCGGCAGCTCAAGCGCGCCATGTCACCTTCTACGAACCCCGGCTCCCCCAGAGGACGGCTGCATGAACCCGCCCGCAGACAGACCGATGCAGATCAACACCTTGTGTCGTCTGCCCATGCCGAGATATCTGCGGCACCCAGACGGACAGCTTCGTCTGGGTCCCGGGCGAGCTTCCCGCAGGCCGCTGCGACGTCCAGCGCACCGACCGGTTCCACAAGCGCGTCATGCACCCCGGTCTGCAGCCAGTCGGCCTGGTTGTCGTCAGCCTCGGCGAACGCGAGAGCGATGAGCCTTATGGCGGCCACCGTCCCTACCCGGGCCAGGACCTCTGCCGTCTGCCGGGTTACCGCCGTGTCCTCGACATCCAGCAGCAGCCCCACCAGCATTTCCGCAGCCTCAGGAACATCAGCGAAGGAGGCAAGGTCACGCCCGGCACGAACACGTTGAGTCCACGAAGGAGACGACGCCTCAGCCAAGGCCGCCTCCAACCCACTCATCATCTCTGACACGACCAGACAGTCTCATGCCGACGAAGAAGATCGAACCCCGGGCAAAAGCTGCCCACGCGCTTGACGAAGAACATAGAGGCGCCCCCCCCGGAACCGTCGGGCGTATCATCCACCGGTCGCTCCGTTTCCAGGGCAAGCTGGGCGAGGAGACCGTCGACGCACTCCTCGACATGGCCCTGCCACCATCCGCGAACCCCTCCGAGAGCTAGCCAGGAAACTGCAAGGCAGTCTTTCCGAACCTGCGGGGAGCGGCCCAAGCTCCGAGGGGCTACACGCATGCCAGTGCGATGCCACCGCGTCCGGGCCCAGCATCAAACTGGAGTGCGTGTGGACCCTGGGAGCGAAGTCGCTGGCCCGGGTCAGCGCGAGACCAGTTCGACGCCGTCCGACCCGACGACAGCGGGGCCGGACAGGTCACCCCTTCCAGGCCTCGCTGCTCGTACCCGACTGCTCACCATCTGAGGCGGATACGCGAACCCCCACGCGAACCTGAGGCCGTCCAGGAATACGACCTTCAGCTATTTCTCCTACTCGCCGCGCAGACCGAACGGGTTGGCCTCCACCCGCTCCAGGATGACCAGGGTCTCGGGCTGCCCGATCAGCGTACCGGCGGTGCGAGACGGGCCTGGCTGCCCGGCCTGTGCGGCAGCCGTCTGGTCGGTGACGCCTCCCCCGCGGCCAGGGCTCGCGTGAACTGCTCCACGGCCGCCTGGACCTTCTTCGTGCTCAGCACCTCCGCCGGGGCCGAGGCCGGCGTCTCCACCAGCAGCTTCTCCGGGGCGGGTGGGGCCGGTTGGCGGACGCGACAGCGCCGCGTTGGCGTGATCTTCTATGCGCGGGGTGGTGGCGCGGGGTGGGCGGCGAGGTGGGCCTGGAGTTCACGATGGCGGAATTGCCACGCCGTTCCGGACATGCGCAGGATGCCGTGGTCGTAGCAGGTGTCGAGGAAGCGCCCGAGTCGCCACGGCAGCTTCCTGCGTGTGTGCAGGAGGAGCGCGAAGTACCGCATGGATGCTGAACCGCCCGCGACTGGGAGCATGAATAGGAAGCACCCGATCATGAGCCCTCCGAAGAAGAGAGACTCATAGCTGATTGCCCCCATTTCGTTTCCGAAAAGGACGTCGTGCGCGATCCGCCTTCCGAACTCGGGTCCGATCACTACCCAGATCGCTGTTACGGGTCCGAAGATGACTGCGGCGGTGAGATCCATGCGGATTAGTTGACGCGGAACGACTCCCACATGCTCGTGCTTGATCATGAGTCCGCGCGCGAGACCGAGTAAAGGCCCAATCGTGAGCCCCAGAGCTACGCCCACCACGAGGGTGTCTTGATGTGTCCATAGGTCCTCCCACAGGTTGCTGGGACCGTTCCAGAAGACAGTCAGGCCGAGGGAAACCAGGAGACCGAACACGAAACCGGCCGCACAATACCGTACGAAAGCGCGTCGGCCGACATGAGTGCGAAGACGGCCAAGGTCGATCCGGCGCGGCTTCGGCCACGCGGGGCGGTACAGCACCGCGAAGCAGAGGAAAAGCGGCCACACCAATATCTCGCCAAGCATGTCACCCTGTGACTGCCCGAGAAGAATCAGCAGAGGGAGCGACGCCACCACGGCCAGAACGCGTTCGGTCAGCCGTGTCCGGTGCTTGCCGCCCAGGGGCCAAAGCTCGTGGATGATCAGATCGGTGCTGCTCAGCGCGCGACCCGCAGCAAGGCGAGGCGCGCCGTCTACGGGGCCGTGGTTGTCATTGAGGTAGCGGGCGAGGAATGCCAGACGGCGCCAGGTGGCGTCGGCATCCAGCCGTGAACGGGGGCCGATTGTCGGGGGCCGGGATGTCTCGCCCGAGTCCTGGTGGTGTGCGCTCACTGCGGCACTGATGTAGTGGTCCAGAAGGTACTGGTAGAGATGCCCGCCGCGCGTCAGATCGAGGAGATGGGCGGGGTCGCGCAGGTACCGCCCGTCGTCAGTGCGTTCCTCGAAGACCGTGGCGGCCAGGGTCAGCCGCCACGGCGTGTCCAGCATCTCGGCCAGCAGCGTGTGCTCGGGGGGTACGGCGCACGCCGGGCCGACCGCTGCGGAGTTCAGGGCGGAGAGGACCGGCCGCCAGCGGGTGTGGCCCCGCTCCGTACCTGCGACGCGTTGCGACAGATAGCTGTGAGCACGGGAGGGGTCGACGCGGGCCACGGAGATGTGTGCCACGACCCTGGGTTCCGCCTCTGCTTCCACCAGGGACTGGTAGTGGGCATGCCGGCAGCTCACGACGACCGGGCAGTGTGCGCCACCGCGCTCGAACCGGTTGATGGATCTCAGGAGATCGGCGGCGCGTGAGGTGTAGCCGGGAGCTGTGCCCGGGTCCATTTCGTCCAGTCCGTCGATCACCGGCAGAACGAGATCGGAGTCCACCAGGAGGGCGGCTTCCCGGCGGGGGAGCCGGTAGACGTCTGTCAGATGCGTCCGTAACCAGTCACGCACATTGCTGCCAGGCCAGGACGCCGCAGTCAGTCGTACCGGCACCGGATCCGTGGGGGAACGCTCTGCGGCCAGGCCCAGGATCAAGGACAGAACCAGCACGGTCTTGCCGGTTCCCGCATCACCCCCGCCCCGTTCGCCCCGGCCGGCGGACGGCGTACCGGTGACGATCAACCGTCCGGGCCGCAGGCCCCGGTAGTAGTCGGCTACACCCTCCAGCGTTCCGGTTCCGCGTGAACCGCCCACCCCGGTGGCTGACGCTGAGAAGGCAAGGTCAATCCGCCCGTCCGGTGCTGCCGGTCCACTACCCAGCAGCTGTCGGTACTGCGCACCCTCCACCCGAACCACCAGACTGGCGAACCCTTCCGCGATCACCAACGCCGTGCGCTGGGCCTGCAAAGCCCTAACCCCCGCCCACGTCCCCCAGCCCCCCAGCACCGCGCCGGCCAGACTGGGCAAGAAGGCCAGCACCCCCGCGGAGTCGGGCTGCTCCCCAGCCGTCTTCGGCAGCGCCTCCACCGTCCACCACAGGCCGGCTAAGCACACCGCAACACTGAACACCACAGCCGAGACTCCCTCGGCACGCCCCCGACGCATCATGCGCACATCCTGCAACAGGGAACAGTCGCGAGTCTCCGGAACAGCGAAGCGGTGCGGACGGCCCCGTGAGAGCCGCTCCTTCGAACCCGTTCCACAGACCTCGATCGGGCTAGCAGAGAGCAATATGAGCCCTGGCTGGGCACTACGACCGCGGAGTCAAAGCTCGGGCATCGAGAGCCAGAAGATAAGTACTGGCGACGTGTCCGATGGGGGACAGTTCTTCAATCTCGACAGGCAATGAGCACGATGAGTCTCCAATCGCCGTAAACCTCAGCATGCCATCCGCAAGCGGTGGTCGAGCTGAGGCTGCCCGCCGACTGGTCGATCACCTTCGTGAAACGGACGAAGAGGTCCTCGCCCTCGCCCGCGCCCGCGCGGAGATGGCCGCCGTACTCGACGATGACCAGGACCCCAAGGAGCCCGTGGGGTGGCAACCGGTCTGGAAGCGGCCCCGGCCGCTCAAGTCGGAAGCGGCGAAGACAGTGGGACTGCGCAGGCAGCGGCTGCGGCTCCGGGACGCTGGACGCCGCAGTCTGGCCGCCTCGCAGTCGCGTCGGCCCCGCTCGCGCCAGAGCCGGATCGGGAACGCGGCCGCGCGCCGTGATGCCCGCGCTCTGTCCCGGGTACGGCGCTCCTACGGCTGGCTGAAGTAGCGATGCCGGGCATCGCCCGGCATCGCGCAGTTGGCATACTCTGACCTGCCGCTTCCCAACTGGCGGCTACCTGTTGGGAAAGCGGGGTGGGGTCGGCTGTGGCTGTCCTGGTCGTGCCGCTGGGGTAAACCGCGGCCGGACCACAGCCCGGGACCGAGCGGATGCCTCGCGCAGGGGCCAATTTTGAAACCGGCCCCCGGGCGCGTACGTGAAGCCACGCCACCAGTCTGGACGTGCAACCGCATCCGTTGCTCTTCGTGGCCGCTGCAGTCCTTCAGATGCTTGTCGATGTCGACCTCGTGCCTCAGTTGCCTGATCAGCTCCTCCTCGGTCTTTCCTGGGCGGCGGCCTTGCATCTGAGGAAGCCGGGGTCCGTGATGTCAGGGGGATGTTGCCGTCCCGCGTGTACACGTTGGCCTCAGTGCAGTGGCAGTGCAGATCGCCGATGTCCTCTGTGGCGGCCTCCCAGAGTTCCCGGACTTTCGGGGAGTTGAGGGGGTCGACCCGGGCCGCAAGGTCCCGGCGGAGCTGGTACTACTCAGGGGTCCGCGGTCCGTAGTAGCCGGGTACGACCGGGTCGGTTGTGAAGGAAACTGCGCCGCTGAGGTGCAGCAGCAGGTCGAAGCACACGGCGGCGCGGCGGTCCCACAGGCCCTTCGCGTGGGCGGCGCACTTCGCAGAAGGGCGAGGCCGGGACGGATACGCAAGGACGGAGCCTGCCGGAGCGCGCCCGGATCGTCGTCGATGGGCTTGTTCGGGCTCCACCCCGCGCTTCCGGAGCGTCATCGCGTGATGTTGGAGACGCGGCCCGGTTCGCTGCTGCGCCCTGTGCGGCGCCCGGCTTCCGAACGACTCGGTGGCCGGGCGCCGGTACTGCGACGCGGCCTGCCGGGCCCAGGCGTACCGGGAGCGCAGGGCGGCAGAGCGGATGTTCGGCATCGCCGTCCTCCTGGGCGAGGCACTGGAGACCGGGGACCGGGCGACGGTCCGGGCTCCGACCTGTCTGCGGAACGGCCACGTTCGCCGGCGCCGGACGCCGTGCTGACGCTGTGTTCTGTTCGGGCAGGTGCTGGACCTGGCCTGGCGGGTACGAGTGGACCGGGGAGTCCCACGTAAAGCCGTCACCAACTCCTCCCGGACAGCCTGGTGACGGCTCTACGTGCTGGCCAACCGGGCCCAGGTCTCCATCCCCAAGCAATCCGGTAACTGCCACTCACCACGGGCTGCTCAGCGGGAAGCCCATGGTGAGTTCCACTCCCCATCGCAGGTCGGACCACTTGCCCGTCCCTGCTCACCAGATCAGTGATGCGCTTCGAGGGTCTGACCGAAGCCGACGGCCTCCATGGCCGCTAGCGCGCCTTGCGACCCGCGGTGGCCGGTGGCCGACGCGGACGGGGACGGCCCGATCCACGCCAGCTCCTCCAGCCCGCGCGGTTGTACCGAGGGCGGGGCGGGGCCGGCTCGGGGACGGGACACGCACCCGGTCAGGAAAGCGGCGGTGACGGCCGCGACGACGGCGAGCGGGAGAGGTCGCATCCGCCCACCGTGGCCCGGCGGCACGTGTGCTGCCCGACGGCGCGGCCGGGTGCCACCTGTCCGAGTGTGCCCGTTCCTCGCCGGGCCGGGCGGGAGTTGACCGAGTACGGGCCTGATCGAGTCTCCGACCGGCGGGCCGGTTTCGGCTGCGTGGTCCTGGCAGTGCTCGCCCCCCCCACGGTCTGGTACCGGTGGCGGTCATGCCGTCTCAGCTTGCAGGACGGTGCAGAGGAGGGCGAGGACGGTGGTGGTGGTGACCATGGACGTGCCGAGGGCGGGGTTCTTGTAGGCGAGCCGGCCGATACCGAGGCCGGTGAGGGTGAGCAGGATCAGGACGGCGATGAGGTGGTGAGTCATGGTGTTCCTCCCGGGGCGGCCCCGCAGTGGGCGGGGTTCGGCCATTACCCGCGACATGCCGCACGAGTGGCGGGCAACCCCGCTGCTGACAGGGCGAGTTGGCCTTAGAGTGACCGGGCTGACCGGTGGTGGGCGATCGCGCCGCGGCGGCGGTTTTCGGTGCTGGGACGCACCGGCCTGGTGGTGAGGGGGAGCGCAGGTGACACAACACGAGCACGGTCAGGGCGAGGGCTTGCCCGCGCGCCGGGAGGCGTGTGAGGAGAAGGACCGGATCAAGGCCGCCTTCGGCGCACGGCTGCGCGTACTGCTGGACCTGTCCGGTCTGAGCTCGCGCGAGTTCGCCCACCGCTACCCCGCATACAAGGACTCCACGATCCGCAAGTACACGCTGGGCACGAACCTGCCCTCGTGGGACTTCCTCCGCGACCTGCTCACCGAGGTCGCCCGCCGCACTGACGACCCCGCAGCCGCGCAGCGCAGGACCGAGCTGTTTACCGCCTACCGCGAGACTTTGGTGCGCATCGCGCCACCACTCGTGGCAGCGACCAGAACTCCCTCCTTCTGAGCCTCCTGGACGGCGAGGAAGCATTGCGCCGGATCGTCGAGGAACTCGCCGAGGTGAGGGCCCGGGAGACCCAGCTCCGCCTCGACCTGGGGGAGGAGACCCGCCGCACCTGGCCTTCACCGACACCTGATAGCCAGGACAGACGGCACCGGATCGAGGAGGAGAGCCGGCAGCTCGCGCAGCGGCGGGACGCGCTCGTCGAACGCCGCGGCGCCCTGGCCACCGAGCTGGACCGTTGCCGCGAACAGCTGCGCGCGTTCGAGGGCGGTGCGGATTCCCACCCGCAGATCGCCCTGCCGCCCGTGCCTTCTTACCCGCCCGGAGCCACGAACACCACGGACACGGCCTTGCGGCGGATCCTTGCTCTGGCCGGTGGAGCGGTGGCTGTGGTGCTGCTGGTCGGCGGCGGCGTGATGGCCGGGATCTGGTACATGCAGGACAACACCAAGGAGTCCCGGCAGGATGCCCGCGCCACCCCCAGCCCCAGCCTCACCTTCAGCGAGGAACCGTCCGAGGAGGAGTCGGCATCTCCGAGCCTCCCTCCACCGGAGGAGACTCCGTCGTTCGTTCCACCTCCTGGTCGGACCTGGTCCCTCATCAGTGACCTCGCACCGATGGAGGACAACGACCCCTGGAACTACGAGACCGGCAAGGCGCGCATAAACGCCGAGGACCACCTCCGGACCCTGCTGGGAAACAAAGGTGAAGCGTCCGCGACTTGGCAGCTCGACCGCCAATACGCCTCCCTCGTCACCCGTCTCGGCGTGACGGACGAGTCAGCCACAGGAGACTCGGTTGTGTTCACCATCAAAGTCGACGATCAGCCGCCCAGAGAGATCGCCATGGGGCCTGGACAGGCCCCGGAAAGCGTGACCGTCGATCTCACCGGCTCCTTCCGCGTCACACTCAGAGTCGAAAACGCCCGGATCGGTCAGACACTCGGGATCGGGGCCTGGATTGACCCCGTCCTCACCAAGTAGCCCGCCGACACCTGGAACGTACCGTCCCGGAAGGCGCGTCCGGCACGACGACAGCCGACTCGCCCAGGCCTCTGTATCTGACACGAGACTCCGCGCCCGCCAGTCTCGGGTCAGATCCGTAGGCGGTGGGTACGAGCATTTGGTGCTCGTACCCACCATCCTGATGCGCGTCCGCCCACCGTGACCCGGCTCCTGGGCCACGCGGGGAAAGCGCTCGGCGTCGCCACCGCGGATGATCT
>NZ_BMVK01000011.1 GCF_014650675.1 Streptomyces anulatus | reverse complement strand
GAACAATTTTTCCGGGAAAGCCCCGCACCTCTGGTGCGGGGCTTTTCTGCGTTCCGGGCCCGATGCCTTCCGTACCGTCCACGTACCGCCTACATCGGGGTGACCAGGCGGGTGTCGTAGGCCAGGATGACCGCCTGGACGCGGTCCCTCGCGCCTGTTTTGGCGAGGATGCGGGTCACGTGCGTCTTCACCGTGGATTCGGCGAGATGGAGGCGGGCGGCTATCTCCGTGTTCGACCAGCCCTGGCCGATCACGGTGAGGATCTCCCGTTCCCGTTCGGTCAGTGCGGTGATGCGCGGGTCCGACGCGGCAGGTGCGCCCGGTACGACCGGGAGGTGGTGCACGTAGGCGTCGAGGAGACGGCGCGTCAGGGTCGGGGCGACCACCGCGTCCCCGGCGGCCACCGCGCGGATGCCGGCGAGGAGTTCTTCGGGCAGGGCGTCCTTGACCAGGAAGCCGCTGGCTCCGGCGCGCAGGCCGTCGTAGGCGTATGCGTCGAGGTCGAACGTCGTGACGATCAGGATCCGGGTGCGGGCGCCCGAGGCGATGATGCGCCGGGTCGCCTCGATGCCATCCAGGCCCGGCATGCGGATGTCCATCAGCACGACGTCCGGGTGGTGGCGGGCGACCAGGTGGACGGCCTCGTTGCCGTTGCCGGCCTCGCCGACGACCGTCATGTCGTCCTGGCTCTCCAGCAGCATGCGGAAGCCGAAGCGCTGCATCGGCTGGTCGTCGGCGATGAGTACCGTCGTCACGGGCGCGTGTCCTCCAGGGGAAGGCGGAGCCGTATCTGCCATCCGCCGTCGTTCGGCAGCGGTCCCGCGTCGAGACTGCCGTCGTACAGTGCGGCGCGTTCCCGCATGCCCATGATGCCCTGGGCCGGTAGTGGGGCTTCCTCCGCGTCCTCGGTCGGGCCGGACCCGGTGCCCGTGTCGGTGATATGGGCGTCCACGTGCGTGTGTGTGTACGTGAGGGTGACCGTCGCGGAGGTGGGCCCGGTGGCGTGCTTGAGGGTGTTGGTGAGGGCTTCCTGGACCACCCGGTACACGGTGAGTTGGCGGCCCGGGGTGAGCGACCGCGCGCGGGGTTCGCCGTGGAGCTCCAGGTGGACGGGCAGGCCTGCTCGGCGTACGCGTTCGATGAGGGGGACCAGTTCGTCGAGGGTCGGCTGCGGGGCGCGTTCGGCCTCGGGGTGGTCGTCGCGCAGGACGCCCAGGAGGCGGCGGAGTTCGGACAGGGCCTGCCTGCTGGTGGCGCCGATGGCTTCCAGTGCCTGGCCCGCTCGTTCCGGGTTCTTCCGGGCCGCGTACGCCCCGCCGTCCGCCAGGCCCGTGATGACGGACAGGTTGTGGCCGATGATGTCGTGCATCTCCCGTGCGATACGGGTGCGTTCGGCTGCGGCGGCGAGCCGGGCCTGCTGGTCGCGTTCGTGTTCCAGCCGGTGGGCCCGCTCGACCAGGGCTTCGGTGTACTCGCGGCGCGTGCGTACCGCGATCCCCAGAAGCACGACGAACACCAGGCCCCAGACGTACGAGACCACTTGCTGGCCCCAGGTGGAGGCGATGCGTACGCCGATGGCCAGGACCGGGGCGACGAACAGGGCAGCCGCGGCCCCGACCGTACGGAAGGAGGAGCGCAGGACGATCTGGAACACCGGGATCAGCTGGAGGAGTGCGGCCTGGACCACGGCGCCCGTCCAGATGTTCAGCAGGGACGCCGGTGCCATCAGCAGCAGTACGGCCATGGGGTGCGTTCGGCGCCACAGCAGCGGCAGCGAGAAGCAGAGGCTCATCAGGAGGACCAGCGGTTCGGCTGCCGTGACGTCGTCGTCCGCGACGGTCCGCCAGCCGCCGGAGGTGTAGTCGAGCACCGCCGCCACGGCCCAGAACGCGGTCACCGCCGCGTCCCAGACCCGTGGCCGGCGTCGGTCGAAGGCGCGGAGGCGGTCCAGGGCGCCGCGGATGATCCGGGTGAGGGGTGCCGTGCCGCCGGGGTCGGTGCCGTCGGCGGGCGGGGGCGGTGCTGTGGTGGCTTCGGGTGCCGGGGGCGTGCCGGCGGCCCGGGGGTGGTCCGTCACCTCGTCGTTCTCCTCGCGTCAGACGTCGCGTCAGACGTCGCGGCGGTTGAGCGCCAGCGCTGCCGCGGCCAGTGTCGTGCCCGCCCACAGGAACAGGGCGAGCAGGGCGGGGCCGGGGGAGACGGTCCCCGGGATGGGGGTGGCGGAGCCCAGGGCACCTGCGGCCTGGGTGGGAAAGTACATGATGGCGCGCTCGACCGCGTCGTACGGGAGCATCCCGAGGATCTCCGGCAGGATCATGACCCCGCCGATGAACGCGCCGATCGCACCGGGCACGGAGCGCAGCAGAGCGCCGAGGCCGAGAGCGATGAGGCCCAGCAGGGTGAGGGCCCCGGCGTTCCCCGCCAGGGCGCGCAGGATGCCCGGGTCGGTGAAGGAGGCGGCCTGGTCGGTGTCGTGGAGGAAGGCCTGCGCCGCCGCGAACGTGATCAGTGCCGTCGCGAACATGACCGTGAAGACGGTGGCGGCGAACACTGCGGCCTTGGCCCACAGGACGGGGAGCCGGGTGGGTACGGCGGTGAGCGAGGAGCGGATCATGCCGGTCGCGTACTCGCCGGCGGTCATCAGGATGCCGAGGACGATCAGGCACAACTGGCCGAGCATGCTTCCGTACAGGGTCAGGACGATCGTGTCGACGTCGGAGTCCCCGCCGCCGGAGGTGTAGGTCCCGCCCATGATCAGGCCGACGCCCAGGACCATGACGACCGCCGAGACGACGGTGATCCAGGTGGAGCGCAGGGAGTGGAGTTTGTGCCATTCCGAGCGCAGGATCCGGGGTGCGGTGATGCGGTACTGCGATGAGGGTGAGGGCGGTGATGGCGGTGATGCCGGTGTGATCGGGCTCGGGGGGCGAAGGGTGGGGTGGGGCGTGGTCATGCTGCTGCTCCGGTGAGAGGGGAAGGGGTGGGAGTCGCCGGTGTCCGCTGCTGCGGCCGGTGATCCACCGATTCCTGGGTGAGGTCCATGAACGCCTGCTCCAGCGACACGGTCTGGGGCGTGAGTTCGTGCAGGGTGATCGCGTGCGCGGCGGCCACGCCTCCGATGTGCGCCGCGTCCACGCCTCGGATCCGGAGTTCGTGGGCCGGGGCTTCGGTGATGGTCACGCCCGGGTCCTTCAGGCGGGCGGCCAGTTCGTCCGGCTGCGGGGTGACGACTTTGACGGACGCCCCGCCCGCCGAGCGGATCAGCTCGTCCACCGTGGTGTCGGCGAGGAGCCTGCCTCGGCCGATGACGATCAGGTGGTCGGCGGTGAGGGCCATCTCGCTCATCAGGTGGGAGGAGACGAGGACCGTACGGCCTTCGGCGGCGAGGGAGGTGAGGAGGGTGCGGATCCACAGGACGCCCTCGGGGTCCAGCCCGTTGACCGGTTCGTCCAGGATGACGGTGGCGGGGTCGCCGAGGAGTGCGGCGGCCACGCCGAGTCGCTGGCCCATGCCGAGGGAGAAGCCCTTGACCCTTCGGTGGGCGGCGTCGGTCAGCCCGGCGAGGTCGATGACCTCCTCGACGCGGCGGCGCGGGATGCCGTGGGTGTGGGCGAGGGCCATCAGGTGGTTGAGGGCGGACCGGCCCGGGTGGACGGACCGGGCCTCCAGCAGGGCGCCGACCTGGGTGAGGGGCGCGGGGTGGGTGGCGTAGGAGCGGCCGTTGACGGTGGAGTTGCCGCGCGTCGGGGCGTCGAGGCCCAGGAGCATGCGCATCGTCGTGGACTTCCCGGCGCCGTTGGGGCCGAGGAAGCCGGTGACCGTGCCGGGGCGGACGGTGAATTCGAGGTCCTGGACGACGGTTCTGTCGCCGTACCGCTTGGTGAGTCCGTGTGCCTTGATCATGCGGTCGACGCTACGGAGCCGGCTCGGCGCGGTCGTCCGACCGGGGGCTGGAGGTGGGCCCGGGGTGTAGTACCGGGGTACGACGGGGGCGGGTGTGCCTGCGGGTGCCGGTGCGGTCGCCTTGTGGGGGTGGGGCGACGCGTTGGGCGGTGGCGTTGTTGGTGGTGGCGTTGGGGTTAGTCGGTTGAACGTGGGGCGGGCGGGGGTGAGGATCGGGGCATGGATTATGTGATGCGTGCGGCGCGGGCCGACGAATGGCCGCAGGTCAGGCAGTTGCGGCTGGATGCTCTGAAGGACCCGGCGGCCCCGGTGGCGTTCCTGGAGTCGTACGAGGAGGCCGTGGCGAAGCCGGACGACTTCTGGCGGGAGCGTGCCGCCGCCGCGGCCGAGGACGGGGGCGGTCGTGTCCGGCAGTTCGTCGCGGAGTCGCCCGAGGGGGTGTGGGTGGGGTCGGTCACCGTGCTCGTCGAGAGTCCGGAGGACGATGTGCGCTTCGGGGAGGCCGCTGCGGTGGACCAGGCGCACCTGGTCGGTGTGTTCGTCCGGCCCGAGGTCCGGGGGACCGGGGTGACGGACGCGTTGTTCCGGGAGGCCGTCGCGTGGGCCTGGTCGCTGTCCTCGCCCCGGCTGGAGCGGGTGCGCCTCTATGTGCACGAGAAGAACCCGCGGGCCGCCGCCTTCTACCGGCGGTTCGGGTTCGTCCCCTCCGGGCAGCGGATTCCGGCCCCGGGCGGTCGGGGCGAGCTGGAGCTGGAGTACGTCCTCGGGCGCGAGGGGTAGTGGCGGGCGCGCCGGGGGCTTTCGTCTAGCCGGCGCCCGGGGCCGGAGCGTGCAGGCGTTCCTGCCAGCGGGCCCGTCCCTGTTCCCGGGAGCGGAGCAGCACCAGGGCGGGCATGCCCCGGTGCTGGCCGGTCGTCAGCAGCTCCGGGAGCTGGGGGAGGGGCGCCACGGCCGCGACGTCGTCGAGGACGAGCGTCATTGGTGGGTCGAGCCGACCGTCGGATGACCGTGCGGCCATGCGGCGGCCGTGCTCGACCACGTCTGCGGCGAGCGCGGTGAGGAGGGGCATCGCGCCGGGGCGGGAGCGGGGATCCTCGATGGGTTCGCCCACCAGATAGAGCGTTCCCCCTTCGTCCACAAAAGATTCCAGCGCGAGGGAATCGGCTCGGTTCGCCGTGCAGGCCTCGCGGATGTGCACCGTGGACAGTGCGGCGAACGCCCGTACCGTCAGTTCCTGGGCCACTTCGCGTCGTTCGGGATAGGCGGTGAGGGCGGACTCCAGCAGCCCGGCGAGTCCGGACGCGGCCTTGGGGTGCGTACGGAGGAGGCGTACCGGTTCGTGGGCGCCGGACCCGGAGGCCCAGCGGAGGACCTGGCGGAAGGGGCGGCCGTCCACCGCGGCGGCGTGCAGCCAGCACTGGAGGAGCGTCTGCGCCGTGTCGGCCACCGCCGCGTCGATCCGGGCCTGCGGGCGTACCGGGGCGAGCAGGGCGGCGGCGCGTGCGGCGGCGATGTCGGGGAGCTCGCAGCCCTCGGTGGGCGACCAGTGGAGGCGGGCCGGGGTGTCGCAGAGGTGGCCCGGGTCGTAGACGAGGACCGGGCCGAGCTTGGCGCGGGCGTCTTTCGTCTCGGCCCAGACGGTGGGGTCCGAGGTGACGACGAGGACGGGGCCCTCGGCGTCGTGTACGGCCCGGACGACGGTGGGGCGCCGGGCGGGGGCGGGGGCGTAGACGAGGAGGGGGGTGCGGGGGGAGGGGAGGAGGAGGGGGGAGGACGGGGTGATTCCGGGGGACTCCCCAGAGGTCCCGGGGGTGTCGTGGAGTCCGGGGACGGTCGGTCCCTGAGGTGTCAGGGGTGTCAGGGGTGTCTGGGGTGCTTGCTGTGCCGCGTGTGCTGCGTGTGCCTCGGGGGTGAGGTGTGGGTCTCCCTTGGAGGGAGGGGGTGCGGGGGTGCTTTCGGCGGTGTGGTCGGGTGCTGGTGCTGGTGCTGCGGCCGGTGTCTGTGTCGGCGTTGTCGCTGGTGCCGTTCCTCTGGGGGCCGGCTGCTTCTCGTACGTTCCGAAGGCTCGTTCCTCGCGGCGTCGTTCTCGTACGGCACGGCCACGGGCCACCACGCCGAGCGTGAACACCGCGAGGACCACCAGCACCATCAGCTCGCCGATGAACAGGCCCCAGAACAGGCCGTACCCGGAGAGCTGGGCCGGGGGCGTCCCCGGCCAGGCGGCGGCGAGGTCCTGGGGAGCGGTGGCCAGTTCGCGCAGGGCGAGCGGGGACCGGGTGAACGTCACGCCGTCCGGCCAGGCCCCGTGGGCGAAGAGCCCGGCGAGGCCGGTGGCCGTCCAGGCGACCAGGGTGGCGGCGAAGAGGAGGCCCAGGAGGCCGATCAGCAGGCCGTCCGGGATGCCGCCGCCGCCCTGGGGCCGGTCGTGTCCGTCGTGATGGGCCGGGCCCCGGCCCCGCGCTGCCTGGCGTGCCATGTCATGCCACCGTTGACTCTGACGACTCGTTCATCCGTTGCTGGTGCTCGATCCGGGCCGCCCGTTGCTCCGCCTCCAGTTCGGCGGCGCGGATGTCCTCGGGGAGCAGGTCGTCCGTCGATCCCTCGGTCATGGCGCGGTCGGTGAAGACCAGGGGGCGTTCGGCCTCGGTGATCAGGTGTTTGACGACCTGAACGTTGCCGTTGACGTCCCAGACGGCGATGCCGGGCGTGAGCGTCGGGATGATCTCGACGGCCCAGCGGGGCAGGCCGATGACCCGGCCGGTCGCTCTGGCCTCGTCCGATTTCTGGGCGTAGATCGTGCGAGTGGAGGCCATCTTGAGGATGGCCGCCGCTTCCTTCGCCGCGGCTCCGTCCACCACGTCGCTGAGGTGGTGGACGACGGCGACGAAGGAGAGGCCGAGCCGGCGTCCGAACTTCAGGAGGCGCTGGAAGAGCTGGGCGACGAAGGGGGAGTTGATGATGTGCCACGCCTCTTCGACCAGGAAGATGCGCTTCTTGCGGTCGGGCCTGATCCAGGTGTGCTCCAGCCAGACGCCGACGATCGCCATCAGGATCGGCATCGCGATCGAGTTGCGGTCGATGTGCGAGAGGTCGAAGACGATGAGGGGCGCGTCGAGGTCGATGCCGACGGTCGTGGGGCCGTCGAACATGCCGCGCAGGTCACCGTCGACCAGCCGGTCCAGGACGAGGGCGACGTCCAGGCCCCAGGCCCGTACATCGTCTATGTCGACGTTCATCGCCTCGGCGGACTCGGGCTCGGGGTGGCGCAGCTGCTCCACGATGTCCATCAGGACCGGCTGGCGGTCGGTGATGGTCGCGGTGACGTAGGCGTGGGCCACCTTCAGGGCGAAGCCGGAACGCTCGTCGAGCCCGTGGCCCATCGCGACTTCGATGATCGTACGGAGCAGGGCGAGCTGGCCGGTGGTGGTGATGGAGGGGTCGAGGGGGTTGAGGCGGATGCCGCCGTTGAGCGCTGCGGTGGGGTCCAGACGGATGGGGGTTATGCCCAGCTCCTGGGCGATGAGGTTCCATTCGCCGACGCCGTCCTCGCCCTGGGCGTCGAGGACGACGACCTGGCGGTCGCGGAAGCGGAGCTGGCGCAGGACGTAGGTCTTCTCCAGCGCCGACTTGCCGTTGCCGGACTCGCCGAGGACCAGCCAGTGGGGGGCGGGGAGCTGTTGCCCGTACAGCTGGAAGGGGTCGTAGATGTAGCCCTTGCCGCTGTAGACCTCGCGTCCGATGATCACGCCGGAGTCGCCGAGACCGGGGGCGGCGGTGGGGAGGTAGACGGCCTGGGCCTGGCCCGTCGACGTACGGACGGGGAGGCGGGTCGTCTCCACCTTGCCGAACAGGAAGGAGGTGAAGGCATCCGACAATGCGGACAGGGGGTCTCGCATGGTGGGGGTGCCCTCTCTTGTTGCGGTTCTTCCTGCGGGTGGTGGTGGTGCGGTGATCGATCGGGTGGTGGAGCGGTTGTCGATACGGCGGCTGCCGGCCTGACGCCGTCAGGTCGTCAGCGGCGGATGCCCGTGGCGAACGGGAGCGTGTTCACGAAGGCCCGGTGGTGCTCGCGGTCGCACCATTCCAGCTTGAGATACGACTTGCCGGCCGAGGCGCGGATCGTGCGCTTGTCGCGGGCGAGGGCCTCGGGGGAGCGGGACGACACCGTGATGTACCCCACCAGGTTCACTCCGGCCGCACCGCTGGCGAGATCTTCACCCCTCTGGTCGAGCCGGCCGTGGGCGGCGATGTCGCGGGGGTCGACGGTGCGGTTCATCTTGGCCTGGCGGCTGGCCTCGGCGTCGTCGTTGGTCTTCTCGGTCAGCATGCGTTCGATGGCGACCTCGGTGGGTTCGAGGTCCATGCAGACGGCGACGGTGCGGATGACGTCGGGGGTGTGGACGAGGAGCGGGGCGAGGAAGTTGACGCCGACGGGGGTCATCGGCCATTCCTTCACCCAGGCCGTGGCGTGGCACCAGGGGGCGCGGGTGGTGGACTCGCGGGTCTTGGCCTGGAGGAACGTCGGCTCGACCGCGTCCAGTTCGGCGGGCCAGGCGTTGCGCTTGGTCATGGCCTGGATGTGGTCGATGGGGTGGTCGGGGTCGTACATGGAGTGCACGAGGGAGGCCAGGCGGCTCTGGCCGAGGGGCTGGCGTACCCGGATGTCGGCCTCGGCGAGGCGGGCGCAGATGTCGGTGAGCTCGCGGGCCATGACGACGGCGAGGCCGGCGTCGCGGTCGAGCTTGCGGCCGCCGTGGGGGCGGGCGGCACGGGCCATGGCGTTGGCCTCGGCGGCCAGTTCGCGGCCGTAGTGCATGCAGGCGACGAGGTAGGCGCGGTGCTGCTCGCTGGAGGTGGAGACCATGGACTGGAGCTGGTCGTAGGACTCCTGGAGCCAGCCCGGGGACGCCTTGTCGCCGCGCTGGGCGACGTCCTTGGCGTGGGCGTCGGGGTCGGCGGGGAGGGTGCGGGCGAGCATCTGGAGGCGGGTGACGAAGCCGTCGCCGTTGGCCACGTGCTTGAGGAGGGTGCCGAAGCGGTCGACGAGGGCTTCCTGGTCCTCGCTGTCGCGGAGGCCGACGCCGGGGCCCTCGATCTCGATGGCCGCGGTGACGGTGCGGCGGTCGGCGTGGAGGAGCACGGCGATCTCGTCTGGGCCGAAGGGGGCGGCGAGCCAGCTGATCCGGCCGATGCCGGGGGGCGGGCCGATCTCGACCTCGCGGCCGTCGCTGCTGACGCCCGCTTCCATGGCGGTGGAGCGGTAGGCGGTGCCGCGGCGCAGGGAGCGTTTGAAGCTGCGGTTGATCTCGAACCACTTGTAGAAGGTCCGGCCCTTGTACGGGACGTACACGATGGCGAGGGCCAGCATCGGGAAGCCCACGAGGCAGACGATGCGGAGGGAGAGGACCGGGACGAGGAGTCCGCTCATCATCCCGAGGAACGCGCCGACGATGATCAGGGCGATCTCGCCGGTCTCGCGGTTCTTGCCGACGATCGCGTTCGGCCGGGCGCGGCCGATGAGATACGTGCGGCGGGGCGTCATCGTGTGGGACTGGGTCGTCAACGCCCTCCACCTCCTGTGCTCGAGTTACCTGTGGTGCCGAAGCCGCCTCCGCCTCGGGAGGAGCGGCTGCTGTGGGGGGTCCCGGAGGTGGGTGCGGACCCGCTGCGGGGTGAGGGGGCGGCGGATCCGCCGCCTCCGCCGCCTCCGCCGGTGGTGCGGGAGCTGTGGGCGGCGACGCCGCCGCTGGCCGGGTTGGCGGGGCGGGCGCCTCCGCCTCCGCCGCTGTTCTGGTCGTTGCGGCCGCTGTGGGTCTTGATGCCCTGGGAGACGAGGGCGGCCGGGGAGCTGATCAGGGCGGCGGCCTGGGCGCCGTCGGTGGCCTGCTTGCGGTTGGTGCGGGCGCCCTGGATCTCGTCGCCGAAGCCGGGGACGAAGCGGTAGATCATGGCGGAGGCGAAGATGGCGAGCAGGATGATGGAGAGGCCGGAGACGACGGCGGAGAAGGCGTCGGGGCCGTCGCCCGCGGAGAGTGCTCCGGCGAGGCCGAGGACGATGACGATGACCGGCTTGACCATGATCACCGCGATCATGATGCCGGCCCAGCGGCGGACGTGGCCCCACATGTTCTTGTCGACGAGGCCGGCGTAGACGACGATCCCGAGGAGCGCGCCGACGTAGAGCAGGGCGGCGCGGATGACGAGCTCCAGCCACAGGATGCCGGCGGCGAGGATCGAGACGAGCGAGACGACGATCAGCATGATCGGTCCGCCGCCGATGTCTTCGCCCTTCTTGAGGGCTTCGGCGAACGAGCCGAAGAAGACGTCGGTCTGGCCGCCGGTGGCGGAGGAGATGACCTCGGTGACGCCGTCGGTGGCGGAGACGATCGTGTAGAGGATCAGCGGGGTGAAGGCCGAGGCGAGGACGGTGAGCCAGAGGAAGCCGACGGCCTCGGAGATCGCGGTGGTGAGGGGGACGCCTCGGATGGCTCGCTTGGCTACGGCGAGGAGCCAGAGGACGAGGGTGAGGATGGTGGAGGCCGCGAAGATGACGGCGTACTGCTGGAGGAACTTGGGGTTGGTGAAGTCGACGTTGGCCGTGGACTCGACGGCCTCGCTGAGCTTGCCGACGATCCAGGAGGCGGCGTCGGCGCAGCCTCGGGCCAGGGAGGAGAGGGGGTCGAGGGCGTCGGTGGAGGGAACGTCCTGGGTGCGTGAACCGGCTCCTTCGCCGCCTTCGCAGTAGTCCTTGGCGGGGCCGTGGATCAAGTCGCAGGGATCGTTACTTGTGCTCGGGCTCGGGCTCGGAGTGGGTGTCGGAGCTGCTGTTGCGTGGCTCGCGAAGGAGACTGCGGCGACCTGGGCAGATGCCAACAGGGCAACGATCGAGGCTGCACTGCGACGTGGACTACCGGGCATAAGTAAACCCTCCGTACCCGTTGACCGCGTTGGCGATGTCATCGGCGCTGGAAGCCCTGGTATCTCCGCCCACGGGGGCCGGGCCGTCCTTCTGAGAGTGAGTAGCGGCCTTCCAATCGCCATTCACCCACACCAGTTCTACGGTGATGGTGAACCACCCATCGGTCACCGGCTTCGTTGAGCCTTCTCCTGCGAGCCCGATCAGACCGGTGCACCAGACTTCAACCGTGGTTTGCTCAGGCGTCGCTCTCGTCACCTTGGTGCCGATTGGTGCGGTGCGCGAGATGAAGGTGAAGCCTTCCGGCGTGGAACCATCGCCGTTGAGTCCGACATTGCGGAAGAAGTTCGCGGAGTATGCCTTGTCGAGGGTGGTCCGGAAGCGGTTGAGCGATGACGGCGCGATGACGGCGTCGAGAATGCCGTCGCGTTTGGTCTTGTCGAACATCTCCGCAGACCCCAGCGCCACCGCATAGTTCGCCGCAGCGCTCTGCGCCCCCTGCTCGTCGTGGGCGAAGCCGGAGGCGATCGTGCCGTTCTTGCCCTGGACGGGCTTGGTGCCGGTGGCCGCGGTGGGCGCGCTTCCTGCGGTTCCGGGCTTTTTGGCGTCCGGGGAGGCGTCGTCGTCGCTGCCGCCGCCGCGGTTGGCGAAGGCGATGGCAGCGACGAGGAGCACCACGATGCCGGTGATCGTCACGAGCGAGCGGGAGTTGCGGACGGGGCGGCGCGCGTGAGGGTGGCCCGGGTCGCCGTCGGGGAGACGGGTGCGGGTCTGACGGGTGCCGCCGAGGGTGCTGTACGGGTCGTCCGTGCGGCCCCCCTGCTCCTTGCCGCGGTAGTCGTGCTCGTCACCGGGACTCATGCCGCGTTCGCTCCCTCGGTCGTGTGCGGATCCGCGCAGGACGACGGTAGCTGTGCTGGTTGCCGCTTGAGCGCGGTGTGGTGACTCGACATCAGGGAAACGCAACCTCAGCCGGTGGGCACGACGGGCGGATGGTGGGGAGCGGGCTGGGACGGCCCGCATCGACATGGCCGACGGTGGGTCAGACGGCCATTCCGTACACGATGGTGAACAGGGTCCCCAGGGATCCGATGATGAAGACCCCTGTCAGTCCTGCCACGATCAGGCCCTTGCCCTGCTCCGCACTGAACGTGTCGCGGAGTGCCGTCGCTCCGATGCGCTGCTTCGCCGCGCCCCAGATCGCGATGCCGAGGCAGAGCAGAATGGCGATGGCCATCACCACCTCGATCATGATGCGCGCCTCGTTGCCCAGCGTCCCGAACGGCCCCCAGTCCGGAGCGATTCCGCCGATGATGGTGGTGATGTCGCCCTTCTCTGCTGCCAGGATCATGTAAGTCACCGCCCCTGTTGGGTAGTTCGCTGCCCGTGCCGTCCGGCACGGGTCGCCTTCTATCTTCGCTGATGAAACCGCGCTCGCACGACGCCTTCCCGGGTCTCTTTACCCGGATCTCGCACGTTTGACCGGGGCGGCCGCCCTGACCTGCGGCTCGTTCGGGCTCGTCACGCATATGCCTGGTTACTCTGTGTATCACGGGCTGTGACCAGGAGCAACGACGGTGGCCATGGGTTCCTGATGCGGTTGTGGCGTTCGCGGGGCACGGCGTGTTCGCATGCGCCGTTCGAGAGCCGTCGGTGCGCCGGTCGGCCCCTTGTTCGATGCTTCGTCAGGCTCGCTTGGGGAACGGTGCGCTGGGGGTGAGCGGAGCCCGGCCGGATGCCGGTGAGAGGGCTGCGCTCGGCTCCCCCTTCGTTCGGGTGAACCGCGCGGCTCCGCAGGAGGTGGCGACCTCGCTCTGCCCGCCCGGGATCCACGGGGCCAGGTGGGTACGGAGCCGGTGCCCGGCGGGTTTGCGTACGGCATGTCGCGTAACGCGGGTTTGGCACAGTGCCGCTCCACGATCAAGAGGAACGGGGTGAGCGGTGTGGGCGGAGTAACCGTGGTGGGGCAGCCGAACGACGGTTGGGAGCGGCTGGGGGCGACGGCCGGGCCGACGGGGGCAGCCGGGGGTGAGGACCTTCGGCACAGCGGTGGTCCGTGGCTGCGGGCCGCCGGTGGAGCCGACCGGCTGGTCACGCATCTCGGCCCGGTGAGGAGTGAGCTGGAGGCGGCGCACCGGGGCTTGATCGCCGGGGCCGGAGCACTGGCCGCGCTGGCCGAACTGAGCGCGGTGCGCGCCTCGTGGGAGCGCCGGATCGAGGACGCGCGCGGCGAGTGCGGGAGCCTCGCGGGGAAGCTGAGGGCGGTCGTCCGGGGGCAGGCGCAAGTCAACGAGGCGGTGAAGAGCGGCTTCGACGGGGTGAGGACGCCGGGCGGTGGCGGCGCGTGGTGAGCGGAGGGAGCGCTGCTGCGGGTTCCGCCCTGACCTGGGCCGCGTTACGTGAGGTGAAGTGCGCCGAACTGGAGGACGCGGCGGACGGCTGGGGGCGGGTGAGCAACCGTGCCGACGCGGCCCGGGACCGTATCGAGGGTCAGCTCCTGCCCGGCATGCACGATACGCAGAAGGGCGAGGCGGTCGGCGCGGCCGTGGGGCGGTTGCGCAGGCTGGGGGCGAACTTCCAGTACATCTATACCGAGTGCGGGCTGCTGCGGACCACGCTGAACAGCCTGGCCCATGAGATCAAGGCCCAGCAGCGGGTGCTGCAGGGGGCGCTGGACGATGCGGCGGCGCTGAGGTTCACGGTGCACGCGGATGGGTCGGTGACGTATCCGGCGGCGGGCGAGGGCCTGGTCGACGGGAAGTCGTTGGCGGGCGGGACGGCGTCCGGGGTTCCGAACCCGGGCATGGTCACCCCTTCGGGGCTCGTCGCGCCCAACCCGAACGCCGGGAAGGCCCAGGACATCGCGGACCGGGTGGCGCAGGCCGTACGGACGGCGGCCGACGCGGACTGGCGGTACGCCAGGATCCTGCGGGCGTTGAAGGCGCAGGAGGGCCTGGGCGTCCCGGCCGCGACGTGGAAGGACGCCGCGGCCGACGCGGCGGCGGTGCGGCAGGCGGCGGGCAGCTACCTGAGGAACGCGATCCCGCACGATGCCAGTCCGGCCGAGCGCAAGGCGTGGTGGGCCGGACTGACGGACGAACAGCGCGAGGAGTACCTCGCGGTGTACCCGGACCGGATCGGCAACCTGGACGGGATCCCGGCACTCGTGCGGGACGCGGCGAACCGGGACAACCTTCAGCTGCTGATGGGAAAGCTGGAGGGGCGCGACGACGGGGATTCGGCGACCAAGCTCGCGGCGCTGCGGGAGATCGACCGGCAGTTGAGGGTGGTGCCGGGGGCGGGGGAGCCGCCGATGTACCTGCTCGGGATCGGGGATCAGGGAAATGGTCGGGCGATCGTGTCGTATGGGAATCCTGATACGGCGCGGAATGTGGCGGCTTATGTTCCGGGGTTGAATACTTCGTTGGATGAGGAGTTCGCGAAGGGGGATCTGAAGCGGGCTCGTGACACGGCCATGGCGGCGAGGGAGATTGACGAATCCACTGCGGCGATTGCTTGGCTGGGGTATGACGCACCTCAGAGTCCGGACGGGATGAGCAGCTTGGCTGTCGCCGGCACCGAAAGAGCGGAGAACGGTGGGCAAGCGTTCCGCGGGTTCATGTCCGGGCTGGCAGCATCGAATGACCACGGTGACCCGCACATGACGGCTATCGGGCACTCGTACGGTTCGAGGACAGTCGGAGCCGCCACGCAGCAAGGTGATGGGATTCCTGGGGTCGATGACATCGTCTTGGTCGGCAGCCCGGGGATTGGCGTGGACCGTGCGGAGGATCTCAAGGTGGGGAGGGATCACGTATTTGTTGGTGCCGCAGAGAATGACGTGGTGACCCACCTGCCGTCCAAGGAAAGGGGGTTGCTCGAGGCGGCGGGGAGGGCGCTCGGGCCGGCGGGGGCACTGGCAGTAGACATGGTTCATCCGAGGGGAGAAGGCCTGTGGTTCGGGGAAGATCCGGCAAGTGAAGAGTTTGGTGCGCGGCGCTTCGCGGCGGATCCGGGGCCGCCGGTGGTCGGTCTTGGTCGCGTTTCGATCGACGCGCACTCGCAGTATTTCGATCCGAAGCTGGATTCCGCGTCGGCTGACAGCATCGCGATGGTTGTCGCAGGGGCTGGCCATAGGGTTAAGCAGGAGAGTGCGCGTTGAAGCGTCCAATTGTTTCTGTGATGGTCGCCGGGTGTATCGCTCTGGCAGTAGTCGGGTGTTCAGCAAGTAGGGATTCAGCCATGGATATGCAAGCTGCTGCGGAACGATCGGATGAGATTCTCGATTCCGTGCTCCTGGAGATTCGTCCGGAGTTGCGGTGGACGCATGGCCCCACGACCGTGGGTAGTTGCGATGTGTCACGCAGGCGCGTCGTCATGACCGATATTTCCGCCGCGAGGAGGGGGAATCTCTTAGGGGTGGTGGATCGGTTTTGGCGCAGGAGTGGATATCGCATGACGGCTATCAATAACGATGCGGAATTTCCGGCCATTTATGCCCGAACGAGGGACGGATTCGGGGTGAGGCTCCGCATCGGAGGCAAGGGGCAAGCCTTCTTTCAAGTAGACACGCCATGTGTTCGTGAGTCCGAAGTGGCCGACTCCACAAGTCGGGCGACAGCCCCCCTGTACGACGGTGTGGAGTTCATCCCCCGCCCCAACATCCACTCCGACTTCTGGTCGGCAGGCGCCCCCGGGGTGGCGGCAAGCAGGTCGTGATCGGGGCAAGTTGGCTGAACTGGGCCGGTGTGTACGGGCTTTGAGCCCGGTATTGGGTCCTGGGGCCCATGTCGTGTCCCCTGCCCGTGTGGTCGCATACGCGGAGTGACTATCTGTCGCCCGTTCCGCCCACTCACGAGGTAGGGGACTGCTCTTGTCCGGCATACGAAGAAGCGCGGTTCCTGTCGGCGTCGATGTAAGCGCTGCCGTAGCGGGTTCGGGGCGGTTGATGCCCCGGTCGTTGCAGGCGGTGCTGATCCTCCTTCACGTTCTCTTCGTGGCCACCCTGGTGGGCGCGATCAGGGCCCTGTCGACGGCGTCCTCGGTGGACGCGGTCGACGGGTACCTCCTCGGGTTGTTGCTCTACGCGTCGTTGCCCGGCATCGGCTCTTTCGTGCTGTCGCTGTTCGTCCGTAAGGGCGGTGTCCGGGTCTGGTACGGGCTCCTCGCCGTTCAGGCGTGGATCGTCCTCGGCGCCCTCGCGGAGTTGAGCGGCGGGGCCGGGGCGGGAGGTGTCGCGCGGCTGGTGATACCGGTGGCCGTCATCGTGCTGCTGTGCCGGCCGGGGAGCCGCCAGTGGTTCCGGAGTGGTCTGGAGCAGCGGGCCGAGCAGCGGCTGTTCAGCTTCGCCCGGATGATGAAGCTCCGCCGCGACGGCGGGCAGACCGCGCTGGAGTACCTGGGCCTCGTCCTCGTGGTCGTCGCGCTCGTCGGCGGGCTGATGGCCACCGGAACGGGCAGGCAGCTCACCGCGGAGATCCGTAGCGCGATCTGCGAACTGACCGGCGGATCGTGTCCGGCGCCGGGGCATGACGTCGTGGCCGGCGGCGGAGGTGCCGACGGCAGCGGCGGCGGCCGGGGTGACGGCGGCGGTGACACCTCGGGTGCTGGTACCGACGGTGGCGCGGACGGCGGTGCCGGGACCGACGGTGGCGGCGGTGACGAGTCCAGCCTCACCGGTGGTACCGGCAGCACCGGTACCAGCGGTGACACCGGAGGGACCACGACCACCGGAAGCACGGGCGGTGGTACGGGCGGAAACAGCGGCAGCACCGCCGGCACCGGCGGCAATGGCTCCGGCGGCTCCGGTGACAGCGCCGGCGGTCCGCAGGGCGACGAGTCGTCCTCCCAGGGCGGCGAAGCCTTCCCCCCGGGCGACGTCATCGTGCCGGTCGACGCGGGTAGACCCGCGGGCCCCAACGGCGGCGGGTTCCTCGACGGGTTCCTCGGGGACGGGCTGGGCGGCGACGTCCAAGGGGTCGTCGACGCGGTCCTGCGGCCGGGCGAGAGCGGTGAGCGCATCGTCGACCAGTGGGGGCGCGACACCCAGGGCGCGGGCGAGAAGTGGGACCGGGGCGACTACGTCGGCGCCGCCTGGGACTGGAACAAGGCGGTCGGCGGCGCCGGCGCCGGGCTGGCGATACCCGGCTCCGGGGCGCGGGTCGACGAGGAGGTGCGGGACGCCGAGCGCGCGCACCTGAGCGGGCAGATACCGCAGAACGCCACGCCCGCCGGGAACAAGGCGTGGTGGGACGGGCTCTCCCCGGAGGAGCGGGATCGGTACATCGAGCTGGTTCCGGATCGGATCGGCAATCTCGACGGCATCCCGGTACTCGCGCGTGACGCCGCCAACCGAAAGAATCTCCCCGCGCTGATCGACAAGCTGGAGGGGGTCGACACCGACAAGGCCCGTGACCAGCTGGCCGGGCTGCGGGAGATCGACCGGCAGCTCAAGGAGAACGGGAAGCCGCCGATGTATCTCATCGGGATCGGGGACGAGGGCAACGGGCGGGCCATCGTCTCGTTCGGCAACCCCGACGCCTCCCAGCATGTGTCGGCGTACGTACCGGGGCTCAACACCTCGCTCGACGAGGAGTTCGCCAAGAACGACCTCGGGCGGGCCCGGGACACCGCGATCGGGGCGCAGGGGTACGACGACTCCACGGCGTCCATCGTCTGGCTCGGGTACGACGCACCGCAGCTGCCGGACAAGGACGGCGCGGCGGGCTACTTCGCCGTCATGGGCACGGGGCGCGCCGAGAAGGGCGGGGCCGCCTACCGCGACTTCATGGGCGGGATCTCCGTGACCAACCAGAACAAGGACCCGCACATGACGGCCATCGGGCACTCCTACGGTTCCCGGACCGTGGGCGCCGCGGCGGCCCGGCCCGGTGGGATTCCCGGGGTCGACGACATCATCCTGGTCGGCAGTCCGGGGGTCGGCGTCGACCACGCCGTGGACCTCGGCGTCGGCAGCGAGCACGTCTTCGTGGGGGCCGCCGCCAATGACCCGGTGACCAAGCTGCCCTCGAAGACCCAGGTCGTGGTGGGCGGCATCGGGCTCGCCCTGGGCGGTCCCGGTGGGGCCTATCTGGCCGGCGATCTGGCCGATCCGGGTGACGACGACCTGTGGTTCGGGAAGGATCCGGCGAGCAAGGCGTTCGGGGCGCGGCGCTTCCCGGTGGCGGACGGTCCGCCGCTGGTCAGCGGGGACGGCATCAGTCTGGACTCGCACTCGAACTACTTCAGCCCGGAACGCGACGCGGTGTCCGCGGACAGCATCGCCCTGATCGTGTCGGGCAACGCCGACCGGCTCAAGATGGAGGAACCGAAGTGAGGCGAGCCAAGAGGGTCCTGCCCCTCGTCGCGGTGGTCCTGGCCCTGGGGGTTCCGTTGTCCGGGTGCGGGAGTGAGGACGGAAGCGCCCGCGGCGTGAGCACCGGAAAGGAGCGCGGGATGGACATGCAGGAAGCCGCCGAGCAGTCCGACGCGATGCTCGACGCGGTCCTGAAGGGCATCGACCCCGATGTGCAGTGGGCACACGGGCCGACCACCACCCGGGCCTGCGGAGTGACCCGCCGGCGGGCCGTCATGACCGTCGTGTCCCCCGAACGCCGTCAGACGTTCCTGGACCGGGCGGAGACGTTCTGGCGGAAGAACGACTACCGGATCAAGGCGGTCAACAAGGACGAAAAGTTCCCGGCGGTCTACGCGGTCACGAAGAGCGGATTCGGTGTCAGCGTCTCCTTCCGGGGGAAGGGGCAGGCCTTCCTGGAGGCCGACAGTCCGTGCGTGAAGGAGTCGAAGGTCGCCGCTCCCACCGCCGAGCCGAACGGTCCGGCGTACAAGGACGTCTATCCGCTGCCCCGGCCCAACGTCCGCTCCGAGTTCTGGTCGGGGACGGGGACGGGGACGGGGGCGGGGACTGGCGGCTGAGTTCTCGTCAGCCAGGCAGCCAGGCAGCCAGTCCGTCAGTCCGTCAGTCCGTCAGTTCTGTGTTAGTGGCGAGCCGTCGGCGCCCCCGTGTGCTTCGGGTGCGCCGGTGGTGTGCCGCGGATGACTCGTACACACCGTCGAAAACGCACCTGAAGCGCGCCCCGATGGGGGATGGTTGAGGGGTGCGGAAATTCTGGGTGTTCGGTGGCATCGGCGTCGGCATGGTCATGTGCTTCCTGGCGCTGCTCGTCGTCGGTACGTACTCGGCCGCCGCCGGGCTCGCCGGGTCGGGGGGCGGCGGTGCCGTCGCGCTGGCCAAGGGGGCGGTTCCGGCGCGGTTCCAGCCGCTGGTGCAGAAGTGGGGCAACCTCTGTCCCGCCATCAACCCGGCCCTCCTGGCCGCGCAGTTGTACCAGGAGAGCGGCTGGAACCCGAGTGCGCAGAGCCACGCCGCCGCGCAGGGCATCGCCCAGTTCATTCCCGGCACGTGGGCCACGCACGGGATCGACGGCAACGGCGACGGCAAACGGGACGTGTGGGACCCCGCCGACGCGATTCCCTCGGCCGCCTCGTACGACTGCGAGCTCGCCGGGTACGTGAAGAAGGTGCCGGGCGACCCGACGAGCAACATGCTCGCCGCGTACAACGCCGGCGCCTACGCGGTGATCAAGTACGGCGGCGTCCCGCCGTACAAGGAGACGCAGAACTACGTCAAGATCATCCGGTCGCTGGAGAAGAGCTTCGCCCGGCCCGTCGGCCGTGTCGCGCCCTCCCGGCAGGCCGCCGGGGCCATCTACTTCGCACAGAAGAAGCTCGGCACGCCGTATCTGTGGGGTGGCAACGGGACGCCGGAGCAGCAGGGCCGGTTCGACTGTTCGGGGCTGACCCAGGCGGCGTACCGGACCGTCGGCATCGAACTGCCGCGCGTTGCCAATGACCAGTACAACGCGGGTCCGCATCCCTCGCGGGACGAGCTGCTCCCGGGGGATCTGGTGTTCTTCTCCGACGACCTCACCAACTCGCGTGCGATCCGGCACGTCGGGCTGTACGTCGGGGGCGGCTATATGATCAACGCGCCGTTCACCGGGGCGGTCATCCGGTTCGACAAGATCGATACGCCGGACTACTTCGGTGCGACACGGGTCACGAAGGACGGTGCCGCCGCCCTTCCGACGGATCTGCCCACAGGGTGACGGATGTCTCCCGGACATCGTCTCCCGGACATCGTCCGGCGTCCCGGCGTTTCCGTACGGGGGTCTCGTAAGGGGGTCCCGTACGGGGGTCCGTCCGGGGCTTCCGGAGCGGCGAAGGGTGCTGACGGGCAGTCGGACATGGCCGGAACTCTCTGTGAAGCCTGGGCCCTGAGCTGCGATGACGAGTCACTCTTCGATAACGTCATGGTGATCATTCGGTGGAGAGCGGAACGCACGCGCCGGCCGGGCCGTTCCCTGGACGGGGACGGGAACGGCATGCGCACTGACCATGCGTCGCAGTGACGCGGTATTGCGGTACCGCGGCAGTACCGCGGTGATGCAGTACAGCGATGCTGTGCAGTGCGGTAGCGGACAGCACCGGACACGGGGGTTCGACCACGGCGGCGTGCAAGGACGCGCGTCGCAGCAGAAGAAGCAGACAAGGCAAGGGGCCGCAGCAGATGGCTGGACTCGAACTCGACGGGTCGAACCCGGACGTCAGTCTGCTCTACGACATCAACGGCCTCGCGAAGGCCGCTCCGACCTGGTTCGACCGGGTCATGGAGTTCGTCGGCGAGTACGGGATCATGTTCGGCCTGGTTCTGGTGGGCCTGTGGTGCTGGTGGAGCATGCGCAAGCGCGGGACGGCGGAGGACTCGGTCACGGCTGCCGCCGCCATCGTCTGGGCGCCGCTCGCCGCCGCCATCGCGATCCTCATCAACATCCCGATCCGCGGCTTCGTCGAACGGCCGCGTCCGTTCAACGACCACGAAGGCCTTGAGGTCCTGATCCACGGCAAGACGGACTTCTCGTTCGTCAGCGACCACTCCACCCTGGCGATGGGCATCGCCGTCGGCATCTTCGTGGCGAACCGGAAGTTCGGCTTCGTCGCGATCGGTCTCGCGCTCTTCGCCGGTTTCAGCCGGATCTACATGGGTGTCCACTACCCGACCGACGTGATCGGCGGCTTCGCCCTCGGTACGGCCGTCGCCCTGTTGCTGGCCCCGCTCGCCATGGCGCTGCTGACCCCGCTGATGGCGGCGGTCGCCCGTTCGCCGCGCGTGGGCTGGTTCGTCCGGTCGAAGAGCGCGGCCGTCGCGTACGCGGACGAGCACGGTGAGGCGATGGGCATCCCTGAGCCCCGGCCCGGTTCCGGGCGGGGCGACCCGGGGGAGAAGGACCTGGCCGCCTGACGGACTCCGTCCTCCGGCCTGTCTCTTCTTGCCTGCCTCTTCCCGCCTGCCTCTTCCCGCGCGTCTCCTCCGTCCTCCGGCCCGCTCTCCTTCCTCCGCTCTCCAGCTGATCCACCGGTTCTCCCGGTTCTCCCGGTTCTCCCGATTCCCCAGGTGCCTCCGAGCGCCTGGGGAATCGTGCTTCGACCGGTCCTTCGGCGGGCGGGTCAGGGGGTGGCGAGGTGCTCCGCGGCGTCCGTACGGGCCCGGTCCCGGGACCGGCGCGCCGGTCCCGACCAGCCGCAGGTGCAGCGGGCCAGGCAGAACGAGCCGCGTTCGATCGTCGTGGCGCTGTGCCCGGGCGGCGGGCCGGGAGGGGGAGCCGGGGCGGAAGCGGGCGGGGGTCCCGGGGCGGTGCGGACCGGGGCGGGGGGATCCTCATGCACCCGACCACGGTACTGGCCACCGTCGGCGAACGGGGGGCCGCGCCCGGGCGGCGTTACGGGGGGCGTCGGCGGTCGTTATGCGGGGCGGGTGAGGGCTCGGCCGGGCGGTAGTCGTTGGGGGTTGGCAGGCGATGGTGGTGCAGCAGTACAGGGACGGAGGCGGGGCCCGTGCTGTTCGCGCCCTCGCCGTGGCCGGGGTGATCGCGGTCACCGCCGGGTGTTTCGGCGGGGACGGGGAAAGCGGCGCGAGCGACGGTTCCGGGCGGCGCTCCGTGGCCGCCGATCGCCCGCTCGATCTGCTCGGGCAGGCGGCGGACGTCCTCGTCGAGGCGGGCGGCGCGGAGACCCGTACGTCGATGGAGACGGCGGCCGGCGGGACGCGGGTGACGATCCGGGCGCAGGGTGCGTACGACTTCCGCCGGCAGATGGGGCGGCTCAAGGTGGTGCTGCCCGAGGACGCCGCGGGTGCGGACGGCCACCGGCCGATCACCGAGCTGCTGGCCCCCGGCGCGCTGTACATGAAGAACCGAGGCGCCGGGGTGCCCGACGACAAGTGGGTCAGGATCGACACGACCACGCTCAAGGACGGCAACCTCCTCACCGGCGGGGTCACCGACCCGATGGCCGCGGCCGAACTGCTGCGCGGCGCGGCCGATGTGACCTATGCGGGGAAGTCCGAGCTGGCCGGGGTGACGGTGCATCACTACCGGGGGGTCGCGGACCTGGGCCGGGCGGCCCGGGCCGCGTCGCCGCAGTCGCGCGGGGCGCTGGGCGCGGCGGCGAAAGGGTTCAGCAAGGACGCCGTCCCGTTCGACGCCTACCTGGACGAGGACGGCCGGCTGCGGAAGGTCCGGCACCGGTTCACCTTCTCCTCCGAGGGCGCGGAGGTGTCGGTGGTCTCGACGCTGCTGCTGTACGGGTTCGGGCTGCCGGTCACGGTGACGCTGCCGGACGAGGACGCCATCTACACCGGTGAGATCCGGCAGGGGTGAGGGCGGCGGCCGGGACGGGCCGGGCGGTGGGGCCGGTTGTGAGGGGGCGCAAAATGGTCCGTCCGTGCCATGCGCGGTGCCTATCGCGCTCCCTAGGCTGGGAAGCCGGTGTGCCAGGGGCCGGTGACGGCCGGGATACGGCAGGGAGAAGTGACGCAGGTGCAGACGCTCAGGGCTCCGAACGCGCAGGACCGTGTGGCCCTCGCCGAGATCGAGCTGTGCGGCGAGCTGATGATCGCCGCGTCGGCGGCGGGCGAGGAACGCCTCAGTCCCGACCGGATCGACGAAGTGCTCGACGTCCGCGGTGCGGAGTCCTGGGCGACGGTCCCCCGGCAGGCCGCTCGCCGGGGGTGACGCCCGCTCCACCCGCACCGCAGCCGCTCACGGGACCGCGCCTCAGGTGCGGAGCAGACGGGCGATGGCCTTCGTGGCCTCCTCGACCTTCGCGTCGACCTCCACGCCGCCCTTGACGGCCGCGTCGGCGACACAGTGGCGCAGGTGCTCCTCCAGCAGCTGGAGGGCGAAGGACTGGAGCGCCTTGGTGGACGCCGACACCTGGGTGAGTATGTCGATGCAGTAGACGTCCTCGTCGACCATGCGCTGGAGGCCGCGGATCTGGCCCTCGATCCGGCGGAGCCGCTTGAGGTGCTCGTCCTTCTGGTGGTGGTAGCCGTGAATGCCGCGGTCGTGGTCGGTGACGATGTCCACAGGGGCGGCCGCCCCCGCGTCCGGGGCCGCCACGCCCGTTGATTCCGTCCCTGTGGTCCCGGTCGTGGTCATCTGCGTCCTCCCGTTGTTGTCCTCTAAGTGTCCCTGCCGGAACGCGGAAATGCGGAACTGCGGTCCTGCTGTTGTGCCGTAGGGGCGGTTCCGGACGGCTCCGCCGCCCTGCTCCGGCCCGTCGCACCGCGCCGTCCTTATACCCCTGCCGGGTATATCGTACCGAATCCTGCCGAAACGTGACCGGGGGTCCGTGCTGATCGCCGTGTCCGATGGGCGACACTGAAGAACGCCGGTTAGCCGTGGCCGGATGATGCGCCTAGCATCAGCCTGACCGAATCCAAAGCATCCCGAGGACCCCACGTGCGCTTTCGTCTGACCCCCAGGGAGACGAGCTTCTACGACATGTTCTCCGCGTCCGCGGACAACATTGTCACGGGCTCGAAACTCCTGATGGAACTGCTCGGGGCGGATTCTGCCTCCCGAGTCGAGATCGCGGAGCGTATGCGGGCAGCGGAGCACGCGGGGGACGATGCCACCCACGCGATCTTCCACCAGCTGAACTCCTCGTTCATCACACCCTTCGACCGCGAGGACATCTACAAGCTGGCGTCCTCGCTCGACGACATCATGGACTTCATGGAGGAGGCCGTCGACCTGGTCGTCCTCTACCAGGTCCAGGAGCTCCCCAAGGGCGTCGAGCAGCAGATCGAGGTGCTGGCCCGGGCGGCGGAACTGACCGCCGAGGCCATGCCGGGGCTGCGGACCATGGACAACCTCACCGAGTACTGGATCGAGGTCAACCGTCTGGAGAACCAGGCCGACCAGATCCACCGCAAGCTGCTGGCCCAGCTCTTCAACGGCAAGTACGACGCCATGGAGGTGCTGAAGCTCAAGCAGATCGTGGATGTGCTGGAAGAGGCGGCTGACGCGTTCGAGCACGTCGCGAACACCGTGGAGACCATCGCGGTCAAGGAGTCCTGAACCTCGTGGACACCTTTGCGCTGATCGTGACCATCGGTGTCGCGCTCGGCTTCACGTATACGAACGGCTTCCACGACTCGGCGAACGCCATCGCCACCTCGGTCTCCACCCGGGCGCTGACCCCGCGTGCGGCCCTGGCGATGGCGGCGGTGATGAACCTCGCGGGCGCCTTCCTGGGCCAGGGTGTCGCCAAGACCGTCAGCGAGGGCCTGATCGCGACGCCCGTGGGGCAGAAGGGGATGGGGATCCTGTTCGCGGCGCTGGTCGGCGCGATCATCTGGAACCTCATCACCTGGTACTACGGCCTTCCCTCCTCGTCCTCGCACGCCCTGTTCGGCGGCATGGTCGGGGCGGCGCTGGCCGGCGGCACGGACGTCATCTGGTCCGGGGTGCTGGAGAAGGTCGTCATCCCGATGTTCATCTCCCCGTTCGTCGGCCTGATCGCCGGCTATCTGGTGATGGTCGGCATCATGTGGATATTCCGGAAGTCCAACCCGCACAAGGCCAAGCGCGGCTTCCGGATCGCGCAGACCGTCTCGGCGGCGGGCATGGCGCTCGGCCACGGCCTCCAGGACGCGCAGAAGACCATGGGCATCGTCGTGATGGCCCTGGTCATCGCGGACGTCGAGGGCCCCAACGACGAGATCCCCGTCTGGGTCAAGATCGCCTGTGCGCTGATGCTCTCGCTGGGCACGTACGCGGGCGGCTGGCGCATCATGCGGACCCTCGGCCGCAAGATCATCGAGCTGGACCCGCCGCAGGGCTTCGCGGCGGAGACGACCGGCGCCTCGATCATGTTCGGTTCGGCGTTCCTGTTCCACGCGCCGATCTCGACGACGCACGTCATCACCTCCGCGATCATGGGCGTCGGGGCGACCAAGCGGGTGAACGCGGTGCGCTGGGGCGTCGCGAAGAACATCATCCTCGGCTGGTTCATCACCATGCCGGCCGCGGCGCTGGTCGCCGCGCTCAGCTACGGAGCGGTTCTCCTGCTCTTCGGCTGAGTCCGAGGTGCGCGGTGATCTTGCTCGGTTGGTTACACGTGTGGGTCCGCCCCCGTTCTCGTACGAGAACGGGGGCGGACCCTTTCGCCTTGTGGTGGCACCGCCATGCAGCACCGCAAGGCTGTCTGTGGGGTGGAGCGGGGTGGCTCAGCCGAAGCGGCCGGAGATGTAGTCCTCCGTGGCCTGGACCGACGGGTTGGAGAAGATCCGCTCCGTCTCGTCTATCTCGATGAGCCGGCCGGGCTTGCCGACCGCGGCGAGGTTGAAGAACGCGGTGCGGTCCGAGACGCGGGCCGCCTGCTGCATGTTGTGCGTCACGATGACGATCGTGAAGCGCTCCTTCAGCTCGCCGATCAGGTCCTCGATGGCGAGCGTCGAGATCGGGTCCAGCGCCGAGCACGGCTCGTCCATCAGCAGGACCTGCGGCTCGACCGCGATGGCGCGGGCGATGCACAGGCGCTGCTGCTGGCCGCCGGAGAGGCCGGAGCCGGGCTTGTTGAGGCGGTCCTTGACCTCGTTCCAGAGGTTCGCGCCGCGCAGGGACTTCTCCACGACGTCGTTCAGCTCGCTCTTGCGGTAGCTGCCGTTCAGCCGCAGGCCCGCCGCCACGTTGTCGAAGATCGACATGGTGGGGAAGGGGTTCGGGCGCTGGAATACCATGCCCACCGTGCGGCGCACGGTGACCGGGTCGACGTTGGAGTCGTAGAGGTTCTCGTCGTCCAGCAGCACCTTGCCCTCGACGCGGCCGCCGGGGGTCACCTCGTGCATCCGGTTCAGGGTGCGCAGGAAGGTGGACTTGCCGCAGCCGGACGGGCCGATGAAGGCGGTCACGGAGCGGGGCTCCACGGTCATCGAGATGTCCTCGATGGCCTTGTGGTTGCCGTAGAAGGCGCTGAGGCCGCTGATGTCGATGCGCTTGGCCATGAAAATCACTGCTTCTTTCGGGAGGTCGCTGTGGCCGCGTCAGCGACCGGTCTTCGGGGCCTTCCAGCGGGCGATGCCGCGGGCCACCAGATTCAGGATCATGACGAAGGCGATCAGCACCAGGGCGGCTGCCCAGGCGCGGTCGTAGGAAGCGGCCTCGCCGATCCGGTACTGCTCGTAGATGTAGAACGGCAGTGAGGACTGGGCGCCTTCGAAGGGGTTCGTGTTGATCAGCTGGCTGCCGAAGACCAGCAGGATGATCGGCGCGGTCTCACCGGCGATACGGGCGATGGCGAGCATGACGCCCGTGGTGATGCCGCCGATCGCGGTCGGCAGGACCACCTTCAGGATGGTGCGCCACTTCGGGATGCCGAGCGCGAGGGAGGCCTCGCGCAGCTCGTTGGGGACGAGCTTGAGCATCTCCTCGGTGGAGCGGACCACGACGGGGACCATCAGGATCGCCAGGGCCAGCGCACCCATCAGGCCGGAGGGCTCGATCGAGGCGATCAGCATGATCGACAGGATGAAGAGACCGGCCACGATGGACGGGATGCCCGTCATCACGTCGACGAAGAACGTGACGGCCTTGGCCAGCGTGCCCTTGCCGTACTCGACGAGGTACACGGCGGTCAGCAGGCCGAACGGGACGGAGATCACCGTGGCGATGCCGACCTGCTCCAGGGTGCCGATCAGCGCGTGGTAGACGCCGCCGCTGTGCTCGGAGCCGAGCACACCGGCCATCGAGTGGGTGAGGAAGTAGCCGTCGAGGCGCTCCGCGCCCCGGACGATCGTCGTCCACAGCAGCGAGGCCAGCGGGACGACGGCGATCAGGAAGCAGACCCACATCACACTGGTGGCGAGGCGGTCCCTGGCCTGGCGCTGGTTCTCCACGATCGTGGTCACCACGTAGGAGATGGCCAGGAAGAACAGGGCCGAGAGCATGCCCCACTGGATGCGGCTGTGCCAGCCGGCGGCCAGCGGGATGCCGATGCCGAGCGCGACCGAGACGACGGCGAAGCCGAGCGGTGCGAGGCGGGGCAGGGAGCGGCTGCCGAGGCTGCTCTTCGGGGTGGGCGATGCGGGCGTCGGGCGCTCGATGACGCCGGTGGGTGCGTGGCTCATGCGTTGGCCCCCGAGTACTCCTTGCGGCGGGCGATGATGAGCCGGGCCGCGCCGTTGACCAGCAGGGTGAGGACGAAGAGGACGAGACCGGAGGCGATCAGGGCGTCCCGCCCGAACGCGTCGGCCTCGCCGAACTTGGCCGCGATGTTCTGGGCGAACGTCCCGCCGCCCGGGTTGAGCACGTGCAGCGAGATGAGGAAGCTCGGGGACAGCACCGTGGCGACGGCCATCGTCTCGCCGAGCGCGCGGCCGAGGCCGAGCATCGAGGCGGAGATGATGCCGGAGCGGCCGAAGGGCAGCACCGAGAGGCGGATGACCTCCCAGCGGGTGGCGCCGAGCGCGAGCGCGGCTTCCTCGTTCATCTTCGGGACCTGGAGGAAGACCTCGCGGCTGACGCTGGTCACGATCGGCAGGATCATGATCGCGAGCAGGATGCCGACGGTGAAGAGCGAGCGGGGGATCCCGATCTCGGTCTTGTCGAAGAGGTACGTCCAGCCGAAGAAGTCGTCGAGCCAGAGGTTGAGGCCCTCCAGGTACGGCACCAGGACGAGGGCGCCCCAGATGCCGTAGACGATGCTGGGCACGGCGGCCAGCAGGTCCACCACGTACGCGATGGGGGCGGCCAGCTTGCGCGGCGCGTAGTGCGAGATGAACAGGGCGATGCCGACAGCGATCGGAACCGCGATGACCATCGCGATGATCGAGCTGACGACGGTGCCGAAGAGCAGGACCGCGATGCCGAAGACCGGCGGGTCGCCGGCCGGGTTCCAGTCGAAGGTGGTGAGGAAGTTGCCCTCGTTCTCCGAGATGGCGATGGCGGAGCGGTAGCTGAGGAACACGGCGATCGACGCCATGATCACGAGCAGCAGGATGCCCGAGCCCCGGGAGAGGCCCAGGAAGATCTTGTCGCCCATGCGCCCGGTGGACCGGGGGCTGGGCCGCGGGACCGGCGGCGCCGGTGGCGTGTCTATCGGTGTGGTGGAAGCCATGGTCTTTCCGGTCTGTGTGGGGGAGCGGTGTGCTCCCCTGGCGGCGGTGCACCGGATGGAGAGTGGGCGGGTGGCGGGCCGGTCCGGAGGGGTGCGCCGGGCCGGCCTGCCGGTGGCGCGTGACGTCGGTGGCGCGGGGCGCCGGTGACGGGTTGCGCCGGTGGGCGGCCGGGCCGGGAGGGCCCGGCCGCCCCGGGTGTTACGAGAGGGAGCCGATGGTCTCGCGGACCTTGGCGTTGATCTCGGCCGGGATCGGGGCGTAGCCGGCGTCGGTCAGGATCTTCTGGCCGTCGTCGGAGGCGGTGTAGGAGAGGAAGGACTTGACGGTGTCGAGCGTCTCGGGCTTGTTGCCGGTGTCGCAGACGACCTCGTACGTCACCAGGACCAGCGGGTAGGCGCCCTCGGCCTTGGTGGTGTAGTCGAGGTCGAGCGCCAGGTCCTTGCCGGTGCCCTTGATCTTGGCGGCGGCGATGGCCTTGGAGGCGTTCTCCGAGGTGGCCTTCACCGGGGTGGCGCCACCGGTGTTGATGTCCACGGTCGGGATGGACTGGGACTTGGCGTAGGAGAGCTCGAAGTAGCCGATCGCGCCGTCGACCTGCTTGACCTGGGCGGCGACGCCGGAGGAGCCGGACGCGGCCTGGCCACCGGGGGCCGGCCACTTCTTCTCGGCCTCGTACTTCCAGTCGCTCGGGGCGGCCGCGCCGAGGTACTTGCCGAGGTTCTGCGTGGTGCCGGAGTCCTCGGAGCGGTGGAAGGCCTGGATCGCCTTGTCCGGCAGCTTCACGCCGTCGTTCAGCTTGGCGATCGCCGGGTCGTTCCACTTCTTGATCTTGCTGTCGAAGATCTTGGCGAGGGTCGGGGCGTCCAGCGTGAGGGCGTCGACGCCTTCCAGGTGGAAGCCGATCGCGACCGGGCCGCCGACCATCGGGAGGTTGATGCCCTGGCCGGTCTTGCACATCTTCTTGGAGTCGGCGACCTCTTCGGGCTTCAGCGCCGAGTCGGAGCCGGCGAAGCCGACGGTGCCCTGGTTGAAGGCGACGATGCCCTCGCCGGAGGAGGAGGAGTTGTAGTTGATCTCCACGCCGGAGCAAGCGGCCATGTAGTTCTTGACCCAGAGGTCCATGGCGTTCTTCTGAGCGCTGGAGCCGGAGGCGCGCAGCTGGCCCTTGGCCTTGCCGCAGTCGACGTTCGACGCGGCGGTCGTCTTCTCGCCCGTCCCGGCCGTACCGCCACCGGTGTTGTCGTCCGAACCGCACGCCGTGAGGACCAGGGCGCCGGAGACGGCGAGGGCACCGAGCGCGGTGGCACGAAGCCGGTTCTTGCGCTGAAGCTTCACTTTCGGGTGTTCCTTCCAGGAGCCGCCGTGGTCAGTTCGTTCTACGACGGCGTGCGATGAGGAGCGGTGCTGTGGCTTGCCGCCGCGCACCGTGTACGTCCGAAATTAGGCAGAACAGGTGAAGCCGCCGACGGGAGAGGGTGAACGGCAGGTGAACCGTGTCGGGCAGGCGGGTGCGGGGCGGGTCCGGAGCGGTGGTCAGGACGCGGCGAGGGCGTCCAGCAGGGCGATCAGCTGCCGGACGTCGCGGGGCCGGGTGAGCCGGACGCGGGCGGCGTCGGGGGTCAGCCACAGGATGCGGTCCACCTCGTCGTTGGCGGTGAAGGAGCCGCCCGTCGCCTCGGCCGCCCAGTAGGCGACCTCCTTGGGCCGGCCGTCCACCGCATAGCGGGAGGTCGGCAGCCGGTCCCCCGGGGCGCAGTGGTGGCCGGTCTCCTCCAGCACCTCCCGTACGGCGGCGGCCAGCGGCTCCTCGCCGCGCTTCAGCTTGCCCTTGGGGAAGGACCAGTCGTCGTAGCGGGGCCGGTGGACCAGACAGACCTCCACGTCGTCCCCGTCCCCGTCCGGGGCGCGGCGCCACAGGACGCAGCCCGCGGCCAGGACGGTGCCGGTCCGCGTGGGGTGCTCCCCGGGCGCGCGGTGCGCGGGCCCCCCGCTCATGGGGTGCTCAGGGCCGCGGCGTACGGCCAGGTCTCCCGGAACACCGTCCGCGCGGCCTCCACCTCGTGGCGCTGGTCCGCGTGGAGCACGCCCAGCGCGTACGCCGTGGCCGGGGCGATCCGGGGGGTGCGGGCCGCGGCTGCCGCGGCCCCGGCCGCCTCCACGGCGTCCCGGTGCAGGTCGAGGGCGTGGCCCGCGCCGGTCAGGGCCGGGTCGGCGGCGCCGAGGACGACCTCGTGGGCGTACCGGTGCAGCCGCAGCAGCAGGCGGGCCTGGTGCCACGCCGCGTCCTGTGCCTCGTTGTACGGCTCCGTGTCGTCGGGCGGCAGGGCGGCCACGGCGGTGAGGAGGCGTTGCTCGGCGCGTTCGGCGGGCTCCAGGAGGGCCTCGGCGGTCCGGCCCGCGGTGCCGGGGGCCAGGGGGACGTCGGAGGCCAGGAGCGCGACGGCGTCGGCGACCGCGTGGAAGCGGGAGGAGCCGAGCGCCTGGAGGGCCGCGGAGTGGGACCGGGTCCGGGCGAGGGTGAGCCGGCGTTCCAGGAGCGCCCCGGCCCGCGCGGCCCCGACCCCGAGGGCGGCGCGGCCCTGGGCGTCGGAGGTGGCGCTCTCCCCGGCGGCGCGGACGCCCCGGGCGGCGGGGAGGGCCGGGCCCGAGAGCTGGTGCAGGGCCTCGACGAGCCGGGTGAGGCGGTTCGCGTAGGCGTGCTCGCGGGCGAGGATGCCGGAGAGCCAGGCCAGCTCGGCGCGGAGCTGATCGGCCCAGAGCGGGTCGAGCGCGGCCCGGAAGGTGTGCAGGGAGCCGCTGATCCGGCGGGCCGAGCGGCGCAGCGCGCGGGTGGCGGCCGCCGCGTCGTGGCCGCCGGAGTCCGCGGGGGCGCTGTGCTCGTGGTGCAGGCGCAGGCTCCGCAGGAACTCGGCGGCCTGTCCCCGGAGGTAGGGCGCGAGGGCCGCCTCCGTGGTCAGGTCCCCGGCGGGGCGGGGTCCGGCCGGGTCCGGGGAGCGAGCCGCACCGCCGGCGTCGGCGGTGCGTCGCGTCCCCGGACCCGTGGCCTCGGCGGGCGGCGTGTCCGGTGTGGTGCCGGGGGCCGCGTCCGGCGTCGGCCGGGTCGTCGTCTGCTGGTCAGGGCGTCGCACGCCTGCGCCTCCGGGCTTCGATGAGCATTTCCTGGACGTGCCGCAGCGGCTGGCCGTCCGCGTCCGTGGCGTGCCGGGTCCAGTTCCCGTCGGGGCCCAGGTGCCAGGAGGCGGTGGTGTCGGCCATACCGGTCTCCAGGAGTCGGCTGAGTGCGGCGCGGTGGGCGGGGTCGGTGACCCGGACCAGGGCTTCGATCCGGCGGTCGAGGTTGCGGTGCATCATGTCGGCGCTGCCGAACCACACCTCGGGCTCGCCGCCGTTGCCGAAGGAGAAGACCCGGGAGTGTTCGAGGAAGCGGCCGAGTATGGAGCGGACCCGGATGTTCTCGGAGAGTCCGGCGACGCCGGGGCGGATCGCGCAGATCCCGCGCACCCAGATGTCGACGGGGACGCCCGCCTGGGCGGCCCGGTAGCAGGCGTCGATGATCGCTTCGTCGACCATCGAGTTGACCTTGAACCGGACGTAGGCGGGGCGGCCCGCCCGGTGGTGGGCGATCTCCTTGTTGATCCGGGCGATCAGCCCGTCGCGCAGGGACTTCGGGGCGACCAGGAGGCGGCGGTAGGTCTCGCGGCGGGAGTAGCCGGAGAGCCGGTTGAACAGGTCGGAGAGGTCCGCCCCGACCTGCGGGTCGGCCGTGAGCAGGCCGAGGTCCTCGTACAGCCGGGCCGTCTTGGGGTGGTAGTTGCCGGTGCCGACGTGGGAGTAGCGGCGCAGCGTGTCGCCCTCCTGGCGGACGACGAGGGAGAGCTTGCAGTGGGTCTTCAGCCCGACGAGGCCGTAGACGACGTGGCAGCCGGCCTCCTCCAGCTTGCGGGCCCACTTGATGTTGGCCTGCTCGTCGAAGCGGGCCTTGATCTCGACGAGGACGAGGACCTGCTTGCCGGACTCGGCGGCGTCGATGAGGGCGTCCACTATCGGGGAGTCGCCGGAGGTGCGGTACAGCGTCTGCTTGATCGCCAGCACGTCCGGGTCGCCCGCCGCCTGCTCCAGGAACGCCTGGACGGAGGTGGAGAACGAGTCGTACGGGTGGTGGAGCAGGACGTCGCGTTCGCGCAGGGCGGCGAAGATGTCGGGCGCCGAGGCGGACTCCACCTCGGCCAGGTCCCGGTGGGTGCCCGCGATGAACTTGGGGAACTTCAGCTCCGGCCGGTCCAGCGAGGCGATGGCGAACAGTCCGGTCAGGTCGAGCGGTCCGGGCAGCGGGTAGACCTCCGCGTCGGACACCTTCAGCTCGCGGACCAGCAGGTCCAGGACGTACGGGTCGATGGACTCCTCGACCTCCAGGCGCACCGGCGGGCCGAACCGGCGGCGCATGAGCTCCTTCTCCAGGGCCTGGAGGAGGTTCTCCGCGTCGTCCTCCTCGACCTCCAGGTCCTCGTTCCTGGTGACGCGGAACATGTGGTGCGCCAGCACCTCCATGCCGGGGAACAGCTCCTCCAGGTGCGCCGCGATGATGTCCTCGATGGGCACGTACCGCTGGGGCGAGGCCTCCAGGAAGCGGGTCAGCAGCGGCGGGACCTTGACCCGGGCGAAGTGGCGGTGGCCGCTGACCGGGTTGCGGACGACGACGGCGAGGTTGAGGGAGAGCCCGGAGATGTACGGGAAGGGGTGCGCGGGGTCGACGGCCAGCGGGGTCAGGACCGGGAAGACGCGCTGCCGGAAGAAGGTGAACAGGCGGGCCTGCTCCTTCTCGGTCAGGTCCGGCCAGCGGATCAGCTGGATGCCCTCGTCGGACAGGTCCGGGGCGATGTCCTGCTGGTAGCAGGCGGCGTGCCGGGCCATGAGCTCGCGCGAGCGGGTCCAGATGAGGTCGAGGACCTCGCGGGGCTGGAGGCCGGAGGCGGAGCGGGTGGCGACGCCGGTGGCGATGCGGCGCTTGAGGCCGGCGACCCGGACCATGAAGAACTCGTCCAGGTTCGACGCGAAGATGGCGAGGAAGTTGGCCCGCTCCAGGATGGGCGTGGCCGGGTCCTCGGCCAGTTCCAGGACCCGTTCGTTGAACGCGAGCCAGCTGCGTTCGCGGTCCAGGAAGCGGCCCTGGGGCAGCTCGTCGCCGTCCCGGTCGGGCTCGTAGGCGTCCGCGTCGGCGTCCAGATCGGGATCCAGATCGGCGGCGGTGGAGAAGCCGACCCCGTTGGACGACGGGGTGGCGTGCGGCCGGTGCGCGGCGAGTGAGCCGACGGACGGCTGGGCGGCGGGCTGGACCGGGACCTCGGAGCTGGGCTGCTGGCTCATGGACCTATTGTTCCGCGCGGAGCGCTCCTCAGGCGCGTCGGAGCCCGGAAAGATCGCGGAAGGACCGGGAAACCCCGGGTCACGGCCGGGGGTGCCGTGAGTGGCGTTTCCCCGGGCTCTCCCGTTGCGGCGGGGGGCGGGCACAGCTGGCTGCATCCCGTGAGGGTCGCAAGGACGTCTGAATGGCCGGTAACGGCGACATGACGTACAGGAAGCGGTGTGCCTGCGGGTGGGCCTCGTGGTGACTGTACGTGTTCGCCGCGCCGGGCTCTTCTCGGGGGCGTATGTGTTCGGCGCGCTGGCCCCCCTCAGGGGCGGCCCCACGTGCTCGCCGTCCGGGCCCACCCCTCGCGGGGCCCGGACGGCGGGTCTCTGCCGGGTGGGCGGTCAGCCGTGCAGTCGGCGCAGGACCCGGAAGGCGGCGAACACGGCGAGGGCGGCGAGGGCGAGCAGGATGCCGGTCTCGACGAGCTGGAGGGGCCAGTAGTGGGAGGCGGGGTGCACCTCGGCGAACGGGGTCACCCCGCCCCGGTCGCGCATACAGGCGTCGTAGCCCTCCACCGAGCCGGCGTGGTAGCAGTCCCGCCAGTACACCTTGCTGCCCGACGCTGTGAGCATGCCGCCTTCCAGGTGCCAGTCGCTGTCACGCAGCAGCTTGGGGCCCTCGCCCTGACGGAGGGCGGCGGGCCACAGCAGGTACCGCCATGTGCTGAGGCCGATGCCCACCGCCGCGAGCACGAGCGCGCTCAGGGACATGGACAGCAGGGTGCGGCGGACGAGCACCGCGCACAACGCCCCGACCGCGACGGCCAGCAGCGCGTAGCCGAGGACCGCGGGCCCGGTGCCGGGGTACACACCCTCGGCGTGCCATCTGAGCCCCGGGCTGTTCGGGCCCGCCCGGAGAGCCCAGAGCCCCCAGCGGTAGACGATGACCAGGACCATCAGGCCGGTGACCGTGAGTGCGGCGGGTACGGCCAGCCGGGCGGCGAGCCACTGGGTGGGGGAGACCGACTGCGCCCAGGCCAGCCGGAAGGTGCCGCTCTCCAGCTCGCGGGCGATCAGCGGGCCCGCCACGAAGACTCCGATGAGCGCGGCCAGGAGGACCAGCACCGCACCACCGTCGGTCAGGAAGGTCTCGGTGGACGTGTGGGCGTAGCTGGAGACGTAGATGTCGTCGCCGCACCGGGTGGTGTCGCCGTCGGCGCACCGCACCGGGGAGGACGCCATCCAGACGCTGAGCGCGACGACGATGCCGATGCCGATGACCAGCAGGGCGGCGCCCGCCCACAGGGCCTTGCGGTGCAGGCGCAGCAGCACCCGGACGGGCCCGCGCAGGGTGGTGGGGGCCGTGGTGACGGTGTCGGTCTTCGGGCGGGTGAGGGTGCTCACGCGGACGTCACCTCCGCACGCGTTCCGGCCGAAGCGCTCGGCGTCAGCAGCGGCGGGGCGTCCGGGGAGCGGAGGTGGGCGAGCAGCAGCTCCTCCAGGGACGGTTCCGTGACGGCCCAGGCGGTGGTGTCCACGGGGCCCTCCTTCCTGACGAGCGCGGTGAGCTGACGTCCCGTCGTACGGGATTCGACGACGGTGTGCGGGGCCAGGTCGCGGGCCAGGCCGGTGAGCAGGGCGTGCGCGCCGACGATGTCGTCGCTCTCGCCGCCGAGCCGGACGCGCCCGCCGTCGACGAACAGGAGGTAGTCGCAGGCGCCCTCCAGCTCGGTGAGGATGTGCGAGGACATCACGATGCCGGTGCCGTGCTCGGCGGTCTCCGCCATCAGGACGCCCATCAGCTCGTTCCGGGCGAGCGGGTCGAGGTCGGCCATCGGCTCGTCCAGCAGCATCAGTTCGGGCCGCTTGCCGAGCGCGAGGGCCAGTGCGAGCCGGGTGCGCTGCCCGCCGGAGAGGGTGCGGACGCGGGCGTTCCGCGGCAGCGGTCCGGCGATCCGGTCGGCGGTGGCGCGGTCCCAGCGCCCGGGGTTCAGCTCGGCCCCGGCCCACAGCGTGTCGGCGACCGAGAGCTGCGGGTACAGCGGCTTGTCCTGGGGGACGAAGGCGATGCGGTCGCGTACGTCGCCGGGGACGGTGGAGCCGAGGACGGTGAGGGACCCGGAGCTGGGGCGGTCCAGCCCGGCCGCCAGGTTCAGCAGGGTCGACTTGCCCGCGCCGTTGGGCCCGACGAGGGCGCAGACGCGGCCGGCGGGCAGCCGGAACGAGCAGTCGTGCAGGGCGCGGTGGCCGCCGCTCCCGCGCCCGTAGATCTTTCCGAGGCCGTGTGCCTCGATCGCGACGCCGGTCATCGTTCCTCGTCCCCCTTGTACGTGCTGTCCAGTACGGCGGTGAAGAGCGCGCCGACGTCGTCCTTCTCCAGGCCGGCCTCCCGGGCCCGGCGGGCCCAGTCGGCGAGTTCGGTGCGCAGCGGCGCGTCGGCGGCGGTCGCGTCGGCCGCGCCGCCCAGCGTGCCCAGCGTCCTGCGGATGAAGGTGCCGAGCCCGCGACGGGCCTCGACGAGGCCTTCGCGCTCCAGCTCGCGGTAGGCCTTGAGGACGGTGTTCGGGTTGATCGCGGTGGCTTCCACGACCTCGCGGGCGGTCGGCAGCCGATCGCCCGGTTCGAGCACGCCGAGGCGCAGGGCCTGCTTCGTCTGCTGGACGATCTGGAGGTAGGTGGCGACGCCGCTGCGCCGGTCGATGCGGAACTCGACCGCTGCGGATTCGGCTGTCATGCGCTGCACCACCCTTTCACTAATTGAGTAGTGAAAGGGTGGTGCAAAGAAGGGGCGGCGTCAAGTGACGCCGCCCCGGGACCGTCTGACGGAGGGTTCAGGACTCCGTGCGGTACATCAGGTCCACCTCGTGCGTGGTGAAGCCCATGCGCTCGTACACCGTCACGGCCGCCGTGTTGTCCGCGTCCACGTAGAGCATCGCGGTGGGCAGCGTCTCGGCGGCCAGGTGGTGCAGGCCGATCGAGGTCAGCGCCTTGCCGAGGCCGCCGCCCTGGGCCTCGGGCAGGACGCCGACCACGTACACCTCGCCGATCCGTTCCTCGGCGTGCACCTTCGTCCAGTGGAAGCCGACGATCTCCCCGTCCCGCTCGGCCAGGAAGAAGCCCTTCGGGTCGAACCAGGGCTCCGCCTTGCGGTCGTCCAGGTCCTGCTGGGTCAGGGACCCCTGCTCGGGGTGGTGAGCGAAAGCGGCGCGGTTCACCGCGAGCCAGGCGGCGTCGTCACGGCCCGGCTCGAAGGTCCGTACGGTGACGCCCTCGGGCAGCACCGGGTCCGCCAGGTCGAGCGGGATCAGGCTCCGCCGGAGCTGGCGCAGCTCGCGGAAGAGGGAGAGGCCGAGGACCTGGGCCAGATGACGGGCCGCGGAGCTGCCGCCGTGCGCCCAGACCCGCAGCCGCTTGCCGGTCGCGGCGAGGAGGGCCGCGCCGAGCGCCCGGCCGTGCCCGTGGCCGCGCCGGTCGGGGTGGACGACCAGCTCGGCGGCCGGGGCCTCGACCGGGTCGGTGTCCTCCAGCTGGGCGTACCCGACGAGCGTGTCGTCGACGGTGAGGAGGAGGTGCCGTACGCCGTCGCGGTGTCCGCCCCGGATCCGGAGCCTGCCCTGCTCGGAGACCGCCTGCCGGCCGTCCGACCGGGCGGCATCGGCGAGCAGGGCGAGGACGGCGTCGGCCTGCGCGGAGTCGAGTGCGTCGAGGGTGTGGACCTCGCGTCCGGGAGCGGGGAGGGGTGCGTCAGTCGTCATGCCTCCGAGCGTACGGCGAGCGGTGCGCCGGGTGGCGGCGTCGGCGACCTGTCGGACGGGCATGTGGGGGCGATGGTGGCGCGATGTGGGTGCTATGCGGGTGTTATGGGTGGATCGGGAGGTTTCCTGACGGGCCATTTGGCCGGATGGCAACCAGTCCGTAACCCCGAACACCTGTTGCGCTACGCGCGTTGACTCTAGGCTGCGGCACGCAGGATCCCAGACGTGACACCAGCGACACGACTGCCACCACCGACAGCACTGACACACAAGGGGACCGATGTCAGCGACTCCGCAGAAGAACCGTGCGACACGGCGGGTGCTCGCCGCCGCGGCCGGTCTGGCCACCGTGGGCGCGCTCGTCGCCGCGATGCCGGCCGGCGCCCAGGACCGGGGCCACGGGCACGGCCACGGCCACGGGCACAAGCCCCGTACCGTCGACGTGCAGTTGCTGTCGTTCAACGACCTGCACGGCAACCTGGAGCCGCCGGCCGGTTCGGCGGGCAACGTCTCCGAGACGCAGCCCGACGGCACGGTGAAGGCGATCCCGGCCGGTGGCGTCGAGTACCTGGCGACCTCGCTGCGCACCGCGCGCAAGGGCAACCCGTACTCCGTCACGGCGGCCGGCGGCGACATGGTCGGCGCGAGCCCGCTGCTGTCGGGTCTCTTCCACGACGAGCCGACGATCGAGGCGCTGAACGGCCTCGACCTGGACGTCACGGCGGTCGGCAACCACGAGTTCGACGAGGGCGCGGCCGAGCTGGCCCGCCTCCAGAACGGCGGCTGCCACCCGGTCGAGGGCTGCTACGAGAAGGGCAAGAAGTTCAAGGGAGCGGACTTCCCCTACCTCGCGGCCAACGTGACCAAGGAGAAGACCGGCAGGCCGCTCCTGAAGCCGTACACCGTCTGGAAGAAGAACGGTGTCAAGATCGGCTTCATCGGCGTGACGCTGGAGGGCACTCCGGACATCGTCACCGCGAACGGCGTCAAGGGCCTCAAGTTCCACGACGAGGTCGAGACGATCAACAAGTACGCCCGCGAGCTGGACCGCAAGGGCGTCAAGTCCATCGTCGCGCTGATCCACGAGGGCGGGGCCCCGGCCTCCACCTCGTACAACTACGACTGCGACAGCCCCGGCGCGGGCGACGGCATCTCCGGCCCGATCGTCGACATCGCGAAGGGCATCACGCCGAAGGTGGACGCCCTGGTCACGGGCCACACCCACCAGGCGTACGTCTGCACCGTCCCGGACCCGTCGGGCAAGCCGCGCATGGTCACCTCGGCCTCCTCGTTCGGCAAGCTGTACACGGACACCACGCTCACCTACGACCGCCGCACCAAGGACATCGTCCGTACGTCGGTGAAGTCCGCGAACCACGTCGTGACCCGGGACCAGGCCAAGGCCACCGACATGACGCGCCTGATCGACCGCTGGAACAAGCTCGCCGCCCCGATCGCGAGCAAGCCGCAGGGCTGGATCAGCGCCGACATCAACGGCCGCGGCTCCACGGCCCCCGAGAAGCCGCTCGGCAACGTCATCGCCGACGCCCAGCTCGAAGGCCTCGCCCCGGCCGACAAGGGCGGCGCGGAAGTCGCGTTCATGAACCCGGGCGGCATCCGCGCGGACCTGGTGCACAAGGCGTCCGGCAGTGAGGGCGACGGAGTCGTCACCTACGGCGAGGCGTTCACCGTGCAGCCGTTCACCAACATGATGAACGTCGTCGACCTGACCGGCGCCCAGCTGGTCACCGCGCTCCAGCAGCAGGTCAGCGGCTCCAACCAGGCCAGCCCGAAGATTCTGCAGGTCTCCAAGGGGCTCACCTACACCCTCGACCTGACGAAGAGCGGCGCGGACCGCGTGGTCGCCGACACCATCAAGCTCAACGGCGAGGCGATCGACCCGGCGCGCACCTACCGCGTCGCGATGAACGAGTTCCTCGCGGGCGGCGGCGACGGCTTCGCGGCCCTCGGCGAGGGAACGAACAAGCTGGTCGGCGCCTCCGACCTGGACCTGTTCAACGCCTACCTGGCGGCCCACTCCACGGCCGCCGCCCCGCTGGCCCCGCCGGCGACGGACCGGATCACGGTCATCCAGTAACTCCCTCCGGGTGAAGGGGCGGTGGGCCTTCGGGCCTGCCGCCCCTTTCTCGTCTGCTCCGTCCGGGCCGGTGGCCGATCGGGCCGACCCGATCCGGCCGACCGACCGGATCCAGCCCATAGAGTGGGCAGTCGACGGCCGGACGTACCCCTTCAGCAGCCCTTGAGGAGCCACCGGGTGAGCAACGTACTGCGGATGAACGGCGCCCGGCGGAGGAACCGGAAACTCGTGTCCACCACGGTCGCGAACGCGATCGACTTCTCCGACGGTTCGGGACCGCCCCGCATGGTCGCGTACCCGGAGCGCGAGCTGCCGCCGGGTGGCATACCCGCCTATCTCGCGGCCCGCAAGAGCGGCGTCCGTTCCTTCGTGCTCTGGGCCGACGAGGACCGCCGGGAGCGGGTGGCCACGGTGGTGACCGAGTCCGCCGCCGGTGGCGTCGCCACCTTCCACGTCCTCGGCGCGCACGGCGAGCACCTCGGCACGATCGTGCGCGAGAAGGCGTTCCGGGGCAGGGGCCTCCGCGCGCGCTGGACCGTGACCCCGGCCGGCGGCCCCGAGGCGGTGGGCTACAAGGGCCGGATCGTGTGGTGGTTCGTGTGGTGGCTGTGTCTGCCCCTGATGGTGGTCATCGTCATCTTCTCCGTCCTCGACGGCGTCCCCGGCAACGAGGGCGGCGCCGCACGCGCCCCCCGGCGCATCCGATGGCGTGCGGGCGGCAGGATGCCCCTGGAGTTCAGGTCCCGGGGAAGCAAGCTGCATCTCCACGCGCCGGAGACGGACTGGCGGCTCGGGGCGGCGCTGGTCGCCCTGGTGGGCAGTTTCAGCGCCGACATGTGGGACGGCCTGAAGACGTGAGGGTGGTGTTCCGGGTCGGGGCACAGTAGAACTGGGCCCCATGTCCGACCAACAGCCTCCCCCGCGCTGGGGCCCGCCGCCCGTCGCGCCGCACGGTGCGCCCCCCAGGGTGTACGCGCAACCGCGGGCCCGTGAGGTGACCGCTTCCTACCGGCGCTGGGCGGTCGTCCTCACCTGGGCCGTCGTCGTCGCCGCCGTCCTCATGGCGTTCGCGCTCGTGATGAGCATCGTCTTCCTCGTATGGGCGGACCAGGACACGCGCGACGCAGCCTACGGCTACCTCGCGCTCGTGCTCTGGATCGGGATCGCCGCGGGAACCCCGGTCCTGATCGCGGTCGCGATCTCCGTCCGGAACATGAGGCGTCGGGTGCGGGAGTGGAGCCGGGCGGGGAACGCGCCTTCGTAGGACGTCGCCGGTGCTCCCGGTCAGGCGGCGGTCCGTGTGGCTTCGCTTCGGTGTTCCCGGTGTTCCCGGTGTTCGCGGCAGTCGCGGCAGTGGCCGGGGGTGGGGGAGCGGAAGGCGCGGTCGCAGTCGTCGCAGGTCTGGAAGGGCGTGACGGTGATGCGGGGGCGTGCCGGGGCGGTCAGGTCGTGGGCGCCGGGCAGTGGTGGGGGCAGCAGGGCGGTCAGCCGGTGTTTGAGGAGTTTGGCGGGGAGCCTGAGCGGGTGGGGCAGGTCGGTGGTGAGGGTGCGGCGGATGGCGTCGGGGTGGGTGGCCCGTTCGAGCCAGGCGGCGACGCCGGGTACGAGGTGGCGGATGTCGGTTTCGGAGAGTGTGAGCTGGGGTGCGTGACGGCGTAGGTCGCTGAGGAGTGCGGTGGCGGCGCGGTTCAGTTCCGGGGTGGGTTCGTCCGGCCGGGGGAGGGGTGCGGGTGGTGGCTTGGGTGCGGTCGGGGGCGGTACCAGCGGTACGAAGAGGGGGGCCGGGTGCGCTGCGAAGAGGGGCGGCGGCGGTACGGGCGGGGGCGCGGACATGTCCGGCCCGGGCGGCGGGGTGGGTGCCGGTGCCGGAGCGGGCGTGGGTACCTCGGTCGGTGTTGGTGCGGACGTGGGCACCTGGGCCGGTGCCGGAGCGGGCGTAGGCACCTCGGCCGGTGCCTGGGCCGGGTGTGGGGCCGGTGTGGCGGGGTGTTGCGGGGCTGCCGGGCGGCGGGGGCGTAGCAGCGCGGTGGGCTGGTTGCAGAAGACGGTGCGGGTGATGAACCGGCCGCTGGGCAGTCGGTCTCGGACGCGTTGGAGGTAGCCGAAGGCTTCCAGTTCGCGCAGGGCGGCGGCGATGCGTTTCTCGCCCTCCCGGCAGCGGGCGGCGAGCGCTTTGATGCCGATTTCGATGCCTTGGGGCAGGGACTGGATGCGGACGGCGATGCCGACTGCGGTGCAGCTGAGTTCGGGGTGCTGGGCGAGGTGGTTGCCGACGATCGTGAAGCGGTCGGTGTGGGGGATGGCGATGTGGATCACGCCGGAAGTGGGCAGAGGTCCGGGAACCTCCGCCAGCGCGCGCGTGAGGGCAGTATTCTGCTGGGTATCCATCGGGGAAGGTCCTGACTTCCTTGGTGGTCAGGCCCTCGGTTGGGATTGCAGGTCCCGGTCGGGGGCCGACCTATGTCTGGTGGGGTGCTGGCGTGAGCATATGCCGGACAACCGACCCCAAAGCGAGCTGAGTTGGAAAACCTCACCCGTGTGGGTGACGTGGCCCCTGGGGTGCGTCAGGTGGTCGCCGGGGGTCGGTCGGGTGGGGTTATTTCTCTTGTTTCTTTAGTAGTTGATGTCGCGCTTCACCAGGTCGCGGTGGCGGACGATCCGGTCGGGGTACGTGGGCGTTCACCGGGTCGCACCGGCGCGCGACCCGGTCGAACGGACGGGTCCTCTTCCCGATACGCGGTTCCCTAAAGGGACATGCCGCAGTACAGGCGTCGTCGCGGCCGGGCGTCGCGGGCGAGTTCGCCGAGGCGCTCCAGGAAGTCGGCCAGGAGCGCCGGGTCCTGCCCGTCACCGTCCTCCGTGCGGGTCCACGCGGTGGCGGCCTCCAGGAGGCGCTCCGGGGTTGCCGCCGCGAGGGCGTCACGGAGGCCGTCCGTGAGCGAGACGAGCCAGGGGCCTTCGTTCCCGGCGTCGTTGAGCGGTTCGCAGAAGCGGGGGTCGGCTTCCACCTGCTCCTCGGACACTCCTGTCAGGTGAGCTTCGACGGTCCCGAGAAGCAGGTAGGGGTCCGCCCCTTTGAGGCCGAGCGTGCCGAAGGGGTCGTCCATGCGGTCGTCCTCGAACAGCGTGAGGGCGTGCCTGTCGTCGGTGGCTGCGTAGTAGTCGTAGATGTTTCCCATGGCCGGATCGTGTCAGCCAGGGGGGCGGCGACGCCGCCCCCCTGGCTGACACGATCCGGGGCACGTCAGGGCCGGTACAGCGACGTCAGGCCGGTCACCCGGCCCGTGCCGTCGAAGACCAGGTCGTACCCGATGCCGCCGGAGAGCGTGGGGTCCAGTCGGCCGATGAGCGTGACGAGCCGGGCCGGGGAGTGGGCGACCAACTCGGCGCGGCTCGTTCCGGCCACCTCGTCGCGGACCGGGACCGCCAGCAGCACCCGGCTGTCGTCGGCCATGGGCACGGTGGTGAAGGGCCCTGTGCCCGGGGTGATCTCCCAGGTGTCGAACCGAGGGTTGATCTCCTTCCGGGCGGGCCGAACGTCCAGGTAGGTGCGCCCGTTGCCGGTCCAGGCCCTGCTGATGGTCACGAACTGCGCGGTGCCGGCGAAGGGAGCGTTGCCGGTCGTCGCCGAGGTGTCCCTCGGGGCTGTGGGGGCGGCCGTCCTGCGGTCCGGCGCGGGGGAAGGGGCAGGGGCGGCGGACTTCCGTACGGTGTCCGCCCGGTCGCTGGTCCGGTCGCCCGTCCGGTCGTCGGCCCGTGCGGAAGGAGAGGCCTTCTCGCCGCTCGCGGCGGGATCGGCGGACTTCCCGCTGCCATGGGTCCGGTCGTCGTCCGTCCCGTCCGTCCGGTCCGTCGCGTCGTCGGCCGTGGAGGACGGGGCCGGCCCGGCGGCCGCGGCGGGCTCCAGGCGGTCCGAGGGCTCCTGGCCGCAGCCGGTCAGGACGAGTGCGCCGAGGGCGACGGCGGTGAGCCAGCCTCCGGCGGAGTGGCGGCGGGAAACGTTCATCGTCAACTGCTCCTGTACGTACGTGTGTTGAGCGGTGTTGTTGGGGCGCACACTCTCTACGCCCCGCACCGCCCACCGGGTTGCACCCGAGTCAGGCTTTTTTCGCATCGCGCCCTTCACGGCTTGTACAGCGACTGCACCTTGGTGACCCGGCCCTCTCCGTCGAAGCTCAGATCGAAGCCGGCTCCTTCGCGGGTCCGGGGATCCAACTGCGTGAGCAGGGTGACGAATTCGGCCTGCGAGGCCGGTAGGGGTTCGCCGCCGCTGGTTCCCGGGGTGTCGTCGCCGCGAATCGGCACGGTCAGCAGCACCCGGGCGTCCTTCGCCAGGGTCACCGTGACGAATTCCCCCGTGCCGGGGACGATCTCCCAGGTGTCGAACCGCGTGTTCACCTTCTTCTCGGCGGACCGCACGGACAGCTTGGTCAGTCCGCCCTCGGTCCAGGCCCTGTCGGTCGTCACGAACCGCTTGGTACCGGCGAAGGGCTTCTCGGCGGCCGGCGCGGTTGCGGTGGCCGTCGCAGGCACGGGGGAGGAAGTTGCCGAGGGTCCCTCGGTCGTCCCGCCACAGCCGGTGAGGGCGAGGGCGCCGAGGGCGGCGAAGGTGAGCAGGCGCAACGTGGCCCGGCGGCGTGAGGCGTGCATGGTCAGCGTTCTCCTGGAATCCGGTGCGGTCGGGTGACACGGTCTCTACGCCCCGCACCACCCGCCCGGTTGCATCCGGCCGGAACAATTCTTCAACCGGAGCCGAACACCGCCCGGTCAGCCCCGGTCAGCCCCGGCCAGCCCCGGTCAGCCCCGGAAGCTACTTCCCGGAGGTCATTCCACGGTCAGCCAGTGCGCTTCCCGCAGCGACTGAACCCGGCCCTCGCCGTCGTAGTCGAGGGCGAACGCCCAACGCGGCCCGGTCCGCAGCCGGTCCACGACCTCTTCCAGCCGCATGTCTCCCGGATTCCCCCCGGCCAGGTCCCGCACCTCGACCGGGGTCACCGCAGGCAGGGTCAGCTCGTGCACCACTCCGGTGGGCACGGCCGTCCCCCTCTCGTCGCGAAGCTGCTGGACGGTGACCCGGACCCGGCCCCCGTCGAGCGCCACCGCGCCGTACACGTAGCCGAGTTCGGCCGCGTACTCCTCCCCCGGTGCGGGCGTCGGGGGAACGAACAAGGGAGCGCTCGTGGAGGGGTTCGGATCGGCGGCGGTCGGCTCCGGCCCGGGGCGGACCAACGACAGACCCCCCACGACCACGGCAGCGGCCAGCAGCACACCGCCCGAGGCCCGAGCCGCCCGCTTGCGCCGCCGACGCCGGTCCCCGCGCGCCCGGATCTGCTCGGCGGCCAGCGGCACGGCGCCCAGTCGGCCGTCGGCGGCGAGGTCGGCCAGCCGCTCGTCCAAGCCGGTCTCTTCAACCACGTTCCACCTCCGAAACCCGGTCCGCCCGCGGATCCAGCTCAGTATCGGCCAGAATCCTCGCCAGCGCTGTACGGCCCCGGCTCAGCTGCGCCTTGACCGTGCCGACGGGGGAGCCGGTCTCCTCGGCGACCTGCTTCACTTCGAGATCGCACAGGTGGTGGAGCACGACGACCCGTCGCTGCGCCGCCGGGATCTGCTTCAACGCCGCTACCAGCAGCACATGGTGGTCGTCCGGCGGCGGCACGTCCGGGGGCGGACCCTGCCGCTTCGCGAAGGTGAGGGAGGTCCGCACCCGACGCCACCGGCTGACCGCCAGCCGGTAGGCCACCGTACGCACCCACGCCTCCGGCGCACCGTCCTTGTCGAGTGCGGCCCGGCGCTCCCAGGCCCGTACGAAGGCTTCCTGGACCACGTCCTGCGCCTCGGCACGGTCACCGATCATGGCGTACAGCTGGCCGATGAGCCGCCCCACACTTCCGGCGTAAAAGGCGTCGAACGCCTGCTCGTCCATCCCCACCTGATTTTTGGAGGTCGCACACACTGGAGGCGGCACACATTTTCGGACGTGCGAACACTGCCACCCGGCACTCGTGCGACGCAAGGATCGGGTGAGTCACCGGTACCGGGTGCTGGCCCTACCCTCGATCATCCGGACAGCCTGATGGCCGGGAGGGCGTCCTGTCGGGGAACGTGGATCCGTCCCGGCAAGTCGTCTGCAGAGAAGGCAAGATCGTGCGCATTGTTACGGCCGCCGCCGTCGCCCTGGCCCTCGCCGGTGGAGCCGCGCCGGCCGCCACCGCCCACCAGCCGACCACCGACGGAACCTGGCGCATGGACGGCTACGGCACCGTGCTCTCCATCCGGAACGGCACCTTCCAGGAGTATCAGACCACCGCCGTCAGCTGTATCGCGGGCGACTCCGCGCAGCGCACCGGACCCGGCGTCTACACCATGCCCGACGGCACCGTCCTCACCGTGTGGACCGACGGAGGGCCCGACCGGGCGTCCGTGCGGGCGGACGGCTCCGTCGGCGACCGGAGGCTGAGCCGGATCCCGGAGTTGCCCGAAGCCTGCACCAGTACGGCCCCCGACGGACCGCTCGCCGCCTTCGACGTCTTCTGGCAGTCCTTCGAGGAGAACTACCCCTTCTTCTCCGCCAAGGGCGTCGACTGGCACGCCCAACGCGACCGGTACCGGCCCACGGTGGACGCCAGAACGACCCCGGACGAGCTGTTCGCCGTCTTCAGCGAGATGGTCGAGCCGCTCCACGACGCCCATGTCGCCGTCCAGGACGGCGACCGCGTCTTCGCCCGGCCCCGTCCCGGCACCGTCGTGCCCAACGGGAAACTGGACGCCAGGATCAAGAAGTTCATCGTGGAGCGCGACCTCGGGAACGCCCGCAATCTTCAGGACTTCGCCGGCGGCCGGATCACCTACGCCGACCTTCCCGGCGGGCAGGGCTATCTGCGGATCTCCGGCTTCGGCGGGTACGCGGGCGACGACACGTCCCACGCCGCCCAACTGGCCGAGCTCGACCGGGCTCTGGACACCGCCCTCGGCGGGGAACGCTCCCGGCGCCCGAAGAGCCTGATCATCGACCTGCGGATCAACGGCGGCGGCTCCGACGCCCTGGGAATCCACATCGCCGAACGCCTCACCGACTCCCCTTACGTCGCCTACTCCAAGCGGGCCCGCAACGACCCCGCCGATCCCTCCGGGCACACGCGCCCCCAGCCCGTGCACGTCACCCCCGCCCAGGGCCCCCGCCACACCGGGCCGGTCGCCGTGCTGACCGGCGGCTCGACCTTCAGCGCGGGGGAGACCTTCGTCCAGGCCCTCATGGACCGGCCCGGCAGGACGGTCCGGATCGGGCAGCCCACACAGGGGGTCTTCTCGGACGTCATGACGCGCAAGCTGCCGGGCGGCATGTCGGCCTGGCTGCCGAACGAGGAGTTCCTGACCCGCTCGGGCAGGACCTTCGACGGCACAGGCATTCCGCCGCACCTCACCGAGCCGGTCTTCACGAAGGAGGAGTTCGACGAGAAGCGGGACTCGGCCTTCGACCGGGCGGTGAACGTGCTGCGGCACCGCGGCGGTGCCACGGGCTGACGCGGGAGACAGCGGAGCGTCCGGCCGGCCGGGTTCACTCCGCCGTATCGGACCAGGAGACGGCGAAGTACTTCACGCGTTCGTCCTCCCCGACCGGACGCATGCCCGCCGCCGTCATCACGTGGTGGGACGCGATGTTGTCGTGGTCGGCGTCGCCCTTCACCGTGGCGACGCCGTTGGCGCGGGCGAACGACAGCAGGGCGCGGAGAGCTTCGGAGGCGTAGCCCCTGCCCCGGGCCGAGGGGACGATGCCGTAGCCGATCGTGACGTGGCCGTGTTCGTCCGGAGGGGTGTGGAAATCCACGCCGCCGATCACCCGGTGGTCCGAGCGGCGGCGGATCACGTACGGGCCGAACGGCTGCGGATCGCCGGTGGTCGCACAGCGTTCCAGGAGGCGCTTGGCCACGGACACGTCGTCCTCGGTCGGGAATCCGGACTCCCAGGCCGCGTCGGCGGCCGGTTCGCCCGCCACCATCCGTTCGGCCTCGTCCACGGATATCGGGTGCAGTACGAGCCGCTCGGTCACCAGATCAGTCATGGCAGGGAGGTCTACCAGGCGGTACGGACGGGGCGCGCGTGGATTTCCGGCCCGGCCCCCCCGGGCTACCTCAGGGACTCCTGCGTCGGGACGACCACCCCGTACAGGTCGCCGATGGTGGCCAGCGCGCCGAGGTGCACCTGGCGGGCGTCGAGGTCGGTCCCGGCGACGGGCAGGGACCGGGTCGCGCAGGCGTCGGCGACGACCGTGGGGCGGTTGCCGCGCAGGAACGCGCCCTGGGCCGTGAACGCCACGCACATATGGGTCATCCAGCCCGCGATGACCACGTCCCCGCCCTCCGGGACGTGCTCGCCCAGGTCGGTGCCGTGGAAGGAGTCCGGAGCCTTCTTCACGACGACGGTCTCGCCGTCGGCCGGGGAGACGGCCGGGTGGATCCGCCCGATCTCGGCCCGGATGTCGTACGGAGTCCCCTCGCCGCCGTCGTTGATGACATGGACGACCTCGGTCCCCGCCTCGCGGGCGCGGGCCAGCAGGCGCGCGGCGGCGTCCAGCGAGTCCTGCCAGCCGTCGAGTTCCATCACGCCGCGGGTGTACGTGTTCTGGTAGTCGACCAGGATCAGCGTGGAGCCGGCGAGCGCCGCCGGGGTCGCGTCGAAGCCGTTGAGCTCGCGCAGGGTGGTTCGGGACATGGGTGTACCGCCTCGGGGTCGTACGTCGGGAAAGGGATGCGCCCGGGTGGCGCGCTGTTTCCGACGCTAGGGCCGGGCAGGGATGTCCGCAATGACGTCTAACATGCAGATACCGACATGCGTCTCCGGTGGCGGCCGCCACCGGACGTACGGCTGATCAGGAAGGGCGGACATGGACACCGTCGGACGACTCGTCGTCATCGTCCTCTTCGAGGGCGTCGATCTGCTCGACGTCACCGGTCCGCCGGAGGTGTTCTCGCTCGCCCGGCGCGAAGCCGACGAGGCGGACGGATACGAGGTCGTCCTGGCCGCCGAGTCCATGGACCCCGTCACCACCGGCGCCGGGGTCCGCGTCCTCCCGGACCTCACCTTCCGGGAGGCCGCCTGCCGGAGCATCGACACCCTCGTCGTGCCCGGCTCGGTGGAGGTCGACAGCGAGCGGCGGGTCCACGCCCTCGTCGACCCCGTGGTGGTGGAGCGGGTGAAGGAACTCGCCGGGCGGAGCCGACGGGTCGCCTCCGTCTGCGTCGGGGCGCACCTGCTGGCCGCCGCCGGGCTGCTCGACGGCAGACGCGCCACCACCCACTGGTCGACCGCACGGCAACTCGCCGCAGCGCACCCGGAGATCGAGGTCGACGCCGACCCGATCTTCATCCGCGAGGGCGACGTCTGGACCGGGGCCGGGATCAGCGCCTGCCTCGACCTGTCCCTCGCCCTGGTCGCCGACGACCTCGGCGAGGCCGTCGCCCTGCGCGTCGCCCGCCAGCTCGTGATGTATCTGAAACGACCCAGTGGGCAGAGCCAGTTCAGCGTTCCGCTGGAGCAGATCTCGGCGACGCGGCGCATCGAGGACCTCCGCCACCACATCCTGCGCAACCTCGGCCGCCGGCTCACCGTCGTCGACCTCGCGGCGTACGCGCATGTCAGCGACCGCCACCTCACCCGGATCTTCCGGACCGAGCTGAACACGACCCCGCACGCCTACATCGAGTCCGTCCGGGTGGAGAAGGCGCGCAACGAGCTGGAGTCCTCCGACGCCACCCTCGAACGCATCGCGTCCGTCTGCGGGTTCGGCACGGTGGACACCCTGGTACGCGCCTTCCGGCGGCGGCTGAACGCGACGCCGACGGAGTACCGGCGCAGGTTCCGGACCTCCCGCACGGGCTGAGGGAACAGCTCGAAGGGGCGGTGGCCCGTATCGGCCCACCGCCCCTTCACCGCACTACTCCTGAGCTACCGTCAGGCGTCGGAACCGGCCTTCCGGCGACGGACGACGAACACTGCCGCCGCGCCGAGCACCACCGCCGCACCGCCCGCGAGAGCGATCGAGGTGGTGGCGGACGACGAACCCGTGGTGGCGAGGCTGCCGTTCGTCGCCGGGGTGGCCGACGCCGAACCCTGCGGCGTGTGGCCGTTGCCGCCGGGCTTCGTGGTCTTGGAGGGCTTGGGCTTGGCGTCCTCCGTCTTGCCGGGCTTGCTGCCGGCGGCCTTGACGTCGAACTCGTACATGTCCGCGCCGGGCGTCCCGCCGCAGGAGCCGTCCTCGTTGAAGAAGTCGGCCGCGATGAACGCGACACCGTTGCCGGCCGGGGTGGCCTTGTCGAGGGTGAGGCGCATCTTCACGTCGGCACGGGCACCGGGCGTCAGCGCGCCGACGCCGTCGATGTAGCTGTCCAGGCTGAGGTCCTGCCACTTCGGGGACGACTTGGTGGACCACTGGAGGCGGAAGAACTTGCCCGTGTCCTTGAGACCGCTCTTGTCGGTCGCGTGGACTCCGGCGTACGCGATGACCTCGTCCATGTGCTGGTCGGAGCCGTTGGTCACCCGGAGGGAGAAGGCGGTGGTCGTCCCGGCGACGAGCTTGGTCGGCAGGCCGGTCACCTCGGCGGTGAGGTCGTTCTCGGGCTCGCAGTCCTGGCCCTCCTCCTCCGCCTCCTTCTTGGCCTTGGCCAGCGCCGCGTCGGCCGCGATCTTCGCGGCGAGCGCGTCGTCCAGGGCCTTGTCGGCAACACTGGCTGCGCGGGCAGCCGCGACCCGTGCGTCCTGGAGCGCGTCGTTGGCCTCGGCGGCCTTGGTGTCGGCGGCGGTCTTGGCGGTGGCAGCCGTCGTCGCGGTCGCCTCGGCCTCGGAGAGCACGGTCGCCGCGGCGGTCTTCTGCTCCTCGGTGGCGTCGGTGGGCAGGGCTTCGATGGCGGCCTTCGCGGCGGTCACGGCCTGGTCGGCGGTGAGCTTGGCTGCTGCGGCGTCCTTCGCGGCCTGCTTGGCGGCGTTGTGGGCAGCCACGAGGGGGTGGCTGTCCTTGGACAGTTCCTCGAAGGCCTTCCGAACCGTGACCTGGGCTTCGTCGCGAGCCTTGACGGCCTCTTCGTACGCCTTCTGCGCCTCGGCGGCGGCCTTCTCCAGATCCTTGATGGTCGGCTTGCTCTGCTTCTCCTGCGTCTGCGCCGCCGGCTTGGTGTCGGCGAACGCGGGGGTGACGGAGAGCAGCACGGCGGGGGCGGTCACGGCGGCGGCGACAGCGGTGGCGAGAGCGCGGCGAATCTTCACATGATCCCTTGGGTCGGGGTCCGAAAGGCGGAAAAACGCTGAGGGACGGTCGCCACGGCGGAACGATCACGCGGGCGACCTGTGCCGATCGTATGGGGATCCTGTGAGGGGGCGGGGGGATTATTCCGGGCCGGGGGGGCGGGATGGCGTCACCCGGGACGGACAGACGTCACCAAAGCGCTCAGTTGCCCTCGGATTCCGTCTTTTCGCTGTGACGAAAGCCATGCGGCCGTGCTGCCTGTGCGGCAGCGCTCGCCATGGGCGGGGGCGTTACGAAGGACGTCGCGCTTCACCAGGCCGCGGTCGGGAACGATCCGGTCGGGGGCCTACCGGCCCGCACCGGGTCGCGGCACCGCACGACCCGGTCGGAGCGACGCTGCCGGAGGCGCTTGCCGGCGTCCAGAAGGGCGGGTCAGAGGTAGTCGTCTTGTTCATGGTCGCGCTGGGCCCCGTCCCGTGAGGCGGGAACCACGGTGCTCCGCCCGGTTCTCGCGGTGGCGGCTGCGTTCAGGAAGCGTCGCCTCCACCAGAACAGCAGGGCCGCCGCGGCCACCAACACCGGTAGCACGCGCAGAGCCAGCCCACCGGCGGTCAACGAGTCGTCCTGCGAACCGGGGTCGGCTGCCTGGCCCGGTGCGGGCGCCTGCGGTTCGGAGTCGGAATCGCGACCGGAATCGCGATCGGAGTCGGGGCCGGCGGCCTGACGCGGTGTGGGCGCACCGAGCCAGATCGCTCCGCGGCCGTCGGTGGACGGTTCGCTCAGTGAGCGCCGGACGTCCTCGGGAAGGTTCGCGTGCTCCGCGGCGAAACGGTCGCCCGAGATCTTGGTGATGGGGATCCTGCTGAGGTCGACGCCGCCGTACACATAGCTTCGTACGTAGGTGGTCCCGCCTTCTGTGGTCCTGTCGGTGACCTTGAACTCGCCCTCGGTGTACGACTCGACGAACCGGTCGAAGGTGTCGGTGGGCTTCCAGGGGCCGTTGATCCGCCAGTCGTCGATGTCACCCGTGTCGACAAGATCACCGTAGGTGGTCTCCTTGGCGCGGCTCAGGTCGCGGTACCACTCGGCGGCGACCCGGGCGAGATAGACCCGGCGCAGTTCGGCGTACTCGGGCGCGCTGTTGATCGCCTTCTTCAGCTCGGGAAGGATCAGACTGCGGAAGTGCCGCTCGTTGTGGTCCTCGGTCGCCTTGTCCTGCTGGGGGCACGAGCCGGTGGCGGCCTTGCCCCGCTGCTCCAGGTACTGGGTCTCCATCCTGACGTCGAGGGGGGCGTCGAGGATGTAGAGCTCGTCACCGTCCTGGTGGACCGAGGCGGGCGCGGGAAGGATCCACGTCCGGTACGACATGCACTTCCCGCTGATGCCGTCCCAGAACTTCCGGCCCCGTGCCGAGTGGGGATGGATGAGCTTGCCGATCGTCTTCTTCATCAGCAGATCGGCTTCGAGCAGGACACGCCCGGCGTCCGTGCGGCCGAGCCGTTCGTCGACGATGCGGTCCGGCTCGTCGGGGTTGAGGTTGACCCAGAACGCCGACGGTTCGAGGGCGAGCCAGACGAAGAACGCGTCGGAGCTGGCATCGGCGGCGTCGAGGCCCGTCGCGGGAGAGGCGCCACCGTCGTCGGAGAGGGGCGCCTGGAAGGCGTACTGCAGACCGCTGCCGTCGCCGGGGTCGGAGAGATGGCGCAGTTGCAGGGACGAGAAGTCGATCCCGCCGGGCGCCTGGTGCACCGGCTGTGTCAGCGCTCGGCTCAGGCCGTCGGCGGTGCCGCCCGCTGTGTCGTTCTCCCCGCACGGGTCGGCCGCCGGTGCCCTGCGCGAAGCGCTCAGCGCGACGGTCGTCAGCTGGGAGCGCATGCCGAGAGCCTGGCCGTCGCACGGTTTGGCGGAGCGGGGGTTCCGGAAGTACTGGTTCTCCTCCCTGGTCTGCCTCAGGCGCTCCTTCTCCGCCGCCTTGCGCTCCTTGACCAGCTGCTTCTGGGCTGCCACCTCCCGGGCCACGGTGGACTTCTCGGCGTCGGCCTGCGCCTTGGCGCTGTTGATGCGGTCGTTCAGTTCGCCGGCCGCCTTCTTGCCGTTCACGACGGAGTAGATGACATCCGTGGTGGCCGGAATCCTGTCGGCGCACTGCTCCCTGCACGGCGAACGGTCGCTGTAGATCACGAAGAGCCGTTCCTCGGGCACCGGTTCGCGCGCGTTCCGGCTCAGCAGGGCCAGGTCCCAGACGAGGACGCGCAGTTCGGAGTGGCTGCCGTCCATGCCCGCCGAGGCCTCGTTGGCGCGCGGGACGACGACGAACCTCTCGACCCCGGGGCGTTCGCCCATGCGCAACTGCTCGTACAGTGCGGGATCGTCGCGTTTCAGCGCGGCGGTCTCCACCACTTCCAGACCACGGGTGTCCACGTCGTCGCCGAGTCCCGTGATGTCCACGAACCCGATCGCGACGTTCCGGCCACCGTCGATCCGCTGCCTGTTCTTGCCGCCCTCGAGCTGCGACCGGTGGCCCCACACCGCCTGCCGGTGCACGTACGACCGGTGGCCGATCGGATCGCGGTACCAGTCGCCGTCGATCCGAGTCATCGACCTGCCGGACGGGGCGGGTTTGCGGTCCGTTTTCGCCGTGGGTTTCTGGGCACGGACCCACGACTGCGTCTGCGCCCCGGCGGACGCCTCCGCGGGTCCGCCACCCGTGCCCAGTAGCAAACCGAGCGTCAGCACGGACGCTGCCAGGCTCCGTGGCCCGGTCCGTCCCCTGGTCGATGACATGCCGCTCCCCCTGTTTCCTTCCACGCCGCCGACCGGTCCGGCCCGCTGGGAGAGGGCTTTCCCTCCGACGGCCACCCCGACGCCTGCGCCCGGGCCCGGGAGGCCCGTTGGCCGGAAGCGGCCCGGCGCGTGGTGTGCGCACACCACGCGCCGGGCCGTCTTCGTACCGCGCGGGCTCAGTGCCGGTTCGCCGCCAGGGAACCGCAGTTGGTGCCGTTCTTGCCCGCCACCTCACCGGAGATCTCGCCGCGCCACGTCACGCACAGACCGCGTGCGTCGAGATAGACCGGTCCGGCGTACGTCGTGTAGTACCCCGTGTCCGTGACGGTCGTGGTGGGAGAGGCGAACCCGAGCGAGGCCGTCATGTGCACGGCCTTCCCGGGGGCGGTGCGGACGGTCACCACACAGTTCTTGCCGGTGGCGGAGTTGTAGGTGAGGAAAACCGTGCCCTTGGTGCCGATCTGCGCGGAGTTCACCACGGAGTAGCCGCCTCCGCAGGCGCCGTTGTACTTCGCGGCCGCGGCGGCCTTCGGCGCCGCGCCGGCCCGCTGGGCCGCCGGCTCCGCCGCGGCGGCGGCCGGGGCGAGGGCGATCGCGGCGCAGGCGGTGGCGGTGACGGCGGCGCCGATGGCTGATGCGCGTCGGATGATGGTCATGTCGTTCCCCGGTTTCTCGAACGGTCATGGCGGGACGCCCGGTCCGGCGCCCGGATCCCCACCCCTCGAAGTGGCGTGGGTCACGTCCAGTTGGATAGGCCGTGACGCGGTGGAGTTGTGCTGTCGGCGCGCTGTTACGAAGTCATGACACAGTTGGACAAGATCACCTTTCTTGATCCATTTCCGGTGGGCGGGGACGCGATGAGTTTCGGCTGCGCCCGAGGTCTCATACGGCAGACGTGGTCACCGGTTCGAGTGGAGGCAGCCGTGGAGAGCGACGCGAAGCGCGGGGTCTGGCGGATGGTGCACGCCGAGCGTGCGGCCCTGGCCGACGACCTCGCGCGGCTGGACGCCGGGCAGTGGGATGCGCCGTCGCTCTGCGAGGGGTGGACGGTGCGCGATGTGGCCGCCCATCTGGTGGACACGGCCCGTACGACGCGCATCGGCTTCGTGGCCGGCCTCGTGCGGGCCCGGTTCGACTTCGACCGCCAGAACGCGCGCGGCGTGGAGCGCGAGCGCGGAGCCTCGCCGCAGGAGACGCTGGAGCGGCTGCGGCGGGTGGCGTCGCGGACGACGACCCCTCCGGCCCCGCTCGACACCCGGCTGGTCGAGGAGGTCGTCCACGGCGAGGACATCCGTCGGGCGGTGGGCCTGGTGCGCTCCTATCCGCAGGAGGCCGTGGTCCGGGCGCTGCGCCTGCAGGCGCGTACCCCGGCGTCCTTCGGCGGGGCGAAGGGGCTGGTGGCCCGCGTCCGGCTGACGGCCACGGACGCCGACCTGTCGATCGGTGAGGGCCCGGACGTGACGGGTCCCGCGCTGTCCCTGCTCCTGGTGGTGTCCGGGCGGCGGGCGGCCCTCGACGAGCTGGACGGGCCGGGGCTCTCCGTGTTCGCTGCGGCCTCCTGAGGGCGAGCGGGCGGGCGCGGCGTGCCCCCTCGTGGCGCGGCCCGGGACGCACGCCGCGACCCGGCCCGTCCGGCCGGGTGCCGGAAGAGGCCGGGTCGCGGGCGGGCGGGGTCAGCCGACGATGGTGTACAGGTCGAACTGCTCCCAGGAGCCGGTGACGTCGGCGGAGCGGGCGCGCAGCGTGTACTGGAGCGAACCCGTGTAGCTGTTCTCCATCGCGACGAAGAGGTTGTTCAGGGTGGAGCGGAGCGCGTAGAGGTTCAGGTCCTCGTTGTGGTAGATCTCGAACCGCTCCCAGCCGCCCGCGGTCGTCGAACGGGCCCGCAGCGTGTTCTGCGCCTGGCCGGTGAAGTTCTTTTCCACCGCCACATAGCGGTTGTTCGCGAGGGACTTGATGGCGAAGGTCTGGTCGGCCTCGTCCCACTCGAACGCGAAGCTCTCCCACGCACCGGTGACCGCGGTGGAACGAGCGCGCAGCGCACCGGTGTTGGGGGCCGCGTAATTCACCTCGGTGGCCGTGAACCTCCCGTTGCGCATCGACTTGATGGCCAGAGGCCCGGACTCGTCGGCCGGGGCGGAGGCGCTTCCGCCGGAGCCGGACAGGGGCTGCTGTCTGCCGGGCGCGGACGGGGACTGCTGTCTGCCGGACGCGCCGGTGATCTGTGTCAGGTCGGCTCCGGCCACCCTCTCCCAGCCTGCGGGAACGCCGGCCGGGCGGTCGTTGTGCGGGGCGGCTCCGGCCGAGGGGGCGGCCAGGGCGGAGGCGGTCAGCAGGGCGCTCAGGGAAAGGAGGGCGGAGGTCATGCGGCGCACAGGTTTTCCTCGCTTTTCATGCAACGGATTCCACCCTCCGAAACATTCGGAGGATGGAGAGAAAAGGGGTCCGGTCGTCGCCGATCCGCGCGCCGGGAACCCCGAATTGGCCTCAGCGTAAGGGCAGTTCGAGATCTCCGGCAAAGGTTTTCCGAGCGCCTGAGGAATTCCGGAAAAGGTCGCGTCGAATATGTTCTTCCGCTGTTTTCCGTTAAGCGGGACGACCCGCTTCGTCCATGTCGCGGCCACTTCGCTCACCCGGGCGCAGCGTGTTGCGGTGGGCCCGGTTGACGGCCATCAGGGCGTCCAGGGCGTCCCGGGTGGAGCGGAGGTCGTCGATGTGCGCGGAGAGCCGCTCCCGCTCCTGCTCCATCCGCTCCATCGCCGCGTCGGAGGTCTCCTCGCTGGGCGCGTCGACGCAGGGCAGCAGCTCCGTGATGGTGCGGCTGGACAGGCCGGCGGCGTAGAGCCGCTGGATGAAGTGGACCCGCTCGACCTCGGCGTGCGTGTAGTGCCGCTGGCCGCTCGGGCTGCGGCTGCTCGTCAGGAGCCGCTGCTCCTCGTAGTAGCGCAGGGACCGGACGCTGGCCCCCGTGACGGCCGCGAGCTCTCCGATGCGCATGCGCGTCCCTCCTGCTCCTCGCCGACGGGATCTCCGTACGGGCTTGCCCCTCACATTGATGTCAGGTTTTAGCGTAGCGCCGTACCCGGTTCACGGGTGCTACGGAGCTGATGGAGCCATGGAGATTCGCGCTGTGAACCAGAGTCTTTTCGATAGCTACCACCTCGGTGACCTGCGGCTGCCCAACCGGGTGGTGATGGCGCCGATGAGCCGCGTCCGGGCGGCCGCCGGAGGGCTGGCGACACCGTCGATGGCCACGTACTACGCGCAGCGGGCGTCCGCCGGGCTCATCGTGAGCGAGGGGGTGCAGCCGAGCCTGGTCGGGCAGTCCAACCCCGGTACGCCCGGGCTCCACACCGACGAGCAGGTCGCCTCGTGGCGGCCGGTGACCGCCGCGGTGCACGCCAACGGCGGCCGGATCTTCGCCCAGATCATGCACGGCGGCCGGGTCTCGCACCCGGACACCACCGGACTGCGGCCGGTCGGGCCCTCCGCCGTCGCGGCGGTCGGCGAGGTGTTCACCCCGACGGGCCCGCAGCCCGCGCCGGTGCCGCGCGCCCTGGAGACGGCGGAGGTGCCCGAGCACGCCGAGTCCTACGCGTCGGCCGCCCGCCGGGCCGTCGACGCCGGGTTCGACGGCGTCGAACTCCACGGCGCCAACGGCTACTTGATCTCCCAGTTCCTCTCCTCGAACGCCAACCTCCGCACCGACCGCTACGGCGGGTCCCTCGCCGGCCGGGTGCGGTTCGCCGTTGACGCGATGGAGGCGACCGTCGACGCCGTGGGCGCGGCCAGGACCGGCATCCGGCTCTCGCCGGGCGGGACGTTCTGGGGCGTCGAGGAGCGGGACGTCCCCGATCTCTACGCCCTGCTGCTGGGGGAGCTGGCGCGTCTGGAACCGGCCTACGTGCACCTGGAGGCGACGGTCGACGACGACGTGCTGGTCGCCCTGCGCCGTGCCTGGCCCGGCACTCTGATCATGAACCCGGTGCTGCCGATGGGGGCCGAGCGCGCCGGACGTCCGGACGCGGACCGCTGGCTCGGGCTGGGAGCCGATCTCATCAGCTTCGGCCGGGCCTTCATCGCCAACCCGGACCTGGTCGAGCGGATGCGCGCCGGGCTGCCGATCGCTCCGGAGGACCCGGCGACGTACTTCCAGGGGGGCGACACGGGGTACGTCACCTATCCCTCGTACCAGCACGCGGGCTGAGCCGGGATCGGGGCCGGGGCGTGTCCGGCGGCGCCCGCCCTCTTCCAGAGGTGACGTGTGCCCGTCAGAATCCAAGGGCCCAGGGGGTTCGGCACCCCCTCCCCCCACGGCCCTCGGAGGCACCCCGCATGTCCAGCACCAGCCCCGCGCGCACGCCCGAGTCCCTGTCCCGGCCCTCCCGCAGGGGCTTCCTGGCCGGCGCCCTCGCCGTCTCCGCCACCGCGATCGTCGGCGCGGCGCCCGCCGTGGCCGCCACGCGGGAGGCGGTCCGCGGAACCCAGGACTGGATGGCCGCCCTGCCCGACGGCACCGCGCTCCGGCGGCTCACGATCCCGGGCACGCACGACTCGGGGGCCCGGTTCGGCGGACCCTGGTCGGAGTGCCAGAACACCACGATCGCCCAGCAGCTGGAGAGCGGCATCCGCTTCCTCGACGTACGGTGCCGGATCACCGACGGCTCGTTCGCGATCCACCACGGGGCCTCGTTCCAGAACCTGATGTTCGGCGACGTCCTCGTCGCCTGCCGGGACTTCCTGGCCGCGCGGCCGACCGAGACCGTGCTGATGCGGGTCAAGCAGGAGTACTCCGAGGAGAGCGACGCCGCGTTCCGGGCGGTCTTCGACGACTACCTGGACAGGAGGGGCTGGCGGTCCCTGTTCCGCCTCGACCCCACCCTGCCCGACCTCGGCGGGGCCCGGGGCAAGGTGGTGCTGCTCGCGGACAACGGGGGGCTGCCCGGGGTGCGGTACGGGGACCGGGCCCTCTTCGACATCCAGGACGACTACATGGCGGAGCCGTTCGCCAAGTACCCGAAGATCGAGGCCCAGTTCCGCAAGGCGGCCCAGCAGCCGGGCATGTTCTTCATGAACTACGTCTCCACCGCCGCCCTGATGCCGCCCCGCTGGAACGCCGACCGCCTCAACCCGCAGGTGCACTCCTTCCTCGACCGCGCGGAGACCGCCGGGTGGATGGGGCTCGGCATCGTCCCGCTGGACTACCCGAACCAGCGGTCCGGCCTGGTGGAGTCGCTGATCCGGCACAACCCGACGGGGTGAGGAGCGACCGCCCCCGCCTCACATTCCCGGCGGTGGCGTCGGCGCCCCCGGCAGCGTGAGCGTCGCCACGGTGCCGGGGCCGTCGTCCGGGGCCGGGCGCAGGGCGATCGAGCCGCCCGACTGGTGCACCGTACGGGCCACGATGGACAGGCCCAGGCCCGAGCCGGGGAGCCGGCGGGCGGTGGGGGAGCGCCAGAAGCGTTCGAAGACGTGCGGGAGATCCTCGGCGGGGATGCCGGGGCCCCGGTCCCGGACCGTCAGCTCGCCCCGGTGCAGCCGTACGTCGACCGTGCCGCCCGGCGGGCTGAACTTCACCGCGTTGTCCAGGACGTTGACGATCGCCCGCTCCAGGGCGGCCGGTTCCGCGCGTACGTACCAGGGGGCCAGGTCCTCCGTGATCGTCAGCTCGGGGCCGCGCAGGCGGGCGCGGCGCAGGGCGGTGCGGGTGATCTCGTGCAGGGACACCACCTGGAGCGGTCCCGGCTCGGCCGCGTCGGGGCGGGCCAGCTCCTGGAGGTCGCCGATCAGCGCGGCCAGCTCCGTCATCTGGGCCTTCACCGAGGCCATCAGCGCCTTGCGGTCCTCCGGCGGGATCATCCGGCCCGTCTCGTCGCTGCGGGCCAGCAGCTCCACGTTCGTCCGGAGCGAGGTCAGCGGGGTCCGCAGCTCGTGGCCCGCGTCCGCGATCAACTGCGCCTGGCGGTCCCGGGAGGAGGCGAGCTGGGCCGTCATCGAGTTGAACGAGCTGGAGAGCCGGGCGATCTCGTCCTCGCCGTCCACCGGGATGCGTACGGTCAGGTCCTCGGTGCGGGCCACGTGCTCGACGGCCTCGGTGAGTTCGTCGACCGGCCGGAGACCGGCGCGCGCGATCCACAGCCCGGCCGCGCCCGCGCCGAGGACGCCGATGCCGGAGACGATGAGCAGGACCCAGGCGAGCTGGGTCAGCGGGTCGGTGACCTGCTTCATGGAGACGGCGACGGAGACGGCGACGCCGGGGCGGCCCTGGCCCGCGGGCGAGGTATGGACGCGCATCTGCGTGCCGTCCTCGGCCGTCGTGGTGTGCGTGGTGTCGTCGCGCAGCCCGGCGGCGACGGCCCGGTCGACCGGCTCGATCGGGATGGCGGACCTGCCGGGCACCGTGCACGGCTTCTCGCCCACGGCCGGCACCAGTTGGATCGTGTACGGGCCGGTCACGACCTGGAGCTCAGCGGGCAGCCCCCTCGTGCAGGACGTCGCCAGCAGCCCGATCGCGTCCGGGTCCAGCCTGACCTGGGACAGCGTCGTGTCGAGCTGCTCGGTCAGCCGGTCCCGGGTGGTCAGCCAGCAGGCGGCGGCCACCGCGGCGACCGCCACCGCGACCGCCGTCGCGACCAGCATCGCCAGCCGGGAGCGCAGCGGCAGCGCCCGGAAGCGCCGCACGAACCGGTTCGCGGCGGGCCCGGCCTCGCCCGCGGGGGGCCGCGCCGTGCTCACGCCTCCCCGCTCCCGCCCGCACGCAGCGCGTAGCCCACCCCGCGCACGGTGTGGACGAGGCGCGGCTCGCCGCCCGCCTCCGTCTTGCGGCGCAGATACATCACGTACACGTCCAGGGAGTTGGAGCTCGGCTCGAAGTCGAAGCCCCAGACGGCCTTGAGGATCTGCTCCCGGGTCAGCACCTGGCGCGGGTGGGACAGGAACATCTCCAGCAGGGTGAACTCGGTGCGGGTCAGCTCGACCCGCCGCTCGCCCCGGGTGACCTCGCGGGTCGACAGGTCCATCCGCAGGTCGGCGAAGGAGAGCACGTCGTCGTCGGGGATGTCCGTGCCCGCCGCAGACGCGTAGGAGCTGCGCCGCAGCAGGGCCCGGATACGGGCGAACAGCTCGTCCAGCTCGAACGGCTTGACCAGGTAGTCGTCCGCCCCGGCGTCGAGGCCGGTGACCCGGTCCCCGACGGTGTCGCGGGCGGTGAGCATGAGGATGGGCGTGGTCGAGCCGGTGGCCCGGATGCGGCGGGCCGCGGTGAGGCCGTCCATCCGGGGCATCTGGATGTCCAGGACGATGAGGTCGGGGGCGTAGGCCTCGGCCATCGCCAGGGCGTCGTACCCGTCGACCGCGACCTGTGTCCCGTATCCCTCGAAGGCGAGGCTGCGCTGCAGCGCCTCGCGCACGGCCGGCTCGTCGTCGACGATCAGGATGCGCTGGGGATCGTCTTCGGCGGGGCTCATCGCTACTGGTCCTCTTCTCGTGTCGACCCGGTCTGCGGGGGTGTCTCAGCCTTGCACGGCCGGGGCGCCGCGCGGGATCAGGAGCCGTCGCCCGCGCGCAGGGTGTCCAGGTCGGCCTTGAGGGTGTTCACCGGGATCGCGAAGCCGAGGCCCACGCTGCCCGCCGCGGAACCGCTGCCCGATGCCGAGGAACTGGGCGCGTACATCGCCGAGTTGATGCCGATGATCTCGCCGTCCATGTTGATCAGCGCACCGCCGGAGTTGCCGGGGTTGAGCGACGCGTCGGTCTGGAGCGCCTTGTAGGTGGTCGTCTCCTCGCCCGTGTCGCCGTTGAACTGCTGCCCCCCGAACTCGAACGGCCACTGACCGCTCCCGCCCTGCCCGCCCTGGCCCTGACCCTGGCCCGAGCTGCCGGAGTCGTCCTTGGCGACCGTGACGTCCCGGTCGAGCGCGGAGACGATGCCGCTGGTGACGGTGCCGGTCAGGCCCTCCGGCGAGCCGATGGCCACGACCTGGTCGCCGACCTTGACCTGCGAGGAGTCGCCGAGCGTGGCCGTCTTCAGGCCGCTCGCGTTCCGGAGCTTGATGAGTGCGAGGTCCTTGTCGGGGTCGGTGCCCACGACGTCGGCCGTGTAGGTCCTGCCGGTCGAGAGGGTGACCTGGATCTGCTGCGCGCCCGAGATGACGTGGTTGTTGGTGACGATCTCGCCGTCCCCGGTGATCACCACCCCCGACCCGGTGGACTTGCCTGCCGAGGAGGCCGCGCCGATCTCCACGATCGCGGGCGAGACCGCCTCCGCGACACCCGAGACGGTGCCCTTGCTGCTCTGCGAGACGGTGGTGCCGTTGACCGCGCCGCCCGATCCGGTGGTTTCGGAGCCCCCGCCGTTCAGCTGCCCGACGAGGGTGGCGGTGCCGCCGCCGATCACGCCCGCGGCGAGCGCCACCGCCGCCAGCAGCGCGACCGGCCGCTTCGCCCGGCGCCGGCTGGTGGGGGCGTACGGGGGCGGCGGCGGGTAGCCACCTTCCGTACCGGCGTACGCGGTGCCGTCGTACGCCGTGCCGGTGTGCGCCGTGCCGTCGTACGCGTACGGGGAGGCGTACGGGTTCGGGTCCTGGTCCGTCGAGTGCGCGCCGCTCGGGCGAAGGTTCTCCGTCATGTGCACCAGGCTGGTCAGCGAAGATGAGAAGGGCCTGAGTACGTCCTGAGAAGCCCGGAAGAACCGCGTATGCCCGCTGTAAAGGGCCGCGGATCCGCCGGGCGGACGATCACGCCGACGGGGGCGGTTCCCCGCAGCCGCACGAGCGTCGCACCACCAGCGCGGAGGGGAACTGCTTCAGCCGCTCGCGCCGCGACCCCGAGACCCGGAGCGAGTCGTCCAGCACCAGGTCCACCGCCGCCCGCGCCATCGCCGGGCGGTCGGAGTGGACCGTGGTCAGCGGCGGATCGGTGAGGCCGGCTTCCTTCACGTCGTCGAAACCCGCCACCGCCAGCTCGCCCGGCACGTCGATGCGCAGCTCACGGGCGGCCCGCAGCACGCCGAAGGCCTGGTCGTCCGTGGCGCAGAAGATCGCCGGGGGCCGGTCCGGGCCCGCCAGCAGCCCGAGGGCCACCTGGTAGGCGTCGTAGCGGTTGTACGGGGCCTGGAAGAGCCGGCCCTCGGTGGACCGGCCCGACTCGTGCATGGCCCGTCGCCAGCCCTCGACGTGGTCGGCGACCGGGTCGCCGACCGCCGGGGTCTCCTCCGTGCCGCCGAGGCAGGCCACGTACGCGTTGCCGTGCTCCAGCAGATGCCGGGTGGCGAGCTGGGCGCCGCCCACGTCGTCGGTGACGACGGCGACGTCGTCGATCGCCTCGGGGCGCTCGTGCAGCAGGACGACCCGGGCGTCCCAGGCCTCGATCTCGGCGGCGGCGCGCTCGCTGGGGCCCTGGCTGACCAGGATCAGCCCGGAGACGCGCATACCGAGGAAGGCCCGCAGATAGTGGACCTCGCGCTCGTCGCGGTAGTCGGAGTTGCCGACGAGCACCATTTTCCCGCGCTCGGCGGCGGCCTGTTCGACCGCGTGCGCCATCTCCGCGAAGAACGGCTGCCGGGCGTCCGGCACGATCATGCCTATCAGGTCCGTGCGGCGCGAGGCCATGGCCTGGGCGACCCGGTCGGGCCGGTACCCCAACTGCTTGATCGCGGCGAGCACCCGCTCGCGGGTGGCCGGGGCGACCGGCCGGGGTCCGTTGTTGATGACGTAGCTGACGACCGCGGTCGACGTCCCCGCCAGTCTCGCCACATCGTCCCGCGTCACCTTGGCCACGCGCCGCAGTCTACGCGGATGGACCTACCTCTTGGCAGCCTCTACCGGGGCTTCTTCCGTCACCTCGGCGGCCGGGGACTGCTCCGAACGGGCGACGGCGTCCGTTTCCCTCGACCGGCGCTCCCGCTGGGCGGCGGCCCGGTCCTTCGCCTCCTCCGCCGCGCGCTCGACCTTCTCCGGCGTGACGAAGCGGTAGCCGACGTTGCGCACGGTGCCGATCAGCGACTCGTGCTCGGGGCCGAGCTTGGCGCGCAGCCGCCGCACATGGACGTCGACCGTCCGCGTACCGCCGAAGTAGTCGTAGCCCCAGACCTCCTGGAGGAGCTGGGCGCGGGTGAATACCCGGCCCGGGTGCTGGGCGAGGTATTTCAGCAGTTCGAATTCCTTGAAGGTCAGGTCCAGGACCCGGCCCTTGAGTTTCGCGCTGTACGTCGCCTCGTCGACGGAGAGATCACCGTTGCGGATCTCCATCGGGGAGTCGTCGGAGGTGATCTGCTGGCGGCCCATGGCGAGGCGCAGCCGGGCCTCGACCTCGGCCGGTCCCGCCGTGTCCAGCAGGACGTCGTCGACGCCCCAGTCGGCGGTGACGGCCGCGAGACCGCCCTCGGTGACGACGAGGATCAGCGGACAGCCGGGTCCCGTGGACCGCAGCAGCTGACAGAGCGAGCGGACCTGTGGAAGGTCGCGCCGCCCGTCGACGAGGATCACGTCGGCGCCCGGGGTGTCCACGAGGGCCGGGCCCTCGGCGGGGGCCACCCGCACACTGTGGAGCAGAAGCCCGAGGGCGGGGAGCACCTCCGTCGACGGCTGGAGTGCGTTCGTCAGAAGCAGCAGTGAACTCATCGCCGCCCACCTGCCTGGTTCGGTCGATCGTGTTGCACGGTTCGCTCGCCCATTACGTCGGTCCTCCTCGTTCCCTGCGAGAGGGGCACTCCCGGGTCGGACCCGGGGGAGTATGCGGCACTGCTTCGTACGTCATGCGGTTCTACGGTGCGGTCCCGCGCCCTGGGACCGCTGAGCTTGTGGAAACGTCGCCGTAACAACGCCGGTAAAGCACAAAAGGACCCGGGGGCTGCATTGCCCGGATCCTCTTCGCAGCAGAATAGCCCACATGAGTTCCGCGTCCGAGGGTCGATTCCTGAGTTCTTCTGTTCCCTTGCTCACGCCCCCTCCACGATGCGCCACCTTGCTGACCGATGACGGCGTACCGGTCGAGGCGGTGTACGAACCGTGTACGGCGGGCGTCGGGACACCGGGGGACGCGGCCGCCGAGGGGCCCGCGGCGGCCCCCGCGATCGTCGTCGCGCACGGTTTCACCGGCTCGGCCGACCGCCCCGCCGTACGGCGCGCCGCGCGGGTCTTCGCCCAGCGTGCGGCCGTGATCACGTTCTCGTTCCGGGGCCACGGACGGTCCGGCGGGCGCTCCACGGTGGGCGACCGCGAGGTGCTGGACCTGGCCGCGGCGGTGGCCTGGGCGCGGGAGCTGGGGCACTCCCGGGTGGTGACGGTCGGGTTCTCGATGGGCGGCTCGGTGGTGCTCCGGCACGGTGCTCTGTATACGGCGGAATCCGTGGCGGGCCGTACGGCCGTTCGCGTACCGGCGCGCGAGGGGCGCACAGGGAGTGTGGGGGCGCATTCGGACGCGGTGGTCTCCGTCAGTGCTCCCGCTCGCTGGTACTACCGGGGGACGGCCCCGATGCGCCGGCTGCACTGGGTGGTCACCCGCCCCTCGGGCCGCCTCGTCGGGCGCTACGGACTCCGTACCCGCATCGCCACCGAGGACTGGGACCCCGTCCCGCTCTCCCCGGTCGCCGCGGTCCCGCTCATCGCCCCGGCCCCGCTGCTGCTCGTGCACGGCGACCGGGACCCGTACTTCCCGCTGGACCACCCGAGGATGCTGGCGGAGGCGGCCGGTCCGGGCGGCGCGGAGCTGTGGCTGGAGCGGGGGATGGGCCACGCCGAGAACGCGGCGGACGACGCCCTGCTGGCCCGCATCGCCGACTGGGCGACGGCCGCACCGCCCGCGTGACCCATCATGGAGAGCTGACGCACGAGGCGTCCGACGAACCGACCCGAAGGAGTGGCGCCATGGCAGCGGGGACGATCCGCTACTGGGCTGCGGCCAAGGCCGCCGCGGGCACCGCGGAGGAACCGTACGCGGCGGCGACCCTCGCCGAGGCGCTCGACGCGGCGCGCGAGCGGCATCCCGGCGAGCTGAGCCAGGTGCTCCGGCGGTGCTCGTTCCTCATCGACGGGAACCCCGTCGGGACCCGCGGGCATGAGACCGTACGCCTTGCCGAGGGCGGCACGGTCGAGGTGCTCCCGCCGTTCGCAGGAGGGTGAACCGCAGGCCATGAGCAGCAGCGATCAGCAGTACCCGTATCCGTACGACCCCGAGCGGCAGCAGCAGCCGGCGCAGCCGCACTGGCCCGACGGGACGGCCGGGCAGTCCGCCGTGCCCCAGGAGCCCGCAGCCTTCGACCAGGGTGCGACGCAGACGTGGCAGGCGCCGACCTGGGACACGCAGTACCAGCCGACGATCCGCCCGGACGGTGAACCGCACCGGGCGCAGGGGCAGGGGTACGGGCAGCCGCAGCAGCCGGATCCGTACGGGACGCCGCAGCCGGATCCGTACGGGCAGCACCAGCAGCCCGGCCCGTACGGGACACCGGAGCCGCACCCTCCGTACCAGCAGCAGTACCAGGAACCGCAGCACCAGCCGCAGTACCAGGAACCGCAGCAGCCGTACCGGCCCCCGGCGGCCGACACCGCCTATCTGCCCCCCCAGGGGGCCTCGGGCTCGTTCCCGCTGCCGCCCGAAGTCCCGGCCGCGCCCGTCGCGCCTGTCGCGCCCGCCACACCCGTGTCCGCTGCCGGGCCCGTGACCGCGCGGCCCGAGGCCGGCGACACGGGCTACAGCGCGCCGACGACGCTGGGCAACGCCCGGATCACCGACGCGCAGCGGGCACGCGCCGAGGGGGTCGCTCGCCGATCATCGCGCCGGGGATGCAGCCTGCCGCGCTCACCGCCGTGCTCGGCCTGCTGCTCGCGGGGGGCGCGGCGATCGGGCCCTACGCCCTGCTCGTCCCGGTGGTGCTCCTCCAGGCGGTGACGGCCGCCGGATGGTTCCGGCTCAACGGCATGTGGCCCGCCCGCCAGGGCATCGCCCTCGCCTTCGCCGGGGGTCTGGTCGCCGATGTCGTCCTGCTCGCGGCGGGCCGGGAGCACGGCCCCGCCGCGCTGCTGGGCACCCTGGGCGTCTGGGTGCTGCTCACCGTGGTCCTCCAGCTCCGCAGCCACGCGGGGGCCGACGAGCGGATGTACGGCCTGATGGCCACGGTCGTCTCGGCGTCCCTCGCGGTGCTCGCGGGCGGACACCTCGCGGCGGTCCCGGACGCGGTGGTGGTCGGCGGGGTGGCCGTCGCGGCGGCCACGCTCGTCCGTGCCCTCCCGCTGCCCGGCGCGGCCTCCGTCGCGGTGGCCCTGCTCGCGGGTGTGGGAGCGGGCCTCACCGCCGGCAATGCGACCGACATCGGCGCGAAGGGCGCGCTGCTCGGTCTCGCGGCGGCCGGGTGCGCGCTCATCGGGCTGCGGGTGGCGAGCTACGACTACCCGTCCCGGTTCGTGCACATGACCGCCGGGGTGGCGCTGCCGCTGGCCGCGGCGGCCCCGGCCGTCTATCTGGTCGGCCGCGCCATCGCCTGACCGCCGTACGGGCGCGCTCGACCGCCGTACGGGCACCGCTGCTGACGGCCCCTCGGGAACCGATCGGGGGCCGTCGGTCGTCGATCATCCAGGGCGTCCCCCTCCTGCGGCAGTAGGCTCACGGGCGCCAGGGGGACCGATCGGCTCAGGGTGGGGGAACGACACATGCGCGCACTGCGAATACTGCTGGTCCTGGTGGTGGTGCTCGGCGGCCTCTTCCTCGCCGTCGACCGCGCTGCCGTCTGGTTCGCCGAGTCCGAGGCCGAGGACCGGGTCACGATCAGCGGGGGCGGGCCCGCCACGACGGAGATCTCGATCAAGGGTTTCCCCTTCCTCACCCAGCTCGCCGGTTCGCGGCTGGACCGGGTCGACGTCAGCCTCACCGGCATGGAGACCAGTGCCGCCGGGCGTGCGATACGGGTCAGCGAGGTCCGGGCCGAGCTGCACGACGTGAAGCTCGGCTCCGGCTACCGGAGCGCCACGGCCGCCCGCGCCACCGGCACCGCGCTCGTCAGCTACGAGGACCTGACGGCGGCGGCCAGCGACGGCGTCGTCGTGGAGTACGGCGGCAACGGCAAGGCGAAGGTCACCGGCACGGTCGAGATCCTCGGCCGGCCGATCTCGCGCAGCGTGCTGTCCACCGTGACCCGCGTCGACGGTCAGACGATCAAGGTGCGCGCGGACGAGGTGCCGGGCGAGGGGCTTCCCGGCGTCGAGGAACTGGTTCGCAAGAAGACCGACTTCCAGGGCGACATCGACGGGCTGCCGAAGGGCCTGGAGCTCCGGGAGGTCAAGGTGACCGAGAAGGGCCTGGAGATCTCGGTGACCGGCGCGGACGTCTCCCTCACGGGCTGACCGGCCGCCCCGCCCCCGCCCGACCGGCCCCGGCCGCGCCCCGACGGCGCCCGTCCTCCCTGGCCAACCGGCCGATCCGGATAGTGAGACGCTTGCGTCCGGTCCGTAGATGCGGGGAAGGTCCGGGGGAGCCCCTCGCGGGATCCGGCGCCTGTCCGCCCCTTCTCCGTCTCACATCACGGATGATCGTGTCTCATCATGCGACACGACGGTGACATCTCCGTACGTACCTCCCTACGATCGGACCCATGAAGCGACAGGCGGATCTCACGAAGCGGCGGGCAGTAGACCTGTGCCGCGTCGCCGCCATGCTCTGTCGCACCTTCTGAGCGGGGCGTTCGCACCGTCCCGTTTCTCCCCGGCCCTTCGACCGTCGTCAGGGCCGGCCCCGTGCCCCGTACGCGCCGCGTTCCGTGCCTCCGCGCGTACATCCGCACCCAGCAACTCCGCATCTCGCACCACCCCGCCGCAGACTGCCCCGGAGGAGAACAACATGAGCCGCAGCGACGTCCTGGTAGACGCCGACTGGGTCGAGGCCCACATCGACGACCCGCAGGTCGCCATCGTCGAGGTGGACGAGGACACCTCGGCGTACGAGAAGAACCACATCAAGAACGCGATCCGGATCGACTGGACCAAGGACCTCCAGGACCCGGTCCGCCGGGACTTCGTCGACCAGGCCGGCTTCGAGAAGCTGCTCAGCGAGAAGGGCATCGGCAACGACACGCTGGTCGTCCTCTACGGCGGCAACAACAACTGGTTCGCCTCCTACGCCTACTGGTACTTCAAGCTGTACGGCCACGAGAACGTGAAGCTCCTCGACGGCGGCCGCAAGAAGTGGGAGCTCGACTCCCGCGACCTGACCGACGTGGTCCCGACGCGCCCGGCCACCCAGTACACGGCCAAGCCGCAGGACGAGTCGATCCGCGCCTACCGCGACGACGTCGTCAAGGCCATCGGCAACCAGAACCTGGTCGACGTGCGCTCGCCCGACGAGTTCAGCGGCAAGCTGCTCGCCCCGGCCCACCTCCCGCAGGAGCAGTCGCAGCGCCCCGGCCACGTGCCGAGCGCCCGCAACATCCCGTGGTCGAAGAACGCCAACGACGACGGCACCTTCAAGTCGGACGACGAGCTCAAGGCCCTCTACGAGGCCGAGCAGGTCGACCTGGCGAAGGACACCATCGCCTACTGCCGCATCGGTGAGCGCTCCGCGCTCACCTGGTTCGTGCTCCACGAGCTGCTCGGCCAGGAGAACGTCAAGAACTACGACGGTTCCTGGACCGAGTACGGCTCCCTCGTCGGCGTGCCGATCGAGCTCGGCCCCGCCAAGTAGTCCCACCGACCCGCACGACCCGACCAGAAGGACAGAACCATGTGTGGAGCACAGGCCGGTGGCCCCGACGCTTCGACGATCAAGCCCGGTGAGACCACCATCCAGGGCAGCGTGACCCGCGACGGCGAGCCCGTCACCGGCTACGTGCGGCTGCTGGACTCGACCGGCGAGTTCACCGCCGAGGTCCCGACCTCGGCGACCGGACAGTTCCGGTTCTACGCCGCCGAGGGCACCTGGACGCTCCGCGCCCTGGTTCCGGGCGGCAGCGCCGACCGCACGGTCGTCGCGCAGACCGGCGGGCTCTCCGAGGTCGCCATCGCCGTCTGATCCGCGGCACGCCGTTCCGTACGGCACACAGAACGGCCGAAGGGCCGCACCCCAGGGGGTTGGACGCCACCTGACGCGGGGTGCGGCCCTTCGTGCCGTCCGGGGGTCCCCACCGGGTGGGCGGGCGGCCCGAGGAGTCCTACGCTGGAACCATGTACGCCCGACGCAGGCGGAACTACTTCCTCATGATGGGCGGATGCATCGCGCTCTTCGTGTCCGCCTGGGCCGTGGTGCGCCTGTGGTCCATGCCGGTCGCCATCGGCATGTGCGTGGTCGCCATGGTGATCCCGCCGGTCGCCGCGATGGTCGCCAACCGGCGGGGCCCGGACGACCGTTGGTGGGACGACCCCTCCGGCGACCCGAAGTCCGACGAGTGGTGGGACGAGCTGGACGGCAAGAAGCGCCGCTGAGTCACGGCGGACGCCTGCCCGGTCAGTAGACGAGCGCCTGGGCGCCGTCCGCCATGGCCTCCTGCACGAAGACCTGCGCGCCCGCGATCCGTACGCCCTCCAGCACGTCCTTCTCACCGATGTCGCGCCGGGCCGCGCACTGGGTGCACAGGGTGATCCGGCCGCCCGCCAGGATCGAGTCCAGCAGGTCGGGCAGCGGGGCGGCGTGCGGCAGTTCGAACTCGGCGGCCCGGCCCGGCAGGGCGAACCACGAGGACTCGCCGGTCAGCCAGAGCGAGACCTCCACACCGCTGGCGACGCCCACGGCCGCCACGGTGAAGGCCTGGGAGCAGCGCTCTGCGGCCTCGGGCCCGGCGGTCACCTTGATCACAAGCTTCTTCGGCATATGCCGAACTGTAATCGTCCGGGACGCAACCTCCTTGCTGACCTGGGGGTCACTTGTGCGCGCAGGTAAGGGAACCCGCGCTTCAGGTCTCTTGGGGGGACCCCTTTTGGAACCGAACGACACCATTCCTGCCGCACCGGAAGGGCCCGCACCCGTGCCGCCCGCTCCGACGGAGCCGCCTGCCGTCGCCGACGCGCCGGTACGCCGCCGGCCGCGCGGACGTACGACGCTGATCATCGCGGCGGCGGCGCTGCTCGGGATCTCGGGCGGAGCGGCCGTGGGCTACGGCATCCAGGCCGAGCGGGCGCCGACGCCACTGGCCGCGCTGTCGCAGCCCGGCATCGGCTACCCGGCGAAGCCGCTGTCCGCCGACCGGGCTCCGGCCCCGCTGCCCGCGGCCCAGGACCGGCGGGTCAGGACGGACGGAGACCTGCGCAAGCTGCTCGTCGACCGGCCCAAGGGCGCGAAGAAGACGATCACCGACGAGCTGGGCCTCGACGACGGCTGGCAGCCGCTCGATCAGTATGCCGAGACGTACTACGACGACCCGCACTTCATGTTCGAGTCGCTTTCCGAGCTCGATCTGCGTCGGGTCGCCTCGGCCGCGTGGCGGCAGGGGGAGTACCGGGAGACCGGTGTCCAGCTGCTCCAGTTCCGGTCCGGTGACCGGAACGGCGCGGCGGAGCACTTCGGCGACCAGCTGATGTACATGCCGTGGGACAAGGACGGCGCGGGCAACCCGGGGGACCCGGTCAAGGGCAGCCGCGAGGGCCGCTACTTCCTCTACCCGGTCGAGCGGAAGGCGGGATACCTCCCGTCCTACCGGGCCAGGGCTCTGGCCGTACGCGGTGACATCGTCCTCGACATCAACATCTTCGACACCGTCCCGATCGGCAAGAAGGACATCCGGACGCTGGCCGAGCGACAGCTGGAGCGGCTGTGAACGACGACGACACGAACCCCGTCACCGGCCCGACCGGGTCGGCCGGGTCGGCCGGGTCGGCCGAGGCCCTCGCGCCCGTGCCCGCCCCCGCCCGTCGGGTGCGCCGGGTGGTGCTGACCGCGCTGCCCGTCGTCCTGGTGCTCGGGGCGGTCGGCGGCGCGGCCGCCTACACGAAGAACACCGTGGATACCGCGGACCGGACGGTCACCACGACCGTCCTGGACGTGGAGCACATGCCCTCCGAGGACTCGGCGGGCGGTCCGGCCCGGGGCCGCCACGACACCGAGCTGACCAAGCTCCTGCTCCCGGTGCCCAAGGGCTACCGGCTCGGCCCGGACATCGGCGAACTCGGCAACGACAGCGAGACGAGCGGGGCCAAGGCCGCCGCGGCGATGAAGGAGATGGGGCGCGGGCTGGCCGGGAAGGACCGCCGCGAACTGAACAAGTACGTCGAGAAGCTCCGTATCCGGGGCATCGCGCAGCGCTCGTACACCTCGGACGCCAACGATCTCGTCGTGAACGTCCAGATCATGAAGATGCAGGACAAGCGGGCGGTCCGCACGTCGTACCTGAACCGCAAGGAGCTGCTGGACTCCTTCGACGTCTTCCGCAAGGGGCCCTCGATCGACGGCCACAAGAAGGCCACCTGCTACCGGCTGCCCAAGGGCGACAAGGACACCCTCGACGGCATCACCTGCGTCGCGTACGAGGGAGAGGTCTCGGTCACCGTCGACGCGAACGGCAGCAAGCCGTTCAGCCCGTCCGACGTCGCGGACCTGGTGAAGGACCAGCTCGACCACATCGCGTCCCCGGGGGAGTACATATGAGCGAGCAGACGGTAGTTCCCGGGGCCACCGGGACGCCTGCGATGCCCGAAGCGCCGCCGCCGGTCAACGTGTTCGCGCCGCCCGTCCTCCCGCCCGAGGCGCCCGACGCGTCGCCGAAGCCGCCCCGGCGGGTCCTGCGCGCCGTGGCCCGGTGGACCGCCGCCGCGCTGGCGTTCGGGGTGCTCGGTACCGGTACGGCCTTCGGTATCGCCTCCCTGGAGCGGACCGACGTCCCCGGGCTCGCCACCGAGGACGACGGCCGCTGGGACTATCCGGAGCTGTCCCTGCCCGCGCTCCCGGCCGGTTCGCCCCGGCCGTTCGGGGCCGGCAACCCGGCCGAGATCCACCACGCCGACCTGCGCGACCTGCTGCTGCCGGCCCCCGCAGGAGCGGTGCCGGACAAGAAGCTGCCCGGCGGCTGGATCTCCACGGAGACGTTCCTGGACGCCTACCGGCAGCAGGACCGGCAGTCGGTGGCCCAGCTCCTGAAGGACGCCCCGGCGCGGCACATCGCGGCCCGCGGCTGGACCATGCCGGACGGCACGGTGTCCCGGATCTACCTGGTGCGGTTCACCTCGACGGCGTTCGCGAGCGGCATGATCGACGACCTGAACGTGGGCTCCTCGGCCGGTACGCCGCTGGACCGCACGGACACCACCGAGATCGACGCCTCCTGGAGTTCGCAGAACGACTTCGAGAACACCTCGTCGTTCGTCTTCGCCGAGCAGGCGCCCTTCGGGGCCGAGCACGTCCGGCAGGCGTACACCCTGGCGGGGGACACGATCGCCCTCGTCGTGCACGAGCGCTCCGGGAAGCGGGAGACGGACCGGGTCCCCTTCCAGCAGACGCTGATCCTGCAGAACCAGCTGCTCGCCTGAGTGCCGGCCGCGGCGGCCCGCGGCCGACACCTGAACGAGAAGGCCGGGCCCCCACCCATTAGGCTGGGGGCCCGGCCCTGTCACCGCCGCCACCCGCTCGTCACGAGGAGCCCCCTGTGCTTGAGGCATTCTTCTCCGCCCTGCTGATCCTGGTCTGTGTGGGCGTCACCGCCTTCGCCGCGCTCACCGTGAAGAAGCTGTTCCAGGGCCAGCGCTGACCCTCGTCGCACCCGGTCCCCGCGCGACCCCGCACCGGACCGGCGCCCGCTCGTCCCGCCCCTCCCTCACAGATCGTCTGAGCCGCTCATGATCGAGATTCCGTCCGACCTCCACCCGGACCTCGTCCCGCTGGCCTTCCTCCTCGGCAACTGGGCGGGCGCGGGCGTGTCCGACTTCCCCGGCGCCGAGAAGTGCAACTTCGGCCAGGAAGTCACCTTCAGCCACGACGGCCGTGACTTCCTGGAGTACGTCTCCCACACCTGGGTCCTGGACGACGAGGGCAAGCAGGTCCGGCCGCTGGAGACCGAGACCGGCTACTGGCGCATCGACAAGGACCGCAAGGTCGAGGTCGTCATGGCCCGCGACCAGGGCGTCATCGAGATCTGGTACGGCGAGCTGGCCCACCAGAAGCCGCAGATCGACCTGGTCACCGACGCGGTGGCCCGCACGGCGGCCTCCGGCCCGTACAGCGGCGGCAAGCGGCTCTACGGGTACGTCAAGAGCGACCTCATGTGGGTCGGCGAGAAGGCCACCCCCGAGGTCGAGCTGCGTCCGTACATGTCGGCGCACCTGAAGAAGGTCGTCACCCCCGAGGAGGTCGCCGAGATGGCGCGGAACCTCGAGGACATGCCCGACGACGGCATCGCGTTCTTCAAGTAGGGAGCCCGCCCGGAACCGGGGCTGCTGTCCGGTGCTCGCCCCGCCCTACACTGGGCGTGTGGTGAGCACCGACTGGAAGACCGATCTTCGGCAGCGCGGCTACCGGCTGACGCCCCAGCGTCAGCTCGTCCTGGAGGCGGTCGACGCCCTGGAGCACGCGACTCCGGACGACATCCTGTGCGAGGTGCGCAGGACCGCGTCCGGCGTGAACATCTCCACGGTGTACCGGACCCTGGAGCTCCTGGAGGAGCTCGGGCTGGTCAGCCACGCCCATCTGGGGCACGGCGCCCCGACGTACCACCTGGCGGACCGGCACCACCACATCCACCTGGTCTGCCGGGACTGCGCGGACGTCATCGAGGCGGACCTGTCCGTCGTCGCCGAGTTCACCGAGAAGCTGCGCGCCGATTTCGGCTTCGAGACGGACATGAAGCACTTCGCGATCTTCGGCCGCTGCGCGGACTGCGCGGCCACGAAAGCGGCGGCGGACGGGGCCGCGGGCGGAGTCTCCGACGGGACTGCGGGCGGGGCCGCCGACGCGGGTGCGAACACGCCAGCGAAGGACGCCTCCGCCAAGTCGTAGGCTGGGCGCATGAAGAGCCCCTTGCTGTCCCTGCCCGGTGCCGTTCCCGCCGAAGGCCGCGACGAAGGCGTCGCCGCGCACTACGGCGACCTGTTCCGTGAGCAACGTGCCCTGGCCGACGGCAACGGCTTCGTCGACCTCTCCCACCGCGGCGTCATCACCGTCACCGGCGACGACCGGCTGAGCTGGCTGCACCTGCTGCTCACCCAGCACGTCAGCGACCTCGCCCCGAACCAGGCCACCGAGGCGCTCATCCTGTCCGCCAACGGGCACATCGAGCACGCGATGTACCTGGTGGACGACGGCACGACGGTGTGGATGCACGTCGAGCCGGACACCCAGGGCGACCTGATCGCCTACCTGGAGTCGATGAAGTTCTTCTACCGGGTCGAGGTCGCCGACCGCACCGGCGACATCGCGGTCGTCCACCTCCCGGCCGGCTCCATCGCGGAGACCCCGGACGGGGCGGCCGTACGGGAGACCCCGCAGGGCCGGGACCTGTTCCTGCCGCGCGCGGACCTGGAGGCGTACGCCGCCGCCCACGGTCCCGCCGCCGGGATCCTGGCGTACGAGGCGCTGCGCGTGGAGGGGCACCGGCCGCGCGTCGGCTTCGAGACCGACCACCGCACCATCCCGCACGAGCTGGGCTGGATCGGCGGCGCCGTCCACCTCCAGAAGGGCTGCTACCGGGGTCAGGAGACGGTGGCCCGCGTCCACAACCTGGGGAAGCCGCCGCGCCGGCTCGTCTTTCTGCACCTGGACGGCAGCGAGGTGCACCTGCCCGGCCACGGGACGCCGGTGCGGCTGGCCGCCGACGGCCAGGAGGGCCGCCAGCTCGGCTTCATCACCACCTCGGCCCGCCACCACGAGCTGGGCCCGATCGCCCTGGCCCTGGTCAAGCGGAACGTGGCCGTCGACGCCGAGCTGCTCGCCGGGGACACGGCGGCGGCCCAGGAGACGGTCGTGGAGCCGTAGCGCTCCGGCCCCACCGCGCCCGCCGTCACACCTCGATGATCACCGTGAACGGGCCGTGGTTCGTGAGCGAGACCCGCATGTCCGCTCCGAACCGGCCCGTCTCCACCTGCGCCCCGAGCGCCCGCAGCTGCGCCACGACCTCGTCCACCAGCGGTTCGGCCACCTCGCCGGGCGCGGCGGCGTTCCAGGTGGGGCGGCGGCCCTTGCGGGCGTCCCCGTAGAGAGTGAACTGAGAAATCACCAGGAGCGGCGCGTTCACATCCGAACAGGACTTCTCGCCCTCCAGGATGCGCACCGACCAGAGCTTGCGGGCCAGCTGCGCCGCCTTCTCCGGGGTGTCGTCATGGGTGACCCCGACCAGCACACACAGGCCCTCACCGACGATCTCCCCGACGGTCCCGGGGGACGAGGGGTCGTCCGTCGCACCGGCGACGGAGACGCTCGCGCCGTCCACTCTCTGTACCACTGCACGCATACAGACCAACCTATCTTGGGCTGAACGGGTACAGAGCACCTGCATCGGCACCGTGCGGAGTGGCACGATGCACGATGTCGGTGTGCCGACGCACCGGTCGAGGGGACGGAACAGCATGAGTACATATGGAGCCGGACAATCTCCCGGTGCCCTACCGGGCGCACGTCACCGCGCCAGCACCCTGCGGTCACCCGTACAGCGCAGTCTGCCGGGGCAGGGTCCCGCCCTGCCGGCCGCGACGCCGGCGGCAGCCGCCACCGTGCCCGAGCAGGCCGGCGGCGATGCGGGCTTCGGCGGGCTGCGGCTGCCGGAGCTGCGGACCCTGCGCCGGGACGCCCAGCGCGACGAGGCCGATCTCAGTTACGTTCGCCGGCTGGTGCAGGGCCGGATCGACATCCTGCGGGCGGAACTGGCCCGCCGCCGGGATCCGGAGGCGCCGGTGGAGGACGCGGCAGTGGTGAGCCGGCTCTCGGAGATCCTGGCCGACACCCCGTCCCGGCACCGCACCTCCGCCCGGCACGTCACGCTGACGACGCCGCGCGGCGACGAGTTCCGGCAGCTCGCCGCCGAGAATCTCGCCGAGGTCGAGCTGTCCGATCTGGACGCCCGGACGGACGAGGAACTGCACACGGCGATGGGACGGCTCGTCCGCTGCGAACAGCAGGTCTCCCGCCGCCGTCACGAGCTCCAGCGCACCGCGGACGATTGCGGCGCGGAGATCGCCCGCAGGTACCGTGACGGGGAAGCACAAGTAGACGACCTGCTCGCCTGAAGCGATCCTTCCGGGCGCGGGTCCCGCACCCCGTCCCCGGAAGGCCACCATGACGTCCACCGACGCTCCGTCCGTCATATCCTCCGTCCCGGCCCCCGCCCCGCCCGTCCTGGCCGAGGTCGTGCGCTCCGGGTTCACGGAGGGGCACCACCGGGGGTCACTGGTCCTGCTGGCCGCCGACGGCAGCGTGGAGCGGACGATCGGCGATCCGGCGGCGCCGGTCTTCCCCCGGTCCTCCAACAAGCCGATGCAGGCCGCCGCGATCCTGCGGGCCGGTCTCGACCTCTCGGGCGAACGGCTGGCACTCGCCGCCGCGAGCCACTCCGGGGAGCCCTTCCACCTCGACCTCGTACGGAAGATGCTCGCCGAGCACGGGCTGAGCCCGGCCGACCTCCAGACCCCGCCGGACCTGCCGCTGGACCCGGTGGAGGCGGAGGCCTACCTCGCGAGCGGGCACGTACGCGAGCGGATCACGATGAACTGCTCCGGCAAGCACGCGGCCATGCTCGCCGTCTGCGCCCGCAACGGCTGGGACACCGCGACCTACCTCGACCCCGCCCACCCGCTCCAGCAGCTCGTCGGCCAGGTCGTCGCCGAGGCGGCGGGCGAGCCGGTCGCGGCGCTCGGCACGGACGGCTGCGGGGCCCCGCTGATGGCGATCGGGCTGACCGGCCTGGCCCGCGCCTTCCGCTCCTTCGTGCTGGCGGAGCCCGGGAGCGCCGAGCGCCGGGTCGCGGACGCGATGCGCGCCCACCCGGAGTACGTCGCGGGGACCCGGCGTCCGGACACCTGGCTGATGCGCGAGGTGCCGGGGACGCTCTCCAAGATGGGCGCCGAGGCGGTCCAGGCGGTGGCGCTGGCCGACGGCCGGGCCCTCGCCTTCAAGATCGACGACGGCTCGGTCCGGGCGCTCGGCCCGGTGCTGGCCCGCGCCCTGGAACTGCTGGGCGTGGACGCCCCGGTGGTCGCCCGGATCGGACGTTCGCCGCTGCTCGGCGGGGCGGCGGAGGTCGGGGAAATTCGCGCGACATTCTGAGGGGCGCATGCCTAGCGTGGCGGGATGAGCCTCGATGTCCGCACCGTCACCGCGTCCGAATACCCCGACTGGCTGAGGGCGGTGCAGAACGGCTTCCTGACCGCCGGCAGGCCGAGTGAGGACGATGTCGCGGACCGGCTCGTCGGCACGGATCTCTCCCGGTTCCAGGGTGTGTTCGACGCCGGGCGCTGCGTGGCCACGTTCCGTTCGTTCGCCCAGGAGCTGACCGTGGTGGGCGGGGCCACCGTGGCGGCCGACGCGATCAGCGGGGTCACGGTGGCGCCCACGCACCGCCGGCGCGGACTGCTCAGCCGGATGATGGCGACGGACCTGGCGGCGGCCAAGGAGCGCGGCGAGCCGGTCGCCTCGCTGATCGCCGCCGAGTACCCGATCTACGGGCGGTACGGCTTCGGCCCCGCCGCCTGGACCGCCGTGTGGGAGGTCGCCGTGCACCGGGCCGGCCTCGACCCGCGCCGCTCCGGGCAGCCGGCGGGCGGCGGCCGGATCGAGATGGTGGACGGCGCGGACGTCCGCAAGATCGGCCCCGAGGTGCACGCCGCGCTGGCGGCCCGGCAGCCCGGCGTCGTCACCCGGGGCGAACGCTGGTGGCGGCGGAGCACCGGGGTCACGCCCCGCTCGGAGCACGAGAAGTGGAGCGAGCCGTTCTACGTCGTGCACCGCGCCGCGGACGGTGAGATCGACGGCCTGATGACGTACGGCACGGACGACAAGTGGGGCGACGCCAAGCAGCCGCTGAACTCCGCCACCGTACGGGACATGATCGCGCTGAACCCGGCGGCCGAGCGGGCCCTGTGGCACTACCTCTGCTCGATCGACTGGATCACCGCGGTCCGCTCGGGCTACCGCGCCCCCGACGCTCTGCTGCCGCTGCTGCTGCCCGACCCGCGCGCGGCCCGGATGATCACCAACTCGGACTGGCTGTGGCTGCGGCTGCTGGACGTGCCGCGCGCCCTGGAGGCCCGGACCTACGGCGTCGAGGCGTCGCTCGTCCTGGAGGTCCGGGACGACGCGGGGCTGGCCGGGGGCCGCTTCCTGCTGGACGCCTCGACGTCCGGCGCCCGGTGCGCACCGACCACCCGGAGCGCTGATCTGGCCCTGGGCGTGGCCGAGTTGGCGACGCTGTATCTGGGCGACGAGTCCGTGCGGCGGCTGGTGGACCTGGGCCGGGCCGAGGAGCTGCGGGCCGGTGCGGCGACGACGGCGGACGCCGTGTTCCGTACGGGCCGGCGGCCGTGGTGCCCGGACGTGTTCTGAGCGGTCCGGAGGAGTGCTGACCGGTGCGGGGCGGTCAGCGTGTCCGGATCCGGAACAGGGTTCCCGAGGCGCCGATCGCCACGGCGAGCATCCCCGCGGCCCAGGCCAGCGCGATCCAGGGGGTGTTGCCCATCTCCTGGCCGAGCAGCAGCCCGCGCAGGGACTCGATGCCCGGGGTGATCGGCTGGTGGTCGGCGAAACCGTGCAGCCAGCCGGGCATCGAGTCGGTCGGGACGAACGCGCTGCTCGGGTAGGGCAGGAACGACATGAAGAACGTGAAGCCGCTCGCCGCCTCCGGGGTCCGGGCCAGCAGGCCGATCGCCGCGGAGATCCAGGACAGGGCCACGATGTAGGCGACCAGCACGACGCCCACCAGGAGCCAGCCGCTCCAGGAGGCGGCGGGGCGGAATCCGATCAGCAGCGCGACGCCGAAGACCAGGGCGGTGGCGCAGAGATTGCGGACGGTGCTGGCCGCCACATGCCCGGCCAGCACCGGCGTACCGCCCACGTCCAGGGAGCGGAACCGGTCGATGATGCCGCCCTTCATGTCCTCGCTGACGGCGGTGGCGGTGGTCGCGGCGCCGAACCCGGCGGACAGGAGCAGGACGCCCGGGACGACGTACATGACGTACGAGTCGTAGTCCGTCCCGGTGTCGATGGCGCCGCCGAAGAAGTAGACGAAGATCAGCATCAGCATGATCGGCAGGGCCAGGGACGTGATCAGCGCGTCGGTGTTGCGGCTGCTGATGCGCAGGGCGCGCGCGGTCATGACGGCGGTGTGGGTGAGCGGACCGGGTCCGGAACCCGTCCGCCGCGCGGCCCCGTGGGTGTGCCGGGCCGGGGTTCCGCGCCGAACGGCGGTGTCAGACATGGGTGGATGCCTCCGGGGTCGTGGTCGCCTTCGAGGTCAGGTCCAGGAAGACGTCGTCGAGGGTCGCGCTGTGCAGGCCGAAGCGTTCGATCTCGTGGCCCGTCGGGTCGATCTCGTCGAGCAGGGCGCGCACCTGGGCCGCCGAGCCGTCGGTGGGGATGCCGAGCGTCAGGGTCTCGGGGGAGTGGTGGACGGCCCGCCCGGCCAGCCGGAGGTACGCCTCGCTGCTGGTGAGGACCAGGTCGAGACGGTGCCCGCCGACGCGGGACTTGAGGTCGGCGGCGGTGCCCTCGGCGGCGATCCGGCCCCGGTTCAGCAGGGCGATCCGTCCGGCGAGGCGGTCGGCCTCCTCCAAGTACTGGGTGGTGAGGAGGATGGTCGCCCCGCGGTCGGCCAGCTCCCGGACGACCTCCCAGAGTTCCTGGCGGCTGCGCGGGTCGAGGCCGGTGGTCGGCTCGTCCAGGAAGAACACCCCGGGCTCCGGTGAGCCGACGAGCCCGGCGGCCAGGTCGAGGCGGCGGCGCATGCCGCCCGAGTAGGTCCGGACGGGGCGACGGGCCGCCGAGGTGAGGTCGAAGCGCTCCAGCAGCTCCCCGGCGCGGCGTCGGGCGTCGGCCCGGGAGAGCCCGGTGAGCCGGGCCATCATCCGCAGGTTCTCCTCACCGGTCTGGGTCTCGTCGACGGCGGCGAACTGGCCGGTGAGGCTGATCGACCTGCGTACGGCGCTCCGCTCGGCGACGACGTCGTACCCCGCGACGCGGGCGGTGCCGGAGTCGGCCTCGGTCAGCGTCGCGAGGATCCGCACGGTGGTGGTCTTGCCGGCCCCGTTCGGCCCGAGCAGGGCGAAGACGGTGCCGCGCCCGACCCGGAGGTCGATGCCGTCGAGGACCCGGACGGCGGGTTCTCCGTAGGACTTGGTGAGGCCGTACGCCTCGATGGCGCGGTCGCCGTCGGTGTCGACGCCGCCCTTGCCGGTGGTTCCGGTCGGGCCGGTCATGGTCGGACCTCCTTCTGCGTATGGCATACGCGTTATTGCGTAAGCATTACGCATCTCTAGGATGGGGTCAAGGCGCACGGGGGCACGGGGCGTGACGGCGGCATGGCGGCGGCGTGGTCGGGATGCCGGGCGAAGGGGATGCGGTGACGGAGAAGAACGGCTCGGGCGGCGGCGACCTGCCGGCCAGCCTGGAGGCGGCCTGGGGGCTGCGGGACCGCCCGGCCAAGGGGCCGAAGCCCGGCCTGAGCCTGGAGCGGATCGTGGCCGCCGCGGTGGGCGTCGCGGCGTCGGACGGGCTCGCGGCCGTGTCGATGGGCCGGGTCGCCCAGGAGCTCGGCGCGTCCACGATGTCCCTGTACCGGTACGTCTCCGCCAAGGACGAGCTGTACGTCCTGATGCAGGAGGCGGCCGTCGGTCCGCCGGAGCCCCTGTCCGCCCTGGAGACCGGCGCGGGCTGGCGGGCCGCGCTCACCGAATGGGCGGCCGCGCAGCGCGAGCGCTACCACGGCCACCTCTGGGCGCTCCGGATCCCCATCGGCGGCCCGCCCGCGACCCCGAACTCGATCGCCTGGTGGGAGCAGGGGCTCCAGGCGCTGGGGGGCAGCGGCCTCGGCGAGGGCGACAAGACCTCGGTGATCCTGCTGATCTCCAACTTCGTGCGCAGCGAAGCGCTGATGATGAGCGACCTGGCCGCCGCCGTCACCGCGCGCGGGATCACGCCCGAGGAGCTGATGGCCTCCCACGAACGGACCCTCAAGCGGCTCGTCGACCCCGAACGGCACCCCGGGATCACCCGGCAGCTGGAGACCGGGGTGATGAGCGAGCCGGACGAGGCGGACTACGAGTTCGACTTCGGCATGGGCGTGCTGCTGGACGGGGTGGAGGCGCTGATCCGCAGGGCCTCCGGCGGCGACGTCAAGTCCGCTTGAGGTCAGGGGCGTACGCTTCATGGTCATGAGCGGAGAGAAAGCCGGGAGCGTGCCGGGTCTGCGGGAGCGCAAGAAGCAGCTGACCTATCAGGCGGTCTCCGACGCGGCCATCGCGATGTTCCTGGAGCGCGGCTTCGACAAGGTGTCCGTGGCGGAGGTGGCGGCCGCGGCGGACATCTCCAAGCCGACGCTCTTCCGGTACTTCCCCGCCAAGGAGGACCTGGTGCTGCACCGGTTCGCCGACCACGAGGACGAGTCCGCCCGGGTGGTCGCCGAACGGCCCCCCGGCGAGGGCCCGCTGGACGCCCTGCGCCGCCACTTCCTCGACGGCCTCGACCGCCGCGACCCGGTGACCGGCCTCTGCGACGTACCCGAAGTGCTGAAGTTCCACCGCCTGTTGTACGGGACGCCGTCGCTGGTCGCCCGCATGTACGCCTACCAGGGCCGCTCCGAGGCGGCGCTCGCCCGTGCCCTCGGCGACGGGCTGCCCGAGCGGCTCGCGGCCGGGCAGATCATCGCCGTCCTGCGCATCCTGGCCCTGGAGAACTGGCGGCGGATCGACGCGGGGGAGAGCGCGGACCAGGTCCACGCGTCCGCGGTGCGGGCGGCCGGGCAGGCGTTCGTCCAGTTGCGGACGGGGCTGGAGTCGGAGTCGGGGTCGGAGCCGGAACGGGAGCGGTAGTCGCGCGGTTGAGGGGCGCGGGTTCCCGACGGCTCGCGGTGGTCAGTCGGTGGTCAGTCGGTGAGCAGGGCCGCGGTCAGTGCGCGGCGCTGGTCCGCCAGCCAGGCCTGGTGCCGGTCCCACACCGCGCGCCCGCTCTGCTCGTACACCGCCGTGTACGCCGCGTCCCCCCGCTCCACCCGCCGCTCGACGAACGCCCGGCACACCGCGGTGGCCTGCTCGATCACCCGGGGCAGGGCGGCCCGGTCCGCGCGCCCCAGCCCGTAGCCGTCGGCCAGGACGCGCAGCCGGTGCGACGGGTCGAGGCCGTCGCGGCCCCGCATCGGCACCCAGTAGCGCGCCGTCATGGCCACGTCCCACACCGGGCGGCCGGGCGCGGCCAGGTCGAAGTCGATGAGGGCGGCCGCGCGCCCGTCCCGGAACACCACGTTCTCCAGGCACACGTCGTTGTGGCAGACCAGCGCGCCGGGAGCCGCGGCCCCCTCCGGGTCGGCCAGGTCGGCGGGCCAGCCGGCCGCCCGGCCGGAGGGAACGGCCACCGCCGCGTCGTGCATGCGCCGGAGCAGCGCCCCCACCGAGCGCAGCACATCGTCCGTCCAGGTCCAGGGCGGGTGCGGGTCGACGGCGACCTCGCCGGGGACGTACGAGAGCCGCTCGCGGCGTCCGGAGGCGGAGAACCCCAGAGGCACGGGCACACCGTCGAACCCCTGCTCCCGGAGGGCCCGGAGGTGGGCGTGCAGAAGGGCGGCATGCGGTGGGGCGGGACGCTCGACGGCGTCGCCGCGGCGGAGGACGGCTCCGGCGTTGGCCAGTCCGCCGAACAGCACCTCCGGGTCCCCGCCCACCGGGCCCGACGTGCCCGCGCGGCGGGCCTCCGCGCCCCGTCCACCGCCTCCGCGCTCCCCCGCATCCTCGGCGCACGGCCCCAACGCCCGTCGCAGATCAGCCGGTTCGCGGTAGAGGACGCCGGTCATGCCGAGGGCGGCGGCCGCGTCGACGTTCTCCTGCCGGTCGTCCACGAACAGGCACCGGGCCAGCGGTACGCCCGCCCGGTCGGCCGCGATGCGGTAGATGGCCGGGTCGGGCTTGGCCACCTGCTCCACCGCGCTGCTCACGACCGCGTCGGCCAGGTCCGTCAGGCCCAACAGGGCCAGATCCGCGTCCAGTTGGAGGGTCGCGTTGGTGACGAGCACCAGGGGGACATGGGTCCTGGCCCGGCGCAGCAGCGACACCACCTCCTCGTCGGCCCGGAACGGCGCGTCCGCGAGCGCCCGGCCCAGTGCGCGGGCCCGGTCCGCGCCCACCCGCTCCGTGAGCCCGGCGGCGATGGCCGCCACCCAGGCGGCCGGGGTGATCCGGCCCAGGAGCAGCGGGAGATCGACCTCGGGCGCGTAGGCGATGTCCGTCGTGGTGCCCTCCGGCAGCCCGGCGGCCCGCTCCAGGGCGGCGAGCGGGGCGGTGTCGTAGAAGCGGACGACGTTGTCGAGATCGCAGAGCACGGCGTCGAAGGCGCGTGCGGCGGGGGCCGGAGAGGCCGCGGGGGGTGCTGCCGGAGTGCCGCCGTCGCCGGGGGCGGGTCGTGTACGCATGCTCGGTCCGGTCTCCTGCGGTGGCCTCGGCGTGGTGGTGCGGTGGTGCGTAGTCGACCATGAACGGCCGCCGGACCGTTCATGGCCGACCACTGCCGCCCTTCCGGACGGCCCGCGGGACATCACGCGTCACCGTGTGTCCCACACTTGGGGACGGTCAGCCGGTCAGCGCCCGCCAGGTCACCGGGCCCGCCTCGCCGTCGGCCACCAGGCGGTTGACGCTCTGGTAGGCGCGTACGGCGCCGGTGGTGACGGAACCGAACCCGCCGTCGACCGCCAGGCGCGCGCCGCGCTTGTTCAGCGCGGCCTGCAGGGCCCGGACGTGGGACCCGCTCGCGCCCTGCCGCAGCGTGTACACGAGCGCGGGCCAGGTGGCCGGTCCGACCTGGCCGTCGGCCACCAGCCCCTTGGAGCGCTGGAACCGCTTGACCGCCTCGACGGACACGGAGCCGTACTTCCCGTCGGCGGCCAGCCCGTGGCCGCGCCGGCTCATCAGGTGCTGGATCACCACGACGGTCGCGCCGCTCGCGCCCGGGTCGATCCTCGACCAGCCGCCGGAGAGGTCCACGCCCCGGGCGGCCAGGAAGGAGACCGGGTTCACCGTGGTGCCGAGGCGTCCCGAGTGGGTCTCGAAGTGCAGGTGGGGGCCGGTCACATTGCCGGTGGCCCCCATGTCGGCGATGCGCTGTCCGGCCGAGACCTCGGCGTTGAGCCCGACCCGGTAGGCGTTGAGGTGCCCGTAGTAGGTGTACTGGTTGTTGCCGTGCGAGATCACCAGGGCGTTGCCGGTCCGGCCCGGCAGCCCTCCTCCCCACGACCGGCGGACGACCGTGCCCCCGGCCGCCGCGTGGACGGCGGTGCCGATGGAGTTGCTGACGTCCTGCCCGGCGTGGGACGCGCCGCCCCGGGGTGCGCCGTAGTGCCCCCCGGCGGGAAACCGGCCCAGGGCGGGATTGGCCCACGCCCCGTTCCTCGCCGTCGCCGCTGCTGCCGTGGAGGCCCCGACCGACAGGTTCACGGCGAGCACGCCCAGGCCCAGGCCCGCCAGCAGCCCCCGACGGGACAGGCCGTGGTCCGGCCTCTCCAGGTCCGCCGGTATCTCCGTCGGCTCAGCGGCGGTTGCACAGGATCGGCACATCATGTCTCCCTCGAAGCAGGTCGAGCACGTGGTGGGCCCGGGTGCGTGGGTGCGCGGGTTGGTGGGTCCGAGGATCTACCCGCATAGACGATAGGGCCCGGCGGCTGTCCGGTCAGGGGTCCACGGACCCAGTGGGGGACCCAACACGCGTATGTGTGAGCCGAGTTCCGTCAGACCCCCGCGAGGCCGGCGAGCAGCTCGGCGGCGGGCTCCGGGTGGACGAGCCAGCGCAGATGGCTGCCTTCGAGCGTCCGGACGTCGAAGGGGTTGTCGGGGGTGAGCGCGTCGGCCTCGCGGATCATGCGGTCCTGCACGGCGGGCGGAACGCTGGCGTCGGCGGCCAGGCGGACGTACGTCCTGGGTATCCGGCCCCAGGTCGCTGCCTGTGCCCGGTCGGCGGACGTACCGGCGTCGAGGTTCTCGTCGGGCTGGAAGGTGCTGAGGAAGGTCCGGAACTCGTCATCGGTGAGGTCGGCGGCGAAGGCTTGCTTGAGGGCGGCGAGCGCCGTCGGGTCGGCCGTGCGGAAGTTGAAGCGCAGCAGCCCGAGTTCGGCCGGATTCCCGACGAGGGCGGCCGTGAGGGCTCCCGCGTCGACGTCGGCCATCTCCGGCTCGGCGTAGTAGCCGCCCACCTCCAGATCGACGGGGCACCAGGCGGAGACGTAGACGATCCGGTCGACCAGGTCGGGCCGGGCGTTGGCGACGGCGGTGGTCGTGATGCCGCCCCTGCTGTGGGCGACGAGGACGGTGGGCCCGTTCCGCTTGGCCCGTTCGAGTACGTCGATCACGCGGGCGGCGTTGTCCGCGAGCGTCACTCCCTTGATGCCCCCCGGTTCCCCGGCGAGGGCGGCGAGATCCTGGGGGGCTTGGTAGGACGCCGGGAACGTCGCCCCGAATCCGTGCCCCGGGAGGTCGACCGCGACCGAGCGGTGTCCGAGCAGGGCGAGTTCGGCCTGTAGCGGCGCGAACGAGAACGAGTTCGCGAAGGCTCCGTGGACAAGGATGAACGTGGGTTGATTCTGCATGCCTCAGCCTCCAACAGAATGATCTTCGGAACAAGGTCCAGGATCGGGACGGCGGCGGTGCTGCCCACGCCGGCCCCGGTCGCCCGGGTCACCTCAATCGCCCCGTTCACCCTGGGGAAGCACCAAGGCCGAGCCCGTGTGGAGTGTGATCCGTACGGGGGCGTACTCCTCGGCGTCGACCGAGGACTCCCCGGTGCCGGGATTGCGCGCGAAGCGCGGATGGGCGCCGCCGCTGATCTGCCAGCGCATACGGTGGCCGGCGGCGAAGCGGTGGGCGGTGGAGCTCATCGGCACGGTGACCTCCGAAGGCGTCTGCCCGTCAGTCCTCACCCGGGCGAGCCCGTCACACACGTTGGTGGAACGCCCCTGCGCGTCCACGTCGCACAGACGGGAGAAGACGTCGGCATGTCCGGTGTCCGTGGAGATGCTCAGCCGCGCGGAGACCGGGCCGAGGACCTCCACGGGCTCGGCCAGCGGCGGTCCGGTGAACGTCAGGACGTCTTCCCTGGCCTCCAGTGCGCTGTTGTCGCGAGGTCCGGCGGTCCGGGAGAGCAGAGGGCCGCCGAGTGACGGGGTCGGGGCTGCCGGATCGTAGAGGAAGGACGTCAGCGGTGCGCTGTCCGTGGGGGCCTGCCGGGTGAGATACCCGCCCGGGACGGGCCACCACGACGTGGTCGCCGGTGACTGCGGCCATGAGTCGAGGTCCCGCCACGCGTTCGCGCCGCCGATGTGGACGCGCACTCCGGTGGGGCGCAGGCCGGAAGGGTCCGCGCACAGGTGCGCGCGCAGCCACGCGAGACTCTCGGCGAACACCTCGGGCCACCCCTGCTGAAGCGCGGAGGTGTGGGTCCAGGGACCGGCGAGCAGGGCGGTCCCGCAGCCGGCCCGACGCAGCCGGCCGTACTGCTCGAAGGTCTGGTCGACGAGCGCGTCGTGCCATCCGGTGATCAGGCAGGTGGGCACGCTCAGCCGCTCCGCCGCCGCTCCGGCGGACGCGCCGGCCCAGAACGGATCGTCGGCGTCCGCGTGGGTCATCACGCCGTCCAGCCAGGGCACTTCACCGCCGAGCGCCGACACGTACGCCTCGCGCAGCGGCCGTGCGGTGACGATCCGGCGAAACCGGCGCTGCAGGCGCAGCGTCGCCCTGACGAACGGGGCCAACCCCCGGTGCTGGTACGTGATGCCGACGCCGACGAGGAGGGCGTTCTCCAGACGGAGCGCGCCGTCCGTGTGGAACAGGGCGTAGGGGTCGTGCAGGCCCACCTGCATCACCATCGCCTTCAGCTTCGGCGGCGGGTCCAGGGCGAGCGCCCACTGCGTGTACCCCAGGTAGCTGGGGCCGACCGTGCCCAGTACCCCGTTGAACCAGGGCTGCTCCCGCAGCCAGGACACCGTGGCCCGGCCGTCGGCGGCCTCGTTGCGCCACAGATCGAACCGGCCGCCCGAGCCGCCGGTGCCCCGGCAGCTCTGCAGGACCACGTGGAAGCCCTGTTCGGCGAAGAGCATGCCGTACATGGGGGACCACGGCAGGCCCCGGCCGTACGGCGAGCGCACGACGAGGGTGGGGAAGTCGCCCTCCGCACGGGGGAAGTAGTGATCCGTGATCAACGGGCTGCCGTCGGCGGCCGGAACCGCCAGCCCCGGCTCCCACCCGACCTCGTGCCGTGCGGCCGGGAGACCGCGCCAGGTCGCTCTCATCATCCGCGAGGACCGCGGCGGCTTCCCGGAAGGCGGTGTCCAGGCAGGGCGCGGCGCGGTGTCGTGCGTAGGTGATGTCATCGTTCCCCTCCGCTATTCTCGTACGTCGTACGAGAATAGCGGATGCTTGGATGGCTCCAACAGGGCCCGCAGTGAAGGGCCGCAGCCGAGGCCGTAGCGAAGGGCCGCAACGAGGAGAAGGGGCGACGAGGATCGTGACCCGTGATGGCACGCCCGGTGCCGGGGGCGTCGACCCCCAGCAGCTCTGGCTGAGCCCGGCCGGGCCCCGCAGGGGGCGCAGGCCCGCCTTCAGCCGTGAGGCGATCACGGCGGCGGCCGTCGCCGTGGCGGATGCCGAAGGGCTCGACGCGGTCACCATGCGGAGGGTCGCCTCGGAGGTCGGGGCCGGTGTCATGTCGCTCTACAGCTACGCCCCCGACAAGGAGACGCTGCTGGAGCTGATGGTCGACCACGTCAGCGGCGAACTGCCGACGACGGACCCGCCCACCGGCGACTGGCGCGCCGATCTGAAGGCCATCGCCCACCTCCAGCGCGCCCTCATGCTGCGGCACCCCTGGCTGCCCGGCGCGCTGTCCACGCGCCGGAGCCTCGGCCCCCACGCCCTGGCCTTCCTGGAGCGAGCGCTCGCCGCCCTCCGGCCCGCCGGGCTGGGCGGCGTGGCGAAGCTGGAGGTCTTCGCCCAGCTCACCGCGTTCGTGGCCGGGCACGTCGCCCACGAGATCACCCAGGCCACAGCCGCGCGAGCGCCCGACCGGGCCGCGGCCGAAGCCCGCTACCTCACCGCTGTCGCCGCGGACGGCCGCCACCCGGAACTGGCCGAAGCCCTCTCCGCCCCCGGGCGCCCCCAGACCCCCGAGGCCACGTTCACCCGCTTCCTCAACCGCCTGGTCGAAGGCCTCGGCGCCGAATGACCCGCCGGCCGGAACGCCCGCTCGCCCGAGGGGCCGCGCGGGTGTGGCGGGCGGGTTCCGGTCCGTCGTCCTCGGAGGGCGGCCACGCCTGATCGGGCGGATGGCCGAAGGTCCGGAACTCACGACGTGAGTTCGACGCACGCGCGGCGGGGAGGCGTGCGGACGCGGCGTTGTCGAGCGTGTCCCTGTCGGCTCACCAGGTGCGACCCGTGACCATGAGCAGGTAGCGGGCGTGACCTGGAGCGATGCCTATCCCGCAGACGCGGTGGCGCCTCGGAAGGTGCGCCGATAGGCGAGCGGTGAGACGCCGATCGCCGCGTGCAGGTGCTCGCGCAACGAGGTCCCGGTGGCGAAGCCGACCTGGCCGGCGATGTCGTCCACGGCGAGGTCGGTGGTCTCCAGGAGGTGCCGGGCGCGGGACACCCGCTGATGGATCAGCCAGCGGCCCGGACTCATCCCGACCTCCTCGTTGAACCGGCGCGCGAAGGTGCGCAGGCTCATCCGTGCGTGCCCGGACAGCTCCGTCAGGGACAGCGGTTCGTGCAGGTTCTCCAGCGCCCACTGGCGGGTGGCCGAGGTGCCGTTCGCGGAAGCCGCGGGCACCGGGTGCTCGATGTACTGGGCCTGGCCGCCGTCCCGCCACGGAGGTACGACACAGGCCCGGGCCACCTCGTTGGCGAGGGCGGTGCCGTGATCCCGGCGTACGAGATGGAGGCATACGTCGACCCCGGAGGCGGCGCCTGCCGAGGTGAGCACGTCGCCGTCGTCCACGAACAGCACGTCCGGGTCGAGGGGCACCTGCGGGTACCAGGACCGGAAGACGTCCGCGACGGCCCAGTGGGTGGTGGCGGGCCGGCCGTCGAGAAGCCCGGCGGCGGCCAGGACGAAGGCCCCGGTGCAGATGGACACGATCCGCGCCCCGGCCGGCACGGCCGAGAGCGCCTCGCCGACCCCCGGCAGCGGTTCCCGGGTGAGGAGGGAGGTGTCGAACGGCGGCAGCAGCACCGTGTCCGCCGTCGCCAGCACCTCGGGGCCGTGCCCGACCGTGACGGCGAAGTCGGCGTTCGTGGTGACGGGCCCCCCGTCGACCGAACAGGTCAGGACCTCGTAGCGGCCCCCGGCCGCGCCGAAGACCCGGCTCGGGATGCCGAGTTCGAAGGGGTACACGCCGTCCAGGGCGAGGACGACGACGCGATGGGCAGTCATGGCACGATCCCGTCGAAAGATGGCGATCGTGCCATGGTACCGAACCGGGGGCCTCGGCGAACCTGGACCGCATGACGAACCACGCCGCCACCATGCGCGCCATCAGCCAGAACGTCCACGGAGCTCCCGAGGTCCTCAACGAGACCGTGCTGCCGAGGCCCGAGCCGGGCCCGAGCCAGATCCTCGTCGCCGTCCGCGCCGCCGGCCTGAACCCGACCGACTGGAAGCACCGGTCCAGTGGCCTGTTCCTCGACCGCCTGCCGCTCGTCCTCGGATGGGACGTCTCCGGTGTCGTCGAGGCGGTCGGCTACGGCGTCACCCTCTTCGAGCCGGGCGACGAAGTCTTCGGCATGCTGCCCTACCCGCAGGGCGTCGGCTCCCACGCCGAGTACGTCACCGGCCCCGCCCGCGCCTTCACCCGCAAGCCCGCCGTCATCGACCACGTCCAGGCCGGAGCCCTGCCGCTCGCCGCCCTCACCGCGTACCAGGCGATCGTCGACACCGCCGAGGTCCGCACCGGGCAGCGGGTCCTGATCCATGCCGCCGCCGGGGGTGTCGGTCACCTCGCCGTCCAGATCGCCAAGTCCCGCGGCGCGTACGTCATCGGCACCGCCAGCGGCCCCAAGCACGACTTCGTCCGCTCTCTCGGCGCGGACGAGGTGATCGACTACCGCGCCACCGACTTCCGCGACGCCGTCCAGGACGTCGACATGGTCCTCGACCCCCTCTCCGGCGACACCCGCACCCGCTCCCTCGATGTCCTCCGCCCCGGCGGCGTCCTCGTCTCCCTCCTTCCGCCCACCGACCCCGACGAGGCGGCGAACGCGGCGGCCCGCGGGGTCCGGGTGCAGACCCTCCTGGTCGAGGCCGACCACGCCGGCATGAAGGCCATCGCCGACCTCGTCGAATCCGGTGCCCTGCGCGCCCACATCGAGGCTGTCTTCCCTCTCTCCGACGCGGCCAAGGCCCACGCCCTCGGGGAGACCGGCCGCACCACGGGCAAGATCGTCCTCACCGTGGACACCGGGCGCGGATCTGACGCCTGACGGGTTCCTCCCGGGGCTGTGCGGGCCTCCGCGCCGTACTGCCGACGGGAGGAAAGCCGTACCGCCGACGGGAGGGAAGAGGGAAGGCGTGCGTCGAGCGGGCGACGCACGCCAAGCCGAGCAGGGCGCTGTAGGCGGCAATCCAGGGCCGCGCGGCGAGCAGTGGGACGTGCGAGGCTGAGCGCGATGTTTCCCCTCCGGCCACTCCTCCGGTAGGCGCGAAAGCGCGAGGGATCAGGCCGAGGCTTCGGGGGTGTCGACGGAGAGGCGATGCCACGCGTGGCCGCAACCGGCGGAGCAGAAGCGCTCTCGTCGGCGTTCGTCGGCGACGGCCGGCACCGCGATCAGTGGCCGGAATGACTTGAGGCGCTCGTCGTGCGGGGTGCGACCGGCGATCTTTCCGAGTTGCTGGTCGATCCGCCCTCGTGTGATCAGAACTGCTGGTGTGTGCGTGGCGCGAAGTCCGGCGCGTCGGATGCTTTCCGGGCCGTCCTCGGTGGTGGCGCGGGCCTGAACGCAGAAATGTGACAGGAGGCGCAGGGTGGTGGACTGCTCCTCGGTCGAGAGGCCCTCGAACCACTCGATGCCCTGTGGCATCGGCCGAAGCTCTTGGGCGAGCTCGTTGAGAATGACGTACGAATCAGCCATTCTCACGCCCCCGTTGCGCTCGGTTCACCTGCTTTCCCGGTGTCATCCAAGCAGACCATCGGGAGCCTGGAAGGGCAGTTCGTCGGCTTACAACTGCTCTGGGTATCCACGTACCCAGTGGCCGGGAAGGGTGGCGCAGAGCGACTCCAGGTCGGCGAACGTACTTCCCCGAACGTGCAGCCAGCTGTGGTCACTCAGTCCGTCGAGCCGCAAGAGCTTCCCCGGCGCGGAATACCAGCACACGGGTGACTCCTCCTTCCCCGTCCACATCGGGTACTCGGGAAACTCCACCGGCGCGAACCGGCTCGGCAGCTCTCGAATCAGGCTGGCGGGAAGTTCGCAGGCGTTGTAGAGCCGTCCTTCGCCGCCAAGCAGCGTCTCGCTGAGTACGAGCTCGACACAGGCCAGGGAGACCCGCTCCAGGTAGCGGACCCAACCATCCCGTGACTGGACGAACACCGGCGGATCGTCCTGGCCGAGGTCCCGCAGCCGCACTCCCCAGAAAGCGCATCCCTGGTTCTCGCTGCGGAAGACGAGCACTCCACCGAACTCGTCGTGCACGAACAATTCGGAAGGGCGCAACAGGGGGTCTTGGTTGCCGGTGAGGTCGTGACGCGCACCGAGAAGCGAGTACGCCTCGCGCAATGCGGTCGGCAGCGTGAGCCCCAGCGTCTCCTCGGCTCGCTCCAGCTCCTCCACTCGCGTACCCGCGCCGTCGGCGAGCGGCTCCGCCCACGCTGCGGCGAAGTCCCGGACGAAGGCCCAGGCTCGCGCCCTGTCGGGTATCCCACCGCGCAGAGCTTGAGCCACGTCGAACTCGTCAACCATGCGGTGGACCGTACAGGCCGGCCGACTTTGCCGAGACTTCGCCAGGTCGTTCGCCAGAACCACTGGGCCTCGCCGTACCTACTGGGAGCGGACAGCCGCCGCGAGTCCCACCGGTCCGAACCAGTGGCACGCGACACTTTTGCAAGCATGTGCTTGCAAAAGTTAGCAAGGGTGTTGCACTATCGAGCCATGGCATCACTCAACGTCGGCAATCTCGGTGAGTACCTGCGGGAGCAGCGTCGTGCGGCGCAGCTCTCGCTGCGGCAGCTCGCCGATGCGACCGGGGTGTCGAACCCGTATCTCAGCCAGATCGAGCGCGGTCTGCGCAAGCCCAGCGCGGACGTGCTCCAGCAGGTCGCCAAGGCGCTGCGGATCTCGGCCGAGACCCTGTACGTACGTGCGGGGATCCTCGACGAGCGGGAGCGGGAGGAGCTGGAGACGCGGGCGGTCATTCTGGCCGATCCGTCGATCAACGAGCGGCAGAAGAACGTTCTGCTGCAGATCTACGACTCCTTCCGCCGCGAGAACGGATTCGTCCCCGGGCCCGACGCGGACGCCGACGCCGACGGCGATGCCGGGCCCCGTGAGGACGCCCGGCCCCGTAAAGGCGACGACGCCGGTGCGGATGCCACCGAAGACCAAGACCCTCACAGCTGAACAGCTGGTTCTGATGATCCGGGAGGACCACAGTCATGGCCATCACCGATGACCTGCGCAAGACCCTCACCGACCCCACCCCCCTCTACTTCGCCGCCGGCACGGCCGACCTGGCCGTGCAGCAGGCGCGCAAGGTTCCGGCGCTGATCGAGCAGCTGCGGGCCGAGGCGCCCGAGCGGATCGACGCCGTGCGCAACACCGACCCCAAGGCCGTGCAGGAGAAGGTGACCACGCAGGCCAAGGAGGCCCAGGCCACCGTGCAGGCGAAGGTCACCGAGGTGTTCGGCTCGTTCGACGCCGCCGACCTGAAGAAGCTGGGCGAGAACGCCCAGGACCTGGCGCTCCGCAGCGTGGGCGTGGCCGCCGAGTACGCGATCAAGGCCCGGGAGACGTACGAGAAGGTCGCCGAGCGCGGCGAGCAGACCGTACGGACGTGGCGCGGGGAGACGGCCGAGGAGATCATCGAGATCGCCACCGTCGTCGAGGCCGAGCCCAAGCCCAAGCCCAAGGCGGCACCCGCCGCCAAGCCCGCGGCGAAGCCCGCCGCAGCCAAGCCCGCCGCGACGAAGGCCGCGCCCGCCGAGGCCAAGCCCGCCGCGACGAAGGCCGCGCCCGCCGAGGCCAAGCCCGCCGCTCCGGCCAAGCCCGCCGCTCCGGTGAAGTCCGCCGAGGCCAAGGCCGCGCCCGCCAAGAAGACGCCGGCGCCGCGCAAGCCCGCGGCCAGGAAGACCCCGCCGCCCGCCGGCAAGTGACCCGCACGGGTCTTCCGGTACGTCGGAAGGGGTACGCGTGACCGGGGCGCGGGGCGGGCACCTTTACGGGTGGCCGGCTCGTTGTCCCGGTACCTTGGCCCTTCCGGCCGCAGGGCGATCATCCACTCACTAGGCGGTACACACCATGTTGCTCTCAGCGTTCGGCTCGCTCCTCCAGCTGCTGTATCTGGCGATGCTGGTGCTGGCCGTGGTCGCGTTCGTCTTCGCGGCGACCGCCCGTGAGGACGCTTACCGCGCCGCCGACAAGAAGAAGAAGTCCTTCTGGCTGATCATTCTCGGCATCGCCGTCGCCGTGAACCTGCTCATCCCGATGCTGTTCCTGCAGCTCGCGGGCGTGGTCGCGTCGATCGTGTTCATGGTCGACGTGCGCCCCGCGCTCAAGGCGGTCTCGGGCGGCGGCGGTGGCCGTAGCGGCGGCTCCAGCAGCGACGGCCCGTACGGTCCCTACAACGGCGGGCGCTGAGCCCCCGCCGCTCTCGCGGGCGGGGACGGCGGCCGGTCGACGGACGCGGGGTGGGAGCGCGGTGCGCTGCCGCCCCATCGTCGTATCCGCTCCGGATCGCGGCCCAGCAGCAGGACCGCCACGTCGTCGGTCAGCTCGCCGCCGTTCAGCTCCCGTACCTCGGCGACCGCCGCCTCCAGCAGCTCCTCGCCCGCCAGTCCCTGTTCCAGCCGGCTGTTGACCATCGCGACCATGCCGTCCTGGCCCAGCCGCTCGCTGCCGCCGGTGCCCACGCGCCCCTCGATGAGCCCGTCCGTGTACATCATCAGGCTCCAGGCGCCGCCCAGCTCGACCTGGCGGCGCGGCCACCGGGCCCTCGGCAGCAGCCCCAGGGCCGGGCCGCCGTCCTGGTACGGGAGCAGCCGGGCGGGCATACCGTGGCGGGCGAGCAGCGGCGCGGGGTGTCCGGCCAGGCAGAGTCCGGCCCGTCGCCCGTCGGGCGCGATGTCCACGGTGCAGAGCGTCGCGAAGATCTCCTCGCTCTGCCGCTCGTGCTCCAGCACCTGCTGGAGCGTGGAGAGCAGCTCGTCCCCGCACAGCCCGGCCAGGGTCAGCGCCCGCCAGGCGATCCGCAGCTCGACGCCGAGCGCCGCCTCGTCCGGGCCGTGTCCGCAGACGTCGCCGATCATCGCGTGCACCGTGCCGTCCGGGGTGCGGACGACGTCGTAGAAGTCGCCGCCGAGGAGGGCGCGGCTGCGGCCGGGGCGGTAGCGGGCGGCGAAGCTCAGGCCGGAGCCGTCCAGCAGCGGGGTGGGGAGCAGGCCGCGTTCCAGGCGGGCGTTCTCCTGGGCGCGCAGCCGGGACTCGGTCAGCTGGTGCTGGGCGGTGTCGGCGCGTTTGCGCTCCACGGCGTACCGGATGGCGCGGCTCAGGACGCGCGCGTCCAGCTCGCCCCGGAAGAGGTAGTCCTGCGCCCCGACCCGGACCGCCTCGGCCGCCAGCTCGGTGTCGTCCTGCGCGGTCAGCGCGAGGACCGCGTGCTGGGGCGCGATGCCGAGTACGTGGGTGAGGGCCGCCAGCTCGCCGGCCCGCTCGGAGACGGGCTCGGGCAGGGATCCGCTGTCGGCCGTGCCGGTGCCGGTGCCGGTGCCGGACGTCCCGGCGTCGGCGGTGGGCGTGCCGGGGCCGGCCCCGCCGCCCGTGAGGGGCAGCGCCAGGTCCAGCAGGATGCAGTCGACGTCGTCGGTGAGCAGCCGCGCGGCCTCGGTGAGGTTGCGGGCGGTGCGGATACGGACCCGGGTCCCGGCCGCCGCCGAGAGCTCGGGGACGGTGATGGTGGTGCCCGCCGGGTCGTCCTCGATCACCAGCAGGGTGAGGTCGCCGTGCGAGGTCTCCGCAGCGGGAACGGATCGCTGCTGCGGTACGGGTACGGGCATCGGTTCGAGTTTCCTTCCCTCCCCCCGAGGGCGCGGCGGGTCGACGATCGACGATCCGCCAGTCGGGGACGATAGCGGTCCGCGGTGGGGGAACGGAATGGCGCACGGGGACCGGCCCCCGTCATATGCGCCGTCATAAGCCGCGTCCCGACACGGATCCGGCGCGATGGGCCGCCATGACGGCGGGGAAGCGCGCATGACAAACATCACGCGCCGACGGGCGGCGGCGTGGCCCCGCTCACGTGGCCCCGCTCACAGGGTCCCGCTCATGGGCGCGGGAGGGCCGCGCCCATGCCCGCGCCGGTCCTACTTGTCCGGGCGGACCACGCCGAGGATCTTCATCGAGCCCGCGCCCGCCAGCGTGACGTTGCGGCCGGGGCGCGGCGAGTGGACGATCGTGCCGTCGCCGACGTACATCCCGACATGGCTGGCGTCGGCGTGGTAGATGATCAGGTCGCCGGGGCGCATGTCCTGGATGTCGATACGCGGCAGCAGCCGCCACTGTTCCTGCGAGGTGCGCGGGATCGGGCGCTTCGCCGCCAGCCACGCCTGCGAGGTCAGCCCCGAGCAGTCGTACGAACCGGGGCCCTCGGCTCCCCAGACGTACGGCTTGCCTATCTGCGCCGTCGCGAAGGCCACCGCCGCCGCTCCGCCCTCGCTCGCCTCGCCGCTGACGTCCTTGATGGCCCCGGAGGAGAGCCAGGCGGTCTGCGCCCTGTCCGCGGCGTCCCGCTCCAGCCGGCGGAGCCGGTCGCGCTCCTTCTCCTCCAACTGCGATTCGAGCTTCTCCGCCGCCTTGATCCGGGCGTTGATCTTCTTCTTGGCCTTGGCCTGCTTGACCCGGTTCGTCTCCAGCTTCTCCCAGTTCGCGCTGGCGTCCTGGGTGTACGTCTCCAGGTCCTCCTGCGTCTGGTTCAGATCGGCCAGGAGCGACTTGGAGGCGTGCTGGCTCTGGCGGACCTTGTTGAGCCCGTCCAGGAACAGCTTCGGGTCGTTGCTCAGGGCCAGCTGCGCGCCGGGCGGCAGGCCGCCGTTGCGGTACTGCTCGCGGGCCTGGGCCCCGGCCCGGTCCTTCAGGGCGGCGATGCGCGCCTGGCCGTCCACGATCGCCTTGGCCAGCTTCACGATCTCGCCGGACTGCTTCTTCGTCTGCTCCTCGGCGAGGTTGTACGCGTCCGTCGCCGCGCCCGCCTTCCGGTACAGCGTGTCGATCTGCTCGCGGACCTTCTCGAGGTCCGCGTTGGAGTAGCGGGGCGGCGAGCCGGCGGGGGAGGAGGACGGGGAGGGCGAGGGCTCCGGAACCGGGGCGGCCGTGGCCTGGCCCGTGGACGTCAGCAGGGCCAGCGCACAGACCAGCGTGATGGCGGCAGTGGCGCAGTGGCGTCGGTTCACGAGCTCCCCCTCCGGGTTGTTACTCCGGGCCCGCCTCCGGGAGGAGGCGACAAAGATGATGAAGGTGACGAAGGCGATGATGGCGATGAAGATGAAGGTGACGAATACAGCGAACGGGGCGAATACGGCGAATGCGAGAAAAGCAACAGAAGCCGGGTAGTGCACATCTGACTTACTGTCAGTAACTTTTCGGCAACGTCGCGATCGTGCCATGTCGTCCCGTAAAGCAACAGAGGCCGACGGCACCTGGCGCGTCACATACCGCCCCCGCACGGCCACTTCGTCATGATTCCCCCTCGGCTCCCCGGCCCGTACGGCGCTTCGACCTGCGCCATCTCCCCTCACTGGGACGAACGATGCCCCCGCGGCGTTCCCGGAGCGGAGGATTTCTGCCCTTCCGGGCAAGGGTTCAGCGACCGCCGGGCCGCAGCGCGTCCCACGGCACGGTGATCTCGCCCTGCCGCCACCGCCGTACCCCGTCCGTCACCGGCCAGTCGCCCGACACCGCCCGCACCGCCGCGATCCAGCGCTGCCGTGCGCCGAGCGAGGCGTACGGGGAGGCCGTCGCCCAGGCCCGGTCGAAGTCCCGCAGGAACGCGTGGACCGGCTCGCCCGGCACGTTGCGGTGGATCAGCGCCTTCGGCAGGCGTTCCGCGAGATCCGACGGGCGCTCCAGCGAGCCGAGCCGGGTCGCGAAGGTGACCGTGCGCGGACCCTCGGGCCCCAGCGCCACCCAGACGTGCCGGCGCCCGATCTCGTCGCAGGTCCCCTCCACCAGGAGCCCGTCCGGGGCGAGGCGGGAGCACAGCCGCCCCCAGACCTCGGCGACCTGGTCCTCGTCGTACTGGCGCAGCACGTTCGCCGCCCGGATCAGCAGCGGCCGGACGTCCAGCGGGACCTCGAAGCCGCCGTGCACGAAGGTGAGGCCCTCGCGGGCGTACGGCTGCGCGGCGGCGACCCGCTCCGGGTCGATCTCGATGCCCGCCACCACGGTGCGCGGCTCGGCGGTGCGCAGGCGGTCCAGCAGCTCGACCGCGGTCCAGGGGGCCGCCCCGTACCCGAGGTCGACGGCCACCGGCGTCCCGGCGCGGCGCAGGGCGGGGCCGTGCGCGTCGGCGATCCAGCGGTCCATGCGGCGCAGCCGGTTCGGGTTGGTGGTCCCGCGGGTGGCGGTGCCGATGGGGCGCTGGCGCATGGGTCGAGCGTATGCGACGGGAGGGGCCGGGCGGCTGCCCGGACCTTCCGCCGCCGCCGCGCGACGCGCCGCCCGGCAACGTAATGATTTGGCAAAACGGAAATGAAAGGCGGGATTCCACTGTTCTCGCCCTTCGGAGGACCACCGTGCCCTCCGGTCAGCATGTCCCGATCGAGGAGGACCGACGAGGTGAGCCAGTACGTCTCCCGGCTCGGCTCCACCCGCACGGCCGCGCGCCTCAGGTTCCCCGGAGGCTTCTCCGGAGCCTCCCGCAAGCCACGCCGCATCGCGATGCTCTCCGTGCACACGTCCCCGCTCCACCAGCCCGGCACGGGCGACGCGGGCGGGATGAACGTCTACATCGTCGAACTGGCCAAGCGCCTCGCCGCGATCAACATCGAGGTCGAGATCTTCACCAGGGCCACCACCGGCTCGCTGGCCCCCGCGGTCGAGCTGGCGCCCGGCGTCCTGGTCCGGCACGTCGACGCCGGGCCGTACGAAGGCCTCGCCAAGGAGGAGCTGCCCGCCCAGCTCTGCGCCTTCACGCACGGCGTGATGCAGGCCTGGGCCGGTCAGCGCCCCGGCTACTACGACCTCGTGCACTCCCACTACTGGCTCTCCGGCCAGGTCGGCTGGCTCGCCGCCCAGCGCTGGGGCGTCCCGCTCGTGCACGCCATGCACACCATGGCCAAGGTCAAGAACGCCGCGCTCGCCGAGGGCGACACCCCCGAGCCGGCCGCCCGGGTCATCGGCGAGACCCAGATCGTGAACGCCTCCGACCGGCTGATCGCCAACACCGCCGAGGAGGCCGACGAGCTCGTCCGCTTCTACGACGCCGATCCCGCCGCGGTCGCCGTGGTGCACCCCGGCGTCAACCTGGACCGCTTCCGCCCGGCCGACGGCCGGGCCGCCGCGCGGGCCAGGCTCGGTCTGCCGCAGGACGCGCTGATCCCGCTCTTCGCGGGCCGCATCCAGCCGCTGAAGGCCCCGGACGTGCTGCTGCGCGCCGTGGCGGTGCTGCTTGACCGGGACCCGTCCCTGCGGTCCCGGATGGTCGTGCCGGTGGTCGGCGGCCCGAGCGGCAGCGGACTCGCCAAGCCCGAGGGCCTGCAGAAGCTGGCCGCCCGCCTCGGCATCGCCGATGTCGTGCGGTTCCATCCGCCGGTGGGCCAGGACCGGCTCGCCGACTGGTTCCGGGCCGCGTCGGTGCTGGTCATGCCGTCGTACAGCGAGTCCTTCGGGCTGGTCGCCATAGAGGCGCAGGCGACCGGCACCCCGGTGGTCGCCGCGGCCGTGGGCGGACTGCCGGTGGCGGTGCGCGACGGGGTCGGCGGTTTCCTGGTGGAGGGGCACGATCCGGAGGCGTACGCCCGCGCGCTCGGGCGGTTCGCGGATGCGCCGGAGCTGGTCGAGCGGATGGGGGCGGCCGCCGCGGCGCACGCCCAGTCCTTCGGCTGGGACACGGCCGCCTCGGCGACCGCCGACGTGTACACGGCCGCGCTCTGCGACCACCGCCGCCGGGCCCGGGCGCACCACGGCTGAGGCCGCCGCGCGGCGGACGCCGCTGGTCCGTGCCGTGCGCGGCGCGCCCCTGTCGTACGCTCGCTGCATGGCTGACGTACCGGACGAAACTGCAGCGGCCCAGGTCATCGAGGCGACGCTGAACGATGCCGGGCTCGTATGGGAGAGCCCGGGGCGCGGCAACTACGTCGTGACGCTGCCCGGCACCCGCAAGCTGTCGACGACCTGTTCGCTGATCGTCGGCAAGCACTCGCTCTCCCTCAACGCGTTCGTCGTCCGGCACCCCGACGAGAACGACGCCGAGGTGCACCGCTGGCTGCTGGAGCGCAACCTCCGTCTGTTCGGGGTGAGTTACGCGATCGACTCGCTCGGCGACGTCTACCTGGTCGGCAAGCTGCCGCTGTCGGTGGTCACCGCCGACGAGCTGGACCGGCTGCTCGGCTCGGTGCTCGAAGCGGCCGACGGGGCGTTCAACACCCTCCTGGAGCTCGGTTTCGCGAGTTCGATCCGCAAGGAGTACGCGTGGCGGGTGTCGCGCGGCGAGTCCACCCGGAATCTGGACGCGTTCAGCCATCTGACCCGGCGCCCGTCCGACAGCTGACGCCCGTCGTCCCCGGACGCTCCTCGGATTCTCCCGGCGGCACAGGGGTCTTTCCCTGTGCCGCCGAGCCGTGCCATGCTCACCGCCAACGCACATATGAACGTCATTCACATACCTGAAAGGCGGTTCGGGGCATGGCGACGTATCAGGGGAGTGGGCGGGGGAACATCGGCAGACGCGCGATGCTGGGCGGCGCCGTGGCCGTGGCGGCGGGCGCGGTGACCGGCGGCGCCACGACCGCATGGGCCGGAGCGGCCCCGGCCGGAGCCCCCGGCGCGGCCGGAGCGCCGGCCACCGGCCCGGCCGCCGGAACGTCACCCGCCGGGCCCACGGCCGCGAGTGCCGGGACGGCCGGGGCGGCCGGGGCACCGGCGGCCCGCCCGGGCCGCGACGCCGCCCTCTGGAGGGAGTTCACCGCCACGCCCCTCGCCCACCCCCAGATCCCCTTCGTCGGCCGCGCCGGCTACCGCGCGGGATCCGCCCTCCCACGCCGCCCCTCCAGGGGCGAACGCCCCCGCGGCTTCGTCACCGACGTCGTACGCGACCACGGAGCCCGCCCCGACGGCTCGGCCGACGCCGCGCCCGCGATCAACCGCGCCATCGCCGCCGCCGGGGAGCGCGGCGGCGGCACCGTGACCATCCCGGCGGGGACGTACCGCATCGACGACATCATCCGCTTCGGCCACAGCGACGTCGTGGTGCGCGGCGCGGGCAGCGGCGCGACGACGCTGTACGCGACCCGGAGCCTCACCGAGCTGATCGGCGTCTACGGCAGCCGCTACGGCGGCGACAAGTCCAGCTGGTCCTGGGCCGGCGGCCTCATCTGGCTCTGCCCGAACGAGCGTTGGGCCTCGCTGACCGACGCGATCCGCGCCCGGGAGTGGCCCTTCGAGGGCTGGACCGGCAACCGCCGCGACGACTGGCGCACCCTCGCCACCCCGGCCCCCGCCCGCCGGGGCGACCGCACGATCACCGTCCCCGGCGCCGACGCCCGCCGGCTGAAGCGCGGCCGGCTCGTCCTGCTCCGCCTCGCCGACGACCCCGGACACACGCTGCTCCAGCACATGGCGGGCGACGGCAAGGGCGCGCGGGCGTACGCCTGGGCCGACAAGACCAAGCTGACCTCTTACGTCCCCTACGAATGGCCGGTCCGCATCACCGGCGTGCGGGGCCGCCGGATCACCCTGGAACGCCCGCTCCCGCTCGACCTGCGCCCCGAATGGGACCCCCGGCTGACCACGCTCGTCACCCCGCTCACCGGGTGCGGCGTCGAGGGCCTCACCCTGGAGGCGGCCGAGAAGCCGCAGGCCCCGCACCTGCTGGACCAGGGGTACAACGGCGTCGCGTTCCAGTGCGCGTACGACTGCTGGGCCGACGACGTCACCGTCCGGCACGTCGACAACGGCTTCGGCCTGATCGGCGCGTCCGCCTGCACCCTGCGCCGTACGAAGGTGGAGGGGCGTGGCTCGCACCACCCGTACTACTGCCGCGAGGGCTCGCACGACAACCTGATCGAGGACTTCGCCGTCATCGCGCGCACCACCCCCGCGCCCCCCGGCACCCAGCTCCACGGCATCAACGTCGAAGGCCTGTCCAGCTACAACGTCTGGTCGCGCGGCCGGATGGAGATGGGCACGTTCGACTCGCACCGGGGGATGCCGTTCGCATGCGTCCGCACCGACATCACGGTGAACAACAACGGCGTCCACGGCGGCGACGCGAGCGCGGGCCCCCTCTTCGGGGCGCGGTTCACGCACTGGAACATCCGGGTCGTCAACGAACGGGCCGGGCTGATGAGGATCGACGGCCTCGCCCCGTACAGCGCGACCGTCGGCATCAGCGAGGTGCGGGAGTTCGGCCAGATCGACGTCCCCGACTTCACCGGCGACCTGCACACCCGCCTGGAGGCGTACGGGAGCCCGGAGACGGTCCGGCCGGCCAATCTGTACGAGGCGCAGCGGGGCGTGCGCCTGCGCTGAGGTCCGTCAGCCGCCCTTCCGCACCGCGTCCAGGGCATCGACGAGGTGGGGCGCGACCAACTCCCAGGTCTCCCCGGCGGCTTCGGGCCCGACAGCGCGGGGCACGGTCTCGACCAGCATGATGAGGTAGAGGTAGCTCCGGTACAGCGCGTAGCGGGTCCGCAGCGAGTCCGTGAACTCCACCGCCCCGCCGGTGGATCGCGCGTACCCGTCGAGGAAGTCCCCGTCCCGCTCGATGTCCGCGAAGAGCGCGAGGGAGACGAAGTCGGCCACCGGGTCACCCCAGAACATCCGCTCCCCGTCGATGATCCCGCCGATGGTGCGCGCGCCGGGATCTCCCGTGACCAGCAGGTTTCCCGGCCAGAGGTCGAAGTGGACGAGGGCGGGCCGGGTGACGTCGTCCAGCACGTGGGCCGCGCCCGCCAGCACCGTACGGATGTGGCCGACGGGGTACGGCAGCCGGGCCCGATAGGTCTCGGCGTCGGCGAGCACGGCCTCGGTCATCGCGGTGAACGCGGCCCGCCAGGTGGCGGCGAGCGGCCCGAACGGCTCGGCGGGATAGCCGAATCCGGCGGGCCCGGTCACGGAGTGCAGGCGGCCGACGGCTTCGCCGAGTTCGGCGCGCAGCCGGGGCTCGTCGTCCGCGCCCGCCCCGCCGCCGGCCTCGTGCCAGGGGCGGCCGGGGCGGGCGGTCATGACCAGATACGCGCCGGTGGGCGAGGCCGGGTCCGGTTCGCTGCGGACGACGCGGGGCACCGTGACGCTGCCGGTCTGCGCGGCGGCGGTGTAGAAGGCGACCTCGTTGACGAGCAGGTCGCGTTCGTACCGCAGGGCGGCGGTGTGCGGCGGGGGCGTCTTGACCACCCAGTCGCGGCCGTCGGTGAGCGTGACGCGGGTGACGGTGTTGTACGTACCGCCGGTGGGGGTGGCGCGCGAGGCGATGTCGCGTTCGGCGACCCCGAGGGCGTCGAGGACACGGGTGAGAGGCGGGACGGGAACGTGGCCGGACATACGGGGTGACGCCTTTCGTACGGCAGGGGCAGAGGCAGGGGCAGAGGCAGGGGCAGGGGCTGAGGCAGGGGCTGAGGCAGGTGTGGGGGCAGGGGCAAGGGCTGAGGCGGGAGCGGGAGCGGGAGTGCGCGGCAGGGGGTTGTACGGCGGCACCGCACAGTGCGCACACAGGACGATCACAGCAGAATCACGATCACCGGAGGGCGCCGCTGGACCGGTCATCGCTCACAGGTTCGATCGTAAAGTGTGGATCACTGCGACGGCCCGTCCCAGACGGCGTCGAAGTGCCGTACGGGGGAGGGGTGGTTGCCCCCGATCCGGAGATTGCAGGAAGTAGAACCATGCGCGCCACTGCCGTACGCCGTACCGCCCTCGCCGCCTCCGCGGCCGCCCTCGCCCTGCTGGCCACCGCCTGCGGCGGCACCTCGGACGCCGACAAGAAGGACGACAAGGACGCGGCGGGCGGCGGCAGTTCGGCTCCCAAGACGCCGGCCAAGACGCTCACCGCCGCCGAGCTGGAGAAGGCCACCCTCGCCCAGGGCGACGTGAAGGGCCGCAAGGTCACCAAGGCCGGCCCGGCCGACGAGGTCCCGGCGGACGGGGTCACGGTCGACAAGGAGGCCTGCCTGCCGGTCGCCCACGCCATGTACGGCGTGGCGCAGAAGGGTTCGGTGGCCACCACGAAGCGCAAGGTGATCGACGAGCCGAAGGCCGGCAACAAGAAGTCGCTGGAGGACCTCGCGGACGGCGAGGCCGAGGACGCGTTCAAGGACGCCTTCGACCTGACGTCCACGTTCGTCGCGCTGAACTCCTACGAGGGGACGGCGGGCCCGGACGCCTTCGCCGCGCTGAAGAAGGCCGCCGCGGACTGCGCGGGCGGCTTCACCGCCACGGTCGCGGGCACGCCGACGAAGGTCGCCTCGATCGCCGAGGAGAAGGTCACCGGCGGCGACGAGGCCGCGGCCTGGACGGTCACCTCCGAGGACGACGGCGACAAGGCCCCGTTCAAGCTGGTGGCGCTGCGCAAGGAGGGCGCCGTGGCGACGTTCTTCTCCTTCAACCTGGCGGCGGCGGGCGGCGACGTGACGTTCGAGGTGCCGGCGGAGGTCGTGGCGGCGCAGGACGAGAAGCTCGCCTGACGTGGACCGATGCCGCACCGCGCCCCTGCCCTTGCCGCCCCTCGGGTGTGGTCAGGGCAGGGGTACGAGGCGGACGACGGTGACGGTCAGGACGGACCGGGAGACGTAGTAGAGGACGATGGCCCCGGCGACGGTCGCCTCACGCCGGTCCCGTTCGCTCTTGACGGCGGAGGAGGCGTGGCCGTACGGCTCCTCGCCGAGGGTGCGGGCCATCTCGTCCCGGAAGGACTCGCCCCCGCGCATCTTGGCCAGGGTGTCGTCGGCGGGCGGTGCGTAGGAGATGCGGAAGCTCAAGCGACGCTCCGCCTCTCGGCCTCGTCCTGCGCCAGCCGGTCCAGGATCTTCTCGGCCTCGGGATCGGGGACGGCCTCCAGCATCCAGTGCCGCATGACGGCCTGGATCTCGTGCACCCCGGCCTCGTTGATCGCGAGATCGAACTCCTCGCGTCTCTCGTCGGGCAGCGCGGCCCGGATGTCCGGGATGCTGTTGGGCACCTCGACCTCGGCACCGCCGACGAAGGTCTTCAGAGACTCACCCATGATCGCTCTCCTCGATCTCCTTGCCCTGGAAGCACACGGACGGCATGGGGCCACCGTAGTGCGTACGAGGGGCACTTCGGCCGGTCCGGCGGGGTCACGGAACGGGCACGGATCGAGGCGCGCCGCAGGTACGCCGCGGCCTGTCCGGGTGCGCCGGGGCACGCCGCGGCCCACCGGGACGCGCCGCGGTCATGGGCGGCGGGCTCGGCCCGCGCGGTCCGACGACAGCGCGGCACGGACCGCCACCGGGACCTCAGCCCCGCCCGAGCCTCTCCGCGACCCGGTCGCGCAGGATCGCGTACTCCTCCTGGAGCCGCCGCCACTCGCTGACGGGCGGCCTGACTATGACGTCACCGCCCACGACGACCTCCTCCGGCCCGAACTGCTCCCGGGTCAGGTCGATCTCGACGCCCGTGCCCAGGCGGTTCCACCAGTGGAAGTCGGTCCGCACCCCGTCGACATGGACCTCGCCCCGGATCAGCTCCCCGCCGAGCAGGTCGTTGAGCACCATGGCGGTCACCCCGCACTGGTCCCGAGCCGGATTGTCCGGAGTCCAGCGGTCCCGGTACTCCGGGGTGCAGGTCTCGGCGCTCCAACTGTCGCGGAGGGCCTGTTCGATGTCGGTGAGCAGGTAGGTCGCCATGATGACCATGGTGGCAGCCGGCACTGACAACGGGTCCTGGCCGACCGCGTACGTCAGCGGTCAGCGGTCAGCGGGCGGCAGCGGCCGAGCGGCGGTCGCGACGCCGCCTGAACAGCAGAAGGCCGAGGTGCAGCGCGGCAGCGGCGGCGGAGATCCCGGCCAACACCCGGACATAGGGCTCGTTTCCGGAACTCGCCGCCGCCCAGAACGCCACGACCCCGAGGAACGCCGTGTACCCGGCGGTGCCCCTGTACGACTGCTTCTCGGCCGCCACCCCGTGCTCCCGTCCTGTCGTCGAACTCCAGTGTCCCACTCGGGGGTCCGTGGCCCCCGGGGAGGCGGCCCGAGCACGCGGGCAGCGGGCCGGGCCGCACGAAATTGCGTCGACACAGCTCCCGGGCGCCCGGCAGAGTGGTCGCCCGTGACGAGCAGCGAACTGTGGAGCCGAGAGACCGCCGACCGCTACGACGCCGAGGAGGCCGAGAACTCCTCGGCCGCCGCCCTCGAACCGACCCTCGCCTTCCTCTCCCGACTCGCCGGTTCCGGAAGGGCGCTGGAGTTCGCCATCGGGACCGGGCGCGTGGGCGTGCCGCTCAGGGAGCGCGGCGTGCCGGTGGCGGGTATCGAACTGTCCGAACCGATGGCGGCGGTACTCCGCCGCAAGGTCGACGCGAACACCCTCCCGGTGACCATCGGGGACATGGCCACCACGGTCGTCCCCGGCGAGTTCACCCTGGTCTACCTCGTCTACAACACCATCTCGAACCTGCTCACCCAGGACGAGCAGGTCGAGTGCTTCCGCAACGCGGCCCGCCATCTGGCGCCCGGCGGCCGGTTCGTCATCGAACTGGGCGTGCCACCGCTGCGGTTCCTGCCGCCCGGTCAGGTCGCGGTGCCGTTCGACGTGTCCGACCGGCATCTCGGCTTCGACACCTTCGACCTGGTCGAACAGATCCTCGTCTCGCACCACTTCACCCGCGAAGGCGACGACGGCCGCTACCGCCGCGCCGACTCCCGGCACCGGTACGCCTGGCCGGCGGAGCTGGACCTGATGGCCCGCCTCGCCGGACTGGAACCGGAGAGCCGCGTCGCGGACTGGGACGGGTCACCCTTCACCGATGACTCCGCCAAGCACATCTCGGTGTGGCGCAAGCCGACGACCTGAGGCAGCGGGGCCGGGGCCTCTCGTCTAGCATGATGCGATTCAGACCTGGGGGTCTTGTGCGAAAGATATCGACCGCCGGAACAGCGGTCCTGGCGTCCTTGGTCATGGTCGCCCTGACCGGTTGCGCGGGCGGGGGCACATCGGAGGAACCCTCCGCCAATCAGCTGCTCGACGACGCGAACGCCGCGATGAGCGATCTGAGGTCGGTGACCATCGAGACGGCCACCAAGGTGACCGGGGGCGAGGACCGGTCCAGCCACCTGGTGACCGACCTCAAGGCCACCTGCGCGTACAGGACGACCACGGCCTCCGGCGCCCGGCTCGACCAGATCCGGATCGACGGGGCCGACTACATCCGCCCCAATCGGACCCATATGGAGGAGTCGGGCCGGAAGGTCGCGGGCAAGGGCGAGCAGAGGCTGTGGATCAAGGAGCTTTCCAGCGAGTCGAAGCCGGGCGGCGAACTTTCTGACTGCACCCACGAGTTCACCTCGTTCGGCAAAGCCACCAAGGGCGGGTCCTCCGAGATCGACGGAGTGCCTGCGGTCGTGCTGAAGGTGCCCGACAAGGAGAACAAGGGCGAGTTCGGCTTCCACGTGGCCACCGAGGGCAAGCCGTACATCCTCGAAGTCGTCTACAAGGACGCCACGTGGCACAACACGACGTCATTCAGCGCCTTCGACGAGCCGTTGGACGTCCGTCCCCCGGACAAGGGCGACGTCGTGGACGCGAGCGGCATCGGCTGACCGCCGGCACGAACGAGCCCCCCACTCGCGGACGAACCGCGAGCAGGGGGCCCGGTGAGCCGGGGGGCTACTTCTTCTTGCCCTGGTTCTTCACGGCCTCGATGGCGGCCTTCGCCGCGTCCGGGTCGAGGTACGTGCCGCCCGGCTTCAGCGGCTTGAAGTCGGCGTCGAGCTCGTAGGAGAGCGGGATGCCGGTCGGGATGTTGAGGCCCGAGATCTCCTCGTCCGAGATGCCGTCCAGGTGCTTCACCAGACCGCGGAGGCTGTTGCCGTGGGCGGCGACCAGGACCGTGCGGCCCGTGAGGAGGTCCGGGACGATGCTGTCGAACCAGTACGGGAGCATGCGGACGACGACGTCCTTCAGGCACTCCGTGTCCGGGCGCAGCTCCGGGGGGAGGGTCGCGTAGCGCGGGTCGTCGAACTGGCTGTACTCGGCGTCGCGGGCCAGCGGCGGCGGCGGGGTGTCGTACGAGCGGCGCCACAGCATGAACTGCTCCTCGCCGAACTCGGCGAGCGTCTGCGCCTTGTCCTTGCCCTGGAGCGCGCCGTAGTGGCGCTCGTTCAGGCGCCAGGAGCGGCGGACCGGGATCCAGAGGCGGTCGGCGGACTCCAGGGCCAGCTGGGCGGTCCGGATCGCGCGGCGCTGGAGGGAGGTGTGCAGGACGTCGGGGAGCAGACCGGCGTCCTTGAGCAGCTCACCGCCGCGGACTGCTTCCTTCTCGCCCTTTTCGGTGAGGTTGACGTCCACCCAACCGGTGAACAGGTTCTTCGCGTTCCATTCGCTCTCGCCGTGGCGGAGGAGGATCAGCTTGTACGGTGCGTCGGCCATGAGTCCGAGCGTAATCGAACCCGTGCGGGCTCCGCGCGCCCGCCCGTAACGCGGACAGGGCTCCGGCCAGGAGCGCCCGAAGGGCGGACGATTGACGGGGGGCGTCAATCCAGTGGCGGGTGGGGAGACGGGCTTCGTAATGTCTGGGACGTTGTCGGGGGTGTTACCCGAGGCCTCGTTCCGTACGTCCCGTGGGGGGAATCCATATGTCCGTCGCCGGTCTGCGCACAGCCGCCCGCGAGACCGTCTCCGGGATGCCCCGCGAGTTCTGGTGGTTGTGGACCAGCACGCTGGTCAACCGCCTCGGGGCGTTCGTCGCGACCTTCATGGCCCTGTATCTGACCCTGGACCGGGGCTACTCCGCCTCGTACGCCGGGCTCGTCGCCGCCCTCCACGGGCTCGGCGGGGTCATCTCGTCGCTCGGCGCCGGTGTGATGACCGACCGGCTCGGGCGGCGGCCCACCATGCTGATCGCCCAGGTCTCCACCGCGGTGTCGGTGGCGGTGCTCGGGTTCATGGTGCACCCTTTCGCCATCGCCGCCGTGGCGTTCTTCGTCGGCATGTCGAGCAACGCCTCCCGCCCCGCCGTCCAGGCGATGATGGCGGACATCGTGCCCCCGAAGGACCGGGTCCGGGCCTTCTCGCTCAACTACTGGGCCATCAACCTGGGCTTCGCGATCTCCTCCGCCGGGGCCGGGTTCATCGCCGAGTACAGCTACCGCGCCGGGTTCATCGGCGAGGCCCTGATGACCCTCGTGTGCGCCGTGCTCGTCTTCCTGAAGGTGCCGGAATCGCGGCCCGAGGAAGCGGCCGTGAAGCCCGTCGGCGGCAAGCGGCCCAAGGACGAGGTGCGGCTGACCACCGTCCTGCGCGACGGGCGCTTCATGGGGGTCGTGGGGCTGTCGTTCCTGGTGTCGCTGATCTTCCAGCAGGGGTACGTGGGACTGCCGGTGGCCATGGGTACGGACGGGCTCTCCAGCTCCGACTTCGGTACCGCCATCGCCGTCAACGGCGTGCTGATCGTGGTCCTCCAGATCCCCGTCACCCGCTTCATCCAGCACCGCGACCCGCGCCGGCTGCTGATCATCTCCTCGCTGCTCGCCGGGTACGGCTTCGGGCTCACGGCCTTCGCCGGGTCGGTCGCGGCGTACGCCCTGACGGTGTGCGTCTGGACCCTGGCCGAGATCGTGAACGCGCCCACGCAGACGGGCCTGGTCGTGCAGTTGTCGCCCGCCCGGGGCCGGGGCCGCTACCAGGGCATGTACACGATGTCCTGGTCGGTGGCCGCGCTGGTCGCGCCCCTGATGTCCGGCTTCGTGATCGACAACTACGGCGCCGCCTGGCTCTGGGCCGCCTGCGCCGTGATCGGCACGGTCGCCGGAGCCGGCTACTGGCTGCTGATGCGCAACCTGCCGCGCGAGGAGCACGCGGCGGCGGACGTCCTGCCCGAGCCCGCGCCCGTACCGGCCGAGGCCCGGCCGGACCAGGCCGAGCCGGAGGCCGCACCCGCCGAGGCGGTGGAGCGGGTCTGCTGAACCGGGCGACCGGTTACGCGCACGATGCCCGCCCGGAAGGGAATCCGGGCGGGCACCGTGCGTGCGTACGCGGCGCGGGTCAGCCGGAGCAGCCGCCGCACTGGCACGGGGCGCCGGACTGGCAGCCGCACCCGCAGCCCGAGCCGCAGCCGCAGGCGCCGAGCACGCCTCGGCGCACCACTTCGGTCGGTGTCTCCCGCTGGGGTTCGGTCGTGGGGGAATCGGCCATGGTTCCTCCTCAGGGCATACGGCTGGGCGGCGGACGCCGGTGCGCCGCCGCCGGGGACGTACGGCATGACCCACCGCTCACGGCCATGGCGCCGCCCCCGCCCCATTGCATGCCCATCCCCGCGGGCGCATCAACGGCGCACGCGGGCAGGAACATAAGTGCGACCCGCGTGCGCCGTTGATACTCCGGTACGTCGACGGCCGCCGAAGCGGTCGTTACGCGCCCTCGACCGAGGCCGCCGCCTGGATCTCGTCCGCGTGCTCGCCCGTCACCAGGTAGACCACGCGCTTGGCGACCGACACCGCGTGGTCGGCGAAGCGCTCGTAGTAGCGGCCCAGCAGCGTCACGTCGACGGCCGTCTCGATGCCGTGCTTCCAGCGGTCGTCCATCAGGTGCTGGAACAGCGTGCGGTGCAGCAGGTCCATCTCGTCGTCGTCCTGCTCCAGCTGGAGCGCCAGATCGACGTCCTTGGTGATGATGACCTCGGCCGCCTTGGCCATCAGGCGCTGGGCGAGCTGGCCCATCTCCAGAATGGTGGCGTGCAGGTCGTGCGGGACCGCCGACTGCGGGAAGCGCAGCCGGGCCAGCTTCGCCACGTGCTGGGCGAGGTCGCCCGAGCGCTCCAGGTCGGCGCTCATCCGCAGCGAGGTCACCACGATGCGCAGGTCGGTCGCCACCGGCTGCTGGCGGGCGAGGAGCGCGATGGCGCGGGCCTCCAGGTCGTGCTGGAGGTCGTCTACCTTCTGGTCGCCGGCGATCACGTTCTCCGCCAGCGTCAGGTCGGCGTCGAGCATGGACGTGGTCGCCCGCCCGATCGCCGAGCCGACCAGCCGGGCCATCTCGACCAGGCCCTCTCCGATCGAATCGAGTTCCTCGTGGTAAGCGTCGCGCATGGGAAGTCCCTCTCCAGTTCCAAACTGAGGCCGGGGTCTCGGACCGACCCCCACGGTTACACGGTGGGGCCGGAACGCGTCCGTATCCGTCCCCCTAAGTGAACCGGTACCTACCCCTCGGTGAACTCTGGGCGACGAGTGTTCGAGATGGCACTCGGACGGCTGGGAGGGAGTCGTCGCACCCGCATAACCTTGAAGCATGGACGTGAACGCGGCGGTCGCCGCAGCTGCAGCGATCGCCGGTCTCCTGACCGGTGTGATCGCCATGCTGGCGTTCCGCTGGAGCGAACGCGACCTGAAACGGCCCACGCGTACGTCTCTGCGGCCGGACGGCAACGCGGCCCTGCCCCCCGGAGTGGACACCGTCCTCTCCGTCCTCAGCTCCTCCGCCGTCGTCCTCGACGAGAGCGACAGCGTCGTGAAGGCCAGCTCCGCGGCGTACGCCCTGGGTCTGGTCAGAGGCGGCCGGCTGGCCGTCGAGCCCATGCTCAACATGGCCAGGGACACCCGGCGGGACGGAGAGATACGACAGGGCGAGCTGGATCTGCCCCGGCGCGGCACGGGCCGGGGGGACACCCTCGCGGTCTCCGCCCGGGTCGCCCCGCTGGGCTCGCGGCTGGTGCTGCTGCTGGTCGAGGACCTCACCGAGGCCCGCCGGATAGAAGCGGTACGGCGCGACTTCGTCGCCAACGTCAGCCACGAGCTGAAGACGCCGACCGGAGCGCTCTCCCTGCTCTCCGAGGCGGTCATGGACGCCTCCGACGACCCGGAGGCGGTGGAGCGGTTCGCCGGGCGGATGCAGATCGAGGCGACCCGGCTGACCAACCTCGTCCAGGAGCTCATCGACCTCTCCCGGGTGCAGAACGACGACCCGCTGGAGGACGCCGAGCCGGTCAAGGTGGAGACGCTGGTCGCCGAGGCGATCGACCGCTGCCGCCAGCAGGCCGGCTCGAAACAGATCACCATGGCCTCCGCGGGAGCCGAGGGCCTCACGGTCTGGGGCAACCGCGGTCAGCTCGTCGGCGCGCTCGGCAATCTCGTCGAGAACGCCGTCAACTACAGCCCCGCCCACACCCGCGTCGGCATCGCCGCACGGCGCCTGGCCTCGCCGGGCGGGGACCTCATCGAGATAGCCGTCACCGACCAGGGGATCGGCATCTCCGAGAAGGACCGCGAGCGGGTCTTCGAGCGGTTCTACCGCGTCGACCCGGCCCGCTCACGGGCCACCGGTGGCACCGGTCTCGGCCTCGCCATCGTCAAACACGTGGCCGCCTCGCACGGCGGGGAGGTCACCGTCTGGAGCTCCGAGGGACAGGGCTCCACCTTCACCCTCCGACTGCCCGAATCGGGCGTCGCGAGGGAGCGCACCACCGGCGGACCGCTTATCGTCAACGGCGACGACGAGGGGCCGTACGAGACCGACACCTTTGACCCCTTCCCTGCCCCGGAGGCTCTTCCGTGACCCGAGTGCTTGTCGTCGAGGATGAGGAATCCTTCAGCGACGCCCTGTCCTACATGCTGCGCAAGGAAGGTTTCGAGGTCGCCATCGCGGCGACCGGCCCCGACGGGCTGGACGAGTTCGAGCGCAACGGCGCCGACCTGGTCCTGCTCGACCTGATGCTGCCAGGCCTGCCCGGCACCGAGGTGTGCCGCCAGCTCCGCAGCCGTTCCAACGTCCCGGTGATCATGGTCACCGCCAAGGACAGCGAGATCGACAAGGTCGTCGGGCTGGAAATAGGAGCCGACGACTACGTCACCAAGCCCTTCTCCTCCCGCGAGCTCGTCGCCCGCATCCGTGCCGTCCTGCGTCGCCGCGGGGAGCCGGAGGAGGTCACCCCGGCCGCCCTGGAGGCGGGCCCGGTCCGGATGGACGTGGACCGGCACGTGGTCACCGTCTCCGGCGGCAAGGTCGACCTCCCGCTCAAGGAGTTCGACCTCCTGGAGATGCTCCTGCGCAACGCGGGCCGTGTGCTGACCCGGATGCAGCTCATCGACCGGGTCTGGGGCGCGGACTACGTCGGCGACACCAAGACCCTCGACGTCCACGTGAAGCGCCTGCGCGCCAAGATCGAGCCCGACCCGGGCGCCCCGCGCTATCTCGTCACCGTGCGGGGCCTGGGGTACAAGTTCGAGCCGTAAACCGAAGGACGCCGAGGGCCGACGAACCCGCGGCATGCCGAAGGGGCGCTTCCCGGCCGGGAAGCGCCCCTTCGGCACGTTGTGCGCCCGCGTCTGCGTTACGGGGCGGGGCTCCGCGTCAGTTGGCCGGGGGCACCGAGGCGGCGTCGCCCGTGCCCTGCGTGCCGGTCTCGCCCTGGGCGCCCTCGGTGCTCGCGCCGTTCGCCGGCGCGCCGGACGTCTCGCCCTCGGTCGCGCCGGGGGTCTCTCCGTCGGCGGGCGCGTCGCCGGTCGCGCTGCCCGACGGCGTCGGGCTCGGCTTCGGCGCGGGCGCCTCCGCCTTCGGGCTGGGGCCGAAGTCCTTGAAGAAGCCCTCGGCCGGGAAGACGCTGGCGCCGAGGCCGACGTCGCCGGTCTTGCTGAGCTTGAAGACGACCTGCTGGACGTCGCCGTTGCGCGCCGCCTCGCCGCTGTTCTCGATCACGGCCGCGGCGTTGCCCTTGCCGCCGATGATGACCTGGCCGCCGGCCGGGACCACGATGGGACCGTTGCCCTTGGCGGCCCGGAGCTTCACCTCGACGCCGCTGCCGGGCAGCGTGACGGCCTCCAGCACCTCGCGCTCGGTGCCGTCGTTGAACAGCGTCGCGGCGACGACGGCGGGGCCGTCCGCGCCGCCCTCGGGCTGCGTGAGCACGTTCACGTTCTGGATCTTGATGTCGCCCACCGAGGTGGCCGGGTTGTCCGGCCTGACCTTGAGCGTCTCGGCGTTGTTGCCCGCCGCGCAGGCGGACAGGGCGACGATCGAGAACACGGTGGCGGTGGCGGCGAGGGCGCCGTGTCGAAGGCTGCGGCTCACGGCGGCGGCAACTCCTTGAACGAGTCGGACTGCGGACTTCGGACGTCAGTCGTCGAGCGGCGGTGTAAAGCCGCCCTAAGGGTGTGTCAGCGGCCTTAGGCTACCGAGCCGCCGTGTCCGCCCTGCACCCGACCCGCCCCTACGCGCATCGCCTCTTCCCCGGGGGTGGTGAGGGACGCGTCCCGGGGGTGGGTGAGTGACGGGCCGGGCTGCTTCGGCGGCAAGCCGTCCGAAGGGGCCGCGAGGTGTTCTACCGGCGGGTACGCCATGTGCCGTTCACATAATCCGTGTGATCAATTCTTCTGGCCGTGTCGTGGCTTCTTCGCCATTCCCGGCTTCGCGGCGGAAAGGCGCCGGGCGTCATGTGGCTTGATCAATTTCATTGCGGTCGGACAGTTACGTCCGTACGGGTGAGCGATCACCGAACGGAGTACGGAATGATGGTCATCTCGAAGCCGACAAAACGGGACTTTCGTCCTCTTCTGTAGGGCTTCCGGGTCATGTGACGTGGGTGTTTCGCTCCGGGCGCACAGTGGCTCCGACCTGCGAATACCGTCTTCCGGAAGCCTTCCGCAGCACGTTCGTGTCGCTGTTGTCAAGCCCCGAGATATGCCCTGACCTGCGAAAACGCCATTCAGGAGATGCCGTTCTCGTGTTACTCTGGATAGCCACGGAAGGGGTACCTGTCACATGACGTTCAAGGTTGGCGACACCGTGGTCTATCCCCATCACGGGGCCGCGCTGATCGAGGCTATCGAAACTCGCCAGATCAAAGGCGTGGACAAGACCTACTTGGTGCTCAAGGTCGCCCAGGGCGACTTGACGGTTCGTGTGCCGGCGGACAATGCGGAGTTCGTGGGCGTGCGCGACGTGGTCGGGCAGGACGGGCTGGACCGGGTCTTCGAGGTGCTGCGCGCACCGTATGCCGAAGAGCCGACGAACTGGTCCCGGCGCTACAAGGCAAATCTCGAAAAGCTCGCCTCCGGCGATGTCATCAAGGTCGCCGAAGTAGTGCGTGACCTGTGGCGTCGGGAGCGCGAGCGCGGTCTCTCTGCCGGAGAGAAGCGCATGCTCGCCAAGGCCCGCCAGATCCTGGTGAGCGAGCTCGCTCTCGCGGAGAACACGAACGAGGACAAGGCCGAGGCTCTGCTCGACGAGGTCCTCGCGTCCTGAAAACTGGATTACTCCGGCTCGTACGCCGGAGCGCACCGGTTGTATGAATGTGCCGCGGTGCCCGCTGACCAGTCGTTTTCACGCTGCGTCGTCGGGCGCTGCGGCATGTTCGGACCCGCATCCGGTGCCCGACTGCCGGTAGGCCCCGTGCCCGCGGTGTGATCCGCGTATGCGGCGGCCGTCCGGTGAAGGGCGGCCCCGTGCTGCGTGAGCCCCCGATGCGACCTGCGCTCGACCGGGTGTCACGGAAGGGGCCCGGTGCGAGCCCAGGGCGTCACGCCCGGCTCGCTGGGCCCCTACCCATGTCGGTCGTGGAAACAAACCTGCCGAACCTTCGGACCTTCTCGGACCTTCGGAGTGCAACCGATGTCATCGACGCCATCCCCGACCGACAGGCCCCGCCCTCCCCGTACCGCCGCGGTGATCCCCGCGGCCGGACGGGGCGTGCGGCTCGGGCCGGGCGCGCCCAAGGCCCTTCGGGTGCTCGGCGGGACGCCCATGCTGATCCACGCCATTCGCGCCATGGCCGCGTCCCGGGCCGTCTCCCTCGTCGTGGTCGTCGCCCCGCCGGACGGCGCGCCCGAGGTGAAGCACCTCCTCGACGAGCACGCGCTGCCCGAGCACACCGACTATCTGGTGGTGCCGGGCGGTGAGACCCGCCAGGAGTCCGTGCGGCTGGGCCTCGAAGCGCTGCCCGAGGACGTCGCCGTCGTCCTGGTCCACGACGCCGCCCGCCCCCTGGTGCCGGTCGACACGGTCGACGCGGTCGCCTCGGCCGTACGGGACGGAGCGCCCGCCGTCGTCCCCGCGCTGCCCCTCGCGGACACCGTCAAGGAGGTCGAGCCCGCCGGGACGCCCGGGCAGCCGGAGCCGGTGCTCGCCACCCCCGTACGGGCCAGGCTGCGCGCGGTGCAGACGCCGCAGGGCTTCGACCGGGACACGCTGGTGCGGGCGCATGCCGAGGTCGCCGTCGACGGCGAGGGCGCCACGGACGACGCGGGCATGGTGGAACGGCTCGGCGCGCCGGTGGTCGTCGTCCCCGGCCACGAGGAGGCGTTCAAGGTGACCCGGCCGCTCGACCTGGTGCTGGCCGAGGCGGTACTCGCCCGCAGGAGGGCCAACGATGGCTTCTGAGCAGCACGCGGCGGGAGCCCCCGCCGCACCCGTCATCCCGCTCGTCGGGATCGGCACCGACATCCACGCCTTCGAGGAGGGCCGCGAGCTGTGGTGCGCGGGCCTGAAGTGGGAGGGCGAGGGCCCCGGGCTGGCCGGCCACTCGGACGCCGACGTCGTCGCGCACGCCGCCTGCAACGCGCTCTTCTCCGCCGCCGGCCTCGGCGACCTCGGGCAGCACTTCGGCACCGGCCGCCCCGAGTGGTCCGGGGCCGCGGGCATCACCCTGCTCACCGAAGCCGCCCGGATCGTCCGCGCCGGGGGCTTCGAGATCGGGAACGTCGCCGTCCAGGTCGTCGGCCTGCGCCCGAAGATCGGCAAGCGGCGCGAGGAGGCGCAGCAGGTGCTGTCCGCCGCCGTGGGCGCCCCGGTCTCGCTCTCCGCCGCCACCTCCGACGGGCTCGGCTTCACCGGCCGGGGCGAGGGCATCGCCGGCATCGCGACCGCCCTGGTCTACCGGACCGTCTGACGCCCGGCGCCACGCCTCCTGCACATCACTTGCACGTACGCTGAACGTGCAAGCGATGTGCAGGAGGAGGCGGAAGTGGTACCGGTGACCAGCGCGACCACGGTGATGGCAGGGACGGCGGCCGGCCGGGCCGACGCCGACAGGGGCCACGGGGACGCCGGCTACGTCCTGCGCACCGCCACCGCCGACGACCTCGGCGGAGCGCGGGCCGTGATGCTCGACACCGTCTACCGCGACCTGAAGTCCGGCTACGTACCCCGCTGGCACGCCGACATCATCGACCCCGGGACCGCCTATCTGCGCCCGGAGCGCTGCACCCTGCTCGTCGTCGAGCACCGCGGCGAAATCGTCGCCACCGGTGCCGTGCGCGACCGGGGGCCGCAGGCGCCGCCCAACCCCCCGTGGGTCGCCGAGCGCTTTCCCTCCGGGACCACCGCCCAGCTCTGCCGGATCTATGTGCGCCCCGAGCACCGCAGGCACGGGCTGGCCCGGCAGCTGGTGCGCGAGCTGGGGGAGTTCGCCGTACGGGCCGGGGGCTACGAGGCGCTCTACCTGCACACCGACCCCGCCGTGCCGGGCGCCGAGCCCTTCTGGCGTTCGCTGGCCCGGGAGGTGTGCGACGAGCGGACCCTGCCCGGGGGCGGGCAGGGGATCGTCCACTTCGAGCTGCCGATGCCCGGAGCCGCCACGGTTTCCGGCGGTGCCGTCCGGACCACCCCCGCCAGTTAGATGACAATCGTTTTCATATAAGGTCGTCGCCATGCCCCCCTCCCGCCTCCGCCCCCGCCGCGTCGCACTGCCCCTGGCCGCCGCCGCGCTCCTCGTGCCCGTCGCCACCGCCTGCACCTCGTCCGGAAGCTCCGGCGGCTCCGGCGGGGACCAGCGGCTGAAGGTGGCCATGGCCTTCCCGCCCGCCCAGGCCATGTCCCCGTACGGCGACGACGCCGTCACCCTGAGCCGGCTCGCCGTCGTCGAGGGACTGACCCGGCTCGACCGCAACGGTGAGGCGAAGCCCGCGCTCGCCGCCTCCTGGAAGCGCGACGGCGACCGGGCCTGGGAGTTCACGGTCCGCGAGGACGCCGTCTTCCAGGACGGGACGAAGCTCGACGCCGCAGCCGTGGTCCGCTCGCTGACCGCAGCGCAGAAGGCGTCCCCGAAGCCCCGGGTGCTGTCCGACACCACCCTCACCGCCACGGCCGAGGGCGCGGACACCGTACGGATCACGACGAAGGACGCCGACCCGCTGCTGCCCCAGCGGCTGGCCAATCCGTCGCTGAGCGTGCTGTCCGCCGCCGCGTACAAGGGGCCCAAGGTGAACCCCGCCGGGCACGCCACCGGCCCCTTCACCCTCGCCGAGGTGAACGGCGCGGTCAGCGCCACCCTGGAGCGCAACGACACCTACTGGGGCGGCAAGGCGAAGGCCCCCGGCGTCGACGTGAAGTTCGTCGCCGACGGCACCGCCCGCGCGAACGCGCTGCGGACGAAGGACGTCGACGTCGCCGAGTACGTACCGATCTCGCAGGCCTCGCTGCTCGGCGACGGTCTGGTCCACGAGTTCCCCTCGGCCCGCACCAACGGCCTCTCCCTCAACACCGAACGCGGCGTCTTCGCCGATCCGGCGATGCGCGCCGCCGCCCGCGAGGCCATCGACTCCCGGGCGCTGGTCGACGGCGTCTACGAAGGGCGCGCCGACACCGCGCAGGGGCTGCTCGGCCCCGGCGTCCCGTGGGCCGCCGATCTGCGCACCGCCCCCACCGGCCGCGCGAAGGCCGCCGCCCCGGCCGAGGTGAGGAAGACGTCCGAGATCGTGCTGGCCACCTACACCAACCGGCCCGAGCTGCCCGAGGTCGCCACCGTCGTCCAGCAGCAGCTGGAGAAGCGCGGCTTCACCGTCAAGCAGGTCGTCCGCGACTACGCGCAGATGGAGGCCGACGCGCTGGCCGGGAAGTACGACGCGTTCATCCAGGCCCGCAACACCCTCCTGGACACCGCCGACCCGGTCTCCTACCTCGCCTCCGACTTCACCTGCGACGGCAGCTTCAACATCACCCAGCTCTGCGCGAAGCCCGTCGACACCGCCGTCGACCGGGCCGCCGCCCTCGCCGACACCGAAGCCCGCCACCGGGCCGAGATGACCGCCGAGGCCGCGATCCTCGGCTCCGACGCCCTCGTCCCGCTCGTCCACGAGCGCTTCGTGCAGGGCTACGACGACACCCGCGTCCGGGGCGTCGCCCTCGACCCGATGGAGCGCACCCTCATCACCGCCGACACCCGCGTCGGGTGACCGCGTGAAGTACCTCGCCGGACGGCTCGGCACCCTGCTGGCCGTCGTCGCGGTGATCGGGCTGCTGCCCTGGCTGACCCGGACCGACCCGGCCCGCACGATCCTGCACGCCCGGTACGCCGACCGGGCTCCGACGCCCGAGACCCTCGCCGCGATCCGCGCCGAGACCGGGCTCGACGGCGGGCCCTGGCAGGTCCTGGGCGGCTGGCTCGGCGGGCTGTTCCGGGGCGACCTGGGGGAGTCCTGGGTCTCCGGGCAGCCCGTCGGGCCGGACGTCACGGCCGCCCTCGGCAACTCCCTCACCCTGATGGCCGTCTCGCTCGCGGTCGCCGTGCTCCTCGCCCTCGCGCTGAGCGCCGCCACCCTGCGGCGCGGGGCCGCGCGCCGGATCGTCCGGGTGCGCGCCGGAGCGGGCGCGGCGGTGCTCGCCGCGCTGCCGGAGTTCCTGCTCGCCGCCGTGCTGGCCACGGTCCTCGCCGTGCACCTCGGATGGTTCCCGGCGCTCGGCTGGGGCGCTCCCGACCAGCTCGTGCTGCCCGCGCTCGCCATGGGCGTCCCCGCCGGGGCGCTGCTCGGCCGGCTGCTGGACGACGCCCTGCCCGGCGCGTTCGCCGAACCCTGGGCCCGGGCCGCCGCCGCGAGCGGCCTGCCCGGCCGGATCGTCGCCCGGCACGCCCTGCGCCGGACCCTGCCGGGCCTGCTGCCCCAGCTCGGCCTGGTCGCGGTCGGGCTGACCGGCGGGGCGGTGGCCGTCGAGACGCTGTACGCGATCCCCGGCCTCGGCGGTACGGCCCTGGCCGCCGCCCTCGCCCAGGACCTGCCCGTCCTCCAGGCGGCCGTCCTCGTGCTGCTGCTCCTCGGGGTCGCCGCGGGGCTGGCCTCCCGCCTCGCCGTCCGCGTCCTGCTCGGCCCCGCGCTCACGGACCGCGCGCTGCCCGCCCTCGTCGCGCCCCGGCTGCCCGCCCGGCGCTCGCTCGCCGTCGCCGCCCTCGTGCTCGGCGGCCTCCTGGTCGCCGTCACCGTCGCGGGCCTCCTGCGCGACCCCCTGCACGTCGACACGGCCGCCCGGCTCGCGGGCCCCTCCGCCGCGCACCCCTTCGGCACCGACAACCTCGGCCGCGACGTCCTCGCCCGCCTCGGCCACGGCGCGGCCCGCACCGCGCTGGCCGCCGTCGCGGTGGGGGCGGTCACCCTGGTGCTCGGCCTGCTCCTCGGGGCCGCCCGCGCCGGAGCGCTCACCGAGACGGCGAACGCGCTCCCCGCCGTCCTCGCCGGCCTCGTCGTCGCGGGCATCGCCGGCCCGGGCCCCTGGGGCGCCGCGGCGGCGGTGGCCGCGGTCGCCTGGGCCCCGCTCGCCGCCCACACCGCCGCCCTGTACGCCCAGGAGAAGGCGGCCCCGCACCTCGCCGCCGCCGTCGCCCTCGGCGCGGACCGGGCCCACCTCCTGCGCCGCCACGTCCTGCCCGGGGTCCTCCCGCCCGTCGCCCGGCACGCCCTCCTGCGCATCCCGGCCATCGCGCTCGCCCTCGCCTCCCTCGGCTTCCTCGGCCTCGGCACCCAGGCCCCGGCGCCGGAATGGGGCCGGATGCTGTCGGAGAACATGCCGTACGCGGAACGGGCCCCCTGGGCCGTCCTCGCCCCCGCCGCCGCGCTCGCCGTCCTCGGCGCGCTGGCCGTCCTCACCTCGGCCGCGGTGCGCGGGCGCACCCCGGCGGGCCTGAAGTGAACCGGCCCGGACCCACGCGCGCCGACCCGCCCGAGCCCCACGCGCCCGAGCCCGCGCACGCCGGAGCGCCAGCCGGGACCGCAGGAGCGCCCGCCGGGACCGTCGGAGCGCCCGCCGGAGACGCCGGAGCCCCCGCCGAGGAGAAGCGCCGCAGGCCCCGGCTCGCGAGCGCGCCCACCCCCTACCTCCGGCTCCTCACCGTCACCCAGTTCGCCTTCAACATCGGCTTCTATGCCGTGCTGCCCTACCTGGCCACCCACCTCGGCAGCGGCCTCGGCATGGCGGGCTGGCTCGTCGGGCTCGTCCTCGGGCTGCGCACCTTCAGCCAGCAGGGCCTCTTCGTCGTCGGCGGCGCGCTCACCGACCGGTACGGCCCGCGCCCCGTCGTGCTGGCGGGCTGCGCCCTGCGGATCACCGGCTTCGGCTGGCTCGCCGTCGCCGGATCCACGGCCACCGTCATCGCCGCCGTGCTCCTCATCGGCTTCGCCGCCGCGCTGTTCTCCCCCGCCGTCGAGTCCGAGGCCGCCCGCGAGGCCGTCCGGCACGAACGGGACACCGGCACCCCGCGCGCCCACGTCCTCGCCCTGTTCTCCGCCGCCGGGCAGGCCGGGGCGTTCATCGGGCCGCTGCTCGGCTCACTGCTCCTGCTGCTCGCCGGCGGCTTCCGGGCCGCCTGCCTCGCCGGGGCCGTCGTCTTCGTCGGCGTACTGGCCGGGCACGCCCGCCTGATGCCGCGCGCCGACCCCGTACGGAAACGGGAGCGAGGAGGGGACCGGACACCGGCGTCGGACACCGTCACCCGTACGGCCCAGCGGGGGCGGTCGTCCTGGCGGGCGGTGTTCACCAACCGGCCGTTCCTGCTGCTCTGCCTCGCGTACAGCGGCTACCTCGTCTCCTACAACCAGCTCTATCTCTCGCTGCCCGTCGAGGTCGAGCGGGCCACCGGGTCCGGTGCCGCCCTCGGCTGGCTCTTCGCCCTGTCCTCGCTGCTCGTCGTCGTCGCCCAGGTGCCGCTGACCCGCTTCTCCGCCCACCGGATCGCCCCGCGCACCGCCCTGGTCACCGGCCTCGCGGTCGTCGCCGCCGGATTCGCCGCCGTACCGCTCACCCCCGCCGGCCCCGGCGGTCTGCTGCCCGGCGCGGCGCTCGTCGTCCTGCTGACCCTGGGCCAGATGCTGCTGGTCCCCGCCGCGCGGGGCCTGGTGCCCGACCTGGTCGATGACCGGCAGCTCGGGCTGGCCACCGGGGCGCTGTCCTCCGTGTCCGGGATCGCCGTCCTCCTGGGGAGCGCGGCGACCGGCGCGCTGCTCGACGTGCCCGCGCCCGTGCGGTGGGCGGTGCTCGCGGCGGTCCCGCTGGCCGGGGCGGCACTGGCGTTCACTCTTCCGGTGGGCCGGGGCGGGAAGGATCGGGGAACGCGCGCGGTTGCCGGGTAGGAGCAGCACTGGACCACAGGACCACCCGCGGGACGCGGACCGCGGGACCACCCCGAGGGGCGGTCCCGGACGCGGGCCGGTCCGCGGGACGCCAACCGACGCGCAGCACTCAGGAGGACGTACGCATGACCGCCGCACTCTCCGCCGAGCTCAAGAACCTGCTCGACAGCCCCGTGTTCGTCAACATCGCCACCATCCAGCCCGACGGCAGCCCCCAGGTCTCCCCGGTCTGGGTCAAGCGCGACGGCGACGACGTACTGATCTCCACCACCGTCGGCCGCCGCAAGGAGAAGAACCTCCGCCGCGACCCGCGCGTCACCGTGCTCGTCCAGCCCTTCGACTCCCCGTACACCTACGCCGAGATCCGCGGCGAGGCGACGCTGACGACGGACGGCGGGCAGGAGCTGATCGACGAGCTCTCGGTGAAGTACACCGGCAAGCCGTACGCCGAGTTCAACCCGAACTCCGCCGCGGACGACCCCCGCGTCGTCGTCCGCGTCTCCCCGCGCAAGGTCGTCGGCGGCCTGTAGGGCCCGCCGAGGGCGTGAGAACGCTCTCCGGGCCCTTCCCGGGCCGTTTCGGGGCGTCCCGGTACCAGAAAGTTGTCCCCGCGATCCCCAAGGGTCGCGGGGCACTGGTGCGGGCCTACTACCCTTGAGGCGTGACTATTCGCCTGCACGACACCAACGCCCGGCAGATCCGTGACTTCGTCCCGCTCACAGCGGGCTGCGTCTCGATCTACCTCTGTGGCGCCACTGTCCAGGCAGCACCGCACATCGGCCACATCCGCTCGGGCCTGAACTTCGACATCATGCGCCGCTGGTTCACCTACCGCGGCTACGACGTCACGTTCATCCGGAACGTCACCGACATCGACGACAAGATCATCGCGAAGTCCGCCGAGCAGGGCCGCCCGTGGTGGTCGATCGGCTACGAGAACGAGCGCGCGTTCAACGACGGCTACGACGTGCTCGGCTGCCTGCCGCCCACCTACGAGCCCCGCGCCACCGGCCACGTTCCCGAGATGATCGAGATGATGCGCGGCCTGATCGAGAGCGGTCACGCCTACGAGGCCGACGGCAACGTCTACTTCGACGTGCGCTCGCTGCCCAGCTATCTGGAGCTCTCCAACCAGGAGCTGGACGATCTGCGCCAGCCCTCCGGCGAGGGCGAGACCGGCAAGCGCGACCAGCGTGACTTCGCCATGTGGAAGGCCACCAAGCCGGGCGAGCCCAGCTGGGAGACGCCCTGGGGGCGCGGCCGTCCCGGCTGGCACCTGGAGTGCTCCGCGATGGCCCACAAGTACCTGGGCTCCGCCTTCGACATCCACGGCGGCGGCATCGACCTGATCTTCCCGCACCACGAGAACGAGATCGCCCAGGCCAAGGCCTACGGCGACGAGTTCGCGAAGTACTGGGTGCACAACGGCTGGGTCACCCTGTCCGGCGAGAAGATGTCGAAGTCGCTGGGCAACTCCGTCCTCGTCAGCGAGATGGTCAAGCAGTGGCGTCCGATCGTCCTGCGCTACTACCTCGGCACCCCGCACTACCGGTCGATGATCGAGTACAGCGAGGAGGCCCTGCGCGAGGCCGAGTCCGCGTTCGCGCGGATCGAGGGCTTCGTCCAGCGCGTCACCGAGAAGACCGGGGAGGTCGTCGCCCCCGCCGCCGAGGTGCCGCCCGCCTTCGCCGAGGCGATGGACGAGGACCTGGGCGTGCCGCAGGCGCTGGCGATCATCCACACCACCGTCCGCCAGGGCAACAGCGCACTGGCCGCCGACGACAAGGAAGCCGCGGCCGCCCGCCTCGCCGAGGTCCGGGCCATGCTCGGCGTCCTCGGCCTGGACCCGCTCAACCCGCACTGGGCGGGCGAGAGCGACCGGGGCGAGGATCTGCACGGCGTCGTCGACACCCTCGTGCGTCTCGTCCTGGACCAGCGGCAGTCGGCCCGCGCCCGCAAGGACTGGGCCGCGGCCGACGCCATCCGCGACCAGCTCAACCAGTCCGGACTCGTCATCGAGGACAGCCCCACCGGCCCCCGGTGGACGCTGGGACCGCGCTGAGCGCCCCCGTCGAGCAGTGCAGATGTGCCGCCCGGCGATCCGGGCGGCACACTTTCCCTATACATACGTACGTCTGAAAGCAACGAAACAGGTAGATCATGGCCGGGAACAGCCAGCGCAGGAACCGCCGCACGTCCAACAAGAAGGGCATGCAGGTCGGCAGCGGTGGCCAGCGACGCCGTGGTCTCGAGGGCAAGGGACCGACGCCGCCCGCCTCCGCCCGTAAGGGACACAAGAAGAACCGGATCGCCGGCGCCCAGGCCAAGCAGGCCGCGGCCCGCCGCCCCGCGCCCCGGCGCGGCGGTGTGAAGGGCACCTCGGAGATGGTCGTCGGCCGCAACCCGGTCTACGAGGCCCTGCGGGACGGCGTGCCCGCCGTCACCCTGTACGTCCAGCAGTACATCGACAACGACGAGCGCGTCCGCGACGCCCTCAAGCTCGCGGGCGAGCGCGGCAACATCAACCTGATGGAGGCCCCGCGCCCCGAGCTGGACCGGATGACGAACGGCCTGAACCACCAGGGCCTCGTCCTCCAGGTCCCGCCGTACGAGTACGCGCACCCGGAGGACCTCACCGCCGCCGCGTACGACAACAACGAGGACCCGCTGATCGTCGCCCTCGACGGGGTGACCGACCCGCGCAACCTCGGCGCCATCGTCCGCTCGGTCTCCGCGTTCGGCGGCCACGGCGTGGTCGTCCCCGAGCGCCGCGCGGCCGGCATGACCGCCGGTGCGTGGAAGTCCTCGGCCGGCACGGCGGCCCGCACGCCGGTCTCCCGGGTCACCAACCTCACCCGCGCGCTGGAGGGCTACCAGAAGGCGGGCCTCACGGTCGTCGGCCTGGCCGCCGACGGCGAGCACACGGTGGAGGACCTGGAGCAGCTGGCGGGCCCGGTCGTCATCGTCATCGGCAGCGAGGGCAAGGGCCTGGGCCGTCTCGTCGGCGAGACCTGCGACTACCGGGTGCGGATCTCGATGCCGGGCGGCGCGGAGTCGCTCAACGCCGGTGTCGCGGCGGGCATCGTGCTGTACGAGGTGGCGCGCCGCCGCGGATAGCCGTCCGCCGGCCCTCCGGGGCCGCGGCGTTCGCGCGGCGACGCGCACCGCAACAGGCTCGCCTGCCGGGCGAGTTGACGCGCGAACGCCGAACATGCTTCCAGGTTGCCCGAGTTTGGCCTGATCTTGACGGGTCTCGGACACACCAGGTGCGGTCAAGGCAGTGTCCTAACCACACGTCACTCGGTTAGATGAGTGTGGACACCAGAACGCCTCGGTTCGACGAGCAACCCGCCTCCCTGAGCATGACCAAGGTGGACAGCGACCCCGCGCAGGTCATCGTCAACCACGCCAGCTTCCGGGTGCAGCTCGCCCCGGGCCAGCGCGCACGGCTGCGCGGTGCCCCCGCGGAAACGGCCCGCATCCCCGCCATGAGCGGTGCCGGCGGAGGCCGCAGGCGGGCACCGGTCGTCTGGAGCGGGAAGTCCGCTCCCGGCGACCCCGGCGCGACGGGCCTCCTCCAGGCCGTGCGCAACTCCACCGCCGGACACCTCGACGCCGGACTCGGCGGGGCGTCCGGGGACGGGCACGGAGCGGGCGCGACGCAGGTCATCCCGCTCCTGGAGGAGACGCAGCCCAACCCCGTACTGACCGCCCCCCACCAGCCGGGACGCACCGGTCCGCTGCTGCCGCCCATGCGGCAGGCCGTCGGCGCGTACGACGATCCGGTCGACGGGCCCGACGGCCTCGGCGGGCCCGGCGCCCCCGACGACGACTACGACGAGGCCGCGGAGGCCGCCGAGTCCCGCGCCCGGCGGAGCGGCAACGACCCCGTCCGGCACGCCTATTACCCCGGCCACCGGATGAACCTGGGCGTCGTCCTGCTCCCCATGCGGGTGCTCCTCGGTTTCATCTCCATCTACGCCGGCATGGGCAAGCTCTGCGACCCCGTCTACTTCGACGGCGGCGAGCGCGGCTCGATGGTGAAGTGGCTGACCTCCCTGCACCCGTGGGCGATGGCCGAGCCGCTGCGCGACTTCGCGCTCTCCCACCCGGTCGGCGCCGGACTGACCGTCGCCTTCCTCCAGGTCGTCGTCGGCGTGCTCACCGTCCTCGGCCTCTGGCAGCGGGTCGCCGCCGCGTTCGGCGCGCTGCTCTCCGCCGCGCTGCTGGTGACGGTGAGCTGGCGCACGGTCGCGGTGTACGACGCCCCCGACATCATCCTGCTGGCTGCCTGGAGCCCGCTGATCATCGCGGGCGCGCCGGTCTACTCCGTGGACGGCCGGCTGGCCGGGGAGGCCTGGCGCAAGCTCGGCCCGCGCTCGGAGATCTGGGACCTGCGCCGCCGGGTCCTGCGCCGGGGCACCGTCGTCGGGACGGTCGTCGTCGGTCTCACCCTGCTCATCGGCTCCATCCTCGGCGGCGCGGTCCGCTCCAGCGAGGTCGTCACGGTCCCCGGCCGCAACGACAACCCCACCAACCGCCTTCCCGGCATGCCGCTGCCCCAGGAGTCCACCGGCGAGCGCCAGGCCTCCCGTACGCCGGACCAGCGGCGACAGCCGGAGCCCAGCAGCTCCGGCGCGGCGACCGCTCCCGCCGGCGGCCAGGCCACCCCGGGCGCGACCCGCGACTCCGGCGGCCAGAGCACCGGTTCGGACACCGCTCCCAGCCAGACCCAGGGCACCAACCAGGCGCCTCCGCAGCAGACCACCCCGCAGCAGCCCCCGGCGGCCACCAGCGCCGGACCCACCTCCTCCGGATCCACCGGCGACGCCTCTTCCGGCGGTGGCGGCGAACCGGCGCCCACCGGCGGCTCGACCTCCTCCGGCGGCGAGGGATCGACCACGGGCGGCGGCCGGAACCCGATCGGCGGTCTCCTCGGCTGACCCCGTACGACAGCAGTGAGGGGCGGCCCCCACCCGGACGGAAGAACCGGGTGGGGGCCGCCCCTTGATGTGAGGCGACGGTTGTCAGCCTTCGTGGGAGCCGAGCTCGCGGGCCGCCTCGGTCAGGTCCTTCGCGGTGTCGATGGCCCGCCAGTACGCGCCGTTCGGCAGCGGATACCCGGCCAGCCGACGCTCGCGGGCGAGCCGGGGGAACGTGGTCCGCTCATGGTCGCCGAGGTCCGGCAGAAGCTTCGTGAACGCGGGCGAGAACACGTACACCCCGGCGTTGATCAGATACGGCGAGGGCGGCGACTCGATGAAGTCGGTGATGTGCCCGAACGCGTCCGTCTCCACGGCGCCCCACGGGATCCGGGGCCGGGCGAGGGCCAGGGTGGCCGTGGCGTCGCGCTCCGCGTGGAAGGCGGCCATCTCGCGCAGGGAGAAGCGGGTCCAGATGTCGCCGTTGGTGGCGTACCAGGGCTGGTCCGGATCGGGCAGCCGGCCGGCCGCGTACTTCAGACCGCCGCCTCGGCCCAGCGGCTCGGTCTCCACGACGGTGGTGACCCGGAGCGGCAGCACGGCGGCGTCCAGCCACTCCTGGAGCACCTCGGCGAGGTGCCCGCAGGAGACCACGGCGTCGGTGACTCCCTCGGCGGCCAGCCAGGACAGCTGATGGCCGATGATCGGAGTCCCGGTCCCGGGGATCTCGACCATCGGCTTGGGGCGGTCGTCGGTGTACGGCCGCAGCCGCGACCCCTGGCCACCGGCAAGGATCACGGCCTGCGTCGGATACGTATGCATGGCAGGCACGATATGCGCTGCCCGCCGTCGGAAGGCGACGCTCCGCGCGACCGCCTCCCGGGGTGCGGAGCCCTAGCTGAACTGCGCGACGCCGGAGGCGAACGAGGTGTCGCAGACGGGCCGGGAGAAGCGGTGCGCCCGGGTCGGGCCGTACTGCTCGACGGCCGCCTTGCCCAGGGCCCGCGCGATCGACATGCAGTGGCGGGCGAGCGAGGGGCGCTGCTCGACGGCGCGCTGGAGGCCCGTGAGCGCGGTGCCCGGGTCCTTCTCCTGCAGCTCCACGAGCAGCTTCTCGCGCAGGACGTCCTGCGGGGCGTGCGGCTTCGCGGGCTTGGACACGGTCTCCGAGGAGGCGGCCAGCAGCTGGGAGTCGCTGTCCGACTCCGCCCACTGAACGCTGGTGACCGCGAGGGTCCCGGACAGAACCATGACGACGGGCAGGACGAGAGCGAGGGATCGGCCGATGCGGCGCGCGGTGTGGGTCACGCAGCGAGCGTAGCGGCCAGTGATGACTTGGCGACAATTCGTCACTCCTGCGGGGGATGGTTCGACGCGCCCTTTCGAATACGAGGTTGACGAACCAGGGTGAAATGCCCTGTGTGCCGGGGTATTTGCTGCCGCCCGGCACCGAAACCCGAACCCGCCGGGACCACGCAAACGGCCCCGCACCCCCTTGCGGGGAGTGCGGGGCCGGGCGTACGTCGGGTGGGGCGTCAGTTGGTGAGACGCTCGCCGGTGGAGGTCGCGAAGACGTGCAGCTCGTCCGGGCGCGGGACGACGTGCAGCTCGGTGCCCTTCTCCGGGACGGCGCGGCCGCCGACGCGGACGACCAGGTCCTTGTGCTCGCCACCGACCTGCGCGCCGCCGTAGACGAAGCCGTCGGCGCCGAGCTCCTCGACGACGTTGACGGAGACGGCGAGACCGGCCGGCGCGTCCGAGGAGTCCTTGGTCAGCGACTTCGCGGCGGCACCGCCGTGCTCGACGATGTCGAAGTGCTCGGGGCGGATGCCGACCGTGACGGTGGTGTCACCGCGGTCCGCGGCGGCGGTGAGCGCCTCGCGGGAGACCGGGACGACGCTGTTGCCGAACTTCACGCCGCCGTCGGTGATCGGGACCTCGACGAGGTTCATCGCGGGGGAGCCGATGAAGCCGGCGACGAAGAGGTTCGCGGGGCGGTCGTACATGTTGCGCGGCGAGTCGACCTGCTGGAGCAGCCCGTCCTTCAGCACCGCGACGCGGTCGCCCATGGTGAGGGCCTCGACCTGGTCGTGGGTGACGTACACGGTGGTGATGCCGAGGCGGCGCTGCAGCGAGGCGATCTGCGTACGGGTGGAGACACGGAGCTTGGCGTCGAGGTTCGACAGCGGCTCGTCCATGAGGAAGACCTGCGGCTCACGCACGATGGCCCGGCCCATCGCCACACGCTGACGCTGACCACCGGAGAGCGCCTTCGGCTTGCGGTCCAGGTAGTCGGTGAGGTCCAGCATCTTGGCGGCCTCTTCGACCTTCGCCCGGATCTCGGTCTTGTTGATACCGGCGATCTTCAGCGCGAAGCCCATGTTGTCCGCGACGGACATGTGCGGGTAGAGCGCGTAGTTCTGGAACACCATGGCGATGTCCCGGTCCTTCGGCGGCAGGTGCGTGACGTCGCGGTCACCGATGCGGATCGCGCCGCCGTTGACGTCCTCGAGACCCGCGAGCATGCGCAGGGAGGTCGACTTGCCACAACCGGAGGGACCGACGAGGACGAGGAACTCACCGTCCGCGATGTCGATCTCGAGCTGGTCCACGGCCGGCTTCGTGGAGCCGGGGTAGACGCGGGACGCCTTGTCGAACGTGACACTGGCCATGCTGAATCTTCTCCTCAACCGGCAGGAACGTGCCGGACGATCCGAGTAGGGAGTGGTCTGGTCCACAGACGCGAACCTGCCGCGACGCTACCTGGCGTTTCCCGATCTGTCAGTAGTCCGAGGCACACGGAAATCGCGGACGAGCGGGGCGCGGGGTTGGTTAGACTGCTCCGGCACGCCTCCTTAGCTCAGCTGGCCAGAGCAACGCACTTGTAATGCGTAGGTCGTCGGTTCGAATCCGACAGGGGGCTCAGCGGGAAGCCCGGGTCGGATGTACTTCTGACCCGGGCTTCTTTTGTTCCTTCGCCCTTTCCGTGGCGCCACCTGGTGCCACCTGGTGCCAGGTGGTGTCACGGGTGTGCCAGGTGGTGCCACGTGGCGGTGCCGTGGTGCCATCCTCGGTTGCTTTGTGCGTTCCTGTGGTGCCATCTTCGCCGTTCTGATGGCGATGTTGCAGGTCAGCGGCTTGTTTCTGTGTGATGCGCCAATGTGGCTCGACGTGGTGCCATGTGTGTGCCATGATGGCGTCATGGACCTCACCCCCTACGTCGACAATCTCCGGCGGGAACTCGCCGTCGCCGCGGATGCCAGCGGCGACGAAGCCCGCGCCCTGGCCGAGCGGCTCAGCGCTCCCCTGGAGTCCGCCGTCCGGCTGACCCTGCTCAACGTGCTCTCCGCGGCCATGGGCGACGTCACCCGGGAGCTGGCTCCCGGTTCGGTCGACGTACGGCTGCGCGGGCTCGATCCCGAGTTCGTGGTGACGGCGCCTCCGGCGCCCGAGCCGGTGCGTGAGGAGCGGGAAGCGGTCGTGGCTCCCGTCGTGGCCGCGGCTCCGGCCGGGGAGGCCGACGACGGCACCATGGTGCGGATCAACCTCCGTCTCCCCGCCCACCTCAAGGGCCGCGCCGAGAGCGCGGCCGCTGCGGAGGGGCTGTCGGTCAACGCCTGGCTCGTGCGGGCCGTGTCCGTGTCCCTCGACGGCGGGGGGCGCGCGAGCGCACCGGGCCGGGGCAAGGACTCGGGCGGTCGCGGCTTCACCGGCTGGGTCCGCTGAGCCAGCTGAGCCGCTGAGCCAGCTGAGCCGCTGAGCCAGCTGAACCACTGAGCCAGCTGAGCCCGCTCAGTCTGTAGCCGGCACCACTTCACCGGCGGATCGCCGATCCGGCCGACGTCACTGATCACCGATCACTCATCACTCACCGAGCCAAGAGGACGGGACAGCCATGCCTTCTTTCGATACTCACGAGCCGATCTCCGCCGTCGTCGAGCTGGACGCCGGCACCGCCCGCATCACCGCGGGCAAGCGCACCGACACGGTCGTCGAGGTGCTGCCGGGCAACGGATCCGACGAGGACGACGTACGCGCCGTGCAGCAGACCCAGGTCTCCTGCTCGGGTGGTCGTCTCACCGTCAGGACCCCCAAGAAGCGCTCCCTGTTCGGCAAGCCGGGCACCGTCGTGGTGAGCATCGAACTGCCTGCGGGGTCCGATGTGCGCGGCACCTCCGCGCTGGGCGGCTTCTTCTGCGAAGGGCCGCTCGGCGAGGTGCAGCTCAAGACCTCGCTCGGTGACCTCCAGGTGGACGAGGCGGCCCGCGCCGAGCTCAGGACCGACCACGGCGACATCCGGCTCGGCCGCTCCACCGGGGACGCCGAGGTCGTCGGTTCGGGCCGGGTCGAGGTCGGCGCCGTCGCCGGGGCGGCAGTCGTCAAGAACGGCAACGGCGCGACCGGGATCGACGAGGTCGGCGGTGAGCTGAAGGTCAACGCGGCCAACGGCGACATCTCCGTGGGCGTCGTGCACGGCGGCGTCGTCGCCAAGTCCGCCAACGGGCGGATCGAGATCGGCGTCGCTCACGCCGGGGTCGACGCGACCTCGTCCAACGGCCGCATCCGCGTCGGCGACGTGATCCGCGGCCGCATCGCTCTGCGCACCTCCGTCGGCGACCTCGAAGTGGGCATCCACGAGGGCACCGCCGCCTGGCTCGACCTGAACCCCAAGTTCGGCACCGTACGCAACTCGCTCGGCGCCGCCGCCGGGCCCGAGGACTCCGACGAGACCGTCGAGGTGCACGCCCGGAGCGGGGCCGGCGACATCATCGTCCGCCGCGCCTGACCTCCGTCGTGCCCGCCTCATGTCCCGTCCACGCCCGACTCGCCGCTCGCGAGAGCGGAACCAGCATGAAGGGAACCAGCATGACCGTCACCCGGGTCTCCGCACCGCTTGCCGCCCAGGCCGCGGCGCAGGCGATCACCGCCACCGGACTGCGCAAGTCCTATGGGGACAAGGCCGTCCTGGACGGCATCGACCTGGCCGTCCCGGCCGGCACGGTCTTCGCCCTGCTCGGCCCGAACGGGGCGGGCAAGACCACCGTCGTCAAGATTCTCTCCACCCTCATCTCCCCCGGCGCCGGCTCCGGCGAGATCCGCGTCGGCGGCCACGACCTCGCCACCGACCCGCAGGCGATCCGCGCCGCGATCGGTGTCACCGGACAGTTCTCCGCCGTCGACGGCCTGATCACCGGAGAGGAGAACATGCTGTTGATGGCGGACCTCCACCACCTGTCCAGGCGCGAGGGGCGGCGGGTCGCCGCCGAACTCCTGGAGCGGTTCGACCTGGTGGACGCCGCGAAGAAGCCCGCGTCGACCTACTCCGGCGGCATGAAGCGGCGTCTCGACATCGCGATGACGCTGGTCGGCTCCCCGCGGATCATCTTCCTCGACGAACCGACCACCGGACTCGACCCCCGCTCCCGCCACACCATGTGGGGCATCATCCGCAACCTGGTCTCCGACGGCGTCACCGTCTTCCTCACCACGCAGTACCTGGAAGAGGCCGACGAACTCGCCGACCGCATCGCCGTCCTCAACGACGGGAAGATCGCCGCGGAGGGCAGTGCCGAGGAGCTCAAGCGGATCGTCCCCGGCGGGCACGTCAAGCTCCGCTTCACCGACCCCGACGCCTACCGGTCCGCCGCCTCGGCACTGCGGGAAGTCACCCGCGACGACGAGACCCTGTCGCTCCAGATTCCCAGCGACGGAAGCCAGCGCGAACTGCGCTCCATTCTCGACTGGCTGGACTCGGCCGAGATCGAGGCCGACGAGCTGACCGTGCACACCCCCGACCTCGACGACGTGTTCTTCGCCCTGACCGGATCCGGCGTGCCCGCCCGGAACAACCAGCCGAAGGAGGCTGTCCGATGAGTTCCCTCTCCCTCGCCGTACGCGACTCGAACACCATGCTGCGCCGCAACCTCCTGCACGCCCGGCGCTACCCCTCGCTCACCCTGAACCTGCTCCTCACGCCTGTCATGCTCCTGCTGCTTTTCGTCTACATCTTCGGCGACGTGATGAGCGCGGGCATCGGTGGCGGAGGGGGCGGCCGTTCCGCGTACATCGCCTACATCGTCCCGGGCATCCTGCTGCTGACCGTCGGATCCACCGTGGTCGGTACCGCGGTGTCCGTCTCCACGGACATGTCCGAGGGCATCATCGCCCGCTTCCGCACGATGGCGATCCACCGCGGCTCCGTGATCATCGGGCACGTCGTCGGCAGCGTCCTGCAGAGCGTGCTGAGCGTGGTCCTGGTCGGCGCGGTCGCCGTGGCCATCGGCTTCCGTTCCACGGACGCCACGCTCGTGGAGTGGCTGGCCGCGTTCGGGCTGCTCGTGCTCTTCTCCGCCGCCCTGACCTGGGTCGCCGTGGGCATGGGCCTCATCAGCCCGAACGCCGAGGCGGCCAGCAACAACGCCCTGCCGATGGTGCTGCTCCCGATGCTGTCCAGCGCCTTCATCCCGGTGGAGACGATGCCGGGCTGGTTCCGGCCGATCGCCGAGTACCAGCCCTTCACCCCGGCCATCGAGACCCTGCGCGGACTGCTGCTCGGCAGCGAGATCGGCCACAACGGCTGGCTCGCCGTCGGCTGGAGCATCGGGCTCGTGCTGCTCGGCTACTTCTGGGCGACCTCGAAGTTCGGTCAGGACCCCCGGTGAGTTCCCGCCCGGCGAGTTAGCCCCCGGTGACTTCGTCTCCGGTGCCTCGATCCCACGACCTGGGGAGAATCTGATGACGTACGACCCGGCCATCGACTCCGAGACCATCGACTCCGAGACCGCCGACTCCGAGACCGCCGACTCCGCGACCACCGACGAGTTACCGGTCCTGCCCACCGGCCGGCACACCGGCTGCCCCTTCGATCCGCCCGCCGCACTCACCGCGCTGAGCGACCGGCCCGTCCGCCGCCTGCGCTACGCCGACGGGCACGTGGGCCGGCTGGTCACCGGGCACGCGGCGGCCCGCGCGGTGCTGGCCGATCCGCGCTTCAGCTCCCGCTACGAACTCCTGCACCTGCCGATGCCGATGGAAGGCGCGCCGGGGGAGCTGCCGCCGGCGCCCGTCGGGGACATCCTCGGCCTCGACGCCCCGGAGCACACCCGCTACCGCCGGCTGCTCGCCGGTCGCTTCACCGTGCGCCGGATGCGTCAACTAACCGGTCGTATAGAGCGGTTCACCGCCGACTGCCTGGACGCCATGGAGCAGGCCGGAACCACGGCCGACCTGGTCGAGGCCTTCGCGCGGCCCGTGCCCACGCTGGTGATCTGCGAGCTGCTCGGCGTGCCCTATGCCGACCGGGGGCGCTTTCTGGGTCTGGTCGAGGTCATCTTCGACCAGGCGGCCGACGCCGGGGCCAGGGACGAGGCCTACGCGGGGCTGCTCCGGTACGTCGGTGATCTCGTCCTCGCCAAGCGGGCCGAGCCCACCGACGACCTGCTCAGCGACCTCGCCGCGCCCGGCCCCGCACCCGGCGCCGGGTCCGGCGACCTCGCCGCCCCCGGACCCGCCGCCTCCGGCCTCAGCGACGAGGAGCTGGCCGGGATCGGCGGGCTGCTCCTCGCCGCCGGGCTCGACACCACCGCGAACATGCTCGGCCTCGGCGTCTTCGCCCTGCTGGCCGACCCCGTTCAGCTGGAGGCCCTGCGCGCCGACCCGGATCTCGCCGGACCGGCCTCGGAGGAGTTGCTGCGCTATCTCAGCGTGGCCGACCCGCTGCTGCGGTCCGCGCTGGAGGACGTCGAGGTGGAGGGCGAGCTGATCAGGGCGGGGGAGACGGTGACCGTCTCCGTACAGGCCGCCAACCGTGACCCGCGCAGGTTCCCCGACCCCGACCGGCTCGACATCCGCCGCCGGGCCACCGGGCATCTCTCCTTCGGCCACGGCCCCCACCAGTGCCTGGGCCAGCAGCTCGCCCGGGTCGAGATGACCGTCGCGCTCCCGGCGCTCTTCGCCCGCTTTCCCGCCCTGCGCCTCGCGGTCCCGCCGGGGGAAGTGCCGCTGCGCGAGCGCTCCAGCATCTACGGGGTGGTCTCCCTGCCGGTCGCCTGGGGGGAGGAATAGCGCCGGACTTCCCTCCGGGCGGGGAGATGCGGTGAGCGTCCGTACCGATTTCTACCGGGGGGTAGGCGGCCCGGAATCCTTGTTATACCTTGCGTCTAACAAGGATCCCGGGCCGGCCGGTGTCCGGTCCTGCGCGGGCCGTCGCCCCCGGCCCCGGTGATCCCGTACAGCACGACCCGACCCCGCTCGGCGCGAGCCGATTCCGTACGGCGCGCGTCGAATCCGTACGCGGAGGTCGGCCGACGTACGCACCTCACCACGATCGAGGATCACCGCACTCGACCCAAGGAGCCGCAGCATGGCCGGCAGCACCGTTCCGTCGAAGGTCCAGGAAAGCCCCGAGGGCGACGACGTCGCGCGGCGGCTGCTCGACTCGGCCGCGCAGCTCGCGTACGACCCGGCCGTGGAGGTGGACTGGGAGACGCCGCTGGACAAGGAGTTCCACGGCGCGAGCCCGGAGTGGAGCAGTCTCTACGGGACCGCCTACTGGGGCGAGTTGACCGAGGGGCAGCGCAAGGAGCTCACCCGGCAGGAGGCGGCCTCGGTCGCCAGCACCGGGATCTGGTTCGAGATGATCCTGCAGCAGATGCTGCTGCGCGACATCTACATGAAGAACCCGGCGGGCGCGGAGTTCCAGTGGGCGCTCACCGAGATAGCCGAGGAGTGCCGCCACTCGATCATGTTCGCGCGCGGCGCGCAGAAGCTCGGCGCGCCCCACTACCGGCCCCGCCGCGCGGTGATGGAGCTGGGCAGGGCCTTCAAGACGCTGGCGTTCGGCGAGGCGGCGTACGCGGCGATCCTGGTCGCCGAGGAAGTGCTCGACGTGATGCAGCGGGACTGGATGCGCGACGAGCGGGTCGTGCCGTTCGTCCGCACCATCAACAACATCCATGTGGTGGAGGAGTCCCGGCACATGAAGTTCGCCCGGGACGAGACCCTCAAGCGCCTGGAGGGCGCCGGGTGGGCGCGGCGGCAGATCAACGCGTTCGTCGTCGCCGTCGCCTCGTACGTCATCGTGACCAGCATGGTGAACCCGGAGGTCTACCGGAAGGCCGGGCTGGACAAGAAGCGGGCGCTGGCCGCCGCCCGGCGCAACGAGCACCACAAGTCGATGATGCGGTCCAGCTGTTCGGGGCTGATGGACTTCCTGGCCTCCGCCCGTCTGCTCACCAAGCCCGCCCTCGCGTTCTACAAGCGCGCGAACCTGATCTGAGCCGGGGCCATGACCTACGCCATCACCCAGACCTGCTGCAACGACGCCACCTGCGTGGCCGTCTGCCCGGTCAACTGCATCCACCCGACGCCGGAGGAACGCGCCTTCGGCTCCACGGAGATGCTCCACATCGACCCCCGGGCGTGCATCGACTGCGGGGCCTGCGCGGACGCCTGCCCGGTGGACGCGATCTTCCCGGTGGACTCGCTGTCCGCCGGGCAGCGGGAGTACGCCGACATCAACGCCGCCTACTACGAGGGCGGGGAGCCGGCCCCCGGGACGACGGAGGGGCCGAACTTCCACGCGTGGGGCGAGCCGGTCTTCGGGCGCAGCCTGCCGTCCGACTTCGGGCCCCTGCGGGTGGCCGTCGTCGGCACCGGGCCCGCCGGGATGTACGCGGCGCAGGATCTTCTGCTGCACACCGCCGCCGAGGTGACGCTGATCGACCGGCTGCCGGTGGCCGGCGGGCTCGTCCGGTACGGCGTGGCGCCCGACCACCCCGCGACGAAGAAGGTCGGCGACACCTTCTCCCGCTTCCACTCGCACCCCCGGGTCCGGATGCACCTGGGCATCGAGGTGGGCCGGGACGTCACCGCCGAGGAGCTGGCCGCCCACCACGACGCGGTGATCTACGCGGTCGGCGCCTCCACGGACCGGCGGCTCGGCATCCCCGGCGAGGACGGTCCCGGGTGTCTGTCGGCGACCTCGTTCGTCGCCTGGTACAACGCCCACCCGGAGGCCGTCGCGCAGGGCGTCGACCTGTCCGCCGAGCGGGTCGTCGTGGTGGGCAACGGCAACGTGGCGCTCGACGTCGCCCGGATCCTGGTCGCCGACCCGGAGGCGCTCGCGGGCACCGACATCGCCGCGCACGCGCTGGAGGCCCTGCGGGCGAGCCGGGTCCGCGAGGTGGTGGTGCTGGGGCGGCGGGGGCCCGAGGACGCCGCGTACACCCGGTCCGAACTCCTCGCGCTGAAGCATCTGCCGGACGTGGAGCTGGTCGTGGACGACCACGATCCGCGTACGGGGGCGGCGATCGACGCGGCCGGGGCGGGCGACCGGGCCGGACTGCTCCGGGGGCTCGCCCGGGTGCGTACGGACGCCGCGGCCCCCACGACTCCCACCGGGGCCGCCCGGCGCATCGTGCTCCGTTTCCACTCCGGGCCGGTGGAGATCCTGGGCGACGGGGACGTGCGCACCGTACGGGTCACCGACGGCGGCGGGGGCGCCGCGGATCTGGCCGCCGGAATGCTGCTGCGGGCCATCGGCTACCGGGGGCTGCCCGTCCCCGGGCTGCCGTTCGACGAGGCGTCGGGCACCGTTCCGCACGAGGGCGGCCGGGTCGCCGGGCTGCCCGGCGGCTATGTGGTCGGCTGGATCAAGCGGGGGCCCTCCGGCGGGATCGGCGCCAACCGTACCTGCGCGGCCGAGACGGTCGGCACGCTCCTGGCCGACGCGGTCGCCGGGACGCTGCCCGCCCCGACGGGTGACGCCAGGGCGTTCCGGCGCCTGGCCCGGCGGCGCAACCGCCGGGTCGTGGACGCCCGGGGCCTGGCCGCGATCGACCGTGCCGAACGGGACCGGGGGCGGCGCGACGGGCGGCCCCGGGTGAAGCTCGCCACCGTCGAGGAGCTGGTCGCGACGGCGAGAGCGGGGCGGCTGCCACGGCTGTCGCGCTGACGGTTCGCCGCGATCGTCGCTCGTACGAAGTCCGGCCCGGGGCGCGGCGGTTCAACCGCCGCGCCCCGGGCCGCGCTCCCGTTCGGGCGACGATCAGGCCTTGGACTCCGAGGCCTCCGGCACCCCTGCGGGGGCGTTCGAAGCGGCCGGCCGAAGCTGCGCCGTCGCCGGGCGTACGGGGATGAGAGCGGCGACGACCGCCGCCGCGAGGCCCACCCCGCAGCCGATGAGCATCGCGACGCGGAAGCCGTTCTGGGAGGCCAGCGGGAAGCCGCCGAAGTCCGTGGTCATCCTGGCCAGGACCACGCCGATCACCGCTGCCGCGAAGGACGTGCCGATCGAGCGCATCAGGGCGTTGAAGCTGTTCGCCGACGCGGTCTCGGACTGGGGCACCGCACTCATGATGAGCGCGGGCATCGCCCCGTACGCGAAGCCGACGCCCGAGTTGCAGACGAGGGTGACGATCAGCAGGCTCCACGGGGAGTCCGCGCCGATCAGCGGGACGGACAGGCCGTAGCCGGCGGCGATGAGGAGGCTGCCGACGGCCAGGGTGACCTTCGGGCCCTTGGCGGCGGACAGCTTCGCGCCGACCGGGGACATCGCCATCATCATCAGGCCCGCCGGGGCCATCCACAGGCCCATCGCGAGCATCGACTGCCCCAGGCCGTACCCGGTGGCCTCGGGCAGCTGGAGCAGCTGGGGCACGACGAGGGACTGCGCGTACATCGCGAAGCCGACCAGGATCGAGGCCGTGTTCGTCATCAGGACCTGGGGGCGGACGGTGACGCGCAGGTCGACCAGCGGTTCGCTGAGGCGCAGTTCCCACCAGCCCCAGGCGGGCAGTAGCACCAGCACGGCGGCGAAGAGGGCGAGCGTGGTGGCGCTGCCCCAGCCCCAGTCGGCGCCCTTGGAGACGGCGAGCAGCAGACAGATCAGGGCGGCGCCCAGGCCGACGGCCCCGAGCAGGTCGAAGCTGGCGGACCGGGTGGCCGGGCGGTCCCCGGGGACCAGGGCCAGGATCAGCGCGCCGACCGCGACGGCCAGCACGGCGACCACCCAGAACAGCACGCGCCAGCTGGTGTTCTCCGCGATGGCGGCGGCGAACGGCAGGCCCAGCGCGCCGCCCACGCCCATCGAGGCGCTCATGATCGCGATGGACGGGCCGAGCTTCTCGGCCGGCACCACATCACGCAGCAGGCTGATGCCGAGCGGGACCACGCCCATGCCCAGGCCCTGGAGCCCGCGTCCGGCGATCATCGGGACCACCGACGAGGACAGGGCGCAGACCACCGAGCCGAGGACCAGCGGGACGAGCGAGACGAGCAGCATGCGCCGCTTGCCGTACATGTCGCCGAGCCGGCCGGCGACGGGCGTGGCCACGGCTGCGGCCAGCAGGGTGGCGGTGATCACCCAGGAGGCGTTCGAGGCGGAGGTGTCGAACAGCTTCGGCAGCTCCGCGATCAGCGGCACCACCAGGGTCTGGGTGAGCGCCGCCACGATGCCGGCGAAGGCCAGGATGCCGACCACGCCTCCCGGGCGGGCTGCGGGGGGTGAACTCTCCACGGGTGCTGCTCCCTCTTGCCCTTCCGGGCCTGTTGTTTCGTGCCGGCGGTCCGCGCCAGTCGTTTCGTGCCGGTCGTTCGTGCCGGTCGTTTCGTGTTGGCCGTTTCGTTTTGGCCGCTCGTGCCGGTCGTTCGTGTCCGCGTTCTCGGCGTTCGACTATGCAAGATACATGGATTGTGCATGATACATAGCATGTGCATCATGCACATCTATCGTGATAGACCTGGTCAACGAAGGAAGCAGCGCGTGGACAAGCCCATCGACCGGATCGAACGCGAGACGATGCTGCTCGGCCGGTACATGCACATGGTGACCCCGCGCGTGGACTGGCAGCTCGACCGCTCCGCCTACATCCTGCTCAGCCGGATCCAGGTGGAGGGGCCCATGTCCATCGGCCAGCTGGGCGACGCCTTCCGTCTGGACGCCTCCACGCTCAACCGGCAGACCGCCGCGATGCTGCGGGCCGGGGTCGTCGAGCGCATCCCGGACCCCGACGGCGGCATCGCCCGCAAGTTCGCCATCACCGAGGAGGGCGAACGCCGCCTCGACAACGACCGGACCAGGAATCTGGCGGGCCTCGCGAAGGTCCTCACGGACTGGACCCCCGAGGAGGCCGAGCAGCTCGCCGACTCCCTCAGCCGTCTCAACCTCTCCATCGAGCGTCTCGACGGACGGCCCTGGCCGCGCGACTGAAGCGCGGCCAGGGGCGCGGCCCTGCCCGGCCCCGGTGGCTCAGTGGCGGCCCGCGATGCGGTCCGCCACCCTGGCGACGGGGTCCGTGCCGGGGCGGGGCGAGGTGCTCTCGCGTCGGTCGGCGGCGCGGTAGGCCGCGTACATGCCGTGGACGCCGAGCCAGCGGAAGGGTTCCGGCTCCCAGCGGCGGACCTTGTGGTTGACCCAGGGCAGGGCGGTGAGATCCGTCGGGCCGGCCTGGCCGGAGTCCTGCTGGATCAGGTCGCGCAGGGTGCGGGCGGCGAGGTTGGCGGTGGCGACGCCGGAGCCGACGTAACCGCCCGCCCAGCCCAGGCCCGTGGAGCGGTCCAGGGTGACCGTGGCGCACCAGTCGCGCGGGACGCCGAGGACGCCGGACCAGGCGTGGTCGACGTGGACGCCCGCCGTGGTGGGGAAGAGCCGGACCATCAGGTCGCGCAGGGCCGCGACCGTCTCGGGCCGGGTGCGGCCGTCGTTGTCGGTGGCCGAGCCGAAGCGGTACGGGTAGCCGCGGCCGCCGAGCGCGATGCGGTCGTCCGCGGTGCGCTGGGCGTAGAAGTAGGCGTGGGCCATGTCGCCGAGGGTCTCGCGGCCCTCCCACCCGATCGTGTCCCAGACCCGTTCGGGCAGCGGCTCGGTGACGATCATGGAGGAGTTCATCGGGAGCCAGGTGCGCTTCTGCCCCTTGAGGCTCGCGGTGAAGCCCTCGGTGCAGCGCAGGATGTACGGGGCGCGGACCGTGCCGTACGGCGTCACGGCGTGCTTCGGCTTGATCTCGGTGACCGGCGTCGACTCGTGGACGGTCACGCCGAGCGCCTCCACCACGTCCGCGAGGCCCTTGACCAGCTTGGCCGGGTGCAGCCGGGCGCCGTGCGGGGTCCAGGTCGAGCCGACGGCCCCGGTCACATGGACGCGCTCGGCGGTCTCGCGGGCGCCGCGCAGGACCCGGTCGGTCTCCCCGAAGGCGATCTCGACGCTGTGGAAGTCCTTGAGACGGGCGAGCTGGGAGGGTGTGTGGGCCACTTCCAGGACGCCGCCCCGGTGGATGTCGGCGTCGATCTTCTCCTCGGCGGCGGTCCTCACGACCTCGCCGACGGTCTCGTTCATCGCCTTCTGGAGCCGTACGGCGGCGTCGTGGCCGTGCAGCTTGGCGTACCGGTCGCGGCCCGCGATGCCGTTGTACAGCCAGCCGCCGTTACGGCCGGAGGCCCCGTAGCCGCAGAACTTGGCTTCCAGGACGGTGATGTTGAGGAAGGGGACGGCCTTCTTCAGGTAGTACGCCGTCCAGAGCCCGGTGTAGCCGCCGCCGACGATGCAGACGTCGACGCTCGTGTCGCCGGGGAGGGGTTCACGCGGCGCGGGGGTGCCCTCCTGCGCGTACCAGAACGATATGCCGCCGACGACGGTACTGACGGTGCTCATGATGCCCCTGGTGTCCCTGTCCGGTGAGATGCCGAGCGTACGTGTGGCGGGACGTTACTGCGCGCGGGGCTGTTCCGTCATGGTCCGGGGTGTCACGTCCCTAGGATCGACGAGTGATCGACATCCATGTTCCCGACGAACTGATCGCCTCTCAGACCCGGTACAACGGAGCGGCCGGCCGGGCCTTCGTCGCCGCCCTGCCCGCCCTCGCCGAGCGGTGCCTGGAACGGTGGGGGCTGCGGCCGGACGGTCCGTCGATGTACGGGATGTGCGCGCTGGTCCTGCCGGTGGTGCGGGAGGCGGACGGGCGGCCCGCCGCGCTGAAGCTCCAGTCGGTGGACGAGGAGACGGCGGGCGAACCGGTCGCGTTGCGGGCGTGGACCGTCGCGGGGGCCGGGGCGGTGGAGCTGCTCGGCCATGCCCCGGAGAGCGGGGCCATGCTGCTGGAACGGCTCGACGAGCGGCGGCCGTTGTCCGGCGAGGCCGATGTGCGGGAGGCGGTGACGGTTCTCGGCGCGGTGCTGGCCCGGCTGGTGGCGGTGCCCGCGCCGGAGGGGCTGCGCACGCTGGGCGATGCGGTGGAGCGGATGCTCGCGGCTCTGCCGGAGAAGGCGGGCCTGCTGGCCGACGCCGCGGACCGGCGGCTGCTCGCGGACTGCGCGGCGGCGGTGCGGGAGGTCGCGGGGGAGCCGGGGGACCGGCTGCTGCACTGGGACCTGCACTACGACAACATCCTGGCCGGGCGCGCGGACGCGGGGCGGGCCGGGGAATGGGTGGCGCTCGACCCGAAGCCGCTCGCGGGGGACCCGGGGTTCGAGCTGTTCCCGGCGCTGGACAACCTCTTCGACGCCGACGAGGTGCTGTGGCGGTTCGACGCGTTGACGGAGGCGCTGGGCATGGAGCGGGACCGGGAGCGGGCGCGGGCCTGGACGCTGGGGCGGGTGCTCCAGAACGGGCTGTGGGCGGCCGAGGACGGGGAGGGCCGGATCTCCCCCGACCACGCGGAGATCGCCCGGCGGCTGCTGGGCCGGTGAGGGCGGGCGGGGCCGGAGTCGGGGGTTGGACCCGAGTCGGGGGGTTGGGGCCGGAATCGGGAGGCGGGACCCGAGCCGGGAGTCGGGACCCGAGCCGGGGTCGGGGAGAACCGTGCTGTGGCCCGGGGCGTCGCTGACCTAGCCGGCGCGGATCCGCGTGGAGTGCGGCTGTCGGCTGCCGGCGGCCGGGGTGATCCGTGCTCGACTACGGCTCCAGGACCACCTTGCCCATCGTGCCCCGGGTCTCCAGCGCGCGGTGCGCGGCGGCGGCCTCGGCGAGCGGGAACCGCTGTACGGCGGGCCGCAGCCGGCCGGACGCCGCCTCGGCCAGGGCGCGGGTCTCCAGTGCGCGCAGACCGCCGCCCTTCTCGATCATCCGCGGTCCGAGGACGGACCCGGACGTGATGGCGCGTTCGGCCAGCTCCTCGTCGGTGAAGGTGAGCGGCCCCCCGTCGTGGAGCCCCTCGCCCGACCAGCCGTAGACCACGTGCTGCCCGCCGGGGCCGAGGAGGTCCACGGCGGCGCGGGCGGTGGTCCCGCCGACGGAGTCGTAGACGACGGTGGCCCGCAGGCCCGCCGCTTCGAGGTGTTCGCGGGCCGCGCGCGGCCAGTCGGGGCGGGTGTAGTCGAGGGCGAGGTCCGCGCCGCCGGCCCTCGCCCGCGCCACCTTGGCCGGGCCCCCGGCCAGCGCGATCACGGTGGCCCCCGCGTTCTTCGCGTACTGGACGACGAGGGTGCCGATCCCGCCCGCCGCCGCGGTGACGACGACCACGGAGTCCGGGCCGAGCGGGGTGAACCCGAGGATGCCGAGGGCGGTGCGGCCGGTGCCGATCATGGCGACGGCCGAGGCGGCGTCGAGCCCCTCGGGGATCTCGTGGAGCCGGTCGGCCTCGGTGACGGTGAGTTCGGCGTACCCGCCCGGCGCCATGCCGATGTGGGCGACGACGCGCTTGCCGAGCCAGGCCGCGTCCGTGCCCCCGCCCACCGACTCGACGGTTCCGGCGACCTCGCGGCCGGGCACGGTGGGGAGGCCGACGGGCTCCGGGTAGGGGCCGCGCTCACCTTCCCGCAGAACGGTGTCCAGAAGGTGCACCCCGGCCGCGGCCACGGCGATACGGACCTGGCCGGGGCCGGGAACGGGGTCCTCGGTCCGCTCGTACACGAGGTTCTCGGCGGGGCCGAAGGCGTGAAGGCGTACGGCGTGCATGACGGGCTCCCTGGGGGTCGCGCTGCGGGCTGTGCCCCCACCCTCGTACCTGAAGTCCGCTTGAGGTCAACCCCGGTCCCGGGCCCCGGTCCGGGACCGCCGCCCGGCGGCCTTCACGGCGAGCACGGCGGCTTCGAGGCCGCTGGTGAAGGAGACCTCGCTGAGGAGCCCCGGGGCGGCGACCTGGTCGCCCGCCAGGAAGATCCCGTCGCCCCGGACGACGGAGGGCCGGTCCCGCCAGGTGGTGCCGGGGCGGTCGACGGCTCCGGTGCGGCCGTCGGCGAGGGCCTCGACGCGCCAGGTGGTGCGCTCCCGCCAGCCGGGGAAGCCGAGGTCGAGGAGTTCCTCGGCCCGCGCGGTCCCTTCCGCCCTGCGGGCGTCGGGGCCGATCGGGAACTGGCCCTGGAGCAGCTGTTCGCCGGCCGGGGCGAGGCCGGGATCCTGGGCGGTGAACCGCTCCAGCCAGCCGGGCGCGTCCAGGTCCGACACGACGAACGCGTCGCCGCGCCGGGTGCGCACCGCCAGGTCCAGCAGGACGGTGCGGCCGCTCTCCCAGGTGAGGGACGCGTCGTCGAGGAGAGCGCGGGCGGAGCCGAGGGAGGTGGCGACGACGACCGGTCCGGTACGGGCCAGCTCGCCGAGCGTCCGGGTGTCGACGCGGGCGGCGGTCTCGATGCCGACCCCGAGACCCCGGGCGTGGCCGGCCATCCGCTCGACGAGCGGCGCCCAGCCGCCGACCGGGTAGTGGGCCTCGGGCGGGAACGAGGCCAGGCGGTGCAGGCGCTCCTGGACGAACCGGGCGGAGAGCGCCCCGGGATCGTGGTGGAACAGCGCGGTGGCGGCGAAGTTCGCGGCGGCCCGGGCGCCCTCCTCGCCGACCTGCCCGGCGGCCCACTCCAGGAAGGCGCCGTCCACCGGGGCGGTGCGGGGGGCCCTACGGGCGAGCCGCAGCAGGGCCACGGGCGGGGTCCGGCGGGCGGCTCCCGCGCGGCGGAAACGGAAGCGGAGGCCTTCGCGGGGCGGTACGGAGGCGACGGCGCCGAGAAGGCCGCGCCGGGCCAGCCAGGTCCAGTGCGGCCCGCGCCGGTACAGGGCGTGCGGGCCCTCGTTGGCCCGGTACGGCCCGTCCGCGGTCCTGGCCCGGCCGCCGAGCGTCCGGTGGCCCTCGTGCAGGGTGACGCGCGCACCGGACTCGGCTGCGGTGATCGCGGCGGTGAGGCCGGCGAGGCCGCCGCCGATGACGTGGATGTGGTCCATGGCTGGATCTCCTTCGCATCTTTGATGATGCGACGGATCGGGGGAGGCGGCTCGTGACACGGTCGCCGGGGCGTTGTCAGTGGGGTGCGTCACGATGGGGGCATGGCAGCGAGCGCGGGCAGGACGACCAGGAAGACCGGGGCGACCGGGGCGAACAAGGGCAAGAAGGAGACCGTCGCGGCGGCGCGGCGTCCGGAGGTGCGGCTGCCGCCGCTCGTTCCCTACGACGGCGAAGGCCTGGAGCCGGACGGGGACTACGACGGGGTGCGGTTCGACGGGGTGGACCTGACGGACGCGTCGGGCCGGGGGGCCCGGTTCATGGACTGCGCCCTGGACGGCTGCGCCCTGGACCGCGCGGAGCTGGCACGGGCCCGCTTCATCGACGCGGTGCTGACGGGCGTACGGGGCGTGGGCACCGATCTCGCGGAGGCGTCGCTGCGGGACGTGGAGGTGGTGGACGCCCGCCTGGGCGGGGTGCAGCTGCACGGTGCGGTGCTGGAGCGGGTGGTGGTGCGGGGCGGCAAGATCGACTACCTGAATCTGCGCAAGGCCCGGCTCAAGGACGTCGTCTTCGAGGGCTGTGTGCTCTCCGAGCCGGACTTCGGGGACGCACATCTGGTCCGCGTCGAGTTCCGGGACTGCGTGCTGAAGCGGGCGGACTTCAGCGGGGCCCGGATGGAGTCGGTGGACCTGCGCGCGGTGGCCGAGCTGGACATCGCACGGGGTGTGGACCGGCTGGCGGGCGCGGTGATCAGCCCGTTGCAGCTGATGGAGCTGGCCCCGGCGTTCGCGGCGCAGATCGGGGTGCGGGTGGAGGCGTGAGACCCCCGGGCGGCCCCGGGGGTCTCACAGACGGGGGAAGCGGGCCTGGAGGTCCCAGATCACGGGGTTGTCGGCGAGACCCTCGTGCATGTCGGCCAGGTCGGCGATCAGGTCGTGCAGGAAGTCGCGGGCCTCGCGGCGCAGGAGGGAGTGGCTGAAGGTGAGCGGGGGCTCGTCGCCGGGCATCCAGTCCGCCTCGACGTCGACCCAGCCGAAGCGCCGCTCGAACAGCATCCGGTCCGAGGACTCGGTGAAGTCCAGCTCCGCGTACTGCTGCCGGTGCGAGCGGTTGCCGCGCGGGTCCTGGTCGATCTGCTCGACGATGTCGCACAGCGCCCACGCGAAGTCGAGCACCGGCACCCATCCCCAGGCTGTGGACACCTCGCGGTCCGCCTTGGTGTCCGCGAGGTAGACGTCGCCGGAGAACAGATCGTGCCGCAGCGCGCGGACGTCCGCGCGGCGGTAGTCGGTCTGCGGGGGGTCGGGGAAGCGACGGGAGAGGGAGTAGCCGATGTCGAGCACGGATCGATGGTGTCATGCCCGTCCGGAGCGGCCCGCCACGATCGGGTGAAGCGGTGCGGGCAGCCCGGCCCGGAGCGCGGGGGCCGCTCGGTGCGGGTCAGCCGGCCACGGCCTCGATGACGGCGAACGGTGTGGCCTCCGCGAGCGGGGTGACTGCCGTCAGCGTCAGGCCCGCGCGGCGGCACACCTCCGCGAAGTCCTCGCGGGTGCGCTCCCGGCCGCCCACGTTCACCAGCATGTTGAGGTCGCTCAGGTAGGTGACCCCGCCGTCGGTGACGTCGGCCCGGAGGTCGACCGCATCGGGAAGCACGGGCTCCACGATCAGGACGAGGCCACCGGGCGGCAGCACCTCGCGGCAGTGGCTCAGGATCGTGACCACCTGGTCGTCCGACCAGTCGTGCAGGACGCTCTTCATCAGGTAGAGATCCGAGCCCCCGGGGACCGAGTGGAAGAAGTCCCCGGCGACGAGGGAGCACCGGTCCTCCAGCCCGTGCCGCGCCATCGTGTCCGGCGTCGCGGCCAAGCCCTCCGCCGTGTCGAGGACGACACCGGAGAGACCGGGATGCGCGGCGAGCACACCGGCCAGGAGGGTCCCGTCACCCCCGCCGACGTCCGTGACCGTGGTGAACCGGCCGAAGTCGAAGGCGTGCGGCAGGGCGGCGGCGGTCTCCGAGGCGGCCTGGCTCATCGCCGCGTTGAACTCCGCGGACAGCTCGGGGTGCCGGGCGAGATGGCTGAAGAAGTCGGTGCCGAATATGCCGTCGAACGCGACCTCGCCGGTGCGGACGCTGTCGTCGAGGTGCTCCCAGGCGCGCACGATCGTCGGCTCGGTGAACATCCTGACGAACGAGGCGAGGGAGTCGGGGCGGCCGGGGTGCAGCAGTGCGCCCGCGGGGGTCACCGCGAAGGATCCGGGGACGGGCTCCCGCAGCAGGCCGAGCCCGGTCAGGGCACGCAGCAGCCGCTCTATGGGCTGGGGTTCGGCACCGGCGTCGGCGGCCACCTCGCCGGCCCGGCGCGGTGTGTCGCCCACCAGTTCCACCACCCTCAACCGGGCTGCCGCGCGCAGGGTCTGTGCTGCCATGCTCCCGAACGCGAGCCGGGCGATCAGATCGCGGTCGGCCGGCTCCGCGGCCGTGACAACGGTGTTCGTCATGGATGTTTCCTCTCGACTGTGTGCGGTGAGACGCGCGGTCTGATCCGCGGTCTGATCCGCGGTGTGATCCGCGGTGTGATCCGCGGTGTGATCCGCGGTGTGATCCGCGGTGGGTACGTGCGTGGAGGTCAGCCGGCGGACGTGGACCTGTCGGCCAGCGCGCGCGGCGTGCAGCCGGCCAGGGCCGTGACGTCGCGGTGGAGGTGGGACTGGTCGGCGTATCCGCACGCGAGGGCGACGGCGTCGGCGCTCTCGCCCGCGCAGAGGGCCCGTGCGGCGTGGTCGAAGCGGACCAGCATGGCGGCGCGCTTGGGGGTGAGGCCGATCTGGTCGGTGAACCGGGACCACAGCCGCTTGCGGCTCCACCCGAAGGACGCGGCGAGGCCGTCGACCCGGACCCGGCCCCGGCGGGCCACGATGGTGTCCCAGGCGGCCGCGACCTCGGGCGACACCGACGGTGTGCCGGCGGCCCGCCTCGCGAGGAACGCGTCCGTCAGCGCCAGGCGTTCCTGCCACGTCGTGGCGTCGGTCAGCTGCTCGCGGAGGTAGCGGGCGGGACGCCCCCACAGGTCTTCCAGTCCGTTGACCGACCCGTCCAGTTCGCGCGGGGAGACGCCCAGCACCGCATGGGCGGCCAGGGGAGGCAGACACACCTCGACGCACGCGACGTTCTCGCCCCGGATACGGGCCGGTCCGGGCGACAACGCGGCGACGAAGCTCCTCAGGGGACGGTGGGCCGTGGCGCTCTCCACGGTGAGGGGGTCGTCCCCGAGCCCGATGACGACGACCACGACCGGCTGGGGGAGCACCTGCATGTCCAGCCCGACGGACGCGCGGTCACGGAAACCGGCCATCCGTACGCCGTCGAGCGCGGTGCCGCCGAGGAGGTGGGCGACCTCCCAGCCGTTCTCGGAATCGTGATCCCCGGGCGCGGGACCCACGTGATTTCTGCGCATGCCTCTACGGTTGCCGACTCCGGCGCGCTTGTCTTGGACGAAAGTTCCGGAGTTCCGGACTCCCGGAGCCCCGCAATGCCGCAATGCCGCAATGCCGCAATGCCGCAATGCCGTTCAGCGGATCGCGCGGGGTGCGCGCCCGCGCCCCGGCTCACGGCAGCAGGCGCTGCTCCTTCGCCACCGACACCGCGCCCGCACGGGTGTCGACGCCGAGCTTGTCGTAGATCCGGCCCAGGTGGGTCTTGACCGTGGCCTCGCTGATGAACAGGGCGCGGGCGATGTCGCGGTTGCCGAGGCCCTGGGAGAGCTGGGCCAGGATGTCGCGTTCGCGGTCGGTGAGGCTGGGGCGGGGGCTGCGCATCCGGGCCATGACCCGGCTGGCGACGGGGGCCGAGAGCGTGGTGCGGCCCTGGGCGGCGGACCGGATCGCGGCGAACAGCTCCTCGGGGCGCTCCGCCTTCAGCAGATAGCCGGTCGCCCCCGCCTCGATGGCCCGGGTGATGTCGGCGTCGGTGTCGTACGTGGTCAGCACCAGGACGTGGACCGTGCCGTCGGCCGCGATGCGGCGGGTCGCCTCGACGCCGTCGATGCCCTCGCCGAGCTGGAGGTCCATGAGGACGACGTCCGGGGCGAGCCGGGCGGCGAGCACCACGGCCTCCTCGCCGCTGCCTGCCTCGCCGACGACCTCGATGTCCGGTTCGCTGCCGAGAAGGGCGAGCAGCCCGGCGCGGACGACCACATGGTCGTCGCAGAGCAGGATGCGTACGGGGGTCGTCTGCGGGCCTCGGCCGGTCATGCGGGGTCCTCCGGGACGGTGAGAGGGGCGGGCGCGAGCGGGATCGCGGCCGAGAGCACCGTGCCCTCGCCCGGGGCCGACTCGATGGTGAGTGTTCCGCCGAGCTGGTGCACGCGGGCCCGGATCGCGGGGAGCCCGTGGCCGCGCACGGTGTCGGGGCTGCGGACGCCCGAGGGCTCCGCGGTGAAGCCGCGGCCGTTGTCGCCGACGTCGAGGACCACCCGGTCGTCGAGGTGGGTCAGGGTCAGCCCGGCGGCGGTGGCCCCGGAGTGCTCCCGCACATTGGCCAGGGCCCCCTGGGCGATGCGCAGCAGGGCGGACTGCACCCGGTCCGGCAGCGGGGCGCCCGGGGTGCCCTCCACATGGCAGTGGACGGTCAACGCGCCCTCCGCCTGGGCGCTCTCGCGGGCCGCCAGCGCTTCCAGGGCCGCCTCCAGGCCGCCGCCCTCGGCCAGGTCGGCCGGGGCCAGGTCGTGGACGAAGCGGCGGGCCTCGGCGAGGTTGCGTTCCGCGATGCCGGTGGCGGTACGGACATGGCGGCGGGCGGCGTCCGGATCGGCCGTCCAGGTGCGGTCGGCCGCCTGGAGCAGCATCTGCTGGCTGGACAGGCCCTGGGCCAGGGTGTCGTGGATCTCCATGGAGAGCCGCTGGCGCTCGGCGAGGGTTCCCTCGCGCCGCTCGGTGGCGGCCAGTTCGCGCCGGGTGCGCAGCAGGTCGTCGATCAGCTCGCGCTGGCGTCCGGCCAGTTCCCGCTGGCGTACCGCCTGACGCTGCATATGGACGAAGACGGCGGTCGCCACGGCGGCGACGGCGGGCGGGGCCAGCACCAGATTCGGGTCGAACCCTTCGGCCAGCCGCAGTTGGGCGGCGACGACGAACGCGGTGAGCAGGGCGACCAGGGCGAGGGCCGCGCGCGGCGGCAGGATGCGCAGCCCGGTGTAGAACAACGGCACCGCGCACCACGCGAAGCTCGGCGCGAGGACGACCAGCACCATCCAGACGAGGACGAGCACCCCCAGCCAGACGAGCCGGCGCGGGGTGGGGCGCGAACCCAGGACGGGCCCCAGGAGGTACAGCACCGCCAGGGTGATCGACAGGGCGATGATCCACGGGGTGCGGGCCTCACCGGGGTGCCGCATCAGGAACCGGGTCAGCGAGGCGCCGAGCAGCAGGAAGAACGCGGCGTGCATGAGGAGCGCGAGCCAGCGGGCGTCGGGGTCGGCGCCGGGACCCGGGCCGGGGGCGGCGTCGGCGGGGCCGCCCCTCTCCGGGGGCCGCGGATCGCTCCGGTGGTCCACCTCGTACCTCGTGTTCCGTCTCGCCCGATCCCGCTGAGACCCTGCTGACCTGCGCGGATCTTCCATGGTGACCCGATCCGGCCACCCCTGCATCAACCGATCGGCTGATGGGGGCGTCGGCCGACCCGCGCGCCGCTTCCAGCCGGTACGTCGACCGTACGGGGCCGGATCCGCCGGGAGGATCGATACCAGAGCGAAACGCCCGGACCTCTTCCGGGCCGCCCCGCACACCGAACCACCGGGCCGCCCCCGGATCACCAAGGAGCCACCATGAAGAAGCTGTCGCTGCGCACCCGTGTCGTCACCGGCGCCGTCGTCGTCGCCGCCCTCGGGGCCGGCACGTTCGGCGCGATGTCCGCGAGCGCCTCCTCCCCGGCCGCCGCCCCCGCCGCCGCCGTCAAGGCCGACACGAGCAACCGGAACCTCCAGCAGACGACGCACCTGACCGTGGCCGCCGCCACCAAGGCCGCGCAGGCCACGCTGGACGCGGCGAAGAAGGAGAACCAGCGGATCTCCGTCGCGGTCGTCGACCGCAACGGCAACACCATCGTCACGCTGCGCGGCGACGGCGCGGGCCCGCAGTCCCCCGAGTCCGCGGTGAAGAAGGCGTACACCGCCGTCTCCTGGAACGCCCCCACCTCCGAGCTGGTCAAGCGCCTGGAGCAGGCCCCGAACCTGAAGGACATCCCTGGCACCCTGTTCCTCGGGGGCGGCGCTCCGGTGCAGGTCAAGGGCGCCCCGGTGGCGGGCATCGGCGTGGCCGGCGCGCCCAGCGGCGACCTCGACGAGAAGTTCGCCCAGGCGGGCGTCGCGGCCCTCGCCCGGTAGTCCCGCACCATCCGCACAGGCACCACCGGGAACGGAGTACCCATGAACGCCCTCGATCACGACCTGCTCACCGCCGCACGCACCGGCGACACCGAAGGTGTGCGCACCGCGATCGAGGGCGGCGCACGGGTCGACGTCCGCGACGACGAGTTGCGCACCCCCCTCCTCCTCGCCGTCCACGGCGGCCACGTCGAGGCGGCCCGCCTCCTCGTGGCCGCCGGGGCCGACCCGGACGCCCAGGACCGGCGCGAGGAGAGTCCGTGGCTGGCCACCGGGGTCACCGGCAGCGTCGCGATGCTGCGGGTGCTGCTGCCGGCCGGCCCGGACCTGACCCTGCGCAACCGGTTCGGCGGGGTCTCCCTCATCCCGGCGAGCGAACGCGGCCATGTCGCGTACGTACGGGAGGTGCTGCGGGTCACCGACATCGACGTGGACCACGTCAACCGGCTCGGCTGGACCGCCCTGCTGGAGGCGGTGATCCTCGGCGAGGGCGGGCTCGCGCACCAGCAGGTCGTGGAGCTGCTGCTCGCGGCCGGGGCGACGCGGGACCTGCCCGACGGCGACGGGGTGACGCCCCTGGCCCACGCCGAGCGGCGCGGCTTCGCCGAGCTGGCCGCCCTGCTGCGGGACGCCGCGTGACCGGGGAACGCGGCCCCCGCGCCGCCCTCCGAGCCTCGGGCCGCGGCGAGGGCCCCCCGGCCCCCGGCCCCCGCACCGCCCTCCGGCTCCCCGGCCCCCGCGCCCGTCGCCTCGCCCTCGGGCTCGTCGCCGCCGCCCTGCTCGCCGGGTGCTCGGCCGGCCCGACGGAGGCGGCCCCGGACACTCCGGAGACGTCCGCCGCGACCGGCGCCCCGGCGACCCCCGACCCCTCCCGCGCCCCCACCGGCCGAACCCCCGACGGCACCCTCCTCGTCGCCGACTTCGGCAGCGACACCGTGACCTTCGTCGACCCCGGCCGGGACGGGTCCGGCAAGGGCGGGGCCCCCATCGCCTCGGTGAAGGTCGGCACCGCGCCCTACGGTCTCGTCGTCGGCGAGGACGGCCGGGCCTGGGTCGCCACCGCCGAGGGCGTCGCGGTCGTCGACACCCGGGAGCGGACCCGGCTCGCGCTCGTCCCGTACGGGACGGAGTCCGGCCCGGTCACCACCGGCGAGTACCGGGGCGGCGGCATGGGCATCGCCCTGGCCCCGGACGGGAAGCACGTCTACGTCGGGGTCAACGTGCCCGGCGGCGACGGCGCGGTCGAGGTCATCGACACCGCGACCCGCGAGGTCACCGGCACCGCGCCCGTCGGCATGCGCCCCTTCGACGTGGACGTGTCCCCGGACGGCCGCGAGGTGTACGCCACCGATCACGACTCCTTCGACGTGACGGCGGTGGATGCCGACTCGCTGGAGACGCGGCGCATGGAAGTCGCCCCGTACGGCACGGAGGGCGGGCTCGGCTCCTGGCTGAAGCCGCACTACGCCGTCGTGCGCCCCGAGGACGGCAAGCTGCTGCTGCCGTTCGAGGGGGAGCGGCTCGCGGTCCTCGACCCGCGCACCGGAGAGGTGACCATCGAGCCGATGACCGCCAACACCCACCAGCACGGCGCGGCCCTCGCCCCCGACGGCACCCTCCTCGTGGTGGGCACCGGCCCGATCGGGTCGGACGACGAGGACCCCTCGCTCACCGTCCGGTCCCCCGACGGCGAGGAGCGGGTCGTCCCGCTGGACGGGCCGCACGAGGACGTGGCGGTGTCGAAGGACGGCCGTACGGCGTACGTCACCGGCGGCTTCACCCGCGACGGGTACTGGAACGGCGTCACGGTCGTCGACCTGGACGACGAGGAGAGCGCGCCGGTCCGCCTGAAGGCAGGCAACCGCCCGCTCGGAATCGCCATCCTCTGAACGGGAGCCGCCCGCTACTCCCCCGAGGCGGGCGGCTCCTTCCGGTCCCGGATTCCGGCGTACCGAGATCTAGGATCGACCGGGTGAACCACCTCCACCCGGCCCGGCGGCGCACCGCGCACCTCGTCCCGCCGCTCGCCCTCGCGCTGGCTCTCCTCGGCGGGGGCTGCACGGGCGGGGTCGAGGGGACCCCGGGCGCGGTCGGACTGCGCGACCCGTACTTCCCGGGGCTCGGCAACGGCGGCTACGACGTCACCCACTACGGCCTGGAGCTCGACGTCGACCCGGCCGCGGACCATCTGCGCGGCACCGCCACGATCACCGCCCGCGCCACCCAGGACCTGAGCGCCTTCCACCTCGACCTCGCCGGGCTCGACGTGGACGGCGCCACGGTCGAGGGCCGCCCGGCCGCCGTGAACCGGGCGGGCAAGGAGCTGACGCTGCGTCCGGCGGCCGACGCCGAGGACCGGCTGCGCAAGGGGCGTACGTTCACCGCCGTCGTGCGCTACTCCGGCTCCCCGGAGACGATCACCGACCCGGACGGGTCGAAGGAGGGCTGACGGCGGACGGCGGACGGCGCGGTCGCCCTCGGCGAACCGGCCGGGTCCATGGCCTGGTTCCCCGGCAACCACCACCCGAGCGACAAGGCCGCGTACGACATCGGGATCACCGTCCCCGAAGGGCTCGCGGGGATCTCCAACGGCGAGCTGGTGTCCCGGCGTACGACCAACGGGCGCACCGCCTACCGCTGGCGGACCGCCGAACCGATGGCGAGCTATCTGGCGACCGTCGCCGTGGGGCGGTTCGTCACCGAGGAGTCGGTGACCCCCGACGGCATCCGGCTGTTCACCGCCGTGGACCCGGCGTCGGCGGCGGCGAGCGAGGACGTGCTGGCGCGGATTCCGGCCGTTCTGAAGTGGTCGGCAGGGAAGTTCGGCCCGTATCCCTTCTCCTCCGCCGGGGCGATCGTCGAGCGGACGGGCGACTCGGCCTATGCGCTGGAGACCCAGAACCGGCCCGTCTTCCCCGGCCCGCCGGACACCGCGCTCCTCGTCCACGAGCTGGCCCACCAGTGGTTCGGGAACTCCGTCACCCCCGCGACCTGGCGGGACATGTGGCTGAACGAGGGTTTCGCGACCTACGCGGAGTGGCTCTGGGCCGCCGACCACGAGGACGTACCGGTCGAGGAGAGCTTTCAGGAGGCGTACGAGTCCGACGCGAACTGGGCGTTCCCGCCCGCGGATCCGCCGACCGCCGCCGAGCTGTCCGAGCCGCCGGTCTACGGGCGCGGGGCGATGGCCGTGCACCGCGTCCGGCTCGCCATGGACGACGACCGGGCGTTCTTCGCCCTGGTCGAGGGGTGGACGAAGGCCCACCGGCACGCCAACGCCTCGACCGGGGACTTCACCGCGTACGTGGAGGAGGAGACGGGGCGGGACCTGACGGAGTTGTGGGACGCCTGGCTGTACGGCAGGAGCCGGCCGCCCCTGGAGGGCTGACCGGCTCCCGTACCCGCTGACGTGACGCGTTACTTGACGTTGACCCCGGTCCAGGTGGCCGAGACCGCCTTCAGCTCCTCGCTGTCCGCGCCGAACAGGTCGGTCGCGGCCTTCTCGGTCGCGACGCGCGCGCCCGCGTAGTCGGTGGTGGAGGTCATGTAGACGGAGAGGGCCTTGTACCAGATCTGGTACGCCTTCTCCCGGCCGATGCCCGTCAGCGTCGAGCCGTCGGAGGTCGCGGAGTCGTAGTCGACGCCGTTGATCGTCTTCTTTCCGCTGCCCTCGGCGAGCAGGTAGAAGAAGTGGTTGGCGACGCCGGAGGAGTAGTGGACGTCGATGTCGCCGAGGTTCTCGTCCCAGAAGTCGGCCGAGCTGCCGTCCTTGCTGGGCTTGTCCATGTAGCGCAGCGGGGTGCCGTCGCCGTTGATGTCGATCTTCTCGCCGATGAGGTAGTCCCCGGCGTCCGACGTGTTGTCGGCGAAGAACTCCACCGAGGCGCCGAGGATGTCGCTGGTCGCCTCGTTGAGGCCGCCGGACTCGCCCGCGTAGTCCAGGTTGGCGGTGGCGGAGGTGAGGCCGTGGGTCATCTCGTGGGCCGCGACGTCGATGGAGGTGAGGGCGTTCTTGTTGCCCTCGCCGTCGCCGTACGTCATGCAGAAGCAGCTGTCGTCCCAGAAGGCGTTGACGTAGTTCTCGCCGTAGTGGACCCGGGAGTAGGCGGCCTTGCCGTCGCCCGCGATGCCGTCGCGGCCGAGCGCGGTCTTGTAGAAGTCCCAGGTCTTCGCCGCGCCGTAGTGGGCGTCGACGGCGGCGGTCTGCCGGTCCGCGCCGGTGCCGTCGCCCCAGGCGTCGTCGTCGTCCGTGACGAGTTCGCCGGTGCCGGAGGAGCCCTGGTTCAGGTCGTACGTCTTGTGGCCGCCGCGCTCGCCGTCGGTGAGCTCGAAGCCCGCGTCGGTCTTCGTGGTGGTCAGCTCGACCTCGCCGCTGTACTGGCTGGTGCCGGTGCCGGTCTCGATCGCCTCGTAGCTGTGCAGCTTCTCGCCGGTCGTGGCGTCGGTGATGGTGTGGACGCGGCTGGGCGTGCCGTCCTTCTGGACGCCCTTCTTGACGGTCTCCCAGGCGAGGACGGGGTTGCCGTCAGCCGCGTAGATGACCTTGCGGGCGCTCGCCGCGGCCTTCAGCTTCGGCGTCGTCGACGCCACGGCTATCTTCGCCTCCGTCGCCTTGTCCACGCTCTTCAGCGTGGAGTCGGCGGCGGTGTGGGTGACGAGGTCGCCGCCGAGGACGGGCAGACCGTCGTAGGTGCGCTCGTAGCGGGTGTGGACCGTGCCCTTGGCGTCCTTGACGACGTCGCGGGCGATCAGCTTCTCCCGGCCGCCGAGCTTCAGGGCCTTCGCCGCCGAGGAGGCGTCCGCCTGCGCCGACTTGATGGCCGTGGCGCGCTGCGCCGAGGGGTTCACGCCGAGTGCGGCGGCCGTGGAGGGCGCCGCCGCGGCGGTACGGGCGTCGTCGCCGCCGGGCGAGGCGACGGCGGATCCGGCCTGGACACCGGCGACGACCATCGCGGCGACCGCCGCGAGTGCTGCGAGCCGACGGGTGCCACGGTTGGCGCGGGAGTTGTGGGGGGTGGTGTGGAGGTTCATGTGTGTGTTCTCCGTTGGTCGTCCTGTGGGGGGACTACGAGCGGAGAGCGTGCCACCTCATGAGCGAAGTTGACGGTGTGCCGACAATTGCCTCACAAGATTTTGACCAGCTCTTGTACGAATGGGGTGCCGTGCTGTCCGGTATTCGGTGAAGTGGTGGATTTTCCGCCGTACGGGGCAGGGGGCGTGACGGACCCTCACACACGCCGGAGCCCCCGGCCGCGAAGGCGGCCGGGGGCTCCGGTGAAGCGGGTGAAGCAGTTGTGCGCTCGGGTCAGAGGTTGACGCCGAAGTCCTGGGCGATGCCGCGCAGGCCGGAGGCGTACCCCTGGCCGACCGCGCGGAACTTCCACTCGGCGCCGTTGCGGTAGAGCTCGCCGAAGACCATGGCGGTCTCGGTGGCGGCGTCCTCGCTCAGGTCGTAGCGGGCGATCTCGGCGCCGCCGGCCTGGTTGAGGATGCGGATGAACGCGTTGCGGACCTGGCCGAAGTTCTGGCTGCGGTTCTCGGCGTCGTAGATGGAGACCGGGAAGACGATCTTGTCCACGTCGGCCGGCAGACCCGCCAGGTTGACATTGATCTGCTCGTCGTCGCCCTCGCCCTCACCCGTGACGTTGTCACCGGTGTGCACGATGGTCTGGTCCGGCGTCGACTTGTTGTTGAAGAAGACGAAGTGGCCGTCGGAGACGACCTTCCCGCCCGGGTTGACCGCGATCGCCGAGGCGTCGAGGTCGAAGTCGGTGCCGGTGGTGGTGCGGACGTCCCAGCCGAGGCCGACCGTGACGGCGGTAAGGCCCGGTGCCTCCTTGGTGAGCGAGACGTTGCCGCCCTTGGACAGGCTTACTGCCATGGGAAGTCCCTTTCCTCGTCGTGTGCGGGCTTCGTGCCATCACGAAAGCTACCGTCACCCGTCATAACGCAAGCAGCAGACCACGAGGTTCCTGGTCGCTTTACTTTCTTTGCCGAGCTTCGTCCCGAAGTGGAGCCGGACAGGGGACCCCGGTGCGTGATCCGGCGCGGACCCCGTGCGCTAAAGAAGGTGACGAGCGGGGTGTCGGGAAGGGACCATGGGTGTCATGTCCGGGCCCTATGTCATCCGCGGCTCGGTCTCCCTCCCGGAGGCCGAGCTCATGTGGCGTTTCTCGCGGTCCTCCGGGCCCGGCGGCCAGCACGTCAACACCAGCGACTCCCAGGTGGAGCTGCGCTTCGACCTGGCGGCGACCGACGCGCTCCCCGAGGTGTGGAAGGCGCGGGCGCTGGAGCGGCTCGCGAGCAGGCTGGTGGGCGGGGTGATCTCCGTACGGGCCTCCGAGCACCGCTCCCAGTGGCGCAACCGCGAGACGGCCGCTGTGCGGCTGGCCGCCCTCCTGGCCGAGGCCACCGCGCCGCCGCCCAAGCCCCGGATCAAGCGGAAGATCCCGCGCGGGATCAACGAGCGCAGGCTGCGCGAGAAGAAGCAGCGCGGCGACACCAAGCGCGGGCGCTCGGGTCGCGACTGGTGACTCCGCCGCTGTGCGCCGTCAGCCCAGCTGGCGGTAGCGGCCCCTGAAGTACGCCAGCGGTTCGCCGTCCGGGCTCGGCAGCTCCGCCGTGAGGACCCGCCCGATCACCAGGGTGTGGTCCCCGGCCACCACCCGCTGCTCGGTGCGGCACTCCAGTGTCGCCAGCGCCCCGCCGATCAGCGGCGCTTTCGTCACCTCGCCCCGTACGTAAGGGACGTCCTCGAACAGCAGCCGGTCGCTGATCCGGCCCTTCATGGCGAACCGCCCCGCGACGTGCCGCTGACTCGCGGCCAGGACGGAGACCGCCCACAGCGGCTGCTCGTCCAGCAGGTCGTCCATCCGGGAGCCGTTGCGCAGGCTCACCATCACCAGGGGTGGTTCCAGGGACACGGACATGAAGGCGGTCGCCGTCATGCCCACGTCCTCGCCCCGGCCGTCCTCGTCGAGGGGCGGCTCCTGGGCGGTGACCAGCACCACCCCGGCGGCCAGCCGCGCGAGAGCGGCACGGAACTCGTCATTGCTCACTCCCTCAGCATGGGGGACGGTCTCGGGGCGCGGGGTGGGAGGTTTCGTCTGGAGCACACCCAGACGCTAACCGCAGGGGCCGGACGGCGGCATCGGGCCAGGGGACCAGGCCGGTCCTAGGACCCCGGAACGACCGTGTGCGCGGGCGCGCGAGCGGTGCGACAGGCGGGCGCACACAACGGGAACCAGCCGTTCCCGGCGCGCACCGAACGAGGTTCGTCGCCCTGAGTCACCGGCGCCTCTCGGCCATCTGTTGTGACTTGAGTCACAGAGTCCATTTTCTGCTGACCCTGTGTACCGGGTGCACAGCTCACTGTGATTCAGTGGCCGTGACACTGCAACAAGTACGTCGATATGAAACCTGGAGTTGCTGTCGAGGTCTCGGGGAGTGCGAGCGATGGAGGCCGAGTCGGAACCGTACGTCCGCCTTGCGACCATGCGGCAGCTGCATCAGGCCGTCGCTGATCTCAACACGGCACGGAGTCTGGCGGACACGCTGCAGACCGTGGCCGACGGGATCGTCGCGGGCCTCGGCTACGAGCTGGGCTGCGTGAACCTGGTCCGGCCGGACGGCGACCTCGTCATCGCCGCCTTCGCGGGCAACGCCGCCGCCGAGGCGCTGATCACCGGCCGCGTCGGCTCCCGCGCCTCCTGGGAACGCCGGCTCTCCATGGGCGAGGCCTGGGACGGCCTGCGCTTCATCCCGCACACCGAGGGCTGGGTCCTCCTCGACGACGACGTACCCCAGTGGCACACCGAGGGGCCCGAACCCCGGTTCGAGGACGAGTGGCACCCGCTGGACCGGCTCTACGCTCCGATGTACGCCTCCGGGGGCGGCCAGGACCTCCTCGGGGTCATATCCGTCGACCGGCCGCGCAACGGACGCCGCCCCGGAGCATGGGGGCGCGAAGCGCTCCAGATGTACGCCTCCCAGGCCGCCATCGCGATCAGCAACGCCCGCCTGCGGGCCAACATGCAGCGCGCCCTGGTCCGGCTGGAACGGGAGCAGCAGGCGCTGCGGGCCAGCGAGGAGTCCTTCCGGCAGGCCTTCGAGTACGCGCCCAGCGGCATGGCCATCGCCGAGATGGGCGGCGACCAGCACGGCCGGCTGCTGCGCACCAACGACGCCCTGTGCCGGCTGCTCGGCCGCCCCGCCTCGGTGCTCCGCCGCTACTCCTTCGCCGATCTGGTCCACCCCGAGGACATCGGCACCCTGCTGCGCACCTCCGCCGAGGGCGGCCGGGCCGAGCTGCGCCTCAGCCGCCGGGACGGCACGTATCTGTGGGTGTCGCTGCGCAACTCGGTCGTCGCCGACACCGCCGACGGGCCGCGCTTCCTGCTCACCCATGTCGAGGACATAGAGGAGCGCAAGCGGCACGAGCTGAACCTCGCCCACCGCGCCTCGCACGACGCGCTGACCGGGCTGCCCAACAGCGCCGAGCTGAAGTCGCGGCTCAGCGCCCGGATCTGCGAGCGGCCGCACTCCCCGGCCGCGACCGCGATCGAGGCACTGGACGCGGCGTACGGGGACGTCGAGTCGTCCCTGACCCACGGCTACCAGGCCGACGGCTACGAGGGCGAGGCGGCGCCCGGCGGCGGGCCCTTCGACCACCATGTGCACGCGGTGGCCCCGGACCCGGAGCACGACGACGGGACGAAGGGGCTCGCGGTCCTCTTCTGCGACCTCGACGGCTTCAAGTCCATCAACGACCGCTTCGGGCACCACACCGGCGACGCCGTGCTCATCGAGGTGGCCCGGCGGCTGAGCACGTGTGTGCGGGACGGTGACACCGTCGCCCGGCTCGGAGGTGACGAATTCGTCGTTCTCGCCGACGGCCTCGGAGCGGCGGACGCCGCTGACCTGGCCGTTCGCCTGAGAAATGCCATCATTCCGCCCATAAGGGTCGACGGTCGCGCGGTCCGGGTCGGGGCGAGTTTCGGCATCGGCTGGGCCGAGTGCGGAATGACCGTCGAAGAGGTCCTGCGCTCCGCCGACCAGCGGATGTACGTGGAGAAGCGGTCCCGGTCGAAGGTTCACCGCAGGGCCGGATGACGTTCACGACCCGTTTCTCCCCCTACCCCGTACCCGTTCCCCGGCGGCCGTCCCGCCCGCTGAGCACAATTCGGGGCCTGCTCCGTTCGAGGTAGGCTCGGCCGGTCGGCGACGGCTGGCGACATGGTGAGGAGTGACCCAGGGATGACGGCCGGAAACAACGGCGCGAGCAAGCCCGAGGACGACGATCCGTTCGGCTATCTGTACGCGGACGGACAGGCGGCAGGCGCCCAGCCGCCCGGTCAGGGCGGCTACGGCTACCCGGGGCCGGCCGCGCAGCCGGGTGTGCCCAGAACGTCCTACAACCAGGTGCGGGCCGTCGGCGAGCGCCAGTACGGCCAGCAGCAGGTGCCGCAGCAGCAGGGCGGGTACGGCTACCCGCCCCAGCAGAACTACGGCCAGCAGCCCGCGCAGCAGTACAACGGGCAGAACCCGCAGTACGCGGCCCCCGAGACCTACCCGGGCGGCGGCTCCAACGGGCAGCCTCCGGCGCAGGGCGGCCACGGCGGCGGTCCGGGCCGGGGCGGCCCGAACACCAGGGCGCTCCTGATCGCGGCGGTCGCCGTGGTCGCGGTCGTCCTCATCGGCATCGGCGCCGCCCTGATCACGGGCGACGACGGCGACAAGGACGACAAGAAGGACGAGGCGTCCTCCTCGCAGGGCCCCGCCGGCGAGGTCGAGGAGTCCGAGAAGCCGGAGAAGAAGCCCAAGGAGACCCCGAAGCCGGTCGAGCTGCCGAAGCAGGACGCGGCGACGCTGACGCTGGGCGGCACGGCGGCCCTGGACTCCACGGTCAAGGGCGCCAAGGGCGCGAACGGCAACTACATCAACCTGAACGAGGTCGGCCGGTCGGCCACCTGGACGGTCGAGGTTCCCGAGGCCGGCGCGTACACCCTGTACGTGACCTACGGCGTGCCCGGCAAGGACGCGAAGACGACCCTGACGGTCAACGCGCAGGAGCCCCGCTCCATCAACATGAAGAACTTCGCCCAGGCCGCCGAGGGCGACCTGGAGAAGGGCTGGACGAACACGTACGCGTACGTCCAGCTCGACAAGGGCTCCAACAGCCTCAAGCTGTCGTGCGAGACGGGCGACGAGTGCGACGCCAATCTCGACCAGCTGGAGCTGAAGTCCGGCCACATCAAGAGCTAGCCACGCGTGTGAGCGACGACGCCCTGACCGCCCCCGAGGTGGTCAGGGCGTCGGCGTGTGCGGCTCCACCGTGACGCGCGGCAGCAGCTCCGCGTAGGCCGCCGCGTCGAAATCGCCGGCCGTCGGGGCCAGAACGGTCGCCGTCGACAGGGCCACCGCCCGGGCGAGGCGCTCCGGCCAGTCGAGGCCCTCGGCCAGGGCGGACAGCAGCCCGGCCACCGCGGAGTCGCCCGCGCCGGTCGGGTTGCCGCGCACGGGGGCGGGCGGGGCGGCCCGCCAGACGCCGTCCGGGGTGACGGCGAGCACGCCCTCCGGGCCGAGCGAGGCGATCACGGAGTGGGCCCCGCGGCGGCGGGCGTCGCGGGCGGCGCGCAGCGGTTCGCGGGAGCCGGTCAGCCGGGCCAGCTCCTCGGCGTTCGGCTTGACCAGGTCGGGGCGGGCGGCGATGCCCCGGCGCAGCGGTTCGCCGCTGGTGTCCAGCAGCACGGGCACGGCGGCGGCGCGGGCGATCCGGACCAGTTCCGCGTAGGCCCCGACATGGATGCCGGGCGGCAGACTGCCGCAGAGCGCGACCGCCTCGGCTCCGGCGACCAGCTCCTCGTACGTCCGCAGGAAGGCGGCCCATTCGGCGGGGCTCACCTGCGGTCCGGGTTCGTTGAGCTGGGTGGTGTCGCCGGTCGAGCGGTCGGTGATCGCGAGCGTGCGGCGGGTGTTCCCGGCGACGGGCACGAGGGCGTCGCGCGGCGGGAGCGGGGCGAGCAGGGAGCGCAGGACGTCCCCGGTCGGGCCTCCGGCGAAGCCGGTGACGACGCAGTCGTGGCCCAGCGCGCCGAGGACCCGGGCGACGTTGAGGCCCTTGCCGCCGGGGCGTTCGGTGACCTCGCCGACCCGGTGGCTGCCGTGCGGGACGAGCGCGTCGACGGTGTACGTCACGTCGAGCGCGGTGTTCAGGGTGACGGTCAGGATCACCTCTGCCGGTCCCTCCCTCGGTGCGCACCCGTCCGCCGGGCGCCGATCTGATGATCATGTCAAAGCGATGGCGGTCGGCCCAGTCCCGCGGGCCGACCGCCATCGCTTCGTTACGTGCTCACCGGCACCTAGGCGGTCTTCGGCTCGATGATCCACTCGCCCTGGCGCATGACGCCCTTGAGGACGAAGTCCTCGTCGAGGACGACCAGGTCGGCGTCCTTGCCCGCCTCCAGCGAGCCGACCCGGTCGTAGACGCCGAGCAGCCGGGCGGGGTTGGCGGAGATGGACCGGACGGCGTCCTCGACGGGGATGCCGTCGAGGGTGACGGCCCGCCGGAACGCGGTGTCCAGGGTGAGCGTGGAACCGGCGATCGAGCCGCCCTCCACCAGCCGGGCCACCCCGTCGGTGACCTCGACCGCGAGCGGGCCGAGCTGGTACTCCCCGTCGCCGAAGCCGGCGGCGTCCATCGCGTCGGTGATCAGCGCGACGCGGCCCGCGCCCTTGTGGCGGTAGGCCAGCTCCAGGACGGCCGGGTGCAGATGCGTGCCGTCGTTGATCAGCTCGACGGTGATCCGGTCGTCCTCCAGGAGGGCGGCGATCGGGCCGGGATCGCGGTGGGCGAGCGGCGGCATCGCGTTGAACAGGTGCGTGGCGACGGTCGCGCCCGCGTCGATGGCCTCGACGGTCTGCTCGTACGTCGCGTCCGTGTGGCCGATCGCGGCGATGACCCCGTGCTCGGCGAGCAGCCGTACGGAGTCGATGCCGCCGGGCAGCTCGGTGGCGAGGGTGAACATCCGGGCGGTGCCGCGCGCGGCGTCCAGCAGCTTGCGGACGTCGGCCGGGTCCGGGTCGCGCAGCAGGTCCTCGCTGTGGGCGCCCTTGCGGCACGGAGAGATGAAGGGGCCCTCGAAGTGGATCCCGGCCAGGTCGCCCTGCTCGACCAGCTCGGACAGGACGCCCGCGCGCCGGGCGAGGAAGTCCATCTCGCCGGTGACCGTGGAGGCGACCATCGTGGTGGTGCCGTGCTCGCGGTGCGTACGGATGCCGGTGAGGACCTCGTCGACGGTGCCGGAGGTGAAGGAGGCCCCGCCGCCGCCGTGGTTGTGCATGTCGACGAAGCCGGGGACCACCCAGTGGCCGGCGAGGTCGATGATCCGGGCGCCCTCCGGTGCGGAACCGGAGATCCGGGAGCCCTCGACGGTCACCCGGCCGTCCTCGACGGTGCCGGTGGGGAGCACCACCCGGGCGCCGGCGAGAACGGTGCTGTCTGCTGCGCGTCCGGCCATCAGGCGGAAACCTCCGTGGAGAGTAGATCCCAGGCGAGCAGCCCCGCGCCCAGGCATCCGGCGGTGTCCCCGAGGGCCGCCGGGACGATGTGGGGCAGTTTCTGGAACGTGATGCGTTCCTCGACGGCCGCACGCAGTGGTGTGAACAAGGTTTCCCCGGCTTCGGCGAGACCGCCACCGATGATCAGCGTGCCCGGGTCGAGAAGGGTGAGCGCGGTGACGAGGCCGGCGGCGAGCGCGTCGACCGCGTCCTGCCAGACCCGGACCGCCGCGGGGTCGCCCGACTCGACGGCCTTCGCGCAGTCCGCGGCGTCCGCCGCGGGGTCCCCGGAGGCGGCGGCCCAGGCCCGGGTCACCGCGGCGGCGGAGGCCAGCGTCTCCAGACAGCCGCGCTGGCCGCAGCTGCAGTCGGGGCCGTCCGGGCGGACCACGATGTGGCCGATCTCGCCCGCGTCCCCGTGGGCGCCCGCCTCGATGGCGCCCGCGATGCCGATGGCCCCGGCGATCCCGGTGCCCAGCGGGACGAACAGGAAGCGGTCCGAGCCCCGCCCGGCCCCGATCCTGCCCTCGGCGAGCCCGCCGGTGCGGACGTCGTGGCCGAGGGCGACGGGGACGCCGAGGCGTTCGCCCAGCAGGGCGCGCAGCGGTACGTCGCGCCAGCCCAGGTTCGCGGCGTACACCGCGATGCCCTTCTCGGCGTCGACGATGCCGGGCACGGCGACCCCGGCGGCGACGGCGCTCTCGCCGAGGTGCTCCTCGCCGTGGGCCCGCAGGTCCGCCGCGAACGCGAGGATGGTCTCGACGACCGCGTCGGCGCCGCGCTCCCGGCCGGTGGCCCGCCGCGCCTCGTGGAGGAGGGTGCCGTCGGTCCCGACCAGTGCGGCCTTCATTCCGGTGCCGCCCACATCGAGGGCGATGACATGTCTCACGGGAGACAGTTTCGCCCGCCGACCCCCAAAAGGTCTAGTCCACTAGCGCGGTTTGTTGCGCACCCATACAAAATGATGAACGAGTGAAGGCCGGTCTTTTTCTGCCGGAAAGTCACTTACGGGGAACGCGGACCGGGGGTAACCCGGACTAAAGGTCTGGACCAACATACGGGTCGGGGGTCCCGACTGCCAGTATGCGCACGGCAGTTGTGGCTCCCGGGACTCGTGTACGTTGCCGAAGCGATACTCCGGTGGTGTAGACCTTCGCAGCGCCAATGGGGGAAAATCGCAGTTCATCCGGATGGTGTCCAGGAAGGGCGGCGTTGCCGCGGCCGATCAGAGGTCGCAGGCCGACGCCGTGCGCGCCATCCGTGAGCAGGCGATCGACGAGGATGGGCGAGGCTGTGCAGCGGCGCTTTTTGGGTCTGACCGCGGTGATGGCCGCGCTGGGAATGACGGCGACGCTGTCGGCTTGCGGGGGTGACGCCGAAGCGGGCGACGTCACGCTCAAGCTGGTCGCCGCCGATTACGGCACCGGACCGGAGAACAGTTCCGAGAAGTACTGGAGCGGGGTGGCGGCGGGCTTCGAGAAGGAGCACCCCGGCATCAAGGTGGACGTCACCGTCCTGCACTGGAAGGACGTCGACCGTGAGGTCGCCGAGATGGTCAAGGCCGGTGACGCCCCGGACATCGCGCAGATCGGCGCGTACGCGGACTACGCCAAGGCGGGCAAGCTCTACACCGCCGACGAGACGCTCGCGATCCGCACCACGGCGAACTTCCTGCCCGGACTCACCGACGCGGGCAAGATCAACGGCACGCTGTACGGCCTGCCCTTCGTCGCCAGCACCCGGCTGCTCTTCTACAACGAGCAGCTCTTCGACCAGGCAGGTCTGGACGCCCCCGAGACCTGGGACGACATCCGGAGCGACGCCGCCGCGCTCAAGACGAAGGGCGTCGACTACCCCTTCGCCCTGCCGCTCGGCCAGGAGGAGGCCCAGGCCGAGACCCTGATGTGGCTCCTCAGCGGTGGCGGCGGCTACACGGACGACGTCGGCGCGTACGACATCGACTCGGCCGAGAACGTCGCCACGTTCCGCTGGCTGCGCGACAACCTCGTCGGCGAGGGCCTCACCGGCCCGGTCGCGCCGGGCAAGCTGGACCGGGCGAAGGCGTTCGAGGCGTTCGCCGACGGCAAGGTCGGCATGCTCAACGGCCACCCCACCCTGATGGACAAGGCCGAGGCCGAGGGCATCAAGGTCGGCATGGTGCCGCTGCCCGGCTCCGACGGCCCGACCAAGGGCTCCATGGGCGTCGCCGACTGGATGATGGGCTTCAAGGAGAACGGCCACCGCCAGGAGATCGGCAAATTCTTCGACTACGCCTACTCCGACGAGAACGTGCTGGAGTTCGCCGAGAGTTACGACCTGCTTCCGGTGACCGGCAGCGCCTCCGCCGCGATGGAGGCCGACAAGAAGCACAAGAAGCTGCGTCCCTTCCTGGCCGCCCTGCCGAACTCGACGTTCACCCCCTACGGCAAGACCTCCTGGGCCACGGTCAGCGACGCGATCAAGAAGAAGATAGGCAGCGCGGTCGCGCCGGGCAGCAACCCCGAGAGCATCCTCGGCGAGGTGGCGGCCGAGGCGACACGGGCGGAGGCCGCCGAGTAGCCACCGCGGGCACGGTGTCGGGGGTGGGCATTAGGTTGGTTGATATGACCGCCCCCGACCACGAGCACCACGCCCCCCGGGCCGAGCCCGCCCCCCGCGCCGGCGAGCTGTCCGTACGGGACCGGGCACTGCTGGCCCTGGAGAGGCGCTCCCATGCGGGGCCCGGGGCGAAGGAGCGGGCGATCCGCGAGGAGCTCGGGATCTCGCCGGTCCGCTACTACCAGCTGCTGAACGCGCTGATCGACGACGAGCGGGCGCTGCGCGAGGACCCCGTCACGGTGAACCGGCTGCGGCGCGTGCGGGACGCGAAGCGCGGGAGGCGCTGAGGACTCCCTTCCGGGGGCTCCGCCCCCGGGCCCCCGCTCCTCGATCGTCGGAGCGGCTTGAGCCCCCCGGAGGGGCGCGAACCTTACGGGGCGCAGCCCAGCACCAGGTCCACCGCCCGGTCCAGGCAGGCCCGTTCGCGGTCGGTCAGATACGGGTTCGCCCGCTGTCGGGCGCGGGCGAGGGCCAGATCGGCGGCCGACGCGCCACCGTCGTCGGCGAGTTCCGCGAGGAGCGCCGCCAGCAGGGGCCGGACGTCCGCCCCGGCCGGGAACTCCGGGTCGAGCGCGATCCGGGCCAGGGTCAGCGCCGACATCGCCCGGTCGAGGCCGGGCGGACCCTCCGCCGCGGTGGACCAGTCGATCACCACCGCGCCCCTCCCCGTCAGCACCACGTTCTCCGGATGCAGATCCAGGTGGAGCACGCAGTCCTCCGGGTTCGCCGAGACCCGGGGCGGTATCGCGTGGAGCTCACGCAGCAGACGGGCGAGCAGCGCGCCCGCCTCGGCCGCCCCCAGCCGCCCCGCCAGCAGCGCCTCGGCCAGGGTCGGGCCGGTCAGCCGCTGGAGCACCAGGTCCGTGGGGCGGGCCCCTTCGGCGGGCGGACCGATGCGCGGCACCGGAAAGCCGAAGGCGCCGACGTAACTCATCACGGCCAGCTCCTCCGTGGTGTCGGTGCGGTCCCGGTAACGGCGAAGGACCCAGGAGCCGTCGAGTGCGTACACGTCGGCGGTGCGTCCCGAGCCCAGAAGTTGCCCTGTGTGCATGAGGCCGAACCTACCCGGGCGCCTCGCGGAAAGGGAGACGCGCTCCCGCTTCGCCCGGCCGGGCAGCCCCATAACGCGGAGGGAGGGGGGTGAACGGGATCTCCTGCACCGGGCGTCACCGCCGCTACGGTTTCGGCAATTCCCTGGTCCGGACCAACCCCCACCGGATCCGGACACCCCCTGAACCAAGGAGAGTTACGTGGAGAGAACCACGCTCCGCAGACGCGCCCTCGCCGTCGGCACCGCCACGGTGGCCGTGGGTGCGCTCGCCCTCGCCGGGCTGACCGGTGTGGCGTCCGCCGACCCCGCGGCCACCACCGCCCCGCCGGTCTCCGCGGACAGCCTGTCGCCCGGCATGCTGGCCGCCCTGGAGCGCGACCTCGGCCTGGACGCGGACGCCGCCCGCAGCCGGATAGCCAACGAGTACCGCGCCGCCGCCGTCGCCGCAGGGCTGGAGAAGTCCCTCGGCGCCAGCTTCGCCGGAGCCCGGGTCAGCGGTGCGAAGGCGGCCCTGACCGTCGCCACCACCGACGCCTCCGAGGCCGCCCGGATCACCGACGCCGGGGCGCGCGCCGAGGTCGTCGGCCACAGCCTGGACCGCCTCGAAGGCGTCAAGAAGACCCTCGACAAGGCCGCGCTGCGCACGGCGCCGAAGGACGTGCCCGTCTGGTACGTCGACGTCGAGGCCAACCGGGTCGTCGTGAACGCCGCGAGCACCGCCGCCGGACAGGCGTTCCTCAAGGCGGCCGGGGTCGACAGCGGCCTCGTCACCGTCGCCCGGTCCGCCGAGCAGCCCCGCGCCCTCGCCGACATCCGAGGTGGCGACGCGTACTACATGAACGGCTCCGGCCGCTGTTCCGTCGGCTTCTCGGTGACGCGCGGCACCCAGAACGGCTTCGCCACCGCGGGCCACTGCGGCCGCGTCGGCACGACCACCAACGGCGTCAACCAGCAGGCCCAGGGCACCTTCCAGGGTTCGACCTTCCCGGGCCGGGACATCGCCTGGGTCGCCACCAACGCCAACTGGACCCCGCGTCCGCTGGTGAACGGCTACGGACGGGGCGACGTCACCGTCGCCGGCTCCACCGCGTCCGTCGTCGGCGCCTCGGTCTGCCGCTCCGGCTCCACCACGGGCTGGCACTGCGGCACCATCCAGCAGCTGAACACCAGCGTCACCTACCCGGAGGGCACCATCTCCGGGGTGACCCGCACCAGCGTCTGCGCCGAACCGGGCGACTCCGGCGGCTCCTACATCTCCGGCAGCCAGGCGCAGGGCGTCACCTCCGGCGGCTCGGGCAACTGCTCCTCCGGCGGCACGACGTACTTCCAGCCCATCAACCCGCTGCTCCAGGCGTACGGGCTGACCCTGGTCACCAGCGGCGGCGGTACGCCGACGGACCCGCCCACCACCCCGCCGACCGACCCGCCCGGCGGCACCTGGGCGGCCGGCACCGCGTACGCCGCCGGCGCCACGGTGACGTACGGCGGAGCCACCTACCGCTGCCTCCAGGCGCACACGGCCCAGCCCGGCTGGAACCCCGCCGACGTGCCCGCGCTCTGGCAGCGGGTCTGACCGGTCCGGGCCCCACCCGGCACCCCCGTACCTCCTGAACCTCCCCGCCTCCCGCCTCCCCGCGTCGAGGACCCCCGAGGACTCCGAGGAATCCGTCATGACCCCACACATGGACAACGCAACCCCCCATGACCCGAACGCCTCCGACGAGGCGTCGGGGGACCGGCGGCGGATCAGCCGCAAGGGTCTCCTGAAGGCCGCGCTCGTCGCGAGCGCCGCGCCCCTGCTCGCCGGAGGGGGCGTCGCGCTCGCCCGGGACGCCGCCTCCACCGGGAACGGGCCCCTGGCCCCGACCCCGGAGTGCGACGACGGCGACGACACGACGCCGCCGCAGATGGAAGGGCCGTACTTCAAGCCCAACTCGCCCCGCCGCACCAGCCTGGTGACCCCGAGCACCCCCGGCATACCGCTCACCGTGAGCGGCTACGTCTTCGGCCGGGCCTGCCGGCCCATCTCCGGAGCACTGCTGGACTTCTGGCAGGCGGACACCAACGGGGCCTACGACATGGTCCAGTTCGCCTTCCGGGGGCACCAGTTCACCGGCGCCGACGGGTCGTTCAGCCTCACCACCATCGTGGCGGGGCTCTACCCGGGCCGCACGCGGCACATCCACGTGAAGGCGCAGGCGCCCGGCGGGCGCATCCTCACCACCCAGCTGTACTTCCCGAACGAGCCGCGCAACAACACCGACGCGCTGTTCGACCCCGAGCTGCTGATGAACGTCCGCAACGTCGGGAACGGGCGCCAGGGCACCTTCGACTTCGTGCTGGACGTCGCCCAGACGCCCAACCCGACCGATCCGCCCACCGAGCCGGGGTCCACCACCTGGGCCGCCGGCACCTCCTACCGCGCGGGTGACCGCGTGACGTACGGCGGGGTCGCCTACCGCTGTCTGCAGGCGCACCAGGCCGTGTCGGGCTGGGAGCCGCCGAACGTCCCCGCGTTGTGGGAACGCGGGTAGACGAGGAACAGCGAGCGCACCACCGCCCGCGCCCCGTTCACGCCGTCCGGCGCGTGAACGGGGCGCTTCTCGTGTTCCTCCCCGCCGTCCGGACCCGGCCCGGAAAGATTTTCGCGGATCGTCCGAAACATTTGCCCGCCCCCGCCGCGTCGTACAGGGGGAAGAGCGGAACGGACGGACGGGGGAGGGTATGAGGGCGTCGCGGACCGAGGAGTTCAAGGTGTTCGCGGCCGGCCGGGCCGGCCATCTGTTCCGCTCGGCCTGCCTGCTGACCAGCGGCGATGTGCACCTCGCCGAGGACCTGGTGCAGGAGACACTGAGCCGGATGTACGTGCTGTGGGGCCGCGCCCGCCGGATCGACAACCCGGCGGCTTACGCGCAGACCGTGCTCGTACGGACCTTCCTGACCCACCGGCGACGCCGCTCCGCGAGCGAACGCCCGCTGGCCGAACTGCCCGAGGGCGCTCCGGCCGACCCCGACGACCCGGCGCTGCGGATGACGCTGCTCCGGGCCCTGGCCCAACTGGCGCCCAAGGACCGAGCGGTCGTGGTGCTGCGGTACTGGGAGGACCGGAGCATCGAGGAGACCGCCGCCGCCCTCCAGGTCAGCCCCGCCGCCGTACGGACCCGCTGCGTGCGGGCGCTCGGGCGGCTGCGTGAACTGCTGGGCGGCAGCATCGCGGAGTTCGCCGCCCGCTGACCTCCGTGCGCCCGCCCAACCGGCCCCTCGGGGCCGTCAACTGTCGAGCATCCAGAACGAGAAGTGGTGGTTCCCCATGCCCAGCGAAGACGATCTGCCGTTCGAGGACGGCCTCGGCGCGGAACTCCGCCGTGCCGGAGAGACCTTCGAACTGTCCGGCCGAGGCGCCGTGGTGGACGGCGCGCTGGAGCGCGGACGGCGCACCGTGCGCCGCCGCCGTGCCGCCGCCGTGGCGGGCAGTGTGCTGACCCTGGCCCTCGTCGGCGGCGGGGTCACGTTCGCCACCGGTCAGCTGAGTGCCTCCGGCGACGTGGCGGGGGTCGCGAACAGCGGTCCGGCCGCGCCGACGGCCGCGACCTTCGCTCCCACGAGCGTGGCCGGGGGCACGCCCGCGCCCCCGTCGCCCGCCCCCGCCACGTCCGCCGCGAAGGACGCGGGGAAGCCGTCGCCCGACCCGAAGGACGCCGCGAAGCCTTCGCCCGGTCCGAAGGACACCGGGAAGCCGTCGGCCCCCGCGAAGGACACCGGGGCGCAGGCTCCCCCGCTCGACTACACGCTGCTGATGCCCACCTTCCGCGCCCTGCTGCCCGAGGGCCTCTCCGTGGGGGAGGAGACGGACACCGGGGGCGAGTTCGTGTCGGTCGTCGTCGACGACGGCGAGGGCCGTTCCCTCGTGCAGATCAATGTGCAGGCCGACATGCGGGACGTCGCCGACGATCTGTACGGCGAGGCGACCACCCTGCCCGACGGCACCCTGCTCGCCACCTCCAAGGAGCCCGGCGAGAAGGGCGGCGCGGGGGTCGTCCAGTGGTCGGCCGACACGATGCGCCCCGACGGCATGCGGGTCGTCGTCTCGGCCTTCAACTCCGGCGCGCAGTCGACGCCCGCCACCCGTCCGGAGCCCGCGCTCACCATGGACCGGCTCGTCGCCCTGGCGACCAGCCCGGAATGGCTGAAGCTCCAGCAGTAGTCCTCCCGCGCGGCCCCCCGTCACTTGGCGTCCGCGTACCGCTCCACCACCGCCGTGGTGAAGGGGAACCGCACCGGCGTCTCCCCGAAGGCGGTCCGCCCGGCCAGCTCGCCCGCCGCGCGGATCGCCTCGGCGACGGCCTCGGTCTCCCCGGCCGGGCAGTGCACGATCACCTCGTCGTGCTGGAAGAACACCAACTGCGCCCGCAGCCCCTGCTCGAAGAGCGCCCGGCGCAGCGCTGCCAGCAGCAGCAGCGCCCAGTCGGCCGCGCTGCCCTGCACCACGAAGTTACGGGTGAAGCGCCCCCGGGCCCGCGCCGGACCGCCGTCGGACGCGGCCCCGGAGCCCTCGGGACCCTCCTGGGGAAGGCCCGCCTCCTCGTCCTGGCCCGCCAGTGCGACCGGCGGGCTGGTCCGGCCCAGCCAGGTCCGCACCAGGCGCCCCTCCTCGCCCGCCCGCGCCGCGTCGTCGACATAGGCGACGGCGAGCGGGAAGCGGCGGCGCAGGGCGGCCAGGTTCTTCAGCCCGTCCCCGGACGTCTGGCCGTAGATCGCCCCGAGCAGCGCCAGCTTGGCGTGGTCGCGGTCGCCGGAGAACGCCCGGTCGGACAGCGCCTTGTAGAGATCGCCGTCATGACCAGCCACCTCCATCAGGCCCCGGTCGCGGGAGATCGCCGCCAGCACCCGGGGCTCCATCTGGTCGGCGTCCGCGACGACGAGCCGCCACCCCTCGTCGGCGACGACGGCCTGCCGGATCACCTTGGGGATCTGGAGGGCCCCGCCGCCGTTGGTCGTCCAGCGGCCGCTGACCGTGCCGCCCGGCTGGTACTCCGGGCGGAAGCGGCCCTCGCGCACCCAGTCCTGGAGCCAGGACCAGCCGTGCGCCGTCCAGATCCGGTACAGCTTCTTGTACGCGATCAGCGGCTCGACCGCCGGATGGTCCACCTCCTCCAGCTCCCACCGCCGGGTCGACTTCACCGGGATCCCCGCCCGCGCGAACGCCTTCACCACATCGGCGGGCAGGTCGGGGCGGACCCTTCGGCCGAACGCCGCCGACACCTCGTCCGCCAGCTCGGCGAGTCTGCGGGGCTCGCCGCCGCCCGCGTACCGCTCGCCCAGCAGTCCGTTCAGCAGCTCCCGGTGGACGTCGGCGCGCCAGGGCAGCCCGGCCCGGTGCATCTCGGCGGCCACGAGCATCCCCGCCGACTCCGACGCGGTCAGCAGCCGCATCCGGTCCGGGTGCTCCGCCGCGTCGTGGCGGCGCACCTGGTCCGCGTAGACCCGGAGCAGCCCCTCGAACGGCACCCCGGTGCCCGACGGTGGCTCGAAGAGGGAGGACTGCGCGCCCGGTTCGGCGGACCGGGCGGGCGGGTCCGGCGGCACCGGCGCGTTGTCCAGCCGGGCCAGCGCGGCGGCGGCGGAACGGGGCTCGCCGAGCCGCCCGGCGTGCCCGAGCAGCAGCAGCTCGGCGCACTCGATGTCGTAGCACCGCTCGACCCGGACCCCGGCGGCCAGCAGCCGGGGGTAGATCTCGGCGGTCGACCGCCACACCCAGCGCACCACGTCGGGCCGGGAGCGGATTGCCTCGACGAGGTCGGGCTCGGCGCGGACCGGCCCGGCGGGCAGGCCGTCCCGGGACAGCGGCGCGAGCAGCGCCCCGCCCCCGTCCGCAGCAGCCACCGCCCACCGTTCGGTCATGGGTGCGAGTCTGGCACCCGCCACTGACAGTGCCCCGGAGGCGGGGCGCCGACTGGCCGCTCGTCCCCGCAGCCGTGAGGATCACTCCATGGAAGCGATCGTGTACGAGGAGTTCGGCGGCCCCGGCGTCCTGCACCTGGAGCGTCTCGACCCGCCGCGCCCCGGCCCCGGCCAGGTCCGGGTCGCCGTGCGGGCGGCCGGCGTGAACCCGCTCGACCACAAGATCCGGAACGGCTGGATGGAGGGCGCCTTCCCCACCCCGTTGCCCGCCACGCCCGGCGCCGAGTTCGCCGGGGTGGTCCTGGAGGCGGGGGAGGGGGTCTCGGAGTTCGCCCCCGGTGACGAGGTCCTCGGCTGGAGCGCCACCGGCTCCTACGCCACCGAGGCGCTGGCCGAGGCCGCCTCCCTCGCGCGCAAGCCCGCGGGGCTGTCCTGGGAGGAGGCCGCCGCGCTGCCCGTCGCGACCGACACCGCCTCCCGGGTGCTGGACGAACTGGCTCTGGCCGAGGGCGAGACGCTGCTCCTGCACGGGGCGGGCGGCGGCGTCGGCTCCGTCGCCGTACAGCTCGCGGTGGCCCGCGGCGCGACCGTCATCGGCACCGCGTCCCCGGCCAACCACGACTATCTGCGGGTGCTGGGCGCGGTCCCGGTGGCGTACGGGGACGGGCTGGTCGAGCGGGTGCGGGAGCTGGTCCCGGAGGGCGTGGACGCGGTGTTCGACGCGTCGGGGCGCGGCGCGCTGCCCGCCTCCATCGAACTGCGCGGCGGCACGACCGACCGGATCGTCACCATCGCGGACGGGGACGCGGCCGAGCTGGGCGTCGCCTTCTCCTCCGGCGGCGGCGGACCCTCGGCCGACCGCCTCGGGGCGAACGCCCGGCTGGCGGAGACCGGTGAGCTGCGCGTGGAGATCGCCCAGGTCTTCCCGCTCGCCGACGCCGCGAGCGCCCACGCCCTGAGCGAGGGCGGCCACGTCCGGGGCAAGCTGGTCCTGCTGCCGTAGACGGCCGTGCGGGCGGTGACAGCGCGTGCGGGCCGTGCGGGCGGTGCGCCTACCCTTGGCCGGATGGAATCGGTGATCGACCGGGCGTGCGCGGCGGCCCTCTACGCGGAGGGCGACGCCGCCCTCGACACCGGGGCCTCCCTGCTCGCCGCCGCTCCGGAGGCGGACGCGGAGGCGCACCGGCGCGGCGAGGAGTTCGTACGCCGGGCGTGGGACCGGGGCTGGCACCCGGCCGACCTGGTGCGGTTCGTCCGCCACGAGCTGGACGAGCGGCGGGCGTCGCTGGCCGCGACCCTGATCGCCGCCGAGACCGCCCGGTATACGGAGCTGCCGCCCCGCTGGCGGCAGCAGCTCGCCGAACTGCCCGCCCCCGTGCCGCGCAACCGACCGGACCGGTTCCGTTACGCCGGTGACCTGCTGGAGCTGTACCGGCTGCTGCTGCGGCTGCCCGCCATCGAACCCGTGGGCCCCCCGCCCGGCGCCGCCGCCGAGCAGCTGCACCGGCCGCCCGCCGCCGACGAGCCCCGGATGCTCACCCGGATCCGGGCGCTGCTGGCGAAGGCGGAGGCGACCGGCTTCCCGGAGGAGGCCGAGGCGCTGACCACCAAGGCGCAGGAGCTGATGGCCCGGCACAGCATCGACGAGGCCCTCCTCGCCGCCCGGACGCACAGCCGCGAGACGCCCGGAGCCTGCCGGATCGGGGTGGAGCCCCCGTACGAGAGCGCAAAGGCGATCCTGCTCGACGCCGTCGCCTCCGCGAACCGCTGCCGGGCCGTGTGGAACGACGGTCTCGGCTTCACCACGGTCGTCGGCTTCGAGCCGGACCTGGAGGCCGTCGAGCTGCTGTTCACCTCCCTGCTCGTCCAGGGGACGGCCGCGATGACCCGGGCGGAGGCCGGGCAGCGCGCCGGGGGGCGCAAGCGGACCAAGACCTTCCGGCAGGCGTTCCTGATGGGGTACGCCCAGCGGCTCGGCCGCCGGCTCGCCGACGGCGCCGAGCGGGTCACGGCGGCGGCGGACGGCGCCGACGCGGCCCCGGCCGGCGAGCTGCTGCCGGTGCTGGCGGCCCGGGACGTCGCGGTCACCGACGCCGCCGGGCGGATGTTCCCGAGGACCACGACATCCCGGGTCCGCGGCGTCACCGACCTGGACGGCTGGACGCACGGCACCGAGGCCGCCGACCGGGCCCACACGGGCGGCACGCCCCGGGGGCCCGAGGGGGAGATCAGGCCCTAGGGCCTGCTCTCGAACTGCCGTCTGCCGGGCGACGCCCGGCACTGGGGTCGACCGGCGATCCGGGTCGGCTTCGCGGGGCTAAGCCCGGCTTGTCCGGGATTGCGGCTAGGCTCGGCCCATGAGCTGGCTCCGGGCGCTGAAGGAGACCGCCCGCTCGGGGCTGGAGATCGAGCGGCAGAGACTGGAACCCCTCATCGCCTTCCGCGGTGCGGCCGGCCTCGCCCTCGTCGTCGGGGTCAGCCTCGTGCTGTTCGGGCCGGAGATCGCGGCGAGCTCCGCGTTCGGCGCGTTCCAGGCGGCCATCGCCACCTTCCAGCGCAGTTGGCGGCCCCGCCCGGTCCTCGCTCTGGTCTCCGGCATGAGCCTCGCCGTCTCGACGTTCGTCGGCTATGTCAGCGGCGCGCACGTCGTGCTCTTCCTCTGTCTGCTCGGCGTCTGGACCTTCCTCGCCGGGCTCGCCTGGGCGGCCGGCCCGACGGGCGGCATCATCGCCGCGTCCAACGTCGCGATCATGCTGGTGACGATCACCCTGCCCACCTCGGTCGTGGACGCCGCCGCCCACGCGGGGATGATCGCCGTCGGCGGCTTCGTACAGGCGGCGCTCATCGTCCTCTTCCCGGTCCGCAGATGGGGCGCCCAGCGCGACGCGCTCGCCGACGCCCTGGCCGCCGAGGCCGACTACGCCCGGCGGCTGCGGCACGACCCGGTCGCCCCCTTCGACCCGCTGCCCCTGATGACCGCCCGCAGCGCCGCCGCCGTCACCCCGCGGGAGGCCCGCCGCCGCCCCGCCGAACTGCACGGGGCCCGGGGGGTCGCCGAGCGGCTGCGCCCGGTGCTCGCCTCGCTCGCGGACCCGGCGATGGGGGTGCCGGGCGACGGTCTCGAACGGCTCTGGGTGAACGAGCTGCTGGGCGCGGCCGGATCGGTCCTGGACGCCGCCGCGCGGGCCGTCCGGCACGGCGAACCCGTCCATCTCTCCGCCACCGACCTGGGCGTCCTGAAGACCCCCGACAACGACGTGATCCTCGTCGGCCCCGCCCGCCGCGCCGCCGACCGGCTCGCGGCCCTGCTCGACGACGTCCTGGAGATCGCGGAGGGCACCGGGACCGACAGCGGGGTCCCCTCCGACCTCGCCCCGGACACCCGGCACCGGCCCACGCTGCTGAAACTGGTCCCGGTGGTGCTGGCCTCGATGCGCCGCGAGCTGCACCACGGCTCGCCGATCATGCGCCACGCCATCCGGGTCGCGGTGGTCGCCGTCGCCGGGTACTTCGTCGGCGAGGCGGTGCCGCTCGGCCACGGCTACTGGGCCCCGATGACCGCCGTCATGGTGATGCGGCCCGAGTTCTCGCAGACGTACGCCCGCGCGGCGGGACGCTTCGGCGGCACCCTGGTCGGCGTCGGGCTCGCCACCGCCGTCGTGCAGACCGCCCACCCCGACGCCCGGCTCTCCGCGCTCCTCGCGGTGGTCTGCGCCTGGCTGATGTACCTGCTGATGCGCACCGGCTACGCGGTCGGCCAGGTCTGCGTCGCCGCGTACGTCGTGTTCCTGCTCGGCATGGCCGGCGACGACTGGTCCCAGACCGTCACCGAGCGCATCGTGCTGACGCTCGTCGGCGGACTCCTCGCGATGGTCTCGTACGCCGTCTACCCGGCCTGGGAGACCCCGCGGCTGCGCAACCGGCTGGCCGAGTGGCTGGTGGCGGACGTGGAGTACGCGGCCACGGTCGTCGACCGGTACGCGGACCCCGCCGCCCGGGACGCCGAGGACGTCCGGGACGCCCTGATCGCCACCCGGGAGGCCCGTGTGGCGTGGCAGGAGGCGCTGGCGACCGCCCAGCACGAACCCGTACGCCACCGGGGCATCTCCCGGGCCGCCGCCACCGACGCCCAGCACGCGCTGGCCCAGCTGGGCCGGTCCGCGATGGTCCTGGAGGCCCATCTGCCGGCCAGGTCGGCCGATCCGGTGCCCGGCGCCGCCCAGCTGGCCGAGGCGTTGCGCGGGGCCACCGAGAAGGGCGCCAGGGCGGTACGGGAGCGGCGGCTGCCCGACTGGCAGCCGGTGGTGGACGCGGTGGCCCACTGGGACATGCCCACCCCGACGGACGACGGCACGACGCCGATCGGCGACCCGGTCGTGCGCCGGGGCGCGGCGCTGCTCCTGGACGCGCTGGAGGAGTTCACCCGCGCCCTGGACGAGCGGGGCGGCTCCACCCGCGTCAGCAGCACGCTGGCCGAGGGCTGAGCGGCCCGGGCGGGCGTCAGGCCGGGGCGGGCGTCACGGCGCGGGGACCTCGGGCAGGTCCGCGACGTCGGGGAGCGAGGGCATGCCGCTCGGCAGCTTGCCCGGGTCGGCCTTGGTGAGCGTGTCCTTGACTCCGCCGTCCCACGAGAGGACCAGCTTCGTGCCGTCCACGGAGTCGATCGCGCCCATCGTGCGGTCGGCGGAGCCGCCGGTGCACTTCAGCGCCAGCATCGGTTCGCCGCCCATGTCCTTCACATCGCCCTGGCACACCGACTGGTCGGCGACGAGGGCGACCTTGCCGCCGGCGATGGACACGGTGACGTTCTTCGCGTCCGTCAGCCCCACCCAGGTGCCCTCCAGCGCCGCGGCGTCCGTGGCGCCGCTTCCTGCGGACTCCCCGGAGCCGTTGCCGCCGCCGCCCCCGGGCGTCGCGCTCGCCGCGGAATCCGCGCCGGAATCCTTGCTCGCGTCGCCGCTGCCGCAGGCGGTCAGCGCCAGTGCGGCGGCCAGAGCGGCGACCGCGACGGCGCCGGTGCGTAGAGAGCTGGTCACGTGGAGTTCCCCCTTGCTGTTTTCCGGTCGAAAGACCGCGCCACGTTACCAAGGTCCGCAACGATCAACTCCCTTGAACGGGAGCGAAATAGGCGTGCCGTTCGTCTCTCTTCCCGGAGGCGCGACCGGGGCGGATAAGCCTGTAATCAAAGGAACACCCGGCGTGCACGTGCATCTGCTCATGCATTGGCATATGAACAGAGCTATGATCCGAGCTAGTTGACACTTGCACCTTGCAACTCGGGGAGCGTCCTGTGCACCACGTGTACAACGGCATGGCGGCCACAGAGCTTCGCGGAGTCGTCTGGCAGAAGAGCAGGCACAGCAACTCCCAGGGATCCTGTGTGGAGTTCGCGCGGCTGCCCGGAGGGAATGTGGCGATGCGGAACTCCCGTCACCCCGACGGGCCCGCCCTCGTCTATACGCCCGCGGAGATAGAGGCGTTGCTGCTCGGCGTCAAGGACGGCGAGTTCGACCACCTCGCCGCCGGCGCCTGACGCGCGGTCCGGCCCGGGACGGGCCGGACCGGAGTACTCACGAACCCGTCTTCGGGTTCTCCTGGAGCCGGAAAAGGGCCCAGACGACCTTGCCGTACAGCGGGCCGGAAGGCAGTTCCCCGAGCTGTACGGGAGAGGGGTGCCAGCCCCAGCTGTCACTGACGCATTCCACCAGGAACAGTCCGCGGCCGGATTCGGCCGAATCCGCGGCCTCGCCCGCCACCGGGCTCTCCCGGCTGGGATCGCGCACGGCGCACACCAGTCGCGAGGTCCAGCGCATCAGGTGCAGGCGCACCGGCGGGTCCTGGAATTCCCGGGGCGGATCGTCGGGCAGTGCGTGGCGCAGGGCGTTGGTGACGAGTTCGGACACCACCAGGGCGACATCGTCGAAACGGTCGCCCAGTTCCCATCGCTCCAGCGTCGACCGGGTGAACTTCCGTGCTCCGCCGACCGCTTCGTAGCGTGCGGGCAGAGCGCAGGACGCCGATCCGGCAACCCCTGAGGGGTCGGTGGGGGGAAGCCCCTGCCGTAACGGCTCGAGCATCGTCGATCCATTCGTCCCCATACGAGGCACTCCCGGGATTCGCGGCTGTAGCGGCACTGCCTGTAGCGGTACTGCGGGGGGTACAGCGGCACAACACGAGCACGCAGGTGCGCGAGGACCATGGTTCCGAATGCGCAGGGCAGATGCAAGGGCAGATGCACGTGCACGCGCCGGACCTGCCCGATACCGTGGTGGTTCTGGGGCATTTCTTCCCGGGGTCAGTTTCGGAGCTTTCTGGACGTCTTCCCATTTCCGTAATCGAATGAGTACGGGCTGAAGCGTTTTGGTGGCAGAATCCGGCACTCGGGGTTGGGGGGCTCCGGATGCCAGGTAGGCGATGGGGAGGGTCGGACCAGTGTCGGCAGGCGAGTCGAGTGGATCGGTGGTGCGGCGCATCCTCCTGGGCTCTCAGCTCAGGAGACTGCGGGAGTCGCGCGGAATCACCCGTGAGGCGGCCGGCTACTCGATCCGGGCCTCCGAATCGAAGATCAGCCGCATGGAGTTGGGACGGGTGAGCTTCAAGGCCAGGGACGTCGAGGACCTGCTCACGCTCTACGGGGTCGCGGACGAGGCTGAGCGCGACTCCCTCCTCGGTCTGGCCCGCGAGGCCAACGTGGCGGGCTGGTGGCACAGTTACGGAGACGTGCTGCCCGGCTGGTTCCAGACGTACATCGGCCTGGAGGGCGCGGCCTCCCTCATTCGTATCTATGAAGTGCAGTTCGTGCACGGGCTGTTGCAGACCGAGGCGTATGCCCACGCCGTCGTCTCGCGCGGGATGCGCGGAGCCTCGCCCGCCGAGATCGACCGCCGGGTCGCCCTGCGTCTGGAGCGTCAGAAGGCCCTCGTCTCGGAGCGCGCCCCGACGTTCCACGCCGTTCTCGACGAGGCGGCGCTGCGCCGGCCGTACGGCGAACGCGACGTCATGCGTGCCCAATTGCGGCATCTGATCGATATGTCGGAGCAGCCGAACATCACGCTTCAGGTCATGCCCTTCAGTCACGGCGGTCATGCCGGCGAGAGCGGATCGTTCACGATGCTGCGTTTCCCGGAATCCGATCTGTCGGACATTGTCTATTTGGGGCAGCTGACGAGCGCGCTCTATCTGGACAAGCCCGAGGAAGTCGCGCAGTACGAAAAGGCCATGGCGGGCCTCGCCCAGGACAGTCCCACTCCGGAAGACAGTCGGGATCTTCTGCGCGGTCTACTCCAACTGGCGTAATTTCTCGTTACGATGACGTCGCATCAGGAGTCTGCGAACGCCTGCAGTAAGGGATTGCATGTCCTTCTTCCATGAACTGGCCCACCAGTACATCGACGGCGAGTGGCTGACCGGCAGCGGCTCGTGGGACATCATCGATTTCAATCCCTACAACGGTGAGAAACTCGCCGCCGTCACCGTGGCCACCGCGCTGGAGGTCGACCGGGCCTACCGGGCCGCCGAGCGGGCCCAGCAGGAATGGGCCGCCGTCAATCCGTACGAGCGTCGCGCCGTCCTCGAACGCGCGCTCCGCATCACCGGTGAGCGCGCGGAGGAGATCGCCGAGGCGATCATCGACGAACTGGGCGGCACCCGGGTGCGGGCCCAGTACGAGGTCCGGGGCGCGACGGAGTTCCTGCGCGAGGCGATCCGCCAGGCGCTGCGGCCCACCGGGCGGCTGCTGCCCGCGGTGGGGGACGGCAGGGAGAACCGGCTCTACCGGCTGCCCGTCGGCGTCGTGGGCGTCATCAGCGCCTTCAACTTCCCCTTCCTGGTGACGATGAAGTCCGTCGCGCCCGCCCTGGCGCTCGGCAACGCGGTCGTCGTGAAACCCCATCAGAACGCGCCCGTCGTGGGCGGCGGCCTGATCGCGAAGATATTCGAGGACGCCGGGCTGCCGGCCGGGCTGCTCAACGTGGTGATCACCGACAGCGCCGAGATCGGCGACGCGTTCATCGAGCACCCCGTACCCAAGGTGATCTCGTTCACCGGCTCCGACCGGGTCGGCCGGCACATCGCCGCCACCGCGGCCGGCGCCTTCAAGCGGACCATCCTCGAACTGAGCGGGAACAGCGCCCTGGTGGTGCTGGAGGACGCCGACGTCGACTACGCCGTCCGGGCGGCCGTCTTCAGCCGCTTCCTGCACCAGGGTCAGGTCAGCATGGCGGCCAACCGGATCCTGCTGGACCGGTCGGTGGCGGCGGAGTTCACCGAGCGGTTCACCGCCGAGGTGGCCGCCCTGAAGACCGGGGACCCGAGGGATCCGGAGACCCGGATCGGACCCGTCATCAACGCCTTCCAGGCCGACGCGCTGGACGCCCTCGTCGACCGGGCGGTCGCGGACGGCGCGACGGCACTCGTGCGCGGCCGGACCGTCGGCAACGTCGTCGGCCCGACCGTCCTGACCGACCTCCCGGAGGACTCCCCGCTGCTTCAGCAGGAGATCCTCGGCCCGGTGGCCCTGCTGCTGACGTTCGACGGCGAGGAGGAGGCCGTGCGGATCGTCAACCGGGGCCCGTACGGCCTCAGCGGCGCGGTGCACACCCGGGACGCGGAGCGCGGGGTGAAGTTCGCGCAGCGCATCGTCAGCGGGATGTTCCACGTCAACGACTCCACCGTGCAGGACGATCCGCTGGTCGCGTTCGGCGGCGAGAAGACGTCCGGGGTGGGGCGGCTGAACGGCGAGGCCGTCGTGGAGGCGTTCACCACCCAGAGGTGGATGTCGATCCAGCACGGGCGTTCGGTCTTCCCGTACTGAGGGGGCCTCCGCCTTCCTCAGTTCCCCGGGCCCCGGAACGTGGTCCGGTACGCGCTCGGCGAGACGCCCAGCGCCGCGTGGAAGTGGTGGCGCAGATTGGCCGCCGTGCCGAGTCCGGCGCGCGCGGCCACCTGCTCGACGGGCACGTCCGACTCCTCCAGCAACTCCCGGGCCAGTTCGATGCGTTGCCGGGTCAGCCAGTTCATGGGCGTCAGGCCGACCTCGTCCCGGAACCGCCGGGTGAAGTGCCGGACGCTCATCGACTCCCTGGCCGCCAACTGCCCCAGCGTGATCGGGTCCTGGAGCCGCCGCAGCGCCCATGCGCGGGCGGCCGAGGTCCCGGGAGCCGACCGTTCGGGCACGGGGCGCCGGATGTACTGGACCTGCCCGCCCTCGCGGTGGGGCGGTACGACGGTGCGCCGGGCCACGTCGTTGGCGACGGCCGTTCCGTGGTCCCGCCGGATCATGTGCAGGCACAGATCGATCCCGGAGGCGCAGCCCGCCGAGGTCAGCACGGTCTCCCCGTCGGTGTAGAGGACGTCCGGGTCCAGCTCGACGCGCGGGAAGAGCCGGGCGAACAGGTCCGTGTACCGCCAGTGGGTGGTCGCGGTGTGTCCGTCGAGCAGCCCGGCGGAGGCCAGGACGAAGGCGCCGGTGCAGATCGAGGCGACCCGGGTCCCGGGGCGGATCAGGGCGAAGGCCTCGGCGAGCGGGGGCGGGAGCGCCGGCGTCTCCTGGACGTAGTCCTCGTACGAGGAGAGGACGATCACCGTGTCGGCCTCGGCCAGCGCCCCGGGGCCGTGCGGGACGGCCACGGTGAAGTCGCCGTCCGTGCGCACGTCCCCGGGCGACAGGGAGCAGGTGGCGACCTCGTACAGCGGCTCGCCGTCCGCCGAGGCCCCCTGTCTGGCCTGTCCGAAGAGCTGGTGCACGATGCCCAGCTCGATCGGGAGCAGGACCTCGCGGGCGAGCACGGCGACGCGGTGCCGTCCGGGGCGGGTGAAGACCGTCATGGCCATATTCTTGCGCACCTGGTCCATCTGGACACTCGTGAGGACGGACCCCGCTCGCGACGCTGAGTCCATGGCCTCTTCGACCTCGGCATCCCCGTACACACCGCCCTCCCGCCGAAGCTTCCGGATCCACCGCGCCTGGCTGATGGCCGCCGTCGCGGGCGCGGCCATCGTCACGGCCGGGGCGTTCGCCACCGTGCCGGGCCTGCTGGTGACGCCCCTGCACGAGGAGTACGCCTGGGAGCGGGGGCAGATCGCGCTCGCCGCCTCGGTGAACATGGTGCTGTTCGGCCTCACCGCCCCGTTCGCGGCGGCGCTGATGGACCGGATCGGGGCCCGTCGGGTCGTCATGGGCGCGCTGCTGCTGGTCGCGGCGGGGGCGCTGCTCACCGGCTTGATGACGCGGCCGTGGCAACTGGTCGCGTACTGGGGTCTGCTGATCGGCCTCGGCAGCGGCTGCCTGACCATGACGTTCGCCGCCGGGATCACCGCCCGCTGGTTCGACCGGCGGCGCGGCCTGGTGACCGGTGCGCTCAGCTCCTCCAGCCACCTGGGCCAGTTGCTCTTCCTGCCGTTGCTGGCCTGGTCCGTCGGGCGCTTCGGCTGGCGTCCGCCGGTGGTGACGCTGGCGCTCGTCGCCCTGGCGGTCGCCGCCCTGGTGTTCCTGCTGCTGCGCGAGCATCCGGCTGATGTGGGTGCGAAGCCGTACGGGGCGAGGGAGTTCGTCCCCCGGCCGCCCCCGGTCCCCGGGGCGGCCGGGCGGGCGCTGAGGGTGCTGCTGCGTGCGGCGCGCACCGGTCCGTTCTGGCTGCTGGCCGGGATGTTCGCCCTCTGCGGGGCATCCACCAACGGCATCATGTGGTCCAACTGGGCGCCCGCCGCGCACGATCACGGCATGCGGGCCACGGCGGCGGCCTCGCTGCTCTCCCTCGTCGGGATCTTCTCCGCCCTCGGCGCGCTGCTGGCCGGCTGGCTGACCGACCGGTTCGACCCGCGCCGCCTGCTGACCGTCTGCTTCGCCGTCCGCGCACTCACCCTGCTCGCCCTGCCCCTGGTGTTCGCCGCCGAGGTCACGGCCCCGATGCTCCTGTTCGTGGCGGTCTACGGACTCGTCGACGTGGCGACCGTGCCGCCCGTCATCGAGCTCGCCCGCCGGGTGTACGGAGAGGACGGCCCCGTCGTCTTCGGCTGGACGAACGCGGCCCACCAGCTGGGGGCGGGCGCCTCGGCGTACCTCGGGGCCACCGCGCGGGACGTCCTCGGCACGTACGACGTGGTGTGGGCCGCGCTGGCGGCCGGCTGCCTCGCCGCCGCGCTGCTGGCCCCGGCGGTACGGATGAGGGCACACCGACCGGCTGTCCGCAAGCGGGCGGCTACCCTAGTCAAAGTTGAATAGGCGCTCCGGCGCGGAATGCCGCCGGGGGAAGGGATGGATGTCATGTCCGCGATCCGGCTGCTGGTCCTCGGCGCCGTGCGTATGCACGGCCGCGCGCACGGCTATCAGGTCCGCAACGACCTGGAGTACTGGGGTGCGCACGAGTGGTCCAACGCCAAGCCCGGGTCGATCTACCACGCCCTGAAGCAGATGGCGAAGCAGGGACTGCTCGTCGCGCACGAGACGGCCCCCTCCACGGCGGGCGGCCCGCCGCGCACCGAGTACGAGGTCACGGACGAGGGGCTGGCGGAGTACCGCGCCCTGCTGCGTGACGCCATCCGCTCCTACGACCAGCAGATGGACGTCCTCTCGGCGGCGGTCGGGTTCATCGTCGACCTGCCCCGCGAGGAGGCGGTCGGGCTGCTCAAGGAGCGGATCGAGGCCATGAAGGGGTGGCGGGACTCGGTCACCGAGTACTACACGCCCGAGGAGGGTCCCGGATCCCTCGGCCACATCGGCGAGATCATGAACCTGTGGGTGCACTCGGCCGACGCCGGCGTGGAGTGGACCCGGGGCCTGATCGCCCGCATCGAGGGCGGCGCGTACACCTTCGCCGGTGAGGGCGAACCGTTCGTCGGGGTGCTGGCCGATGGCGAGGAGAACCCCTACGCCACCGGTGTCCCCGATCCCGGGGACCACGACTAATCAAGTTTGACGAATGGCGGATCGGGGTTTACCTTTTCCCCTGCTAGTCAAGTTTGACTACAGGAGGGTGCGGACATCGTGACCGATGCGATCGTCATGGACGGCGTGCACAAGCGGTACGGGGAGAAGCGCGCCCTGGACGGACTGGACCTGGCCGTCGGCAGCGGCACCGTGCACGGAGTGCTCGGCCCCAACGGGGCGGGCAAGACCACCGCCGTACGGATCATGTCGACGCTGCTGCGCCACGACGCGGGTCGGGTGACCGTGGCCGGCCTCGACGTCCGTGAGCGGGCGGGCGAGGTGCGGCGCAGGATCGGGCTCCTCGGCCAGCACGCCGCGGTGGACGAGCAGCTGGGCGGGCGGCAGAACCTGGAGATGTTCGGGCGGCTGTACCACCTGGGCGCACGCCGGGCGGGCAGCCGGGCGGACGAGCTGCTGGAGCGGTTCGGCCTGGCGGACACCGGGCGCAAGGCCGTCAAGCAGTACAGCGGCGGCATGCGCAGACGCCTCGACCTGGCCGCTTCGCTGATCACCGACCCGGACGTGCTGTTCCTGGACGAGCCGACGACCGGCCTCGACCCGCGCGGCCGGACCGAGGTGTGGGACGCGGTGCGGTCCCTGGTCGGCGGCGGCACCACGGTGCTGCTGACCACGCAGTATCTGGAGGAGGCGGACCAGCTGGCCGACCGGATCTCGCTGATCGACGGCGGCCGGGCGGTGGCCGAGGGCACCCCCGACGAGCTGAAGGCCCTCGTCGGCGGCGACCGGATCGACATCGTCCTGCGCGACGCGTCCCGGCTGGTGGAGGCGGCCGCCCTGCTCGGCGGCGCGGACCTGGTGCTGGACGCCGACCGGCGGCGGATCGGCGCGCCCGCCCCGGACCGGATGGCGGCCCTGGCCCGGGCGGTGCGGGTGCTGGAGGAGGCGGGCATCGAGGCGGAGGACATCGCGGTGCGCCGCCCCACCCTGGACGAGGTGTTCCTGTCGCTGACCGGACAGCCCGTCGACGAACAGCCCGACGAGAAGGCGGAGGTGGCGGCATGAGCGCGACGACGACGGTGGCCCCCGGACCGGGCGGGGCGCCCTCCCGGCTCGGCTGGGCCCTGGCCGACTCCTGGACGATGACCCGCCGCGAACTGGCGCACTGGGCCCGGCAGCCCGTCCAGGTGCTCGTCGGCCTGGTCTTTCCGGTGATGCTGCTGCTGATGTTCACGTATCTGGTCGGCGGCGGCCGGGGCGTGGACGGCGACCCCACGGAGTTCCTGGTCCCCGGGATGCTCGCGCTGACCATGGCCTTCGGCCTGGAGAGCACGATGCTCGCGGTCACCCAGGACCTCGGCAAGGGCGTCATCGACCGCTTCCGTTCGATGCCGATGGTCCCCGGCGCCGTCCTGGTCGGCCGCAGCGCCGCGGACATGCTCCAGTCGACGGCCGCGCTCGCGGTGATGACCGGGGTCGGGTACGCGGTCGGCTGGCGCTGGCACCACGGGGCCGCCGCCGCGCTGGGGGCGTTCGGACTGCTGCTCCTGCTGCGGTTCGCGATGCTCTGGGTCGGCATCCTGCTGGCCATGGTGGCGGGGCGGCCGGAGATGGTCGCGGCGGTCCAGATCCTGGTCTGGCCGGTCGGCTTCCTCTCCAACGTCTTCGCCGCCCCCGAGTCGATGCCGGGCTGGCTGGGCGCGGTGGTCGAGTGGAACCCGATGTCCGCCACGGCCACCGCCGTACGGGAGCTGTTCGGCAACCCGGGCGGCGCGACCGGCTCCTGGGCGGCGGAGCACGCCGGGCTCCTCGCGGTGCTCTGGCCGGTGGCCATCATCGCGGTGTTCTTCCCGCTGGCCGTGGTCAGGTTCGCGCGGCTCAGCCGGTAGTCGCGCTCAGCGGCGCCGGTGGTCGCGCTCAGCGGCGCCGGTGGTCGCGCCCGGCGGTCTCGGAGGGCGCGCTCAGTGGTGGAAGGAGGTCGGGACCGCGCGGTCGTGGCTCAACGGGTGCTTCTGGTCACGGAGTTCGGGCAGCAGCGCCTTCAGGTCCTCGATCAGCAGCTCGGCCAGGTCGGAGGAGAACCCGTTGCGGCACACCACCCGCAGCACCGACAGGTCCTGCCGGTTGGCGGGGAAGGTGTACGCGGGCACCAGCCAGCCGCGCTCCCGCAGCCGGCGCGACACGTCGAACACGTCGTACGCGTGGATGTCCGCGTTCGTCGTGAAGGCGAACACCGGCAGCTCGTCGCCCCGGGTGAGCAGCCGGAAGTCGCCCAGCTCCTCCACGGCGCGGGCCAGGCCGCAGGCCACGTCCCGGGAGGCCTGCTGGACCGCCCGGTAGCCCTCGTGCCCGAGGCGCAGGAACGTGTAGTACTGCGCGACCACCTGCGCCCCGGGCCGGGAGAAGTTCAGCGCGAACGTCGGCATGTCGCCGCCCAGGTAGTTGACCCGGAAGACCAGCTCCTCCGGCAGCGCCTCCGCCGTACGCCACAGCGCCCAGCCGACCCCCGGGTAGACGAGGCCGTACTTGTGCCCCGAGGTGTTGATCGACGCCACCCTCGGCAGCCGGAAGTCCCACACCAGGTCCGGGTCGAGGAAGGGGGCCACCATCGCGCCGGACGCCCCGTCCACATGGACCGGGATGTCGAGGCCGGTCCGCTCCTGGAGGGCGTCCAGGGCCGCGCACAGCTCCGCGATCGGTTCGTAGGACCCGTCGAAGGTGGAGCCGAGGATGCCGACGACCCCGATGGTGTTCTCGTCGCAGAGCTCGGCGGCGGCCCCCGGGTCGAGGTGGAACCGCTCGCCCTCCATCGGGACGAGCCGGGCCTCCACCTCCCAGAAGTTGCAGAACTTCTCCCAGCAGACCTGCACATTGACGCCCATCACCAGATTGGGCCGGGCCGTCGCCGGATAGCGGTCCGCGTTCCGCTTCGCCCAGCGCCGCTTCAGGGCGAGCCCCGCGAGCATGCAGGCCTCGCTCGACCCGGTGGTCGAACATCCCACGGAGGCCCTCGGATCGGGCGCGTTCCACAGGTCGGCGAGCATCGCCACACAGCGCCGCTCCAGCTCGGCGGTGCGCGGGTACTCGTCCTTGTCGATCATGTTCTTGTCCCGGCACTCACCCATCAGGACGCCGGCCTGCGGCTCCATCCAGGTGGTGACGAACGTGGCCAGGTTGAGCCGTGAGTTCCCGTCGAGCATCAGCTCGTCGTGGACCAGCCGGTAGGCCGTCAGCGGCGGCAGCGGGCCGTCGGGCAGCCGGTGCCGGGGCGGCGCGGTGTTCATCGCGGCCGTCGGGTCCGCCTCGCCGAAGAACGGGTTCAGGGCGAGCCTGCGCCGCTCCTCGGAGGGTTCGTCCTGTTGCGGGTGGGCACCGCGGTGGAGCGGCATGGTGGGGCCCTTCTCTCGGCCGAAGCGGTCGGGGTGCGGGGGTCAGCTCTCGGCGGCCAGGCCCGCCTTGATCGCCCGGGTGAACTTCACGACCCGCTCGGCCTGCACCCGGGCGGCGGTCAGGGTCTGCTCGCCGACCGGGATGTCGCCCTGCCCGGCGACGTGGGAGGTGCCGTACGGATTGCCGTCGACGAACTTCGTGGGGTCGGTGTACCCGGGGGTGACGAGAATGCCGCCGAAGTGGTGGATCGTGTTGTAGAGCGCGAGCAGCGTGGACTCCTGGCCGCCGTGGGCGGTGGCGCTGGAGGTGAAGCCGCTGTAGACCTTGTCGGCCAGCTGCCCCGCCTGCCACATCCCGCCGAGCGTGTCGAGGAACTGCTTCAGCTGGGCGGTGACGTTCCCGTACCGGGTCGGCGAACCGAGGATCACCGCGTCCGCCCACGCCATGTCGTCCGGTGAGACCTCGGGGATGTCCGCGGTCGCCCGGACGTTCTCGGCCCACGCCGGGTTGGAGTCGATGGCCGCCTGCGGGGCGAGCTCCGCCGCCCGGCGCAGCCGCACCTGCGCCCCGGCCCGCTCCGCGTCCCCGGCGATGGCCTTCGCGATCGTGGCGACGGTGCCGGTGGAGGAGTAGTAGATGACGGCGACGTTGACGGGCGTGGGCATGCGGGAGACCTCCGTCGAAGCAGCGGGGCGCAAAAGGCTCTTATCAGTGGATAACGATGCTGAAGCGCACGCAGCAGACGATACGGAGGTTCGGCGTGTCCGGCGCGCCGAACGGGGCCTTCTCCGTGACCGGGGCGCCGCCCCCTCAGCGCAGCGACTTCCCGTCCCCGTCCAGCTGCATCTGGGCCCGCCCGGTGACCAGCAGCCAGGCGGGCAGGGTGGCCGCGCACAGCAGCGGCAGCACGGAGGTGTCGCTGACCAGCACCGCCGCGGTGAACAGGCTCACCCAGCCCTGCCGGGTGACGGCCAGCAGGACGCCCAGCACCGCGCAGGACACCGCGAGCGACGGCGGGACCGCGTCGACCAGCGCGTGGGCGCAGAGCCCCAGTGACACCCCCGCGAAGACCGCGGGGAAGATCCGCCCGCCCCGGAAGCCGCAGGCCGCCGCGATCACGAGGGCGGCCGTCTTCACCACCGCCATCCCCGCGAACTCCCCGGCCGACCAGCCGTCGGGGTCCCCGGCGAGCACCTTCACCTCGTCGAGCCCCTTGAAGAGGGTGAGGTGGCCGCCCAGCGCGCCGAGCAGTCCCAGCACCAGCCCGCCCAGCGTCAGGGCGAGCACCGGATGCCGCAGCGCCGTGAAGGCCCGGTGGGCCACCGGGAAGGCGTACACCGCGAGCAGGCCGAGGAGCGCGCCCGCCGAGGCGATCAGCAGGGCGGAGAGCAGATCGCCCCAGTGCGGTCCGGCGTACGCCGGGAGGGACAGGTCGAAGCTGGGGTGTGCGATCAGCGACATGGTCAGCGCGCCCGCCGTGCCGGCCGCGAGCGGGGCGAACAGCCGGTCCCAGAACGCCCCGGGGCCCGGCTGCGAGGCCAGCGCCTCGGAGAGGATCAGCGCCGCGGCGACCGGGGTCCCGAAGAGGGCCCCGATGGTCCCGGCCGCGGCGAGCGCCACCCACAGCTCGCCCGGCGCACCGGGCGCGAACCGCCGGCCGAGCCAGAAGGCCAGCGCGATGTTGGCCGCCGTGATCGGGTTCTCCGGCCCGAGGCTCACCCCGCCCGCCAGCGCCAGGGTGGTCACCAGGAGCAGCCCGGGCACGATGCCGGGCCTCATCGGCGCGTCCACCAGCCCGGTGGTGGCCGGATCCGGCCCGCCGTGCCCGGGCACGGCCCGTAGGGCGAGCCCCACCGCGAGGCCGGTCGCGGTGAGCATCACGATCATCCACAGCGAGGAGAACCGCCCCACCCCGAGCGCGTCGGGCAGGGTCTCCCAGAGCACGTCCTGGAGCTGCTCCGCCAGCAGGCTCACCCCGAGCAGGATCAGCGCGCAGACGACGCCGACCGCGATGGCGGGCAGCACGAGCGGCAGCAGCCGCCGGGCCGGGGCGGCCGGAGGGTGCGGGGGAGCCGGCGGGGGTGCGGGGGATTCGGGGGCCACCGGCTCACCCTAGGGTGACAAAGCTGACAAAACGCTTCAATGGTGGCCCCAGTGGCCCCGCGTCACACCTTGCTGATCACCGCCGCCGTCCCGTACGCGCAGACCTCCGTGCCGACGTCCGCCGCCTCCGTGACGTCGAAGCGCATCATCAGGACCGCGTTCGCGCCCCGGGCCCTGGCCTGCTCCACGAGCCGTTCCATCGCCTGGTTGCGCGTCTCGACCAGCGTCTTGGTCAGCCCCTTCAGCTCGCCGCCGATCATCGACTTCAGCCCGGCGCCGATCTGGCTGCCGAGGTGACGCGACCGCACGGTCAGTCCGAAGACCTCGCCGATGACCTGCGTCACCTGATAGCCGGGTACGTCGTTCGTGGTGACGACCAGCACGTCCGCCTGGGCCGCCTGGCCACCGCCGAATTCCTCAATGCCCATGTTTGTGGCACCTCCTGTGATCAGCTTCGGGTCGCTCCGCACGATGCGCATTCCCGCTGTGCGCCACTGGAACCAAGGGCACCGGCCGGGCGTTGATAGCTTGGGGCAGCCACAGAGCCGCCATCGCACACCATCCTGGAGCCCGGACCCTTGAATACGCTTGCGCTCGGACCGAGCTGGCTGGACCCGGACTATCTGCTCAACACGTTCGGACTCCCCGGCCTTCTTCTCATCGTCTTCGCCGAGTCCGGCCTCCTGATCGGGTTCTTCCTGCCCGGCGACTCGCTGCTGTTCACCACGGGGCTGCTGGTGACCACGGGGCAGCTGAAGTACCCGCTCTGGCTCGTCTGCACGCTGGTGGCCGTCGCCGCGATCGTCGGAGACCAGGTGGGCTATCTCTTCGGCCGCAAGGTCGGCCCGGCCCTCTTCAAGCGCCCCGACTCCCGCCTCTTCAAGCAGGAGAACGTGGAGAAGGCCCACGAGTTCTTCGAGAAGCACGGACCGAAGTCCCTGGTCCTGGCGCGCTTCGTGCCCATCGTGCGCACCTTCACGCCGATCATCGCGGGCGTCAGCCGGATGAACTACCGCTCCTTCATCACGTACAACGTCGTCGGCGCGATCCTCTGGGGCGTCGGCGTCACCGTGCTCGGCGCGATGCTCGGCAAGATCGACTTCGTGCACGAGCACATCGAGATGATCCTCATCCTGATCGTGCTCATCTCCGTGGTGCCGATCGTGGTCGAGGTGCTGCGGGCCCGCAGCCAGGGCAAGAAGGCCGCCGCGGCCGAGGCCCTGGAGGGCGACGGCTCCGGCCGCCCCCCGGCGGGCGGCAACGGCCCCGCCACCGGCCAGCGCGGCCGGCACGCCAAGCGCTGACCTCGCGCCGCGTACGTACGCACCGAAGGCGCCCCTCCCCGCAGGTCCGGGGGAGGGGCGCCTTCGTCGTACGGGGCACGGGGCGCGCGGGGTGCGAGGGGCGGGGTACGAGGCGCGCAGCCGCGCGGTGCGCACGGGCCCCGCGCCGCCCCGCGCGCTCAGAACCCCCTGGTCCGCTTCGCCGCCCGGCGGCTCGCCCCGCCGACCGCGCCCGGCACCCCCATGAACAGCCGCGAGATCTCGCTCCCCAGGTTCACCCCGATCGCGATGGCCAGCGCCGTCGCCACCGCCGTCGACAGCGAGGCCAGCCCCGTGTCCAGCTCGTTCTGCGCCACGCCGAGCAGACCGAAGTACGTCGCCGAACCGGGCAGCAGCGGCCCGATCGCCGCCGTGATGTACGGCAGCGAGGAATGGAACCGGTAGCGCGAGAACAACTGGCCGAACAGTCCCACCAGACCGGCCGCCACCGCCGTCGCCGCGACCGGCGAGATGCCCCCGGTCCGTGCCATCGCCCCGAAGATGATCCAGGCCACTCCGCCGTTCAGGGTGACCGCCAGCACGGTGGAGCGCTCCTGCTGGAGCAGCACCGCGAACGCCAGGCTCAGCGCCATCGACGCCAGGATCTGGATCACCGGCTCGTTGTACGGCGTGAACCGGGCCTCGGGATTGAGCTCGGCCCCCAGCTGGAGCCCCAGGTACAGGACGATCAGCACACCCGCGACGATCCCGATGAAGAAGTACATGACCTCCAGGAGGCGGGCCGAGGCGGTGATGTAGTAGCCGGTCAGCCCGTCCTGCACCCCTGCCACCAGCGCCCGCCCCGGCAGCAGCGCGAACAGCCCACCGGTGATCACCGCGGACGGCCGGATATCCGTCGAATGGGTCAGCGTCAGCGCCACCCCCATCGCGGCGGGCGGCATCGCGGCCACCGTGAACTGGTAGAACTCCGGCAGCCCGCGCCCGGCGCACAGCCACGCGAGACGGTCGCCGAGCATCGCGCCCGCCGCCGCCACGACGAACACCAGGAACCCGCCGCCGACCAGCACGGAGGCCGAACCGGCCAGCAGCCCGGCGGCCGCCGTCAGCACCCAGCCCGGATACGGGTGGCGATTACGGCGGATCTCCGCGAGCCGCCGGTAGGCCTCCTCCAGCGAGATCTCGGCGTCCGTGCTGGTGATGTCGTCGACCAGCCGGAACACGGCCGCCAGACGGGTGTAGTCGGTGCCCCGACGGCGTACCGTACGGCTCGCCGTCACCGGGTCGTCGACCAGCGACGGCTGGTGCGAGATGGACAGCAGCGTGAACGTGACCGTCGGCTCGCTGCGGTCGAGACCGTAGGACCGGGTCACCGCGAACATGGCCGCCTCGACGTCCTCGGCGCCCTCGCCGCCCGCCAGCAGCAGCTCCCCGATACGCAACGTCAGGTCGAGCACGCGCGGCACGGCGGGGCCCGTCTCGTCGTCGGTCCGCTGGATCGCCTCCGTGGCCGGACGCTCGGTCACCGGCATCCGCAGCATTGTGCGCATCCGGTCCTGCCAGGGGGCCTCCTTGGTCAGCCTGACCATCGGAATGCCCTGCGCCGGGGTGAACGCGGGCGGCGACTGCTGGGCGTTGTACGTGCTCGGCGGGGTGAAAGCGGAACTCAGCGTGTCGGAGTTCGTGCCGCTCCCGGACCCGCCGCCCGAAGCGGCCGGACCACCCTGGTCCTGGTGCACACCGGTCGGCAGCGCGAACTCCGACGTCGGATGGTCCTCCTCGGGCGGCGACGCCGGATGACTCGTCCCCGCGGGCGGGGCGAAAGCGCTCCGCGCCTCGTCGGACTGGGGCTTCTGGTCCTCAGGACCGCCCGATTCCGCCACCACTCGACCTCGTTCCTCCTCGACTGCACGTCACTGGGAGTGCCCCGCCGCACGTGTGCCCAGTATGGCCACGGCCATGGGCCCCGCACGCGCAGAAGTGCGGACAGCGAAACGGGCGGCACACCCGCGAAGGTGTACCGCCCGTTCCGGGACGGCCGTCCGGCTCACAAACGGAACCGGAAGAGGGACGTCAGTGCGCGCCGCCCTGGGCCTCAAGACGCTTGTACGAGGCCTCGATCTCGGCCTCCGCCTCGGTACGGCCGACCCAGTCGGCGCCCTCGACGGACTTGCCCGGCTCCAGGTCCTTGTAGACCTCGAAGAAGTGCTGGATCTCCAGGCGGTCGAACTCCGACACGTGGTGGATGTCGCGCAGGTGCTCCACCCGCGGGTCGGACGCCGGGACGCAGAGCAGCTTGTCGTCGCCGCCCGCCTCGTCGGTCATCCGGAACATGCCGATGGCACGGCACTTGATGAGGCAACCGGGGAAGGTCGGCTCGTCCAGAATGACCAGCGCGTCCAGCGGGTCGCCGTCCTCGCCGAGGGTGTTCTCGACGAAGCCGTAGTCGGCCGGGTAGCTGGTCGAGGTGAAGAGTCGACGGTCCAGGCGGATCCGACCGGTCTCGTGGTCCACCTCGTACTTGTTCCGCGAACCCTTCGGGATCTCGATGGTGACGTCGAACTCCACGGGTGGCTCCTCCATGATCAACACATACGACTGGTGATTAAGTGTCCCCCACGCAGAAGAGTGCTCGCGAAAGGGGCTGGTCAACGGTGGCCGAGCCGGTGGAAAGACCGTCGATGCGCCCGTCGGACCCGTGGGGCAGGCTGAAGGTCCTGAAGAACAGACACAACGGGTCGTACACCTGGCAGGTCATCGCAGGCTCCGCCACGCTCGGCCTGGTCGTCGCTGCCGGCGCCGTCCTCGCCGCCGGCCCCTGGGACAACGGTCAGCGTAAGGCCGAGCGGGCACTGGCAGTCACCGCGGACCGAACAGGTGGCGCACATCACGGCCGCCCGACGCCCGACGGCCCCCGCCCGGCCCCCAGCGCCCCGGCGGTCCTCCCGGCGCTCGGCACCACCACCCACGACGCCCCCCAGGACGCCGCGGCGCTCCGCGACACCCTCGCCCCGCTCATCGGCGTGCCCGAACTCGGCGACAAGGTCACCGCGTCCGTCATCGACACCGCCACCGGCAAGCAGCTGTACGGAAACGGCGCCACCACCGCGATGACCCCGGCGTCCACCATCAAGATCGCCACCACCACCGCCGCGCTCTCCGTGCTGGGCCCCGACCACCGCATCGCCACCACCGCCGCGCTGTCCCCCGACGCCCGCACCCTCACCCTCGTGGGCGGCGGCGACCCGACGCTGAGCAAGGCCGCCCTGCGCTCGATGGCCGCGGACGCCGCGAAGGCCCTGCGTGAGGACGGCAAGGACTCCGTGCGGCTCGCCTACGACACCTCCCGCTACACCGGCCCCGTGCTCCACCCGATCAGCCCCAACGAGAACATCGCCCCCGTCACCGCCCTGATGGTCAACGAGGGCCGTGTCAACGACACGGACCGCGGCCCCGCCAAGCGCACCGACGACCCCGCCGGAGACGCGGCCCGCGCCTTCGCCGCACAACTGGAAAAGGCCGGCGTCAAGGTCACCGGCACGCCCCGCGAGGCCCGCCCGGCGGACAAGGCCCGCACCGTCGCCACCCACCGCTCGGCCCCGCTCTCCGCCCTCGTCGAGCGCACCCTCACCAACAGCGACAACGACATCGCCGAGGCACTCGCCCGGCAGACCGCCATCGCCAAGGGAGAGAGCGCCGACTTCGCCGGAGCCCGCCGCGCCGTCACCAACGAACTGAAGAAGCTGAAGGTCCCGGTGACCGGGGCCCACCTCGCCGACGGCAGCGGCCTGGACCGCAAGGACCGGGTCACCCCCGCCCTCCTCACCGCCCTCCTCGCCCGCGCCGCCGACCCCGACCGCCCCGGACTGCGCCCGGTCCTCACCGGCCTCCCGATCGCCGGATTCAGCGGCACCCTCGGCGACCGCTACCGGGACGGCTCCGAAGGCACCGGCCTGATCCGCGCCAAGACCGGCACCCTCAACGGCGTCAACTCCCTCGCCGGAACCGTCGTCGACCCCCGGGGCCGCCTGCTCGCCTTCGCCTTCCTCGCCTCCGGCAGCCTCTCCGCCACCGAAGCCGAACCCGCCCTCGACGCCCTGGCCACCGCACTCGCCCGTCCGGCCCGCTGATCACCGCCCAGCACCCGAAGAGCCGTGCAAGACCCCACCACGGGGCGACGGGCTCACGTACGGTTGACGCATGACGAGCATCGGTGGTGCCCAGATGGTCGACTGGAATCTCGCGGTGGCGACCGCGACCCGGCTCGTACGGCCCGGGCCCGACATCAGCCGCGAGGAGGCCCGCGCCGTCGTCGCGGAGCTCCGGCGGCACGCCAGGGCCTCGGAGGAACACGTCCGGCTCTTCACCCGGATGATCCCCGAGGGGACCGAACCCGAGGACACTCCCGTCCTCGTCGTCGACCGGGCCGGCTGGATCAAGGCCAACGTCGCCGGCTTCCGCGAACTGCTGCGCCCCCTGCTCGCCAAGATGGAGAGCCGCCGCTCCGGCGGACCCGGCGGCGCCGTCCTCGGCGCGGTCGGCGGCAAGGTCACCGGCGTCGAGCTGGGCATGCTGCTCTCCTTCCTCGCCTCCCGGGTCCTCGGCCAGTACGAGACGTTCGCCCCGGCCACCAGGGACCTGCCCGCCTCCGCCGACGGCGGCGGCCGGCTGCTCCTCGTCGCCCCGAACATCGTCCACGTCGAACGCGAGCTGGACGTCGACCCGCACGACTTCCGGCTCTGGGTCGCCCTCCACGAGGAGACCCACCGCACCCAGTTCACCGGCGTGCCCTGGCTCCGCGACCACCTCCAGGGCGAGATCCAGACGTTCCTCGACGAGACCGACGTCGACCCGATGACCTTCCTGGAGCGCCTCCGCGAGGCCGCCCAGTCCCTCTCCGGCGCCGGACGGCCCGAGGGCGAACAGGGCGAGAGCGACAACCGGAGCCTCGTCGACATCGTCCAGACCCCCGCCCAGCGCGAAGTGCTCGGCCGCCTCACCGCCGTCATGTCCCTCCTCGAAGGACACGCGGACTTCGTGATGGACGGCGTGGGCCCCGAGGTCGTCGGCTCCGTCTCCGAGATCCGCGAGAAGTTCCAGCAGCGCCGCGCCCAGGGCGCCGGCCGTCTCGACCAGGCCCTGCGCAAGCTCCTCGGCCTGGACGCCAAGCTCCGGCAGTACAAGGACGGCGAGAAGTTCGTACGATCGGTCGTCGAAGAGGTCGGCATGGACGGCTTCAACCGCGTCTGGACCTCACCGAACACCCTCCCGACCAAAGCCGAGATCGCCAAGCCCGCCGACTGGGTCGCGAGGGTGCACCGTAAGGCCGAATCCTGACCCTCGGGCGGTCCGGGGACCGATATTGGTCCGCCAATCACCCATCCGAGGGACCGTAGGGGCATGGGAAGGCGTGCAATGCTCGATGAACAGCTTGCCTCTGTCACCATCGACGCACTCTGAGTGACGGGACTCACGCGTTCCGGCGCTCGACGCTCCTCCCGAACTCCACGAAGGGCACCGGACATGGGTCCCCATCCTGCGGTCGCGGCGATACGCCTGGCGGTCCGCCGCGTACTCCACGACGTACTCACCGAATTCCACCGGCACGCCGACCACGACCGGCCCGCCGACGCGGCGAGGCGCCCCGCGCACGCCGCCCGCTCCCGCTACGCCGAGGCCGGCGCCGCGGGCAGCCCCCGCACAGCACTCCCCGAACGGCCCGACACCCCCCTCGTGCTCGTCGCCTGCTCCGGCGGCGCCGACTCCATGGCGCTCGCCTCCGCGCTCGCGTTCGAGGCCCGCAAACTCGCCGTCCGGGCCGGCGGCATCACCGTCGACCACAACCTCCAGCCGGGATCCGGTCTCCGCGCCGCCGAGGTCGTCACCCGGCTCACCGCCATGGACCTCGACCCCGTCGAGGCCGTCGCCGTGCACGTCGGACGCGAGGGCGGCCCCGAGGCCGCCGCCCGCGACGCCCGCTACGCCGCGCTGGACGCCGCCGCCGAACGCCACGGCGCCGCCGCCGTCCTGCTCGGCCACACCCGCGACGACCAGGCCGAGACGGTCCTCCTCGGGCTCGCCCGCGGCTCCGGCATCCGCTCGCTCTCCGGCATGGCCGCCGCCTCCGGGCCGGCCGGCCGCTACCGCCGCCCCTTCCTCCAGCTCGACCGGCAGGCCGTCCGCAAGGCCTGCCTGGTCCAGTCCCTGCCCGTCTGGGACGACCCGCACAACATCGACCCCGCCTACACCCGCTCCCGGCTCCGCCACGAAGGCCTGCCCGCCCTGGAGAAGGCGCTCGGCAAGGGCGTCGTCGAGGCCCTCGCCCGCACCGCCCAGCTCTCCCGCGACGACGCCGACGCCCTGGACACCTGGGCCGCCCAGGCCGAGCTGTCCGTACGCGACGAGACCGGCCGCCTGGAGTGCGCCAAGCTCTACGTCCTGCCGCCCGCGGTGCGCCGCCGGGTGCTGCGCCGCGCACTGATCGAGGCCGGGGCGCCCGCCGGCTCCCTCTTCGCACGGCACCTCGAAGAAGTCGACCGCCTGATCACCGGCTGGCGCGGCCAGCGGGCCATCAACCTGCCCGGCCGCGTCGAGGCGATGCGGCAGGGTGGCAGACTGGTCATTCGGCAGAGCTGACGCGCAAGCGGCTGAAGTGCAGGCGAACAGCCGGCCCGGCCCGGGGCGCTTTCCCGGGCCGGCAGGCAGAGAAAGAGACGTGGGTGAACGAGAAGGACATGGGTACCGACCTTCAGTCGGTGCTCCTCACCAAGGAAGAGATCGACGCGAAGCTCGTCGAGCTGGCCGCGAAGATCGACGCGGAGTACGCGGGCAAGGACCTGCTGATCGTCGGCGTCCTCAAGGGCGCGGTGATGGTCATGGCGGACCTGGCGCGCGCGCTGTCCACCCCCGTCACGATGGACTGGATGGCCGTCTCCTCGTACGGGGCGGGCACCCAGTCCTCCGGCGTCGTCCGGATCCTCAAGGACCTCGACACCGACATCAAGGGCAAGCACGTCCTGATCGTCGAGGACATCATCGACTCCGGTCTGACGCTGTCCTGGCTGCTGTCCAACCTGGGCTCCCGGGAGCCGGCCTCGCTGGAGGTCTGCACCCTGCTGCGCAAGCCGGATGCCGCAAAGGTCGCGATCGATGTGAAGTGGATCGGTTTCGACATCCCCAACGAGTTCGTCGTCGGCTACGGGCTGGACTACGCGGAGAAGTACCGCAACCTGCCCTTCGTCGGCACGCTCGCCCCGCACGTCTACGGCGGCTGACCCCGGCCGACCCGCTGGGGAACCCTCACTGCCCTCGGGCCGTTGAAGCTGCGAAAGCAGGTTTCTCCGCCGAACCCGGCAGTCGCGGGTGACGATGCTGGGGTACCGTCCGAAGAACAGTCTTTTCAAACAGTCTTTTCAAACAGCAGCATTTACCTACGGGCAGGAGGGACGGGGCGTCTTCGCTCCGTATGGATGGACGTGAAGCGATACTTCCGTGGGCCGGTCATGTGGATCGTGCTGGCCGTCCTCGCCGTGGTCGTGTTGATGCAGGTCGTCGGCTCGTCTGGCGGCTACAAGACGGTGGACACCGGCAAGGTGATCCAGGCGATCAGCAAGGACCAGGTGGAGCAGGCCAAGCTGACCACCGGTGACGAACAAATCCTCAAGATCGAACTGAAGGACGGCCAGAAGCTCGAAGGCGAGTCCGGCAGCAAGTTCCAGGCGAGCTACATCGGCAACCAGGGCGTCGAGCTCGCCGACACGTTGCAGCAGAAGTTCGAGAACGGCGACATCGAGAAGGGTTACACCGTCTCGCCGTCGAAGCAGTCCCCGTTCGTCTCGATCCTCCTCTCGCTGCTGCCCTTCGTCCTCATCGTGGTCGTCTTCCTGTTTCTGATGAATCAGATGCAGGGCGGCGGTTCCAAGGTCATGCAGTTCGGCAAGTCCAAGGCCAAGCTGATCACCAAGGACACCCCCAAGACGACCTTCTCCGATGTGGCGGGGTCCGACGAAGCGGTCGAGGAACTCCACGAGATCAAGGAGTTCCTCCAGGAGCCGGCGAAGTTCCAGGCCGTCGGCGCCAAGATCCCCAAGGGCGTCCTGCTCTACGGGCCGCCCGGTACGGGCAAGACGCTGCTCGCACGCGCCGTCGCCGGCGAAGCGGGCGTGCCGTTCTACTCGATCTCCGGTTCCGACTTCGTCGAGATGTTCGTCGGCGTCGGCGCCTCCCGTGTGCGCGACCTCTTCGAGCAGGCCAAGGCGAACGCTCCGGCGATCGTCTTCGTCGACGAGATCGACGCCGTCGGCCGCCACCGCGGCGCCGGCATGGGCGGCGGTCACGACGAGCGCGAGCAGACGCTCAACCAGCTGCTCGTCGAGATGGACGGGTTCGACGTGAAGGGCGGCGTCATCCTGATCGCCGCCACGAACCGCCCGGACATCCTCGACCCGGCGCTGCTGCGCCCGGGACGCTTCGACCGGCAGATCGCGGTCGACCGCCCGGACATGCAGGGCCGCCTGGAGATCCTCAAGGTGCACCAGAAGGGCAAGCCCGTGGCGGAGGGCGTCGACCTCGGCGCCGTCGCCCGACGCACGCCCGGCTTCACCGGCGCCGACCTGTCGAACGTGCTCAACGAGGCGGCGCTCCTGACGGCGCGCAGCAACAAGAAGCTCATCGACAACGAGAGCCTCGACGAGGCCATCGACCGCGTCGTGGCGGGCCCGCAGAAGCGGACCCGGATCATGTCCGAGAAGGAAAAGAAGATCACCGCGTACCACGAGGGCGGACACGCCCTGGTCGCGGCGGCCTCCCCCCAGTCGGACCCGGTCCACAAGATCACGATCCTCTCCCGCGGTCGCGCCCTCGGTTACACGATGGTGCTCCCGGAGGAGGACAAGTACTCCACGACCCGCAACGAGATGCTCGACCAGCTGGCGTACATGCTGGGCGGGCGCGCGGCCGAGGAGCTGGTCTTCCACGACCCGACCACCGGCGCTTCGAACGACATCGAGAAGGCCACTGCGACGGCCCGCGCGATGGTCACGCAGTACGGCATGACGGAGCGTCTCGGCGCGATCAAGTTCGGCAGTGACAACTCGGAGCCCTTCCTGGGCCGCGAGATGGGTCACCAGCGCGACTACTCGGAAGAGGTCGCGGCCCTGGTCGACGAGGAGGTCAAGAAGCTCATCGAGACCGCCCACAACGACGCGTGGGAGATCCTCGTCGAGAACCGCGACATCCTCGACGCCCTGGTGCTCGAACTGCTGGAGAAGGAGACGCTGGGCAAGGACGAGATCGCGGAGATCTTCGCCCCGCTCGTCAGGCGTCCCGCCCGCCCGGCATGGACCGGATCCGCCCGACGCACCCCGTCGACGCGGCCCCCGGTGCTCTCTCCCAAGGAGCTGGCCCTCACCAACGGCGCATCGGTCGCCAATGGTTCGGCCACCCCGCCGGAGATCGCCCCGACGGACCTGACGAAGGACATCGCCCCGTCCACCGAGGCGATTCCCGAGGAGCGTCCCGAGAGCTAGTCCCGGACCGAATCCGGTGAGACCCCCGTCACGGGAGCCGACCCGGTCCCGGAATGGATGCCGCGCCCCCCAGGTTTTAGCCTGTGGGGGCGCGGCTTTTTCGTATGCCTGCGAGGTCTGAGCGCGAACCCGCGCACGGGACAGCACAGAGGAACGAGGCACAGATGACCGACCCGGTGACGCTGGACGGCCAGGGTTCGATCGGCGAGTTCGACGAGAAGCGGGCCGAGGCGGCCGTACGCGAACTGCTGATCGCCGTCGGAGAGGACCCGGACCGCGAGGGCCTGCGGGAGACGCCGGGGCGGGTCGCGCGGGCGTACAAGGAGATTCTGGCCGGCCTGCGCCAGGAACCCGAGGACGTACTGACCACGACCTTCGATCTCGGGCACGACGAGATGGTGCTGGTGAAGGACATCGAGATCATGTCGCTCTGCGAACACCATCTCCTGCCCTTCCACGGTGTCGCGCACGTCGGCTACATCCCGGCCGATTCGGGCAAGATCACCGGCCTGTCGAAGCTGGCCCGTCTGGTGGACGTCTTCGCCCGCAGGCCCCAGGTACAGGAACGCCTGACCACGCAGGTGGCGGACTCGCTCATGCGGATTCTGGAGGCCCGGGGAGCGATCGTGGTGATCGAGGCTGAGCACATGTGCATGTCGGTCCGAGGCATCCGCAAGCCCGGAGCGAAGACCACGACGTCGGCCGTTCGCGGTCAGCTGCGTGACGCCTCGACCCGGGCCGAGGCGATGAGCCTCATATTGGCGCGCTAGCCCCGTATGTCAGTGGTGCCCGATACGCTCCTCGGCCTGTGATGGTGAGCAGGCCGAGGAGCGCCGCATGAGCTACGGGTTACCGAGCAAGCAGACCGTCAACGCGGTGGGAGGGCGCCTCCGGGCCCGGGACATAGCTGTCGGCACCAGGCTGTGGACGCTGGACGGCCTCCGTACGGCGCAGACCACCGTCACGCACGTTATGGCGGCAAAGGCGCGTACCGCCGTGGAGGTCGTCACCGGCCACGCAGCGTTCATGGTGGCCACCGACCTCCCGTTGGTCACCTCGGACGGCTGGGTCCGTGCCGAGGACGCCGCAGGCAGGACCGTCATCCGGACCCACGCCCGCAAGCTCTGCCGCGAGCGGCTCACGTTCCGGGTGGGATACGCCTTCGGCTACTTCGTCGGCGCCACCTGTGCGGACGGCACGGTGGGAAGGAACTACGTCTCACTCGTCGTGAACGACGAAGCGTTCGCCTCCCGCTACGCACGTAGCCTCAACGAGGCGACGGGGCTGGATGCACGGCCCCAGCCCGTGACGCGGCCCTCCGGGTACCTGGGCCGGGACATTCCCGGATTCCGCGTGCGCGTGGTGTCCTCCTACCTTGCCGACGCGCTGCGACAGTACGCGGGCGGCGACGCGCATCACATGAGGCAGTCCTTCCCTCGCGTTGTGCTCCGGGACCGCGAGGTCTTCGACGGCTTCCTGGACGGGTACGCGGACGGTGACGGGTGCCGGGCCAAGCACTGGGCCGGTCGCACTCTGGTCAGTGCCAACGTGCCGTTCCTCGTCGACCTGGCCGCGATCATCGGCGCGCGATTCACTCCCGCCAGGAAGGGCCTGGCCTCGCATCTGACCGTGGTGGACCGCTGGGCGGCCCGAGGCACCTTCCGTCCGGAGCATCATGACGCCGAACCGGTGGAATCGAACTGGGTGACGGTCGAGGCCGTCCGGCCCCGCACCGCGCCCGGCAAGCCGTTCACCCTGTACCGGTACCGGCTCCGGCCGCATCCCACGTTCCTGGTGAACGGGCATCTGGTCCGCGCGGCGGAGTGAGTGGACCGGGCGACCGCCCTACGCGGCTGCCGCGCCCGTGCCGTCGTGGTCGTTGCCGTTCTCCGGGAGGCGGCAGACGCGTTCCAGGAAGAGCGCGGCCGCGATGACCGCGATGCCGGCCACCACCGCCGCGCCCGCGTAGATGGCCTGGTCGCGGCGGGGCGGGATGTCGAGGTAGCTCAGCAGGAAGACGCCGGTGCCGCCGTACATGCCGGCGACCAGGGCGGCGACCAGGGCGCTCGCCTGGCCGAAGACGACCGCGCGGGCCGCGAACAGGGGCTCGACGCCCTTGGCGCCGGGGCGGCGCTCGCGCTGGGCGCGGAGGCGGGTGCGGGTGGAGAGGGCGGTCGCGAGGAGGATCGCCGCGATCACGGCGAGCACGATCGACGCGGCCAGCGGGACGCTCGGCAGGGTGCCGAAGGCGTCCCAGAGGCGGGCCCCGCCCCAGGAGAGGACACCGGCGGCGGCGAAGAGGCCCGCCAGTACCCCGAGCCGTAGTTGCTTCACCGAGTGAGCCGCCCTTCGCGCCGCCTGTGCCCGGTCCGGCCGTGCGCCGGACCACCGTCCGTCGAGCCTAACGATTACTCCGGCAGGCGCAGTTCCAGGTCGGCGCGGGGCAGGACGCTGTCGCGGCCGACCCCGGCGAGGAGCTGGGCCACCGGGCCGGCGCCGGGCAGCTGCGCCTCGGGGTCGATGTCGTGCCAGGGGGCGAGGACGAAGGCCCGCTCGTGGGCGCGCGGGTGGGGGAGCGTGAGCACCGGGTCGTCGGAGAGGACGTCGGCGTACGCCACGATGTCGACGTCGATGGTGCGCGGACCCCAGCGCTCCTCGCGGACCCGGTCGAAGGCCTCCTCCACGGCCTGGCCGCGCTCCAGCAGGGAGGCGGGGGGCAGCGTCGTCTTCACGAGGATGACGGCGTTGAAGTACGAGGGCTGGGAGTCCGCCTCGACGCCCCAGGGCTCCGTCTCGTACACCGGGGAGACGGCTTTGACCCGGAGGCCCGGGGTGTCCTCCAGGGCGTCGACGGCCCCCTGGAGGGTCTCCAGCCGGTTGCCCAGGTTGGAGCCGAGGGAGATCACGGCCATCTTGGGGTTGGAGAGCGTGACGTCGGCGGCGTCGACCTGTCGGACGACGGCGGTCGGAACCGGCTGTACGGTCGGGTCGCTCTGCCCTTCGGTGGAAAATGCAGTCATGATCGGCTCCGGGTGATGGTGATGGTCACGTCGTCGAAGGGGACGGTGATCGGTGCGTCCGGCTTGTGCACCACCACCTCGACCTCCAGGACGCCTTCGTGCTTCAGGCACTGCTGGGCGATGCGCTCGGCGAGCGTCTCGATCAGATCCACCGGTTCGCCGGTCACCACGTCGACGACCTCCTCGGCCACCACGCCGTAGTGCACGGTGCGGGCCAGGTCGTCGGTGGCTGCCGCGGGACGGGTGTCGAGGCCGAGCACCAGGTCGACGATGAAGGTCTGGCCCTCTTCCCGTTCCCGGGGGAAGACACCGTGGTGCCCACGGGCCTTGAGGCCGCGCAGCGCGACACGATCCACGCGAATCACTCCTGCTGTCGTTGGTCGAGAGGCACCCGGCCGCGTGCGGGCGGCGAGGTGCCTTCTTTCGAATCTACCTGCGAGCACCGACAGTGCTCGCCCGTGGGGGCCATGGACAGCGCCTCACCGGGCTGGTAGCCGCCCATACCCGGTGGTCATCGGTTCCAATCCCTACCGGTCCCGTACCCACTCAGGAGGGTGTTTCCTCGTCGTCGTCCTCATCGGAATCGGTCAGGACGGGCGACCCGTGGTGGGACCAGAGTTTCCAGCCGTCGGCGGTGCGCCGGAACACGTTCGTGGCGACGACCAGCTGGCCCACGAGCGGGCCCAGCGCGTTGCCCTCCTCGGCGGGACCCCCGCTGAGGATGTTCTCGGTGCAGGTGACCAGCGCGGTGTCGCCGGTCATCGAGACGTTGACGTCGGTGAGGAAGAACTGGATGTACTCCGTGTTCGCCATGATCAGGGCGTAGCTGCGCAGCACGTCGCCCCGGCCCGTGAGGACCGGCCAGCCGGGGTGGACGCAGGAGACGGTGAGGTCCTCGCCCGGCAGCCACCGGCCGGAGAGCTCGTCGTAGTCGCCGCGTTCCAGCGCCTCGTAGAAGGCGGTGTTGGCCGCTTCGACCTCCGCGATGTCGGCGGCGGCCTGTGCGTGTTCCTCGTTCACGCGGCTCCCTCGACCGCGCGGGCCACGCGGACGGCGTCGGCGGTGGCCCGTACCTCGTGGACCCGGACCGCCCAGGCTCCGGCCGACGCGGACAGCGCGGAGACGGCCGCGGTCGCCGCGTCGCGTTCGCGGGCGGGCGGCGGGGCCGAGCCCGGCCCGGCCAGGACGTGCCCGAGGAAACGTTTGCGGGAGGCGGCCACCAGCAGCGGGCGGCCCAGGGTGCGCAGCTCGGCCAGGTGCGCGACGAGCGACAGATCGTGGGCGGCGTCCTTCGCGAAGCCGAGGCCGGGGTCGATCACGATGCGCTCGGGGGCGACGCCGCCCGCGATCACCGCGTCCATCCGCTGCCGCAGCTCGTCGAGGACCTCGGCGACCACGTCCTCGTACACCGCGCGGCTGTTCATCGACTCGCTGAAGCCGCGCCAGTGCATCACGACGAACGGGACCTCGGCGGCGGCGACGGCCGGGATCATGTCCGGGTCGGCGAGGCCGCCGCTGACGTCGTTGACCAGGACGGCCCCGGCGGCGACGGCCTGCTCGGCGACGCGGGCGCGCATGGTGTCCACGGAGACGGTGACGCCCTCGGAGGCCAGCCCTCGCACGACCGGGACGACCCGGCGCAGCTCCTCGGCCTCGTCCACCCGGCTGGCGCCGGGGCGGGTCGACTCACCGCCCACGTCCACCAGGTCCGCGCCCTCGGACACCAGGTGCAGACCGTGCTTGACCGCGGCCGTGGTGTCGAACCAGCGGCCGCCGTCGGAGAAGGAGTCGGGCGTCACGTTGACGACGCCCATGACCGCGCAGCGGTCCCACTCCGGCAGTCCTCGGACCGTGCCCCGCGTGCGTGTCGTACTCATACCACCAGCCTAGGCCCGTCCCGCCGCCCGTCACGCCGCGCGTACCCCGTGCTCCTGGGCGGCGGGGAGCGTGTGGCCGCACGGGCGCGGGCGGCCGCGGCGGAACGGGCGGGGCAGCGAGAGGTTCACGAAGCCCTCCGCCCGCATCGCCGCGATCCCGATGCGGGGCAGGTCGCGGCTGGTGCGGAAGACCACGAAGCGGGGCTCCCAGCGGGGCTTGAACTTGGCGTTGAACTTGTACAGCGACTCGATCTGGAACCAGCGGGAGAGGAAGATCAGCAGCCCGCGCCAGCAGCGCAGGACCGGGCCCGCGCCGAGCCGCTCGCCGCGGGCCAGCGCGGAGCGGAACATGGCGAAGTTCAGTGAGACCCGGGTGACGCCGAGCTTCTCGGCGGCCTGGAGCGAGGCGACGATCAGGAGCTCGTTCATGCCGGGGTCGGCCGAGCGGTCGCGGCGCATCAGCTCCAGGGACATGCCGTCGCGCCCCCAGGGGACGAAGTGGAGGACCGCCTTCAGGTCGCCGTTCGGGGAGTCCTCCGTACCGGAGCCGGGCAGGTGGGCGGTGGCGATCACGCAGTCGCCGTCGGCCGGGTCGCCGATCCGGCCCAGCGCCATGGAGAAGCCGCGCTCGGTGTCGGTGCCGCGCCAGTCGGCGGCGGCGCGGCGGATCCGGTCCAGCTCGGTGTCGCCGATGTCACGTGCCCGCCGGACCCGGGTCTCGTAGCCGTTCCGTTCGATGCGCTTGACCATCTGGCGCACGTTCCGCATGGCCCGTCCGGCGAGGGAGAAATCCGCTGTGTCCACCACCGCCTCGTCGCCCAGTTCGAGGGCGGTGAGTCCGGTCTCGCGGGTCCAGACCTGGCCGCCGGTCTCGCTGCAGCCCATCACGGCGGGGGTCCAGGAGTGCGCCTGCGCCTCGTCCATGAAGCGTTCGATCGCGCCCGGCCAGGCCTCCACGTCACCGATGGGGTCGCCGCCGGCCAGCATCACCCCGGAGACGACCCGGTAGCAGACGGCGGCCTTGCCGCTGGGGGAGAAGACGACGCCCTTGTCGCGGCGGAGCGCGAAGTGGCCGAGCGAGTCCCGGCCGCCGTGCCGCTCCAGCAGGGCGCGCAGCCGGCTCTCGTCGTCCTCGGTGAGGCGGGCGGCCGGGTGTTCGGGGCGGAAGGCGAGGTAGATGGTGGTGACGGCGGTGAGCAGGCCGAGCGCGCCCAGCGAGTAGGCCACGGTCCAGCCGGTGCGCCCGGCGTAGTCGACGGGCCCCTCGACGCCGAACAGGCCGTACAGCACGTGCTGGAGGCGGTCGGCGATGGACGGGTCGCCGACGACCCGGCCGGGGTGGACGCTCACGATGATCAGCCCGAGTCCCAGCGAACCGGCTCCGAGCAGGACGAAGTTGGCGAGGGCGCGCCAGCGGCTGCGGGGGTCGGGCAGCGCCCGGAACTGGTCCCGGTGGCGCACCAGCAGCCAGCAGAGCGCCAGTGAGACGAGCACCCCGACGATCGAGTGGCGGTAGGTGAACTGGGCCACGGCCCCCGCGGGCAGCAGGATCACCGCCGCGCGCCAGGCCCGCCGCTTGTGCCGCTTCAGCCCGTGTGCGAGCAGGAGCAGCAGCATGCCGACGCTGAGCGAGAGCGCGGCGGCGAACGGCCCGAGAGCCCCGGGGAGCACCTCGGCGAGGGTGTGCATCCGGCTGTGCCGGAAGCGGGGGAAGACCCCGGCGGCGACGTCGATCAGTCCGACGACGGTGCAGGCGCTGCCGACGAGCGCCGGTACGGATTCGGGGCGCGGCCCGTGGAGCAACCGGCGGACGCGCTGCGGAACCGACACCGAATTATCCCCATCTAGCGTGACAGACATCGCTTCCCGTGGCTTCGCGAGAGATTCCTTGAGTCCGCCGGCCGGAGCCCCACGGACGATGTGCGCCCTCTAGGACGTGGGTTGTGGAGCGCGGGTTCACCCACATTCCGGAAATTTCCCGTATCCGGCCCGCGTAAGGAATCACGGAGAAAGCACGCTCATGGGTCTCACCAGCACCGCAGTCCTGGCGGTCGTGGCGGCAGTCGCCGTCGCGCTGTTCGCCGCCACGGTCGGGCTCTGGCCGCGTCTGGCCCGGCCCGGAGCGGCCGCGGTGTCGGGCCGGGTCGGGCTGCTGCTGGCGACCCAGCTGACGCTGTTCGCCGCGGTGGGTCTGGCGGCCAACAACGCGTTCCTCTTCTACGGGTCGTGGGCCGACCTCTTCGGCCGGCAGCAGGAACTCGGTGTGGTCACCGACCACGCGGGGAACGGGTCCGGCTCGCGGCACATGGCGCGGATCGGCACCCGGCACCCGGACGTGCCGGGCGGCCGGGTGCCCTCGGTCGGCGGGCGGATCGACCAGGTGGTCGTCTCCGGGCGGACCTCGGGCATCGAGTCCCCGGCTTACGTCTATCTGCCGCCGGAGTACTTCCGGGCGGCGTACGCCGGGCGGACGTTCCCGGCGGCCGTGGTCCTCACCGGCTACCCGGGCACGGCGGAGAACCTGCTGAAGGGGTTGCGCTACCCGCAGACGGCGCATGACCGGGTGAAGGCGGGGAAGGCCCGGCCGATGATCCTGGTGATGCTGCGGCCGACGGTCGCGCCGCCCCGGGACACCGAGTGCGTGGACGTCCCCGGGGGCCCGCGGACCGAGACGTTCTTCGCGAAGGACCTCCCGGAGGCGATCGCGGGGTCCTACCGGGTCGGGAAAAAGGCCCGCAACTGGGGCATCATCGGCAACTCGACCGGCGGCTACTGCGCGTTGAAGATCGGGCTGCACCACCCGGAGCGGTACGCGGCGAGCGCCGGGCTCTCCGCGTACTACAGGGCGGCCGAGGACCCGACGACGGGCGACCTGTTCCACGGGAACGAGGAGCTGCGCGACCGGGCCGACCTGATGTGGACCCTGGAGAACCGGCCCCCGTCCGGCGGTTCGTTCCTGGTGACGACGTCCCGGGAGGGCGAGGACAACCTCGGGAGCACGATGGAGTTCATCGAGAAGGTGAAGGCGCCCGCGAAGGTGTCCTCCATCGTGCTCGACAGCGGCGGGCACAACTTCACCACCTGGCGGCGGGAGATCCCGCCGGCCCTGGAGTGGCTGAGCGCCCGCCTCAGCGCGGGCTGAGCGCTGTCGCTCAGCCGGTCGGAGCGATCGTCGCCACCGTCTCCACGGCGACCTCGGCGCGCGGTACGTCGTGGGCGTCCGCGTCGATGGAGCGGCGCAGGGCCTCGTGGAGCCGGGCGGGGGTCAGCACGCCGAGGAAGCGGCCCTCGCTCTCCTTGTCGATGACCGCGATCCAGCCCGCGTCGTGCTGGAGCATGGTGGCGAAGGCCTGCTTGAGGGGTGCGCCGAGCGGAAGCCAGGCCTCCATGCGGCGGGCGTGTTCGCGGACGGTGCCCTTGGCCGTGGCGTCGGCGGTCGCGTCGGCGGGGATCCAGCCGTGGAGGTTGTCCCGGCCGTCCAGGACGACCGCCCAGCGCGCGCCCTGGGACCGGAGCCGTTCGGTGGCGGTGGCCAGGGAGTCGTCGAGGTGGACGACCGGCGGCTGGTCGAGGTCGCTCTCCTCGATGGGCGTCACCGAGAGCCGCTTGAGCCCGCGGTCCGCGCCGACGAAGTCGGCCACGTACGGGGTCGCGGGGGCTCCGAGCACGGTGGCGGGGGAGTCGAACTGCTCGATGCGGCCCTGCCCGTAGACGGCGATCCGGTCGCCGAGGCGGACGGCCTCCTCGATGTCGTGCGTGACGAACAGCACGGTCTTGCGCACCTGGGCCTGGAGTTTCAGGAATTCGTTCTGGAGGCGTTCGCGGACGACCGGATCGACCGCCCCGAAAGGCTCGTCCATCAGGAGAACGGGCGGATCGGCGGCCAATGCGCGCGCCACGCCCACGCGTTGGCGCTGGCCGCCGGAAAGCTGTTCCGGATAGCGGTCGCCATAAACGGAAGGGTCGAGTCCGACGAGGTCGAGGAGTTCGGCGGCGCGCTCGCGTCCCTTTCCGCGCTTCCATCCCAGCAGATGGGGAACGGTCGCGGTGTTCTCCAGCACCGTCTTGTGCGGGAAGAGTCCCACCTGCTGGATCACATAGCCGATTCGGCGGCGCAGTTGGACGGGATCGATGGTGGATATGTCGTCCCCGTCGAGGAATATCCCGCCCTCGGTCGGTTCGATCAGCCGGTTCACCATCTTCATGGTGGTCGTCTTGCCGCAACCGGAAGGTCCGACGAGCGTGACCAGTTCACCCTCGGCGACCTCGAAGGAAAGGTCGTCGACGGCAGTGGTGCCGTCGGCGTACCGCTTGGTGACGTGCTCGAAACGGATCATGGTTCCCCATTGTGGAGGGCGTTCTGTGAAGGGCATGTTGCCGGAATGCGACAGCTTCCGCGATTGTCAGTGGTCGAGGATAGGCTCGCCAGTCATCAGTTCGATCCGGGGCGATCCGGGGGAGAACCCGGCATGGTCCGGGCGTGATCCGGGCGCGGTTCCGGGCGACGAGCGAAAGCAGGAGGTGGGGGGCGGATGGCCGAGCAGAACTGCCTGGTGACGAACGACTGGATCTGCGGGGAGTATCTGCGCTCCCGCAGCCAGGAGTTGACCGACGCGACCGTGCAGCACATCGGGATCACGGTGGTCTCGGTGCTGATCGGGCTCGCGGTCGCCTTTCCGCTGGCGCTGCTCGCCCGCCGGGGCCGGCGCTTCGCCGGACCGGTGCTCGGGCTGACGACCGTGCTCTACACCGTGCCCTCGCTGGCGATGTTCTCGCTGCTGCTGCCCGTGTTCGGGCTGTCGGCCGCGCTCGTCGTCACGGGCCTGGTGCTCTATTCGCTGACCATCCTCGTACGCAACATCCTGGCCGGGCTCGAAGCCGTGCCCGAGGAGGCCAGGGACGCCGCCCGAGGCATGGGATACGGGCCGGGGCGGCTGCTGTGGGAGGTGGAGCTCCCGCTGGCGCTGCCCGCGGTGATGGCGGGGCTGCGGATAGCCACCGTGTCGACGGTCGCGCTGACCACGGTCGGCTCGCTCGTCGGCAAGGGGGGCCTCGGCAATCTCATCGAGGACGCGCTGCCCAGCTTCTTCAAGGCCCAGGTGCTCGCCGCCTCGGTCCTGTGCGTGCTGCTCGCGGTGGCGGCGGACCTGCTGCTGCTCGGCCTCCAGCGGCTGCTGACGCCCTGGACCCGGATATCGGGCACGTCCCGGACGCCCGGGACGGCCGGGGGCGGGCGCACCGACCCGGACGGACCGGGCGGACCGGCGGGCTTGCCCGCTCCGGCGAAGGTGGAGGCGGGCTGACCCGTGGGAGTCATCGGCGATGCCTGGACCTGGCTGACCACCGGGGCCAACTGGTCGGGCGACGGAGGGGCCGCGCACCGGCTCGGCGAGCATCTGTACGTGAGCGGGGTCGCCCTCGCGGTGGCCTGCGCGATAGCCCTGCCGCTCGCCCTGTATCTGGGGCACATCGGCAGGGGCGGTGCGCTCGCGGTGAACATCTCCAACGTGGGGCGGGCCGTCCCGGTCTTCGCGGTGCTGGCCCTGTTCATGGTCACGCCCCTGCGCAACTCGGGCTACTGGCCCACCATCATCGCGCTGGTGCTGTTCGCGGTGCCGCCGCTGCTGACCAACGCCTACGTCGGGATGCGGGAGGTGGACCGGGCCGTGGTGGAGGCCGCGCGCGGCATGGGGATGTCGGGCGGGCAGCTCTTCGTCCGGGTCGAGCTGCCGCTCGCCTACCCGATGATCATGACGGGGCTGCGGTCCGCCGCCGTCCAGGTCGTGGCCACCGCGTCGATCGCCGCGATGGTCGGCCTCGGCGGTCTGGGCCGGATCATCACCGCCGGGTTCAACACCTACGACACCGCCCAGGTCTTCGCGGGCGCCGTCCTGGTCGCCGGACTCGCCCTGCTGGTGGAAGGGGTGCTCGTGGGCCTGGACCGGTTGCTGTCACCGCTGCGCCGCCGCCGGCCCGCATGAGCGCACGCCCTTCTTCCGGCCCGCTTTCAGCCGGTCATTTTTCTTCTGGTCACTTTTCTTCTGTTCGGACGGAGAACAACACATATGAGCAGGACCTCGCGGATAGCTGGAGCGGTCGTCGGCATGGTGGCGCTGGCCGGGTCGCTCGCGGCCTGCGGCGGCGACAGCCTGGAGAAGGAGAAGGGCGGCTCGGGCTCCTCGGCCGGTGACGGCAAGAAGGGCTCCCTGGTCGTCGGCTCCGCCTCGTTCACCGAGTCCAAGGTGCTCGCCGAGCTGTACGCACAGATCCTGGACGACGCCGGATACAGCACCTCGATCACCACAGTGAAGAACCGTGAGCTGTACGAGCCCTCGCTGGAGAAGGGCGAGATCGACGTCGTACCGGAGTACGCCGCCACCATCGCCGAATTCCTCAACGCCAAGGTCAACGGCGCCAAGGAGGCCCAGGCCGCGCCCGTGGCCTCCGGGGACGCCGCCGCCACGGTGGCCGCTCTGGAGAAGCTCGCCGGGCCGCTGGGCCTCAAGGTCCTCCCGGCGGGGAAGGCCGTCGACCAGAACGCCTTCGCGGTCTCGAAGGAATTCGCCGAGAAGAACAACCTCACGACGCTTTCCGATCTGGGGAAGTCGAAGATCAAGGTCAAGATCGCGGCGGGCGACGAGTGCGAGGTGCGGCCGTTCTGCGCACCCGGTCTGAAGAAGACCTACGGCATCGACGTCACCGGTATCGACCCCAAGGGCGTCGGCACCCCGCAGTCCAAGCAGGCCGTCCGCGACGGCAAGGTCCAGCTGGTCCTGACGACCACCACGGACGCGGTGCTGGACGGGCTGGTGTTCCTGGAGGACGACAAGAAGCTCCAGAACGCGGACAACGTCCTCCCCGTTCTGAATGCCGCGGACGCGGGCGCGCCGGAGATCGCCGAGGCACTCGGCAAGCTCACTTCCGCACTCACCACGGAAGATCTCGCCGAGTTGAACCGGAAGGTCGACGCCGAGCGGGCCAAGCCGACCGATGTGGCCAAGGAGTATCTGGAGTCGAAGGGCCTGATCAAGAAGTAGCACGCGATCACGAGGCAAAAGGGCCGGGTGGAGGGCCTTTGGGGGGCCGCGAGGTAACCGGCGGGGAACAGATTGGCGGGCGGCCCCCCAAGTGGCCCGTACACACGGTAAATTTCAGGCCATGCCACGTGGACGCCACCGCCATTCGCCACCCCTCCACAGAATCCTGCCCCCCTCCGTGGTGGCGGGAGTGTCGGTCGTCGGTGCCGCCGGCGCCTGGCTCCTGGCCGAACCCCTGGTCCTGCGCGGCCTGGTGACCGCCGTGGCGGCCGCCGCCGTCACCGGCGCGTATCTGATGCGCAGCTGGGACCGGGCGGCGGGGCTGCGGGTCGCCGAGCTGACCCGGGCACGCGTCAGTGACGAGTGGCGGGCCGAGGAGCGGATAGCCGAGCTGGAGCAGGACCTGGAGGAGTCGCGCGAGCTGCGCACCCGTCTGGAGACCAAGCTCCGCCGCAAGCGCGTCGAGCTCGCGGGGCTGCGCGGGGAGCACGCCGGACTGCTCCGCCGCTACGCCAACGCCGAGACCGAGCGGGCCAGCGCCCTGGAGGGCCGCAGGCAGCTCGCCATCGAGGCCGCGGCCCCCAAGGAGCTGCTGCCCGCGCGGTCCACGCCGACCCCCGAGTCGTACCGGCGCGCGGACGAGGCCCTGATGAACCTCACGCGCAACGCGGCGCTCCAGGAGACCCGCAGGACGGTGGAAGCGGTCCGGCGGCGTCAGTCGGCCGTTGCCGACCGGCACCGGGACACGGAGGCGGACGGCCCGCAGGGGAAGCACGCGGCGGCCACCGGGGCGGGCGAGCACCGGGACCACCAGCACCGCCGCTCCTCGACCACCCCGCCCGCCCCGGCCCCGAACGCCGAGAACGCGAACGCCCCGGCCCCGAACGCCCAGGACGCTCCGAACGCGGGCACCCCGGCCCTCGCGAAGGCCCCCGGGACCCCGGCGCTCCCGAGCGTGAAGGCCCCGGCCTCCATCGCGCCGCTGCCCGTGCCGCGCGCGATCCCGGCCGCCTCGGCCGTCGTCCCGTACGCCGCCGCGCGCCGCCACCTGGCCCCCCAGGGCAACTTCGACTTCTTCGGCACGCAGCACGCCCAGAGCACCGAGAAGGCGAACGCCGCGATCGAGTCCGTGCAGAACGAGGACCTCGCGGACGTCGTCGGCGAGGAGGCGCTCGCCGCCCACCGCACGGGAGCCGTCGACAACCGGGCCGTCGGCAAGGTCATCGACCTCACCGCGCACGACGAGACCGAGCAGATCGAGGTGGCGGAACTGCGCGGCGCGGTCTCCTGAGCGGGCGCGGCCGCCCGGGAGGAGGTCCCGGGGCCCTCAGCCTGTCGCTGTCGCCGACGACTACTTGTCGATGTCGCCGACGACGAAGAACAGCGAGCCCAGGATCGCCACCATGTCGGCGACCAGGGTGCCCGGCAGCAGCTCGGTGAGCGCCTGGATGTTGTTGAACGAGGCGGAGCGCAGCTTCAGCCGGTAGGGCGTCTTCTCGCCCTTGGACACCAGGTAGTAGCCGTTGACGCCGAGCGGGTTCTCCGTCCAGGCGTAGGTGTGGCCCTCCGGCGCCTTGAGCACCTTCGGCAGCCGCTGGTTGATCGGCCCCGGTGCCAGGTGGGCCATCCGGTCCAGGCACGCGTCCGCCAGGTCCAGGGAGTTGAGGGTCTGCTCCAGCAGGCACTCGAAGCGGGCCAGGCAGTCGCCCTCGGTCCGGGTGACGACCTTCAGGGTGTCCTGGAGCTCCCCGTACGCGAGATACGGCTCGTCGCGCCGCAGGTCGAAGTCGACGCCCGAGGCGCGCGCGATCGGCCCCGACACCCCGTACGCGTGCACCGCGGCGGCGGACAGCACGCCCACGTCGCGCGTACGGCCCCGGAAGATCTCGTTGCCGAGGACGAGGTTCTCGTACACGTCCATGCGGGAGCGGACGGAGGCGACGGCGTCGCGGACCCGGCCGGCCCAGCCCGCCGGGACGTCCTCCTTGAGCCCGCCGACCCGGTTGAACATGTAGTGCATCCGCCCGCCGGAGACCTCCTCCATCACCGCCTGGAGCTCCTCGCGCTCCCGGAAGGCGTGGAAGACCGGGGTGATGCCGCCGAGTTCGAGGGGGTAGGAGCCGAGGAACATCAGGTGGTTGAGGACCCGGTTCAGCTCGGCGAGCAGGGTCCGCGTCCACACCGCGCGCTCGGGGACCTCCATGCCGAGCATCCGCTCGACGGCCATCACCACGCCCAGTTCGTTCGAGAACGCGGACAGCCAGTCGTGGCGGTTGGCGAGCATGATGATCTGCCGGTAGTCACGCGCCTCGAAGAGCTTCTCCGCGCCCCGGTGCATATAGCCGATGACCGGCTCCGCGTGCTGCACGCGCTCGCCGTCCAGCACGATCCGCAGCCGGAGGACCCCGTGCGTCGAGGGGTGCTGGGGACCGATGTTCAGCACCATGTCGGTGCTCTCCGCCGCTCCGCCGATGCCGATCGTCGTCTCCGTCATGCGGGACAGTATTCCCTGACCCCGCCGCGCCGGGGCGGTCACCCGCGTTCCGGCCCCACCCGGTGCAGCAGCCACCCGAAGTCGCCGAGGCCGCCGCGCGCGGTCAGCTCCGCCGCCTGGCCCGCGGCAGCCAGCGCGGTGACGTAGCCCGCCGGATCGGTCGCGGCCAGGCTCAGCGGCGGCCGGCCGCCGCCGACGCCCAACCGGTGCAGCGCCGCCCGCTGGTCGGTCAGCTCGGCGCTCGCCTGCCCGGCGGCCGCCGCGCAGGCGTCCAGCGCCACATGCGCGGTCAGGTCGCAGGAGCCGTCCGGCACCGGACGCACCTCGCGCCCGCCCCGGAAGCCGGTCAGCGTCCCGAAAGGCGGCCGCGCGCCCCGTACATGGGCGTAGTCCACCGCCACCGCGACACCGGCGGCGAGCGAGCCGACGGCTCCCGCCCAGGCCGCGTCCCGGGGGCGGCCGATCTCCGCCCGCTCGCCCGGCTCGGTCAGCGGCCACCAGCGCTCCAGCCACGCCGCGTCCGCCCCGCCCACCGCTTCGCCGAGGCGCTCCGCACCGTCCGAGGTCCGCACCTGGACGTACCGGGGGACGCCGTCCGGGTCGGCCTCCGCCACCTCGGCCGGAACGTTGTCCAGCCACTCGTTGGCGAACAGCAGCCCGGTGACCCCCGAGGGCGGCTCCGCGCACCACTCGATCCGGGGGTCCAGGCCCGGGGGCCGGTCCGCGACCTCGACGGCGTACGCGGTCACCTCCAGGCCCGGTGGCAGTGCGGCCAGCACTCCGGTCAGCAGCTCGCCGCGCCCCGCCCCGACATCGACCAGCGCGACCGTGCCGGTGTCCAGCTCCCGCGCGGTCCCGGTCAGCAGCCGGGCCACCGCCGCCGCGAAAAGGGGCGAGGCGTGGACCGACGTACGGAAGTGGCCCGCCGGTCCCTCCGGGCTCCGCAGCGGGCTGCGGTAAAAGCCCTCATCTCCGTACAGAGCGGCCTGAGCCGCCTCCCGCCACCCACGCCACTCGTCCGTCACGTAGGCAAGTCTCCACCTTGGGGAGTACGGTCCCAGGACCCGGATCGACCCTTCGGTTGACCCGGGCACCGATCAGCTGTCCCTACGCTGGGTTACGTGCAGCGCCTCTACGATTTCATCCGCAGACACCCGACGGGCGTCGACGTCTTCTGGGCCGTCTTCCTCCTCGGGCTCTCCGGCGTGTCGATGGTGTCGGGCATGTACGACGCGGGGCGCGAGGAGATCGTCGCCGTTCCGGTGATCCTGGGGCTCTCCACGGTGGTGGCGCTGCGCCGCAGGGCCCCGGAGAAGATGCTGCTGCTCGCCATCCTGGTGGGCGTCGTGCAGCTGGTGTTCGACGTCCGGCCCGGCATCGGGGACTTCGCGTTGCTGGTGATCACGTACACCGTGGCCACCGTCGGGGAGCGCTGGGCGTCCCGGCTCGCCCTGGTCTGCAGCCTGAGCGCGGCGGCCCTGTCGCAGCTGCGGTGGGAGGCCGAGCCGGGCGGATCCTGGCCCCAGGTGGTCTTCGTGACGATCATCATGACCGTGCCGTTCGTGCTGGCCTGGGTGCTCGGGGACTCGCTGCGGACCCGGCGCGCCTACTTCGACCAGCTGGAGGAGCGTGCCGCCCGCCTGGAGCGGGAACGCGAGGCGCAGTCCAAGGTCGCGGTCGCCGCCGAGCGGGCCCGGATCGCCCGCGAGCTGCACGACGTCGTCGCGCACAACGTGTCCGTGATGGTCGTCCAGGCCGACGGCGCCGCCTATGTCATGGACGCCGCTCCCGACCAGGCCAAGCAGGCCCTGGAGACCATCTCCAGCACCGGCCGGCAGGCGCTCGCGGAGATGCGGCGGCTGCTCGGGGTGCTGCGGACCGGGGACGCCCCGGAGAGCGGGGAGTACGTCCCCCAGCCCGATGTGGAGCAGATCGAGGACCTGGTGGCGCAGGTGCGGCAGACCGGCCTGACGGTCGACTTCAAGGTCGAGGGCACCCCCCGCCCGCTGCCCAGCGGCGTGGAGCTGACCGCGTACCGCGTCGTGCAGGAGGCCCTGACGAACACCCGCAAGCACGGCGGACCGGACGCCGGGGCCAGCGTCCGGCTGGTCTACTTCGACGACGGCCTCGGGCTGCTGATCGAGGACGACGGCCGGGGCGCGGCGCACGAGCTGTACGAGGACGGCGGCGCGGACGGTGCCGGGCACGGGATGATCGGGATGCGGGAGCGGGTCGGCATGGTCGGCGGCACCCTGGACGCGGGGCCCCGGCCCGGCGGCGGGTTCCGGATCAGCGCCCTGCTGCCGCTCAAGCCTCCGGGCTGACCCCGGCCGGGGCCCTCCACGCCCCGCCGCCCCCGCCTTCCACGACGACGACCCAGGACAGGACACGATTCCCATGACCACGGCCATCCGCGTGATGCTCGTCGACGACCAGGTGCTGCTGCGGACCGGCTTCCGGATGGTGCTCGCCGCCCAGCCCGACATGGAGGTCGTGGCCGAGGCCGGGGACGGGGCGGAGGCGATCGAGATCCTGCGGTCCACCGCCGTCGACGTGGTGCTGATGGACGTCCGCATGCCCCGGCTGGACGGCGTCGAGGCGACCCGTCGCATCTGCGCGCAGCAGGACCCGCCGAAGGTGCTGATCCTGACCACCTTCGACCTGGACGAGTACGCCTTCTCCGGGCTGAAGGCGGGGGCCAGCGGCTTCATGCTCAAGGACGTGCCGCCCGCCGAGCTGCTCGCCGCGATCCGTTCGGTGCACAGCGGGGACGCGGTCGTCGCCCCGTCGACCACCCGCCGGCTGCTCGACCGCTTCTCGCCGATGCTGCCCAGCGGCGAGAAGGAGCCGAAGAACAAGCACATCGGGAAGCTCACCGAACGCGAACGGGAAGTCATGCTCCTGGTCGCCCAGGGTCTGTCGAACGGGGAGATCGCGGCCCGGCTCGTGCTCTCCGAGGCCACCGTCAAGACGCACGTCGGCCGCATCCTCACCAAGCTGAACCTCCGCGACCGGGTCCAGGTCGTCGTCCTCGCCTACGAGACGGGCCTGGTCCGGGCCGGCGGCGGCGCGGGCTGAGGAGCCCCGGCGCGGATCGCCCTGCGGGAAACCGGGGGGCTCAGCGCAGGACGCCCTCCAGGAAGTCGCTGCCGAGCCGGGCGACGACCGTCAGGTCCAGCTGGTGCAGGACGTAGCGGCCGCGGCGGCGCGTCGTGACCAGCCCGGCCTTCTTGAGCATGGAGAGGTGGCGGGAGACCTCGGGGGAGGTGATGCCGTTGGAGTCGGCCAGCTCGCCGGTGGTGTACGGGGAGCGGGCCAGGTTGCGGCAGAGCCGCATCCGCATCGGGTGGGCCAGCGCTTCCAGGCGCAGCTGGAGCAGTTCCACGGAGGCGGGCGCCGGCAGGTCGGGCAGGTGGACCGGGTAGTGGATCACCGGCCGCCAGCCCGGGGCGTGCAGCACCATCAGATGCGGCCAGCCGAAGCTGGTCGGGATGAGCGTCAGGCCCCGGCCGACGCCCGGGTCGACGGCGGTGGTCCGGCCCTCGGACAGCTTGTCGACGTTGATCCGGCCCGCACTCTCGTCCAGCGTCACGGCGGCCGACACCGCCCCGACCGCGTCGGCCAGTCCCTTGCGCCGCAGCAGCTCCGTCTTGTGCCGGGCGTCGGCGACCAGCTGGACGGAGACCCGGCGCCAGGTGTCGGCGAAGAACGCCTGGTCGCAGTCCTCGAAGAGCCGCCGGACCCAGCCGCGTACGGAGGCGGGGTCGGCCAGCAGCCGCCGGGTGAAGTCCATCTGCTGCGGGCCGCGCGCCGCCGCCAGGTCCAGGGCGCGGCCCCGCATCCCGGCGTCGTTCAGCGGTGACGGCGCCCCGGCCCCGTAATGGCTGGCGCAGGTGAACTCCAGGGCCGCGGCGACGAACCGCTCGTCGTCCAGCTTGTCCAGCAGGTCCAGGTCCTCGGCGAGCGTCGCCCCGGTCCTGCCGTCGCCGCCCCGGATCCCGGAGAACGGCATGAACACGTCGGAGAAGGTGTTCCGCCAGAGGAACTCCGCCTCCAGCAGCCGGTCCGCGAGGTCGGGCTCCAGGGCCGTCGCGGTCGCGGTGGCCCAGCCGTGCAGCCCCGGATGGTGTCCGGGCTCGGAGAGGGCGTGCAGGGCGAGGCCCAGCTCGGCCAGGGGAGAGGTCGCGAAAACGACGCGGTCGGCGGGCAGGCCCGCGATGTCTATGTGCACGCTCACCCCTCCATAGTGGGGGTACGGGCACGGGGCCGTCGTTCCGATTGACGGGGGCCGTCAATCAACGCGCGGCGCCGCCGTGACCTGCGCAGGCTGGTTCGTATGGACGCCATTCAGCAGCACATGCTCGACACCTACCGCGCGGCCCGGCTGGCGGAGCCCGCACCCCCGCCGCCGGGCCGGCACGACCGCTCCGTCCTGCGCGACCTGTACCGCCACTGGCTGACCCACCCGCCGACGCGCCGTTCCGGCAAGCCGGGCCGTTCCGGCAAGCCCGGCGAGTCCGGCACACCCAGCCCGTCCGGCGTTTGAGGACGGAACCCCGAGGCCGGAGGGCCCGGCCACTCGACGAGGTCCCGACGCCGGGGCCCGGCCACGCGACAAGGCCCCCGACGCCGACGGCCCGGCCGGTCCGCGCAGCCCCTACGTCAGGTACCCCACGAACCCCGCCACCGCATCCCGCACATCCTCGGCCGACCACTCAAGACCCGCCCCCGCCACCGTCACCTCGGTGTACGAGACCCCCGGCGGCAGCCCCGTCCCGGCCGCACCAGCGAACCAGCGCCGGAACAGCGTCACGCCCGTCTCCTCGGCCTGCCGCACCGACGCCTCGTCCAGCACCTCGGCCCCGTACGGCAGCCAGACCTGGAACTGATGCGTGTGCGGCGGTTCCGGATGCACCCGGAACCACGGCACCCCCGACGCCGCGAACCCCTCCGCCAGCGCCCCGGCCACCACCTTCGCGTGGGCGACGTACGACGGCAGGCGCGGCAGTTCCCGCTCCAGGCCCAGCAGTGCGGAGAGCGCCGCCGGGTACTGCTGGAAGAGCTGGCCCCCGTACCGGTGGCGCCACACCCGGGCCTCCTCCACCAGCGTCGAGGGGCCGGCCAGCACCGCGCCCGACAGCCCGTCCAGGGACTTGTAGAACGACACGTACACGCTGTCCGCGAGGGCGGCGATCTCCGACAGCTCCCGCCCGAGGTGCGGGCCGCACTCCCACAGCCGCGCCCCGTCGAAGTGCACCACCGCGTCCCGCTCCCGGGCCGCCTCCACCACCGCCGTCAGCTCCTCCCAGGACGGCAGCACGAACCCGGCGTCCCGCAGCGGCAGCTCCAGCATCAGCGTGCCGAACGGTTCGGGGTACTCCCGGACCTCCTCGGCGCTCGGCAGCCTCGGCCCGGACGTCGGATGCACCGTGCGCAGCCCGCTCACCGCGGCCAGCGCCCCGCCCTCGTGCAGCTCCGGATGGGACAGGGGGTGCAGCGCCACCGTCGCGTCGCCCGTACGCCCCGCCCAGCACCGCAGCGCGACCTGCTGGGCCATCGTCCCGGTCGGGAAGAACGCCGCCTCCTCCATCCCCAGCAGCCCGGCCACCCGCCGCTCCAGATCGGCGACGACCCCGCCCCCGTACACATCGGTCCAGTCCTCCGGATCGTGTACGGAAGCGGCGCCGGCGGCCAGCGCCGCCAGCCGCTCGCCCAGCGTGCCGTCCGCGCCCACCCGGGCCAGCGTCCGCCGCGACGCCCGCCATGCGGTCAGCCTGCGCCGCCGCCGCTCCTGCTCATCCATGGTCACCATGGGACGATCATCACCCGGGCCTCCGCCCGCCCGCCCGCCGGTTTCCGCCCGCCCGGGTCCGGCCCGGAATCGGGCCCGGAGGTAGGTGCAGGGTCAGGGCCGGAAAGTTATCCACAGGCTGTGGGCGGCTGGGGAGCTTCGCCGAAACGCTGGCGTAGCATGCAGAGAAATCGTCCGGTACCCCCCGCGGACTGGAACGGAAGGCCATCGCCGCGTGAACGCACCAGTTTCGAAGGAACCCCTCGACGCGAGGGACCGCCCCGCCCGACTCACGGTCGGCGTCGTCGGTGCGGGCCGGGTCGGACCCGCCCTCGCCGCATCCCTCCAGCTCGCCGGGCACCGCCCGGTCGCCGTGTCCGGTGTCTCCGACGCCTCCCGGCGCCGCGCCGCCGAGCTGCTCCCCGACGTGCCCGTGGTGGAGCCCGCCGAGGTGCTGGCCCGCGCCGAGCTGGTGCTGCTGACCGTCCCCGACGACGTGCTGCCCACGCTGGTCGAGGGCCTCGCCGAGACCGGCGCCGTACGGCCGGGCCAGCTGCTCGTCCACACCTCCGGGCGGTACGGGGCGCGGGTGCTGGACCCCGCGCTGCGGGCCGGGGCCCTGCCGCTCGCGCTGCACCCCGCGATGACGTTCACCGGCACCGCCGTCGACGTCCAGCGGCTCGCGGGCTGCTCCTTCGGCGTCACCGCCCCCGAGGAGCTGCGGCTCGCCGCCGAGGCCCTGGTCATCGAGATGGGCGGCGAGCCCGAGTGGATCGCCGAGGAGTCCCGCCCGCTCTACCACGCGGCCCTCGCCCTCGGCGCGAACCACCTGGTCACCCTGGTCGCCCAGTCGATGGAGCTGCTGGCCAAGGCCGGGGTCGCCGCCCCCGACCGGATGCTCGGCCCGCTGCTCGGCGCGGCCCTGGACAACGCCCTGCGCTCCGGCGACGCCGCTCTGACCGGCCCGGTCGCCCGGGGTGACGCGGGCACGGTCGCCGCCCACATCGGCGAACTGCGCGAGCACGCCCCGCAGGCGGTGGCCGGATACATCGAGATGGCCCGCGCCACGGCCGACCGGGCGCTCGCCCACGGCCTGCTCAAGGCCGAGCTGGCCGAGGACCTCCTCGTCGTCCTGGCCGACCAGGAGCGCCGCCCCGGCGGCCCCGGACCGGGGGAGACCCGATGAGGATCATCAGCTGTACGGGATCCGGGGGAGACCGATGACGATCATCAGTTGTGCCGGACCGGGGGAGACCCGATGACGCGCACGGTACGGCCCGCCCTCCTGCGCACCGCCGCCGAGCTGGACGCGCTGTCCCGCCCCGCCGGGGCCGAGCGGGCCGTCGTCATGACGATGGGCGCGCTCCACGAGGGCCACGCCGCCCTGATCCGGGCCGCCCGCGCGGCGGCCGGTGCGGACGGCCAGGTCGTGGTCACCGTCTTCGTGAACCCGCTCCAGTTCGGCGAGGCCGCCGACCTGGACCGCTATCCGCGCACCCTGGACGCCGACCTGGAGATCGCCGGGGCGGCGGGGGCCGACGCGGTCTTCGCCCCCGGCGCGGACGAGGTCTACCCGGGCGGTGAGCCCCAGGTGCGGATCACCGCGGGCCCCATGGGCGAGCGCCTCGAAGGCGCGGCCCGTCCCGGGCATTTCGACGGGATGCTCACCGTCGTCGCCAAGCTCCTCCACCTCACCCGCCCCGACGAGGCGTTCTACGGGCAGAAGGACGCCCAGCAGCTCGCCCTGATCCGCCGCATGGTCCGCGACCTGAATTTCGGCGTCCGGATCACCGGCGTGCCCACCGTCCGGGACGCGGACGGCCTCGCGCTCTCCAGCCGCAACCGTTTCCTGACCGCCGAGGAGCGGCACACCGCCCGCGCGCTGTCCCGCGCCCTGTTCGCGGCCCGTGACCGGCTCGCCGCCCAGCAGGCGCTGCACGAGCGGGCCCGGGCCACCGCACCCGGCGGCGACCGGGCCGCCGGGCTCAACAGGCTCGGCGAGGCCCGCGCCGCCGCCGACGCCCAGGCCGTGGCGCTGGTCCGGCCGGGCGGGGCGCCCGCAGCCGTCCGGGCCGCCGCGCGGACCGTCCTGGAGGAGGCCGCGGCCCGGGACAGGGCGCCGCTCGCCCTCGACTACCTGGCCCTGGTGGACCCGGCGGACTTCACCGAGATCCCGGACGACCGCGAGAACGGGGAGGCGATCCTCGCCGTCGCGGCCCGGATCGGGGACACCCGCCTCATCGACAACATCCCCCTCACCTTCGGAGCCCTGACGTGACCGGAATACGGCTGACCGCCCCCGCCCCCGGCTGGGCCATCGACGCGGACGTCGTGGTCGTCGGATCCGGCGTCGCCGGGCTGACCGCGGCGCTGCGCTGCGCCGCCGCCGGCCTGGACACCGTCGTCGTCACCAAGGCCCGCCTCGACGACGGCTCGACCCGCTGGGCCCAGGGCGGCATCGCCGCCGCGCTCGGCGAGGGCGACACCCCCGAGCAGCACCTCGACGACACCCTCGTCGCGGGCGCGGGCCTCTGCGACGAGGAGGCCGTGCGCACCCTGGTCACCGAGGGCCCCGACGCCGTACGCCGGCTGATCAACACCGGCGCGCACTTCGACACCACCGACAGCGGCGACATCGCGCTGACCCGCGAGGGCGGCCACCACCGCCGCCGCATCGCCCACGCGGGCGGCGACGCGACCGGCGCGGAGATCTCCCGCGCCCTGGTCGGCGCGGTCCGCGAGGCCGCCCTGCACACCATCGAGAACGCCCTGGTCCTGGATCTGCTCACGGACGCCGAAGGCCGTACGGCGGGCGTCTCGCTGCACGTCATGGGCGAGGGCCAGCACGACGGCGTCGGCGCGGTCCGGGCCCCCTCGGTCGTCCTGGCCACCGGCGGCATGGGCCAGGTCTTCTCCGCCACCACCAACCCCCCCGTCTCCACCGGCGACGGGGTGGCGCTCGCGCTGCGGGCCGGGGCGGAGGTCTCCGACCTGGAGTTCGTCCAGTTCCACCCGACCGTCCTGTTCCTCGGCGCGGACTCCGAGGGCCAGCAGCCGCTGGTCTCCGAGGCCGTACGCGGCGAGGGCGCGCATCTCGTCGACGGCGACGGCGTCCGCTTCATGCTCGGACAGCACGAGCTGGCCGAGCTGGCCCCCCGCGACATCGTCGCCAAGGCCATCACCCGCCGCATGCTCGACCACGGCGCCGAGCACATGTATCTCGACGCCCGGCACTTCGGGGCGCGGATGTGGGAGCAGCGCTTCCCCACCATCCTGGCCGCCTGCCGGTCCCACGGCATCGACCCGGTGACCGAGCCGATCCCGGTCGCCCCGGCCGCGCACTACGCCTCCGGCGGCGTCCGCACCGACCTGCGGGGCCGTACCACCGTCCCCGGCCTGTACGCCTGCGGGGAGGTCGCCTGCACCGGTGTGCACGGGGCCAACCGCCTCGCGTCCAACTCCCTCCTGGAGGGTCTGGTCTTCGCCGAGCGCATCGCCGCCGACATCGCCGAGGCCCGCCCGCCCCGCACCGAACCGGCCGGGGACCCGGACGCGGGCGATCCCGCCCCGCTGCTGGCCCCCGAGGCCCGTACGGCGATCCAGCGCACCATGACCCGGGGCGCCGGAGTCCTGCGCTCCGCCGACAGCCTGGCCGCGGCCGCCGAGGAGCTGGAGGCCCTGCACCGCGGTGCCGCCGCCGACGCGGAGGGGCCGAGCGGCGCCAAGGCGGTCGTCCCCGGGGTCGACGCCTGGGAGGTCACCAACCTGCTCCTGGTCTCCCGGGTCCTGGTCGCCGCCGCCCGGGACCGCGAGGAGACCCGCGGCTGCCACTGGCGCGAGGACCGGCCCGACCGCGACGACGCCCACAGCCGCCGCCACCTGGTCGTCCGCATCGCGCCGGACCGCACCCCGGTCGTCCACCGCACGGAGACCGCCGCATTCCCGCCCGTACGCCCGTCGGATTGAGCAGACTGCTGGAAGCAGCCGCACCGCCGGACAGCACAGGGCGGCACCGGCCGCAGCAGAAGCACCAGCCCTACCCGCACCACCCGCCACACCCCGAGGAGCCGTCACCGTGAGCACGCCCGAAGAGAATCCGCGCCCCACACCCGTGGACGTACCGCTGATCCGGGTCGGCGCGCCCGCATCGTCGACGCCGGCGGAAGGCGGCTGCGGCGACGGCTGCGGCTGCGGCGGTGACGACGGATTCGACCCCGAAGCCCTGGAGTGCGGCCTGGACCCCGCGCTCGCCCTGCTGCTGGCCCAGTCGGGGCTCGACCCCGTCCAGGTCGAGGACGTCGCCCATGTGGCGATCGAGGAGGACCTCGACGGCGGGGTGGACGTCACGACCGTGGCGACCGTCCCCGAGGACGCCGTGATCACCGGTGACTTCACCGCCCGGGAGGCGGGCGTGGTCGCCGGGCTCCGGGTCGCCGAGGCGGTCCTGTCGATCGTCTGCACCGAGGAGTTCGAGGTCGAGCGGCACGTCGAGGACGGCGACCGGATCGTCCCCGGCCAGAAGCTGCTGACCGTCACCACCCGCACCCGCGACCTGCTGACCGGCGAGCGCAGCGCGCTGAACCTGCTCTGCCGCCTCTCGGGCATCGCGACCGCCACCCGCGCCTGGGCGGACGTGCTGGAGGGCAGCAAGGCCAAGGTCCGCGACACCCGCAAGACGACGGCGGGCCTGCGCGCGCTGGAGAAGTACGCGGTGCGCTGCGGCGGTGGCGTCAACCACCGCATGTCGCTCTCCGACGCGGCCCTGGTCAAGGACAACCACGTGATCGCCGCGGGCGGCGTCGCCGAGGCGTTCAAGCGGGTCCGCGCCGAGTTCCCCGAGCTGCCCATCGAGGTCGAGGTCGACACGATGGACCAGGTCCGCGAGGTGCTGGACGCGGGCGTCGACCTGATCCTGCTGGACAACTTCACCCCGGCCGAGACCGCCGAGGCCGTCGCCCTGGTCGACGGCCGGGCGATCCTGGAGTCCTCCGGCCGGCTGACCCTCGACTCGGCCCGCGCCTACGCCGAGGCGGGCGTCGACTACCTCGCGGTCGGGGCGCTCACCCACTCCTCGCCGATCCTCGACATCGGCCTGGACTTCCGCGACGCCGACGCCACCGACGGGGCCGACGCCTGATGCTGCTCACCATCGACGTCGGCAACACGCACACGGTCCTCGGCCTCTTCGACGGCGAGGAGATCGTCGAGCACTGGCGGATCTCCACGGACGCCCGCCGCACCGCCGACGAGCTGGCCGTCCTGCTCCAGGGCCTGATGGGCATGCACCCGCTGCTCGGCATGGAGCTGGGCGACGGCATCGAGGGCATCGCGATCTGCGCCACCGTCCCCTCGGTCCTGCACGAACTGCGCGAGGTCACCCGGCGCTACTACGGCGACGTCCCCGCCGTCCTGGTGGAGCCCGGCGTCAAGACGGGCGTGCCGATCCTGATGGACAACCCCAAGGAGGTCGGCGCGGACCGCATCATCAACGCGGTCGCCGCCGTCGAGCTGTACGGGGGCCCGGCGATCGTCGTCGACTTCGGCACCGCCACCACCTTCGACGCGGTCTCCCCGCGCGGCGAGTACGCGGGCGGGGTGATCGCCCCCGGCATCGAGATCTCGGTCGAGGCCCTCGGCGTCAAGGGCGCCCAGCTCCGCAAGATCGAGCTGGCCCGGCCGCGCAGCGTGATCGGCAAGAACACCGTCGAGGCCATGCAGTCCGGCATCGTCTACGGCTTCGCGGGCCAGGTCGACGGGGTGGTGGCCCGGATGAAGAAGGAGCTGGCCGCCGACCCGGACGACGTCACCGTGATCGCGACGGGCGGCCTTGCTCCGATGGTGTTGGGGGAGTCCTCGGCCATCGACGAGCACGAGCCGTGGCTGACGCTCATCGGGCTGCGCCTGGTGTACGAGCGGAACGTCTCCCGGTCGTAGCGGCCCTCCCGCCGGGACCCGGTGGCACCTGCGGGAACGGCCGGGGGCGGGGGCCGGGGACGCCGCCGGGGTACGCCGCGCCACCGACGACCAGTTAAACGGATTTTGTCCATTTAGCACGTATTGTCGCGTTATGCCCACGCCCTACGGTTCACGAGGCGGCATGGCGTTCAGCGCGGACGAGCTGCGGGTGCTCCGACGTGCCCTTGCCATCGCCCTCCACCCCATGCCCCTGTCCGACGAGGACGTCCAGGACTGCCTGCGGCTCGCCGGCTCCGTGGACGAGGCGGCCGGCGAGGCGGGTCGGCTGCGAGCGTTCCTCCTCGCCGACCTCGCCCGCTACCGCAACGCCCTCCCCGGCTCCGCCACCGGCTACCTGGAGCTGCTCCAGGACGCCCTGGCGGCCGGCTACGACCCCCGCCCGGACGATCTGGCCGCCCTGCGGGCCCTGCGCGGCGGGCGGCTCGCAGCGGCCCTCCTGGAGCGCTGCCAGGTGCTCGCCGAGCGTTCCGTACGGGCCCGCCTCGCCGGCCGCTCCGCCGGGCTCACGGCTCCCGGGCCCCGCAGCCGGCTGCTCGCCCTGCCCGGCGGCCGTGCCGCCGACCGGGAGCCGGACCGGCCCAGGACCCCGGCCGCCCCGGACCGCCCGCAGAAGCCGGGCGACCGCCCGATGCCCAAGCCCTCCGAAGTCTTCCCGCCGCGCCGCCGGCCCGCGCCGCCCCCGTCCGAGGAGCGGGCCGCGGGCTGATCCCCGCGCGGCATCCGACGCGGCGGCCTCCCACCGGGAGGTCGCCGCGTCGGGCGGTTCCGGGCTCGCTACTCTGGACGGCATGGACTATGTATCCGCGCTCGTGCCCCCCGTGGTGATGGCCGTCTTCTTCATCGCCCTGATCGTGATCATCGTCAAGAGCCAGGGCGGTCCGAACAAGACCAAGGAGGACGCCGTGGTGGACGCGGCGCTCGCCCGCGCGGAATCCGTAAAGCAGACCGCTCGTCCGGAGAATGTCTGATCGCGAGAGCGGCCCGTCCGCCCCGTAATCCTCCCGACGCGCACACCCGGAGCGCACGACTCGTCCGAGCCGTGCGCTCTTTTGCTGTGTAAATACCAGAACATTCAGGACATCTAGCACTAAAGTGATCTCGTGCCCCGCCAATTGGGAGACCTCGAAGACGCCGTGATGACACGCGTCTGGCAATGGAACCGACCGGTCACGGTGCGGGAAGTCCTTGAGGACCTTCAGCAGGAACGGTCCATCGCCTACACGACCGTGATGACGGTAATGGACAATCTCCATCAGAAGGGCTGGGTGCGCAGGGAAGTCGACGGCCGGGCCTATCGATATACGGCCGTCTCCACCAGGGCCGCCTACTCGGCCGCACTGATGAACGAAGCCTGGTCACGCAGTGACAACCCCGCCGCCGCACTTGTCGCGTTCTTCGGCATGATGTCCGCCGAACAGCGCGAAGCACTGCAGGACGCTGTTCGCATGGTTTCCCCCAACCTTGCCGAAACCACCCCCGGCGACCCCGCGGAACCGACCGCCGGCGCCGCCGGAGATGACGCCCCGGCCGATGACGCGACGCAGGAGAGCGGGCGATAGCGTCGGGGCATGTCCCCAGAGCAGCCACAAAGTGATCCGGATACCGAACTTCATACCGACCCGTCGGTAAATAAGCCCGCCATCACCGTCCGACGGGCCAGAACGAGTGATGTCGCGTCGGTGCGACGACTCCTCGACGGGTACGTGTCCGGACGCATCCTGCTCGACAAAGCGACCGTCACCCTTTACGAGGACATCCAGGAGTTCTGGGTCGCGGAACGCGACGAGGACGCGACAGTCATCGGCTGCGGCGCACTTCACGTCATGTGGGAAGACCTGGCGGAAGTGCGGACCCTTGCCGTCGACCCCCGCATCAAGGGCGCGGGAGTCGGGCATCACGTACTGGACAAGCTCTTGCAGACCGCGCGATGGCTCGGTGTCCGCAGGGTTTTCTGTCTCACCTTCGAAGTGGACTTCTTCGCGAAGCACGGCTTCGTCGAGATCGGGGAGACGCCCGTTGACACCGATGTCTACAGTGAGCTGCTGCGTTCCTACGACGAGGGTGTCGCGGAGTTCCTCGGTCTCGAACGAGTGAAGCCGAACACCTTGGGCAACAGCCGGATGCTTCTGCACCTGTGATCTGCAGAAGGACCTGCAACCCTATGTCCGAATCGCGCATGTTTCCTGTCTTCTCGGGCTGCTGAACCTCTCCCGGGGGTTTGTGTTTTCGAGGGAAAAGCGGTTTCCTTTCCGCGTACTCCATTTTCGATGAAAGGAAATCCCGTGGCACAGAAGGTTCAGGTCCTTCTTGTCGATGACCTCGACGGCGTCGAGGCCGATGAGACCGTCACGTTCGCCCTTGACGGCAAGACGTACGAGATCGACCTCACCACGGCCAACGCGGACAAGCTTCGCGGCCTTCTCGAGCCCTACACCAAGGGTGGACGTCGCACCGGTGGCCGTGCCGCCACGGGCCGCGGCAAGGGCCGCGCCGTGGCCGGCGGTAACAAGGACACCGCGGAAATCCGCCGGTGGGCGCGGGAGAACGGCCACAACGTGAATGACCGCGGCCGCGTTCCCGCCGAGATCCGTGAGGCTTACGAGAAGGCCAACGGCTGATCCGCTCCACCCCTTGTCAGCACCCCGGAACGGGCGCGTGACAACCGGACCCGATGGCATTCGGTAGCCGCGGCGTCCACCAGGCGTACGAGATCGGGGGCATCCCCACCGCTGCTCCCGAAGCCCGCGAGGGCCGGCAGTCCCGGCCCGGGCACACGCCTCGGCTCTGGGGGCCGCAGCCACACAGCGGCCCCCGGCGAGTCCCCCGGGGCGCCCGGGAGAGGCGGGGCCGTGACGCGGCCCCCCGCACCCACGGCGGCCAGGTCCAGCGCGACCGGGCCCCACTCCAGCCAGTCGAGCAGCCCCGGCAGCTCATCGGCGCCGCCCGCGGCGACCAGCAGCCCCATCCGCGTACCGGACAGCAGCACGGGACCGGTGCGCACACCGCGCCGCAGCACAGCGTGACCGGCCTCGGCGGGCAGCTCCAGCACATCGAAGAGCGCCCCGGTGAGCAGTCGCAGCGGAGCCCGGCCCGCGGTGGCCCAGCCCAGCTCCGTCGCGTACCGCCGGGCAAGTGCGGCGTCGGCGGAACCCGGAGCGGCATCGGGCGACGATCGGGGCTGAGGGACGGCGGGGGTCATGTCCGATGAACCGCCGAATCACCTCCGGGGTTACGCAGGGTTCGCGACGGATCACGTTCCGTCCCGGCCGTGGGGGCGCGCGAGAGCATTCAGCAGCGCAAGGATGTTCGCCCGTAGCGGAGGGAACCGGGGCGCGCCGCATGGACTGTCAGTGATTGCGGGTAAGACTTTCCTAGTGGGAAGGGGCGACACGCGGGCCGAGGCGTCTCACGTTCGCCATCGGCGTACTGGCGAAAGGGGTATCTGCCTGGCCTGCGGGAACATCGTCTCGCACCATCGGGTTGGAGCAGTTGTCAGCTGTTCGGCAGTAAGAATCCCCGCCCGGCGCGGGGTGATCCGGACGGATGTCGGCAGTTGGAATGAGCTGTCCCGTCCTGCGGGACTAGCATGCGGAAGGACTGGGAGGGGACCGACCCCTCACTGACCGACCGCTCTGAGGAGCGATTAACGATGTTCGAGAGGTTCACCGACCGCGCGCGGCGGGTTGTCGTCCTGGCTCAGGAAGAAGCCCGGATGCTCAACCACAACTACATCGGCACCGAGCACATCCTCCTGGGCCTGATCCATGAGGGTGAGGGTGTCGCCGCTAAGGCCCTGGAGAGCCTCGGGATTTCGCTCGAGGCGGTCCGCCAGCAGGTGGAGGAGATCATCGGGCAGGGGCAGCAGGCTCCTTCCGGGCACATCCCCTTCACTCCGCGAGCCAAGAAGGTCCTGGAGCTGTCGCTCCGCGAGGCTCTTCAGCTGGGCCACAACTACATCGGCACCGAGCACATCCTGCTCGGCCTGATCCGCGAGGGCGAGGGCGTCGCCGCCCAGGTCCTCGTGAAGCTGGGCGCCGACCTGAACCGGGTCCGGCAGCAGGTCATCCAGCTGCTTTCCGGGTATTCGGGCGGCAAGGAGGCGGCCACCGCAGGCGGTCCCGCCGAGGGCACGCCCTCCACGTCCCTGGTGCTCGACCAGTTCGGCCGGAATCTCACCCAGGCCGCTCGTGAGTCCAAGCTCGACCCGGTCATCGGGCGCGAGAAGGAGATCGAGCGGGTCATGCAGGTGCTGTCCCGCCGGACCAAGAACAACCCGGTCCTCATCGGCGAGCCCGGCGTCGGCAAGACGGCGGTCGTCGAGGGCCTGGCCCAGGCGATCGTCAAGGGCGAGGTGCCCGAGACCCTCAAGGACAAGCACCTCTACACCCTGGACCTCGGCGCCCTGGTCGCCGGCTCCCGGTACCGGGGTGACTTCGAGGAGCGCCTGAAGAAGGTCCTCAAGGAGATCCGCACCCGCGGCGACATCATCCTGTTCATCGACGAGCTCCACACGCTGGTCGGTGCGGGTGCCGCGGAAGGCGCCATCGACGCGGCTTCGATCCTGAAGCCCATGCTGGCGCGCGGTGAGCTCCAGACCATCGGCGCCACCACGCTCGACGAGTACCGCAAGCACCTGGAGAAGGACGCCGCTCTCGAGCGCCGCTTCCAGCCCATCCAGGTCGCGGAGCCGTCGCTGCCGCACACCATCGAGATCCTCAAGGGCCTGCGCGACCGTTACGAGGCCCACCACCGGGTCTCCATCACGGACGAGGCGCTGGTCCAGGCCGCGACCCTGGCCGACCGGTACATCTCGGACCGCTTCCTGCCGGACAAGGCGATCGACCTGATCGACGAGGCCGGATCCCGGATGCGCATCCGCCGGATGACCGCGCCGCCGGACCTCCGCGAGTTCGACGAGAAGATCGCGGGCGTCCGCCGCGACAAGGAGTCGGCCATCGACTCCCAGGACTTCGAGAAGGCGGCTTCCCTCCGCGACAAGGAGAAGCAGCTGCTGGCGGCGAAGGCCAAGCGCGAGAAGGAGTGGAAGGCCGGCGACATGGACGTCGTCGCCGAGGTCGACGGCGAGCTCATCGCCGAAGTCCTGGCCACGGCCACCGGAATCCCGGTCTTCAAGCTGACGGAGGAGGAGTCCTCCCGTCTGCTGCGCATGGAGGACGAGCTCCACAAGCGCGTCATCGGGCAGAAGGACGCCATCAAGGCCCTTTCGCAGGCGATCCGCCGTACGCGAGCCGGTCTGAAGGACCCGAAGCGCCCCGGTGGCTCGTTCATCTTCGCCGGCCCGTCCGGTGTCGGTAAGACCGAGCTCTCCAAGACGCTCGCCGAATTCCTCTTCGGCGACGAGGACGCGCTGATCTCCCTCGACATGTCGGAGTTCAGCGAGAAGCACACGGTTTCCCGTCTCTTCGGTTCGCCCCCCGGCTACGTGGGCTACGAGGAGGGCGGCCAGCTCACCGAGAAGGTGCGCCGCAAGCCGTTCTCCGTCGTCCTCTTCGACGAGGTCGAGAAGGCCCACCCCGATATCTTCAATTCCCTGCTCCAGATTCTGGAGGACGGTCGCCTGACCGACTCCCAGGGTCGGGTCGTGGACTTCAAGAACACGGTCATCATCATGACGACCAACCTCGGGACCCGGGACATCTCGAAGGGCTTCAACCTGGGCTTCGCCGCCCAGGGCGACGTCAAGACGAACTACGAGCGGATGAAGACCAAGGTCAACGAAGAGCTCAAGCAGCACTTCCGGCCGGAATTCCTCAACCGTGTCGACGACACGGTCGTCTTCCACCAGCTGACCGAGGAAGACATCATCCAGATCGTCGACCTCATGCTCGCCAAGGTCGACGAGCGCCTCAAGGACCGCGACATGGGCATCGAGCTCAGCGGCGAGGCCAAGATGCTGCTCGCGAAGAAGGGCTACGACCCCGTGATGGGCGCCCGGCCGCTGCGCCGGACGATCCAGCGGCAGATCGAGGACATCCTCTCCGAGAAGATCCTCTTCGGTGAGCTGCGTCCCGGTCACATCGTGGTCGTGGGCACCGAGGGCGAGGGTGACGACAAGACGTTCACCTTCCGCGGCGAGGAGAAGTCGGCTCTGCCCGACGTCCCGCCGATCGAGCAGGCGGCAGGCGGCGCCGGCCCGAACCTCACGAAGGACGCGTGACACGCGCGTAGGGCGTGAGCCCGAGCGTGTGAAGGGGCTGCCCCGGAACCGGTTTCGTCACCGGTCCGGGGCAGCCCCTTTTCTGCGGCTCACAGGTACGGGCTGACCGTGAGCCGTTCGCCCAGTCCCTCCGCACCGACCACGGTGATGTGCTCGCGTCCGGTGACCGTCACCGCGAGGTCGGGCCAGTCGCCGACCGCTGACAGATCCAGGCCGCCGGCATGCTCCGAGACGTCCAGGGTGAGGTGGGTGACTCCCGGGAAGAGGGGCCGGACGACGTCCAGGACCCGGCCGTCGCGCGGAGCCTGGAGCCTCAGCTCCTCGACGGCCGGGAGGGCGGGCGCGTCGGTGGGCGGGTCCTGCCAGGGGAAGGCTTTGAACGTCAGCTCGGTGATCCGAGGGAACGCGGCCAACGCGGTGAGCGCCTCGTTCCAGTCGCTCAGCTCGGAGACCTCCAGGGCGATCAGCGAGGGCCAGGCGTCCAGGGCGTCCAGCACGAGCGGCCGTCGCGCCGTGAGGGCGAGGTCCTCCACCGGAGGGTGGGGGGCGATGTCGCTGAGCCGGTCGGTCGCGAGCCCCGTCAGCTCCAGCGACCCCAGTGAGGCGGGCAGGTCGGCGGCGATGGCCTCGTGCGCGGTCGGCAGACCGGAGAGATCCAGGCACAGCGTCGTCAGCGCGGTCAGTTCCCCGAGAGCAGTCAGATCCCGGATCCCGGGACAGCTGTCGATCTTCAAGTACCGCAGGGTCGGAGCGACCGGCAGCAGACAGGAGAGGCCGGTCAGCGACGCGTTGTCGTCCAGGACGAGGTGCACCGGCCGTTTGCCCTCCAGCGCCGCTCGTATCTCCGCTTCGGGGGCGTCCACCTCCAGGCGCAGATACTGGAAGTCGGGCAGATGCCGCAGGGCCGCCAGCCGCCTGCGGTCGCTCACGATGAGGAACACCGCCGCGAGGTCGCACCGGGCCAGCACCTCGATGGCGTACTCCTCGGGGGGAAAGCTCTCCCACTCGTACGCGAACCGCATGCTCAGATCGGGATGGGCGAGAAGCCAGGACTCGGCGTACGGCACCGCCGCGGCTCCCCCGATCGCGGCGATCAGGTCCGCCACGTGCTCGACGCCGTGGTCTCCGGGCCTCCTCCGTCCCGGCGCCGGCAGGAACTCCAGCGCCGCCTCGCCCAGCCCGGCCAGGACGTCCACCTGGTCGCCGTCCGTCGGCGGGAACAACGCCGCCGTGCCGGCGCGCACCCGTTCCCGTACCCCACCGTCCAGCCACGCCGCGTGCTGCGCGCACAGGGCGGCGAGGACATGGAGGCCCACACGGTCGATCGTCCCTTCCTCGTGCGTCAGCCCCGCGTCCAGCAACCCCTCGACCAGCACGGCCAGTTCGCGGCGCCCGCAGTGGCCCGCCGCCAGCAGGACCACGTCCTGCCAGGGCTCCTCGTCCGCGTGGCGCAGCAGTTCGTTGAGGTGGTCGTCCTCGACGAGCTCCTTCGCGGCCAGGTAGTCCTGGAACGTCCGGTGGATGAACTGGTAGGTGGCGTCGGCGCGTTCCTGGAGCAGACCACTGCGGTTGAGCAGGTGGGTGAGGATCCTCTCGGGCGGGCCCTGGGCCCTGACCCGGTCCATCCCCGCCAGCGCACGGCCGAGTTGGCGCAGTGCCTGGCCCCGGGTGAACTCCGACTGGCCCTCGCGGACCAGCCAGACGGCGATCCGCTGGAGGAGCTGGGTGGCTTCCTCGACGTCCAGCTCGATGCCCTCGGGGTTCCCGATCCGGCGGCGACGGTCGCGGTGGCCCACCAGCAGCTCCAGGGCCGAGCGGTACAGCTGCCAGCGGGTCTCGGGAAGGAAGCCGTCGCGCCGGCGGTGCAGCGCGCAGATCACCGCGCAGAGCAGCGGCGTACGGGCCAGGTCACCGAGCGTGGGGTTCTGGTCGAACTGGCGGGACAGGTCGCGGCCCAGCTCGTCCAGCCGATCGGCGTCGTCCTCCTCCGACAGCCGTGCCGCCCGATGCCAGGAGGCCACGAACGCCTGGATGTCCTCGTTCCGCATCGGCAGCAGCCGCAGCTCCCCGAAACCCTCGGAGCGCAGCCAGTCCGGCTCGACGGCGAGCGGTCGCACGGTCGCGACGCACCGGGTGTCCGGGTAGCGGTCCAGGAGCTGCGCGAGCCAGAAGTGCGCCTGTTCGCGCTCCTCCGGCGGCACCTCGTCCAGGCCGTCCACCAGCAACAACGCCCGCCCGGACGCCAGGACCCGGCCCGCCCAGCCCTCCGGGGCCGCGTCGATCACCAGCCCCGCCGCACCCGACAGCTCGGCCGGACCCGGGAACGTACCGCCGCGGGCCCGCAGGGTGCGCAGGGGCACCACGAAGGGGATCAGGCCGTTCAGCGGGGCCAGCGCGTCGCTCAGGGTGCGGGCCGAGGCATGGGCGGCGAGCCACCACAGCAGCGTCGTCTTGCCCGCGCCCGCCTCGCCGCGCAGCAGGACCCGGGGGCGGTCGGCGAGGAGGGCGTCGATGCGCTGGGGGAGGGGCGGGGCGTGGGCGGCGGGGGGTCCGGGAGCGACCCGGTCCTGCGCCTGGGCCCGGTCCTGCACCCGGTCCTGCGTCTGTGCCTGGGCCTCCAGGCTGAGATAGGCGGTGTCCAGGTCCCATTCGGCGTCGTGCCGACTCAGCTCGTCCAGGCCGAAGATCTTCGTACGGCGGTAGGCGACGCCGAGCGCCTGGGCGTACTCCGCCTCGTACCGCAGGTCACGCGGGAAGCTGCCGTGGACGAGCTCTTGGCGCAGGTCGATTCCGGTCCGCTGATAGACGAGGCGGAAGGGCTTCGCCGCCAGGACCGGGGCGAGCGGGACGCATTCGACCCGCCGGCCGTCGCGCTGCTGCGGGACCTGCCGGGCGATGCCCAGGAGCACGTCCCCCATGAAGACCGGGCCGCCGGAGAGCCCGGACAGGGCGGCCGGCTCGTCGTCCGGGCGTGCGGCGGGCGGGCCGTCCAGATCGCAGACCAGCAGGTCGCGGACCCGGCCCGCCATGGGCAGGACCGTCGCCGTGTACTGGTCCGCCTCCAGGCGCTGGTCGCGGCCGTAGCGCTGGATGCGCGGGAAGCCGGTGATCTCGCACTCGGGTATCGCCTGGCGGGTGTCGACCACACCGAGCCGTACGGGGGGAACGGGCCGCACCGGTTCGATGGCCTGGAGGAGCGCCACGTCCAGGCGGTAGTCGATCCAGGCGACCGTGGCGCGGGTGCGCTCCGGGCTGTCCGGGTGGGCGACGTGGACGGTGCCGGTCTTGACCACATGGGCGCAGGTCAGGATCAGCAGGTCGGTGAGGAGGACACCACTGCCCTGGAGGACCCCGGAGACGACCACCGTGCGGTCGGAGGGGTGGGTGCCGGAGGGACGCGTCGTGCTCACGCGCGGGCGGACCCCTCGCCGAACCCCGCCGTGGACCCGTCGTCCTCTGCTGTGCTCCCGCCGAACCCCGCCGTGGACCCGTCGTCCTCCGTCCCGATCTCCCACGCCTCGCCCGTGGCGGCGTTGCGCGGGGTCAGGGTGAAGGCCACCTTGTGCGTGCGGCCCGTGGTGCGGGCGGCGTCCGCGCCCGCCTCGACCACCCAGGCCTTCACCTTGCCGCCCGCCTTGGCCTCCCGGCGCAGTTCGAGGGTGAACTCCATCTGGATGTCGCCGACCGCGAAGGAGACCGGGTGGTCCGTGGCCCGGGTCGCCGCGTCGATGAGCTGGTTGCGGATGGACGCGACGGCATCGGCGAGCTCGATGCCGTCCAGCGCGTGGGTGTTCTCGGCCGTCATGGGGTCCCCCGGGGTGCGGTGCCGCTTTCCCGTCAGCGTAGTGAAGTAGCAGGCCGAAGGTCCCGAATCGGAAGGACTTAGGTCCCACCGGCGGTGACAAGGCGCACAGCCCGAAACAGGCCTACTACCCGGGCTAGGAGAAAGCGCCGTGATCGGCCGCGGGACCTTCGGCCCGGCGGCGGCAGGCCCTTTCGAGGCTCTGGGCGATACAGCCCTTTCGCGGTGCCATGTCCGGAAAAGGGCCCATGGAGCAGGCGTTAAACGTCTTCCGCGCGAAGGATTTCGTAGCCCGCGCCGACTCCTCACAGGGGGACAAGCGCGACGAATTCCCCCGGCCCCCTCTACGGCTTTTCTTCGTAGATGGGGTGTTTGAGCACCGGCGGGGGTGCGGGTTACCAAGGTGGAGCAAGCCCGGACAGCACGCCGGGTCCACTCACCTTCGGAGGACTTCCTCGTATGAAGCGCGCAACGAACCAGCACACCATCCGCCCGTCCGCCTTCCGCGTCCGTGGCGCCGTCCTGGCCGCCGGCCTGGGAGCGTCCGTGGTGCTGGGTGCCGGATCGGCGTTCGCGTCCAGCGGCAGTGAAGCCGCTGCCGCTCCCCTCGCCGCCGCCACGGCCGCCGACTCCGTCGCCCAGCAGGCGACCGCGCAGGGCAAGGCCGCCGACGCGGCCAAGAAGGCCTCCGCGAAGAAGGCCTCCGACGCGAAGAAGAAGGCCGAGGACAAGAAGAAGGCCGCGAAGAAGAACGCCGCCTCCTGGAAGTCCCCGGTCAAGAAGTACACGCTGAGCGCCAGCTACGGCACCGGTGGCGCCCGCTGGGCCGCCAAGCACTCCGGCCAGGACTTCGCCGTGCCGGTCGGCACCGACGTCGTGGCCGCCCACAAGGGCACCGTCGTGAAGGCCGGCCCGAACGGCGCCGGCGACGGCCCCGCGTACGGCAACGCCGTCGTGATCAAGCACTCCAACGGCAAGTACTCGCAGTACGCGCACCTGTCGAAGGTCAACGTGAAGATCGGCCAGACCGTGAAGACGGGCCAGAAGATCGCCCTGTCCGGCAACACCGGAAACTCCAGCGGCCCGCACCTGCACTTCGAGATCCGCACCAGCCCGAACTACGGCTCGGCGCTGAACCCGGCCGCGTTCCTCCGCTCGGTGCACGTCTCCATCTGATCCGGCCGGCGTAACCGCCCACCCGCCGGGACCCGGCGGGCGAGCAGCACAACCGAAAAGAGTCAGTGGACCCGTTACACCCCGGTACCCGGGGCGTGCGCCCGGGTCACCCGTCCGACGGCGACGTCGAGGACAGCCTCACGGCTCACTCCTCGGGGTCGCCGTCGGCGTTCCCGCAGCCCGATGCGTGCCCCGTGCGTGCCCGGTGCGTGCCCGATGCGTGCCCGACGGGGTGCCGACGGGTGCCCGACCGGCGTACGGCTCAGTCCGACGCCTGCCGCTGGTCCGCCATCCGCAGCACCGGGAAGCTCCCGGTGTCCGTCGGCGCGTGCTCCGGCAGCCACAGCACCGCGATCGCCCCGCCCGTGCCCTCCGCCGCACCCGAGGGCGCCGCGTTGCGGAAGGTCAGCCGGGCCCCCAGCACCCTCGCCTGGCCCGCCGCGATCGTCAGCCCGAGCCCGTGCCCGTGCCCGGCCCGGTCCATGCTTCCGGTACGGAACCGGCTCGGCCCGTCCCGCAGGAGCTCCTCCGGGAACCCCGGACCGTGGTCGCGGACCCGCACCACCCGGCCCTCGACGGTGACCTCCACCGGGGTCGAGCCGTGCTTGGCGGCGTTCCCGAGCAGATTGCCGAGGATGCGCTCCAGCCGGCGCGGATCGGTGGAGACCCACGACTCGTGCACCACCCGCACGGTCACCTCGGGGTTCAGCAGCCCGATCCGGCGGCTGACGAACTCGCCGAGCGGCAGCATCTGGAGTTCGGCCCGCTCCGACGCGCTGTCCAGGCGGGCCACCTCCAGCACGTCCTCGACCAGCGTCCGCATCGCCTGGGCCCGGTCCCGTACCAGCTCGGTGGGGCGGCCCGGCGGCAGCAGCTCGGCCGCCGTGAGCAGCCCGGTCACCGGGGTACGCAGCTCATGGGCGATATCCGCGGTGACCCGGCGCTCCGCCTCGATCCGCTCGTTCAACGCGTCGGTCAGCGCGTCGACCGCCCGCGCCAGCTCGTCGGTCTCGTCGCGGACGACCCCGCCGACGGCCTCCCTGACCCGTACGTCCGTCTGCCCCTGGGCGACCCGGCCCGCCGCTGCCGCCGCCTTGCGCAGCCGGCGCGAGAGCTGGCCGCCGATGAGGACCCCGAGCGCGCAGCCGCCGAAGACCACCGAGACCGAGCCGATGATCAGGGCCCGGTCCAGGTCGTCCATGATCGTGGCGGAGCGGTCCGCGAACCGGGAGTGCAGCGAGAGCACGTCCCCGCCTGCCAGCGGAACCGCCGCCCAGACCTCGGGGACCCCGTCGGGTGCCTGCGTCACATGGGTGGCCCGGCGGTTCTTGCGGACCTCGTCGCGCAGGCTCGGCGGGATCGTCGGGTCGTTGAGCTTCGCCCCGAATTTCGGCCCGCCCTTCTGCATGCTCGTCGCCTCGTAGAAGCGCTGGGCGCCCAGCAGCCGCTCCAGCTGCACCTCGCGGGCGTTCTCGATCATCGAGACGCGGGCCGCGTTGTGCACCACGAGGCTCAGCGCCACCGCGATGAGCGCGCCGACCGCCGCGATGGCGATGCTGATCTTCCAGCGGACTCCGGTCCGCAGGGCCAGTCGCTTCATCCGCGCAGCTTGTAGCCGAAGCCGCGGACCGTATCGATCCGGTCCTGGCCGATCTTGGTGCGCAGCCGCTGGACATGGACGTCCACGACCCGGGTGTCACCGCCCCAGCCGTAGTCCCAGACCCGCTCCAGGAGCTTGTCGCGGGACAGGACGGTGCCCGGCGCGGACGAGAACTCCAGCAGCAGCCGCATCTCGGTGGGCGTCAGCGCCACCTGCTCGCCGGCGCGCCGGACCTCCATGCCGTCCGTGTCGACCTCCAGATCGCCGAAGACCAGCACCCCGCCGAACGCCCCGGCCTCCTCCTCCGCACCGCCGCGGCCCGGCCCGTCCGGCCCGGCCGCGTGGCCGAAGCGGCGCAGCACCGCCCGGATGCGCGCTACCAGGACCGCGCCGTCGAACGGCTTGGTGACGTAGTCGTCGGCCCCGGCCTCCAGGCCGAGCACCACATCGATCGAGTCGGCCCGCGCGGAGAGCATGATCACCGGGACGGTCGACTCGTCGCGGATACGGCGGCACAGGCTCACCCCGTCCAGGCCCGGCACCATCACGTCGAGCAGGGCGATGTCCGGCCGGTCGGCGCGGAACGCCTCCAGACCGGAGAGCCCGTCGGGCATCGCGGTGACCGTGAAGCCGACCCGTTCCAGGGCGAGCTGGGTGGCCTCGCGGATGACGTCGTCGTCCTCGACGAAGAGGACGTGGGTCTCGGCCATGGGGCTGCTTCTCGCTTTCCGTTCCCGCCCGGTTCCACCGGCACGACGTCGTTCCTGCCGGGGTTCAATTCCTGCTCTGCTCCGCCGGCGTGTCCGACGGAGCAGGCTCCACCGGCTCTACCGGTTCCACCGGTTCCATCGGCTCCGACTGCACCGGAAGCTCGCTGTCCGTGCCCTCGACGGCACGGCTGAAGTCGTTGTGCACCCGGTCGTGCTCGGTGAAGCGGTCGCTCGCCCAACGGTAGGTGACCACCTCCGAGCCGGACGGGTACGCCAGCGGATCCTTCGACCCGTAGACCTGGGTCGTCACCACCAGGTCGCCCCGGTCGATCGTTCCGTAGACGGCGGGGACCTCGGCCGCGAAGACGTTCTTGTACGAGCCGTCGCCGTCCGCCCGGTACACATACGTTCCGACGCCCACCGAGTCGGCGCAGCTCATCACGTTGACCACCACGTCGGCGGCCCGGCCGCCGGTCATCGACCCGTAGGAGGTGTCGATCGGATAGGCCTTGCCCGCGCAGGGCTTGAGCCCGTCCCTGACCTGCTCGCCCACCTTGGGGTCGTCCTGGAGGAGCCGCACGGCGTCGACCCGCCTGACGGGCGGGGTCGTGCCGGAAGGGGTGGCCCGGGGGGTGATCTGGGCGACCGGCTGACTCCCGGCGGGGCCCTCGTCGCGGGTGCCGGTGCCGCCCGTGGAGCAGCCGACGCCGAACAGCCCGAAGGCGACGAGTCCGGCCAAGGCCGTGCCACCCGCCGCCATACCGCTCCGGAATCCCCGGCTCCGGCCCGATCTCCCCGGGTCGTCGCCGTCGTCCGATCCCCCGGAACCACTCAAGGAGGAGTCACTCGAGGCAGGGCCGCTCCCGGAAGGGCTGCCCGGGGAGTCGTCCCCGAAGCCGCCCCCGACACCGCTGCTGCCGCTCAGGCCGCGCACCGCTCCATCCCCCGCTCGTCGTGACGCCCGTTCCGCTGCGCCGGTGTGTGTGCCCTCGCCCCCGGCACCGTCGTCACCGGCGACCGCTGGGCGGGGACACGGGCGGAGGTGACCGGCGCCGCGCTCCGGTGGCCCCCGGTCTCCCGGGCGACCGCCTCGCGGCTGACCAGCTCGCGGCTCTCCAGCTCCTGGCGCAGCCGCGCCAGGGCCCGGTGCAGCGTGCTCTTGACCGTACCGGCCGACATGCCGAGCGCCGCGGCCGTCTCCTCCGTGCTCATCTGCTCCCAGTGTCGCAGCACGACGACGCTGCGTTGCTTGGGAGCCAGAATGCCCAGGATGTCCATCAACAGGGCGCGGTCGGCGCGCTGCTCACTGCCGTCCTCGACGCTCGCGTCGGGCAGCTGCTCGGTCGGGACCTCTTCGAGCTTGCGCGCCCGCCACCACTCCGTACGGGTGTTGATCATGACGCGGCGCAGATAGGCGTCGGCCAGGGACTTGTCGGCGATGCCGTCCCAGCGGCCGTAGGTGCGCACCAGAGCGGTCTGCAGCAGGTCCTGGGCATCCACGGGGTCCGGAACCAGACGGCGTGCGCTGCGCAGCAGCGCCTCCTGCCGTGTGCGTACGTAGTCCTCGAACGCGAGCACCTCGCCCTGCGCCATGACAACCGCCTCCGTCCCCGAACATCCCCGTGTCACCCCGGGCCGCGGGTGTTCCGCGGTCCGGCCGTCCTGCTGTCGGAGACGCTACGGAGGCGTTGTCACGGCGATGTGCGGAGCAGCCGTAGGCCGGTGCACGGCTGCCCATCGGTTGTGTAACAGTGCCGGAGAGGACGTTTCCCGGGGACCGGCGACAGGGCCGCCGGATTCGGGGCCGGGTGTCAGGTCATCGGCAGCCGGTACCGGCCGTCGGCCAGCGGCTCGACCAGCCCGTCGGCCACCAGCCCGTCCAGCGCACGGGCCCGCTGCACCGGCTCCTCCCACACCGCGTCCAGCGCGGCCTGGGCCACGGGGCTCACCGAGTCCCGCAACACCGCCAGCAGCCGCCCGCGCACCTGGCGGTCGGTACCGGCGTACGTCTGACCCTTGCGCGGCGGCCCCTGGTGCGCGGGCTTCCCGGCCAGCCGCCAGGCACACCGCGAGGCGATCGGGCACCGGTCGCAGTCCTCGTTGCGCGCGGTGCACACGAGGGCGCCCAGCTCCATCGTGGCCGCCGCCCAGCGCGCCGCCCGTTCGTCCTCCTCGGGCAGCAGCGCCCGCGCGAGCTTGCGCTCGGCGGCCGTGGTCGCGTTCGGCGGGTACTGGACCCCGGACGCGGCACGGGCGAACACCCGGCGGACGTTCGTGTCGAGCACCGCGTGCCGCTGTCCGTACGCGAACGAGGCCACGGCCGCCGCCGTGTACTCGCCGATCCCGGGCAGCGCCAGCAGCTGGGCGTGCTCGCTCGGCACATCGCCGCCGTGCCGTTCCGTTATCGCCTGCGCGGCCCCGTGCAGGCGCAGCGCACGGCGCGGGTAGCCGAGCCGGCCCCAGGCGCGGACCGCCTCCCCGGGCGCCTCGGCGGCGAGGTCGGCGGGGCGGGGCCAGCGGGCGAGCCACTGTTCGTACACCGGGAGGACCCGGCTCACCGGGGTCTGCTGCAGCATGAACTCGCTGACCATCACTCCCCAGGCGCCCGCTTCGGGGCGGCGCCAGGGCAGATCGCGGGCATGCTGCTCGAACCACCCGATGACGGGGGTGTGGAGGGAGGCGGCGGGGGGCGTCTGTGTCGAAGTCATGGCAGTCATCGCACGGACGATCCTGGCACGGAAGCGGGAGCGGCGGTCACGGGCGCGGGGGTGTCGGCCCACGAGGCGGTCCAGGGGGTGACAACGCCACCCGTTCTGTCCCCTGTGACCGGATCCCCGTGATGATGATCGGCAAAACTTGCGGCCGGAGCGGCGGGTGGGGCCTGAGTCGGTCCGGATCTCTCGTAGAGTTCGGGCCGTGGGATCTATGCGCAATCCGGTCGGTCCGCTTCCCTCCAGCATCTACTGGCGACGAAGGGCGGTAGCGGGACTTCTGGTTGCGCTGCTCGCCGTGCTGATCGCCTGGGGTGTGACGTCCGGAGGCGGTGGAGGAAGCCGGAACGACGGCAAGTCCGGCGGCTCCGACCCGGTCGAGTCGATCACTCCCGGGCCCTCGGGCTCCGGTCCCGCGATCAGCCAACAGCCGGGCGGCCGCGACGAGTCGGGTGAGAACGGCGGCTCCGGGGGCTCCGGCGGGTCGGGCGGCTCCGACGGCGGCGCCGGCGCGTCCTCCGGCGGTGCGGGCGACGGCGCTTCGTCCGACGGGGCGTCAACGGGCGGTGCGGGCACGGCCGGTTCGGGTACGGGCGGCGGCGGCACGGCGGGCCAGCAGGTCCCGGCCGGCTCCCCGCTCCCCGAGTGCAAGCCCGCCGCGGTGCGGTTGAGCCTGCGGACGAAGGTCAGTTACGGCCCCGACGACCGGCCGAAGTTCGAACTGATCGCGAAGAACACCTCGTCGGCCACGTGCAAGGCCGACCTCGGGCCGAAGAGCGCGGTCCTCACGGTCACCGAGGCCGGTGGCGAGGACGACGATCCGATCTGGTCCTCGAAGGACTGCCCCGCCTCGGCCGGCCCGCTGTTCCTGAAGGTCCCGGCGGGCGCGACGGTGATCCACACGGTCGACTGGAACCGCACCCTGTCCGCCCCCGGCTGCGCGACCCCTCCGGCGGGCAAGGCCGGCCCGGGAACGTACCTCCTGGAGGCGAAGACCCCGGGCGAGGCGGTCCAACGAGCGTCGTTCGTCCTCGCCAAGGACTGACCACCCGAGCCCCCTCGGACCACCTTCAGCCCGCCCGGCCATCCCCAGCCCGCCCGGCCATCCCCAGCCCGTGCAGCCATCTCCAGCCCGTCCGGCGTTTGAGGACGGAACCGTGCACACGGACGTGCGATGCGCCCACGGGGCCGGGTGGGCCCGGTAACCCCAGCCTGTCCGGCGTTTGAGGACGGAACCGTGCAGGCGGACGAGCGAAGCGACCATGGGGCCGGGTGGGCCCGGTAACCCCAGCCTGTCCGGCGTTTGAGGACGGAACCGTGCAGGCGGACGAGCGAAGCGACCATGGGGCCGGGCAAGCCCGCATGAGCACCGCCCGTCCAGCCCCAGGGTTCCGTCCTCAAACGCCGGACGGGCTGGAGGTGGCCGGGGCTCCGTCCTTGTGCGCGCCGGACGGGCTGGAGGTGGCCGGGGCTCCGTCCTTGCGCGCGCCGGCCGCCCGGCCCGAAAGCCTGGGCGGCACGCGAAAGAGGGCGCCCGTCAGGACGCCCCCACCCGCGGCCGATCTCAGACGTACCGCTCCAGGATCGACGACTCCGCCAACCGCGAGAGCCCCTCCCGCACGCTGCGCGCCCGCGCCTCGCCGACGCCGTCCACCGTCTGGAGGTCGTCCACGCTCGCCGCCAGCAGCTTCTGCAGACCGCCGAAGTGCTCCACCAGCCGCTCGATGATCGCCCCCGGCAGCCTCGGCACCTTCGCCAGCAGCCGGAAGCCCCGCGGGGAGACCGCCGAGTCCAGCGTCTCGGGCGAGCCGCTGTAGCCCAGCGCCCGCGCCACCACCGCCAGCTCCAGCAGCTCCGTGTGGCTCAGCGCGTCCAACTCGGTCAGCGCCTCGGCCACCGTGCGCGACCGCTTCGCCGTCGGCTCGGGGACGTAGTCGCGGACGACCAGCTCCCGCTCCGGCTCCACCCCGGCGATCAGCTCGTCCAGCTGGAGGGAGAGCAGACGTCCGTCGGTGCCGAGCTCGACCACGTACTCCGCGATCTCCGTGGCGATCCGCCGCACCATCTCCAGCCGCTGCGCCACCGCCGTCACGTCCCGGACGGTGACCAGGTCCTCGATCTCCAGGGCGGACAGCGTGCCCGCCACCTCGTCGAGCCGCAGTTTGTACCGCTCCAGCGTGGCGAGCGCCTGATTGGCCCGGGACAGGATGGCGGAGGACTCCTCCAGGACCCGCCGCTCCCCGTCCACGTACAGCGCGATCAGGCGCATCGACTGGGAGACCGAGACGACGGGGAAGCCGCACGCCTTGGAGACCCGGTCCGCCGTACGGTGACGGGTGCCCGTCTCCTCCGTGTGGATCGAGGCGTCCGGGACCAGCTGCACGCCGGCCCGCAGGATCTTGGTCATGTCCTTGTCGAGGATCAGCGCCCCGTCGAGCTTGCACAGCTCGCGCAGGCGCGTCGCCGTGAACTCCACGTCCAGCACGAATCCGCCGGTGCACATCGACTCGACGGTCTTGTCCATGCCCAGCACGATCAGCCCACCGGTATTGCCGCGGAGAATGCGCTCCAGGCCGTCCCGCAGGGCCATTCCGGGCGCGACCGCGCTCAACGAGGCGCGCATCAGCGCCTCGTTACCGGTGCCTTGGCCGGACTTTCCGGGCGTCGTCGCCCGGTCGTTGGCTGCCACTGCACTCCTCCGGTCACAGGTTGCGATGCCCTTGCGTCCCCCATGCCGTGTCCACGGGCGGGCGAGACCAGGGCAAAGTCTACCGGCGCGCGTTGTCTTCCTGACGAGGCTGCGGCGCCTCTTGACGAGAGCGGCGCGGGAGGACCCGCAGAGCGTCGCCCATGTCGGCGACTTCCGTGACCTTCATACCGGCCGGTACCTTCCCCGGGTCCGTCGGAACGAGCGCGTGGGTGAAGCCCAGTCGGTGTGCCTCGGCCAGTCTCCGCTGCACCCCGGTGACCCTCCTGACCTCGCCCGCGAGCCCCACCTCACCGATCGCGACCAGGTTCTTCGGCAGCGGGGTGTCGCTGGCCGCGCTGGCCAGCGCGAGCGCGATGGCCAGGTCGGCGGCGGGCTCGGTGAGCTTCACGCCGCCCACCGTCGCGCTGTAGATGTCCCGCTTGCCGAGCGCGCTGATCCGGCCGCGCTGCTCCAGCACGGCGAGCATCATCGAGACCCGGGAGGTCTCCAGGCCGGAGGTGGTGCGCCGGGGCGAAGGGATCTGCGAGTCGACGGTGAGCGCCTGCACCTCGGCGACCAGGGGCCGCTTGCCCTCCAGGGTCACCGTCAGGCAGGTGCCCGGCACCGCCACGTCGCGGCGGGTCAGGAAGAGGCCCGAGGGGTCGGCGAGTCCGGTGATGCCCTCGTCGTGCAGTTCGAAGCAGCCGACCTCGTCGGTCGCCCCGTAACGGTTCTTGACGCCGCGCACCAGACGCAGCCGGGCGTGGCGGTCCCCCTCGAAGGACAGCACGACGTCCACCAGGTGCTCCAGCAGCCGGGGGCCGGCGATCGCGCCGTCCTTCGTGACGTGGCCGACGAGCAGCGTGGCCATCCCGCGCTCCTTGGAGGCCCGGATCAGCGCTCCGGCGACCTCCCGCACCTGGGCCATCCCGCCGGGCGCGCCGTCGATCTCGGGCGAGGCGACCGTCTGCACCGAGTCCAGGACGAGCAGCGAGGGCTTCACCGCGTCCAGGTGGCCGAGCACCGCGGACAGATCGGTCTCCGCCGCGAGGTAGAGGTGGTCGTTGATCGCCCGGATCCGGTCGGCCCGCATCCGGACCTGGCTCGCGGATTCCTCGGCGGTCACATAGAGCGTGCGGTGGTCCTCGCTCGCCGCCTTGGCCGCCACGTCGAGCAGCAGCGTCGACTTGCCGACACCCGGCTCGCCCGCCAGCAGTACAACCGCGCCCGGCACCAGCCCGCCGCCGAGCACCCGGTCCAGCTCACCGACGCCGGTCGACCGGGCGGTGGCCTGCCGGCTGTCGACCTGGCCGATGGGCACGGCCGCCGTGGAGACCCGGCCCGCCGCGGTGGTGCGCACGGCGGGGGCGCCGCCGAACTCCTCGACCGTCCCCCACGCCTGGCACTCGGGGCAACGGCCGAGCCACTTGGCGGTGGTCCAGCCGCATTCGGTACAGCGGTAGGACGGCCGGTCCTTCGCGGATTTCGTACGGGCAGCCATGGCGCCACCGTATAGGTGGGGTACGACAACGCCTCCCGGCCGGGAGGGCGCGCGGGGCCCCGCCGCGCGCAGGGCGCACGAAGGCGCACCGGAGCACTACGGGCGGAATCCATGATCCCTGTCCTCTTTCGAGGTATACGTTCACCCGTAAGGATTAAATGTGCTCAAGGGGTACTTGGGGCATGTGCTCCTTTGCCTACGGTCGCCGGGTGACGAGCAGCAGGCTGGAGACCCCTACGCACACCACCGGCGCACACCGGGCGCACCGCCGAGCACCCCACGCCCCGGCGCAGCGACCGCCCGTACGGTACGAGCCGTATCTCGACGGACTCTTCACCTACTGCCTCTCCGTGCTCTGCGACCACGAAGCGGCCACCGAAGCGCTCGGCGCCGTCCTGTCGATCGCGGACCGGCAGGACGCCCGGGGCCCCACGGCCGAGGAGGAACGTAAATCCTGGCTGTACGCGCTGGCCCGCTGGGTCTGCCTGCGCACCCTCACCGAGCGCGGCCGCGGCCGCCAGGCCCACCGCCGGTCCTCCGGGACGGTCAAGCCGCCCCGCACGGCCAAGGCCTCCGAAACGCGGAAAGGCTCCAAGGCCTCCGCGCCGTCCCGGCACCAGGGGGTGCACACCGCCCGGCGCACGCCGGAGCACACCACGCCCGCCACACCCGAGGACGCCGCCACGCCCGCCCCCTCGGAGTCGCCGGCCGCCGAAGCCCGTCGCCGGGAGCTCGCCACGCTCGCCTGGCCCGAGGCCGCGGGCACCACCCCGGAGCAGCGCGAAGCCCTCGAACTGGCCGTGCGCCACCGGCTCGCCCCGCGCTCCGTCGCCGTCGTGCTGGGGCTGGAGCCGACCACCGCCCGGGACCTGCTGGCCGGCGCGGCCTGCGAGGTGGAGCGCACCCGCGCGGCCCTCGCCGTCGTCGAGACCGCCGGCTGCCCCACCGTCGCCCGGCTCACCGGCGACCACCAGGTGCTGCTCTCCGCCGCCCTGCGCCGCGAGCTCGTCCGGCACGTCGACGACTGCCCCCGCTGCCGCCGTGCCGCCGAGCGGGCCGATGCCGAGGGACCCTGGCCCGGAGCGGCCCTGGCCCCCGTCGTCGCCCTGCCCGTCGTCGAGGCCCCCCGCCCCTCCGTGTACGTCGCGATGGCCCAGGCCCAGCGCTCCCGCACCGCCGGCCCGCGCTTCGACCGGGCCGGGTATCCGCTCGACCCCAAGGACCAGGCCGCCCGCCGGGACCGGCTGCGCGCCCGGGTCGTCACGACCACGGTCGTCGCGACGGTGGTCGCCGCCCCCGTGATCGCCCTGTGGGCCGCGTACCGGGGAGCGCCCCAGACCGGCGAGGGCCACGACGGGACCTCGGTCACCGCCACGGAGGTCGACGGCGCCGGCGGTATGAGCGGCGCCCCCTCCGACGCCACCGGCGACGACCGCCCGGGCAACCGCTTCGGCGCCCGCGTCCCCGATGTCACCGCCGAGGTCGTCAGCACCGGCGGCGCGCAGCACGGCGATGCCCGGCTCGCGGTGACGGCCCGGACCTCGGGGGCCGTCACGACGCTCACGCTGACCGCCTCCGGCCGGGGGCCGGTCAGCTGGTCGGCGGCGACGGACGCCCCGTGGCTGCGCCTCAGCCGTACGTCCGGAACGCTCGCGGCCGGGCAGAGCACCACGATCGCGGTCTCGGTGGTCCGGGACGCGCAGCCGGGCGGGCCGTGGCGGGCCCGGATCTCGCTGACCCCCTCGGGTTCCGCCGTGCTCATCGACGGTCACGGGGGCACGTCCCCGACGACGGGCGGCCCGCGCCCCACGCGCCCCGGCACGGGCTCCCCCCGCCCCACGGACCCCGGCCCGACCGATCCGGGCCCGACCGATCCCGGTCCGACCGACCCGGGTCCCACGGACCCCGGACCGGGCCCGACCGACCCGACCGGTCCGCCGGACCCCACCGATCCGCCGGACCCGACCGGTCCGCCCGACCCCACGGACCCGCCCGAACCGACACCGGGCCCGACCGACCCGAGCCCCACGGACCCGGCCCCGACCGACCCCGGCCCCTCCGCCCCGGACCCGACGGGCTGAGCGCCCGCCGGCCGGTCTCAGCGCTTCTTCGGCGCGGGGAGCGGGTCCGCCGGGTGCGGGGCCATCGGCAGCAGCGACGACAGCCGCTCCTCGCACAGCTCGACCAGCCGGTCGTACCCCTCCTTGCCCATCAGCTCGATCAGCTCCGGGCGGTAGGACACGTACACCGGGTCACCGGCCCCGTGCGCCGAGGTGGCCGAAGTGCACCACCAGTGCAGGTCGTGACCGCCCGGACCCCAGCCCCGGCGGTCGTACTCGCCGATCGTCACCTGGAGCACCCGGGTGTCGTCGGGCCGGTCGATCCAGTCGTACGTCCGCCGCACCGGCAGCTGCCAGCACACGTCCGGCTTGGTCTCCAGGGGCTCCTTGCCCTCCCGCAGCGCCAGGATGTGCAGCGAGCAGCCCGCCCCGGCGGGGAAGCCGGGCCGGTTCTGGAAGATGCAGGAGCCCTCCCAGCGGCGCGTCTGGCGTTCGCCGTCCTCGTCGACGCCGACCCAGCCCGTCTCCGCACCGACGTCGTGGAACTGCCACAGCTCCGGGGTCAGCCGCGCCACGTGCCCCGCGACCCGCTTCTCGTCGTCCTCGTCGGAGAAGTGCGCCCCCAGCGTGCAGCAGCCGTCGTCCGCGCGGCCCGCCTGGATGCCCTGGCAGCCGCTGCCGAAGATGCAGGTCCACCGGGAGGTCAGCCAGGTCAGATCGCAGCGGAAGACCTGCTCGTCGTCCGCCGGATCGGGGAACTCCACCCAGGCCCGTGCGAAGTCGATGCCCTTCTCGTCGGACGGGTCCGGACCGATCGCCTCCGGCGGTGACGCCTGCTTGTTCGACTTCTGCTTCTTCGTGGCTTTGTCCTGCTTAGCCTTTTTCGTCTTTGGCACGCGCCCAGAGTAGGTCCAACAGCGCAGTAGCGTTCCCGTATGAGACTCGGAGTCCTCGACGTGGGATCGAACACGGTTCATCTGCTGGTGGTCGACGCCCACCCCGGCGCCCGCCCGCTGCCCGCGCACTCGCACAAGGCGGAGCTCCGGCTCGCCGAACTCCTCGACGAGGGCGGCGCGATCGGCCCCCTCGGCGTGGACCGGCTCGTGGCGACGATCGCCGGTGCGGTCCAGGCCGCCGAGGACAAGGGGTGCGAGGACGTGCTCGCCTTCGCCACCTCCGCGGTGCGCGAGGCGACCAACGCGGACCTGGTCCTGGAGCGCGTACGGGTCGAGACCGGCGTCGACCTCGCGGTCCTCAGCGGCGAGGAGGAGGCCCGGCTGACCTTCCTGGCCGCCCGCCGCTGGTTCGGCTGGTCGGCGGGGAAGCTGCTCGTCCTCGACATCGGCGGCGGCTCCCTGGAGATCGCCTTCGGCATCGACGAGGAGCCGGACACCGCCGTCTCCCTGCCGCTCGGCGCGGGCCGCCTCACCGGCGCCTGGCTGCCGGACGACCCGGCCGGCCCCGACCAGGTCAGGGCGCTGCGCCGGCACGTCCGGGCCAGCATCGCGCGGACGGTGGGGGAGTTCGCCCGGGCGGGCCGTCCCGACCACGTCGTCGCCACCTCCAAGACCTTCAAGCAGCTCGCCCGGATCGCCGGTGCCGCCCGCTCCACCGAGGGCCTGTACGTCCAGCGCTCCCTGAGCCGCAAGGCGCTGGAGGACTGGGTGCCCAAGCTGGCGGCGATGACGGTCGAGGAACGCGGCCGGCTCCCCGGGGTCTCCGAGGGCCGGGCCGCCCAGCTGCTCGCCGGGGCCCTGGTGGCCGAGGGCGCGATGGACCTGTTCGGCGTCGAGGAGCTGGAGATCTGTCCCTGGGCCCTGCGCGAGGGCGTCATCCTGCGCCGCCTGGACCACCTCCCGGCGGAGCACGCCGCGCTGCCGGGGTGACGCATGGCGGCGGCGGCCTCCGGCCCGCACCGCCCGGGTGACGTACGGCGGCGGAAACTCCGGGCCGCACCGCCCCGGCGACGTACGGTGACGGGGCCATGGCCCTGATCACTTTCCGCCGGGAGCCCTCGGCGCGGCGCACCGGTGCCCGTACGCTGTCCAGGTGGCAGAACCAGTGGTGCGCATCCCCGATGCGAAGGTCGCCCTGTCAACGGCCTCGGTCTATCCCGAGTCCACCGCGACGGCCTTCGAGATCGCCGCGCGCCTGGGGTACGACGGCGTCGAGGTCATGGTCTGGACCGACCCCGTCAGCCAGGACATCGAGGCCCTGCGCCGGCTCTCCGACTACCACCGGGTCCCGATCCTCGCGGTGCACGCCCCCTGCCTCCTGATCACCCAGCGGGTCTGGTCCACCGACCCGTGGGTCAAGCTCCAGCGGGCCAGGGCCGCCGCCGAGAAGCTCGGGGCCTCCACCGTCGTGGTGCACCCGCCGTTCCGGTGGCAGCGCAACTACGCCAAGGACTTCGTGACCGGGATCTGGCGGATGGCGGAGGAGACGGACGTCCGGTTCGCCGTCGAGAACATGTACCCCTGGCGCTACCGGGACCGCGAGATGCTCGCGTACGCCCCCGACTGGGACGTCACCAACGACGACTACCGGCACTTCACGGTCGACCTCTCGCACACCGCGACCGCCCGCACCGAGGCGCTCGCCATGGTGGACCGGATGGGCGACCGGCTCGCCCACATCCACCTCGCCGACGGCAAGGGCTCGGCCAAGGACGAGCACCTGGTGCCCGGCCGGGGCGACCAGCCGTGCGCGGAGCTGCTGGAGCGCCTCGCCCGTACGGGCTTCGACGGCCATGTCGTCATCGAGGTCAACACCCGCCGCGCGATGTCCTCCGCCGAACGCGAGGCCGACCTCGCCGAGGCGCTGGCCTTCACCCGCCTCCACCTGGCCACCTCCGCCCGGTCCTCCTCCGGCACGGCCGACCCGGCGTCGGCCGACCCGGCCTCCGGGCTCCGCCGCCCGTGACCGAGGACGCTCCCGCCCCGCGCCGCCGGGGCCGCCCCTCCCGCAAGACCGCGTCCGAGGGCCCCGACGCCCGTACGCGCATCCTGGAGGCGGCCCGTACGGAGTTCGCCGAGCGCGGCTACGACAAGACGTCGATCCGGGGCATCGCCAAGGCCGCCGGGGTCGACGCGGCCCTCGTCCACCACTACTTCGGCACGAAGGACGAGGTCTTCGCCGCCGCCGTCGAGGTCACCTTCGAACCCGCCCTGGTCGTCCACACCGTTCTCGGCGGCCCGCCGGAGGGCCTGGGGGAGCGGCTCGCCCGCTTCTTCCTCTCCGTGTGGGAGGACCCGGCCACCCGCTCCCCCCTGCTGGCGATCCTGCGCTCCGCGCTGACCCACGAGGCGGCGGCGAAGGTGCTGCGCGAATTCGTCCTGCGGCGGCTGCTGGAGCGGATCGCGGCGGAGCTGGACGTTCCGGACGCGACGTTCCGCGCCGAGCTGGCCGCCTCGCACATGATCGGCATCGCGACGCTGCGGTACATGATCCGCGCCGAGCCGCTCGCCTCCGCCGACCCGGAGGACATCGTGGCGATGGTCGCCCCCACGCTCCAGAGATACTTGGGCGAGCGCTGACCGTCCCCCGTACGACCCCCGCACCACCCCCGTACGGGCTGCCCGCCCATCGGCCTGCGCGTCCCGCATTCCGGACAGGCTGTCCAGATCTTGGATCCGGGGCGTACGCTCGAAGACAGTCATTCCTGCCCGAATTCGCAAGGCAGTCTTCTCTGCCGAAGGAGCGAGCGACGATGCCGCAGCTGAGGTCCCGCACGGTCACCCACGGACGCAACATGGCGGGCGCGCGCGCCCTTATGCGCGCGTCGGGCGTAGCGAGCGCGGACATCGGCAAGCCGATCATCGCGGTCGCCAACTCGTTCACCGAGTTCGTCCCCGGCCACACCCACCTCGCCCCGGTCGGCCGGATCGTCTCCGAGGCGATCCTGGCGGCGGGCGCGGTCCCGCGCGAGTTCAACACCATCGCCGTGGACGACGGCATCGCGATGGGCCACGGCGGCATGCTCTACAGCCTGCCCTCCCGCGACCTGATCGCCGACTCCGTGGAGTACATGGTCGAGGCGCACTGCGCGGACGCGCTGATCTGCATCTCCAACTGCGACAAGATCACCCCGGGCATGCTGATGGCCGCCATGCGCCTCAACATCCCGACCGTCTTCGTCTCCGGCGGCCCGATGGAGGCCGGCAAGGCCACCCTGGTCGACGGCACCGTGCGAAAACTCGACCTGGTCAACGCGATCAGCGACGCGGTCGACGAGTCCGTCTCCGACGAGGACATGCTCCGCATCGAGGAGAACGCCTGCCCCACCTGCGGCAGCTGTTCCGGCATGTTCACCGCCAACTCGATGAACTGCCTGACCGAGGTCCTCGGCCTCTCCCTCCCCGGCAACGGCTCCGTCCTCGCCACGCACACCGCCCGCCGGGCGCTGTACGAGGACGCCGGCCGCACGGTCGTCGAGATCACCAAGCGCTACTACGAGCAGGACGACGAGACGGTCCTGCCGCGTGCCATCGGCACCCGCGCCGCGTTCGACAACGCGATGGCGCTGGACATCGCCATGGGCGGCTCGACCAACACGATCCTGCACCTGCTGGCCGCCGCCGAGGAAGCGGAGCTGGCGTACGGCCTCGACGACATCAACGAGGTCTCGCGCCGGGTCCCCTGCCTCTCCAAGGTCGCCCCCAACGTCGCCCCCGGCGGTACGTACTACATGGAGGACGTCCACCGGGCCGGCGGTATCCCCGCCCTCATCGGCGAGCTCCACCGCGGCGGCCTGCTCAACGAGGACGTGCACGCGGTGCACTCCGACACCCTCGCCGAGTGGCTGAAGAACTGGGACGTCCGCGGCGGCTCCCCGTCCCCCGAGGCCGTCGAGCTGTGGCACGCCGCCCCCGGCTGCGTCCGCTCCGCGACCGCCTTCTCGCAGTCCGAGCGGTGGGACACCCTCGACCTGGACGCGGCGGGCGGCTGCATCCGCGACGTCGAGCACGCCTACTCCAAGGACGGCGGCCTCGCCGTCCTCAAGGGCAACCTCGCCGTGGACGGCTGTGTCGTGAAGACGGCCGGCGTCGACGAGTCGATCTGGACCTTCGAGGGCCCGGCCGTCGTCTGCGAGTCGCAGGACGAGGCCGTCGACAAGATCCTCCGCAAGGAGATCGAGCCGGGCGACGTCGTCGTCATCCGTTACGAGGGCCCGCGCGGCGGACCCGGCATGCAGGAGATGCTCTACCCCACCTCCTTCCTCAAGGGCCGGGGCCTGGGCAAGGTCTGCGCGCTGGTCACCGACGGCCGCTTCTCCGGCGGCACGTCGGGCCTCTCCATCGGCCACGCCTCGCCCGAGGCGGCCTCCGGCGGCACCATCGCGCTCGTCGAGGACGGCGACCGGATTCGGATCGACATCCCGAACCGCTCCATCGAGCTGCTCGTCGACGACGCCGAACTGGCCACCCGCCGCGAGGCGCTGAACGGCGTGTACGCGCCGAAGAACCGCGACCGCAAGGTCTCGGCGGCGCTGCGCGCCTACGCGGCGATGGCGACGAGCGCGGACCGAGGCGCGGTCAGGGACGTCTCGAAGCTGGGCTGACTCTCGGCTTTCAGCCCCTCCGGCGTTTGAGGAGCGGGGTCCGGGGTGGAGCCCCGGGTACCTGAGGCCGGACCCGGGCCCGCCCTCACCAGGCGCCCGGGTCCGCCCCGTCCACCGCGAACACCGACCCGTCCGGCGCCGTCCCCACGACCGTCCGCCCCGCCGTCACCGGCGCGGGCAGGTCCGAGGCGTAGGCGAGCTTCCCGCCGCTCAGCCGCGCCCGGGTCTGCCCCACCAGCGCACCCCGGCCCGTGTCGACGGCCAGCAGCCGCCCGTCCGCGGCGGAGAAGTACAGGTGCCCGCCCTCCCCGAGCACCGGAGCGGAAGCCCGACCGACCCCCGTCTCCAGCCGCCACAGCTCCGGCTTCGCACCGCCCGCCGCGGTGTCGACGGCGAGCAGCGACCCGCCCCGCGCCAGCAGGTACGCGACGTCCCCGGCCATGACGACCTGCGGCCCGTCCAACGTGAAGGGCAGCGGGACCCGGGCGGCCGCGCCGGTCGCGGGCGCGTACCGGACCAGCTCGGCGGTGTCCGAGTTCTCGTCCATCGCCGTCAGCACCAGCTCCCCGGCCCCGGCCGTGCCGACCGGGGTGAGCACCCCGTCCAGCCGCCGCTGCCAGGACGCCCGGCCGCTCGCGGCGTCCACCGCCGTGACGAGGGTCGACGCCCCGGAGGGCGCGTGCTCGAAGGCGTACGCGAGTCCGGACGCCCCGTCGTACAGGGCGAAGTCGGGCCGGGTGTGCTTCGCCAGCGGCCCCTTCCAGCGGGACGCCCCGCTCGCACCGTCCAGCGCCGTCACCGTGCCGTCGTCCGCGACGGCCAGCAGCGTGGTGCCCGCCGGGAAGGCGCCACCGGGGCTCGCGGACAGCGCGGTGTCCCGGACGGCGGTGCCCTTCACCGGGTCGAGCGCGCGCAGCTTCCCGTCCGGGCCCGCGGACAGCACGACTCCGCCCGAGACGATCGGAGCGTGGGCGGCCGTCCGCGACGAGGAGGACCGGGACGACCACAGCACGCGCCCGTCCGCCGGATCGATCCTGGCCGTGCCGGCCCCGGCCGCCGAGCAGTACAGCGCACCCCCCGCCCCGGCGGTGGAACAGACGGGCGTGGCGTTGCCCGAGGTCCGCAACGCGGTACGCCACGGGGTGACGGCGTCGTCGCCCTCCCCGCTCCCGGCGCCCGCGCTTTCCGGCTCCGGGCGGCTCACGTCCGTACCGCCGCCGCCCCACACGGCGTACGCCCCGGCGCCCGCCCCCGCCACGAGCAGGAGCAGCGCCGCCGTCACGATCAGCCGGACGCGCGGCAGCCGCCGACGACGCACCACGGGCGCGGGGCCCACATGGGTGTCCGCCTCCGAACCGTCCCGCTCCCTCGCCGCCGGCACCGCCGCCGCGACCACCGTCCGGCGCCGCTGCGACGGTATGAACGCGTCGGCCTCGTACGACGGGGGCAGCAGCGCTTCCATCACCTCGCCCGGCGTGGGCCGGTCGGCCGGGTCCTTCGCCAGGCACCGGGCGACCAGCGGCGCGAGGTCCTCCGGCACCCCGCCGAGGTCAGGCTGGTCGTGCACCACCTGGTACGCCACGATGTACGGGCTGTCCGAGTCGAACGGACCCCGGCCCGTCGCCGCGTGCACGATCACGGCCCCCAGCGCGAACACGTCGACCGGCGGCCCGACCTCGCGCGGCCGCTGGAACTGCTCGGGCGCCATATAGGGCGGCGAGCCGATCAGCTTGCCCGTCTCGGTGCGCAGATCACTGTCGTACGGCCGGGAGATCCCGAAGTCGATGACCTTGGGGCCACCGTCGGTCAGCAGCACGTTGCTCGGCTTCAGATCCCGGTGGATCACGCCCGCCCGATGGATGTCCCGCAGCGCCTCGGCCAGCCCGGCGGTCAGCCTGCGCAGCTCGGCGGGGGCCATCGGGCCGCTCCGCTTCACCTGCTCGGCGAGCGTGGGCCCGGGAATGTAGAGGGTGGCCATCCAGGGCCGCCCGGCCTCCGGATCGGCATCGACGACAGGTGCCGTGAACGCCCCGCTCACCCGCCGCGCGGCCGCCACTTCCTGCCGGAACCGCGCCCTGAACTCGGGATCCGCCGCGTACGGCGCGTGCACCACCTTCACCGCGAGCTGCATCCCCGAGGCCGAGCGCGCCAGATGCACGACCCCCATGCCGCCCGAGCCGAGACAGGCCTCAAGACGGTAGGTGCCGGCGTACTGCGGAAACTCCGCTTCCGGATGCGCTCCGGGCTCTCGCAGCGGCGGCATCGCCCACCCCCGTGTGTTCGTGCGCATGCGACGCACGGAGCCTAGTCGATGGTGCGTGCGAGAGGCACGGGGCTTGCTAGCCTGCGCGTCGTACGCGTCCCGCGTACGCATTTCTCAACGGGGGAGGCCCACATGGGCGTTGAAGAGCAGACCGCGGAGCACACCCAGGACCCGGCGGAAGCGGTGGACGGGATCGAGGGGGCGACGACCGCGGCGGAAGCCGCGGCGACCGGCACCCGCTATCCGATCGCCCCGGGCCACCGGGTCAACGTCCGCACCGGACCGGGCACCAACTACCGCATCGTCAGGACCCTGCCGTACGGACAGAAGATCCCGATCTACTGCCAGAAGCCGGGCGAGTGGGTCACCGGCCCGTACGGCACGTCGAACCTCTGGGACAACATCGCCAACGGCCAGTTCGTCGCGGACGCCTACGTCTACACGGGGCGTGACGGCTACATCGCACCGCGCTGCGACTGACGGCGAGGGCCCGGGTGCCCGGGGGCGACGGGGATAATCGACCCCGTGAGCGAGAACAGCGCAGCCCCCGGCACCCCGCCCGCCACGGCCACGGCCCCGGGCCCGCAGCCCGAGCCCATCCGCTTCTTCGGCACGACATGGGTCGACCACGACGGCGGTTACGGCCTCCGGCGCGTCGGCGTCGCCGTCGGCTCGCTGGCCGCCGCCGTGGCCGCCTGCTTCCTCCTGCGCTTCGCCTACGAGGGGCTGGAGATCGCGGAGGTCGGGGGCATCGTCGGGATGCTGGTGATCGCGATGTTCTCCATCTGCAGCGCCATCGCGTTCCGCAAGACCTGGGAGGGCTTCGCCGCCCGCCCGAAGGACCCGGCCCGTGAGGACTCCCTGCGCGGACTGAAGTCGATCGGCTTCATCGGCTCGCTCCTCGCCTACTTCGTCCGCTCGCTCACCGAGGCCCCGGGCGAGAAGCTGCGCCGCACCGAGTACGAGACGGCCCGCGTCCGGTTCGAGAAGCGCCGCTCGACCCGCACCGGCAACCCGGCGGCCCGCAGGACCTCCGGCCGCAAGCGCCCGAAGCGCGGCTGAGGACCGGCCCGCCCGAGAGACGACCCAGCAGCCCGCCGACACCGCGTCGGCGGGCTGCTGGGTTGTCCGCGTCCCCACCCCTTGACGGGCGGCACTGCCGGGCGAAGAATTCATCACATGATGAATTATGAACCCGGGGCAACCCCGCCCGAGCCCCCGACGGACCCGCCACCCCCGGCGATCGAAGCCCGCGGCCTCACCGTCGTCCGCGGCGACCGCACCGTCCTGCGCTCCCTCGACTTCACCGTCCGCCCCGGCGGCATCACCGGCCTCCTCGGCCCCTCGGGCTGCGGTAAGACCACCCTCATGCGCGCCGTGGCCGGCACCCAGGCCCGCGCCACCGGCACCCTCGACGTCCTCGGCCGCCCCGCGGGCGACCCCGCGCTGCGCAGCCGCATCGGGTACGTCACCCAGGCGCCCTCCGTCTACACCGACCTCACCGTCCGGCAGAACCTCGACTACTTCGCCGCCGTCCTGCACCCGGGCCGCGCCCACCGGGACGCCCGCCGCGCCGCCGTCACCCGCGCCATCGGGGACGTCGACCTCACCAGCCACGCGGACGCCCTCGCCGGGGCGCTCTCCGGCGGCCAGCGCAGCCGCGTCTCGCTGGCCGTCGCCCTCCTCGGCACCCCGGAGCTGCTGGTCCTGGACGAACCGACCGTTGGGCTCGACCCCGTACTCCGCCGCGACCTCTGGAACCTCTTCCACCGCCTGGCCGCCGAACGCGGCACCGCACTCCTCATCTCCTCGCACGTCATGGACGAGGCCGAGCGCTGCCACCGCCTCCTCCTGATGCGGGACGGCCAGATCCTCGCCGAGGACACACCCGACGCCCTGCGCCACCGCACCGGCACCCGGACCGTCGAGGAAGCGTTCCTCCACCTGGTCAACGCACGCCTGGCCGACGAAACCGCGCCACCCGGCCCGCCCCTCACCCAGGAGGCCTCCCGATGACGGCCACCGCCCCGCCCGCGACCGGCAGCGCCCCCGCCCGCCCGCTCACCCCGTCCCGTACGACCGCCACTGCGGCCCGCGTCCTGCGCCAGCTGACCCACGACCCCCGCACGATCGCGCTCCTCGTGATCGTCCCGGTCCTGCTGATCACGCTGCTCCGTTACGTCTTCGACGGCGCGGCCGGCACCTTCGACGCGATCGGGGCCTCCCTCCTCGGCATCTTCCCGCTGATCACGATGTTCCTGGTGACCTCGATCGCCACCCTGCGCGAACGCACCTCGGGCACCCTCGAACGCCTCCTCGCCCTCCCGCTCGGCAAGGGCGACCTGATCGCGGGCTACGCCCTCGCGTTCGGCGCGGTCGCGGTTCTCCAGTCGGCGCTCGCCACGGCCGTCTCCATCTGGCTGCTCGGCCTGGACGTCGTCGGCTCGCCCTGGCTGCTGCTCCTGGTCGCCCTGCTCGACGCCCTGCTCGGCACCGCGCTCGGCCTGTTCGTCTCGGCGTTCGCCGCGTCCGAGTTCCAGGCGGTCCAGTTCATGCCGGCGGTGATCTTCCCCCAGCTCCTGCTCTGCGGCCTGTTCACCCCGCGCGAGGCGATGCACCCGGTCCTGGAGGCGATCTCGAACGTCCTGCCCATGTCGTACGCCGTCGACGGCATGAACCAGGTCCTCCACCACTCCGAGATCACCGGCGACTTCGTCCGCGACATCGCCGTGGTCGCGGGAAGCGCCCTGCTGGTCCTCAGCCTCGGCGCGATCACCCTCCGCCGCCGTACGCCGTGAGAACCCCGATGCGAGGATGACGGGAGGACGGCCCGAACCAGACGACAGAGCACAGCCCAGCACCGCCCGGAGGGTGAACGCATGACCCAGACAGTCGCAGTCCTCGGCACCGGCAAGATCGGCGAGGCCCTGCTCAGCGGGATGATCCGGGCGGGCTGGCGACCGGCCGACCTCCTGGTGACCACCCGCCGGGGCGACCGGGCCCAGGAACTCCACACGCGGTACGGGGTCGAGTCCGTCACCAACGCGGAGGCGGCCAAGAACGCCGACATCCTCATCCTCGCGGTCAAGCCGCAGGACATGGGCAAGCTCCTGGACGAACTCGCCCCGCACGTCACCGCCGACCGCCTGGTCATCAGCGCCGCGGCCGGCATCACCACCGCGTTCATCGAGGACCGGCTCACCCCGGATACCCCGGTCGTGCGGGTCATGCCCAATACCCCGGTCCTCGTCGACGAGGGCATGTCCGTCATCTCGGCCGGCAGCCACGCCACCGGCGCGCACCTCGCCACCGCCGAGGAGATCTTCGGAGGCGTCGGCAAGACCCTGCGCGTCCCGGAGTCCCAGCAGGACGCGGCGACCGCGCTCTCCGGCTCCGGCCCCGCCTACTTCTACTTCCTGGTCGAGGCCATGACCGACGCGGGCATCCTGCTCGGCCTGCCCCGCGCCCAGGCCCACGACCTGATCGTCCAGGCCGCGATCGGCGCGGCCGTCATGCTCCGGGACAGCGGCGAACACCCGGTCAAGCTCCGCGAAGCCGTCACCAGCCCGGCCGGCACGACCATCAGCGCCATCCGCGAGCTGGAGAACCACGGCGTGCGCGCGGCCCTCATCGCCGCCCTGGAGGCGGCCCGCGACCGCAGCCGCGAGCTGGCCTCCGGCAACGGCTGACGCCCAGCTCAGACCCACAGTCCGCCCCCGGCCACCGGCACCACGGGCCGGGGGTTGACACACTCCGGACACATCCGTAGTGTGCTCCGAGTTGTCCGACGTGAGCGCCGACCCCGGTCGGTCCCCGGACAGCCATTCCGCAGTAACCACGACAGAACGCGCGACCTCGTGTCGCATGCTTTTTCGTGTGCCTGCGCGAAATGAGGAATCCGCGTTCGAAGGAACGCACCCCGATTAGCGTCGGGGCCAAGGATTCCGCTAAAGTCTCACTCGTCGGAACGGCCCAACGGCCGGGAGGACAAGCCCCGCTGACTGGGAATCAGGCCCGAAAGGATCTGATAGAGTCGGACTCGCCGGAAAGGGAAAACGCGAAAGCGAAGGACCTGGAAGGCGAGATGCGAGACCCGCTTCGACCGGGAATCGGACACGAAAGAGTCTGATAGAGTCGGAAACGCAAGACA
>NZ_BMVK01000010.1 GCF_014650675.1 Streptomyces anulatus | reverse complement strand
AGATCATCCGCGGTGGCGACGCCGAGCGCTTTCCCCGCGTGGCCCAGGAGCCGGGTCAGGCACATGTCGTCGGGTTCCTGGTCGGTGAAGTGCCTCCCGGGAATGCAGCGCTCGGCGAGGTCGAACAGGCGTTGCCCGCCGGCGCGGCGGGTGGAGGCGAGTTCCCCGGACCAGAGAAGGAACTCCACGGCCATTTTCGTCGGGCTCCAGTCCCAGCCGGTGCCCGGCTCGGCGTTCTGGCGGAGATTTCGCATCGGGAGCGGGCCGTCGCGGGCGATCCGGTCCAGTAGCGCCGCGCGGACGTGCCGGTCGGGGTACTGCGGGCGGCGGCGGGTGGCTCGGCGCCGGAACGCCCACAGTGGCCAGTCGGCGATCGGCACGAGGCTGAGGGCGTGCCCCCGACGGCCGGGCGGATGGCTCGGGTCAGGCGTTCCGCTCCTGCGGGTGCAGGTCGAGTGTGATGTGCGGGTCGAGCGCGTGCAGGAAGTCGGGGGCGTCGAAGATCTCGCCGGCGGAGACGACGCCGACGGTCTTGGTGCGGCCGGTCAGTACGCGCTCGAGAGCCTCCACGACGAGGGGGGCGGTGACGGCGTAGATGTCCTGGCCGCCGGCCGTGGCCCGGCGTTCGGCTCCGCCGGAGCGGACGACGGCGTCGACAAGGAAGGTCTGGTTCGAGCGCCCGCTCTCGTCGGTGGCGGTCGGGGCCGGCGTGTGGGGGGCTGCGACGTCTCGGGCAGCCTCGACGGTCATGTAGGTGGTCACGTCGGGGATGGAGAGGTGGTGGGGGACGGTGACGACGTCGGCCATCGTGAACTCTCCGATCACCGGCCGGGGTCCCATCGGTTGCGGGAAGGTCCACTCCAGGGTGGGTGCGGCGTCGGTGCGGTGTTCCAACTGTCCGCCGCTGTAGCGCAGGCGGTGGCTGCCGCGCCGCTCGCGGGAGACTACGCCCGAGAGCCGGGTGCCGACGGTGGGGTGCCAGTTGCTGAGCGCATAGGCGATGTGTGCCTCGTCGGCCTCGATCCAGTCGCCCATCGCCGCGGTGGTCAGTAGGTCGCCGAGGCCGCCGAAGAAGGCCATGGCCGGGACGATCACCGCTCCCGCTTCCCGGGCCCGCTCACGGTAGTGGGCGAAGGTGTCGAGGTTGGCCTCGAGCTCGGCGGCCACGTCCAGGTAGGGGATCTTCGCGCGGAGCGCGGCCTCGATCACGGGGCCGGTGGTCGAGGCGAAGGGGCCGGCGCAGTTGATGACCGCCACCGTTCCCGCCAGGGCCCGGTCCAGCGAGGCGGGGTCGTCGACCGACGCCACCCGGGACTCCAGCCCGTGCTCGTGGGCCAGCTCCTCCAGGGTCTGCGCGTTGCGCCCGGACAGCACCGGAACGAACCCCCGTGCGGCCAGTTCCGCGACCACGAACCGCCCGGTGTGACCGTAGGCGCCGAACACCGTCACCAGCTGACCTGAACCCATGAGACCGCTCCCGTGTACTCGAACGCCCGCTGCGAGGTCGATCCGCTGCGGCCTGACATCCACATCCTGTCCCTCCGGCAGCACCCCGCGTGAGCGTCGGAAACGACATGCCACGTACAGTTTCGGACATGCCCGCTGTTGCACTGGCCGTCACCGACGGCATGCTCCACTACGAACTGTCCGTGGCCGTCGAGGTCTTCGGAGCCGACCTGACTCACATCGTGGAGCCCTGGTACGACTTCTCCCTCTGCGGGAGCGGTCCGGTGCGCGTCGGCCGCTTCCGCCTGGAACCCGATCACGGGCTCGACTACCTCGCGCACGCGGACACAGTGATCGTCCCTGGCTGGGCCGACACCGAGCGCGACCCGCCCGCCGAACTGGTCGAGGCGGTGCGTGCGGCCCACGCGGCCGGTGCCCGCGTGGCCTCGCTGTGCACGGGCGCCTTCGTGCTGGGCGCGGCAGGACTGCTCGACGGCAGGCGCTCCACCACACACTGGGCCCACACGCGGGAACTGGCCCGACGCCACCCGGCGGCCACCGTCGATCCGGACGTCCTCTACGTCGACGACGGCGACGTACTCACCTCGGCGGGCAAGGCCGCCGCCATGGACCTGTGCCTGCACCTGGTCCGCCTCGACCACGGCTCGGCCACCGCCAACAAGATCGCCCGACGCCTGGTCATCCCACCTCACCGCGACGGCGGCCAGGCCCAGTTCATCGCCACCCTGCTACCCGCACCGGGCAACCACCCCCTGGGCGAGCTCTTCCCCTGGGCGCTGGAGCGGCTGGACCAGCCGCTGACCGTGGAGGACCTGGCCCGCCGGGCCCGCATGAGCTCACGCCACCTCGGCCGCCACTTCAAGCACCTCACCGGCAACACGCCACTGCAATGGCTCCACGCCCAGCGCATTCGCCACGCCCAGGAACTGCTGGAGACCACCGACGCCACCGTGGACACCATCGCCTCGGCCACCGGCATGGGCACCGCCACCACCTTGCGCCGCCACTTCCACCGCAGCGTCGGCGTACCGCCCGACACCTATCGCCGCACCTTCCGTCCCTGACTCAACGAGTAGTTCCAAGACCCCGGCGGCCAATCGAACAGTGCCAAGGCACGGTGCCGTCCGAAGTAGTGAACAAACGCCGCCCAAAGTCGTGAACATCGCCAGCGGTGACGTCGGCGGGAACCTGGGTGAGCAGTCCGCCCCACCATCGCGACCCCAGGGGCAGCAGCGCTCCGTAGGCGTAGCCGAACGGCTGGTCGTTGTAGCCGATCACGCAGCTCCAGCCCAGCCGGACGGGCTCGATGACGCAGTCAGCGAAGCAGGCCGTGGAACGGGGCGGCGTCCTGCAGATCGCGGATCGTCGCGGTGGCCCCGGCATCAGCCAGTTCCGCGGCCGAGGTACGACCAGTCGCGACAGCCAGTACGGGATCGCCGGCCGCACGTCCGGCAGCTACATCTGCGGGTGTGTCTCCGACAAGCAGGACGTCGGCCGGGACGACGTCGGCGCCCGTGGCCGAACGGGTGCGTGCGATGGCGGTACGGACCAGCTCGGCGCGGTCGTCGTGGTCCTCACCGTAACCGCGGTTCGGGAACCGGATGTGGGTGTCGAGCCCGAAGACTTGGAGCTTGACCTCGGCGACAGGCCGGATATTGCCGGTGACCGGCAGGCCACGTTCCCGCATCACTTGGCACCCGGGTCCGAGCCAGACCCGGACCGCGAGGCCGTACTCCGCTGCCAGCACCACGGCCAGGTCGAGGATGTCATCGCGGCCGCCATCAGCGTCCGTAGGGTTCGTTCACGGCAGACGAGAATGAGCGAGCAGTTCAGGCGGCTATCGAGGCGGAGTTGCGGCTTCTCGACCCCGCCGTGCGCGCCTCGCCCTCCTTGGTGTTGCAGCTTCTTGACCCCGACTTCACCGAGATCGGAGCGTCCGGCAGACGCTGGGACGCAGCATCGATTCTCGCGGTGACGAGTGCCGGTTCCGTGGCCCCGGAGTCTCCGGTCAAGGTCAGCGAGATGTCCGGGGACGTACTCGCTCCGGGCCTTGTTCACCTGACGTACTTCGCAGACAACAACGGGCGCCGAGTATGGCGGAGCTCCCTGTGGCGTATGACCGGAACGGGCTGGCGCCTGTACTTCCACCAGGGCACTTTGGCGTGCTGAGCGGGTGTGGTCCGCCAACCGCGGCGGGACCCTCGGCACGTACTCGCGTGCTGATGAGTCAGCAGGAGTCGTGGCAGTAGCCCTCATGCCTCCCAAATACATCAACATCGCCCGACCGCGGATCTGGGCGCCTCCCAAACTCATCGAGAGGTGACGTCGCTACTGCTCGATAGAGCCACCTCCCAGACCCCGGACAGCACATGGCCAGGGCCACGGTGTCACACCTTGGGGTGAGGCGGGCAGCGCAAGGCCCGGACCGCTCTACGCTGGGTGAACGGCCCGACGATGCAGGCGTTTTGACGGACCTGCCGAACGGGGCCGGAAGAAGCCTTCGGGGGACGTGCTGGCCAAGCTCGCCGCCGAACTCGGCGTCGCGGTCGGGACGCTGCTGGGCGACGATGACGCACCACCGGCAAGACCGAGCCGGCCGTGACCGGCGGCGCGGCCGTGGTGCAGGCGCTGCTGCAACGGAAGGACGCGTCCCTCCGCCCTTCGCCCGCGAACGAGTTGCGGGACCGGGTGGAGCAGGCGTGGAAGGTCTGGCAGAACTCGCCCACACGGTTCACCGGCGCCGAGGCCCTCCTGCCCGGCCTGATCCACGACGCCGAGGGGACCGTACGCGCGCTGCGGACCGATACCTACGGCGGTGAGCGGCGCGAGGCGCTGCGGGTGGCCGCCGACCTGTACGGGCTGCTGCGCTCAGGGCAGTTGCCCTAGAACGTCGCCTGGCGTTCCTTGCAGAGCGGCACAGGTAGTCGTCGAGCCGGGTGCGCCAGCGGACCGTTCCGTACGGTACTCCGCGCAGGTGGCCGGTATAGGACTGGAACGCGGCTCCGGAGCACGGCGGGCGCGGGGTCACGTACCCGTGCTGATGGAGGACCGCCAGCCGCCCCACCAGATGCCCTTGAGGCCGCACGAGGAGCAGACCCTGGCCAGTTGACCAGCTCTTACTCGCCGTGCGCCCAGCGGTCCAGGAGCTCGATGCAGGCCCGGGCAGCTGCCACTCCTTCCCAGACCAAGTCAGCAGTTCAGTTCCAGCAGGCGGGTGCCGCCCATGGTCCGCGTGTGCCGGTCGCGGTTGCTCGCCGCAACGAACTCCTCCCAGTCCAGCCCTCCGGGGGCCCGTTGTCCCCGATCCGCAGGTCGCTGTCGCTCCACTCCTCATACGGGCGCCCCTCGCACAGCGCCTTCTCACGGGCCCGGCCGCGCATCCACGACATCAGGCACCGTCGCCATTCTGTACGAGACAACTCCTCCGGATCACTCTCCCCGCAGGCGTGATACGCAGGCAGTTGCACTACGACCAAGTCCTCCAGGTCCAGGCGCAGCTCCGCCAGCGTCTGCCCGGCGCGGCGGATGTCCCGTTCGGCTTGTCCCAGCGGCCCTTGTGCTTGTAGGAACGCACCGCCATGTCACCGAAGAGGACCTAGGTCAGTCGGAGCTGGACGGCTTCTTCTCCAGGAACCAGCCGTGGGCGGCCATGCCCTGCTTCGTCCAAGAGCTAGGCCGTGTTTTAGATACGCCGTATCGCGCCTCGGTGCGGAGCGGCGCTAGCGTTCGGTCACGGCTGCATGGCCCGGGACCGATCCCGGGCCATGCATGACGAAGGGGTCCCCCATCGATGCGCGCCCTCCTGATCGGGCCTCCCGGGACTGGCAAGGGAACGCTGGCAGTGCGCCTTGCCGCGCATCTGTCGATCCCCCACATTTCCACTGGTGACCTGTTTCGTGAGCATATCGACCAGGACACCCAACTCGGCCAAAACACCCACACGCACATACGCGCCGGTCTACTGTTACCGGACGAGGTCACTACCGCGGTGATCAAAGAGCGTCTCGCCCGCCCGGACATCGAGCGCGGATTCCTGCTTCTGAATCTGCGCACGCAGGAGCATCTCGTCGGTTTCCTGCGCGAACTCGGGGAACCCCGCCGGAGGTCCTCGACGAACTGGAGCTCCTGGACTATCTGAGCAGTCTCCTCCGCATGGACCTGACCATCCTGAAGAGTTATCCGGACGATTCCAAGGACGTACTGGACGTGCCACTCTGCGTCTATTGCGGAGAGGGCGACCTGATGGTGGGCAGGAGCTGATGTCCCCGTGGGACGGTTGTTCATTGGCGGGCGTCAGCATATGTTCCTGGCCGAACGGTCCTCTCTATCCGTACGACCGTCCCGCCGAATTCGCCGCGCAACGGGTGAACGATGTGAGGGCGTCACCGCGCCTCCCCGGATCACGGCCGACCGTACGTCAGGAGGCCTCATGGGGCTGACCCGGGAAGCCACCCCGCCCTCCGACGCCCCGGGCCGCGGGATGGTCGGACGTACCATCTCGACCGCTCTGCCCCTCTACCTGACCATGCTGGCGTCGACCGTGGGCGGTCTGGTGGACACCGTCGTGCTCGGACGGCACTCCACCGCGACACTGGCCGCGTTCGCGCTCACGATGGCGGTGTACGTACCGGCCACCGCTACCGTCGCCGGAACCATGCGCGGGGTGATGCCCTTCGTGGCGGCGCACGACGACGATCCCGACGCTCTGGTGCCGGTGGTGCGCGACAGCATATGGCTGGGTATCGTCACCGGACTGCTGGGCGCCCTGGCCGTCGGCGCGGTGCCTCTGATCGGCCTCGCCTCCGGCGTTCCGCAGCAGACGCTGTCAGAACTGGGCCCGCTCCCGGTACTGATGGCGGCCAGCGTCCTCGTGGCAGCCGTCGGCAACGCGGCCACCTCCACCCTGGTGGGGCTCGGCCACTCCAAGCTCGTGATGCGGGCGGGGACGACCGGCACCGCCGCGGCCGTGGTGCTCTCCCTGACGCTCGTGAACGGCATCGGCTCGTTCGACGGATTCGGACTGCTCGGCGCGGGGATCGCCATGCTGGTGTCGAGCCTGATCAGCGCGTTGGTGGCGCACTGGGGGCTGCGCAGGCCCGCGGTTCTGGCAGGCCGGTCGCTCAGCCCCGGCCGACCGCACGCCAGGGCGTTGATCAGACTGGCCGGTGTGGGCGTACCGCTCGCGGCCACCGTGCTGATCAAGTTCGCCGTTCTCGGTGTGCTGGCCATCGCCGCCGCCCGGGTCGGCACCGTGAGTGCCGCCGCACACAGCATCGCCGTGTCCCTGGCCAGCCTCATGTTCACCGCTGCCGTCGCCATCGGCCAAGCCATCATCCCTCTGATGGCGCCCTACCTGAAGGCCAAGGACGTCCGAGGGCTTCGCGCCGCGGTGCGCGCGGGAGTCATGACCGCACTCGTTGCCGTGGTCCTCCTCGGAGTCGCCTTGGCCATGCTGCGTGTTCCGGTGCTGTCCTTCTTCACCCATGATCCCGACGTTCGGCACCAGTTGCTGATCCTGCTCCCCCTTCTGCTCCTGGTGGCGGTCACCGACGCACTGCAGGCGGTCTGCGGCTTCGGGCTCGTCGCGATCAGGAACACCGTGCCCAGTCTCTTCGCCTTCGCCGCCTGCTACGGCCTGCTGGCGCTGGCCGCCGCTCCCCTCTCGGCCCTGGGCGGGCTGACCGCCCTGTGGCTCGCCCTGCTCACCGCCAACACCCTGCTCGTCGTCGCACAAGCGGGCTTCTTCTTTCAGCGCAGCGGCAGCCTCGCCGACCCCCTGTCCCGTTCCGTCTGACCTGAACCGCAAGGAGAACCGCCTACTCATGACACAGGAACAGAACGTCATGCCCAAACCCGGGGTGAGATGCAGGCCGCGATTCGGAAGTGCTGGGAGCAGGCGCTCGGACACGCCGACTTCGGCGACGACGCCTTCCTGCTGATCCACGGCACCAACTCCCTGACCGCGGTCCAAGCGATGGTCGCCCTCAGCGGCCGCCTCGTCATGCGGTGCACGACCGTGCGAGGTCGTCGCCTACCCGGAACCGGTAAGCGAGCACGCCGTGGCCGATGTCGCCGCGGAGGTGTCCGCCCCGTGGAACGGAGCGGCTCATGACTCCTCCGCCCGCCGCCGGCTCCTCGCACACGCCCGCCGGTCACACCACCGCCCACCGGATGCCCGGTGAGCAGGAGGCGATATGGATCAACGACGCGTTGTCGGGGGCGTTTCTGCTACACAGTGCTGTGGGCATACCGGTTGCGCGGTGCTGTCGCCCCGGACGCTGTCGAGGGCGCGCTCCTCGACGTGATCGAGCGGCACAAGTCGCTGCGCAGCCGGTTTCTCATGGAGGACGGGGTTCCGGTGCAACACGTCACGGTGACTTCCTGCCGCCCGGTCGTCCGGTCGTCCGCGAGCGTGTGACCGACGCAGACCTCGGCGAGCCGCTCGCCGCCCTCGCGGCGGAACCGCTCGATCCGGCTGACGGACCACTGCGGTCGACGCTGCTGCGCCTGTCGGACGACGACTGGGTGCTGGCCGTTCTTGTTGCACCATCTGGTGATCGACGACTGGTCACTGGCCTTCCTGGACCGGGAGTTAAGCCGCTTCTTCCCGGCCCGGCGGCAGCCGGACACCGGCGCCGAGGCGGCTCCGCCACCGCTGCAGCTCGGCACTTACGCGGACGCCCAACGCAACACCCCGCTGAACGAGGACCACCTCCAACAACCGGACGGAGCGGCTGACCGGCGTGCCGGACCTCAGCACGATCCCGTCCGACCGGCCCCGGCCCGCCGAGCTCAGTACGGACGGGGCGCGTATCGCCTTCCGTCTCGACGCGGACGTCACCAGCGCCGTACGCCGGTTCGTCCGGGCCGCACGCACCACGCCGTTCACCGTTCTCACGGCCGCGGCAGTCCCTCTGCTCCACCGTCACGGCACCGGTGACGACATCGTCGTCGGCACCCCGTGTCCCTCCGAGGGAACACCGGCCTCGACTCCGTGATGGGCTGCCTCACCGACCTGATGCCCTTGCGCTTCGCCGTGGGCGCCGACCTTTCGTTCCGGGATCTCGTCCGCTCGGCGCGGCCCGAAGTCCTCGATCTGGTCCGGCACCGCGTCGTTCCCTTCGGCGAGCCGGTCCGGCGTACCGCCACGGCAGGGCAGCCCGGCAGATTCCCGCTGTTCCCGACGGTCGTCCAAGTCGACGACAGCCCCGAATCCGGGCTGAATCTGCCGGGCGCCACGGCCGAACGGCTGTACGCGCATTCCGGGACGGCCACGTTCGATCTGTGCTTCGACCTCACGGCCGAGAGCGAGGCTTTCCGCAGGTTCCTCGACTACGCCACGGGCCTGTACGCCCCGGCCACCGCCCGCAGGATCGCCGACCGCTACCGCACGATGCTGGCCTCCGTGCGCGCCGACCCCGACCGGCCGCTCGCCGAGGCGCCGCTGCTGAGCTCGGACGAGTACGACGTGGTCACCCGGACCTGCGCATGTGCCGCCCGCCCTGCCTACCCGCCGCCGGTCCAGGCGACGTTCGAGGCCCAGCGGCGGCGCACCCCGCACGCACCCGCGGCCCTCTAGCACGACCGGCAGCTCACCTACGAGGAACTGGGCGCTGCGGGCGGATAGGCTCGCCCACCAACTATTCCGCACCGGCAGCAGCGGCCGGCCCGTGGGCATCCTGATGGACCGCTGCCTGGACATGACCGTCGCGGCCCTGACCGTACTCATGCGAGCAGATCGACGTCTTCGACACTCCCCCTGCAGCCTGCCCGGACATCCCGCCCGAGCCGGCACCGTTGCCTGTCGGCACGCTGCAGCCGTGCCCGGCCACGTCACTCTCCGGGCACGGCTGCAGGGCGATGAACCTCCGAAACGGCTGCGGTCCCGGCCACGGACCGGCCCTCGTGCATCGTGATCCGCTGGCCGGGACGCACGTGCGTCCAGTGGGACGAGGTGAGGGGCACGAGGCGAACCGAGGCCTGCCCGCCGGGCTCCAGGATGGGCATGTTCTCAACCCAGAGCGCGGCGATGCTGACCGCACGTTCACCGGTGGGCGAGAGATCCCCGATGTCCCACATAGGGCGCAGAACTCCGGTGCCGGAGATCGGTGTTGTGCGTCGGCCCTCGCCAGCAGGGCGGAGCGTCAGCTCTGCTCGGATCACGCCATTACGGATCTCGGCACACCGCCAATGGCACCAGGCCGCGCTCCGCTCCATCCGGAGCTGTTCAGCCGCTTCGGCGAGCTTCTCCCAAAGCGCCGGAGGGATCGAGCGGCCGTCCCCGAGTTCCTCCAGCAGGCCCAGGGCGATCTCCCACTCGTCGTGGGCGAGGTAGTCCCAGATGTCCTGCACCGTGATGTCGTTCTCAGTGGCGGTCTCCGCCGGGACCAGCAGGGAGGCTGATTCGAGCAGATCAGGGACGTCCATGCGCTCATTGTCGACCATGTGCAAGTAGGAGGTGGAGCAGCCTGTCCCCGTCGCACAGCTCGTACTGGCACTGTTGGGCCTGCTCCAGAACGCGTCGCTGCTGCAAGCGGAAGAACGGGGACACGCCCTAAGGTGGCCCCTCATGGGCTGCCTCACCGATGACCTGCCGTTGCTGGAGTTGCTGTGCGCCGCTGACGAAGTGCGGATCCCCGGCGAACTCGAGTCGTCGTTCCCTCACGAGAACGCTCCCGACGCGCTCACGGACACGTACGTGGTCGACGGCGGCCGGCTGCTTCTCACTCTTTGGCATGGCCGGCTGCATGAGGTGATCTACCGGACCCCGGCGGAGTCCGTGGAGGACGCATCGCGGCGCAATGACCGGCTGTTCGCGCACTACGGACAGGGCGACGGCTGGACCGAGATTCTCGACAACGGTTTCGGCAGGACCTATCGCCGTACCGATCAGCAGCGGTACGCATTGTGGAGCTACGCGATGGACATCACGACCTTCGGCACGATGGGCTTCCACCAGGTCAAGTGGTAGCCGCCCCGCCCTTCTCGGCTCGTTCGGGGCGGGACGGCCACGGCGTTCCGGGGACGACGCGCAGGCCGGAGATCCGGAGCAGCAGCGTACGGCTGGAGGTACTTGCCGACGACCGCCTCCGAGCTGCTGATCGCGCGGTCCAGGGTCCGTTCGGCCACCGTGATCGACCGGAACGCGTCGCGATGGGAGTGCTCGTGCGCGCCGGAAGCGTGGGCCGCTCCGCCCGCGTGTATCGGTCGGTGAAGCTCGTGTTCGCGCCGAATCCACCTGGGACGACTACGGTTCCCGTGGGTCGAAGAGGAACCAAGGCTTCCAGCTGGACCTGTACGAGCACGGCCTCACCGCCGCTCAAAACTTCGCGTGCACACCGTTCCCTACGACAGCACGACGGTCCTCCAGAACAACCTGCGCCACACGGGCATGACCGGCTTCACCGAGTACGAGTACACCCTCACCGACATCGACGGTCAGAAGGTTGTGCTGCGGGGCCGGTCGGACGAGGTCGCGGCGGTGGCCGATGCGCGCCTCCCTCGGGCCGTCTTCGGGCTTCAAGTGATCTCTCTGCCGGCCGGCCTCAGCCCCAGTCCTGCAGCTTCTGGAGCAGGTCGGCGTCACCCTCGATCCGCAGCGAGCCGGCCGGGATGCGCATGTACATGAGCAGGGCCATCTCGCTCGCCGTGCAGTAGATCGCAGCGGTGGGCTTGCTCTCGTCGGCCTCCGCCGCGGTGAGGCGGGTGAAGCGGGAGCCTGCGGCGTCCACCGTCTGACGCCAGGAGCCGGCCCCGGCTGCGTGGTAGTCCATGGTGGCGGGGTCGCCCGGCCACGGGACCGTGCCGGTGCAGACGGTGGCGAGGAACTCCTCGATGGCGTCGGCCGCCTCGGTCGTCGGCAGCTCCTGCGGGGTGCCGGAGGCCAGCTGGGCGTCGTAGGTGTGGATCAGCGATTCCGGGACGCGGCGGCGGGCCACGGCGGCCACCGTGTGCGGCGAGGCCAGCGGCTCCCACCAGGCCCAGCAGCCCCGGTCCGGGCCGGCCTGGCGGAGAGCAGTGAGCAGTTGCTCCGTCGAGTCGGCCAGCCAGGTTATGAGCTCCTCGCGCTCCCTGGGCGCCGGCAGCCCGTCCTTGCTCGGCCGTTCGTCGCCCGGCGCGGTGTTCAGCACGATGTAGGCCCAGAAGCGGTCCCCCTCACTGAGGTGGTTCGCCAGGTCGTACAGCGTCCAGCCCGGGCAGGACGGGACATCGGCGTCGAGGCTGGGAGCCGCGGCGACGGCGGCGCGGAACGCGGCGGAACGCTCGTCAATCATCCGCAGCAGGGTGGGGAAGGAGAGATCATCAGTCACGCGGACCTTGTATCACCCGGTCCGGGACTCTCGCACTCGATTAAGACCGACCGGCAGATGGACCACTTGAGGCGTCGGTGGTGGGGCGGCCGTCCCAACGGTAGCGGCTCATCGAGCGTCGGATGAGCATGCGGAGCCTGCCGAGAGTCCCGGCAAGGTGGGGGGAGAACTCGACAACCGCACCGTTCCTCTCGGTCCAGCGCCGAAGCTTGCCGTAGCCGTTCAACCACGAGTGCGTCTGTTCCACAGTCCATCGCTTGCCGGCCTGGATCGGGGCGGGTACGCCCTTACGGGCGATCTCACCGACGAAGCCCAACTCCCCGCGCGGAGAGCGGGACTTGTTGTTGTCCTAGCCCAGGTCGAGGTCGAGGTTGACCTTCATATCCCCGTGCAGGGGCCCACCTGTCCGATGGCCGCTTCGAGGGCCGGGCCGAGGAGAGCCACTGAGCCGTCGGCGGATGGTGCGATCGGACCATCCGGGACTGGACAGGCGCACCTAACCCGAGCCGTGGACCAGCGCGCGCACCACGTGTTCGAACACGGTCCGGTCGGGGATTCTGCGGCAATGGCAGCCGAGCGGGCGCCCCGCGGCAAACTGGTCCCAGAAGAGTTCGGGCCGACAGGATGGCAGCGCGGCACGGCTGTCCTTCGCGATCACTGAGCGTGGAGAACTACATGATCACGTGGACCGTGCCCGTTCTGCCGTCCGGGCCACCTCGCCGACACCTATTGCCGGTCGCTGTAGGTCGCAGCCGTTCGCCGAAGGCGGCGGCTTCGCACCTCCGTCGTGACCCGGCCGCGAAAACGTAACCAGATCGGGAGCCCGCGGTGGGCCGGAGCCGGTGCGCAGCAACCTACGATGCGGCACGGCGGCGCGATGTGCTCCGCTCCGCGCCGTGCAAGCGGCGGCGGCGCCTCCCGTGGAACTGCCTGGGGAACCGCCTGGGGAACGTCGACGACCAAGTAGTGGGCTCTGCGCGAGCCCAGGAACATCAAGCCGCCGCCGGCGGACCAAGGAGCCCCGATTCTGCGGTTCCCGGCCCAGGAACAGGGATGACACATGCGTTGCGTCAACTGTGAACAAGAGACTGAGTATGAACACGAACCCCTCATGGGGGGCTCGCCGGAGATAGGGATGGTGCACGTCAGCAGCGGCAAGGCGGCCTGTTTCCCGGAGCGTGGTCCGGCAAGCCCGATGGTCAAAGCTCCGGTGCCACCGCACCTCCGCGGCATTCTGGAGCAGGGACCGCGGGTGCCTCCGCCACCACCTGGATTCCTGATCGAGGAGGGCGGGCCCGGTTCGGAGGCGAGCAGTCCAACGGCACCGTGACGTCCGCGTCACCCGGCTGCCCCAGCCGTCGGAGCCCTGTCCGACCCGGCCGTAATGACCGCTGTCAGCTGTCCGCATGACACGAGAAGTACGTCCCGTGGATCGGGGCCGCGCGGGCTTCTACGTCGGAGATGTGCCGGGCCCAGTGGTACTTGAGTTCGCTGGTGCCGTAAAGGTACGGCGGGCGGGTTCGCCTCCTCCGAGCGGGGAGCCGGTCTCACCTCGCCCAGCCGCACGAGCACACGCCCCGCGAAGGCTGGTCACAGTCATCTGGGGAATCGCCCGAGTAGATCCCGTTGAGCCAGAACGGGCTACTACGGAGGGAACGGCCGGCCCGAAAAAGCCTCATAGCTCAATCGCCGCCCGACGAGCCACCACACCCGATGCCTCCGCCGGGAGCGCTATCCGTCGATGAACTGTGATCGTCGTCCAGCGCCTTTCCCATACGGCGGAGGGTGCGGCCGAGGCCGTCGGGAATCGAGGTGGCACTGAGCAGTCCGTGCCGGACAGGGCCAGTAACGAGAACGGCCGGGCCTTCGAGTACGTACCTGGGCAGACTTCCTTCGGATGCGGCGGCAGCCAGGAGCCGCCGCCCCGCGCGGGTGGTTCGCTGCCGCCTCCCGCTCAGCAGACCGAGGCACACCAGTCGTCGGGCAAGGTCATCGAGCGGCTGGGAGCGCCCGACGGTATCGATCACTTCCTCAACGCGCTTGCTGCGGGGGCACGCGGCGATGACCGCGTGCTCGACCGCATGCGTCGACTGGGCTTCGCCCGTGGAACGGAGTCGAGTCGCGCGCAGGGACAGCACCCCCTGCTCGGTGAGCGCCACAACGGCGCTCTCGACCACGCGCCGCCGACCACCCGCGAGAAAGGCGTACGCGTACCGGTCCAACGCTCCGTCGGCGCCCTCTGCCCTGCGTCGTCTCCATGTCCGCGTCATGCCGCTTCCCCCTTGACCCGACACACCCCGTTGCGGTCATCGTTCCCCGACGCGATCCGCCTGCCCCGGAATCGGCAGAATTCAGAGCCTCATTTGAGGTAGCAGCAGCACAAGCCACCTTGCCGACGAACGTATTGGGTCGGAACGTGAAGTGCAGGTCTCCGGCCGGGATGCCCTGAGCGGGTTCCCGCACTGTCGGCCGAGACCTTGGTAGTTGAAGCAAGCGGTAGTGCTGCGATCGGAAAGGCTCGCTGGGCGGCGGTGCGGCGGTTGGCGCCAGCAGGTGGTCACACCGGAAACCTCTTCACGGGCCGCAGTGCCGGCCTGCTGGCGGTCAGGATGGGCAGCGCTGCGGATCCACAGCCCTGAGCAGGGACTCGCGGTCGTCCATGCTGATCAGTGCGTCCGGAAGGGTCCCCTCCTTCAGCAACGCGCGCAGGTCGGAAGCGTGTGCGGCGAAGGCGGCCCTGCACCACTCGCGTTCCGGGTGATCGGAGTCCTTCCCGAACAGCAGCACCTGTCGTTCATCGTCGGCATCGACGGGTAGGGACAGCTCCGCGGCGACGATCAAGAGTTCCACCAGGTCGGACCGCACCGCGATGTCAGGGACAGCTGCCAGGCGGATCAGGAAGGGCAGAACGGCCGGCATCACGGCGCTCATGTGGAAGACGCTGTTCATCAGGACGTTCTCCAGCACGGGCAGAGCCGCGGGGCCGGCGATCTCATCCAGGAGAGCGTGGAGCAGGGCCGGGACCCCGGCAGGGCACCCCGGAATCCGCGTCCAAGCGACATCAGCACAGCCACGCAGCGCGGGGTGGTCGCATACAGCTCGTCGCATGTCGGGATAGTCGCGGAGGAACCTGGCAACGGCGGCCTCTTTGATCGCCGCATCCATCACACACATCTCTCGGCCCCTGCCCCGCGACTTCGCCCCGAACGGCGTCCGTGAAACTCTTCCCGGGGCGGGCACCGAACGCAAGTACCAGGCAGTAGCAGCCACCACCACCCGCCCGGGGTAGTGGTTCCCCAGCCCAGCACCGGATTCCGGGGTTCAGCCCTTGGGGTTGTTGTTGTTCCGATCTTGAGCGGTGGTGCTCGTACGGAAGCCTCACTATCGGGTGACCACGGTGGGTGCCGGGTAGGAGAAATCGGCGTACATGGTCGTCTCGGCACCGATCGTCGCTTCAGGCTCGCCCGTGGTCCCCGCGAGGGTCGCCCCTACTCGGATCGTCGACGCGCGAGATGGACGATGATGTCGGCGGCGATCTCGACTGTCTCGGGAAGAACCCGCGTGATTGCGTCGTACGCCTGCTGTCGCCTCGATTGCGGCAGTTGGAGATACGCCGAGACCGTCGACAGGTAGCCCACGTAGTCAGAAGCGCTCGCCGTCAAGCGCCGCCCGACGACGGACTGTTGAACGTCGAGGAACAACGGAGACCGGTGCAGTTCCGTGCCCGGCCACTGCATCTCCTCATCAGGATCGGTCCCATCGGGAGACGGAACCTCGTCGCTTTCCAGGAACGGCGCCCGCGCCGCACGCACAGACTCCGCGACAGCCGGGTCAGCCAGCTGAACCTGGCCACCGAATGAGGCGAACACACCCTCCGGTTCCAGTAGCGCAGCCGCTCTTGACCACCGACCCTCCGGGCGTGTCCAGTGGAGCGCTGCCGCCGCATAGACCAATTCATAGGTCTCGCCCGGCCGCAGGTCCTCGAACGCGGCCCGCACGGTCGTCACGTTCGCGGGCACGGACTTGCTCAGCTCGGCGAGCATGGCGGTGTCGGGCTCCGTCGCCGTGACCGCGACCCCATGGTCAGCGAACAGGCGGGTCGCTTTGCCTGTTCCCGCACCGATCTCCAGGGCCGTCCGGACCGGCCGGCCCGCGTACGTCATCACCAAGTCGAAGAGCTCCTTGGGATACCCCGGCCGGAACCTTTCGTAGGCTTCCGCGGTTGCGCCGAAGCTCAGTGCACGAGCAGACATGTCGACCATCCTCACACGAGTGGGGCAGACAGCGCTCTGCAGTACTCAGCGGCTTGGCCGTCCGATCTTGAGAGGCGCCGGCCGAACGGGAGTCTCGATCGGGTGAGTGCAGCGGCCGCTGTGCGTGAAAGCAGGGCGTCTTGGTGGTCCGAAGGGTGTCCACGCCAAAAGGCGGTCCGGTCCGTGCGCGCCGCTACCCGAGGCCGCCGGTCTCATGCCTGACGAGCAAGGCACCGCCCTCAAGCCCGGAATGACGACAGCCACGTAGGTTGGCTGATGTGAGTGCGCGGGGGCGGAGTTACCGATACGTCGGACCGGTCGAGCTGAAGGCCGCGGTCCGGCCCGGCAGCGGCGGGTGCCGGATCAGCTCGGCAGCTGAATTCCGCGACTGGATCGCTGGGCGATCCGCGGCGGAGCTGACCGAGCCGTTCACCTTTGTGGTCGGCGCGGACGGTGTGCTTCGGCTGGCGCCGCGGCGGAGCGAGCACGTGGCCTGCGCCGGCGGAGACATGGTTCTGGGTGCCGGCGAGATCGGTTTCGTGCGCGAGGCGGACGGGTGGGCCGTGAGTGAGGTCAGCAACCAGTCCACCGGGTACTGCCCCGACATCGACTCCTGGTCAGAGGTCGCTAGCGCTCCGGACGACGCGGGGCTCGGGCGGCCCTCCGGCTTCACCCACGAGGTGGTGTTCCGGAGGTGTCCTGGCTGCCAGGAGCACAACATCGTGCGCGAGAACGACTTCGTCTGCGTCTTCTGCGACAGCGATCTGCCGGAGGTGTGGAATGTGGATCCCACCGTGTGAAGGTCGGGGTCGACCAGCCGGTCCCGGTTACCGACAGCGGTCCGAGGATCTATTGACGCGTCGTCCGGTTGCGAAGGGATGTCCTTCTGGCGATGAGGTCCAACGTCGCCCACCGGCGCTCCCACGGCACGGCACCACGGCAATGCGGTACCCACCCCGTGAAGCGAGCCCTGCCCACGCCAGGGCTGGCGTGGCCCAGCGCTACGTCGAGAGACGTCCGGCGTCCAGGTCGATGTCAGCGATGGCCGCTCCGGGGAGCGGGGATCCTCGGCAGGAGCTCCCACAGGGGGCGTGAGCCGCTGGCCCAGGTGGCGAGGGTTCTCCTGTCGGCGAGGTGCATGTGCAGCTGCGTGGCCAGCGGTGGGCACCGGGCCGAGAAGCGGCCGTTGGTGACGACCAGGACGATGTCCGCGCCGTAGAGCTGGCGGGCGGTGCCGTTGACCCGCTGGAGGTCGGGAGTGCCGACGGCCGAACCGCGGTCTCCGTCCTTCCTGTGTTTGCACTGGATGACCCACGTGCGGCCGAGCGGGTCGGTGGCCAGGACGTCCGCTCCGTTGTCCCCGGCCCCGCCGATCTGCCGGGCATCCGCGCACCCGTCGCGGAGCATCAGGTCCCGCACCGCGTACTCGAAGTCGCGGTGGTGCAGGGCGTCGAGCTCCGGGAGCCCGTAGCGCAGGGCCTGTTGGCGCACGCGACCCCAGGCCAGCTGCTGCTGTCGGCGGTGGATCCACCCGGCTCCGGCGGTCACCGCGACGGCTCCCAGCACGATCAGGATCCACCAGTTCACCAGAAGCCAGGAGACCAGGGCCCATAACGCGGCGACGGCCAGGGCACCGACGCCGACCGTCACCTGGGCATCGCGTTGCCGCTGCCGGCGGGAGCGGACGGACCGGCGGCGCGGCGCGGGATGTCGTGTGTTCCGCCGGGGTGCGGGGCGGCGGCGGGCGGGGCGGCGGGTGACCATCGGGCGGCTCCGAAGGGCTCAGCGGGTGGAGTCGGTGATACCGGTGGCGAGCTGCCCCAAGAAGTTGAGGATCCCTTCGCCCACCGGGGTCGGGGCGATGACGACGCCGAGAGCGAGCACGACGATCACGGTGAGCTTCTCGTCGTTGCGGCTCCGGGCCCCGGTGCGGCGGCGCAGCCGCAGGCGGGCCACGACGGCGAGCGGCACTCCCCCATTGATCGTCAGCATCCCCGCCCCGCCCCCCGGATCACCTTCGGTCTCGTTACGACCCCTGTGTATCCGCAACCCACCCGGCCGCGCCGCCCAGTCACCGGATGATGACGTGAAGTGACCTGTTGGCCGGATTCGGCCAGTGAACCGCAGGTGAGGAACCCGGGACCCCTGCTTACCCCCGGGCGCGGCACTCGGGGCGGAGTGCCCGGGGTCGCCGCTGCGGCGGGCTCGACGGCAGGCAGGCCCATCACCAGCAGTCGCACAGCGGGCCGCTGACCACCAGTCCGGTTCGCGAGGTTCCGCCGCAGAGCCGGGAGGTCGCAGTGCGGGCGTCCCTTTCCCTTGGTTACTACCTTGATTGTGTGTGCTTGCCGTCTCGTCGTTCGTCGCGAGACGGTGGGCAACGCACCACCCGTTACGCCGGTCACGATGCATCAGGTTCTGCCTCTGACGACCCGACCGCCGCGTGCGTGTCGCGACGGCCCGCGAAGGTCGCGAGCACCGTCGGAAGGAGGCCTCGATGCGTGACGGTCGGTGTGGGGACGGCGAGGAGGACGCCGAGCCGGAACCTGGTTCCGGGTCGGTCCAGCCTTCGTTGTCGCGGAGATGGTGGCCGTTAGTGGGCGCTTCGCAGCGTGAGTGGTGGGAAGGGGTGCGTACCGTGCTGTGTGTGGTCGAGGCGGTCGCGTTCCTGACCGACACGCAGGCCCTCGCCGGTGTGGCGAGGGCCCTCACAGCGGTGGGTGACATGGTCGTCAACGCCGGCAAGCCTGAGCGACCTTGACACCTGGGTCCGGTCGCCGCGGTGGCGGCCGGGCCCTCTCTTCGTTACGGCCCTTCCAGGTAACCGCATTTGGCGGCGGGAGCCAAGGAGTGTCGGTCCATGGTTCCCCGCCAGGAGCACGAAAAGTGTTTCGTGCTGGCTGAGAAGGAGTTGGTCCGTGTCCGCGGATACAGGGTCGTGTCGCGCCTGCGGCCGGGCTCTGCCCCCAGCGCGCAGGGCGGGACGCCCACGCCGGTACTGCTCGAGCACCTGCCGGTCCGCAGGGCGGCGTGCCCGTGTGCGCGATGCCGCCCCTCTCTCCCGGCGCGGTGGGCCCTGTACGGCGGAACTGGCCGGCCGGCAATGCCCCAGGCCCGCGGAGTACACCCTGTTCGTCAGCGGTGCGCCGTTCCCGTTCTGTTCCTCCTGCTACACCGTGACGGCCCAGTACCTGCTCAATCAGCGCGTACCCGCCTCCGAACTCGTGACAGTCGGGCTCGCCGAACCAGCCGAGCCTCCTGCGCCGGTGCCTGTGCCGGGGAAGACGGGCCGGAAGGAGGAGGAGCCGGCACAGCCGACCCGGCTGCTGCTGGTGGAGGACGACGACGCAATCCGGGAGGCTCTGTGCCTCGCGCTCACTCGCCAGGGCTACGAAGTCCTGGGCGAGGGCACAGGACGTGCCGGGCTGCGCAGCGCCTATCTGCAGCGCCCCGACCTGGTCCTGCTCGATGTCATGCTTCCGGACATCGACGGTATGGAGGTGCTGCGCAGGCTGCGTAGGGTCAGCGACGTCCCGGTCATCTACCTCACAGCACGCAGCGACCCCATCGACGTGATCGTCGGCCTGGAGACCGGTGCGGACAACTACATCGTCAAGCCGTGCCAGGCCAGGGAGATCAATGCCCGGATCAGGCGCGTGCTGTACCGCTACCGCGCGGCCGAGCGCCGGGACGGGGATGTGTACGACGACGGGCTGCTGCGGCTGGACTCCCTGCAACAGCAGGCATGGGCCGCGGGCGTACCCCTGCCGCTCTCCAGGACCGAGTTCCGCGTACTCGACCGCCTGGTCCGCCGTACGGGAGCGGTGCAGCACTTCGGGACCCTCCTCGAAGCAGGCTGGGGTGCCGCGAGTCCGGGCGCGCGCGACCGGGTCAAGTTCACCGTGTCCCGCTTGCGCGGCAAACTCGACTCAACACCGGTGGGCGGCGGGTCCATCGTCTCGGTCCGCGGCATGGGCTACCTCTACCGCTCCCCCACCACGCCTGCACTGCCCCCGTCCCCCAAGCCCGCAGCCGCATCAACCGGCTACGGTCACACACACGCCCTGCACGACGGGTCCCGCGCGCAGGACCGTGCGGAGGAGAAGTAGCTGGGCCCGATGTGTCTCAGCGGCGTCGCAGGCTCGCCCGGTGGCGGCCGCCGGCCTACCCGCTGGGCTCCCGCTGTTCCGCTGTTGTTGCTGTGTTGCTGTGTTGCTGTTGGAACGCCGAGCCCGTGGTAGCCGCAGCTCCGTCGCCACGTCGTCTGCGCCCAGCGCGTGACCGACATCGTTCCCTTCCGCCGCTCCCCCGCCCATCTCGCCGCCCGTAGAGTCCTGCCATGTATCCGATCAGCCGTCACAGCCCGCGCCTCCACCTGCGCGAGCTCCAACCCGGAGACGCCGAGGGCCTGTTCGCGATCTACGGCGATGCCCGGGCGACCGAGCACATGTCCTTCGACCCGCGGACCCGCGACGACGTCGACGCGATCGTCGCCCGGTCTATCGCCTCCGCCGCCATGGACCCGCGCCAGGAGTACGCCCTGGCCGTCACCGGCGACGGGGACGGGCGGCTGATCGGCTTCGGCCGCCTCGCCCTGGACCCCCACCAGCCCGGCGCCGCGACCTTCGGCTTCGCCCTGCGCCCCGACACGTGGGGCAACGGGTACGGCACCGAGACCGTACGGCTTCTCCTCGCCTGCGCGTTCGAGGACCTCGGCCTGCACAGGGTCTGGGGCGCGCGCTCCCCGCACAACATCGCCTCCGCCCGGACCATGCGACGCGCCGGGCTCGTCGAGGAGGGCCGCATCCGCGAGCACGTCCGACGCGGGGGCCGCTGGCAGGACTCGGTGACCCACTCCATCCTCGACCACGAGTACTCCGCAACCACCCCGTATCCGAGCTGACGTCACCCCTCCCCACCGCCAGTGCAATTCCCGGCCGGTCGACACCGGTCAATTTCAGGGATTTCGCACAGCACTGTAGCCGCAAAGACTCAGGAAGGGGCAGGGGCAGGGGCAGGGACAGGGGCAGCAGGGGTAGGGGCAGGTAAATTACAGATACCTTCTATCACGCCCGTGATAACGTCGCGCTCGTGGGATATTTCGATGTCAACTCTGTTTCTTACGGGCTGCCGGACGGCCGGGTTCTGCTGGACGAGATCTCGTTCCGGGTCGGGGAAGGGGCCAAGGCTGCCCTGATCGGCGCCAACGGGTCCGGCAAGACCACGTTGCTGCGGATCATCGCCGGAGACCTGGCGGCGCACGGTGGCGCGGTGAGCCGAGGCGGAAGCCTCGGAGTCATGCGGCAGTTCATCGCCCGCGAGGGCGACCAGGTGCGCGATCTGCTGTTATCGGTGGCGGATCCCCGGATCCGCCGTGCCGCCGCTGCCGTGGACACGGCGGAAGCGATCCTGGGGTCGAGCACGGACACCAAGGCACAGATGGCCTACGCGGCCGCGCTGGCGGACTGGGGTGACGCCGGTGGCTACGACGCCGAAGTGCTGTGGGACGTCTGCACCACCGAGGCCCTCGGCGTGCCCTTCGAGCGGTGCAAGCAGCGCGCGGTGGGCTCGTTGTCGGGCGGCGAGCAGAAGCGGCTCGTACTGGAAGCACTCCTGCGGGGCCCTGACCAGATACTGCTGCTCGACGAGCCGGACAACTACCTCGACGTCCCCGGAAAGCGGTGGCTCGAGGACCGGCTCCTGGAGACCCCGAAGACCGTCCTGTACATCAGTCACGACCGTCAGCTGTTGGCGCGCACGGCGAAGAGCATCATCACGGTCGAACTCGGCGCGGCAGGGAACACCTCCTGGGTCCACCCGGGCGGTTTCGACACCTACCACCGGGCGCGGACCGAGCGGTTCGAGCGGTTCGACGAGATGCGCAGCCGCTGGGACGAGGAGCGCGCCAAGTTGAGGGCTCTCGTGCAGATGTACAAGCAGAAGGCCTCCTACAACTCGGACATGGCCTCGCGCTACCGCTCCGCCCGGACTCGACTCGACCGGTTCGAGAGCATGGGTCCGCCGCCCGCTCAGCCGCGCCAACAGCATCTGGCAATGCGGCTGCGCGGCGGGCGTACGGGAAAGCGGACCGTGATCTGTGCCGGCCTGGAACTCACCGGACTGATGAAGCCGTTCGACCTTGAGGTCCGGTTCGGCGACCGGGTCGCCGTGCTCGGCTCCAACGGATCGGGCAAGTCCCACTTCCTGCGCCTTCTCGCCGCCGGCGGCAGTGCCCCCGAGCCCGAACACGAGCCGGTGGGCGACCTTCCGGTCGAGCCCGTGTCGCACCGGGGCGCGGCACGGCTGGGTGCGCGGGTGCGTCCCGGCTGGTTCGCGCAGGTCCACGGGCGGCCCGACCTCGCCGGCCGTACGCTCGTCTCCATCCTGCACCGCGGGGACGAGCGCCGGGAGGGGCTGCCGCGCGAGGAGGCCTCGCGGGTGCTGGCGCGCTACGAACTGGCGGCCGCGGCGGAGCAGGAGTTCGACTCGCTGTCCGGGGGGCAGCAGGCGCGCTTCCAGATCCTCCTGCTCGAACTCGGCGGTACGACGCTGCTCCTGCTGGACGAGCCCACCGACAACCTCGACCTCGTCTCCGCCGAGGCGCTGCAGCACGCGCTCCGCGGTTTCGAGGGGACCGTGCTCGCGGTGACGCACGACCGCTGGTTCGCACGGGACTTCGACCGGTTCCTGGTGTTCGGTTCCGACGGCACCGTCTACGAGTCGTCCGATCCGGTGTGGGACGAGAAACGTGTCGTGCGCCGACGCGGGTGAACCGTGCCGGCCCGACAGAAACCGGCCACTCTTGTCACAGCTGTGATATTTTGGGGGAATGCCAGCTCGGATTGACCTCGAACAGCGTCGCAAGGATGTTATCGAGGCAGCTTTTCGCCTCGTGGTCGCTGAAGGCCTCACCGGTCTATCACTACGGAAGGTCGCCGTCGAGTCGGGGCTGAACATCGGGTCGGTACGTCATTACTTCGACGATCACCGGAATCTCCTCGTCGCTGCGGCGACCGCTGTCGGCGACCGCATGGGGAAGAGGCTCACCCGGTATTCGACCGACACTCTGGCCGGACTTGAGGGCGAAGCTGCCGTAGATGCTTTGCAGGCCCTCCTGGAGGAGCTCCTTCCGCTCGACGACGAACGCCGCGTCGAGTCGATCGTGCTGACCGAGTTCATCGTTGCGGCGCGAGTGAATCCGGTGTTCCGTCCGGTGACCGAGCAGATGGCCGCCGACATGCGTCAGGTGATCACGCAGGCCCTGGATGTTCTCGGTGTTCCCGGGCCGGCCGAAGAGGCGGAACGGCTCATCGCGATCCTGGGAGGTCTGGTCATCGACGCCGTGACACCGCACGGTTCACTCGGCGCCGAACGTCTTCGCACGACGCTGCGGACGCATCTCCGCTCGGTGCTGGTGACCGGACGCGACGGTCACCAGGGGTGACCCACCCGTCCGACGGACCAGGAACTTCTGCGGCTCCTGCGCACCCAGCACCCAGCACCCAGCACCCAGCACCCACGGACAGTGGACCGGTGGAACCTGATCCCTCACAACCGCGCAACAACAACCTGCTTGAACCCTGTTCGCGGGTGGGGCACGGTGGGGCCATGACATGGACAGCGCCGCCGGTGGTACGCGGTGAGCAGTTGGGCGCTCTGGGCATCGCGGCCGAACGCCGCATGCTGGAGGGCTGGCTGAACTGGCATCGAGAGACGTTGTTGGCCAAGTGCGCGGGACTGGAGTCGGTGCAGTTGGCCCGGGCGGCCGTCGAGCCGTCGACCCTCAGCCTGCTCGGTCTGGTGCGGCATATGGCGGAGATCGAGCGGTGGTGGTTCCGGCGGAGTTTCGCAGGTGAAGCCGTCGGTGACGTCTTCAGCGGTCCGTCCGACGGGGACGAGGGGTTCGAAGGCGTCTGCGCGGCCGATGCGGCGAGGGACTTCGCGTTGTTCCGGGCTGAGGTCGAGGCGTGCGACAAGGCGACGGCCGGTCAGGACCTCGACACGTCGTTCATGTCCTCCTACGGTGTTCCCCTCAGTCTGCGCTGGGTCTACATGGTGATGATTCAGGAGTACGCCCGCCACAACGGCCACGCGGATCTTCTGCGCGAGCGGACCGACGGTGTGACGGGAGACTGATACGGGAGACTGACACCCTCCGCTCCCGCCCGCCTGCTCGCCTGCTCCGCGCCGGGTCTCCCGCTCGGCTGGGCCCCGGTCCGGCAGGCCGACGGAACCGTACGGCGTGTGCAGACGTCTTCGACCCGGGATCCGGTGATCACGTTCGTTCCGCCGGGCACGAATCCGGGATGGGGACGGGTGACGGACACGGTTGCGGAAGCTCCGGGCGATGCGAGCCGGCGGCGGGCCGGTGGTCGCGGACGGCGCTGGGGGCTGCTGGGCTGCGGGGTCGCGCTCACCGCGCCCGCCGCTCTGCTCGTTGTCCGGCTGACGGGCCTCGACGCCGGAACACCGCTGGCGATGCCGATGGTGCTCTTTCCCTGGACGACCGTCATCGGCGTGCTGGTGCTGCTGCTGATCGCCGCTGTTCCCGTGCTGCGGTCCCGATGGGTCCTGGCCGGCGCCGCAGCCCTGGTGCTCGCTCACGCGGTGCTGCTGGCACCACGGTTCCTGCCCGATGGCCGGCAGGTGCCGGCGCACGCGGTCGAGCTGCGCGTGGCCACGATCAACACCAACGGGGGCGCCGCCGACGCCCAGGCAGTGGTGAAGCTGGTCCGCACGGAGCGGATCGATGTTCTGGCTGTGCAGCAAATGCCGCCGGGCGGCGTGGAAGCCCTCGACAGGGCGGGCCTGGACGCGTTGCTGCCGCACCAGGAGCTCCGCCCCGAGTACGACTCCTCGATCTACTCGCGGCTCCCGCTCACCGACGCCGGCACGACGCACGCTGACACCGCCTGGCCCCAGACCTTCGCCGAGGTCGCGGTCGGCGGCCGCGACGTGCGGTTCATGGCGGTGCACACCTACTACCCCCTCGGGAGCCCGGAGCGGTGGACCCGGGACATGGCCGCATTGGCGTCCCTGGCAGGGCGCGCCGGCCCGGACACCGTGTTCCTGGGGGACTTCAACGCCTCCCTCGACCACGCCCCGATGCGGGACCTGCTCGCGGCCGGCCTCACCGACACGCATGCCGAGCTCGGCCACGGGTGGGCCCCCACGTGGCCCGTCGGCCATGCCCTCGTCCCACCGGTGGTCCAGTTGGATCACGTCCTGCACGGTCCCGGCCTGGCAGGGGTCTCCGTCAGCGAGCACGCTGTGCCGGGAACCGATCATCGAGCCGTCGTCGCGGTGCTCGCGCTGCTGCCCGAGAAGGACCGGCAGCGCAGTCGATGATGTTCGTGGGGTTCGGCCTTCCGCAGCGTGCGCGGCGTCGGGGCGGTGCTCGCCCCGGTGTCCCCCGTCGCGACGGCGCTTCACGCCCGACCCGAGACCTCGTACGGGCTCCGGCTCCGGCCCCGGCACGTGTTGCGCCGTCCGGCGGCGATCGCCGCCCGGGACGGCACCACTTCGTGTTGCTGCGATCCGATTCGACCGGGCAGCCCAGGAAACCGCCGGGCAGAGGGTGAAGGGGCGCGGCCGAAGCGGTCACGGGAGGTAGGAACGGGGGCATGGACACCAAAACGCTTGCCCGCCGATTCCTGGAAGAGTCCGCCGACGACGACCGCGAGTCCGTCTACGCACACCACTGCACCGCCGACTACACCGAGCACGACCCCAACATGGAGCAGGAGACCGTGGGCCTCGCGGAGGCCAGGCGCCTGTACCGAGAGGTCCGCGAGGCCTTCGAAGTCACGCACACCGCACAGAGCTTGGTGGCCGAAGGCGATCTCGTCTGCGCCCGCTTCGTCATCCACGGCCGGCACACCGGCGACTACCGGGGGAACCCGCCCAGCGGCAGAGCCTTCGAGACGACCGGCCACGTCACGCTGCGGTTCCAGCAGGGCCGGATCGCCGAGAGCTGGTTCAACTACGATTTGGCCGGCGCGCTCGAACAGGTCGGTGCTCCTCCGGCCACCGGCCCATGAGGAGTGAGGATCCGTATGCCGCACACGATGACGCCCGACGGGATCGGTATCGCCTACCAGGTCCGGGGCGAAGGGGCGGCGGCGCCCCTGCTCCTCCTGGCGGGCCAGTCGAACAACCACCACTGGTGGGACTCGGTGCGCGACGACTTCCACGGCGACCGCAGCACCATGACGTTCGACTACCGGGGTACGGGGGCGAGCGACAAGCCCGATCTGCCCTACAGCACCGAGCTGTTCGCCCTGGACGCGATCGCGGTGCTCGACGCCCTCGGTGTCGAGCGGGCCGACGTCTACGGGACCTCCATGGGCGGGCGGGTCGCCCAGCAGCTCGCGGCGCGCCATCCGGACCGGGTACGCGCCCTGGTGCTCGGGTGCACATCGCCCGGCGGCCCGCACGCCGTTGAACGCACCGACGACGTGCGCAGGTCCCTGGCGCAGACGCAACCGGGTGCGGCGCGGCAGGCCCTGCTGGAGCTGATGTACACCCCGGCGTGGCTGGCGGCGAACCCCGGACCGTACCGGACGCTCGGCGACCCGGGAATGCCCGCCCACGCCCGACGGTGTCACCTGGCGGCCGGCAACCAGCACGACGCGTGGCAGCTCCTGCCGGGCATCGGCGCACCCACGCTGGTCGTGCACGGCACCGACGACCTGCTCAACCCGGCCGCCAACGCCCCGCTGCTCGCGGACCGTGTCCCCGGCGCCCGTCTGCATCTGATCCCCGGGGCGCGGCACGCCTATTTCGAGGAGAACCGCGCCGTCGCGAGCCCGCTCGTCCTGGACTTCCTCACCACGGTTCCGCTGCCGTAGGGACAGGCCGGGCGCGCGGAGGACGTAGCCGTGGTCTTCACGGGGTCCTCCGGCGGGCGGTGGAGACGGCGGCGGTGTTCGCGGCGACGATCACCGCGATCGCGAGCCAGGCGAGGACGTCGAGCCGCTGCCCGAGGACGGCGAGGCCGACCAGGGCGGCGAAGACCGGGTTGACGCTCATGAACACCCCGAAGAAGTGCGCCGGGACACGACGCAGCGCCAGCAGGTCGGCCAGGAACGGCACCGCCGAGGAGAGCACCCCGGCGATGAGGGCGCAGCCCAGCGCGACGGGCGTGGGCGGATGGTGCCACAGCACCCACGCGCCGACGGGCAGGTAGAGCACGGCGGAGACGGCTGCCGCGGCGGCCGAGCCTTCCAGGCCGGGCAGCCGGGCCCCGACCGTCCGGTTGAGGAGGATGTAGCAGGCCCAGCAGGCCGCCGCCAGCAGGGCCAGGCCGATGCCCAGGTAGTCGGTGGAGGGCGTGGGGCGCATGAGTACGGCCACCGCGCCCGCCGCTGCCCCGGCGGCGACCAGGTCGACACGGCGGCGGGAGCCGGCCAGGGCGACGGTCAGCGGGCCGAGGAACTCCAGCGTGACGGCCAGCCCGAGGCCGATCCTGTCGATCGCCGTGTACAGGGAGAGGTTCATCCCGGCGAACACCAGGGCGAGGCCCAGGACGGGACGCCACTGCTCGGCGGTGAAATGCCGCAGCCGGGGCCGGCCGACGGCGCCGAGGATGACGGCCGCCACCCACTGGCGTACCGCCACCACCCCCGCGGGCCCGATCACCGGGAAGGCCTGCGCCGCGACGGAGGCACCCGTCTGGTTGGACAGGCCGCTGCCCAGCATCAGAGCCACACCGGCTCCGCGCCCCGCGCCCCGTGATGGCGCCGCCCCGTCGGCTCCGGTGGAACGGGGCGTCGCGGCCGGAGAGATATCGAGGTTCATGCCACCGACGATGGGAGAGCCGTCGCCCTGCGCAAAATGCATCGGCACACCCGTCTATACGATGGGCGTATGGATGAGTCGGGGAGTGCGGCGGGGGCTCTGGAGCTGAAGCACCTGCGGTGCCTGGTGGCCATCGTGGACACCGGCAGTTTCACCGACGCCGGCCACGCTCTCGGCATGTCGCAGGCCGCCGTGTCCCGCACCCTCGCCGGCCTCGAAAGTCTTCTCGGGGTACGGCTGCTGCACCGCACCAGTCGCAGCGTCGCCCCCACCGCCGCGGGGGTGCGGGCGCTGGCCCGCGCCCGCGTCCTGCTCGCCGGCACGGAAGAACTCGTCCGCGAGGCCACCACCGGGCACACCCGTCTGCTCATCGGTCACGCCTGGTCCGCCTTCGGCCGGCACACCACCGAGTTCCAGCGCCGCTGGCACGAACAGCACCCCGGGACCGACCTGCGCCTCATCCGTCACAACACCCCCACCGGGGGCCTCGCCGAAGGGCTGTGCGACCTCGCCGTCATCCGTGCTCCGATCGACCTGACACCGTGGTCCACGCCCGGATCGGCACCGAGGCCCGCTACGTGGCCATGGCGTCCGACGACCCCTGGGCCCGCCGCCGCAGTGTCCGCCTGGACGAGATCCCGAACCGCGTCCTGGCCATCGACCGCCGCACGGGGACCACCGCCCTGGATCTGTGGCCGGAGCAGGGCCGGCCGACGGTCGAGTTCACCCAGGACATCGACGACTGGCTGGCCGCCATCGCCACCGGCCGCCGCGTCGGCCTCACCCCCCAGGCGACCGCCGCCCAGTACCGCCGCGACGGCATCACCTACCGTCCCCTCCGAGGCGCCGAGCCGGTGTCCGTCCACCTCATCTGGCGCGCCCGCACCACCCACCCCGCCACCCGCACCGCGATCGCCCTCGCCACGGGCCTCTACCGCGAGGACCGGCCCGTTCGCCGCTCGCGCGACTGACCGGTGCGAGCAGTTCCGTCGGCGGGTCCTGCGCCGGACTCCCAGCGGGAGCCGCCCATGAGCCGCGCCGCTCGACATCCGGTGGCCGGCGGTCCGCCTGCCTGTCGTCGGCCGGGAACGAGGTCAGCCGCCGTCCGCTCTCCCCCGGGTCCCTTCCAGCAGACCGAGGTCGAGTGCCCTGACCACCGCGTGCGTACGGTCGCCGACGTCGAGTTTGGCGAAGACCCTCAGCAGATGCGTCTTCACCGTCGCCTCCGCGATGACCAGCCGACGGCCGATCTCCACGTTGGACAGTCCGTCCGCCACCGCGCCCAGCACGTCCACCTCCCGTCTCGTCAGCGTCACCGGCGCGGGCCTTCGCATCCGGGCCACCAGCCGCGCCGCGACGCGGGGAGCCAGCACGGTCTCGCCCCGGGACGCGGAGTGGACGGCGTCCACCAGCTGCTCGCGGGTGGCGTCCTTGAGCAGGTAGCCGATGGCGCCCGCCTCGACGGCCCGCTCGATCTCCGCGTCGGTCTCGTACGTGGTCAGGATCAGCACACGGGTCCGGGCGGGCCCGGCGACGATCTCCGCGGTGGCACTCGTCCCGTCGAGGACGGGCATCCGCAGATCCATCAGCACCACGTCGGGCTCCAGCCGTTCGACGAGTCCGACGGCCGCCCTGCCGTCCTCGGCCTCGCCGACGATCTCGATGGTGGGTTCGTCCGCCAGCAGGGCGACGACCCCGGCGCGCATCACCGTGTGGTCGTCCGCCACGAGGATCCGGAGCTTCTTGTCGGCTGTCGGCCCGTCGGTCATCTCAGCCCTGCCCGTCGGTGGGAATCATGGCCAGGACACGTGTGCCGTCGCCGACCGAACTGGTGACGGTGAGCTCCCCGCCGAGCTCGGCCAGGCGCTTGCGCATTCCGTGCAGCCCGAAGCCGTGGGAGTCCTCCGTCACGAAGCCCGCACCGTCGTCGGTGATCTCCAGCTCGATCCCGTACGGCTGCGCGGTGAGGACCACCTCCACGGTGGAGGCCGCCGCGTGCTTGCGGATGTTGGCGAGGGACTCCTGGGTGCACCGCAGGAGGGCGATCCGGGTCTGCTGGTCGCAGGTGACGTCCGGCAGTTCGGCGGTGACGCCGGTCCCGGTGTCCTCGGTGAACCGCCGCAGGGTCCGTCGCAGGGTGTCCGCCACCGAGCCGGCGGCGACGCCGCTCCGCGGGGCCGAACCGACGAGGACGCGCGCCTCGGCGAGGTTGTCGCGCGCGGTGTTCTCGATAGCGAGGAGATGTTTCCCGCTCCTGCCCGGGTCGGTCTCCAGACCGGATCTGGCCGCCTCCGCGAGCACGATGATGGACGCGAATCCCTGGGCGAGCGTGTCGTGGATCTCCCGCGCGAGACGTTCGCGCTCGTCGGCCGCTCCCTGCCGGTGGTGTGCCTCGACGAGCCGGAGCCGCGCCTCCTCCAGTTCGGCGCCCAGGCGGCGGGCCCGCTCGTCGGCGTCCTCGGTGATGTGGCGCACCCCCAGCCCGATGAGCACGCCTGCCGCGTACCCGATGAGTGTGAAGATCACGTTGCCGGTGAAGAACTCTCCGTCCCAGCCCTGCCGTACGACGTTGCCCGCCACGACCCCCGCCGCGGCGAGGCCGCTCAGGGTGATCGCGGCACGCGCGCTCGCGGTGTAGATCCAGAAGTGCGGCAGGGTCACCACGAAGAGCGCCGCGCTGCCGTCGAGCAGGTACGACATGGCTCCGAGGCCCACGACGAGTACGTACAGGTAGGGGCGGGGGCGCAGGGCGGGGTTGCCGGGGAACAGCCCCACCGCCCCGTACGACAGGGCGAGCACGGCCAGCAGCCCCAGCACCGGGTAGCGCGTCGTACCGGGTGCGTCGGCGACCGCGAGGGCCGGCGGGACCACGCCCAGCAGCACCCAGAAGACGGCGTTCCACCGGTGCAGCGACGGTACGGTCAACGCGGTGTCGGGCTGCGGCCGTTGATTCACCGCGTCAGCCTACTTCCGCCGGCGACCCGGCGGCGGGTTCCTGGGCCCGCACGGTCCGGCCGGGGCGCCGGGCCGGCCACCAGGCACGCTCACCGAGGAGCAACAGGACCGACGGCAGGACCATGAGCCGGATGACCACGGCGTCCAGGAGGACGGCCACGGCCAGGCAGAATCCCATCTGCTTCATCTCGGTGAGGTGCAGGGCCACGAACGCACCGAACACCGTCACCATCACGATCGCCGCGCTGGTCACCACCTTGGCCGACCGGTTGATGCCCTCCAGCACCGCCTCACGGGCGGACATGCCGTTCTGCCTGGCCTCCTGGATCCGGCTGACCACGAACACCTGGTAGTCCATCGACAGGCCGAAGAGGATCACCACGAGGAACAACGGAACCCTGGACGCGATCGCCCCGAGGGAGTCGAAGGCCAGCAGTCCCTCCGCCCACGTCCCCTGGAAGACCAGGACCAGCAGGCCGAGCGAGGCGCCGGCGGACAGCAGGTTCAGTACGACGCCGATCGCTCCGAGCACCACCGAGCGGAACGCCCACACGGTCATCAGGAAGGTCATCAGCAGCAGGAAGCCGAGGACCAGCGGCAGCTTGTCGCTCTCGTGGCTCACGTAGTCGCGACCCCGGGCGACGTCGCCGCTCACCGCCGTCTCCACGCCGGACAGTCGGCCGACGGTCGCAGGGATGTGGTCCTGGCGGAGGCGGGTGAGCGACTCGATCGCCTCGGCGGAGGGCGCGGGATGGGGGACCGAGAGTTCCAGCACGCTGATCCGGCCGTCGGCCGACGTGCGGACCGTCGGCTCGGATATCGCCGGGGTCCTCGGGTTCGTGGGGCTCTGCGGGCCCTTCGGGTTCGTGGGGTTCTCCGGGCTCGTCGCGTCCTGCGCGTCCTTCGTGCTCTCCGCCTCCTTCGGGGCTCGCGCGAACAGGGGGTCCGCCTGGGCCCGTCGGCCGAGATCCTCCAGGGCCCGCTTCACCTGTGCCGCCTGCTCCGGCGTGGAGCGGGTGACGACCTCGTGGGTGACGAAGAGTTCGGGGAAGCTCTCGGTCAGCCGGTCGTACACCCGCATAGCCGGGATGTCGCGGGAGAAGGTGTCCTTGCCCGGGTCGATCAGTTTCAGGCCGAGCGCGGGCACGGTCAGCCCGAGCATCACGAGGACCGACAGGCACAGGGTGAGGGCGGGGCGGGTCCGGGCCGGGCGCAGCAGAGCACCGAACATCCGCCCCGTCTCCGGCTTCCCGCCCCGCGCCGGCTTGCCGCGCCGGGCCCGGCGGGCGGCCCTGCGGGGAGCGAGGCGGTCGGCGCGGCGGCCGATGACGACCAGCAGCGCGGGCAGCACGGTGAGCGAGCTGGCCACGGCGACGGCCACGACGAGGATGGTCCCGGTCGCCAGGGAGGAGAAGATGACGTCCGTGGCCAGATACAGGGTGGCCGTGGAGACGATCACGGCGAGACCCGAGATCACGATGGCCCGGCCCGCCGTCGCCGCCGCCAGCTCGACGAGGGCCTCCGGGCCGAGCCGCCCGCCCGCGCGCGCCCGTTCCTCCCGCTCGCGCTTCAGGTAGAAGAGCGTGTAGTCGACGCCCACCGCCAGACCGATGAGCAGGATGAGGTTCGTCCCGACTCCCGCGTCGGGCATGACGTGCGAAGCGACCATGGACAGTCCGATCGCCGCGGCGATCGAGGAGAGTGCCAGCAGCAGCGGCACACCCGCCATGATCACCGACCCGAACACGATCAGCAGGGTGACGACGGTGACGGGCAGGCTGATGCGTTCGGAGAGCGCGAGATCCTCGTCGCGCTGGTCGTTGACACCCTTGCTGATGGCAGGGGATCCGGTCTCCTCCACCACCAGGTGCGGGTGGTCCGCGCCCACCGCCGCCGTCTGCTCCAGGAGCGGTACGACGTTCTTCTTCCCCTTCAGCTCCGGTCCGTTCAGGACCACCGAGACCAACAGGACCTCGCCGTCCTTCGAGCGGACGGGAGCGGCCACGCTCTCCACCTCCGGCAGGTCCCGCATCCGCTCGGTCACGTCCTGGGCCGCCGCACCGGCCGCCGCCATGTCCAGCTCTCCCGACCTGGCCCGGATCATGATCCGCTCGGTGGGGGAACGCTCCAGACCGCCCTCGGTCGCGGTCGCCTCGGCGCGTCCCGCCTCGCCGACCCAGAAGTCCTTGGTGGTGGCCTCGTTGGTGCCCAGCGCGATGCCGGCCACAAGGCACAGGACGACGAACGCGAACCAGCCGGCGATCGCCCGCCCGGCGTGCCGGGCGCTCCATCGGGCCATACGTACAGGTAGATGTCTCATGCCGGGAATCCTGGCCGCAGGGGTGCGGCGCCCGACACGTCCTGCCGACTGAACCTGTTGTCCACCGACCGGTGGACAAGATGGGTGGGTTCTGTCCGGGCGGTGGCGGGCCGGGCCACGGTCCCGCGGGGCTCCTCCCGAGGGACGGCACGTGCACCGCGGCCGTCAAGTGCCCTGCCGGTCGCAGAAGTTCTTCGGTCGGAAGCGTTGACGAAACATTCCGTACGGCTCTAACTTCATCGCGTCGTACTTCGTACGTCATATATGAGACGCGATACGCGAGATGTGAGAGCCCGTCACCCATGACCTTCGCCCCTGCCCCGATCCCGTCCCGGACCCAGTACGTGCTGGAGGCCATCAAGCACGCCATCCTCACCGCGCGGTTGAGACCGGGACAGGCGCTGGTGGAGACCGAACTCGCCGCGCAGTTCGGGGTGTCGAAGACTCCCGTCCGCGAGGCGCTCAAGACGCTCGCGGGCACGGGACTCGTGGTGATGAGCCAGTACAAGGGCGTCACCGTACGGCTCGTCGACGCGACCATGGCCAGGGAGGTGTACGACGTCCGCCTCCTGCTGGAACCGGAGGCGCTGCGCCGCTCCATCACCCGGGGCGCCTCGCTCGAGGCGGCCCAAGAGGCCCTGGAGCGGGCCGACTCGGCGGCCGACACCGCCGACAGGTCGCTGGCCAACCGGGACTTCCACCGCGCCCTGTACCTGCCGTGCGGCAACCCGCTGCTCTCCCGGATGCTCGACGAGGTCCGTGACCAGGCGGCGCTCGTGTCGACCGTGGCCTGGTCGGCCGTCCCGTCCTGGGAGCGCGAGGCGGCCGAGCACCGCGAGATCCTGCGGCTCGCCCTCGCCGATGACGCGGAGGCCGCGGCCGGGGCCCTGCACCACCACATCGCGTCGTTCGTACGCCGCGCCTTCCCCGACGACGAAGACGGGGGTGACGCCGCGTGAACCGCCCGCTGGACACGCTCCAGCAGCACCTCGACGAAAGGCCAGTCCGCATGGACCACTCTCCGCTCAAGGCGGCACTCGCAGACGTTGTGGCGATCCCGGTGACGCCGTTCGCCGAGGACGGAGCCATCGACACCGCGACCCACCGCGCCTTGATGCGCAGGCTGCTCGACGGCGGCGTCCGCACCGTCACCCCGAACGGCAACACCGGGGAGTTCTACGCCCTCACCCCCGACGAGCGGCGTCTCGTCACCGAGCTGACCGTCGAGGAGGCCGCGGGACGAGCCACCGTTCTGGTGGGCGTCGGTCACGACGTGCCGACCGCGGTGGCCGCCGCCGAGCACGCCGCCGAGGCCGGCGCGGCGATGGTGATGGTGCACCAGCCGGTACACCCGTACATCGCGCAGGAAGGGTGGGTCGACTACCACCGGTCGATCGCCGAGGCCGTGCCGCAGCTCGGTGTCGTCCCCTACATCCGCAGCCCCCGGCTCGCCGGCGAGCGGCTCGCCGAACTCGCCGACGCCTGCCCCAACGTCGTCGGCGTGAAGTACGCGGTCCCCGACGCGGCCCGCTTCGCCGCCTTCGCCCGGGACGCCGGTCTGGAGCGGTTCGTCTGGATCGCCGGCCTCGCGGAGCTGTACGCCCCCTCCTACTTCGCCACCGGCGCCACCGGATTCACCTCCGGTCTCGTCAACGTCGCCCCGGGCGTCTCCCTCGACATGCTGGAGGCGCTGCGCGCCGGGGACTACGTGGCGGCGATGAAGGTCTGGGAGCGCATCCGCCGCTTCGAGGAGCTCCGCGCCGAGGAGCAGTCCGCCGACAACGTCACCGTCGTGAAGGAGGCCCTGTCCGCGCTGGGGCTCTGCCGCCGCGATGTGCGCGCTCCGAGCCGGGTGCTGCCCGAGGCCCGGCGGGCCGAGGTCGCCGGGCTGATATCCGAGTGGTCCCTGTGACCGACGCGTCCACCCGGGGCCCGGGAACCGGCCGTATCGCGCCCGAGGAGCTGCGCAGCCACCGGTGGTTCGGCACGGACGGACTGCGGTCCTTCAGCCACCGGGCCCGCACCCGTCAGCTCGGCTACCTCCCCGAGGAGCACCTCGGCAAGCCGGTCGTCGCGGTGCTCAACACCTGGTCCGACATCAACCCCTGCCACACCCATCTGCGCGACCGGGCGCAGGCGGTCAAGCGGGGGGTCTGGCAGGCGGGCGGGTTCCCGCTGGAGTTCCCGGTCTCCACCCTGTCGGAGACCTTCCAGAAGCCGACCCCGATGCTCTACCGCAACCTGCTGGCGATGGAGACCGAGGAGCTGCTGCGCTCCTATCCGGTCGACGGGGCCGTACTGCTCGGCGGCTGCGACAAGTCGACGCCCGCGCTGCTGATGGGCGCCGCCTCCGTGGACCTGCCCACCGTCTTCGTGCCCGCCGGGCCGATGCTGCCCGGGCACTGGCGCAACGAGGTCCTCGGCTCCGGCACGGACATGTGGAGGTACTGGGACGAGCGGCGGGCCGGGATCATCGGCGACTGCGAGATGGCCGAGCTGGAGAACGGTCTGGCCCGCTCCCCCGGTCACTGCATGACGATGGGCACCGCCTCCACCCTGACGGCCGTCGCCGAGGTGCTGGGGGTCACCCTGCCGGGCGCCTCGTCCATACCGGCCGTCGACTCGGGGCACGAGCGGATGGCCGCGGCTTCGGGGCTGCGGATCGTCGACCTGGTCATGCGGCAGGTGACGTTGTCACAGATCCTGACGCCGGAGGCGTACGAGGACGCCGTCGCCACGGTTCTCGCGCTCGGCGGCTCCACCAACGCCGTGATCCATCTGATCGCCATGGCCGGCCGTTCCGGGGTGAAGCTCACCCTGGACGACTTCGACCGGATCGCCCGTACGGTGCCCGTCCTCGCCGACCTCCGTCCCGGCGGGCGGTACCTGATGGAGGACTTCCACTTCGCCGGCGGTCTGCCCGGTTTCCTGGGGCGGCTCACCGACGTACTGCACCTGGACCGGCCCACGGTCGCGCACGACACCCTGCGCGAACAGCTCGACGGGGCCCCCGTCCACAACAGCGACGTCATCCGCGAGCGCTCCGACCCGCTGGCCGGGGAAGGCGGGGTGGCGGTGCTGCGGGGCAACCTCTGCCCCGACGGGGCCGTCATCAAGCACATCGCCGCCGAGCCGCGCCTGCTGCGCCACACCGGGCCCGCCGTCGTCTTCGACGACTACCGGGAGCTCCAGCGCACGATCAACGACCCGGCTCTCGCCCTCACCCCGGACCATGTGCTCGTGCTGCGCAACGCCGGGCCCCAGGGCGGCCCCGGCATGCCCGAGTACGGCATGCTGCCGATCCCGGACTACCTGCTGAAGCAAGGCGTGCGGGACATGGTGCGGATCTCCGACGCGCGGATGAGCGGCACCAGTTACGGGGCGTGCGTCCTGCACATCGCACCCGAGTCCTTCGTCGGCGGGCCGCTCGCCCTGGTCCGCACCGGCGATCTGATCACCCTGGACGTCGAGGCCCGGCTCCTGCGGCTCGACGTCGACGACGAGGAACTCCAGCGGCGCAGGGCCGCCTGGTCGCCGCCGCCCGCCCGCTACGGACGGGGCTACGGGGCGCTGTACCAGGACCAGATCACCCAGGCCGACACCGGATGCGACTTCGCGTTCCTGGCCCGGCAGGGAGAAGTGCCCGACCCGTACGCGGGATGAACCGGGACCCGTGACCGTACGCGGGTCCCGTGACCGTACCCGGGCGGAGCCGGGGGACCTCCCTCTGCACCCCGCTCCCCGGGCCGCTCCAGCTCTACGCAGCAAGCGCTTTCACCATCAGTGGCCGGAAGGCCCGATCGTCCAGCGCATCCAGCACCTCCCAGAGATCGGAGACGCGTCATGGCCCCAACCGCAGCCGTGGCCACACCGCCGCCCAAAGAGTCCCGGCGCCGCCGGGCGAGCCCCCGCCGCCTGCCGTATCTGCTGATCGCGCCCGCGGGCCTGCTGATGCTGGGCTTCATCGCCTACCCGGTGCTCAGCGTCTTCTACTACAGCCTGCAGAACTACAACGTCACCAAGCCGTGGCGGAACGGCTTCGCCGGGCTCGACAACTTCCGGCGCGTCTTCACCGAGGACGACCAGTTCTGGCCGACGCTCGGGTTCAGCGCCCAGTGGGTCGTCACCCAGGTCACGCTCCAACTCCTCCTCGGCCTGGCACTCGCCCTGATCGTCAACCAGACCTTCATCGGGCGCGGGATCTCCCGGGCCATGGTGTTCTCGCCCTGGGCCGTCTCCGGTGTGCTGACCAGCACGATCTGGATCCTGCTCTACAACTCCTCGACCGGCTTCAGCCGCTACCTCGCGGACGCCGGGATCGGCGAGTACGGCACATCGGTGCTCTCGGACACCGGAACCGTCTTCTGGGCGGCCACCGTCACCGAACTCTGGCGCGGAGTCCCCTTCTTCGCGATCCTCATCCTCGCCGACCTCCAGTCCGTCTCGAAGGAGTTGTACGAGGCGGCGTCGGTCGACGGCGCGGGCCGGCTGCGGCAGTTCTTCCACATCACCCTGCCCCACCTGCGGGACGCGATCATCCTGGCCACCCTGCTGCGCGGGGTCTGGGAGTTCAACAACGTCGACCTGCTCTACACCCTGACCGGCGGCGGCCCGGCCGGTGAGACCACCACCCTGCCGCTCTACGTGGCCAACACCGGTATCGAGGGCCACGACTTCGGTTACGCCTCCGCGCTCACGACCGTCGCCTTCGTGATCCTCCTCTTCTGTTCGATCGTCTATCTGCGTCTGAGCAAGTTCGGAGGCGACCGCACGTGACCGCCCTGCTCACCGAGAAGAACGGAACCGCTCGGCGGTCCCCCGCTCACGGCTCCCCGCCGTCCTCGCCGCGCCGCCGCCCCGGGCGGGAGCGCGCCTTCGACGACGTGCCGCGCTGGCAGATCTACCTGCCGCTCGGCCTCTACCTGCTCTTCACGCTCATCCCGTTCTACTGGATGCTGCTCTTCGCCGTACGGCCCGCCGGTTCCACATCGCTGGTGCCCTGGCCGATGACCGGAGCGCACTTCTCCAAGGTCTGGAACGAGCGGAGCTTCGCCGTCTTCTTCCAGAACAGCATGATCGTCGGCGTCGCGACGCTCGTCGCCACGACCCTGGTCGCCCTGGCCGGCGGCTACGCCCTGGCCCGGTTCGACTTCAGGATCAAGGGCGCGTTCATGCTCGCGCTGCTCTGCTCGCAGTTCATCCCGGGCGCCCTGATGCTCGTACCGCTCTTCGAGATCTTCCGGAACCTCCAGATGATCAATTCGCTGGGGAGCGTCGTCATCGCGGAGACGGTGTTCCAGCTTCCGCTGTCGATCATCCTGATCAGCGGCTTCATCAAGAACGTCCCCGTCTCCCTGGAGGAGGCTGCCTGGGTCGACGGCTGCTCGCGCTTCACCGCCTTCCGCACCGTCGTCCTGCCGCTCCTGCGTCCCGGGCTGATCGCCGTCGGCTCCTTCGCGTTCGTGCACAGCTGGAACCACTTCCTCTTCGCCCTGATGTTCCTGAGCGAGCAGGACAAGCAGACGATCCCGGTCGGTCTCAACACGCTGATCGGCGCGGACAGCGTCGACCTGGGCGCTCTCGCGGCGGGCGGCGTCATCGCGGCCGTACCCGTGGTGATCGTCTTCGCCTTCATCCAGAAGTGGCTCATCACGGGCTTCAGCGCCGGCGCGGTGAAGGGATGAGGAACGTGACCGTCCCCGCCGCGAACCCGGCCGCCCCCGTGCTCGTCCCACCGGCCGCCCCCGTGCCCTTGCCCGTCGTCCCGCCGGTCCCCGTGCCCTTGCCCGTGCCCGTCGTCCTGGCGGGCGCCCGGGGGCACGGCCGGTGGCACCTCGCCAATGTGCGCCGGCTCCAGCACCAGGGCCGGGTCAGGCTCGCCGGGATCTGCGAGCTGGAGCCGCTGACCGCCGGTGAACTCGCCGCTTCCGGCTTCGGACCCGGCGAGTCGCCCGAGCAGTCCGCCGACTTCGGGGCGCTCCTGGACCTCACCGGGGCACGGACGACCATCATCTGCACCCCCATCCAGACACACACCGAGCTGGCCCTCGCCGCCGCCGCCCGGGGCGTCCACCTGCTGCTGGAGAAGCCGCCCGCCGCCGGCTGGGCCGACTACGCGCGGATGGCCGAAGGCGTCGAACGAGCGGGCATCGCCTGCCAGGTGGGGTTCCAGTCCTTCGGGTCGCACGCCCTGCCCGCCATCCGCGAGCTGATGACCTCCGGAGCCATCGGGAACGTCACCGGCTTCGGGGCCGCCGGCGCGTGGGTCCGCGACGACGCCTACTTCCGGCGGGCGCCCTGGGCCGGGCGGCGCAGGATCGGCACCACCGACGTGGTCGACGGCGTCCTCACCAATCCCCTGGCGCACGCCGTGGCCACCGCGCTCGAACTGGCCTGCCGGGGCCGGGCCGAGGAGGTCGTCTCCATCGAGACGGAGCTGTTCCGGGCGCACGCCATCGAGGCGGACGACACCAGCAGCGTCCGCATCACCACCGCCGCCGGGCCGCGCGTCACCGTCGCCGTCACCCTGTGCGCCGAACGCCCCGGGGAGCCGTACGTCATCGTGCACGGCGAGAAGGGCCGGATCACCTTCTGGTACAAGCAGGACCGCGTCCTCGTGCAGCGCGCCGGACGGGGCCCCGAGGAGACCGTCCACGGGCGGACCGATCTCCTGGAGAACCTCCTCGACCACCTGGAGCACGGCACACCGCTGCTGGTGCCGCCCGCGTCCACGGGGGCGTTCATGCGCGTCGTCGAGGCCGTACGCAACGCCCCGGAGCCCGCCCCGCTGCCCGACCGTGCCTGGGAGACCCGGCACGACGGGCCGGACGGCGGGGCGCGGCGGGTCGTGCCGGGCATCGACTCCCTGGTCGCCGCCGGGGCCGAGTCCCTCGGCCTCTTCTCCGAACTGGGCGCCCCCTGGGCCCGGGTGGGCGAGGCGGCCGCCTCATGACGCAGTACGCCACGGACCCGTTCCCCGACCTCCCGGCCACCCTTGACTGCGGCGCCGTCACCGTCGCCCACTACGGGTACGCGGCGGGGGCTGAGAGCCGACCCCGTCTCCACCCCGTCACCACCCTCGGCGGGATCACCGTCACCGAGGAGCGCCCGGCCGACCACCTCCACCACCTGGGCGTCTCCGTCGCCGTCCCCGATGTGGCCGGGTACAACTTCTGGGGCGGGCGCACCTTCGTACGGGGCCGGGGGCCCACCGCACTCGACAACCACGGCGTCCAGCGCCACCTGGCCCGGCCGCACCGCAGCCCGAACGGCTTCACCCAGGAGCTCGGCTGGGAAGCCGCCGGCGTCGAGCTCCTGCGCGAGCACCGCACCCTGTCGGCCACCCGGACCTCCGGCACCACCTGGGAGCTGGACTTCTCCTTCGTGCTCTCCAACGCCGGGGACACGGACCTCTCCATCGGCAGCCCCGCGACCAACGGCCGCCCGGGAGCCGGGTACGGCGGCTTCTTCTGGCGGGCCCCCAAGGAGGCCGCACCGCCCACCGTTTTCAGCGCCACGCACGAGGGCGAGGGCGAGGTCCACGGCCGCACCGCAGACTGGCTGGCGCTCGCCGGGGACGGCTGGACGCTCGTCTTCGTGGGGGCGACCGAGGAGACCCGGCGCGACCCGTGGTTCGTGAGGACCTCCGAGTACCCGGGCGTCGGCTCCAGCCTCGCGGCGCACGAGCGGCTGCCCGTAGCCGCCGGAGCCTCGGTCGTGCGCCGCATCATCACCGTCGTCGTCGACGGCAGGACGGACCGGGAGACCGCCGCCCGGTACGCGCGCGAGGCGGTGGCCCCCCGGTGAGCCGGCCCTGGACCTCCGACCTCGGTGACGGGACGTACCGCAATCCCGTCCTGAACGCCGACTGGTCCGACCCCGACGTCATCCGCGTCGGTGACGACTACTACCTCACCGCGTCCAGCTTCGGCCGCTCCCCCGGGCTGCCGCTCCTGCACTCCCGCGACCTGGTCAACTGGACCGCCGTCGGACATGCGCTGGACCGTCTCGAACCCGCTGACGACTTCGCCGCTCCCCGCCACGACCGCGGGGTCTGGGCGCCTTCGCTCCGCCACCACGGCGGACGCTTCTGGATCTTCTGGGGCGACCCCGACCACGGTATCCAGCAGATCAACGCGGACCGCGTCGAGGGACCTTGGAGCGCCCCGCATCTGCTCAAGGCGGGCAAGGGGCTCATCGACGCCTGTCCGCTCTGGGACGAGGAGACCGGCGAGGCCTATCTCGTCCACGCGTGGGCCAAGTCCCGCTCCGGCGTGAAGAACCGGCTCACCGGCCACCGGATGAGCCCCGACGGCCGCGGCCTCCTCGACGACGGAGCGACGTTGGTGGACGCGGACCGGATACCGGGCTGGTTCACCCTCGAAGGCCCCAAGCTCTACCGGCGCGACGGCTACTTCTGGATCCTCGCGCCGGCCGGCGGCGTGGAGACCGGCTGGCAGGGCGCCTTCCGTTCCCGGGACTTCCTCGGCCCGTACGAGGAACGCGTCGTCCTCGCCCAGGGCCGCACCGACGTCAACGGCCCCCATCAGGGCGGCTGGGTGCACACCTCCGAGGGCGAGGACTGGTTCCTCCACTTCCAGGCCCGGGGAGCGTACGGGCGGGTCGTCCACCTCCAGCCGATGCGCTGGGACACCGAGGGCTGGCCCGTCATCGGCGACGGGGGCGAACCCGTCCCCCGGCACACCAAACCCGTCACCCCCGCCCAGCCGGTGGCGGCACCCGCCGTCGACGACGACTTCCCCGGCGGCCGGCCCGGCACACAGTGGCAGTGGACGGCCAACCCGCGACCCGGCTGGACCACCCGGCACGACGGGAACGGGCTGCGGCTCACCTGCGTACGGACCGCGTACGAGCACGACCTGCGGCTGCTGCCCAACATCCTGGTCCAGCGGCTGCCCGCCCAGGAGTTCACCGTCGACGTGGACCTCGCGCTGGACAGCGGCGAACCGGGCGCCAAGGCCGGGCTCGCCGTGGTGGGCGACGCCTTCAGCTGGATCGGCCTCGCGGTCGCCGCGGACGGCACACCGCGGCTCGTCCACCGCTTCGCCGAGGGCGTCGCCGCACACGAACGGGACGCGGCCGGCTCCCGCGCGTCCCCCGCCGGACGGGCCGGGCTGCGCGTCGAGGTCACGGCGGGGGCCCGCTGCCGCTTCTTCGCCGACACCGGCGACGGGTTCCGGCCCTCGGGCCAGGTCTTCGCCGCCACCCCCTGGCGCTGGGTCGGAGCCCTCCTGGGCCTCTTCGCCACCGCACCGGCCGGGACGGGACCCGCCGGAACGGCCCGCTTCACCGCTTTCCGCGTCACCGGCCCCAACCCCCCGCAGAAGTGCACACGTCACGACCCATCACACCCGCATCACCAGACAGAGAAGAGCCGACGATGACCATTTCGAAGACACAGCGGGGACGTGCCACGGCCGCGGTCTCCATCGCGGCGGTGCTCGCGCTGACGGCGACCGCGTGCGGCGACGACGGCAGCGGCTCCGGCACGGAGGGCAGCGGAAAGGGCGAGATCACCTTCTGGGACAACAACGGCGGTCCGCGCACCGCCGTCTGGACCGAGATCATCAAGGACTTCGAGAAGCAGAACCCGGACATCAAGGTCAAGTACGTCCCGATCCCGATCGCCGACGTCCAGTCCAAGTACGACACCGCCATCGCGGGCGGCGGGCTGCCCGACGTCGGCGGCGTCGGCACGGCCTACCTGGCCAACATGGTCTCCCAGGAAGCCCTGGAGCCGGTCAACGACCGGCTGGAGAAGTCCGCGCTGCGGGGGAAGCTGGTCGAGTCCATGGTCGAGAGCGTCCGCGCGGCGGCCGGCCGGGGCGACGACGTCTACTCCGTGCCGACCTCCGCGAACAACGGCGTGCTCTGGTACCGCACCGACCTGTTCGAGCAGGCCGGTCTGAAGGCTCCCGACACCTGGGCGAATTTCTACACGGCGGCCGAGAAGCTGACCACCGCCGAGAACAACAAGTTCGGCTACACGATCCGCGGCGGCGCCGGCTCCATCGCGCAGGCGCTGGACGCCGTCTACGGACAGTCCGGCATCACCGAGTTCTGGGACGGCGACAGGACGACGCTCAACGACCCGAAGAACGTCGCCGCTCTGGAGAAGTACGCCGGGCTCTTCAAGCGCACCACCCCCGCGGCCGACGTCAACAACGACTTCACGAAGATGGTGGCCCAGTGGGACACCGGCACGATCGGCATGCTGAGCCACAACCTCGGCTCCTACCAGGACCACCTCAAGGCCCTCGGCGAGGACAAGTTCGCGGGCATACCCGCGCCCATCGGGGACAGCGGCACCCGGGTACAGGTCTCCAACCCCGTCGACGGCCTCGGCCTCTTCCGGTCGAGCAAGAACAAGACCGCGGCGTGGAAGTTCATCGAGTTCGCGGCCTCCCACGCGTCCAACAGCAAGTGGAACGAGTCGGCGGGCGCCATGCCGGCCAACACCGAAGCGGCGAAGGACCCGTGGATCAACGAGACCGAGTCGACCTCGCTGGCGGCGAAGACCCTGACCGACGGCTCCACGAAGATCGTCGACCTGCCCTACTACCTGCCGGACTGGAACAACATCAGCAAGGCGGACAACGAGCCGGAGTTCCAGAAGCTGCTGCTCGGCAAGATCACGGCCAAGGCTTTCCTGGACGAGATGGCCGAGGAGCTGAACGCCGCCAACAAGGAGTGGAAGGAGATCGGCAACGGCTGATCCGGCCACCCCTTCTGTCCCTCCCTCGATGACGGGACCGGCGGCGGTCCGGGTCGCGCTCCGCCGCCGGTCCGCTCCCGCACACGGCGGGCGCGGGCGGTACCGGTCCCCCGGTCGGGCTCCGCCGGTTCCCCGCCGGTTCCCCGCCGGTTCGCCGCCGACGGCACCGCCCGACCCGCGCTCGGCGCGTACCCGGCGCCCATGCGCGTCCCGACGGCCGAGGAGGGCGTCCCCCCGGTCGACTTCCGGGCGCTCGCCCCTCCGCTTCTCCGTTCTTCCTCTTCCCGACGACACAGAAGGATTCGCCATGCCCGCACGCAAGCGTCACACCCGCGCCATCTCCGTGACCCTGGGCTGCGCCTCCCTGGCCCTCGCCCTCGGCACACCGGCCCCGGCCACCGCGCACCCGCGCCACCCCGGCCCGGGCGTCGAGCGCGCCGTGCTGCCCGCCGGAGACGGCTGGGCCGCCGCCGAGGGCTCCACCACGGGTGGCGCGAACGCCACCCCCGAGCACGTCTACACGGTGACCAACCGGGCCGAACTCATCGCCGCCTTCGCGGAGGCGGGCGACGCGCCGAAGATCGTCAGGATCTCCGGGACCGTGCACGGCAACTCCGACGCCGACGGCACGCCGATCGGTTGCGAGCAGTACCGCACCGGCGGCTACACGCTGGAGAAGTACCTCGCCGCCTACGACCCCGAGGTCTGGGGCCGGGACGCGGTCCCCTCGGGTCCGCCGGAGGAGGCCCGCGTCGCCTCCGCGAAGCTGCAGGCAGCCGCCGTCACCATCAAGGTCCCCTCCAACACCACTCTGGTCGGTGTGGGGAAGAACCCGAAGGTCATCGGCGCCTCGCTCCAGGTGAGAGACGTCTCCAATGTGATCATTCGCAACATCGCGTTCGAGGACACCTACGACTGCTTCCCCCAGTGGGACCCCACGGACGGGGCCGAAGGCGCCTGGAACTCCGAGTACGACAACCTCGTCGTGCACGGGTCCCGCCATGTCTGGGTCGACCACAACACGTTCAGCGACGGCGGCCGCCCCGACGCGGACCAGCCCCGCTACTTCGGCCAGGTGTACCAGCAGCACGACGGCCTCTTCGACATCGTGCGCGGCGCCGACCTGGTCACCGTCTCGTGGAACGTCCTCAAGGACCACGACAAGACCATGCTCATCGGCAACAGCGACGGCGCCGGCGCCACCGACCGGGGCAAGCTCCGCGTCACGCTCCACCACAACCTCTTCAAGAACGTCAAGGAGCGGGCCCCGCGCGTGCGGTTCGGCCAGGTCGACTCGTACAACAACCACTTCGTGGCGACGAGGGGCAGCGCCTACGGCTACACGTACGGCATCGGCGCGGAGTCCCAACTGGTCGCCGAACACAACGCGTTCACCCTCACGCCGGAGGTGGACCGGGCGACGATCCTGAAGAAGTGGTCGGAGTCGTCCCTCACGGCGAAGAACAACTACGTCGACGGGCGGAAGACCGACCTGGTCGCCGTGCACAACGCGGGTGTGCCGGGCGAGCACCTCACCGAGGGCGCGGGCTGGACGCCCCGTCTGCGGACGACGGTCCATCACCCGCTCGTCGTGCCGGGGCTCGTGGCGCTCAAGGCGGGAGCGGGCAGGGCGGGGGTGACCGGACGCTGAGCACTCGGGCCTCGCACGCCCGGACGCGACCGCCCCGGACCTCGTCGTCCCGGGCGTGACCGCCTTCGGACCTCGTCGTCCCCGGACGTGACCGTCTCCGGACCTCGTCGTCCCGGGCGTGACCGTCTCCGGGCCTGATCCTCCCTCTCTCGACCACACCTTCCCTGAACCGGCCGGAGCGGCACCGCATGCTTTCCACCATCCCGGAGAGCGCCGCTCCGGCCTTTCGCCGCTCACCCCAGGAGCCCCGTCATGCCCAGCGGATCTTTCCTGCCCAGCAGACGCACCGCCCTGTCCCTGCTCACCGGAACCGGTGCCGCCCTCGCACTCGGCGCGACCGCCGCCCACGCCGGTACCGCGGCCCCCCGCCCCTTCGGCCGCTACGGCTCACCCGCCCGGCGCCCGGACCCCCGCACGCTGTACGTCGACGCGCACGGCCGCGGCGACCACACCGACGTACAGTCCGCCGTCGACGCGGTGACCGGCTCCGGACACACCCTCGTGATCGCCCCCGGCGTCTACCGGGCGACGGTGCTCATCGGCCCCGCCCACGAGGGGCTCACCCTGATCGGTGCGAGCGGCGACGCCCGGCACACCGTGCTCGTGTACGACAACGCGGCCGGCACGCCCAGGCCCGACGGCTCCGGAACCCTGGGCACCAGTGGATCGGCCTCCGTCACCGTCCGGGCGGCCGGGTTCACCGCCCGCGACCTGACCTTCGCCAACGACTGGCTGCGCTCCGACAACCCGGAGTACACCGGCACGCAGGCCGTCGCCATCAAGGTGCAGGGGGACCGGTCGGCGTTCTACGGCTGCCGGTTCCTCGGCCACCAGGACACCCTGTACGCCGACTCCCTCGCCGTCACCGCGTTCGCCCGCCAGTACTACCGCGACTGCTTCGTGGAAGGGGACGTCGACTTCGTCTTCGGCCGCGCCACCGCCGTCTTCGACCACTGCCACTTCCGCGCGCTCGCCCGCACCGACCTGGACTCGGCCCCGTACGGCTACGTCTTCGCGCCGAGCACCGCCGGAGCCCATCCGTACGGCTTCCTGGTCCTGCGTTCCCGGGTCACGAGCACCGCGCCCGACGCGTACTACAAGCTCGCCCGCCCGTGGGTGCCCTCCTCGGACCTCACCGCGCGCCCCATGCTGACGGTCCGTGACAGCCGGCTCGGCCCGGGGATCGACGCGAAGGAGCCGTACGCCACCATGTCCGCGGGTTTCCCGTGGCAGGAACAGCGCTTCGCCGAGCACCGCAACACCGGCCCCGGCGCCCGGGTCACCATCCCCGCGAACCGGCCACAGCTCAGTGCGGCCGAGGCCCGCGCCCATACTCCGGCCCGCTGGCTGGGCGCCGGGAACCCGCACCTCCCGAGTACGTGGGAGATGCGGGTCGTGGACGGTGGGCGCGGCCTTCCGGGTCAGCCCGCGTAGGTCTCGAACTCGGCGATCCTCGGGGTGCCGGTCGAGCCGGTGATCTCGAAGGTGATCTTGCGCAGGGAGGTGCGGGGGAAGCTGATCGCCCCTGCTCCTTCACCGGAGGTCAGCTCGGCGCCGGTGTCGCCGTCGAGGAGCCGCCAGGTCTTGATGGCGCCGGTGGAGTCCGCCGCCTCGCGGATGACGACCGAGGAGATGGCGGTGGCGGAGGCCCACTTGATCGAGGCGGATCCGGTGGGGCCGGCGGGCGACCAGTAGGTGTTCGGGTTGCCGTCGCGCAGGTCGCCGTAGCTCGTTCCGGCGGCCTTGCTGGAGCCGTCGGAGCCGGCTCCGATGCTGAGGTTGGTCCCGGTGGGCGGGGTGGGATCGGTCGGTCCGGGGGTCGGGTCCGTCGGTCCCGGCGTCGGGTCGGTCGGCGTGGGCGTGGGCGTCTGCGGTGTGCAGTTTCCGTCCGAGACCTTCAGGCCCGTGCCGGCGCCCGCCGTGCGGCTCACCACGTCCGGCACGCAACCGGCCGTGTCGGCGCGGTAGGTGTAGGGGATGTCCACCGTGGTGGTGGACTTCATGTCGGGCCCGGCGGGGTTGGTCGTGCCGCCGGGGCTGGACCACGTGACGTTGTCGAGGGTGTTGCCGCTGACCTGCCAGTAGCCGGCCTCGTCGGTGTAGAAGGTGCCGAGGACGTCCTTGGAGTCCTCGAAGTAGTTGTTCTCCACCTTGGCGCGGGCCCCGGCCCGGGAGTTGATGCCGGACTCGTTGAGCTTCACGTAGTGGTTGTTGTAGATGTGGGCGATGCCGCCGCGCAGCAGAGGTGCACGGGAGTCGATGTTCTCGTACAGGTTGTGGTGGTAGGTGATGAAGCCGTTGGAGAGGTCGCTCTCGCTGGAGCCCACGAGGCCGCCGCGGCCGGAGTTGCGCAGGATGCTGTACGAAAGGGTCACGTACTGCGTGTTGGCCTTCATGTCGAAGAGGCCGTCGTACCCTTCCGATTCCCCGCCCGACGCCTCCAGGGTCGTGTGATCGACCCAGACGTTGCGGACGCCGGACTCCATGCCGATGGCGTCGCCGCCGTTGGAGGTGGGAGAGCCGGATTTCTTGACGTTCCGGACGGTCACGTTCTGGATGATGATGTTGCTGGCCTCGCGCAGATGGATGCCCAGCTGGTCGAAGACGGCCCCGCTGCCGACGCCCACGATCGTGACGTTGCTGATCTGCTTGAGCTCGATGACGCCTGCGGCGGTGTTGCAACTGCTGCCGGACACCTTGGTGGTGTTGCCGTGGTTGATGGTGCCCTCGACCTCGATCACGATCGGGGTGCCGCTGTCGGCCCGCCCGCACAGCGCCTCATGGATCTGGGTCCCGGTGGTGGCGCGGACGGTCTGTCCGCCGGCCCCGCCGGTGGTCCCGCCGTTCTGGGTGGCGTAGCCGGTGGCGCTCCCGGTTGCCGCCGCCGCCTCGGGCGCCGACAGCACCGCTCCGGTCGCGGCCGCGAGGGCCAGGGTTGCCACGGCGGCCTGCAGCCGCCGTGCGACTGGTCGTCCCATGTTCGTCTCCCATGCGTCTTGGGTTGGTGGATGGTGGATGGCAGAACACACGCCGCATGACGTGTCCATGACATGTGGGAGCGCTCCCGCACGCAGCCGCACAGGGACGGCTCCCTTCACCGGTGGCGTGCGGCAGCACCCCGACGCCCCGGGCTCCACACCGGAAGCGACAGGACAGCAAGCGCTTTCTACAGTGAACGTAGAGGGGTCCGACCAGCATGGCAAGGTGCTTGCGGCAGCAGCTTTTCCGAGGCCCGTCTTACGTCGAAGTGCCTTGCTTCACGGTTCCGTTGGGGCCGAACCGGCACCGACGCCCCGCTACCGCGCGCTGATGGCGCCACGAAGGGTCCAGCGGATCAGGTCGTCGACGCCGTGGCGCGCGACGAGCCCGTCGCCGGTCGCGTGGAGGCCGGTGTAGACGATGCTCCACACCATGCGCTGGATCCACTGGGCCGGGACGGTGGAGTCGAGCTCGCCGTCCTGCTGCCCTCGCCGGATCTCCGCGACGAGGATCTCGTCGACCGCGCCCGCGATCGAGGCGTCCGCGCGGGAGGGCTCCTCCCCCGTCGAGGCGAACAGGAACAGCACACGGTCACCGACGTGGACCATGGCGCTGACGATCCGGTCGACCACCTCCAGCACCGGGCCGGAGCCGGGAGCGGCCTCCACGATCGCCGCGTGGAGGGCGGCCCAGGAGTCACTGGTGAGCGCCGACCGGAGGTGTTCACGGTCGGGGAAGTAGCGGTGGACGGTCGCCCGTCCGACACCGGCCGCCGCGGCGATGCTCCCCAGGCTCACGGCGGGGTCCTGAGCCCACTCACCGGCCGCAGCGTCGAGGATGGCGCGGCGCGTGCGCTGCTTCTGCGGTGACAACTCCATTGCCGGATCATAAAGCACAGTGCCATTATGAGACTATGAAGTCTCATTTTGATAGTTCACCGCCTCTTACCGTGGTGACCGGTGCGACCGGCACGCTCGGTCGGCACGTCGTCGACGGGCTGCTGAGCAGCGGCCGGCCGGTGCGCGCCGTGTCCCGGCAGCCACGGCAGAGCGGACTGCCTTCCGCCGTGGAGGTGGTGGCCGGCGATCTCCACGAGCCGTCGACGCTCGGCACCGCCTTCGGGACGGCCCGGGCCCTGGTGCTCATCGCGGTGCCCGACTCGGCCGTCGAGGTCGTCTCGTGCGCGCGGGCGGCGGGGATCGAGCACATCGTGGTCGTGTCGTCCGCCGCCGTGACCGCGGGCCATGACACCACCTACAACCTGCCCGTCGAACGCGCCGTGCGGGCGTCCGGGCTCGACTGGTCGATCGTCCGTCCCGGCGAGTTCGCCACCAACGCCCTGCTCATCTGGGGGCCGTCCATCCGCTCCGGCCGACGGGTGGTCGAGCCGTTCCCCGACCAGGCCGGCAACCCGATCCACGAGCAGGACATCGCCGACGTCATCGTCGCCGACCTGCTCGATCCCGACCGCCGCGGACGCGTCGACACGATCATCGGCCCCGATACGCTCACCAAGCGGGAGCAGGTCGCCCTCATCGCCGCGGCCGTCGGAGACCACATCGCCCTCGACGAGGTGACGCCCGAACAGGCGCTCCGCTTCTACCGCGAGCAGGGCGGGTTCGCCGCCGACAACGCCGACTGGCTGTACGGCCTCACCAGTTACGACGGGGTGGAAGGCGTCGCCGACGAGCCCCACGCGGCGAACCCCGAATCCGACGGCGCCTACCTCACCCTCGCCGAGGTCCTCGGCCGACCGGGACGCCCCTACGCGCGGTGGGCCCGCGACCACGCCTTCGACTTCGGCAAGCCCGCCGACTGAGCCGACAGCCTCCCGGGGCAGGCCGGGCGGTGGGGCGACGCACGACGCGTCAGTCGTCGGGGAGCCAGCCCCGCTCGTGCAGCGCTACGACGAAACGGCCGTGGGCGTCGTCCAGGGCGGGGCGTTCCTCCGGCACCGGCTCGACGAGGGCGCCGCCGCGCACCATGGCCGCGGCGCTCGCCGCGAGGTCCTCGTGGAGCGTGCCGGTCGCGGCGAGGAGCGCGGCGCCGAACGCCGTCTCCGCGCGCTCGACCACCCGGACCGGGCGGTCCAGGACGGTGGCCCGGATCGTCGTCCACACAGTGCTGCGGCTGCCCCCGCCGGCCGCGTGCAGGGGGCCGAGCACCGGAACGCCGAGACGCTCGACCCGGTCCAGGGCCAGGCGTTCGACGAAGGCGACTCCTTCGAGCGCGGCCCGGTGGGCGTCCACCTCGTCGCGGGGGCGGCCCAGCTCGAATCCGTGCGCCGCGCCGGCGACGAAGGGGAACCGTTCGCCGTCGCGGCGCAGCGGGTAGCGCACGTACGAAGCGGGGCCCCGGGCCGCCGCGGCGGCGTCCAGCGCGGGCAGGCGGGCCTGGGCGACGTCGGCCAGGCACTCCCCTCCGGTGTTGGACGCCCCGCCGGGGAGCCACCAGCCGTCGGGGTGGCGATGGCTGTAGAACGCTCCGGTCGCATCGCGAACCAGGTCGGCGGAGACCCCCTTGAGGACGTACGTGGTGCCGAGCACGCCCACGAAGCGGCCCGGCTCCACCGCCCCCGTGGCGATCTGGCCCGCGCAGCCGTCCGTCATCCCGAGGCGCACCGAGCACCCTTCGGGCAGGCCCGTGGCCTCGGCCGCGTCCGGTCCGACGACTCCGGCCTCCGTGGCGGGGGCGCGTACGGAGGGGAGCAGTTCGAGCGGGAAGTCGAGGGCGGCGAAGACCTCGTGCGCCCACTCCGCGGCACGGGCGTCGTAGCCGGACTTGAGCGCGTGGCTCCAGTCCGTGGCGACGGGACGGCCCGTCAGCTCGCGCCCCACGATCTCGGGTGTGTGCAGGACGTGGCGCAGGCCCGAGCCGTACGTCCGCAGGCACCAGACGGCTCGGCCCAGCGCCGCGGTCGGTCCCACGGACAGGCCGAGCGCGTCCCACCGGGCGCTGCCCACCCGCTGCGCCTCGGCGTTGACGTCGGCGGCCCGCCGGTCGTCGTACATCAGGGCCGGGCCGAGCGGGACGCCGTCGGCCCCGGTGGGCACGATCGTTCCGGACGTGGCGGACACGGCCACCGCGATCACCTCGCGGCCGCCCCGGGGCAGCGCGCCCGTGGTGCGGCGCAGCGCCGACCGTACGGCGGGCCACCATGACCGGGCGTCCTGCTCGCTCGTCCCCGCGGCGGTCCGTACGGGGGGCGGCAGTTCGCCCCCCGCCTCGGCGAGCACGCGCCCCCGTCCGTCCACGCACACCGCGCGGACGGACGCGGTCGCCACGTCGATGCCGATCACGGCCGGGGAGTGGGGAGTGGTGCGACGGGATGCACTGCTCATGGCGGAAAGCGTCCTTCCCCGGCGGGACGGGCCTCAGGTGTCCACCGATCGGGTGGGCGGTCCGCCACGGTGGCTGCGTGTGTGTGAAATTAACATGCGTTCCATCATGGCGGGAGGAACAGCCTCCTGGCGGGCTGTACGGCTTCAGGGTGCGACGGCCGCCACCGTCACCCGGGTCCGCTCGCGGAGTTTGCCGAGCAGTTCGGCGTCCGCCCCGTCGTCCACGACGAGATGGTCCAGGTCGCCGACGGGCCCCACCCGGTGCAGCGCGGTCCGGGCGAGTTTGGTGTGGTCCATGAGCATCACCTTCGTCGCCGCCGACGTGAGCATCGCCCGTTTGACCAGCACCACGTCCTGCTCCTGGTGGTAGGCCGTCCTGGCGTCGAGGGCCGAGGTGGAGACCGCGACGAGGTCGACGGAGAGCGCCTCCACCGCCTCGACGCAGGGCATCCCGAGGAAGGAGTCATGGGTGCGCGAGTACTCGCCGCCCAGGGCGATGAGGCGGATGCCCTCGCACCCGGTGAAGACGTCGAGCACCCGGCGGGCGTTGGTGACGACGGTGAGCGGGGCGAGGTCGACCAGCAGGCCGGCCATGACCAGGACCGTGGTGGAATCGTCGAGCATCACCGACATACCGGGCTCCACCAGCGCGGCGGCGGCGCGGGCGACGGCGTTCTTCTCCGCCGTGTTGACGCCGAGCCGGTAGTCGAGGCTCGACTCGAACACCGTGGACGGCAGGGCGGACGCGCCGCCGCGGAAGCGTCGCAGCACCCCTTGCCGCGCGAGGTCGTCGAGGTCGCGGTGGACGGTCATCAGGCTCACGCCCGTGAGCCGGGCGAGATCGGCGCCCGTGGCCGTGCCCTGCTCCACGACATGGTCGGCGATGAGCCGTCGCCGTTCTTCGGCGGATCTCTTGGTCATGGGGGTCAGTCTCCCGCAGGGCTCGGTCCGGCCGCGGGGGCGGGGGGCGCGACGGTGGGTACGTTGAGCGAGCGCAACGCCGTTTCCGGTCCTCGGATCTCGATCTCCGTGACGGCCCCGTTGTCCAGTCGCGGGAAGATCCGCCGGTAGCGCCCGAGGGGCAGTCCGAGGAGTTCGCACAGGGCGATGCGCACCAGGGTGTTGTGGGCGACGACGAGCACCGTTCCCCCCTGGTGACGGTGCGCCAGGTCGCGCAGGGAGCCGGTCGCCCGCGCCGCGGCCAGGGCGACGGGTTCGGAGCCGGGGAAGGCGCCCGCGTCGGCGTCCTCGCGGAACCGCCGTACGGCCTCGGGGTCCTCCTCGGCCATCTCCGCGATGGTCCGGCCCTCGCCCCATCCGAAGTCCACTTCCCGCAGCCCCTCCCGAACGTCCACCGCCAGGCCCAGCGCCGCCGCCGCGGGGGCCGCCGTCAGGCGGGCACGGCCGAGCGGGGAGCAGGCGACCGCGTCCACGCCGCTGCGGGCGGCCCAGGATCCGAGGTCGGCCCCCTGGGCCACGCCCTTGGGGGTCAGGGCGACGTCGGTGACTCCGGCGTACCGGTTCTCCGCGTGCCACTCGGTCTCGCCGTGGCGCACCAGCAGGAGACGAGAGGTCATGGAGGCCGCCCTTCCGAGGTCGAGGTCGAAGCAGACGCAGACGCCGGACGCAGAAGCCGGACGCGCCGGGCGCCGGGCTCATTGCCGGTTCACGTGAGCGCTGTTAAATTTAACAGAAATTCCACAGCCCAGGACCGGCCTGTCGCGGCTCGGATCACGCTCCGACCTGCTCGCCACGCAATCCCACCGGCTCTCCTCGCAGAAGGAATCCGACGTCATGCGCATCCTCGCCGCAGGCGACCACTTCGTCCGTCCCTCGTTGATTCGCGCGGCAGTGAGCCAGGAGCTGTCCCGCACGGGCCGGGAGCTCCCGGAGTTCGCGGAGCTGACCCTCCCCTGGCCCCACGAACCCTTCGGTCCGGTCGCGGAGGTCCGCGAGGCGAGCGGCACGGAGGACGAGCTCGTCGGAGCGCTGGCCGGGGCCTCGGTCTGCGTGACGCAGATGGCCCCGTTCACCGAGCGGGTGTTCGCCGCGTCGCCCGCGCTGCGCCTCGTCGCCGTCTCCCGGGGCGGACCGGTGAACGTGGACCTGGCAGCCGCCACCCGGCACGGAGTCAGGGTCAGCTTCGCCCCCGGCCGCAACGCCCCGGCCGCCGCGGAGTTCGCCGTGGGACTGACGCTCGCCGCGATGCGCCGCATCACCGCCGCCGACGCGGAGCTCAAGCGGGGTGTCTGGCGGGGCGATCTGTACGCGTACGAGGAGAGCGGCGGCGAGCTCGGCGGTGCCACGGTCGGGCTCGTGGGCTACGGGGCCATCGGCCGCATCGTGGCACGGGTGATGCGCGCCTTCGGGGCCCGTGTACTCGCGGCCGACCCGTACGCCGACCGCGCGGCGGCCGAGGCGGACGGGGTCGAACTGGTCGAGCTGGACGCCCTCCTGAGCCGGAGTTCGGTGGTGAGCCTGCATGCCCGTCTGACAAAGGAGACCCACCACCTGATCGACTCACGCCGTCTCGGGCTGCTGCCGCACGGCGCGGTCCTGGTGAACTCCGCCCGAGGCGGACTGCTCGACCACGCGCCGCTGCCGGGGCTGCTGCGCGGCGGCGCTCTCGGGGCGCTCGCCCTCGATGTGTACGACATCGAGCCGATCCCCGCCGACTGGGCCCTGCGCGACGTACCGAACGTGATCACCACACCCCATCTGGCGGGCGCGACGCGGCAGACGGCGCACCGGGCGGCGGCCATCACCGCCTCCGAGGTCGGCCGCTTCCTGCGCGGGGAGGAGCTGGCCCACCTCGCGAACAAGGACGTCCTGGCGGCCGGTCGGCCCTGACGGCCGCCGTCGCAGTGCCCCGTCGCCCGGGAACCATCGGCTCGGCTCGTTTCGGCTCGGCTCGTATCGGCTCGTACAGGAGGCACCAGGCGTGAGCACCACCATCGGTGTGGACATCGGGACGTCGGTCACCAAGGCCGTGGCCTTCGACGCGACCGGCAGCGCCTTGGCCTCCGCGAGCCGGCGCTCGCGTCTGGACATGCTGCCGGGCGGTCGCGTCGAGCAGGATCTCGACGACGTCGTGGCCGGTGTCGGCGACGTCGTGCGCGAGGTCGCCGCCGCGGTCGGCCGGCCGCCGGACGCCGTGGCGCTCACCGGCCAGGGGGACGGTCTGTGGCTGCGGGACTCCGAGGGCCGCCCGGTGCGGCCCGCGATCTCGTGGATGGACGCGCGGGCCTCGGACCTGGTGACCCGCTGGCTGGTGGACGGCACGATCGGCGCCGCCTACGCGCACACCGGCTCCGGAATGTTCCCCGGCTGCCACGGCCCGCTGCTGAACTGGCTCCAGGAGCACGAGCCGGACTCGCTGGACCGGGCCGCCGTCGCGGGGTACTGCGTCGACGCGGTCGCCCAGCGCCTCACCGGCCGGGTGTGCCTGGATGCCTCCGACGCGACGCTCCCCTTCCTCGACCCCCGTACCCGCCGCTACGCGCCCCGGGCGCTGGCGGCCTGCGGCGTCGAGGAACGGGCGGGTCTGCTGCCGCCTCCCGCCGCTCCGGGCACGGTGCTCGGGCTGGACGGTCGCGGCGCCGGACTCCTGGGGCTGCCCGAGGGGTTGCCGGTCGTGGCGGGGCCGTACGATCTGCCGGCCTGCGCGATCGGCAGCGGGGTGCGTGAGGTGGGGGACGGTGTGCTCATCCTCGGTACGACCCTCGCGAGCCAGGTGCTGACCGACCGCGTCGATCTCGATCCGCTCGCCGAGCCCGCCGGCATGTGGCTGTGCACGCCCACGCCCGGCCGGTGGCTGCGCGCCATGCCCGCCATGGTGGGAACGGCGGCGCTGGAGTGGGTGCTCGCCCTCGTCGGCGCGACCACGGCAGACGTGGACGCCCTGCTCACCGACAGCCCGCCCGGCGCCCGGGGCGTCCACGCCTTCCCCTTCCTGTCCGATGCGGGCGAACGGGCCCCGTTCGTCGAACCGTCGGCCCGGGGCAGACTCGACGGGCTCAGCCTGGCGACGGGCCGGGAGGACGCCGTCCGGGCCGTCTGCGAGGCCATCGGCTACGCGGCCCGGCACTGCCTGGACACGGCGGGACTGAGCGGCACCCTCGCCCTGTGCGGCGGTGGCACACGGTCGGTGATGTGGGCCCGGCTGATCGCCGACGTCCTCGGCCGGCCCGTCCGCGTTCCGCTGGAGGAGCAGGTCGGGGCGCTCGGCGTGGTGTCCGTCGCCAGGGCCTCGTTGTCCCCCGGGTACGAGGCGCCGCCGGGGCGCCACCAGGTCGTCGAACCGCGTGCGGACGTACGGGCGCTGTACGAGGACGGATACGAGCGGTACCGGGCGGAGTTGGCGACGGCCCGTACCGAATGGAGGGCTCGCGCGCGGTCGATCGGTTGACCGGACGCCTCTGAACGGCCCGCCGTCCTGTTATTTATGACATGCCCATTGACACTACTAACATCTGCGCTGTTAATTTGACGCGAAGGAGGCTCTCCGCCTGAAGACCGGGAGATTCCAGTGAAGCAACGCTCTGTCAGATCGTTCGCCGCTGCCTTGTCCGTGATGACGGTGATCGTCTCCGCCGCCGCTTGTTCGACGAAAGCGCCGAACGGCACGGACGGCAGGTCACCGCAGAACGCGAAGATCGCATTCCTGATGCCCGATATCGCCTCCACCCGGTACGAGCTGTACGACGCTCCCCTCTTCAAGGCCAAGGTGAAGGATCTCTGCGGTGGTTGCGAGGTCCTGTACCAGAACGCGGGCGGCGATGCGGCGAAGCAACAGCAGCAGGCCGACTCCGCTCTCGCGCAGGGCGCCGACGTCATCGTGATCGATCCGGTGGACTCCGCCGCGGCGGCCAGCACCGTCCGTACGGCACAGGGGCGAGGGGTCCCCGTCATCGCGTACGACCGGCCGATCCCGGCGGTCAAGGCCGACTACTACGTCTCCTTCGACAACGAGAAGATCGGCTCCATGATCGGCACGTCCCTGGTGGAGCACCTCAGGGCCACCTCGGCCGAGGGCGGTCTCCTCCAGGTCAACGGATCGCCGACCGACGCGGCGGCAGGCCTGATCAAGAAGGGCATACACAGCGCGGTCGACTCCAGCGGATTCGATCTCCTCGCCGAGTACGACACCCCTGCCTGGGAACCGGGCAAGGCCCAGAGCTGGGTCAGCGGCCAGATCAGCAAGTTCCCGGGGAAGATCGCCGGAGTGGTGGCCGCCAACGACGGCACGGGCGGCGGTTCCATCGCCGCGTTCAAGGCGGCCGGAGCGAGGGTGCCGCCGGTGACCGGGAACGACGCCGAACTCGCCGCCGCCCAGCGGATCGTCAAGGGCGACCAGTACAACACCATCTCCAAGCCCATCAAGACCGTCGCGGAAGCCGCGGCCACCGCGGCGTACGCCTTCGCCGAGGGAAAGAAGCCCCGGGGCGACACCACGCTCTTCGGCACCCCCTCGGAGCTCTTCACCCCCACCGTGGTCACCCGGGAGAACATCGCGGAGGTTCTGGTGGGCGACGGAAAGCCGCTGAAGACCGCCGAGGTGTGCACGGCGAGGTACGCCGCCGCCTGCGCCGAAGCGGGTCTGACGTAGTCACCGGACGGCCTCGGCGCCCACGGCTGCCCGGGGCGGGGCGGGACGCCTTCCCGCCCCGCCGGGGCCACCACTCCCCCGCCCGCCCGCCTCGGAAGGTCGGTCCATGTCCGCTGACTCCTTGCCCTCCCCTCCTGAGGGTCCGGAGGGCTCGCTGCTCTCACTGCGCGGAATCAGCAAGTCCTTCGGCGCCGTCGCCGCGCTCACCGATGTCGACCTGGACGTAGCCGCGGGGCAGGTCGTCGCTCTGGTGGGCGACAACGGCGCGGGGAAGTCCACCCTGGTGAAAGTCCTATCCGGGGTGCACCGGCCGGACGCCGGAACCGTCGGCTTCGGCGCGGGGACCGTCTCCGTCTCCTCCCCGGCCACCGCACAGCGGCTCGGCATCGCGACCGTGTTCCAGGACCTGGCCCTGTGCGAGAACCTGAACGTGGTGGAAAACCTCTTCCTCGGACGCGAGTTGCGGGGGCTGCGCCTGGACGAGGTAGGCATGGAGGTCCGCTCCCGGGCCCTGCTCGGGGAACTGTCGGCGAAGATTCCCTCGGTACGGGTCCCGGTCGCGGCCCTGTCCGGCGGCCAACGCCAGACGGTGGCCATCGCGCGGACCCTCCTGGGCGACCCCAAGGTGATCATCCTGGACGAGCCGACGGCCGCCCTGGGCGTGGCGCAGACGGCGGAAGTCCTCAATCTGATCGAGCGTCTGAGGGAGCGTGGCCTGGGCGTCATCATGGTCAGCCACAACATGGCCGACGTGCGGGCCGTCGCCGACACGGTGGCCGTCCTGCGGCTCGGCCGCAACAACGGCGTCTTCGACGCGGCCACCACGACGGCGTCGGAACTGGTGGCGGCCATCACGGGGGCCACCGACAACGTGGTCAGCCGCCGTGCCGGCCGCGACCGGGCCACGGACGACGGAACGGAACCGGCGCACGGGACCGGAGCGGCGCACAAGGGGGAAGCATCATGACGGAACCGGCCGCTGTCACGGGCCCGGAGCTCTCCCGGGGCGGGCCCCTCGATCCGGCGCCCCGGTCCACCGGTGCGCGCGACCGTCGGCGGGCGGTGTCCGACCGGCTGCGCGGCGGCGACCTCGGCCTGCTGCCCGTCCTCGCCGGGCTGGTCGTGATCTGGGTCGTGATGCAGATCCTCAACCCCATCTTCCTGTCGAGCGCGAACCTCACGAACCTCGCCCTCGAAAGCGTGCCGGTCGGCATCATCGCCCTGGGAGTCGTCTGCGTCCTCCTCGTCGGCCAGATCGATCTGTCGGTCGGTTCGATCAGCGGTCTCGGCGCTGCCGTGCTGGCCGTCCTCTTCGTGGACCGGGGTCTGCCGGCCTGGCTCGCCGTCGTCGTCCCGCTGGCCCTCGCGGGTCTGATCGGCTGGTTCTACGCCCAGGTCCACAACCGGATCGGGGTGCCCAGCTTCGTCATCACCCTCGGCGGACTCCTCGGTTTCCTCGGCGTGCAGCTATGGATACTCGGACCCAAGGGCTCGATCAACCTGCCCTTCGACTCGGGTCTGGTGGCCTTCGCCCAACTCCAGTTCCTGCCGCCCTGGTTGGCGTACGCGCTGGTCGTCGCGGGCGCGGCGGTGCTGTACGCGACCGGTGCCGCCCGGGCGGCGGAGCGCCGCCGGGCGGGTCTCACGGCCCCCTCCCGGCGTCTGCTCGCCGGGCGGAGCCTGGCGCTGCTGGCCGGACTCGGTGCGGCGGTCTGGTATCTCAACCGGGACCGGGGGGTGGGCTGGATGTTCGTGTTCTTCCTGGCCCTGGTGCTGGCACTGCACTATGTCCTGTCCCGCACCTCGTTCGGCAAGTCGATGTACGCGGTCGGCGGCAACATGGAGGCCGCCCGGCGTGCGGGCGTGAACGTGAAGGCCGTCCTCACCACCGCGTTCGTGCTGTGCGCGACGCTCGCCTGTGTCGGCGGAGTCCTCTCCGCCTCGCGGCTGGCGGCGGCCAACCAGAGCAGCGGCGGCGGTGACGTCAACCTCAACGCCATCGCGGCGGCCGTCATCGGCGGCACCAGTCTGTTCGGCGGCCGGGGCACCGCGTTCGCCGCGCTGCTCGGCGTTCTCGTGATCCAGTCCATCTCCAGTGGGCTCACGTTGCTGAACCTGGACTCCGCGTACCGCTTCATGGTGACCGGCGGGGTGCTGCTGCTGGCGGTGTCGTTGGATGCCGTGGCCCGGCGTTCGCGGGTCTCCCACGGCAGGGCCTGAGGCACCGCCGATTCTTGAGGACCACGATCTCGGAGGAACCATGCGAAGCCGAGCACCCGCGCACCTCGCCGCCCTGTTCCTGTCCACGATTCTCGCGTCGGCCCTCCTGGCAGTGGGCGGTGGCGCGGCCCATGCCCGTACCCCGTCGCCGTCGCCGTCGCCGTCTCCCTCGCTGCCCTCGTCCGTCGACGGCGGGGCCTGGTCGTCCGGGCACCTCCAGGGCACGGCCGTCGACCGCCGCAAGGGCCACATGTACTTCTCCTTCACCGATCTGCTCGTGAAGACCGACCTGTCGGGCAGACCGATCGGCTCGGTCACCGGCTTCACCGGGCACCTGGGCGATCTGGACTTCAACACCGCCGACGGCCGGGTGTACGGCTCCCTGGAGTACAAGGCCGCCGAGGCGTTCTACGTCGCGATCTTCGACGGGGCCCGCATCACCCGGATGAACATGGACGCCCGGACCACCGATGTGGTCTCCACCGTCCATCTCCGGGAGGTCGTACGGGACTACACCGCCGATATGAACGGCGACGGGGTCTTCGACGGCAACACCGGCGACACCCCCGACCACCGCTACGGCTGCAGCGGCATCGACGGCATCGCGTTCGGCCCCGACCTGGACCGCCGGGGAGGCGGCCGGCTCACCGTCGCGTACGGCGTCTACTCCAACACCGCCCGCACCGACAACGACCATCAGGTGCTGCTCCAGTACGACGTGCGCGACTGGCGAAGGTACGAGAGGCCGCTCGTCGAGGGCGCTCATCACACGAGCGGCCCCGCCTCCCCCGACGGCAAGTTCTTCGCCTACACCGGCAACACCACGTACGGCGTCCAGAACCTGGAGTACGACCGGCACAGCGGGAACTGGCTGATGGCCGTGTACAAGGGCAGGAAGACGGCCTTCCCCAACTACTCGCTGTACGTGGTGGACGGGTCGGAGCCCGCCCGCCGGGGAGAGGTGAAGGGGCAGCCGCGCCCCGAGTCCGGCCGGATCCTCTCCCTCCTCCCGCGCGGGCTGCACCACGAGCCGTCCGGTGTGTACGGGTACCAGTCGGGCGGCCAGTACGGTCTGGTCTCGCTCGACGACGGCCGCTACTACGTGGCCGAGGCGGGGACGGTCGACTCCGGAGGAACCACGCTGCAGACCGGACGCGCGGTGCTGCACCGCTGGACGGGGGCGGTACCCAACCCCTTCACGGTGCTGGGGCGCCCCTGACGAGCGTCATTCGTTCTCGTTCTCGTTCTCGGTCCGCCAGTGCTCGTGCAGCGCCGTCAGCTCCGCTTCCATCGCCGGCGCCTCGGTGTCCAGCAGCCGGACCTGGGCCCCGGGGCCCGCGAGGTCCGTCCGGTAGGGGTGGGGCGGCCCTGGCGGGCGGGCGCCGAGGGCGGTCACGGAGCCGATGATCCGGTTCGGGCCGAGGATGCCGGGCAGTTCGCGCAGGTCCGGGTCGGTCAGGTCGAGGTCCTCGACCAGCAGTTCCCGGCCGTCGTACACGGCCCGGGTCCTGGCCCGGACGCTGCCGCCGCGCTCACCGGAGCGGCCCAGGACGAGGGTGTCGCGCCACAGCATCCGGGCGCCGGGCGCGAGCGTCACCTCCATCGTCCGGTCGACCCGTGCCCCGTGCGCGACCACGAACGGCTTCCCGTCCCAGTCCAGTCGGCCTCCTGCCGCGATGTCGACCCTGGCGCGCCACGCCGATCTGCCTCCCCGGTGGTCGTACGCCACCAGGCCGGAGGGTTCGACCAGTTCCAGCCGGGCCCCCGGGCCGACCGAGACGTGCAGCCGCAGATCGTCGCCGGCCAGCAGTCCCGCCCGGGTGCCGACGAGGGCGATCCGCAGGCGGTCCGCGCAGGGCAGCAGGGGGCGGGGGGCGAGGAACGCCCCGGGAGACAGCTCGCGGGCGAGGTGCCGACCGGAGGCGTCACGCTCGACCGCGACGACCGTGGGGTCGTCGGGCTCGGCCGGACCGGCGGCGGGCGCGGGCGGGCCGGTCACGAGCCGTCGTGGCTGTGGCTGTGGGGCGCCATCGGGCCGGGGTCGGTCGGCACATGGGTGCCGGAGCGGTGGCGTACCAGCACGGCGCGCACCCAGTCGGCCAGCCGGGCGATCGACTCCGGGTCGTGCTTGGACAGCGCGAGGACGGGCAGACCGTCGCGGGCCCGTTCCGCGTCGGCGACCATCGCGGCCACGTCGACCTCCACGTGCGGGGCCAGGTCGGTCTTGTTGATGACCAGGAGGTCCGCGCCGGTGATGCCCGGGCCGCCCTTGCGGGCGACGTCCCCGCCGCCCGCGACGTCGATGCTGAAGAGCTGGGCGTCGGCGAGCGCGGGGCTGAACGTGGCGGTGAGGTTGTCGCCCCCGCTTTCGATGAGCACCAGGTCCAGCGGCCCGTAGGCCTCCTCCAGGTCCTCGACCGCGTCGAGGTTGGCGCTCACGTCGTCGCGGATCGCGGTGTGCGGGCAGGCGCCGGTCTCGACGGCGCGGATGCGCTCGGTGGGCAGGACGCCGGCCGAGCGGAGGAAGCGGGCGTCCTCGTCGGTGTAGATGTCGTTGGTGACGACGGCCATGGAGAGCTCGTCGGCCAGCTCGCGGCAGAGGGTGGCGAGGATGGAGCTCTTGCCGGTGCCGACGGGGCCGGCGACGCCGATGCGCAGGGCGCGCGGCTGGTTGAGCGGCTGGTGGTAGTGCTCGTTGGGGCCCTGGGCGGGCTGTCCGGACTGCTGGGCGGATGCGTTGTCAGGCAAGGAAGAGTCTCCGTTCGCGTCGGTCGTGTTCGAGTGCCCACTGCTCGGTGAGCGGTGGTGTACGGGCGGGGAGTTCGGTGGGGGTGCGCACGGCCAGTGCCTCGGCGACGGTTCTCGCGGCGTCCGCCTCGGCGGCGATGATCCACGCGACGGAGTCGAGGGGGTCGCCGGGCAGCAGCTTGAGCGCGGCGGAGGCGATGGTCTGCAGTTCGTCGTAGACGACGCCGTGGGCCAGCGCCTCCTCCCCCACCCCCAGGACGGCCCCGAGCGCCCCGAGGGTGACCGGCCGCAGGGGCCGTGGGTGGAGCCGTGTCAGGGCGGTGACCGCGGGATGGCCGGGGGCCAGTCGGCGGGCGAGGCGGTGCACGCCCCGGCCCAGTGCGGCGGACGCCTCGCGCAGCGGCGCCGTCGGCGTCCGGGCGGCGAGCGCCTCCTGCACGGGCGCGTAGTCCACCGGATCGCGCAGGGCCGCCCGCAGGGCGAGTACGGCGGCGGCCGCTTCGGTGACGACGCCGGTGTGCAGGCGGGCCCTCAGCAGCGCGGGGATCTCCGCGCGCGTGAGGCCCGCCGCGACGGCCGGTTCGAGGCCCGCGCTGTAGGTGTGGGCGCCGACCGGGAGCCGCCCGTCGGCGAGGAGGTAGGGGGCGAGCAGCGCCATCAGAACATGCTGTACCGCTGGGCCAGCGGCAGTTCGGTGGCGGGGGCGGGCTCGACGAGCTCCCCGTCGATGCGGATGGCGAAGGTCTCCGGGTCCACGTCGATGGCCGGGAGCGCCGTGTTGTTCGGCAGGTCCGCCTTGGTGAGGTGCCTGGTGGGCCGTACGGCGACCAGCTCCCGGACCAGGCCGAGCCGTTCGGCCAGTCCGTCGGCCAGCGCCATCGGGGAGACGAAGCTGACCGACAGGTGCGGCGCGGCCTCGGCGGCGGAGGTGGCGCGCATCAGGACCGGCTGGGTGGTGGGGATCGCCGCGCCCGCGTCGCCGAGCGGCGCGTACACGGCCATGCCGCCCTTGATGACGGCGGCGGGCCTGATCCCGAAGAAGGCGGGGTCCCAGAGCACCAGGTCGGCGAGTTTGCCGGGCTCCACGGAGCCGACGACGTGGTCGATGCCGTGGGCGACGGCCGGGCAGATCGTGTACTTGGCGACATAGCGGCGCGCCCGCTCGTTGTCGGCGGGCAGTTCGCTGCCTCGGTCGCCGAAGCGCTGCTTCATGACGTGGGCGACCTGCCAGGTGCGGCAGACGACCTCGCCGATGCGGCCCATCGCCTGGGCGTCGGAGGAGGTGATGGAGAGTGCGCCGATGTCGTGCAGCACGTCCTCGGCGGCGATGGTGGTGGCCCGGATCCGGGACTCGGCGAACGCGAGGTCCTCGGGGACCCGGGGGTTGAGGTGGTGGCACACCATCAGCATGTCGAGGTGCTCGGCGACCGTGTTGACGGTGTGCGGGAGCGTCGGGTTGGTGGACGCCGGGAGGATGTTCGGGTGGGAGGCCACGGTGATGATGTCGGGAGCGTGGCCGCCGCCCGCGCCCTCCGCGTGGAAGACGTGGATACCGCGTCCGGCGATGGCGTCGAGGGTGCCTTCGACGTAGCCGACCTCGTTGAGGCTGTCCGCGTGCAGCGCCACCTGGAGGCCGTAGGCGTCGGCCGCCCGCAGCGCGGCGTCGATCGCGGCCGGGGTGGCGCCCCAGTCCTCGTGGACCTTGTAGCCGCCGGCGCCGCTGAGGGCCGCCTCGCGCAGGGCTTCCTCGCCCACCGTGGAACCCTTGCCGAACAGCATGACGTTGAGCGGGACGCGGTCCAGGGACCGGTGCATCATGGCGAGATTCCACGCGCCGGGTGTGACGGTGGTGGCCTTGGAGCCCTCGGTGGCGCCGGTGCCGCCGCCGATGACGGTGGTGGTGCCGGTGGCGAGCGCCTCGTGGAGGGTCTCCGGCATCAGGAAGTGGACATGGGTGTCGACGGCTCCGGCCGTGAGGATGCGGCCCTCGCCGGAGATCACGTCGGTGCCGGGGCCGATCACCAGATCCGGGTGCACGCCGTCGCTGATGTCGGGGTTGCCGGAACGGCCGAGGGCGACGATCCGCCCGTCGCGGACGCCGATGTCGGTCTTGACGACGCCCCAGTGGTCCAGGACGACCGCGTTGGTGATGACCAGGTCGGGTGCGCCCTCGGCACGGGACGCGGTGGCCTGGGCCATCGACTCGCGGATGGACTTGCCGCCCCCGAAGACGGCTTCGTCGCCGCCGAAGCAGCGGTCCTCCTCGACCTCGATCCAGAGATCGGTGTCGGCGAGGCGGATCCGGTCCCCGGTGGTGGGGCCGTAGAGCGAGGCGTAGGCGGCGCGGGTCAGCTGGGCCATGTCACCAGGTCCTCCGTTCGAGGTGTGGGGGCGGCGGGGGCGGATGTCCGGGTCCCGGGCAGCACGATGCCGGGGACGCGGCGGCGGCCGCGGAGTTCGACGAGGCTGACGTCGACCCCGACGCCCGGTTCGAAGCGCAGCGACGTGCCCGAGGGAATATCGAGCCGAAATCCTCGGGCAGCGGCCCGGTCAAAAGAAAGCGCCGGATTCGCGTCGGAGAAATGCAGGTGCGATCCGACCTGAATAGGCCGGTCACCGTCGTTCACCACGGTGAGCGGCAATACCGCGCTTTCGGCATTGATGTGCATTACTCCGGAGCCGGTCCGGATCTCGCCCGGGATCACGGGATCGGCGAGGTGATCGTGACGAGCTTGCGCCCGTCCGGGAAGGTCGCCTCGACCTGGACGTCGTGCAGCATCTCGGGGACGCCTTCCAGCACTTCAGCGCGGGTGAGCACCGCCCTCCCCGCCGTCATGAGTTCACTGACCGGGGCTCCCTCACGGGCCCGCTCCATCGCCCAGCACGCGAGCAGGGCGACGGCCTCCGGGTAGTTGAGACGGACGCCGCGTGCCCGTCGGTCACGGGCGATCATTCCGGCAACACTCAGCAGCAATTTCTCCGTGTCGGACGGAGTCAGAAACATGGGAAACCTCCATGGCGGCCTCCCCGGAATTCCCGGCGGCGCCTGAACCACATGCCTCTTATAGCTCTTCTCTTCGCGGCGTGGCAAATTCCAGCGCACGGCAAAAAGTCCCTTTTTGTGGTTACGACCCACTACATACGGGCAAAACGTACAAAATTCGGTCGGTCGGCTACCGGAATCGGTGTGCTGGAGCGGGCCGGCCGGAAGGTTCCGCCGGGGGCGCCCCGCCCGGTCCGGCCCGGTTCCGCGCGGGGCGCGACAGTGACCGAACGGGGTCGCCGGTCCGGGCCCCCGGAAGGTCCGGCGTCTCGAAACGGGGCGGAAGATCAGGGGTGAGCAGTGATCGTGCCCTGGTCATCGATCCCACCTTCTCCTTCGGAGGAAGTCCGGTCCCGCCCTCACCAGTGATTCGGAGCCGGGCGCCGAAGGGATGGGGCCGTCGGGTGATGCGCCTCACACATGACCCCTGTCAGCAATCGGGTCGCCATCTCGTTCAGAGGGCACACGAACGAGACAGGAGCCATGTCATGAAGCACCGCATCGTCGTCCTCGGCGCCGGATACGCCGGGGCTTTCGCCGCCGGCAACCTGGCCCGCAGGCTCTCCCCCGCCGACACCGAGATCACCGTCGTCAACGCCGCACCCGATTTCGTCGAGCGGATGCGGCTCCACCAGCTCGCGAGCGGCCAGGATCTGACGTCCCGCAAGCTCGCCGACGTATTCGCGGGCACCGGGGTGCGGCTGCGTCTGGCGCGTGTCACCGCTGTCGACCCCGAGCACAGGACCGTCGCCGTGACCGGCGAGGGCGGTTCCGGTGAACTCGCCTACGACACCCTTCTCTACGCGCTCGGCAGCTCCGTCGCCCACCATGACGTCCCCGGCGCGGCCGAGTACGCCTTCGATGTGGCCGGCCGGTCCTCGGCGCTGCGCCTGCGCGAGCGCCTGGCGGGCCTGGACGAGGGCGGCACCGTCCTGGTCGTCGGGGAGGGGCTGACCGGCATCGAGACCGCGACCGAGCTCGCCGAGTCGCACCCCGGGCTCTCGGTCGCGCTCGCCGCCCGCGGCGAGTTGGGCGCCTGGCTCTCCCCGAAGGCACGCCGTCATCTGCGCGGCGCCTTCGACCGGCTCGGCGTCACCGTGCACGAACACACCTCGGTCGAAGCCGTCGAGCCGACACGGGTGATCGCCGCCGACGGCAGGTCCATCCCGGCCGAGGTGACCGTGTGGTCGGCCGGATTCGCCGTGCACCCCATAGCGGCCGCCGGCGGACTGGAGGTCGCCGGGACCGGCCAGATCGTCGTCGACCGCACCATGCGATCGGTCTCTCATCCGGATGTCTACGCCGCGGGCGACTGCGCCTACGCGATCGGCGAGAACGGCCGGCCGCTGCCGATGTCCTGTGCCTCGGCGGGTCTCACCAACATGCAGGCGACCGCCGCGATCATCGCGCGCCTGACGGGCCGCGAGGTCCCGGCCACCGGGCTGAAGTACTTCGGCAACCACATCAGCCTCGGACGGCGGGACGCCATCTTCCAGATGGTGGACGGGGACGTCCGGTCGAAGGCCTGGTACCTGGGCGGCCGGACCGCCGCACGGCTCAAGGCGGGCGTGCTCAAGGGGGCCGGGTGGGGCATCGCCCACCCGACCTTCGGCCTGCCGAAGCGCCGGCACCGCCTGGCCGCCGCGCCCGGCCGGACCGGTGCGCGGGTCGCCGCCTAGGCTGTTTCGCATGGACAGCGCAGCCGTCGATCAGTTCGAGGCCGGCCGGGGCAGGCTGGCCTCGCTCGCGTACCGTCTGCTCGGCTCGGCGGCCGACGCCGAGGACGCCGTGCAGGACACGTTCCTTCGCTGGCAGGCCGCGGACCGCGAGCGGATCGAGGTACCGGAAGCGTGGCTGACCAAGGTCGCCACCAACCTCTGCCTCGACCGGCTCCGCTCGGCACAGGCGCGTCACGAGCGAACGGCCGGCGCGTGGCTGCCCGAACCGCTCCTCGACGGCGACCCGATGCTCGGTCCGGCCGACACCTTCGAGCAGCGTGAATCGGTGACCTTGGCCGTACTGACCCTTCTGGAGCGCCTCTCGCCGGCCGAGCGGGCCGTCTACGTCCTGCGGGAGGCCTTCTCGTACAGCCACGCCGAGATCGCCGCGATCCTCGACATCACCGAGTCGGCGAGCCAGCAGCATGCCCATCGGGCGCGTACCCGCGTCGCCGCGGAGCGCCGCCGCGGCGGCGCGGCCGACCCGGCGTCCGCGCGACGGGTCGTCGAGGAGTTCCTCGCCGCCGCCACGTCGGGGCGCACCGATCGGCTGGTGGCGCTGCTCACCGACGACGTGACGGCGGTCTCCGACGGCGCAGGACTGGCCAGGCGGCTGCTGCGGTACAAGTCGCGCGAGCGGGTCGCCTCCTTCGTACGGGCGGGTTTCACGTCGACGCCGGCGAAGCGGCGGCTGGCCGGCGGGTCGCTCGCGATGCATCTCGCGCGGGTCAACGGCACCCCGGCCGTCGTCGCCGTGGTCGGGGGCCAGGTCGTGGGCGCCGTGGCGTTCGAGGTCCGCGACGGCAAGGTCGCGTCCCTGTACGGCATCGCCGCCACGGGCCGGCTCGCGCGCCTCGACGAGGCGTGGCAGCGGCGCGACCCCGGCGTACCGGTCATCGACGGGTGGTGACCCGCACGGTGTCGGCGGGACGTCCCCAGTGGGACCGGCACCGTCGACCGAGCAACGGCCTCCGGCGGGTCGGCTCCGGGTGGGTGGGTCAGGGTGCGGGGACAGGGCCGCCGGGACGGAAACGCTCCACCCCGACGATGTGCCGCACCTTCACAGGGCGCACGATCACCGCGACCCGTTGCTCCCCCGGCATGGTCCACTCGAACCGCTCGCTGCCCAGGTACTTCCGTGCCAACCGGTCCATCCGCTCGTGCGCTTCGTCGCCCTCGACGAAGCGGGTCACCTCGCCGCTGATCTGCACCCGGTCGAAGGGGTCGACGGCGTCCGCGTGCGAGAGATAGACACGGGGGTCGCGGCGCAGGTTCTCCTCCTTCACCCGGCCTTTCGAGGTGTTGAACGTAAGCTCCCCGTCTCCTTCGAGGTCAACCCACATGGGGCTGACCTGCGGTGCTCCGTCGGCGAACACGGTGCCGACGTACCAGATGTTGGCGGCTCGCAGCCGGGCGCGGACGGCTTCGTCGAAGGTCGCAGTCATCCCACGAGGCTACAACCAAGATCCACCGGGAGATGCGCAACCAGCCGGACACCGGGCGCTGTTGGGCTGCCCGGATGCCTGCCCCGGCCCTCCGGGCACCGGCACGATAAATTGCCGGCCATGACGGAACCCGGAGGCGTCGCCTGGCCACCTGACCCGATCAGCACCGCGCGGCTTCTGCTCCGCGGGTCCGAGGCGCGGGACCGTGCGGCGTTCATCGAATTGTTCGCGTCGCCGGAGGTGGGCGCCCACATCGGTGGCGCTCGACCGCGCGATGACCTCGAACGCTCCGTCCCCGAGGTGCCGGGGCGGCGGCGGGGCCTCTTCGTCGTGGAGCTCGACGGAGTGATGATCGGCACGATCACCCTCGGCCGTCGGGCCGCGGAGCTCGCGGACCATCTCCGTCCGGATGCCGGGGAGTCCGAGCTCGGCTACCTGTTCCTGCCGGAGGCCTGGGGCTTCGGGTACGCCGCCGAGGCGTGCGCCGCCGTGCTCGGCTGGTTCGCCGCCGCGCGGCCCGGTGAACCGGTGGTGCTCTGCACCCGGATCGCCAACAGCCCCTCGATGCGCCTCGCGCGAAAGCTGGGGTTCACCGAGGTGACCCGGTTCGAGGAGTACGGCGCCGAGCAGTGGTTGGGCGTGTGGTGTTCGGTCACGCCGTCCGGTCGATCCAGGTCCGCAGGCCCCCGCGAGTAAGCCGGAACAGGGTGCCCGGCTGTTACACAACGATCATTGAGTGCGTCCGAACGGCCTCGGCATACTCAGGAATCCGGGGCCGAACGCGTATCCGAACGCGCCCCGTGCGGCCGGGCCTTCGCCCGCCCGAACCACTCCTGAGCAGGGGCAATCTTGCGAAAAAGATCAACGAGGGCGTACGCCCTCGTCGCCGCGGCCTCGGTCGCCCTGACGGCGGGCATGACCGCTCCGGCGTCGGGGAAGACCGGCGGCCCGGACACGGCGTCCCCGACCACCGCGAAGGCCTTGGACGCGGACGGCCGGACCGTCGACACCATCACCCTGATCACCGGCGACCGGGTCCTCGTGGACGCCAAGGGCCGGGTCGGTGGCATCCAGCGGGCCAAGGGCCGGGAGGACATCCCCTTCTTCACCGAGATCCACGACGGCCGCACCCATGTGGTGCCGCGTGACGCCCGGCAGCTGATCGCCGACGGCAGGCTGGACCGGCGGCTGTTCGACATCACCGCGCTGGCCCAGCCGGAGAGCCTCAAGGCCCACCGGGCCGGGCTCAAGGTGATCGTCGGTTACCGGGGAGCGGCGGCCGGGTCCGCCCGTTCCGAGGTGCGGTCCGCGGACGGCACCACCGTCCGCCGGACCCTGTCGGCCCTCGACGCCGATGCCGTCACCAGTGCCTCGGCCACCGACGACAAGGGCGCGCTGTGGGACGCCCTGACGCGTCAGCGCGAGGACGGTTCGGCGGCCACCGCGTCCGGCATCGCACGGATCTGGCTCGACGGTGTGCGCAAGGCCTCCCTCGACCGCAGCACCGGCCAGATCGGCGCCCCGGCGGCCTGGGCCCGGTCGTTCGACGGCAGCGGTGTGAAGATCGCCGTCGTGGACACGGGCATCGACGCCACCCATCCGGACCTGGCGGGCCGGGTGGCCGCCGAGCGCAACTTCAGCGGCTCTCCGGACGCCCAGGACCGTGACGGGCACGGCACGCATGTGGCCTCCACGGCGGCCGGCACGGGAGCCAAGGACGCCCGGTTCAAGGGTGTGGCCCCCGGAGCCCGGCTGATCAACGCGAAGGTGCTGGACGACCGGGGCGTCGGTGACGACTCCGGCATCATCGCGGGGGTCGACTGGGCCGTCGCCCAGGGCGCCGACGTCATCAACATGAGCCTGGGCGGCCTCGACACTCCCGGGATCGACCCGCTGGAGGCCCAGGTCAACAAGGTCTCCGCGGAGAAGGGCGTGCTGTTCGCGATAGCCGCGGGCAACAACGGGCCGGACCGGGGCACGGTCGCTTCGCCGGGCAGCGCGGACGCGGCCCTGACCGTCGGCGCCGTCGACGACGACGACCGGATCGCCGACTTCTCCAGCGTCGGTCCCCGTACCGGTGACAAGGCCGTCAAACCCGACATCACCGCACCGGGCGTGTCGATCACAGCGGCCGCCGCGGCGGGCGTGGCGGGGCAGAACCCGCCCGGGTACCAGAGCCTGAACGGCACGTCGATGGCGACTCCGCACGTCGCGGGGGCCGCGGCGATCCTCAAGCAGAAGAACCCCACCTGGACGGGCGCCCACATCAAGGCCGCCCTGACGGGCTCGGCCAAGGGCGGCTCCCACTCGGTCTTCCAGCAGGGCGCGGGCCGGCTCACCGTCGACAGGGCGATCGACCAGACGGTCGTCGCCGAGCCGGTCTCCGTGAACCTGGGCACCCAGTCCTGGCCCCACGCCGACGACACCCCCGTCACCAAGAAGGTGACGTACCGCAACAACGGCAGCGCCGACGTGACGCTGGACCTGTCGCTGTCCGCGCCGACCGGCGGGGACGGACAGCCCGCCCCGGCCGGCTTCTTCACCCTCGGGGCGCAGCGGGTCACGGTCCCGGCGGGCGGCACCGCCGCCGTGGACCTGACGGCCGACACCCGCCTCGGCGGTACGGTCGACGGCTCCTACTCGGCCACGGTCGTGGCCACCGGGGGCGGCCAGACCGTGCGCACCGCGGCCGCGGTGGACCGGGAGGTGGAGACGTACGAGGTCACCTTCAAGGCCACCGGACGCGACGGCGCGCCGAGCACCGGCTGGCAGGCCGACCTGAAGGGGCACACCGGCATCGCCTCGGGCCTGCGGTTCTTCCCGGATCTGTCGTCCGGTTCGACGACGGTCCGGCTGCCGCGCGGCACGTACAACCTGTCGGCCGACATGCTGGTCGACCCCGCGGCCCCGGGGAAGGGGGCCGACCTCATCAACAACCCCCGGTTCTCGGTGACCGGCCCGACCACGGTCGAGCTCGACGCCCGGACCACCCGGCCGGTGTCGTTCAAGGTGCCGGACGCGACGGCCACGCCGACGCGTGCGGGAATGATGTACCACCTCAACACGCCCGAGACGAACGTCACGCTGTGGAGCGACTTCACCAGCTTCGACAACGTCCGCACCGCGTACCAGGGCTCCCCGGTGACCGGCGACTCCTCCCTCTACCAGCAGTGGTCCGCGCACTGGAAGCAGGGGGCCACCGAGTACAACGCACTCACCGGCACCATGGTCCCGGAACTGGCCACGGGCTACAGCAAGACCTACACGACCAAGAACATGGCCCTGGTGAAGGTGCGGATCGGGTCGTCCGCTCCCGGGGTCGACGGCATCGTCCAGGCGTACGGCGAACTGGCCAACGGAGGCATCGAGCCGGCCTTCACCGTGCACCCCCTGACGGGGACCCGGAAGGTGTACCTGTCCACGGACGACGACGCCGTCTGGAACATCTCGGCGGGCGTGCTGGGCGAGAAGGACCCGGCGGGCGGCCGGCGGATCGAAGCGGCCTACTCCATGGACACGGCACGGCGGTTCGAGCCGGGCACGACGCACACCGAGACCTACCACGCCGGTGTGATGGGGCCGCAGATCAAGCCCGGCGACGGGCTCGTGCGCGACGGCGACAACCTCTACGGTTCGCTGGCGCTGGTCAGTGACGGGGCGGGCCATCCCGGATTCGCCCGGTACGCCGGTGCGACCACCACCATCCACCGCGACGGCGTGCTGTACGCGAAGGAGGACGCGGCCATCGACGAGCGGTTCTTCGCGCTGCCGCCGGAGTCCGCCACGTACAAGGTGGCGACCACGATCGAACGGAACCCGGCGGTCTACCGCGCCGGCACCCGGATCGACGCCTCGTGGACCTTCACCTCGGCCCGCACCGAGACCCCTGCGACGCTGCCGGTCTCCACGGTCCGTTTCCAGCCGCAGCTCGCACTGGACTCCACTGTTGTGGCGGGCACCAAGCAGACGTTCCCCGTCGTGGTGCAGGGTGCGGCGGCCGGAGCCGGTCTCAAGTCGCTGCGGGTGACGGTGTCGTACGACAACGAGAAGTGGCTGCCCGCCAAGGTCACCGCGGGCAAGATCACCGTGAACGCCCCGGCGAAGGGCAAGGCGATCTCGTTGCGTGCCGTCGTCACCGACACGAGCGACAACGAGTCGGCGGTCACGATCCACAACGCCTTCTTCGGCAGGTGAGGCCCCGCCGGGCGGAACATCGCCCGGAGTGATGCCAGGGGCAGCGGCCCGTCGGAACGGAAGTTCCGGCGGGCCGCTGCCCTGCTGTCGGCGTGGCGGCCGGTACCGCCGGCCGTTTTCCGCTCCCCCGGTGCGGGCTCAGCGTGCCGGAGCCGGGACCGGACGGAGGGAGCAGTCGGCCGGGGCGAGACCGCCGTCCTGCCCCACCAGCGTGACGGAGAGGTCCCCCTGGGCGTGCGCGGCATAGGCGGCCGTGCAGACCACCTGGTCGCGGGCGGGGGCGGTCAGCCGCCTCACCGGCAGGTTCAGCCTGACCTCGACGGTGGAGCCGCCCGTCACGACCCGCTCCGCGGCGGACGCCTCGCGGGGCAGCGAAGGGGCGTTGCGGAGCCCGGCCCGCCGCTCGGCCTTGTTCGGCCCCTGGAGCAGGGCGGTGACGGCCGTCAGGGGCGACAGGGACGCGCTCGCTTCCCCGCCCTCCGCGGGTGAACTCCCGGGGCCGCCCTCCCAGGGGACTTCGACGTTCCGTGGCACGGGCAGCAGTTCGTCGTCGGGAGAGAAGAAGAACAACAGCAGCCGTGAGTCACGCGGGGGCAACAGGTCGCCGACCGGTGGTCTCCCGGCCCCGACCACCCCCGTCTCCTGGATGCCGCAGCCGGTGAGCGGCGTTCCGGCGAGCACCAGCAGCATGGCGATCCGGGCCGCCCCGACCGCGCGGAACGCCCGCTTCCTCACGCGGTGGCCTCCGTGCGGTCAGGGCCGGTGGACGCGGGCCCGTCGAAGGGCAGTTCCACCGTGAACAGCGCGCCGCCGCCGGGTGTGTTCTCCGCGCGGATCGTGCCTCCGTGGAGCCGCACGTTCTCCTGGGTGATCGCGAGTCCGAGGCCGCTGCCCGATGAGCGGGAACGTGCGGCGTCCGCCTTGTAGAAGCGGTCGAAAATGTTCGGCAGGGCGTCGGGGGCGATCCCGGGGCCGCTGTCGCGCACCTCGGTGATCAGCGCGCCCGCGCGGGACGACAGCCGTACGGTGACCGGCTCGGCGCCGTGGTGCAGGGCGTTGCCGACGAGGTTGGCCACGATGACGTCGAAGCGGCGCGGGTCGAGGCGGATACGGACTCCCTCGGGCAGCTCCGCACGGACCCGGTCCTGCCACTGCCTGCCGGAGAGGGTTCTGCGTACGGTCTCCGCCGCGTCCACCTCGTCGGTGTTGAGTCCGGCCGCGCGGGCGTCGAAGCGGGACATCTCCATCAGGTCCTCCACCAGCGCGGCCAGTCTTCCGGTCTCGACGCTGATCAGGCGCACCGCCCGGGCGGTGTCCGGGTCGAGCGTCCCGGCGTCCTCGTCCAGCACGTCCGTGACGGCGAGCATCCCCGCGAGGGGGGTGCGCAGTTCGTGCGAGACGTCCGAGGCGAAGCGCCGGGCCCGTGCCCCGGCGTCCCGCAGTTCCTGTACGGAGTGTTCGAGGCGGGCCGCCGAGCTGTTGAACGTCCGGGCGAGGTCGGCCATTTCGTCCCTGCCGCGTACCGTGATCCGCGTGTCGAGCCGCCCACCGCCCATGGAGTGCGCGGCCTGCCGCAGTTCACGGACGGGGCGCAGCACGCTGCGCGCCGCGAACAGCGCGGGCACCAGGGCCGCGGCCAGTCCCGGCAGCGCACCGTCACGGGCCGCGGTCACCAGCGCGTCGATGTCCGCCTCCTCGTTCGCCATGGGCATCACGGCGAAGAGGAGGAGGCCGCTGGGCACCGCGCCGCCGCCCGCGACGACCCGTGTCATCACCGGCATCCCGATCGTCAGGTACGCCCTCCCGTCCTTGACGACCCGCTGGAAGCCGCCGTGCGGCGATGTCCGCGCGGCGCGGCGCAGTTCCCCGGTCAGCACCCCGGAGACGGGCCGGTCGCCCGAGGAGACGCGTACCGAGCCGTACTCGGCGAACACGATCCACGGATGGGGTTTGGAGCGCGCCGCGATGTCGTACAGCTCCCACCGGACCGATTCCAGGTCCAGGGGCAGGCCGGGGACGAACCGCTCGACCTCCTCGCGGAAGGAGGCCACGGCGGTGTCCTGTGCGCGTTCGAGGACCGCGCTGCGCGCCTCCCGGTAGGTCAACGCGGCGGTCGTGACCGCGCCGACCGCGGCCACCAGGAGGAACGCGAGCACGAGCCGGGTACGCACCCCGAACGCGGCGGCCGCTCCGGGTATCTTCACAGCGGGCCGAAGCGGTAGCCGAACCCCCGCAGGGTCTGAATGTACCGGGGGCTGTCGGACCGGTCCTCGATCTTGATGCGCAGTCGGCGCACGCAGGCGTCCACCAGGCGCACGTCGCTGTGGTAGCTGTGGTCCCAGACCTCTTCCAGGAGCCGCTGCCTGCTGAAGACCTTTCCCGGCGCCGCGGACAGGAACAGCAGCAGCTTCAGCTCGGAAGGGGCGAGGGCGACCGGCCCGCCCGATTTCAGGACGGTGTGACCGGCCCGGTCGATGTCCAGGTCGCCGTGGTGTTCGACGGCGGGCCGCACACCGACCGGGGCTTCGATGCGGCGCAGCACAGCGCGGATGCGGGCCTCGATGACCTCGGTACGGGCGGGTTTGACGACGTAGTCGTCCGCACCGGCCTCCAGGCCGACGACGATGTCCACGTCGTCGCCGAGCGCGGTGAGCATGATGATCGGCAACTGGCTGGTCGCGCGTACCCGGCGGCACACCTCGACACCGTCCATCACGGGCAGCATCAGATCGAGCAGCAGGAGGTCGGGGCGGAACACGTCCAGCGCCTCCAGGCCGGCCTCGCCGGTCGCGGTGGCAAGGATCTCGTGCCCGCGCCGGCGCAGCCCCATCTCGACGCCGTCGCGTACGGACGGATCATCTTCGACGAGGACGACGCGTGGCATGCCGGTATCTCCAGGTCCTGGGACGGGAAGGTCGTGGAAGGGGGACGTCTGGTGAGCGAGCGGCAGGAACGGGCTCCGGACCGGTAAAGGAGACAGGTTCACGTGGCGGGGCGGGTGTGCACGCTGACCGCGTAGCCGCCGCCGTCGTACGGGTCGCCGCTCCAGGTCGCGTAGCGCTGCCGCAAGGTCAGTCCGGCCCGGGCGCACCACTGGTCGAACTCGGTGATGGTCAAGGGCGCTTCGTCGAGCGGCAGGTGTGCCGCGTCCAGTCCCATGCCCGTGACCAGCAGACCGCCGGGGCGCAGTGCGGCGGCAAGGTGCCCGACGACGGTCGCGCCGGTGCCGGGGGCCAGCAGGGGCATGACGTTTCCGGCGGCGAGCACCAGGTCGAAGTCCGGGTCAAGACCGAGGGCGTCCAGCCGGGCCAGGTCGCCGAGGAGCCACTCCTGCGTGGGTGCTTCGCGGCGTGCGACGGCGAGCATCGAGGCGTCGACGTCCACGCCGGTGCAGTGGTGGCCCAGTTCGGCGAGCCGGATCGCGATCCGGCCGGTGCCGCAGCCCGCGTCGAGCACCCGGGCGGCCGGTTTCAGCAACGCGTCGCAGAAGGAGGCCTCGCCGTGGATGTCGTGGCCCGATGCGGCGAGCCGCGCGAACCGCCGGGCGTATTCCTCCCCAGCCCGTCCACCGGTCAGTTCCGCCCAACGGTCGCGTTGCCCAGTCATGTTCAGCTTGCCTTCCGGTCGGCCCCCAGCGGGAGCATAAACGAGCCGGTCGCACGGAGTCCGGTTCGGGTGGCTCCGGACCGGCCCGGTACGCCGGGCTGGCTAGAGTTTCCGCCATGAGTGATCACTGCGAGCCCGGCGCCGTCTCGCCGGTGCTGTTAGGGGTGGGGGGCGACTGGCTGCCTGTCACCGCCGGCGAATCGGGGGCTTCCGTCTTCCGTGCCGCGGACGCCACCCGGTACGCCAAGTGCGTGCCCGCCGCGGATACGGCCGGTCTTGAGGCCGAACGCGACCGGATCGCCTGGCTGAGCGGTCGGGGCGTACCGGGTCCCCGGGTCCTCGACTGGTACGCCGGTGACGCGGGCGCCTGCCTGGTCACCGCTGCCGTCGCCGGCGTACCCGCCGATCAGGTGCGCGGCGAGGATCTTCGCGCTTCCTGGGGGCACATCGCGGACGCGGTCCGTCGGCTGCACGAGGTGCCCGTGGCCTCGTGTCCGTTCCGCCGGGGCCTGGACTCCGTGGTCGACGTCGCACGTGACGTCGTGGCCCGTGGCGCCGTGAATCCGGAGTTCCTCCCCGTGGAGCAGCAACGCGTGCCCCCGGCGGAGCTGCTGGCCCGCCTCACCGGGGAGATCCCTCGGCGACGGGATCAGGCGGCCGCCGGCACCGTCGTGTGCCACGGAGATCTGTGTCTCCCCAACATCATCCTCGATCCGGAGACCCTGGAGGTGTCGGGCTTCATCGACCTGGGCCGCCTCGGAGCGGCCGACCGTCACGCCGACCTGGCGCTGCTGCTCGCCAACGCGCGCGAGACGTGGGTGGACGAGGAGCGGGCACGGGTGGCGGACGCGGAGTTCGCCGAGCGGTACGGCATGCCCCTCGATCAGGAGCGGCTGCGCTTCTACCTCCATCTCGACCCGCTCACCTGGGGCTGAGGAGCTCCCGAGGGGGCGGGACCCGCGTCGGCGGATTCGTCCGGTCCGGCGGCGCTCCCGCACGGGTTCCGCCGGTGCCCCGTGCCGGTCAGCCCGTGGGTCCCTCGGGCTTCCGCCCCCAGGCCGTGAGCATGCCGGCCGACAGCGCGGCGCACGCGTCGCTCTCCAGGTACCGCACCGCCGCGTCGACGGCCGCGTCGTCGACCAGGCCGGTGGAGAGCATCGCCTCCCTGCTGCGCTGCCAGGTGTCGGCCCAGAAGCGGCTGATGGGGCTGCCGGGTTCCAGCGGCGGCACGTGGATCTCCGCCGCCACGTGTTCGAGCCCCGCCCCGCGCAGGAGGCCGGGGTACGACGGAACCCAGGAGACATCGGTGCCGATGGTGGTCCGCAGCCCCTGCCACATCGCCCGCATCGCCGTGGTGTACGGGGTGGGCGGCGTCCGGTCGCTCGTCAGGTCGATCGCGTCGCTGAGCACCAGGACACCGCCGGGCGCGAGGAGTTCGGCCAGGTGTCCGATCAGGCGGTCCCGCTCGGGCAGGTGCATCAGCACGAAGCGCGCGTGGACGAGCTGGAAGCCGCCGGGCGCGAAGCCGGGGCGGGTGATGTCGGCCTGGAGCACCTCAAGGCCGGGGACGGGGCGTGCGCTCAGAAACCGTACGTCGCGGTCCACGGCGAGCACGCCCGCCACCCCGGCCTCTGCCAGCAGTCGGCGGGAGACCGTGCCGGTTCCGGCGCCGATGTCGAGGCAGCGCCATCCCGGGCCGGCACCGAGAGCCCGCAGCCGGGCCATCGTGAAGTCGTCGTACGCGACGGCACCGAAGTCGATGCGTTCCTCCTCCCCCGCCCGGTCGGGGCGGAAGAAGGCCTCGCCGTAACGGCCGTCGCCCGGCGCGCTCCCGGGCGGAGGGGCGTTCACGCCGTCCCCGGTACGACGTCGTGTCGGGCGCCCGTGTTGCGCCGCGGCCCCCGGCCGCAGGCCGGGGGGATCAGCGGATCGTCGATCGTTCTCATGGCCGGGCCTCTCCACGCGACGGGGCGGTGCGGGGGCGGTCCCGGCCGGGGGCCGCCCCCGGCCATCCTCCACCTGCGGTCGTCCGCTCGGCCGAGGCTCGCCGCGCCCGGGGCCGATCGATGCGGACCGGGCGGGAGTGCGCGGGTCCTGGGGTCAGGGCTGGATCGGCATGGACCAGCAGTTGGAGGTGGACGGTTTGCCGGAGAGCCGGTCGGTCAGCCAGCCGATCGCGTCGCCCTGGTCGGTGAGGAGGGGCACGAGATGGTTGGTGAGGATCTTGTCGCCGAGGTTCGGCAGGACGACGGCGTCATAGGTGATGTCGCCGCCTTTGCGGCACCAGTCGACGGCCAGTTGACGGGCCTGGGAGTGCGGGACGATGTCGTCGTGGACGCCGGTGGCCAGGCGCACGGGACCGGACGGTTTGAGCGTGCCGATGCGCTGCCTGTCCAGGGCGGCCTTGGCCCGGGGCTCGGCGGCGATGATCTCCCCGATGGTCTTTCCGCTGGTGGTCCACTTGCTGCTTTTGGTGAAGCCGTAGCCGAGGAGCGCGTCTCCGACGCACATCGTGGAGGCGTCCGCCAGGGCGGCCTTCCCGGTGGTGCTGATGTTCGCCTCGACGACCGCGCGCAGGTCGGGATCGGCCTGGGCGAAGCCGTTGATCGACCAGGCCAGCGCGCCGGCGAGCGCACTGCCGTCGATGCCCTTCATGACCGAGGTCAGGTCCGCCGGGGGCGCGCCCGCGTAGGTTCCGGCGAGGCGGACGTCGGGGGCGTAGGAGGGCTGGAGTTCGGCGGCCGCCGCGCTGGCGCCGCCGCCCTGGCTGTAGCCGTACAGGCCCGTGCGGGAGGCCTCGGTGACCGAGGCGCCGGGCACGGAGCGCGCGGCGCGCGCCGCGTCCAGGAGGGCGTGTCCCTGGTCGAGGCGGTTGACGTAGGTGTGCAGCCGGTCCGTGGCGCCCAGGCCGACGTAGTCGGTGACGACGACGGCCGCCCCGGTGGCCAGGATCCGGTAGACGGCCAGGGCTTCGTAACCCACGGACACGGTGTCGCCGTTGAGGGTCAGCGGGTGCTGAAGGGCGAAGGACGGTGCGCACTGGTCGCCCTGGCCCATGGTGCCCGAGGCGAGCGCGACCAGGGGGCGCGGTCCGGATCCCTTCCAGGCCGCGGAGGGCTCGATGTAGGCCCCGGTCACGGCGACGGGCATTCCGGCCGAGTCGGTGGACCTGTACATGAGGCGGGTCGCGGTTCCCGGCATCGGGCGGCCGTCGAGGCCGGGGATGTTCAGCCCGAGGGGCAGGGCCTCGCTGCGGATCAACGCGCCGTTGTCGGCGGGCAGTGCGGCGGGAGGCGTGTAGAACTCCGGGATGGTGACGCCCCGGGAGACGACCGGAGGGGCCGCGGCGGCGGATGCCGGGACGGCCGACAGGCCCGCGCAGGCGGTTCCGGCGGCCACGGTGCAGGCCAGGAGACGCAGGCGGGCCGAGGGACGGTGGCGTCCCGCGGGGGTGGCGGCGGAACGGGAACGGGTTCTCGTGCGGCTCACGGTGTGCTCCTCGTTGCTCGTACGGATGGTCGTCGGGTGGCCGGGTCGACGGGCCGCGCGGGCGTGGACGGCGGGTGCGGCGGCGCGGCTCGGCTGGGGGGTGTCGACAGGGATCCGGTGTGATGGGGGGCGGAGGGGGCCAGGTGTGGTGGGGACGGTGGGACCAGGCGTGATCGCACGTCTCCATGCGGCGGTTCACGCCAAGTTCCTTGGGGAACAGTCGTGTTACTCGCTGGTCACTTTCGGCAGCGTAGGTCTGCGTGTCACTCAGTGACAAGACGTCTGCATGCGCCAATTCCGTCGTGGGTCGCTATGCTGCCGGGACAGGACCGAGGCCGGGGGTGCGGGTGCGTGAACTGCCGTCCGCAGAAGGCGGGCTCATGGCCGGGGCGGCCGCCGCCAAGCCGACGCTCGCTCAGCGACGCAGGGTCGCCCTCCGCCTCGAGATCGCCGGCGAGGCGGTCCGCCTGTTCACCTCCCAGGGCGTCACCGGCACCACGGGCGAACAGATCGCCCGGGCCGTGGGCATCTCGTCCCGCACCCTGTGGCGTCACTTCCCCACCAAGGAGAGCTGCGTCCTGCCCCTGCTCTCGGCGGGGCTCGAGATGGCGGTGGACCAACTGGCCGCGTGGCCGCCCGGGATGACGCTGCTGGACTTCGTGACGCGGTCCAGCCGGAGCGGCGCGCTGCCCCTCGCGGCTCCGGCCGTCCTCGACCTGATCCGGATGACGTCCACCGACCCCGCGCTGCGGGCCGTCTGGCTCCAGGCCCATGACGACGCCCTGCCGGTCCTCGCGGAACTCCTCGCCCGGCGTTCCGGCGGCAGCGCCGACGCGCTGGCAACGAAGGTGCACGCGGCGACGCTCAACGGCGCGCTGCGCGCGGCGGCGGAGGAATTCGCCCAGCGGTACGCGGACCGTCCCGAGGCGTCGGGCGAGGAGATCACGACCTGCGTCCTGGCCGCTCTGCGGGCCGCCTCGGAGGGCTTGCCGTACTGACCGGCGTCCGGGCCCCGGACGGGCCCTCCGTACGATCGGGGCAGCGACGGACGACGACACGGAGGGCACCATGGGCGGCCGGGTCACCGCGGTGAGCCGCAACGAGCGGTACGGGTTCAGCAAACCCACGCACCCGTTCATCACGCTGCTCGCCGGGCTCGGCGTGGAGGGGGATGTGCATGCGGGGACGACGATTCGCCACCAGTTCCGCATGACGTACGAACCGGACCTGCCCAACCTGCGCCAGGTCCACCTGATGCACGAGGAACTCTTCGAGGAGCTCGCGCTCAAGGGCTTCGACGTGTCGGCGGGCCAGCTCGGCGAGAACGTCACCACCGCGGGAGTGGATCTCCTCGGCCTTCCCACCGGAACCCTGCTGCGCCTCGGCGAGGAAGCGGTGCTGGAGGTGACCGGGCTGCGCAATCCGTGCGCGAAGATCAACGACTTCCGCCAGGGGCTGCTGGGCGAGGTCTTCGCCCTGGATCCCGTGTCGGGCGAGTTCACCTTCAAGTCGGGTGTCATGGCCGTGGTCCGCGCCGGCGGGACGGTCCGCGCGGGCGACACCGTCGAGGTCGAGCTGCCGCCGCCGCCTCACCGGAGCCTGGAACGCGTCTAGAGGGCCGGCCCGACCGGGCGGAGGGCCGCCCACGGCCGTACGGCCGCCGCGGCGCGTGGGCCGTACGGCGAAATGGGCTTCAGGTTCGCTTCAGTTCGGGCTGTTAGAGTGCAGTCCTGCGGCGGCAATTCGCCGAGCGGCTTTGGCACTTCGCCCTACGAGCCGAATCGACCGGGACAGGGAGCGTAGGAATGCGCTGCAGGGAGATGCTGGCCTTCTACGCCGGTATCGCCGTGCTCCTGATGATTTCCGCGTTCACTCTCGGCTCCTCCGCTCAGACCCTGCAGACCGTCGACACGGCACCTCATTCCCACGCCGTGTCCGTATTCGACGGGTCAGGACCGAACACGCCGCTGGAGGGCGTGGACGGTGACGTCACGCTCCAGCACCGCCACAAAGCGGGAAGCGCGACGGCCTCGCCTCCCGTGCAGGCCGGCATTCCCTCCGCATCACCGGATCTTCACGACTGCGCGACGGATGTCGCCCGGCAGCATTCTTCGCACTCGGGATCGCGAAGCCCTGCCCGGGTCCAGATCCTTCGCTGCTGAGCGAACTCTCCGATCACCCTGCGGCAGCCCGCCGGACCCGTATCACCCGACGCCGTTCAGCAACTCCGCCCTGTCGACCCGGCGGATTGCGCACGCTCGGCCCTTTCGGTGAGCAGGCCCCCGGCGACCTGCCGTTGATCTCCCGCCCGCGGATACGTGCCATCACGTCCCGCGTCACGCGGAATTCCGCAGCAATTCGCACGTGAACGGCCCTCGGATTCCTCTCTCGGAATCCGATCGGACCCTGTGGAATTCCGGCCCCAAAAGATAGGAAGCCGAGTTGGCCAACACCCCGATCTCGGCCCCCCGACTCAGTCCTGGAGCAGACGCACATGCAGTATTTCCCTCTCGCCTCGGAGCCGGCGAGCGGCATCGCAGGGTGGGCGACCAGCCTTGTCGAAACCATGGGCGGCCCCGGGGCCGGGCTGGCGATCGCCTTGGAGAACCTCTTCCCGCCGTTGCCGAGCGAAATCATCCTGCCGCTGACGGGCTTCGCCGCGGGGCAGGGAGTGATCAGCCTGTTCTCCGCCCTGTTCTGGACGACGCTGGGATCGGTGGTGGGCGCTGTCGCCCTCTATCAGATCGGCGCGCTCTTCGGCCGGGACCGCATGTACGCCCTGTGGGAGCGGCTCCCGCTGGTGAAGGTGTCCGACCTGAAGAAGACCGAGCAGTGGTTCGTCAAGCACGGCATGAAGGCCATCTTCTTCGGCCGGATGATTCCGATCTTCCGCAGTCTGATCAGCGTCCCGGCCGGCGTCGAGCGGATGCCCCTGCCGATCTTCGTACTCCTCACCGCCCTGGGCAGCTTCATATGGAACTTCATCCTCGTCATGGCCGGATACCTGCTGGGTGACCAGTGGGAGCTCGTGGAGAGTTACGTCGGGGTGCTCTCGAAGGTCGTCCTGGTGCTGGTGGTCGCAGCGCTGGCCGTGGCGGTCGTTCGCAGGCTGCGTTCCCGTCGGGGCGATCGGCAGAGGGACCACGTGTGACCGGTGCGACGGAGCGCCCGGAGCCGTCGGCTCCGGGTGGCTCACCGGTCACCGGGCGAGGGCCGCCAACGGGCGGTCCACGAAGAATGGTTGCAACAGTCCGCGCACGTCGCGCGGACCATCGATCCGATCGACAAGGTGGCACGCATGGCTATGTGGGACCGCATCAAGGACCAGGCCAAGGGGCTGCAGCAACAGCAGTCGCAGGGCACGAGGAGCCCCGGCGGCCAGCGGCAGGCGGGTACGGGAGCCGCCGGCGGCTCGAAGGAGAAGCTGGTGGGGCTGCTCAAGTCGCAGCTCGGCTCCCTCAAGACGGAGCTCAAGAGCGGGGCGTACCGGGACGCCAGCATGGCGATGTGCGCTCTGGTCGCGGCCGCCGACGGGTCCGTCGACCCCGCCGAGCGGCACCACGTGGAGACGCTGATCCTGCAGAACGACGTCCTGCAGAACTTCCCTCCCGAGCAGTTGCGGCAGAGGTTCAACAAGCATGTCGATCAGATGATGTTCAACTTCCAGCAGGGCAAGACCGAGGCCATGCAGGAGATCGCCAAGGCCGCGAAGAAGCCTGTGGAGGCCAAGGCCGTCGTCCAGACCGGCTTCGTGATCGCCGGTGCGGACGGGTACATCGCCCCGGCCGAGGCGCAGGTCCTGCGGGAAGCGTGCATGGCGCTCGGGGTGTCCCCGCAGGAGTTCGGCCTCTGATCCGTCCGGTGCGCTTCCCGTAGCGCGGGAACCCGGCGGGCGTGACCCTGTTGCGTCCCGCCGGGCCCGGCCGTCAGTCGTCGGTCAAGGACACCGCCCCGACCGGGCAGGCCCGTACGGCCTCCCGTACCAGCGGGTGGTCCCCCGTCCCCGCGGGGCGGCCGGGAAGCATCTCGCTGAACCCGTCGTCGTCCTGCGTGAACACGTCCGGCGCGGTCAGCGCGCACATGCCGGCCCCCACGCAGCGTTCCTTGTCGACCTCGACGCGCATGCCGCTCACCATGCCACGGGCAGTTCCAGCAGACCCTGGATCGTGTCCCCGGGTTTGTGCTGGATCTCGTGCGCGGGCACGGCGAGCCTGAGGGCCGGCAGCCGCTCGAAGAGCGTACGCAGGGCGATGTCGAGCTCGGTACGGGCCAGGTTCTGGCCCAGGCACTGGTGGACGCCGAAGCCGAAGGCGAGGTGGTGGCGGGAGGGCCGGTCCCAGTCGAGCGCCTCCGGATGCGCGTACACCTCGGTGTCGCGGTTGATGAGCGAGGTCGAGAAGAACACGCCCTCCCCCTCGCGGATCGTCGTCCCGGCCACCTCGATGTCCTCGGTGGCCAGCCGCTGCAGACCGTCGGCGATGGACAGGAACCGCAGCAGCTCCTCCACCACCGCGGCCGTCGTCGTCCGTCCGGACCGCAGCGCCGCCAGTTGCTCCGGGTGCCTCAGCAGCGTGAACGTACCGAGCGAGATCATGTTCGCCGTCGTCTCGTGCCCGGCGACGAGCAGGATCACGGCGAACGAGACGAGGTCGTCGCGGTCGACGGGCCCGTCCGGGTGGTCCCGGTGGATCAGCTCGTCCAGGAGCCCCTCCCCCGGCTCCACCCGCTTGCGGTCGATCAGGGCGCCCAGATAGTCCTCCAGCTCGATCCGGGCCTTGTCCACATCGGCCGCGCCCGGACCCCGCAGGAGCCGCCGCGAGCAGCCCTCGAAGAACTCGTGGTCGGCGTACGGGACACCGAGGAGCGCGCAGATCACCATCGACGGCACCGGCAGCGCGAAGTCGGCGACCAGCTCGGACGGCGGCCCCTGCCGTTCCATCGCGTCCAGGAGCCCGTCCACCGTTTCCTGGATGCGGGGGCGCAGCGCGGCGATCCGCTTCACGGAGAAGCTCGGGATGAGCATCCTGCGCTGGGTGTTGTGCTCGGGGTCGTCGACGCCGAGCAGAGCCACACGCCGACCCTGCACGTTCGCGAACCGCTCGGCCGGAACAGGGAAGTCGGGATGGGTGCGGTCGGTGGACAGTCGCGGATCCGCCAGCAGCCGACGGGCCAGGGCGTGGCCGGTGACCGCCCAGACCGGACGTCCGTCGAAGAGGGTGACCCGGCTCAACGGCCGGTCCGCGCCCAGCTGTTCGTACCCGGTGGGCGGGTGGTAGGGGCACTCGCGGTCCTGCGGGAACGGTGTCGCGGAGGCAGTTCGGGTCGAAGGGCCGGTGAGAGCGGGGTCCTGGCGGGCCGGTTCCGTCGTGGATTCCGTCATGGGAGCGGTCGCCTCGCAGTGCTCGGTGATAGGGGCGGAGCGGGTCGCTCCGCCCCTCACCCCAATTGGATGCCCCAGGCACCTATTGGGTCGACGTCCGGACCGGCCACTTCGGCGGGACCGCGGATCTGGCCGGTGTCTTTCGCACACGGTCGAACGCTTTCCCATCCGCTCAGGTCCAGCGGGTGCGGCGGAGCGGCACCGGGGCGAAGACCGGCCCTTCCACGGCCGGAACCGTTCACCACGGCGTCCGGAACCTTGCCGTCGGCCTCGCCCGCCACGATCGACGGAGGCGCTCACGTGCTCCCCGTGCCGCACGACGACGCCCCCGCGGAGCGCGTCGGGTCATGCCGTCACCTTGGCGATGAACGCCGCGAGGTTCGCCACGGTTCGCTCGATCTGCTGTTCCAGGGTGAGGGATTCGCGGAGCCGTGACCCGACGCCCGCGTCCTTCTTCCCCCGCACGTAGAGCGAACAGGCGAGGTCGCTGCACATGTAGGCGCCGACCGAGTTGCCCTGCTGGCCCGCCTTCCCGGACCTGGGGGCCACGAGCAGGGAGACGCCTCCGGTATGGACGGTCACGCACAGCGAGCACATGCTGCGGCGGGTCTGCCAGGATCCGGCGTCGGAGGAGCGCAGCTGGATGCCGACGGGGCCCTCGGCCGAGGCGAGCACGAGGTAGGCCCGGTCGGGGGCCTGGGGGTCGCGCCAGCCCAGGAAGTCCAGGTCGTCCCAGGGCCGGTCGGCCAGGTCGCGGGGAACGGACAGGCGCTTGGCCTCGCCCTTGGTGCAGTTCACGAAGGCGGTACGGATCTCTTGCTCGGTCAGGGGCTTCATGGAGCTCACGCTAATTTGCCTAATCTCATTAGGCAAACATATATTTTCTTAGGTAATCGCAGGTGAGCGTTCGGAGGGTCGCATGGCACGAGCAGGACTGGCCGCGGAGCGCGTCGTACGGGCGGGGGCCGACCTGGCGGACGAGATCGGGTTCGAGCACGTGACCCCGTCGGAGCTCGCCAGGAAGCTGGACATCAGGACCGCGAGCCTGTACTCGCACGTCAAGAACGCCCACGACCTCAAGACGAAGATCGCGCTGCTGGCCCTGGAGGAGCTCGCCGACCGGGCGTCGGTGGCACTCGCGGGGCGGGCGGGCCGGGACGCGCTCGGCGCCTTCGCCAACGCCTACCGCGACTACGCGCTCCAGCACCCGGGGCGCTTCGCCGCGGCCGGGTTCCGGCTCGACGCGGACGCGGCTGCCGCGAGCGCAGGCGTCCGGCACTCCCGGATGATGCGGGCGATCCTGCGCGGCTACGACCTGACCGAGCTCCAGCAGACGCACGCGGTGCGGCTCCTGGGCAGCGTCTTCAGCGGTTACGTGGGGCTGGAGGCGGCCGGCGGTTTCCGCCACAGCTCCCCCGACTCCCAGGAGAGCTGGACGGAGATCCTCGATGCGCTCGACTCCCTGCTGCGCAGCTGGCCCACCCCTTCCTGACCCCGCCTCCCGCCCCTCGACGAACGAAGAGAGCGAGAACATGACCACCCGGCACGGCTGGACGACGACCCCCATCAGCACCGACATCCTGCGGGGCGCGCTCGACCTGGAGCGGACCGGGCGCGGCATGCTGCCGCACCGGCTGCCCGCGGGGGCACGGCGGCAGATTCCCGACGACCAGCTGGCCATGGCCGAGTCGCAGCCCTCCGGGGTCCGACTGGCGTTCCGCACCCGGGCCACCGCCGTCGAGCTGGACGTGGTGGCCACCAAGCGGGTCTATCCCGGCGCGCCGCCGCGCCCCGACGGCGTGTACGAGCTCCTCGTGGACGGCCGCCCCGCGGCCCGGGCCAGTGCCCCCGACGGTGACACGCTCACCGTCGATCTGGCCTCCATGACCTCGCAGACCCGGCCCGGCCCCGTGGAAACGCTCCGGTTCACCGGCCTGCCGGACGAGGAGAAGGACGTCGAGATCTGGCTGCCGCACGACGAGACCACGCAGCTGGTCGCCCTGCGCACCGACGCGCCGCTCCGGAGCCCCGGGCGGAGCGGCCGGCCGGTCTGGCTGCACCACGGCAGTTCCATCAGCCACGGATCCAACGCCACCAGCCCGACCGGCACCTGGCCCGCGCTGGCCGCGAACCTCGGCGAAGCCGAGCTGATCAATCTGGGGTTCAGCGGCAGCGCCCTGCTCGACCCGTTCACCGCCCGGGCCATGCGCGACACCCCCGCAGACCTGATCAGCGTCAAGATCGGCATCAACCTCGTCAACGCCGACCTGATGCGGCTGCGGGCCTTCGGCCCGGCCGTCCACGGCTTCCTCGACACCATCCGCGAAGGCCACCCCACCGCACCGCTCCTGGTGGTCTCGCCGATCTGCTGCCCCATCCACGAGACCACACCGGGCCCCAGCGCCCCGGACTACAGCGCGATGAGCGAGGGGCGGCTCCGGTTCGTGGCCATCGGCGACCCCGGGGAGAGCTCCGCCGGCAAGCTGACCCTCACCGTCATCCGCGACGAGCTGGCCCGGATCGTCGCGCAACGCACGCCCGCCGACCCCCATCTGCACTACCTCGACGGCCTCGACCTCTACGGCGAGAGCGACCACGCCGAACTCCCGTTGCCCGACGACCTGCACCCGGACCCCGCCGCCCACCGGCGCATCGCCGAACGCTTCGCCCGCCTCGCCTTCGGTCACGACGGACCGTTCGCACCGTGCAACCGCTGACGCCGGGGCGGAACCGACGCCCGCACGGGCGCGCAGGAGCGGTGAGCCGTCCGCGCCCCGTCCGCACCTCCGTTTCGGGTGGGCACGGAACAGGGGAACCGGTCACCCCGTTCCCGGGTTCCGGCGGCGGGCCGGCCGGGAACGGGGTGACCGAGCGCCGGTTCAGGACGAGGCCGGCACCTCGTGTGTCCCGTACGACCGGTTACGGGGCGTCCACCAGGACGCGCCCGTCGGCCGGCACGCGCGGGGCGAGGCCGCCCGCGTAGGCGGACTCGACGCGGGACTGCTCGGCCGCGTTCGGCAGGGCGTTCTTGCAGCTGATACCGGCGCTGGATCCCGACATCAGCTGGGAGCAGGGGCCGGGCTTGGTGTCCGGCAGCCCCAGGCTGTGGCCGATCTCATGAGCGGCGATCCGGGTCTTGTCGTGGCCCTGGGCGACCGCCTGGCTGCCCAGTTCCACCCTGACCTGGCCGCCGGGCCGGACCGGGCCGAGGGTGGCCTGCGGCCAGCCGCTGGTGGCCACGATCTGTATCTCGGCACGCGTGCCGGGTGCGGCCTCGACCAGCTTGACGTTGTCGACGGTGGAGTTCCACGAGGCGACCCCGGCCGCGATCTCCGCCTCCCAGCCGCCGGCCCGGCTGTCGTCGTACCGGAGCGTCACCACCGCCGACGCACCCTCCGCCGCCGGGTTCGGCGCGGGGGCGGCCTGCGCCGCCGTAGCTGTGGCCAGGGTGATCGCCGCGGCGACACCGACTGCCTTGAGCCATCTGGATTCCAGCATTGCTGTCCCTTCACTCATGGGGGGCTCGGCTCCGCGCGGAACCGAGGGAGTGGGAGGACGGTCACCGCGAACCGTACGGACGCAAGGGCCGGTTGCCGATCCTCCCGGGGCCGCAGAACCTATGCCGCGATCGCGGCTTGATCATGCCCCTGTCATTCAAATGAGGCCGGAAACGCACCCTGCCGGGATCTTGGACCCGGGGCCTTCGCCCCATCGGGTCGCCCCCGCGGCCCTGCCGCCGGGCATCGTCGCCATCGGGGGCGTGTTCCGTACCCTGAGGGCATGCGCATGCGACCCACCCTGAGCTGGACCTCCGCCGAGGAGCCACCGCCGGCCACCACGGACCTGGAGCCGGTCGTCGAGGCGCTGCGCGGTGGCGGTGTCCTGGTCCTGAGCGGTGCGGGCATCTCCACGGAGTCGGGCATCCCCGACTACCGGGGCGAGGGCGGGAGCCTGAGCCGCCACACCCCGATGACCTACCAGGACTTCACCGCCGACGCCTCGGCCCGTCGCCGGTACTGGGCGCGCAGCCATCTCGGCTGGCGCACGTTCGGCCGCGCCCGGCCCAACGCCGGGCACCGGGCCGTGGCCGGGTTCGGGCGGCGGGGTCTGCTCTCGGGTGTAATCACCCAGAACGTCGACGGCCTGCACCAGGCCGCCGGCAGCGCGGACGTCGTGGACCTCCATGGGCGGCTGGACCGGGTCGTCTGTCTGTCCTGCGGCGCCTTCAGCCCGCGCCCCGAGCTGGCGCTGCGGCTGGAGGAGGCCAACGAGGGGTTCGCGCCGGTGGCCGCCGCGATGAACCCGGACGGCGACGCCGACCTCACCGACGAGCAGGTCGGGGACTTCCGCGTGGTGCCCTGCGCGGTCTGCGGCGGCGTCCTCAAACCGGACGTGGTGTTCTTCGGCGAGGCCGTGCCCCCGCAGCGGGTCGAGCACTGCCGCGAACTGGTCCGCGGGGCGCGCACCCTGCTGGTCCTGGGCTCCTCGTTGACGGTGATGTCCGGGCTCCGGTTCGTCCGCCAGGCCGACCGGGCCGGAGTGCCGGTGCTGATCGTCAACCGGGACCCCACCCGCGGCGACCGGCACGCCCTGACCCGTATCGGCCTCCCGCTGGGTGACGCCCTCACCGCCGCGGCCGGCCGGCTCGGCGTTCCCGTCGACGACGGGACGACCGGGCCCGGGTGAGCCGGCGGGGCGCTACCGGGCGAACTTCCTCAGGTCCTCCGCCAGCGAGCTGATGGCCGCGGGATTGCGCGGGCTCTCGACCAGATCCACGTAGTCGAGAACGACGATCCGATCATTCCGAATCGCGGATACGCCGGCGAGCGGCTTGTAGGACTTCAGGAACCTCCGCTTCTCGTCCGCTCCGGTGTCACCGTAGTTGTTGATGACGATGACCTCGGGATCCCGGTCGACCACGGTCTCCCAGCCCACCGTCGTCCAGCTGTCCTTGAGGTCCTTCATGATGTGGTCGCCGCCGGCCTTGGTGATGATGTCGTGCGGTCCGGCGTACGCGCCCGAGGTCAGCGGTTTGTCCTTCCCGTCGTCGTACAGGAAGACACGGAGGCGGTCGCCGCCCTCGGCCGCCTTCGCCCGTGCGTCGGCGACCTCCTTGCGGAACGACGTGATGAGGGTGTCCGCCCGGTCCTCGACGTCGAAGATCTCTCCGAGGTTCCGCAGGTCGGTGTAGAGCGCTTCGAGCGGGGGCATGACTCCGCGGGCCTTGCCCTGCCCGTTGCGGCACGACTCGCTGAGCAGGTACGAGTCGATGCCCACGCGCTCCAGTTCGGCGGGGGTGAAGCCCTCCCCCTCGTTGAATCCGTAGTTCCAGCCGGCGAAGACCAGGTCGGCGCGGGCGTCGAGGACCAGTTCCTTGTTGATCCGCTCCTTGGAGAGCCACTTGGTCTTCTTGTAGCCGTCCTTCCAGGGGACGGACGTCATGTCGCCCTTGTCGTCGGGCATGACGTACCCGGCCATGTGGTCCTCGAGTCCGAGGGCGAACATGATCTCGGTGATGCCCGTGTCGTTGGTGACGACGCGCTGCGGGGCCTTGTCGTACGTCTTCTTCTCCCCGCAGTTCTCCACGGTCACCGGGTAGTGGCGGTCGTCCTCGGACGTGCGGTCCTTCCCGTCGGCCTGTGAGGTGACGTCCGCTCCGCAGCCGGTGAGGGCCACGGCGGCCGCGAGCACGAGGGCTGCGGGACGCAGGAGGTTGAGCATGGTGGTCGGGGCTCCTTCAGGAGGTGGGGCGGGCAGGGGGGAGGTCGAAGAGCAGTTGGAGCGCCCCGGTCTCCGGGTGCGCGACGCGGTGCGCCCGTACGCCGAAGACGTCGGCCAGCAGTTCGGTGGTCAGGACGGTGTGCGGGGCCCCGGAGGCGACGATCCGGCCGCCGTCGATGACATGGACCAGGTCGCAGTGCAGGGCGGCCAGATTCAGGTCGTGCAGGGCGGTGAGCACGGTCAGGCCGCTGTCGCGGACCAGGGCGAGGACTTCCAACTGGTGGGCGATGTCGAGGTGGTTGGTGGGCTCGTCGAGCACGAGGACCCGGGGCTGCTGGGCGAGGGCGCGGGCGATCAGGACGCGCTGCCGCTCGCCGCCGGAGAGGGTGAGGAAGCCGCGTTCGGCCAGGTGTCCCGCTCCGACCCCCGCCAGCGCCTCGTCGCAGAGGCGGCGGTCCTCGTCGGATGTCCGGGCCACCGGTCCCTGGTGCGGCAGACGTCCCATGGCCACGATCTCGGCGACGGTGAAGTCGAATTCGGCGACCGCGTCCTGCGGAAGTGCGGCCAGTCGCCGGGCGCCTTCCCGGGCGCTGAGGGAGTGGAGGTCCTCACCGCCGATCCTGACGGCGCCGGCCGAGGGGCGCAGGGCCCGGTAGACGCAGCGCAACAGGGTCGACTTCCCGCTGCCGTTGGGACCGACCAGGCCGACGAGCTGCCCGTCGGCCGCGCCCAGGGTGACCTGGTCCACCAGCCGTGCACCGGCGATCTCGACGGTGAGCGCGTCGATGTCGATCCGCATCAGATGCCTCCGAAGGAGTAGGCGCGCCTGCGCATGAGGAGGAGGAAGCAGGGAACGCCGATGACCGCGGTGAGGACGCCCACCGGCAGCTCGGCCGGTGCCAGCACCACGCGCGAGAGAATGTCGACCCAGATCAGCAGGACGGCTCCCGCGAGGGGGGCGACGGCCAGGAGCCGTCGGTGGTCGGCGCCGACCAGCATCCGCGCGGCATGAGGGACCATCAGGCCGACGAAGCCGATCGCCCCGCTCACCGCGACGACCGCTCCGGTGACGGCCGCGGAGACGAGGAAGAGCTCCTTGCGCAGTCTTCCGGGATCGACCCCGAGCGCGGCGGCGGTCTCGTCCCCCATGGCGAGGGCGTTCAGGCGCCGTGCCGACCAGCCGAGGTGTGCGAGGCCGGCGAGAACGGCACCGGCGGCGATCGGCACGGCCGCCCAGTTGGCTCCGCTCAGGCTGCCGAGCAGCCACATCATCGCGGAGCGGGCCGCTTCCCCGCGCTCGGCCGCGAACACCATGAACGTGGTGACGGCCGAGAAGCCGTAGTACATCGCGGTCCCCGTCAGGACGAGCCGCAGCGGGGTCAGTCCGCGTTCGGTGCGGGCGACCGCGTACACGAGCAGCATGGCCAGGAGTGCGGAGAGGAACGCCGCCGTGGACAGGGCCCAGATGCCCAGCGCCCCCATGGCCCCGAAGATGAGGACGGCGTTGGCGCCGACCGCCGCGCCCGAGGAGATGCCGAGCACGAACGGGTCGGCGAGCGCGTTGCGCACCATGGCCTGGACGGCGACGCCGATGGCGGACAGGCCGGCCCCGACGACGGCGGCCAGCACGGCTCGTGGCAGGCGTAGTTCCCAGACGATGGTGTAGGCCGGGACCTCGTCGGGGCCGATGGCTCCGCCGGTCAGCCCTGCCCACAGGTAGCGCGTCACCTCCGCCCAGGAGAGCCCCGACGCCCCGAGTGCCGCCCCGCAGACGAGCGAGAGGGGCAGGGCCAGACACAGGCCGGCCAGGAGCAACGGCAGGGGCACGCGCCGGGGTGGCGCAGGTCCGGTGCCACCCGGCGCGGGGCGCGACGGCTTGGAGGGTATGCGGTCGAGAGACGTGGCCACAGGCCGGTCGCTTTCGCCTCGGGCCGTGCGTCGCGCGATGAGGAGCGGCCCCGGACGGCGGCCGCCCCGCGCAGCGCCCGTTCGCAGTCCACGGCGAATCGTCAGGAGCCTTCTCCGCCGCGGGTGATCGGGCTCACGGAACCCAAAAGGCTCCGTCTACCGTTGCGGGTCAGCGCCGGAATTCGACCGGACTTCCCCCGTGGCGGAACGCAGCCTAGCGCGTGCGTTCACCCTCCCCCGGCGGAGGGTGAACGGCAGCAGGACGCGGAGGGTCCGGTCGCCCGGCCCGATGCGGAGCGGGAGGGCTCCGGACGGGTCCGGAGCCCTCCGCGGTGATCACCAGCTGATGCGGGCCGCGACCGGGAGGTGGTCGCTGCCGGTCGCGGGCAGTACCCATGAGCTCTCCGGCTCCACGCCCCGGACCAGGATCTGGTCGATCCGCACCACCGGGAACGTGGCGGGCCAGCTGAAGCCGAACCCGTCGCCGGCCGCCTCCTGCGCCGAGCGCATCCGCGAGGTGATGTCCTTGTACGCGCGGTCGTCCACCGTGCCGTTCAGATCGCCGAGCAGCACCACCCGCTCGTTCCGCTCGGCGGCGACGGCCCGGCCGAGCGCCTGTGCGCCGGCGTCCCGCCGGCCCGAGGAGAGGCCCGCCCTGGGGTTCACCCGTACGGACCCGAGGTGCGCCACGTACACCGCCAGGGGCCCGTGGTCCGTGGCCACCGTGGTTCGCAGCCCCCGGTTGTACCCCAGCTTGACGTCGGCGGGCTTCGCGTCCCCCAGCGGCCCCGCGTCCATCTCGACGTCGACCGTCCGGGTGTCCGACAGCGGCAGCCTGCTCCACACCCCGACCGTGCCCAGCACCTCGTGGTGGGGGTACGCCGCCGCCAGCTCCTTCTCGTACGTTCGCAGAGCCCGCGGGTCCAGCTCTTCGAGTGCCAGCACGTCCGCACCGGAGGCGGCCAGGGCGCGGGCGGTGCCCACCGCGTCGGGGTTGTCGGCGCCGACGTTGTGGCTGACCACGGTGAGGTCGCCGCCCGGGTGGGACTTGTCGGTGAGCAGCCCGCCGAAGAGGTTCAGCCATACGACGGCCGGCAGCAGCAGCGCGACGACCGCGAGGACGGAGCGGCGCAGCAGCGCACCGGCCAGCAGTACCGGGATGGCCAGGCCGAACCACGGGAGGAAGGTCTCCACCAGGCTGCCGAGGTTCCCGACCCGGTTCGGGATGCTCGCGTGCAGCAGCAGGAACAGGCCCAGCAGCAACGCCACCGCCGCGAGCACCCGGCCACGCTTCCAGGGGCCCGTCCGCGCGCCGGTGCGCCCGGGGCCGTTCTCCCCGGGGCCCGCATCCGGGAGGCCGGCGCCGCCCTGCGCGGTCCCGGCCGTGTCCAGATCGCCCTGTGCGGTCCCGGCCGTGTCCACCTGTGTCATCGTCTGTCCTCGCTCGCTGCCGGTCACGGTCGCATCCTCGGGTCCTGGGTGGGGTCGGCGTACCTGCGCGGACAGCCCCGGTCGATCGCTTCCGTGCGCAGCTCGTAGTGCCAGGGTTCGTTCCGGTAGATCTGGCACAGTCCGTATCCGGCGCCGTGCTCGGACAGCCACTCCGCCGCGTCGGCCGGCCCGATGTCGACCGCGTCCCCCGACACGTGCGGAGAGGTCTTCGCGGTGGCCACCCATCGGGCGGCCTCGGCCTCGGACCCGTACTTCGCGACCGCCTTGCGGAGCAGCTGATTCTGATACTCCGGTGATCGCCAGCCGCTGTTGACGGAGAGCTCGACGCCGTCGTCCGCTCCCTCCCGTGCCGCCCGGCGGAGGGCTTCGAGCAGGTTCGCTTCGAGGTTGGCGACGGCCGGGATCCCGTCGTCGAGCACCGTCACGCCGTCGGGGACGACCCCGTCGGCCTCTCCCGGCGTTCCACGGAGTTCACGGTGAAGAGGGGGCAAGGGTGCCGGCGCCTGGGAGGGCGCGGCGGACGGGGAGCGCGGCGAGGCCCAGGGCGACGGTGCCGGCGAAGCGTTCAGCAGGGCGTGGCCGAGGGCTGCCGCGATCGCTGCCATGACGGCTACCGCGCCGACGACAAGGGGCCTGCGCGTCCGGCGGGGTGTCGTTCGCACTGACGGCGGTGGTCGAGTCATACCGCCGAGTCAAGGCAGTGCGGTGTTGCCGGCACGTATGCGGTTTTCGATACGCCGACGATATGTGCCGACTCGTAGCATCGGACCATGCGCGTGCTGATCGTCGAGGACGAACCGTATCTGGCAGAAGCCGTCCGCGACGGCCTGCGCCTCGAAGCGATCGCGGCGGACATCGCGGGTGACGGCGACACCGCCCTGGAGCTGCTGAGCGTCAACACCTACGACATCGCCGTCCTGGACCGCGACGTCCCCGGGCCGTCCGGCGACGAGATCGCCGAACACATCGTCGCCTCCGGCAGTGGCATGCCGATCCTCATGCTCACGGCGGCCGACCGCCTCGACGACAAGGCCTCCGGATTCGGGCTCGGCGCCGACGACTACCTCACGAAGCCCTTCGATCTCCGGGAACTCGTGCTCAGGCTCAGAGCGCTCGACCGCAGACGCGCCCACAGCAGACCCCCCGTGCGGGAGATCGCGGGTCTGCGGCTGGACACGTTCCGCAGAGAGGTCTACCGGGACGGCCGCTACGTCGCGCTGACCAGAAAGCAGTTCGCGGTACTCGACGTCCTCGTCGCCGCCGACGGCGGTGTCGTCAGCGCCGAAGAGCTCCTGGAACGCGCGTGGGACGAGAACGCCGACCCGTTCACCAACGCCGTACGCATCACCGTCTCGGCTCTGCGCAAGCGCCTCGGCGAACCGTGGATCATCGCCACCGTGCCGGGCGTCGGCTACCGCATCGGCACGGCGTCCGGCAGCGGTCACGGCGACGGAGGGGACCGTGGCTAGGCGGCCCGGGCTGAGCGTCCGCCTCAAACTCACCCTCAGCTACGCCGGATTCCTCATGGTCGCCGGCATCCTGCTGCTCACAGCGGTGTGGGTGTTCCTCCTGGAGTACGTTCCCGACGACTGGGACAAGCGGATGCTCCACGAGAATCCCAACCGTCAGCTCCTCGCGTACACGTTCGCCCCGGCGGCGGCCACCGTACTGGCGGTCCTTCTCGTCTTCGGTCTCCTGGGCGGCTGGGTCCTCGCCGGCCGTATGCTCGCCCCTCTGACCCGGATCACCGAAGCCACCCGCGCGGCCACGCACGGGTCGCTCTCCCACCGGATCCGGCTGCCGGGCCGCCGGGACGAGTTCCGGGAACTCGCCGACGCCTTCGACACGATGCTCGCCCGGCTCGAAGCGCACGTCGCCGAACAGGAGAGGTTCGCGGCCAACGCCTCCCATGAGCTGCGCACCCCGCTGGCGATCTCGAAGACGCTTCTCGAAGTGGCCCGGACCGATCCGAACCGTGACACCGACGAGATCATCGACCGTCTGTACGCCGTCAACGGCCGGGCGATCGATCTCACTGAGGCGCTGCTCGTGCTCAGCCGTGCCGACCGGCGTTCCTTCACCCGAGAACGTGTCGACCTGTCGCTGCTGGCGGAAGAGGCCGCCGAGACCCTCCTCCCTCTCGCGGAGGAACATGGTGTCACCGTCGAGACACGCGGCGAGATCGCCCGCGCGACCGGGTCGCCTGCGCTGCTGCTGCAGCTGACCACGAACCTCGTGCACAACGCGATCGTCCACAATCTGCCCGAACAGGGCACCGTCCGGGTCACCACCGGCGTGCGCCGGGAGACCGTGGTGCTCACGGTCGAGAACACCGGTGCGAAGGTCACCCCGCAGCTGGTCGCGACGCTCACCGAACCGTTCCGTCGCGGAGCCGAACGGTTGCGCACCCACCACGCCGGAGTCGGCCTCGGCCTGGCCATCGTCAAGACCATCACCCGCGCACACGACGGAACGCTCACCCTCGCCCCGCGCCCGGACGGCGGCATCCTCATCACGGTGGAACTCCCCGCGACGGACCCGCCCGCCGACGGAGTCCGGACGTCGTACGGCAGGATGGAGTCATGAGCGTAGTCAAGATCAATGTGCTGACCGTCCCCCAGGAACAACGCGAGACGCTGGAGAAGCGCTTCGCCTCCCGGGCCCATGCCGTGGAGGGCTCCGACGGATTCGAGTGGTTCGAGCTGCTCCGGCCCGTCGAGGGCACGGACGACTACCTCGTCTACACCCGCTGGCGTGACGAGGCCTCCTTCCAGGCGTGGATGGAGGGTCCGATGAAGTCGGCCCATCAGGGCGGCGACGCCGGGAACGCCGAGCGCCCCAAGCCGGCGGCGAGCGGGTCCACGGTGTGGTCCTTCGAGGTCGTGCAGCAGGCCGCCCCGACCGGCGCGTAGCCGAGCGAGCGGAGATGGGTGACCTGCCCGGTCCGGCCCACGTGGCCGGCCGGGCAGGTCTCTGCCGTCTGCCGGGGTGCCGGGCAGGTCAGCGGTCGACCGGGGGCATCCGGGACAGGCCGGTGTCGCGCATGATGCGGTCGACGGTCCCGGCCAGGACGCTGTCGGCACCGATCACGGTCTCGACACCGTCGGGCAGCACATCGCGGGGGCGGTACCAGTCCCGCAGTCGGTTCTCGTCGACCGTGTCGGCGATCGGCTTGGTGGCGTGCCGGGCCACGGTCTCGGCGAACGGGACGTCCAGGTAGTACCCGTGGGTCGGGCCCCGGTGGTCGGCGCGCAGCCGGGCGAGCATGTCGCCGTAGTGGTCGGCGTAGAGGATGCCCTCGACCACCACGTGGTAGCCGGCGTCCAGGGCGTAGCGGGCCGTCAGGTCGATCAGACCGATGTTCGCCGCCCCGGGCCGGTCGCGTTCGCGCAGCACGGTGCGGCGGAGGTTGTCCTGGCCGACCACGGCCAGTCCCCGGCCGAATCTGTCGCGGAGACCGGCCGCCACGCTCGACTTCCCCGACGCGCTGTTGCCGCGCAGGACGATCAGCCGGGTCTCCCGGGTCCCCACGTTCACGGTGGACAGGCTAGCCGCTGCCGGGCCCGCCCCTCGGCCGGACCCATCCCATCGGCTCACCCCCAGGGTGCACGCGTTCTCCTCCCGGCGGCTGATTCGCCCGCGACCCGCGCGTTTTTAAGATCATTCTCCGAGGAACGGACCGACGGACCGGTGGGACACGACATGACACTGCTGGATGTACTGCTGGACGCGGTCCGTGAGGCTCCCGGGCAGGTCGTCGTACATGTCCGCGGCGACGGCAGCGAGCTGACGGTCGGCCTGCGCGAGCTCCTGGACGATTCCCTGCGGGTGGCCGGAGGCTTCCGGGAGGCGGGGGTGGCGCCCGGGACCCGCGTGCCGTTGCTCGCCGACCGCAGCGAGGACTTCCAGCCGATGTTCTGGGGTGCGGTGGCGGCCGGTCTCGTTCCGGTTCCGCTGGCGCCGGACGCCCGTCGGGTGCTCCCGGTCTGGGAGCACCTGGGGCGGCCGCCCGTCGTCGTGGACGCCTCGACCGCGTCGCTGTCCGGTGAACTCCCGGGCGCCGTGCGCACCCTGACCCTCGATGACCTGCGGGAGGGACCGGCACTGCGGGAGCCTTCCGCCGCAGGGCGTGACGACGTCGCGTTCGTGCAGTTCTCCTCGGGAAGCACCGGTGCGCCCAAGGGGGTGGAGGTGACGCACGGCGCGGTGCTGGCCAATCTGGAGCAGATACGGGCCGCATCGGCGCTGGGCCCCGACGACGTGGTGGTCAGCTGGATGCCGTACTTCCACGACATGGGGCTCATCGGCACCCATCTCGCTCCGCTGGCCGCCCGGGCCAGGCAGGTCAAGATCGGTCCGCTGTCGTTCGCCAAGCGGCCCCTTCTGTGGTTCGAGGTGGCGGCCCGGCATCGTGCCACGGTGCTGTCCGCGGCCAACTTCGCCCTGGCGCTGACCGTACGCCGTGTTCCCGACGAGGCGCTGGCCGGGCTGGACCTCTCGGCCGTGCGGCTGATCCTGGTCGGGGCGGAGCCGATCGCGCCCGCGGTGTGGCGTGCCTTCGCCGACAAGGCCCGGCCCTCGGGGCTGGATCCCGCGGCGGCCCAGCCGGTCTACGGTCTGGCGGAGGCGACGCTGGCGGTGACCTTCCCGCCGCCCGGGGAGGTGGCCGAGCCCCTGGTCCTGGACCGGGCGTCGTTGAGCCGTGGAGTGGCGGTGGACGCCGATCCGGGCGCATCGGCCGTCGAGTTGATGGACGTCGGGCTGCCGGTGGCCGGCTGCGCCGTGCGCATCGTCGACGACGCGGGCACCGTCCTCGGGGACCGGCGGACCGGGCACATCATGGTGAGCGGCCCCCAACTGGCCCGTGGCTACCACCGCCTTCCCGACGTCAGCGCGGAGGTGTTCGCCGGGGGCTGGCTCCGCACCGGTGACCTCGGGTTCCTGCGGAACGGCCGGCTGTGCGTCACGGGCCGGCACAAGGACGTGCTGTTCCTCAACGGCCGCACCTTCCACGCCACGGACATGGAAGAGGTCGCGGCCGCGACACCCGGGCTGCCTCCCGGCGCCCCGGCGGTGGTCGGTTCGACCGACCCGGTCACCGGTGCGGAGCGCGTCGTGGTGTTCGTCCCCTGGGCTCGGCCTCCGCGCGGTGCGGCGGAGGTGCTCGAACGCGTCGCGGCCCGGGTGCGCGAGGCGCTGCTCCATGACGATGTGCGGGTGCTGGCCCTGCCTCCGGGGGCGTTCCCCCGTACGACGAGTGGCAAGCTGCAGCGCCGGCGGCTGCGGGAGCGTTTCGAGGAGGGTGCGTTCGAGGAGGGTGCCTTCGCTCCGGGCGAGCGGCGGGCCGGTGAGCCGGGGGCCGGTGAGGTCGCGGCGGGTGACGGCGGTGGGCTCCCGGCTGCCGTACCCGGTCGGGCGGAAGCCGCACAGCCTGCGGCGGAACCTCTCACGAAGGCGCCCCGGGCCCGGGCGGCGACCGTCGAGGTCGTGCGGGAGGTGTGGGCGCGGGTCCTGGCCCGGCCCGCCGATTCGATCGGGGCGGACGCGCCGTTCGGGAGCCTCGGGGGGACGTCGCTCAAGGCCATGGAGGTGCTGGCGGAACTGGAGGAGGCCTTCGGTGTGACGCTGCCGCCGGCGGTCATCCGCGACCACGGCACGGTGACCGCTCTCGCCGGTCACCTTCTGACCGTGGCGCCCGGTCCGGGGCCGTCCGGCCCGGAAGCCGTGGAGAGCGCTGAGCCACGCACCGGAGGAACGACCGCGGTGGACCCGACCGGGCCCGACGGCAACGCCCCCGTCGGTGCCGCCACCGCTGCGGCCGTCATCGGGATGGCCTGCCGGTTCCCCGGCGCCGACACCCCCGAGGCCTTCTGGGACCTGCTCGTCGACGGGCACGACGCCGTCACCCCCGTACCGCACGGACGATGGGACGACGGCCACGAACTTCCGGGGGCTCGGACGGCGGCCGATGCGGTTCCGGCAGTTCCCCGGAAGCGGTGGGCCGCACTGCTGGAGGATCCGGCCGCTTTCGACGCCGGCTACTTCGGCATCGGCGAGGACGAGGCACGCGCACTCGACCCGCAGGCCCGGCTCTTCCTGGAACTCGCGCACGAGGCACTCGAACGTGCCGGATACGCGGGCCCCCGCCGGCGCGGTCGCAGGATCGGGGTGTTCGCCGCGGTCGGGGACAGCGGCTACCGGGGGATCCTGGAGCGGGCCGCGGCCGACGGCTCCCCGCTGCCCGCCGCGCTCACCGGGAACCTGCCCGCCCTCGTCGCCGCCCGGGTCTCCCAGAGCCTCGATCTCGACGGTCCCGCACTCGCCGTGGACACCGCCTGCTCGTCGGGCCTGGTGGCTCTGCACCTGGCCCGCCGCAGCCTCCTGGACGGCGAGTGCGACCTCGCCGTCGTCGGCGGGGTCAACCTCCACCTGACCTCGGCACCGCACCGGCTGCTGGAGCAGGCGGGGGCCCTGTCCCCCACCGGGCGCAGCCGCGCGTTCAGCGCCGCCGCCGACGGCTTCGTGCCCGGCGAGGGCGGCGCGGCCGTCGTCCTGACACGCCTCGACGCGGCCCGGCTCGCGAACGATCCGGTGCTCGCGGTGGTCCGGGGCACGGCCGTCAACAACGACGGCCGGTCGATGAGCCTCATGGCGCCCAATCCGTTGCGGCAGCGCGAGGTCATCACCCGGGCGTACGAGGCGGCGGGGGTCGATCCCGCCTCGGTGACCTATGTGGAGGCTCATGGGACCGGCACGGCCGTGGGGGACCCGATCGAGCTGCGTTCGCTGAACCACGCTTTTCCCGAACGGCCCGACGGCGAACCCCGGTTGGTCGGATCGGTGAAGACCAACATCGGGCATCTCCTGAACGCCGCCGCACTGCCCGCGCTGGTGAAGGTCGTGCTGGCCCTGGGCCACCGCAGGCTGCCGCCCTCGCTGCACCACGCCCCGGCCTCGCCGGGCCTCGCCCCCGCCGGTTTCACCGTGGTGGCCGAGGCCCGGGACTGGACGTCCACCGGGCCTCTCGTCGCGGGGATCAACGCGTTCGGATTCGGCGGCACCAACGCCCATGCCGTTCTCGAACAGGCCCCGCCGCCGTCCCCGACCGCTCCGGAATCGCCGGCGCCGGGCGCCGCGCGCGAAGTCGCGTTCGGTGGGCCCCACTTGCTGACCCTGGCGGCGCGCGGTGCGGGCGCGCTGCGGGACGCGGCCGCCCAGCTCGCCGCGCACCTCGAAAGCCGTCCGCGTCTGCACGAAGGCGACGTCTGCCGGACGGCGAGCACGTCCCGGGACGAGGGACCCCACCGGCTCGCCGTCGTCGCCGCCGGTGATCTACGGGAGCAGCTCGCCGCCATCGCCGCCGCCGGGGCGGATGAAGCGGGCGGGCAGGTCGGCAGCTTCGTCCGGTCCCGGCCGCGCGTGGCCTTCCTGTTCCCGGGGCAGGGTTCGCAGTTCCCCGGCCAGGACGGGGCGCTGTACCGGACGGCGCAGGTGTTCCGGGACACGTTCGACGAGGCGTCCGCGCTCCTCGGCCCGGTGTGCGGGCGGCCCCTGCTGGACTGGGCGCTGGATCCGGAGGCTGACCCGGCCGCGCAGGCCGCGACGGAGGTGGCGCAGCCGCTCCTCGTCGCCTCCGGGGTGGCGCTCGCCCGCCAGTTGCGTACCTGGGGTGTGGAGCCCGACGCGGTCGCCGGGCACAGCGTCGGGGAGATCACCGCCGCCTGTGTCGGCGGGGTCCTGACCCTTCGGGAGGCGGTGCGGTTCGCGGCCGAACGCGGCCGTCTCATGGGCGCGTTCACCGAACCCGGTGCCATGATCGCCGTCCGCGGGGGTGAGGAGGCCGTCGCGGCGGCGGTGGCGGGGTCCGAAGGGGCGCTCGCCGTGGCCGCGTTCAACGGTCCCGGGCTCCAGGTCCTCTCCGGGGGCGTCCGTGCCGTGGAGCGCGCCGCCGTCGGCCTCGAAGCCCTGGGCATCCCCACGCGTCGGCTGCGGGTCTCCCGGGCCTTCCACTCACCGCTGATGCGGCCGGTCGCCGACCGGCTCGCCGACGCGGCCCGTGCGCTGGCCCCGCAGGACCCGTCTATCCCCCTCATGAGCACCGTCACCGCCGAGTGGCAGCCGGTCCTCGGCCCGGAGTACCTGCGTGAACACGCCGAGCGCCCGGTGCTGTTCGGGGCGGCCGTGGAACGCCTGGCCCGGGAGGGGTACGACACGTTCGTGGAGGTCGGCCACGGTGCGACCCTGTCGGGCGCGGTCCGCGCGACGACGCAGGCGTACGCGACCGGCGCGCCGGTGGCACTCGCCGACGGGGCCGGAACATCCGGAGCGACGGGCGACCCCAGCGGATCCGGTGGCGCGACAACCGTGTTGTGTGCCCTGCCGGGACGTTCCGACGGCCGCACAGATGCGGAACGGCTCCCCGATGACGGGCACGGCGGGCGCAGGGCCCTGCTGGGAACCATCGGCCGCCTGTGGTCGCTGGGCGTGCCGCTCGACCGTACGGCGCTCGACGCGGCGCACCGAGGGATTCCTCTGCCCACCTACCCCTTCCAGCGCCGCCGCTACTGGGCCGGTCCCCCCGCGAGCCCGCTGCTGCACCGGGTCCGGTGGGAGGAGACCGCGCTGCCCGGGAAGACAGGGCCGGCCGGGCGGTCGGTGCTGCTGACAGGGCCCGACTCCGCGTACGTCGACCGGCTCGCCTCGCAGCTCTCCGCCGAGGGCGTCCGGATGCACGTAACGGGTGACGGGCCGCCGGACGCCGTGGTCCTGGTGGCGGGTCCCGCTCCCGGTCAGGACACCGCCGACGCGCTCGGCCGGGCCCAGGACGCCGCGCTGGCCGCCTTCGGTGAAGCCCTCGCACGGTTCGACGAGGCAGGCGCGGACCGGCTGCTGGTGCTGACCGAGGACGTCCACGCCACGGGGACCGTACGGGAAAGGCCGCGGCCTGCCCACGCCGTCCTCGGCGGCATGCTGCTGGCGCTGCCGCAGGAGACTCCTGGCGCCTCGGCCACCGCCCTCGACCTCTGCTCGCTGGACACCCCGTCCCAGCGTCTGACCGCCGTGCTGGCCGAACTGGCCGCACTCGCCGGACCGACGCCGGGCGGCAGCACCCCGGGCGGGTCCGCCCAGGTCGCCTGGCGCGCGGGGCGCAGGCTCATCCGCCGCTTCGCACCGCTGACGGGCGGCTCCACAGCACCGGCCGGGGCGACGCGGTCACCGCTGCCGCCCGACGGCACCTTCCTCATCACCGGGGGCGGTGGCGGAATCGGCGCCGCGCTCGCCAGGGACCTCGCCGGACCGGGCCGCCCCACCCTCGTGCTCGCCGGGCGCTCCCCCCGTCCTCCGGTGGGGCTGGCCGAGGAACTCCGCTCGCTGGGCGCCACCGTCCACTACCGCGTGGCCGACGTCTCGGTGGAGGGGGACGTCGACGCGCTCATCGCCGGGCTGCCCCGCCTCGACGGTCTCTTCCACGCCGCGGGAGCCGTGCGACCCGGCACTCTGCGCAACAGGCGCGCGGAGGAGACGGCGGACGCCCTGGCAGCCAAGACCCGGGGCAGTCTGCTGCTCTCGCTGGCCCTGCGCCGGCACGGGCTCGACCCGGCGGTCCGTGTCGCGTTCTCCTCCGTCAGCGCCGTGCTGCCCGGCCTGGCCGGCGCGCTGGGCGACTACGCCGGCGCGAACGCCTTCCTCGACGCCTTCGCCGCGTCGGAGCGGCACGCGGGCAGGCCGTGGCAGTCGGTGAACCTCGCAGCCCTCGCCGGGACGGGCATGGCTGCGGCCCTCGGAACCGGGGCGGGAGGGGGCTCCACCACCGTACGGAGCGCCGGGGGCCGGCCCGTGGCCCTCGCTCCCGCGCTGGCTGCGCTCCGTACGGCGTGCGGCGTCGACGCGGCGCAGCTGCTCATCGCCGACCTGACGCCGTCCCCTGAGTCCTCGGTCGTGGCGGACCCGACCTCGCGGGCGGAAGGCAGGGGACCGCGCCCCGGCACGGAAACCGGAACAGAACCGGCGACCCCGGACCGGGCAGCCGACTCCGGCACGCGTGTGAGTGTGAGCAGGGGTTCGCGCGCGGGGACCGGGCCGCGCACCGGTACGGCCGCATTGCTTCGGCGGCTGCTGGCCTCGGCGTTGTCCCTGCCCGACGCCGGGATTGCCGACGACGAACCGTTTCTCGCCCTCGGCCTCGACTCGCTCGCCGCCGTCGACCTCGTCAGGCAGCTCGAACGGGAGCTGGGCAGGCCTCTTCCCGCCACGCTCTTCTTCGAGTACCGGACGGTCGCCGAACTGGCCGCGCACCTCGACACCACGCCCTCCCCCGCACCTCCGACCGCCTCCTCCCGCACCCTCTCGCCCGCCCCGCCTCCCGTACCGGAGGGGACCGGATTTCCCCTCACCCCTGTCCAACTGGCCCTGCACACCAGCAGTCGGCTCCACCCGGACGTCCCGGCTCACGGTTACGTCCGCCAGACGGTGCGGGGCCCCCTGGACACCCGGCTCCTGGGCCGGGCGCTCGCCGCGCTCGCCGACCGGCACACCATGCTCCGGATCCGCATCGAGAGCACCGGGAGCACCCGGGACACCGGGAGCACCGGAAACACCGGCGACGCGATCGGCTCGGCGGTGCCGACGCAGTACGTCGCGCCGCCCGCCGCGCTGTCCGCCTGGTACGAGGTCCGTGAGCTGGCCGGCCGCGTGGAGGAGCTCGAAACGGCCCTGTGCAACCGGCCGTTCGACCTCTCCGCCGAGCCTCCCGTGCGCGCGGTCCTCGCCCGGGAGAGCCCGGAGCTGTCCCATCTGGTGCTGGTGATCCACCATGCGGCCGGTGACGGATACAGCCTCAACGTCCTCGCCGGAGAGCTCTGGTCGCTCTACACCGCCCTCGTCGACGGGCGCACACCGACGCTGCCCGCGCTCGGCACCGACTTCGCGCGGTACGCGACCGCCGCCGCCGCCGAGCGGTCCTCGGCCGACGGTGTGAGGGCCCTCGCCGCCGACCGGCTGTACTGGGCGGGGCGGCTGGACTCCCGGGGCGCGCCCCTGCGGCTGCCGTACGACGGTGATCCGTCCGCCCTGCCCGCGGCGCCGATGGCCACACACCAGAGCGCCCTCGACCCGGTGCTGACCGCCGCGTTGGAGCAGCTGGCCGCCGCTCACGGGGTGAGCCTGTTCCAGCTGCTGCTCGCCGTGCACGTGCGCTGTCTGGCCCGGTGGAGCGGACAGCGGGAGATCGCGGTGAACGTCGCCCGCGCCCGGCGGGACGACCGCCTGACGGGCCTGGACCGGCTCGTGGGGCCGCTCGCCGACACCCTTCCCCTGCTGTGCGGGACGGACCCGGACGAGTCGCTGGGGGCCCTGGCCGAGCGGCTGGCGGCGATCTGGTTGGAAAGCGAGCAGCACGCGAGCCTCACCGGCCTGGACCTGGCACGGCTGCTGCCGGCGGACCCGGCCGGGGCAGGTCCCCGGACGGTGAGCCCGGCAGGCTTCAGTTTCTCGCGCTTCCCCGCCGCTCTCGACGGGCGTTGTCCGGTGAGCGTGCGGCCGACCGCTGCCGGCACCGCCACCGCCGCGACCCGCCTGAGCCTGCTGTGCTGGCAGGACGAGGCGGTGCTGCGCTTCTCGTGGAACTTCCCCGCCCGGCTCTTCGAACCGGCGACGGTGGCCCGCCTGGACCGGGACTTCCACGACGAGTTGGCCGCGCTCGTCGAGGCTCGGTCCGGCGTCCCGGATGTTCCCGGGGCCCGGACCCGGCCCGGCGGGCCGGATCGGCAGCGTTCCGCTGCCGGGACCGTCGTCCGGAGTGGGCCCGGTGCCGCCGCACCGGTGGTCACGGAGTCCAGGCCGAGCCAGGACACCGGGTCGACCTGCGCGGGGTTCCAGGGATCCACATCCCGATCCCCATCCGGATCCCCATCCCGGTCCGCCACGATCGTGCGTCGACTGGTCGAGCGGTTCCGGGCCGCCCCGGACGCGGTCGCCGTCGACACCGGCGCCGCCACCCTGACGTACGCCGAACTCGACCGTGCCTCCCACGCCCTCGCGACCTCTCTCCTGGCCCGCGGCATCACCCCGGGAAGCCTCGTCGGGCTTCTCACCGAACCCGGCGCCGACACCGTCGTCTCGGTCGTCGCGGCCCTGCGCGCCGGGGCGGGCTGGGTTCCGCTGGACGCCGGCCACCCGACCGCGCGGCTGACGGACCAGCTCACGCGCTCGGGAGCCCGTACGGTGCTCTGCCACGCCGCCACCCGGGCGGTGGGAGAAGCGCTCGGCGACGTCGCCCTGGTCTCCGTCGACGGTTCGGCGCCGCCCTCCCGGAGTGCGATTCCGGGGCCCGCCGCGGGCCCGGACCGTGTCGCCGCCGGTTCCGTCCGGTCCCCGGACGCGATCCCCGCACCCGACGGCCCGGTCGACGCCGACGACGTCGCCTATGTGATCTTCACTTCCGGATCCACCGGCCGGCCCAAGGCCGTCCCCATCACCCACCGGTCGATGGAGAACTACCTCGACTGGGCGATCGACACCTTCGGATACGACGAGCACGACCGGCTCGCCCAGACCGCGTCGCCCTGCTTCGACGCCTCCGTCCGCCAGCTCCTCGCCCCCCTGCTCGTCGGCGCCACCGTGGTCACCGTGGCCTGGGACCTGCTGCGCGATCCCGACCGGCTGCTGTCCCAGGTCGAACGCGGCCGCATCACCGTCTGGAGCTCCGTTCCCACGCTCTGGGAACAACTCCTCAGCGCTTCCGAGCAACGCGTGCGGCACGGCGCACCACCGCCGGACCTGTCCGCGCTCCGGTGGATCCATGTCGGCGGCGAGGCCCTGTCACCCGCCCATGTACGCCGCTGGTTCGACCTCTTCGGCGACGGCCAGCACATCGCCAACCTGTACGGCCCGACCGAGGCCACCATCAACACGAGCTGCCACATCATCCGGGTCCGGCCCGGCGACGAGGTGCGGCGGATTCCCATCGGCCGCCCCGTTTCGGGCACGGAGGTGGAGGTCGTCGGCCCCGACGGGGAGCCCAGGCGGCCCGGCGAGGCCGGCGAGCTCCTCATCTCCGGAGTCGGCCTGACTCCGGGCTACCTCGGCGAACCGGCCCTCACCGAGGCCGCGTTCACGCTCCGGCACGGACGCCGTTGGTACCGCAGCGGCGACCGGGTGCGGTGTTCCGAGGACGGCGTCCTGGAATTCCTCGGGCGGCTGGACGACCAGGTGAAGATCCGGGGCAACCGGGTCGAGCCGGGCGAGATCGAGGCGGTGCTCCAGACCCATCCGGACGTCGCCCACGCCGTGGTCCTCGCCGAGGACGGACGTCTCACCGCCTTCGTGACGCCGGGGCCCGGGTCTTCCGGCGCGGACGCCGTGGCGCTCCGGCGCCATCTCGCGGAGTCACTGCCCGCGTACATGCTTCCGTCCCGGATCACCCGTGTCGGCAGGATGCCGCTCACGAGCACCGGCAAGATCGACCGCCGTGGGCTTCCGGCCCTCCGGGAAGCGACCGAACCGTCCGGGGCGGACACGGACGCCGGCAGCGGCGCGCGTACGGGCGACGTCCGTACACCGCCCCGCACTCCCACCGAAGTCCGGCTGGCCGCCGTCTGGTCCGCCCTGCTCCAGGCCGACGACGTGTCCCGCGAGGACGACTTCTTCGTTCTGGGCGGCGACTCCCTGCTCGTGCTGGAAGTGTTCGCCCGGCTGGAGAAGCAGGGCGGGCCGCTGCCCCGGCCGACCGTCATCTACCGCAGTCGCACCCTCGCCGCCCTCGCCTCCGCCGTGGACGCCGCGGCGGCGGGCGCCGGAATCGGCCTCGCCGACGCCACCGTCAAGGCCGTTGACGCCTCGGCGGACCCGTCGGCCCCGGAACGCGATGCGGTGGGCGACCTCCCCGGGACGCTCGATCCCGCCGTCACTCCCCCGCCCTTCCCGCTCACACCCACTCAGCGGGGTTTCCTGCTGGCCGAGGCCATCGCACCGGGCGCGACATCGTCCTGGCTCACGCGGCTGCGTCTGCAGGGCCGCCTCGACACCGCCCGCTTCCAGAGCGCGGTGGACATGCTCGTCGGGCGCCACCCGATGCTGCGCACCGTCTTCCCCGCCGGGGCACGCCCGGCCGTCCAGCAGGAACTTCCGGCCTCGCTGCGCCTGCCGGTCGACTTCGAGGTCCTCACCGACCCGGGGCAGGTGGAGGAGCGGATCACCGCCGAACGTGCGCGCCGTTTCGAACCCTGGGCCTGGCCCCTGCTGCGCCTGCGGGTGCTCACGGTCGCTCCCGACGAACACGTCCTGGTGGCACACGCCCACCACATCATCGGCGACGGCTACAGCGCCGCGCTCCTGGTGCGGGAGCTGACGACCGTGTACGACGCCCTGCCCCGCGGTGAAGAACCGGCGCCGGTCCCCCTGCGCGGCACCTTCCGCGACCACGCCCTCCAACTGGCGGAGCGCGCGGACACGGCCACCGCGCCCTCCGCGGCGATCCCCGGGGCCGCCCCTGGGACCATCCGCGGGACGGGCTCCGTCACGTCGGCCGCTCCGCCTCGGCCGGGAGCCCCGGCCGGCGAGGACCGGTGGGCTCGGCTGAGTGCGCCCTACCGGCCGCCCGTACTCACCGCCGGTACGCCCGCCACCGGCACGCCTCCCGGCAGCGCCGGCGACCCGCTCTTCCACACCCGCGGGTTCACGGTCGAAGCCGACCAGGTGGAGGCGCTGCGCAGGCTCGCCGCACGCACCGGATCCACCCTCCACGCCCCGGTGCTCACCGCCTACTACCGGGCGCTCGCGGCCGCCACCGGCCGGGCGGATCTGGTGCTCGGTCTCGCGGTGAGCGGCCGGGACCATTCCCTGCCCGACGCACACCGGGTGTTCGGTCCCTTCGCCACGGCGGTTCCCCTGCGTCCGGCGGGTCCGGCGTCCGGGCGTTCCGACGGCACGGGTTTCGAGGACGATCTGCGGCGCGTCGCCGCCGAGGCCGCCGAGGCGCGGGCCTACGAGGGGCCCCTGCCCCTGTTGTCCAACGGGCTGCCCATGACGGGGCAGTTCTTCTTCACCTATCTGGACTTCTCCGCCCTGGGCCCGGAGAGCGGCAGGACGCTGACGGTCACCCGGGAGGGCGGCGACAGCGTGTACACACCGCCCCCGTCCGGTACGGATGTGTTCCTCGCCGCCGGTCCGGACGGCGGGCGGCTGCGGATCACCGTCCGGGCGGCGGCGTCGGCGTTCGCCCCGGAGGCGCTCGCCGCGTTCGCGGACTCGGTGCGCGACGGTCTGGCGCACGCGGCGGCCTCGGCCGTGCCCGGCCCCGGCCGCCCCGTCGGCACGGGCCGCCCCGGCCGCGATCAGCGGTTGGATGCCGCGCTGGTCGGCTATCTGCCGTCGCCGGCCGACCTCGCCCGGCTGGCGGGTCTGCCGGAGGAGGCGCTGCCGCGCGAGCAGGTGCGGACCCTGTTGTTTCCGGGCGGGCGGCCACGGCTGCTGGAGACGCTGAGTACGCCGCTGGGCCGTTCGGGCTTCGTGTGCGTCCCGCTGTTCGCGGACGAACTCGCCCCCGGCGACGACCTGCTCGGGCACACCACGCGGGGAGTGGAGCTCGCCTCTTCGCTCGGTGCGCGGGCCGTGTCCCTCGCGGGCATGATCCCCTCGCTCACCGGCTACGGCTTCGACGTCCTGCGGGCCGTCGGCACGACCGGAGCCGTCACCACTGTGCCCACCGGCCCTGCTGATCACACCGGATCCGCTGCCCCCGCCACGCCCGTCGTCACCACCGGTCACGCGGCGACGGTCGTGTCCGTCGTCCGGACCGTGCACGCGGCTCTCGACGCGACGGGGCAGCAACTGGGCGCTCTCACCGTCGCGTTCGTGGGGCTCGGCTCGATCGGCTCCTCCTCGCTGGAGTTGCTGCTCACCCGGGCCCAGCAGCCGCCGGCCCGGCTGCTGCTCTGTGACGTACCGGGCAGCGGGCCACGGCTGAAGGAACTGGCGGAAGACCTCCTGGAACGCGGCCTCGTCGAGAGCGTGGAGGTGGTCGAGTCCGGCCAGGGGCTGCCCGACGCCGTGTACGACGCCCGCCTGATCGTCGCGGCGGTCAGCGGGGGCGGCGCACTCCTGGACATCGACCGCCTCGCGCCGGGTACGACGGTGGTCGACGACTCGTTCCCGCACTGCTTCGACACGTCCCGCGCCATCGGCCGGATGGAACGGGCGAAGGACGTCCTGGTCGTGGGCGGCGGGCTGCTGAGCGTAGGCACCACGGAACGGCGGGTGGCGGAGGGGCTCCCGGCCGCCGCGGCGGCCGGATACCTCGCACAGCCGATGGTGCCGGACACCATCGCGTCCTGCCGGCTGGAGTCCTTGCTCCACGCCTCGGGGGCCGATGTGCCGCTCGTCCACGGTCCGGTCGACGCGGCCACCGGACTGGCCTACTGGGAAGCGGCGGAGGCGACCGGCATCCGCGCCGCACCCCTGCACCTGCTCACCCGCACCATCGACCCGGACATGTTCACGCGACACCCCTGGAGTTCATGACCCTCTCCTGTACGGGATGCCGTGGGCGGGCCGGAGCGGGCCGGGTGCCGGGGCGTCACGGGCTGTCGACCGCGTTGTCAGTGGTCGGGATTAAGTTCGTTCCTGTCCCGCCGCGACGGCGCGGACGTCCCCCTTTCGCATGCATGGGAGTTGGCGCGTTGTCGGTCTGGGAGAAATCGAGTACGGCGCGGGTGATGCCGCCCGCGCGCCCGCGAAAGCTGGCCAAGGTGCCGTTCGTCGAACTGGCCGACGGACGGTTGCAGGGAGTCGTCTCCAGCGGATCGGACATCGGCCGGGTGTACGTGTCGTCCGTGGCGGCCCGGACGTACGCGTTCGCCTGCAGCACCAACAACAACCGGCCCTGCGGCGGCGCGCGCGGCATGTTCTGCAAGCACATCCAGGCGCTCGTCGGTGAGGCGGTGCTGCAGTACGGTGCGGAGCGCGTCGCCCGCTATCTCGCGGTGGAGACCCCGGACGGGGAGCCCGACGCGCGGTCCCTCACCGCCGTCATGACCGCCGCGCGGCCGGTGCTGGGCGACTCATCGGCGGCAGCCCAGGTGTTCAGCCGGTTCCTGCGGCAGCTGGCCTATCTCGAACTGGACGCGGTCACCGCGCCGTTGCCCGAGATGCAGTGGTTCCCGCCGACGCGGGCGGTGGCCTGATGCGTGGCGACCTGTTGTCCGATCCGGTCGAAGGGCTCGACGAGGCGCTCGCCGCCGTGGACGCCTTCGACGAGGCGTTGGTGGCCGGTCTGCTGCGACCGGGGCCCGCCCAGGCCGCAGCGGTTGCCGGGCTCGCCGACGCCGTCGCCGGGACCCCGCTGGCCTCGCGGGTCGCGGAGGCGGCCGGCCGGGCGTCGGCCGGAGCCGCCGGTGAAGATCACTACGTGGCGCTCGCAGCCGCCCGCTGCGCGCTGCTCGGCTCCGTGCACGACGCCCTGACGCTGCGGATCGACGAGGCCGTCGGCCGGCCGGCCGCCGAGGACGGGGCGGCGGGGGCCGGACCGGGGGCCGCCGCGGCGGACCCCGGGACGAACCTCCTCGCGGCGGCCCGTAGTTGGCTGTGCGACCTCGCGCGCGGCGGCTGGCGGGGCATCGACCACGAGCTCGTCGCCGGTGCCGTACCGGTGGTCTCCGCGATGCTGCCCGATCCGGGCCTGCGTCGTCGGGCGACGCTGCTCGACGGGTTCGCCGCCGAGCTCGCGGCGTCCTGCCCGGGGGCGACCCTGGAGCGCGTGCCGGTGCGCCGCTGGGCCGATCTGTGGTCGCGCGCACTGCTGTTGACGGTGCCCGGCTCCGCCGGGGACCGTTCCGCCGCCGCGGTGACCGGTCGCCTGTTGCCCCTCGGCGTCGATGTGCAGGAGCACGCGACGGCCGTACAGGCCCAGATCCACGCCGTGTTCGAGCCGGCGGACGGGGGCGCGCCCCGTCTGGTGCGGGCCGGGGTTTCGGCGCCCAAGCCCGACACGGTCGTCGGGGCCGGCCTGTGGCAGCTGCTGCGTCCCCGCATGTCGTTGCTCGGCGCCGTGAGCGAAGGGCGCTCGATGGAGCTGGACGCCATGCCGGTGACCGCCGAGGGCGATCTGCTCTGGGACGACGAGCGTGCCCGCCCGGGTGAGCCCGCCGACGCCTTCGCCACGGCGCGGGTGATGCTGTCCACCGCGACCGCCGCCCGCGTCGCGCCGCTGGACCGGCATCCCGTCCGGATCGCCGTGCCGGTGCTGCTGGAGGGGTACACCGCCCGGAGCGAGGAGGGCCGGCTCGTGTTCGACCTGGCCGGGCAGCTTCTGGCCGTCGACACCGACCGGGTGCCCGCCGCCGGTCCGCTGACGCCCGAGGCCGTCGCGGCCTCCCACGCCTGCGTCGGGCTGCTGCGCTGGGATGCCGGGGAGTTCCTGCTCCAGCCGCTCGCGGTCGAGGCGACCGTACGGAAGAAGGCCGTCGCCGCCCACGCCGGGGCGTGGGCGGGCGGTACCACCGACAAGGCCGGGGTCCGGGCGGAGAAGGCTGCCACCGACGCCGTCGCCGTGCTGCGCGAGCGCGCCGGAAGGCTGTTGCGGAAATGACCGAGGACCTCACCGGGCAGCCGCCCGGTCCCGACCCGTCTCCGGCCGGGCCCGACCCGTACGACAACCGCCGCCAGGTGCTGTACTGGCGGCTCCTGGCCCGTCTCTTCGACGGTGAGGAGCAGCCCGCCCTGGAGTCGGCGAGCCTGGGGGTGGTCGAGGACATCGGGCTGCCGTCCGCGCTGCTGGATCCGGGGACGTCGCTCGACTCGGTCGTGCAGCGCCATCCGGAGCTGGCCGACGAGTTCGACGGTCTGATGACCCCGGACGACGATGCGGCCGGGTCCCGCGACCGGGCGGCGGAGGTGCGGCGTGCCGCGCTGGTCTCGAAGGTGCTGCTCAATGTCTTCGCGACCGGTTCGAGCACGGTCACCGCCGAGCAGCTGGCTCGCTGGCAGTCCGACGCCGGCTGGCTGGAGCGTGCGCTGGGCGGCCGGCCCGGCGGGCTCCGCGGCGGGCGGGCGGCGGGCGCGGGGCTGGACGCCGGCGGCCTGGGGCCCGAGCTGGCGGCGATCGAGGCGGATCTCGTGGGGCGCATGCGGCTGCGGGAGGTGCTGGCCGACCCGGCGCTCGCCGCGCGGCTGACGCCCAGCATGTCGCTGATCGAGCAGCTGCTGCGGGACAAGGGCAATCTGTCGGGTGTGGCCCTCGCCAACGCCAAGTCGCTCATCCGCCGTTACGTCGACGAGGTGGCCGAGGTGCTGCGTACGCAGGTGGAGAAGGCCACCGTCGGCGAGCTGGACCGTTCGGTGCCGCCCAAGCGCGTCTTCCGCAATCTCGACCTGGACCGCACGATCTGGAAGAACCTCACCAACTGGAGTCCGGAGGAGGAGCGCCTCTACGTCGACCGCCTCTACTACCGGCACACCGTCCGCAGGACGACGCCGCAGCGGCTGATCGTCGTGGTGGACCAGTCCGGCTCCATGGTCGACTCGATGGTGAACTGCACCGTCCTCGCGTCCATCTTCGCCGGGCTGCCGAAGGTGGACGTCCATCTCATCGCCTACGACACCCGCTCGATCGACCTCACGCCGTGGGTGCACGACCCGTTCGACGTGCTGCTGCGCACGAATCTCGGCGGTGGGAACGACGGCCCCGTCGCGATGGCGATGGCCCGGCCGAAGATAGCCGAGCCGAAGAACACCGTCATGGTGTGGATCTCGGACTTCTACGAGTTCGACCGCTCCCAGCCGCTGTTCGAAGGTATCGAGGCGGTTCACCGTTCCGGGGTGAAGTTCATTCCCGTCGGCTCGGTGACCAGCTCCGGACGCCAGGAGGTCAATCCCTGGTTCCGGGAGCGGTTCAAGGCCCTGGGCACGCCCGTGGTCTCCGGGCACGTGAACAAGCTCGTCCACGAACTGAAGACGTTCCTGACCTGAGGCCCTGCGGGACGGGGCGTCCCACTCGCAGGCACGCCCTCTCCCCTTGCACGCCTCCCTCCTTCTCCTTCCGCACTTTTCCGCCTGTTCAGAAAGGCCTTCTGATGTCCGACGTGTTGCGCGCCCCCGCCGAGACCAAGTACGCGGAGGAGCTCGACTGGCTGGAGTCGATCGACGACAGCCCCAAGCCGTTCTCCTGGCGGCTGTCCCCGAAGATGGTCCGGCTGTTCATCCTGGGGTCCGAGCGCGCCGACGGCCTGGACCGCGAGATCTCACAGAAGTGGTTCGGCGACCGGAGCTTCGTCGAGCGCTCGATCGTCACGCTCGCCTCGGACCGAGGTCTGCTGCTGATAGGAGACCCCGGCACCGGCAAGAGCTGGCTGGCGGAGCTGCTGTCCGCCGCGATCTCCCGCAACTCCACGCTGGTGGTGCAGGGTACGGCCGGTACGACCGAGGATCACATCAAGTACGCGTGGAACGTGTCCATGGTCATCGCCAAGGGGCAGTCGCGTGAGTCGATGATCCCGTCGCCGATCATGACCGCGATGGAGACGGGCGCCATCGGCCGCTTCGAGGAACTGACCCGTTCCACCAGCGACGTCCAGGACGCGCTGATCTCGATCCTCTCGGAGAAGTACATCTCCGTCCCCGAGCTGCAGAGCGACGGTGGGGACGCGGGCGACAACATCGTCTTCGCCAGGCCGGGCTTCTCGATCATCGCGACCGCCAACAGCCGCGACCGGGGCGTCAACGACCTGTCGTCCGCGCTGAAGCGCCGCTTCAACTTCGTGCGCATCCCGGTCGTGACGAACAGGAAGAGCGAGGCGGAGATCGTCCGCTTCCGCACGGAGGAACTGCTGCGCCGCCACGCGATCGACCTGGACGTGCCGCCGACGCTCCTCGACATCCTTCTCCAGAGCTTCGCCGATCTGCGGGCCTCGGCCGCCGCCGCGGGGAGCGACGACGAGAAGCTGGAGTCCGCGCTGTCGACGGCGGAGCAGATCGGCGTGCTGGAGGACGCCGTCCTGCACAGCAACTTCTTCGGCGAGAGCACACTGACCGCCCGGGCCCTCGCCTCCTCGCTCGTCGGCTCGCTCGCCCGGCGTGATCCGGAGGACCTGGCCATCTTCAACAAGTACCTGCACGGTGTCGTCGAGCCGCGCAGCAAGGAGGAGGGCGGCTCCTGGCCGGAGTTCCTGGACGGCGGCCGCGACACGATCGCCACGCTGTCATGAGCGGGTCCCCCACGAACGGCCCCGGGGAAACGTCGTTCGCGGCGCTGCGCGGGCAGCTGCACGAGGCCGCCACCGCTTTCGCCGACGGGCCCGACGCGCTGGAGGGCATCCTCCTCGGCATGGTCGACGACGTCGACCGTGCGGTGCGCGAGCCCCTGGAGATCTTCCCGGTCTGCCACCACTCGCCCGCCTCCGCCCTCGCCATGGCCCGCCGGCTGCGCGAGAAGCAGCCCAAGGTCGTCTATCTGGAGCTGTGCGAGGACATGGCGCCGCTCCTCGGCGAGCTGCGCAACTGCCGCCTGCCGGTGGCGGTCCAGGCGTTCGCGAGCGACATCGACGGGTTTCCCGCCGAGTGGGCCCCGCTGTCGGTCGTCGCCCCGATCACCGAGGCCTCCGCCGAGTACCAGGCCATCGCGTACGCCCTCGACACCCCGGGCGTCGAGCTGGTCCTCGTCGACCGGTCCTCCGACCACGTTTTCCAAGGGGACAGCCGGCACGGTGAGCGCACCCCGGAGGCGGCGGCCGGTGCTGCGGAGCCGGCTCCGGAGTCCGAAGCCGCGCTGCACGGTGAGGCCGTCGGCGTGGAGATCGGCGACCTGCGGCCCCGCTTCGCGGAGCTGGAGGAACATCTGCTGCGCCACGGCAAGGTACGGCACTGGTCGGAGTGGTGGCACCAGTACGTCGAGGTCCCGCTCGGCGACAGCGACCACGCCGCCTACCGCCAGGTCATGTTCCTCGTCGGCAGCCTCTTCCGGCGGCTCGCCCCCGGCGACGGGGAACGGGTCCGGGTGGACGAGGACCGCGAGCGGTACATGTGGACCCGGATGCGCGAGCATCTGGCGGCGAGCGGGGCGGACCCCGAGGACTGCCTGTATGTGTGCGGAGCCTTCCACGCGGCCAGCCGGGTCGACGAGTTCGGGGTGGCGGGCGGCGGGTCGTTCGACATCTCCCCGCGCTCCGCCACCACCTGGCAGTACGGGCTGATCCCGTCCAGCCATGCGGCGATCGAGGCACAGTTCGGGCTGGCCTCCGGGTCGGTGTCGATCGCGGCGACCCAGTGGGCGAAGAACCTCAAGCGCACCCGGGTCCAGCCGTACCGGCTGGCCGGCCAGGACGGTGCGAAGAAGCCGCGCACGGCGAAGAAGGCCGCCCCGGCCTCCCCCGCGCCCCCGTCGGAGGCCGCAGCGGACCGGCTCTCCGGGTTTCTGCGCCGGCCGCCGGTCCTCGACACGCTGGACGAGGCCGAGTTGCTCGGCTGGTCGGTGGACATCGTGCGCGCGGCGCGGCGCAGCGGCTATCTGGCGTCCACCGCCGACGCCATCGCGGTGTTCGAGACGTCGATCCTGCTCGCCGGGATGCGGGACCGGGCCAAGCCCACTCCGTACGACTTCCAGGACGCGGCGATCACCTGCATCGAGAAGGACTCGGTGCCGGGACGGCGTGACGTGCGCCGGCTCGTCGAGATCATGATGGGCGGCGACAGGATCGGCCGGGTCGGCTACGACGCGCTGCCGCCGCTGGCCCGCGATGTGCACGACCGGCTCGCGCCGCTGGAGCTGAAGCTCCAGCAGCGTGGTGTGCAGCGTGCCCTGCTGGACATGAGCTCACGCCCGGAGCTCGGGGCCTGCTCCGACGTGCTGTGGATGCTCCGCCGTCTGATGCCGCACGGCGCGGCCCGGCCGATCATGGGTGAGCGGAAGCTCGGCGAGCGTTCGATCCAGGAGTCGTGGGACCTGGCGCTGGGCACCCATCAGCGGGCGCTGATCGAGCTCGGGTACGAGGGCGTGAGCATCGAGCAGGTCCTGGAACAGCGGCTGCGCCGCGACGCGTACGGGCCGAGGGCGACGACGGCGGTCGTCCTCGCCGCCGTCGAGGACGCGACGCTGTATCTCCGCAGTCGCCGTCTCGCCGACGAGCTGGGCACCCGCGCCCTGGAGGTCCTCACCGCCGAGCGCACCGTGGACGGGGCCCCGGAGGTGCTGCGCCGGGTGCGGGGGCTGCTGGCGTACTACCGGACCGGCGAGCCGGTCCTGCCGCCGTGGGTGGAGTCGTTCGTCAAGGCCGGTTACGCGCATTACTGCACCTTGCTGCCGACGGCGTTCACCGACGAGGACGTCACCGCTGGGCAGGTGGCGGCGATGCTGGGCTTCCTGTTCAGCATGGAGGGCCTGGCGCTGTCCCTGGGCTGCGACCGGGCGCAGCTGGAGCTGGCCGTCGCCCAGTCGCGTCCCACGGACCCGGAGCGGACGGCGCTCCTGTGGGCGGCGCAGGTGCAGCTCGGCGCCCTGTCCCGGGCCGAGCTGCGGGAGCGCTGCGGCGAGCTGCTGGCGAACCCGATGGTGGTGCCCGCGTATCCGCGCTATCTCAGCGGCTTCGTGCACGCGTTGGTGCCGGTGCCGGGGCTGGCGGACGTGGTGGTGGAGGCCGTGTCGAACGCGTTCGGGCGGCTGCCGGATCCGGTGCTGCTGCCATGGCTGCCGACCCTGATCACGACGCTGCGCGGCGGCGCGGCGGACCTGGCCCCGTTGTTGATCCGTGAGGCGGGGCGGATCTTCCCGGCCCGGCTCGCGGCGCTGGACGCGTGGGTGCCGCCGTGGCGCGAGGCGCCGGAAGCCGGTGCGCCCGTCCTCGGCGGTACGCAGCCGGCCGGCGGCGGGGACCGAGGCGCCGCGCTGCTCTTCACGCACCCGCGGACGCTCGACGCGGTCGCGGAGCTGCTCGGCTGCGACGGCACGTGGGCCCCGCCCGGCGAGGGTCCGGCGGGTCCGGGCGGCGCCGCGCTGATGGCCCGTCATCCGGACTCCGCGACCGCGTGGGAGTCGCTGCTCGCGGGCGCGTGAGGGAGGGGCGCGGCGCCGGGGGCCGGTCCCGCCCCGGCGCCGCGCCCCCCGGCCTCTCGGTTCCCCTCGCCTGCGGCATCGCCCGGCGGATTGCACGGACACCCGGCACCCGTCTGCTTGATATTGCTTGAAATGCTTGCCTAATATGCAGCTTCGAGCATCGATCGCCGGGAACAGGGAGCACAGATGACGCACGTGGCTCAGGAGCTGGCCAGTCAGCCCGACTGCTGGCAGGTGGCCGCCGGCATGGCGGACGGGCTCGCCCACCGGCTTCCGGCGGCCGGCGAGCGCATCGCCGTGGTCGGCTGCGGTACGTCGTACTTCATGGCCCAGGCCTACGCGGCGCTTCGGGAGGGCAGCGGCCAGGGCGAGACCGACGCCTTCGCCGCTTCGGAGTTCCCGGCGGGCCGCCCCTACGACCGGGTCGTGGCGCTGAGCCGCTCCGGCACCACGACGGAGGTGCTCGGGCTTCTCGGGAAGATCGGTGACACGACCCGCCGCACAGTGGTCATCGGCGACCCCGACACCCCGATGGCGGCGATGGCCGACGACACGATCGTGCTCGAGTTCGCCGACGAGAAGTCCGTCGTGCAAACCCGCTTCGCCACCTCGGCGCTGACCCTGCTCCGCGCCCATCTGGGCCTGCACACCGACGCGGTCGTCGAGGACGCCCAGGTCGCGCTCGCCGAGCCGCTGCCCACGGGTCTTGTGGAGTGCAGCCAGTTCACCTTCCTCGGGCAGGGGTGGAGCGTGGGTCTCGCCAACGAGGCCGCGCTGAAGATGCGCGAGGCCGCGCTCGCCTGGACCGAGGCGTACCCGGCGATGGAGTACCGGCACGGCCCGATCAGCATCTCCACCCGCTCCACCGCGACCTGGATGCTCGGCGAGGCCCCGTCCGGGCTGATGGACGAGGTGCACGCGACCGGCGCCCGGTGGGTGGCCGGCGGCCTCGACCCGCTGGCGGAGCTGGTCCGGGTGCAGCGTCTGGCGCTGGCCATCGCGAACGCCCGCGGTCTCGACCCGGACCGGCCGCGCCACCTCACCCGCTCGGTCATCCTCAGCAGCACGGCCTGACGGCCCGGACGCCCCTCCCGCCCGACGGTCCCTCACCCCGGAGTCGCCATGTCCATCGCCGCAACCGGCGATCTGATCGCCGAGGCCGCCGCACAGCACCGTGCGGTCGCCGCGTTCAACGTCATCACCCTGGAACACGCGGAAGCCGTCGCCGAGGGCGCGGAGGCGGCGGGGGCGCCGGTGATCCTGCAGATCAGCGAGAACGCCGTCGCCTACCACCGGGGCCGGCCCCGTCCGCTCTCGCGCGCCGCGGCGGAGGTGGCCGACCAGGCCGCCGTCCCCGTCTCCCTGCACCTCGATCATGTGCAGTCGACCGAGCTGCTGCACCGGGCGGCGGACTGCGGTTTCAGTTCGGCGATGTTCGACGCAGCCCGGCTGCCGTACACGGAGAACCTGGCGGCCACCCGCGCCGCCGTCGTATGGGCGCACGAGCGGGGCCTGTGGCTGGAGGCCGAACTCGGGCAGGTCGGCGGGAAGAACGGGGAGCCTGCGCTCGACGCCCATGCGCCCGGGGCCCGTACGGATCCCGACGAGGCACGGTCGTTCGTCGCGGCCACCGGCGTCGACGCGCTGGCCGTGGCGGTCGGCACCTCGCACGCGATGACCTCGCGGGACGCCGTCATCGACCACGGTCTGCTGGGCAGGCTGCGGGAGGCCGTGCCGGTTCCTCTGGTGCTGCACGGTTCGTCCGGCGCCTCCGACGAGGAACTGGCCCGCGCGGTGGCGGGCGGGATCCGCAAGGTCAACATCGGTACCGCGCTCAACATCGCGATGACCGGCGCGATACGGGAGCGGCTGGCCCGGGACGACCGGGGCGTGGATCCGCGCCGCTATCTGGCGGACGGCCGGGACGCGATGGCCCGCACGGTGGCCCGGATGATCTCGGTCCTGCCCGCCGGGCGGGCGCACGCCGCGTGACGCTGCGCCGGGGCGTCCCGACGGGGCGTCCCGGCGCAGCGTGCCGGCGGGCGGAACGGATGTACGGGTACGGGGTCAGGCCTGCTGGTGCAGGGTGCGGGGGTCCACGGCGTGGGCGAACGGCAGGCCGTGCGCGTAGCGTTCGAGTTCGTCGACCGCCGCGTCCGCGAGCCGGTGGAGTTCGCCGCCCTGGGACCCGGCGATATGCGGGGTGAGAAGGACGTTCGGCAGGTCGTAGAGGGGTGAGTCGGCGGGCAGGACTTCCGGTTCCGTGTGGTCGAGCACGGCGTTCAGGCGCCCGGCGACCAGCTCCTTCACGAGCGCGTCGGTGTCCACCAGGGAGCCGCGTGCGGTGTTGACGAGGGTCGCCCCGTCCCTCATCAGGGCGAGACGCCCGGCGTCGAACAGATGCCGGGTCGCCGGGAGTTCGGGGGCGTGGATGCTGACGACGTCGCTCCGTGCCGCCAGGGCGTCGAGGCCCGCCCGCTCCACGCCCAGGGTCCGGGCGCCGTCCTCGTCCAGGTACGGGTCATGCACCAGGACGCGCAGATCGTAGGGGCGCAGCAGTTCGACGACGCGGCGTCCGATGCGGGAGGCGCCGACGATGCCCACGGTGCGGCGGTAGTTGCCGACGGCGGGGAACCGCCTCAGGAGGTCCACCCGGGAGCGGGCCTCGCGGTAGACGCGGGCGCTCTCCAGGATCTGCTTGTTGGCGAAGAGGATCGCCGCGACCGTGTATTCGGCGACCGGGAAGGCGTTGGCCGTGGCGGCGGTGCTGACGGCGATGCCCCGGTCCCAGACGTCCTGGGTGATGTGGTGCTTGACGGAGCCGGCGGCGTGGACGACCGCCCGTAGCCGGGGCATGGCGCTCAGGGCCGCCGGGCCGAGCGGCGGGCAGCCCCAGCCGGTGAACAGGACCTCGGCCTCGTGGAGCCCGGTGCGCTGGGCGGGGTCGTCGGCGCCGAAGTCGGTGACGAGGAGGCCGGGGACGAGGTCGGCGACGCGGGTGAGCCGGTCGAGGGCTTCGGGGGCCAGGATCGCCGCACGGGTCTCGCCGCTCATCGCCAGGACGGTGCGGGGGCGGGTCCGCTGGGGCGCGGCGGAGTGGCTCACTTGACGGCTCCTGCGGTGAGGCCCGAGCGCCAGAAGCGCTGGAGGCAGAGGAAGGCGACGATCAGGGGGACGACGGCGACGAGCGAGCCGATGATGACCAGCGGGTAGAGCTCCGGCTGCTGGTAGACGTTCTGGTTCCACATGTACAGGCCCAGGTTGACCGGGTAGAGCCGGTCGTCGTTGAGCATCATGAGCGCGCCGTAGAAGTTGTTCCAGCTCGCGGTGAAGGAGAACAGGAAGATGGTCACGAAGCCGGGCGCCAGCATCGGCAGGGCCACCTTCACGAAGGTCCGCACCTCTCCCGCCCCGTCCATCCGGGCCGCTTCCAGGACCTCGCCCGGTACGTACCCCTCGGAGAAGACGCGGGCCAGGTAGACCCCGAACGGGTTCACCAGGCTGGGGATCAGGACGGCCCAGTAGGTGTTGACGAGGCCCAGTTCGGAGGCCATCAGGTAGAGCGGCAGCTGGACGACGGTCGAGGGGATGAGGACGCCGACGAGGACGATCCCGAACCACTTCTCCCGGCCGCGGAAGGCGTACTTGTCGAAGGCGTAGCCGCAGGCCACCGAGATGAGGGTGGAGAGCCCGGACGCGACGACGGTGTACAGGAGGCTGTTGAGCAGCCAGCGGACGAAGACCCCGTCGTTGTAGTCGAGGAGGGCGGTCAGGTTGGCCAGGAACCGGAAGTCGCCGAGGCTGAACGGGTTGGTGGCGAACAGGTCCCGGTAGCTCTTGGTGGAGGCGATGAGCAGCCAGGTCAGCGGCATCAGGGTGTAGACGGCGACGACGGCGAGGATGCCGTTCACCACGACGCGGGAGGTGATCCCCCGGCCGCGGCGGTCGGGCGGCGGTGCGGAGCGGCGTCCGGCGCGGCGGGGCGGCGTGGGTGCGGGCGGTGCGTCGGGGGTGGCTGTCTGGGTGCTCATGAGGCCTTCCACCGGTTGCCGAGCTTGGTGACGACGAAGGACAGCAGGCCGGCGACGAGGGCGAGCAGGAGGGAGCTCGCGGCGGCCAGGCCGTAGTCGTGGCCCTTGAAGGCCGCGGTGTAGATGAACATGGTCGGCGACCAGTCCTCGCCCATGGTGTTGGCCCGCAGCTGGACGAGTTTGGGGGCGTCGAAGAGCTGGATGGCGCCGACGCAGGTGAACAGCAGGGTCAGGACGACGGTGGGCCGGATCATGGGGATCTTGACCTGGAGGGCGGTGCGCAGGGCCCCGGCCCCGTCGACGGTCGCCGCTTCGAGGACCTCGCGGGGAACGGCCTGGAGACCCGCGTAGAAGATGATCATGTTGTAGCCGGTCCACTGCCAGGCGGAGATGTTGACGACCGAGAGGATCGCCTCATCCTGGCCGAAGAAGTTCCACTGGGCGCCGAGCGCGTCGAGGGCGTCGGTGATCGGGCTGAGCCCCGGTGTGTAGAGGTAGAGCCAGATCAGCGAGGCGATCAGGCCGGGTACCGCGTGCGGCAGGAAGTAGGCGATCTGGAAGAAGCGCCGGGCTCTGGCCATGGTCGAGTCGACGAGCAGGGCCAGGACGAGTGCTCCGCCGACCATCGCGGGGATGTAGAGCGCGCAGTAGAGAGCGATGTTCCCGAACGAACGGAGGAACGCCTCGTTGCCCAGGGCTTCGGTGAAGTTGCCGAATCCGGCGAAGACGCGCTCCGTGCCGCCGAATCCCAGGCCCGAGGACTCCTCCCGGTAGAGGCTCATCCAGGCCGCGTAGAACATCGGCAGGACGGTGACGGCGGTGAAGAGCGCGAAGAACGGGATCGTGAACAGGGCGACGGCCCGGCGCTGTCCGCTTCGGGTGCCGGGGCCGCCCGGCTTTCCCGGTCCGGCGGAAACGGCCGGACCGGCGGGCCCCGCGGGCGGCGGCGCTACCTGGGGTGCCGGGGTCTTGGCCGGCCGGGCGAGTGGGGCTGCCACCTGATGCTCCTTCGGCTGGTTGGGGTGGGCGGGAGGGAGGGGAGGCGGGCTGCCCGGCACGGTGTGTCCCGGGCAGCCGTGCGGCTACTTGTCGAGCTTCAGGCCGCGGTCGGTGACCGCGGTCTCGCCCTTCGCCTGACCGGAGGTGAGCATCTTCGTGTGGTCGCTGCCCGCGGCCATCTGCGCCGAGACGACCTGCTGCTGCACCGGGCCCCAGGTCCAGCCGGGCACGATGGTGTCGGCGGCCTCGCCGGCCACGGCGTAGACGTCCTGGCCGGCGAAGTAGGAGGTGTCGAACTCCTTCGCCGCCGCGGCGCGCATGCCCTCGTTGGCGGGCAGGGCGCTGCTGGGGGCCTTGAGGGAGCTGAGGCGGGCGGTCATGGCCGCGGGGTCGGTGGTGACCCACTTGATGAACTCGGCGGCCGCATCGGTGTGTTCGCTGCCCTTGGGCACGATGTAGGAGGTTCCGCCGTACATGCCGGTGCTCGGCTTGCCGTCCCAGGTGGGCAGGGGGGCTATGCCCCACTTGCCTTTGCTGTCGGGGTAGCTGACGGGGAAGGTGCCGGCGCTCCAGGCGGCGCCGATGACGGTGGCGACCTTGCCGGTGGAGCGCTCCTTGGCCTCGCCCTCGCCCCAGAGCGGGGTCCTGGAGGCGAGGCCGTCCGCGAGGAGGTCGTCCCAGTAGGCGGCGACCTTGCGGGACGCCGGGTCGTCGATGTTCACCTTCCAGGCGTCGCCGTTGGTGCCGTACCACTGGGCGCCGGCCTGCCAGGCGAGTCCGGAGAGCAGGGCGGGGTCGCCGCCGCCGAAGTTGGTGATGGTGACGTCGGGGTCGGCCCGGTGGATCTTCTCGGCGGCCGTGCGGTATTCGGCCCAGGTCGTCGGCACCTCGACGCCGTGCTTCTTGAACAGGTCCTTGCGGTAGAAGAGCTGGATGGGCGTGACGTCGAACGGCACCGCCCAGGTGGAGCCGCCGAGGTTGACCAGGGACTGGAGCGCCTCGGGGAACTCCTTCTTCACCAGTTCGCCGGAGCTGGGCGTGAGGTCCACCAGGTTGCCCTCGCTGGCGTACTCGGGCAGGGCGGAGTAGTCCATGGTGGCCACGTCGGGGGCGTTGCCGCCCTTGACCGCGTTGGACAGCTTGGTGACGCCCTCGGGGCCCGCGGGGACCAAGGAGAACTTGATCTTGATGCCGGTCTGCGTCTTGTTGAACGCGTCGGCCGTCTCCTTGGCGCCCAGGGCGGACGACCAGAAGGTGAGCGTGACGGGCTTGCCGTCGCCGGGGCCCGAGGCGTCCGAACCCGATCCACCGCCGCAGGCGGTGGCGAGCAGGGCGAGTGAGGCGGCGGACGCCGCGAGGGCGAGACGGGACGTGCGGGCGGTACAGGGCATGGGCCGGCTCCTACGGGACCTCGAACTGCGGGAGATGAGGTGAACGGCACACATCATTTTGCGCGGAAGCGATCGCCGTCAAGAGCAAATGACCAATTCAATCAAATCGATCATCTATGGATCGGGAGCCGTCCCTGGCGCCATCGAGCCCCGGGCATGCGAAGAGCCGTTCCCGCAGGGCCTGTTGACCCGGGCACGGCTCCTCGCGCGGCACTTCTTCCGTCAGGGGGCGGCGGCGACCGCCCCGCAGGAGACCCGGATCCGCAGGGTGGGCAGGATGTCCAGGTGCCTGCGGGCGGCGGCACCCCGGCCCACCTCCCCCGCGCCCGTCACCGCACCCGCGACCGTCCCACCGGGTTCCGCCACGCCCAGCCGGTCCAGCAGGAGCCGGGCGGCGGCCGCCCCGACGGCGTGCTTGTCCGGGGCCACGGCGGTGAGCGGCAGGTCGGCGAGTCCGGCGACCTCGTCGTCGTACGCGATCACCGCGAGGTCCTCGGGCACCCGCACGCCCCGGGCCTGGAGCCGTGGGATGAGGACGATCGCGTCCGCGTCGCTGTGCACGATCGCGGCGGTCACGTTGCCGCTCGCCACGGCCTGGCACAGATACTCCAGCGTCCGCTCGAAACGCTTCGCCTCCGACCGCGACGGGGCGTCGTCCAGCGGCGCGGCCGACACCGGGGTCAGCCCCAGCGCCTCCACGGCGGCCCGGTATCCGACCCGGAGCCGGGGAGCGGTCGGGCTGTCCTGCACGGCGAGCGCGATCGCCCGGTGCCCCAGCCCGGCCAGATGCGCCACCGCCTCGGCGGCTCCGTGCGCGTGGTCCGAGCGCACCCGGTCCAGGCCCGCCGCAGGATGGCCGAGGGGCGCCGAGCGCTCCACCAGGACGACCGGGACCTCCTGCTCCGCCGTCCACAGCCCCTCGCCCCGCTCCGGGCAGCCGCGCTCCCAGCTCGGCGTCAGCAGGAGTCCGTCGGCGCCGGTGGACAGCAGCCGGCGGGCCTGGGCGGCGTCCTCGTCCGGGAGGTAGCGGGAGAGCCCGATCGTCAGCCGGGCGCCCGCGGCCTCGACGGTCTGCCGGGCGCCGCGCACCACGTCGGCGTAGTAGTACTCGGTGGTCGGCACCACCATGCCCACCACCAGCCCTTCGGCGGGGGGTGCGGCGGCGGGGGCGGGCCGGGACTGCCCGGTGGGCCACACCACCGCGCCGTGCAGCCGCTCCACGAGGCCCTGGGCCGCCAGCGCCTCGACGTCCCGGCGCAGGGTGACGGCGGACATGCCGAGTTCCTCGGCGAGTTCGGCGACGCGCAGGCTGCCGCGCTCGCGGACGAGCTCGAGCACCCGCTCGTGGCGCTGGTCGACGTGCAGTCGCATGGATCCCCCTGGACTCGGAGACGGCTGGGCAGTGGCCCGACGGTGTTCCGGCGGCCGATCGGCCGCCGCCCGGGCGACGGAACCGCTCGGACACGGTTCCCGCGCGGCTGCCTCCCGGGACCCGTCCGGCATGCCTCAACCATATCGATCACTTCCGCTCGAAACGATCCGAGCGGGGTTTTGCCCCGGTGCGACGGGCGCACGCCGGTTCGCGCCCGGATCAGACATACACACCCCGAGAAACGATCGATACGATCAATTCGGCCAAAGTCATTGAGCGAGTCGTCTGGCGGCTGCTAGAAAGTGCCCGCCCGCTCAGAACAGTCGGATCCCGGGAACAGCTCAGCACCCTGCGCCCGGGGTTCCCGGCGGAGACACGTCACCGACCCGGAGCTCCCCATGACTTCTGCCTGGTCCCGCCGTACCTTCCTGGCCACCTCCGCGGCGCTCACCGCCGCGGGCGGCGGAGCGCTGACGCTCGCCGCGCCCGGCGCCGCCTCCGCCGCTCCCGAGGACGATCCGTACGCCGCGCTCCGCACCACCTGGAGCACGCTGATCCTCGGCGAGGGGTTCAGCCCGACCGCCGAACCCTTCAGGAGCCGGCTGGCCGATCTCGGCGTGAAGGCCTCGCGATGGCTGGAGACCATGGCGCCGGCGGAGGGCTCGCTCTGGCCCGACGCGGTGTTCGCGGATCCGGACCCGGACACGGACGCCGAGTCGTACGTCCTCTCCGGACGCATGGCCGACAGCTTCATCCGCCTGAACACCATGGCCCAGGCCTACCGCCAGCAGGGCACCGGCCTCACCGGGAACGCCGGACTGCGCGATGCGGTGCTCAATGGCCTGGAGCATCTCAACACCCAGGTCTACAACGACGGCCAGACCCGGTACGGCAACTGGTACAGCTGGCAGATCGGCGCGCCGCAGGCCCTGCTGGACGTGTGCGTGCTGATGTACGACGCCATCGCCCCGGAGCGGCGCGCGCGCTACTGCGCCGCCGTCGACCACTTCGTACCGGACTCCGCCGTCGCCTCGTACACCGGGACCAGCACCGGGGCGAACCGGGTCGACCTGTGCCGGGTGCTGGCCCTGCGCGGGGTCGTCGGAGGGAGCGCGGCGAAGATCGCGCTGGCCCGGGACGCCCTCTCCCCCGTCTTCCCGCTGGTGACCAAGGGCGACGGCCTGTACGCCGACGGCTCGTTCATCCAGCACACCACCGTGCCGTACACCGGCAGCTACGGATCGGTGATGCTCGGCGGGCTCGGCCTGCTGTTCGCGCTGCTGAAGGAGAGCACCTGGGAGGTCACCGACCCCAAGCGGCAAGTGGTGTTCGACGCGGTGGAGAACGCCTGGGCGCCGTTCCTCTTCAACGGCCTCGTCATGGACTCCGTCGCGGGGCGCGCGATCAGCCGGGGCGAGGTCGACGACCACCGGCGCGGGCACCCCATCCTCGCCTCCGTCGTGCTGCTCGGGCGCGGCGCGTCGGCCGCCGAGAACGCGCGGTGGCGGGCGCTCGTCAAGGGCTGGGCGCAGCGTGACTACTACAGCCCGCCGCTGAGCAACCCCTCGCTCGGGCTCACCGCCCTGGCCCGCCTCAAGTCCGTACTGGACGACACCTCGCTCACCCCGGTCCCCGAGCCCGACGGCCACCGGCTGTTCCCCGACATGGCGCGGGCCACGCACCGCCGTCCGGGCTGGGCGGCGTCGCTGAGCATGGCGGACCGGCGGATCACCTACTACGAGGTCGGCAACGGCGAGAATCTGCGCGGCTGGCACACCGGGTCGGGGATGCTCTACTGGTGGGGCGACACCTTCGCCAACGGCCAGTACAGCGACGCCTTCTGGCCCACCGTCGACCCGTACCGGCTGCCCGGCACCACGGCCTCGCGCAAGGTCCTCGCCGACGGGGCGGGCGGCGACTGGGGCACATCGCTCCCCGATGTGAACTGGGTCGGCGGGGTCACCGACAGGAAGCGGGCCGCCGTGGGGCAGTACCTCAAGGGGCTGTCCAGCACGCTGATGGCGAAGAAGTCCTGGTTCTTCCTCGACGACACCGTCGTGTGCCTGGGCGCGGGCATCCACAGCCGCGACGGCGCGGCCGTGGAGACCACCGTCGACAACCGCAACCTCGGGCCGACGGGCAACGCCCCGTTCACCGTCGACGGCTCGCTCGAACCGCTCACGTTCCCCTGGTCGGCGACGCTGACCGGCACGTCCTGGGCGCATCTCGCCGGGCACGGCGGTTACGTCTTCCCGGGCGGGGCCACCGTGAAGGCGCTGCGGGAGGACCGGACGGGCCGCTGGCGCGACATCAACACGGCGGGCTCCACGGATCCGGTCTCCCGGAAGTACCTCACGCTCTGGTTCGACCACGGGAAGGACCCGTCGGACGCCACGTACGCGTACCAGCTCCTGCCCGGCGCGTCCGAGCAGCGCACGGCGGCGCGGGCGGCGGACGGCGGCTGGCTGCGCGTGCTCGCCAACACCGACGACCAGCAGGGGGTGGCGGTGGACTCGCTCGGGCTGACCGCCGTCAACTTCTGGTTCGGCGGGAGCGTCGGGCCGCTGGTTGCGGACGCCCCGTGCTCGGTGATGGTCACCGAGCACGCCGACGGGACGGCGACGGTGTGTGTCAGCGACCCCATGCGGATGCGGACGAGCCTGACCCTCACGTGGAACCGGGCCGTCGCCTCGGTCGTGTCGAAGCCGGCGACGGTGACGTCGGCGACCGCGGGGGCGTCGCTGCGCCTCGTCTTCGGCGACCTCTCCGGGACGCGCGGGGCGACGCAGACGATCAAGGTACGGCTGTCCTGAGCCGCGCCGGCGGGCCGCGCGGCGCACGCCCTGCGCGACCCGCCGGACGGGACTTCTCCGGCAGCCGGACGTCAGGAGGCCCGGTTCAGGCGTCCGGTGCACGCTGCCCGGTTCAGGAGGCCTGGTTCAGATGCTCCTCGATCCAGCGGACGCCGAACTCCACGGCCGGGCCCGCGTCGAACAGGTGGCTCCCGGCCGCCCCGACGAAGCCCTCCCGCCCGATGCCCGCCGCCAGCATGCTCCCGACGATCGCCGCGAAGGGGTCCTGCCCCTCGGGAACGGCCGATGAGTAGTCGAACGCGCCGTTCTCGGAGTCGATGTCGTGGAAGGTGCGCCAGACCCGCTCGCCCTGCACCTCGATGGGCTGTTCGTACGTCACGAACCGTTTGCCGGGGGCCTGTGCCAGCGCCTCCGCGTGGTGCAGCAGCGTCATCGACTCCCGGGGCGCGCCGAGGAGAAGCACCCGGCCGCCGAGGGCCACCAGGCGTGCCAGCGGGCTGCCGGGACCGTGCGGGTCGTCCCACGGGTGGGCTTCCGTCAGGGCGGCGGCCGAGGCGCCGAGCGCCGCGAGACTCACGTCGGGGTGACGGCTGCGCACGGCCCCGGGCCTGCGGCGCAGAGCCTCCGGGAGCCGGCCGTTGGCGTGCTCGGCCTCGCTCGTCTCCGGGTCGAACGCAGGGTGGTGGGCGCGCACGGCCTCCTGCCAGGCGCGGGGCCAGCCGGTGAAGCCGTAGGGCGGGGCGTCGTTCCAGCCGCAGGTGACCAGCAGGGTGCCGGTCGGTCCCACCACGTCCAGCAACGCGTCGATGACGGTCTGGGGGCCGCCGGGGACGTAGCCGATCGCGGACAGCCGCGTATGGAACATCACGGTGTCGCCCGGGGCGAGGCCGAGTCCGGCCAGGTCGTCCCGGATCCGGTCCCGGGTCACCGGCCCGTCGGAGCGTCGCAGCAGTTCCCTCTCGTCCATGCCTCACCACCCTAGATGTCCGGAGGAAACCCGCCTGACCGGGCGGACGTGTGCCGGTCATACTGTCGGCCGGCACACGGACTGGGGAACATCACATGACGAACGACGACCGGATCGGGCCCCCGCTGCTGGGGAGCGAGCGCGAGACGCTGCGGGCCTTTCTCGACTACCAGCGGGAGACCCTGGCCATGAAGTGCGCGGGGCTGGGCGACGAGGAGTTGCGCGAGCGGTCGATGCCTCCGTCCACCTTGTCTCTGCTGGCTCTGGTGCGGCACCTGGCCGAGGTGGAACGCGCCTGGTTCCGGCGGGTGTTCGAGGACGCGGAGGCCCCGATGGTGTGGTCGGAGAAGGCCTTCGACTTCCAGGCGGCGTACGACGCGAGCACCTCGACCCGGGAAGAGGCGTTCGCCGCCTGGGAGGCGGAGGTGGAGACCTCGCGCCGGATCGAACGGGAGGCGGACTCACTGGATCTGGTGGGGCGTCAGCCGCGCTGGGAGAAGGATGTCTCGCTGCGGATGGTCATGGTGCACGTCCTGCTGGAGTACGGCCGCCACAACGGTCACGCCGACCTGCTGCGAGAAGGGGTGGACGGCACGGTGGGGGCCTGAGAGCGCGGATGGCGGCCGCCTCGCTTCCCTGTCCACCGAGGCCGAGGGGCGGCTCCCTGTCCATCGAGGCCGAGGGGCGGCCGTCCCGTACGCTCATCGACCGCGGCCGACGCGCTCGTAGACTCGGCGCCATGACTCAGCAGCCCGCGTCCCCCGACCTCGCCCCCGCCTTCGCGCCCGGCGGCGCCCTGCGTGCCTCGATCAACCTCGGCAATCCGATCCTGGCCCACCGGGATCCGGCGAGCGGCGAGCCGGCCGGAGTCTCCGTCGATCTCGCGCGGGAGTTCGGGCGGCGGCTCGGGGTGCCCGTCGAGCTGGTGGCCTTCGAGAGGGCCGCGCTCTCGGTCGACGCGGTGCGGGCCGAGCGGGCGGACATCGGCTTCTTCGCGGTCGATCCCGCCCGGGGCGAGGGACTGCGGTTCACCGCCCCGTACGTCCTCATCGAGGGCGCGTATCTGGTGCCGCAGGCGTCCCCGGTCTCCGAGAACGGCCAGGTGGACCGCGAGGGCACCCGGATCTCGGTCGGGGCCGGGTCCGCGTACGACCTCTTCCTCACCCGTGAGATCCGCGAGGCCGAGATCGTCCGGCTGGAGGGCGCCCCTCGCGCGCTCGCGGCCCTGCGGGCCGGTGAGGTCGAGGTGGCCGCCGGGATCCGGCAGTTGCTGGAGGCCGAGGCCGCGCGGGCCGAAGGCGTACGGGTGCTGCCGGGACGGTTCATGGTGATCCGGCAGGCCATGGGGGTGCCGGCCGGGCGAGGGGCCGCGGCACAGGAGCTGCTGGCGTCGTTCGTGGAGGAGATGAAGGCGGTCGGCTTCGTCGCCGATGCCCTGAAGCGTCATGGCGTCGAAGGTGCGATCGTGGCGCCCGCGGGCTGAACCCCCCGCCGGGCGGCCGTCGATCGTGGGCGTGGCGACGGGGAGGCCGACGTCGGGTCGGCCGGGGGGCGACTTCAGGCGGCTCGGCGGAACGGCCGGGTGAAGGGCGCGTTCTTCGCCTCAGCGGCGACGGGTCAGCACGCGGGTGGTGCTGCCGTCGTCCTCCTCGATGTCCCTCGTGTGCTCGAAGCCGATTCTGCCCAGCAGGGTAAGCGAGGCCTCGTTCGCCGCCGCGACCGTGGCGTGGACCTCGGTCAGCCCGAGGGCCCCGAAGCCGTGGGCGATGACGGCCTGTGCCAGCTCGGTCCCCAGGCCCGTCCCCCACGCCGTGGGCGTCAGGGCGTAGATGATCTCGTGGCCGTCGACGGCGTCGGTCCGCTTGATCTCTGCGTGCCCGACGAGGAGTCCGTCGCGCCGGACGGCCCAGACGGCGAACAGGTCCTGGGCGTAGACCTTGGTGAAGACCCGCCCGAACAGAGCCCGGTCCTCCGCCTCGGAGGAAGGCCCGTCACCCATCCAACGGGACACCTCGGCGTCCTGGAACAGAGCGACGAAGGCCTCTTCGTCCTCGGGGACATAGCGCTCCAGCAGGAGCCTCTCGGTACGCAGCGTCGGGGTCACGGCGCGTGACGCTACCCGGGCGACAACCGCCCGGGCAATCGACATTTCCAGCAGACCCGCGAGCGCTCTGTCACCTCTGCGGGGGAATCAGCCACTCTAACGAGGTAATGCCCGACAGATCGCGGGATAGTACATTAGGGACGGCAACGAAGAAGACAAGTGACTGAGCTTCAGATAGGCCCATGCCCGAGCGCCCAACGCGGTTCGCCCAGGAGCGGAATCGCGGAGTCGGGCCGACATGGCCGCTTCTGCTTCCCACCCCAAGGACATGACCGGCCGCGGCAAGACGTAGCCGGATAGCGGTCGACATCAGGTCAGAAGCACCCCGGCGAAAGGTCGCCGGACGGTCTTCCGCCACTTCTCGGCCGGGCGGCCGGCTTCAGGTCCGCCGGCTTCACCTCCGCCGGTCCTTCCATGGGCCTGCCTCAGCTCGATCCCCTTCCGTTCCGTCCGACGAGCCGGCGCACCCTCCCCTCGTGGCCCACCCGCGCAGCAGCGGCACGGAGCGCAGGAGCACTTCCAACACCCCATCTTCTTCACGGAGTTGACTCATGAGCGGATGCGGCTGCGGGCAGTCCCCGATCACCATCGGCGGCTGTCAGCCCTCCAAGCCGGCCTGCCCTCCCGTCGCTTGCCCCGGCTCCAAGCCGTGCGAGCACTGCGAGACGACCCCCCTGCGCGACTCCGCGCCGTACCGGGTCGCGGCGACCGCGACCAGCACCGACCCGACGCCTTACTACACCATCGCCAACACGCACGCCGCACTGGACCCCGCCGCCGCGCGGACCATCCTGAACAGCGGCACAGGCACGTTCCCGGCCGACGACGGGACGCACAACGGCCAGCACACCTGGCTCGCCGGCGTCGTGCACATCGACCCCGCGTCCCTGCGCGGCAACCCCACCGACGTCACGATCAGCGCCTCGGTCCATGTCCACAACGACGGCAGGAGCACCGCCTGTCGACTCTACGGCCGCTTCGCCCTGTGGAACGGCACGACCCCGGTCCGCACCGACCTCCTGGGCCCACCCGATCTGCCGGCGGGTGGAGACGACCACGGCGTCATCCCACCGACCACCGTGCCCCTCGCGGACGTCCTCGCGGGAAAGGTCGTCGTCGAGCTCAACCTGGAGACGGGCAACGACGACACCTGCCGAGTCGGCCCCAAGCAGTGGACCGTCGACAGCTTCGTCCTCACCGTCCAGGCGTCCGCCCCGGGCTGCGGCCGACCGTTCCTCCGCACGACCTGCCGCAACTGCGACGGCGCGGTCACCTGCACGACCGACACCCTCGACGGCTCGACCACCTACGCCCCGGTCCCCCCGGTCATCCCGGTCGACTCCTGCCGGGACGGCTGCGCCACCGCCCGCCCGCCGTGCATCTCCACCGACCGGGGCAACGCCGTCACCCGGGGCAGCGACGGGTGTCTGTACGCGCCCGACACGCCTGCTCTTGATCCGTCCCCGTGCAACGCCGCACGGAACACGACCGGTGGGCTGCTCGTGCCGAGAATCGACCTGACGGGCCTCGCTCCTGGCGGCAACAGCGGCATCGAACGGTCGGTGGACATCGATGTCACCGGGACGCCCGGCTGCCCCGAGAGGTGGGCGATCGGCGCCCGTCTCACCCCGGTGAGCGCGTTCCTCAACGCCGAGCGGCAGCACGCCGACCTCCTGGCCCGGGCCGGTACCGACGTGCCGATCCCCGAGTCCGACATCGTGCTCCCGGAACCCGGCGTCTACCACATCGACAGCGACGTGCGGTACGCGCTCGGTTCCGCCACCGGCGGCAGCGGCTACATCATCGGCTGGCTCAGGGACGAGACCACGGACACCCTCCTGACGAGCTTCACCCAGATCGCGGCGATCAACGCGACGAGGCAGGAGCAGCAAGGCGGAACCACGCACATCATGACCGAGTACGCGGTCGCCTCCGGCCCCCGGACGGTACGCCTGCACCTGATGTTCGTCCTCACCGGCGGCAAGATCTCCGACGCCGAGGCCGGCGGCACCGACAGCAACGGCGCGACCCGGATGCGCTTCCTCAAAGTCAGGGATTAGGACGTCGCCATCTTTCGGGCGCGACCGCTGCAACACACTTCAGGAGGGGCGGGTGTCGGCCGCGGGGTCCTCGCGCAGCAGGCGCAGGGCCTTCTCCCGCAGCCGCTGCCGGTGCTCGGGGTCGGTGGCCCGGTCGGCGGCGCGGCCCAGTTCCTCGGCGCGTTCACGGGTGCGGCGGGCTCGCTCCACCGGGGTGTCGTACAGGTTCATGGGATGTCCTCCGTCATCGGCCCTCCGTCGGCAACACCCGTTGCGTGCGCGACCGGAGCCCCAGCGTCACCGGAGTCGGTCCGGTCCGCATCTCGTGCGGCTACGTTCGGTGACGGCGGGAGGAGGCGGGTTCCGGGACGACGGCGACCGCCCGTCACTCGGCGGTGTGGTCCGGATGCCCCTCGGTCCGCCGGACCGCCTTCATCTCGGCCTCGTAGAGGTGGTCGCGGCCCTCGGCGAGCTCCTGCCTGATCTGCCGTTCGATCGTCCGGAACACGTCGTAGTAGGTGGCGTTGTACTCCTCGACGATCTGGAACGTCCAGTGCCCGGGAATCACGTTGCGGCCGAGGATCTCGCGTTCGACCAGATCGGCGTGCGGTCCGTGCCCCGCGGCGCGGAGCAGTCGTACGGCGTCGTCGAGCGCGAGATCGGCGCTCCCGGTGAGCTGATGGAAGTCGTAGAGGGCGCCGCGGGCACGCTCGGCGGTCTCCAGCGCCTTCGACAGGGCCCCGAGCGCCTCGACGGTCGTGTCGCTCACGCCTTCGGGTCGATGGTGCCGCGAATCGGGCGGCCGGGATTCCGGTTTCATGGGGTTCCTTGTCCGTGGGCGGCCGTTCGTTTCCCACCTTGCTACCCGGGGCTTCGTCGCACCCGTCGAGTACGTCCGGGCCGGGTGATCACCAGCTGCGGCATTCCTCAAACAACACTATCTTCGTGCATCAGAGTCCCGTGGGAGTTGTTTAGCGTAGGATGCGGAATTATGGGGAATGACGAGCGGGAGCTCTACTCGGTCGGCGAGGTGGCCGAGCTGCTGGGGCTGCATGTGCGGACCGTCCGGAACTACGTGCACGACGGCCGGCTCAAGGCCGTCCGGATCGGCAAGCAGTACCGGATCGCCAAGAAGGATCTGGCCGCCCTGACCGGTCGGCCGACCGACGACACGGGCCCGGAACCGACCTCCGCGCCGGGACACGTCGAGGTGTCCAGCATCGTGCAGATCGATGCGCTCGGTCCGGACGCCGCGCACCGGCTGAGCACGTTCGTCACGGCGGGCGCGCAGTCCGCGCGGGACGCGTCGGACCCCCTGCGCATCCAGACGGTCTACGACAAGGAGCGAACCCGGATGAAGATCGTCATTCTCGGCGGCGCCGCCGCCACCGCCGATCTGCTCCACATGATCGACGGCCTGCTGGGCCCGGACAGCGGCCTGTTCACCTCCGCCTCCGTCTCCACCTCCACCTCCGCCTCCACGCAGGGGGCGGACCGTGCCTGAGGTGGTCGAGCACCACGGCGTTCCGGTCCTGGTGTGCGAGGCCGACGGGATCGCCATCGCCGACGTCCAGGACGCACTCGACCATCTGATCGGTGCCGCGTTCGCGTGTGCGGAGGTGGTCGCGGTGCCGTCCGCACGGCTGGACGACCGCTTCTTCGACCTGAGCACCGGACTCGCCGGAGCCATCCTGCAGAAGTTCGCGAACTACCGGCTCCGCCTCGTCGTCCTCGGGGACATCAGCCATCACCTGTCGGCCAGTTCGGCCCTCCCCGACCTCGTCCGTGAGGCCAACCGGGGCCGGGACATCTGGTTCGTCCCGGATCTGGACGCTCTCGCCGAACGGCTGGCTCCGAACGTGGTCGGACGGTCGTCCGGCTGAGGCCGCCGTCTCCGGGGCGGCGAGGACCCGCGGCGCGGCGGGCGGAAGACGTCCCGCCCGTCGCGCCGGACCGCACGCGGCCGGAAGGGTCAGCCCTCGTCGTCGCCCCCCGCGTCCTCGTCGCCCTCCTCGTCCTCGAAGGCGTCGCCGATCTCGTCGACGACTTCGGCGGCGACCATGCCGCCGACGACGCCGACGGCCACGCCCGCCGCGACCCCGGCGACCACCGCACCCGTGCTGGGACCCGACCGGTGCTGGTCACCGTGGTGCTCGACGCCCGAGGGCGGCGTCGCACGGGCCTCGTGACCGGCGATGACCTCCTTCAGCCAGGCGTCGACCTGGGCGTTCCAGTCGGTGTGCGGGACCGCGTGGTGCGAGGCGGTGAAGCGGTGGACCGTGTCGTGGCCGTCGGAGAACAGTCCGGCGCGCTTGTCCGCCTCGATCACGATCTCCAGACCGCCCGGAGTGGCGATGAAGGTCACCTCGATCTCGTTGACGGCGTGCGCGTGGCCGGCCGGCGGGAGGATCTCGATCTCCTGGTAGCAGGGCAGCTGCTGACCGGTGCCCCGGATGTGTCCGAGCTCCAGGTCGGCCGACCTGAACGCGTAACCGAGCTGCCCGAAGGCCTCCAGGATCGCTTCCTGCGCGGGCAGCGGTCCCACCGCGAGCGCGTCGAGGTCGCCCTTGTCGCGCGCTCCCGCGACTTCCAGCTCCGTCCGGATGCCGAGCACGGGGCCGAGGTGCTGGCCGTGGAGCTCGGTGATCGGCGTCTCCCACGGCAGGGTGACGGTGAACGGCACCGTGTGCTCGGCCTCCTCCGCCAGCCGGAACCCGCCGCCGACGGTGAACCGTTCGAGGACGACCGTGCCCTCGTGCTCCTCGTCCTGGCCCTCCATCTCGACCCGGGCGACGAGGAGAAGCGAGATCCGGTCGACCGTCACGTCCGATCCGCCGCCCCGCAGGCGGACCTCTCCGGTGACGAGACCGCCGGGCAGGGCAGGGCCGGGCTCCAGAACGGTGTCGACGGAGGGGCCACCGACCCCGAGGGCTCCGAGCAACTTCTTGAACACCATTTGCGGCGTCCGCTCCTTCTGTGGATGGGCGATCTCTACGGATGGGTGATCGAGGGTGCGTGAGCCACCTCGCCGGGCAGAACCTCCCGAGAAGCAAAGACTTTCCCAAGCCCGCGACCACTACGCTCAGTTCCGGCCATCAAGATCGCGGATGGCGTGACCACCCCGGGGCCGCACTCCGTGTGACACCCGCCACTCCCGTTTGCTTTGCGTTCCCTTTACTATCTATGGGGCGGGTTCACACCCGTCTTCCACCGTCGATCCCGACGACCCGAACAGAGAAGGAGCTGCGCACCGCAATGGGTGAGCCTCCCAGTACGAACCGTGTCATCCCCGACCCCACGCACCGGGGGACGGAGGTGACACGGTGAGCGAAGTGGCCCTTCTCCTCCTCGCCCTCGCGCTGACACTGGCCTGTGCCGTGTTCGTCGCCGCCGAGTTCTCGCTCACGACCATCGAGCGCAGCGAGCTCGAACGCGCTGTGAAGGCCGGGGAGCGTGGTGCCGAGAGCGCGCTCAAGGCAGCCAAGCGGCTCACCTTCCAGCTCTCCGGCGCCCAGCTCGGCATCACCGTGACCTCGCTGGTCATCGGCATGCTGGCCGAGCCGTCCCTCGCGGTGCTGCTGCGCGGCCCGCTGGAGGGTGCGGGGCTTCCGGCCGGCGCCGTGTCCACGGTCGCCACCCTCCTCGGCGTGGCCGTCTCCACCGTGGTCCTCATGGTCGTCGGTGAGCTGGTCCCGAAGAACTGGGCGATCTCCAGCCCGCTCACGGTGGCCAAGGTCGTCTCGACCCCGCAGCGGGCCTTCACGGCCTGCTTCGCTCCGCTGATCCGGCACCTCAACAACACCGCGAACCGTTTCGTGCGCCGCCTGGGCCTGGAGCCGGCCGAGGAGCTGGCCTCCGCCCGTACGCCGCAGGAACTGATCGCGCTCGCCCAGCACTCCGCCCGCGAGGGCGCCATCGAGCAGGACTCGGCCGAGCTGTTCGTCCGCACCCTGCACCTGGCGGAGCTGTCCGCCGAGAACGTGATGACGCCGCGCGTCGACGTACGGGCGCTGGAGGCGCACGCCACCGCCGCCGACGCCGCCAACCTCACGCTGGCCACCGGCCTGTCCCGCTTCCCGGTCTACCGGGACAGCCTGGACGAGGTCATCGGCACCGTCCACATCCGCGATGTGCTCGCCCTGGACGAGTCCGAGCGGGCCGGGACCCCCGTCACGGCCCTGGCGACCGAGCCGCTCCTCGTCCCCGACTCGCTGCCCGTGGACCGGCTGCTCGCGCAGTTGCGCAAGCGCCGGACGATGGCGGTGGTGATCGACGAGTACGGCGGTACGGCGGGGGTCGCCACCGTCGAGGACATCGTCGAGGAGGTCGTCGGCGAGGTCCGCGACGAGCACGACCCCCATGAGCGCCCCGACCTCGCACCGGCCGAGCCGCTCGGCGACGGGCGCCCGGTCTGGGAGGCCGAGGGCAGCATCCGGCTGGACCAGCTCGACCGGATCGGATTCGGCGCGCCGGAAGGCCCCTACGAGACGCTCGCCGGGCTGCTCGCCAACCAGCTGGCCCGCATCCCGGTCCGTACGGACCGGGTGGAGGTCGACGGCTGGCAGTTCGACGTGCTCGACATCGAGCACCACCGGGCCGACCGGGTCCGGATCAGCGCGCCCGCACCGGCGCCGGCCCTCGTGGAGGAGGACGCCCGATGACCGCCGTACAGCTCGCCATCGGCGCGCTCACCCTCCTCACCAACGCGTTCTTCGTCGGCGCGGAGTTCGCCCTCATCTCGGTCCGCCGCAGTCAGATCGAACCGCAGGCCATGCGGGGCAGCCGACGCGCGAAGAGCGCCCTGTGGGGCCTCGAACACCTGTCGGCCGCCATGGCCACCGCGCAACTCGGCATCACCATCTCCTCCTTGGTGCTGGGCGCCGTGGCGGAACCGGCCATCGCCCATCTGCTGGAGCCGCCGTTCGACGCGGTCGGCGTGCCGGAGGCGCTGGTCCACCCGATCGCCTTTGTGATCGCGCTGACGCTGGCGACGTATCTGCACATGCTCATCGGCGAGATGATCCCGAAGAACATCGCGCTGGCCGCCCCCGTCGCCACCGCGCTGGCGCTGGGACCGCCCCTGGTCGGCCTGACCCGGGCGCTGCGGCCGGTCATCTTCGGCATCAACGCCTTCGCCAACATGCTGCTGCGGCTGCTCAAGGTCGACCCCAAGGACGAGGTCGCCTCGGTGTTCACCGACGACGAGCTCGTGCGGCTGGTCAAGGACTCCAGCGACGCGGGGCTGCTGGCCCCGGCCGACGGGGAGCGGCTGCGGGACGCGCTGGAGCTCGGGACCCGGCCGGTCGGCGAGGTGATGGTCCCGCTGAACCGGACCGTCACCGTCGACCTGGGCATCACCCCGCAGGGTCTGGAGCGGGCCGCCGTCGCCTCGGGCTTCTCCCGGCTGCCGGTCACCGGACCCGACGACGGGCTGCTGGGCTACTTCCACATCAAGGACGCCCTCGGCGTCGCGGAGCGCACCGAGGCGCTGCCCACGAGCGCTCTCCACCCCGTCATCCGGGTCGAGATCGACACCCCGCTCGACGACACCCTCACCGCGATGCGTGCCGCCGGTACGCACCTCGCGGCGGTCGCCGGGGACAAGGGCACGGTCATCGGCTTCGTGACCATGGAGGACGTACTGGACGAGCTGGTGGGGGCCGCCGCGCTCTGACCGGCCCGGCGGTGAACACCACCGCGCGAAGCGGAAGAAGAGGCGGCCCGTCGCACGACGGGCCGCCTCCGACGCTTCCCGGCGGAGGGCTCTACCGGTCCCGCCCGAGCGCGTAAGCTCGGCGAATGGCCAAGTACTTCGACGTGCACCCCGCAAATCCCCAGCCCCGCACCATCAGCACGGTGGTCGACAGCATCCGGTCAGGTGCGCTCGTCGCGTACCCGACCGACTCGTGCTACGCACTGGGCTGCCAGTTGGGCAACCGTGACGCCCTGGGCCGGATCCGGTCGATCCGGAACCTCGACGACAAGCACCACTTCACGCTGGTGTGCCACGACTTCGCGCAGCTGTCGCAGTTCGTCCGCGTGGACAACGACGTGTTCCGGGCGATCAAGGCGGCGACTCCCGGCAGCTACACCTTCATCCTCCCGGCGACGAAGGAGGTTCCCCGCCAGTTGCTGCACCCGAAGAAGAAGACGGTCGGCGTACGCATCCCCGACCACGTCGTGACCCAGGCGCTGGTCGCCGAGCTCGGCGAGCCGCTGCTCTCCAGCACCCTGCTGCTGCCGGACGAGGAGGAGCCGCTGACGCAGGGCTGGGAGATCAAGGAGCGACTGGAGCACGAGGTGGACGCCGTCATCGACTCGGGCGACTGCGGGACCGAGCTGACCACGGTCATCGACTTCTCCGGCGACGAGCCCGAGATCGTACGCCGCGGGGCCGGGGACACGTCCCGCTTCGAGTAGCCCGTACGGCGACGGGGCCCGCCGCGCCGCCAGCCGGTCCTCCCCCGCGGCCCGTGACGGGGGAGACTGGCGGGCGTGACACGTGAGCGACTGCGGTTCGACGGCTGGATCGCCGGTGTGGGGACCGCCTCGGGCACCCGGCTGGTGGTCGGCCACTGGCCGCGTTCGCCGTTCGGGGCGTTCAGCGACGTCATGGTCGAGCATGGCGACGGCGAACGAGTCCTGCTGGCCCCGTCCCGGCGGATCGCGGACTTCGTGGCCGCCACGTACCGCTTCGACCGGATCGAGGTGGTGCCCGTGACCGTCACCGTCGCCGGTGACACCTGGCTCGTCGAGGCGGGGCCGCTGCGTCTGCGGCTGCGGACAGGCCGCCGCTCCGCCCTCGGCGTGCTGCTGTCCGCGGTCCCGGCCCCGCTCGCCCGCAGCCCGGTCTGGGCCGCGCTGTGCGATGTGCCGGCCCGGTTGCTGATGCCCGGCGTACGCACCCTGGGCCGCGCGGGTCCGGGGCGGCGGGAGTGGTACGGGGCGCGGGGGCTGCGGCCGGTCGTCGCCGCCGACGCCGTGCTGGGCGGGGCGGATCTGGGGCCGCTCTCCCCGCTCGATCCGCCCGTCGCCTTCGGGTTCGGTTCCGCCCCGCGCGGCCCCTGCCTGGTGCGTGTCACCACAACGGTGGAACTCGGATCCGCCGAGCGGTGAGGCCCGCCCCGGCCCCCGGGGAGGGCGCGGGAGCCTTTTCCGGGGCGGCTTCGGCCCACCGCCGGAGGGGGCGGGCCGGGGATGCGAGGGTGCGGGGCGCGTCGCAGGGTGGACCCATGGCAAATCCCCCGATCGTCATCCACCGTCCGACCCCCTCGGGCGGCCGCCGGGTGACCGTGCACTACGAGGGCCGGGACGAGATACTCGGGCTGGCCCACAGCGACCACGACGTGATCGTGTTCCTGAACGAGGCCGGCCTCGAAGAAGCGGACCGGATCCTCGACAACCCGGTCTGGGTGGAGTGGCGGGGCGGGCGGGCCCACCACTACGAGGCGGCCTGAGGGGCCGCACCGTCCACACCTCCCGCTCCGCGCAGCCCGTCGAGGATGGCCGAAACCGTCTCCTCGGGCGTCTGACCGGATGTGTCCAGCCACAGGCCGATACGCGGCGTCCCGCTCCGCAGATACGCGTCGAACACGTCGACCGTCCACTCCCCGTACCCCGTCTTCGCCCGTGCCTCCTCCCGCTCGCGCACGGTCCCGGGCGAGGGGGCGAGCACGACGACGTGGAGCGGACGGGTGCGGACCCTGCCGATGTAGCGGGGCAGGTCGTCGCCGAGGACGATGTCCTGGACGACGGCGGTCCATCCGTCGTCCGCGTAGGCGTCGGCCACCTGTGCCGAGATCCGCTGGCGCAGGTCGAGCTGGTTCCGTGCCTCCTCGGCCTCGTCGGGTGTCATCTCCGCGCGGCCGGAGACGATCATGCGGCGGAAGACGTCTCCGCGCACATGGACCGCTCGTGGCAGGCTCTCCGCCAGGAGCTGGGCGACGGTGGACTTTCCCGCGGCCATCACTCCGGTGATCAGTACGACGCAGGGGCCGAGGTCGGCGCCTATCCGGATCTCCTCCTCGTTCGATCGTGCGGTCGGTGTCACGCCGTGCCCGCCGGGGTGGACTCCGGGCTCCCGAACAGTTCGCGGACTTCCTCGGCGTCGGTCTCCCGCAGCGTGTCGTCCAGCAGGATCCAGCGGGTGATGCCCACGGATTCCAGGAACGGCAGATCGTGGCTGGCGATGACGAGCGCGCCCTTGTAGGACTCCAGGGCACTCGTCAGCTGCCGCACGCTGGCCAGGTCGAGGTTGTTCGTCGGCTCGTCCAGCAGCAGCAGTTGCGGGGCGGGGGCGGCGAGCATCGTCGCCGCGAGGGCGGCCCGGAAGCGTTCGCCGCCCGACAGGGTGCCCGCCGGCTGCTCCGCGCGGGCCCCCTTGAAGAGGAACCGGGCGAGCTGGGAGCGGATCTGGTTGTCGGTGGTGCCCGGGGCGGTGCGGGCGACGTTGTCGGCGACGCTCAGCGCGTCGTCGAGGACGTCCAGCCGCTGCGGGAGGAACTTCAGCGGCACCGCCGCCGTGGCCTCCCCGGTGCTCGGTGCGAGCTCCCCGGTGAGCGCCCGCAGCAGGGTCGTCTTACCGGCCCCGTTGCGGCCGACCAGGGCGATGCGTTCGGGTCCCTTCACCTGGAGGCTGCCCTCGCGCAGCCGTCCGTAGGGGAGGCTCAGGTCGCGTACGGTCAGGACGGTGCGGCCCGCAGGTACGGCGGTGTGGGGCAGGCTCACCTTGATCTCGGCGTCCCGGCGAATGGCTTCGGCGGCCTCCTCCCTGCGCTCGCGGGCCTCGTCGAGGCGGTCCTCGTGCAGGCCGCGCAGCCGGTCCCCGGACTCCTGGGCCGAGCGCTTGCGTTCCCCGGCGACGATGCGCGGGGCCTTCCGCTGGCCGTCCAGCTTCTTGTCGTGGCGCTGGCGGCGGGCCACCTTGATCCGGGTCTCCTCCAGTTCGCGCTGCTGGCGGCGTACGTCGGCGTCGGCGGCGCGCAGCATCCGCCCGGCGGCCTCCTGCTGGGTGGCGAGGGCCTCCTGGTAGGCGGACCAGCCGCCCCCGTACCAGCTGACCGAGCCCGATCGCAGTTCGGCGATGCGGTCGACCCGCTCCAGCAGGTCCCGGTCGTGGCTGACGACGATCAGGATCCCGGTGCGCCAGGAGTCGACGGCGTCGTAGAGCCTGCGGCGGGCGAACAGGTCCAGGTTGTTGGTCGGCTCGTCGAGGAGGAGGACGTCCGGGCGTTCCAGGAGCAGCGCGGCCAGGCGCAGCAGGACGGTCTCGCCGCCGGACAACTGCCCGACGGTGCGGTCCAGTTCGACGGCGCCGAGCCCGAGGGAGCCGAGGGTGGCCAGGGCGCGCTCCTCGACGTCCCAGTCGTCGCCGATGGTCTCGAAGTGCTCCTCCCGTACGTCTCCGGACTCGATGGCACGCAGGGCGGCCCGGCGCGCGTCGATGCCGAGGGCCGCGTCGACGCGCAGGGAGGTGTCCAGGGTGATGTTCTGGGGCAGGTGGGCAAGGTTTCCGCCGACCGTGACGGACCCCTCGGCGGGGCGCAGCAGTCCGGCGAACAGGCGCAGCAGGGTCGACTTGCCGGCGCCGTTGGCTCCGGCCAGACCGGTGCGGCCCCGGGGGACGGTGAGGGAGAGACCGTCGAAGAGGTTCGTGCCGTCGGGCCACCGGAAGGTGAGGTTGGAGGCTGCCACGGAGGCGCTGGGCGCGGTGGGATGGCTCATGTGGTTCTCGCAGTCGGAAGCGGGAGGATCGGGGGGCTTCGTATGCGAACAGCACGCGGCGACCCGGCCCCGGGGGCCGGAAAGTGGTGGGAAGAACAGTCCTGCGAAGGTGAGGGACGGCTCAGCACCGAGGTCGCATCCACGCGGAAGTCACGGGCGGCAGAGATGCCGACAGCGTCGTGACCATGTACGGGCCAGGGCCGTACCGCGCGATGATCGCGGACCTCAGATGCGCAACGTCCACCTCTATCGGAGACAACAGGACCCGCTCAGCGTAGCCGAGGATCTTGCCGGGCGTCGAGGGGATTGGTTCAGGGAGCGTTCTGCGGGGCCGGGGCAGGGGACGTGGTGGACGCGGGGGTTTCCTGGTTCTCCGCCGGGTCCGCGGGGTCCCGCCGGCCGGGCAGCCGTACGCCTGGCGGCACGACGGGGGTACGCCGCAGCGCGAGGGTGCCGAGGACCGCGGCGAGCCCGGCCAGCACGAATCCGTAGGGCGGGGTGGCGCCCATGGGGTGGGTCTCGTACACCAGCGCCGCCGAGAGCACGATCAGGACGGCGGAGAGGCGGCCGTACTGTTCGGTCGCGGCGACGACGGCCATGCCCCACAGCAGGTACCAGGGCTGGACCATGGGCGAGAGGGCTACCAGGACGAGCAGCGAGAGGCCCAGGGCGTGGGCCGGTGTCATGCTGCCCCGCATCGCACGCCGGGCCAGCACGACGATCACGCCGAGCGCCGCCGCGAGGCCCAGGGTCTGGACGGCGGACTTGACCGGCTCCGCGTCGACGCCCAGGAGCAGATGGGCCAGCTCTCCCAGACCGAGGCCGATGTCGCTGGTGACGGAGAGCGCGGTGTGGATGTTCGCGGCGACGCCCTGGGTGTGGAGCCAGCCGAATCCGGTCCCGCTCACCAGCGTGGCCCCTCCGGCGACCGCGCAGGCGACCAGGCCGGGCGCGAGCAGCCCCTTGGCCCAGCGGCGCCACTGGGGGCCGGTCGCGGAGGCGTGCACGAGGACCCCGATGAACAGCAGCGCCACGGCCGCCGGTGACTTCACCATCATGGCGAGGCCGACCAGGGCGCTGCCCGCGATCCATCTGCCGCGCAGGGCGAGCACCAGGCCGGCGAGCATCAGGCCGATCATCAGCCCGTCGTTGTGCACGCCGCCGACCACGTGGATCAGCAGCAGCGGGTTGAGGGCTCCCAGCCACAGGGCGCGGCTCTCGCTGCGGCCGTGTTCGCGCGCCAGCCGGCGCAGGGACCAGACGATCAGGGCGAGGGAGACGAGCGCGACGATCCGCATCGCCAGGACGGCGGGGACGATCGTTCCGCCGGTGATCCAGGCGACGGCCGCGGAGAGGAGCAGGAAGAGCGGTCCGTACGGGGCCGGGGTGTCACGCCAGTGGTTGCCGACGCTCGCGGCGGCGTCGCCGCCGATTCCGCCGGGGTCCAGGGCGGAGGGGCCGACGGTGTAGACGTCGTGCCCTTCGACGACCATCGAGCCCTGGGCGATGTAGCTGTAGACGTCGGCGCTGTAGAGCGGGGGCGCGAGCAGGAACGGGACCGTCCACCAGGCGAGGGTGACGAGGGTCTCGCGGACGGTGGAGGCGTTCTTGCCGTACTGCCACCAGGCCACGACGAGCACGGTCAGTCCGACGTAGGCGAGCACGGCCGCCGCCGCCTTCGTGGCGGACCCGTGGTCGGTCCACAGGCCCCAGGGGTCGTGGACCGGCAGCTTTCCGGCGAACCAGCCGCCGCCGACGATCGCCAGAGATCCTGCCGCACCCAGCCGACGGTGCCCGACCGCGCTCAAAGCCCACATGACCGGCCAACCTATCGGACGGCCGGGCCCGGCCCGCGGCCCCCTCCCCCGGCCTGCCCGGCATTCCGCACGGGGCGGCACCGCGCCGCGTCGGCTCCCGGCCGACCGTGGGTCCGTCCGCGCGACACGGTGCAACGACGCGGCCGCGTAAATCTGTTGGCGCCCGGGCGCGCACGTGCCAGGCTTCACCCATCACCAAGGGGCGTAGCTCAGCGGCCAGAGCGGCGGTCTCCAAAATCGTATGTCGCAGGTTCGATTCCTGCCGCCCTTGCCATCACCACCCGGCCTTTCACCGCACGTCGCCCCGCCAGTCCCACTGGTGACTGTCCGGCGACCGCGGACCGTACTCGGCACGTCCGCCGGGCCCGTAGGCGCCGATCTCGGTGACCAGCCCGACGCCGTCGCGCAGCTCCGCCTCGCCCCAGCCGGTGACGTCGAGCAGCAGCCCGTCGAGCGGGCCGCCGACCAGCTCCCGGTAGTCGTGCCCCGGCCTCGGCCCGGGGCGGGGGTCGTCGTGGTCGGTGCCGTACACCCGTCGCTGCCTCATCAGCTCGTCCATGCGGGCAGCATCCCACCGAGCACTGACAACGGCTCGGTACGAGGGTCCATCCGGCCAGCGTCCGCCGGAAATGGGCGCGCGTCCGCCCGTCGGCCGTGACACGCTCCACCGATGGCCCTCCCACCACGTCTGATCCCGCTGCTTGAGCAGTTCGACTTCGCCTGCGAGCGGCTCCTCGCCCGCCTGGCCGGTCCCGTCATGGACAGCGGCAACGGCGTCGACATCGGCGTCACGCCGCTGGGCGACGACGAACACCTCTGGGAACCGGTGCCCGACTGCTGGTCCGTACGCCCTCGCGGTGACGGCCCCGGGGCGCGGGCGACCGCTCTCGCGGGTGCCGGGGACTGGGGGCGGGACTCGGCGGACTCCCCGCATCCGTTCCCTCCCCCGTTCACCACCATCGCGTGGCGTTTGAGCCATCTCGCCGAAATGCTCACCCTCCGTGCCGACCACACCTGTGGCAGCAGGGCGCTCACGCGCGACGGCTACCGCACTCCGGGGGACGCGACCGGGGCGGTGGCCGCCTTCGAGACCGCGTCCGCCGCCTGGCGCGAAGCCCTGCTCACCGCCGACGACGCGGCCCTGGACACCGTCGGGTACAGCACGTATCCGAACGGCAGCGACGCCGAGGATCCCTTCGTCGACATCGTCTGGTGGGTCAACCAGGAGGTACTGCACCACGGTGCCGAGATCGCCCTGCTCCGCGATCTGTACCGCGCTCGCCCGTCCTGAGCGGCACCCAGGGGACTGCGGGCACGCGGAAGCGCCCGCAGTCGCCACTCGGGGCCGCCCGCCATATGATTCAGGGACATAACGCACCGCGGAGCGGCACATGAACCGGCGTCGGACTTCCCGCTCAGCTAGCGCCGAAGACCTGCTCAACACCCTGCAGAACCTCACCGCCCGCGCTCGGCGCGAGGTGGAGTTCCACCAGGCCAGGGTGGAACTCGCGCAGGCGCTCCAACGCGACATGCTCCCGGCGGCGCTGCCCACCATCCCCGGCCTCCAGGCCGCCGCACGCTACGCGCCCGCCCGCCACGGTCTGGACATCGGCGGCGACTGGTACGACGGTTTCCCCCTCGCGGACGGGGCCCTCGGCTTCGCCATCGGCGACGTACAGGGTCATGACGTCGAGGCCGCCGCCTTCATGGGGCAGGTCCGTATCGCGATGCGGGCCATCGCGGGCACGGCGTCCGATCCGGGCGAGGTCCTGGGCCGGACGAACGATCTGCTGGTGTCCGTGGACTCGGGCCTCTTCGCCACCTGCACCTTCATGCGGCTGGACCCGACGACCTGGGAGCTGCACAGCGCGCGGGCCGGGCATGTGGCGTGTGTGTGGGCCACCACGGAGGGACGGTCCGGTGTCACGGAGGACCCGGGCGGCATGCCGCTGGGCATCGAGCCCGGCGAAAGCTATCCCGTCACCCGGCGCACCCTCGACTCCGACGGGGCGATCGTGCTGCTCACCGACGGGGTCGTCGAGGGACCGTCGCTGCTGATCGAGGACGGCCTGGAGCGGGTCCGGCAGCTGGTCGCCGCGCATGTCGGGGCGAGCGCGGCGCGGCTGGCCGACGAGGTCCTGGGCGCGACGGAGGTGACAGGACACGAGGACGACGCCGCCGTCCTGGTCCTGCGGCATGCGGCCGCCCGCCTCGGACCGCGGTGACGCCGGACCGTACCGCAGCGTGTCACCTGCCTGGTCCCGCCGCGGTCGGTGTCTGATGAGTGGTGTGATCCGCACCGAAAAAGCCAGACGTCGGGCCGTGTACGTGGCGCAGATCCTGGGCGTGGCCGGCGCCTACTACCTGGCGGGGCATCTCGGGTTGATGCGCCAGGTCGTCGTGGACGGCGCGGTCGTCACGCCTCTGTGGCCGCCCACCGGCATCGCGCTGGCCGCACTGCTGTACCTGGGCGTCCGCGTCTGGCCGGGCATCGCGCTGGGCACACTGCTCACGGTCGTCGAGATCGGCGACGCGTTCACCGTGAGCCGTCTGGCCATCATGTTCGGCAACACGGTCGCCCCGCTCGCCTCGTACGCCCTGCTGCGGTGGGCCGGCTTCCGCAGTGAGCTGGTCCGGCTGCGGGACGGGGTCTGTCTGGTCTTCCTCGGCGCGTTCGCGGGGATGCTGATCAGCGCCTCCATCGGGAGTTTCACGCTGCTGCTCGACGGCAAGGTTCCGCCGGGCCGATTCTGGCTGGTCTGGTCGTCCTGGTGGGCGGGGGACGCGATGGGGGTCCTGGTGGTCACCCCCGTGCTGCTGGTCCTGCGCAGGGTGCGGTGGCCCCGCGCGTCCGACCGGTGGCTGGAGGCATCGATCCTCGCGGTCGTCGTGGTCGCGTCGTCGCTGATCGCCACGCGCAGCTCGCTGTCGATGATCTATCTGGTGTTCCCGGTGATCATCTGGGCGGCCCTGCGCTTCCAGTTGCCCGGCAGCGCTCCGTGCGCCCTGGTCGTCTCGGTGCTCGCCATCATCGCCGGTACGGATGCCCTGGGGCCGTTCGCGGGGCACAGCCTGATGGAGATCATGGCCAATCTCTCGCTGCTCAACGGAAGCGTCGCGCTCACCGCGCTGCTGCTCGGGGCCGTCGTCGCGGAGCACAAGAACATCCGCCGCGAGACGGAATACGCCGTCGAGGAGTTGGAGGCCCTGGTGGAGCAACTGGCGCCGATGTCGGGGCCGGCCGCGGCACGGTACGAAAACAGACCGCGGCGGCACGGCCCGCTCGACGGCGGTCCCCACCCGGATCACCGCTGACACGCGGTGCGTAGGGCGTAGCCAGAACCCCGAAGGGCGGAGGCGTCCCGGCGGTCAGTACGGCAGGGGGCGGCCGGACGGGGTGCGCAGATCCAGCGGCGGGGGCCCCGAAGGGGGCGGGGGACGACGGACGACGACTCGGATGCGGCCCATTGCCACCACCTCCTCCTGGTCAACCGGTATGTGCCCAGTGGGCGCGGCTTCACACTTCCCGCCCTCCCCCGTCCCACCTGTCGGCGTCCTCGCCTTCTTCCGGCGCGGATGCGGGCGGTGCCCGGTGCGGTGACCCTTGACAGGGGGCGCAGAGTCGACGAGGAGGACATATGTCCGCACTGGACAAGATCAAGAAGATGCTCAAGGGCCACGAGGAGCATGTCGGCAAGGGCATCGACAAGGCCGGCGACATGGTCGACGACCGTACGAAGGGCAAGTACAAGGGCCACGTCGACACCGCCCAGGACAAGCTCAGGCAGCAGTTCGGGACGGAGCGCGACCAGGACGGTCCGCCTCGCGCCTGAGCCACCGCCGGTGACCGGGCAGTCACCGTCCGGCCGCCACCACTCCCGTGCACCGGTCCGTGCCACGGATCACTTTCCGTGGCACGGACCGGTGCGTGGAGTACGCCGGAACCACCGCGCACCATGCCGCCAGGGGGCCCGACGGGGCCCGGTGCCGTAGGGCGGCGGCGAAGGTTTCCGGGGTTGCCCGCCGGATTCTTGTTATCGTCCCGCCCGCACCCCATCTCCCGAGTGTGGGAAGTGACAGCACCGGACCCCGGAAGAGTGAGCACAGCATGGGCAAGGATCACCCGACGGTCTTGATCGCCGCGGCGCAGGGCGGCGACCAGCAGGCCAAGGACCAGCTCGTCTCGGCGTACCTGCCGCTGCTGTACAACGTCGTCGGACGCGCGCTGGACGGTCATGCGGACGTGGACGACGTGGTGCAGGAGACGGTGCTGCGGATGCTCCGGGGCCTGCCCGAACTGCGCGACCCGGAGCGTTTCCGTTCCTGGCTGGTGGCGATAGCCATGAACGAGATACGCACGCACTGGCGTGAGAGGCAGTCGGGTGCGATACCGGCGGACCGGCTGGACGCCGCGTACGACCTGCCGGATCCCCGGGCGGACTTCGTCGAGCTGACGATCCTGGAGCTCGGCCTGACCGGCCAGCGCCGTCAGGTCGCGGAGGCGACACGCTGGCTGGACGAGGACGACCGCGCCCTGCTTTCGCTGTGGTGGCTGGAGACCGCCGGGCATCTGTCCCGCACCGAGGTCGCCGCCGCTCTCGAACTCTCCCCGCAGCACACCGCCGTACGGGTGCAGCGGATGAAGGCCCAGCTGGAGGCGGCGAGGGTCGTGGTGGGCGCGCTGGCGGCCGAACCTCCGTGCGTGCTGCTGGAGGACATCGCCGCCGGCTGGGACGGCGTCCCCTCCGCCCTGTGGCGCAAGCGGCTGGCCCGCCACGCCCGCGAATGCACGGTGTGCTCGGGGCACCGCTCGGGGCTCGTGCCCGCCGAAGGGCTGCTGGTGGGTCTCGCACTGGTCCCGGTGGCCGCGGCGGGGGCGGGGGCCGCTCCCGAACTGCTCACCACGGCCGCGCACCTCCAAGCGCCCGGTCCCGGCTCGCACGGCGCCGGTGCGGGGCGCGCGGAGCGCAGACGGGTGCAGGCCCGGCGGCGCCGTCGCAACTCGGCCGTCGCCGCCGTGGTCGCGGTAGCCGCGTTGGGCACGGGCGGCGCGGCGGTGCACCTCTACACCGACGGCGACGACCGGGACGCGTCGACCGTCACGGCCGACGCTCCGGCCCCCCGCTCCGAACTGCCCACATCGGCCGCACCGACGTCGTCCCCGTCTCCCTCGGCCTCCGCGTCCGCGTCGCCCAGCGCCTCCCCGTCGCCGAGCCCCTCGCGTACGCCCAAGGCCAAGCCGAAGAAGAGCACCCCGCCACCGCCCTCGCCCACCACCGCCGCCCCGGCCCCGAAGCCGGAACCGCCCGCACCCGCGCCGCCCGCACCCTCGGGGACCGCCGGACAGGTCACCGCACTGGTCAACACGGAGCGGGCCAAGGAGGGCTGCGGTCCGGTGACCGTGAACGATCAGCTCAACACGGCCGCGCAACGGCACTCCGCCGACATGGAGGCCAAGGACTACTTCTCGCACACCTCGCAGGACGGCAGGGACCCCGGCGACCGGATCACCGCCGCCGGCTATCAGTGGTCCACCTACGGCGAGAACATCGCCAAGGGCCAGCGGACCCCGGCCGACGTGATGCGGTCCTGGATGGACAGTCCGGGGCACCGCGCGAACATCCTCAACTGCTCCTTCAAGGAGATCGGCGTGGGGAAGCAGGATTCCGGCGGCGGTCCGGTGTGGACGCAGGTGTTCGGGGCCCGCTGAGTCCACGCGGGCGGTGGCCGCGACCAGGCGTCGCCGAGCGGGCGGGGCTTTCCAAACACGTCCTAGGATGCGGTCATGATCGCTGAACTGGAGTGCGTGGTCCTGGACTGCCCGGACCCGAGGGAACTGGCCGGCTTCTACGCGTCGCTGCTCGGGGGCGACGTCGACCGCCCCGACCGGCGGTGGGAGTGCGACGCGGACTGGTCCACGCTCCACACGCCCGGTGGACTCGTCCTCGCCTTTCAGCGGGTGGCCGACCACCGGCCGCCTCGCTGGCCCGGCCAGGACCCGCCCCAGCAGTTCCACCTGGACTTCGGCGTCACCGACCAGGAACGGGCGCACGACGAGGTCCTGGCGTGCGGGGCGTCGCTGCTCGACGCCGGGGACGGGGGGCGCAGTTGGCGTGTGTACGCCGATCCCGCCGGGCACCCGTTCTGCCTGGTACGGCACTGACCGTTCCGGCTCCGCGCGCCCCGGGCCCCTCCGGTGCGGCCGGCGACCGGCCGCACCGGATCCCACCGGATCCCACCGGGTCGGCGCAGGACCGACGTCAGCGCAGGACCAACGTCAGCGCCGTGCCGAGGCAGGTCGCCGCGCCCACCGCGCCGGCCGAGACGGCGACGCAACGGGCCCTTAGCCGGACGTAGCGCCCGGTGTACTCCTCGCGCAGTTCGTCCGTGCGGTCGCGGATGCGGGTGAGCGACTCCCGGGAGGCGGCGACGCGTTCGGCGATGAACACCCGCTCGACGTCCTCACGCTGCGCCGTGGTCAGCCAGGGCAGCCTGTCGGTGAATCGCCGCGCCTGTCGTCGCGCCCGCTCGACCTCGGCGTTCCACAGCAGAAAGCCCTCCAGTTGCGCAAGGCCCCGGGCGCAGTCCTTGTCGGGTTTCACTCCGACCTCCTCTCCGTCGTGTCGTCATGGCCGGGCGGACTTCACTCGTGCTTGTCCCCCGGGGCGACGAAGGTCGAGTTCTGGGGGCGGTTGGTGGCTTCCTCCAGGGAGCGGACCGACGGGTGGTGCAGGTCGAACGCCGGGGACTCGGAACGGATCCGCGGCAGGGTGACGAAGTTGTGCCGGGGCGGCGGGCAGGAGGTGGCCCATTCCAGCGAACGGCCGTAGCCCCACGGGTCGTCGACCTCGACCTTCCTGCCGTACTTGGCGGTCTTCCAGATGTTGTAGAAGAACGGCAGGAGCGACAGGCCTAGGAGGAAGGAGGAAATGGTGGAGATCGTGTTCAGCGCGGTGAATCCGTCGGCGTCGAGATAGTCGGCGTAACGGCGCGGCATGCCCTCGGCGCCGAGCCAGTGCTGTACGAGGAACGTCCCGTGGAATCCGACGAAGAGCGTCCAGAACGTCATCTTCCCGAGTCGTTCGTCCAGCATTTTCCCGGTGAATTTCGGCCACCAGAAATGAAATCCGGCGAACATCGCGAACACCACGGTCCCGAATACCACGTAGTGGAAGTGGGCGACGACGAAGTACGAGTCGGAGACATGGAAGTCCAGGGGCGGTGAGGCGAGGATGATCCCGGTCAGACCGCCGAAGAGGAAGGTGACCAGAAACCCGACGGCCCACAGCATCGGGGTCTCCAGGGAGAGCGATCCCTTCCACATCGTGCCGATCCAGTTGAAGAACTTCACGCCGGTCGGCACGGCGATGAGGAAGGTCATGAACGAGAAGAACGGCAGCAGGACCCCGCCCGTGACGAACATGTGGTGCGCCCATACGGTCGCGGACAGGCCCGCGATGGCGATGGTGGCCGCGACCAGACCGATATAGCCGAAGACCGGTTTGCGGCTGAAGACCGGGAAGATCTCGGTGACGATGCCGAAGAACGGCAGGGCGATGATGTAGACCTCGGGGTGGCCGAAGAACCAGAACAGGTGCTGCCACAGCAGGGCGCCGCCGTTGGCCGCGTCGAAGACGTGCGCGCCGAACTTGCGGTCGGCCTCCAGCGCCAGCAGGGCCGCGGCGAGGACCGGGAAGGCCAGCAGGACCAGAACACCGGTCAGCAGGACGTTCCAGACGAAGATCGGCATGCGGAACATCGTCATACCGGGTGCGCGCATGCAGATGATCGTGGTGATGAAGTTGACCGAGCCGAGGATCGTGCCGAAGCCGGAGAACGCGAGGCCCATGATCCACATGTCGGCGCCGATGCCCGGCGAGCGGACCGCGTCGTTGAGCGGCGCGTAGGCGAACCAGCCGAAGTCCGCGGCGCCCTGCGGGGTCAGGAAGCCCGCCACGGCGATGAGCGAGCCGAAGAGGTACAGCCAGTACGCGAACATGTTCAGCCGGGGAAACGCCACGTCGGGCGCGCCGATCTGCAGCGGCATGATCCAGTTCGCGAATCCGGCGAACAACGGCGTCGCGAACATCAGCAGCATGATCGTGCCGTGCATCGTGAACGCCTGGTTGAACTGCTCGTTCGAGATCAGCTGGATACCGGGCCGGGCCAACTCGGCCCGCATCACCAGCGCCAGGAGCCCTCCCACGCAGAAGAACGCGAAGGAGGTGACGAGATAGAGCGTGCCAATCGTCTTGTGGTCCGTCGTGGTCATCCACTTGATGACCACGTTGCCGGGTTCGCCGCGCCGTACCGGCATTTCGTCCTGGTCGGCGGTATCGGTCTCCACCGGTTGCGGGATGCCCCTCGTCGTCACTACGACGCTCCTTCGGTCGACGGCCCGTGTGGACTCGGCGACCAGAATGGACCCGCGGAGATCGGTGCGGTGGGACATCCTTCCCCGTCCGGGGCGAGCGGCCGACAAGGACACTCAAATGGCCTACATCGAACGCTCCGCCCCCGATCGGTGGGACCGAAAGCGGGTGTCAACGTCAGGGAGCCGATCGGATATTCCCTCGCCGGGATCGGAATAGCTTCTCCGCCACCGGAGTTGGTGAACCGACAGAACCCACTTCTCTCTCCACTCCTCACCACTCGGCAAGCTTCGGAAGGTCGGATCCATGAAGATCGGCATCATCGGCGCGGGCAACATCGGCGGCAACCTGACGCGGCGCCTGACCGCCCTCGGCCACGAGGTCGCGGTCGCCAACTCCCGCGGCCCGCACACGCTCACCGCCCTCGCCGAAGAGACCGGGGCGAAGCCGGTGCACGCGTCGGAGGCCGCGCGGGGCGCCCAGGTGGTCGTCGTCACCGTGCCGCTGAAGGCCGTGCCCGACCTGCCCGCCGGATTTCTCGACGGTGCGGCGGAGGGCGCCGCGGTCATCGACACGGGCAACTACTACCCGCAGCAGCGCGACGGCCGCATCGCCGCCATCGAGGACGGGCTGCCCGAGAGCCGGTGGACGGAGCAGCAGATCGGCCACCCCGTGATCAAGGCGTTCAACGGCACGTACGCCCAGGACATCCTGGACCGGGGCCGTCCGCAGGGCACTCCGGGCCGACAGGCGCTCCCGGTGGCGGGCGACGACCCGAGGGCCAAGCAGGCGGTGCGCGACCTCATCGACGAGTTGGGCTTCGACACGGTCGACAGCGGCGGCCTGGACGATTCATGGCGCCAGCAGCCCGGTACGCCGGTGTACGGCAGCCAGGGCGATGTCGACGCCATCGTGAAGGCGCTCTCGGACGCATCGCGGGAGCGCACGGCGGAGTGGCGCGCCTGACAGGGGCGTCACGCGGGAGGAACGGCCGGTCGACGATTCCGGCCGGGCGGGAAACGGGGGTACCCGCCCGGCCGGAGCGTCGGCCTCCCCCGGACCACACCCGTCACGAAGGTCCGGAGCGCCGAGACCACCGGCTCCTCGACGCTCCGGACCTTCGTCCACCCGCTTCCCCCTCGAATCTACTCACGAGTAAGGTGTGGCTCCGGGATGCCGGCCCACGGCCCGTACGGCGCCCGGGTGTGATCCGTAGACGGCCGTGGACAAGGGAGTCGCGCCATGACCCGCACCATGTCCGTAGCGGACAGCATCGTCATCGACGCCACCCCGGCGCAGGTCTACGAACAGCTCAGCGACCCGACGGCGATGGGGCGTTGGAGTCCCGAGAACCGTGGCGCGACCGTGCGCGGCGATCGGCGTGGTGCGTACGTCGGCATGGTCTTCGACGGCCGGAACAAACGCGGTGCAGCGCGCTGGACGACACGGTGCACGGTGACGGCGGCCGACCCCGGCGAGCGCTTCGCCTTCCGGGTTCACGCGATCGGTCTGCGGCGCCCTCTGCTGCCGGGGCCGATCGCCACGTGGGACTACCGGTTCGAGCCGGTGGACGGCGCGACCCGGGTCACCGAGACCTGGACCGACGACCGGCGTCGCTGGCCCGATTTCCTCGCCAACGCCTTCGACCGCGTCGCGACGGGTGGGAAGACCTTCGCGCAGTTCCAGGGCGGCAACATCCGTACGACGCTCCAGCGTCTCAAGGCGGTGCTGGAGGAGGACGTCCGGGGCACCGGACGGTAGGCGGGCCGGCCGGTCAGGCCGCCCAGTGCGGAGGGCGGCTCAGGGATGCGGGAAGGGCTGTTCTCGCGTTGCCCTTGGCGGCGTTGAGCTGGGCCTGGGTGAGGAACAGGCTTCCCGTGAGGTCGGCGCCCGAGAGGTCGGCGTCACGGAAGTCCGCACCGATGAGGTCGGCCAGCCGGAGGTCCGCGCCGGTGAGATCGGCGGCGATCAGATAGGCCCCTCGGAGATCCGCCGCACGCAGGTCGGCGCCACGCAGACGGGCCCCGATGAGATCGGCGCCGCGGTGGTTGCGCTTCTTGCGGCGGGGCGCGGCGGCCCGGACGAGTTCGCTGGTGCGCTGGAGCAGACCGGCGACCCGGTCCCGGTGACCGGCGACGTCCAGTTCCGCGAAGTCGACGGCCGGGCGCGTGGTGTGCCGTTCCGTCGCTTCCAGGGCCCGGCGGATCTCAGCGTGCAGGGGACGTGCGTCCGGCAGGGTCAGGGCCTCGGTGAGATACCAGAGCAGTTCGTGGAGCTGACGCATGACCGGGAAGACCTGGAACATCTGCGCGGCAAGGTCGGGTGACGATCGCCAGTCGCGGCCCCCGTAGGTCTCCTGGGAGACCTTCTGCCCGGCGCCGAAGCAGTCGTACACGGTGCAGCCGGAGAAACCCTTCGGACGCAGCCGGGTGTGGATGCCGCAGCGGAAGTCGTCCTGAAGGTTGGGGCAGGGCCGCCCGGCGTCCTTGTCGATGGCGAAGTCCGACGAGGCCGTCAGCGTGAGGGCGACGCAGCAGAGAGCGAAACAGTTCGCGCAGTCCGCACGCAGGGTCTCCCGTCCGTCGCCGGGCACGGTGGTCGGTTCTTTGTCGGGCACGGGCGGCGGGTCCTCGCGTGGATGGTGCTGCGGAAACAACGGGTGCAGAGCACACGAGTCTACCGAGGGGCCGGAGAGCGACGCCCCATCGGCCCCGTTGCCCTCTGTCAGCTCCTGTCGGCTCCTCTCTCGGCCACTGCGGCTCCTGTCGGATGCTGCCGGCCACTGCCGGTGCACACTGGGCACGGTAGGGATCACGAGGGGGACGCATGAGCACCGAGGAGAGCACCGGATTCGAGCCCGCGACCGGCGACGGCCCACCGGCCGCCGAGCCCGCGGCGGCACGGGCCGCTTCGGTGCGGACCGCGTTCGAGGGGCTGCTGCAGATCCGTCGGCTCACCGGCGCCGGGCGTCCCGACCCGGTGGCCGCGCCTGCTCCGTGGGAAGTGAACCGCCCGGTCAGGGCGGTCGCGTTGGCCTTGGAGAGGTCGGGGGCCGTACCGTCTGCCGTCGATCCGTCGGGGCGCCGTGTTTCGGCCGGATACCGGGTGAGCAGCGGGGAGTCGGCGGGTTCGGTACGGGTCGAGTGGACCGGTCCGCCCGGCAGTGGCGCCGCTCACGACGAGGAGGAGGCGCTGGCCGGCTGCGCTTCGGCCTTGCGGGAACTGGGCTGGACGGTGCTGCTCTACCGGGGGCCCCGCAGACGGCGCTACCTGGAGGTGGAGCCGCCGAGCGGGCTGTCGGGCGGGCGCGGCCGGGCCTGAGGCGGCGTTGTCAGACCCATGGGGGATGCTTGACGGTCCGACAGCTCTGAGGAGGAGATGCTGAGATGGACAACGACGAGCTCGCCGCGGCGCAGGCGTACGTCCGCCTGCTGGAAGCCACCCGGGCAGCGCTCGCGGACCCCGACGACGCACCGGTCTACCTGCCGCTGCTCACCTCCCCGATGCGGGAGGCCGACCATGCCCTGCGCAGCGCTGGGCTGACGGGCAACGAGGACCGGCTGTTCGCTCTCGTACGGGCACTGCAGCCGAGTCTTTCCGGCAGCGACAGATAGGTGGGGCGGAGGGGCACGCGCCGGTACGTTCTAGCCGGCCTGCCCCTCGTCGACGGGGGTGTGCGTGGGCCCAGGAGCGAGTCCGAGCTCCTGCTCGCCGGGGCCGAGCGGTGCGAAGAAGCGGGCGACCTCCTGGTCGTCGACCTCGGCGAGGGAGCCCGGCTTCCACTGCGGTTCGTTGTCCTTGTCGATGATCCGGGCTCGCACGCCTTCCACGAAATCAGGGTGCTCGAACGCCCGGCTGGAGACACGGAACTCCTGGTCGAGGACAGCCTCCAGACTGTCGAGCCGGGCTGCCCGGCGGACAGCGGCGAGCGTCACCTTGAGCGCGAGCGGCGACTTGGTCAGGAATTCGTCCGCCGCCGCTTCCGCCTCGGGAACGCCGCTCCCGCGCAGCTGTCGGAGGATCTCCTCCACGCTGTCGGCCGCGTAGCAGCTATCGATCCAGTCGCGTTGCGCTGCGAGCTCTCCGGCAGGCGGCTCCGTGGCGAACCGCTGGACGATGCCCGCCACGGACGCGTCCTGGCCGGCCGGCTCGCCCAGCGCTTCGATCAGGGCGGGCAGGAGGCGGGCAGGGACGTGGTGATCGGCCAGACCGCAGAGAACGGCGTCGGCGGCCCCGACGGAACGTCCCGTGAGCGCCAGATGTGTGCCCAGTTCGCCGGGGGCGGAGGCCAGCAGGCGGGTACCCCCGACATCGGGCACGAAGCCGATCGCGGTCTCGGGCATGGCGACGCGCGAGCGCTCGGTGACGACACGGATTCCGGAGTGTGCCGACACCCCGACTCCCCCGCCCATCACGATGCCGTCCATCAGTGCCACGTACGGCTTGGGGAATCGGGCGATACGGACGTTGAGGCGGTACTCGTCGCGCCAGAACTCCAAGGACGCACGTCCCGAGGCCCGTGCGTCGTCGTGCAGGGCGCGAATGTCACCCCCGGCGCACAGGCCCCGGTCGCCGGCCCCGGACAGCAGTACCGATCCGATCGATTCGTCCCGCTCGGCGCGGGACAGCGCCTCGTCGAGCAGCCGCACCATGGTGTGGCTGAGCGCGTTGAGCGCCCGGGGGCGGTTCAGTGTGAGGTGCAGGCATGTGCCCCTCGTCTCCAGCAGGACGGGCCGGTCGTCGTTCATGCGTGCGCTCCGCTCGCTGGACTCGTGGGACACGTCCATGGTCGCGGACGGTCCCCGGCTGCCGATCCGCGCCCCCCGGATCGGGCTTGGGGACATACGGAAACAGAGGCATACGGGCGCAGAGGCATGCGGCAGCAGGGGCGTGCGGGAGCGTGGGGCTCGGGGTGCAAGGGCTGCGGGCGAGCCGCTGTGGCACTCCGATGGTTGCGGCTCGACAATTGAGGCCTACGGGGTCCGCCGACGTGCGGCCCCGCCGGACGACCTCCGGAGCTGGCATGACCGACGACGAACGGCGGCAGGACGCCGAGGCCTCTCCGCTCCGCCGGATCGACCGGAAGACCAACGGTGAGATCCGGCCGACGGAACGCCTCGCCATGAACGGGACCGGCAGCTTCGACTGGGACCTGGACGCCCGGACCCTGGACATCGACGAGGCCGGGCTGATGGTGTTCGGCGTGGATCCGGCGACGTTCGACGCACGCCCGGGCGCGCTGCTGGAGCACCTGGAACCGGCGGAACGGGCCCGGCTCGACGTCACGATCGACGAGGCCATCACCGGCGGCAACAATTCCTACAGCGTGCACTTCCGTGTGCCGCTGGACGACGGGACCACACAGTGGACCCATGTCCAGGCTCGCATTCTGCGCTCGAAGGACGGCAGGGCCCACCGGATCGTGGGGGTCGTCCGGGACGCGACGGCGGAGGTCACCCATTCGGCCTTCGTTCTCGATCTGGAAAAGCGGCGGCAGCGCCAGACCAATATCGTTGAACGAACAACGAGCGCCATGTCCCGTGCGGTGACCGTGGACGACGTGACGGCCGCCCTCACCGGGCCCGGCGGGCTGGCCCGGCTCGGCGCCGACGGTCTCGCCCTCGGGCTCGTGGAGAATTCCGCGCTGAACATCGTCGCGCTGAGCGGCGAGTCGCTGGAGGTGCTCGACGGGCTCGGCTCCGGTGGCCTCGACCGCAACCTCCCCCTCGCGGACACCATCCGCAGCGGACGCCCCCGGTTCATCACCTCCCTCGCCGCGCTGGCCCGTCGCTACCCGGAGCTGGAGCCGCATCTGGGGAAGCTGAGGTTCCGGGCGGCGGCGTATCTTCCGCTGGTGGCCCAGGCCCGGTCGCTAGGCGGCCTGGCCCTCTTCTACCGCGAGCGCACGGTATTCAACGCGGACGAGCGCATTCTGTGCCTGGGCCTCGCCGCCATCGTGGCCCAGTCCCTGCAACGGGCGATGCTCTTCGACGAGGAGCGGGAATTCGCCACCCAGCTCCAGTCCGCGATGCTCCCGCCCCGGATACAGGACGTCGAGGGCGGCGAGATCGCGGTCCGGTACCACGCCGCGTGGAGCGGCCGACAGGTCGGTGGCGACTGGTACGACGTGATCACCCTGCCCAAGAACCGTTACGGGCTGGTCGTGGGGGACGTTCAGGGGCACGACACCCACGCGGCCGCGATCATGGGCCAGTTGCGTATCGCTCTGCGCGCGTACGCTGCCGAGGGGCACCCGCCGGCCACCGTGCTGGCTCGGGCCTCCCGCTTCCTCGCCGAACTGGACACCGACCGCTTCGCCACCTGCACCTACGCCCAGGTCGACCTGGCGTCCGGAGCGGTGCAAGTGGTACGGGCCGGACACCTCGGCCCCTTGATCCGCCACCTCGACGGGCGGGTCGGCAGCCCGCAGGTGCGCGGCGGGCTGCCGCTGGGCACGTCAACGGACCTCCAGGACGAGGAGTACCCGGAGACCCGGCTGGACCTGGTGCCCGGTGAGACGTTCGTCCTGTACACGGACGGGCTGGTGGAGGAGCCCGGAGCCGACCTCGACACCGGGATCGACGCGCTGCGCAACGAGGTGAGCACCGGGCCCGCAGGGGCCGAGGCGCTGGCCGATCACCTGTCGGAACGGCTGTGGGAACGGTGGGGGTCGGGGGACGATGTGGCCCTCCTCGTCCTGCGCCGGAGCCCGGACGTGGGTTCGTCGCACGCGCCTCGGCTGCACCAGTACATTCACCAGGCGGACCCGGAAGGACTCTCGGACGCCCGCGCGATCGTGCGCCAGGCCCTCGCCGACTGGGACATGGCCGAATTCGCCGACGACGCCGAGCTCGTCACGGGCGAGTTGCTGGTGAACGTGCTCCTGCACACGGAGGGCGGAGCCGTCCTGACGCTGGAAGTGCTGCCCGAACCGGTACGGCGGATCCGGCTGTCGGTCCAGGACCGGTCCAGCGCCTGGCCCCGACGGCGTACGCCGGGCGAGACGTCCACCTCCGGCCGGGGACTGCTCCTGCTCGACGCGGTCGCCACGCGCTGGGGGATCGAGCCCCGGGGTGAGGGCAAGGCCGTCTGGTGCGAGATCGGCCCCGCTCCCCCGCCTGCCACCCTGCCGCCACCGACGGTCGCGGCAGGGTGACGGACGAGACGGGGGTGTGCAGCAGCACCGCGGTGACGCGGTGCTGCTGCACACCCCTCGACCGCGGGAGCGTCAGTTCTGAGCGGTACGCCGCTTGCGGACGGCCCACAGGATGCCACCACCGGCCAGCAGCACCGCGACAGCGGCGCCGCCGATGACCGGCGTCGACGACGACGAGCCGGTCTCGGCCAGGTCCGGCGAGCTCGGGCTCGGGGCGGGCACGGCGGGCGCCGACTCCGAAGGCTGCTCACTGGGGGTGGCGCTCGGCTCGGGCGTCCCGGTGGACGGCGTCTCCGACGGAGTCGGCTCGCTCGGGACCGACTCGGTCGGGGTCGGCGTGGGGCTGGGCTCCTCGTCGCACACCTCCGCCGTCTTCGACTCGTCGATGGAGTGCTTGCCTTCGCCGTCGGCGTCCTTGACGACCAGTCGGACGGTCACCGGCTCGTCGTGCTCGGGAAGCGTCAGCTTCTTGTGGAACTCACGGCCGAACGTCTCGGTGGGCAGCAGGCCCTTGCCGTCCACCGTGACAGTCACCGTATTGGGGACGTCACTCGTGTAGTTGGCGAGGTCAACAGTCACCTCGGAGCAGGTCACGGCCCAGGTGGGGGTGTGAGCCGCGGCCGGACCGGCGGAGATGACGCCTCCGGTCAGACCGACGACCGCAGCGGCCACGAGTGCTCCCGCGCCACGCCACGATCTCCTGGGTATGGTCATGGATTCTTCCTCCAGATACGTCTCATCGCCCGAATGGCGGTGGGGCGCACAGTACTGCCATCGCCCAGGAACGGCGCAGTCGCCCCATGCGTAACCCGTCGCACCAACTCAGGGCACAGACCCGCCACTTCCGGCCATGCGGACAGACCTCACGTCGTACTGTCCTCCAGGATGGCCGAATGAGAGGATGGGTTGTGCATCTATCTCCCGCCGCCTGCGCGCCTGAGCCTGGAGCATGACCCGTTCTATGCGATTGCTGCTGATCCGCCACGGCCAGACACCGTCCAACGTCGGTCACTTCCTGGACACCGCGCGGCCCGGCCCCGGGCTCACCGACCTGGGACTGCGGCAGGCAGCCGCCCTCCCCGGTGCCCTCGCCGGGGAGGACATCGCCGCGTTGTACGCCTCCACCCTGACCCGTACGCAACTCACGGCCGCACCCCTCGCCGCAGAGCGGGGCATCGAGGTCCGGATCCGGGACGGGATCCGCGAAGTGTCGGCCGGTGACCTGGAGATGCGGGCCGACGAGGATGCCGCGCGGCAGTACCTGACGACCGCCTTCGCCTGGTCCGCCGGGGACGTCGCCCGCCGGATGCCCGGCGGCGAGAGCGGGACGGAGGCGCTCGCCCGCTTCGACTCCGTGGTGGCCGAGGCAGCGGGGGCCGGGGAGCCCGGGACCGTGGCGCTCGTCAGTCATGGTGCCGCTATCCGTGTGTGGACAGCGGCCCGCGCACGGAACGTCACGGTCGGATTCGCCGCCGAACACAGCCTGGACAACACGGGCGTGGTCGTGGTCGAGGGCTCACCGGACGCGGGATGGACGGCTCTCTCCTGGGCCGGGACCGTCGTCCCGGAGGTCACCGCGAGCGGCGCGGCGGACGGTGGACCGGCAGGGCGCACGCTGTCGGGCCCGGAGCTGGGACCGAGTGCGGATCATCCCTTCGGCTGATCGCCGCACCCGCTCCCGCCGGTGGGGTCATGGCGACGTGAGGACGCCCTGTCATCGCCCAGTCATCGCCCTCTCATCACAGGGCCTTATGCATGATGTGAAGCCCCACATAGCCCTGGGTCGGGTGGTTGAAGCCCTCCGGAAGGGTGCCGATCACATCGAAGCCGATCGAGCGGTACAGCTTGACCGCATGGGTGTTGGACTCGACCACCGCGTTGAACTGCATGGCCCGATACCCTTCGGCGCGCGCCCAGTCGACCGAGTACTCGCACAGTGCCCGCCCCACTCCCCGGCCGGAGCGAGCGGGGTCGACCATGTACGTGGCACTGGCTATGTGCGACCCGTTGCCCATGTGGTTGCGGTTCATCTTCGCCGTGCCGAGCACGGTCCCGTCATCGTCCACGGCAACGACGACTCGGCTCGGCGCTGCGACGAACCACCAGCCTTCGGCGTCCTCCTCACCGAGATCGAGCGGATAGGTGAGCGTCTCGCCCGCGGAGACGATCGCATGGAAGAACGGCCAGATGGCGGGCCAGTCCTCGGGGGTTGCTTCCCTGATCAACATGCGGACAGGATGGCTTATCCGAACGATCGGCGCGAAAACTTATCCGGCGCCCCGCCCCCGCCACCCCAGCCTGGCGAGCAGCCCCTTCCCCGTCGGCACGCCCGCCGCAGGGGAGCCTGACGCCCCGGGGCGGAAGGACGGCGGCGCCGGCTCGGCGACGGGTGCCGGAATCACGGTCCCGGTGCGGGACCCGGCCCCGGCCGTCGGCGGCGTTCGGATTCCTCCGTCGTCCCCGGGGCGCGGCGCCGGCCGGTCCTCGCGTGCCCCGTCCAGCTCCAGAGTCAGGTTGACCCGCCGCCAGAGGATTTCGTCGGGATCATCGGCCAGCATCAACTCCCCCATCGCCTCCCTCGCCGCCATGGACCCCGGACGTCCGAAGACCGGCTCCGGCCTGACCCGTACGAGGTAGGCGCGTTCGTAGGGGTCGTCCACCACTTCCGCCAGTTGCACCGGGTCCAGTGCCGACGCCTGAACCGCCGTTCGCACCCAGGGGTCCCTCGTGCGGTTCAGCAACCGGTCGATGCGTTGCGAGCGCCAGTTGCGCGGCCGCCAGTCGGCGCCCGACTCAAGCATCGTGCGCATCCCCAAGGGCGTCCGTCCGGCAAGCAACTCCGGTTCCCGGGACGCGAAGGCGGCAAGCTCGTCCGCGAGATAGAGCCAGACCACCGCGCGATACCTGTTCAGATAGAACGTGACCGGTGAGACGCAGCCCGCCCGGGCCAGCCGGGTGAACCGTGCCGGAGCGATGTCCAGCAGGGCCGCTCCTTCCGCTGTGCCGACGGTGCGGACCCGCTCCGCCAGACCATCGGGGAAGCCCGGCTGCTCCCGCAGGCGCGCGATCTCCTCCTCGTGCACCCGTGGCCGCCCGCCGCCCGGTGCGCCGACGACGGCGATCAGCCCCAGGTGCACCGCGAGCTCGAACTCAGCACGCCGGATACCCAGCTCCTGGGCCGCACGCCCGGCCGCGACCGTCGCCGCCGGGGCGGCGGACGAGGTGGGCCCACCGTCGCCCTCCACCCGCGTGCTGACGTCCTCTGCCCGGGCGTCGGCCCGGACGTTCCCGCACTCGGCCCGCGCGCCCTGAGTCCCGGCGTGCACGGCCTGGTGCCCGGCGTGCGCTCGGAGCACTTCCTTGACCGTCATGATTGTCCTCCCCCGTCGGCTCGAATACTCTCCGTGATCACGGTAGCCCGAGGGAGTCATCGCCCGTCACCCCTGTGGATAACTCTTCACCGGCGACGAGAAGTGCAGGTCAGAAGGGTCCGACATCCTCGGGCCCGCCTTGGCGAACGGAGACTCCGAGGTGTTCGCCGACCCGGTTGACGAGCAGGGTCATCTCGTAGGCGACCTGGCCGACATCGGCTTCGGCCGCGGTCAGCACGCACAGGCAGCTGCCGTCGCCCGCGGCCGTCACGAAGAGCAACGCCTCGTCGAACTCGACCATGGTCTGGCGTGCCCGGCCCGCCCGGAAGTGGCGCCCCGAGCCGCGCGCCAGACTCTGCAGACCGGAGGAGACCGCCGCCAGATGCTCCGCGTCCTCGCGGGCGAGCCCGGTGCTGGCCCCGGTGACCAGTCCGTCGTTCGACAGCACCAAGGCGTGCCGTATGAATTGCACCCTGCTGGTGAGATCGTCAAGGAGCCAGTCAAGTCCCCGGTCAAGCGGCATGTGCTCGTCCTCCCCGTACCCTCGTTCCCCGTACCCCGCTACGCGCGTAAGCCTCGCGCAACGGCCCCGTGGGGGCAAGCGCCCCTCACCTCTCGGGGCGCCGCTTCGCGCCATGCGGGGATCGGGCCGAGGATGGCGCCCATGGCACACCACATGACCGAAGAAGAATGGCGGGCCTTCCTCTCGAAGGGCACGCGCACGGCGAAGGTTTCGACGGTGCGGGCCGACGGCAGTCCGCACATCGCACCCGTCTGGTTCCTTCTGGACGGCGACTCGGTGGTCTTCAACACCGGCAAGGAGAGCGTGAAGGGGCGCAACCTCGCACGTGACGGGCGGGTCGCCCTCTGCGTCGACGACGACCGGCCTCCGTACGCGTTCGCGGTGGTGCAGGGGCATGCCGAGCTGAGCGAGGACCCCGGGGAACTCCTGAGGTGGGCGACGCTGATCGCCCACCGATATGTGGAGGCCGATGCCGCCGAGGAGTTCGGTCGGCGCAACGGCGTGCCCGGCGAACTGGTCGTGCGCGTGCGGATCGACAAGGTGGTCGCGATGGCCGACATGGTCGGCTGACGGACGGACCGCGATGCCGGGACGTCAGCCGACGGCGGCGAGGAGCCGGGCGGTGTGCATGCGCCCGGCGTACTCGACCGTACGGATCAGGACTTCTTTTCCGGATGCCCGGTCGCGGGCGTCGCACGGCACGACCGGCGTGCCCCGGTCGAGGTCGAGGGCCCGGGCGACGTCGTGCTCCGTATGGTCAGGAGCGCCGGGGAACCGGTTGACGGCGACGACGAACGGGATCCGCCCGCGCTCGAAGTAGTCGACGGCGGCGAAGCAGTCCTCGAGCCGCCGGGTGTCCGCGAGCACGATCGCCGCGAGGGCGCCCTCGCACAGGTCGTCCCAGAGGAACCGGAAGCGGTCCTGGCCCGGCGTGCCGAACAGGTGGAGCGTCAGGCCGGAGTGGACGGTGATACGGCCGAAATCCATCGCTACGGTCGTGGTGGCCTTCCCCGCCACCCCGTCGATGTCGTCCTGACCCCGCCCGCTCTCGCTCAGCGTCTCCTCCGCGTACAGCGGGCGGATCTCGCTGACCGAGCCGACCAGGGTCGTCTTCCCGGCCCCGAAGCCGCCGGCCACAACGATCTTCAGGGTGAGCGCGATGTCCTCCCCGATCATGCTCCTGCCGACGCTCCCGGAGGTGCGGCGGTCGGCGCGGGTGCTCTCGTCGCTGTCGATGTGCTCGGGCAGCATGCGTCCCTTCTCTCTCTTCAGGAATCGCGGGGATCGCGGGGATCGCGGGCACACTTCAGGGATCGCGGGGATCGCAGGGATCGTGGAAATCTCCTCGCGTCTCGCGCATCGCTATGGGCCGACAGCATGGCAACCGGTCCACTTCGTTCGAGCGGGTTGATCGTTCTTGACCGATGTGGCTTCGCCGCAGTCGCTCCTTGCTGCATCCCGACCTCATTGCGACTCCCTCGGTCGGGTCGGATGCCCCGCGCGGACCTCGGGCCCTACCGGCACTGCCCCTACACTGGTTCTTTTCGGCTGTCCGGAACGGGCGGCGGTGCCGGGTCCGCGCAGGCGGCCCGGGGACGAGGAGATACGAGGGTGTCGACAGGTTCCGGCGGCGGTTTCCAGGATCCGCCCGCGGAGGTGCTGGCGGAGGCCGCGGCGGCGTTCGGGCTCCTGGCGACACCGGCGCGGCTGCACATCGTATGGGCGCTGGCCCAGGGCGAGAGCGATGTGACGGGGCTCGCCGAGCGGGTGGGCGGGACGCTTCCCTCGGTCAGCCAGCATCTGACGAAGCTGAAGCTGGCCGGTCTCGTACGGTCACGCCGTGAAGGCCGTCGGCAGGTCTATCTGGTCGACGATCCCGATGTCGTGACGGTCGTCCGGCTCATGGTCGGACAGTTGGCAGAGCGCGCCGGGCACTCCGCCCGGACGCCGGTCCGCCTGCGTGAGCTCGGTGCCTGAGAGCAGTTCGGCCGCGGGCCCCGGAGGACACGTCACCGCCGGCCCACCGGCCTCCGTCACACCGTTTCCCGGCACGGTCGCCGATGGCGGCACGGCTGCCGTGGCAGGGCCCGGTGGAGACCGTACGAGCGCAGCTCCGGCGCCCGGCACCGGGCCCACTTCCCTGCAGACGCTGCGCGCTCTCGACAGCGGACCGCGCGGCCTGCTGGAGTCGGAGGCCGAGATCCGGCTCGGCCGGACGGGCGAGAACGTCCTGCCGGCCCGGCGGCCCGTGCCCTGGCCCCGCCGTTTCCTGCGCAGCCTTCGGGACCCCTTCACCTCCGTGCTGCTCTGTCTCGGCCTGGTGTCGGCACTCGTCTCCGCCTGGGGCACCGCGGGCGTCATCCTGGCCCTCGTCGGCGTGAGCTGCCTACTGCGTTCGGCCGAGGAGCACCGCGCCGACCGGTCGGCCGCCGCGCTGCGCGAACTGGTGGCGACCACGGCGACCGTGGTGCGTCGCGCCTCGGACGACGCCCCGCCGCTGGAACGGGAGGCGCCGGTCGCCGACCTGGTGCCGGGGGACGTGATCCGGCTGCGGCCGGGCGATCTCGTCCCCGCCGATGTGCAGCTGCTGCGCGACGGCCTCACCGTGCATCAGTCGGCACTGACCGGGGAGTCGGCGCCGGTGGCCAAGCGGGCCCTCGACGTCCCCGATCCCGCCCTGTCCGGGGCCGGACCGTTCGCACAGCCGCAGTGGTGCTTCCAGGGCAGCAGTGTCACTTCCGGCAGCGGCACGGCGGTGATCGTGGCCACCGGTGGGGCGACCCGGTTCGCCGCCGCCCACGACGGCAGGGCCGGGCAACGGGGCACGAGCGCCTTCGACCGGTCGGTCCAGGGCATCTCCTGGACTCTGATCCGTTTCATGCTCCTGACCCCGCCCCTGGTGCTGATGGCGAATGCGGCGCTGCGCGGCCGGGGCCTGGAGACGCTGCCGTTCGCCGTGGCCGTCGCCGTGGGGCTCACCCCGGAGATGCTGCCGGTCATCGTGACGACGACACTCGCGCGGGGAGCCGCCCGACTGGCGCGTACGAGCGGAGTGATCGTCAAACGGCTCCCGGCGCTGCACGACCTGGGGGCGGTCGATGTGCTGTGCCTGGACAAGACCGGCACGCTGACCGAGGACCGGCCCGTCGTCGCGGAGGCGACCGACGGCATGGACCGGCCCGACCCCGACGTGCTGCGGTGGGCGGCCGTCAGTGCGCTGTGGACGCTCCGGCTGGCGGAGCTGCCCTCGGCCGACGCGCTCGACGAAGCGGTGCTGGACGCCGCCGAGGAGTGCGGTCCGTCCGCCGCCGGGGAGGTGGATCCGGAGGCGTACGAGGGGGTCGCGGTGCTGCCCTTCGACCCGGTGCGCCGCGTCGCGACGGCCGTGGTCAGACGGCCCGGACGGCTCGGCGTCCACACCCTGGTCACCAAGGGCGCCGTCGAGGCCGTGCTCGACCGGTGCGTCGTGGGCCGGGAGGAGCGCGACCGGCTGCTCGCCCTGGCGGACCGGAAAGCGGAGACGGGGCTGCGCCTGGTGGCCGTGGCCCGTGCCGACCGGGTCGCCCGGGCCGGTGCGTACACCCCGGCGGACGAGCGGGGGCTGACCTTCGTGGGCCTGGTGGCGCTGCGGGACGTCCCGGCCCCCAGCGCCGCCGACGCGCTGGGGGTGCTCGCGCGGCGGGGTGTGAGCGTCAAGGTGCTCACCGGCGACCATCCGGGCACGGCCGCCCGGGTGTGCGCGGACCTCGGTCTGCGCCCGGAGGGGCGCCCCGGCCCCGACGATGTGGTGACGGCCGACCTGGTGGACGCCTTGTCGGACAAGGAGCTGGTCCGGGTGGCGGACCGGGCCTCGGTGTTCGCGCGCTGCACCCCCGAGCACAAGGCGCGGATCGTCATGGCCCTGCGCGCCGGCGGTCACACGACGGGCTTCCTCGGCGACGGCGTCAACGACCTGCCCGCCCTGCACGCCGCCGACGTCGGCATCTGCCCGCGCAATGCCGTGGACGTGGCCCGGGAGGCGGCGGACGTCGTCCTGGCGGAGAAGGACCTCACTGCGATCGACCGTGCGGTGCTGGCGGGCCGGCGCAGCAGCGGGAACATCGCCACCTATCTGCGGATCACCCTTTCGTCGAATCTCGGCAATGTCATCGCCATGCTGACGGCCGGGTTGATGCTGCCCTTCCTTCCCATGCTCCCCGCGCAGGTGCTGGTGCAGAACCTCTGCTTCGACGCGGCGCAGCTTGCGTTCGCGTTCGAGCGCCCGGCGGCGTCGGTCGTGCGCCGCCCGACCGTGCTGCGTCCGCGCGACTTCCTGCGCTTCATCACGGGTTTCGGTCTGCTCAACGCGGCCGCCGACCTCGCCACCTTCGGGGTGCTCGCGCTCGCCCTCCACAACGCGCCCGGGGACGGCGGGGAGACGGCGTTCCACGCCGGTTGGTTCACGGAGAACCTGCTCACCCAGGCACTCGTCATGATCCTGTTGCGGACCGGTCGCACGGCCGCCGAACGCAGGGCGGGTGGGCCTCTGCGGACCGCCGCGGCGGGTCTCGCCGCGGTCGGCGTCGTCCTCCCGCTCACCCCGCTCGGGCCGCTGCTGGGCATGAGCGCCCTGCCGCCCCTCTACTACCTGCTGCTCGCCTCGGTCCTGGGCCTGTACGCGATCGGGCTCACGGCGGCCCGCCGCCGCTACGAGCGCCGTCACCTGCCGGACGCCGACCCCGTACGGGAGGACCTCGTACGGGAGGACGAGGAAGAGCGCGCCGGACGTTGAGGGGCGCCCGTTCCGACGCGATGCGACAGTTGTACAGTTGCGCAAAGCGGCAACTGTTGCCGCGCGACGGAGAGAGAGGCGGGACCAGCATGTTGCGCAACGGACTGGAACCCTGGCACCTGCTGATCCTGGCGATCATCGTGATCGTCGTCTTCGGCTCGAAGAAGCTGCCGGACACCGCCCGCGCACTGGGGAAGTCCCTGCGCATCCTCAAGAGCGAGGCCAAGGCGATGAAGGACGAGAGCGCCCACTGACCGCGTTACGGGGAAGGCAGGGCGGCAGCCCACCTCTTCCCGCCGCCGCTCACTTCAAGGCTTGCGCAATCCGGGAACCCGGGATGTCGCGCGGAGCGTTTGTACAGGTAGCGGCCACAAGAGTGACAGCACGACAGCACCGGTCACCGGGCCCGGACGCGGGGATGCCGCAGAGCCCGGATCGAACGTGCGGACCGACAGAACACTGGAGGAAATTCATGGGTGTGACCCTGGCCAAGGGCGGAAACGTCTCCCTGTCGAAGGAGGCTCCCGGGCTGACCGCCGTGACGGTCGGGCTCGGCTGGGACGTACGGACCACGACCGGAGCCGATCATGACCTGGACGCCAGTGCGCTGCTGTGCTCCGAGGCGGGCAAGGTCCTCTCCGACAGCCACTTCGTCTTCTACAACAACCTCAACAGCCCCGATGGTTCCGTCCGCCACACCGGTGACAACCTGACGGGTGAGGGTGAGGGGGACGACGAGTCGGTCGAGGTCGACCTGTCGTCGGTCCCCGCCGAGATCGCGAAGATCGTGTTCCCCGTCTCGATCCACGACGCCCAGAGCCGGGGCCAGAGCTTCGGTCAGGTGCGCAACGCGTTCATCCGCGTGGTGAACCGGGCCAACGGCGTCGAGCTCGCCCGTTACGACCTGAGCGAGGACGCCTCCACCGAGACCGCGATGGTCTTCGGCGAGTTGTATCGGCACGGGCCCGAGTGGAAGTTCCGGGCTGTCGGCCAGGGTTACGCCTCCGGCCTGGCGGGCATCGCCTCGGACTACGGCGTCAACGTCTGACCGGACAGGTCGGGTTCCGGTGATGGCCGGCCCGTTCCGGTTGGGCGATCATGTCTCCATGGCCGACGAGCACACCCATCACGTCCTGGACTTCTTCACCCCGCGTGCGGCCGGCTGGGACAGCCGGTTCCCCGACGACGGCCCCGCCTACACCGCCGCGGCCGGGCTGCTCGGGCTACGTCCCGGCGATGCCGTGCTCGACGCGGGCTGCGGGACGGGGCGTGCGTTGCCCGCGCTGCGGGCGGTGGTCGGGCCGGAGGGCACGGTGCTGGGCGTCGACCTCACTCCGGCCATGCTGGAGGCAGCGGTGCGGGCGGGACGGGGGGACAGCGGGGCACTCGTCCGTGCCGACGTCGCGCGGCTGCCGCTGCGGGACGGAGCGCTGGACGCGGTGTTCGGAGCGGGGCTGATCTCGCATCTGGCCCGCCCCGAGGCCGATGCGGCGGAACTCGCCCGCGTGGTCCGGCCGGGCGGAGTCCTGGCGCTGTTCCACCCGATCGGCCGGGCCGCCCTCGCCGCGCGCCAGGGACGCACCGTCACCGACGAGGACCTGCGGGCCGAGCCCCGGCTGCGCGCGCTGCTGGCCAGTGCGGGGTGGGAGCTGGAGTCCTACACCGACGAGGACGACCGCTTTCTCGCCCTCGCCGCCAGGCAGGCCTGAGGCGGCGGGCGCGGCCGGGCCCGCCGCCGTACAGAAGGCATCCGAGCCGTAGGGGCCCGGCGCCTGGACCGCTCGGGGCCCGGCGCGTCACTCGGCGGACGACTGCGACGGCCGACGGCCGGGCACCGGGCAGCCACGGATGCCCGGCGTGGGGAACGTACCGAGCTCCGCGATCTCGTACCCGTTCGGATATCCCTTGATCTCGGGGTTCTGGCGCGCGTAGTGGGGCGTTCGCCGGGGCGGCAGGAGCCGGACGGCACGGGCCCGGAGCCGGAGGGCGCCCCTGGTCACTCCGCGGGCCACCGGACCCGGCCGGGGGTAGCGGAACGCCCTGAGCAACGAGTCGTCCAGGAGCGCGAGGCTGGCGCCGCGCACCAGCGGGGCGAGGGGCGCCGGGTACCAGGATCCCATCAGCGCCAGGGTGGCGTCGGATACCCGACGGCCCCCTTCGTCCCAGCCGAAATGCTCGTCCTCGTAGGCGTCGAGAGTCCGCTCGAAGTCCTCGTAGGTCTCCGGAACATCCTTGATTCCCATGCGGGCGCCGAGCGTGCGGTAGTAGGCGGCGAAGGCGCGCCGCTCGTGGCAGCACAGGCGCCGCCAGCCGAAACCGTCCAGCCAGCGCTTCGGGGTGACGACGAACGTGCACAGGACGTAGCGCATGTCGTCGTTGCTGATGTCGTAGCTGCGGTGCATGTGGTTGATCCGGCGGACGGCCGTGCGGCCGTCGTCGGTGTCGAAGCCGTGCTCCACCACCGTGTCGAGCAGCAGGGCGGTGTCGTCGTAGCGTTTCTGGGAACGCTCCGTCAACTCCGCCGTCTCATCGAGGAGTCGACCGATGCTGGGCACGGCATAGGTGCGGTAGAGGGCCAGTTCGAGGGCACGGGTGATGTCCCAGGGGAACTCGTGGGTGACGGTGAGACGGTAGATCTCCAGGAAGTCCCGTTCGGGGTCCAGTCGCTGAATCTCCTTCAGCCGGTCGTACCGCTTCACCACGCTGTTCCCCCTCGTTCGGCCGGACGTCCAACCTTACGCGGAGGCCTCCCCCGCGCCCGGGCCTTCGGCTTCCCCGCACCCGAACAGGGTGGGCGAGGCTCCGGTTCGCTCGTGCCTGCCGGGGCCTCGACGAGGGGGTTACCGAGTAGTTAGGGTGCGCCGACGGACCACGGGACGCAGGACCGAGCGATGGGCGGGCGGGCGATGAGCGATGGGGAGGACACCGTGGCCGGTGCGGACGATGCGGTCGCCGACGACGCGCTGCTGGTGCTGACCGCGATGCTGCTGACGCCCGCCCGGTTTCCCGGCGTGCTGGGGGACGACTACGTGGCGGCGTGCGGCGCTCTCGCGCTCGAACCGTACGAGGAGGGCTACGGGCTCGTCCTCGGTCAGGACGGCGAGGGGGCTCGGTGGACCGTGGTCGTCGAGGACGCCGCCCAGGTGGCCGTCGCCATCGCCGCCTGGGACTGCGGCATGGAGCACGACCTCTCCCCCGACGAGCGTTCCATGGTGTGTGCGCTGCCGGGCTGGCCGATGGACCTGGCCGTCTCCGCGCCCGGCGTGCCGGAACCGCACGACCCGGAGACGGACGGGGAGGGCCCTGCTCCGCTGACCCCTCCCGATACGGAGGCCTGGGGCCCGGCTCAGCGGCGGCTGGGGGCGGACGAGATCGCCGCACAGTGGTCGGTGTGGCGCGAGCAGCTCGACGACGTGCGGTTCTCACGGCCGGGCGACGAGGGAGAGCCGGAGAACGGCGTTGAGGGCGAGCCGCAGAACGACCCCTCCTCGTCCCCCCGGCACCCCGGTGTGCGCAGGGCGCTGTCCGAGGCGACCGCCTATACGAAGGCCCCGCCGCCGCCCGGCCGGATCCGTTCTTCGTACGCCTCGGCCGACGCACGCACCCTGCGCGTCGACGGTCCGGGGTGGTCGATGGTGGCCCGGACGGACGACATCGCCCTGTTCCTGCTGGACGAGGAGCCGGGCACGGTGATTCCGGTCGGCCGTGGCGCCGCGCTGCCCGGCCTGCTCACGGCGCTGGACGGACTGGCCGCCCAGCCCACGTGACGCCCTCGTGCTCAGCGACCGATCTCCTTGCGGTTGATCCTGCGGAGCCTGCGCCGCTGGGACGGGTCCAGCAGCAGATAGCCCGCCACGGGAACGCCGATCACGATCAGCAACGCCCACCAGAATCCGATCAGGGGCCACAGGATGGCTGCCGCGAGCACTCCCCCGATAGCGACCTTCGCACCATTCGACATGGTCCACGCCTCCTTCGCGGCCGGCGCCGCTCCTGTTGTGTGAACGCGTCCGCGCGTCCTTACGTTCCCCGTGGGCCGCGCTGTCGCAGCGGCTCTCCGACCTCGTGCATGTGCGACAGCGCCTGCCGGTAGGACTCGATCAGTCCGGTCTCCGCGTAGGGCATGCCTATGCCGGAGCAGTGCGCCTTGACCAGGGGCTGGGCGAGGCGCAGGTTGGGGCGGGGCATGCTCGGGAAGAGGTGGTGCTCGATCTGGTAGTTCAGCCCGCCGAGGAACCAGTCCGTCACGACGGCGCCGCGTACGTTGCGCGAGGTCAGGACCTGCCGCTGGAGGTGACCCCAGCGCTCGCCGTCGGGGTCGGGCATCTCCATCCCCTTGTGGTTCGGGGCGAAGGCCATACCCAGGTGGAGTCCGAACAGCGCGTGCAGCACCAGGGCGAAGACGATCGCCTTGCCCGGGGACAGTGTGCTGAGCAGCAGCGTCGCGTAGAGGGCGAAGTGCGCGGTCAGCAGCAGCGCCGAGACGGCCCGCTCCCGCAGGGGCTGACGGCGCAGGAACTGAAATCCGTAGATCTTCAGCGCGATGCCTTCGAGCAACAGCATCGGGAAGAACAGCCGGGCCTGGTTCCTGGTCAGCCAGCGGGCGAATCCCTCACGCTGCGCCGCCTGCTTCTGGGTCCAGACCAGGGCGCCGACACCGACATCGGGGTCCTTGTCGATGTGGTTCGGGTTGGCGTGGTGGCGTACGTGCTTGTCGTTCCACCACGCCTCGTTCATACCGAGGAGCAGGTTGGCGTGGACGAGACCGATCAGCCGGCTCGTCCTGCGGTCGCCGGATATCTGCGCATGCCCCGCGTCATGGGCGACGAAGGCCGTACGGGTCCACAGGACCGCCAGCGGCAGGGTGAGGAGCAGGCTCCACCAGGTGTCGCCCAGCAGGACGAAGCCGGTGAGCACCGCGCCCAGGGCCGCCAGGTTGACGGCGATGCCGAGCACATACCGGTCGGTGCGACGCTCCAGCAGGCCCTGGTCCCGCACTACACGCAGCAGCGGTGCGAAGTCGCTTCCGGCCGCCGCCCCGCGGGCGTCGGCCGGAAGGTCCGGACTGCTTTCGTCGGCGGGATCCGCAACAGTGGCTTTCGCCTGGGGCATGACGTCTCCGGTCTCTGGAACATATGCGCTGACCTCATCGAACGTACGGACCGGGGGTCGGTGGGGACCATGAGGCCACCACCCTGGTTCCCCTGGGGCAGACCCCCGGTCCCGATGGTGGGGCTGGCTGCACCATCGGGACCGGGCAAAGAGAAGAAGTGACACACGTCACATAGACCCACGGCCTGTCGTCGCTCGAAATGGGGTACCCTCGGCGACTCCGCTCACTAGTCAAATTTGAGGAATCTGACATCGCTGTGCACAGGCACCCTGCGGCAACGCCCTCCGAGATCGCCGAACTGTCCCGCTGCTCCGCGGTCTTCGTCCCCGCGGATCCAGCCCGTACCGGCAGGATCGCGTTCTGGAATCCGGACGGTAGCACCCCTTCCGACGCTCCCGGCACCTTGTCGGAGCTGACCGTCGTCGGAACCGACCTGCGGCCCCGTACGGTCACGGCGCTGTGCCTCCCCGTACGGGACGCTCTGCCGGTCCTGACCCGGGCACGCGCCGTCGCGGACGCCTCACCCGCCACCGCTTTCTGGGGCGCCGCCGCGCTGCTCGCTCTCCAGCTCGTCGCCCGCGGCCTCCTGCTGCCGGGGCTGAGCAGGACCGACCACGACGCCTGGCGGATCGGGCCGTTGAGCGCGGAGGACCTCGGACGGATCCGGGAGCTGGCGGCGTCGATGCCGCCGACCGCGCACGCGACCCCCGTTCCGGACGAGGGCGCCGAGCAGCCGGACGGGCCCGGCGGGCCGGGCACCACGGACGGCGCGGGTGGGCCGGGCGGAACGCGGGAGCGGAACGCGGCCGACGGCGCCGTCGGCGAAACGTTGCTGCCCGAACCGGAGCGCCTGCTGCGTGCGTTCCTCGACGCCGTGGCCGACGCGATGCCCCGTACACCGGCCGCCGGGTTCGCCGCCGCCGGTCCCGCGTTCGCCGCCCAGCAGCCGCAGCACCTGCCCGAGGGACGGGCCTGGGCGGCCGATGTGGCGGCCGGTCACGACGCGGGCGTACGGCTCTCGTTGCGTATCGAGGTCGCGGGTGTGACCTCGTCGCGCAGCGGCACGGATGCGGGCCCCGGGGCCGCTCACGATGCCGTCGGGCCGGGGTCCGGTCCGGAGCCGGCCACGCCGTCGTTCCGCGCCGTACTGCAGATCCACAGTGTCAGCGATCCCTCCCTGGTCGCCGACGCGGCCGAGGTGTGGGCGGGCGACTCGCGCACCGCCGCCGCGTTCGGGCCGCGGGCCCGGATGGACGCCCTCCTCACCCTGCGGCGGGCCGCCCGCGCGTGGCCGCCGCTGGCGCCGTTGCTGTCCGCCGCGGTGCCGGACTCGGTGGAGCCGGCCGACGAGGAGATCGCCGAGCTGCTGGGATCGGCCTCGCGTGCCCTGGCCGCCACCGGTGTGCAGGTGCACTGGCCCAAGGAGCTCGCCAGGAAGCTCACCGCGCGCGCCGTGATCGGCCCGGACGACCGGGACTCCACGGACCCGGACTTCATGGACCGGGAGGGCGACGGGCGGACGGCCGGGGCGCGGGAACGCATCGCCGCGGACGCGCCCTCGTTCCTCTCCGCCGATGCCCTGCTGTCCTTCGACTGGCGGTTCGCGCTCGGCGACCAGAAGCTGACCCGCGAGGAGCTGGACCGGCTCGCCGAGTCCACCAGGCCCATCGTGCGGCTGCGCGACCAGTGGGTGCTCATCGACCCCGAGGAGGCCCGCCGGGCCCGGGCGACCCAGGACCGCAAGGTCACCCCGATCGACGCTCTCGGCGCGGTGCTGACCGGTTCGACGGAGGTGGACGGCCGCCGCGTCGAGGTGGCGGCGACCGGCTGGCTCCGGCAGTTGCGGGACCGGCTGGCCGATCCGGAGGCCGCCGCCCAGCAGTCGACCGGACAGCCCGAAGCGCTCACCGCGACCTTGCGCGACTACCAGCTGCGCGGTCTGAACTGGCTGAACACGATGACCTCGCTCGGCCTCGGCGCCTGCCTCGCCGACGACATGGGCCTCGGCAAGACGATCACGCTCATCGCGCTGCATCTGCACCGGCAGAGCGACCGGGACGCGGCCGGCCCGACGCTGGTGGTGTGCCCGACGTCGTTGATGGGCAACTGGCAGCGGGAGATCGAACGGTTCGCTCCGGGCACCCCCGTGCGCCGCTTCCACGGCGCGTCGCGTTCCCTGGAAGGCCTGGTGGACGGCGAGTTCGTGCTGACGACGTACGGCACGATGCGCCTCGACGCCCCCCGGCTCGCCGCCGTGTCCTGGGGCATGGTCGTCATCGACGAGGCGCAGCACGTGAAGAACCCGCACTCGGCGACGGCCAAGCAGTTGCGCACCCTCGGGGCCCGTGCCCGCGTCGCGCTCACCGGCACGCCCGTGGAGAACAACCTCTCCGAACTGTGGGCGATCCTGGACTGGACGACGCCCGGACTGCTCGGGCGGCTCAGCACCTTCCGTACGCGGTACGCGGCAGCGGTCGAGGGCGGCAACGATCCGGGCGCCGCCGAGCGGCTCGCCGCGCTGGTGCGGCCGTTCCTGCTGCGCCGGCGGAAGTCCGACCCGGGCATCGCGCCGGAACTGCCGCCGAAGACCGAGACCGACCGCGCCGTGTCGCTGACGCCGGAACAGGCCGGCCTGTACGAGGCGGTGGTCCGCGAGACCCTCGCGGAGATCTCCGCCGCCGACGGCTTCGAGCGGCGGGGCCTCGTGATGAAGCTGCTGACGGCGCTCAAGCAGATCTGCAACCACCCGGCGCAGTACCTCAAGGAGGAGCAGCCCCGGATCACGGACCGCTCGGGGAAGGTCGAGCTGCTGGACGAACTCCTGGACACGATCCTGGCGGAGCGGGGTTCGGTGCTGGTCTTCACGCAGTACGTGCAGATGGCCCGGTTGCTGGAGGCACACCTGGCCGCGCGCGGGGTGGACACGCAGTTCCTGCACGGCGGTACGCCGGTGGCCCGGCGCGAGGAGATGGTGGCGCGCTTCCAGGCGGGCGAGGCACCGGTGTTCCTGCTGTCCCTCAAGGCGGCGGGCACCGGGCTCAACCTCACCCGGGCCGGTCATGTCGTGCACTTCGACCGCTGGTGGAATCCGGCGGTCGAGGCGCAGGCGACGGACCGGGCGTACCGGATCGGCCAGACGCAGCCGGTGCAGGTGCACCGGCTGATCGCCGAGGGCACGATCGAGGACCGGATCGCCGAGATGCTCACCCGCAAACAGGGCCTCGCGGACGCGGTGCTCGGCTCGGGCGAGGCGGCACTGACCGAACTGACCGATGCGGAACTGGCCGACCTGGTCGAGCTGCGAGGGGGCGCACGATGAGCGATGACTACGAGGACGACTACACGTACGGGGCGGAGTACGGGACGGGCGACGCGGACGCCTCCGACAGGGGCGACGACGGGGCGTCGCGGGACGGCGGGCGCGGAGCGGAGCGTGTGTTCGCGGCGCTTCCCCCCGCGCAGGGCCGGGGTTTCGCCACGTCCTGGTGGGGACTGGCGTGGCTCAAGGCCCTGGAGGACACCGCGCTGGACGGCCAGCAGCTCAAGCAGGGCCGGCGGCTGGCCCGGGAGGGCAGGGTCGGGGCGGTCTCCGTACGACCTGGGCGGATCACGGCCGTGGTGCGGGACCGCGACGGCACGGCCTACCGCAGCGACGTCCTGCTCCAGCAGCTCGGCGCGGGCGCCTGGGACCGGTTCCTGGACATGGCCGTGGACCGGGCCGGGCACATCGCGGCGCTGTTGGACCGGGAGATGCCGCCGCATCTGGTGGAGGACGCGGCGGGCGCCGGGGTCGATCTCCTCCCCGGCATCGGTGATCTGGAACCGGAGTGCACCTGTGAGGCCTGGGACCACTGCCCGCATTCGGGCGCACTCTGCTACCAGGTGGCGCGCCTGCTGGACGAGGACCCCTTCGTCCTGCTGTTGATGCGGGGGCGCGAAGAACGCCGGCTGCTGGACGAACTCCAGGTGCGCAGCGCCGCCCGAGCGGTCCGGGCGGGCGGCGCCGGGGCACGGGAGGGCGCCGACGACGCGGAGCGGGAGGTTCGCGGAGTCCCGGCCGACGAGGCGTTCGCGGCGGCCGGGATCCTGCCGCCGCTCCCCACTCCCCCGCCGGTCCCCGATGAACCGGGGCTCGGGCCTTCCCTGGACACGGAGACCGAGCCCGCGCCCGGGATCGACCCGTCGGCACTGGAGGTGCTCGCGGCCGACAGCGCGGTGCGGGCCCACCGGATGCTGCTGGACGCGCTGGCCCCGGGGCACGAAGGACAGCCCCTCCCGGTCGGGCTGACTCCGCGGCAGGACGCGGTACGGCTGGCCGCGGACACCCGGCCGGAGCAGCGGATCGGGGCCCGGCTGGCCACGGGGTCCGGCCGCCCGCCCGCGGACCTGGACGCGGCGGTACGCGCCTGGCGGTACGGCGGGGTCGCGGCACTCGCCGTGCTGGACGAGGAGTGGACGCCGGACCCGGAGCACCTGGAGCGGGCCCGCACCCGGCTCGGCGAGGCGTGGGAGGCGGGCGAGCGGCCGACGCTGCGGGCGAGCGGGCGGGCCCGCTGGACCGTCGCGGGCGCCGACCTCCAGCTCCGGTTGGACCGGAACGGACGGTGGTGGCCCTACCGCAAGGAGCACGGTCGTTGGGTGCCTGCCGGACCGGCGGACGACGACCCGGCGGGAGCACTGGCGGGGGCCGCCGGCGGGACGCCGGACGCGGCTGTCTGAACCGTCCGGACCTGGGGGCGGAGGCCGGGCCGGGGGCGGGGGCGCAGATGTCGCACGTGCGGGAACCGAGGCGGGGACGGACACCTACTGCGGGGAACCGGATGTCCGGCGGGCTCGTCATCTGCATCGGCGGGGGATCCACGAGCCGGGAGGGGGGCCGCTCCGGCTCAGCTCCGTACGCCCCCGCCCCCGTCCCCGCCCCCGTCCTTGTTCCCTCCCCCACCCCGCTTCCGTTCCCGCCCCGCTTCCGTTCCCGTTCTCGTCCGTGCCTCGGCCCCTGGCCCCGGCCTCAGGAGTGCCGTTGCACCGCAGAAGGATCATTCAGTGCGCCGCCGCGACGATGGCGGCGGCCGTCCTGCCGGCCTCCGCGCGGGCCGTGGCGGCACCGAAGGGCCCCACCGACTACGCGACGGCCCTGTGGGCTCCGGCCGCCCCCGCCAACTACACGGTCCCTTCCCACCCCTCCGAGCGCCGGGTCGACCGCGTCGTCATCCATGTCGCCCAACAGTTGTTCACGCCGACCGCGGGCATCTTCCGCAACCCCTCCAAGCAGGTGTCGGCCCACTACGTCGTGCGTTCCGGAGACGGCCATGTCGCCCAGTGCGTACGCGAGAAGGACATCGCCTGGCACGCGGGCAACTGGAGCTGGAACACCCGGAGCATCGGTATCGAGCACGAAGGATGGGTGGACCGCCCGGAGTTCTTCACGGACGTCATGTACCTCCGGTCCGCCAGGCTCACCGCGGACATCTGCGACCGCCACGGCATCCCCAAGGACCGGGAGCACATCGTCGGCCACCACGAGGTACCGGGCAGCGACCACACCGACCCGGGAGTCCACTGGGACTGGGAACGCTACCTCCGGCTCGTCGTCGACACCGCCTGAGCAACCTCCCCCGCCACCCCGTGGTGATGACTCCCCGTGGTGATGACTCTCCGCACACAGGTTGTCGCGGAGGCCGACGGCGACGACGATGGGAGGGCACGACGGCCCTGGACGGGAGGGTGAGTTGACGGATCCCTGGGTGGCCCTGGCGGCGGACGCCGATCCCGGCGAACGGAGCGGCGTGCTGCGCCGCGCCCATGACGTGTTCACCTCGGCGGGACGCCTGGAGCGCCCGGTCCGTGCGGTGGTCGGCGCGTCCTGGCGACGCTCGGCGCGGGCGAGGGTCAGCCCGGACCACGCCCCCGCGGTGGAACTCGGCCCGGACGAGCTGGGCCCGTACCGGGCGGCGCATCCGCTGGCCCGCGCGATGCCCGTGATCCGCGAGCTGATGGGTGCGTACGCGACGGACGGGGAACACCTGCTGGCCGTCTGCGACGCCCACGGACGCCTCCTGTGGGTCGAGGGGCATACGGCGGCGCGGCGGCGGGCGGGCCTGATGAACTTCGTGGAGGGCGCCCGCTGGGCCGAGTCCGTCGCCGGGACGAACGCGCCGGGAACGGCCATCGCGGTGGACCGTCCGGTCCAGGTCTTCGCCGCCGAGCACTTCCTGAGACCGGTCCAGCAGTGGACCTGCGCGGCAGCGCCGTTGCACGATCCCCGTACGGGCCGGGTGCTGGGAGCCGTGGACATCACGGGCGGCGACCGGCTCGCCCACCCGCACAGTCTGGCGTTCGTCCAGGCGGTGGCCCGGGCCGCCGAGTCGCAGCTCGCCCTGCTGACGCCGGCGTCCGAGTCGGACGTCGAGTCGGTGCGGCTGACCGCGCTGGGCAAGGACGAGGCCCTGCTGGTGACGCACGGGCGCCGGCTGCGGCTCAGCCGGCGGCACAGCGAGATCCTGGTGGCCCTGACCCGCCGGCCGGAGGGCCTGAGCGGGGACGAGCTGCTGGTCGAGCTGTACGAGGACGAGTCGGTGACCCCGGTGACGCTGCGGGCCGAACTCTCACGGCTCCGGAGGCTGTTGGGTCCCGATCTGCTGGACTCGCGCCCGTACCGGCTGGCCGTCCCGGTGGACGCCGATTTCGACACGGTGACACGCCGGCTGGGTTCGGGCGCGGTGGCGGCGGCGCTGGGCGCGTACGCGGGCCCGCTGCTGCCGGGTTCCCGGGCCCCCGCGGTCGTACGCCTGCGGCAGCGGATCTCGGACCAGTTGCGGGCGGCGCTGATCGCCCGGGGTGATCCGGGGTTGCTGGCCGACTGGGCCTACAGCCCGTGGGGCGAGGAGGATCTGCCCGTGTGGCGGGCGTTGGCCGGGGCGGTTCCGGTGGACCAGCGGGCGGCGTTGCTGGCCCGGGTACGGGGGCTGGACGCCGAGCAGCGAGGCTAGGGCGTGCGGGCGTGCCAGGCGTCGCCGAGCAGACGGGACTTTCGAAACACGCCCCGGGACCTGTCGTCGCCCGGCCGCGACGGGACTGTGACGACGGACCACCACGGGACTGTGACGACAGACGACCGGTGAAGGGCCCCTCCGCGACGCCGTTGCAACGCCCTTGCAACGTCCCCGTCCCTAGCCTCGCGCCGAGGGCCGTCCAACGTCGGGCGGCACCGGATCCGGGAGGCCACTGAGATGACCCGCTACGCTGCGCCGGGTACCGAGGGCGCGATCGTCACGTACGCGTCCCGCTACGACCACTGGATCGGCGGCGCGTACGTCCCGCCGGCCCGGGGCCAGTACTTCGAGAACCCGAGCCCTGTCAACGGCCGCCCGTTCACCGAGATCGCGCGCGGCACGTCCGAGGACATCGAACTGGCCCTGGACGCCGCCCATGCGGCGGCTCCGGGCTGGGGCGCCACATCCGCCGGGGACCGGGCCTCGGTGCTGAACAGGATCGCCGACCGGATGGAGGCCCACCTCGAGGAGCTGGCGGTCGCCGAGAGCTGGGAGAACGGCAAGCCGGTGCGGGAGACGCTGGCGGCCGACATTCCGCTGGCCATCGACCACTTCCGCTACTTCGCGGGGGCTCTGCGCGCCCAGGAGGGCTCGCTCAGCGAGATCGACGACGACACCGTCGCGTACCACTTCCACGAGCCGCTGGGGGTGGTCGGCCAGATCATCCCGTGGAACTTCCCCATCCTGATGGCCACCTGGAAGCTGGCCCCGGCGCTCGCCGCGGGCAACGCGGTGGTGCTCAAGCCGGCCGAGCAGACGCCCGCCTCGATCCACTACTGGCTGAATCTGGTGGCGGATCTGCTTCCGCCCGGCGTCGTCAACATCGTCAACGGCTTCGGAGTGGAAGCCGGGAAGCCGCTCGCCTCCAGCCCGCGCGTCGCGAAGATCGCCTTCACGGGCGAGACCACGACGGGGCGGCTGATCATGCAGTACGCCTCCGAGAACATCAAGCCGGTGACGTTGGAGCTGGGCGGCAAGTCGCCGAACATCTTCTTCGACGACGTCTCGCGCGCCGACGACGACTTCCTCGACAAGGCTCTCGAAGGTTTCACCATGTTCGCCCTCAACCAGGGCGAGGTGTGCACGTGCCCGTCGCGCGCTCTCATTCAGCGCGGCCACTACGGCGCGTTCCTGGAGGCGGCCATCGCCCGCACGGAACAGATCGTGCCGGGTCACCCCCTGGACACCGACACGATGATCGGCGCCCAGGCCTCCAACGACCAGCTGCAGAAGATCCTTTCGTACCTGGACATCGGGCAGCAGGAGGGAGCGAAGATCCTGACGGGTGGCCGGCGCATCGAGCACGGCGGCGAGCTGGCGGGCGGCTACTACGTCCAGCCGACGATCTTCGAGGGCAACAACCGGATGCGGGTCTTCCAGGAGGAGATCTTCGGTCCGGTCGTGGCCGTGACGTCCTTCACCGACTTCGACGACGCCATCAGCACGGCGAACGACACCCTGTACGGGCTGGGGGCCGGAGTCTGGACCCGCGACGTCAACACGGCCTACCGGGCGGGGCGCGGGATCAAGGCGGGCAGGGTCTGGACGAACTGCTACCACGCCTACCCGGCGCATGCGGCATTCGGCGGCTACAAGCAGTCGGGCATCGGCAGGGAGAACCACAAGATGATGCTGGAGCACTACCAGCAGACGAAGAACCTCCTGGTGTCGTACTCGCCGAAGAAGCTGGGCTTCTTCTAGACACCGCAGAAGGGCGCCTGACCAGGGGATTTCCCTGGCAGGCGCCCATCGTTGCGCACATTGGACCCGTGGGTCGAATTACGAGTGACCAGCTGTTACGGGGCATTTCCGGGCCAAGGTCCGACTCGGGCGCGCGTGGCGCAGGTCGTAGGGGCTCTTCGCCAGGGAAAGGGCGTGCTCGTCGAGGGTGAGTGTGGCGTCACGCGCCCGTCCCTATGTGATGCCGTACACCGCAGCCTCGATGTAGTTTCCCTCCGCGTTGCGAAACAGACGTCCGTCAGGCGCGACACCGAAGCGTTCTATGTGCTCGCGCAACATACGGACGAGTACGGGCGGGACGGGCACCGGGCAGCAACGAGAGTCCCGGCGCCGACTCGGTCAGCAGCCAAGGCCACGGCCTTGCACATTTCCTGCGCCTCTCGGAAGCCAGCCGGTCCGGTAGGCCATCTACATCTGCGATTGCACATGATTTAGCTTCTGGAAGGTTTACCACGTGCAAGACGATCGCCCGATCAAGGTGATCCTCGCGCTGAATCGGGTTCTCGCCGAACCGCGCAGACACACAGGCGCATCGTTGGCGAAAATGTCACGCTTTCCGATGGGACCTGCACGGACAACGCGTTCTTAGCACTCAGCGCGATAAGGCTGGTGTCGCACCAAGAGCTAGGCCAAGCCAACTGAGGCCAACCCGACCGGCGCGCAGCTGACCTTCTCTTCGCCCGGAACGGATCCGAGTCATCTCTCGGTCCCGCTGCGCGAGAAGTGATCACCGACTGCTGCCGGGCGGGCAGGGCCCGGCTACCGCCGTCTCGGCAGCCACAACGGTTTCGCCGACCTTTCCGGGCACTACACCCGGTCAGCAGGACGGACTAATGCGGTGTCCGGCACGCTAGGACCGGTGCACCCAGCCGTGCACAGACCGCGAAGTGATCCCGGTGGACGGCGAGGGGATCGCTCTCAGCCTGGGCGGCGCAGGACACCGTCCGTCAGTTCCACCACGTTTTCCGCGTACCGTTCCCGCAGCGTGCGGTCGTGGGTCACCAGGACCGTCGGTCCGGTGAACTCCTCGATGGCCTCCTGGAGTTGTTCGACCAGCGGCAGGCTGAGGTGGTTGGTCGGCTCGTCCAGAAGCAGCACGTCGGGGCTGGCCGCGAAGAGTTCCGCGATGCTGAGGCGGCGGCGCTGGCCCGTGGAGAGGCGGTCCACCGGCACCGCGAGGTCTCCGCGCCGGAAGAGCCCGAAGCGGCGCAGTTCGGCCTCCGCGGTCTCGTGGCCTTGGTGGCGGCGGCTCGCGTAGACCTCCAGGAGGCTTCGGTGACCGTCCTCGTACGTCGTCTCCTGGGGCAGGTATCCCACGTGTGTCCCGTCGCGGAGAGTGAGGGTGCCGTGGTCGGCGGGCAGGACTCCGGCAAGGATGCGCAGAAGTGTGGACTTGCCCGCACCGTTGGGGCCGACGATCACCGTGAGGTCACCTGGTCGGAGGCTGAGTTCAACGTCTCGCAGCACGTCGGCGAAGGCGATGCCGGTAGCGTGCAGCAGGGGTGGACGAGGCCCCGCCGAGGCCTCATCGTGCTGCGATGCGGTGGTTCTCCCGGGATCCTCGGCACCGACATGGAATCGGAGCGGCTCGGGTGGGCGCGGTACGGAGGCGTCCAGGAGGCGTTGCAGTTCCAGGCGGGCGGCGCGGGTCCTGCGGGCGGCGGCGCTCTGGACCTTGCCGCCCGTGCGGTCGTAACCCATCTTCTCGTGGTCCCGCTTCGGGCCGCCGCCGTCTGCGCCGGTGCCTGCCCGGGCGAGGCGTTCGCGCGTACGGGCGATCTCCTCGCACCACTGTGCGTACTGCCGTTCCCAGCGAGCACGGGCGGCACGCCGCTCGGCGAGGTACTCGCGGTAGTCGCCGCCGTGGCGTACGGCGGAGCCGCGTGGCCCGTCCAGGTCGACGACGGCGGTGACGGCGGTGGCGAGCAGGCTCCGGTCGTGGGAGGCGACGACGCAGGGGCCCCGGTAGCGGCGCAGCCAGTCGGTAAGCCAGTCCGCGGCCCGGTCGTCGAGGTGGTTGGTGGGTTCGTCGAGGAGCAGCGCGGACGGTTCGGCGAGCACGAGTTCGGCCAGCGCGAGCCGGGCCCGCTGGCCACTGGAGAGCTGGGACACCGGGTGCGCCGAGGGCACGCCGCTGAGGCCGAAGACGGCGAGCACCTCCCCGGTGCGGGCCTCTCGCTGCCAGCCGCCGCGGGCGGCGAAGGCTTCCTGGGCGCGGCCGTAGTCGGCGAGGAGCGCGGTGAGTTCGGCGGTCCGGTTCCCTTCGGCGTCTGCCAGGCGCTGTTCGAGGTAGGTGAGGTGCGCGGCGATCGCGTCGAGTTCGGCGTAGGCGCGGTCGAGGACGTCGGTGATGGTCCAGGCGTCAGGGAAACCGGGCTCCTGCGGCAGGAAGCCGACGTGTCCGATGACGGCGCGCACCACGTCGCCCCGCTCGGGGACCAGGTCCCGGGCGAGGACGCGCAGCAGCGTGGATTTGCCGAGCCCGTTCTCCCCGATGAGGCCGATCCGTTCGGCCGCCGCGACGGTCAGGGAGATATCGCGCAGGACGGGACGCTCTCCCAGGCTGTGGGATACGCCCTCGACCGCCAGGTGGGCGGCGCCACGGCTGCCTGCCAGGATGTCGCGGCTGTCGGGAGGTTGTGTGGCCGGCAAGGGCTGGGGGTGTTCCATGGCTCCAGTATCGGAAAGGGCAGATGCGGCAGCGGTGGCGGATGTGCCGGGCGGGTCGTCCCTTGGCATGTGCAAGCAACGGCGGTTCGGCGGCGGGGTCACCAGTCCTGAATGCCTCCCGCAGCCGAACCGCGGCCCAACTCGGCGTGTATCCGCTCCAGGTCGGCCTCGACCATCATCCGGATCAGCTGCTCGAAGTCGACCTCGGGTTCCCAGCCCAACTCGGTACGGGCCTTCTTAGGGTCCGCACACAGCAGATCCACCTCGGCGGGGCGGGTCAGGCGGGTGTCGATGACGACGTGTGCCTGCCAGTCCAGGTCCACCGCCTCGAAGGCGACCCGCACCGCGTCGCGCACGGAGTGCATGTGCCCGGTACCCACCACGTAGTCACCCGGTGCCGGCTGGGCCAGCATCAGGCGCATGGCGCGCACGTAGTCCCCCGCGAAGCCCCAGTCCCGGACGGCGTCGAGGTTGCCCAGGCTGAGCTCGTGCTGGAGTCCCAGACTGATCCGGGCCGCCGCCCGGGAGATCTTGCGGGTGACGAACTCCTTCCCACGCCGCGGGGATTCGTGGTTGAAGAGGATCCCGCAGGCGGCGAACATCCCGTAGGACTCACGGTAGTTGCGGGTGATGAGGTGCCCGTACGTCTTGGCGACGCCGTACGGGCTGCGGGGCCACGGCACGGTGTTCTCGTCCTGCGGCACCTCGGAGACCTTGCCGAATATCTCGGACGACGACGCCTGGTAGAAGCGGATGGCGCCGGGAGAAACGGCGCCGGACCTGCTGAGGCCGCTGACGATACGAATGGCCTCCAGCATCCGCAGCACGCCCATTCCCGTGACCTCGCCGGTAAGTTCGGTCTGCTGCCATGACATGGGGACATAGGAGATCGCCGCGAGGTTGTAGACCTCGTCGGGCTGGACGCGGTCGACCGCGGCGACGAGGCTGCTCTGGTCGAGCAGGTCGCCCTCGACGAACCGCAGGTCGGCGGCGAGTCGCTCAATGCGGCGGCGGTGCGGGTTGGACTGGCCTCGCAGCAGTCCCCATACCTCGTATCCGCACTCCAGGAGGTGCTCGGCGAGGTAGGAGCCGTCCTGGCCGGTGACGCCGGTGATCAGTGCGCGTTTCACGGTCGGGCCCCTTCCCTCGGCCGAGTGGTGCCGGGGTGCCGCCCCTCGGCGCGGGGCAGCGGCGAGCGCCGCCAGTCCGTCGCGGTGAGTGTCGTGATCAGCTCTGCCGCCTCGGCGAGTCCGGGCACGCTCCCGAGGCAGCCGGGGTGGGCGGCGGGTGGTCTGCCGCGGCCGCTGCGTACGTGCAGCGACCAGCAGCCGGCTGCGGCGGCGGCCATCAGGTCACTGTCGTGGTCCCCGACGAGCAGGGCTTGGGCCGGGAGGGCCTGGAGCTGTTCCAGTGCGCCGGTGAGGAGTCCTGGGCGTGGTTTGCGGCAGGAGCAGCCGACGGCGGGTGGGTGCGGGCAGTGCAGGATGACCGGACGTGGCACGCCGACGGCCGCGAGATCCGCGACCATGCGGTCGTGGATGCGGTCAAGCTCGTATGCGGTGAGCAGGCCGCGGCCGATGGCCGCTTGGTTGGTGACGACGGCCAGGTGCAGGCCAAGGCCAGTGAGCCGGGCGCAGGCGTCGAGGGCGCCGGGCAGCCATCGCCACTGTTCGGCGCGGGTCACGTGGTCGGGTCGGTTGACGTTGAGGACGCCGTCGCGGTCGAGGAGGACGACTCGTAGTTGTGGTGTCCGTTCCGTGCGTGCGGTCGGGTTGGGCCGGGGGTCAGCCATGGTGCTGGCCGAGGTAGGCGGAGGAACCGTGCCGGTGTGTGGGCGGTTCGGGTCGGGACGGTGCCGGTGCGGTGAGCGGCTCGAGTGGCTCGGGCGGGCCTTCGGCGATGAGTTCGCGGACTGTCCTGCGTACGGCCTGTGCCGAGGTGAGGTGTGGCTGCCAGCCGAGTGCGAGGAGCCGGTTCGGCTGTACGCGGAGGGTGGGGATGTCTCCGTTCCAGCCGCGCTGTCCGGCACCGAAGGTGATTTGTCCGTCCGTGCCGGGGAATTCGGCGAGGGCGATGCGGGCGACGTCGGCGGCCGAGGTGGCGTCGGTGTTGCACACGTCGAACGGTTCGAATGCTTCCCAGGTGGCGGAGCGCGGGTCGCCGGATGCTTCTGCGAGGGTGGTCAGTGCGGCGGCGCAGTCGGCGGCGTGCAGGTAGCTGCGGGTCTGGCTGCCGTCGCCGAGGACGGTGAGCCGTGTCGGGTCCTGGCGAAGCCGGTTGACGAAGTCGTGGGTGATGCCGCGCCGCATGCCGGCGCCGACGATGTTGGAGAGCCGGGCGGACACGGCGCGGAAGCCGGTCTCGTGGGCGGCGGCGCTCAGGAAGGCCTCGGCGGCTGCTTTGCCCGCGCCGAACCGGGTGGTGGGGCGTGGCGGACGTTCCGTCTGTGGTGTGTCGTGTGCGGCCCTGTCACCGTAGACGAGTTGGCTTGAGGTCATGACGACGCACTGCGGGGGGTGTTCGGCGAGGGCTTCGAGGAGGGCCACGGTGCCTGCGACCGTGGTGTCCAGGTCGGCTCGGCCGGATCGGTCCGCGCGGTTCTCGGTGTTGGCTCCGAGGTGGAAGACCCGGCGTGCTCCGCGGGTGAGCTGTCGCAGGGTGCGGGTGTCGCGGAGGTCGGCTTCGTGGTAGCGCAGGTCAGGGTGAGGGGCGGCGGCGCGCAGCCGGTGGGCCGTGGGCCAGGGGGCGACGTCCACCGCCGTGACCTGGTGTCCGGTGGCGAGCAGTCTGGTCACGAGGTGCGATCCGATGAACCCGGCGGCTCCGGTGACGACGGCGTGCGGTGTGTCGCCGGGGATGTCTTCTGGTGTGCTCATGTCTGTTCCGGCCTTCTTTCCTTGACTGGTGGGGTGTCCGGTTGGCAGGCGCCCGCCGTGGGGTCGGCGGGCGAACTGGTCGCGGGGGCGGAGGAGGGATCAGTCGAGGGTGTCGAGGAGTTCGGAGAGTTTGCGGATGCGGGCGTAGCCCGCGCTGTTGTCGGGGTAGATGCCGAGGGGGTCGTAGAGGACCGTGGCGGGCAGGAGGTGGGGGGCGCCGTCGAGGGTGTCGCCGACGTAGCGGCACTGCTCCATGGGTCGGCCCAGGGCAACGGCGGCCATCCTGAAGATCCTCGGGTCGGGTTTGGCGATGCCGACGGCACACGAGTCGAGGACGCCGTCGAGGCGGTCGAGCAGTCCCGCTCTGGCGAGTTCGGCGTGGGCGTGGCCGTCGGCGTTGCTGACGACGTAGCGCTGTACGCGGCTGGGGAGGGCGTCGAGGAAGGGCACGGCCTCAGGGTTGACGACACTCCACAGCACTGTGTCGTCCACTTCGTGTCGCACGGTGCGCCACAGTGCTTCGGCGGCGTCGGGTGAGCAGCCGGCGTGTTCGGCCCAGCGGTGGGTGAATGGACGTGGGCCGGAGGCCGGTTCGTCCTCCAGGTCCTGGTCGCGGGCGGCGAGGGCCACGGCGTGCTGTGCGGTGACGGCGTCGAGGCGCAGTCCGAGGCGCTTGCCGTGGTGGGCGAGGACCTCTCCGTCGAGCAGGATCAGCACTCCTCCGGAGTCCAGGAGCAGCGCCGGGGGACGGGTGCCGGTGCGGGTGGGTTCGGGTTGCCTGGTGCCGATGCGGGGGTGCGGGGTGCGGGACTGGTTGGTGCTCATAGTGCTCCCCTTCCACGAGGGTCCTGAGCGTGGCTCGGGCCGAAGATCCGGGTGCGACCGCCGCCGGGGTGCGGGACGGCGGTCGCGTGTGGCACCGGGGGTTACTGCGGGCCGGGTGTCAGGAAGAGGTTCACGAACTCGCGTTCCGTCTCCTCCGCGGCGCGTACGAACTCTTCGTCGGGCAGGGCGGGATCAATGTCAAGGTCGTCGACGATGTCGCGGGTGAAGCCGAGGCCGGAGTAGATCCGCAGCACTTCCACCGGGTCGGCGCCGCGCTCGCGGATGCCGGGCGGCCAGAACTCGACGAGCAGGGTGGGCCGGCAGCGTCGCAGGGTGCGCTGCATTCCCTGGATCGCGAGGTGGTCGCCGCCTTGCAGGTCGACCTTGATGAAGTCGATCTCGGGGACGTCGTCGAGGATGTCGTCCAGGGCGATCACGGGTACCGGGTGGCCGAGTTCGCTGGGCTCGTCGAGGACCCGGTGGTCACCGGTGTTGCCGTCCTTGTCACGGCGCAGGTGGGCGATGCCGGGCCGGTAGCCGGCCGCGGCGAACACCGGGATGACGTTGGACGCGTTGTTGCGCACCAGGTTCTGTACGAGCATCTGGTGGTTCCAGGCGTCGGCCTCGACGGCGATGACCCGGCCGTGGGACTGCACGAGCTGGGACATCAGGAGGCTGAAGTAGCCGATGTGCGCACCGATGTCCAGGACGGTGGTACCGGCGGTGACGGTCTTGCGGATCGCCGCGTCCTCGTCGGCCTCCCAGCGGCGGGTCTCGGCGAGTTCGGGTCGGATGATGGTGTCGCCGCCCTCGATCTGGAGGACGCCGACGTCGGTGTCGACGTGGGCGGGCAGCCGCCACTGCGGAGTCGGGGTGCCGGGTGCGGCGACGGCCGCGCCGACGAGAGGCCGCCACAGCCGGGCGGTGGCCTCGCCCGCCGCCTGCGCGTCCGGTGCCGCGCTGCCGTTCGTAAGGGTGGCGATCGCGGCGGCGGTGGTGCGCTGCACCGTCAGCGCGAAGTCCGCGGGTGAGGGTCCGCCGTAGGGTGCGTGGTTTCCGGTTTCGGGCATGCGGATGCGCGTCCTTTCTCCAGGGGTCTGCGGGGTGTTCCGGACGGGTTCCGCGGGGTCTGCGGGCGGGTTCCGTCCAGGGAGGAGTCGGTGTTCAGGCGGGTTTGCCTTCCACGACGCTGTGGTATTGGGCTTCGAGGTGGCCGTGGTCGGCGAGTTTGCGGGTCATCGTGTGCCGGAACCCGGCGGCCTCGAAGAGCTCCGCGAACTCGCTCTCGGTGCGTACCCGTCCCCGTGTGGTCACCAGGAGGTCCATGTCGGTGGTGACGATGCCGTGGGCGGGTCCGAGGTCATCGGTGCGGGGCGGCATCAACGGCTCCATGACGAGGATGCGGCCGTCGTCCGCGATGACGTCACGGCAGTTGCGCAGCAGCTTGAGCACGTAGTCATCGTCCCAGTCGTGCAGCACGCTCTTGATCACGTACAGGTCGCCGCCAGGCACCACCGCTTCGAAGGCGTCGCCGCCGACGACCGTGCAGCGGTCGGATAGGCCTGCGTCGGCGATCAGTTTCCGGGTCTGCGGCAGGACTTCGGGCCGGTCGAACACAATGCCCTTCAGGCGGGGGTGGGCTTCAAGGATCCGACTGAGCAGGGCGCCGTTACCGCCGCCGATGTCCACGACGGTGTCGCACCAGGAGAAGTCGTATCCCTGGGCGAGGGCCGGGCCCACCGCTTTGGTGTCCTCTCCCATCGCGGCGTTGAACATGGCGTCCTCGTCGGGGTTCTGGGTGTAGTACGTGAAGTAGGGCACGCCGTGGATGCGCTCGAAGCCGTTGCTGCCGGTGCGTACTGTCTCGGCGAGGTCACCCCAGCTGCGCCACATGGCTTCACCGGCGAAGAGCAGCACCATGGCGCACAGCGAGTCGGGTACGTCGGAGCGGAGCGGTCGGCCCATCGGGGTGAGGACGTAGCGGTCGGGTCCGCCGTCGGGTGTGACGATGCCGGTGCCGGCCATGCCGCGCAGCAGGCGGCGCAGTGCCGTCTCGTCGGCGCCGCAGGCACGGGCGAGTTCGGCGCAGGTGCGGGGTCCTTCGGCCAGCTGGTCGGGCAGGCCGAGGCGTACGGCGGCATGGATGATCTGAGCGGGCATGGAGCCGAAGGCCAGCTGCCACAGGCGGGCCGTCGACTCGTCCTCACCCTGCGGGGTGCCGGACTGCGCGGGTGTGGTGGGTCCGTCGGTCGTGGTCACGAGGTGATCGCACTCCTTGGCTGTGCCGGGGCCGCGGACGCGGACGGCGGGGCGGGTGGGGTGAACGAGTCGATCAGGGCGATCAAGGTGGTCAGGGAAGCCGGGGAAGCCGGGAAGCAGGAGCGGTCAGGGAAACCGAGGCGGAGGGTGCGCGTGGCGCCGGGGACGCCGAAGGGTCGGGTGCCGCGGGTGGTGTCGCCTCGGCCTCGACGAGCGCGAGGACCTCGGCTCGCAGCGATCTGGCGGCCGACGCGTCGGGAGCCTCCACGTTGAGCCGCAGCAGGCCTCGGGACTCGGTGTTGGAGGGTCTGAGGTTGAACCAGGCGCCGTCCGGACGGTGCACCGTGAGTCCGTCGAGCCAGTCGCAGACGTTGCCGGGAAGGATCGAGGCCACGCGGGCGACCTCACGCAGCCGCTCGTCGGGGTCGGCGACGCCGATCGTGGTCTCCGGCAGGGTGGTGTAGCGGGTGCGGCGGTCGATGAGCGTGGACACCGGCGCGGGGGTGGCGCTCAGGGCGGCGAGGACGTGCAGCGCCGCGAGGAGTCCGGAGTCCGCGTTCCAGAAGTCGCCAAAGTAGTAGTGCGCGGAGTGCTCAACGCCGAGCACGGCTCGGTGCCGTGCCATCTCCCGTTTCATGTACGAGTGGCCGACGCGGGAGCGCACCGGACGGCCGCCGAGCACGGTCACCTCCTCGGCGAGGGAGCGGGACGTGACCACGCTGTGCACGACGGCGGCGCCTGGTTGCCGGGCTAGTGCGCGTCCGGCGAGGAGCGTGCCGACTGCACTCGCGGGCACCGTCTCGCCGTGCTCGTCGACGACCACGCAGCGGTCCGCGTCCCCGTCGAAGGCGAAGCCAACATCGGCGCGGGCCTCGCGGACGCGGGCGCGCAGCGCCGCCGTGTACCGAGGTTTCATGGGGTCGGCGTCAGGGTGCGGGAAGGTCCCGTCCACGGTGAAGTTCAGCGGGATCACGTCGACGGACAACCCGCCGAGGACGGCGGGGACGGTGAGTCCCGCCATGCCGCCGCCGGCCTCGACCACGGCCGTCACCCGCCGCACCGGCACCCCGTCCGGCGCGGCGAGGGAGAGGAGATGGTCACCGTACGCGGCGAGCATCGGCCGGTCCCGGACGGTGCCGGTGCGGGCTGCGGGCGCCGGGGGTGGAGTGCGCGCGGCGTCGAGCAGGGTGCGAAGGCCGGTGCCCCAGCCGACGGGAGCGGCGTGCGCGCGGCACAGCTTGATGCCGTTGTACTCGGGCGGGTTATGGCTCGCGGTGATCATCGCGCCGGGACGGCCCAGGGCCGCCGAGGCGTAGGAGAGCATGTCGGTGCTGGCCAGGCCGATGCGTACGACGTCGCGGCCCTGGCCCAGCACACCTCGTACGAACGCCTCAGCTAGGCGGGGTGAGGAGTGGCGCATGTCATGTCCGACGACCACCTCGGGTTCGTCCACCAGGCCGACGAAACCCGCACCGAATCTTTCGGCCAGTTCTTCGTCCAGTTCCTCGTCCACCACTCCACGGATGTCGTAGGCCCTCACCACGGCGGCCGGGTCGCGCATCATCGCCTCCTCATCGCTGTCCCTGCCGCGCTCACCAGCGCCGGATCCGGGTCGGTTGTACGGGGGGACGGCGGGTGCCGTCCTCCAGCACGTAGGGGTCGTGCGGGCCGAACGGCTCCTGCCACCACTGTTCGGGAGCGGGCTGCCATTCCTCGTCCGGGTAGATGCAGTCCACGGGACACACCGGAGGCAGGCACTTGCCGCAGCCGGAGCAGAGTTCGGGCAGGATCGCCATGCCGCCGCGACCCAGGTTGAAGACGGCGCCGAACTGGGACGGGCAGGCCTCGACGCAGGCGTCGCAGCTGATGCACTCGGTCTGCTCGATGCGCAGCGGGTCCTGGCGCCACTGGGGCGGACGGGTGCGGTCGACGGCGCGCTGGCCGCGGGGGGTTTCGCTGGCCTGTTTCGGGCCGGTCGACGAACTTCGTTCTTGGCTCCGTTCAGGGTTCTGTTCAGAGATCCCTTCGTGGTGTTGCGCGGCGTGGTCATCGGTCATGGGTCGGTACCTCCAACACGGTTTCGGCGCCGGCCGGTCGGGCGGGTGCAAAGGCGGTGGCCGTCCACGCGGTGGTGGCCGCCACGGCCGTGGCCAGGCCGCTCGCGGAGAAGCCGTGGCTGCCGTCGACGACGTGCAGTTGCCAGTCGGGACGGGTCCCGGTCCCGTCGAGCATGAGGCGGGTGGTGCCGTCGGGGTGGTCCAGTTCCTCGGTGCCGTAGACGACGCACACCGGTACGCCGCTGTCGCGCAGCAGCGCGGGGTAGTCACGGCCGCGGTCGTCGCGGGTGTAGGCGACACCCAGCCACAGGCCGCACCAGGCGGCGGCGAGGGTGCCGTCGACGCGGTGCAGCCGGGGAGCGGGTCCCTCGCCGTCCTCCTCGTCGAGGATCGGTCCCCACAGCACGACGCCGTCAACCTCGGGCAAGGCGTGCGCGGCCATCGCGGCGAGCCTGGCTCCCGCGCTGTTGCCGACGACGACGAACCGTTCGGCGACCCCTTGGGTGCGCAGCTGGCCCACGGCCGCGCGCAGGTCCGCCAGGCGGCGGCTCCAGGTGGTATGCGTGAAGGTGCCGTCGCTGACGCCGGTACCCCGGCTGTCGTACCGGAAGACAGGCAGTCCGCGCTCGGCACCCGCGTGTGCGAGGAGGGTGCCGCACTCGTGGATGTCGACGCGCTGGCCGGGGTTGCCGGGTTCGTAGATCAGGCAGATCGGCCAGGGTCCGGAGGCCGCGCCGAGATCGGGTGTGTGCAGGATGCCGAGGAGTTCGTCGCCGTCGGAGCCGAAGTGCACCGAGCTGATGACGGAACTCCCGGGTCCGGGAACGGAGTCGGCGGTACGGCCGGTGTAGGGGGTGCGGTCGGCGGCAGCTGGTCCGGAGGCAGGAGCCTCGGCCGGTACGGGTCCGGCGGCGCCGTCGGTCAGGAAGTCCACCGCGGCCGTCATCACCGTCTCGCGCGGCTCGTGTTCCCAGTGCCAGCTCGGGGCCCACTTGTCCGGCCGGTGGACGATCTCCCGCAGCGGCAGACCGGCGGCGCGGGTCCACTGCTGGTCCTCGGGGGTGGCCGCGACGACCAGGGTGCGGGTGCCGGGCAGGGCCGCAAAGGCGGTCCACGCCGCGGGAGCCGCCGCCGCGAGGAGTGCGGCGTCGACCGGTCCCGCGGGTTGCGGCGGCTGGTAGGGCTCCCCCACGGCCGCGTCGAGGAGCGCCGCGGCGACAAAACTGTCCTGGAGTTCGTCGGGAGCCGCACGGCCCCGGGCGGCGAGAGCTGCGAGTTCCCCGGGAGCGGCGTCGGTGCCGGTCCGCCACAGCGCGAGGTCGGGACAGACGAGCAGTCCCGAGGCGGCCTCGCCGGTCGTGAGCAGCTCGGCGGCCAGCACGTTGCCGAGTCCGCAGCCGATCACGGACACGGGTCCGGCACCGGTCGCGCGGGCGTGTGCAACGACGGCGCGGGCCGCGTGCCGTACCCCGGGCCAGGTGGCCGGGCGGCCGGTGGCCGCGCTGTCCGCGTGGCCCGGATGGTCGTACTGCACGACGTTGAGGCCGCGTGCGCGCAGTCTGCGGGCCAGGATCGACCACAGGTAGCGCGGCTCGCTCATCGACAGGGCGAGTCCGGTCAGGAGTACGACAGTGGGAGCGGCGTCGTCGTGGTGGTGGCGCACCACGCACACCGGGTCGGCGGGTTCGTGCGCCGTCAGGAAGTACTGGCTCAGCCGTTGCCGCATACTCACCGCTCCTCTCGTGCCGGCTCGTCCTCGTGGACGGACGCAGGCTCCGCGAACTCCGTCACTGCCTTCTCGAACTCCGTCAGGGACATCCCGTCCAGCGTCAGTGCGAGCAGCAGCCGCGCCGGTACCTCTGGGTGCTTGCGCTCGAACCGCGCGGCCGAGCTCTCCAGGGACGCGCGGTAGAACCCGACGGGTCTGCCGTGCGCGAAGTGGTCGTTGCGGGCGGCGGCGCAGTGCAGGAACGCGGCGCCGTGCGCGACGAGGCGGTAGCCGAGCTCCAGGTGTTCGAGACCCCAGCCGCTGAAGCTCTCGTCGAATCCACCGACCCGGTCATAGAGGTCGCGGCGCAGCGAGACGTTGCCGGACAGGAAGCTGAGCCAGCGCACCGGCGACACGGTCCGTCCTGAGGTGTCGTAGACGTCGCAGACCTTCTTCACGAACATGGGAGTGCGGGAGCGGCGCCGCAGCGCCTCCCCGTCGACCGTGAGCAATTCCTTGATCTCGGCAAGGCGTTCTTCGAAGCCGCTGAGGTACAGCTCCTTGACGTCGCCGACCACGACCCGCCGTCCCCCGTCGACGTGGGCGTGAGCATGCGCACGCACGTAGCCGGGTACCGGTGCGCGGTCCCCGTCGCAGAAGACGACGACCTCTCCCTCGGCGGTCCGCACGCCGGTGTTCCTGGCGGCGGCCCGGCCTTCGCCGGAGGTGTGGACCGCGCGCAGCGGCAGGTGCCGGGCGGCGGCCCGCAGCACGTCGGCGGTGGTGTCGCTCGAACCGTCGTTCACCACGACGATTTCCCAGCCGCCGGGCGGTGCATCCTGGCGGGTGAACGCGTGCAGCGTCGCCTCCAGGCGGGACGCCTGGTCACGGGTGGGCACGACCACACTGACGGCAGTCATGAATCTCCTCACGTTCAAAGGGTTCGGGCGCACGCGCTCCGCGGCACGGGGTCAGACGACGACGAGGTCCTTGCCGAGCCAGTAGTTGCGGCCGGTCAGATCGGTCTCGGCGAAGCGCCGTTCGACGTCGAGATAGCCCTCGACGAGCTGGTCCGGCGTCAACAGCTTGGGGGTGAAGGTCACGGCCAGCGGGTCGTCAATGCCCTGGGGACGCTTTTCGAGCAGTCGTCCCTCCCGCGCGAGGTGCTCGTAGAGCGGGGTGCCGGGGATCGGGTAGAGGACGCTCAGGAACAGCCGGGAGACCTTGGTGCGCAGGGCGAACTCGTAGGTCTCCTCGAAGACGTCGGGGTCGTCCCAGTCGAAGCCGAAGATGACATTGACCTGTGTCTCCACTCCGGCCTCGTGCAGCCGCAGGAGCAGCTCCTCGGCCTCGGGGATGGTGAAGAAGGTCTTCTCGGTGAACTCGCGGTTCTTCTCCCGGACGCTCTCCACGCCGAAAGAGGCCACCCGCATGCCGCCGTCGAGCGCCGACTGTACGACGTCGGGGTGGCGGGCGAGGTTGAAGTCGGTCTGGCATCCCCACTCGATGCCTTCCCCCGCCAGGCGGCCGAGGAGTTCCTTGGAGCGCTTGGGGAAGACCAGGAAGTCGTCGTCGCGGAACACCACGCGGGGTATGCCGAACCGGTCGCGGTAGGCGAGGAGTTCCTGGTGCACGTCGTCGACGGGACGGTAGCGCCACTTGCTGTAGAGAACCTCGCTGCAGAACGTGCACCGCCGTGGGCAGCCGCGCGCGGTAAACGACGGCAGCACGTGCGGCGTCGCGATCTTGTTGAAGTCGACCAGGTCGAAGCGGGGAAGCGGGTGTCCCGCCATCGGCACCGGCTCATGGCTCTGGTAGATCTCCTTGAGTTCACCCCTGGCCAGGTCGGCGATCAGGTGACGCCACAGCACGTCGGCCTCACCGACGACGACGGAGTCGCAGAAACGGCTGATCACCGGGACCAGGCTGTGGTTGTCCTCGACGGTGGCGGGGCCTCCGATGACGACGCGGGGACCCTGCCTGCGGATCATGCGGGCGAGTTCCAGGGTCCGCTTGAGCTGGATGGTCTGGGTGGTGATGCCTACGAGGTCGTAGGAAGCGAGGTCGTAGTCCCGTTCCAGGTCCTCGCAGACCTCGTAGACCAGGTCGACCTCCCAGTCGGGCGGCACCATGGCGGCCAGGTAGGGCAGCGTGAGGGAAATCAGCTGCGAGGGCCGCATCTCGCGTTTGTCCAGGCCGTCCGGGGTGTAGACGGCGGGTTCGACCAGCAGAATACGCACGGGACTCCTCGGGTCTCTGGGAATCATCGGGCGGTGCGGTGGCTCGCTGTGCAGGTGGTTCGCTGTACGGAGTGTCAGGACGTGCGGTCTTCGGGTACGGCGACGAAACGGCTGTAGCGTTCGGGTGTGCCGATGTCGGTGAACGGTTGATCGACCAGGTGGGCCGCGAGCGAACGGCGGCGGATGAGCGCGCGGAACAGCACGCCGAGGTCCACCGGGTCCTGCTCGGCCCCCAGACGCCGCAGGGCCCGGCGGCGCAGGACACAGACGCCGGTGTCCGTCCAGAGCGTGCGGGTGTCCGCTGTGGCGTCCTTGTCGTATCCGGTCACCCGGCCCTCCTCGACGCGGGTATTGGGGCGTACGCCGGAGTACGCGGAGGTCACGACCATGGCAGCCTCGTCCCGGGTGTCGTGCAGCCAGTGGGGCGCGTCGGCGTAGGGAAGGTCCAGCAGAGTGTCCCCGAGGACCAGCAGAAACACCTCATCCAGGTGCCGCTCGGCCGCGCGCAGCGCTCCGGCGGTGCCGCGCTGGGCGGTGTCGACGTGCGAGGTCACCTCGATGGGCGCGGCCACTCGGCGGAGGTGTTCGAGCACGGGCTGCGCCAGGTGTCCGAGGCAGAAGTGGAAGCGGCGCAGCCCGGCATCCATGAGCGGGGCGAGCAGCAGGTCGAGGAAGGGGCGGCCGGCGACGGGCAGCAAGACCTTCGGCAGCCGGGTGCCGAGGTCGCCGAGCCGGGTGCCCAACCCGCCGGCCAGAACGACGACCTGGATCCCGTGTGCGGCATCGGCGGGGACACCGCGGTCCCGGGCGGACACGGCGCTCATCGCTGCTGCCCGAGGACCGTCGGTGCGGCGGTGGACGCCGGGCTCACGGTGGGCAGCAGGCCGAGCCGGTGGGCGCGGAGCAGGGCCAGGGCAGTGGGGGCGTCCTGGAGCTCGCCCGATGTGGCGAGCTCGAGAGCTTCGGCCGCCGGGAGCGGGCAGGGGCGGATGACCTCTCCGTCGTCGTGGTGGGGAGAGCCGGGCCGGACGTCGGGGGCCAGGAACAGGTGGACCTCCTCATTGGAGGAGCCGCTGGAGGGCCGGACAGTGCCAAGGGGGTGCAGGACTCCGGCGCGTGCACCGGTCTCTTCGGACAGTTCTCGGCGGGCGGTCCCGCACGGGCTCTCCCCCGGCTCGCACCGTCCGGCCGGGGCCTCCAGGCACCACCCGCCCACCGCGACTCGCCAGGACCGGATGAGCAGCAGGGTGCCGTCGGCGGTCAGCGGCAGCACGAGGGCGCAGCCTGGATGGTCCAGGTAGTGCCAACTGCGCCCGGGCCCTTCGGGTTCGGGCTCGTGGGCCTCGCGAACAACTATCCAGGGGGTGCGGAACGCAACGCGCGCGCGGGCGGTCTCCCGCGGTGCCTCGGCGGGCGCGCGCTTCGGTCGGGGCCTCGCCGTCATCGTGCGCCTTCCTCCGTGAGTTCGGTCAGTGAGTTGCAGAGCGCGCGCACCACGTGCGCCTGTCGCTCGTCGTCCAGGCCGGGGTAGATGGGCAGGCACAGTTGCCCGGCGCAGGCCCGCTCGGCACCGGGCAGCCGCAAACCGGCGTGCCGGCCGGCGAGCACCGGCTGGTGGTGCAGCGGCATCGCGTACACCTCCCCCGCCGCCTGTACGGAGCGTTCGCGCAACCGCTCCTTGAGGGCGTCGCGGTCGGTGCCCGGTGGGAGCATCAGCATCGCCTTGTACCCGCTGTAGGAGTGGTCGGGCAGCAGGAAGTCCCCGACGGGCAGGCCGCGCAGGGCGTCGGCGTAACCGACGGCGACCGCCCGGCGGGCCTCCAGCACCTCTGGCAGTCGCCGGAGTTGGGCGCGTCCCAGGACTGCGGCGAACTCGGGCAGGCGAGCGTTCCAGCCGGGACGTGTGTGGGTGCTCACCCACACCTCGGGCTTGCCGAGATTGCGCAACAGCCTGATCTCGTCGGCCAGTCGACCGTCTCCAGTGACCACCATGCCCCCCTCCCCGGTCGTCATGACCTTGGTGGCGAAGAACGAGAAGGCGCCCGCGACGCCGAACGTGCCCGCGTGGCGCCCACCACGCTCGCTGCCGTGGGCATGGGCGCAGTCCTCGACCAGCGCGAGTCCGCGCTGCTCGCACCAGGCCGCGACAGCCTCGGTCTCGGGGCCGATCAGGCCGCCGGTGTGCACGACCGTCACCGCCGCCGTACGCGGGGTGCACACCGCGCGCACCTGTTCGAGGGTGGGGGCCAAGGTGGTCGGGTCGACGTCGGCGAGGCGCACGGTGGCCCCCGCGCGTTCGGCGGCGATGTACGTCGCGAAGTTGGTGGCCGCCGGCACGACGATTTCACGGCCCTCCACACCCAGGGCTCGGAAGATCAGCTCCAGGGCGGTGGTGCCGCTGGAGACGGCAAGGGCGCTCGCCGTCCTCGTGTACGCCGCGAACTCCTCCTCGAACGCCTCGACATTGCGCCCCTGGGAGAACCTGCCGGACCGCAGCAGCCGGTCGACCTCGGCGAGCACCTCGTGACGCTCGTCGTCGGAGATCTCGATCTCGACGGCCGGGACCAACGGCATGCTGCCAACCCCTCTCGAATGCACGAAACCTCGGAGAAACACCGCGCCAGGAATACGTGCCCATGTCACGTTCCGGGTCCAGGTTGAGTAATGTAGCAGCTAATTTCGAACAGACAACACCCCCGCTCGAAGTTCATTCACCTCTTGCGGACTTGACGACTCCTCCCGCAATCTCTTATCAATGCAGAATGGGCCAGGACACTGGCGCCCGTCCGCTTCGGAGGTGGAGTTCCATGGCGATCAACCGCATAACCCAACAGGCCACCGCTTTTCTGGCCAGGAGTTACGACTCGCTGTCCCGTCCCCTGCACCCTGCCGTCGCCGAGCTCATCGGCCGGAACATTCCCGCCGTCGATGGCCCCTGGCTGGAGCCGTTCAACGGCCAGCGGGCCCGACAGGACATGTTCCGCTCCCTGGTCAGCGCAGTGCGCCCGGCTGCCCTCTACGAATCGGGCAGCTATCGGGGCGCATCGACACGCTTCCTGTGGCAGGTCTCGGGAAAACCCGTATACACCGCCGAGAAGAACCCTGGCTTCGCCCGCTACGTAGCCCGGGAGTTTCGCCACGTACCCGAAATCAAAGTTATCAATCGCGATTCACGAGACGCGCTGCTAATGCTGCGACAAGGTGAACACGTTCCATCTTCAGAGCCTTTCCTGTGCTACTTGGACGCGCACTGGAACGCTGATCTACCACTACGCCACGAAGTGGCCTTCATTCTGCAGAACTGGCCCCTCTCAGTCATCGTCATCGACGATTTCAAAGTCCCAGACGACGACGGCTACGGATTCGACGCGTACGGCCGAACCGAACTGACCGTGGAATATCTGGGAAGCTCGGCTCTGGGCGAGAGCCGTGTTCTGTGGCCGAGCTGCCCCGGGCGGGAGGAGACCGGGTACCGGCGCGGCTGTGTCGTGCTCGCTTCGCCCGAGCTGGCCGCCATCGTCAGCGGCCTGCCCGAGCTGCGCGGCATTCCCGGCCTGACGGTCACGGGCTGACCCTCCCGGTGCGCGCCGTCCCTTGGGTCGTTCTCGCGGGGGCGGCGCGAAGCCGCTCGTAGACCTTCAGATATCCGTCGACCATAGCCTCGGCGGCGAACTCCCGCCGCCCTGCCTCTTGGGCGCGGCGGGCGTCAGCCGCCGCCCGTTCCGGGGCGTCGAGCAGGGCGCAGACCGCGTCGGCCAGCGCGGTGGGGTCGTGCGGCGGCACCGGGACCGTGCCCGGGCAGCACTCAAGGACCTCGGACAGGCCGGAAACCGACGCGGCCACCAGGGGACGGCCCGCTGCGACTGCCTCGATGGCGGACAGGCAGAGGCCCTCGGCGTGGCTGGGCTGCACCACCACGTCCGCAGCGCCGTAGATCGCGCGCATCGCCCCGAACGGCCGGTCAGAACCACGCAGAAGCACATGCCCGCGCAGCCCCAGCGCGTCGATGTCGTCCTCCAACCACCGCAAGTAGGTGGCCGACGCGGAGTTCAGGGAGCCCACCAGGACGGCCCGGGCCCGGGGGTGCCTGGCGACGATGTCGGCCATCGCCCGCACCAGCTCGCGCTGGCCCTTGCGTTCCTTGTACCGGCCCACGAGCAGTACCAGCGGGTCGTCGGGCTCGACGCCGAGCCAGGAGCGGGCGTCCTGGATCTCCCGCTCGTGGGCGCCGCCGTACAGGCCGGCCTCGATGCCGTAGCGCACAAGGTGCACGTGGTCCGGAGCCGCGCCGTAGCCGATGGCCTGGTCGTGGTAGGCACGGCTGCCCACCACCATGGCGTCGTAAGGCAGTTGCCCGAAGACCAGGCGGGAGCGGGAGGCGCCGAACGGGTCGACGTCGGGGGTGGTCTCGTTCATCGTCACAACCAGCGGACAGTCGAGACCGCCCCGCATCATCGCGCCGAGGACGGCGCCGACCTGGCAGAAGGTCTGCAGGATGTCGACGCCGCTGGAGCCGATGACGCGTTCGGCGTCGCCGAGCAGCCCGAAGAGCCGCTCCTCCCACGGCACCCGGTCAGGCTCCGACCAGCGTGCGGCGTCGGTGCGCACACGGTGTACGCGCACGCCGAGCATTTCCTCCTGCGCCTCGGTCTGCGCGTAACGTTCGGTGAGGACATCGACTTGGTGGCCGCGCCGAACCAGGCCCGCGGCGAGGGTGTAGATCTGTGTCTCCGACCCGCCGTGGACAGGCGGGAAGGTGGGGGTGAGGAACCAGATGCGCACGGCGCTCCCTTCTTGCGGCGGGCAGGGGTGTCCGCCGGAGCTGGGCGATGGGCGGTCGCGAGCCGGGGGGTCAGGTGGTCCGCCAGAGCTGGACGTGATAGCGGTCTCCGGCGTACGTAAGCTCCTCCACGTGCGTGAGCTCGGCGACCGCCGCCAGGTCGCCGTAGGCGGGGATCGGCCGGGTCACGGTGGAGGTGGTGGCACTGGAGACGTCACGCGGGACGGCTGACGGGTTGTGGCCATCCACGATGAGAACGCGGCCTCCGCGCGGCGTCACCACCCGACCCATCTCCCGCACGGAGGACCGGAACACCGCGTCGTCGGTGAGGTGCTGCAACGTGAAGACAGCCAAGACGGTGTGGAAGGACCCGTCGGCGAAGGGCAGTTCGTCAATGCCGGAGCGGATCGCGAGAGCCGACCTGCCATCGAGGGCGCGGGCCGCCCTGCGTACCATCTCCGCCGACCGGTCGACTCCCACCGTCCAGCGGGCACGGGCACTCAGCCAGGCGGTGAGCCGTCCGACGCCACAGCCGAGGTCGAGCACCCGGTCCCGGGTCAGGTCGGGCAGGAGACGCGCGATCAGCTCCTTCTGCTCGCGGTCGACCTCGGCGCACTGCTCGGGCGTCCAACGCCCGGAGAGCACGGCGTGCAGGCCCGGCCGGCGCGCCCGCTCGTCCCAGATGTCCGCCCCAGCGGCCGCGCCCCGGTTCACCGCGTACCGCCCACGGTCGGCGAGGCCGCGACCGACGACGAGGCGAGGGCGCGGGCGCCGAGCAGCTCGGTGATCATATGGTTGACCGCGAGGTGCAGGTCCTCGACGACTCCGTAGTGGTCCGCGGGCACCATGATCACGTCGTCGGCGAGGGAACGCGCCCTGCCACCGTCGAAGCCAAGCAGAGCGATGGTCTCCACCCGGCGGGTGCGCGCCGTGGTCAGCGCCTGCACGATGCTGGGCGAGTTTCCGCTGGCGGTGACCACGATCAGGATGTCGCCGGCCCGGGCCTGGGTGGCGAGCTGGGCGGCGAAGACCGCCTCGTAGGAGACGTCGTTGGCCCAGGCGGTCAGCACCGAGGTGTCGAGCAGCGGGACCACTCTGTTCCCAGCCGCGAGGCCCGGCGTAGCGGACTTCGCCAGGTCGCACGCCATGTGCGAGGCCGTGGCAGCGCTACCGCCGTTCCCGACAACGAAGACGGTGGCGCCGCGGGCCCAGGCGGCTTCGATCCGGTCGGCGGCCGCGGTGACCTCGTCCGGGTCGAGACCGCGCGCGGCGTCGGCGAGGGCCTTGAGATAACTGTCCGGTTCCACTGAGTACTCCGGTTCCGCCGAGGGGCTCCGGGCTCCCCGGCCGGTCGTCAACGGATGCGGGTGGCACGCAGATGGTCGCAGAGGTCCTGGACCGTGTCGTACGAGGAGAGCAGCAGCCGGTCCTCGTCGAGGCGCACACCGAACTCCTCCTCGAAGGAGACCAGAGCCTCGATGAAGGCCAGCGAGTCGACCCCGAGATCCTCGGCGAGGGACTGCCCGGGTGCGATCTCCTCTTCGGGCCGCGGCGGGATACTCAGCACGGCCAGCTTCCGCACCGCCCAGGCAGCCACGCGATCCGCTTCCTGCCCGCCGTTCATCCGGGCGGCGGCTTCGTCCTGTACTTCGTTAGTCGTCAACGGCCTGCCTCCTCGACTTGGGACACGTCCGGGCCGGTACGTCGCTCCCGGCCGGGGAATCCCGGCTGAGGGTGTGCAACGCCGATCGGTCGATCTTGCCGGTACGCGTACGCGGGAACTCCGCCACCGCCTCGATGCGCCGCGGACGCTTGTGGGCACTGAGTCGGTCTCGGCAGAAGCCGATCACCTCCTTCAGCACGGTGGCTTGCCGATCAGGTGCACCTGCCTCCGGTGCACGACCGCAGGCGCCGTGCGCGTCGGGAGCGAGGCGTACCCATGCCACCAGCGTCTCCCCTGCCCGGGCGTCGGCGCGCACCGCACACACGGCCTCGGCCACCGCGGGGTGTGCGGTGAGAGCGGCTTCGACCTCTTCAAGGGAAACGTTCATCCCGCTGACGATCGCGATGTTGCGTAGCCTGCCGCGCAGATACAGGAAGCCGTCCTCGTCGAGGCGGCCGAGATCTCCGGTACGCAGCCAACCGTCGCGCAGCACCTGCGCGCTCTCCTCCGGACGGTCGTAGTAGCCGGTCATCACCCCGGGGCCACGGACCGCGATCTCTCCGCTCCGGCCCGCGGGGAGGACACCGAACTCCTCGTCACGTACGCTCACTTCGATGCCGGGTAGGGCGCGGCCGACGGATCCGGGGCGGTCGTGGCGGTCGCGGCGGCGCATCGTGGTCACCCTCGGCCCGGCCTCGGTCTGGCCGTACGTTTCCACCAGTTCCACACCGGGCAGCCGCTCTTCGATGCGGTCGAGTATCTCCTGCGAGGTGGCGGCGCCGCCGTACACGATGTGCCGCAGCGAATGCAGGTCGTACGCCCGATCCCAGTCGCCCAGGGTGAGGAGGCGGAGCATGGCGGGCACGAGCAGGGTCGAGGTGACACCGTGCCGCTCGACGAGCCGCCCGAAGCGGCTGGGCAGGAAGTCGCCGTCGAGCAGCACGAGATGGCCGCCGCTGTCGAACTGGCCGACGAGTTGGACGGTGTTGCAGTAGCCGAAGTTCAATGGCACTACGGCGAGCGCGACCTCGTGGCCCCCCGTGAGACCGAGCGACGCCCGGTGGGCCCGCGCGCTCGCGAGCAGGGCGGTGTGAGAGAGCACGACCCTCTTGGGCAGGCCGTACGAGCCGGAGGTGGCAAGCAGCACGGCGGCCGCCGCCGGGTCCACGCGGCGTTGCGGAGCGCACCCCACCGCTACCGCCCCGCAGGCGGTCCGCAGCTCCGTCAAGGCTCCGTCGGCGCGGGCGCGCACCGGGACGTACACGACCGCGGGCGCCGCCGCGGCCGGTGTTCCGCCGACCCGGTCCGTCGCATCGGCGCGCCGACCGGGACGGGCGTCCGGGGCCCTTGGTTCACACAGCAGCAACACCGGCTCGCAGAGCAGGAGTTCACCGCCGGTCTCGTGCGCGCTGAGATCAGGGGAGAGCGGGACGACGACGGCACCGAGCGAGAGGACGGCGAGGTAGAGAACCACGTACTCCGCGCTGCGCGGAAGTTGCAATGCCACGCGGTCACCCGCGCTCACCAGGGGCGCGAGGGCGTGGGAGAGATCACTCACCTCGCCCTGGAGCTGCCGGTATGTCAGACACAGCAGGCCATCGGTGAGCGCGGGCGCGAGTGGCGCCACGGTCGCGGAATGCGCGAAGGAGGAAGGGATCGTCAACGGTGGCGCGTCGGTGTCGGACGGAACCAACTCTCCGGTGTCCACAGGTGGTTCACCTCCACGACTGGACAGATCATCCGCTAAAGCGGATAGCCATGCCGCGCAGCTTACGCTGAAGCTGTCGCAGTCTGTCAACAGTCGCGGACACAGATCGAGCCCGCACCGCTAGACTCGTCCGCTGTAGCGGACAGGAGGTCGCCCGCTCACGAGTGAAGCGTTCGGACACGGAGGCACTGAATGACGGACAGCCACGACAGACGGACACCGAACCGTCGGTCGGCGAAGCCGATCAGCGAATGTCTGACGCATCTCATCACCACGCTCCACCCCGACGAGCGCACCAGGCCGGGCTACGCGCGCCTGGCCAAGGACATCCGGGAGGCGACCGGGGGCACACTCTCCGGCACGTACCTGTGGGAGCTGGCCACCGGCAAGAAGCACAACGTCACCGTCGATCAACTCGGCGTACTCGCGCAGTACTTCGGTGTGCCTCCCGAGTACTTCTTCAGCGCAGAGGTAGCCGACCGCGTCAACACCCAACTGCGCCTCGCCACCGCGCTGCGCGACAACAAGGTCCGCTCTCTGGCGCTGCGTGCCGAAGGACTCTCCGGCGAGACCCTGGACGCACTGCTCGCCATGGTCGACCAGGCCCGCAGGCTGCACCACCTGCCGGACATCGAGGAGACACCGCCGTACGACGCGGCGGCACCTGCCCCAACCGACCATGAGCGCATCCCGGCCGACGGGGAGTCCTGACGCCATGCAGAGAACTTCACCGCAGCAGCCAAGAGCGCCTCGGTCCGTACGATCCGCCGCTCACCGAAGGACGCATGAACTTGCTGTTCCCTTACCGCACCTTACGCCAGCGCTGTGAAGCGGTCCTCGACGAACTCGCGCTCCCCCGGTCCGACTCGGTGCACCAGCTGTGCCGGCACGTTGCACGTCGGCGCGGTCGCCCGATCCATCTGCACCCGCTGCCGGCCGAGGGCCGCGTCGGTGGCGCCTGCGGTGCATGGCTCGCCACCGACACACACGACCACGTCTTCTTCGAGCTGGGGACCACCCGCCCCCACCAGGACCACATCATCCTGCACGAGATCAGCCACATGCTTCTCGACCACCAGCATCCCGTCACGGACGAGACCAGCCCGGCGCGAGCGGTCCTGCCCGACCTCGATCCGCAACTGATTCGGCGTCTGCTGCGCCGCGCCGCCCATACCACGCGGCAGGAGCAGGATGCCGAGATGCTGGCCAGTCTGATCCTCAGCAAGACTCTGCACCGGGCCCGCCACTCCACACACGGCACGACACAAGCCCTCGAAAGGGCTTTTGGCCTCCATGTTCTCGGCGACCGCTGACGTCGGCGCGCTGGGCGCCACCGCGCAGACCTTGGGCACCCTGTGCATGTGGGCCGCCGTCCTGCTGCGTCTGCCGCACACCGTCGGCTCGCGGCAGCAGCGCGAGCTCTGGCTGGCCTGCCTCGCCGCCGCCGCCGCGAACACCCTCGACCTGGACAGCGTCGGCGCCCTCTTCGACCGGACCTTCGGCAGCCTGCACAGCATGGACCTGATCCGCAACATCTGCGGCATCATCTCGGCCTTCGCCCTGCTCGAACTGGTCCTCTCCCTGAACACCGGCACCCGACGCCGGGCGCTGCTGGTGTGGTTACGGGTCGCCGCCTGCTGCGTAGTGGCAGGCCTCCCCGCCCTGGACGCGCTGTACGGCCCGCATGGGCGGCACCTCATCCAGGACGGCGCGGCGTCACCCACACCGCCCGCCCCGTACTGGCTTGTCATCATCACCACACATCTGGCCGCCAACGCCCTGTGCCTTCTCGTCTGCCTGAGCCGGGGACGGCATTGCGCCGACCGATCCCTGAGAGCGGGTCTGCTTCTGCTCGGTTCCGGTACGGCCATGGCCGGCGTCTTCTGGCTCAACTCGCTCTCCCACCTCCTCGGCCACACTCGGGGTGGGACCGCCCAGCCGTTCGCCCTCGCGCTGCACGGACTCCTCATCGCCGCCACGCTGGCCCTACCCACCACAGCCGCAGCCCACCGCACCTTCCGCGACGTCAGGAACTGGTGGCGGATCCGGCCCCTGTGGCGCGACCTGGTGGAGGCGTGTCCACACGTGCTGCTCATTCCCCGGCGCGGCCGGGGAATCCTGCGACCTCTGGGTCCTCCCAGGCTCCTGCTGTACCGCCGGCTCATGGAGATCCGCGACGCCATCCTCACGCTCTCTCCCTATGCAACGACCGAACTGCACCAGTACGCGCGTGAATTCGCCGAAAACCAGGACGGCAGTGCAAGCACCCCGAGCGGACCCGATCCGTGCCGCCACGCCTCGGACGCGGCCGGGGCCTTCCCGGCCGCGGAACTCGCCGTCCTCCTGAAGGGGGCCCGCGCGGCCCGAATGTCCGGCGCCGAACCTCAGCATGTCGCGCTTCCCATCGCGCAGATCGGCGCCGACACGCTGCCCGAGGAGACCGCGTTCCTGATCACAGTGACCCGGATCTACCGCTCGGCACCCTTGCCCGTCCACCCGCACGCACAACCCCGCAAGTGAGGAAGCACCACAATGACCACCGCAACCCCGCCCCGAGCCAGCCGGCGGGAGTGGATCGGACTCGTCGTCCTGGCCCTGCCGACGCTGCTGATCTCCATGGACATGACGGTCCTGTACCTGGCCGTACCTCATCTGAGCAGTGATCTGGAGCCGAGTTCCACGGAACTCCTGTGGATCATGGACATCTACGGGTTCCTGATCGCCGGCGCGCTGGTGCCCGCCGGCGCGCTCGGCGACCGCATCGGACGCAAACGCATCCTGCTCATCGGCGCCGCCCTCTTCGGCGTGGCTTCGGTTATCGCCGCCTACGCGGACAGCGCGGCGATGCTCGTCACCTCCCGCGCTCTCCTCGGCATCGCCGGTGCCACCCTGATGCCCTCGGCGCTGTCCCTGACCCGCGTGATGTTCCATCGCGGGACCCAGCGCAGCTTCGCCGTGGCCGTCATCATGACGAGCTTCTCCGTCGGCACCGCTGCCGGGCCCCTGATCGGTGGCATGCTCCTTGAACACTTCTGGTGGGGCTCGGTCTTCCTCTTGGGTGTTCCGGTGATGCTGCTGCTGCTCGCAGTCGGGCCCGCGCTCCTGCCCGAGTACCGCGACCCGGGGGCCGGCCGCATCGACCTGCCCAGCACCGCGCTCGCCCTGGCCGCGGTGTTGGGCGTCGTCTACGCGATCAAGCACGTCAGCACAGCGCGCCCGGACCTGGTCTTCGCCCTCACCCTCCTGCTCGGAGTGACCCTCGGCCTGCTCTTCGTACGCCGTCAGAACCACCTGGACGACCCGCTGCTCGACCTTTCTCTGCTCCGCGACCGGGTCATCAACACCTCGCTGGGCACCTACTTGTTGGGCCTGTTCGCCATGGGGGGCACCCAGTTGTTCATCGCCCTGTACCTGCAGGAGGTCCTCGACCTGTCGCCGTTCTTGGCCGGTGCCTGGATGGTGCCCGCAGCCGCGGGCACCATCGTCGGCTCCTTGCTCGCCCCGCTGCTCGCCCGCCGCCTGCGCCCCGGGAAGGTCATCACCGGCAGCCTCACCGTCGCGGCGCTCGGGTTCGCCGCCCTCTCCCAGGTCGGCCCGGACGACCTGGCGTTGCTCATCATCGGCTATGAACTCGTGGCCCTGGGACTGAGCCCCATGATCGCGCTCTGTGCCGACTTCGTGATCAGTACCGCACCGCCCGAACGGGCCGGTGCGGCCTCCGCGCTGTCGGAGAGCAGCGGAGAACTGGGGGTGGCTCTGGGTGTCGCGCTGCTCGGCACCTTCGGCACCGCCGTGTACCGGTCCCACCTCACCGACCACCTGCCCGACGGACTGCCCGCAGCGACGGCGGACGCCGCGCGCTCCACTCTCGGCGGCGCCTCGGAAGCCGCCGCCGATCTTCCGCGGCACCTCGCCGAGCCGCTCCTCGCGGCGACCCGCGGGGCCTTCGCCAGTGGCCTCGGCCAGACCTCGGCGGTGGCCGTCGTCATCGTCCTGGCCGCCGCTGTGCTCGCTGGGGTACGGCTGCGCCACCTGCCGACGAGCACAGAGACTGAACGCGCCGCCGAGCAGGCCGCGGAGCAGTCGGGCGTGCCGCAGAACGGGGCATGAAACCGGGGTCGACGCACGGCATCAGCAGTCGACCCCTCACCGGGTGGCCACGAGGGACGGCGGCGGCTACAGCTACCTCCACAACGCCGCGAACGAATCTGCAGCGCGCAGCTCAGTCAGCAGGGCCGGGTGCAGGGCCGGCCAGACCCCGGCAACGTCACGCCAGGCCACGTCCCTGCGCAGCACGTAGATGATGCCTGCCAACGCCACCCGGTCAGCGCCCTCGATGACTGACCGGCCTGCGTACAGAGCCGTCCTTGCTGCTGCCTCCCAGCCGGGTGGCTGCTGATAGCTCGCGCCGTGCTTGCGGTCCTGCACTGCAGCAGCGGCAGAATGCCACTGGTCGGCCCGGCAGATGCTTCCCAGCAGGTCCAGTAACTCAGCCTTGCAAGCCACGTACGGAGACCCGGCCAGTTCAAGAAGGAACGGCACCGTGGGAGCTGTCACCTCGCCAACGACGAACCCCAGCGAACATAGGGCATCGCCCAGGTCATCAATGGCGATGCGAGCCGTATCCTCATCCCGGTATGCGATCCGGGACAGGAGAGGGTGCCACCGCCGGCGGTGGCACCCGTCGCGTCGCGTAGTTCTCCCCAGCGGACCCCGGAAACGCCCTTCAACAGACTTCCCACGTCCTGCTCCTCATCAGATCGTCGCGCCGGCCCTGGCGTGCTTTGAGCATGGTGCGGCCTTGGGCGAGGCCCTGACCAGGCGGCCCGTGACGGTATGGTGCCGCAGGGCCCCGGCTCGGCTTCATGATCTTGCTGTGACTGGAGTGATCACGGCGTCGGCCCCGTCCTGGACAGCCTCCTTCACTGGGCTGAGCCTGCGCTGTTTCGGCAAGCTGGTAACTGCGCTGCGCAGTGAGGGGGCCGACGAGGTGCGGCGGGGCCGGCCGTGGGGACTGCCACTGGAGGACCGAGTGCTGCTGGTCACGACGTACTGACGGACAAACGTGACGCTGCGCCGGCTTGCCCCGCTCTTCGGGTTATCGAAGTCCGCGGCCGACCGAGTCATCAGACACCTCGGCGCCTTGCTCGCGCTCCGGCCGCGCAAGCGGTTCCGCAAGAACACGGTGCTGATCGTGGACGGAACCCTGGTCCCCACTCGCGACCGCACGGTGGCCGCGCAGTCGAAGAACTATCGATTGAACCTCGGCCTTCCCCTGCAACCCGGCAGCCATCTGCGGGACGCAGTTGTGCGACGTCTACCGATGTCTCGGCTCCGACGATCCCGACATCTGCCCGATCTCGCCGACGACTGGCGGATCCTTCACCGGGGCCGGATGGAGACCCTGCCGTCGCTTCCTCCTGTCCCCATCTCCGGTCGGGCGCGAGCAGTGCTCGACGCCGCGCTTTCCGCCCTCACCCCAGGTGGCGGAGAAGCCTCCGTCGACGTCCTCGCCGAGCGGCCGTTGCGACTGGGATTCCGGTCGGCCAGACCTCCGTCACTAACCATCCTGGAGGACGTGTGCTCTCTCTGGTCTGCGGTGAGCAAAGCGATCACGGTAGCGGCGACCGAACAGGGCATCGACGTGATCGTCGCCATGACGGAGGCCCCGCCCCAACCGGGTCCGATCGCTCAAGCCGTCATCGCCGCGCTCCAACCGGTCCCCGAGCAGTACCGGGCGGCCGTGGCGGACCATGTCCGGGACCCACCTTACTCATCATCGGAGTTCTGGAATGACGACGCCCCCTTCGCCCTTGACGGTCGCAGAATGGCGGGCGTTCCTCAGCGACTTCAACACCAGGCACATCAATTCTGACGAGGTCCGTGAGGCCATTGAGGACCAGCGCCATGTCATCAGCAAGGAGCGGCTGGAGGCCGGGTGGGCCGGCACCGAACCGGCGGGCGAAAAGGCGATCGTGGCCGCCGAGGAGCGGCTCGGGATGAGGCTTCCTGTCTCGTACCGAAACTTCCTCCACGTCAGTGACGGCTGGGAGGACATCGGGGCCGTCGATCTGTTCCAGGTCGGGGACATCGGCTGGTTCGCTGACCTGGACGCCGACCTCATTGAAGCGTGGTCGGACAGCGACTCCTTCGTGGACCAGCTCGCCGTGCTCAAGCGCTGCCTGCTGATCGGCCAAGACGACGGCGGCAGCGGCTGCTACTGGCTGCTGCACGCCGACAGCATCGCGGAAAACGGCGAGTGGACCGCGTATGTGTGGTGGCCCGGTGACGGTGACGCCCCCGACCCTCACCACGACTTCGCGGCCATGGCGCGGGAAGCAGTGCACTCCTAGTACTGCAACCGGACTTTGGTGTATTTCCTGCTCAACGGGCTTGAGCGTGGAGATTTGGCTGGATGGTGCCGGGTGCGGGGCGGGTTCGCCCGACCTGTCCCGCGAACGATTGACCACGCCGTGTGTAGTGATTTCTGAGAGCCTGTCCTCCAGGGCGAAATCGGCATCGGTGCTGATCAGCGACGGCAGCACGGACGTGCCGTCGAAGGCACACGGCGGGCAGTGCCCCGCCGTGGAAGGGGTCACCGCCCACCGCGGCGACGGCGAGGATGCCACCCGGGGAACGGCCCCGAGTCAGAAAGCCCGCCAGCCATTGGACGGCTCCCAGGGCGAGCGCAGACACTGCGGACCCGGAACGGCGCACACCAGCCGCCTGCGCGATGCGCCGCGATCCTGAACCCAGCCGCACGATCTGAGCCCACGTAGCCTTCCGCCCCATCTGCAACCCCCCACCCGGCCTGCAGGCATCGCCCGCCACGACGGCCCCGTCTGTACCGCAGCCCGACGCTCCGAGAATCGACCTGCAAGCGGACGGAAAAGGTGAAAACCACCGCTAACCAACCACCGGCGTTCCATCGAGCGTCTCGCGCAGCAGGACCGCTTCCTGGTCGAGGTGGTGGAGCAGCGCTTGGAGAGCGGGGGTGCGTGTCCGGTGGGCTGCTTCGGTGGTGCCCACCGTACGCCCCACCGAAGGGAGTTCGACCGGGAGCGCGGCGAGGTGCTCGTCCTCGCGCAGGACCAGTTCGGGCAGGAGCGCCACCATGTCCGTCTGGAGCAGCAGCGCCCGCATGGTGAGGATGGACGTGCACTCGATGCGGTCCGCCGGCGGCGTGAGGCCCCGGTCGACGAAGACGGCACCGAGTTCCTGGCGCAGGGCGGTCTGCTCGACGGGCAGGATCCACGGGAATCCGAGAGTGTCCGCGAGTGTGACGTCCGCGGTGTCGAGGAGCGGGTGGCCCGAGCGGACGGCGAGCCGGATCGGCTCCCGGTAGAGCTTCCGTTGGCGCAGCCCGTCCCCTTGCGAGGGGGTCGATCCCACCCGTCCCACGATGACGTCCAGTTCGCCTGCCAGCAGTGCCGGGTGGAGGACGTCCGGGGTCCCCTCCCGAACGACGACGGTGAGTCGGGGCCGTTCCCGTTTGAGCCCTGCGACCGCCCGGGGCAGGAGCACATTGGCTCCGGCCAGCAGGGTGCCCACGGTCACGGTGCCGTCCCGTCCCTGACGGAGTCCGGTGAGGTGGTCCCCGGCCCGGCGAATCTCGGCGACCACGGCGCGGGCGTGCTCCGTCAGGGCTTCGCCGTAGACGGTGGGCCGCATCCCGCGCGGTACACGGACGAAGAGCGGCAGGTCCGCGAGGGCTTCCAGCTCACGAAGGGTGCGGGTCGCGGCCGGCTGGGTGAGGTGCAGCGATTCCGCGGCCCGTACGACGCTCCCGCGCTCGTACACCGCGATGAGCAGAATCAGGTGCCGGAACTTCAACCGGCCGTCCAGGAGGTCCATCGCGACGGGCTCCTTCCGGGTACGGAGGGCTGTTCCATACCAGGATTGTTATAGCTGACGCGCCGATTGGCATTGGATCGGCATAGCTGGGTGGGTGCACTATACCGGCACACCCGAGGGCGAGTTTCGGACATGCCCCGGCTGGATGACGGAGGTTCACAGCGTGAGTTCACCCGTACGGCATTACGTAGGAGGCGGGTTCGACGCGTCCGGCGCGCCGATCCCGCTCGTCGATCCGGTCACCGGGCGTGTTGCCGGCGAGGTACCGCAGGCGTCCCGGGAGGTGGTAGACCGGGCGGTTCGTGCGGCCCGGGAGGCGCTGCGCGGGACGTGGGCGGTATGGAGCCCGGCCGAGCGGTCGCGGTTGCTGCACCGGATCGCCGACGGGATCGAGCGGCGCTTCGAGGAGTTCGTCGCGGCCGAGTGCGCCGACACCGGCAAGCCGCGGGCGTTGGCCTCGACGGTCGACATCCCCCGGGCCGTGGCCAACTTTCGCTCCTACGCGGAGCTCCTGGCCGGGCGCGGCGAACGGTCCTGGCACACCGCCACCCCGGACGGCCGCGGCGCGCTGAACTACACCGTCCACAAGCCGCTCGGCGTCGTCGCGGTGATCTCGCCGTGGAACCTGCCGCTGCTCCTGCTCAGCTGGAAGGTCGCGCCCGCCCTCGCGACCGGCAACACGGTGGTGGCCAAGCCGTCCGAACTCACCCCCGGCACAGCCTGTCTGCTGGCCGAGGTGCTGGCCGAGGCGGAGGTTCCGCCAGGAGTCTTCAACCTCGTGCACGGCCCGGGCGCGGACGCGGCCGGTCAGTGGCTCACCGAGCACCCCGGGGTGGACGCCGTCGCCTTCACAGGCGAGTCGCGCACCGGATCGATGATCATGCGCGCGGCTGCGGAGCGATTGGCGCCGGTCTCCTTCGAACTGGGCGGCAAGAACGCCGGACTCGTCTTCGACGACGCGGATCTTGAGCAGGCGGTCGCCGGCACCCTCCGCTCCGCCTTCACCCACAGCGGGCAGGTCTGTCTGTGCACCGAGCGGTTGTACGTGCAACGGCCCGTCTTCGACGCGTTCGCCGCCGCGCTCGCCACAGGTGCGAAGGAACTTTCCGGCTACGGCCCAATGGTCTCCGCCGCCCACCGGGACAAGGTCCTGGGCCACCTGGAGAGGGCCGCCACCGACGGGGACGTCCTGGCGGGCGGCGGGGTTCCGCGCTTCGGGGACGAACGGGACGGCGGCTTCTGGGTGGAACCCACCGTGCTGGCCGGACTACCAGAGGACCACCCGGCGGTACGGGACGAGATCTTCGGCCCGGTCGTACACCTCGCGCCGTTCGACACCGAGGACGAGGCATTGGCCCTCGCCAACGCCGGCCCGTACGGACTGGCCGCCACGGTGTGGACCGGTGACGTGAGCCGCGCCCACCGCGTCGCCCCCGCCCTGGAGGTCGGCACAGCCTGGGTCAACACCTGGAACCTGCGTGACCTCCGTACGCCCTTCGGCGGTGTGAAGGCTTCCGGGATCGGCCGTGAGGGCGGCGACCACTCCCTCGACTTCTTCTCCGAACCGATGAATGTGTGCGTGAAGCTGTGAGTACGACGGACAACACCGTGCCAGGGACGGGCACCCCACCCGACCCGGTGACGGGGGCCGCCGAGCGGCTCGACGAGGCGCACCGCACAGGCGTTCCGTGTGCACCGGTCCGCGACCTCCTGCCGCCCGGTGACCTGGAAACCGCCTACGCCGTCCAGTCCCTCCTGACCGAAAGACGCCTCGCCCTGGGCCGGCGCATCACGGGTTGGAAGATCGGTCTCACATCAACCGCGGTGCAGCGACAACTAGGCGTCGAAACACCGGACTTCGGTGCCCTCCTCGACGACACCGCCGTACCGGACGGCGCCGAGATCCCCTGGGGCTCGGTGCTCCAGCCCAGGGCAGAGGCCGAGGTCGCCCTGGTCCTCGAAAGTGACCTCGTACAGGAGCGGCACACGGTGGCCGATGTGATCCGCGCGACCGCTTTCGTGCTCCCCGCCGTCGAGGTGGTCGGCAGCCGGATCCGCGACTGGGACATCTCCGCCGTGGACACCGTCGCCGACAACGCCTCCAGCGGTGCGTACGTGCTGGGCACGCGGCCCGTACTCCTTCGGGACCTCGATCTGCGGTCCGCCGGCATGGTGTTGGAGCGCCGCGGCGAGCCCGTCTCCACCGGTGTGGGTGTCGCCTGCCTCGGTAACCCACTGCACGCGGCCATCTGGCTGGCGGACACACTCGTCCGGCTCGGCAGTCCGCTGCGGGCCGGGGACACGGTGCTCACCGGCGCGCTCGGTCCCATGGCCGTCGTCGAGCCTGGTGATGTGTTCGAGGCCCGGATCGACGGGCTCGGATCGGTGCGCGCGGCCTTCGGGCGCGTCGACACGGAAGGGGCGGTCCGATGAATATCACGGCTCTGGCCGAGTCCCTCGACCGTGCGGCATTGGACGCGCGTCCGCTGCCGGGCGGTGCCACCGGACTGGCCGACACCGCCGAGGCGTACGCCGTTCAGGACGCCCTGATCGTGCGGTGTCTGGACCGCGGTGAGCGGCTCACCGGCTTCAAGCTCGGCTTCACCAGCCTCGCCAAGATGCGGCAGATGGGCGTTGCGGATCTGATCCACGGACGGCTGACGGATCGGATGGAGATCCCCGACGGGGGACAGTACGACATCTCGGGGCTGATCCATCCGCGGGTCGAGCCGGAAGTGGCGTTCCTCCTGGGGAGCACCCTGCGTCCGGGCGCCGATCCGTTGGCGGCCGTCGCGGCCGTGGCGCCCGCGCTGGAGGTCATCGACTCCCGGTACGACGGATTCCGGTTCTCCCTGCCCGAGGTAATCGCCGACAACACCTCGGCTGCGGCCTACGCCGTGGGGGCCTGGGGAGAACCGGGTGCCGCGAGCGGACTGGGAAACCTGGGTGTCCTGCTGGAACTCGACGGCCGCCCGGTGGAGACCGGTTCCACCGCGGCGATCCTCGGACATCCGCTGCGCGCCCTCGCGGCGGCGGCCCGGCTCGCCGGTTCGCTGGAAGCGGGCACCGTGATCCTCGCCGGGGCGGCGACCGCCGCCGTACCGCTGCCCCCCGGTGCACACGTACGGGCGTCGGTCACAGGACTCGGTGCCGTCCAGTTCACCGCCACCACCGCTCCGACCATCACCGAGGAGGACGCGTGATCGTCCGCGGCGCCGCGCCGCCCCGCGGCCGTTTCCCGCACCTGAGGCGCGCGGGCGACTTCGTCTTCGTCTCCGGCACCAGCTCCCGGCGCCCCGACGGCACCTTCGTCGGCGCGAACGTCGACCCGATGGGCGTGACCGACCTCGACGTCCGGGCCCAGACCCGGGCCGTGCTCGACAACATCGCGGCGTTGCTCGCCGCGGCCGGCGGCGGCCTCGACGACCTGGTGTCGGTCACCACGTACCTCGTCAGCATGAACGACTTCGGAGGCTACAACGACGTCTACGCCGAGTACTTCGACGAGCACGGGCCGACCCGCACCACCGTCGCCGTCCACCAGTTGCCCCATCCCCACCTCCTGATCGAGATCAGCGGCGTGGCCCACCTCCCCCGGGGCGGCCACCTCCACCAGAGCGAGGAACAGCACCGATGACCATGAGACCGTTCAACCTCCAGTCCTGGATCGCGGAGAACCGGCACCTGCTCAAGCCACCGGTGGGCAATGTCCAGATCTGGCAGGACGCCGATCTGATGGTGACGGTCGTGGGCGGACCCAACCGGCGCACCGACTTCCACGACGACCCCATCGAGGAGTTCTTCTACCAGCTCAAGGGCGACATGGTGCTCCGCGTCATGGAGGAGGACGGACAGCCGCCGCGCGACATCCACATCCGCGAGGGGGACGTGTTCCTCGCACCGGTGCACCTGCGCCACTCCCCGCAGCGGCCGGAGGAGGACAGCATCGGTCTCGTCGTAGAGTTCGCCCGACCGCAAGGGCACCTCGACGCGTTCGAGTGGTACTGCATGGAGTGCCATCACTTGGTGCACCGCAGCGAGGTCCAGCTCACCTCGATCGTCGACGACCTGCCTCCGGTGTTCGGCGCCTTCTACGCCGACACGGCCGCACGCACCTGCCCCCACTGCGCCGCCGTGCACCCCGGCCGGGACTGGCCCGAACGGCTGCGTCCACGCACCCGCCGCGACGAGGAGGCAGGAGCGTGACCGTCGTCGACGTGCACGCCCACGTCTTCCCGGAGATAGGGCGCGCCGAATCCCGGCTGCTCACCGGCTCCGACGACGGCCCCTGGCTGCGCACCACGGACGGACCGGGCACCGGCATGATGATGGCCGGTTCCACCGAGTACCGGCCGGTGAGCCGCACCCTGTGGGACCCGGCGGAGCGCGTCGCCGACCTGGACCGGCTCGGCGTGGACGTCCAGGTGCTGTCCAGTACCCCCATGTTGTTCGGCTACGACCTCGAACCCGAGCGCGCCGTCGAGTGGTGCCGGACGGTCAACGCGCATCTGCTGCGATACGCCGCGCACGCCCCGGACCGGCTGGCCCCGCTCTGCCAGGTGCCCCTCCAGGACACCGAAGCCGCCTGTGCGATGGTCAGCGACGCCATGGGACAGGGCTTCCGCGGCGTCCACATCGGCAACCACCTCGGCGATCACGACCTCGACCACGGCGCGCTGGTCGAGTTTCTCGCCCACTGCGCCGAAGAGGACGCGGCCGTCCTGGTCCACCCCTGGGACCTGCCGTCCGGGCCGAGGTTCTCCCGGTACATGCTGGCCTGGCTCGCGGGCATGGCCGGCGAGACCCATCTGACCATCCTTTCGCTGATCCTGTCCGGCGCCTTCGAGCGCCTCCCGGCCTCGCTCCGGCTGATGTTCGCCCACGGCGGCGGCAGCTTCCCGTACCTCCTGGGACGGGCCGACAACGCCTGGCGCCGCCGGGACCTCGTACGCGCCGACAGTCCGCACCCGCCCTCGTCCTACACCGACCGCTTCTCCGTGGACTCGGCCGTCTTCGACCTCGGCGCGCTACGGCTCCTCGTGGACGTGATGGGAGTGGAGCAGGTGCTGCTCGGATCCGACCACCCCTTCCCGCTCGGTGAGGAGGAGATCGGCCGGCTCGTGCGGGAGAGCGAACTCTCCCCGGCGGAGCGGACCGCCGTCCTCGGCGGCAACGCCATCCGCTTCTTCGGTCTGGCACCGCTGGCGAAGGAGGCCGTCCGATGAAGGCAGCCGTGATCGGATCGGGCAACATCGGCACCGATCTCCTCATCAAGATCATCAGAGGGTCGGGGAACGTCACCGCCGCCGCGATGATCGGCATCGACCCGGAGTCGGAAGGGCTCGCACGGGCCCGCCGCCTCTCCGTGCCCACCAGCGCGGACGGAGTGGCCGGGCTCCTGGCCCTCGACGGATTCGACGAGATCGACGTGATCTTCGACGCCACGTCCGCCGCCGCCCACCACCGCAACGCCGCGGCCCTCGCGCCGTACGGCAAGACGATCGTCGACCTGACCCCCGCGGCGATCGGCCCGTACGTCGTACCGTCCGTCAACCTCGACGAGCACCTCGACGCACCCAACGTCAACATGGTCACCTGCGGCGGCCAGGCCACCGTTCCCATCGTTGCCGCCGTATCGGCGGTGGCACCGGTCCACTACGCGGAGATCGTCGCCTCGATCTCCTCCCGGTCGGCCGGCCCGGGCACCCGCGCCAACATCGACGAGTTCACCGAGACCACCTCCCGCGCCCTCGAACAGGTGGGCGGCGCGACCCGTGGCAAGGCGATCATCGTGCTCAACCCCGCCGAACCACCGCTGTTGATGCGCGACACCGTCCACTGCGTCGTCGACGACTGCGACCCGCAGCGGGTGGCCGCCTCCATTCACGCGATAGTCGACTCCGTCGCCGCATACGTGCCCGGCTACCGGCTCAAGCAGGAGCCGCAGTTCCGCGTCCTGGCGTCCGACGATCCACTGACGGCACTCGGGCTCGGCGGGCGGCTCCTCGTCTCCGTCTACCTGGAGGTCGAGGGCGCCGCCCACCACCTCCCGGCCTACGCCGGGAACCTCGACATCATGACCTCCGCCGCGCTGCGCACCGCCGAGCGCCTGGCCGAACGGAACCGGGCCCGATGACCAAGGTCTACGTCCAGGACGTCACCCTGCGGGATGGCATGCACGCCGTGTCGCACCGCTACACCCTCGAACAGGTCCGGACGATCGCCGCCGCCCTCGAAGCAGCCGGTGTCGACGCCATCGAAGTCGCCCACGGCGACGGCCTGTCCGGCTCGTCCGTCACCTACGGCCCCGGCGCACACACCGACGCGGAGTGGCTGGAAGCCGCGGCCGACGTGCTCGACCGCGCCAGGCTCACCACCCTGCTGCTGCCCGGCATCGGCACCGCCGACGATCTGCGCCGTGCCCACTCCCTCGGCGTCACCTCCGTGCGCGTCGCCACCCACTGCACCGAGGCGGACATCTCCGCCCAGCACATCGGCCTGGCCCGCGAACTGGGCATGGACGTGTCGGGCTTCCTGATGATGTCCCACCTGGCCCCGCCCGCCGAACTGGCCGCACAGGCCCGCCTCATGGAGTCGTACGGCGCACACTGCGTCTACGTCACCGACTCCGGCGGCCGGTTGACCATGGACGGCGTACGGGACCGGGTCCTCGCCTACCGCGACGCCCTCGACCCGGCCACCGAGATCGGCATCCACGCCCACCACAACCTCGGCCTGGGCGTGGCCAACAGCATCGTGGCGGTGGAAGCGGGGGCGTACCGCGTCGACGCCTCCCTCGCCGGGCAGGGCGCCGGCGCCGGCAACGCGCCTTTGGAGCCGACGGTGGCGGTGTTCGATCTCATGGGTTGGGAACACGGCTGCGCGCTGTTCCCGCTCATGGACGCCGCCGAAGAACTCGTACGACCGACCCAGGACCGGCCCGTGCGGGTCGACCGCGAGACCCTCACTCTCGGGTACGCCGGGGTGTACTCCAGCTTCCTGCGGCACGCCGAGAACACGGCCCTCCGCCACCGGCTCGACACCCGCGACCTGCTGGTCGAGGCCGGACGGCGGCGGCTGGTCGGCGGGCAGGAGGACCTGCTCACGGACATCGCGCTCGATCTCGCCAGGGACCGCGAAGCCGCCCCTGCCCCCGGGCGCGCCCCCTCACACGACGACGGAGACACTCCATGCTGACCGAACGCGCCACCGCACTCGACGCCACCGACCCCCTCGCCCACGTCCGCGCACGCTTCCTCCTCCCCGAAGGCGTCGTCTACCTCGACGGCAACTCCCTGGGCGCACTTCCCGCCGCCGTCCCGGCAGTCGTCGAGGAAGCCGTGCACCGTCAGTGGGGCACCGACCTGATCCGTTCCTGGAACGGCAACGGCTGGTGGGAGGCGCCGATCCGGACCGGCGACACACTCGGCCGACTGATCGGCGCGGCGTCCGGGCAGACGGTCGTCGGGGACTCCACCAGTGTCCAGCTCTTCAACACCCTGCTGGCCGCTGCCCGGATGCGCCCCGGACGCCGACTGCTGCTGACCGATCCCGACCACTTCCCCACCGACCAGTACATCGCCGACTCGGTGGGCCGACTCCTCGGGCTCGACGTCCGCCGGGTGCCGGCCCGCGAGGCTGCCGCGGTGCTGGCCGCCGAAGCCGGGAACGTCGCCGTGGCCGCCTACGCCCCGGTGGACTACCGCACCGGCGAGCTGTACGACATGGCCGCGCTCACCGCCGCCGCGCACGCCGCCGGTGCCCTGATGCACTGGGACCTGTGCCACGCGGCGGGCGCCCTCCCTGTCGAACTCGACTTCATCGAGGCGGACTTCGCGGTCGGTTGCGGCTACAAGTACCTCTCCGGCGGCCCCGGGGCGCCCGCGTTCGCCTATGTCGCCCAGCGGCACCAGTCGGACTTCGACCACCCCCTCACCGGCTGGCACGGACACGCGGAGCCGTTCGCCATGGCGGGTACGTACACCCCAGGGGCACACATCAGCCGGGCCCGGATCAGCACTCCGCCGCTGCTGTCGCTCCTCGCCCTCGAAGCCGCGCTGACGGCCTTCGACGGTGTGGATATGACGGCCGTACGGGAGAAGAACCTCTCCCTGACCGGGTTCTTCCAGGAGTGCGCCGACGAACTCCTCGACGGCCTCGGCTTCACCATGGCCACCCCGCGCGACCCGGCCCGCCGCGGCAGCCAGGTCGCCCTGCGCCACCCGGAGGCGTACCCGCTGGTGGCCGCGCTCACCGCCCGCGGTGTGATCGGCGACATGCGTGCCCCGGACCTGCTCCGGTTCGGATTCAACGCCCTCTACGTCACCCACGCGGACGTCCTGCACGCCGTCCGCGCGCTGCTCGCCGTCGTGACCGACGGCGAGCACCACAGCCCCGAATTCCGGCAACGCCCCACCGTCACCTGATTCGGCCCGCCCGCCCCAGGGGCACACGGCACACCCCGCTCCCTTCCTGCTCCGATTGGACCGTCAGATGCGTCCCCTCCGCAGAAAAGCCGCCCTCGCCGCGGTGGTCGCCGCCGCCACCACGGCCACACTCCTCGCTCCCGGTGTCTCCGGCGCGGACACCACCAGCGCCACGACCACCCCCGCCACCGACCCCGACATCCTCGCCGCGTGCGAGGACCGCCGCCCCGGGCCGGCCGATCCCGGCTCGTACGGCATGCAACTGGACGGCAGCTTCCGGCACCCCGCGCTCACCCCGGTCGACGAGGAGAACGAACACCCCTTCCCGGGCCGCAACGAGAAGTACGACACCCGTTCGTACATCAAGAACATGAAGGTCGAAGCCGCCTACGAGGGCGCCGACTTCACCCCCGACTACTTCCACACCTGGCAGAACATCGTCGACTTCGACGGCCGCCGCTACCTCTTCCAGTACAGCCGCTCCGACGGCCGCGTCTACGACATCACCGACGTCAAGAAGGTCAAGGTGGTCGAGAGGATGAGCCGCGAGGACGTGGGCGGCGACGAGACCCGGGCGAACGGCGACTGGGCGGCGCACGACTACTGGGGCGCGTCCACCATCCAGTGGAACAACAAGCTGAACGCGTACGTCATGGTCCAGAGCTTCGAGAGCAGGCGCCAGATCTCGGAACTCTCCGACCACCCGCCCAAGGACAAGTACAACAACCCGGAGGGCGTCGCGAAGCTGCGGGCCAAGCCGGGGCTCAAGGGCTTCAAGGTGTTCCGCCTGGACGGCCCCCGCAAGAAGGACTGGAAGCTGCTGACGACGGTCTCCACCGACTCCACGCAGGCCGACCCTCTGAACACCGACCCGGCCACGGCACAGCAGGGCTCCGGCTCGATCGACGTGCCGCACTGGACCGGCGAGAAGTACATGTTCATCGCCGCGGCGCCGAACGATTCCTACTCCGGCACCGAGTACCCCACCAATCTGCACTCGGCGGGCTACCAGTCCTGGGACATGTCCGACCCGGCCCGCCCGAAGCTCCTCGACACCTGGCACCTGCCGGGCCAGCGCACCGGCGAGGAGGCCGCGTACCGGAACAACCCGCGCTGCGGGAACCGGACCAGTTGGATGGGCGCCCGGATGCCGCTCTTCCTCCCCAAGCCGGTCGAGAAGGGCGGACGCTACGCCTTCGCCGCCATGGGCGGCTACGGCCTGACGGTACTGGACGTCTCGAACCCCTCGAACATGAAGACCGTCAGCCACCTGGACCTGCCGGCCTCCGTCGCGGGCACGGAGGGTGACAACATCGACGTCTCCCAGTACGAGAAGACCGGAATGATCTACTACTCCGGCTACCCGCTCACCGAGGACTGCTACGAGCCCTACAAGGACATCTACCAGATCGACGCACGGGACCCGAAGAAGCCCCGCGTCGTCGGCGTCCTCCCCCGCCCGACCCCGCCGAAGGCCGCCGGCATCGACGACTACTGCCAGCGCCGCGGCAGCTTCGGCCCCAAGCGCACCGGCTACTACACCAACCCGGGCCGACACACCTCCGGTGTCCTGAGCTACGGCTTCTACAACGCGGGCGTGCAGTTCTTCGACGTCTCCAAGCCCGCGTCGCCGGAGATATCGGCGTACTTCGTCCCGAAGGCGTACGGCCCCTCCACCGCGGACTACGCGTACGGCAACCAGACCCACGGCGTGTACGTGGAGTGGGACCGCAACATCGCATGGACGCTGACCAACCACGGCATCTACGCACTGTCCTCGCCGAAGGTCCTGGGCAAGCCGGACCTGAACGCCCCGGCGAAGCCGTTCCGCACCAGCGAGTTCTGAGTCGCTTCCCCTCCCACCCCCGTCACCTTCCAGAAGGGCCCCACCGCCATGGCCGCACCCAGCGACTCCGCACCGCTCGCCCCGCCCTCCGAAGCCGACGGCGCCAGACCGTCGCCCGCCGGTGGAGGGCTGGTCCGCTCCCTCACCCACCGGCAGACCACCATGATCGGGCTGGGCTCCGCGCTCGGCACCGGACTCTTCCTCGGCTCCAGCACCGCGATATCCGTGGCCGGCCCCGCCGTGATCATCGCGTATGCGATCGGCGCAGTCCTGGTCGCCATCATCGCCGTCCTGCTCGGCGAGATGTCCGCCGCCCACCCGGTCCAGGGCTCCTTCGGCACCATCGCGCACCGTTACCTCGGCCCGTGGGCCGGGTTCCTCAGCCGTTACCTGTACTGGTTCAGCGCCGTCGTCGTCATCGGGACGGAGGTCGTCGCCTCCGCGCTCTACATCCGCTGGTGGTGGCCCGAGGTGCCGATGTCCGCGGCGATCCTGGTGATCGCCGCGATCGTCCTCGCGGTCAACATCATCAGTGTGAAGTCCTTCGGCACCACGGAGTTCTGGCTCTCCAGCATCAAGGTGGTCGCGCTTTGCGTGTTCATCCTCTGCGCCGCACTGCTGGTCTTCTTCGGTCTGCCCGACACGGAGGCTTCCGGCTTCGCCAACCTCTCCGATGACGGTGGCTTCATGCCGCACGGCCTGGAATCCATCTGGCTGGCCATGTCCGTGGTGATGTTCGCGTACGCCGGGTTCGAGGTCGTCGCCATCGCCTCCGCGGAAGCGGTCGACCCGCAGCGCACCATCCGTACCGCGATGCGCCAGCTGGCCTGGCGGCTGAGCTTCTTCTACCTTCTCGCCATCACCCTGGTCCTCGCGCTGATCCCGTGGCGCAAGCTGGCGGAGGGTGACGGGAGCGTCGAGGCGAGCCCCTTCGTGCGGGTCTTCTCCGAGGTCGGCGTGCCGGCCGCGGCGACCCTCACCAACGCGGTCGTGCTCATCGCGGCCATGTCGGCCGCCAACGCCCACCTGTACGGCGCCTCCCGGCTGCTGCACTCGCTCGGAGACGACGGCCTGGCTCCGGCACCGACTGCCAAATTGAGCAAGCGCGGCGTCCCCGCGATCGCCCTGGCCGTCTCGTCCCTGGGTATCGCCGTCGCCGCCTTGCTGGCCTTCTACGACGTCAGCGGCCTCTTCACCATCATGATGTCGATCGCCATCTTCGCCGTCCTCCTGGTATGGCTGCTGATCGTCGCCTCATACATCGCCTTCCGACGCCACCGCAAGGCGAACCCCGGGGAGTTCACCGGATTCAGCGTTCCGGGCGGTGGAAAGCTGGCGGTCGTGGCCGTGGTCGGGGTGCTGACCGTCGCCGCCACGGCGGTGGAGGTCCCCGACATGCGCCAGGCCGCCGGTATCGGCCTTGCCTTCACCGCGGTGCTCTTCGCTTGCCACGGCCTGCTCACCTTGCGCCGGACACGGCAGAAGTAGGGGCCCGCCCATAGGGCACTACCCCCACTCATCCACCCCTCGATAGCTGCACGGTACGCGTCTCGCCTCCGCAGGGCGTCGCTGTTCCCCGGCGGCGCCCCGCGGGTCGTCCGGGCCGATCACGCAGCCGGATGGAACCCACGCAAGGAGCCCGGGAAGTAGCCTTCCCCGGTCCCGCGAAGTAGCGGTCCAGCATCGTCGAAGAGAGCTGCCACGGCAGGAGGTCATAGTGCTCGTAGATCACCAGCACTGGCTTGACCAGCTGGTCGATCGTGGATGGCATCCGCCCGGCTGCGTCGCGCGCGCCCACTGGTACTCCGCCAGCGTGTCGAGAAAGTGCGACCCGCTCGTCCCGCTGCCCCGCTCGGCCGGCGAGGTCGGTTCTGCCAATGGTGCCGAGCGGGGTCAGCAGGCTCGGCAGCGCCAGCTCCGCCCATCCAGGAACTTGGCGTAGTGGCGGAAGAGAACCCCGGTGCTCCGGCCCGCGCGGCGGGCGCGTTCGGCCGGGTCCGCTCCGGAAGACAACCAGAACGAGATCCCGGCGTGCGGGAGGCCGTAGGGCCGCTTGGCCAGGCCGGAGGCAAGTTCCGTGCGGGTCAGGGCATTCCGGCGTGGCAGGAGGGCTGCTGACCGATCACGAACTCGCCATGCTCCGCCTCTTCGCCCGGGGCCGCAGGCAAGCGGAGATCGCCGAGGCCTTGCGGATCCGTCCGGAAACGGTGGGGCGCCTGCTGCACGGGGCACGGGTCGTTCTCCCGGCCCGGACGCTCGCGCACGCTGTCGCGCTCGGCGGGGAGCGGTCTCCTGGAACGGCCGAGCGGCTGAACCCCCCTCCCGTCCGCGCCGGCGACTGTTCTTCAGTTAGCTGACGAAGAGTTCACGAGATCCCGTCCGATCTGATTGATCGGGCGGGATCCTGGCGTTTCCGGGGCCTGTTCGAGGTGCGTCCGAACGAGGCCGATGCTGGGGACGGGTGTCTGGCGGTCCGGTTGGGGCTGGCCGTCGCTGCTGGTGTCCAGGACGGCGCGCGCGTGCACGGCGAGGATGAGCGCGGTGATGACGGCGGCTTCGCGCACGACCTCAGAGGCCCTGTCTTCATGCACGGACAGACCGAAGTCCGCCGGACACTCCTAAAGACCTCGTCGACTGGACCGCCACCAGACTCCGCTGGGCCCTGCCCATGGACGACTCCGAGAAGACCGCACTCCTCGAACTCGCCGAGCCGTGCGCGGACTCCGTCGTCGAGTATGAAACCGCCCCATAGCCGGTCCCCATCCATGGGCGCAGCAGACGGGACGGAGCTCGGTCGGCACGGGTGCCTGCTCCCCGTCCTGTCCGGCCCGGTCCTTCTCCTCCATCGAAGGGATGAATGCCGATTGCTGTTTTCGCTGCACGTCCACACGTGCCCGGTCACCAGGTTCCGAGCCGGCTCAGCGTCCAGCCGTCGCCCGCTGGGTCGAGCGAGGTGGTGGTCCGCTTGAACACGTACTCGGCGCGTTCGTAGGAGAGCCGGACCCGGCCTGTTTCCGGGTCCAGATCGGTGTCGCGCGGGCGGCGGGCCGGGCCGGGCCGCCGGTCGGTGAGGAAAAGCGGGCCCCGGGTGCGGTCCGCGATCAGCATCGGCAGCAGACGGGCCGTGCCCGACCGCCAGGTCACCCACCCGTCCGGGGTGCGGGCACGGCGGTCGTCGAGGTCCACGTCCTCGACGTCCAGCAACAGCACGGCCTTCACCGTGGCACCCGATTCATGAAGCAGGCGCCAGAGGGAGTGCTCCCGCAGCGGGAGCCCTGGTCGGGACCAGAGCTCGGCGAGTTGATCCGGGGGGATCGGGAGCGTACGCGAGGGGGGTTCGGTGCGTCGTTCCAGCCCGGCCGCCAGGTCGCCCAGCGAGGCCCAGCGAGCGAAGGACCGGGCGGCGGAGCGATGGCGGTTCCAGGTGGTGGCGGCGGCACCGCCCCAGGCGGTGGTGAACGTTCGGGTGATCTGGTCGGCGGTGAGATCGGCCACGGGGTACCGGTCTCCGAAGGAGGTACACAGACGGCGCAGGGTCTGGCCGTATGCGCGAACGGTGGAGGCGTCCAGACCGTCCCGGGCCAGGAACGCGGTCGCCGCTTCGCCCAGGGTGGGGCCCTCAGGCTCGGCCGGGGCGAGTTCCTGCGCGCGGCGGCTCAGGAACGCGCGTTCGGCGGAGTTGCGGGTGAGGGCCGCCGCGCGGTCGAATTCGGGGCGGGCCTCCCCGTACCGCCCCAATTTCGCGAGGAGATCGCCCCGGGCGGCGGGCAGCAGATGGTAGTCACGCAGTGCCGGGTCGGTGGTGAGGGTGTCCAGCAGGGTGAGCCCCGCCTCGGGCCCCCGGGCCATGGAGAGAGCCACCGCTCGGTTGAGGCGGACGACCGGGGAGGGGATCAGTCGTTCCAGCGCTTCGTAGAGCGCGGTGATCTGTGGCCAGTCGGTGTCCTCGGCGGTGCGCGCCTGTGCGTGGGTGACGGCGATCGCCGCCTGGAGGAGGTACGGGCCCGGCGGGCGGCCGTGCTGGGTGTCGCGGGCCCGGAGCATGGCGGCGAAGCCCCGGCGGATCAGAAGCGGATCCCAGCGGCCCCGGCTCTGTTCGTGGAGGCGGACCGGCTCGCCGGAGGGGCTGGTCCGGGCGGCCGACCGGGATTCCTGGATCTCCATCAGAGCGGCCAGGGCATGGGCCTCGGGCTCATCGGGAGCGAGCTCGGCGAGCAGACGGCCCAGGCGCAGAGCCTCCAGGGTGAGTCCGGGGCGCAGCAGGTCGTCGCCGGACGTGGCCGAGTACCCCTCGTTGAAGATCAGGTAGATGACTTCGAGGACCGAGGAGAGCCGGTCAGCCAGTTCCGCGCTGTCGTCGGGGAGTTCAAACGGGACGCGGGCCTCGGCGAGCCCGCGTTTGGCGTCGGCGATGCGACGGGTGATCGCGGTCTCGGGGAGGAGGAAGGCCCGGGCGATCTCCCCCGCGGTGAGGCCTCCGAGGAGGCGAAGGGTGAGGGCGACCCTGGCGGGGGTCGGCAGCACCGGGTGACAGGACAGGAACATCAGCCGCAGGGCGTCGTCCTGGTCCGGTTCCTCCGCGAACCGGCCCCGCTGCTCCTTCTGGTCCTGTTCGTGGGCGAGTTGGTGGTGCTTCTCGTCCAGGCGGCGGGCCCGGCGGATGTGGTCGACGGCACGGCGTTTGGCGATGGCCGTCAGCCAGGCGCCCGGGCTTTCCGGGACGCCTGACCGGGGCCACTGTTCTAGTGCGGCGACTAGCGCGTCCTGTGCCAGTTCTTCGGCGAGGCCGACATCGCGGACCATCCGGGTGAGTCCGCCGATGATCTTGGCGGACTCCCGTTTCCAGACCGCGTCGACGGTTCGGTGCGGATCGTCCCGATGGCCGGCTTCCGCCGGCTGGACACCGGCCGGGAGGATGCTTTCACTCATGGAGCGCAGATCCGTCGCGCTCGGGTTTCCGCGGGCGGGGACTGCGTGGTCACGGGCCGAAGACCTGCTGGATCACGCTTTCGCCGTCGCCGACGATCCGGCGGAAGCGGCGGGCCAGTTCGACGGCTTCTTCCTCGGAGCGGACCTCGATCAGCGCGAACCCCGCCACGGCTTCCTTGGCCTCGGCGAAGGGGCCGTCGGTGACGGTGATCTCGTCGCCGGAAGAGACCAGGCGCACTCCGTTCGGGGCGAGCCCGCCAGTGGCCAGCAGGACACCGGAGGCGGTCAGCTCCTCCACGAACGCGCCCATCGCGGCGAACAGGTTCTCGTCGGGGGCGACATCGGTCGGCTTGGTCGTCATCAGGTAGCGCATGGGATCTCCGTCTGCTCGGGGGTGATCGCTGTCCTGCCCCTACGTCGAAGATCCTATGTGACAGGGAACGGCGGAATTCCCTGTCACATCGCCTTCATCGACGTGAAGGCAGAACAAGCGATCACCCATCGAACGGACGAGGAACCCGCCCCTATGACCACCGCCGCACACACCACCACCGTGAACGCCCGTATCTCCACCCGGGCCCTTCTGGGATCCGCCGCCGCAGCAGCCCCCCTCTGGGCCGTGCTCTCCCTCACCCAGGCGGCGACCCGGGAAGGGTTCAGCCTCCTCCGCCATCCACTGAGCATCCTCAGCAACGGCCCGCTGGGCTGGATCCAGATCAGCACCTTCCTGCTCACCGGGGTCCTGACCGTCATCGGCTCGATCGGACTCCGCCGGGTCCTGCGGGGCACCCCAGGAGGGGTATGGGCACCCCGGCTGACCCTGCTCAGCGGAATCGGCCTGATAGCGGCCGGAGCCTTCGTGATGGACCCGGCGGACGGCTTCCCGACAGGCACCCCGCTGGGAACGCCCACCGAGCTCACCTGGCCGAGCTATGCGCACATGGCCGCCGGAACGCTGACCTTCACCTCGCTGATCGCCGCCAACTACGTGCTCGGCCGGCATTTCTCCCGCACCGCAGAGCGGGGACGGGCAATCGGCTCCCGCGTCGCCGCGACCGCACTGTTGCTCGGCAACGGCTGGGCGATGAGCGGAGGCGCTGCAGGGACCCTGACACTGGCGATCGGCGCGATCACCTCGATGATGTGGATCTCCGCCGTAGCGGCACGCTACCGGTCCCGCGAAGCCTGAACACCCCGCCGGGTCCGAGCTCCTGATGCCGCGCAACCGCGTCGTGCGCCCCCGCTACGACAAGAACGGCCACCTCGCGCGGGCGGGCGTATGCCCAAGCCCCGCCCATAGTGGCCGCTGCCGCTCCGAAGGCGGCCACGGAGGTGGCAGCAGGAAGGCGGGCAGGACGCGGACGAAACAACACGTGACAGCGAAACCAGCCGTTCGGGTAGCGGTCGCGGCGGGCTGCCCCTTGCCGCCCTGGCCCACGCCACGCAGGCGGCAACGCTCACCACCTGGTTATCGGCCACGCAGAGGGCGAACCTGCCGTCCACGGCTCAGAGATGAACGTCCTCGTCTGCCAGAAACCGCCGGGCCGCAGCGCCGAACAGGCAGAGCGCCCCCGGATCCGCGACATCGTCCTCAGCTTCGCCACCACCGAGCGCTCCCGCCCGTGGCCAGCCACCACGGGCCTACCGCGGAAATCGTCGGAGACTCACCCTTCAAGGGCCAGGTGGGCCCTCGACCTGCGGGAAGGCATGGACCGCCCCTGACGGACGGCGGTCAGCGCGGAACAGACCTGAGGGGCAACGATGGAGGACTTGGTATGCACCAATCAACAGCAGCCGACGGCACCGTACACGCGATGGTGGGCGATATGCGCGTGAAAGCTCACGAACCAACTCAGTCCATGTCCTCCTCGTCCTGGTCTTCCCCCATGTCCGCGTACGCGGAGTGAAACAGCGCCGAGAAGCTGGGGTACTTCGTCGTGTCGCCGTACTTCGGTGCGAACTCATAGGCGGCCCACTCCCCGTCCGGCCCGACGCCAGTCGGATCGAGCAGCCTGAAGTCCTCTCCCCGCGCGATCTCGATGGGCCGGCGGAACAGCTGAACATCGTCCTCGTTGCCGGGTATCGAGTCGTAGGTTTCGATCACGCGCGTACCGACATCACTGTCCCGCATCCACACGACGCGGCCGCACGGATGGACGTCTTCCACGCAGTCGTCCAGATGCCTCCACCCATCGCTCGCGAGGAAGAGCCCCCTCAGGCCGGGTGGGAACCACGCTCCGAGCCGCTCCTCAGATGCGACCAGAGCTTCCTCACGAGCGGGGGCTTCACCCAGCCACGACTCAACCCGCTCCCCTCGACCCAGAGCCCCCAGCTGAACCTCGTCCAGAAGATCTGCCCACTTCTGGACAGATCACCCAGGATGGCCGACACCATCGACGGAACGCTCAGCGCAGGAGACCGCACGGGACCTCCCATCCCCTTCGACCACGAATTCCACTACGCGCGCACAGTCGTCGACCACTACCGCGGGAAAACAGGCGACCCACGAGGACCAGGCACCGGGGAACCAACAGAGCTCCTCAGTACAGGCACCATCAGGCCGAGCCGCAGCCGGACGAAGCCGCGTTCGACGACCCAGCGGTATTTGCCCAGTCCGGCGCCATGGAGGCTGCCGCGGCGGGCGATTGCCGGGACGATGGAGCGTTGCCGAACCTGATCGCGGTAGATGTCGTGGTCGTACGCGCGGTCGAGGTCATCCAGCCTCAGCAGGTCGTGCCGCCGACCGCGCGTGGACCGGCTCAAGTCCCTCCGCCGCATCCTCCGCCGCATGACCCGGACGCGCCAACGCCGCCGTCGCCGGCCCAGCCGGAGGCGGCCGTGGAGCCCGTACCGGCGGCCCGCTCCGGTCCAGAAGCACGAACGCCCGCCTCGGTGGCGCAACGCTGGCACAGCGCCGTGAACTCGGGCCACTGATCCGGCTCTCTCCGTCCGTCCGCCACGAAGAGCCAGACCGCCACCGGCACATGTACCGCCAGGGCGATCATGAACCACAGCCCGCTCCCGCCGGCCTGGCGGCCGTAGAAGCCCACGCCGAGGGCTAGGACGGCGACCAGACCGCACACCGCTGCCCAGCCCTCCCTTACACCGGGCACGCCGCGTGTCCGGTGAGCGGGAAGTCCACGCCGCGCTGCCCGCCGCAGCTCGGAGCGGAAGGCCGGAAAGCGGGACGACGCTCTCACCTCCTCCAGAGTGCCGCTCCCTCGGGCGCTATCGGCAGCCGTCCGCAGTGATGCCAGCAGGGGATGTTCTTGCACTTCCGCATGGGCGGTCGCCCGTGAGCGGGGCCCGGCCGCGAGCAGCTGCATCCCCGCGTACGTCGCTGCCCGCTCTCCCCCAAGGTGATACAGGGCGAGAACGGGCATCGCGCCACCGGCCTCGAAGAAGCGGCCGATGGCCTGCCGGTCGCGCCGGAGCACCAAGCGGAGGCGGACCAACGAGAACACCATGAACATCGTGACAGCGCCGACCCATACTGCCGCGAAGGCCCAGAACGTCGGCACATCGGATAGAAAGCCCGGCATCTACCGTCCCCCTGCGATCCATTCCGGCAGTCAGAGCTGCCGGGCGAGACCTGCCTCCGACTTTTCAGCGTGACAGGGACGCTTCCCGCCGTACAGGTGCATGCCAGACCGAGGGGTGCCCGCCCGGGGCGAGGGAGCGACCGGTGCCCGATGGGTCACGCGCCGTAAGCCGTGCGGTCGCCGTGGACCCTCCACGAAATCGCTCCGGCCTTGCTCGTCGAACGCAACGACCTCACCGTCGTGCTCCGCGGTGCACCTTTCGGGCAGCTGGTCGAAAACGTCAGATCCGCGCAGACTCGTTGGACCTGGACCGTGCCGTGGGTGGCTCACACGTCCGGGCTCCGCCGGTGCCAGCCCCTCCGGCCCCTGTTCCCAGCACTCGTCGCCCGGACCACCCGACGCGAACGACCCGTGTCGCTCGGCATCACCCCCACGACCGTGCACCGCGAGCAGCGGCCGCGCGAGACGTTCCACGCGTACGACAACTCGCTCGTCTCCGTCGAGCTGGTCCGACCCGCAGCCGACACCCATGACCGTCCTCGCGGCTGTGGGGGCGGCGACCTCGCCCACGTCGCCACGCTCGGCGCGCCCCGTCGACGTAGGGGAAAACACAGCTCGACGGCTTCCGGTCAGGGCTGGGGGCACCACGCGCTCAACGTCGCTGAACAGCAGTATTCATTGATGTGTGCGCTCGTCGCCGCTGGTGTGGCTCCTGTTGCTCAGGCTGCGGTGTGGCTGCCAGGTGCCTGTGCGTCGCCGTGGGTGGTGTCGAGCTGTTTCTGCATTCCCGCGAGTCCCAGGGCCAGGGCACGGCGTTCAGCCGCTGGCATGTTGCCGATGGCCTGATGGAGCATGGAGTCGCGTTGTTCCCGAATGCGCTGCAGGTGCTCCTTGCCGGTGGGCGTGAGCTGGAGGGTGATCTCGCGGCCGTTGTCCGGGCTCGGTAGGCGTTCGAGGAAGCCGATGGCTTGCAGGCGGTCGCACATGCGGGTCACGGTCGGAGCTGCGGAGGCGAGGCGTTGGCACACGGTGCGCATCCGGATGCCGTCTTCGCGGTCGACGACATACATCAAGCGGAGCTGGGATGTGGAGCCGGGTGCCGTCATGCCCTTGGTGGCGTTTCTGGCGTGGTCCCACATGACGTCGAGGAGTTCGATGATGGAGCTCGCCGAGTGGGTGGCCTCCTGCCGGATTCTGCTGGGGGCTGCATCTGATGCGCTCATGATTGCCCGTCGGTGTGTGCTTCTGCCCGGAGAACAGCCGGGAAGTGGCTCAGGTGAGGCCGTCCGGCTCGGTAGGGCGGATAGCCGTGGTACTCTCCCCCGTCATTGAGGACCTCACGGTTCCGGTCGGGGGCGGGGCCGTGAGGTGGTCAAGGGTACCGGTGAGATCCAGGAGCCGGTCGAGTTTCGCGGACCGCTCGTCCAGGTGCAGCCGCACCCCTGCTGCGGCGGTGTGACGGCTGATCATCAGCAAGGCGCACAGGCCCATGGAGTCGACTGCTCCGATTTCAGCGCAGTGCAGATGCAGGTCGGTCAGGCCCGGCCGGGCGGTGAGCTGGGCAGTGACCTCGTGGACGAGGAGGTCGGCGTTGTCGTAGTCGAGGTCTCCGTGGACCTCTACTCGGACGCTGTCCTGGGTCTCGAGCGTGGTAACGCGCAGCTGGTGAGGGTGTGTGGTCATACGGCGTTCCCGGCGGCGGTGGTGGTGGGGTCGGTGACGAGGGTGCGGGTTGCGGCGTGGAGGATGCGGGCGGCGCGGGGGAAGTCACCCAACTCGCGGGCCAGAAGGACCAGCGCCGGCGGCACACTCATTTCGGGGACGCCTCGCGCTTGGAGAATCTGCGCGGTCCAGGTGATGAACCACGTGAAGAGTTCCTCGTCGTCGAGGTAGAGGGCGGTGGCGAGGAAGTCCACGATGTGCTTGAGGTCTTCCGCGGTGCGCTCGCGCTGGAGGTCGCTGTAGGAGCGCATCGCGGGACAGGCGTCCTCCAGTGCGGTGAAGACGTGGCGCACGAGGGAGGTGCTGTTGCGGGCGACCATGGTGTACTCCTGGTCGCTCAGATGGGGCAGGTCGTCGAATTGCTGGTGGTCGGCCTGTGGCCTGGGCAGTGGCCCTTGGGCGAGGTGGTCGGCGGCGGCGCGGGCGTCGGGTGCCCACGCCTCGGCGCCCAGCAGTTTCGCGTAGCGGCCCTGAGGTCCGAAGGCCGCGCCGCCGACGAGGACGGGGACGCCGATGGCCTGGCAGGCGGTGATCGCGGCGTGCGCGGTGGGCAGCCGGGTGGCGATCGAGCTGGAGAGCGCGACCGCGTCGGCCCGGGTGTTGTGGAGGTGGGTGATCAGGTGCGGGGTGGGGACCTGAGCGCCGAGGTAGTCCACCCGCCAGCCCCGCAGCTTCAGAACTTCGGCCAGCAGGCGCGCGGGCAGTCCGTGCCATTCACCGTCCACACAGGCCACGGTGATCCGGCCCCGGGTGGCAGCGGTGCGGGCGGCGGGGTGCACGCTGACCGCTGCGACGGCCCGTTCGTTGATGGCGGTGGCCGCGTGCTCCTGGGCGACGCTGATCCGGTTGGCCGCCCATTCCTCGCCGACGCGGCTCTGCACCTTGGCGACCACATCCAGCAGGACCGCCTCCGGGTCGGCGCCGTCGTCGAGCATGCGCAGCACGAGCTCGGTGGCGGTGTACTCGTCCGCGGACGAGACCGCCTCCCACAGCTGCTCCGCGAGCTGGTCCAGGGGCGCGCTCCGAGGGAGGCGGGGCGATGCACTGGTTCTCATGCGGTGAACCTGCCCCGGGTGTGTCCGTTCACCGCGCTCAGGTGGTGGGTGCGGGGTGCGGAGATCACGACGACGGCCATGTCGTCGTGACGGCGGTTGCCCAGCCACTGGGCGGCCAGCATCTGCACGTGTTCGACGATGCCCTCGGCCGGCATTCCCACGCAGCCCGCGAGCGCGCGCTTGAGGCGCTCGTCGCCGAACAGGTCATCGCCCATAGGACCGCCCTTGGCCTCGGTGATGCCGTCGGTGTACAGGACGCAGGACTCCCCGGGAGCCAGGGATTCGGTGATGGTGACGGCGGTGATGGCGGGGAGAGCGCCGATGAGGGTGCCGCGGGTGTCGGCTTCGTGGACGGTGCCGTCCGCGCGGATGATCAACGGACTGGGGTGGCCGGCGCTGGTCAGCGCGAGGTCCACCTGGTTGCCTCGGCGCCGGGCGGAGGCCAGGACCAGGGTCACGAACCGGGCGTGGTGGGAGTTCAGGAGCGCGGTGTTCAGCAGGCCGAGCATCCGTGAGTGGTCGTCGGCCAGCGGGAGCAGGGCGTGCAGGGTGTTTCGGATCTTGCCCGTCAGAACGGCGGCTTCCAGGCCCTTGCCGCACACGTCCCCGAGCGAGACCAGGGACGCTTCGCCCTCGACGGTGGCTGGGTGGACGTCGTAGAAGTCTCCGCCGATGCGCTCGTGGTCCGCGGAGGGCCGGTAGCCGCCGGCGAAATCCACTCCGGAGATCTGGTGGAGGGCCGGGGGCATGAGTTCGCGCATCAGGACATCGGTGATCGCGGTCTGCTCCGCGTAGAGGCGGGCGGCGGACATCGCCGCGCCGGCCCGGGCGGCGAACAGGCGGGCGAAGACTTCCTCCTCGGAGCTGAACGAGGCCGTCTGCGCTTTCCTCAGCAGGACCAGGGCCCCGGCCGGGACGCCATGCCCGGGCAGCGGGGTGATCACGATCGAGCCGACCGGCCCGAATCCTTCGGGCACCAGCCACGCGGGGGCTGCTGCCGGGTCGATCCAGCGGGAGGGCACCGGCGGAAACCCGCGCAGAGCCTCCCCCAGGCCCGGCACATCGTCGGGGTCCACGCTCATGTCCGCCAGGACAGGCGTACCGCCGCGCAGACAGGTCACCACCGGGAGCCGGCTGCTGCGGCTGGGCGCGATGGCCAGCGCCACGTCCGCGAGACTCTCGGCCGCCAACTGCGCGGTCACATCCATGCAGCGCCCCAGGTTGAGGGAGGAGAGCAGAACGTTGGACGCCTTCGCGAGAAACGCGGTCCGCTCCCGCTCCATGAGCAGGGCTTCCCGGGCGAGCTGGTGGTCGGTGTCATCCACCAGCCACCACGCCACCGAGCCGTCACCCAGTGCTGTGGGGTGCGCCTCGAAACGGCGCCCGGCGATGGTGCCGCGCAGTGCCTCTTCGGTGTCCGCCGGGACCGCATGGGGGCCGGGAGAGCCGATCCTGGTGTGGGCGGCACAGAGCCACGCCGGAGCCACATCGGTCAGGGATGCCCCCGGGGCCGCGGCGGGCAGAATGAGGCCGGCAGCGTCGTTGCACCGCACCACCACACCCCGGAGGTCAGCGACCAGCACCGGATACGGGGCCCTGCCCCACAGGGAGTCCGGCCGCGTGTCCGCGACGGTTCGCGCTTGAGTGGAAGCCAAATATTGAGGATCCGCTGGGCGGACCCCTCACCTCATCAACTAGACGATTGCCTGAAGGCAACCATCACTCATGCTGTCGCTGCCTGACAACCTGCCACCCCCTCTGCCCGGGCCCCGCGCGGAGAAGGTTGCAGTTTCTTCACGTGAGAACCACATACCCCGGTTCTGCAGGGCTAGCGGTCGCGGATCGAAGAACGGCCGTGCCAGTCCAGGCACATCACGAGGGAGTCGTCGACCGCCGGACCGGAGCCGCGGTGCCCCAGCAACTCCTGCAACATCACCCTCGGCACCTGCGGGGCGGGCAGCAAACGCGTACTGCTGATCGACGACGCCAGTGCGCGAAGACTGTACTTCTCACCGCCCGGGGACAGGGCATCGTAGACGCCGTCGCTGATGAACAGCAGACGGTCACCGGGTTCGACCCGGAAGTGCTGCGGAACGTAGACGGTGTCCTCGAACATCCCCAGAGGCATCTGCGCCTCCAGCTCGATCGGCTCGACGACCCCCTCACGCACCCGCCACACCCGGGGCGACCCGGCATCGATGATCTCCACCTCCCCGGTCGGAAGGTGGAAACGGAACAGCAGCGTCGAAAGGTACCGCTCTCCCCCGTGTTGCCCGTACACCGCCTGATCGGCCAGAAACGCCTGGTCACTCAGGCTCAGGCCGGCTCGGCGAGCATTGCGCAGCGCATTGATGCAGAGGTTGGTCAGCAGTGCGGCGTCGATGCCCTCACCCATGCCGTTGCTGACAGTCACGTACAGATCATCGGCAGAAGCCGACCAGTCGAAGCAGTCGCCGAAAATAGCGTAGGCGGGCTCCAGCTGGGCTCCCAGGCTGTACTCAGGGCGGGAACATGAGCGCCCAGGCAGCAGCTGCCACTGCATCTCGGCCGCCAACGTCAGACGTTCCGCCCTACGGGCCTGCAAAAAGAGGTCGGTGTCCCTCTCCGCGACCACCACCTCGTGCGCCAGCGCATCGGCGCACTCTTGCAGATCCTCCAGCACCGCTGCGTCAAGTTCCTGATCCTGGCCCACCCGAAGGGTGACGCCGAGGATGCCGAGCCGATCACCGCGGACGCTGACCGGCAGGTAGACCGCCGCCGTTGATGCCGAGGGGTCGTGGACGCAGTGCACTTCCTGGGAACCGAACGCACGGCCAGGGGCACTGTCGTACACCGGCACCGGAGGGCGGGTGTACGGCAGGACCCCAACGGGCTGCAACCTCGTCATGGCGTAGTCGACCAACAAAAGATCAACCGCCAGGGCGCCGTGGCGGCCCTCGATCAGGGAACGGATCACATCGAAGATCTCATGAGGCGCGGCCTCGCGCAGAGAACGCTCGACCGCGCTGGGTCTGTCCACCGGTAACAAACCAACTTTCCTTCGCAAACTGCCATCAAAGCGACTGTCACCACCGACCAGCCGGAACAGGCAACAGAGCCCACACGGAAGTTTCACATGCACGCAGCCTCGCTCCCTCCGATCGAGTGGCTGGTGTCCGTCGATTCCACGATCGGCCGGGCCCACCAGCATGCGGTGAGGGCCCGAAAAGGGGGCTCCGCGACCCGACCCTCGGCCGGTCCAGCGGTGGTCTGACCAGCAAGATCCACCTGGCCTCCGACAGTCGCCCGCCTTCGACCGAGAGGTCTGCAAGCACCGCAACGTCGTGGAACGCTGCTCCAACCGCCTGAAACAGTGGCGCGGCATCGCTACCGCTACGACAAGGCCGCCCAGTCCTACGAAACGGCCGTCATCCTCGCATCACTCCTGATCCGGGCGTGACAGTTGACGAGAGAACCCAGCCCCGCCGCCCGGAGTGCCAGTGCCTCCACCTGGACAGTGGTCGTAGCCGGCCCGGCTCCCGCCTCGGATACCGTGTTCCTCTGCGGGGTGCCATAACGGATGTGACGCCCCCTACCGGAGGTAGTCAGCGTATGAGTTCAAAGCGCAGCAAGAATCCAGCCCTGCCCGTACTTGACGACGCGTTCCGACTCGCGTCGGTCAAGGAGGCCGAAGAGTCCACCCGTGACTTGGCCGCGCGGCTGGCCACGACCGAGCTGCGCCGCGTTTCCCACCCTGGCCGGGTCACCTGGGAGCCCACCGATCAGGCCGAGCCCGTACCGGTCCCGCCGACCGTGGTCGACGGTGACGGGGACCTGTGGCTGCGGGACCGGGGCACCGGCACCTGGACCATGCCCGAGTTCGACCCGAAGGAGTTCCCGGCCCGCTGTGGCGAGGTTCTGACGTGGAACCAGCTTGCCTGCGAGTTCGGCCCGCTTACCGGACTGGCCGACGACCGCCGCATCGGCGGCGGCCGACGCTGACCGCTCAGCCTTCCGGGACGACCGCGCGCCTGAACCGCCCCCTACGAGTATCTGGGAGCTCCAGCTCACCGCCGAGCTCGACAATGGCGGCGAGCAGGTGAGCGAGGTGGTGGCGTACGACCGCCTCTAGCAGCGTGGTGCGGGCCTGGCACCACCCGAGCTTCTCGGTGCGGCCGGCGTCGGTGGGCCAACCGGGTAGCGGCCGGGCTTCAGTTGCCGTGGTGAGCGCGCGGCCCAGCTCGCCGATCGACTGCCGCCGGTCGGCCGACTGCACGACCAGGCCGTGCACCACCTCATCGGCGGCGGCCGCCGGGCTGCGCGCGTTCTTCGGGTGCTGCCGTCTTTCGCTCGCGCCGCATGCGGGCCTTCCCTGCCTCGATCTGGTTGGCCTCGCTGCGTGAAAGTTGGTCCCCAGCTTTGGCGGCCAGGTCGGTGCGCATCGCGACCCGGCAGACGTATTCCTGGGAGCGGTCCCGTCCGCCACGCCCTCGTACCGGCACCGGTATGAAGGGAGCGTAGCTCCGGGCCCCGGGTGACCTTGACTGCCGGTCAGGGCTATGCATCGTACTGCCGCACGGGCGGGTCTACCGCCGGTGTCCCTGTCGGTGCGAGCCGGGGGCTACCGCCCGCGTCACGGCTCTCCATGGCGTACCCGCCCACGGCCCGCCTCGCGCCGGGTCTAGGTGCGGTGGCGTGCTGCGGGGGTGCTTTCCAGGACGTGCCGGCCGACCGGACCGATGCCGGGCCGGGAAGGCGCTTCCGCCGACGTGTCGGTCCACAGCCGCGGGCCGCCCCGATCGCGCAGACGACGCAGGAAAGAGAGGACGCCCGCGCTTCCGGTCGCCCAGCCCGGTCCTGATGCCGCAAGGGTGTTGTCGGGAAACAGCGGCTTCCGCATGGTGCCACCACTGCGGGCCAGGATCAGCCCTGCCACGTCCTCGGCGGCTCGGTGCAACCGTTCATCGCCAGTGACGGCCGCAGCGTCGATGAGTAGCTCACCGACACCGGACAGTCCGCAGCACTGGGAGACAGGGCTCATCCGGGGTGCGAGATCACGGCATGCCCAGGCGCACCGTACGCCCAGATCCGTTGTGGGCAGGTCCCCCTCATGCCTGCCCGTCTCGATCAGCAGGGTGCCGATACCTGCGAGCCCGCGGCACCAGGATCCATAGCGCCGGTGGGCTTGGGGACGGGCAGCCAGCGCCAGCAACCTCGGGGTGTGCGAGATCAGTTCGGCCAGATCCTGGCGTGCGGCCGCACCGGCGGCCGGATCGCCGGTGAAGCGGTGGTAGGCGTGCAGGAAGTGGATGACACCCGCGCGGCCGTGGGCAAAACCCAACGTGAACGCCGCTTCGGAGTCCGCCGCCGAACTCTGCGGTTCGGCGCGCGCCCTCCCGGCCCGCGCGGCCAGCAGTCCTCGGACGCACTCTTCCGCTGCGGCCAATCGCGCGCGTGCCTCTTCTTCGCGACCTGCCGTCCGGGCGCGCTGGGCCAACGTCAGCAGTCCGGTCCCGGCACCGGCCGCGCCACTGATCTGATCACCGGTGTCGTCGTAGGGGAGCACGCTCTGCGGAGTGGCAGGTGCCGGTGCGTCGTTCAGCATGGTGGCGGAGTCGAGGAAGAGGTCGACTCCGGTACGGCCGATGTGGAGCGCGGCAGTCAATGTCGCCAGCGTGGGGTGGTGCGCGGTCCGGTGGGCGAGGTCCACCACCGCCTGGGGCACGCCTGGCTGCTGCGTGTGGTGCAGGAGTTCCAGGCCCACGCCTGCCGCTCCGTCGTAGAGCGTCACTCCGAAGCCTTGCTGCCCGTCTCGGGCTGATCCTGTGGGGAGTTCGGCCACGGCGCTCACACAGGTCGCCACGGTGTGTGCGATCAGGTCGTCCAGCATGCCTGGAGTCACCCTCGGGCGTGGAATCCTGCGCTCAGGGGCCAAGGGATGTGCCTCCGCACGCCACCGTTGCACGCAGGCTGCGCGCTGTGCCGCGTCGGGGTGCATGAGCCCGGCGACCAGTTCGCGTACCGGCCGGTGCCCGGCGCCCGGGAGTGCGGCAGCCAGACAGGTGAAGGTGCGGTCGCGGTTGACGTCGTCATCACAGTCGACGACTACCGGATCCATGCCGGTCAGAGCGAAGTGCAGGGTCGCTCCGAGCGCGTACAGGTCGTCGGCCGGTTCGGCTGGCATGTCTGTGCGGTACACCGGCATCGAGTAGCCCGGGGTCGCACCGGTGGGCCGGTCGCCGTGCAGTGCGCTGACGCCGAAGTCCACGAGGTGCGCGGCACCGTTGTCGCCGAGCACGACGTTGGAGGGTTTGAGATCGCCGACCAAGACGCCTCGGGCATGCACGCTGTCGAGTATGCCCAGCAGACGGCGTGCCAGCGCGTTGATTCCGCGGCCGGTCGCGATCCTGTCGGCGGGTTCTGAGCCCGCAGACAGCATGGCGGCACCTGATGGGAAAGGGCCGTGGGCCAGTACGTCGCGGCGCAGGTCGCGGGGACCGCAGTCGGTGGTGACCAGGTACTCGTCGTCACCGTGCCGGAGCTGTTCGCGGACCTCGGGGACGCCGTCGACGCCGGCCAGGGCCGCCAGGACTGCGTGCTCGTGGCGCAGGCGGCCGCGGGCATCGACACCGTTCGTGTCCTCACCGGCGTGGGCTCTGGCCTGTTTGACGATCAGATGCTCGCGGGTTGCGATGTCCACCGCGCGGTAGACGTCGCCGTGCGCGGAACGGGTGATGCCCGTGGTGAGCCGGTACCGCCCGCCGATCAGACGGGCGGGGCCGCCGGGGGGCGGGGCGGCAGGACGGAACGGGTCGGCGGCCCACGGTGGCTGACGGTAGCGGGTACCAGCGCGCCCGGGAAAACGCGATCCGTCGGGGCCGGTCATGGCAAGCGCGGCATCGTCGACACCTGTGGCCCGGAACGGACCGTAGCGGTAATAGACGGGAGCGTCGGGCCGGATCCGCCGGTCACTGAGTACGCGGGGGCCGGGCCGCCCGGACAGCAGGTCGGCCAGTTCAGTGCCGAGTACCGTCACATCCTCCACGCGCGGATAGACGGTGATCGCCTTCCCGACGAGCGCGGGGTCCCGATCACCGCTGTTCATGGCACCCAGCACTTCGGTATCACGGGCGAACTTGGCGTCGCAGAGGTAACGCAGCAGCACGGGAACGACCAGATCCACAAGTGACGGCAGGTCGTTCGGGCGGGCGGAGATGTGCAGCTTCCAGCCGTGGCCCGGGATCTCATCCCCGAGAGGGCGCGGGGCGAACAGGCAGAGCCACTGACCGTCCATGACGAGTCGCCGCTCGCGGTCGGCGAGCAACATCTCGATCCGCTGTCCGACGCCGCGGTTGCCGCCGGGCTCGACAGCACCGTGTGACGAGGCCGTGCGCACGTCGCCCGTGCCCGCCCCGGCGAGGGCGGGCACGGGCGACGTGCGCTGTCCCCGCCTAGTCGCAGCCAACGCGGGTCGTCGCGGTCGGGAACGGCTCGGGCAGACACGCCTCGACACCGCGGCCGGGGTCGGCCTGGTCCTCGAACGGGATCTCTTCTTCCTCCACGGCCACGTCGAGCGGGCCGGCGTCGCGTATGTGCACTGCAAGAGAGCTCATGACGGTCCTTTCCTCTGCGAAGAAGGAAGGTGGGTGTTCCGTCCTGTCGGCGAGTACCGACCCCCCACCACCACGACCGACCAGCGTAGAACCGGGCGGCCGTTTCCGACTCCGCCATTCGGGTGATGCCCACTATCACCGATCGTCACCATTGCGTGTTATTACGCCGAAGTATCCGCAACTTCGCGGAACCTGCAGCGGGCCTGCCGGGGCGTGTATGAACGAGCGCCCGTATGCAGGCCGCCATCTTCGGGACCGGCACCCAACGGCGGCAGTCTGGTCACCTCGTGGCAGCATGACCACGACGGCCGGGCTACGTGAGCTCACCTCGAACTCCCGACGGCTTCGGGTCAGGTCGGCTCACGGGCAACGTCTGCCCCGGGGCGAGTCGGGTGAGCTCGACGATCGTGAGGTCCTCGTCTGCGATACCGCGGAACGAGATGCCGCCGGCGATCTCCACGTCGAACATCAGGACCACGCGTGGATTCCCGTTGACAGATCGTCGAGAGACGCCCTGCGCTTCTCTCTCGAACGGAACACCTCACCCCTCCCTCACACCGGCGCCGGAACCTCGGCCCGGCGCTTCGCCCTCACTGCGATTGTCCGGCGCGGCCACTACCGACCACCGTCGCGTCGCCCCGTCCCGACGGGGTCGCCGTCCGCGGTCGCGGACGGGCTCGGCGGGTGCGCCTGCCTGTCGGGCGATTCACGTCCGTACCGCGACCGCAAAGGGTCGAACGATGCTTCGCCAGCCTCAAGTAGTTCCGCACGTCCTCGACCGGATTCGACAAGCTCGCCGATCAATGCCGCGCACGCCTGAACGGCCGTCAGCGGGGACCGGCTGCACACGCCGGACCGGTCCACAAGAGGGCGCCTCCGGACGTATTTGGACCGGCGTGCCAGTTCCTCCCAGGCGGAGGCAAGCATTCAGCCACTCAAAGGGTGCAGCAAATGCGCAATTCATCACCATATCTCCCCGATAACTTTGCCAAGGAAGCTGGTAGCCAATGCGCCTTGATGGTTCACGCACGCCATCCGCGAGACTCCCCGCGGGGAATGAATCCGAAGCAACCATAGCGTAACTGAAAGTAATAGAATGTAAAGAAATGACAAATTCGGCACGGCTCGAAACTCGCCGCGGCCTCGTACCGCATCCGAAAGCGACGCCCGTCCGACGAATTCCTTCACATATGGCCCAAATTCCCCTTTGGGGGCACTTGCGCGAGATGGATAAGGCCCACCGCCCCCTCGTCGGCCTCCATCTCATTCCGGGCTCGCGGGCGTGAATCCGGCCTTGCGTCAGGAGCCGCCGCCGTCAACGATTCCCATGTGCAGCTTGACAGGTTCACGCCCAGACCCCACTGGGTGGGGGCCTCGCGCACCAACAGCCCCACCTCACCCGAACAAGGCTGTCCCCCATACCTCGGAGGATCTCGTGACCTTCAAGCGCTTCTCGCCGATCAGCAGCACGTCACGACACGCACGGCTCCTCGCCGTGGCGTCCGGCCTGGTGGCCGCCGTGGCCCTGGCCGCCCCCTCTGCCGTCGCCGCTCCTGAGGCGGAGTCCAAGGCGACCGTTTCGCAGCTCGCCGACGCCAGCTCCGCCGTCCTCGCCGCCGATGTGGCGGGCACCGCCTGGTACACGGAGGCGAGCACGGGCACGATCGTGCTCACCGCTGACAGCACCGTATCGAAGGCCGAACTGGCCGAGATCGGCAATGCTCTGGCGAACTCCAAGGCGGAGCTGACGGTCAAGCGCGCCGAAGGCAAGTTCACCCCGCTGATCGCCGGCGGCGAGGCCATCACCACCGGTGGCAGCCGCTGTTCTCTCGGCTTCAACGTGTCGGTCAACGGCGTCGCGCACGCGCTCACCGCCGGCCACTGCACCAACATCAGCGCCAGCTGGTCCATCGGTACGCGCACCGGAACCAGCTTCCCGAACAACGACTACGGCATCATCCGCCACTCGAACCCGGCGGCGGCCGACGGCCGGGTCTACCTGTACAACGGCTCCTACCAGGACATCACGACGGCGGGCAACGCCTCCGTGGGCCAGTCCGTCCAGCGCAGCGGCAGCACGACCGGGCTGCGGAGCGGCACGGTCACCGGCCTCAACGCCACGGTCAACTACGGTTCCAGCGGGATCGTGTACGGCATGATCCAGACCAACGTCTGTGCCGAGCCCGGCGACAGTGGTGGCGCGCTCTTCGCAGGCAGCACCGCTCTGGGTCTCACCTCCGGCGGCAGTGGCAACTGCCGGACCGGCGGCACGACGTTCTACCAGCCCGTCACCGAGGCGCTGAGCGCTTACGGGGCGACAGTCCTGTAGCTGTTGCCACCGGGTCCTCGGCTGACGGCCGACCGGGCGCCCGAGGCCCAGCGCAACGACCCACCCCGGCGGACCGTGCTCTCGCGCGGTCCGCCCTCGTCGTGCCGCGAACCTCACCGAGGCATGTCGCATGAGTCGTGGGCGCGTTGACCGGATTCGCGCCCACGGACGGGAAGCCGGCGATGGTCAGCGTGAACGACCATCCTCGGCCCTGGGCAGCACGTGATGAACCCGGTCACTCGATGGTGTGGGTACGCGATCCTCTGCCAGGCGCGGGTCGGGCTACGAGGCTACTCCCGATATCTCCACGGCCGGTGCGGACGACTACGCCGGGTCGTCCGGCCGGGCCCCCGTCAGAGCCGGTTCGGCGTAGACGTACTCCTCGATCCGGTCGATGAGACTGTCCTGGAACCGGAAGTAGACCGCGGCGTGGACATCGGTGCGGGACCCGTCGGCCCCGGTCAGGTGGAGCACGTGCTGCTGGAGCACCTCGTCGGGGTTGCGGAACCGTCGGATCACGTCGTAGCGCAGCAAGTCGACGTCGGCGGTGAAGGACCGCAGCCGGTCCAGGCTCTCCCCGATCGGCAGTTCGCCCCGGCCGTCATTCTGCCGCACCGTGGCGGCCTCGGTGCACATCGCCCGGGCGACGGTGAAGTCGAACGCCTCCAGACTCCGCAGAAACAGGTTCACCCGGTCGTCGATGTCGTGCGCCATGGCGGTTGTCCTTCCTGATGTGGTGACGAGGACGCGGCAGGGTCGCGGCCCGGTCAGGGGTCGACGAGGAGCCCGAGTGCGCGCAGGTCGGTGACGTACTTGCGGATGAGGTCCGGCGACACCCGGGGAATGTCCCGCTCGGGGCCGACCCCCGCCGCCCGTACGGCGGCGTGGAAGCGTTCGGCGGGGAGCAGCGGCCCCGGGGCTCCTTCGTCGGGTTCCGCCCAGGCGCCGATCAGCGGGAGCAGGGAGTGCTGCCGGTGCTTCTCCGGCAGCGCGCGGAGCGCCGCGGTGAAGCGGGTCAGCCAGGCGCCGTGGTCGTCGATCCGCCGGATCGGGTGGCCGGCCTCGATGAGCCAGTCGACGAAGGTGTCCAGGCAGACGCCGTCGTCGTGCGGGTTCAGCACGTTGAAGGTCCGGTGGCCCTCCGTGACCCGTGCGCCGAGCGCGACGACGGCCTCCGCGGTGAAGTCGACCGGCAGGCCGTCGTAGTGGGCGCGGGTGTCCGTGCGGTAGAACGAGCCGGGTGCGATGCCGGTGTTGACCAGGCTGAGCAGCAGCCGGGTGAGGACGTCGGGCACGTTGACCTGTCCGGCGTAGGTGCGGTGCGCCAGGACCATGTCGGACCGGAAGACTGCGACCGGCAGGCCGTAGCGCTCGTGCGCCTCACGCAGGAGGACCTCCCCGGCCCATTTGCTGGTCGCGTATCCGTCGGCGTACCCCTGGCCGATGGTCCGTACCGGGACGGTGGCGCGGATGTCGGCGTTCTCGTCGGCCGTCTCGGCGGGGGTTCCGAGGCAGACGGCGACGGTCGAGACGTGGTTGACGGGCTTCAGCCGCGCGGTGAGCGCCAGCCGGATCACTTCGGCGGTGCCGACGACGTTGGGGCCGAACAGTTCGCCGTACGGCAGCAGGTGGTTGACCAGCGCGGCCGGGTGCACGATCAGGTCCACGGTGCCGGCCAGTTCCCGCCAGGTGTCCTCCGCCAGGCCCAGCAGCGGTTCGCCGATGTCTCCCGCGACCACCTCCAGGGTCTTCGCGGCCGCCTTCCGGTAGCGCCGGAGCAGGGCGGCGTCGCCGCTGTCGAAGGCTGCCTCCAGCCGCCTCGTCGCGACGGTCGCGTCGCTGCCGCGGACGAGGCAGATCAGCCGTCCGCCCGAGGGCGCCAGCCGTTCCAGCCACTCCAGGCAGAGGAACCGGCCGAGGTAGCCGGTGGCCCCGGTCAGCAGGACCGTCCGGACGTCTCCGTCGGGGCGGGGCAGCCCCGGAGCGGCGGCGAGCGTGGGCGCGTCGAGGAATTTCTCCGGGACGAGGTCCCCGGCGCGGACTTCGGTGAGGTGCTCCCCGTGCACGGAGGCGAACGTGGGCCGCCGTATCCCGGTCGGCCGGCGGGCCGCCGTGATGTACCGCGCCACCTCCGCCAGGTCAGCGGCCGGGCCGATGATCACACCGACCGGGACGTCAACGTGGAAGATCTCCTTCAACAGCTCGGAGAACGACACGGCGGAGAGGGAGTCCCCGCCGAGGTCGGTGAAGTGCGCGCCGGGCCGGAGGTCGGAGCTCAGGCATCCCAGCAGGGCCTGGGCGGCCCGGACGACCGTCTCCGGCACCGGCCGGTCCGCACCGGTACGCCGCAACTCGCGCAGCCGGCGGTCCTGTCCGTCGGCCAGTTGGTCGTACAGCAGCTCCAGAACGGGCCCGTAGCGCTCCTTGAGCCGGGGGCGCAGCAGTTTGTGGCTCTCGGTGAAGAGGCCGTTCCCGGCGCTGAAGGGCTCCGGCTCGACGAGGATGCCGCGCGGGATCTCGTACGCGTTGAGCCCGGCCCTCCTGGCGACGCTCCGGAGGGATTCCATGAGCAGCGGCCTGAGCGCTTCGGTGTCCCCGCCGGACCCGGCCAGCGCGGCCGGGGTGGGCACCACCACCGCGAGCAGGTAGGCGCGCTCGCTGTTGCCGTACAGGTAGAGGTGCTGGACCAGAGGGCTGTCGAGGAGGACGGTCTCCAGGCGGGACACGGCCACGAACTCGCCCTGGGAGAGCTTCAGGGTGTCCTTCGTGCGGTCGACGTAGACAAGCCGGTCGGGTCCGGTCTCGGCGAAGACGTCACCGGTGCGGTAGTAGCCGTCCGCGTCGAAGATCGTGGCGGTGAGGTCGGGGCGCCGGTAGTAGCCGGGGATGAGCGTGTGCGACTTCAGCAGCAGTTCGCCGCGCGGATGAGGCAGGTCGGTCGCGTAGTAGCCCAGTTCGGGGACGTCCACCAGCTTGTAGTCGGTGACCGGGGGGCGCTGCACCACCGTGTCCAGCAGCACTCCACCGGCTTCGGTGGAGCCGTAGCCGGTGTAGAGGTGGAAGCCGAGGACGGACTCGACGAACGCCGTGAGTTCGGCGGAGAGCGGGGCGGTGCCGACGAACGCCTTGGCGACGCGCCCTCCCAGGAAGTCCTCCCGCACCGCCTTCCTGACCGCCGCTTCGATGTCGCCCGGCTCGTCGGACCGGCGCTCCAGCTCGCTCCGGTAGTGCTGGAGGAGCATGTCGCACAGGCGCGGGACCATGGTCAGCTCCGTGGGGCGGACCAGGGCGATGTCCTCGAACAGGGTGGACAGGTCGTCGGCGGCGGTGAAGTAGCCGGTGCCCCCCTTCACGAGCGAGCCCATCACCGCGTAGCGGCCCGCGAGATGGCTCTGCGGCAGGTAGAGGACGCTGATCGCGGGAGTGTCGGCCGCCCCGTAGCTGAACCCGTACCACGCGGTGCCCAGGAGCCGTTGGGTGTACATGGCGCCCTTGGGCGCGCCGGTGCTGCCGGAGGTGTAGATGAGCAGGGCGAGCGGGTCCTCCCCCGGGTCCGGGGTGTACAGGGGCGGGGGCGGCAGGTCTCTGCCCCGGTCGATGAGTTCGGCCAGGGTGTCGACGGTGACCGGGCTGCCGGCCAGGCGTTCGCGGGCGGCCGCCAGTGCCCCGCTCGGGCGGGTGGTCCCGGGGCCGTCGTCGAAGACGAGGAGGCGGCGGATCGTTCTCGACGCGAGGACGACGTCGACGGCGGTGTCCAGCCGGTCGACGCTCGCGGCCAGCACCGTCGGCCCGGACTCCTCGACGATCGGCGCCAGCCGGGGCAGCGCGGCGTTGGACTGCAGGGGCACGGGCACGGCCCCCAGGTGGATGCACGCCAGGTCGAGCGTCGCGTAGTCGGTGCTGGTGAAGCCGAGGGTGCAGATCCGGTCGCCGGGGCCCAGGGGGTACGCCGGGTCGTGGTGCCACCGGCCGGCCAGCGCACGGACCCGGGACCACAGTTCGCGGTAGCTGATGGTGTCGAAGTGCGGGAGGAGACGCCCGGTCTCCGGGTCCCGGGCGCGTTCGCCGAGGGCGGGCCGATCCCCGTGGCTCTCCAGGACGGACGCCATGACCTCGGCGAGCGCCCGGCCCGGTTCGACGGAGGCCAGGGCCTCGGCGAGCCCCTGGCCCGGATCGTGCGCCGGCACGGCGGCGGCGTCCAGCGGTTCGGCCATGATGGATCCTCCGGTGGCGGTTCCGTGGTGGGGTCGGTACGGGGTGGGCGGGCCGCTCGTGCGCGCGTCGGCCCGGCGGTCAGCCCTGGGGAGGTGCGGACGTCACCAGCTGACCGGCAGCGCGGCCACGCCGCGGATGAGGCGTTCGGTCCGCCAAGCGAGCTGGTCGGCGGGGACGGCGAGGCGCAGGCCGGGCAGGCGGGTGACGAGGGTTTCGAGGACGACGCGCAGTTCGACCCTGGCCAGTTGTGCGCCGAGGCAGTGGTGGATGCCGTACCCGAAGGTGACGTGCGGGATCTGTTCGCGGTGGAAGTCGATCTCCTCGGGCCGGTCGAACACCTCGGAGTCGTGGTTGGCCATTCCCAGTTCGGCCACCACCGCGTCCCCGGCGCGGATGAGCTGTCCGCCCAGTTCGAGGTCCTCGGTGGCGACGCGGGTGAAGCCGGCGGTGGCGCTGATCGGGATGAACCGGGAGAGTTCCTCGACCGCTCGGGGGACGATCGAGGGATCGGCGACGAGTTCCCGCCAGAGGGCGGGCCGGGTCAGCAGGGTGTAGACGAAGTTGCCGATCTGGTTGGCCGTGGCCTCCTGGCCGGCGGACAGCAGGCTGACGCCGAGTCCGACCAGCTCCTCCTCGCTGAGCGGGTCCTTCCCGCTGTCGGCGGCCAGCTCGCCCAGGAGGTCGTCGGTGGGCTCGGCGCGGCGCCGCGCGATCAGGGCCGCGAGGTAGTCCCCGAGCTGTCGGCGGGCGTGTGCGGACTGCTCGGGGTCGTCGAGGATCAGCAGGCCGTCCACCCACTCGGTGAACCGGTCCTGGTCGGCGCGCGGCACGCCGAGCATCTCGCAGATCACCGTGATCGGCAGCGGCCAGGTGAGGACCGCCGCCAGGTCCGCGGGGCCGTCCCCTTCCGTCATGGTGTCGACCAGGTCGTTGACGATCTCCGCGATCCGCGGGCGGAGCGCGTCGATGCTGCGCACGGTGAACGCGCGCATCACCCGGCGTCGCAGCCGGGTGTGGTCCGGCGGGTCCATGCCCATGATGGAGGTCGGGGGCGGGGCGACGGCCACCGTACGGGGCACATGGTCGCCGGCGGCGGCCGAGCGGCTGAAGCGGGGGTCCGACAGGACGGTTCTGACGTCGGCGTACCGGGTGACGAGCCAGCCGTCGCCGCCGAAGGGCAGGCGCACCCGGAGCACGGGGTGTTCGCCGCAGACCTCGAACAGTGCGGGGTCCAGGTCGAGCCGGTCCACCGGGCCGAACGGGTAGTCGCGTATCTCGTGTCCTGCGGCGGTCATCGTGTCCGTCCTTTCGGGCTGCAGAGCGGTGTGCCGCGGGTGTTCGGTGGCGTGCCGTCGGGTGCCGGGGGCCTCGGTGCCGGGTCTCAGCACAGGCTCGCGGTCTTCCCGCCGTCGATGACGATGTTGCTCCCGGTGATCCAGGACGCGCGGGGAGAGACCAGGAAGCGCACCGCGTGGGCGATGTCCCGGGGCTCGCCGAGCCGCCCGAGCGGGATCTCGGCGGCCCACTGTCCGGTGAGGTCGTCGGGATCCCCGCCGTGGAGTTCGACGATCCGGGTGCGGGCCGTCTCCGACGCCGGTGTCTCCACGTTGCCCAGGCAGACGGAGACGACCCGGATGCCGTCCGGCGCGAGCTCGGCGGACAGGCCCTTGCTGTAGGTCTCCAGCGCCGACTTGGCGGCGGCGTAGTGCAGGAGGTTCGGGTAGGCCGCGACGGTCGCGATCGACGACACATGGACGATGACCCCGCCGTGCTCGCGCATGGCGGGCACGAGGGCCGCGTTGAGCCGGACGGCGGCGAGGAAGTTGATGTCCATCGTGTACTGCCAGTCGTTCTCCAGCTCCAGCACGCTCTGGAACGAACGGCAACCGCCGGCGTTGTTGACGATGATGTCCACCCCGCCCAGCAGCTCCCGTGCGGTGTCGGCGAAGTGCCGCACGCCGTCGGGGGTGCTGAGGTCGGCCGGGACGAACGCGGCGCCGGGCGGGGCGTCCGGGGCCCCGCGGCGGGCCGAGATGACGACGTTCGCGCCGGCGTCGAGCAAGTTGCGCGCGACGGCGGCGCCGATCCCGCGGCTGCCGCCGGTGACCACGGCCCGGAGGCCCGCCAGCTCGCCGGACGGTGCGGGGGTGCGGCTGTTCTCCGTCGCCATGGGGCTCCACCACTTTCCCTTACGGGCCGTCATACGACCGGAATGGACTGGGCGTTATGCTCCGCTGCCCGAATGACGCTGTGCCACCGGCCCAAATATTCCTGGTCCGTTCAACCCGGTCAAATTCATTCTGCCGATGCATTGGATCGCCTTCTGCGATACAGCGGAACTGTGGTCAACAAGGCCGGTGGTCGTGCACAATCGTCGGGCGACCGAACCATTCCCCGTATCGCTTGAGAATTCCCTGTCGAACAGGTCATCAATAGACGTGCGGGAAGCCGTTCCCACGGCTCCCTCGAATCGGGAGGACATCATGGCCAGGCTGGATGAACCGTTCACCGTGGGCGGCCTCACGCTCCCCAACCGGATCGTGATGGCCCCGATGACGAGGACGGCGTCTCCCGGCGGCGTGCCCGGTCCGGACGTGGCGGAGTACTACGCGCGCCGGGCGGCCCACCGCGTCGGGCTGATCATCACCGAGGGCACCTACATCGGCCACCCCTCCGCCCCCGCGTACGACGGCGTGCCCGAGTTCCACGGCGAACAGGCCCTCGCCGGCTGGGCCCATGTGCTGCGCCGGGTGCACGAGGAGGGCGGCCGGATCATTCCGCAGCTCTGGCACACGGGGGCCGCGCGCACCGCGACCGACCCGCCCGCCGAGGGCCCGTCAGGAATCGGGCTGGACGGCGCCCCGGCGGGGCGGGCCATGACGCGGAAGGACATCGACGCCTCGGTGGAGGCGTTCGCGGTGGCCGCCGCGAACGCCGCGCGACTGGGGTTCGACGGGGTCGAGCTGCACGGCGCGCACGGCTATCTGATCGATGACTTCCTGTGGACCGGGACCAACCGGCGCACCGACCGCTACGGCGGCGACCCGGCCTCCCGGGCCCGGTTCGGCGCCGAGGTCGTGCGGGCGGTCCGCGCGGCCGTCGGTCCGCGGTTCCCCGTCTTCTTCCGTTTCTCCCAGTGGAAGCTCGGCGAATACGGGGCGCGCACCGCGACGAGCCCGGACGAGCTGCGCCTGCTGCTGGAGCCCCTGGCCTCGGCCGGTGTCGACGTGTTCCACGCCTCGACCCGGCGCTACTGGCTGCCGGAGTTCGAGGACAGCGACAGCACGCTCAACCTGGCCGGCTGGATACGCAAGCTCACCGGCAGGCCCACCGTGGCGGTCGGCTCGGTCGGAATGGACCAGCAGTACGGCGAGGGCGACTTCTCCCAGGGCTTCACGGGGCCGTCCGGTGTGACGGGTATCGATGAGCTGGTGGCCCGCCTGGACCGTGACGAGTTCGATCTGGTCGCCGTGGGCCGGTCGTTGCTGGCCAACCCGGACTGGGCGGCGCTGGCGCTCCGGGGGGAGCTGGACCGGGCCGTCCCCTACGACCCGTCCGTCCTGCGGACCCTGGCCTGAGCAGCGGTGGGGCCGAGGGGCCCGGTGGAGAGCCGCACCACCGGGCCCGAGGCGTCGCGGCAGGCGGCGCAGGCACCCGCTGCCGTGCCCGCGCTCCTCGTTTCCCCAGGACACGTGCCGCACGGCCGCGTCCCGGATGTCCGCCACGCCCGGTACGGCGGCCCGGTGGAATACATTCGCGGGTGGAATACATTCGCGGCGGGACCGAGAAATACTTTTCCTCGCACCCGGACGACGGATATCCCGAACAGGGCGATCTCACCGGCGCACGGAAAGGAATCCGAGGGTCTTGGTTCCCCTGCCGGCGGTCCATTATCCTCTCCGAGCGCCCGGGAGAACCCCTGCCGGAGAAAACGCTCCGTGCTCGTTTCCCGGAGCCCCACCGTGAGAACGACGGTCTGCTCGGCGCCGCCGACCCGCGGTGGGCGGTCCCCCGCAGCCCGTGCCCGTCCTGCCGTCACGGGCCCGCTCGGCCCAGGGCCGGGTGCGCCGGTTCGGCGGGTCCGCTCCGGCTCGCCCGCACCGTCGACCCGAGCACCTCCAGGAAGGCCATGCCGCGGCCGCTCATCGCCAGGCCGGGCATCATGGCCACGCCGAGGGAGGCGGGAGGCAGGTCGCCGGCGATCCCGACCCTGCGGACCCTCCCCCCGTCGAGGGTCGTCGTCGCCCGGCTGCGCTGGTACATCAGCGCGAATCCGGAGCCGGCCGCCACGAGACCGCGCACCGTCTCCACGCTCGCCGCCCCGATCACCCGCGGCAAGGGGACTCCCGCGTTGGCGAACAGCTTCTCGGCGTGGCGGATGTCGTCGGGCGTGTTCAGGGTGACCAGAGGGCGGGCGGCCAGCTCGGCCAGCTCCACCGGCCCGCTCCCGCCCAGCGGGTCGCCGTCGGCCAGCACGGCGTGGACGGGCAGTTCGGCCAGGGCGTGGAACCGGGCGTCCCCGGCCAGGAAGTCGTACGTGACCGCCAGTTCGCAGCGCCCTTCGCCCAGGAGGGCCGCCAGCCGGTCGGCCGGCTCCTCGTGGACGGTCAAGCGGAGGTCGGCGTAACGCTGCCGGGTGAGCTGGTGGACGCCGGGCAGCAGGAACGGTGCGAGTGACGCGAGGAAACCGACGTCTAGCCGGCCGACGGCGCCCCCCGCCAGGGCGTCGCCACGCGCCTTGAGATTCCTGGCCCGCCCCAACAGGTCCCGGGCCTCCCGCAGCAGATGGCGGCCGCTCGGGGTGAGGGAGACCCCCCGGGCGTGATGCCGCAGGAGGAGTTGAACGCCGAGTTGGCGTTCCAGCCTCATCACCGCCGAGGAGACCGTCGACTGCGAGGCGCACAACTGCTCCGCCGCCTCCGATATGTTGCCCACTTCGGCGGAGACGACGAAGTACCGCAGTTGCGCGAGGCTGAAGCCCAGGCCGTCGCTCATCGCGTGCCTCCGGCCCGGGCCCGCAGGGTGTCCAGCCAGCGGTCGACCGTGAGCGCGGTCGCCGCCGCGTCTTCCTCCAGCAGGGAGAAGTGGTCTCCCGCCAGGTCGGTCCGCCGGTGCTCCAGCGGCCAGCCGGACCGCGCGTCCTCGCCGAGCAGTTCCAGCAGGGGCCCTTCCTGCGCGGCTCCCACCAGCAGGGTCGGGGTGGTTACCGGCAGCGGTCGCCAGTCGTCGAGCAGTTCCCCGTACCGTGCCATCGCCGTCACCTGTTCGTCGGCGAGGAGCAGGCGCGGGAACCGGTCGAGCAGCCGCCGTGTGATCACGGTCATGCCCCCGAGCATCGCCGCTCCGGTCGTCCGGGGGGTGTCGAGCAGCACCAGCCCGGCGGGGGGTGCGCCCTCCGCCTCCAGCCGACGCACCACCTCGTGGGCCAGCCAGCCGCCGGAGGAGTAGCCCGCGAGGGCGAACCCGCCGCCCCCGAAACGTCGGAGCAGGGTGGCTGCCAGCCGTTCCGCCGCCGCCTCCAGGTCCGCGGGCAGCGGCTCGCCGGGGCGGTAGCCCGGAAGGGAGGCGGCCCAGACCTGGCGGCGGCCCCGGAGCGCACCGGCGAAGTTCACGTACTGGTGAGCCCCGGTGGGGGCGATCAGCGACGGCAGGCAGACCAGGTCGGGCTCCCGTCGGCCGTCCGACAGCCTCAGCAACTCCGGCTCGTCGCCCGCTCCGGACGCGAAGACCGGCCGGAGCCGGGCGGCCATCGACAGCAGGTCGCCCGCCTGCTGCGGGGTGCCGGTCTCCAGCACCGTGCGGAACAGGGCGGCCACCGAGCGGGGGGAATCCTCCGACGGCCGCGGCGCGGGCCCGGGGACGAGCCGCTCCCCCGCATCCGGGTTCAGGCGCGCCACGAGGGCGTCCACCCGCGGGCCGCCGCTCGTAGCGAAGTGGTCGGCGAGCTCCCCGACGGACTCGGCGTCGAAGAGCAGGGTGGACGAGACCTCTCCGAGGTCCTCCCGCAGGGCGTTCGTCAACTGGAGCACGAGGATGGAGTCCATGCCGTAGTCGCTGAGCGGGGTGGAGAGGTCGATCCGGTCCGCCGGAATGCCGAGGGTCTCCGCGGCCCGGTCACGGAGGTACCCGGCCAGGACCTCGGTCCGGCTCCCCGTGCCGGCGGCGGACGGGGCGACCGCTCCCCCGGCGTCCAGGGGGTGCGCGGGGACCTGGACGAAGGCGGGGACGGGGGCGGGGCGCTGCGGGACGGTACCCGTGCCGGCCGGGGACGACGGGGAGTCCACCGCTACCGAGGCCACGGCTTCCCGGTGGGCCGGAGGCCGGTGACCGGCTTCCCGGTCGGCCGGCTGCGTGCCCGTGGCTTCCCGGCCGGCCGGCCGCCTCCGCTCGGGCTTCCGGGCCGCGGGCCCGCGGTCGGTCCGCCGGGCCACCGCCTGCCGGGCCAGCCCGTCGCTCTCGGCTGCGATGATCTGCTGTCCGAGCTCCCGTGCCTCCGGCAGGACGGGCACGACCGCCGAGAACCCTTCGCTCTCCAGCACCTTCCGCCAGTTCTCGGGCGACAGTGCCGGCGAACCCGGTACGCGGAGCGCGTCGTCCTCGAAGAGCCACCAGCCCTCCAGCAGGCCGAACGTGAGGTGGCTGGAGACGTCGAACGCCGCGAGTTCGTTGAGCAGGAGCCACCCGCCGTCGCGCAGGGCCGCCTTCGCGTTGCGGATCGTGTTCCGGGTGTCGCGCGTCGCGTGCAGCACGTTGGCGGCGACGACCAGGTCGTAGCTCCCGCTCTCCACCCCCTGCTGCCCGGCCAGCGGTTGCTCGGCGTCGAAGCGGGCGTAGGAGAGGTACGGCACGTCGGGTCCATACGCGGTACGGGCGTGGTTCAGGAACGCCTTCGAAAGGTCGGTGTACGTGTAGGTCTCGATGTGTTCCTGGAAGGGGCGCAGCGCGGCGAACATGCCGACGCTCGTTCCGCCCGTGCCGGCGCCGATCTCCAGGATGCGGATTCGTGCCGAGGGGTCCAGGCGCAGCCGTTCCGCGACGACGGAGACCGCGGCGTCGGCCATGGCGCGGTTGTACAGATCGGCGACCCGGTTGTCGCGGTAGGTGCCTTCGACGAGTTCGACGGAGCCGCGCGGGAACAGGATGTCGGTCGGCCTGGTCGCACCCGTGAGGATGCCGGGCAGGGCCCGGAGCGTGGCGTCGAGCAAGGTGAGTTCGGCCGCCTTGTCGGGGTCGGTGGACCACCGGGCGCGGCACTCGTCCCACTCGCGTACGAGGGCGTCCAGCGACGGGGCCGTATCCGGCACGAAGCGGAGCGCGTGGTCGAGCCAGGTCGCGTACCTGTCCGTGATCCCGGCGCGCCGGCGGAGCCGGTCGATGTCGTCGGGGGACGTGGGAGCCCCGGGGCCGCTCAGCCCGCCGAGCGCTTGCAGGTGGCCGCGGACCATCCTCGCCAGCAGCGGGTCGCGTTCGTCCGCCCGCCACGCGGCGATCGCGCGCATCGACTCCCACGCGGCGGGCAGGGCCGCGGCCGACGCGACGAGGGCGGGCGCCACGCGGGTCCGCGCCCTGGGGTGGACGGTGACCCGCGTCGTCGGGTCGAGCGCCTCGATGGCGTCGAGGTCCTTCAGTCTGATGAAGCTCAACTGGCGCTGGGGGCCGCCGAGCAGGGTGTCGAGGGCGTCCATCGCCTCCGGCGCCTCGATCGAGAGGAGGCCCCAGCGCGCCATGTGTTCCTTGTGCCGCTCGGTCGAGGCACTGCCGACGCTCCCCCACCATCCCCAGTTCATCACCTTGACCGGGCACGGCCAGTGCCGGTCGAGGAAATGGGCGTAGGCGTCGCCGAAGGTGCAGCCCGCCGCGTAGTTGCTCTGGCCCGCCGCCGTCGTGAACGACTGGACGGACGAGAAGAACAGGGCGAAGTCCAGCGCCTCGTCCGCGAAGACCTCTGCCATGGCCACCCCGACGTCGACCTTCGCGGCGAGGCTCGCCCGCAGGGTCGCCTCGTCCATCCGCGCCAGGCTCTGGTCCCGCAGGTCGAGCGCCGCCTGGACGATGCCGTGGATGCGCGGGTGGCGGCGCTTGACCTCCTTGTGGGCGAGGCGCAGTGACGCGGGGTCGGCGGCATCGGCCGACAGATAGCTCACCCGGCCGCCGGCCTCGGCCAGCCGTGCGTCGATCGACGCGTCCCGCGGTCGCCGGCCGATCCAGATCACGTGGGCGTCGTGGTTCCGTACGACATGCCGGGTCCACTGGGTGCCGAGTCCGCCCGCGCCGCCGATCACGACGTAGACGCCGCCCTGCCGGTACGGGACGGGCTGTGTGTCGCCGGGCTCGTTCGGCGCCCAGCGGCGCGCCAGCCACTGGCCCGCGCGGTGCGCCAGGGGGTCGTCGCCGGTACGGCCGGGGGGCGCCAGGAGGTCGTCGGGCAGCTCGGCGGTGTCGAGGTCGGCCCGGCGGACGGACCAGTTCGCGTACTCCTGTGCGAGCGACCCGAAGAAGCCGTGCAGCCCGGCGTGGGCGGGTGCGGTCGGCTCGTCGTCGTACGTGGCGAGGGCGCGCCGGGTGACCAGGGTGATGCGGAGCGGGCGTGCGTCGTGTCCGGTGCGGACGAGGGCCTTGGCCGTGCGGAAGGCCGCGACCACACCGTCCTCCTGAGCCGCGCCGAAGCCGGCGGTGTCGGTCGGCAGGAGGGCCGGCCCGTCGTCCGGCCCGGGACCGGGCGCGATCCAGACGAGGTGTCCGACCGGACCCGCGGACCGGAGCCGGGCCGCGATCTCCTCGGTCGTCGTGCCGGGGGCGAGGTCCCACGGGGTGGCGCCCGGGTGCCGGCCGACGAGCGCGGCCCGCTGTTCGGCCGTGCCTCCCACCACGAGCACGTGGTCCGCGAGGTCCGGGGCGTGTCCGTCCGGGGTGTACGCGGCCACGGATTCCCACACGGGTGCGAACAGGGAGGGCACCGGCTGCTTGAGGCGGCGCGAGGTGTAGCCGGTCATCCGTACGCAGACCCGGCCGTGGACGTCGGTGATGTCCACGTCGAGCCGGCTCAGCGCGGTCGCGGGTCCGGTCCCCTCGGCGACGCGGACGACGGCCCGCGCCGAGGACGGGCACGGGGCGAGGAGTTCGAACCGGTCGAGCGCGAAGGGCACCGCGGTCTCCAGGTCGGCCGGTCCGTCGCCGAGGTGCAGCGCGATGGACGCCTGGATGGCGGAGTCCAGCAGCGCCGGGGGAAGAACGGCGCCGCTGTCGGCGGGGTCCGCGCCGGCCGGGAGTTCCAGCTCGGCGAGGACGGTGCCGGTGCCGGTGTCGACGTACGCCTCGCGGACGGCCCGGAGCGACGGCCCGTGGACGATGCCCATCGACGCGAGCGCCTCGCGGACGCGCGTCGCGGACACGGTCGTCGTGCAGGTCGCGCGGAGTGACGTGAGGTCGACGCGGCCGGGACGGGTCGTACCGGTGCGGGACACCTGTCCGGTGGAGAGGACGGTGGGGCCGGTGCCCCGGTCCGCACGCGTGGTGATCTCGAAGGTGAGCCGGTCGTCTTCGCCGGGCTTCACCAGGACGTCGATGTCCAGGGGCCCTCCGTCTCCGGCGGTGGCCGGCCGTACCCAGGTGATGTCGCGCATCAGCAGGGGGGCCGTCGCGTCCGCGCCCCAGAGCCGGACAGCGGTCTCCCGCGCCAGTTCGAGGTGGACGACGCCGGGAAGGACGTGCTGTCCGCGCACCGTGTGGTCGCGCAGGACGGGATCGGCGTCCGTGAACACCGCGGAGGCGCGCAGTGCGCCGGGAGAGTCCGGTGCCTCCGACGTCCGGTGGATCAGCGGGTGGCCCGCCGCCGGGCGTTTCCCGGGGGTGCCGGGGACGGGCCGCGGCGCGGGGGGCGGCGGGCCGGCCCAGTGGCTCTCGCGGGCGAACGGGTAGGTGGGCAGAGGGACCCGCCGGTGGGATCCGGCCGGGAAGAGCGCACCGTAGTCGAGGGCGGCGCCCCGGACGAAGCAATCGGCGAGGACGGTGAGGTCCGCACGGCAGGCGTCGGTGTCCGCGCGGTACGTGCCGACATCCGCGCCGCGGTGCTCGGCACCGGCCCGGGGCGCGCCCGCCCGGACGTCGGCGGGCCGCGCGCCGTGCTTCTCCGCTTCCGTCGCGGCGGCGGCGCATCGCGCGCGGCGCTCCAGGCACGCTTCGCCCCGGCTCGGGTCCGCGCCCGGCCGGCCATCGCCCTCCGGCGCCGCCCGGCCGGTGAACGCCTCCGTTCCGTCGAGCCCCGCGTCGAGGATCCTCAGCAGCTCGGCGCGGTCCCGCGCCACGCAGGCGAACCGGTGGGGGAAGCGGTCCCTTCCGACCGTGAGCGTGTACGCGAGGTCGCCGAGGTCCGGGGCGTCCCCGTGGCGGATGTGTTCGGCCAACCGGGAGACCTGTTCGGCCAGTTGCTCCCGCGAGTGCGCCGAGAGGACGACCAGCCGCACGGGCCCGGGGGTACGGGGGCGGGTCCGCGTGGTGTCCGGTGCCTCCTCGATGACGAGGTGGGCGTTGGTGCCGCTGGCCCCGAAGGAGCTGACGGCGCCCCGGCGCGGCCCGCCGTCGGACGGAGGCTCCCACGCGTGGTGGCGCGTGCTCAGGTAGAAGGGGCTGGTGTCGAGGTCGATGGCGCCGTTGGGCTTCTCGAAGTGCGGCGAGGCCGGGATCTGCCGGTGCCTCATCGCGAGGAGGATCTTGAAGACCCCCGCGATGCCTGCGGCGAACTGGGTGTGCCCGAGGCTCGACTTGACGGAGCCCAGTGCGCAGAAGCCGGTCCTCTCCGTGCCGGCCCGGAACACCCTGCTGAGCGCCGAGAACTCGATGGGGTCCCCGAGCGGGGTGCCGGTTCCGTGCGCCTCCAGGAGCTGGATGGACCCGGCGTCGATGCCGCAGGACGCGTGGACCTCGCGGAGCAGGGCCTCCTGCGAGACGGAGCTGGGCGCGGTGATGCCGTTGGTCGCACCGTCGTGGTTGCTGCCCGTGGCGCGGATGACGCCGTGGACATGGTCCCCGTCGGCGATCGCGTCGCGGAGCCGCTTGAGCACGAGGACGCCGACACCCTCGCCGGGGACGAAGCCGTCTGCGCGGTGGTCGAAGGTGTGGCAGCGGCCCGTCGGCGAGAGCATCCCGGCCCGCCCGGCCAGCTCGTAGAGGCGGGGGGTCGTCTGGACGAAGACACCGCCCGCCAGTGCCATGTCCGTCTCGCCCGACCGGAGCCCCCGGCAGGCGAGGTCGATCGCGACGAGCGAACTGGAGCACGCCGTGTCGACCGCCAGCGCGGGACCCTTCAGGTCGAGTACGTAGGAGATGCGGGCCGGGATCAGGGATGCCATGTTCCCCCAGAAGGCCTGGGCCGGGCTGTTCTCCCCGACCAGCTCGTGGTAGTCGCCGTTCCAGCAGCCCGCGTACACCCCGCAGCGGGACCCGCTGAGGTGCCGTCCGGCGTGGCCCGCGTCCTCCAGGGCCTTCCACGCCTCTTCCAGGAGCAGCCGCTGCTGGGGGTCCATGACGGCGGCCTCGACGCCCGAGATTCCGAAGAAGAGCGGGTCGAACCGGTCGATGCCGTCGAGGAATCCCCCCTGCGTGCAGCGCGCGGACCCGTCGGGTCCGGTGGCCGGGAGGTCCCAGCGGGTCGCTTCGGTGATGAGGTCGTCGCCGTTCGCCAGATGGGTCCACAGCGCGTCGAGGGTGTCGGAACCGGCGAAGCGCCCGCTCATCCCGATGACGGCGATCGGTTCAGGGCCGGTCGGCGGTCCGGCGGGAACGGAGCCGTCGGCGGTTGCCGGGCGGGGGGCGGTGATGCCGCGGCGCGTCGGGGCGGGGCCGTGGGCCGGGGGCGCGGGGGGCGGGGGGACGGGTGCGGGGGCCGCCGAGGGCCCGTACTCCGCGAGCAGGTGCGCGGCGAGGCGGTCGGCGGAGCTGTGGTCGAAGACGACATCGGTCGAGAGGTCGGTTCCCAGCTCCTCGTTGAGCACATGGACGAGACGGACGGCGAGGATGGAGTCGAGGCCGTAGTCGGCGAACGCGAGCCCGCCCTCGATCTCGTCCTGCGTCATGACCAGGACGTCGGCGATCTTCGCGCGCACCAGCCGCGCGAGCCGTTCGCCGGGGGCGGTGCCGGCCGGGTCCCGGGGCTCCTCCGCGGTGCGCGGCTCGACGGCCGCCGGGTCTCCGGGCGCGGTGTGCGGCGTGACGGCGTCGGGGGCGCCGGCCGGTGTGCCGGTGACCGCGACCGTACGGGCACCGGGACCGGTGTCGGCATCGGCGCGGGCACCGGTGTCGGTCGCCTGCCCGGCAGGTTCCAGGTCCCCGATCCAGAACCGGTCCCTCGCGAACGGGTAGGTCGGCAGGGAGATCCGGCGGGGCGGCGGCACCGCCCCGGGCAGTGCCCGCCAGTCCAGGTCCATCCCGTCCGCCCAGAGGGCGGCCAGTTTGCCGTACTTGCCCTCGCGGCCCCACCGTTCGGCAAGCAGTTCCCGGAGGTCGTCGTCGGCCCAGATCCCGGCGGCCGCGCCCCGGTCCTGCCCGGTGCTGCCCCGGTGCAGGCCCGGGACCGCCGTCCCGTCGCCCGTCTCCGCGAACGTGCCCAGCGCCCGACGGAGTTCCGGCACCGAGAACACTGTCACCGCCAGGCGCTCCTTCATCGCCTCGCGTCCGGACCGCAGGGTGAACGCGAGGTCCGCCAGGCGGACCGTCCGCCCGTGCGCCTCCTCCCGTTCGAGGAACGCCGCCAGGCGCGCGGCGGAGTGCCGCAGCCCCTTGGAGGTCCGTGCCGACAGCACGACGAGCTGCTCGCCGTCGTCGGCGGACCGGTCGACGGGGGCGTCGGACACGTACTCCTCGATGATCACGTGCGCGTTCGAGCCGCCGGCCCCGAAGGACGAGACCGCCGTGACGCGTGGCCGTGGGGACTCCCAGGGCGCGAGGGTCCGCTGGAGCCGGAACGGCGTCTCCTCGAACCTGATGCCGGGGTTCGGTTCCTCGGCGTGCAGGCTCGGGACGAGGGTGCGGTGCCGGAGCTGGAGCACGGCCTTGGTGACACCGGCGATGCCCGCGGCGGCCTCCAGGTGCCCGATCACCGACTTCACGGAGCCGATCGCGCAGAACTGGCGGTCCCCGGTGAACTTCTCGAAGGCCAGCGAGAGCCCCTTCACCTCGATCGGATCGCCGAGTTCGGTGCCGGTGCCGTGCGCCTCGACGTAGCCGACCTCGCGCGCCGAGATCCCGGCCCGGGTCAGCGCTTCGCCGATCAGTTCCGCCTGGGCGGCCGGGCTGGGCACCGTGTAGCCGTTGGACCGGCCCCCGTGGTTGATGCTCGTCCCCCGGATCACGGCGAGCACCCGGTCCCCGTCCGCGAGCGCGCGCGCCAGCGGCTTCAGCAGCACCGCGCCGACGCCCTCACCGGGGACGAACCCATCGGCGCCCCTGCCGAAACTCCGCACCCGCGACTGCGAGGACAGCATGCCGGAACGGCAGAGTTCAACGTAGTCGGACGGGTGCAGGTACAGGTTCACGCCACCGGCGACAGCCAGCTCGCAGGAGCCCCGGCGCAGGTGCTCGCAGGCTTCGTGGATCGCCGTGAGCGAGGACGAGCACATGGTGTCGATCGTCAGGCTGGGGCCCCGCAGGTCGAGGACGTAGGAGGTACGGGCGCTGAGCGAGGCGAAGGAGAGCGCGGGCGCGATCCGCTCGCCGGACGGCAACCGGGCCTCGCCGTGCCGTGCGTGGCCGGACTTGGTCACTCCGGCGAAGACGCCGACGCGCCGCTGATGGCGGCGGGCCAGCTCCTCGCGGGTGTAGCCCGCGTCCTCGATCACCTCCCAGGATGCCTGGAGGAAGAGGCGCTCCTGCGGGTCCATGGCGTACGCGTCGCGCGGTGCGATCCGGAAGAAGTGCGGGTCGAACGCGTCGAAGTCCTCCAGGAATCCGCCCCACTTGCTGTAGCTGAGCCCGTCGGCCACGGCGGTGGCGCGGTCCGGCTCGTAGAAGCCGTCCAGCGGCCACCGGTCCCCGGGGATCTCGGTGATGCGGTCGCGTCCGGCCGTGAGGTTCTGCCAGAACTCGTCGGGGTTCCGTGCGCCCGGATAGCGTCCGCTCATCCCGATGATCGCGATGGCGTCGTCCCGGTCGGGCGCGCCGGACGGTGCGGGCGCGGCCCGGGGAGCTTCGGGGGCGCCGGGAGCCGTGGCGGTCTCCCGGCCGGTCCGGATCGGCGGGCCCTCGAGGTGGTCCGCGACGGCGCGCAGGGTCGGTGCTTCGTAGAAGAGCGTCGTCGAGGTCTCCCCGAACACGGTGTACAGCTCCCGGTTGAGCTGGACGACCATGACGGAGTCGAGGGCCAGTTCGTCGAGCGGCCGGTCGAGGTCGATGGCGTGCGGGGGCAGTTTCGTGACCCGCGCGAAGATCCCGAGCACCGACCGGAGCGTGTCCCGGCCGGGGGCCACACCGTTCACCGCGTCCGGTACGGACGCCGGGGCGGGCGCGGGCACGGTCTCCGCCACGGCGGCAGGGGCGGGCGCGGACCGGTGTGCGGGGGCCGCCGCCGGGTCGGGCTCGGCCTTCTCCGGGTCTCCGTGGTGCACCCAGATCTGGTCCTCGCCGGCCTCGCCGAGGCGCCAGGCGTCCAGGAGGGCGTCGAGCCCGGCGTCCGAATCCATGGGGACGAGGCCGCGGTGTCGCCGGAGGTACGCGCGGGTCGCGTCGTCGACCGCCATCCCGCCGTCCTTCCAGAGCGGCCACGCGATCGAGACCGTGCGGCCCGATCGTCCGCCCGCGGCGACGCGCGCGTTGCGACGGACGGCGAACGTGCCGAGGTGGGCGTTGGCCGTGGCGTAGTCGGACTGACCGGGGTTGCCCGTGACGGCGGCGCCGGACGAGAAGAGGAGGAAGGATTCCAGCGGCAGGTCCGCCGTGGCCCGGTCCAGGTGGACCGCGCCGTCGACCTTCGGCGCCAGGACCCGCTCCCATTCCTCCGGGGTCTTCTCCTTGACGTACGCGTCCTGGATCACGCCCGCGGCGTGGATGACGCCGTGGACGGCGCCGCTCCGCTCCCGTACCTCCGCGACGAGATGGCGCACCTCCTCCCAGCGGGAGACGTCCGCGACGGCGTACCGGGCCTCCGCTCCCGCCTCCCGGAGTTCGGCGAGGAGCCGGTCCGTACGGGGGCCGGGTGCCGACCGGCCGACGAGGACGAGCTCCGCGTGGTCGGTGTCCCGTGCGATGCGGCGGGCGACGACGGCTCCGATGCCGCCGACGCCGCCGGTGATCAGGTAGGTGCCTCCCGAACGCCACGGCGTGCCCGCGCCGACGGCCGTGCGGGGGGTCCAGGTCCGGACGAGGCGTTCGGCGTCCCGGTGGCGAACGAGCGGGTCGTCGGCGTGCCGTGCGTTCTCCAGGACCGCGTCCGCGATCCGGCTGCGGTCGCTCGCCCCGTCGAGGACGAGGACCTGCCCGGTGATCCGCGGGTTCTCCAGGGCCGTCGTGCGCAGGAGCGCCGAGAGGGCCGGAGCAGCCTCCTCGTCCTCGGTGCCCGACGTCACCACCTGCAGCAGCGTGGTCCCGTCGTGCGCCTCCCCCACGAGCGTCCGGACGAGCTCGAAGACCTGCCGTGACAGGTCGGTGAAGCGGGTCTCCGGGCGCTGCCCGGCCGTCGTGACGGCGTGGCAGAGCACCCCGGGCAGCAGGCGCTCGACGCCGTCCCGCAGGGATGCGGGTGTTCCGCACAGGACGACCACGTGACGCCGGTACGGGGAGCCGTCGGCGGGGCGCGGGGCCCCGGTGGCGGCCCTCGGCGTCCACCGGGGCACGAACAGCGTCGTCGCCGAGGCCGGAACGGGGGCGGCTCCCCCCGTGGGCGCGGAGACCTCGGGGCGCTCCAGGCCGGCGGCGGGGGCCGGGGTGGGTGCGGGCAGCGCCGGGCTCCGGGGAATCCAGTACCGGTCGCGTGCGAACGGATAGGCCGGGAGGTGCGCACGCCTCGGCGTTCCGGAGCCGTCGGGCCCGTACAGCCGGCGCCACTCGGCCTCGCCCCCGCCGCACCAGCGGGCGATCATCCCGGTGAGGCCGTCCCGGTCCTGACCGGGGGCCGGATCCGGTCCGCTCCCCGAGCCGCTGATGAACTCCCCAAGCCGGGAGATGAGTTCGCCGCGGGAGGAGACGGCCCAGCCGACTCGTTCGGCCATGGCCTCCCGTCCGGTCTGGAGCGTCCACGCGATCGAACGGAGCGAGTCGGTGTGCCGGGCGTCCTCCAGGTGTGCGAGCAGGCCCCGTGCCCGCTCGCGCAGTTCCCGCTCCGTACGCGCCGAGAGAGGCACGGCGGCCCGGCGGCCCCCGGTGACGTCCAGGTCCGGTGCCGCCTCCTGGGCACTGCCCGGGTACTCCTCCAGGACGACGTGGCAGTTCGCACCGCCGAAGCCGAAGCTGCTGACCCCGGCGCGCCGGGGAACGGGCGCACCGTGCGGGCCGGTCGCCCGTTCCCAGGGTTCGCACGCACGGACCATGCGGAACGGGCTGCCGTCGAGCTGTATGTACGGGTTGATCTCGTCGCAGTTCCGGGAGGGCGGCAGCGTGCCGTGCTCCATCGCGAGGACCGTCTTGAGCAGGCCCGCGATACCGGCCGCGGCTTCGAGATGGCCGATGTTGGCCTTCACCGAGCCGAGTGCGCAGGTTCCTCCGCCGTCGCTCCCCAGCCGCCGGAACGCGCTCCGCAGCGCCTGCACCTCGACGGGGTCGCCCAGGGGCGTGCCGGTGCCGTGGGCCTCCAGATAGCCGATGGTGCGGGGGTCGATGCCCTCCATCGCCCGCACCACGAGGTCCGCCTGGGCGGCCCCGTTCGGCGCGGTGAGGGAGTTCGCCCGGCCACCGTGGTTCTCGGCGCTCCCCACGATCACGGCGAGGATCGCGTCCCCGTCGCGCTCGGCGGCGGCGAGCGGCTTCAGCACGACCGCGCCGACGCCCTCGCCCCGTACGTAGCCGTTCGCGTCGCTCGCGAAGGTCTTGCACCGTCCGTCCGGGCTCAGCATGCCCGCCTGTGCGGCGCTGACGAACGTGTCGACGCTGAGGAGCAGGTTCACCCCGCCCGCTATCGCGGCGTCGCAGGCCCCGGACCGGAGCGCTTCGACGGCTCGGTGGACGGCGACGAGCGAGCTGGAGCAGGCCGTGTCGACCGGCTCGCTCGGACCGTGGATGTCGAGGACGTACGAGATGCGGTTGGCGAGCATGGAGTGGGCGTTTCCCGTGGAGGTGAAGGCGTCCGGCGGGGTGCCGTGGGCGGCGAGCAGCGTCGCGTAGTCGGTGCCCGAGACGCCGAAGAACAGCCCGGTGCTCGCCGGCAGGCCCGCGGGGGCGTACCCGCTGTTCTCCACCGCGTTCCAGACGGTCTGCAGTGCCAGCCGGTGCTGCGGGTCCATCAGTTCGGCCTCGCGCGGCAGGATGCGGAAGAAGGCGGCGTCGAAGGCGTCCACCCCGTCGAGGACGCCCGCGTGGCGCGGGAAGTCGGACGCCTCCACGATCCGCGCGTACTCCTCGTCGTACCGGTCGACCGGGAAGGCCGTCACCTGGTCGGTCCCGGCCGCCAGATTGGCCCAGTACGCGTCCAGGTCGGGGGCGCCGGGGAAACGGCCGCTCGCTCCGATGACGGCGATCGGGAAGGCGCCGTCCGTGCCCGCCGGGCGTGGGGCGGCGTCGGGGATCCGGGCCTCCTCCCGGCCGTCCCGGTCCCCGGGGGTCCTGGCAGAGGTCTCGGAGGGCCGGGCCGCCCTGGCAGGGGTATCGGCGCGGGCCGGAGTCCCGGTGGACTGTTCGTACGCCGTGTGCAGGGTGGCCGCGTGCTCGGCGACCAGGTGTTCCCCCAGCGACGCGAAGGTGTTGCGGTCGAAGAAGATCGCGGGAGTCAGCTCGACGCCGAGCCGCTCGCTCGCCTGCGACGCCAGGGCGACGAGCGAGATCGAGTCGAAGCCGAAGGCGTCGAAGCCGGTGCGGGCGTCGAGTTCGTCGGGGTCGAACTTGAGGATGCCGGACGCCAGTCCGCGCAGTTCGTCGACCGCGAAGGCCAGCAGCCGCCCGGTCTCCCCCGGTGTCCCGTCGTTCGCTTCCCCGCTGCCGCCGCCAGCGCCTGCTGCGGTCGTGCCCGATGTCCGTGCGGTCACCTCCGGGTCCTCCCTCGGCCCTTCGTCGTCGCCGCACCAGAGGCCGGCGAGGACACCGACCACGTCGCCGTTCCGGTCCAGCAGCCCGACCGATCCCCCGATGCCCTCGCCGGACCCGGTCACGTCGAAGACGGCGTACGCCACCGGGACCCGGCCGTCCGCCCCGTCGGCGAAGATCCGGATCTCGTCGATCCGGTGCGGTGCGCTCCGCGCCCACCGGGGGTCACCCGTGCGCTTCGCCTCGAACTGCAGTCCCTGCGCGACGGCCTGGAGCACCTCCGGAGCGAGCGTGACACCGGGCTTCACCCGGTCGTGCTGGAGCTCGGGCGTGCCGATCCGCAGCGCGAGGCGTCCGTCGCGCAGGCGGAACACCTCCTCGACACCGCCGAGTTCGGGGGCGTACCCGACTCCGCCCTCGGCCAGTTCCGCGAGGAAGGCGGCCGGGGAGAGCGGTTCGGCCAGGTCCGGTGCCAGCGCCCCGGGGAGCAGGCCGACGAAGGGTCCGGCGTCGGCGTGCCCGGACGGCCGCGTCCCGCCGCCCCCGTCCGCCGGCAGGCCGAACTCCGCCACGGCCGTCCGTCGCCCCGACGCGTCCTCCGTGTGCACGGCTCCCGCCGCCGGCTTCCCCCCGGCGGCGTCCAGGACCGTCACCAGGCGCGCCGCGGCCGTCCAGTCGACCGGGCCGAGGAGACGCAGTCCGCGCACGACCGCCCCGTCGGAGAAGCCGGAGACCTTCGCGGCCGCGATCGCCAGGTCGACGGCGAAGGTGGGAACGATGCCGCGGGTCCTGTCCTGCCGCTCGCCCAGGGTGCGGCCGTAGTCCAGGAGATCGTCCAGGTGCACGTCGAGGACGTACCGCAGCCCGGTGACGTCCGACGCGTTCCTGCCGAGGAACGGGTGCAGCTTCTCCCGCAGGGCGAGCGGCGCGGTCACGGACGGCGCGCCGTCCTCCCGCGCGACCCAGCACCGTACGCGCTCGAAGGGGTACGCGGGAAGGGAGACGCGGCGGGGCGCGGGCGCGTCCTGCGCGTCGGCCCGCTGCCAGTCGACGCTGCTCCCGCCCACCCAGGCGGTCGCCAGGTCGCGCAGGTCCGCGGCGCGGGCGCCGCCGCCCGCGAGCGCGGCACCGAGGTCGCTGTCGCCCGCCAGTCGACGGTCGACGGCGGCCAGCGCCTCGTCCCCGGTCCGCGCGAGGAAGGCCCACCGGTGCGGGAGTTCGTTCTTGCCGACGCGGAGGGTGTGGGCGACCGAGGGGAGGTCCGGCGCCGCGGCCCCGGCGAGGAAGGCGCGGAACCGGGTGAGGTAGGCCAGCAGCGCGGCGTCGTTCATCGCCGAGAAGACGAGGAGCTCATCCCGCCCGCCGGGTGCGCTGCCGCGCGCTGCGCCGTCGTGGCGCGGGTACTCCTCCAGGATCATGTGGGAGTTCATCCCGCCCGCGCCGATCGAGGTGATCCCGGCCCGGCGCGGATGGGTGATCTCGCGTCCGTCGACGGTGGTGACGGCCGGCTTCCAGGCGGTGAGCTCCTGCTGCACCCGGAAGGGGGTACGGGAGAAGTCGATGTCCGGGTTGATCACCGAGCTGTGCAGCGAGGGGACGAGCTGTCCCCGCTGGAACTGGAGGAGGACCTTGGCGATGCCGATCATTCCGGCGGCGTGCAGCAGATGGCCCATGTTCGACTTCACCGAGCCGATCGCACAGAACCCGGTCTCCGGGGTGTACTTCCGAAAGGCGGTGGTCAGCGCCTTGACCTCGATCGGGTCGCCCAGCGACGTCCCCGAGCCGTGCGCCTCCACGTAGCTGATGGTCCGCGGGTCGACCCCCGCGTCGTCGATCGCCTTCTCGATCGCGCGCGCCTGCATCCGGGGGCTGGGGACGGTGAACCCGTTGCGCACCCCGGCGTTGGCGAGGGCCGTCCCCTTGATGACGGCGTACACGTGGTCGCCGTCGCGCTCGGCCTCGACGAGCGGCTTGAGGACCAGGGCTCCGACGCCCTCGCCGAGGATCGTCCCGTCCGCCCCGAGACCGAAGCTCCGGATCACCTCCGAGGTGGCCGTCGTGAAGTGTTCCTGGGACGAGCTGATGAGGTTGTACGGGTGCAGGAGCAGGTTCACCCCGCCCGCGACCGCCATCGAGCACTCGCGCGCCCGGAGCATCTGCACGGCCTGGTGGACGCAGGTGGAGGATCCCGAGCACATGGTGTCCACGAAGAGGGAGGGTCCCGTGAAGCCGTAGAAGTACGACAGCATGTTGGGCAGCGTTCCCGTGTAGCTGCCGCTCGCTGCGGACCCCCGGGTGAGGCCGTTCTCGAATCCGTAGAGGCCGTAGTGGTTGCTCATGGATCCGGCGAGCACACCGACGTCCCCGTCGTACTTCCGGCGTAGCGTCTCGCGCGAGTAGCCCGCGTCCTCCAGTGCCTCGACCCCGGCCCGCAGGAACAGCCGGACCTCGGGCGACATGTTCTCGGCCTCGCGCTTGGAGATGCGGAAGTAGCGGGGGTCGAACGTGTCGATGTCCGAGAGGAACGTTCCGGTACGGATGGTGCTCTTGCCGAGGACGCCGCGGTCGCGGCTGTAGATCGCGTCGTGGTCCCAGCGCTCGCGCGGCACCTCGCGGAACTCGTGGCGGCCCTCTTCGAGTACCGTCCAGAGTTCGTCCAGGGTGTCGGCGCCGGGGTAACTGCCGGAGACGCCGATGATCGCGATGTCGTGGTAGTCGTCGCGCGCGCCCGGGGCCTCGCTGCGGCTGCGCGCGGACAAGGGGGCCTCTTCCGCCACCGGACGTTCGGCCGTGGCGGGAGGACCGGCCGCGACCGGAACGTCAGGTGCGGCCGGAAGGTCGGCCGTGGCCGGCGCGGCGACCGTGTCCGCGGCGTCGGCCGCCTGACCGGCGGTGGCCCGGTGCGGGGCTCCGGCGTCGGGGACGGACCGCAGCACCCCGGCGTGCTCCGCGACGAAGTATCCGGCGACGCCCGCGATGTCGGTGTACTCGAAGAAGATCGTCTTGGGCAGCGGGCCGAAGAGTTCTTCGAGCGCCGCGGTCGTGTCGAGGATGGCGAGCGAGTCGATGCCGTACTCGATGAGGTCGACCGTCTCCTCCAGCGTCCCGGGATCACGGTGGAGCGCCTCGCCCACGACCCGGCGCAGCAGGGCCGTCGCACGCTCCGTCAGCTCTTCGTCGGCGACGGTGGAGGCCGTGTCCGAGGGAGCGGAGTCGGCGGGAGCGGAGTCCACGGGGCCGGTGGCCGGCGCTTCCGGGGGCGTCGGCGCGGCCGTGAGCGTCGCGGCGGCGCCGTGCGCCACCACGACGTGCGGGGGCGCGTCGCCCAGGACGCGGCCCAGGAGCCGCAGGCCGTCCTCGGTGGGGAGGGGTTCCCAGCCCCGGTCCCGTCGCATCGTCCTCAGCGTGACCGCGTCCACGGACATCCCGCCGTCGGCCCACAGTGGCCAGCTCACCGCGCGGGTCCTGCCGGTCCGCTCGCCGATGTCGACGAGCGCTTGGCGGTGGTGGGCGAAGGCGTCCAGGAAGGCGTTGGCCGCCGCGTAGTCCGACTGACCCGCGTTGCCGAACACGCCCGCCACCGAGGAGAAGGCGACGAAGAAGTCGAGCGTGAGGCCGCGCGACGCGGCGTCGAGGTGAAGGACCCCGTCGACCTTCGGCGCCAGCACCGCCCGCAGGTCGGAGGCGTCCTTGGTGAAGACGTACGCGTCGCGGAGGACGCCCGCCGCGTGGACGATGCCGTCGATGGTTCCGTGGGCCTCGGTGATGGCGCGGACCGCCCGGTCCACGTCGGTGCGCGAGACCACGTCCACGGGGACGTGGTGAGCGTCGACTCCCGCGTCCCGCAGCTCCCGCAGGGCCGCCTCGCTCGCGGCTCCGTGCTCCGACCGTCCGCTCAGGACCACGGTGATGCCGGGGTACCGGCCGAAGTAGCGGGCGACGTGCCGGCCGATCCCGCCGAGGCCGCCCGTGATCCAGTAGACCCCGCCCTCCTTCAGCGGCGGGACCTCGGCCCCGTCGCCCAGGTGCAGTTCCCCGGGCCGTGACGCGTGGCGTGTGCCGTCGGCCCCGTACCGGATGTCGCAGTCGGCCGACGGGTCCGCGGCCTCCGCCCGCAGGATCTCGGCGATCCGCTCCGGCGGCGCGGCGTCGAGGTCAGCGACCCGCACGACCCGGCCCGAGACGCGCGGGTTCTCCTGGACGACGGTCCGGAACAGGCCGGTGAGGGGCGCGTGATAGTGCCGGGGCGGCCGGTCGTCCACGAGTACGACGAACCGCCGGGGCCCTGCGGGCTTCGACCGCACGACGTCGGCCACGTCCCGGAAGGCCAGGTCCAGCGCAGCCCCCGCGCCCTCGGCGACGCGGCCGGGTTCGACGTCGGGGAGCCGTGCGACGGTGAATCCGGTGCGGTCCGCCACGTCGGCGGTGTGCCGGGCGGCGCGTCCCCCGAGATACCCCCGTGCGACGGGTTCGGGTCCGGTCCCGTCATCGGGTGCGCCGAGGGGGGCCGGCACCCAGGAGACGGCGGCGGTCACGGTGTTCCCGCCCGTTTCCGGGCCGGTTCCGGGGGCCGCCCCGGCCGGTTCCGTCCGCTGGACCAGTCCGCGCAGACTGACGCTCATCGTGCCCTTCCCGTCACAGAGATCGATGTCGAACATGTCGAGCGGGCCTCGGCCCTCGCGCCGCCGCACCCATGCCCAGGTCTCGGGCGCGCAGGGACCGTGGACCGTGAGTTCCTCGAACGCGAAGGGCAGTGCGGGGGCGGACCGGCCGCCACCGGTGGCCGGCGAGGTGTCCGCCAGGAGGACGACGGAGGCCTGGAAGGCCGCGTCCAGCACGCTCGGCGGCAGGACGTATCCGGTGTCCCCGGCCCCACCCGCTTCGGGTTCGACGATGCGTGCGACCAGCTCCCCCTGCCCCAGTCGCAGTTCCCTCAGCCCGCGCATGGCGGGCCCGTAGTCGAGCCCCCGGTCGCGGAACTCCGCGTACACCTGCGCGTGCCCGCGCTCGCGGGGGCACGCCGCCAGCAACCCGGCGAGGTCGAGCCGGGCCGGTTCCCCGGACCCGACGGTCTCGGCCAGGCCCGAGCTGTGCACGGTGCCGGGGGCCGTTCCGGTGGAGATCTCGAAGGCGAGCGCGCCGGCGTCACGCGGGGTGAGGCCCACCCGGACCTCGGCCGGCCCGTCCCGCACGACCAGCGGGCGCGACCACCCCATGGTGCGGAGGCGGACGGCCGGGGGCGCCCCGGCCTCCCGCCCCGCCGCACGGGCCACCGCCGCACGCACCATCTCCACCTGCGCCGCCGCCGGGAACACGGGAGTGCCGCGCACCCGGTGCGCGGCGAGGAACGGCTCCTCCCCGGTGAAGGTCGAGGTGAAGCGCTGTCCTCCGGAGCCGGGGACGGCGGCGTGGAGGAGGGGGTGCGGCACCGCGGACCGGGACTCGGCTCCCGGCTCCGTCCGCGTCCTCTCCGCGCCCGTCCGGGGCGGCTCCGTGCGCGCGGTCTGCGCGGTCTGCGCGGTCTGCGCGGTCTGCGCGGTCTGCGCGGTCTGCGCGGTCTGCGCGGTCTGCGCGGACGAACGATTCGCCGTCGCTCTGCCCGCATCCCCCTCCTTCGGCCTCCCCGCGTCGCCTTCCTTCGGCGGAACCCTGAACCAGTGGCGCTCGCGGGCGAACGGATATCCGGGGAGGCGCACGCGTCGCGGGGCCGCCGCGGGGTCGCCGTCACCGGGCCGCTCCGCCCAGTTCGCCGTCCCGCCGGCCGCCCAGAGCGTCGCGGCCGTCCTCAGGCCGGTCGCGTCCGCGGCGTCGGCACGCACCGCCGCACCCAGGTGGACCTCTCCCCCGGCCCGCTCACCGTCCGCGAACGCCACCAGCAGAGCGACGAGTTCGGCACGGTCCGCGGCGATGAACGCAACCCGCTCCCGCATCGGGTCGCGGCCGATCCGGAGGGTGTACGCGATGTCGGCGAGTGCCTGCGCGGGCTGCTCGCACAGATGGGTGAGCAGCGTGCGGGCGACCTCACGCAGCCGCTCCGGTGTTCTCGCCGAGAGAGGCACGAGATGTGGGCCGGGCGGGTCCGTCCGGCGCGTCTCGTCAGCGAGGTGCTCCTCCAGCACGACGTGCGCGTTCGTGCCGCCGAACCCGAAGGAGCTCACCCCGGCCCGGCGTGGCGGGACGCTGCCGTCCGGGCCTGCGGGCGGCGCCTCCCAGGGCCGGGTCTCGCGGACGACGTGGAAGGGGCTGTCGTCGAAGCTGATGAGCCGGTTCTGCTTGCGGAAGTTGACAGTGGCGGGCAGCGACCGGTGTGCCAGGGAGGCGATCACCTTGGCGATCCCCGCGACCCCGGCGGCCCCTTCCAGATGCCCGATATTGGTCTTGACCGACCCGATCCCGCAGCTCGCCGGCCGGGCGACGGTGCCCTGCGCCGCGTGGAGGTTCCGAAACGCGGTCTTGAGCGCCATGACCTCGATCGGGTCGCCGACGGGCGTGCCCGGGCCGTGCGCCTCGATGTAGCTGACGGTTTCCGGGCGGATTCCGGTGCGGGTGTAGAGCCCTTCGATCAGGTCCGCCTGCGCGGTCGGACTGGTCACGGTCAGGGAGCTGGTCCGGCCGCCGTGGTTCGTGGCGACCCCCTTGATGACCGCGTGGACGGGGTCGCCGTCCGCGACGGCCCGTGCGAGGGGTTTCAGCAGGAGCACCGCTCCGCCCTCGCCGCGTACGTAGCCGTCGGCGCCCTGGTCGAAGGCGCTCGCACGGCCGGTCCGCGACAGCATGCTCGCCTGGCTGAAGGCGACGAAGTGCTTGGGCGACCAGATCAGGTTGACCCCGCCGGCCAGGGCGAGGCCGCACTCTCCGTGACCCAGTGCGCGGACCGCTTCGTACACCGCCACCAGCGAGCTGGAGCACGCGGTGTCGTTGGTGATGCTCGGACCCTGGAGGTCGAACTGGTAGGAGATCCGGTTCGCGATGATCGAGTAAGCGGTACCGGTGGGGAAGTAGGCGTCCGTCCGCACCCCTTCGCGTTCCATCATCTCCGCGTAGTCCGCGTGGCAGACGCCCATGAAGACGCCCGTCGCGGTACCGGCCAGATCGCCCGCCGCGTACCCCGCGTTCTCCACTGCCCGCCAGGCGAGTTCGAGCGCCATCCGCTGCTGCGGGTCCATGCTCTCGGCCTCGCGCGGCGATATGGCGAAGAAGTCGGCGTCGAAGCGGTCCGCGTGCTCGACGAAACCGCCCCAGACGCTGTTGGTCTTCTGCGCCCCGCGCCGGGGATCGCCGAAGTACGCTTCCTTGGACCAGCGTTCGGGCGGTACCTCCGAGATGAGCGACCGGCCCGCAAGAAGGTGTCCGGCGAGTTCCTCCAGTGTCTCGGCGCCGGGGAAGCGCAGAGCGAGTCCGATGATGGCGACGTCGTCCGCCGCCGGCTGCGGTGCGACCGCGCTCATCGGGGGCCTCCTGCCCCGTGGAGGGCGTGCGCGGCCGGCCACGCTCCCCGGGAGCCCCGGAGATCGACGATCGTTCCCGCCTTCAGCTCCGCTTCCGGGGGGCCGTCCTTCCCCCGGTCCCGGCCGCCCGCGAACTGCTGGTGGAGGACGGCCGTCGAGAGCAGGTAGACGAAGGCCTGGTCCTCCTTCGTGCTGATCCCCTCGCTGGGTGTCGCCATGATCTTCGCCACGAGCCTTCTCGCGAACACCGGGTCGAGGCCGTCGATCTTCCGCAGCTCCGTGTCCGAGAGCAGCAGCTCCAAGTAGTCGGGCCGGTGCTCCTTGAAGACGGCCGCGCCGGGGGCGCGGTAGGGCTGCTTGCGCCGGGCGAGGCTCGATTCCGGCAGCTCGCCCCGGAAGGCCTCCTTCAGGATGGCCTTCTCCTCGGAGCCGTCGTCGAACCGCAGATTGACCGAGGCCGCCGCACGGACCACCGCGGGATCGAGGAACGGGCAGCGGTTCTCGATGCCGTGGGCGAGGCTCATGCGCTCCCCCTGGGTGGAGAGCAGGTAGCCGGGCAGCAGGGTCTTGAACTCGAGCCACTGGGCCTTCTGCACGGGGCTCAGTGCGGCGTATCCGGGCGTCGATGCGGTCAGCGCCAGGAGATCCGCGAACGGATCACCCCGTTCCTTCAGCAGGCGTGCGGCGAAGCGGCCGTTCTGGTAGCGGAGTTCGTGCGAGAAGAGACCGGGGAGCCGTTCGACGGCGAACTGCTCGAACAGGCCCTTCAGCCGGGCCCGGTTCGCGGGACCGAAGTGGCTCAGCTCCGGGTGGAGGCGCCCGATCCCGGCCATGCGTTCGTCGTCGGAGAGGTCGTGCCACGCGGCGCGCAGCAGGGTCTCGCGGAAGAGCGAGTAGCCGAGGAACGCCTCGTCGGCGCCCTCGCCGCTGAGGATCACCTTGATGCCGGCGTCGCGTACATGACGGGAGAGCAGGTACATGGGCACGAACGCCGTACGGAACGCGGGGACTTCGGCGTGGTACACGGCGGACGGGAAATTCGCGGCGATGTCCGCGCCGCGCACGGCGATGGACGAGTGGAGCGTCCCGAGGTGCGAGGCGACGACGTGCTGGCTGCCGGATTCGTCGAAAGCCGCCTCGTCGAACTCGACCGAGAACGTGCGGACCGCGTGCGGGGAGAGTTCGGTCGCCAGTGCGGTGACGATGGACGAGTCGAGGCCTCCGCTCAGGTAGACACCGACCTCGACGTCGCTCCGCAGCCGCATCGCGACGCTTTCGCGGAGGGTGTCGCGGACGAATGCGACCGCTTCCGGGGCGGAACCGGTGAACGGGTCGGTATCGATTTCGAGTTCGGCGTACGTGGTCAGATCCATGCGTCCGCCGCGCACGGTCAGGAAGCTCCCCATGGGCAGTTGGCGGATGTGCCGGAAGGGGGTCCGGTCGGGCAACGGGGTCCACACCGCGAAAGCGGAGGCGAGTTCTCCGGGGTCCAGTTCGAAGCGGAATCCGGGGAATGCCTGGAACGCCTTCATCTCCGAGGCGAAGAGGAAATCCCCGTCCCGGCCCGTGCCGCTCCCCCGGCCACTGTAGAAGAGCGGGCGCTTGCCGTACCTGTCGCGGGCCAGGAAGAGGTCCCCGGACACCGCGTCCCGGATGGCGAAGGCGAACGCGCCGTTGAAACGGGGCAGACAGCCTGCTCCCCATTGGGCCCACGCCTGGAGAACCACTTCGGTGTCCGAGCGGGTGCGGAACCGCCGGCCGAGCCCTCGCAGCTCCCGGCGGAGTTCGATGTGGTTGTACAACTCGCCGTTGAAGCAGATCCAGTAGCGGTCGGACGGGTCCGCCATGGGCTGGGCGCCCGTGGCGAGGTCGATGACCGACAGCCTGACCGTGCCCATGGCCACCCCGTCATCCAGGTAGTAGCCCGCCTCGTCCGGGCCGCGGTGGCGGATGAGCGACAGCATCGAGGCCATGACCTCGGGCGTGGCCCCGGCGTCGAGCGAGGGCGAGACGAAGCCTGCGATTCCGCACATGCGGGGTCTCCTTGCTTCAGCGGTCGCCGCGCTCGGCGATCTTCTTCGCCACGAAGGCGTCGATGGATTCCAGCGAGGTGAGAATGTCCTTGAGGAAGTCCTCGTCCTTCAGCTGGATCGAGAACTCCTCCTCGATGGAACCAAGGAGCTGGACATATCCGAAGGAATCGATCACTCCGGCCTTGAAGAGGTCACTCTGATCGGTCAGTTCTTCATCGAATTCAACGAGAAACTGTTCCTCGATCATGTTCCGCAGGCGCTGGGTTCGCCCCATGTCTCATACCCCGCTTTTCGTCAGAGTGCCCCGAGGACTGGTTTTCTCGATGCTTTTCACCATGCGGAGCAGCGATGTGCCGCCGATCTCCTCGTACTCCAGGGAGCCGTCACGGTCGAGGAGGTGTCGGACGCTTTCGACCCATCGAACGGGTTCGACGATCTGCCGGCACAGCATCTCCGGAATCATGCTCCCCTCGTAGGGGCGTGCACTCGCGTTGGATATCACCGTCACCGAGGGTTCCGCGAAGGTGAATTGGCGGAGAAATACCTCGAACTCGGTGCGCGCCGGCTCCATGGCGCGCGAGTGGAAGGCCGCCCCGACCCGCAATGGGGCGAAGCGGATGCCCCGTGCCCGCAGGGAGGCGTGGGCGGCCCGGAGAGCGCCGTCGGCGCCGGCGATCACGACCTGGGTGTCGGTGTTGTGGGCCGCCACCTCCATGCCCTCGACGCCATCGGCGCCCAGCACCTCCAGGAGCCTGTCGGCCGGGGTGTTCATGACCGCGGTCATGCCGCCGCCCGAAGCCGCGGCCATCAACTCGCCGCGCCTCTGGACGATCCGGAGACCGGTCTCGAAGTCGAAGACCCCTGCGGCGAGGAGCGCGTTGTACTCCCCCAGGCTGTGCCCGAGGTAGCAGTCGGCGGGCCGGCCCTCCCGGCGTTCCCGCTCGAAGGCGTGCAGCGCGTTGACGGTGAAGAGAGCCGGCTGCGTGCACTCCGTACGGGAGAGCACGTCGTCCTGGTTGTCGCGGCAGCGTGCCGGGAGGTCGTATCCGAGGAGATCGCAGGCGAATCGGGTGATGCCCGGGTAGTGGCCGAAAACATCTGCGCCCATGCCCCGGAACTGCGAGCCCTGACCAGGAAAAAGAATCGCGAACACCGTGTGACGCCTCCTGGATCCGCGCCGAGCGATTGGCTCGGGCCACTCGAAAAATTCCGGTTTCGATCATGTTGGCCCATCCCCCTTGCTGGACGCTGGCCGATTCGCTGACACCCCGGCGCAAGGGCTTGCCCACATCCCTGCCGTTCGCTTGCCGATGCACCGCGCCGGGCGTTCCCGAAGGGTGCGGCCAAAGGCCCGTGCGGGGGGATCCGGGATGCCTGGGGCTCTCCGCGTATCCCTAGGGAATTCACCATGCGCATGGCCGGTTTCGCCTCACCCGGCGAATCTGCGCCGTTGACATCCGCGCACGTTTCGCTCTATGGCACCCGCCGCCCATGGCCAACCGGAAAATCCCCGCGGATGAGATCACTGTTCTAAGGTGTATTCACCGATGAAGTCTTAGGCGTGAGAACGAATGGGGCAGGAGAATATGTTCGTGCATCAGGCCGAGGGAGCGTCGCCGCCCTCATCACCGCCCGCACCCTCCGGGCCGGCACTTCAGGTGCTGGGGCCCATGTCGGCCCGGTACGAGAGCCGCGACGTCCCCCTCGGACCACCGCGCCGCCGGGCGCTCCTGGCCCTCCTCCTCATCAGACTGGGCCGCGTCGTCCCCACAACGGTGCTCATCGAGGAGCTGTGGCGGGACGCCCGCCCCCAGCAGGCTGTCGCCACCCTGCAGAGCCATATCTCCCACCTGCGCAGGGCCCTGACCCCCGCGGCCGGCCCCGGCAGGTCCGCGATCCTGTGCCACCAGGCCCCGGGATACGTCCTCCGGCTCGCGTCGGACCAGGTGGACGCGTACCGCTTCGAGCAGCTCATCTCCACCGGCCGCCGACTGCTCGCGGGCCAGAACCCTCCGGCGGCCCGGGACCACCTCACCCGGGCTCTCACCCTGTGGCACGGCGCACCGTACGCGGAGTTCCACACCCACCCGTCGATCGCCGACGAGAGCGCCCGTCTCGAACAGATGCGGCTCACCGCCCTCGAATCCTCCGCTGAGGCAGGTCTCCTCCTGGGGCGGACCGCCGAGGTGGTCGCCGAACTGGAGCGCGAGGTCCGTCAGCACCCGGCCAGGGAACGCATGGTGGGCCACCTGATGACCGCACTGTTCCGGTCCGGCCGGCAGGCCGAGGCGCTGGAGCTGTACGCGTACACCCGGAGCTATCTGGTCGAGGAGTTCGGGGTGGACACGAGCGCCGATCTCCAGAAGCTCCACACCGCTCTCCTCCGGCAGGAACTGGGCGGGCGCACACGCGGCGCGACCGGCGGTCCTGCCCGTCCGGGAGCGACCGCGTTCCCGCGGCAGGTCCGGACAACGATGTCCAGCACGGTCGCGCGCACCTCCGCACCGGCGGGACCGGCAGGACCGGCGGTAGGTGCCCAGGAGGTGCCGGACGGTCGGGAACGCGGGACGCCCGCCGCATCCACCGTCCCTTTGCCCACACCCGACGAACCGGGGATCGCCCCTCCATTAATAGGCCGCGAACGGGAGGTGAATCTTCTTGTGGCCGCCATGGCCGAAACGGCTGCCGGTCACGGACATCTCGCGTGCGTACTCGGTTTTTCCGGACTCGGGAAAACGCATCTCGTGATGGAACTGGTCCACCGTCTTCGGGTACGGGACGAGAACATCGAAACGATCCGGAGCACCAGTTTCTCCGGCGAGGGAGTTCCGCCCTACTGGCTGTGGACGCAGGTGCTGCGCCGGCTCTCGACAGCACGGCCCGATGCCTTCCGGTCGGCCGCCGCACCGTTCGGCGCGCTGCTGGCGCCGCTGCTGCCCGGGTGGCAGCCGGGCCCGGGTGGCGACGCCGGGCCCGGCGACCCGCAGAACCCCTTCCGGACCCACGACGCGCTCTGCGAGATCCTGCTCGACCTGGCGGCGCGGCGACCTCTGGTGCTGCTGCTGGAGGACGTGCACCGGGCGGACACGGCGTCACTGGACGTGCTCCGTCTGCTGGCCAACCGCCGCCAGGGGCATCCGCTCGGCATCGTGCTGACCGGCTGGGACCTGGAGACCTGGCCCGACAGCTCCCGGTATTCGACGATGACCGGGATACTCAGGGGCCCCAACACGCAGATCCTGCGGCTCGGGGCCCTGACTCTCCCCGACCTCACCGCCCTGGCCGAAGCGCACTCCGGGCCTGGCGTCGACCGTCGTGTCGTGGAAGCGCTCCACAGGCAGTCCGTGGGCAGCCCCTCCTTCGTGCTCCAGATGCTCTCCCTCCTCCGCGAGGCCGGCGACCTCCGGGACCCCGGCACCGCGGACGAGTTGATCGGCCTCGTCGTCCCGTGCGCGCGCAAGGTCCTCCGCCAGGAGTTCGCCGAACTGCCGGGACCGGTCCTGCGACTACTGCGGCTCTGTGCCATCGCCGCACCCGATATCGAACTGGACTCCCTGTGCCGGGCCGCGGGCGGCGACGGCGCCGTGGCGATCGTGGAGTCGGCGGTCCGGCACGGGCTGCTCGTCTCCGGCCCGCGGCCCGCCGGCCGCCCCCGGCTCACCCCACCACGCGCCCGGGAGGTGCTCGTGGGCGACCTCACCGGCGAGGAGAGCCAGCGGCTGCACGCCGCGTACGCGCACGCCCTGTCCCCGCGCTTCGCCGGGGAGGGCACCCCGGAGCGGAGCGACCGCATCGCCCACCACGTCTGGCGCGCCGGAGGCGCCATGCCGCCGGAGCGGGCGCTTCCCTGGCTCCTGAGCGCGGCCGAGAACGCCGGGTCGCGCCTGGCCTCGAACGACCGCCAGATGTGGCTGCGCCGTGCCATCTCGGTCACCGGCTCGCTGCCCGACGGTTCGGCCGCCCGGGGGCTGATGTCCCGACTCCACGGTGAACTGGCCCATCTGCTGTGCCACGTACGCGGATTCGGCGACACCGAGGCAGAGACGGAGATCATCCGGGGGTACACACCCGGCACGCCGCCGCACCGGTCCGACGACCCGGCGGTCCTGTCGATGCTGAGTGTGTCGCTCCTCGTCCGCGGACGCTACGACGAGTCGGGGCGGCTCACCGACCGGCTGAAGACCATCGCCGCACGCACCGGGGATCCCGCGGCCCGGCTGGGCGCGGTGTACGGCGAGGGGATGACCATGTTCATCCGCGACCGGCTGCCCGACGCGCTGCGGTCGTTCGAGCACGGCGTGGAACTGTCCGAACGGCTGGCGCGCGAGGGTCGGCTGCCGGACGGAATGTACCGCTCCGATCCACGCGTCTACTTCCGCGCCCACGACGTCTTCGCCCGCTGGCTGATGAGCGAACGCGCGGCCGCCGCCGAGCAGGGCCGGCGCCTCCTGAGGCTGACGCAGTGGGGCGACAAGCCCTGGGACCGGGTCCACGCCCTCTACGTCAACGCGATAGTGGCCGCTTGGGAGGGCGATCCGGACGCGGCCGGAAACTTCGGTGCGCAGGGCGTCGAACTCTCCGTCAAGCACGGCCTGTCCTCCTGGTCGGCGATGCTGAACGTCCCGCTCGGCTGGGCCCTCACGCACGCGGGGCAGCGGGAGGGCATCCCGAAGATGATGAACGCGCTGACCGAGATGCGGCTGTCCCGGACGCGAATCCACCTCCCCCTCCATCTGGGCCTGCTGGCCCAGGCCCAGCATCTCGCCGAGCAGCGGGAGGGCGCCGTGGACACGCTGCGCACCCTGCTCGCGGTCGTCGAGCACCACCGCGAGTACGTGTATCTCAACTCCGCCCTGCCCTCCACACTTCTACTCGACGAACTTCTCGGCAAGGAGACGCGTGAAGCCGTAGGTGCGGTCGAGTAGACGGTCGGCGTGGAGCCAGGAGGTTCCTCGTGGTGGTCATGGGGCGGACGGTGGAATGCGACCGCTGCGGTCCCGGCACACGGGCAGGTCGGGAGGCGTCCACGTGTTCGCACGCTGGCCCTGCGGCCCTGCGGCCCTGCGGCCGTGCGGCGCACACGGTGCCCGTCGGGCGAGGGCGCGGATCGCCTCGACGGTCCGGTCCGCGTCGAGGGCCCCGTTCGCGCAGTCGTGCAGCAGGGCCGTCACCCGTTCGTCCCGGTACGCGCGCGGAGGCGCGGGCGGGGCCTCCGGCGCTGCGGTTCGGGCGACGTCGCCGCGGGTCAGGAGGAAGTCCGCCCACCCGCTCCGCGCCTGCGGCTTCGAGTGCACTCCATCCCGCGGGCATCTTCATCTGGTCCGCAAGCTGACTCGGAGCCGCTCCGGGCGCAGAATGATCGCGTGCTTCCTCCTCGACTGCTGTGGTGCGATCCTCGGCCCATCCCCCAGTTCGACCCCCAAGAACCGGTGACGCTGATCGTCCGGGACCCCGGTTTCCACGAACCGGCTGACGAGGACGACTGCACGACGTTCTCGTACTTCTGTCAGACGCATGACCGCTTCTACGGGCGCGAGACGTGCGGGGAAGGGCCGCATCTCGTAGCTCTGCACTGTGAGGAGCATGGGCCCGAAAGCATGTGGCCGCAGCCGCTCTCGCTCATGTTCCCCAAAGGCTTTGAGCCTTCGCTCAGCAAGGCGCAACTCAGCTGGCTGCAAGCAGAGTGGGAGGACGCCTAGGCATGATCCGAAAGAGACGGCCCGGCGTGTCCTGGAAGTAGGGGATCGGAGCGATGCCTTTCGACGGGACGAGGCCGGTCAGCAGCAGCGCCGCAACCACCGGGACAACGCTCGCGGCGATAGGGGCGGCGGTCAGCCACCATGTGTGGTTGCCGGTGATCCGCCGTCCCGCGGTGCGGACCACCACCGCGAACATCATCGGGAGGAAGGCCAGCAGTGCCGCGAGATTGTTCACCGCCCAATTGATGACGAGGAAGACGAGGGCCGGCCGGGCGGCCGCCCTCGGCCCAGCGATGACGATCTCCCGGTCCCCGGCCTGTGCGGGAATCCGGGCTCGGATGGAACCGGGCTGCGACACCGGCCGCCACCAACCGGAGGACACCGAGCAGCACACCCAGGGTGAGGTCGACCGGTACGAGAGATGCCTCGGCGGTTCCTGAGCCGGGGAGTCGGGTGACAGCTGGTTTCGGCTTCAGGCCGAGGTGAGCGAAGGGGAGATCCGCCGAAGTTGCTTTGGTGGTTGATGGTGTTGACCATCTCCGGCAGCGCCTCCGGCCACTCCCTGTGGCTCCTGTCCGAGGAACCTCCGGGCGTGCAAGCGCGGGAGACGGCAAGAGAAGCGGCGGGGAGGAGAGCCGGCCTGGCTCTCCTCCCCGCCCGAGCAGCAATTCGAAGGCGTCAGTTCTTCCCGTCGGCCATCGGCCCGTCGCCCGACGTCACACGGGACGGCATCGAGCGCTCCCCCACCGAAGTCGGCCCGGTCGAGGGCGCCTTCCCCGCCGAGGGCCGCTGCGGCGCGAGGAAGAAGGACATGGTCACCACCAGATACAGAGACCACACCACGACCTGGAGAACGGTCGGGTCCGGCTGGAAGTTGAAAACGCCCTTGAGCAGCGTGCCGTACCAGCTGTCGGGCGGAATCGTGGCGCTGACGTCGAACGCCTTGTCGGCCAGCCCGCCCAGGAAACGTGCCTCCTGCAGGTCGTGGACGCCGTAGGCGAGTACACCCGCGGCGACGATCACGAGCATGCCGCCGGTCCAGGTGAAGAACTTCGCCAGATTGATCTTGAGCGCACCCCGGTAGAACAGGTAGCCCAGCACGATCGCCGTCGCGATGCCCAGCAGCACACCGATGAGCGGTGCCGAAGTACCTTCACCGCTGGCGCGGACCGAGGCCCAGACGAACAGGGCGGTTTCCAGACCCTCGCGCCCCACGGCGAGCAGGGCCGTCGCGACCAGGGCCCCCGCTCCCATCTGCAGCGCGGCGTCCAGCTTCCCATGAAGGTCCGCCTTGAGGTGACGGGCGGTGCGCCGCATCCAGAAGACCATCCAGGTGACCAGGCCCACCGCGATGATCGACAGGGATCCGCCGAGCAACTCCTGTGCCTCGAAAGTCAGTTCCTGGGAGCCGAACTCCAGTACCGCGCCGAAGGCCAGCGAGATCGCGCACGCGACGCCGATGCCGGCCCATACCGGCTTCAGCGCGTCCCGACGCTCGGTCTTGACCAGGTAGGCGACGAGGATGCAGACGACGAGGCTCGCCTCCAGCCCCTCGCGCAAGCCGATCAGATAGTTGCCGAACATGTCGGTCCCTCCGCTGTGTTCATGTGGAGAACAGCCCGCGGCCCCACCAGTCGTCCTCGTCCAGGACGCCCGGGGGTATCGCGAAGACGGCCGAACCCACGTGCTGGATGTACTCGTTGAGCGCGTCGTTGCGCGCCAGGTTCCGCTGTACGGGGATGAACGCGTCCCGCACGTCGCGCTGGTAGGCCAGGAAGAACAGGCCGGCGTCCAGGCGTCCGAGGCCGTCGGTCCCGTCGGTGAAGGAGTAGCCGCGGCGCAGCATCCTCGCCCCTCCGTTGGAGTCCGGGTGCGAGAGGCGCACATGCGCGGTGGGCAGCATGGCCTTGAGGAACGGGGCGTCGTGTTCACGCGCCTTGCCCGCGGGTGCGCCTTCGCCCTTGTCCCTGCCGATGACGTCCTCCTGTTCCTGCAAGGAGGTGCGGTCCCAGGTCTCGATGTGCATCCGGATCCGGCGCGCCACGAGATAGGACCCTTTCGCCATCCAGTCGGGGCCGTCGGCCGGGGGCACCCAGACATGGCGCTCCAGCATCGCCCGATCGGTGCCCGAGATGTTGCTGGTTCCGTCCTTGAATCCGAAGAGGTTGCGCGGCGTCTGGGCGTCGGGTGTGGTCGAGGAGGTCTTGCCGAAGCCGAGCTGCGACCAGCGGACCGCGACCCTGCCGAAGCCGATGCGGGCGAGGTTGCGGATGGCGTGCACCGCGACCTGGGGGTCGTTGGCGCATGCCTGGACGCACAGGTCTCCTGCGCTGCGTGCGGCGTCGAGGTTGTCGCCGGGGAACTTGGGCAGCTCGACCAGTGCTCCGGGCCTGCGGCGCTCCAGGCCGAAGCGGCCCGCGGCGAACAGGGAGGGGCCGAAGCCCACGGTCAGGGTGAGACGGGACGGCTTGAGGCCCAGGGCTTCGCCCGTGTCGTCCGGGGGCGCTTCCGGCAGGCCCCCGAAAGCTCCGTCGCCGACCGCGTGCCCTTGGGTCATCCGGGCGGCAGCGGCCGTCCAGTCCTTGAGGAGCTGGACGAGCGCGGCCCGGTCCCGGGTCGTGACGTCGAAGGCCGCGAAGTGGAGCCGGTCGGGAACTGCGGTCGCGATTCCCGCCTGGTGCTGGCCGTGGAACGGCACCGCGGCACCGGCCTCTTCGGCCGGCTCCGGGCCTCCGGCGAGCGTCATCGCGGTTCCGCCCGCGGCTCCCGCGCCCAGCACGAGCCCGGCACCGCCCCAGCCGATCAGCGACCGCCGTGAGGGGCGCCCCGTCCCGGTCGGACGACCGACGTCGGCGGCACCGTGCGACGTGTCCGTCATTCCCGTTGCTCCGCTCTCGCCGGCCGGTTACTTCGCCACAGCGGCGGCGAGCTTCGACAGCGGCTCGGCGAGCGCGTTGACGCCGTCGGACAGCTCCTTGCGCTCCGCCTTGCCGACCTTGTCGTACGAGGTGAAGACGTAACTGCTCTTGTCCGCGCGATACTTGTCCAGAAGCGTGTTCAGCTCGGCGAACCGGGTGTCCAGTTCCCCGGTGAGCGCCGCGTCGTTCTTCGAGGCGACCGGCTTCAGCAGCTCGTAGGACTTCTGCGCGCCCTCCACGTTCGCCTTGAAGTCGACCAGGTCGGTGTGGCTGTAGCGCTCCTCCTCGCCGGTGACCTTGCCCGTGGCGACCTCGTCGAGAAGTTCCTTGGCGCCGTTGGCCATCGACGTCGGGGTGATCTCCGCCGTGCCGACCTTCTTCTGCCAGACGGTCAGGTCCTTGATGAGCAGGTCGGCGAGTTCCTTGTCGCGCGCGGTGATCTTCTTGTCCTGCCACAGGGACCGCTCCAGGCGGTGCCAGCCGGTCCAGTCCTTCTCCAGGTCCTGGCCCTCCTCCAGCCCGTCCTCGCGGAGGTCGACCTTCGGGTCGATGTCACCGAACGATTCCGCGACGGGCTCGGTGCGTTCCCAGCCGATGCGCGATTCCGCGTAGGCCTTCTTCGCGGCCTCGACGTCTCCGGCCTTGACCGCGTCGGCGAACACCTTGGCCTTGGGGAGGGTCTCCTCCGCCTGATCGAGCGTGTACTGGCGGTACGCCGCGACCGCGGCGTCCAGCTCGGGGTCGCGCTTGACGGCCTTGCCACCGGTCGCCTCGACCTTCTGCCGGATTCCGTCACCCTTCATGCCGGGCTTGCAGGCGATCTCGTACGAACCGGCCTTGATCTCTGCCGTAATGTTCGCCTTCGTACCGGGACCGATGTTCTCGCGCTCGGTGACTATGCGGTCGTCCGGGTAGAGCACATAGACCTCGGTGACCTTCGAACCCTTGTTCTCGACTGCGAGCTGGAGATGGCCGGAGGGGAACGTCCTCTTCGAGACCTCGCAGGAGGTGTCGGTGGCGGTGACCTTCACCGCGCCGTCGCCGCCGGCGTCGGCTTTCTCGGCGCACCCCGTCACAGCGGTCAGGGCAGTCACGGCCGCCACGGTGGCGACGGCGGAGAAGCGGACGGGGCGCATACGGACTCCGGAAAATGGTGAGTAGGGGCTCTGACCTCGGACGAGGCGAGCTCAATTTAGCCGACCCTTACCTGACGGAGAGCCCGGCCGCCGGAGGCCGTCGGTCGTTCGGATGGCACGCCGTGCGGTCGCCCCGGCCCCGCTCACTCTCGTCCCGAGACGGAGTGCGTCGCCTTCCTGGTGGGCTCCGGACACGTCTTCACTTCCGCCGTCCGCCCCGCCCGCGCCCGACGCGATGTGCCCGAAAATGCGCTCGGACCTGGCCGATGACCGAAGCGCATGGGTCACCCCCGGGGGGCAGCGCCACACCTGTGGTCGCACTGCCGGTGGGCCGGTTCCCCATCGCCGCATCCACGGCCTTCCAGCCCCGTCAACAGGCCATCGATCCCGTTTGCGTATCGGAAGCCGAGCAAGAGTTGACCATGAGGTTAGGTAAACCTAAGACGCCCGTGACTTACGCTTGAGGAAGGTTTTGCCATACGCCGTTCAGCTTTCCAGTACATCTGCGCCCCGGCGGGGGCGAGGAGGGAGGCGAACCCGTGGGCGACGGGCCTGCTCCGCCAGGACACCGGCTTCATCGTGTCCTGAGGGCGCACCCGGGAGACGGCGACGGCAGTGAACAGCGCCGCGGTCAGCAGGAGGCCGCCTGTGACCGTGAAGGCACGCCCGTACCCCTCCGCCAGTGCGGCGGCCGTTCGGGGCGCCGGAAGACTCAGCCGTGCCAGTGACGGCTACCGCGATGGTCGAGAGGGCGGCAGGACCGACGCTGCCACCGCACTGGCGCCCGGCATTGAGGAGGCCGCCGGCCAGGCGCGCCTCGTGCGGAGCCGCACCAGCGGTGCCCATCGGACTTCCGTGAATCACAGCAGGTAGGGCCACACGCTGACACTGTTGCGCTCCACACGAACCTCGACCCACGTCCCATCGACAGCAGGCGATGGCGGCGGGTCGGCGAGGTCGAACAGGATGCGGGTTCCAGCTACTTCCAGAACCGCCCCGCCATCGCCCGTCAGGCCCAGCCGCCCCCGAAAGGCAATCCGATCGCCTTCCACCTCGGCCACCCCGGGGGAGAACAAAATGGCCGGTCGAGTGTTGCCGCCCCAGGCCACGTCCTCGTCAACAGTCCACTCCACATGATGCTCGCGCCCCACTCCCGTCGGATCGCCGCACCAGAACGCCGTAGTGGCACCCACCTCCGAGCGCACCCGAACCGTCGCGCGCCCGTCTGCGACCTGCCCCACCGCCTCCACCTGGACCAACATCCCGCAATCATCCACGCAGCACTGCGTTCCCGAACACTCCCGCCAGGACAGAACGCTCTTTACCGTGTTGTTCAACTTTCGTCCGTCGAATCTGCTGGAGCCACCCCCGCTTCGCTTTCACGGACCCACCGGACTCGGGTGCACGAGCCCGCCGGGCCTGGGTTCACGAGCCCGCCCGAATTGGACTTTCGTGCCGGGCACTTGGACGCTCTGCACGATATTCGGCCAGCAGGTACCTGCGGTTCATACGGGACTGCTGAGATTCCCAGCGCTGAACATTCCCCAACCAGGAGGCGCTTGTGAATCTGGTCGTCAACGGAGACGCCGAGGCCGGGCCGGGCGGAACCGCCGAGCCGGTGGAGTCGGTCACGGGCTGGAAGGTCACCCAGGGCGCCCCCGCTCTGGTCGGCTACGACGTGGGCGGCGGCTATCCGACCCCGTCCGACCCCGGGCCCGCCCGGCGCGGCAGCCGGTTCTTCTCCGGGGGCACCAGCGAGCGGACGGCGCTGATGCAGGACGTTCAGCTGCCCCGTAAGGGGCCCACCGGGCAGGCCGCTGTCGACGCGGGGCGGGTCAGATACACCGTCGGTGCCTGGCTCGGCGGATACGCCGCCCAGGAGGACGGCGCACGGCTCTCCGTGGAGTTCCGGGACCGCAGGGGGACGCCGGTCGCGCTGACCGTGCTCGGACCCGTGACAGCGGGCGAGCGGGGCGGACGTACTGGACTGGTCGAGCGCGACGGGGAGGCAGCCGTGCCGCCCGGAGCCCGGTCGGCACGGCTGCTGCTGGTCTTCACCCGGACCGGGAGCGGCACCTCCAACGATGGTTACGCGGACGCCATCTCCCTCACTCTGAGCACCGCTGGAGACTGGTCATGAAACTCAACCGCCGAGACCTCCTCAAGGCCGCGAGCGCGGTCGGCGCGCTCAACGTCGTCTGGCCGCTGAGCGCCGGGCTCTCGCCCGCGCAGGCCCGGGAGGCCGCCGAGGCCCTCGGCGCACAGTTCGACCCGGCGCCCTTCACCCTCGGAGTCGCCTCCGGTGATCCCCTGACCACGAGCGTCGTGCTGTGGACCAGGATCGCGCCCGACCCTCTCGCCCCCGAGCAGCCACTGCCCGAGGTCGTCGAGGTGGAGTGGGTCGTCGCCACGGACCGGGGGCTGCGGCGGGTCGTGGCGCGCGGCAAGGCACCGGCCTCCGCGACACTCGGCCACAGCGTCCATGTGCCCGTCGGCGGGCTCCGGGCGGGCACGCACTACTACTACGCGTTCCGGGCCCTGGGGAAGACCAGCCGGGTAGGGCGGACCAGGACGGCTCCCTCGGGAAGGATCAGCAGGGTCAGGTTCGCCGCAGCCAACTGTCAGGCTTTCCACGACGGTTACTACGGCGCGCACCGCGCCATCGCCCGGGAGGACGTCGACTTCGTCGTCCACCTCGGCGACTACATCTACGAGCACGGCCCGGTCGGCGGCGACCACGTCCGTGACCACGACTCCCCCGAGATCCTCACTCTCACCGACTACCGCCGCAGGCACGCGCTCTACAAGGGCGACGCCTCGCTGCGCGAGGCCCACGCGGCCCACCCGTGGTTTCTGACCTGGGACGACCACGAGGTGGTCAACGACTACTCGGGCACCGGCGGCGGCGCGCCCATGATGCAGCGCCGGGCTGCCGCCTACCAGGCCTGGTACGAGCACATGCCGCACCGGGACGGGGGCGAGTCCGCGCTGCCCGACCCGGTGATCCACCGCAACCGCCGCTGGGGCGACCTGCTCGAACTCAGCGTCCTGGACCTGCGCTCGTACCGGTCGGCGCAGAACCTGCCCGGAGGGACGATCCTCGGCGCCGACCAGAAGGCATGGCTCAAGCAGAACGTCGACCGGGCGCCGGACGCCTGGCACGTCTGGGCCAACTCGATCATGCTCAGCCAGCTGCGGGGCCGGCCCGGTGGCGGGTACATGTTCACCGACCAGTGGGACGGCTTCCTCGCCGAGCGCAAGGAGGTGCTCGACCATGTGCACAAGAGCGGCCTCGAGGACCTGGTGGTGATCACCGGTGACTGGCACTCCGCGTTCGTCGACGACATCAGGACGGACTTCGACGACACCGCATCGCCGGTGGTCGGTACGGAGTTCACCGCCCACTCGGTCACATCGGGGGCGTACTCCGCAGAGTGGAACGCCGCCAATGGCCCGCTGATGGGCAAGGCCAACCCGCACCTCAAGTACTTCGAGGGCAACCGCTACGGCTACGACGTGTACGAGGTCACACCGGAGCGGTTCACCACCCACATGCGGGTCATCGAGGACCGCAGGGACCCGCACTCGCCCGTCTCGACCCTGACCACCTTCCACGTGGACCGGGGGGCGGTCGGCTCGTACGAGGACCCGGCGACGAAGAAGTCACCCGCGCAGTACCGGAGGGACTGACCGCCGGGCTCCTGGCGCAGGTAGGGGCGCGGCGCGTGTCACGCCGTTGTGCGGTTCCGCCGCGTCCCGTACGCGCCCTGCTTCGGCCTCACGGCCGCCCGACGAGCATGGCGGCGTCGCCCGGCCCGAAGACACCGCATTCAGGTCTTCGCAGGTGCGGGCGGCGGGCTCATGGCCCACCGGATGGTGCTGGTCAGGGCCTTCCCGGCGGGGCGTACGCAGAGTTCCTCGATTCTCGGCGCCCGGGGCAGCCTCAGTGGCTCGCGGGCCCACGGCGGGAGCGCGGACACGGCGTTGGCGGCGAGCACGGCGTACGGGGGACGGGCCGGCCAGGGCAGTGGCGGGTGCAGCAGGATGAAGCGGGCAGCGTCCAGGGCATCCTGGGTTGCTCGCAGTTCCGGGCGGTAAGCGGCGATGCGTTCGGCCAGCTCCGCGCGGTCGTGCGGCGGGTCGGGAACGCCGAGGGCGTCGGCCACCCTGGCCATGTCGTCGATGTACCCGTCGCACCCGGCCCCGTCCAGCGGCCGCGCCCCGTACCGCTGGTGGGCGCGGAGGAAGCTGTCCACCTCGGCGATGTGCACCCAGCACAACAGGTGCGGGTCGGCCGCGTGGTAATGCTCGCCGGAGGGCGCGAATCCGCTCACCCCCTCGTGCACGGAGCGTACGTGGTCGACCGCTTCCTGGGCGTGCTCGGCAGTGGCGAAAGTGGTCACCGCCAGGAACGTGCTGGTCCGCTGGAGCCGCCCCCACGGATCGCCCCGGAAGCCCGAGTGGCCCGCGACGGCGGCCATCGCCAGCGGATGCAGCGACTGGAGGAGCAGGGCGCGCAAGCCGCCGATGAACATGGACGCGTCCCCGTGCACCCGGCGCACCGGCCGGTCCGGGCCGAACCAGCGGGGGCCTGGGGTTCCGTGAATACGGGCCCGGTTCTCCGGTCCGTCGGGCCCCGCCACCCGGGAGAACAGAATCCGGCCGAGCCGTTCCCGTACTCCGTGGCCTGGCGTCACCCTATCCATGCAATCCAGTATGCCGGGGCGGGTCCGCGCGGGCCGGGCTGCTCGACACCTGGGCTTCCACTCCGGAGCAGCTGGGATGTGTGGCGGCTGCTTCCTGAGCGGCGCAGGTCGTGAACCTCGACGGCGTGCCTCCGGGCGCATGCCCGTCGACGACGGAGCTGTACGCGGCGATCCGGCGTGACCATGGCGGCGGCTCTGCTCGATGGGGCACGGACGGCCGAGCGGCTGCGCGCGCTTACGGGCCCGGCCGGCCCCGCCGGGTGGGTAGGCGTGGCACGAACGGCTCGGTCAGGTGCGGGGTCGCGAGGTGGAGGGTGCCGGCGGTTCGGCTGCGGAGCACCTGTTCCCTCGATGCTCTTGCCTGCTCGGGGTCCATCTCGTGGGCGTAGGCGAGTTCGGGGTGAAGCAGTTGGATCGCGTGCACGAGCAGGTCACCGGTGACGACGACCAGGTCGGGCCCGGACGTGACCAGCACGCTCTGGTGTCCGGGGGTGTGACCGGGTGTGGCGCATACACGCTCGCCCGCGCGCAGCGGGGTGTCGCCGTCGAGCAGCCGCAGCTGATCGGTCTCCCTGAGCGGCTCGATCACCCTGGATCGCAGCTGCGGGTTGATCCTCTCGATCGCTTCGACTTCCGCCTGCTGCAATAGGTATGCGGCGTTGGGGAAGAACGGCCGCATCTGCTCTCCGCCCACGACGGCCCAGCCCACGTGGTCGGTGTGCAGATGCGTGAGCACCACGGTGTCCACGTCGGACGGGTCGATGCCCGCGGCGGCCAGTGATGCCGGGAGTGCCCCGGGCACGGGCGCCCACGAGGCCGCCGGGCTGTCGGCCGGGCCGATCCCCGCGTCGACCAGCGTCACACCCCGGTCGCTGCGGATCGCGAACGCGCGGAACTGGAGCCGCCAGCGACCTTCGGCATCGAGCGCGCCGGGATCGAGCCGGTCGGCCGCCGCCCACTGCTCGGTGGTGGCGCCGGGGAACGCCTCCGACCTGGGAGAGAAGAAGGGGCCCTCACCATCGGCGAGCGCGATGACGGTGTACGGGCCGACCTGAACGGAAGGGGGCATCCCAGAGATGGTGCCACCAGCGGGTAGCCCACGACCAGACGGGTCGTCCCACCGAGTACCGGCCCGGGACTTGAAGGCGATCGTGTCGGGCACCTCCCTGTGCCCCCTGCCCTTCCAGCGGCCTCCCCGCTTCTGCGTCCGGTACGGAAGCAGCAGCTCGATCCACGCCCACCGCGCATCGATCGACGGCACCTCCGGACCAACGACCAGCTGATCCGGAGGAAATCGCCTAGCCGACCCGGTCCCAGGCGTCTGCGTTGATGAAGCGGCTGAAGCCGCGCCAGGAGTTGGGGCCCATC
>NZ_BMVK01000009.1 GCF_014650675.1 Streptomyces anulatus | reverse complement strand
GGGAACGGGAGGACTCGCACAGCCCGTCGTGGATCAGTTGGGCCGAACTGGAAGGGGCGGACTGGGGCAGCACGGGATCATTCGGAGGTCCGTCCGGGCCCGAAAGACTCCTCACCCGACGCCAGGTGGTGCGTGATGAGGAGTGGGGTGACGTGTGGTCGGTGATGGCCGTGCTCGCCAAGCGGCACGGGGCCGAAAACGTCCGTCTGGTGGTCTGGTTCGACAACTAGGCCGAGCAGATCCCGCCAGGGCACCCCAGTCCGAATCCTGTTGCCCTGGCGTCCGCCGGGCGGGCACGCTTCGCGCATGCGATTCCCCGCCGAGGCCCGCCGCGACGTCCACGTCCGCTACACCCGGCCCAGCTGCATGGGCGGCTTCGCGGTGTTCACCGTGGACTTCGAGCCGCTCCCGGACGGACGGCTCGGCTTCGAGTTCGTCAACCCGCTCGGCCCCGACGACATCGACGCCGAATGCGCGCAGGAGGTGAACAACGGGATACTGCTGTGGCTGATCGGAGCAGGACCGCAGAACGTCTACTTCGACCGCCCGCTGCTCCCCACGGCGAAGGAGCTCGCTGCGGGAGTACCCGTCCGCCCGGACGTCGGACCGGGGCTCATCGCCCTGCGCGCGGTGCTCCGGCACTCACGTCTGAACCCCATCGACTCCCTGCCCTGGACCCATACGCGCGCCGGGTGGCGAGCCGCGGACAAGACCTGGCGGGGCGAGGAGGCGGCCGGTGATCCGATGGACCTCGCACCGTAGAGCCGTGCGATCGCCCCCAACGAAGTCGCTCCGGCCCACGACGACCTCACCATCGCGCACCGCGCGGTGCGCCCTCCGGGGCCCCATGCGTTGGTCATGGTCCCAGGCCAGTAGTCGCACTGGCTGGAGAAGCTCCAGATGACGGACCTCAGCCGTGCTGACGATCCGGCGGTCTGGGCACCGATCCATCGGATCGCCGGAACGCTCGACAAGGCACTTCCTGAGCTGTTCGCATCCGACTATGACCAGCAGCTTGAGGCCGCTCGCCAGCGGCTTCGGCCGGAGGTGACCGAGCGGTCCGGACTCCTCACCATCGCGAAGAGGGCACTCGGCCGCCTTCGGGGTCCACGCGCGCCACGCTGGCAGGCCCGCGCGCTACCCGACCCATACGCGGACAACACCACCACCCTCGTAGCGCGCATCGGCTGAAGCTTCGTCCTGGAGACAGCGCCCCAATGACGCGCTGCTACCAGATGCCGTGCTCCAGTTCTTCCAGTGAGAGGTTCCACTGGGAGTTCTCGTCGGCGAAGGGGGTGGGGTCGAAGGCGCCGACGGTTTCCTTGAAGCGGGCTGAGAGATCTTCGGGGTCCACGCCGTTGTCGTGGTCGATCTCGAGCTTCCGGAACTCGACGAGCGTGTATACCAGGGACTCGACGTCGCGGTGGAGCGGGATGTAGCCGGAGGATCCCTCGGGGCACGCGTAGACCGTCCCCGAGGCGGGGGAGAGGGCGATGAGCGAGGTGAAGAGATAGCCGAGCATCCACCAGGACCGGCTCTCCGCCAGGCATGGCATTCCGTAGTGGTCGAAGCGGCTGCCGAGTGTGACCGCGTTGAACCCGGACGGGTAGGGGTCCTCAACGTCTTCCCTGGACGCGAAAGCCTCGGAGTGCGGAAGGCCCACCAGGCTGAGGAAGTCCGCGGAACGCGGATCGAGTCCCGCGGTAGCGCCCTGAGGAAAGTACACAATGCCAGCCAGCCCGTAGGCATGCACCAACTGGTTCTGAGTAACGGAAAAGTTCGTGCGGATCGTCGACTCCCACTCGACGCTCTCGATTTCATCAATTTCGCGACGAGGCTCTGAATTCTGCCGCATCCGGGGTGGGAGCCGGTTAAATCCGACACCCACGCAGATCATCAAGGAGGTGACCGACAAGAACCTCACGGGCAATACGGAGCCGCCGAGCCCGCTCCTCACGAGAGCCAGAGGGCACCGGCCCGCCCAGCTCCACCCGCTCCTCCTCCCGGGCAACCCGCTTCAACCACACTGCAATCTCAACAGAATTACTCATCCGCCCAGTCTCCCACTCGACCCGGCCCTATGTAGCCCGCCCGCTGGCAACCGATCCGGATCCGGTGCTGTCCGGGCCAGTTGACAGCCCCGGCCGCCGGTGCCGCAGCGCTGCGCCAGCGCCGCTCGTCTCGCCGGGTGCCAGGCCGCGCTGCCCCGCCGGCCGCCCGGATCGGACCCGCGGGCCAAGAACACCCCCACGACCCAGCCGGGCACCGAAGCGCACCCCCTCGGGGCACTGGTGGCCCTATGACACACCGTGCGGCCTTCCGCCGACCCGTCTCGCGACGTCGCGCCACCGTCCTCATGCCGAAGGATCCCGTTCACCTGCGGTATGGAGAGCGAGTACAAGCGAGCCTGCTGCTGCGATTGCAGCGGATGCCGGAGTCCTTCGACCGTCCCGGCACCCGTGGTTCCTCCACCCCCGCCCGCCCCGCCCCCGCCCCCGGTTCCGGAGTCGGTTGCCGCGTCGCGGAGGTGGGGCGGTCGAGCAGGGGAGCGGAAGCGTTCCTGCGGTGAACCTTCTCCCCCGCGCGGGTGACGGTGGGGCTCTGGGCTTCGCGGCGGGCGGGCGCGGGCGGTAGAACGCGTTGGTGATCAAGAACTTCGTACGTTTCAGCGCACTTTCCCTCGCCCTTGTGTCCCTTTTCTCCGCTCCCGCCGTTCAGGCCGCTCCAGCGGCGGAGGTGACGACGCTGGCCGACGCGGTCGGTCTGGTGCAGGTCACCGAAGAGGACCGCACCGGCTACACCCGCTCGTCCTTCAAGCACTGGAACTCCGGTGAGAACGCGACCGACGGGTGCAACACCAGGGCCGAGGTCCTCATCGCCGAAGCGGTCGTCGCACCGACCGTGGGGGCCGGCTGCAAGCTGACCGGCGGCACCTGGATCTCCTATTACGACGGCCAGGAGGTCACCAGCGCCGGGGCACTGGACATCGACCACATGGTGCCGCTCGCCGAATCCTGGGACTCCGGTGCCTCCGGCTGGACCGCGGAGCGGCGGGAGGCGTACGCGAACGACCAAGGCGCGCACGTCTCGCTCGTCGCCGTCACGTTCCAACCGGCAGAAGTCCGACCAGGACCCGGCCGACTGGATGCCGCCGTCCCCGGACGCCCAGTGCCGGTACATCGCGGAATGGGTGTCGACCAAGCTCCGCTGGCAGCTCACCGCGGACGACCGCGAGCTCGAAGCGCTGAAGGTCTACGCCGACGGCCCGTGCGAGGACACCATCGTCCGCTACACCCCGGCCGCCTGACCCGCCCGCACACGGGAACGCCCGCTCCGCCGGGCCGCCCTTCGGGGCGGCGGAGCGGGCGCTCCCGCCCGGCACCGCAGATGCCGGGCGGGATTGTCAGTCCCCGCTCGTACCGGCTCCCGTACTGCCTTCACCAACTTCTCGAACCGGCCCATGCGCAAGCCGGTGAACGTCTCCACCCACAACGGCTCAGCCCGCAACACCCCACCCATACAAGAGGAATGCCCTATCCCAGACGTTCTGCAACAACCTTTAGTTGCCGCGCTCCTCGAACCAAGCCTGCGCGCCCGGGTTGAGCCGTGCGCGCGGTCCGGGCTTCGGGTCGTGGTAGGCCGCGTACGCCTCCGCGAACCACTCGTCCGGTGTGGAGAACTGGTAGTTGGACACGGCGTGCCGTTCCCGTTCGGCCCGCAGGTAGCTGACCCACTGCCCGTAGTGGTCGACGTGGTACGTCCGGTTCCCGATCGCAAGCGTGTTCCCGCCGCCGTTCGTGAGTGTCCACGGCTGCGCGAGGGCGAGCCGTCCGAACTCGACGACGCGGTCGAGCCGGGTCTTGAACTGATCCTCCTGGTCGGGGAAGCCCGCGGCGAGGTCCGTCAGCCGTTCCGGGGTGCCGCGGGCCACCTCCGGATCCAGCGCCACCGCGACCGAATCGATGAGAGGCATGTGATAGCGGTCCGCGACGTCCAGTTGGCCGTCGAGCCCCACCTCGGTCAGGATCGCCATCGCTACCGGACGAGAGCTGCCGTAGGCCTCCCAGCCTCCGAAGCGGGGTTCATGCTTCAGGTTCTCCGCCCAGCCCGCCTGCTTGTCGACGGAGTGGCCGATTTCGTGCCGCAGCGTCCACTTCACCAGGTTGCCGTTGGCCAGCACATCCGAAGTGCCACCCATGACCTGTCGTTTCTCCCCGGCGATGCCCAGAGCCTCGTCCTCGCTGATCCCCTCGTAGTCGGCCATTGCACCCTTGTCCATCAGGGAACGCTGCCAGGGCACGGCCCGGTTCAGTTCCGTGTAGAGCCAGGAGGGCATGCCGAACGGGCTGACCATGGTGATGCTCCGGTCTTTCCCGTCGTACAGGCTGGCCGCGCTCTCCGTGTCGGCGCCGGCGGGCTGGATCGCCAGCAACTCCGGGTTCTCCCTGACATCCTGGGTCGGCAGGCTGCCCAGGACCCCGTCAATCCGGTTGAGCATGGAGTGGCTGAAGTGATCGTTCGGCCGGTCTTCCGGCGGCCCGATGCGGATTCCGTACCTGGCACTGAGCTCCGTCTCGCGCTGGGCGGCTCCGGTATTCGCCACCAGCCCGCCGAGTCCGTACCCGCCGGTGTTCCTGTTCGCCATCTGGATCACGACGGCGTTCCCTACGGTCCGCTGCAACGCCATTGCCTGCGTCAGCCGTTCATCGCGCCGCTCCGTCCGCACCCGCGGAACGGCGCGCGCCCCGTCCGTCCTCGCTTCCCGCCGTGCGTGCATGGTTCTCCTGCCTCGGACGGTCCAACGTCCCTCTCCCAGCATTCACCGTGTGCGGAGTACCCCGGAAGAGACGGGAGGGCAGACCCGGGGGCAGTCGAGGGCAGGTCCTGAAAGGAATCCTCCGCTGTCCACCCAGGTGGCGTCCTCGCCGTTTCCACGCTCGACGTGTACGGGGATCTGGCCCGCACACGACGGGGAGGGATACGTTCCGACGCGCCGGATGCGGCCTCTGCGCTGTGCCGACGCGTCCGCGACCGCACCAGGTGTGGATCGAGAAGGATGGGACGGAGGTCGCGGTCGCGAGTCTGAGGACCGACCGGCGGGCCAGACAGCCGGATTCTCGTTCGAGGAGGATCGGCGGGCGATACACCCTAGGCTCGACCAGAGGCGACAGAGAACCCAAGGGGGCAGGATGTACTGGTAGTGCGCGAAGTGCGGACGGGCTGTCATACCCGCTGGAGAAGAGTCCATAACCGAAGCCACCCGCCATCACTCACGTGAAGTCGTCCACTAGTGGGCTGGCGTCCGGCGCGTTCTCCCCAACGGCAGAACTCAACAGTGACTCACGCCTTCCGAACGCGCAGACCGGGCCGACAGGGCCCGTACCTCCCGCGTCCGCGCCCCGTTGGGCGGTCAGACAGAGCCGAGGCCGGTCACCTCCACGCGTCGAACGCGAGCTCTGAAGAAGCGCTACGAAGTGCCATCGTCCGTGGCCTGAGACTGACGCCACTCTTCGAGCGCCGGCTTCACCAGGGCGCCGAGCAGATCTCCCACCCACAGCCCCCTCGCGTACGCCATGTGCTTTAGGGCCTCGCGATCCGGGTTGGGCAACGTTATGAACGTCAGACAGGACTCCCGCTGAGTATGTCCGCAACACAGGACGCGCGTGCAGGCGTGGTCCGACTGCCTGCCCTCTGGTGACTCCCACGGCGGGTATAGGTAGCCCTTCAGCTTCTCTGCGCACCGCTCAACTTCCCCATGCTTCTCGCTGCGAAGTCGCGGCGTCCTCATGTCTCCGTAGTGGTGTTCGAACCACACGCGCCGGGCTGCATCCTGTATCTCGCGCTGCACCTGGGCTATGCGCTCCTTGATTCCTTCGACGACATGAAGCGGAAGGGCGTTGCGAGCGAAGCCGGCCTTCGGGTGAGCGTGATGCATCTTCATGTCGAACGCCCATGTGGCCGCGCTTTTCTTGTGTTTCCAGCCGTTGCATCGATCGCAGGCGGGGACAAGGTTCCACCAGATATCCCGCCCCGTCTCGCTCGCAAGCGGTGCCTCATGCTCCAGAGTCTGAGATGGCCGCTCATCGCAGTACACGCAGCGACCGCCGCGGGCGGTTAGGACCATGAGCCAGACCCAAAGCGGTTGATTCCCTCGGTCCCTGCTTAGCGTCTCCTGCCCGGTCACTGTCGTATCCGCTCCCTTTTCGCAAAGTCGGACAACATCGTATGGAGCGGCACTGACAGTCCGGTGTCGCCGAGCGCTCAGGCGTATGGCCGGAACTGCGTAGAAGGGCGGCTGCGCCGCCCTCAAGCCGTCAGACGGAAGCTGTGCAGTCGACGTCGACGTGCCAGCAGGACCGTCGAACGCACCATCAACCGCTTCAAGGGCTTCCGGGCCGTCGCCGGGGCGGGTGCGGACTTCGATCTGGGAATCCACGCCTCGGAGGGGCATCGCACGGGTACGTAGGTATGCATTCGCGCGACACCGCCTGCCTGCCACCGGAATCGTGATCCGCGCTGGTGGGAGGCGGCCGCCCAGCAGACCAGGCCGAGAGGTGCGAAGGGTGTCAGGATGTCCGTGTGGACGTGCGCAAGAGAAATCGGGTACGGGTGTCAGGCCGGGCGGGCGGCCCGGTGGTGATGCTCGCCCACGGGTTCGGCTGCGATCAGAATCTCTGGCGTCTTGTCGCGCCCGCGCTGGAGGTGCGCTTCCAGGTGGTCCTGTTCGATCATGTGGGGGCGGGGCGTTCCGATACGTCGGCCTGGAGCCCCGAGCGGTACTCCACCCTGGACGGTTATGCGCAGGATGTCGTCGGCATCTGCGAGGAACTCGGTCTCGGGCCCCTGACCTTCGTCGGGCATTCGGTCAGTTCCATGATCGGTGTGCTGGCCGCCGTGCAGGAGCCTGCACTCTTCGAGAAACTGGTCCTCCTCACCCCCTCGCCGTCGTACATCGACGACGGCGACTACCGGGGCGGATTCAGCGAGCAGGACATCGACGAACTGCTCGAGTCACTGGACAGCAACTATCTGGGCTGGTCGGCAACCATGGCACCGGTCATCATGGGAAATCCGGAGCGCCCCGAACTGGGAGAGGAGCTGACCAACAGCTTCTGCCGAACGGACCCCAAGATCGCCCGGGTCTTCGCGAGAGCCACCTTCCTGTCCGACAACCGGGCGGATCTCCCCAAGGTGACCGTTCCGACGCTCATCGCTGAGAGCGCGCGCGACACGATCGCCCCGCGTGAGGTGGGCGCTTTCGTCCACGCGCAGATTCCCGGCAGCGAGCTGGTCACTCTGGACTCGACGGGCCACTGCCCCCAGCTGAGCGCCCCCGAGGAGACCGCCGAGGCGATCATCGCCTTCGTACAGGAGTCGTGACCGTGCACCCGGGCGGCGACAGGACCGACGGATCGCGGCCGGCGGAGGACCGCGACCAGGGTTTCCCGGTGCCCTCCGCCCTGTTGGAGGAAAACGCGGAGGATCTGTACGAGAACGCGCCGTGTGGCTACCTCTCCACACTGATGGACGGGCGGATCGCCAAGGTCAACGGAACGCTCCTGAAATGGCTGGGTCACCGTCGCGAGGAGCTGGTGGGCCACAAATACTTCTCCGACCTGCTGACCATCGGCGGCCGGCTTTACCACGAGACGCACTTCGCACCGCTGCTGCGGATTCAGGGCGAGGTCAACGGAGTCGCCCTGGAACTCAAGGCCACGGATGGCACTCGGCTTCCCGTCCTGGTCACCTCCACCGTCAAGCGGGACGAAGACGGCGAACCGCTGCTGATCCGCACCACCCTCCTTGATGCGCGGGACAGGCGTACCTACGAGCGTGAACTCCTCCGGGCCCGACAGGAGGCCGAGCGCGACCGCGAACGCCTGCAACGCCTCGCCACCACCCTCCAGCGCACCCTGATCCCGCCGGCCATCCAACCGGTTCCGGGCCTGGAAGCCGCCGCGCACTACCACTTCGCATCCACCGACGAGGTGGGCGGGGACTTCTACGATCTGTTCCCCCTCGCACCCGGAACCTGGGGGTTCTTCATGGGGGACGTGCGCGGCAAGGGTGCCGACGCGGCCGTGGTGACGTCGTTGGCGCGCTACACCCTGCGAGCCGCGGCAGTCTCCGATCCCGTACCGGTCAAGGTTCTGGCCAACCTCAACACCGCCCTCAACCACCAGGTCCAGGAGGACGAGCCCTTCTTCTGCACCGTGATCTTCGGCCTGCTGACAGCCGAGGAGAACGACGTCGGATTCCATGTCGCCCTGGCCGGCGGCGGCCACCCTCCCGCCGTGCTGCTCCAGGCCGACGGGAACGCCGGCTACCTGCCCACCCCCGGCGGCCAGCTGGTCGGGGTCGTACCGGACGCGCAGTTCACCACCGCCACCCTGGACCTGCGTCCCGGTGACACCCTGCTGCTCTACACCGACGGCCTGACCGAGGCCCGCACCGGGAACCGGGGCGAACGCTACGGCGACGAAGCATTCCTGGACTTCGCGCGGTCCCTCGCACCCACCACGGCGCCCGGTGCCGTCAGGGCGCTCACCGCATTGCTGGACTCGTTCGGCGAGGGACTCGACGACGACACCGCGCTCCTGGCGATGAGCGTGCCCCCGGGCGAGCGGCTGGGGAGGCCGACCGGCGCGAAGCATTCCTGAGAGGCGGTGATCTGTCTTGCAGGCAGAGGCCTAGGAGCCCTCAAGATTTTCCTCCGCCGCCAAGTCCGCGGGCAGGAGGGCCGGGGGCCCCTATGTCTTTGGTCAAGGTCGGAGGCCAGTAGGTTCGGGTGGTCGAGGGTGGGGCCGAGCATGGGCGATAGTCAGATCACGATCGAGCTCACGGCTGATGAGGCGCTGGTGCTGTCTCATTGGCTGGAGAAGCTCCAGATGACGGACCTCAGTCGTGTTGTCGACGATCCGGCGGTCTGGGCGCCGATCCATCGGATCGCCGGGACGTTGGACAAGGCACTGCCCGAGCTGTTCGCGCCCGATTACGACCGGCGGCTTGAGGCGGCTCGTCAGCGGTTGCGGCCGGAGGACTGACCGACCGGTTTGACCTCCTCATCTGGCGGTGGCGGGTTGAGGTTCGTAGAAGGTTCCGTCGCGGAGCATGGCGAAGAGGACGTCGGCCCGGCGTCGGGCGAGGCAGAGCAGAGCCTGGGTGTGGTGCTTGCCCTGGCTGATTTGAACTGGTGGGGCCAGTCGAGGGTCCGCTCGGCGACCCACGGGGTCTTCCCTAGGCCGGAACCGTGGGCGGTGCCTTTGCGGGCGATCTTCGGCGTGATGCCTCGAGCTCTGAGAAGTCGGCGGGACTTGTCGTAGTCGTAGCCGGGGTCGGCGAACACGCGCTTCGGCCGTCGGCGAGGCCGCCCACGAGTCCCCCGGATCTGCGGTATCGCGTCGAGCAGGGGCATGAGCTGGGTGATGTCGTGGCGATTTCCGCTGGTCAAGGAGACAGCCAGCTGTGTTCCGTGCCGGTCGGTGATCAGATGGTGCTTGCTGCCTGGGTGAGCCCGGTCGACCGGCGAAGGTCCCGTGACGGCCGAGCGCGTGGTCGTCGGGCTCAGCCCGATCCAGGCCGTGACAGCCGGAGGGCTGGATAGGGGTCGAGGCAGTCCGTGCCGTATGGGTGCGCGGGACAGGTCCGTACGGCCGGACCCTGGTGCCGGTGACTGGCCCTGCTCCCGGTACCGGGTCCCGTGCCTGCGGCCTGAGTGTGCGCCTGCCGGAGCGCTTCTGCGGTGAACCTCTTCCCCCGGGCGGGTGAGCACGGGGGAAGAGGTTCACCGGGGGTGACGTGCGGCCGGTAGAACGCCGTGGTGATCAAGAACCTGGTGCGCGGCTTCGGCGCACTCTCCCTTGCCCTTGTTCCCCTTCTCTCCGTTCCCGCCGCGCAGGCCGCGCCGACGGCGGAGGTGACGACGTTGGCCGACGCGGTCGGCCTGGTGCAGGCGACCGAGGAGAATCGCACCGGCTACACCCGCAGCTCTTTCAAGCACTGGAACTCGGGCGACGACAAGGCCGACGGGTGCAGCACCCGTAACGAAGTCCTCCTGGCCGAGGCTGTCGTGGCGCCGACGGTGGAGGCCGGCTGCAAGCTGACCGGCGGCAGCTGGGTCTCGTATTACGACGGCCAGGAGGTCACCAGCGCTGGCTCGTTGGACATCGACCACATGGTGCCGCTCGCCGAGGCCTGGGACTCCAAGTAGGCGGAGTTGCTTCGGGTGCATCAATGTGGGGCCAGCCGGGCACGGTCCTGACCTGGTCGAAGACCTGCGGGCAGTAGCTCGTACAGGTGACGCCGAGGCGTCTGGCCTCGTGTGATGGACAGTAAACGCCACGATGTTGCATCAAGTGCAACCGTGGGGGTGGCCGTGCGGACTATCGATGTGCCGGGTGCGATTCAGCTGGTCGTGCCAGGAAATGTGTGGGCGTTGGACCCGGGCCCGGCGATGTTTGGGCCGATGCTGCGAGGCTGGGAGCAACAGCAACAGATCCGGCTGCTGGCCAGGAAGACGATCGACGCCCTCGCCACGTCGGTGCGCAGCGACAGCCCGGACGACACCACCGATGCAACCCGGGTCGATGAGACCGCAGCCGCTGAGCCCGACGACCCATGGGCAGCCCCGAGTACCGCACCTCTGGAATGACGCTCCCCGCCAGTCGGAGCCTCCGCCTGGACCCCGGCGCGGCGGGAGGCGTACGCGAACGACCAGGGGGCGCACGTCTCGCTCGTCGCGGTGACGGCCCGCTCCAACCGGCAGAAGAGCGACCAGGACCCGGCCGACTGGATGCCGCCGTCCCCGGACGCCCAGTGCCGGTACGTCGCGGAATGGGTGTCGACCAAGCTCCGCTGGCAGCTCACCGCGGACGACCGTGAGCTGGAGGCGCTGAAGGTCTACGCCGACGGCCCGTGCGAGGACACCATCGTCCGCTACACCCCTGCCCCGTAGCTGTGCCCTGTTCCGGGGTGCCTGCGCCCGGTGGCTGCGGCACCCCGGAACGCGTCTCCCATCTCTCTTGTGATCCGTCGTGCTGAAGGGTGTGTGTGATGAGCCGAGGCCTGATCGTCGTGGACGTGCAGAACTACTTCTGCGAGGGAGGCAGCGTCCCTGTCGCGGGCGGCGCTCGGGTCGCCACACTGATCGCCGGGCTGGTGGAACTGACCGCAGGCACCGACTACCAATACGTCGTCGCGACCAGGGACCACCACATCGACCCGGGAAGCTACTTTTCTGAGACCCCCGACTACAAAGACAGTTTCCCCGTCCACTGCGTGGCGGGAGGCGAGGGAGGCGAGTTCCACCCCCACTTCGCCCCGACCGCCGCCGGCGGCAAGGTCGACGCCGTCTTCTTCAAGGAGCCCACAGCGCTTCCAAGAGCGGCTTCGAAGGCGCCGACGACCAGGGCACGCCCCTGGCGGACTGGCTGCGCGCCCGCGGGGTGGAGAACGTCGACGTCGTCGGCATCGCCACCGACCACTGCGTGCGGGCGACCGCGCTGGACGCGCTCAAGGCCGGACTCCGCGCCCGCGTCCTGCTGGACTACTCCGTCGGCGTAGCCCCTGAGACGACAGCGTCGACCCTGAAGGACTTCCGCCAAGCAGGCGTCGCCGTCTCCGGCTGAACGACCTGGCCGGAGCCATGGAAAAACGGGCCCCGCCAGCCGGACGGTACAACCTGAAGACAGCCCAGCAAGGCCCCAGTCAGTGGCAGAGCCACGACCGCCGGAAACCCGCTACGAGTATCAATGTCAGTGGTCGCTCATGGTGAGCGAGGTGCCTGTCGCGCGGTTTCCGGCGCGATCAGGTACTCAGGAATGGTGAACGAGGACGCGACCGACCCCTTTGTGCATGTCCGGGGTGCGAGTGAGAACAACCTGCGGGACATCGATGTCGACGTTCCGCGGGACGCGATGGTCGCCTTCACGGGCGTCTCCGGTTCCGGCAAGTCCTCGCTCGCGTTCGGCACGCTCTACGCCGAGGCGCAGCGGCGCTACTTCGAGTCCGTGGCACCCTACGCCCGACGGCTGTTGCAACAGGTCGGTGCACCGCACGTGCAGGAAATCACCGGACTGCCACCGGCGGTGGCCCTGCAGCAGCGACGCGGGGCGCCCAGTTCGCGCTCGACGGTCGGCACGATCACCACGCTGTCCAACCTGCTGCGCATGCTGTACTCCCGCGCCGGCACCTATCCGCCCCGGGCCGCACGGCTGGAAGCCGAGTCGTTCTCACCCAACACCGCGGTCGGCGCATGCCCGCAATGCCACGGGCTGGGAGTCGTCCACGACGTCGCCGAGGACCTGCTCGTCCCGGACCCCTCACTGAGCATCCGCGACGGGGCGATCGCCGCCTGGCCGGGCGCCTGGCAGGGCGCCAACCTGCGCAGCGTTGTCCATGGCCTGGGGATCGACATCGACCGACCGTGGCGCGGGCTCAGGAAGAAGGACCGGGACTGGCTGCTGTACACCGATGAGCAGCCCTCCGTGTACATCGAGCCGGAAGAGGACCGCGTCGACTACGGCTACCAGGGCAAGTTCTGGAGCGCCCGCAAGCACGTCATGCATGTCCTTGCCGACTCCAGGAGCGAGAAGATGCGCGAACGGGCGCTCCGGTTCGTCAGGAGCGTGCCCTGCCCTGAGTGTCACGGCAGCGGACTGCGGCCCGAGGCGCTCGCTGTGACCTTCGCCGGACGTTCCATCGCCGAAATCAACGCGATGCCGCTCGCCGAGGTCGCTGCGCTGCTGCGGCCCGTCACGGGGCGGTCCGAGGCCGACGCCACCACGTCGACGGCCCGATCCGGCGAGACGACCGAGGCCGCGGTCCGGATCTGCAGCGATCTGGTTGCGCGGATCGACGTACTGCTCGACCTGGGCCTGGGATATCTCAGCCTCGGGCGCCGCTCGACGACTCTGTCGCCCGGCGAGGCGCAGCGCCTGCGGATCGCCACGCAGCTGCGCTCGGGGTTGTTCGGCGTCGTCTATGTCCTCGACGAACCTTCCGCGGGCCTGCACCCGGCTGACGCGGAAACGCTGCTGGACGTACTGGACCGCCTCAAGGCGGCGGGCAATTCGCTGTTCGTCGTGGAGCACGACATGGACGTCGTACGGCGTGCGGACTGGGTGGTCGACATCGGCCCCGGCGCGGGCGAGGGCGGCGGGCGCGTGCTGTACAGCGGCCCCGTCGCCGGTCTTGAGCAGGTGGAGGAGTCGGCCACGAGCCAGTACCTGTTCGGGCGCGCCAAACCCCTCGATCACCGGCCGCGCACACCGCACGGCTGGCTGCACCTGAGCGGCGTCTCCCGCCACAATCTGCACGACGTGTCCGTTGACGTACCGCTGTGCGTACTGACGGCGGTGACGGGCGTGTCCGGTTCCGGAAAATCGACACTGGTCACGCAGGTACTCGCCGAGGTCGTCCGCAGCCACCTCGGCCTCGTACCCGAGGAGCCCGACGAGGCGCAGCTGGAGGTCGACGTCCAGGACGCGTCGGGGGTCGAGGCGTTCGACCGGCTGGTCCGGGTCGACCAACGGCCCATCGGCCGTACTCCCCGGTCCAATCTGGCCACGTACACGGGGATGTTCGACGCGGTGCGCAAGCTGTACGCGGCGACGGATGAGGCCAAGGCGCGCGGCTACTCGGCTGGCCGGTTCTCTTTCAACGTGGCTGAAGGGCGGTGCGAGACCTGTCAGGGCGAAGGATTCGTCGCGGTGGAACTGCTGTTCCTGCCTGGTACCTACGCGCCGTGCCCGACCTGCCAGGGCGCCCGGTACAACGCCGAAACGCTGGAAGTCACCTACCGTGGCAAGAACATCGCGGAAGTCCTGGGGATGTCCGTCGACGCCGCCGCCAAGTTCCTGTCCGCCGTCCCGGCTGCCTCCCGCAGTCTGGAGACGTTGCGCGAGGTAGGACTGGGGTACCTGCGGCTGGGGCAGCCCGCGACGGAGCTCAGCGGTGGTGAGGCGCAACGCATCAAACTGGCCACCGAGCTGCAGCGAGCCCGCCGCGGCCACGCGCTCTACCTCCTCGACGAACCCACGGCGGGGCTGCACCCCTCGGACATCGCACTGCTGCTGCGACAGCTGCACCGCCTCGTCGACGCGGGCAACACGGTCGTCCTCGTCGAGCACGACCTGGACACGATCGTCACCGCCGACTGGGTCATCGACCTCGGGCCGGGCGGCGGCGACGCTGGCGGGCGAGTGGTCGCCGCGGGCCCGCCGGCCAAGGTGGCGAAGGCCCGCCGCAGCGCCACCGCGCGCTACCTCGCGGCCAGGCTCGCGCGTTCCTGACCGAAGGTGCCGGGACAAGCAGCCCTTTGCGGCTCGTCGGGCGTTTCGCCACGCTGTCAGGCCGGTGACACACTGCATTGCATGAGCCCGGCGCGGACCGGCGTCGATGAGCGGCCGCAGCGGGTGCCCTGGAGAAGTGAGCGGATCACCCGCGCCCCGCCGCCGGGGACGGTGTCTCGGGGCCGTGGCCGAGTGGTCGGGAAGCGTGGCTCGACATGAAGGCAGTGGTGTACAACGGCCCGCACGACGTCAGCGTCAGCGAGGTCCCCGATGCCCGGATCGAACATCCCAACGACATCATCGTCCGGATCACCTCCACGAACATCTGCGCCTCGGACCTGCACATGTACGAGGGACGTACGCCCTTCGAGCAGGGGCGCAGCCTCGGGCACGAGAACATGGGCGAGGTGGTGGAAGTCGGCTCCGGGGTCAGCAAGGTGAAGGTGGGAGAGTACGTAGGCCTGCCCTTCAACATCGCGTGCGGATTCTGCAAGCAGTGCGAGCGGGGGCTGACGAACTACTGCCTCACCATGCAGCCGGAACCTGCCATGGCGGGAGCGGCGTACGGCTTCGCCGAGATGAGGCCGTACGCAGGTGGCCAGGCGGAGTACCTGCGCGTTCCGTTCGGTGACTTCAATGCGCTCCGGCTCGGTGAGGACGCGGCCGAGCGGCAGAAGGACTACGTGATGCTCGCGGACATCTTCCCGACGGGCTACCACGCCACGCAGATGGCCGGGGTGAAGCCGGGCGACCAGACCGTGGTCTTCGGGGCGGGGCTGGTCGGCCTGATGGCCGCGTACTCCGCTGTGCTCAAGGGTGCGGGCCGGGCCCGGCGAGAAGGCCCGCCACGGTCTGGGGTGGCAGGCAGCGCAGGACACCCGCCCCGAGAAGAAAACCCCGCGCCCACTGGAGCAACTGCTCGTCCGGTGGCGGTCCTCCGCGCACGTGAAGTTCGGCAAGCAGATGATCGACGGGCTCCTGCACTGCTGCCGGGCGGTCGGGGCAGCGATCCGGGCGCGGGTGGATCCGCACGTCGACACCGTGCTGTCCGCGGTCGTCTTCACCGTCCGCAGGAACTTCGCCCGCCGCCATGTCCTGGCCGAGGCCCGCCGGCATCTGCTGGAGACCCTGCGCGGCCAGGAGTTCACCCGCGGCCTGGACGACTACATCGCAGGCCGCGCCCTGGCCGACCACACCCGTCAGTCCACCGTTCCCCAGCCCGGCCGGCCGACCCCGACTGCCGACCAGCTCTTCTACACCGCTGACTTCGCCGCACCCGACCGGTGGTGGATCGCCGGAACCGACCGCAAACCGCCCCGGGAGTCGTCCCGGTACGAGCGGGCCCGGGTCGCCAGCCTCGTCGTACGCAACGCGATCCGCGCCGCCCGTACACCGCCCACCTAGCAGGACGACGCCCCGGCCGCGACGACGTCGCCCGCCGCGCACACCGACGATCAGTTCCACGACCCGGCGTCAGACCCGCCGCACGCCGTCGACCACCCCGGCCGGGAAGCCGCCCTCACACCGGCGCAGCGGGCGGCCGCCGTCCACGCCCACCAGCATGCCGCGATGCCCGAGGAGTATCTTGAGGGCCGTACGACCGACCCGGCGACGTGGCTGCGAACACCGGAGAACCTGGAGCGCCTCGCTGCCATCACCCGCGCGGCCAACGCCCGCCGCGCCATCGAGGACGGACAGACCCCGGCCGCCGACCCGGCCATACCGGTCGACCGGCACCGCCAGGAGCACGAGCAGCAGCACCAGCAGCCCGGCCAGGACCAAGGCCAGGGCTTCCAGCCGGGACAGCCAGCCCGCACGGGCCCGCCGGGCGGGACGAGCGTCGAAGTCACCGGCCCAGGCACCGGGACGCGACCGGTCCACTCATTGCCGAGATCACCGAGGGGCAGCGAGGGTGCGGGGGACCGCTCCCTTCGAGCACGGAGGCCTCATCGTTGCCCCGACGCTGCCGCACCTGTCACCCGCGCAGCATGAGCGCCTGGAGCAGCTCGCCGACGCGGCTCGGCTGCGCACGGCGCTGTACCCGATGTCGAAGATGTCACCCGTCCGACGCCGCTCCCGCTCACGGCAGTACCCCGCAGGCCGGGCGAGCTGGCGCCGCACCGGGCGCGGCCGCCGCCGTGGATGAGCGGCCACGAGGACTTCGCCATCCACTCGATGCGCTCAGGCAGTGTCCGAGGCGGTGGCACCGAGTGGAGTGGAGCCCATCGGGGGTCACCACCCGGAGAGTGGACAGATCAGGCGGTTAAGGGGTGGTCAAGGGGCGAAACGGACACGCCCACTCGGTGGGAAACTCTGCTCCGGTGGCCAGCCGGGGCGGATGGCTCGCTTCCCTCCGGCGACCCGCTCGGACATGCCTCGGCTGCCGCCCCTACTTGTGATCCTCACGCTGGGTCGGACAACCCGCATCTTCATCAGCCCACCGCCCCCGTCCCTCCGTAGGGCCTACTCGGGGAGCCCTTGGCCCACCACCGCAGCGCCCCCACTCCAGCCACGGGCGTCGGAGTGCTATCGGGCGAGGAAGGCGCTGACGGTCTTGCCGCCGGCGGGCCGGTGGATGACCGCGGTGGTGCGGGCGAGGTGGGTGACCATGCGCCAGCCGAAGCCGCCGGTGGCACCGGTCAGGTCGGGGGTGCGCGTGTGCGGGACGTGTGGGCTGGGGTCGTCGACGGCCACTTCGATGAGGTCGGGGTGGGCGGTCAGGCGGAGGGTGTAGGTGCCGCCACCGTGGCGCAGGGCGTTGGTGACGAGTTCGGAGACGACCAGGATCACGGTGTCGGCCGTATCGGGGGCGGCGGCCGGCTCCGGGAGGGCTTCGAGGAAGCTCCGGGCCTTCTCCCGCGCATCGGCGACAGTGGTCGTGGGGCGGAGGGCGGTGGCGTCGACGTGCATCGTGTTCGTCGGGTTCATCCTGGTCTCCTCTGCTCGTCCCAATCTGGTCCTGCCCAGGTTGTCCCCTGTGCCCCGCCCCGCCCTTCTTAGTCCACAGGGCCTGACTACCTCTCTGTTGAGCCACGGAAAATCTGTGTTGGCCACAGTAGACATTCGGCGGGGGCGTGGTTATGGTTTCTCTCGTAGCCGAGATCAGCAGGGCCCGGCAGAGATGAACTGGCGGGCAGCAGTACACGCAGTTGCAGTGCGCAGGACGGTTCGGTGGTGGAGTTCCGGAGCCAGGGTTGTTGCAGGAAGGCGACGGGACTGACGACCGGACCAGGTGGCCCGCGGTGATCAGGGGCCGCCGTGAGAAGTACCGCAGTTCACGCAGTGGCAGTACCCGGCAGTGAAGCAGGAGCAGCACCTCGGTGAAGGCGTCGGCTGCGGACGCGCGCACCGGGAGGTTCGGCAGTGGGGTTCCAAGCCAGAGCAGACGCAGGACAGGCGACGGGGCTGGCTGCCGAAGAGTGACGCTTGTTCAGGTCACCGGCAGTACGCAAGCAGTTGATCAAGAGGGAAGAACGGAGGAGTTGGGCGCCATCAGGATCGCCCGGGTGCAGGACGTGGGCCCGGGTACCGCAGGACATCGATAGTGAGGTGGTCTCCGGTCAAGCAACCGCGATCCCCGCAACCCCCGAACTCTCCCCCTGAGGCGGGCATGCGGAAACACAGAGCCGGCGCAGCCGATCACGGCCGGCCGATGGTGTAGCAGTTCCTTCGGGGCCCTGGTGCCATATGGCACCAGGGCCCCTCCAGTGCGTTCCACAGAGAGGTGCAAATGACAGCAAACGATTCGTTCGGCCGTCTCGATGACGACGACTACCCCGCCTACACCATGGGCCGGGCCGCCGAGATGCTCAACACCACACAAGGGTTCCTCCGCGCGATCGGCGAAGCCCGCCTCATCACACCCCTGCGCTCCGAGGGCGGCCACCGCCGCTACTCCCGCTACCAGCTGCGCATCGCCGCCCGCGCCCGCGAACTCGTCGACGCCGGCACCCCCATCGAGGCAGCCTGCCGCATCGTCATCCTCGAAGACCAGCTCGAAGAAGCCCAGCGCATCAACGCCGAACACCACCGCACCGCCCGGTGAACCCGCCTTCCGCAGCCTGACGGGGAATGCGTCCTGCGAGGTTCGGCGGCCCCGATTGTTCGCCGGACACCGGGGAAGGAGGGCGGTAGGCAACGGGAAGATCCGCAGTGCGGGTCGCCGAAAACGAGGAGAGGGACCGGTGGGAAGAGTGTGGATGTACGCGTCGGACAGCGGGTACGGGGCCCATCAGTCGATGGTGGGTTTCACGGTGGAGGCCGCTGACGGGGTCATCGGGCACGTGGACCGCCAGCAGGACCAGCCCGGAATGCAGCACCTCGTCGTCGACACCGGCGTGTGGAAATTCGGCAGAAGCGTCCTGATCCCAGCCGGCTCCGTCACCTCCATCGACACCGAGGAGCAGAAGGTGGAGGTCGCACTGTCCCGGGAGGAAATCAAATCCGCTCCCCGCTTCACCACGGACAGCGAGACGGCCGACCCCAACTACCTGTCCGAGGTCGGCGGCTACTACCTGTCCCTGCGTACCTGAGAGGATCTCCGGGCGCCATTCTCTGCCAGCGGCGCAACGCCAAGGTAACCCCCGGTATCTCCGCGCTTGTCGCGCGAAGCTGGGAAGGTGAGACACATGGACAGGGATGACAAGTTGCCGCAGGGCCGGATCTACGGACAGGACCAGGACCACTCCCGGCCGGGTCCGGTACCGGGCCGGGACTACGCTGATCTGGTCGGTGGCCCGCTGGACGGAATGCTCCTCGACATCACCGGCTGGACCGCGCAGGAGCTCCAGACCGGCGCTGCGCTGATGACCGAGGCCGGGCAGTACGGTGCCGGAGGCCGCGCTCGGTATGGTCCGCGCTCTGGTGAACGGAACCGGTGGGACTGGGCCGGAGATACGCCATGAAGCGCTGCCAGACGTTTTGTCCTGGCCGGTGAAGTGCCGGTCTGCCACAGAGCCCGCAGGATCCCGTGCCCGGCAGAAAACCCCTGTGCTCCACTGACCTTGGAACCCGCAGGCGGTCGGTGAAATTGGTGAGGTCTTGGTCAGGGCCGTAGCTCGAATCGTGAGGTCTCGATGGCGAACGCTGTCCCACGTGGCCGATGGGCCGGGCTGCCGGGATGGGGAGTACCTTCAGGCTTCCTCCGCGGTGAAGGGCGACCCCTGCTCCTGCGACGCTGTGCTCCGGGCAGATCAATATCTATCACCACGGGATGAGGGTTCAACGCGTCGCGCCGGGAGTGTTTTTACTGCGGCGAAGAGTGCGGAATCATTCACCATACTCGGACCATTACAGCGTGCTACTGTCGATCTCAGTTGCAGTTGTGGTTCCCAAAACTCCAAGCTTCACTGCGGGTTTTTTTGCCAGGTGAGCTTCGCTGTATTTCCGGTCGTTCTCCGGACGGGGCGTCATCGCAGCGACCCGGTATCTGTGCATCACGGGTACCGGCGTACTGCCCCCTCTGAAGGAGATACGACATGGCGTCAGGCACTGTGAAGTGGTTCAACGCGGCCAAGGGTTTCGGCTTCATCGAGCAGGACGGTGGCGGCGCTGACGTGTTCGCCCACTTCTCGAACATCGCCGCCCAGGGCATCCGTGAACTTACCGAAGGCCAGAAGGTCACATTCGAACTCGCACCGAGCCAGAAAGGCCCGACGGCCGAGAACATCGTGCCCGCCTGACACGTACCTCGTGAGGTCCGCGCCCTCTTGGGTGTCGGGCTCCGGAGACAGGCACTGCCCACAGTGGTTCCACCCTCACGTCCTTCCGCGCATACATTTCTGTGCTGGACCTTCTGGGCTGCGCCGATTCGGCGTGTGCCAGGTCCCAGGTCAGACAGTGTCACCCATTTCTTGTTCACGCTCCCCGCTTTGGGGTCAGCCGTGGACCAGATCTACTTTTCGTATTCTTCTCGGCCCGTTCTTGTGATTCCCCGCGCTGTCATTCTGCTGCGGGAATTCCTTGATACGTGCCGTATCAAGGAAGGTTCTGAATGAACCCCACACGTACGAGCAACCGTTCTTCCCGCGCCCGCAGCCGTGCCGCCGACTCGGCCCGGGGCGGTAGCCGCTTCAGTTCGACCGCTTCGACCCGTTCCGCTGCCCCGGCACGTTCGGGCCGTCCGGCCAGCCACGGGCGGCGCCCCGCCGCGGTCCAGGGCGAGTTCGCTCTGCCGGTCACGCTCACTCCCGCGCTGCCCGCCGTCGAGACGTTCGCCGACCTCGACATGCCGGGGCAGCTGCTGGCGGCTCTGACCGCCCAGGGGGTGAGCGTTCCGTTCCCGATCCAGGGGGCGACCTTGCCCAACACGCTCGCGGGCCGCGACGCCCTGGGACGTGGACGTACCGGCTCGGGCAAGACCCTCGCTTTCGGCCTAGCTCTGCTGGCCCGCACCGCCGGTCAGCGTGCCGAGCCCCGCCAGCCGCTGGCCCTGGTTCTCGTGCCCACGCGTGAGCTGGCCCAGCAGGTGACCGACGCCCTGGCCCCCTACGCCCGTTCAGTGAGGCTGCGCATGGCCACCGTCCTCGGCGGCATGCCGATCGGGAGGCAGGCCAACGCACTGCGCGGCGGAGCCGAGGTCGTCGTGGCGACGCCGGGCCGGCTCAAGGACCTCATCGACCGGGGCGACTGCCAGCTGAACCAGGTCGCGATCACCGTCCTGGACGAGGCCGACCAGATGGCCGACATGGGCTTCATGCCCCAGGTCACCGAGCTTCTGGACCAGGTCCGCCCCGAGGGCCAGCGGATGCTGTTCTCCGCCACCCTGGACCGCAACGTCGACCGCCTGGTCCGCCGCTACCTCACCGACCCGGTCGTCCACTCCGTCGACCCCTCCGCCGGCGCGGTCACCACGATGGAGCACCACGTGCTCCACGTCCACGGCACGGACAAGAACCGTACGACCACCGAGATCGCGGCCCGCGAGGGCCGGGTGATCATGTTCCTGGACACCAAGCGGGCCGTGGACAAGCTCACCGACCACCTGCTGGCCAGCGGGGTGAGGGCGGCGGCTCTGCACGGAGGGAAGGCGCAGTCGCAGCGCACCCGGACCCTGACCCAGTTCAAGACCGGGCACGTCACCGTGCTCGTGGCCACGAACGTCGCCGCACGCGGTATCCACGTCGACAACCTCGACCTCGTCGTCAACGTCGACCCGCCGACCGACCACAAGGACTACCTCCACCGCGGCGGACGCACCGCCCGGGCAGGGGAGTCCGGCAGTGTCGTCACCCTCGTTACCCCCAGCCAGCGCCGCGACATGACCCGCCTCATGACCGCCGCCGGCATCGTGCCCCAGACCACCCAGGTCCGCTCCGGCGAAGAGGCGCTCGGCCGGATCACCGGCGCCCAGGCCCCCTCCGGCATTCCCGTGACGATCACCGCGCCGGTGCCCGCGCGGCGTGAGCGCAGCCGCAGCGCATCTTCCCGCGGCCGGCGCAGCCCCGCCTCGGCAGCCCGGCGCGTGAGCGCACATCAGTCCTCCTTCGACGCGGCGGCCTGAGAACACCATGATCCGGAAACTCACCCGCCACTGCAGGAGGCACCTTTTGACGCTCGTTCAGATGCAGCCCAGCACGACGCATGCCGCTGCCGTAGGCAGGACGGTGGCCGACGCCATGAACACCGCCGGGCCGCAGGTCTGTGACGACATGACCGTCGAGGTGGCCCTGTCCGTCATGGCCAGGGCCCATACCGGGCATCTGCTTGTCTGCGACGACAGCGGCCTGTGTACCGGACTGGTCACCCACGCCCAGCTTGCAGCAGTTCGTGACGGCTCCTCGTACTCGGACAGGGTCCGGCTGCGGGACATCCTCGGCGACCGCGGACCGTTCACCTCGCCGGTCACCACCATGGCCGAAGCCGGGCACATGATGCGCCACAACGACGTCGACGCCCTGCCCGTGGTCGACGAACACGGCAGTGCCCTGGGCGTCTTCGCCCTCGCCCGCTGAACCGTCCCACCCACGGCAGAACCACTCACTCTTCGTCCCTCTCCTGTGAGGCATCATGCGCTGTGTCATCGCCCGCTTCCCGTTCGACCTGACCAGGAGCGGCGTCCTGGAATCGATGAAGGGCATCAAGCCCGAGCACGCCTCCGGCGAGTCCGTGATCATCGGCCGACGTACCTATCCCGTCAAACAGGTCGGACAGGTCATCACACGCCAGGACCGCCGCGACTTCAGCGCCGGCGAAGTCCTGCGGGCCATGACCCAGCTCGGCTTCACCTGCCGCGACCTGCCCCCGGCACCCGCGCCCACCCGAGCACTCAACCCGCTACAGCAGGCTTCCGCGATGCTTGGCGCCCCTGTGGCTGCCTGAGCGACGGGCAGGCGCGAGCCGTCAGGCAAGCAGAGATGAGGGTCCGGCCGGAGCATCCGGTCGGACCCCACCGCTTACGGGCCCCCTACCGTGCCCTGCAGAATCCGCGCCACGTGAAAGTACAGGTGCGTGGGTGGCACAGCGGCTGGCTCTACCGACCAAGGAGCACGAGCGAAGCGGGACGAAACTGCGAGAGGAAACGCCCTCTCACCACGGGAACTGAAGGCCGACCGCTACCCGGCTGGTCCACCGACGCCGACCGCACTGAGGACATCAGGTGGCGCCCGCCACCACCACGCTCACCTGCGCGCCGCCACTGTCGAGCTGGGCGGTGAGCTGGAGCTCCCAGCTATCCGTAGCGGGCGCTTCAGGGGCGCGGTCATTCCAGAAGGCTGCGCGGTCAGCGGGCCGAACTCGCAGGCAAGCTGGTTCCACGTCAGAACCTCGCCACAGCGGGCCCGCACCCCCGGAACCGACCACGGCAGGGCGAGGATCTACCACCGTCCGGCCTTCCGGTGGATCCGGGGTGGTGAGCGGCCGGGGCGAGTGCCCACGGCGTACGCCTCGCGGTGAGCGCGGGCCAGTGTCCGTACGGCCCGGGCGCCGGTTATCCGCGTATGACGATCGCACCCTTGCCCGCTCCTGCCGGGCCTGCTGGCGACATGCCTCTGTACGAGCCGTGGGCGGGGGAGCCCGACGTTCTAGCTGAAGCCTCCGAGGTCGGCCGCCGGGCGGCGGCGTGGATCCGGTCGCTGCCCGGACCGCCGGTCTCCTGTCCGGTCGGTGCCTGGCTCGCCGGTGCGCTGCCCGAGGCGGTGGAGACTGCGATGGGCTCCCTGGACCCGGTGGACTGTGACCGCATGGGCCCGGACGGGCGGATCATCGAGGGCGCCGGCGGTGTGGACGCCTGGACGATGAGTACCTTGTCCGTGGTGCCGTGTGTGCTCTCGGATGCGGTCTGGCTCACCCCGGACCAGCAGGTCCGGCTCCTGGCGGTGGCCTGCGTGGTCAGCGGGATTGTGCGGCTACTCGCGGACGACCCGGGCACCGAGATCCTGCACGGCCTGATTGCCCGGATGTGCGCCACCCTCGACCACTGTGGTGCCACCCTCGGCCACCGTGGCCGCTGAGCGTGTCGTCCTGTGAGTCCACTCGTCCTGGATCGCCGGGCTGTTTAGCGCGGTTGCTGTGCAGGTCTGGCTGCTGCGGTGGTGTTGTTTAGTTGTTGTGGTGGGTTTGGGGTCCGTGCCAGTCGAGGCAGAGGACAGTGGCGTCGTCTTTGGGTGGGTGTCCGTTGTAGGCGTCGGCGACTGCGGTGGCCATGGTGCGGACGACTTCTCGTGGGTGTTCGGCGGCGGTCTGTCGCAGGAGTGCGGTCAGGTCGATGGTTTCTGCTTCGCGTTCCTGCATGCCGTCGGTGTGGAGGAGGAGGCGGTCGCCGGGGCGCAGGTCGATGTCCTGGACCTGGTAGGCGCCTTGGAGGGCGACGCCGAAGGGCATGTTCGCCGCGAGAAGCACTTCGCTGACGGTGTTGTCGCGGAGGCGGAGGGGGCGGGGGTGTCCGGCGTTGATGATCTGGGTGTGGCTGCCGTCGAGGGCGATGCGCAGAAGCTGGCCGGTGGCGAAGGTCCGCTGCCCGTGCTCCAGGAGGGCCTCATGAATCTGGCGGGCCTGTTCGGCGAGGTCCGATCCGGCGCGGCGGGCGCCGCGGGAGGCGTTGACGGCGAGGGTGGCGGTGAGGGAGGCGTCGACGTCGTGGCCCATGGCGTCGGTGACGGACAGGTGCAGGGTGTCGTGGTCGAGGCTGTAGTCGTAGGTGTCCCCGGCGATGTCCGAGGCCGGGACCAGGGCTCCGGCGAGGGTGAACTCCGGCGCCTCGCAGGAGGGGGCCGAGGGGAGGAGCTGCCGCTGGATCTCCGCCGCCAGGCTGACCGTCGTGGTGCGGTTTCCCCAGTGGTAGAGGTCGGTGAAGCGGCGGTCGGTGACGATGATGTACGCCAGTGCGTGCGCGGCCTCCTCGACCTGCTCCAGCACGCTCTCGGTCACGACGTCGAGGAACAGCTCCAGCACACCGATGGTGTCACCGCGGTTAGTGACCGGTGCCAGTACCCGCCACCCTTGCGTTCCTTCCGCTGCGTGGACGACTTTCTGGGTGCGGAGCACGTCGTCGTACATGCTGCTGCCGGCGAGAGGGACCTGCTCGGCACGGTCCTCCTCGGGCAGAGCGACCGTGGCGTCATTGACCCGCAGCAGACGCCGGCCGACGACGTCGACGAAGAGGAACGACACGTACCGGGCGCTGAACCTGGTGCGCAGATTGCGGGCCACCACGTCCAGGGAATCCACCGGTGCGGCTTCCTCCGCCGCCGCCAGCACTTCGGACAGAGCGATCCGGTTCCGCGACACGACAGCCTCCAGTGTTACGGGGGTTCCGACCGCCAGGGAGTACGTGCCGGGGTCGAACAGCTCGACGACATTACCTGCCCTTGTACCTCGTACCTCGTACCTCGTACCTCGTACCTCGCCCTGTCCCCATTTCCCAGGCCCCGCTCCTGCGGGGGGCCGAGGTGGGTTGCGGGCAGGCGTCAGGTGACGCGGGCGCCGTCCACGGTCGGGTAGATGTTCAGGACCCGGTCGATGGACACGCTCACCGAGGCGGACCGGCGGGTGGGCCTCGCGCAGGCTGAACGTGGCCTTCGTGCCGGTCATCTGGTGCAGCGACAGCGGCACCAGGCCCCACCGGGTGGTGTCCGGGGCGGGCAGCGGGTGGCTCATCCGCAAGTCGTTCGGCCAGATCTTCCGCTTGCCCAGCAGGACGTACGGCTTCGCGGCGTCCTGCCCGTCGGCGGCCAGGACGAATATGCCGTGTCGGTGCGGCCGGGGCCTGGCCGCCCCTGTTGTGGGCTGGGCACGACGGCGCGAACCTGGTAATAGAGAATGTCCATGATCGGAGGCACCATGATCGTCCTCGGCCTCATTCTCCTGATCATTGGTCTGATCGCTGGCATCGACGTCCTGTGGACCATTGGGATAATCCTGGTGGCCATCGGCGCGGTGCTGTGGGCTCTCGGAGCCCTGGGGCACGCGGTGGGGGGACGACGGCACTACTGGTAACAGGCTGATCCTCCGGGCACCACGGCGGCTTCGAGTTCGCAGTCCGCGACCTGCGCCACACCGCCGACGGCTGTCAGAACGTGCGGATCATCAAGGAAAGTGCAGCGACGGCAGGTTTGAGCAGGGCGTCGGTGGTCATGGTGCGAGCGTCGGCGCGGCAAGGTGTGAATGAGATGCCTGCCGATGAGAACGCGTGCCCGGGCCGAGCAGGCAAAGGGCGGCATGCTCGTGATCACCCGTGGTTGAGGTGGAGCTGGCGTGCCGCCACGGGGCCTGCTGGCCTTACCGCCACTCAGGTGTGAGCGGCAGTGCAGATCGGGTCGGAGGGAGCACAGCGGGATACGGTCACGTGGAACCCACCCGACCGGCGTTTCGATGTGAAGGGCGGCGGCTTTGCCCCCCCGCATCCGAGAGAGACCGAGAGGAATGCCGTGCCCGCTGACTTCGACGTCGTCATTGTGGGCGCCGGTGCGGCCGGACTGAGCCTGGCGTACGACCTCTGCGCGCAGGGCAGTGCTGTACCTTTATCGGTCGCCCTCGTCGATGCCCCCCCGGGGCCTTTGAGGGCGCCCCCGCGGACCTGGTGCTTCTGGGAGCCGCCGGGCGGGCCCTACGATCCGAGCCTGGCCCATTCCTGGCCCCGGCTGCGGTTTCGGGCAGCCGACGGCGCTTCGACGGTGGTCCAGCTCTCGCGGCTGCACTACAAGATGCTGCGCTCGGACGCTTTCGAAGCGCTGGTCGAGCAACGGTTGTCCCGTGCGCCGGCCCTGCGCCGGATGGAGGCGACGGCGAGTGCCGTACGCGACGTTCCGTCCGGCGCTGGCGGTGAGGTGCTGACGCAGGTCGCGTGCGGTGAACGGGTCCTCGTGCGCGGCCGACTCGTCTTCGACTCCCGGCCGCCGTACCACTTGCCGCCCGCTCGCACCACGCTGCTCCAGCATTTCACCGGCTGGTTCGTCCGCACCGAGCGTCCCGTGTTCGATCCGGAGACCGCGGACTTGATGGACTTCCGTACGCCGCAGCCCGCTCGTGGGCTCTCGTTCGGCTATGTCCTGCCGCTGGACCCGCACACCGCGCTGGTCGAGTACACCGAGTTCTCACCTGCCCCGCTGGACGCCGACGGCTACCGGCGTGCTCTGCGCCACTACGCCCACGACGTGTTGAGGCTCGGGCCGTTCGACGTCACGGCACAGGAGCACGGCGTCATCCCCATGACGGATGGTCGCTTCCCGCACAAGCAGGGCCGTTCGGTGTATCGCATCGGCACTGCCGGAGGCGCGACCCGCCCGTCGACCGGTTACACCTTCGCGGCCGTGCAGCGACAGAGCCGGGCCATCGCCGATCAGTTGCGCTCCGGACGCCCCCTGCGCATGCCCGTCCCGTACGGGCGGCGGGCGCGGATGATGGACGCCGTGATGCTGCGGGCCCTGGACAGCGGCAGGGTGAACGGCGCGGACTTCTTCAGCCGCCTCTTCCGCGGCGTTCCCGGCGAGCGGCTGCTCAGCTTCATGGACGGCAGTTCGCGACTGCATGAGGACCTGCTCATCGGCCTGCGGACACCGATGGCCCCCATGCTGCGGACCGTCTTAGAACTCCCTTTCAGAATCCGGCGTGAACGCCCAGCGGCTCCGCTTCCTCCCTCACCGTCCACCCACGAAGAGAGCACTCCATGACCCTGTTGCGCGGTGACGCACTGTCCGAGGCCTTCGACCATGGCTCCGCCGCGTACGACCGCCTCGTCTCGGCCAGCCCCGGCTACCACGCGCACCTGCGCCGCTCCGCACGCCGACTGGGCCTGCCGGAGGAGGGAAGAGGGCTGCGCGTGCTCGACCTGGGATGCGGAACGGGCGCTTCCACGGCCGCGCTTCTCGCTGCAGCCCCGCGCGCCCGGATCACCGGAGTCGACGCTTCCGCAGGAATGCTGGACCGCGCGACGGCCAAGACCTGGCCGCAGGGCGTCGACTTCGCGCATCACCCGATCGAGGAGCTGGCCGGACGGCTGGAAGCCGGTTCCTTCGACGCTGTGTTCGCCGGTTACCTCTTCCGTAACCTCACCGACCCCGACGCGGCCCTCGACATGGTGCGCGGTCTGCTCGTACCGGGCGGCCGCCTCGCCGTCCACGAGTACGCGCTCGGCGGATCACCCGTCCACCGTGCCCTGTGGAGCGCGGTCTGCTCGCTGATCATTCAGCCTGCCGGCCGGCTCGCCGGGGACGCCGACCTCTACCGTCACCTGCGGGTCAGTGTCACCCGGTTCGACACGGCTCCCTTGTTCGCCCAGCGGTTGCGCCGAGCCGGCTTCGCCGACGTACGCATCCTCCCGCTGCCCGGCTGGCAGACCGGTATCACCCACACCTTCGTCGGTCGCACCACCGCGGGCTCGGGAGTGCAGGCGTGATGTTCCTGCGGGACAGCGGCAGGGGCCACCGGCGAGGCCGGGACCGGCAGGCGGCAATCGTGCCGGCACCGGCCGGCCGCGCCCGGTTCACGGGGCACGCTCCCGCTGTGGCGGTCGTCGGCGGCGGCATCGCAGGGATCGCGGCGGCCACTCTCCTGGCCGAACGCGGCGCACGCGTAACTCTCCACGAGCGCGAACCGGACCTGGGCGGGAGGCTGTCGGGATGGCCCACCGAGCTCGCCGACGGCACCACGGTGACCATGAGCCGCGGGTTCCACGCGTTCTTCCGGCAGTACTACAACCTGCGAGGACTTCTGCGTCGGGTCGACCCGGACCTCGTTTCCCTGACCCGGCTGCCCGACTATCCGCTGAGGCACAGCTCCGGCCTGCGGGACAGCTTCGCCCGGGTGCCGCGCACGCCTCCGCTCAGCGCCATGGGGTTCGTCGCTCTCAGCCCCACATTCGGTCTGGGAGACCTGACCCGGATCAACCTGAGGGCGGCACTGGGGCTGCTGGACGTGCGGGTGCCCGAGGTCTACGAACGACTCGACGGGATCAGCGCCACCGACTTTCTCCACCGCATCCGCTTCCCTGAATCCGCCCACCACCTGGCGTTCGAGGTTTTCTCCCGCAGCTTCTTCGCCGACCCGCGTAAACTGTCGGCGGCCGAACTGGCGCTGATGTTCCACATCTACTTCCTCGGCTCCAGCGAGGGCCTGCTCTTCGACGTGCCCGGCGAACCGTTCCCCACAGCCCTGTGGGAACCGCTGCACCGCTACCTGGAAGTCCACGGCGCCGACGTACGGACACAGACACCGGTCCGGCAGGTTCGCCCCCTGCGCGACGGCGGGCTGGACCTCACGACCGACGACCGCACCATCCAGTACGACGCCCTCGTCCTTGCTCTGGACAGCGGCGCCCTGCGCCGCCTCGTCGCCGCGTCTCCCGAGTTGGGCGACACCGACTGGCGCGCACGGATCGCACGGTTGCGCACCGCCCCGCCGTTCCTGGTCTCACGGCTCTGGCTCGATCGGCCCGTGGCGTACGACCGGCCGGGGTTCCTGGGCACCAGCGGCTACGGTCCGCTGGACAACGTGAGCGTCCTCGACCGCTGGGAGGGAGAGGCCGCCCGCTGGGCCCGGCGCACGAGGGGCTCGGTCGTCGAGCTGCACGCCTACGCCGTCGCACCGGGCTCCGACCGGTCCGCGGTACAGGACGAGACGCTGAGACAACTGCACCGGATCTACCCGGAGACCCGCAGCGCCCGCGTTCTGGACGAGCGCCACGAGTGGAGGGCGGACTGCCCCATGTTTCCCGTGGGCGGCTACCGGGACCGGCCCGGCGTGCGCAGCCCCGACCCCACGGTCACCGTTGCCGGGGACATGGTCCGCACCGATCTGCCCGTGGCCCTGATGGAACGCGCGGCCACCAGCGGTTTCCTCGCCGCGAACGCCCTGCTGGAACGGTGGGGCGTACGTGGACAGACGCTCTGGACCGTCCCGCGGGCGGGACGGTCGGCGGTTCTGCGCCGGCTCGCGACGCTGGCCGACTGATGGAAGGGCCCTGTGGAGCTGACGAAAAGGGGAGCCGTTCGTCAGCCCGGGAACGTCCCGCTGTCGCGGAGTTCCCAGCGCCTCTCCGCGTACGCCAGGTCGTCCCGCCACAACCGGCCGGCCGTGGCACGCATCAGGGGGCGCAGCAGCGGAGCGGCTGCCCGGGCCACGGCGAATCCACGACGGTCCGACGCCGCGACCAGTGCCTCCGTCACGGCGGTGCGGGGCTTGCCCTGCTCGTCCGGAGCGATGGGTGTGGCGTGGGTCTCCACGACGGACCCCGCGCCCTCGCCCTCGACGATGTGCATGACGACCGTACGGGGATCGGGCGCCGTGAACCGGGCCCGGACCGGCACCACCAGCCGCCCGGCCACCTTGAAGGACACATCGACGGTGAACCCGGCGTCGTCCGCCGGGCTGTCGGCGGGGGTTCCCGTCACCGTCAGGTCCACGAAGGAGTACGGGTGGAACCACGCGCCGTGCCACGGATCGAGGCGGTTGGCCACCACGTCTTCCGGCTCGCAGCGGCCTACGCCGGAGTAGACCGCCTCCACGGCGTCCCGCGCCCTCGGCCGGGCGGGTACGTAGGGACGCTCCGAAGGGGGCTCGCCCCCCATTCGGTCGAGCCGCACCCAGAGAAGGACCCCGTCGTCGAAGGCGGGATAGGGCTCCCATCCGGCGAACGGTTCGCCGTCCAGTACAAGTCCGTGCCAGTGACAGACCAGCGTGCCGCAGCGGACGGGGCTGTCGCGCAGCGGCGCCCCCAGATGCGGGCACGCTCCCGGACCGGTGCGCAGCTTTCCCCCGCGGTCGCGCCACGCCACCACTTCGGTGGAGCCGACCGTGACCCCGAGGGCCTTCCTGGGAGGAAGGTCGCGCGAGGCCCCGATGACGTACCAATTGCCGGAAGGCCTGCTCTGCGCACGCTTGAGGGCCTCCGTGATGAGTCCGGGTTTCGCCTCGCGCCACGTGGGCGCCTGACGCTCCCACGGGACGGGCGCCCGCCGCACTCGCAAGGGAATGCGCCCGGATCGCGGGCGTCCCGCCTCCGGGCTCATACGGCCTCCTCCCGCACCGGGGCCGGGGCACCGGCAGTCCGCGGCCAGGACGTCCCGTCGGACCGGACCGCCGCGAACGCGTCTGCTCGGCGCCGGCGCACTCTGCGTGCGGCGACCGCCCGCACCAGGCCGTCCAGCGCCACGGCGGCCCGCCGTCGGCGCGGGACGACCGCCCGGCGGTGCAGGACCGCGTACCCGTCCGCCTCAATCGCGTCGAGGATGCCGCTGTACAGCACAAACGCCGTACGGATGCAGGGCCGCGACACCGGGGCGAGCATCGCGATACCGGGCAGGGCGGCCCGGTAGACGGTTCGGTTGTGGGCTGCGGCGGCCCGCAGTACGTCGGTGATCCGGGCGTCCGGCATCCCCGTACTCCGGCTCCACTCGAAGCGTTCCCGGTCCGCCCCGTGCGCGGCCAACAGCTCGGCCGGCAGATAGAGCCGGCCCCGGTCCAGGTCCTCGCCCACATCCCGCAGGAAGTTGGTCAGCTGGAAGGCGACACCGAGCGCGGCCGCATGCGGTGCTGCCTCCTCGCGCGCCGTCACCGTTCCGAGCACCGGCAGCATCTGAAGGCCGATCACCGCGGCCGAGCCGTGCATGTACCGGCCGAGTTCCTCGTACGACGCGTAGCCGCCGACCGTCAGGTCGCTGCGCATGGAGGAGAGGAAGTCGGTGAAGTGTCGATGGTCGATGCCGTACCGGCCCGCCGTGTCGGCCAGGGCACGGATCACCGGCTCGGCGGCCCGGGCCCCCCGCCGCCCCGTCTCCAGCTGGGCTTCCAGGGCGAGCAGCGCGCGGGCGCGATCCCCGGGCGTGGCTGTGCTGTCGAGATCGTCGACGATGTCGTCGGCCCGGCGGGCGAAGCCGTACAGGGCGTGGACGGCCGGCCGCCGGTCGACGGGAAGGAGCCGCGTCGCGAGGAAGTAGGTCTTGCCATGACGGGCGTTAAGAGCGCGGCAGCGGGTGTACGCGGCCCGGAGCGCGGGGTCATGGATGCCTGCTGCGTCGAGTTCGTGGACGGTCATGCGCTGGAACCTCTCCGGGCATGGCGCGGGGTCCGGGCGGCTCTGGGGCCGGTGATCCTCTCCGCAGCCAGCTTCCCCGAGATCAGGACGGTCGGCACGCCGACGCCGGGCGTAGTGCCGCAGCCGGCGAGGACGGCGTTGACCGTGCCCCGCACCAGGTTGCGCGGCCGGAAGGGACCGGTCTGGGGAAAGGTGTGGGCCACGGAGAAGGGGGTGCCCGCAGCATGCCCCTGCGCGGTCCAGTCGGCGGGCGTGACCAGCCCCTCCTCCTCGATCGCCGCGCCGAGGCCGGGCATCTCGCGGCGCTCCAGCTCGGCCAGCAGCTCGTCCCGGTAGCGGGGCCCCAGCTCCCGCCATTCCCGTACGCCGGGCCCGACCTCGGTATTCGGGCAGGGAGCAAGCACGTAGTGGAGGTGCCTGCCCGGTGGTGCGAGCGAGGCGTCGCTCGCGGTGGGCCGGGTGATGAGGAGGGAGGGGTCCGACATCAACTTCCCGGTGCGGGTGAGTTCGTGGAAGGTGCTCTTCCAGGCCGCACCGAAAGAGATGGTGTGGTGCGCCAGTTCCGGCCAGGTGCGGTCCGTGCCCGCGTGCAGGATCACTGCGGACGGCGAATGCCGCAAGGGCAGGGGGCGGTGTGGGCTGCGGCCGAGCAGCCGGTAGCTGATGGGGAGATCGGGAGTCAGGACGACCGCGTCGCACGGAATGCGTTCCTGGTCGGTGACAACAGCGGTGACCCGGTCACCCGAGCGCTCCAGCCGGGTCACGCTCTGCCCGTAGCGGAGGGAGGCTCCAGCATCGGCGGCCGCATCCGCCATCGCCCGGGGCAACGCGTGCATGCCGCCCCGGGGGAAGTACACACCGGCCACCGTGTCCATGTAGGCGATCACCGCGTACGCGGCCAGCGCCCTCGCCGGCGGCACGCCCGCGTACAGCGCCTGGAAGGAGAAGACCCTGCGCAGCCGTTCGTCCGAGACGAAGTGCCCAATCCGCGCGTCGAGCCGGCCGAAACCGCCGAGCGCCGCAAGGCGGACAAGGTCGGGATGGGCGAGCTGGAGCGGTGAGTCGAAGTTGGTGTCGATGAAACGGTGCATCTGCACCCGGTAGAGGCGCTCCAGCCAGATCCGCAGCCGCCGGTAGCCGACCGCCTGCCGGGCCCCCGCGAACTCCTCGACGGCGGCCTCCATCGCAGCACCGTCGGTGTGCACGTCGAGCTGGGACCCGTCGGCGAACCGGGCCCGGTAGGCAGGGGCCAGCCTGATCAGCTCCAGCCGGTCGGTCATCCGCTCGCCGACCGCGGCGAAGGCCTCCTCCACCAGATCCGGCATCGTCAGCACGGTCGGCCCGGTGTCGATACGGAAGCCTCCCGACTCCAGCAACCCGGCCCGGCCCCCGGGCACGCCTTCCCGCTCGACGACCGTCACGCGGCGGCCCGCGCCCAGCAGGTGCAGCGCGGCGGCCAGTCCTGCCAGACCGGCACCGACCACCACCACATGGTCGACGGGCCCCATGACCGTGATCACCCCGCACTACCTCCTTCGGCCGCGATCAGTACCGAGGAGACACCCGCCGCCCCGCTGCCGCGACCGCGCGTCTCGCCGGCGGTGGGGGAGTGGCCAGTCCGCTCTCCAGAGACCGTGCGCAGCAGACCGAGCAGCTGGCGGCCGCCATGCGCATCCACGTCGACGGCCTGTCCCAGACGACGTACGGCATGGTCGTGGAGACGCTCCGCCTTCCGCTCCACATGGGCACGCACCCCCGTCACCTCAAGCACGCCGCGTACGTCCGCGAGATCCTCCTCGGTGAGGTTGGCGTTGCCCGTGACGCGAGCGAGGAGGGCCAGTGCCTCTTCGTCGCCCGCCGCTTCGGCCCACCTCCGGGCGACAGCCAGCAGGTAGGTCGGCTTGCCCTCGCGGATATCGTCGCCGGACGGCTTCCCGGTCAGCCCCGGGTCACCGAAAACCCCGAGCAGATCGTCCCGCAGCTGAAACGCGATACCGGCACACCGGCCGGCGGAGCGCAGAGCGTCGGTGGTCCGCTCATCGGCGCCTGCCAGGGCGGCGCCGAGCGCCAGAGGCCGCTCGACAGAATACGAAGCGCTCTTGAGACAGGCGGTCCGCAAGGCTTGCGCCACTGATGACTCGCCACTGACCTGGCCACGCAGATCCAGGTACTGTCCGGCAACCATCTCGGTCCGCATAGCCCGCCACAGGGCGCCGATCCGACGCCGCTGGACGGCAGACAGTACGGTCTCCGCCACCGTGTCGTCGGCCCAGGCCAGCGCGAGGTCACCCGCCAACACGGCGGCTGAAGTACCGAAGACGAAACCCCGCTCGGAATCCGGCGAGAGACCCGCACGCTCTGCCAGCCCGATGTGCACGGCAGGCTTCCCTCGGCGAAGCCGCGAACGGTCCATCACATCGTCATGAATCAGCGCGCAGCTCTGGATGAGCTCCAGCGCCACCCCGAGCCGCAGCGCCGCAGCGGTCTCAGCCGCACCGCAGGAACGCATTCCCCACCACAGAAGGCGGGGCCGCATCCGCTTACCGCCCTCCAGCGTGAAATCCGCGACCCGCCGCGCCAACTCCTCGCAGAACAAGACGTCGCTCCGTAAGGCCTCGTCGACTCGGTCCGCCAGTACTGCCCGCGCAGTGCGCAGAACCGCATCGACCACGTCCGAGTCCACGACCTGGGCGTCCTCGGACGACGAGGGGTGGTGACGGCGCCCGCCCGGCTTGCAGGCCGGGCGTGAGGACTCGCCGAGCGAGTCCTCCGTAGGCTGGCGACGGCCCATCTCACGCCTTTCCGAGATCAGTGGTGATGACGAACGATTCGTCACTGCGGCCTGGTGCGTACCCCGATCGCATGCGTTCGTGCCCTGCAGATCAGAGTCCGCTGCACGAAAGCAGGCTCTGATGCAGAGACGATCACGCCAGTCCCACACTCCGAGTGGAGAAACACCCCGGACACGTCATGACGACGGCCACCACGCCCATATGGCCCACGGAAATGGGCGCACGCTGGACCGCCCCAGCAGCAGCACCTCTCAGCTGTCGATAAACCTTGGCGCTCGATGAGGTGGGAGCGTGCCCTGGGGGGCCAGCAGAGCCGTTCGAGAATCGACGCTCAGAGCACGGCTCGGTCGACGGCCTGGACGACGTCACCGTCACCTGCGCAGCTGCTCAACGAGCCCGGCCCACCAGAACTACGCCGATCACCGTTCGTGCTCCGTCAGTCCTCCGAGGTGTCCATGGACTCGAAGGTCTCGCGCATCAGCTCGTCGATGGTTCCCGGCCTGTCGGCCAGGGAGTCGAACAGGTCCGCGAGCAGCCACAGCACGAACCCATGGACCATGGCCTCCGCCGGATCGATCGTCCCGAACCGGTCGCGCCAGGCAACGGTGCCCATGCCCATCGCGGCGGCCATGAGGACCCCGGTCACCATCGGCACCTGCTCCGGGTCGGCCAACTCGAACGACGGCAGCCGACGGATCACGGCAGGAATCAGGTCGGTCAGCGGATCGAGCTGCTCCCCACCCCCGGGCGGCTCCGCGATCAGATACCCGGTCAACACCCCCACCAGGAACACCGTGCCCCGCGAGACCTCCTCACGCCCGACGGACTCCATCGCCGCCTTCAGCCGCTGCTGCGCCTGCTGGCGCTCCTCGGCAGGCGTCCGCTTCTCCAGGACCCGGTAGGCGTCCCACGCCGCACGGACCGCCTCATCCACCACTACTCCGTCGCTGCTCATGAAGGCGACCGTAGGCGAGACGACTTCATCCGCGAAGATCGGCACCGGTGTTACGCACAGCCCCGCCCTCTGAGGTCTATGAGCCTCACAGGGTTCCCCAGGTAAGCGAGGCGCGCTGTGAGGGTGTGAGGGTGTGAGGCGAGGGTCTGCCGCAACAGGATGCCGCTGCTCCTGGCCGTGCTGCTCGCCAGGGTGCGCAGCAAGTGCTGCTTTGTGGTCCTGGTGGTGGTGCGGGTTGCAGCACGGTGGTCTCGCGGGTGCGGCACAGCATTTGCATGGGCCAAGCGGCACACGGGGGCTGCACGGGTAGCAGGCCGGCCCCGACCGGTGCAGCACGGCGGGCTGCTGCACGCTGCTGCCTCCAACCGGTGCCTGCTCCGGAGCCGGGCAGCAGAACCTCCGACCCGTTACGGCGGCCGCAGGGGATCCATAGCCAGGCCGAAAGGGAACCGAGAGCGGACCGAGAGCGGACCGAGAGCGCATCACGAGTGGCACGGCGCACCGTATGAGGTGCAGGCACCGAGCCCGAGGGGAACCGTGATGCGTGAACGCAGACTGAACCTGGCCGTACTCATCGGCAGCACCCGCGCCGGCCGCTTCGGCCCCGTCCCCGCCCAGTGGATCGCCGCCGAGGCGGCCAAGCGCGGCGACTTCGACGTCGATGTGATCGACCTGGCCCAGGTGTGGCTGCCCGACGTGCTGCCGGAGAGCCTCGACCGCCCGCTGCCGCAGGCTGTGACCGACCTCGCCCCCTGGCTGGACAGGGCGGACGCGTTCGTGATCGTCACGCCGGAGTACAACCACAGCTTCCCCGCCTCCCTGAAGAACGCCATCGACTGGTACGTCGACGTGTGGAAGGCGAAGCCGGTCGCCTTCGTCTCCTACGGCGGCATGGCCGGCGGGCTGCGCGCGGTGGCCGACCTGCGGGGAATCTTCCCCGGGCTGCACAGCGTCACCGTCCGGGACTCGGTCTGCTTCCCGAACTACCGGGAGCACTTCGACGCCGAGGGCCGGCCCGCAGACCCCGAGGGTTGTGCAACGGCGGCCGAGACCATGTTCGACCAACTCGCCTGGTGGGGCCACGTCCTGAGCGACGCCCGCGCCCGGCAGCCGTATCCGGGCTAGGGCGTGTCCGGTCCTGATCCGCCGGGCACGCCCTGGACCCCGCGGCCATACACGTACGCAACGACGCCTGATCACGTACCAGGCCCAGGAAAGGAATGCCATGTCATCGAATGCCCCCGAGGCCCCGGTCCGGAAGGCCGGGACGCGGGAGTGGGTGGGACTGGCGGTGCTGGCCCTGCCCACCCTGCTGATCTCCCTCGACCAGAGCGTGTTGTACCTGGCCCTGCCCCACCTCGCCGAGGGTCTGAACCCCACCGGTACCCAGACGCTGTGGATCATGGACATATACGGCTTCCTGATCGCCGGCTTCCTGATCACCATGGGCACGCTGGGCGACCGGATCGGCCGCCGCAAGCTGCTGCTGATTGGTGCGACGGCCGTCGGCATCACCTCGATCGCCGCCGCCTACTCCACCAGCGCGGAAGGTCTGATCGCCACCCGCGCCCTGCTCGGCATCGCCGCCGCCACCCTGATGCCGTCCACCCTCGCCCTCATCAGCAACATGTTCGAGGACCCGTACCAGCGTGGTCGCGCCATCGCGGTGTGGGCCAGTTGCTTCATGGGCGGCACCGCGCTCGGGCCGGTCGTCGGCGGCGCGATGCTGGAGTACTTCTGGTGGGGCTCGGTGTTCCTCATCGGGGTGCCCGTCATGGTGGTGCTGCTGATCGTCGCTCCCTTTGTCCTGCCGGAGTACAAGAACCCCAACGCCGGCAAGATCGACCTGCTCAGCGTCCTGCTGTCGCTGGTGTCGATCCTGGCGATCATCTACGGGCTGAAGGAGCTCGCGCGTTATGGCGTCGAGCTGGTGCCGGTCCTCTCGATCGTCCTCGGCCTGGCGGTCGGCGCGGTGTTCCTGTCGCGTCAGGGCAAGCTCGACGATCCGCTGCTGGACCTGAAGCTCTTCAAGATCGGCGCGTTCACCGCCGCACTGCTGATCCTCATGGTCTCCATGCTGGGCACCGGCGGCGGCTACCTGTTCATCACCGGGTTCGTCCAGATGGTGGAGGGCTATTCGCCGCTGGAAGCGGGCCTGTGGATGGTGCCCGCGGCCATCGCGTCGATCCTCGCGGCGCAGCTGGCGCCGATCTTCGCCAAGCAGCACCCTCTCAGCACCGTCATCGGGGTGAGCCTGCTGATCGGCATGATCGGTTACGTGCTCCTCATCTTCGTCGGCCCTGTCGGTGGGATGCCGCTGCTGATCACCGGCTTCGTGATCACTTTCATCGGCGTCGGCACCTTCGGGGCGCTCGGCACCAACCTGGTCGTCGGGTCGGTCCCGCCGGAGCGGGGCGGCTCCGCGGCGGCGCTCTCCTCCATCAGCGGTGATCTGGGCACCGCACTCGGCATCGCCACGCTCGGCAGCCTGGGCACCGCGGTCTACCGCAGCTCGCTCGACGTGCCCGACGGCACACCGTCCGGCGCGGCCGACTCCGCCGAGGGGAGCATGGAGGGCGCGCTCAAGGCAGCTCGCGAACTGCCGTCCGATGCCGCCGACAGCCTGCTGGCTGCCGCATCGGACGCCTACGCCAGCGGGCTGAACGCGATCGGCATCGCGTGCGCCGTCGTCACCGCGATCAGCGCGACGTTCGCGTTCACGCTGCTGCGCAAGAGCCGCGGGGCCGTCCCGTCCGGCAACGCTCCGAAGGAGCGGGAGGAAAAGGGCGAGGACTCGCTCTCGACCACCTGAGCCCCTCCGGCGGGAACGGGTAATCAGGCACCGGGAACCAGAGGGAGAACACCGGCCCAGGACTCCACGGCCCGGGCCGGCGTCCTCCCGTACATTCCACGCGGTCCGCCGCGGGCTCGGCCCCTTGCCAGCGGCACCTCGGCGGCACCGAGCGCCGGCGCTCACGGGCCGGGCCCGGCCGCCCGCCGGACCACTATCGTCCTGTCCTTGCCCTCTGCGCTGGGTTAGCGTGATCACATGAATTTCGGGGTTCTCGGTTCGTTAGCGGTGTGGACGGGGGACGGACGACCAGTCCGGATCCCGGAGCTCAAAGTCCGCGCTCTGCTGGCCTGCCTTCTGGCCCACCAGGGACGAGCGGTCTCCGCGGACAGGCTGATCGATGACCTATGGACCACGAGGCCGTCCAACAACCCGGCAGGCGCGCTCCAGCACAAGGTGTGGCAGCTGCGGCGGGCGCTTGAGGACGCCGAGCCGGGCGGCCGGGACCTCGTGGTGTCCCATTCGCCGGGATACCAGCTGCGGGCGGGCGCCGACGCGGTGGACGCGGACCGGTTCCGCGACCTGATGACACGGTCGCGGGCGACCGAGGACTCCCGGGTGCGCGCCGCCCTGCTGGCAGACGCGCTGGCGTTGTGGCGGGGGCCCGCCTTCGCCGACTTCGCCGACGAAGAGTTCACCCGGCCCGCGCGGGACCGGCTGGAGGAGCAGCGGCTGACCGCGCTGGAGGAGCAGGCCGAGGCCCGTCTGAACCTCGGTGAACACGCGCTGGTGGCCGACGAACTCGGTGATGTGGTGGACCTGCACCCCCTTAGGGAACGGCTGCGCGCCGCTCATGTGCGGGCGCTCTACCGTGCGGGCCGGCAGAGCGCGGCCCTCAGCAGCTACGCCGACCTGCGTGGACACCTGGCCGAAAACCTGGGTCTGGACCCCAGCCCCGAGCTGACGGCCCTGCACCAGTCGATCCTCACCCAGGACGCGGCGCTGACTGCCGCCCCCGAACCCGACACTGCCGCGGCCAGCCCGCCGACGAATCTGCCGGCCTCCCTCACCGGCTTGATCGGCAGGTCCGAGGCGCTCGGCGAGCTCCGGGAGCTGCTGGGCGCGAACAGGTTGGTCACGCTCATCGGTCCGGGCGGGGTGGGCAAGACGCAGCTGGCTCTCTCGACCGCCGCGCAGGTCGGAGCCGAGTTCCCCGGCGGCGTACGGCTGGTCGAGTTCGGTGCGCTCGACCCCTCCCCGTCGAGCGCCGACCGGGGGAAAGGTGCCGCCGCCGCGCAGGTCGCGGTACACGAGTTGCTCGGGTCGGTTCTCCGAGTCCGGGACGACACGGCCTCGGGACCGGGACCGGGGTCCGGGGGCGCGGCGCCCTCAATGACCGTTCGTGTCGCCCAGGCGCTGGGCGAGCGGCCAGCCCTGTTGGTGTTCGACAACTGCGAGCATGTGGTCGGCCCGGTCGCCGAGCTGACCGACCAACTCCTCAAGGCCGCGCCCGCCTTGAGGATCATTGCCACCAGTCAGGTGCCCCTGGGTATCACCGGTGAATACCTCCAGGAGGTGCCGCCGCTGCGAGGGCCCGAGCCCGCGGCGGGGCTCGACCCCGAGTCCGTACGCCGGTACAGCGCGGTGGAGCTGTTTGTGGCACGGGCGACCGCGGCGGCCCCGAATTTCGTACTCGCCGCGAGCAACGTCGAGGCGGTTGTCTCGATCTGCCGGCGCCTCGACGGCATTCCGCTGGCCCTGGAGATGGCCGCTACCCGGGTGCGGGCGTTGGGGGTACGTGAGCTGGCGGCCCGCCTGGACGACCGGTTCCACCTGCTCGCGGTGGGCGCGCGCAGCGCCCCGGCGCGGCAGCGCACCCTGAGGGCCGTGATCGACTGGAGTTGGGAACTGCTCGGCGACCAGGAACGAGTGGTGCTCGGGCGGCTGGCCGTACACGCCGACGGCTGCACCCTCGACGCCGCCGAGGAGATCTGCGCGGCGGACGACCTGGACCGTACGGAGGTGCTCGACGTCGTCGCCCGGCTGGTGGACTGGTCGCTGGTGGTCATGACCGACGGGACGGACGGGCCCCGATACCAGCTGCTCGAATCGGTCACCGCATACTGCGTCGAACGCCTCGTGGAGAAGGGCGAGTTCGAGGACCTCCGGCGCAGGCACTGCGACTACTACACCGGTCTCGCCGAGCGCGCCGAGCCGCATCTGCGGGGCCACGGCCAGCGGCAGTGGCTGCATCGCCTGGACGCCGAAACCGCGAATCTGCGGACCGCGTTCGACTACGCGGCGCAGCTCGGCAACGCCGACTGCGCGCTGCGTCTCGCCAACGCCCTCAGCTGGTACTGGTACCTGCGCGGCCGGAGCAACGAGGCGAAGCGGTCCCTGACCGTGGCGCTGTCCCTCGGTGGGGCGGCGCCGACCGCGGTGGCCAAGGCCACGGCCCTGCTGGGCGGCTTCAAGCTGGTGCTCGGCGGCGTCGCCGACCCGCTGGCGGAGTACCGCACTGCGCTGCGACCCTACGAGGAGCTGGCCGATCCGGGCGGGCGGGCGCGGGCCCAGTGGTTCCTCGGGTCCAGCCTCTACGGGATCGGCGACGTGGGGCCGAGCGAGGAGCTGGTCCACCGGGCCCTGGCCACCTTCCGGTCGCTCGGCGACCGCTGGGGTATGGCGGCTGCCCTGGGCAGCCGGACCTTCCACGCGAATCAGCGGGGCGACCTCAACACGTTGCGGCGGGACGGCGAGCAGAGCCTCGCGCTCTTCCGTGAGCTGGGCGACCAGTGGGGGCAGCTCCAGGCATCGGTGCCGCTCGGGACGCTGGCCGAAACCGTGGGCGACTACCAGCGGGCCGGACGGCTGTACCGGGAGGGCCTGCGGATGGCGGAGGACCTGGGGCTCTGGCCGCAGGCGTCTTTCCAGCTCTCAGGCCTCGGTCGGGTCGCGCTGCTGACCGGGGACCTGCCTCGGGCCAAGGAGTTCCATGAGCGCGCGGCACGGCTCGCCGCCGGGCAGTCGGACAGCTTCGGGGAGCAGTACGCCGAGATCGGCCTCGCCCTCGGGGCGCGCCGGGCTGGAGACCTCGACGCGGCCGAGCGGCATCTGACCCGGGTGCTCGACCTGCACCGCCAGATGAGTTACGAGCCGGCCAGGCCCTCGGTGATCCTGGCCGAGCTGGGCTTCGTCGCGGAGGCCCGGGGCGACGCCCCGGCCGCCCTGGCTCTGCAACTGGACGCCCACGCCGCCGCCCGCGGCACCGGGAACCCGCGGGCGGTGGCGCTGGCCCTGGAGGGCCTGGCCGGGGCCCAGTCGCTGGCCGGTCACTCCGAGCACGCGGCCCGCCTCCTCGGGGCGGCCACGGCGGCCAGGCAGTCGGTCCAGGCGCCCCTGCGGGGCGGCGAGCGCTTCGACGTGGACCGCATCACCACCCGGGTCAGGGCTGCGCTGGACGAGGCCCGCTATCAGGCCGAGTTCGAGCGGGGCAGCACACTGGCCCCGGAGCAGCATCTGAAGGACCCACCTCCCTGACCTGGGTACGGAAGGCGCGCCAGCTTCCTCTGGCCCCTCCCAGCGCCCAATGCATCTGCCGGAGACGGCCGCTGCTGCGGCGGCCTGCTTGGCAGCCTCGTCAGCGGCCGCAACGGCGTCTAGCGCGAGCGTCGGGTCCGTCTCCAGCTCCGGAGCCCGCCCTTAAACTCCGACGAGCCTTCGCGGGCTTCCTCCTCAGGCCGTAAACGTGACGTCCCACGAGTCCTGGGACCGACTGGATCTTGGCGAGCAGGGGCATCAGCTGCGTGACGTCGTTACGGTTTCCGCCGGTCAGGGACAGCGAGAGCGGGAGGCCTTAGCCGTCGACGAGGATCAGCTCTTCCAGGCCAAGGAGATCCCGAAGGCAAGGAACTCCACGGTTCAGTCCCTACGTTCAGTCCCTCCGTAAAAGAGCAGGTCAGGCACCATGTAGCCCCCTGAACAGGGACTGAAGGGACTCAAGTTGAGGGTTATCGTGCGACTACGTGAGCGCGCGTATGCAGGCGCGTGAATCCTGTCTACATCGTTCCCCCTGCTGGCTGATAATTAGGAACTTGAGTCCCTTCAGTCCCTGTTCAGGGATGCGGATGCGCTCTGACCTGCAAGAACACACAGGGACTGAACGCAGGGACCGAACCTTGACGCCCTCACGTGAGGCCCTGCCGCCGTCGACCAGGCCGGATCGAACGGCCCTTCGCCCCTCCTGAAGAGCGGGAAGTGTGAAGGGACTGAAGGGACTGAGAAGTTCGATAGCGACTCGCGGGGGAGTTCCCCCACCTATTCCAGGAGCCGAGCTCTACACTCATTCGGAAAGACAGTCCCTTCAGTCCCTACTGCCGGCACGGCAAGCAGCTGACCAGCAGGTTTCAACCCATGGGCAGCAGGGGTCAAAGCCCTGTGACCTGATGAACGAGGACAACTACGTGCGCCGCCGAGACGAGACGCCCCCCGCGGGCCCTCCCGGCAAGGCCGTGTCCTCACTCGTGCTGGCCCGCTGGTGCGCAGGAAACGGATGGCCAGTGCACCCACTGGCTCCGGGGAGGAAGACTCCTCAAGCGAACTGCCCCGCCTGCAGGGCCCAGCACCACGACCCCCGGACATGCCCCTGCCCCGGGGCAGGACGCCCGTGCCACGGCTTCCACGCCGGCACCACCGACCCGCGGAACATCGACAGCTGGTGGACCACCAGCCCCGACGCCGGAGTCGGGGTCGCCTGCGGACCAGCCAACCTCATCGTGATCGACATCGACGCCCACAGCGCGCCCGTCCCCGACCGAAGCCGTCTCCTCCCGGGAATCCAGATCCACGACTCGGTCGACCTTGACGGTCTCGCTTCCGGCTTCGACACCATGGCACTCCTGGCCGCCTACCGTCAGCAAGCCGACCCCACCCAGGACACCACTACGCTGCGGGTGAGCACCCCCTCTGGCGGCCTCCACATCTGGTACCGGCTCCCCACTGGCGGGGTCCGGTACCGGTCCTCCGCCGGCTCCAGCCCGAAGGTCGCTCTCGCCTGGCAGGTCGACGTGCGAGCCGAGGGCGGCTACATCGTGGCCCCCACCACCCGTACCCGCCAGGGAACCTACGAGCCCCTCGGAGATGTCCGGCAGCCGGCTCCACTCCCCGCCTGGCTCGCGAACGAACTCTCCCGCACCGGACACGTCGTCACCCCGCAGCAACCCCGGCCGACTCCCGCCCCTCGCGCCCGCGCCCCTCGGAGCCCGCAAGCCGCACATCGGGTCCTGGAACCCCTTCTCGACGAGGTCGCCCGTTGCGGGACAGTCCCGGAAGGCGCTGCCTTCACCGAGAAGCTCAGTGCCAGCGCGCTGCCGATCTGGTGCACGGTGTTGACCAGTCCCGAGCCGGCCCCCGCGTCCTCGGGCGCGACGCCGTCGACGCCGCTGGAGGTCATGGGAGCCAGAGCCAGGCCCTGGCCGGCGCCGATGAGCACCATCGGCAGTGCCACACCTGTCAGGTAGGGCGTGTGCAGACCGAGACGGCTCAGCCACACCATGCCGGCCGCGGTCAGGACGACTCCGCACAGGAGCACCAGCGGCAGTGCGACCCGGTCCAGAAGCCGGGGCACCTGCACGGCGAAGACGAAATTGACCAGCGTCATCGGCAGGAACGCGAGACCGGCCTGCAGCGGCGTCCAGTGATAGACGCTCTGCACGAACTGGGCGGTGAAGAAGAACCCGATCATCGCGCCCATGTAGAGCATCCGGGTGACATACGCGCCGGAGCGCTCCCGGCTGGCGAACAGCCGTAGAGGCACGATCGGCTGTGCGGCCCGCCGCTCCACCGGCACGAACAGCGCCAGCATCACCACGCCCGCTGCCAGCGGTACCAGGGTGGCCGGAGCGGTCCAGCCGAAGTCGGCGGCGTCGACGATGCCGAGCACGAGGGCGGTAGAACCGAGCGTCGCGAGCAGCGCCCCGGGCACATCGAAACGGCCGCCCCGGCGGTCGGTCTCGGGCAGGAACCGCAGGGCCATCACCATCATCAGGACGCCGACCGGCACGTTGAGAAAGAAGCCGGCCCGCCACGAGAGCAGGTCCGCGGCCAGCCCTCCGACGACCAGGCCGAGCGCGGCGCCGAGGCCGGCGACGGCGCTGTAGGCGGCCATCGCCCGGGTGCGGGCACGGCCCTCGGCGAAACTGCGCGTGAGCAGGGACAACGCGGAGGGCGCCAGGACGGCGGCGCCGACGCCCTGGAGCGCACGGGCACCGATCAGCCACCACTGGGTCTGCGCGGCGCCCACCAGGAGCGAAGTCAGGGAGAAGACGACCAGGGAGAACAGGAACACCCTGCGGTGGCCGAACATGTCACCTGCCCGGGCCCCCAGCAGGAGCAGCCCGCCGAAGACCAGGACGTAGGCGTTGGTGATCCAGGACAGGCCGGTCTCGGAGAATCCCATGTCGGAGCGGATCTGCGGCAGCCCGGTGAACACGATCGAATTGTCGAGGATGACCATGAAATAGCTGACGCAGATGATCGTGAGGATCAGCGCCGGGCGGGCCGGAGCCCCAGCCGGCCCGCGTGGGTTAGGACGCGTCAGCGGGGATGACGTGGTGCCCTCAGCGGCTCTCGGCGCATTGAGGATCCCGGAACGGTTCGGGCCGGTGGCGTCGCTCCCGCGGGTGGCTGCTGCGTGCACGGTGTTCCTTCGATTCGGCTGCGGGTTCGGGCCCGGTCCCGGGCCGCCAGTCTCTGGCCCTTCCCAGGTAACTGCACGTCGGGGCAGGTGTGGGAATCACTGCTCTTCCGCGTACTGGCACTACCTCGCAGGTCCGCTCGGACGGACCTACCGTGGAGAAGCCGCAGGACATGCGGGCTGATCAGAAGGAGGCCGTCGTGCCGCAGTACCCGATGCCGACGCCAGCTCGGGGGCCGAGGTACCCGGCTCATCCGGAACCGGCGTCCCGTCCCGGGCACGCCGTGCTCACCGGCGCGCGAGTGCGGCCCGCGACGAGCCCGCTCCGTACCGGTCCCCGCACAGTGCTGTCCGCCGCAGGCGCTGCCGACGACAACACCAGGATCTGAGCATGGCCGACAACATCAAGAAGGACGTGGCCGCCGAGGTGCGCGAGTTCCTCAGCACCCGCCGCGCACGGCTCTCCCCGCAGCAGGCCGGGCTCCAGGTCTACGGGGGGCAGCGGCGCGTCGCGGGGCTGCGCCGGGAGGAAGTCGCCATGCTGGCGGGCGTGAGCGTGGACTACTATGTCCGGCTGGAGCGCGGAAACCTTGGCGGAGCCTCGGACTCGGTGCTCGAAGCCCTCGCACATGCCCTGCAGCTTGACGAGGCCGAGCGAACTCACCTCTACGACCTCGCCCGCGCGGCCTCACCGTCCGGACGGCGGCCCGCGGCGACCTCGTCGCGGGTCCGGCCGACGATCATGCGTCTGCTCGACTCCATGACCGACGTGCCGGCCTACGTCCGCAACGCCCGCTTCGACATCCTGGCCGCCAACACACTGGGCCGGGCACTGTACGCGCCGGTCTACGACTCACCGCTGTTCGCGCAGCGCGGGCCGGTCAACAGTGCCCGCTTCATGTTCCTGGACCCCGTAAGCAAGGACTTCTGGACCGACTGGGACAAGGGAGCCAACGACGCCGTCGCCTTCCTGCGCACCGAGACCGGTCGCTCGCCGCACGACAAGGCGCTGACCGACCTGATCGGCGAGCTGACCACGCGCAGCGACGACTTCGCACGCCGCTGGGCCCGGCACGACGTGAAATTCCACCGCTCCGGTGTGAAGAACCTCCATCACCCCCTCGTCGGCGACCTCGCGCTCCCCTACGAGGCGATGGAACTGCCCTCCGACCCCGGCCTGCGCCTGAACTTCTACACCCCCGAACCGGACTCCCGGGAGCGGGAAGCCCTCGGCCTCCTGGCCAGCTGGGCCGACACCGGCACCGCCGTCCCCACGGCGAACGACTGAACCACCACACGAGCGAGGAGCCGTTCCCCCCGCGCCCCGACGCGGGCGTCAACATCGTCGACACCGCCGACGTCCGGGGAGGAGATCGTCGGCACATCCCGGCTCACACCGCACCCCCAGCAGTAACGAAAGGCAAGATCCTCATGCGTGCCACCTTCATGTACGGCCCCGGTGACGTCCGGGTCGAGAACGTCCCGGACCCGCAGATCGTCGATCCCACGGACGCGATCGTCCGGATCACCCTGGCCTGTGTCTGCGGCTCCGACCTGCACCCGTACCACTCGATGGAGAAGGCCGACGAGGGCGTGCCGATGGGGCACGAGTTCCTCGGCGTCGTCGAGGAGACCGGCTCCGAGGTCCGCGGCCTCAAGCGTGGTGACTTCGTCGTTTCCCCGTTCGCGTTCGCCGACAACACCTGTCCGATCTGCCGCGACGGCTTCCACACCGCCTGCCCGCACGGCGGCTGGTACGGCGCCGGCGGCGTCGGCGGGGCGCAGGCCGAGGCCATCCGCGTGCCCCAGGCTGACGGCACTTTGGTCAAGATCCCCACGGACGTCGACACCGCGCTGCTGCCCTCGCTGCTGGCGCTGAGCGACGTGTACCTCACCGGCTACCACGCCGCCCACATGGGCCGGGTCGAACCCGGCAAGACCGTGACCGTGATCGGCGACGGTTCCGTCGGCCTGTCCGCCGTGCTGGCCTCCCGCCGCATGGGTGCCGAAAAGATCATCCTCATGGGCAGGCACACCTCCCGCACCGACCTCGGCAAGGAGTGGGGTGCCACCGACGTCGTGGCCGAGCGCGGCGAGGAGGGCATCGCCAAGGTGATGGACCTGACGGGCGGTGCAGGCTCCCACGTCGTGTTGGAGGCGGTCGGGCTGATGCCCGCGTACGAGCAGGCATACGGCGTCGTGCGCCCCGGCGGGATCATCTCCCGCGTCGGCGTCCCGCAGTACGAGGAGGCCCCGGTCGGCTTCGGCTCACTCTTCGGGAAGAACGCCCAGCTGGCCGGCGGGCCCGCCCCGGTGCGCGCCTACCTGGAGCCCGCGATCGCCGACGTGCTCGCTGGCCGGATCAACCCGGGCCGGGTCTTCGACGCCGAGGTCTCCCTGGACCAGGTCGCCGACGCGTACCAGGCCATGGATGACCGGACCAACCTCAAGGTCGTGGTGCGCCCGTGACCGCCCGCAAGCCCAACGCCGCGGCCAGCGCCGCGCACGAGCGGCTCTTCCCCGGCCATGTGTCCACCCTCGCGGTCACTGATCCCGAGCTGATCGAGTACTTCGACAACTTCGCCTTCGACGAGGCCCTGCAGCACGCTCACGAGCTGCCGGAGCGAACCCGGCTGATGACGCAGCTCGCCGCGATGATCGCCGTCGGCGCCCTTGCCGAGTACCGCGTCATGCTCGGCGCCGCCCTCACCATCGGTGTCACCCCGGTGGAGGCCAAGGAGATCGTCTATCAGGCCGTGCCGTACGCCGGCATGGCCCGGGTCTTCGACTTCCTGCACGCCACCAACGACGTCCTCACCGGCCGCGGTGTCGAATTGCCCCTGGAGGGCCAGTCCACCACCGGCCCGGACACCCGGATGGAGCAGGGCCTGGCGGTGCAGAAACGGATCGTCGGGGAGAAGGCCGTGGACTCCATGTACGCGAATGCCCCGGCCGACGAGCAGCACATCCAGCGATTCCTGAGCGGCAACTGCTTCGGCGACCACTACACCCGCACCGGCATCGACGTACCCACGCGGGAACTGCTGACGTTCGCGATGCTCACCGCGCTCGGCGGCGCCGACGCCCAGGTGAAGGGACACGTCGCGGCCAACCTCAACGTCGGCAACACCCGCGCCACCCTCCTCGCCGTCCTGACCGGACTGCTGCCGTTCATCGGCTATCCCCGCACCCTCAACGCCCTGGCCGCCGTCGACGCCGTCTCCCCGGCCGGCGACGCCCCGAACGCGAAGGAAGACCGCGCATGACCACTCGTACCTGGCTCATCACCGGCGTCAGCAGCGGCTTCGGCCACGCCCTGACCACCCAGCTCCTGGAGCGCGGCGACACTGTCATCGGCACCGTCCGCTCCCTGGACAAGGTCGCCGACCTGAGCGAGCAGTACCCCGACACCTTCCGTCCGGAGATCCTCGACGTCACCGACACCCCGGCCGTCCGCAAGACGGTGGACGAGGCGTTCGCCGCCGGCCGCGTCGACGTGATCGTCTCCAACGCCGGCTACGGCCTGTTCGGTGCCGCCGAGGAGATCAGCGACGCCGAGGTCGACCACATCCTCGCCACCAACCTCACCGGCTCCATCACCCTGATCCGCGCGGCCCTGCCGCACCTGCGCGCGCAGGGCGGCGGACGCATCGTGCAGATGTCCACCTACGGCGGACAGGTCGCCTTCCCCGGCAACTCCATGTACCACGCCGCGAAGTGGGGCATCGAGGGGTTCGCCGAGTCGGTCGCCCAGGAAGTCGCCCCGTTCGGCATCGGCGTGACGATCGTCGAGCCCGGCGGCGCGCGTACCGAGTTCCGCTACGGCAGCGCCCGGGTCGCCGACCCGATCGATGCGTACGAGGGCAATCCCGCCCACGCCTTCAAGGCCATGCTCGACCCGGCCAACGGTCTCGCCCCCGGTAACCCGCAGCGCATGGCGGCCCGCATCATCGAGTCCGTCGACACCGAGCCGGCACCGCTGCGGATGATGCTCGGCTCCCAGGCACTGGACTCCACCCTTGGGGTGCTGCGCAAACGGATCGAGGACTTCGAGGCCCAGCGCGACCTGGCCGCGTCCACGGACTTCCCTGCCGGGGAATAGCCCTCCGCGCTCCGCTCAGGCGCTCGGTCGCGCCAATCACCCGCGTTCAACCTGTCAGGAGAGGAACGGCTATGAAGCACGTCAAGCTGGGTGAACTGGAGGTTTCCCGGATCGGTCTGGGGGCGATGGGCATGTCCCACGGCCTGACCGGTGCCAGAAGCGACGACGCCGAATCCATTCGCACCATCCACCGGGCCATCGACCTCGGCGTCACCCTCATCGACACCGCCGAGATCTACGGCCCCTACATCAACGAAGACCTCGTCGGACAAGCACTCAAGGGCCACCGCGACCAGGTCGTGCTGGCCACCAAGTTCGGCATGATCGACCACGGCGGCGCCGGTGCCTGGAACCTGAACTCCAGCCCCGCCAACATTCGTACCTCCGTGGAGGGGTCGCTGAAGCGGCTGGGCACCGACCACATCGACCTGTACTACCAGCACCGCGTCGACCCGAAGACGCCCATCGAGGAGACCGCGGGCGCCGTCGCCGAGCTGATCGCCGAGGGCAAGGTGCGGCACTTCGGGCTGTCCGAGGCCGGCCCGGACACCATCCGCCGCGCCCACGCCGTGCACCCCGTCACCGCCGTGCAGTCCGAGTAATCATTGTGGACCCGCGGCATCGAGAACCGCGTCCTGCCGGTCCTGCGCGAGCTGGGGATCGGCCTGGTTCCGTTCTCCCCGCTCGGCCATGGCTTCCTCACCGGCACCGTCCGCAACGAGAACGACTTCGAAGAGGGCGACTTCCGGCGCGGCAACCCGCGGTTCACCGGCGAGAACTTCCAGCGCAATCTGGCCCTCGCCGACGAAGTCCAGGTTATCGCCGCCGAGGTCGGCGCCACACCCGCGCAGGTCGCCATCGCCTGGCTCCTCGCCCAAGGCGACGACATCGCCCCCATCCCGGGAACCAAGCGCGTCACCCGCGTCGAGGAGAACACCGCCGCCGACAGCCTCCAGCTCAACCCCGAGGTGCTGGCCAAGCTCTCCAACCTCCCCCCGGCCGCTGGCGACACCCACACCGAATCCGGCCGCGCCATGCTGGAACGCTGACCGACCCAACTTCCCCCTCACCCCTGTCCACACGAAAGCAAGGAGCGTCCCGTGGAGTTCGTCAAGCCGCAGCCCACCGGCAAGGGCCCGGAGAGCTGGTTCAACGGAGATGTCTGGTTCGACGTCATCCACGCCGGACAGGAACCCTCCCGCCTGCGCGCCAACATGGTGCGCTTCGCTCCCAGCGCCCGCACCGCCTGGCACCACCACGCGGTGGGGCAGACCCTCCACGTCGTCGCCGGCACCGCCCTGATCGGTACCCGCGACGGCACCGTCTTCGAGGCCCACCCCGGTCAGACGGTGACCTGCCCGCCCGGCGAGGAACACTGGCACGGCGCCACCGAGGAGAACTTCATGCAGCACCTCGCCCTGTGGGACGGCACCACCCCCGACGACGACCGGCCCGAGACGACCTGGCTGGAGCACATCACCGACGAGGAGTACAACGGCCCCCGCACCCGCGCCCACTGACCCTCGCGAACGAAGGGAGACCAGCTCATAGCCGACACGATGACCGCCCTGTTCAGCGGTGTCGGACCCGAGTGGACCACCCGCGAGGTCCCTGTACCCGAACCTGGTCACGGGCAGATCGTGGTGCGTGCCCACGCGGTCGCCCTCAACAACGCCGACGCCTCCATGCTCGCCGCCGCCGATCCCACCTCCGGCGGCACCGGCAAGCAGTATCAGGCCGGCTACCAGTTCGCCGGCGAGGTCACCGCCGTCGGTGACGGCGTGACCACCCCCGTAATCGGGGACCGGGTGATGGGCACAGCCCCCGGCAGCTTCGCCCCAGTACGTCCTCGCCGACCACCGCCACGTCCTGCCCGTCCCTGACGAACTCGGTTACGACATCGCGTGCGCACTACCGACCGGCCTGCTCACCGAACACGGCGCCCTGATGACCGGCGGCTTCCGGTCCGCACAGTCGGTACTGATCACCGGAGTCACCTCCAGCATCGGCCTGATCGGCGTGCAGATCGCCAAGGCCTCGGCGCCGGACAGGTCATCGCCACCACCCGCTCGGCAGCCAAACACGACCTGCTGAAGCGGGCCGGGGCCGACACCGTTGTGGTCACCGGCGAGCGGGACCTCATCCGGGCGGTCATCGACGCCACCGGAGCCGACGGCGTGGACGTGGTGTTCGATTACGTCGGCCGCCCCGCCTTCGCCGCCTGTCTTCCCGCCACTCGCGTCGACGGCGGCGTGGTCAACATCGGCCGACTCGACACGGCCGAATCCACTGTTGACCTCGATGCCCTGTCCTACCGCTACCTGCGCGTAGCGGGAGCCCCCTTCGGCTTCGCCCTGCCCGCCGAACTCGGCGCCGTCATCGCCACCGCCGGCGAACAGCTACTGTCGGCCGTCACCGACGGCCGCGCCTCGTGGGACGGCCGCGCACCGGGCAGTGCCGTGACGCTACCGGCCACCGGGCCGCTGCACCCCCGCGACCTGCCGCAGCACCGCCCGCACCACCCACCACCTCACGCGGGCACGGCGTACCGGCGGCGGGCGGGTCAGTCGGCCAGGTCGGCGGCGGGCTGCTGGGCCGCGGCCCAGGAGGCGAGGATCCGCAGCCCGTCGTGGGTGGGAGAGCCGACCTCGGCCGTCCACACCACCAGTTGCTGATCCGGGTCCGTACTGGCGCTCAGGGTGTCCCAGTCCAGCGACAGTTCCCCGGCCACGGGATGGTGCAGGACCTTCGTACCCACGCTGAGCGTGGCCACGTGGTGGGCGGCCCACCACGTGCGGAAATCGGCGTCCTGCACGGACAGCTCCCCGACCAGCGCGGTCAAGCGCGGATCGTCCGGATACTTCGCCGCCTCCATCCGCAATTGCGCAACCGCCGTACGAGCGACGCTTTTCCAGTCCGCATACAGGCGGCGCATCATCGGGTCGGTGAAAAGAATCCGCACATAATTGCGGTGCTTCTCCGGTACCGTCCCGAAATCAGTGATCAGAGCCGCCGCCAGGGGATTCCACGCGATGACGTCCATACGGCGGCCCATCACGATCGCCGGCGTGGAGGTCAGGTCGTCCAGAACCCTGCGCAGCTGCGGCTGGACCTTCTGCACCGTGCGGCGGCGCGGCCGGGCGGTCTCCTTCCCGGCCAGGCCGAACAGGTAACGGCACTGGTCCTCATCGAGGTGCAGCACCTCGGCCAGCGTCTCCAGCACCGGCGCCGAGGCGGGCAGGCGGCCCTGCTCCAGGCGCGTGTAGTAGTCGGTGGAAAACGCCGCCAGCTGCGCGACCTCCTCCCTGCGCAGCCCGGCCACCCGGCGGGGGCCGGCGCTGTCGGGCAGGCCGACGGCACGCGGGGTCAGCTCGGCGCGGCGCGCCTTCAGGAAATCTCCCAGCTCGTTGCGGTTGCTGCTCATAAGCCCACTGTCTCACCCACAACCCCGCCGGTGGGAGGGAAGGTTTCTTCCCAGGATGGTCCCCTCCCCGGAAGAAATTCTCCTCTGGGCGGACCGCTCAGCTCCTGCAAACCTCTCTCCTGGGAGTACGCACCACGAACCGGCGCACCGAATTCCATCGCACCGACGAGCAGAGGAGACATGGCCGTGCAGGAATGTACCGCAGACAATTCCCCCACTTTGTGCGGTCCGCGCGCCGGAAACACAACGGCGGCGGTATCCGACGCCGGCAAGTCTCTCTTTGCCTTCGACGCGATCGGCACCCGGTGGGAGATCGAAACGCCCGCACCTCTGCCCGCAGAGGTGCGCGAGAGGATCCTTGACCGTGTCGACCGCTTCGATGCCGTGTACTCGCGGTTCCGCCCCGACTCGCTCGTCTCGCAGATCGCCGCAGCGCCCGGCGGCGGCCGGTTCGTCTTCCCCGACGACGCCATCGACCTCTTCGACCTCTACGACCAGCTCGCCCACCTCACGGGCGGGGCGATGGACCCGCTGGTCGGCCGCGACCTGGAACTCCTCGGCTACGACCCCGCCTACTCCCTCACCCCCGTACCCCACACCGACCGCGCGGCCCACGCCGACGCGCGCCCCGCGTGGCACCGGGACGTCGAGCGGCACGGGGCGATGCTGCGCACCCGCCGGCCGCTGGTGATCGACGTCGGGGCGGCGGGCAAGGGCTACCTCGTCGACCTCGTCAGCGCCCTGCTCCAGGACGCGGGAGTCACCCGCTTCGTGGTCGACGCCAGCGGCGACCTCCGCCACGGCGGCGAGCACCCGATCCGGATCGGCCTGGAACACCCCACCGAGCCCGGCCGGGTCATCGGCGTGGCGAACGTGGCGGATGCGGCACTGTGCGCCTCGGCGATCACCCGCCGCGCCTGGGGGCCCCGACTGCACCACGTCCTCGACGCCCGCACCGGTGCCCCCGTGCACGACACCGTGGCCACCTGGGTCGTCGCCGAGCGTACGGACGTCGCGGACGCGCTGGCCACAGCCCTGTTCCTCACCCCGGCACACCGGCTCGCGGACAGCTTCTCGTTCGCCTGCGTCCGCATGCTCGCCGACGGCCGCACCGACACCTTCGGCGGCTTCGACGGCACCCTCTTCGCCGCCGACCCCACCTGACCGGCCCCACCCGACACGTGCGGCATACGGCCGCACGCCCCCGGACACCCAAGCGACCCTGCGGAAAGGGACACCCAGCATGAGCGCGCTGAGCAGGAAACTCACCGTGGCCACGATGATGGGCGCCTGCGCCCTCACGGCCGCGACCGGCTGCTCGTCCACCGACACCGAGAGCTCCCCGCCCCCGGAGCGCAGCAGCACGGTCCCGGCACGGGAGCCGGGCAAGGACGCGCAGTACGCGGACGGCCGGTACGAGGCGACCGGCGAGTACGGGAGCCAGGGCTCCTCCATCGGCGTCACCCTCACCCTCAACGACGACGTGATCGCCCAGGTCGAGGTCGAACCCCACGCCACCGACCCCACCTCACTGGACCTGCAAGAACGCTTCGCCGACGCGATCCCCGACCGGGTCGTCGGACGCGACATCGACGAGGTGCACATCGACCGCCTCGCCGGATCCAGCCACACCCCCGAGGGATTCAATGACGCCCTCGGAAAAATCAAGGAAGACGCCGGGCGAGAACACCTGCCGTACCGCAACGAAATCCCAAGCCCGGCCGGCAGCATTCCGATAACCCCTCGGTAACACCCCTCACTCCCGGAACCTTTTTTGAGAGGACAGCGTGAAAAGCAGAGCATTGTGCGTGGCAGGGGTCATGTCGCTCACCCTGGCCGTCGCCGCGTGCGGCAACGACACCGCGCAGGACAACGCTTCCCCCTCGGGGACGAAGCCTTCCGCAACACCACAGGCGCCGAACCCTGCAAGCACCGAGAGGGTGAACGGGATGAAGGTCGCCCTCCGCGTCGGGGACACGACCACGCAAGCGACGCTGACCGACAACGCCACCGCGCGGGCCTTCGCCACCACGCTCCCGGTCACGGTGGAGATGAGCGACATGCTGGAGCGGGAACTGTACGGGGCGCTGCCCGAACCGCTCCCCGTGGCCGAGAAGAACCGGCAGACCGACTACCAGGCAGGTCAGCTCGTGTACTGGCCGCCCGGCCCCGGCCTGGCCGTCTACTACAAGCACGCCGGCCCACCGGTCCCGGCACCCGGCATGGTGGTGCTCGGCACGATCGACGGGGGCCTGGACGCCTTCACCGGACACGACGGCACCGCCAAGGTCACTATCGACCGCACCGGCTGACCCGCCAGGACACGCATGGCACGGCCGGCATGCCCGAAGGGGGGAAGGATCCTTCCCCGGAAGAATCTCTCCTCTTTTCGGGCGCGCGAGGCGGTGCCAAGGTGGATGACGTGGTGATGAGGAGCCCCCGGAAAACCGGAAATGAATTCCGGAAGTACGGGTACGCGAGCTGGGCATCGGCTTCGTCCCGTACTCCCCGCTCGGCCACGGCTTCCTCACCGGCACCGTCCGCTCCATCGCCCACCTGGACGAGGGTGACTTCCGCGTCGGCAACCCCCGCTTCGAGGGCGAGAACTTCCAGCGCAACCTGGCCATCGCCGACGAGGTCCAGGCCGTCGCCGTCGAGGCGGAGGCGACACCGGCCCAGGTGGCGCTGGCCTGGCTGCTGGCCAAGGGTGAAGACATCGCTCCGATCCCCGGCACCAAGCGGGTATCCCGCGTCGAGGAGAACACCGCCGCCGACACCCTCGTCCTGACCGCCGACCAGCTCACCCGGCTCGACAACCTCCCGCCCGCCGTCGGGGACCGCTTCCAGGAGGAGTACGGGCAGCTCATCGAGAAGTGACCGCAACCCTCTCACCTCCTGCCGGCCCCGGCAGAGATCAAGGAGACACGCCATGTCTCAGGAACCCTCCGCGGCGCAGCAGGCCATCGGTGACATCACCCTCAAGCTCGCCGACCTGACCGACCAAGTCCTCTTCGGCGACGTCTGGGAACGGCCGGACCTCTCGCCCCGGGACCGCAGCCTGGTCACCGTCACCGCCCTGATCGCCCTCTACCGCAGCGATCAGCTCGGCTTCCACCTCAAGCTCGCGATGGAAAACGGGCTGGCCAAGGAAGAGCTGAGCGAGGCCATCACCCACCTGGCCTTCTACGCCGGATGGCCCAACGCGATGGGCGCCGCCGGCCAGCTCAAAGCGATCCTCGCCGACGCCGGATAACCGCGGTGGTGCAGAACAGCCGTTCTTGAGCCAGGGCCCCTGCGGCACCGGCACCGGACACGGCACGGGCACCGCGAGTAGCAGGCACAGGGGGCACCGGAGCTGCGCACCACCATCACCCCCCCCCCCGCAAATGATCAAGGAGACATTCGACATGACCGACCAGGGATTCGAGCAGATCTTCCCGCTCGGTGACACCAACGACGCCTACGCCGAGAACTTCATCGGGCAGAGCTATGTGGCTCCGCTCACGGGCGGGAGCGTCCCGGTCAGCAACGTGCCCTTCGAGCCGGGCTGCCGCAACAACTGGCACATCCACCACGGCACTGGTGGCGGCGGCGACCAGATCCTGCTGTGCACGGCCGGCAGCGGCTGGTACCAGGCCGAAGGCCAGGACCCGATCAGTATGACCCCCGGCACCGTGATCCGCGTCCCGGCGGGAACGAAGCACTGGCACGGCGCGAAGGCCGACGCGTGGTTCTCCCACGTCGCCTTCATCACGCCGGGAGACGACGTCAGCAACGAGTGGCTGGAGCCGGTCACCGACGAGGTGTACGGCCGACTGCCCAAGAGCGGAGAGAACGCATGAACATCCTGAACGAGACCTACACCCTTTCCAACGGCGTCGAGATCCCCAAGCTCGGCCTGGGCACGTGGTTCATCGACGACGACAAGGCAGCCGACGCCGTACGCGCGGCGATCGAGATCGGCTACCGCAACATCGACACCGCGCAGGCGTACGGCAACGAGCGCGGCGTCGGCGAAGGCGTCCGTACCTCCGGTGTGGCGCGCGAGGACCTGTTCGTGTCGACGAAGCTGGCCGCAGAGATCAAGGACTACGACGCTGCGGCTGCGGCGATCGAGGAGTCTCTGGCGAAGCTGGACATCGGCTACATCGACCTGATGCTGATCCACGCCCCGCAGCCGTGGTACGACTTCCGCGGCGGCGACTACGCCGAGGGCAACCGCCAGGCATGGCGCGCACTGGAGGACGCCCACAAGGCGGGCAAGATCCGCGCCATCGGTGTGTCGAACTTCCTCCAGCCCGACCTGGAGAACGTCCTCGCCTCCGGCACGGTGGCGCCGCACGTGGACCAGGTGCTTCTGCACGCCGGGAACACCCCGGAGGAACTGCTCGCCTTCTGCGGGGAGCGGAACATCCTTGTGCAGGCGTACTCGCCGATCGCCCACGGCACGCTCCTCGACAGCCGCGAGATCAAGGCGATCGCCGAGAAGTACCAGGTGAGCGTCCCCCAGTTGTGCATCCGCTACACCCTGCAACTGGACACCCAGCCGCTCCCGAAGACCGCGAACCCCGCGCACATGCGCTCCAACGCCGCCCTCGACTTCGAGATCTCCGAAGCGGACATGACCGCGCTCCGCACCCTCGACGAGCGGGACTACGGCGAGCACGCCGCCTTCCCCGTCTACAGCGGCAAGTAAGACCGCACCCGGGCCGGCCGCCCCACTCCGGTCCGCGGCCGGCCGGCCCGCCGCCACGCCGCGTCACCGCCGCCAGGGCGGCGGCCTGGCCACACCAAGGGAGCACCGATATGACGGACATGATGAAGGCACTGCTGCTCGGCCGCGGACCGGAGTGGTTCTGGACGACGTGCCGGCCCCCGAGCCTGGCCCCGGCGAAGTCCTCATCCGCAACCGCGCCTCGGCGACCAACAACGCCGACCTGCCCATGCTCGCCGAAGCCGACCCCACCCACGGCGGCACCGGCAAGGAGTCCATCGCCGGGTTCGAGTACGCGGGCGAGATCGCCGCCGTCGGCTCGGATGCTGGTGACTGGAAGGTCGGGGATCCGGTCATGGGCACCTTCCCCGCCGCGTTCGCCCAGTACCTGGTGGCCGATCACCGGTTCGTACTGCCCCGCCCCAAGGCCCTGGCGCCGGAAGTGGCGTGCGCGCTGCCGACCGCACTGCTGACCGAGTTCGGCGCGCTCACCATCGCGGGCTTCCAGTCGGGACAGAGTGTCCTGAGCACGGGAGCGTCGACGGGTATCGGCATGATCGGCGTCCAGATCGCCAAGACCCTGGGCGCATCGAAGATCATCGCTACGACGCGCAGCACCGACAAGAAGGACCTGCTCACCCGCCTGGGCGCGGACACCGTGATCGTCACCGGCAAGGACGACCACCTGACCCGCGCGGTACTCGCCGCCACCGACGACGAAGGCGTGAACGTCGTCCTCGATCACGTCGCGGGTGACACCTTCGCCGCCTGCCTCCCGGCGACCGCCCATGACGGACACGTCGTGAACATCGGCCGCCTCGCCGGACCCGCCACAACCATCGACCTGGACGACCTGTCCTACCGGCACCTCACCGTCCACGGCGTCTCCTTCGGATTCTCCCGCGACTGGGAAACCGTCCCGATCCTTGAAGGGCTCCACGCCCAGGTCCTGCCGGCTGTCGGCCGCGGTGACATCACGCCCGTCATCGACACCACCCTCAACATCGAGCAATACCGAGAAGCCGCCGACCGGCTCCGCAACGGCAACACCGTCGGCAAGATCGTCTTCACCTTCGCATAAGACCTGTACCGATCCAACCGGCATCGCGCTGAGTAGGTTAGTTCGGCGCCGACGGACGGGATTTCTATGGTGCTGTAGCACAGGCAGGAACGGGGTGACGTGGCCTTGGACCACGTCGGCGCAGAAAACCTCGCCGCCCGCGTCACAGCCACCAACGTCGACGGCGGCCGTGCTCAACACCGACCGTCCCGACACGGCCGCCTCCACCACCATCCTCGACACGTCGTCTCATGGCGCCTGCACATCGCCAGAGAGCCCTTCGGCTGCACCCGGCCGTCCAAACTCGGCGCCGTCGTCACCACTGCCGGACAACCGCTCCTCGACAGACGAACGTCTACGACCTCTGATCAACGTCACCGTGGCCCATGGCATCCCCGCACAGGCAGCTGAACGACTCCAGACGACCCGTCCCGCTCCAACCCCGCACCGTCGGTGATCGCCTAGAACGCGTACTGCAGTTGTGAGACGCTGACAAGCGCGTCGGACGGAGGGGCGATGTCGGTTTGGGTCGTCTCACGCGCGCAACGGAATGGTTACTGGAAGCCGCCCGGAGAGGCGCTCCGGTGGACAGACGCCTTTGGACGAGCCAGTACGAGGCCGCACGGGGAAGACTGGCGCACATGGTCTGATCTGGGAAAACGTCATCAGGAAGCATGGTGCGGCACCACCCGGCACGATCGCTCTCGGTCTCGTAATGAGTAGGTCCCGGGTTCGAAATCCGAAGGCGGTTCAGAGAATCCCCAAGTCTCAAACAGCATTTGACCTGGGAATCTGCGCTTTCCAAGATAATGCATGGTGGCGGGACGCCCCTTACGAGGCACCATGATCGCCTCCGGTGGACACCGGTGGACAGATGGACGACGAGCGTGCAGAGCGGTGGACGAGTGGGCGACTTGAGAGCGTCCGACAACAGGACAACATCAGAGACCTATCCGCGGTTCAAGGACCGAAAAGTCCTCCGTGAGGGTGCTGGGGAGCCCTACAAGATGGAGGCTGAAGTGCGAGCGATGGATCCGTATGCGTCGGCAGAGGAATCAACCATGCAGGTGCTGCTCATGCCGGCAGAGTCGCTTCACTGGAACCACGGTGAGCACGAGACGGCCATCGGGCCGGCCGGTTCAGGCAAGAGAGCGTTCGGCGTCGGAGGGTGCGGTATAGGGAGAGACGGTCGAGCGTGCGGCCTCACTGGCCGATGGAGAACAGCATGTCGATCCGGCGGCGACTTGCGCCATAGCGCCGTGCATGCACTCCCCGGGGCCAGTGCCAGGCTCGTGTTCGTCGACGAGCTGAGCGCGGTTGAAGCGCCGAGTAACTCCGAGACGATGTTCTCGAGGGGCCGTTCGTCCTGCGCGCCGGTGTTCGCCTGTAGCCCTAGGCCCAGCGCTTGCCCTTTTGGCCAATGGCGCGTGCACGACTTCGTTTGGGTCGACGGTGGCGGTGTAACGCCTGGAGGAGCGGCGTGAGGCCGGTTCAGGGATAATCGTGAGACCTTCGGCGGCTGCTGATGAAGGAGCGCCGGGCAGGAACGTCGCTACGGCGGATCTTGTAGATCATCCCGTTGATCACCTGTCGGCCATCCACCCTCGGCTGGCCTGTCGCGGACGAGGGCACAAGCGAATCGAGTAGATCCCACTCCTGATCGGTGAGTTCATGTCTCTGCATCCGACCATGATCCACCGGTAGGTGACCTTTGCTGACAGGGCCGTTGGGACCCTGCACAATCGCAGAATGAACATCGTCGACGCATCCTGGCACAAGATCCTGACCACTTTCGGTGAACCTTCCCGGCCGGATGAATCACCGCTTCTGAAGCCGTTTGCCGAGCTGGTCCGGGTAGCGCATGCCGAACCGCTGCTTCGCCAGCTCTCCCCGTGGACCGGTATGTGGGAGCTGCATTTCAGCAGGTGCACGGAGATGGACTACACCTGGGACATCCCGTACATCGGCACGCTGAGGGACGGCCGGTACTACGTCGAAGGACCAAGCCGAAGCAGCCCGCGGATCGCTGAGACAGACAGCGCACGGGCCGCAGTGGCGATGGTCATCGATCGCATGCCGCCAGGCTGCGGCCCGGCCTTCACCGGCAACGCAGGCGAACTGGCCGCTTACGAGAAGACACGAGACAGCAGGTAGGGCCGGCCCGCCGCTTAGCGGAATCAGAGACCAGGACCCTTGCGGCTTTGAAGACGGGCCCTAGTTCCTCCTCACTTCGGCACAATTCCACGCCGTCAACAAGATCCGTGACGGAGATCTGCGGATGGAGTTCCATACCCGCCGAAAACTCAAAGCTTCATCAATCGCCTTAGAATCCCCAGCCTGAAACGGCTCCTCCCGTCATATCGCTCACTCTCCCTGTGGCTCCCGGAGAAGGGAAAGCAGGTGACGACCAAGGCGCGAGAGGGCGTAGGGCTTGTATCGATCGCCAGCCGTAATTCCGTTGGACGAACTTTCCACTAGCCCCAGTGACAAGAGTTTTTGAAGAATCGCCGAAGCTCCTTCCGTTAGACCTGGATCCTTCTTGGACGCCTGGCCGACGGACATGCCATATCTCTGTCCCGGAATTGGCCTTTCGGGAAATTCCGGTAGAGGGTCGGCGCTTGAAATGACATACATGAAACGAATATGTGGGGCGTCGATCGAGGATAGAGCGGAATGAATAAGCTCCATGACATCTAGCCTCGCCGGTGATGGGTCGTCTACCGCAGCAGCAAGAGCGAGGGCCAAAGCCCTTCGCTTCACCCCCAGTGAAATATCTTGAGCGGAAAGAATGACCCTTCCAGTCAGCTCCAGAAGACGTTCATCCTCAAGCAGGAGTCCAGTCAACTGCTCCTCATTCACTCCCAATGCGTCGGCCGCCGCAAGAAGAACCTCGGAGCTTCGATCCTGGCGGTTTCGTGCGACCTTATCTGAAAGCATCTTCAGCCCTGTCGATAGTGCGGGCACTGCCATAGCTCCAGCAAGCGCACCCGCCGGCCCTCCTAGGGCGGCCCCGGCACCCGTCGCAATACCAGCTATGGCCGCTTGCGCGGCGCCGTCTGACGCTTGACGCTTAGCTCTGTTGTTAGTCACGCCGAAACTGTACCGCCGAAGGCTGTCGCGCTCCATGATTGCTTCAATCTCGAAGCGATGACGCAGGTAAACATGCTGACGCAAGACGTTTCCCATGCCATCATGGGATTGAAGCCGAGGAGGCATGTTATGGAAGGTTCAGTTCCGGCCGGACTACGACACGACTACCAGGGGCGGTGTTGGTGGTGCGGAGATCTGGCAGATTCCAGAGAACACCGCTACAAGAAGTCTGATGTCGTTAGAAATTTCGAGAAGGACGCCTGGAGGGCAGGCGTGGTGCGCGTGAAAGGAAATTCCAAGCGGCAAGAGTATATCCAGGGCGCAAGTTCAGCGAAGCTGAAGTTTGCCAAAGTTCTGTGCGCTCGCTGCAACAATGAACAAAGTCAGGCGTTCGATAGGTCGTATGATCTGTTTGCTGAGTACCTGCACGCCGAGGAGGGGGCGATCGTCGTTGCTGGAGGGGTTCGGATGGGTGCGATCTTCGGCAGTAATTGGCGCGAAAAAACGTCAGACTTGCTGAAGTATTTTGTTAAGCATGTCTGCTGCCGTTTGGCCGAGGATGGTGTACGTATCCCGGATTCCGTCCTAGATTATCTAAACGGTGTGCGGTCAGACTTGCCGCACATTTCCATGAGGATGGCTATTAATCTTTCCGTGCGCGATCTAACTGTGCACCTGCGGGATTTCCACGGGGTCCACGGTGGTAGTCTTTGGTCCGGCCCTCACCAGGTCTGGCTAAATTCAACGAAAACATCCATCGAATCCACCAATAGTCATTTCGGAATCAATTGTTACTTTCTGAGCTATTCGTGTGACATGCGATCGGCTTGCGGAGGGTTGACGCTAGATGGAGATTGGCTCGACATGCCCAGCTATAGGCCCGAGCCCCAGTGTGGAGATCCGCGACGTCTGCCAGGACTGTAACCCGTGACATGGAAGCCGAATCCGAGCGCCCTCATGAGAACTCTTGACGTAGTGAAAGGGGTTCGTTGGGGTCGCTATCACTCGCTGTTGTCAATTCAGCTGAGGAGCGGGGCCGCCATCTACTCCGACTCTGAGAAGATCTTTGCGACTGGCAGGTGGCAATGTCCCGTCTCGCTGGCGTGGCGCTTCTTTCGGCTCATCAATTCGTCTAGGCGGATGCGCTGGTCGAGCACGGCCATGAAATCGCCGCCGTCCATCGTGATGAACGGCGTGCTGAAGCTGTAGACCGCCAGGGCGTCGCCAGTGAAGCCGTTGACACTGACGTAGAGACCCAGGGTGTTCTTGCCCTTGCGCTCAATGTTGGCCTTGAAGACATCCAGTTCCCGGCGGCCGATGCGGTCCGCCCACCACTTAGCCTCCAGGACGTAGTGGTCCGTATCGAAGGAGAAGGCGCCATCAATCTGCTCATATTCCATGACGTATGACGCCCGGGGCTCCAAGTCATAGAGGGCAAACAGCTCGTTGATGAAGCCCTCGAAGTCTCGGCCGCGCTGGTGCTTGTCGGTGGCGCTGTGCATTACGAAGAAGCGCTGCTTCAGGTCTTCGTGGGCCTCCGCGAATGCTCGGAATGCCTGAGCCTGCTTGGCGCTCTCGGCGATGGCCACAGCGTGGGCCTCATGCTCTTTGATGAGCTCTTGCTGCTTACCAGTCCAGCGCCGCAGCTCCGCCACGGCGGCCTCGGCCAGTACCACCTTCTCGGTGCCATCGATCTGTCGTTCAAGGTTGGGGAACCGGTCCATGCCCGCTATATCGAGCATGAGTGCCAATGTTGCATCGAGGTAGCGGGTCTCATTGGTCCTAAGAAGGTCTACCAACTGCCCGGACGTCTCGCGCTTGGTCCTGCCGAAGTCGAGGCGAGCCAGAAGCTCAGTATGGTCCTGCAACATGCCGCGCACATAGCGTTCAAAGTCGCCTTTGTTCCAAATGACCCTCCAGAGTGCGTAGGCCAAGGCGTTGTATGCACTCGGGTTGATCGTCTTCTTACGGGCACCATCCTGTTGCACCGGTCCCCTCCTCCGCACGCGCTGTCACCGACACATCACGGTACCGCCAGGCGGCCGATGATCAGCCCGTATGCCTGGTCTTGATCCAGGGCCCCGGGGAGAGTCCTGTTCGCCCGGCTTGATCACGCGTCGGTGTGTCCGGGGCAGGTCCGGTTCAGGATCAGAGTTCAGCTGGTGGCAGGCCCAGGTGGTCGTGCAGTGCCCGGCGGCCGGCGGGTGTCACGAGGAGGGCGCGGGTGGTGCCGATGCGCGTCATCCACCCGGTGGCGAGTGCGTGGGCGGACAGGGCGGCGCCCACAGCACCGGCCAGGTGGAGACGGCGCTCGGTCCAGTCCAGGCAGGCGCGCACCGGTGGCCGGCGTGAGCCGGCAGGCACCGTGATGCCGGTCTCGGCAAGCCAGAGGGTGCCCTTGCCGGTCAGGCCCGGCTCGGGTCCCCACTCCAGGAGTCCGTGCTCGACCATCGCGTCGGTGATGGCCAGTGCGGTGGTTCCGGCCAGGTGGTCGTAGCACAGCCGGGCGCGGGCCAGTGCCTGCTGCCGGCCGGAGGCCGACAGCGAGCGTGGCCGGGGGCTGTGCTTCGGGGCCAGCGCGGCAAGGCTCTCGATCAGTTCGACCACTCTGCGGTCGGCCACCCGTACGTAGCGGTGGCGTCCGTGCCGCTCCTCGACGAGGAGTCCGCCGTTTACGAGCAGGTTCAGGTGCGAGGTCGCCGTGGACGGTGCGACTCCGGCATAGCGCGCGAGCTCGTTCGCCGTCCATGCCCGGCCGTCGAGCAGCGCGAGGCAGAAGGCGGCCCGGGTGCCGTCGGCCAGCAGTCTGGCCACGCCCGCCAGGTCCACACCCACATCCTGGCCTGCACGCTGAATGTCCACAGTGCCCAGTGTCGCCGACGTCCCTTCGACGTCCGTCGAAGCGTCCCCGTCCTAGCGTCGGCCCGTGCGCCGGGCTCATCGGCCCCGCACCCGCATCCGCTCACGTACTGGAGCAACCATGACTGCGCCCGACACTGCCGTCACCGTTTCCCGCCAGCCCGACCCCCAGACGGACTTCGTGCTCACCGACGCCCCCAACCCGGAGGACGTTGCGGCAATCTCCGACGCGCTGGACCGCTTCAACATCGAACACACGGGAATCGCCGACCGCAGACCTCTGGCCGTCCTGGTCCGTGATCCCGAGACGCACCAGGTGGTCGGCGGACTGACCGGGCGTACCTCGCTCGGGCTGCTCTTCCTCGACCTCTTCTACCTGCCGACCCGGCTGCGTGGCAGCGGGCTGGGAACAGAGATCCTCCGGCAGGCCGAGGACGAGGCCCGTGCCCGTGGCTGCCGCACGGCCGTGCTCTACACGATCACCTTCCAAGCCCCCGGCTTCTACCAGAAACACGGGTGGAAGCGGCTGGGAGAGGTGCCCTGCGATCCGCCGGGCACCAGCCGCGTCTTCATGACCAAGGAGCTCACCGCACCGGCCGGTGAACCAGTTCGGTCCCGGTAAGGGCGCCGTGCTCGTTTCACCATCATCTGTTCCGTCCGCTCTGCACCTGCCACAGGTCGGGGCCGGGGCGTCACGGTCCGAGGCGGTGGTGCCGTCCGGGCTGCTCGACGCACTGTCCCAGGTGCCCGATCCGAGGAATCCGCGCGGGGTGCGGTTCCTGCTGGCAACGCTGCTCGCGGTCGGCGTGTGTGCCCTCACCAGCGCCGGACACAACTCCCTGACCGCCATTGCCGAGTGGGTACGCCGCTGCGACCAGAATGTCCTGGCCCGGCTGGGCTGCCCCTTCGACCCCTTTACCGGCCGGTTCAAGGCTCCGGGCGAGCGAACCCTGCGCGATGCATTCGCCCGCGTCGACCCCGCGCTCCTCACCGCCGCCGGTTTCACCAGGCTCCCGGCTCGCCCGATATCCGCAACAACCCCGGACGGGACCGTAGAGCGCGAACAGCGCCGCGCCCACCGGATCGCCCAGCACGAGACGGACCGGCCGCAACCGCGTCGTGCGGCTTTTGCCGTGGACGGCAAATGCCTACGCGGAGCCGTCCGTGCGGACGGCAGCCGCGTCTTCGTCCTGTCCGCAGTGCGCCACCACGATGCGTTGACCGCCGCTCTGCGCGAGATCGGTGCGAAGACGAACGAGATCCCCGAGTTCGCTCCGCTGCTGGACACCCTCGATGATCAGGACCTGGCCGGCTCCGTCGTCACCGTCGATACCCTGCATGCCCAGACGAGTCACGCTCGCTACCTTGTCGAGGACCGCCAGGCCCACTACCTGCTGTCGGTGAAGAACAACCAGCCCACCCTGGCCCGTCAGTTGACCAAACTGCCCTGGAAGCAGGTACCGGTCCTCGATCAGTCCCGCGACCGCGGGCACGGCCGGGAGGAGGTCCGCGAGGCGAAGGTGGTGAGCGTGGACGGACTGCGGTTCCCCCATGCCCACCAGGTTGTCCGCATCCACCGCAAACGCCGCCGAATCGGTACATCGAAGTGGCAGACCGAGACTGTCTACGCCGTCACCGATCTCGCGACCCATCAGGCGTCTCCCGCTGAGATCGCGGCCTGGGTGCGCGGCCACTGGATCATTGAGAACACCGTCCACTGGACGAAAGACGTGACCTTCGCCGAAGACGCCAGTCAGATCCGCCGTCATCGCACCCCCGCCGTCATGAGCGCCCTGCGCGATCTTGCCCGCGCCACCCTCCGCCGCTCAGGATGGGCCAACATCGCCAGCGGCCGGCGAGCTCACACGCACCCCGCAGCCACGCTCACCCTCCACGGGATTCCATGATCAAACCGGGCGAACGCGACTCTCCCCGGGGCCCTGGGTCTTGATCCAAGGTTCGTGAACCCATCAGCAAGTTGATGGCTCTGCGGGCCATCGGAACAGCTCGGGACCGCGCCGTCTCTACGCGGAGCCGCCGGAGCTCCTTCCGGACGAAGCGGTCCCTGTCTTGGTCTCGATGGTCGCTGAAGGGCGTCGGCGGATGCGCGTGGAGCAAGACTCGGACAACTCGTCATGCGTAGGTCCCGGGTCTGAGTCGCCAGGGACTTTTCAGGGACTTTCAGCTCTGTCGGAGGGACATCCGAGGGAGTTTTCGCAGTACAAGCACGGAAGGCTGCGACAGCGCTGAAAGGCTCAGGGCTTCGGGCCCGCGTATCCGCGCCGCCGCTCCGTAGCGCTCCGAAACGGCGGCGGGTCGGCAGTAGGGACGAGACTCTTCGGGCCGCACACGGTCCTGACCTCGGGGAACGTACGTCGGCGGGCCCGGCGACGTGAGCGCCGGGCCCGCCAGCAGGACACTCAGTAGGCGTAGAAGCCCGACCCCGTCTTGCGGCCGAGGCGGCCCGCGTCGACCATGCGGGGGAGCAGCGGGGGAGCGGCGTACAGCGGCTCCTTGTACTCGGCGTACAAGGTGGCTGCGTTCGTCGTGACCTTCCGGAGGGTCGCAAACCGGTCGTCGATGCATCCTGATCCCCATAGACCGGATCCACCCGGACGAGCCGTGCTACTCAATGAAACAGGGTCGAAATGGGATGACCGTGTAGTTCATCGCTCGCCCGAACGGCCTCGACTGTGCTTGTCCCAGGCCGGGCCGGGGTGTACCCGGGACCGGACCAAGCCCCGTAACCCTGGCAACTTCCAGGCTCTTCGCCCTCTTTGACCTGCGGCCATTGAGAGGTGCGTGGAAGGCGCGTTAGCGCAGAACTTCGGTTCAGCCAAACGACTCTCCGCGCGTCATTCTCTCCGGCAGATGCTGACCGTCGTCGAGAGGAATCCCAATGAGCCAGAATTTCATGAGTGCCAAGGAAACCGCGAAGTACCTGAACATGTCGGTACCGTGGGTGTATCGCGAAGCCGCTCGCGCGGGCCTCGTTCCGTACAGGTTCGGTAGCGGGCGGAATGCCAAGCTTCAGTTCAAGGTGGCAGACATTCAAGCCTGGGTGAAACAGCAGCGGCTGTCCGCCGGTTGAGGTCGCTTGATCCGACGTGTGCGAGGCCCCCTCCTTGACCAAGGAGGGGGCCTCGCACGTTCAGGCGGCGAGGTCGAGGTTCAGGACCTTGGCGGCGCGGCCGATCGAGCCGGGCATGAGGTGGCGGTAGATCTTGAAGGTGATGTCGAGGCTGCGGTGGCCCATCCATTCCGCGACGTCGGTGATGGGGATGTTGTGGGTGAGGCAGTTGGAGGCGAAGAAGTGGCGGAAGCCGTAGACAACCATGCCTTCGGGGATCTCGACGAGGCCAGCCTTCTTCATGCGCTGCCACTGGTTCCCAATCCAGTAGTTGAGCATCGGCTTGGTCAGGTCTCGCGGGCTGCGGAGCAGGTAGCCGTCAATGGTGCCGTACGTGTCCGCGTACCACTCGATGGAGTGCTTAACCCGTGCCGGGAGCGGGACGTCGCGGTAGTCGCCGACTTTGCGGTGCTTGAGGGGGGCGTAGGCCTTCGTGGTCTGGTTGACCTGCTCGGTGATCCGGTACACGTCGTCGGCCACGATGTTGTTGATGTTGACGGCCAGCGCTTCCCCGTTGCGCATACCGCAGCCGCTCATGAGGTCGGCGACGAGGCGGAACACGTCGTCGCCGGCGGTACGTATGCCGTGGAGCTGAGCGGGGGATGGGATGACGGCGCGCTTGGGGTCATACTGCGGGGGCTTGACGCCGTCGAGCGGGTTGTCGTCGTAGAGGCCGAGCCGGTGGGCGTCCAGCAGGATCGATTTGAGTTTGTCGAAGGCGTTGGACTGAGTGGCCAGGCCGACGCCGTTGCGCTCCATGGACTGGATGAAGACTTCGACGACCTTGTGGTCGAAGGTGCCCATCCGGCGGCTCTGGAAAGCAGGGTAGAGGTGGTGGACGAGTAGCGAGTCAAGGTGTCGCCGGGAGCTGGGGCTGAGGTCGCGCTGGCTGGCCTTCCACTCGGTGGCGTACTGCTCGAACCGCATCGGGCCATACTTCTGGATGCGCTCGGCTTTGTGCTGGTTCTGTGGGCTGTTCTTCCGGGCCTGGTAGACCTCGGCGAGGCGGGCCTTCGCCTTCTCCTGGGTGGAGAAGCCGGATTCCTCGGCCTGCCGTCCGGCCGCGTTGCGGTAGCGGATCTTGTAATCGTGCGGGCACTTCGGCCATCGGCTTTCAGGGTGCTCGCACTCCTTGAAGAAGCTTCCCATGCCGCGGACGAGGTTAATGGTGGCCATGTTGTCGACTCCCGGGCGTCTTGCTGACCTTTTGCTGACCCCGGATGGTCGATCAAGCCCCTGAGCTGGGGTGAAACGGAAACTCGATGCTATGTTCTGGAACTGGATCGGGCGCTCCCACGAGGAGATCGTTCAGGCCCGGGAGGACTGGATGAACGGCACCCGTTTCGGCGAGGTGAAGGGCTACGACGGCCTTCCGATTCCGGCCCCCGAACTGCCTGCGACGCAGCTGAAGGCGCGGGGAAGGGTGCGCTGAGCCGGGGCTGTCGCCCGAACTGACCTTAGGGCGGCTGGCTTCGGACGAGTTCCGTTTCTGGGCGACTCGCAGCTGCTCACTTGGCCCTTGGTGTGCGCTGCTGATCTTGGGTGCGGCTTCCATGTGGGGCAGGGGTGTGGTGACGTTTGGTGGAACGAATGCTGACTTTGCCGGCGGATAGTCAGCCGCGGACATGTGTTGCGTCGCGCGTGATGGGCAACGGTCGACTCCGCATCCACGCTGATCCGGCGAGGTCGGGAGACTGCTGAAGCCTTCGGGGTAGCGCCCGCGAGGTGCTGATCTTCTTGCTCGGCGTGTCAGATGGGCGTCCGGACGGGCTCCGCGTTCCGCCCTCCCGCCTGCCGGAGCGCCCGGCGACACGCCGGAATCCCTGCACTGGCCGGTCAGAGGCCCGTACGCGCCCTTCGGAGGTGTTCTGTATCCCCACCACCCCCACCACCGCTGGCCGCACAGCCGAGATCCGGCAGCACGTCCTGGAGATGCCGGCACCAGTCGTCCCTGACTTACTGATCGTTTCCATATGAGCTGGTGGGGCGCTGAGTCGAAGCATGAGAGTTGACACAAAGGCAGGTGTGTTGTCACTCGACGGCATTTGCGGGCGGCTGCGGGAGATTGGGCCGGAGTCCGCCTGCACAGGCCAACACTTCTGTCACTGAGGAGTTCAGGAAGAGCGTGAACACGGACGACCCGTCCACGGAGTGGATAAGACCGGTACGGACAAGCTCTTCCCCGGCCTGCCGGAGGATGTCAACGGAGGCGGCAAGGCCCCCGACCGTGTGGCCACGCCGAGCAGCTGTGCGATGACGTCTTGCGAACACCCCCGCATGCCGGCTGGCGGGGACCAGACCGTCGGAGACGTCGAAGGCGCCCCCGGCGACCAAAACGTCCCGGGCAGGTCCGCAGGCCGAGGTCTGTTCACGAAGCATGGCGATGAGGTCCTCGCGAGTAATGCTGCGCACCGGTTCCCGTGCGACCCAGGCGTCGCCCATATGTGACAAATGCAGCGCCCCTCCGGTGACAGGCAGACTGCTTGACCTGCCTTCTTCGCAGGCTATCTGGTGCCGAGGGTGACAACTACTGAGCCTCGGCACAGGCGCTTGGCATCGGCATGCGCCGTAGGTGAGCCGCCACGAATGGTCACCGACCGGCGGATGACCGCCCCAGCGCCGTCCGCGCGTCGAATGCCGCATATTGCGAGAACAATGTCAGCCAGGTCCGTAGCGGACTGTCCGTCACCCGTCGATCCAGGATCAGACCCGTACTGCCGCGGTCTTCGGCCGCACGGGCCGTGATCAGCTCTTCGGCACGGGGCCATAGCCGTAAATGATCCGTAGTGCTCAGCGATGTGCGACGGCGCATCCCACTCCGGAGTTCTCCAGGGGCGCCCAGAGTGCCGGGCAAACGCGTCAGTACTCAGGCACTCGAACCTGAGTTGTTCCGCCAGCTCTTGGGCGCGGTCGACTTCCCGACGTTCGACGTCCCGCGGATCAGAACCACTCGTACATCACGCACACCGACGACCCTGCTGATCCTTCTGTGCGTGCAGTCGGCGGAGACAGATAATGCAGCAGGCCAGTTGCAGGAGACTTGCACAGCAGGCGACGGTACTTGTCGAAGTCGTAGCCGCGATCGGCGAACATCCGCTTGGGCCGGTTCCGCGGGCGGCCCCGCAGTCCGCCTATGCGAGGGATCGGGTCGAGCAGGGTAATCAACTGTGTGACGTCGTGACGGTTTCCTCCGGTCAGGGAGACCGCGAGCGGTATCCCCTGGCTGCCCACGATCACGTGATGCTTGGAGCCGAGCCGTCCACGATCTACCGGTGAAGGCCCGACGTGATCTCCTCCTTTGAGAGCCTGGACGTGGGAGCCGTCGACTGCGCAGTCGTCCGTGTTCGGCGCGTTTGCAGCGCGCAGCTCAGCCGCCGCCTCCACCGACGCTACAGGCGGCGTGGATTTTGCCGGGCTTGCGCCGTCGCCGGCCTCGGGCGAGCGGATCGGTGGGATGCCCTTCACGAGCGAGATCAGGGCCTGGCTGTCGTGCAGGTTGGCCCCGGATATACCGACGGATATGGGCAGCCCCGACCGTTCCGTGATCAGGCCGATCTTCGAGCCGTAATTGCCCCGATCAACAGGGTTCGACCCGTCAGGTCCCCCTTTTGAGGGCCCGTAGGTTCGCCGAGTCGATCGCGCACCGCGACCAGTCCAGCTCGCCGCGGGCACCGAGTTCGTCGAGGAGCAGGAGGTGGAGCTTGGCCCACACCCGGGCCTTCGACCACTCCGAGAACCGCCGGTGGGTGGTCGCTCCCGACGGGCCGAACGACGCCGAAGGCAGCTGCTGCCAGGTACAACCCGACGTGGCAACGAACACGATCGCGGCCAGCACCTCCCATTCGCCGTCCCGACGCCGACCACCGACCTGCGCTCGCGACGGCGCCTCCGGCACCACCCGCTGGAACGACTCCCACAATTCATCCGTCACCAGCCGCTCAGCGATCCCCACGCCGGGAGGCCACCGACTGCAACGGAACGGGTAGTCAGTGGCCCATTCGGCGCTGCTCGTCGAACCGAAGCAGTACCCGTACCAGACGCCATACACCGGCCACCGCTCCGAGCAGTGCACCCCCAACCAATACGCCTCTCCCCGCCGATCCAGAGAGGTCAAGAACCAGGACGAGAGCCCAGGCGGCGGTAAAGATCACCCCAGCCAGCACGGCGGCAGTCACCAGGGCGAAGACGATCTCCACCGTCATTGCGTCCTTATCCCACCGCGACTCACGTCCCATGTTCATGCTGCAAGTCTCACATCACGGTCAAGCCACCGGGCCTGCGCCTGGCCTCCGATTCACAGGCGGCTTGACCACCAACTGAGATGACTTCTAAGCGGGGAGAGACGCGCGACGTCCTCGTCCTTATGGCCGTGGCCCTCGGCGCGGAGCCGGGCGGCGGAGGCGTCCAGGTGGCAGGTGTTCCACAGTACGACGGCATTGAGGACCAGCCCCGGAATCACCAACGTGTTTGTGAGGCACGCATGACATGCATGCCTCGGGCTGTGGTGCCCGATGGAGTGGCGCCGATGTCAGTGGCTTAGGAACCCGGCGTGAGAGCGGGGACATACATTTGTTGTACTGGTGCTCTCGCTGTTCCTTCGTCACGGCTGGGTTGATGATGAAGTTCCGTACTCCGATGATCTCGCGTTCGATGGGAAGGTCGGGCCGCCAAGCGGTGAGGATCTGGGCACTGCAGACGAACAGGCCGTCGGGGAGCCGGTCGAGTGGGAACCACGACCAATCGCCGACGCTCTCGTTCGGCTGCATGGTCGGCTGCCCCTGCCAAGTGTGGACGACCCGCGCCGACGGTCACCCGCAGGACACCAGCGACGTGATCGACGAGCGTACCCAGAAGCACTGCATCCTCGGCACGAGTGACCAGACCGGCCTGCTCGGCGAGTTCGCGGACCACTGCATCCTTGATGCAATCCCCGGCCTCCACTCTCCCGCCAGGCAGTTCGAGGGTGCTGAGGCGGCGCCGGTCCAGCAGGATGCCCTGCTCGCTCAGCAGGATCGTTCGACGCCGACGCCGACGCCGACGCCGACGCCGACGCCGACGCCGACGCCGACGCCGACGCCGACGCCGACGCCGACAGCCGTGTGTGCGGCTGGGACTTGGGGGCTCCGGGGCCGACTGGTTACGCGCGACGGTCGGTCGGGCGGGCACCGGGCGCGGGTGAGCAGCTGGACGACGGTGGCGCCTCGGCGGGGTGCGATAGCAGGTCGATATTCTCGACGCGGAAGTGGCATTCGGTGAGGAGGTCCTCCCACAGCTGTTCCCTGTCAAGTCAGCGCATTGAGATCCTCGGCTTGCTGAATTCGGCCGCACGCCCGTCGCCACCCGTAAAGTCTTTAGCGCGTGGTGCCGTCCGGATGATGAAGTGGCACGGTGATGAACCATGATGAGGCGGCAATTGTCCGGCCGTTGACACTGGCTTGGGTGAGCCGGCACCTGGAGGCCGGCGAGCGGGTCGTCAAGGCCGTGGCGCTGCACGGCGGCATCACTGCCGAGGTGCGGCGGCTGACCGTCGGGACGCCGGACGGTGGCACCCGTGACCTGGTGCTGCGGACCTACGTCGACCCGTTCTACGTGGAGCATGCCGAGGGCGCGCTGAATGCGGAGGCCGGCGCCCTGACCCTGCTCACGGGGACCGGCGTGCCGGCTCCTTCACTGGTCGCGGTTGATCCGACCGCCGCGCAGTGCGAGTTTCCGTCGCTCCTGATGACACATCTGGCGGGCCGTACGGTCCTCGACGATCAGGGAGTGGAGACGCGTGTTCGCCTGTTGGCCCGCCAACTCGTGGAGATCCACGCGTTACGACCCGTCGAGCGGCCCCGAAAGTACGTGACGTTGACGACCGCCGACACTGTCGTCGTTCCGAAGGGCGCCGACGCGGCCGTATGGGCCGCGGCGATCGACATGATCCGCAAGCCCGCGCCGCCCAGTGAAGGGCGCTTCCTGCACCGGGACTTCCAGCCCGGCAACGTGCTGTTCGACGTACCGCCTTCCCACCCGGAAGGTGCCCGGATCACCGGCGTCGTTGACTGGGCACCTTGCTGGGGTCCGGCGGATCTCGATGTGGCGCACTGCTCCGTCAACCTCGCGCTGCTGCACGGCCCGGCGTGGGGTATGCGGTTCTCCGAGGCGTACGAGGAGGCCGGCGGGGTACTGGCCGCGACCGCGAGCGAGCGGCTGTACTGGCGGGTCCGGGACGCGCTGGCCGCCTCGGAAGAAGTGCGGTCGGTGTCCCAGCCATGGCGGGAGGCTGGGAGGGCGGATCTGACGACGCGAGCCGTGGAGGAGCGGCTGGATGCCTATGTCACCGCCTTGATGGACGCGCCGGGCTGACACCGGGCCCGGCAGCAGATACCCGGAGTCGAGCGATACGTACGACCTGCCGCACCGGGGTGCGCGATGCGGCAGGCGAACCGCTGGAGTTCACCGCCCACGACTTCCGCAGGATGTTCGCGACTGAGGCCATCACCGGAGCACCCCCCGTCCACATCGCTGCCCGCTTTCTGGGACACGAGGACCTGGCCGCCGCGCAGGCAGGCATGCCTCGGCGTGTTCCAGGACGACAGGACGACCTCATCCGTTCCTGTCGGTCCTTCCTCGCGCAGGGACGAGTCTGGTACATCCGGCGAACCGGCCAGTAAGTGCGGTTGGTGGGGCGGTGGTTCACGCGTGCTCGTTATTCTCCGGGGCATGACATCCCAAGGGCGTAGCGCTGGAGCCGTCTTGTGCATCGTCGTCGCCATGATCAGCGTGATCACGGCGGTGATCTTGTCGGCGGTCGCGTTGGACGCGGCCTCCAAGGTGGCGGATGGGCCATCGGGCGAACACGGCGGCACGTCGATCAAATTCGAGGAAACCCGCTGCGAAGCAGACCGCGACGCCGCACCCACTCAGGCGTACATGAAGTGCCTGTTCGAGTACCAGTCGGCCAATCAGCAGGGTGCGGCGCTCTGGGAAAGGGAGGCTGCGGCACGGCAGGCCGACATCCAGGCGAAGGGCAACTTGGCGATCATCTTCGGTCTGCTCGGTGTGACCTTCGCGGTCTGCGCCGTGGTGTCCAACAGGGGCCGGCGGCCCGAGCCGCGAACCACCGGGACATGAGGCGGTCCTGCGGTTGCCCCAGGTGTCTGGCCCGGTGTTTTCCGGGACGTTTTACGTTGGCATGATCCCGGCAAAGATCGCCTCGGGCGGCGGACCAGGAGCCCTGCGCTCGTATCGGCTTGCCCTCGCCGCTCGGTTTCAGGGTTTTCTGGCGACTGCCCCGTACATGGCGATGTCGCGGCCGTCGATGCCGTCCTGTTCAGGGCCGGGGCGCCAGGAGTGCACCTGGGTGACCCCCGGCTCCTGCAGCTCCAGGCCGTCGAAGAGCGAGGTGGCGGTGGCGCGATCGCGCAGGACGAAGGGCATGCCTTGCTGGCGGTACTCCTGGGCGACCCGGTTGACCTCCTCGGGCGCGAAGTCCGCGGTGCCGATGGTCATCGCCAGGTAGCTCCCGGACGGCAGTGGATCCAGCAGCCTGGCGATCAGACGCCGGTCGTCGGGCGGCAGGATGAAGTGCATGATGCCGATCACCATGAGGCCGACGGGCCGGCTCAGGTCGATCAGCTCCCGGAACTCGGGGCTGTCCAGGATGGCGTCGGGGTCGTGCATGTTCGCGTCCACGTAGGCGGTGGCGCCCTCGGGTGAGCTCTGCAGGAGGGCGCGGGCGTGAGCGAGGACGATGGGGTCGTTGTCGACGTAGACCACGTGCGATTCCGGCGCCACCTCCTGCACGATCTCGTGCAGGTTCGGTGACGTCGGAAGACCGGTTCCGACGTCGAGGAACTGGCGGATGCCCCGTTCCTGTGCCAGGAAGTGCGCGGTGCGGTGCATGAACCGGCGGTTCTCCATCATGTGCACGGGCAGGGCGGGCCAGTGCCGGGCCATGGCGTCGCCCGCTTCCGCATCCACGGGGTAGTGGTCCTTGCCTCCCAGGATGTAGTCGTACACCCGGGCGGAGTGGGCCCGTGAGGTTGCCAGTCCGCTCTGACGGTCGTTCGGCGTGTTCATGCGGAGCCTTTCGTCCGGGGACGGGCGTTCTCGACGGTATAGAGGCGCTGCTCCGGGTGCAAACGATGAGGTTCTCGATGCGGACGGTCATGAGTCCGGCCGCGCTTGGAGGGCGATGATGGCGATGTCGTCCCGGCGGTGGTGGAGAGGCGGCAGGAGGCCGCGGATCACGGAGGGCATCGGCAGGTTCCGGCGGGCCAGGGCGTCGGCGCGGGTGCGCAGCCGTTGGAGGTTGTCGCCGATGTCGGTGTCCGGCGTCTCCACGAGCCCGTCGGTGTAGAGCACCAGGATGTCGCCCGCGTGCAGGTCCGCGCGGAGGGTGGTGCGGGTGAGGTCGTCGGTGACGCACAGGGGTGGGTCCGGGGCCGTGAGGCCGTGCAGATACCGCGACGGCGCGTCCGCCGGGATCAGCAGCGGCGGCGGGTGCCCGGCGTTGGACAGGGCGATGTGCCAGCCGCCGTACGTCCGCCGGCGCAGGACCGCGTGCACGGCCGTGACCATCGACGGGCTGTCGAGGGCCTGCACGATGCGGTCGAGTCGGCTCAGGGTGACCGCGGGGCTGGCGGCCGGGCCGCTGTCGTACGCGAGCCCCCGCAGGATGCTGTTGACCCGTCCCATCGCCATGGCCGCGTCGAGGTCGTGCCCCGCGATGTCGCCGATGGACAGGGCGAGCGCGTCGGCGGAGAGCCGGACGGCGTCGTACCAGTCCCCGCCGACCTCCGCCGCCGAGTCCGCCGGATGGTAGAGGGCGGTGATCGTGAGACCGTCGATGGACGGCGGGGCCGTCAGGAAGCTCTGCTGCAGCGCCAGCGCCTTGCCACGGATGCTCTGCAGCTCCATCGTCCGGCGCAGCGGTCCGCTCATCTGCTGGAAGACGTCCCGCAGCAGGGAGAGGTCGGCCTCGTCCGGGGGAGGGTTGCCCCGGCAGGTCGCGATGGTCGCCAGCGCGACGGTCCGGCCGTCCACCACCACGGGCAGCAGGGCCACGCCCGTCGCCCCGGCTTCCCGCAGCCACCGCACGGAGACGTCCGAGAGCCCCTCTCCGGGAGGCCCGTCGGGCGGGAAGACCAGCAGCCGGGCCTCCTGGCTCTCGATGGCACGCTGGGCGACCGGACCGAGCACGAAGTCGGCGTCCAGCGGGGGCATGGAAGGCAGCCCGGGGGCAAGCCCCACACGCTCCGGAGACGTGGCGGCCGGGGCGTCGGCGGGCCGCACACCGGCCTCGACGCCGTCCACCAGGCGAAAGATGGCCACGGCATCAGCGAGCTCGGGCACAACGGCCGCCGCCGTCGTCAGAAAAGCCTCCGAAAGATCGCGGGCCGCGGGCACCGCCGCCATACGCGCCAGCAACTTCTCCCGCATACGGGCGCGCCAGTGCTCCTCCGCGTCGGTGGCCGTGCCGACGAACTCCACCTCACCGTCCTCGTCGACCACGGGCGCAGCGATGATCTTGACGTGGCGGAAGCGGTCGACGGCACCGTCGAGCCGCACCCTGACGATCGTGTCGAGCGAAGACCGCTGCTGCGTGGCCCTGCGCCACGCGCGCTGGAACCAGTCCCGGTCCTTGGGATGCACGGCGTCCATCCATGAGGTATCGGTACCGGGAGTCCACAGCTTCTCGGCGATCCCGCCCCCGGACAACAGGGTGACGACACCGCCGGGCGACATCACCCACACCGACTGCGGGACGGCTCCCATGAGCGCCTGGTACCGCCTGAGGAGGCGCTCCTCGTTCACGGCCGTCCCCTCCGCCGCCGGGCAGACGAGCCCGACGGCCGGGGCAGCGGCACAGCGCCCCCTGCCGCCGGCCCTGATCGGTTCCGCCCGTCCCACTCTCCACGCGGCGCCAGTGGATCATCACCACTCATGATCCGATGATCCCTCGCATCCGGGACAAAAGCACACCCAGGCGCTCCGCGCGACCACTGAGCCCCAGCGGCCGGCGGCGCTGCGGAGTACTCCGGCGAGCGCTGAGCGAGCCCTCGCGGGGCAGGCCCGGCCCCTTCCCGCCCTGATCGGTCTGGGGCGTCGCCATGGTGACGTGCAGCCCGGAGTCGTGCACCTTCACGCGCTTGATGAGCTGGTCGTCGAGTTACGCCTCTCGGTGCAGGTCGCCGTACGCCGGCGCAGCCGGGAAGGCGTCCCGCTTCCCGGTGCTCATGGACGTGTCGGGCGTGTCCAGCCATGGGAGGCGACTCCGAGCCGCCGGTCCGAGCTCCAGCAGCGGCTCACTTGGCCCACGCAGGTCGGAGCGCTGCCCGATCCGCGATCGAGAATCTGCGACACGTCGCGCGCCAAATGCCCTCGGTACTGCCCGGGTTGCTCCGCGTCGTGCCGCAACGGACTGGTGACCGTACCCCGCTTCGTCCCGTTGTGACCGTACCTCGATGCCGGGAACTTCGGTGTCCTCCTGCCAGGGTCTTGGCCTCGCGGGCTCGCGTCCCTACCTTGAGAGCGGAATATGAGCCCGGCTCACATTAAGGAGCACGCGATGGTCATCGTTCAACCTTTGCGGCGCAGACTCGGTTCGGTCACGGTCGTGTCGCTGCTGTTCGCCGTGCTGGCCCTGGTGCTCGGGCCGGTGCCCAGCTCCGCGGCGCAGTCGAACTGGTGGGAGCCGTCGGCGCGGCCCGCACCTGATTCGCGGATCGGTGTCACGGGCGAGCCCTTCAAGGGCACCGACGCCCAGGGCCGCGTCCGGGGCTTCGTCGACGCCCACGACCACATCATGTCCAACGAGGGCTTCGGCGGCCGGCTGATCTGCGGCAAGCCGTACTCGGAGCAGGGCGTGGCCGACGCGCTCAAGGACTGCCCCGAGCACTACCCCGACGGCTCCCTCGCCGTCTTCGACATGATCACCAAGGGCGGCGACGGCAGGCACGACCCCGTCGGATGGCCCACGTTCAAGGACTGGCCCGCCCACGACTCGCTGACGCACCAGCAGAACTACTACGCCTGGATCGAGCGGGCCTGGCGCGGCGGCCAGCGGGTGTTGGTCAACGATCTGGTCACCAACGGCGTCATCTGCTCGGTGTACTTCTTCAAGGACCGCGGCTGCGACGAGATGGACGCCATCCGTCTCGAGGCGAAGAAGACGTACGAGATGCAGGACTACATCGACACGATGTACGGCGGCCCGGGCAAGGGCTTCTTCCGCATCGTCACCAGCAGCGCGCAGGCCCGGCAGGTCGTCGAGCAGGGCAAGTTGGCCGTCGTCCTGGGCGTGGAGACCTCCGAGCCGTTCGGCTGCAAGCAGATCCTGGACGTCGCGCAGTGCAGCAAGGAGGACATCGACAAGGGTCTGGACGAGCTGAAGGAACTGGGCGTCAGCAGCATGTTCCTGTGCCACAAGTTCGACAACGCCCTGTGCGGCGTGCGCTACGACTCCGGTGCGCTCGGCACGGCCATCAACGTGGGCCAGTTCCTGTCGACGGGCACGTTCTGGAAGACGGAGACCTGCCGAGGACCGCAGCACGACAACCCCATCGGCAACGCGGCCGCGCCGCAGGCGGAGAAGCAGCTCCCGCAGGGCGTGGACGTCCCCTCGTACGACTCGGACGCGCAGTGCAACACCCGCGGGCTGACCGACCTGGGCGCGTACGCGGTGCGCGGCATGATGAAGCGCAGCATGATGCTGGAGCTCGACCACATGAGCGTCAAGGCCGCAGGCCAGGCCTTCGACATCCTGGAGTCCGAGTCGTACCCGGGCGTCATCTCCTCGCACAGCTGGATGGACCTGGGCTGGACCGAACGCCTCTACAAGCTCGGCGGGTTCGCCGCGCAGTACATGGGCGCCTCCGAGGGGTTCATCAAGGAGGCCGAGCGCACGCGGGCGCTGCGCGAGAAGTACAAGGTGGGCTACGGCTACGGCACCGACATGAACGGCGTCGGCGGCTGGCCGGCCCCGCGCGGCGCGGAGGCCCCGAACCCGGTGACGTACCCCTTCCGCAGTACGGACGGCGGCTCGGTCGTCGACAAGCTGACCACCGGATCGCGCACGTGGGACTTCAACACCGCAGGTGGCGCGCACTACGGCATGGTCCCGGACTGGATTGAGGACATCCGCGGGGTCGGCGGCCAGAAGGTCGTCGACGAACTGTTCACGGGTGCCGAGTCCTACCTGCGTACCTGGGCCGGTTCCGAGACGTACAAGCCCGGGGAGAACCTCGCCAAGGGGGCATCTGCCACGGCGTCCTCCTCCGAGTGGTGGAACCCCTTCGAGAACTTCAGGCCCGAAAGGGCGGTGGACGGCGACACGGGCACCCGCTGGGCCAGCGAGTGGAAGGACGACCAGTGGCTGCGGATCGATCTCGGATCGGCGAAGCCGGTCGGACGCGTCACCGTCGACTGGGAGGGGGCGTATGCGAAGTCGTACCACGTCGAACTGTCGGACGACGGCTCCAACTGGAGGACGGTGTGGTCCACCGACGTCGGTGACGGCGGTCTGGACACGGCCCGCTTCGCCACGTCCCAGGCGCGCTACGTACGCGTGAAAGGGCTGACGCGCGGTACCCAGTGGGGCTACTCGCTGCGCGAGGTCGGCGTCCACGCCGCCGGCTGAGGCGGTACCGCACGGGCCGGCCGGATCAGCGCTCCCACGTGATCCGGCCGGTCGCGGTGACTGCTGCCTGATTCCGCCCGGTGCGGACTCGCCTTCGAGGACCGGCCGGTCCCCGTCACCTTCAAGGATGCGTGTGATCACCTACGACTCCGCCGCCCGCCTCTGGCTGCTGTGCACACCCGGCACCTCCTACGCCTTCCGCCTCGACGCCGACGACGTCCCCCGGCACGTGCACTGGGGCCGGCCGCTGAGCCTGGAGCAGGCCGTCGCCGTCGCGGCCGACCTGCCCGCCGAGGACCCCGGCGGCGACGACCCGGGGGGAGAGGAGTACGCGGTCGAGGGCGGCCTGCGCTTCGGGGCGCCGTCGCTGACCGTCCGGTTCGCCGACGGGGTCCGCGGCTTCGCATGGCGGTTCGTCGCGCACGCGGTCGAGGACGGCCGGCTCACCCTGTCCTTCACCGACCGGGTCCGCCGCCTCTCCCTCGACCTGAACTACCGGATCCGGGACGGCCACGACCAGATCGAGCGTTGGGCCGTCCTCACCGCGGGCGAGCAGGTGGACGTCCTGCGCCTTGACTCCGCCGCCTGGACACTGCCCGCCCGCGACGACTACCGGGTCAGCCACGTGGTGGGGGAGTGGGGCCGGGAGTTCCAGCTCCGGCGCGACCATGTGCCCGTCGGGGAGAGCGTGTTCACCAGCCGCCTGGGCATCACGGGCCAGCACGCGGGGCCCTGGCTGATGCTCGACGCACGAGACGCCGCCGAGGAACACGGCGAGGTGTGGAGCGCGGCTCTCGCCTGGAGCGGCAGCCGCCGCATCACCGTGCGTCGCGATCCGTACGGCCGTGCCTCCTGGACCGGCGGATTCGGCCACGAGGGTCTGGTCTGGAGACTGGCTGCGGGTGAGCACCTGGAGACCCCTGTCTTCACCGGCCTCTACGCCCCCGACGGCTTCGGCGGCACCAGTCGCCGCTGGCACGCCTTCGTCGAAGAGGAGGTGCTGCCCGCCCGCCCGGCCGAACGCCCGCTGATCTACAACTCCTGGGAGGCGACCGAGTTCGACATCAGCGAGAAGCAGCAGAGACAACTGGCCGGCCTCGCCGCGGGCCTCGGCGTCGAGGTGTTCGTCGTGGACGACGCCTGGTTCGGCGCTCGTACCGGCGATGCGGCCGGGCTCGGCGACTGGTGGCCCAACCCCGACCGGTTCCCCGGGGGCCTCGGCCCGCTCGCCGACCACGTACGCGCCCTGGGCATGGGCTTCGGCCTGTGGGTCGAGCCCGAGGCGGTCAACCCCGACAGCGACCTCTTCCGCGGCCGCCCCGACTGGATCCTGAGCCAGGACGGCCGCACCCGCACGCAGCGCCGCAACCAGCACGTACTGAACTTCGCCCGGCGCGACGTCCGTGAGTGGGCGGTCGAATGGCTGGTCAGGACCGTCACCGAGCTGGACGTGGCCTTCCTGAAATGGGACATGAACCGGCCCTTCAGCGAGGCGGGACAGCCCGGCGCCACCGACCCCGATCGTGTGTGGATCGAGCACACACGTGGGGTCTACGAGGTGATGGACCGGCTGCGCGCCGCCCGTCCCGGCCTGTATCTGGAGTCCTGCGCGGGCGGTGGCGGCCGGGCCGACCTCGGTGTCCTTGCCCGCGCCGACCAGATCTGGGCGTCGGACAACACGGACGCTGCCGACCGGGTCGCGATCCAGCACGGCCACGGACAGCTGCTGCCCGCCCGGACCATGGGCGCCTGGGTCACCGACAGCCCGAACAGCCACACCGCCCGCGCGACCTCGATCCGCTACCGCTTCCACGTCTCGATGGCCGGAGCCCTCGGCATCGGCGGCGATCTGCGGAACTGGAGCGAGGAGGACCTGGCGTGGGCCCGCATGCTGGTGGGGCAGTACAAGCGGATCCGGCCCGTGGTGCACGGCGGCGTCCAGTACCGCCTCGATCACGACGCCGTGCAGTACGTCACCCGGGACGAGGTCGTCGTCCTCCAGTTCCAGCCGTCCGCGCTGACCCGCACCGCTGCCCGGACCCGGCTGAAGGGCCTCGACCCCGACGCCCGCTACCAGGACGAGGACAGCGGCGCCGTCCACGAGGGCGCCGTCCTGCTGAGCCACGGCCTTCCGCCGCTGCTGCCCTTCGACCGGACGAGCGAGCTCGTCCACCTCAGGAGACTGCCCCGATGAGCCTGGCCCCCGAGCAGCGCGAGCCAGTCGAGGCGCCGGAGCGCTCCGATGCCCTCGCCGAGCCCGTCCGCCGGGTCGGCCCCGGCTGGGTCGCCCTGTATGTCCTGGCCAACGTCGGGGTGTTCATCCCGATGCACGTGCCGACCACGTTCCTGATGCCCGAGCAGATCGCACAGATCGACCCGGCGGGCAAAGTCGGCAGCTACGCCTGGGTCAGCATGATGGGCGCGATCTCGGGCATCGTCATCGCCCCCTTGGCCGGCGCGCTCAGCGACCGCACCACCAGCCGGTTCGGCCGCCGCCGCCCGTGGCTGCTCGCGGGCTCGCTGGTCTGCGTGGCGACGCTGGTCTTCACCGGCCTCCAGACGACGGTCGCCGGGCTCGCGCTCGGCTCCCTCGTCCTGTCCGCCTCATTCATGATCATCGGTGCCGGGCTCTCCCCGGTGGTGCCCGACCAGGTCCCGGTCACGCAACGTGGCGCGGTCCTTGGCTGGGCGATGGTCCCGCAGGCCGGTGCCCTGATCGCGGGCGGCCTGCTGATCGGCCTGGTCACGGGCTTTCCCGCCCAGTACCTGCTGATGGCCGGACTGCCGCTGCTCATCCTGCTGTTCGCGTTCACGATGAAGGACCCGCCGCTTCCCCACGCACACCGCGAGCCGTTCTCGCCGCGGGCCTTCCTGGACGGCTACCGGATCAGCCCGCGCGCCCACCCCGACTTCGTCTGGGCGATGAGCTCCCGCTTCATCATGGGTCTCGGCTACGGCATGGGCACCCTCTACCTGCCGTACTTCCTGGACGACGTCCTGCACTACGAGCGCCTGTTCCCCGGTCAGTCCACCGAGGACGGCCTGCTCATCGTGATCGGCATCAACAGCCTGGCCACGATCTCCACGGTCGTCCTCAGCGGCTGGCTCTCCGACCGGCTCGGCAAGCGACGCATGCTGGTCTTCCTCGGCGGCCTGACGATGGCCGTCGCCGCGGTCCCGCTCGCCCTGTCGCCCACGTGGACCATGACGCTGGTCGCGGCGGTCATCCTGGGCCTCGGCTACGGCGTGTACCTGGCCGTCGACACCGCCCTGGTCACCGAGGTGCTCCCGGCGTCGGCGGACCGAGGCAAGGACATGGCCCTCGCCAACCTGATGACGTCCCTGCCGTACGTGCTCGTCCCCCCGATCGCCTCGCTCGTGCTCGGAGGCCCGGGCGGCTACAGCTCGCTGTTCCTGTGCTCTGCGGCCATGTCGGCGCTCGGCGCGGTACTGGTCTGGAAAGTCAAGTCCGTTCGTTAGCGCTTCTGCTGACGGAGGGGCAGCATCCGGAGTCGGTCGTTCAAGTAGCTGTTGAGGACGCGTTTGCACTCGGCGATCAGCTGGGGGTCGCCCTGCGGGTGGGTGCGGAAGGCCAGTTGCAGCACACCGTCCGCGCACTCCAGGGCCACCCGCAGGGCGAGCTCCAGTTCGGCGTCGTCCTCGACGCCGGTCAGGGAGGCGGTCAGTGCGCGCAGCTGTCCGGCGACCGCGGTGTTGTTGTCCCGGCCCGGCTCCAGGGTGTGGTCCTGGCCCGCCGCGCCGAAGTCGACCACACCGAACCCGGTGATCGTGCGCCGCATGGCCACGAACTCGTCGACGGTCACCTCCACCATGCCCGCGACCCCGTCGGGCGCCTCGCGCTCAAGGCGCTCGGTGACCCGCCCCAGGAAGGACTCCAGGTTGCGGGCGGCGAGCGCTCCGACCAGCCCCTCCCGGTCGGAGAAGAACTGGTAGAGCGTGCCGATCGGTACTTCGGCCCGGCGCGCCACCTCCTTGGTGGTCAGCCCGGAGTAGCCGACCTCGTCGAGGAGTTCGGCGCAGGCGTCAAGGAGCCGTTCGAAGCGTTCGAGGCTGCGTTTTTGGACCGGAAGCCGGCGCGGCGTCCCTGTAGTGCGGTCTTGGTTCACGCTTCCATCATCCCATCGAACCGACTAACATGAGCTCTACTCATGTTTGAGGGGGTTGTGCGTGACACTGAACCATCTGCCCGCGGACTTCGTCTGGGGCGCGTCGACGGCGTCGTACCAGGTCGAGGGCGCCACCCGGGAGGACGGCCGCGGACCATCGGTCTGGGACACCTTCACGGCCCGCCCGGGCACGATCCGCGACGGGCACACCGGCGAGGTTGCCTGCGATCACTACCACCGGTACGAGCAGGACCTCGACCTGATGGCCGAGGCGGGCCTCACCGGCTACCGCTTCTCCATCGCCTGGCCGCGCATCCAGCCCACCGGCAGGGGCGAGGCCAACATCAAGGGCCTGGACTTCTACGACCGCCTGGTCGACGGCCTGCTGTCTCGCGGCATCGAACCCGTCCCGACCCTCTTCCACTGGGACCTCCCGCAAGCCCTTGAGGACGAGGGAGGCTGGCTGAACCGCGACACGGCGCACCGCTTCGCCGAGTACGCCGCGATCGCGGCCGACCGGCTCGGCGACCGCGTCCGTACGTGGATCACGCTCAACGAACCGTTCATCCATATGGTCTGGGGCTACGGCCTGGGCACCCACGCGCCGGGCCGCACCCTGTTCCTGGACTGCCTGCCGGTCGCCCACCACCAGCTGCTCGGCCACGGCCTGGCGCTGCGGGAGCTGCGCGGCCGCGGCCTGCAGGTGATGATCTCCAACAACTGCACCCCGGTCTGGCCCGCCTCCAGCACCCCTGCCGACCACGCCGCCGCGCAGGCCTACGACAACCTGCACAACCGCCTCTTCAACGACCCGATCCTCAAAGGCACGTACCCCGACCTGACGGCCTTCGGCGCGGACGCCACCCTTGACGCCTGGATCCAGGACGGCGACCTGGACCTCATCTCGACCCCCCTGGACGCCCTGGGCATCAACTACTACAACCCCACCCGCATCCAGGCTCCGGCGACTCCTGACGGCCTCCCCTTCGAGGAGGCCCCCATCGAGGGCTACCGCCGCACGGCCTTCGACTGGCCGGTGGTCCCGGACGGCCTGCGAGAACTCCTCGTCACCCTCAAGGACCGCTACCCGACCGCCCTTCCGCCCCTCTACATCACCGAGAACGGCTGCTCGGCCGAAGACGTCCTCACCCCGGACGGAAAGGTCCTCGACCTGGACCGCATCGACTACCTGGACACCCACCTCCAGGCCGTCGACGCGGCGGTCGCCCAGGGGGTGGACGTACGCGGCTACTTCACCTGGACCCTCCTCGACAACTTCGAATGGGCCGAGGGCTACCACCAGCGCTTCGGCCTGGTCCACGTGGACCACGAGACGCAGGTCCGCACCCCGAAGGCATCCTTCGCCTGGTATCGCGACCTCATCCGCGCGCAGCGGGGTTGAGTGAGGGGCTCCCCCCAGCAGGGCTCTGGAAACCCAGGCTCAGTGGACGCAAGCAGAAGATCGCCACAACGGGGAACAGAGCCGGCCACGCTGGACGGCGCCGAAGGACATCTGTAGGGCGGCGCAGCATCCAGCGGGTGTGACCTCGCGGAGTGATTCAGCGGCCGGCCGGGGCGGACGGCGCCGCGTCGGCAGTCAGTGCGGCCATGTCCACGACCCGGTCGGCGGCCTCCGCCACGGTCCGGTCGTGCGTAGCCACGACCATGACGCAGTTGTCCTGGTGGGCGCGTTCGGCGAGGAGCGCGGCCAGGTCGCCGGCCTGGGAACGGTCGACGGCCGCCGTCGGTTCGTCGATCAGCAGCAGTTTCGGTGAGAGGAAGAGGGCGCGGGCGAGGGCCACCCGCTGGCGTTCGCCGCCGGAGAGCTGTTCGGGGCGGTGGCGCAGGCGGTGGCCGAGCCCCACCCGGTTCAGGGCCTCCTCGGCGCGGGAACGGTGTGCGCGGGGGCGTGCGCCGCTGATGTGGACCGCGGTGAGCAGTTGGTCGATGGCGGTGAGGCCGGAGAGCAGGTTGCCGCTCTGGAACATGTAGCCGATCCGTTCCCGTCGGGCCTTGGCGCGCCGGTCGTCGGAGAGCCCGGCGAGGTTCTCGCCGTCGAGCAGGACCTGACCGGAGGTGGGCCGCAGCAGTGCCCCCGCGACGGCGAGCAGCGTGGACTTGCCGGAGCCGGACGGGCCGACGAGAGCCGTCATGCGGCCGGGTTCGAAGGTGACGTCGAGGCCGTCGAGGATGGTGGTACGGGCGTCGGTTCGGCCGAGCGTGACGGTGACGGCGTTCAGTTCGAGGCTCATCGGTTGGCTCCCAGCATGGTCAGCGGGTCGGCGCGGGTCACTCGGCGCAGGGTCAGGGCGGTGCCCGCGAGGCCCACGGCCGCGACGGTGCACATGGTGACGGTGAGGGTGGCGGCGGGGAGGCTGAACGGCACCTGTTCGCCGACCAGCAGCCCGACCGCTCCGGCGAGCACGGCGCCTGCCGCGGTGCCGAGGACGACGACCAGGGCCGCCTGGAGGACGGTGTGGGCGAGCAGGCGCCTGCGGGAGGCGCCCATGGCGCGCAGCAGGGCGAGTTCGGGCTGGCGTTGCACGGTCCACACGGCGAAGAAGGCGCCGACCACGAGCGGGGCGATCAGGTAGAGGAAGGCCTGGATCGAGTTCATGGTGACGCGCTCCCCGGTGTAGCCGGGGGCCGCCTCGTACGCCTTCTCCTTGGTGAGCGTGGTGGTGGAGTACCGCGCGTCGAGGGCGGCGCTGGAGGCCCCGTCCGGCGGAGTGCGCAGGGCGAGGGCGCTGAACTGGTCAGGGATCGCGGCTGTCGCGGACGCCGGTGCCCCCGGGGTGCTGAAGCGGATGCGCTGCCAGGTCTTCAACGGGATGTAGGCGACGGGCACATGGCCGTAGCTGGAGCGTTCGGTCCTTCCGACGACGCGCAGCTCGATGTCCAGCCGGTCGATGACGAGGGTGTCGCCGACGCGCACGCCCTCGTCGGCGAGCTTGGCGGACATCACCATGCTGTCCGCCGCCACGTCGGCGAGTCCGTCGCCCGAGGTGACCGAGGGGGCGAGGAAGGAGCCGGGTTCGACGCCGAAGGCGGCGAGGTCGACCTCGGCGCCACGATGCGTCGTGCCGCGGGTGATGGAGACCCCGAGCGGGGTCGTCTCGGTGTCCGCGTCCTCGCTCCACGCGGCGGCGGTACTCCCGTCGAGGAGGCTGCGGGCGAACTGGTCGGACCGGGCGTCCGAGGAGAAGACCAGCTGAGAGGCGGGCAGGCGGCGCAGCGCGGAGATGGTGTCGTCACCCAGGCCGGTGGTGAAGCCGGAGACGATGCCGACGAGCGCGGCGACGAGCACCACGACGGATCCCATGAGCAGGAAACGTCCTCGGGCGGCGCGCAGCTCCAGGAGAGCGAGGAACACGGCGGTTCCCTTCGATGGATAGATGTTAGGGACGGTGCGTCGCTAACATAGTTGATGGGGACGCTGCGTCCCTAAGTGGGGGTGAGGTACCCGCGGGGGCTTCTAGACTGGTCCTGTGCCCAGGATCAGTGCCGCCACGGTTGCCGAGCACCATGCCCAGCAGCGACTGGCCCTGGTGCGGGCGGCACGTGAGCTGCTGGAGAGCGGCGACGCCGGTGCGGTGACCTTCACCGCGATCGCGAAGGCCACGGGCCTCGCCCGCAACAGCGTGTACAAGTACTTCCCGGGCCGCCCCGAGCTGCTCGCCGCGGTCGTCGAGGACGCGATGCCCCGCTGGACCGACGCCATCCGGGCCGGCATGTCGGCGGCGGCGACGCCCGAGGAGAAGATCGCCGCCTACGTGTCGTCGCAACTGGACCTGGTGCGCGGCGGGGAGCATCGGATCGCCCAGGCGCTGGCCGGAGTACAGGACGCGAAGGTGGTGCGGGAGAGTGCGATGCGGGCCCACCAGGAGCTGCTCACCCCACTGATCGGCGCGCTGACAGATCTGGGCGAGGAGGATCCGCGGCGTACGTCGCTGCTCCTTCAGGGAATCGTCAACGCCGCCACGACGGCGATCGAGAACGGCGACGATCCTGACGCGGTGACGGACCTCGCGGTACGCATGGCCGTCACCGCGATCACCGGGGCGCTCCCGAGACAGTGAGAGCCCCGGCCGGTGCCCGGCCGGGCACCGCGTCCTACCGGCAGTCGGCATGGGCGGTACGATCCCGCTTCATGGTCGTGGACATGGGGCGGGACGGAAGACAGGACACAGTCGAGTTGGTCTACCGGCCGACGCGCGCCGACATCCTCGCGGGCGTCCGGGTGCGTGAGCGGCGACGGCGTCTCCACGTGGTCCGGTGGGGCTTCACGGGCCTCTTCGGCGTCGGCGCCGTACTGATGGTGGCCGCACCGGAAAGCTCCGCGCAGTCGGCCGTGACCGCCGTCTTCTGCGCCGCCCTGATCTGGTCGATCCCCCACCTCCAGGCCCACCACGCGCTCCGCACGGTCTCCTGGCAGGGCGAGTACCGCACATCCGTGACCGAGTCGGGGATCACGGCCGAGACCACGCACGCGACGCTCGTGCAGCGCTGGTCAATCTTCCGCGGCTACCGCGAGACCCGCGACCACGTGGTGCTGCTCAGCCGCGACCCGAACATCCTGCTCGTGGAGGTGCTCCCCAAGCGCGGGCTGCGCTCTCCGCAGGACGCGGAGCGGCTGCGGGCCCTCGTGAGCCGCCATCTACCCCGCATCTGAACCCTCTTGTCCGCGGTCGCGGCCTTGGGGCCCTCAATCTCACTCCTCCGTATCCGCAACCCGGTGAACGGTTCCACCCACAAGGCCTCAGCCCGCAACACCCCGCCGATACAGGAGAAATGCCTGCGCCTCGGTGTTCTGCAACACGCCTCGGTTCGGCTCGCTTCCGCCCGCCCCCGGAAGTCGCCGGCCCTCACTCGTCCGGGTAATGCGTCGGAGCGGGTTGGCGACCGGCTCCGACCGGCCCGGGTGACCAAGGCTGGGGCGGGGTCGGCCCGGCTATAGTCCGTCCGTGAATGACGATCGCGGGCAATTCCTCGCAGGCCGATACCGGTTGACACACATCCTGGGTCAGGGAGGCATGGGTGTCGTCTGGCGTGCCCACGACGAGCAGCTGGGACGGGACGTAGCTGTAAAGGAGTTGAGGCTTCCCGACCATGTGGGGGCCACCGAGCGGCAGAACTGGATCGCCCGCCTCGACCGTGAGGCCAGGGCCGCCGCCCGGCTGAAGCACCCGGGCATCATCACAGTCCACGACCGCATAACCGGGCCGGACGGACGGCCGTGGATCGTCATGGAGCTGGTCGACGGCGGGTCCCTCGCCGACCTTGTCGAGGCACAGGGCGCGCTCCCGCCCCAGCAGGTCGCCGACATCGGCCGGCAGGTCGCAGCCGCGCTCGCTGCCGCACACCGCCTAGGCATCACCCACCGGGACATCAAGCCCGCGAACATCCTCCTCGAGGAAGACCGGGTCATCCTGACCGACTTCGGCATCGCGGCACTTGAGGGAGACGCCACCCTCACGGCCACCGGCATGATCATGGGAACCCCGGCCTTCATGGCGCCCGAGCAGATCCGGGGGCTGCCCGCGACGGCTGAGTCCGATCTGTGGTCGCTGGGTGCGACGCTCTACGCCGCTGTGGAGGGGCACGCGCCGTTCTCGGGTACGGCTCCGAGTGCGGTCCTGGTCGCCGTCGCCACGGAGGAGCCCACGCCGGCCGTGCGGGCCGGGGCGCTCGGCCCTGTCCTCGACGGACTGCTGAACAAGGATCCGGGCGCACGCTGGACCATGGAGCAGCTGCAGGCGAAGCTGTCCCGGCCGGCCTCCGCGCTCCCGACTCCGACTGTGGCGTCTCCCGTTCCGGCGGCAGCCCCCGCCCGGTCGTGGACCCCTGCCGCCCAGCACCTGGCCGCCCAGCCGACCGTCGGACCAGGACCATCCGGACCGACATCCGCCGGACCTGGACCCGGCGGACCACCCCCCGCGAAGCCCGAGCCGGGCATTTCGCTTCGGCAGGGACTGCTGGGCGTGGCAGTGCTGGCGATCGCTGCGGCATCGATTGCCGGGTACGTCCTCTACAACTGGAAGGACGTCGGCCAGGACTACACGGCGAACCAGACCACGGCCAAGGGGCTGACAGCCCCCTCGGGCTTCACGTTGGCCTCCAGGAACCGCACCGAGGACGACCTGGAGCGGGTGACGTACGCGAAGGGCGTCGCCTGTGACGACGACCAGTGCGTCGACGAGTTCTCCACAGTCCGGGAGTGGATGGGAACCCTGCCGGGCCTGGCGGGACTCAAGCCCGTCGAGGGTTCGCTGGATCAGTGCCTGGAGTCCAAGCAGGGTTGTGCCATTCCGGTCATCCTGAACTCCGATTACAGCAAGCCGACCCTGCAGCAGGCCTTGCTCCGCACGGCGGACGGCCGGCTGGTCTTCCAGATCGACGTCGGCAGCCGCTCATAGGGCGGGCCTCTCTCATCAGTTGGGTAAGTCTGCGTGCCTGCTGGTGCCCGACGGCGCGGCCGCGCCGGCCTGACCGGGCCTGCCGGGCTGGTCAGCCGGTGGTCAGCAGCGGCCCGAAGGTCGCCTGGCCGACCTCTTCGGCGCGGGCCCGGTCCACGATCCGACCGTTCACGCCCGGGTGCTGCTCGATCCACGTGCGGGCGGAGGCGGAGCCGGTGAAGAAGTTCAGGGTGTCGCAGCACACCTCGGCCGCAGGACCGGAGCATCCGCCCCGGCGCCCGACGAACACCACCGCTGTCGCGGGCTCCCACACCGTCTGCCCGTTCTCGCTGGTCACCGTGACACTCTCGCCGGTGACCGGGTCGACGGAGGTGATCACCGCATCGCGGCCGAGCATGGCGGGAATGCCGAGCGCATCGATCGCGCACATCGACCACACCTGCACGCCGCCCGCGATCGTCACCCGATGCGGGGTTGGCACCGCGGAGAACGGGTACGCCGCCCGGATCCGCCCCTCCGGGTCCAGGGTCAGGAAATCCTCCTGCGCCAGCTCGGCCAGCACCTCTGCCGCTGTCCGGCCTGCAGCGGCTGCGGCCGGCTCCAGATCCGCCGTCCCGGGGGCGCTGCCGGTGGCGGCGAAGTGCCGCAGCACCGCCTGCTGCACCGCCCGCAGCCCGTCCTCGACCGGCGCAAGGCGCCCTCGGCCGTCCCGGCCGACCAGATCCAGCACGTCCACCGCACAGCAGTCGTCATCCGCCGCTGCGGCCGGGCCCACCGCGGTCAAGGCCTTGCGTAGTTCGTCCACACTCGGCGCCCCGTCGACTTCGCCATCGGCATGCCGGTAGATCCGGCACGACACACTTGGCGTCGCCCCCACGGTCCCGAACGGGTCGACTCCATCGAGCAGGACGGTGGGCGATCCGGTCATCCCCGCCCGCTCGGCCTCGGCCTGCTCGGTCACCTCGACGAGTTCCACCTCGGCGGCCCGTCCGTTCAGCGCGGTCGTGATCCGCTCCTGCGCGACGGGCCCGTTGGGACAGTCAGGAACTGTCAGCACCGTGATCCGCATGGCGTTGTCCTCCCAGCTCATAGCCTCTGCACCCGACGCTAGACCTTCCAGTGCGCTGGAAGGTCAAGAGCTAGCCTGGAACCATGCGCATCGGGGACCTCGCCACGCGAGGCGGACTGACCACCAAGACCATCCGCTACTACGAACAGGCCGGCCTGATGCCGGAACCGCCACGGACCTCGAGCGGCTACCGCGATTACCCGCCCGCCGCCGAGGCCCGCCTCGCGTTCATCCGCGATGCCCAGCACGCCGGCCTCACGCTCGCCGAGATCCGCGGCATCCTCGCCCTCCGTGACGGTGGCGAGGCACCCTGCGGCCACGTCACCGACCTCATCCACCAGCACCTCGAAGAGATCAACCGGCGCATGGCCGAACTCCGCAAGACCCGCACCGTCCTCCGTGACCTCGCCCGGCAAGCCGCCGAGACCGACCCGCAGTCCTGCAGCGACGCCGACAACATCTGCCGCATCATCAGCACCCAACAGGGCGGCGAACCCTGAACCCCGGCGGGTCCAGGACGGAGGTGCGCTCCCGGGCGCGAGGCCGGTGTCCTGAAGGGCGCAGCGTGACGCCCCGGCTGCACACTGCGGACGGGCTACGTCATCAACTCGATGTGCGGATGCTCGGGCTCCGCCGGGCAGACGAACAGGTGCTGCCGGTAGCCGCTGCCTATCTGGACACCGGTCGCGTTGTAGCCCCGGTGGCCGGGGTACGGTCCAGCACCTGGGTGGGGGTGCGGAGACCAGCTGTTCCCGGCGTCGTCCCCCTCCTCGAACGTGGCGACGGTCATCAGGACCTCCATGCCGGTGCCGCACTCGGAACAGGGCTGCGAGCTGGGGTCGGTGGAATTCCACGCGGGCCAGCCGCCGACCTTCCAGCCGGGTGCGTTGGACAGCACACAGTCGTAGTACGTGTCCGGGTCCATGTCCTCCTCTGCTACCTGCGGCACACTCCACTGCTTGAGCTGTTCCCGCAGCTCCTCGCTCAGCTCCAGATGGTCGGGGTACTCGGTGATCTGCTCCGGTTCGAGCACGCACGGTTCCGGCAGATAGCCGTCGAACTGCACTGCGGGCGGCTCGGGGGGCGTGTCGAGCATGTCGGTGACGGCGGCTGCCGAACGCCAGAAGAGCAGGGTCCTGGGCATGATCGGATGATCGAAGGGGCACCACAGAACCTGCAGCAGGTCCTTGCCCTCCGGCGGGCTCAGGTCGGGCACATCCCGTACGTACAGCTGCGCGACGGGCAGCATCGCCATGGGGCCGTCGTACGCCTGGACCGTCCGCCTCACCGGATACGTCCGAGGGGGTTGGATCCGCCCAAGAGTCTCCCGCTCCTCCGGAGTCAGGTCCCGGCCGTGCGAGGCGGCGAAGATCCGTCGTTCCAGCCGCAGATCCGCAGGGGACTTGGGCGGGTTGAAGCCATCCACCACATGCGGTTCCTCGCAGTGCGGCCACGGCTCCTCGGCGGGCCACAGCAGCGGCCCGCCGATCGAGCTGTCGTGCCACGTCGGCGCCCCGGGGCGGGGGTGCAGGCGGGTCGCCGTGCGGGCCAGCGGAGCCAGTCGGGGAAAGACCGCGACAACGTCGATCGGCCGTGGCGGAGTGACAGGAGTGACCTTCATGGCCGCAATCTTGCCAATCGCCTCTGACAACGGCCCTCGTGGCCGCCCCACGAAGAGTTCCGGCGCAGGCACCACCCGGGAGAGCGCTACCGCCGGTCCGTTGCCGGCAGACGGCCCGTGAGCAGGTCCACTGTCGCCGCGTGGCTGTCCGTCCACGTGCGCGGTTCGTCGCCACGTACCACTTGGAGGGGCTCGACTGCGGGGAGCGCCGGCTCAGGGGACCGGCCGCGTGCCGCGGCTGTTACGGCTTGGGTGTCGATGTGATGGTGCGGGTGTCGTCGCAGGTGGCGGTCGGCAGGACTGCCTTCGCGGCTACGGCGGCTGACCACCGCTGGTCGATCCGGCTCTCCGGCGCGCGTTCCGCGCCCCAGACCCAGCGGTCGCCGTCCTCGGTCCGGTCCAGCACGGCGACGGCGTAGCGCTGCCCGGTGGCCAGAGGCTGGTAGAGAGGTTCGGCGGTGGTGTAGGTGCCCTGGGCGGTACGGGAGACCGCCTGGCGGAGGTCGATGTCGCCCTGGGCGCTGCCCTTGAGGGTCCTCTCCACGGTGAGGGTGGCGACTTGCACCCCGGTGCTGGGGTCACCGGTGTCGGGGATGTACCGGGTGGGGCCGGTGACGGTGCCGATGACGACGGAGGGGGCGTAGGCGGCGATGTACTCGGGCGTGGTGGCCGGTGGGGTGCACACCGAGGAGACGATGACCTCGCCGTCGGACATGAGGGCGTACGTACCGGTGCCCGCCACGAGGACGAGGCCGGCGGCCGCGATGAGGGTCCAGGCCCGCTTGCGCACGACTATCTCCAGAGCTTCGAGTAGTTGGCCTTGTCGACGGCCTGGGGGGAGGTGATGGGCGGTGAGGAGATGTCGGTCCACATCAGCGACAGGACCCCGCCGGACTTGTGGCACAGGCCCAGCGCGTGACCGAGCTCGTGAGCGGCGGCCGAGTTCATGAAGGCGCGGCTGCGACCGCTCATCTTGTCCCGGTTGAACCTCACGTAGTCGGTTGCCGCCGTACCGGAGTCGCGTACGTACTGGGCCACCGCCGCCCGCTCGCCGGTGCCGCCCCTGTAGTCGCGGAATTCCAGATCGTTGACCGTGGTGGAGGAGTCGGGGCGCAGCTTGATCTTCGAGCCGGAGTACTGCCACGCCTTGAGGGCGTGTTCGCGGGGCACGTCGTAGCGGGTCTTGTCCGTCCACCGGATCTCGCTGTCGTCGACGGCGGATTCACTGCGGCGTTCGCGTTCCCCGCTGATGCAGGGCGCCGGGGCAACGGCGGCCGTGGTGCGTCCGGGTGGGTCTGCGAGGACGGAGGGCGATGAAGAGACGAGGGCCATGGTGGTCGCGAAGGCCACGACGGTCGGAATGCCCTGTAAGTGAGGTGTCACACCGTGTGATCCTAGGGGTGGTGTGAGGTGGCGTGGCGCAGTGTGGGCGTGGAAATGGGAGGTCTGGCGGGAAGTGGGTGGCCCCGGCCGGGGAGTTGTCCTTCCAACGGGTGAAACGGTCGGGAACGCGGACGCGGCATGAACCTGCCGGTGCACTGACTCACGCCATACCCGTGCCGCTGTCGTCCGCGCACGTTGACCACCAGGCCATCGACCTGGCACACAAGTACCCCGCCGGCCGGGGCGGGTGTGACGGTCGACGACGTCGCAAGGGCCATGGTGCGCCCTCCGACACGCCGTGGCCTGGGCAGGTGATCCGACAGCGCTGCCGTGGGGGCGGGGTAGCTGACGGTTCTCGTGAGACCTCGCCGCATTCTGAGGGGTATCCGCGCTGTCTGCCAGTGGCAGAACACCAGCCGTACCGGGCTCGACGATCACTACAGTCCGGTCTCATGACGACGACGATGACGACGCGTACGGTCGAGTATCCGGCCGACGGTTTGACGATGGTCGGGCATCTCGCGCTCCCGGCCGGTGTCGACCGCCGGCCCGCAGTGCTGCTCGGACCGGAGGGCACAGGGCTCAGCGACGTCGAGCGCCGCCGGGCCGATGCTCTCGCCGAGCTGGGATACGTTGCGCTGGCCTTCGACCTTCACGGCGGGCGCTATATGAGCGACTCCGAGGAGATGCTGGCCCGTTGCCTGCCGCTGCTCGCTGATCCCGACCGGATGCGGGGCATCGGCCATGCGGCTCTCGACGTGTTGCGTGCCGAACCGAGGACCGACCCCGACCGGATCGCCGCCATCGGCTACGGCACCGGGGGCGCCGTAGGGCTGGAACTCGGGCGCGACGGCGTCAACCTGCGCGCTATCGGCACAGTCAACGCACTGACCACGGGTCGACCGGGCGAGGCGGCGCACATTCGCTGCCCGGTGTGGGCCGGGGTCGGGTCGGAAGACCCGATCATGCCGCCCGCGCAACGGAACGCGTTCACCGCCGAGATGCAGGCCGCGGGCGTCGACTGGCGCCTCACGGTCTACGGCGGCGCCTTGCACGCCTTCCACCACCCGCCGGTCGACCACCCCACGGTCCCCGGCGTCGGCCACCACCCGCAACACGCGCAGCGAGCCTGGCGCGACGTCGTCGCCCTGCTCACCGAGTGTCTGCCCGTGACGGAGGACCTGGGGGCATGACCCAGGTGAGAACGTCGGAGCTGGGGGGGCACGGCGAGTCCTCCCCTTCAGTGCGGCGGGCCATCCCGGCCGCCGCCGGGGGGGCAGGGGATCAGCGGTCGCCGCCGTGGAAGACGCAGCCGACCGTGGCGCCGCTGCCCATGCTGACCACCCCGACGCCGGGATCGGCGCTGCCCCGTACGAAGCCTCCCGCGTATCCGTCGTCCTCGGCACCGCGTGCGCCCAGGTAGAGGCCCCAGTTGAGGAAGAGTTCCCGTACGCCTCCGGTGCCGTCGGGAAACGGCTCGGCGGCGGGACGTACACGGCGCTGGAGCACGAACGGGCCGTTCATCGCCGAGGTGACCCTGCTTTCCCACTCCGCGGGGTCCACCTGCCAGCCGGCGATGATGCCGTTGCCGCCGTGCAGCAGCGTCGGCTTCAGGATCAGCTCGTGCTGGTGACCCAGGGCGTGGGGGAGCAGGTCGACCCGGGTGCCGCCGGGGTCCGTGGTGTGCGGGCGCACGTACCGCGTCCACGGGAGGAGCCGGTCGAGGCACGCCAGTTCGGCGGCGTCGTACCGGTCGCGGTGCAGCTCGTCGGAGAGCATCGCCAGGGTGCCCTTGTTGCCGTACAGCTCGGCGTCCAGTCGGCTGAACAGGCCCAGCCTGCCCTCCTCGACGGCGGTCAGCAGCGGCTCCAGCTGGGCCGCCGCGGTCGGGTCGGTGAGGTCTTCGGGCAGGAAGTACCGGAAGACGACGTCGACGGTACGGCCCGAGGCCGTCGGGCGGCCGTTCGGGTACGTGATCTCGCCCAGGTCGCAGGCGATCCCCTCGACCCCGTAGTCGGCCAGCTTCTCGGCGAACACCCGCAGCCGGGGCCCCACGACGGCGAAGTTCTCCACCGTGTCCACCACGGCGACGACGGGCGCCCGGTCGGCGGGGATGTTCGCGGCGCACTCGGCGTACATGGTCCGCACCATGTGGCCCAGGGTGTCCTCGTAGCGGAGTCCGTGGCTCCGTACGAACTCCTCAAGCGGTGGATACGCCAGCATCGCCCGGTTGATGTCGGCGTTCTCGAAGCCGCCGAGCGCGCTGGTGATATTGAATTCGAGGAGCTTGAACCCCGTACCGTCGTGATAGAGGTCGGCCCGCCCCAGCGGGAGGAGTGAGCCGGTCCGGGCGCTCCGCGTGATCAGCGCCGATTGCAGGGGGTCCAGGCCGACCGCCGCGGCCAGCGCGGTGATGCTTCCGTCGAACCCGCGTTCCGGCAGCGAGCGCAGCAGCCCGTAGACGGTGTGGAGGTCTCCCACGAGGGTGCGGAGCTCGCTCTCGCGGAGGAAGGCGGGGCCGTTCAGGAACCGGTCCTGGTACGCCAGCTTCAGTGTGGCGGACTCCAGGGCGGCCGCCGCGGGGTGGCCCTTCGGCGCGTTCTGCGCGAGCTGCTCCCCGTACGCGTGGCCCAACCGCGACCTGGGCGGCGTGGGAGGACTCGTGGTCGTCATGGGGCGTTCCTTCCGGAGTGGACGGTGATCGATTCGGTGCCGGAGTCCTGCGGCAAGCCGGACGGCTGCCCGCTCAGTCCGCTTCCGTCGGCAGCGGAGCCGGGTCGGCGCGGGTGATCCACCGGCGGCGGGCGCCCACGAGGAGCCCCATCGCGACCACGGCCATGACGACCGCACCGGCGCCGAACACGGCGCGGGTGCCGACCTCGGCGGCGACGAAGCCGCCGGCCGCCGCACCGACGGGCAGACCGCCCCAGGCCACGAGCCGGTACACGCTGTTCGCCCGCCCGAGCAGGTGCTGCGGCACCAGGGTCTGCCGCAGGACGACCACGACGACGTTCCACGTCACCGTCCCGCACGCGAAGATCGCGAGGGCCACGCCGGCCGCGTACATCGAGGGCACGGCGGCAAGCACCGCCTCGCTCGTGGTGATCAGGACGGCCGTGGCGACCAGCGCTCCCTCGCGGCCCAGACGTTCCGTCAGCGCGGGGGCGAAGCGTGAGGCCAGGACGGCGCCCACGGCCTGGCAGGCGAGCAGGGCTCCGAACCCGAACGGCCCCAGGCCGAGCACCTTCCCGCTGTGCACCACGAGGACCGCGAGCATCGCGCTCCCGGCGAGGTTGATCAGACAGGACACCAGGGCGAGGCTGCGCAGCAGGTGGTGCGAGAACAGCCATTTCGCGCCGGCCAGCATCTCCGACATCACGCCGGTGCTGTCCGGTCTGCGCTCGACCGGCCGGGTGCGGCTGATCCTGCTGATCAGGACGGCGGAGCACAGGAAGGTGGCCGCGTCCACGCCGAAGGGCAGGGCCGTCGCCACACCGAACATCAGCGCGCCGACGAGCGGTCCGATGAAGCCGGTTCCCGCCTCCTGCGCGGCCATGATGCGGGCGTTGGCGGTGGAGAGCCCGGCCCGCGGAGTGATGAAGGGAACGAGTACCTGGGCGGCGTTGCGGCAGAGCACCTCGCCGGTGCCGAGCAGGAACATGCAGACGTAGAGCAGCGGCAACCCGCCCCAGCCGCCGAGGATCCCGGCGGTGAGGACCGCCAGCAGGACGGCACGGCCGATGTCGACGCGGACCATCATCGCTCGGATGTCGATGCGGTCGACCAGCAGCCCAGCGGGGATGCCGAACAGGAGGAACGGCGCGGTGAAGGCGACCGAGGCCGCGCCGATCAGGCGGGGGTCGTCGGTCAGGCGGGTGGCCAGCAGGGGCGCGGCGGCGATCGTGGCCCCGTCGCCGAGCGAGGACACCGCGGCGGACCACCACAGCCGGGAGAAGTCACGTCCCAGCACGGGCCGTTGCGCGTCGGCCTTGTCGGTCGTCGACGCGGTCATGAAAGCGCGTGGCAGCGCAACCGGCAGTACATTGCCTCCCCCTTCGATGTGGCTGCCCCGCCGTCGACGCCCCACCAACCCGTCGTCGCTCGCCGAGGCCCGTACAGCCAGGTGCACGGGGTTCCCGAGAGTAGTCGGCGTCCACGGCGGAGTCGAGAGAAAGATCGGGTTCTGCGGGCAGGAGGCGCATAATCGCCGGTCAAGTGCCCGGGAGGTACGTGAAGGTCGCCTCCCGGGAAGATCAATCCATGGGCGAATGAGGGGGGTTGTGTCCTGCGGTCTTCTGATATGTTCGCCGCCGCTGGACGGGTGAATCGGCGGTCAGCGACGTGCATGCATGGGAGGACATGCCGTCAACGGGGCTTCAACACACTGCATCAAGCCTCCGGTTCGAGCTCAGGGCCGATTGTTTCGGCGCGACGACATACGGCTGTTGATCTTCGTCCTCCAAGCGTGTGACCGCGCTTCGCCTCTACTGGCGCTTCGCCTCCCGGCAGCCGACCGGCATGGATGGCTGAACGATGGCCGGCCGAGCTCTGCGGGAGAGGCGATGTGACCGACCGCGTCGGCGCACGGTCCGGAACGGACGGAAATCCCGGTGAGGCACCTGGCTGCCCGCGGCCAGGACTGCCACACAGCAGCCGCGCGCAGATGGAAGGGTGGGAACAACGTTCATGAGAACCTACGAACCCGATGCGGCGAGACGGACGACCGGCGCCCGCTGCCGCCTCTCACGTCATCCGCTGGTCCGCCGCCTCCGCTGTCCCGGAGGCATACGTTGAGTCTCACGGCGGGCCTGACGAACGCCCGCCCGGACCTCGTCGAAACGGTGACGGTCGCCGTCATCGGCACCGGGGCGATCGGGCGGGACCTGGTCAGCAAGATCGACCGGTCACCCACGCTGGACTGCCGGCTGGTGGCCGGACGCAATCCGGAGTCGGCGGGCCTGCGGCACGCCGAGAGCCTCGGCTGCGCCACCACCGCCGCCGGCATCGAGGCCTTACTGGCGGCGCCGAACCCCTTCGACGTCGTCTTCGACGCCACCAGCGCCGCGTCCCACCGGGAGCACTGGCCGCTGCTGGAGCCCCTTGGGACGCTGGTGATCGATCTGACTCCCAGCAAGGTCGGGCAGATGGTCGCGCCCACCGTGACCGGCGTCGCGGCCGAGTCCGCGCGCAACGTCAATCTGATCAGCTGCGGCGGTCAGGCGTCCGTTCCGGTCGTGCACGCGCTCGCGGCCCGCTTCCCGGTGACGTATCTCGAGGTCGTCTCGACCGTGGCGAGTGACGTGGCCGGCCGCGCGACCAGGCTGAACCTCGACGAGTACGTGGCGGCCACCGGGCACGCCGTGACGACGTTCTCCGGAGTGAGCGACGTCAAGGTGATCCTCAACATCAGTCCGGCGGTGCCGCCGGCCACCTTCCGGACCGTCATCCACGCCCGGGTGCCCGACGCTGATCCGGTGGCGGTGCGCGCGGTGGTCGACCGGGCGGCCGAGCAGGTGCGGTCCTTCGCACCCGGGTACGAGGTCGTCGCCTGCACCGCGGTCGACGACCTGGTGACGATCGTCCTCAAGGTCACGGCGCACAGTGACGTCCTGCCTCCGTACGCGGGGAACCTCGACATCATCAACGCCGCCGCCGTCATGGTCGCCGAGCAGTACGCGGCCAGGCCGGACCGGGTGTCCCGGATGGGGGTGACGTCGTGAAGCAACTGGTGATCCACGACCCGACGTTGCGCGACGGCCAGCACGCGGTGCGGCACCAGCTCGGACTGACCGCACTGCGCCGTTACGCGGAAGCGGCGGACGCCGCGCGGATTCCGGTGGTGGAGGTCGGCCACGGCAACGGCCTGGGCGCCTCGTCGCTGCAGGTCGGGCTGGCCGCCGCGACCGACGACGCGATGCTGTCGACCGTCCGCGAGGCGCTGCGCCACAGCCGGCTGGGCACCTTCATGCTGCCCGGCTGGGGTACCTCCGACGACCTCCGAAAGGCGATCGCTCACGGGGTCGACGTCTTCCGCGTCGGCGTGCACGCCACCGAGGCGTCCTTGGCCGAGCACCATCTGGGCTTCCTGCGCGATGCGGGCGCCGAGGCCCACTGCGTCCTGATGATGAGCCACATGGCCTCCCCGGACGAGCTGGCCGAGCAGGCCGCACGGGCCGTCGGATACGGCGCGCAGGCTGTGGGAATCATGGACTCCGCCGGCCACTTCCTCCCTCCGGACGTCACCGCGCGGATCGGCGCGATCGTCGAGGCGGTCGACACCGTCCCGGTGATCTTCCACGGACACAACAACCTCGGTATGGCCGTCGCCAACTCGGTGGCCGCCGCCGACGCCGGCGCCCTGATCATCGACGGCTGCGCCCGTGGCTTCGGAGCCGGGGCGGGCAATACCCAACTCGAAGTGCTGGTACCGGTGCTGGAGCGCAGCGGTTTCACCACGGGCATCGACCTGTACGCGCTGCTGGACGCCGCCGAGCTCGCCGAGCGCGAACTCATGCCCGCACCACCGGTGACCGCCTCGATGAGCATCGTCAGCGGCCTGGCCGGAGTGTTCTCCGGCTTCAAGCACCGGGTCGTCGAACTCTCCGGGGCCGCGGGGGTGGATCCGCGTGAAGTCTTCTTCGAACTCGGCAGGCGGCAGGCCATCGCCGGCCAGGAGGACCTGATCGTGGACGTGGTGGCGGAGTTGAGCGGCCGCAGGACCGACGGCTGACGAGGCATGAGACCCGGTGAAGAAGGAAGGATCGACGACATGGCAGTACCGGAAGTGGTGCCCGAGTCGAACGGGACAGCGGGTGTCGAGGTCACCCGTATGTCGTTCGACGAGTTCCTCGCCGTAGGCCCCCGGGGGCTGTACGAGGCCGACCGTCCCGTGGTGATCAAGCTGCCGGCCGACGTGCAGGGACTCGGACGCGACGAAGTGGCGGCGCGCCTGGCCGAGATGACCGTCACCCTGTTCACCGAGCCCGGTGACAAGAACCACCCCGGGCGCTGGGAGACACGGGACATCAAGCTCCGCGAGTTCTTCGCGGACGAGCGACACCTGACCAGCTCGGACACCTGGCACCGCGTGGTGTCGAACATCCGCAGCAGTCCGGCCGACGTGAACGCCGTCATCGGCTTCGACGCCGAGGAGTTCTTCGGATACGGCGACAGCCTCTACGCGGCCAACCTGTGGATCAGCCACCGCGGCGTATTCACCAAGAACCACTTCGACGAGTTCGAGAACTTCAACATCGCGCTCGAAGGCCGCAAGCGGTTCATCATCGCCCCGCCCGGCGTGCGGGAGTACTACCCGAGGTCGGTCCTGCGCGGGACCGGCGACAAGTCGAACGTGGTCGACCTCGACGACGTCGACCTGGTGCGCTACCCGAGGCTCGCGGCCAAGCTCGCCCAGCGCCGCGACTTCGTCCTCGAACCGGGGCACATGCTCTACCTGCCGCTCGGCTGGTGGCACCAGGCCGAGTCGCTGGGCGAGATGAACATCAACGTCAACTTCTGGCTCAAGTCCAAGAAGATCCTCCGCAGGCCGCATGTGCTCGGCGTCGCCCTGTACACGTACGCCTACCGGAGACTCAAGGGCGTCTACAGCTACAAGCCCACCGAGGGGAACTCCCGATGAGCGAGCGCAGGACCATCACCCCCACCCACCGCTACCGCAACAACGACAAACTCATCGGGATCGGCAACACCTTCTGGAACGAGTCCTACGAGAACGGGGTCGCGGGCATCGTCGGCGACCTCGACGACGGCGTGTTCCACATGGCCGACGGGCACGAGTTCGTCAACTTCACGGTGTGCTCCTACCTGGATCTGGACACCCACCCCAAGGTCATCGACGGCGCGGTCGCCTCGCTGCGCCGCTTCGGGGTGCTCGACCACTGCATCCCGCGCACCCGCGTCCAGACCCGGGTGCTGCTGGAGCTGGAGGAGTCGCTGGGCGAGCTGTTCGGCGCGATGGTGATCAGCGCGATCTCCACCGCGGCGGCCAGCACCGGGCTGCTCCCGATGATCGCGTCGGGGCACCTCGGCAACGGCACCAGGCCGCTGATGGTCTTCGACAAGAACGCCCACGTCTCGCTGGCCAACGCCAAGCCGAGCTGCGCCGACGAGAGCGAGGTCGTGACCTGCGGCCACCACGACCTCGACTTCCTCAAGGACATGTGCCGCACCTACGAACGCGTCTGCTACGTGGTGGACGGCTCGGACAGTCTCGGCGGCTACGCGCCCGTCGAGGAACTGGCCGAACTGCAGGAGAAGTACAACCTCCTGGTCTTCTACGACGACTCGCACTCGCTGTCCGCGTACGGTGAGCGCGGCATCGGCTACGTACGCACGCACTCCCCGGTGCTGGACGAGCGGACCATCACCGTGGCGACCCTGACCAAGGGGTTCGGGGCCGGAGGCACGGCGATCCTGCTCGACGGGTACCCCGAGGAGACGCGCCGGCTCATCGAACGGTTCGCGGGCCCGCTGGGTTACTCGCAGAAGATGAACGCCGCCGCGGTCGGTGCGGCGCTCGCCTCGGCCGAGATCCACCGGACCGAGGAACTCACCCGGCTGCAGGAGCGCCTGCGGTCCAACATCGCGCTGTTCGACTCGCTCGTCCTGACCGAGCAGGCCGACAGCACCTACCCGATCCGCGTGGTGCCGATGGGCGACGAGACGGTCGTCGAGGCGGCTAAGCAGGTCTTCGCGGCCGGGTTCTACACCTCACCGGTGTTCTTCCCGATCGTCGCACGCGGTACCGCCGGACTGCGGGTGATGCTGCGGGCCGGCCAGAGTGCCGAGCAGATCAAGCGGCTCTGCACCGCGCTGATCGAGGCCGGGGCGAGCCCGGCGGCCGCGCTCCCCGGGACGGTGACCGGGTGACCGGGGCGGCACGGGCGATTCCGCGCAGCATCCTGTACACGCCGGCCCTGTCACTGGAACAGGTGGTGAAAGCCTGGTCGTACGACGCGGACGTCCACCTGATCGACCTGGAGGACTCCGTGCCGCCCGCCGGCAAGCCGGCCGCCCGCACGGTCTGCCGGGCCGCGCTGGAGAAGACGCCGAGGCCGGGACGGGTCGCCGTGCGGATGAACGAGCTCGGCAGCCTCGCGGGGGTCCACGACGTCCTGATGCTGACCGACAGCCCGGTGAGGCCCGGCATCGTCATGATGACGATGGTGACCTCGGCGGACGAGGTCGACCTGCTGCGCCGGATGCTGGCGTCGGGGGGCGCGTTCCCCGAGATCTACGTGACGGTGGAGACGGTCGAGGCGGTCACCCGCATCGACTCCATCGCGCGCTCCGCCGACGGCCTGGTGCTCGGCTCGGCCGATCTGGCCGCCACGCTCGGGGTCGACATCAGCTGGGAGGCCATGCTGGCCGCCCGGCAGGCGATGGCGATGTCCTGCGCCCGGTACGGCACGGCGTGCGTCGACACGGCCAACTTCCGGCTCGCCGAACCGGCGGTCCTCGCCGAGGAGACCACCCGGGCGCGGGCACTCGGCTTCCACGGCAAGGCGACGGTGCACCCGGGCGAACTCGACGTGATCAACCGACTCCTGCGGCCCCGGCCCGACGAACTGGGACTGGCGCGCCGGGTGGTGGAGGCCGTGGCGGCGGCCGACGGCGGGATCGCCGTCCTGGAGGGCAACATGGTCGGCCCGCCGTTCGCCCGGCTGGCCCGCACCACGGTGGCGCGCGAGGACGCCTGGACGAGCCGGTTCGGCCGCGAGGGGGGTACCGCGTGAGCGCGCCGGTGATGGTCCGGGCCGCCGACATGGCCGGTACCCGGCGGATGCTGCGCGTGATCGACGTGCTCGGCGAGATGTTCGTCGACCTGGCCGCGGGCCGGACCCGCTCCCCGGCCCGCACGGTCGTCGAGCACGGCGACCGGCGCGTCCTCCTGGTCAGCCCCGCCGTCTGGGAGCAGCGGGCGGTGGGCAGCGTCAAGATCACCACGCTCACCCCCGACAACCCGGTACGCGGGCTGCCGCTGATCCACGGGATCGTCGCGCTCACCGATCTGGAGACGGGGCAGATCACCGCGCTGCTGGACGGCGCCGAGCTCACCGCCGTCCGCACCGGCGCGGTGGCCGCTCTGGCGACCCGCTGGTGCACGCCCGACGACGCCGACGACCTGGCGGTGATCGGCGCGGGGGTGCAGGCGCGCGCCCTCGTCCGGGCGGTGACGGCGGTGCGCCCGATCCGTACGGTCCGCGTCCACTCGCGCACCCGCGCCGGGGCCGAGAAGCTCGCCGACTGGATCCGCGACACCGCACCGCGGCCCGTCCGCGTGCAGGTCTGCGACACCGCGAGGGACGCCGTCACCGACGCGGCGATCATCTGCACGGCCACCTCGACCGACGACGGCACACCCGTGGTGGAGGCGGACTGGGTGGCCCCCGGGGCGCACGTGAACGTGATCGGCGGAACCCACCCCGACGCCGTCGAGCTCGCCCCGGCACTGCTGGCCGACGCCGTGACCGTCGTCGAGGACCGGACCGCGGCGCTGGACGGCGCGGGGGAGATCCGGGCCGCACTGGCCGACGGCCTGATCAAGGTCGAGGACCTGCGGGACCTGGGCGATCTGGTGAACGGCGAGGTCGACGTCACCGGCCGGACCACGGTCCTGCGCACGGTCGGCATGGCGATCGAGGACACCGCCGCCGCGGTGGCGCTGTTCGAGGAGTGCGGTACGGCCGAGCGGGGAACGGGCGGCCCGACCGCCGTTCCGCCACCACAGGAGGGAGAGTCGGATGGACACGCATGAGGACCTCGGTCCGGGAAACGGGCACCCGTGGTTCGGCGGCCACCGGCTGCGGCCCGCCGCGTCGGCGGACACGATCCGGCAGATGCTGCGGCACGAGCTGAGGGACACCGGCTGGCCGCACCAGAGGGTCCTTCCCGCGGCGCCGATGGCGATCCCGCGCGCGGCCTACGCCGAGATCTTCCGGGCGAGCGTCGCGCTGGTCGATCTGTTGCGCCGTGCCGCCCTGGAGAGCGGGCACACCACCGCCGACCGGCTTGCGGCCTACGAGATGCCCGCCGCCGAGGACCGGCTGTGGGTGAGTGACCCGTTCATCGAGGAGCGGTACGCCGACTCCGTGGTCCGTCCGGATCTGGTCATCGGGCCCGACGGGCCGCAGTTCCTGGAGTTCAACGTCAGCGGTGCGCTCGGTGGCGTGGTGGAGACCCAGAGCCGTCTGGCGGTGTGGCGCGGACTCCACGCCGACGAGGAGGGCCGGACCCCGTTCCGGTCGCCGAGCCCGTTCGCCGTACGCGCCGAGATGTTCCGGTCGCTCAGCGCGGAGTTGGCCGTGGCGCCGAGGGTGGCCGTCGTCGGCAGTGCCCGGGTGACCGGCGTCGAGCGGCGGTACTTCGAGATGGAGGCCGACTACTACAACAGCCACGGCCTGACCGCACGCTTCTTCGAACCGGAGGAGCTGCCCGAGGCGTGGGACTGCGCCCCGCATCTGCGTTATCCGGTCGGACTGCGGAACTTCACCATTCCGGACTGGCTCGACGCGGGCCTCGACACCACACCGGTCCAGGGCGCCCTGGACCATGGCTGTCTGCTGGTGGGCACCCAGACTTCGACCTTCCTGCACAGCAAGCTCACCATGGGGCTGCTGTCGGAGGGACGGCCCTGGATGACCGAGGGGGACCGCAGGCTCGTCGAGCGGTACCTGCCGTGGACACGGATCCTCTCGGAGCGCAGGACCGACCGGGAGGGTCAGCAGGTCGACCTGCTTCCGTTCGTGCTGAAGAACCGCGAGCTGCTGGTGCTCAAGGCCGCCCTCGGGGAGAGCGGACAACAGGTGACCATCGGCCGCGAGGCCGATCAGGCCGCCTGGGAGTCCGCCGTCGGCGAGGCCGTCCAGGGCCGCACCAGCGTGGTGCAGGAGTTCGTGCAGCCGCAGACCTGCCGGGTCGCGCTGATCGCCGACGGGGTCGACGAGCCGTACGACGTCGATGTCGCCCCGGTCCTGGGGCCTCTGCTGTTCGGCGGCCGGCCGGCCGGGCTGTTCTGCCGCTTCTTCGGCGACGGTTCCGCCGGGATCGTCAGTGTCCGAGGAGGCACGAGCAGCTCCGACAACGTGATGGTGGCGATCTGACGGCAGCACCCCCCACGCTCAGCCCGGTGGCGGCGTGCCCGTCCGCGCCGCCGCCCCTCATCCAAGTGACATCACCGGAGAGATGCCGCATGACCCTGCGTCACGTCAAGGACAACGAGTACGTCGAGGAGCACGGCGGGGACTACGAGGACTTCGAGCCGGGCATGGTGATCCGGCACTGGCCGGGCCGTACCCTCTCCGAGGCCGACAACACCTGGCTGACCCTGCTGACGATGAATCAGCACCCCCTCCACTTCGACCAGCACTACGGCGCCGGCGCCGAGTACGGAAAGGTCCTGGTGAACAGCGGCATCACGCTGTGCCTGGTCGGCGGGATGACCGTGCAGGCGCTGTCGGCGCGGGCGGTGGCCAACCTGGGCTGGGACAAGGTCCGTCTGAAGAGCCCCGTCTTCGTCGGCGACACCCTCTACGCGACGAGCCGCATCCTCGACAAGCGGCTGTCCCGGTCCCGGCCGGGGCAGGGGATCATCACGGTGGAGACCACGGGCACGAAGGCGACGGGAGAGACCGTCATCGTCTTCGAGCGGTCCTTCATGGTTCGCTGCCGTGAGCTGCCCGACCCGCCGAAGGGCCAAGGGCCCGGGGAGACGACCGCCGCCGTCGACGGCCCGCCCGCGTAGAGCACGGAGCCGCCGGCCCCGTATCGCCCCGTGTCCGTTCGGTTCCCGGGCGGCCGCCCGCCCGGCCGCCCATGAACTGCGGGCCGCCTGCCCCGCCGCTACGCTCGAACAATGGAAGACAGCGGAGCCGGCTCCGGGCCGCCGCCGAACGGCGCCGACGCCCAGGACCCTGCGGTACAGGCCCGGATCGTCGCCCTGGTGGAGGAATGGTCCGCCGCCATCGTCTCGAACGACATGGAGCGGATCAGGGCCTTCATGGCGGACGAGTGGGTCATCGTCTCCGAGTCCGGCATCACGGACCGGGACGCGTTTCTCGAATACGTCAGGTCCGGCGACCTGACCCACTCGGCGATGCGGACCATCAGCCCGTCGAGGGTCCGCGTCCACGGGGACACCGCCACGGTCACCGCACGGATGACCAACACCGCCCACTACGGTGGCCGACGTTTCGACGCCGACGAATGGGTCACTGACGTCTTCGTCCGGCGCGACGGCCGCTGGCTGTGCGTACTCACCCACATCACGCCCGCCGCCCCGACGGACCCGCCACCCGACGCATGAGCCGGACGACCGGCTCCGCCCACCGGAGGAAACGCCTCGGCTACCCGGCCGCGGCGGCCGTCTTCGCCATCGGCATGGCGGGCACCACACTGCCCACACCGCTCTACGGCCTCTACCGGGAACAGCTCGGCTTCTCCGAACTGATGGTGACCGTGGTGTTCGCCGTCTACGCCCTGGGAGTGATCGCCACCCTGCTGCTCGCCGGAAACGTCTCCGACGAGGCGGGGCGGCGGCCCGTACTCCTGGCCGCCCTGGGCTTCTCGGCGGCCAGCGCCCTGTGCTTCCTCTTCGAGGGCGGGCTCCCCGCCCTCTTCGCCGGCCGCCTCCTCTCCGGGTTCGCCGCCGGACTGCTCAGCGGCGCGGCGACCGTCACCGTGATGGAACTGGCCCCGCCGGGGCGCGCGGCGAGAGCCGGGCTGGCCGCGACCGCCGCGAACATGGGCGGCCTGGGGTGCGGCCCGCTGCTGTCCGGGCTGCTCGCCGAGTACGCCCCCTGGCCCCTGCGGCTCCCCTTCGTCGCCCACCTGGCGCTGATCGCCGTGGCCGCTGTACTGACCTGGTTCCTGCCCGAGACGGTCGCCTCCTCCCGCGTACGGGTACTGCGGCTGCGGCCCCAGGGTTTGGCCGTCCCTCCCGCGATGCGCGGCGTGTTCACCACCTCGGCGCTGGCCGCCTTCGCCGGGTTCTCCCTGCTGGGCCTCTTCACGGCGGTCGCCCCCGCGTTCGTGTCCGAGACGCTCGACGTGCACAACCTGGCGCTGACGGGACTCGTCGTCTTCTCCGTCTTCCTCGCCTCAACGGCCGGGCAGGCGCTCATGGGGCGGGTCGGCGAGCGGCGGGCCCTGCCGGGCGGCTGCTTCGTCCTGGTCGCCGGACTCCTGCTGGTGGGCGCCTCGTTGCTGTTCGCCTCGCTTCCCCTGCTCGTCGCCGGCGCGCTGTGCGGCGGCCTCGGACAGGGGCTGGCGTTCCGCGGCGCGGTGACGGCGATCAGCGCCGCCGCCCCGGCCGAGCACCGGGCCGCAACCGTGTCCGCCTTCTTCGTCATCGCCTACCTGGGCATCTCCCTGCCCGTGGTCGGCGTCGGCGCCCTCACCCTGGGCATCGGACTCAGGAACGCCGGACTGACCTTCTCCGGCTGTGTCCTGGCGCTCGCCCTGGGCGTCGGCCTGTACCTGGCGCGGCGACCTCCCGCACCCCGCTGACCTCCCCGGCTGCAGCCCTCGCCGACGTACCGGAAAACCCTTGCCGTACCCGCCGATCACGGTGCGAGACTGGCCCCGTGGACACAGCGACGCGCTTCCGGCAGACGGTCATCTCCTGGGCCGCGGGTGACGGGGACACGCCCGCGCCCGCCGAGGCCGGGGCCGCCCGTGAACTGGCGGCCGACCTGAGCCTGCGCACCGTGGTGCTCGTCGAGGGTGTCAGCGACCGGGCGGCGGTCGAGGCGCTCGCCGAACGCCAGGGGCGCACCCTGAGCGCGGAGGGCGTCGTGGTCGTGCCGCTCGGGGGCGCCACCAGCATCACCCGCTACCTGCGCCTGCTGGGGCCCGACGGGCTCGACGTCCGGCCCGCCGGCCTGTGCGACGCGGCGGAGCAGCGCTTCTTCCGCCAGGGCCTGGAGCGGACCGGCTTCGGCACCGCCCCGGCCACCGGCGACCTGGAGGCGCTGGGCTTCTTCACCTGCCACGCCGACCTGGAGGACGAGCTGATCCGGGCGCTCGGCACGGACGGCGTCCAGCAGGTCATCGACGACCAGGGAGACCTGCGCACCTTCCGGCTCTTCCAACGCCAGCCCGCCCAGCGGGAGCGGACGGTCGAGGCACAGCTGCGGCGCTTCATGGGGACCATCGGCGGCCGCAAGGAGCACTATGCGCGAGCGCTGACCCAAGCGCTGGACCTCGCACATCTGCCGGGACCGCTGGACGGACTCCTCTCCGACATCTGACCGAGGGCCCGCGGCTCAGCGCGCGGCGAGACTGGAGCGGCGCACCACCAGCTCCGGCTGCAGCACCACCCGCCGGTGTTCGTGCGGTACGTCCGACGTCCCGGTCTCCTCCAGGAGCAGACCCGCCGCCAGCGCCCCCATCGTCGCCGCCGGCTGCCGTACGGACGTCAGCGGCACGGCCGCCGCCGCCGCGAACTCGATGTCGTCGTAGCCCACCAGCGCCAGATCGCCGGGGACGGAGACCCCGGCGGCGAACAGGGACTGCAGTACGCCCAGGGCGAGCAGGTCGTTGGCGCAGAACACGGCGGTCGGACGGTCGGAGAGCCCCAGCAGCCGGGCCCCCGCGTCCCGGCCCGCCGCCACGTCGAGCCGTTCCGTCGGCAGCTCCCGCAGCGCGTCCGGGCCCAGGCCCGCCCCGGCGAGCGCGGCGAGCGCACCCGTACGGCGGTCCCGGACCTGGTTGAAACCGGGCGGCCCGCTCACGTACGCGATGGAGCGGTGCCCGGCGTCCAGCAGATGCCGCACCGCCAGAGTCCCGCCCGCCACGTCGTCGACCGACACCGAGCACTCGGTGGTTCCCTCGGCGACCCGGTCGACTAGGACGAACGGGATGTCGTGGCGCCGGAACGCCTCGATGTTGCGCCCGGTCGCGTCGGCGGGGGTCAGCAGCACGCCCCGGACCCGCTGCTCCGCGAAGAGCGCCAGATACTCCGCCTCCTCGCCGGGGCTCTGCGCACTGTTGCAGACCATGACGCCGAGCCCCGCCTCGCGCGCGGCGCGCTCCGCCCCGCGCGCCACGTCGACGAAGAACGGGTTGCCCATGTCGAGGACGAGCAGCCCCATGATCCGGCTGCGTCCCGCCCGCAACTGCCGGGCCGACTCGCTGCGGACGTAACCGAGGCGTTCGATCGCCGACAGCACGCGGGCCCGGGTATCGGGACCGACCGTGTCCGGGCGGTTGATGACGTTGGAGACCGTGCCCACCGACACTGCGGCGGCCCGGGCCACGTCCTTGATACCCACCGACCGGGCCATCAGACGGAGACCTCCAGAAGGGCGAGGGACGCGGGACTAGGGCCTGTCGTTTGGATCCTGCCGGGCTCGCGGGCCCCGGCACGCGCATCTGCGGCGTTGTCGTCAATCACCAACTTCCCCAAGCTCTCGGCTTCGCTCGAGCAGGGGAGACCCCACTCGCGTTGCCTCAATCCTCCGCCTTGCAGCTGCACGCACCGGACCCCGCTCCCTGATCCGGCCCGATCCAAACGACAGGCCCTAGCCCTCAGCCTATCCGCGTGCATCAGAAGTCGAAGTCGTCGATGTTGTCCTTGTCGAACACCGTCGGCTTGCCGAGGCTGACCACCCCGTCCTTCCCGATCGTGTAGGTGCCCAGGTCGCCCGCCTCGAAGGTCTGTCCCTCCGCGCCGGTGATCTGCCCGGACGCCAGGGCGACCGAGGCATGGCCGGCCAGCTCGCCGAGCTTCGCCGGGTCCCACAGCTCGAACGCCTCGACCGTGCCGTTCTTCACGTACGAGCGCAGGTCGTTGGGGGTGCCGAGACCGGACAGCCTGACCTTGCCCCGGTACTTCGAACCCGACAGGTACTGTGCCGCCGCCTTGATGCCGACCGTGGTCGGCGAGACGATCCCGGCGAGCTTCGGATGCTCCTGGATCAGCCCCTGCGTCTGCTGGAAGGACTGCTGGGCGTCGTCGTTGCCGTACGCCACCTTCACCAGCTTCACGTCCTTGTACTTCGGGTCCTTCAGCTCGTCCTTCATGTAGTCGATCCACAGGTTCTGGTTCGTCGCGGTCTGGGCGGCGGACAGGATCGCGATCTCGCCCTTGTAGCCGATCTGCTCGGCGAGCAGTTGGATCTGGGTCCGGCCCAGGTCCTCCGCCCCCGCCTGCGAGACGAACACATGGCGGCAGTCGGCCGTGGTGTCGGAGTCGTACGTGACGACCTTGACGCCGTTCTTCATGGCCTGCTTGAGCGCGGTGCACAGGGCGCCCGGGTCCTGCGCGGACACGGCGATGGCGTCGACCTGCTGCTGGGTGAGCGTGTTGACGTAGGAGACCTGGCCCGAGGTGTCGGTGGCGCTGGTCGGGCCGACCTCCTTGAAGGTGGACCCCAGCGCCTCGACGGCCTTCTGTCCGCCCTTGTCGGCGGTGGTGAAGTAGGGGTTGTTGACCTGCTTGGGGAGGAAGCCGACGGTCAGGCCCTTCTTGGTGGGCGCGTCCGGGTCCGCCTCGCCGGCGGATGCGGCCGGACCGCTCTCCTTCTTCACATCGCTCTTGGTGGTGCCCCCGCAGGCGGTGACGGCGAGCGCGAGGGAGGTGACGGCCGCGAGGGCCGCACAGGTGCGGCGGATCGATGACGTACGCATGGCAGGAGTCCTTTACGGAGGGAAGGGGGAGCGGGGCACGGAGCCGGTGGTGCGGTTACGGCGCGGAGCGCGTGGTCATGGGGTCGAGGCCGGAGCCGAGGCGGCCCGCCGGCCCGCCCGCGCGACGGAGATCCGGCGCCCGACGCGCGGGCCGAGCACGGAGACGACGAGCAGCACGCCGGTGACGACGATCTGCGACTGCGCCGAGACGTCTCCGAGGCTCATCACGTTCTGGAGTGCGCCGAGCAGGAACACGCCCGCGATCGCGCCGCCGAGCGTGCCCCGGCCGCCGTCGAAGTCGATGCCGCCGAGCAACACGGCCGCAACGACCGACAGTTCGAGCCCGGTGGCGTTGTCGAACCGGGCGCTGGCGTAGTGCAGCGCCCAGAACACCCCGGTGAGGGAGGCCATGAGACCGGTCACCGTGAACAGGATCAGCTTCTGCCGCCTGACCCGTACCCCCGCGAACCTGGCCGCCTCCTCGTTGGCCCCCGTCGCGAACAGGGAACGTCCGAACGGCGTCGCGTGCAGGACGAGTACGGCGACGGCGAGGAGCGCCAGGAACGGCAGGAGGGCGTACGGGACGAAGGTGTCGCCGATCCGTCCGGCGGCGAAGTCCAGGTAGGGGGAGGGGAAGTCGGTGACGGCGTCCGAGCCCAGCACGATCTGCGCGATGCCCCGGTACGCGGCCAGCGTTCCGATGGTCACCGCCAGCGACGGCAGCCCGAGCCGGGTGACCAGCAGCCCGTTGACCAGTCCGCAGACCACGCCGAGCAGCAGACAGACGGGGATGATCGCCTCGATCGGCAGGCCCTGGTTCCACAGCGCCCCCATCACCGCCCCCGAGAGGCCGGCCGTGGACGCCACCGACAGATCGATCTCCCCGGAGACCACCAGCAGGGTCATCGGGAGCGCGATCAGCGCGATGGGCAGGGTGTTGCCGATCAGGAACGACAGGTTGAGGGCGTTGCCGAAGCCGTCGACGAAGCCGAAGGACAGCAGCAGCACCACGATCAGGAGGGCGCCGACGACCGTGTCCCAGCGGACGGCGCGCGCGAGTGCGGAGTCAGCCATGGCGGGCGTTCCTCTTCTTCAGTGCGGACGCCACGCGCAGGGCGACGATCCGGTCGGCCGCGATGGCGAGGATGAGCAGGAAGCCGTTGATCGCGAGCACCCACACGGAACTGACGCCGAGTGCGGGCAGCACGCTGTTGACCGAGGTCAGCAGCAGTGCGCCGAGTGCCGCGCCGTAGACCGTGCCGGAGCCCCCGGTGAAGACCACGCCGCCGACCACGACCGCGCTGACGACGGTGAGTTCGTAACCCGTGCCGGTGCCCGAGTCGACGTTCCCGAAGCGCGCCAGGTACAGCGCGCCGGCGAGACCGGCCAGCGCCCCGCAGAAGGTGTAGGCGAGCAGGATCCGCCGGCGTACGGGAATCCCGGCCAGCCGGGCGGCCTCCGGGTCGGAGCCCAGCGCGTACAGCTCGCGCCCGCTGCCGAAGTGCTTGAGGTAGTACGCCGTCGACACCAGCAGGACCAGCGCGAGCATCGCGAGCCAGGGCACGGCCGAGATCCCGCCGGAGCCGAAGTCCACGAAGCCGCCCGGGAGATCGGCCGCCGTGATCTGCCGCGAGCCGACCCAGATCGAGTCGACGCCCCGGATGATGTAGAGCGTCCCGAGGGTCACGACCAGCGCGGGCACCTGGCCGAGACTCACGAGCAGCCCGTTCAGCAGCCCGAAGCCGACACCCAGCAGGACGGCCAGGACCACGGCCACCACCGGATGCCCGCCGCCCTGGAGATACGTACCGGCGGCGAAGGCGCTGATGCCGAGCGTCGAGCCCACGGACAGGTCGACGTTGCGGGTGATGACGACCAGCGACTGGCCGGTGGCGACCAGCACCAGGATCGTCGCGTTGAGCAGCAGATCCTTGATGCCCTGCTCGGAGAGGAACGCGCTGTTGCCCAGCTGGGTGACCACGATCATCACCAACAGCACGAGCAGGATGGCGAGTTCACGTATCCGGAAGACGCGGTCCACCAGCCGGGTGCTGCCGGAGGCGGGTACCGGCGCGACGGGCGCCGGTTCGGTCGTCGTCACCGTCATGCGGCGGCCCTCCCGGTGGCTGCGGCCATCACGGTCTCCTCGGTGGCGTCGGAACGAGGGATCTCGGCGGTGAGGCGGCCCTCGTGCATCACCAGCACCCGGTCGGCCATGCCGAGGATCTCGGGCAGGTCGGAGGAGATCATCAGCACCGCCACCCCGTCGGAGGCCAGCGCGCTCAGCAGCCGGTGCACCTCCGCCTTGGTGCCGACGTCGATACCGCGCGTCGGCTCGTCCACGATCAGCACGGCGGGCCCGGTGGCGAGCCACTTGGCCAGGACCACCTTCTGCTGGTTGCCGCCGGACAGGGTGGACACGGCATCGGCGATCCGGGCGTACTTCACCTGGAGTCTGAGCGCCCAGTCGAGCGACCGGCTGCGCTCGGCGCCCCGGTCCATCAGCCCCGCCCTCCTGGTGACGCGCAGCCCGGTGAGCCCGATGTTCCGCTCGATGGACATGCCCATCACCAGCCCCTGGGCGCGCCGGTCCTCGGGGACCAGGGCGAGGCCGGCGGCCATGGCGGTGGACGGGGCGCCGTTGACGAGCGCCCGCCCGGACACCTCGACCTCGCCGGCGTCCCACCGGTCCACGCCGAAGACCGCCCGCGCCACCTCCGTACGCCCGGCGCCGACCAGGCCCGCCATGCCGACGATCTCGCCGCGGCGCACATCGAAGGAGACGTCGGTGAACACGCCCTCGCGGGTGAGCCGCCGGACGCTGAGGGCCACCGCGCCGGCCTCCACGTGCTGCTTCGGATAGAGCTCGTCGAGGTCCCGGCCGACCATCCGCCGGACGAGGTCCTCCTCGTCCATGCCCGCCAGCGGTTCACTGGCGATCAGCGCCCCGTCCCGCAGGGTCGTGACGCGTTCGCAGACACGGAAGATCTCCTCCAGCCGGTGCGAGATGAACAGCACGGCGGCACCCTGCTCGCGCAGGGCGCGGACCACGCCGAAGAGCCGTGCCACCTCGCTGCCGGTCAGGGCGGCCGTCGGCTCGTCCATGATCAGGACGCGGGCGTCGAAGGAGAGGGCCTTGGCGATCTCGACGATCTGCTGGTCGGCGATCGACAGGCCGCGCGCCGGACGGTCGGGGTCGAGCGCGACCCCGAGCCGGTCCATCAGGGCGGCCGTGGCGGTCCGGGTGGCCCGGTGGTCGATCCGGCGAAAGCTCCGCCGGGGCTGACGGCCCATGAAGATGTTCTCGGCGATCGACAGGTCGGGGAAGAGCGTGGGTTCCTGGTAGATGACGGCGATACCGGCGTCACGGGCGTCGGCCGGGCCGTGGAACACGGCCGGCTCGCCGTCCAGCAGCAGCTGACCGGAGTCGGGCCGGTGCACTCCGGCGAACGTCTTGATCAGGGTCGACTTGCCCGCGCCGTTCTCCCCGGCGAGGGCGTGGACCTCGCCGGGGAACAGGTCGAGGGACACGTCCCGCAGGGCTCGTACGGCGCCGAAGGACTTGGAGACGTCCCTCAGTGCCAGCACGGGGGCCGGATCCTTGGCGGACCGGTGGGTCATCGGTGGCTCCTCAACGGCGCGGAGGGCGTCCTCACCGCATCGTGAAAGGTTTCAAATGAGTTGCCGGGACGTTAGGCAGGGGCCGTGGGGCGCGTCAATGGGGGCGAACGAGAATTATCAACTGCCCTGTGCATTCACCGGGTTCTGCCGGGTCCGCTGCGCCGGAAGGGTTGACAGCCCTCGGGGGTACTTCTACCTTCAAGCCGCGTGAATCGTTTCAGATTCATTCGCGTTCACACCGACGTCACAGGAGCGACGAAGTGACCGAGCCCGCCACGGTGAAGGCCGCCCTCACGTCCCAGTCCATCGAGACCCCCTCCTGGGCGTACGGGAACTCGGGGACCCGCTTCAAGGTCTTCGCCCGGCCCGGCGTGCCCCGCACCCCCCAGGAGAAGCTGGACGACGCGGCGAAGGTGCACGAGTTCACCGGAGCCGCACCCACCGTCGCCCTCCATATTCCCTGGGACACGGTGGACGACTACGCGGCGCTCGCCGCGCACGCCCGCGACCGGGGTCTCACCCTCGGGACCGTCAACGCCAACACCTTCCAGGACGACGACTTCCGCCTCGGCAGCGTCTGCCACCCGGACCCCGCCGTACGCCGCAAGGCGCTGGACCACCTCCTGGCGTGCGTCGACATCATGGACGCGACGGGTTCCCGGGACCTCAAGCTGTGGTTCGCGGACGGCACGAACTACCCGGGGCAGGACGACGTCCGCGAGCGCCAGGACCGGCTCGCCGAGGCGCTGGACGCCGTGTACGAACGGCTCGGCGACAACCAGCGGATGCTCCTGGAATACAAGCTGTTCGAGCCGGCCTTCTACACGACCGACGTCCCGGACTGGGGGACGGCCTACGCCCACTGCCTCAAGCTCGGGCCCCGGGCGCAGGTCGTCGTGGACACCGGGCACCACGCACCCGGCACCAACATCGAGTTCATCGTCGCGACGCTGCTGCGCGAAGGCCGGCTCGGGGCCTTCGACTTCAACTCCCGCTTCTACGCCGACGACGACCTGATGGTGGGCGCGGCCGACCCCTTCCAGCTCTTCCGCATCATGTACGAGGTCGTCCGCGGCGGCGGACTCACCGCGGACGTCGCCTTCATGCTCGACCAGTGCCACAACATCGAGGAGAAGATCCCCGCGATCATCCGCTCGGTGATGAACGTCCAGGAGGCCACGGCCAAGGCCCTCCTCGTGGACCGGGAGGCCCTGGCCGCCGCCCAGCGCACCGGCGACGTCCTGGAGGCCAACGCCGTGCTCATGGACGCCTACAACACCGACGTACGTCCCCTGCTCGCCGAGGTCCGCGAGGAACAGGGCCTCGACGGCGACCCGATGGCCGCCTACCGGCGCTCCGGCTGGGCGACGAAGACCGCCGAGGAGCGGATCGGCGGACAGCAGGCGGGCTGGGGGGCGTAGGACCGCCCCGCCCCTCAGAGCCCGCGCGCCTGCCCGCCCCCCAGAGCCCGCCCCCCCCCGAGCCCGCGCGCCCTCTGCCCGCCCCGCACAGCCTCCGCGCCCTCTGCCCGCCCCGCAGCCGCGCACCGGCCGCCTCTCCCGGCCACCGCACACCCGGCCCCGTCCGAACCGCCGCACTCCCGATCCGCCTCTTTGCCGCCCCTTCGCGAAGGACACCGAGGAATCCATGGCACTCCACCCCGAAGCCGCAGCACTCCTGGCCCGCTCCCACCGGCTCGGCTCCGACCCGCGCAACACGAACTACGCGGGCGGCAACGCCTCCGCCAAGGGCGCCCAGCCCGACCCGGTCACCGGCGACGACATCGAGCTGATGTGGGTCAAGGGCTCCGGCGGCGACCTCGGCACCCTCACCGCCGAAGGGCTCGCCGTGCTCCGCCTCGACCGGCTGCGCGCGCTGCGGAGCGTCTACGCGGGCGTGGAGCGCGAGGACGAGATGGTCGCCGCGTTCGACTACTGCCTGCACGGCAAGGGCGGCGCGGCCCCCTCCATCGACACCGCCATGCACGGGCTCGTCGACGCCCCGCACGTCGACCACCTGCACCCCGACTCCGGGATCGCGCTCGCCTGCGCCGCCGACGGGGAGAAGCTGACCGCCGAATGCTTCGGCGGGACGGTCGCCTGGGTTCCCTGGCGGCGCCCCGGGTTCCAGCTGGGCCTGGACATCGCCGCGGTCAAGGAGGCGAACCCGGAAGCAGTCGGCTGCGTCCTGGGCGGCCACGGCATCACCGCCTGGGGCGAGACGTCGCAGGAGTGCGAGGACAACGCGCTCCACATCATCCGCACCGCCGAGACCTTCCTGGCCGCGCGCGGCAGGCCCGAGCCGTTCGGACCGGTCCTCGACGGGTACGAGGCGCTGCCCCGGGCCGAGCGCCGCGCGCGGGCCGCCGCCCTCGCCCCGCACCTACGCGCCCTCGCCTCCCGGGACCGCCCGCAGGTCGGGCACTTCGACGACTCCGACGCGGTCCTGGACTTCCTCGCCCGCACCGAGCACCCGAGGCTCGCGGCCCTGGGCACCTCCTGCCCGGACCACTTCCTCCGGACGAAGGTCAGGCCGCTGGTCCTCGACCTGCCGCCGGCCGCCGGACCGGACCGCGCCGTCGAGCGCCTGGGCGAGCTGCATACCGACTACCGGGAGGAGTACGCCGCCTACTACGCCCGCCACGCGGAGCCCGGCTCGCCCCCGATGCGGGGCGCTGACCCGGCGATCGTGCTGATCCCCGGCGTGGGCATGTTCAGCTTCGGCAAGGACAAGCAGACCGCGCGCGTGGCGGGGGAGTTCTACCTCAACGCGATCAACGTGATGCGCGGCGCGGAAGCCGTCTCCTCCTACGCGCCGATCGAGGAGTCGGAGAAGTTCCGCATCGAGTACTGGGCCCTGGAGGAGGCCAAACTCCGGCGGATGCCGAAGCCGAAGCCGCTCGCCACCCGGATCGCCCTGGTGACCGGCGCCGGCAGCGGCATCGGCAGGGCCATCGCCCGCCGCCTCGTGGCGGAGGGAGCCTGCGTGGTCGTCGCGGACCTCGACACGGAGAGCGCGGCCGCCGTCGCCGAGGAACTGGGCGGCCCCGACAAGGCGGTGGCCGTCACCGTCGACGTCACCAGCGAGCAGCAGGTCGCCGGGGCCTTCGAGGCGGCTGTGCTCGCCTTCGGCGGCGTCGACCTGGTGGTCAACAACGCGGGCATCTCCATCTCCAAGCCGCTCGCGGAGACCACGGTCCGGGACTGGGACCTCCAGCACGCCATCATGGCCCGGGGCTCCTTCCTTGTCTCCCGCGAGGCCGCACGCGTCATGCGCGCCCAGGGCATCGGCGGCGACCTCGTCTACATCGCCTCGAAGAACGCCGTCTTCGCCGGCCCCAACAACATCGCCTACTCCGCCGCCAAGGCCGACCAGGCCCACCAAGTGCGTTTGCTCGCCGCCGAACTGGGTGAGGACGGCATCCGGGTCAACGGCGTCAACCCGGACGGAGTCGTACGCGGCTCCGGCATCTTCGCCGGGGGGTGGGGGGCGCAGCGCGCCGCGACGTACGGGATCGAGGAGGAGAAGCTCGGCGAGTTCTACGCCCGGCGCACCCTCCTCAAGCGCGAAGTGCTGCCCGAACACGTCGCGAACGCCGTCTTCGCCCTCACCGGCGGCGACCTCACCCACACCACCGGCCTCCACATCCCCGTCGACGCCGGGGTCGCCGGGGCCTTCCTGCGATGAGCGCCCGCCCGCAGATCCTCGCCGCGGCCGACCTGGGAGCCTCCAGCGGCCGGGTCATGGTCGGCCGCGTCGGCCCCGACACCCTGGACCTCACCGAGGTCCACCGCTTCCCCAACCGGCCCGTGCACCTCCCGGAGGGCCTGCGCTGGGACGTCCTCGGCCTCCACCGGGGGGTGCTCGACGGGCTGCGCGCGGCCGGCCCGGTCGACTCCCTGGGCATCGACAGCTGGGCGGTGGACTACGGGCTGCTCGACGCCGGCGGGTCCCTCCTCGGCAACCCCGTCCACTACCGCGACCGCCGCACCGAAGGAGTCCCGGAGCAGGTGTGGGCCACGGTCCCGCCCGAGGACCTCTACCGGGCGACCGGCATCCAGCACGCCCCCTTCAACACGCTCTACCAACTCGCGGCCGCCCGCGACACCCCCCAACTCGCCGCCGCGGAGCGGCTCCTGCTGATCCCGGACCTGATCTCGTACTGGCTCACGGGGGAGCAGGGCACCGAGCTCACCAACGCCTCCACCACGCAGCTCATCGACCCGCGCACCGGTGACTGGAACCGGGACCTGGCCGGCCGCCTCGGCATCGACCTCGGGCTCTTCGCCCCGCTGCGCCGCCCCGGCGACCCCGCCGGGGCGACGCTGCCCCTGGTCCAGGAGCTGACCGGACAGCCCGGCCCCGTACCGGTGACGACGGTCGGCTCGCACGACACCGCCTCCGCCGTCGCCGCCGTCCCGGCCCGGCGGGGGGAGCGGTTCGCCTACCTCTGCACCGGAACCTGGTCCCTGGCCGGGCTCGAACTCGACGCCCCCGTCACCACCGGGGCGAGCCGCGCCGCGAACTTCACCAACGAACTGGGCGTCGACGGCACCGTCCGCTTCCTGCGCAACATCATGGGCCTGTGGCTCCTCCAGGAGTGCATGCGCGCCTGGGGCCGGAAGGACATCGACCCCCTGCTCGCCGAGGCCGCCCGCACGCCCGCCCTGCGGTACGTGGTGGACGCCGCCGCACCCGAGTTCCTGGCCCCCGGCGACATGCCCGGACGCATCACGGACGCCTGCCGGGCCGCCGGGCAGCCGGAGCCCCGCACCCCGGGGGAGACCACGCGCTGCATCCTCGACTCGCTGGCCCTCGCCCACCGGCGCGCGATCCACGAGGCGCGGCGCCTGGCCGACCGCGCGGTCGACGTCGTGCACATCGTCGGCGGCGGGGCTCGCAACGCCCTGCTCTGCCAACTGACCGCCGACGCCTGCGGACTGCCGGTCGTGGCAGGCCCGGCGGAGGCCGCCGCGTTCGGCAGCGTCCTCGTCCAGGCGCGGGCCCGCGGACTGCCCGGCGACCTCGCCGCAACCCGTGAACTCCTCGCCCGCACCCAGCCCCTGACCCGCTACGAACCGACCGGCGATCCGTCGGCCTGGGACGCGGCGGCACGGCGGATCGAGGGGGCGGACCGCCCCCTCACCGCCTCCCCCTGACGCACCCCCCCACCCCATCCCCTCGCAGCATCGGAGCCGAGTGTGATCAGCAGACGACGACTGCTCAGCACGTCCGCCACCGTCCTGGGAACCACCCTCATCGCCGGAGCCGTACCCCCCGCGCAGGCCGCCGGACGGGGAGGCGGCGGGGCCGCGTCCCTCCGGGTGGGCGGCTCGACCGCCGAGTACGTGCGGCGCCCGCTCGGCATCGGCAGCGCCCGCCCGCGCCTCGGCTGGCCGCTGTCCGCCACCGCGCCCGGACGCAGCCAGAGCGCCTACCAGATACGCGTCGCCCTCAGCGAACGCGCCCTGGAACACCCCGACGTCTGGGACAGCGGCAAGGTCGACTCCCCGGATTCGGCCCAGGTGACCTACGGCGGACCGGAGTTGCGCTCCCGTACCCGCTACCACTGGACCGTGCGCGTCTGGGACGACGAGGGCCACGTCTCCGCCTGGTCCGAGCCCGCGTGGTGGGAGACCGGCCTCAACGAGGCGTCGGACTGGTCGGCGCGCTGGATCGGCGCCCCAGCCTCCCTCGTCGGCGCGCCCGCCCTCGGCGCGGCGTCCTGGATCTGGTTCCCGGAGGGTGATCCGGCGACCGGCGCTCCGGCCGCGACCCGCTGGTTCCGGGGCGTGTTCGAGGTACCCGAGGGGGTGACCCGGGCCCGGCTCGTGCTCACCGCCGACGACGGATACGTCGCCCATCTGGACGGCGCCGAGATCGCGCGGGCCGAGGCGGACCAGGCCGCCGAGACCTGGAGGCGCCCCTCGCTCACCGACGTCACGGCGCGGCTCACGCCCGGCCGCCATGTGCTCGCCGTCGCCGCGACCAACGATGTGCCCGGCCCCGCCGGGCTGCTCGGGGCCCTGGAACTCACCACCGCCGACGGCGTGCGCACCATCGCCACCGACGGCGATTGGAAGGCCGCCGACGCCGAACCCGCAGGCGAGTGGCGGGCGTTGGACTACGACGACGGAGCCTGGCCGGCCGCGAAGGTCCTCGCCCCGTGGGGGTCGGGCCCCTGGGGGAAGGTCGCTCCCGCCTACGCCCCCGTCGCCCAGCTGCGCCACGAGTTCCGGCTGCGGCGCAAGCCCGTCGAGCGGGCCCGGCTGTACTCCACGGCCCTCGGCCTGTACGAGGCCCACCTCAACGGCAAGCGCGTCGGCACGGACCGCCTCGCACCCGGCTGGACCGACTACGCCAAGCGGATCCAGTACCGGACCCATGACGTCACCGAACTGCTCACCTCCGGGGACAACACCCTGGGCGTGGAGCTGGCGACCGGCTGGTACGCGGGCAACGTCGGCATGTTCGGCCCGCACCAGTACGGCGAACACCCGGCCTTCCTCGGTCAGTTGGAGGTCACCTACCGGGACGGCACGACCGAGTGGGTGCTGTCCGGCACCGACTGGCGTGCCGCCACCGGGCCCATCACCCTGGCCGACCTCCTCACCGGCGAGAACTACGACGCCCGCCGCGAGACCGAGGGCTGGCTGCGCCCCGGCTTCGACGACGCGGCCTGGGAACGGGCCGTGCCCACGGCGGAGAAGGTCACCGCCGAGCTGGTGGCGGAGCCCGACGGACCCTGCCGGGTGATCCAGCAGCTCACGGCACGGAAGATCACCGAACCCCGGCCCGGCGTCTTCGTCTTCGACCTCGGCCAGAACATGGTCGGCACCGCCCGGCTGCGCGTCACCGGCCGGGCCGGCACCACCGTGCGACTGCGCCACGCGGAGGTGCTCAACCCCGACGGCACCGTCTACACCGCCAACCTCCGCTCCGCCGCCGCGACCGACCACTACACCCTCAAGGGCGGCGGCCGGGAGACCTACGAGCCCCGCTTCACCTTCCACGGCTTCCGCTACGTCGAAGTGACCGGCTACCCCGGCAGGCCGCCGCTCGACGCCGTCGTCGGGCAGGTGATCCACACCGACGCCCCCCTCACCATGGAGTTCGAGACCGACGTCCCCCTGCTCAACCAGCTCCACAGCAACATCACCTGGGGCCTGCGCGGCAACTTCCTCTCCATCCCCACCGACACCCCCGCCCGCGACGAACGCCTGGGCTGGACCGGCGACATCAACGTCTTCGCGCCCACCGCCGCGTACACGATGGAGTCCGCCCGCTTCCTCGGGAAATGGCTGAGCGACCTCCAGGACGACCAGACCGCCGACGGCGCGTTCACGGACGTCGCGCCGCACGTCGAGGGACTCGGAGCGGGCTCGGCCGGCTGGGGCGACGCGGGCGTCACCGTCCCCTGGGCGCTCCACCAGGCCTACGGCGACACCCGGGTACTGGAGCGGGCCTGGCCCTCGATGCTGAAGTGGCTCGACTACCTGGACGCGCACAGCAGCGGCCGGCTGCGGCCCGCCACCGGGTACGGCGACTGGCTCAACATCGCCGACGACACCCCCAAGGACGTCATCGCCACCGCCTACTACGCCCACAGCGCCGACCTCGTGGCCCGCACCGCCCAGGTCCTGGGCAAGGACCCGGCCCCGTACACCGCACTGTTCGCGGAGATCCGCGAGGCCTTCCGCGCCGCCTACGTCACCGACGGCGGCCGGGTGAAGGGCGACACCCAGACCGCCTACGTCCTCGCGCTCTCCATGGACCTCCTGAGCACCGCGGAACGCGTGACCGCGGCCGACCGCCTCGTCGCCCTCGTCGAGGCGAAGGACTGGCACCTCTCCACGGGCTTCCTCGGCACCCCGCGCCTGCTCCCCGTCCTCACCGACACCGGGCACACGGACGTGGCGTACCGCCTGCTGCTCCAGCGGACCTTCCCGAGCTGGGGCTACCAGATCGACCGCGGGGCCACGACCATGTGGGAGCGCTGGGACTCCATCAAGCCGGACGGGAGCTTCCAGGACGCCGGGATGAACTCCTTCAACCACTATGCGTACGGCTCCGTGGGGGAGTGGATGTACGCCCACATCACCGGCATCGCCCCCGCCGAGCCAGGCTTCCGCAAGGTCACCGTGCGGCCCCGCCCCGGCGGCGGCATCACCCGCGCCCGGGGCCGGTTCGCCTCCCTCCACGGCCCCGTCACCACCGACTGGAAGACGGAGAAGGGCCGCTTCCGACTGACCGTGACCCTGCCCGTGAACACCACCGCCGACGTGTGGATCCGGGCCGGCCGGGCCGAGGACGTCACCCACACCGGAGCCCGCTTCCTGCGGATGGAGGACGGCTGCGCGGTCTTCGCCGTCGGTTCCGGGCACCACCGCTTCGAGGCCTGACCCTCCGGGGGAAACGCCGGAGCCGCGCGGTCGTCGACCGCGCGGCTCCGGAACCGGGGCAGCTCCCCCCTCACCCCTCGCGGCGCGACCGCCAGAGCAGCCAGATGAAGTACGGGGCGCCGATCACGGCCGTCAGCAGCCCGACCGGGATCTGTGCCGGAGCGATGATCGCCCGGCCGACCAGGTCGGACACGACCACCAGCAGCGCGCCGAGCAGCGCGCTCACCGGGATGACCCGCACGTGACTCCGGCCCACCAGGGCGCGTGCCGCGTGCGGGGCGACGAGGCCGACGAATCCGATCACGCCGACCGCCGCCACGGCTCCGGCCGTCAGGAGGACGGCCAGGCTCAGCAGGGCCAGCCGGGTGGCGCCGATCCGCACGCCGAGCAGGGCGGGCGTCTCGTCGTCCAGCCCGATCAGGTCCAGTTCGCGGCGCATCAGCGCGAGGAGGGGCAGCGCGACGACCAGGCCCACCAGTACCGGGATCAGCTCCGGGAACGTCCGCCCGTACGTCGAACCGCCCAGCCAGGCCAGCGCCTTGGTCTCGTTGTGCGGGTCGGTGAGCACGATCAGCAGACTCACGAACGCGCCCGCACCGGCCTGGACGCCGATGCCGATCAGCACCAGGCGGTTCTGCTCCAGCCCGCGGCGTGCGGCCAGACCGAACACCAGCGCCGCGGCGGCCGTCGCACCGGCCAGCGCGGAGCCGCCGATCAGCCAGAAGCTCGCCAGCGGTACGACGGTGAGGACGGCGACCGCCCCGACCCCCGCCCCGCTGACCACGCCGAGGACGCCCGGCTCCGCCAGCGGGTTGCGCGACACCGCCTGGACGACGGCTCCCGCGACGGCCAGCGCCGCACCGGCCAGCAGAGCCGCGGCGACCCGGGGGACGCGCGTGTCGAGGACGTAACCGACGAACTGCCCCGCGCGGCCGGTGAGCCAGTTGCCCACATCGCCCAGGAGCAGCGTCGCGTCGCCGAAGAGCGTCGCCGCCACCACCGCGCCGAGGAGGCCCACGACCGTCGCCACCAGCGTGAGGACGAACGCCCGCCGGCTGCGCAGCCGGGCGAACGCCGTCGAGCCGCTGTCCGTGCCCATGTCGCGCGAACGGTAGGCGAGGACGATCAGGACGAGCGCGCCGAAGCAGGTCGTGACGATGCCGGTGGGCACCTCGGCCCCCGCCTGGGCGCCGAACACCGCGCGCAGAGCGACGTCCGCGCCGAGCACCACCAACACACCCGCGAGCGCCGACGCGGGGATGAACGCGTGGTGCCGGACCAGGCCCGGGATCCACGTGCTGAGCAGGCGGACCACGGCGGGCGCGCACAGGCCGACGAAGCCGACCGGCCCCGCGACCGCCACGGACACCGCTGCCAGCAGCACCGCGAGGATGACGGCGATGCTGCGGGTCAGCCGGGGGCTCACGCCCACGACCGCGGCGCCGTCGTCGCCGAGGGCGAGGATGTCCAGCCGCCTGCCGAGCAGCATCAGTCCGGCGAACGCCAGGAGCGCGACCGGGGTGAGCCGGTCGATGGACTGCATGCCGATCTGGGCGAGCGAGCCGTTGCCCCAGGCGAACAGCCCGGTCGTCTGCTGGGAGCGCAGGAGCAGCAGCATCCCGCTCAGCCCGGACAGGGCGAGGGTGAGCGCCGAACCCGCCAGCACCAGCCGGATCGGTCCGGCTCCCGCCCGGGAGAGGCCGAGGACGACGCCCGCCGCCAGCAGCCCGCCGAGGAACGCCGTGGCCCCCGCCGGCAGCGCGGGCAGCGTGATGCCGAACGCGGCGACGGCGACCACCGCGAGGTACGCGCCCGCGTTCACGGCGAGCGTGTCGGGGGAGGCCAGCATGTTGCGCGACACCGACTGGAGGGCCGCGCCCGCCGCGCCGAGCGCGCAGCCGACGAGGAGCCCCGCGGCGAGCCGGGGCAGCCGGGAGTCCAGGACCACGGCGGCCGTCTGCTCGTCGGCGCTCCGGTCGGAGGCGGCCCCGGTCGCCAACTGCCAGAGCGTGTGCAGGTCCACGGCGGCGGTGCCCTGGCCCACGTGCACGATCGCGAGTGCGGCCAGGGCGACGAGCCCCGCGAGCGCGAGGAGGAACATCCGGCCGCGACGGGCCGGCGGGCCGGCCGTCACCGGGGACGTGGCCCCGGCCGGACCGGCCGCGCCCGCCCCCGTCTTCACGGGGGCGGGCGGGGCGGTTGTGGTGCGTGTGCTCATCGTCAGGCGGTCAGTGCGCCGACGAGGGCGTCGATGTACTCGCGCATCGACGCGGTGCCGCCGAACATCCAGATGCCGTCGGGCAGCCGGTGGACCTCGTCGTTCTTGACGAACGGGAGGGACTTCCACACCGCGTTGTCCTTGAGGCCGTCGGCGAACGGGTCGCCGCCGTCGGAGTCGTTGGCGATGTACGCGAACTGGGCGTCGCCGATCTTCGTGAGGCCCTCGACATCGGTCGCCGCCAGGCCGTAGGCCGCGTCGCCCTTCAGCTTCCACGGGTCGACGAGGCCGAGTTCGGTGTTCACGTCGGAGAGCAGCGAGCCCTTGGCGTACGGGCGCACCGAGACCTGGTTGCCCTCCTGCCAGCCGTCGGCGAAGGCGACCTTCTCGCCGTCGAGACCGGCGTCCGCGAGCTTCTTCTTCCCGTCGGCGACCGCCTTGCGGAAGGAGTCGACCTCGGACTCGGCCTTGTCCTCGTTGCCGGTGGCCTTGCCGATGAGCTCGACGGTGTCGACCATCTGGTCGATCTGCCGGCTCGCGTCGGCCGAACGCACCACGGCGACCGGGGCGGCCTTGGACAGCTGCGCGATGGCGGAGTCGGTCAGGTCGGTGGTGGCGATGATGAGGTCGGGCTTGAGACCGGCGACGGTGGCGACGCTGGGCTCGCCCCGGGTGCCTATGTCCTTGACGCCCTTGGTGAGCGGCGCGGCCGTGTTGTACGCGGTGTAGCCCTTGACGTCGGCCACGCCGACCGGCTGGACGCCGAGGGTCACGAGCGACTCGACGACGTTCCACTCGGTGCCGACGACGCGCTTGGCCGGCCCGTCGAGCGTGATCTTCTTGCCGCGGGAGTCGGTGATCGTCACCGCGCTGTCCCCGGCGGACTCCTTCTTCGGCGCCTCGGTGGTGCCGCAGGCCGTGAGGGCGAGCGCGGCCGCGGCGGCGAGGGCGGACCACGTCAGGTGCTGGTTCTTCATGAGGGTGTTCAGGGCCTTTCGGAACGAAGGTGGTGGCGGCCGACCGCACGGGTGCGCGGGATGCCGGTGGAGGAGTCGGGTTCGACGTCGATGCGGATGCCGTACGCGTCGCTGAGCCGCTCGGGGGCGTACACCTCCGCGGGCGTGCCCGCGGCGACGATCCGCCCGGACGAGAGGAGGACGACCTGGTCGGCCACGGCGGCGGCCTGGTCCAGGTCGTGCAGCACGACCCCGACGGTGACGCCGTGGGTGTCGGCGAGATCGCGGACGAGGTCGAGGATCTCGACCTGGTAGCGCAGGTCGAGATAGGTGGTCGGCTCGTCGAGGAGGAGGACGTCGGTGTCCTGGGCCAGGCAGCAGGCGAACCAGACGCGTTGCAACTGCCCACCGGACAGGCTCTCCACCCCGCGGTCGGCGAACTCGGCGAGGTTCGTGACGCTCAGCGCGTGCTCGACCATCCGGGCGCCGTCCGGATCGGTTCCCCGGAGCCGGCCCCGGTAGGGATGCCGGCCGAATCCGACCACGTCGCGCACGCTGAGGCCGGCCGGCGCGTTCCGGCTCTGCGCGAGCAGGGTGACTCGGCGGGCGAAGTCGGAGCGAGACAGGGCGAGGGCGTCGACGGGCTCGGCGTCCTCGGCGCCGGCCGCCACGGTCACGCTGCCGGTGCGGGCCTTGTGCAGCCGGGCCACGGCCCGCAACAGGGTCGACTTCCCACTGCCGTTCGGCCCGATGAGCGCGGTGACGCGACCGCGCGGCAGCCGGAGGTCGGCGCCGTGCACGACGTCGGTACGGTCGTACGCGATCGTCATGTCGCGGGCGTCGAGGCCGGCGTCGGGTTCGGGGGCCGCCAAGGGCACGGCGGTGGCACCGGCAGCGGGCGCGGAGCGCCGACGCGGCGGTGGCTTTTCTCGGTCGAGGGCAGGAACGATCACGACCGTGAGGTTAGCCTAACCTAAATTGCCCTGGTCAAGCGGGATCCGGAATCGTGTCCTCCATGTGACCCTCGGGTGGTTCGCCGCTCGGTCGCGGTCGGCGCCGGAGGGGTGGCCGGGGGGTGCGAGCGTTCCGTGCGGCGGCGCTTTCCGGTCGAAGCGACGGTTTGGCGCATCGAGGGGTCCCCGTATATTCGCAGGTCAGGCGGTAGTTTCGCGTTGAACCGCCGAGGTTCGTCCATATGCTGGACGGCCCGCGCGAGGCGCCTGAGCTGCCCGAATGACCATTCGGTCGGCTCGAACGCCCGTCTGCGGCCGGAAGCTGGCCGTCGATGTGCGCTCACTTTCCGCATGCGTAAGACTCCTGACCGCAATCAGGCATACGACCAAGGAGTCTTCACTCATGCGACGCAACTCTCACGCGATCTTCGCAACCATCACGGCGAGCACCCTTCTGTTCGGCGGTTTCGCGACCGCCACCGCCCAGGCCGCACCGGCGAAGGCGGAGAGCCTCTACGCGCCTTCCGCGCTTGTTCTCACCGTGGCCCGCGGCGAGGACCCGCTGACCGCCACCGTCGAGCGGGCCGTGACGCTCACGTGCGCCCCCACCGCCGAGGGGACACACCCCGATCCCGCTGCGGCCTGCAAGGAACTGGCCGAGGTCCGGGGGAAGTTCTCCGAACTGACCGCCGGCCCGTCGAACCGCACCTGTACCCGCCAGTGGGACCCGGTCGTGGTGACCGCCCACGGCGTCTGGCAGGGCAAGCAGGTCCAGTTCAGCACCACGTACGGCAACGCCTGCGAGATGGCGGGCAGCATGAACGACAACGCCGTCTTCGCCTTCTGATCCACCGGGGCGTGCCGACGCCGGGGTGACGGAGTACGACACCGTCCCGCCCGACCGCGTCCGGCGACCCGCCCCGCCCGGCGTGCCCCGCACACGCCACCCGTCCGGACGATCGGGAGCCATGCGGTCGCCCCGGCCGTTTCCGCCGCGGCCGACAGCGACCCGCCCCGGTCGGTTCGTCACCGGACCTGCCCGATTCCGAGCCTGCCCGCAGGTGTTCCTCCCCGCTAGCCGGAGGAGTTCCCGGTCACCCGGGTCCCGGGATGGCGCAGAGAGATCAGGAAAGCGACGGCCAGGGCGATGGCCATCCCGTAGAACACCCACTGGTTCGCCTCGGCGAAGTCCATCCGGATCGCCGACATCGAGTCCCTCACGGTCTCGGCCACCGGTCCCGAGCCCGAAGGTCCCCGGGAGTCCGCCTGGCCGGTCACCGACTGCGCGATGGACTCGGCGGCATCGTGCGACGCGCCCTCCGGAACACCCTTGGCCCGCAGGGTCTCGTCCACCTTGGTGATCGTCGTATGGGTCAGCACGGTGCCGTAGACGGCCAGCCCGATGCTGGCCGCGAAGTTGCGCACGGTCTGGGTGATGCCCGTGACCTCGCCGTACGAGGCGTCGATCGCCCGGTTCACCGCGTCCGTCGATGCGGGGGCCAGCAGCAGTCCGATACCCGCGCCCGCCATCGCCGCGTACAGCCACTGGTCGTGCATGGACAGCGTCGTCAACTTCCCCGCCCACAGCGCGAACCCGACCGCACCGAGCGCGGTGCCGAGCTTCATCGCGGGACGGGCGCCGCGCTTGTCGAGGATCCGGCCGCCCCACTGGGAGGCGAGACCGAAACCGATGAAGAAGTACAGGAGATACAGCGCCGCCTGGTTCGGCGACGCGCTCAGCGATACCTGCGCGTACACGGAGGCGAAGAAGAACACCGGGACGAACGCCATCATGGCGAAGAACAGCACGGCGTTGTCGATGCGGAACGCCAGGTCGCGGAAGACCCGCAGGTTGATCAACGGGGAGCGCGTCCGCAGCTCGAACCGGCAGAAGGCCGCCAGCACCAGCAGCCCGCCCGCGATGCACGCCCAGGTGGCGACGCTGTCCCAGCCCCAGACCGAGGCCTGTTGGAGACCCAGCACCGTCAGCCCCATGCCGAGGGCGACCAGCACCGCTCCGGGCAGGTCCAGCGGTTCGCGGCGGGTCCGGTCCGGGATGCGGGCCAGCAGGGTCAGCACGACGGCGATGACGGCGATCGGGACGTTGACCCAGAAGATCGCCCGCCAGGTCCACGCGGTGAGCCAGCCGCCGAGCAGCGGCCCGATCGCGGTGAGCGCCCCGGACACCCCGAAGAACAGGGCCAGGGCACGTCCGCGCCGCTCCACCGGGAACACGGCGATCACCACGGCGAGTGCGGCGGGGAACATCAGGGCCGCACCGATGCCCTGGACGGCGCGGAAGCCGATCAGCCAGGCCTGGGCGAAGTCGCCGGAGGGCACCGCACCGCACAGCGCGGAGGCGATGACGAAGACCAGGGTGCCGATCAGCATCACCCGGCGGTGCCCGAACAGGTCGGACAACCGCCCGCCCAGGGCGAAGAAGGCGGCCAGCGTCAGCAGATAGGCGTTGACGACCCACTGCATCTGCGACGAGGTGAGCCCGAGTTCGTCGATGATGTCCGGGGCGGCGATCGCCACGATGGTCTGGTCGATGAACGTCATCGACACGGCGAACAGCATCGCGGCGAGAGCGAGACCCTGGTTCGGCGGGCCGCCCCGTCGACCCGCTGTTCCCGGATCCGACGGCCTCGGACCCGGGGCGTCCTTCTCGGGGATGTCACTGCCCATGCGTCCATGGTCGCCGGGCTGCGGCCGTGCTGCATCCCGAGCCTCGGGGCGCGCCCCGAGGCGGGGACATCGAGCCCTACTTGCCCGCCGCGGATCCGGAGTACGGCAGCAGCGCCATCTCACGGGCGTTCTTGATGGCCGCGGCCACCTGGCGCTGCTGCTGGGCGCTGATCCGGGTGACCCGCCGGCTGCGGATCTTCCCCCGGTCGGAGATGAACCGCCGCAGCAGATCGGTGTCCTTGTAGTCGATGTACGTGATCCTGGCGGCGTCCAGGGGGTTCGGCCGGTTCTTCAGAGGCTTGCGGGGGTCCTGCTGACGTGTCATGAGGATTCCTCGTGGTCGACGTGCGGAAAGTGCCGGGCATGCGGCAGACGGCTACGGGCCGGGGGCCGGGGGTCGGGGATTCGGATGGAACGGAGCCGGTCAGTGGACCGGGTCGAGGAGAGCGTCGAAGGCGGCGGGCAGGCTCTTCCACGTCTCCCGGCCGGAGCCGTACTCCTCGTCCGTGAGCAGGCAGGAGTCCAGCAGGCCGGTCAGGCCGTCGCGGTCGAGGCCGGGGGAGACGAAGACCAGGTGCTGGCAGCAGTCGCCGTGCTCCGGATGCCAGTCCAGCGCGGCGGCCGCCCGCCGGTAGGGCGGCACCATGGACCACGCGGCGTCCGGGAGGGAGGCGAGCCAGGGGCCGGTGTTCTCCACGCAGAGCGCGCCGCCCGCCGCATCCCAGGAGAGCAGGGTGTCGGGCCGGTCCGCGAGCCAGAACCGTCCCCGGCTGCGGGCCGCCGCGCAGCTCAGGTCCTCCAGCGCGTCGAGCAGGCGCTCGGGGTGGAAGGGCCGGTGCCGCCGCCAGACGAGCGTGCCCACTCCGGCCTCGTCCGCCTCCTGGGGAAGGAGCGCGCAGGCCGGGTGCTGGCCCGCGTCCGCCGCCTCCACGTCGAATCCCGCGAAGGCGAGCCGGGCCAACTCGGCCGAACCGGAGGCGGCCTGGCGGGCCGTCGGGTTCAGCTGCCGGATCAGCGCGCGGTCCTCGTCGTCGGCCGCCGGGCTCGGCGCCATGGCCAGGACGGGCGCGTACTCCACCTGCCGGGCCCACGTGTCGCCGATGGTCCGCCGGTCGGCCGGGGCCGCCGCGAGTCCGGCCTCGGCCAGATCGTCGCCGTTGGAGAGGCAGGGCAGGACGAGCGTCGGGTCGACCGCCGCGAACACGTTGGTGACCTCGGCGGCGGTGGTGTGCGCGGCGATCACCTCGGCCATGGACTTCGGCTCGACGGAGTCCCAGAGCTCCAGGACGGCGAGGCGGGTCCGCCCGTCCCCGGCGAGACGTTCGAGTTCGGGGACGAGATCCTCGCGCAGCGCGCAGCAGGCGCATGCGTTCACCAGCGGCGTTTCGCCGGAAGCCAGCTGGCCGCCGGCGTCGCGCAGGGACCGGCGGACCGTCCCGCCGGTGGCCGTCGACAGGTCGTGGTGCAGCGCGACGCTGTGCGGGACGTCCCGCAGCAGCCCTTCCACGACTTCGCGGCGTGCCTCGGAGTGCAGGCCGCAGACGATGACGACGGGCAGTTTCGTGCGGTGCCCGCTCACCGGGCCTCACCGCGTCCGTAGCGGCGTTCGAAGCGTTCGACGCGTCCGGCGGTGTCCAGGACGCGGGCGGTGCCGGTGTAGAAGGGGTGGCTCGCGGAGGAGATCTCCACGTCGACCACCGGGTAGGTGTTGCCGTCCTCCCATGCGACGGTGCGGTCGCTGGTCAAGGTCGAACGGGTCAGGAACGCGAAGTCGGCGGCCTTGTCGCGGAAGACGACGGGGCCGTAGGAGGGGTGGATTCCGGGCTTCATGACGGTGTCCTGGGGGTTGGGCCCCAGCGGGGCGCAGGGGGCGGGGCCGGCGATGCCGGCGGAAGGCGAGGGAGGGGCGCGGACGGGCGGGCCTCAGCGCTCCTCGCGGAAGTCGACATGGCGACGGGCGACCGGGTCGTACTTGCGCAGCACCATCCGGTCGGGATCGTTCCGCCGGTTCTTGCGGGTGACGTAGGTGTAGCCGGTCCCCGCGGTGGAGCGGAGCTTGATGACCGGGCGTACTTCGTTGCGAGCCATGGGCGCTACCATATGGCAATGGTTTCCATTTTCAATAATGGATGCGTCGAACGAGAGGCAGGTAACTCTTCATGTCCGCCCACTGCCAACTGACCGGCTCGAAGCCGGGATTCGGCAACAACATCTCCCACTCGCACCGCCGGACGTCCCGCCGGTTCGACCCGAATGTCCAGCGCAAGCGGTACTGGCTGCCCGGCGAGGGCCGCTCTGTGCGCCTCACGCTGAGCGCTCGGGCGATCAAGACCGTCGACAGCATCGGCATCGAGGCCGCGGTCGCGCGCATCCGTGCGCGGGGAGGAAAGGTCTGATGGCGAAGAAGAGCAAGATCGCGCGGAACGACCGGCGCCGGGCGACCGTCGACCGCTACGCCGCCCGCAGGGCCGAGCTGAAGGAGATCATCCGCCGGCCCGGCACTTCTGAGCGCGAACGCGCCTCGGCCGTCGAGGAGTTGCGGCGTCAGCCGCGCGATGCCAGTGCCACACGGGTGCGCAACCGGGACAGCGTCGACGGCAGGCCCCGGGGGTATCTGCGCAGGTTCGGACTCTCCCGGGTCCGGATGCGTGAGCAGGCCCACGCGGGATTCCTTCCGGGAGTGACCAAGTCCTCCTGGTGAAGGCGGGCTGAGCGCCCAGGGGCGGGTGGTGGTGCGGCGGCCGTGCCGCGCCACCACCCGCGACGCGTCTCTAGCGGCCGACCGGGTCGGCGTGCGCCCCGTCCCCGGGGGTGAAGAGGGCCAGGTGGCCGCCGTCGTCCAGGGGTGTCGGAACGGTCAGCGTCGTGAGCAGGTCCGCCCGGTCCGCGTCGAAGACGTGGACCTCGCCGTGTCCTCCCCGGCTGACCGCCACCAGGCCCCCGCCGGGGGAGGCGGCGACGGCCCGCCGCTGCACACCGTCCCAGGGGGTCCCGCCGGGCCGGGGCGCACCGGACATGGCGGGCAGAGGCAGGCGCGCGCCGACCGCCGGTCGGGATCCGGCCGCCGGGGGCGCGGTGAGCAGGACGAGTTCGTCACCGTCCGGGTGGACGCGGGTGTACGCGATGTGGCGGGCGGTCACCGCGAGCCGGAACACCAGTCCGGGGCCCAGGTCCAGCCGGCCCGTGACGCCGGTGTCGAGGTGGTGCCACCAGGCGTCGTTGGACCAGTCCGGCCACTGCCCGGGGTCGCCCGGTCCGCCGCGCACGCAGGACCAGAGCATCCGCCGCACGGGGTCGAGCCGGAGGTAGTAACCGCGCCCGCCGGAGCGCCCGTCGGCGGACCAGGCCAGGGGGGCTTCGGGGGTGAGGCCGTCCCCCTCCCGGCGTGCGCGATGCACGCCCGAGCCCGCGGCGGCGAACACCCGGCCGGTGAGCGGGTCGTGGGCGTCGCCGTGTCCGTCGTCGTCCGGCAGGGCGATCCGCCGGACCGGGGTCGCCGGAGGGCATGCGGGGGCCGAGCGCATCAGGTCGCGGTGCCGGTGGACCAGCAGCTCGCCCGGCTCCCGGTGGCGCAGCACCACGAGGGGGGACGGCCCACCGAGGACCGTGACCCCCGGTTCGCCCGTCCGCCCGCGTACGCGTACGGCGACGGCGCCGTCCGGTGCGTCGAGGTCGACGGCCGTCAGGAGCCCGGTCCAGGCCTCCTCGTTCCTGCCGAGGCCGGTGGTCACCGCCAGGTGTCGCCCTGCCGGGTCCGCCGCCAGGTGTTCGGCGGGGACCGCGACCGGTATCCGCCGCCGGATCAGCGGCCGGCCGGCGTCGGGGCCGTACGGGTCGAGGAGCAGCAGCTCGCCCGCCCGGTCGTCCACGCAGGCGGCCAGATCACCCGGCAGGGCGAGGAAGCCGGCGTGCTCGGCGAGGTGCCGGTGGTTCAGCTCCGCGCGCTCCGTGCCGTCCGGGAGGTCCAACAGGCTGATCCGACCGGCGACATGGTCGGAGACCAGCAGGCGCGGCGGTGCGTGGGGTGGGGTCTGCGGGGACTGCGGCATGGCGAACTCCTGCGGTCGGCGGGGGCGTAGAGGCGGCGGGGGCCAGTGGGGTTCGGGCGAGGACCCCGCTCACTTTATTGGAAATGATAATCATGTGTAAGGTTTCGGTTTGTGGCGGGGATCGCTCCCGGGGCTCCGCCGCCGTCTCTGCCGCATCCCCGGGACCGCACAGGAACGTTGAGGGACCGTCGATGCCACGAACCGCGCTGAGAGTCCGCCGCTGGGCCGCGATCGCCGTACTGGGAGGCCTGCTGGCCGGCTGCGGAACAGGGGAGGCCGACACCGGAGGACCGGCCGCCGCTCCGGGGAGTGCCGACGCCCGTACGGGCACGGACGTGCGGCCCATCGAGGCCGCCACCCGGATCACCGACGCAAAGGGCGTCACCGTCTCCCTGCCGAAGCCGCCGGAGAAGATCGTCTGCCTGGTCGCCCTCTGCGACGACATCCTCGTCGAGCTGGGCATGACCCCCACCGCCACCAACTCCCAGGTGTTGGCGCACCCGAAGTTCCTGGGCGAGAAGAAGGCGGCGGAGATACCGGTCGTGCCCGGCGGCTTCCTCAGCCCCGAGGTCGAGGCGATCCTGTCCCACCGGCCCGACCTGGTGATCGGCCTGGAGGACACGCACGGCAAGCTGGCCCCCGCGCTGAAGGGCGCCACGACCTTCTGGCCGGTCCAGCCCGGATCCTGGCAGGACAGCGTCGGCTACCTGCGGGACCTGGCCGCGCTCACCGGCCGCACCGAACAGGGCGAGAAGGCGGAGAAGACCTTCCGCACCCGCCTGGCACAGGCGGAGAAGAGGAAGAGCGACAAGACCGCGCTCATCGTCTACGGCAGCGACGAGAACTTCGGCGTGGCCACCCCGGAGACCGATGTGGCGGCCGGGCTGTTCCCGAAGTTCTCCCACTACCCCTGGAAGAGCCGGGGCGTCGACGGCAGCTACAGCCTGGAGGAGATCCTTGCCCGGGACGTCGACGTCCTGTTCGTGGAGACCCTGTCGTTCGGCGCCCCGGACGGCAAGCTCTCCGACAAGCTGGCCGAGAACCCGCTCTGGTCACGGATCCCGGCCGTGAAGAACGGCAAGGTCATCGAGGTCGACTCCGAGGTGTGGGCCAAGGGGCGCGGCACCCGGTCCCTGGGCGTCGTCCTCGACGAGGCGACGGCCGCACTGCGGTGAGGCGCCCGCCCGTGGCACCGCTCTGCCTGGGCGCGGCGGCCCTGGCGAGCGCGGTCTGCGCGCTCAGCCTCGGCACGCCGTACGTCCCGCCCGCCAGGCTCCCGGCCACGCTGGGGGCCGACGGGCTCGCGGGGCTCGTCGTCACCGAACTGCGGCTGCCCCGCCTGGTGCTGGCGTTGATCGCCGGGGCCTGCCTGGGCGCGGCGGGCCTCGTCCTCCAGGAAGCCCTGCGCAACCCGCTGGCCGTGCCCGAGATGCTGGGGGTCTCCTCCGGCGCCGCCCTGGGCGTCGCCGCGCCCCTGGTCCTGGCCCTGACCGTCCCTCTCGGACTGCAGCCGTTCCTGGCCCTGGCCGGGGCGGCGCTCGGCGGTCTGCTGACCCTGGTCGCTGCCGGATTCGGACGGAGCCCCTCGGCCGTCCTGCTGACCGGAGCCGCCGTCGCCGCCGCGCTCCAGGCGGGCCTGCTGGTGCTCATGGTGATGGCCGACCAGCTCGACCTCCAGCTCATCTACCGCTACCTGCTGGGCAGTCTGTCCGCCCGCACCTGGGACGACGTCACCGGCCTGCTGCCCTGGCTCGCCGTGGCCGTCCCGGCGCTGGTGCTGTGCGTACCGGTGCTCGGTGTGCTGCGTCTCGGCGACGACGACGCCCGTGCGCTGGGCGTACGGGTCGAACGCGCGCGAGTGGCCGCGCTGGGCATCGCCGTCGTCCTCATCGCCCCCGTCGTCGCGGTCTGCGGGCCGGTGGCCTGGGTCGGCTTCCTCGCCCCCCATCTGGCCCGCCGCCTCCGCCCGGACGGCGGCGCGGCCGGGTGGCTCGTCCGGTCCGCCGTGTGCGGCGCGATCGTCGTGCTGTGCGCCGATCAGCCGGCCCGGCTGGCGCTCGCCCCGGTCGAGACGCCCGTCGGCGCCTGGACCGCCCTGGTCGGGGTGCCGGTCGGGGTCGTGCTGCTGAAGCGGGGAAGACGGCCCGCCCGGAACCGGGGGCCGCTGGCCCCGCCCGTACCGGGGACGCCGCCGGATCTGCCCGCCCCCGTCCTGCGGAAGGCGGAACGATGACACTCATCGAGACCGTGCCCGGACCGGCCCGTCGGGCCCTGCGTGCGCCGGGCGTCCGGATGGCCTGCCTGGCGCTGCTCGTCGCCGCGGTGGCCTGCGCCGATCTGTTCGCCGGGCGGGGCGTCACCCCCGAAGGCGTACGGGAGGTGCTGCTCGGCGGCGGCGACCCCACCGCCGAGCACATCGTGCTCCAACTCCGTTTGCCCCGGCTGCTGGTGGCGCTGGTCGCCGGGGCCTGCCTCGGGGTGGCCGGGCTGGTGCTCCAGTCGGCCCTGCGCAACCCGCTGGCCGGACCCGAGGTCACCGGCGTCACCCCCGGTGCGGTGCTCGGCGCCGTCGCCGCGACCGGCCTCGGCCTCGCGGGCTGGGAATCCCCCACGGCGGTGGTCGTGGCGGCCTGCCTCGGCGGCTTCGCCGGAGCGGGCCTGCTGTGGCTGCTCGCCGGGCGGGAGGCGGGCGACCCGGAACAGACGGCCGTCTACGGGGTCCTCGTCTCGGCGGTGCTCGCCGGGCTCACCGCGGTCGTCCTTCTGGTGGCCCCCGGCGAACTGGGCAGCGTCGTCCAGTGGTTGATCGGTTCCACCGAGGGCCGGGTGTGGCAGCACTGGAATCTGCTCTGGCCGTGGGCCGCCTTCTGGGGCGCGGCGGCCTGGCTGCTCGCCGGGCCGCTGACCCTGTTGCGCTGCGGCGACGAACAGGCCTCTGCCGCGGGCCTGGCCACCGGCCGGGGCCGGGGTGCGGCGCTCGTCTGCGCCGTGGCACTGACGGCCGGCGCCGTGTCGGCCGTGGGCGCGCTCGGCTTCGTGGGGCTGCTGGTGCCCCATCTGGCGCTGGCCGTCTTCGGGGCCGACCTGCGCATCACCCTTCCGGGTGCCGCGCTGCTCGGCGCGACGGTGGTGTGCGGGGCGGACGCCGCCGCCCAACTGCTGTCCCGACTGCTGGCCACCGCGCTCGAAGCGGACCGGCTGACCCTCCCGGTCGGCGCCCTGACCACCTTCGTGGGGGCGGGGCTGCTGATGGCCGTGGCACGGCGACGGGCGGACGAGCGATGACGGAGAGCGGTACGTGGACGGGACACGCCGACGTCGGCGATGCCGTCGACTCCGTCGACGGAAGTGGAGGACAACGGATGAGGAGGGTGGCATGGCGGAAGGCCTGACCGGACGAGTGAAGCCGAGCCCGGCTGAGGCGGCCGGGCCGGAAGCGGAACCGGGCGCGAGGCCCGGACCGGAGGTCGTCCGGGCGGAGGGGCTGGCCTTCGGCTACCCCGGACGCATGGTCCTGCGCGGCGTCGACCTGAGCGTCCGCGCCGGCGAACTGGTCGCCCTGATCGGGCTGAACGGCTGTGGCAAGAGCACCTTCCTCAAACTCGCCGCCGGACTGCTCACCCCGAGCGGCGGGCGCGTTCTGCTCGACGGCGACGACGTGACGCGGCTGCCCCGCCGCACCGCCGCCCGGCGCGTCGCCCTGCTCCATCAGTCGGCGCCCACCGTGCCAGGGCTGACCGTGCGTCAACTCGTGCGACAGGGGCGCTATGCCGCCCGGGGGCCGCTCGGGATGCTGCGGGAGGGCGACGACGAGGTGACGTCCCGGGCGCTCGCGGACGTCGGCGTCGCCGCCTGGGCCGACCGGCCCGTGGACGCGCTGTCCGGAGGCGAACGCCAGCGGGTCCGGCTGGCCATGGCGCTGGCCCAGGACGCCCGCGTGCTCTTCCTCGACGAGCCGACCACCTATCTCGATCTGCGGCACCAGCTGGAAGTGCTCCAGACGGTGGTACGGCTGCGCGCCGAACGCCGTCTGACGGTCGTGATGGTGCTGCACGACCTCAACCACGCCGCTCGGTTCGCCGATCGGATCGTCGCGCTGCGCGAGGGCCGCGTCGCCGCCGACGGGCCTCCGGCCGAGGTGGTCACCCGGCGTCTGCTGGCCGAAGTCCTGGGCGTGGAGGGCCGGGTGGGGATCGACAGCGAGGGCGGCTGGCCCGTCTGTTACCCAGATCACCCTCTCGATCCGCTCCAGCTATTGCGGAATGAAAATCATATTCATTAGTGTCTGTGCTGCGGCACGCACCAACGCCGCGACCGAAACACCCATCCGATCCGACCGAATGGAGACGTCAACTCATGGAGAACAACAAGGTGTTCAGCCCGATCGCCGATCAGGGTCAGCTCGCCCACCTCTCCGCCACCCACTCGAACGCCCTCGTCGAGAACCCCTTCGACGACGCGGTCGAGGCCGACACCGCGGCCGAGAAGTAAGCGACGCCTGCCGCTGACGGCAGGTTCCCCGCGCAGCGCGGGGGCGGGCCCGCCCGGTGACATCCCGGGCGGGCCCGCCCCGTTCAGCCCCCGAACGTTCCGCCCCGCATTCCGCTCCGGAGGATTCCGTGACCCGCAGTCGACTCGCTCCCGGCACCGGGATCGTCACCGTTCCCGGTGGTGCCCCCGTGCTCCGGACCTCCGGAGGGGAGTTCCTGCGCATCGACACCGGCGGTGTCACCGGCGAGGACCTGGTGCGCCGGCTGACGGGGAAGGGGGCGCCGGAGAAGGAGACGCCGGACGAGGGCGCGCACGCGGCCGAACTCGCCCGGCTCGTAGCGGCGTTCGAAGCCGCCGGGTACGCGCTGTCCACCCCGCCGCGGGCCCCGCTGGCCGGCCGTACCGTCCATGTCCTCGGCGACCCCGTGCTCACCGCGCCGGTGGCGCGCTGCGCCGGGGCGGAGGGGGCCGAGGTCCACCGGATCACTCCGGACGGTGTGGCGGAGCTGGCCCGGGCGGCCCCGGACGACGGCGCCGAAGGGCGCGTCGCCGTGGTGTGGTGCCTCGACTCGCCCGTGCCGAATGGGCTCTGGGACACGGCGGACCGGCTGCCCGGGCGGCGCATCGCCTGGCTGCGCTGCCACCGCGAGGGCGCCCACAGCTGGATCGAACCCCTCGCCGCGGCCCCGGGCGACGTCACCTCCCGTCACATCCGTCTCCGCAGACTCGCGGCCACCCCCGCCCATCGCGAACTCGCCGCGTACTGGGCCGGACACCGGACCCCCGACACCGGACCCCACCCCACCGAAGCCTCGGCCGCCCTGATCGCCGCGCTCCTCACCGCCGATCTGATCGCCTGGGCCGAAGCCGAAGCCGAAGCCGAAGCCGAAGCCGAAGCCGAAGCCGAAGCCGAAGCCGAAGCCGAAGCCGAAGCCGAAGCCGGTGAGGTAGAGGGAGTCGGATCCGGAACGAGTCGGGCGGCCGTTCTTCCGGTGCGCCGTCGGCTCCGCCGGATCGACCTGCGCGATCTCACCCTCACCGAGCACCCCGTGCTCCCCGTCCCGGACGTCGCCCCCCTGCCCGCCCCGGCGGCTGTGCGGACGCGTGCCGGGGCCGGGACCGCCGAGGCGGGCCCGTGAACACCCGTACCGTGTACGTCCCCACGGCGGACGGCACCGCGCTCGCCACCGACGTACGCCTCCCGGACGGGACCCGCCCCGTTCCCGCCGTCCTGATCAGAACCCCCTACGGGCGCGAGGCCCACCGCGCCGAGCTGCGCGGCTGGTCGGCGCACGGATTCGCCGCACTCGCCCAGGACGTACGCGGCCGCCACGGCTCACCGGGGGAGTGGCACCCCTACCGGGGCCACGAGGAAACGGACGGCGCGGCCACCGTCGCCTGGGTGCGCGCACAGGCGTGGAGCAACGGGGAGGTCGTCGCCGTCGGCGCTTCCTACGCCGCGTACTGCGCCCTCGTCACCGCACTCGCCACCCCTGAAGCCGCCTGCGATGCGGGCCCCGAAGCCGACCTCTATGACTTCCACCGCGACGGAGCGACCGACAACCTTCGCCGCGACGGAGCGCCCGGAGACCTCCACGGTGACGACGGAGTCCCCGACGCCGTCATCGCCGCCGTGCCCGCGCTCGGTCTCACCGAGACGGCGCGCGAGCCCGGGGGGCCGGAGCGGCTGTGGGCCCGGGCCGGCTGGTGGGCGGCGCACGGCGACCGTCGCGACTCCGACCCGGACGCGCTGGCCCGCGCCCTGGCGGACGACCCCCGACTGCTCGAACACCTCCCGGTAGCCCGCCTCGCGGAGCGGCTCGCCGTGAGCCTGGGGCGCGAACTGCCGTCCTGGCCCGGGCTCTGGGCCGACCGCGCACGAGGCCGGCTCGTCGCGCTGGGCTCCTCCGCCCGCCTTCCGCTGCTCGCCGTCGGCGGCACCCGTGACCCGTTCGCCGAGGACACCGTGGCCCTGTGGCGCGGCTGGGGCGGACCGTCCCGTCTGCTGCTCGGGCCCTGGGGCCACCGCCTCACCGCCGACCCCGCCGCACCGGCGCGCGTACGCGTCAACCTCGGTGCGCTGTACGTACGGTGGGCCCGCGCGGCGCTCGCCGGGCGGCTGGAGCCGACACGGCACGGGGCCATCGCCCTCGGCGACAGCGGTCGCTGGCACAGCACCCGGCTGCGGAGCACCCCCCGCCCCGCGAGCACGCAGGATGCCACCCCGCAGGACGCCACCGCCCAGGAGGGGACGGAGTGGTGGCCGGAGGCGGAGAGCCGCTGGTCCTTCGACTCGCCCACCGGTCTGCGGCTCCTCCACGGAGCCGAGTTCAACGCCGACCCGGACCGTCCCGTGCGCTCCGACGACCTCGCCGTCCCGGCCGAAGGCGAGCGTGCCGACCGCTGTCTGCTCCTCTCGCCGCCGTTGCCCCGCCCGCTCGACCTGGCGGGAGCCGCCGTCGCCCGGATCAACGTCACGGCCGACACGCCCTGTGCCGACTGGGCCGTACGCCTGACCGCACTCGACCCGACCGGCCGCGCGGATCCGCTCGCTTTCGGCATCGTCCGGCGCACCGGCCCGCCCGGCGAGGCCGCGGACATCAGCGTGCCGCTCGGCACACTGGGCCGTCGGCTGCCCGCCGGGACCCGATTGCGCGCGGAGATCGCCGGACACCACTTCCCCGCCCACGCCCGCAACCCGCACACCGGCGAGGACCCCGTCACCGCCACCCGGCTCGCCCCGTCCCGCCGCACCGTGAACACCCGGGGCAGCGCCCTCCACCTGCCCGTCGTCGCCCGACGCCGCTACGTCGAGCCCGCACCGGAGATATGCCGTTGACCAGCGCCCTGCCCATCGAAGCACTCGTGGACCCCGTCAGCGGGATCATCCGCGACGTCGCGCCCGTCGAGCACCCCACCGGTGCGCCGCCCCGCTACACCGCGATGACCGCCGATGTCGCCGACGCCCGCCGTCTCGGCGCCTGGCCCGCCGACCGCGTCTCGCTCGGCACCACGTTCGGCGACCCCCGGGGCGCGTGGATCGCCGCGGTGGCCGAGGCCGTCGAGCGCTACTGCGGCAACCGCCTCCCACCGCCCGGCCACCCCCAGGAGCCCCGCCGGGCCACCGCCGCCGAACTGACCGCCGAGGGCCACCGCCTCTACGGTCCCGGCGCGCTGCCGACGTACGCCCCCTGGCAGTTCGCCCGCCCGGGATTCCCGTACGCCGAACTCACCCCCGACACACCGGCGTTGTGGACCCCGGCCACCGAGAACGGGCGACCCTGCTGGGCCCCCGTCGCGCTGACCCATCTCAACTGGCGTCAGGGCGAGCTGCGTTCACTGCCCCGCACCCACCACCTCAACTACGCGGGCATCGCCACCGGGCAGGGCCTCGACGACGCCGTCGAGCGCGGCCTCCTCGAAGTCGTCGAGCGCGATGCCCTGGAGCTGTGGTGGCACCTGGACGGTCCCACCCGGGGCATCGACCCGGCCAGCGTCCCCGGACTCACCGAGGACCTGGCCGGCTGCGGGCTGGACGTGCACATCGTGGAGATGCCCTCCGAGTTCGCCCCCTGCGTGGCGGCCCTAGCGCACGATCCCGTACGCGGCATCTACGCGGCCGGGTTCGCCTGCCGGTACGACCCGGCGGAGGCGGCCCGCAAGGCCGTGCTGGAGGCCGTGCACACCTGGGTGTTCACCCAGGGCGCGGTGGACGCCGACGGCTGGGTGTACCGGGCGGTCGAAGCCGGGATGCTCGCCCGTGGCCTCTACCTCGACCACCGCGCCGACCGGCGCTATCTCGACGACTGCGGGCCCGAGTTCGCCGCCGTCCGGGACCTCGGTGCCCATGTCCAGGTCTGGCTGGACGACCGGATGGCACCGCTCGCCCGACGTTTCACCGAACCCGCTCTCGGCACGGTCCCGGTCACCGCGATCGACCCCGGCAGCCGCACCGCGCTCGACACGGCGCTCGCCGCCGGGGGGCACCGGGTGATCACCGCGGACCTCACCACGGAGGACGTCGCCGAGACGAGCCTGCGCGTCGCCCGCGTACTTGTCTCCGGGCTGATCCCGAACGCGCCTGCGGCCTTCGGTTACTTCGGCTGCCCGCGATTCGCGGACGCCGCGCTCGCCCGGGGCTGGCGAACCCGACCGCCCGCCGCGCCGGGGGACTTCACCCTCGCCCCGCCCCCGCACATGTGAAGGAGCGCGCCGCCATGCCCGACACCTCGTCCCGGACCGCCGCACCCGAATCCGGGACGCGCCCCGCGTCCGGCCTCCTGCGCCGGGCCCTCGCAGAGACCCGCTCCTCGCGCGCGCCGGGCCTCGCCCTGTACGTTCCCGAGCGCCCGTTCCCCTGGGGCGGGGCGGGGATGCCGTTGGCCGGGGACGAGGCACGGCCCGGGGTGGGGGGCCGGGCCACGGTCGACCTGGACCGCGTCCTGCGGCTCTCGCTGGCCGCGCCCGCCGGCACACCGGGCCGGCTGCGCCCCGTCCCCTCGGCGGGAGCACTGCACCCGGTGCGCGCCCACCTCCTGATCGGGCTGGGGTGTTCGCTGCCGCCCGGACGCTACGCCTACGACCCGCGCGCCCACCGCGCCCACCGGCGCGGCCCGGCGCCCGACGGCGTGTCCCCGGGTGTGCTCGTCGTCCTCACCGTGGCCGCGTCGCGCACCGTCGCGCACTACGGCCACCGCGCCTGGCCGCTGCTGCTGCTGGACACGGGCCACGCCGCCGCCGCCCTGGCAGTGGCCGGACCCCCGGCCGCCGATGTACTGGTCTGTTTCGACGCGGACGCCGCCCTCCTCTCCGCCGCCGCCGCCGGGCTGCACGCCGCCCCGGACCGGCCGGACACCCGGCCCGGAGCCGAGCCGGAACTGCCGCTCGCAGCCGTCAGGCTGACACCCACGGGCGTGACCGCCGACGCCCCCGGGACACTGACCGCCTGGGCGGGCCCGATCCGTGCCGGAACCCCGTCGGCGCGACCCGGCGCGGAGACCGCAGCGCCCGCCGAACTCGCGGCGGCACGGCACCTGTTGCACCACATCGCGCGAGCCCCCGAGCTGCCCGGCGGCACCTGGCACCCGGCCCCCCGCCCGGAGCCGGTGACCGACGGGGCGCTGGAGAAGCGCCGGAGCGCACCGCCCGACGACCTGACCCACCCGCCCGGCGAGGACCTGCTCGCCCGGCTCCTGACCACCGCGCGGACAGCACGGCCGGACGGCCCCGCCTGGACAGCGGCGGTCGGGGGTGACGCCCCGGGCCTGTACGCCAAGGCTCCCGGCAGTCGTGGTCTCGACGTCCGCGCCTCCGGGGACGCACGTCCCACCCTCGCCCGCTGGGCCGCGGGCCAGCAGTGGATCGGCGGCGCGGGCGCCGTGCTCCTCGCCCACGGCTGCCCCGGTGACGCCCCGGCGGCCGCTGTTCGCACCTGCCACCTAGCCGCCGGGTACGCGGCCGGAGCGGTCCAGGCCCATGCCACCGCACTGGGCCTGCGCTCGCGGCCGATCGGCTCCTGGCAGCGGGCGGACCTGGGCGCGGCGCTCGGCGAGGCCCCCGGACGCGACTGGATCGTGCACGGCCTGGCGGTAGGGGCGCCCCCACCTCCAGGCCGTGCCGCCCCGGGCTTCGTCCGACACCCACCGACAGCCGAAAGGCCAGCCGCCTTGACGCCACTCGCCTCAACGCCGCCTGTCACGACGGCACCCGGCTCAACGCCATCCGCCTCAACGCCACCCGCCCCAGAGGCACGTCTCCCGACGCCACCTGCCCCGACGCCACCCGCCACAGCGACCACGACACCCGCCGCCCCGGCGACTCCGCCCGTCGAGGAAGAACGCCCATGATGCTCCACCCCGAACTCCTGCGCGCCGCGAACACCGCGCGCCGCCCCCTCGGCCTCGCCACCGCACTGCTCGCGGCGGTCACCGCCACCCACCTCGCCCAGGCCGTCCTGCTCGCCCTCGTGCTCGCCCGGATCGCCCGGGGGGAGACGGCCGCCCTCGCCCCGCTGCTGGCCGCCGTCATCGCCGTCGTCCTGGTCCGCGCCGGCCTCGGCCGCGCCCAGCGCCTGACCGCCGTCACGGCGGGAGCCACCGTACGGATCAGGCTTCGCGACACCCTGCTGGAGCGGCTCGGCGCCCTCGGCCCCACCGCGATCACCGGTGCGCGCGCCGGAGCCGTGCGCGCCACGCTGGTGGACGGCGTCGAGGGCGTCGACGCGTACGTCTCGCGCTATCTGCCCCAAGCGCTCATCACCTGCGCCGTTCCGCCGCTGCTGCTCTTCGCCGTCGCCCTCGTCGAGCCGTACGCGGCCCTCGCCCTCGGCCCCGCCCTGCTGCTCGCCCTCCTCGGGCCGCGCTGGTGGGACCGGCTGCTCGCGCGGCGCGGCAAGGAGCACTGGGACTCCTACGAAGCCCTCGCCGCCGACTACCTGGAGGCACTCCAGGGGATGCCGACCCTGCGTGCCAGCGGTGCGGTGGGCCGCGTACGGGAACGGCTGGAGCGGCGGTCGGCCGCCCTGCACCGGACCACCGTCGCCAAACTCCGGGTCTCGCTCGTCGACACCGGCCTCACCGACCTGGCCGTCCAGGGCGGCACGGCCGCCGCCGTCCTCGTGGCGTGCTCATCTGCGGCCACCGGCCGTACCGCCGCCACCGGCACCTACCTCCTGCTGCTCCTCGCCTCCGAATGCTTCCGCCCCGTCCGCGACCTCTCCCGCGAGTGGCACGCGGGCTATCTCGGGGTGTCCGCGGCCGACGGGATAGCAGGCCTGCGCACCGCCGAAGCCGCCGTGCCCGACCGCGGCACCGTGGCCGCCGACTGGGCGAGCGCACCCGAAATCCGGTTCGAGGACGTGCACTTCACCCACCCGGGGAGCGGGCGGCCCGCCCTCGACGGCGTCAGCTTCACCGCCGCCGCCGGGCGGACCACGGCGGTCGTCGGCCCGTCCGGGGCCGGGAAGTCGACCCTGCTGAGCCTGCTGCTGCGGCAACGGGACCCGGACCGGGGCAGCCTCACCGTCGCCGGGACGGCCACCGCCGCGTACACCCTCGCCTCACTGCGGCGGGGCATCGCCGTGGTCTCGCAGGACACCTACCTCTTCCACGCCACGATCGCGGAGAACCTGCGGATCGCCCGCCCGGCCGCCACCGACGAACAACTGCAAGCCGCCGCCCGCACCGCCGGGATCGACCAGGAGATCGACCGGCTGCCGGACGGTTACGCCACCCTCGTCGGCGAACGCGGTGCCACGCTCTCCGGCGGACAGCGCCAACGAATCGCCCTCGCACGGGCGTTGCTGGCCGACGCCCCGGTCCTGATCCTGGACGAGGCCACCAGCGCGGTCGACGAACGCGGCCAGGCCCGCATCGTGCGGGAACTGTCGACGGCCGGCCGAGGACGCACCTGCGTCGTCGTCGCCCACCGGCTCGACGCCGTACGCCACGCCGACCACATCGTCGTCCTCGACGCGGGCCGTGTCGCCGCGACGGGCGACCACACCACCCTGCTCGCGGGCGGCGGCGTGTACGCCTCGCTCGTCGCGGCCGGGCGCACCGCACAGGAGGAGCGCGCCGCATGACCCCGACCCCGGCCCCGACCGACCCCGCCCGTTCCCCGGTCCCCGCCACCCCCGACGACGCCGGGACCGGCGCCCTGCGCTCGCTCCTCCCGGTCCTCGGCGCGCACCGCGCCACCGTGCTGCGCACCTGCCTGGCCGCCCTAGTCGACCAGGCGGCCCTGGTCGCCCTCGTGACCCTCGCCGCGTACACGGTGGGCACAGCCGTCACGGAGCACCGCCCGCCCACCACCGGGACCGTCGCCGTCCTGATCGGGCTCGTCCTGCTCCGGGCCCTCGCCACCTGGCGGGAGATGGACCTCTCGCACGACCTCGCCTACCGGGTCCTCGCCGAACTGCGCGTGCGGGTCTTCGACGGGCTGGCCCGCAGCGCCCCCGCCCGGATCGCGGGCCGGCGCAGCGGCGACCTCGCGGCCACCGCACTCGGGGACGTCGAGGCACTGGAGTTCTTCTACGCCCACGCCATCGCCCAACTCCTCGCCTCCGGGCTGGTCTTCGCGGTGTCGGCGGCTGTGCTGGCGGCCCTCGGCCCCTGGCTGCTGCTCGCCGTCGTGCCCGCCGCGCTCCTCCTGATCTGGTCGCCGCTGTTCGAAGCGCGCGGGCGCGCCGAACGCGGGGCGCGGACCCGGAGCGCGCTCGCCGAGGTCTCGTCCGAGACCGTGGAGAGCGTCGACGGGCTGCGCGAACTCCTGATGGCGGGGGCGCTGAACCGCAGGCGGGCCCGGCTGCGGTCCGCAGGCCGCGGGCTCGCCCGCGCCCAGCGCGCGGAGCAGTCCTGGGAGACCGGGGCGGGCGCGACCCGTGATCTGCTGGTCGTCGCCGCCGTCATCGGGGTGGTGGCGGCCGCCGCCCACGCCGCGTCCGCCGGACGTCTGGACGGGGCGTGGGCCCCCGCCGCCATGGCCCTGGCGCTGGGAGCCCTGGCCCCGGTCGCCGAATCGGCGGCCGCACTCGGCCGGGCGGGCAGCCTGCGCGCCGCCGCCTCACGGGTCCGGGCCGCCCTGCACGCCCCCGCCGGAGCCCCCGCTCCCGCCGCCCCCCGCCCCGTACCGGCGGGGCCGCTGGGCCTGCGGCTGCGCGGCGTCCGGTTCGGCTACGGGGGCGAGCCGGTCCTGGACGGCCTCGACCTGACCGTCCGGCCGGGCGAGACCGTGGCCCTCGTCGGAGCGTCCGGGGCAGGCAAGTCGACCTGCGCCCACCTCCTGGCGCGGTACTGGGACCCCGAGGCCGGCGCCGTGGAGCTCGTGCCCGCCGCCCCGGCCCGCCCCGTGGACCTGCGGGACCTCACCGAGGAGGACCTGCGTGCCGCCGTGTCCGTGGTGGGGCAGGAGGCCCCGCTCTTCCACGGCACCCTCGCCGAGAACCTCCGCCTGGGTACTCCGGACGCCACGGCGGACGACCTGGGCGCGGTGACCCGGATCTGCGGCATCGCCCCCATCGCCGACGCCCTGCCCGACGGGCTGGACACCGCCGTCGGCGAGCGCGGCGCGACCCTGTCCGGCGGCCAGCGCGCCCGGGTGGCCCTGGCCCGGGGGCTGCTGAGCGGGCCGCGCGTACTCGTCCTGGACGAGACGACGGCCCATCTGGACCACCGGGGCGACGCGGAACTGTCCCGGGCGCTCGCGGCCGACTCCGCCACCCGGACGACCCTGGTGATCGCCCACCGCCCGGCCACGGTCCGCAGGGCCGACCGGATCGTGGTCCTGGACGGCGGGCGCATCGTCGAGGAGGGCACCTGGGACGAGCTGATCCGGGCGGGCGGGCCGCTGACCCGCCTCTTCGCCCGCGAGGACGCGGCGGCCCACTCCTAAGGGCTGTCCCGCATTTCCCGGCGGGCATCGATCAGGGGAGGGTCAGGGAAGGGGCTGCTCCGCCCAGATGATCTTCCCCTGGGGGGTGTAGCGCGTGCCCCACCGGTGCGCGAGCTGCGCGACGAGGAACAGCCCGCGCCCGCCCTCGTCGGTCGTCCTGGCGTGCCGCAGCCGCGGTGAGGTGTTGCTGGCGTCGGACACCTCGCAGGTCAGCGCCGACTGGAACAGCAGCCGCAGCCGTACCGGCCCCGCGCCGTACCGGATCGCGTTGGTCACCAGTTCGCTGACGATCAGCTCCGTCGTCATCGACAGATCCTCCAGCCCCCACGCCTCCAGCCGGCGGGAGACCTTGGCCCGGGTCTCCCCGACCGCCGCGGGGTCCACGGGCACGTCCCACGAAGCCAGGTGTTCGGGGCTCAGGCGATGCGTCCGGGCGAGGAGCAGCGCGATGTCGTCCGGCTGGGGGACGGGCAGCAGTTCCTTGACCACCGCCGGACACAGGTCCTTCAGCGGCATCCCGTCCCGGGACACCGCCCGGCCCAGCCGCTCCATGCCGCGCCCGAGGTCCTTGTCGGCCCCTTCGATGAGCCCGTCGGTGTAGAGGCCGAGGAGACTCCCTTCGGGCAGCTCGATCTCCAGGGACTCGAAGGGCAGCCCGCCGAGTCCCAGGGGCGGCCCGGTGGGCAGGTCCGGGAAGCTGACCGTGTTGTCCGGCGTGACGACCACCGGCGGCGGGTGACCGGCCCGCGCCATCGTGCAGCAGCCGCTCGCCGGATCGTAGACGGCGTACAGGCAGGTGGCCCCCACCACCGTCGTCCCGCCCCGCTCCGCCGGTCCCCCCGCGCGCTCCTCCTCGCTGAGCCGGAGGACGAGATCGTCCAGGCGGGCCAGCAGCTCGTCCGGGGGAAGATCCATGTCGGCCAGCGTCTGTACGGCGGTGCGCAGCCGGCCCATGGTCGCGGCGGCCCCGATGCCGTGCCCGACGACATCGCCGATGACCAGACCGACCCGGGCGCCGGACAGCGGGATCACGTCGAACCAGTCGCCGCCCACCCCGTCCTTCGCGTCCGCCGGAAGGTACGACGACGCCACGTCCAGCGCCGTCCCGCCGCGCAGCGTGTGCGGCAGCAGGCTCCGCTGGAGCACCAGCGCCGCGGTGTGCTCCCGGGTGTAGCGGCGGGCGTTGTCCACGCACACGGCCGCACGCGCCACCAGCTCCCGGGCGGGCGCCACATCGTCCTCGTCGAACGGCACCGGATTCTGCGACCGCATGAAGGTGGTCAGCCCCAGCACGGTGTCGCGCGCCCGCATCGGTACGGAGATCAGCGAGTGCAGCCCGAACTCCCGGAGCCGTGCGGCCCGCTCCGGCTGCTCCACCGTCCACCCGTGGCTGTCCGGGTCGAGCGCCGGGAGCAGGACCGGGTCGCCGTCCAGGAGGAAGTGCGCGTCGTGCGGCGGCGGTACGAAGTCGACCGTCTCCCCGACCCGTACGACCGCCTCCGGGCAGCCCTCCCGCACCGAGCTCATGCCCGCCCGGCGCATGGCGGGCCGCTCGCCCTCGGCCGGTGCCGGCGCCCCCGGCCGGTCGCCGCCGAACGGGTTCTCCAGCAGGTCGACGAAGACGAAGTCCGCGAACCGGGGCACCGCGAAGTCGGCGAGCTCCTGCGCCGTGCGCTGTACGTCCAGGGTGCTGCCGATACTCGCTCCGGCCTCGTTCACCAGCGCGAGCAGTCGGCGCGCGTTCCACCGGTCGGTGACGTCGAGGACCATGTAGCCGATACCGATCTGCCGGTCCCCGGCGTCGGCGAGCGGGAAGAACGAGCTCGCGTACGCCCTCCGGCGGTGCGGATCGGCCCAGCTCCAGCCCAGGTACTCGTAGTCCGTGATCGCCTCGCCGGTCGACAGGACCTGCCGCATCAACCGCTCGATGGGCGCCGCCAGCGCTGTGGGCAGCACCTCGCTCGGCCGGCGTCCCAGCCGCTGCTCCCGGGGCACGCCGCCGAACCGTTCCAGGGTGTCGTTCAGCCACAGATAGCGCAGCTCGGGGTCGAGCACCGCCATCCCGACCGGCGACCGGGTCAGGAAGTCGTCCAGCACGGACCCGCGCATCGTCCAGTGCGGGGTGAGTTCCCGCCCGGACACCAGGAAGCCCTCCCGCCCGGCGATCAGGAACGAGGCGGTGGCCCGTACGTCGATGTCCAGGGACCGGCCGTCCCTGGCCCGCAGGGGGACCAGCCCGCTCCATCCCGAACCGGCCCGGCAGCGGGCGGCCACCGCGGCCGTGCGCCGGGCGTCCGGGGGGCCCGTCAGCAGCAGGGCGGCGGACCGGCCGACCACCTCGGCCGCCGGATACCCGAGCAGCGCCTCGGCCCCGCGGGTCCAGCCGATGACCGTGCCGTCCCCGGCGATCACCGCCGCCGCGCCGTCGGTCGTCCGCGCCGGTTCCGGCCCGTCCCCGGAGGGCAGCGGGCCGGGCTCCGCCGGGGAGCCCTCATCGGCGGATGCCATTGCACCTCACCACCCTCTGTAGGTTTCCATGGTCGCTCGTCGCCCCGGACCGCGCCCGGCGCGAGATCCCGGGCTGTCCCTCGTTCGGCGGCGTGACGGAGCGGGCGGTGTCCGCGTTGGTGGTGGTGACAAGCGGTTGCTTGTCCACCTGCCCCCGCGCTGGACCCGTGTGGGTGGACGGCTCCGGCCCCGACAGGAGGGCCGGAGCCGTTTCCATGCCCGGGGTCAGTAGCGGAAGCAGATCTCGCGCTCCCGCAGCCACGGGCCCAGCCAGTCGCCGAACGGGACGGATACGCACCACGTGCGGGTGGGCGGCGCCTCGGCCCCCGGCAGCACCGGCGAGGGTGTCACCGGGGAGGGCCCCACGGACGGCGGGACCGTCGGGGCCACCGCCGGATCCGTCGGAGTGGCAGTAGCCGTAGGAGTAGGAGTAGGTGTGGGGCTGGGCGCGGGCGAGGCCGGCGCGGCCATCTCGGTCAGCATCGTCCGGAACACCTTCGAGGACCGCGGATTGCTCCTGCACTGCCAGACGCCGTGCGGGCAGTAGTCCGTCACCGTCTGGTAGAGCGGCTTGTGCCGGTCGATCCACTCCAGCATCCGCCGCATGTACTCGGGGTTGTCGCCGTTGCGGAAGAGCCCCCACTCCGGGAACGAGATGGGCTTGCCGTGCTCCGCCGCGAAGTCGACGTGCTTCTGGAGCCCGTACGGGTCGGTGATCTGGTCGTCGAAGGTCTCGCCGGGGGGCTGGTCGTAGGAGTCCATCCCGATGATGTCGACGACGTCGTCGCCCGGGTAGCACTCGGTCCACGGCACCGCGTCCCGGCCCCGGCTCGGCGTGAAGTCGAAGCGGAAGTCCTGACCCGGCACCGCGCGCATCGCCGTGACGATCCGCTCCCAGTACGCCTTCCAGGCCGCGGGATCGGGACCGCACCGATGCGTGTACGTCGTGCCGTTCATCTCCCAGCCGAGCACGATCACGGTGTCGGGAACGCCCAGCCCCACCAGACGCTCCGCGAGCCGCGTGAAGTGCTGGTCGTAGTCTCCGTCCGCGCCCGCCCGGAGCAGGGTGCGGACCTCGCCGTCCGGGACCCGCTCCTCGTTGCGCTCCAGCATCGGCACGTTCAGGACGAACATCCGTTCAGGGTCCGCCTGTCTCCAGTCCGCCCAGGCTTCGAGGAAATCGGGCGTCCCTTCGATGTTCACCCAGAGATCGCCCGGCAGGTACGTGTGTCCGACCCGCAGCTCCGCCCCGCCGAGCCAGCGCGACAGCTCGGCCATTCTGCGGACCCCGGCGGGCCCGTAGTCCAGATACGCGCCGTGCGCCGTACTGCTCGCCGCCCCCGGCGGGCCGGGAGCGGCGCCGTCGACGGAATCGGTGCCCGGAGGCGACTGGCCCGCGATGCCGCCACCCGCCAGGAGGCTGAGAGCAGCCGCCGCGATGCACGAAACGATGAGACGGCGTTTAGCCGGCATTGCTCCTCCTGGCTGCGGTGAATTCCGGCCGGTTCGGCCTGATAGGGAGAGAATCGCATCATCGTGCACCGGGGGCATGCGCAGGAGTCCATTTATCGTATTCGGCGTTGCGGGCGTGCCGTTCAGGTGAATGTGGGGCCGAACGTGAAGGGCAGCGAGCCGACGCGGTTGTCGAAATTCGAGTCGACCAGTTCCGGATCTCCCAGATTCCGCATGACGGGACGACGGCCGATCAGTTCCCGGAACAGGGCCGTCATTTCGAGACGGGCCAGATGTGCTCCCAGGCAGTGGTGCGGGCCCCCGCCTCCGTACCCCAGATGGGGATTCGGCGACCGGGTGATGTCGAAGCGATCCGGATGGGTGAAAACCGCCTCGTCGCGATTGGCGGACGCATAAATGAGAGCGACTTTCTCCCCCGGGAGAAACGTACGGCCGCCCAGTGCGCATTCCGCGATCACCGTCCTACGGAACTGGATGATCGGCGTCGAATGCCGCACGATCTCGTCGACGGCGCCACCGATGTACCGGTCGAAGTCGGACCGCAGCAGCTCCCGCTGCTCCGGATGCCGGTCGAGCAGGAACAGCCCGTGCGCGATGGCGTTGCGGGTCGTCTCCACCCCGGCCACCAGCAGCAGCGAGAAGAAGGCCCCGAGCTGCTGCCCGGTCAGCGCCTCGCCGTCGATGTCCGCGCTGACGAGCGCCGAGACGAGGTCGTCCTCGGGGTGCCGGCGCCGTTCCCGGGCGAGCCGCCCCATGACGAACTGCATCCGGGCCAGCGACGCCAGCCCACGACCGGGAATCCGCAGCCGGGCCCGGCCCCGGCGCTCGACGCCGACATGCTCCGACGCGTGGTCGATCTGATCCGCGATCCGCGCCCGGTACGCCTTCGGGATGCCCATCAGGTCGCAGATCACCTCCAGCGGCAACCGTGAGGCCGCCGACGGCATGAAGTCCCGGGGGCGCTCGGCGATCAGCTCGTCCACCAGCCGACCGGCGAGCCGGCCGACGTTCTCCTCGACGTCCGCCAGCAGCCGGGGGGTGAACCGCCGCGAGATGATCCGGCGCAGCGCCGCGTGCTCGAGCCCGTCCATGTTGACCATCGAGTTCCCGAACAGTGCCTTCGCCCAGCCGGCCGGCTCCGGGGTGGTGACCCCCGGAGCGCTCGCGAACACCTGGGGCGTGCGGCTCGCGGTCCGGACGTCCGCATGGCGCACCAGGGCGTGGAACGGCTTGCCGGCGGTGCGCGCGGTACCGGCCCGCGGAGTGAACAGGACCGGCGCGTCCAGCTCCCGCAGCAGGGCGAAGGCCCTGAGCCTCTCGGGGCGCGGCAGCCGCCAGAAGGCCGGGTCGGCCAGATCGACGTCCGCCGCGCGCAGTACACGGTCCCCGGACAGCTGGTACGGAACGGTCATGCCCATCACCTCCACGGTTCGCCAGGCCATGGTCCGGCCCGCCGGCCGCCGGAGGCCTCTTCGACGCGGCCCGTCGCCGCCGATGACCCCGCACCCTCACGCGTTTGACGGAACGGAACCACCGCGAGTGCGCCGTACGCCGCACGCACGAGAACTGTTTCGCTCCCGTCTCGTTGTCAACATCGCCATCAGCAGCACCTCGGACGAGTTAACGAGTCAATGAGGCGAGTCAACGAGAGGCAGGCAGTCATCTCATGAGCCCCACCCCCGCGAAACCGGGCGGCACCCGCATTCCCTCCCGCCGGACCGTCCTGCGCGGAGCCTTCACCGCCGCGGTGGTCACGGGCACCGCAGGCGCCCTGCTCCCGCTGCTCGACCATGAGCGGGCCGCCGCGGCCCGGCCGGCACCGGCGCCCGAGGCGCCCGCGCCCGGCCCCGGATCCACGACGGAAGAGTTCGCCGAGATGTACCGGGGCCGGGAGATCCGGGGAACGGCGACCGTCGTGGTCCCCGCCGGCGCCCGGGACGACGACCGCGTGATGGTCGCCGCCGAACCGGGTTCCGAGATCCGCATCGACGGCAGGCCGCTGCACGTCATGAGGCGGGCGGACGGCACCTATCTGAGCGACGTCCGGCACTACGAGTCGTATCCGACGCTGCTGGAGACGGCCCGTGCCGCCGTCGACGAGCTCGGAGCCGCCGGACTCGCGCACCCCGCCGCGCACCGCATGTGAACCAGGAGGACCAGCACCGGTGTACACCCGCAAGAACCAGCGCGACCTCACGCGCACTGAGAAGCGTCGGCTCGTCGACGCGATCCTGAAACTGAAGCGCTCGGGCCGCTACGACGACTTCGTCGTCATGCACCGGGAGTACTACGTCATGGACACCGAGAGGCGCCCGCGTCCGGCGCACATGACGTCCTCCTTCTTCCCCTGGCACCGCCAGTACCTGCTGGAGTTCGAGAAGGCGCTCCAACGCGTCGACGCGGGCGTCAGCGTCCCCTACTGGGACTGGACCCAGGACGACAGGCCGACCTCCTCGCTCTGGGCGGAGGACTTCCTCGGCGGCAACGGCAGACAGGGCGACCGCCGGGTCACCACCGGAGCGTTCGCGTACGAGGCGGGCAACTGGAGCGTCGGCAGGGGCGTCACCGACGAGCACTACCTCACCCGCAACTTCGGCAGGCCCGGCCGCGACCCGGTCTCCCTCCCGACCAAGAACGACGTGGCGCGGGCGCTCAAGGACCCCGTCTACGACACCGAGCCCTGGAACAGCGTCTGCACCGAGGGCTTCCGCAACCGCATCGAGGGATGGGGGATCCGGGGCGTGCGCACGGTGGGCCTCCACAACCGGGTCCACCAGTGGGTCGGCGGTCCGATGGCGGGCGCGGCCTCCCCCGAGGACCCGGTGTTCTGGCTCCACCACTCCTACATCGACCTGCTGTGGGACCGGTGGCGCAAGGCCCACCCCAAGTCCGCCTACCTGCCGGGCCGCAAGCCCGCCTCGCCCGGCCCGGACCGCGACTACGTCTTCGGCCTCGACGACGCCATGCCCCCCTGGAGCGTGACCCCGAGGAAACTCCTCGACCACGGCAAGACCTACCGCTACGCCTGAGCCCGGACGAAGGAACGGCCGGCCCCCTCCGTGAGGAGGGAGCCGGCCGTTCCCGGACTGCGGGAGATCAGCGGCCGTAGCCGTAGCCCCCGTTGTCGTGGTGGCCCGCGTCGGCGTTGACGCAGGTGTTGCCGAAGGCCGGGTTCAGCAGGCCGATCACGTTGATCGTGTTGCCGCAGAGGTTCACCGGCACGTGCACGGGGACCTGGACGGCGTTGCCCGAAAGGACGCCGGGGGAGGCCGCGGCGAGGCCCTGCGCACCGGCGTCCGCGGACGCCATGCCGGCGCCGCCGGCGATCAGGGCGCCGGTGCCGGCCATGACAGCGGCAACCTTCGTCATACGAGACATTCAGAACTCCTTGTAAAGAAGGGGTGTGCTGCGGACGCGAGGCCCGCACCCCCTGACAACGCGGGAGAGGCCGGACGGTAACGGATCAGCTCATAGGTGATATCTCCGACGCCGCTGTCCGGCGTACGCCCGGCGCGTCAGCGCCCGATCACCGGCAGCCCCGTCAACCGCTCGTGCCAGTCCCGCGCCGCCGGGAACCGCGTCTTCACGGTCTCCACCGCCCGCTCCCGTACGGCCACCTGCGACTCGCGCAGCCGCAGCAGCGGCTCCAGCCCCGGCCGGGCCAGCAGCAGCCGCTGATTGACCACCGGCACCGGCCCCCAGTGGTTCTTGTACCGCTCCACGCCGCGCAGCAGGCTCAGCACCTCGCGCCCGCTGTCCGAGGCCTGCTGGGCGACCTCGCGGAGCAGCATCGTCGACACATCGACCTTCCGCTCGCGCAGCGCCGGATCCGCGCCGTACAGATAGCCGCCCGTCAGCAGCCCGGACTGCAACGACAGGTTCGACGCCACCACCTCGCCGTTCAGCCGGAACTCGGTCATGGCCGCCGTGCCGTCCCCCACCATCCGCCCCACCGACCGGATCAGATGGTCCGAGAACCGGGCCCGGAGATGCTCGGGGTTGACCGCCCGGCCCTCCCACTGCCGCTCGTGCAGCCGCAGCAGCGTGCCGATCGCGGCGGGCACCCCGTCCCGCGGGATCCGGTGCGCCTCGATGCCCAGGGCGTCGACCTTGCGCAGCTTGGAGCGCAGCCGCTGACCCCGCGAGCCCGTCAGCCGCGCCACGACGTCGCCCAGCGGCTCGGCCGGCATCTCCATGCACGTCGAGTCCGTGAGCCGGCTCCGGGCCCCGGCCCACCGCCCGAACAGCAACTGCGCCGACGCGTCGGGCCTGACCTCCCGCAGGTCCACCACGGTGTGCCGGGCCGCCCGGTCCAGACCGCGCCCCAGCGCCCCCACCGCGTACCCGGCCTCCTCCTCGTCCAGCAGGATGTCGAAGAAGTCGGAGATCGCCCCGCCCATCGGGACGAGCAGCGGCATCGGACGGTGCACCAGCATCAGCGGCGCCGCCCCGATCAGCCGCCCCGCCCGGCGGACCAGCAGCACCCGCAGCCGGCCCTCCTGGCCGTAGGAGATCCACCACGAGTGCAGCCAGGCGTGGCTCTGGAACGGGGTCGCGGTGGCGCAGCGGCGGTGCAGCGCGTCCCACTCCCCGGCGAGCGCGCCGAACTCCCCGAAGTCCCGGCACAGGGTCACGACGAGGCCGCCCGCCCGCTGCCCCGTCATCGGACGAGCTCCCGGTCTTCCTGGGCGACGGTGCCGCCCCCGGCCGTCGGACCGGGAACCTGCGCCGAGACGGGCCGGCCCGCCCGGCGCGGCCGCACCAGCAAGACCAGGCCGCCCAGCAGTCCGCCCGCTGCGGCCCCCACGGCGGCGCCCAGCGGCACGGACGGCGAGACCGGCTGGTCCGGCGTCATCGCATGGGTGAACTTGATCAGCTTCACCCCGGTGTCCTTGGAGACATGGCCGCTGCTCACGATGACCGCCTCGATGACCGCGTTGGCGATGTCGGCCGCCTTGTGCCGGTCCTCGGACGTACCCGTCACCGCGATCATCGGCGAGTCGGGAGAGGTCTCCGACCGGACGTGGGACCGCAGTTCGCGCATCGGCTCGCCCGCCGCGCCCTGGGCGTACGAGAGCGTCGCGTCGCTCGTCGTCAGCCGCCCGTACGACTGGGCGTACCCCAGGGCCGCCGAGGGGTCCGTCTCCGCCTCCGCGACCGCCATCGCATAGCTGGTGGCCTCGTACCGGTCCGCGGCGAGCGCACTGTACGAGAGTCCGGACGCGGTGCCGATCAGCACGGAGACGGGGAGCGGCCACCAGTGCGGCAGCCGGGCGATGGCGGTGCGCAGCCGACGGACGACGACATGTCGCTGCTGCTCGGGTGAGTCGGTCATGAATGGGCTCTCCGGTTCGGTGGGGCGGTGTCGAGGGCGTACGCGTACACGTCCATCAGGCGCTCACTGCTGCGCCTGATGTCGTAATGGCCGACGGCCCGGGGCGGCGGCCGCCGGTCCGCTCCGGCCTGTATCCGCTGCCGCAGCCGGGCCGTCAGCTCCTCGGGGCTTCCGGCGATCCGGGTGGCCGCGGGGGCGTGGGCGGCGGGCAGGTCGTCGATGGCCGGGCAGGCGTCGTGGAACACGGGCAGTCCGGCGGCGAGCGCCTCCACGGCGGCGAGACCGAAGGACTCCTCGCGGGACGTGGAGACAAAGGCGTCCACGGCGCTCAGCAGCGCCGGAACACCCGGGACCGGGCCGTCCCCGTGCTCGTCGCACTCCCCGAGGAACCGGATCCGGTCCACCGCCCCGAGGCGCAGGGCCAGCGCCCGCAGCGCCCCGGCCTCCGGGCCGTCCCCGGCCAGCAGCAGACGGGCCTCCGGAAGGGCGGCCACCGCGCGGATCAGCACGTCGAACCGCTTGCCCGGCACCAGCCGCCCGACCCCGCCGACGACGAACGCCGCGTCGGGGATGGCCAGTTCCGCCCGTACGGACGCCCGGCGCTCAGCGTCGAAGCGGAACCGGTCCGCGTCGATGCCGTTCGGCACCAGCCGGATCCGGTCGGCCGGCACCCCCCAGTCCCGCAGCCGGCCGGCCACGGTGGAGGAGACGGCGACGGTCGCCGCGCCCAGGCGTTCGGTGGTGAGGTAGAGGGCACGGATGCCCCGGGTGAGCGGGCGGCCCTCTATCTCGGCACGCCCCAGGGAGTGCTCGGTCGCGACGGTGGCCCGGGTCCCCGCGAGGCGGGCCGCGATCCTGCCGTACACACAGGCCCGGTACAGATGAGTGTGGACCACGTCGTAGCGGCCGTCCCGGATCAGCCGCGCCAGCTTTCCGACGGCCGACAGGTCACGGTTGCCGCGCATTCCGAGGTGGGTCACCCGGATCCCGTCGGACCGCAGCTCCTCGGCCACCGCCCCCGGGTTGGTGAGCGTCACGACATCGCACTCCACCGGCAGATGACGCAGCAGCAGCCGCAACTGCCGCTCGGCGCCGCCGACCCCGAGCCCGGTGATGACGTGCAGCGCCCTCACCGCGGGCCGCCCGTCCGCACCGGCCCGGCGGCCCGGGAGCCCGCACCGGGCACCGCCACCTGGCGCAGGCCGTGCCGCAGGTCCTTCGCCCACAGGCGGACCCCCCGGTCCGCCTGGCTGATGTGGGTGCGGGGCAGCGCGAACCGGCTGAGCAGCGGGCCGGGAGCCAGCGCGCACGCGTAGCCGTAGCCCGCCGAGCGAGCGGCCCGGGTGACCCGGCGGTCGAGGATGCCGTACGGGTAGCAGAAGCCCTCCGGGAGCGACCCGGTGAGGTCGCCGATCAGCTCCCGGCTGCGGGCGGTCTCCCGGCGCAGCTCCTCGTCCGGAAGAGCCGTCAGATCCCGGTGGTACAGACCGTGCGAACCGACCTCCATGCCCGCGGCGGCGACCTGCCGGACCTCGTCGTGGGTGAGCAGCGGCTTGCGCGGGCCGAGCGGATCCCACGCGTTGACGCCGCCCGGCCGGCCCGGCAGGACGAAGACCGTCGCCCGGAAGCCGTGCTTGCGCAGCACCGGCAGCGCCTCGTCGAGGAAGTCCGCGTACCCGTCGTCGAAGGTCAGCCCGACCAGCCCGCGCCGCCCCGCGTCTTCCGCGGCCAGCAGCTCGGACACTCCCACCCCGGTCAGCCGCCGGCTGCGCAGCCAGGACAGCTGCTCGTCGAGGCGCCCGGGCGAGACGGTGATGCCGTACGGATCGTCGCTCGGGTCCGTCACCGAGTGATACGTGAGGATCCACGGCTGACGGCGGGTGTGCGGGCGGAGCCGGGACGAGGGAGCGTCGGCGCAACGGGCCGAGGGATCAGCGGCCATCAAGGAACCTCCGTCGGGTGAGTGCCAGCAGGGATACGACCTCGGGCGAGCGCAGGGCGAGCCCGGTCAGGAAGAACGCGGAGGGGACGAGGAGACACCCGGCGGCCAGGCTCAGCACCGGATCGGGGACGAGGGGAGCGCACGCCCAGCCGGCCACGCCCGCCACCAGCGACGCCCCGGTGAGCCGGCCCAGCGAGAGCGCGACGGCCCGCGTCCGGATCGGCACCACCCGGGTGCCCAGGCCCATGAGGAGCAGCAACGCCGTCGTGCTGATCCCGATCGCGTTGGCGGTCGCGATGCCGTCCACGCCGAAGCGGTACGTCAGGGCGTACCCGGCCCCCATCGTGACCAGCAGCCCGGTGCCCATGGCGAACGCCGGGAACCAGGTCGGCCGCCCGGACGAGAAGAACGGCCGGCTCAGCGCGCCGACCAGACAGTGCCCGAGCAGCCCCAGCGCGTACACCCGCATGACCTGGGCGGTGGACGCGGTGTCGGCGGCGTCGAACGCGCCGCGCTGGAAGAGCACCTCGATGATCTGGGGCGCGTAGCCGAGGACGACCGCCGTACCGAGCAGCACCACCGTCCCGGCCAGCCCCAGGTCCCGTTCGACCCGCAGCCGGGCCTTCTCCCGGTCGCCCGCGGCCATGGCCTGCGCGACGACGGGGAAGGTCACCGTGCAGATCATCAGCGACAGCACCATCGGCATCTGCGCGACCTTCTGCGCGTAGTTCAGATGCGAGATCGCGCCCGCCGGCAGCGTGGAGGCCAGGAACCGCTCGACCAGCACCTGGGACTGACGGCTCACCACGAACAGGACCACCGGGGCCAGCACCGCGAAGCCCAGCGGCGGAGCGGTCCGCGCGGCCCGACGGCCCGGCCGCCCGAACCGCGGCAGCCGGGGCCGCGCGAGCGGCACCAGCCGCAGGAACACCGGCAGTTGGGTCAGGATCATCAGCACGCTGCCGACCGCGACCCCCACCGCCGCGGCCCGCACGCCCCACACCGCGTGCAGGGCCAGCGTCATCCCGATGATGCCGAGGTTGTACGCGACATAGACCCCGGCGGGCGGCAGGAAGCTGCGGTGCGCGCGCAGCGCGGCGCTGAAGTACCCGGTGATCCCGAAGGTGAGGACGGTGACCGAGGTCAGCCGGGTGCAGTCCACCGCGAGCCGCGGATCGGCGAGGCCCGGGGCCAGCACGCCCACGACCCACGGGGCCCCCGCGATCAGCAGCGCCGCGCCGCCGGCGAGCAGGAGGAACAGGCGGGGGAGCGTCGTCGCCACCAGATCCCGTACGGGGTCGGAACCGGGAGCTTCCCCGGCCGCCGCCCGTCGGGTCAGGGCGAGACTGAACGCGGGGACCAGGAGGAGCGCCATCCCGTCCTCGATCAGCAGCGTCGCCGCCATCTCGGGCACGGTCCAGGCGATCAGGAAGGCGTCGCTCGCGTCGCTCGCCCCGAAGTACCGGGCGATGGCCTGGTCCCGCACCAGACCGAGGACGGCGGCCACCACGGTCAGCACCGCCGTCCCCGCCGCCGCGCGGGCGAGGAAGGACCCGAGCCGGGGCGCCTCACCGCTCGACGTCCCCGGCGCGACACCGGGGGAGAGGAGACCTTCGGGCTCCGGCCCGGGGGCCGGGAGCAGCGGCGGGGCGGCTGCCACGCCCGCCGGGCGTGCCCCGGTCTCCGTCCCCGTACCGGTGTCGCTCATGCGGCGCTCACCCGGTCCGGCCCGGACAGCGCCCACCAGGCGGCCAGCCCCAGCACGACCCCGCTCAGCACCGTGGTGGGCCCGCCGATGTCCGCGTACAGGAAGTTGACGCTCTGCCAGGTCATCAGGGCCACCGCCGCCAGCCCGCAGTCCACGGCCACGTGTCCGCGCGAGCGGGCGACGCACAGTCGGCGGACCGCGCCCGCCAGGATCGCCGCCCAGCTGCCGAGGAGCGCGGTCAGACCGATGAGGCCCTGCTCGCTGAGGACGAGGAGATACATGTTGTGCGGGGAGAGGAGCGCCTGACGGCGGAACTCCTGGCCCGCCCCGGCCGTGTCGCTGCCGGAGGAGAGCCCGATGGAGGCGTGCCCGTCACGGTGTGCGGGGAAGCCCTTGAGGCCGACCCCGGCGGCCGGCCGCTCCCGCCACATCGCGCCCGCCGCGCTCCACATCGCGTAGCGGTCGCTGACTGACCGGTCGGGGGTGCTGGTCACCCGGGTCACGCTGGCGGCCCGGTCCGCGATCATCTCGGAGCCGATGCCGAACCCGCCGACCACAACCACCCCGGCCGCGCCCAGCACGGCCAGCGACGTCAGTGCCTGCCGCCGCCCGGTCAGCGCCAGGACGACGAGGACCGCGGCGGCCGTGGCGATCCACACGCCCCGGCTGAACGACAGCGTCAGGGGCACGATCAGCGCGACGGCCAGGACGGCGGCGCACGGCCGCAGCCAGGCCGGGGCGTTCCTCGGCGTACGCAGGGCGCAGGCCGCGGCGGCGAGCAGCCCGTAGGCGACGACGGTCGCCATCCCCATGATGTCGCTGGGCCCGAACGTGCCGACCGCCCGGATGTCCTCGCCCATGTAGGAGGCGCCGGTCCCGGTGACGTACTGGTGGACGCCCGTGACGCCCTGGACGACCGCCAGGACGACGAGCGAGCCGGCGACGATCCGGAACCCGTGGGCGTCCCGGAGCAGCAGACACACGGCGATCGGTACGAGGACGAAGACCTGGAGATAGCGGACGAGCCCCGGCAGGGCCGCCGCCGGGTCCGCCGCGGTGACCGTGGCCAGCGCGAAGCCCACGACCGGCAGGCCCAGGACCAGTGCGGCGGTGGCGCTCAGCGGACGCCGCCGCAGATACAGCAGCCGCCCCACGCACACCAGCACCGCGACGCCGGATGCCACGTCGGCCGGGCCGCCGCCCCCGCCCGAGGCCCCGTGGGGCAGGGCGGGCAGCAGAACGGTCGCGACGAGCGGCAGCAGCGGCCAACGGCTCCGCCAACCGCCCCACGGGGGACGGGAGACGGCGCGGGGCCCGGCCGACGTCGACGGCGCGGGCGGGGTCAGCACAGCGGCCATGATCAGCTGCCTCCGAGCCGGAACAGGGAACCCGCGGTCCGCGCGAGCACGCACGCGTCCTGCCACAGCGACCAGGTCTCGATGTAGCGGTTGTCGAAGCGGGCCCGCTCCTCGATCGAGGTGTCGCCGCGCAACCCGTTCACCTGGGCCAGACCCGTGATGCCCACGGGCAACCGGTGGCGGGCCTGATAGCCGGGATGGGCACGGCTGAACTGCGCCACGAAGAAGGGCCGTTCGGGGCGCGGGCCGACCATGCTCATATCGCCGCGCAGGACGTTCCACAGCTGCGGCAGCTCGTCGAGGGAGGTCCGGCGCAGCATGCGGCCGACCCGGCTCATCCGCCCGTCGGATGCGACGTTCCAGCGGGTGGCCGACTCCTGGACGTCGGCGGGCCGCAGCGTACGGAACTTCAGCAGCACGAAGGGGCGTCCGTGCCGGCCGACGCGTTCCTGGCGGAAGATCACGCCCGGCCCGTCGGAGAGCCGCACGGCCAGCGCGCAGGCCGCCATCACCGGGGCCGCCAGCAGCAGCCCGGCCGTGGCCAGGACGGCGTCCATCGCCCGCTTCACCCCCTGGCCGAAGGGACGGTTCGTCCCGTCGCGCAGCGGCTGGACGGTGAAGCCCCACAGATGATCGGGGCGGCCCTCCACCGGAAGCCCCGCGACGGCGCCGGGACCGGTGACCAGCCACACCCGGCAGCCGTGTCCGGCGAGCAGGGTGAAGAGGGCGGCGCCGTCCGGAGTGGCCTCGGGCGGGGCCGTGAACACCACGTGCCGCACGCTGTTCTGCACGACGGCCCGCCCCACCTCCTGGGGTGAGGCCAGGACCGGCAGCGGCACGCTGTCGGAACCCGTCGGCTGCTTCTCGTCCCCGGACGCCGGGGCGGCGACCAGACCGACCGGGCGCAGCCCGTAGGCGGGGTGGTCGTACAGGGCGGCCGTCACCTGGCGGGCCAGTGACCCCTGGCCCACGATCAGCGTGGACAGCGGGCGGCGGAGGGCGGCCCGCCGCCGCGCCCGGTACACGGCCGCGCGTCCCGCGCAGGTCAGCACGGTCTGCGTGGCGGCCCCGTACGCGAGCACCGACCAGCCGATCGCCTGCTGCGGGGCCCAGACGACGAGCACCTCCATGGTCACGTACCACTGGAGGAGGGTGAGGCCGAGGAGGGCGGGGAGTTCGGAGAGGACCGAGGGGGACAGGCGCATCCGGTGCAGGCCGCGCCGGGCGAAGAGCAGCACCTGAGCCACCGCCTGGACGGCCACCAGCAGCCAGGGCCACGGGACCGGGACGACCAGGGCGAACGTCACGGCCGGGGCCAGGGCGTCCACGCACAGGAGCGGCGCGAGACGGCCGTAGCGGACGGTCCGGCGCTCGCCGGGCTGCGCCCGCGCGCCGCCGCCGCTTCTTCGCGGCGGATGAACCGTGTGAGCCTGCACGGCTGTTGCCTGTCCAGCGCCGGGTACCGGTGCACTCTCCATCGTCATCGCTCGGTGCGCTTCCTCGTCGTGGGGCCGGACATGCCGACCAGTTCCTGGTAGAGACCGGCAACCGCCTCCGCGGTCCGTCGGACGTCGAAGGACGCGCGGGTGTGGCGCAGGGCCCGGAGGGACAGCGCCTCGCGCAGTTCCGGGTCGGTGAGCAGGGCGGTCAGCGCCGCGGCCAGGGCCGCCGGATCCTCCGGCGGCACCAGGCAGTGGTCCTCGTGGCCGGGCGGCAGGCTCTCCCGCGCCCCGTTCACGTCGGTCACCACGACGGGGCGCCCGCATGCCATCGCCTCCAGCGGGGCCAGCGCCATGCCCTCCCAGCGGGAGGGCAGCACGAGGACGTCCGCCGCGCGGATCCACGGCCGCACGTCCTCGCAGGATCCGGTGAACAGCACGCCCGGCGGGGCCGCTTCCTCCAGCCCGTCCCGGTCGGGCCCGTCGCCCACCAGGACCAGCCGGGCCCCGGCGTCCGGCATCCGGCGCCAGGCCCGCAGCAGTACGTCCTGTCCCTTCTGCCGGGTCAGCCGGCCGACGCAGACGACCAGCGGAGCATCCCGGCCGACGCCCTCCAGTAAGGGCAGCGAGGCGCGGGCCTCCGCCCGGTCCCCGCTGCCGCCGGGGCGGAAACGGTCGAGGTCGATGCCGTTGTGGATGACCGACCAGCGGGCGGCGATGCCCGCCTCCTGCCCGGTGCGGCGTTCGGACTCGCTGACGCACAGGATGTGATCGGCCCAGCGCGCGCCGAACCGCTCCCAACCGAGCGCGAGTTCCGCGGTGCGTCCGCCGACGGCCTCGAACGACCAGGCGTGCGGCTGGAACACGGTGGGCACCCGGCCGCGTACCGCGATCCGGCCGGCGAGCCCCGCCTTGGCGCTGTGGGCGTGCACCACGTGCGGGCGGCTCGCGCGGACGATCCGGCGCGCGGCGGCCACCTCACCGGCCAGCCGGGGCCCGGGGGCACGGGTGACGGACCAGTCGTGGACCTCCGCGCCCGCGGCCGCCGCCCCGAGGGCGAGCGGGCTGCCGGGCGGGCAGGCCACCACGGGCCGCAGCCCGGACCCGGCCTGGGCCCTGACGAGATCGGTGACGACCCGGGCCACTCCGCCGTCCACGGGCTGAACCAAATGAAGGACCGTCAATTGGCTTTCTTCAGTACGACGCATGTGCAGCACGCACGGCTCTCTTCGCTCAATCCGGTGAGTAAAGCCGAAGTGCACTTTGGCAGAGTTGTGGCGAAATCGTGCGCGTGACTCGCTCATACGACCACAGGGGGATGACGCGTGACGGAGGGCCGTTCGAGTGGCCGCGCGGCATATCGCCGCATGACCCGTCGGCCCTTGACGAGCAGCAGGTGAAAGGGCTTGCCGAGCGCCCCTGTACGGAAAGGCCGAGGTGTTCCGTGCCTGTCCCGGCCAATCCGGCCGCTTATATCGTCAGCCGTTTTCCGGCCTGACGTACTCGGCCGATCGCCGCACCGGATGGCGGCACCATCTATCGGCCGACTACGCCGTTCTCGTGGTGGCGGACGGAGTGGCGAAAGAGACGTTCCCGGCGCGCGCCACGATTTCCACCTCGTCTCCCAGAGCCCATTCCGCGACCCGTGACGCCATCGCCGCCGGCACCACGTCACTGATGTCCGGCGCGGCCGGAATGTCGTACGTGGCGTGGGCGTCGTGGGGCAGGACGACCCGGTAGTCCAGCTCCAGGGCCCGGCGGGCGGTGGCGAGCACGCACATCTCCGACATCACCCCGCACACGGCGAGCGCCCGGACGCCCGCCGCCGTCAGCTCGGCCTCCAGCGACGTCCCCTCGAAACCGTCGTCCTCGCTCTTGCGGATCACCGTCTCGGCCGGCCCGGTGCGCACGGGCAGGTGCAGCTCCCACCCGGGCGTCCCCGGCTCGTCGGGCTCGCCGGCCGGGCCGTCGTTCTGCAGGTGGACGACGAGCGCTCCGGCCTCCCTGGCCCGCCCGATCAGCTTCGTCACCCGGTCCAGCAGCCGCGTCGCGTCGGGAACGGCGGCCTCACCCGCGACGAAGGCTGACTGGACGTCGACGACGAGCAGTGCCGTGACCGGGGCGGGGAGGGTGGTCATGCCGGGGGAGTCCTCACGTCGTGGCGGCGGGTGCACGGCCGAACGCCCGGCCGGAGCCCATCGTGCCGTACCGAGGACCGTGGCCGCCCGCCGGTTTCCGGCGGGCGGCCACGGGTCAGCCGGTGCGGTCCACGAGGTACGGGATCAGCGTGAGCAGATCCCCGCGTGCGCCCTCCGCCAGCGGCACCCGGTCCAGGCAGTCGCGGGCCGCGTCCAGGTGTTCGTGCGCCTCGGCGACCGCGGCCCGCCGGCCGCCGGCCTCGTCGATCAGCTCGGCCGCGCGGCGCGCCGTCAGGTCGTCGAGCGGTCCGGCGGAGGTGAGCAGCGCTTCGAGGCGCCGGGCCGCCGGATGATCGGCGGACAGGGCCGCGAGCACCGGGTACGTCTTCTTGAGCCGCCGCAGATCGCTGTGCACCGGCTTGCCGGTCACCTGCGGATCACCCCAGATCCCGAGCAGGTCGTCCACCGCCTGGAACGCCACCCCCACATGCCGCCCCGCCAGGTCCAGCGCCTCGACGGTGCTCGCCGGGGCACCCGCCAGCACCGCGCCCAGGGCGGCGGCGCAACCGAGCAGGGAGCCCGTCTTGTGGGTGGCCATCGACCGGTACTCGTGCGGCAGGACCGCCCCGGGCCCGGTCCACGGCCGGGACTCGAAGAGCAGGTCCTGCGCCTGACCGTTCACCAGATCGCCCAGCGCGCCAGCCAGTTGCCGGACCGCCGCCGCGCCGCCCGGCCCCGGAGCCTCCGCCAGCGTGGAGACGGCCAGTGCGAACAGCGCGTCCCCCGCGAGGACCGCCGGGCCCGTGCCGTACGCCTTCCACAGCGTCGGCCGGCGACGACGGGTCTCGTCGCCGTCCATGATGTCGTCGTGGATGAGGGAGAAGGTGTGGATCAGCTCGACGGCCACCGCGCCGAGCACCGCGTCCGCCCCGCTGCCGCCCGCCGCCTCCGCGCCGAGCACCGCGAGCGCCTGGCGGACCCCCTTGCCCTGCGATCCGGGCGCCGGCTCGCCGCCGGTCCCGCTCCAGCCCAGCGAGAAGGCCGCCGTCTCCGCGTGCCAGGGATGCAGCCGTCCCACCGACTCCACCAGGGCCGGGCGCACGAGCTCGCGGCACCGGTCCAGTATCTGCGGCGCGCTCGCCCGGCTGGTCGTGGAAAGCGTCATCGGCGGCCGTCCCTCTCGCCCTGGGCGGCCGGTTCCACGCCGAGTTCGGCGTACGCCTTCTCGACCATCTCCTGGGCGTTGAGCAGCCCGATCCGGCTCAGCCTGCCGCGCAGTTCGTCCAGGTCGGATGCGCTGGCGTCACGGTCCCGGCCGAGCCGGGCCCGCGCCTTGACCAGGCCGAGCGAGGCCAGCGCCTCGCCCCTCGGCTCGTCCATCGCGCGGAACTCGCCGAGCGCCTGCTCGTAGACCTCGCGCGCCTCCTCGTACCGCCCGGCGCGGAAGAGCACGTTGGCCCGCATCTTGTGGTTGTACGCCAGGGCGCTGGAAAGGTTCATCTCGCGGCAGGTGACCTCCGCCTCGGAGAGCAGGTCCAGTGCGCGAGCGGTCGCCCCGTCCCGGAGGGAGACGATGTCGGCGATGCCGCGCAGTGCCCAGGCCCGGCCCCGCCGGTCGTCCGCGTCGCCCGCCAGGACCGCCGCCTCCTCGAACATCTCCAACGCGGTGTCCAGCGAACCGGTGTTGCGGTGGATCTGCGCGATGCCCTCCAGCGCCCAGACGGTATGCCGGGCCTCGCCCCGCGCACGGGCCTCGGCCAGCAGCTGTTCGTGCAGCGTCGCGACGGTCGCGTAGTCGCCCTGGATCCGTCCGGTCTCGGCGAGGCCGGCCAGCGAATAACCGCGGGCGACCACGTCGCCGCCCCGCTTCCCCAGCTCCGCGGCGAGGCCGAGCAGCCTGAACGCGAGGCGCAGCGAACCGCGTTGGCGCGCCAGCGTGCCTCCGCTCCACAGCGCCCATGCCATCGCCCCGGTGTTCCCGGCCGTCCGGGCGGCCCGATAGCTGGCCTTCCAGGCCCGGTCGGCCTCCGCGACCTGCCCGAGCCTGCGGTGTGCCTCGGCCACGGCGAGGCCCGAACGCGCCACCTCCTCCTGCGATCCGGAGAGCTCGGCCTGCCTCAGGTGGCGTACTCCCTCGGCCAGTACGTCGGTGAGCGAGGCGTTCACCGACATCTTGGTGAGCGCTCCCTGGTACTCGGGCGCCAGTGCCTTGGTCTGCATGGGGGCCTTCCGCGCGGTGCCGGGCCCGGACCGGCGTGACTATACCCTTCGTGTATACGCGAAGGGTATAGTCCGGCGGTCGTGCAGGCCCGGATCTTGTGGGGGTTGGACGCCGCACGTCACACGCGGCGAACCGTCCTGTCATCGATCAAGACGGCAGCCGGGCGAAGAGGGTTGCTCGGGAAACCCAGGTCGTTCCGCATTCCCGCAGCCGGACGCCTCCTACGCCCTCCCCGTGCGCCGCAGCCGATGGCGCACCGCACGCCGGGCCACCGGGCCGAGCTCGTCCAGCACCCCGGCCAGCCCGGCGAGCTGCTCCAGCGCGTCGAAGGCGCGACCGGCCCCCGCGGGGTCGACGCCCTCGTACAGCTCCAGGCCCACGAACGCCCCGGTCACGGCGCGCGCCAGTCCCACCGGGTCGGTGAACTCGCCCAGCGGCGAGTCCGCCAGGACCCGCACCAGGACCTTCTCGATCTCGGCGGTCCACAGGTCGAGCCCGGCCGCGGTCGCGGGCGCCAGCCGGGGCTGGGTCTGTGCTCCCGCGAGCACCTGCGCGAGAAAGGCGACATGGCCGCCCGCCCGCTCCTCCTCGTGCAGCTCACGCCCACACTTCAGCAGCTCGGCGAGGGTCGTCACGGCGGCGAGCCGGTCGCGGTGCCGGGCCACCCGTTGCTCCGCGCCGTGCCGGCAGGCCGCCGCCAGCAGCTCGTCGACCGAGCCGAAGTGATAGAAGACCAGCGCCTGGTTGACCCCGGCCGAGGCCGCCACCGAGCGGGCCGACGTCTTGGCGATCCCCTGTTCGGCGAGGGTGCGCAGCGCGCCCTCCAGCAGCTTCGTCCGGGTGTCCGCCCCCGCCGCGCTCCCCGTCACGCCCGCGCCTCTTCGCGGACCGGGCGCAGGCCCGCCCGTACGCCGTGGCGCAGGGCGTCGACATAGCGGGCGCGGAACGTTCCCTCGTACCCGAACAGCGGGCCGAAGCGGCGGTTGGTCACCGCGACCCGGATGCGGAAGCGGCCCGTGGCGTCATCGAAGGACTCGCGGACCTCGGCGTCGCCCCCGATCAGCCGGGGGACCCGCAGGTCGACGGGCCCCTCGCGGAAGCGGTGCTCTCCGGAGCGGATGAGCAGGGAACCGTCGGGCTCCGCGGTGAGCCGCAGGTCGGTGGCCAGGTGCTGGTGGGTGCCCAGGTAGTCCAGTACGCAGGACCGCTCGGGGCTGTGCACCATCGTGGCGTCGAAGCGGCGCGGACCGCCCGGCAGGGCGAACGTCCGGACGAACGTCACGGTCTCCCGGCCGTGGCCGTCGGTGTACGGCACGTTCTCGATGGTGAACGGGACGTCGCGGCCGGTCCTGGGCACCAGGATGTTGCGCGTCGCGCCGAGCGCGAGGAACGGTTTCACGAACGCCCGGCCGTGCCAGATCCGGTCCATGGAGCCGCGCCCGACGCACGCCTCCCCGCTCTCCAGGCCGACCGAGAAGCGTCGGCGCAGCTGGGGGTGGAGCCGCTCGAAGTCGTCTCCCATCGCACGGGCGAAGATCGAGGTCACGGGCGCTCCAGCCGGGCGAGGAGGGACGGGGCGGCGGCCGACCGGCCGGGCGGTGTGCGCAGGCAGCGCCGGGCGGCGGGCGTGAACGGGGACGGGGGTACCAACAGTGCGGCCAGGGCAGCGGGCAGTACGGCCGCCGGGCCGAAGGGGAGGGCCACCGCCACGACCAGGATCCGTGCCAGGACCTCCGCCAGAGCGTGCGTCAGCGACCGGGCCGGGCTGATGTCACGCTCGCACCACAGCCGCAGCCGGTCGAAGGACCAGGCGGTCGCCCAGCCCATCAGCGGCCGGAAGACAAACCGGTCCGCGACCGCGCCGAAACGGCCCCACCGGGTCCGGTAGTCGTAACCGGTCAGGAAGCGGATGCCGTCGGCGGTGGGAACGTAGCGCCAGTAGCCGCTGCCCTCGGACAGCGGCGACAGCTTCTCCGAGGAGGCGAAGCGCAGCGCGGAGACCCGCTCGCCGTCCTCCCGGTGCCGTTCGCCCGCGCTCGTCCCGGTCCCGGCGACCGTCAGGAAGGGCAGCACCCGGGTCGCGTACCGGAACCGCTGGGCGGAACCCGCCGGACCGGGCAGGTGACTGATCTCGGTGAAGCGCAGATCCCATCGCTGATGCTGGGCGGGCTCCTGCGTCCGCTGCCACAGGCGCTCCGGATCCGTGCGGATCAACGCCTCTATGTACAGGCCCATGTGTGCCCCCGGGTCGGCCACGAGGGGTTTGAGCGACTGCTCAACCCTCTCCGTTCGCCAGGACGCTACCAGAGAGGGTTGAGCAGTCGCTCAAACCCCCCGAACGGCGGACCCCGACGCGCGACGGGTTCCCCGCCGCGCTCGAATGGACGGGTGACGGCGCCCCCGGACGACTGCCTCGCCCGTAACGAGTGGATCTGCGGGGCCTACCTCTCCAGCCGCCGCGAGATCCTGGTGGACGCGGTGCTGCAACACCTCCAGCTGACCGCCGCCTCGGTGGCCGTCGCCCTCCTGCTCGCGGTTCCCCTGGCGCTCGCCGCCCGCCGGTGGCGCTGGGCGGCCGGCCCGGTGCTCGGTCTGACGACGATCCTGTACACGATCCCGTCGCTGGCGATGTTCTCGCTGCTGCTGCCGCTGTACGGACTCTCCGCCGCGCTGGTGGTCGCGGGGCTCGTCCTCTACTCCCTGACGCTGCTCGTCCGCAACATCCTGGCCGGGCTCCGGGCCGTCCCCGAGGAGACCCGGCAGGCCGCACGCGGCATGGGATACGGGCCACTGCGCCTGCTGCTCGCCGTGGAGCTCCCGCTCGCGCTGCCCGCCGCGATGGCCGGGCTGCGCATCGCCACCGTCTCCGCGGTCTCCCTGGTCACCGTCGGGGCGATCGTCGGCCACGGCGGACTCGGCAACCTCATCTACTCCGGCATGAACACCTACTTCAAGGCCCAGGTGCTCACCGCCTCCGTGCTGTGCGTCGTCATCGCCGTCGCCGCCGACCTGCTGCTCCTGGGCGCGGGACGGCTGCTGACCCCCTGGACCCGGAGGCAGGCGTGAACACCGGGCAGGGTGGGGCAGGCGTGAACGCCCTCAGCAAGCGGAGGCAGGTGTGAACACCCTCGCCGACACCTGGACCTGGCTCACCACCGCCGCCCACTGGTCCGGCCCCGACGGGGTCTGGAACCGGCTCGGCGAACACCTCTTCCTCACCGCTGTCTGTCTGCTCATCAGCTGTCTGATCGCGCTGCCCGTCGCCCTCGTCCTCGGCCACCTCGGCAAGGGCGGCGCACTCGCCGTCAACCTCTCCAACATCGGCCGGGCCGTGCCCACCTTCGCCGTGCTGGTCCTGCTGCTGCTCACCCCCATCGGCACCTACGGCCAGTGGTCGACGATCATCGCGCTCGTCCTGTTCGCCGTGCCGCCGCTCCTCACCAACGCCTACGTCGGGATGCGCGAGGTCGACCGGGACGTCGTCCGGGCCGCCCGGGGGATGGGCATGACCGGCCGCCAGCTGCTGCTGGGCGTGGAGCTTCCGCTCGCCCTGCCGCTGATCCTCACCGGTGTGCGGATCGCCGCCGTCCAGCTGGTGGCCACCGCCACCCTCGCGGCGCTGGCCGGCGGCGGGGGCCTGGGCCGGATCATCACCGCGGGCTTCAACCTCGCCTCCACCCCGCAGGTGGTGGCCGGTGCGATCCTGGTGGCCGCCTTCGCCCTCCTCGTCGAGAGCCTCTTCGAGGCCGGGCAGCGTCTCGCCCCCCGGCGTGGACGGGAGGCCGCATGAGCCGCGCCCGCCGGGCCCTGGCCGCGCTGGCCCTCCTCGCCGCCACCGCCTGCACCACCGGCCCGACGCTGGAGAACCGGGGCGAGGTCACCGCACCGCCCGGCGACAGCAGGGAACTCACCGTCGGATCCGCCGGATTCACCGAGAGCGACCTGCTGGCCCAGATGTACGCCCTGCTCCTGGAGCACGCCGGGTACTCCGCCGACATCATCTCCGTGACCAACCGGGAGATCTACGAACCCGCCCTGGAGAACGGCCAGATCGATGTCGTGGCGGAGTACGCGGCGACCTTCGCCGACTGGCTGAACGCCAAGGCCAACGGAGCTGATGCGCCCCCCGTCGGGTCGCCCGACCGGACCGCCACCATGGAGGCGCTCCGCGCGCTCGCCGCCCCACGCGGCCTGACCGTGCTCGACCCCGGCCGGGCCGTCGACCAGAACGCCTTCGCCGTCACCGCCGCCTACGCGAAGAAGCACGGGCTCAGGACCCTCAGCGACGTCGGCGCGGCGAAGCTGCCCGTACGGCTGGCGGCGGGCGACGAATGCGTACAACGGCCCTACTGCGCCCCCGGGCTGCGCGAGACGTACGGCATCGACGTCGTCGCCGTCGACCCGAAGGGCGTCGGCACCACCCCGGCGAAGCAGGCGGTGCAGAGCGGTCAGGACCAGATGGTCCTGACCACCACGACCGACGCCACCCTGGACCAGTTCGGTCTTGTCCTGCTGGAGGACGACAAGAAGCTCCAGAACGCGGACTACGTCGTCCCCGTCGTCAACCGCGCCCGTGCCGGGAGCGCCGGGGTGCGCGACGCCCTCGGCCGGCTCAACACCGTGCTGACCACCGCCGACCTGGCGTCGATGAACGAACAGGTCGACAGCTGGCGCAGACTGCCCGAGGACGTCGCGCGCACCTACCTGGAGTCGAAGAAGCTCCTCCCGGAGAGCTGAGCCACCCCGGCCTCAGGAGGCGGGCGGCGCCGGGGGCCAGGGCACATCGGCCAGCAGGGGCAGGATGTGCTCCTCCTCGTAGTCGAGGTGGGCGGTCAGCTCCTCGGTCATCCGGGCCAGTTCGGCGCGGAAGCGGTCCGGCTCCGCGATGGTGACATCGGCCAGCAGGGCGGCGAGCGCCGCCTGTACGGCCCCGATGCCGAGGTGCTCCTCCCGCAAGCGGTCGAAGACGTCCGTCAGATGCGGGTGGTAGCCCTCCATCGTGGGGAACATATGGCCGTCCTCGGCCGTGTGGTGGAACTCCAGCGCCTGGCAGAACGCCAGGCAGCGCTGCCGGATCTGGAGCCCGAGGCCGGGTGCGGGCGGTTCGCCCCCGCCCGGGTGGGAAGCCCGCGCGGCGAAGTACGCCTCCGTCTCGGCGCCCACGTGGAGCAACTGGCCGCGCAGCCAGGTGTGCACCTCCACCAGCTTGTCGGCGAGCGAGGCGATCGCGGGAACCGTCGCGTCGGGGTCGGGGAGTTCCAGGACCACGACCGGCAGCAGCCGGTCGGTGGCGTCCTGGTACTCCGCGTACCCGGGCGCTTCGGCGACGACGCGGGCGAAGAGTTCGTCGCGCCGGGCCCCTTCGGCCGGTACGGCGAGGGAATCGAACTCCTCGTCCCCGAGCTCCACCCGCACGGTGGGACGGGCGAGGAGATTGCGGTACCAGTCGGGGTGGTGCGGTGCGCCCAGGTTGGAGGCGACGACGAGGAGCCGGCGGCCGTCGCGTACGTATCCGAGGGGTGTGGTGTGCGGCTTCTCGGAGCGGGCGCCGGTGGTGGTGAGCAGGAGGAGGTCGGCGCCCTCGAAGGGGCCGCCGACCTTCCCCGCGTTGGCGCGGAACTCGGTGATGACGGACTGCTGGAAGGCATGGGGCATGGAGGTTCTGGGTCTCCCGGAAGAATGCGGGCAGGCGAAGCCCGGCGTCGCGGGGTGTCCGCGGCGAAGCGTTCGGAGGCTGAGGTGCTCAGAGGCAGGGGGCGATGAGTGGACTCATGGCGTCATCCCTGGGAAGAGGGTGCTGGCTTGACCGCCGGCCGGCCCAGATCTCTTTGGCCGACGTCACGCTGCACGTGCACCATCACAACCCGGGCGGTACGCGTCTGTCAACGCGAGGACGGGCAGCGCCGAAAAGGCGTTGCCCGTCCTCCGGATGCCTGCGACGCTTCCGGCCATGCCCGCTGAACAAGAGACCCTTGCGTCGCCGCCGCAGACCCCTCGCACCCACCGGGTCGAGGCGCTCTTCTCGCACGGCCGCCTGGTCGCGATCCCACGCAAGGAGGCCCGGCGGGAGCAGTTGCTGGTGCACCTCGCCGACACGCTGTTCGAGCGGGAGCGCTCGTACTCCGAGCGCGAGGTGAACGAGGCGCTGCTCACCGTCCACGAGGACTGCTCCGCACTGCGCCGCTACCTCGTCGTGGCGGGGCTGCTGGTCCGGCCCCGGGACGGCAGCAGCTACCGCCGCGGACGCTGACCGGTGAACCGGATCAGTTGAGGGTGTCGGGGTCCGGGCCGGTGCGCATGCCCCGGTCCAGAGCGGCGACGGCGTCCATGTCCGCGGCCGACAGCGCGAAGTCGAAGACGTCGATGTTCTGCCGGATCCGCTCGGGCGTGACCGACTTGGGGATGACGACGTTGCCGAGCTGGAGGTGCCAGCGCAGCACCACCTGGGCCGGGGACTTGCCGTGCCGCTCGGCGATGGAGACCAGCGCCTCCTCCTTGAGCAGCGCGCCCTGGGCCAGCGGGCTCCAGGCCTCGGTGGCGATGCCGTGCTCGGCGTGGAAGGCGCGCAGCTCGGCCTGCTGAAGGCCCGGGTGCAGTTCGACCTGGTTGACGGCGGGGACCAGCGTGCCCGTCTCCAGCAGCCGGCTCAGATGCGCGGGCTGGAAGTTGGAGACCCCGGCCGCGCGGATCCGGCCGTCGGCGGCCAGCTTCTCCAGGGCGCGCCAGGACTCCGGGTACAGGTCGTGGGCGGGCGTCGGCCAGTGGATCAGGTAGAGGTCGACGTGGTCGAGGCCGAGCTTGGCCAGGCTCGCGTCGAAGGCGGCGAGCGTGGCGTCGTAGCCCTGGTCGGCGTTCCACAGCTTCGTGGTGACGAACAGCTCCTCGCGGGGGATCCCGGAGGCGGCCAGCGCCCGGCCCACGCCGATCTCGTTGCCGTAGATCGCCGCGGTGTCGATGGACCGGTAGCCGGCCTCCAGCGCGGCGGAGACGGCCGCGGTGGTCTCGTCGTCGGGCACCTGGAAGACGCCGAAGCCGAGCTGGGGAATGGTCACGCCGTTGTTGAGCGTGACGGTGGGAACGGTGGACATGTGACGGCCTTCCGGTAGAGCGGTGCAGCGGTGTGCCTCGTGCGCGTCGCTCGCCGGAATCTCTGGCGTACGACGTTTACTGGCGTCAACAATAATTGCACGCGCGGGTTATCTGCAAACGCGGGCAAGGTGTGCCGGGTCACCCCCGCCCCTACGCGTCCGCCACGGAGTCGAAATCCACCTCCTCGCGCCCCACCCCCTGCGCGTCGGCGTCCACCGACCGGCGCAGCGCCTCATGCAGCTTCGCCGGGGTGAGGACCCCGAGGAACCGGGCTCCGTCCAGCACCGCCACCCATCCCGCGTCGTGCTGGAGCATCTCGCTGAACGCCTGCTTCAGCGGGGCGCCCACCGGCACCCACGCGTCCATCCGGCGGGCCAGATCACCTACCGTCTGCCCCTCCTCGGCCGGCCGCAGCGCGTCCGCCGACACCCAGCCGTGCAGCTCGCCCCCGCCGTTCAGCACCACCGCCCACCGGGCCCCCGCCGCCCCCAGCCGGGCGGCCGCCTCCCGGGCGGGCTCCTCCAGCCGGGCCACCGGAGGCTCCTCCAGGTCCTCCGGCTCGATCGCCGTGACCGACAGCCGCTTCAGCCCCCGGTCGGCACCCACGAACCGGGCCACGTACGGGGTCGCCGGGGTGCCGAGCACGGCGGCCGGGGTGTCGAACTGCTCGATACGGCCCTCCCCGTACACCGCGATCCGGTCGCCCATCCGCACCGCTTCCTCGATGTCGTGCGTCACCAGGAGCACCGTCTTGCGGACCCGCTGCTGGAGCGCCAGGAACTCGTTCTGCAGCCGCTCCCGCACCACCGGGTCCACCGCGCCGAACGGCTCGTCCATCAGCAGCACCGGCGGATCCGCCGCGAGCGCCCGCGCCACCCCCACCCGCTGGCGCTGCCCGCCGGAGAGCTGCGCGGGATAGCGCGAGCCGTACGTCCCCGGGTCCAGGCCCACCAGGTCCAGCAGCTCCGCCGCCCGCTCCCGGGCCCGTGCGCGCTTCCAGCCGACCAGCGCCGGAACGGTCGCGGTGTTGTCCAGGACGGTCCGGTGCGGGAAGAGGCCCACCTGCTGGATCACATAGCCGATCCGCCGGCGCAGTTTCACCGGGTCGATCCCGGCGATGTCCTCGCCGTCCACCAGGATCCGGCCCGAGGTCGGCTCGATCAGCCGGTTCACCATCATCATCGTGGTCGTCTTGCCGCAGCCGGACGGCCCCACCAGGGTCACCAGCTCGCCCTCCGCCACCTCGAAGGACAGCCCGTCGACCGCCGTCGTCCCGTCCGGATAGACCTTGCCGACCTGCTCGAACCGGATCATGCCTGCACGCTAGGAGCCCCCGGGCCACCGCGCACACGGGCCGGGACCGTCCGGGGCACCCGGCACGACCCCTTCGCCGGACCGGTGCGGCCATGTGCTGAACTGGCCCTTTCGCCCGGATCAGCCCGCACCCCCGGATTCAGGAGTTCCCGTGATCAGTTACCGGCAGCCCGGCGTCGTCCTCACCGACCGGCGTTTCACCGTGCCCCTGGACCACAGCGACCCCGGCGGCGAGCAGATCGAGGTCTACGGCCGGGAAGCGGTCGCCACCTCCCGGGCCGGCGAGGAACTGCCCTGGCTGGTCTATCTGGAGGGCGGCCCCGGCTTCGGCGCGCGCCGGTTCGTCGGCACGGAGGCGTGGCTCGGCCGCGCCCTGCGCGACTACCGCGTACTCCTCCTCGACCAGCGCGGCACCGGACGGTCCACCCCGGCCAACCGGCAGACCCTCCCGCTGCGCGGCGGCCCGCGCGAACAGGCCGACTACCTCGCCCACTTCCGCTCCGACTCCATCGTCCGCGACTGCGAGCTGATCCGGCCCCAGCTCACCGGCGGAGCACCCTGGACGGTCCTCGGCCAGTCCTTCGGCGGCTTCTGCGCCGTCCGCTATCTTTCCTCGGCGCCCGAGGGCCTCGCAGCGGTCATGATCACCGGCGGACTGCCCTCGCTGGACGCGCACGCGGACGACGTCTACCGGGCCGCGTACCCCCGTATCGAACGCAAGGTGGCCGCCCACTACGCCCGCTACCCCCAGGACGTCGAGCGCGCCCGCGCGATCGCCGCACACCTCGCCGAGCACCGGCCCGAGAGCGCCGGACACCGGCTGACGCCCGAGGGCTTCCAGTCGCTCGGCATCATGCTCGGCAGCGGTAGCGGCAGCCACCAGCTCCACTACCTGCTGGAGAACGCGTTCGTCCGCACCCCGGGCGGCACCGAACTCTCCGACGCCTTCCAGGAGGCCATCCGCACGGCCGCCTCCTTCGCCGGGCACCCGCTGTACGCCGTGCTCCACGAGGCCATCTACGGTCAGGGCGAGCGCCCCACCGCCTGGGCCGCCGAGCGCGTCCGGGCGGAGTTCCCGCAGTTCGACGCGGCGACGGCGCTGGCGGGCGACGGCCCGGTCCTCTTCACCGGCGAGACCATCCACCCCTGGCACTTCGACGTCGACCCGGCCCTGCGCCCGCTGCGCGAGACCGCCGAACTGCTCGCGCAGCGCACCGACTGGCCCGCGCTCTACGACCCCGAGCGGCTCGCCGCCAACGAGGTCCCGGTCGCGGCGGCCGTCTACCACGACGACATGTACGTCGACACCGAGGAATCGCTGCGCACGGCGGCGGCGATCCGGGGGCTGCGGACCTGGGTGACGAACGAGTACGAGCACGACGGCGTGCGCGCGGGCGGACCCCGCGTACTGGACCGGCTGCTGGCACTGGTGCGCGACGAGGCCTGACCGGCCGGGCCCCGCACCCGCCCCGGGGCCGGTCGTGGACCGGCCGGCCCCGGCGGATCAGCGCTGGAGCTCCTCCAGCGTGGCGTCCAGGTCGCCGGCGGCACGCGGGGCCCGGTTGTGCGGCAGCTTCGAGAGGACCGCGGCCATCCCGCAGGTGTTGCTGAGCGCCGAGTACACCAGGCCCGAGCCGACGCCCGCGGACAGCCAGCGCGCGGCGGGGAAGCGGATGCCCGCCACCAGCCCCGCCACCACCAGCGAGCCCGCCGCGAGCCGCACCTGACGCTCCATGGGCCAAGTGGTGCGCGCGCCCTCGGGGCGGTCCAGGCCGCGACCGTCGCCCTCCCAGGCCGACGTGCCGCCGGTCAGCGTCACGGCCTCGATGTCCGCTCCCGCGAGGATCTCGCAGGCCCGCGTCGACCGGACCCCGGAAGCGCACACCACCAGCAGCGAACCGCGCGCGGAGGCGGACTTGAGCGCGGGCAGCGCGTCCGGCAGCTTGTCGAGCGGGATGTTCAGGGCGCCGGGAACATGTCCGGCGGCGTATTCGCCCGGAGCCCGCACATCGATGACGGTGAACTCCTCCAGACGGGCTGCGGCCTGGGCGGGGGAGAGGGAGGCGGGGCTGGGCACGAGCGGGTTCCTTTCGTTCGCCGGAGCGGTGGGTGAGGGGGACGCCCCCACCCGGCCCGGAAGACCGGGCCGGCCGTGTTCGCGGTGACCGTCACCGGACTCCAGCGTCGCACGCCCGGAGCCGGAGCCGGTCGGCCTGCCGTCACGACGGTACGTGGGTAGCCTGCCGGTATGACGTCGCAGCGACTCGACCCCATGCCCGTCGACTGGCAGCGCGCCCTGGCCGTGGTCGCCCACCCCGACGACCTGGAGTACGGAGCGGCCGCCGCCGTGGCGGAGTGGACCGACGGCGGGCGGGAGGTCGTCTACCTCCTCGCCAGCCGCGGCGAGGCCGGGATCGACACGCTGCCGCCCGAGGAGTGCGCGCCGGTGCGCGAGCGCGAGCAGCGGGCCAGTGCCGCCGTCGTCGGCGTGCGGACCGTGGAGTTCCTGGACCACCGCGACGGTGTGATCGAGTACGGCATCGGGCTGCGCCGCGACATCGCCGCGGCCATCCGCCGTCACCGCCCCGAGCTGGTGATCACCCTCAACCACCGGGACACCTGGGGCGGGGTCGCCTGGAACACTCCGGACCACCGTGCGGTCGGGCGCGCCGCACTGGACGCCGTCGCCGACGCGGGCAACCGCTGGATCTTCCCGGAACTCGGCGAGCGGGGACTCCAGCCGTGGGACGGGGTGCGCTGGACCGCCGTGGCCGGCAGCGACCGGCCCACCCACGCCGTCGACGCGACGGCCGGTCTCGAACGCTCGGTCCGGTCGCTGCTGGAGCACCGCACGTACATCGAGGCGCTGACCCAGGAGGACCCGGAGCGGTACTGCCGGACCTTCCTGACGGGCATGGTCGAGGCGGCTGCCGAGCAGTTCGGCGGACGGCCGGCGGTCACCTTCGAGGTCTTCGCCCACTAGGGAGTGACCGGCGGCTCCTGACCGGGTCCCCGGCCTGTCCGGCCCTCACCCCCCCCCGGGCCGCCGTCGACGGAGTTGGCGGGGTTGACAAACCGGCTTGCCGATTCTGCAATGGCCGCATGAAGGAACACGACCGGGACGACCCGGAACTCGAGGCCGTTCTCACCGGCGTCGGCCCCCGCCTGCGCCGGCTGCGCAAGGATCGCGGGGTCACCCTCGCCGACCTCTCGGCGGCCACCGGCATCTCCGTCTCCACGCTCTCGCGGCTGGAGTCCGGCGGCCGTCGCCCCAGCCTCGAACTGATGCTGCCGATCGCCCGCGCCCACGAGGTGCCGCTCGACGACCTCGTGGGCGCCGCACCGGTCGGCGATCCCCGGGTGCGGGCCAAGCCGATCGTGCAGCACGGCCGGACGATGCTGCCGTTGACCGCCCGGCCGGGCGGCCTCCAGGCGTACAAGCTGATCCAGGAGCCCGGCAGCGGCGGCCCGCCGGAGCAGCGCACGCACGAGGGGTACGAGTGGCTGTTCGTGCTCTCCGGAAAGCTGCGGCTGCTGCTGGCCGAACACGATCTCGTGCTGGAGCCGGGCGAGGCCGCCGAGTTCGACACCCGGCTGCCGCACTGGTTCGGCCCGGCCGAGGACGAGACGGTGGAGTTCCTCAGCCTGTTCGGCCCGCAGGGCGAGCGCATGCACGTACGGGCGAAGCCCAAGCGCGCCTGAGGCCAGGAGCCTCCGGAGCCCGGGGCCGGGGTGTTCCCAGATCGGCAAGCGACCGCTTAGTATGCGGCGCAGCAGTGGTAATGCCGACCGCGGCAGCGGTTGATGCCGACAGTGTTGTGGAGGCCCCTCATGCAGGCATGGCGAGTGCACCGGAACGGCGAGCCGGGCGAGGTGATGAGGCTGGAGGAGACGGACCGGCCCACGCCCGGCGACGGGCAGGTGCTCGTCGAGGTCCGCGCGGCGAACGTCAACTTCCCCGACGCCCTGCTCTGCCGGGGCCAGTACCAGGTGCGGCCGCCGCTGCCGTTCACCCCGGGCGTCGAGGTGTGCGGCACCACCGAGGACGGGCGGCGGGTCCTCGCCACCCCCGCCCTGCCGCACGGCGGCTTCGCCGACTACGTGGTCGCGGACGAGGCGGCCCTGCTGCCCGCCCCCGACGCGCTGGACGACGCCGAAGCGGCCGCCCTGCACATCGGCTACCAGACCGGCTGGTTCGGCCTGCACCGCCGCGCCCGCCTCCAGCCCGGGGAGACCCTCCTCGTCCACGCGGCGGCCGGAGGCGTCGGCAGCGCCGCCGTCCAGCTCGGCAGGGCGGCGGGCGCGAAGGTCATCGGCGTCGTCGGCGGCCCGGAGAAGGCGGCGGTCGCCCGCGAGCTCGGCTGCGACCTGGTCATCGACCGGCGGAGCGAGGACATCGTCGCCGCCGTGAAGGACGCCACCGGCGGTCGCGGCGCGGACGTCGTCTACGACCCGGTCGGCGGCGACGCGTACGCCAAGTCCGCCAAGTGCGTCGCCTTCGAGGGGCGCATCCTCGTCGTCGGCTTCGCCAGCGGCGTCATCCCCACCCCGGGCCTCAACCACGCCCTGGTGAAGAACTACTCCGTCGTCGGGCTGCACTGGGGCCTGTACAACACCAAGGACCCGGCCGCCGTCCGCGCCTGCCACGACGAGCTGACCAAGCTGGCCGCCCAGGGGATCGTCAAACCCCTGGTCAGTGAGCGTGTCGGGATGGCCGGAGCCGCCGAGGCCGTCCAGCGCGTCGCCGACGGCACCAGCACCGGCCGCATCGTTGTCCTGCCCGGAGGCGCCCGATGAGCCCCGCAGTCGACGCCGCCGAGGTCCGCCGCCGCACCCGCGAGCTGCTCGCCGCGCACCCGCCCGCCACCACCGACCGCACCGACTTCCTGAAGGCCCGCTTCGACGCGGGCCTCGCCTGGGTCCACTACCCGGTGGGCCTCGGCGGACTCGACGCGCCCCGCTCCCTCCAGCAGGCCGTCGACGCCGAACTCGCCGCCGCCGACGCGCCCGACAACGACCCGCGCCGCATCGGCATCGGCCTCGGCATGGCCGCCCCCACCATCCTCGGCTTCGGCACCGACGAGCAGAAGCGCCGGTTCCTGCGCCCGCTGTGGGTGGGGGAGGAGGTCTGGTGCCAGCTGTTCAGCGAACCCGGCGCCGGATCCGACCTCGCGGCCCTGGCCACCCGGGCCGTCCAGGACGAGACCGGTGACTGGATCGTCGACGGCCAGAAGGTCTGGACGTCCAGCGCCCACCTGGCCCGCTGGGCGATCCTCATCGCCCGCACCGACCCGGACCTGCCCAAGCACCGCGGCATCAGCTACTTCATCTGCGACATGACCGACCCCGGCGTCGAGGTCCGGCCGCTGCGCCAGATCACCGGCGAGGCCGAGTTCAACGAGGTCTTCCTCACCGGCGTACGCATCCCCGACGGGCACCGCCTCGGCCCCGTCGGCGAGGGCTGGAAGGTCGCCCAGACGACCCTGATGAACGAGCGCGTCTCCATCGGCGGCTCCCGCATCCCCCGCGAGGGCGGCATGATCGGCCCGGTCGCGAAGACCTGGCGCGAGCGCCCCGAGCTGCGCACCCCCGACACCCACCAGCGCCTGCTGACCCTCTGGGTGGAGGCCGAGGTCGCCCGGCTCACCGGCGAGCGGCTGCGTCAGCAGCTCGTCGCCGGACAGCCGGGACCCGAGGGCTCGGGCATGAAGCTCGCCTTCGCCCGGCTCAACCAGGAGATCAGCGGCCTGGAAGTGGAACTCCTCGGCGACGAAGGCCTGTTGTACGGCGACTGGACCATGAGCCGCCCGGAGCTGGTCGACTTCACCGGACGGGACGCCGGCTACCGCTATCTGCGCTCCAAGGGCAACTCCATCGAGGGCGGCACCAGCGAGGTCCTGCTGAACATCGTGGCCGAGCGCGTCCTCGGCCTGCCCTCCGAACCCCGCAACGACAAGGACGTCGCCTGGAAGGACCTGAGCCGATGACCGCGCCCGCCCAGCCCCCCGCCACCCCCGACCTGCTCTACTCGCAGGACGAGGAGGACCTGCGCGCCGCCGTGCGCGCCCTCCTCGCCGACCGGGCCGACGCGCCGACGGTGATCGCGGCGACCGAGTCCGACACGCCGTACGACCAGCGGCTCTGGTCCTCGCTGGCCACCGGCATCGGCGCGGCAGGACTCCTCGTCCCGGAGAAGCTCGGCGGCCAGGGCGCGTCCCACCGCGAGGCCGCCGTGGTCCTGGAGGAGCTCGGCCGGTCCGTGGCGCCCGCCCCGTATCTGACCAGCTCCGTCGTGGCCACCGAGACGCTGCTCGCGCTGGGAGGGGAGGACGGTCCGGCCGCCGCGCTCCTGGGCGAGCTGGCATCCGGCGCCCGTACGGCCGTGCTCGCCGTGCCCTTCGCGACCCCGCCCGCCGGGGCGGCCGCGGCACTCACCTCACGGGACGGGACCGTACGCGGCGTCGCCGACGCGGCGGTGGCCGATGTGCTGCTGGTGCCGACCGCCGAGGGCCTGTACGCCGTCGAGGCCGCGGACCCCGGCGTCGCCGTGCAGCCGCTCGTCCCGCTCGACCTGACCCGGCCCCTGGCCGCCGTCACCCTGACCGGAGCGGCCGGGACCCTGCTGGCCGACGTGGACGCGAGCGCCGCCGCCGTACGGCGCGGGCTGCTCGCCGGAGCCGGACTGCTCGCCTCCGAACAGCTCGGCCTCGCGGAGTGGTGTCTGACCGAGACGGTCCGGTACACCCGGGAGCGCCACCAGTTCAACCGGCCCGTGGGCTCCTTCCAGTCGCTCAAGCACCGGATGGCCCAGCTCTGGCTGGAGGTCGTCTCGGCCCGCGCGGCTGCCCGCAACGCCGCCGACGCCCTCGCCACCCGGAGCCCCGACGCCCCGCTCGCGGTCGCGGTGGCCCAGGCGTACTGCTCCGGAGTCGCGGTCCACGCCGCCGAGGAGTGCGTGCAACTGCACGGCGGGATCGGCATGACCTGGGAGCACCCGGCGCATCTGTATCTGAAGCGCGCCAAGGCCGACTCGATCGCGTACGGCACGGCGGGCCGTCATCGTCAGGCCGTCGCGGAGTCCGCGGAACTCCCGGCTCCTTAGGGGCGTCCCCGGACGCAGCGACCCTGGTGCACCCGTCTCGTCTGTCGAGGCGGGCTGTACCAGGGTCTTTTACGTGCTGTTTAATTGCACACTGTTCGCAATTACAGCCGATCTTGAACAGGGATGTGCAGACTATGACGGCCCGATCGATACGGGTGGCGGTCGCCGCCACGCTGGTGACCGCCCTGTCCCTGACCGCCGCCTGCTCGAACCCGGACAGCGCCAAGAGCGGATCCGGGGCGGGGTCCACCTCGGCCGTCGTCGGCATCGCCTACGAGCCCGACAGCCTGAGCCCGCTGCTCGGCTACGGCAAGGACGGCAACTCCAAGATCTTCGACGGACTGCTCGCCCTGGACGCGGACATGAAGCTCCGTCCCGCCCTCGCCGCCGAGCTCCCCGAGGTCAGCGCCGACGGTCTGACGTACACGTACAAGCTGCGCCAGGGCGTGAAGTTCAGCGACGGGAAGCCGTTCGGCGCCAAGGACGTTGTCTTCACCTACCGCACCATCCTCGACGAGAAGACCAACAACGCCTCCCGCACCGAGCTGGACGCCGTCAAGGACGTCACGGCGAAGGGCGAAGACACCGTCGTCTTCACGCTCAAGTACCCCTACGCGCCGTTCGCCCAGCGCACCGTCCTGCCCATCGCCCCCCAGCACATCGCGGGCGAGCAGGACGTCAACACCGGGGCCTTCACCACCCGCCCCGTCGGCACCGGGCCCTACGTCCTCACCAAGTGGTCCAAGGGCGAGAAGCTCAGCTTCACCGCCAACCCCCACTACTGGGGCGGCGAACCCGAGGTGAAGAAGTTCACCATGGCGATCATCAAGGACGACGACGTGCGCGCCACCCGGCTGCGCTCCGGCGACCTCGACGGCGCGATCCTGCCGCCCAACCTCGCCAAGGGCTTCGCGGCCGACAAGAGCAAGAAGACGGTCGCCGCGACCACCTACGACTACCGCACCGTGACCCTCCCGACCCACAACAAGGTCACGGGCGACACCGCCGTCCGCCGCGCCCTCGACATCGCCGTCGACCGCGAGACCATGGTCGACGCCATCCTCAACGGCGACGGCAAGCCCGCCTACGGGCCCGTCCCCACGGACAGCGAGTGGTTCACGAAGGGCACCGAGCGCCCCCACGACCTCGACGCCGCGAAGAAGATCCTGGACGAGGCCGGCTGGAAGCCCGGCAAGGACGGCGTCCGGGTCAAGGACGGCGTCCGCGCCGCCTTCCCGCTCTGGTACCTCACGGGCGACAAGCTCCGCCAGGAGCACGCCCTCGCCTACGCCTCCGACGCCAAGAAGGCCGGCATCGCCATCACCGCCGAGGCCGGCACCTGGGAGGTCATCGAGCCCCGGATGAAGCACGACGCCGTGCTCGCGGGCGGCGGCTCGCCCGCCGACCCCGACTTCGACCAGTACACCCTGCTGAAGTCCTCCCTCGCGGGCGACGGCTTCAACAACATGGCCTGGTACGACAACAAGGCCGTCGACGCCGCGATCGAGGCGGGCCGCCGGAGCGGTGACAAGGCCGAGCGCAAGAAGGCGTACGACACCGTCCAGCGCGAACTGGTGAAGAACCCGGGCTACACCTTCCTCACCCACATCGACCACCTCTACGTCGTCGACGACCGCTTCGGCCCCCTCACCACCCAGGTCGAGCCGCACGACCACGGGCTGGCCTCCGGCCCCTGGTGGAACGTGGAGAAGTGGTCCACCGAGGCTTCCGGAGGCTCGAAGAAGTGAGCCGACGCCTCCCCTGGGGGCCGATGGCGCGGATGGCGGGACGGCGGGTCCTGTTCGCCGTCCCCGTCCTCGGCGTCGTCACCTTCGGCGTCTTCGCCGTCGCCGCCGCGTCCCCCTTCGACCCGGTCAAGGCCTACGCGGGCACCGCCGGACTCACCGCCTCGCAGGAGAACCTCGACCAGCTGCGGGCCAACCTCGGCGTCGACCAGCCGCTCGTCGCCCGCTGGTGGGACTGGCTGACCTCGGCGCTCCAGGGCGACTTCGGGGACTCCAGCGTGATGCGCCAGCCGGTCGCCGACGTCATCGCGGAGCGCATGGGCTGGTCCGTCCTGCTCGCCGCCACCGCCTTCCTCGTCGCGATCCTGCTCGGCACCGGCCTCGGCGTCCTCGCCGCCCGCAGACCCGGCGGCTGGCTCGACCGGTGCGTCAGCTCCGCCGCGTACACCCTGGAGGCCGCCCCCGCCTTCTGGCTCGGGCTGCTCGCCATCTGGTTCTTCGCCCTCAAGCTGGACGTCCTCCCGGCCGGCGGACTCACCGACGCCGCCAGCGACGTCGTCACCTTCGGCCAGGTCGCCTCCCACCTGGTGCTGCCCGCCGCCGTGCTCGGCATCTCCCAGCTGCCGTGGTTCTTCCTCTACGTACGCCAGGGCGTCGCCGACGCCCTCGCCGAGGATCCGGTGCGCGGCGCCCGCGCCCGGGGACTGAGCGAGCGCACCGTGCTCCTCGGCCACGCCCTGCGCTCCGGAATGCTGCCGATGCTCACCCTGATCGGCTCCCGCGTCCCCGAACTCATCACCGGCGCACTGCTCGTGGAGACGGTGTTCAGCTGGCCCGGCATCGCCGCCGCCACGGTGGAGGCCGCCACCTCGGTGGACTTCTCCCTGCTCGCCGCGCTCACGGTGCTCGCCACCGCCGCCGTCCTGCTCGGCAACCTGCTCTCCGACCTCCTCTACGGACTCGCCGACCCCCGGGTGGCCTTCGATGGCTGAGACCGCGCTCGCCCTCCCCGGCCGCACCACCCGCCGCGTCCGGATCGTCACCTCGGCCACGATCGTCATCGCCGTCGCGCTCGCCGTCCTCGTCGTGCCGCCGCTGGCCCAGCTCGACCAGCAGGCCGTCGACCTGGCCAACAAGCTCGACCCGCCGTCCTGGGCCCACCCGTTCGGCACCGACGACGTCGGCCGCGACCTCCTGCTGCGCTGCGTCTACGGCCTGCGCGTATCGCTGCTCGTCGGCCTGGTCGCGGCCCTCACCGCCACCGTCATCGGCACCGCGATCGGCGCCCTCGCCGGGGCGTTCGGCGGCTGGACGGACCGGGTCGTCATGCGGGTCGTCGACGCCCTGTCCTCCGTGCCGCACCTGCTGCTCGGCATCTTCATCGTCGCGATGTTCCGGCCCGGCGTCTGGCCGGTGATCATCTCGGTCGCCCTGACGCACTGGCTGTCCACCGCCCGGATCGTCCGATCGGAGGTGCTCTCGCTGCGCTCGCGCCCCTTCATCGACGCGGCCGTCTCCGGCGGCGCCTCCCGCACCCGCGTCATCGTGCGGCACCTGCTGCCGGGCGTGCTCCCGCAGGCCGGTCTGGCGGCGGTGCTGATGGTGCCGCACGCGATGTGGCACGAGTCCGCGCTGTCCTTCCTCGGGCTGGGGCTCCCGGCCCATCAGGCGAGCCTCGGCAATCTCGTCCAGTCCGCGCGCGGTTCGCTGCTCGCGGGGGACTGGTGGCCCACCCTCTTCCCCGGCCTCTTCCTGATCATCCCGACTCTCGCGCTCGCGGGACTCGCCGGAGCCTGGCGCGACCGGATCAACCCGCGCCGGAAATCGGAGCTGATGCTGTGACCAGCGACCACGATCCCGCCGCCGAGGGAGCCGAGGTGCCCGTCCTCGCCGTCGAGAACCTCTCCGTCCGCTTCCGGATGCGCGGCGGGCGGGACATCGCGGCCGTCACCGACGCCCGGTTCTCCGTCGCGCCGGGGGAGTGCCTGGCGCTGGTCGGCGAGAGCGGCTGCGGCAAGTCGGTCCTGGCCTCGGCCCTGCTCGGACTGCTGCCCGGCAACGCGGAGACCACCGGCAGCGCGGTGCTCGGCGGGGACACGGACCTGCTGACCGCCGACGAGCGCACCCTCGCCCGCACCGTACGGGGACGGCGCATCGGACTCGTACCGCAGAGTCCCGCCGCCCACCTCACGCCCGTGCGCACCGTCCGGGCCCAGGTGGAGGAGAGCCTGCGCGAGCTGACCGGGGTGCGGGGGAGCGCTCTGGGCAAGGCCGCCCTGGTCGCGGCCGCCCGCGCCGCGTTCCCCGAGGGCCACCTCGACCGCTACCCGCACGAGCTCTCCGGCGGCCTCGCCCAGCGCGCCGCGACCGCCCTCGCCCTCATCGGCGACGCCCCGTTGCTGCTCGCCGACGAACCGACCACCGGGCTCGACCGGGACCTCGTCGAGCGGACCGTCGACGAACTGCGCCGGCACACCGACGAGGGCCGGGCGCTGCTGATCATCACCCACGACCTGGCCGCCGCCGAACGGATCGCGGACCGGGTCGCCGTGATGTACGCGGGCCGGATCGTCGAGATCGCCGACGCGGCCCCCTTCTTCGGCGCGCCCGGCCCCCGCCACCCGTACGCCAGGGGCCTGCTGGACGCCCTGCCGGAGAGGGACTTCGCCCCGATCCCCGGTATGCCGCCGGAGCTGGGGGCGCTGCCCGACGGCTGTGCCTTCGCCGCCCGCTGCGCGTACGCCGACGCCCGCTGCACCGACGAACGCCCGGCCTTCGCGTCGGACCTGGCCTGCCACCACGCGCCGACCGGCCGGACGCACCCTCTCAAGGAGGCCGCCGATGCTTGAGCTGACCCGGATCACCGCCGGATACGACCGCCGCGACCCCGTCGTCCGCGAGGTGTCCCTGCACGTCGCGGCGGGCGAGGCGGTCGGGCTGCTGGGTCCCAGCGGCTGCGGCAAGTCCACCCTGGCCAAGGTCGCCGCCCTCCTGCACCGCCCGGACGCCGGAACCGTGACCCTCGACGGCACGGTCGTACGCGGCTGGCGGCACCGGGCCCCGCGCGAGCAGCGCACGGCCGTCGGCGTCGTCTTCCAGCAGCCCCGGCTCTCCGCCGACCCCCGGCTCAGCCTGCGCGAACTGATCGCCCAGCCGCTGCGGTCCACCGGGCGCCGCCGGGACGTCCCCGAGCGGGTGGCGGAACTGGCCCCGCTCGTCGGTCTCTCCGAGGAACTGCTGGAGCGCCGCCCGCACGCGGTGAGCGACGGCCAGCTCCAGCGGGCCTGTCTGGCACGGGCCCTGGTGCTGGAGCCCCGGCTGCTGATCTGCGACGAGATGACCGCGATGCTCGACGCGTCCACGACGGCCGCCCTGGTCGCCGTGGTCGAGCGCTACCGCTCCGAGTCCGGGGCGGCCCTGCTCGCGGTCGGCCACGACCGGGTGCTGCTGGAGCGCTGGTGCGACCGTACGGTCCGCTGGGGCGAGCGGACCGCCGGAAGCGAGCGCGTGGCGGTCGGCTGACCGACGGCTGTCGCCCGAGCGCCCCCACGTGAACGGCGCACGGCGAACAGCGCACGGCGCACGGCGCAGGGCGCGCGAGGAGCGGTGCACGTCGAACGGCCCACGGCCCGTTGCGTCCGGCGAACAACCGATGCGGCCCGGCCGACCGGCGGGCGACGGTCCAGCCAACTCTTGGCAGGTACCTGCCCAATGGTGGGGGTGCGACTCCATACTCGACGCGACCGTCCACCCCGCCCGTCCGCCGCTCAGGGAGTCTCCATGGCCCACCCCACCCGCCGCCGCGCGCTCACGGTCGCCCTCGCCACCGCCGCCGCGTCCGCCGCCGCGCCCGCCGCGACGGCGCTCGCCGCACCGGCCCGCCCCGGCGGTCCGCGCCCGTTACGCCACGCCCACGCGCACAACGACTACCTGCACCCCCGGCCGCTGCACGACGCGCTCGCCCACGGGTTCACCAGCGTCGAGGCGGACGTCTTCCTCGTCGACGGGGACCTGCTCGTGGCCCACGAGCCCGCCACGCTCGACCCCACCCGCACCCTCTCCTCGCTCTACCTGGAACCGCTCGCCGCCCTGGTCCGCGCGGGGCGCGGCAGCGTCCACCCGCACCACCGCGCCCCGCTGCAGCTCCTCATCGACATCAAGGCCGACGGTGTCGCCGCCTACCGCGAGCTGGACCGGCAGCTGCGCCGGCACCACCGGATGCTCACCCGCTACAGCCACGGCCGCGTCCACCCCGGCGCGGTCACCCCGGTGATCTCCGGCGACCGCGCCGCCCGCGTCCCCATGGAGGCGCAGCGCACCCGTTACGCGTTCTACGACGGCCGCCTCGACGACCTCGGCACCGCGGCCCCCGCCTCGTTCGCCCCGCTCGTCAGCGCCAACTGGACCCAGAGCTTCGGCTGGCTCGGCGCCGGCCCCTTCCCCCGGGCCGAGCGCGACCGGCTCCGCACCCTCGTCGCCACCGCCCACCGGGAAGGCCGCCGCATCCGCTTCTGGGCCACACCCGACCTGCCCGGAGCCGAACGCGAGGCCGTCTGGTCCGAACTGCTCGCCGCCGGGGTCGACCACCTCAACACCGACGACCTGGCCGGACTCGAACGATTCCTCCGCGCCCGCGGAAACGGCGCCCCGACCCCGTAACGCCTCATGGACCGGAAGTACCCGTTCGGCGGACACGCCAGTGCGCCGAACAGCCCCTCCGCTGCGCCACACTGGCGGCCGAATGCCGCAAATCCGGCGCGGCGGAGGAGGTTGGCCATGGCCGTTTCGATCTCGGTGGTCCTGCTCATGCTGATCCTGGCAGTGATCTTCCTGCGCAACGGCGGACTGAAGGTCTCCCATGCACTGGTCTGTGTCCTCCTGGGGTTCTTCCTGGCCGGTACGAGCATGGCGCCGACCATCCACGACGGTGTCGGGGCCACCGCCGACCTGGTCAGCGGCCTCCACCCCTGACCCCGGCCCGACTCCCACCCCCGGTCCCGACGCCGAACCCGGCGTCGGCCCGGCCCGTGCCGGCGGCCGGTCCACGCAGCGCCCGGACATCCCGCACAATGGGCAGATGTCTTTTCCGCCTCCCGGCCGGCACTCGGGCGCCGCCCACCACGAGTACTGCAACACCGGCCTGTGCTGCCGGTGCCAGATGCGGACCTGGACGACGAAGGCGGGCAACGAGCGGCTCTGCGGGCCGTGCGCGGCCTGCTGCCACGAGTGCGGCCGGGCGCCCGCGCCCTATCTCGACGGGCTCGACGGCGGGCTGTGCGCCGAATGCCGCGGCCTGTGCGGCCGGTGCCACGCCCCCAAGCGACCCGACGGGTCCTGCGCCTGCGACCGCTGGCGGGAGAACGCCCGGAGCAACCCGCCCGGCTACGTCCTCCAGGCCCTGCCGCCCCAGCTCCTCCAGGCGCTCGGCGGCCGGCTGCCCAGCACCGTGCACGACCTCATCCACCAGGAACTCGCCGTCCGCAGCTCCGGCCTCCTGCGCGAGCGCATCGAACGCCGCTGGAACCTGCGCTGGGCGCACGCACTGGGCGAGAAGGACGAGGACGGCCGCCGCCGGTGGAGCGCCCAGGACATCGCCGAACAGCTCCTGCGGCCCGGTTCGTGCACCGACCCGCAGTGCGAGGACGGCTACCTCCTCACCACCGACACCCCGTGCACCCGCTGCCGGCAGCCGCTGCACCGCTTCGTCACCTCGGTCGCCGACCACACCGCGACCCCGGAGCACGCACGTTCCACGGCGGCCGGAATCCGCCGGGCGATGCTGGAGAACCGCTCGCGCCCGAAGCGTCCGCCGCACTGAGCGATCCTCCTCACGGCTCACGGCTCACGGCTCACGGCTCACGGCTCACGCGTACGGCGAAGGCGCACAGGGTGTTGCGGCGCGTGGCCGTGTGCGGCGCGGTGTTGCGACAGCATGTCGGGCACGCGAAACCCTTCTCGTTTCCATGGACACTTCAAGGCGTGCCTCCTAACGTCGGGCGGCGGCGCGACCCCCGTCCGTAACCGAGGAGCCCGATGCCCCCGCCGTACCGCAGAGCGCTCACCCGTGCCCTGGCCCTGACGCTCGCCGTCGCCACGCTCACCCTGGCCGGGCCCACGTCCCCCGCACGGGCCGACGACATCCCCAAGGCCCCCGGCCACCGCCTGGTCGAGGGATACGAGGGCGCCCCCGCCACCGCGTCGCCAGTCCCCGGCCAGGCGCCACCGCAGCACCCCTTCCTCGCGCCCAACGGGCGCAGCGGCATGCACGCGGACGCGGCGGGCAGCGGCACCCACCCCTACGCCGGACCGCTCGGCCGGAACCCCGAGGTGACGAGCGAGAAGATCGCCCCGGTCGGCGGCGAGTGCGCCACCGCGACGTTCGACGCGGCCGGCCGGCTGATCACGGTCTGCGGGACGTTCACCGGCTTCCTCCTCAAGCTGCTCGACCCGCGCACCCTCGACACGCTCGCCGAGTACAAGCTGCCGCAGCGGTCCTCCACGGTCGAGGCGATCACCCGTCTCGACTTCTCGAAGATCTTCAAGGACACCTCGGGCGGCGCCTACTTCTACCTGGACGACCAGGACCGGGTCGTCCTCGCCGACTCGCGCCAGCACGTCCTGCGCATCGCCCACCGGCAGGGCGCCGACGGCCGCTGGGAGTTCGTCGTCGAGGACGACTGGGACCTCACCGGACATGTCCCGCACGACTGCGTGTCCTGGACCAATCTCTTCCCCAGCGGCACCTGCGACCCGGTGACGTCCGTGATGCCCGACTGGCAGGGCCGGATCTGGTGGGTCACCCGGCTCGGCCGGGTCGGCACGGTCGACCCGGACACCTCGGCCGTACGGTCCGTCCGGCTCGACGGAGAGGAGATCCAGAACTCCTTCTCCGTGGACCGGGACGCGGTCTCCATCGTCTCCGACCACGCCCTCTACAGCTTCACGGCCGGCCCGGACGGCACCCCGCGGATCGGGTGGCGGCAGACGTACGACCGGGGCACCGGCACCAAGCCCGGTTCGGTGAACCAGGGCTCGGGCACCACCCCCGACCTGTTCGGCACGGACGACGCGTACGTCGCGATCACCGACAACGCGGACGACCGGATGAACGTCCTCGTCTTCCGCCGGGGCGTGGACGTCCCCGACGACCGCCGCCTCGTCTGCTCGGTCCCGGTCTTCGCCCACGGCCGCTCCACCACGGACAACTCGCTGATCAGCTGGGGCGACAGCCTGGTCGTCGAGAACAACTACGGCTACGAGAACCCCACCTCCCTGCTGCTCGGCCGCAGCGTCGTCGGCGGTGTCACCCGCATCGACGTACGGGCCGACGGCAGCGGCTGCGACACCGTGTGGGAGAGCGCCGTCCGCTCGCCCTCCACCGTGCCCAAGCTGTCCACCGCCAACGGGCTGCTCTACTTCTACGAGAAGGAGCCCAACGCGCTGGGCATCGACGCCTGGTACCTGACCGCCGTCGACTTCCGTACCGGCGAACGCCGCTGGCGCACGCTCACCGGCACCGGACCCGCGTACGACAACAACTGGGCGCCCATCACCATCGGCCCCGACGGCACCGCGTACGCGGGCGTGTTCAACGGCATCGTCGCGGTGCGCGACACCGCCTGACGGGCGGTGCGCTTCCTCAGCCGTTCACCAGACGGGAGCGGATGAGGAAGCGCACCCCTTCCGGGGCCTCCAGCGAGAACCCGCTGCCGCGGCCCTCCACCACGTCCACGATCAGCCGGGTGTGGGCCCACACCGCGTACTGGCTCCGCGACATCCAGAACGGCACGCTCTCGGGCATCCCCTCGACGGCGAGATCCGCCAGCAGCACATCGGCGTTCCCGGTGCGGAACTCACCGGCCGGGTAGCACATCGGCGCGCTGCCGTCGCAGCAGCCGCCCGACTGATGGAACATCAACGGGCCGTGGTCCGCCCGCAGCCGCCGCAGCAGAACGGCCGCGGCCGGTGTCAGCTCGACAGCCGGTGATTTCGGGTCACACTCCATGGACCTGCCCCTTCCCGGCTGCGGCGAGGCCGCGACGACCGGACACAAGTCAACTCGACCGGACGTTGCGACCGGGTTGCACGCCCTATGCTCGCGCCCATGGAGCAACGGGAAGTCGTGAAGCGCGTGATCGGCATCCTCACAGAGGCGCGCGAAATGCAGCGTCTGCTGGAGGCGGACCTCGAACGGGAAGATCTGGACGCGGGAGCGGGCGCCGTCACCGCCCTGCTGAACGAGACGATGCCCCACATCGCCATCCCCGACGACTTCTCCGTCGAGGAGGTGGTCACCGTCGTCGGGCGCGAGGTCGGCGGTGCGGTCGAACAGCTCGTGAGCGCCTTCACCCTCGCGTTCACGATGCTGGCCCAGGTCCACGACTCCGGGCAGACGGACGTGTCGTCGGCGGACGTCCTCCAGGACCTCGCGCTGCGGGTCGAGGGCGGCGGACCGGACGAGGACGAGAATCCACTGCTGTAGCGGCCTGCGTTCTGCCGCGTGGGTATGCATAGTGGAGGGAGAAGCGTGAATCTCCCTCGCGGCATGGAGGCAGCTGTGGGAAAGAGCACCGACATAGCCCGCGCCAAGGCGCGGAGGCTCAAAGGCATGATGAAGGAATCGGACGGCATCGCCCTCGAGAACGAGCGGCTGAAGGCCGAAGGCAGGAAGGAACAGGCCGAGGCCCGCCGCGAGGAGGCCCTGGCACGCACAGCGCGGGCGGCCTCCGACCGCTGAGAGATCCGAAGGCGCCCGTGCCGTCGTGAACGGCACGGGCGCCTCCGCGAGTCCGCCCGGGCCTGCCCGGCGCCCGCGGCCGTACGGCGCTCACTTCCGCGGGTCGCGTCGGCCGTACGGCGCGCTCCCTTCCACCGGTCGCGTCGGCGCGTACGCCTCGCGGATCAGCCGTATCCGAAGATCCGGGCGAGGAAGAATCCGGCGACCACCAGCGCGCCGATCACGATCAGGGCGGCCCAGAGTCCGGGGTGCTCCCACAGCCCTCCGTCCGCGCGTTCCTCGTGGGCCTCCCCGATGGAGCCCTCGGCCGGTGGTGTCTCTCCTGGGGGATTCAGTAGAACAGCCATACCTCAAGGGTCTCTCCGTCCGGCCCGGCGCGCACGCCGTCCGGGTTCCGTGCCCAGCTGCGGGGCCGTACGGCGGAGCCCTGACGGGGGAAGCGCTGCGGCGGGGGGAAAACGGGGCACCGTCATGGAATGCCCCGAGTCGCCGCCCCCGTCGTCAAGCTCGTGCAGCGCACCACCGAACCCGCCGGGGTGCAGACGCTGCGCTCGACGGCGGCCGCCGTCATCGCCTACTCCGTGGCGGTCTGGGCGTTGCCCGAACCGGCGCCGCTGACCGCGCCCCTCACCGCGCTCCTGGTTGTCCAGGTGACCCTCTACGCGACCCTCACCACCGGCGTTCGCAGGGTGAACTCGGTCGTCGTCGGTGTCCTCATCGCCATCGCCTTCAGCTCCCTGGTGGGGCTGAGCTGGTGGAGCCTCGGCCTCACGATCTTCACCTCGCTGCTGATCGGGCGGCTGGTCCGGGTCAATGAGTTCGTGCCCGAGGTGGCGATCAGCGCGATGCTGGTCCTCGGCGTCTCCCAGGTCGCCGACACCGCGTGGGACCGGGTGTGGGAGACCCTGATCGGCGCCGTCGTGGGACTCCTGTTCAACCTGCTCCTCGCCCCGCCCGTCTGGGTCGGCTCGGCCGGCTCCTCCATCGAGTCGCTGGCCGCCCGGATGGGGACGATGCTGCGCAGCATGGGCGAGGACGTCGTGGGGAACAACCCCGTGTCCCGGGCCGCCGCCCGCCTCCACGAGGCCCGCAGGCTCGACCACGACATCGTGGAGGTCGACGCCTCCCTGCGGCAGGCGGAGGAAAGTCTCACCCTCAACCCCAGGGTGAGACAGGGGCTGCTCCACCGGGTCGTCCTGCGCACCGGGCTCGACACGCTGGAGATCTGCGCGGTCGTCCTGCGCGTCCTGTCCCGCACGCTCACCGACCTGGCGAAGGCCCGCACCGAGGAGTCGCTGTTCCCGGCCGATGTGACGGAACTGCTCCAGGAACTCTTCGGCCACCTCGCCGACGCGGTCGAGAGCTTCGCCGTACTGGTCACGACCCAGCTCGCCGCCGACGCGGAGGCGGCGGAGGACAGGCTCGCCGACGCGCTCGTCCGCAGCCGCGCCACCCGCGACCGGGTGGCCGACCTGCTGCTGGAGGACGTCCAGGAGCACCCGCGTCAGTGGCAGCTGCACGGTGCTCTGCTCGCGGAGATCGACCGGGTGCTGGCCGAGCTCGACATCGAGGAGCGCACCGAACGCCTCGGCGAGGAGCTGAACCGTCGTTCGGCGGAGGCACACGCGCGTCACCCCAGGCTGCGCGCACTCCTGCGGAGGCTGGGCCGGCAGCCCTCCTGACCGCCCGAGCCGGAACGACACCCCGATTCCGGCACGAGGGCCCCGGCCGCGCGGGATGCGGAGACGGCCGGTCGCTGGTTCGCTGGGGGCTGGGGCGTGTCCGGCGGATCAGGGCCGGACAGGCCCCGGAGGTCCCCAGCGTCCAAGGAGTGGTGATGAGCGGTTCGGACGAACCCGCCGACCTGGCTCGGCAGATGCGTGAGAAGGCCCAGCAGCTCGCGGAGGCCGCGGAGCGCACGAGCGACCCGCACGAGCGCGAGCGGCTGCAGAAGAAGTCCCGGACGATCCGGGACCGGAGCGAGCAGCAGAGCGCCATGGAGGCCGGGGACATCTACCCCGAGAAGTAGCCCGGCCGACACCCGTCCGCCCCCGGAGACCCACGGAACCTCCGGGGGCGGGCGGCCGTGCACGGGGCCGTCGGTGGGCCAGCCGGCCCGTTCCGGTCAGCGGGCCCATTCCAGGAGCCGGTCCGCGCTCCAGGTCGTCACCACCCGGTCTGCCGGCACTCCGCACTCCTCGGCGCGAGCGCACCCCGACCGCTGCCAGCCGAGCTGCCCCGGGGCGTGCGCGTCCGTGTCGATCGCGAACAGCACCCCCGCCGCGACGGCCGCACGCAGCAGCCGCCGGGGCGGATCCCGACGCTCCGGACGGCAGTTGATCTCCACCGCCGTCCCCGCCCCGGCGCACGCCGCGAAGACCCGGTCCGCGTCGAACCGCGACTCCGGCCGGCCGCGCCCGGCCAGCAGGCGTCCCGTGCAGTGGCCGAGCACGTTCGCCCGCGGGTGGCGTACCGCCGCCTCCAGGCGCCGCGTCATCGGCTCCGGGTCCATCCGCAGCTTGGAGTGAACGGAGACCACGACCACGTCGAGCCGCTCCAGCAGCTCGGGCTCCTGGTCGAGCGAGCCGTCCGGGAGGATGTCGCACTCGATCCCCGTCAGCAGCCGGAACGGGGCCCACTCCTCGTTGAGCCGCGCCACCACCGCGAGCTGCTCCCGCAGCCGCTCCGGCGACAGACCGCGCGCCACCGTCAGCCGGGGCGAGTGGTCGGTGAGGACGGCCCACGCGTGCCCCAGCTCCGCGGCGGTCCGGCCCATCTCCTCGATCGGGCTGCCCCCGTCCGACCAGTCCGAGTGCAGATGGCAGTCGCCCGTAAGCCGCGCGAAGAGCTCCTCGCCCCCCTCGACGGGCGGCTCGGCGGCGGCCTCCGTCTCCAGCCGGTCCAGATACCCGGGCGTCTCCCCGGCCAGGGCCTCACGGATCACCTCGGCGGTGCGGGGCCCAATCCCGGCGACCCGCTCCAGGGAGTTCGCGGCCACCCGCTCGGCCGCCTCCCCGGCGGCCATCGCGTCCACGGCGGCCGCCGCCGTACGGAAGGCCTTCACCCGATAGGTGGCGGCCTGCGAGCGTTCCAGCAGGAAGGCGATCCGCCGCAGGGCGGTGACGGGATCCATCGGCACCTCCACCAGGAGCGCGGTCCGCCCGGGCAGGCCGCCCGCCCCACCAGGATGGGCGCATCCGGCCACGGGCGCCTCCGCGCCGCCGCTTCAGGACGCGGCCTCCCCGGCGTCCGCCACGGACACCCAGCGGCCCGAGCCCGTGTCGTAGTCGAGCACGGGGTGCCCCCGCACCCCGCTCGTACGGAACGGCCGCCCGCCGTCGTCGACGCGCACCGTGCCGGACCGGCCGCCGCTGCTCCAGGTCAGCTCCGCGAACCAGTCGCAGTCGCAGCCGACCGTGCGCCCCGTGATCAGGAGGACCTCGGGATCGGTGACGGAGACGCTGTACGGGAAGGCGACCGCCTCGATGGGCTCGCCCGAGTCGTTGCCCGCCACCGAGCGGGCGACGGGCCGGGGCACGTCGAGATCCACGTCGAACATCCTCGGGGTGAGGGATCCGCCGCAGCCGGAGCTCATCCGGTAGACCCGGCCCTGCGCAGGCGAACGGCGCTCGACGACCCGGATCCGCAGTGATTCGAGCACCACGGCCCGCTCGTCCCGGCCCTGCAACGTGACCCGGACACCGGTCTCGCCCGCGTGCACCGCGCCGAGCGCTCCGGCCCAGGACTCCGCGTCCGCCTCCACCGGGGGCGGCGGTACGGCGGCGGGCGCCCGGTCGATGACGTAGGAGTGGTCGCAGCCGTTCTTCCAGACATGGTCGTCAGCGGTCCAGGTGAACGGCGCACGCCCGGCCGCCGGACCCGGTGAGCCCCCGGACGGCCGGGGGAGCGTCTCCTTGCGCGGCCCGACGCCGGAAGGCGCGGTCGGCCGGTGGCCGTCGGACGGTGTACCGCGCGGGGCCCCGCTCGGCGTGCCCTGCGGCTTTCCGGGCGTGGGGGAGCCGGAAGGCGAGGGCTCCGGGCTGCCCGCCGGATCCTCACCCGGCCGCTGAGCCACCGACGGGCGCCGGTCCGGGCCCGGGAGCGCCGTCCCTCCGAAAGCCGCGACCAGGGCGAGAACGAGGACCGCGGCGGCGAGGACACCGAGCCCCTGCCCGTACCGGCGTGCCCGACGCGACCGGAACAGCGGCCTCCGGGGAGACCCGCTCCCGACCGCGGCCACCACCTCGGAGACGCGATCCCGCACCGGGCGAGGCCCTTTCTCGTCGGACGCCCCGAGGGCCGGGGACGGCGGCCCGGACACGGTCGCGCCGGGCGGCCCGGCCTCGGCGGCGTGGGGCAGCGCCCGCCGCCCGAGCGACCCCGTCTCCCCGAGCGACCCCGTCTCCCCGGCCGAGGCGTCCACCGGCACGATCTCCACCGGCACGACTTCCACCGGCTCCGGCTTCGCTCCTGCCTCCGCCGCCCCCTGCCGGTCGACGCGTTCGCGGTCCGCCAGGATCCACAGCCGGTGCAGCGCCTCCCGCTCCCCGGCCGGCGCGCCGCACAGCCGGGCCAGCCGCTCCACGGGGGCGAACTCCGCGGGCACCGTCCGTCCCGTGCAGTACCGGTGCAGCGTCGAGCCGCTGACCCCGATGCGACGGGCCAGCGACGCGTACGTCCGGCCCGACCGTTCCCGCAGCGCGCTCAGCCGCTCCGCCAGCACCGCCCGTGCGGCCCCCTCGGCGTCACCCGACACGCTCGACCTCCCCGCAGCCGTTCCAGGGCGTTCCAGCCCCCCGAGAACACCCACGTCACCAGGGGTGGGACGGTTCCAGCCCGGCGGGAAGCCGTGTCGCGCTTGTCCGCGTCCGGGGCGGCGGCCCAATCTGGTGCCCGTTCCCGCTCCGCCGCCGTACGGCTCCTCAGACGGGCTCCGTACGCCTCGGCGCGCTGCCGGACGACCACCTGACCGACCGCACCCATCCGGACCAGCCGGTCCATCCGAACCATCCGAAACGGGGAAACCTCACCATGCGCACCCTCCGCACCACTCTTCTGACCGCCGCGGCCGCGGGCCTGGCCGTCACCGCCCTGGCCCAGGTGCCCGCCGCCGCGGCCCCGGCCCCCGCTCCCGCTCCGCCCAAGTTCCTGAGCGCGGGCCAACTGCCCGCCTCCCTCACCCCCTGGACGGCCGGTCCGGTACGCCAGGGAGTGCCCTCGGAGGGGTCCGTGTGCACCGAGGGCATCGCCCCGGCGGCCGGCACCCGCCACCGGGACTTCCGCACCGAACTGGACACCGGCGCCCGCCAGACCATCACGGTCGCCGCCACCACCGACCGGGCCAAGGCGCTCGCAGCCGAACTGCGCAGCGCCCTGGAGACCTGCCTCGACCGGCTGAAGGAGCAGGACCCCGGCCTGGAGGGGGAGGCGTTCTACCAGGGCCGTGTGGACATCGAGGAGGGCGCGCACGTCTACAGCATCGACACGTCGTACCCGGAGGTCGGCTCCACCGACATCGGGCTCTACTCCGTGGGCCGCGACGGCAGGGCGGTGACCGTCGTCGAGTGGGGGCAGCTGGGCGAACTCGACGGCGCACCGCTGGAGGGCTTCAAGAAGACGACGCGTACCGCCGTCGCCAAGCTCTACTGAGGCCGCCTCCGCGACCGGCCGCCGGGGGGCGGCCGGTCGCGGAGGTGCGGGATACCCCGCACCGGGAGCATGCTGGCTGTGTGACCCGGCACGAAACGCCCCGGCATCCCCCGCCCGCCGGAAACGGGGCCGCGGCCGGGGGACACGAGGGTGGCCGAGTGCCCGACGAGCTGTCCCTCGTTCTCGCGCAGGCCCTCGTCAGCGCCGTCGAGTCGAGCGACGGCTACGCGGGCGGCGTCTACCTCCGCAGCCGGACGCCCGGACTTCTGCGGCTCGCGGTGCTCGCCGGACTGCCGGCCCCGCTGTTCCGCCCCTGGTGGCGGATGCATGTGAACCGGCCCTTCCCGGTGTCCGAGGCCTACCGCTCGGGGCGGCCCGTACTGCTCTCCGACGCGGAGGAGGCGATGCGCCGGTTCCCGCAACTGATGGCCGGGCTGCCGTTCCCGTTCGGTTCGCTGTGGGTGCCGATCACCGGGCCCCGGGGGAGCATGGGCGTACTGGTGGTTCTGCGGCCCTCCACACCGGGACTGCCCGTCGACCCCGCCCACGGCGACCGGCTGCAGCGCCTGGGCCACCGGCTCGGCGACGCGCTCAACGACCTGGACCAGCGCGGCGTCGACTGCGTGTGGGAGACCGAGCCGGTCCCCGTGCAACTGCCCGCCGCCACCGCGCCCCCGGTGCGGGTCGGCCGCTTCGACTGGGACCTGCACTCCGGGCAGGTCGCCGCCGACGACGAACTCTGCGCGATTCTCGGCTTCGGGCCCGGCGCCTTCCCGGGCACCGTCGACGCGCTCGCCGAGCAGCTGGTCCCGGAGGACGTGTACGGGCTGTGGGCGCTGGCCCGCCAGACGGTGGAATCGGCGGAACCGGTCGTCCGCCGGATGCGGCTGCGCGGCCCCGACGGCCGATCCCATCTGCTGGAACTGTCCGGACGCTGGACGCACCCGGGCGGCGACGCGTCCGCCAGCCATCTGAGCGGCTTTCTGGTCGACCTCGGTGAGGGACCCGTCGTGCCGGAGGCCGCCGACCGGCTGCCCCGCGGTGTCCTCTCCCTCGACCGGCTGGGCCGGATCACCTACGCGAACGGCCTTGCCGAGGAGCTGCTGGGCCACTCCAGGGCGGAGCTCGTGGGCCATGTCGTGTGGCAGGCCCTGCCGTGGTTCGGGCACGAGGCCTACGAGGATCACTACCGGGCCGCCCTGATGGCCGACGAGCCCGTCCACTTCCTCGCCCGCCGTCCGCCCTCACGTTGGCTGTCGGTGTCCCTGTACCCGGGCCACGACGGGGTGAGCGTCGTCCTCCAGGCGACCGACCAGCCGGACTACGCCCCGGGCTCCGTCACCACGCCCGGCCTGGGCATCGGCTCGACCGCCGACCGCTCCGCGGCGCTGTACCGGCCGGTCGCCCTCGCCATCGCGCTGACCGAGGCGGTCACGGCACGTCAGGTCTCCGCAGTGGTCACGGACGAGCTGCTGCCCGCGTTCGGCGCCCGTCAGCTCGCCATCTATCTGCTGGACGAAGGCCATCTCCATCTGGCCTGGGAGACGGGGTTCCCGAAGGGGTTCCTCGACCGCTTCGAAGGGGTCGAACTCGACGTCAGCATTCCCGGGGTGGAGACCCTGACCTCGGGCCGCCCGATGTTCTTCGAGTCCATGCAGCGCCTGGCCGAGGCCTATCCGGGCATCCCGATCGACACGGACGTCGGGGCGCGCGCCTTCCTGCCGCTGATCGCCTCGGGGCGGCCCGTCGGCTCCTGCATCCTCGGCTTCGACCGCCCTCGCGGCTTCAGCCCGGAGGAGCGTACGGTCCTGACGGCACTGGCCGGACTCATCGCCCAGGCCCTGAAGCGCGCCCAGCGTTACGACAGCGAGGCGGCCCTCGCCCGCGGACTCCAGGACGCCCTGCTGCCGCACCGGCTGCCTGAGGTGGACGGAGTGGACACCCTGGGGCGCTACCTCTCCGGCACCCAGGGCATGGACATCGGCGGCGACTGGTACGACGTCATCGAGACCGGTCACGAACTCGCCCTGATCATCGGCGACGTACAGGGGCATGGTGTCTCCGCCGCCGCGACCATGGGCCAACTACGCAGTGCTGTAAGGGCGTTCGCGCTCAGCAACCATGATCCGCAGGAGGTGATGAGCGGGACGAACCGGCTGCTCATCGATCTCGACCCGGGACAGTTCGCGAGCTGCTGCTACATCGCCCTGGACCCGATTACAGGAGTGGCCCACGCCGTGCGGGCGGGACATCCGCAGCCCGTGCTGCGGCGGCCGGACGGCCGGACGGAAGTGCTGGACCTGCCCGGCGGCATCGTGCTCGGGATCGATGAGCAGGCGTCCTACCCGGTCACGGAGATGCGGCTCGAACCGGGGGCGATGCTCGCCCTGTTCACGGACGGGTTGATCGAGCGCCCCGGGACGGACATCGACGAGGGGATCGAGCGGCTGCGCGCCACCGTCGAACGCATCGGCGCGGTTCCCCTGGCCGAGACGGCCGACCAGGTGATCGGAGAGGCCCGGGCGGCCATCGACCGCCCCGACGACATCGCGATCCTGCTCGCCGCCCGGTGGGCCGGGACCCAGGAGGTCCGCCGGCTCCGGGAGGACCGGGCGCCCGGACCCGACCTGTGGCGCACGTTCAGGAGGCCGGACCCGGGGCGCGCGGCGGGCGCACCGGATCCGGCCTCCTAGAAGGCGTTCTGTCGATCAGGCGTCAGTCAGGCGCCGGCGGGGCGCTCGGCCGGCCCGAAGGCGCCGGAGGCCTCCAGCATGCCCTCGCGCTCCACGACCTTGATCCGCTCACGGCCCTGGGCCGCACCCAGCGCCTGCTCGTGGGCGTCCAGCTTGTGCCAGCCCTCCCAGGTCGTGTAGCGGACGCCACGGTCTTCCAGGAAGGCGTCCACGGCCTGCGGAGCGGGCGTGGCCGGCTCGGGCAGCCGGCCGGCGGCACGGTCCTCCAGGACGCAGGCGACCGTCTCGTTGGCGTCGCCCTTGGTGTGCCCGATCAGACCGATCGGGCCGCGCTTGATCCAGCCGGTGACGTAGACCGAGCTCATGTGCTCGTCACCGGCGATGACGCGACCCGCCTCGTGCGGCACGGTGCCGGATGCCACGTCGAAGGGCAGCTTGGGCAGCTCCTCCGAGTAGTAGCCGACGGCACGGTAGACGCTCTGCATGTCCCAGTCGGTGAACCGGCCGGTGCCCCGGACGTTTCCGGTTCCGTCCAGCTCGGTGCGCTCGGTGCGCAGCGCCACGACCTTGCCGTCCTCGCCGAGGATCTCGACCGGGGACTCGAAGAAGTGCAGGAACAGCTTGTGCGGGCGGTCGCCGACGTCGCGGATCGCCCAGTTCTCCAGGGTCTGCGCGACCATGTTGGCCTGCTTGTTCTCCCGGCGGGTCGCGATGGAGCCCTCGTCGTACTCGATGTCCTCGGGGTTGACGATGACCTCGATGTTGGGGGAGTGGTCCAGCTCCCGCAGCTCCATCGGGCTGAACTTGGCCTGCGCGGGGCCACGCCGCCCGAACACATGCACCTCCAGCGCCTTGTTCTCCTTGAGGCCCTGGTACACGTTGTCCGGGATCTCGGTGGGCAGCAGCTCGTCCGCCGTCTTGGCCAGGACACGGGCCACGTCCAGGGCCACGTTCCCGACGCCGAGCACGGCGACCTTCTCCGCGGTGAGCGGCCAGGTGCGCGGGACCTCGGGGTGCCCGTCGTACCAGGAGACGAACTCGGCCGCGCCGTAGGAGCCGTCCAGCTGGATGCCGGGAACGTCGAGCGCCCGGTCGGCCTCGGCGCCGGTGGAGAAGATCACCGCGTCGTAGAACGACCGCAGGTCGTCCAGGCCGATGTCGTGCGGGTAGCTGACGTTTCCGAAGAGCCGGATCTGGGGCTTGTCCAGCACCTGGTGCAGGGCCTTGACGATGCCCTTGATCCGCGGGTGGTCGGGGGCCACGCCGTAGCGGATCAGACCGAAGGGCGCGGGCATGCGCTCGAAGAGGTCGATGGAGACCCCCGGGTCCTGGCAGACCTCGGATTTGAGCAGCGCGTCCGCAGCGTAGATACCGGCGGGGCCGGCTCCGACAATGGCGACGCGGACGGGGCGTGTCATGGCGTGGTGATCCTTCGGGGCGGGCGAACGCGGGCAGGTACAGCGTACGTCGGAGGTAAGGGTTGGCTTACTAGTCTCCACCGCACACCGTAAGCGATGGCCCCGCGGGCCCTTCGACCGGCCCTGCCTAGAGTGCCCGATTAGCCCGTTTTGTTATGCCGATATGGTCGATTTGGTTCTTTTGGCCCTCCTGTTTCGTAAAGGGCATATTGGGGCTGCTGGGGCATTTGTTTGAGCTCGTTTCCGCCATCGCCGCGAGGGAGTGGTGAGCGTCACGTCCGCGAGGGCGGACGCAGAAGCGGAGGCATCGGTTCCCTTCTGTGCGGGGAAAGTTGACGCGGTGACGGAGTGGCCCGATCCGGGAATTCCGGCATTCGATCTTGCGCGGAAAAGGGAATCCGGAATGCGGGGCTTGTTCTGTTCGACGTTTTTCGCCTACGGTCACCGTCAATCCGGATGGAACGCCGAATCCTGCCGCCGTCCGGGAATCCGAAACCCACTCACGTACGGCAGGAGCGGGGGACCCAGGTAAGCCGCCGATCCGTAACCGGAACGGCTTGGGGTGAAGTCGCACGACCGTGCGGCCAGACATCTCCCGTCTGAACCCGACAGCTCACCTCGTAGGCGCCGGAGAGGAAATCCCCCATGCCCGCACAGGGTAAGCACCGTCGTTCCCAGTCCACCTCGCTGCGCCGCGGCCTTGTCGCCGTGACCGCCGGCGGAGCCGTACTCGCCCTCCCCGTGATCGGCGCCACCAGCGCCTTCGCGGCCCCCGCGCCGCAGCAGGCCGTGGCGCCCGCCTCGGTGTCCGCACAGGTGAATTCCGCCGTGCAGGCCGCGCCCGCCCAGCATTCCGTGGCGGCCGGCGAAACGCTTTCCAAGATCGCCCGCGAATACTCTGTCAGCGGTGGCTGGGAGAAGCTGTACGAAGGCAACCGGAAGATCGTCGGAGAGAATCCCGATCTTATTCGCCCGGGTATCAAGCTGACCCTCGGAACCAAGGCCGCCAAGGCTTCCCCGTCCGCCGCGCGCGGTGCCGAGGCGGACCGCGCCGACCGTTCGGAGCGCATCAACGCCGCTCCCGTGGCAAAGGCCGCTCCGGCCGCCGAGAAGGCCGTCACGTACACGAACGACCTCGACGGCTGGATCAAGGAGTCGCTGGCGGTCATGGCCGAACAGGGCATCCCCGGCACCTACGAGGGCATCCACCGCAACATCATGCGCGAGTCCTCGGGCAACCCGGCCGCGATCAACAACTGGGACTCCAACGCGGTCAAGGGCACCCCGTCCAAGGGGCTGCTCCAGGTCATCGACCCGACCTTCCAGGCGTACCACGTGCCCGGCACCTCGACCGACAGCTACGACCCGGTCGCCAACATCACGGCCGCGTGCAACTACGCCGCGGACCGGTACGGCTCGATCGACAACGTCTTCGGCGCCTACTGATCCTCCACGACCATGCCCGAGGGGCCCCGGACCAGACGGTCCGGGGCCCCTCGGGCATGCCGGGAAGTTACCCCCAAGTTTCTAGTGACTTACCACGCGATCGACAGTAGAACCTGTTGCACTCTGTCGAGAGTGAGGGATGTCACATGAGTGACACTACCAAGCAGGATGGCGGGACAAAGGGCGTCTCGCGTCGAAGATTCATCACTGGAACAGGTTCTCTTCTGGGTGCTGCGGCGATCGCCGGGCACACCGCACCGGCGTGGGCGGGAGTCCGTGCGGCAGCAGCGCCGATCGGCTCCGGGGCCCGTGTGCCGGTCCTGGTCGTCGGCACCGGATACGGCGGCTCCGTGGCCGCTCTCCGGCTCGCCCAGGCCGGAGTCGACGTCCATATGGTCGAGATGGGCATGGCCTGGGACACGCCGGGCGCGGACGGCAAGATCTTCGCCAACACCACCAGGCCCGACGACCGCTCCTTCTGGCTGCGGACCCGGACCAAGCAGCCGCTGAGCAACTTCCTCGGCTTCCCCATCGACAAGAACGTCAACCGCTACACCGGCATCCTGGACGCCGAGGAGTTCTCCGGCATCACCGTCTACCAGGGCCGCGGCGTCGGCGGCGGGTCCCTGGTCAACGGCGGCATGGCCGTCACCCCGCGCCGGGAGAACTTCGGCGCGATCCTCCCGACGGTCAACGCCGAGGAGATGTACAGCACCTACTACCCGCGCGCCAACAGCGGACTGGGCGTCACCACCATCGATCCCGCCTGGTTCGACAGCGTCGACTGCTACCAGTACGCCCGGGTCGGCCGGAAACACGCCCAGCGCTCCGGCTTCCCGTTCCTCTTCGTGCCCGCCGTCTACGACTGGGACTACATGAAGCAGGAGGCGGCCGGGACCGTACCCAAGTCGGCTCTGGACGCCGAGATCCTCTACGGCAACAACTACGGCAAGAAATCGCTCCAGAAGACCTACATCGACCGGATCAGAGCCACCGGCCGGGTCACCATCTCCCCGCTCCACAAGGTCACCACGGTCACCCCGGCCCCGGGCGGCGGCTACACGGTGCTCATCGACCAGCTGAACACCGTCGGCCAGACCACCGCCACCAAGACCGTCACGGCGGACAAGGTGTTCTTCGCCGCGGGCAGCGTGGGCACCAGCAAGCTGCTCGTCGGCCTCAAGGCCACCGGCGCGCTGCCCCTCCTCAACAACGAGGTCGGCAAGGGCTGGGGCGACAACGGCAACGTCATGTGCGGCCGGGCCAACCACCTCTGGGACCCGACGGGGCAGGTGCAGTCGTCCATCCCCACCGGCGGCATCGACAACTGGGAAGCCGGCGGAGCCTTCGCCGAAGTCGCGCCGCTGCCCACCGGGATCGAGACGTGGGCCTCGTTCTACCTCTCCATCACCAAGAACCCCAACCGGGCCCAGTTCACCTGGAACGCGGTGGCGGGGAAGGCCGAGCTCACCTGGCAGACGGCGTGGAAGCAGCCGTCCATCGACGCCGCGAAGACCATCTTCGACAAGATCAACCGGAAGGAGGGGACGATCTACCGCACGGACCTCTTCGGCGTCCACAAGATCTGGGGCGACCACCTCACCTACCACCCGCTGGGCGGCGCGGTCCTGGACAGGGCCACCGACAACTACGGCCGACTGCACGGCTACACGGGCCTGTACGTCATCGACGGCGCACTGATCCCCGGCAACACCAGCGTGAACCCGTTCGTCACCATCACCGCGCTCGCCGAGCGTAACATCGAACGGATCATCGCGACCGATCTGTAGGCGACCCGGAAGTCACGGGGACCCACGGAGAGCCCGGGGCCGGGAGTGCCAACCCGGCGGCCCCGGACTCCGTCAGTAGGAGCCCGCCTCTCACCCGTGACCGGGCAGAACGCACACCGCGTCGATCCCCAGCACATGGTTGAGCCGCCCGAACGCCAGCCACGAGCCGATGCTCATCGTCAGCTCCACGATCTCCGCCTGGCTGTAGTGCGCGGTCATCCGCTTCCAGAAGGCGTCGTCCAGACCGTGGTGGTCGAGCGTGTACCGCTCGGCGTACTCCGCCGCGAGCCGGGTGCGCTCGTCGAAGGCGTCGGTCGTACGCCACTCGGTCACCGCCCCGGCGAACTCCTCCTCGACCTTCGCCCCGTCCCGCTCGGTCCGCCAGTCCAGGCAGAACAGGCACCCGTTGATCTGTGCGACCCGCAGCCTGGCCGCCTCGAACTCCCGCAGCCCCAGTGTCGTGTGCTCGTACACGGACATCGAGAAGGTGGCGGCGGCCATGCCGATACCGGGGACCATCTCCCCCCACACGTAACCGATGGGCTCCTGACCCTCCGGAACATCGATGATCATGCCGGTCTCCTTCCCAGCCTGCCGACCGCAGGCCGCAGCGGAACGTCCAGTGCGTCGTACAGGCCCGGCTTCGCGTCCGCCAGCCAGTCGATGGCGGAGACGAGCCGCCCGACCGCGGTGGCGTTCCCGCCCGCCGAACGGTTCGCGTCCTCGTCGGAGGCCTCGACCGTCACCTCGATACGGGGACGGCCCTCGATCACCACCCGATGCGCGCCCACCCCGTCGGGCGGGGACGGCCAGTCCGGGGCGCACGAGGGATGGATCCGGGTGATGTGCTCGATGACGATGCGCGGCTCGCCGTCCACGATGCCCTGCACCTCGAAGCGCACCGCGCCCTGCGTGCCCGCCGCGAACTCGCCCATCGTGCGGGTGCGTACCGTTTTCTCCAGCGCCCGGCGGTCCATGGTCTCGCGGATCTCGTCCAGCTCGACGTCCAGCGCCCGCGCCATGAGCCGTATCTGACCGCCCCACACCATCGTCGGGACGCTCTCCGCCAGCATCAGCGGCTCGTAGTCCATCGGGTGCCCCATGCCGATCAGATGGCGCACCGACTCCTCCTGCTCGTACGTGGAGTAGTCGAAGATCTCCTGGCAGCGGATGACGTCCACCTCGGTGCCGAGGCCGCTGACCAGCAGGGGCAGGACGTCATTGCCCCAGCCGGGGTCGACCCCGGAGACGAAGAGGGAGCCGCCGCCCTCGGCGACGGCGGCCAGGACCGGGTCCCGCAGCTCCGGCGGGGCGTTGCGCTGATCGTAGAGCGGATAGAGGGAGGGCGTGACGACCACCGCGCCGGCCCGGATCGCCCGGCCGATGTCGGCGAGGGCGTCGTCGGGGCGGATGTCGCCGGACGCCGCGTAGACCACCGCCCGGGGGCGGGCGGCCAGGACGGCGGCGATGTCGTCGGTGGCCGCGACCCCGAGCGTGCGCCCGACCCCGCCGAGCTCGCCCGCGTCGCGGCCGACCTTGGCGGGATCGTGCACGAGGACGGCGGCGAGCGTCAGCGCCGGATGGGCCTCGACGGCGCGGATCGCCGCGCGGCCGACGTTGCCGGTACCCCAGACAACCGTGGGAATCATGCGCGGAGGGTAGCCCCGGGACCTTGCACTTCCCAGAGCCGTGCGGGACCCAATTCGCGGGGTGGAAAGGGCCGTTCCCGAGAACGGGTGTTCCGGGGAACGGGTGCTCCCGGGCCGGAGGTGATCCCCCGGCCCGGGAGCGTACAGGCGGCTACCGCTTGGCCCGTGCGCCGTTCGGGCTGCCGGAGACCGTGAACTGCGAACCGGGCTCGATGAGTACGTGGCCGTCGCGCGAGTCGGTGATCGTCACGTTGGTGAGCGTCGCGTTGCCGCGCGCGCCGCCCATCGCGAGGATGCCGGATCCGTTGGTGGACTTGTCGATCCGGACGTTCTCGATCTTGACGTCCTGCATCAGGCCGCCGCCCGTCTTGAACTGGATGCCGTCATAGGTGGAGTCGATGATGTCCGTGTCGCGGATCGTGACTCCGGGGATCGGCAGGTTCTGCGGGAAGAGGGTGATCGCGCCGAACTCCTGGTCCTCGTTCCAGAAGGCTCCGCCGGTGCGGTACAGGCCGTTGTTGGCGATCAAGGTCTGCCCGGAGAAGGGCAGCGGGTCGTGGTCGGTCGCCAGCATGATGGCCGGGTAGTTCATCGTGTCGGAGATCAGGTTGTTCTCGATCTTGTTGCCGTAACCCCCGTAGACCGCGATGCCGTTGGCGCGCCACGGGAGCTGGATGGTGTTGTTGCGGAAGCTGTTGTCGTGGCCGATGTCGACGGACTGGTCCTTGACGTACTTGCTGGACCAGACCGCGAGGGCGTCGTCGCCGGTGTTGCGGAACGACGAGTTGTAGACCGTGGAGTTGCGGGTGCCGTTGGCGAAGTTGATGCCGTCGGCGTACGTGTTGCGGATCCGCATCCCGGTGAACTCGACGCCGTCGCCCGGGTTCCACAGCTCGGGGATGTTGGTGAAGTCGCGACCGGCCCAGACGCCCACGTTGGCGTGCTCGATCCAGACGTTGCTGATCTTCGTGTCCTTGCCGAACCGGCCGTTCAGCGCGACGCCGCCCTCGTGGTTGCCGTCACCGCCGCGAATGGTGCCGGAGCCGAAGATGGCGATGTCGGAGATTTGCGTGTTCTCGTCGATGTCGAAACCGAAGTTGCCCTCGTGCGGGTGGTTGATGCCGCCCGCCTCGTGCGGCGGGGTGAGGGTGTAGAGCTGGGAGTGCCACATGCCGGCGCCCCGGATCGTCACATCACGGATGCCGACCTGGTTGAACTGGCCCCGGTCGAGCGGGTCGTCGGTGAGGATCTTCTGTTCCTGGCGCCACTGGCCGGCCGGGATCCACACGCAGTCGATCCGGCCGGTCTGGTTCGCCGTCACCGCGCGCTGGATCGCGGCCGTGTCGTCGATCCCGTCGTTCGCCACCGCGCCGTACGTCGTGATGGACACACAGCCCGACGGCTGGGCCGAGGGCGCCGCCACCTGCTCCAGGTCGATCAGGTCGATGATGTAGAAGGAGGCGTTGTCGCTCGCGTCGCGCTGGAGCCGGAACTTCGTGCCCGCCGGATAGGTCTGCGTGAGCAGGGCGTGCGACTCGTCGAACAGCCGCCGTGCGTCGCCGCCGGGGGTGTTGGTGAGTCCTTCGGGGCTGTCGGTGTTCCCGTACAGCCAGCTGTGCTTCGAGGAGAGGTCGAGCTTGCGGACGAACTCGCCGTCGGCGTACAGGCTGATGGTCGCCTCGCGGCCGCCACCGCCCGGCGCGTCCGGGACGGAGTTGCGCACGACGACGGAGTTCGACGGGGCGGTCGAGGTGAACTCCACGAACTCACCCGTCGCGTTGAGCCGTACCGACTCGCGGCCGGAGGACTCGGTGGCGAAGTTGGTGTGTCCGAAGGTGCGCTCGGCGTCCGACTTCAGCAGCGTGCCCCGGTAGGCGGCGTTCTCGGCCTCCAGCTCGGTGTACGGAACGGCCGCGCCGCGCCCGACGACGATGGAGCGGGCGAAGGTGTTGTTGGTCTCGCTGGTCTCCGTGACCTGGTTCGTCGCATCGGCGGTGGCGGTCAGGGTGGCTCCGCCGCTCGCGGCCGTCCAGCTGCCGCCGATGGTGACGTTCGCGGTCGCGCCCGCCGCGATGGCCGGTGTGGTGCCGTTGAGCGTGGTGGAGCCGACGGCCAGACGGGTGACGGTGCCCGCGCCCACCGCGCTGGTGCCCCGGTTGTGCACCGCCACGGTGAAGGTGACCGCCGCGCCGACGGCCGGGTTGGCCGGGCTGGAGGAGATGGAGCGGACCTCCAGGTCGGGGCCGGGGCTCTGCCCGACCACCAGCGGGGTGGCGGTGGTCCGGCTGTTGTTGGCGTTGTCCGACTCGACGACCGTGTCGGTCGGGTCCACCAGCGCCGATACGGCGTACGAGCCCTGCGGCCGCTTGCCGACCTCGACCGAGACCGGGGCCGAGGCTCCCGCGGCGAGCGGGCCGACCGGCGCGCTGCCCACGACCACGCCGCCCAGGCTCACATTGACGGTCGTCGCGGGGGAGGCGGCCGAACCGGCGTTGCGGACGGTCCCCTCGACGGTGATGTCGTCCGTCTCGGACGGGGACGAGGGGCTCCAGGACAGCGCGCTCACGGTCAGGTCCGGGTTGGGCGCGGCCGTCCCCAGGACCTGGATCTCCGCGATCTGCGCGCCGGGCGCCCCGGTGTTGGCGAAGAACTTGAGCTGGAGGTCGGCGACCCGGCCGTCCACCGGGATCGTCACCGTGTTCTGGTTGCCCGACGGGTTGAACGCGTAGCCGGCGCGGGCCCGGAGCGAGGTGAACGCGGTGCCGTCCTGGGTCCGGCCGAGCACCTGGATGTCCTGGGTCCGGCTGCCCCAGATCGGGTCGGGGTTGAGCTTGACCACCACGGACTCCAGATCCGCGTCGGCGCCGAGCTTCACCGTGAGGTCGGCCGGCAGCCCGTTCGACTCCCAGTAACTGTTGACGTTTCCGTCGTTGGCGCCGGCGGCCGGGAACCCGCCGTGCGATCCGCTGGCGACGACGGGCTTGCCCCGGGCCAGATCGGTGGCCTCAGCCGCGCTCGCGGCGACGGGCAGGAGCCCGAAGGAGATCATTCCGGCTATCAGCAGCCCGGTGATCGACCGTCCGGTGAGTCGTTTCCATCTCATGGTGTCCTCTGCTTCCACAATATTTGAGCCCACAAGTCAATCTTTTGCGGTGAGAGGTTCATAGATTTCTGCTCGGTTTCTGATTTGTCAACGGTCTTCGCATGGTCATGTCATTCGGGTGTCTTGAGTGACGGTCTGTCAGGCACGTTCCCGGTCGGGCCTGTTCAGGCCCCGGCGACACCCCGGGCCAGCAGCAGCGCCAGATCCACCGCCGCCACGGCCACCGCTCCGGCCAGGGCGGCCTTGCGCCACCGGCCGCCCAGAGCCGGGCCCGCGAGCGCCGCCGCACCGGCCAGGACGAGCGCCGCCGCACCCACGGCGTCCACCGGTCCCGGCGGCCCGAACGCCAGCACGGCCGTGGCGCCGAGGAGCGGCGCCGGCAGGAGCAGCCGGGTTCCCCTCGCGCCCAGCCGGTGCGGGAGGCCCCGAATCCCGGCCGCCCGGTCCGCCGCGATGTCCGGGAGCGTGTCGGCCAGATGGGCCGCGAACCCGAGCAGCGCCCCGGCCGTCACCGTCCACCACCGGGGCCACGGTCCGCCGGGCAGGGAGAGGGCGACGGCGGCGGGCAGGGCGCCGAATCCGGCCACGTACGGCAGCCAGGACAGGGCGGTCGCCTTGAGTCGCAGGTTGTAGAGCCAGGCGGCGGTGACCGCGGCGAGGTGCACCACGCCCGCGAGGGCCCCGCAGGCCAGCGAGAGCGGTACGCACAGGGCGAGCGCGACCGCCGCCGCCGCCCACACCGCACGCGCCTCGACCGTGCCGTCGGCCGCGGGCTTCCCCCGGCGGCCGGCATCGGCGTCACGCCGTGCGTCGTACGCGTCGTTGCACCAGCCCACCGAGAGCTGGCCGGTCAGCACCGCCGCCGTGACCAGCGCGGAACGGGGGCCGCCCAGGCCGGAGCCGAGCGCGAGGGCACAGCCGAGCGCGGTCACCGCGAGCGCCGGTCCCGGGTGGCACGCGAGCGCGAGCCCCACGACCCGGCCCCGTCGCCCGGACCCGGCCGGGTCCGCGTCGGCCGGAACCGCTCCGTCCGGAACCGCTCCGATCGGCTGAGCCCCCGCGGTCCCCGCAGCCCCCGCTCCGGCCGGGCTCACGCTGTCCGTGGCGTCCATCGGGCGATCGTAGGGGCCTGGCGTCCCGTCAATGCGGCGACCGGGCGGGTCTTTTACGCCGATTCATCACTCTTTGTGGGCAGGATGGGGCCATGACGCCACCGAAGCAGGAGGCAGGATGACCCGCATCGCCGCGGTGCACGGGGTCCTGCCGCCCCACCGCCACACCCAGCGCGAGGTCACCGACATGGTGGCCCGCACCTGCCTGCCGCCCGGCGCCGACCGCCGAGTCCTGGACCGGCTCCACGAGAACGCCCGGGTCCGCACCCGGCACACCGTGCTGCCCCTGGACGGCTACCGCGACCTCGACGGCTTCGGCACGTCCAACGACGTGTTCATCCGGTCCGCCGTGGACCTCGGCGCCCAGGCCGTACGCGGTGCGCTGCGGGCGGCGGGGCTGCGGCCCACCGACGTCGACCTGCTGATGTTCACCTCGGTCACCGGCATCGCCGCCCCCTCCGTCGACGCCCGGCTCGTGACCCGCCTGGGGATGCGGTCGGACGTCAAGCGGCTGCCCGTCTTCGGCCTCGGCTGCGTCGCCGGAGCGGCCGGGACGGCCCGGCTGCACGACTACCTCCTCGGTCGCCCCGACGACGTGGCCGTGCTTCTGTCGGTCGAGTTCTGCTCCCTCACCTTCCAGCGCCACGACGCGTCGCCCGCCAACCTGGTGGCGACCGCGCTGTTCGGCGACGGAGCGGCCGCCGTGGTCGCCCTCGGCGGCCGCCGGGCCGTCTCCGGGCCCGAGATCGTGGCCACCCGCAGCCGGATGTACCCGGACACCGAGCACGTCATGGGCTGGGACATCGGCAGCACCGGCTTCACCGTGGTCCTCGACCCGGCGGTACCCGACGTCGTCCGCCGCTATCTCGCGGACGACGTACGGGAGTTCCTCGACGAACACGGCCTCAAGCCGAAGGACGTCGCCCACTGGGTGTGCCACCCGGGCGGCCCCAAGGTGCTGGAGACCGTCACCGAGGTCCTCGACCTGCCCGACGGCGCGCTCGACGTCACCTGGCGCTCGCTGGCCGACGTCGGCAACCTGTCCTCGTCCTCGGTCCTCCACGTCCTGCGGGACACCATCGAACAGCGCCGCCCCGAGCCGGGAACCCCCGGACTGCTGCTGGCCATGGGCCCGGGATTCTGCTGCGAACTGGTGCTGCTGCGCTGGTAGGAAGGAGAGCCCCCATGACCTCGACCTGGTACACCCTCCTGGTGCTGGCCGTCGCGGCCGAGCGCCTCGCCGAACTCGTCGTGGCCCGCCGCAACACCCGCTGGAGCCTCGCCCGGGGCGGCGTCGAATCGGGCCGAGGGCACTATCCGGCGATGGTCGCGCTGCACACCGCACTCCTGCTCGGCTGCCTGGCGGAGGTCCGGTTCGCCGAACGCCCCTTCCCGGCCGGACCCGGCTGGGCGCTGGCCGCCGTCGTCGTGGCCGCGCAGGTGCTGCGCTGGTGGTGCATCCGCACCCTCGGCCCCCGCTGGAACACCCGGGTCATCGTGGTCCCCGGCCTGCCCCGGGTCACCGGCGGCCCCTACCGGTGGCTGAGCCACCCCAACTACGTCGCCGTCGCCGCCGAAGGCCTCGCGCTGCCCCTGGCCCACGGGGCCTGGGTGACCGCCCTCGTGTTCACCGCCCTCAACGCCGCCCTCATGGCCGTGCGGATCCGGTGCGAGGACGGGGCGCTCGCCCGCCTCCCGGCCGTGGACGCGCGCACATGATCGACGTCCTGGTCGCGGGCGGCGGACCGGCCGGACTGGCCGCCGCGATCCGGGCCGCGTCGGCGGGCCTGGAGGCGGTGGTGGTCGAGCCGCGCACCACCCCCGTCGACAAGGCGTGCGGCGAGGGCATCATGCCCGGCGGCGTCGCGGCCCTGCGCGACCTCGGCGTACGGGTGAGCGGCCACGAACTGCGCGGCATCCGCTACACCGACGGCCGGCGCAGCGCGGAGGCGGCCTTCCGGGGCGGCCCCGGCGCGGGCGTCCGCCGCACCGAACTCCACGCCGCCCTGCACGAGCGGGCCGCCTCCCTGGGCGTACGCGTCGTCGCCGCGAAGGCGGGGGAGATCCGGCAGGACGCGGACACCGTCACCGCCGCCGGACTCACCGCGCGCTGGCTCATCGCCGCCGACGGGCTCCACTCGCCGCTGCGCCGTGCCCTGGGCCTCGACCGGCCCGTCACCGGGCCCGGGCGCTACGGTCTGCGCCGCCACTACCCGCTCGCCCCGTGGACCGACCACGTCGAGGTGCACTGGTCCCGGCACGGCGAGGCGTACGTGACCCCGGTCGGCGAGCGCCTGGTGGGCGTCGCCGTCCTGAGCCGCGACCGCCGCCCCTACGACCGGCATCTGGCCGCCTTCCCCGCTCTCGCGGCCCGGCTCGCGGACAGCCCCGGGGCCACCCCCGTACGCGGGGCCGGGCCGCTGCGCCAGCGTGCGCGGGGCCTGCGGGCCGGGCGCGTCCTGCTGGTCGGCGACGCCGCGGGCTACGTGGACGCGCTCACCGGGGAGGGGATCGCCCTCGCGGTGGCCACCGCGACGGCCGCGGTCGACTGCCTGACCGCAGGGCGGCCCGAGGACTACCCCCGGCGGTGGGTACGGGTCACGCGACGCTACCGACTGCTCACCGCGGCCCTGCTGGGTGCCGCCGGCCATCCGTCCTCGGGCCGGCTGATCGTCGCCGCGGCCCACCGGGCGCCCGCCCTCTTCCGCACCGCGGTCCACGCCCTCCAGTGAGGCCGCGGCGGCGTGTGCGGCCGTCCGCTCGCTCGAATGGCGAGGCCCCCATTTCGGGCATAACGTCGGTCGGGTGAACGCCCGCGCTCGCGCCGGGCACCGCCCCCGGCACGAGAGACGAACTCCACCATGACGGGCTCCCGCGCGACACCCACGGCCACGGCACACGAGAGGCATGGGAGCGGACTGGCGCTGCTGGTCATCGCCTCGTGCCAGCTGATGGTGGTGCTCGACGTCACCATCGTCAACATCGCCCTCCCGCACATGCAGAAGGACCTGGGGTTCTCCACCGAGAACCTCTCCTGGGTCGTCAACGCCTACACGCTGACGTTCGGCGGTCTGCTGCTGCTCGGCGGACGCCTCGGCGACATCCTCGGCCGCCGCCGGGTCTTCATCTTCGGCGTGCTCCTCTTCGTCTTCGCCTCGCTGCTCGGCGGACTGTCCCAGGAGGGCTGGCAGTTGCTGGCCGCCCGCTCGCTCCAGGGCGTCGGCGGCGCGATCGCCTCGCCCACCGCCCTGTCGCTGATCACCACGACCTTTCGCGAGGGGCCCGAACGCAATCGCGCGTTCGGGGTGTTCGCGGCCGTCTCGGCGGGCGGCAGCGCGATCGGACTGCTGGCCGGCGGAATCCTGGTGGAGTGGCTCGACTGGCGCTGGGTGCTCTTCGTCAACGTCCCCATCGGGCTCATGATCGCCCTCGCGGCTCCGCGCTACATCCCCGAGTCCGAGCGCCGTCCCGGCCACTTCGACGTGGCGGGCGCCCTCACCTCCACCGCCGGCATGGTGTTGCTGGTCTACGGCTTCATCCGCGCCTCCGAAGAGGGCTGGACCGACCCGATCACGCTCGGATCGTTCGCCGCCGCTGTGGTGCTCCTCGGCGTGTTCATCGCCATCGAGAGCCGCTCCAGACAGCCCATCACCCCGCTGGCGCTGTTCCGCGACCGAAACCGGGCCGGCACCTACACGATGATGCTGTGTCTCTCCGCGGCGATCTTCGGGATGTTCTTCTTCCTGACCCTCTTCGTCCAGGACGTCCTCGACTTCAGCCCGTTGCGGGCCGGACTCGCATTCCTGCCGGTGAGCGTCGTGATCGCCATCAGCGCCGGACTGGCCTCGCAGTTGCTTCCGCGCTGGGGACCCAAACCCTTCATGGTGGTCGGTGCGCTCCTGGCCGCTTCCGGGCTCGGCTGGTTGACGCTGACCGACGTCCACAGCTCCTACCTGGGTTCGATCCTCGGCCCGATGCTGGTGTTCGGCTTCGGGATGGGCATGCAGTTCGTGTCGCTGACCCTGATGGCGGTCTCGGGAATCGCCCCGAAGGAGGCAGGCGCCGCCTCCGGCACCCTCAACGCCTCCCAGCAGGTCGGCGGGTCCCTGGGGCTGTCGATCCTCGTCACGACGTTCGGCACGGCCAGCCGGAACGAGGCCACCGACCAGGTGCCGAAGTTCCTCCGGGAGGGCACCCCCGCCCAGCTCCAGGAGTTCCGCAGGACCGGTCAGCTGCCACCGCCCTGGGGCGACGAGGTGCTCACCTCGGGCGTCTCCAGCGCCTTCGTCGTCGCGGCGTGCTTCGCCGTGCTCGCCGCGCTGGTCGCCCTGTTCGTCATCCAGGTGCGGTCCTCCGACCTCGCCCGCCTTCAGGGTGGCGCGACGCCGCTCGCGGCTGAAGCCGGAGAGGACGGGGACGGGGCGACGGTCGGGGCGCGCGAAGCGGACCTGGCCCGGCCCGACCCGGACGTACCACCGCACACCCCGGACGATCCACGGCCGGACCCGGACACCGACCGACCCACGAAAGGGCTGTGACCCATGGACTGGACCCTCGAAGTGATCGTGCTGCCCGTGACCGACATCGACCGGGCCCGGGACTTCTACCGGGACGGACTCGGCTTCCACGTCGACCTCGACGACGAGGTGATGCCGGGCGCCCGCGTCGTCCAGCTGACGCCCCCCGGATCCGGCTGCTCGATCGCCCTCACCGACGGACTGCCCAACCCGACCGGAACCCCGCAGCCGGGCTCGTACCACGGCCTCCAGCTCTGCGTCACCGACATCGACGCCGCGCACGCCGAGCTCGTCCGCCGGGGCGTCGAGGTCTCCGAGCCGCAGCGGTACACCCCCGACGACGGGGCGACCTTCATGTACTTCACCGACCCGGACGGCAACGGCTGGGCCGTGCAGGAGTACCGCCGCCGGAAGACCGAACCCCTGCACAAGGTCCTCGCCGACCTGGCCGCGAGCAACGCGGGGGACACGGTGGGGTGAACCGGATGCGGAGGTGGATCGGGCCGCGCCCGGTCCACCAGAATGCTCCCCGTATCGAGTGCAGAGATCCATCAGCGCAAGGGAGCGGCATCCAATGGGCGCCAACGCAGACATGGTGGCCTTCGTCCGGGCGCGGCTCACCGACGAGGAACACGTCGCACTGGCCGCAGGCGGGGACCGATGGCGGTGCCCGGCCGACGTGCCGGGCGAGGTCCACGACCGCACCGGCGGGGTGGCGTTCACGGTGCGGGGCCGGGGCTTCGACCAGCACATCGCCCTCCAGGACCCCGCGCGGACCCTGGAGCGCATCGAGACGAACCGGGTCATGCTCGGCGAGTACGTCGAGGTCGCCGACCTGGACACCGACCGCCCGGCCGAGGACTTCCGCTCCGGCCGCGCGGTGGGCCTGGGCTTCGCCGTACGGCAACTGGCCGCCGAGTACGCGGGCCACCCCGACTACCAGGCGCGCTGGCTGCCCCGGTTCATCCAGTAGCACCTGGGGCTCCGGGGGCTCCAGGCCTCCCGTCAATCCCGTAAGTGCCCGTGCAACACACCCAGTTGATCGATAGCATCTCCCCATCGGCCTACCCGGGGGAGCTGCGCGCGTGCCCGACGTCTGGGAGAACACCCGATCTCGGTGGGAGAGCGTCCGGCACGCGGTGGACGGCGGCGGCCCGGGAGCCGGGGCCGCCTCGGCCGCACTGCACGGGCGGCTCGGCCTCTCGGTCAACCCCATCGCCGTCACGGGCGAGGCGGGGGCGGGCAAGACCGTCCTGTACGACGCGCTGACGCAGTCGATCCGCACGGGCGACAGCGACAGCTCCCGCAGCCCCGACATCGAGAAGCACGCCACGGTCCTGCGCTCCGGCAACCGCCGCACCCGGGCCGCCGTCACCGTTATTCCGGGGCAGCTGTCCACCCAGCGCGAACGGGCCCTCCAGGACACGATGCGGGGCGACGCCTCACCGCACGGCATCGTCCACGTCGTCTGCTGGGGGCACAACAGGATCTGGCAGCGCGGCTCCCAGCGCGACGTCCACGAGGCGCTCGCCGCCGACGGCGCCGTCGACCAGGAAGCCGTACGGAACTGGCACCTCCGCAAGGAGGCGGCCGACTTCCGTCTCCTGGTCGACGCGATCATCGACGGGCAGCTGGCCAAGCGGCTGCGGTGGCTGATCGTCGCCGTCTCCAAGTGCGATCTGTACTGGGACCGGCTCGACGAGGCGCGCGACCACTACATCCCGGGGCGGGCCCGTCGCGAGTCCCCGTTCGCCGCGCTCATGCGGGACCTGGAGAACGAGACGTCGCTGCGCCTGTCCGTCCTCCCGATGGCGTCCCGGCTCATCCGCCACCAGTACCTTCCCGGGCTGCCCGTGGGGACCTCGCAACTGGACGACGCGCAGATCGGCGCGTTGCGCACACATTTCGGCCAGGAACTCCAGACGTTCATCACGCAGCGGAACGGGGGCTGACATGGCCGCGATCGACGGAGGAGCGGCGTTCCTGCGGACGCTGGCGGCCGCGGAACGGCGGCTGGCCGCCGTCCAGGCCCTGAGCGCGCGGCGGCGACGGGTGCGCCGGCCCCGGATCGCCACGGGCTCCCTCGCGGTGCTGCTCCCGGGGGTCTTGGCCCTCGCCGCAGCCACGGGCGGCGGTCCCGGGGGCGTGCTCGTCGGGGTCGGCCTGGCCGTGGCCGCGCTCTCGCTGGCGGCGTGCGTCGCCCTCCTGCTGAGGATCGAGCGGCCCCTGAACCGCAGGTTCGTGGAGGAGGAACGCGCCATGATCGAAGAGGTGAACCGGATGCGGGAGCTGTTCACCCATGTCGCGGAGCGGGACCGGTGGGAGGAACGGCTGAAAACCTCGGTCCGCGAACGTCTCTCCCGCTTTCCCGTGGAAGGGGGGTCGTTCCGTTGATCCGGCGTCTGACCGTCTTCTTCGGGCTGGTGGCCTTCCCCGCCGCCCTGTTCACTTCGGCCGGATACGTACTGGCCACCCGGAAGCCGGGACCGTACCAACGGGCGTTCGAGGGCCAGTGGGACGCCATCGCGGCCGGTTTCGCCGTCACCGTGTGCGGGGTGCTGGCCGTGGCCTACGGGGTGCGGCTGTGCTTCAGCGTGCTCGGCGGCTTTCAGCCGGACAACGTCCGGCGGGGTGCGCTGGCGCTGCTCGCCGGACTGCTCGTCTGCGGTGTGGGGTTGCTGCTGCTCTGGCGGCTGCTGGCGCCCTGAGGGGACGCCGACGGGCCCTGAACGGACCGTAGTCGGTGTGGTACGGGACGGTGACCACGAAGGTGATCCACAGCAAAATGGCGTTGCTCTCTGGTGAGGAGTGATCCCGCCGTGTAGCGTCGCCGGAAGATGTCGTGGTTCGCAGTACCTGCCCGCGCCTGGCGCGGGCGTTTTGCTGTGCAGTGCCTGAGAACCAGGGCGATCACCTCCGGGTCCGCGCGGTGCGGATCCGTTTACTGCTGAGAGGTACGGGCATGGCCAGCGGAACCGTCAAGTGGTTCAACTCGGAAAAGGGCTTCGGCTTCATCGCGCAGGACGGCGGCGGTCCCGACGTCTTCGCGCACTACTCCAACATCAACTCCTCCGGCTTCCGTGAGCTCCAGGAAGGCCAGGCGGTGACCTTCGACATCACCCAGGGCCAGAAGGGCCCGCAGGCGGAGAACATCACCACCGCCTGATCCGGGTCGGACCGACCCCGGAGCCCCGGAGCGCATCGCGCTCCGGGGCTCCAGGGCGTTCCGGGCGGATTCCTGTCGGGTGGATCTCCGGTTGGGGCGGCGCGTGCGGGGTACGCGGTGGCTCTCGCACCGATCGTTCCGGAACTTCCGGAAGGTCCGGGCGGGAATGGAGGGCGACCCATGCTGAAGGCCATCGCAGATGTACTCCGCGCCATCGGAGGAGCCATCGCCACCGTCGTCACGCTGCCCTTCCGGGCCCTGGCCCGGCTGTTCGGCGGCGCGTCGAGCAGCGCGCGCGGCCACCACTGAACGCAGAGGCCCGTGCCCCGGCCCGGGAAGGGCCGGGGCACGGGCATGCCGTGCGCGGTGAGCCGTCCGGGTTCCCGGGGCGTGGGCCCGGGGCGTGGGCCCTGGGCGCGCCCACCCGGCAGGCTGACCCGCGCCCAGAGGGCGTCCCTAGCCCGTCGACTCGTCCGGGGCCGGGTGCCTGTCGGGGTGCGCGCCCGCGTTGCGTGGCGTGTTCCGGCCGGCGCCGGCCTCGTCCAGCTCGGGTTGGCCGCCCTGGCGGGCCACCCGGTCCGGCACCGGTATGTCGAGAGCGTCCTCGCCCTCCTGCGTCTGCTGGTCCTGCATGTCCGCCGGAACGGGGGGCGGGCTGCCGGAAGCCCCGGTGTAGGCGGTGCCTTCCGGCCTGCGGTCGGTCATGAGAGCTTCCTTCCGTACTGCCCCGGTGCGACCGGGGAGCGAGTGATGCGCCCTGGTGGGTACCCGTTGCCGGGCGAAGCAGTCCCCGGACCGATGAGGGCCGGGACACACCGCCCGGCCCGGGGGACGGCGGGGGAAGGCCCGGGGAGCAGCGGAGAAGATGCGGAGGCCATGCCGCCCGGCCATATTGGAGCTCCGGCCACCGGCCGGGAGCGCGTCGCGCGGCACCGGAGCGGCGGACGCGTCGCCCTGGTGTGTGGCCCGCCCGCGGGCGGGTACGCGGGGCGGTGCCCCCACCCGGGCGCAGGACGACACTCCACGATTCCGGCGGAAGGATGCCCCGCATGCTGATGGCCCACCCCACGGTGCTGCGCAACTTGATCGAGCAGTACGAGGCACTGCGAGTGCTGCACGCGGAGAGCGGCGGCGAGGAGGCCCGGCAGCGCATGGACGACGTGGCCTACACGCTGTGCGTGTCGACCGGCACGGGCGACGTCGACAGCGCTCTGGTCGCCGCCCGCCACCGGCTGCCCGGCGCCCTGCCCGAGGACGACTCCGTCCTCTCCTCCTGACCGCGTCCGGGCAGCCGAAGGAGAGGGCGCCGCCGTGGCCCGCACGGTGAGCGTCACCGTATGAACGACCACGGACGAACGACACCACAGGAACGGAGCAGTCCATGTCCAGCACCGCTCTCGACGACCGCCGGATCCTGGCCATCGTCACCAACTACGGGGTCGAGCAGGACGAACTCGTCGTCCCCGTGAAGCACCTGCGCGGACACGGGGCGCAGGTCAGCGTGGCGGCGGTCTCGGCGGACGGGATCCGCACCCTCGTCGGGGACCGCGATCCCGGCGAGACCGTGCGGCCCGACCTCACGCTCGACGACGTCGACCCCGCCGCGTACGACCTGCTGCTGGTTCCGGGCGGCACGCTGAACGCCGACTCGCTGCGTCTGCAGGACGCCACCACCCGGATCGTCAGCTCGTTCGCCGCTTCCGGCCGGCCGGTGGCCGCCATCTGCCACGGGCCGTGGGCGCTGGTCGAGGGCGGCTACGTCCGGGGCAAGACGCTGACCTCGTACGCGTCGCTGCGGACCGACATCACCAACGCGGGCGGCACCTGGGTCGACAAGCCGGTGGTCCGCGACGACGCCTCCGGCTGGCCGCTGATCACCTCCAGGAACCCCGGCGACCTGGACGACTTCCTCGGCGAGATCGACGCCGTGCTCGACGAGTCCTGAGCCGTCCTCTAGGAACGGCCCCGCTGCCCGGTCAGGGCGGCGACGGCGGCGGACGTGGCCTTCGCGATCAGCGTGTTGTCGTAGTCGGCGTCCGCGTCCCTCCGGTTGGAGAGCACCGCCAGCACCAGCGGCGCCGCGTCGGGCGGCCACACCACGGCGATGTCGTTGCGCGTCCCGTACGTACTGCCCGCCCCGGTCTTGTCGCCGACGGTCCACCCCTTCGGGACCCCCACCCGGATCAGCTCGCCGCCGGTGGTGTTGGCGGTGAGCCACTGCGCGAGCCGGGCCCGCTCGGGCTCGGCGAGGGCGTCGCCCAGGACGAACGCCCGCAGATCCTCGGCCAGTGCCCGGGGGGTGCTGGTGTCGCGCGTGGCGCCGGGAGTCCACTCGTTGAGCTCGGTCTCCCGCCGCTCCATCCGGGTCACGTCGTCCCCCAGCTCCGCGAGCAACGCCTGCAGCTTCCGGGGCCCGCCGACCGCGTCGAACAGCAGATTGCCCGCGGTGTTGTCGCTGAAGCGCACGGCGGCGTCGCACAGATCACCCAGGCTCATTCCGGTGGCCACGTGCTTCTCGGTGACGGGGGAGTGGTCGACCAGATCCTCACGGCGGTACGTCACGACCCGCTCCAGCCCGCCCAGCCCGTATCTGCGCAGCACGGCCCCCGCCGCGAGCGCCTTGAACGTGGAGGCGTAGGCGAACCGTTCCCCGTCACGGTGGGCGACCGTGCGCCCGGTCCCGGTGTCGACGGCGTACACGCCGAGCCGCGCCGCGTACTCCTTCTCCAGCGCCGCGAAGGCGCGCCCGGCATCCGGCGCCGTGGCCGAGGGCGATCCGGACGCCTTCCCGGCGGGCGACGGTGAGGGGGAGTCGGATTCCGTGCCACAGGCCGCGAGCGGCACGGACACGAGGGCGCCGCCCAGCAGGCGGAGCACGGAACGCCGGGCGTGGGGGTTCGGCAGTCGACTCATCCCTTCATGCTAGGGCGCGGGCCGCCCGGAGAGTCAGTCGAGTGTCTGCGTCAGCTCGCTGCGTGTCGACGTGTGGACGACCCGGCCCCGTGCCCCGTTGACCAGGGGGAGGTACGGCGGCACATGGCCGCACTCGACGTCCGCGACGATCGGCACGTTCAGCGGGCCGAGCGCGTCCAGCACGGCCTGGTGCTGGGTGAGCGAGCTCGTGTCCGGGGCCGAAGTCCGGCCGACGAGAACGGCGTTGGCCGTGTCGAAGAAGCCGGCCAGCCGCATCCCGTGCAGATTGCGGCAGATGGTGAGCGCGTCATGGCCGCCTGCCTCCACGTACACGAGGAGGCCCTCCGGGGCGTGGGTCCGGGCGAAGGCGGAGGTGTCGAGGTACGGCGTCCCGGTGAGGTTGCACAGCATCTCGGTGCAGCCGCCGATCAGCCGCCCCTCGACGTCCACGTCGCCGTCGCCGTCCAGCCTCGTCCATCGGCCCGGGGTGTCGAGCGTGAACGTGCGGACCTCGGGATGCTCCGCGTAGTCGTCGTAGCCCGTGGCCCGGTGCCGCTCCGGTGGAAGCTGGGTGAAACGGTGGCCCGGCGGCGCCGTGACGATGTCGAGCCAGGACACCAGCCCCTGCGGCACTCGGTAGGGGGTGTCCATGAGGTTGTTCCCGTGCACGGTCGCCGCACCCGTGAGGAGGGTCAGCGGCGTCATGACGGTCGACATGTCCGAGTAGCCCACCACCCAGGTGGGTTCGGCCGTGCGCAGCCGGTCCCAGTCGAGCAGCGGCAGCAGGTCGATCGCGGTCTCCCCGCCCCACGGCGGTACCACGGCCCCGATGCCGGGGTCCGTCAGCATCGCGGTCAACTCGGCCGCCCGGTCGGCCGCGGGGGCGCTGATGTGCCCGCCGCCGTCCATGCACCGGCCGGTCACGACCTCGTACCCCCGCGCCTCCACATCGCGCACCGCGACCGCGAGCCGCTCGCGCAGCTCCTCGGGGACTCCGCTGGACGGGGAGGTGACGCCGATTCGGTCACCGGGGCTCAGGGGGCGTGGATATCGAACGGACATGCGTCGGATTTTGCCACAGCGCCCGACCGTACGACCGATGCCGTAGCGAACCGGTGTCCGTGAAAGGTTAGGCTGACCTAAGTCAATTCGGTTCTCTCGTCCCGGCGGGCGAGGCGCTCAGGCCGACCACGCGTACGAAGGGGCAGAGTCCATGACGATCCACCGAGCCGTCGTTGCCCGAGTGCAGCCGCTCACCGAGACCATGACCCGCGTCACCCTTCACGGGGAGGGTCTGGCGGGCTTCAGGACCACCGGGGTCGGTGACGAGTACGTACGGATCTTCCTTCCGCACGGCCCGGACCGCACCGAGGTCTCCCTGCCCCGGACGACCGAGCAGGGCGGATGGGAGACCCCCGAGGGGCAGCCCGTCGCGCCGATGCGCACGTACACGATCCGCGCCGTGCGCCCGGAGGCGGGCGAGGTCGACATCGACTTCGTGCTCCACGAGGGCGGCGTGGCGTCCGGCTGGGCCGCCGAGGCGCGGCCCGGGGACGTCGTGGGCGTCAACGACCCCACCGGCCTCTACAGCCCCCCGGCCGACCTCTCCTGGCAGGTGCTGGTCGCCGACCAGACCGGTCTGCCCGCCGCCGCCCGGCTGCTGGAGAACACGCCGGACCACGTCAGGACCCGGGTGGTGCTGGAGGCGCCCGCGCCCTCGGCCGTGCTGCCCCTGCGGGAGCCCTCCGACTCCAAGGTGACCTGGACCTACGGCGGAAACGGCCACGGCCCGAGCCGCCTGGCGGACCTGGTGGCCGCCGCCGTCCCGCCCGGCACGGACCTCGCGGGCGGCTACGTCTGGGTCGCGGGGGAGACCAACGCCCTTCGCTCGGTGCGCCGTTACCTCCGTCGCGACCTCGGGCTCCCGGCGGACCGCTTCAAGGTCGTCGGCTACTGGATACCGAACTCCGACACCTGGACCGAGCGGTACGAGGCGCTGCCCGACTCCGTGCGCTCCGAGCTGGAGGCCCTCTGGGACAACCCGGCCGGCGACTCCGAGGATCTCACCATCCGTTACGAGGCCCGTCTGAGCGACCTCGGGCTCTGATCGGCGTCCCGTGTCCCGGGTCCGGCCGGGGCGGCCGCGTCGCCGCCCCGCCGGACCGGCCTCCTCAGCCGCCGCGATCTTGGGTAAGGTCAGCCTTACTTCGCGGGGGTTCCGTTTCGCTCAAGTCGGTCAACCAGCTGGTGGTGAAGGCCGGTTGGCGGCGTGCTGCGCCACCGCGATGACAGCGGACGCGACGGAAGGCTGCACCATGCGGGTGGATATGCTCGGCTCTCGGATCTGGGGGCCTCACGCGCCGCAGGCGTTACGTGGGCGTCCCCATCGGCCTCTCCGGGCGGGCGGAACGCCGACGTGACCGCCCCGCCCACCGCCCTCGGCCGCCGGGCCGCCGCGCGGAAGCCGCAGCCGGAACCCACCGCCGTCCGGTCCGCCCTGCGCGGCGGTGGACTCCTCGCCCTCGCCGGGCTGCTCCTGCTCCTCGTCGTGCTGAGCACCTGGATCGGCACCAAGGACACCACGCTCGGCCAGGTGTGGACCGCGCTCTGGAACGACGACGGATCCTACGCGACCGACGTGGTCCGCCAACTCCGCCTGCCGCGCACGCTCGTCGGCCTGATGACCGGCGCGGCGCTCGGCGTGGCGGGAGCGGTCATGCAGACCGTGACCCGCAACCCCCTGGCCGACCCCGGTCTCCTCGGCGTCAACGCGGGGGCCTCGGCGGCGGTCGTGTTCGGCATCGGCGTCGTCGGCCTGGCCGGCTTCGGGTCGCTGGTGTGGTTCTCCTTCGCCGGCGCGGCGCTCACCACCGTGATCGTGTACGTGCTCGGCGCCTCCGGAAGAGCCGGGCCCACGCCCGTACGCCTCGCGCTGGCCGGGGCCGCGGTGAGCGCGAGCCTGAGCGGCGTCATCGCCGGGCTCACCGTCTTCGACTCCGCGACCTACGACTACCTGCGGTTCTGGATGGTCGGATCGCTCGCCGGCCGGGAGCCCGAACTCGTCGTGCAGTTGCTGCCGTTCGTGGCCGTAGGTCTGGTGATCGCCCTGCTGCTGGCACGCCCGCTGAACTCCCTGGCCCTCGGCGAGGAGCTGGGCCGCGCGCTCGGGGCCCGTATCGCCCGGACCCGGATCGCCGCGGTGATCGCCGTGACCCTGCTCTGCGGGGCCTCGACGGCCGCCGCTGGGCCGATCGCCTTCGTGGGCCTGGTCGTTCCGCTGGTCGCCCGCTGGCTGACCGGGCCCGACCTGCGCTGGGTGCTGCCGTACTCGATGCTGCTGGCCCCGGTGCTCCTGCTGGTCTCGGACATCATCGGCCGAGTGGCCCTGCCCGGCGACGAGTTGGAGGTCGGCGCCGTCACAGCGGTGATCGGCGCGCCGGTGTTCATCGCGATGGTCTGCCGGCGCAAGGAGGCTTCGCTGTGACGACGACAGAGATCCGTCCGGCCCCGGAGGCGGGCGGCGGCGCGTCGGACGCGGCCCGGCCGGTGCGGTGGTGGTCCGGACGGGTCAGCTTCCGGATGCACCGGCGTACGGCCCTGGTGAGCTGCGGCGCCCTGCTGCTCGCGGCGCTCCTGCTGCTGGTCAGCCTGTGCGTCGGCTCCTACCCGGTGCCGGTGCCCGACGTGGCGCGTGCCCTGTTCTACGGGACGGGCGACCGGCTGGCCGTCCACTTCGTCAACCAGGAGCGCCTGCCCCAGGCCCTGCTGGCGATCCTGGTCGGCGGCGCGCTCGGCATGAGCGGCGCGATCTTCCAGAGCGTGTCGCGCAACGCGCTCGCCAGCCCCGACGTCATCGGTTTCAACAGCGGGGCGGCGACCGGCGCCATCCTGGTCATCGTGACGTTCGGCGGCGCCGCCGCCTCGGTGGCCGCGGGAGCGATCGTCGGCGGACTGGTCACCGCGCTGCTGGTCTCCGTACTGGCGAGCAGGGGAGGGCTGCAGGGCATCCGGCTGGTCCTCATCGGGCTCGGCGTGACCGCGATGCTCGGATCGGTCAACTCCTATCTGCTCACCCGGTCCTCCCTCAACGACGCCCAGAACGCGCACATCTGGCTCGTCGGGACGCTCAACGGACGGGGCTGGAGCTCCGTGCAGATCATGGCCGCCGCCCTGGTGCTCCTCCTGCCGCCGGTGCTGCTGTTCGGCAGACGGCTGCGGATGATGGAGCTCGGCGACGATCTCGCCACCGGCCTCGGTGTCCGGGTGAACCGCTCGCGGATCGCCCTGACGGTGCTCGGGATCGGGCTGTGCGGGGTGGCGGTGGCGAGCGCCGGGCCCATCCCGTTCATCGCGCTGGCCGCCCCGCAGATCGCCGCCATGGTCGGTCGCAGCCCGGGCGTCAGTCTGGTCTCGGCGGGGGCGGTGGGCGCCGGACTGCTCTCGGCCGCACACCTTGCTTCCAGCCAGTTCTTCTCCGCCCTGGTGTGGGTCGACCGGCAGGTCGGATGGGTCCGGGTCGTGGAGGAGTCGCAGCGCAACAACCTGCTGCCGGTGGGCGTCACCACCGCCGTTCTGGGCGGTGCGTACCTGGCCTGGGTGCTGTTCAAGCGGCGCGGCACCGGCACCGCGTGAGGAGGCGTCCCGGGGCGCCGAAGCGTCCTGGGCGCCTATTTCAAGCCATCAAAACCGATGGTGAACCAGTGAGTTGAGGGATTCGGTGAGTCAACCGCGGAATGGATGGGTAGGGTCGCTAGCGATCAAGTAAAGATAGCCTTACCTAAGTAATTGGAGGATGCGGTGACCAATCCGTTCGAGGACGAGGACGGCGCCTACCTGGTGCTCGTCAACGACGAAGGACAGCACTCCTTGTGGCCCGCGTTCGCCGAGGTACCCGCCGGATGGACCGTGGCCCATCCGGAGGACACCCGGCAGGCCTGCCTGGACTACGTCGAGCGGAACTGGACCGATCTGCGGCCGAAGAGCCTGATAGAGAGCATGGCGGCCGATCCCACATGAGAACTCCCCCCAAGCTGTCGGATCTGGTCGCCCGCCGGGGGTTCCTCGTCGGGGCCGGCGTGGCCGGCGCGGGCGTGGCCCTCGGCACCGGACTCGCCCTCCCCGGCGGGTCCGGCCGTGCCGCGGCCGCCACCGCGCCGCCCCGGTCCGCCCTGATGACGGCGGCACTCGGCACCCCGCTGGACGACCTGCCCGACGCCGTCCGCGAGGCCCGGGAGGCCGGGCCCCGGCTCACCGGGGCCGCCGCCGAGCACGCAGCCCGCGCGGCGAAGGCGGCGAGGGCCCTCGTGCCCTTCCTGGACCCGTTGCCCGTTCCCCGGGTGATCCGCGGACGCAAGGGGGAGCTGACCGTCACGATGCGCTCGGCCCGCGTACGCCTCCACCGCAGCCTGCCGTACACCCGGCTGTGGACGTACGAGGGCACGCACGTGGGGCCGACCATCGAGGCGAGGCGCGGCAGCCGGCTCCGTATCGCCTGGGAGAACGACCTCACCGGCGACTACCCGCTGCCGGCCGTCCGGGTTCCGTTCGCCTACGACCCCGAGCTGCCCCTCATGTGGGACCGCCCGGGGCGCGAAGGGGCCGCGGTGCGCGCGGACGTCGCCGCGCTGCCCCCGTGGGCCGTGGTGCACCTGCACGGAGCCGTCACCGGCGGCGGCAACGACGGCTGGGCGGAGAACGCCGTCCTGCCGGGCGCCGCCCAGCTCGCCGAATACCCCAACGAGCAGCCCGCCGCCGGACTCTGGTACCACGACCACGCCATGCACATCACGCACCTCAACGTGATGACCGGCCTCGGCGCGGGCGCCTACCTCATCCGGGACGAGGAGGAGAGGCGGCTGAGACTGCCCGCCGGCGACCGGGAGATCCCTCTCGTCCTCTTCGACCGCAATCTCGACCTCGACGACGACGGGGCGTTCACCGGCGGCCTCCTCTACAAGGGCATCGTCGTCGCCGACGACCCCTATGAACTGGTCCGTCCCTTCACCGGACCGTTCAACCTGGTCAACGGGGTGATCTGGCCGCACCTGGAGGTGGAGGCGGGCTGGTACCGCTTCCGCGCCCTCAACGCCTCCAACAACCGCCCCTACCTCCTGAAGATCCTCGACGAGGAGGGCGGGGAACTCCCCTCCGACGCCTTCCGGCTGATCGGCACGGACAGCGGACTGCTTCCCCGGCCCGACCCGGTCACCGACGGCGTTCCGCTCACCCCCGGTGAACGCGCCGACCTCCTGGTGGACTTCTCCGCCCTGCGCGGCAGACGGCTCCGGCTCGTCAACGCCCTGCCCGAACCGGGAGCCCGCCCCGACCTGATGGAGTTCCGTGTCGCCTCCCGGGCCGGGCACGACACCTTCGTCCCGCCGAAACGCCTCGCGACCTCCTTCACACCGGTCGCCCCCCCGGCCGCCGCCCCCGAACGCCTCGTCATCGTCACCCCCGTCTACCCCAAGGACCCCGAACTCTGGGAGATGGAGGAGACCGGGGCACCCGAGGGCAAGCTCCCCATCGACGGAATCGTCCAGATCCAGGACGAGCACGGCACGGTCCGCACCTTCCGGCGGGTCTCCGCCACCTTCGAGGACCCGGTGCGGTTCACCGTCGCCTCCGGAGCCACCGAACGCTGGAGATTCCTCAGCCTGGAGAAGTCGGCGGGCGCCTACCCGCACCCGATGCACCTCCACACGGTCGCGTTCCAGGGGCTGAGCCGTGAGGTGTACGACGTCAGCTCCTTCACCTTCTTCGAGCTGGCGGGCGGCGGTTACGGAGCCGGCACCACCACCCCGATCCGCTGGCGCGAGAACGCCCCGCTGACCGCCGCCGAGCGGGGCCCCAAGGACGTCATCTCGCTCGCGCCCGCCCAACTCATCACCGTCGGAGCCACGTTCAACGGCCCGCCCGGCCGGTTCATGCACCACTGCCACGTCTACGAGCACGAGGACATGATGATGATGCGCCCCTTCGTCGTGCAGCCGAAAGCCGTCATGGACCTCGCCCCGCACCACGGCCACAGACCGCACGCCTGACCCACGCCCACCCGGGGCCCGCTGAGGGGGCACCGCACCGGGACACCGGCCCGCACCACCGGCCGGCCCCGGTGCGCCCTCACGCCCGAGCCCCGACCCGGACCGGGCCCGAACCCGTACCGACACCCACCGTCACACCGTCGCGCCGACGGTCCCGTCCGCGTGCCCTCCGGCACGCCCTGCCCACGAACCTGTCCACCTCACCGGGAGATCCGGCCGAGGTTTCCTGCCGGGAGAATGCGCATGAGCACCCACCGCGAACGCCTGCCGCTGACCGAGGCCCAGCTCGGTCTCTGGTCCGCGCAGCGAATCGACCCGGCGAACCCCGTGTATCTCACGGCGGAATACGTCGAGTTGACGGGACCGCTGGACGAGCGGGCGTTCACGGCAGCCGTGACCCGGGCCGTCGACGAGGCCGACGGTCTCTCCGTACGCTTCACCGCCGACGGCGACGACGTCCACCAGGAGACCGGCGCGGTCCTTCCCGCGGGCCCCGACGTCCTCGACCTCCGCACCGCCGACGACCCGGGCGCCGCCGCCCTGGCCTGGATGGAGGAAGAACGCTCCGCCCCGGTCGACATCGAGCACGGCGCGCTCTACCGGCACGCCCTGCTGCGCACCGGCGACGAGCAATGGCTCTGGTACCACCGCTGCCACCACATCCTGCTCGACGCCTACGGCTACGCCCGCATCGCCGAACGCGTCGCCGAGCTCTACGGCCACGCGTGCGCGGGCACCGAACCCCCCTCGGCGTCGTTCGGCTCGCTCCGCGACGCGGTCGAGGAGGACCGGCGCTACACCGCATCCGAACAGCACGCCCTCGACGCCCGGTTCTGGCAGGACCTGCTGGCCGACCGACCGCACCCGCCGACCCCGGCCCGCACCGCGCCCACCCGCGTCGCCCCCCGCTTTCTCCGCAGCCGCCTCACCCTCGGCGCCGACGACGCCGAACGGCTCGCCGCCTTCGCGCAGCGGTCCCGCGCCACCTGGCCCGAGGCCGTGACCGCCGCGTGGGCGTTGTACCTGACCCGGCTCACCGGCGCGCCCGAAGCCGTCATCGGTCTCCCCGTCAGCAACCGCACGGGCAGCGTCCTCGCCCGCACCCCCGTCACCGCCGTCAACGTCGTCCCGCTCAGGGTCGCCGTCGACGAACGGGAGCCCGTCGGCGACCTCCTGCGACGTGTCACCGCGACCCTGCGCCGTCAGCGCCGCCACCAGCGCTACCGGGGCGAGCAACTCCGGCGCGACCTCCAGCTGTTCGGGCACGGCCGACGCCTCGTCGGACCCCAGCTGAACATCAAGCCGTTCGCCACGGACCTCACCTTCGGCGACTGCGCGGGCGTGGTGCACTCGCTGGCCGCAGGAGCCGTCGAGGATCTCAACGTCACCGTGAGCGGCCGGGGCGGTCCGGACGGCCTCACCGGCCTCGACCTCGTCCTGGACGGCAGCCCCGAGCTGTACGGACCCGAGGAGCTGGACGCCCACCTCCACCGCTTCGCCACCCTCCTGGACCGGCTCTCCCACGCGGAACCCGCCCTCCCCGGGGCCCGCATCGGTCTCCTGGGCGAGGCCGAACGCCAGCGCGTCCTGGAGGAGTTCAACGTCCCGGCCGACGAGGACGCCGACACCATCCCCGCCCCCGGACTCGCCGAGGGCTTCAGGGCCCAAGCACGTCGCACCCCGCACGCGGTGGCCCTCCGCCGAGGCGACGCCCACCTCACCTACGCGGAGCTGGCGGACCGGGCCGGCCGGCTGGCAGCGGCGCTCCGGGCCCGGGGCGCGGGGCGGGGCAGCCTGATCGCCGTCGCCCTTCCCCGGAGCGAAGCGCTCCTGGTCGCCCTGCTGGCCGTGGCGTCGGCGGGCGCCGCGTACGTACCGCTGGACCCGCGCTACCCGGCCGACCGTCTGCGGCACATGCTGGCGGACAGCCGGCCCCTCCTGCTGGTCACCGACCGGGCCCACCCCTGGGGCGCGGATCTGCCCCGGCTCACCGTCGCCCTGGACGGGACGCTCCCCGCCTCGGACTCGGACGCGGACTTGGACCTGGGCACGGACTTGGGCCTGGGCGCGGACGCGGACCTGGACGTGGGCCTGGGCACGGACACGGACCAGGGCACGGACCTGGATCTGGACGCGGAGGCCGGTGCGGAAGCCGTGACCGGGGCAGCCGACAGCCCGGTCACGGGGGAGAAGGCCCGTCCGGGAGATCCGGCGGGCGGCGACCGGCCCGGCGGCCCAATGGACAGTCACCTGGGCGACCCGGCCTATGTCATCTACACCTCCGGATCCACCGGCAGACCCAAGGGCGTCGTCGTGCCCCGCGCGGCCCTCGCCAACCTCCTGGCCGCCATGGGCCGGCTGCTCGACCTGTCCGGCGAGGACCGTCTGCTCGCGGTCACCACCGTCTCCTTCGACATCGCCGCCCTCGAACTCTTCGTTCCGCTCCTCGGCGGGGCCACCGTGGTGCTCGCGTCCGACGACGATGTACGCGACCCCTTCGCGCTGGCCGCGCTCATCCGGTCGAGCACGCCCACCGTGATGCAGGCGACCCCCTCGCTCTGGCGCGTCCTCGCCGACGCGGCCCCGGACGCCCTGGGCGGCCTGCGCGCGCTCAGCGGGGGAGAGCCGCTGCCCGCCGATCTGGCGGACGTCCTGACCCGGCACGCGAACGGGCTCGTCAACCTCTACGGGCCGACCGAGACCACCATCTGGTCCACCGCGGCCGTTCTCGGCCGGGGCGCCCCGCCGCACGTCGGCCGGCCCGTGCGCCGCACCCGCGCCTACGTCCTGGACCGCACCCTCGCCCCCGCCCCCATCGGGGTGACCGGCGAACTGCACCTCGCGGGGGACGGGGTCGCCGACGGCTACCTCGGCCGTCCCGCACTCACCGCCGAACGCTTCGTCGCCGCCCCCTACGGGGCGCCCGGCGACCGAATGTACCGGACCGGTGACCTGGCCCGGTTCCGCGCCGACGGCACCCTGGAGGTGCTGGGCCGCGCCGACCACCAGGTGAAGATCCGAGGCCACCGCGTGGAGCCCGGCGAGATCGAGGCCGCCCTGCTGGCGCACCCCTCGGTCGCGGAGGCCGCCGTCACCGCCGTTCCCACACCGGGCGGCGACCTGACGCTCGCCGCGTACTGCGTTCTCGTGCCCGCGCAGCGGAAGCCCGGGTCCGAGGCGGCGGGCGGCGACGGCCGCTGGGCCGACCCGCTGCGCCACGCGCTCGCCGACCGGCTCCCCGAGCACCTGGTGCCCGGCCACTTCGTGGCGCTGGACCGGCTGCCGCTGACCCCGAACGGCAAGACCGACCGGGCCGCGCTGCCCGCCGTCGGGCCCGCCGCCGGACCCGAGTCCGGGCGCGCCCCGCGTGCCGGGGCCGAGTCGCTGCTGTGCGACCTGTTCGCCGACGTGCTCGGCCGGAGCGGAGCATCGCCCGACGACGACTTCTTCCTCCTCGGCGGCCACTCGCTGTCCGCCGCCCGACTGGTGACCGCGCTCCGCTCCCGGACCGGGGCCGAACTGCCCGTACGCACCCTGTTCGACCACCCCACCCCGGCCCGGCTGGCCGCCATCCTGGAGAAGGCGGACCGGGCGGGGGACGCCGAGGTCCCCGGCCGGGCGGTCGGCGTGCCGCCGCTCGTCCGGCGGCCCCGGCCCGCGCGACCACCCCTCTCCTTCGGGCAGCGGCGGCTGTGGTTCCTCGCCCGCAGCCAGGGCGAGGACGGCTCGTACAACATTCCCCTCGCGCTCGACATCACGGGCCGGCTCGACCCGGCCGCGCTGCGCCGCGCACTCTCCGACGTCGCCGCCCGCCACGAGATCCTGCGAACCGTGCTGCCCGTCCAGGACGGAGAGGCCTGGCAGCAGGTGCTGGACATCGCGTCGGCGGAACCCGTGTTGAGCGAGATCAGCGTGCGCGCGGCGCAGTTGGCGGAGTGTGTCACGGCGGAGGCCGCCCGGCCGTTCGCCGTCGAGCGTGAAACCCCTTTGCGCGCCGTGCTGTTCACTGCCGAGCCGGATCCTGTCGAGCAGGCCCCGTTCGAGCAAGCGGCTGCCGAACGGGGGGCTCCTGAGACGGAGATCGCCGAGACGGAGATCGCCGAGACGGAGATCGCCGAGACGGGGGCTGTCGAGCCGGAGATCGCCCAGTCGGAGGTCGCCCAGTCGGAGGTCGCCCAGTCGGAGATCGCCGAGCCGGAGACCGGTGCGCCGGTCCGGCAGACCCTGCTGCTCGTCCTGCACCACATCGCCGCCGACGAATGGTCGCTGCCGCCCCTCCTCGACGACCTCGCCGCCGCCTACACCGCCCGCCTCGGCGGGACCGACCCCCATCTGCCGCGCCTGCCCGTGGACCACGTCGACCTCACGCTCTGGCAGCGAGAGGTCGTGGCCGCGCACGGGGACACGGACGCGGAGTACTGGCGCACCCGGTTGAGCGGAGCCCCCGAACAGCTGACCCTGCCCTGGGCCCGGCCCCGGCCCGCCCGGACCGGCGGCCCCGCCCGCATCCACGACTTCGGCATCGACGCCGAACTGCACCAGCGTGTCCGGGCGTTGGCCCGTCGCACCCGCACCACGACCTTCATGGTGCTGCACGCCGCGTTCGCCGCCACCCTCTCCCGGCTCGGCTGCGGCGACGACCTCGTCATCGGCACGCCCGTCGCGGGACGCGACGACGTGGCGCTCCGCGACAGCGTCGGCTTCCTCATCAACACCCTGCCGCTGCGCACCGATCTGGGCGCCGCACCCAGCTTCCTCGACCTGCTGGAGCGGACCAGGGACGCCGACCTCGCCGCCCTCGCCCACCAGCGCCTCCCGCTGGAACGCATCGTGGCCGAGGTCAACCCGCCCCGACTGCCCGGCGTGAGCCCGCTGTTCCAGGTGCTGTTCGCCGTACGGGAGGAGTTTCCCGCCCGGCCCGTACTGCCCGGCCAGACCGGCCGGCCCCGCCTCGTCGCGACCGGGACCGCCAAGTTCGACCTCCAGTGCACCATCAGCGAGGACCCGGCCACCGGGGCGGCCGGGCAGCTCGAATACCGCACCGACCTCTGGGACGCCTCCGCCGCCGACCGCTTCGCCCGGGCGCTGGTGCACCTCCTCGACCAGGTCACCGCCGACCCCGAACGCCCCGTCGTCACCATCGGCACCGCAGCCGCCGAAGCGGTCGCGACGCCGGAGCCGCACCCCGTCCCGGCCACCTCGCTCGCCGAGCTGTGCGCCGCCCAGGCCGCCCGGACCCCCGCCCGTACCGCCCTGGTCAGCGGAGCGGACGAGCTCACCTACGCGGAACTCGACGCACAGGCCGCCCGGCTGGCCCGGCTGCTGGCCGGACGCGGGGCGGGCCCCGGCGTCCTCGTCGGCGTCAGCCTGCCCCGGGGCGCCGACCTCCTCGTCACCCTGCTCGCCGTCGGCCGGACCGGGGCCGCCCACCTCCCCGTCGACCCCGACTTCCCGGCCGAGCGGATCCGGATCCTGCTGGCCGACGCCGCACCGGCGCTGCTGGTCACCGACCGCGCCACCGCCCGCTCCCTCGACGCGGACCCGCGCACCGCGCTCCTCCTGGACGATCCCGCGACGGTGCGCGCGGCCGCCGACGCCGAACCGCTCGCGCCCCGGCCCGCCCACGGCGGGGCACCCGCGTACGTCATCCACACCTCGGGCTCCACCGGCCGCCCCAAGGGCGTGGTCGTCACCCGGGCCGCCGTCGTCAACTTCCTGCTCTGCCTGGCCGACACCCTGCGATTCCACGGTCGCGAACGGCTCCTCGCGGTCACCACCGTCGGCTTCGACATCGCCGTCCTCGAACTGTTCCTGCCGTTGATCACCGGCGGCACCGTGATCCTCGCCGACCGGGAACAGGTCCGCGACCCCGCTCTCCTCGCCGGACTCATCGACACCGCCCGCCCCACCGTCATGCAGGCCACCCCCTCCCTGTGGCGGGCCCTCCTGGACGCCGCGCCCGACGCGGTGCACGGGCTGCTCGCCCTCGCCGGGGGCGAGGCGCTCGCCCCCGACCTCGCCCGGCGGCTCGTCGCCCACGGCGCGGAACTCGTCAATCTGTACGGGCCCACCGAGACCACCATCTGGTCCACCGCCGGCGCCCTCGACGCGACGGACGCCGAGGCCCCGCACATCGGCACACCGCTGTGGAACACCCGCGCCCTGGTCCTCGGCCGGGGTCTGGTCCCGCTGCCCGCCGGAGTGACCGGCGAGCTCTACCTCGCGGGCGACGGCCTGGCCCAGGGCTATCTGGGCCGCCCCGGACAGACCGCGGAACGCTTCACCGCCGACCCCTGCGGCCCGCCCGGCAGCCGCATGTACCGCACCGGCGACCTCGCCAGGCTGCGCGCCGACGGCGTCCTGGAGATCGTCGGCCGCGCCGACCACCAGGTGAAGATCCGCGGCCACCGCATCGAACCCGGAGAGGTGGCCGCCGCACTCCGCGCCCACCCCCGGGTCGAGGACGCGGCCGTCGTCGCCCACCAGGACCCGTCAGGATCCGGTCCCCGCCTGGTGGCCTACCTCACCGGGCTCACCGGTTCCCCCGAGACCCGGACCGCCACCGCCGCCCGGGTCCGCGAGGAACTGCGCGCCGTGCTCCCCGGCCACCTCGTCCCGGACCTCTGCCTGCCGCTCGACGCCCTCCCGCTCACCCCGAACGGCAAGCTCGACCGCGCCGCCCTCCCCGCGCCCCGGCCCGCCGCCGCACCCGCCGGACGCGCCCCGTCCGGACAGCGCGAGGAACTGCTCGCCGCACTCTTCGCCGACCTCCTGGGCCTCGAACAGGTGGGCGCGGAAGCCGACTTCTTCGCCCTGGGCGGCCACTCCCTGCTCGCCGCCCGACTGGCGGGGCGGGCCGCCGACGTCCTCGGCCGCCCGTTCTCCGTCCGCCAGATCTTCGACACCCCGACCGTAGCCGCGCTCGCCGCCCGGCCGGCGACCCCGGACACCGCACTGCCCCCACTCGAACCCGGAAGCCACGAAGGGGCGTCGCCGCTCTCGCCCGCCCAGGCGCGGCTGTGGTTCCTGAGCCGGCTCCAGCCCGGCCCCGCCTACCACCTGCCCTTCGTCCTGACCCTCACCGGCGAGGTCGACCACGACGCCCTGGCCGCCGCGATCGGCGACCTCGCCGAACGGCACGCCGTGCTGCGCACCGTCTTCCCCGAGGCCGACGGGGCGCCGGTCCAGCACATCCTGGACCGGCCCGCAGCGGTGCACTTCAGGTCCGCCCAAGCCCCGGAGGAGACCGAGGAGTTGCTCGGCGTGCTCAGCGTCGAACCCTTCGACCTCGCCGCCGAACCGCCCTTCCGCGCCACCGTCCTGACCGAACCGGACCGGACGACCGTCCTCTTGCTGATCCACCACATCGCGGCCGACGAGTGGTCCGTCGAACCGCTGCTCACCGACCTGTCCGCCGCCTATCGGGCCCGAATCGCCGGAGGGCCCCCGGACCTGCCGCCGCTCGGCGTCGCCTACACGGACTACGCCCACTGGCAGCACACCCTCCTGGACGGCGACCACCTCCGGGGCCAGGCCGACTACTGGCGGCGGACACTGCGCGGCGCACCCGCCGTCCTCGACCTGCCCACCGACCGGCCCCGGCCCGAAACACCCACCGGACACGGCGGATTCATCCCCTTCACCCTCCCCGACGAGGTCGCGTCCGATCTGCGCTCCCTGGCCGCCGGCGCCGGAGTGACCCCGTTCATGGTGACCCAGGCCGCACTGTGCGCCCTGCTCGCCGGACTCGGGGCCGGGGACGACATCCCCCTCGGCGTCCCGACCGCCGGCCGGGGCGAGCGGCGCACGGAGGAGCTGATCGGCTTCTTCGTCAACACGCTCGTCCTGCGCACCGACCTGTCGGGCGACCCGACCTTCCGTGAACTCCTCGGCCGGGTCAGGGCGGTCGACCTCGACGCCTTCGACCACGCCGAACTGCCCTTCGAGCGGGTCGTGGAGGAGCTCAACCCCGAACGCGGGGCGCCCAACCCGCTGTTCCAGGTGATGCTGACGTACCAGAACCGCACCGCGATCCCGTTCACCGCGCCCGGTCTCGACGCCGCGTTCACCCTGCGGGAGACGGACACCGCGAAGTTCGACCTCATCGTCGGCTTCACCGACCACCTCGCCGACGGCTCCATCGACGGGGCGATCAACTACAGCGCCGACCTCTTCGACGCCACCACCGTCCGGGCGCTCGCCGACCGGCTGGTGACCTTCCTGACCCGCGCGGTCGCCCGCCCCGACACCCCCATCGGCTCCATCGGCCTCCTCACCGAGGGGGAGGAGGACACCCTCCTGCGCCACTGGAACCCGACCGGCGACCACCGGGGCACCCCCTCCGTCCTCGACCGGTTCGCCCGCGCCGCCGCCGACCACCCCGACGCCCCGGCCCTCACCGACCGCGACGGCACCCTCACCTACGCCGAACTCGACGCCCGCACCAACGCGTCGGCGCGCCTGCTGATGTCGTACGGGGTCGGCCCCGAGGACCGGGTCGCCCTGCTGCTGCCCCGCTCCACGACGCTCGTCGAAGCGGTCATCGCCGTCGCCAAGACCGGAGCCGCGTACGTCCCCGTCGACCCCGCCCACCCCCAGGACCGCATCGACTGGACCCTCCAGGACGCCGTCCCCGCCCTCGTCCTCACCGACACCGCGACCGTCGGCAGCACCTCCGTCACCTGTACCGCCCCCGTGCTCGTCCTCGACGAGGAGCCACATGCCGGGAGCATGCGGCGGCAGCCGGACGGGCCGGTCACCGACGCCGAACGCACGAGGCCGGCCCGCCAGGACAACGCCGCCTACCTCATCTACACCTCGGGCTCCACCGGCCGCCCCAAGGGCGTCGTCGTCACCGGCCGCAACCTCGCCCGCCTCTTCGACGCCACCGCCGAGGACGCCTTCGGCCCCGACGACGTCTGGACCCTCTTCCACTCCTACGCCTTCGACTTCTCCGTCTGGGAGATGTGGGGAGCCCTGCTGCACGGCGGCCGCCTCGTCGTCGTCCCGGGCGCCGTCACCCGGTCCCCGGACGAGTTCCTGGAGCTGCTGCACCACGAGGGCGTCACCGTCCTCAACCAGACCCCGTCCGCCTGCTACCAGCTCACCGAGGCGCTCACCGCCCCCGGCTCGCCCGGCGTCCCGCCCGCCCTGCGCCTGATCGTCCTCGGCGGCGAGGCACTCGACCCCGCCCGCCTCGCCCCCTGGCTCCGGGACCCCGAAGGGCCCCGGCTGGTCAACATGTACGGGATCACCGAGACCACCGTGCACGTCACCACCCACGACCTCGCCCCCGGGGCGCTCGTCCCGGGCGTGAGCCCCGTCGGCCGGGCCATCGACGACCTGCGGATCCATGTGCTGGACCGGCACCTGCGCCCCGTGCCGCCCGGCGTCACCGGTGAGCTGTACGTCGCCGGGGCAGGGCTCTCCCTGGGCTACCGGGGACGCCACCCGCTGACCGCCGAACGCTTCGTCGCCGACCCGTTCGGCGCGCCCGGCACACGGATGTACCGCAGCGGCGACCTGGGCCGCTGGTCCCGCGAGGGTACGCTCCACTACCTCGGCCGGGCCGACAGCCAGGTCTCGCTGCGCGGGTTCCGCATCGAGACGGCCGAGATCGAGACCGTGCTGTGCGACACGGGCGGAGCACGCTCCGCCGCCGTCCTCCTGCGCGAGGACCTGCCCACCGGACCCGGCCTCGTCGCCTACACGACCGGCGGTATTCCGGCCGACGACCTGCGGGCCGCCTGCGCGGCCCGGCTCCCCGCATACATGGTGCCGACCGCCTTCGTCGGCCTCGACCGGCTGCCGCTGACCGCCAACGGCAAGCTCGACCGGACCGCCCTGCCCCTCCCGGACGCCGATGCCGACGGACCTCGCACCGGCCGCGCTCCCCGTACCGCGCAGGAGCGCCTCGTCGCCCGGCTCTACGGCGAGGTCCTCGGCCGCGCCCCCGTCGCCGTGGACGAGGACTTCTTCGCCCTCGGCGGCCACTCCCTGCTGGTCACCCGCCTCGCCGGACGCGTCCGCGCCGAACTCGGCCTCGACGTCCCCGTCCGGGCCCTCTTCGAAGCCCCCACCGTCGCCGCCCTCGCGGCCCGGCTCACCGGACTCACCCGCACCCCGGACGCCCGCGTCCCCGCCCTCGCGCCGGCCGCCGAACGCCCCGGACCGCTCCCGCTGTCGCCCGCCCAGGCCCGGCTGTGGTTCCTCCACCGCCTCGGCGGATCCGCCGTCACCTACGCCGTACCGCTGCTGCTGCGGCTGCATGGCCCCCTCGACGAGGACGCCCTCGGCCGCGCCCTCGCCGCCCTCACCCGCCGCCACGAGATCCTGCGCACCTGCTACCCCGAGCACGAGGGACGCCCCGTCCAGCAGGTGCTGCCCGAGGCCGCCCCCGTACCCCTGGCGACCGCACTCCTGGACGGCGAGAGCGCCGTGGACGCGGCGCGGCGGCTCGCGGCCGAACCCTGCGACCTGGCCGACCGCCCGCCGCTGCGTGCGCATCTGCTCACCGGGCCCGGCGGCGAGCGGGCCCTGCTGCTCGTGGTGCACCACATCGCCTACGACGAGGCCTCCACCGGGCCCCTCGTACGGGACCTCGCCCAGCTGTACGCCGCCGAACTCGACCCGGACCAAGCGGCGCCCGGGGCCCCCGTACTCCAGTACGCCGACTACACCCTCTGGCACCAGGACGCGACCGCCGCCCGGGAGGACGGGCTGCTGGCCTACTGGCGCACCGCGCTCGCCGGGGCCCCCGAGGAGATCGCCCTGCCCCTGGACCGGCCCCGGCCCGCGGACGTGGACGAGCACGGGGACTCCGTCGAGTTCACCATCCCCGCCGAGGCCCACCGGGCCGCCGTCCGGATCGCCCGCGAGAGCGGCGCCACCCTCTTCATGGTGCTCCAGTCCACCCTCGCCGTCCTGCTCACCGGGCACGGGGCGGGCCACGATCTGCCGATCGGCACCCTGCTCAGCGGCCGGGGCGAACCCGCACTGGAGGAGCTGCCGGGCCTGGTCGCGAACACCGTGGTCCTGCGCACCGACACCTCCGGGAGCCCCACCTTCACCGAACTCCTCTCCCGGGTCCGCGCGGTGGACCTCGACGCCTTCGACCACGGCGACCTGCCCTTCGAACGGCTCGTCGACGCCCTCGCCCCGCAGCGCTCCCTCTCCCGCCACCCCCTCTTCCAGGTCGCCCTGATCCACCAGAACGCCCCGCACCGCACCCACCCCTTCGGACCGGGCACCGCCGAAGTGGAACTCGTCGAGACCCGCGCCGCGAAGTTCGACCTGACCCTCGCCGTCGTCGAGGACCCCGGAACGGACGGGCTGCGCGCCGCCCTCAACTACCGCACGGCCCTCTTCGACCGCCCGACCGTCGAGTCCCTCGCCCACCGGCTGACCACCCTGCTCCACCGGCTCTGCGCCCACCCCGGCCTCCCCGTCGACCAGGTGCCCGTCCTGGACCCGGCGGAGACACAGTGGGTGCTCGCCGCCTCGACCGGCCCCGACACTCCGCTGCCCGGGCGCACCCTCGTCGACCTGGTGCGCGAACAGGCCGCCCGCACCCCGGCCGCCGAGGCCCTGCGCGACGGAGCCCGCAGCTGGAGCTACGGCGAGTTCGACACCGAGGCCGACCGGCTCGCCGGACTCCTCGCCGAACACGACGTCCGACGCGGCGACACCGTGGCCGTCGCCCTGCCACGCTCCGCCGAACTCGTCCTCGCCGTCCACGCCGTCCAGCGCGCCGGAGCCGCCTACCTGCCGCTCGACCCCGCCCAGCCGGCCGCGCGCATCAGCTCCCAACTCGCCGACGGGGAAGCGGTCCTGCTGATCACGGACCCCGCCGCACCCCTGCCCGAGGAAGCCGTCGGCGACCTGCCGGTACTCGACGTCACCGCCGACGAGGTGCCCCGCTTCACCACCGTCCTCGACACGCCCCGCCCCGCCGACCCCGCCTACCTCCTCTTCACCTCCGGCTCCACCGGCCGCCCCAAGGGCGTCTCCGTCCCGCACGGCGCCGTCGCCAACCGGCTCCGCTGGGCCCAGGACGCCTACCGGCTCACCGGGGACGACCGCGTCCTCCTCAAGACCCCGGCGACCTTCGACGTATCCGTCTGGGAACTCTTCTGGCCCCTGCTCGCCGGCGCCACCCTCGTCACAGCGGGACCCGAAGACCACCGCGACCCGGCCGCACTCGCCCGGCTGCTGCGCGAACACCGCATCACCACCGTCCACTTCGTGCCGTCGATGCTCACCGCCTTCACCGGAGTCGCCACCCCCGACGACTGCGCCCCCCTCCGCCGCGTCCTGGCGAGCGGCGAAACCCTCACCCCGGCCGCCGCCGGGGGACTCCTGCGACTCGCCCCGGGCGCCGAGCTGCACAACCTCTACGGGCCGACCGAGGCCGCCGTCGACGTCACCGCCCACCCCGTCACCGCCGCCGACGTCGCCTCGGGGCACATCCCCATCGGCCGCCCGGTGTGGAACACGACCACCCTCGTCCTGGACGCACGGCTGCGCCCGGCCCCGCCCCGCGCGGCGGGCGAGCTGTATCTCGCGGGAGCCCAACTGGCGTACGGCTACCACCGCCGCGCCGCCCTCACCGCGACGCGCTTCGTCGCCGACCCCTACGGCCCACCCGGCAGCCGCCTCTACCGCACCGGCGACCTCGCCCGGCTGCGGGCCGACGGGAGACTGGAGCACCTCGGACGGGTCGACGACCAGATCAAGCTGCGCGGCCGGCGCGTCGAGCCCGGCGAGATCCGGGCCTTGCTCGACGCCCACCCCGAGATCGCCGCCGCCGCGGTGGTGGCCCACGAGGACACCGCCACCGGCGCCACCCACCTGATCGGCTACGTCGTTCCCCGGACGGAAGACGGCTCCGCGCTGCCCGCAGGTCTGGACGAACACCTCGCAGCCCGGCTCCCCGCGCACCTCGTCCCCACCGCCCTGATCCCGCTGCCCGCCCTGCCCGTCATCGCCAACGGCAAGCTCGACCGCGCCGCGCTCCCGGCCCCGCGCCTCACCTCCCCGGAGACCCGGACCGCACCCCGCACGGACGAGGAGCTGCGCCTCGCCGCCCTCTTCGCCGAACTCCTGCGGACCGAGCACATCGGCGTCGACGACAGCTTCTTCGCCCTCGGCGGCGACAGCATCCTGTCCATCCAGCTCGTCGGCGCGGCCCGCAAGGCCGGACTCGTCTTCACCCCCCAGGACGTCTTCCGCCACCGCACGGTCGCCGGCCTCCTCGCCGTCGCCGAACGCGCCACCCCGGCGGCCCCGACCCGTGCCGTGCCCGCCGCACCGGACGACGGGGCCCCCGGCCGGCCCACCCCGCTCCAGGAGGGGCTGCTGTTCCTCTCCCAGTACGACGGCCCGGGGTCCACGGGCGCCGACGGCGACCCGCTCGACGTCTACCACGTACAGGTCGTCATCCGCCTCACCGAAGACCTCGACACCGACCGCCTGCGCACCGCGCTGCGCACAGTGGTCCGCCGCCACGCACCGCTGCGCACCGCGTTCACCGGTGAAGGGAACGGCTGGACGCAGCACGTGCACGCCGACCCGGAACCGGAGTTCGACGAGGTGGACCTGCGCCGCCGCAAGCCCAGGGAACAGGAGCGCCGGGCCGTCCGGCGGGCCGACGACGAACGCCGCCGCCGCTTCGACCTGTCCGCCCCGCCGCTGCTGCGCGCCACGCTCGTCCGCCGCTCGGAAACCTGCGAACTCGTGCTCACCGGTCACCATCTGGTCCTCGACGGCTGGTCGTTGCCCCTCCTCGTCCGCGAACTCCTGCACGCCTACGCGGACCGGGAACTGCCCGCCCCGCCGGACTACCCGCTCCACCGCGCCTGGCTCGACGCCCAGGACCAGCAGGGCGCCGCCGAGGCCTGGCGCGACGCGCTGGACGGCGTCACCGAGCCCACCCGGCTCGTCCCCGACGACCCCGGCGAGCAGGAACTCCCCGACCAGCACACGGTGGTGGTCGACGCCGACCTCACCGCCCGGCTCGCGGCGTTCGCGCGGGAACGGGAACTGACCCTGAGCACCCTCACCCGGACCGCCTGGGGGCTGGTGCTGAGCGCCCACACAGGACGGCGCGACGTCGTCTTCGGCACGGTCGTCTCCGGCCGGCCCGCCGAGGTGCCCGGAGTGACGGACATGATCGGCCTGTTCGTCAACACCGTTCCCGTACGCGTCACGGTGCGCCCCGACGAGTCGCTCGCCGCTCTGGCGGCCCGCGTCCAGGACGAGTCCACCACGCTGCTGCCGCACCACCACCTGGGCCTGGCCGCCATCCAGCGGGCAGCCGGGCACGGCGTCCTCTTCGACACCCTCACCGCCCTGGAGAACTACCCGGCCGACGGCGTCCCCGCGCTCGCCGAGGCCACCGGGCTCGGCCTGGCGGAGATCAGGGGCCGGGACGCCACCCACTACCCGCTGACCTTCGCCGCCGTGCCCGGCGAACGGCTCACCCTGCGCCTCACCTACCGCCCGGCGGCCGTCACCCCGGCGCACGCACGGGAACTCGCCGGACGCGTCGAGCACCTTCTGCGGGTGCTCGTCACCGCCCCGGACACCCGTATCGCCGCCCTGGACGCGCTGACGGACGCCGAACACGCGGCGCTCACCGCCCACCGCGCAGGACCGCCGGCCCCCGCGGCCCGCACCTGGGCCCGGCTCGTCGCCGAACAGCGCGACCGCAGGCCGGACGCCGTGGCCGTGGACGCGCCGGACGGCACCCTGACGTACGCCGAACTGGACCGGCGAGCACGGGAGTCGGCCGGGGAGCTGCGCACCGCGGGCATCCGTCCGGGGCAGCTCGTCGCGGTGATCCTGCCGCGCTCGGTCGACCTGGTCGTCGCCCAGCTCGCCGTCCAGCAGGCGGGCGCCGCCCATCTGCCCATCGACCCGGACTACCCCGAGGACCGCATCGCCGGGATGCTCCAGGACGCCCGCCCGGCGGGGATCCTCACCCACCGGGCGCTCGCCGGCCGCTACCCGGCGGCGCTGCTCACGGACGCGCCGGCACCGCCGGGCCGGCCTGCCGCGCCGCAGCCCGCTGTCACCCCCGACCACCCCGCCTACGTCATCTTCACCTCCGGTTCCACCGGCCGCCCCAAGGGCGTGGTCACCCCGCACCGGGGCCTCGCCGCCCTCGCCACCGCCCAGGCGGAACGGCTGGGCATCGACGACGGCAGCCGGGTCCTCCAGCTCGCCTCGCCGTCGTTCGACGCCTCCGTGATGGAGACGCTGATGGCCCTGGCGACCGGCGCCACCCTCGTCGTCCCGGAACCGGGACCGCTCGCCGGACCGCTGCTCGGCGAGACGATCGCGCGGCGCCGCGTCAGCCACGCCCTGATCCCGCCCACCGCCCTCACCGGACTCGAACCGGACGGGCTCGACTGCCTGCGCACCCTGATCGTCGGCGGCGAGGCGTGCACCGCACCGCTGACCGCCCGCTGGGCCCCCGGCCGCCGCATGGTCAACGCCTACGGGCCCACCGAGGCCACCGCCTGCGTCACCATGAGCGCACCCCTGGACCCCGGCGCGACCCCGCCCATCGGCACCCCGCTGCACGGCGTGCGCGCCCATGTCCTGGACACCCTGCTCCGGCCCGTGCCTCCCGGCGGGACCGGCGAGCTGTACGTGGCGGGACCCGGCGTCGCCCAGGGCTATCTGGGCCGCCCCCGGCTCACCGCCGAACGCTTCACCGCCGAGCCGGGCGGCCCGCGCGGCAGCCGCATGTACCGCACCGGAGACCTGGTGTCCCGGACCCCGGAGGGCTCCCTGCTCTACCACGGGCGCGCCGACGACCAGGTGAAGGTCCGGGGCTTCCGCGTCGAGCCCGGCGAGATCGTCGCCGCCCTCCAGGCCCGCCCGGAGATCCGCGCGGCGGCCGTCGTGCTGCGCCAGGACGACCCGGCGGGACCGCGCCGACTGGTCGCCTACCTGGTCCCGGCGGCGTACCCGGCCGAAGCCGCGGAAACCGACCCGGCCGCGCCGTCCGGCATCCCCGCCGGCCATCGGCCCGAGGCGGAGGAAATCGACACCGCCGCCCTGCGCACCGCCCTCGCCCGCGTCCTGCCCGACCACATGGTGCCCAGTGCCTTCGTGAGCGTTCCCGGGCTTCCGGTCACCGCGAACGGCAAGCTCGACCGCGACGCGCTGCCCGCCCCGGACTTCGGCGCGGCCACCGGCGACACCGCCCCCGAAGGGCCGGCCGAGGAGACGCTGGCCGCGCTCTTCGCCGAGGTGCTCGCCCTGCCGTCGGTGGGTGCGGAGGACAACTTCTTCACCCTCGGCGGCGACAGCATCCTCTCCATGCAGCTGGTGGCCCGTGCCCGCGCCGCCGGTCTCCGTCTCACCCCGCGCGAGGTCTTCGAACAGACCTCCGTCCGGGCCCTCGCCGCGCTGGTCTCCGGCCGGGCGCCGGACCCGGCGGCCGGTCCGCGGGCCCCCGCCCTCCCGGACACCGGACCCTCACCCCTCACGCCCATCATGCGGTGGATCGCCGAACGGCCCGGCCCCACCGGCAGGTTCAGCCAGTCCATGCTGCTGACCCTGCCGCCCGGGATCGCCCCGGCCGCGACGACCGAGGTGCTGGGCGCGGTCCTGCGCCACCACGCCGTCCTGCGCGCCCGCATCGACCTGGACGCCGGGACCTTCGTGATCCCGGAGCCGGACGCCGGCCCCGCCCCGGCACTGGACGAGGGCCCACCCGGTACGGGGACGAGCCCCGAGGCACTGGCCCGCGAGGTCGACGAACTGGCCGCCCGGCTCGACCCCTCCCAGGGGCTGATGGTGCGGGCCCGCAGCTACCCGGGGAACGCAGGGGAGCCCGGCAGGCTGCTCCTCGTCGTCCACCACCTCGCCGTCGACGGCGTCTCCTGGCGTATCCTGCTCGACGACCTCGCCCAGGCCTGGAACGACGTCTCCCGGGGGCGCGCCCCGCATCTGCCGCCCGCGACCACCTCGTTCCGGAGCTGGGCCCACGCGCTCGGCCGGCAGGCATCCGCGCGCACCGCCGAACTGCCGCTCTGGGAAGGGATACTGGCCGCCCCCGACCGGCTGCCCGCGCCCGCCCCCGACCGGCTGCCCGCACCGGCGTCCGGCCCTGCCGGGCCGCTCGCCCTGGGCACGGTCGCCGACGCCCGCCACCTGGTCCGGACCCTCGACGGCGCACACACCCGCACCCTGCTCACCGGGGCCGCCGAACGCCACGGAGCCCGCGTCCAGGACCTCATGCTCACCGCGCTCGCCCGCGCCGTACGCGAGTGGAGCGGGCGCGACGGGGTGGACTTCGCCGCCCATGTCGAGGGCCACGGCCGGGAACAGCAGATCGAGGACGGCGCCGACCTCTCCCGTACCGTCGGCTGGTTCACCAGCCTCTACCCCGTACGCCTGACCGCGACGGCCACCGAGCGGCCCGGCGACACCCTCGCCCGGATCCGCGACCACCTGGCACGCCTTCCCGACAGCGGCATCGGCTACGGACTGCTGCGGTACGCGGCGCAGCCCCCGGCGGGCTCTCCACGGGGGCAGGCGGACGACCCCGGCGCACCCCTGGTCGCGTTCAACTACCTGGGACGGTTCGGCACGGCACCGGCGGGCGGGGGAGCGGCCTGGACCCCGGCGCCCGGGGCCGGCGTGCTCGGGGGCGCGATCGACGACGCGCTGACCATGGCGCACGCGGTCGAGATCAACGCCCTCACCCGGGACACCCCCGAGGGCCCCCTGCTGGACACCCGGCTCACCTGGTCCCCGGCGGCCCTCGACGAACGGGCGGCACACGACCTCGCCGACTGCTGGCAGCGCGCCCTGACCGACCTCGCCGCGGACGCCCCACCACCCCCCGGTCCGGAGCCCACGGCCGGGCCCGCCGACCGGCCCACCGACAGGCCCGCCCACGGCCTGTCCCCGCTCAGCCCCGAACAGACAGCCATGCTCGAAGCACGATGGAGGAACCGGTGAGTGCGGACCACGGACTGGAAGACATCCTTCCCCTGGCACCCCTTCAGGAAGGCCTGCTCTTCCACGCGGACCTCTCCGACACCGGAGGAGCCCCCGGCGCGACCCACGGACTCGACGTCTACACCATGCGCCTGGTCTTCCGCCTCGACGGGGACCTCGACACCACCGCCCTGCGCCGCGCGACGGACACCGTGCTGGACCGCCACCCCCATCTGCGGGCGGCGTTCCTCCAGGAAGGTCTCGACCGGCCCGTCCAGGCGATCCCCCGCGCGGCCGAGGTGCCCTGGCGGGAGATCGACCTGCGGGGCGCCGCCCCCGACCGGCAGCGGGCCGAGGAGCAGCGGATCCTGGACGAGGAGCGCGGACACCGATTCGACCTGACCCGGCCCCCGCTGCTCCGGCTCACCCTGCTGCGCCACGGCGACCAGGACCACACCCTGATCCTGACGGCCCATCACATCCTGCTGGACGGCTGGTCGGTACCGCTGCTCGGCAAGGAACTGTTCACCGCCTACGCCCAGCACACCAAGGCCCCCGCCGCCCCCGCCCTGCCCGCTGTCCGCCCCTACCGGGACTTCCTGGCCTGGCTGGCCGCCCAGGACCGGCCCGCCGCGACGAGCGCCTGGCGCGAGGCGCTCGCCCCGCTGACCGCGCCCACCCTCCTCGCACCGGCCGCCGCCGGCGCGGTCGTGCCCGAGCCCCCCGTCCAGCTCGACCTGCGGCTCTCCGCCCCGACCGGCGCGGCGCTCGGGGCGTTCGCGGCTGCCCGGCGACTGACCACGGCGACTGTCCACCAGGCGGCCTGGGGGATCGCCCTGGCCCGGCTGACCGGCCGCGCGGACGTGGCGTTCGGCACCACCGTCTCCGGCCGCCCCGCCGACCTCGACGGCGCCGATTCCATGATCGGCCTGTTCATCAACACCCTCCCGGTCGTCGTGCACGCACCCCCGCGCGCGCCGCTCGCCGACATCGCCACCACTCTCCAGGCCGGCCGCACGAAGCTCCTCGGCCACGAACACCTCGGACTTCCCGACCTCCAGCAACTCGCGGGAATCGGCGAGCTGTTCGACACCCTGCTGGTGGTGGAGAACTTCGGCGTCGACGCCCGGGGGCTCGCCGACGCCCAGGCGGCGGGCGGACTCACCGTGCGGTCCGTGCGCGGCGAGGACGCCACGCACTACCCCGTCACCGTCGTCGTCCACCCGGGCCCCGAGACCCGGATCGCCCTGCGCTACCGGCCCGACCTCCTCACCGCCGACCGCGCCCGGGCCCTCGGCGCCGCCTACGTCCGGGTCCTGGAGACCCTGGCCACCGCGCCCACCGCCCCGGCGGGGACGGTGGAACTCCTCACGGCGCAGGACCGCCGCCGCGTCCTCGACGACGGAGAGGCCCTCGCCCCCGGGGCCGAGGAGCCGACCGGGTCCATCCCCGGCCGGTTCGCGCGGGCCGTCGCCCTGGACCCCGACGCGACAGCCGTGACCGACGGCGACCGCGCGCTGAGCTACCGGGAACTCGACGCCCTCTCCGACCGGATGGCCCACCTGCTGAGCGCACACGGCGCGGGCCCCGGCACGTTCGTGGCCCTCTCGCTCGAACCGTCCGCCGAACAGATCGGCGCGATCCTCGGCGTCCTCAAGACCGGCGCGGCCTACCTGCCGCTGCCCGCCGACGCCCCCGCGGACCGCATCCGCCACCAACTAGCCTCCGCACGACCGGTGACCGGACTCACCGCCACTCCGCGGCAGCGGGACGGCCTGCCCGCCACCGACGGAGCCGCCGACCGCCCCGGCGCGGGATGGCTGACCCTCGACGACCTCCCGGCGGCGGCCCCGGGCGACACCCCGTACACCGCCCCCGCCGTCCCCCCGCACTCCGCCGCCTACGTCATCCACACCTCCGGCTCCACCGGACGCCCCAAGGGCGTGGTCGTCGAACACCACAATGTGCTGCGGCTGTTGGACACGACCGACGACGACTTCGGGTTCGGCCCGGACGACGTGTGGACGCTCTTCCACAGTTACGCCTTCGACTTCTCCGTCTGGGAGGTCTTCGGGGCCCTGCTGCACGGCGGACGCCTCGTCGTCGTGGACCATGCCACGACCCGCGCGCCCGAGGAGTTCGCCGCCCTCCTGCGCCGCGAACACGTCACCGTGCTCAACCAGACCCCGTCCGCCTTCCACCAGCTCGCCGACGTCCTGCTCGGAGCCTCCGAGGAGATCGAACCCGCCCTGCGCACCGTGGTCTTCGGAGGTGAGGCGCTCGACCCCGGACGGCTCACCGGCTGGTTCGAGCGGTACGGCGACGACGGCCCCGAGCTCGTCAACATGTACGGCATCACCGAGACCACCGTGCACGTCACCCACCGGACGCTGGAGGCAGGCGAGACGCTCGCGGCCAACGCCCCCACCAGCCCCGTCGGGCGACCGCTCGACGACCTAGCCGTCCGGCTCCTCGACTCCGCCCTGCACCCCGTCGCCCCCGGGGCCACCGGCGAGCTGTACATCGCCGGACCCGGCCTGGCCCGGGGCTACCTGGGCCGGCACGGACTCACCGCCACCCGCTTCGTCGCCGACCCGTACGGAACGCCCGGCGCCCGCATGTACCGCACCGGGGACCTCGCCCGCTGGACGGCGGACGGCGAACTCGACTACCTCGGGCGCGCCGACGAACAGGTGCAGATCCGGGGCTTCCGCGTCGAACCCGGCGAGGCGCGCGCCGCACTCGCCGCACTCGACGGGGTCGCCGACGCCGTCGTCCTCGCCCGCCCCGCCCCCGGCGGCGGCACCCGGCTCCTCGCCTACGCCACCCCCGCCGCCGGCCCGCTCGCCCCGGACCGGCTCCGCGAGGCCCTGCGCGAACGACTGCCCGACTACCTCGTCCCGGCCGCCGTCATCCCCGTCGACCACTGGCCGCTGACCGTCAACGGCAAGCTCGACCGCGACGCCCTGCCCGAACCCGAGGCCGCCGCCACCCCCGGCGGGCGCGCCCCGGCGACCCCGCAGGAAGAGATCGTCGCCCACCTCTTCGCGGAGATCCTGGAACGCGAACAGGTCGGAGCCGACGACGACTTCTTCGCCCTCGGCGGCCACTCCCTCCTCGCGACCCGCCTCGCCTCCCGGATCCGGGCGGCCCTCGACGTGTCCCTGTCGGTACGCGACGTCTTCGAGGCCGCGACCGTCGCCGCCCTCGCCCGCCGCGTCCAGCACGCCGGACGGGCCCCCGAACCGCTGCGGCCCCGGCCCCGCCCCGCCGACCTGCCGCTCTCCCCGGCGCAGCGCCGGCTGTGGTTCCTCCAGCAGCTCCACGGCATCGGGGCCGACTACAACATCCCCTTCGCCGCCCGGCTGACCGGACCCCTCGACGTCCCCGCCCTGCGCGCCGCCGTCACCGACGTGATGATCCGTCACGAGGCGCTGCGCACCGTCTTCCCGGCCACGGACGGCCGGCCGCGCCAGCACATCGTCGAGGCGTCCGACCTCCCTCCGCGGCTCACGGTGACCGACGCCACCGGCGCCGAGGGGGAACTCCAGCGGTACATCGAGGAAACGGCCGCCGCACCCTTCGACGTCGAGCGGGACGTGCCGCTGCGCGCGGGCCTGCTGCGGCTCGCCCCCGACCAGCACGTCATCGTGCTCGTCGTCCACCATATCGCCGCCGACCAGTGGTCCGCGCGCCCGCTCCTCACCGACCTCGCCACCGCCTATGCCGCCCGCACCGGGGGCGACGCCCCCGCGTGGCCGCCGCTGCCCGTCCAGTACGCCGACTTCACCCTGTGGCAGCGCGAAACACTCGGCTGGGACGACGACGCGCCCGACGCGGACGGTGTCGCCGGCGCCCAACTCGACCACTGGCGGGCCGCTCTGCGCGACCTGCCCGCCGAACTGCCGCTGCCCACCGACCGGCCGCGTCCGCCGGTCCCCAGCCATCGCGGCGGCTTCGTCCGGTTCACCGTGCCGCCCGGGACGCACACCGCGATGCGCACGCTCGCCCGGACCGAGTCCACCTCGCTGTTCATGGTCGCCCACGCGGCGCTCGCCGCCCTGCTCGCCCGCACCGGGGCGGGCCGGGACATCGTCATCGGCACGCCCGTCGCCGGACGCCACGACACCGCGCTGGACGACCTCGTCGGGTTCTTCGTCAACAACCTCGTCCTGCGCACCGACCTGTCCGGCGACCCGTCCTTCCGCGACCTCCTGCACCGGGTCCGGGAGACCGACCTCGCCGCGTACGCCCACGCCGACGTCCCGTTCGAGCACCTCGTCGACGCGCTCGCCCCGCACCGCTCCCTGGCCCGACACCCGCTCTTCCAGGTGATGCTGGCGTACGAGAACCGGCAGGCGGGCGAGATCGGGCTCCCCGGGCTCACCACCACGACCGTCCCGGCGTACGGCCGCTCCGCCAAGTTCGACCTGACCTTCACCCTCGCCGAACGCGACGGGGCCGACGGCATCGAAGGCGTCCTGGAGTACGCAGAGGACCTCTTCGAACCCGTCGGCGCACAGGCGCTCGCCGACCGCCTGGTCCGCCTCCTGACCGAGGCCGTCACCGCCCCCGCGACACCGCTGCACCGGCTGGAGATCCTCGGCCCCGCCGAACGTACCGCGCTCCTCGGCCGCCCCGAGGACGTCGGCGTCCCGCACGGCGACGCCTCCACCACCCTGCCCGGACTCTTCGCCGCCGTCGCCGCCGCACACCCCGACGCCCCCGCCCTCGCCGGACCGGACCTGGCCACCGGCGAGCGCACCGAACTGGACTACCGGGGGCTCGACGCCGCCGCGAACGCCCTGGCCCACGCCCTCGTCCAACACGGCGTACGGCCGCAGGACCGGGTCGCGGTCATGCTGCCCCGCACCGTCGAGGCCGTCGTCGCCCTGCTCGCCGTCGCGAAGACCGGAGCCGTCTACCTCCCCGTCGACGCGGACTACCCGGCGGAGCGGATCGCGCACATGCTCACCGACGCGGCCCCCACCCTCGTCCTCACCGCCCCGGGAACACCCGCGTCCGACGGCGCACCCCGGCTGGAGATCGACGGCGCCCCGCCGACCGGGACCGCCGACGACCCGGGCCTCTGGCGCACCCAACGGCCCGACACGGCCGCGTACATCATCTACACCTCCGGGTCCACCGGCCGGCCCAAGGGCGTGGCCGTCACCCACACCGGGCTGCCCGCCCTGGCCCGCACCCTCGCCGACGCCTTCGACGCCGGGCCGGGCGACCGTGTCCTCCAGTTCGCCTCGCTGAGCTTCGACACGTCGGTCTGGGAGATTGTCATGGCGCTGTTCTCCGGCGCCGCCCTGGAGATCGTGCCCGCCGACCGGCGGCTGGGCGAACCGCTCGCGGACTTCCTCGCCGAGCACCGCGTCACCCACCTCACCGTCCCGCCCGCCGTCCTCGCCGCTCTCCCCGCCGACGCCGTCGCCCCCGGCACCACGCTCATCGTCGCCGGGGAGGCCTGCACCCCCGCCCTCGTCCGCGCCTGGGCCGGACGCACCCGCATGTTCAACTCCTACGGCCCCACCGAGACCACCGTCGACGCCACGCTCTGGCGGTGCGACCCCGACCGCCTGCGCGCCGACGACAACAGCCCGGTCCCGGTCGGCACCGCCGTCGCCGGGACCGCCGCCCTCGTCCTGGACGCGGCGCTGCGACCGGTACCGCCCGGCACCCCCGGCGAGCTGTACGTCGCCGGATCCGGGCTCGCCCGCGGCTACCTGGGCCGCCCCGGCCTCACCGCGACCCGCTTCGTCGCCGCCCCCTACGGCCCGCCCGGCACCCGGATGTACCGCACCGGCGACCTGGCCCGCCGCCGCGCCGACGGAGAGCTGGAGTACCTGGGCCGCGCCGACCACCAGGTGAAACTGCGCGGCTTCCGCATCGAACTGGGCGAGATCGAGTCCGCCCTGACCGCGCTCCCCGGCGTACGCCAGGCCGCCGCCGTGCTGCGCGAGGACCGGCCCGGCAACAGGCTGCTCGCCGGCTACGCCGTCGCCCGGCCGGGGGCCGACCTCGACCCCGACCGGCTGCGCACGGCGCTCGCCCGCACCCTGCCCGACTACGCCGTCCCGGCGACCCTGACCGTACTGCCGGCCCTGCCGCTCGGCCCCACCGGCAAGGTGGACCGCGCGGCGCTGCCCGCCCCGGTCACCACCACCGACGACGACGCCCCGCTGACCGGCGCCGCCGCCACCCTGGCGGACCTGTTCGCCGACATCCTGCGCCTGGACACGCCGCCCGGCGGCGACGACTCCTTCTTCGCGCTCGGCGGCGACAGCATCTCCTCCATCCAACTCGTCAGCCGAGCAAGGACGTCGGGCCTCGCGCTCAGCGCCCGGCAGATCTTCGAGCACCCCACCCCGCGCGCCCTCGCGGACGTGATCGCCCCGCACGCCCCCACAGACGTCCGACCCGCCGACCTCGACCGGAACGCCCCGGCCGCGTTCACCCCGCTCATGCACTGGCTGCGCCGAAGCCCGGAACACTGGGGCGCCTTCCACCAGTCGACGCTGGTCACCGTGGCGTCCACCCTCACCGAGGACCGTCTGCGGACCGCCGTCGGACACCTCCTGGCCACCCACGACCTGTTGCGCGCCCGCGTCACCACCGATCACCCCGACGGCCGCCCCCGGCTCACGCCCTCCGGCACCGCACCCGATCCGGCGACGCTCCTGACCGTCGTCCCGGTCACCGGCGACGACGCCGAGCTGCGCCGGGCCGTCCATGCCCAGTCCCGTGCCCGTGCGGCCGAACTCGACCCGGACCACGGCTCATTGATCCGGGTCGTCTGGTTCCCGCGCGGGCCCGGCCGGGACGGCAGGCTGCTGCTGCTCGTCCACCACCTGGCCATGGACGGAGTGTCCTGGCGGATCCTGCTTCCCGACCTCGCGCACGCCGTCGACACCGATACACCCCCGGCCCGGCCCGACACCTCCTTCGCCCACTGGACGGACGCCCTGTACGGGGACGCCGAGCGCTTCGCCGCCGAGCGGACCCACTGGGACGGCGTCCTGGCGGACCGGCCGGCCCCGCTCGCCCCCCAGGACGCGGCGGCCACCCCGCACACCCCCGGCGAACTCCGCACCGATCTGGCCCCCGGTCTCACCGCGCCCCTGCTCACCGCCACCGCCGCCGCGTTCCACGCGCGCCCCGACGAACTCCTCCTGGCCGCGCTCGTCCACGCGGTCGGCGGCGACTCCCCGGTCCTGGTCGACCTCGAATCCCACGGCCGCCACGAGGAACTCGCACCCGGAGCCGACCTCTCCCGCACCGTCGGCTGGTTCACCACCCAGTACCCCGTCCGGCTGGACCCCGGCACCGGAGGCGTCGGCCAGGACGTCAAGCACGTCCGCGACCGGCTCGCGGCGGTCCCCGGCCGGGGAGCCGGCTACGGGGCGCTCCACCAGCAGGCCCCCAGCGGGGCCCAGATCGCCTTCAACTACCTGGGCCGGTTCACCGCCGACACCCCGGACGGGCACTGGGTTCCCGCCCCCGAATCCGACGCCGTGCACCCGGGACCGCAGCCGGTCCTCCTCGGCGGACACGTCCTGGACCTCAACGCCTCCACCCTGGACGGCCCCGAGGGCCCTGTGCTGACCGTCCGCTGGACGTACGCCGCCGACCTCATCGGCCCCGACCGGATCCGGGCCATCGCCGACCGGTTCACCGCGGCCCTCGCCGAACTCGTCCGCCGCCACGACGAACCCGGCTTCGCGGGACACAGCCCCGGAGACTTCCCGGTGGCGCTCGACCGGCACGAGATCACCGAGCTCGAAACGGCGGTCCCCGCACTCGACGGCGTACTGCCCCTGACACCCCTCCAGCACGGTCTCGCCTACCACGCGCTGACCGAGGAGGCCGGGACCGATACCTACGTCGTCCAGCTGGAGCTGGAGATCACCGGACCGCTCGACCCCGGCCGCCTGCGAGGGGCCGCCCGGACCGTCGTGGACCGGCACGCCAACCTCCGCGCCGGATTCCGCCGCCTCGCCACCGGCCGCCTGGTGCAGTACACGACCGCCGACGCCCCGCCGGAGTGGACCGAGCACGACCTGCGCGCCCGCCCGGACGTATCCGCGACCCCCGCCACCGACGGCCGGGCCCGCCCCGACGTCCTCACCGCCCTGGTCACCGACGACCGCACCCGCCCCTTCGCCCCGGACCGGCCGCCGCTGCTGCGGTTCACCCTCATCCGCACCGCCGACGACCGGTGGCGGCTGCTGTTCACCAGCCACCACCTGCTGCTCGACGGCTGGTCCACGCCGCTCCTGCTCACCGACCTGTTCGACGCCTACGCCGGACGTCCGCCGGTCCGTCGCCGCCCCTTCGCCGACTACGCGCGGTGGCTCGCCGGCCGCGACCGGCCGGCCGCCGAGGCCGCCTGGCGCACCGCCCTGGACGGGATCACCGAACCCACCCTCACCGCCCCCGCCGGCACACCGTCCGCCGCCCTGGTCCCCGAGGAGACCGCGACCGTCCTCGACCCCGCCCTCACGGCCGCGCTCCAGGACCGCGCCCGCACCACGGGCACCACCCTGAACACCGTCGTCCAGACCGGCTGGGGGCTCGTCCTGTCCCGGCTCACCGGACGCGACGACGTGGTCTTCGGCAGCGCGGTGTCCGGCCGCCCCGCCGAACTCGACGGCGTGGAAGGGATGCTGGGGCTCTTCGTCAACACCCTGCCCACCCGGGTGCGGACCGACCCCGCCCGCACGCTGGGCGACGCGGTCGCCGACCTGCACGCGCGCCAGGCCGCCCTCCTCGACCACCAGCACCTCGGGCTCGCCGACATTCAGGGACTCGTCGGCCTGCCCGCGCTGCTCGACACCATGACCGTCTTCGAGAACTACCCCTTCGACGACGACGCGCTCACCGGCAGCGAACGCGCCGCCGGACTCGACGTACGCGGCGTCGGCGGGCGGGACGCCACCCACTACCCGCTGACCCTGGCGATCACCCTCCAGGGCGGCAGGCTGCGGCTCGTCCTCAAGCACCGCCCCGACCTCTACGACATCCCGGCCGCCCGGACGGTCCTCGACCGGCTGACCCGCGCCCTGGACCACCTCGCCCACCGGCCGGACCTCCCCGCCGGGCAGCTGGACCTCGCGCCGGAGACACCGGCCGGCCTCACCGGCCTCCCGGCGGCTCCCGCCGCCCTGGGCCCCGCCGGAACGGTCGCCGCCGTCGCGGCCGAGTGCCCGGACGCCGTCGCCGTACGGCCCCTCGGCGGCGGACAGCCGGTGACCTACGCGGAACTCGTCGCGCGCGCCGCCCGGTTCGCCGAACGGCTGCGTGAGACGGGAGCCGGACCCGAAAGGGTCGTCGCCCTGCTGCTGCCGCGCTCCGTGGACCTGGTCGTCGCCGAACTCGCCGTGGCCTGGGCCGGAGCCGCCTACCTGCCGCTGCACCCCGACTGGCCCGCCGAGCGCGTCCGCACCGTCCTCGACGCGGCCGGTGCGGTCGCCCTGGTCTGCCGGCCCGGCGCCGACACCGTCGCGTACGGACCCGTACCGGTGCTCCATCCGCCCGTGGACCACGCGCCGGCGGGGCGGACCGGCGCACCGCCCGCGCCCGTCGCCCCGCACCGGCTCGCCTACGTGATGTACACCTCCGGCTCCACCGGCGAACCCAAGGGCGTCGCCGTCCCCGAGAGCGCCGTCCTCGCCCTCGCCTCGGACAGCCGGTTCGCCGGCGACGCCCACCGGCGGGTGCTCGTCCACTCCCCGCACTCCTTCGACGCGGCCACCCACGAGGTGTGGGGCACCCTGCTGCGCGGCGGCGAACTGCTCCTCGCCCCCGACACGCCGCTGGACCCGGCCCGCTGGCGCACCCTGCTGACCGGCGAGGAGTCCGGCGGGAGGGCCGGGGCCGGGGGAGCGGACAGCGCCTGGTTCACCGCCGGACTGTTCGCCCTTCTCGCCCAGGACGCCCCCGAGACGTTCACCGCCCTGCGCGAGGTGTGGACCGGCGGCGACGTCGTGGCCCCCGGGGCCGTGGCCGCCGCACACGCCGCCGCACCGGGGCTCCGCGTCGTCAACGGCTACGGCCCCACCGAGACCACCACGTTCGCCACCGCCCACACCCTCGACCCCGGGGCGGCCGACGAAGGACCGCTGCCCATCGGACGGCCGCTCGACGGAATGACCCTCCGCGTACTCGACACCGCCCTGCGCCCGACCCTGCCCGGAGTCCCCGGCGAGCTGTACATCGGCGGAGCCGGGCTCGCCCGCGGCTACCACCGCCGCCCCGCCCGCACCGCGACACGCTTCGTCGCCGATCCCCACGGGCGGCCGGGGGAGCGGCTGTACCGCACCGGCGACCTGGTGCGCGTCCGGCCGGACGGGGCCCTGGACTTCCTCGGCCGCACCGACGACCAGATCAAGCTGCGCGGCCACCGCGTCGAACCCGGGGAGAGCGAGGCGGCCCTCCTCGCCGAGGCGGGCGTCGCCCGCGCCGTCGTCGTCCTGCGCACCGACCTCCCGGGCGGCCCCGCCCTCGTCGGATACGCGGTCCCCGAACCGGACACCGTCCTGGACACCGAGGCACTGCGCGACAGCCTCGCCGCCCGCCTCCCCGACTACCAGGTCCCCGCCCACCTCGTCGCCGTAGAGGCGCTGCCGCTCACCGAGAACGGCAAGACCGACCGTGCCGCCCTGCCCGCCCCCCGCACCGCCGAACCGGCGGGCCCCGGCCGCCTGCCCCCGCACGACCAGCGCACCGAACTGCTCTGCCGGATCTTCGCCGACGCCCTCGGACTGCCCGGCTTCGGCCCGCACGAGGACTTCTTCGAGCGCGGCGGCCACTCGCTGTCCGCGATGAGCCTGGTGGGACGGGCCCGGACGCTCCTGGACGCGGAGCTGTCCGTCGGCGACCTGTTCACCGCGCGGACCCCGGCGGCGACCGCCGCCCTGCTGCGCGGAGCCCGCAGGGCGGCCCGGTCCCCGGAACCGGCCCACCGGCCGCGCCCCGCCGAACCGCCGCTGTCCCCCGCGCAGCAACGCCTCTGGTTCCTCCACCGGCTGGAGGAGGAACCCACCGCCGCGTACAACGTGCCCATCGCGCTCCGCCTCACCGGAACCCTCGACGCACAGGCGCTGGAGCGGGCGCTCGCCGACCTCACCGCCCGCCACGAGGTGCTCCGCACGGTGTTCCCCGAGCGCGAGGGCCGCGCCGTGCAGCGCATCCTCGCCCCGGGCGACGCCCCCGTACCCCTCACCGTCCGGACCACCACGCCGGACGCCCTGGACGCCGCGCTGGCCGAGGCCGCGAGCCCGCCCTTCGCCCTGGAGCGGGAGACGCCGCTGCGCGCCGGCCTGTTCCGGGTGGTCCCCGAGGGCGGCACAGGTCCGCACCACGACGTGCTGCTCCTCGTCCTGCACCACATCGCCGGCGACGAATGGTCCGTGCGCCCGCTGCTCGACGACCTGGCCGCCGCCCTCGCCGCCCGCTCGGACGGCCGGGCCCCCCGGTGGGCGCCGCTGCCCCTCCAGTACGCCGACCACACGCTGCGGCAGCGGGAGCTGCTCGGCGACGAGGCCGACGAGGACAGCGAGATCAGCCGGCAGGTCCGCTACTGGCGGGACCAGCTGGCCGGACTCCCGGCGGAACTTCCCCTCCCCATGGACCGGCCGCGCCGGCCGGACACCGGCCACGACGGAGGCATCGTCGCCTTCGGCCTCTCCGCCGAGGTCACCGCCGGGCTGCGGCGGCTCGCCTCCCGCACCGGCGCGACCCCGTTCATGGTCGCCCACGCGGCGCTCGCCGTCCTGCTCCACCGGATCGGCGGCGCCGACGACATTCCCGTGGGAACACTCGTCGCCGGACGGGACGACGCCGCGGCGCACGACCTCGTCGGCTTCTTCGTCAACACCCTGGTCCTGCGCACCGACGTCGGCGGCGACCCGACCCCGGCCCAGCTCGTGGCCCGCGCCAGGTCGGCCACGCTCGACGCACTCGACCACGCCGACGTCCCCTTCGAACGCCTGGTGGACCTGCTGGACGTCGAACGCTCCCTGGAACGCCACCCGTTGTTCCAGGTGATGCTGAACTACCAGACCCGCACCGCCGAAGGACCGGAACTCGGCGGCCTGGCCAGCGCACCCGTCGCGGTGCACACCCGCACCGCCAAGTTCGACCTCACCGTCACCCTGGTCCAGGAACCGGGAGCCGACGGCGTGTTGAACGGGGGCATCACCTACCGCACCGCGCTCTTCGACGAGGCGACCGTACGCGCGATCGCTGGCCGGTACGCACGCGTGCTGGCCGCCTTCGCGGACCGGCCCGACCGGCCCGTCGGCGGTCTCCGCCTGCTCACCGACGACGAGCACCACCGGCTCCTCACCACCTGGAACACCGCCGAGGAGCCGGTGCGGGCGCTGTCCATCGCCCGGGAGTTCGCCGAGCGGGCCGCCCGCACGCCCGACGCCCCCGCCGTGATCGACGCGGACCGCACCGTCCGGTACGGCGAACTCCTCGGCGACGCCCGGTCGCTCGCCGCACCGCTCCGCGAGCACGGGGTCCGCCATGGCGCACCCGTCGCCGTCCTCCTGCCCCGGTCGGCGGACCTGGTCACCGCCGCACACGCCGTGCTCCAGGCCGGCGGGGCGTATCTGCCCCTGGACCCGGACCACCCGGCGGCCCGGCTGTCCGCCCTGCTCGAAGCGAACCCGCCGACGGTGCTCCTCACCGACCGCGCCCACCGGGGCCTGCTGCCCGACGGGTTCGACCGCCCCGTCCTGCTCCTCGACGACCCGCGCCCGGCGGCCCCCGCCGACTTCGCCCCCGCCGCACCCCACCCCGCCCAGCCCGCGTACATCCTGCACACCTCCGGCTCCACCGGCCGCCCCAAGGCCGTCGTCGTCCCGCACGGGGCGCTCGCCAACCGGCTCGCCTGGACCCAGCGGCGCTTCCCCCTCGGACCGGGGGACCGCATGCTGGCCAAGGCCGCACCCGGCTTCGACGTCTCGGTCTGGGAGCTGACCGGTCCTCTCCTCGCCGGGGCCGCCGTCGTCGTCGCGGGACCCGACGAGCACCGGGACCCCGCCCGCATCGCCCGGCTGATCCGCGAACACGGCGTCCACGCCGTCCACTTCGTGCCCTCGATGCTCGCCCTGTTCGCCGCCGAACCGGACGCGGCGCACTGCACCTCGCTCCGGTGGATCTTCAGCGGCGGCGAAGCCCTCACCGACACGCTCGTGCGGCGCTGCGCCGAGGTGTTCGCCGCCCCCGTCGTCAACCAGTACGGGCCGACCGAGGCGGCCGTCGACGTCACCGCCCGCACCGCCGTGCCCGGTGAAGGGCCCCTCGTCCCGCTCGGCGCTCCGGGAGCCGGCACCCGCGCCTACGTCCTGGACGCGGCCCTGCGGCCCGTGCCGCCCGGGGTGAGCGGCGAACTGTATCTGGGTGGAGCCCAGTTGGCGCTCGGCTACCTGGGCCGGAGCGCGGGGACCGCCGAACGCTTCGTCGCCGATCCGTTCGGCGCACCGGGGGAGCGGCTGTACCGCACCGGCGACCTGGCCCGCTGGAGCCGGCGCGGCGAGCTGGAGTATCTGCGCCGCGCCGACGACCAGGTGAAGCTGCGCGGCGTACGGATCGAACCGGCGGAGGTGCGCACCGCCCTGCTCGGCCACCCGGCCGTCCGGGACGCCCTCGTCCTCGTACGCGACGACCTGCCGGGAGCGGCCCGGCTCGTCGGCTACGTCACCCCCGACGACCCGGCCGCGCCACCGCTCCCCGCCGACCTGCTCGCCCACAGCGCCGGCCTCCTGCCCGGGGCCCTGGTGCCCTCCGACGTCCTCGTCCTGGACCGCTTCCCGCTCACCGTGAGCGGGAAGGTGGACCGCTCGGCACTCCCCGCGCCCGCCGTCGCGGAGCCGACGGCCGGGGAGCGGCCGGGGGACCCGGCCGAGGAGGTCCTCGCCGAACTCATCGCCGATCTCCTGAAGGTGCCCGCCGTCGGACGGCAGAGCAGCTTCTTCGCCCTCGGCGGCGACAGCATCACCTCCATCGTGCTGGTCAGCGCCGCCCGGCGGCGGGGGCTCGTGATCAGCCCCCGTGACGTCTTCGAGCAGCGCACCGTGTCCGCCCTCGCCCGGGTGGCCCGGCGGGAGGAGGCCGCGGCCCTGGTCCACGACCCCGGGGCCGGAGCCGTGCCGCTCACGCCCGTCATGCACGCGCTGCGCCGGCGCGGCGGCGACCACCGCACCTACCACCAGTCCCTCCTGGTGACGACCCCGCCCGGCCTCACCGCCGAGCGGCTGCGCCGGGCGCTCGGGCGTCTCGTCGTCCACCACCCCGTCCTCGCCGCCCGGCTGGACGGCGCGGACGGCGACGCCTGGACGCTCCTCGTCCCCGAGGCCCCGGTCTTCACCGACGACGTGCTGCGGCACCTCCCCGCTCCCGGGGACGGAGGCGCCTCCCTCCCGGACGCCGTCACCGAGGCGTCGCGCACCGCCGTCGGCGAACTCGACCCGCACACCGGCCGGATGCTGCGCGCCGCCCTCCTCGACCCCGGCGACGGGGGACCCGGCCGGCTGCTGCTGGTCGCCCACCACCTGGTGGTCGACGCGGTGTCCTGGCGGATCCTGCTGCCCGACCTCGCCCAGCTGTGCGCCGACCCGGACACGCCGCTGCCCCCGGTCGAGACCTCCTTCCGCACCTGGTCCCGCGCCCTCACCGGCTCCGCCGCCGACCGGCGCGCCGAACTCCCGTACTGGAGCGAGGTGCTGGGCGACACCGGGCCCGCTCCGTACGGCCGGGTACCCGACCCCGCCACGGACACCCCGGACACCGTCCACCGGCTGATCACCACGATCCCCTCCGACCTGGCCGAACCCGCCCTGAACGAGGTGACCACCGCGTTCCACTGCACCGAACAGGACGTCCTGCTCACCGCGTTCGTCCTCGCCCACAGCCGCTGGCGCAGCGAGGAGAGCACCCTCGTCCTGCTCGAAGGGCACGGCCGGGACGCCGCGCTCCCCGAAGTCGCCGCCCCCGCCCGGACGGTGGGCTGGTTCACCAGCCAGTACCCGTTCCGGGGGCGCCTCACGGAAGCCGGACCCGACACCACCATCGCGGACCCGAACGCGGCCGGACGGTTCCTCAAGCAGGTCAAGGAGCACCTGCGCGCCGTCCCCGACCACGGCATCGGCTACGGGCAGTTGCGCCACCTGGACCCCGTGTCCGGGGCCGCGCTCGCCGCCCGCCCGGAACCCCTGACCGGCTTCAACTACCTGGGCCGCTACGACGTCGGCGAGAACGACGCCGCCGCACCCGAACCCTGGACCCCGAGCCCCGAGTCGGCCGCCGTGTGGCGCCCGGCCCCCGCGCTCGGCGTCCACACCGCGGTGGATCTCGACATCACCGCGCTGCGCCGCCCCTCGGGCACCGAGCTCTCGGTCAGCTGGCACCACGCGAGCCGGCTCGTGAGCGGCGAGGAGATCGCGGTCCTGGACCGCTGGTGGCGCACCGCCCTGGAGACCCTGGTGGCGGCCGCCCGCACCCAGGCCGCCGGGCACACCCCGTCCGACCTCGGCCTGCTGTCGCTGAGCCAGGACGAAATCGACGAGTTCGAAGACGAGTGGAGGACCACGTGACCGGCGCACCCCAGGGACTGCAGGACATACTCCCGCTGTCCCCGCTCCAACAGGGGCTCTACTTCCTGTCGTCCTACGACGACAGCGCGCTGGACGTCTACAACGTGCAGCTCGGCCTGGACCTGACGGGACCGCTCGACACGGACCGCCTGCGCCGCGCCGTCGAGGCCCTCCTGACCCGCCACCCCAACCTCAAGGCCGCCTTCCGCACCCGCCGCAACGGCGACCCGGTCACCGTCGTCCCGCACACCGTGGACATCCCCTGGCAGGACGCCGACCTCTCCGGCCTCGACGCGGCCGAGCGCGACCGGCGGGTCGGACGCCTCACCGACGCCGACCGGCACACCCGCTTCGACCTGGCCCGGCCGCCCCTCGTCCGCTTCACCGCGATCCGCCTGGCCCCCGAACGCCACCGGCTCCTGTTCACCCACCACCACCTCCTGCTGGACGGCTGGTCCACCGCCCGCGTCGTCCAGGAGCTCTTCGCCCTGTACGCGGCCGACGGGTCGCCCACCGCCCTGCCCGAGGTCCGCCCGTACCGCGACTACCTGGCCTGGGCCGCCGCCCAGGACACCGGCGCCGACGAGCGCGCCTGGCGCGGGGCGCTGGCCGGTCTCGACGGCCCGACGGTCGTCGCACCCGGTCTCGACGGACAGCCGCAGGCCGTGCCGGCCGCCCGGGACGTGGAACTGTCCCCGGACTCCGCCAGGGCCCTGGTCGCCGCCGCGCGGGCGTTGGACGTCACCGTGCCCGTCGTCGTACAGACCCTGTGGTCCCTGGTCCTGGCCGATATGACCGGACGCCAGGACGTGGTCTCGGGCACCACCGTGTCCGGCAGGCCCGCCGAACTGGCCGGGGCCGCGTCCATGGTCGGGCTGTTCATCAACACCCTTCCGGTACGCGTCCGGATCCGGCACGACGAGACCCTCGCCGAACTGGTCCGGCGCACCGCGGGCGAGCAGGCCGCCCTCCTGGCGCACCACCATGTCGCGCTCGCCCGGATCCAGAAGCTCACCGACAGCGGCGGCCCGCTGTTCGACACGCTGTGCGTGTTCGAGAACTACCTCGTCGACACCGGGCCCGACGACCGGGAGGGCTCGGAGACCAAGGAGTTCGCCGGGCTGCGCGTCGAGGCCGTCACCGGCAGGGACGCCACCCACTACCCGCTCACCCTGGTCGCGGCCCCCGGGCCCGACGGGGGACCGGTCCTGCGGCTGAGCTACCGCACCGACGCCCTGAGCGAGCACGACGCCGTGCGCGTCGCCGCCCGACTGCGGCGCGCCGTCGAGGAGTTCACCGCCGACCCGCACCGTCCGCTGCCCCGCACCGACCTCCTCACCCCCGAGGAGCGCGACCGGGTCCTCACCGCCTTCAACGCCGACACCGTCGACGTCGAACCCGCCACCCTGCCCGTACTCTTCGAGCGGCAGGCCGCCGCTCACCCCGACCGGCCCGCCGTCGACGACGCCGGACGCGTCCTCACGTACACCGAGCTGAACACCCGCGCGAACCTGCTCGCCCACGCCCTCATCGCGGCGGGCACCGGCCCCGAGGACGTCGTCGGCGTCGCCCTGCGCCGGGGAGCCGACGTCTACGTCGCCCAGCTCGCCGTCGGCAAGGCGGGCGGCGTCTTCGCCCCGCTCGACCCGGACCAGCCCGCCGAACGCCTCACCGGCCTGATCACCGGCAGCGGGGCCACCGTCGTCCTCACCCACTCCGGCACCGACCACACGGCCTGGTCCGGCGACGCGACCGTCATCGCGACCGACCGGCTGCCCGAAGGGCTGCCCGACCACAACCCCACCGACGCCGACCGCCGGGCCCCCCTGCGCCTGCACAACGGCGCCTACCTCATCCACACCTCCGGCTCCACGGGCCGCCCCAAGGGCGTCCTCGTCGAACACCGTCCGCTCGTCGACCTCATCGCCTGGGCCCACGCCTGCTTCGCCACCCGGCCCGGCGACCGGGTCACCCAGTTCGCGTCCCCCAGCTTCGACGTCACCTTCGCCGAACTCGCCAACTCCCTTTTCTCCGGCGCCACTCTGGTGATCGTCCCGGAGGAGGAGCGTGCCGGAGCGCCGCTCGCCGACTTCCTGGACCGGGCCGCCATCACCCTGGCCGTGATCCCGCCGACCGTCGTCGCCTCCCTGCCGCTCGACGCGTCCCTCCCCGAGGGCATGACCCTGATCGTCGGCACCGAGGCGCTGCCCCCCGAGGTCGTCCGCGCCTGGGCGGACCGGCACCGCCTGTTCAACGCCTACGGACCCACCGAGGCCGTGGTGAACTCCGCCACCTGGGAGGTTCCGGCCGCGTGGACCGGCGGCCCCGTGCCGATCGGCCCCCCGGACGTCAACAAGCGCGCCTACGTCCTCGACGGCGCCCTGCGCCCGGTCGCCCCCGGCGTCCTGGGCGAGCTGTACATCGGCGGGCCCGGCCTCGCCCGCGGCTACCTCGGACGTCCGCGGATCACCGCCGACCGCTTCGTCGCCGACCCGTTCGGGGAGCCCGGCACCCGCATGTACCGCACCGGTGACCTGGCCCGCTGGAACGAAAGGGGAGAGCTGGAGTACGCGGGCCGCACCGACCACCAGCTGAAGATCCGCGGCTTCCGCGTCGAGCCCGGCGAGGTCGAGGCCCGCCTCACCGCCCACCCCGCCGTCGCTCAGGCCGTCGTCACCGGCCACACCGACCACCGGGGCGTCCGACGGCTCGTCGCCCACGCCGTCCCCGCCCCGGGCGGCGACCCGCGACCGGCGGACATCGTCGCCTGGGCCGCCGAGGGCCTGCCCGACCACATGGTCCCCGCGGCGGTCGTGCTCCTCGACGCGCTGCCGCTCACCGCGGCGAACAAGACCGACCGATCGGCCCTGCCCGCACCCGACTTCACCGCCACCGGCGGCGGCACCGCCCCGCGCACCGACCGGGAGAAGGAACTCGCCGCCCTCTTCGCCGACATCCTCCACCTGCCCGAAGTCGGCGTGGAGGACAGCTTCTTCGCGCTCGGCGGCGACAGCATCTCCGCCATCCAACTCGTCGGGGCCGCCCGCCGCCGGGGCCTCAGGCTCAGCCCCCGCGATGTCTTCGAACGCCGCACCGTCGAGCAACTCGCCGCCCTCGCCCGTACGGTGGACGACACCGCGGCCCCCGTCGAGCGCACCGCGCGCAGCGCCCCGCTCACCCCGGTCCTGCGCCGGCTCGTGGAACGCGGCGGACCCATCGCCGACTACCACCAGTCGGCCGTCCTCCACACCCCGGCCGGGGCGACCGCCGAGCAGCTCACCGCCGGACTGCGCCGCGTCCTCGGCCACCACGACGCCCTGCGGGCCCGGCTCACCGACCGCACCCTGGAGATCCCCGCCCCCGGCGGCGACGCCGGGCCGACGCCGCTGACCCGGGTCGACGCCGTCGAGACGGCCGACGAGGAGCTGCTGCCCACCCTGCGTGCCCGGGCCCGCGAAGCCGCCCGGCTGCTCGACCCGTACACGGGGGCCATGGTCCGCGCCGTCTGGCTGGACGCCGGGCCCGACCGGGGCGGACTGCTCGCCCTGCTGATCCACCACGCGGTCGTCGACGGGGTCTCCTGGCGCATCCTCACCCAGGACCTGGCCGTCTCCCTCGAAGCCGAACGCCACGGCCGCACCGCCGAACTCCCGCCGGTGGAGACCTCCTTCGCCGACTGGGCCGAAGGCCTCGAACAGGCGGCACGCGCCCCCGAACGAGTCGCCGAGGCCGCGCACTGGACCGCCGTCCTCGGTGACGGGGCGGCGGCCGTGCCCGCCCTCGACCCGGCCCTGGACACCCTCGCCACCGTGACCACCGTCCCCGTCGAACTCGCGCCCGAACACACCCTGCCCCTCCTCACCGACCTGCCCGAGCTCTTCCACACGGGCCCCGACACCTTCCTGGTCACCGCCCTCGCCCTGGCTCTCGCGGCCTGGCGCGGCGACACCGAACCGGTCCTCTTCGACATCGAGGGCCACGGACGCGCCGACCACCTGGTGCCGGGCGCCGAACTGTCACGCACCGTCGGCTGGTTCACCGCGGTGCACCCCGTGCGCCTGGACCTCGGCGGGATCGGCTCGCCGAGCGGCGACGGACTGACGGCCGCGCTCAAGCGGGTCAAGGAACAACTGCGGGCCGCACCCGACAGCGGCCTCGGCTTCGGCCTGCTGCGCCATCTCCACCCCGACCTGCGCGACCGCCTCGCCGCCCTGCCCGAGGCGCGCATCGCCTACAACTACCTGGGCCGGTTCGCAGCGTCCGGGGGGACCGAGCAGTCCGGCGCACCCGCCCCCTGGTCCCCGGCCCTGACCGGTTCCCTGGGCGGCGGAGCGGACGACGCGCTGCCCGCGTCGCACACCCTCACCCTCAACGCCTCCGTCGTGGACGGACCGGAGGGGCCCGCCCTCCAGGCCGGCTTCAGCTTCCCCGGGCGGCTGCTGGCGACCGCCGACGTCGAGCGACTCGCCACCCTCTGGACCACCGCCCTGCGGGACCTGGGCCGCCTGCTGCACGACCCGACGGCCGGCGGACACACCCCCGGCGACTTCCCGCTCGTCGAGGTCGACCAGCCGGAGATCGACTCCCTGGAGGCCAGGGAGCCCCTCGCCGACCTGCTGCCGCTCTCCCCGCTCCAGGCCGGTCTGTACTTCCTCACCGGCTTCGGCGCGGAGGGCGACGGACCCGACGTCTACACCACGCAGACCGTCCTCGACATCGAGGGCGACCTCGACGCCGAGCGGCTGCGCCGGGCCGGACGCGCCCTCCTGGACCGCCATCCGAACCTCCGGGCCGGGTTCCTCGCCCGCCGGGGAGCCGACCCGCTCCAGGTCATTCCCGCCGAGGCCGAGATCCCCGTGCACGCCTACGACCTCACGTCCGCCGACCTGTCCGAGGGGCGGCGGCAGGGACGGGCCCAGAACATCCTGGCGGCCGACCGGCGACAGGGCTTCGATCTGACCGCCCCGCCGCTGCTGCGGCTCACGGTCGTCCGGCTCGGGGAACGCCGCCACCTGCTCGCCGTCACCTCCCACCACATCCTCCTCGACGGCTGGTCGGGGCCGCTGCTCGTGCGGGACCTCCTCGCCCTCTACCGGGGCGCACCCGGTCCCGCCCCCCGCCCCTACCGCGACTACCTGCTCTGGCTGAACGGCCGCGACCGCGCCACGACGCAGGACCTCTGGCAGGAGGCGCTCGCCGGGATCGACGGACCCACCCGGCTCGTCCCGGGAGCCGAGGCGATGCCCGCCGGCACGCCCGAACGTGTCGACATCCCGTTGTCCGACGACCTGGTGGTCCGCGTCCACGCCTTCGCCCGCGCCCGCGACGTCACCGTCAGCACCGTGCTCCAGAGCGCCTGGGGCCTGCTGCTGGGCCGGCTCACCGGCCGCACCGACGTGACGTTCGGCGTCACCGTCTCCGGACGCCCCGCCGACCTCGACGGCTCGCACGACATGATCGGCCTGTTCATCAACACCGTGCCCACCCGGGTCACCCCGCGCCCCGGCCAGAGCCTCGCCGCCCTCGTGCAGCAACTCGGCGCACAGCAAGCAATCTTGATGGATCATCAGTACGAGCCGCTGGCCGAGCTCCAGCGCCTCGCCGGGCACCGCGAACTCTTCGACACCCTCGTCCTCTTCGAGAACTTCCCGGTCGACGCCGAGCAGCTGCGCCGCACCGAGGAGGCCGCCGGACTGCTGGTCACCGGAGCCCGCGGGCACGACGCCACCCACTACCCGCTGGTCCTGGTCGCCCTGCCCGGCCGCGACCGCCTCGCGCTCGCCCTCGACCACCGCCCCGAACTGCTCGACCCCGACCGGGTCGCCACCATCGGCGGGCACCTGCTCTCCGTGCTGGAACAGCTCGTCGACCACCCCGACACCACCGCGGGCACCGTCCTGCCCGGCCTCGCGGAGCCGTCCCGACTCGACGGGCCCGCCCACGACATCACCCCGCTCGGCCTCGCCGGACGCTTCCTGCGGCAGGCAGCCGAGACCCCCGACGCGACCGCGCTGATCGCGGGCGACGAGGAGTGGAGCTACGCCGGCCTCGCCGCCCGGGTCACCGCCGTCGCCGGACGGCTGCGCGACCTGGGAGCCCGCCCCGAGCGGCTGATCGCCGTCGCGCTGCCCCGGAGCGCCGACCTGGTCGCCGTCCTGCTCGCGGTCTCCGCCACCGGAGCGGCGTACGTCCCCGTCGACCCGGACTTCCCGGCCGACCGCGTCGCCTACCTGCTGGCGGACTCCGACCCGCTGCTGGTGATCCGCCCCGGCCACCCCGTCCTCGACCCGGGGCCCCACGAAGGACCCCTCACCGAACTGCCCGGCATCACACCCGCCTCCGAGGCGACCGCGTACGTCATCCACACCTCCGGCTCCACCGGGAACCCCAAGGGCGTCGTCGTCACCCACCGGGCCCTGGCTAACCTCCTCGACGCGATCGCGCAGACCCTCGGATCCGGTCCCGGAGACCGGCTCCTGGCCGTCACCACCGTCAGCTTCGACATCGCGGCCCTGGAACTCTTCGTGCCGCTCGTCACCGGGGCCGCCGTCGTCCTCGCCGAGCGGGAGGAGGTCCTCGACCCGCTGCTCCTGTCCGGCCTCGCCGAACGCACCCGAGCCACCCATCTCCAGGCCACCCCGTCCCTGTGGCGCGGCATCATCGACGCCGCACCGGGGCTGCTCGACGGCCTCTGCGTCCTGAGCGGCGGCGAACCGCTCCCCACCGACCTCGCCGACCGGCTCGCCACCGGGGGAGCGCGGCTGCTCAACCTCTACGGGCCGACCGAGACCACCATCTGGTCCACCGTCGCCGACCTCGCCCCCGACGGCGGAACCCCGCACGTCGGACACGCCCTGCGCAACACCACCCTGCGCGTCCTCGACACCTGGCTGCGGCCCGTGCCGCCCGGCGTGCCCGGCGAGCTGTACATCGGCGGCGCGGGTCTCGCCCGCGGCTACCTCGGCCGGGGCGCGCTGACCGCCTCCCGGTTCACCGCCGACCCGTTCGGCGGACCCGGCAGCCGGATGTACCGCACCGGCGACCTGGCCCGCCTTCAGGACGACGGCACCCTGTGCGTCCTCGGCCGTACCGACCACCAGTTGAAGGTGCGCGGCCACCGCGTCGAACCCGGCGAGATCGAGACCGTCCTGCGGAGCCACCCCGACGTCACCGACACCGTCGTCGTCGGCCTGCCCGACACCGGCGGCTCCGTACGCCTGGTCGCCTACGTCACCGGCACCGCCACCGGACTGCGCCCCTACCTCGCGGAACGGCTGCCCGAGCACCTGGTCCCCTCGGTGGTCATGCAGCTCCCCGCCCTGCCCCTCACGCCCAACGGCAAGGTCGACCGGGCAGCCCTGCCCGCACCCCAGGCCTCCGGAGGGGAGCGGGCCCGCGCGCCCAGGGACGCCCGCGAGGCCGTCCTCGGTGAGCTGTTCGCCGATGTCCTCGGCCTCGACCGTGCCGGGCCCGACGACGACTTCTTCCACCTCGGCGGACACTCGCTGCTCGCCATGCAGCTCGCCAACCGGCTCCGCTCCACCCTCGGCGTCGAGGTCGCCCTGCGCGACATCTTCGAGCACCCCACCCCGGCCGCACTCGCCAGGACCGTGCTGCCGCGCCCGGTCGCCCGCACCGCCCCCGCGCGGCGCGAACGACGCCCCGGCGAGCGGATCCCGCTGTCGTTCGCCCAGAGCAGGCTGTGGTTCCTGCACCGCCTGGACGGTCCCAGCGCCACGTACAACCTGTTCATCGTGGTCCGCCTGGGCGGAGAGCCGGACCGGGAGGCGCTGCGGCTGGCCGTCGGCGACGTCGTCACCCGCCACGAGAGCCTGCGCACGGTCTATCCGGACGCCGACGGACTGCCCCACCAGCACATCCTCGACGAGGAGAGCGCCCGCGCCGCCTGCGACCGGACCTTCACCGAGGTGGCCGAGGTCGCCGAGGCCGATCTCGAAGCGGCGCTGCGGGCCCGGGTGACGCAGCCCATCGACATCATCGAGGAGATCCCGCTCAGGGCTCAGCTCCTGCGCACCGGGACCGACCACGTCCTGGCCCTGACCCTGCATCACATCGCCGGTGACGAATGGTCGATGCGCCCCCTCGTCGACGATCTGCGCACCGCCTACACCGCACGGGTGACCGGCGCCGAGCACGACTGGGAGCCGCTCCCGGTCGACTACGCCGACTACGCGCTCTGGCAGCGCGACGTCCTCGGCGAGCTGAGCGACCCCACCAGCCAGGTCGCCCGCCAGGCCGCCTTCTGGGAGCGGACGCTCACCGGATCGCCCGACGAACTGGCCCTGCCCTACGACCGGCCGCGCCCCGCCGAGGAGACCCACGAGGGGGCCACCGTCACCTTCGCCGTCGACCCGGCGGTCCACGCGGACCTGCGGAGCCTCGCCGCCCGCAACGGCACGAGCGTGTTCATGGCGGTCCAGGCGGCCCTGGCCGTGCTCCTCTCCGCGCACGGGGCGGGCACCGACATCCCCCTCGGCACCCCGGTCGCCGGCCGCACCGACGAGAAGTTCGACGACCTCATCGGCTTCTTCGTCAACACCCTGGTCCTGCGCACCGACCTGAGCGGCCGCCCCACGTTCCACGAACTGCTCGCCCGGGTCCGGGACGCCGACCTGGCCGCCTTCGACCACGCCGACCTGCCGTTCGAGCAGCTCGTCGACATCGTCGCCCCCGAGCGGACCCTCGCCCGCAATCCGCTCTTCCAGGTCCTGCTGGTCTTCCAGAACGTCGCCGAGGACACCTTCACCCTGCCGGGCCTCGACGTCACCCCCGTCAGCGCGGACCCCGGAGTCGCCAAGCTGGACCTTCAGTTCACGCTCGCCGAGCGCCCCGACGGGGCCGGGATCAACGGCATGCTGATCTACCAGACCAGCCTCTTCGACCACGCCACCGCGCAGGCCCTGGCCGACCGTTACGTCACCCTCCTCGCCGCCCTGGTCGCGCGCCCCGAACTCCCCGTGCACCGGGCCGCCGTGCTCAGCGCCCCGCAACGGGCCCGGGTGCTCGCGGCGTCCACCGGTGAGGAGCGGCCCCTGCCGGACGCGCCCCTGCCGCGACTCCTCGCCGAGCGGTACGCCGCCGGGGCGTCCGTGCCCGCCCTGATCGACGCCGGGATCAGCCTCTCGTACGAGGAGTTCGACCGGCGCGTGGGGCGGCTCGCCGCACTCCTGCGGGACCGGGGCGTCGGCCCCGAGACACGCGTCGCCGTGGCGCTGCCCCGGGGCGCCGACCTCGTCGTGGCCCTGCACGCCGTCCAGCGCGCGGGCGGAGCCTACGTGCCCGTCGACCCCGAGTACCCGGCCGACCGCGTCGCCCACATGCTCACCGACGCCGGCCTGCGCCTCCTGATCACCCTGACCGCGCTGCGGCAGAAGCTGCCCGTCCCCGACGGCCTCGCCGTGCTGGAGGCGGACGCCCCGGACGTACGGGCCGAACAGGAAGCGGCCGCACCCGTCGGCGCCCACCCCGGGCTGCGCGGCGAGCACGCCGCCTACGTCCTCTACACCTCCGGCTCCACCGGCCGCCCCAAGGCCGTCGTCATCACCCACACCGCCCTCGTCAACCGGCTCCGCTGGATGGCCGGCCACTTCCCGTTCGGGCCCGAGGACCGCGTCCTGCAGAAGACACCGGCCGGATTCGACGTCTCCGTATGGGAGTTCTTCCTGCCGATCCTCACCGGGTCGACCCTCGTGGTCCTGCCCGACGGGCTCCACCGCGACCCCGCCGAGGTCGCCGAGGCGGTCATCCGGCACGGTGTCACCACCGTGCACTTCGTCCCCTCGATGCTGGCCGCGTTCGCCGCCGAGCCCCGCGCCGCCGACTGCACCGGACTGCGCCGGATCGTCGCGAGCGGCGAGGCGCTGTCCGCCTCCCTGGCCCGGACGGTGCGCGACGTCCTGCCCGGCGTGAGCCTGCACAACCTGTACGGGCCCACCGAGGCGGCCATCGACGTCACCGCCTGGGAGGCCACGGGGGAGCGGGGCGGGAGCGTGCCCATCGGGCGCCCCGTCCACAACACCGGCACGTACGTCCTCGACGCCGGACTGCGCCCCGTCCCCGACGGCGTCACGGGAGAGCTGTATCTGAGCGGCCCGCAGCTCGCCCGCGGCTACCTCGGCCGGCCCGCCCTCACCGCGGACCGCTTCGTCGCCCACCCGTTCGGCGGGCCGGGGGAGCGCCTCTACCGCACCGGCGACCTCGTACGGCGGCGGGCGGACGGCGCGCTGCTCTACGTCGGACGGACCGACGGGCAGATCAAGCTGCGCGGTCTGCGCGTGGAACTCGGCGAGATCGAAGCCGTCATCGCCGAAGAACCCCAGGTCGCGGCCTCGGCCGTCGTCCTGCGCGAGGACACCCCGGGGCGGCCCGTGCTCACCGGCTACCTCGTCCCCGCCAACGGTGCGTCGCCCGACACCGGCGAGATCACCGAACGCATCGCCCGACGGCTCCCCGACCACATGGTGCCCACCGCCCTGATCACCCTGGACGCCCTGCCGCTCACCCCCAGCGGCAAGCTCGACCGCACCGCCCTGCCCGCCCCCGACCTCGCCGCCACGGCCACCGCCGTCGCCCCGCGCGGCATCCGGGAAGCGGTGCTCACCGCGCTCTTCGCCGAACTGCTCGGCATTCCGGCCGCCGGGGCCGAGGACAGCTTCTTCGCCCTCGGCGGCGACAGCATCCTCTCCATCCAACTGGTCGCCCGCGCCCGCAGGGCCGGAATGACCCTCACCCCCCGGGACGTCTTCGAACACAAGACCCCCGCCGCGCTCGCCCGCGCCGCCGCGACCGCCGGGACCGCCTCCGTACCCCGGCTGGACCCCGCCGGGCGGGCCCCGCTCACCCCGATCATGCGGTGGGCGCTCCAGCGGGGACCGGTCGACGGGCTCCACCAGTACGCCCACCTCGTCACCCCGCCGGAGGCCACCCACGCCACCCTGACCGCCGCCCTCACCAGGCTGCTGGACCGCCACCCGATGCTGCGGGCGACCCTGGTGGGTGAACCGGGCAACCAGGCGCTGCACATCCCCGGCCCCACCGACCCGCCCGCCGAACCGGTGCTGCTCCCCGTGGACGCCGGAGCTCAGAGCGCGGAGCGGGCGGCGGAGCTGACCGCCGCCCTGGCCGCCGAAGCCGTTGACCAACTGGACCCGGCCGCAGGCGAACTGGTCCGGGCCGTCTGGTGCGACCGGGGCCCCGGCCGCGGCGGACGCCTGATCCTGGTCGTCCACCACCTCGCCGTCGACGGGGTCTCCTGGCGGATCCTCACCGCCGACCTCGCCGCCGCCCACGACGACGTCCTCGCCGGAAACCCGCCCGCCCCGCCCGGCGACTCCACCTCCTTCCGGCAGTGGGCCCTCGGGCTCGCCGACGCCGCGACCACCCCGGCCCGCCGGGCCGAGGCCCCCGCCTGGCGTGCCCGCGCGGAGCGCGACGCCCCCGCCCTCGGGGCCCGCCCCCTCGACCCGGCCCTCGACACCCAGGAGACCGTCGCCCACCTCGAACGCACCCTGGACCCCGACCTCACCCGCGCCCTGATCACCCGCGTCCCCGCCGCCGTCCACGGCTCCGTCCACGACGTCCTCGTGGCCGCCGCCGCCCTCGCGCTGGCCCGCTGGCGCCGGGAACGCGGCCGGCGGGCCGGGCACGACGTGATCGCCGTCGAGGGGCACGGGCGCGAGGAGAGCGTCGTGCCGGGATCCGAACTCTCCACCACCGTCGGGTGGTTCACCAGCTGGTACCCGGTCTCTCCGGACCTCTCCGCAGCGGACTTCTCCCCGTCGGCGGGGACAGCCGGTGACGAGGCCCTCCGCGCCCTGATGGCCGTCAAGGAACACCTGCGGGAGACCCCCGACCGGGGGATCGGCCACGGGCTGCTGCACCACCTGGACGACCCGGCGGGCCCCACCCGCACCCCGGAGATCGTGCTCAACTACCTCGGCCGCTTCCCCGGCCCCGGCCCCACGGCCGACGACGCCGAACCGGCCGCCTGGTCCCCCGCCCCGGAAGCGCTCCCCACCCTGCGCCCGGTCCGCAACACCGTCCCCGTGCTCTTCCCGCTGGAGATCATCTCCTCCACCGTCGACGGCCCGGACGGCCCCAGGCTCGCCACCCGGTGGACGTACGCCACCGGCATCCTCGACGCCCAGGGCGCCGAACGCCTGCTGGACCTGTGGTGCGAGGCGCTGAACACCCTCGCCGACGCACCGGCCGGCCCCGTCCACACCCCGTCCGACTTCCCCCTCGTACGACTGGACCAGGAACAGGTCGACGCGCTCCAGGCGCGGTCGCCCGCGCTCCGGGACGTCTGGCCGCTCACCCCGCTCCAGGAAGGGCTGTACGCCCTCACCCACCTGGCGGGCGACGACATCGACGTCTACACCATGCAGCTCGCCCTGCGCCTCTCCGGCGACCTCGACCCGGCCGCCCTGCGCCGCGCCGGAGCCGCCCTGCTCGACCGCAACCCCGCTCTGCGCACCGCGTTCGTCAGCGCGGGGAGCCGTCCCGTGCAGATCGTGCTCGACGACGTGGCCCCCGACTGGTCCGAGAACGACCTGCGCCCCGAACCCGCCGACACCCGCGAGAAGACGCTGCGGGCCCTCGCCGAGGCCGACCGCACCCGGCCCTTCGACCTCACCGCGCCGCCCCTGCTGCGCCTGCGGCTGGTGCGCACGGGGGAGCGGGAACACACCCTGCTGGTCACCAACCACCACGCGATCCTCGACGGCTGGTCGGTGCCCGTCCTGATCCAGGAACTGCTGTCTCTGTACGCCTCCCTCACCGGCCCCGCCGAACCCCCGGCCAGGCGACGGTCGTTCAGGGACTTCCTGGCCTGGCGCACCGCCCAGGACGAGCGGGCCGCCCAGGACGCCTGGCGGGAGGCACTGGAGGGAATCACGGAGCCGACCCTCATCGCCCCCGCCGACCCCGGCAGGCGCCCCGCTCTCTCCGACCGGATCCCGCGCCGGCTCGACGCGAGGCTGCGCGAAAGCCTCCAGACGCTCGCCAGGAGCGCCGACGTCACCCTCAACACGGTGATCCAGTTCGCTTGGGGCCTGCTGCTCGCCCGCCACACCGGGCGCGAGGACGTCGTCTTCGGAGCCACCGTCTCCGGACGGCCGCCGGAGATCGAGGACGTGGAGAGCATGACGGGCCTCTTCATCAACACCCTGCCCGTCCGCGTCGACCTGCGCGAGGGCGGCACCGTACGCCAGGCACTGGCCCGGCTCCAGGCGGAGCAGGCGAAGCTCACCGCACACCAGCACCTGGGCCTGGCCGACATCCAGCGGAGCGCCGGAGCGGGCGAACTCTTCGACACCCTGCTGGTGTTCGAGAACTACTTCGTCGACGGGGAAGGACTGCGCCGCGCGGAGCGGTCCGGGGAACTCACCGTCACCGGCAGCGAGCACACCGACGCCACCCACTACCCGCTGACCCTCGCCGTCGTCCCCGGCGGTCACCTCACCCTCGAATACCGGCCCGACCTCTTCGGGCCGGAGCAGGCGGCCGCCCTGATGGACCGGCTCACCCATCTGCTCGCCGAGGTCGGCAGCCGCCCCGACAGCCGCGTCCACCGCCTCCAGGCCCTCGCACCGGACGAGCGCCGCCGTGTCCTCGACGACTGGAACCCCGCCCCCCGGCCCCACCCGGAGCAGACCCTGCCCGGCCTCTTCGCCGAGGCGGCCGCGACCGACCCCGGGGCCCCGGCGCTGGTCCACGGCGACACGGTCCTGAGCTTCCACGAGGTCGGCGGGCGCGCCGCCCGTCTCGCCCACGAGCTGATCGCCCGAGGCGTCGGCCCCGAGGATCTCGTGGCGCTGATGCTGCCGCGCACGGAGGAGATGCTCATCGGCATCCTGGCCGTGCACCAGGCAGGAGCCGCCTATCTGCCGCTCGACCCCGACTATCCGGCCGAACGCCTGACGTTCATGCTGGCCGACGCCTCACCCGCCCTCCTGCTCACCACCACCGCGCTCGCCGACCGGACCGGGCACCCGGCCACCGTGCTGCTCGACGCCCCCGGGACGCGGGCGGCGCTCGCCGCCCGGTCCGACCGGCCGCCCACCGACGCCGACCGGTCGCGCCCGCTGCGGCCGGAGAATCCGGCGTACCTCATCTACACCTCCGGTTCCACCGGCGTCCCCAAGGGGGTCGTGATCACCCACCGGGGCGTCGTCAATCTCTTCCACAGCCACCGCCGGGCCCTGTACGAGCCGGTCGTCGAGCGCACAGGACGCTCCCGTCTGCACGTGGGGCACGCCTGGTCGTTCTCCTTCGACGCCTCCTGGCAGCCCCAGCTGTGGATGTTCCACGGCCACTGCGTGCATGTCCTGTCCGAGGACATCCAGCGCGACCCGGACCGGCTGCACCGCTATCTGCGGGACCACGCCATCGACTTCATCGAGGTCGCCCCCACCGTGCTCGCCCAGTTGGAGCAGGCCGGGCTGACCGAGGGCGGGAGCTGCCCGCTGCCGCTGCTCGGCGTCGGCGGCGAGGCCGTCCCCGACAGCCAGTGGGCCCGGCTGCGGGAGCTGCCCGGTACCGACGTGGTCAACCTGTACGGTCCCACCGAAGGCACCGTGGACGCCATGGTCGCCCATGTCCGCGACAGCGAGAGCCAGTTGATCGGACGGCCGGTGGACAACGCCCGGGTCCACCTGCTGGACGCGGGTCTGCGGCCCGTGCCACCGGGGGTGCCGGGGGAGATGTATCTCGCCGGTGCCGGGCTGGCCCGTGGCTACCGGGGCCGGGCCGCGCTCACCTCGGAACGCTTCGTCGCGGACCCGTTCGCCGCCGACGGCAGCCGGCTCTACCGGACGGGGGACCTGGCGCGCTGGACGGTGGACGGGGCGGTGGAGTTCCTCGGCCGGGTCGACGACCAGGTGAAGATCCGGGGCTTCCGGATCGAGCCGGGCGAGATCGAGACGGTCGCCGCCGCCCACCCGGACCTCTCCCGGGTGGTCGTCGTCGCCCGGGAGGACGACGGGGTGCGCCGCCTGGTCGCGTACGGGGCGCCCCGGCCCGGTACCGCCCCCGACCCGGTCGCGCTGCGGGCCTGGCTCGCCGAGCGGCTGCCCGGACACCTCGTCCCGGCGGCGGTCGTGCTGCTGGAGACGCTGCCCGTGACCGCCAACGGCAAGCTGGACCGGGACCGGCTGCCCGCCCCGGACTTCGGCGCCGCGGCCGGCGGGCGGGAGCCGGTGGGGGAGCGGGAGACGGCGGTCTGCGCCGCCATGGCCCGGGTGCTGGCCCTGCCCAGGATCGGCGCCGACGACGACTTCTTCGCCCTGGGCGGCGACAGCATCGTCACGGTGCGGCTGGCCGGGCTCCTGCGGGCCGGGGGCTGGGAGGCCGCTCCCAGGGAGGTCTTCCGGCACCGCACGGCCGCCGGTCTCGCCGCCGGACTGCGGCGGCGGGACGCGAGCGACGGTGGCTGAACGGCCGCACCACGCACGAAGGCCCGTCGGCGGCACACGCCGCCGACGGGCCGGGAGGCCCTGCGGACCGCTACATCTTCTTGAGCATGCCTTCGATCTCGTCGACCGTGGCGATCGCGAAGCTGTAGTTGGCCATCACGAAGTGCCGCGACGGGAACGCCCGCCCGGCCTTGACGGCGGGAACGCCCTTCCACAGTTTGTGGTCCAGCAACTGCTGGGTCGTGGGAGTGGCCTTGCTATCGGCCTGTACCGAGTAGATCAGCGCGTCGCAGTCCTTGAGGACGTCCATCTCCTCGTAGCTCTTCGGCACGAAGCCCGCCTCCTTCTCGGGCAGTCCCGCCCCGATCCGCAGACCGACATCGCGCATCACGGTGACCAGCGGTGTCCCCAGGAAGAACTTGCCGTTGGGGCCGCCGCTGAGCGGGGCCCAGGTGGTCGTCGCGATCTGCTTCCGGTAGGCGGTCCTCACCTCCGTGAGCCGGCGCTCGTACTCCTTCTTCTTCTCGGTCAGTTGGCTCTCGCGGTTGACCGCCTTCGCCAGCTTGGCGATCTGCTCGTTCCAGAACGCCCCGCTGGTGTGCCAGTCGTAGAAGGCCACCGGTGCGATGGTCTTGAGCGGGGCAGACTTCTCCTTGTAGAACTGATCGATGATCAGATCGGGCTTGAGGGCGGCTATGGCCTGGGAGTTGGGCGTTCCCGAGGCGCCGATCGTGTCGACGTCCTTGAGCTGCTCGTACACGTCCTTCGGCAGCAACTGGGGGTTGGCGGCCCCGTCGGGGACGCCGACCGGGACCAGTCCGAGGTCGAGGAGCATCAGGGCGTCGTAGTTCTCCAGAACCACCACCCGCTCGGGCTTCTGCGGGACCTTCACGGTCCCGTTGTCCGTCTCCAGGCTGCGCGTCGCCGCACCGGACGACTCCTCGGAGCCGCTGTTCGAGGCCTTGTCGTCGGACTCGCTCACGCCACAGGCCGTCAGCCCTAACGCCGCCGCGGCACCCGTGAGTCCGCCCAGGACGCGCCTGCGCTCCACCGGGCCGGACAAGATACGTGAACGTGCCATGTTCACTCCTTCGTTCAGAAACAGAGAGATCTTCCGGCCGCATCAGGACGCTGCCAGAAGTAAGGTATGCCTAACCTATCGCTTCCGGGCAGGATTCAGGGAGCCGACCATCCCGAACAGCAACGAGGAGACCGCACGCCATGAGCACGGTCGCGACCGACACCCACCGAAACCGCAGGCCAGGGCGCATTCATGTGACCACCGTGCGCAGAATGCGACGCATCACCCCCCGCATGGTCCGGCTCACGCTGGGAGGTGACGATCTGTCAGAGTTCAGCAGCAATGGGAGCGATCAGCATGTCGCCCTCTACTTCTACGAGCCCGGCGTCGAACTGCCCCGGCCCTTCACCACGGATGCCGCCCGGGCGCTGCTGCCCACCGCCAAACCGCGCCTGCGCCGCTACACCATCCGCGGCCACCGGCCCGAACTCCACGAGGTCGACATGGACTTCGTGCTGCACGGCCCCGATCAGCTCGCCTCCGGGTGGGCCGAGACCGTCCGGCCGGGCGACGAGGTGATCTGGTTCGGCCCGAGCCCCGCCTACCCGGTGGCCCCCGTCACCGACTGGACCCTCCTCCTGGGCGACGAGACGGCCCTGCCCGCGATCGGCGCGATCCTCGAAGAGCTCCCCCCGGGCCACCGCGTCCTGGCCGCCGTCGAGGTCGCGGACCGGGCCGAGCAACAACCCCTCCCCACCCGGGCCGACGCCACCGTCACCTGGCTCCACCGCCACGACCGCGGCCACGGCGAACTCCTCCGCGAACACGCCACCACCCTCCAACTCCCGGACGGGCAGGGGCGTGTGTGGGGCGGCGCGGAGCGCGGCGTCATGCGGGACCTGCGCCACCACTTCGTCCACACCCGCGGCCTCGACCGCGCCGACACCCATCTGACCGCCTACTGGACCCAGGGCGAAACCCAGGACAGCGAGGTCTGACCCCCACCATGCCTTCCGCATACCTCAACGGACTCGACCTCGTCCACGACGACTCGGGCGGCGACGGAGAGCCCGTGGTGCTCGTCAACGGCACCGGCGCCTCCCGCACCGCCTGGCGCGCCCACCAGACCCCCGCCCTGGTCGCCGCGGGCTACCGGGTCATCGCCCCGGACAACCGGGGCATCCCGCCGAACGCCTTACCGCCCGGCGGCGTCACCCTGGAGGCCATGGCCGCGGACCTGGCCGCGCTGATCGAGCACCTCGCCCTCCCGCCCTGCCGCGTCGTCGGCTTCTCCCTCGGCGCGTCGATCGTCGGCGAACTCCTCCTCACCCGGCCCGAACTCGTCAGCCAGGCCGTGATGTTGGCCGGCCGCGCCCGCGTCGACGCCTTCGGCGGCGCCGTCACCCGCGCCGCCGCCGACCTGTACGACAGCGGAGCCGCCGTCCCCGACTCCCACCGGGCCGTCTTCCAGGCCCTGTGCTACCTGTCGCCCCACACCCTGCGCGACCCCGCCGCCGTACGGGACTGGCTCGACGTCTTCACCTACGCCGAGGGAGCGACCGGCCCCGGCGTCCGCGCCCAGCACGAGGCCATGGGCGACGTCGACCGACTGCCCCGGTACGCGACGCTCGACGTACCGCTCCTGTGCGTCGGCTTCGCCGACGACGTCATGATTCCGGCCGCGGCCTCGCGGGAGATCGCCGACGCCGTCCCCGGAGCCCGCTACACCGAGATCGAACGCTGCGGCCACTACGGCCATCTCGAACGCCCCGCGGAGGTCAACGCCGCCATGCTCGACTTCTTCGCCCGCCGCCCCGAGGCCGCGCACCCCGCCGCCCCCGGCCGCGCCGTGCCCGCACCCGCATCCGGACGGGGTGGAGCGTGAACGCCACGGCCGGGCGACAGAGCCCGTACGAGCCCACCGCCCGCGACGGGCTGAGACTCCTCGCGGGCTGCCTCCGGGACCGCCCCGCCCTCGCCGCCCTCGCCGTCCTCGGCGGACTCGTCTACCAACTCGCCCTGATCGCCCTGCCCTGGTTCATCGAACGCGCCGTCGACCAGGGGATCGTCCACGAGGACCGCTCCGCCCTGCTCCGCTGGGCCCTGGTCATCGTGGGCGCCGGCATCCTCGCCGCCCTCGCGGAGATGGTCCTCGGCTGGTACTCCACCCTCCTCGCCACCACCCAGGGCAACCGCCTCTACATCGCCCTGGCGGACCGGGTCTCCCGCCTCGACACCCGGACCCTCGCCCGGTACGGGGAGGGCGACCTCGGCATGCGCGGCACCCGCGACGTGGACCTCGTCCGGAGCTGGCTCTCCGGCGTCGCCTCGTTCCTCACGGGAGTCACCGGCTTCGCCGTCATGATCGTCGCGATCATGCGGCTCGACCCGCTCCTCGCCCTGATCTGCCTCCTGTGCGTGCCGCCCCTGGTGTGGATCAACACCTACTGGTTTCCCAAGCGGTTCGGCGCCGCCAACACCGCACTTTCCGCCGCCCACGGCAGCCGGGCCGACGCCGTCGAGGAACTGCTCTCCGCCAGCGCCGCCGTACGCGGACTCGGCGGCGAACCCGCCCTGGTACGACGCCACCACGAACGCAGCGCCGCGGTCACCGAGCACACCCTGACCACCGGCCGCGTCTCCGCCGGGTGGGCCTCCCTCTCGCCCTTCGTGCCCGCCCTCGCCATCGGCGCCGGCCTCGGCCTCGGCGGCGTCGCCGTACTGCGCGGCACCATGTCCGTCGGCGGCATCGTCGCCTTCACCAGCTGGATGAGCATGCTCGTCCTGTGGGTCGGCGTCATCACCCTGCGGATCAGCCAGCTCAGCCAGGCCACCACCGCGGCCCGCCGCATCCAAGACGTCCTGCTGCCGCACCCCACGGACCGGGCCCCGGGAACGGCGCCGCTGCCCGCGACCGGCGACCTCACCGCCGAGGGCGTCGGCCACAGCGCCGGCGGACACCTGATCCTGGCCCCGGTCGACCTCACCGTGCGCCCCGGCGAACTGGTCGCCGTGACCGGCCCCACCGGCTCCGGCAAGACGACCCTCCTGAGGATCCTCGCCGGACTCCTCCCACCCACCACCGGCACCGTGCGCTTCGGCGGCCGCCCACTGGAGGAGGCGGACACCGCCGAGGTCCACGCGCGGCTCGGCTACGTGCCCCAGCGCCCCGTCACCGTCAGCGGAACCCTCGCCGACAACCTCCGCCTCGGCTCCGCCCACACGGACGACGAACTGCGCCGGGCCTGCCGTACCGCCGCCCTCGACGACTACCTCGACGCCGCCCCCGACGGACTGGACACCCTCGTCGGCGAACGCGGCAGCACCCTCTCCGGCGGTCAGCTCCAACGCCTCGCCCTCGCCCGCGCCGTGCTGCGCAAGCCCCCCGTCCTGCTCCTCGACGACATCACCTCCGCGATCGACACGACCACCGAACACACCCTGCTGGCCCGGCTCCGCGCCTGGTCCGGCGAGACCGCGATCGTCTGCGCCACCCACCGCGGCGGCTTCCTCGACGCGGCCGACCGCACCCTGACCCTCGCCCCGGCCAAGGCGGCCGCCCCCGACGACACGGAAGAGCGGGTGACCACCGGTGGCTGAGCACCAGCGCCTGACCGCGACCCCCGACCAGCGCCGCGTACTGCGCAGGGCCTGGCCCCACATGCGGCCCGAGCGCCGGGGCATCACCCTCGCGCTGCTGGCCGGCGCCGCCGCGACCGCCACCACCGTCGCCGTGCCCGCCGTCATCGGCGCGGGCGTCGACCAGATCCTGGCCCGGGACCGCTCCGGCCTCTTCACCGCCGTCGCCGCCCTGACCGTACTGGCGCTGCTGCGGCTGATCCTGTTCCGCCAGTCGGAACTGCTCCTCATCGCCGTCGGCGAACGCGTCGTCCGCGCCCTGCGCGAACTGGCCGTCACCCGGCTGTCCCGGGCGCCGCTCCGCTTCCTCGAAGCGCAGCCCTCGGGCGACCTGCTCCGACGCACCACCACCGAGATCGCCGACCTCGCCAACTTCGTCCGCGGCCAACTGCCCGACGTCCTCACCGTCGCCGCCTACCTCCTCTTCACGACCGTGCTGCTGCTCACCTACTCGCCGCTGCTCACCCTCGCCCTGGCTCTCGTGTTCGTCCCCGCCATCGTCTGCGTCCTGCGGCTGTTCAAGAAGGCCGCCAACCCGGCCTTCGCCGCCGAGGCCGCCGCCGCCGGCACCGTCGCCACGACCTACCGCGAGCTCGTGCAGTCCCGCGAGATGCTCCAGACCGGCGGCGGCGTCGGCTTCTGGCGCGAGCGCTTCCTCGCCGACAACGAACGGCGCTACCGCGCGGCCCGGCGCAGTCAGCGCAGTCTGTTCCTGATCAGCCTCGCCCGCATCGTCCAGAGCCTCACGACGGCCGTACTCCTCCTGGTCGGCGGCTGGCTCGCCGCCCGGGGCTCCATCAGCGTCGGCACGGTCGTCGTCTTCATCCTCGCCACCCGCCAGCTGTTCGACTCCGCCACCCAGGCGTCCAACCTCGTCGGACAGGTGCAGATCTCCCTCGTCGGCCTCGCCCGACTGCTCGACCTGCTGAGCACCACCGCCCCCCACGCCGGGATCCACGCCCCCCGGCCCGCTGCGGACGACGACGCACAGCGCGGCCCGGCCACCGCCGAACGCGGCGTCCTGGAGATCGAGGACCTCCGCTACTCCTACGTGGCGGGCACCGAGGTCCTCGGCGGGCTCTCCGTACGGGTGGAACCCGGCGAACGGGTCGGGCTCGTCGGCCCCACCGGCTCCGGCAAGACGACCCTCGCCAAACTGATGACCGGCCTCTACGCACCGGACAGCGGCACCGTCCGCTACGACGGCCACGACCTCGCCGCCCTCGCCCCCGCCGAACTGCGCCGCCGGATCGTCCTGATCCCGCAACGCGTCCACATGATCGAGGGAACCCTCCTCGACAACCTCCGGCTGGTGCCCGGCGACCCAGACGAGCGGAGCATCGCCGAGGCCGTCGAACGCCTGGGCATCGCCGACTGGATCCGCTCGCTCGACGAAGGGCTGCACACCGACCTCGGACGCGGCACGGGCCGGCTCTCGGCCGGTGAACTCCAGCTGATCGGGCTGGTCCGCGCGGCCCTCCTGGACCCGGCGGTCCTCGTCCTCGACGAGGCCACCGCCGACATCGACCCCGAGACGGCGCGCACCCTGGAAACCGCGATCGACACCCTGCGGGCGGACCGCACCCTCATCGTCATCGCCCACCGGGAAGCCACCATCAAACGGCTGCCCCGCACCATCCGCCTCGACGAGAACGCGCTGCTCGCCCACAACTGAGTCCCGTCACCGGCGGCCCCGCACACCTGTGTGCGGGGCCGCCGCCGTGCCACAGGACACCCCCTAGGGCCTGTCGTCAAACTGCCGCCTGCCGGGCGGCGTCTGGCACGCACGCTCGCCGCGTTGCCGAAACGCCCTAGTAGCTCCGCTACGAGAGCATTCCAGCGCCTTGCGATCGCACGCACCAGACGCCGCCCGGCCGCCCTTCGGGCGACGACGGCAGTTTGACGACAGGCCCTAGGCTGCGACCCTGCACCGGCACCGACCCGAGGAGCGCACCCGCATGCACGACCCCGTCTCCGAACTCCCCTTCCCCGACGCCCTCCGCCCCGAAGCGTCCCCCGCCCCGCATCCGCTGCTCGCCCCGGTGACCGGGTACATCGGCACCTGGCGGGGCACGGGCCGCGGCGGATATCCGACGCTGGAGACGGACTTCACCTACGCACAGGAGGTCACGTTCAGCCACGACGGGCGGCCCTTCCTCGCGTACGAGGCCCGGGCCTGGCTGATCGACGCGGACGGGCGTCCCCTGCGGCCGTCCGCCCGCGAGACCGGATGGTGGCGTCTGCAGCCGGACGGGCGGGTGGAGGCCCTGATCACCCAGCCCACCGGCATCGCGGAGATCTCGGTCGGCCGGGCCGGCGACGGCACCGTCGACCTCGCCACCGAGCGGGTGTCCCTCGCCCCCACGGCCAAGGAGGTCGACGCCACCCGCCGCCGCTACACCCTGACGGATCCGGACACGCTCGCCTTCGTCCACGATCTCGCCGCCGTCGGTCGGCCGCTGCAGCACCACCTGTCGGCGCGGCTCCACCGAGAAGCCCCTGGCCAGGGCATTTAGTTGCCGGAGTGTGACCATAACGGTGCATGGAGGACGGCCCAGAGGGCAGGTGGACGGGAAGCCAGGAGAACAGGAGCACCTCCCCGATGTCCCTTCCCTCATACCCGGATTCCCCGTACCCGGGGCAGCCCGCCGCCGACCACGACCCCTACGGCGGCCAGGCGCCCGCCCGGACGAACGGCTTCGCGGTCGCCGCACTCGTACTCGGCCTCATCGCCTGCCTGTTCTTCTGGACCGTGGTGGGCGGGCTGCTGCTCGGCCTGCTCGCCGTCGTCTTCGGGATCATCGCCGCGCTCCGCACCCGTCAGGGCCGCGCGCCGCGCCGGGTGATGGCGATAGTCGGCGCGGCGTTCGGGGCGCTCGGGCTCATCGGTTCCGCCGTCGTCCTCGTGGTGGCCGTCTCCGTGTTCGACTCCCAGGAGTTCAGGGACCTCGAGGACTGCATGAACCAGGCCAATGGCACGGCGGCCGAGGACCGGTGCGCGGAGGACTTCATCGACGAGCTGACCAACTGACGGATCCGCACACCTGTCCGTACGCGCCCGGCGGCGCGCCGCCGGTTGCACCCGCACCGGGTGTTTGCCACGGTGTCCATGGGTAGGCGACCCGGTGATCTCCGGGCCTCACCGCCCGGTGGACCGTCCGCAACGGAGTACAGAGCAGAGAGAAGGAGGGTTCGATGTCATCGAAGCGACGTCGTAAGAAGAAGGCCCGCCGCAAGAACGCCGCGAACCACGGCAGGCGCCCGCAGAGCTGAGGCGACGCCGCGGCCCCACCGGGCGGAGGAGCCTGGTGGGGCCGGGCGGTTTCCGTGGGCCGGGGGAGGGCCGTGCGGAACTCGGGTCCTGATGGTGATGCCCGATGTGTGCCGGGTTCACACCCCGACCGGGGCCGTGGGCTCCGTTCCCGCCCTGGCACAGACCGACGCGGCCGTCGCGGCCGCGTACTCCAGCATCGCCCGTGCCTGGTCGGCGGACAGCTCCGGATCCCAGTCGGCCTCCGTCCCCAGCCAGGTCAACATCCCCGCCATGAACGCGTCGCCCGCGCCGATGGTGTTCACCACCCGCACCGGCAGGGCGGGGACCGAGACCGCCGGGGCGTCATGGACGTACGCGGTGGCACCCTCCGCCCCCCGGGTCAGCACCACCAGCCGTCCCTCCCCGGCGAGCGCCCGGCAACTGGCCTCCGGGGCCGCGTCCGGCCACAGGCGCACCAGATCCTCGTCGCTCGCCTTCACGACCCGCGCGAGAGAGCACAGCTCCCGCAGCCGGCCGAGGCTCCGTACGGGATCCAGGGTGCGGTCCTCGCGCACATTGGGGTCCACCGCGAGCAGCCCCGCGCGGGCGGCCGCCCGCGCGGTGGCGGCCACGACGCCGGCCGCCGGCTCCACGACCGCGGCGAGCCCGCCCACGTACACCGCGCCGAAACGCGCCGCCTCCGCCGTCCGGTCGGGCAGCGCGAAGGTCGCCGTGTCACCGAGGTGGAAGCGGTACGTGTTCCCGTGATCGCCCGGATCGGCCACCGCGAGCGCCGTGGGCAGCGAGCACCGGGCAGTCAGCGAGAGATCGACGCCCGCACCCGTCAGCCAAGCCTCGACGCCCGCCGCGAAGGCGTCGTCGCCGAGCCCGCCCACGAAGGACGGCCGCCCGCCGAGGCGGGCCAGGCCCACCGCGACGTTCGCGGGCGCCCCGCCCGGCTGGGCCGCCCGGACCGCTGTGTCACCGTCGGCCGGCACCAGATCCACCAGCGCCTCGCCGAGCACGAGAACGGAGCGGGGGCGGGAGTCGAGGACGGGGCCGGAGCCGGTGCGGGGGACCGGGGCGTCCGTCACGGCTCCACCACGATCTTGCGTCCGATGCCCGCCTGAAAGCGTTCGATCGCCTGCGGGTACTGCTCCAGCGGCAGCCGGTCGCTGATGAACACCGACGCGTCCAGCACGCCGCTCGCGAAGAGCGCCGCGGCCCGTTCGTAACTGTGCAGGACCGCCATCGAACCGGTGATGGTGATCTCCTGGTTGTAGATCCTGTACGGCTCGATCACCGCGGTGGTGGCGTAGTCGGAGACCCCGAACTGGAGGAACGTACCTCCCTTGGCGACCCTCCCCAGACCGTCCTGGATGGCCCCGGCGTTGCCGGTGGCGTCGATGACGACGTCCCAGCCGCCCGGACGGTCCAGCTCCTCGGCACGGGCCGCCGCGCCCGTGCAGCCCAGGGTCGTCGCCGTGGCCAGCCGCTGCGCGTTGACGTCCAGCATGTCCACCGACGCGGCGCCGGTGCGCTTGGCCAGCTCCAGCATCATCAGCCCCATGGTCCCGGAGCCGTAGATCAGCACCTGGGCCCCGAGATTACCGTTGAGGACGTCGTAGCCCCGCACGGCGCAGGACAGCGGCTCGATCAGCGCCGCGTCCCGGACGTCGATGTGTTCCGGCAGGCGTACGCAGTTGGCGGCGGGCGCCACCGCGAACTCGGCCGCGCCCCCGGGCACGGTGACGCCGATCGCCGCCCAGTTGTCGCAGAGGTTGCCCCGGCCCGAACGGCAGTAGCGGCACTCGTGGCAGTGCAGCGAGGGGTCCACGGCCACCCTGTCGCCCACGGACAGCTCGGTGACGTCCGCACCGAGGCCGACGACCTCCCCGGCGAACTCGTGCCCGGGCACGATCGGCAGCGTAGGAGCGAACTCGCCCTGGAGGATGTGGAGATCGGTGCCGCACAGCCCGCACGACGCGACCTTGACGACCACGTCCCGGGGACCGGGCGTGGGGTCCGGCACGGTGGTCACGGAGACCTTGCCCACGGCTTCGACGATGGCTGCCCTCATTTGACTGCTCCCAGCGAGAGGCCCTGGACGAGTTTGTCCTGGGCGGCGTAGCCGGCGACGAGCACCGGCAGGGACACGACCACGGACGCCGCGCACAGCTGGGCGAGGAAGAGGCCCTGGCTGGTGACGAAGGTGGTCAGATGGACAGGTGCGGTCCCGGCGACGACGCCGGTCAGCACCCGTGCGAACAACAGCTCGTTCCAGCTGAAGATGAAGCAGATCAGGGCGGTCGCGGCGATGCCGGGACCGGCGACCGGGGCCACGACACGGCGCAGCACCGTCGGCAGCCGGGCCCCGTCGACCTGCGCCGCCTCGATGATGGAGACGGGGACGTCCGCGAGGAAGGACTGCATCATCCACACCGCGATCGGCAGGTTCATCGAGGTGTAGAGCAGGACCAGCAGCCAGATGTTGTCCAGCAGCCCCGTGTTCTTCGCGAACAGGTACACCGGCAGCAGCCCGGCGACCACCGGCAGCATCTTCGTGGACAGGAAGAAGAACATCACGTCCGTCCACTTGCGGACCCGCCGGATCGACAGCGCGTACGCGGCCGGAAGCGCGAGCAGCAGCACCAGCACGGTCGAGAAGAACGAGGCCGCAAGCGAGTTGACCAGCGGGGGCCACGGCGTCGGACCGCCCCCGCCGCCGAAGAAGGTGCGGTAGCCGTCCAGCGTCAGCGCGGCGGCGATCGACGGCGGGTTGGTCGCCGCGTCGGCCTCCGCGTGGAAGGACGTCAGCACCATCCACAGGGCGGGCAGACAGAAACCGATCCCCACGACCCAGGCGGCCACGCCCAGGGCGGCGGAGCGCCGACGGGCCCTGCGCGTGAGGGCGTTGACGGATGCGGACGGGGACGCGGATGCGGTTGTCGCGGTCGAGGCGCTCATGAGCGGCTCGCCTCCTCACGGAAGAGGGAGGAGACCGTCCGGAGCGCGAAGGTGGCGATGACGATCGTGCCGATCACCACGACCACGCCCGCCGCCGACGCCAGCCCGTACTCATGGGCCCGGTAGAAGGTCTCGTAGACGGTGTACGGGAGGTTGGCGGTGCCGAGACCGCCGGAGGTGATCGTGAACACCGCGTCGAAGTTCTGCACGATGTACACCGACCCGAGCAGGATGCCGAGTTCGAGGTAGCGGCGCAGATGCGGCAGGGTCAGATAGCGGAACATCTGCCAGGGCCCTGCCCCGTCCAGCCGTGCGGCCTCCATGATCTCGGCCGGCCGGCTCTGCAGCCCGGCCAACAGGATCAGCATCATGAACGGCGTCCACTGCCACACGAGCGAGGCCTCGACGGCGATCAGCGGCATCTCCGACGTCCACTCGGGCTGCGCGACGCCCTCGATGCCGAACAGTTCGCCGAACCAGGTGAGCGCCCCGTTGAACAGCCCGTACTCGGGGTTGTAGAGCGCGTGCTTCCACAGCAGCGCGGCGGAGACCGGCACCAGCAGGAACGGGGTGATCAGCAGGGTGCGCACGAACCCCCGGCCGAAGAACGCGCGGTCCAGCAGCAGGGCGAAGACGAGCCCCAGCACCACGCTGACGATCACGACGGACGCGGTGAGGACGACGGTCGTCACGACCGATTCGCGCAACGCCTCGTCGGTGAAGACGGACGCGTAGTTGGAGAGCCCGGTGAAGTGACGCTTCTCCGGCTTGAGGGAGTTCCAGTCGAAGAAGGAGATCACCAGGGTCGCCACGAAGGGCAGTTGGGTGACGGCGATCAGGAAGACGAGTGCGGGCAGCAGGGGGGCGCGGGTCGCCCAGGCGCGCCGTCGGCCGCCGCTGCCCGGCTTTTTCGCCGGGGCGGGCGGGGACGTGGTCTCCCTGGTTGCGGTGACGGTCATCGGTACTCCTCCGCGACCTTCTCGGCCAGCTTCTGGGAGGCGGCGAGTGCGGCGTCCACCGACTGGCGGCCCGCGATGGCGGCGCTGATCTCCTGCGCCACGCGGGTGCCGAGGTCGGTGAACTCCGGTACGCCGACGAACTGGATGCCCGCCGTCGGGCGGGGCTGGGTGCCCGGATTCTTCGGATCGGCCTCGGAGATGGCCCGCTCGGTGACGTCCGCGAACGCGCCCGCCTCCGCCCGGTAGTCGGGGTTGGCGTAGGTGGACGCCCGTTTGCCCGCGGGCACGTTGGACCAGCCGCTGGTGGCGCCGACGAGCTCCTCGTACTCCTTGCCCGACGCCCAGGACACGAACTTCCAGGCGTCGTCCGCCTTCTTGGACGCCTTCTGCAGACCCCAGGCCCAGGTGTAGAGCCAGCCCGAGCTCCTGGTCTGCTCAACCGGGGCGGGGACGTAGCCGATCTTCCCCTTCACCGGGGAGCCCTTCGCCTCCAGGGACCCGGCGCCCGCCGTGGCGTCGTACCACATGGCGGTCTTGCCCTGCGTCATGTTGTTCAGGCACTCGGCGTATCCGGACTGCGGGGCGCCGAGCTCCCCGTGGTTCCGCACGAGATCGACGTAGAACTTCGTCGCCTTCTTGAACTCCGGTGCGGTCAGGCGCGGTTCCCAGTCCTCGGTGAACCAGGTGCCGCCCATCGTGTTGACCACCGTGGTGAGCGGGGCGATGACCTCGCCCCAGCCCGGCAGCCCGCGCAGGCAGATGCCCTTCATCCCGCGCTCCGCCCCGTCCGTCCGCTCGGCGAGCTTCGCCACCTGCTCCCAGGTCGGCTTGTCGGGCATCGTGAGGCCCTGCTCCTCGAAGACGTCCTTGCGGTACATCAGGAAGGACGACTCGCCGTAGAAGGGCTGGGCGTAGAGCTTGCCGTCCTCGGCGGTCAGCGATTCCCGCAGGGGCTGGAGGATGTCCTCCTGGTCGAAGGCGGTGTCGGCCCTCGCGTAGTCGTCGAGGGGGTGCAGCCAGCCGTTCTTCGCGAAGAAGGGCAGCTCGAAGTTGCTGATGGTGGCGACGTCGTACTGACCGGCCTGGTTGGAGAAGTCCTGGCTGATCTTGTCGCGTACGTCGTTCTCGGGCAGCACCGTGAAGTGGACCTTGATGCCGGTCTCCTTCGTGAAGTGCTTCGCCGTGAGCTTCTGCAGTTCGACCATCTGCGGGTTGTTCACCATCAGTACGTTCAGCGCGTCGCCACCGCCGAAGGAGGTCCCGCCCGCTCCGGCGCAGCCGGTGGCGAGCAGGGCCAGTGCGACGGTCACGGCGCAGGCCCGACCATGTGTCCGTGGTCGGCGGCGGCGTCCTGGATGGGGCATGGGGGCTCCTGATCAGTCGTAGCGGCTCGGTGATCGGGTCGTTGCGGGCATGGCGGACCACGCCCCGGCGGTGGGGGTGGAGCGGTGATGCGGGTGCGGGAGCCGTGCGGTCGGCGGTACGGGGCGGGCAGTCCGTTCGGACGGGGTCGGACAGAGGCGGGCCGGCCGGGCGGGGCCGGTCAGACGCGGATGACCTGGGGTCCCAGCAGGGAGTAGCGCTGGGCCTCGGCCGAGGAGAGCCCCGCGTCGGTGACGATCGCTTCGAAGTCGCCGACCCCGGCGAACCGGCAGAAGCTCACGGCCCCGAACTTGCTGTGGATCCCGGCGAAGATCCTGCGCCGGGAACTGCGCAGTGCCTGCGCCTTCACCTCGGCGACGGCGGGGTCCGGGGTGGTGAGGCCGTACTCCCGGGAGATGCCGTTGGCTCCGAGGTACGCGAGGTCGATGACGAAGTCCGCGAGCATCCGGGAGGCCCAGTGGTCGACGGTCGCCATCGTCGAGCCGCGCACCCGGCCGCCCAGCAGCAGCACCGAGGTCTTCTCGGCCCCGGCGAGGGAGGTGGCGACGGCCAGGGATGCGGTGACCACGGTCAGCGGCCGGTCCTGGGGAAGCGCCTCGGCGATGAGCTGCGGGGTGAAGCCCTCGTCGACGAAGACCGTCTCGGCGTCGCCGAGCAGATCGGCGGCGGCGGTCGCTATCCGCGACTTCTGCGGAACGTTGCGGGTGGTGCGGACGGCGAGCGTGGTCTCGAAGCCGGCCGACTCCACCGGGTAGGCGCCGCCGTGGGTCCGACGGACCAGCCCGTGCTCCTCCAGCACATGCAGATCGCGGCGGACGGTCTCCTTGGCCACCTTGAACAGGTCCGCGAGGGCGTTCACACCGACCGCCCCCTCCCGCCGGGCCGTGTCCAGAATTCCCCGACGGCGTTCCTCGGTGTCCACGGCGCACTTCCCTGGTCGCTGCTGGGCCCGTTACGGGCGGAGCCCGCATGTCCGTTCGGGCTCATGTGTCGTTTGTACAAGCAGTCCCGGGGCAACGACCAGCCGCTTCACCAGATCCCCTCAGCCCGAACGTGCCCGTTTCCTGGGTGTAACAGCGCTGGTCACGCTCACTACGGCCGCCGATCCGGTCGACCGGGCCGCCCGCTTTCCCGTGATCGCCGCCCGAATGGCGCCCGAAGTGCGGAGCCCCGGCGTCCGCCGCGCCGGGAAGGGGCACGCGAAGGCCGGGGCAAGGGCTCAGGAAGGGCGGGACGAGGGGCGTGGGCCGGTGCCGGTCGGGGCCGGTCAGGAGAGAACGGCGCTGTCCTCGCCCTCGCTGCGATGGGGGAGGGCCAACGCGCCCCTGCCCGGCGTCTCCGGATAGAACCGCTTGGCCCAGCGCCGGAACGGGCCGATCGGTCCGTCGCCGGATGCCAGCCGGGGCGGCTGCTGATACTGCTTGTGGTGCCAGATCGGGAAATCGGCGGCGGTGAACTCGCAACTGGACCGGAAGACGGGGCGGTCCAGGAGCCGGGCCGCGGTACGGCTGACGATCCGGGCCAGCCCGGGCGGCAGCCGGCCGGGCTCGTCGAAGGCGATGCGGTTCAGCTGCCGGAACTGCATCCGGTTGGGCCCGATGGCCGTCGGCATCACCATCGTGCACATCCGCAGCCCGAAGCGGGGGGTGTGGACGTCGGCGTGCAGGCAGCCGAGTCCATAACCGTCCACCTTCACGTCCACGGTGAAGTCGCCCATGAGCGGCGCCGACTCATGGGCCCGCATGGCGACATGGAACTTCGCGTCGTCGTACGCCACGGGACCGTCGATCTCGGCCTTCGCCCAGCCGTGCAGGGTGGCGAAGTGCCCCAGGTCGACCGAGTTCTCGATGACCTCCTGGACGTTGCCGGCCAGCTCCCAGGCGGCCGTACGCGCGGGCCTGTGGCCGATCTCGTGCCACTGCGGGACGAACCAGTCCGGATCCCGGCCGTCGTGGTGCCGCCAGACGAAGACGCCGCCGTTCACCTCGTGGACGGGCAGCTGCGTCAGCGGGGACCGCGGCGGCGGTGTGCCGTACCCCGTGCGGACGCACGTGCCGTCGGGGCCGAACGAGAAGAAGTGGAAGGGGCACGTGAGATCCTCCCCCTCCACCTTCGCCAGACCGAGGTGGGCCCCCAGGTGGGGGCAGTACGGACGGACGGCGCGGAGCGCTCCCGTGCCCGTGCGGTACAGGACGACGTCGCGCCCCGCCAGCGGCCGGGTGAGCACGGTGCCCGGCCGCAGCTCGTGCGAGAAGGCCAGGGCGGACCAGCCGCTCGGATAGGGCAGGGCGGGCGCTCCCGCCGCATCGGCCGGTGTCGGACCCTCACTGATGGTGCGCCCGTACTCACGTGCCACTCCCACGACTCCCCCTCCACGTTCGGTCGCACGGAGGCTGCCCAGAGCCGCCCCGCGATCCTCCCGACACGCCGCACATCACCCGAACGGGACGATGAGCGCGACGTGTTGACGGAGGGGGTCCGGGTCCGTCAGAGCTCGTCGCCGAACGCCTCGGCCAGCTCGCGCCAGGCGGCACGCGGCAGGCCGGCGCCGCCCTCGTCGGCGGTGAGCACCTGCAACGCGACATGGTCGGCCCCGGCGTCGAGGTACTCCCGGGTCCGACGCCTCACCAGCTCGGCGTCGCCCAGCGCGAAGAGGGCGTCGAGGAGACGGACGCTGCCGCCGCCCTCGAAGTCGCCTTCCGTGAACCCCAGGCGCAGCAGGTTGTCGGTGTAGTTGGGCAACTGCAGATACATCCTCAGCATGGTCCGCGCCGTGGTGCGGGCCCGGTCGAGGTCGGTGTCCAGCACCACGGTCAGCTCCGGGGCGAGCAGCGCGTCGGGGCCGAGCGCCTCGCGGGCCTCCGCGGTGTGCTCGGTGGTGACGAGGTAGGGGTGCGCCCCCAGCGACCGGCCGGCCGCGAGCTTCAGCATCTTCGGACCGAGGGCCGCCAGGACCCGATGGCCGGAGCCCACGGACGGTTCGGCGGCGTCGAGTGCGTCGATGTAGGAGACCATCGCGCTGTACGGCTTCGCGTACTGCGGCACCATCGGTCCGTGACTGACGCCCAGACCGAGGACGAAGCGACGGCGCGCACCCGGATCGATCGCCGAGATCGCGGCCGCCGCCTCCTCGGCCGTGTGGTTCCAGATGCTCAGGATGCCGGTGGCCACCGTGATCGACCGGGTGGCGGCCACGACGGCTGCGGCGTCCTCGGGCGTCGGACTGCCCCCGATCCAGACGGTGCCGTACCCCAGCTCTTCGAGCTCGGCGAGCGCCTCCGCGATCGCCTTCGTGCCCGCGTCGTCCACCCGTGAAGCGTGCAGGGCGCCGCTCCAGATCCCCACACGCCCGAATGCCCTGCCCGTTCCGGAAATCTCAGAAGTCATGGTGTGATCAACCATGGCCCGGCCCAACTATTCCTGACCTGACGGGGATTCACCCGTCCGGACGTTCGGGGGGAGGGGATGAAGGCCCCTACGCACGTCTACACGAGCGTCCTCAGTTCTCCGGAACGTTCTCCGGAAAGTTCTCTGAAACGTCCTCCGGGATGTCCTTCATGAACACGACTCCGTCGATACGGGCCAGGTGCGCCGGGTCGAGCGGGGCGTAGCCGAAGTACGGGGACGTCCGCCGGGCGAAGCCCGTGGCGCCGTGGACGGCGGTCAGCTCGGAGGCGTTCACCAGGCAGGGCTCCTCCGGGAGCGCGTACAGGGTTCCTTCGAGGGTGTCCGGCGGCGGAACGTCGACCCCTCGGTGTCGCATCGTGCCGAAGGCGGTGGCCAGGAAGCCGTACTCCTCGCCCAGGCGGGCGTTGACGACGGCGCCCGCGCTCCACCACTCCAGCCGTCGGCCGCCCATCCGCATCGAGCTCATGTCCCGCTGGAGATGGCTGTTGTGGGCGTGCACCAGAACCGGCGCCCGCTCGGCGAGCGCGAGGAGGTTTCCGGCCATCATCTGATCCCGCAGGCCCGTCAGCCGTGACAGACGGTCCGGTGACGTGTCGGCCATCCAGAAGTGGTACCGCAGCAGCCCCGAGGCGGCCCGTGCGTACAGGAGGGCCCGGTCGAACGCGTCCCGCGAGGTCACCGCGATCAGATGCGGCGTCCACGCGTCGAGCAGAGCCCCCAGATCGTCGGCGAACAGGCGCAGTTGCCCAGCCTCGGCCGACCGGCCGAAGGACGCGGACGGATCCAGCATCGCCGCCGGGTCGGTCCACCGCTCGTCGGCGCCGAGGAGGCGGTCGAGCGTCCCGGCGGTGCAGGGGAGCAGGCCCGTGTCCACGTGGTCGGCGAGAACGCGGTGCAGCGAGGTGAGGGCCTCGCGCGGGCTCTCCGCGTACGCCATCTCCAGCGGGCCGTCGAAGCCGGCGAAGCGGACCTGGTCGGACGCGGGCCGGCCGTCGTTGAACGCGCGCATCCAGCGCACCAGTTCACGATTGGCCGCCGACTTCCCGAGGCCGTGGCCGAACCCCCGGTCCATCGCCTCGTCGAGCGTGCCCGCGCCCGTCGTCACGTAGTCGTCCACCAGCAGTCCCGCCACACAGTCGCTCTCGATGGTGATGGTCCGGTAGCCCTCCCGCTCGACAAGCTGCCGGAAGAGCGCGTTGCGCAGCAGGAGGGGGGCGTCCACCCCGTGGGTGGGCTCGCCCAGGGTCAGCACCCTGGGCGGGGAGGCGAACAGCCTCATGACGGAAGCCGCGTCGACGGCGTGGGCGATGTCCTTGATGTCGTTGGCCATGGCTTCAACCGTATCGTTGAACCCTCGGTGGAAACTTTTGCGCGATACCTTGGGACCCATGAGGCAAAACCCTCAAACAGCAGGTCGACTCCGGCCCATCGATCTGGCCCGTCGGCACGGATTGTCGACGCAGGCCGTCAGGAACTACGAGGCGGCGGGGATCCTCCCGGCCGCCGGGCGCACCGCGCACGGTTACCGCACCTACGCACCGCTGCACGCGCACGCTCTTGCGGCGTTCCTCGCGCTGGTCCCCGGTCATGGGCACGGGACCGCGACATCGATCATGCGGGCGGTGAACCGCGACGATCCGCAGGAGGCGTTCCGCATCATCGACGAGAGCCACGCCCAGCTCCTGGAGGACCGGAGGACGCTGCAAGCAGTCGAGAGGGCCCTCCGCGATCTGGGTCCCGGGGCCGCGCCCGCACCCGACGACGCGTCGAGCCCCGGCGGGATGTTCGTGGGACCGCTGGCGGGAAAGCTGGGGATCAGACCCGCCACACTGCGGAAGTGGGAGCGTGCCGGGCTCGTGGCCCCGGGCCGCGACCCGCGAACCGGCTACCGGGTGTACGCGGACACCGATGTACGGGACGCCGGACTGGCCCACCAGCTCAGGCGGGGCGGCTACCGCCTTGAGCAGATCGCACCGTTGATCGCCCAGGTGCGGGCGGCCGGCGGTCTGGAGCCGCTGGCGGCGGCCCTGCGTGACTGGCACGCCCGGCTGGCCGCCCGGGGGAGGGCGATGCTGGCCGGGGCCGCCGAGCTGGACGCCTACCTCCGGCACGCACACGACGGCCACTGACGGACAACAGCGGGCCGGCGACACGGGTCCACCCCGCGGTGGCGAGGTTTCCGGCCGCCCTCGCCCCGGTCCCCGTCAGGCGGGCAGCCGCCCCAGCAGCGCCGCGAAGTCCGTGCCCGCGGGAAGCGTGCCGAAGGCGAGCCCCTGGTCCCCGGCGAGGCGGGACGCGCAGAACGCGTCGGCCACCGCCGGCGGTGCGTGGCGCACCAGCAGCGAGCCCTGGAGCACGAGAGCGGCTCGTTCGACGACCCGGCGGGCCCGGAGCTGCGCGTCCTCCGTGCGCGCCAGCTCGGCCCGCAGCTCCCGCCACGCCGCGTCGAGGCGCGCGTCCGCCCCCGCCGCCGCCTCGATCTCGGCGTGGAAGGCCTCCAGCGACGCGGGCTCCCGTGTCAACGCCCGGAGCATGTCGAGGGCGTTGACATTGCCGGAGCCCTCCCAGATGCCGTTGAGCGGGGCCTCGCGGTACAGCCGGGGCATCCCGGACGCCTCGTCGTACCCGTTGCCGCCGAGGCACTCCAGCGCCTCGGCCACCGCCACGGGCTGCCGCTTGCACACCCAGTACTTCCCGATGGCCGTGGCCAGGCGGAGGAACGCGCGTTCCCCGTCGTCGCCCCGGTGGGCGCGGTCGGCGGCCCCCGCCAGGCGCAGGGCCAGGGTCGTGGCGGCCTCGGACTCCAGGGACAGGTCCGCCAGGACATTGCGCATCAGGGGCTGGTCGATGAGCCGGGCGCCGAACACCGAGCGGTGGCGCGCGTGGTGGGCCGCCTGCGCGAGCGCGGCACGGATGCCGGCGGCGGAGCCGAGCACGCAGTCGAGCCGGGTCATCGTCACCATGTCGATGATGGTGCGTACGCCCTTGCCCTCGTCGCCGACGAGCCAGGCCACGGTGTCGTCGAACTCGGGCTCGCTGGACGCGTTGGAGCGGTTGCCGAGCTTGTCCTTGAGCCGCTGGATGCGGAAGGTGTTCCGGCTTCCGTCCGACAGCACGCGCGGAACCAGGAAGCACGACAGACCGCCGGGCGACTGGGCGAGCACCAAGAAGAGATCGTTCATCGGCGCGCTGGTGAACCACTTGTGGCCGCGCAGCCGCCAGGTGCCGTCGTTCTGTTCGACGGCGGCCGTGGTGTTGGCGCGCACATCGGTACCGCCCTGCTTCTCCGTCATCCCCATACCGGCGAGCAGGCCGCGCTTGGCTGCGGGGTCGCTGAGCCCGGGCTCGTACACACGGCTGGTCAGCAGTGGTTCGTACGTCTTGGCGAGGTCGGGGGAGCGGCGCAGCGCCGGGACGACGGCGTACGTCATCGAGACCGGGCACAGGTGGCCCTGCTCCAGCATCGTGGCCAGCATGAAGCCGCCCGCGCGGGCGACATGGGCCCCGGGACGCCCGTCGGCCCAGGCGGCGCCCGCCAGCCCCGCACGCACCGAGGCGTCCATCAGGGAGTGGTAGGCGGGATGGAACTCCACCTCGTCGACCCGGTGGCCGAAGCGGTCGTGGGTACGCAGCTCCGGCTCGTGGCGGTTGGCCTGGTCGGCCCAGTGCTGGGCCTCCTCGCTGCCGACATAGCGGCCGAAGCGGTGCAGCTCGTCCAGGTGCCATGCGGCGCCCTCGCGGCGTATCCCTTCGAGCAGCACGGCGTCGTCGGCGGCGTCGTGGCCGGTGAGCGGAGGCGGCTGGTTCGTCACCTCGTGCGTCACGGCGGTCGGGTTGCTGCGCGGTGCGGCGGGCGTGGGCATCGGTTCTCCTCCGGGAGACGGGACGGTGGGACGGAGCGTCGGGACGGACGTCGGGACGGACGTCGGGACGGAGGGGCGGCGGGTGCGGCACACGAGGTGCGGGGCGCGGCAGGCGCGGTCTCGGTCAGGGCGCCGCGCCCGCACAGCGCAGGGCCACCGCGGTGAGGCGGGTGACGAGCCGGTCCGTGTCGTGCGCGGCCGAGGTGCTCAGCGGGTACACGAGGACCTCGCCGACGGCGCCGGTCAGCGCCGCGGCGGTGATCTCCGCGTCCTGGTCCGGCAGCAGGCCTGCGGCGACCCCCTCGTCGATCACCGCGGCGAACAGCGCCCGGTAGCGGCGCCGGAAGGCGAGACGCTCCGCGCCGACCGCCGGTTCGGCGGGCGCCGCGAGCAACGCGTACGCCAGGCCGTGGTTCTCCAGGGCGCGGCGGGCGAACACCTCCACCCCCCGGCGCAAGCGCCCGGCAGGGTCGCCGTCGCCCTCCAGCACCTCGCCCAGCACGTCCACCTCACGCTGTGCGGCGCGGCGGAAGACCTCCACTGCCAGCGCGGACTTGGACGAGAAGTGCTGGTAGACGGAGCCGGCGGCGATCCCGGCCGCGTCGGCGACAGCGGTCACGGACGCCTGCGCCCAGCCGACCTCCGTCACGACCTCGGTGGCGCGGACGACGAGATGCTCCCGGGCGGCTTCGAGCCGACGGACTTCGGCGGGGGTCTTGCGGTAGGCCATAGAAGAAGTGAACCACCATTCAGAGTTTCACGCCACGACCGGTTCCACCGGCCCGGTCCGTCGGCCTCCGGAAGGCGTCCGCCGGTTCGGGGCGATCGGTACCCGGAGGGGGAAGGGGCTCCCTACCGGCCCGCATGCCGCGCAAGGTATCTTGCATCGCATGGAACCAGGCGATGCAGCCAAGCAGGCACGGGCGGCCGCCCAGCTGCGCAAGGGCGTTCTGGAGTACTGCGTGCTCGCCCTGATGCGGGACAGCCCTCGTTACGGCGTGGAACTCCTCCACGCCCTTGAGGAATCCGGCGCCCTGGCCACCAGTCAGGGCACCGTCTACCCGCTGCTCTCCCGGCTCCGCCGCGACGACCTGGTCACCACCACCTGGCGGGAGTCCGACTCCGGGCCACCCCGTCGCTACTACGCGCTCACCGACGGGGGGCGTGCCGCACTCGACGAGTTCACCCGCCTCTGGCCCGGCTTCCGCGATGCCGTCGACGCCTTCCTCACCACCCCCCACACCTCCAACGGAGACCTTGCATGAAGACCTTCGCCGACCCCGTACGCAACTACCTCTCCGCCGTCGAGCGGGAGAGCTCCGCGCTCACCGCCGACCGCCGCCAGGAACTGCTCGCCGACCTCGCCGAGCACATCGAGGTGACGCGTACGGAGCGCCCCGACGCGGCGATCGGCGAGATACTCACGGAGCTGGGGGACCCCCGCACGATCGCGGCGACGGCGCTGGCCGAGGCGGGGAACGGGACGCCCGGCACGCAGGCCGGGGGCGACGCGGACGTACCCGCTCGGCGCGGCAAGGTGCACCCGCTGGTGCCGCTCCTGATGCTGACGCTCTCGCTGCCCTTCACGATGATCTTCTCCATCGGCCCCGACGCGGCGTTCGACCCCGGTGCGGTGTTCGGCTTCCTGTTCCGCGTCACCGGCGCGGTACTTCTCTGCACCTCGGTGCACTGGACCGCCGTCCAGAAGACCACCGGCGTACTGCTCGCCGTCGTCGTGCCGACCACCGTCATCGTCACCTGGAACGTGATCAGCGGCTGGGCGGCGGGCGAAATGCAGGCACTCCTGGGCAACCTGGGAAGCCTCGCCCTGATGGTCGGCACGGCTGTATGGCTCTGGCGAACCCGTCGCGCCTGAGACCGTGCGGTTCCGGGGCCGAGGAGGGCCCGGTCGCCGGCGGCCGGGGCCCCGGCACGGCCGGGTCGGAATCCGTGCAGGTCAGTGCGGGGTGGGCCGGTAGATGAGCTCCTGGGTACGGCCATCGAGCGTCCGGCTCTCGATCAGTTCGAGGTCGAAGTCGGCCGCACCCCGCAGGACCGGTTCCGTACCGGTCCGACCGGTGATGACGGGGAAGAGCGTGACGTGGACGCGGTCGACCAGGCCGGCGGCCAACAGCGCCCGGTTCATCGACAGGCTGCCGTGCGAGCGCAACGGCACCTCGGACTCCTCCTTGAGGCGGGCGACGACGTCGATGGCGTCGCTGTTCGCGACGGTCGCGTCCGGCCAGTCGAGGGGTCCTTCGAGCGTGGACGAGACCACCGTCGCCGGCAGGTTCCTCATCCGCGTGACCCATGCGTCGCCCACGCCGGACTCCTTCGAGCCCGGGCCCAGCAGCCGCACGAATTCCCGATAGGTGTGGGCCCCGAAGACCATTCGCTGATCCTCGCCGTACAGAGAGAGCCGGCGGTCGAGCAGCTCGGGGCCCTGCTTGCCCCAGTAGCCGCCCCAGTCGCCGTCACCGTTGTAGGAGCCGAAACCGTCGAGGCTGGAGAATACGTCGAAGGTGTAGGTGGCGGTCATGATGCTCTCCTGGGCGAATCCGGACGATGGACACAGGTACAGACTGTGTCCGGCCGGAGAACTCATCGGGTGGAGGGTCCACCGCCGGGAAACCGTCGGTCGTCCTGGTCACCCGGAAGGTCCGCCACGACGGTCACGCCGCCCTCCTCGCGGAGCTGTTGAGCAGCACGATGTGAGGACGACGCAGACCGCCGCCCCCTCTTCCCCCTCCCGATGCCAAGGAGTACGTACGTTGTCGTCGCCATCCGGCGTGGTCGCGGGCATGGAACGCCACCAGGTCGCCGTCTATGTGGGCGCGCTCGCCGCCGGAGGCCTGCTGGGCCGGGTCGCACCCGGTGCGGGGCCGGGTCTGGAGCACGCGATCAACCCGGTGCTGGCCGCCCTGTTGTACGTGACGTTCCTCCAGGTGCCCGCGGCCGAGTTGTTCCGTTCGGTGCGGGCGGGCCGCTTCCTGGCCGCGACGCTGGTGGTGAACTTCGTCGTGGTGCCGCTGGTGGTCGCCGCGATGTTCACCTTCCTCCCGGACGACCGGGCGGTCCGTCTCGGCGTGCTGCTGGTCCTCCTGGCCCCGTGCATCGACTACGTGATCGTCTTCAGCGGGCTCGCGGGGGGCAGCAGCGAACGCCTGCTCGCCGCCACCCCGTTGCTGCTCCTCGCCCAGATGGTGCTGCTGCCGGTCTATCTGTTCCTGTTCATGGGACCGGACCTGGCCGACGTGGTGGAGGCCGGACCGTTCGTCGAGGCGTTCGTCGTGCTGATCGTCATCCCGCTCACGCTGGCCTGGCTCACCCAGGCGTGGGCCGCACGCCGCCCGGCCGGACAGAGGGTCGCCGAGGCGATGGGCACGACCATGGTGCCGCTGATGGCCGCCGTCCTGCTGACCGTGGTCGCCTCCCAGGTACCGAAGCTCGGCGACGCGGGCAGCCTGGGGGACGTGGGCCGTGTCGCGCCGTTCTACGTGCTCTTCCTCGTCGTGATGGCGTTCGCCGGGCTCGGCGTGGCCCGCCTGTTCCGCCTGGACGCCCCCGCCGCGCGGGCGATCGTGTTCACGGGCGCGACCCGCAACTCCCTGGTCGTCCTGCCCCTCGCCCTGGCGCTGCCGGACGCGCTGGCCGTCGCCGCCGTCGTCGTGGTCACCCAGACCCTGGTCGAGGTCATCGGCATGGTCGTCTACGTCCGAGCCGTGCCCCGGCTGCTGCCGCTCCGGGACTGACCCGCACCGGCACGCGACGCCCCGGCCCGGACTGCCCCCGGGTCAGCCGCCCGCCACGACCATGGACGGTGACGAAGCGTCGCTCAGGAGGAGGCGCGGCCCGGCGGCCGAGGCGTCGACGGGGACGGTCCAGATGTCCGAGGTGCCCTTCGCCCGGCCCGGAAGGGCGTACGCGAGGGTCGAGTCGTCCAGCCACGCCGCCTGGTCGTCGACGCTGCGGGTCTCGGCGACGGGAGTCTCACGCATCGTCCCCAGGTCCAGTACGTGCAGTCGCCACGGGTTTTTGGCGCCCTCGCGGACCCGCTTCTTGAAGGCGATCCGGGTGCCGTCGGGCGAGAGGGACGGGCATTCGACGTTGCGGCGGAGCGTGCGGGCCTTCCACGTCGTGATGTCGCCCTCGACGAGGTAGGTCTTCCCCTTGGTGGCCACCGTCGCGTAGAAGCGGTTGTCGTCGTCCGCGAAGGTGATGCCCCAGTAGTTCACGTCCGGCGCGTGGTAGCGCCGCCCCTCCAGATAGAGCTGGAGCGTCTCCACGTTCTTGACCAGATAGCCGGTCCGGGTGTCGAGGATGCCGCTCCTCGTCGAGAAGGAGGACGAGGCGTACGAGTCGCCGCTGACGAACAGCGTCCAGGCGACCATCCGGCCCGAGGGGGAGACCCGAGCCCGATTGGGGATGCCGCCGACGACGACGGTCTTACGGGTGTTCAGCTCTCGGTCGAGGACGTTCACCTTCGTCTTCTGCGAGATGCCGGGGTGGCTCGCGATACAGACGGCCGACCGTCCGCTCGCGTAGAAGCGGTCGCACGACAGCCCGGTGTTCCTGCTCCGCGCCCCGTCGGCCGCTCCCGTACCGGAGGAGCTGTACGGCGCCGAGCGCACGTTGCCCTTCCGCGCCGCGTGGTAGAGACCGGGCGCGCTGTCGAGGGTGAGGCCCGGGGCGGCGACGGACTCCGGCGACCTGCCGTCGCCGTCGGCTGCCGCGACCGTGTAGCCGACGGCGACGGTCGCCAGTACGGCGGTGGCCGCCGTGAGCGCGATGATCCGGGCGCGGAGGGAGAGAGGAGGCAGGGTCATGAGGGCTCCGGGGCGGTGACGGGTGCGGGGGCGGCGGGCGTGGGTGCGGCGGGCAGGAGTACGCAGGCGAGGACGAGTACGGCGCCGAGTGCGGCGGCGGCCAGGACGAGGGCGTTGTCCATGCCCCACAGCGTCCAGACGGCCCCGAACCCGACGGACGCGAACAGGCGGCCCAGACTCTGGCCGGTCTGCAGCAGCGCCATCCCGCCCGCGCGCCGGTCCGACGGCACGACCGGACCGCCGAGCGCCATGAGGACCCCGTCGGTCGCCGCGTAGAACGTGCCGTGCAGGACGAGCACCAGAATCGTGAGGGGCCAGCCGGCCACCGGTGAGAACAGCGCGACGTACACCCCGAGCAGGGCGACATGCCCCAGCAGGTACGGGATTCGGCGGCCGATCCGGTCGGCGGCCCGGCCGAGGGGAACGGCGAGCAGGAGGTAGACCGCCGCGCTGCCGAGCGGCAGCAGCGGGAAGTACTCCACGTCGAGGGCGAGCCGCTTCTGCAGGACCAGGTAGAGGAACCCGTCGCCCACGCCGACGAGGCCGAGCGCCGTGGCCGCGAGGAGGATCCGGCGGAAGGCGGGAACACGGAAGAGCCGCAGGGTTTCCCGCAGTGTGGCCGCGGCCCTGCCCGGCGGGCGGGCCGGCCCGGCCTCGCGGCCGGGGACGAACGCGAAGAGGATCAGTACACCCAGCAGGCCGAAGCAGAAGCTGACGACGAAGACCGCGTCGTAGGCGTCGACGGTCGCCCACAGGACGGCGAAGGCGACGAGCGGTCCGAGCATGGCGCCCGTGGTGTCCATGGCCCGGTGCACTCCGAAGGCGCGGCCGAGGTCCCGCTCGTCGCAGCTCAACGAGATCAGGGCGTCGCGCGGCGCTGTCCGTACGCCTTTGCCGACCCGGTCCGCAGCGAGCGCGGCGGAGAGGGCGGGGGTGGAACCGCCCGCGAGGAGCAGACCGAGTTTGCAGACGGCGGACAGCGCGTATCCGCTTCCGGCGACGAGCTTGTGCCGCTGCCAGCGGTCGGCGGCGTGCCCGCCGGCGAGTCTGACGAAGGCGGTGACACCGTTGTAGAGGCCGTCGAGAAAGCCGAACTGGAGTGGGCTGAGTCCCAGGCCCAGGACGAGGTAGAGGGGCAGTACGGCGGTGACCATCTCGGACGAGATGTCGGTGACGAGGCTGACCGTGCCGAGCGCGACGACGGTGCCGGTGAGGCGCCTTCGGCCGCCGGGCCGTACGGCTGAGGGGGTCCGGTCGGGGGCGGTTCCGTCCGATGGACGGGTTCTGCCGACGGCAAGGTACATACAGACGCTCCTGGTACGCGGTGCCCGGAGCTCCGGTCGCACGACCGGTGCTCCGGGCGGGTTCGCCCGGCCGGGCGTGGCCGGCCGCCGGAGCACGGCGGCCGGACCACGACGGACGGTGTGGGGGTCGGTGACAGGCGCGGAGATCAGTGGCAGCTGTACGTCGGGCCGGTGTCCAGGACCGTTCCGTCGGTACCGACGAACTTCGAGGTGAAGGTCGTGTCGGTGAAGTCGAGCTGCATCACGCCGAACTTGTCCCAGATGCGCTTCTGGCTGTTCTTCTGCACGGTGTCACCCTGGCCGTACAGGTCCTTGCCCCCCATACCGCCGAGGATCTCGACGATGCCGTTCGGGTCCGCCTGACCGTCCGGGCTCTGGGGGGCGAAACGCTCGTAGTGGTGGTCGTGGCCGCTCAGCACCAGCTCGGTGCCGGCAGCCTGCAGCATGGACCAGATCGGCTTGCCCACGGGGTCGTTGCCGTGACTTCCGGAGCTGAACAGCGGGTGGTGGAAGTACGCGGCGACGCACTTCTTGCTGTTCTTGGCGAGGTCGGCCTTCAGCCAGTCGAGCTGTTCGCGCTCGTCGAACCGGTTGGAATTGAGGGCGACGAAGTGCCAGTTGCCGTAGTCGTAGCTGTACCACATCTTGCCCTGGGGAGTGGCGCGGTCACCGAAGTACTGCCGGTAGGCGACCTCGTCCTGGTTGTCCCAGTCGTCGTACGCCTCGTGGTTGCCGGGCACGGGGTGGGTCTTGTCCTTGAACCGGCCCCAGGACTTGTCGTAGTAGTTGCGGAAGTCCTCGATGTGGGCGTCGTCGTACTGGTTGTCGCCCATGGTGATGTAGAAGGCCGGGTCGATCGCCATGGCGCGTGCGGCGGTCTTGAAGTGCTGGCATCCCGGATCGCTCTCGTTGCACTGGTCGGCGATGTCGCCGGCGCCGACCACGGTGAACGCGCCCTTCGGGGGCGGGTCGGTGGGCGTGGTTCCCCCGGCGGTGCCGTACACGTCGGCCTCCCACAGGGAGTAGCCGTACGTCGTGCCGCGTGCGGTGCCGTACACGCGCAGGTAGCGGCCCTTGCCGGTCAGACCGGTCCAGGTGTCGGTCCCGCCGTTGCCCGCCGTCTCCGCGGCGAGCCTGGTCCAGTCGGTGCCGTCGGCAGAGATCTCCAGCCGGTACTGCTTCGCGTAGGCGGCCTCCCAGGTCAGTTCGACGCGGGAGACGGACGCCCCCGCGCCGAGGTCGATGCGGAGCCACTGCGGGTCCGAACCCTCGGCACTGGCCCAGCGGGTGGCCGCGTCGCCGTCGACGGCCTTGCCGGGGGCCAGGGCGGAGGTCTCGGACGACGAGGCGGTGGCGGGCTTGCCGCGCGAGATCAGCGTCTCGGCGCCGGAGGTGCCCGTCGGTTCCGGGTCGGGCCGGGGATCGGTGTCGATACGGAAGTCCTCGCCGTAGACGGCCCACGCCAGCGGGGTGTCGAGGTCGAGGTTGCCGTTCCTCAGAAACACGCGCTGGGCGGTGTCGACCCGGCTGGTGTCCTCGTGCGCCGCCTCCTTCTTCATCTCCACGACGCGGGCGTCGAGGAAGGCGTCGAGGTACTGGGTCTCGTCGCCGCCCTCGGCCGGCGTACGGGCGTCGTTCCGGGCCTCGGCGCGGATGCTGTCGAAGCCCGACTGCCCGTGCATGACGATGGCGTCGTAGTAGGCGAACTGGCCGAGCACCCGCAGCCCGTCGCTCTTCGCCCGGGACACGGAGGGGTCGAAGTAGACACGGTCGCGCTCGTGTTCCTGGGCCGCCCGGAACTCGGGGGTGGCCGCGGCCTGCTCCCAGGCGGTCGTGAAGCCGGGGTCCAGGCCCTCGTGGGAGTCGCTCCCGTCGACCGCGCGGAGCGCGGGGAGGTACGTGGCCAGCGGATTGCCCGGCACCTTGCCGGTGTAGTACTCGACGAGTTCGAGCATGTCGTGCGTACCGGAGCAGAAGCCGATGATGCCGGCCGTGTAGCCGCGCCCGTCGCCGATGTCCTCGATGTAGTCGAACTGCTCGCGCCACTGGAGCGAGGAGTTCTCGGCCGTCGAGACGATCTGCATGGCGATTTCCTTCTTCACCGGATCGTCGAGGCCGGATGCCACGGCCGCCTGTCCGGTGTTGAGGGCGACCACGGCGGGGATCGCGGTCAGCGCCATGGCCAGGGCGACCCGCACCCCGGTGCGACGGCGGCGGTGCGTGGGGCGGGGTGGTCGTTCCGAACGGGAAACGCGCCGGGAAAGGCGCTGGGGCATGCGCATGCGCACGTGGTTCTCCGATCTCTTGCGACGTGCCGGACGCCGAACGCACTGGGGCGTCGTGGAGGGGCGTACGGACACAGCTCAGCCGGGAGGTCAGCTCTATTAGGAAAGTTTCCTTTCCATTGAGTCGCGTCCATTGGAGCGTGCCGCTCCCCTTCTTGCAAGGGGCATGACAAGAACAATCCGGAGTGGAACGGCGCGTGTTGACCGGTTCACAGGCATGTGCGCACGGGGGTGGCGTTGGGTCGGGTGGCGCGCGAGGCAGGGGCCGCATGCGCTCGGGGCGCCGGTTCGTGTTCGCGCCGCGCACGCGATCGTTCATGCCTGTCGGGTCTTCTGTACGCGGGTGGTGTCGGTGCTCAGAGGGGCGCCGTCCGTGTCGACCGGCGTGAAGTCCGGCACGGGGTCGCCGTGCCGGTCGACCAGGACGGAGTGCGCCTCGCCCGGCGCGAAGGCGTGCCGCTCGCCCCACTGGCGCAGCGTGAGGATGACGGGAAACAGGGCGCGGCCGGCGTCGGTGAGGACGTACTCCTGGCGGCGGCCCGACGGGGCGGTGCGCTGAGCGAGAAGCCCGTGGGCGAGGAGCTTGCGGAGGCGGTCGGTGAGGATGTTGCGCGCGATGCCGGTCCTCCGCTGGAACTCGGTGAACGAGGCTGCGCCGTCCATCGCGTCACGGATGACCAGAAGGCTCCACCGGTCGCCGACGAGGTCGAGGGTGCGGGCGACGGGGCAGTCGGGATCCGACCACGGCGCGTCCGGACCGCGCGGAGGTGCAGCTGACATGACGCCTCCCAATGAGTTGCAGATTGAAACCATCATGCCGTAACGTCAAAACGGTTGCAATGTGCTACTGATTGAATGGGGCCGCGATGAACGCATGGCATCGATTGCTGCTGGCGGTGGTGTGCGGTGTCGCTGTGGCGAGCGTCTACGCCGCGCAGCCGGTCCTGGCGCCGATGGGGCGCGACCTCGGCGTGCCGGCCGAGCTCACCGGATGGTTCGTGGCCACCGGTCAGTTCGGCTATCTGGCGGGGCTGTTGCTGCTGGTGCCGCTCGGCGACGTGGTCGACCGGCGCCGACTCATCGCCGTGCACCTGGGGATCACCTCGGTGGGCATGATGCTCACGGCATCGTCGTCGGCCGCGTGGCCGGCGTTCGCGGGGCTCGCGACGGCAGGGGTGTTCGCGGTCGTGGTGCAGATCGCGGTGGCCTACGCGGCGTCGGCTTCCCCTCCCGCCGAACGTGGACGGAATATCGGGGTGGTGACCTCGGGCGTCGTGGTCGGCATTCTGGGGGCACGGGTCGCCACCGGCGCGCTCGCCGACGTGTGGGGCTGGCGCAGCGTCTACGTCGTGCTCGCGGTGCTCTCCCTCGGGCTCGCGGTCCTGGTCCTCGCCGTACTGCCCTCGGAGGCGCGCGTGGGTTCCCCTCCGAGGTACCGCGAGGTGGTCGGCTCGCTCGGCGGGCTGCTGGGACAGGGCGCCTTCCTGTCACGCGGCCTCAACGCGTTCTTCCTGTTCGCCTCGTTCGGAACCCTGTGGAGCGGGTTGGCCATGTCGCTGGCGGGCGCTCCCTGGCAGCTGAGCGAGACCCGGATCGGGCTGTTCGGCATCGCGGGCCTGGCCGGCGCACTCGGCGCGGCTCGCGCCGGACGATGGGCGGACGCCGGGCGCGCGAACCCGGTCAGCGGCCTCGCGCTCGCCCTCCTGATCCTCTCGTGGGCGGCGATCGCCCAGCTTCCGTGGTCGCTGTGGTTCCTGGTCATCGGAATCGTCGCCCTCGACTTCGCGGTCCAGGCCGTACACGTGAGCAACCAGCACGTGCTCACCGCTGCGTATCCGGATCGCCTGAGCAGCGTCATCGGCGGCTACATGGTCTTCTACTCACTCGGCTCCGCCCTCGGTGCGGCGGCGACCACGGCGATCTTCACGGCCTACGGCTGGACGGGCTCCAGCATCCTCGGGACCGGCTTCGCGGCCTGTGCGCTGGTGGTGTGGTTGATCGCCAAGAAGCCGACCGGAACGGGGCGGAAGGAATCCCCGGTCGAACTCCCCTCATACGCGGGGAGCGGCACCTGTTCCGGCCGACGGCCGAGCGTGACGCCTGACTGATGAGGTGATTCCCGGTCAGCGGCGGCGGCCGGCGACAAGAACGACGAGGAACTGGCCGCCGCCCGACTCGACGTCGGCGGTCACCGGCAGCTCCGGTACCAGTCGGGAGAACCGGTCCACCAGCCAGTCCGCCGCTTCTTCGGCGTCCTGCCTGGTCGGACAACGGCCCACCATCTCCCGGCCTCCCTTGCGCTCCAGCCGGGAGGCGACAGCGATCAGCGGCGCGGGTTCGACCACGTACAGACGGTCCGGCCAGTCGATGGACACCTTGACCGCGCCCTTACGAGAGTTGCACCCGCGGTGCGCGAGCCGCTCGGCGACCTTGGCCTTCCGGTCGGCGGTCCGGCTGTCGACACTGGGCCCCTGCTGGTCGTTGACCGACTTGTCGGGGTCGACCGGTTCGTCGCACACCCAGCACCGCCAGCCATCGCGCTCGGCCACATCATGGAGAAGGCTCATCCGAGCAAACTAGCCCCTTGGGCAGCCACCCCGTGCACCAGGGCCACGGAGGAGTCCCCGGTCGGAGGCCACGGCCCTGTCGGGAGCATCCCCGAAGGCGCGGGGAGCGGGCCCCGCGCACCACCGGCGGCCGCCGCCGGAGGCCCGTTCCTGTACGCGGGGACGGTTCACCGCTTCTCCACGCGGGCCGGGTTGCCACGGCTTCGACGGTGAGACAGAGGACGTACGTGCCTTTCTGCGGCATAGCCCGTTAGGGGTGTCGCGGACGCACGTGGCGTCCCGGCCGGAAGGATCCTCGATGTTCACGAAGCGCGTTGCCAGCCGTCTGCTGGTCCTGACGGCCACGGCGGCCACCGGTACGGGTGCGTGGAGTGGTCAGGCACTGGCGAGCACGAACATCCTTGCGGTCGGCAATGACGCTCACGACACCACGATGATCAATGTGGACCGTGAAGTCGGGGCGGTCGGCATGACGACGTACAGCAGCGGGGTGGGCAGCGGACTGGTCCAGCTGCCGGTGAGCAGCCCTCAGAACCGCGGTGGTGGGGGCAGTCTGCTCTTCTCGGATCGCCGACTGAAGACTGAGGTCACCGCGGTGGTCTGGGAACGATGAGCTACGGGCGGTTGAAAGGGGCCATGGTCAGGATGCTGACGTCGGCCCTGGCCAGGTCGGGTCGGAGACGGGGTGCTCCCGCCGCGGGTCTGGCTTCCGATGCCGTGTCGGGCGCGGTGCGCGGAAGTGATCCGGTCAACGGTTACCGGGTGCTGGAGCAGGTGGTGCGGTTGCCGGTCAGCACATGGCGCTATCACTGGGACCCGCCTCATGTACGCCATCTTGGGCCCATGGCGCAGGACTGGTGGAAGGCGTTCGGGGTCGGCGAGAACGACCGGACGATCTGCTGCACCGATGCCAACGGAGTCGCCATCGTCGCCATCCAGGCACTGCACCGCGAACTGGCCGAACTACGGGATGAGGTCGAGGCGCTGCGAACGGAGTGTTCCCGGCAGGCGCGGTCGAAGCGCGCCCCGGCGCATCTGGATACCGAGAAGGCCGCAGATCAGGAGCAGGAGCGTCTATGAGCCTCTTTCAACCTGGCGGTGCCGGCCGTGTGTTGGACGGATAGGTAGTCCCGACGGCGGGGTCCGCCGCGATGTTTCACCCGGTCGGTTCCCATGTCCGCCCCGTCTGCTGGCGAGGTGCGCGCACTTGCGGCGGCTTCGCTGTGACTATGTCCGGTGTTCCCCTCTTCTGTTCCGCTCCTCCGTTCCCTCCTCGCGGTACCCGACAGGAGACAGTCGACCATGGCAGCAAATCGCACGGCGGTCCTCGCGGTTCTCGTGGGCGCGGCCTTCCTCGTGCTGGGTGTGACCGCCCCGGGCACCGCACACCCGGGGAACACCGGGCCCAGTGGTGACACCAGCGCTACGGCACGCACCGACGCCGGCCTCGTAAGGGGTACGAGAACGACCACTCACACCGTCTACCAGGGCATTCCCTACGCGGGACCGCCCACCGGCACCCACCGCTGGGCCGCCCCACGCCCGGTGAGCCCCTGGACCGGCGTACGGGACGCGACGAAGCCGGGGCCGCTGTGTCCCCAGGTCGCCTCGGTCTACGCGGGCGTGTCGAGCCTGGACGAGGACTGCCTGGTCCTCAACGTCACCACGGGCGACTTCGCGACGGCGCGCCGCCCAGCCCCCGTACTGGTGTGGATCCACGGCGACGGGGCTGTGGGGGCAGGCTCCTTCTTCGACGCCCGGCGCCTCGCCGACCGAGGCGTGGTCGTGGTCACCGTCAACTACCGGCTCGGAGTGTTCGGCGGCTTCGCCTACCCCGGTCTCGAAGGATCGGGGACGTTCGCCCTGCAGGACCAGCAGGCGGCACTGCGCTGGGTCCGGCGCAACGCCGCCGCGTTCGGAGGTGATCCGGGCAACGTCACTGTGGCCGGGTCCTCCTTCGGTGCGGCCGCCATCAGCGGCCACCTCACGTCACCAGGGGCCCAGGGGCTGTTTCACCGGGCCGTCCTGTCCAGCGGCGAAGGGATGATGGACATGCCGGCCGGGGCGATGGGGGAGGGCGTGCCGGCCTACCCGCACTACATCTGGCGGACGGAGCAGGAATCGCGGAACACTGGTGTCGAAATGACGTCGCCCCTGGGCTGCGCCGACCCCGACCCGCGTCGGGCGCTGCGATGCCTGCGCGCGCTGCCGGTGAAGAAGCTGCTGGAAGTCCCCAACATCATGAACGCCTTCCAGGCGTTCGCCTTCGGCAACGAGGTACTGCCGGAACTGCCGGAAACGGCACTGGAACAGGGCGCCTTCCCCCGTATCCCGCTGATGTCGGGGGCCACGCTGGACGAGCACCGCCTGTTCGTCGGCATGGCGCACGACGCGGTCGGCTCCCCCTTCACCGCCGACCAGTACGCACGTGCTCTCGTCACCGCATTCGGCCGGGACGCGGACGCGGTGGGCGCGCGCTACCCGGTCACGGCCTTTCCTTCCCCGGCCCTGGCCTGGTCAACCGTGGTGACCGACCGGATGTGGGCCCGCGGCACCTACGCCCAGGCCACCGCGTTCGGGCGCCACGCACCGACGTACGCCTACGAGTTCGCCGACCGGGACGCCCCGATGTATCTCCCCCTCCCGGGAACCTTCGACTTCGGCGCCTATCACGCCGGCGACACCCCTTACCTCTTCGAGGACCCGGACGCGCAGAAACACTTCACCGACCCGCAGACGCGTCTGTCCGACACCATGACCGACTACTGGGCACAGTTCGCCCACACCGGCACGCCGAACCGGCCGGGCCTCCCGCGGTGGCCCCGGTTCATGCCGTCGGACGCCGTGCCGCACACCCAGTCCCTGGCGCCGGACAGGATCGGGCCGGTCGACTACGCCGGGGAACACCGGCTCGACTTCTGGCACCGCCTGGCCGCACAGGGAGCCCCGCGGACAACACGGCCGACCGAGGTCGAGAAGCCGCTCTCATGACGATCCCCAACGTCACCCATGACTGGGGTGTACTGAAAGAGACCGTCGTAGGCCGGGTCATCGACTTCACCTTCCCGGCCGAACTCGCCGCAGGAGTCCCCGCCTCCCTCGGCTTCCTCCCCGAACGTACGAGACAGAACATGCCCCGATGGGCGGGGAAGCTCTGGTCGCAGGCCGATCCGGAGGGCTACGAACGCTGCGTCGAGCAAGTCGAGGGACTGGCCGGCTTCCTCACCGCGCGAGGTGTGGGCGTGCACCGTCCCCGTGCGCTCACCGACAGCGAACTGAACCTGTACGGCGGCGGGTTCAGCATGCAGACGTTCGTGCGCGATCCCATGATCGTCGTCGGTGACCGGGTCATCGAAGCGGCCCTGCGGCTGCCGGCCCGCTTCAAAGAACGCTTCGGCGTGCGCCCCGTCATCGAGGAAGCGGAAGGACGCGGTGCACGCTGCTCGGTCATGCCGCCACCGGCACCCGTGCCCGTGGCGGACCTTCCCACGGCCAGGGGCCCCTTCCTGGAGGGCGGCGACGTGCTCCCCATGGGGCGCGACATCCTCGTCGGCACCGGCACAGCCGCGTCCGACGCAGCGGGAGCCCAGTGGCTGGAAAGGCTGCTCGGTGACGGCTATCGCGTCCACCAAGTGCCCCTCTCCGACCGGGTGATCCACCTGGACGACGGGCTCACCACCGTCCGCGAAGGCCTCGCCGTGGTCTGCCGGGAGCAGTTCACCGACGGGCTGCCCGCCCCGGTCGCCGATTGGGAGCTGATCGACGTCAGCCTCCATGACGCCGTCAACCTCCTTGCGGGCAACAGCCTGGTCCTCGCCCCCGGCGAGGTGCTCGTCGACGAACGGCTGACGGCCCTGGCCGAAGCCCTCACCGCGCGCGACGTCACGGTGCACACCCTGCCGTACGACGCCGTCACCCCCTTCGCGGGCGGCTTCCGCTGCTCCCACCATCCGCTGGTCCGGGAACTCACCGGCTGACCGTCAGCAGGCCATGCCGCGGGCCAGGCGGCGGGTGCCGACCGGGACCGGGCGCGGCACGGGGCTGCGTGGCCGGGGCCTCACGCCGTCTCCTCCGCCTCGGCGCGGTAGCCGGCGGCCTGGAGGGTGAACATGGAGGCGTACTCGCCGTCGAGGCCCATCAGCTCCTGGTGGGTGCCGCTCTCGGTGATGCGACCGGCGTCGAAGACGAAGATACGGTCGCAGGCGACGACGCTCGCCAGGCGGTGGGAGATCAGCACCGTGATCTGATCGGGGCGCGGGTTGTCCCGCAGTACCGCCTCGTACACCGCGTGCTCGGCGCGCGGGTCCATGCTGGCGGTCGGCTCGTCCAGCAGCAGGACGGGGGCGTTCTTGTACAGGCCGCGGGCGACGGCGACCTTCGCCCACTGGCCGGCGGACAGTTCCTGACCGCCGCGGAACCGCTTGGACAACAGCGCCTCCCACCGGCCCGGCAGCCCGGCGATGACCTGCTCGGCGCCCGAGGCCCGCGCGGCGTCCAGCGCACGCTGCGGATCGGCCTCGGTGAGGGTGCCCCGGGAGACCGTCAGGTTGGCCAGCGCGCTGAACGGAAAACGGACCGGGTCCTGGAGCACGCAGCCCACCCGGGCCTGCAACGACTCCGCGTCCATGTCCAGCACGTCCACGCCGTCCCAGCGGACCGTCCCGCCGTCCCGGGGTTCGTACAGCCCGGCGAGGAGCCGCGCGCAGGTGGACTTGCCGGAGCCGTTGACGCCGACGAACGCCACCGTCTGACCGGCGTGCAACGTCATGGAGATGCCGTTGAGCACCGGGGTCTCCTTGCCCGGATAGGTGAAAGACACGTCGTTCAGGGTGATGGCCTTCACCGTCTCGGGGGCCGGCAGCCCACTGCGGCGCGGCTGGAGAGCTCGGCAACGTTCCTGGAAGGCCAGCAGGTCATCCACCCACATGGCGTGCTCGTAGACCATGTGGGAGACGTCGACGAGCCGGGTCAGCGTGGACTGGGCGGCCTGGATGGCGAGGACCGCGCCCGCCCCGGCGGCCAGGGGCAGCCACCCGGCGATGAGCATCGCGCCGAGCGCCGCATAGGTGATGCCGGTGCCGATCCCGCCGACGGCCCGCCCTGCCAGGGTCAGCCCGGCCGAGCTCACACCCAGGCGGGTGTCCTCCTCGGCGATCCGTGTCGTCAGCCGGTGGTGCTCCTCCAGCAGCGCGCCCTGGGCGGTGTCCGAGCGGAGCTCGGCGGCGGCATCCCTCTCCAGCAGCAGCCAGGAGAAGACCCGCACCCTGCGCTGCAGAGTGTTCCACCGCTTGAAGGAGTGGAAGCGGGCCCGGGCGGTGCGTACGGCGGCCGCCCCGACCGGCAGCACGGACAGCAGGAGCAGCGGCAGCAGGGCGGGATGGAGGACGCCCAGGACGCCGACGGTGCCCACGAGCCCGAGCAGCGCGGCGGCCAGGGAGACGACCTGGCCGACGATCTGCCGGGCGTAGAACAAGCCACGATCATTGGCCCGGTAGGCCTCGTCGTGCCAGTCCGCGTCATCGACGACCTCCAGGCGCACATGGGCGGTCAGGGTGAGGAACTCGCACTCCAGCGCGGTGCGGATCTTCGGGGTGACCCTGGCCTGCGCAACGGCGACGCCGGCCTCCAGCAGCGCCCGGGCGGACAGGAAGCCCACCACGACCAGGAGTTGGGGAATGGCTGCGCGCACCCGCTCCGGGGTCGGCCCCTCGGCGAACAGCTCCCGCAGCACCGCCACCGAGGCCATCAGCCCGAACGCCATCATCGCGGCCGACGCCAACTGCAGGACCACGACCGCGACGGTCGCGGTCCGGTCCGCGCTCCAGGCCAGGTGGCCGATCCGGCGCACGATCCGCGGCAGCCGCGCGAGGACCTGCCCCACCGTGGCCTTGGACGCGGCGCCGTCGTACACCGACCAGTACGCCTCCTCCAGTCCGTCGGCGATGTCACCGTCGTGCGGCCCGCCGGGCACGGCGGCGGGCGGCAGCGGAAGTTCCGCACCGCGTGGGCCGGGCACCGCACCCGGGCGGATGGCGTCCGCGTCCCCACCGGTGCTCATGCCCCCCACCTCGCATCCAGGCGTGCTGAGCGGCGCGCGCAGGTGTCGGGCTGCTGCTGTCCGCATGTCGGGGAGACGAGCAGGGACCGCCGCCGCTGTTCGAATCGGGGGCGATGAGTGGAAGCGGGCTCAGCGTTCATGGTGTTCCTCCGTCTGGGCTGCCGACTGGTACTGGTGCTCTAAGAACGCCTCGGATCCGGGGCCGTAACGGCCTCGGAAGGGTGAAGGACTCGAACGTGAATACGGATGTGGGTTCCAAGGCAAGAGCCGCCTGCCTAGTCACTTTTGAACTCACACGTTCGAGTGGTCGGCGATGTGCGGCACCCGATCAGGGGCTTGCGCGGTCCTTCTGCGGACCCGGGGCAGGAGCGGGGCGGCGTGTGCGGCGACGGATCATGTCCAGGCCCGGCTGGGATGCGGTGTGCGGTGCTCGGCGAACGCGGAGCAGCCCGCGGCCGGTTCCAGGCCCGGGATGCACCCGCAGGGGCGATCCCGGGCCGGCGAGGCGATCGCGGTGATGTGAGCCCTGGGGGACTCCCCGGGAACAGGTACCCGAAGCTCTCTATTCTCGACGGGGGTGAAGCCTCCGTCCTGTCGGAGCGGCCTTGATCAAGGCCGGTAAGGTAGCGCTCTTCGGGCGGCCGAGCTCCCGGAGTACTAGAGGCGACTGCCGATGAATCTCCCTCCCCTGAGAGCTCGTTCCGACGCCGCGGTGCACCAGGTGTGGCGCCTTCCCGCCACTGATGCTGTGCGGGGACTCCGTGCCTTGTGGTGGACCGTTGGGCCTGCCGGCGCACTGGCAGTGATGCTGGTCCACCGGCGGTACCTCGACCGCAGCCGATACCCGAGGGGGTGGGTCGGGTGGAGACCAGAGGTCCCGTTCACGGGTGAACTGGTCACGATCATCGGGCAGGAGGAGCGGCGGCTACCGGTGGAGGACATCCGGATGTGGCCCAGTCACTTGGCCCTGCTGCCGGATTCCCGGTTCTTGCTGGTGAGTGGCCGTACATTCCGGATGGAGACCGAGAACCTCTGGCGGTCCAACGCGGTGGTGTTCTCTCCCTCCGGAACTCCTGAAGCGGAGTTCTGCGTCGGCGACGACATCCCCGCCCTGGTCACCGACATCCACGGGGGCATCTGGACGGCCTACGGGGACGAGGGCATCTACGGCGGCCACCCCGAGTCGGGAGGCGGCCTCGCAGGCTGGAACACCAAGGGCCGCGCTGTCTGGGCTCCCGAGGGAAGGCTGCCCGGCCATCCGCTGGAGGGGTGCACCGCCGCGACCGAGAACGAATAGGTGTGGCTCGTCTGGTACGGCGCCGTCAGTCCATCCGGCACGTACCTGACTCGCATCACTCCGGCCACCGGCAAGGTGCTCAGCTATGCCAGTCCCGTTCCGCAACCCGACGGATTCGCCGTCCGCGGTAACAGGGCCGTCTTCACCCGCCGGGATCACAACAGGCGAACCGTCGAGCTCATCCGTGCAGAGCGCCAAGGCACCGCATGGACGGTCACCAGCCGCCATCGGCTTCGGGTGCCGGGCCGAGCTGTCCTACGCTGCGGCCAGGGCCGGGACGGCAATCTCTGGCTCCGTACCGGCAACACCTGGCTGCGCATCGAAGCATGAGCAGCTCTGGAGCACTGCTCGGTGCTGCTGTCGGGCCCGAGCGGCACGGCGAGAACCACTACGCGCGGCAGCCGCCGTATCTGCTCGGTGACCACTTCCTTGTCCTGGCTGACCGCGTCCTGGTCGACGGGAAGTTCCACGGCGAGGCCTCCGCCCGCCGCTCCCGGGCCCCCGTCATCGCCGCCAGCACCAACTCCACGCAATGCGCCTTCGGCTGCTCGCGCGGTACGTCGGGCGTGCAGTGCGGCCGCACCGCGAAGCTCTGGACAGCCATCGGCATGTATCGGCCCGCCGTGCGTGAACGCCCCGGCGCTGGCTCGTCCCCTCATGACCAACGTAGGAGCAGCCGCCTCACGGGTGCAGAACGGCGCGGGCCGGGCACGGACACAGGGCAGGTCGCCCGTGTCCGTGCCCGGCCGTCGAGCGCCGCGTCAGGTCGTTTCCGTGGTTACGGGACGAGCCTCAGCAGCTTGTTCGGGGAGCCCGTTCCGATGCCGGTGAGGACGTTGGAGGTCGCGCCGTTCACGAGGGCCGTGCCCACGGCGGCCGGAGAGGCACCCGGGTGGTTCGTCAGGTAGACGGCGGCCGCCCCGGCGACGTGCGGAGCGGCGAAGGACGTGCCGTTGCCGGTGTAGGTGGCGGTGTCCGAGGTCGCCCAGCCAGCCGTGATGTCGGACCCCGGTGCGAAGAGGTCCACGAGGGGGCCATGGTTGGAGTAGGTGGCACGGGCGTCGGTCCTGGTCGTGGCGCCGACGGTGAGCGCGGTCTCCACCCGGGCGGGCGAGAAGCCGGACGCGGGCGCGTTGGAATTGCCGGCCGCGATCGAGTAGGTCACTCCGGACGCGATCGACCGGCGCACCGCGTTGTCCAGGGTGGTGCTGGGGCCGCCGCCGAGCGAGACGTTGGCGACGGAGGATGCGACATGGTTGGCGGTGATCCAGTCGACGCCCGCGATGACGCCTGCGGTGGTGCCGGAACCGCTGTTGTTGAGGACCCGCACGGCGACGATCTTGGCCTTCTTGGCCACGCCGTAAACGGTTCCGGCGGCGGTCGTGGCGACGTGGGTGCCGTGACCGTTGCCGTCCTGGGCGACGTTGTCGTTGTCGACGAAGTCGTAGCCGTTCGACGCCCGGCCGACGATGTCCTGGTGCGTGATGCGCACTCCGGTGTCCAGGACGTAGACGGTGGTGTCGACACCGGCGGAGTCCGGGTAGGTGAACGTGCCGTTCAGCGGCAGGTTCGGCTGGTCGATCCGGTCGAGGCCCCAGGGCGCGTTGGTCTGGGTGGCGGTCGAGTGGACCTTCTGGTTCTGCTCGACCGAGGCGATGGCCGGGTCGGCGGCGAGCCGCTTGGCCTCGGTGCTGCCGAGCTGGGCGGCGTAACCGTTCAACGCCGACGTGTAGGTGCGCTCGATCCGGCCGCCGTAGCCCGCTATCAGCTTCTTGCCCTGGGCCGCGGACGCACGGAAACCGGCCGTCTCCTTCAGCGTGACGATGTAGCTGCCGGGAATCGCCCCGGCCGCACCGGCGTGCAGGACTCTGCCCTCGGGCGCGGGAGCCGCCTGCGCCGGTAAGGCCGCTCCTGCTCCGACGGCGAGTGCCAGTGTGGTGGCCGCGGCGATCGCTCCGGCGATCCGTCGCTTGGTGGTGCGTACTGCTGTCATGAAGAAGTCTCCTCGAACAGTGACGCGTCGGAGGTTCACGCGTCGGGGGATGCGGCGCACGGGGTCCGTACGCCGCATCCGACGATGCCGCCGCGTGTTCCGGACGAGCAAGCGCCGACAAGGTGCTGTCATGGACTCGCCATGGTGTTGACGCTCCGTCAACTCTGGCTGCACGTAACGCAACAAGGCCGTCGCATGGTGTCCACAGGGGCTCGGGACCCCACGTGGTTCGCGCCGCGACCCGACGAGGGGCGAGGTGAGCTGTCGCGGCGTCAACGGCCCGCACGCGACGTGCCCTGCACACCCTTCCTATGCTGCTTCCATGGGCAGGGATCTCACGGTATTCATGGTGGACTGGGGGCAGTTGGGTGCGCTCCCCGTCGAGAACCGGATCGGACGGCTCGACGACATGGCATGGCCGTGGGAGCTCGACGACGTGGACGACGACGGGTACGAGCGGGCGCACGGCTGGCTCCGGCCGCCCGGCAGAGCACCGGCATGGTGCGCCGAGTACAACTTCCTCACCACCACCCGCGCCCACCTTCCGCATGTCCGTGCAGGTGCCGCATGGGCTGACATGCGACCACTCGTCGACGCGTCCGTGCGGGAGGTGGGGGACAGCTTCCTCGGAGGTCTGATCTGGAACGCGGATCAGGCCGATGATCCGGCGGCGAGCGGCTGGGGAGGAGTCTTCCCGCCTGCCACCGGCCGAGGGCACCCGAATGTCCTGCTGGTCTGTCTGCCGGAGGCGGTGGCGGGGAAGGCCCGGGCCTGGGAACGGGTCGAGCCGTGTCTGGAGGGGTTGAGAGGTCCGTTCGCTGTCGAGTGCGAGGGCTGGGCGGGCCGTCCGGACACCTTCGAGGGCTTCGTTGCCCTTCTGCGTGAATGGGGCGGAGTGGTTACGGAGGCTGCTCGCCGGGGCTGGGGCCTGGTAGGTCTCCCCTGACTTTCGGCGCGACGGGAGCGCAGCACGATTCCGTTTCCGCCATTCGCGACCGAGCCGAACCCGGCTCGGGGCCGGCTCTGGCCCTTCCGCCCGGCCCGCCGGTTGCCGCTTCCGAGGACGCCGCACGCCGCTGGGCGGCCCGCTGCTGCCCACCGACGTACACGGCCCGTCGCGCTCCTGGTCTCCGAGCCGGTGACGAACGCGGTCGCCGCCGATGCGGCGGTGGGAGCCTTGGGCGACATCGAGGCGGGGCGGCAGGAGCGGCAGGAGTGCGCCGACGCCTGGCATCGGGCTGCGTACCGGGAGCGTGTTGCCGGACTCGCGGGTAGCGTCGGACGCGACCGAGGGAGGCGTCACAGCGATGCAGGAGAACGGGGACCGCGGAGACCGCCGCGAGCAGATGGTCCTGCGGCTCGTCGAGGCCGCCGGAGTCGTGATCGACCGGGCCGGGTACGCCGGTGCGACGACCCCGGAGATCCTGCGCCGGGCCGGAGTCTCCCGCGGCGGCTTCTACCACCACTTCGAGGGCAAGGAGCAGCTCGGCGACGCGATCCTGGACCGTCAGCACGAGTTCTTCCAGAAGGTCTCCGAGCAGGCGGCGTCGGGTCCGGCCCCGAAGGTCTGGCTCCAGGCGCTGATCGACGTCAGCCACCTCTACACCGCCGGCATTCTGGAGGACCCCGTCCTGCGGGCCGCGGTGCGCCTCAGTATCGAGCCGGGGCCGTACCAGACCGCCGAAAGCTATGCGGGCCCGCTGGGGGCCGTCACCGCCGTTCTCGAATCCGCCCGTGCCGCCGACGAGCTCCAGGACCACGTCACTCCGGAGGAGGCGTCCCGGACCCTCGTCGGCTGCTACAGCGGAGTGCAGCTGCTCGCACTCGCCCTTGACGAGCGCGACGCCCTGCACCAGCAGGTCAGCGCCATGTGGGCCCTGATCATGCCTGGCCTGGCCCGGCCGGCCGTCCTCACCCGGCTGCGCCTGAGCGCACCGCCCGCAGATACGGCCCGGCCGCGGTGAACCCCGGCCCGTAGGCCACCGCCACCCCCGGCGCTTCCACCGCGCCGTCGGTCATGGTCCGGGCCAGCACGCCCAGCAGCGCCACCCCGCCCGGATTCCCGCCCGTGAGGGAGTCCCGCGCGTGCCGTCCGGCCGTCGCCGCGTCGAGGCCGAGACCGGTCAGGGTCATGCGCGGCCATGAGGCCGGCGGAGGGGGGCCGGCCCCCACGGCGAAGAGCCCGCCAGCGTGCTGACGGGCTCCCGCGAAAGTACAGCTAACCTGCTGTCAGGTCAGGTCAGATCGTCGGCGTCTCGTCGACGATCTCCTTGTGCGGCTCGACGACGAACTTCCAGCCCTCGCTGGGCTCGAGGAACCGCACACGGGTCGGGTAGATGTCCAGGGCGCGGCGGTCGCGGTTCTGGCCGTTCGTGTTCTTGCGTCCCCGGGCCGGCTCCTCGTACAGGTCGACCTTGACGTCCGGTACTGCGACGACTTCCTCGCTCCAACGCTGGACGATCCCCGCACCGAACGCGTCCCGGGCCGCGGAGTAGAGCGATTCCAAGGACACCTTGCTTCCGCCCGGAACGAAGAGGGCCAGGTTCAGCAGGACGCCGGCGCTCTGGAGCACCTCGATTTCCTCTCCTGCTTTGTCCGCGACCCAGATTCCGCCCTCTTCGGCATTGTCGGGAAGGACGTGCACCTCCTCGCCGAATTCCGTCCGAACAGTGAAGGACCCACCCTCGAAATTCTTTCCCGGCTTCGTAAGGAAAGCTGGTGCGTAGCAGTCGAGGGAAACGCCATCCGTCCCTGCCGGGACGAAGACACTGTCCTGGAGGTCCAAACCTGCAGTCTCCTCGGCCGTAAGACGTCGAGCCGTAACCTTCTCGGTATTCACGCCGTTCCCCTTTTATCGCGTCGTCCTGCTAAATCATCAAAACTCTATCATGAAAAGGATCAAAGGCTGACCAAGGTGCCGTCGTGCTGGCTATGGCTTCGATCGTAGAGATATCGGTCGGCAAATAGGGCGTCCACTGCTCTCTGTATGCACTCAGGCAAAAAGAGGATCTATGCTGCTGGGTGACCGCTCCCGCCGAAATCAACCCGCACAGGTCGGTGCCCCGACCTCTTCTGCTGCCTGGTTGAGAACTACGCCTTTATCGGTCGAAGCGAAGTCACTGTGAAGGCGCCTCGCGCCTGCAGGGCCGGGCGTTCTGGTCAACAGGGGCGTTGCCTATTAGCTGCCGATCCGGATAGTGAACCGTCTGGATTTTTTCGTCCTCGCCCGATGCGGTGGGAAACTCAGGGCGCTCCGTCACCCGTCGCGCCCGCCGTGGTCCTGATGAGTGTCCGTGAATCGTTCCTGCGGTGAATATCCGCGTCCGTGCGGGTGAGTGGCGGTCGTTGGACATGAGCCGCCGGCGGGGGGCCGGTAGAACAGGGAGGGGTGTCTCCGCTGCTTTCGCGCCACCGCGTTCCGTGCCCGGGGCCGTGAGATTTCTCCAGAGTTTCTGACCGCTGTTCCCATGCGTGGGTGAAGGGGGCTCGTCAATGAGCCGAGGTTTGATCGTCGTGGACGTGCAGAACGACTTCTGTGAAGGCGGCAGCGTTCCCGTGTCGGGTGGCGCGCGGATCGCGACGAAGATCGCCGACCTGGTGGAGCGGAGCGCCGGCCGTGACTACCAGTACGTCGTGGCCACCCGCGATCACCACATCGACCCGGGAAGCCACTTCTCGGAGCACCCGGACTTCAAGGACAGCTTCCCCGTGCACTGCGTGGCCGGGGGCGAGGGCGGGGAGTTCCACCCGCACTTCGCGCCCGCCGTCACCGGCGGCAAGGTCGACGCCGTCTTCTTCAAAGGCGCCCACAGCTCTTCCAAGAGCGGCTTCGAAGGCGCGGACGAGCAGGGCACGGCCCTGGCGGACTGGTTGCGTGCCCGGGGAGTGGAGCACGTCGACGTGGTGGGCATCGCCACGGACCACTGCGTGCGTGCCACAGCGCTGGACGCGGTGAAGGCCGGCTTCCGCGCACACGTACGCCTGGACTACTCCGTCGGCGTCGCCCCCGACACCATCAACTCGACCCTGGACGACTTCCGCGAGGCGGGCATCGCGGTATCCGGAGAGACGCCCGTACCGCAGTAGCGCTCCACAGCGGACCGGAACCGCCGCAGGCCATCGACGTCCTCAAGCTGCCGGGCGCGGCGCGCTGAGGTCCAGGGGAGTGGTCGGCGGCCCGGCCCGTGTGGGCGGGGCCGCCGGTGTCCGGAGGGCGGACGGGATCAGGCGGCGGAACCGGGCCGTGCTGCCGTGCAGGTCGCCGGGCACGGCCTCTTCCTCCAGGAAGCCCCGGTAGTACCGCCGAGAGACCTGCACCAATGCCGGGAGTCAGGCGGCGACGAGTTCCTTCTCGCGGTCCGGTGCTTTGACCTTGGGCTGCTTGTTCGGCAGCGAAAGCCGGAACACCTTGTGCCACGCGGAGAACACCTGCTTGGGCAGCGGGCCGGTGACGTACTCCAACTCGTACTTCTCGAACAGCGCGCGCACCTTCACCGCGACCTCGGCGTACCGGTTGCTCGGCAGGTCCGGGAACAGGTGGTGCTCGATCTGGTGCGACAGGTTGCCGGTCATGAAGTGCATGGCCTTGCTGCCGCTGATGTTCGCCGAGCCCATCATCTGGCGCAGGTACCACTGGCCGCGCGTCTCGCCCTGGATCGACTCGCGCTCGAATACCTGTACGCCCTCGGGGAAGTGCCCGCACATGATCACCGAGTGGGACCAGATGTTGCGGACCAGGTTCGCGGTGAACGTGGCGCCGAGCGTGGTGAGGAAGGACGGGCCGGACAGCAACGGGTGGATCACGTAGTCCTTGAGCACCTGCTTGCGGATCTTCCGGCCCACGGCCTTGGCCCGCGCGCGGAACTCCGGGTTCTTCCGCCTCGACTTGCCGAGGTTCTTGCCGAGCTCCAGGTCGTACGCGGCGATGCCGTACTCGAAGAAGCAGGCGTTGAGGAAGTTCCACAGCGGCTGGCCGAGGTGGAAGGGGTGCCACTTCTGGTCCTCGTCGACGCGCATGATGCCGTAGCCGAGGTCGTTGTCCTTGCCGATCACGTTGGTGTACGTGTGGTGCAGCTCGTTGTGCGAGTGCTTCCACTGATCGGACGGCGAGACGTGATCCCACTCCCAGGTGGTGGAGTGAATCTTCGGGTCCCGCATCCAGTCCCACTGGCCGTGCAGGATGTTGTGGCCGATCTCCATGTTGTCCATGATCTTCGCCACGGACAGCCCGGCGGTGCCGAGCAGCCACGCGGGCGGGAAGATCGAGAACAGCAGCACGCCCCTGCTGACCAGCTCGAGCTTGCGCTGCGCCGAGATGACCTTACGGATGTAGGCGGCGTCTTTCTCGCCGCGCCCGGCGATCACCTCGTCGCGGATCGCATCAAGCTCGCGGCCCAGCTCCTCGATCTGCTCCGCGGTCAGGTGGGCGGTGGGGTCGATGGCGGTCAAGATGCTCCTACCGTTCGATGTCGCAGGGGCCCGCCGCGGCGGACACGCAGGTCTGGATGAGGACGCCCGGCTCGGCCTCGGTGATCTCGCCGGTGCGCAGGTCGCGGACGGCGCCCGCCTTGAGCGGCGTGACGCAGCCGAAGCAGATGCCCATGCGGCACCCGGAAGGCATGAGCACACCGGCCTCCTCGCCGATGTCCAGCAACGGTGTGGCGCCGTCCGCGTGGACGGTCTTGCCGGAGACGCTGAAGGTGACCTCGCCGTCGTCGCCGGCGACGACGATGCCGGGGCGGAAGCGTTCGGTGTGCAGGCGCTCTTGGACGCCGTGCCCGGTCCAGTGCTCTTCGGCCGCGTCGAGCAGGCCTGCGGGCCCGCAGGCCCAGGTCTCGCGCTCGGCCCAGTCGGGCACGAGTTCGTGGAGACGGGTGATGTCGAGCATGCCGTCGCTGTCGGTGTGCACCTCGGTGAGCCGAAGCTTCTTGTTCGCGACCAGGTCGTGCAGTTCGTCGCGGAAGATCACGTCCTGCGGCCGCGGCGCGCAGTGGACCATGACGGCGTCGTCGAACTCGGTGTCGCGCAGCATGCCCATTACGGGCGTGATACCGCTGCCGGCAGTCAGGTAGAGCACCTTGGCGGGCCTGGCCTGCGACAGCACGAAGTCACCGGTCGACTGATCGAGCTGGATCAGCGTGCCCGGTTTCGCCCTGCGGACCAAGTGGTTGCTGACCTTGCCGTCCGGGATCGCTTTCACGGTGATCGTGACGCGGCCGTCCCGGCGGTTCGTCGGCGAGGTGATGGAGTAGGCACGCCACAGGCGCACCCCGTCGACGTCGACCCCGATCCGCACGTACTGACCGGCCGTGTGGCCGCGCCAGCCCCGTCCCGGCCTGATCACGATCGTCGCGGCGTCACCCGTCTCGGGGTGCACGGCCTCGATGCGCCCACGAAGGTCAGCGCTCGCACGCAGCGGGCTGACCAGATCGAGGTAGTCCGACGGCAGCAGCGGCGTCGTGACCATCTCCAGCAGTTTCCACGCCCTACTGCGGAGGGCTGCACTCGTCATGACCCCAGCTTGCTTCGCCTCATGGCGTAAAGTCCTGACCGCAGGACGTGAATCTGATCGGCAGAATTGTTCGCAGGGAACAAAAAGTGAGCCATGCAATCCGGAGGGCCAGCGAACTGGCCCTGGACGAGACGACGGTCACCGCACTTCGGGCCGTCCTGAAGGCCACCGCCGACGAGGTCGTCCAGGCGATCATCGACGAGGTCCCCTCCTACGCCAACGCCCTTTCGGGCCGCATGGGCGGCACCATCCGCCGCGCCGTCCGCACCGCCCTCGGGCACTATCTGGACCTCGCGAGCGGGAGCGCCACAGGCGGCGACGGCGGTGACGCGGCCTACGAGCTGGGCCGCGGCGAGGTGCGCGACGGCCGGTCGATGGACGCCCTGCTCAGCGCCTACCGCGTCGGCGCCCGCGTGGCCTGGCGGTGCCTGGCGGCGGGTGCCGTACCCGCGGGTCTGCCCGCCGCCGAGGTCGCCAAGTTCGCCGAGCTGACCTTCGCCTACATCGACGAGCTCTCCGCCGCGAGCGCCGCGGGCCACGCCGACGAACTGGCCGCCCGGGGCAGGGCCCACGAGCGCCACCTGGAGCATCTGGCCCGTGATCTCCTCGCCGGCGCGAGCCCGGAGGTGCTGCTGGCTTCTTGCCAACGGGCCGGATGGCAGCCTCCGGTTTCCCTGACCGCGGTCCTGCTGCCGGCCGTCCAGGCCCGACCTGTCTACCGTGCGCTCGACCCGAACACCCTGGTCCTCGATGACCTGGCGGATGCCACTGGTGTGCTGCTCGTCCCCGATGCCGACCGATCTCGTCTCTTGCGGCAGCTGGCCGACCGCACCGCTGTGGTCGGTCCGGCCCGGCCATGGGCGCGTGCGTCCGCCTCGTACGCACGCGCCGTACGCGCGCGCACCCTCTCCTCTGATATTCGCGACACCGAGGACCACCTGCCCGAGCTGGTGCTGAGCGCCGACGCGGACGCGTTCGCCGACCTGCGTGCCCGAGCCCTCGCACCGTTGTTGACCTTGCCTGTCGCGACCGCACGGCGGCTGGAGGAGACGCTGCGCGCGTGGCTGCTGCACCAGGGCAGGCGGGAGGAGGTGGCGGCGGCCCTGTTCGTCCATCCCCAGACCGTCCGGTACCGGATGTCGCAGCTGCGGGACCTGTTTCCGGATCTCGCATCGCCACATCGGGTCCTTGAACTGACGCTGGCGGTCGGTATGCGGGCCGGCTGAGCTCGCGCCGGGACCACCGCGGTTCTGCGCGACGGCCCCGTGCCTCCCCTCCGCCAGGTCGGCCGGACGACCGACCGGGCCGACCTGGCACCACCGGGCGAGGGATGATGGGCGGAACGACGGAACGACGGAACGACGGAACATGAGGGAGGAGCTTCCATGGCACAGCGGGTTCACCGACCCCGTGAGGACGCGGAGTTCGATTTCATCCTCGGGATGAGCAGTGTTCCGGTCCTCGCCTACTTCACCGGGACATGGCCCAAGGCGATCGAGCCCTGCCGGGTGATGGACCTCGTCGTGGGTGACATCGCCGACGACTACACGAGCCGCCTGACGATCGTCCGCACCGACATCACACGTTGTCCGACGGCGACCGAGCGATACGGGATCACCGGAGCCCCGTCCTGCCTCCTGCTGAAAGAGGGAGAGGCCGTGGCGCACAGCACGGGACCTATGACCACCGCCGAGGTACGGACGTTCCTGGACGGCCACCTCTGAGCGGCCGCTGAGGCGGCCGGCCGCGACGCCCGTACGTTCGACTTGGCGGGCGCCGGCCCGTCATCTCGGTCCCCACGAGCACATGGGCGACACCGTCCGAGCGATCGCCGGCCCGGTGTCGCAGGAGCAGGCCGCAGACCTGATCCCGGCTCGATGGTGAGCGCGCCGAGGCCCCACGTACCCCTTCGACGTCCCACCGCCCCTTCGACGCTCACCGTCAACCGTGCACGAACTCGTCAGTCCCAGGCGTCTGCGTTGATGAAGCGGCTGAAGCCGCGCCAGGAGTTGGGGCCCATC
>NZ_BMVK01000008.1 GCF_014650675.1 Streptomyces anulatus | reverse complement strand
CCACGGCGGACGCGCCCTCGACCACGGTCCCGTCCGTCGCGATCTTCTCCCCGGGACGGACCAGGAAACGGTCCCCGACCTGCAGCGCGGCGGTCGGGATTGTCGTCTCGACGCCGTCGCGCAGGACCGTGACCTCCTTCGCGCCCAGCTCCATCAGCGCCTTCAGCGCCGCCCCGGCCTTCCGCTTCGAGCGCGCCTCGAAGTAGCGCCCGGCGAGGATGAACGCCGTCACCCCGGCCGCGGCCTCCAGGTAGATGTTCCCGGCGCCGTCGCTGCGGGCGATGGTCAGCTCGAAGGGGTGCGTCATCCCGACCATGCCCGCGGTGCCGAAGAACAGCGCCCACAACGACCACAGGAACGCGGCCGACGTGCCGACGGAGATCAGCGTGTCCATCGTCGCCGCGCCGTGCTTCGCGTTGGTCCAGGCGGCACGGTGGAACGGCCAGGCGGCGTAGACGACGACCGGCGCGGTCAACGTCAGGGAGAGCCACTGCCAGTAGTCGAACTGGAGGGCCGGGACCATCGCCATCGCGATCACCGGTACGGCGAGGAGCACGGCGGTGATCAGGCGCTGGCGCAGGGAGGTGAGCCCGTCGTCCTCGCTCTCGGCGCCCGCGCCCGCCGTGTCCGTACCGTTGCTCCCGGGGGAGGCGGTGGATGCGGGCGGCGCGGGTGGCCGGGCGGTGTAGCCGGTGGCCTCGACGGTCGCGATCAGGTCCTCGACGGACACCTCGGCGCCCAGGTAGGTGACCTTCGCCTTCTCGGTGGCGTAGTTCACCGTGGCCTCGACGCCGTCCATCCGGTTGAGCTTCTTCTCGATACGGGCCGCGCACGAGGCGCAGGTCATCCCGCCGATCGCGAGCTCGACCGCGGCGGTGTCGGCGCCGGAGCCGGCAGCGGTGGTGGCGGTGGTGGCGGAGTGCGCGGACACGGGGTCCTCCCTGAAGCCGTCTTGATACCCCTAGGGGGTATCTCTTTCTCTCCCCATGTATACCCCCCGCCCCTATGAAGTGCAAGGTGTGATCGCGACGGATGCGCCCGTTCCGCACCGGTGTGCGCGAGGTGCGCGTCACTCGTCTGCGGGGTCGGCTCGCGCGCCGTCGCGGTCGTGCGTTGAGATAGAGGGCTGCGCTGTCCGTCTACCGACCCGTAGGCTGGCCATTGGACTAGACCTATAGCTGCGTATCGGAGGAATGGGGACCCATGAGCAACCGTGCAGTCCTGGAGGTGATCGCTCTCGACGCGGAGGACGCGGTCGCTGCCCAGGCCGGTGGTGCAGACCGCCTCGAACTGGTCACCGACATGGCCGCCGACGGTCTGACCCCGTCGCGGGAGACCTTCGCGGCGATCAGGTCCGCCGTGGACATCCCGCTGCGCGTGATGCTCAGGGTGGCGGACGGCTTCGCCGCCGGTGACATCGACGTACTGGTCGGCAAGGCCCGCGAGATGCGGGAGGCGGGGGCCGACGAGTTCGTGTTCGGCTTCCTCGACGCGGACGGCCACGCCGACCTCGTCGCCGTCGAACGGCTCGTCGCCGAGCTGGACGGCTGCCGGTGGACGTTCCACCGGGCGATCGACCGGGCCGCCGACCGCGACGCCCTGCGCAAGCAGCTCGCGGACCTGCCCGGCCTCGACACGTTCCTCACGGCGGGTTCGCCTGCCGGGGTGGACGCCGGCATCCCGGTCCTCCTGGCCGAGGCCGCCCGTACCGGCGAGCCGGGCTACCAGGCCCAGGTCCTGGTCGGCGGTGGCCTCCACCTGCGCCACCTGCCCCGGCTGCGGGCGGCGGGGATCGACGCGGTCCACATCGGCGGCGCCGCCCGGCCCGGCGGCTGGTCCGCCCCGGTGGACGCGGCAGCCGTACGGGAGTGGCGCGAGGCGCTGGACGCCTGAGCCGTCGTGTCGGTGGGGGCGGGAACCGCAAGGTCCCGCCCCCACCGCACGCCCCTCAGGCCAGCGCCTCCGGCAACGGCGCCGCGTGCAGCACCGTGAGCCCGGAGACCGCACGGGTCAGAGCCACGTACAGCCGCCGCAGCCCCGTCCGCTCGTCCGGCTCGCCGTCGACCACGGCCGCCGGTTCGTCGAGCACCACGTAGTCGTACTCCAGGCCCTTGGCGAGCGACGCGGGCACCAGCGTCAGCCGGGACGCGGCGGTCGTCTCCTCACCGGGGGAGAGAAACGCGTGGCCCGCCGCCGTCAGGGCCGCGCCCAGCGCCGGAATCCGGGCGTCGGCGGCGATCAGTCCGATCGACCCCTCGTGGCGCAACGACTCCTCGCAGGCGGCGACGACGGCAGCGTCCAGCACCTCCGCCGACGGGACCTCCCGCACGACCAGCGAACCGGGCGACTCACGCACCGACTCCACCGCCGCCAGCCCCGGCGAGATCACGGGCAGCAGCCGGGAGGCGTACGCGATGACCTCGCGCGGCACGCGGAAACCGGCGGTCAGCTCCTCCACCACCGCGTCCGCCTTGCCCAGGTGGAACAGCGCCTGGTCCCAGCTCTCCGTGGACCACGGGGTCGTCCCCTGGGCGAGATCGCCGAGCACGGTCGCCGAACCGGTCGAGCACCGCCGCCCCACCGCCCGGTACTGCATGGGGGAGAGGTCCTGCGCCTCGTCGAGCACGACATGGCCGAGCGAGTGCGTACGGGCGATGAGGTCCCCCGCCTCGTCGATCAGCACGGCGTCGGCCGCCGACCACTTCGCGGACTTCACACTGCGGGCGGGCTTCGCCCACAGCAGCCGCTTCTGCTCGTCCTCGGTCAGCAGGCCCTCCGCGTGCGCGGCCAGGAACTCCGCGTCGGAGAGCAGCCGCAGCACCAGCTTCGCCGGGTCCACGGCGGGCCAGACGGCCTTGACGGCCGCCTTCACGGCCGGATTGCGGGCCACCGCGTTCTGCACCCGGTCGTCGGGCGCCTCCCCGGCCTCCTCCATCCGTACGAGGACGGCGTGCGCGATCCGCTGCGGCAGCGCCTCGTGCGCGGCCCCGTACCGCATGTCGCGGGCCAGCAGCTCGTCGACCATCTCCTGGACCTCGTACGCGGGCACGCGCCAGCGCCGGGACCCGCGCACCACGACGACGGGCTCGACGGGGGCGGTCACATGCGAGCGGATGGCCCGTCGCAGCACCTCGGCCATGCGGGCGTCGCCCTTCACGACGGCGGTGGCCGCCTCGTCCTCGCCCCGGACCTCGACGCCGGTGCGCACCAGGTCGTCGACGGTGGCCTGCTTCACCGCCAGCTCGCCGAGGGCGGGAAGGACCTGCTCGATGTAGTGCAGGAAGGAACGGTTCGGCCCGATGACGAGGGTGCCGGTGCGGGCGAGCCGCTCGCGGTGCGCGTACAGGAGGTACGCCACCCGGTGCAGGCCGACGGCGGTCTTACCGGTGCCGGGGCCGCCCTGTACGCAGACGGTGCCGCCGAGGTCGCTGCGGACGATTTCGTCCTGCTCCGGCTGGATGGTGGCGACGATGTCGCGCATCGGGCCGACGCGCGGCCGCTCGATCTCCGCCTGGAGGAGCCGGCTGGTGTGCTCGGCCTCGGCGGGGTCGGTGAGGCGCTCGTCCTCGTACGCGGTCAGCTCGCCGGCGGTGTAGCCGAAGCGGCGGCGGAGCCCCACGTCCTGAGGGTTCTTGCGGGACGCCTGGTAGTATGGCTGGGAGACCGGCGCACGCCAGTCGATGACCATGGGGTCCCCGGCGGCGTCGTGGACGTGCCGGCGCCCGATGTAGAACCGCTCGCCCTCCGCCCCCTCGGCCAGCTCGCCGCCGACGGCGTGGAGATAGTCGAGGCGGCCGAAGAACAGCGGGGTGTGCGAGAGGTCGGCGAGCGCCTTGATGCGGTCGTCGATCTGGGCCTGGAGCACGGCGGCGTTGACCCAGTTCGCGGTGACATCGCGGATATCGAGGGCCTGGACGTCCTCGCGCATCCCGCGCAGGGCGGCGCGGGACGCGGCGAGATGGGCACGTTCGTGCGCCAAGGGGTCGGTGGCGCCGGTGGGATCGGGGGTGGAATCGCTTTCTGCTACGTGCGCGGGCACGGTGTTGCCTCCGGCTCTTCAACGCAGGACGGCGGACCGGACGCGCTCCGGTGACATGACGGCACTCGGAGCGGCGGGGTCCGCTGAAAAGGTACGTATCCGTTGGGTGTCGGCCGGTTTCCGTCCGGTCGGCGGCGCTCCCGGGGCCGGTGACACGGCGCGGGAGGCGGGCAGACCCGCGATTGTAGCCACGGAGCGGGGCGGCGGCGAACCGGAATACGGACCGCGCGGGCCGCCGGGCCTCCCCCGGGGGCGGAGGCGCCAGGGGTACCCGTAGGGGACGCGCCCGCCCGGAGCGGTACCGGAGGGCTACCCGCCCGGCCCCGGGGTTCCGTCTGCGGGCCGACGCGCCCGAACGGGTGACGGGAGCACCATGGATACATGAGCACAGCCACCCTGAACCCGCACAGGACCGGCCCCGCGCACGGCGCGACCGCGGCCACCGGTCACCACCGACCCCACCGCGTCGGCGACGCGGTGCGCGCCGTGAAGGTGTTCGTGACCGCGGCGTTCGGCGTCGTCGTCCTGGGGGAGTACGCGGAGGAGGCGGGCGTCGTCGGCCGGGGCCGCTGACCGCCCGCCCCCGACGGGAGCCTCAGTCGCCGGCGAGCAGCTCGTCCGCGTCGACGATGCGGTACGCGTACCCCTGCTCGGCCAGGAACCGCTGGCGGTGCGCGGCGAAGTCCTGGTCGATGGTGTCGCGGGCGACGACCGAGTAGAACCGGGCCTCGTGCCCGTCGGCCTTCGGCCGCAGGACCCGTCCCAGCCGCTGGGCCTCCTCCTGCCGAGACCCGAAGGTCCCGGAGACCTGGATGGCGACGGTCGCCTCGGGCAGGTCGATGGAGAAGTTGGCGACCTTGGACACGACCAGAACACTGATCTCGCCCTGGCGGAACGCCTCGAAGAGCTTCTCGCGCTGGGCGTTGCTGGTCTCGCCCTTGATCACGGGGGCGTCCAGATGCTCGCCCAGCTCGTCGAGCTGGTCGATGTACTGGCCGATGACGAGGGTCTGCTCGCCCTGGTGCTTGCGTACCAGCGCCTCGGTCACCTTCCGCTTGGTCGCGGTGGTGGCGCAGAACCGGTACTTCTCCTCCGTCTCGGCGGTCGCGTAGGCGAGCCGCTCGGAGTCGGTGAGATTGACCCGGACCTCGACGCAGTCGGCGGGCGCGATGTAGCCCTGCGCCTCGATCTCCTTCCACGGAGCGTCGAACCTCTTCGGCCCGATGAGCGAGAACACGTCCGACTCCCGCCCGTCCTCGCGCACCAGCGTCGCCGTGAGACCCAGCCGCCGCCGGGCCTGGAGGTCGGCGGTGAACTTGAAGACGGGCGCGGGCAGCAGGTGGACCTCGTCGTAGACGACCAGGCCCCAGTCGCGGGAGTCGAACAGCTCCAGGTGCGGGTAGACGCCCTTCCGCCGGGTGGTCAGCACCTGGTAGGTGGCGATGGTGACCGGCCGGATCTCCTTCCGCGTCCCGCTGTACTCGCCGATCTCGTCCTCGGTCAGCGAGGTCCGCTTCACCAGCTCGTGCTTCCACTGCCGGGCGGAGACGGTGTTGGTGACGAGGATCAGGGTGGTGGCCTTGGCCTCGGCCATGGCGCCGGCCCCGACGAGCGTCTTCCCCGCCCCGCACGGCAGCACGACGACACCGGAGCCGCCGTGCCAGAACCCTTCGACGGCCTGCTTCTGGTACGGCCGCAGCGACCAGCCGTCCTCGGCCAGCTCGATCGGATGGGCCTCGCCGTCCACGTACCCCGCGAGGTCCTCCGCGGGCCACCCCAGCTTGAGCAGGGTCTGCTTGACCTGCCCCCGCTCGGAGGGGTGCACGGCCACGGTGTCCGGGTCGATCCGCGCCCCGACCAGCGGCTGCACCTTCTTCGACCGGAGGATCTCCTCCAGCACGGGCCGGTCGGTACTGGTGAGCACGAGCCCGTGCACGGGGTGCTTGGACAGGGTGAGCCGCCCGTACCGTGCCATCGTCTCGGCGATGTCGACCAGGAGCGCGTGCGGCACGGGGTAGCGGGAGTACTCGACCAGGGCGTCGACGACCTGCTCGGCGTCGTGCCCGGCGGCACGGGCGTTCCACAGCCCGAGCGGGGTGACCCGGTACGTGTGGATGTGCTCGGGTGCACGCTCCAGCTCCGCGAACGGCGCGATGGCACGACGGCAGGCGTCCGCCCGGTCGTGGTCGACTTCGAGGAGCAGCGTCTTGTCGCTCTGGACGATGAGGGGTCCGGTCACGCGCTTCGGCCCTTTCTGCGGGGTGCGGCCACGGATGCGGCCAAACGTCCAGTGTGCCGCATCGGGGGGCGGGGCGGGGTGGGCGTGCGCCCGCCCGCACTCCGCCGGGCCTCCGCCTGCCGTCTCAGGACCGTCGCGCGGGCGGCCGGCCGAAGCGGACCGGGACGCCCGGGGAGTAGAGCACGCTGATGGGGTCGCCGGCCGGTGCGGGCAGGCCGCCCGCCGCCACCAGGTCCTCGTCGCACTCCAGGAGCTCCGCCCGGTGCAGCGGCCACCGGGGATGCACGTTGGGCAGGTACAGGGTCCGGCTGAAGAACCCGCTGTGCAGGGCCCACCGTGCGGTGAGGAAGTGCTCCAGGGGCGTCGGCTCCTCGATCACCCCACCGGCCCGCAGCACGATCCTGCTCCGTGCGCCGCGCGGACCGGGGAAGCGGCGGCTGCTCGTGTACGTGAGGGTGTCGCCGGACCGCTCGATGCCCATCCGGGACCACACGTACGGCAACCGGAACGCGGTCCGTGCCACGACGACCGGGATGAGCCGTGAGGCGTCGAGCGAGCGGAAGACGACTCCGCGCCGGCCGTGTTCGTCGACCGAGTACAGCCGGACGTTGGTCTCGGGGAACGTCCCCAGATACGGGACGCCGGGCAGCCCCAGCCACCCCACCCGGTGCATCCGGAACGCCACCAGCCCCACGTACGTCGTCCCGTCGAACGTGTCGGGCACCGTGCCCGGCGGCAGCAGCGGCGCCACGTCCGCGGGGTCGACGGCCCAGTGCAGGAACGCCAGATCCAGCCAGGACTGCGTGAGCAGCGGATGCGGCGGGGCGGCGGGCGGGTCCGGGGACACGGGCTCGGGGGCGGGGGCGGGGCGGGCGACGGACATGCCCGCAGCATCGCAGACCGGCCGTACGCCCGTCCGGCAGTGCCGCGTCCGGCCGTACGCCCGTCCGGCAGTGCCGCGTCCGCCTACCCCTCCAGATACCTCAGCACCGCCAGGATCCGCCGGTTGTAGCCGGTGGTGCGCGACAACTCCAGCTTGTCGAAGATCATGTTGAGGTTCTTCTCCACCGAACTCAGGGAGATGTGCAGCTTCTGCGCGATGGCCGTGTTCGTGTGGCCCTGGGCCAGGGCTTCGAGGACGGTGCGTTCGCGGGGCGTGAGGCGGGTCAGCGGATCCGTGTGCGTCGAGCGGATGACCAACTGCCGCACCACCTCGGGGTCGATGGCCGCGCCGCCCGCGTGGATGCGGTCCAACGCGTCCAGGAACTCCTCGACCTGGGCGACCCGGTCCTTGAGGAGGTAGCCGACCCGTTCCGCGCTGGAGGCGAGCAGCTGAGCCGCGTAGGTGCGCTCGATGTGCTGGGACAGCAGCAGTACGCCGACCTCCGGCCACCGCTCACGGATCTCCAGCGCCGCACGCAGCCCCTCGTCGGTGTGCGTCGGAGGCATCCGGATGTCGAGGACGACGACATCGGGCAGCCGTCGGGCCATCTCCCGCGGCAGCGGGCCGGCGTCACCGAACGCGCCCAGGACCTCGTGGCCCTCTTCGGCGAGGAGCCGGACCAGTCCCTCACGCAGCAGGGTCGAGTCCTCGGCGATCATCAGGCGCATGGCAGCTCCGCGGTGATGGTGGTGGGTCCCCCTTCGGGGCTGTCGACGCGCAGGATGCCATCCAGTGCGGCCACCCGGCCGCCCAGCCCGCTCAGCCCGCCGCCCGAGGGGTCCGCGCCGCCCCTGCCGTTGTCCTGGACCTGTAGCGCGAGTACGCCGCCACGCAGCGCCACCCGCACGGAGACGGCCGTGGCCCCGGAGTGCTTGGCCGCGTTGGTCACGGCCTCCGACACCACGAAGTACGCGGCGGTCTCCACCGGTCGCGGCAGCTCGCCGCCGACGTCGAACTCCGTGACGACGGGGATGCCGCACCGCTCGGACACACCGCTCAGGGCCTCCTTGAGGCCCAGGCTGTCCAGCGCCGAGGGGTAGACGCGCCAGGCGACCTCGCGCAGCTCCGCGAGGAGGTCCTGGGCCTCGTCGTGCGCCTGGCGGACCAGCGCGTCCGCGCGCTCGGGGGCGCCGCGGCCCCGGCGGGCCCTGCCGAGCAGCATGGCCAGTGCCACCACGCGCTGCTGGATCCCGTCGTGCAGATCCCGTTCGATGCGCCGGCGTTCGGCGTCCACGGCCTGGACGACCGCCGCCCGGCTGGCGGCCAGTTCGCGGACGCGCTGCCGCAGCAGCTCCTGCTCGGAGGGGCCGAAGCACGCACGGGCGATCCGGGCGTCCAGCGCGCCGAGCGAGTGCAGCCCCTGGAGGTCGAGGAAGAGCAGGGCCCCGCCGAGAACTGCCTGTCCCAGCGCGTCGGGCCAGCGGACGCTGCCCCGGAGCACGCCCCACAGGAGCACCCCCGCCAGTACGGCGCCGAAGACCAGCAGGGCGACGACGACACCGCACACCAGCCCCGCGAACACGCGGACCGCCAGGTAGCGCAGGATCTTCCGGTCGGACACCTCGTACCGCTCGGGGAACCGGTCGCCGAAGAACACGGTTCGGCGGGCCCGTTCCAGGGCCGCCAGCCGGCGTGCCCCGGCCATGAGGACGCCGAGGGCACCGGCCCTGGTGAGCGGCCACAGCAGAAAGGCGCCGAGAACGGTGCCGGCACCGAGGAAGTGGAGGAGACCGAGCACGGCGGTGGCACAGCCGAGGAGGGCGCCGGCGCACCGGGCCGGCCAGGAGGGCGGCCGGACGTGCGGAATGTCGCCCCCGGCGGAGCCGTCCTGGTCCGACGGGCCCGGAAGGCGATGGCCGCTGATGCCCGCGGTGTCCCCCTGCACGGGGCCCGAGCGTAGTGAGGCTCCCGGAGCGGAGCAAGATCGCTCAGGGGGCGGCGGTCCGGGAGACCCGGCCACCGCGGGGGAGTGCGTGCGGTGGGTCATGAAGTGCGGCGGTGCTGGGCCTGGTTGCGGCCGCGCAGCCGTACGGCGACGTACGCGGCCAGCGCGACGGCCACCAGGACCACCACCGCCTTGGAGAGGACCCCGACGTAGGTCTCCACGACCTCCCACTGGTCTCCCAGCCAGTAACCGGCCATCACGAGCACGGAGTTCCAGATCAGGCTGCCGAGTGTGGTCAGCAGGACGAACACGGGCAGCGGCATGCGCTCCACCCCGGCGGGGACGGAGATGAGGCTGCGGAAGATCGGCACCATGCGGCCGAAGAAGACCGCCTTGGTGCCGTGCCTGAGGAACCACCGCTCCGTGCGTTCCAGGTCGGAGACCTTCACCAGCGGCAGCTTCGCCCAGATCGCGTGCATGCGGTCCCGGCCGACGAGCATCCCGATCCAGTAGAGGGCCATGGCCCCCACGACCGAGCCGAGCGTGGTCCAGAACAGTGCCGAGGCCAGGGTGAGTACCCCTTGCCCGGCGGCGAACCCGGTCAGCGGCAGGATCACCTCGCTCGGCAGCGGCGGGAAGAGGTTCTCCAGGGCGATGGCCAGGCCGGCCCCGGGACCGCCCAGGGTGTCGACGAGGCCGGCGGCCCAGCCCGCGATGCCGTCGGCGGGCTCCTGTGCCAAGGACGTGAGCTGCATGTGGTCTCCAGGGCGGCGGGTCGGTCGCCCGGGGCGGACGCCCCGGCTGCCCTCCACGCTAGAAATCGCAGGTCGACGGGGGTACGGGGATGACCGTCCGGTTCCGTGCGGTTCTCCGTACCGTGCACCCTGCGGAAAACCGCACCCGCGCGCCTCCGCTACGGGACAGCCGTCAGGGCTTCCCGTCCTCCGCCAGCTCCGCCACCCCCGTGATCCGGTGCAGCGGGTACGTGCGGACCTCGTCGGCCGTGTGGTCGTAGGCCGTGACGAAGCCGCCCTCCACCCGGACCGGGGCGATCACGCGCTGGCTGGCCGCGCCGTCCGCGTTGACGTAGCCGATCCAGACGGCGGAGCCCGTCATCGCGGCCGCCTGGACCGTGGCCAGGGTCTCGGCGGGGGTGGTGCGGGGGAGGGAGCCGGCAGGCGTGGTGGACGACGGGTCCTCGGACGTGTCCTTGCGGATCACCGTGGCGGCCGTGTCGCCCGCGCGGATGGCCCGTACCGCCGCTCCGAGCAGGGTGTCGTCCGGGACCGGGGGGCCTTCGGGGACCGGGGACGGGGGTGTGCGGGGCGGGGTGCGGCGGGCGCCGGCGCGGGTGATCAGGACGTCGCCCTCGGCGGATTCGGCGGCCGGGGCGTAGCCCATGTCGCGCAGGGCCTCCAGGAGGGAGCCGGGGTCGGCCTGGGAGGCCAGGACCGTGGGGGCCAGGCGGCGGAGGCGGAGTCCCGTGGAACGGCGGTCGGCCAGGATCTCGTTGAGGACCGCCTCGTCGTCGCAGCGTACGTACGCGGACGCCGACCCGATCCGCAGGTGGCCGTGGCGGCGGGCGACGTCGTCGATCAGATAGCTCAGCGGCTGCGGCACCGGCGTACGGCTGTGCGCGGCCAGGAACGCGTGCAGGTCGGCCGCCGCCTGCCCGGCGTCCAGGGCGCGGCGCACCGAACCGGGCGTGAAGCGGTACACGGTCGCCCCGCCCTTCGACTCGACGTCGGCCAGGACGGACAGCGTCTCCGCCAGCGGGCGCTCCAGCGGGCCCGGCGCCACCGCCGTCAGGTCGGCCTGGAGGAGGACGTGGTCCAGGGGCTCGGGGATGAGCGGCGCGAGGCGGGCCGCCGCCGCGTCCGGGCCCTCGTCCAGCAGTGCGCGGGCCTGTGAGGAGAGCGCGCCCCGGCCGGTGATGCCCAGCAGCTCCGCCTCGTTGAGCGTCCACAGGGCGAGGCGGGAGCGGAGGTCCGCCCCCTCGCCGGGGCCCGTGGCGGCCGGCGGGGTCGCTCCGCCGCGCAACGGGCGTTCCCAGCGCAGCCGTCGCAGCAGTGTCTCGGCGTCCGGTGCGGTGCCCGGCGGGAGTTCGGCGAACAGGGCCAGGACCCGGCGGCGTACGTCGGGGGCGGCCGAGCGGTCCAGCTCCGGGCCGAGTGCGGACAGCGCCCGGCCCTTGGCGTCCTGGCCGCCGACCAGCCCCGGGGTGCGGGTGGCGGCGAGCCAGGCGGTGGCGAGGTGCGTCCAGCGGTCCTCGGCGGACAGGTCGAGCCACTCGTCGGACGCCGGCGTCGGCGCGTACCGTTCGTCGGGCTCCCCGTCAGTGGCCAACAGGCCTGCACCGTAGGCCAGTTCGATCCAGAACGCGGCGATCGGCTCGGTCACGTCGAGGGAGTTCGCGGCGCGTTTCAGCTCCCGTACGCTCAGTCCGCCCGCGCGCAGGATGGCGGGGCCGCCGCCGTTCCAGAGCTTCAGCAGTTCCTCGACGGTGGACAGCGCCGTGAACGCCTGTCCGGCCGCCGCTCTGTCCACAGCCTGTGGATCGCGTTCGGCGGCCGCCCCGACGACCGGGGGGACCGGTTCCGGTACGCGGTGCGCGCGTCCGGCGCGCAGATGCAGGGCCGCCTCGCGCGGCAGGACCACCGTGCGGGTGGAGACCGGCAGCAGCAGGCCCCGGTCGCGCAGCCACTTGACCGGCGGCGTCGGGTTCGGGGTGACCTCCCCGTACGGCGGGCCCCACACCAGCCGGTCCAGGACCGACAGTGCCTCCACCGGGGCGGTGTCCAGCAGTTCCGCCATCCGCGTCCGGTCCGTGAACAGGGCGGCGAGCGCGGCCACCGCGGACACCGGGTCGTGGGTGGCGGGCAGTCCGGTCGCGGCCAGGATCTCCTGGAGCCGGCCCGGCGACATCCCGGCCGTCGCCTCGGAGACCGTGGGGCCGAGGCCCGTGGGCGAGGGGTGCTGAGGGGACGGGGCGAGCAGTTCGCGGGCGGTGCGCACCAGCCGCAGCCGGTCGTCCTCGCCCCAGACCAGGGCCTGTTCGCGCAGCGTCGAGAGCGCGCCCGGCAGTGCGGCGGTGATCGCCGCCCCCGCGTCGTCGCGCTGGTCGCCGTCGTCCAGGCCGTCGCCGGTGAGCAGGGAGAGCAGGGTGTCGTACGGGGCCGGGTCCGGGGCCACCGCCAGTGCCTCGGCGGTCTGCAGGGCGAACCGGTCCAGGTGTTCCAGCGCGCGGACGACGGACGCCCGCGTGCCGGCCCGTGTGGCGAGCTGGGTGATGTCGTTCGGCACCGGGTTGAGGAGGTCGGGGCGGGCGCGCAGCAGCCCGGCCAGCGATTCGTCGCCCCGGGCGCGCAGGGCTTCGGCGAGCGTGCGCGGTGGTGTGGTCGTCCCCATCCGTCCCACGGTAGCCGCTGGAACGCTACCGTCGGGGCAGGGCCGGTAGAGGGGATGCACCGCGTGGGGATCGAGAGCGACCAGCTCGTCTACGACTACCTGAGCCGGGTCGGCGACCTGGCTCAGCAGCAACAGCTGTCGTCGGGCGCCCGGATGCGCCTGGTTTCGGCGCTTCGGGGCGAGATCGACCGGCAGCGCGGCACGGAGGGCGCGGACTCACCGGCGACCGTGCGGCGCATCATCGGCAGGCTGGGCAGCCCGGACGAACTGGTCGCCGCGGCGGCGGAGTCGGCCGACGGCACGGTCGCGCTGCCGTCCGCCCGGACCGGGGCGGGGGCCGGCGAGCAGCAGCGGCGGGCCTCCCTTCCCCGGCCCCGGGGCGGACTTCTCCGCAAGGAGCCGAAGGGGCCGAGGAAGCCGAAGGAGCCCGCTCCGGGGGTGGGCGACGGCCGGGAGGCGAAGGCCTTCAGGAAGCCGAAAGCCGGTTTCGGGCGGGGCGCGTCGCGCCGCGATCCCGAGGACGGCGCCGGCGGTGCTCCGGGCGGTGCTTCCGACCGCGCTTCCGGTGCGCGGTCCGCCGCCGTACCCCGTCCGGCCGACGCCCCCGACGACCATGCCGCCGACGACGGCGTCCCCGTCCGCGCCTGGCCCGACCCCTCCGCCCCGCACATGCTCGGCCAGGACCAGCAGGGAGACACGGACGGCGCGACCGACTGGTGGCGCCTGGAGCCGGGCCCCTTCGACGAGGGGACCGCCATCCCCGGGTTCTTCGGCGGCATCGAGGCCCCGGAGTTGCTCGGGAGGCGGCCGGGCCCCGTCGAGAAGGACGCGAAGGACGGGCAGGACGAGAAGGGCGCGGAGGGCGGGGCCGACGAGCCGGACGGGAAGGCCGGGGCGGAGGGGGCGACCGGGACCGCCGCGCGCCGCCGCGCCCTGCGCCTCCTGAAGCTCCGCCGCCGCAAGGCCGCGGTGGCCGCCGAGCCCGAGGCCGCCGCCTCCGGCCCCCGCGGCGGCTTCGCCCACCCGCTGCTGCTCCTGGCCGCCGTCCTGCTCGTCGCCGGTGTGGTCACCGGTTCCTGGCTGCCGTTGGCGGGCGGCTGGCTGATCGCGTACAGCTCGCGCACCCTCTCCCGTACGGAGGCGAAGTGGGCGGCGCTCGGCCTGCCGGGCGTGGTGGCGGCCGGGGCCCTCGCCTGGGTGTGGGGGCGGATGGAGGGGCGCTGGGGCGAGCCGATCCGCGAGGGCGCGATGCGGGACGTCCTGTCGGAGACCTGGCCGGTGGTCGTCCGCGTCGCCGCCGTCGCCTCCGCGCTCTACCTGGTGTGGCGGGCGCGGAGGCGGGCCGGCTGAGCCGGGTCCGGGCCGCGGCTCGGCGCGTCGGCCCCGGCCACGGACTGCCGGCCGGGAGCGCGCGCGGGGCTACTGAGCCCGGCCCGCCCGCCCCGCCCCGGCCCGCTCCGGCGAAGCAGGTGACGAGGGGTTACTTCGTCATGAGGGTTTCGAACTCCGCCAGGATCTTGCCGGCTGCGGTGTAGCCGATGCCCGCGATCCACAGGCGGTCGTCGACCTTGAAGACCTTGTCGTTCTCGGTCGCCTTCAGGCTCTTCCACAGACCGCTGTTCATCGTCTTCGTCGTCCCGGCCTTGCCCGGGTCGCCGTACGTCGACGTGAAGATGACGTCCGCGTCCGCGAGGTCGATCTTCTCGGGCGACACGTCGTACGAGAACCCGTCCTTCGCCTTGTCCGTGATCGGGGGGCGGCCGGTGCCGATGTCGGCGAGCAGCGAACCGATGTAGTTCTGCTTGCCGTAGATGCGGATCTCGGCGCCCTCGACGAAGCGGACGAAGTTGACGTCCGTCGCGGCGGCCTTCTCCTTGCCGCCGAGCGCCTCCGTCACCTTCGCCACCTGGGTGTCGTACGTGGCGAGGACCTTCTTGGCCTCGGCCTGCTTGCCGAGCGCCTCCGCGTGTACCTGGAAGTTCTCCTTCCAGGCGCTGCCGGTCGCCTCCGTCATCACGGTCGGGGCGATCTTGCTGAGCTCGTCGTAGCGCTCCCCGTCACGGACCTTGCTGGTGAGGATCAGGTCCGGCTTGAGCGCGGCGACGGACTCCAGGTTCGCGTTGGCGATCTCGCCGACCGGGGTGATGTCCTTCGTCTCGCTCGCGGGGAGGTAGGTCGGGAAGGCGTCCTCGGACGCCGAGTGCGTCGCGCCGACCGGCCGGACGCCGAGGGTGATCGCGGAGTCCAGTTCGCCGGAGTCCAGGACGACGACCCGCTTCGGCGACGCGGGGACGTCGACGTCCCCGTTCGCGGTGGAGACGGTGCGCGTCTTCGCCGGGGAGTCGGAGGAGTCCGCCGCCGGGTCCGAGGAGCCGCACCCGGCGAGGGCGAGCGCGGCGGTCACGGCGAGGGAGCCGGCGACGAGGGCGCGGCGGTCGCGGAGGAGGGGAGTCATGTCACAGACCTTTCTGGGAGGGGGAACCCGCCGGGGACGGGGTCCAGGGGGCACTCGGGACGACGAGCGGCGAACCCGTCACCGGGTCCGGGACGATCACCGCCTCCAGGCCGAAGACCTCGGCGACGAGCTCGGCGGTGACGACGTCACCGGGCCGGCCCTCGGCGACGATCCGGCCCTCCTTCATCGCGACCAGACGGTCCGCGTACCGGGCGGCCTGGTTGAGGTCGTGGAGGACGGTGACGACCGTGCGGCCCCGGGTGCCGTCGTCGGCGGGCGACGCCAACTGGCGTACCAGGTCGAGGACCTCCACCTGGTGCGCGATGTCGAGATAGGTCGTCGGCTCGTCGAGCAGCAGCAGGTCCGTCTCCTGGGCCAGCGCCATCGCGATCCACACCCGCTGGCGCTGCCCGCCCGACAGCTCGTCCACCGACCGGTCGGCCAGCGCCGTGACGTCGGTGCGGGCCATCGCGTCGGTCACCGCCCGCTCGTCCTCGTCCGACCACTGCTGCCACCAGCTCTGGTGCGGCTGACGGCCCCGCGCGACCAGGTCGGAGACGCTGATCGCCTCGGGCGCGACCGGGGTCTGCGGGAGCAGCCCGATGGACCGGGCGATCTGCTTCGTGGGTATCCGCGCCAGCTCCGTGCCGTCCAGCAGGACCGCCCCGCCGCGCGGCTTCAGCAGCCGGCCGAGCGCCCGCAGGGTGGTGGACTTGCCGCAGGCGTTCGGGCCGACGATGACGGTGACCTGCCCGTCGGGCACGGTCAGGTCCAGCTCGTGGACCACGGTGCGGTCCTCGTACGCGAGGGTCAGGGAGCGCGCGGCGAGCCTGCCGGTCCGCTGCGCCGTGTCGGTCGTCGGGCTCGGGCTCATGCGGTGCCTCCACTGCGGCCGCGGTGACCGCGGATGATCAGCCAGATCAGATACGGGGCGCCGACCGCCGCCGTGAGGACGCCCACCGGCAGTTCGGTGGGCGAGAACAGCTTGCGGGCGAGCAGGTCGCCGAGGACGACGATCACCGCGCCCAGCAGCGCCGAGGACAGCAGGGGGATCTGCGCGGTCCGGGTCATCCGGCGGGCGATCTGCGGGGCGAGCAGCGCCACGAAGTCCACCGGGCCCGCCGTACCCGTCGCCACGGACGCCAGGACCACGCCGAGCGCGACGAGTCCCAGCCGTACGCGCCCCAGGCGCACGCCCAGCGCGGTGGCGGTGTCGTCGTCCATCGTGACGGTGCGCTGCGCGCGGGCCGCCCAGGCGATGGCGGGCAGCAGGATCAGCAGCGTCCAGCCGATCGGGGCGGCCTCCGACCAGCCGCGCCCGTTCAGCGAACCGGTCATCCAGATCTGCGCCTGCTGGGCGACGAGGTAGTCGCCCTTGGTCAGGAACAGTGTGGTCACCGACCGCAGCGCGATGGCGAAGCCGATGCCGATGAGCACGAAGCGGGTGGCGTGCAGTCCGCCGCGCCAGGCGAAGGCGTACACGAGGGCCGCCGCCGCGATGCCGCCGATGACGGAGAGGTAGGGCAGGACGGTGTACGAGGTGATGCCGAAGGTCATCGCGCCGACCGTGAGCGCGCTGGCGCCCTGGCTGATGCCGATGATGTCGGGGCTGGCCAGCGGGTTGCGGGCCACCGTCTGGATCAGCGCCCCGGCGATCCCGAACGCGGCGCCCACCAGCAGTCCGACGACCATGCGCGGCAGCCGCAGCGTGCCCACGACCAGCTCGGCCGACGACGGCTGCCCGAGGATCACCTTCACGACCTCGCCGGGGGCGACGAAGCTCTCCCCGACGCAGAGGTAGGCGACGCAGACGGCGGCCAGCAGCACGACGAGGCCGGCCGCGACGACGGAGGCCCGCCGGTGCAGCAGGAACCGGCCGCGCGGCCCGGCCTTCACGACGGAGTAGCCGGCGGGCCGGACCCGTACGGCCGTTGACGACTCGGTCATGCGGGCACCGCCTTCCGGCGTACGAGGGCGACCAGGAACGGCACCCCGATCAGGGCCGTCATCACGCCCGCCGGGACCTCGCTCGGCGGGAACACGATCCGGCCGACGACGTCCGAGACGAGCAGCATCACGGGCCCGATCAGCGCCGCCATGGGCAGCACCCAGCGGTGGTCGTTGCCGACGACCGCGCGGGCGATGTGCGGGACGGCGAGACCGATGAACGCGATCGGCCCGGCGGCGGCGACCCCGACCCCGGTCAGCACGGTGGCCCCGATGCCGCCGACGATCCGGACCGCCGCGACGTTCTGCCCGAGCCCCTTCGCCACGTCCTCGCCGAGCGCGAGCGCGTCCAGGCCGCGGGCGACGGAGAGCACGAGGACGACCCCGACGAGGAGGAACGGCCACACCTGCTGGACGACGTCCGACTCCCGCCCGGCGATCGAGCCGACCTGCCAGAAGCGGAACTCGTCCAGCGCGGCGGCGTTCGTCGTGAGGATCCCCACCGTCACCGACACCAGCAGCGCGTTGATCGCCGCACCGCCGAGCGCGAGCTTCACCGGGGTCGCGCCGCCGCGCCCGCTGGAGGCGATGGCGTACACGGCGACCGAGGCGAGCGCCGCGCCCACGAAGGCGAACCACACGTACCCGGTCAGCGTGTGGACCCCCGCGAACGCGATGGCCACCACCACCGCCACCGAAGCGCCCTGGCTGATGCCGAGGATGCCCGGATCGGCGATGGGGTTACGGGTGATGCCCTGGAGCACCGTGCCCGCGAGGGCCAGCGCCGCACCGACCATCAGCCCGATGAGCGTGCGCGGCACCCGCATCGTGCGGATCACCTCGGCGGCGTCGGAGTGCCCGCCGTGCAGCAGGACGTCGAGCACCTCGCCCGGAGGGATGGAACGCGCCCCCACGGCGAGGCTCAGCAGGACCGCCAGCAGCAGGGCGAGCACGGCCGCGGCCGTCGAGGCAGCGCGGCGGGAGAGGCGGGGTGCACGGGGTGGCGCGGCGGTCCGCACGGGCGCTGACGCTGACATTTCACCCAATCGGGACGGACGCGGACGTGACGGAACGTGAGGCCACGCCGGGGCGCGGGGCCGGGACGGTAAGGCTTGGCTAAGTGCGCGTCTCAGTCTAAGCGGCGGCGTTTCGGGGCCGACGGGGGCTTCGGGACCGTCCCCGGCCGGTCGGCACAATGGCAGACATGGCTTCCACGGATCAGAACGCTCCCCAGCACCCGCTTCGGCACCCCCTGACGGTCGGCTTCGACCTCGACATGACGCTCGTCGACTCCCGGCCCGGTATCGCCGCCGCCTACCGGGCGCTGTCCGCGGAGACGGGGGTGCCGATCGACGTCGACCTGGTGGTGAGCCGGATCGGCCCGCCGCTGGAGACGGAGCTGGCGCACTGGTTCCCGGCCGACGGGGTGGCCGCCGCGGCCGACCGCTACCGGGAGATCTACCCCGACCACGCGATAGCCCCGAGCACGGCCCTCGCCGGGGCGCGGGAGTCGGTGGCCGCGGTGCGGGCACTCGGCGGGCGGGCGATCGTCGTCACGGCGAAGTACGAGCCGAACGCGAAGCTGCACCTGGCCCACCTCGGCATCGAGCCGGACACGGTGGTCGGCTGGCTGTGGGCGGAGGCCAAGGGCGAGGCCCTGCGCGAGCACGGTGCGCAGGTGTACGTCGGCGACCACACCGGCGACGTGCGCGGGGCCCGGGTGGCCGGTGCGCTGTCGGTCGCGGTGACGACCGGCCCGTGCGACGCGGCGGAGCTGCGGACGGCGGGCGCGGACGTGGTGCTGGAGGACCTGACGGGCTTCCCGGCCTGGCTGGCGGCCTTCGAGGCGGACCGGGCGGCGTGACGCGGAGGGGGGTCAGGCGCGGTTCGCGGCCCGTTTCGGGGAGCTGACCCAGGCCGAGCGCACGACGCCCGCCCCGGCGATGAGGAACCCGACGCCCATCAGCATGCAGACCGCGTACGCGACCGGAGGGAACGGGTCCGTGCCCAGGAAAAGTGGGGCGACCGTGACCAGTGTGGCCAGTGCGCCGACGAAGAAGACGATCGCGCCGACCTGAACAAGCCGGTCACCTGCGCCTGAAGGAGTAGTACTCACGCGACCAGGGTAGTTCCCAGCCCGGAGGAACTCTCCGGCGACGTCTTGTCACCGGCCGGGGGCCCATTAGCCTGGGACCGGGCGGGTCACGGTGACCCGCTGTACTGCTATCCGGAGCCGTTCTCCCCGGGAGACCGGCTCTTTCCGCACACCGACGAGTACGAGGACGAGGACAGACGTGCCCACCGGCAAGGTCAAGTGGTTCAACAGCGAGAAGGGCTTCGGCTTTCTCTCCCGCGACGACGGCGGCGACGTCTTCGTCCACTCGTCGGTTCTCCCTGCCGGAGTCGACGCCCTCAAGCCCGGCCAGCGCGTGGAATTCGGCGTGGTCGCGGGCCAGCGCGGCGACCAGGCCCTTTCCGTGGTGGTCCTCGACCCCACCCCGTCCGTCGCTGCGGCGCAGCGACGCAAACCGGACGAGCTGGCGTCGATCGTGCAGGACCTGACGACGGTCCTGGAGAACATCACGCCGCAGCTGGAGCGGGGCCGCTACCCCGACAAGGCCGCCGGCGCGAAGATCGCGGGCCTGCTGAGGGCGGTCGCCGACCAGCTCGACGTGTAGCGGGCACGACCCGCCGAGGCGCTGTCGCAGCGCGGCCCCCGCCGGTCAGGCCTGGCTCTCCGCGAAGAGCCGGGTGGACCTGCCCAGGGCCGCGCGCACAGCGCCCGAGCGGGTCAGCGGCGCGCGGTCGACACCGGCGAAGAGCGTGACGAGCACGATGTCCGCGGCCACGGCCCGGCCCGCCGTCCGCACCACCAGCTTCCTGCCGCCGCCGAGTCCGGACAGCTTCGCCGTGAGGGACGCACCGGGGTCCTCGTCATCGGCCCGGCGTACCAGGACGAACTGCTTCCGGTTCACCGCCCGCAGCCGGTAGTGGTCGCCGCCGTACCGGAAGTGCAGGGCACGGGCCCGGCGCGTCAGACCGAAGCGGTTGCGCCGCAGATGCACCATGGCGTCGCCGACCCGGAGCACCGAGCGGTTGAGCGTCGGCAGGTCGGCGGCCTCGGTGTGGATGCCGCGGGTCTCGAACACCGCCGTGGGGACCGACGGGCCGCGCACCTCGGAGACCACACGGTCCGGGGTGTACTTCCGGGGCAGCGGGGCGGTGAGGACGATCTCGCCGAACTCCGCGGCCGTGCCCCGGTAGCCCGCCCGCTGCTCGTGGGTGCGGCCTTCCTTCCAGAACGCCAGGGTGAACGGGGCGGTCGACGCGGTCGGCGTGTGCACCGTGGGGTGTCCTTCCGGTCCGCTCAGGGGAACGCCAGCGCGTCCGGGCCGAGCGGCGGTACCAGCCCCTCGGCCGCCGCACGGGTCAGCAGGCCGCGGACCGCCGCGTAGCCGTCCTCACCGAGGTCGGCGGTGAACTCGTTCACGTACAGCCCGATGTGCTGGTCCGCGACGGCCGGGTCCATCTCCTGGGCATGCTCCAGGACGTACGGCCGGGAGACCTCCGGGTGGTCCCAGGCCAGCCGGACCGAACTGCGGACCGCGTCGGCCAGGCGGCGCAGGGTCTCCTCGCCGAGCGAGCGCTTCGCGATGATCGCGCCGAGGGGGATCGGGAGGCCCGTGGTGTCCTCCCAGTGCCGGCCCATGTCGGCGAGGTTGTGCAGACCGAAGTTCCGGTACGTGAAGCGGGCCTCGTGGATGACCAGACCGGCGTCGACCTTGCCGTCCCGTACGGCGGGCATGATCTCGTCGAACGGCATCACGACGACCTCGCCGACGCCGCCCGGGACCATCTCCGCCGCCCAGAGCCGGAACAGCAGGTACGCCGTCGAGCGCTCGCTCGGCACGGCGACGGTCCGGCCGGTCAGGTCGAGGCCCAGCTCCTTGGTGAGGACCAGCGGACCGCAGCCCCGGCCCAGCGCCCCGCCGCACGGCAGCAGCGCGTAGTCGTCGAGCACCCACGGCAGCACGGCGTAGGACACCTTCAGGACGTCCAGTTCACCGCGCTCGGCCATGCCGTTGGTGATGTCGATGTCGGCGAAGGTCACGTCCAGCGCGGGCGCGCCGGGGACCCTGCCGTGCGCCCAGGCGTCGAAGACGAAGGTGTCGTTGGGGCAGGGGGAGAAGGCGATCTCGATCGCGTTCCCGGCCGGGCCCCGGCTAGCTGCGGTGTCGGTCGTCATGCCGGTTCCAACCTTCCAGTACGGGTGCCGTCTTCCCGAACGCCTCCGTGAGCGCCGCCAGCGCGTCGCCGATGCGCCAGGCGTCCCGGTCGCGGGGGCCCACGGCGTTCGATACGGCCCGCAGCTCCAGTACGGGCACCTCGGCCCGGGCGGCGGCCTCCGCGACGCCGAAGCCCTCCATCGCCTCGGCCAGCGCCCCCGGGTGCGCGGCGAGCAGGGCGCCGGCGCGTTCGGCGGTGCCGGTCACGGTGGAGACGGTGAGGACGGTGCCCGGGGCGGCGCCCGCGGCGGCCGCCACCTTCCGTACGAGCGCGGGCGGCGGGGCGAAGCGGTCCCGGCCGAAGCCGAGCGCGGTGACGGGCAGGAAGCCGTCGGGGGTGTCGGCGCCCAGGTCGGCGGCGACGATGTCGCTCGCCACGACCAGCGAGCCGAGCGGCGTCAGCGGGGTGAACGCCCCGCCGATCCCGGCCGAGACGACGAGTCCGTACGGCGCGGACGCCGACGCCAGGGCGAAGGCGGTGGCCGCGGCGGCGGCGGCCGGGCCCGCACCGCCCGCCAGGACGTCGAACGCACCGACGCGGTGCAGCTCGGCCCCCGGCAGCGCCACGATCTGCGGTGTGCCCCCGAACGCACGCGTGACCGCGTCCCGTTCCACCGGGACAGCGGTCACGACCAGCACACGCACGGGTACAGCCTCAGGGTCGAGGACGGGGGGAAGGGCGCTCTCGGTCGAGCGGGTCAGTCCTTCTTGAGCTCGAACTGCCAGATGCCCGTCAGCTTCTTGCCCTTGGTCTCCACGATGGAGATGTTCGTCTTCTCGGACGGCTGGCCGGTCTGGCTGGCGAAGAAGGCGCTGCCGGGGATCGTCCGGTAGGTCTTCTTGTACGGCTCCTGCTCGGCCTGCTGGCCGTTGATGAAGAGCGTCCAGCCGTTCTCGGCGATCTCGGGGTCGACGCCGAAGCGGACCTTGTCGTCCATGGAGACCGTGATGGACTTCTCGGCCTTCTTGTTCAGGCAGCCCTGGATCAGGGACTCCTTGATCGCATCGCCGTCGTTGTAGCAGGCGGCCTCGGTGTTCACCGAGTCACTGCCGACCGTCACGGTGGCGAGCGGCGTCGGCTTGTCGCAGGCGGACAGGACAAGGAGTCCCGCGGACACGGCACCAAGAGCGACGCCGATTCGACGGCCCTTACCGGAGAAGAACGCAACGGTCATGGGCCGAAGGCTATCGGTCGCCTCCGCTCATGCCACGCGGGGGTGCGGCGTGCCGCGCCGCGCGGCTCCCAGGAGGCCCCGTACGGACGTGGCCGCGCCGAGCGCGAGGATGCCCGCGGCGACCGACATGCCGAGCACCGCGTTGAGCGGCAGGGCGATGCCGATCCCGCCGCCGACCACCCACGCCATCTGGAGCAACGTCTCGGACCGGGCGAACGCGGAGGTGCGGACCTCCTCGGGCACGTCCCGCTGGATCATCGCGTCGAGCGACAGCTTGGACAGGGCCTGGGTGAAGCCGGCGACCGCGCCGAGCGCGGCGACCAGCACGGTGGAGAAGAACACCGCGGCCAGGACCGCCACGCTCAGCGCGAGCCCCAGCACCGTCGCGATGATCACCTCGGGGCCGCGCGCCCGGAGCCAGGAGCCCACCGCCGTACCGCAGGCGTTGCCGACCCCCGCCGCCACGCCGACGATGCCGAGCGAGACCGCCGCGCTCTGCCCGGCCAGCGGGTGCTCGCGCAGCAGGAACGCCAGGAAGAAGATGAGGAAGCCGGAGAGGGCCCGGTGCGCGGCGTTGGCCTGCAGCCCGTGCAGGACGGACCCGCCGACGGACCGCAGGCCCGGCGGCCGCTCCTTGGCGGGTTTCTGCCCGTTGCCGCCCCTGCGGAGGCCCGCCCGGGTGCTGCCCTTGCCGGGGGCGGGCCGCGGCGTGGCGTCCTCGTGGTGCGGGACGATCAGCCGCGCCCGGCGCTCGCCCTTCGCGGAGTCGACCTTGGGCGGCAGCGTGAAGGCGAGGAACGTGCCCGCGACGAAGATCGCGCAGGCGCCGTAGAGCGGCCACGGCGAGCCGATGGTCTGGAGGCCGGCCCCGATCGGGGCCGCCACCCCGGTCGCCAGCAGCCCGGCCAGGGTGACCCGGGAATTGGCCTTCACCAGGGAAAAATTGGGTGGCAGCAGGCGTGGCACGACCGCGCTGCGCACCACGCCGTACGCCTTCGAGCAGACCAGGACGCCCAGTGCCGCCGGATACAGCTCCAGACCCCCCGTGGCGACCGCGCCCGACATGGTGATCGCCAGCAGCGCACGGGCCAGCATCGCGCCCGCCATCGCGGCGCGGCGGCCGTGCGGCAGCCGGTCCAGGAGCGGGCCGATCACCGGGGCGAGGAGGGTGAAGGGGGCCATGGTGATGGCGAGGTAGAGGGCCACCCTGCCCCGCGCCTCGTCCGTGGGCACCGAGAAGAAGACCGTGGAGGCGAGCGCGACCGTGATCATGACGTCGCCCGCGCCGTTCACCGCGTGCAGTTCGATCAGTTTTCCGAGGCCGGACTCCCCCGCGCCGTGGGCGTGCGTCGCCCTGCGGATACCGCGCGCCGTGCCGGTGAACGGGGCGCGCAGGGCACGGCCCGTCGCCCGTCCCGCCCTGCGGAGCGGGCCGGGACCGTCGTGCGACCTGGCGGCAGTCACTCCGTCATAGTGCCCCAACCCTGGCCGGTATGAACGGTGATCGGGCGCGGACGCGCGTGTGACGCCCTGTCGGACGAGCGCGCCGGGACCGTCCGGGGCCCTGCGGCCACCGCCGTCCGATCGGCATCGGCGGGAACCCGGCGGGAACGGATACGGCACGTTTGGGACGGGCAGGTGGGCGCAGAGCGGCGGAGAGGGTAGCGTGCGTAACGCGCCACCGGCGGTTGTTCTTGGCCGCGCGCCTCTCGGCGATCCCGCAGAATGGGTGGCAGAAGGCGCGCCCGAGGCAGGCACAACGGGTGTGGACGTCGACGCGGCCCCCAGGTCCGCTCCGCCCGCACTTGTCTGGCCGAAACGGCAATCGTGCAGCAGCTGGCGCGCTCGTGAGACTGGCGTATGGAGAGAAGCGAAGACCTGTGAGTGCTGCGACGACGACGCGAAGCCGTACGGCCCGGACCCCCGTTCCCGACCGCCTGTGCGCCGAGGCGGTGGACCTCGCGCGTGCGGCCGCCGAGGAGGCCGCCGCGCCCGGTGTGGTCGGTGAGCACATCGGCGTGGTCTCCGAGGGAGACCGGGTCGTCACGCACTACTTCGAGGCCAAGGAGCCCGGGTACCGGGGTTGGCGCTGGGCGGTGACGGTGGCGCGGGCCTCCCGCGCGAAGAACGTCACCCTGGACGAAACGGTGCTGCTGCCGGGGGACGACGCGCTCCTGGCGCCGGAGTGGGTGCCGTGGAGCGAGCGGCTGCGCCCCGGCGACATGGGCCCCGGTGACCTGCTGCCCACCGAGGCGGAGGACCTGCGCCTGGAGCCCGGCTGGACCGGCGAGGACGAGCCGCCGCCGAACTCCGTGGTCTCCGAGGAGCTGGCGGAGCTGGTCGACTCGGAGGACGCCGAGCTGACGGACCGGCCGGTGGCCGCGACCAGCCGCGGGTCCATCGCCGCGGTCGCGGACGAGCTCGGTACGCGCCGGGCGCGGGTGCTGTCCCGGTACGGGCTGTACGCGGCGGCCGACCGCTGGGACGAGGCGTTCGGCCCGAAGACGCCGATGGCCCAGGCGGCCCCGGCGACGTGCGTCAGCTGTGCGTTCCTGATCCCGATGGCGGGCTCGCTGAAGCAGGCCTTCGGGGTGTGCGCGAACGAGTTCGGTCCGGCGGACGGGCATGTGGTGTCGCTGGCGTACGGCTGCGGCGGGCACTCGGAGGCCGCGGTGATGCCGGCGCCGCCGAAGCCGGCGCCGCACGCGCTGGACACGGTGCGGGTGGACGCGTACTCGCTGCGGCCGGAGCGGGGCGGGGGCTCCGTGCCGGCCGAGACGGACGGGGCGTCGGAGGACCTGGGCCACTCCTGAGGGGAGCGCACCGGTGTCCTCAATCGCCGGACGGGCTCGACCTCCCGACGGTGACCCCTTCAGCCGTGCGCGGTGACCCCCTTCAGTGCCCGGGGCGGTGCCCCTCCCGCCGTCCCTGTGCCCCCTCCAGCGCCGGGGCGGTGCCCCTTCCAGCGGTGCGGGGTGACCCCTCCAGCCCGTCCGGCGTTTGAGGACGGAACCGTTGACGTGGTGGCGGCTGCCGCTGCGAGGGTGCTGGGCTCCAGGGACCTTCTCCGTGCACGCCCACCCGGGCAAGGGTTCCGTCCTCAATCGCCGGACGGGCTGGGTTGGCCGGGCTTGCCGGTACGGCGGGGGCGGCGCGCGCGGTACCTTCGGGCGCACACTGGGCCGCACAGGCATACGCGGTCCCCCACCCAGCGGACGGAGTCGAGAGCGTGAGCATGAAGGCGACCGAGGGGGCCGATCCGTTCGGGACGGCACGGCTGCGGCGCGGCGTGCTCGACGCGTGGGGGGCCGGGCCCGCCCGGTTCCGGGAGGACGCCAACGCCGAGGAGGACCTCGCGCTCGGCGGCTACCGCGACCGCCTCGTCGTCGAGCTGGCCCAGAACGCCGCCGACGCCGCCGCCCGCGCCCGCGTCCCCGGCAGGCTCCGCCTCACCCTGCACCCCGCCGCCCCCGGCGACCCGGACAACCGTTGCGTGCTGGCCGCCGCGAACACCGGCGCACCGCTCGACGCCACCGGCGTGGAGTCCCTGAGCACCCTGCGGGCCTCCGCCAAGCGCGAGGGCCACGAGTCCTCCGTCGGCCGTTTCGGCGTCGGGTTCGCCGCGGTCCTCGCGGTCAGCGACGAGCCCGCGGTGCTCGGCCGGCACGGCGGCGTGCGCTGGTCCCTGGCCGAGGCGCGCGAGCTGGCCCGCCAGGCGGCCGTCGGCAGCCCCGGCCTCGGGGACGAGCTGCGCCGCCGCGACGGACACGTACCGCTGCTGCGCCTGCCGCTGCCCGCCGAGGGCTCCGCGCCCGAGGGGTACGACACCGTCGTCGTGCTGCCGCTGCGCGACGGCACCGCCGAGGACCTGGTGGCCCGGCTGCTGGCCGCCGTGGACGACGCGCTGCTGCTTACCCTGCCCGGCCTGGACGAGGTCGTCATCGAGACCCCGGACGGGACGCGGACCCTGAGCCGTTCGGCCCACGGCCCGTACACGCACATCGACGACTCCGCCCACGGCCTGGGCCGCTGGCGCACCGTTCTCCACCACGGGCCCATCGAGCCCGCCCTGCTCGCCGACCGCCCGGTCGAGGAGCGGCTGCGCCCGCACTGGTCGGTGACCTGGGCGGTCCCGGTCGACGAGGCGGGCGCCCCGCTCCACCCCCGTACGGCACCCGTCGTGCACGCCCCGACGCCCACCGACGAACCGCTCGGCATCCCCGCCCTGCTCATCGCCTCCCTCCCGCTGGACACCGCCCGCAGGCACCCCGCGCCGGGGCCGCTGACCGACTTCCTGGTGGAGCGGGCGGCCGACGCGTACGCGGAGCTGCTGGGCTCCTGGCGGCCCGTGTCGACCGGGACCATCGACCTGGTGCCGGGGCCGCTGGGCAAGGGCGGCCTGGACGGGGCCCTGCGCGGCGCGATCCTGGCCCGGCTGCCCCGGGTCGCGTTCCTGGAGCCCGCCGCGCCCCGGGACCCCGAGGCCGGGCAGAGCTGGGCCGACGACTGGGACCGTGAGGACCGCGAGGCCGCCTCCGACGCCTCCGCCCCCGACACCGCTGCCCTGCGGCCCGTGGAGGCCGAGGTCGTCGAAGGGGTCGGGGCCGAGACCGTACGGGTCCTCGCCGAGGTGCTGCCCTGTCTGCTGCCCGCGGGCCTGGAGCGGCGCACCGAGCTGCGCACCCTCGGCGTCGCCCGTGTTCCCCTGACCGAGGCCATCGACCGCCTCGCCGGTCTGGAGCGCGACCCCGCCTGGTGGCACCGGCTCTACGACAGCCTCGCGGGCACCGATCCCGACCGGCTCTCCGGGCTTCCCGTTCCGCTCGCGGGCGACCCGGAGGACGAGCGGGCCGGGCGCCCGCCGCGCACCACGATCGGACCGAGGCAGATCCTGCTGCCGCTTCCGGACGCGCTCACCGGCCCCGTCCTCGCCCGGCTCTCCCGCCTCGGCCTCAAGGTCGCCCACCCGGACGCCGCGCACCCGTTGCTGGAGAAGCTCGGGGCCCTGCCCGCCACGCCCCGCGCCGTGCTGACGACCCCTCAGGTGCGGGCCGCCGTCGCCGGTTCGCTGGACGCGGGGGAGATCTGGGACGAGGACGCGCTCGACGGCGACGAGCTGGCCGAGACCGTGCTCACCCTCGTCCGGGACGCCGAGCTGGCCCCCGGCGACGAGCCCTGGCTCGGCGCGCTCGCCCTCCCCGACGAGGACGGCGAACCGGCCCCGGCGGGTGAACTCGTCCTTCCCGGGAGCCCGTTCGCGCAGGTCATGCGCGAGGGTGAACTCGCCCTCACCGACCAGGAGCTGGCCGACCGCTGGGGCGAGGGCCCGCTCACCGCCTGCGGGGTGCTCGCCACCTTCGCCCTCGTACGGGCCACCGACGTCGTCCTGGACCCGGACGAACTGGAGCCCCGCGACAGCGACTTCGCCGAACCCGACGACGCCGGGCTGCTGGACGCCGTCGACGTGTGGTGCGAGGACCTCCTCGACCAGCTGCCGGAGACCCCCGTGCCGCCCGTCGCCACCGAGATCGTCGCCGTACGGGATCTGGACCTGGTCGACGACGACGCCTGGCCGCAGGCGCTCGCCATGCTGGCCCGGCCGCCGCTGCGCGACGCGCTGACGCAGCCGGTGCGGGTGCTGCTCCCGGACGGCACGACGCAGTCCGTGCGCCCGTACACCGCGTGGTGGCTGCGCGACCACCCCGTGCTGGACGGCCGCCGCCCGGCCGGACTGCGCGCGGCGGGCGGCGACCCCCGGCTGGCCGGGCTGTACGACGCGGTGGACGCGACCGGCTTCGACGACGCCCAGGTGCTGCGGGCCCTCGGGGTGCGCACCTCGGTCGCGGCCCTGCTGGACGAGCCGGGCGGTGCGGCCGAACTGCTGGGCCGGCTGGCCGACGAGGACCGGCCCGTCACTCCCGTACAACTGCACGCGCTCTACACGGCGCTGGCCGAACTGGACCCGGACCAGGTGACGTTGCCGGACGAGCTGCGCGCGGTGGTGGACGGCGACGTGGCGGTGGTCGACGCGGCCGACGCCGTGATCGCGGACGCCCCCGACGTGCTGCCGCTGACGGAGGGCCTGCCCCTGCTGCCGGTCGCCCCGTCCCGCGCCGCCGAACTGGCCGAGCTGCTCCAGGTGCGACGGCTCGGCGAGACGATCGAGGCCGGGGTGACGAGTGAGGGCGAGGAGCACCGCGTACCGGAGCCGGTCCGCGTCCTGCTCGGTCCCGGCACCCCGGACACGTACGTCGAGCACTCCGAACTCCGCGCGGGCGGCGTCGAACTGGACTGGCGCCGCACCCCGGACGGGGTCGTCCACGCCGCGACGCTGGAGGGCGTGGCGGCCGGCCTGGCCTGGGCGGCGGACCAGTGGCCCCGCCGCTTCGAGGTCGCGGCCCTGCTGGAGGACCCGTCCCGGACGGAGGAGCTGGCCCGGGACCGCTGGTTCGACTGAGTCCCTCCGGGCGGTGGCCGCACCGAGGGGCGCGGGCTTCACAGAAAAGTCACAACCACGCACAACCGTTCACCTGTGCGGCCTGTCTGTACCTGTGAGCCAACAGGTTCACAGCAACAGACGGGTCCCGCCGGGCTGACGACGCAACCGCGCCCCGGGGCCCCTTCTCCACTTGGGGACACATGCGTATTCGTGCCACCGTGGCCGCCGTTTCCGGCGCCCTGGCCCTTTCCGCTCTTGCCGTACCGGCCGTTCAGGCCGACGAGAAGCCGGAGGCGGGCTTCAGCGTGCCGTCCGGCGCCGATGTCTTCGCCGCCGAGCCGGGCGCGCCCGCCGCCGATGCCCGCGCCGCCCGTGCCGTCGAGACGCCCGTCATCAAGAAGGTCGTCGTCAACGGCGGCAAGAACATCGTGGTGGGCACGAAGTCCAAGCAGAAGTTCACGATCGCGATCACGGCCTCGACGCCGTCCGGCATCGAAGACGCGTTCGCCTACCTGTGGCACGGTCACGTCGACGAGGTCGACGGCTTCCTCGGCCCCACCCAGAAGTTCGGCAACTGCAAGGTCTCGGCCGACCCGACCACCTCCACGTGCACCGTCTCGGTCACGGTCGACCCGCGATCCGAAGACCTCTACACGAGCGGCCTCGCCGGCACCTGGAACGTCGCAGCCGGAGCGCTCGCGGCCACCGGCGGCCAGGAAGACTTCATCTGGAGCGACGCCCACGCCAAGGCCCGCGTCCAGCGGTTCTCCAAGCTGACCGTGAACGCCTCCCCGGAGCCGGTGAAGAAGGGCAAGACCCTCACCGTGACCGGCAAGCTCACGCGTGCCAACTGGGACACCAAGACGTACAAGGGCTACACCAACCAGCCCGTGAAGCTCCAGTTCAAGAAGAAGGGCGCCAAGAGCTACACGACCGTCAAGACGGTCAAGACCAGCTCGACCGGCACCCTGAAGACGACCGTCAAGGCCTCGGCCGACGGCTACTGGCGCTACAGCTTCGCCGGTACGTCCACCACCCCGGCCGTCTCGGCCAAGGGCGACTTCGTCGACGTCAAGTAGCGGCCGCCGTGCGTCCGCCGTCGGCTCCTACGGGCTCGCGGCGGGCGCACGGTCGTCCCGAACGGTCGTCCCGAATGGTCTTCACGAAAAAGTCATAGATCGTACAACCATTGGCATGGTTCGCCTGTCTGTTCCTGTGAGCCAAGAGGCTCATGGATCAGATGGGTCCCGCCGGGCTGACGACACAAGCGCGCCCCGGGACCCCTTCTCCACTTGGGGACACATGCGTATTCGTGCCACCGTGGCCGCCGTTTCCGGCGCCCTGGCCCTTTCCGCTCTCGCAGTACCGGCCGCGCAGGCCGATGACGGTCGTTCGTGGACCGTGGACCACGGAGTCACCGCCCCCCAGCCCTCGGCCGGGGAGAAGACGAAGCGCTCGTTCGCCGCCACCCAGGCCGACGACGCGAAGATCACCTCGGCGGTCGTCAACGGCGGCAAGCCGATCGTGGTCGGCACCAAGTCGAAGCAGACGGTGCCCTACACCGTGACGGCCACCGACGACTCCGGCATCGCCGGCGCCGCCGTGTTCATCTGGATCGGCTCGTCCGTCGACGACGAGAACAGCTTCGGCTTCGGCCCGAACGAGAAGTCGGTCTCCTGCAAGGTGGTCAACGCGACCACCACGACCTGCAAGGGCACCATCACCCTCGACCCGGGTCTGATGCTGAACTCGGACGCGACCTGGTGGCGCGTCGGGGCGGCGGCCGGTGCCAACGACGGCCAGGAACTGGAGCGCGACGCGGTCTCCAAGGTCCGCGTCCAGCGGTTCTCCAAGCTGACCGTGAACGCCTCCCCGGAGCCCGTGAAGAAGGGCAAGACCATCACGGTCACCGGCAAGCTGACCCGTGCGAACTGGGACACCGGCACGTACAAGGGCTACAGCAAGCAGGCCGTGAAGCTTCAGTTCAAGAAGAAGGGCGCCAAGAGCTACACGACCGTCAAGACGGTCAAGACCAGCTCGACCGGCACCCTGAAGACCACCGTCAAGGCCTCGGCCGACGGCACCTGGCGCTACAGCTTCGCCGGCACGCCGAGCACCCCGGCCGTCTCGGCCAAGGGCGACTACCTCGACGTGAAGTAGGACCGACAGGCGAAAGCCCCCGGGAGGACCACCGTCCTCCCGGGGGCTTTCCCGTGCCCGCGCTTCCCGGGGGTTGCGCGGGCCCGCCCCCTACATCCCGAAGCGCCGCCCCACCCAGCGCCAGGTGAACTCCAGCAGGGCGGCCGCCGCCACCGCGATGCCGACCGCCGTCCACGGCATCGGCGCGCCCACCAGCTTCAGCGCGAAGAAGCCCTGGAGCCACGGCACCACGAGCACGATCAGGAAGCCGAGCCCCATCGCCGCCACCAGGCCGACGCGCCACCAGGTGTACGGGCGGGCGATGATCGCCAGGACCCACATCGAGACCAGGAACAGCGTCAGCGTCGCCGCGCTCGTCTCCGCCTCCAGCGCGCCCTCGCCGCTGTAGTAGTGCCGCGCCACCAGGTACGTGGCGAAGGTGGCCGCCGCCGCGATGACGCCCGAGGGGATCGCGTACCGCATGACCCGGCGTACGAAGTGGGGCTGGGCCCGCTCCTTGTTGGGCGCGAGCGCCAGGAAGAACGCCGGGACGCCGATGGTCAGCGTGGACAGCAGGGTCAGGTGCCTCGGCAGGAACGGGTACTCCACCTGGAAGCACACCACCAGGATCGCCAGCAGCACCGAGTAGACCGTCTTGGTCAGGAAGAGCGTCGCGACCCGGGTGATGTTGCCGATCACCCGGCGGCCCTCGGCGACCACCGAGGGCAGCGTCGCGAAGCTGTTGTTCAGCAGCACGATCTGTGCCACCGCCCGCGTCGCCTCCGAGCCCGAACCCATCGAGACGCCGATGTCGGCGTCCTTGAGCGCCAGCACGTCGTTCACGCCGTCGCCGGTCATCGCGACCGTGTGGCCGCGCGACTGGAGGGCGGCGACCATGTCCCGCTTCTGCTGCGGGGTGACCCGGCCGAAGACCGCGTTCTCCTCCATGGCCGTGGCCATCTCGTCCGGGTCGGTGGGCAGCCGGCGGGCGTCCAGCGTGTTCTCCGCGCCCGCGAGACCCAGCTTCCCGGCGACCGCGCCGACCGAGACCGCGTTGTCGCCGGAGATGACCTTGGTGGCCACGTTCTGGTCGGCGAAGTAGGCGAGCGTGTCGCCCGCGTCCGGCCGCAGCCGCTGCTCCAGCACGACCAGGGCGGTGGGGGCGGCCCCGGCCGCCGCGCCGGGCGCGTCCAGCTCGCCCTCGGCACGGGCCAGCAGCAGCACCCGCAGGCCCTGCTCGTTGAGCTGCTCGATCTCGGTGAGGGTCGCGTCGCCCTCGGACAGCAGGACGTCGGGGGCGCCGAGCAGCCAGACGGAGTCCGTTCCGTCGGCCTCCGTCAACGCCGCGCCGCTGTACTTGCGCGCCGAGGAGAACGGCATCGCGTCGGTGACCGTCCAGCTCTCCGCGTCGCCGCCGGACGCCGGAAGCGCGTCGCCGCCGCTCGCCGGAAGCGCGTCGCCGCCGGACGCCGGGTACGCGTCGATGATGGCCTGGAGGCTGGCGTTGGGCCGGGGGTCCGAGGAGCCGAAGGTCCGCAGCACCTGCGTCACGTACGCCTCGTCGCTCCCGTTGAGCGGCCGGACCTCCGTGACGTCCATGCCGCCCTCGGTGAGGGTCCCCGTCTTGTCCAGGCAGACCACGTCGACCCGCGCGAGGCCCTCGATGGCGGGCAGCTCCTGCACCAGGCACTGCTTGCGGCCCAGCCGTACGACGCCGATGGCGAAGGCCACCGAGGTCAGCAGGACCAGCCCCTCGGGGATCATCGGGACGATGCCGCCGACGGTCCTGGCGACGGACTCCTTGAAGTTGTTGTCCTTCACGACCAGCTGGCTGATGATCAGCCCGATCGCCGTCGGCACCATCATCCAGGTGACGTACTTCAGGATCGTGCTGATGCCGCTGCGCAGCTCCGAGTGGACGAGCGTGAAGCGCGACGCCTCCTCGGCGAGCTGCGCGGCGTACGCCTCGCGGCCCACCTTGGTCGCGGTGAACGCGCCGCCCCCCGCGACGACGAAGCTGCCGGACATCACGGGGTCGCCGGCCCGCTTGATCACCGGGTCGGCCTCCCCGGTGAGCAGCGACTCGTCGATCTCCAGGCTGTCGGCCTCGGAGACCGTGCCGTCCACGACCACCTTGTCGCCGGGGCCGAGCTCGACCAGGTCGCCGAGGACGATCTCGGAGGTGGAGATCTCGGCGGCGACCCCGTCGCGCCGCACCGTCGGCTTCGCCTCGCCGATCACCGCGAGGCTGTCCAGGGTCTTCTTGGCCCGCCACTCCTGGATGATGCCGATGCCGGTGTTGGCGACGATCACGAAGCCGAAGAGGCTGTCCTGGATCGGCGCGACGAACAGCATGATCACCCAGAGCACGCCGATGATCAGGTTGAACCGGGTGAAGACGTTGGCCCGGACGATCTCGGTGACCGAGCGCGAGGACCGTACGGGTACGTCGTTGACCTCGCCGCGCGCGACCCGTTCGGCGACCTCGGCGGTGCTCAGACCGTCGGGCCGGCGGGCCGGCGGTGGCTCCATGGGGTGCACGGGGTCGAGTTCCGCCCCCGCGTCGATCATGGTCGGCCGGGAGGATCCGGGGGTCTGCTCCCCGGAGGAATCGAGTGCCCGCTGCGTCATGGGTTCGACGGTACGGGCGTGCGCGGCGAATCACCCGCCGGAGGGGCGAAGATCCGACCAGGGGAGGACGAAGTCGGCACCGAGGTCGTACGGGAGCTTCGCGGAGGCGTCCTGCTCAGGTGTCGCACGGAGACGGATGCGGGCGGCCCGGGGGCGGTGTCAGGCGGTCCGGTCGGTGCGTCCCGCCGGGTCGCCGCCCAGCGCGCTGTCCGCCGCCTCGGCCCCCGCGGCGTCCTTGGCCTCGACCTTGGCCGCGTGCCGCTTGAGGGCGGCGTCGCGCCCCCGGACGTACCAGATGCCGATCAGGCCGAGCCCGGCGCCGGCCAGCGGGGTCCACACCCACCAGGTGTGGCCGCGGTCGGCGAACCAGCCGTAGAAGGGGAGCTGGGCGAGGAAGAGGACGAACCAGAGGATCGTGCCGCCGACGACGGTGGCGACGACGGGGCCCTCCAGGGGTTCGGGCGCCTCGTGCTTCGGTGTCCACTTCTCCATGAGTTCAGTGTATGGGGCCACCTGATCGGGGGGTGTACGGGCCGGTCGGCCCCAGGGGCCACGCGGGTCTACGCGCGGAGATAGCGATCTTCGCTTGATGTATTCATACTGAATCTGCTTTGGGTTGGCTCGAATTGTTCGTCTGAACATCCAATTTCGATCATCTGCCGTCCCACTGCGCCCACCCCCTCTACGTACGACTGAGGTCACCCATGCCCCCCTCGGCCCCCGCTCCGGTCGACTCCCCGCCCCCCTCGGCTCCGCAGTCCCAGGGCAGCCTGGACCGGTTCTTCAAGATCTCCGAGCGGGGGTCGACCGTCGCCCGCGAGTTCCGCGGCGGGTTCGCCACGTTCTTCGCGATGGCGTACATCATCGTGCTCAACCCGATCATCCTGGGCAGCGCGAAGGACATGTACGGCAACCAGCTCGACAACGGTCAGCTGGTCACCGCCACCGTGCTGTCCGCCGCGTTCTCCACCCTGCTGATGGGCGTCATCGGCAATGTGCCGATCGCGCTCGCCGCCGGCCTCGGCGTCAACACGGTCGTCGCGCTCCAGCTCGCTCCCCGGATGAGCTGGCCGGACGCGATGGGCATGGTCGTCCTCGCGGGCATCGTGGTGATGCTGCTGGTCGCCACCGGGCTGCGGGAACGCGTGATGAACGCCGTGCCGAAGTCGCTCCGCAAGGGCATCGCGATCGGTATCGGCCTCTTCATCCTGCTGATCGGCCTCGTCGACTCCGGCTTCGTCTCGCGCATTCCCGACGCCGCGCACACCACCGTGCCGCTCCAGCTCGGCGGCAGCGGCCACCTCGACGGCTGGCCGGTACTCGTCTTCGTCCTCGGCGCGCTGCTCACGCTCGCGCTGATCGTGCGCAAGGTGCCCGGCGCGATCCTGATCTCGATCGTCGCCATGACGGTCGTCGCCCTGGTCATCGACGCGGTGGCCGGCCTGCCCGACGGGGCGTGGGGTCTGACGACGCCCGCATGGCCGGGCAACCCGGTCTCCGCGCCGGACTTCGGTCTGCTCGGCGAGGTCAGCCTGTTCGGCGGCTTCGAGAAGGTCGGCGTCCTGACCGGCGTGCTGTTCGTCTTCACCGTGCTGCTGTCCTGCTTCTTCGACGCGATGGGCACCATCCTGGGCGTCGGCGACGAGGCGAAGCTGATGGACCAGGACGGCAACTTCCCCGGCATCAACAAGGTGCTGTTCGTGGACGGCATCGCGGTCGCCGCGGGCGGTGCGAGCTCCTCCTCCGCCACCACGTGCTTCGTGGAGTCCACCGCGGGCGTCGGCGAAGGCGCCCGCACCGGACTGGCGAGCGTGGTGACCGGTCTGCTCTTCTCGGTGGCGCTGTTCCTCACACCGCTGGCGACCATGGTCCCGTCGCAGGCGGCCACTCCCGCCCTGCTGGCGGTCGGCTTCCTGATCATCGCGGGCTCGGTGCGGGACATCGACTGGAGCGACTACACGCTCGCGGTCCCGGCGTTCCTCGCGATGGTGATGATGCCGTTCACGTACTCGATCACCAACGGCATCGGCATCGGCTTCATCGCCTTCTCCGTGCTGCGCCTGGCGGCCGGCCGCGGCCGCGAGGTGCCGGTGGCCATGTACGTGGTCTCGGCGGTGTTCGTCTTCTACTACGCGATGCCGGCGCTCGGCCTCACGTGATCGGTTCCTCCGTGATGCCGTGGCCCGGCCTCACGTGATCGGTGGCGTCACGCTCCCTCGGGCGTCGCCGTAGAACTTCTCCGTCTCCTCGACGGCCGCTGTGAAGCGTTCGTCGAAGTCGTCGCGAATGAGCGTCCGGACCACATAGTCCTGGACGCTCATTCCGCGTTTCGCGGCGTGCTGCCGGAGCCGGTCGAGCAGCTCACCGTCTATCCGCAGGCTGAGCACTGTCGATCCCATGTCCAGCAGGGTCGCCGCCCCGGAGCGCTCTTTGCGTCACTTTCCGCTTCTAACTCACTCGTTCGGGTGACCAGTTTCTCGCGCGTGTACCATCGGGTGGTATTTAGGTTGGGTAATGAGTTACGCTAACAAACATGCCTGACCTGATCCACGACGGCGACAGTGCCGCCGCCGTGAGCTCCCTCCGCTCCGCCGTGATGCTGCTGGGCCGTCGCCTGAAGCACCAGCGTGTCGACGAGTCGCTGAGCCCCACCGAGATGTCGGTGCTCGGCACCCTTGCCCGTTGCGGTTCGGCCACCCCCGGTGAGCTGGCCCGCAAGGAGCACGTGCAGCCCCCGTCGATGACCCGCATCGTCGCGCTGCTGGAGGCGAAGGGGCTGGTCAGGCTGGAACCGCACCCCGATGACCGTCGGCAGAAGAGGGTCAGCCAGACCGAGCAGGCCGAGGCCATGCTCGCGGAGAGCCGCACCAAGCGGAACGCCTGGCTGTCCCACCTCGCCGAGGGCCTGGACGAGGACGAGTGGGAGACGCTTCGGGCCGCCGCGCCCGTGTTGGAGAAGCTCGCCCACCTGTGACCCCGCGGGCGCGCCGACGATGATCCGCCGCCGGACCGGAAGCACCTTCCGGTCTGTCCCGGATCACCGCCGGAGCGCCCGTCGTCACGTCCTCGTCGGACCGAACGCCGCAGACGCCCGAGGAGGCGAACCCTTTTGAGTACGGGATCCGGAGCAGACTCCGCCCCCGCACCGACTTCCACCCACGAGAGCAAGACCGGCGGGACCTTCTCGTCGCTGAAGATCCGTAACTACCGCCTGTTCGCCACGGGCGCCGTGATCTCCAACACCGGTACCTGGATGTCCCGCATCACGCAGGACTGGCTCGTGCTGAGCCTGACGGGTAGCGCCACCGCCGTCGGCATCACGACGGCCCTGCAGTTCCTCCCGATGCTGCTCTTCGGCCTGTACGGCGGCGTCATAGCCGACCGGCTGCCGAAGCGGCAGATCCTGCTCGTCAGCCAGGCCCTGCTCGGCCTGTGCGGCATCGCGCTGGCCGTCCTGACCCTGGCCGGGGTCGTGGAGGTCTGGCACGTCTATCTGGTCGCCTTCCTCCTCGGCATGGTGACCGTCGTCGACAACCCGGCCCGCCAGTCGTTCGTCTCCGAGATGGTCGGCCCCGCGCAACTGCGCAACGCGGTCAGCCTGAACTCGGCGAACTTCCAGTCCGCCCGGCTCATCGGCCCCGCAGTCGCGGGCGTCCTGATCACCACGGTCGGCAGCGGCTGGGCCTTCCTGCTCAACGGCCTCTCCTTCCTGGCCCCGCTCGTCGGCCTGCTGATGATGCGCACCAACGAGATGCACGCCTCGGTGACCGTCCCCCGCGCCAAGGGCCAGCTCCGCGAGGGCCTGCGCTACGTGAAGGGCCGCCCCGAGCTGATCTGGCCGATCGTCCTGGTCGGCTTCGTCGGCACGTTCGGCTTCAACTTCCCGATCTGGCTGACCGCCTACGCCGACGAGATCTTCGACGGCGGCGCGGGCTTGTACTCCTTCTTCAACATCCTGATGGCGGCCGGTTCGCTGGCCGGCGCACTGCTCTCGGCCCGTCGCCGCTCCACCCGGCTGCGGATGCTGGTCGCGGCGGGCACGGCGTTCGGGCTTTTGGAGATCGCCGCCTCGCTGTCCCCGTCGGTCTGGCTGTTCTCGATCCTGCTGGTCCCGATCGGCATGCTCGGCCTGACCACGAACATCACCGCGAACACGAGCGTCCAGATGGCCGCCGACCCGGAGATGCGGGGCCGGGTGATGAGCCTGTACATGATGGTCTTCGCCGGGGGTACGCCGGTGGGCGCCCCGATCGTCGGCTGGATCAGCGACACGTACGGCGCCCGCACCGGCTTCGCGGCCGGCGGCGCGATCTCGGTGATCGCCGCCCTGGGCGTCGGCTTCGCCCTCGCCCGCGTCGGCGGCCTCCGCCTGAAGGTCGACCTCCGCCCGGGCCGCCCGCACGTCCGCTTCGTCCCGCGCGAGCAGCTGGCGACGGCGGCGTAGAACGCGCGACACGGCAGTACGGGGAAACGCCCTCCTCCCGGAGCGACCGGGAGGAGGGCGTTGTCCGTGCGGCGGTGCCGGTAGCGGGGGAAGGCGCCGACCGCGACGACGGGGCCGGCGAAGCCGGAGGCGACGCTGCGCCCGGGCGCCCCGGACACACCCGGACCTGGGAGACTCGCGCGCATGAGCAGCCACAGCTCCGGCCGTCCGCCCACCCAGCGCCTCTTCGCCGCCGTCCTGCCGCCCGCCGGGGCCGTCGCCGGACTCCGTGCGGCGCTGGCCCCGCTCCACACGCTGCCCGGCGCGGGGGACCTGCGGTGGACGCGGCCCGAGGGCTGGCACTACACGCTGGCGTTCTACGGCGAGGTGCCGGAGGACGTCCTGCCGGAGCTGTACGCGCGCCTGGAGCGGGCCGCGCACCGCACCGAGCCCTTTCCGCTCCGGGTCCACGGAGCGGGGCACTTCGGCGGGCGGGCGCTGTGGGCCGGGGCGGCGGGCGGGCTCGACACGCTGCGGCTGCTCGCCGAGCGCGCCGACGCCGCCGCCCGGCGGGCCGGGCTGCCGATGGAGGAGCACCGCCGCTACGCCCCGCACCTCACGCTGGCCCGGAGCCGGGGCGAGGCGGACCTGCGACCCTTCACCGCAGCGCTGGCGGGGTTCGAGGGGGAGCGCTGGGAGGCCGGTGAGCTGCGTCTCGTACGGAGCGGTCTGCCGGTGTCCGGCGTGCCGGGGGAGCGGCCGCGCTACGAGACGGTGCGGGCCTGGGCGCTGGGCAGGTGAGCGGTGCCGTTACGCTCGAAGGGTGGACCCGAAGACCAGAAACCGCATCATGGCGGCCGTGCTCGTGCTGATGTTCGTCGTCGTCGCCGTGGGGGCCGCCCTGGGCGGCTGACACCGGCGGGCCGCCCGACGGCGGGCGTGCCACGCCGTCCGGGAGCCCGGTCCGTCCGGCGCGTCCGGTGCACATGCTTGCCTGGAGTGGACTCGAAGGAGTTGGCTGGGGCGTCATGAAGTACACACAGCTCGGACGCACGGGACTCAAGGTCAGCCGGCTCGTCCTCGGGACGATGAACTTCGGCCCGCAGACCAACGAGTCGGACAGCCACGCGATCATGGACTCCGCGCTCGGCGCGGGCCTGAACTTCTTCGACACGGCCAACGTCTACGGCTGGGGCGAGAACAAGGGCCGCACCGAGGAAATCATCGGCACCTGGTTCGCGCAGGGCGGCGGCCGGCGCGACAAGGTGGTCCTGGCCACCAAGATGTACGGGAACATGGCCGCCGAAGGCGATGCCTGGCCGAACCACGACAAGCTCTCCGCCGTGAACATCCGGCGCGCGGTCGACGCCTCCCTCAAGCGCCTCCAGACCGACCACATCGACCTGTACCAGTTCCACCACGTCGACCGGAACACGCCCTTCGACGAGATCTGGCAGGCGATCGACGTCCTGGTCCAGCAGGGCAAGATCCTGTACGCCGGTTCCTCGAACTTCCCCGGCTACAAGATCGCCCAGGCCAACGAGCAGGCCGCCCGACGCGGTTCGCTCGGCCTGGTCAGCGAGCAGTGCATCTACAACCTCGCCGAGCGCCGCGCCGAGATGGAGGTCATCCCGGCCGCCCAGGACTACGGCCTCGGCGTCATCCCGTGGTCGCCGCTGCACGGCGGCCTGCTGGGCGGCGTCATCAGGAAGACGGCCGAGGGCGGCCGCCGCGCCTCGGGCCGCGCCGCCGACGCCCTGGCCGACCCCGCCACCCGGTCCCAGCTCCAGGCGTACGAGGACCTGCTCGACAAGCACGGCCTGGAACCCGGCGAAGCGGCCCTGGCCTGGTTGCTGACCCGCCCCGGCATCACGGGTCCGATCGTCGGCCCGCGCACCGCCGACCAGCTGGACAGCGCCCTGCGCGCCCTGGAGCTGGACCTCCCGGAGGCCGTGCTCACGGGCCTGGACGAGATCTTCCCGGGCCCGGGGCCGTCTCCGGAGGCCTTCGCCTGGTAGACCGCGGCGGTATCCGCGCGCCCGCGCCCGGCGGCCGCCCCCCTCCTCGACCGGGGGCGGCGGCCGAGGAGGGGGCACGCGGACACCGCTCGCTTCACTCCCGGAACCCGTCCAGCGCCGCCAGCACCGCCCGCCGGGTCTCCGTGCCGCCCGTGTGCCCCGCGTTCTCGATGATCGTCAGCTCGGCGTCCGGCCAGGCGCGGCTCAGCTCCCAGGCCGTGACCAGGGGGCCGGCCAGGTCGAAGCGGCCGTGGATCAGGACTCCGGGGATGCCGGCCAGGCGGTGGGCGCGGGCGAGGAGCCGGCCTTCCTCCAGCCAGGCTCCGTTGGCGAAGTAGTGGGAGCAGATCCGGACGAGCGCCTGCTGGTCGCGGTCCGGGCGGCCGCTGTACGGGGGCGGGCCCTGGTTCGCCTCCATCGAGACGACCGCGTCCTCCCAGGCGCACCAGTCCGCCGTGGCCTTCTGCCGTACGGCGGCGTCCTCGCTCTCCATGCGGCGGGCGTACGCCGCGACCAGGCCCTTCGGGTCGCTCGTCTCGGGCACGCCCGCGCGGAAGGCGTCCCAGGCCTCGGGGAAGAGCCGGCCGACACCCCGGTAGAGCCAGTCGATCTCGCTGCGGCGGGTCGTCGTCACCGCGGGGATCACCGCCTCTGTGACCCGCTCCGGGTGCTCCTCGGCGTACGCCAGGATCAGGGTCGAGCCCCAGGAGCCGCCGTACAGCAGCCACGTGGCGATACCCAGGTGCTCCCGCAGGCGTTCCATGTCGGCGATCAGGTGTGCCGTCGTGTTGTGCGACATGTCCGCCGCCGGGTCGCTCGCGTGCGGTGTGGAGCGGCCGCAGCCGCGCTGGTCGAAGAGGACCACCCGGTAGTGGTCCGGGTCGAAGTACTGGCGGGCGCGCGGCGTGCAGCCGGAGCCGGGGCCGCCGTGCACCACGAGGGCGGGCTTGCCGTCCGGGTTGCCGCACACCTCCCAGTACACGTGGTTGCCGTCGCCGACGTCCAGCATGCCGCTGCCGTACGGCTCGATCGGCGGGTACGGGTCGTTCGGTTCGCGGTTCACGGCGCAGTTCCCCTCGGTGCGGCGGGCGGGTGGGCGGTGGGCCACGTTACGCGGGTGCGATCGTCGGAGGCATCCCGTACGGTCCTGCCCATGACCGCCGTACGCATCGATCTGACCCTTGACTGCGCCGACGCCCAACTCCTCGCCGTCTTCTGGAAGTCGGCCCTGGGCTATGTGGACCAGCCCCCGCCGCCGCGGTTCGCGACCCGGGAGGAGTGGCTCGCCCAACTGGAACTGCCGGAGGGCGAGTCACTGGACGACGTCGCCTGGCTCTGCGACCCGGACGGCGTCGGCCCCCGGCTCTCCCTCCTCAAGGTCCCCGAGCCGAAGGCCGCGAAGAACCGGCTGCACATCGACGTACGGATCGCCGGCCACGGCACCCCCGCCGAGCGGTGGGCCCGCATCCGTGCGGAGGCCGCGCGGCTGGTGGCGGCCGGCGGGTCCGTCCTGGCGGAGGCCGACGGGCACCATGTGGTGATGGCCGACCCGGAGGGGAACGAGTTCTGCGTGGCGGCGGCAGCTCCGCCCACCCCCACCCCCGCCGCCGCGTAGCCTGGACGCCGTGAACGCCGCTCCCCGGATCCTTGCCGTCCTCGACGAACTCCTCGCCTCCGCCGAACCGGGCGCGCGCGGCGCGCTGTGGCATCTGGCCGAGCCCGGACGGGAGTTGGACGCCAATCTGGTGCGGCTGCCGTCGGGCGCCGAGGTCGGTGAGCACCAGGAGGACGTGCTCGACGTCCTCCTGGTCGTACTGGAGGGCGCGGGGAGCGTCAGGCCGGCGGAGGGCGGCCACGTCCTGGAGCTGGGGCCCGGTACCGCCCTCTGGCTGCCCCGTACGTCCCGCCGCGCGCTCGCCGCGGGGCCCGACGGGCTCGGGTACCTCACCGTCCACCGCCGCCGCCCCGGCCTCGCGATCACGGCGCGGGGCGGGGCGTACGAGGGGGGCGAGGGCCCCTGCATGCTGGACCGGGTCTGCCCGGAGTGCGGGCGGCTGTCGCAGGACCCCGCGCCGGTCTTCTGCAGCCGGTGCGGGGAGCGGTTCCCCGAGCGCTGAGCCCGGGTGCGCCGGAGCCCCGGCGGTCCGGGGGCGACGCGACCCTCAGAGCCCCTGGCACTCCGTCAGCTCGGGCCGACCCGGCGGATTCTTGTCGCCCACCAGGCCGGAGAGATTCTCCTTGTACATGTCCTCCCAGATCCGGCCGGCCAGGATCGTCCGGAGCGCCGAGCACACCTCGCCCTTCAGGACCGGGGTCTTCGGCCGCATCGCCACGCCGTAGCCCTCCGCGCCCTGGATGTTCTCCAGCCGCCGCACCTTGCCCGGGTTGGCCTCGACGTACCCGGCGAGAATGATGTCGTCGGAGGCCACCGCGTACACGTCGGACTCGGGGTCCAGCAGCTTGTCCAGGCAGTCCTGATAGGTGTTGGGCTGCGACTTCGCCATGGTGAAGCCCTGCTTCGGCAGCGCCTTCTCGTACGTCGACTCCCGTGCGGTGCAGACCTCGACGCCGAGATCCCGCAGGTCGCTGGAGTCGTTGATCGTGTACTTGCTCGACTTCTCACGGACCAGGAAGCCCCGGCTCGCCTCGTAGTACGGGCCGGCGAAGTCGACGCTGTAACCGCCGGGCGAAGCGGTCTTGCGGTCGTCGGTGATGCTGTACGACGCGATGACCAGGTCCACCTGCTTGGTCTTCAGCGCGGTGCTCCGGTAGTCCGTGGCGACCGTGGTGAAGGCGACCTCGCCCTTGCCGTAGCCCATGCTCTCGGCGATGGCGTACGCCAGGTCGATGTCGTACCCCTGGTACGTACGCGTCTTCTTGTCGAACTTGCTCAGTCCGGGCTGATCGTCCTTGACGCCGATCTCCAGCGTGGGGTGCGTGTCCTTCCACCGCTCCTCGGAGCCGCTGCCGGCGGCGCCCTCGCTGCCGCCCTGGCCCTGCACCGAGCCCGCGCGGTCGCCGTCCCCGCCCTTCTCGCCGTCGCCCCGGGAGGCCACCCAGCCCGCGCCGGCCAGCAGCGCCACGCACACCACCGCCGCGGCCACCTTCCAGCCCCGGTACCGGCCGGGCGGCCCGCCCGCCGCCGCGGAAGCGGGCGGGGGAGTGGGCATCACCGGCGCCGGTGCCGGTGCGGGCGGAGGGACGGCGGGACCGGGCGCGGGGGCGGGAGTCGAGGGATTCGGCGTGGAGAGGGCCGTCGGCGGGTGCGTCGCCGAGGCGGCACGGGCCGCGTTCGGCGCGGCGGGGTCCCCGAGCACCTCGCGGAGCATCGCCTCCGCCGCGGCCGCGTCCAGGCGCTCCCGCGGGTCCGTGATCAACAGCCCCTGGATGACCGGGGCGAGGGGCCCGGCGTAGCGGATGGCCGGGTCGGGGGACTGCCGGATGTTCTCCTGGACCTCCCAGACCTCGTGCCCGGCGAAGGGCACACGGCCCTCGACCATCTCGTACAGGGTGATCCCCAGCGCCCACAGGTCGGAGGCGGGCGTGGGGCCGGGGGAGGCCGGGGCGAAGAGCTCGGGCGCCAGGTAGGGGGGAGTGCCGATGACGCTTCCGGTCCGGGTCACCCGGTCCGCGCCCTCGAAGGTGGCGATGCCGAAGTCCACCAGGATCGCGAGGCCGTCGTCCCGGACGAGGACGTTGCCCGGCTTCACGTCGCGGTGGACGACCGAGGCCGCGTGGACCGCCCGCAGACCCTGGAGGACCTGGAGGCCGATGTTCGCGGCCCTCGGCACGGCGAGGACCCCTTCGCCGCTCAACAGGTCCCCCAGGGACCTGGCTTCGAGCAGCTTCATCACGATCCAGACCTGGTTGTCGGTCTCGACCTGGTCGTGGACCGTCACCACGTTCTGGTGCTCGATCTTGGCGATGGCCTCCGCCTCGCGCCGCGCCCGTTGCAGCGCGGCCGTCTGCGTGGCCGGGGTCATGGCGTTCCGGTCGAGCAGGCCCTTCACGGCGACGAACCGGCGCAGCCGCAGGTCGTGGGCCTTCCAGACCTCGCCCATCCCGCCGCTGCCGATCGGTTCCAGCAGCTCGTAGCGGCCGTCGATCACGGTCCGGGGGGAGGGCGGCCCGCCGTGCGGCGGCGTGCTCGGCCATTCCGGCGGCGCCACGGCGTCCGGCCGCCGGGGGTCGTCGCCCGACCGGCGGTCCTCGGGACCCCGTGCCCCGTCGCCCGCTCTGCCGGCCCTGTCTTCGTTGTGCATACGACCCCCTGTGCACTACATGGACCACGCCAGGTTAGACGCTCCGTCCTGCTCGGACGCACTGACATGACGTGCCGGTTCACGCCCCGGCGATCGGCGGTGCGGATCGGGCCCCGTGACGGGCTCTAGGAAGCCGCGCCGCCGTTGCTCTTCAACAACTGGCCGTTGATCCACTGGCCTTCGGGGGAGCACAGGAACTCCACCAGGTGGGCGGTGTCCTGCGGGGTGCCGAGCCGGCCGAGCGGAGTGCCCCGGACCAGGGTCTCGCGGAGCTCGTCGTTCATCCAGCCGGTGTCCACCGGGCCGGGGTTGACGACGTTCGCCGTCACCCCGAGGTGGGCCAGCTCGTGCGCGGCGGCCAGCGTGATGCGGTCCAGGGCCCCCTTGCTCGCCCCGTAGGGAAGGTTACCGACGGTGTGGTCGCTGGTGAGCGCGACGATCCTGCCCGTCGCGGTGCCGGGCGCGCTGCGGAAGCGCAGCCCGTACTCGCGGATCAGCAGCCAGCTGGCCCGGGAGTTCACCGCGAAGTGCCGGTCGAACGCCTCCACGGTGGTGTCCAGCAGCCCCGAGTCCACCGACTCCGCGTGCGAGAGGACGAGCGCGGTCACCGGCCCGCCGAGGCGCTGTTCCGCCTCGTCGAAGATGCGCGTCGGCGCGTCGGGGCCGGACAGGTCCGCCTCGATCGCCGCCGTACGGGCCCCTGCCTCCGCCAGCTCCTTCGCGATGGCCGCGGCGGCCCCGGGCTCGGCGCCCCAGTCCATGCGGCGGTCGTACGGCGTCCAGTAGGTGAAGGCGACGTCCCAGCCGGAGGCCGCCAGCCGGCGCGCGATGCCCGCGCCGATGCCGATGCTGCGGCCGACGCCCGTGATCAGGGCGATGGGGCGGACCGGTCCGGGGGTGGGCGAAGGCTGTTCGGAGGTCGTCACGCGGTGATCCTTCGTGACCCGTACGCGTACGTCAATGGCCTTTCCGGACACGCGGACGACGCCCTTGCGCCTGCGCTGACCTGCGTGGCCGACCGTTCACCGAGCCCCGGCCGGGCCGCTGCACCCCGGGCCGGCGGGCGGTCTTCCCAAGGGGCTCCCGGTGGAGAAGGGTTCCGTTTCGCGAGGAGCACGCGCGGGCGGCGCGTCCTCTTGGCCGGTTCGGCCGGGCTGCCGTGCTCCGCACCGGACCGGCGCGACCCGCACGGAAGCCGCGACTCAGGAGGACCTCTCCCATGAACGCCACCCCGCCGCCCGCCACCCCGCCGCCCGCCACCCCGCCGGTCGACGCCTTACCGGCCGACGCCCCGCCGCTCGACGCCGTCGTCGTCGGAGCCGGGCTCGCCGGTCTCTACCAGCTCCACCGGCTGCGCGAACTCGGCTTGCGTACCCGCGTGTTCGAGGCCGGGGGTGATGTCGGGGGGACCTGGTACTGGAACCGCTACCCGGGCGCACGCTGCGACATCGAGAGCATGTCGTACTCCTTCTCCTTCTCCCCCGAGCTGGACCAGGAGTGGGTGTGGAGCGAGAAGTACGCGACCCAGCCGGAGATCCTGCGCTACATCCACCATGTCGCCGACCGGTTCGCCCTGCGCGGGGACATCACGCTGAACACCCGGGTCACCCGGGCGGTGTACGACGAGGAGCGGCATCTCTGGCAGCTCTCCACCGACACCGGGGAGAGCGTCACCACCCGGTTCCTCGTGATGGCGTCGGGCTGCTCCTCCACCGTGAAGGACCCGGGAATTCCCGGAGCCGACAGCTTCGCCGGACCGGTGCACCACACCGCCCGCTGGCCGCGGGAGGAGATCGACTTCACCGGCCGCAGGGTCGCGGTGATCGGCACCGGGTCCTCCGGCGTCCAGGTCATCCCGCTCATCACCGAGCAGGCGGCCGAACTGACGGTCTTCCAGCGGACACCGGCGTACGCGCTCCCGGCCCGGAACCGCCCGCTCACCGCCGCCGAGGTCACCGAGTGGAAGGCGGGCTACCCGGAGTTCCGGGCGGCCCAGCGGCGGTCCAAGGGCGGCAGCGTCTGCGAGATGCCGACCCGCTCCGCGCTGGAGGTGGGCGACGAGGAGCGGACCGCCGCCTACGAGGCGGCCTGGCAGGAGGGACTGCTCAGCGCGATACTCCGCTCGTTCACCGACATCCTGGTGAACGAGGAGGCCAACGAGACGGTCGCCGCGTTCATCCGGTCCAAGATCGGCGCCGTCGTCGACGACCCGAGGACCGCCGAACGGCTCTCGCCGCGCGGCTTCCCCTTCGGTACCAAGCGTCCCTGTCTGGACACCGGCTACTACGCCACGTACAACAAGCCGCAGGTGACGCTGGTCGATCTGCGCGAGACCCCGATCGAGGAGATCACCCCGAAGGGCGTCCGCACCGCGGACGGCCGGGAACACCTCCTCGACGTGATCGTCCACGCCACCGGGTTCGACGCCGTCACCGGCTCGCTGCTCGCCCCGGACATCGTGGGCAAGGGCGGTGTCACCCTCCGCGAGAAGTGGGCGGACGGACCCGTGAACCAGCTGGGCCTGGTCTCGGCGGGCTTCCCCAACCTCTTCACCGTCACCGGGCCGCTGAGCCCGTCGGTGCTCACCAATATGGTCGTCTCCATCGAGCAGCACGTGGAGTGGATCACCGACTGCCTCGCCCATCTGCGGAGCAACGACCTCACGGAGATCGACGCCACCCCCGAGGCCGAGGCGGCCTGGACCGCCCACGTCGCGGAACTCGCCTCCGGGACCCTCTATCCGGCTGCCGACTCCTGGTATCTGGGCGCCAACGCCCCGGGCAAGCCCCGGGTCTTCCTCGCCTACGTCGGCGGCGCCGACCGCTACCGCGAGGCGTGCGCCGCCTCGGCGCGCGACGGTTACACCGGCTTCACCCTCTCGGGGCCGCCCGCCTGATCCGCCGCCCCCGGCCGGGGCGCCACGGGGTCACACGGTCCGGCACGCCCGACATGCGGTGGCGGGCGTGCCGACAGAGACTCGGTGAGGATCTCCGGGACGCCCGTTCCCGGACGCGCCGAGGAGGAACACGATGACCTCATCGATCAGCGACCCGGTGGTGGAGAAGTTCATCGCCACGGTGAACGCGGGCGACCGGAACGCCTTCTTCGCCGACGTCCTCACCGAGGACGCCACCATGTCCGACGACGGCAGCGAGCGGGACCTGGCGGCCTGGACGGAGAAGGAGATCTTCTCCCCGAAGGCCAACGGCCGCATGAAGGTCGTGGACGCCTCCGACGACGGCCGTTCCCTCGTCGTCGACTACACCAACGACACCTGGGGCACGATGCGGACCCGCTGGGTCTTCACGGTCACCGGCGACCGCGTCAGCCGCTTCGAGACGGGCCAGGCGCCGTCCTGAGAACGGCCGCCCGCTCGATTCCGGTCACAGCCGGCGGTAGGTGCGGCCGCCGCGCCGGGGGAGGGCCGCCGGGTCGTCGGGGCCGTTCCGGGTGGCCTTCAGCGCGAGATGGATCTCGGCGCGCACGGTGGCGTCGGCGAGGTTCCGCGCGAGGTGTTCGGCGCACTGGGTGAGCCAGTCGGCCAGGGTGGTGCGGTGGACGTGCAGTTCGGCCGCTGCGGGGGCCGTTCGGGCGTGGTGGCGCAGCCAGCAGGCCAGGGCGATCCGCAGGTGCGGCTCCAGTCCGCCGACCAGTCCGACGGCCCAGGTCCGGACCGCCTCGGTGTCCAGGAGGCCGTCCGGCAGGCTCTCCAGCCGGGCGGGAAAGGGAGGACGGGGCGGACCGGGAGGACTGCTGCCGCTGCGGCTCCTGTTGCTGTTGCTGTCGCTGTCGCTGTCGCTGTCGTCGCCGGGAGCGGGGGCGCGGAGGGCGAGCAGGAGATGCGCCCGTACGGTGGCGTCCTCCAGGTCCGCGCCGAGCAGCCGCGACAGGTCGCGTATCCGGGCCCGGACCGTACCGGCGGACAGGCCGAGCGCGGCGGCGGCGCGGGGCTTGCTGCCGGTGCGGAGCCACACCAGGAGCAGGTGCTGGTGGGCCGGGGACAGCGGACGCAGCACGGATTCCGCCCACCGGGTGTACGGGGCGGTGGGCAGCAGGGGGGTGAGCCGGGAGGCGCCCACGGCGTCGGCGGGGACGACGCGGCGGTCGGGGGTGGCGCTGTGCCGGGCGGCGGCGGCGTCGCTGTGGGCGGTGGGCATCTCGGCCAGGGGCAGCGGCCCGGCCATGCCCGCGAGCAGGTGGTGCCGCTCGCTCAGCCGGGAGACCAGACGCAGGATCCGCCCGTCGTCGCCGCCGCGGTGGAGCTCGGCGACGACCAGCTCGCCGTCCCGCCTGCCCATCAGGGTGACGGCGTCGGCGTACGGGGCGAGTGAGGGGCGTACGGCCCGCCAGAGGACCTCGTGGGCGGTGGGGAGGTCGACGCCGGAGAGCCGGTAGACCGTGACATGCGTGAGCCTGTTCCCGCCGAGGGTCTCGGTGACGGCGGCGGTGTGGCCGGCCAGCAGCAGCCGGATGAGGGTGGTGTGCAGCCGCATCTGTTCGCCCCGCAGCTCAGCGGCCCGCTGCCCGCGCACCTCCAGGAGGGCCGCGGTGGTCGTGGCGACGTGGCAGGCGTGCCCCGGGGGCACGGTGGGCGCCGCGGCCAGGACGAGGACGGCTCCGGCCGCCGGGCGCTGCGTGCAGTGCGGGTGTTCCCGCGGGGCGGCCGCCGCGTGCACACCGTCGGCGGCCGCGGCGGCGGGGGTGCTGTAGACGGCCCCGGCGATGGGGTCGGCCAGCACCGCCCACCCCTGGACCAGGGACGCGGCCTCGGCGATCAGGTGCGCACCGGACCGGGTCGCCGCCCGCAGCAGCCGGTCCGCCGCATCCCGCTCGTGCCGGGCACCCCGCGGGCCGGTGGCCTCGTGGTCGGTCGTGCCTGTGCTGCTCATGGGCGAGCCTCTGCGGGCCGTGCGCGCCGCGCGCGGGGAAGTTCCGCGCGCGGCGCGGCAGTTGCGGACGTGGGTCAGGGAATGCGGGCGACCGCGCCCCACCCGGCCCGGGCCGTGGTGGTGCCGGTGTTCGCGTCGGGCCGCCAGTTCGGCCAGGACACCATGCCCGGCTCCACCATCTCCAGCCCGTCGAAGAACGCGATCGTGGTCTCCGGCTCCCGGAAGATGTACGGGATCGCGCCGCTCGCGTTGTACTCGTCCTGGACGGCGCGGTGGGCGTCGTCGGAGGCGGTGGAGTGGCTGAGCGAGAGGTAGCTGCCGGAGGGCAGGCGGTCCACCAGCCGCCGCACCAGGGACAGGGCGTCGTCCCAGTCCACGATGTGCCCCAGGACGTCACTGATCACGAGGGCGACGGGCCGGGTCAGGTCCAGGGTCTTCGCCGCCCCGGTGAGCACGGTCTCCGTGTCGCGCATGTCCGCCTCGACGTAGGCGGTCGCACCCTCGGGGGTGCTGGTCAGCAGCGCGTGGACGTGCAGGAGCACCAGGGGGTCGTGGTCGACGTAGACGATCCGGGAGTCCGGGGCTATCCGCTGGGCGACCTCGTGCGTGTTGTTCGCGGTCGGCAGCCCCGCGCCCACGTCGAGGAACTGGCGGATTCCGGCGTCCCGGGCGAGATGGGTGACCGTCCGGCGCAGGAAGTCCCGCGACTCCTTCGCGAACGTCTCGATCAGCGGGTACTTCTCACGGTAGGCGTCGCCCGCCGCCCGGTCCGCCGGGAAGTTGTCCTTGCCGCCGAGCCAGTAGTTCCAGACACGTGCGGAGTGCGCGACGCTCGTGTCGATCTGCGCGGGCAGTTCAGGCCCATTTCCGGTCGTACTCATCCTGTAGTACCTCTCCTGTTCGGGCCGGCCGCATCGCCATCACACAGGACACGTCCAGCATTCCCTGATACGTCTGCACGGGGTGGGGGCTGTCCCACACCTCCGCCGTGCCGGGGAGCCCGCCCTCCCGCACCACATGGTCCGCGATCTCCCGGATCTCCACCCGGTAGAGGGTCAGTGCCGGGACACCGGTCAGCGGGTGCGGCGGCGCGTACTCGGGGTGCAGTTGCACCGTCACATCCCCGCGCTCCGCGATCTGCTGGATCGTCCTGACCTGCTCGCGCATCACGTCGTCGCCGCCCACCCGGACCCGCAGGGCGGTGACGGGAAGCAGCGCCCAGAGCCGGGTCTGCTGCTCCTGGAGCCGCTTCTGACGCTCGACCAGGAAGTCCGCCCGCCGCCGCCCGGCCGCGTCCCGGTCGGGGCACCTGAGTTCGTCCACGGCCATCGCGTAGGCCGGGGTCCGCAGCAGCAGGGGAACCAGCGCCGGGTCCCAGGTGCGTACGACGCCGGCCGCGGACTCCACGCTCATCAGGTCCATCAGCCAGGGAGCCATCGCGTCGCGCCACGGGTGCCACCAGCCGGGCATGTTGGCCGCGTTGAGCCGCCCCATGATGTCGTCGGCCTCCGCCGCCCCCGCCCCGTAGGCGGCGAGCAGGGCGGACACCTGCCCCACGTCGAGGGAGGTCTGCGCCTGTTCCAGCCGCCGCAGCGTCGAGGGATGCCATCCCAGCTGCGTGGCGGCCTGGGGGACGGACAGACCGGCGCCCTCCCGCAGTCGCCGCAGGCGGGCCACCAGGACCAGATGCCGCGCCGTCCGGCCCGACCGCTCGCGCGCCACGGCGTCCCCCTTCCCGCTCCGGTCCCCGCTCCGGCTCGATCTATCCGACATTCCGCGCAGTCTGCGCACAGTGCACACAGCGCACCTTGCGACGGTCGCACGGCGCTCTCAAGGTAAGCATGTCCGGCCCCTCCGCACACCAACTCGGTGAGACCGGACCGATCTTGCTCGCCCTCCTGCCTCGGCCCGCCCCAGCCGTCCCGCCCCCGGCCACCCGCGCCCCAGCCGTTCCGTGCACTGCCGTTCCGCGCACCGCCGTTCCACGCACCGCCGTTCCGGCGGACCGTTCTCTGGAGCCACCGCATGAAGCACCTGACCGACCTGACCGACCTGACCCGCCCGGCCCACCCGAAGCTCCGGTCCGTCGTCGGGGCCCCGAGGCCCGCCCCGGCCCGCCCGCTCGATCTGCGCGTCCGCGCCCAGCGGATCCAGATCGACGAGCTCATCGTCGACGACCCCCGTCAGGTGCTCGCCCATGCCGGGCAGGCCGCCCTCAACGACCCCGACACGGCCGCCCTGCTCGGGCACGATCCGGCCACTCCGCTGTCGCTCCCGGCCGCGGCGGCGCTCCTGTGCGCGCTCTACGACACCGACGTCCTCACCGCCATGGGCCTGCGCCTCACCCGCCACACCACCCGCGTCTCCGCCTCGGACCAGCAGACGGAGCCCGTCTCCCTGGTACGGTCCACCGCCCCGGACCAGGAGGGCCGAGCTTTCCGGCCGGATGACCGGACGGCCGGATGACTGGATGCCGGACGACCGGACGACTGGATGACCGAATTCAGGTCTAAATCCTGCGCAAAATAACCACAACTCTTGCGCGAGTGACACAACTCACGTCCGTGAAGCGGTTTTTGCAATGCTTTACTCGCCTGTTTTCGCCTGGTCGGATCTTGCTGCAGCTGGTCTTATTCAATGATCGGCAATGCCGGGCCGGGGGGTGGATCATTTCGGCGGACTCACGCCGACGCGTCGATCCGCTTGACGACGGGAGGGGCGTCGGACGGATCGGGCACCGAGCGGCTCATCGCACCGGCCGTAGCGGACGACGGCCCCTCCCAGTCGTCCTTCGACCTACAGCAAGGATGATCCCACCCGTGTCCCGCAGACGTACACGTACAAGCACGCGCCTCGCCGTTCTCGGAACGGTCCTGGCAGCCACCGCCGGCTCTGCCGCCATCACCGGCACCCAGGCCGTGGCCGTCGTCGGTTCCGCGGCCCCCGCCGCTCTTCAGGCATCCACCGCACGCCTCCACATCGGTGAGGGCGACACCACCCGCTCCTGTTCCGGCGCGCTGGTCGACCGCCAGTGGGTGCTGACCGCGGCGAGCTGCTTCGCCGCCAACCCCGGCGAATCGGTGGAGATCCCCGCGGGCAAGCCCGCCCTGAAGACCATGGCGACCATCGGCCGCAGCTCGCTGTCGGGCACCGGCGGACACGTCTCCGAAGTCGTCGAGCTGATCCCCTCCGCCGGCCGCGACCTGGTCATGGCCCGTATCGCCGCGCCCGCCACCGGCAGCACGCCCTTCGCGGTGAGCGCCTCTCCCGCGGGCCAGGGCGACACCCTGCGGGCGGTCGGTTTCGGCCGCACCAAGACGGAGTGGGTGCCGGACACGGCCCACGCGGCATCGATGACGGTGGGTTCGGTCTCCGCCACCGAGCTGTCCCTGACCGGTGCCACCGCGAACGACGCACTGTGCAAGGGCGACACCGGGGCCCCGCTGCTGCGCGAGACCGCCGGCGGTGTCGAACTCCAGGGCATCGCGACCCGCTCCTTCCAGGGCGGTTGCCTGGGCGTGACCGAGACCCGCACCGACGCCCTCGCCACGCGCACCGACGACGTGGCCGGCTGGATCGCCACGACCGTGAAGCGGTCGTGGGCGCTGCTGATGACGTCCACCGACTTCAACGGCGACGGCAAGGGCGACCTGCTCGCCGTCGACGGGGACGACGAGCTTCTCTACCTCCACCCCAGTGACGGCCAGGGCGGCTTCGGTGCGCCCGTCAAGGTCAGCCCGGGCCGGTGGAGCGGGATGCGCATGCTGAGCACCGCCGACTTCACCGGAGACGGCAAGCCGGACATTCTCGGCACCCACAACAATGGCGACCTCTACCTCTACCCCGGCAACGGGACGGGCGGCGTCACCGGGTCCTCGATCGTCGGCAGCGGATGGAACAACATCCGCCTGGTCGGCGCCGGTGACTTCAACGGCGACAAGAAGGCCGACCTGATGGCCGTCCACACCAACGGCACCCTCTACTTCTACGCGGGCAAGGGCAACGGCTTCGCCGCCGGTGTCCAGGCCGGTACCGGATGGCAGGGCATGCGCCTGGTCGCCGGCGGTGAGTTCACCGGCGACGGCCGGATCGACCTCTACGCCGTCCACGACAACGGCAGCCTGAACCTCTACGAGGGCAAGGGCAACGGCACCTTCAACACCGGCGTCAAGACCGGTGACGGCTGGCAGAACATGCGCATGCTCGACTCCGCGGACTTCAACGCCGACAAGAAGCACGACCTCATCGCCCTGCACGCCAACGGCAACATCCTCGCCTACCCGGGCAAGGGCAACGGCAGCTTCGGCACCCCCGTCATCACCCCGCCGCCTGCCAACTAGTCCCTCCAGCACCGATTTTCGTACGCAGTGCGATCCGCCTCCGCCACCGGCCCCGAACGGCCGGTGGCGGAGGCGTTCCGGTAGGCATCGGCACGGCCGGGGGTGGTGAACCGGGGCGGGGGGTGCGGAACCTCGGGCCACTACCGTGGCCCGCATGACTGACACCGACCACTGGACATCCGCCCCGGACCGGACCGTGCGCGGCTCGATGGGACTGTGCCATCTCACCGTCGCCCAGCCGCCGTTCGACGTCGACGCCCGCAGCCTCCCTCCCCAGGACCCGGAGCGGGCCCGTGCGTTCGCGGCGTCGTTCGAGGGGATCGAGGAGGTCCTGGAGGACCTCGGGGCGCGCTCGGTGCTGACGCCGTTGCCGTCCTCCGTGCGTGCCGATCTGGACGTCGTCCACGCCGCCGCGTGGGGCGGAACGCTGAGCATCGTGCATCCGGCGTTCGCGACCGACGGCAACGACGAGCCGTTGCGGTCGGCGGCCCGGGCGCTGCGCGAGCGGTTCCCCGACGCCCGGATCGTGGGCCGGGTCACCTACTACGGCGGCATGGAGCACACCGAGGACCTCGTGTGGCTGCCGGACGGGGCGATGTTCCACGCCTCCGGCTGGCCCGGGGGCGAGCCGTTCGTCGTCACGGGCGACCCGCGCGCGGTGATCGCCTCTCTGGGGCTGAAGGGCTGGCAGCTCGACAACGCCGGTGTCGACCTGCGCGAGGCCGCGAACGAGGTCGCGTGGGCGTCACTGGCCGGGCTGGCGCTGGGCCCCTCCGATCCATGGGGGTGGGAGGAGATGGAGACCACGGCATTCCGGGTGAGGCATTCCGAGGATTCCGTGCAGAGTATGGAGGCCTTGTACTTCGTGTGAACTCACGTTCTTCATAAGGAAGTTCGGGCCGTCGACACGCCCGGAACTCCTTCTTCTCGCGGGGCTCGCCGGGTCTATGGTGTTCGGGCGGCGCGTACATGTCACGGGGGCCTGGCGTGCCGCCCACGACCCATCAAGGCCCCTCACGAGAGGGAAAGACGAGCCCTTGAATCACACGTTCCGTATACCGTCCTGGTGGCGGTTCGCGGCCCGTTTCACTGCTGCTTTCGGCCTTGCCGCCGCAGTCGCCGTGACCGGTCTGCCCGCCATCGAGACCGCCCGGGCGGCGGGTCCGCCCGTCACCGCGAAGATGAAGCCCGGCTCGGGGAAGCGCTGCGACGTTCGCAACGGCTTCAAGCCCGCCGCGCAGACCCCGGCGAACTCCGGGTTCCCTGATGATCTCACCGGCCCGATCTACAAGGACAGGGCTCTCCCGAAGAACTTCGAGTTCGACCTTCCCGGGCAGGCGTACGACGGGCTGAAGGCCCCGACGGCCGCCGAGAAGAAGAAGGCCCTGTCCCAGGTGCCCGGCGACCCGGACAAGAATGTCGCCGCCTGGAAGAAGATCGCCGACACGTCGAAGAATCCCGCCGACCGTGCGATGGAGATCTACGCCCGGTACTTCGCGAACAAAGAGGGCCTGGGATTCAAGCACTGGTTCGACAAGCGGTACATTCGCAACCAGGTCAACAACCACAAGGGCTCGGGCTTCGAGCGGCAACTGGTCCGCGACTACAAGCTGATCGGCCCGGACTGGTTGTGCGAGGTCACCGTCGAGCTGTTCGACCAGAACGGTGAGAAGGTCGGCGAACGCCGGTACGACGCCTACAACAAGGCGAAGAAGGAATTCAACGAGTTCAAGTCGAACTCGAAGCTGACGACCAAGCAGCTCGCGAAGGACCGCGTCGTCGCCCGGTCGATGCCGGACCACACCTTCCGCTACAGCGGCGCGAAGAAGTTCACCAAGGGCCAGGTCAAGCACATCGCCGACCTGGAGCGCGACGTGCGGAACATGCGCAACGGGAAGACCGGCCAGGTCCGGGGCAACCAGCGGATGTACAACCCGGTCCCCAAGACCACTCCGATCCGCGGGTACTCCGACCACCAGCGCTGGTTCGCCCCCGCCTGCCAGACCGGTCCCCGGCTGATGGCGGCCGGCGCCAACACCTGCGGCACCCGCGGCCCCGCCAACGAGCGCGCCCTGTCCTCCGGCAAGACCCTGGAGGAGGCGAAGCGCTTCCAGCGGGACGCCAACCGGCTGGACCCGAGGGGCACCCTCCCCAGGGGCGGCCCGGGCGGCGTCGACTTCACCACCCTCGAACTCCGTTACGTCGGGGGGCTCGGCAAGGGCAAGGGCATGTCGTACTCGATGAAGTCCGACCAGATGCCCGACCCGGACAACAACCCCGGCTTCGGCGGCGAGGTCCGGATGCAGCTCTCCTCCGACGCCCTGTTCACCTGGCTCGCGCTCACCCCCGACAAGTTCTGGGTGAACCTGAACCCGGACCAGCCGAACAAGGTCATGGACACGAAGTTCGGCAAGACCGACGCCGGACGTGTCCTCCTGGAGGCCGACCTGGAGATGAAGCACGACTTCAGCGAGGCCGTGAACCCGGACAAGCACCCCGGGGCCAAGCGGTACTGGGACACGGCGCCGCGCCGGAACGGGATGCCGTGCTTCCCGGGCGTACGGATGTGGATCGAGCCGAAGCCCGCCCAGGTCCGTGAGGAGGACGGCGGGATCTACATCCTCGACGCACCCCTCAAGGTCAGCACGCAGTGGCTCGACGTGGACTACACCGTCCCCGGCTCCACCGAGTGCAAGGACCTGTCCGACGCCGAGAAGAAGGCGATCGAGCGGTCCATCGCCACGAACGTGATGCCGCTCGTGGAGGAGCGCGTCAACACCGACCGCGACTACGCCGACCTGCGGGCCGTCTACACCGCCCGTGTCGCCGCCGAGTACATCCGGCAGCAGGACGCCAAGAAGCCCACGGACTTCCGCAAGATCATCAACAGCGACGACGTGACCGCGTGGCCGCTGCGCGACCCCCACCAGGACTGGAACCGTGAGCAGGTCTGGAACCGCTACATGGACTCGATCAAGAAGGGGATCGAGTGGTTCGAGCTGAAGTACGGCGGCAAGGTCTACAACCAGGGAGTCGGCGGCGTCGACTTCTCCCGGCAGCCGAAGCGGAACATCCCCAAGGCCCAGTTCACCGCGCAGAACCGGGACCTCGACAACACCGTCGTCAACTCCCGTAAGTCCGACGACGCTTCCTACCGGGACCTCGACACCGTCTACCTCGGAGCGGGCCCCGCGGACGGGGGGAGCGGTGAGGACCCGGGCGGCGACCCCAAGCCCACGCCCACACCGACCCCGTCGGACACGGGCAGGCCGACCGACCCTCCGTCGTCCCCGGCACCGGACCCCAGTACCCCCGGTGACGACGGCACGCCGGCCCCGCCCGGGAACAAGCCGGACCCCGACGGCGACCTCGCCGACACCGGCAGCAGCACCCCGGTCGGCCTCTTCGTCGGCATCGCCGCAGCTCTCGCGGCGGCCGGTGGCGCGCTGATGTGGTGGATGCGCCGACGCCGTAGGGCCGTTCAGGAGTAGCCGCGGTCGAGATCGCGGGCGGCCGTCCACGTGGTGGGGTCGCCCGCAGTCCGGTGATACGCGTACGCGTGCGGGGCCTCTCGGGGTTCGGGGTGCGAAGCCGGCCGAACCGTCCCGGGAGGCCCTGCCGTCTTCGTCCACGTGATCCATATTACTTGCCTAGGCAACAGAGATCTGTTGCCTAGGCAAGTCAATGTCCTCTACCTTGTGACTTGCTCAGGCAAGTCAATCTCGGCATCGAGGAGCCCCTGTGATCAAGCTCAGCATCTTCCTGACCCGGCGAGCGGACCTCTCCCACGACGAGTTCGTGGACTACTGGACGCAGAAGCACACCCCTCTGCTCTCGACGCTGCCCGGCGGAGAGGTCCCGGTCCGGCGCTACGTCCAACTGCTGCCCACCGACGACGAGATCCCCGGTGTGGCCACCGCTGTCTACGACGGTGTCGCCGAGCTGTGGGTCGACAGCATCGACGACGCCGCTCGCTGGTTCACCTCCGACACCTACACCACCACCATCGCGGCGGACGAGGAGAAGTTCCTCGACCGCTCCCTGACCCGCTTCCTCTACTCGACCGAAAGCCGGATCCTCGGCTGAGCACCGCCGGCCGAGCCGATGCGCTCCGGGGGACCGACGATCAGCCGGGGAATGCAGTGGTCGTCCGGCCGGGCTTCCTGACACGATCCGGGGGTGACCACCTTGTTCCTGATGGTCGGCCTGCCCGGGGCCGGAAAGACCACACGCGCCCGACAGCTCGCCGAGGAGCACGGCGCACTGCGCCTGACGCCCGACGAGTGGATGCTCCCCCTGTTCGGCGAGGCCGAGCCGGACGGGAAGCGCGACGTGCTGGAGGGGCGCATGCTCTGGCTCGCCCTGGAGGCGGTCAGGCTGGGAACCGACGTGGTCGTGGACTACGGCTGCTGGTCCCGCGACGAACGGTCCGCGATCCGCTGGCTGGCGGAGGCGGAGGGCGCGCACGTCCGCATGGTCTACCTGCCGGTCGACCACGAGACCCAGCGCACCCGGATCGCCCACCGCTGGAAGACCGCCGCCGAGGAGACCTACCCGCTCGACGAGGCCGACCTCCAGCACGGGCGGGAACACTTCGAGGAGCCCGGCGAGGCGGAACTGTCGGGCCGCGCGCGTTCCGCCCCGCCTCCGGGGTGGGCGGGCTGGCCGGAGTGGGCCGCCGAGCGGTGGCCGTCGTTCGTCCGTCCGGCCGGCGCGTGACCCGGCCGAGGGCGGGGTGCGGCCTGAGGGAGTGAGCGAGGCCGGCTCGTCCGCTCACTCCCGGGCGGGTCAGGACGCGGGTGCGTAGCGGACGATGGTGTCCTCGCAGGGCCCCTCCGCGTACACCTTCAGCGCTTCCAGCTCACGGTCGTCCGCGGTGAGCTGCCAGCGGAGCTTGGTCGACACCCACTCCCCGGTGTACCGGCACTGGACCTCGGGGGACGGCGGCATCCAGTCCGCCGGGTCGTGATCCGACTTCCGCCGGTTGGTGCGCGACGTCACCGCGACCAGGGAGACGTCCGCCCCCTGGTCGTTCGCGTAGGCCTCCCGCCGCCCCGCGGTCCACGCGGAAGCGCCGGAGTCCCAGGCCTCGCCGAGCGCGACCGTGTGCGCGACGTCCAGGGACCCGGCGTCGGTGACCTCCTGGCCGTCGAAGTAGGACGTCCACCTGCCGCCGGTCAGCTTGCAGCCGGTCCCCACGGCCGGTGCGACGACCGCTTCGGCCAGGAGGACCTCGGCGGCGGTGTCGCACCCGTCCGTCGCGTCTTCGCCTGCGGTCCAGTGCCGGAAGGACGCACGGGTGTAGCCGGCGCGGTCCTCCTCGGTCACTTTCAGCAGGCCGACCGCGTCGGCCAGGGTCGTCACCTCCGCCGCCGGAGCCGCCGGAGCGGCCTGCGCCGCCTGCGCCGCCTGCGCGGCGGGAGGCGGGAGAAGGGGGACGAGGGCGAGGGAGAGGGAGAGTGCGCCGAGACCGCGCATCAGGTTCTTGATCACGAGCGCGTTCTACCGGCCGCGCCCCGCCCCCGCGCGGCCCGGGCGTCCTTGCTCACCCGCCCGGGTCAGCGAGTTCACCGGAGGAACGCTTCCGCACCCCGTCCTCCCCGGCACGCGTCCACCGGCTGTGTCAGCGGATGGCGACGTAGTCGCCGCTCGACGACCTGGGGCCGGAGGTGGAGTTGCCGTAGTACGTCCACCGCCACGACCCCGGCCCGGTGGCCTTCACCGTGGTCTTGAGGGCCCCCGTCTTGCTCGACGTCGCCTTCTTCACCGTCTTGTACGAGGACGAGCCCGCCGCCTTGAACTGGAGGCTCACCGAGCGGCCCCCGTACCCCTGGTACGTGTGGGTGTCCCAGTTCGCACGGCTGACCTTTCCGGTCACGGTGATCGTCTTGCCCTTGACGACCGGCTCCGGCGAGGCGTTGACCGTGACGCGCGTGGCCCGCTTCACCTGCAACGGGAGGTTCTCGTCGTCAACGTCCTCGGCGCCCTTGGGGAGGTACAGCTTCGCGGCGGTCTTCCAGGTGCCGGCGTCCTCGTTCCCGAACTCGTAGTGCCGCGGGTCGATGGACAGCCACTCCTCGAAGTCGCAGATTCCCTTGGCCTTGTCCACGACCCTGCAGTCGCTGGTGATGATGGAATTCCACAGGGTGTCCATGTTGCTCAGCTTTCCCCGGTAGGGGAACACCATCGGGGCGGACTTGTGCTTGATCTTGGTCGCCATCCGGAAGGTCACATACAGCTCGACCTCTTCCTTGACCCCGATCACGATCGGCTTCCCGCCGTTCACCGTGACCCGGCTGAAGGCGACTCCGCCCTCCGCCGCCCCGGCCGGCACCGCCGCCACCCCGGTGAACACGGCGGCGGCCGCACCGGCCACCACCGCTCTTCGCGCCGTTCTCTTCACGTCGAGCCCGTCCTTTCCCTGCCCGCCCTGCCCGAGCGCGCAGGCGCACCCGGGCCGAGGATCGTCCTCGCGGTCGACTGTGGGACCGGGGACGGCCGTACGGGGTTGTGCGCGGTGCGGCAACGATTTGATCACCGCAAGCCGAGAGGCCTCCCGGCTACGGGACCCGGGCCACCGCCACGTATATGCCGCTGTGCTCCTGGGCGGGGGCGGGCGTGCCGTGGAACCACTCGGGGGCCTTCACCAAGCCGGGTGCGACGATGTCCAGGCCCTCGAAGAACCGCGAGAACTCCTCGCGGGTCCGCAGGGCCAGCTGGATGCCGCCCTTCTTGTACTCGTCCTCGCTCTGCTCCCCGAGCTCCGCGTTCACGTCGGACGCGCCCTGGGACAGCACGACGTAACTGCCGGGGGCCATGGCGTTCGTGAACGTACGGACGATGCCGATCGGGTCCTCTGCGTCCGGCAGGAAGTGCAGGAGGCCGAGGAGCGACAGGGCTATCGGGCGGTCGAAGTCCAGGGTCTCGCGGGCGGCGTCGAGGATGATGGCGGGCTCGCGGACGTCGGCGTGGACGTAGTCCGTGACGCCCTCGGGCCGGCTGATCAACAGGGCTTCCGCGTGGCGCAGGACGATCGGGTCGTTGTCGCAGTAGACGACCCGGGCGGAGGGGCGGATCTCCTGGGCCGTCTGGTGCAGGTTCGGCGCGGTGGGAATGCCCGTCCCGATGTCCAGGAACTGCGTCACGCCCTCGCCCGCCAGCCAGGCCGTCGAACGGTTCATGAAGGCGCGCTGCTGATGAGCGCCGATCTTCGCCTCGATGGGCAGGAGTTCCGCCATCGCCTGGTCCACCGGGTAGTTGTCCTTGCCCCCGAGGAGCGCGTCGTAGACCCGGGCCGAGTGGGGCTTGCCGGTGTCGATCGGGGGGTGGGGCGTCGCTGCCGTCATGCCGGACTCCTGATACACGTGGTGTGGACCATTCGGTCGACGCAGTCTGCCACAGCAACCCCGGTCGGCCGGATGGGTGTTCGGGCTTCGGGGCGCGTGTCGCGCGTGTCCCGCGCGGTCGCTTCGCCGCATCTCGTGCTCGCCGTGCCGGGCCTCCGCGTTGACCCCGTACGCCGTGCGCGCCGAAGATCGCTGGTGTGAACCCCCCTTCCGACACGCCCCCGCCCCCGCCCCCGCCCCCGCCCCCGCCCCCGTCGCCCTGGGCCCCGCCGCCGTCCTCGGCCGAACCGCCCCGCGGGTCCGGCCCGGCCCCGCAGGGCTGGGACCGGCCCCCGGAGTGGAGCCGCCCGCCGTCCGGGCCGGTGCGTGCGCCCTCGGGGTCCCGCTACGACCAGCAGGGGCGCAACGGTCAGGGCGGACGGTTCGGCTGGCTGGGCGAGCTGCTGACCGCCCTCGCGCTGGTCGTGGTGGGCGTGCTGGCCGTCAGCGTGTTCGGCGCGATCATCGCCGAGGTGCTGGACGCGGGGCCCTCGGACGCCGACAGCGAACTCTTCTTCGAGGACCCGGTCGCCGAACTGGCCGTCGCGCTCGTCGGCATCGCCGTCGGGATACCCATCGTCCTGTGGGTCGTCCGCCTCCTCGGCCGGCGGCCCCCCGGGACCGTTTCCTCCGTCGTCGGACGGCTGCGGTGGGGCTGGCTCGGGCGCTGCGCCGCCGTGGGCTTCCCGTTGATGGCCGTGCAGATCGGGCTGCTGATCGCCTGGACCTGGGACGCGGAACCGCTCACCGAGTCCGGTGCGGGCTTCCCGGGCTGGCCCTACTTCCTGCTGAGCCTGGCCGTGGTGCTGGCGCTCGTCCCGTTCCAGGCCGCCGCCGAGGAGTACGTCTTCCGGGGCTGGCTGGTCCAGGTGATCGGCAGGGTCGTGGGATCTCCCTGGCCCGCGATCGTCCTGGCGTCCCTCCTGTTCGCCCTGGCCCACGGGTTCGGCGAACTCTCCGGCTTCCTCCTGCTGCTCTACTCGGCGCTGTGGTGGGGCTGGCTGGTGATCCGCACCGGCGGCCTCGAAGCGGTCATCGTCCTGCACGTCGCCAACAACGTGCTGGCCTTCGGCCTGGCGGCGGGCTTCGGGGAACTCGACGACAGCAGCACCGCGGCCGACGCCCCCTGGCAGGCCCTGGTCCTCGAACTCGTCTTCGCCCCGCTGTACTGCCTGACCGTGGCGAAGATCGCCGAGCGCCGCGGCATCGAGCGGGTCAGCCCCTGATCCCCGGCCCGGCCGGGGATCAGGGACTGACCCGGCCGGGCTTCTGAACCCGGCTCTCCTCACGTCGCGTTCAGCGCCACCGTCGGGTGCAGGCGGGCGGCGCGGATCGCCGGGTAGAGGCCCGCGACCACGCCGATCAGCAGGGTCGCGGCCAGGCCGCCCGCCAGGGACCAGGGCGGGACCACCGCCGTCCACCCCTGCGCCCGGGCGAACCCGTACGTGGCCGCCGCGCCCAGCAACGCGCCCGCGACGCCGCCCAGCGCGGACAGGAGCAGCGACTCGGTCAGGAACTGGAGCCGGATCGCGTTGCGCGTCGCCCCCAGCGAGCGGCGCAGACCGATCTCCTGGCGGCGCTCCAGCACGGAGATGACCATCGTGTTGGCGACGCCCACCCCGCCGACCAGGAGGGCCACCGCGCCGAGCCCGAGCATCAGGGTCGTCAGCCCCTTGTCGGCGGCGGCGCGGGCGGCCAGCGCGTCCGAGGGGCGCGAGACCCGGACACCGGCCTCGTTGCCGGGGCTGACCGTCCGCGCCAGCACCGCCCGTACGTCCTCGACCGAGGCGTCCGAGGAGCGCTCGAAGATCGTGGTGGGGCGGCCGTCGAAGCCGAAGTAGCGTGCCGCGGCGGGGAATCCGATCAGCGCCACCCGGTCCAGGGTCGGGACCAGCTCGACGGGTTCGAGGATCCCGACGACGGCCACCCGGGTGTCGTTCAGCATGATCGTCTCGCCGGGGCGGGTGATGCCGAGGCGGTCCGCCGCCACCGCGCCCAGGACGGTGGTGGGCAGGCGCTCGCCGGCCGGGGTCAGCCAGGTGCCCCGCGCCACCTCGCCGCCGAGCGTGGAGAGCAGGTCGGTCCGGGCCGCCTGGGTGGTGACCCCGGCGGTGCGCTCCTCGGGGACGACGTCGCTGCGCCGGATGCGGGCGTCGACCTCGGCGGTGGCCGTGGCGTGTCGCACCGGGCCGATCCTCTCGACCATCGCCACCGCGTTCCTGGGGAGTTCGACCGTGCCCCCGAGCGGGTCCTCGCCCGCCTCGGCGGTGAGGAGGTTGGTGCCGAGGCGGTCGAGCCGGGACATCAGGTCGGCGCGGCTCGACTCGGACAGGCCGACGACCGCGACCATCGTCGCGATGCCGATGGCGATGCCGAGAGCCGAGAGCACCACCCGGGCCCGGCGCGCCCGCAGTCCGACCGCGCCGACGCGCAGGACGTCCCGGGAGGAGAGGCGGGCGGGCCTGAGGTCGTGGGTACGGGTCATGCGCCGGCCTCCGTACGGGGGGTGGAGCGGTCGTCGGGCGGGCGTGGGACGGAGCGGTCGTCCGGCGTACGTGCGGTGGAGCGGTCGTCCGGCCGGTGCGGGGCGGAGCCTTCGTCCGCCACGATCTCGCCGTCCCTGAAGCGGACCCGGCGCGGCAGCGAGGCCGCGATCCCGTGGTCGTGGGTGATCACGCAGACCGTGGTGCCGGACGCGTTCAGCTCGTGCAGCAGCTCCATGACGATCTCGCCGGACGCGGTGTCCAGCGCCCCCGTCGGCTCGTCCGCCAGCAGCAGCCGGGGCTCTCCCACCAGGGCGCGGGCGATGGCCACGCGCTGCTTCTCGCCGCCGGACAGCTCGTTCGGGGTGTGCGAGGTCCGGTGGTCCAGGCGTACGCGGGCCAGCGCCTCGCGCGCCCGGTTGCGCCGCTCCCGGGAGGGGACGCCGGTGTACAGCAGCCCGTCGGCGACGTTGTCCACCGCGTCGCGGCCCGCCGCCAGGTGGAAGTGCTGGAACACGAAGCCGATGTGGCGGGCGCGCAGGGCGGAGAGGCGGGCGTCGGAGAGCGCGGACACGTCGTATCCGGCGACCCGGACCGTACCCGTGGTGGGCCGGTCCAGGGTCCCCATGACGTTGAGCATCGTGGACTTGCCGGAGCCGGACGGGCCGACCACCGCGAGGAGTTCGCCCTCGTGGACGGTGAGGTTCACGGCGCGCAGGGCGTGGACGCCGCCCGGGTAGGACTTCGTGGCGTTCCGGAGTTCGACGACGGGAACGGCGGCGGGGTCGATGCCGGAGGTGACGTCAGGGGCCGGGAAGAGCGGGGAAGGCGGGGAGACCGGGGGCAGCGGGGTGGTCATGGTTTCGCCACTCCCACCTTCATGCCCTCGCGCAGCTCCGCGCCGCTGACCTCGATCTGCCCGTCGGCCGTCATGCCCGTCTCCACCCGGACCATCGTGGAGGTCGCGCCCCGGACGATCTGGAGTCCGTACCCCCCGTTCTCGCCGCGCAGCGCCACCACCGCCTCGACCGGCACCGCGAGGACCCCCTTGCGGGCCTCGCTGACGAACGTCACGCTCGCCGCGGCCTCGGCGTCCTCGCCGGAGGCCGCGCGGGGACCGCCGTCGAGGACGACCTCGACGGTGATGCCCTCCTGGGATTCGGCCTCCGCCCCGCCCTCCTCCGGGCGTACCGTCCCGGCGACCTTCCCGCGCACGGTCTTCCCGCTGGGCAGGGCCACCTCCACCTTCGTGCCGCGTGCGGTGAGCGCGCCGTCGGCCTGGTCCAGGCGGGCCCGGACGACCGGCTCGGTGGAGGCGATCGTCAGGACGGGCCCGTCCGGGCCGACCTGGTCGGCGAGGGCCGCGTCGGCGGAGACCACCTTGACCCGGTCGGGCTGGAAGACGACGTCGCCCCGGCCGACCCTGCCGGTGGGCTCGCGGTTGAGGTGCTTCTGCCACCGCTTGACGGCGGCCTCGGTGTCCTTGCCGTACTCCGTGTCGACGTACAGCCCGGTTCCGTAACCCAAGTCCCTCAGGTTGCGCTCCAGTTGGAGTACGTCACTGCCCCGGTCGCCCGTCTTCATCTCGCGGAACGCCGGGACCGGCCCGTAGAGGAGCGTGACCGGCTTGTCGTTCAGCTCGTACAGGGCCTGCCCTCTCGTCACGGTCTCCCCCTCGGAGGCCGCCACCGTGACGGTGCCCTCCACGGCGGCCTTGACGGCGCGGCGCTGGGCGAAGTCGATCCTGCCGTCGACGGTCTTGGAGAGGACGAGGTCGGTGCGGACGACGGCGGCCGTGGCGGGCGGGAGGCCGTCGCCCCTGCCGGAGGCGTTCGCGTCGTCGCCGTTCCCGGGGAACGGGAAGCCTCCGGAGAGGCCGACGGCGACCACGGCGGCGGCCGCCACCGCGCCGAGCGCGACGTAGCGGGTACGGCGCTTCACTGCATGCCGTCCAGTCCGTCGAGAAGCTTCGACTTGCACGCCGCACGGGCCTCCTTGTACGCGGGAGACTCGCGGTCGTAGACCGGGGAGGCCGGGTCCGGGTCGCCGCCGGGCACCGCGTTGCCGCCGGACATCACCGGGTTGGTGAACCGGCTGATGCCGTTGTCCCGCATGCACTGGGCGTGCGCGAGCATCGACTCGTAGGACTTCTGCTGGTCGCGCTTGGGCTCGACCGCCATGGACGCCCGGAGCTCGTCCACGCAGACGTTGTTCTTTCCGGCCTTGATGCCGTCGTTGCGGCCCGGCTGGGAGCCGATCTCGCCGATCTTCTCCCAGTCGAGGTGGCCGCTGAGCTTGGGGTCGGGGAAGTCCTTGTAGCCGCCCTTGGCGCGCATGCACTGGACGAACGCGACCTGGGCGTCGTAGTAGGCGCTCTTGCCGGCGGGCTTCGCGCTCGGGGTGCTCGCGGCCTCGGAGGCCTCGCTCTTCGGGGACGGTACGTCGGCGACGGTGTCGTGGCTCCTGGTCCCGGTGGTGTCGTCGTTCCCGCCGCAGGCGACGGTGAGGGCGAGTACGGGCACGGCCACGAAGGCGGCCAGGCGGAGCCCGGCGGTGGTGGTGGGGAAGCTCATGGGCCTCACGCTGGCCGCCGTGGATGATGGCCCGTGCATGGCCAGGTGATGGGAACGTAACAATGCCTCCGACCTGAGCGTCCGCCCTCGGAGGGGGAGGCGGGGACGGTCCGGGCGTGCGCATAATCGGCCCCATGCCGCATGTGCTGCTCATCGAGGACGACGCGTCCGTACGGGACGGGATGGAGCTCGTGCTGCGCCGGCACGGGTACGGCGTGGAGACGGCCGCCACCGGCGAGCAGGCCCTCGCGCTGCTGGCCGGGGAGCGGGGCGCGCGGGTCGAACTGGCCGTGCTGGACCTGATGCTGCCCGGCATGGACGGCTTCGAGGTGTGCCGCCGCATCCGGGCCCGGGCGCCGAAGCTGCCCGTCATCATGCTGACCGCGCGCGGCGACGACCGGGACATCGTGACGGGGCTGGAGGCGGGGGCCGACGACTATGTGGTCAAGCCGGTCACCGCACCCGTCCTGGAGGCCCGCATCCGGGCCGCCCTGCGCCGCGCGGAACCGTATCCGCGGCAGGGGCCCGGCGCCGACCGCACCGACCACGCCGGTCTGGTGATCGACCGGGCCGGGCTGACCGTGACCAAGCACGGGGTGGCGCTCGCCCTCCCGCCCACCGAACTGCGGGTCCTGCTGGAGCTGTCGGCCTCGCCCGGCCGGGTCCTCACCCGGGACCAGCTCCTCGCCTCGGTGTGGGACCACACCTTCCTGGGCGACTCCCGGCTGGTGGACGCGGCGGTGGGCCGGCTGCGGGCCAAGATCGAGGACGTGCCGGCCAGGCCCCGGTACGTACAGACCGTGCGGGGCTTCGGTTACCGCTTCGGGCCGCTGTGAGACGGCCCGTCCCCCGGCGCCCCTCCGGGCACGGGCCCCGGCGCTCGTTGCGGCGCTCCCTCGGGCGTGGCTCGCGGCGGCTCGCCGGCGGGCTGCGGGTCAGGCTCGTCGTGACCTTCGTCCTCGTCGCCCTCGTCAGCGCGGTGACCGCGACGGCCCTCGCCTACCGTGACGCCCGCACCGCCGTCCTCCAGCGCACCCAGAACACCGCCGTGAACGACCTCCGGGAGCGGGTCGCCGTCGTCGGCGCGGGGCTCGACCTGCCTCCCGACCAGCGGTCGTTGTCCCGGTTCGCGGCGAAGGTCTCCGAGGGTCTGGGCGCGCGCATCGTGGTCGCCCGCCACCAGGACCTGACCGCCGTCTCCGACGCGTACGCCGACACGGAGGGCCGGATCACCGCCGAACTGCGGGCGGCTGTCCGGTCCGGGGACGGGGCCCGGTTCCAGCGGGTCCAGTGGCGCGGCGATCCGTATCTGGTCGTCGGCACGCCCGTGACGTACGCCGACGGGGACCGGCGCACCTCGGGCCTGGAGGTCTTCGTGATCACCGACCTGCGGGCCGAGCGCGACGACACGGCCGCCCTGCTGGACTCCGTACGGACGGGGACCGTGCCCGTGGTGGTGCTGGCCGCGCTGCTGGCGCTGCTGGCCGCCGGGACGGTCCTGCGGCCGGTACGGAAGCTGGGGCGGGCCACCCGTGAACTCGCCGCAGGGGACCTCGGCAGCCGGGTGGCGGTCCGTGGCCACGACGAACTGGCCGACCTGGCCCGGACGTTCAACGAGACCGCCGACGCACTCCAGGCGTCCGACGCGGAGTTGCGGGCCCAGGAGGCGAAGGCGCGGCGGTTCGTGGCGGACGTGTCGCACGAACTGCGCACGCCCCTGGCGGCGATGACGATGGTGGCGACGGTCCTGGAGGAGGACGCCGACCAGCTGCCGCCGGACGCCGCCCACGCGGCCCGTACCGTCGGCGCGGAGACGGCGAGGCTGTCCCGGCTGGTCGAGGACCTGATGGAGATCTCCCGCTTCGACGCCGGGGCGGTCCGCCTCGACGCGACCGTGACGGACCTCGCCGACACCGTACGGGCGTCGCTGGCGCTGCGGGGGTGGACGGACCGGGTGACCGTCGAACTCCGGGAGGACGTACGGGCCGTGGTCGACCGGCGGCGCATCGACGTGATCGTGGCGAACCTGGTGGGCAACGCGCTGCGGCACGGCGCGCCGCCGGTCACGGTCACCCTGGCCGCGCCCGGCGGCGACCGGGTGACGCTGGAGGTCGCCGACCGCGGCCCGGGGCTGCCGCCGGAGGCCCAGGAGCGGGTCTTCGACCGGTTCTACAAGGCGGACGCGGCGCGCACGCGCAGCACATCCGGGGGCGGAGACCGGGGCGGCGGCGGCCCCGGGGCGGACGGGAGCTTCGGGCAGGGCGGCTTCGGGCAGGGCAGCGGCCTCGGCATGGCCATCGCGCTGGAGAACGCGCGGCTGCACGGCGGCACCATCGAGGCGGCCGAACGCCCGGAAGGCGGCGCGGTGTTCACGCTGCATCTGCCCCTGCGGCACCCGGAGGAGGAAGAGGAGGGGGACGGGTGAGGCGCTTGCGCGGAGAGGGGCGGACGGGGCGCGTGCGGGGAGTCGTCCTCACGGTGCTGGGGGCCGCGCTCGTCGGGTGCGGGGTCCAGCCCACCGGGGTGATAGAGGCGGGCGAGGCCGCGTCCGGGCTGACGCGCGGGATGCGGCTGTACTACGCGTCCGACACCGGGCTGCGGGCCGTGCCCGTGCTCGACCGGGACATCAGCAGTCTCGACGCGGTGATGAAACTGCTCTCCCAGGGGCCGACGGAAGCCGAGCGGCGCGAGGGGCTGACCACGCTGCTCCACGCCCCCGCCGGCTACACCGTGACCGGGGACGGGGCCCACGTCACCGTGGAGCTGGAGGGCCCGTACTGGGCGGAGGCCAGGGACCAGGTGACGGGGCAGCTGGTCTGCACGCTCGCCAGCTTCCAGTCCGTGCGCGAGGCGGAGGTCCGGGCGGACGACGTGGAGGTGACGATCCGCCCGGGGGAGGGGCCGGTGCTGGGACCTTTGCGCTGCGCGGAGTTCCTCGACGGCTGAGGGGCGCGGGGGCCGGTCGGGTAGTGGGCGCGGCGAGCATCCCCCGCCGTGGGGCGCGCCAAGCCCCTCAGAACCGTACGGTCACCTGCGCCTGGACGTGGGCCCGCAGCACGCCCGCCATGTCCGTCGCGCAGTCGCTGATCAGCCACTGGATCTGGAGCCCGTCCATCAGCGCGATGAGCTGCTGCGCGGCTGCCGACGGGTCGACGTCGTCCCGGAGTTCGCCCGCGTCCCGGGCCTGGCGGTAGGCCAGTTCGGTGTTGGCGACCGAGGTGCGGTAGCGGGCCTCGAAGTACGCGTGCGCCGGATGGTCGGGGGACGTGGCCTCCGCGGCGACCACCGAGAACAGCTCGACGATCCCGCGCCGCTTCGCGTTCAGCTCCGCGAGGTCGGTCAGCCGGCGCAGATGGTCGACGCCCCGCGTCACGCCCAGGGCCAGCCACTCGTCGTCCACGTCGTCGCGGTGCTGGAGCACGGCGAGGAGCAGGGCCTCCTTCGTCGGGAAGTGGTGCAGGAGGCCCGGGTGGGAGATGCCGCAGCGGGTCGCGATCACCCGGAGCGACGCGCCCCGGTAACCGGCCTCGCCGAACAGGGTCATCGCCTGGTCGAGGATCTCGGTCCGTTTGGCCCGGCCCTTGGCGTAGCCGCGCCGCGCCTCGGAAGTCACGCGCCATCACCCGCTGTCATCGGAATCGGACACCTCTCTCGCACCGCCGCTCCGGCCCAGATTCTCACAGGGACCGAATCCCGGATCCCTCAATACTTACCAAGCGGTCGGGATTGAGCGTACGGTACTGCGGAGTGCTTTCGTGAAAGGAACTCCTGTGGGCCTCCAGCCGCCGTACCTCGACCCCGCGCTGCCCGTCGCGGAGCGGGTCGCCGACCTCCTGGGGCGCATGACGCTGCCCGAGAAGGTCGGCCAGATGCTTCAGCTCAACGCCAAGGAGGGAGTGCGGCACCTCGTCGAGGACCTGCACGCGGGCTCGATCCTGCACGCCTCGCCGGAACGGGTGGGCGAGGCCGCCGTGCTCACCGGGAAGACCCGGCTGCGCATCCCGCTGCTCGTCGCGGAGGACTGCATCCACGGGCACTCCTTCTGGGAGGGGGCCACGATCTACCCGACGCAGCTCGGGATGGCCGCCACCTGGGACCCGGAGCTGGTGGAGCGGATCGCACGGGCGACGGCGGTCGAGGTCGCGGCGACCGGGGTGCACTGGACGTTCTCGCCGGTGCTCTGCATCACCCGGGACCTGCGGTGGGGCCGGGTGAGCGAGACGTTCGGCGAGGACCCGTTCCTGATCGGCGAGCTGGCCTCCGCGATGGTGCGCGGCTACCAGGGCGACGGCCTCGACGACCCGACCGCGATCCTGGCCTGCGCCAAGCACTTCGCCGGGTACTCCGAGACCCAGGGCGGCCGGGACGCCAGCGAGGCGGACATCTCGCGGCGCAAGCTGCGCTCCTGGTTCCTGCCGCCGTTCGAGCGGGTCGCCAAGGAGGGCTGCCGCACGTTCATGCTCGGCTACCAGTCGATGGACGGCGTGCCGATCACCGTGAACAACTGGCTGCTCAACGAGGTGCTGCGCGGCGAGTGGGGCTACACCGGGACCCTGGTCACCGACTGGGACAACGTCGGCCGCATGGTGTGGGAGCAGAAGGTCTACGCCGACTACGCGCAGGCGTCGGCGGCGGCGGTCCGCGCGGGCAACGACATGGTGATGACCACGTCGAACTTCTTCGCGGGCGCCCAGGAGGCGGTGGCGCAGGGTGCGTTGACGGAGTCCGAGATCGACGCCGCCGTACGCCGCATCCTGACGCTCAAGTTCGAGCTGGGCCTCTTCGAGAACCCGCGCCACCCCGACGCGGCCCGGCAGGCCGAGGTCATCGGCAGCGGGGCGCACGCCGTGCTGAACCTGGAGGCGGCCCGCCGCTCGCTCGTCCTGCTGACCAACGACGGCACGCTGCCGTTCGCGGGCGGCCTGGCGGCGGACGAGGAGCGCCGCGGCAGGCCCCTCGCCTCCGGCGGTCCCCGTACGGTGGCGGTCATCGGCCCCAACGCGGACGACGCGCAGACCCAGTTGGGCGACTGGGCGGGGTCCTCGGGCCAGGCCGACTGGCTGCCGGAGGGCCAGCCGCGCACCATGATCCGTACGGTCCTCGACGGCTTCCGCGACCATGTGCCCGCCGACTGGACCGTCTCGTACGCGCCCGGAGCCCGCATCCTCGACGTGGGCCCGGACCCGGAGGGCGCGTTCTTCCCGGACGGGCAGCCCCGCCCGGAGGTCGTCGTCCCGGCGGCTCCCGACGCCTCGCTGATCGCGGACGCGGTCGCCGCAGCCGAAGCCGCCGACCACGTGGTCGCCGTCGTCGGCGACCGGATCGAGCTGATCGGCGAGGGCAAGTCCACCGCGACGCTCGAACTCGTGGGCGACCAGGTGGCGTTGCTGGACGCGCTGGCGGCGACGGGCAAGCCGTTCGCCGTCGTCGTGATCAGCTCCAAGCCGCTGGTGCTGCCGCCCTCCGCGCTCGGAGCGGCGGCGATCGTGTACGCGGCCAACCCGGGGATGCTCGGCGGCCGGGCGGTCGCGGAGCTGCTGCTCGGCCTGATCGAGCCGACCGGCCGGCTGCCGCTGTCCTTCGCCCGGCACGCGGGCCAGCAGCCGACGTACTACAACCAGGTGCGCGGCCAGCACGGTTCGCGCTACGCGGACCTCACCCAGCGCCCGGCGTTCGCGTTCGGCGAGGGGCTGAGCTACACGACGGTCGACTACACGGACCTGGAGGTGCTGACGTCGGTGGTCGACGAGTCGGAGACCGTACGGGCCCGGGTCACGGTGACCAACACGGGGACGCGGCCCGCGCTGGAGACGGTGCAGGTGTACGTGAGCGACACGGTGACGTCGGTGACCTGGGCGGAGAAGGAGCTGAAGGCCTACCGGCAGGTGGCGCTGGCCCCCGGGGAGTCGCACGAGATCCTCTTCGAACTCCCGGCGGCCGAGTGCACCCTCGTGGACGCGGAGGGCCGCCGCGTCGTGGAGCCGGGCCGCTTCGAGCTGCTGGTGGGCCCGTCGTCCCGGGACGAGGCGCTGCTGCGGGGGGAGTTCACGGTCAAGGGCTGAGCCGGGGGCCGGGGCCGTGGCCGGCGGGGCTGCTTGCGGCTCCCCGTCGGCCCCGGTCTCCCGTCGGCCGCGGTCTCCCCGTCATGAACCGTCGGAGGTCCTCGTCAGCCGGTACAGGTTCCCGGAGTCCGGGTCGCCGATGTACTGGTAGAGGACGGGCCGGCTCTCCGTGCCGCCGACGTTCCAGTAGTCGAACGTGCACAGGTCGACGGTGACGTCCACCGCCTGGGACCACGTGCCGCTGCCGGGTTCGTACGTCCAGGTGCCCTGTCCCGTGCACGAGTCGAGTTCGCCGTCATCGGCATCCGTACCGGTATCGGTATCGGCATCGTCGACTCCGACGGCGCTGACCCGGCCGTCCGCCGTGAAGGTGAGCGTCCCGCCGTGCCCGTCTGACCAGCGCCCGACGATGTCCGCCGAGGTGACCGCCGGCGGACGGTACTCGGGAAACACCCCCGTCGCCAGGCCGACGCCGCCGACGACGGCGGTGAGGACCACGGCGACCAGCCCCCACAGCATCACCGGCCCGAAGATCCGTTCCCGGCGCGACCTCCAGAGCAGCGCCGGAACGGTGAGCGCGGCCGTCGTCAGCAGCCACGCCACCGCGATGCCGGCAGGTCCCCCACCGCCGGAGAGGGCGACGGCGGGCACGAAGGAGACGACCGACGCCACCACCGGTACCCACCACCACGCCTCACGCCCGCCGAACCGGCGTCCCAGCACGTCGCTCAGCCAGGCGGTCGGGAAGACGATGACCGCGGACAGCGTGCCCGCGACCGCGATCCCGAACACGGCGAGCACGGGCAAGAAGAAGATGAACAACGCCGAACCGCCGCCCGCGTTGGGCGACTCCTGCGTGAAGCCGTACACAACGGCCACGATGAGCGCGATGACCCCTTCGATGAGCAGGGTCAGGATCGAGAGCAGCAGTGACAGCCCGTAGAGCCGCTTCTTCTTCACGTTCAGTCCCCCTCGCGCACGGTGATGTACGCGGCACGCCCGCATCGGGGCGGCAGCTGCGGCCATCGTGTCAGAGCTGTTTGAACGCGTTCAAGGCAGGGTCCGGGCTGCTCCGGCCGCACTGCGACCGCACTGTGGCGGCGCTCTCGCGGGGTGGGCCCCGGGCGAGTGCGGGGTGAGTTTGGGGCGCATCCGGGGCGCGCAAAGAAGAAGCGTTTCCGCGTGCGGGTATTCCCCCGTATGGGTGTGGCGAGACCGTCCGGACGGCGGTGGGGCGAGCACAATGGGGCGGCGGTTCGTGCAGAGGCGCGCAGGCTCCTCTCCCGCACCTTGCGCTCAAGGAGGACCGGTGGCGGAGAGCTGGACGGTTCAGCGGGCCGGGCCCGGGGATGCCGCGCGCACGCAGGCGCGTGAACAACTTCTGGAAGCGGCCAGGGAGTTGTACGGCATCAACGGATACCGGGCCACCGCCGAGCACGATGTGTGCGCGGCGGCCGGTGTGCCGGTCGAGGTGCTGCGTCAGGAGTACGGCTCCCGGGAGGGGCTGCTCATCGCCCTCCACAACCGGGTCACGACGACCGGGCTGCGGGCGGCGGAGAACGCACTCCTGGTCGACGGCATCGAGGATCGCTCGATCGGGGAGCGGGTCCAGCTGCTCTTCGACGCGTACGTGGAGTCCGTCACCAGCGACCCGCGCGAGGCCCGGGTGACGTTCGTCGAGGTGCTGGGCGTGAGCGCAGTGGTGGACGAGCACTGCAAGCTCTGGCGGGCCCTGTGGACGGAGTTCCTGACCGGGGAGGCCGAACGGGCGGTGGAGCGCGGCGAGGCGGAGGACCGGGACCACCGGGTCGACGTGATGGTGATGGTCGGCACGGTCCACGAGCTGATGGCCCACCACACCCGCCGCAGCCGCCGGGCCCAGCCCGGGGAGGTGTCGGGGGAACTGACCCAGCTGGCGCTGTCGATGCTGGGGGCGCAGCGGAGCGGGTGAGGGGGGCGGCGCAGCGCGGGAGTCAGGCGGGCTGTGCCTGCGCGTGCCGCTCGGCGTACGGCTCGCCCAGCCCCCACGCCTGGTGCATCGCGTCGGCGAAGGCGGCGGCGAGTTTGTGCTCGCCCGTCGGGCCGGGGTGCGTGCCGTCGTAGGTGTCCGTGCGGATGTCGTACGCCGTGGGGTGCGAGGCCAGCAGGAGCGGTGAGGACGGTTCGTCGAGGTCGGCCACGGCCTTGGCGAGCAGTTCGTTGAAGCGGTCGCAGGAGGCGGCGAAGGGGGCGTCCGTCACGGCCCGGACGTTCGGTATCACCGGGAGCAGCACCATGCGCAGGTGCGGGTTCGCGGTGCGGGCCGCCGTGACGAACGCGCGGGCGTTGGCCGCCGTCTGCTCGGCGTCCGTGTAGAACCCGAGGTCTATCAGGCCGAGCGAGACCAGCAGGACGTCCGCCTCCGCCTCGCGCACCGCGTCCGCGATCACCGGGGCCATGTGCAGCCAGCCCTCGCCCCAGCCGGACAGATGCCGGCGGGCGGCGGGCGGGAACGACGGGTCGGCGTACGCGTGGGAGAGCGGGGCGTTCGCCCCGATGTCGTACAGCGTCGTGCGCGGGCCGACGATCTCGTACGGGAGGCCGCACGCCTCCAGGTGCTGCCACAGGCGGTAGCGCCAGGTGAAGTCGCCGGTGGCGCCGATGGTCATGGAATCGCCGACCGGGAGAAAACGCATGGCGTCATCATGGCCGATCACGGCTCCGGCCTGCGACGTGACGATGGACACTTGGGTCATGCCCTCGTATCCGACCGGCCCGGCGGGCCGCGCCGCCGCCACACTCGCCGCCGCTCTCGCCGTCGCCGTTCCGCTGTTCGCCGGGGCCGGTCCGGCCGTGGCCGACGACGGGCGGCCCGACCGTGACTTCACGATCGAGGACCCCCGCATCACGGAGTCCAGCGGCCTCGCCGCCAGCCGCGCGCACCCCGGCGTCTACTGGACGCACAACGACAGCGACGACGGCCCCTACGTCTACGCCGTCGACTCCCGCACCGGGAAGACCCTCGCGACCATCACCATGCGGGGTGTGGGCGAGCCGAGGGACGTCGAGGGCATCTCGATCGGGCCGGACGGCGATCTGTACGTCGGTGACATCGGCGACAACCTCGACGGCACCTGGGACCACGTCTGGATCTACCGCTTCCCCGAGCCGAAGACCCTGCGCGACGCCACCGTCACGGCCGTCCAGTACGACGTGACGTACGCCGACGGGGCCCGCAACGCCGAGGCGCTGATGGTCCACCCGAAGACCGGCCGCGTCTACATCGCCTCCAAGAACGAGGACGGCGGCGGCCTCTACGAAGGACCCGCGAAGCTCACCGCCGGCTCCGCGAACGTGTTCCGGCGGGTCGGCGAGGTGCCGTGGGTCACGGACGGGGCGTTCTCACCCGACGGGACCCGGCTGGTGCTGCGCTCGTACTTCAGCGCCCGCGAGTACGCCTTCGAGGACGGCCGCCTCGGTGAGGACCGGTCGGTGGCCGCCCCGTTCCAGCGGCAGGCGGAGTCGGTGACGTACACGGCGGACGGCTCGGCCCTGATGTTCGGCTCCGAGGGGGCCCGCAGCGATGTCGTCCGCGTGGAGACGGAGGGCGGGCCGGGGGGCGGTTCCGGGTCCGGGTCCGGCGAAGGGTCCGGGGCCCCTTCGAAGGGCGGTGATCAGGGGAGCGCCGGCGGCACGGGTGAGGGCGGCAGCGGCAACGCGGCCCTCGGGGCCGCCGTCCTCGTCGGGGTCGCGGCCCTCTGGCTGGCGCTGAAGCGGCGGCGTAAGTAGCGGAGCTCGCCGCGGCCGGTGCGCTCGCGCCGGCTCGGGCTCAGACGTCGTCGTCCGTCACCGGCCACACCTCGTAGTGCAGGGTCCGGTCCCGCTTCAGCCGGTGCGCGAGCGGGACGAGCACGCCCTGCACGACCGGGTACTTGCGCGACAGCATCCGCGCCGCGTGCGTGTTCTCCTTCGTGCCCGGCCGCAGCAGGCGTGCGTGCGCCCTGATCTGCGGTCCGGTGGGGCTGCCCCGGACCGTGCAGGGGGCGATCTCCACCTGCGGGTGGTTGCGCATCCGCTCCACCTTCCAGGCGGAGGAGAACGTGCGGATGAACGCGTGATCGCCCTCGACGGCGATGTTGACCGGTGTGCCGACGGGGGTCCCGTCCTGCCGATGGGTGCTCAGCAGGACGGCGTACTGCTTGACGAAAGGAGCGAGCTCCCGGCTGGCGTCCATATATCCATTGGGGCACGGGCCGGGGGTGCTGTCATTTCCGGGCCGCTGTCCGCTCCGCTGTCCCGTCTGTCGCCCTTTTCGTCGTCCGCTCCTCGACCAGGGCCTCGAAACCGGCGATCAGCCGTCGCAGCCCGAACTCGAAGTGATCGAACTCGGCGCTGAAGGTGTCCTCCGACAGGCTCGCCATCATCGGGTACGCGCCGCTGAGCATGGCCCGCTCCAGGTAGGGGCTCTGGTTGTCCCAGAACTCCTGGTCGCTCAGCCCCGTCTCCCGCACCGCCTCCGCCGCGTCGGCCCGGGTGCGGGCGAGGCCCTCCACGAAGCTGTTGACCGTGATGATCACGCTGATCAGCTCGGGGTCGCGCAGCCCCATGGACCGCAGCGCGGTGAGGGAGAGTTCCAGACCGCGCAGGGCGCTGGGGCCGAGCACCGTACGGGCCTGGTTGATCTTCAGCAGCCAGGGGTGGCGGCGCAGGTTGTCCAGGTAGGTACGGGCCATGGCGTCGATGGACGCCCGCCAGTCGGCGGGGGGCGCGGGAGCGTCGACGGGGTCCGTGCCGGAGGGCAGGGGTTCGCCCAGCACCCGGTCGAGCATCAGGTCCAGCAGTTCGGCCTTGCCGGGCACGTACCGGTAGAGCGACATCGTGCCCGTGCCCAGCTCGGTGGAGAGCCGGCGCATGGAGACGGCGGCCAGCCCCTCCGCGTCCGCGACGGCAACGGCGGCGGTGACGATCCGGTCCAGCGTGAGGCCCGGTTTGGGGCCGCGGCTGGGGCGGTCCCCGGTGCCCCACAGGAGTTCCAGGCTGCGTGCGATGTCGCCGCTCCCGGTGGCCGTGCCGTCCGTCGCCGCTGTCGATCCGTCTTTCGCCATGGGGCCAGCGTAGTGCTCGGGAATGGAGTTGGGTACGCCGTACCCGTATCGGAGTACGCTGTACCCAATCAGGGGTACGGTGTACTCAGTTAGCTTCCGGTCGTTCGAGGAACAGGGGGTTGCGCCATGCCCATGCCTAAAACAGGGTCGGGGTCCGCGTCCGGGTACGCGGTGCTCGCCGAAGGTGTCGTGAAGCGGTACCGGGGCCGGGGGAAGGGCGGGACGGAGAAGCGGGCGCTCGACGGATTCGATCTCGCCGTCCGCCCCGGCACCGTCCACGGCCTGCTCGGCCCGAACGGGGCGGGCAAGACCACCGCCGTGCGGGTCCTCGCCACGCTCCTGCGGTACGACGCGGGCCGGGCGGAGGTCGCCGGGCTCGACGTGGGGCGCGAACCCCGCCGCGTACGGAGCCGGATCGGGCTCACCGGCCAGTACGCGGCCGTCGACGAAGGCCTCACCGGACGGCAGAACCTGGAGATGTTCGGGCGGCTCTTCCACCTCGGCAACCGCCGGGCCCGGCAGCGCGCCGGGGAACTGCTGGACCGGTTCGACCTGACCGAGGCCGCCGACAAGGGCGCCAAGGAGTACAGCGGCGGCATGCGGCGACGGCTCGACCTCGCCTCCTCGATGATCCTCCAGCCCGACGTGCTCTTCCTGGACGAGCCGACGACCGGGCTCGACCCGCGCGGCCGGGGCGAGGTCTGGGACGCGGTCCGGGCGCTGGTGGCGGGCGGCACGACGGTGCTGCTGACCACGCAGTACCTGGACGAGGCGGACAGACTCGCCTCGCACATCACCGTCATCGACCGGGGGCGGGCCATCGCCGACGACACCCCGGACGCGCTGAAGAACCGGGTCGGCGGCGACCGGATCGAGGTGGTGGCCGCCGACGCGGGGGACCTCGACGCGGTGGCGAGGACCGTCGACCGGGTGGCCGGGGGCGGGCTCGTCGTCACCGACGCCGCCACCCGCCGGGTGCACGCCCAGGTCGCCGACCGGGTGGCCGCACTCACCGAGGTGGCCCGGAGCCTCCAGGACGACGCGATCGCGGTGGAGGACATCGGGCTGCGGAGGCCGAGCCTGGACGACGTGTTCCTGCGCCTGACGGGACACGGCACGGCCCCCGAAGTCGAGCACCGCGCCGCCGAGCACCAAGACCCCGGGCGTCGCGACCCCGAGAGCCACGACACCGAGAACCACGACTCCGCGGAGGTGGCGGCGGCATGACCACACGCGAAAAGAACCCCTCTGCGACGGCGCCTGCGGCGGACCCGGTCCGCAACCACGGCTCTGTCTTCTGGGCGGTCTCCGACTGCTGGAACATCACCCGCCGCACCCTCACCCACTACCAGCGCCACCCCTCCGCCGTCGTCTGGCAGCTCGGCTTCCCGATCCTCTCCGTCCTTCTCTACGGATACGTCTTCGGGAGCGCGATGAAGGTGCCCGGGGGCGGGGACTACCGGGAGTTCCTGATGCCCGGCATGTTCGCCATGACCATGGCCATGGGCTTCATGAACACCGCCGTGGCCGTCGTCACCGACGCCGCCAAGGGGGTCGTCGACCGTTTCCGGTCCATGCCGATGGCTCCCTCCGCCTTCGCCTCCGGACGCGGGGCGGCCGACCTGGTGGTGGCCGCGGCCGAGCTCACCATCCTGGCCGTCACCGCGCTGCTGATGGGCTGGCGCGCGGACGGCGGGGTGATGGCCGGCCTCGGGGCGTTCGGGCTGCTCCTGCTGCTGCGGTTCAGCCTGATCTGGGTGGGCGTCTGGCTCGGCATGCTGGTGCCCACCCCGGAGGCGGCGGGCGGACTGTACGCGGTGGCCTTCCCCGTCACGATGATCTCCAGCACCTTCGTGGCCCCGTCCCTGATGCCGGGCTGGCTGGGCACGATCGCGGCCTGGAACCCGATCTCCTCGACCGCGACGGCCACCCGCGATCTGTTCGGGAACCCCGTGGCGGGCGGCGACACCTGGGTGGAGGAGCACGCCCTGCTGATGGCCGTGGTGTGGCCGCTCGTGATCACGCTGGTGTTCCTGCCGCTGGCGGTCCGCCGGTTCCAGCGCCTGAGCCGGTGAAGGTCCTCGCGCACCGGTTGTGAGCTGCGGACATCATGGTGCCCGGGTCCCGGGACCCAGGGGTCGGGGGTCGGGGGTCGGGGGTCGGCATAGGGTCGGACACCGTGCCGACAACCACCACGCCCCTGCCCTTCACCACCACCCGCCTCGACGCGCTCCCCCTCGAACCGGCGTACGCCGAGGAGATGGCGGCCGTCCTCGCGGACCCGGCGCTGTACGTGTTCACCGGGGGCGGCCCACCGGACCCGGCCGCGCTGCGGTCCCGGTACGAGCGGCAGAGCGCCGGTTCGCCGGACCCCGGGGAGCTGTGGTGGAACTGGGTGCTCCGGGTCCGCGCGGACGGGGTCCTCGCCGGATACGTCCAGGCGACGGTACGGGGGCCCCGGGCGGAGATCGCCTGGGTGATCGGGACGCCGTGGCAGGGCCGGGGCTACGCGAGCGAGGCGGCGAAGGGCCTCGCGGCGCACCTGGTCGAGGCCGGAGGCGTCCGGGAGCTCGTGGCCCACGTCCACCCCGACCACGCCGCGTCCGAGGCGGTGGCCGCGGCGACGGGCCTCCGGCCGACCGGGGAGTGGGAGGACGGCGAGAGGCGATGGACGGGCAACCCACTTGTGCCACAACCTGGATGTGCTGCGTAGCCATCGTCTCGGTGACAGCCAGTTCCTGGCGTGCCCGATGACCACCGGCGAGTTGCCGTCGCCACGACCGGTACTGCGACTCCAGTCCGACGAGCCGCCCCCGTAACTCGGTTGCCACACCAGGCCGTCCCACCGCCTGGGCCCACTCCGTGAGGTCGCTCGCGGTGGGGGTCTGCTTTCCTGTCTCCAGGCGGGACACCTTCGAGGGTTGCCAGCCAAGCACGTCGGCCACGCCCTTGCCGTTGAGACCGGCTTCGCTGCGAAGCTCGCGAAGCCGTGCTCCGAGGGCGACCCGCGCGGTTTGGAAGTCGGTGCTCACCCGGTCGAAGGTACTGCCTTCGCGAAGTCCGCGGTGCGCGTCGCGTGGTGCCAGGCAGCGTCTCGTACCTGGCAGGCGAGAGTGACTTCGGCCGGGTCCTCGCTGATGACGACGCCGAGGGTCGTGTCGTCCTCGGCGAAGACGAACCGGGCGATCAGTCGGGAGTCGAACAGCCAGAAGTCGTGGTCGGGCAGGCCAAGTCGGACTGCCTGGGAGCGTGGCAAGTTGCGGATGTCCTCACCAGCGGCCACGTTGCCCAGGCCGCTGGCCAGGAGAAACTGCTGCCCCTCGGTCGGAGGCTCGTCGACGAGCCGGACCCGCTCGAACCGCTTTCCCTGGGCAGTCTGCGCCCGGACATTCTCGCGCCATGCGTTGTCCGGCTCAGCCGAGATGTCCACGCCGCTTTTCCATCGTTCCCACTTCGGGCTGTTGCGGTCGGAGGCGTATCCGCGCCGGGATTCCAGCCGGAACGCGGTGTGCCTGAACTCGCGGAACAGCGGTGCGATCTCGGAGAACGGCACCATCTCAGGATCGGTAGTGCGTGGGGCGAAGCGGACCAAGAGTTCGCGTGGCACCAGCACGAATGTCTCGCTGTCCTTCACATCGCGAAGCTGCGCCAGTTGCTCGGGGTCGGTGACGCGGTCGCCCTGGGCAAGGATGTCGGTGGTGCCCTCGACCTCGTAAAGAGTGGGGCAGTCTCCGTCGTCGCTGGTGGTACCGAGAAACCTGAGGATCGTCATAGTGTCCTCCGCCTGCGCTGGGTGGGAATCCAGGATGCGGCGGATGGCGCGAGACCGAGGACCGATTGCGCGGAATTGCAGATTCTCATCAGGGCAGAGCATTGGCGCGTGGTCCCGAACGGTCGGGTCACTCCTGCGGGGGTATGTGGATGGGGCCCGGGCCCGAAGCTCGGGTGCCGGGATTCGGGTGTCGGGATGCGGGACCCGGGGTTCGAGCGCCTTCTTTAACCGGTAGGTAGAAGAAGGGGTTTGGGGAAACCTCCCCTACCTCCCCGCCCCGTCGCGGCCAGGAAATATGACTAATCGTGACGGCTTGCGGCACAGCGTCACGACTGCTTACGGTGCGAGAACCAAACGACCCCGACGCGGTGTTGTCGCACCAGGCCGGGGTCTCACCACAAGATCGGCACCTTAGAAAGCGATCCCATGGCTACTCAGCACCTTAGCCCTGCCCTGCGTGTCCCAGCAGCCTCGCCCGCGTACCCGATGGCCAAGCCCGGCTACGGCAAACGCTCCGCACCACATCAACAGGCCCGAACACGCCACGACTTCGCCCTCCTGCCGACCCGCGAGCGGTACGTCGCCGGGTTCGTCGACCACCTCCCCGACGGTGCCGCGATGAGCGTGAAGACCCTGGCCAAACAGCTCCCGCTCTACGGGCAGCAGGCCGTCTCCACCGCGCTGACCGCCTTGTCCGTCGCCGGGCATCTGCGGCGCGTACGGTGCGCGGTCGTCGGCGCGGGCGACGAAACCCGCTGGGTCTTCCGCACCTTCTGGTCCCGCACCGCACGCGACAACGAGTGGTGGAACACCTACCTCGCCACCGAGCAGGCCGCCCTGGCCGCGGCCCCCGTACCGGAGGCGTCCGCCTTCGACGCGGCACCACCGCCACCGTGGGCCCCGGCCGAGGAACTGCTGCCGCCTGCACCGGAGCGTCCCCGTACGGAACAGACCCCCAAGCCCACCGCCGTACCGCACCAGCGCACCCCTGCCCGGGTGCCGGAAGCCGAGCCCGTGCCGCCCGCTCTGGACGCCGCTCCCGCCGTCGAAGCCGGCCGGTCTCCCGCCTACCTCGCCCTGGCCCGCCTCGGCCGGGACGACCACCGCCTCACCCTCTCCGCCGACGACTGCGCCGCCCTGGAACCCCAAGCGGCACAATGGCTCGCCCGGGGCGTGAGCGTCGACTACCTGACCAGTGCGCTGACGGCGGGGCTCCCCGCCAAGGTCGACTCCCCCGTCGGCCTCCTCCGCCGCCGACTCACCGACAAGATCCCACCCCGGCTGCCCACGGCCGGAAGCCCCTCGCCCGGCGCACCGACCCCCGTCCGTCACCTCCTTGTGGAATGCACGGACTGCGGCCGCCCCGGGCCCCCGCAAGCCCTCCCCGGCGGCCTCTGCCGCCCCTGCCGTACGGCTCACTCCGGAGCCGCCGAGGACTCGCCCCGCCCCGTCGACATCGCCGACGTCAAGGCCCACATGAACAACCTCCGCGACCTGCTCAAACCCGTCTGAGCGCACGTCGACAAGCCGGTTGTCCCGATGTCCGGTGCGGTACCTCGCGGCGCTGTCCCGGAGCTGGTCAGTCGGGCTGCTTCTCCATGTGCGTGAGGACACGGTTCGCGATGTGGGAGAGGGAGTCCAGCTCTTCCTGGGTGAGGGCCTCGATGAACAGCCGGCGGACCTGCTCGACGTGCAGGGGAGCGGCGTCCTCGATCGCCTTCCGGCCGGCCGGGGTGGCGACGATGAACGCTCCGCGTCCGTCGTCGGGGCAGTCCTCCTTGGTCACCAGTCCGCGCTTCGCCATCCGCCCCACCTGATGGGACATCCGGCTCTTCTCCCACTCCACCAGCTTGGTCAGGTCCATGAAGCGCATCCGGCCGCCGGCCTCGGTGAGTTTGGCCAGCACGATGTAGTCGGAGGGGGACATGCGGGAGTCGGCCTGTACCTGGCGTGAGAGCCGTCCGATGAGCTTCTCCTGCATGCGGATGAAGCTGTCCCAGGCGGCCTGCTGCTCCGGGGTCAGCCAGTGTGGCGGTGCGTCCATGCGAGGAGCGTAGCGAGGCGGTCGGCGGCTCAGCCATCTCCTGGACGGGGCCGGTTCCCGCACCGGGCGATCGGTCTTCCGTACACCTCCGCAAATCGGCTGCCACGGTGACTAGTTGACGTGTCAATCACCGGTCCCTAGGGTGGATGACACGTCAACTAAGTGACTGCGGCACGCACACGTGAAGCTCCAGAAGGGGAATCCCATGAGCACCCAGAACAAGGCCGGACTCAACGCGCTGCTGACGCCGGAGGAGAGCGTCCTGGTGCTGATCGACCACCAGCCGTTCCAGTTCGCCAACCTGAACAGCCATGAGCCGACGATGATCGTCAACAACGTCGTCGGGCTCGCCAAGGCCGCGAAGGTCTACGACGTGCCGACCATTCTGACGACCGTTCTGGAGGAGCGCGGCGGCCTGATCGTCCAGGGCATCCAGGACGTGTTCCCGGAGCAGAAGCCGATCGACCGGACCTTCATCAACACCTGGCAGGACGAGCGCGTCGTCGACGCGGTCAAGGCGACCGGGCGGAAGAAGCTGATCCTGGCCGGGCTCTGGACGGAGATCTGCCTGGCGATGCCGGCCATCCAGGCTGCGGGCGAGGGGTTCGAGGTCTACGCCGTCACCGACGCGTCGGGGGGCGTGTCGGCCGAGGCCCACGACATGGCGGTGCGGCGCATGGTCCAGGCGGGCGTCGTGCCGATCACCTGGCTGGCCGTGATGGGGGAGTGGCAGCGCGACTGGGCCCGCGAGGAGACCATCCCGGGGGCCGCAGAGGTCCAGGCCCAGCACGGCGGCGCGACGGGGGTGGCCTTCGCCTGGGAGACGCAGCTCCTCGCCGGGAGTGCCCGGAGCGGTGTCTGACACCGGGGCGGAACCGGGGGCGAGTACCGTCCTGACCAGGACGTTGTGGACGAAAGAACGGACAGAGGACACATGGCAGTCGAAGTGAAGGACGTTCCCGAGGCCAAGCGGTACGAGGCCCGGGTCGACGGAGAGACCGAGGTCGCGGGCTTCGCGGACTACCTCCGTACGGCGGAACTCATCGCGTTCCTCCACACCGAGGTCTCGCCCGCGTACGAGGGCAGGGGCGTCGGGTCGGCGCTGGCCCGCATCTCCCTGGACGAGGCGCGCGCCGCCGGACTGCGGGTACTGCCCACCTGCCCGTTCTACGCGGGATGGATCGCCCGGCACCCCGAGTACCAGGACCTGCTGTACCAGTCGCGCAGCAAGGTCAGCGACTGAACGGCCGGGGGGAGGGAGGGGCGCGGACCCACTCCCTCTCCCCGTGGTCGCCCGAGAACAGGGCCGGTGAAGGCGCGCCTAGAGTGGCGGCCATGTCTGCCTCTGACTCCACGCCCGATTTCCAGCGTGCGACCCGCGAGTCGTACGACACCCTGGCCCCCGCCTACGTCGAGTTCGCCCGAGGCGAGTTGGCGGCCAAGCCTCTGGAGCGCGCGCTGTTGAGCACGTTCGCGGAACTCGCGGCGGCCGGCGGCGGCCTGCCCGTGGCCGACGTCGGCTGCGGAACGGGCCGCGTGACCGCACATCTGCACGAACTGGGCCTGGGGCTCGACGTGTTCGGGATCGACCTCGCGCCGCAGATGGTCGCCGTGGCCCGGGAGGAGCACCCGGGCCTGCGCTTCGAGGAGGGGTCCATGCTCGGCCTCGGACTCCCGGACGCCTCGCTGGGCGGCCTGCTCGCCTGGTACTCGACGATCCACGTCCCGGACGAGGAACTGCCGCGCGCCTTCGCGGAGTTCCACCGCGTACTCGCCCCGGGCGCGCACGTACAGCTGGGCTTCCAGGTCGGGGACGAGCCGCTGCGGCTGACGGAGGCGTGGGGCATGGAGATCTCGCTCGACTTCCACCGGCGGCAGCCTGAGCGGGTCGCCGCGCTGCTGCGGGGGGCGGGCCTGGAGGTCCGGTCCGTGGTGTGGCGGGAGCGGGACACGGACGGGCCGTTCCCGGAGCGGGCGCCGCAGGGGTTCGTGCTGGCGCGGAGGCCGCTCGCGGTCTGACCGCCCCCGCCGGCGTCCGATCCAGGGCAGACCCCGGCTGTCGTCCGACCTCGCCCGCCGCCTGTCCCGCCCGGCCCCGCTCGCTGTCCGGCCCGGGCGGGGTGTCGGTGTCGCACCACCGGCTCACCCAGGATGCGGAGCGCCCCATAGTGACCAGACTGGTCACTATGGCAGACCAACGTTCAGCGCGCGCCGAACGCTCCTCCCCGGGGACCCGGAAGAAGTCCTCGGCCAGGAAGGGGCCCGAGCACGCAGCCCGCGCCGCCTGTCAGAGCCTGGAAGCGCTGATCAGCCACCCGGCCGAGGGCGTCTCCGCGATCCGGCGCTCCGACGACGACGGCTGGTGCGTCGTCGTGGACGTCCTCGAAGTGCCGCGCATCCCGGACACGACCAGTCTCCTCGCCTCGTACGAGGTGCGGCTCGACGGGGCCTGCGAACTCGTGGAGTACACCCGGGTCCGCCGCTACCGGCGCGGTGCCGCCGACGAGTGATCCGACTTCGTCCGACAGCTGGAAGGACCCCCCATGACGACCACGAGTTACGTCGACGGCACCGCTCCGTGCCCGCCCCGCGCCGGCACGCTCTACGACGTGCTGGAGCTCATTCTCGACCGGGGCATGGTGATCGACGTATTCGTCCGTGTCTCCCTGGTCGGTATCGAGATCCTCAAGATCGACGCGCGCATAGTCGTGGCGAGCGTCGACACCTACCTGCGCTTCGCCGAGGCGTGCAACCGTCTCGACCTCGAACGTGACTCCGGCAGCACGACCGTCCCCGAGCTGCTCAGCGGCTCAGCCGCCCGGTCCATCGGCAAGCGGAAGGTGCGCAAGGCCGCCGAGACGGTCGGCGACACCGTACGCAAGGCGGTCGGGGCCGGCGGATCCGACGATGACGACGAGTACGACGAGGAAGAGGCGGAGGAACGGCCGGAGCGCCCGAAGAAGCGCCGTGCCCCCGCCCGCAGCAGCAGTGGCAGCGGTGGCACGAGCCGTCGCCGCAGGGCGGAGGCCTGACGTGCGCGCGGACGGCCCGGGGGCGGGCACGGCCGACGGACCGGGTCTCTACGTGTACGCGGTCGTCCGGGCCGGAACGCCGCTGCCCCGGAAGTCCGGGGGCGTCGGCAGCCCGCCCGCCCCGCTGCGGACGGTCGCCGTCGGCCCGGTGGCCGCGGTCGTCAGCGCCTCCCCCGCACAGTTGCGGGCCCGGCGGCGTGACCTGCTGGCACACCAGGAGCTCCTGACGCGCCTGGCGGGCAGCGGGCCCGTCCTGCCGATGCGCTTCGGCATGGTCGCACCGGACGAGGACGCGCTGCGCGCCCAGCTGACCGCGGCGGAGCCGGGCCACCTCGCCGCCCTGGACCGGGTCGCCGGGCACATCGAGATGAACGTCAAGGCCTTGCCGGCCCACGACTCCCTGGCCGCACTCGTGGCGGGCGACGCGACCGTGCGGCGGCTGCGCGACGAAACCCGCAGGCGGCCCGGGTACGAGGCCAATGTGCGCCTGGGCGCGGCCGTCGCGTCCGCCCTGGCACGCCGGGCGGGCGAGGCGGGACGGCGGGCGCTGCGCGATCTGGCCCCGATGGCTCGGGCGACGGCCGAGGGCCCCGAGGTTCCTGGCTGCGCGCTCAACCTGTCCTTCCTCGTGGCGCAGGCCGACAGCGACCGGTTCCGTGCGACCGCCGAGCGTTTCGCGGCGGCCCATCGCGACCACGTCGAGCTCCGCGTCGCGGGCCCGCTGCCCTGTTACAGCTTCGTCGGCGCCGGCAATGTGAGCCCGCCCGCACCGGTCGGTGGGGGCTGACGATGGGGCTGATCTCCGGAGTGCTGCTGCTCCCCCTCGCGCCCGCCCGGGGCGTGATGTGGATCGCGGAGCGGTTGCAGGACGCAGCCGAGCGTGAACTCTACGACCCCGGGGTGATCCGCGCGCAGCTTGCGGCACTCAACCAGGAGCTCGACGAGGGGCACATCGGGCTGGACGAGTTCGAGGCAGAAGAGGAAAGGCTGCTCGACCGGTTGTACGCCGCGCAGACCGGCCGGACACCGACGACAGAAGGTGACAGACATGGATGACCAGGCAAAGGTGGCGCTCGCAGCCGCCGTAGTGGGCGGATATGTGCTGGGCCGGACGAAGAAGGGCCGGTTGGCGCTGAGCGTCGCGACGTACCTGGCAGGGCGCCGGTTCGGACTCGAACCCCGCCAGCTGGCGGCCGAAGGGATGCGCAGGCTCGGTGAGGTCCCGCAAGTCGCCGAGTTGCAGGAGCAGTTGCGGGGGGAGGTTCTCGACGCGGGACGCCAGGCGGTGACGGCCGCCGCCAACCGCTCCATGGCTTCCCTGGCGGACGCCATCGGCGACCGGACGGCCCGGCTCACGGCGGCACCGGACGACGAGGCGGACGAAGAGGACGAGGGCGAGTACGAGGACGAGTACGAGGAGGCCGAGGAAGAGCCGGAGGCCGAGGAAGAGCCGGAGGCCGAGGAAGAGCCGGAGGGCGAGGAAGAGGAAGAAGAGGAAGAAGAGGAGGACGAGGAGGACGAGGACGAGGAGCCCGAGGAGGAAGAGGGCGAAGAGGAAGAGGGCGAAGAGGAAGAGGAAGAGGACGAAGGCGAGGAGCCCGAGGAGGAAGAGGAGTTCGAAGAGGAGGAGGCCCCGCCGCAACCGTCCAGGCCGAGGAAGTCCCCCGCCAGGAAGGCGGCACCGGCCAGGAAGCAGGCCGGGAAGAAGACCGCTCCGGCCAAGAAGGCAGCGACGAAGAAGGCCGCTCCCGCGAAGAAGGCCCCGGCCAAGAAGGCCGCTCCCGCGAAGAAGGCCTCGGCCAAGAAGGCCACTCCCGCCAAGAAGTCGGCGCCGGCCAAGAAGTCGGCCCCGGCCAAGAAGGCCGCTCCCGCGAAGAAGTCGCCGGCCAAGAAGTCGCCGGCCAAGAAGTCGGCAGCGAAGAAGTCGGCGAAGAAGACCGCCCCGGCCAAGAAGTCTGCCGCCAAGAAGTCCACGGCCAAGAAGTCCGCCCCTCAGAAGTCTGCCGCGAAGAAGACAGCGACGTCGAAGCGGTCAGCATCCAAGCGCGCCGACCGCCGGAGGTAGTCAGCCATGGCAACGACGGACAAGGACGAATCCGAGGCTCCGGCGGAGTCGGGTGTCGACCGCATCAAAGAAGAACTGTCGAAGTTCGCCAGTGCTCAGGTCCAGACGCTCGCCGAGAAGGCGGGCGGCAAACTCAAGGACCTCACCGGCCAGTTGACCGACGCGGCCGAGAACGGCGGCTCGCTGCCCGCCATCGGTTCCCGCGTGCTCCAGGGCGAATCCCCGGTGAAGGCGTTCGTCTCGGAGAAGGCCAAGGGGGCCAAGGACGCGGTGGTGGACAAGGCGAAGAGCGCGTTCGGCGGGGGCGGTGGCAAGGGCAACCGCAAGGCCGGCGGCGGCAAGTTCATGAACATCATCGAGGTGATGGACGTCGGCGTTCCGCTGCGTACCGCCTACGACGCCTGGACGCAGTACGACGAGTTCAGCGGCTTCATGAAGGGCGTCCAGAGCGTCTCGAAGGGCGAGGACGAAGAGAGCGACTGGAAGGTCAAGGTCGGCCCCTCCTCCCGCAGCTTCAAGGCCACGGTGCAGGAGCAGGTGCCGGACGACCGGATCGTCTGGACCTCCGAGGGCGCCAAGGGCAGCACACGCGGAGCCATCAGCTTCCATGAACTGGCTCCGAACCTGACCCGGATCGTGCTGGTGATGGAGTACTACCCGTCCGGGTTCTTCGAGAAGACGGGCAACCTCTGGCGCGCCCAGGGCCGCCGCGTACGGCTGGACTTCAAGCACTTCCAGCGGTACGTGACCCTCACCGAAGAAGAGCCCGAGGGATGGCGCGGCGAGATCCGCGACGGCGAGGTCGTGGTCAGCCACGAGGAAGCCGTCGAGCGCGAGGAAGCGGAGGAGGAAGAGGCAGAGGACGGGGAGGACGAGGAGGAGTACGGGGAAGAGGAGCCCGAGGAGGAAGACGGGGAAGAGGAGCCCGAGGAGGAAGACGAGGAAGAGGAAGAGGACTACGACGAGGAGGGCGAGGAACCGGAGGAAGACGAGGAACCGGACGAGGAAGACGAGGACGAGGAACCGGAGGAGGACGAGGAGGAGCCGGAGGAGCCGCCCGCTCCGAAGCGCGGCCGCAAGCGCCGGTCGGGGGCCTCGCGGTGACCGACCTCGACTTCCGCCAGGGAGGGCCGCCGCCGGCCAACGGCCCCGGGACCACCAACCTCGCCGACATTCTCGAACGCGTCCTGGACAAGGGCATCGTCATCGCCGGGGACATCAAGATCGACCTGCTCGACATCGAACTCCTCACCATCCGGCTCCGCCTCTTCGTGGCATCCGTCGACACCGCGAAGAAGGCGGGAATCGACTGGTGGGAGACCGATCCGGCCCTCAGTTCCCGAGCCTCGCGCAACGCTCTGGAGGACGAGAACCGCCGGCTGCGGGAACGCCTCCAGGCCCTCGAACCGGCGACGGACGAGGACCGCGACCCCGGCCCGGACCGAAGCGCCCGCAGAACCGACAGCAAGGAGACCGGGCAGAGATGACGCATCGCGCCCACCGGGACCAGGCTCCGGACACCGGTGTCACGTACGTGTTCGCCGTCTGTCGGGGCACCCGTGCCACGCGCACGGCCGATGTCACCGGCCTGGTCGGTATGCCCGGCGGTGCGGCCGTCCGGCTGCTGCCCTCCGGACCGCTGACCGCTGTGGTCCAGACCGTTCCTGCCGCCGACTTCACGGACGAGGTCTGGCAGTCGCGGCTCTCCGACCCGCGGGAGATCGAGCGATACGCACGGGCCCACCACGAGGTCGTGTCCGCCGCGGCCGCTCACGGGCCCGCCGTACCGCTGCCCCTCGCCACGCTCTACCACGACGACGACCGGGCCCGCCGCGCTCTCGACGACGAGGCACACCGCTTCCACCGGGTGCTGAAGCGCATCGCGCACCACGCCGAGTGGGGCGTGAAGGTGTACGAGCCTGCGACCGCCCCCGAGGTAGCGGAACCCGTCACCGTCGGAGGCGGCGGGCTCGAAGCTCCCGCCGCCGGTGCGGGGCTCGCCTACCTGAACCGCAGACGCGGGGTCCAGGAGCGACGAGAGCAGCGCCGGGAACGGGCCCTGTCCGTCGCGGAATCCGTGGACGCCGAACTCCGTGAGGTGGCCGCCGCGTCGCGCCGCCTCCGTACGCACGGAGCCGTACCGGGAGGTGACGGCAGGGTGCACGTGCTCAACGCGACCTACCTCGTCGCCGAGCACCGGTCGGAAGAACTGGGCGTGCTGGTACGGGGATTGGGTGAGCGGACCGGGGCGATGATCGAGCTGACCGGCCCCTGGGTGCCGTACTCCTTCGTCGGGGAGGTGTAGCCGTGGCGGCGGAGCGCGCGGTGGTGCCCTGGGACAGCCCGGAGCCCTTGAGCGGGCCCATCGGGGTGCCGCTGGTCGACCTGCTGGACCGTGTTCTGGCGACCGGTGTCGTCGTCAGCGGGGACCTGGTGATCGCCATCGCCGACGTACCTCTGGTGCGGGTGTCACTGCACGCCCTGCTGTCCTCGGTCAGCGAGCGGGTTCCGGCGCCCTGGGCCGACGGGGGCCCGTTGTGACGGGCTCGGGCCGGGCCCCGGGCTCACGGGTCGACCTGGACTCCGAGCAGATGGGGCGGGACCTGGTGGCCCTGGTCCTCACCGTGGTGGAGCTTCTCCGGCAGTTGATGGAGCGGCAGGCGATCCGCCGGGTCGAACAGGGTGACCTCAGTGACGAGCAGGTCGAGGAGATCGGGACCACGCTCATGCTGCTCGACCAGCGGATGAAGGAGCTCTGCGACCAGCACGGCGTGCGACCCGAGGACCTCAATCTGGACCTCGGACCGCTGGGGACGCTGCTGCCCCGCGACTGAGGCCCGGTACCCCGAATGGCGGATGGCCGCAGGCGGGCGGAGAGTGAATGAGGGGGCCCGCACGGGCGGGGAGGAGCGCCCGTGGCAATCACTCTCTGTGAGGCAGACATGGTCGACATCGAATCCCGGAGCGGAAATCCGGAGACGAGCGGCGGGAACCAGGGCAGCGACGTGCGCGGCAGGACCACCATCGCCGACGGCGTCGTGGCCACCATCGCGGCCATCGCCATCCGCGAGACCGACGGCGTTCACTCGGTGGGCAAGGGCGCGTCGAAGGCACTGGGCGCCGTGACGGGCAGAGTGTCCGGGTCCTCGGGCAAGGGACGGACCGTGAAGGTCGAGGTGGGCGAGAAACAGACGGCGATCGACGTCGACGTCGAGGTGGAGTACGGCGTTCCGATCCATGAGCTGGCCGACCGGATCCGCACGCACGTCATCGACGCCGTGGAGACGATGACCGGGCTGGAGGTCGTCGAGATCAACATCAACGTCTTCGATGTGCACGTCCCGGACGAGGACGACGAGGAAGAGGACGGTTCGGACGGCGGCGGTTCCGGAAAGCGTTCCCGCGTGCTGTGAGCCCGACAGGGCGGCCGGTTGTCAGTGGTGGCTGTGAGGATGGGGACACCGGCACGACGGGTTGACCGGCACAGCGGATTGAGGGGGACCCCATGGGCGCCTGGGACATCGGCCACTTCGACAACGACACCGCGGCCGACTTCGGCGGACGGGTCGACGACGCGGAGCCCGGCAAGAAGGCCGACGTGCTCCGGGACGTGCTGAGCGCCATCGCGGACACCGGGCCGGAGCAGTACGCGGACTGCGGGGAGGAGGCGGTGGCCGCCGCCGCGCTGATCGCCGCGCAGTGCCCCGGAGGAGAGCCCGTCACCACCGCGTACGGCCCGAAGGAGCCCCTGCCGCCGCTCCCCGCCGACCTGCGCCCGCTGGCCGTCCGTGCCCTGGACCGCCTCACCGCGGAGAACGCGGAGCCGCTGGACCTGTGGGCGGAGGCCGGTGAGGACCAGGCGTGGCTGGCCGGGATAGCCGCGCTGCGGGCGGTGCTGGTGGGGGCGTCGGGGGAGTAGGCCGCGTCCTCAGCGTTTCGGGCGGCCTGCCCGCACCAGCTCGTCGACGTTCAGGGAGACCTCGGCACCGATCGAGGCGGGCAGCGGGGCCTGCTGGCCGGGGGCGTAGACCTCGTGGCGGTCGTAGCCGCCGGGGAGGGGTTCGGTCAGGACGTGGACCCGGCCGTGCTTGCGGTCGACGATCACGTACACCGGGATCTTGGCCTGGGCGTAGGCGGTGACCTTGTTGCGGAGGTCGTTCTGGTAGTTCCCGGAGGTGACCTCCAGGACCAGGCGGAAGCAGGCGGGGTCGTAACTGTTGTTCTCGCGCGGGTGCTCGTCGAAGTCTGCGTCGACGATCGCCAGGTCGGGGATCGCGAAGTCCTGAGGGCCGCCGGGGAGCCAGAGGCCGATGGCTTGGAGGACTCTCGACTCCTCGCCATGGAGACCTGCCGCAATGAAGGGGACCATGAGCGTGGTCAGCGCGTTGGCGTGCGGGCCGTCCGCAGGTGGGGCCACGGTGATGACGCCTCCGATGATCTCGACGCGATGCCCCGGAAGCTGCTCGGTGAGACGGTTGGCCGTTTCCAGCAACGTTTCCGGCTCATCGTCACAGGGGTGCTCGACTGCTGCTGCAGACATTGCGGGCCTCCTGGAATGGGCTGGTGTCGAGAGCATCATCGTAGGACGGGACAGCCGAAGATCGCGCTTCTGGCATATGCCACCCGGCCGAGTGAAGCAGAAACGGCCCGGCACACCGCGTGGGTGCCGGGCCGTCTCCGTACAGTCGTACAGAACCGAAGAGCTACAGCTTCTCGATCACATAGTCGATGCACGCCGTCAGCGCCTGGACGTCCGCCGGGTCGATCGCCGGGAACATCGCCACGCGCAGCTGGTTGCGGCCCAGCTTGCGGTACGGCTCGGTGTCCACGATGCCGTTGGCGCGCAGCACCTTGGCGACGGCCGCCGCGTCGATCTCGTCCGCGAAGTCGATCGTGCCGATGACCTGCGAGCGCTTCGCCGGGTCCGTGACGAACGGAGTGGCGTACTTGGACTCGTCGGCCCAGCCGTAGAGGTTCTGGGAGGACGCGGCCGTGCGGCCCGTCGTGAAGTCCAGGCCGCCCTGGGTGTTCATCCACTTCAGCTGCTCGTTCAGCAGGAAGAGCGTGGAGAGCGCCGGGGTGTTGTACGTCTGGTTCTTGAGGGAGTTGTCGATCGCCGTCGGCAGCGAGAAGAACTCCGGGATGTGCCGGCCCGAGGCGTGGATCCGGGCGGCGCGCTCCAGGGCGGCCGGGGAGAACACGGCGATCCACAGGCCGCCGTCGGAGGCGAAGGACTTCTGCGGGGCGAAGTAGTAGACGTCGCTCTCGGTGATGTCGACCGGCAGGCCGCCCGCGCCGGAGGTGGCGTCCACCAGGACGAGGGCGCCCTCGTCGGCGCCCGCGACGCGCTTGACCGGGGCCGCGACACCGGTGGAGGTCTCGTTGTGGGTGAAGGCGTAGACGTCGACGCCCGCCTCGGCCTTCGGGTCCGGGTGGGTGCCCGGGTCGGAGGCGATGACGGTGGGGTCGGACAGCCAGGGCGCGAGCTTCGCGGCCTTGGCGAACTTCGACGAGAACTCGCCGAAGTTCAGGTGCTGGGACTTCGACTCGATCAGACCGTGCGTCGCGACGTCCCAGAAGGCGGTCGAGCCGCCGTTGCCGAGGATGACCTCGTACCCCTCGGGGAGGGAGAAGAGGCTGCGCACGCCGTCCCGTACCTCGCCGACCAGGTTCTTGACCGGGGCCTGGCGGTGGGACGTGCCGAGGAGAGAGGTGCCGGTGGCGGCCAGCGCGTCGAGCGCCTCCGTCCGCACCTTGGAAGGACCGGCGCCGAAGCGTCCGTCTGCGGGCTTGATGTCAGCGGGAATCTGGATGTCGGCCACGGGACGGAGCGTAGTCCCTCGGTGGCACGGCTCCGTAACCGTGTCCGTCCGATGAGACGTGCGCTCCGACCCGTGGATCCCCGAGCCGAATGATGCGGATCAGCTGTCGTGGCCGAACGGGCAGCCCAGCTCCACCGGCAGCTCGTGCAGGTCGTTCTGCGTCACGATCGGCTTGTTGCGCAGCTCGGAGGCGGGAACCGCCAGGTCAAGTTCCGGGAACCGTTCGTACAGGGCCGGGAGCGCGATGCCCGCCTCCAGGCGGGAGAGCGCCGCACCCGGGCAGACGTGCGGGCCGTGGCCGAAGGCGATGTGGCGGTTCGGGGTGCGGGTGGCGTCGAACTCGCCCGCCGTCGGGCCGTACTGCTCCTCGTCCCGGCCCAGCGCACCGAACGAGACGATCAGGCCCTCGCCCTTCGGGAGGACCTGGTCGCCGACCTCGATGTCCTCCGTCGCGAAGCGGATCAGGACGTGCGAGGTCGGGGTGTTCCAGCGCAGCGTCTCCTCGATCACGCCGTCCCACCCGATCTCCCCGTTCAGCACCTTCTTGCGCTGCTCGGGGTGGGTCGCCAGTGCCTCCACGACGTTGACGATCAGGCTGATCGTGGTCTCGTGTCCGGCGGCGATGATCAGTTGCAGCGTGTTGACGATCTCCTCGTCGCTGAGGTGGTCGCCGTCCTCGGAGGCCGCGATCAGGGCGCTGGTCAGGTCGTCGCCCGGGTTCGCCCGCTTGGAGTCGACGATCTTCGTGAAGAGGGTCCCGAGGTCCGCCATCATCTGCGGGACCTCCTCCGGCGGCGTCTGCGTCGAGAAGAACTTCTCGAACAGTTCCTTCAGCCGGGGGTGGTCCGCCGCGTCCACGCCCATCAGCTCGCTGATCACGTTCATGGGGAGGGGATAGGCGAACTCGGCCTTCAGGTCGACCGGCTGTCCGGCCGGGAGGGCCGCCAGCCTCTCCAGGCTCGCGTTCGTCAGCGCCTCGATCCCGGCGCGCAGCCGCTCCACCCGCTTCACCGTGAGCGCCTGCGCCACCAGCGTACGGAGACGGCGGTGGTCCGCGCCGTCGACCGTCAGCATCGAGCGGCCCGGGTTGGCCAGGCCGATCAGCGGCCAGTCCATGGGTATCTCGCCGCGCTGCCAGGCGTTCCAGACGTTGATGTCCTTGACCACGCGGCTGTCGGTGAGGAGCGCGCGGGCCTCCGCGTGGCGGGTGACCGCGTACACGTGTACACCGCCGGGCAGCTCCACCTCGGCCAGCGGGCCGGCGGCCCGCAGCGCGGCGCTCTCGCCGTCGAGGTCTCTGACGAAGGGGTCGAGCGCGATGCGGGTCATGCGGGGCCTCCGAAGCTTCCGGGTCTTCCGACGGCGGGGGTGGGTGTGAAGAGCACCGGCAGGTCGGTGAGCCCGCGCAGCCAGGGCGACGGGCGGCGGGTGAGCTGCTCGGCGGGGACGGCCAGGTCCACGTCCGGCAGCCGGTCGAGCAGGACCTCGATGCCGGTACGGGCGATGACCTCGGCGGTCTCCTGGGCCGGGAACGGGCAGCGGTGCTCGCCGTGGCCGAAGGAGAGGAAGGCGTTGTTGCCGCCGGTCAGCGCCGAGGCGTGGGTCCGCACCTGCGGGTCGCCGTTGGCGGCGGCGATCCCCAGGAGCAGCAGGTCGCCGGCGCGGATGTGGCGGCCGCCGAGGTGGGTGTCGCGGGAGGCCCAGCGGCCGGCCACGTTCTGGGTGGGGGTGTCCTCCCAGAGGACCTCGTTCATCGCCTCGGCGACGCTGTGCCGGCCGCCCGAGAGCGAGGCGGCGAACCGGTCGTCGGTGAGCATCAGGCGGAGCGAGTTGCCCATCCAGTCGCAGGTCGGCTGGTGCCCGGCCGCCATCATCACCATGAGGTCCTGGGCGACCTCCTCGTCGGTGAAGCCGCCGGTGTCCGCGAGCATCCGGCTGGCGACGTCGTCGCCGGGCTCGGCGTGCTTGTCGGCCAGCAGCTGGAACATCGAGGTGGCGAGGTGCTGCTGTCCGGCGAGCGCCCGCTCCCGGCCGTCGATCATGTCGTTGATCGAGTCGGCCAGCGGGTGGGCGTTCTCGTCGGAGAAGCCGTAGATCCTGGCCAGCACGAGGGCGGGCAGCAGCTTGGCGTAGTCCGCGATGATGTCGACCGAGCCCTTGGTGCAGAACCGGTCGATCAGCTCGTCGGCGAACTCCTCCGCGTACCGCTTCAGGGAGAACGGGTCGACGCCCTCCAGCGCGTTGCTGATCATCATGGCGCGGACGCTGTGGCGTTCGCCGACCGTGTAGAGGATCGAGGGCTGCTTGCGCCCGATCATCGGCAGCAGCGGCCAGTCGTCGGGGATGCGGTCCCACTGGTTCCACAGGTCGGAGTCCCGGCTGAACAGGACCGGGTCGCCGGTGACCTGGTGCAGTTCGCGGTAGCCGAGGACGAGCCAGGCGGGGACGTCGCCGTCGAGGACGACCGGGGCGATGGCCCCGTGGTCGCGGCGTATGTCCCGGTAGAGCTGGACGGGGTCGCTCTGGAAGCGGGGCCCGGACAGGGGGACGGATCCGTGGGTGACGGGGCAGCCGGAGACAGGGGTCACGGGGCGGGCTCCGGGGTCGGGCCGGCCGCCGCCAGGGCCGCCTCGGGGGCGTGGAGGCGGGCGGCGGAGAGCGCGGCGAGGTGTTCGACGAGCGTGATGAGCACGTACTTGCTGGACGAACGGTCGCGGGCGTCGCACTCCACCAGCGGCACGTCCTCCGAGAGGTCCAGGGCCTCGCGGATCTGCTGCTCGCTGTGGAGCGGGCCGCCGAAGTCGTTGCACGCCACGATGAACGGTGTGCCGTGGTGCTCCAGGCGGTCGATGGCGTACCAGGAGTCGGCGAGCCGCCGGGTGTCGACGAGGACGACCGCGCCGAGCGTGCCGGAGAACAGCCGGTCCCACAGGAACCAGAAGCGCTCCTGTCCGGGTGCGCCGAAGAGGTACAGCACGGACCGTGCGTCGAGCGTGATCCGGCCGAAGTCGAACGCCACGGTGGTGGACGACTTGGCCTGGATGCCGTCGAGGTGGTCGACGGCCTCGCCCGCGCGGGTCATGGTCTCCTCCGTGTTGAGCGGACGGATCTCGCTCACGGATCGGACCATGGTGGTCTTGCCGACCCCGAAGCCGCCGACGACAACGATCTTCAGTCCGTTGTCGGCCGTCGCGCTCAGGGCGGCGCGGTCAGAGGTTGCGGAGTCCAACGAGCACCTGTTCCAGGATGTCGGGGTCGGGGAGCCGGTCCGCGACACGGGCTGTACGGGGGTGGCGGGCGCTGATCCGGCCGGTGTCGAGCAGGTCGCACAGCATGATGCGGACGATGCTGACCGGCAGGTTCAGGCTCGCGGCTATCTCGACGACGGCGGTGGGGCCCTGGCACATCCGCAGGATCGCGACGTGCTCGGACTGCATCCCCGGGGCCGGGTCGCACTCGGCGACGACGAGCGTCACCAGGTCGAACGCGGCGGAGTCGGAGCGGCTGCGGCCCCCGGTGAGGGTGTACAGCCGGTCCGGATCGTCGTCGCGGCCCGGTCGGGGGCGGGGGGCCGTCGTCATACGGCCCGGACCTCGGCGGGTTCGCGCGGCGGCGCGACGAGGTGTTCGCCGAGCTGTTCGACCAGCTCGCTCATGTTGTGGCCGACGAGGCCGACGTCGGAGTCCTCGTCGGCGACGACGGCCAGGTGGGCCCCGGCCCCCGCCTCGACGATGAACAGCACGCCGCCGTAGAACTCGGCCATCGCGGACCGTACGCCGCCGGTGCCGTCGCCGAATTCGATGGACGCGCCGTGCGACAGGCTCTGGATCCCGGCGGAGATCGCGGCGAGCTGGTCGGCCTGGTCGACGGAGAGCTCGGGGGTGCGGCACAGCTTGAGGCCGTCGCGGGACAGGACGAGGGCGTGGCGGGTACCGGGGGTGCGGTCGAGCAGCCCCTCCAGCAGCCAGTTGAGCTTCTCGTCGGTGGTCGCGGTCATCGGGTGTTGCCTTCCGGGTGCGTGGAGTTGGCCCGTACCGCCTTGCTGAAGGTGCTGAAGCGCGCTGCCTGGACCTTCGGGTCGGTGGTGCGGGCCCGGGGGTTGTCGGCTCCGCCGGGGGTGGCGTTGCCGGTACGGGACTCGGCGGCGGCCAGTGTGCGGCCGCGGCGGCGCTTGGGCAGGCCGCTCTCGCCGAACGCGGGCACGGCGCCGGTGGACTCGGACTCCGACTCCGCCGCCGGGGTCGGGGTCGGGGGCGTGGAGGCGTCGTCCTCGGGGAGGGTCCGGGCCGCGGGGGCGGCGCCGGCGGTGTCCGCCCCTGCGGCCGAGCCGTGCGAGGGCTCCGGCTCGGCGGGGGCGGTGGGGGTGGCCGGGGCGGCGGCGACCGGGGTGGCCGCCGGGGCCGCGACGGCCTGGGGCTGGGCCGGGATCGTCGGCGTCGGTGCGGTCGAGCGGGAGATGAGGTCCTGGGGGAGCATCATCAGCGCGCCGGTGCCGCCCCGGGCGGACGGCCGGAAGGAGACGGTCAGGCCGTGCTTGCGGGCCAGCCGGCCGACGACGGCGAGTCCGAGGCGGGTGCCGGAGAGGTTGGTGAGGTCCTGGTTCTCCGCGGAGACCGCCTTCTCGGCGCGGCGCAGCTGCACCTCGCTCATGACGAGCCCGCTGTCCTCGACGGTGATGACGATGCCCGCCGGGACCTCTTCCACGTACACGTGGACCTCGGCGGTGGGCGGTGAGAAGTTGGCAGCGTTGTCGAGGAGTTCGGCGAGTGCGTGCATGACGCCCTCGGCCGCGTGGCCGGCGATGGCGACATCGCTGGTGGAGTGCAGGCGGACCCGCTGGTAGCTGCCGATCCGGCCCATCGCGCCGCGCAGGATCGACTCCATGACGATCGGCTTCGCCCAGCGCCGGCCGGAGCGGGCCCCGGTCAGCACGGCGATGGAGTCGGCGAGGCGGCCCGCCTGGGCGGTGCGGTGGTCCAGGTGGAGCAGGTCCCCGAGGACGGACTCGTCGGAGTGCCGGTGCTCCATCTCGCGGAGGTCGGCCAGCATGCTGGTGGCCAGGGCCTGCATCCGGCCCGCCGCGTTGGCGCAGGCGGCGACGGCGGCGGACCGCTCGGTCTCGGCACGGGTGGCACGGGCGGTCAGCCGGTCGACGGAGACGGCCAGGCGGCCCTGCTCGGCGGCGGCCGCCGCGGCGATCCGCTCGTTCTCGGCGCGGGCGTCGGCGACGACCCGGGCGGTCTCGGCGGAGGCGGCGCCCTTGATCCGGGCGGTCTCCGCGGTGAAGCGCTGGGCCTCGACCGCGGAGGAGGAGACCAGGCGCGAGGTCTCGGCGGTGAACCGCTGGGCGTCGGCGGCCCGGAGGGTGCGCAGGGTCCGCGCGGTCCCCAGGGTGTGGACGGTGACGGCCACGCAGACGCTCAGCAGCACGGCGGCTGCGCCCGCGCACCAGGCCAGCGGGGTCCGTACCGCGTCGGGGGCCGCGGCGACGCCCCACAGGGTCAGCGTGCCGGTTGCGGCTGCCGAGATCAGCAGGGCGAGTGCGGTGGGCCGGTGTGAGGGGCGCAATCGGAGTCCTCGGTGGCGGACGGTGCGGGACGGTATGAGGCGGTGCGGGACGGTGCGAGGTGGTTCAAGCGGTGCGAACCGGGCGAATTCGACCAGTCGAATTCAGGACAGTTCGGCACGGTTATGGGCGATCATGCACAACTGGAGCTGCCAATTCCTGCGCAAGTCTTGGTCACTATAGGAGACTTGACGGTCTGTTTGGGAAGATCTTGTGGGCTTTTTTGTACTGCTTACGTGCTTTGATCCTGGCGCATCCCAAGAGTTCACCTGACGCGACGGCATGCTGAGACCATGGCCGAACAGCATCGACCGCATACGGACACGCCCCCGGCGGCCGCCCCGGCTTTCGTCGCGGCGCTCCGCTCCGCCGTACGCGGCGCGAGCGACTTCGGGGCCGCCGCCCGGGCGCTGACGACGATGGACGCCTCCAACTACCGCCGCGTCCCGCTCGGTGTGCTCGCCCCGCGCGACGCCGACGACATCGCCGCCGCCCTGGCCGTCTGCCGGGAGCACGGGGTTCCGGTGGTGGCGCGCGGCGGCGGCACCTCCATCGCCGGGCAGGCCACCGGCACCGGACTCGTCCTCGACCTGACCCGTCATCTGCGCACGATCCTCGACCTGGACCCCGTCGCCCGCACCGCCGTCGTCCAGCCCGGCGTGATCCTGGACGACCTGAGGGCCGCCGCCGCACCCCACGGCCTGACCTTCGGCCCCGACCCCTCCACCCACAGCCGCTGCACCCTCGGCGGAATGATCGGCAACAACTCCTGCGGCGCGCACTCGGTGGCCTGGGGCACGACGGCCGACAACGTGCGGAAGCTGTCGGTGGTCCGCTACGGGGGCGGGAGCCTGCACCTGGAACAGGGGAGCGGCACGGGCCCCGAGGGTGTCGGCGCGCTCGTCGCCGCCCACCTCGCCCTCCTGCGCACCGGCTACCCCGGCCTCCCGCGCCGCATCTCCGGGTACGCGCTCGACGCCCTGCTCCCCGAACACCCCGGCGGCCCCGACCCGGTCCGGGCGTTCTGCGGCAGCGAGGGCACTCTCGGCGTCGTCACCGAGGCCACCGTGCGCCTGGTGGAGGCCCCGCGCGCCCGCGCCCTGGCAGTCCTGGGGTACGCCGACGAGTCCGACGCCGCCGACGCCGCCCCGGGCCTCCTCCCGTTCCGCCCGCTCACCGTCGAGGGCATGGCCGCCGACCTCGTCACCGGGTCCGCCGGGCTGCCGCGCGGGGCCGCCTGGCTGTTCGTCGAGACCGGCGGCGACACCCCGGCCGAGGCACGCGCGCACGCCGAACGCGTCCTGCGGGCCGCCGACGCCGTGGACGGCACGGTCGTCACGGACCCGGCCGGGCAGCGGGCCCTGTGGCGGATCCGCGAGGACGCCGCCGGAACCGCGACCCGGATGCCCGACGGCACCGAGGCCTGGCCCGGGTGGGAGGACTGCGCGGTGCCGCCCGCCCGGCTCGGCGCGTACCTCCGCGACTTCCGCACCCTCCTCGCCGAGCACGGCCTGCGCGGCGCCCCGTACGGCCACTTCGGCGACGGCTGCGTCCACGTGCGCATCGACTTCGACCTGATCAGTGCGGGCGGGGTGGCCCGCTTCCGCCGGTTCTCCGAGGAGACGGCCGATCTCGTCGTCGCGCACGGCGGCTCCCTCAGCGGTGAGCACGGCGACGGCCAGGCGCGCGCGGAACTGCTGCCCCGGATGTACGGGAGTGAACTCGTCGCCCTCTTCCACCGGTTCAAGGACCTGTGGGACCCGGACGGCGGCCTGAACCCGGGGATCCTCGCCCGCCCGGCACCCCTCGACGCGAACCTCCGCTTCGCCGTCCTCCCCGGACGCCCGGTGGACGTGGAGTTCGGCTACCCGCAGGACGGCGGGGACTTCGCGGGCGCGGTCCGCCGCTGCGTCGGCGTCGCCAAGTGCCGTACGACGGAGGCGAGCGGCGCGGGCGTGATGTGCCCGTCCTTCCGGGCGACCGGCGAGGAGGCCCACTCCACCCGGGGCCGGGCCCGGCTGCTGCACGAGATGCTCGCGGGCGAGATCATCACGGACGGCTGGCGCAGCGAGGAGGTCCGCGACGCGCTCGACCTGTGCCTCTCCTGCAAGGGCTGCCGCAGCGACTGCCCGGTGGGCGTCGACATGGCCACGTACAAGGCGGAGTTCCTGCACCACCACTACCGGGGCCGCCTCCGCCCCGCCGCCCACTACGCGATGGGCCGCCTCCCCCGCTGGCTGCGCCTGGCCGCCCCCCTCGCCCGGCCGCTGAACGCACTGGCCCGGCTGCGCCCCCTCGCCGCGCTCGCGAAACGGCTGGCCGGGATCGCGCCCGAGCGCACGATCCCGGTGCTGGCGACGGAGACGTACAGCCGGTGGCTGCTCCGCCGCCAGGGGAAGGGGACCCGGATCCTCTCGTCGGACCGGGTGGTGGCGCTCTGGGCGGACACCTTCACCGAGCACCTGTACCCGCAGGCGGGCCGGGCGGCGGTCCGGGTCCTGGAGAGGGCGACGGGGCGCACGGTGCTGCCGCCCCCGCGCGGGCTGTGCTGCGGCCTCACCTATGTGTCGACGGGCCAGCTCGACGCGGCCCGCCGCGTGATGCGCCGCACCCTGGACCGCCTCCGGCTCCTGCCGGGCCACCCGCTCGTGGTCCTCGAACCGAGCTGCGCCGCGACGCTCCGCACCGATCTGCCCGAACTCCTCCCCGACGACCCGCGCGCCGCCGAACTGGCCGCTTCCGTGCGGACGTTCGCCCAGTACCTGGAGGAGTACGCCCCCGACTGGACCCCGCCCCGACTGGACCGCCCGGTCGCCGGCCAGACGCACTGCCACCAGCACGCGGTCCTCGGCGACGCGGCGGAGCGCAGGCTGCGCGAACGGATGGGCCTCACCGGCGAACTCAGCGGCGGCTGCTGCGGGCTCGCCGGGAACTTCGGCTTCGAGAAGGGCCACTGGGAGGTGTCCGTGGCCTGCGCGGAGGAGCGACTGCTCCCCGCCGTACGGAACGCGGAACCCGGTACGGAACTCCTCGCGGACGGCTTCTCCTGCCGTACGCAGCTCGACCAGCTGGCCGGACGGCGGGCCCGGCACCTCGCGGAGGTCGTCGCCGAGGCCGTCGAGGAGGCCTCGACGGCCGTGAGGGAGGGGCGGGGGGGCGGCGCGTAGGGCGTCGCCCGGGGCTCAGTGCGTCGCGCCCCGGGCGACGATCTCCCGGGCCAGCGCGGCCAGCTCCGGCAGCGCGGGGTGGCCGGGGGCGTCGCGGCGGGCGAGGAGGACCGGGACGCCCGGGGCGTCGTCGAGCGGGACGTAGGCGACCCCCGTGTGCGGGTGCAGGGTCGCGGTCGACGCGGTGGACACCCCGCTGCCGCGGCCGGCGGCGATGGCGGTGAGCCAGTCGTCGGTGTTCCCGACCGTGACGGTAGCGGCCGGACGGGCGCGCGGCGGCCACAGGTCGACGGTGGTGGTGCCGGAGACGGTGTTCAGGACGACGGGGCCGTCGGCGAGGTCGGCGAGGGAGAGCGAGCCCCGCCGGGCGAGCGGCCCGTCCGCGGTCACCGCCGCCACCCGGACCTCGGTGAACAGCACCTCGGCGACGAGCCCCGGCGCGTCCACGGGCCCCCGCAGCAGCGCCGCGTCGACCTCGCCCCGGGTCAGTCCGGCGGTGCGGTCGTCGATCCGGAGCAGCTCCAGCGGGGTCCCCGGGTGCCGCTCCTGCCAGGCCCGCAGCAGCGGTGTGGTGTACGGCCCGAACGCGGACCAGGCGTGCCCGAGCCGCAGCGGCCAGGTGCGCAGCCGCCCGGAGTCGAGGGCCTCGTCGAAGGCGGCGACCGCCGCGGCGGCCTTGTCGCGGAAGGCGGCGCCGTCGGGGGTCAGGGCGAGGTGGTGGGTGGAACGGTCGACGAGCCGGACCCCCAGGTGCCGCTCCAGCGCCGCGAGGGTGCGGGACACGGCGGGCTGGGTCAGCCGGAGACGGGCGGCGGCGCGCGTGATGTTCAACTCGTCGGCCACCGCGAGGAAGGCCCGCAGATGCCGGAGTTCCACGGGGCGGCCGGTGAGGGGCGCTTCGTTCATGCGTGGGGAGCATAACGGGAGCTTGATCGGTATTTCACGGAACGCGCGGGTGTCCATACGGTGAAAGGAAACCTCTGGCAGGACAGTGCGTCCTGTCGTACCGTCCAGTCCATTACAGTGTACTGAGCCGTCCCATCCCGTCTTGTCTTGTCCCGTTCCCTCGGAAGGTCCCCCGTGAACGACCAGCGCAGCGCCGCCGAACCGGCCGCCGCAGCCGTCGCCGTACCCGAAGCGGTGACGGCACTCGAAGGGGGCGCGGGCACCGGAGCGCCCGCCGGGCGGACCGGGGCGGACCGCCGGGCGGCGCTGACGCCGATCGTGCTGGTGGTCGCCGGCGGCCTCTCCGTCCAGTTCGGCTCGGCCGTCGCGGCGCTCCTGATGCCGAAGGCGGGCGCGCTGGGCGTCGTCACCCTGCGGCTGGCCGCCGCCGCGCTGATCCTGCTGGTGATCTGCCGCCCGAAGCTGCGCGGCCACTCGCGTGCCGACTGGGGCACGGTGCTCGCCTTCGGCGTCGCGATGGGCGGCATGAACACGCTCTTCTACCAGGCGCTGGACCGCATCCCGCTCGGCATCGCCGTCACCCTGGAGGTGCTCGGCCCGCTCGCCCTCTCGGTGTTCGCCTCCCGCCGCCTGATCAACCTCGTGTGGGCGGGCCTGGCCCTCGTCGGCGTCGTCCTGCTGGGCGGCGGGGGCTTCGACCGCCTCGACCCGGTCGGCGCGGCGTACGCCCTGGGGGCCGGGGCGATGTGGGCGGCGTACATCGTGTTCAGCGCCCGCACCGGCCGCCGCTTCCCGCAGGCGGACGGGCTGGCGCTGGCGATGGTGGTCGCCGCGGTCCTCTCGCTGCCCCTGGGCATCATCGAGTCCGGCGCGAAACTCACGGTCCCCTCCACCGTGGCGCTCGGCGCGGCGGTGGCCCTCCTCAGCTCGGTCCTTCCGTACACCCTGGAGCTGATGGCGCTGCGCCGGCTGCCCGCGCCCACGTTCGCCGTGATGATGAGCCTGGAGCCGGCCATCGCCGCCGGTGCGGGCTTCCTGATCCTGGACCAGGCGCTCTCCACGACGGACGCCCTCGCCATCGCCCTGGTCATCGGGGCCAGCGTCGGCGCGGTGCGCAGCCGGACGGGCCGACGCCGCGAGGGGTGAGCCGCGGCGGGGCGACGCGTCCGGCCCCGGCCCTCAGTCGTCGGCGGGCGGGATCCGGAAGGAGTCCAGTCCGGACGGGAAGCGGACGTCGGTCAGCCGCTCCGACACCTCCCACAGCCGCCGCCCGGTCGGGGCGTCGACGGCCGCCGGGGCGAGGAGCACCCGGGTCGGTCCGCCGCGCAGCTCCCCGGGGCCGTCCGGGCCGATGAATTCGCCGCCCCGCGCGTCCGGGGCGGTCGCCGCGTACAGCTGGGGAAGCGCGCCCGCGCCGGGATGTTGGGCGAGGGGCCGCAGAACGCGGCCGAACAGCAGCTTCACCAGGCCGGTCGGCCCGCTAGTCTGCAGGCCGGTGGCGGTGTAGCCCGGGTGCGCCAGCAGGCTCCGGACCGGGCTGCCGGACGCGGTCAGCCGCCGGTGCAGCTCGTGCCCGAAGACGGCGTTGGCGAGCTTCGACCGGTCGTAGAAGGCCATCGGCCCGTAGTCGCGTTCGCCGTTCAGGTCGTCGAAGTGCAGCCGTGCCTTCCGGTGGTTGACCGAGGTCACCGTGACGACGCGCGGGTCCCGGCCCCCGGCCAGCAGGTCGAGCAGCAGCCCGGTGAGCGCGAAGTGGCCGAGGTGGTTGCAGGCGAACTGCAGCTCGTGCCCCTGCGCACTGGCCGAGCGGGGCGGCGCCATCACTCCCGCGTTGTTGACCAGCGTGTCCAGCCGCGCGTGGTCCGTGTGCAGGGCGTCGGAGAACGCCCGTACGGAGTCGAGGTCGGCCAGGTCCAGGCGGCGCACCTCCAGCGAGGCCCCCGGCCGGTCGGCGGTGATGCCTGCGGCGGCCCGGCGCCCCTTCTCCTCGTCGCGCACGGCGAGGATCACGTGCCCGCCCCGGCGGGCGAGGGCATGGGCGGTCGCCAGGCCGAGGCCGCTGTTGGCCCCGGTGACCACGGACACCCGGCCGGTCTGGTCGGGGATCTGCTCGGCGGTCCAACGCGGCTTCTTCTGCTTCCCGTCCTGTTTCGTCATGCGGCACACGTTGTCGTGAGTGTCACTCGGTGTCAAGAAGGTACTCGGTGTCAAGGAGGTGCTTGGTGTCATGGGGATACCGAGTGCCAAAGATGGCATGGCGCTACGATGGTGGGCGTGAGTACCCGCCCCGCAGTGACCATGGCCCAGCGCAAACGTCAGCTCGTCACGGACGAACTGACCGAAGCGGCGCTCCAGCTGATGGCACGGGAAGGGTTCGACGCCGTCACGGTCGACGCGATCGCGGCCGCCGCCGGAGTGTCCAAGCGGACCTTCTTCCGGTACTTCGCGTCCAAGGAGGACGTGGTGGTCCAGTTCCTGGCCGGCATGGGGGCGGGCATGCGCGCCGAACTGGCCGCCCGCCCCGCGGCCGAACCCCCCTCCGAGGCGCTGCGCCACGCCGTCTGGGTCGCGATGGCGGCCTGCGCCGACGGCGTCGAGCACTCCGGCCGGGCCCTCCGGGTCGTCCAGCTGATCCTGCGCACGCCCGCCCTGCGCGCCCGCTTCCTGGAGCACCAGGCCCAGTGGCGCGACGACCTCGCCGTGGAGACGGCCCACCGGCTCGGGCTCGACCCGGAGGGGGACCTCTCCCCGCGCCTCGCCGCCGGGGCCGCGCTCGCCGCGTTCGACACCGTGCTGCGGCGCTGGAGCGACAGTGACGGGGCCGAGGACCCCGCCGCACTCACCGACCGGGCCTTCGCCTTCCTCGCCCCGGCGCTGGACGCGGCCGGACCGTCCGGCGTCTCCCGGTAGCGGCCCGCGCGCCGGGCGGGCTCAGCGCGAGCGCCTCATCGACCGCACCGCGGGCCCGGCTCGGCACGGGAGCGCCTCACCAACTGCACGGCCTGCCCAGCTCGGTGATGGAGTCGGCCAGCTCGGCCGGGCGCTCCGGCCACCCCGTCCGGTGCCAGTGCTCGATGCGCCAGGACAGCCGCCGGGGCCACAGCGGGGTGACGGGCAGGCGCTCCACCGGTATCCAGACCGGGGCGCCGCCGTAGTTGTCCAGCGTCTCCGGCGGGCCGATCTCGCCCGTCGCGGACACGGTGAAGTAGTGCTCGCGGCGTCCGCCCTTCCAGACGCGCGCCACTTCGGGCCCGACGGTCCCCGCCAGGCCGGTCTCCTCGTCGAGCTCGCGCACGACGGCCGCCTCGGGGGTCTCGCCCGCCTCGACCCCGCCGCCCGGGATCTCGTAGTAGGGCGCGCCGTCCTCCTCGAAGCGGATCAGCAGCATGGCCCCGTCACGGATGACGATCGCCCCGGCCCGCACCCGTACCGGCGGCACGGCCGCAGGATCCTCCAGGCCCGCCGGGCCCCGCGGGGGTGTTCCTTCCGCCCAGGCGCGCAGGATTCGCTCCGCCGTCCCGGCGGGCCGGATGCGCGCGTGCACCGCCTCCGCCAGGGTCAGCGCGGCGCGCGGCGCACCGGGATCACCGCCGTGCCCGTCGGGGAAGACGTAGTGCGGGCCCTCGTCGTCGTACCGGGGCTCCAGGACCAGCCTGTCGGCGTCGAACCGGACGGTCACCGCGTGGGGTTCGGCAGTCATCGACGGAGGCTAACAGCGCGCCACGGCCGACGGCTGCCGGAATGCCCTCGTCCGGGCGGGGCCGGACCTTACAGTCGCCGGATCGACTTCCGCCCCGCGCCCGCCCACCAGGAGACCCAGCCATGGAGCACACCGAACCGACCGGACCCGCCGGACCCGCCGAGCCGACCGGGAGTCACCCGCGGGCGGGTGAACGCCACGACCTGCTGGCCATGGTCGTCGACCAGCGCACCAACTTCCTCTACACGGTCGCCGGACTCACCGACGAGCAGGCCCGCGCCCGGTCGACGGTCAGCGAGCTGACCCTCGGCGGACTCGTGAAGCACCTCGCGGCGACCCAGCTGAGCTGGCTGTCCGTGATCGACGGCACCGCCGCCCCCGAGGTCGGCTGGGCCGACCTCGACCCGGACGGCAACCGGATGACCGAGGACGAGACCCTCGCCGGCCACCTGGACGCGTTCCACGCCGCGGCCGACGCCTTCGACCGCGCGGTCCGCGAGGAGCCCGATCTCGACCGGGCGGTCACGCTGCCGCGCTACCCCTGGTCACCGCCGCAGCCCCTCGTCTGGACCGTACGGCACGTCCTGCTGCACGTGTTCCGCGAGATCGCCCACCACAGCGGCCACGCGGACATCGTGCGCGAGGCGCTCGACGGGGCCAGCACCACCGAACAGATGGCGAAGGCGGCCATGGGCGGCGAGTGACGGGCGGCGGGGGGACGCGCTGCGCGTCCCCCCGCACCACCCGAGCAGAAAATCATGCAAGCGTGCTTGATTGTTTCCTGGCGCGCTGCCATGCTCCTGGACACCACACCCGGTCCCGAGGGGAGCGCACGTGTCCGCTGTCGTAGCCGTGATCGACGATCTGCGCGAAGAGAGCGACGAACTCGATGCCCTGGTGGGGGTGTTGGATGCCGGAGCCTGGCGCGGCCCGACGCCCGCCGCGCGCTGGACCGTCGCCCACCAGATCGCCCACCTCAGCTGGACCGACGAGGTCGCGCTGCTGGCCGCCACCGAGCCGGACCGCTTCGGGGACGAGGTGGTCAGGGCCCTCGCCGCGCCCGAGACCTTCGTCGACGAGGCGGCCGACGCCCTGGTCGCCGCCCATGCCCCGGATGCCCTGCTCGCCCGGTGGCGGGAGGGCTGGCAGCGGCTCGACAAGGTGCTGAGGGACGCCCCGGCCGGCACCCGGATCCCCTGGTACGGGCCCCCGATGAGCATCGCGTCCATGGCGACCGCCCGGCTCATGGAGACCTGGGCGCACGGCCAGGACATCGCCGACGCCCTCGGGGTGACCCGGACCCCCACCGCCCGGCTCCGGCACGTGGCGCGGATCGGCGTCCGGGCCCGGAACTACGCCTACGCGGTACGCGGGATCACCGCGCCCGAGGAGGAGTTCCGCGTCGAACTCCACACCCCGGACGGCGAGATGATCGCGTACGGACCGGAGGACGCCGCCCAGCGGATCACCGGCCCGCTCCTCGACTTCTGCCTCCTGGTCACCCAGCGCGCCCACCGGTCCGACCTCGCGGTCACCGCCGAGGGGCGCGGAGCCGACCAGTGGCTCTCCATCGCCCAGGCGTTCGCCGGACCTCCCGGACCCGGCCGCACGCCCCGCGCGGAGCCGGACGGCCACCGGTGAACGCCGCCCCCGCGCCCCTCCGGATCGGCAACGCCTCCGGCTTCTACGGCGACCGCTTCGACGCGCTGCGCGAGATGCTCACCGACGGCCCCCTCGACGTCCTCACCGGCGACTACCTCGCCGAGCTGACCATGCTCATCCTCGGCCGGAGCCGCCTCAAGGACCCGCAGAAGGGCTACGCCACCACCTTCCTGCGCCAGTTGGAGGAAGGGCTCGGCCTCGCCCACGAGCGCGGGGTGAAGATCGTCGCCAACGCGGGCGGCCTCAACCCCGCCGGACTCGCCGACGCCGTACGGCAGTTGGCGGAGAAAGTCGGTGTGCCCGTCACCGTCGCCCACGTCGAGGGCGACGGCCTGCCCGTCCCGGACGGGTTCCTCACCGCCAACGCCTACCTCGGCGGCTCCGGGATCGCCGCCTGTCTGCGGGCCGGGGCCGATGTCGTCGTCACCGGCCGGGTCACCGACGCGGCCCTGGTCACCGGGCCCGCCGCCGCCCACTTCGGCTGGGGCCCGGACGACCTGGACGCGCTCGCGGGGGCCGTCGTCGCCGGGCACGTGCTGGAGTGCGGTACGCAGGCGACCGGCGGGAACTACGCGTTCTTCGGCGAGCACGACGCCCGCCTCCTCCGCCGCCCCGGCTTCCCGCTCGCCGAGATCCACGCCGACGGCTCCTCGGTGATCACCAAGCACGACGGTACGGGCGGGGTCGTCGACGTCGGCACCGTCACCGCCCAACTCCTCTACGAGACCGGCGGAGCCCGGTACGCGGGCCCCGACGTCACCGCCCGCCTCGACACCGTGACGCTGACCCCGGACGGCCCGGACCGGGTCCGTATCGACGGCGTACGCGGGGAGGCCCCGCCGCCCACGCTCAAGGCCGGGCTCACCCGGCTCGGCGGCTGGCGCAACGAGGTCGTCTTCGTCCTCACCGGCCTGGACATCGAGGCCAAGGCGGCCCTCGTGAAGGACCAGTTCGCCGACGCCCTGGAGCGGGCCGGCGGGCGCCCGCCGGCCGAGGTGCGCTGGGAGCTGGCCCGGACCGACCACGCCGACGCCGCCACCGAGGAGCGGGCCAGTGCGCTGCTGCGGCTCGTCGTCCGCGACCGGGAGGCCGACGCGGTCGGCCGCGCGGTCTCCGGGGCCGCCGTGGAGCTGGCCCTCGGCAGCTACCCGGGCTTCCATGTCACCGCCCCGCCCGGAAAGGGCGCGCCCTACGGGGTGTTCGAGGCCAGGCCCGTACCGGCGGCGGACGTCGAGCACACCGCCGTACTGCCGGACGGACGGAGAGAGGTCCAGGAACCACCCGCCCGCACCCAGGAGTTGGCAGAACTCGACGCGCCGCCGCTCCCCGAGCCGTATCCCTCCGGCGCCCCCACCCGGCGCGTACCCCTCGGTCTGGTCGCGGGCGCCCGCAGCGGCGACAAGGGCGGCGACGCCAACGTGGGCGTCTGGGTGCGCGACGACGACGCCTGGCGGTGGCTGGCGCACGAGCTGACCGTCGAGCGGCTGAAGGAACTCCTGCCGGAGACGGCCGAACTGACCGTCGTCCGCCATGTGCTGCCCCGTCTCCGCGCCCTGAACTTCACCGTGCACGGCCTGCTGGGCGAGGGCGTCGCCGCCCAGGCCCGGTTCGACCCGCAGGCCAAGGCGCTGGGGGAGTGGCTGCGGTCCCGGTCGCTGCCCGTCCCCGTACCGCTGCTGGAAGGCGTCCCCGCCCCGGAGGTGACCGCATGACCGTCCTGCCCACCGGGCTCGACACCAACGGCCCCGAATACGCGGCGCATCGGGCCACCATGGTGGCCAGGCTCGCCGAGCTGGAGGCCGAGCACGGCAAGGCGCTCGCGGGCGGCGGCGAGAAGTACGTCGCCCGCCACCGCAAGCGCGGCAAGCTCCCGGCCCGCGAGCGGATCGAGCTGCTCGTCGACCCCGACACCCCGTTCCTGGAGCTGTCGCCGCTGGCCGCCTGGGGCAGCGACTACGCGGTCGGCGCCTCGCTCGTCACGGGGATCGGGGTGGTGGAGGGCGTCGAGTGCCTGATCACCGCCAACGACCCGACCGTGCGCGGTGGGGCGTCGAACCCGTGGACGCTGAAGAAGGCCCTGCGCGCCAACGAGATCGCCTTCGCCAACCGGCTGCCCTGCATCAGTCTGGTGGAGTCGGGCGGGGCCGATCTGCCGTCCCAGAAGGAGATCTTCATCCCGGGCGGGGCCCTCTTCCGCGACATCACCCGGCTCTCCGCCGCCGGAATCCCCACCGTCGCCGTCGTGTTCGGCAACTCCACCGCCGGAGGCGCGTACGTCCCCGGCATGTCCGACCACACCGTGATGATCAAGGAGCGGTCCAAGGTCTTCCTCGGCGGACCTCCCCTGGTGAAGATGGCGACCGGCGAGGAGAGCGACGACGAGTCCCTCGGCGGGGCCGAGATGCATGCCCGCACCTCCGGGCTCGCCGACCACTTCGCCGTCGACGAACAGGACGCGATCCGCCAGGCCCGACGCATCGTAGCCCGCCTCAACTGGCGCAAGGCGCACGCCGACCCGGGTCCCGCCGAACCGCCGAAGTACGACGAGGACGAGCTGCTCGGCATCGTGCCGGGCGACCTGAAAGCCCCCTTCGACCCGCGCGAGGTCATCGCCCGGCTGGTCGACGGCTCGGACTTCGACGCGTTCAAGCCGCTGTACGGGACGAGCCTGGTCACCGGCTGGGCGCGGCTGCACGGCTATCCGGTCGGGATCCTCGCCAACGCGCAGGGTGTTCTCTTCAGCGAGGAGTCGCAGAAGGCCGCCCAGTTCATCCAGTTGGCGAACCAGCGCGACATCCCGCTGCTCTTCCTCCACAACACCACCGGCTACATGGTCGGCAAGGAGTACGAGCAGGGCGGCATCATCAAGCACGGCGCGATGATGATCAACGCGGTCGCCAACTCGAAGGTCCCGCATCTGTCGGTCCTGATGGGGGCGTCCTACGGGGCCGGCCACTACGGCATGTGCGGCCGCGCCTACGATCCGCGCTTCCTCTTCGCCTGGCCGAGCAGCAAGTCCGCCGTCATGGGCCCGCAGCAGCTCGCCGGGGTCCTGTCCATCGTCGCCCGCGCCTCCGCCGCCGCCAAGGGGCAGCCGTACGACGACGAGGCCGACGCCGGGCTGCGGGCGATGGTGGAGCAGCAGATCGAGGCGGAGTCGCTGCCGACGTTCCTGTCCGGGCGGCTGTACGACGACGGGGTCATCGACCCGCGCGACACCCGGACCGTCCTCGGCATGTGCCTGTCCGCGATCCACACCGCACCGGTCGAGGGCGCCCGCGGCGGCTTCGGCGTCTTCCGGATGTGACCCGCCCATGAGGCCCACGAGACACCTGCCGGATGTGACCCGCCCATGAGGAGTGACGTGATCCAGACCCTGCTCGTCGCCAACCGGGGCGAGATCGCCTGCCGGATCTTCCGCACCTGCCGCGACCTGGGCATCACCACGGTCGCCGTGTACTCCGACGCGGACGACGGCGCCCTGCACGTACGGGAGGCGGACCTCGCCGTACGGCTGCCGGGGGCGGCCCCCGCCGACACCTATCTGCGCGGCGATCTCGTCGTGGCCGCCGCCCTGGCCGCCGGGGCGGACGCCGTGCACCCCGGGTACGGCTTCCTCTCCGAGAACGCCGCCTTCGCCGCCTCGGTGCAGGACGCGGGCCTGGTGTGGGTGGGCCCGCCGGTGAAGGCCATCGAGCTGATGGCGTCCAAGACCCGGGCCAAGGAGCTGATGGCCGGGGCGGGGGTCCCGTTGCTGGCCCCCGTGGACCCGGCGACGGCCGCGGAGGACGATCTGCCGCTGCTGCTGAAGGCGGCGGCGGGCGGCGGCGGACGCGGGATGCGGATCGTCCGCGAACTCGGCGCGCTGCCCGGCGAACTGCTGGCCGCCGCCGCCGAGGCGGCGTCCGCCTTCGGGGACGGCGAGGTCTTCGCCGAGCCGTACGTGGAACGCGGACGGCACGTCGAGGTCCAGGTGATGGCCGACGAGCACGACACCGTGTGGGCGCTCGGCACCCGGGACTGCTCGCTCCAGCGCCGCCACCAGAAGGTCATCGAGGAGGCCCCCGCCCCCGGCCTGGACGACGCCCTGCGCACCCGGCTGCGCGACGCGGCGACCGCCGCCGCGCGGGCGGTCGGCTACCGGGGCGCGGGGACCGTGGAGTTCCTGGTCTCCGCCGACGGGCGGCCGTACTTCCTGGAGATGAACACCCGCCTCCAGGTCGAACACCCCGTCACGGAAGCCGTGTTCGGGCTCGACCTGGTCGCCCTGCAACTGCGTGTGGCGGAGGGCGGGCCGCTGGGGGCGACGCCCCCGTCGCCGTCCGGCCACGCGGTCGAGGCCCGGCTCTACGCCGAGGACCCGGCCCGCGACTGGCAGCCGCAGACCGGAGCCCTCCTCGCACTGGACCTGCCGGACGTGCCGAGCCTGCGCCTGGACACCGGGTACACCGGCGGCGACACCATCGGCGTGCACTACGACCCGATGCTCGCCAAGGTGATCGCCCACGCCCCGACCCGCGCCGAGGCCGTCCGGCTGCTGGCCCGCGCCCTGGAGCGGGCCCGGATCCACGGCCCGGTGACCAACCGCGAGCTGCTCGTACGGTCGCTGCGCCACCCGGACTTCGCGGCGGCACGCCTGGACACCGGGTTCTACGACCGGCACCTGGCGGCCCTGACCGCCCCGGCGGCCGGCCGCGACCCCGCCCGGGCCGCCCTCGCCGGGGCCCTGGCGGCAGCCGTCACCGCCACCTCGGGCGGCCCCGCCCCCACCCGCTTCGGGGCCTGGCGCAACGTGCCCTCGGGGCCGCAGCTCAAGCGCTACCGGAGCGAACCCGACGGGGCCGAGCACGAGGTCGCCTACCGCACCCCGCGCACCGGCGCCCCGGAACCGCATGATGCCCCGGGCGTCCGGGTCCTCGCCGTCACACCGGACCGGGTCACCCTCGAACTGGACGGTGTCGCCCGGCACTTCACGGTCAGGGCCGACGGCGACCGGGTGTTCGTGGACACCGACGCCGCCTCGTACACGTTCACCGCCCTGCCCCGCTTCACCGACCCCGCCACCCACACCGAACCGGGCTCCCTGCTCGCCCCGATGCCCGGGACCGTCGTCCGCCTCGCGGAGGGCCTGGCCGCCGGCGTCCCCGTCGAGGCCGGGCAGCCGCTGATCTGGCTGGAGGCGATGAAGATGGAGCACCGCATCCTCGCCCCCGCCTCCGGCCTCCTCACCGCCCTGCACGCCGCCCCCGGCCACCAGGTCGAGGTCGGCGCGCTGCTCGCCGTGGTCCAGGAGGACCCGGCCGCCATCCCCGTACCGGAGGAGACCGCATGAGCACCGCCCTCGAAACCGAAGAGCACCAGGCCCTGCGCGCCGCCGTCGCCGCCCTCGGCAAGCGGTACGGGCGCGACTACATGACCACCGTCATCCGCGAGGGCTCCCACACCGGTGAACTGTGGGCGGAGGCCGCCAAGCTCGGCTACCTCGGGGTGAACCTCCCCGAGGAGTACGGCGGCGGAGGCGGCGGCATGGCCGAACTCTCCATCGTCCTGGAGGAGTTGGGTGCGGCCGGATCGCCTCTCCTCATGATGATCGTGTCGCCCGCGATCTGCGGCACGGTCATCGCCCGCTTCGGCACGGACGAACAGAAGCAGAAGTGGCTGCCGGGCCTCGCCGACGGCAGCCTCACCATGGCCTTCGGCATCACCGAGCCCGACGCCGGCTCCAACTCGCACCGCATCACCACCACCGCCCGCCGCGACGGCACGGGCCCGGACGCCGACTGGCTGCTCACCGGCCGCAAGGTCTTCGTGTCCGGCGTCGACATAGCCGACGCCACGCTGATCGTCGGCCGCACCGAGGACGCCCGCTCCGGGAACCTGAAACCGTGCCTGTTCATCGTCCCGCGCGAGGCCCCCGGCTTCGGGCGGAATCAGATCGACATGGAACTCCACGCCCCGGAGAAGCAGTTCGAGCTGGTCCTGGACGACGTGCGCCTCCCGGCCGACGCCCTGGTCGGCGACGAGGACGCGGGCCTCCTCCAGCTCTTCGCGGGACTCAACCCCGAACGCATCATGACGGCCGCGTTCGGCATCGGCATGGGCCGCTTCGCGCTCGGCAAGGCCGTCGAGTACGCCCGTACCCGGCAGGTCTGGAAGGCCCCGATCGGCTCCCACCAGGCCATCGCGCACCCCCTGGCCACCGCCCACATCGACCTGGAGCTGTCCCGCCTGATGATGCAGAAGGCGGCCCGGCTGTACGACGCCGGCGACGACGTCGGGGCGGGCGAGGCGGCGAACATGGCGAAGTACGCGGCGGGCGAGGCGTGCGTGAAGGCGGTCGACCAGGCCGTGCACACCCTCGGCGGCAACGGCCTGACCCGCGAGTACGGCCTCGCGTCCCTGATCACCGCGTCGCGGGTGGCCCGGATCGCCCCGGTCAGCCGCGAAATGATCCTGAACTACGTCTCGCACCAGACGCTGGGCCTGCCGAAGTCGTACTGAGCCCCACGGCCTTCCTGATCCTTCTTCCGTCCGACCTCTCCCCATCCCTCCCCCACAGGGGTGATTCTGACCCTCCACACCCGCACGGCGTCCCGCGCCGCCACCCGGGCGGCGCGGGCATCCGCGACGACAGGGGACCGCCATGGTGTTCCGCAGCGAGTACGCAGACGTACCGGCCCTCGACACACCCATCCACGAAGCGGTCCTCGGCGGGGCCGCCGGGTTCGGTGACACCGTCGCCCTGATCGACGGGACGAACGGCGTCTCCCTCACGTACGCCCAGCTCGACGGCTTCCACCGGCGCATCGCCGCCGCGCTGGCCGGGGCGGGGCTCCGGAAGGGCGACGTCCTCGCCCTCCACAGCCCGAACACCATCGCCTACCCGGCGGTCTTCTACGGGGCCACCCGCGCCGGGGCCTCCGTCACCACGGTCCACCCGCTGGCCACGCCCGAGGAGTTCGCCAAACAGCTCGCCGACAGCGGGGCCACCTGGATCGTCACGGTCTCCCCGCTCCTGACGACCGCCCGCCGGGCGGCCGAACTGACCGGCGGCATCAGGGAGATCTACGTCTGCGACCAGGCCGAGGGCCACACCTCCGTCCTGGACATGCTGTCCTCCACCGCCCCCGAGCCGGAGATCGCCATCGACCCCGGCGAGGACGTCGCGGCGCTCCCGTACAGCTCCGGCACGACGGGCACGCCCAAGGGCGTGATGCTGACGCACCGCTCGATCGCGACCAACCTGGAGCAGCTGAGACCGTTCATCCCGATGGGCGAGGGCGACCGCATCCTGGCGGTTCTGCCCTTCTTCCACATCTACGGTCTGACGGCGCTCATGAACGCCCCGCTGCGCTGCGGCTCGACGGTCGTCGTGCTGCCCCGCTTCGACCTGGCGCAGTTCCTGGAGGCCATCCAGACGCACCGGATCTCCGGCCTGTACGTGGCCCCGCCGATCGTGCTGGCCCTGGCGAAGCACCCGCTGGTGGGGGAGTACGACCTCTCCTCGCTCCAGTACATCGTCAGCGCCGCCGCCCCGCTCGACGCCGACCTGGCCGTCGCCTGCTCGGCCCGCCTGGGGCTGCCGCCGGTACGGCAGGCGTACGGGATGACGGAGCTGTCGCCCGGTACGCACGTGGTGCCGCTCTCCGTCGAGCAGCCGCCGCCCGGCACGGTCGGCAAGCTGCTGCCGGGCACCGAGATGCGGATCGTGTCGCTGGAGGACCCGGCGAAGGACGCGGAGCCGGGGGCGGACGGCGAGATCCTCATCCGCGGCCCCCAGGTGATGAAGGGCTACCTGGGCAGGCCCGACGCCACCGCCGACATGATCGACCCGGACGGCTGGGTGCACACCGGCGACGTCGGGCGGGTGGACGCGGACGGCTGGCTGTTCGTCGTCGACCGGGTCAAGGAACTGATCAAGTACAAGGGTTACCAGGTGGCCCCCGCCGAGCTGGAGGCCCTGCTCCTGACACACGAGCACCTCGCCGACGCGGCGGTGATCGGGGTGTACGACGCGGAGGGCAACGAGGTCCCGAAGGCGTTCCTGGTCCGGAGCCCGGCCGCGGGGGACCTCACCACCGACGACGTCATGGCGTACGTCGCCGAGCGCGTGTCCCCGTACAAGAAGGTGCGGCAGGCCGAGTTCATCGAGGCGGTGCCCCGGGCGGCGTCCGGCAAGATCCTCCGGCGCGAGCTGCGCGACCGGGAGAAGACGGACCACGCGGAAACATCGGAGGAGAAGTGACCCTGATCGGACGGACGGCGGACCGGGGAGTGACGACGCTGACGCTGGACTCCCCGGCGAACCGCAACGCGCTCTCCGCGTCGCTGGTGGGCGAACTCCGCGCGGCACTGGCGGCGTGCGCGGCGGACGACACCGTACGGGCGGTGCTGCTCACCCACACCGGCACGACGTTCTGCGCCGGGGCGGACCTGAAGGCGCCGCCGGACCCGGAGGCGTTCGTGGGTCTGATGCGGGAGATCGTGGCGCTGCCCAGACCGGTCGTGGCCCGGGTGGCGGGCCACGTCCGTGCGGGCGGTCTGGGCCTGCTGGCGGCGTGTGACATCGCGGTGGCGGGCCCGTCGTCCACCTTCGCGCTCACGGAGTCCCGGCTGGGCCTGGCCCCGGCGGTCATCTCCCTCACCCTGCTCCCCCGCGTGGACCGCACGGCGGCGAACCGCTACTACCTGACCGGTGAGCGCTTCGACGCGGCGGAGGCGGCCAGGATCTCGCTGGTCACGGAGGCCGCCGAGGACGTCGACCGGGCACTCGTACCGATCCTGGACGGCCTGCGCCGGGCATCGCCGCAGGGGCTGGCCGCATCGAAGGAGCTGGTCACGGCTACGGTGCTGAGGAGCTTCGACCAGTACGCCGAAGACCTCGTCGCCCGATCCGCCGCGTTGTTCGCCTCCGACGAGGCGAGGGAGGGGATGACGGCCTTCCTCGAACGACGGGACCCGGCATGGGTGCGGTGACACCTTCCAGCCCTTTGAAATCCGCTCACACGCCCAAGCAGGACCGCAGCCGGGCGACGCGGCAGCGTCTCCTGGAGGCGGCGGTGGCCTGCCTGGCCGAACACGGCTGGGCGGGCTCCACCGTCTCCGTCGTCGCCGAGCGGGCCGGCGTCTCGCGCGGCGCGGCCCAGCACCACTTCCCGACCCGCGAGGACCTGTTCACGGGGGCGGTGGAGTACGTCGCCGAGGAGCGCTCCGCCGCCCTGCGCGCACTTCCCGACCAGGGCCGCGCCGAGGTGGTCGCGGCCCTGGTCGACCTCTACACCGGCCCCCTGTTCCGGGCCGCGCTCCAGCTCTGGGTCGCCGCCTCCAACGAGGCCCAGCTGCGCCCGCGCGTGACAGAACTGGAGGCGCGGGTGGGCCGCGAGACCCACCGGATCGCCGTCGAACTCCTGGGCGCCGACGAGTCCCGCCCCGGGGCCCGCGAAACGGTCCAGGGCCTCCTGGACATGGCCCGCGGCCTCGGCCTCGCCAACCTCCTCACCGACGACACCGCCCGGCGGGCACGGGTGGTGGCGCAGTGGGCGGCGCTGGTGGAGGAGGGGCTGGGGTGAGCCCGGAGCCGACCGGAGCGGTGGCTACGCACGAGCCGTCGGGGTGAGCGACGCGCATCACCACTACTCCTTCAGGGAGTTGGTCGGAGTGGTCGGAGCGGCCGGAGTGGTCGGCTCCTGGGAGGCGCTGCCGTCGTAGACGTTGCCCGGGGTGGCGATCTGCGTGACCGCGCGGGCGAGCAGGGTGGACGGCTCCTGGCCCCCGCTCAGGGAATCCGTGTTGATCATGATGACCATGGTGGCCTTCTGCGAGGGCAGGTAGACGGTCACGGTCTCGTACCCCGGCAGGGAACCGTTGTGCCCGATCCACCCGCCGGTCTCGAAGATGCCCAGACCGTAGCCGAGCCCCGGGAACCCGGTCGGCCGGGTCTTGAGCCGCTGCGCCTGGGTCGCGGGGCTCAGGAGCTCCCCGGTGGCGACGACCTTGGCCCAGCGGCGCAGGTCGTGCAGATCGGAGATCATCGCGCCGGCGGCCCACGCCCAGCTGGGGTTCCAGTCCGTGGCGTCCTCGGTCTCGCCGCTCAGCGTCTGGTCGGTGTAGCCGTGGGCGTGCGGTTCGGGGAACTCGGCCCCGGTCGGGAAGAGCGTGTTGTGCAGGTGGGCGGGGCGGAGCACCCGCTCGTGGATGACCTGGCGGAGCTTCTGGCCGGTGACCTTCTCGATCACCAGGCCGAGCAGGACGAGGTTGGAGTTGGAGTACTGGAACCGGGCGTCCGGCTTGAAGGTGTTCTTGTGCTTCATGCCGTACGCGAGCACACCGCGCGGGGTGAACGAGCGGTACGGATCGCTCAGCAGGTCGTGCACGAAGTCCGCGTCGGCGGTGTACGGGAACAGGCCGCTGCGCATCCCGGCGAGCTGGCGCAGTGTGATCCGGTCGCCGTTGCGCACGCCGGGGACGTAGGCGGAGATCGGGTCGTCCAGCCCGACGAGCTTGTCGTCGACGAGTTCGAGGAGCGCGGTGACCGTGAACGTCTTGGTCTCACTGCCGATCCGGATCCGGGTGTCGGCCGACATCGGCTCACGGGTGGCCGTGTCGGCGACGCCGCCCGCGTGGACGTAACTTCCCTTCCCCGGCAGCCACAGCCCGACGACGACCCCGGGGATGCCGGCCTGCTTGCGGACGTCCTCGATGGTCCTGTCCAGCTCGGCGGTCAGCTCGGGACCGAGACCGCCGGGCGGACAGTCGTCCTCGCCGTGCGGGCCGCTTCTGTGGTCCTGGCCGTGTTGGCCGTGTTGGCCGTGTTGGCCGTGCTGATCGAGGCCCGCGGCGTGGACCGCCGGGGCGGGAGCCACGGCCATCGGGGCCAGTACGGACGCCGCGAGCAGCATCGCGGCGTACAGACGTCGGGTGGGGGAGCGTCGCATCGGGGGGTGCCTCTTCCGGGCCGGGAGGGAGGGGAGCGGAGCGACGGCAACGACACCACCCGGCCCCCGGGCTCAGCACCGCATCCCGGCCGCGCCCTGCGAAGTCCACTCGTTCGGAGCCGCGCGGCCCAGGGGCGCCCGGGACCCTCACCGTCCGGAACGGGCGTCGCCCCGGACGGCGTGGGCGTCAGGAATCCATGGCGGCCCGGTCGGACGCACTCCGCAGAACGCAGAACTCGTTGCCCTCGGGGTCGGCGAGGATCGCCCAGCCCGAACCATCGGGATTCCGGTGATCGGAGACGAATGTGGCACCGAGGTCCAGCAGCCGGTCCACCTCCAGATCGCGCGAGGTCTCCGGGCGCAGGCACAGATGGAGCCTGTTCTTGATCGTCTTGGCCTCCGGCACCTGATTGAAGTGCAGCACCGGGCCCTCCGCCAGCAGCACCTGAGTCTCCCGGTCGCCCGGCCTGTCCTCCGGGTGCAGCGGACGACCGGTCACACCGCTCCAGAACCGCGCCAGCTCGTAAGCATCAGCACAGTCGATCGCCACGTTCTGCACTACGGAAACCATGCGCGCCAGCCTCCCCGATCTTCACGCCGAACGCCACCGGCCTGTGCCTGTTCCCCGTGGTCCGGGAGCGGTTCGGTTCCTTGCCGCCGATCAGGCCTCACCCTTCGGCGGAGCGGCGGTACGTATTGATCAGGACGCCGGACGGCGTCGGCCGCGTCGCGGTGAGCGTCAGACGACGAGGGCTCCTGCCATCGGCGAAGAGCCGCTTCCCGCTGCCCAGAAGGAGAGGGAAGACCAGCAGCCGGTACTCGTCGACGAGGTCGTACTCGATCAGGCTCCCGAGCAGCCCCCCGCTGCCCAGCACCACCGTCTCGCTCCCGGACGCGGCCTTGATCCGACTGATCTCCTCCACCGGATCGGCACCGAGGAGCGTGGAGTTCGCCCAGCTCAGATCCTTGAGCGTGCGGGATGCGACGTACTTCGGCATCGCGTTCATCGCGGCCACCGCGGGGTCGTCCAGGTCGGCGTACGGCCATGTGGCGGCGAAGATCTCGTAGGTCCTGCGCCCGAGGAGGAGGGCACCGGCGCCGGCGGTGGCCTCGCTCATGAACCGCTCCACCACCTCGTCGACGTACGGCAGTACCCAGCCGCCTTGGTCGAACCCGCCGTCCCGGTCCTCGTCGGCCGAGAGGACCGACTGCATGACGCCGTCCAACGAGACGAAGTTGACCACGACCAGCTGACCCATGTCCTGCTCCTGTCCGTGCGGTTGCTTTCCTCGATGGTGACCACACGCGGGAGCGAAACTCATCGGGCGTCGGGCGACGTTTCGCCCTGCTGTGAGCCTCGTCGGCTGGTCGCCTCACACGGTGCGGTGCATGCCCACCGAGGCCGGTGCGGTCTCACGGAAGCCGAACTTCTTGTAGAGATGCCGGGCGTCGCCGTCGGCGATGAGGGAGACATAGGCACCGGCCGGGGCCCGGCGCTCCAGTTCGCCGACCAGCTCGGCCATGATGCGCTTCCCGAGGCCCCGCCCCTGATGGTCGGGGAGGACACAGATGTCGACGACCTGGAAGAAGCAACCGCCGTCGCCGATCACCCGCCCCATGCCGACCGGCTCACCGCCGTGGCGGACCTGAACCGCGTGCCAGGTGTTCGGCAGGCCCAGCGCCGCGGCCTCGGGGGGCATCGCACTCAGTCCCGCCGCGGGTCGCAGCCGCAGGTAGGTCTCGACGGCAGGCAGCTCGGCGGACAGTTCGTAAGGGTCGTTAGTCATCTGCATACATTACACACGCACCGCTTCCCGTTGGCCGGCCGGTAAGTCGGGCCGGCCGGTAAGGGGGTGCAGGTCGGCGGCGAGCGGTCACCGCGGCCACCGGCGTCGACGGACCGGAGGCGACGCATGTCCGTCGCGTCGCCGCTGGGACGCGTGCCAGCGTCGACGCTCGCGGCGCAGGCGGCTCCGGTACAGGTTCCGGCCGACCCGCTCGTAGCCCTCGGTTCCCGCGACCAGGATCAACAGCAGCGCGAGAAGAGCGGCCAGGACGGTCTGGGACACGGTGGTCACCGGCAGCCCGGCTTCGGAGAAGCCGTGGCCGAGCAGGGCGGAGAAGGCCGAGCCGAGGCCCAGGACCAGGACGAACCGACGCGTCGAACCGGGAACCGTCGCACCCCTGTTGGGCCATTGCCTCACCGCTTCGACGAACCAGAGGACCACCAGCACGGCCACTTCGCCCGCTGACAGCAGCACCGCCAGTCCGAGGTCCAGCATCCCCTTCGGCATGCCTGCCATGCTGGGGCAGACGGGCAGACACACGCCTGAGTACGGCTACTCACACGAAGCGGCCGGCGCCGGCCGTCCCCGGGCGCCCGCCAAAGGCCCGGCCGACGCCGGACGGCGGAAAAGGGGTGGTGTGCGAGGGTCGACGGAACCGGGTAACGTCTTTCTCATTCCAGACGCCGATTTACGAGTGAGCGAGTGACGGGCCGCCGCTGACGTCCTGCGACGTCGCCGCCCGTCCCCCACCGGTGAATCCGTAGACCACTTCACATCACTACCGGGAGAACCCGTGACCGTGAGCAAGAACATCAACAACCCCGTGGGCCAGGGCGGCGGCCAGCGCAAGAAGCTGTCCCGCGCCGAACGGCAGAACAACGGCCCGCACCGCAATCTCGACCGCCGGAGCGCGGCCGACCAGAAGGCTGAGCTGGTGCGCAAGATGCGCGAGAAGACCGGCGCGGCCGAGGGCACCGGTCAGACGGGCGACGACACCGCACAGAGCTGACGCATCGCCGCCGCAGCGCGGCACCGCACGGGGCTGGGCCTCCCGTGTTCTGCGGCCACCGCGTGATCGTTCGTCTACGCAGACCGATGATCAGCGGTGGCCGCACCCATGTCCGCACCGGCTACCGCTGCCCCCATCGGCTTCCGCTGCCCGCACCGGCTTTCGCCGGCCAGGGCGGCGATCTCCGCCCGGAGCATCAGGCGTGCATCGGACGTGCTCCTTGGGGCTCGTGCGGAGCGTGGTTTCCGCCATGTGATGCTGGGGTCATGACTGATCACGGCGAGGTCGTCGTCGTCCGCTGGCCGGGCCAGGCCCTTCCGGTCGATGACAGCGTGGCGGCGTTGCTGGCTGCCTACCATCTGCGGACGGAGGCCGAGAAGGGCGAGTCGGTTGCCGATGTGGACGGGTTGCCGGATCGCTACCGGGCGGAAATCACCGACCCTCGGACCGCCTTCGCCGGTGATGTCGTGCTGGTGGCTCTCCTGGGGGACGCCGCTGCCGGGTGTCTGGTGGTGACCTCTCCGGTCGACGGGCAGTCGGAGATCAAGAGGCTGTGGACCGACCCCGAGTTCCGTGGCCGGGGCATTGCGTCCGCCTTGCTCGACGCCGCCCTCGCTCATGCCGCGGAAAACGGCGTCGCCACCGTTCGGCTCTCGGTATGGGAATGGCGGACCGGGGCCATCGCCCTGTACGAACGACTCGGCTTCACCGTCACCCGGCCATGGGACGAGCGGGATCAACTGGTGTGCATGCAGCGTTCCGCATGAACGCCGCATGCCGATTGTCCGGCGCGCCGGGGGAACGTAGCGTCGCGATCATGGAGCCACTGATCGGAAACACCACCGACCAGGCGCCGGCGAACCCGGCTGCCACCGATGACATGCTGGCCACTCAGCCGATCGGCTACTGGAGCGGTCTGACCCATGCGGCCGTCACGCGGCATCTGCGTGACGCGATGGCCAGGATCGACGCCACGCAGCCGCAGTACTGGGTACTCAACCGTGTGAACGGCGGCCCCGCGGCACCGAGCCGCGAGGAGGTCGTTGCTCAGCTGACCCACCTCGCCGACGGGCCGCACGAGATCGCCAGGGTCGTCGACCAGTTGCTCCACCGTGAGTGGCTCAGGATCGATGACGGGCAGCGTCTGCACCTCACGGATGCCGGGGAGGCCGCCAGAGCGCGGCTCCGTGAGCTGGCGACCGAGGTACGCGCCGAAGTCCACGAGGGCATCAGCGACAAGGAGTACGTGGCCGCGCTCCAGGTGCTGCGCAAGATGGTGGCCAACATCGAGGGCGACGGGACTCCTGGCAAGCCGTTCTGATTTCACCGTGTGCGATTTGCGGCAGCAAGCACTTCTGACCCGCGGTGGCCGCACCCCGCTCAAGGCCGTCACCACGGCGGCCGGCGTCAGCGACGCCCCCCCGGCCCTCGCTAGCGACGCCTCGAACTTCATGCTGCTTCGGTCTCGTCGGAATGCGGCCTCATTCGCTGGAGACGACTCGGTTCGGGGCGAGGGCCGGGGAGGCGGGCGGGTGCCAGGTGAGGATCCAGCCGGCGGTGAGCACCGCCGCGCCGCCCGCCAGGGCGATCGCGCCGCCTGTTCCGATGACTGCGGCCACCGCGCCCAAGCAGACCGGTCCGACGCCCTGGAGCGTCATGCTGCCGGAGCCGAGCAAGCCGAAGGCCTGACCTCGGCCGTCCTGCGGCAGGGCGTCCAGGAACGGGCGTTGCAGGCCCAGGCCGTAGGCGTATCCGAGGCCGCTGAGCAGCAGCAGACAGGACGAGACGCCCACCCCGGGCTCGGCGGCGAAGCCGATCAGCGGCAGCCCCGCCAGCGCGACCAACGGGACCACCAGTCGCTCCCGGGCGGGGGGCCGCAGGAATCGACCCACCAGCAGGTCGCCGACCAGCATGCCGACCGGCAGACAGCCCATCAGAACCGCGTACCAGCCGGCCGCGAATCGGCGTTCTCCCGCATAGGCGACGATGAGGCCTTCCGCGCCCGCTACGAGCGCGACGGGCAGCCACTGGGCCAGCATCAGCCGTCGCACCGTGCGTCCGCGCAGCAGCAGGCCCGCACCCTGCAGGCTTGCGCGGACGGCCCCGCCGTCGCTCCCGGCGCTGCTGGGCGTGCCGCCGAACTCCCCCGGCTGCAACCGGGGGAGCCGGATGCGGATGGCAAGCGCGCAGCCGAGGTAGAGGACGGCACTGACCGCGAGCGCCCGGCGCGGGCCGAGTGCCGCGACGGCCGCGCCTCCCAGCGCCAGACCGAACAGTTGCGCGCCGGCGCCGGCGATGTTGTTCAGCGAACGGCCCAGTACGTAGGCGTCACCCTCCAACGACTGAGCGACCAGCCGACTCGACGCGCCGTGGAACACCGGTGTGGCGAGAGAGACCAGCGCCACGACACCGAGGCTCGCCGCGACCGGCATCCGCACCAGGGCGAGCAGCAGGGCGGTGGCGCACGTCAAGGCGTAGCCGCCGGTGATGAGCGCGCGGGGCGGCAGCCGGTCGGCCAGGGAGCCCAGCAACAGCGAACCGAACAGCTGCGGGATGAAGCCGATGCCGAAGGCCACCGCGCTCAGCAGCGCGGAGCCGGTGGACGAGAAGACCAGAACCGAGAACGTGGTGATCCGCAGCGCGTCCGCGGTGATCGCGACGGCGCGGGTCGAGAAGAGCAGCCGGAATCGCGGCTCGGCCAGCACCACCCGGTAGGTGGCACGGTGGCTGACCTGCGCGGTTTCGGCGGTTGGGGGCATGACGCCCAGCCTTGCCGTGCGCCCACGTCGCTCACCAATGATTCGTCGCTGGACGAATCCGAACAGGCATCGCGCGGTAGCCTGGCCGGGTGCTGCGCTTCGAAGTCTCGGTCGAGGACCTGCTGCGCAGCCGTTTCGCACTGTCGCCCGCGCTGGACCTCTGCTTGCTGCTGCGCTCGCTCGTCGGGCAGGACCGGCCGCTGCCGCGAGCGTGGGCGGCCCGGCTCCTGCCGGCCTTTGAACGGCTTCGCCGTGAGACCGAACTGAACGCCGTCCTCGCCCTGCACACCACGCGCGGCGGCGGACCGAACTTCGTCGCCCCGCCCCCGCGCGGCCTCAACCAGACCTGGGCGGACGACCTGGCGGTGATCCGGGCCACACCGCTGGAAGCGGCCCGCCGCGAAATCGCCGCCAACGCGACCGGCCCGTCCGCCCGTGATCCCCGCGTACGAGCGGTGCTGGACTCGCCGGACGCCGTCTCCAGGATCGCCGAGGCGATGGACCGGGCGTGGCACGAGCTGCTTGCCGCGGACTGGCCGCAGCTGCGGGCGATCTGTGAGCGCGACGTCGTGCACCGGGTGGGTGTGATCGGCGAATACGGCTGGGCCGCGACCATCGAGAGCCTGCACCCGGGCGTCGCCTGGCGTGCCGGCGGTATCGAGATCGGCTTCTTCCGGGGCGGAACGGTCCGCCTCACCGGCGACGGGCTGCTGCTGATCCCTTCGACCATCGTCGGGCACATCGCCGCCCACATGGAAGACCCCTGGCCCCGGACCTTGGTCTACCGTGCCCGCGGCACCGCCGCCCTGTGGGACGAACAGGAGACCGTCCCCCGACCGGACGCGCTGACCGCTCTGGTCGGCCGGGCCCGGGCCCGGCTGCTGTTGGCCCTGGACGCCCCGGCCAGCACCAGCCACCTCGCCCGAAGCCTCGCCATGGCACCCGGCGCGGTGGGAGACCACCTCGCCATCCTGCGGGGCGCGGGGCTGCTCGTCCGCGCCCGGTCCGGTCGATCGGTGCTCTACCGGCGTACCCCGCTCGGGGAGGCGCTGGTCGGCGGTTCGGGCTGAGGGTTCGGACCGGCACGGTTCTTTCGAGCGAGCTACTTGCAGCGGTCGGGGCGGCGACGATGGCCCGGTCCCGGCCCTCTTCCACTCGTCCTCGGGCCACGTACGGGATCTTGAAACCCTGAGCAGGCCGTGGCAGGCTCATGCCCCATGATCGATGAATTTGCGAAAGATAATCTGCGCGGTCGGCTGCGGCGAGACCGTGAGGCGCTGCTCTGGAAGCTCGACGGCCTGTCCGAATACGACGCACGCCGACCTCTGACGGCGACCGGGACCAACCTTCTCGGCCTGGTCAAACACGTGGCCACCGTCGAGGCCAGGTACTTCGGCGAGGTCTTCGACCGCCCTTCCCCGGAGCCGCTGCCCCGGTGGCAGGACTCCGACGGCAGCGATCAGTGGGCGGCCGAGGGCGAGACCCGCGATCAGATCGTCGGCTTCTACCGGCGCACGTGGGAACACTCGGACGCGACGATCGACGAGCTTCCGGTCGACGCCCCCGGCCACGTGCCGTGGTGGCCGGAGCCTTATACCGACACGAACCTGTTCGCCGTTCTGGTCCATGTCCTCGGCGAGACCGTCCGGCATACCGGGCACGCCGACATCCTGCGCGAGGGCCTCGACGGCCGGACCGGGTTGCGCCCCGAACACGAGCAGCAGATCGATGAGGAAGCACGTGCGGCCTACTGCGCGAAGATCGAGCGGGCCGCGAGGGCGGCCGCACCGATCAAGGCTTAGACCGTGTCCTGCGCGGCTGTTCGTCGGTTCCGCCGGGCATGAGGAATGGCTGCTGGTGGGGTGCGACCGATGGTCATCCCGTCGCCGTGTCACGAGCGGCCCGTACTGCTCGGCATCGGCGAAACCGGGAGCCTTTCGGCACGCCAGGTCGCCACGGCACCGGCTGACACGATCAGCCCCATGCCGACGAGCACCGGTGCGGAGAGACTTTCGGCAAGGGCGAGGGCGCCGATCAGTGCACCCATCAGGGGGTCGAGGGAGAACAGCGTCGCGACCACTTTGGCGCCGGCCATCTTCACGGCCCGGAAATCCAGGGTGAAGGCGAGCGCCACCCCGACGACGCCGGAGACGGCGACCAGGCCCCAGTCGGATCCGTTGACGCTCGGTGCGGCGGGCAAGGAGAAGGGGAGGAGCAGCATCGCCGAGATACCGACCGACACGGCCAGTCCCTCCAACCCGGAGGACGCCCTGCCCACGCGCTGCGCGAAGACGGTGTAGCAGGCAAGGGCCAGCGCGGAGAGCAGTCCGAAGACGATTCCTGCCCACGCGACTGTCCCGCCGGGCTCCGTGACCAGGACCACGCCCACCAGGCCGACGGCCGGCAGAAGCGCTTCGCGCCAAGCGCGCGCCGAGGCGACCGCCACGACGAACGGCCCGAGGAACAGCAGCGTCGCCGCCACGCCGAGCGGGAGGCGGCCCACCGCACCGTAATAGGCCACGTTCATCACGGCCATCGCCGCGCCGTAGACGACCATGCCGGCCCATTCCTGCCCCGTGTGGCCATGGACCCTCGGACGCACCAGCACCATCAGGACGAGGGCGGCGCAGAGCTGCCGCAGCCCGGCGACGGCGGGGGCGCCCAGCCGGTCGAAGAGTGTCGAGGCGAGTGCTGCCGAGGCTTGCACGCTCAGGCAACTGACGAGGACCAGGCCCGCACCGAGAAACGCTCGGCTGCGGGCAGGTCCCGCACCGGTCAGGTCGTTCATGTGCGCACCTCCGGTCGGAGGCGGAAGGCGCCCGACCCTCCCCACCTCACTGAAACGACCGTTTCACTGTAACGCTCGTTATGATGGAGTGCATGGACCAGGACACCGCTGCGGCCATGGCCAGACCGTCCGCCAGGGACCGCTTGCTGGACGCGGCCGACGAGCTCTTCTCCCGGGACGGCATCGCCCGCACCAGCGTCGATCAGGTGTTGCACCACGCCCACGTCGCTCCCGGCACGCTCTACGCGCACTTCGGGGGAAAGGACGGCTTGATCGCAGCCGCGCTGCACCGGCGTCTGGACCGCTGGGAACAGGTATGGCAGGAAGCCGTGGACGCCGCGGCCACACCCGCCGAGAAGCTCCTGGCCCTGTTCGACGCGGTCTCCGCCTACCGCGACCGGTACACCCCGGGCCGCGGGTGCGCCTTCCTCGCGACCGGCACGGAACTGCCCGACCCCGACCACCCCGTCCACGCCGTGATCGAGGCGGAGTCCACACTCCTCGTCACACGGCTGAACCAGCTGGCGGAAACCGTCACCACCGAGGATCCCGCCGCCCTGGCGGGCAACGTACTGCTCGTGTACGACGGAGCCATGGCCGGCCTCCAGCGAGGACGGACGCCGGACCCTCTCGGCCACGGCAAGACGCTGGCGAGATGCCTGATCCAGAACGCGATCGAGACCGAACAGGCCCGCGTCTGCCGGGCCGGCTTGTGAAGCCATTTGTAGGAGCAGAGCGCGGCGGCGAGGCGGGGGAAGGCACATGCCCTGTACGAACGCCTCGGCTTCACCGTCACCCGGTCATGGGACGAGCGGGATCAACTGGTGTGCATGCAGCGCGCCGGAAGGCGCCGGTGTCGGAATGGTGGGCAGCGCCGACACCTCGGTGGCCATGGGCCGGGGCGCCTACGGGCAGCGGCAGGTGGAGCAGGCCCTTTGGAGCGGGCCGGCTCCACCTGGACCGGCTGCGGCCTCAGCGGTACCGAATCACGTGCAACGCGTGGACTCCGGTCGGGTCGAACGACACGGGTTCCTCGGACGAGCCGTCGAGGAGCAGCACTCCGGTCGTTGTGGTGAGTCCGTTGACCAGCCATCCCACGGCCTCGCGGCCCCGGCCGTCCGTGCGACGGATCCAGATCAAAGCACGTGACCCGGCCGGGAAGGACGACAGTTCGTCGACTGCCGATGACCACTCCTGATGGCTCGACGTCGACAGGACGGGTCCGAGCTCGGCGAGCGTCGGTTCGAACCATGAGGCGCGGCCGGGCGGGGGCGGCGGTGGGAACGTCCCCGTGCCGGGATGTCCTCCGGCGTCCCAGTGGGCCAGCCAGTTCCAGGGGTCCGAGTTCGGCCGACCGAACGGCTCGGCGGCGTCCTTGGGGACGACCAGCGTCGCATCGAGCATGGTGTCCTGCCAGCGCCCGTCGCGCAGATGCCGCCGGGCGTCGCAGGAGAAAACCCAGCCCCGCCGGGTCTCGTCGCCGACGGTGGGCCCGACCAGCTCGGCCTCACCTCCGTATGTGTTCTCCAGTCAGAGTCGGGCCTTGGCCACCGCCGCCTCGAAGTCGTGAGCCTCCTGCTCCCAGGGCCGGCGCGGAGCCCTCAGCGCCTCCGGCAGGGCCCGGACGAGGACCAGCTCGCGTACATGGTCGGTTTCCAGCCGGGCGAGGGAGGACGTCAGGCTGTCGAGGAAGACGACCTGTCCCTGGTGGTTGTGCGCGTACACCAGATTGCCCGTGGCTTCCTGGCCGCCGAGTTCGCGGCGTATCCACACCAAGCCCCGAGTGTCGGGCCCCGGCTCCGCGACGGCCTTCACGACCTCGTCCCAACTGCTCGCGCTCACCCGCTCGAACTCGGGGAAGTACCGGCGGGTCAGCCTGCTCCACCAGCCGGGAGCCTCGTCCGAAGGCTGCCAGGCGAGCGCTGTGGAAGGGCTCTTGCCGATCGCCGAGTGCAGGGCCACGACAGCGCCACGAGCGTTGATCCTGCGCCCCTGGTTCTGGGCCCGGGCGACGGCTGCCTCGTACGACGTGGCCTGTTCCAGATCCGCGAGGGGTGCGCTCGGCGCGGGATGGAAGGAGGGGCTGCCGTCCTTGGGCACGACGACCGAGGACGCCAGCATCGGGGTGTTCGGGAACCCGGGCTGCTGCACGGTCCGGCAGGCCATGAGCCAGGCCGTGGCCGACTCGGCCACAGGGTGGGGCGCCACCAGTTGCGCGAGCCCGCGATAGGTGTGGGCGAGCCAGGCGGCGGCCTGGTGGTCGGGGCGGAGCATGCTACTGCCCTTTCGTGGGCGGCCAGTTGCCCGAGGCTTGGAGGGCCATGTATTCCGCCGAAGCCGGGAAGGTGGGAGCGAGATGAGCGGCTGATCCGTCGTGTGGGACGACCATCAAGGGGGAGAATGGGGCCTTGGTGAAATCACCCTTCGATGTGTTCCTTGAGGTCGTAACAGACGGTCCAGCCATAGGTGAATTCAACAGCTCCGGGAGCATAACGCCGACCAACTCGGAAGGATCCTTCTTGAATCCGTCCACTGCGGCCTGGATGCTCCGCTCCGGATGTGCCGCTGTGGACACCAGCCCGGACAGTGTCATATTGACGTTCTGGGCGTACTCGGCAGGGTGGGTGAGGTTGTAGGGGGCGAGGGGGTTGAGGCCGCCGGGACCGTGCTCGGCGGCATCGGAGCCTCAGATCGCCCGGACGCTGAGTGCGCGGGGGAGGCGTTTGCCGAGGTTCCCGACTCGCCGGATTCACTTACAGGGCCGACTATTTCGGCATACTCTGCAAGTCTCGACTTCGGAATGCTGGCTCGTGGCTGTTCGCCTGCCCGGCCCTCGTACTCAGACATGACTCACATCATCACATCTGCAATCTGGACAGCACAACGTACAGCTGTAACCGCCCTCAAGGGGCCTTGAGCAGGTCGCGGAGGTTGGCGATGTACGCCCCGATGTCGCGGGCGTCGGCGGGTACCTCGGCGGTGCTGACCGGGGACCCGGCCGACCCCGGGTGGTGGGCGGCGCGGCAGGGGCGGCAGAGCCCGTCGGGGAGGGCCTCGGGGCGTCCGGGGGCGCCACAGTCGGTGCACTCCACCAGGACGCGGCGGGCGGGTGCGCCGGGCGGGGCCTGCTCGGCGGGCAGCCGGGGCGGGATCTTGTCGGCGAGGCGACGGCGGACGAAGCCGAGAGGGCTGTCGACCTTGGCGGGGAGCCCTGCGGAGAGGGCGGCGGTCAGGTAGTCGGCGTCGACACCCCTGGCGAACCATTCCGCCGCCTGCGCCTCCAGCGCGGCGCAGTCGTCGGCGGACAACCCCAGGCGTTGGTCCGTGCGGCCGAGTCGGGCCAGGGCGAGGTAGGCGGGGGAGCGGGGGGCCGTCAGGTTCACCGGAACCGTCAGGTCCGTCGGGCCCGCCAGACCTGTCAGCCCCATCGGACCCGCCGGCCACGCCAGATCCGTCAGGTCCGTCGGTGACTCCGCCGCAGCAGTGCCCCGGGCCGGGCCCGGCGCGGGTGCCGTGTCCGGGGGGTCGGCCGGAGTGCGTTGGTGCGGTACGGAAATGGGGGCCGGGACCTCCGCAGGCTCTACGGCCCCTGGGGCGGTGTCCGCGCGAGGTGCCTCCGGTGATGCCGGTGCGGCTTCTCCCCGAAGCCGCTCCGGCGGCGCGGGAGGCGGCGGCCCCTCGGCCGGGACCCAGGGAGGCGGAGGGGCGGTGGTGGAGGTGGCCGCTACTCCCGGTGCGGGTGTGGCGGCCCGGGCGTCCTCGGCGGCGAGATAGGTGTTCCACCACTCGTTGTCGCGGGCGGTGCGGGACCAGAAGGTGCGGAACGCCCAGCGGGTCGTCTCGCCCGCGCCGACGGCGCACCGGACGCGCCGCAGGTGTCCGGCGACGGAGAGGGCGGTCAGCGCGGTGGAGATGGCTTGCTGCCCGTAGAGCGGGAGTTGCTTGGCCAGCGTCTTCACGCTCATGGCCGCACCCTCGGGGAGGTGGTCGACGAACCCGGCGACATAGCGCTCACGGGTCGGCAGGAGCGCGAAGTCGTTTCGCGTACGCGCCTGTTGATCGGGTGCGGAGCGCTTGCCGTAGCCGGGCTTGGCCATCGGGTACGCGGGGGAGCGTGCGGGGGTGGGCAGGGCGGAGCTAGGGTGCTGGGTAGCCACGGGATCGACCTTTCTTCGATCGTGTGGTGAGACCCCGGCCTGGTGCTCCTACACACCGCGTCGGGGTCGCTTGGTTCTCGCACCGTAAGCAGTGCGAATGCTCCGCTGCAAGCCGCCGCGAATAGTCATACTTGCTGGCCGCTACGGGGGTGGGGAGGTCGGGGAGGTTTTCCCAACCCCCTTCTTCTACCTACCGGTTAAAGAAGAAGCTCGGGTCCCGGGTCCCGTATCCCGGTGCCCAAAACTCTGGCCCCGAGCTTCGGGCCGGGGCGTGGATGGAGTACGCCCGAATGAGTGAATGGGCTCTACCGAATCTCGGGCCTCGAATCGCGGGTCTCGGGTCCTGGGTCTCGGATCCCGAGCTTCGAAAGCCGAGTCACCCCGGTGCAGACACTCTCAGCAGAAGATGAGCTCGACTTCCTTCTCCAAGCAGTACTTCACGACGGTGACCAGTTGGCGCACGTCGTCGACGCGTCGCTCATGGACGGGTTCTCCGCCCTCGTGTTGCTGGTCGGTGATCGCTTCGAGCCTGGGCAGTATGGCCGCGCATTGAGCGAGCGTGAGGGAGCCTTCGTCGTCCGGATGGTCGAGCAGCGGTGCCAGCGTGGTGGAGACGCTGCTCCACGTGCGGTCTCCACCGAAGCCGTTCATCTCCGCAAGAGTGAAACCCTCTGCCCGGGCCAGCCACTCCCTGAACATGTCGAAGCCGGTGTAGGACCAGGAGACGTCCGGGCTGGTCACGTCGTCGTCGCCGGGGGAGAGCATGAGCCCCATCCTGTTCCTCCTTGCTGGTCCGATGCTCAGGATCGGTCTCAAGGGGCGTGCACACAACTGAGGTGACTTAACCGAGGCCCGAGCCCCGAGGCTTCTGGTGCCCGCGCAACGTCCAGCCGGGGGCGGTGGAGGTGCGCCGAGGCCCGGTGGCTACTCTCGTCTCTCCGTCGGCCCGGGGTGAAGGGAAGCAGACTGTGCGAAGCGCCGCCGTGACACCCGAGGGCAGCCGGATCCGCTGGGTCGAGCTGCCGGGACAGGAGCCGTCGCGCGTCTACGTCCACGGTCTGGGCGCCACGTCACCGGCCTACTTCGCGGAGGTTGCTGTGCATCCTCTGCTCGCCGGACGTCGATCGCTGCTGATCGACTTGCTCGGACACGGCATCAGTGACCGGCCGACGGACTTCGACTACACCCTGGAATCCCACGCCGACGCCCTCGCCGCAGCCCTGACCAACGCGGGTGTCACGGGCGCCGAGCTGATCGCGCACAGCATGGGGGGCTCGGCGGCTGTCGTCCTGGCCGTCCGACACCCCCAACTGGTCTCCCGCCTGGTCCTGGTCGACGCCAACCTCGACCCGATCCCGCCTTCACCCGGCTCCGCGGGCAGCAGCGGCATCGCCGCGTACTCCGAGGAGGAGTTCCTGGCGGGCGGCTGGCAGGAGATCCGGGACCGGGCCGGGTCCCACTGGTGGTCCACGATGCGCCTGGCGGGCCGGGAAGCTCTGCACCGCAGCGCGGTCCACCTCACCCGAGGCACTGCCCCCACCATGCGTGAGCATCTGCTGGACCTGAAGATCCCCCGCACCTACCTGCTGCCCGAGGCCGACGGCCCGCTCCCGGGCACCGACGCGCTCATCGAGGCCGGGGTGTCCGTGGTCCCGGTCCCGGACTGCGGGCACAACATCATGCTGGACAACCCGGAAGGCTTCGCCCGCGCCACCGCAGCGGCGCTCGCGGACCACGATCAGCAGGAGCGCCGCCCAAGCTGCCCGCAGTGAGCCGGCATCGGCGGGGACAAGCCCAGGGCTCCCAAGGCCAGGGGGCCGACGGCGGCAATCCGTATGCTCGGCCCATGAGAGAGCCTCATCCCGTCGAGCTGGCCGGGACGTTTCTCACCAAGAGCGATGACCGTTGGCGCGACAACCGTTGGTACGGGCGGTTCCGGTTGCGTTTTCCTCAAGTGTCGCCGTGGCCCGACCTGTACACAACGTCCGTTCGCGTACGTCCGGGATGGCGGCCTCTGGTCGAGGAGACGCTCTCGGCCGTGGCCACCGAGCTGCCCAGGCAGAGGACCTGGCCGGTCCATCTGCTCAACCAGGCGGTCGATGGGGGGATATGGGAGTTCGGCTTGGGGCCACCGGAGGCCGACTACCTCTGCCTGGAGCAGTTGCCGGACGTCTGCTACATCGACATGCGCGACCTTTACCGGCTCATCGACCTTCTGGCACCGGCCTTGGAGGACGCGCACTTCTTCGTCCACTCGATGGGCGACGGCCTTGACCAGTGGGTCGACGAGGCACGCATCCACGACGGGCGGAGCAGTTTCGCGCGGTGGGCCGTCGAGGGCGAGGCCTGGGCCGAGTTCCCCTTGCTGTGCGCGGAACTCGGCGACAGTCGCGCCGGGGACGAGGCCTTCGGTCGTTTCGCCACGTTGGTGGGTGATCGGCGAGTCGGTTGATCGGCAGAGCGAGGGCCGTGGGCGGAGGGCCCCTGGTGGAGCCGAGGTGGAGCCGGGGCGGTCATGGGACGCGCTCCAGCAGCAACAGCTGGACATTCGCGAAGCCGAGGGTGCGTAAGGTGCGGAACTCCTGCCGCAGCAGCCGCGACTTTTGCTCCTCCATGCCGGAGAGCGGGTTGTCACCCCGACCGGCGGAGACGAGCCAGATCCTCCGGTGTCCAGCGGCGCAGCGACGGGGATCCGGGCACTCGCCGGCTTCGTAGTCGGCGCGCTGCTGTGGGGTGTCGTGCAGGAAGACGTCCCTGGGCCTGGGGTCGTTGCGCAGTTCGTAGTCCAGGGCGCGGCGAGGCTTGCGGCGGTGGGTGTAGGCGATGCCGTCGCCTGGGCGCTGGTCCACGAAGACCGCGGTGGCGACGGAGTGGTAGTCCGGCTCGCGGGGAGTGTTGCGCGTGATGTCGCTCCGGCTGAACGGGGCTGACGCCGCAACGGCAACGACCAGCGTGACGGCGATGCCACGGGCCATGGTGGCCCGGCCGGCGAGTCGGTGGATGCCGATGGTCGCCAGCAGGATCCAGGCCGGGACGGTGAACAGCAGATAGCGGTCGAGAAAGAGATGCAGCCAGCGGACCGTCGCCAGGGTGAGCAGGAACGGCACCAGCGCCCACAGCGCGAGTGGCGTGAATTGCGTCCGCGGGCGGGGATCGGGGCCCGGCCCTGTGCGCTGCCTCCCCCGTCCCACCATGGCGAGCACCATGGCCGCGCCTCCGAGCACGACGGCGGTTGCCACCGGGGACCGGAAGAGCATGTACGGCATGGCGGCGACGTCGTTCCAGGCCGGTGTGTTCCAGGCGATCTGCTGAGCCTGATCGCGGGCGAGGACGACCAACGGCACCACGAGCGCCAGCCCACCGCCCGCCGCGATCAACCACGCACGCACGACGTGTCGCCCGCACCGGCGTCGTGCACGCAGCACGGTGGCTAGGTGGGCGACCAGCACGGTCAGGGCCACCAGGTGGGACCAGCCCACGAGCGGGACGGTCACGCCGTACAGCACCCACCGTCGCGGCTCCGGCCGCTCCAGCGCACGCAGCAGCGCGAGGAAGCTCATCAGCGCCGCCACCATGGCGAAGGCGTACGGCCGCGCCTCCTGTCCGTACCGTGTGACGGTGGGGACGAGCGCGAAGATCAGGCCGGCGAACAGGCCACCCCGGGTGCTGCCGACGGCCCGTCGGCCGAGGAGTCCGACCAGTCCGCCCGCCACGGCCATGGCGAGCGCGGACGGCAGCCGCAGGGCAGTGGGAGAGTCGCCGAACACCGATACCCACAGATGCATGAACACGTAGTACGGCGCCAGCGCCAGGTCGACGTGCTGGGTGAGCTGGTACAGGTCTCCGAAGGAGAGCGATGCCGCCCACCAGGTGGCATGTTCGTCCCGCCAGGCGCTCCGGTCGCCCGCCCCCCACAAGCAACCGAGCAGCGTCACGAACGCGGGTGTGAGGAAGGCGGGAGCAGGTATCGGGATGACGCGGCGGACCAGGGAATCCGCAGCCGGATCGGCCGGCCGATCGCCGCCTTCCGCACCGACGACCGGCTTCGTGGTGGTCACAAGTCCCCTGCCCGGAGGCCGTTTTGGCGCCATCGATACGGCTCGCTACGGGCGGAACCCTAGCGCAGCCGTCGCAGGCTCCTTGCCCCCGGCGTCCGGCCCGGACCAGGGCCTGTACGGGGCGTGGCAACAGGGCGAACATCGCCTCGTCGAGGCGTACGGCTGTCGCCTCATGCGGCCCCGTCGCCCGGTCCGCGCGCGGGCCCCTGGCGAGCCCTCAGGTGGGCCCGCTCGCCCTGGTGGCCGAAGAGGACGAGGAGTTCCACCGTCCGGTGGTCGTCGGGGCCGAGCCAGTGCGGCACGTGGGTGTCGAACTCGGCCGCCTCGCCCGGCTTCAGGACCAGCGTCCGTTCGCCCAGGATCAGCCGGAGCCGCCCGGCCAGCACGTACAGCCACTCGAAGCCCTCGTGGGTCCGCAGGATCGGCTCGGTGTCCGGGCCCGGCGGGATCAGCAACTTGTGGGCCTGGACGCCGCCGGGGCGGCTGAGCGGTACGTAGGTGAGGCCGTCGCGGGTGACCGGGCGGAGGTGGATGCGCGGGTCGCCCGTGCGGGGCGCGCCCACCAGTTCGTCCAGCGGTACCGCGTGGACCTCCGCCAGCGGCAGCAGCAACTCCAGCGTCGGCTTGCGCGTGCCGCCCTCCAGGCGGGACAGGGTGCTCTCGTTGATCCCGGTCCGCTCGGCCAGCTCGGCGAGTGTCATCCCGTGTCTGCGCCGCAGTTCGCGAAGTCGGGGACCCACCGCGGCCAGCACGCCGTCCTTGATGTTCTTGGACGGCTGTCCTGCTGTGTCTTCTTCGCCCGCCGTGTCTGCCGTGTCTGCCATGCCTGCCAGGTTGCCGAAACGGCATGGGAGCTTGCAAGGGTGGCAGGCCGCAGCGCACCTTCCTGTCCAGCGGGGTGCTCATCCGGAGCGGCCTCCACGGGCATGAAAGGGAACAGCCATGAGCAGCGACACCACCGGCGCAGGCGGCGTCACCGACTCCGCCGCCTTCTGGGAGAACCACTACGCCGGCGTCGACGCGCAGTGGGGCACCCGTCCCAACGCCGTCCTCGCCGAGGCCGTCACCGCCCTGGCCCCCGCGCCGGGCGGCGGCGGACGGGCGCTGGACCTGGGCTGCGGGCACGGCGGCGACGCCCTCTGGCTCGCCTCGCTCGGCTGGGACGTCACCGCCGTCGACGTCTCGGCGACCGCCCTGGGCCGGGTCGCCGCCGGAGCCGCCGCGGCCGGGCTGACCGACCGCGTCCACCCGGGCCGGCACGATCTGGCCCGGTCCTTCCCCGACGGGACCTTCGGTCTGGTGACCGCCAGCTATTTCCACACCCCTGTGGAGATTCCCCGCGAGCAGGTGCTCCGGCGGGCCGCCGAGGCCGTCGCCCCCGGCGGCCTGCTCGTGCTGGTCGAGCACGCCTCACTCGCCCCCTGGTCCTGGCGGGACGGCCACGAGGACGTACGCTTCCCCGCCCCCGACGACGTACTCGCGTCCCTGCGGCTCGGCGACGGATGGCGGACCGAGCTGTGCCACGCGCCCCGGCGGACCGCCACCGGGCCCGGCGGCGAGACCGCGACCGTGACCGACAACGTCATCGCCGTTCGTCGCGCCGCCTGAATCCGGTGTGTCAGAGGGGGGTGGCAGAGTGGAGGCCATCGGAATCGAAGGTCGACGGGGGAGAGCCGTGGGGGATTACTTCCAGATCATCGTGGACCGCGATGTCACCGAGGCGGACGCCGCCCCGCTGGCCGCGCGCGTCGTCGGCTGGCTCGTGGCCGAGGGCGTCATCGGGCCCGAGCGCACCGAACCCGTCCTCGGCAAGGGGCCCGGATATCCGCCGGGACCGCGTATCCGGGAGGTCGTCGACAGCAGCGGCTGGGGCGAGCCGTGGCAGGGCGGGCCGCTCGACGTCGAAGTCACCCGCACCAGGTTCGACGCCGGGCAGTGGGCCGATCCGGCCTCGGCCGGGTGCCCGCGTTGCGAGCGGGACACCGAGTTCCACGACGAGACCTGGGAAGAGATACCCGGCGCTTGGGACCCCTTCTCCGAGGCGTTCACCGACTGGGAGGAGGGCGGCGAGGGCCTCGTGCGGTGCGCGCACTGCGACGCCTCGTCCCCGCTCGTCGACTGGACGGGAATGGGCGGCTGCTTCTCCTTCGGCAACCTCGGCTTCACCTTCTGGGGGTGGCCCGACCTCACCCCGGCCTTCCTCGCGGAGTTCGACCGTCGGCTGGGCGGTCACCGTACGGCCTTCGTGTCCGGGAAGCTGTGAGCCGGGAGCCCTGAGCCGGAAGCTCTGAGCCGGAAGCTCTGAGCCGGGAGCCCCGAGCCGGGCCGGGGCGTCGCCCCGGCCCCGTCGTCCGTCTCAGCCCGCGACGATGTCGGCGTACCCGTCGATCTCGCGCGGGTCCCGCGTCCCCGGGCCGATGTACGTCGCCGACGGGCGCACCAGGCGGCCCGTGCGCTTCTGCTCCAGGATGTGCGCCGACCAGCCCGCCGTACGGGCGCAGGTGAACATCGACGTGAACATGTGCGCCGGGACCTCCGCGAAGTCCAGCACGATCGCCGCCCAGAACTCCACGTTCGTCGCCAGGACGCGGTCCGGACGCCGTGCGTGCAGCTCCTCCAGTGCCGCCTTCTCCAGCGCCTCCGCCACCTCGAAGCGCGGGGCCGCCAGCTCGCGGGCCGTGCGGCGCAGGACGCGGGCGCGGGGGTCCTCGGCGCGGTAGACGCGGTGGCCGAAGCCCATCAGGCGCTCGCCCCGGTCCAGGGCCTGCTTCACATACGCGCTCGCGTCGCCCGTACGCTCGATCTCCTCGATCATGCCGAGGACCCGGGACGGGGCGCCGCCGTGCAGCGGGCCCGACATCGCGCCCACCGCGCCGGACAGGGCGGCCGCGACGTCCGCGCCCGTCGAGGCGATGACCCGGGCCGTGAACGTCGAGGCGTTCATGCCGTGCTCGGCCGCCGACGTCCAGTACGCGTCGACCGCCTTCACATGCTTCGGGTCCGGCTCGCCGCGCCAGCGGATCATGAACCGCTCCACCACCGACTGCGCCTTGTCGATCTCGCTCTGCGGCACCATCGGCCGGCCCTGGCCGCGCGCCGACTGGGCGACGTACGACAGCGCCATCACGGCGGCCCGCGCCAGGTTGTCCCGGGCCGTCGCCTCGTCGATGTCCAGCAGCGGCTTCAGACCCCAGACGGGCGCCAGCATCGCCAGCGCCGACTGGACGTCGACCCGGATGTCACCGGAGTGCACCGGGATCGGGAACGGCTCGGCGGGCGGCAGTCCGGGATTGAACGCCCCGTCCACCAGCAGGCCCCACACGTTTCCGAACGAGACGTGGCCGACGAGATCCTCGATGTCGACCCCGCGGTAACGGAGCGAACCGCCTTCCTTGTCCGGTTCGGCGATCTCCGTTTCGAACGCGACGACTCCCTCAAGACCGGGTACGAAGTCGGACATCAGGCGGCTCCCTCAGTTCGGCGGGCGGCGTGCTGTGGTCGGCGCGGCCGTGGCGACGCGGAGCAGGTGTATCAAGGCCGCTGTGTACAAAGGCCGCTGCTGTGCGAAGGACACAGGGGCCTGCCCCAAGATATTGGCGGGTTCCCACGGAGCGGGGAAGCGTGACATCCGGCACAGGGCTCCATTTCGACGACGCGTGGTTACGGTCCCTCCCTGCCGGGCACACTGGGCCGCTGCGGCAGGATGGGCCCGTGCCCACACCAGATCACTCCGTGCCGACTCCGGATCATGCTGTGCCCGCACCGGATCACGCCGCCCATCAGGCTCCTTCCGCCGGGCCCTCCCGTAAGCCCTCCCCCATCGATTCCACCACCGATCCGGCGGCGATGCGCGAGCAGTACCGCTCGGAGGACTTCACCGAGCGTGACCTCAGCCCCGATCCGATGGACCAGTTCGCCCACTGGTTCCGCCAGGTCGCCGCCGGCGGGGTGCTGCACGAGCCCAACGCGATGATCGTCTCCACCGCCGCCCCGGACGGCCGCCCGTCCTCGCGCACGGTGCTCCTCAAGCAGTACGACGACCGGGGCTTCGTCTTCTTCACGAACTACGAGTCCCGCAAGGGCCGCGAGCTGGCCGCCAACCCGTACGTCTCGCTGCTGTTCCCCTGGCACCCGCTGGCCCGCCAGGTCATCGTCACCGGCACCGCCCTCCGCACCTCCCGCGAGGAGACCGTGGGCTACTTCCGCACCCGCCCGCACGGCTCCCAGCTCGGCGCGTGGGCCAGCGCCCAGTCCACCGTCGTCGGCTCCCGCGAGGAGCTGATCCGCCGGTACGAGGAGCTGGCCGCCCGCTACCCCGAGGGCGAGAAGGTCCCGGCGCCGCCGCACTGGGGAGGCTTCCGGGTGGTGCCCGAGACGATCGAGTTCTGGCAGGGGCACGAGAACCGGCTGCACGACCGGCTGCGGTACGTGAGGGAGGACGGCGAGGGCGGTGGGCCGGGCGCCGGAAAGTGGCGGGTGGAGCGGCTCTGCCCGTGATCCGCACGCGGGATGCCGTGAGGGCGTGCGAGAGGCCGTGCGGGGCCGGGAAACGCAGAAACCCGCAGGCTCTGGATCCTCCGTGCACAGAGGAGCCGGCCGGACTTACCGGCGAGCCTGCGGGTCGGTGACTGCTTGGGATTGGCCGGCGTCCGGCCTGCACTGCAGAAAGAGTGCGACGACGGGCGTCAGCCCGCAGTCACCTCACGAGTCCGAGAAGAAATCACTTCTTGAACACCTCCTTTCCTGTGTGCCCACAGACTAGGAGCGTCCCGGATCGCGCTTCAACCGATTTATTCGGTGACTTTTTCCGTGCCGGTCTTTCCACCGGCGCCGGTGAGGCCCAGCGCGCCCCGGACCTTCCGCAGATCGACGAACTTGAAGCCGGTGGCCTCCCGTCCGTCCTGCGCCGGGGTGGCGCTGCCGTCCTGGACGACGAGCAGGCCGCCCGGGTACCGGCTGCCGAGCGGTTCGGATCGCACCGCCGCGCCGTCGCAGACCTCGGACCCGTCCAGCGTCGCCGAGGCCGCCGTCACCCGGAAGCCGCCCGCGTACACGGGGACGGCCCGGTTCTCGCGGCCGGTCCGGCGGGCGTACGCGGCGAAGGTGTCGTCGCCCTGGCTGGAGGCCAGCAGATACCGGTCGCCGTTCCGCTCGCGGAGCAGGGTCAGCCCCTCCACGTCGGCCGAGACACGGGTGCCGCCGAAGCCCGGGTCCTTCCCGGGGGCGCACTCCTCGCTCTCCTCGTCGTACGTCCCCGGCACGCCGTACTCGCGGACCTTGTCGACCAGCACCGGCTTCCCCCGCAGGTCGGCGGGCATCCGCCAGATGCCCACGTCCTCCTGGCCGGCGTAGAGCGTGCCGTCGGCCGGGTCGACCACCATCCCCTCGACCTGGGGCAGCTCGCCCGGCTCGCCGCAGGGCGACCAGGACGTGCCGTCGGGCAGCCGGAACGCGGAGGGCAGGTCGAGGCTCCGGACCTTGCGGTAGGTGACGGTGCCGGACCGGGTCGGGAGCAGCTCCAGCAGCGCGACCGAGGTGCGGTTGCGCCGGCTGGCCAGGGCGTACGAACGGCCGCTGCGGCGGTCCGTCCAGGTGGCCAGGCCGTACGCCGTCGCCTGCTCGTCGACCTCGTCCTGGTCGGCGGAGAACACCCGGGGCGCCGCCGGGTCGGTGACGTCGGTCAGCGGGCCGCCCGGCCGGGACGGGTCGATGCGGTGGATACGCAGCCGGTCGTGGCCCCGGTCGGAGGTGACGGCCAGGTCCGCCGTCCCGCCCGGGGACAGCCGCAGTCCCTGCACCAGGTCGACGTTGTTGAAGCGGCCCGGGGCGTGGTCGGGGCCGGGCGCGGCGGGCGCGGGCAGCGACTGCACCAGGCGGGCGTCCAGGTCGTAGACGCGCAGGCCGCCCTCCTTGGCGGTGGCGATCACCAGGCTGTGGTCCGGGTCGGCGATATTGCGCCAGATCGCGGGGTCGTCCGCATTGGCGTTGCCGCCCTCCTCGTCGTCGTACAGCGTGGCGGTCTCGGTGCGCGGGGTGACGGCGGGGAGCGTTCGGGGGCCGTCCTGCCGGGCGGCGGGCGCGGCGGGCGCGGGGGCGGCGGCGACGAGTGTCGCGAGCGCGGCGCAGACGGCGAGCGTGGCCGCCGCCGTCGGGCGGGCGGTGCGGAAGGGCGTCACGGAGGAGCTCCTTGCGGTCGAGGGTCGGAGGAGCGGAGCGGGTGAGCGGGGCCGTGCAGGGCGGAGCGGGTCCGAGAGCGGCCCGGGGCCGGGACGGGGCCCAGGCGCGCGGAGGCGTCCGAGGCGACCCGAGGCGGTCCGAGGCGTGTGAAGGCGTGCGACGGCGCGTGCGAGGGCGCCCCAAGGCTGGGTGTGCCCGGTGGACTTCGGGTGACGTCGTCACCACGCACCGCGGTGCCTGCGGTGAACTCCCCACGGCGGAGGGCCCGACGGGCCCCGGCGCGATCGCGGCGTGGCGCGAAAACGATGGAAGCGGCCGGGAATCCGGCGGTGGAAGAAATGATTTCGGTGAAGTTGATGTGTGCTGGGTCACGTTCGAGTTGAATGGTCTGACGTGCAGCAATACACGCGGCGACGCGTGGGGAAACGGCGGACACGTTCTGCGGGGGGTGCGGAGTGGGTGCTTCCAGGAGCAGCGGGACCACCGACGAGCTCGGGCCGGACGAGGATTCCGGCGGCGGGCCCCCGGGGTGCTCCGCGGATCCCGGGCCCCCGGCCGGCGACGGCGGGATCCCCGGTGAGCCTCCCGGGTCCGAACTGCTGGCGGCGCTGCTCGACGGCATGGACGCCGCGCTCTGCGCGTTCGACGCGGCCGGCACGGTCACCCACTGGAACCGCGAGGCCGAGCGGGTCCTCGGCTGGACGGCGCGCGAGGCCGTGGGGCGTACCGGCTTCGCGGGCTGGGCGGTGCGCCGGGCCGACGCGGACGAGGTGCGGGCGCGGCTGATGTCGGCCATGGACGCGCCGGGGCGGCAGGTGCACGAGTTCGCGCTGCTGCGCAAGGACGGCGGCCGGGTGCTGGTGCGGACCCAGTCCGCCGGGGTGCGCGGCGCGGACGGGCAACCGGCCGGGGTCTACTGCGCGTTCAGCGAGGTGCACGCCCAGATCGACCTGGAGCGGGCCATCGCGCTGAGCGAGGCGCTGCTGGAGGACGCGTCCTGGGGCGTGGCCCTCGTCGACGTCGATCTGCGCCCGACGGTCGTCAACGCGTATGCGGCCCGCGCGCTCGGCGGGAGCCGCACCGCCCTCCTCGGCCGTCCGCTCGGCGAACTGGTGGTCCAGGGCGTCGAGGAGCTGGAGGCCGCCCTGCACCATGTGCTCGCCGAAGGAGCCCCGAGCGCCCCGGCCGAGCTGTGGGTGACCCTGCGGACGGCGGAGGGCGAACGCCGCCGGTGCTGGCGCAGCGGATTCCTGCGGCTGGCCTCGCCGCTGACGGAGGAACCGGTCCCGCTCGGGGTGGGGTGGCTGTTCCGGGACGTCACCGCCGCGAAGCTCGCGGAGCAGGAGGCCGACCGGCTGCGGTTCCGGACGAGCCAGCTGCACCGGGCCGCACGTACGGCCTCCGAGTGCGAGGACCCGATGGAGGCGGCGACCTCCCTGCTGGACTTCGCGCTCGCCGGGTTCGCCGACCACGTCCTGGTCGACCTGGTGGCGGGCGAGCGCCTGGTGCGTACGGCCGCCACGCCCTTCGACGCTCCCGGCCCCTGCCTCCCGGTGTCCGGCGGCGCCATCCCGGCCCGCTACGGCCCCGGCCACCCGGCCCTCCGGTCCGTCGAGCGCACCGGCACCGTCCGTACGAGCGCGGGCGCCGGGGACGCCGCGCAGTCCTGGGCCGCGGAACGCCGCTGGCCCCGGGACGCGGCGCACGCGCTCTGCGCGGTGCTCCGGAGCCGGGGCCGGACGCTGGGCGTGCTGACGTTCCTCCGCGCGGCGAACCGGTCCGCCTTCGAGCGCCCGGACGCGGCGTACGCGGAGACGGTCGCGGCCCGGGTCGCGGGAGCGGTCGACCTGGCCCAGGTGACGGCGGGGACGTAGCCGGGCTCCCGCCGTGCGCTTGCCCGCAGCCGGCCCGGGCCCGACGGCCCCCGCGACAGGCGTGCTCGACCGCCGTGCGCCTGCCCCGGCGGACCTTGCCGACCCGGCCGACTGACCTGACTGACCTGACGGGCCTGCCCGGCCTGACTGGCCTGCTGCCTGACCCGGCCTGCCCGGCCCGACCGACGCTGCCCGGCCTGCCCGGCCTGCCCGGCCTGCCCGGCCCGACCGACGCTGCCCGGCCTGCCCGACGCTGCCCGGCCTGCCCGGCCTGCCCGGCCTGCCCGGCCTGCCCGGCCTGCCCGGCCTGCCCGGCCCGACCGACGCTGACCGGCCCGACCGACGCTGACCGGCCCGACCGACGCTGACCGGCCCGACCGGCCCGACACCGGCGGCCGACGCCCGACACCGGCGGCCGACGCCCGGCCGGGGCCGCCTCTCACGCCGCGTGCAGCGCCAGGGTCGGGGAGAGCCGGGACGCCCGGACCGCCGGGTACAGGCCCGCCACCGTGCCGATGACCAGCGTCGCGCCGAAGCCGCCGCCGACCGCCCACAGCGGGACCACCCACGGCAGTCCGCCCGACTGCGCGTACACCCCCGTCGCCGCCGCGCCCAGGGCCACACCCGCCAGGCCGCCCAGGCCGGACAGCATCAGCGACTCCGTGACGAACTGGATGCGGATCTGGCCCCGGGTCGCGCCCAGCGAGCGGCGCAGGCCGATCTCGTACCGCCGCTCCAGGACCGAGATGATCATGGTGTTGGCGACTCCGACGCCCCCGACGAGCAGGGCGATGCCGCCCAGGCCCAGCAGCAGACTGCTGAACGCCCCCTCGGTCGCCGCCTTCGCGCGGAGCGCCGACGACGGGTCGGTGACCTTCACGTTCTGCGGGTTCCTGGGGTCGACCGTCGCCGCCATCACCTTGCGTACGTCCTGCACCGCCGCGTCCGTCGAGCGCTCGTACACCGACGTCGGGTGGCCCGCGAAGTCCAGCAGGCGCTTCGCGCCCTCCCAGCCGACCAGCGCGGAGCGCTCGATCTCCGGAGCGAGGGGGAGCGGGGCGAGGATGCCGACGACCGTGAAGTACCGCTCGCCCAGCCACACTTGCTGTCCCGGGGCGGTGATGCCCAGGCGCTCGGCCGACACATGGCCGAGGACGACGGAGGGGTAGCGTCCGGTCGCGGCGTTCAGCCAGCTGCCGCTGCCGACCTCGCCGCGCAGGACGCGGAGCAGGCCGGCCGTCGTCGCCTTGACCGCGATCCCGCCCGTATCGCCCTCGTCGATCTTCTCGTTACGGCGGACGGTCGCCTCCAGGTCGGCCGTCGCGCCGACGTCCCTCACGCCCTTGATCCGGCCCACCATGCCGACCGACTCCTCGGGCAGCTTCACCTCCTCCCCGGCGAACATCGACTCACCGGGGGAGGCGACGAGCAGATTGGTGCCCAACTTGTCGAGTTCGCGCAGAAGTTGGGCCTGGCTGGAGGCGGAGATGCCGACCACCGAGATCATGGTGGCGATGCCGATGGCGATACCCAGCGCGGAGAGCACCACCCGCATCGGCCGGCTGCGCAGCCCCGCCGAGCCCACGTGGGCCACGTCCCGGGGGCCCAGCCTGGCCGCCTTCAACCTGCCCCTGCCTGCGCGGCTCACCGGCCCGCTCCCGTCGCCACGGACGGTGCGGCAGAAGGATTCCGCAGGTCCGCGACCACCCGGCCGTCCCGGATGCGTACCTCGCGCGGCAACTCCCGCGCGATCTCCGTGTCGTGCGTGATGACCGCGATCGTGGCCCCCTCCCGGTTCAGGTCCCGCAGCAGTCGCATCACCGCCGCCCCCGACTCCGAGTCGAGCGCCCCGGTCGGTTCGTCGGCCAGCAGCAGCGCGGGCTCGCCGACCACGGCCCGGGCGATGGCGACCCGCTGCTTCTGGCCGCCGGACAGCTGGTGCGGCTTGTGGTCGAGGCGGTCCGCGAGGCCGACCCGGTCCAGGGCCTCGGCCGCCCTGCGGCGGCGTACGGAGCGGGAGAGGCCGGAGTAGAGCAGGCCCTCCGCCACGTTGTCGCGGGCGCTGACGCCCGGCACCAGATGGAACGCCTGGAAGACGAAGCCCACATGCTGGGCCCGCAGCGCGGAGAGCCTGCGGTCCGAGAGCGCCGCCACGTCGTGGCCCGCGATGTGGACGGAGCCCGTGGTCGGGCGGTCCAGGGTGCCGATGATGTGCAGCAGCGTGGACTTGCCGGAGCCGGAGGGGCCCACGATGCCGAGGAGTTCGCCCTCCTCGACGGTGAGGTCCACCCCGCGCAGCGCGGCGACCGGGCCGGGGTACTCCTTGGTGACCCCTGCGAGGGCGACGACCGTACGCGCACCCGTGTCCGTACGCGCACCCGTATCTGCATGTGCACCCGTGTCCGTACCGGGTCCCGCGTCGACGTAGCGGCTCATATCTTCGGCACCCCGACCTTCGCGCCCTCGCGCAGTCCGCCGCCGGACACCTCGACCCGGCCCTCGGCGAACATGCCGAGCTCGACCTTCACCTCGCGGGTGGTGCCGCCCCGGACCACCTGGAGGCCGAAGCCGCCGCCGGGCAGGGCGAGCAGTGCGTTCACCGGCACGGTCAGGACGTCTCTGCGGGTCTCGCCCGTCAGGTTCACCGTGACCGGCGACTGGTCGAAGCCGTCGACCTCGTCCGGCTCGTCGAAGGAGACGGTGAGGGTGACCTTGGGGCTGTCGTCCTGCGGGTCGTCGCCCGGCTTCGCGGTCCGGCCGACCGACGAGACCTTCCCGGACGCGGTCGTGCCGTCCGGCAGATCCACCGTGACCTTCGTGCCCGCCTTCGCCAGCCGGCTCTCCGCCACGTCCAGCCGGAACGTCACGATGCGCTCGGAACCGGTCGTCTCCAGGACCGGCGCGCCGGGCTGGGCCTGTTCCCCCACGCCCGCCCCGACGCTCTTGATCCGCACCTTCCCCGGGGCGAACGTGACGTCCTGCGGCCCGACCTTCCCGGTCTGCTTCACATCGTGGGACTTCTGCCAGCGCTTCACGGCCGCCGAGGTCAGCTCGGTGTACTCCTCGTCCGGGGTGAAGCCCGTGTAGCCCAGCTCCGCGAGATTGCGCTCCAACTGCTCCACGTCCCGGCCCTTGTCGCCCGGCTTCAGCGTCCGGTACATGGGTCCGGCGCCGTACATCAGCCGGACCGGCCGGCCGTCGATCTCGTACAGCCGCTCGTTCCGCTTCACGGTCGAGCCCGTGCGCGGCGCCCAGGTGATGGTGCCCGCCGCGCCCGCGTTGACCTTGCGCTGCTTGTCGTAGCCGAGCGTCCCGTCGGCCTGGGCGCTGTCGCGGAGGTCCCCGCGCTCGACCGGGGCGGTGGCCGGGGGCAGCCCGGTGTTCTTCGCCCCGCCGGTCTCCTCGCCGGACCCGAGCCGGGTGAGAGCGAGCGAGCCGGCCACCACGGCGAGCACCGCCGTCGCCGCCGCCACGGCCCGTCCCCGCCTCATCGGCCGGCGCTTTCGCACGCCTTGTTGGCCTTCTCGAACTTCTTCATGTCCTTCTGCTTCAGCGCGGGCGCCGCCTGCATCGCCCCGCCGTCGAACTTCGGGTCGGGCATGTCGAAGCCGTTCTCGCGCATGCACCGGGCGAAGGCGACCATCTTGTCCTTCTCCGCCTGGGTCAGCTCCTTGGGCCCGCCGCCGACCGCCTTGTCCTCGCAGGCCTTGAACGCCTTCTCCATCTCCTCCTTGCCCTTGGAGCCGCCGTCGATGGTGATGCCCATACCGTCCTGGCCCGGCTTCGGCTCCGGGATGTCCAGGCCCTGCTCGCGCAGGCACTTACGGTGCTCCAGGGCCTGGTCCTCCTCCGTCTTCCCGGTGCCGGAGGCGGATCCGCCGTCCTTCGTGCCGCCGCCGTCGCCCGAGCACGCGGTGGCGGTCAGGGCGAGGGCGGCGGCCATCGCGCAGGCCGCGGCGAGGGAGCGCCCGCGCGAACGCGCGGTGGTCCGGCGGGAAAGGGTCGGGTTCATGGGGGCTCCTCGTCGGTGACTGACAGGCCGGGGTACGAACGGCCCGAGCGTGCGCGAGGACGCGGTTTCGTTTCTCTCGGCCCGGATGCTTACACCGGCGAAACATCCCTTTCGGGTACACAGGGCCCATGCGCGTGCTGGTGGTGGAGGACGAGGAATTCCTGGCGGAGATGATCGCCGAGGGGCTGCGTCGTGACGCCGTCGCCGTGGACATCGCCCCCGACGGCCGGGCGGCGCTGGACCGGCTGCGGTTCGGCGCGTACGACGTGATGATCCTCGACCGCGATCTGCCGGGGCTGCACGGCGACGAGGTGTGCCGCCGCGTCGTCGCCCTGCGCCTGCTGACCCGGATCCTGATGCTCACCGCCGCGGGGACGGTACGGGACCGGGTGGCCGGCCTCGGGCTCGGCGCCGACGACTACCTGACCAAGCCGTTCGCGTACGACGAACTCCTCGCCCGGGTCCTGGCCCTCGGCCGCCGCGCCCGCCCCGCCCTTCCACCGGTCCTGGAGCGGGCCGGACTGCGGCTGGACACCGCCCGCCGCCAGGTCTGCCGCGACGGCCGTTTCCTGTCCCTCTCCCGCAAGGAGTTCGCCGTGCTGGAAACCCTGCTGAGGGCCGAGGGCGCGGTCGTCAGCGGCGACGACCTGATCGAGGAGGTGTGGGAGGAGGACACCAGCTACCGCACCAACGCGGTCCGTGTCACCCTCTCCAAGCTCCGCGTCAAACTCGGCGCGCCCCCGGTGATCGAGACGGTCCCGGGGGCCGGTTACCGCATCGGGGACGGCGCCGCGACGGGGCCGGGGAGCGCCCGGTGAACAGTGAGCGCACCCGTCTCGCCGCGCTGTACGGCGGACTGCTGGTCATGGCCGGCGTCCTGCTCATGGCCATCGTGTATCTGCTGGTCAGCGAGGGCGTGTACGCCAGCATCGTCACCGCCGTCGCCCCGACGGTCCCCGCCTCCCGGCTGGACGCCGTCGCCTCCGCCCCCGCGCTGCCCACCACGGACTGGGCGCGGACCATGGTGCTCGAACCCGGCCAGGTCGCCGTCGCGCAGAAGGTCGGCACCGTCGCCGGGGACGCCGCGCTCAGCCAGCTGCTGACCGTCTCCGGGGTCTCCCTCGCCGTCTACTCCGCGCTCTCCGTCGCCCTCGCCTGGTGGATGGCGGGCCGGGTGCTGCGGCCGGTCGGCGTCATCACCGCCCGCGCCCGCCGGCTGTCCGGCAGCAACCTGCACGAACGCCTCGCGCTGAAGGCCCCGCCCGGCGAGCTGAAGGAGCTGGCCGACACCTTCGACGGGATGCTCGACCGGATCCAGGAGCTGGTCGCCGCCCGGCAGCGGTTCGCCGCCAACGCCGCCCATGAGCTGCGCACCCCGCTCGCCGTGCAGCGGGCCGCCGCCGAGATCGGGCTCGCCGACGATCCGCCGCCCGAGAAGGTGGCCTGGATCCGGGACAAGCTCATCGACACCGCCGCGAGCAGCGAGCGGCTCATCGAGGGGCTGCTGCTCCTCGCGGTCTCCGACGAGGGGCTGCGGCGGCGGGAGCGGGTCGCCCTGGACGAGACCACCGCCGCGGTCGCCGATGCGCTGGCGGCGGAGGCGCGGGAACGGTCCATCACCGTCGAGGTGACGGCCCGGCCGGTGACGGTCGAGGGCGACGCGGTCCTGCTGGACCACCTCGTGCACAACCTGGTCGCCAACGCGCTGCGCCACAACCACCCGGGAGGGACGGTACGGGTCCGGGTCGGACCGGAGGGTCTGGAGGTCGCCAACACCGGGCCCGTGGTGGACCCGGCGACCGTGCCGCTGCTGTTCGAGCCGTTCCGCCGCGCCCGGGCCCGCCGCCACGCGCCCGGCGAGGGCGCGGGCCTCGGGCTCTCCATCGTGGCGTCGGTGGCACGGGCGCACGGCGGGGTGGCCGGCGCGAGCGCCAACCCGGGCGGCGGGCTGACGGCCCGGGTCACCCTCCCGACGGGCCCGCCTCGGACGTGTCCGCCGGGGGCGCCGGTCAGTGGCGGTAGAAGATCCGGTCCCGGTACTCCGTCATGACCCGGCCGTTCCACTCGTGACCGCCGTCGACGTTGCCCGAGCGCAGCATCGGCGGCTCGACGCCGCGGGCCACCAGCTGCTCGACGGCGGCGGCCAGCATCGCCTGCATGATCGCGCTGGTCACCACGGTCGAGGCGGGGGCGAAGGGGGCGTCGACGCCGGGAGCCGTCAGCTCCGCGTCGCCGATCGCGATCTTGCTGTCCAGGACGATGTCGCAGTGGTCGCGCAGGAAGCCGCCCGAGGCGTGCCGGGAGCGGGTGCTCTCCGCGTACGCGACCGAGGTGAGGCCGATGACCTTCAGCCCGAGGGCGCGGGCGTTCTGCGCCATCTCGACCGGCAGGGCGTTGCGTCCGGACAGCGAGACGATCACCAGGAGGTCGCCGGCGGTGGCGGGGCTGGAGTCCAGGACGGCCGAGGCGAGCCCGTCCACCCGCTCCAGCGCCGAGCCGAGCGTGGCGGGCATGACGTCCACGCCGACCACGCCGGGCACGGTGAGCAGGTTCATCAGCGCCAGGCCGCCCGCACGGTAGACGACGTCCTGGGCGGCCAGCGAGGAGTGGCCCGCACCGAAGGCGAAGAGCCGGCCGCCGGACTCGACGGTGTCCGCGACGGCCGCGCCGGCGGCGGCGATGCTGTCCGCCTCCTCGTCCCGCACCCGCGTCAGCAGTCCGATCGCCGCATCGAAGAACTGACCGGCCAGCTTGCTGTCGCTCATCGGGAGAGCCCTTTCGGCGGGGGATGGGAGCGGGGTGGGACGGGTGGTGCGGCGGGCGTCCCGCGGTGCGGGAATGCCGGTGCCGCCGATCACGTTGCGGTCTGGACCAGTGGACTGTCAATAGCGCCTCCGGGCCCCGGCCGCACGCACTTCCACCGGTCTTCCACCGGGGCGGCACGGTTGTCGGCGCTATGCGTCAGAATTGGTGCAGGGCCATCGCACGACGTTTTCTAGTCACAGCATCGAGGGGCACGTATGTCCGGACTGATCGACACCACGGAGATGTATCTCCGCACCATCCTCGAACTGGAAGAGGAAGGCGTGGTCCCCATGCGCGCCCGCATCGCCGAACGGCTGGACCAGAGCGGTCCGACCGTCAGCCAGACGGTGGCCCGCATGGAGCGCGACGGACTGGTCCAGGTCGCGGGGGACCGCCATCTGGAGCTGACCGAGGAGGGCCGCCGCCTCGCCACCCGCGTCATGCGCAAGCACCGGCTCGCCGAGTGTCTGCTCGTGGACGTCATCGGCCTGGAGTGGGAGCAGGTCCACGCCGAGGCCTGCCGCTGGGAGCACGTGATGAGCGAGGCGGTGGAGCGGCGGGTGCTGGAGCTGCTGCGTCACCCGACGGAGTCGCCGTACGGGAACCCCATCCCGGGCCTGGAGGAGCTGGGCGAGAAGGCCGAGGCCGACCCGTTCCTGGACGCCTCCATGGTGAGCCTGGCCGAGCTGGACCCGGGCGCCGAGGGCAAGACCGTGGTGGTGCGGCGGATCGGGGAGCCGATCCAGACCGACGCCCAGCTGATGTACACGCTGCGCCGGGCCGGGGTGCAGCCCGGGTCCGTCGTCAGCGTGACCGAGTCGCCCGGCGGGGTGCTGGTCGGCTCCAGCGGGGAGGCGGCCGAGCTGGACTCCGAGGTTGCCTCGCACGTCTTCGTCGCCAAGCGCTGACACGGTGGACGGCCGTGTGCCGGCCACGGCAACACAACCGTGATGTGCGCTTGCCGATTTCCGTCCGGAATGGCAGCGGCCGGACGCGTCACATGCCAGGCTGAGGCCAGGCAGAGGACCTGAGGGTGTCGGCCGGCTCCGGCCGGCACGGTCGGGGAGGGAGCAGGGAATGCGCCCGTCGCACCATCACGCGCACCGCGCGGTGCCCGGCGCGCTTCGAAACGCCCTGATCCCGGCCGTTGCGGGGCGGTTCGCGCCGCGGCCTGCCATCGTTGTCGAAGGTGCTGGAGGGCGCCCCCGGACAGGGGGCGGCCCCGGCGTCCGAAGGCGCCGGGGCCGTTCCTCCCCTGTGCTGACCCGGAGCCCCGAGCTCTCAAGGTCAGTTCCCGCGGGCCCCTGTCCCCGAGCGGCCCGCCTCCCGCTGAAGATCTCCCCAGGCCGGTCGGCATCAATCCTTGACCGGTGTCACTCGAACGTGGGGTCTTGGGTGGCGGAAGCTCATTTTCGAATAAGAGTTCGATAGCCTGGCGGGGTGCGACCACACGGTGATCGAGGACCAGAAGGGGGTGCCAGGACTATGGTGCGGCGCATCGATGTGACCGGAACCGACGGCGTACGCCTCGCGGCATGGGAGTTCGCCGATCCGCCCAAGGAGCGCGCGGAGGCGGACAGCGCTCCCGGGGTCTTACTGCTGCACGGGCTGATGGGCCGGGCCTCGCACTGGGCCCCGACCGCCCGCTGGCTGGCCGAACGGCACCGCGCGGTCGGCCTCGACCAGCGGGGCCACGGCCGCAGCGACAAGCCCGCCGACGGCCCGTACACCCGCGACGCCTACGTCTCCGACGCCGAGGCCGCGATCGAACAGCTCGGGCTCGGCCCCGTCACCGTCGTCGGCCACGCCATGGGAGCGCTCACAGGCTGGCAGCTCGCCGCCAAGCGCCCCGACCTCGTCCGTGCCCTCGTCGTCTGCGACATGCGGGCCTCCGCCCTCGGGGCGGCCTCCCAGCGCGAGTGGAGCGACTGGTTCGACTCCTGGCCGCTGCCCTTCTCCACCCTCGCCGACGTACGGAAGTGGTTCGGCGAGGACGACCCCTGGGTGGAGCGGCCGAACCCCTCGCGCGGCGAGTTCTACGCCGAGGTGATGGCCGAGCGGGAAGACGGCTGGCGCCCCGTCTTCTCCCGCCGCCAGATGCTCCGCTCCCGCGCGACCTGGGTCTTCGACGCCCACTGGGAGGAGCTGGCCCAGGTCCAGTGCCCCGCGCTGGTGCTGCGCGGCCTCGACGGGGAGCTGGGCCGCGCGGAGGCCCAGGAGATGGTCCGGGTCCTGCCCCGCGGCCAGTACGCGGAAGTGGCGGACGCGGGCCACCTCGTCCACTACGACCAGCCGGAGGGCTGGCGGGCCGCGGTCGAACCCTTCCTGGAGCAGCTGAGGACTGTCCCGACCTGACCGGCCGGGGCAGCCCCCGGCCCTCAGCCCTTGCTGACCGCCGCCAGGATCTCCGGCAGCCGGGCCGCCGTGCGCCGCGCGGCGATCCGCAGCCCCGCCCACCCGACGAGCGCCCCGTACGCGAGCCCGCCCGGCACCAGGAGCCACAGCGCGTCGTGGCGGTCCGTGACGTGCATCCAGATGGTCGGCACGATCACCGGCGCGGCCAGCAGCGCGGCGGCCAGCATGCCGCCGAGGATCGAGATCCAGGCCAGACCGCCCTGCCCCGGCACCACGTTCTTGAACGCGCCCTCCTGCGGAATCGAGTACGGGAACAGCGCCGAGGCCACCGCCCCCGTCGCCAGCATCGAGCCCAGCAGTGCGAACGACAGGCCGAGCGCCCCCGGCAGCGCCTGCCAGTCGCCGATCACCGCCGCCGTCACCGCACAGACGATCAGCGTGAACGGCAGGGTGAGCAGCAGCAGGACGAACGCCCGCGCCCGCAGTTCGACGTACGCGTCCCGGGGCGAGGAGATCGTCAGCGCCACCATCCAGAACGCCGAGGTGTCCTGGCCGAACTGGTTGTACATCTGCATGCCGAGCATCCCGGCGGCGAAGCACGCGAAGTAGACCGAGCCGGTGCCCTGGACCGCGTTGAGCAGCGGCACGATCGCCCCGACCGCGAGCGCCGTCACCCAGGCCGCCTTGGTCTTCGGGTCCCGGGCCACGTACCGCAGGCTGCGCTGCATCACCGTCGCGGTGCGGCCCTCCGGCAGCAGCGCCGACAGACGGCCCCGGCCGGACTCCTCACGGGCCGGCTCGGCCGCCGCCAGGGTCGAACCGTCCGGCGAGGTCATCAGCCTCACCATGCTCCGCTGCCACATCCACATCAGCGCCGCCAGGGCCGCCACCGTGATCAGCAGCTGGGCGACGGCGACCCCGTACGAACCGTCCGAGGCCGCGTCCACCGACGCCACGGCGGAGGCGCCGGGCAGCCAGCGCACCACGTCCGCCGCCGGGTCCAGCGTGGAGAGCCCGCCCGCCTGACCGAGCCGCTGGGCACCGAAGTTGACGAACTGGATGCCCACCGCGATGACCAGCCCGCTGAGCACCGCGAGGTCGCGGCCCTTACGGGAGTTCAGCAGCCGGACGTTGGCCGTGGTCACCGCCCGGGACAGGGCCACGCAGAGCAGCATCGTCAGCGGGACCGCGAGCACCGCGAACACGATCCCCGCCGCCCCGTGCGCCAGCGCGAGGACCGAACCGACCACGAGACACAGGGTGAACAGCGGGCCGATGCCGATCATCGAGGACACCAGCAGGGCCCGGATCAGCGGCTCGGGCCGCAGCGGAAGCATCACCAGCCGGGTCGGGTCGAGGGTGTCGTCACCACTGGGGAAGAACAGCGGCAGCACCGCCCAGCCGAGCGCCACGACACCCGTCAGCAGCACCACGACGGTGCCGGCGTGCTCGTTGCCGCGCAGCAGGACCAGGCCGAGCACCTGGGCCGCGGCGAGCAGCAGGGTGAAGACCAGGGAGACGACGAACACCGCCCTGCGCCCGGAGGACTGCCGCAGCCCGTTGCGCAGCAGCGTCAGCTTCAGCGAGACGAAGATCGGGGTCAGCCCCGTCGTCGGCGCCGCCGGGGCGGCCGAGGTGACCGGGGCGTCCAGCACGCTCATCGGGAGCCGCCCAGCCAGTCGAGGGAGTCGCCGGCGTCCCGGCCGCCCGCGCCGACCAGTTCGAGGAAGGCGTTCTGCAACGAGGGGGCGTCGCCGCGCACCTCGGCCAGCGTGCCCTGCGCCTTGATCCGGCCCGCCGCCATCACCGCGACCCAGTCGCACAACGACTCGACCAGCTCCATCACATGACTGGAGAAGACCACGGTCGCCCCGGACCGGGTGTAGCGCTCCAGCACCCCCCGGATGGTCTGCGCCGAGACCGGGTCGACGCCCTCGAACGGTTCGTCCAGGAAGAGCACTTCGGGGTTGTGGAGCAGGGCCGCCGCGAGCCCGATCTTCTTCCGCATACCGGTCGAGTAGTCCACGACCAGCTTGTGCTGCGAGCCCGCGAGATCCAGCACGTCCAGCAACTGGGTGGCCCGCTTGTCCACCTCGTCCCCCGGCAGGCCGCGCAACCGCCCGTTGTAGGCGAGCAGTTCACGCCCCGAGAGCCGCTCGAACAGCCGCAGCCCCTCCGGCAGCACCCCGATCCGGGACTTCACCTCGACCGGATCCGTCCACACGTCGTGGCCCGCGACCTCGATCTTCCCCATGTCGGGCCGCAGCAGCCCGGTGACCATCGAGAGCGTCGTCGTCTTGCCCGCCCCGTTGGGCCCCACCAGGCCGACGAACTTCCCCGCGGGCAGCTCCAGATCGATCCCCGCGACGGCGACCTGATCCCCGAACCGCTTCCACAGCCCCTGTACGCGGACGGCGGGCCGCGCCTCCCGCGCACCGCCCGCCGCCGCGTCCGTCTCCACGCCTGTCTTCGTACGTGCATCTGCCCGGTCCGGCATGGCACAGCCTTTCGATATCCCCATAGATGGGGACCACCCTACGAAAGGCCTGACCGGAGCCGGGGGGACAACCGTCCGGGCGCTCTACGAAACGCGGGTACGGGCGTCGGCCGCCTCCCGTGCGCAGGCGTACGCCAGCGGGCTGATCAGCTCGTCCACATCGGGCAGCCACCGGTTGGCATGGGTGGGCTTCCGGGCCCACTGCACGGCCCCACGGGCGCCGACGCGGGTGGGCGGGGCGGCGACGTAGTGACCCTCGCCGCGGCCGGTCAGGTCGATCGCCTCGGCGTTCCAGCCGAGCCCGCGCACCAGCTCGGAAGCCTTGGCGGCGGCGCCCGGCAGCACGAAGAACAGCATCCGGCGGTCGGGCGTGCAGGTGACCGGGCCCAGCGTCAGGTCCATCCGCTCCATCCGGGCCAGCGCCAGGAACCCCGCGGACTCCGGGACCTCCAGCGCGTCGAAGGTCCGGCCGGTCGGCAGCAGCACCGAGGCACGGGGCTGCCTGGTCCACATGCGCCGGGCGGCGGCCCCGCTGCCGGTCGCCTGGCCCGCCCAGTCGGGCCGGTCCGCGTGCGCCCCGGGCAGGGCGCAGCCGGCGTCGCCGCACGAACACCGCTCCCCGCCGCCCACCGCCTCCAGCCAGGTGCCGGGGAACACGTCCCAATGACGCTCTTCCGCATATCGCACGGCGGCGTCGAGCAGGTGCTCGCCCCGCTGCTGAGGGACCTGTGCGGCTTCCGTGACTCCGATGGGCTCTTCCACGCCCAGCACAACTCCCGCCGTCACCTGGGGTTACGGCCTCCCCTGAACCGGGGCCCGGCGCATCGATCCTGCACGCGGGGCGCATCGGTGCACGAGCGGGGGCGCGCGTGAGGCGTCGCACCGAAGGGCGGGTAACCACCTCCAGGACCGCCGCCCAGGGCCGCTCCCGGACCTCCGTGACGGTGCAACGCGCCATGCCCGTACCGAATGCCGATGGAATATGCGCATTTCTTGTGTATGTGACGGGCAGTGATCCCTTCCACCGATCACTGCACATAACCGATGTTTCAGGGGGACATATGGCTGCAAGGCCTCTCGTAGCCCGCCAGCCCAACGAACGGCTCCAGACGCTCATCCAGGAAGCCGCCTGTTCCAACGCGGGCCTCGCACGCCGCGTGAACATGGTCGGGGCCGAGCGGGGTCTCGATCTGCGCTACGACAAGACCTCCGTGGCCCGTTGGCTGCGGGGACAGCAGCCCCGGGGCCGGGCCCCGGGGATCATCGCCGAGGCGCTCGGCCGCAAGCTCGGCCGTACGGTCACGATCGACGAGATCGGCATGGCCAACGGCAAGAACCTGGCCTCCGGCGTCGGCCTCCAGTACGCGCCGACCGTCGCCGGGGCCGTCGAGCAGGTCTGCGAGCTGTGGCGCAGCGACGTGGGCCGCCGCGACCTGCTCACCGGGTCGGCGGTCGCCGCGTCCGCGCTGGTCGAGCCCAGCCGGGACTGGCTGATCTCGGGCCCGGACGCGCACGTCGAGCGGACGGCGGGAGCCCGGGTCGGGATGTCCGACGTCGAGGCGGTGCGGGCGATGACCGCCGCGCTGACCGACCTCGACCACCGCTTCGGCAGCGGCCATGTGCGGCCGGTGCTCGTGCACTACCTCAACAGTGTGGTCTCAGGGCTGCTTTCGGGGGCGTACCGCGAACAGGTGGGGCGGCAGTTGTTCGGCGCGGTGGCCCGGCTCGCCGAGCTCGGCGGCTACATGGCGGTCGACACCGGCCAGCCCGGCCTCGCCCAGCGCTACTACATCCAGGCCCTGCGGCTCGCGCAGGCGGCGGGCGACCGGGCGTACGGCGGCTATGTGCTCGCCGCGTCGATGAGCCATCTCGCCGCCCAGCTCGGCAACCCCCGCGAGATCGCCCAACTGGCCCGCGCCGCGCAGGAAGGGGCCCGGGGGCAGGTCACCCCCCGCGCCCAGGCGATGTTCTACGCGGCGGAGGCCCGGGGGCACGCGCTGCTCGGGGACGCCAGGACCTGCCACGCGGTGGCGGGGCGGGCGGTCGCCGCGCTGGAGCAGGCCGGCCCGGAGTCCGGCGACGACCCGGTCTGGATCGCGCATTTCGACGCGGGCTACCTCGCGGACGAACTGGCCCACTGCCACCGGGACCTGGGGCAGCCGGACCAGGCGGCCAAGCGGGCCAAGGAGGCGCTGGCCGCGCTGCCGGAGACCCGGGCCCGGCGCCGGGGCATCGCGCTGGTGCTGCTGGCCTCGGCCCAGGTGCAGCAGCGGGAGGTGGAGCGGGCGTGCCAGACGGGCACCCGGGCGATGGAGCTGCTGTCGACGGTGCGCTCCAGCCGGGGAGCCGAATATCTCGACGATCTCCAGCAGCGGCTCACGCCCTACGGCGAGGAGCCCGCGGTGCGGGAGTTCGGGGAGCGGCTGGAGCTCCAGGCGGCCTGAGGACAGGTGGTCGCCGATGCGGTCCGGGCCGTGTTCGTGGCGGTCCGGCCGTTAACAGCGTCGCGGGGCGGCGGGATGTTACCGGCCCTGTGAAGGGGTCGTGAGGGGCACCACGCGCTTGGCGGAGGCGGGTGACCACCCGATAGCGTGAGCCGACGGTTCCGTAGGTTCACACGTAGGAGTCCTGGTGACGCAGAGCGGACAGGGCGGCGAGCACGAGCTCCCCGCCGCACGACCCGCGCACGAGGGTGTCGTGCTGCCTGCCGACGGCGGAGCCCCCTGGACCCCCGGGGCGCCCGGGGCCGGGCAGGGCGGGCAGCAGGGCGAGCAGGCGGTGCCCGCGGGCGGTCAGCCGTGGGGTCAGCAGTGGGGGCCGCCGGGACCGCAGGAGCAGCCGCAGGGGGGCTACGGCTACCCGCCGGCGCAGCCCCTGCCGCCCGCGCAGCAGTCGCCCGGCCCGGACGTGTACCAACAGCCCGGTGCGTACCAGCAGCCTCAGCAGCCCGGGGCGTACCAGCAGCCTCAGCAGCAGCCCGGCTCCTACCAGCCGCAGCCGCAGCAGCCCGGCTCCTACCAGCAGCCGCCACAGCCGCCGCAGCACCAGCCCCAGCAGCCCGGTGCGTACCAGCCGCAGTACCCCCAGCAGCAGCAACACCAGCAGCCGCCGCAGTCCCAGCCGCCGCAGCCCCAGCCGTACGCACAGCCGCTGCCGCCGGAGGCCGGACCGGCCGGCCGGAGCGGCCAGAGCGGTCAGGGTGCGCCCGGCGGGGACGCGGACGCCACGCAGTACATCGCGCCCGTCCCGGGCGGCCCCGGCCCCGTGGGGCCCCCGCAGGGCGGCGGGGACGCCGACGCGACCCAGCTCATACCCCCGGTGCCCGGAGGGGCCCCGTACGGGATCAGGCCGGGTGCGCCGGGGGACCGGCAGCCGCCCGCGGAGTTCGACAACCTGTTCCGTACGGAGCAGCCGTCGGGCGCCACCCAGCAGATGCCGCAGTTCGACGCGGGTCAGCAGTCCCCGCCGCCGTACCAGCAGCAGCCCCCGTCCCCGTACCAGCAGCAGCCCCAGCAGCCCCAGCAGCAGCCCCGGGGCGGCCAGTTGCCGCCGCAGGCGCCCGGGGGCCACCAGTCCGGTCTCCAGGGCTTCCAGGGCCGTGCGGAGCAGGACGGGCCGGTCCCGCAGCAGAGCGGCGACGCCCCGCGCCGGCGGTCCGCGCATGTTCCGCTGATCGCGGCGGTCGTCGTGGGATGCGCCGTCATCGGACTCGGCGCGGGCGCGCTGCTGAGCGGTAGCGACGATTCCGGCGAGGACGACAAGCAGCCGGTCGCCGCGCAGAGTTCACCGGCCACGGAGCCCACCGCGAAGGCGGCGCCCGACCCGGCGAAGCCGCAGGCCGAGGCGCTGGACAAGCTGCTGGCCGACAGCAACAACAGCCGGGCCGCGGTGATCAGCGCGGTCGAGAAGATCAAGTCCTGCAAGGAACTGGACCGGGCGAACACCGACCTCAAGGGCGCCGCCCAGCAGCGCCGCGACCTGGTGACCCGGCTCGAAGCGCTGACCGTGGACAAGCTCCCGCAGAACGCGGAGCTGACCGCCTCGCTGAACCGGGCGTGGAAGGCCTCGGCGGCGGCCGACGAGCACTACGCGACCTGGGCGCGGCAGGCCAAGAAGAACAAGTCCGTCTGCAAGGGCGGCCAGGCCCGGTCGACGAGCGAGACGGCCAAGGCCAACCAGCAGAGCGGGGTGGCCACCCAGGCCAAGCGCGAGGCGTCCAAGCTCTGGAACGAGATCGCGGCGAAGTACGGCCTGACCAAGCACGGGTTCACCGAGCTCTGAGACCCGGCCCCGGCCCGACCCGAACGAAAGGCCTCAGCTGCGCGGGGCGTCCGTCAGGACGTCCGAGACGTCCACGAAGCCCTTCTTCTGGGCGGTGAGACGGCCCTCGCGGACCACCTGGAACGTCACCTTCGTGTTGACGATGCGCGGGTAGCTCAACGTGCCGACCAGGTCCTTGAAGCGCCAGCGGAGCGTCGGGGTCAGGCCGCCGGTGTCGACCTCGACGCCCCCGTTGAGGGCGGCCACGACCCGGCCCGATGTGACCTCCTCGTCATCGATCGCCCGGACGGCCGCCCGCAGCGCCGTGTACGCGATCCACGTCGTCTGCACGGCGGTGTCGTCCGGGTCGATGCGGTTGTCCCCGAAGGCGTACTTCCCGATCACCTCGCGCATCTCCTTCCAACGCGCGTTCCTCGCGTCCGGGTACCAGCCGGTGACGTAGGCCCCCTCGAAGGGGCTGTTCGGGCCGCCCGTGCGGTCGATGAGCGGCTGGCTGACGCTGCCCAGCACGGAGGAGATCCTGACCTGCTCCCCGTCCGGCTCCAGGCGGCGGAAGGAGTCGAAGAACGTCTCCGTACGGGTGCCGAGCACCGCCGTCACACAGCCGCCGTCCGACCGCTCCAGCGCCTGCGTGGCCTGCTCGTCGTAGGACGTGGCGTCCAGCGGGGCCAGGATGTCGGTGGAGGCGGGCCGGTTGGCGGCCATCAGCCCGTTGTTCAGGAGCGGCGGCATGCCGTCGCCGCCGATCGAGTCGGGCCGCACCAGCGAGACCCGCTCGCAACTGCGGCCCAACTGCCGTCCGTGACCGGCCAGCAGCGCCGGCTGGCCGCCGTTGACGGGGTACGAGAGATAGCTGCTGAACTCCTCGGTGGAGGCGCCGTAGCCGCCGATGTACGGGACGCCGCCCGCCTCCAGCGCCGGCATGAAGCTCTGGCCGTGGCGGCTGTACGAGCCGACGACGGCGGCCACCTTCTTCTCGACGGCCTCCCGCGCGCACCGCTCGGCGCCGAGCGCGGTGTCGGACTCGTCGCAGACGATCACCTTCAGCTCGCGCCCGTCGATGCCGCCGGTGTCGTTGACCCAGCGGGCGTACGTCTGCGCCATCGCGGGCACCCCGGCCATCTTCACCGCGTTGATGTCCTCCGACCGGTCGGGCGCCCAGGTCATCACGGTGACGGGCTCCCTGGACCCCCCCGAGGCCCCAGGGAGCACACCGCAGCCGGACAGCAGCACCGCCCCCGCCGCCGCCGCGCTGATGACGCCCGGGAAGGGGCGGGGAAAGGTGGGGCGTCGCCGTCCGGTCATGGGTCTGGACCCTTCCGGGCCCCGGGTAACGGCGCGGTGTGCTGTTCTCAACGCACGGTGACCTCCAGGTGAATTACGGGGGCCCGTGCGGGGATGCGGTGAAGGAACGTACGATCGACGACCGTGCAGCAAGGTTCGGAGAACTCTTCCCGTCGCGGCCGTCGCTCCTCCACCATGGGCGGCATGCCGCTCACTGACATGCCGTGGTGGCGCTGGCGCACCAACGTGCGCTCGGCGCTGCACATGCTCTCCGACCCCGCCTTCCACCACGAGTGCTGGCTCGCCGGCCGGGAAGGGTACGGGGACGTCACCGACGCCGTGTACCGCCTGGTCGAGGACACCTGGCTCGACAACTGGTCCGCCGAGAAGTACGTCGGCACCATATTCAGGGACTCCGCCGAGGCCGCCGCCGTGGACGCCGCAGCCCTGCGGGTGCTGCGGATCATGCACCAGGTCGGCGCGGACGCCCCCGTCTCCGCCTATCTGGAGCACCACGGCTGGCCCGAGGCCGTCCACGCGGCCCGCGAGGCCCATGTGATGCTCGCCACCAACGACGCGGAGGATCCGGACATACCGCCGCGCTCGCTGGACGTCATCCGCATCATGACCAGAACGGCCTGACGTCGGGCGGGTGTGGCACCCTACGGGGATGACCGCGCCGCAGCCCGCCCCTTCCGCCGCCTCGGACGCCGCCGCGACCGAGCAGTACGTCCTCACGCTCTCCTGCCCCGACAAACAGGGCATCGTGCACGCCGTGTCGAGCTATCTCTTCATGACCGGCTGCAACATCGAGGACAGTCAGCAGTTCGGGGACCACGACACGGGCCTGTTCTTCATGCGCGTCCACTTCTCGGCCGACGCCACCGTGACGGTGGACAAGCTGCGCGCCAGCTTCGCCGCGATCGGGGAGGCCTTCCGGATGGAGTGGCAGATCCACCGGCCCGCGGAGCGCATGCGGATCGTGCTGATGGTCAGCAGGTTCGGCCACTGCCTCAACGATCTGCTGTTCCGCTCCCGTACCGGGGCGCTGCCGGTCGAGATCGCGGCCGTCGTCTCCAACCACACGGACTTCGCCGAGCTCGTCGCCTCGTACGGCATCCCCTTCCGGCACCTCCCGGTCACGAAGGACAACAAGGCGGAGGCCGAGGCGCGACTGCTGGAGCTGGTCCGCGAGGAGGACGTCGAGCTGGTCGTCCTGGCCCGCTACATGCAGGTCCTCTCCGACGACCTGTGCAAGCAGCTGAGCGGCCGGATCATCAACATCCACCACTCGTTCCTGCCGAGCTTCAAGGGCGCCAAGCCCTACCACCAGGCGCACGCGCGCGGGGTGAAGCTGATCGGCGCGACCGCGCACTACGTCACCGCCGACCTCGACGAGGGCCCGATCATCGAGCAGGAGGTCGAGCGCGTCGGTCACGACGTGACGCCGGACCAGCTGGTCGCCATCGGCCGGGACGTGGAGTGCCAGGCCCTGGCGCGCGCGGTGAAGTGGCACGCGGAGCGGCGCATCCTGCTCAACGGCCGCCGTACGGTGATCTTCGCGTAAGGGCCGTCCCTCGACCCGGCGTCTCCCGGCAGGCGGGCAGGCCCTACAGCCGGCTGAGCGAGGCCGCCGCGAACAGCACGTCGCGGATGGCCTCGCGGTCGCCCTCCTGGCCCGCCGCCGCTTCCACCGGTGAGATGTGACCCGCGGCGAGCCGGCAGAACTCGACCCCGTCCAGGGCCACCTGCGCCACCGCGCGCTCGGGCGACCCGACGGCGGCGGGCGAGTCCAGCGCGATGTACCAGTCGCCCCCGCCGTGGCCCTCGATCTCCAGATGGACCGAGCGGCCCGGCGCACCGGCCGTGACGAGGTCCTTCGCCGGTCCGGCCAGTCCGGAGCGGCGGCGCCCCGCCACGGCGGCCGGAAGCAGCCGGGCCGCCAGGTCGATCATCCGGTGCAGATGGGCCGCCGACGGGGCCTCGTACGGGTAGTCGACGGCGTCGGCGATGTCCCCGCCGTGCACCCAGCACTCGAAGGCGCGGTCCAGCAGCGCGTCCTGGAGCGGCAGGGCGAAGGCCCCGTAGGAGACGGAGGCCTCGGCGACGTTCCGTCCGGCGAAGGACGCCGTACGGATCAGCTCGTGGCTCTGGGCCCGCCAGGGTTCGCGGACGGCCCGGGTGGGCGGCCGGTGCGTCGAGGACCAGTACCGCTCGGTGCGCTCGGTGGGGTCCAGCGGCGCCTCGCCGCCGCCGAGCGGGTCGTCGAGGCCGAGCGCGGCGGACAGCAGCCCGTCGACCGCCATCAGGTGGCCGATCACGCCGGCGACCGTGGTCCTGCGGCTGACCTCGCGCTCCTCCTCGAACCACTGCAGGCGCACCGGCGCGTGCCATTCGGAGTCCCCGATGTCGCGGAGCAGCGCGTCGAGCCGGGCGGTCTCGGCGTCGTACGGGGCGGCCCACTCCGGCACCGGGATCCGGGCCGGGCGGCGGCCCAGGCAGCCGTCCATCACCCGGGACCGCAGCGTCGGGTCGAGATCCAGGGAGCCGTCGGTGTGCAGCAGCCCCACCGCGTCCCGCAGCCGCAGCGCCTCGTCCGCGCACGGGGCGCACGAGGTGAGGTGCTCCTCCACGGCGGCGGTCTCCTCCGCCGAACAGGCGGACAGGGCCCAGGCGCCGAGAAGGGCCTTGAGGACCCGGTGGGGAAGGTCCGGGACGGAGGTCATGAGCGCCTCCGGGGCCTCGGGCGGCTCCGGTACGGACTGTTCCGGTAGGGACTGTTCCGGTACGGACCCGGCGGGGGCGGCCGATCCGGGCGGCGGCAGCGGAGGCAGCGGCACGGACTCCAGGTCGAGGTCGTCCGCCGCCCCGCGCGGGCCCGGTATCCGGCGGGCGCCGCGCACCTCCTCCTCGCCTCCCTCGCTCTCGCGTCCGTCGCCGCTCACCGGGCCCGTCCGTAACCGGGTGGCGAGGCCCCTTCGAGCGGGCGGGCGTTCGCCGTGGAGAGCAGTTGGAGGCCCAGCCGGAGCCGGCGGCGCGCCTCGTCCTCGGTGACTCCGAGGTCGGCGGCGGTCTGCCGGTAGTCCCGGCGGTGGATGTACGCCAGCTCCAGGGCCTGCCGCAGCGGTGCGGGCATCGAGGAGACGATGTAGTCGGCGCGGGCGGCGGCCGTGGCGCTGCGCACCCGCCGCTCCAGCTCCTCCGGGTCGGGCGTCGCGCCCTCGCCGTGCTCCGCCGCGTACGAGGAGGCCGCCGTGCGGCGCAGTCGCTGGACGGACTGGCGGTGGGTGAGGCGGGCCACCCAGGAGCGCATCGAGCCCTGCTTCGGGTCGTACGCCTCGGGGTTCTCCCAGACCTGGGCGAAGACCTCGCGGGTCACCAGGTCGGCGGCGTCCTCGTCGTCGAGCATCCGGTGCGCCTGGCTGTGGACGAGCGCCGCGAACCGGTCGTAGAGCTCGCCGAGCGCCGCCGCCTCGCCGCGGGCCAGCCTCTGCTGCATCCTGCGGTCCCAGCGGGGTGCCGTCTCCTTCGCCATGAACCCCCCAGCCCCCGGCCCTGTCCCCCGGCTCCGTGATCCATCCTGTGCCCGTGAGGACCGAATGTAGTCCGCCGGGCGTGCGGCGCACGCGCCTTTGCGGCAACTCTCTTCCTGCGGCGCGTGGCCGACGACGGTAGTCGATTTTCGGCCCGAGTGCCTCCCCGGCCCCCCTGAGCAGCGGAAACGGTCCGAAGTGCTCCTTTCCATCGGAAATCTCCTGGGCGTCGGTCGGCGCGTCGGTGTTTCATGGGGGTGCGGTTGGGCAGCCGCGAGGAGGAACGGAAACTTCCGGATTGCCGGGAGCCCCGGAACGAGAGGTCCAGTCGCGTGACGCTGAAGGTGGACGAGGCGGAGCAGGGCTCCTGGACGGTGCTGCGCATGAGCGGCGAACTCGATCTGGTGACCTCACCCGTCGTGCGCCAGTCCGTGCACGAGGCGGTGGCGGAGGGGCAGCACGACGTGGTGCTCGATCTGTCCGAGGTGTTCTTCTGCGACTCCAGCGGCGTCGGTGTGCTGATCGCCTCGCGCCGGCTGATGAAGTCCTGCGGCGGCCGGCTGCGGCTGATTCTCCCGGCCCGGGGCGCGGAGGACGGTTCGCACGTCAACAAGGTGCTCGGGGCGCTCGGGGTGCGCCGTCTGTTCGACGTCTACCCGGACGCGCGGTCCGCGACCGACGAGGAGTGCAGGCCGCTCAGCGCCTGAAGCGGCTGCCTCCGATGCGAGGTTGTCACACAGGAGGCGCTGCTCGGTGACACGTGAGCGCTCCGGGCGTCGTACGCTCCCCGCATGGACAGCGCAGAGTACGAGCGAAAGATCGCGCACCGCTTCGCCGCCTTCGACCAGGACGGCAACGGCTATATCGATCGTGCCGATTTCAACGCCGCAGCGGCCCGTCTGCTCACCGAGTTCGGTACGACGGCCCGCTGCGACAAGGGCCAGGCGCTCTACACCGGTGCCGAGGCCTTCTGGCAGGGCATGGCGGGGATCGCCGATGTGGACGGGGACCAGCGGGTCACCCGTGAGGAGTTCGTGGGCGGGGCGGTGAAGCGGCTCCGGGACAATCCCGGGCGGTTCGCCGAGATCGCCCGGCCGTTCCTGCGGGCGACCATCGCGGTCGCGGACAGCGGGAACGACGGCAGGGCGGCGGTGGCGGACGTGGAGCGGGCGCTCCGGGTCCTCGGGGCCAGTGCCGAGATCGCGAGCATCGCCGCCCAGAGCCTGGACACGGACCGGGACGGGCTGGTGGCGGAGAGCGATGTGGTGGCGGCGTTCGCCGTGTACTTCACGGTGATCGAGCCCGACGCGTAGCAAACCCGGGCGTTACGGGGACGGCGCGCCGCCCCCGTAACGCCTGCCGCCCCCCCCGTGACGCCGCCTCACCCGGCCGGTACCCGCCTCACCCGCCGAACCGTTCCCGCAGCCGGTACTTGAGCACCTTGCGGAGCGTCTCGTTGCGGGGCAGCGCGTCCAGGACCTCCAGCTGCTCGGGCACCTTGTGGACGGACAGGCCCGCTTCCCGCAGATGGGCGGAGAGCCCGGCCAGGGTCAGGGGCGGGGCGCCGGGCGGCTGTTCCACCACCGCGCAGACGCGTTCGCCGCGTTCGGCGTCGGGGAGCCCGATGACCGCGGCGTCGGCGACGGCGGGGTGCGTGTGGAGCAGGTCCTCGATCTCCTTGGCGGAGATGTTCTCGCCCTTGCGGATGATGATGTCCTTCAGCCGCCCGGTGAGCGTGAGGTGTCCGCTCTCCCGGAGCCGCCCCAGGTCCCCGGTGATCAGGAACCCTTCGGCGTCGAACGCGGCGGCGGAGGCCCCGGCGTCCAGATACCCCCGGCAGACCGCCTCCCCGCGCAGCCGCACCTCGCCCTCACTGCCGTACGGGAGGGGCTCGCCGTGCTCGTCGGTGATCCGGATCTCCATGCCCTCCGGGGGCCGCCCCTCGGTCAGGGCCAGGTTCTCCGTCGTGTCGTCCGGGGCGCCCATGGTGATCATCGGGACCTCGGTCATGCCGTAGCCGTGGGTGAGCTGGACCCCCATCTCCCGCACCACCGCGTGGTAGACCTCCGGCGGCTTCGGCGCCCCGCCGCCCGCCAGCAGACGGAGGGTCGGGATGAGCGGCCGGTCCGGGGCCCTGCGCTGCTCGGCCAGGAACATGGCGTAGAACGCCGTCGAGCCGCCGGCCACGGTCACTCCGTGCCGCCGGTACTCCGCCAGCGCGTCCGGCAGCGCGAACTGCTCGAACATCACCGCGGGGAACCCGTACAGCAGCAGCATCACCGTGTAGTCGGGCCCGGCGACATGGGCGTACGGGAACGCCATCGAGCCCACGTCGTCCGGGAGAAGCTTCAGGGCGTGGGCGAGGCAGGAGCCGCCGGCGATCAGGGAGCGGTCGGTGTGCAGGACGCCCTTGGGGTCGGAGGTGGTGCCGGAGGTCCAGTAGATCCAGCGGACCTCCTCGCCCGAGGCCGGTTCCGGCGGGGGCGGCAGGACCGCCGGGTCGCCGTCGGGGAGGACGTCGTACGCCTCGAAGATCTGCGGCGGGTCGTCGAGTTCCGCGGCGATCCTCTCGGCCATGGCCGTGTGGTCGAAGCCGCGCCGGACGCCGGGCACGGCGAAGAACGCGGCCCCCGACTCCCGCAGCGCGAACCGCACCTCGCGGTCCCGGTAGAACGGGATGACCGGGCTCTGCACGGCCCCGAGCCGGGTCAGAGCGAAGGAGAGCAGGGCCGTCTCCAGCCTGGTCGGCAGCTGCCAGGCCACCACGCTGCCCGCCCGCACGCCCATCCCGTACAGCCCGGCGGCGACCCGCTCGGCGCGGTCCCTCAGCTCGCCGAAGGTCAGGCTCCGGTCCTCCTGGAGCAGGACCGGGCGGTCGGGGGTGAGGGCGGCGCGGCGTTCGATCAGCTCCCAGAAGGTGCGGGAGGCGCCCAGGGCGTGGGCGGATGCGGTCACGTCGTTCACGGCGGTCACAGCGGTCCCTCCGAACTGACGGTCAGTCAGATAATGCGGAGAGCGTAGGGCTCCGCGCCTTGTCGGTCCAGGGGTGCGGGGCTAGCCTGAGTGCCGCAAGCGCATCTGACGGGTCATCAGAAAATGCCCGCGCCCGGGACCTCGCCGGGTGCGCCGGAGGGGACGACACCATGACGGAACTGCCTCGGATCGTCAGCGTCGACGACCATGTGATCGAGCCCGCGCACCTCTTCTCCACCTGGCTGCCGGCGAAGTACCGCGAGCGCGGCCCCCAGCCGCTCACCGCGGGCATCGGGGAGCTGGCGTACACGGGCGGGAAGTACGTCATCACGATGGACCCGGACGGGCCGCCCACCGACTGGTGGATCTACGAGGACCTGAAGTTCCCGTACAAGCGGAACATCGCCGCCGTCGGCTTCGACCGCGACGACATGACCCTGGAGGGCATCACCCGCGCCGAGATGCGGCCCGGCTGCTGGGACCCCGCCGAACGCCTCAAGGACATGGACCTCAACCACGTCGAGGCCTCCCTCTGCTTCCCGACCTTCCCGCGCTTCTGCGGGCAGACCTTCGCCGAGGCGCACGACAAGGAGGTCGCCCTCGCCTGTGTGCGCGCCTACAACGACTGGATGGTCGAGGAGTGGTGCGGCGACAGCGGCGGCCGGCTGATCCCGCTCTGCATCATCCCGCTCTGGGACATCGACCTCGCCGTCGCCGAGATCCGCCGCAACGCGGCCCGGGGCGTGCGCGCGGTCACCTTCTCCGAGATCCCCACGTACCTCGGCCTCCCGTCCATCCACACCGGCTACTGGGACCCGTTCTTCGCCGTCTGCCAGGAGACCGGCACGGTCGTCAACATGCACATCGGCTCCAGCTCCCAGATGCCCGCCGCCTCCCCGGACGCGCCGCCCGCCGTACAGGCCTCGCTCTCCTTCAACAACGCCATGGCCTCGATGATGGACTTCCTCTTCAGCGGGGTCCTGGTGAAGTTCCCGACGCTCAAACTGGCTTACAGCGAGGGCCAGATGGGGTGGATCCCGTACGCCCTGGAGCGCGCCGACGACGTCTGGGAGGAGCACCGGGCCTGGGGCGGGGTGCGCGATCTGATCCCCGAGCCGCCGTCCACGTACTACTACCGGCAGATGTTCTGCTGCTTCTTCCGCGACAAGCACGGCATCTCCGCGCTGGACGTCGTCGGCCGCGACAACGCCACCTTCGAGACCGACTACCCGCACGTGGACTCGACCTTCCCGCACACCAAGGAGGTCGCCCTCGACCACGTCAAGGGACTGGACGAGGAGACCGTCTACAAACTGATGCGCGGTAACGCGATCCGGATGCTCGGCCTGGACCTCGACAAGTAGGCGGCGGAACCGTGGATCTCGCGTACTCGGAGGCCGAGGAGGAGTTCCGGCGGCGGCTGCGGGAGTGGCTGGCCGGCGTGCTCCCCGGTCTTCCCCCGAAGCCCTCGCCCGACGACTGGCCCGCGCGCCGGGCGTACGACACCACCTGGCAGCGGATGCTGTACGACGCCGGGTACGCGGGCCTGCACTGGCCGGTGGACGCGGGCGGGCGGGGCGCCACCCCGACCCAGCACCTGATCTACCTGGAGGAGACGGAGAAGGCCGGCGCCCCCTACGTCGGGGCGAACTTCGTCGGCCTGCTGCACGCCGGGCCGACCGTCGCCGCCGAGGGCACGGCCGAGCAGCGGGCCCGCTGGCTGCCCCCGGTGCTGCGCGGCGACGAGGTCTGGTGCCAGGGGTTCAGCGAGCCGGACGCGGGCTCCGACCTGGCCGCCCTGCGCACCCGGGCCGTGCGCGACGGCGACGCCTACGTGATCAGCGGAGCCAAGATCTGGACCTCGCACGCCGAGGTCGCCGACTGGTGCGAGCTGCTGGTGCGGACGGATGCGGACGCGCCGAAGCACCGGGGGATCACCTGGCTCGCGCTGCCGATGGACGCCCCCGGCATCACGGTCCGGCCGCTGCGCACCCTGGCCGGGTCCACGGAGTTCGCGGAGATGTTCCTCGACGAGGTCCGGGTGCCGGTACGCAACCGGGTCGGGGCCGAGAACGACGGCTGGCGGGTCACCATGGTCACCCTCTCCTTCGAACGCGGCACGGCCTTCGTCGGCGAGGTCGTCGCCTGCCGCCGCACCCTGGACGCCCTCGCCGACGAGGCCCGGCGCAACGGGCGGTGGGACGACCCGGTGCTGCGCCGGCGCCTCGGCAGGCTCAACGCCGAGTTCCGGGCCCTGTGGCGGCTCACCCAGTGGAACGTCGGCGAGTCCGAGCGGACCGGCGGGGTTCCCGGCATCGGCGGCTCCGTCTTCAAGCTGCGCTACTCCGGGGCCCGCCAGGAGCTGTACGAGGCGGCGGCGGAGGTGCTGGGGGCCGACGCGTTCGACGTCGAACGGGAATGGGTCCTGGACCGGCTCTCGTCCCTCGCGTACACGATCGCCGCGGGCACCTCCCAGATCCAGCGGAACATCGTCGCCGAGCGCATCCTCGGCCTGCCGAAGGGGCGCTGAGGCCACCGTGGACTTCCAGCTCTCGGACGACCAGCGGGCCCTGCGGTCCGGTATGCGCGACCTGCTCGACGCGGTGTTCGACCGGGACCGGATGCGGGCGGCGGTGGAGCGGGGAGGGACCCTGGACCGTTCGCTCTGGCGGGAGCTGGGCGCGGCCGGCTTCTTCGCGCTCCGGCTGCCGGAGGAGTCGGGCGGGGTGGGCCTCGGGCTGCCCGAGGCGGTGCTGCTCTTCGAGGAGGCGGGCCGGGCGCTGCTGCCGGGCCCGCTGGTCGCCACCCACCTGGCGGCGGGCCTGGTGAAGGGGGCCGCCGAGGGCGAGGCGGTGGTGACCGCCGTGGACGGGGACCTGCCGGTGGCCCACCTGGCGGAGGCGGACGCGGTGCTGGTGGGCGCCGACGCCCTCGCCGGAGAGCCGCTGCGCGCCTTCGTCGCCGCCGCCCGGCCCGTACGGTCGATGGACCCGCTCACCCCGCTGCACCGGACGGGGGCGGATACGGGTGTGCGGGCGGTATCGGGACCGGAGGGTGCGCGGGCGGCTACGGAGCGCACTACGGCGCACGCGGAGCGGATCCGCTTCGAAGGGGCGCTGCTCACCGCCGCCGAGCAGCTCGGCAGCGCCGCCCGGACCACCGAGACGGCCGTTCAACACGCCGGGGACCGCGAGCAGTTCGGATCGCCCATCGGATCGTTCCAGGCGGTCAAACATCTCTGCGCCGACATGCTCGCCCGCACCGAACCGGCCCGCGCCGCCGTGTACGCGGCCGCCGTGACCGGCGACCCGGTGGAGATCGCGGCGGCGAAACTGCTCGCCGACGAGGCGGCCGTACGCAATGCGCGCGACTGCCTCCAGATCCACGGCGGGATGGGTTTCACCTGGGAGGCAGATGTTCACCTCCACCTCAAACGGGCCTGGCTCCGGTCGGCGGCCCGGCTCGGCGGGGCTGCGGCGGAGGAGCTTCTGGCCGCCGGTCTGGGGGCCGCGCGGCGGTATCCCGGCAGCTCGGCGGCGTCCGGCCGGGGAGCCCCGGAAGCAGGGGGCGGAGGGTGACGCAGAGCAGCCGGGCGGTGCCGATACCGGCTTGTGTCCTTTGCGTGATTCGTCACCGGGTGGAGTCGGTGTCCGGCTCGGGTACGCTCCGTGGGATGCGAGTGGTTCTGGAACCGGGCGATCCGGGGGCGGCCTGTGCGGCGGCTCCGGTCCGGGGTGAGGGCTCTCGCCGGAGATGTGCCGGGCCTGCCCGAAGAGCGTTTCTCGCGGTCTCTGCGCGCTCCTGTTCGACTCCCCGCAGCGTGCGTCGCACAGTATGCACCACGCGTACTCCTTCGCGCTGGAATATGCCCGAAGCGCTTGTTGCGGTGACTGTACGTCAACCATGCTGTCGCGTAAGGGAATCACGTTCCGTGACCCTGAGGAGGCGCGAGGCGATGTGTCCGCCGGTTCGGATGGTGTGAGCGGTGCAGGTGCTTCAGGTTCAGTTGGAGGTCGGTCCGGATCCCGCGGAGGTGGGGCGGGCCCGTAGGTGGGCGCGGTCGCGTCTGGTCGGTTCCGGGATAGGGGATGACGAGCCGCTCGCCGAGACGCTCATCCTGCTGATCTCGGAGCTGGTCACCAACGCCGTCGTCCACACGGGCTGTCCCGCCGTGCTGCGGATGCTGTTCGGCGGGACCGGGGTGTCCGGCGCGGCCGGGACCGTCCGGGTCGAGGTCGCGGACGCCAGCGACTGCCCGCCGCTCCAGCGGCACGCGGAGGGCGACGACACGGGCGGCCGGGGCCTGGAGCTGGTGGACGGCCTCGCGGACCGCTGGGGCTGGCTGCCGGAGGGCGCCGGGAAGCAGATCTGGTGCGAGGTCGACCGGGGCGGCCCGGTGCGGCTGTCGGAGCCGCCCTCGGTCGTCGGCCAGGGCGGCGAGCCGTGCGAACCGCCCTCCTGCCTCTTCACCAACCTGGCCTGAGCCCGGCCCCTTCCCCCTCGGGGAGGCCGTTCACAGGACCGCTACCGGGGCGACCGGCGAGCCGGTGGCCCCGGCGAACGGCTCCGGCGACGCGGTGAGCAGAAAGGCGTGCCGGCCCTCCTCCGCGCAGGCCTCGGACAGCGCCTCCAGGTTCCAGTTCTGGCCCTGGAGCATGCCCATCTCGACCAGGTGCAGCGCATGCACCGGCATCCACAGGTCCTCGATCTCCGGCGGGAAGATCTCGAAGGTCAGGGTGTCGTTGGCGACCGCCGCGACATCCCGGGCGTGGAACCACTCGGGCGTGCGCACCGAGAGCCCCGGCGACGGATAGCCGTACGCCTGCCGGTCCCCGGCCAGCGCGAGGCGCACCTGCCCGGTCCGTACGAGCACGATGTCCCCGGCCCGTACGCGTACGCCCCCGAAGTCCTCCGCCTCGGCCAGGTCCTCCGGCGTCACGGCGTGGTCGCCGGGCAGCCGGTCCACCCCCCGGGCGCGGGCCACGTCCAGCAGCACCCCGCGCGAGAGGAGGTGCTCCACGGTGGCGATCGAGGAGAACCGGGCCCCGCCGTGGGCGGTGATCGTGTCCGCGGGGCGGCCGTTGTAGATCTTCCCGCTGTGCGAGACATGGGTCAGGGCGTCCCAGTGGGTGGAGGCCTGGAGCCCCATCGTGACGGCGTCGTCGCTGGTGGCGACCGTGTCGGGGCCGAAGATCTCCTGGTTGATCTGGACCATCGTGTGCAGCGGATTGATCCGGCCCGGGATGAGCCCGCTCTGCACCCCGTCCTGCTGGAGCGGCAGGGCGAGCGGTATCCGGCGGCCGGTGCGGACGGTGGCGACGGCCTCGCGCACGACGGCGTCGGTGATCAGGTTGAGCGTCCCGGTCTCGTCGGCCTCGCCCCAGCGGCCCCAGTTGTTCACGCGCTTCGCGATCTCGTGGAACTCGGCCGGCAGGGACATGGGGACCTCCTGGGTCTTGTGCCGGAGCATCTGACTGCCCGTAAAATCTAACGGTCCGTCAGAAACCGCGGGAAGGGGCCGGGCATGGGGAACTTCTTGGCAGGCAGGGTGGTCGCCGTGACAGGGGCCGGCCGGGGCATCGGGCGGGCGGTCGCGCTCGCCGCGGCGGCGGAGGGGGCGCGGGTCGTCGTCAACGACTACGGCGTCTCCGTCGAGGGCTCCGAACCGACCAGCGAGATCGCCCGGTCCGTCGTCAAGGAGATCGAGGCGGCGGGCGGCGAGGCGGTCGCGGTCGCCGACGACATCTCCACGATGGCGGGAGGCCAGCGCATCGTGGACACCGCGCTGGCGGAGTACGGCCGGCTCGACGGGGTGGTCTGCGTGGCCGGGATCCTCCGTGAGCGGATGCTGTTCAACATGTCGGAGGAGGAGTGGGACCCGGTCCTCGCCACGCACCTCAAGGGCACGTTCACGGTCTTCCGGGCCGCGTCGGCGGTGATGCGGAAGCAGGAGGGCGGGGGCACGCTGATCGGCTTCACCAGCGGCAACCACCAGGGCAGCGTCTCCCAGGCCAACTACAGCGCGGCGAAGGGCGGGATCATCTCGCTGGTGCGCAGCGCGGCGCTGGGCCTGCACAAGTACGGCGTCACGGCGAACGCGGTCGCGCCGGTCGCCCGGACCCGGATGTCGGCCGGGGTGCCGATGGAGCTGAAGGAGATCGGGGAGCCGGAGGACGTGGCGGCGCTGGTGGTCTACCTGCTCAGCGAGCGGGCGCGGGCGGAGCGGATCACCGGGCAGGTGTACACGATCGCGGGCCCGAAGATCGCGGTCTGGGCCCAGCCGAGGGAGGTGCGGGCGGCGTACGGGGAGGGCCCCTGGACCCCGGAACGGATCGCGGACTTCCTGCCCGGGACGGTGGGGGTGGACCCGATGCCGATGCTGGCGCGGCTGGAGGAGATGGCGGCGGCGGCGAAGTCGGGCGACCGGCCGAACCAGTGACGGCCTTAGGGGGCTCCGCCCCCTACCCCCCGCTCCTCAATCGCCGGAGGGGCTGAAAATGCCGGCCGCGATTCAAGCCCCTCCGGCGATCGAGGAGCGGGGGCGGAGCTCCCGGGGCGCTGCCCCGGACCCCGGTCCTCAAACGCCGGACGGGCTGGAGATGCGGACCGGTCCGCACACTCAGCCCCTCCGGCGATCGAGGAGCGGGGGTCTGGGGGCGGAGCCCCCAGGAACAGGAGGCAGACATGGACTTTCGTACCGAGGCGCGCACCTGGCTGGAGGGCCGGCTCGCCGACATCCCCGCCCCCGACCCCCGCGCGTGGGAACGCGAGCTCGGGCACGCCGGGTGGATCGGGATCGGCTGGCCCGGCGCGGACGGGGAGAGTTACGGCAACCGCCGCGCCACCCTCACCCAGCAGGTCGTCTGGGCCGAGGAGTACGCCCGCTCCGGAGCCCCCGCCCGGATGGGCCACATCGGGGAGAACCTTCTCGCCCCGACCCTGATCACGTACGGCACCGAGGAGCAGAAGCAGCGCCATCTGCCCCCCGTCGCCCGGGGCGAGACGCTGTGGTGCCAGGGGTACAGCGAACCGGGCGCGGGCTCCGACCTCGCCGGGGTGCGGACCGCCGCCGTGCCGGACGGGGCGGGCGGGTACGTCGTGACCGGGCAGAAGATCTGGACCTCGCTCGCCCTGGACGCCGACTGGTGCTTCGTCCTCGCCCGCACCGACCCCGGCTCCACCCGCCACCACGGGCTGTCGTTCCTGCTGGTGGAGATGGACCAGCCGGGCCGGATCGAGGTGCGGCCGATCCGGCAGCTGACCGGGACCAGCGAGTTCAACGAGGTCTTCCTCGACGGGGCGCGGGCCGCCGAGGTCGTCGGGGGCGAGGGCAACGGCTGGCAGGTCGCCATGGGCCTCCTCGCCCTGGAGCGCGGGGTGTCCACCCTGGCCCAGCAGATCGGGTTCGCCCGGGAGTTGGACCAGGTGGTCGCCGCCGCCGTGGCGAGCGGGGCCGCCGAGGACCCGGTCATCAGGGCCCGGCTCGTCCGGCAGTGGGCGGAGCTGGACACCATGCGCCGGCACGCCCTGCGCACCCTCGGATCCACCGGCGACCCGGGCGCGCCCAGCGTGGCGAAGCTGCTGTGGGGCGGCTGGCACCAGCGGCTCGGCGAACTGGCCGTGCAGGTCACGGGCGAGGCGGGGGCCGTCGGACCCGAGCCCTGGTCGCAGCGGCGGCCGTACGAACTCGACAGCGCACAGCACCTGTTCCTCTTCAGTCGGGCCGACACCATCTACGGCGGCTCCGACGAGATCCAGCGGAACATCATCGCCGAGCGGGTGCTCGGCCTACCGAGGGAGCCGAGATGAGAGGCGTCGTCTTCGACGGCACACGGACCGAGGTCGTGGACGACCTGGAGATACGGGACCCGGGCCCCGGGGAGGTGCTGGTGGCGGTCGCCGCCGCCGGACTCTGCCACAGCGATCTGTCGGTGATCGACGGCACGATCCCCTTCCCGGTCCCCGTCGTGCTCGGTCATGAGGGCGCGGGCGTCGTCGAGGCCGTCGGGCCCGGCGTCGGCCACGTGAAGCCCGGTGACCACGTGGCGCTCTCCACCCTCGCCAACTGCGGGGCCTGCGCCCAGTGCGACCGGGGGAGGCCGACCATGTGCCGGAAGGCCATCGGGCGTCCGGGGCGCCCGTTCTCGCGGGGCGGGAAGCCGCTGTTCCAGTTCGCCTCCAACTCCGCTTTCGCCGAACGCACGGTGGTGCGGGCCGTCCAGGCCGTGAAGATCCCGGACGACCTGCCCCTCACCTCGGCCGCCCTGATCGGCTGCGGGGTCCTGACCGGTGTCGGGGCCGTCCTCAACCGGGCGAAGGTCGGCCTGGGCGACACCGTCGTGGTCATCGGCACCGGCGGCATCGGCCTCAACGTGCTCCAGGGGGCCCGGCTGGCCGGGGCGCTCACCGTCGTCGCCGTCGACAGCAACCCGGCGAAGGAGGCGGTGGCCCGGCAGTTCGGCGCCACGCACTTCCTGACGAGCGCGGAGGGCGTGCGCGACATCCTGCCCGACGGGGCCGACCACGCCTTCGAGTGCGTCGGCCGCACCGAGCTGATCCGCCAGGCGATCGACCTGCTCGACCGGCACGGGCAGGCCGTGCTGCTGGGCGTACCGGCGGCGAGCGCCGAGGCGTCGTTCCTGGTCTCCTCGATGTACCTGGACAAGTCGATCCTCGGCTGCCGCTACGGCTCCTCGCGGCCGCAGCGCGACATCGCCCTGTACGCGGACCTCTACCGGGAGGGCCGACTGCTGCTGGACGAACTGGTCACCGAGACGTACCCGGTGGAGGACTTCGCCAAGGCGGCCGACGACGCGCACCACGGGCGGGTGGCCCGGGGGGTCCTGGTCTTCTGACCCGCCGGTTCAGCACGACCGGGCCTCGGCGGCGGTCTTCAGCTCGCCGAGCCACGCTTCGAGGCCCTGCCGGAGGATCTCGGTCGCGAAGGGGACGTCTCCCTCGACCTGCTCCCCGGTGTGGGTCTCCTCGGTGCGGACGAGGACGCCGCCCGCGACCTCGGTGAAGGTCCAGACGTGCACGCCGTCGATGTGCAGCCCCTCGCCGGTGGCCGGCCCGGTCCAGCGGATGCAGGAGCCGCGCTTCAGCTGCTCGACGGTGGAGGTGATGTCCAGGCTGGTGGCGGGCGTCGCCGGGTTCGGCGGGATCGGGGTCGTCCAGCGGAACGCCGAACCCGGGCGGAAGGGCCCGTGGTCGAGGCGGTCCATGCTCGTGACGTGGCTCTGCCAGTCCGGCCAGCGCTCCACATCGGTCTGGAGCTTCCAGACGGTGCTCAGCGGTGCGTCGATCATCCTCTCGGTCCGGACGCGGACCTCGGCCCCGGAGTCGACGCCCTCGCCCCGGCAGGTGAGGGGCTTCGCGGGGTGCGGCGCCGCCCCGGCGGGTGCGGTGGCGGCGCCGAGGACGCCGGCGGCGATCAGCGGGACGGTGAACAGGGCGGCGGCGGTGCGGGCGCGGGACATGGCGGGACTCCCTGAGGAAGCTAGAGGGTTCTGCGTTCGTGAGAAGTTGTAACGCACGCGGACCGGGGGGTCAACTGCTTTCGTGATACCTTCTAACGAAACTTTGAGCAGGTAGCTTCGGGGTCGGGAAGGTGGTGGCGAAGCATGGTCGACAAGACAGGCGTGGCGGGCGCGGCGGATACGGACGCGGCAGCTGGTGCCGATGCCGACGCGAAGAGCGGCGGGAAGGCCGGTGCGAAGACCGGCGGGAAAGCCGGCGGGAAAACCGGTGCGAAGAGCGACGCGAAAGCCGGTGCGGCGACCCCGCGCGAGCGCTATCGCGCCCAGGTGCGCGCGGAGATCAAGGAGCACGCGTGGAAGCAGATCGCCGAGGCCGGCACCTCCGCGCTCTCCCTCAACGCGATCGCCAAGCAGATGGGCGTGAGCGGTCCCGCGCTGTACCGCTACTTCGCCGGCCGTGACGAGCTGATCACCGAGCTGATCCGGGACGCGTACCGGAGCCTCGCCGACGCCGTCCACGCGGCGGCCGTCACCGGCGCCGACCCGGCCGGGCTCGCGCACGTCCTGCGCGACTGGGCCCTGGCGGACCCCCACCGGTACTTCCTCATCTACGGCACCCCCGTCCCCGGCTACCACGCGCCCGACGAGATCACCGGCATCTCGTCGGAGATCATGGCCGACCTGCTGACCGCCTGCGCGGCCCTCGAACCGGACGCGCCCGCCACCCCGTTCGCCGCCCACCTGGCCGGCCACCGCGACTGGGCCGGCGACCACCCGGCTCCGCCCGCCGCACTCCACCGGGCCATCACGTTCTGGACCCGGCTGCACGGCGTGCTGTCCCTGGAGCTGGCCGGTCACTTCACCGGCATGGCCTTCGACCCCGCCCTGCTCTACGAGGCCGAGATCGACGACCTGCGGGCACCCCGGGGCTGAGAGCGTGTCGGGCGAGGCGCGAGGGCCTCAGGACGCGGTGTCCGCCGAGGACCGGAACGTACGCCGGTAGGCCGTCGGCGGTACGCCCAGGGCGGCCTGGAGGTGCTGGCGCAGCGAGGTCGCCGTGCCGAAGCCCGCGTCCCGGGCCACCTGGTCGATGGACAGGTCCGTCGACTCCAGCAGATGCCGGGCCCGTTCCACCCGCTGCTGGGTGAGCCACTGGCCGGGGCTGATCCCGACCTCCTCGCGGAAGCGGCGCGTGAACGTCCGTACGCTCATCGCCTCGTGCTCCGCCATGTCCCGCAGCAGGATCGGCCGGTCGAGGCGGGTCAGCGCCCAGGCCCGGGCGCCGGTGGTGGTCGCGAACTGCGGCTCGGGGACGGGCCGGTGGATGTACTGGGCCTGCCCGCCGTCCCGGTGCGGGGGCACGACGGTGCGGCGGGCGATCTCGTTCGCGACGGCCGTCCCGTGGTCGCGCCGCACCAGGTGCAGGCAGAGGTCGATCCCGGCGGCGACCCCGGCGGAGGTGAGGACGTCGCCGTCGTCGATGAACAGGACGCCCGGGTCGACGCGGACCTGCGGGAAGGTCCGCTGGAAGTGGTCGGCGGAGGACCAGTGCGTGGTGGCGGGGCGGCCGTCGAGATACCCGGCCGCCGCCAGGACGTAACTGCCGGTGCAGATGGAGACCATCCGGGTGCCGGGCCTGACCAGGGCGAGTGCGGCGGCCAGCTCCTCGGTGAGCCGCCCCTCGTCGAAGACCGGGCCCAGCTCGTAGGAGGCGGGGACGACCACCGTGTCGGCGGTGGCGAGGGCCTCCGGGCCGCGCTCCACCAGGATGGAGAAGTCCGCGTCGGTCCGGACCGGGCCCGGCGGGCGGACGGAGCAGGTCACCACGTCGTACAGCTTCCTGCCCTTCCCGCCCGGCTCCGTGCCGATACTGCGGCCGAAGATCCGCTGGGGAATGCCCAGTTCGAAGGGGAGCAGCCCGTCGAGGGCCAGAACGACGACGCGGTGCGGCACGGCGGCCTCCTCGAAGATCACAGGAAATTCCTGTAGTGGTATAGACCACGAGCTGGTACAGGTTAGCGACGTGATGGAGAAGCCGACAGAGCGCGCGTCCATTCCCGACGCCGCGTGCGACACCCGAACGACCCCGAACCCGAACCAGGTCCCGAACCAGCTCCCGACCCTGCCTCCGCTCGATCCCGGCGGACCGGGCGGCCCCGCCGGATCGGGCCTGGGCTCCGGGTCCTCCTTCGGTTCCGCGCCCGGCCCCTCGGGGCTCTGGAACCGCAACTTCCGCTACTTCTTCGTGGCCCGTACGGTCGCGCTCTTCGGCGACGGCATGATCCCGGTGGCCCTGACCGCCGGGCTGCTGGGCGCGGGGCGGCCCGCATCGTCGGTCGGCTTCGCACTCGCCGCCTGGATGGGGCCGCTGGCGGTGTTCGTCCTGTTCGGCGGGGTGCTCGCCGACCGGTTCACCCCGCGCCGCATGATGATCATCGCCGACGTTCTGCGGCTGGGCGGCGCCTCCGTGCTGGCCGTGACCTTCGCGACGGGCAACCCGCCGCTGTGGGCGGTGTACGTCCTCAGCTCGGTGGCCGGCGTCGGCGCGGCGCTCTTCCAGCCCGGGGTCGCCTCGACCGTGCCGCGCGTCTCCACCGACGTCCAGCGCGCCAACGCCGTCCTGCGGGTCGCGGAAGCGCTGATGACCATGGCCGGACCCGCCTTCGCCGGGGCGCTCGTCGGCATCGCCAGCGCCGGGGCCGTCTACGCGGCGAACGCGGCGACCTTCGCGGTCTCCGGAGTCTGCCTCTTCCTGATGCGGCTGGCCCCGGCCCCGCACGACGACGCGGCGCGCGGCACGTTCGCCGCCGAACTGGTCGACGGGTGGCGGGAGTTCCGGGCCCGGTCCTGGCTGTGGGGTGTGATCGCGGTCTGGACGGTGTACGGCTTCGCGGTCCTCGGCCCGATGCTCCCGCTGACCGCCGTCCTGGTCACCGAGGCGCACGGCTCGGGGGCGTACGGGATGCTGATGGCGGTGAACGGGGCGGGCAGCGTCGTCGGCGGACTCCTGGCCCTGCGGCTGCGCCCGTCGCATCCGCTGGCGGCGGGGGCGGTGGCGCTGCCGCTGGTCGCGGTGAGCCTGCTGGTGCTGGCGCTCGGGATGCCGTTGCCGGTGCTGGCGGCGGGGCAGTTGCTGGCGGGCGGATCGGCCGCGTTCTGGCTGGTGATGTGGTCCACGACGGTCCAGACGCACGTCCCGCCGGAGGCCCTGAACCGGCTGCACGCCTACGACGTGGCCGGCTCGCTCCTGATGGTCGCGGCGGGCCGCGCCCTGGCGGGACCGGTGGCCGAGGCGGTCGGGGCGCCGGAGCTGCTGGTGGCGGCGGCCGTGATCAACATGGGAGTGGTGGCGGTGCTGCTGGTGGCCCGCCCGATCCGGCAGCTCAAGAGGATCGGGCTCGTATGAGGCCGCCGGCGCGGCCCGAGGCGCTCACGGCTCACACCCTCGGGGTGCGCGCGGTCGCGGCGGTGGCGGCCGTCGTCACCGTCGCCGCGGGGCTGGCCGTCCGCGCCGGAGCGGACGGCGCCTTCGCCAAGTACGCCGGGAGCGCGCTCTACACGGTGCTGCTCTGCGCCCTCGTCGCCCTCTGCGCGCCCCGCGCACGGCCGGCCGCGGTGGCCTCCACGGCGCTCGGCCTGAGCTGGGCGGTGGAGTTCGCGCAGCTCACCGGCGTACCGGCGGAGTGGTCGGCGCACAGTACGGCGGCCCGGCTGGTGTTCGGCTCGACCTTCAACGCACCGGACCTGTTCTGGTACGCGGTCGGCGCGGCGGCGGCCTGGGCCGTGCACACGGGGGTCCGGCGGCGCGCCGCCTCCGCTGCCGGACGCGCTCCCGGGGCCGCTGCGTCCCGATGACCTCGCAGGGCGCGGAGACCGGTCCGCCGCCCACCGGTCCGCCGTCCTTCGGGGCGTGGCCCGATCCCTGCGAACCGTGCCCTCCGGGCCACTCGTCACGAAACGCGCGGGCCGGGAAGCTGATCCCCGTGACAGAAACCGTCGAAAACGCCGCTCGGGTCGACCGGCGCCCGCCCCGCGACAAGCGCCGACGTCCCCGCGTCCACCGGGCGTGGATCGTCGCCGCCGTCACCTTCGTGACGATCATCGGCGGTGCGGCGTTCAACTCCCTGCCCGGACTGCTCATCGACCCGCTCCACGACGAGTTCGGCTGGTCCCGGGGCGAGATCGGGCTCGCGGTCTCCATCGACATGGCGCTGTACGGGCTGACCGCGCCGTTCGCCGCCGCGCTGATGGACCGCTTCGGTATCCGCCGGGTCGTGGCGATCGCGCTCACCATGGTGGCGGCCGGGGCGGTCGCCAGTGTCTGGATGACCGCCTCCTGGCAGCTGATGATCTACTGGGGGCTGCTCGTCGGCCTCGGTACCGGGTCCATGGCGATGGCCTTCGCCGCGACCGTCACCAACCGCTGGTTCGTCACCCGCCGAGGTCTGGTCACCGGCATCCTCACCGCGGCGGGGGCCTCCGGACAGCTCGTCTTCCTGCCGCTCTGCGCCTGGATCGTCGACCAACACGGCTGGCGGCCCGCCTCGGTCACCGTCGCCCTGGCGTCCCTCGTCGTCGTCCCGTTCGTCTGGCTCCTGATGCGCGACCACCCGGCCGACGTGGGGCTGGCCCCGTACGGCGGTACGTATCTGGCGAAGCCCGCACCCGCCCGGGGCGCCGCGCGCCGGACGGTGCGCGTGCTGTTCGACGCGGCCCGCACCGGCCCGTTCTGGCTGCTGGCGGGCGCCTTCGCGATCTGCGGGGCCTCCACCAACGGTCTGATCCGCACCCACTTCGTCCCGTTCGCCCACGACAACCACATGCCCACCGTTGTGGCGGCCTCGCTGCTCGCGGTGATCGGCGTCTTCGACATCATCGGCACGATCCTCTCCGGCTGGCTCACCGACCGCTTCGACGCCCGCAGGCTGCTCGCCGTCTACTACGCGCTGCGCGGCATCTCCCTGCTGTTCCTGCCGCTGCTGATCTACCCCGAGGTGCAGCCGCCGATGATCTTCTTCATCGTGTTCTACGGGCTGGACTGGGTCGCCACGGTCCCGCCGACGCTGGCGCTCTGCCGCGAGCAGTACGGCGACGACAGCGCGATCGTCTTCGGCTGGGTGCTGGCCTCGCACCAGGTGGGCGCGGCGGTCGTGGCGTTCCTCGGCGGGGTCGCGCGGGACGTGTTCGGCAGATACGACGTGGTCTGGTACGCGGCGGGTGCGCTGTGCGCGATGGCGGCGCTGATGTCCCTGGTGATCCGCCGGCGTCACGCCGCGGACCAGGCCCCGGTCACGGACAGACCGGGCGGGCTCAGCGGCTGAACCGGCCGAACGCGCCCCGGTGGAACAGCAGCGGCTCGCCCTCGTCCGACGCGCCCAGCGCCTCCACCCGGCCGACCACGATGAGGTGGTCGCCGCCGGTGTGGACGGCGTGGATGCGGCAGTCGATCCAGGCGGGCACGGAGTCCAGCAGCGGCGACCCGGTCGCCGGGGCGTCCCCGTGGGCGACTCCGGCGAACTTGTCGGCGCCGCTCACCGCGAACCCCCGGCACAGCGCACCCTGTTCGGCCCCCAGGATGTTCACGCAGAACGCGCCGGCGCGGGCGATGCGCGGCCAGGTCGTCGACGTACGGGCGACCATGAAGGAGACCAGCGGCGGGTCCAGCGACAGCGAGGCGAAGGACTGGCAGGCGAAGCCCGCGGGGCCGTCCGCGTCGCGCGCGGTGATCACGGTGACGCCGCTGGCGAAGTGGCCCAGCACGCGCCGGAACTCGTCCGGGGCGACGGGCAGCCGCTCGTCGTCCCGGACTGCTCTCAGGTCGGGCCGGGGCAGCGCCTCGGGCGGCGTACCCGGCGCGGCTGTCGTGGCGGCGCCGACGGACCTGAGGTACCGGACGGCGGTGGCGGCCATGCCTGCGTGTCCCATCACGCCGTCCATTAGAGCTGACGGATCGTCAGATGTGAAGCCGTGCGGGCGGTCAGGTGCCGGAACGCCGGGCGTAGTGGCGCTGCGCCTTCGCGCGGTTGCCGCAGCCGGCCATGGAGCACCAGCGGCGCGTGCCGTTCTTGGACGCGTCGTGGAAGTGCAGGACGCAGGCGTCGTTCGCGCAGGAGCGGATGCGCTCGGGTCGGTCCACGGCCAGTCGTAGCCAGTTCTCCGCCGCGTACCAGGCGGGCAGCCAGGACGGCTCGTCCACCTCCACCACGGACTCCGGTGCCCCGTCGGGCCCCAGTGTGCGGCGGATGCGCCCGTGGCGGAGGACCTCGTTCAGCCGGGCGGCCTGCTCGGGGGTGGCCGGATCGCGGAGGGCGGCCGTGGTGGCCAGGGCGTCGAGCGCCGCGCGGGCCAGGAGCAGCCGGTCCAGCGAGGCCTGGTCGGCGGCGGGGTCGGGGCCGAGGTGTTCCCGTACCGGGGGGCTGTCGAGCCAGACGGCCAGACCGGAGACGGAGTCCAGCAGGTCGTGCGGGCCGTCCCCGTCGATCCAGCGGGTGTTGAGCAGGTCGATGGCGAGCGGCTCGCCGGTCAGCGGCCGGGGGTCGGCCCCGGAGGGGTGCGGCACGGCTGGGCTCCTTTCGTCACGCGGGGGAGGCGGGCGGGGATGGCTGGTCCGTCGAGCATAACCAGCCAAACGAAGATCACCGGTTGACGCTGCCTCTTCTAACCCTCAAACTTCGTATCAACGGTTACGCGAGCACCTCGCGGCCCCGATCAAGGGAACGGGATCATCCATGAGCGAGGCGAAGAACCTCCAGACCGGCCATGTCGGCCTCAACGTCACCGACCTGGAACGCTCGGCCGCCTTCTACCGCGAGGTCTTCGACTTCGAGGTGCTGGCCGAGGGCAAGGACGCCGATCGCCGCTGGGCCTTCCTGGGGCGTGACTCCCGGCTCGTGGTCACCCTGTGGCAGCAGAGCGAGGGCACGTTCGCGACGGCCCTCCCCGGTCTCCACCACCTCTCGTTCCAGGTGGACTCCGTCGAGGAGGTCCGGGCCACCGAGGAGGTCCTGCGCGGGCTGGGCGCGGAGTTCGCCCACGAGGGCGTCGTGCCGCACGGCGAGAGCGGCACCTCGGGCGGCATCTTCTTCACCGACCCCGACGGCATCCGCCTGGAGGTCTACGCGCCGACTGGGGCCGACCCGGCGGACGCACCTACCGAAGCTGCTCCCACCTGCGGCTTCTTCTAGGACCGGCAGAAAGGCAAGGTGCGGGACCATGAGTGGATATCACCGGGGTGAGATCGCCGTGCAGGAGCGGGCGGGGCTCATCCGGCGGGCGTCGGGCGCGCAGCGGGCCATCCGCTCCGACATCCCCGAGGTGGCGGCGGACTTCCTCGGCCGGCAGCCCTTCCTGGTGGTGGGCGGTGCGGACGAGTGGGGGCGGATCTGGGCGACCCAGCTCACCGGCGCACCGGGATTCCTGAGCGTCCCCGCGCCGGACACCCTGGTCATCGGGGCTCTGCCCCTGCCCGACGACCCGCTGGCCGGTCTGCTGTCCGGCGCGGGCACGGCAGGGGCCGCCCCCGCCCGGCTCGGCATGATCGGCATCGAACCGGCCACCCGTCGCCGGATGCGGATGAACGGCCGGGCGGTCCGCGCCGGGGGCGGGCTCCGTGTCGACCTCGACGAGGCCGTCGCCAACTGCCCCAAGTACATCCAGGTGCGCGAGCATCGCCGGATCGCCCCGTGCGAGGACACCGGGCAGCGGCACACGGTCGCGGACGGCGACGCGCTGAACCCCGCGCAGCAGGAGGCGCTGCGGGCCGCCGACACCTTCTTCGTCGCCACCGCCTCCGACCGGGGCGACGCCGACGCCTCGCACCGGGGCGGCAACCCGGGCTTCGTCCAGGTGCTCACGTCCCGACTGCTGCGCTGGCCCGACTATGCGGGCAACGGCATGTTCCTGACCCTGGGCAACCTCGAACTCAACCCGGCCGCCGGTCTTCTCCTGCCCGGCTGGGACACCGGGTCCTCCCTCCACCTGACCGGCTTCGCCCGAACGGTCTGGGACGCGGACGAGGTGGCGCGGGTGCCGGGGGCGGAGCGCCTCGTGGAGTTCGAGGTCACCGCCGTACGGGAGATCGCCGCCGCCTCCCCGCTGCGCTGGTCGGAACCCGAATTCCACCGCTTCAACCCGCCGGTGGCGGGTTGAGCCCCGGTGCTCCGGTCAGCGCCCCCGGTACTCCGGCGACCGGCGCTCGACGAAGGACCCCACGCCCTCGTTGGCGTCGCGGGTGGTCATGTTGATCTCCTGGGCGGCGGCCTCCGCCGCGAACGCCGTGGCCCGGTCGCCGTCCAGCGAGGCGTTCACCAGCTGTTTGGTCAGGGCGAGGGCCCGGGTGGGCCCGGCCGCCAGCCGGCCCGCCCACTCCTTGGCCAGGGCCTCCAGCTCCTCGCCCGGAACCGTGCGGTTGACCAGACCCAGCCGTTCCGCGTCCGCCGCGGGCAACGCGTCCCCGAAGAACATCAGCTCCTTGGCGCGCTGCGGGCCCACCAGCCGGGGCAGCAGATACGCGCCGCCGCCGTCCGGGACGAGTCCCCGGCGTACGAAGACCTCGATGAACCGCGCCGTGTCGGCCGCCAGGACCAGATCGCACGCGAACGCCAGATGCGCGCCGATCCCGGCCGCCGTCCCGTTGACGGCGGCGATCACCGGCTTCTCGCAGTCCAGCACGGCGGCGATCAGCCGCTGTGCGCCGAGCCGGATCGTGCGGGCGACGTCCCCGGGGACTCGTTCGCCTGTCGGGGCCGGGGTGGAGCGCAGGTCGGCTCCCGCGCAGAAGCCCCGGCCGGTGGCGGTGAGCACGACGGCCCGTACCGCGGGGTCGGCGGAGGCCTCGGCCAGCAGGGCGATGATCAGCTCCCGCTGGTCCCATGTGACCGCGTTCATGGCCTCCGGGCGGTTGAGGGTGATCCACGAGACGCCGCCGTCGAGGGAGTGCAGGACCGTCGTGTCCCGGGGGGCGGCCTCCACCCCGTCGCGGGGAGCGGCGCCCGCCGCCTCCGCGCTCACCGGCACACCGCCAGCGCGTCCAGGGCCACCGCGCCCTGCCCTCGGCCCAGCACCACCAGCGGGTTGATGTCCAGCTCCGTCAGGTCGTCGCCCAGCTCCAGGGCCATGCGCTGCACCCGCAGCACCACTTCGACGAGGGCGTCCACATCGACGGGGGGTCCGCCGCGCACCCCCTCCAGCAGAGCCCGGCCGCGCAGCTCGCCGAGCATGTCCCGGGCCTGCTGCTCGCCGAACGGCGGCACCCGGACCGCCGCGTCGTGCAGCACCTCCACCAGGACCCCGCCGAGCCCCACCGTGACGGTCGGGCCGAAGAGCGCGTCGTGGGTCACCCCGACCATCATCTCGACGCCCCGGTCGATCATCTGGCAGACCAGGATGCCGTCCAGGTCCACGGACTCGTACCGGGCGATGTCGGTCAGCTCGCGGTAGGCGTCGCGGACCTGGCTGGCCGAGGTGAGGCCGACCTTCACCAGGCCCAGCTCCGTCTTGTGGGCGAGCCGGGGTCCGGAGGCCTTCATCACCACCGGGTAGCCGACCGGGCCGGCCGCCCGGACCGCCGCCGCCGCGCTGGTCACCAACTGCTCGCGCGGCACCCGGATCCCGTACGCGCGCAGGAGCTGCTTCGCCGCGTGCTCGCTGAGCTGCTGTCCCGGCCGCAGCAGGCCCTGTGCCTTGCGGAAGGAGGGCGACGGGGTGCGCGGGGCGTCCTCGAAGGGGGAGCGGTAGCGGTCGGTGAAGCGGTGGTGGTCCAGGTAGGCCTTCACGGCGGTGACGCAGTTGCCGAACGTACGGAAGGTGGCGAGGCGGGAGGAGCCCAGCAGGGTGGTGCGGTAGGCGTCCTCGGTGCCGACGGGGGAGCCCCAGATGACGCAGACCAGCTTGTCGGTGGCCTCCGCCGCGTCCGCCAGGTCCTGGGCGAGCCGGTCGCTCATCGGGGGGAAGGGGCCGGTGATCGGACAGATCAGCACCCCGACCGACGGGTCCGCGAGGATCGCGTCGATGATCTTCCGGCCGCGCCAGTCGCCGACCGGGTGGCCGCCGTTGTCGATGGGGTTGGCGACGTTCAGGTAGTCGGGTATCCAGGTGTGCAGTTCGTCCTGCTTGGCGGCGGAGAGGGCGGGCAGTGAGAGCCCCGCCGCCGTCGCCAGGTCCGCGAAGTGCGCGCCGGTGCCGCCGGAGATCGAGTACACCGCGACCCCCTCGGCCTGCGGCGGCCGGGCGCGGGCCAACAGGGCGGCGGTGTCCTGGAGTTCGTCCAGGCCGTTCACCCGGATCACCCCGAACTGGCGCATCGCCGCGTCCACCACCTGGTCCGCCCCGGTCAGCTTGCCGGTGTGCGAGGCGGCGGTCCTGGCCCCGGCCTCCGTGCGGCCGACCTTCACGGCGACGACGGGGACCTTGGCGCGGGCGGCCCGGTCGGCGGCGAGCAGGAAGGAGCGGCCGTCCTTGAGCCCCTCGACGTAACAGGCGATGGCCCCGACCTCGGGGAGCTGGGCGAAGTACGCGAGGAAGTCGGCGGTCTCCAGATCGGCCTCGTTGCCCGTGGGGGCCCAGTGCGAGAGCCGGATGCCCAGCTCCTGGAGGGCGTGGAGCGGGCGGCCCTGGTGCCCGGACTGGGTGATCAGGGCGATGGCGGGGCCCTCCAGGTCCTCCCGGAACCGCTCGAAGGCGTTCAGGTTGGTGTTCGGCCCGAGCAGCCGCAGCCCGGAGCGTTCCACGGCCGCCGCCAGCCGGGCCTGGGCCTCCGCGCCCGCCTCTCCCGTCTCGGCGAACCCCGAGGCGAAGGCGACGGCGAAGGGCACCTTGGCCTCGCCCAGCTCCTCGATCACCGGGAGCGGGTCCGCGACCAGCAGGACCGCGAGGTCGACCGGCTCGGGCGCCTCGGCGACCGAGGGGAAGCAGTCCCGGCCGAACACGGTCCGCCGGGTCGGGTGCACCGGGTACAGCCGGGCCCCCACCCGGTCGGCCCAGGCGATGAGCTGCCGGGTGATGCCGGTGTTGGGGCGGCCCTCGGCGTCCGAGGCCCCCACGACCGCCACGGACCGGGGCCGGAAGAAGCGGTCCAGGTCGGGCACGGTCAGGTGCAGAGGTCGCCCGCTGACGTCGGGGCCGCCCCGGGCCGAGGCCGTCGGCAGGCTGACGACGGAGGCGTGCGGTTCCTCGCCGCAGGCCACCACCCGGGCACGGAAGTCGGTGGTGAGGGTGCCGTGAGTCGATCCAAGCATCGTTCCGCCCACTCCTGCTCGATGGTCCGCCGGTGAACTGGCGGAGCCGGCCGATTAGCTGACACCCTGTCAGGTTACTGAACTGACGCTGCGTCAGGAATGGGTGTGCAGGCAAAGGCTCGTGTGAGCACCGGGCCGCTGTGCGGGCGGAGCCTCCCGTGGTCACGGAGCGGCATTCCGTGGCGTAGGGTGGTGTTTACCGACGCGGGGTGGAGCAGCTCGGTAGCTCGCTGGGCTCATAACCCAGAGGTCGCAGGTTCAAATCCTGTCCCCGCTACTGAAGAACACGACCGGGGCCCGGATCCACATGGATCCGGGCCCCGGTCGTGTTCCTGCCTGCGTGCCGGCCTCCGCCGGACGCTCGGACATCCCTCCCGGACGCTGAGCCATGGGCGGGGGCCGCCCCGCCGGGCGAGGCTGGTGCCATGACTCGGACAGACGTGAACCCCGTGCAGCAACCCGTACTCGTGACCGGCGGCACCGGCAAGACCGGCCGCCGGGTGGTGGCCCGGCTCCGTGAGCTGGGGGTGGAGACCCGGGCGGCCTCGCGGTCCGGCGACACCCCGTTCGACTGGGCCGACCCCGCCACCTGGGCGGCCGCCCTGGACGGGGCCGCCGCCGTCTACATCACCCCGCTCGACGCCTCGCCCTCCCCGACGCCCGCCTTCGTCGAACAGGCCGTCGCGAGCGGGGTGCGGAGGCTGGTGCTGCTCTCGGCCCGGGGCACGGACGAGCCCGGCTACTTCGGCCCCGGTTACGAGGGCGGCGGCCCGCACGGCGAGGGGGAGCGGGCCGTACGCGCCTCCGGGGTGACCTGGACGATCCTGCGGCCCGGCTGGTTCGCGCAGAACTTCAGCGAGGGCGTCTTCCTCGACGGCGTACGCGGCGGTGAACTGGCGCTGCCCACCGGGGACGGGAGGGCCGCGTTCGTCGACGCCGACGACATCGCGGCCGTGGCCGTCGCCGCGCTCACCGAGGACGGCCACGCGGGCCAGGAGTACGGGCTCTCGGGCCCCCGCGCGCTCGGCATCGACGAGGTCCTGGACGAGATCGCGAAGGAGACCGGGAAGCGCGCCGCGTACGTCCCCGTCGACGCGTCCGCCTTCCGCGCCGGGCTCGTCGCCCAGGGCTTCCCGGACGAGGAGGCAGGCCTCTGGACGGACGCGCTGAAGCCGATCACCACCAGCCGGGAGGCGCCCGTCCTGGACGGGGTGCGCCGGGCGCTCGGCCGGGAGCCGCGCGACTTCGCCGCGTTCGTCCGGGACGCGGCGGCGAAGGGAGCCTGGGGCTGAGGCCCCGGACCTCAGCCCCTCGGCCGGAGGACGTCGTACAGATCGTGCGCCGCCGGCCGTTCCCCCGCCGGCCGCCCCACCGGGACCGGGAGGGCGGTGCGGTCGGCGGCCGGGGCGGGGTTCGGATCGAAGACGAACCGCCGGGCCATGAACGCCTCCGCCTGGTCCACGCCGGACTGGAAGCCGCGCACGCTCATCAGCGAGGCCACCGCGCGGAGATCCACCCGGCGGCTCCCGGCGACCTGGGAGGCGTGCGCCCTGAGGGCCTCCATCTTCCTGCCCGCCGAGCGCGTCACATCGCAGTAGAGATGCGGCCGGAAGTCGACCGAGGACGGCGACTCGAAGTACAGGAGCCGCTCCGCGTCCCGCGCGGCGGAGGTGACGGACTGCGAGGCCGCCCGGTGGTCCTGATGCGTGTCGTCGGGGGCATGGGTGTAGACCGTGGTCGCCCCGACCTCCCTGATGACCCGCTCGATCACCCCGATGACCTCCGGTCCGCCTCCCAGCCAGCCGTCCCGGAAGCCGCCCCAGCGGATCTCCGCCCCGATGCGGGCGGTGGCCACGGCCTGCTCCGCGCGGCGTACGGCGGCGGTGCCGCCGCCGGAGGAACCGTCCGTCAGCACCAGCATGACCACACGGTCACCGGCCGAGCGGTGCGCGTGCAGGGTCGCGCCGCACCCCAGCTCGATGTCGTCGGGATGCGCGCCGACCGCGAGGACGCACCGTCCGCTCCCGGGGGCGGCGGGGGCCCGGGGCGACAGGTCCGCAGGGCAGGGTGGTCCGGGCACGTCCCGGACGGGGCTCGTCCGCATGCTCATGACTTCCGGACGATGATCTTCCCGCCGAGGACGAGGAGATCCAGTCCCGTGGCGAAGAAGGTGCGGATCGCGTCCTCGGTGGTGTTGACGATCGGCTCCCCCTTGACGTTGAACGACGTGTTGAGGAGCACCGGGACACCGGTGCGCTCCCCGAACGCGACCAGCAGGTCGTGGAAGAGCGGCGCGCTCTGCGGGTGCACCAGCTGGACGCGCGTCGTCCCGTCCGAGTGGACCACCGCGGGGGCCTCCTCCCGCAGTCTCGCGTTCGCCGGGAACGCCATCGTCATGAAGCGCGAGTCCGCGTACCGGTCGAAGTACCGGCCGGCCGCGGCCGCGGGCATCGCCGGAGCGAACGGGCGCCACAGCTCGCGCTGCTTGACCACCGCGTTGACCTTGTCGCGCTGCTCCACCGCCCGCGGGTCGGCGAGAATGCTGCGCTGCCCCAGCGCCCGGGGCCCCGCCTCCAGGCGGCCCTCCACCCACCCGACGACCAGCCCGTCGGCGAGCGCGTCGCTCACCACCCGCAGCGGATCCGCGGGCTCCTCGAACGGGAGCTTCGCGTTGCGGAGCGTCGCCGCCATCTCGTCGAGGGACTCCGCCGGGCCGAGGGCGAGGGTGCCGAGCGGACCGGGCAACAGGCCCGTCGCGTCATGGCAGGCCACCAGCGCGGCCCCGGCGGCGCCACCGCTGTCCGCGCACAGGGGATGCGCGAACACGTCGTCGACCTCCGGGAGTTCGAAGATCCGGGAGTTCATCCGGACGTTGTGGGCGACGCCCCCGCCGACGCAGACGTTGCGGATTCCCGTCTCGGCCACCGCCCAGCGCACGAGCCGGCACGCCGCTTCCTCCAGCGCGTGCTGGACGGCGAACGCGAGATCGGTGTGCCAGGCGGTGACCGGGTCGCCGGGCCGCCGGGGCGCCGCCCCGAGGAGCTCGGGCAGACGGTCGGTGAACCGTGCGGAGTAGGAGTGCTCCCCGTGGTGGACGTAACGGGGGTCCAGGCGGTACTCGATGCCGTCGCCGGCGACCGGGAGCACCTGGCCGACGAGCTTCCGGAGTTCCGCGTCGGGGCTTCCGTGGGCGGCCAGGCCCATCACCTTGTACTCACCGTCGTACGCGGTGAAGCCGAGATACTCGGTGAAGGCGGCGTAGAACCATCCGAGCGAGTGCGGGATGCGGATCTCCCGGAGCGGGGTGAGCTCGCTGCCCCGCTTCACCCAGAGCATGGTCGTCTGCCGGTCGCCGGAGCCGTCCGCGGTCAGGGTCACGGCCGTCTCGAAGGGAGACTCCATGGCGGCCTGGAAGGCATGGGTGAAGTGGTGCGGGGACGCGTGCAGCGGTGGGAACCCCACATCCCCGAACTCCCGTCTCCAGTGCCGCCGGTGGAAGGTCTCCTGGGCACCGCGGTCGTACGTCGCTAGTGTCCTGGCCTGCCAGTCGAGCGTGCCCCGGTCCGGCCGCTCGCCCGACTCCTCGGAAAGCCCGGCGTAGAACGCGGCCATCGTGCCGTCGGTGTAGGCGGCCAGGTCCCAGCCGATGCCGACCGCGGCGACCTCGCTGATCGTGACACCGGCCTCCGCGAGGCAGTGCTTCAGGGAGCGGATCGGGTAGGCGCCCTCCGCGTGCTTGTTCCGGAGGAAGCGTTCCTCCTCGGCGTAGGCGATCACCTTTCCGTCGCGCACGGCGGCGACGGAGGGGTCGACGGGGCCGAGCGATATCCCCAGGTAGGTCGTTCCGCGCTGCGCGTCAGACATTCCGCACGTCCTGGTTCTCGATGCCGCCCGCCGCGAAGCCGAGTCGGGCCAGCTCGGTCAGTTCCTGGGAGAGATCTCCGGTCACCTCGTGCGCCACCACCGGGAAGAGCCCCCCGATGGACAGCGTCCTCAACGCCTCCCGCAGCAGTTCCTCGTCGGGAGCCGAGCCGGGCCGGGCGAAGAAGCCGGAGTACGGCTCCACGCGCCGCCGGTAGTGGCCCATGAGGAAGGCGGTCGTCCAGACGGCGTCCAGCTGCTCGTCGGGCACGCGCTCGCGCAGCGTGTCGTACGAGGCTCCCGCCCGGTCGGGCCGTCCGGCGTCGAGGGCGGAGTTCAGCGCCCGCGCGCTCAGCCCGGTCCACCGCTCGGAATCCTCCGCCGGCAGCGTCTCCCAGACGTTCCCCTCCTCCCGCGTCCTGCCGTACACCCAGGCGCGCCCGTGCTTCAGATACGGCACGGAGAGCGGACCCCGCAGCACGTCGGGGCGTTCGGTCCCGGGGTCCTCCGGCAGGCCCTGCCAGAAGCACGCCGAATTGCGCTGTCCCTTGGCGTCGTTGCCCGCCAGGCTGGGAAGCTGCTCGTGCGCCACCAGATGCGGCAGGGCCAACTGCACGACCACTCCGGCCGCTTCCGTGTAGCGGAGCATCACGACATCGTCCGCGTCCGTCCGGGCCGGCCACTCCCGGGCGAAGCGGACGTAGCCCTCCGCCGCCGACCGGGGAAGACTCAGCGCCACGCAGGGGACGTAGTCGGGGACCGTCTCCACCGCGTGGGCCCCGACCACCGCTCCCATGCGGGACACCGCTCCGTTGCGGGAGCTCCAGTCCGCGCAGTAGGCCACACCCCGGTCGCCGGCCCGCAGGATCTCCTGGTGCACCCGCTCGATGAACCCCGGCACCGGGATCGCGTCGTCCTGGAGGACCATGTGGTGCGTGGCCCCCTCGGGAATGGCGGCCCACGCCTCCACCGACGTACGCAACGTACTGGGGCCCTCGTGCGGACGCGGGTCGACGACCACCTCCACCGGCCACGGTGCGAGGCTCCGCGCCAGCTCCTCGGCCATGTCCAGCCGGGCCGGATGGGTCATCACGACGACGGACAGTGACAGGTCAGACATTCGGTGTGCTCCTCATCTGTGTCAGAACGACCAGGTCGCTCAACGTGCCCGGGGCGGCCGTCCGCAGACGGGCGCGGCGTCCCCGGTGGACCCCCGCCCGCCCCCACTCCGCCAGCGCGGCGAGCCCGCCGGGGGATATCTCCGCCCGTCTCTCCCGTGCCACGGCGGCGATGCCGAGGGAGCCGGCGGCACGGTCCGCCGCCAGCCGTGCGACGGCTCGGCCGGGCTCCGCCGTCCCCGGTGCGGCGTGTGCCGCGACGTGAGCCGCCTGCCAGCCCACGAGGAACCCGTGCACCCGCAGTTGCCCGGCGAACTCCTCACCCAGCTCCGCCCGCACGGCACGACGGGCCGCCGCTGCCGCGGGGTCGCGAACCGGCCCGGGCTCCAGGACGGCCCGGGGCGGGACCCCGAGGGCCGGCAGGGCGTCCTCCCAGGGCAGACAGTCCACTTCCGGGCCCCGGCCGCGTGCGAGCAGGACGTGCGGCCCCCGGCCGGCCCTGAAGTACGGGATCCAGGCCACCCGTTCCAGCACGGCACCCGCCCGCAGCGACTCCCGGACGCCCGGTTCGGCGGCGAAGCACGCGGAGCGCCGGACCCCGTGGTGGCCCATCCCCGCGATGCTCTCCCCGCCCAGGTGCTCCACCGGTGTGGGCACCGGGAGATAGAGCGGGCAGCCCTGCTCCCGCAGGAATACGGACATGGCCTCGTCGTCCTCGCGTCGGCCGGGGGCGGCCGCCCCGGACGCGGCGAACCGGCGCGCCAGGGGCGCGGGCAGACACAGGGCCAGCGTGGGCGTGTACTCCTCCGGCCTGCCCCGCACCCAGGAGGCGCCCGCCACCCCCGCGAGACGGACCGCCGCACCGTTGCGCGAGTCCCAGTTGGCGTAGTAGCCCACGGCCGCCCCGGGGAACCGGGCCGCGCCCTCGGCCACGATCTCCAGGATGTCCGGCGCCACGGCGACGTCGTCCTGGAAGACCGCGTGGTGGGTGGCTGCCGGATGCGTCCGCCCCCAGGCCACGGTCGCGGTGCGCAGCGGGTTCGGCGGCCGGTCCGGCTCCGGGTCGGTGACCACTTCGGCCCCCGGCAGCCTGCCGGCCAGCTCCCTCGCCCACCGCAGGCGCCGCGGATGCGTCATCACCGCGGTGCTCAGACGTACGGCCCCGTCCTCAGACATCGCTGGTCGTCACCGCCGCGGCCCGTCCGGGGCCCGGAGCACCGACGTGGCCGAGGCGATCGCCGCACGGGCGCGCTCCACGGTCTCGGCCGGCGTCTGCCCGCCGGAGTCGATGACACAGCGCTCCAGTTCGCCCAGGTCCTGGAACTGCCGGTGCATGGAGATGACCGGGTCGCGTTCCGTCAGGGCGTCGGGCCCGCGGCCGGTGGCCCTGGCCACCGTGGTCTCCTCGTCCGGCCGCAGGACGACGTAGCGCAGGGCGATGTCGTGGGCCTTGGCCGCCGCCAGGAAACCGTCGAGGAACCAGGGGCCCACGACTCCGTCGAGGATGACCTGGTAGCCGCCGCGCGCGTAGCCGAACGCCGCCTCGGCCAGGACGCCCATCACGACCTCGTTCTGCCGCTGGGCCTCCGGAAGATACGGGGCGACCGCGCCCTCCTTGATGAAGGCCCAGAAGTCGTCGGTGTGCAGATGGACGCTGAGCGGGTACGTCTTCGCGAGCAGTCCGGACACCGTGCTCTTGCCGGCTCCCGGCGGGCCCGTCACTACAACGACTTGGCCTGTCTCGGTCATGGATGATCCTCTCCGGGACCGTGGCCCCTCATTTCCCCCGATGATGGCCCGCACCGGGCCGTGCTCCGCGACGGTGGCACCAACTGGCCAGCCGCGCCCGCGCCGCCGTCCGTTCAGCTGCCGACACGGCCTCCGTCGGGCCGCCAGACGGCCACCACGCCCGGACGCGGCACCGAGCCGTCCGGCCAGCGCGAGGCCGGATTCTCGTACGTCGATCCGCCGACCTCCCCGGGGTGCTGAATGGCGGCGAAGAGGGTACGGCCGTCCTCGGCGAGGTAGGGACCGCAGACCTCGGCGCCCACCGGCGCACTGAGGAACTGCCGCACGTGCCCGGCGTCGGGGCCCTCCAACGGGGTGGCGAACAGGCCGTCGTTGGCGTCCAGGGCGTACGCCGAGTCCGTGGCGATCCACAGATGGCCCGAGCGGTCGAAGGTGAGGTTGTCGGGCGAGGAGATGGGCGACACGAGCGACTTGTCGCAGCCCAGAAAGTACGTGGAGGGGTCGGCCGGATCGCCGCAGACGATGGGCAGCGTCCAGCTGAAGGCGTCGGAGGTGTGGTCGCCGTCGTCCTCCGTGATCTCCAGGATGTGCCCGTGCCGGTTGATCGCCCGGGGGTTGGCCTCGTCGGGCAACGGCTCGCCCGCCGCGCCGCGTCGGGAGTTGTTGGTGAGCGAGGCGTAGACCTTGCCCGTCACCGGGCTCGTCTCGACGTCCTCGGGGCGGTCCATCTTGGTGGCGCCGGCGCGGTCGGCGGCGATCCGCGTGAAGATCAGCACCTCCTCCTCGGACATCCCGGCCACCTGGGACCTGCCGTCGCGGATCAGCGGGATCCAGCGCCCCCGGCCGTCGAAGGCCCCGTCGGACGGCAGCTCGCCCGAGCCGTCGATCTCGCTCGGGCTGCTGGCGTCGAACCCGGCGGCGTACAGCGAACCGGACTCCAGGAGTGTGCGGTTGTGCGCACGGGCGGCTGCCGAGCGGCCGGGACGGTACCTGCCGTCGGAGACGAACTTGTACAGGTACTCGAACCGGTCGTCGTCGCCCATGTAGACGACGGCCCGGCCGTCGGGGGCGATCGTGACGGTGGCACCCTCGTGCTTGATGCGACCGAGAGCGGTGTGCTTGCGGGGGGCGGCCTCCGGGTCGTACGGGTCGATCTCGACCACCCAGCCGAAGCGGTGCGCCTCGTGCGGGTGCTTCGCCAGGTCGAGCCGTTCGTCGACCCTGGACCAGCCCCTCGTCGTCATCGGGGACTTCACGTCGACGCCGTAGCGCGCGAGGCTCGTCCTGAGCTCCTCGGGTGCCTCGGCGCCGTTGCTGAAGCAGTAGTTGAAGTTCTCCTCGCCGGACAGGACCGTGCCCCAAGGGGTCACTCCGCCCGCACAGTTCGCGAGCGTGCCCCACACCGTGCGGCCCCGCGGGTCCTCGGCGGTGCGCAGGAGCCGGTGCCCGGCCGCCGGACCGGTGACGGTGAAGCGCGTGGTGAATCGGGTGATCCGCCGGTTGTAGCGCCGTGCACCTGTGCGCACCAGCCGCCACGAGCCGCTCCCGGCGACACGCTCGATCTCGACGACGCTCATCCCGGAGGCCTCGACGGCCCCTCTGACCTGCTCCTCGGTGAGCACGTCCAGGCTCGTGTAGCCGGGGAACATCAGCTCCGGGTTGCTGTACTCGTGGTTGCAGACGAGCAGCGCCCGGTCCGCCGTGCCCGGCAGCGGCAGGACGGCGACGTAGTCGTTGTTGTAGCCGAACTGCTTGGCCTGGGCCGTCCCGGTGAAGTCGGAGAGGTCCAGCGGCGGGGCGTCGGGGGTCACCGGATCGCCCCACGCGACGACCACGGAGTGGCGATACCCCTCGGGCAGGACGACGGAGTCCGCCCGCGTGGGGGTGAGGGGCCGGAAGCCGAGACCCGGGCGGGGCCGGTGCGCGGGCCCGGGAGCGGCCGAGGCCGCCGGGGCGGCGGCGCCCGTCGCGGCGGCGGCGCCGATGCCCAGCACCACGGCGCCCGCCCCGCGCAGGGTGCTGCGACGGGACAGCCCCTGGTCGAGCACCCGGCCGAAGTACGGATTGTCCGAGGTGTTGGGCGCGGGGTGGCTGCACGCGTTGCCGCAGCGGTACAGACAGGTCATCGCGGACCGGCCGCCGTGGCTGCCGAGCAGCGGCAGCAGGCGTCGTCTCTCCGGGCTCATGCCGACTTCCTCAATGCGTCGTGAGTGGGCCACCAGCCGGGAACCAGTGGTGGTGGCCCGATGAAAGGCCAGGCGGGGAGGGTGCGCAACGAGGTCGGCAACTTATGGCCACCTGCCGGGGCCGGGGCGCGAGGAGCACAGAATGGCACTCGGCCAGGGCGCTCGCGGGCCCGACGAGGAGGGGGCGACGACGGTGCTGAATCCCGACTACGAGGGACGCACCCTCCACCCCGTCCTCGATCACCGGGTGACCGAGGAGGAGCTCGTCGCCTTCGCCGACGCGGTGGGGGAGACCCACCCGGCCTGCCGGGACGCCGATGCCGCGCACCGGCTCGGCCACCCCGCGGTCATCGCGCCGCCCACCTACCCGGCATCCCTCGCGCTGCGGGCGGAACGTCCGCTCTTCGACGACCCGGGCCTCGGGGCCGATCACCGCTCGCTGCGCCACCGCGACACGACCGTCACCGCGCACCGGCCGGTGCGCGCGGGCGACGTCCTGCGGTGCACGGTGCGGGTGGTCGCGGTCGAGGCGCTCGGCCGCGCGGGGATCCTGGTGACGGAGGTGACCGTCGAGGCGTCCGGCGAGCCCGTGGCCGTCGTACGCAACACCGTGGTGACCGGGCCCGGTTGAGGGACCCGTCACCACCGAGGCCGCTGGGCCGTGTCGTCAAACGCCGCCTCGTAGAGGGCAGTTCGACGACAGGCCCTAGGCCAGTTCCACCCGCTGTCCGGTCCGCAGGGAACGCCGGGTCGCCTCGACGGCCCGCATCGCGTCGAGGGTCTCCCCGATCGGGCACGGATTGGCCCCCTCGTCACGGCACAGGGCGACGAACGCGGCCATCTCCGCCGCGTACGCCTCGGCGAACCGGTCGACGAACCCGTCGTACGGCTCCGCCCGGGCCTCGCCCGGCGCTCTTCCCTCCACCGGGGTCAGCGGGGTGCGGGGAGTCAGGCCGGCCGACAACGCGCCCTTGGTGCCCATGACTTCGACCCGGTGGTCGTAGCCGTGGGGCTGGGTGCGGCTGGCGGTCAGCACCGCCCGGACGCCCCCCTCCAGGGTGAGGAGCACCGTGAGGACGTCGTGGTCGTCGTGCTCCGCGTAGGGCCCCTCGGTGAGCACCGCCCCGTCCGCGTACACCTGCGTGATCCGCCGGCCGGTCAGCCACGGCACCGCGTCCAGGTCGTGCACGACGCAGTCGGCCGCGAAGCCCCCGGACAGGGCGAAGAACTCCGCGGGCGGCGGATCCCGGTCGAAGGCGGTCGTCCGCACGAACAGCAGGTCCCCGGCCTCCCCCGTGGACACCGCGTCCCGCAGCCGCGTGTAGGCCGGGTCGCAGCGCCGCTGGAAGCCCACCTGCACCCGGCCGCCGGCGTCACGCACCAGCTCGGCGACGCCGAGAGCCTGGTCCGACGTGGTGGCGATCGGCTTCTCGCAGAACACGGTGAGCCCGCGTTCGACACCCGCCGCGATCAGCCCCGGGTGCGTCTGCGAGGGCGTGGCGATCACCACCGCGTCGCGGACGGCGAGGGCCTCGGCCGCCGAGGCGACGAACCGCGCCCCCAGCCGGCCGGCGAGCGCCTGCCCCGCCGCCGCGTCGCTGTCGTGAATCACCAGGTCGAGGCCGGGGTCATGGGCCAGAAGGTTCTCGGCGTGCAGGGAACCGATCCGCCCCGCACCCAGTACCGCTATCTCCGTCATGGGTGAATGCTCGGGCAGCCCCCCCGCCTGCCGCCGCGCCCTGGCAGCTAAGTGCCACCCCCGGCCCGGGCCGCTCGCACCGGGCCGAAGCTGAGGGCCGTTGCCACGTTGACCAGGACGGATTCCTGCGGGGAGTGTGGACATGATTGTTAGCGGAAGAGAACGTCGGCTGCGCCGGTTGTTCTCTCCTTTCTCGGGACGCACGGTGATGCTTCCCATCGACCAGCCACTGACCCTCGGGCCGATCCCGGGGCTCGTCGACGTGACCAAGGCGCTGCCGAACCTGCTGGCCGGTGAGCCCGACGCGGTCATCGCCCACCGCGGCGTCATCCAGCGCATACCGGCCGAACTGCTCGACCGCACCGGCCTCGTGATGCATCTGTCCGGCGGCACCGGTCTCTCCGGCCGGGGGTACGCCAAGACCCTCACCGGCTCCGTCGGCGACGCCGTCCGGCTGGGCGTGGACGCCGTCTCCGTGCACATCACCTTCGGGGTCGCCGAGGAGCGGGAGATGCTCGCGGACGCGGCACGTGTCGTCGCCGAGTGCGCGCAGTGGGACATGCCGCTGCTGGCCATGGTGTACGTCCACGGCGGCGAGCCGGGCTCGATGCCCGGCCGGATCGCGCACGCGGCCCGGGCGGCCGCCGAGATCGGCGCCGATCTGGTCAAGGTGCCCTACACCGGCAGCGATGAGTCGTTCGCCCCCGTGACCGAGGGCTGCTTCGCCCCCGTCCTCGTCGCGGGCGGCGAACTCGGCCCGGACGACAGCGCGTTGCCCGCGATGGTCGAGGCCGCGCTCCGTGCGGGCGCCGCCGGGGCCTGCGTCGGCCGCAATGTCTTCCAGCACGAGGACCCCCAACGGGTGCTCGCCACGCTCCGGGCGACCGTGCACTCGCCATCCACCTGCCTCCCCTACTCCGAGGGTGTACCGAACCATGTCTGATGCCCGCAGCACCGTTCCTCTCTGGTGCGACCTCTCCCATCTCGGCGAGGCCGCGCACGACCGCCTCACCCACGTCCTGCAGACCCCGGCCGAGGGCGTCCTGCTGTCCGCCGGACAGGTCCCCGAGACTCCGCTGCCCGACCGGGTGCGGACCGCTGTACTGGTCCGGGACGCGGCGGAACTGGAGAAGCTCGACCCGAAGCGCCCGCTCACCGTCATCGTCCACGATGCCGCGCTGCTCGGGCGGCTGCCCGCCGCCTGGCGTCGCGGTCTGTGGATCGAGGTCGACGACGGCGAGAGCATGCACGCCGCGGTGGCCGCGCTCGGCCAGGTCGACGTCCTGGTAGTGAGCTTCTCCGACGAGACCAACATCCCCCTGGAACTCGTCATCGCGGAGGCCCAGCACCACACCACCACGGTCATCAAGCGCGTCCGATCCATCGGCGACGCACTGGTCACCCGCGGGGTGCTCCAGCACGGCCCGGAGGCGATGCTGCTGCGCGTCGACACTCCCGCCGACGTGGCCGCGCTGGGCAACGCCTTCGCCGCCTTCGCCACCGAGCGCGTCGACCTGGTCGCCGCCGAGGTCACCCAGGTCCGGTCCATCGGCATGGGCGTACGCGGCTGCGTCGACACCGCGGACCTGCTCGCCCCGGACGAGGGCATGCTGGTGGGCTCGACGTCCTCCGGCGGCCTGCTGGTCTGCGCCGAGGTGCACTACCTCCCGTACATGAACCTGCGCCCGTTCCGGGTCAACGCCGGAGCCGCCCACTCCTATGTGTGGGCGCCCGGTGGCCGGACGGCCTACATCACCGACCTCGCCGCGGGCGAGCCCGTGCTCGTGGTGAACACCTCGGGCGGAGCCCGTCCGGCCGTGGTCGGCCGGATCAAGAGCGAGATCCGCCCGCTGCGGCTGATCGAGTGCCGGGTCGGCGACGCGTTCATCAACACGATCGTCCAGGACGACTGGCACGTGCGGCTGTTCGACGCCGACGGCAAGGTCCGCAACAGCACCACCATCCTGCCCGGCGACCGGATGATGGCCGTCGCCGCCAAGCCCGGCCGCCACGTGGGCATCGCCGTGTCCGAAACGATCGTGGAGGTCTGATCATGAGCTCGACCGTTACCCATCTGGACCGCGTCATGGAGCTCCTGCAGCAGCGGGACTCCGTCACCGTGCAGGTCACCCCGGACGCCCGGCTGGACGATCTGGGCGTCGACTCGATCGATCTGGTGTACCTGCTGACCACCTTCGAGCGCACGGACGACGCGGACTTCGACGACGCCGACTTCGACCTCGGGCAGTACGAGACGGTGCGGGACCTGGCCGCGACCGTCCGGACCCGGGCCGATGGCTGACCGGGAGCGGCCCGTGTTCGACCCCGCCCGCTCGCTGGGCTGGCGGACCGGGCCGCTGGACGGCCTCAGCTGTCTGCTGCGCTGCACCGAAGCGGTCCTGCGGGCCCAGGGCTTCGCCCCGCTGGACGTGGCACGGGCCCTGGCCCTGCCGGTCGACCTGACCGGTGGCAGGCGTGAGCCGGCCCGGTTCCGCAGCGGCCGGCTCTCCTGGCGCAACGCCGTGGACGGGCGGGAGCACTGGGGCGAGCTGACACGGCTGGTCACCGAGGGCTCCCCGGTGATCCTGATGCCCGACCGCTTCTACTGGCCCGGGGACGAGTTCGAGGGCAGGCACCACTTCCTCGACCACATGGTCCTCGTCATCGGGGCCACCGCGACGGAGCTCGAGGTACTGGATACCGACGCTCCCCCCGAGGACGGGTTCGTCCGGCGGATCCCGGTCTCCCCGGCCGTGGTGCGCAGCGCCTGCCGCTTCGCCACCGTGCACTTCGAACCGCCCGAGGACACCGCGGACTCGCTGCGCGAGACCCTCGTACGGCCGATGACCCGGTGGCTGGCCGAGGACCTCGCGGCGCTGGACGGCTTCGCCGAACGCTGGGAACGCGAGGGGCTGACCGGTCCCATGGCCCGCGCCCTGCACGTACTGGTCCTCGGTGAACTGCAGCCCGCGCTGTTCCTGACCGCCCTGTCCGTCCGGGACACCGACCCGGCGGTGGCCGACGCCGCACGGTCGGCCGCGGCCGCCTCCCAGCGGCTCGGCCTGGCCCTGCTCGGCGCCCACCGGTACGCGGGCGAGGAGGCGCAGGACCGCACCGTCTACCGGCCGGTGCTGTCGGTGTTCGGGTCCGCGCGACGGGCCCTGGCCGCCCTGGTGGCCGTCTCCTCCGGTACGCCGGAGGCCGGCGACGGGACCGCGCGCCCCGCCGACGACCGGCTGTGGCGCCGGGTGGAGGACATGCGGGCGTGGTGCTTCGCCGAGGACGTGACACCGCCCGGACCGGCCGCCCCCGCCCCGGCGAGCCCCGCCGCGCACTCCGTGACCCACGTGACCTTCGAAGGAGTCCAACCATGAGCGCATCCAGCACGCCGCTCGCCCTGAGCGGTTCCCGGGACCTGCTGGCCAGGGCCGCCAAGGTCGACGCGACGCTGGCCTACTCCGGCTACGTCCTGCCCCGCGACCGGCTCGTCGACGGCGAGTACCCGGTCTTCGCCGAACGGGCCTCCGGCGCCCATGTGTGGGACGTCGACGGCAACAAGTACCTCGACTTCATCCTCGCCTACGGCACCATCATCCTCGGCCACGCCGACCCGGTCGTCTCCGCCGCGGTCGCCGAGGAGATCCGGGACGGCTTCGCGATCACCCTGCGCAAGCGGGTGCAGGTGGAGCTCGCGGAACTGCTCACCTCGGTGATCCCGGGAGCCGAGCGGGTGTTCCTGCTGAAGAGCGGGTCCGACGCGACCAGTGCCGCCGTCCGCGTCAGCCGCGCGCACACCGGCCGCGAGCGAGTCGTCCGCTGGGGATACAACGGCTGGCACGACTGGTGCGCCACCCGCCCCGGCGGGGTCCCCGCCCAGGCCGTCAGCACCTTCACGTACAACGACCTCGCCAGCCTCGAAGCGGAGTTCGAGGCGCACCCCGGCGAGATCGCCTGCCTGCTGATGATGCCGTTCGAGGTGGAGCCGCCGGCCCCCGGATTCCTCCAGGCCGCCGCCGAACTCGCCCATGCGCACGGTGCGTTGTTCGTGCTGGACGAGATGCGCTCGGGCTTCCGCATGAGCCTGGGCGGCGCCCAGGAGAAGTACGGGGTGACCGCCGACCTGGTGACCTTCAGCAAGGCCATGGCGAACGGCTACCCGATCTCCGTCCTCGTCGGCTCGGAACGGGTCATGCGGACGGTCGGGGAGGTGCACATCGGCTCCACCTTCCACGTGAACGGCGCCGAGATGGCCGCCGCCCTCGCGACGATCACGCAGCTCCGTGACACGCCGGTGCTCAAGCATGTCGAGGCGCTCGGCGAGCAGTTCCTGCGCGGGCTCGACGGCCAGGCCACCGCCTCCCCGGTGAGCGCCGAGGCCGTCGGCGTACCGCAGATGCCGTTCCTGCGGTTCACCGACCCCGACGAACAGGCGCTGGCCCGGGCGCGGGACGCCTTCTACACCGAGACGATCCGGCGAGGAGTGCTCCTGCACCCCAACCATCACTGGTACATCTGCGGAGCCATGACCGAGAAGGACATCGCGACGGCGCTGGAGGCCACCGCGGCCGGATTCCGGGCGGCGGAGGCCGCCCTCGGCCATGGGTGACCGCGCGGCACTGGTCCGGGAGGCGCTCGCCACCCGGGCGGTGCGCGCGGACGTCGACCGGCTCACCGACGAGGAACCGCTGCTGGCACTGGGCCTGGACTCGGTCGCGCTGATCGCGCTCACCGCCGAACTGCAGCAGCGCACCGGCGCGGTGATCGACGACGAGGTGCTGTTCCTGCCGGACCTCTCCATCGCCGCCCTGGCCGAAGCGATCGGCCCGGGCGCACCGGCGGCGGAGAGGTTCGAAGCGGCCGGACTCGGGGTCGTCGCCCCCACCGGCCACGGCGTGGACGCACTGTGGGACTCCCTGCTCGACGGCACGGCCCACCGGGTTCCGGTGCCCTACCAGCCGGAGGGCCGCCACCGGGCCGGCGTCGTGCCGGGGGCCACCGACGAGGAGATCACCTCGCCCGGGCGACTGCTCACCCTGCTCCTCGCGGCGGCCGAGCAGGCTCTCGCGGAGGCCGGGGTGGCCGACCGCACCCGCGTCCATCTCGTCGTGGGGACCACCGACACCGGTGGCAGCGCCCTGGCCCACGCGATGGACACGGGCCCCGCACCGTCCGGCCCGGCGTTCGTGGGCAACCTCGCCCGCCGGGCGGCGGCCGCCCTCGGGCTGGGCGGGAGCGCCACCGTCATCGGCAGCGCTTCGGCCTCCGGGGCGGTGGCCCTGGGGTACGCCCTGGAGGCGCTGCGGTCCCGGGACGCCGACGAGGTGCTGGTGGTCGGCGCCGACACGGTCTCGGAGACCGGGTTCCACGGGCTCGCCGCGCTGCGCACGCTGAGCCCGGACGGCTGTCGCCCCTTCAGCTCGGAGCGACGGGGCATCGCGATCTCCGAGGCCGCCGCGGCCGTTCTGCTGCGCAGGACGGACGGCCCGCCCGCCCCCGACGCCTCCGGGAGCCGGGGGACGTCCGCGGCAGGCGGCCGGCTGGTGGGATACGGCGCCAGCAGCCTGACGAGCCATCTGGCGGCCCCCGAGGCCGGGGGCATCGAACTGGCGGTGCGACGCGCGCTCGCCGACGCCGGGATCACGCCGCCGGAGGTGTCCTTCGTGAACACCCATGGTCCGGGCACGAAGCTCGGCGACGTGGCGGAGACGGAGGCCCTGCGGGCGGTGTTCGGAGACCACCTGCCCCGGGTGCCGCTGAACAGTTCCAAGGGAGTGCTGTGGCACTGCCAGGGTGCGGCCGGGGTCATCGAGTCGACGGTGTGTCTGCTGTCCCTCGCCCGGGGGGTGATCACTCCCACGTTCGGCGGCGAGCCCTTCGACGAGCGCTGGGCGGAACTCGACATCGTCCGGGAGCCGCGCGAGGCCTCCCCGCGGTACGCGCTGTCGGTCTCCTGCGGACTGGGCGGCGTGAACACGGCACTGGTATGGGAGCGAGCATGACCGCGACGAGGAGCGACGGAACCGGTGCCCGGCGGGCGGGCGCCGCCGCCACGGAGTTCGACCTGACCGCCCACTGGCGCGAGCGTGCGCGCGGGCGCGAGGGCTGGGAAAACGCCCCGGCCCTCGTCCGTGACCTGTCCACCCGGTTCACCGCCACGGTCGCCGAGGCCATCGAGCGGGCGGGCGGGGTACCCGGCCGCACGGAGACCGAGTTCGTGGCGGCCACCTGGTACGGCACCTCGCACGTGGCCGAGGTGATGCACGAGCAACTGCGCGAGGCCGGGCCCAAATGGCTCGACCCCGAACAGTTCTTGCACTACTCGCCGCACGCGATGGTGTCCGCCGCCGCCCTGGACCTCGGCCTGGGCGGGGCGAGCGCCACCCTGGTGGGGCCCGACGCCGAGTTCCAGGCCGTGGCCCACGCGGTGCGCAGGATCCGGTCCGGCCGCGCCGCGACCGTGGTCGTCGCGGAGTACGAGGCACTGACACCGTTCGCCGCGGCCCCCTGCCCGGACGGTCCCGGGACCGCCGCCGGCGCTCCCCCCGAGGGCCGCGCCACCGCCCTGGTACTGACGGCGGGTGGCGGGAGGGGGCCGTCCCTGACCGTGCACCGGTCCGGCGAAGGCGAAGGCGACGGCGCGGACGCGCCGGCCGGGCGTGCGGGCACCACCGTACGGACCGCGGGGCCCGGCCTCCTGCGCCTGCTGGCGGACGCGGCGGAGCCCCTCGTGGTGGTCTCCCGGGCGGCGGGCCTCCGTGACGCGCTGGTACTCGGATGAGTCCCGGCGCCCCCGGCCGGCTGGCCGCACGGATCGCCGAGGTGGCGAGCACCGCGCCCGAACGCCTCGCCGTCGTGTCGCCCCGGGCCTCCGTCGGTTACGCGGAACTGCTCCGGCGCGCACGGCGGACGGCGGACGACTGGCGTGCCGAAAGCCCGGTCCCGCGACGTCATCTCGTCGCCGGGTGCGCGGTGGAGACGGCCGTCGCCGTCGTCGCCGCGGCCATCGCCGACGTGGGGCTGCTCCTGCTCGACGCACAGGGGCGGCCCGGCGAACACGAGCGGGTGCGGAGCATCTTCCGTACGGCGCCTCCCACCGGCGCAGCGGGACTCGGCCTGACCAGTTCCGGTGTCGACGGCCCGCCCAAGTGCGTCGAACGCCCCTGGTCCGCCGTCGCCTCCAACGCCGCCGCGTTCGCCTCCGCGCTGGGACTCGGCGAGGGGGAGGTCGTCCTGTGCACCACGCCGCCGCACCACAGTTACGCGGTGTGCGGCGGGATCGTCGGCTCCCTGATGGCGGGGGCGACCTGTGTCGGCGCGGCCCGGCGCACCGGTCCGGCGGCCCTGGCCGCCGCACTGGACCGGCACCGTGTCGACGTGCTGCTGTCGGTGCCGCTGCTCTACCAGTGGTACGCGGGCGGGCTGGCGGTCGCCCGCCCGCCCCGGCTGTGCCTGTCGGCCGGATCACCGTTCCTGCCGGACCAGCGGGCCGCCTGGGAACGCGGGGTGGGCTGGCCGGTCGGAGAACACTTCGGGACCTCCGAGCACGGCATGCTCACCGTGGACGCCGAGGGACGCGCCGACGGAGTGGGCAGGGCCCTGGCGGGCGTCGGGCTCACGGTCGCCCCCGGGGGCGAGGTGGTGGTGGAGACCTCCGGCGCCCCGGGCAGGCTGCTCGGGGCCGACGGCACGTCGGAGACACTGGCCGGCCCGCGCAGGACCGGCGACCTCGGCCGGCTGGACGCCGACGGCCGGCTGCGGCTGCTCGGGCGGGCGGGCGGAGTGATCAACATCGCGGGCAACAAGGTCTCCGCCGCCGAGGTGGAGGCGTCCGTGCGCGGCTACGCGCCGGTCAAGGACTGCGCGGTCGTGGGCGACACCTCGGTGCCCGGGGCCACCCGGCTGTGCCTCTTCGTCGAGGCGTCGGACGCCTTCCGGCGGGACGAGCTGCGCGCGCTCCTGGCGACGGCCCTGGCTCCGTACAAGGTCCCGCAGGCCATTCACCGGGTGGGCGCGCTGCCGCGCAGCGCGGCGGGCAAGATCCTGCGTGCGGAGTTGCTGGACACCTTGCGGTGACCGCGCGTCCGCCGCGCCGTGTGAGGGGGACGACCCGGCCGGGTCGTCCCCCTCACGTCGTCGGTCAGCGCACCACCGACGCGAAGATCTCCGACAGGTCGGCCTCGGCCCGGTGCCGCGCGAGCGAGGCGCTCGCGTACCCCGCCCGCGCCGCGAACGCGCTGTCGCCGAGCACTTCGTCCACGGTCCGGGCGATCTCGGCGGCGGGAACCACCGGGTCGTCGGTGACGCCGCCGTGCCGGTTGACGTAGGTGAGCGCGCCGCTGTGCGGATCGACCTCGGTGGTCCGCGCCACCAGCCCCGCACCGTGCCGTTCGACGAAGTACCGCCCGTTCGCCTCCTGTTCGGACATGAACGGCAGGACGACCTGCGGCTTCCCCTGCTCCAGGGACGCCAGCACGGTGGAGTAGCCGCCGTGGCTGAGCACCAGGTCGGCCCAGCCGATCGGGCCCGTGATCCCGGTGAACCCGCCGACCTGGACGTTGGCGTGCCGCCGCAGTCGGTCGGCGGCCGAGAAGCCCGCTGAGAGGAAGACGGTGAAGCCCGGCCGGTCCAGCGCCGTGAGGACCTCGTCCAGCGCGCGCTCCGTGACCATGCCCCCGCTCCCGATCGTCACGTAGACGTGGTGATCGCCCTCACGGCGGTCCGGCCGGAAGGGCGCGCCCGGCGGGTCCCAGTACAGCGGCCCCACGTAGTCCGCCGCCGCCCGGCCCGCGGGCGGCCGGGGCACCGGCTCCACCTCGGGCGCGCTCGGCACCACCGTGCGGTCGCCCCACAGCAGGTCACGGACATGGCCCACCGGGGGGAGGCCCTGTCCCACGGCCAGCTCGCTGAGGGCCGTGAGGGCGTCCGGGTGGGGCAGCAGCTTCGTCGGGGACGCGGTGTTCCACGGCATCCACGGGCACGGCTCGTCGTACAGGAAGTCGGTGTCGGCGAGCGACACCACCGGCAGCCCGCGCAGCCTGGCGGCCAGCACGGCCGTCGGCTGCATGTCGGTGACCACGATGTCCGGACGGTAGGCGTCGATGGCCGCCAGGTCGCGGCGCAGGTGCTCGGTCAGGACGCCGGTGCGGTAGTAGCGCGCCGTCACCGCGTACACCCGCTCCACGTCGGTGAACGGCAGGAAGGCCGGGACCTTCTCCGGGGGGCCGCCCGGGGAGGGCGTCCCCACCACGGGGTACCCGGCCTCCGCGACCATCCGGGTCACCGCCGACGGGCCGAACGCCACCGTGAACCGGTCGTCGAGCCGGTCCGCCGCGGCCAGGCCGCGCCCGGTGTACCCGGCGCCGCCGCCGGCGGACCAGGGAAAGAACAGGGTACGGATCGTCATGTCAGCAGGGCCTCCGGGCCTCGGGGGGTGTCATGGGCGAGCACAGTGCCGTCGGCCAGGTCGCGGCGCAGCACCTTGCTGAGCGTGCGGCCGGGGCCGACGTCGAGAAGACGGCGGACGCCGAGCCCGCGAACGGCCGCGACGGAGTCCCACCACAGGACGGGCCGGACCATGTGGACCAGCAGGTCCTCCCGGATCCGGGCCGGATCGGTGGTCAGCGTTCCCGTGGTGTTCAGCGCGACGGGGACACGCGGCACGGCGAGCCGCAGACCGCGGAGCTCTTCGGCGAACTCCTCCTGCGCCGCGGCCATCAGGGGCGAGTGCGCGGCGATCCCGATGGCGAGCGGGACCACGCGCTCCGCGCCGGCGCGCAGGGCCTCGCCCCCCACCCACGTCAGGGCGGCGCGGTCGCCGGAGACGATGATCTGGTCGGGGCCGTTGACGGCGGCCACCGTCGCCACGCCGTCGGGGACGCCGTCGACGAGGGCCCGCACCCGGGGCAGCTTCAGCCCGAGGAGCGCCGCCATGGCTCCGGGCCGCTCCCTGCTCGCCGCGAACATGATCCGGCCGCGGCGGTGCACGAGGTCCAGGGCGGTGTCGCCGTCCAGGACCCCGGCGGCCACCAGAGCGGTGAAGTGGCCGAGGCTGTGCCCCGCGACCGCGGCCGGGGCCGTCGGCGCCCCGTGTTCCCGCAGGAAGCGGCCGAGGGCCAGATGGCCCGCCAGGGACGCGGTCAGCACACAGGGCTGGGTCCAGTCGGTGCGTGCCTGGTCCTCCCGCGACGTACCGAAGCACAGGGTGCGCAGCGGAAGCCCGGTACGTTCCTCGGACCGCTGGAACAGGTCCCGCACCTCGCCGTACTTCTCGTACCAGCGCTGGGCCATGCCGGGGAACTGCGCCCCCTGGCCCGGGAACAGCAGGGCGTGGCTCACAGACTCATCCCTCCGTCGACCGCCACTACCTGGCCGGTCAGGTAGGAAGCCTGTTCGGAGCAGAGGAAGCCGACCACGGCCGCCACCTCGTCGGGCGTACCGGCCCGCCGCATCGGGGTCTGCGCGAGGATCGCCTCGCGTGCCCGGTCTCCGCCGGCCGAGCTCATGGCGGAGGGGACGTACCCCGGGGCCACCGCGTTCGCGGTGACCCCGAAGCGCGCCGTCTCACGGGCGATGGTCCGGGTCAGTCCCAGCAACCCCGCCTTGGAGGAGGCGTACGCGGTCTGGAACGGCCAGCCGGTCAGCCCGGCCACCGAGGTGGTGAAGACCAGACGGCCCCACCCCTGCCGGGTCATCCCGGGCAGGACGCCCCGGGCGAGGAGCATCGCGGCGGTGAGGTTGACCGCGATGCTCTCGTCCCAGTCGGACAGGCGCACCCGGTGCGCCGCCCCGGGCCGCAGCACGGCCGCGTTGCTCACCAGCACGTCGGGGGGCCCGACCGTGCGTTCCACGGTCTCCAGGAGCGCCGTGACCGCCTCGGGGTCGCCCAGATCCGCCCGTACGGTCTCGACCCGGGCCGCGCCCGGAAGCAGTGCGTCGCGCAGGTTCTCGGCGGCGGCCCGGTCGTGACCGTAGTGCAGGACGAGCGTGGTCCCGGGACCGTGGAGCGCGGTGGCCACGGCCCGGCCGATCGCGCCGGTGGCGCCCGTCACCAGGACCGTTCTGCCGCTCACGGGGCGAGATCGGCGGAACGGTCGAGCACCGTCAGCCACTGGCGCATCAGGTGGGCCATCTGGTGGAAGAACCCGCGCATCTCCTGGGTCCACACCGGACCGTCCATGGTCTCCACGGCGTCCTGGAGCTGCTGCGACAGCGAGCGGTAGGCCTCGTGGTAGGTGCTTCCGTCGAGCCGGGCGTCCTGGAGCCAGGCCAGGATGTCGTCCAGCACCGTGATGGCCGGCAGCTCCTGCCGCAGGTCGTTCAGCAGCCAGTGGTCGTTGCGCTCGTGCAGGGCCAGGGGGGTGCCGAAGCGGACCGCGTGGCCGAGGTGCTTGGCGCAGGCCTGGACGAAGTAGCCGCTGAAGATGTCGGCGTACCGGTCGATGACCTGACCGTTGTGCCGGTATCCCATCCGGGGGAAGTAGTAGGCCGCCACGGCGTCCCGGTGCACGGCGGTGTTCTGGGAGTTGACGGGCGCCCAGGTTCCCCTGGAGAGCACGGCCTCGGGGCGGGTGAGCGAGCGCACCTCCGGCCCGACGGCGATCCTGGTGATCGCGTCGACGTCCGGGTCGCCCAGCCACAGACCGGCGTTGATCCGGACGTCGGCGGGGGCCGTGCTCTCCCGCGCGGAGTCCGGCACCCGATGCTGGTACGGGTACCCGCGCGGGTACACCTGGAGCGGCTGGACGTCGAGCAGTTCGCAGGGGTTCCACCAGCCGGAAGCGCTGTCGACGGTGTGATAGTCGCGCTGTCCCGCCAGCACGGTCAGATGCTGCCGGAAGAAGTCGTCGGCGTGCGGGAAGTTGTCGTCGTCGACGGAGATCAGCAGATCGGAACCGGCCGTCCAGGAGAGCAGATAGCCGATGTTGCGGCGGTTGTCGGAGTGGTGGGGGACGAAGGACGGCGCACCGAGCCGCCCGAGCAGCGCGTCCTGCTCGTCGACGGTCGGGCTCAGCACGTCGAGGCCGTCGGCGCGGGCCTTGTCGCAGACCTCGAAGAAGCGTCGCGGCGTCTTGCGGTCGGGTATCGCGATCAACCGGACGTGCTCGTCGCCGCCGTGCCGCGCGATCAGACCGCGGTAGGCGTCGAAGAAGGGCTCGCTGTCGCCGATGGTCGTCATCACGACGTCGATGCGCCGGGCGGATGGGGCAGTGGTCACGTCAGCTCCCGTTCGGGTGGGTGAGGGCGTCGGCCGGTGAGCCGGCCGGTGAGCAGAGACGTACGAGCGTCTCGACGGCCCGGTCGGACAAGCCGGGAAGGACGGCGTCCGCGCCGGCCGCCAGCAGTTCGCCGGCGTCCGCCGCACCGGTCGTGACGGCCAGGCAGGGAAGCCCGGCCGCGTGGGCGGCGGTGACGTCCCGGACGGTGTCGCCGACGAGCACGCCGCGCGGCGGCGTGCCACCGGTGGCCAGCGCGGCGACGCCGGCGCGCGCCACGTCGTCCCGGTGCACGGCCGTGTCACCGAACCCGCCGTCGTCCAGGAGGTCGGCGAGTCCGGCGGCGCTCATCTTCCAGCGGGCGACGGCACGGGCGTTGCCCGTGCTCATGCCCAGCTCGAACCCGGCGTCGCGCAACCCTTCCAGGACCTCGCGCGCACCGGGCAGCAGGTCGGCGTCGGCCCGGCCCGCCCGGGGGAGCGGCACGCGGTCCAGGCGCTCCACCATGTCGGCGATGACCCGCGGCAGGCGCAGGTCGGCCTCGTCGTCGGACAGCCCCGCCAGCACCAGGGCGGCCCGGACCGTGCCCGCGTCGGTGAAACCGGCCAGATTGACCTCACGGTAGAACAGCTCACCACCCCGGTAGACGAACGTCTCCCGGGTGCCCGTGGCGGCGGCGATGGCCGCCGCCATGGCGTCCATGTGGGCCCGCTGGAGCGGCGAACCGGGCCTGACCAGGGTGCCGTCGAGGTCGAAGAGGGCGATGCACCCGATGCTCGCGGTCATGCCACGCTCCGTGCGGCGAGTTCGCGGGAGATCCACTGGTACGTCTCCAGCAGGCCCTTCTCCAGGGGCACGGTGGGCTCCCAGCCGAGTACCTTCCGCAGCAGCGTGTTGTCGGAGTTCCGGCCCCGTACGCCCTGCGGCCCCTCGATGTGTTCGATGCCCAGACCGTCCCGCCCGGCCGCGGCGAACACCAGGTGCGCGAGCTCGTCGACGCTGACGAGCCGGTCGGAGCCGATGTTCAGCGGTTCACGGTGGTCGCTGCGCATCAGCAGGTAGGTGCCCTCGACGCAGTCGTCCACGTAGCAGAAGGAACGGGTCTGGCTCCCGTCGCCCCACACCTCGATCGAACCGTCCTCGGACGCCAGCGCCACCTTGCGGCACATCGCCGCCGGGGCCTTCTCCCGGCCGCCGTCGTACGTCCCGTTCGGACCGTAGATGTTGTGGTACCGGGCGACGCGCACCTCCATGCCGTACTGCTCGTGGTAGTAACGGCACAGGAGTTCGGCCATGAGCTTCTCCCACCCGTAGGAGTCCTGCGGGTCGGCCGGGAAGGCGTCCGTCTCGCGGAGCGCCGAGGCGTCCGGCGTCGTCTGGATGTGCTCGGGGTAGATGCAGGCCGAGGACGCGAGGAAGTAGCGGGTGACGCCCGCCAGTTGCGCCGCGCGGATGGTGTTGATGTTGATCAGGGCGTTGTTGTGCAGGATGGTCGCCGGGTCGCGGGAGATGAAGCCCATCCCGCCCATGTCGGCCGCGAGGGCGTAGACCTCGTCGACGCCCTCGCAGGCGGTCGCGGCGACGGCCGGATCGCGGAGGTCGCCGACGACGAACTCGTCGGCGTCCGAGGGGCCGAACTCCGGCCGCTTCAGATCGACGCCGCGGACCCACCAGCCCCGGTGTCGCAGGTAGCTCACGAGATGACTGCCGATGAATCCGCCGGCACCGGTGACCAGGGCACGCTGGGACATGGGGAACTCCGTTCCTCTAGGGTGTGATTCATGGGGTTGAGCAGGGGTTTCGGGGTCGCCACGTACAACATCTGGGGCACGGGAGTGCCCCATCGGTACTGGCGTGACAGATCCGTTCTCAGGGGCGCCGTCGAGGGCTCGCCCGGTCTCGGCCTGGACCGGGAGGAGACGGTGTGGGCCGCCCGGCGCGAGGGACTCGTCCGCGCCCTCCGGGAGGCGGGGCCCGATCTGGTGGCGCTCCAGGAGGTCGTGGACCCGGCGGGGGGAGGGCGTGGCCGCGCCCATGAACTGGCCGAGCGGCTGGGGTATCACGTGGCGCCGTCCGGCGCCGGTTTCACCGAGGGCCTCGCCGTGCTCAGCCGGGACGCGGTGCTGGGCTGCCGTCAGATTCCGCTGCGGTCAACGGAGGGTGCGTTCGGAGGACACCCCGTGGTCCTGGAGGTGGAGGTGGCGGCAGCGCGCCTGTGGGTGGTGCATGTGCCGGTCGGCCCCGACGCGGTGCGGGCGGCCCGCATCGCGGAGCTCGGGGCGCTCGCCGCGTCGGCGCCCTCCGACCGGCCCCTGCTGCTCTGCGGGGACTTCAACTGCCCCGCCGACGGGGCGCCGATGCGCGACCTGCTGGCCGGGGGAGAGCTGGCCGACGCCTGGACCGGGGGCGGCGGCGATCCGCGGGCCCTGACCATGCCGATGCCCGGTCCCACCTGGCGGCTGGACTACGTCCTGTACCGGCCGGCCGACGGACTGACGGCCGGACCGGGTGGCCGGCTGCTGGGGACGGAGCCCGACGCCGAGGGTCTGTTCCCCTCCGACCACTGCGGGGTCGCGGTGAGGTTCGTGTGAACTGTCTGTCAACGGAAGGCCTTTCCCACGGAGGGCGGCGAGGCCCCCGGTCCATCAGGTAGCGGAACGGTAGGCAGAGGCGATGCCCCATCGGCCGGAGGTGGCTACTTCATGCCACCTGCCACCGGCGCGGGGGTGCTGGCAGGAACGTGCCAGGCGCCGGGACCGTGTTCGCCGTGGGGCACGATGCACGTGCGCCGGCCCTCGCCGGCGCGCACCGCAGGGAGAGCAGCCATGACCCTTGGACCCGATCCCGCCGCCACCATCGACCGGATCGGCGCCCGGCTCGCGGAACTGCCCGGTCTCGTCGGGATCGTGCTCGGCGGCTCCCGGGCACGGGGCCGGGAGCGGCCGGACTCCGACATCGACATCGGTCTGTACTACGACTCCCGGGAGCGGCCGCCGTTCTCGTCGGTCCTGGACGCCGCGAAGGAGCTGGACGATCACGGCCGGCCCGCCGGTCACGGCAGGTACGGGGCATGGGGTCCCTGGATCGACGGCGGCGTCTGGCTGACCGTCGACGGTTACCGCACGGACTTCCTGCTCCGGGACTTCACCCGGGTCGGTGAGGTCCTGCGCGACGCCGCGTCGGGCGTGGTCACCACCCACTACCAGCCGGGTCATCCGCACGGCTTCGTCTCGACGATCTACGCGGGCGAGGTGAGCCACAACGTGCCGCTGCACGATCCGCACGGGGCGCTGGCGGAACTGCGCACCCTGGTGGAGCCCTATCCGCCGGCGCTCCTGCGGGCGGTCGTGGCGCAGTTCGGCTGGGAGGCCACGTTCTCCCTCGACAATGCGCTGTCCCCGGCCCGGCGGGGCGATCTGCATCAGGTCACCGGGCTGCTGCACCGGGCCCTCGCCTGTATGAACCAGGTGGTCTTCGCCCGCAACGGCCGCTATGTGCTCAACGAGAAGGGCGCGCTGCACGAGGCCGACGCGATGGACGACCGGCCGGTGGACTACCGGATCCGCGCCGAGGCGGCGCTCGGCGGGCTGTCGGGCGACGCCGGTGTGCTGGAGGCGGCGGTGCGGGCCCTACGGGAGATCCGGGACGAGTTGCCGGGGTGACCGGGCGGTCCCGGCCGACCGGGGCTGCCGCAGGCCTTCCCGGGTGGGGAACACCGGGTGTCCGCGCCGACGGCGTGGAGCGGCAGGACCCCCTTGGTCACCGGGCGTCGTCCCGCAGCGCCCTGCCGAGGTCCTCGGTGATCTGCCGGGCCACGGAGCGGCGGTGCTCCCGCAGGTAGAAGTGGCCGCCGGGGTGGAGATGGAGCGGCGCCGGCAGGCTCCGGGCCAGGGCGATGAGCTGCTCCGGCGGGAGCGTGGCGTCGTCATCCCCGCCGAACAGGGAGTGGGGCACTCCGGCGACCGGCGCGAAGAGGCTCGGGTCGGTGGTGTCGAGCAGGCGGAAGTCGTCCCGTATCGCAGGGGAGAACCGCCGCCACATGGCGTCGTTCTCCAGGATCTCGGGAGGCGTGCCCCCCATGGCGACGACGAGGGAACGCAGTTGGGGGTCGGGCAGGAGGGAGCGGTTCGTCCGGCGGCCGTCCGGGGCCGCTCGGTCCGCGCTCCAGGCGGACAGGCCCAGCCACCGGGGCCCGGGGCCCCGGGCCCGCAGACGTCGGGCCAGTTCCGTACAGACGAGCGCGCCCATGCTGTGGCCGAAGAACCCGTAGGGCCGGTCGAGCAGCGGGTGGACCTCCCGGCGGAGCAGTTCCGCCAGTTCGCCGATGTCCTGGCAGCGGTGCCCCGCCCGGCTCCCTCGGCCGGGCGCCTCCATGAGGAGGACCTCCCAATCGGCGGGGAAGAGTCCGGCCCAGTCGCGGAAGAAGTGGTGCGTGCCGCCCGCGTGGTGGAAGAGGAAGACGCGGACGGCGGGCCGGTCCACGGGCCACGGTCTGATCACGGTGCGGTGCGGTGGGTCCGGGGCGGTGGCGGAACTGGTCATCGTGCTCCCTGATCGTGTCCGGGGCACCGCGCCCGGACCGGTGGGCTCAGCCGTGATCCGGGTCGTCGGTGGGCGGGGTGAGGCTCTCGACCAGGCCCCGCCAGGCCTCCGCCGCCAGATCGGCGTCGCCGGACTGCTGGGCCCGGGTCGCGAGACTCTTCATCTCTGACACGGCGGTCCGGTCGCCGCCGCTGATCGCGATCCGGTGCCGCAGGAGCTGGAGCCTCACCAGATCCCGGCGGCCCAGCCCTTCGGGACGCTCCCCGAGCCGCTCGCTCAGGTCGCGTGCCGTGTCCAGCCGGCCTTCGTAGTAGGCCAGTTGGCACTGGAGGAACCACAGCTCCCGCTGGTGCAGCGGCGGCATGCTGATCAGTTCCACGGCGGAGCCGGCCTCGTCGAGGTGCTGCCGGGCGCGCTCGGTGTCGCGTGGGTCGAGCTGGAGGTAGAGGGAGGCTGCCGCGAGCCGCAGCCGCAGCCACAGGGTGGGGTCCTCGCTGCCGACCGGCTGGGCGATGGCGGCCTGCATGGCCTCGATCGCGGCCGGGCCCTCCCCCTGCCTGCCTCGGACGGTGGCAGCCGTCCACAGCGCCTCCACCCGCGCCTTGACGGGAACGTGGTCGCCCAGGCTCTCCAGCAGCTGATCGGCGCGGGCCCTGGCCTCGGCCAGGCGCCCGCTCTCCGCCTCGATGGAGATCAGTACGAGCGTCGCCTCCATCAGGTGGTGGGGGTGCCCCAGGCTCTCGGCCAGGGAGACCGCGTCGCCGGCCCGCGCGAGCGAGGAGACCAGGTTCCCGGCGGAGCGTTCCCTGCGGGCCAGCTGCGTGCGCGAGCGCACGCGCAGCTCGGGAAGGCCGATCTCGTCGCTCAGCTCGGTCAGCTCCTCCAGCAGCCGGAACTCCTCGGCCGACCGCCCCTGCGCGTGGTAGGCGCGGGCCAGGACCCACTGCACCTGCCACCGCAGAGCGAGATCGTCGTCCTCCGACGGCTGCTGAAGGGCTTCCTCCAGTACGGACGCCGCCTCGGGCGCCTCGCCCAGGGTGGTGACCGTGGCGAGGGCCCGGGCGAGGGTGCTGCCCGTCGAGGGCTGGAAGGCCGCGGGTGTCACACCGAGCTGGTCGCACAGGTGTGACAGGACCCGTTCCGTCGGCGGCCGGGCGCCGGACTCCAGACGGGACAGGTAGGTCGCCGAGATCTCCGTCCCGGCGAGCTCCGCCTGCGACATGCCGCGGGCCAGCCGCAGCGTGCGCAGACGACGCCCGAACTGCAGCTGATCCGAAGTGTGGTGCACCTGACTAGACACGTGGACACCCTGGCATTTATTCAGCAACCCTGTCAAATTAATCTGCCGCATACGTCATGTGGGGGAAACATACTGGCAAGATTTGGTCCGACGCACTCCGAGAGACGATTTCCCGCCAGGGTCAGGGCCAGTCGATGTGTCCGCTGTCGCCGTCCGGTGCGAGGGCCGCCAGGCTGCCCTGAGATGCGGCGATCGTCTCGGTGACCGCTCCGTGGGTGGTGGCCAGGCTGCCGAGCGCGAACAGTCCGAGGATGCCGGCCAGTGCGTAGAACTTCTTGATTCGCTTGTCCATGTCTCTTTCTTTCACTCCCCTGTGGGGCGATTCGTCCCCGCCTGGCACGGGTGTGAGGGCCGGGCGGTGCCCGGCCGGCGGTGACGAGCGCCGGTGATGGCCAGTACGTAACCACAGCTGCGTGACGCTCGCCAAGGGTTGGCAAGTTTCTTGACAAAATTGTGCATGGTACATACCTTTCGTGTCGCCCGTCGGGGCCGGTCGAGCCGACCGGTCCACCGGGAATGACGGATCGATGGAGGGCGTGTGCGATGCAGATGAACTTCGCCGGGTTGTCACAGGTGCGTCGGACGATCCACAGTGCTCGCCGGGAAGTCCTGCTTGCCGTGCCACGCGGAGGCCCGGCACTGGACGGCGAGGTGGACCTGACGGCCGCCCGGATCGTGGCGGGGGCCCCCGGCGTGAGCGTGCGGGTCTACCTGCCCCCGGCCGACCCCGAGGACACGGCCCTGCCGCGATGCGAGCTGGTCGGCCTGGCGAAGCAGGGAGTCGAGGTCCACACGGCGCCCGCGCAGAACCCCCGGATGGTGATCGTCGACCGCTCGGTCGTCGTGCTGGCACGCAACCGCACCGACTACGGGGACGGTGCGCTCATCGGCCACGGACTGCCGTTCACCCCCATGCTCGTACGCATGCTGACCTCGGCGGCACAGGAGGACGACCACGAGCCCCGGCCCGCGGAGGAACCTCTCACCCCGCTGTCCCGCGAGATCCTGCGCCAACTGTCGCGGGGGGCCAAGGACGAGGCGGCCGCCCGCGACATGGGCATGGCGCTGCGCACCTACCGCCGGGCGGTGGCCCGGCTCATGGACTCCCTCGACGCGACCAGCCGTTTCCAGGCCGGCTACGCCGCAGCGCAGCGCAACTGGCTGTGACCTCTCTCGCCCGGGCGCGCCCCGGGCATCAATCCCAAGGACGTCAGGCATGAATGCACACGGGCAGGCGCCGGCAGTGATCGAGGCGCACGGAATCGGCAAGTCCTACCGGACGCCCGGCCGCCTCCGCCTCCTTCCCCGGCGCAGGGCTCCCGCGGCCCGGCCCGCCCGCCGCGCGATGGAGGACGTGTCGTTCCGCATCGCCTCGGGGGAGAGCGTCGCGCTTCTCGGACTCAACGGCGCCGGCAAGTCCACGCTCATCAAGACCATCTGCGGGATCCTCCGGCCCGACGAGGGGTCGCTGAGCGTCGTCGGGCTCGACCCCTGGGCCAAACGTCGCAGCATGGCCGGCCGGATCGGGGTCATGTTCGGCCAGCGCACCCAACTGTGGTGGGACCTGACGGCGTACGACTCGTACCGGGTGCTCGGCGAGATGTACGGCATTCCCGGCGTCACCCTCACCAGAAGGCTGGCGCTCCTGGACGAACGCCTGGAGATAGCCGCCTTCTGGGGGAAGCCCGTCCGCCACATGTCCCTGGGGCAGCGGGTGCGCTGCGATCTCGCCGCCGCGCTGCTGCACGACCCGGACCTCCTGCTCCTGGACGAGCCGACCATCGGCATGGACGTGCCGACGCGCGACCGGGTACGGGACGTCCTCGCGGAGCGGGGGAAGGAGCCCGGCAAGTCGCTGGTGCTCACCACCCACGACATGTCCGACGTCGCCCACCTGTGCGGACGGCTGTTGCTGATGGAGGAGGGGCGGCTCGTCTTCGACGACACCGTCACGGAGTTCCTCGGGTCGATGCGCTACCGCCAACGGGTCAAGGTCTCCTTCGCGGCCTCCGGCCGGCCCGACCTGTCACCCTCCTTCGCCGTTCTCGCCTCCGGCGACGGGGAGGCCGTGATCGGCGTCGGGGACGGCCAGGAGGCCCCGGACGTCGTCGCCCGGCTGCTGGCCAGGGGGGACGTCCTGAGCCTGACCGTCGAAGAGGTGACCATCGACGACGTGCTGCGCTTCCGCTCCGCCGGACCGGCCGTCGCCCTGGGGGCGGCACCGTGCTGACGGCGGGTGGAGCCGGCGCACCGGCACGTCTGCCGATCCGGACCCTGCTGCTGGTGACGACCACGGAGACCCGGTTCCCGTCCAGAATCGCCGCCACGGCCTTCTCCGCCGTGCTGCAGATCGCGGTGCTCAGCACCCTCTGGACGGCCGTCTACTGCGGCGCGGACGGCGCCTCGTGCGACGGTGCCGAGCAGGCCCGCACCTATTCGGCCCTCGCCGTGCTCACGCTGTGCACCCGCGGCGCCGCGCGCGATTCGGTGCGCTCGAAGATCCGTGAGGGCACCCTCGTCTTCTGGTTCGTGCGCCCCATGGCCCCGCAGCGCTACCTGGCCCTGCGCACCATGGGCGGATTCGCCTACAACCTGATGTGGCTGGTGCCCGGGGCGGCCCTGCTGGTCCTGTGCGGTGTCATCTCCCCGCCCGCGTCCTGGCAGGTGCTGGTCGTCGCGCTGTGGTGCCTGGCCATGGGGCAGGTCGTCGCCTACCAGCTCGGCATGCTGCTCGAACTCCTGTGCTTCTGGACGATCTCCAACTACGGCATCACCCGGACGTACTTCTTCTTCCAGGACCTGCTCTCCGGTGCGGTCATACCGCTCTGGCTGTTCTCCGAGAGCGTGCAGGACGCCGTGCGCGTGCTCCCGTTCCATCTCACCGTCGACCTTCCCATCGTCGTCTACCAATCGGAGGGGATCGACATGCAGACCGCGCACATGGCCCTGTCGCAGCTCGCCTGGGCCGTCGGTATCGGCTGCCTGACCAGATTCCTCTGGGTCCGCGCGGCCCGGCGCGTTCCCACGGACGGAGGCTGACGTGGCGGTGCACCTCGCGGCGGACCCGGTGCTCGCACGCGTACGACGCTTCACCCGGGTGTACGCCCTCACCGTCTGGTACTCGCTCAAGGCGCAGAAGGCCTACAAGCTGGACTTCACCATCTCCCTCGTCAACGGGATCCTGTTCCAGGGGTCCATGGCACTGTTCGTGGTCGCTCTCATGTCCCGTTTCGAGAGCCTCGCCGGCTGGTCCCGGCAGGACGTGCTGCTCATCGTCGCGGTGCGGACCTGCGGCCACGCCCTCTACGTGTTCTTCTTCTCGAACATCGCAGCCGTCCAGACACTCCTGCGGGAAGGGAACTTCGACCGCTACTTCACGACACCCCTGTCGGTCCTCTCCCAAGTGCTGTTGTTCCGGGTCAACTTCAATGCCGTGGGCGACACGATCACCGGCCTCGCGCTGCTGGCCTACGCGGTCGCGCAGTCGGCCGTCGGCTGGGGGCCGCGGGAGTGCGCCGTCCTGCTCCTCGCACTCGTCGGGGCCGCGCTCATCGAGGCCGCGCTGCAACTCGTCGTCGCGGCGGCGGGCCTGCGGCACGGCGGATTCGAGGGGCTCAGCACCGGCATCGAGACGACCGTGTCGACTGTCACCCCCTACCCGCTGAGCATCCTGTCCGCCGCACCGCGCTTTCTGTCGTACACGATTCTTCCGGTGGCCTATGTCGCCTACGTGCCGACCGCCCTCATCCTCGGCCGGAGCGACGCCTACGGGGGACACCCGGCGCTCGGCTACCTGGCGCTGCTGACGGGCCCCGCGCTCTGCCTCCTGGCCCTCGTCTACTGGCGGCACCGGATGAAGACGTATCAGCCGATCGGCGGCTGACGAGCCCGCAGGCTCCGGCGCCTCGGCACGGATGTCACCCCGCCGGGGCGGCCGCCTCCACCGGGCCGAGTGCCGACGCCTCCCGCCGGAACGCGCTCGGGCTCTCGCCGCGCAGCCGCTTGAACGCCGCGCTGAAGCCGAACGCGTCCGCGTAGCCGACCCGCCGGGCCACGGCCGCCACGGTCAGCTCCGGGCGGGTCAGCAGGTCCGCCGCCAGCGTCATCCGCCACTCGGTCAGGTAGGCCACCGGACCGTCCCCGACGAGCTCGGTGAACCGCTTCGCCAGGGTCGTCCGGGACACCCCCGCGCGGCTCGCCAGCTCCGCCGTCGTCCAGGGGTGCGCCGGGTCCGCGTGCATCGCCCGCAGCGCCGGCCCCGCCACCTCGTCGCCGAGCGCCCCGTACCACCCCGGCGGATCCGCCTCGGGCCGGTCGAACCAGTCCCGCAGCGTGCACACCAGCATCCAGTCCAGCAGCCGGTCGAGCACGATCTGATCGCCCGGCCGCCCGCCGCCGAGCTGCGCCTCCAGATAGTCGCGCATCGGCGCGCAGTCCTCCTCGTCGGGCACCACGAGGGCCGGCGGAAGCGCCCGCAGGAGCCGCTGGGGGACCTGCGCCCGTACGTCATAGGTGGCGGCCAACAGCACGGTGGGGCAGTCCATTTCGGGGCCGCGGTCCGGAGGGGCTGCGGTGTCCCGGACCTGGCCCCAGCGCACCTCCCGTACGTCGCCGGCCCGCTCCGTCCCCGTACCGTCCGCCGGGTCGTCGGTGAAGACGAACGGGGCCGGACCCCGGACGATCGCCGCCTCGCCGACCTTCACCCGCAGCGGCTCGCCGCCTTCCGGCACGATCCACCCCGCACCGCGCAACGGCAGGCACAGGGTCAGATACGCCCCGTCCGTGAACCGCAGTGACCACGGTGCGCACAGCACCGAACGGCCGAACACCGCGCCCCTGCCCCGCACGCCCCGCAACAGCTCGTCGAACACGTCCATGGCGCCCAGCCTAGGTCGTGTCCGCAAAGTCTCGCCCGGCCCGCGAGGGCGGACGACGATACTTCGCGGACACTCCCTGGGCAGTGTCGCGGGCGCCCCGGACGAACACCTATGGACGACGGACGGACGCCCATGGTCCGGAAGGGGCCGCCGCGATGGACTGGGCCCATGACGACGAAGACCACGCACCGCACCCCGCCCGGGATCCTCGTCCTCGGGGCCACCGGCAAGACCGGCCGCCGGGTGGTGGCCCGGCTGCGCGCGACCGGAACCACCGCGGTCCGTCCCGCCTCCCGCTCCGGCGAGGTCCGGTTCGACTGGACCCTCCCCGACACCTGGGAGCCGGCCCTCGCCGGGGCCGGCGCCCTCTACCTGGTCGCCCCCGACGACCCGTCCCCCGTCAAGGAGTTCGTGACCCGCGCCGAGGCCTCCGGGGTCCGCCGCTTCGTGGTCCTGTCCGGCCACGGCATCGAGCACGCGGGCGACGGCTTCGGCCGGGGCATGGCGGCGGCGGAGGACGCGGTCCGGGAGACCGGGGCCGAGTGGACCCTCCTGCGTCCCAACAACTTCTTCCAGAACTTCGACGAGGACCTGTGGCGGGACCCGCTCCGCGCGGGCCGCCTCGCCCTGCCGATCGGGGACGTCCCCGAACCCTTCGTCGACGCCGACGACGTGGCGGCGGTCGCGGTGGCCGTCCTCACCGAGGACGGCCACGCGGGCCGCACGTACGAACTGTCCGGCCCCCGCGCCCTCACCTTCGCCGGGGCCGTGGAGACCATCGCCCGCGCGGCGGGCCGGCCCGTCCGCTACGAGGAGCTGACCGCCGAGGCGTACCGCGCCGAACTCCTCGCCCAGGGCTGGCCGGAGGCCGCCGCCGACTCCCTGGGCGCGATGTTCGCCCTGCACCGCGCGGGCCACTCGGCCGAGGTGACCGACGGCGTCCGCCGGGTGCTCGGCCGGGAGGCGGCGGACCTGGAACCGTGGGCGCGGCGCATCGCGGCCACGGGGGTGTGGGCGTAGGCCCCGGGCCCGGTCCGCCCGGTTACGCGAACTGCCCCACCCGGTAGCCGCCGGCCGGCTGCTGGAGGATGACGTTCAGCCGGTTGAAGGTGTTGATCAGCGCGATCAGGGAGACCAGGGCGAGAAGCTGCTCCTCGTCGTAGTGCTCGGCGGCGTTCGCCCAGACGTCGTCCGGGACCCCGCCCGCCGCGTCCGCGATGCGGGTGCCCTGCTCCGTCAGCTCCAGCGCCGCGCGCTCGGCGTCGGTGAAGACGGTGGCCTCCCGCCAGGCGGCGATCAGGTTGAGGCGCAGCGAGGTCTCCCCGGCCGCGGCCGCTTCCTTGGTGTGCATGTCCAGGCAGCCGCCGCAGCCGTTGATCTGGCTCGCGCGGATCTTCACCAGCTCCTGCGTCACCGCGGGCAGCGCCGTGTCCTCGACGGCCTTGCCCGCCGAGACCAGGTGCTTCACGAGCTTGCCCGTGACCGGGCTGGCGAAGGCGTTGAGTCGGGCGTTCATGGTGTGCTCCCTCTGCTGTCGTCCGGGGTTACCCACACAGGACGGACCCGGCCCCGGAGGATGTGACATCCGGGAGAGTGACGGCCGTCACGGCACGAGGGGGCCCAAGGCCCTCAGCGCGACGCCCGTGCCACCCTCTTCGCGATCCTCTCGGCGTCCAGGGCCATTTCGCGGAGCATCCCGCTGATCGGGTTGGTGAAGCCCGTGAAGTACAGCCCCGGGGCCCCCTTCGGCGAGCGGCCGCCGTGGGCGACCGGGCGGCCCCGCCCGTCCAGGACGTCGAGGTGGCCGAGCAGCGGCTCCAGGGCACGGTCGTAGCCGGTGGCGGCGATGACGGCGTCCGGGGTGAGGCGGGTGCCGTCGGCCAGGACCACGGTGTCCTTGTCGAAGGAGGCGACCGCCGCCACCGGGGTGACCGCGCCGGTCCGGACCGCGTCGATCAGCCCCACGTCCTGGACCGGGATCGCGCCCTGGCGGACCCGGGAGTACAGGCCGGTGTCGGGGCGGGGGAGGCCCTGGGCGGCCAGGTCGGGCACGGCGATCCGGCACATCACGGCCCCCGCGCGGTCGACGAGCCGCACCGGGAGGCGGCGGACCAGGATGCCGGTGGCCTGGGCCGGCCAGCCCGCGGTGGAGCGGCGGACGATGTGCGGGACCGTCCGGACCGCGATGCGCACCCGGGACGCGCCGCCCTCCGCGAGGTCGGCGGCGATCTCCGCGCCCGTGTTGCCGATGCCGACGACCAGGACGTCCCGGTCCGCGTACGGGGCCGGGGCGCGGTACCGCGCGGCGTGCAGCAGTTCGCCGGTGAACGTGTCGCGGCCCGGCCAGTCCGGGATGCGCGGGGTGTGGTTGAAGCCGGTGGCGACGACGACCGCGCGGCCCCGCAGGACCCGCCCGCCCGTCGCCGTGAGCTGCCAGTCGCCGGAGCCGTCGGGGGCCCGGTCGATCCGCGTCACCTCGACGCCGGTGACCACTTCCAGCCCGTGGTGCTCGGTGTACTTCTCCAAATACCGCACCACGTCGTCCCGGCCCACCCAGCGCCCGAACCTGCGCGGCATGCGCAGCCCCGGCAGCGCCGACCAGCGGCGGGTCGTGTGCAGGTGCAGCCGGTCGTAGTGGCCGCGCCAGGACGCGCCGACCCGGTCCGACTTCTCCAGGACCACGGCCCGTACGCCCCGGGCGCGCAGCGAGGCGGCGACGGCGAGGCCTCCGGGGCCGCCGCCTATGACGTAGACGGGACGGTCGTCCGTACGGTCGGTGAGGGCGGCGGCGTGACTGCCTGTGGGGGACGGGCTGTTGGGCATGGTTCGGAGCGTAATCGCCCGCTCTGTTGATGGGTCTCGGTCAAGAGCGGAATCGATTGCGAATTGATCACGGGCGGGGGCCGGGCGCGGTCAGAGCCGCGACCAGCGCCTCGGCCCGGGCGGCGGCGACGGCCGGCCCGGCGCCGGTCGCGGCGACCATGCCCCACCGCCGCGGTACGCAGGCCACCGCCTCCAGCAGGGCGCCGGGCACGGCCATGGACCGGGCCGTCGCGGCCATCTGATGGAGCGTCCGGTCCGCCGGCGGCAGGAAGACGCGGGTCGACGCGTACGGCTCGTCGATCGCCTGCTCCCGGGCGCGGTCCCGGAAGGTGCGCAGGCTCTCGGCGCCGTGCGCGGAGAGGTTGAAGTCGATCGCCCCGACGAGAAGACGGTCGCCGAACGCGCCGCCGAGCCGGCCCACGGCGAAGTCGATGCCGCCGGTGACCAGTCCTCCGTAGCTGCCGTCCGCGACGCTCTGCGGGCCTCGGAAGGCCTCGCGGACCGCCGCCAGCGCGGCGCGGACGGTCCGGTAGGCGTCCCGGGGCAGCCCGAGAGCGGTCCAGCCGGCCTCGTCGACGTAGTCGTTGCCCCGCCAGGAGTAGCCGTCCAGCATCTGGAGGGTCAGTCCTTCGGCGACCTGCCCGTGGCGGATGTGCCCCGACGGTACGACCGGGACGCGGCGGGCCGGCGGGGAGCCGGGCCCGGCCTCCTCGTCGCCCAGGGAGACGGTGAGGAAGGTGACCCAGGCCTCCAGGAGGTGGTCGTCCCCGACCGCGTGCGCGGTCCGGGCCTCCGCGGCCAGCCGGTCGGTGTCGGCGAGGTCCAGGTTGCCCACGATGCGCGCCCCGTCGCCCGCGTCGGCGGGCTTGAGCGCGGCCCGGCTCAGGCCGTAACGGGTGCGGAGCAGGGTGGCCGCGTCGAGCACGTCGGCCACGAAGGCGTCCCGGTCGACGCCGGTCCGGGCGATCGTGTAGCCGGGCAGGACCGGGACGGTCAGCCCCAGCCGCCGGTGGGCCCGGCCGAGACGCTGCTCGGCGGCGAGCAGTACCTCGGGGGACAGCTCCAGTGCGGACGCGGGCATCGCCCGGGCGTCGGCGACCGTGGGATGGATGTGGTTCTTCCGGTTCCATTCGGTGGCGACCGCCGGGCTGTTGGCGTCCGTGGCCAGTTCGGCCAGCCCGGTCCTGCGGAGCAGCCAGAGCAGGAAGATCTGTGTCTCCACGTCCAGTGCGTACAGCCGGACCACCGCGTCGGGGCGGTCGCGCAGCCAGTCGATGACCTGGCGCAGGGGGGTGTCCGCCCGCTCCTCGTGGGCCTCCGCCATGAGCAGCAGGGCGTGGGTCAGGTAGTAGTGGTCCAGGTCCCCGATGTCCACGGCGGGGACGCCCCGGAGCGCCGCGGCCTCGGCCCAGGGCGCGGTACGGCCCAGGGTGAGGTCGTCGGGGGTGCCCAGATAGACCGACCTGGCCTCGACGTACGTGGTCACGTCGTGGGGTTCCTGGCCGCTCAGCAGAGCGGCCAGGTCGCCGTCGAACGCCTTGAGCAGGGGGGTGGTGGTGTGCAGCAGGAGCGACGGGGCGGTGCTGCCCGGCCGGGCCCGGTACGGCCGCACCGCCTCGCCGGCGGCCCTCGCCACGGCCGCGGTGTCCATGCCGAGAAGCCGTTTCGCGCTCTCCGCGACGCGTGTCTCGTCCCAGACCCGGTGGCCGGTGAAGAAACCTTCCCAGCGGGCCTTTCCGCCGCCTCGTGAGGGGCAGACGGACGCGGCGACGGGTGAGAGCACCGTGTTCCCTTTCGGCGAAGTTGTCTTCCGGATCCACGGCTTCCCGGCATCCCGGCTTTCCGGTTGTCCGCGCTCCGGATTTCCGGTGCGGACCGTCAGTTGCGGGCCGTGGTGAATACCACCGTCACGTAGGGTAGCTCGAAGGTATTGCCGCTTTTCAGTTCCGGGTGCACGGTGGCGAGTTCACGTATACGTTCCTCGATTTCCCGGCGGCGGTCCGGAGAGGACGTCAGGTAGTACGACCGTGATTTTATGAGCGTGACGAGAGAATCGATCGTCTTCGCCTCGGAATGCGGAAAGAAGCCCTGTTCGACGGCCCCGAACTCCGGCCCGAACGAGGGATCGCGCAGCCAGCCGGTGAGCCACGCGGAATCCTGGGCGCGCAGCGCCTTCAACGCGCCGTGCAGCATGATCGCCGCGGGGGTGCGCGGGTCCGTCCCGGTGTCCTCGTCGGCGAGGATGCCGGACAGCGCCGCCGACCAGGGGACCTCTTCGTCACGGAGGTTCCAGAGGGTCGCCAGAACTCCGCCGGGGCGCAGTACGCGCGCGATCTCGGCGTGGGCGGGAGCGGGGTCGAACCAGTGATAGGCGTGGCTGACCAGCACCGCGTCCAGGCAGGCGTCGGGCAGCGGGATGTCCTCGGCGCTGCCGGCCAGGGCCTCGGCCCCGGGGGCGGTGGCGGTGATGCGGGCGCGCATCGCGGCGTCCGGCTCGACCGCCCGGGTCCGGTGCCCCTCGGCCGCCAGGACCCGGGTGAGCAGACCGGTGCCCGCGCCGAGGTCCAGCACGTCCCTCGGTTCGGTCCCCAGGATCCACCGGACGCTCTCGACGGGATATCCCGGCCGGGTGGTCTCGTAGGCGTCGACCCCGTCACCGAAGGAACTGCCTCGCTGCTGCCATGCCGTCGTGCCGGCCGTGGATTCTTCGTCCGTCATTCCGGGAGCCTCGCATCCTTTTGTCCGTAGAACATACGGAGTCGGTTCGGGTGGTAGTCGACGTGCATCGGGTGGCTTTCCCCGCGAAGTGCCGAGGCCACCGCCTCGGCGGTCACGGGGGCCTGGGCGAATCCGCCCGTGTTGTGGCCGCCGGTGATGAGGAGAAGCCCGCCTCCGGCGGTCCTCGTGGTCTCGAAAACAGGAAGGCTCGAAGCGGTCCAGGGCCGCACGCAATATCTTCTGCTCCGCTCCAGCAGGCCGGATCTCCGGGCCTCGTCGAACGCGTCGGGGAAGAAGGAGGAGGCCGTGTCGTCGACCGCCGCGTGGAGCGCTTCGAGCTGCGTCGGATCGAGGTTGTCCGGGTCGGCGCCCGTCCAGCCGTAGCCCGATCCGACGGTGAGGTAGGAACGGCCGTCGGCCCCCTCGGTGACGGTGACGTTGGCGTCGGCCGCCGTGTGCCCGCTCCTGGTGATCTTCAGGGAGTTCTTCAGCCCCCGGCCGGGATCGGGGAGCGTGAGCCAGGCGCCGGCCATCCCGTGGATCAGCCCGGCGGACGCGGTGCCGCGCAGCAGCGCTTCCCCGTAGGCGCCGGGGGACAGGACGTAGTGATCGGCGCGGACCGTCCCGCCGTCGCGGCATCTGATGCCGTCCGGCGCGCCGCCCTCGCCCGGGACGAGGGCGGCCACCGGCCGTCCCCAGTGGAAGAGGGCCCCCGCCCGCTCGGCCGCGTCGGTCACGAGGCCGAGGAACCGGTGCACCTGCACGGTGAACCCGTTCACCTCGATGCCGCCGACGAAGGCCCCCGCCCGGTGCGCCGCGGCCAGCGCCGGGTGCCGGGCGCTGACCCGGTCGGCGGACAGGATCTCGAAGTCCCGTTCGGTGAGCGAGCGTTGGCGTGCCGCATGGGCTTCCAGCACGTCCTGGTCGCTGTAGATCCGCAGGATGCCCTCCCGCAGGCCGACCCCGTGGAACAGCTCCGGAACATCGTGCCGGAGGTCCCGCCAGAGCCGGTCGGAGGTGAGGTTGTAGCCCAGGACCTCCTCGGTGAAGGACCGGGCCAGCCAGCCGGGCACCCGGGCGTTGTCCTCGGTCCACGCCCGCTCGGCCGGCCCGAGGCGGGCCAGGTCGGCCAGGCCCCAGCCCTTGTCCTTCACCGGCTGGGCGAAGGGCAGGGGCCCGCCTCCGGGGCTCCCGAAATAGCCGTCGGCCTCGGTGAGCGTGAACATCCGGGCGTCGCCGCCGCCCCTGCTGCACCCGAAGGATGTCCACGGCGCGCCGGACCGGGGGTCGGGGCCGCTGTCGTAGAACGTCACGCGGTGACCGGCCCGGAGCAGCCGCAGCCCGGTCAGCAGGTTCACCACGCCGGCGCCCACGAGGACGACCGAGGCCGCCACCGGCCGGACGGCGCCGAGGTGCCCGGCGAGCACCGGGCCGACCCGCTCGGCCAGGAAGCGGCGTTCGGCCGTGGCGAGCGCTCGTGCGTAGAGGTCCGCGGGGGGCTCGGCCGCCCCGGCCGACGGGCACACGGTCACGCGTAATCGGGAGCCGGCCGGTCCGGCCCCGGGTAATCGGCGGGCGGGCGGGCGGCGGACGCGCTCGACGGCCCCGCGCGCCCCGCCCGGTCCGGCCGCCCGGTCCAGCAGGACGACGACGAGGGGGCGCTCTCCGGCCGCCGCACCCCAGGCGGCCGTCTCGGCCGCCACGGGTGCGGACCGGGTGAGCAGGACGTCCGGCCGGTGCCTGGCCAGAGCCCGGCCGCGGAGGGCGCCCGGCCGCGCCCCCAGCGTGGGGCGGTGCAGTACGTGCGGACCTTTCAGCAGCGGCTCGACGGAGGTCGGCACCGGATGATCCAGCAGAACCAGCAAGGGGCCTCCTCTGCAGGCTGGTTGGTCAGTTTCCAACCGGCATGACGGCGAAACGCCGAGGGGGTCCGGTGGCCGGATTTACGGCCTACTACGTCTCGGAATCCCGACAGCGCCCCTCCCGCGCCGCATGCCGCGGCCGACGCCGAGCCGCGCCCCCACATGCTCCCGGCACGTGCCGCGCCTCCTCCCTCTTGCGCCGGGCCCTCGAATCCGCTGAACTGACGTACCGTCAGAAACCTTTCTCCGGAGGCCCGATGCAGACGATCTGGCTCAGCGGTGCGGAATGGCTCGCCGTCCTGCGCATAGGCCTCGGCCTGTGGTGGCTGGAGAGCTGGCGGCACAAGGACAAGAAGGGCTGGTTCGAGCGCGGCACGGGCATCGCCTGGGCGGCCGACGTCGCGGGCAAGCATCGCTGGGGCGTGGTGCGCACCGGCTTCCGGCGGGTCGTCGAACCGCGCCCGAAGGCGATGGCGTACCTCGTCGTCTACGCGGAACTGGCCCTGGGCCTCGGCCTGGTGGCGGGATTCCTGACCCCGGTCGCTCTGGTCGCCGGGCTCCTCCTCAACCTGCTCTACCTGGTCCTGATGATCCACGACTGGGCCGAGCAGGGGCAGAACGCGATGATGGCACTGATCTCCCTGGTGGCCCTCTTCGCCATGGCCTGGCAGACCTGGTCCCTGGACTCCGCCCTCGGACTGTTCCCGTGACCCCGGGCCGCACGGAGTCCCCGCGCTTCGACCTCCCCGAGCCGGATGCCTTCACCCGCCCCTACTGGGACGCGGCGGCGGAGGGACGCCTGCTCCTGCGCCGCTGCGGCGGGTGCGGCCGGGCCCACCACTACCCGCGCGAGTTCTGCCCGTACTGCTGGAGCGAGGACGTCGGATGGGAGCGCGCGAGCGGGGAGGCGACCCTCTACACATGGTCCGTCGTCCACCGCAACGACCTGCCGCCCTTCGGCTCCCGCGTCCCCTACGTCGCGGCCGTCGTCGACCTCGCCGAGGGCCCCCGGATGATGACGGAGATCGTGGAGTGCGCGCACGACGACCTCCGGATCGGGATGGGGCTGACGGTCTCGTTCCGGGGCGGGGGAGGGGCCGCGGAGGACGGCGAAGCCGTGGCGGTCTTCCGGCCCCGGGGCTGAACAGCGCTCGGGCCAGGCTCTGTTCGGCAAGGGCCCTGTGCGCGGACCGCGCGTGTGGAAGGGTGGCCAGGGCCATGATCCACGGGGGCGAGGGGGCGGCGTGCGACGGTCGGGAGAGGTCACGGGCTGGGCGTTCCTGGCGGAGGTGGGCGGAGTCCGGCACGCCGGTCTGGCGGTCGGGCGGGCCGGGCTCGGCCCGTTCACCGGCGCCGGGGCGGGCGGAAGCCTCTCCACCCTCGCCCATGTGCGGGGGCTGGCCACGCTCCCCTCCCTGGACGCGCTGCCGTTCTCGGACCCCGTCGACGCCCGGTGGTGCGTCCACCGCGACGCGGAGGGCGTCGTCGCCGTCTTCGGCCCCGGCGGCCTGGAGCTGGCGTACGACCTCGACCTGGACCTGCCGCCCGGCTGGCTGGAGACGGTGACCCGCACGCGATCGCTCGTCCTGGTGGTGTCCCATGTGCTGCCGGCCGCAGGCGACATGGCCGCCGTGCTGACGTACGAGACACAGCGGGGGATGGTGTGCGCCGGGCGCGTACGGTTCGGCCCGCCCGGCCCCGAGGCCGCCGGTCCGCCCACGGTCACCTACGTCCTCGACCCGGTGTCCGTCCTGCTGGAGCTGGTGCTCCACGTGCGGGACCAGGTGCTCTCGCTCGGCGCGGCCAAGCTGCGGGCGCGCGAGCTGGAGCGGGCGCGGCGGAGCCTGGAGGAAGCCCACGGGCTGTCCGCCGCGGCGATGCTGGACCTGCTGACCGGTGAGGCGTCCCGCAGCCGGGGAGCGGAGGCCGGGCTCCTGTACGTCTACTGGCGGATGGTGACCGAGGTCGCCGAGGAGTGCGGGGCGGACGCCGTCTGGGCGGAGGCGGCGCTGCGCACCGTCGAGAGTGCGGCACCGGTGCTCGCGGAGCGTTGCGAGCGCTCGGTGTTCGAGGATGCCGACGCGGTCGCCGGCCGCCTGATCACGTACGCGGAGGGCTCCCCGGGCCTGACCGGGGCACTCCTGGCGGCGGCCCGGCTGCGGCTGGCGGTCCGGGGACCGGAGGATCTGGGCGGCGACGCCTACGCGGGGGAGGAGCGGACCGTCCGGGCCGCCCAGCTCGCCGCGGACCTGTACCGCTCGCCACTCCACCGGCCCTGGTTCGGCGGAGAGTGGCCGTTGCTGTTCGACGAGCGGTTGAGGGGCGAGGCGCGGCACCTGCTGACCCGGGCCGCCGAGTCGGACGACCGCGCGAGCGACCAGGGCCGTGCACTGCGCCCCGGGATCCTCGTCACGCTGGCCCAGGTGCTCGCGGAGGACGGGGGCGTGGACGGGGAGACCGCCCGCGCCGCGTTCGCCGCCCTGTTCGACGCACCCGCCGCCGGTCCGCCGGATCTGCCCGTCTTCCTCCTCCGGTCGGTGGACGACGCGACCGCCACCCTCATCGACGTGGTGCGCGAAAACGTCTTCGGCTCCGACGTGTCCGCCTTCCTCGCCGCACACGGCGGCGCCGTCGCGGCCCGGACGGTCGGCCAGGGCGTCAACCTCGCCAGGGAACGCGCCGACCGGCCGCTGCTCCGAGCCGTACTGGACTGGTCCGACCGGTCTCCCCTCGTCCCGGGCCCCGCGCGCCGACGGCAACTCGTGGAGGCCCGGCTGCACGCGCTTCCCCACGACCCCACCGACTGCCCCGCCCCCGGCGACCCTCTCCCGGAGCCCCTTCCGGAGTCGTTTCCGGCGACCTGGTCCACGGCGCAGCGCTCCGCCGCGCTGCTCCACGCCGCCGCCCACGCCCGCGACCGGCAGCGGCCCGCGCTGGGCGTCGCCCTCCTGCGGCTGGCGGGACCGGGGGACGGCCCGGGGATCAGACTGCTGACGGCGGACCTGTACCGCCTGGCCGTGGAGCTGGGCGAGCCGGTCTCCGGGAGGGTCCCGTTCCCGTGGGGCCACTCCACGTACGCCGCTCTCTCCTACGCCTCGCTGAACCAGCAGGACCTGGCCCAGGCCTGCCTGCTGCCCGTCCTCCAGGAGATACCGCGACTCCGGGGCGACGACCTCGAGAACGCCGTGTACGCGATCATCGTGGACCTCCCCAACTTCGACACCAGCGGCGCCCCGGCGCTCGGCGAGGTGCTGCGCGATCTCGTCCACGCCGCCGTATGGCAGCTCACCGCCCGGATCGAGACGATGCCGGTGGCGCTGATGCTCGGTCTCCACCAGGCGGGCAAGGGCCCGGAGGCGGGTGCGTGGCGCCGGATCGACGGCCCGCTCACCCGGCCCGCGCACATCGAGAACTACGTCGGGAAACTCCGCGCCCTGGAGAGCCCCACCGCCGTCGGCGGTGCCACGGCGAACCTGCTCGACGTGCTGGACGCGGAACCCCGCCCCGGCGGCGAAGGGGACGGGGGCGGCGACGACCGCGACGGGTTCGCCCGTAACCTGCGCCGGCGCATCTCCTCGTTCATCGACGACGAACTCCGCGGCCGCTCCGCGGCGTTCGTGGACGACGCGCACCTGTGGGCGAGGACCGGGGAACTGCTGGACGACCGTACGGTCCTGCTCACCTGGTTCCTGCCCACCGCGGTGAACGGAGCGGCCGTCCTGCTCGCCGTCACCCGCGAGGACAGCGCGATGACCGTGCAGCTCGGCGACCCCGCCGACGGCGGACCGGAGCGGGCCGAGGCGTACGCCGACCGGCACCCCGTCGCCGACCTGGTCGACGCGGTCCGCACGGAGGTCGAACGCGACCCGCTCTTCGGCGATGTGACACCGGAGGGCCGCCGGCTGCTGACGGGGCACGAGCTGCCGCTCCCCGCCGCCGACCTGTGGGCCGCCTGGAAGGCCAGGGGCAAGGACCGTCTCCTGCTCTGGCCGCACGGCGCACTGCACTACCTGCCGGTCGCGCTCTGCACCGCCGACGGCCGCCCGATCGCCGACGACTGGACCGTCACCACGATCGTCGGCCTGGAAGCGCTCCTCCCCGTCGACGGCCCCGTACGCCCTCGCCGCACCGCGGTGCTCGCCTCCGCGAACGGCGGCGTCCCCTACGGACTGCCCGCCGAACTGGCGCTGGAGGAGCACGCCCGGGCGGTCGCCGAGGCGGTCGGCGCGAACCCGCTCACCGGTCCGGCCGCCACCCGCGCCGGACTGCTCGCCGAACTCGCCACGGCGGACGTGGTCCACCTCGCCGTCCACGGCACGATGGACCAGGACGCCCCTTGGCTGCACTGCCTCTACCTCACCCCGGACGAGGACGACGACGGCCGGGTCTTCGCCCACGACTTCCTCGAACTCGACCTGAGCGGTGTCCGCCTGGTCACGGTCGCGGCGTGCGAGTCGGCGCTGGGCCGGTTCGACCGGGCGGACAACGTCCGTGGCGTCCCGGCGGCGCTGATCACCGCCGGTGTGCAGGCCGTCGTCGGCTGCCTGTGGGCCGTCCGCCCCGAACCGGCCACGTACTTCTACCACTTCCTGCACCGACGGGCCGGGCAGGCCGAGGACCTGGAGTGCGCGTTCCGCGAGGCGCGGGCCGCCACCCGGGCCCGCTACCCCCAGTACCGGGACTGGGGAGCCTTCACCTATCTGCTGGGCCGGAGCAAGGGAGCCGAAGCATGACCGAGGTCCAGCTGCACGACATCACCCTCGTACCGGAGCGCACGCTCGGCTCCCCGGCCGGCGAAGGACCGCTGCGCGGCCGGCTCACCTTCGGCTGGGACCTGCTGCCCGCCGACCACGCGAGCGCCCCCGCCGACTGGCGGGCCCAGGTGAACGGCACGCCCGGGCGTGACTACCGCCATCTGCTGCTGGTGTGCTCCTTCCGCCCGGAGACCCCGCAGTCTCCGGGGGTGTTCCGGCACGCCTCCCTGGCGGTCTCCCTCACCACCCCCGACCCCGCGGTACGGCCCGTCGCCCGGCTCATCGACCCGGGCGAACGCACCCGGCCGGTGGGCGGCCCCGGCACCGGACTCAGTTTCACCGTCGCCACCGGCATCGTGGACCTGGGCGTGGAGCGGCCGCCGGACGCGGGACCGGGCCGGGAGGAGTGGATCGTGCGCGGCCACGGGGCGTCCCAGCCGGACCCGCAATGGGAGTTCCGCTCCCTGCGCCGCCTGCCGCTGGCCGGCGACCACCCGGTGGCCGCGCTGGTGGAGCTCGTGCCCGGCGTGCCGAACACGGCGGACGTCCTGGTCGCCGCCGAACTGGAGCACCGCAGCTGGGGCGTCCGCCGCTACCGGGCGCGCCTGGGACCCCGGTCGCACGGCATCACGCTGAGCCCGTGAGCCCGTGAGCCCTTCCCGCCCACTGCCGACCGCCCGCGCTCACCCGTGCTCATCCGCCACCGGGGCGAGCTCAGCGGCTGATCACAGCCCCGGCGCACCCCACACCGGGAACCACCGGGACAGGTCCTTCTCCACCCGGAGATCGTCCCCGAGGACGCCCCGCACCTGGAGCTCCAGCTGGTTGTCCCGCTTCTCGACGTCTCCGGGCAGCGGGGCGAACGGATAGAACGTGCCGCGCTTGTAGAGGTACACCAGGGCCAGCGCCCGCCCCTCCGCGTCCCGGAAGCCGATCAGGGAGCAGAGCAGCTGCGGGCCGAATCCGCCGTCCTGGAGCAGGGTGTTGACCGCGTGGAGGTCGTTCACCAGGGCGGCGGAGTCGTCGGCCGGGTGGCGGGCGAGCAGCCAGGTGTAGCCGTACGCGTCCCGGCTGAACTCCACCGGGACGCCGCCGCGCTCCGTGTCCGCGTCCAGCAGTTCGCGTACGTCCTCCTGGAGCCGGGCGAAGCCGCCGCCCTCCACGCCCGCGAAGCAGACCGAGCCCAGGCCGGTCGGTGTGAAGCCGGCGGCGGCCTGGAGGGTGAGGGCGGCGGAGGGGACGGCGAAGAGCTGGTCGAGGTCGGGGCGGACCGGTTTGCTCCGGCCGAGGATCGCGTCGAGCAGGCCCACGGGCGTAACTCCTCACGGTTCTTGACTGCTTGCTCAGCGGGACAGGTCGGCGGAGATGCGGGACAGCTGGTCCAAGCGCTGCTCCAGCGTCGGGTGGGAGGAGAACAGCCGGCCCAGGCTCTCCTTCGCGGAGAACGCCGGCATGAAGTAGAAGGCGTTGTACGGCTCCGCCTTCCGCAGGTCCTCGGTCGGGATGCGGGCCATCTGCCCGCTGACCTTCGTCAGGGCGGAGGCGAGCGCGGAGGGCCGCCCGGTGAGCAGGGCGGCGGCCCGGTCGGCGGACAGCTCGCGGTAGCGGGAGAGCAGCCGGGTCAGCAGGAAGCTGATCGCGTACACGACGGCGCTGATCAGAGGGATCAGCAGCAGGAGGATGCCCGCCGGGTCGTTGCCGGGCCGGCTGCGGGCGAAGCCGCCCCACAGGGCGATACGGGTGATGACGCCCGCCAGCACCCCGAGGAACGAGGCGATCGTCATGACGGCCACGTCCCGGTGGGCGACGTGCGACATCTCGTGGGCGAGGACGCCCTCCAGCTCCTCCGGCTCCAGTCTGCGCAGCAGGCCCGTCGTCGCGCAGACCAGGGCCGTCTTCTCGCTGCGGCCGGTGGCGAACGCGTTCGGTACGTCGCTCTCGGCGATGGCCACCTTGGGCTTCGGCATGTCCGCCAGCGCGCAGATCCGGTCGATGGTGCCGTGCAGTTCGGGGGCCTGCTCGGGGGTGACCTCGCGGGCCCCCATGCCGTACGCGGCGATGCGGTCGCTGAACCAGAACTGGGCGATGAACAGGCCGCCCGTGATGATCAGGATGATCGGCCAGGAGCCCCGCAGGGCCGCGAGGAGCACGCCCACGAAGACGACGTAGAGCAGACCGATCAGGAACATGGTGGTGACCATGCGACCGGTCAGGCCCCGGTCGGGGGCGTAGCGCGAACGGGCTCGTGGCATCGGTGCCTCCCAACGGCTCACCTCTCACCTGACTCCCATAGTGCCCCTTTGCGGTGAGAACCGGATAAAGGTGCTGCATGCACCGGTATGGGGCGGAACGGCTCGGGGGCCGCCCGCGCCGGTCACGGCCAGAGCAGCTCGCGCGCCCAGCCGCCGTCCTCCTGGCGCCGGTAGCGCAGCCGGATGTGCCGGCGCCGGGCGTCGCCCTGGAAGAACTCGACCTCGGCCGGCTCGACCACGTACCGGGTCCAGGTCGGAGCCTCCGCGTCCGGTTCCGCCCGGGCCCGGTCCCAGGCCGCGTCCGCCGCCCGGTGCAGTTCCGCCGCGGAGCCCACGACCTCGCTCTGCGCCCCGGTCAGCGCGGCGGCGAGCGCCCCGGTGGACCGGGCGTGCAGGTCGGCGTGGCTCTCGGCGGGCGTGCAGCGGACGACCGGGCCCCGGACCCGTACCTGCCGGCCTCGCGCGGGCCAGTAGAAGCCGAGCGCGGCGTACGGGCGGGCGGCGAGCTGGCGCCCCTTGGCGCTGGTCGCGTGGGTGGCGAAGTGCCAGCCCCGCTCGTCCGCGTCGTGCAGCATCAACGTCCGCACGTCGGGCAGCCCCTCGGCGTCGGCGGTGGCGAGGCTCATCGTGTGCGGCTCGGCCTGCCCGGCGGCCACGGCCTCGGCGAACCAGGCGTGGAAGAGGGGGACCGGGGCGGCCGGGGCCGACGCCGGGTCGAAGGGCGGCAGCTCGGTGTCCCAGACGCGCTGGGCGTGCAGGAGGTCGCGGAAGTGGTGCGGGGTGGGGGTGTCGGCTTCGCTCATGGGGCCATTTCATCCGGTCCCGGCCGTGAGGGGCAGGGGGGCGGGCCGCGCCGCGCTTCACACGAACCCGTCGACAACAATAGTTTACGAGTTGCCTTGCGGTAACTATGGTTGTCATATGACTGCATTCGGGATCACTGCGGAAGAACAGGTGGAGCTCGACAAGGCGCTCTACGACGCCCTCGACCCCCTCGCGTCGGCCATCCGCTCCCGGCTGTCGGGGCTGCCCGAGGACCGCAAGTGGGAGGGGGAGCCTGTAGAGGTGGCGTTGTCCGTCCTGGCCGCGTGGAAGGTGGTGGACACGGAGGTGAAGCGGTTGACGGCGACCGCGGCAGGCACTGCCGGGACCTACGGCGCGAGCTATGAACAGCTGGGGTCCGTGTGGGGTATCACCCGGCAGGGAGCTCGGAAGAAGTGGCCCGAAGCCGTCAGTCGCCCGGGGGCCCCGGGGGCGTCGGCGAACCGGACCGTCGAACTGTGCGGCGGGACAGCCGAACTGACTCGGGAGCCCGATTCCGGCGGCTGGCGGTGGACCGGCGTGGGTGCGGACGGGACGCGGGGGGCGGCCGAAGCGGATGTGCGGTACGCGACGCCGGAAGAAGCCGCCGCCCACGCGGGCGCCTTCCTGAAGGGGCGCTTGCGTGTGGACGGCGCGGCGATGCGCCGTGAGGCGGACGACTTCTTCGGCACGGAGGACCGGGTCGGCGGCGAGGGCCTGTGGGGGCGCGAGGGTGATTGAGGGGCGCCCGTGCGGGCGGTACGCGTTCGTGCCTGCTCACCCCCGCCCCAGCACCACCGTCCCCGACGAGCAGAACCAGCCGCCCGTCCCGGAGGCCACCGCCAGCTCCGGGAGCCCGCCGCCCGGCCGGCGCACCTGGCGCCCGACGGCCTCGCCGCGCAGCTGCCGTACCGCCTCCACCAGCAGGAACAGCCCTCGCATCCCGGGGTGGCAGGCGGACAGGCCGCCGCCGTCCGTGTTCACCGGGAGCTCGCCGCGCAGCCCGGTGCGGCCCTTCTCGACGAACGCGCCGCCCTCGCCCTTCGCGCAGAATCCCAGGTCCTCCAGGGTCACCAGCGTCATGTACGTGAACGCGTCGTAGATCTCGGCCAGGTCGATGTCGGCGGGCCGCACCCCCGCCCGTTCGAAGGCCAGGCGGCCGGAGACGGCGGCGGGGGAGACCGTGAAGTCCTCCCACTCGGACATCGTGGAGTGCGAGACGTGCTCCCCGGTCCCCAGGATCCAGACGGGCGCCTTCGCCGTGTCGGGTACGTACTCCTCGGCGGCCAGCAGCACCGCGCAGCCCCCGTCGCTGCGGATGCAGCAGTGCAGCTTGGTGAACGGGTCCGCGATCATCGGGCCGGAGAGGACGTCGTCGACCGTGATCGGGTCCCGGAACATCGCCTCCGGGTTCGCCGCCGCGTTCGCCCGCGCCGTCACCGCCACCTCGGCGAGCTGCTCCAGTGTCGTGCCGTACGCGTGCATGTGGCGGCGGGCGGCCATCGCGTACTTGGCGATCAGCGAGTGCCCGTACGGCACTTCGAACTGCGAAGGACCCCGCGCCCCGAACGACAGGTTCGACGTGCGGCGGCCCGCCTTGATGTCGGCCCGGGCCGTCGATCCGTACACCAGGAGCACGGCGCGGGCCCGGCCCGCGGCGATGGCGTCCGCCGCGTGGGCGGCCATCACCTCCCAGGTGGCGCCGCCCACCGCCGTGGAGTCGACCCAGGTGGGCCGCAGCCCCAGATACTCGGCGACCTCCACCGGGGCGAGGGTCCCGAGCCCCGCCGAGGCGAAGCCGTCGACGACCGAGCGGTCGAGGCCGGAGTCGGCGAGCGCGCGGCGGGCGGCCTGGGCGTGCAGGGCGTACGGAGTGGCGTCGTCGACACGGCCGCAGTCCGCGAGCGCCACGCCGACGACGGCGACCTTGCGCGGACGGCGGGAAGAAGCCGGGGGCGATGAGGAGAGGGAGGGGGAAGGGGAGGGAGCCGGGTCGGGGGAAGCCGGGGCTGGGGCCATAAATCTGACGGTACATCAGATAGTGGTGGTCGCCGCAACCGTGCGCGCACAACGGGTTCCGCCGCCCGCGCGTGTGCGGGACCCTGGGAATTCCCGCCCCCCGCACCTAATATGACGGCTCGTCAGATCAGGGGCCGCCGGCCCCTGGGTGGAAGGAGCCCGCAGATGGACGCCGCCTTCACCGCGGAACAGCACGAGATCCGCCGCACTCTGCGCGAACTGCTCGCCCGGAGCGCCGGCCCCGACGCGATCCCCGCCGCCGTGCGCACCGCCGAGGGCTACGACCCGGTCCTGTGGCGCAGGCTCGCCGGTGACCTAGGGCTGCCGGGCCTCGCGCTCGCGGAGGAGTACGGCGGGGCCGGGTGCACGGCCACCGAGCTGGCCCTCGCCTGTGAGGAGACGGGGCGCGCGCTGCTGCCCACGCCGCTGCTCGCCACCGCCGCCCTGGCCGCACCCCTGATCGCCGCTCTCGGCACCCCGGACCAGCGGGCCGCGCTGCTGCCCCGGATCGCCGACGGAACCCTGACCGCCGCCCTCGCCGTCCCCGGCGGCTCGCTCGCCACCGCCCTCGGCCTCACCGGCGACAACCTCGACGGGGCCTGGGCGGGCGGCGGCCGGGCCGGCGGCATCCAGGCCCGCGGGCCCGGGGAGGACGGCGGCCGGCGGCTCTACGGGGAGGCCGACCGGGTCCTGGACGGGCACAGCGCGGGGCTGCTCCTGGTCGCCGCCCACGCCGGGGGCTACCCGCGCAGCCGTACGCTCCTGTTCCTGGTGGACGCCGGGGCGGCAGGGCTGGCACGCACCCGGCTCACCTCGGTCGACGAGACCCGCCCGCTGGCCCGCGTCGAGCTGCGCGACACCCCGGCCGAGCTCCTCGGCGCGGACGACACCGCCGACGCGGCCGCCGCGCTCGCCGCCGCCGGGCGCACGGCGGCCGCGATCCTCGCCGCCGAGGCGGTCGGGGCGGCGGCGAGCGCCCTGGAGCGCACCGTCGAGTACGTGAAGGCGCGCGAACAGTTCGGCCGGGCCGTCGGTTCGTTCCAGGCCGTCAAGCACCGCCTCGCCGACCTGTACGTACGGGTCGAGGCGGCCCGCTCCGCCGCGTACCACGCTGCCCGGGACCCGGAGGCCGGGCCCCTCGCGCTCGCCCAGGCCCTGGAGGCGGCCCGGATCACCACCGGCGAGGCGGTCCAATTGCACGGCGGCATCGGCTTCACCTGGGAGCACGAGGCGCACCGGTATCTCAAGCGGGCGGCGGGCGACGAACTGCTCTTCGGCCCGGTCCACCGGCTGCGCGACCACGCGGCGCGGAGGGCCGGACTCTTCGGGCCCGCCGCCGCGTCCCGGCCGCCCGTCGGCATCGCGCACGGGGCAGGTGTCTGATGGACCACTCCCACTCCCACTCCCACTCCCGCGCCCCTGCCCCCGCCGCCCGTGGTGTGCGCCTGGTCCAGAGGGTCTCCTCGACCCGTGCCTTCGGACGGATCGCCCCGCACGTGGTCCCCGCCCTGGACCGGGCCGTACACCGGCTCACCCGGGGAAAGGTGCTGCTCAGCGCCAGGATGCTGCCGGGGCTCGTCCTCACGGTGCCGGGCGCGCGCACGGGGCGGCCGAGGACGACGCCGCTGGCCTGCATGCCGGAGGGCGAGGTGGAGGGCAGCTGGATCCTGGTCGGCAGCAACTTCGGCCGTACGGGTCACCCGGCCTGGACCGCGAATCTGCTGGCCCGTCCGGACGAGGCCGTCGTCAACTGGCGCGGCCGGGACATCCCGGTGCGCGCGAGCCTGCTGGAGGGCGAGGACCGGGAGCGGGTGTGGGCGGCCGCGCTCGCGTTCTGGCCGCCGTACGCGGCGTACCAGCGGCGGCTGGAGCGGCAGATCCGGCTGTTCCGGCTGGAGAGGCGGTAGCGGGCGGCCCGGGGCCGGCCCTCGGGTCCCGGCCCCTGGTCGGCCACCGAGTGCGGCCCCCGGCCCGGCCCTCGGGTCCCGGCCCTTCCTCCGGGAACGCCGACGGCGGACCACCCGCAGGGGTGCGTGGGTGGTCCGCCGTCGGTGAGACAGGACGTGGGGCGTCCGGGTGGGCGGGTGCCCGCCCGGTGGTGAGGGGCGTCCGGGGCCGGTGGGCCTCCGGCGCCCGGCCTACTTGGTCGGCTTCTTGCCCGTGATGCCGAGGTGCACCAACAGGGCCAGGTTGGGCCGCAGTTCGGCCTGCTTCACGCCCCAGGTGGTAAAGCCCTTCTGGTGCGAGGCGACCGCGGCCAGCATCGCCACCAGGGAGCCCGCCATCGCCGCCGGGCTGACGTCCTTGTCGACCTTGCCCTTGCTCTGGAGCTCCTTCACGGAATCCGTGAGGGAGTTGGTGACCGAGTTCAGGATCTTCATGCGGATCTTGTAGAACCGCTTGTCCCCCTCGGCCGCGCCGAGGTCGATCACGCGGAGGATCGCGTCGTTGTGCCGCCAGAAGTCGAGGAATCCCTCGACGAGTTGTTCCGAGGTCGTCCAGCCGGCCTTGCCGACCCAGGAGCGCCCGGCGACCAGTTCGGTCAGTCCGGCGCCCTCCTTGGCGACCTCCTCGGCGATTTCGAGGACGGCGCCCTCCACGTCGGGGAAGTACTGGTAGAAAGTCGCGGGTGAAGTCCCGGCCTTCCGGGCGACGTCGATGACTTTGACGTCCCGGTACGGCGAGGAGCTGAGCATCTCGCTGAGGCAGTCGAGCAGCTTCTGCCGCGTCGCCTGACCGCGTCGACCGGCCACGCGGCCGTCGACGGTGCGTACTTGTCCTGTCATGCCGTCAGCTTACCGAGGGGTGATGGGAGCGCGATTCGGCCGACTGCAAATGGGGAACGCCGCAGGACCGGCGGGGTGCGCAGGGATGAGAAGCAGTGGTTTTCGGCCGCGGTGCGCGAGGCCTCGGAGCCCGGCGCGCGGCGCGGAGCGCGGCCGGAGTAAATGTTATCAACAGCCTGTGGACAACTTCGGTGGACAACTTTCGTCCACATGGTGAGCGCCCCCTTCATCAATCGGGCAAAAGTTCCCTTTCTGTGCGCCCCGAGGTGTGTTCGAGGTGCGCGCGGAGCGCTTTCGCCGTGTGTCCGGGGCGCGCGGGGCCGGGGGCGACGTTACGTTGACTGTGACGGGCGTCACTGCGTCACCGCTACGGAAGGACCCGGTCCCATGGCCGCATTCGCGCATTCCGCGCCGTGCTGGGCGGACGTGCAGCTCTCCGACCTCGAAGCGGGCAAGCGCTTCTACGGCGGGCTCTTCGGCTGGACCTTCCGGGCGGGCGACGGCATGCCCTTCGCGGACGCGCTCAGCGACGGCCGCCTGGTCGCCGCCCTCGCCGCCAAGAAGGACGGCCGGATGCCCACGGCCTGGGGCGTCTACTTCGCCACCGACGACATCCGGGCCACCGTCGCCGCGATCCGCGAGCACGGCGGCCAGATCATCACCGACCCGGTACGGGCGGGGCGCGCCGGGATCGTGGCGCAGGCGGCCGACCCCGGGGGCGCGGTCTTCGGGCTCTGGCAGCCGGAGGAGCGCGCGGGCTTCGAGAAGCAGAACGACCCCGCCTCCTTCTGCTGGACCGAGGTCTACACCCGGCAGCCGGACAAGGTGGACCCCTTCTACGAGAAGGTCTTCGGCTTCCACGGCACCGCCCTGGACGAGGCGGGCCACGACATCTCCGGCGACTCCGAGGCGCTGGTCGACTTCCGGATGTGGTCCCCCGAGGGCGCCGAACCGGGCCCGGACACCGCCGTCGGCGGTCGCAGCGTCATCACGGACGCGTTCCCGGCCGAGATGCCGAGCTACTTCCTCGTCTACTTCGCCGTCGCCGACTGCGACGCCGCCGCCGAACTCGCCGTACAGCTCGGCGGCCGGGTGGCCCAGCCGCCCTTCGACATCCCCTCCGGGCGGATGGCCGTGCTGCACGACGACCAGGGGGCCGCCTTCGCCGTGCTCCAGCCCGGCGAACTGCTTCCGTGACCCGTCTTCCGCGCCCCCGGCACCCCTTCCCGTAACCCGGTGTGGGGGGATACCGCCCGAAGTGACATGAGACACCCCCATCCGCCCCCGGGTTCGCAACCGGGGCCCCGGCCAGGAAGAATCGGGGTGCGTACCGCCAGGTGATGCCCAGTGGTGAGACCCTGCACAGGGCGCGCCGCGCAGGGCGGGATTCGACCGGCGGTAATTCGCGGACTTCGTCGCCGAGGTCCGTTTACGGGGAGGTGGCAGGCAAGTGGTGGAGCAGCTGACGCAGCACGACCCGAGACGGATCGGCCCGTTCGAGGTGCTGGGACGGCTCGGGGCCGGCGGCATGGGGCTGGTCTATCTCGCACGGTCGGCGTCCGGCCGGCGGGTGGCGATCAAGACGGTGCGGACCGAGCTCGCCGAGGACCAGCTCTTCCGGGTCCGCTTCACGCGCGAGGTCGAGGCCGCCCGCGCGGTCAGCGGGTTCTACACCGCCGCCGTGGTCGACGCCGACCCGCGGGCCGCCGTGCCCTGGCTCGCCACCGCCTATGTGCCCGCACCCTCGCTCGAAGAGATAGTGAACGAGTGCGGTCCCATGCCGACCCAGGCGGTGCGCTGGCTGGCCGCCGGCATCGCCGAGGCCCTCCAGTCGATCCACGGCGCGGGCCTCGTCCACCGCGACCTGAAGCCGTCCAACGTCCTCGTCGTCGAGGACGGCCCCCGGGTGATCGACTTCGGCATCGCGTCCGGCGTCTCCAACACCCGGCTGACCATGACGAACGTCGCCGTCGGCACACCCGCGTACATGTCGCCCGAGCAGGCCCGGGACTCCCGCAGCGTCACCGGGGCCAGCGACATCTTCTCGCTGGGCTCCACGCTCGTCTTCGCCGCCACCGGGCACGCCCCCTTCCACGGGGCCAACCCGGTCGAGACGGTGTTCATGCTGCTGCGCGAGGGGCCCGACACCGAGGGGCTGCCGGACGACCTGCGGCCGCTGATCGAGTCCTGCATGCAGATGGACGCCACCCAGCGGCCGAGCCCCGCCGACCTCCAGGCCCAGCTGGCCCCGCACCTCTTCGCCTCCGGCAGCGACGACAGCGGCACGGCCTCGGCCTGGCTGCCGTCCCCGGCCACCGCGATGATCGAGCGGCGCAGGGGCGGCGGGCGCACCGCACCGCCCGCCCCGGCCGTGCCCCCGCCGCCTCCGCAGCAGCCCCCCAGGGCTCCGGAGCGGGACACCGCCTGGCGCAGCGGGGCGGACCTGCGCTCGCCGTCCCCGCTGTCCTCGCCCTCGCCGCTGTCCGGCGCGTCCGGACCGGCCGCGGGCCTTTCCGCCGCTCCCGACAGCGGGCCCGTCCAGCTGCCCGGCGCCAAGGTGCCGATCGGCCCCGGGCCGCGTGCGGGGGAGGGGCGCGGGGCCGCCGCCGCGCACCCGGCCGCCGCGACCGGCTGGGTCCGGCCGCCCGCCGGAGTGAACGGTTCGTCGGCCGTGGCCTCCACCGCACCCGTGCCGGCCCCGGGCCCCGCCCCGGACGGTGCACCCCCCGCGCCGGACCGCTGGCGACCCTGGCGCTTCCGCATGTCCAACGACGTGTGGGGCACGCCCGTCGTCTCCGGCGACCTGCTGTACGTGACGTCCTTCGAGGTCCACGCGCTGGACGTGGGCAACGGGCGGCGTCAGTTCAAGACCCGGGACGTGGCCTGGGCGATGGCCGTCGAGGGCGGCAGGATCCACGCATCGGACGGCCCCTCGCTGTACGCGCTGGACGCCACGACCGGGGCCGAGCAGTGGCGGCTGTCGACCGACGCCTGGGTGTACGCCCTCACGGCCGACCGGGGCACGGTCCTGACCGCGACCCGGGGCGGCGGCGTCCAGGGCTGGGAGGCGTCCAACGGCGAGAAGCTGTGGGAAGTCACCGGCGCGCAGAGCGACTTCGAGACGGCGGAGGCCGGCCCGGTCATCCACGACGGCACGGTGTACGTCTGGCAGGACGCCCGGCTGCGCGCGCTGGACGCCCGTACGGGCATCGAGCGCTGGTCGTACCCGATCGGCGACGCGGCCTCCTGCGGCGGCGTCCCGGTCCGGGTCACCCCGGCCCCCGACGGCTACGTCTACATCGCGGCGGGCACCCGGGTGCTGGCCGTGGAGACCGGCTCCGGCCGGGTGCGCTGGCACTTCGAGTCGCCCGCGGTCTTCCTCTCCCCGCCCGCGTTCGCGCCGGGCCCGGCGGTGACCGGCGGCGGGGTGTACCTCGCGGACTACCTCGGCACGGTGTACGCGCTGGACGCGACGACCGGCAAGGACCGCTGGCGGATCGCCACGGAGGCCCGCTCCTCCATCGAACCGGTGCTGGTCGCGGTGGGCAACGTGCATGTCGGCAGCGGCAGCGCGCTGTACACCCTGGACGCGGTCACCGGCACCCCGAAGTGGCGCTTCGCGGCGGGCGGCGACGTGGTGGGCGCGCCGGTGGTGGCGGACGGCCGGGTCCACTTCGGCTCGGCGGACCACGTGCTCTACACGCTGGACGCGGCGGGCGGCCAACTGCGCTGGAAGCTCGCGACGGGCGGCGAGATCACGGGCTCGCCCGTGGCGCAGGCGGGCGTGGTCTACGCCTGCAGCAAGGACCGCTGCGTGTACGCGCTGGACGCGCTGAAGGGCACGGGCACGGGAAACAGGGCCCGGACCTGAGCCGGTCCACGGACGGGCTCAAGGACGGATGTCCTCAAGCGCCGGACAGGCTCAAAAGATGTCCTCAATCGCCGGACGGGCTTGATTGACGGCCGGCCCGGCAGCACACCCAGCCCGTCCGGCGGCACACCCAGCCCGTCCGGCGTTTGAGGACGGAACCCTCGTGTGGAGGGGCGTGGGCCCTGCGGTGTTCCAGCCCGTCCGGCGATTGAGGACGGAAGCCTCGACGGGGTGACCGTCAGCTCTGCGGAGGCGGCGGCGGGCGGTGCGGCGGGTGTACCGGGTCCCGGGGGTCGGACTCCGCCGGCGGGGCCTGGGGGTAGGACCGCGTACGGGGGTCACGGGGGTCGGGCCCCGTGTACGGGTCCACCTCCGGCTCCGGCCACGGCGACGTCTGCACGGACATCCCCGGCTCCTGCGTCGGCGGCCAGGTGTCCACCTGATCCGCCGCCGGCGCGGCATACGGCTCCACCGGCTCCCGCTCCCGCCGGCTCCGCCGGCCGCGACCGCTCATCAGCAGCGCCCCGATCAGCATCAGCAGCCCGCCCGCCAACGCGTTCACCACGCCCACCTGGAGCCCGGACCCGTCCCCGGCCACCACCAGCGACCCCGCCGCCTGCCCCTGGCGGACCATCCACAGGACCGTGAAGCCCAGCACCACCAGACCCGCGAGGGCGACCACGAGCCGCGACCGGAGCACCACGCCTACGACCACCAGCAGTGCCGCGGCCAGGAACGGCAGCAGCATCGAGACCAGCACCCCGGACTCCGCGGCGGTGATGCCTCCGAAGAGGTCCTCCACCCGGTAGTCCTGCCCCGCCCGCCCGGCGTACCAGTCGCGGAACGGGCTCAGCATGGCCGAGGCCGCCCCGGCCAGGGCGACGAGGGAGCCGAGGACGTTGCGGATCATCGTCAGCCTCCAGGGCGTCGTCCCGCGTACGCGGGGATCCCCCGCAGCCGACGCTACGCCGGGACGATCACCCCCGCCACGCGGACCATGACGGGACCGTGACAGGGTCATGACTTGGACATGGGGTCGCGCACGGCATGCTGAGGGTGACGACGCACGCCATCGGCGCGACGTACCGGAAACGAAACTCAAGGGGGGCTGCATCCATGATGCGGCGACAGATGAAGCTCGCGGCGGTCCTGGTCGTGGTGGTGCTCGCGCTCACCGGGTTCTCCACCTCCACCAGCGGCGGCAAGGGCGGCAAGAGCAAGAGCGGCAAGAGCAGCAGCTCGGGCGGCGGCTGCTCCAGCTCGAAGAAGAGCAACAACGGCTACCGGGACAACGACTTCGACGACGACTACGACGACTCCTCGTCCTCCGGCTCGTCCGGCTCCTACGGAACCCCGACGCCCACCGCGTCCGACGCCCCCGCCTACCGGATCGTCCGCTGCGCCCAGCCCCGCAAGGGCAAGCGCAAGGCGGTCACCTCGTCGCTGATCGAGCTGCGGGCGAACGAGCCGGGCTCGCAGGCGTACGAGATCGACGTGCGGTTCGTCGACGGCTTCGGCAACACCATGGACACCGCCGAGACCACCGTGAACCTCGACGGCGGCGAGGTCCGCACCTTCACCCTGCGGATGGAGAGCCCCCGCAAGGTGTCCAAGGTCAAGAGCTGCGAAGTGACCGTCGAGGCCCTCTGAGGCCGGAACCCCGCGCGGACGGACGGGGCGGACGGGACGGACGGGCAGGGCTCATCGCACCCGGGCCCCTCGAAAGCTCACCGCACCTGGGGCTCCCCGCCCCCGCCCCGCCCCTCGAACAGCTCCGCCTGCCGCTCCGGCGGCAGATTGCCCAGGGCGATCAGCGCCGGGGCCTGGGACATCGCCTGGGTCCTGGCCGCCTCCTTCGCGGACCACACCGCCCGGACGGTGCCCTGCACCGCCTCCGTCGGGTAGCGGGCGATCACCGTCGCCGACCGCAGCGCCGCCGCCACCGCGCCGCCGGGCTCCGTCACCTCGCTGACCAGGCCGATCTCGTACGCCCGCCCGGCGCTCAGCCGTTCCGCCGTGCCCATCAGGGACATCCGGGCGACCTCCCCGAACGGCATCCGCTGGGCCATGGCGATCGCCTCGTACGCCGAGACCATCCCGTACGTCGTGTGCGGGTCGAAGAACGTCGCCTCCCGGGACGCGACCACGAACTCCGCCTCGCCCAGCAGATAGAACGCCCCGCCGCAGGCCATCCCCTCCACCGCCGCGACCACGGGCTTCCACAGGTCGTTCGCCTTGGGGCCGATCCGCAGGAGGGGGTCGTCGACGGCGTACGGGGACGGGGGCTGCGGGACGGTCACGCCCCGGTCGATCCCCGTACAGAAGGCACGCGTCCCGGCCCCGGTGAGGACGACCGCCCGCACCGACTCGTCGTACCGCAACTCCTGCCACAGCGAGGCGAGTTCACCCGCCGTCTCCAGGTCGATCGCGTTGAGCTTCGCCGGCCGGTCCAGGGTGACGAGCGCGACCCCGGTCCTCTCGTCCCGCTCGGTGCGCAGGGCCATCGCTCACCGCTCCAGGAGCCAGCGGACGAGCGTGACGCCGCCCCCGGGCCCCACCGGGCCGTCCGCCCCCAACTGCACGCCGCCCTCGGCTACTACGAGGAGGCGTTCGGCCGCTCCGCCGGGCTCACCTGGGACAAGGTCACCGCCCGCGCCGCCCGCTGGCTGGAGCCCGTACGCGCCTACGCCCCCCACCTCGTGGAGGAGATGCGGGGCATCGCCGACGGCGCGGGCACCGGACTGCTGGACGTCCTCGCGCTGAACGCCCGCGGCGAGGTCATCTACGACAAGTCCTTCGCCGAGATCGCCGCCGCCGGGGCCGGGGAGGGGCCGGCCGAGGAGGAACCCGCCGAGGGCTGCACCTCGTTCGCCGCGTACGGCCCGGCCAGCGGCGACGGCCACGTCTACGCCGGGCAGAACTGGGACTGGCGGGCCGGGGTCTCCGACACCGTCGTCATGATCCGGATCGTCCAGCCGCCCAAACCCACCCTGATCATGCAGGTCGAGGCCGGGCAGATCGGCCGCCAGGGCGCCAACTCCGCCGGCATCGCCTTCAACGCCAACGGCCTCGGCGGCCGGTTCGACGACCGGATCGGACTGCCCCAGACCGTCGTCCGGCGCACCGTCCTCGACCAGGACAACATCGCCGACGCCCTCGACGTGCTCTGCCGCACCCGCGCCCACATCGCCAGCAACGCCCTGCTCACCTGCCGCGAGGGCTTCGCCATCGACCTGGAGACCACCCCCGCCGGACACGGCTGGATGTATCCGACCGACGGCCTGCTGGTGCACGGCAACCACTACCAGGCGGGCATCCCCGCCCCGCTCGCCGCCGCCGGCTACCGCCCGATGTCCTCCGACTCCCTGGTCCGCGTCCCCCGCGCCGAACAGGGCCTGGCCGCCCTGCGCCACTCCACCGGACCCGAGGAGTCCCGGAAGCTGATCCGCCGGGCGATGTCCGACCACCTCGGCCACCCCGAGTCCCTGTGCACCCACCCCGACCCGCGCCGGCCGGCCGTCGAGCACTGGACCACCCTCGTCTCCTCCCTCGCCGACCTCACCACCGGCGACTACCACGTGACCGCCGGAACCCCCTGCGACCGCGAGTACCAGCACCTTCCCTGGAACCTCTACGACGGCCCGCACGGCGGCCCGGAACCGACAGGAACCCAGCCATGACCCACCGCACGCCCGACACCTTCTGTCCGCCCGTCGCTCCCCGCCGCGCCCTGCGCCGTACCGCCCCGGTCGCCGGAGCCGTCGTCGCCGCGCTGCTCGCCGCCGGATGCAGCGGGGCCACCAAGCCCGCAGGCAGCGGCTCCGCCGCCGACGCCTCGCGGCTCACCCTCACCCCGACCACGGCCGCAGCCAAGGGCGAACTCCCCGAAGCCCGCTGGCTCCTGGAGGACGAACCGGACTCCCTCGACCTGGACACGCAGGGCTCCAGCGCCGGCCGGGTCGTCCTCACCAACGTCTGCGAGCGGCTCTACCAGCTCCAGCCGGACATGACGACGAAGCCGTTTCTCGCCGAGAGCGTCGAAACCCCGGACGACACCACCCTCGTCCTGAAACTCCGCTCCGGCGTCACCTTCCACGACGGCACCCCGATGACCGCCGACGACGTGCTCTGGAGCCTCCAGCGGCACGCCGACCCGGACATGGAGCAGGGCGACGAGTTCGAGAACGTCGCCTCCATCGAGAAGACCGGCGACCGCGAGATCACCCTCTCCTTCAAGGCCCCCGACGCCCTCTTCCTCAAGGCGCTCGCCGGGGACGCGGGCATCGTCTGGAACAAGGAACAGGTCGAGAAGGCGGGCCGGGACTTCGGCACCCCCGGACAGCCCGACGCCTGCACCGGCCCCTACCGGCTGGCGAACTGGAAGTCCGGCGACTCCATCACCATCGAGCGCTACGACGGCTACTGGGGCGATGCGCCGCTGACGAAGCGCGTCACCTTCCGCTGGGCCACCGACAGCGCCCTGGTCAACGCGCTCACCACCGGGGCCGCCGACGGCGCGTACGCCGAATCGCCCAACACCGCCGCCGCCCTCGACGGCAAGAAGGGCATCACCCAGTACTACGGCCCCTCCACCTCCTCCCTCGTCCTCATCCCCACCGCACGCGGCGGGCTGAAGGACCCGGCCGTGCGTCGCGCGCTCTCCCTCGCACTCGACCGCAAGGGCATCGCCGCCTCCGGCTACGGCGGGATGGTCCAGCCCTGGTCCACCCCGGTCGGCTCCGGCGCCTGGGGCTACGAGAAGCCGGCCTTCGAGGCCGCCCAGCGCGCCGCCGACCCGGTCGCCCCCGCGAGCCCCGACGCCGAGGACATCGCCGCCGCGAAGAAGCTGGTGAAGGACTCCGGCGCCGACGCCGCCACCCCGATCGTCATCGGCACCGACGCCAGCCAGGGCCGCACCGTCGTCGCCAACGCCGTCCGGGCCGCCCTCCAGCGGATCGGGCTCACCGGGCAGATCAAGACCGTGCCCACCGCCCAGTTCGAGCAGTTCTACAGCGACCCCGAGGCCCGGAGCGGCATCGACGTCCTGGTCGGCGACTGGTACATCTCCAAGGCCGACCCGATGGGCTTCTACGACAACGCCCTCACCGGCTCCTCCAACAACTGGGTCGGCTTCGCGGACCCCGCCTACGACGCCACGGTCAAGAAGGCGCTCGCCACCCTCGACGACGCCGAGCGCGCGAAGCTCGCCGCCGAGGTCCAGAAGAAGTTCACCGACGCCGCCGTCTGGATCTCCGTCGCCCAGGTCCCCTCCGTCCTCGTCCTCGACGAGAAGCTGACCGGACCGCCCGCCTCCATGGCGTACCTCTACTACCCGTGGGCCGCCGACCTCGGCGCCAAGAAGGGCTGACCCGCGATGCTCGCCCGGATCTCCCGGCGGCTGGCCGGACTGCTGGCCACCCTCCTCGCCGCCTCCTTCGTCATCTTCGCCGCCGTGTACGCGGCCCCCGGCGACCCCGCCGTCTTCCTGGCCGGCGGCCGCGACAAACTCACCCCCGAGAAGCTGGAGCTGGTCCGGGCGCAGTACCACCTCGACGAACCCCTCGTCGTGCAGTACGGCCGCTGGCTCGGCGACTGCCTCCACTTCGACCTCGGCCGCTCCTTCAAGTACAGCGACCAGGTGGCCGACCTGATCGTCGCCCGCTTCCCGACCACCCTTGCCCTGGTGGCGTACGCGACCGTCCTCTTCGTCGTCCTCGGCGTCGGCGCGGGCATCCTCGCCGCCGTCCGACGCGGCACCTGGATCGACTCGGCCGTGGTCGGCGGTACGACACTGGCGGCCTCGGTCCCCTCGTTCGTCTCCGCCATCGCGCTCGCCGCCGTCTTCGGCGTCCAGCTCGGCTGGTTCCCCGTCACCGGGGGAGGCGAGGGCTTCACCGGCACCCTGCACCATCTGACCCTGCCCGCCCTGGCGCTGGCGCTCGGCGCGCTCGCCATCATCAGCCGGGTCACCCGGCAGGCGATGGCCGACGCCGGGGCCGCCGACCACGTGGAGGCAGCCCGCTCCTCCGGCATCCCGGAGCGCGAGATCGTCCGCCGCCACATCCTGCGCAACGCCCTGGGCCCGATCGTCACCATGTGCGGTCTGGTCATGGCAGGGATGCTCGCCGGCACGGTCGTCGTGGAGACCGCGTTCGGCATCAGCGGCATCGGCTCGCTGCTCGTCGGCGCGATCAACACCCACGACTTCCCCGTGGCCCAGGCGGTCCTGCTGCTCATGGTCACCGGCTACATCGTGGTCACCACCCTCGTCGACCTCGTCCACCCGCTGCTCGACCCGCGTGTGAAGGAGGCCGCCGTATGACCGCCCCGACCCTGGCCCCGACCTCGGCCCCGGCCCTGGTGAAGATCCCGGCCGCGCGGCGTTCCTACGGGGCGATCCTCGCGGGCGCGGTCCTCGGCCTGGTGGTGCTCGCCGCCCTCCTCGCCCCGCTGATCGCCCCCTACGCCCCCGACGCCATCGACCTCTCCGCCTCGCTGGCCGGGACCACCGGCGACCACCTCCTGGGCACCGACTCCTCCGGCCAGGACCTGCTGTCGCGGGTGCTGTACGGGGCCCGCACCAGCCTCGTCGCCCCGGCGCTCCTGCTCGCCATCGCCGCCGTGCTCGGCATCGCGCTCGGCACCCTGGCGGCCTGGCGCGGCGGCTGGGCCGACACCGTCGTCTCCCGGCTCACCGACGTCATGTACGCCTTCCCGGGGCTGCTGTTCACCGTGCTGATCATCGCGGTCTTCGGCGCCGGAATGACCACCTCCGTGCTGGCGCTCGGCCTCGCGTACACGCCGACCGTCGCCAAGTACACCCGCTCGGTGGCCATCGGGGAGCGGCGCAAGCCCTACATCGACGCCTACCGCGTCCAGGGCATGGGCGGCCTGCGGATCTGCGCCTTCCACCTCGTCCCCAACCTCGGCCGCTCCGTCATCGGCTACCTGGTGGTCCTCTTCGGCGAGGCACTGATGTCCCTGGCCACGCTCTCCTACCTCGGCTTCGGCGCCCAGCCGCCCAGCTCCGACTGGGGGCTGATGGTGCAGGAGGGACAGGCCGCCGTCGTCCAGGGAGCGCTGCTGCCCGCCCTGGTGCCCGGCATCGCCATCGCCCTGGTGGTCGTCTCCTTCAACGTCGTCGGGGTCCGGGCCGCCGACCGACTCGCCAACGGGAGGTAGGGCCCATGCCATACGAAGCAGCGGGAAGTGACACCGTGCTCCTCGACATCGACCACCTCACCCTCCGCCTCCCCGGCACCGCCCGGCCCGTCCTGGACCAGGTGTCCCTGCGGGTCGCGAGCGGCGAAGTCGTCGGCCTGGTCGGCGAATCCGGCTCCGGCAAGTCCACGACCGCCAAGGCCGCCCTGCGCACCCTTCCCGAAGGGACGGCCCTCGACGGTTCCGTACGGGTGGCGGGCCGCGACGTCCTCGCCCTGCGCGGCGAGGAGCTGCGCGCCCACCGGGCCCGGACCGTGGCCCTGGTCCACCAGGACCCGCGCGCCGCCCTCAACCCCGTCCGCCGCATCGGCGACTTCCTCGTCGAGCGGCTCGCCGCCGCCGGGACCGGGGTGACCGGAGCGGCGGCCCGGGACCGCGCGGTCGAGCTGCTGGGCGCCGTCGGGCTCGACGAACCGGGGCGCCGGGTCCGCCAGCGCCCGCACGAACTCTCCGGCGGGATGCTCCAACGCGTCGTCATCGCCGGGGCGCTGGCCGCCGAGCCCCGGCTGCTGCTGGCCGACGAGGCGACCAGCGCCCTGGACGTCACCACCCAGGCGGAGATCCTCGCCCTCCTGCGCACCCTGCGCGCCGAACGCGGCCTCGGCCTGCTGTTCATCACCCACGACCTGCACCTGGCCGCCGCCTACTGCGACCGCGTGTACGTGATGTACGCGGGCCGGGTCGTCGAGGAGCGGACCGCCGGCGACCTGTTCGAGCGGCCCCGCCACCCCTACACCCGGGGGCTGCTGGCGTGCTCGCCGACGCTGGGGGAGGACCACCGGGAGATCCGCCCGATCCCCGGGAAGCCGCCCTCGCTGGCCGACGCCTTCGCGGGCTGCCCCTTCGCCGAGCGCTGTCCGGACGCCGAACCGGAGTGCGCGACCTGGCGGCCCGAGCCGGTGGCCCTCGCGGACGGCGGTACGGGCTCCGCCTCCTGCCGCCGGCTGCCCGAACTCGTCCCCGTACCGCAGATACCGCAGAAGGGCGCCGACCGATGACGATCCCCTCAGGGCAGGACCCCGCGCCGCTGCTCGCGGTCGAGGGGCTGCGCAAGACGTACCCGCTGCCCGGCAAGGGCCGCCTGACCGCCGCCGACGGCATCGGCTTCACCGTCCCGGCGGGCGGTTCGCTCGGGATCGTCGGGGAGTCCGGCTCCGGCAAGACGACCGTGGCCCGGATGCTGGTGGGCCTGGTCCGCCCGGACGCCGGAACGGTCCGGGTCGAGGGGCGGGCCCGGGGACTCGCCGCCCCCCGCGGCGGGGCGGCCCGGCTGGCCCGCGCGCGGGAGATCCAGATGGTCTTCCAGGACCCCTACCTCTCGCTCGACCCCCGGCTCACGGCCCGCCGCTGTCTGACCACGGCGCTGCGGCTGCACGGCCGGCCCGCGGACCTGGCCGACGGGCTGCTGGACCGGGTGGGCCTCGGCGAGCGCGAGGCCGAGGCCCTGCCGCACGGGCTCTCCGGTGGGCAGCGGCAGCGCCTGGCCATCGCCCGCGCGCTCGCCGTCGACCCGAAGGTGCTGGTCCTGGACGAGGCGGTGGCGGCGCTCGACGTGTCGATCCAGGCCCAGATCCTGCAGCTGCTCGACGGCATCCGCCGGGACACCGGGGTGGCTCTGGTCTTCGTCAGCCACGACCTGGCGGTGGTGCAGCACATCACCGACGAGGTCGTCGTGATGCGACGGGGAACGGCCGTCGAACAGGGCCCGACCGCCGAGGTGCTCGCCGACCCCCGCGACCCGTACACCCGGCTGCTGCTGGCCTCCGTGCCGCGCGCCGGCTGGGACCCGGCCGACGCGGTCGCCGCCCGGTCCGCCGTGGCCTGACGGATCCGGTCGTCCACAGGCAGGAGCCCCGTTCCTCCGCCGAAGCGGGGGAGCGGGGCTCCTTGGGTACTGCTATGAACGGCCGCGATCGACCGACCCGGGCAACTAGGCCGGGGTGACGTTCTCAGCCTGCGGACCCTTGGGTCCCTGAGTGACGTCGAAGTTCACGACCTGGTTCTCCTCGAGGGAGCGGAACCCGGACGCGTTGATCGCGGAGTAGTGAACGAAGACATCCGGGCCGCCGCCGTCCTGGGCGATGAAGCCGAAGCCCTTTTCAGCGTTGAACCACTTGACGGTTCCGGTAGCCATAAGCCCTCCTTGGGCCAAAGGGTTGCCCTGCTCCAGAACCTGCAAACAAGTCTGAAAACTACAAAAGCCTGCGGGTTACATGCTCCGCAGGCTCTGTACTGCAAGGGAAACCAAACTGCAACTTGCGGGCGAGCCTAGCACGCGGTCTCCGGCGAGCGGTAGAGGGAAAGATCACTTCGCCCGAATGTTTGACGGCCTTCGACGAGCGTCCGGCGGAGGGCCCCCGGAAGAGGGCGCGGAGTGGGGTACGGGCGGGGCGTGGGGCGGCGCGCGCGGGCCCCGGTGATGCTCGTGGGCGGATGCGGGTCTAGCCTCGCGATGTGGACAATTCAACCGTCTCCCCCCGTGAAGGCGACGACGACCGTCGCAGCCGGCCCCGCGTCGGCCACATCCAGTTCCTGAACTGCCTCCCGCTGTACTGGGGCCTGGCGCGGACGGGAACCCTGCTCGACCTGGAGCTCTCCAAGGACACCCCGGAGCGGCTCAGCGAGCAGCTGATCAAGGGGGAGCTGGACATCGGCCCGGTCACCCTTGTGGAGTACCTGCGCAACGCCGACGACCTGGTGGCCTTCCCCGACATCGCGGTCGGCTGCGACGGCCCCGTCATGTCCTGCGTGATCGTCTCCCAGCTCCCGCTGGAGCAGCTCGACCGGGCCCGGGTGGCCCTCGGCTCGACCTCCCGCACCTCGGTGCGGCTGGCGCAACTGCTGCTGGCCGAGCGCTACGGCGTCCGGCCCGACTACTACACCTGCCCGCCCGACCTGGGCCTGATGATGCAGGAGGCGGACGCCGCCGTGCTGATCGGCGACGCCGCGCTGCGCGCCAACCTGCACGACGCCCCCCGGCTCGGGCTCCAGGTCCACGACCTGGGCCAGATGTGGAAGGAGTGGACGGGGCTGCCGTTCGTCTTCGCCGTCTGGGCGGCCCGCAAGGACTACCTCGCCGCGCACCCCGAACAGGCGGCCCAGGTCCACGAGGCGTTCCTGGCCTCCCGGGACCTCTCCCTGGAGGAGGTCACCAAGGTGGCGGAGCAGGCGGCCCGCTGGGAGGCCTTCGACGCGGAGGTGCTGGAGCAGTACTTCACGACGCTCGACTTCCGCTTCGGCCCGGACCAGCTGGCCGGCGTCCGCGAGTTCGCCCGCCGCACGGGCCGGGACACCGGCTACCCGGCCGACGTCCGGGTGGAGCTGCTCGGCGGCTGAGCGGCTGAGCGGCTGAATGGCCGGACGGTTGAACCGGGGAATGAGGGGAATTCCCTTTCCGCCCCCGGATAGGACCGCTGGATAGGACTGCGGGATAGGACCGAGGGACGGGACTGCCGGACAGGACTGCCGGAGAGGGAATGGGAGAGGCGCCGGAACAACACATTCGCGCCTTTCCCCGGGGCGAAAAGGTCCCCTCCTGACCGGAGAAGGGGGAATGGTCCGGCCGTTTCCCGGTGACCGCGCCGTTGGCGCCCCCTAGGCTTCGGTCCGGGTCCGGACCGTCCACAGGGTTTACCGTCCACGGGTTCACCGTCCGCAGGGTTCACAGGGGGAGTCCATATGCAGCCGCTGGAAGCGGGCGAACCGCACACCATCGGTTCCTACCGGCTGCTCGGCAGGCTCGGCGCGGGCGGCATGGGCCGGGTCTATCTGGGCCGCAGCGCGGGCGGGCGCACGGTCGCGGTCAAGGTCGTCCACCCCCACTTCGCCCTCGACGAGCAGTTCCGCGCCCGGTTCCGGCGCGAGGTGGAGTCCGCCCGGCGCATCGGCGCCCAGTGGACCGCCCCGGTCCTGGACGCCGACCCGGACGCCCCGGTGCCGTGGGTGGCCACCGGGTACGTCGCCGGGCCGCCGCTCTCGCAGGCGATCACCGAGCACGGCCCGCTGCCCGAGCACGCCGTACGCACCCTGGGCGCGGGGCTCGCCGAGGCCCTCGCCGTCGTCCACGGGCAGGGCATCGTCCACCGCGACGTGAAGCCGTCCAACGTGCTGCTCGCCCTCGACGGGCCCCGTCTCATCGACTTCGGCATCGCACGGGCCCTCGGCGCGACCGTCTCGCTCACCTCCACCGGGGTCTCCGTCGGCTCGCCCGGCTACATGGCTCCCGAGCAGATCCGGGGCCGGGACGTCTCGGGCGCGGCCGACGTCTTCTCGCTGGGCGCGGTCCTCGCGTACGCGGCGACGGGCGCGGCCCCCTTCCCGGGCGACTCCTCCGCCGTCCTCCTCTACAAGGTGGTCCACGAGGAACCCGAACTGGGCGACCTGGAGGGCGAACTGCGCGAGGTGGTCGCGGGCTGCCTCGCCAAGGACCCGGCGGCCCGGCCCGCCCCGGAGGATCTCGCCCGTGCGCTCGCTCCCGGCGGGGCGGCGGCGATGGTGGCGGGCGGCTGGCTGCCGGGCGGACTGGTGCGCGAGGTGAGCCGGTCCGCGGTGGCGCTGCTGGACCTGGAACCGCAGGACGCGCCGGTGCAGTCGGGACCGGTGCCGTTCAGCAGCGCGTCGCTGGGAGCGGTGCCGGGAACGGCGGCACCGGGCCGGGGCGGGCCGTTCGGGCCGCCCGTACCGGGCCCGCAGGAAGCGCCGTACGGGACACCGCGTCCCCGGGAAGCGCCGAGGGAAGCCCCGTACGGGACACCGCGCCCCCAGGAAGCGCCCCAGGAAGCGCCCCAGGAGGCGTCGCAGGACGTGCCGTACCGGACCCCGCACCCGCAGGACGACGCGTACGGGACACCGCATCCGCAGGACGACACCTACGGGACGCCCCCGCCGCCGCCCCCGGCGCCTCCGCGCGCGAAGCCCGCCTCTACCGTGCCCCCGCCGCCCGCGCACGCCGGGACCTACCGTCAGGGCGGCGACGGCGCGCACGGCGCGAGCGGGCTGCCGGGTCAGCGTGCCGGCGACCCCCGCCTCTCCCTGACCGTCAGCGCCGAGAACCGGCGGACCTCCGGGGAACGCCGGGGCCGCCGTGTCAGCTGCACGGTCGCCCTGGCCGTGGCGGGCGCGCTCGCGGTCGTCACCCTCGGCACGGGCCTGCTCGACGGCTTCTTCCCGGGCGGCGACGCCGACCGGAACCGGGGCAGTGACGCCGCCGGAACCCCGTCGGGGTCCGCATCCCCGCCCGACTCCGAGAAGCCGACGCCCGCCGAGTCCGCCGACGCGACCGGGGCCCCGGTCGGCGAGCTGCCGAAGGCCTACGTGGGCACCTGGGAGGGCCCGGTCACCGAGAAGACGACCGGCCAGCCGCACGGCACCCTCACCGCCGTCTTCGCCGCGGGGAAACGCGGCGAGCAGGTCGTCCGGATGAGCACGACGATCTCCCAACTCGGCATCACCGTCACCTGCAACAGCGTCGGCACCCTCGCCTCCGGCACCGCGAAGGAGCTGAACATCCGCGAGCGCACCGACCCGGACCGCCCCAGCACACCCGGCCTGTGCACCGGCACCGAGGCGGACGTGGTCTTCCGCCTCGCCGGCGACGGCACCCTGGACTACCGCTCGAAGGAACGCGCCGCGGGTCTCCCGTACGGGAAGCTCACCAGGTCCGGCGGCTGACGGCGCCCGGGGCTGGCGTACGCTGGATCGGTCCGAGGATCCGTAGAAAAACCGCCGAAAGGTGACAGCCCGGTGACCGAGAAGGCCGACCTTCAGCCCGTCCTCGACCGAGCCGCCGAAGGCGGTCGGATCACCCCGGAGGAGGCGCTCGACCTCTACCGGTCCGCGCCCCTGCACGCGCTGGGCGCCGCCGCCGACGCCGTACGCCGCCGCCGCTACGCCGGTACGGAGCACATCGCGACGTACATCATCGAGCGGAACATCAACTACACCAACGTGTGCGTGACGGCCTGCAAGTTCTGCGCCTTCTACGCCCCGCCCAAGGACACCGCCAAGGGCTGGACCCGCGACCTCGACGACATCCTGCGCCGCTGCGCGGAGACCGTGGAGCTGGGCGGCACCCAGATCATGTTCCAGGGCGGCCACCACCCGGACTTCGGCGTGGAGTACTACGAGGAGCACTTCTCCGCGATCAAGAAGGCGTACCCGCAGCTGGTCATCCACTCGCTGGGCGCCTCCGAGATCGAGCACATGGCCCGGATCTCGAAGGTCTCCGCCGAGGAGGCCATCAGCCGGATCCACGCCGCCGGGCTCGACTCCTTCGCCGGCGCCGGCGCCGAGCTGCTGCCCGCCCGGCCGCGCACCGCCATCGCCCCGCTCAAGGAGTCCGGCGAGCGGTGGCTGGAGATCATGGAGATCGCGCACGGCCTCGGCGTCGAGTCCACCTCCACCATGCTGATGGGCACCGGCGAGACCAACGCCGAGCGCATCGAGCACCTGAGGATGATCCGGGACGTCCAGGACCGTACGGGCGGCTTCCGCGCCTTCATCCCGTACACCTACCAGCCGGAGAACAACAAGCTGAAGGGCCAGACGCAGGCCACGCTCTTCGAGTACCTGCGGATGATCGCCATCGCCCGGCTCTTCCTCGACAACGTCGCCCACATCCAGGGCTCCTGGCTGACCACCGGCAAGGAGGTCGGCCAGCTGTCGCTGCACTACGGCGCGGACGACCTCGGCTCGATCATGCTGGAGGAGAACGTCGTCTCCTCGGCCGGCGCCAAGCACCGCTCCAACCGGCTGGAGATCATCGACCTGATCCGCAAGGCGGACCGGGTCCCCGCCCAGCGCGCCACGACGTACGAGCACCTCGTCGTGCACGACGACCCGGCGAACGACCCGGTCGACGAGCGCGTCGTCTCGCACATCTCCTCCACCGCGATCGAGGGCGGCACGGCCCACCCGGAGCTGAAGCTCCTCAACGCCAACTGACGTATCCGTGCTGACGATCCACGCCGCGCCCCTGGTCCTCCCGGTCGGCGCGGCGGCCGTCGCGGACGGTGCGGTCGCGGTGGACGGGGAGCGGATCGCGGCCCTCGGCCCGTACGAGGAGGTCGTCGCCGCGTACCCGGCCGCCCGGGTCCGCCGCTGGCCCGGCCTCCTCACGCCCGGACTGCGCCAGGACCGGGCCCTTGAGCTGCTCACCCGCTGCTACCACCCCGACCCCCGCGAGTCCGACGAGCTGGGCGAACTCCCGCTGTGGGGCGAGGAGTTCGAGCGGCTCGCGGTGACGATGGACACGGCCCGGCGGGCCGGGTCCGTCCGGCGCGGGCTCCAGCGGATGCTGCGGCACGGCACGACGCACCTGGCGGGCCTCCTCGACGCGGAGGACCCCGCGCTGCGCACGGCCGTCTCCCGGTCGGGTCTGGTCCGGGTCCCGCCGTCGCCCGCGCGCTCCGGACCGCCGGACCTGGACCCCTTCGCGGCGGGCGGCGACCTGGCCCGTACGGCGGGCGCCCCGCTGGCCGTGGGCGGCCGGGCGGACCTCGCGGTCTTCGACGTGCCCGACGAGGCGGCCCTGCGCGCGGGCGGGACGCGCGCCTGCGTGGCGACGGTCCTCGCGGGGCGGCTCGTGCACCGCGCCCGCTGAGGGCCTGTCGGATGGTCACCCGACAGGCTCCCGGGCCGGAGCCGGCTCCGTAGGGAGCCGAGCCGGCTCCCTACGGGAAGGTCACGGCACCTTCGGGCCGCCCAGATAGCGTCCCTTCGCGTCGTACGGCCAGGCGTTGGCGACGCAGCCCTTCAGCCCGTCGATCTGCTGCATCATCGCGGGCGCGGGGCGGCCCTTCCCCGGGCAGGTCTCGTGACCGCGCCCCAGCCAGTGCCCGACCTCGTGGTTGACGATCAGCGCCCGGTACTCCGCGACGGGCCCGTCGAACTGCGGCGAACCGAGCTGCCAGCGCTTCAGATTGACCATCACCTTCTCGCCGCCCCGGCAGTTGACCTCGCCGCGCGTCTTCAGGCCGTACTCGCCGCAGATCCGGTCCGTGGTCGCCGGGGTGGCGATCTTGATCACGAGCCCGGCCGGCCCGTCGGCGACCTGGCGGAACGTGTGCTCACCGCCGTGGCTCCAGCCGCGCGGGTGGGCGAGGACGGCGGCTATCTCCTCGGCGGCCCGGTCGGGGTCGACGCCGGTGCCGTCCTCCACCTCGACCCGGTAGGCGCTTCCTCTGCCCTTCGCGTCGACCCCCGCACGGGCCACGGTGAACGTGCCGGGACCCGAGGCGGGGATGTCCTCGGCCCGGACGCCGTCCTTCTTGTCCGAGTCCGAGTCCGAGTCCGAGCCCGATTCCGAGGCGGAAGCGGACGGGGACGGCGGGGGAGTGGACGGAGGGGGGTCCTCCAGTGGCTCCGAGGCGTTGTCCGGTCCGCCCGCCGGTGCCGTGAGGGACGGGTCGGACGCCGCGTCCGCCGGGCCGCCCCCGTCCTGCCAGGGGCGGCCGACCAGCAGGGCCGCACCCGCCACGACCACGAGCGCCAGCACGGCGAGCGAGACCGCCCGGCGCCGGTTGCGGCGTCTGCGCCGCACCCGGGAGCGGGCCGTCGACCGCGCGCGGCCCGGTGCGCGCCCCGGGGCCCGGGGCGGCGGCACGCGCAGCCGGAACGTGTCCTCGTCGCGGTCCGGATCCCGGTACACGGGCGGCAGGGTGCCGGTGGGGCGGCGGCGCGTCACGAGGCGGCCCCGCTCCGCGGCACCGGGTTCTCGTCGGCGTACGCGATCAGCTCCCGGAACCGAGGGCTCTGGGCGACCCGGACCAGGTCCCCGGCGGTGACGGGAGCACCGCCCGCCCCGGACGGCGCGGGCGAGACGGACAGGGCCACCGTGCTGCGGCCGGACCGGTACTGGAGGGAGACCTCCGTGCCCGTGCGGCCCTCGGCGGGCTGCCGGTACACCCGGGCGGGCGTGCCGTCGTCCAGGGTGAGGTCCTCGCAGGTCAGCCCCTTCTCCGGGATGTCGCGGCAGGCGGGCGCCGGACCCTCCGGTTCCGGGCGCACCGACAGGCGGACGGAGTGCACGATGGAGCCGCGCCGCCCCTGGTAGCTCTCCGGGCCGTCGCCGACCGGCAGGACCGTCCCGATCGACGCGGGCAGCAGGGCGTCCAGTGCCCCGGCCGCCTGCTGCCGGAACTCCTCCAGCCGCTGGGCCTCCTCGGGGCCGAGGCCGGGCGGGACCGAGGGGGAGGGCGTCGAGAGAGGAGGTGTCGCGGGGACGGCCCCGGACTCCGTCGGCACGGGGGTGGACGTGGGGCTCGGCATGTCGGGGCGTGGCTCCGTACGTTGGGGAGAGGGAGAGGGAGAGGTGCTGGGAGCGGGCAGGGAGAGGGACGGGCCGGCGGGCGCGGCGGGCCCCGTGTCCGGTCCGGCCAGCAGCCAGGGTCCGAGCACGGCGAGGCCCAGGGTCACGGCGGTGACCGCGACGAAGGTGCCCGCGACCGCGAACGCCCGGGTCCTGGCCCGCCGCCGGTGGCCCTCCCGTACGGCGTCGGGGACCAGATCGGGCTGGAGGGACAGCGGACCGACGGTCCGGTGCAGGGCGTCCCGGAACAGCTCCTCGTCGTGCGTGCGGGGCGGCAGGTGCTCGTGCGGTTCAGGGATCATGACCGGCCCTCAGCTTCCGGTGGAGTAGATCTGGACGTCGCCCATCCGGGCGCGCAGTCGGACGAGCGAACGCGAGCACTGGCTCTTCACCGTGGACTCGCTGCACCGCAGCAGCGCGGCCACGGTCTCCACGCTCAGGTCGTCCCAGTAGCGCAGGACGACCATCGCCCGGGCCCGGGGCGGGAGTTCGGCGAGCAGGGCGAGCAGCGTGACCCGGAGGTCGGCGCCCGGTGCGGGATTGGGCTGCGGGCGGGGCGCGTTGCGGTTGTGGGCGAGCAGATCGCGCACGGTACGGCGGCGTTCGGCCACGAAGGTGCGGACGAGCACGGTCTTGGCGTAGGCGTCGAGGTTGTCCGCCCGGCTCGCCTTCCGCCAGTGCTGGAACAGCTTGGCGAGCGTCGTCTGCGTCAGGTCCTGCGCGCCCTCGACGTCTCCGCACAGCAGGTAGGCCGTCCGGTACAGGCGGCGCTGCCCGGTCCTGGCGTACGCCTCGAACGCGGCGCCCTCGCCGTCGGCCATGGCGGGCTCAGCCCCTGCCGGCATCCGCCCTCCCCTCTCCTCGCGCTTCCGTGCTCCCCCGAACTCCGCCCCCCCGGGTGCGGACTCCCACCCCTTACAGAGCACCCGTGTGCCGAAAAGGTTGAAGAGAAGTGAAGATCAGTTCGAGGGAGGTGCGGGCCGGGTTCCCGGCCCACTCCTCGACGGAGCGGCGGGCGTTCCACACACCGGTCCCGGGGCGTCTCACTCCCTGGCGGAACCTGGTGCCCGCGCGGAGCGCTGTGCTAGAACAGCGCCCGTGACAGTCGATCGTTTTCTGGTGGAGTGCCTCCACATCGATCTCTGCCGCGTCTCCAGCGCTTGTTGTTGAGCCTGCCGCGGCATCCTCGGTGATGCCCCAGTGATGCCTGCGCGCGTCCCCGGTATCCGCGCCCTCCGCGCCCGCTCCGCCTCCGGTCCCCGCCCCTCGCATCGTCGCGTCCCCAGGGCCGTCCGCCCTTCCCTCCCTCCGGCCTGTCCCCAGGTCGGGCGACGCTCCATGACTCCGGAGACCCCTTCATGCCGACCTCCCCGTCCGTGCGGGAACGGACCGCCGAACCCTCCGGGCCCGCCGGACCCGTGACACCGGGCCCGCCGGGCGCCGACGGCGGCGACCGGCGCCGCCGCCCCGAACGTGCCGCCCTGCTGCGCCGTATCGGCCTGCGCGTCCTCGCGCTCGCCGTCCTGCTCGGTCTCTGGCAGTCGGTGACCGCGCTCCAGCTGTGGTCGCCGGTGCTGGTGCCCTCGCCCGCCGCCGTCTGGCGGGCGCTGCTGGAGACCTCCGGTACGCACGACGGGGTCCGGGGCTACCAGGGCCACACCCTGATCGAACACCTCGGGATCAGCCTGCGCCGGATCTTCGTCGGAGCCGGTGCGGGGGTGGTCGCGGGGCTCGTGGCCGGCGTCCTCATGGGGACGCTGCCGTGGGTCCGGGTGGTGCTGGAGCCCGCGGTGGCGTTCCTGCGGACCCTGCCCCCGCTCGCCTACTTCAGCCTGCTGATCATCTGGTTCGGCATCGACGAGGCGCCCAAACTGTGGCTGCTGGCCATCGCGGCGATGCCGCCGGTCGCCGTCGCCACCGCATCGGCCGTGGCGTCCGCGCCGACGGCCCTGGTCGAGGCGGCCCGCGCGATCGGGGCCCGGCGCGGCCAGGTCGTCACCTCCGTCGTGCTGCCCTCCGCGCTGCCCGAGATCCTCGTCGGCGTCCGGCTCGCCTTCGGTATCGCGTACTCCTCCGTCGTCGCCGCCGAGACCGTCAACGGACTCCCGGGGATCGGCGGCCTGATCCGCGACGCACAGCGCTACAACCAGTCCGACACCGTCGTGCTCGGCCTCTTCGCCATCGGCGTCTCCGGGCTGCTCATCGACGCGGCCCTACGGCTCCTGGCGGACCGGCTCGCCCCGTGGCGCAGCCACACGTGACCAGCTCCTCTCCCCGCCCGTCCACCTCCCCTCTCGTACGAAGGACACTCCCATGCCCCGATCACGCGGCCCGCTCCGCATCGCCTCCCTCGCCGCGGCCCTGGGCTCCCTGCTGGCGATGACCGCGTGCGGCCAGGGCGGCGGCTCCGGCGACGGGGGCGACGGCGGGAAGACGATACGCATCGCCTACCAGGCGTTCCCCAGCGGCGACCTGATCGTCAAGGAGAAGGGCTGGCTGGAGAAGGCGCTCCCCGGCTACGACGTGAAGTGGACCAAGTTCGACTCCGGGGCCAGCATCAACACCGCCTTCGTCGCCGGGTCCGTGGACCTCGCCGCGATCGGCTCCAGCCCGGTGGCCCGGGGGCTCTCCGCGCCGCTGAACATCCCGTACGAGGTCACCTGGGTGCTCGACGTCGCCGGGGACAACGAGGCGCTGGTCGCCCGCGACGGCTCGAAGATCTCCTCGGTGAAGGACCTGGAGGGCAAGAAGGTCGCCACCCCGTTCAGCTCCACCTCCCACTACAGCCTGCTCGCCGCGCTCGACCGGGCCGGGGTGGACGCCTCGAAGGTCCAGCTCCTCGACCTCGAACCGCAGGACATCCTGGCCGCCTGGACGCGCGGCGACATCGACGCCACCTATGTGTGGCTGCCTACGCTGGAGGAGCTGAAGAAGACCGGCGAGGTCATCGTCTCCAGCCGCGAACTCGCGGCGGGCGGCAAGCCGACGCTGGACCTCGGCGTCGCCTCCACCGGCTTCCTCAAGGCCCACCCGGACGTCCTGCCCGCCTGGCGCACGGCACAGGCCAGGGCGCTGAACCTGATCCACGACGACCCCGACGCCGCCTCGGCGGCCGTCGGCAAACAGCTCGGCATCAGCCCGGCCGAGGCCGGGACCCAGCTGAAGCAGGGCATCTTCCTCAAGCCCGCCGAGCAGGCCGACACCAAGTGGCTCGGCACCCCCGGCAAGGCCGGCGGCCTGGCGGACAACCTGCACAGCGCCGCGCGGTTCCTCGTCGACCAGAAGCAGATCGACGCCGCACCGGACATCGAGACCCTGCGCAGGGCCATCCACCAGGAAGGGCTCAGCGATGCCGTCAGCCCCTGACACCGAGAAGGACCGGGCCCCGGACGCGACCGGGGGCGCGCCCGTCGTCTCCGTACGGGAGGTCCGTCACTCCTACGGCCGGGGCGCGGACGCGGTGACCGCGCTCGGCCCCCTCTCCCTGGAGATCCCGGCCGGTGAGTTCCTGGTCCTCGTCGGCCCCTCCGGCTGCGGCAAGAGCACCCTGCTGCGGCTGATCGCGGGCTTCGAGCACGCCACCGAGGGCGCGGTCGAGGTGTTCGGCGAGCGCCCCGAACCCGGCAGCCGGGCGGGCATCGTCTTCCAGCAGCCGCGCCTCTTCCCCTGGCGCACGGTCGGCGACAACATCGGCCTGGCGCTGAGGTACGCGGGCGTGCCCCGGGCCGAACGGGCGCGGCGGACAGCGGAGTTGCTGGAGCGCGTCGGCCTCGCGGACACCGCGGGCCGCCGCACCTGGCAGATCTCCGGCGGCCAGCAGCAGCGCGTCGCCATCGCCCGCGCCCTGGCGGGCGGCAAGCGGCTCCTGCTGCTGGACGAGCCGTTCGCCGCGCTCGACGCCCTCACCCGGGAACGGCTCCAGGAGGACCTGCGCACGGTGAGCGCCGAGACCGGGACCACCTCGGTCTTCGTCACCCACAGCGTGGACGAGGCGGTCTTCCTCGGCACCCGCGCGATCGTCCTCACCGACCGCCCCGGAACGGTCGCCCTGGACCTTCCGATCGACCTGCCCCGCACCGGCGCCGACCCCGACGAACTGCGCGGACTGCCCGCGTACGCCGCCCTGCGCGCCGAGATCGGCACGGCCGTGCGCAACGCGGCCCGCTGACCCGACCCCGTACACCGAGAGGAGAAGGACCATGACCACCACCACGCCCCCCGCCCCCGTCCTGCGCGACCACCGCGTCCCCGCCGACGGCCTGTACGAGGGCCCGCGCGAGCTGCGCCGGGTCCCGGAGGGCCGGCCCGACCGCCCGTACGAGCTGTTCCGGCTGGTCCCGCTCGGCCGGATCATCGGCGCGGAGATCCACGGCGTCGACCTGTCCCGCCCCCTGGAGGCGGCCCTGCGCGCCGAGCTGGACCGGGCGCTGCTGGAGTGGAAGGTGCTGTTCTTCCGCGACCAGCACCTCACCTCGCGCCAGCAGCGCGCGTTCGCCGGGCACTGGGGCGAGCTGGAGACGAACCCGCTGCTCGCCACCGGCGACGACCCCGAGGTCGCCCGTCTCGACCGCACCGCCGTCCCCACCTTCGAGAACATCTGGCACGCGGACGTCACCTTCCGCGAGCGCCCCGCACTCGGCGCGGTCCTCCAGCTCCGCGAGGTCCCGCCGGTGGGCGGCGACACGCTGTGGGCGGACATGGCCGCCGCGTACGACAACCTCCCGCCGGAGGTCAAGGAGCGCATCGAGGGGGCGCGGGCGGTGCACGACTTCATCCCCGGCTTCGCCCGCTTCTACCCGCCGGAGCGGCTCGCCGCGCACCAGGAGCGGTTCCCGCCGGTCGAGCACCCGGTGGTGCGCCGCCACCCCGTCACCGGCCGCCGGACGATCTTCGTCAACGCCTCGTTCACCACCCGGATCGTGGGCTTCGAGCAGGACGAGAGCGACCGGCTGCTGCGGCTGCTGTTCCAGCAGGCGCACGCCCCGGAGTTCCAGGTGCGGTTCTCCTGGCGCGCGGGCGACGTCGCGTTCTGGGACAACCGGGCCACCCAGCACTACGCGGTCAACGACTACGCCCCGCACCGCCGGGTCGCCGAACGCGTCGCGATAGCGGGAGACCGCCCCCGCTGATCCATGACGCCGGGCTGCTTGAATGGAAGGGTGACCCGAGCCTCCCTGGAAAAGCAGCCGCACGAAGTCGCCTCGATGTTCGACGGTGTGGCGGCCAACTACGACCTGACCAACGACGTGATCTCGCTCGGCCAGGCCCGGCTGTGGCGCCGGGCGGTCGCCCAGGCGGTCGACGCCCGCCCCGCGCAGAAGATCCTGGACCTGGCGGCCGGTACGGCGACCTCCTCGCAGCCCTTCGTGAAGGCGGGCGCCTACGTCGTGCCGTGCGACTTCTCGCTCGGCATGCTCAAGGTCGGCAAGGAGCGCCACCCCTGGATGCCGTTCACCGCGGGCGACGGCATGAAACTGCCGTTCAAGGACGAGACGTTCGACACCGTCACGATCTCCTTCGGGCTGCGCAACATCCAGGACACCGAGGTCGCCCTGCGCGAGCTGTACCGGGTGACGAAGCCCGGCGGCCGCGTCGTGATCTGCGAGTTCTCCCAGCCGACCTGGACCCCGTTCCGCACGGTCTACACGGAGTACCTGATGCGGGCGATCCCGCCGGCCGCCCGCGCGGTCTCCTCCAACCCGGACGCCTACGTCTACCTCGCCGAGTCGATCCGGGACTGGCCCGACCAGCCCGCCCTCGCCGCACTGCTCCAGAAGGCGGGCTGGTCGAAGGTCGCCTGGCGCAACCTGACCGGCGGCGTGGTGGCCCTGCACCGGGCCACCCGCGCCTGATCCACGCCCCGGGCCTCACAGCTCCAGTCGGAAGCAGACGGCCTCCTGGCCGCGCGGGGTGGGGTACGACTCGGCCCGCCGCATCCCGAGCCGTTCCGCGACCGCCATCGACCGGGCGTTGCGCGAGTGGACCATCGCGACGACCTCGCCCACCCCCGCCGCCCGCAGCCGCTCCAGCGTGGTGCGGGCCGCGGCGGTGGCGTACCCCCGCCCCCACGCCGCGCGCCCCAGCCGCCAGCCGATCTCGGTCGCGCCGACCGGCCCGTAGTGCGTGTGCGGCCACGGCTGCGCCCCGGTGAAGCCGAGGACGGCGTCCTCCTCGTCCATGACGGTCCACAGGCAGTAGCCCAGCTCCGCGTCGTGCCGCCGCTGGCGCGCGGTGAGCTCCTCGTACGAGGACAGCTCCGCGCTCCGCCCGCCGAAGAACTCCATCACCCGCGGGTCGTCGAAGACCCGGTGCCAGGTCAGGGCGTCCTCGTCCGTCGGAACACGGAGGCGTACGGCGGGGGCCGAAGCATGGGGTGTGACAGGTGCTGTCGACATCAGGGAGCCCTTCGGAGGGTTGGTTCACAGGCACCCATAGACTGCACGGGACATGTGCCGCGCGGCACGCGAATTCGAGTCTTCGGGAGATCCGACCGTGACCGAGCCCCTCTCCGAGAACAGCGCGGACGTGATCGTCGTCGGAGCGGGCCCAGCCGGCTCCACGACCGCCTACTACCTCGCCAAGGCCGGACTCGACGTCCTGCTCCTGGAGAAGACCGCCTTCCCCCGGGAGAAGGTCTGCGGCGACGGGCTCACGCCCCGCGCCACGAAACAGCTCGTCTCCATGGGGATCGACATCTCCGAGGAGGCGGGCTGGCTGCGCAACAAGGGCCTGCGCATCATCGGCGGCGGCGTGCGGCTCCAGCTGGACTGGCCGGACCTCGCCTCCTACCCGGACTACGGTCTGGTCCGCAAGCGCGACGACTTCGACGAGCAACTGGCCCGGCAGGCGCAGAAGGCCGGCGCCCGGCTGCACGAGCGCTGCAACGTGGGCGCGCCGATCAGGGACGAGCGCACCGGACGCATCACCGGCGTCGAGGCGAAGATCGGCGAGGAGAAGACCCCGGTCACCTTCCACGCCCCGCTCGTCGTCGCCGCCGACGGCAACTCCACCCGGCTGTCCCTGGCGATGGGCCTGCACCGCAACGAGAAACGCCCGATGGGCGTCGCCGTGCGGACCTACTTCACCTCGCCCCGCCACGACGACGACTACCTGGAGTCCTGGCTGGAGCTGTGGGACAAGCGCGGCGCCGAGGACCGCCTGCTGCCCGGCTACGGCTGGATCTTCGGCATGGGCGACGGCACCTCCAACGTGGGTCTCGGCATCCTCAACTCCTCCTCCGCCTTCAAGGAGCTGGACTGGCGCGAGGTCCTGAAGGCCTGGTGCGCCTCGATGCCGGAGGACTGGGGCTACACCCCGGAGAACATGACGATGCCGATCCGCGGCGCGGCCCTCCCGATGGCCTTCAACCGCCAGCCGCACTACACCAAGGGCCTCCTCCTCGTCGGCGACGCGGGCGGCATGGTCAACCCGTTCAACGGCGAGGGCATCGCGTACGCCATGGAGTCGGGCCAGATCGCGGCCGACGTCATCGTCCAGGCCCACGCCCGCGCCACCCCCGCCCAGCGCGAACTGGCCCTGAACAACTACCCGAAGGTGCTCAAGGAGACCTACGGCGGCTACTACACGATGGGCCGCGCCTTCGTGAAGCTGATCGGCAACCCGAAGATCATGAAGCTCGCCACCCAGCGCGGCCTGACCCACCCGCTGCTGATGAAGTTCACCCTGAAGATGCTGGCCAACCTGACCGACCCGCAGGGCGGCGACGCGATGGACCGCATCATCAACGGCCTGTCGAAGGTGGCCCCGAAGGCCTGAGGCGGCCTCGGCACGGAGACGCCGGCCCGGACCCGAAGCCACGCCCGGCGGGCACGCCCACACGGTCGCCGCCTCACACGGGGGGTTAATCCTCAACTCCCCAGGTGATCGTGTGCGATGATTTGCGCGCCCCCCGGTCATCGGCAGTCCGGACCGGCCGGCGCCCGCCCCCGCCCGCAGCGGCGGCACGCGGTGCGTACCACTCTTCTTGACGCACGCTCACACCGAACGCAGGCCAGCGGGGTACGGAACAAGCCGATACAGCGCTGCTCGACCCCAAGGACAGACAGCCATGACCACCGCCTCCCTGCCCCAGCACCAGGGCCTCTTCCTGGAGCCCCGCTTCGCCGTGGACCCGACCGCGACGGACGACGACGAGGACTTCGACGCCCCGTACGACGCGCCGCCCGCGCCCACCACCTCGGCCAGGGAGCCGGAGCGGACCAACCGCCGCCCCCGCCGCCGCTGATCCGGACGGCGGTCCTCCGGCCCGGAAACCGCTGGAGGTCCCGCCGCCCGGCAGGTAGCCTCTCCTCCATGGCCAGCCCCGAGTCCGACAGACTCCGGCCACCGGTGCGCCGGTGGCCGTGTTCGTGCTGAGCGTCGCCGGCTGACCCCACGGGTCCCCGGCCCCTCCGTCACGGTTCCACGCCCCCCGGCTCACCGCGGGTACGGGCCGTTTCCCCCTCGCGTACGCGCTGAAGCACCGCCGTACGCGGGGTTCGTGCCACCGGCGATCACCGTGCCGGGCACTTCTCGCCGTCCCGCCGGACCACCGGCGGACGTCTCCGCGGCCCGTATCCCCGCATCCCGGTCTGTCTGTCCACCCGACGGTTCCGTCCAAGGGGCTACTCACCCATGCCAATCGCTGTCTACGTCCTCGGGCTCGCGGTCTTCGCCCAGGGCACATCCGAGTTCATGCTGTCCGGGCTCGTCTCGGGCATCGCCGCCGACCTCGACGTCCCGCTCTCCGCCGCCGGTCTCCTCACCTCCGCCTTCGCCGTCGGGATGGTCGTCGGCGCGCCCCTGATGGCGCTCTCCAGCCGTAACTGGCCCCGCCGTCGCGCCCTGCTCCTCTTTCTCGCGGTGTTCGTCGCCGTCCATGTCGTCGGCGCTCTCACCCCGAGCTACGGGGTGCTCCTCGCGACCCGCTTCGTCGGGGCCCTCGCCAACGCGGGCTTCTGGGCGGTCGCACTGACCACGGCCGTCTCGATGGTCCCGGACCGGCTGAAGGGCCGGGCCACCGCCGTGGTGGTCGGCGGGGTGACGATCGCCTGCGTGGTGGGCGTACCGGCCGGCGCGGTGCTGGGGGAGCGCTGGGGGTGGCGGTCGGCCTTCTGGGCGGTCGCGATCGTCTCGCTGCCCGCCGTCCTCGCGGTGCTGCGCTCCATCCCGGGCGGCCGGGGTACGGACACGGGCGCCGCTCCCGTACCCGTACGGGACGAGCTGCGCGCGCTGACCGGTCCCCGGCTGCGGCCGGTCCTGCTCACGATGGCCCTGGTGCAGGGCGCGACCTTCTGCACGTTCTCCTACCTGGAGCCGCTCCTCACCCGGGAGACCGGCCTGGGCGCGGGGTGGGTGCCGGTGTCCCTGGCGCTCTTCGGGGCGGGCTCGTTCGCCGGGGTCACGGTGGCGGGCCGGTTCGCCGACGCCCGCCCGGTCGCCGTCGTCGCCACGGGCATGACGGCCCTCGCCCTCGGCTGGGCGGCCCTCGCCCTGGCGGCGGGCCGCCCGGCGCTCGCCCTGGCGCTGATTCCGCTCCTCGGCATGCTCGCCTTCGGGACGGGCACCGCCCTGATCACCCGGGTCCTGGGCCTCGCCTCCGGGGCCCCGACGCTGGCCGGCGCCTTCTCGACGACCGCGTTCAACCTGGGGGCGACGGTGGGCCCGTGGGCGGGCGGCATGGCCCTGGACGCCGGATTCGGCTACCGGGCGCCGGTCTGGGTGAGCGCCCTGCTGATGGTCCTGGCCCTGCTCGTCGCCGCGACGACGGCGAAGGGCCGCCGCTCCCGAGCGGGGGAGCGGCGGCCCTCAGCCGTGCAGCGGAGCGCCGGCGGGCGCTTGTGAATCAGAGAACGCGGACCGCGCCGGTCGGCCGGTCGTAGTCCAGGGAACGCTGCACCGTGCCGGTGTTGGAGTTCTGCGCACCGACGAACTCGCCGCCGCCGATGTAGATCGCGACGTGGTACGCGCTGCCCGCGCTGCCCCAGTAAAGGATGTCGCCGGGCTGGAGGTTGTCCAGGGAGACCTGGGTGCCGAAGGTCGACTGGGACTGCGAGACGCGCGGCAGGTCGATGCCCGCCGTGCGGTACGCGGCCTGGGTCAGGCCGGAGCAGTCCCAGGAGTTGGGGCCGGTGCCGCCGGGCACGTACGCGTCGCCGACCTGGGCCTTGGCGAACGCGACGATGGAGGCGGCGGAACCGCTCACGTTCGAGGAGGAGGAGGGGGCGGAGGCGGAGCTGCCCGAGTCCGACGAGCCGGAGGAGGCGCTGAGCGTCGTGCGCTCGGAGGTCCGGGAGGCGCGCTCGGCGCGCTCCTTGGCCTCCGCCTCGGCCCTGGCCTTGGCGGCGGCTTCGGCCTTCTTCTTGGCCTCGGCCTTGCGGACGGCCTCGGCGTGGGCCTTCTTGGCCGTCTTCGCGGCCTTCTCGGCCGCGGCGTCCTCGTCGGCCTGCGTCTCCAGGTCGAGGGCGACCTGCTGCGTGGCCTGGGCGGAGGCGGCCACGGCGGTGGAGAAGCCGGACGTGATCGTGGGCATCTCGATCGTCTGGGTCACCGGCTCGGCCTGGGCCGGGCCGGCGGCACCCGCGACCGCGATGGTGCTGAGGACGCCACCGGCAACTCCGGCTCGCAGTGCCGACTTCGAGGCGCGCTGACGGGGCTTCCGGTGGCTGGGTATGTGAGCGGTGTGGGACATGGGTACTAGCGCTATCAGGGCTGTAGGGGTCCCATCAAGAAACGTGTGTTGCGACACAGTTACGTTCGGAATCTGTGAATCCGCTTTCTGGGCGCCTTTATTGACGCCGTAACGGGCAAATCGGGCGACCATCATCAGGCCCGTGATCATTGCCTTTCGGTAATACGCCCGAATTGCCCGTCGCTTACCATCCGTTCACACCGATGGCCAAGCCCGGCTTTCCGGGGCCCGGGGCCGTGTGGCGCAGGTCACAGCGTGGATCCATCGGGACGGGCAACCCTCGCGGCCGCGATGCGCGTGGGCGAGCGGGCGGACCGGCGCCCTCCGGGTGCTCGATCCGGAAGTTCGTGAATGCGTGCACATGTCCCCTTCGGTCCCCACCGCCCCTCGTGCGGGTGAGGGGCGATCCAGGCCGACGCCCTTATCACCCCGGGGCATTCCACCGCCAATTTGCTTGTACGGGCTGTCGATTGATAGCGCGGCACGCCTTTGACCAGCGGTAACACCATCGAATGTCACGTCTCGTGATCACTCGGCCGCTTCGCGTACGAAGATCACCGCTCATACGACTTCATGATCCTTCGTCAGGTGGTGGAGATCACAAAGCCGTTGTCGTACCCCGTGTCGCAGATCACAGGGGGCCGGGCATAGGATGCGGGGCAGTCGGGCTTGTGAACTGCCTCACATGTGCACGATCTTGGTGAGGTGGCGAGCCGGTCGCCCGATGCGGTCCACAGGTCAAGGACGACTGGAAGGAGCGAGGAGCGTGAATGCCTACGCGCCCATCCTCGTGCTCGGCGCCCTCGGGGCAGGGTTTGCGATCTTCTCCGTGGTCATGGCCACGCTTATCGGCCCCAAGCGGTACAACCGGGCAAAGCTCGAAGCGTACGAGTGCGGTATCGAACCCACCCCGACTCCCGCCGGAGGCGGCCGCTTCCCGATCAAGTACTACCTGACGGCGATGCTTTTCATCGTCTTCGACATCGAGATCGTCTTCCTCTATCCCTGGGCGGTCTCCTTCGACGCCCTGGGGATCTTCGGGCTCGTGGAGATGCTGCTCTTCGTGCTCACCGTCTTCGTCGCCTATGCGTATGTATGGCGTCGCGGCGGCCTGGAATGGGACTGAGGGGCTGAGGGGCACACCATGGGACTCGAAGAGAAACTGCCGAGCGGCTTCGTTCTGACCACGGTCGAGCAGGCCGCGGGCTGGGTACGGAAGTCATCCGTCTTCCCGGCCACGTTCGGACTGGCCTGCTGCGCCATCGAGATGATGACGACCGGCGCGGGCCGCTACGACCTGGCCCGGTTCGGGATGGAGGTCTTCCGCGGATCGCCGCGACAGGCGGACCTGATGATCGTCGCGGGACGCGTGAGCCAGAAGATGGCGCCCGTCCTGCGGCAGGTCTACGACCAGATGCCGAATCCCAAGTGGGTCATTTCCATGGGAGTTTGTGCGTCATCGGGTGGAATGTTCAACAATTACGCCATTGTGCAGGGTGTTGACCACATTGTTCCGGTCGATATCTATTTGCCGGGTTGCCCGCCTCGCCCCGAGATGCTGCTGGACGCCATCCTCAAGCTCCACCAGAAGATCCAGACCTCCAAGCTCGGGGTCAACGCGGAGGAGGCCGCCCGCGAGGCGGAGGAAGCGGCCCTCAAGGCACTGCCCCTGATCGAGATGAAGGGGCTGCTCCGGTGACCGAGAACACCGACGCGAACGGCGAGCGGAACGGCAACGCCGTACCCGCCCCGCGCGACACCGGCGGAGAGGTCATCCGCGTCCGCAAGGGCATGTTCGGCGCGAACAACGGCGGCGACACCTCCGGCTACGGGGGCCTCGTCCGCACCGTCACCCTGCCGGGAGCCTCCTCCCGGCCGTACGGCGGCTGGTTCGACGAGGTGGCCGACGAGCTCGAAGGGGCCCTGGAGGAACAGGACCTGATCCCCTCCAACGCCATCGAGAAGACGGTCGTCGACCGCGACGAGCTGACCTTCCACATCGCCCGCGAGCACCTGGTCCAGGTCGCCCGCACCCTGCGCGACGACCCCGCCCTGCGCTTCGAACTCTGTACGGGCGTGAGCGGCGTCCACTTCCTGGGCGACAAGGGCCGCGAACTGCACGCCGTCTACCACCTGCGGTCCCTCACCCACGGCCGGCTGATCCGGCTGGAGGTGTCCGCCCCGGACAGCGACCCGCACATCCCGTCGATCGTCGAGGTCTACCCGACCAACGACTGGCACGAGCGTGAGGCGTACGACTTCTTCGGGCTCATCTTCGACGGGCACCCGGCCCTGACCCGGATCATGATGCCGGACGACTGGCAGGGCTTCCCGCAGCGCAAGGACTACCCGCTCGGCGGCATCGCCGTCGAGTACAAGGGCGCCCAGATCCCGGCTCCGGACCAGCGGAGGTCGTACTCCTGATGACCACTCCCCACGCGACACCCCGTGCCACGACCGAGGGGACTGTATATACAGTCACCGGCGGCGACTGGGACGAGGTCGTCGAATCCGCGGTGAAGTCCGACGACGAACGCATCATCGTCAACATGGGCCCCCAGCACCCGTCCACGCACGGCGTGCTGCGCCTCATCCTGGAGATCGACGGCGAGACCGTCACCGAGGCCCGCTGCGGCATCGGCTACCTCCACACCGGCATCGAGAAGAACCTCGAATTCCGCAACTGGACGCAGGGCACCACCTTCGTCACGCGGATGGACTACCTGACGCCGTTCTTCAACGAGACGGCGTACTGCCTGGGCGTCGAGAAGCTCCTCGGCATCGAGGACCAGATCCCCGACCGGGCCACCATCCTGCGCGTGCTGCTGATGGAGCTCAACCGGCTCTCCTCGCACCTGGTGTGCGTCGCCACCGGCGGCATGGAGCTCGGCGCGACCACGATCATGATCTACGGCTTCCGCGATCGTGAACTGGTTCTCGACCTCTTCGAGCTCTTCACCGGCCTGCGGATGAACCACGCGTTCGTCCGCCCCGGCGGCCTCGCCCAGGACCTGCCCCCGGGCGCGGTCGACCGGCTGCGCGAGTTCATCAAGACCATGAAGAAGAACCTGCCGGAGTACGACAAGCTCGCCACCGGCAACCCGATCTTCAAGGCCCGTATGCAGGACGTCGGCTACCTCGACCTCACCGGCTGCATGGCGCTCGGCGCCACCGGCCCGGTGCTGCGCTCCGCCGGACTCCCGCACGACCTGCGCAAGAGCGACCCGTACTGCGGCTACGAGACCTACGACTTCGAGGTCCCGACCACCGACACCTGCGACTCCTACGGACGCTTCCTCATCCGCCTGGAGGAGATGCGCCAGTCGCTGCGCATCATCGAGCAGTGCATCGACCGCCTGGAGCCGGGTCCGGTCATGGTCGCCGACAAGAAGATCGCCTGGCCCGCCCAGCTCGCCCTCGGCCCGGACGGACTCGGCAACTCGCTCGACCACATCCGGAACATCATGGGCACCTCCATGGAAGCCCTGATCCACCACTTCAAGCTGGTGACCGAGGGCTTCAGGGTCCCGGCCGGACAGACGTACACCGCCATCGAGTCCCCCAAGGGCGAACTCGGCGTCCACGTCGTCTCCGACGGCGGCACCCGCCCCTACCGGGTCCACTTCCGCGACCCGTCCTTCACCAACCTGCAGGCCATGGCGGCGATGTGCGAAGGCGGCCAGGTCGCCGACGTCATCGTCGCCGTCGCGTCCATCGACCCCGTGATGGGAGGCGTCGACCGGTGACCACATCACGCCAAGACGTCAGTCTGGGGATGCCGCAGCTCCCCGCCACCCCCTACCCGGCCGAGGTGCGCGCCCGGCTCGACGCGGACGCGAAGGAGGTGCTCGCCCGCTACCCCGGCAGCCGCTCCGCGCTGCTGCCGCTGCTGCACCTCGTGCAGTCCGAAGAGGGATACGTCTCCCGTACGGGCATGGCCTTCTGCGCCGAGACGCTCGACCTCACCACCGCCGAGGTCACCGCCGTCGCGACGTTCTACTCCATGTACCGGCGCAGGCCGAGCGGCGACTACCAGGTCGGCGTCTGCACCAACACCCTGTGCGCGGTCATGGGCGGCGACGCCATCTTCGACACGCTCAAGGAGCACCTCGGGGTCGGCAACAACGAGACCACCGAGGACGGCAAGGTCACCCTCGAACACATCGAGTGCAACGCCGCCTGCGACTTCGCGCCCGTCGTGATGGTCAACTGGGAGTTCTTCGACAACCAGACGCCCCAGAGCGCCACGCAGCTCGTCGACGACCTGATCGCCGGCCGGACCGTCGAGCCCACCCGCGGGGCACCGATCTGCTCGTACAAGGAGACGGCCCGCATCCTGGCGGGCTTCCCCGACGAGCGGCCCGGCGCCGTCGAGGCGACCGGCGGCGCGGGTCCCGCCTCCCTCGTCGGGCTGAAGCTCGCCAAGGGCGAGGCACTCCCGCAGGCGCGCGTGGTCTCCCCGCGCGACGGGCAGCCCAAGAGCGCCCAGCCGCACGACCCTTCGCCGTCCGAGCACCTCAGCTCGCACGACGCACCGCAGCAGACCTCGGCCTCCGACCCGGAGCACCCGGCCGGGCCCGCAGCCGAGGAGGGGGAGTGATGACCTTGGCCGCCGAGATCGACCACAACGGGACGAGCCCCGAGAAGCTGCTCGCACCCGTCCTCTCCGCCTTCTGGGACCAGCCCGATTCCTGGACCCTGGACACCTACCGCCGCCACGAGGGCTACGAAGGGCTGCGCAAGGCGCTGGCCATGGCGCCCGACGACCTCATCGCGTACGTCAAGGACTCCGGTCTGCGCGGACGCGGCGGCGCGGGCTTCCCCACCGGGATGAAGTGGCAGTTCATCCCGCAGGGCGACGGCAAACCCCACTACCTGGTGGTCAACGCCGACGAGTCGGAGCCGGGCACCTGCAAGGACATCCCGCTCCTCTTCGCGAACCCGCACAGCCTCATCGAGGGCATCGTGATCGCCTGTTACGCGATCCGTTCGTCGCACGCGTTCATCTATCTGCGCGGTGAGGTCGTCCCCGTGCTGCGGCGACTGCACGAGGCCGTACGGGAGGCGTACGAGGCGGGCTATCTGGGGACGAACATCCTGGGTTCAGGACTCGATCTGGAACTCACGGTGCACGCGGGCGCCGGTGCGTACATCTGTGGTGAGGAAACCGCGCTGCTCGACTCTCTCGAAGGACGGCGTGGCCAGCCCCGGCTGCGGCCCCCCTTCCCTGCGGTCGCCGGTCTGTACGCCTGCCCCACTGTGGTGAACAACGTCGAGTCCATCGCCTCGGTTCCCGCGATCCTGAACAAGGGCAAGGACTGGTTCAAGTCGATGGGCAGCGAGAAGTCCCCGGGCTTCACGCTCTACTCGCTCAGCGGCCACGTCACCAGCCCCGGCCAGTACGAGGCCCCGCTCGGCATCACGCTCCGTCAGCTCCTCGACATGAGCGGCGGCATCCGTGCCGGGCACCGCCTGAAGTTCTGGACCCCGGGCGGCTCCTCCACCCCGATGTTCACCGAGGAGCACCTCGACGTCCCCCTCGACTACGAGGGCGTCGGCGCCGCCGGGTCCATGCTCGGCACCAAGGCGCTCCAGTGCTTCGACGAGACGACCTGCGTCGTGCGGGCCGTCACCCGCTGGACCGAGTTCTACGCCCACGAGTCCTGCGGCAAGTGCACACCCTGCCGCGAAGGCACCTACTGGCTGGTCCAGTTGCTCCGCGACATCGAGGCGGGCCAGGGCGAGATGGCCGACCTCGACAAGCTCAACGACATCGCCGACAACATCAACGGCAAGTCGTTCTGCGCGCTCGGCGACGGCGCGGCCTCGCCGATCTTCTCCTCGCTCAAGTACTTCCGCGAGGAGTACGAGCAGCACATCACGGGCAAGGGCTGCCCCTTCGACCCCGCCCGGTCCACGGCCTGGGCCGACGACAAGAACACCGACGGCAAGAACGCTCACCGGGGGGTGAACGCATGACAGTCACCACGAGTGCGCCCTCCGGGGGCGGCGAGGCGGCGGTTCCGCCCGAGGACCTGGTCACGCTGACCATCGACGGCATCGAGATCAGCGTCCCCAAGGGGACCCTGGTCATCCGCGCCGCCGAACTCCTCGGCATCGAGATCCCGCGCTTCTGCGACCACCCGCTCCTCGACCCCGCCGGCGCCTGCCGCCAGTGCATCGTCGAGGTCGAGGGCCAGCGCAAGCCGATGGCCTCCTGCACCATCACCTGCACCGACGGCATGGTCGTCAAGTCGCAGATCACCTCTCCTGTCGCCGAGAAGGCGCAGAAGGGCGTGATGGAGCTGCTGCTGATCAACCATCCGCTGGACTGCCCCGTCTGCGACAAGGGCGGCGAGTGCCCGCTCCAGAACCAGGCGATGTCGCACGGCGGCGCCGACTCCCGGTTCGAGGGCAAGAAGCGGACCTTCGAGAAGCCCGTTCCCATCTCCACCCAGGTGCTGCTGGACCGCGAGCGGTGCGTGCTCTGCGCGCGCTGCACCCGGTTCTCCAACCAGGTGGCGGGCGACCCGATGATCGAGCTGATCGAGCGCGGCGCGCTCCAGCAGGTCGGCACCGGCGAGGGCGACCCCTTCGAGTCGTACTTCTCCGGCAACACCATCCAGATCTGCCCGGTCGGCGCGCTGACCTCGGCGGCGTACCGCTTCCGCTCCCGCCCCTTCGACCTGGTCTCCACCCCCTCGGTGTGCGAGCAGTGCGCGGGCGGCTGCTCGACCCGGACCGACCACCGGCGCGGCAAGGTCATGCGCCGCCTCGCGGCCAACGAGCCCGAGGTCAACGAGGAGTGGATCTGCGACAAGGGGCGGTTCGGCTTCCGTTACGCCCAGCAGCGCGACCGGCTCACCACCCCGCTGGTCCGCAACGCCGAGGGCGAGCTGGAACCGGCGAGCTGGCCCGAGGCGCTGGAAGCCGCGGCGGCCGGACTCCTGGCCGCCCGCGGCCGTACCGGCGTCCTGACCGGCGGCCGGCTGACCGTCGAGGACGCCTACGCGTACAGCAAGTTCGCCCGGGTCGCCCTGGACACCAACGACGTCGACTTCCGCTCCCGGGTCCACAGCGCCGAGGAGGCCGACTTCCTGGCCGCCCGGGTCGCCGGACGCGGCCGGGACCTGGACGGCGAGGGAGTCACCTACAGCGCGCTGGAGAAGGCCCCCGCGGTCCTGCTCGTCGGGTTCGAGTCCGAGGAGGAGGCGCCCGGCGTCTTCCTGCGGCTGCGCAAGGCCCACCGCAAGAGCGGCCAGAAGACCTTCGCGCTGGCCTCGCACGCCACCCGGGGCCTGGTGAAGGCGGGCGGCACCCTGCTGCCCGCCGCCCCCGGCACCGAGACCGAGTGGCTGGACGCGCTCGCGGGCGGTGTCGGCCTGGAGGCCGAGGGGGCCGCGGCGGCCGAGGCGCTCCGCGGCGAGCACTCCCTGATCATCGTCGGTGAACGGCTCGCCGGAGTGCCCGGCGCCCTGTCCGCCGCCGTCCGTACCGCCACCGCCACCGGCGCACGCCTGGTGTGGATCCCGCGCCGGGCGGGCGACCGGGGCGCGGTGGAGGCGGGCGCGCTCCCCACCCTGCTGCCCGGCGGCCGACCGGCCACCGACCCGCGGGCCCGCGAGGAGGTCGCGGAGCTGTGGAGGGTGGCCGAACTGCCCAGCCGCCACGGCCGCGACACCGGCCAGATCGTCGAGGCCGCGGCCACCGGCGAACTGGGCGCGCTGCTCGTCGCCGGCGTCGGCGTCGAGGACCTGCCCGACCCGAACCGTGCCATCCAGGCGCTGAACGAGGTCGGCTTCCTGGTCTCGCTGGAGCTGCGGCCGAGCGCGGTCTCCGCCCGGGCGGACGTGGTCTTCCCGGTCGCCGCCGTCGCGGAGAAGTCCGGCACCTTCCTCAACTGGGAGGGCCGGGCCCGGATGTTCCAGGCGGCACTGAAGCCCGAGCAGATGCCCCGGACGCTCGCGCCGACGGACTCCCGGGTGCTGCACATGCTGGCCGACGCCATGGACGTGCACTTCGCCCTGCCGGACCTGACCGCCGCCCGCCGCGAGCTGGACCGGCTCGGCGGCTGGGAGGGCGGCCACGCCCAGGACCCGCGCGAGAGCGCGCAGCCACTGCCCCGGCCCGGCGACGGCGAGGCGGTCCTCGCGGGCCACCGGATGCTGCTCGACCTCGGCCGGCTCCAGGACGGCGACACCGCTCTCGCCGGGACCCGGCACGCGGCCGTCGCCCGGCTCTCGGCGGTCACCGCCGCCGAGTCCGGCGTCAAGGACGGCGACCTGCTCGCCGTCACCGGCCCCGCGGGCACCGTCGAACTGCCCCTCGCGGTCACCGACATGCCGGACCGGGTGGTCTGGGTGCCGCTGAACTCGGTGGGACGCGGCATCCCCGCCGACACCGGCGCGAACCCCGGCGGCCTGGTGCGGATCGGCCCCGCCGCCGCACCGGGTGCTCCCGTCGAACCATCGGAGGTACGAGCGTGACTGGCCTCGCCGCACTCACGACGGCGCCCGAGGGCGTCGTCCTCGCCGCCGAGGATCTCTCGATGTTCGGCACCGACCCCTGGTGGCTCGTCGCCATCAAGGCGGTCTTCTGCTTCGCGTTCCTGATGGTGACCGTGCTGTTCTCCATCGTGTGGGAGCGCAAGGTCGTCGCCTGGATGCAGCTGCGCATCGGCCCCAACCGCAACGGCCCCTGGGGCATGCTCCAGTCGCTCGCCGACGGCATGAAGCTCATGCTGAAGGAGGACGTCGTCGTCAAGCGGGCCGACAAGGTCGTCTACATCCTGGCGCCGATCATCGCGGCGATCCCGGCGTTCATGGCGATCGCGGTCATCCCGTTCGGACCGGCCGACAACCAGGTGTCGATCTTCGGGCACCGCACGACGATGCAGCTGACCGACCTCCCGATCGCGATGCTCTACATCCTCGCGGTCGCCTCGGTCGGCATCTACGGCCTCGTCCTCGCGGGCTGGTCCTCCGGATCGACGTACCCGCTGCTCGGCGGTCTGCGCTCCTGCGCCCAGATGATCAGCTACGAGATCGCGATGGGCGCCGCGTTCGCCTCGGTGTTCCTCTACTCCGGGTCGATGTCGACCTCGGCGATCGTGGAGGCGCAGGCGGACCGGTGGTTCGTCATCCTGCTCCCGGTCTCCTTCATCATCTACATCATCACGATGGTCGGGGAGACGAACCGGGCGCCGTTCGACATGCCGGAGTCCGAGGGCGACCTCGTCGGCGGGTTCAACACCGAGTACTCCTCGATCAAGTTCGCGATGTTCATGCTCGCCGAGTACGTCAACATGGTCACCGTCTCCGCGGTCTCCGTGACCCTCTTCCTGGGCGGCTGGCGGGCTCCGTACCCGATCAGCACCTTCTGGGAGGGCGCGAACCAGGGCTGGTGGCCGATGCTCTGGTTCGTCCTCAAGGTCCAGCTGCTGCTCTTCTTCTTCATCTGGCTGCGCGGCACCCTGCCCCGGGTCCGCTACGACCAGCTGATGAAGCTCGGCTGGAAGGTCCTCATCCCGGTCTCCGTGGTCTGGCTGATGCTCGTCGCCACCGTCCGCGCCCTGCGCAACGAGGGCTACGACTTCTCCCGGATCGTGCTGTACGTCGGCGCGGCGGTGATCGCGATCCTGCTGATCTCGTTCGTCGTCGACATGTTCCGCGACCGCAGGAACCGGGCCGAGGAGGAAGCGGCCGGACCGGAGCCCGCCTTCGACCCGATGGCGGGCGGATTCCCGGTGCCTCCGCTGCCCGGACAGAACCTGCCGCCGGTGCCCAGGCGCACACCACGACGGGAGCGGGAGCTCGTTGTCAGTGGTGGACCGGATACTCAGAGTGACGGAAACGCGAGTGACGGAAAGGAGGCCGGCGGTGTCTGAGAAACCAGAACTCACGGGCTCATCGGGATCCGCTGGGTCCTCGGGCCGGGCGGGGGAGTCGGGGGACAAGTTCCAGAACCCCGTGGCCGGCTTCGGCGTGACCTTCAAGGCCATGTTCAAGAAGCGGCTCACCGAGCAGTATCCGGAGACGCCGAAGGTGACGGCGCCCCGCTTCCACGGCCGCCACCAGCTCAACCGCCACCCGGACGGCCTGGAGAAGTGCGTCGGCTGCGAGCTGTGCGCCTGGGCCTGTCCGGCGGACGCGATCTACGTGGAGGGCGCGGACAACACCGAGGAGGAGCGCTACTCCCCGGGAGAGCGCTACGGCCGCGTCTACCAGATCAACTACGCGCGCTGCATCCTGTGCGGACTCTGCATCGAGGCCTGCCCCACCCGGGCGCTGACGATGACGAACGAGTTCGAGCTCGCCAACACCACCCGCGAGAGCCTCATCTACACCAAGGACGAGCTGCTCGCGGGCCTGGAGGAAGGCATGGTCGACAGCCCGCACGCGATCTTCCCCGGCATGGACGAGCAGGACTACTACCGGGGCGTGGTCACCGAGGCGGCGCCCGGCACGGTCCGTCAGACGGCGGTGTCCAAGGGCGAGAGCGACAAGGCCGACGAGGACCCCATCGAGTCGACGTCGGCCGCCGACGCCCGGCAGGACAAGGGGGTGGGGGCGTGAACGCGCTGGCCGCAGCCACCACCACCTCGACCGGCGAGGCCTTCCAGTTCTGGATCCTGGGCACCGTCGCCGTGATCGGCGCGCTCTCCACGGTCCTGCTGAAGAGGGCCGTGCACAGCGCGCTCTCACTCGCCGGCACCATGATCGTCCTGGCGGTGTTCTACCTCGCCAACGGGGCGTATTTCCTCGGCATCGTCCAGATCGTCGTCTACACCGGCGCGATCATGATGCTGTTCCTCTTCGTCGTCATGCTCGTCGGCGTCACCGCCGCCGACTCCCTCAAGGAGACCCTCAAGGGCCAGCGCTGGCTGGCCCTCGGGTGCTCGCTCGGCTTCGGCATCCTGCTGATCGCGGGCATCGGCAACGCCTCGCTCTCCACGTTCAACGGGCTCGGCGCCGCCAACACCGCGCACGGCGGCAACGTCGAGGGACTCGCCAACCTCATCTTCACCAAGTACGTCTTCGCCTTCGAGATCACCGGCGCCCTGCTGATCACCGCGACGGTCGGAGCGATGGTGCTCACGCACCGCGAGCGCACCGAACGGGCCAAGACCCAGCGGGAGATGTCCGAGGAGCGCGTGCGCGGCAAGCACCTCCCGCCGCTCCCCGCCCCCGGCGTCTACGCCCGGCACAACGCGGTGGACATCCCCGGTCTGCTCCCCGACGGCACGCCGTCCGAGCTCACCGTCATGCAGACGCTGCGTCAGCGCGGCCAGATCCGTGACGTCTCGCGGCAGTCCCTCGCCGATCTCAAGGCCCTGGAGCAGCGCTCCGGGGAGCGGCTCGGACGTGAGGACGCGGACGCCGTGGCACGCGGGGCCGATCCCGCGTCCCCGGCGGAGAATTCGGAGGCCGCCAAGTGAACCCGGTCAACTACCTCTACCTCGCGGCCCTGCTGTTCGCGATCGGCGCCTCCGGGGTGCTGATCCGGCGGAACGCGATCGTGGTGTTCATGTGCGTCGAGCTGATGCTCAACGCCTGCAATCTGGCGCTCGTCACGTTCTCCCGGATGCACGGCAACCTCGACGGGCAGATCGTCGCGTTCTTCACGATGGTCGTCGCCGCCGCGGAAGTCGTCGTCGGACTCGCGATCATCGTGTCGTTGTTCCGCTCCCGCCACTCGGCCTCGGTCGACGACGCCAGCCTGATGAAGCTGTAAGGGGTCGGAAACGTGGAGAACCTGATTGCGCTGCTCGTCGCGGCGCCCCTGCTCGGAGCGGCGGTCCTGCTCTGCGGCGGACGCCGACTGGACAAGACCGGCCACTGGCTCGGCACCGTCCTCGCCGGCGCCTCGTTCGTCGTCGGACTCATTCTGTTCACCGACATGCTGGGGAAGGACGCCGAGGACCGGGCCCTGCACCAGCATCTGTTCAGCTGGATTCCGGTGGAGGGCTTCCAGGCCGACATCGCCTTCCAGCTCGACCAGTTGTCGATGACGTTCGTCCTGCTCATCACCGGTGTGGGCACGCTGATCCACATCTACTCCATCGGCTACATGGAGCACGACGAGCGCAGGCGCCGCTTCTTCGGCTATCTCAACCTGTTCCTCGCGGCGATGCTCATCCTGGTCATCGCCGACAACTACCTGCTGCTGTACGTCGGGTGGGAGGGCGTCGGTCTGGCGTCGTTCCTGCTCATCGGCTTCTGGCAGCACAAGCCCACCGCGGCCACCGCCGCGAAGAAGGCCTTCCTGGTCAACCGGGTCGGCGACATGGGCCTGTCGATCGCCATCATGCTGATGTTCACCACCTTCGGCACCTTCGCCTTCGGGCCGGTGCTGGAGTCGGCGGGCGAGACGAGCCAGGGCAAGCTGACCGCCATCGGCCTGATGCTGCTGCTGGCCGCCTGCGGCAAGTCGGCCCAGGTGCCGCTGCAGTCCTGGCTCGGCGACGCGATGGAGGGCCCGACCCCGGTCTCCGCCCTCATCCACGCCGCGACCATGGTCACCGCCGGCGTCTATCTGATCGTCCGCTCCGGCGCGATCTTCAACGCCGCCCCGGACGCCCAGCTGGTCGTCGTCATCGTCGGCGCGGTCACGCTGATCTTCGGTGCGATCGTCGGTTGCGCGAAGGACGACATCAAGAAGGCCCTGGCCGGCTCCACGATGTCGCAGATCGGCTACATGATCCTGGCCGCGGGCCTCGGCCCCATCGGCTACATCTTCGCGATCATGCACCTGGTGACGCACGGCTTCTTCAAGGCCGGGCTCTTCCTCGGCGCGGGCTCCGTCATGCACGGCATGAACGACGAGGTCGACATGCGCAAGTACGGCGGCCTGCGGAAGTACATGCCGGTCACCTTCGTCACCTTCGGACTCGGCTATCTGGCCATCATCGGCTTCCCCGGCCTGTCCGGCTTCTTCTCCAAGGACAAGATCATCGAGGCGGCCTTCGCCAAGGGCGGCACCGAGGGCTGGATCCTCGGCTCCGTGGCCCTGCTGGGCGCCGCGATCACCGCGTTCTACATGACGCGCGTGATGCTGATGACGTTCTTCGGCGAGAAGCGCTGGCAGCCGGACGCGGAGGGCCACGAGCCGCACCCGCACGAGTCCCCGAAGTCGATGACGATCCCGATGATCGTGCTGGCCTTCGGCTCGGTGTTCGCCGGCGGGTTCTTCGCGATCGGCGACCGCTTCATCAACTGGCTGGAGCCCGTCACCGGTTACGACCACGGACACGCCCCGCTGAGCGCGGCCACGGTCACCGGAGCCACCGTGGTGGCCCTGGTCGTCGGCGTCGGGATCGCCTGGGCGATGTACGGGCGCAAGCCCGTGCCCGTCGTCGCCCCGCGCGGCTCGGTCCTCACCCGGGCCGCCCGCCGCGATCTCCTCCAGGACGACTTCAACCACGTGGTCCTGGTCCGCGGCGGCGAGCACCTCACCCGCTCGCTGGTCTACGTGGACCACTCCCTGGTCGACGGCGTCGTCAACGGCACGGCCGCCTCGGTCGGCGGGCTCTCCGGCCGGCTGCGCAAGATGCAGAACGGCTACGCCCGCACCTACGCGGTCTCGATGTTCGGCGGTACGGCGGTCGTCATCGCCGCGACCCTGCTGATGAGGGCGGTCTGATCACATGTCCTTTCCCCTCCTGACCGCGACGGCGGCGCTCCCGGCGATCGGCGCCATCGCCACCGCCGCCGTCCCCGCCGCGCGGCGCACCGCGGCCAAATGGCTCGCGCTGCTCTTCTCGCTCGGCACGCTCGTCCTGGCGGCCGTCGTCTTCCTCCGCTTCGAACCGGGCGGCGACCGCTACCAGCTCACCGAGTCCCGGTCCTGGATCGCCGACTTCGGCGTCCGCTACGAACTGGGCGTGGACGGCATCGGGGTGGCGCTTCTCGGCCTCACCGCGCTGCTGATCCCGTTCGTCATCGTCGCGGGCTGGCACGACGCGGACCCCCTGGAGACGAAGTCCTCGCGCTGGCGTCCGACGCAGGGCTTCTTCGCCCTGATCCTCATGGTCGAGGCCATGGTGATCCTGTCGTTCACCGCCACGGACGTCTTCCTCTTCTACATCCTGTTCGAAGCCATGCTCATCCCGATGTACTTCCTCATCGGCGGGTTCGGCGACCGGGCCCACGCGGGCAGCGACGAGAACGCCGCGACCCAGCGTTCCTACGCGGCGGTCAAGTTCCTCCTCTACAACCTGGCCGGCGGCCTGATCATGCTGGCCGCCGTCATCGGGCTCTACGTGGTCGCGGGCAGCTTCTCGCTGTCCGAGATCGCCGAGGCCCGCGCCAACGGCTCGCTGGAGATGGCGACCAGCACCGAGCGGTGGCTGTTCCTCGGGTTCTTCTTCGCCTTCGCGGTGAAGGCCCCGCTGTGGCCGCTGCACACCTGGCTGCCCAACGCGATGGGCGAGGCCACCGCCCCGGTCGCCGTGCTGATCACCGCGATCGTCGACAAGGTCGGCACCTTCGCGATGCTCCGCTTCTGCCTCGGGCTCTTCCCGGAGGCCAGCAAGTGGGCGACGCCGGTGGTCATCACCCTGGCGCTGATCTCCATCGTGTACGGGGCGCTGCTCGCGGTCGGCCAGCGCGACATCAAGCGGCTCATCGCCTACGCCTCGATCTCGCACTTCGGCTTCATCATCCTGGGCATCTTCGCGATGACCAGCCAGGGCCAGTCGGGTGCCACGCTCTACATGGTCAACCACGGGATCTCGACGGCCGCGCTGCTGCTGGTCGCCGGATTCCTCATCACCCGGCGCGGTTCACGGCTCATCGCGGACTACGGCGGGGTGCAGAAGGTCGCCCCCGTGCTGGCCGGGACGTTCCTCATCGGCGGGCTCGCCACCCTGTCGCTGCCCGGACTCGCCCCGTTCGTCAGTGAGTTCCTGGTCCTCGTCGGCACGTTCAGCGCGTATCCGGTGGCCGGCATCATCGCGACCTCCGGCATCGTGCTCGCCGCGCTCTACGTCCTGGTCCTCTACCAGCGCACGATGACCGGCCCGGTGCAGGAATCGGTCCGGTCCATGCCGGACCTCAAGGCGCGGGAGCTGGCGGTCGCGCTTCCGCTGATCGCCGTGCTGATCTTCCTGGGCGTCTTCCCGAAGCCGCTCACCGAGGTCGTCAACCCGGCGGTGGAGCACACCATGTCCGACGTACAGAAGAAGGACCCCCAGCCCGAGGTGGAGGCCGCCAAGTGAGCGCAACAGCTGTCCACAGTCTGTGGACGACGGCGAGCGGGGTGACATCGGCGGCACCGGGCAACTCGTTCACGGCACCGAAGATCGAGTACACCCAGCTGATGCCGGTCCTGATCATCGTGGTCGCCGCCGTCCTGGGCATTCTGGTGGAGGCCTTCGTGCCACGCCGCGCCCGCTACCACACCCAGCTCTTCCTGACCGTGGTGGCGGTCGCCGCCTCGTTCGCCGCGATCGTCGGCCTCGCGGCCGGGGGGTACGGCACCACGAAGGCCCAGATCGCGGCCATGGGCGCCATCGCGATCGACGGCCCCACCCTGTTCCTCCAGGGCACCATTCTCCTGGTCGCCATGGTGGCGGTGTTCACCTTCGCCGAGCGCCGGCTCGACCCCAGCAGCAACGGCAACCGGGTCGACTCGTTCGCCGCGCAGGCCGGGGCCGTACCGGGAGGCGAGGGCGAGAAGGCCGCGGTGCGGGCCGGGTTCACCACCACCGAGGTCTTCCCGCTCCTGCTCTTCTCGGTGGCGGGGCTGCTGGTCTTCCCGGCCGCCAACGACCTGCTGACCCTCTTCATCGCGCTGGAAGTCTTCTCGCTCCCGCTCTACCTCCTGTGCGCCGTCGCCCGCCGCAAGCGGCTGATGTCGCAGGAGGCGGCCGTGAAGTACTTCCTGCTCGGCGCGTTCTCCTCGGCGTTCCTGCTCTTCGGGATCGCCCTCCTCTACGGCTACGCGGGCTCCCTCTCGTACGCCGACATCGCCAACGTCGTCGACGGCTCGGTCCTGGAGATCGACCCGGCCCTCGCCGACACCATGGGCAACGACGCACTGCTGCTCATCGGCGGCGCGATGATCCTGACCGGCCTGCTCTTCAAGGTCGGCGCGGTCCCGTTCCACATGTGGACCCCGGACGTCTACCAGGGCGCCCCGACCCCGGTGACCGGCTTCATGGCCGCCGCGACGAAGGTCGCCGCGTTCGGCGCGCTGCTGCGCCTGCTGTACGTGGCGCTGCCCGGCCTCGCCTGGGACCTGCGGCCGGTCATGTGGGCGGTGGCCATCGTCACGATGCTGGGCGGCGCGATCGTCGCGATCACCCAGACCGACATCAAGCGGCTGCTGGCCTACTCCTCGATCGCGCACGCGGGCTTCATCCTCGCGGGCGTCATCGCGGCCAGCCCCGAGGGCATCTCCTCGGTCCTCTTCTACCTGCTGGCCTACTCCTTCGTGACGGTCGGCGCGTTCGCCGTCGTCACCCTGGTGCGGGACGCGGGCGGCGAGGCCACCCACCTGTCGAAGTGGGCCGGGCTCGGCCGCCGCTCGCCGCTGGTCGCCGCGGTCTTCGCGGTGTTCCTGCTGGCCTTCGCGGGCATCCCGCTGACCTCCGGGTTCTCCGGGAAGTTCGCGGTGTTCAAGGCGGCAGCCGAGGGCGGGGCCGGCGCTCTGGTCGTCGTCGGTGTGCTCTCCTCGGCCGTCGCGGCGTTCTTCTACATCCGCGTGATCGTCCTGATGTTCTTCAGCGAGCCGAAGGAGGACGGCCCCACGGTCGCCGTCCCGTCCCCGCTGACCATGACGACGATCGCGGTCGGCGTCGCCGTCACCCTGGTGCTGGGCCTGGCCCCGCAGTACTTCCTGGACCTGGCGAGCCAGGCGGGAGTGTTCGTGCGGTAGCCCGCGCGGTATGCGTGTCAGCAGCGCCGGACGGTCGGTTATCCACAGACCGTCCGGCGTTGTCGTTGCCTCCGCCTATCGTGGACGGGGACGAGCAGGACGGACAGGGCCGGGCGTGCGGACCCTCGGGGGACAGAGCATTGGGCGTGACCATGGATGAGACCACCGGGACGGTGACCGGAGCCGGCACCGACACGGGCGGCGAGAGCGAGGCGCGGCGGACGCTGCACCGCGTCTTCGGGTACGAGTCGTTCCGCGGCGAGCAGGGCGCGGTCATCGAGCATGTGGTGGCGGGCGGCGACGCGGTCGTGCTCATGCCCACCGGCGGCGGAAAGTCCCTCTGCTACCAGATCCCGTCCCTGGTCAGGCGGGGCACCGGCGTCGTCGTCTCCCCGCTGATCGCCCTCATGCAGGACCAGGTCGACGCCCTGCGGGCGCTCGGCGTCCGGGCCGGCTTCATGAACTCCACGCAGGACTTCGACGAGCGCCGCTCGATGGAGGCGCAGTTCCTCGCGGGCGAGCTGGACGTGCTCTACCTGGCGCCGGAGCGGCTGCGCCTGGACTCCACCCTCTCCCTGCTGGCCCGGGGCGAGATCTCCGTCTTCGCGATCGACGAGGCGCACTGCGTCGCCCAGTGGGGCCACGACTTCCGCCCCGACTATCTGGCTCTGTCCGTGCTCGGCGAGCGCTGGCCGGACGTTCCGCGTATCGCCCTGACGGCGACCGCGACCCACGCCACGCACGAGGAGATCACCCGCCGCCTCGGCATGCCGGACGCGAAGCACTTCGTCGCGAGCTTCGACCGGCCGAACATCCAGTACCGGATCGTGCCGAAGTCCGAGCCCAAGAAGCAGCTCCTCACCTTCCTCAAGGAGGAGCACGCCGGGGACGCGGGCATCGTCTACTGCCTCTCGCGCAACTCCACCGAGAAGATCGCGGAGTACCTCTGCCGCAACGGCGTGGAGGCCGTGCCGTACCACGCGGGCCTGGACGCCGGGACGCGCGCCACCCACCAGGCGCGCTTCCTCCGTGAGGAGGGGCTCGTCGTCGTCGCGACGATCGCGTTCGGCATGGGCATCGACAAGCCGGACGTCCGTTTCGTCGCCCACGTCGACCTCCCCAAGTCCGTCGAGGGGTATTACCAGGAGACCGGCCGTGCGGGCCGTGACGGGGAGCCGTCGACGGCCTGGATGGCGTACGGACTCCAGGACGTCGTCCAGCAGCGCAAGCTCATCCAGGGCGGCGAGGGCGACGAGGCGTTCCGCCGCCGGGCCGCCTCCCATCTGGACTCGATGCTGGCCCTGTGCGAGACGGTCCAGTGCCGCCGGGCCCAGCTGCTGACCTACTTCGGCCAGGAGCCCACGGCCCCCGCCTGCGGCAACTGCGACACCTGCCTGGCCCCGCCGGAGACCTGGGACGGCACGGTCGTCTCGCAGAAGCTGCTCTCCACGGTGGTGCGGCTGAAGCGCGAGCGGAACCAGAAGTTCGGCGCGGGCCAGATCATCGACATCCTGCTGGGCCGCAAGACCGCCAAGGTCATCCAGTTCGACCACGACCAGCTCTCCGTCTTCGGCATCGGCGAGGAGCTGGCGGAGGCGGAGTGGCGCGGTGTGGTGCGCCAGCTGCTGGCCCAGGGGCTGCTCGCGGTCGAGGGGGAGTACGGCACGCTGGTCCTGACCGACGAGAGCGCGACGGTGCTCGGCCGGGAGCGGGACGTGCTGCTCCGCAAGGAACCCAAGAAGCCCACGTCCCGCTCGTCGTCCTCGGCGGGCGGCGGCAGGGGCGCCAAGGGCAAGGCGGCCGCCGCCGATCTCCCCGAGTCCGCGGTCCCGGTCTTCGAGGCGCTGCGCGCCTGGCGCGGCGCGACGGCGAAGGAGCAGGGCGTCCCCGCGTACGTCATCTTCCACGACGCCACACTGCGCGAGATCGCGACCCTGCATCCGGCCTCGCTCGCGGAGCTGGGCGGCGTCAGCGGCCTGGGCGAGAAGAAGCTCGCGACCTACGGGGAGGGCGTGCTGGAGGTCCTGGCCCGGACACCGGGAGGCGGGACACCGACACCCCCGGAAGCCCCGGCCCCCGCCGCCGCTCCGGCGACCCCCGTGCCCGCGTCCCGCCCGGCGGCGGCCCCGGCCCGTACGAAGGCCCCGGTCGCCCCGGCCCCGCAGCACAGCGACCCCGAGTTCGGCTGGGACGAGGAACCGCCCGAGTACGAGTGATCCGTACCGGGCGGTGGGGAGGGGCGGCGGGACTTACCCCAGGTCCGCCGCCCGGCGGCGGGGCGTGATTGCCGTGAGGTCCAGGTCGACGGGGAAGGGCACCGACACCTTCATCCGGTCGTGGAAGATCCCCGTCGAGGTGTACGCCCCGGTGGCCGGCTCCCGCTCGAAGACGTACACCACGGCACGCCCGTCGTGGTTCTCCACCCGCCAGTAGTGGGGGATCGTCGCCCGGGCGTATTTCACGGGCTTGGTCTCCCGGTCGCGGGACCGGGACTCGGGGGAGACGACCTCGATGGCGAGGCGCACCGACTCGGCGGGGAACCGGGTCTGGTTCGGGTCCTGGATGATGTCGCCGTCGATGACGATCACATCGGGCTCGGGCCGGTTGTAGCGGTCGATGTCGATGGTGAACTCGCGCACGACCTCCAGCTCGGGCGGAGCCAGGGACTGCAACTGCCATTCGAAGAAGCTGACCGCTCGGGAATGGAAAAGGGTCTGCGGACTCACGAAAACGAGGCTCCCGTCGATCAGCTCCGTGTGCGGAGGCAGATTCGGGAGTGTGTCCAGGTCATCGGCGGTCCAGCCGCCCTCGGGCGGGACCGCCCACCGCGGCTCGGAGGCCTCGGGTTCGATGCTCATCATTGCTCCCATGGGAGGAGTCTCGCGGGCCCGACCAGCGTATCCGCCGGGATCAGGATGGGGCTCCCCCGAACGTGTGAACGCCCCGCGCGCCGCTGACCGGGCCCGCCGTTCCCTGGTCCCGGTCAGTCCCCGTCGCCGCTCCCGCTGTAGCCGCTCCAGCCGTTGCCGGTCTCGTTCTGCTCGACGTTGTAGCGGACGGCCACGGCGGTCCACTCGGAGCGGCGCATGACTTTCATCACCGTCCGGCCCGTGCGGCCGAGGCGGGTCAGGTCGCCGGCCAGGCCGATGGCGGAGACCAGGGAGGCCAGCACCCGGTCGCGGTGGGCCGGGTACCCCGCCGCCTCGGCCGCCGCGAACCGGTCGAGGACGCCCCGCGAGAGGTCCGGCACGCCCGGGAAGTGGCGGTGGTACGGGAGCATGCCGAGGACGCGGTGGGTTCTCCGGGACAGGGCGGAGCGTTCGACCAGGGAGTCCAGGTACTTCTCCTGCACGTACCGGTCGTACTCACCCACCCAGCGCCGGGCGCGGATTCCCGGGCGACGGCGGCCCTTGGCCGGCGGGTCCAGGGTCCGGAGCAGGGCGGCGAGGATCGGGTCGGCCGGGTCCAGCGGGTTCACCACGTGGACCCGGCCGCGCTCCTCGCGTATGTGGCCCCGGATCTCCAGCTCGGCGAGGACGGCCCCGGCGGTTCCGTACCCCAGATCGCGGGCGTTGCAGGTCGGCTTGCCCCGGTCCGGGTCCAGGGCGAGGAGGATCAGTTCCTCGGGCAGCGTCAGCGCGGGGGCGTCCTGCGTCATGGTGCGGTGACGATCCTTCCGGTCACGTCGCCGAGGCCGACCCGGGTGCCGTGCGGGCCGGGGGCCCAGGCGGTCAGCGTGACCGTGTCGCCGTCCTCCAGGAACGTCCGCTTGCCCTCGGGGAGTTCGAGCGCGTCGCGGCCGTTCCAGGTCAGCTCCAGGAGCGAGCCGCGCTGGGCGGGCTCGGGGCCGCTGACGGTGCCGGAGCCGTACAGGTCGCCGGTGCGCAGTGATGCGCCGTTCACCGTCATATGGGCGAGCTGCTGGGCGGCCGTCCAGTACATCGAGGCGAACGGCGGCTCGGCGACCACCTGCCCGTTGATCTCGACGCTGATGCGGATGTCGAAGCCGCCCGGCTCCTCGTCCGCCGCGTCGTCGAGGTAGGGGAGCAGGGGGACGTCGCGGGCCGGGGGCGCGGTGCGGGCGGCGTCCAGGGCCTCCAGCGGGGTGACCCAGGCGGAGACGGAGGTGGCGAACGACTTGCCGAGGAACGGGCCGAGCGGCACGTACTCCCAGGCCTGGAGGTCGCGGGCGGACCAGTCGTTGAGGAGCGAGAGGCCGAAGACGTGCTCGCGGAAGTCGGCCAGCGGCACCGGGGTGCCGTGCGCGGAGGGGACGCCGACGACGAAGCCGACCTCGGCCTCGATGTCGAGCTTCACCGAGGGCCCGAAGACGGGGGCCGGGTCGGCGGGGGCCTTGCGCTGGCCGCTGGGGCGCACCACGTCGGTGCCGGAGACCACGACGGTGCCGGAGCGGCCGTGGTAGCCGATCGGCAGGTGCTTCCAGTTGGGGGTGAGCGCGTCGCCGTCCGGCCGGAAGATCTGTCCGACGTTGGTGGCGTGGTGCTCGCTGGCGTAGAAGTCGACGTAGTCCGCGACCTCGTACGGCAGGTGCAGGGTCACCGCGTCCACCGGGTGCAGCAGCGGCTCGATGTCCGCGCGGTGGGCGGGGACCGTCAGCCAGGCGGTGAGCGCACGGCGCACGTCCCGCCAGGCGGTGCGGCCCGCCGCGAGCAGCGGCGTCAGGCTCGGCTGCGCGAGCAGCCCCGCGTACGGGGAGCCCAGTGCGTGGGCGGCGGCCCCGGCGTCCAGGACGTGGTTGCCGATACGGACGCCGACCCGGCGGTCGTCGGGGTGGTCGGGGGTGGAGAACACACCGTACGGAAGGTTGTGCGGGCCGAAGGGATCGCCCTCGGACAGATCGAGCGGGCTGCTCTGCTCGGGCATGTGGTGCTGCCTCGCTTTCCAGGTCGCGTTGAGGACACGTTACGTCGGTGCTCCTACCCAGCGGCAGTGCCCCGACTATCCCCAACTGTGCGCATTGCCCGGAAAGTTCGTCGGGTCCCCCGGGAATCCGGGGGACCCGACGGCGAAACGGGGAGGCCGCTCAGCCCGCCGTGCGCGGGATGCGCTTCTCCCAGGTGCGGTGGAAGACGACCTCTCCGCCGTCCTTGCAGATCACCTCGTTGGAGGTGATGAAGTCCTGGTCGTCGGCGGCGATCTCGGAGCGGGTCTCGATTTTCACGTCCCAGGCCATCTCCGGGCGGTGCAGCCGGATCCGCCAGTCGGAGCGGGTCCGCGCGGAGAGCGGGTCGTCCTGCTGGACGGTGTACGTCTCCAGGGCGTCCTCGGTGAATTCGAGGCCGTCGGGGTAGACCCGCGTACCGCCGTAGCGGGGGTCTACCTCCATGCGCCATTCGCCCTTGGCGACATCGCGGACGACGAGGCGTTCGGGGCGCGGCTCCTCCAGGGTGACCGGGTAGACCACGCCGAGCGGCTCGGACTGCTCGGGCTCCCCGAAGGTGATCGCCGGGTCCTCGGTGTGGCGGCGCACCGGGAGTTCGACGAAGCTGCCGTCGGCGTCCAGGGTGAAGCCCGCCGAGCCGGCCTGCGGCCAGATCCAGGGCCAGTACGAGGAGGAGACGGCGAGCCGGATGCGGTGGCCGGGCGGGAAGGTGTGCCCGATGCCGTTGAGGTCGAAGACCACGTCCTCGGTCTCGCCGGGGGGCCAGTCGTCGGTGCGGTCGCGGCCGTGCCGGGCCGCGAGGTTGAGCACGCCCCGGGTGACCAGGGTGGAGGAGCCGTCGGGCGCGACGTCGCAGAGCCGGGCGATGGCCTGGCCGCGCGGTACGTCCATCCGGAGGCGGAGCTTCACCCGGGGGCGGCCGAGGATCTCGATCGGCGCCTCCGCGACGGGGAATTCGAACGAGACCGACTTCGCGTCCTCGTCCCGCTGGTCCGGCGGCAGGTCCGCGTCGTTGCCGAACGGGAAGAAGCGGCCCGCGTCCACCCCGGTCTGCTGCGGCGAGGCGACGATCCGCTCGCCGCCCTGGAGGGCGTACGCCACCGGCGAGACGTTCTCCGAGGGCCAGGAGGCGTCCCCGACCCAGCGTCCCGGCAGCGTCTCGTACACCGTGGCGGGCGGGTGCGAGCCGCTGATCCAGGACCGCAGCAGCGGCTCCCGCATCACGCCCGTCTCCTGGCCCTTGAGGTGCTGGTCCCACCAGCGCAGCGTCTCCTGGAGGAAGCCGATCGCGGGCCCCGGAGGCAGCCCCCGGTCGGGGTACTGGTGCGACCAGGGGCCGATCAGCCCGCGCACCTGCTCCGGGTCCAGGTGCTCCACGAGCCGGAGGACGGTGTCCCGGTACGGGTCGTGCCAGCCGCCGACCGCGAGGACCTTCGCCTTGATCGCGCCGTAGTCCTCGCAGACGCTGCCGTGCTTCCAGTAGTCGTCGCGGCTCTGGTGGGCCAGCCAGGTGTGGATGAAGGGGTCGACGGCCTCCAGCCGCTTCAGCCACATCTCCCGCCAGTCGTCGCCGACCTGCGCGGGGTCCGGCGGCCGGCAGACGAAGGCGAGCATGGTGGCGGCCCAGGCGTGCATGTCCACGGCGAGGACGGAGCCGCCCATGTAGTGGACGTCGTTGTCGTAGCGGTCGTCGGTCGAGCAGACGGTGACGATCGCCTTCAGCGGCTCGGGGGCGAGCGCGGCGATCTGGAGCGAGTTGAAGCCGCCCCAGGAGATGCCGAACATCCCGACCCGGCCGGAGCACCACTCCTGCTGGGCCAGCCAGTGGATGACGGCGACCCCGTCCTCCAGTTCCCGCGCGTCGTACTCGTCGCCCGGCAGCCCCTCGCTGTTGCCGTGGCCCCGGACGTCGACCCGTACGGAGGCGTAGCCGTGGCCCGCGTACCAGGGGTGGCGCTGCCAGTCGCGGGGCGCGGTCCAGTCGCTGAGCCGGTAGGGCAGGTACTCCAGCAGGGCCGGGACCGGTTCGTCGGTAAGCGGCCGCCAGATCCGGGCGTAGAGCCGGGTGCCGTCGGAGAGCGGGATGTACACGTCCTCGCGGGTGGTCTCGTACGGGAACTCGGTCGTGATGTTCATGGGTCACCTCGATGTACGACGACGGGTGCGAAGGCGCGCTCAGTGGACGGGGTGCATCGTGCGTTTCAGCCAGGGGGCGGCGGCGATCATCGCCACGCCCGCCGCCACGGCGATGGCGCCGTTGACGCCGAAGTAGGCGGGGTTGGAGACCTCTCCGTACAGCTTCACGATCTGGGCCTGGATGCCGTTGGCCAGGGCGAGCGAGAGGAACCACAGGGCCATCGTCTGGCTGGCGAACGCCTTGGGGGCGAGCTTGGTGGTGGCGGACATGCCGGAGGTCTCCAGCAGGATGTCGCCGAGCCCGAGCAGCAGGTACGAGCCGACGATCCACCACGCCGCCATGCGGTACGTGTCGTCGGCGTGCCCGGAGGTCGGCAGGACCATCAGCAGGAAGGAGAGCCCGCCGAGGATCACCCCGAAGGCGATCTTGTTGGAGGCGTGCGGCTGGCGGGGGCCCATCTTCGCCCAGACCGCGGCGACGACCGGGGCCAGCGCGACCTCGAAGGCGCCGAGCGCGGAGGCGTACCAGCTGGCCGGGAAGGTGAAGCCGAGGATCTCCGTCCGGGCGTTCGTCGACGCGAGCAGCATCATCGTCGAGTACGCCTGGAAGAGGATGAAGTTGAAGACGACGGACCCGAGGAAGAGGACGATGTACGGGCGGAGCCTGCCGCGCTCCTCGGCGGTGACCCGGGGGGAGCGGAACATCACCACGAAGTAGACGATCGGCGCGATCACCGAGATGACGGTGAGCACGTCGACGAACCGGTCCATCGTCAGCCAGCCCGCCAGGGCCAGCGCGGTGGCGACGACGGCGACCACGACGGCCCCGCCGATGATCAGACGGACCGCGCGGCGCATCGCGTCGGGGGCCAGCGCGAATTCGGCGGCGTGCTTACGCCCGGCCAGGTGACGGCGGCCCGCCACGTACTGGATCAGCCCGAGGGTCATGCCGACCGCGGCGGCCGAGAAGCCCCAGTGCCAGCTGACGTGCTCGCCGAGCCAGCCGGTGATCAGCGGTCCGGCGAAGGCGCCGATGTTGATGCCCATGTAGTAGAGGGCGAAGCCGGCGTCGCGCCGCTCGTCGTCGGTGCGGTAGAGCTTGCCGACCATGGAGGCCACGTTCGGCTTGAGCAGGCCCGTTCCGGCGCTGATCAGGCCGAGGCCCACCCAGGTCATGGCGTCGGTGGGAACGGCCATGCTGTAGTGGCCGCACGCGATGAGAATGCCGCCGTAGAGCACGGCCCGGTAGGAGCCGAGGATCCGGTCGGCCAGCCAGCCGCCCGCGACGGAGACCAGATAGACCAGTGTTCCGTAGGCGGCGGAGACGGAGGCGGCGGTTCCGGGGTCCATGTCCATGCCGCCGTTCGCCACCGTGTCGGCGAAGAACAGCACCAGAATGGCCTGCATGCCCAGGAACGAGAACCGCTCCCAGACCTCCAGGCCGGACAGGGTCATCAGGCCCCGTGGCTGCCCGAAGAAGGCGTGATCGTCCTCGGGCGGGGGCGTGGCCGGCTCGGTGCCGGCGGTGCTGTGGGACAAAACGGGGACTCCTGATCGTATGAGCTGATCCCGAACATACCGGCGGCGGCGGGAAGCCGCCCACGGTGATCCAAAGGGGACCGGATACGCTGAGTTGAGTGAAGACAGCGACACATCGACATTGCGTGTGATCGTCAGCAGACAGGAGATGCCCTCGTGACCGTCGTCGGGCCGTTCGGACTGCACGTGCGGGACCAGTCTCTTGAGACCGATGTCCAGTTGGGCCTGGCAGCTGTCGAGACGGGTCTGCTGGAAGCCACCAAGAGCGATGTGCCCTTCATCACGGAGGCCGCCCAGCACCTGGTGCGTGCGGGGGGCAAGCGGTTCCGCCCGTTGCTGGTCATGCTCGCGTCACAGTTCGGTGATCCCGACGCGCCGGGGGTCGTCCCCTCCGCCGTCGTCGTCGAGCTGACCCACCTGGCCACGCTGTACCACGACGACGTGATGGACGAGGCCGACGTGCGGCGCGGGGTGCCCAGCGCCAACACCCGCTGGGGCAACTCCGTCGCCGTCCTCACCGGCGACTTCCTCTTCGCCCGCGCCTCCCACATCCTGGCCGACCTCGGCCCCGAGGCCGTCCGCATCCAGGCGGAGGCCTTCGAGCGGCTCGTCACCGGCCAGATCCTGGAGACCGCGGGCCCGCGCGACGGACGCGACCCGGTCGACCACTACCTGGACGTCCTCAGCGGCAAGACCGGCTCGCTGGTCGCCGTGTCCGGCCGCTTCGGCGCGATGATGTCCGGCGCCGACGAGCGGACCGTGGACGTCCTCACCCAGTACGGGGAGCGGCTCGGCATCGCCTTCCAGCTCGCCGACGACGTCCTGGACATCGCCTCCGACTCCCACGAGTCCGGCAAGACCCCCGGCACCGACCTGCGCGAGGGCATCCCGACGCTCCCGGTCCTGCGGCTGCGCGCCCTGGCGGCGGCCGACGGCAAGCCCGACGACCTGGAGCTCGTCGAACTCCTCGACGGCGACCTCAGTGACGACGACGCCCTGGAGGAGGTGCTGCGCCGGCTGCGCGTCCACCCGGCGCTGGAGCAGGCCCGCCAGGACACCGTGCGCTACGCCCAGGCGGCACGCGCCACGCTGGCACCGCTGCCCGAGGGGTACGCGAAGGCCGCGCTGGAAGAGCTGTGCGACGCCGTGGTGCACCGGGCCGGCTGAGCCCGCGCCCGCCGCGGTTGACGCGGCGTCACCGGGCCCCCTACCCCTACTGGATGGCCCGGACGCCCCGCCCCGGTGTCATACCGGAGCAGTAGGCGGAGTTGATCCCCCGGTCTGACGCTTCAGGCCGTCCGATTTGGTCAGATGGATACCAACGGAAGCCGCCGACCACGGAGGTAGGGCACACCATGGCACCGAACGACAGCGCAGAGACCACCGGCGAGGCCACGAGCACTGTCGTGGGCCGCCGGAAGGCGGCGCGCTACATCGTCCCCGTCGCGGTCGCGGGAGTGGCGGCCGCGACCATCGGGCTCGTCCCGGCGCTCGCCAGCACCGGCGACCCGGACCTGCCGAAGATCAGCGCCCAGCAGCTCATCGAGAACATCGCCGCTTCCGACGCGGAGCAGCTCTCCGGCACGTTCAAGATCAGCACCGACCTGGGCCTGCCCCTCGACGGCATCGCGGGCTCGCTCGTACCGGACGGCGAGGGCAAGGACGCCGGCGCGGCGGCCCCGCAGGACAAGCTCATGGAGCTGACGTCCGGCACGCACACGCTGCGGGTGGCCGCCGACGGCCCGGAGCGGCAGAAGCTCTCCATCCTCGGGGACGCGTCCGAGTACAGCCTCATCCACAACCAGGGCGAGGTCTGGGCGTACGACAGCAAGTCCGACGAGGTCTACCACGCCGAGGCTCCCGAGGGCCGGGACGCCGGCGAGCTCGCGGAGAAGGCCCCGAAGGACCGCAAGGGCGCTTCGGCCACCCCGAAGGACTTCGCCGAGCAGGCGCTCGCGGCGGCCGGGGACACCACCTCGGTCACCGTGGACGGCACGGCGCGGGTCGCCGGGCGGGACGCGTACCAGCTGCTGATCAAGCCGAAGCAGTCCGGTTCGACCATTGGATCGGTCCGCATCGCCGTGGACGCCGAGACCGGCGTACCGCTGAAGTTCACCCTGTCGGCGGCGAGCGGCGGCAAGGCCGTGGTCGACGCCGGGTTCACCAAGGTCGACTTCTCCAGGCCCGCCGCGTCCACGTTCGCCTTCACGCCGCCCAAGGGCGCCAAGGTGACCGAGGCCGACGAGCTGGAGACCGGCAAGGACGAGCGCGGCGCGGTGCAGGAGGCGCTCCCCGGGCAGCTCGCCGAGCTGGACGGCTTCGAGGGCTTCAACGTCATCGGTGAGGGCTGGACCTCGATCGCCGAGATCAGGACCCCCGGCGGCACGGGCCTCCCGAAGGCCGGCTCGGGTGAGATGCCGGCCGAGGCGCAGGGCTTCCTCGACGCGCTCGGCGACAAGGTCACCGGGAAGTTCGGTTCGGGCACGGTCTTCAAGACGCGCCTGGTCAACGCCCTGATGACGGACGACGGCTCGGTGTACGTCGGAGCGGTGACGAAGGACGCGCTGGTCCGCGCCGCCGACGCCGCCGCCAAGTAGGACACCCGGCGCCCGCCGTGCCGGGCGACCGGCGCCGGACACCCGCCCCGTCGCACACCGTGCGGCGGGGCGGCAGCGCCGCAGGGGCGCTGCCAGCCGCGCGGACGGGAGAGGTGCGACCGGGATGACGACGACGGGGACGGGCGGGTCGGCCGGGGCGTGCGCGGCGCGCGCGGGAGCCGGAGCCGCGTCGGGCGGTGCGGGCACCGCGAGTACGCCGGGCGCGTCGGGCTCTGCGCATGCGTCGGGCGGTGCGGACGCCGCGCGTGCGACGGGTACGGCGGGCGCCGCGGGTGCGGAGGAGACCGGTCCGGTCGTCATTCGCACCCGTGGTCTGACCAAGCGCTACCGGGGCGGCCAGCTCGCCGTGGACGGCCTCGACCTGACCGTGCCCGGCGGCAGCGTCTTCGGCTTCCTCGGCCCCAACGGCTCCGGCAAGACCACCACGATCCGGATGCTCATGGGCCTCATCGACCCGACGTCCGGCACCGCCGAGGTGCTCGGCCGCCCGATGCCGGGCGCCGCCCGTACGGTGCTCCCGGAGGTCGGCGCGCTGATCGAGGGGCCCGCGCTGTACGGCTTCCTGAACGGCCGGGACAACCTCCTGCGCTACGACCGTGCCGACCCCACCGCCGACCCGCGCACCCGCCGGGCCCGCGTGGACGAGGCCCTGGCACGGGTCGGGCTCGCCGCCGCGTCCGGGAAGAAGGCCAAGGCGTACTCCCTCGGCATGAAGCAGCGCCTCGGGCTCGCAGCCGCCCTCCTCCGGCCGCGCCGGCTGCTGGTCCTGGACGAGCCGACCAACGGCCTCGACCCGCAGGGCATGCGCGAGATCCGTTCCCTGGTCCGGGAGCTGGCCGCCGAGGGCACCACGGTGTTCCTCTCCTCCCATCTGCTGGACGAGATCGAGCAGGTCTGCACGCACGCCGCGGTGATGGCCCGGGGCCGGCTGATCGTCCAGGGCCCGGTCGCCGACCTCGCCGCGGGCGCCCGGGGCCGGCTCGCCGTCACCACCCCCGACCCCGGTGACGCCGCCCGGATCCTCCGGGAGCAAGGGCTCACCGGCCTGAGCGCCGACGGCGACCGGCTGACCGCCGACGCCCCGCCCGCCGCCGTGGACCTCGCCGACCTGAACGCGGCGCTGGTGTCCGGCGGGGTGCGCGTGCGGTTCTTCGGCGTCGAGCGGGGATCGCTGGAGGACGCCTTCGTCGCACTCACGGGAGAGGGATTCGATGTCGCAGGCTGAGACGGCGCCGCAGGCCGGGACGGTGCACACCCGAGGGCCGGTGGATCAGCACGATCCGGCGCGCCCCCGCAATCCGCTGTGGACGCTGGGCCTCCTCCGGTCCGAGATCACCACCATGCTCCGCCGCCACCGGACCTTCGCCCTGCTCGGCGTGCTCGCCGCCGTACCCGTACTCATCGGGATCGCGGTCCGGATCGAGACGGGCGGCGGCGGTGGCGGGTCGGGCGGCCCGGACGGCGGGGCGGGCCCGGCGTTCCTCGCCCAGGTCACCAACAACGGCCTCTTCCTCGTCTTCGCCGCCCTCGCCGCGACGCTGCCGGTCTTCCTGCCGATGGCCGTCGGCGTCGTCGCGGGCGACGCGGTCGCGGGCGAGGCGAGCAGCGGCACCTTGCGCTACCTGCTGGTCGCTCCGGCGGGCCGGACCCGGCTGCTGCTCGTGAAGTACGCCTCCGTCCTCGCCTTCTGCCTGGTCGCGACCCTGGTCGTGGCGGCGTCGGCGCTGGCGGTGGGTGCGCTGCTGTTCCCGGTGGGCGAGGTCACCACGATCTCGGGGACCCGGATCAGCTTCGGCGAGGGGCTGGTGCGGGCGGCACTGACGGCGCTGGTCGTCGCGGTCTCGCTGACCGGGTTCGCCGCGCTCGGGCTGTTCGTCTCGACGCTGACCGGCAGCGGGATCGGGGCGATGGCGGCCACCGTCGGGCTGCTGATCACGGTGCAGATCCTGGACAGCATTCCGCAACTGAGCGGCGTGCACCCGTACTTGTTCTCGCACTACTGGATATCCTTCGCGGACGTCCTGCGCGAACCCGTCCACTGGGACGACCTGATCAAGAACTTCCAGCTGCAGGGCCTGTACGTCACGGTGTTCTGCTCGGCGGCCTGGGCGCGCTTCACGGCCAAGGACATCACGGCCTGAGAGGCGGTCCGGGAGAGGCCGCACGGAGGCGGCGTTCCGGGAGGCGCGACCGGCGGAGAAGGCATCTGCTGGCTGGATCGGATCGGCAGGAGCCCGTCCGCGCCGTCGGCCGGGCGAGCCGTCCCCCGATCGGCTCGTCGCGGCACGAACGGCACGAACGGTGCGGATGGGAACGACACGACACGGTACGTTCCGTTTCCGCCTCGGTATTGTTCGGCCTTTGGCGACGAGCTGTCAACAAGAGAATGGCTGAAACCCCCCTATGCTCACCGAATGATCACATCGCCGAGCAGTGTGCGCCGCAGCGAACGGTCACGCCGCGCGATCCTGCGGTCCGCTCTCGACCTCTGCACGGAGCGGGGGTACGGGCACGTCACGATAGAGGCCATCGCGTCCGGCGCCGGGGTCAGCAAGAAGACGATCTACCGCTGGTGGCCGTCGAAGGGCGCCGTGCTGCTGGAGGCGTTCACGGACGCCCTGATCGACGCCACCCCGTTCGTGGACACCGGCGACATCGGCGCCGACCTGCGCGCCCATGTCGCCGGCGCGGTGAAACTGCTCTCGGTCCCGCCGTTCGGCCCCGCCTACGCGGGCATCCTCTCCGAGCTGCACCACGACGACCTCCTGGCCCAGCAACTGCGGGAGGAACTGGTCGACCCGCGCGTCGAGGAAGCGATCGGCCGACTGCGCGGCGCCCAGGAACAGGGCCAGATCCCGCCCGGCGCGGACCTCCCGCTGGCCGTGGAGATGCTGTACGGACCGGTCTACTACCGCCATGTGCTGCGCAAGCCCGTCCAGGACGAGGAGACGATCGCCACCCTGGTGGACCACGTGCTGCGCTCGCTGCGCGCGCCGGGCTACTGAGGCCCGTCGTCCGGATCCCGCCGGGTGGCGCCGCCCGCCCCGCGCGTCGTGTGGATGTCCCCGTGCTGGACGGCGAAGACCGTGCCGGAATCGCGGGCGGTGTTGTTCTGCTCCAGGACGACGGCGGCACGGCCGCTCGCGAACGCGCCGTCGACCTCGGCCGCCAGCCGGGCCAGCGGCACCCGGCAGGCCGGGGCCCGGCGCAGCAGCTCGTGCAGTTCCCGGGACCAGATCCCGGCCAGGGCCCGCCGGACGTCGTCGGGGGCCGCCGACGACCGCACCAGTGCCGCCCCCTCGTCCAGTCGGGCGCCGACCGGGGCCGCGCTGTCCGGGGCATCCCGGCGGAAGAGGCCGAGGACGCCGTCCCTGGTGCCCTGCCACAGGTCCGTGGCCATCGCCGCCACCACGGCCGCGGCGCCCGCCTCGGCGAGCAGGGTCAGTTCGTCGCTCACGTGGTCCCCCTCACTGCTTCCCGCCGATGTTCATCGTGCCGTTCCCCAGCGCGTAGATGACTCCGTGCCCCGAGGCCTTGCTGATCACCTTCGTGTTCCCGGCCGGTGCGTCCACGTCGGAGGCCGTACGGTCCGGGGCGGAAGACGTACGGTCCGGGGCGGGACCGGTGGCCTGCGGTCCGCCGCCGTACGCGGGCACGTGCAGCCAGGCGGAGGCGGCGAACTCCTTCTCCCGCACGTCGACCCGACGGAACGCGGCCGGTTCGATGCCCGGCCGCCCCTCGCACACCGCCGTCTCGTGGAAGTGCTCCGACACCAGGAGCGCGGTCGTCGCCTCCGGGTCCTGCGCCAGGGCGGCGCGGACCGGCTCGGCGTCGAGCAGCCGGGCGAGGACCTCCAGCGGCCGGCCGCTGACCGTGCCGTCCCGGCCGACCTGCACCGACCCGGCATGGAGGGCCATCCGGAGGCGGATCCGCGTGGGCTTCCCGGCCAGCAGGTTGTGCGCCCGCAGACGTGCCGTCAGCTCATGGACCAGCGGATGGATCAGGCTCGTCTCCGGCGTCCCGGCCGGGGCCACGACCCGCATGCCGTCGCCGAGATCGTGGCGCAGGCAGTCGTCCCAGTCGATGCCACCGCGCGTGAACGATGCGTGGAGTGCGGCCGACAGAACCTGTCGGATCTGTCCGAGCGCCACGTCGCCGCGCCCCGACGAGCCCACGATGTCCACCGCGAACAAGGCCCGGTACTCCCGCACTTCTTCCATACAGCCCTCCTGGCCGTGCCCTGTCGTGCTGTGTCCTGTCCCGTCAGTGGTTCCACTGTGCGTTCCACTGTGCACCCGATTGAACCCGGTGGATCCCGTCGTAATACTGGATCGGCCAGGCGAGGCGGAGGAGCGGCCGACGACGGCGACCGAAACGCCGGGGACCGGGAGGCGAGGGACGCATGGACGGCACAGCACCGCGCCGGAGGGCGCCCGGCCGGCCGGCCGCGGGCGAGGGGACCTGGCCCGGGTCGAGCCTGCTCGGCTCCCTCGCGGCACCGGCCCGGGGGCGCCTCCTCGCGCTGGGCGCGGTCCGGCGGTACGAAGCCGATCACGTACTGATGCGTGAGGGGGAGCGGACGGCGTTCGTCCTCGTCCTCCTGCACGGCGTGGTCAAGGCGACCGGGCGCGCCCCCGACGGCCGGGACGCGCTGCTGGCCGTCCGCATGGGCGGGGACCTGGTGGGCGAGTTCGCCGCCGCGGACGGAGGCCCCCGCTCGGCCACCGTCACGACCTGCGGGGACGTGGTCGCACGGGCCGTCAGCCGGGAGGAGTTCCTCGCCTGCACCCGCGACGATCCCGGCATCGCCCACGCGGTGAACGCCGCCGTGGTCGCGAAACTCCGGGCCGCCAACACCCATCGCGTCGACTTCACCGGCTGCGACGCCGCCACCCGGCTCGCCCGGGTGCTGCACCAGATCGTGATGACCCACGGCGAGCGGTCCGGCGCGGGGGCGGTGATCCGCTGGCCGATCACCCAGCCGGAGCTCGCGACCCTGTCCGGCACGGCGGAACCCACCGTGCAGAAGGTGCTGCGCAGGTTCCGCCAGGCGGGAGTGATCTCCACCGGCTACCGCACCGTACGGGTGGAGGATCTCGACCGCCTGAGCGATCTGGCCTTCCGCGAACAGCCCTGAGCCCGCCGGGGGTACCGGAACCGCCCGTGCCGGAACGCGCCCGGCCGAGTGTGGAGCAAGTTGGCAGAAACAGTCGTACGACGGTTTCGTGCGCCGGGCCTCTCGCTAACCTCGCCACCTGGAGTCAGGGGAAGTTGCGCGATCCCAAGCTCAACTGCGGCGCAGACTCCGGCATTTCGGAGTAGCTGCGGCCATGGTGACGACTCTCCGGGCACCGGTTCGGCGCAGTCGCACTCCATGAGCGGGAAGAGTGGTGGGCCATGGCAGAGACGGACGGCTTCGTGCGGGAACCGCACGGCCCCGACCCCGATGAGGACGGCGCGCCGATGGGCGGCGACCACCGCATCGACATAGCCGGGGACGCGTCGGGAACGGTGATCGCGGGCAACCACAACGTGGTGATCGACGCCCACGGTTCGACCGTGAACCTGCTCCCGCCCCAGGAACGCCCCAGGCCGGTGCGCCGGGAAAGGGTCGCGCTCGTCCCTCGCAGACAGCGCGAACCGGTGGGCCGCGAGGCGGACCTCGAAGAGCTGGAGAACGCCCTGCGCGGCCACGGAGTGGTGCAGCTGTGGGGGCCGCCCGGCGTGGGCAAGAGCACCCTGCTGCGGCACGCGGCCCGCTCCCTCGAACCGGGCCCCGACGGGGTGCTGTTCCTCAACGGGGCGCATCGTGAACCCGAGGACCTCGCCCAGGAGATCTTCGAGGCCTGTTACGAGGCCCCGGGCTACGCGCCGACCGGACCGGAACTGCGCCGGCTTATGACCGGGATCGAGGTCACGGTGTACGTCGACGACGCGGAGCTGACGCCCGAGCGGCTGCGGCTGCTCGCGGACGCCGCGCCCGACGCGACGTTCGTCTTCGCGAGCCGGGAACGCTCCCTGCTCGGGGAGAGCGCGGACCTGGAGCTTCGGGGGCTGGGCCGCGCGGCCGGACTCGGGCTGCTGGAGCGGGAGTTGCGGCACGGCATGCCCGAGGCCCAGTACGCCGTGGCCGTGGAGCTGTGCGAGGTGGCGCTGGGCCGCCCCCTGTTGCTGCTGCGCGCCGCCGGACTGGCCCGGCTGGACACGTCGGGAGAGATCAGGCTGCCCCGGGCGGCCGAGATCGACGGGCTGCTGCCCCTGCTGTTCGACCGCCTCGACACGGCGTCCTTGAAGACCCTTCACCTGCTCGCGACCCTGCGTGACGCTGAGGTGGATCCGGAGCACGTCGGAGTCCTGTGCGACGTGCCCGATCCGGCGGCGGTGTGCGGCCGGCTGGCCGGCCTCGGCCTGGTGACGGTCACCGAACGCGGGTACCGGAGCGTCGCCGACGTGCTGCCGGAGGTACGGCGCCGGTTCGCGGAGCCCGTTGCCGTCGACCGGCTGTGCGACCACTTCGCCCGCTGGGCCACGCTCGCGACGACCACGCCGGCCCAGGTCGCCGACCACGGGCGCGCGTTGGAAGTGGTGGCCGAGATGGCGGAGCGGCGCGGCAGGCCCGACCTCGCCGTCCGCGTCGCGCGGGCCGTCTCGCCCTTCCTCGCGGAGTCCCTGCGGTTCGGCGTGTGGGGGCGGCTGCTCGACCAGGGCCAGAACGCCGCGCGGCAGGCCGGCGACACGACGGCCCACGCCTACTTCACCCACGAGAAGGCCATCAGGTGCCTGATGATCGGCCGGCGTGTGGTGGCCGCGGTGCTCCTGGCCGAGGCGGTGGTGCTGTGGCGACAACTGGGCGACAACGAGGGCGTCGACGCCGCGCTCAACGCCCAGCAGTACACCCCGCCCACGCCGGAGACCCCGCCGCTGGGCGAGAGCCCGGACCCCGGCGCGGACCCCGGCGGGGACCTTGGCGGGGACCCGGGCCCGATGACGGGCCCCGGCACCGGTGCGGACCCGGGCGGGGCCCCGGGCCCGGACCCCGGCGCGGACCCCGGCTGGGACCCGGGCTCGATGACGGGCCCCGGGCCGGGTACGACGACGCCGGACCCGGTGACGACGGGTCCCGGCACCGGTGCGGATCCCGGGTACGACCCGGGTACGGGGTTCAGGCACGATCCGGATGCGGGGTTCGGGCACGACCCGGGTGGGGCCGCCGGATACGACCCGGCCAATGCACCGGGGTCCGACCACGGCTGGGGGTGGGCCGACCAAGGCGCATCCGCAGCCGACCCCGCAACGGCGACGGCCCCGAACGCGGCCACGCATCCCGGGGCGGACTTCGGAGCGGGGCAGGGAGCGGACCCCTGGAGCGCGGCGGATCCCACGTCGCACGTCGCCGCCCACTCCTCCGGCACGGCGGGCACGGCGGGTACGGCGGGTACGGCGGGAACGGGAGGAGCGGCGGGAACCGCGGGCGCTGCGGGAACGGGGGGAGCGGTCGCGGGCGGGGCGGTGGCGGCCACCACGACCGCCGCACTCTGGGCGAGCGTGGTCGCGGTCGTTCTCGGCGCCGTCGCCGCCCTCGTCATCGGGGTGGTCGTCTATCAGCAACTGTCGTCGGGCGATCCGACGCACACCTCATCCACCTCCACGTCGGACCTGTCCTCGTCCTCGCCCTCGGCGGCCTCCGACGAACTCGCGGGGGTCTGGCGAGACGGGCGGGGGAACGTTTTCCTGATCGTCAGGTCGGGTGACGGGGCGTACGAGTTCAAGAGTCAGGGGACCTGTGGTGCCACCAGCACCGTGAAGGTCACGGGCGGATCCGGCCAGTACAGCGGCACGATGCCGGTGTGGGACGAGTCGACCTGTGGAAAGACCTTCGGGGACGCACGGTTGTCGATCGACGTCTCCTCCGACGGCTCCAGCGCCTCCGTCGAGGTGACGGCGCCCTCCAACGGAAGCTGGGAGTGCCGGAACTGCGGATCCCAGACGTGGGCTCGCCAGGCCTGACGTACGACGACGGCTGCCCGCCGCACGGGCCGATCGAAGGAAGCAGGCCGCACCGGCCGAACCGAAGGGAGAACTCCATGCCGCCCTCCACCGGCGACCAGTACTCGATCAGCATCGGTGGTGACGTCTCGGGCACGGTCGTGGCGGGCCACGGCAATCAGGTCGAGGTCCATGCACCCGCCGAAGCCGGGCCCGAAGCCGCTGCCGAAGCCGCTGCTGACGCGGGCGCCGACGCCGGAGCGACCCAGAGGACCACGGTCCGGGACCACGGCACGTCCTACACCGTCATGAGGGGGGAGTTGAACATCCACCACGCAGCCCCCGGCCGGTCACCGGAACCGGAGGAGGAGAACTGACCGAGGAGGACCGGCCGAGGAGGACCGGTCCCTACGCGAAGCACTCCAGGATCAGCGGCAGGTCCTCCAGCCACTCCTGGAGGCGGCCCCGCCTCCGGGCGGCGAGGAGGCACGGGTGGGCCGTACCGCGGTGCGGGTGCACGACGACCCTGAGGTGCTTGGGGCCCTCGGCCGCATAAGTCACGGTGCTGATCTCGGCCCAGGAGTAGTGTGCCTCCGCGCCCTCCGGGCCCAGCGTGACGCCCCCGGCGTCGATCAGGAGGGAACCTCCCGGGCCGACCGCCATGAACGTGAGGTCGCCGTCGTCCGGTGCGCCGCCCGCGAGGACGGTGGGGGCTCCATGCGGCAGGAAGGCGTTGGACGGGGCGTACGACGGCGGCGGCGGAAGCACCGGCGCGGTGGGGGCATACGCCGCGGCCGGGGAGTGTTGCACGGCGTCCGGTACGAACAGGTCCAGCAGGCCCGTCGGCGTGGGCCGCTCCGCCGGGTTCTTGGCCAGGCACGCCGCGAGGACCGGCCGCAGCCCCTCCGGCACCGCGGCCAGGTCCGGTGCCTCGTGCACCGACCGGTACATCATGCCCATCGGCGTCCCCGCCCCGAACGCGCTGCCGCCCGCCGCCGCGACGAGCACCGCGCCCAGCGCGAACACGTCGGCGGCGCCGTCGACCTCCTGCCCCTGGGCCTGCTCCGGCGCCAGGAACCCCGGGGTGCCGAAGGCCGTGCCGGTGGCCGTAAGACGGGTCGATTCCAGTGCCCGCGCGATGCCGAAGTCCAGGACCCGCGGGCCGTCCGGAGCCATGATGATGTTGCCGGGCTTCAGGTCGCGGTGCACCAGGCCGCAGCCGTGGATTGCCGCCAGCGCCTCGGCGAGCGCCGCGCCCAGCCGCCGCAGCCGGTCCTCGTCCATCGGCCCCTCGGCCTCCAGGAGCGCGGACAGGGTGGGCCCGGGAATGTACGCCGTGGCCAGCCAGGGCGCTGCCGCCGCCGGGTCCGCGTCCACCACGGGGGCCGTGTGGAAGCCGCCCACGCTGCGGGCGGCGGCGACCTCGGCGCGGAACCGCTCCCGGAAGTGCGGGTCGCCCGCGAGCTCCGGGCGGGCCACCTTCACGGCCACCGCCCGCCCTCCGCGGGAACGCGCCAGATAGACGGTGCCCATCCCGCCGGCGCCCAGCTCCCGCTCCACGGCGTACCCGCCGATCCGCTCCGGCAGCCTGCCGCCGTCCGCCCCGTGCTTCATGCGCTGAACGCCCCCCTGTGGTCCGGCGGTCAGTATGCCGCAGGGGCCCGCCGGACCGGCCGCCGTGCCGAGCTCGCCGTCGCTGCCTTCGCCGTGCCGGGCTCGCCGTTGCTGCCTCCGCCGTTCCCGCTTCCGCCCTCGCCTCGCTTCTGCCGCCCCCGCCTCTGCCGCCCCTGTCTTCCGCCGTTCACGCCTCTGCCGTCCACCGGTGGCCGGGCCCGGTGCGGCGGGTGATGCTGGTCCGGCGCGTGCCGGCTCCGGTGCACCGGTGCGCCGGAGCGGAGGGTGGGTGGAGCCGTGTCGGACGCCGAGACCACGGCAGGGCCCGGAGCACCCCGGGGCGGGCCGGACCAGCTGGACGAGGCCCTGCTGGCGACCCTGTTCACCCAGTCCGCCGTCGGCCTGGGCGTGCTCGACCCGCAGCTCCGGCTCGTACGGGCCAACTCGCTCGTCGAGGGCGAGGATGTCGGGGAGTACATCGGCCACCGGTTCACCGAGGCCTTCCGGCTCGACGACCCGGACGGCACCGAGCAGCTCATGAAGCGGGTGCTCGCCGGTGAGGGCCCGGCGCGCGACCACCTCGTGCGCGGCCGGCTGCGCCGCATCCCCGGCGACCGGGAGTTCCTGGTCTCCGTCTACCGCCTCGACGGCCCCGGCGGCCCCGGAGCACCCGCCCTCGGCCTGCTGGTCGCGGTCGTCGACGTCACCGAGCGGCAACGGGCCCGCGCCCGGAACGCCGCGCTCGGCGCCGTGCGGGACGCGGTCGGCGGCTCCCTCGACGTCGCCGCCACCTGCCGCTCCTTCGCCGACGCCCTGGTGCCCGGATTCGCCGACCTCGCCGTCGTCGAGGTGGTGGACGACGTCCTGCGCGGAGCCGACCCGCCGGTGGGCCCGCTGCCGCCGGGCACGCCGCTGCGCCGCGCCGCGAGCGGCCGGTGCGACGCCTTCCGGGACACGGCGGAGGGCGCGGGGGAGGGCGGTGCCCGGGAGCGCTCGGGGGTCACCCGCCGACTCGCCGCCCGTACGCCGTACGCGCTCGCCACCACCGATCTGCGGGCCCGGCTCGTCCCGCTCGGGCCCGACAACCCGTGGCCGGCCACCGACCCCGACGGGGCGCGCGCCGTCGCGGAGACCGGGGCGCACTCCCTGATCGTCGTGCCCCTCACCCTGCGGGGCGCGGTCCTCGGGCTGGTCAGCCTCTACCGTTGCGGGGCGGCCGAGCCCTTCGACGAGGACGACGTCTCGCTGGCCGTCTCGGCGGCCACCCGGGCGGCCCTCGGCATCGACAACGCCCGCCGCTACGAGCGCGAGCACATCATCGCCTCGACGGTCCAGCGGCGGCTGCTGCCGCAGGCCGAACGGCAGCAGGCCGCCGTCGACACCGCGCACGTGCTGCTGCCCGGCCGGGACAGCGGCTGCTGGTTCGACACCATCGCCCTGTCCGGCGCCCGCACCGCGCTCGTCGTGGGCGGCGTAGCGGGCGAGGGGCTCCAGTCGGCCATCGCCATGGGCCAGTTGCGTACGGTCATCCAGGCGCTGGCGGGCCTCGACCTGGAGCCGGAGGAGGTCCTGGCCCGGCTCAAGGACACCGCCGACCGCCTCGCCGACGAACGCGCCGCGCTGCCCCCGGCCGACGCGCTCCAGAGCGAACCCATGAGCGCGGGCTGCGTGTACGGGGTCTACGACCCGTTCACCCGCACCTGCACCGTCGCGCGCGCCGGGCACCCCGCGCCGCTGATCGTCGGCCCCGACGGGCGGGCGGTCGCCCTCGACGTACCGGAGGGGCCCGGACTCTTCTCCACCGACAGCGCACTCTTCGCCCCCGCCACCGTCACGCTGGAGGTGGGCAGCCTCCTCGCGTTCTGCACCGCCGAACTGCTCTCCGGCGACCGTGCCGCCGAACGCATCACGGAGACCCTCGCCCGGCCGGGCCGAAGCCTTCAGCAACTGGGCGACGACATCGTGTACGCGTTGCCGGACGACACCCGCTCCGCCGGTGCGGCCCTGCTCCTGGCCCGTACGGGTACGGTCTCCGACCATCTGGTCGCCACCTGGGACCTGGCCCAGGACCCCACGACGCCCGCCACCGCCCGGGTGCTCGTACGCGACCGGCTCCAGGGCTGGGGTCTGGGCGAGGACACCGTCGAGGCGACGGAGCTGATCGTCAGCGAGCTGGTCACCAACGCCGTCCGCTACGGCACCCCGCCGCTGCGGCTGCGCCTCCTGCTGGACTCCACGCTCACCTGCGAGGTCCACGACGGCTCCCCGGCCTCCCCGCACCTGCGGCACGCCCGGACCGTCGACGAGGGCGGCCGGGGGCTGTTCATCGTCTCCCGGCTCGCCTCCCACTGGGGAGCCCGCCACGGGCCCGACGGGAAGGTGCTGTGGACCGAGCAGGATCTGCCGGAGGACGAGCGGAACGGGGCGGGCGGCGAGCGGTAGCGGCGATTCCGGGCCGTTCCCGCCCCCGCCGGGATGATTCCCGCCCGGACGGGCACGGAGGCCGGGCCGATCGCGCAGAGTGGTCCGTATGACGACACCCGCGGAGCTGCTTCGCTCCTTCGCCCGTACCCGTGCCTCCCTCGACGGCGAGGAGGTCACGTACTGGTGGTCCGGCGACGTGTACTCCTGGGCCCCCGATGAGCCCTACCGGCGGATCTTCGGTTTCGAGGGACTCAACGTCTCCCGCCTGGTCCCGGACGCGGAGGCCGGGCCGGACGCGTACCGACTGCTCACCCGCGAGGCCGCGTTCTATCTGGATCCCGACAGCCGCGAGATCCTGGAGACCTGGCAGGACCTGCCGGTGGTGCACGTCTGGAACGACCCGGCGAACCAGAAGTGGCGTCCCTTCCCGATCCCGACGACCGACCTCGGGGACCAGGTCTGCTTCAGCCTGGAGATCCCGCTCGCCTACCCGTCGCCGCTGCCGGTGGCCCAGTACCCGGTGCACTCGGCGGGGGACACGTACAAGGCCCTGGAGCTCTTCCAGTTCTTCGCCGACCGCGCCGATCTGGCGGGCCCGGCGCCCAGCGTCCCGGCCACCATGTCGTGGAGCCGGATGTCCCCGTGGCTCCCGTGGATGGCCCGGGGGCAGCGGCCCGGCGGCCTCACCTTCCACTGCCGGGGCCGCAAGCTCGGCACGTACGCCGAGGTCCCCGAGCGCACCCGCGCCTACATCGCCGCCCACCACCCGGAGTTCGCCCACGCCCCGGAGAAGTGGAGCGAGCCCAACGAGACCAGCTGGACCTACTTCCGCAAGCTCAACCCGCCCCAGGGCTGAGGGCCCCCGGGGCTCCGAGCCCGGAGCCCCGGCCCCCGGCGTCGCGCCTACCGGAGAACGATGTTCCGGCCCGCACCGCCGTCGACGGTGTCCTTCCCGGGGCCGCCGACGACCAGGTCGTCGCCGCCCTCGCCGTGCACCATGTCGTCGCCGGAGCCGCCGAACAGGATGTCGTCGCCGTCCCCGCCCATGATGTGGTCGTCGCCGGGGCCCGCGTACACGACGTCATCGCCCTCGTACGCCTCGATCATGTCGTCGCCCCGGCCGCCCCACAGCAGCTGGTCGCCGTCGACGGCCATCAGGTGGTCCATGCCGTCGCCACCGTCCAGGACCACGCGCCCCATGACCATGTCGTTCCCCGCGTCGCCCCGCACCGTGTGCGCGGTGTGGGCGTGCAGCATGTCGTCGCCGGGGCCGCCGCTGACGGTGGCGACCCCGGGGTCGCTGGTGGCGATCTCGTCGTCGCCGTCGCCGAGGAAGACGTCGATCCGGTCCGGCCGGGAGCTGTCGGTGGGCAGTTCGCAGACGACGTAGGTCTCGTCCCCGGGGGTGAGGTACGTGCAGTGGTCGCCGGGCTGGAGGGGGACCGAGTCCCGGAAGCCGATCCGCCGGACTCCGTCGCCCCGGTCCATGGGCACCACGTGCAGGTCGTTCACCTGTCCCGCGCCGGCGGTGAAGGTGATCGACTGCTTCGCCCAGTCGGCGCCGACGCGGGCCTTCGCCCCGGTGCTGGTGCCGGTTCCGGTGGGGGCGGCGAGTGCCGGGGAAGCGGCGAGACCGGTGGCGAGCAGGGCCACGACGGCCGCGCGGGCGGTGAGTCGGTGTCGGTTCATGGGACCTCATCTCGATGGGTCGGCCGGTGGGCCGGCCGGTCGGCGGGGGGCCTGCCCGGGGTACCGGCGACCGCGGTCGCGAGGGCGGCGTCCTCGCGACCGCGACCGGCGCGCTCCGGTACCCCGGACAGGCTCTGTTCGTCCCGGCGGGGCCGGGCGGGTGCGGTGCCGCGTCAGCTCACGTTCACGCGGTTCCGCGTCAGCTCATGTGCAACGCGGTCCGCGTCAGCTCACGTTCACGTCCACGCAGGCGTAGAACGCGTTGGCGGTGTCGGCGATGTTCCACACGGCCAGCACCTTCTGCTTGCCGGACAGGCTGCCGAAGCTGACCTGGTGGGTGACGGTCTCGCCGGGCCGGGCGCCACCGTCGTTGAACTCGGCGATCTTCCGGCCGCCCGCGTAGTACTGCCAGGTGCTGGTGGCGTGCCGTGCCGTCAGCCGCCAGTTGAAGCTGGTCGTCCGGCCGACCGGGGTGACCTTCCAGCCCTTGCTGTCGTTGTTGAGCTCGGCGAAGCCGGCGTTCCCGCCGCTGCAACTGCTGAGCCCCTTGGGGCCCTCGACGCTCTGCGGCTCGTACTTGATGGCGCCGCAGGAGACCGTTCCGGCGGCGCACTGGGCCTGTCGGCTGGGGGGTGATGAGATGTAGCCGTGCGCGCTCGCGCTGCCGGCCGGCAGGCTGACGGCCAGGAGCGGGGCGATTCCCGCGCCGATGGCGACGGCTAAGAGCCTCTTGCTTTTCATGACAACTCCTCTGTGGGGGTCCGTGCCCGCCCGCGCGAAGACGGGGCAGGCATGCGCATGTCAAGCAGCCACGCCGTGGCGGTGGGGCTGTCACGGGTAGCGACGGAAGCGTACCGCGCTTGGTCTAGACCAAGCTAGGGTCCCGGCGTGACCTCCGCGCCCGGCTGCCGGGCGTCGGCCGGGCCGAACAGGCGCTCCAGGACCACCGCGACCCCGTCCTCCGCGTTCGACAGGGCCACCTCGTCGGCCGCCGCGCGCAGCTCCGGATGTGCGTTGCCCATGGCCACCCGGTGGCCCGAACCGGCGAACATCGGCAGGTCGTTGGGCATGTCCCCGAACGCGACGATCCGCTCCGCCCCGATCCCCAGCAGCTCGGCGGCCACCGCGAGACCCGTACCCTTGTCCACCCCGCGCGGGGCCAGCTCCACCGTGCCCGGCCCCGCCATGGTCACCGTCGCCAGATCGCCCACGGCCCCGCGCGCGGCGGCGGCCAGCGCGTCGTCGCCCAGATCGGGGTGGCGCACCAGCACCTTGATCACGGGCCGCTCCCACAACGCGGCACGCGTGTCGACGCGTTGGGCGGGAAGCGTCGGGTTCGGCATCCGGTACCCGGCCTCGATCAGGGTCGCCCCGTCCACGCCGTCCTGGTCCACGGCGGCGAACACGGCCCCGACCTCCGCCTCGATCTTCCCGAGCGCGGTGTCGGCCGCCTCGCGGTCCAGGGCGACGGACCGCAACAGCCGCCCGCCGCCCGCCCCGGCCTCGTACAGCTGGGTGCCCTGCCCGCAGACGACGAGCCCGGTGTACGCCAGGTCGGCGAGCAGTGCCCGTATCCCGGGCACGGGCCGCCCGGTGACGACCAGGTGCCGGGCGCCGGCAGAGGCGGCGAGGGCGAGCGCGGCGCGGGACCGGGCGCTCACGGTGTCGTCCGGACGCAGCAGGGTGCCGTCCAGGTCCGTGGCGACGAGCGCGTATGCGGGGGTGATGCCGGAGGCGTATGCGGGGGGCGTGGGCATGGCCCCAGCCTAGAAGGGCCCGAACGGCCGCTTGCGCGCCAGGGGCGGATCGGCTAAGCGCCCCGGGCCGGAGCCCCGCCGGGTCCCGGGCCGGCGGGGAGCCGCGGGGGCGTCAGTGGAAGATGCCGCTGTAGGCGTTGAGCGCGGGCTGGCCGCCGAGGTGCGCGTACAGGACGTTGGACCCCTCGGGGATCTCGCCGCCGCGCACCAGATCGATCAGCCCGGCCATGGACTTGCCCTCGTAGACCGGGTCGATGATCATGCCTTCGAGCCGGCCGGTGAGCTTGATGGCGTCCACCGTGGACGCCACGGGTACGCCGTAGAGGTCTCCGGCCCAGCCTTCCAGGACGGTGATCTCGTCGTCCTTCAACTCTCGGCCGAGCCCGATGAGTTCGGCGGTGTTACGGGCGATCCTCGCCACCTGGGCGCGGGTCTCGGTGAGCTTCGCCGACGCGTCGATGCCCAGGATCCGCCGCGGCCGGTCCTGGCCCGCGAACCCGGCGATCATGCCGGCCTGGGTGCTGCCGGTGACGCTGCACACCACGACGGTGTCGAAGAAGACCCCCAACTCCTTTTCCTGCCGCTGCACTTCGCGCGCCCAGTTCGCGAAGCCGAGGCCGCCGAGCGGATGGTCCGAGCCGCCCGCCGGAATCGCGTACGGGGTGCCGCCCGCAGCCCGTACGTCGTCCAGCGCCTGGCGCCAGCTGTCCTTGACGCCGATGCCGAACCCCGCCTGCACCAGCCGCACGTCGGCGCCCATGATGCGGGACAGCAGGATGTTGCCGACCTTGTCGTTGACCGCGTCGGGCCAGTCCACCCAGCTCTCCTGGATCAGGACCGCCTTCAGACCGGCGCGGGCGGCGACGGCCGCCACCTGCCGCGTGTGGTTGGACTGCACGCCGCCGATGCTGACGAGGGTGTCCGCGCCCTGCCGGAGGGCGTCGGGGAGCAGGTACTCCAGCTTGCGGGTCTTGTTGCCGCCGTAGGCGAGACCGGCGTTGCAGTCCTCGCGCTTGGCCCAGATGCGCGCACCGCCGAGGTGGTCGCTGAGCCGGTCCAGCGGGTGCACCGGGCTGGGGCCGAACAGCAGGGGATAACGCTCGAAGTCGTCCAGGGACATCGCGGGCTCCTCGTGGGCGTGGGTGTGGATGGGTCCGGCGTGGCGGCCCTGCGGCGGGTCGCGCGGCGGAGGGCGGTCAGGGGGAGGCGTCGAGCAACGGCAGCAGCGTCTGCCAGTTCGCCCGGGTGGCGGCCACCGCTCCCTCGACGTCCCCGGCCGCGCACAGCGCGATGATCCGGTCGTGCTGCGCGACCGACCCGCGCCCGCTCAGCGAGGAGAAGCGCAGCCGCTCCAGGCGTCGCAGCACGGGCGTGAACTGGTCGAGGACGGTGGCGACGGCCGCGTTGGCGCAGGCGGTCACGGCGACACGGTGGAAGGCGTCGTCCGCCTCCAGCGCCGCCTCGGCGTCGTTGCGCCGCAAGGCCTCGGCGAAACGGGCGTTCGCCTCGCGCATGGCATCGAGCTCGACCGCGCCCAGCTGCGGAACCGCTTCCCGTACGGCGAGTTCGTGCATGGCGGAGGTGACCGACTGCGCGGCCCGCACGGCACGGACGTCGAGCGGGCTCACGATGGTGTACCGGCCCGGCTTCGTCTGCACCAGCCCCGCCTGCTCCAGCCGCGCCAGCGCCTCGCGCACCGGCGTACGGCTGACCCCGAGCCAGGCGACCAGGTCGACGTCGTTGAGGCGTTCACCGGGCGCGAGCGTGCCGTCGACGATGGCGTCACGGATGGCCCGGTAGGCGCTCTCGCGCAGGAGCGACCGGGAGACGAGACCTCGGTTCTGCGGAACTGGCATGCAATATATTGCATGCTGCGAGGGGTGGGGCTGTCAAGGGCGAGGTGGACAGCACCGGTTGGCCCGCCGACGTCGGACTGAACGACGCGAGGCCCCACCGCGTGTGTGCGGTGGGGCCTCGCGGTACGGCTCCGAGTGCTCAGGCGGTGCCGAAGTCCCCGGCCCGGACACCGGCCACGAAGGCGGTGAACGCGGCGGCGGGGACGGCCAGGGCGGGGCCGCTGACGTTCTTGGAGTCGCGGACGGGGACGATGCCGTGCGGGGCGGCGAGGTTGGTGGCGACCTCGACGCACGCGCCGCCGTTGCCGCTGTACGAGGACGTGAACCAACGGGGGGTTTCGGTCGTCACTGGATGCCCTTTCGCAACCTTCTGATCATGGCTACTGAAGCTGCTTGCGACAGCGCCTCTGCCTGTAGTTGATGGTAGGCCGTCAACAAGGGGAGGACGAGTGTGTTGTTGCGCTCCAGGTACACGTGCTGGGCGGACTCGGCGCACGACATCAGTGAGCGGTCGGGCATGGTCAGGATGTAGAGCGGCAGGCTGAACGGTCGGCGCTCCCCCATCTGGAAGGGGGCGACCTGGAATACGGTGTTCGGCTGCTCGGCGAAGGCCAGCAGCCGGTCGAATTGAGCTGCCATGACCGCCGGACCGCCCATCGGCCGGAGAAGGCATCCCTCGTCCAGGACCGCGAACAACAAGGGGGTCGGGGAGCGCACGAGTGCGGCCTGCCGCTGCGCCACCAACGCCACCCGCTCGTCCGCCTGTTCCTGAGTGATCGCTTCCCTGCGTACGGCATCGGCTTCCAGTGTGGCCGCGTACTCCGGTGTCTGAAGCAGTCCCGGGATGACTCCGACTTCGTACAGCCGGATCTCCGCCGCGCGCTCCTCGTGCGTGACGTACTCCGGAAACCCCTCCAGCAGTGCCGTGTGCCGCACGGCCCGGCTCTGGCGCTGCAGCCGGTCACCCGTGCTCAGTGCCCTGTCAGCTCTTGCCGCGAAGGGGCCAGTTGGAGATCGTCGTCCAGTTTCCACGGCCGAGATATGCGCCCCGGAGCACCCCATGCGTGCGGCCAGTTCGTCCTGCGTCCAGCCGCGCTCGTCCCGCAAGCTGCGGAGGAGCGCTCCGAACGCGGCACTCGCCGACCGCTCGGGATCCAGTTCCTTGCGGTTCACCATGCGACACCTAACTTGCCTGCCAATTTGCGTAAGTTGAAGACATCACGACCGTAGGCCACGCTGAATCGCCCCGGTAGTCAAACGACTACAGAGAGGAGCGACAGGTGTACGGCGAGAACGTTTGCCCGAACGCGCAGCAGCCTCCCGGCCTCCCGGCCCCCGGCACGCTCATGGTGGACACCGGTCGCGGTGACCGTGTGGGCGAGTTCCGTGGGGTCGCCGGTCCCTACTGGTCGCTGCGGCCCGTGGGCGGCGGGGCCGAGTGGGAGGCCGATCCGCACCGGGTGCGGCCCGCGCTCCTCATGGAGCAGCTCCGGGCCAGGACCGCACGGCTCAACGCCCGCAGCCGGGGTGAGGTGCTGTGAACGCGGCCCCGGCGCATGTGCGTTGGTACGTCGCCGAGAGCCACGGCGGCGACGCGGCGCGGTCCGTCCGGCTCGGCGGGATCCTCGCGCCGACCCGACGGCTGGCCCTCCGCTGGCTGCGCCGGCAGGCCCAGCGCTTCGCGGACGCGCTCGACCCGGACCCGTACGACCCCTGGGTTCCGGCCCGTGCGCTGTACCCGGTCCCCGTGGGGGGCCGGCGCGACGCACCGGCCGAACTCCGGTCCTGGGCCAGCAGTTTCCGCGAGCACGACTACGCGCTGACGCGGCTCGCGGCGGGGCTGCCGTACGAGTTCGTCGCCCGGGACGCCGCGTCCTGGTACGGGCTCGTCATGCGCCCCCTGGCCGCCGCCGACCGTACTTCTCCCCCTTCTCACCGGCAAGGATGAGCGTCATGCTGCAGTGCACCGCCTTCAGCGAACTCCCCGAGATGGGCGCGCGGGTCGCGCTCATGGGTCTGGCGGACGGGCCCGGCCAGGCGTCGGAAGCGCCGGACCTGGACGAGTTCCTGCTCTGCGAACTCGGCGAGCACGACGACGGGACCGAGCACGCGGCCCAGCTCTGGTCGGCCTCGGCCCGGGCCGGGCGGGACCTGTGGATGTTCTGGAGCGAGGCCGACGGACGCCGGAAGTTCCGCTTCAAGGAACTGCTGCCGTGCCCGGCCGTCATCCACCGGCTGTCCGTCGAGGACGGCGACGCCTGCGTGCTGTACGACCGGCACCCGGCCGCGCACTCCTGGGACGTGACGGATCCGCTCGCCGATCTGATGGCGGAGCGGATCCGGGAAGAGGTGCGGCGCGACCGCGACGGGGGCGGCGAGCTGGGAGCCCAGGCCTAGGAGGCCTGGGCAGTGTCGGCACATGCCACGTCCGCATCGGAGGCGGCAACTACGAGCTGCCCTCGCACGCGGTACGTTCGGCAGCCGTCGGCATTGTCATAGCCGCCTGTCACCATGAGCGGCATGAGTGAGACAACTGCGCCTGAAGAGAATGAAGTTGCCGGTGTTCTGGCCACGCCGGAGGAGTGGCGTGTCTTTCTAAAGCGATACGGCGAGCTGTACGTGAAGGTCCGTGCCGACGATGACGAGTTGGTCGATCTGCTGGACGACGACCAGCTGGAGGCTCTGGATCAAGGGGAGCGGGTCGAGCTGTGGTTGGGTGAAGCCCCTGCTCGGGAGGAAGCTCTGGTGGCATCCGAGGAGCGGCTCGGAGTGCGGTTCCCACCGAGCCTGCGGGGATTCTTCCTGGCTAGCGACGGATGGACGCACCTGGATGCCTGGGTGGACGGTGTCCATTCCTGTGGTTCCGTCGTGTGGATGCGGGACAGCGAGGCCGGCGGACGCGTGACCGACACCTACGACTCGATACCCGGCAACGAGGACGATGTTCAGTTGTTTCGCCGGTCCATCGAGATCGCCCGGGGAGAGGACTTCTGGCTGCTCGATCCGACCGACGTCGGGCCGGACGGTGAGTGGGCCGCCTACGAGTTCGCACCGAAGTACGGCAACCCGACGAAGTACTCCAGCTTCTCCGCGTTGATCCGCTCCGGGTACGAGAGTATGGAGGAGGACGAGGGCTGAGTTGGTTCGTCGGCCTCCACGCCCACATCAGGAGTGATACGGGGGTGACGGCCGCTTCGTAGGACTGGGCGGTTGAAGCACGTTCCACGACGTTGCGGTGCTTGTAGCCCTCACAGTCGAGGTCGAGGTCGGCTGCCGCGGAGGCCCCGCCGGGCCCGGTTGCTCACCTGGTCAGCCCGCTCGGGAATCGTGTGTGGGGCCGTCCCGGTCCGATCCGGGGCACAACGACGCTGCCTAGCGCCGCTTGCGGCCGACGGCGTTCCGCAGACCGCCGGTCAGCGTGCCGACGCCGGTGCGCAGGCCGATGTAGTCCAGGGCGCTGCCCACACCGCGAGCAGCCCACCTGAACGCTCTGACCAGCTGTTCGTCCATCGCGTCGTTCTCTCCCTCGGCCGTACGTCGTCTTCCTGTATGACGCATCTACCGTGGGGGAGGTTGCTCCGACCGGGTTCGTCGCAGACATCTCTGCCGATCGGCAGATGTGCGGGGCCGCCCCGCACGGAAGCCTTGGTTTCCGACAACAGACGCCGCTCCGCGTGCGAGCGGGGACCAGGGGGCCACCATGCCGAACACCGTCACCGAAACGCCGCCCGGTGGGGCGACCTCGCCGCCGGCCGCCGTGGACCGCCACCGGCGCTGGTGGTCCGGCTGGCCGGACCGGTCCGTATACCTGGCGATCGTATGGTCGGCGCTCTACGGGGCGGCGTCGCTGTACTGGGCGCTCGGCGGGGACGGTTACCCCTTCGAGCGGGTCCACGAGGACCGGTCCTCCGGATCGATCCTGGAGCCGAGCCGGGCCGAGGCCGTCGCCCCGGTGCTGGCCCTGTTCTGCGCCCTCGGGGTGGTCGCCGGCGTCCTGATGCTGAAGAACCTCGGGACCGGCCGGGTCCGCAAGGCCCTGCTCGCCTACGGGTGGGTGGCCGGCGTCGCCCTGACGCTCCTGATACCCGACTACTCGCTGCTGGGCCTGCTGGCGTTCTCGCCGGCGCTGCTCGTGTTCGTCTTCACCGGGGTGCCGGGGCCGCAGGACATGGGCGACATCATGTACTGGCACCGCGGGAACCTGATGATCGTCTTCATCGGCGGGCTGCTGTGGGTCGCCGCGACGCTCGCGTACCAGCGGCGCACCAACGGGCAGTGCGTGTACTGCGGCCGGGCCCCGCACGCGCCCGGCCGCTGGACCGACGCCGTCAGGCTGCGCACCTGGGGGCGGCGGGCGGTCTGGCTGGCCGTGCTCTCGACCCTCCCGTACGACATCACCCGCATCGCCTGGTACTTCGGCTGGCCGCTCGGCATCACCGACGAGTTCCTCAAGGAGATGCAGGACACGCCCCACATGCTGGAGATCGGGCTCGCGCTGGGCGTGGTGTCGACCCTGGGCAGCCTGCTGATGCACGGGCTGATCGCCAGGTGGGGCGAGGTGTGGCCGCGCTGGGTGTGGTGGAAGAAGGGGCGGACGATCCACCCGGCGACCGCCGTCGTACCGGCCGGATTCGTCGCGGTCGTGCTCATCCCGGGCGGCCTGATGGCGGTGCGTGGGTTCGAGCTGACCTCGTGGGGGGAGACCGGTCCCGCGATCCTGTGGGCGGTCTGGGGTGTTGCCCTGGGCGCCGCCACCTACCTGTACTACCTGCGCCGCCGGGGTGTCTGCCGCATGTGCGCCCAGGGCTGACGAGCACTCGGTACACCCCCGGAGCGTCAGCTGAGGCAGAACTCGTTGTCCTCGGGGTCCGCCATGAGGACCCAGCTCCCGCCCTGCTCGTCGTACGTGCGCAGCACCCGCGCACCCAGCCCCACCAGCCGCTCCTGCTGCGCGTCGCGCTGCCCCGGTGCGGAGTGCACATCGATGTGGAGGCGGTTCTTCACCGTCTTCGGCTCCGGAACCCGCTGGAACAGCAGCCGCCGCCCCTGCCCCGTACCGCTGACCTCGTCGTACGGGTCGTCCGGATGCCGGGCCGCCGCGAGGTCGAGCCAGGCGCGGCGGCCGTGGGCGTGGGTCGTGATGGCCTCCGGTACGGCTCCGGCCGCGAGCAGCTGCTCGACCAGCGGGCTGTTGTCCTCGACGAGATAGCCCAGGGCCGCCGCCCAGAATCCGGCCTGTGCGTGCGGGTCGGCGCTGTCGATCACGAGCTTCCAGGACAGTGTCTGTGTCATGGAAACCGTTTATAGTGGTTACATGAGCGAAAAGGCAACGGACACGCCGGAGCGACCCCAGCGGGCCGACCGGCCGGGGCGACAGGAGCCCTCCGGGCTGTTGCTGCGGCATCCGGACGGCAGTTCGTTCCGGTTCGATCCGGGCGCGCTGTGTCTGGAGCTGCTGCCGACCGGGGGCCCGGGCCCCTTGGCGTACTTCGAGGTGCTGCACGAGCCGGCCGACCTGGTGCGCTGGGCGGAGGAGAGTCGGCTGCCGGACGGGCTCGGCCCGGGCGGCGGGCCCGGTTCGGGTGCGCGCGGTGGGCGCGGTTCAGGTCCGGGTCCCGCGCTGGTCGTGAGTGCGGGGGAGGTGGCGGACGCGCGTGAGCTGCGGGATGCGTTGTGGCGGCTGGCGGAGGGCCACGTGGAGGGGGCTCCGCCCGGCCCGGACGACCTCGCCACCCTCAACGACGCGGCGGCGCACCCGCCCCTGGTGGCCCGGTTGACCGCGGGCGGTGACCGGGAGTGGGCACCCGGGGGTACCGGAGCCGGGCTGCTGTCCACCGTCGCTCGCGATGCGGTCGAGCTGTTCACCGGGGCGTTCGCCCACCGGATCCGCACGTGCGGCGCGCACGGCTGCCGCCTGCTGTTCGTCGACACCTCCCGCCCCGGCAGGCGGCGCTGGTGCTCGATGGAGCGCTGCGGCAACCGCCACAAGGTCCGGGCCCACCGTGCCCGGCTCACCGCCGCCGACGAGTGAAGAGGGGGCTGTGTCCGTCACGTGGTCGGCGCCGACTGTCTCTGTGCATGGGGCACGAAAATCTGTGTTCGCCAGAGTAGACATTGGGGGGTGCTGTGGTTATGGTTTCTCTCGTAGCCCAGAGAGACAGCAGGGCCCGGCAGAGACGAACTGCCGGGCAGCAGTGCAGCAGTTGCCGTTCGAAGAACGGTGCGGTGGCGGAGTTTCGAAGCCAGGGTTGTTGCAGGACGGCGACGGGGCTGGCGACCGCACCGGGTGGCCCGCAGTGATCAGGGGCCGCCGTCAGCGGGACCGCGATTCGCGCGGGAGCAGTACCCGCAAGTGCAGTACCCAGCAGTGAAGTGAAGTGAGCAGCACCTCGGTGAAGGCGTCGGCTGCGGGCGCGCGCATCGGGAGGTTCGGCAGCGGGGTTCCAAGCCGGAGCAGACGCAGGATGGGCGACGGGGCTGGCTGTCGAAGAGTGGTGCTGTCACAGGCCACGGAGCAGTACGCAGGAATGCAGTACCAGCAGTAGGTAAGTGATTGATCCCAGAGGGAAGAACGGAGGGGCGAGGCGCCATCAGGATCGCCCGGGCGGAGTCGTGAGCCCGGGTACCGCAGGACATCGATAGTGAGGTGGTCTCCGGTCAAGCAACCGCGATCCCCGCAATCCCGGCGAATTTCAGGTCGGGTCAGCGGAAACAGAAGGTCGGCGCAGTAACCAGGGCCGACGGATGGTGTTAGCAGTTCCTTCGGGGCCCGAGTGCCGCACGGCACTCGGGCCCCTCCACGCGTTCCACAGAGAGGTGCAAATGACAGCAGGCGACTCGTTCGGACGTCTCGATGACGACGACTATCCCGCCTACACCATGGGCCGGGCCGCCGAGATGCTCGGTACCACGCAGGGCTTTCTCCGAGCCATCGGTGAAGCCCGCCTCATCACCCCGCTGCGTTCAGAGGGCGGGCATCGCCGCTACTCCCGCTACCAGCTGCGCATCGCCGCACGTGCCCGGGAGCTCGTCGACCAGGGCACCCCCATCGAGGCCGCCTGCCGCATCGTCATCCTCGAGGACCAGCTCGAAGAAGCCCAGCGCATCAACGCCGAATACCGCAAAGCCGCATCGGAGAACCCGACGAACGCAGGCTGAGGTGGCGTCCCGCCCGTCCGGCCCGCCGGCCTCGGTCCGCATCCTGTCGCCCGGAACTGCGAGGTGATCGGTCAGCGAAGACGCGCAGAGCGATCAGCCGGCCTGCTGCTTTCCGGTGGACCCGGGTGCCTTGCCCGGCACCTGTCCGGCCTTGTCGACGATGGCGTGGTCGATCTCGGCAGTGCTGTGGAGGAGGGCCCCGGCCTTCGCGTACGGGGCGTCCTTCGTCCGGTACACGCGAGAACCGAGGAAGGAGTAGTCGTCCTTGTCGAAAACCCATTCGGTGCGGTTGCCGTGTGCGGTGTCCTCGCGGGCGATGCCGAGGCCCGTGCGCCCTATGGCGTCCTTGGCATCCGGTGCCTCCTCGACGCCCGGGATGTCCGCCGCCGCACGGTAGAGGGCCGCGGCCGTCTCCGGCGGCAGCACCCCGCCGAGCAGGACGCCGATCTGCTCGAAGACGATCTGGTCGGTTTCCTGCTCGGCGTCCTTCCGGACGTGAGCTCGGAGGTAGGCCAGAAGTTCGTCCGGGTCGGTGGGCAGCGAGGCGAGCCAGCGGTAGGTGGGGCGGGACAGTCCGGCTGGGGTGCCATGGTCGTCCCCGAGCTGGGCGTTACTGACCTCATCCTTGCCGTTGACCCGGGTCAGCCCGATCTTTTTGAGGGGGCGCGGGTCCTGCGGCGCCCAGCCCTCCGTCTCGGTCAGCGGGCTCAGTACGGCCTTTCCGCTGCCGATCTCGGCCTCCCGAACCTTGGAACGGGTGTAGAGGAACTGGTCGTCCCGCACGACGGGCGCCTCACGCGTGAGCGCGACGGTCGAGAGGCGGTGGAGAAGGCCGTCCGTGCCCTGGGTGGCCGTCGCCCTCGCCGTCCGGTCCTCGTCGTCCGTGCCGAGGGCGAGGCCGCCCGCGAGGATTCCGGCCAGTGCCATCGCCGACACAGGGACGAGGAGGGCGGGGCGCAGGAGTCGGCTGGTGGGGCGGGGGGTGGGTTGAGCCGGACTGACACGACGGGAGTCGGCGTCGATGTGGTTCATCAGGACTTCCTTCTGGTGACGGAATCGCTCGGGCGGCAGGTCCTCGGTCACCGGAGGGGGAAGCAGCCGGGCCAGGTGCCGGGCTTCGCCGTCGTTCCCGTTCTCAGGAGAGGCGGCGTCTTCGCGGTTCATGGGGTTTCCTCCCGCACGGGCTGGGCCGCGATTGCGGCTGCATTCCTTACCTCTCCGTGGACTCCCACGGGTTCCAGGTTTCTTCGCGGGCGTTCCGCACGTTCTGTCTGTTCCGCGATCCGGGCGAGTTTTCTGCGGGCGCGGGAGAGACGGGAGCGCACCGTGCCCACCGGGATGCCGAGCGCGTCGGCGGTCTGCTCGTAGTCCAGTCCGGACCACACGCACAGGGAGAGCACCTCCCTCTCCTGGCGCCGCAGTTGACCCAAGGCCGCCGAGACGGCGCGCAGACGGCTCCGGTCGTCCAGCCGGGACGCTGCCTCCGCCGAGAAGTCCGCCATGGTCGCTGGCGGTGGCTGACGGGCCAGGAAGGCCAGTCGTCGCCGCAGCCCCCGCCGGGTGTTCTCACACTTGTGCGTGGCGATGCCGAGGAGCCAGGGCAGCGCTGAACCCCGGCCCTCCTCCAACCGCTCTCTGCCCTGCCAGGCGGCCAGGAAGGTGTCCGCCATGATGTCCTCGGCAGTCGACCAGTCACCCGTCAGCCGCAGCGCGTGACGGTAGACGGCATGGGCGCAGCTCTCGAACAACTCGGCGAAGGCTTCGCGGTCTCCCGAGTGCAGGCGCCGGCGCATCTCGTTCTCCGCGGTCTCCGGGGCCTTGGCGCCCAGGGTGCCGTCGGAGCCCTGGGGATTCTCCGGGGTCTTCGATTCTGGTGGTTCCCTCACACCCGGTATCTCTCCGCGACCTTGCGCCCGTTCCTGTGACCTGTGCCACAGCTTCTCGCGGAAGGGCAGGCGGCGGGGCTGCTGTGTCGTCCGCCCGGATGAGCGTACGGGCCGCGCGTGACGGGGCGGGGCCGGTGTCTATCTATGGCCGCGGGACGAGAATTAAATGTTTCGCGCGGACAGTGTGTTTAACGCAGCGAACAGAGTGGAGTATTCAACTGTACGAGGGGCCGCTACCGCATGCTACTGTCGATCTCAGTTGCAGTCGTGGTTCCCAAAAACTTCGACGCTTTCTCCGGCCGCTTTAGCCGCAGGGAGCGTTTTGTATTTCCGGTCATTCTCCGGTCGGGGCATCATCGCGGCGACCCGGTATCCGTGGATTGCGGGTCCCGGCGTACTGCCCCAGAGGAGATATGACATGGCGTCCGGCACTGTGAAGTGGTTCAACGCGGCCAAGGGTTTCGGCTTCATCGAGCAGGACGGCGGCGGCCCCGATGTGTTCGCCCACTTCTCGAACATTGCGTCCCAGGGCTTCCGTGAGCTGCTCGAAGGCCAGAAGGTGACCTTCGACATCGCGGCGGGCCAGAAGGGCCCGACGGCCGAGAACATCGTTCCGGTCTGACGCTGACGCGTACTTCGTAGCTGGGGCCCGCATCCCTCGGGGTGCGGGCCCCAGCTGCGGGCATTCCCCGGGGCTTTCGCCCGTGGGGGCGATGCCCGCAGATCCCTCTCCAGAAATACGGGCCTCTTCGGAGCTGTACCCGTAGACGCCCTGGTTCTTCCCTGCCCGCGTGACGTCGCCCATTCCATCACCTGTACGTGCGCCCGATGCGCCGCAGGTCATGTCTGATTTCGCATTTCGGTCGGTCCGTTTCTTGCGATTCCCCGCGCTGTTCTTCTGCTGCGAGAATTCCTTGATGCGTACCGTGTCAAGGAAGGTTCTGAATGAACCCCTCACGTACGAACAACCGCTCCGCACGTGCCCGCAGCCGTACGGGCAGTCCTGCTTTCGGCTCCGATGCCGGTGCGCACCGGAGCAACCGCTCCGGCTCGCCGTCGCCGCGCCGTTCCGGGGGGCCGAGCCGTCAGGGCGGCCACGGCCGGCGGCCCGCGGCCTCGGGCGAGTTCGCCCTGCCGAAGACCATCACCCCCGCGCTGCCCGCCGTCGAGGCGTTCGCCGATCTCGACTTGCCCGAGGGGCTGCTGGCCTCTCTCACCGCACAGGGCATGCGCGTTCCGTTCCCGATTCAGGGCGCGACCCTGCCCAACACCCTCGGGGGCCGCGACGTCCTCGGACGCGGGCGCACCGGCTCGGGCAAGACCCTCGCCTTCGGCCTGGCCCTGCTGGCCCGCACCGCCGGACAGCGAGCCGAGGCCGGTCAGCCGCTGGCCCTGATCCTCGTGCCGACGCGTGAGCTGGCACAGCAGGTGACCGACGCTCTCACTCCCTACGCCCGCTCGGTCAGGCTGCGTCTGACCACCGTCGTCGGCGGAATGCCGATCGGCAGGCAGGTCAACGCACTGCGGCGGGGCGCCGAAGTCGTCGTCGCGACGCCGGGGCGCCTCAAGGACCTCATCGACCGGGGCGACTGCCGCCTGAACCAGGTCGCGATCACCGTCCTGGACGAGGCCGACCAGATGGCCGACATGGGCTTCATGCCCCAGGTCACCGCGCTCCTGGACCAGGTGCGCCCCGAGGGCCAGCGGATGTTGTTCTCCGCCACCCTCGACCGCAACGTCGATCTCCTGGTCCGCCGCTACCTCACTGACCCGGTGGTCCACTCCGTCGACCCGTCCGCAGGCGCGGTCACCACGATGGAGCACCACGTCCTGCACGTCCAGGGCGCCGACAAGCACCGGACGACGACGCGGATCGCGGCGCGCGAAGGCAGGGTGATCATGTTCCTGGACACCAAGCACGCCGTCGACCGGCTGACGCAGGACCTGCTGAACAGCGGGGTACGGGCGGCTGCCCTGCACGGCGGGAAGTCGCAGCCGCAGCGCACCCGGACCCTGGCCCAGTTCAAGACCGGCCACGTCACCGTTCTCGTCGCGACGAACGTCGCGGCACGCGGCATCCACGTCGACAACCTCGACCTCGTCGTCAACGTCGACCCGCCGACCGACCACAAGGACTACCTGCACCGCGGCGGACGCACCGCGCGGGCCGGCGAGTCCGGCAGCGTCGTCACCCTGGTCACCCCCAACCAGCGCCGCGACATGACCCGACTCATGGCTGCCGCGGGCATCGCTCCCCGGACCACCCCGGTCCACTCCGGGGAAGAGGCGCTCAGCCTGATCACCGGCGCCCGGACACCCTCCGGCATCCCCGTGACGATCACCGCGCCGGTGGCCGCGCGGCGTGAGCGCAGCCGCAGCACGGGCTCCCGCGGCCGACGCAGCCCCGCCTCGGCCGCACGGCGCGTGGGCGCACAACAGTCCGCATTCGACGCGGCAGCCTAAGGGCTGTCCCGCAATTCCCGGCGGACGCACGACGACAGCTACGGCACCTCGCCGCGTTGTCGGAACATCCGCATACATCCAGTATGCGGACGTCCCTCCGCCTTGCGACGCACCGCATCTGACGCCGCGCGCTGATCCACCGGGAATTGCGGGACAGCCCTTAGGGCCTTTCTTGAAGTGCCGTCTGCCGTGCGCCGACCGGCGGCTCGTCGTACTGGTCATCGACGAGCACGGCAGCGCGCCGGCCGCCCTCGCCCCGGCCCGCTGAACCGCCTCACCGCCACAGCACCATCCCCTTCCACCACCTGTGAGGCACCATGCGCTGTGTCATCGCCCGCTTCCCGTTCGACCTCGTCCTGGAAACCATGAAGGGCGTCAAGCCCGAACAGGTCATCGGCGCGTCCGTGATCATCGGCCGTCGCACCTACCCGATCAAGCAGGTCGGGCAGGTCATCACCCGTCAGGACCGCCGCGACTTCAGCGCCGGTGAAGTCCTCCGGGCCATGACGCGGCTCGGCTTCACCTGCCCCGGCCTCCCGCGCGACGTCGCGGCCAAGCGCGCCGTCGGCGCGTTCCAACAGGCTTCCACTCTGCTGGGCGCCTCTGCCGCCGTCTGACCGGCGGGCAGGCGTGAGCCGCCACCAGAACAACCGTGCGCCCGCCACCAGAAAATAGTGCGAGCCCGACCGGCAGGCGCCGGCCGGGCCCTCGCCGCGTACCGAGGTCAGTCGGCGCGCGCAGCGGTGTGCTTTCAGCGGTCGGAGTAGCTGAAGTCGCCCATGGTCCAGGCGCTGACGTCGTCGATCGCCACGCGGTACATCCCGCCCGTCTCCGGGATCCCCACCGTGCCCTGCAGAATCCGCGCCACATGGAAGTGCAGATGCGTGGGCGTTTTCTCCACGGGCGGTGGGGCGGTGAAGACGGCGGAGAATTCGCTCAGGCGGGCCGAGTCGGCCAGGACCTCCGACACTCGTTGCCTCCAGACCGCTTCGGGAGCCAGCCGTCCGGTGATGACAGCACCACCGGCGACCACGGTCAGAGTCATCTGATTGCTGTGCCCGGACTCCACCAGAGCAGCGATATCAACAAGCAGTTCGTCAGGCTTCGACATAGGGCCAACTTTATGCACCGTCGGCCGGTCCGATCGAGGGGTGTGCCATCACCGGCGTCGGCACCGCCGGATCAGTGCGCCTGGGCCGCGTGCGGGGAAAGACCAGCGCACATGGGGCAGACGTGCCGGTCGATCGCGGCCAGCAGACGCGTGGCGGCCGCGCGTACGGTCCGCGCCGGGGAAAGGCCCCCGGCCTCGGGCGTGTCGGGCGCGGCGGCCAGCCGGGCGGCCGTGGCGCGGCCCGCCGCCACCGCGTCGTGCGCGGCGCGGGTCCACGCCGGGTGCTCGGCGTTCCCGGCCGCCAGGATCGTGGCGAGCAGGTCCAGGACGCCCGCCCGGTCCCTGACCGTGTCCGTCGCCGCCAGCTCCCAGAGGAACGGCACCGTCGCCGCCGTCGAGTCGAAGACGGGCGGGGTGCTGATCCAGCGCTCCAGGTCGCTCAGCGCCTCGTCCGAGGTCGGCGCGTCCCCCCACGCGATCCGCGACAGCACGCCGGGAACCTGGGACGCGGAGCCGTACGCGTGCTGCAGCTCGTGCCACCGCACGTTCCTCATGGCCCCCAGGACAGTCCCCATCCGGGCACTCAATCAGCCTTTACCGCACGGCGTCCACCATGCCGGGGGACCGTTCCGCGGACCGGCCCGTTCCGTGGAGCCGGCGCAGATACTCCCGTACGGAACGGGCGTCGTCCGCCGGGGCGAGAACGCCCACGTGGTGGTCGGGTCGCACGACCACGACGGTGCCCGCGCCCGTATCACCGGAGGCTCCCGTTCCGTACGCGGCGGCCGCGTGGCCCGCGTCGTCGACCACCGCTCCCGGCTCCGCCCCGGCATGGTCCTCGTGCGCCGCGTACACCCGGCAGACCCGCACGTCGGCGTCGCCGCCGTACGCGTCCGCCGTCTCGCGCAGGACCGCCGCGCTCCCGGGGCCGAAGCCGAGGACCGTGGTGCGAGGGCCGGCGAAGACGCGGTGCAGCCGGGTCCGTTCCCCGGTCGCGGCGTCGGCGCAGGGGGCGTCCGGGGCGCGGTCCCCGGCGCGCGGGCCGGGCTGCTCGGCCCCCGGCGCCGGGCCCCCGGCGGCCAGGGAGCTCCAGCGGTAGCCGACGCCCAGGCCGGTGGTGTCGGGGGTGATCGCCGCGTCCAGGCCGCCGCCGGGCCGGCGGATCGCCTCCAGGGTGGCCCGCAGCCGCTCCGAGGTGAGGTCCAGGGTCCGGGCGGCCACCGGAAGCCGCTCCTCCTCATAGGTGTCCAGCAGCTCGGCGTCCGCGTGACCGGCGAGCACCAGGCCCAGCTTCCAGCCCAGGTTGAACGCGTCCTGGATGCCGGTGTTCATCCCGAGGCCGCCCGCGATGGCGTGCACGTGCGCCGCGTCGCCCGCGAGGAGGACCCGCCCCGCGCGGAACCGGTCCGCCATCCGTACGTTGACCCGGTACGTCGACAGCAGCTCCGCCCGCGTCAGGGCCCGGCCGGGCAGAGCGGTGTGGTGGGCGAGCAGCCGCCGGAACCCGTCGGCGGTGGGCGCGAGCGGGCGTCCCCGGCCGTCCCGCTCCGGCCCGGCCTGGAACCACCAGCCCGTCCGCGTACCGGGGATCGGGCAGAGCATCACCGCGCCGTCCTCGTCGAACCACTGGTGCCAGCGGGTACGGTCCAGGGCGCCGTCGGCCAGGTCGACATCGCCGCAGACCATCACCTGGTCCTCGGCGGTGGTCCCCTCGAACGTGATCCCGAGCAGCTTCCGTACGGAGCTGTGGGCGCCGTCGCAGCCGACGACGTACCGTGCCCGCCCGGCAGGGCCATCGGCGTACGTGACGTCGACATGGCCCCCGTCGCCCCCGTCCCGCCCCTGCGCCAGGCCCACGACCTCGCGGCCCGGCTCGACGCGTACGCCGTACCCGGCCAGCCGGTCCCGGAGGATCCCCTCCAGGCGCCACTGGGCGATCAGCCACCCCCGGCCGTAGCGGGCGTCCGGGGAAGGTGCGGAGTCCGCCCACGGATCGGCCTCCGCGACCGGGCGGCGGTCGCGGTACTTGAGCATCGGCAGCGGGTCCGAACCGGCGGCGAGCACCTCCTCGGCCACTCCGAGATCGTCGAGGATCTCCAGCGACCGGGGGTTGGGCCCCTTGGCGCGCGAGGTGCGCGGCGGGGCGGGGGACCGGTCCACGACGCGTACGGCCGCGCCGCGCCGGGCCAGATCGCAGGCCAGCACCAGCCCGGTGGGTCCCGCCCCCACGATGAGTACGTCGGTCATGCCCATGCCTCTCCTTCGGTCACGCTTCCCGTCCTTCCAGGACCAGGAAAACGTAACCGAGTTAGAAAAGCAACTAGGTAACCTTTTGTTGTGCGGGGTCCTGAGGCGTGGCCGTCGTGGTCGTCGTGGCTGTCGGGTCCGTGGCCGTGGGGCCCGGGGTCGTGGACGCGGGCGCGCCGGCCGCCGTCGCCAGCAGCTTCAGCGCCAGGACCCGGTTGCGCCGGGCGGTCCGCAGCGCGTCCCAGGTCAGCAGCGACAGGGCCAGCCAGACCAGGGCGAACCCGGCCCACCGCTCGGGCGGCATCGACTCGTCGAAGTACAGGACGCCCAGCCCGAACTGGAAGACCGGGGCCAGATACTGGAGCAGCCCCAGCGTGGACAGCGGCACCCGGACCGCCGCCGCACCGAAGCAGATCAGCGGCACCGCCGTGACGATGCCCGTCGCGGCGAGCAGGAACCCGTGCCCCGTGCCCCCGGCCGTGAACGTCGACTCACCGGTGGCGGCGAGCCAGAGCAGGAAGCCGAGCGCGGGCACGAAGAGCACGGCGGTCTCGGCGGCCAGGGACTCCAGGCCGCCCATGTTCACCTTCTTCTTCGCCAGGCCGTACGTGGCGAAGGAGAACGCCAGCACCAGCGAGACCCAGGGCGGCTTGCCGTACCCGATCGCCAGGACGAGGACGGCGACCAGGCCCGTGGTGACCGCGGCCCACTGGACCGGCCGCAGCCGTTCGCCCAGCAGCAGGACGCCCATGGCGATGGTGACCAGGGGATTGATGAAGTAGCCGAGCGAGGCCTCGACGACGTGGCCGTTGTTCACGGCCCAGATGTAGAGGCCCCAGTTGACCGTGATGGTCGCCGCCGCGACCGATATCAGGCCCAGCTTGCGCCGGTCGCGGACCAGTTCGCCGATCCAGGCCCAGCGGCGTACGACGAGCAGGGCGACGGCGACGACGCCGAGCGACCAGACCATCCGGTGCGCGAGGATCTCGATCGCCCCGGACGGCTTGAGCAGCGGCCAGAACAGCGGGACCAGGCCCCACATCCCGTACGCGCCGATTCCGTACAGCAGGCCTGCCCGCTGTTCGTTCTTCCCCTCCACGTGCCCTCCCGGCCCGCCCGCGTCGGCGGATCCGCCAACGGCACGACGGTAGCGCCGGAAGGGCTCCGTGTCATAGCCGTCTCACGGAAACACTCATGACAGGGTCCTGCGTGACGGGGGCAGGGGGCGTGTCGAGGCTCAGGCGGCGGGCAGGGCGGCGCGCACGGTCTCGGCGAGGGGCGTCGTCGGGCGGCCGATGAGCCGGGCGAGGTCGCCGCTCGTCCCCGCGAGCCGCCCCCGCCCGATCGCCTCGTCCACGTCCACGAGGATCGCGGCGAAGCCCTCGGGCAGTCCCGCGCCGACCAGGACCTCCTGGTGCGCGGCGGCCGGGACGTTCTTGTACGGGATCTCCTCGCCGGTCAGCTCGGACAGCAGCGCGGCGTACTCGGCGAGCGACCAGGCGGTGTCGCCGCTCAGCTCGTAGGCGGTGTTCAGGTGGCCGTCGCCGGTCAGCACGGCGGCCGCCGCGGCGGCGTAGTCGGCCCGGGTGGCGGAGGCGACGCGCCCCTCGCCCGCGTTGGCGAGCACCGCGCGGTGCTCCAGGACCGGGGCCAGGTTGGCGGTGTAGTTCTCGGTGTACCAGCCGTTGCGCAGGAACGTGTACGGCAGCCCGGAGTCGAGGATCAGCTGCTCGGTGGCCTTGTGCTCGTCGGCCAGCGTGAAGTCCGCGTCCGGCCCGCCGAGCACGCCGGTGTACGCGAGCTGCGCGACGCCCGCCGCCTTCGCCGCGTCGATGACCGAGGTGTGCTGCGCCACTCGCTTGCCCACCTCACTGCCGGAGATCAACAGCACCCGGTCGCCGGACCGGAAGGCTCCGGCGAGGGACTCGGGGCGGTCGTAGTCCGCGATGCGCAGCTCCACACCCCGGGCGGCGAGCGCGGCGGCCTTCTCCTTGTCGCGCACGACGGCGACGACCTCGCCGGCCGGGACCGTGGCCAGCAGGGCGTCGACGACGAGGCGGCCGAGGGCGCCAGTGGCTCCGGTGACAACGATGCTCATGAGGGTCTCCGATTTCGGTGGTTCAGTCCGTTTCCGTGATGCGGTTACGACCCTACGGGTAGCGCTAACCATAAGAAAGTACCCACTTTGAAGTAAGGTACTGGCATGACAGAGAGTGCAAGGAGCGCGGAGGGCGCAGAGGTCGCGGACCCGGGTTCGGCCCTGTCTTCGCTCCTGGCCTGGGACGTCAACCAGCCCATGTGCCCGTCCCGGCTGATCCTGGAGCATGTGACGAGCCGCTGGGGCGTCCTCGTACTGGCGGCGCTGCTGGAGCGTTCGTACCGCTTCAGCGAGCTGCGCCGCGCGGTGGGCGGGGTCAGCGAGAAGATGCTGACCCAGACCCTCCGGACGCTGGAACGCGACGGCTTCGTCCACCGGGACGCGAAGCCGGTGATCCCGCCGAGGGTGGACTACTCGCTCACCCCGCTCGGCGTCGAGGCCGCCGAGCAGGTGTGGGCGCTCGCCCGTTGGACCGAACGCCGGGTGGACGCGGTGCGGGCGTCGCGCGAGGCATACGACGGGGCCCGGGCCTGATCTCCGTGAGAGATCGGGCCCGGGCCCCGGGCGGTGCGCGTACGGTCCTCGCTCGGCCTCAGCCGACGACGGTCCAGGTGTCGTTGCCGGCGAGGAGCGAGCCGAGGTCGCCCTTGCCGTTCTGCTCGACGGCGGCGTCGAGCTGGTCGGACATCAGCGTGTCGTAGACGGGCCGTTCGACGCTGCGCAGCACCCCGATGGGGGTGTGGTGCAGGGTGTCCGCGTCGGCGATCCGGGACAGCGCGAACGCCGTCGTGGGCGATTCCGCGTGGGCGTCGTGGACGAGGACCTGCGAGCGGTTCTCCTCCGTGACGGCCACGACCTTCAGATCGCCGGTGGCCGGATCGCGGACGACGCCCTTGGGCTCCTGGGAGCCGAAGAGGATCGGCCGGCCGTGTTCCAGGCGGATGACCGCCTCGGCGGCCTGCTCCTTGTCCTTGAGGACCTCGAAAGCGCCGTCGTTGAAGATGTTGCAGTTCTGGTAGATCTCCACCAGCGCCGTGCCCGAGTGCTCGGCGGCCGCGCGGAGCACGCTGGTGAGGTGCTTGCGGTCGGAGTCGACCGTGCGCGCCACGAACGTCGCCTCCGCGCCGATGGCGAGGGACACCGGATTGAACGGGGCGTCGAGCGACCCCATCGGCGTCGACTTGGTGATCTTGCCCAGCTCGGAGGTCGGGCTGTACTGGCCTTTCGTCAGTCCGTAGATCCGGTTGTTGAAGAGCAGGATCTTGAGGTTGACGTTGCGGCGCAGGGCGTGGATGAGGTGGTTGCCGCCGATGGAGAGGGCGTCGCCGTCGCCGGTGACGACCCAGACCGACAGGTCGCGCCGCGAGGTGGCGAGCCCGGTCGCGATGGAAGGGGCGCGGCCGTGGATGGAGTGCATCCCGTAGGTGTTCATGTAGTACGGGAAGCGGGAGGAGCAGCCGATGCCGGAGACGAAGGTGATGTTCTCCTTCGCGAGGCCCAGCTCCGGCATGAAGCCCTGGACGGCGGCCAGGACGGCGTAGTCGCCGCAGCCGGGGCACCAGCGCACTTCCTGGTCGGACTTGAAGTCCTTCATGGACTGCTTCGCCTCGGCCTTGGGCACCAGTTGCAGCAGCTCGTTGTGGAGCAGTTCGTCGGTGTCAGGCATCGATGGCCTCCTTGAGGGCCGTGGCGAGCTGCTCGGCCTTGAACGGCATTCCGTTGACCTGGTTGTAGCTGTGGGCGTCCACCAGATACTTCGCCCTGAGCAGCATGGCGAGCTGGCCGAGGTTCATCTCGGGGACGACGACCTTGTCGTAGCGCTTCAGCACCTCGCCGAGGTTCTTCGGGAAGGGGTTGAGGTGGCGCAGGTGGGCCTGGGCGATCGGCGCCCCCGCCGCCCGCAGCCGGCGCACCGCCGCGGTGATCGGCCCGTACGTCGATCCCCAGCCGAGCACCAGGGTGCGGGCCCCGGCGGGGTCGTCGACCTGGATGTCGGGGACCTCGATGCCGTCGATCTTGGCCTGGCGGGTGCGGACCATGAAGTCGTGGTTGGCCGGGTCGTAGGAGATGTTGCCCGTGCCGTCCTGCTTCTCGATCCCGCCGATACGGTGCTCCAGGCCCGCCGTCCCCGGGACCGCCCACGGGCGGGCCAGGGTCTGCGGGTCGCGCTTGTAGGGCCAGAACACCTCCGTCCCGTCCGCCAGCGTGTGGTTCGGGCCCGTGGCGAAGGGGGTCTTCAGGTCGGGCAGGGTCGCCGTCTCCGGGATCCGCCACGGCTCGGAGCCGTTGGCGAGATAGCCGTCGGAGAGCAGGAAGACCGGGGTGCGGTAGGTCAGTGCGATCCGGGCCGCGTCGATCGCGGCGTCGAAGCAGTCCGCCGGAGTCTGCGGAGCCACGATCGGAACCGGGGCCTCACCGTTCCTGCCGAACATCGCCTGCAGCAGATCGGCCTGCTCGGTCTTGGTCGGCAGCCCGGTCGACGGTCCGCCCCGCTGGATGTCGATGATCAGCAGCGGCAGCTCCAGGGAGACCGCGAGCCCGATCGTCTCCGACTTCAGCGCCACCCCCGGACCGGATGTCGTCGTGACGCCCAGCGCCCCGCCGAACGCCGCGCCCAGCGCCGCGCCGATCCCGGCGATCTCGTCCTCCGCCTGGAACGTCCGCACACCGAAGTTCTTGTGCCGCGACAGCTCGTGCAGGATGTCCGACGCCGGAGTGATCGGGTACGACCCCAGATACAACGGCAGGTCCGCCAGCTGCCCGGCCGCGATCAGCCCGTAGGACAGGGCCAGGTTCCCCGAAATGTTGCGGTAGGTGCCGGTGGGGAAGGCCTGCGTGGCCGGGGCGACCTCGTAGGAGACCGCGAAGTCCTCGGTCGTCTCACCGAAATTCCACCCTGCCCGGAAGGCCGCCACGTTCGCCTCGGCGATCTGCGGCTTCTTCGCGAACTTCTGCCGCAGGAACGTCTCCGTGCCCTCGGTCGGCCGGTGGTACATCCACGACAGCAGACCCAGCGCGAACATGTTCTTCGACCGCTCCGCCTCCTTGCGGGGCAGCCCGAACTCCTTCAGCGCCTCCAGCGTCAGCGTCGTCAACGGCACCGGATGAACGTTGTAGGCCTCCAGCGAACCGTCCTCCAGCGGACTGGTCGCGTACCCCACCTTCGCCATCGGCCGCTTCGTGAACTCGTCGGTGTTCACAATGATCTCCGCACCGCGCGGCACATCGTCGATGTTCGCCTTCAACGCGGCCGGGTTCATCGCGACCAGGACGTTGGGGGCGTCGCCCGGAGTCAGAATGTCATGATCGGCAAAGTGCAACTGGAAGGAAGAGACCCCCGGCAGGGTGCCTGCGGGGGCGCGGATCTCGGCCGGGAAGTTCGGCAGCGTGGAGAGATCGTTGCCGAAGGAGGCGGTCTCCGAGGTGAACCGGTCACCCGTGAGCTGCATACCGTCACCCGAGTCGCCCGCGAAACGGATGATCACCCGGTCCAGGCGGCGGACTTCCTTCCCGTCGCCGCCCGTGGTTCCCGTCGTACCTGACAGGGGGGCTCGCTGACCCCCGAGGACGGCGTCGTTGGCCTCTTCGGCCTTCTCTGCCGCGCTACTGACCTGGCTCGTCACTGAACTGGACCTCCCTTGGGGCGGCGGTTCGGAACCATCCGGCCAGCCGGCGATCCCAGAGGCCACCCTACGTCCGCGTAAGGGGCTCTCCAGGGATCGATCATATGGTGGACGTTGTTTTGGGACACCCTTTTGGTATGTCTTGTCACCATTTGCCAGCCCCCTGGTCGTGGGATGAAGGTGGCCGCCTCCTGGGTCTTTTGTCCTAAGCCCCCTCGGCCGCCCCGGGCCTCCGTCGGCCCTTCCTTGATCAGGGGTGCCCGTCCGGCGCCCGTCGGACACCCCCTGACCCGCGCTATGACCCCGGAGCGCTCCCGGAGCACTTCCGGCGCATGGCCGCCGGCGGTCCGTGCTCCGCCCGCACCGGTATCTGACAGAGTGTCAGATGTCTAGGAATTCAGGTAGGTCAGCACGGCGAGGACGCGCCGGTGGTCCCCGTCGCTGGGCGAGAGCCCCAGCTTCAGGAAGATATTGCTGACGTGCTTCTCGACCGCCCCGTCACTCACCACGAGCTGCCGGGCGACGGCGGAGTTCGTCCGGCCCTCGGCCATCAGACCCAGGACCTCCCGCTCGCGCGGCGTCAGCCCGGCCAGCACGTCCTGCTTGCGGCTGCGGCCCAGCAACTGCGCCACCACTTCCGGGTCCAGCGCCGTCCCGCCCTGCGCCACCCGGACGACGGCGTCCACGAACTCGCGGACCTCCGCCACCCGGTCCTTCAGCAGATACCCCACCCCGCGGCTGCTGCCCGCCAGCAGCTCGGTGGCGTACTGCTCCTCCACGTACTGGGAGAGGACCAGCACGCCGATGTCCGGGTAGTCCTTCCGCAGCCGCACCGCCGCGCGCACGCCCTCGTCGGTGTGCGTCGGCGGCATCCGCACATCGGCGACCACCACATCGGGAAGCGCCTGCTGGGCGTCGAGGTCCGCCACGGTCTTGAGCAGCGCCTCCGCGTCCCCGACCCCCGCGACCACGTCGTGCCCGAGATCGGTGAGCAGACGGGTGAGCCCCTCCCGGAGCAGGACCGAATCCTCGGCGATGACCACGCGCACCCTGTTCTCCACGTTCTCCACGACTGCGAGTCCCCCACTTGTTCCGAATATGCCGCGTTCCCCGCGACCCCGCACGCACCACGCCCGACCACCGCGCATCGCGCCCCGACCGCACAAGCATCCCAGGACCCGGACACGGATGGGGGCCCTGTGGACAACCCACGCGGACCAGGAGTGCGCCCCCTCGCACGCTCCGGGCACATACGGCCGTACGCCCCGGACGATCACGGCCGTACGCCCCGCCGCCGGACCGAGAGGCCGGGCGAAGGGGCGCACGTACGCGGAGCGACTGAGGTGGGGCTGTAGCCGGGGAGAAGAGGAGAGAGGAGACGGGGAGCAGGGGGAGAGGCAGGAGACAGGAGACAGGGGACAGGGGGAGGCGGTGGCGCCGTGTTCGGGTCAGCCGCGCCAGGGCAGCTCGGCCGTGACCGTCGTCGGGCCGCCGGCCGGGGAGTCGACCAGGAGGACCCCGTCCACGGCGTCCAGCCGCTCCGTCAGCCCCGCCAGGCCGCCGCCCGAGGCCGGCGACGCCCCGCCCCGGCCGTTGTCGGTGACCTGGAGCATCAGCCGGTCGGACGCCCGCCACACGTCGACCGTGGCCCGGGTCGCACGGGCGTGCTTGCTGATGTTCTGGAGCAGCTCCGAGACCGTGAAGTACGCGATGCCCTCGATCGCCTGCGCGGGCCGCGCGTCCAGGTCCACCTCGACCGTCACGGGCACGGTGCAGCGGGAGGCTATCGCGGAGAGCGCGGCGTCCAGGCCCCGGTCGGTGAGGACGGCGGGGTGAATCCCCCGGGCCAGGTCGCGCAGCTCCTGGAGGGCCACCTTCACCTCGCCGTGGGCCTCGTCGACCATGCGGGCGGCGGCCTCGGGGTCGTCGGTGAGCTTCTCCTTCGCCAGGCCCAGATCCATGGCGAGGGCGACCAGACGGGCCTGGGCGCCGTCGTGCAGGTCGCGCTCGATCCGGCGCAGGTCGGCGGCGGCGGTGTCCACGACCACGCCCCGGTCCGACTCCAGCTCGGACACCCGGGTGGCCAGCCGGGACGGGCCCAGCAGACCGGTGACCATCAGCCGGTCCACCGTGAGCAGACCCCGCACGATCCACGGCGCGGCCAGCACGAGTGCCAGGCCCACCGCCCCGGTCACCGCCAGCTCGCCGGGCGAGTCCAGATACTCCTGGTGGTTGCGGTCCCCGTACAGCTGGAGACCGCCCTGCCCCCCGAACACCGGGAAGAGCCAGAACCACAGCGGGTACGTCAGCGCCGCCAGGCCGTACGTCCAGAACGTGATGGCGACGACGAACGTGAACACGGACCACGGGAAGTGCAGCAGCGTGTACAGCAGGTGCCGCCAGGACACCCCGCTCTTGAGGACCGCGCCCATCCAGGACAACGG
>NZ_BMVK01000007.1 GCF_014650675.1 Streptomyces anulatus | reverse complement strand
GAACAATTTTTCCGGGAAAGCCCCGCACCTCTGGTGCGGGGCTTTTCTGCGTTCCGGGACCATTGCACATCGTCCTCGCTCCACCCCCGTGCACCGGACGGAGGAGGCTGAGGGTAGGGTCAGGGGGCATCATTGGCACGTTCTTCACAGGAGGCCCCCGGGTGGAGGTCCAGGAGACTCGGGTCCAGACGGACCGGGTCCTCACCATCCCCAACATCCTCAGCATGGCTCGCCTTGTCGGGGTACCGCTCTTCCTGTGGCTGATTCTTCGCCCCGTGTTCGGAGGGCCCAACAGCGACAACTGGGCGCTGCTGGTTCTGATGCTCAGCGGCATCAGCGACTACCTCGACGGGAAGCTCGCCCGCAAGTGGAACCAGATCAGCAGCCTCGGCCGGCTCCTGGACCCGGCGGCGGATCGCCTCTACATCCTTTCTACCCTGGTTGGCCTCACCTGGCGTGAGATCTTGCCCCTCTGGGTCACCGCGGCCCTGCTCGCCCGGGAACTGATGCTCCTGGTGATGGTGGCCATCCTGCGACGCCACGGCTATCCGCCTCCGCAGGTCAACTTCCTCGGGAAAGCTGCAACCTTCAACCTGATGTACGCGTTCCCCTTGTTGCTGCTCAGCGACGGGAGTGGTTGGCTGGCCACACTGGCCGCCGTCTTCGGATGGGCGTTCGCAGGATGGGGTACAACGCTCTACTGGTGGGCAGGGATCCTCTACGTGGTTCAGGTCCGCCGGCTCGTGAAGGCGGACGCAGTAGCCGATTGAGCTCGTTGATGCGGTGCCGCGCAGTGTGGCCGGCCCGCGGCAGATGTTGCGAATGATGCCCCGACGGGCGAAGTCGGCTAACCGTCGTCTCTTCTAGGAGGACGTTTCCGACATGAAGGCCGTCGTGATGGCTGGCGGCGAAGGCACACGCCTTCGCCCCATGACCTCGAGCATGCCCAAGCCGCTCCTGCCCGTGGCCAACAGGCCGATCATGGAGCATGTCCTGCGGCTGCTCAAGCGGCATGGGCTCAGTGAAACAGTAGTGACCGTCCAGTTCCTCGCCTCTCTCGTCAAGAACTATTTCGGGGACGGCGAAGAGCTCGGAATGGAGCTCACCTATGCCAACGAGGAGAAGCCACTCGGCACCGCGGGCAGCGTGAAGAACGCCGAAGAGGCGTTGAAGGACGACACGTTTCTCGTCATTTCCGGTGACGCGCTCACCGACTTCGACCTCACCGACCTCATCGCGTTCCACAAGGCGAAGGGCGGACTCGTCACGGTCTGCCTGACCCGGGTTCCCAATCCGCTGGAATTCGGGATCACCATCGTGGACGAGGACGGTCAGGTCGAACGGTTCCTGGAGAAGCCGACCTGGGGACAGGTCTTCTCGGACACCGTGAACACGGGCATCTATGTCATGGAGCCCGAAGTCTTCGACTACGTCCAGGCCGACACCTCGGTCGACTGGTCCGGTGACGTCTTCCCTCAGCTGATGAAGGAGGGCAAGCCCATCTACGGCTATATCGCCGAGGGCTACTGGGAAGACGTAGGCACACACGAAAGCTATGTGAAGGCCCAGGCGGACGTCCTGGAGCGCAAGGTCGACGTGGAGCTCGACGGCTTCGAGATCTCACCCGGCGTGTGGGTCGCCGAAGGAGCTGAGGTGCACCCCGACGCCGTGCTGCGCGGGCCGCTGTACATCGGCGACTACGCCAAGGTCGAGGCGGACGTCGAGATCCGCGAGCACACGGTGGTGGGGTCGAACGTCGTCGTGAAGACGGGCGCCTTCCTCCACAAGGCCGTGGTGCACGACAACGTCTACATCGGGCAGCACAGCAACCTCCGGGGCTGTGTGGTTGGCAAGAACACCGACATCATGCGCGCGGCCCGGATCGAGGACGGCGCCGTCATCGGGGACGAATGCCTGGTCGGCGAGGAGTCGATCATCCAGGGCAACGTGCGGGTGTACCCGTTCAAGACCATCGAGGCCGGCGCGTTCGTCAACACCTCGGTGATCTGGGAATCCCGCGGCCAGGCGCACCTCTTCGGGGCGCGCGGGGTCTCCGGAATCCTGAACGTCGAGATCACCCCCGAACTGGCCGTACGGCTGGCGGGCGCCTACGCCACGACCCTCAAGAAGGGCTCGACGGTCACGACCGCACGTGACCACTCCCGAGGCGCCCGCGCCCTCAAGAGGGCCGTCATCTCGGCCCTCCAGGCCAGCGCCATCGACGTCCGGGACCTGGAGAACGTACCCCTGCCCGTGGCGCGCCAGCAGACCGCCCGGGGCAGCGCCGGCGGCATCATGATCCGTACGTCACCCGGGGTGCCGGACTCGGTGGACATCATGTTCATCGACGAGCGGGGCGCGGACCTCTCGCAGGCGCAGCAGCGCAAGCTCGACCGGGTCTACGCGCGCCAGGAGTACCGCAGGGCCTTCCCCGGCGAGATCGGGGACCTGCACTTCCCGTCCAGCGTGTTCGACTCGTACACCGGGTCCCTCCTGCGGAACGTCGATGTCGACGGCATCGCGGACTCCGGGCTCAAGGTCGTCGTCGACGCCTCCAACGGCAGCGCCGGGCTCGTCCTGCCCAGCCTGCTCGGGCGGCTCGGCGTGGACGCGCTGACGATCAACCCCGGACTCGACGAGGCGCGGCCCACCGAGTCGGCCGAGACCCGGCGGGCCGGTCTGGTGCGGCTCGGGGAGATCGTCTCCTCCGCACGGGCGGCCTTCGGGGTGCGGTTCGACCCGGTGGGCGAGCGGCTCTCCCTCGTCGACGAACTGGGCCGGATCATCGAGGACGACCGGGCTCTGCTGGTCCTCCTGGATCTCGTCGCCGCCGAGCGGCGCAGCGGTCGGGTCGCCCTGCCCGTGACGACCACGCGCGTCGCCGAACAGGTGGCGGCCTACCACGGCACCCAGGTGGAGTGGACGACCACCTCGCCCGACGACCTGACCCGGGTGGGCCGTGAAGAGGACACCATCTTCGGAGGAGACGGGCGCGGAGGGTTCATCGTTCCCGAATTCAGCAGCGTCTTCGACGGGACCGCCGCCTTCGTGCGGCTGATCGGGCTCGTCGCGCGCACCCAGCTCACCCTGAGCCAGATCGACGCCCGGATTCCCCGGGCGCATGTCCTGCGCCGCGACCTGGCGACGCCCTGGGCTGTCAAGGGGCTCGTCATGCGCCGGGTCGTCGAAGCGGCCGGTGACCGCAGCGTGGACACCACGGACGGGGTCCGTGTGGTCGAGGCGGACGGGCGGTGGATCATGGTTCTGCCCGACCGGGCGGAGGCCGTCACCCATCTGTGGGCGGAAGGCCCGGACGACGCCTCGGCCCAGGCACTGCTCGACGAGTGGGCCGCGGTGGTGGACAGCGCAGGAGACTGATGCGACGACGGTGCGCCGCGACGCCCCGGGCAGGGGGTCGCGGCGCACCGGTGGGGCCATTCGGCGGCAGCCGTGACGACGTGCGACGATGTGCGGCATGTCGCAGCAGTCCCCCGATCGGAGCACCGCCTCGCCGCCCGCACGCCCCGACGCCTCCATGTCGCTGCTGAACAACGTGATGGACCACAGCCTCGACGACGGGTACGCCGAGGCCTCCGCGCGGCGCAGGGCCGACGGGAGCGCCGGGCTGCCCCGTACGCTCAAGTCGAAGCTCGGCCTGGCCGCCGGACTGGTGGTGGCCGCCCTCGTGGTCACCCTCGGCGCCGCCGAGGCGCGGATCTCCGCGCCCGTCGTCGCCAAGGAGCGCGAGGAGCTGATCGACCGCATCGACGCGGAGACGCAGGCCGCGGACGCCTTGGAGTCCGATGTCGACGAACTCCGCTCCGATGTGAGCGAACGTCAGCGCAAGGCGCTCGAGCAGCACGGCGGCGACCAGGGGCAACTGGTGGCGCTGCTGGCCGGAGCGACCCCGGTCGAGGGCCCCGGCGTGAAGCTGATCGTCGACGACGCGAAGGACACCGACCAGGGCGGCGGCGGGCCACGTGAGTCGACGGGCTTCGCCGACACCGGGCGGGTGCGCGACCGGGACATGCAGCGTGTGGTCAACGGCCTGTGGGAATCCGGGGCCGAGGCCATCGCCATCAATGGGCAAAGGCTGACGGCGCTGTCGGCCATCCGGGCCGCCGGCGACGCCATACTGGTCGACAACAGACCGCTCGTACCGCCGTACACGGTGCTCGCGGTGGGGGACGGCAAGAAGCTCGTGACCGCCTTCCAGGACAGCGCCGACGGCCAGTATCTGCAGGCGCTCAAGGAGAGCTTCGACATCCGCACCAGCATCTCCGATCAGGCGGAGGTACGGCTTCCGGCCGCGCCCAGCCTGATCGTCCGTACAGCAGAGCCGAAGGCCGCCGGCAGTGGTGCGGCAGACACAGGGAAGGGCACATCGTGATCGCCGTACTGGGCCTCGTCGTGGGAGTCGTGGTCGGACTGTTGGTCCGGCCCGAGGTACCGGCGGTGGTCGAGCCCTACCTGCCGATCGCGGTGGTCGCCGCGCTCGACGCCGTCTTCGGCGGTCTGCGGGCCATGCTCGACGGCATCTTCGTCGACAAGGTCTTCGTGGTCTCCTTCCTCTCCAACGTCGTGGTGGCCGCGCTGATCGTCTTCCTCGGCGACAAACTGGGCGTCGGCGCTCAGCTCTCCACCGGTGTGGTGGTCGTGCTGGGCATCCGGATCTTCTCCAACGCCGCCGCGATCCGCCGGCACGTCTTCCGGGCTTGAGGCCGATGAACAACGACGAGAACCCCCGCAGCGAACAGCCCGAGGGCGGCGCGCCCGCCGCCCCGGACGCTCCCACGCCGCCGCCCGCCGCGGAGGTGTCCGGTCGGCAGCGACTCAAGGCGGGCCTGTGGCCGCCGAGGCTGAGCCGGGCCCAACTGATCGTCGCCGTGCTGCTGTTCGGGCTCGGTCTGGGGCTTGCCATCCAGGTGCGGTCCACCAGCGACGACAGCGCGCTGCGCGGCGCCCGCCAGGAGGACCTGGTCCGTATCCTCGACGAGGTCGACGACCGGACCCAGCGTCTGGAGGACGAGAAGCAGCGTCTGGACGATCAGCGCACCGAGCTGGAGAACAGCTCCGACCAGGCCGAGGAGGCCCGGAAGCAGACGCTGGAGAAGGAGCGCCAGCTCGGCATCCTCGCGGGCACCGTGGCGGCGCAGGGCCCCGGCATCACGCTGACGATCACCGACCCCTCGGGGGCGGTCGCGCCCGACATGCTGCTCGACGCCATTCAGGAGCTGCGGGCGGCCGGGGCCGAGGCGATCCAGGTCAACGGGGTCCGGGTGGTGGCCAATACCTACTTCTCCGGGGACGCCGGGGACGTCGAGGTGGACGGGAAGAAGATCGAGGCGCCGTACGAGTTCACGGTGATCGGCAAACCGCAGGATCTGGAGCCCGCGCTCAACATTCCCGGCGGTGTGGTCCAGACGCTGGAGAAGGAGCAGGCCACGGTGCTCGTGGAGCGGTCCGACGAGATCGTCGTGGACGCCTTGCGACCGGCGCAGCGGCCTGACTACGCTCGGTCGTCATCCCCGTGAGCCGGGCGAGCGCGAGGGCCGGTGGAGCGGGTCGGACGGTTGCGGGGGGTCGGCGCACCGGATTGGTGGTGCGTGGTGGAAACTGTCGGGTGGATACGGACGTTGTGAAGATGTCCGGGTCGGCAGGTGTGTTCAATCAGGGTTCGTCCTGCCCCACGGGCGGGTCTATGTCGGTCAAGGGGAATCGCCCGTGAAGTTGTTTGCGAAGTTGTTCGGGAAGAGTGCACGCGAGGACAGCAACAGTGCTGCCCGCCACCGCGCGCCGCGCCACGGTCAGGGCGAGGAGCAGGAGGCGGAGCGTCCGCTCTTCCGTGACGAGGTGTCCGGCGCCCCGGGTGGTGACGGCGTGTCGTCTGTTGACCCTGCCGGTGCCGGACGCATAGGTTTCGGCGAACCATCAGCCTCGAGTACGGGTGGAGGGTTCACCCCGGAGGGCTCGTCGATGCCGGTCTGTACGAGGTGCGGTCACCGCAACGCGGAGGCCAGCAGGTTCTGCTCCAACTGCGGCGCGCCGCTGCGGGGCGGCGTTCCCGAGCGTCCCTCGGAGACGACGTCCACCATCTCGATCTCCGGGCTCGAGGCGTACGAGGCGGAGGCGACGGGCCAGACGGCTCTGCCCTCGCTCTCTCCGGAGGCCCAGGCCGCGGTCGACGCGCTGCCCGGAGGCTCGGCACTGCTGGTCGTGCGACGGGGCCCGAACTCCGGGAGCCGGTTCCTGCTCGACAGCGACCTCACCACGGCCGGCCGTCACCCGCAGAGCGACATCTTTCTCGATGACGTGACCGTGTCGCGGCGTCATGTGGAGTTCCGCAGGACCCCGGACGGTAGCTTCACCGTGGGTGATGTCGGCAGCCTCAACGGCACCTACGTCAACCGTGAGCGCATCGATTCGGTCCAGCTGTCCAACGGCGACGAAGTCCAGATCGGAAAGTACCGCCTGGTCTTCTATGCGAGCCCGCGGGGCGTGTGACCAGCCCCCGGACTCCGTCCGGGGGGACCCCGAGGAAGGCCCATGCTGCGAACACCGACAGGCGGTGCCGGCCACGGCACCGCCACCGCGGAAGCGCGCCCGATGAGCATCGGTACGGTGCTCATCCAGCTGCGCGACGAGTTTCCCGAAGTCACGATCTCCAAGATCCGGTTCCTGGAGGCCGAGGGGCTCATCGAGCCGCAGCGCACTCCTTCCGGATACCGGAAGTTCGCCCCGACTGATGTGGAGCGCCTGGCGCAGGTGCTCCGCATGCAGCGGGACCACTACCTGCCGCTGAAGGTCATCCGGGAGCACCTGGACGCGCTGGCCCGGGGGGAGCAGCCCGTTCTGCCCTCGCCCGGCGACCGGCGGGACCTCGCCGACGGGGTGTGGGAGACCGGTCCCGGGGCGGCGACCGCCGCTCGGATCGGACGGTCCGAGCTGCTTGCTGCGGCCGAGGTCGACGAGGACCGCCTCGCCGAGTGGGAGTCCTACGGGCTTATCGTCCCCGCCGCCGAGGGCGGCTACGACGCCGAGATGGTGACGGTCGCCAAGCTGGTGGCGGATCTGGGACGTTTCGGTCTGGAACCGCGTCATCTTCGGGCCATGCGGGCCTCCGCCGACCGGGAGGCGGGGCTGGTGGAGCAGCTGGTCGCGCCCCTGCGCCGGCACCGTAACCCGCAGACCAGAGCCCATGCGGAGGCCACCGCGAACGAGCTCGCCGAGCTGTCCGTACGGCTGCACGCGGCACTCGTGCAGAGCGCTCTGCGCAGCCGTCTGCACTGACCTCGGCGGAGCCCGACTACCCAAACATGGCGAGCACGTCCTAGGGTTGCTGTGTGAACGAGCTCGACGTTGTCGGTGTCCGGGTGGAAATGCCCTCCAACCAACCGATCGTTCTCCTGCGTGAAGTGGGAGGCGACCGGTACCTCCCCATTTGGATCGGTCCGGGGGAGGCGACCGCGATTGCCTTCGCCCAGCAGGGCATGGCTCCCGCCAGGCCGCTGACCCATGACCTGTTCAAGGATGTGCTCGAGGCCGTGGGCCAGGAGCTCACCGAGGTCCGCATCACGGACCTCCGCGAAGGGGTCTTCTACGCGGAGCTCGTCTTCGCCAGCGGAGTCGAGGTGAGCGCCCGGCCCTCCGACGCCATAGCGCTCGCCCTGCGGACCGGCACGCCGATCTACGGCAGTGACGGCGTGCTGGACGATGCGGGCATCGCGATCCCCGACGAGCAGGAGGACGAGGTGGAGAAGTTCCGCGAATTCCTCGACCAGATCTCTCCGGAGGACTTCGGTACGAACAGTCAGTGACCGTCCCGCAGGGGTGCTGTCAGCGCATCCGACAAGCCTTTCCCGGAAACCAGACACGGGAAACCACCCTCAGGGTGATTATCACTCGGCGTGCCGAGTGTGGCGATCGTTGACGCACCCCGAGTGACTGCCTACCTTCGAGTGGGCAGGTCAAGGACGGAGGTCGGCGTGAGAAGCAGCGGCGACGGTACGGCGGCGGGTGGGCCGTATCCGCAGCACGGCAGTGGAGCCGACCACGCCATCAGGCAGCCGGTTCCACCGGCAGCGGTGGCAGCGGGCGGCGTGGCAGCGGCGAGCGATGCCGACGACATCGGCTATCGCGGACCGACGGCGTGCGCGGCGGCGGGGATCACCTACCGCCAGTTGGACTACTGGGCCCGTACGGGCCTGGTCGAGCCCAGTGTGCGCCCGGCCTACGGGTCGGGGACCCAGCGTCTCTACAGTTTCCGGGACGTGGTTCTCCTCAAGATCGTCAAGCGGTTCCTGGACACCGGGGTCGCCCTGCAGAACATCCGCACCACGGTCCAGCATCTGCGGGCCCGCGGTTTCCAGGATCTTGAGCGCATGACGCTGATGAGCGACGGGGCCACGGTCTACGAGTGCTCCTCGCCGGACGAGGTTGTCAGCCTGCTCCAGGGCGGGCAGGGAGTCTTCGGTATCGCCGTCGGCGTCGTCTGGCGGGACGTGGAGGCGGCGCTCTCGCAGCTGCACGGCGAGCGGGTCGACACCGGCGAGACGCTCGTCGGTCACAACCCGGCCGACGAGCTGGCGCGGCGCCGCAACCGCGCCGTCTGAGCGCCCCGGAGGCGCGCACGGCGGGCGGCACGAGCAAGACGACGGGACGGTCCGGCACCCCACGGGGCGCCGGACCGTCCCGTTGTCAGTGCCGTAGGGCAGCATCGAGGGTGTGAGACCCGCGCCCACCATCCTTCATCTGGACATGGACGCCTTCTACGCGTCGGCGGAGCAGGCGGCCAAGCCGAGTCTGCGCGGCAAGGCGGTCGTGGTGGGCGGCCTCGGACCCCGCGGAGTGGTCGCCACCGCCTCGTACGAGGCCCGGCGCCTGGGCGTGCACTCGGCGATGCCCACCGCGCAGGCCCGGCGGCTCGCACCCAACGCCGCCTACCTGGTGCCCCGCTTCTCCCTGTACCGGACGGTGAGCGACCAGGTGATGGAGCTCCTGGGGCGGCTGTCGCCCCTGGTGGAGCCGCTCAGCCTGGACGAGGCCTTCGTGGACCTGGAGGCCGGCGGTACGGCCGACGACTCGGCGTCGGCCCGTGCGACGGGTGAGGGGCTGCGGACGGCCATCCACGCGGTGACCGGCCTCAGCGGATCCGTCGGACTGGCCGGCTCCAAGATGCTCGCCAAGATCGCCTCCGAGGAGGCCAAGCCCGACGGGCTGCTGCTCATCGAGCCGGGCACCGAGCGTGAGCTGCTCGCTCCCATGTCCGTGCGCATCCTGCCGGGGGTCGGCCCGGCCACCGGCGACCATCTCCGACGCGCCGGGATGACCACCGTCCACGACCTGGCCGAGGCAGGCGAGGCGGAGCTCGTACGGCTGGTCGGGAAGGCCCACGGCCACGGGCTCTACCGGATGGCGCTGGGGCTCGACGACCGGCCGGTGGTCGCCGAGCGGGACGCCAAGTCCGTATCCGTGGAGGACACCTTCGACGTGGACCTGCACGACCGGGTGCGGGTGCGGGCCGAGGTGGAGCGGCTCGCCGTCCGGTGCGTCGAGCGACTGCGCGCCGCGGACCGGTCGGGGCGCACGGTGGTGCTGAAGGTGCGCCGCTACGACTTCTCCACCCTGACCCGCTCCGAGACGCTCAGAGGCCCCACGGACGACCCCACGGTGGTCCGCGAGGCTGCGGGGCGGCTGCTGGAGTCCGTCGACACCACGGGGGGCGTACGGCTGCTGGGGGTCGGCGTGACGGGGCTGGCCGACTACACCCAGGAGGACCTGTTCGCCCAGGCTGCCGACGCCCGGCAGCTCGCTCAGCGGGCCCAGGAGCACAGCTCGCCGCCTGTGGAGGGCGGCGAGGAGAGCGCCCCGGAGCCCGAGCCGGACAGCGCGGAGCTGCTCGCCGCGCGGCGCTGGCCCGCCGGGCACGACGTACACCACGAGGAGCACGGGCACGGCTGGGTGCAGGGCAGCGGCGTCGGCCGGGTCACCGTCCGGTTCGAGGAACCGTGGAGCGCACCCGGCCGGGTGCTGACATTCCGGGTCGACGATCCGCTGCTGCGGCCCGCCGACCCGCTGCCGCTCGTCCGCGACGCGGCCGACTACTCCTCCTGGCCCGCCAGCCTGCCGAAGTCCCGGTCGGGCGCCGACTCCTCCGGGGGCGGGGAGTCCAGCCCGTAATGGCGGTAGAGCTGCAGTTCCTGCTCGGGCGAGAGGTGCCGGCCGACGCCGAAGTCCGGCGCACCCTTGATCAACGCGCGGTCGAAGGGCACGCGCAGCGCGTCCTCGACGAATTCGCTGGGTTCCAGGGGGACGAAGGCGTCCCTGCTGAACAGGCCGGTGCGGACGGCCGCCCACTCGGGCACCCCCGTCGCGTCGTCGAGATAGACCTCATCCACCGTTCCGATCTTGGCGCCCTTGCGATCGAATGCCTTGCGGCCGATCAGGCGGCGCGGATCGATATCGGTCTGCACGGTGCCTCCCACTGGTCGCCACTGCTCAGGGTGGACGCTGTCGCTCCACCAGCACCACACAAGTGCAGATCCGTGGCGTCGGCCACTCGAGAACTCCGGCGCGATGGCCGCTGGTAGGCTGACAGTGGCTGCTGACCCCGTGCGGGAGAGTCCTCCGGTGCAGAATCCGGAGGCGCCGAAGGAGCAACTCCTCCCCGGAATCTCTCAGGCCCCCGTACCGCACGGACGAGGTCACTCTGGAAAGCAGGGCGATTCCGTGCGGGCGCAGGCCCAGACGGACTCGACCCTCACCGACGGTGAAAGTCGGCACGCCCCCGGGCGGGCCGGTGAAGCTCTCAGGTTGAGATGACAGAGGGGGAGGCCGTTCGGGCACCCGCGCCGTGGTGCCCCTCGCAGGTCGTGACAGACCAGGAGGCCTCCACCATGACCCCCCGTCGCACTCCGCTCTCCCAGCTGGAGCAGGGCATTCCGTTCGAGCAGCGCCACATAGGGCCCGACGCCGGAGCCCAGGCGAAGATGCTCGCCCAGGTCGGCTACGGCTCCCTCGACGAGCTCACCGCCGCCGCGGTGCCCGACGTGATCAAGAGCGCGGAGGCCCTGAACCTTCCCTCGGCGCGCACCGAGGCGGAGGTCCTGGCCGAGCTGCGGTCGCTGGCCGACCGCAACCAGGTGCTGGCCCCGATGATCGGCCTCGGCTACTACGGCACCTTCACGCCGCCCGTCATCCTGCGCAACGTCATGGAGAACCCCGCGTGGTACACGGCCTACACGCCGTACCAGCCGGAGATCTCCCAGGGCCGCCTCGAGGCCCTCCTGAACTTCCAGACGATGGTCGCCGAGCTGACCGGGCTGCCCACCTCCGGCGCCTCGCTGCTCGACGAGGGCACCGCCGCCGCCGAGGCGATGGCCCTGTCCCGGCGCGTCGGCAAGGTCAAGAAGGGCGTCTTCCTGGTCGACGCCGACACCCTGCCGCAGACCGTCGCGGTGATCGAGACCCGCGCCGAGCCCACCGGTGTCGAGGTCGTCGTCGCCGACCTGAGCGACGGCATCCCCGCCGGGATCGCCGAGCGCGGCGTCTTCGGCGTGCTGCTCCAGTACCCGGGCGCCTCCGGAGCCGTGCGCGCCATCGAGCCCGTCATCGAGCAGGCCCACGAGCTCGGCGCGATCGTCACCGTCGCCGCCGACCTGCTGGCCCTCACACTGCTCACCTCGCCCGGCGCGCTCGGCGCGGACATCGCGGTCGGCACCACCCAGCGCTTCGGCGTCCCGATGGGCTTCGGCGGCCCGCACGCCGGCTTCATGGCGGTCCGCGAGAAGTTCGCCCGCTCCCTGCCCGGCCGCCTCGTCGGCGTCTCCGTGGACGCGGACGGCAACAAGGCCTACCGCCTGGCCCTCCAGACCCGCGAGCAGCACATCCGCCGCGAGAAGGCCACCAGCAACATCTGTACCGCGCAGGTCCTGCTCGCCGTCATGGCCGGGATGTACGCGGTCTACCACGGCCCCGACGGGCTGCGGACGATCGCCCGGCGCACCCACCGGTTCGCCGCGATCCTCGCCGACGGCCTGCGCAGCGCCGGCGTGGACGTCGTGCACGGCGCGTTCTTCGACACCCTGACCGTGCGCGTCCCCGGCAAGGCGGCGGCCGTCGTCGCGGACGCCCGGGAGCGCGGGGTCAACCTCCGTCTCGTCGACGCCGACCAGCTCTCCATCGCCTGCGACGAGACCACCACCCGTGCGCAGATCTCCGCCGTCTGGGCCGCCTTCGGCGCCGAGGGCGACATCGAGGCGCTGGACGCCACGGTCGCCGACACGCTGCCCGATGGGCTGCTGCGCTCCGACGAGATCCTGACCCACCCGGTCTTCCACCAGCACCGCTCCGAGACCGCGATGCTGCGCTACCTGCGCAAGCTCGCCGACCGCGACTACGCGCTGGACCGCGGCATGATCCCGCTCGGCTCCTGCACCATGAAGCTGAACGCGACCGCCGAGATGGAGTCGATCACCTGGCCCGAGTTCGGCGCGCTGCACCCCTTCGCCCCGGCCGAGCAGGCGCAGGGCTTCCTCACCCTCATCCGTGAGCTGGAGGAGCGCCTCGCCGAGGTCACCGGCTACGACGCGGTGTCCATCCAGCCCAACGCCGGTTCCCAGGGCGAGTTCGCGGGCCTGCTGGCGGTCCGCGCGTACCACCGGGCCAACGGCGACGACCAGCGCACCGTCTGCCTCATCCCGTCCTCCGCGCACGGCACCAACGCCGCCAGCGCCGTCATGGCGGGCATGAAGGTCGTCGTGGTGAAGACCGCCGACGACGGCGAGGTCGACATCGCGGACCTGCGCGCCAAGATCGAGCAGCACCGCGACGAGCTGGCCGTGCTCATGATCACCTACCCGTCCACGCACGGGGTGTTCGAGGAGCACGTCGCCGACATCTGCGGCGAGGTGCACGACGCGGGCGGCCAGGTCTACGTAGACGGCGCCAACCTCAACGCGCTGGTCGGGCTCGCCAAGCCCGGCAAGTTCGGCGGCGACGTCTCGCACCTGAACCTGCACAAGACCTTCTGCATCCCGCACGGCGGCGGCGGCCCCGGCGTCGGCCCGGTCGGCGTCCGCGCGCACCTCGCCCCGTACCTCCCCAACCACCCCCTCCAGCCCGCCGCGGGCCCGGAGACCGGCGTGGGCCCGATCTCGGCCGCCCCGTGGGGTTCGGCGGGCATTCTGCCGATCTCGTGGGCGTACGTCCGTCTGATGGGCGGCGAGGGACTCAAGCGGGCCACGCAGGTCGCCGTGCTGGCCGCGAACTACATCGCCAAGCGCCTCGAACCGCACTTCCCGATCCTCTACAACGGCCCGGCCGGTCTGGTCGCGCACGAGTGCATCGTGGACCTGCGCCCGATCTCCAAGGCGACCGGCGTCTCCATCGACGACGTGGCCAAGCGCCTGATCGACTACGGCTTCCACTCGCCGACGATGTCGTTCCCGGTGGCCGGCACGCTGATGATCGAGCCGACGGAGAGCGAGAACCTCGCGGAGCTCGACCGGTTCTGCGACACCATGATCGCGATCCGCGCCGAGATCGAGAAGGTCGCCTCGGGGGAGTGGAGCGAGGACGACAACCCGCTGAGCAACGCCCCGCACACCGCGGCCGCGCTCGGTGGCGACTGGGACCACGGCTACAGCCGCGAGGAGGCCGTCTTCCCGGCCGGCGTGTCCGCCGCGGACAAGTACTGGCCGCCGGTGCGCCGCATCGACGGGGCCTTCGGCGACCGGAACCTGGTCTGCTCCTGCCCCCCGCTGGACGCGTACGACGACTGAGACGGACCGCGGTAGGGCGTGCGCCGTGAGCGGTGCACGCCGGACATGCGTCGGGGCCGGTGCGGAGATCTCTCCGGGCCGGCCCCTTCTCGTACGACCGTCCTCAGGCGGCCTTCACCACGCGGCCGGCTGCCAGTGGCCGGTGCGGGGCGATGATCTGCCCGTCGGGCAGCAGTTCGCCGGTGTCCTCGAAGAGCAGGACGCCGTTGCACAGGAGGCTCCAACCCTGTTCGGGGTGGTGGGCCGTCAGGCGGGCGGCCTCCCGGTCGGGTGAATCGGCGGTGGGGCAGGGTGGCTGGTGCTGGCACATGGATGGGTTCTTTCGCTGCGTCGAGTCGAGTGTCCTGCGGCTGGATGAGTCGTTCATGGCCGCCCCCGTATCAGTCGGTCCGGTCCCAGTGTTGCCCTACGGGGAAGATTCCGCAGGGATTTCGCTGCAGCACCCGTACTCCTCCCATGACGCATCACCCGCGCGGACGGTTCACTGCAACTGCACTGTCCCTTTGGGTGGTTCGGGGTGGCCGGATGGGGCTAGTCCGAGTGGGCAGCACGGCGCCCCCGCAGTGACCCCTGCCCCGCCCGGTGTTCGGGCGGGGCAGGGCGGGGTCGCTACGGGGGCGGTCTGCCGGGGCTGCGCAGGTCAGGCCGAGCTGAGGAGCGGGCCGGGTGCCACGCGCAGCGAGATGACGGGCAGCAGATCGGCGACCCGGTGCGGGCGGTGGGCGGCGATGCCCGGCGGGGCCGGCGCCAGGGGCACCAGGACGTCCGCCGGCGCGAGCACCCCGCCGGCGGGATCGGCCTCGGTGTCGCCGTGCAGCCAGAGGGTGAGCATGTACAGCTCCGGGATGGACAGCAGCCGCGCCTGGCAGGCGGTGGCCGACGCCTCGGCCTGCCGGACGGCCAGCTCGGTCGAGGCGAGGTAGGGCCCCTCGAAGAAGTGCGAGAACGTCCAGCCGTCGGGGGTGAGCACGGTGTCCGCCGCGGCGACCGCGCGGCCCTCGCTCCGGATCAGGAAACGCCAGGCCGCGAGGCGTGTCAGAGGTGCTGTCCTGGCGGGCGCGATCCGGTCCAGCACATGCACGGGAAGCGGTAGTTCGGGGCTCAGCGGTCCCTGGACGGACCGGAGAGCGGACGTGCGGGGTCCGCGGACGGCGGTGGGAGAACCGAGGGCCGCGAGAACACTGCGCAGGGCGGGCGCGGGAGCCGGGGGAACATGCAGCGGCATAGTGGGTCGCCTCTCACTTCGGAGACACGGTGGCGCTTGGGCGGGTGCAGACGGCGCTGTCGGCATGTGGGCCGGAGACGGCCGGTGACGGGCGAGTCGTATCAACTCTCTGCCTCGTTGAGCGGAGTTTATATGACGCGTGTTCACACAGTGTTTCCACTAGCGGTCGGAGATATGTCGCGCAAGGCGTCATCCGGCCTTCGAATCGCGGTATTTCTGGTGATGTGAACTGCCCTTGACGACCCCGACCTGGCATCCTTCCGGCGGAGCGGTCGGCCGAAACTCGTCGGTGTTTTCACCGCGCATAGTCCGGCCGAAAATGTGGGAAGCCACATGCCACCGGAATGTGCCCCCGGTCTCCTTCAACCAGACTATCGGGTAACGGAGGCCCGTGGGGGCGTTACGGATCACTCCCGCTGGGCATTATCGATCGTGATGCGAGCGGCCTGGGCCGCGGGCCGCCCACTGGAGGAGGGACCCCTCGATGGGGGAGAAGGTCGTGGCGGAAGCCGTTGACCTGTCCGATCGACAGGCGTACCGCACCAAGCTCAACCAGTGCCTGGAGGGGCTGGGCAGACTCCTGGCGGAGCGGAGGTTCGACCGTCCGCGGAATCTGATGGGGCTGGAGATAGAGCTGAATCTCGCGGGTTCCGACGGGATGCCCCGGATGATGAATCAGCAAGTGCTCCAGCGCATCGCGAGCCGGGATTTCCAGACCGAACTGGGGATGTTCAATCTCGAAGTGAATATCGTTCCGCACCGCCTCGGCGGCCGGGTATTCGATCAGCTCTCGGAGGAGTTGCGGACCGGCCTCGCCTATGCACACCGCAAGGCGGGCGAGGTGGACGCGGGGATCGTGATGATCGGAATCCTGCCCACCCTGGGGGAGCACGACGTGGTGTCCGCGAATCTCTCGGACGTGGACCGCTACACCCTGCTCAACGATCAAATGGCGGCCGCCCGGGGGGAGGATTTCGTCCTGGATATCGAAGGCGTCGAGCGATTGGTCTGTACCTCGCCCTCGATCGCCCCGGAATCGGCCTGCACCTCGGTGCAGCTGCACCTCCAGGTGACGCCGGCCCGTTTCGCCGACGTGTGGAACGCCGCCCAGGCGATCACCGGCGTCCAGATCGCACTGGGCGCCAACGCCCCCTTCCTCTTCGGCAAGGAGCTGTGGCGGGAGTCCCGGCCGCCCCTGTTCCAGCAGGCCACCGACGTACGGCCGCCGGAGCTGGCGAACCAGGGCGTGCGTCCCAGGACCTGGTTCGGGGAGCGCTGGATCGGCTCCGCCCACGAGCTCTTCGAGGAGAACCTGCGCTACTTCCCGCCGCTGCTGCCGATCTGCGACGACGAGGACCCCCTGAAGGTGCTGGACGAGGGCGGGGTGCCCGAACTGGCCGAGCTGGTGCTGCACAACGGCACCGTCTACCGCTGGAACCGTCCGGTGTACGGGATCGCCGACGGCGTCCCCCATCTGCGGGTGGAGAACCGTGTACTGCCCGCCGGGCCGACGGTGACCGACGTGATCGCCAACGCCGCCTTCTACTACGGGCTCGTACGGGCGCTCGCCGAGGAGTCCCGGCCGGTGTGGAGCAGGCTGCCGTTCGAGGCGGCCGAGGAGAATTTCACCGAGGCCTGCCGGCACGGCATCGAGGCCGAGCTGCTCTGGCCGCGGTCGGGCCGGTCCGGCGGACTGACCAGGATCCCCGCCGTACAGCTGGTGCTGGAGGAACTGCTGCCGCTGGCCGCCGCGGGCCTGGACGCCTGGCACATCGAGCCCGCGGACCGGGACCGCTATCTCGGGGTGATCGAGGAGCGCTGCAAGCGGCGCGTCAACGGGGCCTCCTGGCAGGTGGCCACGTACCGCCGGGCCCTGGACGCCGGGCTGCGGCGGGACGCGGCGCTCGCGGCCACCACCCGCCGCTATGCCGAGCTGATGCACGCGGGGGAGCCGGTCCACACCTGGCCGGTGGGTTTCCCGGCGCCCTGAGGGCCGCCGCCGCGCCGGGCGCCGGGGACGGGGGCCCGGCGCCCGGGCCGGTCACTCCTGTGCGGCGAGGCCGTTCTGTCCCGCCGCCATGATGGCCTGCAGGATCACCGCCTGGATCTCCGCGGGGTCGCTCACCTCGTAGCCGTCGCCGCCGGTGACCCGCGCGATCTCGGCGACCTCGTCGCGGTCCGCGTCCGGGCCCACCGCGATCGCGATGACCGGGACGGGGCGCTCCGGGTCGCGGAGCTCCTTGAGCTCCGCGATGAGCCCGCTCCGCGAGATGCTCCGCTCGTCCTGGTTGGAGCCGTCGGTGAGGATCACCAGGGCGTTGAACTTGCCCTTCACAAACGTCGACCGGGCTTCCTTGTACGAGGCCAGCGTCGTGTCGTAGAGCCCGGTCGCGCCGCCGGGCAACGGCTGCAGCCCCGCGAACGCGGCCGTGAGCTTCTCCCGGTGGGTCCCGCCGCCCTTGACCGGGTCGCCGAGCCGCTTCGTCGGCATGAGCCGCCGGTAGTCCTTGTCGCCGTCCAGTGTGGTGGCGAACTCCCACAGCCCGATCTCGTCGTTCGGGGTGAACTGGCCCAGCGCCTGGATCAGCGACTCCTTGGTGACGTCCATCCGGGACTGGCCCCGGCCGGGGACCAGCGCCGCCATGGAGGCCGACGCGTCGACCACCGTGGTCAGCCGGGCGCTCTGCACGGTGATCGTCCACATCCCGAGCGTCTCCTGGAGCTCCTTGGCCGAGGGCGCCTCGGCGGCCGGGGTGGCGTACGGCTGGGGCTTCCTGCCGCCGGCCGCCGCGACGAGGGAGTCCTCCGCGCTCCCGTCACCGGCCCGGAACCCGTGCTCGGCGAAAGCGGCCCGGGCGTCCGCGTCGCCCAGCAGGGTCATGAAGCGCAGCGCCGCGCGGGACTCCGCGACGCTGAGGCCCGCCTCGTTGACCAGGGTGTACGGGTAGTCCAGCAGCGGTGTGCCGTCCTGCGGGTAGAAGAGGTCCAGCTTGCCCCCGCCGGTCGCCTCCGCGTTGTGCGCGAAGGCCGCCTGCTCGGAGATCAGGACCGCCTGGTTCCGCTTCGGGTTGCCCTCCTCGGCTCCGGACGTGCTCCGCGCCAGGGTCTCCAGCACCTGGGCGTCGCCGTCCGACATCCGCTCGGCGAGCACCTTCGCGGTCCGGGCGACCCGGGTGTCGCTGTCCCCGCCCTGCCGCGCGGACGAGGCGCCGATGCCGACGAGCGCCAGCAGCCCGGTGGCGCTGCGCGCGGGATCGGCCGCGCCGAGGCGCACCCGGTCGGAACCGAGCGCCGCGACCAACTCGGCCCAGGAGTAGGTCTTCTCGGGCCAGCCGAGCTGCTGGGAGGCCGACGGCACCATGGCCAGCGCCACCGGGGAGGAGGCCACCGAGTCGGACGGGGAGACGGGAATGCCCTCGCCCAGGCCCTTGGCTCGCTCCAGCCACAGTTCGGAGTCGGGCAGCCAGACCTGGAAGTCGGGCTCCTCGTCCCCCGCCGCGAGGGATTCGGCGACCTTGTGCGAGTCGCGGGCCAGCACCTCCACGACGAGGCAGCGGCCGTCGGTTCTCAGCTCTTCCTCGGGGGCCTGTTCGGCTATGGAGCGCACGGCGGGCGCGATGTCGGGGGAGGCCACCACGGACAGACGCACGGCCGATTCCTCGCAGGACCGGGAGAACGACAGCAGACCGACCTTGGCCGCCACGGCCGTTCCCGTCGCCACGGTGAGGACGAGCAGGGTCGCGATGGCGACGGTACGGCGCCGGCGCCGCGGGCTCGGGTGGTCCCGGCGTCCTTCCGCCGCGTGGCTGTCGGGCAAGCTATGACGTCCCATGTCGGTGGTGCCCCTCGTTGAGGATGAAACAAGGAAAAGGGGGACCGCACCATCAGCGATGGTGGTCGTCCCCCGGCCTGTCGCGCATGATCTTCGTACCTTTATTCGAGACCCTAGTGCGGCGGTCGGTGGGATGAGACGTGATTGCAGAACAAAAGGCAGGTGTACAGGTGGAGGCCGGGCGCGTGGCTGATTCTTTTCCTCAAGAGGCCGTGTCACGAAGGATCTTACGGTCCGAGGTGGTGCTGGTCCTGGCGCTCTCGCTGGGCGCCAGCGCGGTGTCCTCCCTGATTAGTTTTGTCGGATCACTGACGAAACCAGGGGGTTTGAAGGACCAGGCGGCGACGCTCAACGGCTCGTACGCTCCGGGCCGTCCATGGCTTGATCTGTCATGGCAAATGTTCGGAATCGCAACGGCTCTGGTGCCGGTCGCGCTGGTCGCGCACCTGCTGATCCGGGAAGGAGCGGGGCTGCGGGCCATCGGGTTCGACCGCACGAAACCCTGGTTCGACCTCGGCCGGGGAACCCTGGTCGCGGCCGGCATCGGAAGCGCCGGCCTCGCCTTCTACCTGGTGGCCCGCGCCTCCGGATTCAACCTGACGGTCGTACCCGAGTCCCTGCCCGAGGTCTGGTGGAAGTTCCCCGTACTGATCCTCTCGGCGATCCAGAACTCCGTGGTGGAGGAGGTCATCGTCGTCGGGTATCTGCTGCGCAGACTCGGGCAGTTGGGCTGGACGCCGATGGCCGCGCTGGTGGCGAGCTCCGTGCTGCGCGGGTCGTACCACCTGTATCAGGGGATCGGCGGTTTCATCGGCAACGTGGTGATGGGCGTCGTCTTCGTGCTGCTCTACCGGCGCTGGGGCCGGGTGGGCCCGCTGGTCGTCGCGCACGCGCTCCTGGACATCGGGGCGTTCGTCGGATACGCCCTGCTCGCGGGCCGGGTCGACTGGCTGCCGACGCCCTGAGCGCGGTGCCGTCACGGCCGTGAAAGGGGTGCGCCGGAGGTTCGGCGCACCCCGAAGGGCCGTCAGAGAGCGGTGAGCAGTTCGCCGTCGATCACCGTGACCGCCGTGCCGGTCAGCAGGGTGCGCTCGCCGCGCAGTGCGGTGCGGATCAGTCCCGAGCGGGCGGACGCCTGCAGCCCGGTGAGGTCGTCGCGGCCGAGGCGGGCCGACCAGAAGGGGGCCAGCGCGGTGTGGGCGCTGCCGGTGACCGGGTCCTCGTCGATGCCGACGCCCGGGAAGAAGCCGCGCGAGACGTAGTCGTAGCCCCGGGCGGGGTCCTCTGCGACGGCGGTGGCGATCACCCCGCGCCGGGAGTGGGCCACCAGCGCGGCGAAGTCCGGGGCGAGCGCCCGTACGGCCGCCTCGTCGCGCAGCTCGACGAGCAGGTCGCCGATGTGCTCACCGGTGTCGTGCACGGAGACGGGGTCCGCCCCGAGGGCGTCGGCGAGGCCGTACGGCACCGGCTCCTCGGTGAGCGGGGAGGTGGGGAAGTCGAGGGTGAGCGTGCCGTCCCGCCCGGCGGTCGCGCTCAGGATCCCGCAGCGCGCGGCGAAGCGCACCCGTCCCGTGGCCAGGCCCGTGGTGTGCAGGACATGGGCGGTGGCGAGCGTCGCGTGCCCGCACATGTCCACCTCGGTGGCCGGGGTGAACCAGCGCAGCGCCCAGTCGGCCGTGCCGCCCGGCGGCAGCGGGTGGGCGAAGGCCGTCTCGGAGAGGTTGACCTCGGCGGCGATCTCCTGAAGCCGTTCGGCGGCCGGGAACGTACCGCTGTCCAGCAGGAGCACGCCGGCGGGGTTTCCGGAGAAGGGGCGGTCGGTGAACGCGTCGACGATGCGAATCCTCATGGGGCGACCGTAGATCGCCGGGACGGCGACGGGACAAGGCCAATTCCGGATGTCTGGCCCCTGCGCGGCGCTCCGGAGCGGCCGTGTCCGGCGGGGGCTCACCGCCCACCGATGACTTCCCGGGCCCGACGGAGTCACCAGGGGGTGAACGTACGCGTCCAGCCGGGAGCGTACGCACCCAGTCACGGGAGAGTGGCATGCGCACCCTTGCGATCACCCAGAACATCACCGTGGACGGCTCGATCGAAATGATCACGGACTGGTTCGATCCACAGGGTCACGCGGGCGCGGACATGAGCGACGTCCTGGAGGAGAGCCACCGGCAGGACGAACGTTCCGACGCGCTGCTCCTCGGGCGGCGGACGTTCGAGGACTTCCGGGGCTACTGGCCGCTGCGGACCGATGACACCACGGGCATCACCGCCTACCTCGACCGCGTGGCCAAGTACGTCGTCTCCGGCACGCTCACCGACCCCGGCTGGCAGAACTCGACGGTACTGAAGGGCGATCCCGTCGAGGAGGTCCGCCGGCTCAAGGCCGAGGAGAGCGGCAAGGACATCGTCCTCACCGGCAGCATCACCCTGGCCCACGCACTGATCGCGGCCGGACTGGTCGACGAGTACCGCCTCTTCGTCTACCCGGCCGTCCAGGGCCGCGGCCGACGCCTCTTCCCCGAGGGTTACGAGGTGCCCCGGCTGCGGCTCCTGGAATCGAGGGCGTTCCGCAGCGGGATCACCCTGCAGCGGTACGCCCCGGCCTGACCCCGCCGGGGTTGTGCGTCACGCCTGCGTGGGTCGGGCCTGCGCAGGTCGGGCGTACGTCATTCCGATCCATGTCGTTCCGTGGGCCGCGGCTCCTCCCTCGGGACCGGAAGCAGCCGTCCCAGCCGCGCGAGCGGGGACGCGGCCATCAGGACCGGCGACAGCATCATGCCCGCGGCCGTCACCAGGAGGCCGGTGCGCAGACCCCACTCCTGCGCGAGGAGGCCGCCGAGCAGCGAGCCGAGCGGGGTGAACCCCATGCCCACGAAGGTGATCGTCGCGGCGGCACGCCCCTGCATCCCGTCCGGTGTGACGGCCTGCCGCACCGACATGACCGTGACGTTCACCAGCTGGCTGAAGGTCCCGAACACGAAGTTGACGGCAAGGAGCGCGAGGATCGTCGCGGTCGTGGAGCCGTGCAGGGCCGGTACGCACAACAGCGCCCCGTTGCCGAGCACGGCCGCGGACACGAGCACCACGCCGTGGCCCAACCGGCCCGGCAGCCGTGCCGCCAGGACCGAGCCCAGGAGCGCGCCCGGACCGGTCGCCGCGAGGGCGAGGCCGACGGTGGCGCCCGTCAGCTGCAGTTCGCGCGGGAGGAAGAGCAGATAGACGGTCATCGTGGCCGCGAAGGAGAGCTGGAAGGCGGCGGAGGCGAGGCACACGGCCCGCAGCCAGGCGTTTCCGGCGACGAAGCGAAGGCCTTCCCGGATCCGGCCCCGGACCGGGGCGGCGAGCTCCCGGCGCTCCGGAACCGGTGCGACGCGCTCGGGTACGGGTTCGGGGCGGCCGGGTACGGATTCGGGGCGGCGGATCCGCCTCAGGGACACGAACGACACCGCGAAGAACAACGCCCCGGCGGCCGCGGCGACCGGCGCCGACAGGAGCGACACCAACGCGCCGCCGAGCGCGGGGCCGCCGATCTGCGCCGCGGACCGGCTGCCCTCCAGCGCGCTGTTGCCCCGCACGAGTTGATCGCGCCGGACCATCCGTACGAGGGACGCCTGGTACGCCACGTCGAAGAGGACCGACAGGGCTCCGACGGTGAACGCGACCACGAACAGCGCGGGCAGGCCGAGCAGTCCGAGGAGTCCGGCCACGGCCGCCGCGCCCAGGGCCACGGCGCGGGCGGCGTCGGTGAGCACCATCACCGTGCGGGCCCGCCACCGGTCCACCCACGCACCCGCGAGGAGCGAGAGCAGCAGGATCGGCGCCTGCCCCACGGCGCGGAGGGCGCCCAACGGGCCCGCGCCCGCGTCGAGCGTCAGGACGGCGAAGAGCGGCAGCACGACGAGCGTCGTGTGTTCGCCGAGCTGGGAGGCCGTCTGACCCGCCCAGAGCCTGCGGAAGTCGGCGTCCCGCCACAGCGAGGGGGACGGGGAGGGGGGAGAGGAGGAAGGGGGCCGCACAGGAGCCTCTGGGGTCGCCGGGCACGAGACCCGCGGCCCGGCGCACGAAGGCGCACCCGGGCATCGGGTGGGAGAAGGGCTCGCTGTGCCGCGACCTCTGGGGCAGCACGCGATGACGGGCCGGTATGGCTACGACGTCAGCGCGCGCTCGGACGACCGGGCATGTCTCTCTCCGCTCCTGGTGGATCCTTCGTCGTCCGGAACGCTAGCGCCCGGCGTGCGGGGGCGAAAGACCATTAGCGGGAGGGGAGGCCGAAGGCGATGACGTGAGGGGGAGGGTGCGACCGGCTGTACCCGGCTGCGACCGGGCGCTACGTCTCGGCGGCCATGACGCGATGCACCGGAAATCGGCTCACCGCCCGTACCGTTCCCGCCGGTCCGGGCGACGGGAAACGGTACGGGCGGTGGAGTCGCATCACGCGACGGCGGTGCCCTCCAGCTCGACCAGCAGGCCGGGGACCGCCAGTCGCGTCACCCCGAGCAGGGTGCTGGCCGGCGCCACCCCGGCCGCGCCCAACCGGCCCGCCAGCGCGCCGTAGTGCTGGAAGAGCAGATCGACGTCGGTCGTGTAGACGTTGAGGCGGACGAGGTTCGCGAGTGACATGCCCGCCCCGCTCAGCACGGCCTCCAGGTTGTCGATGCTCAGGGTCAACTGCGCCGCCATGTCCCCGTCGTGCCGGGGCTTGCCGTCGTCGCTCGTCGCGGTCTGGCCCGAGACGTACAGCGTCCGGGTCTGCCCGGAAACGAGTTCACCCTGGTTGAACCCCAAGTCCACCGACCACGTCACCGGGTTGACGGCCGTTCGTTCCAGTGCCACTTCAGCTCCATTCGATTCATGGGAGTACGGAGGTCCGTCGGCTCGGCGCTCGCCGGTCTCGACGTCGTACGGGGAGCCTGCCAACGAATGACGACACCCTTGGTCATGTATTTCGCTACCGTTCCCGTATGCGCGCCGACCGATTGGTCTCGTTGGTACTGCTGTTGCGTCAACGCGGCCGGCTGACCGCCGACACGCTGGCCCGCGAGCTGGAGGTGTCCACCCGCACCGTGCTGCGCGACATCGAGGCACTGTCCGCGGCCGGAGTCCCGGTCTACGCCGAACGCGGCCGGCACGGCGGGTTCGCCCTGCTGCCCGGTTTCCGGACCGAGCTGACCGGGCTGAACCACGACGAGACCCTCGCCCTGCTCGCCGCCGGATCAGGGCGCGGGGAGCAGGTGTTCGGCCTCGGACCGGCGCTCGCCTCGGCCATGCGGAAGGTGGTCGACGCGCTGCCCGAAAGCCATCAGGCCGCCGCGAGCGACGCGGCCCAGCGGTTTCTCGTCGACCCGGAGACCGACCTGCTCTCACGCCGGCCGGTCGTCGATCAGGTACCGGGCACCACCATGATCGAGGTCCGCCGGGCCGTGCTCTCCGGCCGCAAGCTGCGCATCCACTACGCCGCCACGGACCAGGCGCCGCAGTGGCGCACGGTGGACCCGATCGGCCTGGTGACCGTACGGGACCGGGGCTACCTGCTGGCCACGAGATCCGGGGCGGACCGCACCTACCGGCTGTCGCGGGTGCTGGCAGCCGAGGAGCTGCCCGAACCGGCCCAGCGGCCGAACCGGGTCGACCTGGACCGGATCTGGCGGGACCGTTCCGCTCGATTCCTCTCCGGCGGCGACCATGTCACCGCGCTGGTGCGGGTGGACCCGGTGCGGCGGGAGGAACTGCTGGGCACCGTGCTGGCCGTCCGCGCGGAAGATCCCGACACGGACGGCTGGCCACGGCTGGAGGTCACCTTCCAGGACGCACGGCACGCCGAATGGGCGCTGTGGCGGCTCGGCACGGACGCGGAGGCCCTGGCCCCGCAGTCCTTGCGCAGTGCCCTGCGCGAGCGCGCCGCCACGCTCGCGGCCCGCTACGGGGCCTAGGTCGTGTCCGCAAAGTCTCGTCTGGCCCGCGACGCCTGGCACGCACTCTCGCGGCGTTGCCGAAATGCCCGAGTAGCTCCGCTACTAGGACACTCCGGCGCCTTGCGAGAGCACGCACCAGACGCCGCGGGCCCCGCCCGGCGGGCGGACGACGATACTTTGCGGACACTCCCTAGGACCTCTCGTTCGGTTCATGTCCGGCCCGCGGACCCCGGCCCCGGTGCGGTTCGCCGACCGAACGAACGAAGTCGACCGTGCGCGAGCGCAGGCCTTCTCGGCGCGACCGGAGGATCTCCTCGACCGGACGGTCGAAGGCTTCGCGGGCCGGCTTGCTGTGCACCTTCACCGCGCAGTCGAGATCGGTGCACAGGAGAAGACCGACCGCGTTCAGGCGTTCGCGTTTGTCACGTGACGGGCGTTGAGCGGTGAACAGCGAGACCTCGTTGAAGCGGCGGGCGAACCGGCACAGGTCGCACATCATCGCGCGCGAACCGTGCGCCGAGTCGTTCGGGGCCTGCCGCAGCAGCACCCCCCGTGCCCGGCCGTCAGCCTCGGTGACGAGATAGGCGCGCTTCGGGGAGCTCGGGTCTCTCCATCCGAGGTAGTCGATCCGGTGCCATCGGACCTCGTCGAACCGGGCCGGCAGGCGAACCCTCTTCGCGGCCGGGTCCAGGTTCACGATCGCGCCGCGCACCTCTTCCCTGGTCATGGGGCGCATGGCTGCTCCTTGCGAGTCGCGCACGGGTGCGATCTGTTGGGGGACGGGGGGTGTGGGAGGGCTGGGCGTCGAGGCGTGGGCGTCCTGTGGCACGGCATCGCGCGTGACGGCCGGGTCACGGCGCGAGCCGCGTGCGTTGGGCGATGCCGGGGTCCCGCAGGGGTTTGAGCGCCAGGCGAACCAGGGCCAGTGGGTTGTCGTCACCGGCGATGCGATTGGCGCTGAGCTCACCGCAGGACACGCACCGGTGGATGATCATCCACTCGCCGTCGGGCCTGACCGACATGCACAGCGCTTCCATCCGGGCGCGGCAGTCCGCAGCCCGGTCGCCCGGCACCCGTCGGTCGACGTGCAGGCTGACCAGGCAGGTGGGGCAGTGATTGCGGTGCGTGGTGCCGGGCGCGTCCACGGACACCTCCAGCCGGCAGCCCGCGCACCGGAAAGCGTGTCCCCGGTGCCCTCCCTGGCTGTGCAGGACGTCCTTGTACCGCTGCGGCCGCCGTGCGCCCCGGGCACGGCGACGGGTGTTCTTCGCTCGTCTCGGCATGGCCGGTCCTCTTCCTTCCTGATCAGAGGTCGCCGAACGCTTCGAGCGGAAAGGGGGGTTGGGCCAGTGGCCGTACGGCCAACCGCATCAGGACGAGCTGGTTGTCGTCCGCGCGGGTGGGGCTGGAGGTCAGCCCGTCGCAGCGCGCACAACGGTGAATGACCATCCAGTCGCCCGTACGCGGAACGGCGACCGCGATCGGCGACATCCGGCCCCGGCAGTCACCGGAGCCGCCGTCGGCGGGGTCGGGAACGTGCGGGGACTGCAGACACGAGGGGCAGTGGTGGCGCTGTGTGCCGTCGTCGGCGACGGCGGACGCGGTCCGGCCGCACCACGCGCAGGAGAAGGCGCTGTGCAGGGCGGTGCTCGGAGTGCTGGAGAGAGTTCTGCTGGTGGTGGACACCCGGGGTGCTCCTTGCTGGGAAGTCTGTGATGACAGCAAGAGCAGGCCGAGCGGCCTCGACGAAGACGCCCACCCCGTACGACGCGACATACGCGCGAGGGCGGAGGAATGGGCTGATTCAGTGCACCGGAGAGTCACGTCCGGACGCCGTCCGAGAAGGAGGCAGGAGGAAGACGGACTACTGGCTAGACGGTGCAGCGAGGCGCGCGCGGCGCGGGCCGGAACATAAAAATCTCTCTTTTCCGGGGCACGGAAGCCCAGAGCAGACCGAGGAACGCCGTCAGCGTAACCACGGCCCGACCGAGGGGGCCAGTGGTTTTCTCGGGCGCCGCTCCACCCCTCGTGAACAGCGCAGTCGTGTCTCCGGCGCTCGAGTGTCGCCGACGATCGCCTTGTCGCTCGATAGGTTCCGATATATCGTTGACGCATCGCGACAGATCAACGATGGAAGAGGGAAGGGGCGTAGAGATGCGTTCACACGGACATGGATACGAGCACGGGCCGGGGCACTGCGGTCCCGGTCAGCACGGTCGAGGCGAGGGTGACGGTCGTCGGGCTGCTTTCGGGCCCTTCGGGCCGCCTTTCGGCGGCGGCCCGTTCGGCGGCGGACGCGGCCGGGGCGGCGGCGGTCGGGGGCGGGCGCGCCGCGGTGACGTGCGGGCGTCGATCCTGGCGCTGCTGAAGGACCGCCCGATGCACGGTTACGAGATGATCCAGGAGATCGGCGAGCGCAGCGGCGGGGCCTGGCGGCCCAGCCCGGGCTCCGTCTATCCGACGCTCCAGCTGCTGGAGGACGAGGGCCTGATCGTCAGTGCCAGCGAGGGCGGCAAGAAGCTGTTCACGCTCACCGACTCCGGGCGGAGTGAGGCCGAGACCGGCCCCGAGGCTCCGTGGGAAGAGGCCGGGCGCGGTGTGGACTGGGAGGGCGTCAATGAGATCCGGCAGGCCGGATTCGGTCTGATGGAGGCGTTCGGGCAGGTCTGGAAGACCGGCTCCGCCGAACAGCGGAAGAAGGCGCTGACGGTCATCAACGACGCGCGCAAGAAGCTCTACCTGATCCTCGCCGACGAGCACTGAGCGTGCCCGGCAAGGTCGCGCCCGAAGCGGCCCTGCGTGAACGCGGGCCGTGCTCGCGGGGCCCCGCGGGACGATTCCGCGGGGTCCCGCGCGTGCCGCGCGGGCATCGTCAGGAGGTGACGAGCCCGCCGAGCTTGCGCAGCGACTCCTGGAGCGCCGCCGTCGCGGAGTCCTTGAGCTTGCCGCCCATCAGCGAGACCGCCGCGCCGGTGAACTCCCCGTCGATGCGCATCGTCGTGGCGTCGCCCTCCGGGGTCAGGGAGTACCGCATGGCCAGGTTGACCCCCATCGGGCCCTTGCCCCTGGTCGCCAGCAGGCGGCCCTCCTCCAGTCCGTCGACCGTCCAGGTCACCTCGGCCGGGAAGCCCATGAGCTTCATGTTCTCCTCGTAGGTGGCCGCGAGTTCCAGTTCGGCCGGGCCACCCTTGGGGAAGCTGGTGTGGGTGGCGTTCCACTCCCCGTACGACGAGAAGTCCGTCAGGCGGCCCCAGACCTTCTCGGCGGGCGCCTCGATGCGTGCCTCGGCGCTGACTTCAGCCATGCGACCACCCCTGGTTCGTCCGGTTTCGGTGTCGCGGAAGGTAGCGGTGGGCGCGGCAACATTCAATACTGATGAACCGTCAGATCTGTTGGGGCTGTCTGTTCCGCCAGATCACCGCGGCGTCGAACCTGTCCGACGCGCGGGGGTGGGGGCCCTCGTCGTGGCAGTGGAAAGCCGTCCAGAAGAGATCGGCGGGCAGGGCGTCGTCGGGTGCGTACACGCGGTAGACGTACTGCAGCCCGTCCTGGGCGAGCAGCGCGACCATCCAGAACACCCGTTCCTCTCCTCCCGCCCCCCCGCCGCGTGTGTATGGCGTGAGAGACGTGCGCTCGGGGCCCGCGGTTGCCGTGGGGGCGTGAAAAGCAAGGCGGCGCGCGCTCCCGGCCGTCATGGTTGTGCCGTGCGGTGCGATCTCATCCGCAAGGATGATGGATCGCTCCGGTGTCCCCAACTTCGGTGGGATGCTCAATGGGTCGTTCCGGGGATGTCTTTCGGTCGCGGGACTGATGAGGTAGAGGTGTGCAAAACCGGACGCCGCGCATGCCTGACCAGCCCGCACCGAACCACGCCGGGAACGATGCCCGCTTCACCGTGGAACTGGCATCGGTGCTGACGGGTGCGCGCAGGCGCGCGCTGCGCGACGGGGACCGGCAGATCGACACCGCCCACCTCCTGCACTCGCTGATCGAGACGGACCCCGAAGTCCGCGAGGCCTTCGACGGCGGGCCCCAACTGGCCAAGGTGCTCGGCTATCTCGTCCAGCGCAGCATCGGCTACGGGCTCCGCTGGCAGGGTTCGGTCGAGGACACCGGCGCCGTCCCGGTGGTGCGCGCCCCGGCGGTCGACGGCTGGTCGCCCTCGGCCCTCGCCGCGATGGAGGACGCGCTGTACCGCGCGGCGTCGCGCGGCGAAGTGCGCGCCGCCGGCCTCGATCTGCTCGCCGCGCTGGCCGCCGACACCGAGTGCCGTGCGGTGGAGGTGCTCTCCCGTGGGGGCGTGGACGCGCGGTGGCTGGCGGACCGGGTGGTCGTGCTCACGGCCGATGCCGCGCGACACGGGTGAGCCGCTCCGTGACGGGTGATGCGTAGGTTCCCTCACCCGGTCGCGGCCGGAGCGCCGTCTCGACAGGCGTCACGGGGATGACGGTGCTGTCGACTGCTGCCATGATGTGCCGATGCAAGCGTCTTCGGGATTTCAGGGCAGAAGTGCCGGACTGGGCCTCGCACTGGTCTCGGCCTTTGCGTTCGGCGGTTCGGGAGTGGCGGCCAAGCCGCTGATCGAGGCGGGTCTCGACCCGCTGCACGTGGTCTGGCTGCGCGTCGCGGGCGCCGCCGTCATCATGCTCCCGGTTGCCTGGCGCCATCGGAATCTCGTTCGGGAACGCCCCGCGCTGCTGGCCGGGTTCGGCCTGTTCGCGGTGGCCGGCGTCCAGGCCTTCTACTTCGCCTCCATCTCCCGAATCCCCGTCGGCGTGGCGCTCCTGGTGGAATACCTGGCGCCCGCGCTGGTCCTCGGCTGGGTCCGCTTCGTGCAGCGCAGGCCCGTCACCCGGGCCGCCGCGGTCGGCGTGGTGCTGGCGGTGGGCGGTCTGGCGTGTGTCGTCGAGGTCTGGTCCGGGCTCAAGTTCGACCTGCTCGGCCTGCTGCTCGCCCTCGGGGCGGCCTGCTGCCAGGTCGGCTACTTCGTCCTCTCCGACCACGGCGGGCAGGACGGCCGGGACGGCGGGGGCAAGCACGCCGAGCCCCCGCACCCCGTCGGTGTCATCGCGTACGGACTGATCGTCGGCGCGGCCGTCCTCACCGTCGTCGCCCGCCCCTGGGGCATGGACTGGTCGCTGCTCGGCGGCAGTGCGGGCATGAACGGCAACGAGGTCCCCGCCTGGCTGCTGCTCGGCTGGATCGTGCTGCTCGCCACCGTGCTCGCGTACGTCACCGGGGTCGTCTCGGTCCGGCTGCTCTCGCCGCAGGTGGCCGGAGTCGTCGCCTGCCTCGAAGCGGTCATCGCGACCGGTCTGGCCTGGGTGCTGCTCGGCGAGCACCTCTCCGCACCGCAGCTCATCGGTGGATTCGTGGTCCTGACCGGTGCGTTCATCGCCCAGTCCGCCGCGCCGAAGCCCCCGTCGGGTCCCGTCGCCTCCGGCGTCGGCACCGGCGCGGCGGCCGGGGTCGTCGAGGGCGAGTTGTCCGGCGACCGGGCCCCGCATTAGTGTGCCGACCATGCATCTGACTGTGCTGCCGCCCCCTGCCGCCTAGCGCGGGCGGCCACTCCTGACGAAGACCGGGCTCGGGCAGTCCCCGAGCGGTTCGTCGCTGCCCGCATGCGGATCCGAGCGGCCCACCACCCTGTCCTCCTCCGGAGAAGTCATATGTCCATCCCTGTTGCTTCCGTGCTGCCCGTCGGGCGGAGCATGCTGTATCTCGTCGTCGCCGGAATCGCCTGGGGCACCGCCGGCGCGGCCGCGTCCCTGATCTTCCGGGTCAGCGATCTTGGCCCCCTCGCCCTGTCCTTCTGGCGCTGCGTGGGCGGTCTCCTGCTGCTCGCCGGGGCGCTCGCGCTGCGCCCCCGCCGGGCTCCCCGGGAGCCCGAACCCCGGCGTCGCCGACTGCTCCGGATCCTCGGAACCGGCATCGGTCTCACGGTGTTCCAGAGTGCCTACTTCGCGGCGGTCGAGGTCACCGGCCTCGCCGTCGGCACCGTCGTCACCCTCGGCGCCGGTCCCGTCCTGATCGCCGTCGGGGCCCGCCTGCTGCTGGGCGAACGCCTCGGCCGGGGCGGCCTGGCCGCCGTGACCGGCGCGCTGACCGGGCTCGCCGTGCTGGTACTCGGCGGTGAGGGCGGCGACGTCGTGCCGGCCGGGGTGCTGCTCGCGCTGCTCTCCGCCGCCGGGTACGCGGCCATCACGCTGCTCACCCGCCTGCTCGGGCGGGACGGTGGCGGCGGTGACGCGCTGACCACCAGCGCCTGGGCCTTCGGCATCGGAGCGGTGGGCCTGCTGCCCATGGCCATGGCCGAGGGGCTGGTGCCGCACACCGCCGAGACCGGGCAGGTGCTGTGGCTGCTGGTCTATGTCGCGGCGGTCCCCACGGCGCTCGCCTACGCGCTGTACTTCGCCGGGGCGGCCGCCGTCCGATCGGCCACCGTCTCCGTGATCATGCTCCTGGAGCCGGTGAGCGCGGCCGTCATCGCGGTGACCGTCCTGCGGGAGCGGCTGACGGCGGCCACGGTCCTCGGCACGCTGCTCCTGCTGACCGCCGTGGCCGGACTGGCCCTGGCGGAGGCGCGCGGTGCGGCGGCGGCCCGCCGGAGGGAGGCCCTGGCGGTGTGACCGCCGCTGCCCGGCGGGGCGGTGCCGGTCGCGGCGGCCATGGCCGCCGCGACCTCCGTCAGAGCGCGGACAGATAGTCCGGTACGCCGATGGCCGGGTCCATGTCGTCCGCGGGGACCGGCGCCGCGTAACCCCGGGTGAGCGGCACGATGCCGGTCCAGTGGGGGAGGGTGCTGTCCTCGGGCTCGTCGTTGGGACCGCCGGTGCGGACCTTCGCGGACACTTCGTTCAGGTCCAGCCGGATCACCGCCGTCGCGGCGAGCTCCTTGGCGTCGGCCGGCCGGGAGTCGTGGGAGCGGCCGGGCACGACCTGTTCCACGATCGCGTCCAGGGCGAGCCGTCGCTCCTCGGGGTCGGTCACTGTCACGGCCGTGCCGTGCACCACCACCGAGCGGTAGTTCATCGAGTGGTGGAAGGCGGACCTGGCCAGCACGAGGGCGTCGACATGGGTGACCGTCAGGCAGACCGGCATCCCCGGGTCGGCGCTCCTCGCCGAGCGCAGCGGTCGCGAGCCCGTCGAACCGTGGACGTACAGCCGCTCTCCTATCCGGCCGAAGAGGGTCGGCAGGACGACCGGTGCGCCGTCGCGCACGAAGCCCAGGTGGCAGAGGTAGGCCTCGTCGAGGATGGAGTGGACCAGCTCGCGGTCGTAGGAGGCGCGCTCCTTGGACCGGGTGGGCACCGTGCGGTCGGTAGGAAGGTAGGGGGCGGCGACGCCGGAGCCCGTGTCGTCGGGCGGTGCGGTGTGCTGCATTGCTTACTCCATTGCACTAGTGCATACTATCGTTTGTGCTAGGAGAGTATCGGATCAGTGGGCGGCGCGCATCGGAGATTGCCGCCAGTGTGGAGCGCGGGGTCAGCTCCGGAGACCTCTCGCCGGGTCATGTGCTGCCCCCCATGCGGGAGTTGGCGGCGCGCCTGGAGGTCAATCCCAATACCGTGGCCGCCGCCTACCGGACACTGCGCGAGCGCGGTGTGATCGAGACGGCCGGACGCCGGGGCAGTCGGGTGCGTCCGGCCCCGGTCGGCGCGTCGCGCGGTTCGCTGCGGATCGAAGCGCCCCCGGGCGTACGGGACCTCGGCGAGGGCAATCCCGATCCGGAACTGCTGCCCGACCTCGGGCCCGCGCTCGCCGCGGCCGCCGCCGCCGACGCGGAGAGCCGCGGTCTGTACGGGCAGGACGCGGTGGTCGCGGAGTTCACCGCGTACGCCCGCGCCGCGCTGGACGCCGACGGGGTGCCCGCCGGGCCGGTCGCCGTGACGTCCGGAGCCCTGGACGCGATCGAGCGGGTTCTCGCCGCGCACCTCCGGCCGGGCGACGCGGTGGCGGTGGAGGACCCCGGCTGGGGCAGCGTGCTCGACCTCGTCACGGCGCTCGGGCTGCGCGCCGTACCGGTCGGCGTGGACGACTCCGGTCCGGTGGCCGCCGATGTGGAGCGGGCGCTGCGGGCCGGGGCGCGGGCCCTCGTCGTCACCGACCGGGCGCAGAACCCGACCGGCGCGTCCCTGGACGCGCCGCGCGCCCGGGAGCTGCGCGCGGTCCTCGGGCGCCACCCGGACGTACTGCTGATCGAGGACGACCACGGGCACGCCATCGTCGACCTGCCGCTGCATCCGCTGGCCGGGGTGACGGCCCACTGGGCGTTCATCCGCTCGGCGGCCAAGGCGTACGGCCCTGATCTGCGGGTCGCCACGCTCACCGGGGACGCCGTCACCGTCGACCGGGTGGCGGGACGGCAGCGGCTCGGGCCCGGCTGGGTCAGCCGGCTGCTCCAGCGCGCCCTGCTCCACCTGTGGACCTCCGACGCCATCGACACCCGTGCGGTGTCCCGCTCCTACGGCGACCGCAGGGACGCGCTCATCCACGCCCTCGCGGAGCGCGGCGTGGTGGCCCGAGGTCGCAGCGGGATGAATGTGTGGGTGCCCGTGAGTGACGAGACCGGAGCGGTCGCCCGGCTGCTCCACGCGGGGTGGGCCGCGGCCCCGGGAGCCCGCTTCCGGCTGGACACGCCCCAGGGGGTGCGGCTCACCGTCTCCCCGCTGACCTCGGCGGACATCGGGCCCCTGGCGGACGCGGTGGCCGCCGCCGCGGGGCCCGCACGGCCGGTCAGCTACGGCTGAGGCCGGCCGCGTCCGCGCCCGGCCGGGCGGCTCGGTCCGCCGAGGGCTCCGGCGCGGCGGCGGCCGGACGTCCCGAGGGCTCCGATGGCGCGGCAGGGCGCGCCCGGCTCTGGGTGAGGGCCGCCCCGACGAGGACGATCAGAGCCCCGACCGGGGTGTTCCAGCTCAGCTGCTCGCCGAGCAGCGCGACGCCCGCCGCTGTCGCGATCACCGGGATGAAGTAAGTGACCATCTGGGCCGTTGTCGGACCGACCTCCTGGACCAGGCCGTACTGGAGCAGCAGCGCGAGGCCCGTGCCCAGCGTTCCGAGGGCGAGCACCGAGAGGGTCGGGAGCAGCGGGAAGGATGTGGGGGCCGAGGTGAACAGCGGTGTCACCACGGCCAGTTGCACCGTACCGAGGAAGAGCTGGCTGCCCGTCAGCGCCAGCGTCGACGATCCGGTTCCGGCCAGGGTGCGGCGGACGTAGATCCAGCCGACCGGGTAGCAGAACGAGGCGAGCAGCGCCATGCCCGTACCCGGCAGGTCCAGGCCGGAGAAGCCCTGCCAGGCGCCCAGCACCGTGAGGACGCCGAGGAAGCCGACGCCGAGACCGGCCACCCGGCGGCGGGTCGGGCGGTCCTCCGACAGGGCGACCACCGAGAGGGCCATGCCCCACAGCGGCGAGGTCGCGTTGCAGATCCCGGCGAGCGTCGAGGGGATCGTCAGCTCCGCGTAGGAGAAGAGCGAGAACGGCAGCGCGTTGAGAAGGAACGCCGCCACCGCCAGGTGCCCCCAGGTCCGGGCGGAGCGCGGCAGCCGCTCCCGGCGCATCGCCATGGCGGCGGCCAGCACCGCCGTACCGGCCAGCAGCCGGCCGAAGGTGACCTGGAACGGGGCGTAGCCCTCGGTCCCGACCTTGATCAGCAGAAAGCTGAACCCCCAGATGAGCGAGAGCCCCGCGAACCGGATCCGCCAGTCGAGGGCGGGGCGCCGGGCGACAGGCGCGGTCGGGGCGGGCGGGGGAGGTGCTGATGCCGGGGCCGTGGCCCTCGGCTCGCAGGGAGCGCTCATGAGGTCCACCCTGACGAAGACGACGTCTTAGAACAAGTGAATCTTTCTGTACTCGATCGCGTAGCATCGCTTACATGTTGAACCTGGAGCGGCTGCGCACGCTGGATGCCCTCGCCCGGCACGGCTCGGTGAGCGGGGCGGCCGACGGGCTGCACGTCACGACGTCGGCGGTCTCGCAGCAGATGGCGAAGCTGGAGCGAGAGGTGGGGCAGCGGCTGCTCGCCAGATACGGCCGCGGCGTCCGCCTCACCGATGCCGGCCGGCTGCTCGCGGACCACGCCGCGCGCATCCTGTCACAGGTGGAGCTGGCCCAGTCCGACATCGAGGCGCAGCGGGGCGAGGTCGTCGGCGAGGTGCGGATCTGCGCCTTCCCGACCGCGGCCCGCGGGCTGTTTCCCACGATGCTCACCTCCCTGCGCGCGGACCACCCCGAACTCACCGTCCGTACGCAGGAGCTGGAGCCCGAGCAGGGGCTGCGCTCGGTGCTCCGCGGCGACGTCGACCTGGCCGTCGTGCTCGACTGGAGCAACAAGCGCCTGCCCGTGCCCGGCGGGCTGGCCAAGGCCGAACTCCTCGACGACGCACCGGACATCGCCATGCCGGCCGGACATCCGCTGGCGGACCGTGACGAGGTGGAGCTGGAGGACTTCGCGGACGACGAGTGGGTGTCCTGGCCCGAGGGCGAATTCTGTTACGAGTGGCTGATGTTCACCCTGCGCTCCCGGGGCATCGAGCCGCGCATCGCCCATCTGGCCGGCGAGCACCATACGCAACTCGCGCTGATCGCAGCCGGTTTCGGCGTCTGCGTGGCACCGCGACTGGGACGTGGCCCGGTCCCCGAAGGGGTGCGACTGGTGCCGGTGCGGCAGACCGTGCGGCGGCACGTCCACGCGGTCTGGCGCACGGACGCGGACCGCCGCCCGTCGGTCCGCGCCGCGGTGAAGGCGTTGCGGGCGGCGGCCGCGGGTGCGGGCGTGGCGGCGGGCGGCGCATAGGACTGGAGGCCGGGGGCGGGGCCGGTTCCGGCGTCGGGGGCCGAGGCGGGGGATCAGGCGAGTTCGGCGAGCTTGCGGAAGTCCCAGGAGGTGATCGTCTCCGGGGTGAGCCGCAGCCAGGCGTGCCGTCCGTCGTGCGGCATCTCCGTCATGCCGAAGTACTTCACGGGGAACAGCTCCTCCGCCTCCACGAGTTCGGGGCAGGGCTCGCCCGTGCGGGGCGCCTCGCCGACGAACTCCGCCCGGCCGGTGAGCTCCACGCCGCGCAGCTCCCCGTACCCCTCGCCGTCGTCCACCACCACGGCGATCCTGGCGTCCCGGCGCAGTTGGGACCAGCGCAGACTGCGCGTGATGGAGTACAGCCAGAGGGAGTCGCCGTCCCAGACGAACCACAGAGCGCCGATGTGCGGAGCGCCGTCGGCGCCGAGCGTCGCCACCCGGCAGGTGCGCTGTTCGCCGAGATAGGCGTCCCGCTCCCCGGGCGTCATCATGATCCGGCGGCCTCGTCGCTGGGTATCGGTCATGGCCGCCCTCTCCTGGGTTCTGACTGGGTGTCAGAAATCATGGACGCTCTTCCTTCATGACGCAATGGCCGCTACTCTCGCGCGCCCGGCCCGACCGAGGAGGTCCGCCCGCCACCGGACGGCGGACACCACCGGACGGCGGACACCAGGAGAGGGAGGAGCGCCCGTGCCGTCGAGGAGATCACAGGAGCAGCTCACCGAACTGCTCGACCCCGCCACCACCGTCCTGCTGACCGTCGAGTGCCAGCAGGGCGTCGTGGGACCGGACAGCGCGCTGCCCGAACTCGCCGCCGCCGCCCGCTCGTCGGGCGCGCTCGCCAACGTCGCCCGCCTCGTCGCCGCCGCCCACGAGCGTGGCGTCCAGGTGATGCACGCCGTCGCCGAGAGCCGGCCCGACGGGCGCGGCGGCAACCGCAACGCCCGGCTCTTCCGCGCCGCCGCCCGGCTGCCCGTCCAGCAGCACACCGGCAGCACCGCCGTCCGGATCGCGCCCCCCATCGAGGTGGCCGACGAGGACCTCGTCGTCCGTCGTCTGCACGGCCTCTCGCCCCTGGCCGGCACCGACGTCGATCCGCTGCTGCGCAACCTCGGCTGCCGGGTGCTCGTCGTCACCGGCGTATCGGCCAACATCGCCGTCCCCAACGCCGTCTTCGACGCCGTCAACCTCGGCTACACGGCCGTCGTGCCGGCCGACGCCATCGCGGGGGTGCCCGCCGATTACACCCCCGCCATGGTCCGCAACACGCTCGCCCTGGTCGCCACCGTCACCACCACGGACGCCGTTCTCGGCAGCTGGAAGCGACCGCGCGGTCGGGCGGCGGGGCAGGGAGCGGCTACGCCAGCCTGATCGAGTCGCCCTCGACGGTGATCTCCCGGGCGGGCAGCGGCCGGGTGGCGGGCCCACCGGTCGGGCTGCCCGTGGCGGCGTCGAACGTGGAGTTGTGGCAGGGACACGTGATCGTGCCGCCCGAGACGTCCTTGACCGCGCAGCCCTGATGGGTGCACGTGGACGAGAACGCCTTGAACTCGCCCGGCTGCGGCTGGGTCACCACGACCTTCTGCGCGGCGAAGACCACCCCGCCGCCCTCCGGGATGTCCGAGGTCGCGGCGATCACCTCTCCGCCCTTGCCTCCGCTGCCGGGCTGCTCGACCGTGTCCGAGCCTCCCGAACCGTCCGATCCTCCGCCGCACGCGGTGAGGGCGGCAGCCGCTCCGGCCGCTCCCACCGCGGCGACGACCGTGCGGCGTCCGAGCAGGCTCCGGTGCTCCTGCGTTGCGCTCATCGCGGCATTCCCTTCGTCGGCGTTCCCGTCCCGGTCACTTCGGTCAGAGGTACGTGCCCCGGGGCCGGTGTGTTCACGCCGCGATACGGGACGTGACGCACGCCGCCGCATGTCCGCCGCCGACCGGTTCAGTGCGCCGGACCCTCCAGACCGTTCACCCGGTACTGCATGACCCGGTAGTTCTGGGCGTCGTACCACTGGCTGACCGCGATATGGAGGTCGTCGACGCCGGAGCCCGGGATGATGAAGCCGCCGTACGGACTCGCCACGGCGTTACCGGTCTCCCGGCCGGGCACCGTGGGGACGATCATGGTCTGCTCCGCCGTCGTGAACAGGTTCGAGGTCGGCGTCGCGAAGATCTGGGCGCGGATGTCGAGCGGGCTCATGTTGAGCCAGGTGAGCGCGTATCCGCCGCCCATGGCCCGGAAGCAGATCTCGCCCCAGCGCCGCGGCGACGTCACGGTCGTCGGGGGATTGCCCCAGGCCCACGCCCCGCCCGCGTACCCCCATGGCTCGTAGGCGGCCGGATCCCCAGGAGCGTCCTGGCGAACCCGGTGGAGCAGCAGACCGGAGGTCACGTCCCGGTCGAAGGCGGTGGACAGCACATACAGGTAGCCGTCGTCCGCGACCGCGTACGTCTTCTGCTGGAACTGGCCGCCGTGCAGACCGCCCGGCCACTGACACAGGTACTGCCAGGTCTCGCCGTTGTCGTCGGAGCGCCAGAAGTCGGTGTGATGGGTCTCGTAGATCACCCCGCGCATCAGGTGCATGTACATCGTCGGCCCCACCGTGAACACGTCGGAGGGGATGGCGGTGGTGCCGCCCGTATGCCCCTCCGGGACGAGGCCGACGGCGCGTGATCCCCCTACCGCGCCGTCGACCACGAGCGACCCGGGCGAGGCGTTCGACGAGCGCAGTCCGACGGGAGACCGCCAGTCGGGCCCGCCGTCGCCGCCCCCGTCGAAGGTGTCACCGCACACGAACAGCATCGAACCGTCGGGGCACCGCACCGGGATGCCGAGGTCCGTCCAGGGCGCCGCGAACCGCCCGGTCAGGGCGGGGCCGCTGAGGTCGCGCACCTTCGATTCGGTGACGCGGGACGTCGCCGCCGCCCCGGGAGCGCCTGCGAGGATTCCCGCCGCGGCGAGGCCCCCGGCCGCCGCGGAGCGCAACAGCGACCGACGGCTCGGTGGATTCGGACGGCCGGAGCCGGCGGTCCGCCCGTCGGGCCGGACGGACCGGAACCGGTGGGGTTCGTGCATGACGGTCTCCCGGGGTCGGTGGAAGGCGATGCCTCCAGGTGTCAGGCCTTACGGAGACGGGCGACGATCCCGTCCAGGTCCCGCTGGAACAGATCGGGGCGGACGAAGTGACCGCCGGGCACCTCGTGCCACTCGTGACCGATGCCCGCCGCACCGAGGCGTTCGCGGAACTCCCGCTGACCCGCCAGGACTTGCGTCTCGTTGACCGTGTCGAACCAGTTGACCGGGTCGGGGCTGGTGCCGGCGGCCAGGAACACGCGCTTGTTCCGGTAGCTCTCGACGCGCTGCACCGGGTTGTCGGCGCTGACCCGGGCCTCGTCCCACAGCGGCGCGCCGTAGACGGTGGCCCCGCCCAACTCCACAGCGGCCGACGAGAGGTTGGCCCAGTGGGTGACGAGCCCGGCGTCGCGGCGCAGGCTGGCCGGCCCCGAGTGGGAGCTGACCGAGGCGAAGTGCCCGTAGTACTTGGCCGCGTACTTCAACGCGCCGAAGCCCCCCATCGAGAACCCGGAGACCGCCCGGCCGTCGTACTCGGCGTACGTACGGAAGTTGGCGTCGACCCAGGGGAGCAACTGGGCGATGTGGAAGGTCTCCCAGTTGCGGGGGCCGACGTTGGAGCCGACCGGGTTGGAGTACCACCCCGCCGCGCCGCCGTCGGGCATCACGACGATGAGCGGCTTCCCGGCGGTCCAGGCGCGGATGCCCATCCGGTCGAACGTGATGAAGTCCTGGCCGGTGCCGCCTCCGTGGAACAGGTACAGGACCGGGTACCTGCGCCCACTGGTGTGGTAGCCGTCCGGCAGCAGGACGTTGACGCCGGGGTCCCAGCCGATCGCGTCGGTCGCGAAGCGGAAGTAGCGCATCCGGGGATCGCGCTCGTCGCGGTCCACGATGCGCAGACCGAAGCCGTCGCCCACGGCATGGGCCGCGGATGCCGACGCCAGCACGCCTGCCGCGCCGAGTGCCGTCGTCGCGGTCAGTCCGGCGGCGGCTTTCATGACGCCTCTGCGGGTGGGCCGTTGCGTGCTCAACGTGACCTCCTGGTAAGGGGGAACGGGGTCGGGGTCGCGGGGCGGTCGTGCCCGCCCCGCGACATCGGGCGGAGTCAGGCGGAGTAGCCCTTCGGCGGGATCAGGGTGGCCAGCTGGTCGAAGGAGATCCAGTAGATCTGGTTGCCGCCGAAGGACGCGGGGTCCGCGATGAGGACGGTCCGGTCGACCGCGTCGTAGCCGAAGACGGTGAAGTAGTGGTAGATCGTCTGGTCCGGCGGGTAGCCGGGCGGCTGGTTGCCCGGCGGGGCGACGATGTTGGCGACCAGCGGATAGTTGCGGTCGATGTCGTACACGATGTCGTGCCACAGGAGGTCCCGCTGCCCCTGGGTGGGCGGGTCGTTCGGCATCTCCTTTGTCTCGTACCAGCCGCCGCCCAGACGCGCGTTGAGCACGCCGGTGACCTGTCCGATGTGATCGGTGCCCGCCTCGGTCGTGCCGAGCTGCGCGGCCAGCTCGCCCTGGCTCGGCGCGGCGGTCCGGGCGGAGAGCGCGATGCGCGTCGCGGCGGGACCGCACCAGTAGCCGGTCTCCTGGACCTGGTAGGCGATCTCCAGCCAGCGGGCGTCGCCCGAGCGCCCGGCGGGGACCCGCAGCCGGGTCCCCGGCTCGTCGTAACCGGAGGCGAGGGCCGTTCCGGCCGTCGAGTCGTGGGCCCGCACGTCGACGACCGGGACGGCGGGGGCGGGCGACGCCTGAGCGGTGCCGGGGAGGAGGAGTGCTCCGAGGACGAGTGCTGCGACCGTGCTGGGGACAAGTCTCGCGCGCATGGGGGCTCCTGTGGGGGACGGGGCCGTACGGGAACATCGGCGCGGGGACGGTGTGGGGCCGTCCGGCCGGGTGCGGTGCGGTGACAGGAGTCAGAGTGGAGTCCCGGCCGAGCCGGGCACAAGCGGTGTAAGTCCAGGCTTACGGGTGCGGTTCGCCGTCCGGCCCGAGCCCGGCACGGCGGTCCTCCGCGGCCAGCAGCGCACGTCCCTCGGCGGTGGCGACGTGAAAGGCGCGGCCGGCCGTGCGGACGGTGGTGGTCAGGCCCGCCGCGCGCAGGACGTTCATGTGCTGGCTGACGGCCGGGTGGGTCACCTGGAGCATCCGGGCCGCCTCCACGGTGGAGCAGCCGGCGCGGGTGGCCCGCAGCAGGTCCGCACGGGTCTGCCCGAGAAGGCGGCCGAGGGGACCCCGGCCCGTCTCCGGTCCCGCCGCCCCGGTGGGCCCGGCCCAGTCGGCCGTGTGGTGGATGGGATGGACCAGGACGGGCGGCAGCTCGCCGTCCGCCAGGGTGGTCGGGGTGGGCCAGCAGAAGAACGACGGCTGGAGCACCAGCCCCCGCCCGTCCAGCCGCAGGTGCTGGTCGACCGGATAGGTGACCTCCAGTACGGGCGGCCGCCAGCGGACGTCGGGCCCGAGCCCGGCCAGCAGCGCCTCGGTGCCGCCGTCCATCAGGTGCCGTGTCCGCAGCGCCCGGTCCGCCTCCAGGTCCGCGCGGACGTGCCGCCAGTGCGGTACGAGCGCTTCCGCCTGGTAGGCGTGGAGCGCCTCGCCCAGCCGGGCGAGCGCGTCCGCGTCGCCCTCGGCCAGCGATGCCGCCCAGCCGGGCAGCCGCGTCGACCCGGCCAGCCGGGTCAGCTCCGCACGCAGCCTCGGCCGCGGTGTTCCGAGCAGGGTGTCGACGGCGGCCCGGAGCGTGGTGCGGTCACCGGAGGTGGGGGTGAGGAAGTCGGGGGAGTATCCGTGCGGCGGCAGCAGCGGGGAGAGCAGGCGGCGGCTCTCCGGGAGCCGGGGCCGCACCCAGCGGCGCCAGGCCCCGAAAACCCTTTGCCCGTCGGTCCGTTGAAGAGTCTGCACACTGTTGGTGATCTCCCACAGGAAGTCCGGCCCCGGGGCCACCCTGACCCGCGTCAGGTCCTCGGGCGTGAAGTGGATCCGCAGCATGGACGCTCCATCGGAAGGCGGGGCCGGCCACCGCACCCGCGGGCCGCCGTGCGAACACCGGCGGGGAACAGGCCACTACCCGCCACCGCGACGGGATATGCCGCGCCGACGGTTCGGCCGTGGCCGCCGCGCGCGACGCGGTTCGGCGCCGCCGGGGCCGGGAGCGCCCCGGTCCGCGGATCCACAGGATCACCCGCGTCACGATGGGTGCCGTTCCTCCGGGGAGAGGCTCAGCTGTCGCCGGGCGCGCCGATGAAGTAGGCGCCGGTCTCCGCCATCCGCTCGACCGCATAGGCCGGGTCGAGCAGTGTCTCGGGCATGTGGATGCCCGGTGCGACGGCTTCGCCGCGCAGCCCGAGCAATCGCTCGACACCGAGGGCGATGCCGGTCGCGGTCATGGGACGCTGCCCGGCCGGGTGGACCAGATAGCGGCTCCTCCTGATCGGCGCACCCCCTGGGCCCGCTCCTTCGAGGTCGATCCGGACCTCGAGACTCGCGGGTCCGCCGCGACGCCGGCCCGCGGATTCGCCGACGGCGAAGTCGAAGCGGACGTCGGGCGCGTCCGTCGCGAGGGCGAGGCTCGTCACGTCGAGGACGGCGATGCTCCGGCCGGGCAGACCGGTGCCGTCGGTACGGCGCACATCCGCCTGTGCGTCGGGGTCGGTGACCCAGGTGAAGACGCCGTCCCGGCGTACGAGCCCCGCCGAGGTGGCGGTGGACCACCGCTGCAGATCCGCTACTCCCGCAGGCCCGCCGGTGTCCTGTTCGTCCAGTACGGCACTGATCCGGATGGCGTCGATCCGGTCGAACCGCCGCGCCGAGTGCAGTGCCGCGAGGACGACGGCACCGGCGCAGTAGTGGCTGGCCACCAGGATCGGCGCGGCGTTCGCCCGCTGGGCGCCCGCGACGACCTCCGGCGCGATGTCCACCAGGCCGCTGGAGATGCTGAGGTACGGCAGCCCGCGACGCTGCGCGAAGCGCAGCCCGTGCAGCCGGTCGTCCCAGAGCGCGGCGACCACTGCGGAGTAGCGGCGGTCGGCCGGGAGGCCGAGATCGCCGCGCCGCAGATCGATGGTCGCGGCCGTCGCGGCGCCGAGCCCGTCGGCCACCCGCCGCGCGCGGTCGATGTCACGGCCCGCGATCGTCAGCGGCAGTGCCGGGTGCCATCGGCGCAGGAGGGCGGCGGCCCCCGCGCCCGCCTGGCCCGTACCACCCAGGATCAGTACCGATTCCGTCTGTCCCACTGCGCGTTCCCCTCACGTCAACGAAGCTACATTTTGTAGCCTACGTTTTGTAGCTTAGGTTGGAGGGGGAACGCAAGGGAGGACCATGGCCACCACACCGACCCGCCTGTCCAAGCCGGCCAGGCGGGAGCAGTTGCTCGACACCGCCGTGGCGATCGTGCGCGCTCAGGGCGCCGATGGTCTGACGCTGGTCACCCTCGCGGAGCGGGCCGGGGTGAGCAGGCCGATCGCGTACGACCATTTCGGCACGCGCCCCGGCCTGCTGCTCGCGCTCCACCGGCGACTCGACGAACGCCACCGGGACGCGATCACGCGGGCGTTGCGGGACGCGGCACCCGGCGCCGGTGAGGTCGCCCGCGTCATCAGCGCCGCCTACTTCGCCTGCGCCACCGACATGCCGGAGCTCAACGCCGTCTCCGCCGCGCTGAAGGGGAACCCGGAAATGGAGGCGATCCAGCACGAGTTGACCGACAGCTACGCGGAGCTGATGGCCACCGCGCTGCTGCCGTACTCCGGCCTCGCGCCCCGAGCCCTCCGGCTGCGGTGCGTCGGCGTGCTGGGCGCGGCCGAGGCGATCGCCGCCGAGCTGAACCGGGGGCGGGCAACCGACGGCGAAGCGGTCACCGCGTTGACCGGCCTGATCGTGGGCGGACTCGATGCCGGGTCGGAACGTGACGAAGGGCCTGCCTCCTCGCCCGGGGGCGGCGGTGCATAGTCGCGGAACAGGACCTTGGCACGGTGGCTCGGACACTCGGCGCCGACGATCACCCGGTTACTATGCTCACTTCATGCCGGAGGCCGGGAGCAAGGGGCGCGCCGCCGTCGACGGACTGCTCGGGGGGCGGGGAGCGGGGAGATCGGGAGGTCGACCGGAACTCCCCGGACACCACCGGGTCCGCCGGTGGATGATTCCCGTTGCCGCACCCCTCCAGCGTTGACCGTGCATCGCAAGGATGAAGAGATGGGTGGCCTGGGAAAATGCTGAATGAGGTCACCGCGACCCGCTATGTCACGCCCCTGCGCGAGGGCGGCTCGCTCCCCGGGATCGTCGAGGCCGACGACCTGGGCACGTACGTCATGAAGTTCACCGGGGCGGGGCAGGGCCGCAAGACGCTCGTCGCGGAGATCATCTGCGGGGAACTCGGCCGTCGGCTGGGGCTGCGGGTGCCCGAGCTGGTGACCATCGAGCTCGACCCCGTCATCGGGCTCGCCGAGCCCGACGAGGAGGTGCAGGAGCTGCTCCGCGCGAGCGGCGGACTGAACCTCGGGATGGACTATCTGCCGGGTTCGTTCGGGTTCGATCCGCTCGCCTACGAGGTCGGGGCGGCCGAGGCCGGGCGGATCGTCTGGTTCGACGCGCTGATCAACAACGTCGACCGCTCCTGGCGCAACCCCAACCTGCTCGTCTGGCACGGCGACCTCTGGCTCATCGACCACGGCGCGACCATGATCTGGCACCACAACTGGCCCGGCGCCCAGGCCTCCGCCGCCAAGCCGTACAACGCCTCGGACCATGTCCTGGCGCCCTTCGGGCCGGACGTCGCGGCCGCGGCCGCCGAGCTCGCCCCGCTGGTCACCGAGGAACTGCTCACCGAGGTGGCCGCCGACGTGCCGGACGTCTGGCTGGCCGACGAGCCCGGCTTCTCCTCCACCGACGAGGTGCGCCGGGCCTACATCGCACCGCTGCTCGCGCGGGCCGCCGACATCCACGAGCGGATCACGCTGGACGCGCCGGCCTCGACCCGGCCCTCCCAGGCCCCGGGCTGGCTCACCGGGCGCCTGCCACCCCGGCCGAAGCCCGGCGACGACCGCGCCGCGGCGGCCGCCCGTACCGGTGAGGAGGCCGGCCGATGACGCGGCGCGACGTCTTCGAGTACGCGCTCCTGCGCATCGTGCCCCGGGTCGAGCGTGGGGAGTGCTTCAATGCCGGGGTGCTGGTCTACTGCCGGGCCCACTCGTTCGTCGCCGCCCGTACGCACCTCGACGAGGCGAAGCTGCTCGCGCTGGACCCGCGGGCCGACGTCGTCGGGGTGCGGGCCGCCCTGCGCGCCGTCGAGGGGGTCTGCGGCGGGGGCGAGGGCGCCGGTCAGGCGGCGGGCGACGACGCCGGGCGGCGGTTCCGCTGGCTGATCGCCCCGCGCTCCACGGTCGTCCAGCCCGGCGCCGTGCACAGCGGCCTGACCACCGACCCGGCCGGCGAGGTGGAACGGCTGCTCGACCTCCTCGTGCGCTGATCCACGCCCCGGCGGGACCACGACGGCACAGCGGCGGGCGCTCCCGCCGGTGTGACGTGCGGCCCGCCGGGGCGTGCGCCGTTGACACCGGGTGCCAGGGCTTCTAGCGTCTCGTCTGCTGAAGGTACTAAGCGGTTGCTCAGCGATCGGGAGTCTTTCTGTCAGGGAAACGCCCCGACGTCCGCTGAGCCGCGATCCAAGGGCGAGGAGAACCAAGCATGTCCACCACCGAGCAGCGTGTCGCCATCGTGACGGGAGCGGCGCGGGGCATCGGCGCCGCCACCGCCGTACGTCTCGCGGCCGAGGGCCGTTCCGTCGCCGTACTCGATCTCGACGAGGCGGCCTGCAAGGACACGGTCGAGAAGATCACCGCCGCCGGGGGCACCGCGCTCGCCGTCGGCTGCGACGTGTCGGACGCCGGCCAGGTGGAAGCCGCCGTCGCGCGGGTCGCCGCCGAGCTGGGCGCGCCGACGATCCTCGTGAACAACGCGGGCGTGCTCCGCGACAACCTGCTGTTCAAGATGAGCGAGTCCGACTGGGACCTCGTGATGAACGTGCACCTCAAGGGCGCTTTCCTGATGGCGAAGGCCGTCCAGGCCCACATGGTCGAGGCCAAGTTCGGCCGGATCGTCTCGCTCTCCTCCTCCTCGGCCCTCGGCAACCGGGGCCAGGCCAACTACTCCGCGGTCAAGGCGGGGCTCCAGGGCCTCACGAAGACGCTCGCCAAGGAGCTGGGCAAGTTCGGCGTCACCGCCAACGCCGTCGCGCCCGGCTTCATCGTCACGGAGATGACCGCGCAGACGGCCGCCCGCGTCGGCATGGGCTTCGAGGAGTTCCAGGCGGCGGCCGCCACCCAGATCCCGGTCCAGCGCGTCGGCCGTCCCGAGGACGTCGCGAACGCCATCGCCTTCTTCGCGGGCGACGACGCGGGCTTCGTCTCCGGCCAGGTCATGTACGTGGCCGGCGGACCCCTCAACTGATCCGAAGGGCAGCGGAACATCATGACGGTGCAGGACAGCGGAAAGGTCGCCCTCATCACGGGCGCGAGCCGGGGCATCGGCTACGGGATCGCCGAGGCGCTCGTCGCCCGCGGTGACCGGGTGGCCATCACCGGACGGGGCGAGGACGCCCTGAAGGAAGCCGTCGAGCGGCTCGGCTCCGACCGGGTGATCGGCATTGCGGGCAAGGCGCACGACGAGGCGCACCAGGCCGTGGCGGTCGAGCGCACGATGGAGGCCTTCGGCCGCGTCGACTACCTGGTGAACAACGCCGGGACGAACCCGGTCTTCGGCCCCATGGCGGAGCTCGACCTGAACGTCGCCCGCAAGGTCTACGAGACCAATGTGATCTCGGCCCTGGGCTTCGCCCAGCAGACCTGGAAAGCGTGGCAGAAGGAGAACGGCGGGGCGATCGTGAACATCGCCTCGGTCGCCGGGGTCTCCGCCTCGCCGTTCATCGGCGCGTACGGCATGAGCAAGGCGGCGATGGTCAATCTGACCCTCCAGCTGGCGCACGAGTTCGCCCCGGTCGTCCGGGTCAACGCCATCGCCCCGGCCGTGGTCAAGACCAGGTTCGCCGAGGCCCTCTACGAAGGCCGCGAAGCGGAGGCTGCCGCCGCCTACCCGCTGGGCAGGCTCGGCGTGCCCGAGGACATCGGGGGCGCGGCGGCCTTCCTCACCTCCGCGCAGTCCGACTGGATCACCGGACAGACCCTCGTGGTCGACGGAGGAATTTTCCTCAACGCCGGCGTGGGCTGAGGCGGCCTGGGCCGGTTTGGCCCTGATTGAGTCAAGTGCCCCGCCGGGCCAGCGGATTGACCCGGTGGGGCGCTGCGGTATGGTCTGCCGACCCATGGCTGATCGAGGAGCGTGCACGTGTTCTACCGGGCCAGTCTGCAGGCTGCTGCAGCCCTAGCTTCCCTTTCTCTGCTGGCCGGCTGCGGTCTCTTCTCCGACAGCGGATCGGAAGCGGAGCGGAAGATAGTCGTCGGGACGACCAGCTCCCCGTCCACACTCGATCCGGCGGCGGCCTGGGACAACTCCTGGGAGCTGATGCGGAACGTCTACCAGACCCTGGTGAGCTTCCCCACCGGCACCACGACCCCGGAGCCGGACGCGGCGGACTCCTGCAAGTTCACCGACGCCACGAGCATGGCGTACCGGTGCACGCTCAAGAAGAACCTCACGTTCTCCAACGGCGAGAAGCTCGACGCCGAGGCCGTGAAGTACTCCATCGACCGCATCGTGGACATTCACTTCAAGGGCGGCCCGGCCGGGATGCTCGGCTCCCTGGACCGGATCGAGACCAAGGGCGACGACACGGTCGTCTTCCACCTGAACAAGTCCGACGCCACGTTCCCGTTCATCCTGGCCACGCCCGCCATGTCGCTCGTCGCCCCCGGCGACTACCCCAAGGACAGGATCCGCGACGACGGCAAGGTCACCGGCTCCGGTCCCTACCTCCTGGAGTCCTACGACGACCGGGTCACCGCCGAGCTGAAGAAGAACCCGGACTACAAGGGCTTCGCCAACCGGAAGAACGACGCGGTCACCATCCGCTACTTCGAGAAGTCCGCCGACATGGTGACGGCGCTGAAGGCCAAGGAGATCGACGCCACCTACCGGGGTCTGACCGCCGAGGAGGTCGTCAGCCTGGAGGACAACAAGGACGACAACGCCGGTCTCCAGATCGTCGAGAGCACCGGCGCGGACATCCGCTTCCTGGTCTTCAACCCGAAGGACCCGGCCGCCGCGAACCCCGCCGTCCGCAAGGCCATCGCCCACGTCGTCGACCGCGACGCCCTGGTCGCCAAGGTCTACCGGGGGACCGCCGAGCCGCTCTACTCCATGGTCCCCAAGGGCATCGCCGGACACACCACGAGCTTCTTCGACACCTTCGGCGACCCGGATGTGAAGAAGGCGAAGAACATCCTCACCCGGGCCGGTATCACCAAGCCGGTGAAGATGAAGTTCTGGTACACCACCGACCGGTACGGCTCCTCCACGGAGCCCGAGTTCGAGGAGCTCAAGCGGCAGCTCGAGGACTCCGGACTGTTCGAGATCACGCTGCAGGGCGAGCCCTGGAAGACCTTCCAGGAAGGCTTCAACAAGGGCGAGTACCCGGTCTTCGGCCGCGGCTGGTTCCCGGACTTCCCGGACCCCGACAACTTCATCGCCCCCTTCGTGGGCAAGGAGAGCGTCACCGGCACCCCGTACCTCAACGAGGAGATCACCCAGCAGCTGATCCCGGCCTCGCGGCAGGAGAGCGACCGGGGCGCGGTCAGCAAGCAGTTCGAGCGGGCCCAGGAGATCCTCGTCGAGGACGTCCGGCTGCTGCCGCTGTGGCAGGGCAAGCTGTACGTCGCGGCGGGCGAGGACATCGGCGGCGGCGAGCGCGCACTCGACCCGCAGACCGTGATGCAGCTGTGGGAGCTGTACCGCAAGGCCAGCTGGTAGACGCTGTACGGAAGGGCTCCCGGGGTCGGTTGTCAGTGGCGCCGGGTAGGTTCTGGGATCAAGAACCTGTTGCTCACCGGAGGTTGTGGACGTGACCGATATCGACCTGCTGCCCGAGTCCTGGCGCGCTGTCCTCGGCGAAGAACTCCAGAAGCCGTACGTCAAGGAACTGGCGGACTTCGTCGAGGAGGAGCGGGCCAAGGGCCCGGTGTACCCGCCGCGCGAGCAGGTCTTCGCCGCCCTGGACGCCACACCGTACGAGAAGGTGAAGGTCCTCGTCCTCGGCCAGGACCCGTATCACGGCGAGGGCCAGGGACACGGGCTCTGCTTCTCGGTGCGGCCCGGCGTCAAAACGCCCCCGTCCCTGCGCAACATCTACAAGGAGATGGAGCAGGAGCTCGGCCTGCCGATCCCGGACAACGGCTATCTGATGCCGTGGGCCGAACAGGGCGTCCTCCTGCTCAACGCCGTGCTCACCGTCCGGGGCGGCGAGGCCAACTCCCACAAGAACAAGGGCTGGGAGAAGATCACCGACGCGGTGATCCGCGCCGTCGCCGACCGGCCCGACCCGGCGGTCTTCGTGCTCTGGGGCAACTACGCGCAGAAGAAGCTGCCCCTGATCGACGAGGAGCGCCACACGGTCGTGAAGGGCGCGCACCCCTCGCCGCTCTCCGCCAAGAAGTTCTTCGGCTCCCACCCCTTCACCCAGATCAACGAGGCCGTGGCCGCCCAGGGGCACCAGCCGATCGACTGGCGGATCCCCACCCTCGGCTGACGGGCCCCGACGCCCGTGTCTGACCGGTTATGGGGAAGCCCGGCGTTAGCGTCGGACCGACGGCAACCGGCTGGACGGGCGACGAGGAGACCGCAGTGGTGGAGCAGCAGGAGGCGTCCGACGACGCCGTCATGACCAGGATCGGCCAGGCGATCATGCTGCTCCACGGAGGTGACCGGGAGGAGGCCCGCAACCGCTTCGGCGCGCTCTGGTCGGAGCTCGGGGCGGACGGCGACGCCCTGCACCGCTGCACCCTCGCGCACTACATGGCCGACACCCAGGACGACCCCGGCGACGAGCTGGCCTGGGACCTGCGCGCCCTGACGGCCGCCGAAGGGCTGAGAGCAGCCGAGGGGTCGGGCGGTGGCGAGGGGTCCGGCGGCGCCCGGGCGGCGGAACACCGGGACACCCCGGCCGTCCGGGCGTTCTACCCCTCGCTGCACCTCAACCTCGCGGCGGACTATCTCAAGCTCCAGCGCCCCGAATCCGCCCGTATCCACCTCCAGCGGGCCCGCGCCGCGGCCGTATCGCTCGCGGACGACGGGTACGGCGGTGGAGTCCGCGCCGCCATCGACCGCCTGGAGCTCCGCATGCGGGAGGAGTGACCCCGCGGGGCGGGCCGGCGCAGGAGCGTCAGCGGCCGTACGTCCCCGAGCAGATGCGGGACTCCGGACTGCCCGCGGGCCAGCCGCCGTACCCCCGGCCGAGCGCGCAGACGTCCGTCCCGCCGACGCCGACGCCGACACGCGGCAGTGCGGGCACGGTGACGGAGGGGACGCCCGTGACCCGGCGAGGCGTCCGGGGCCCCGGAGGGTCCGCACGCTCCCGCGGACGGGAGGCCCCCGCCGGTCCGGTGCGGGGAGCCTCCGGAGGGGAGGCGACGGCCGGGGGTGCGGGGGAGGACGGCAGGGCCGCCGACGGGCTCGGATCCGGCACGGCCTCCAACACCTCACGGGCGGGTGACTGCACGATCTGCGGGGCCACGTCCTGGGCCGGCCCCGTGGCGCCCGGACGAGGGGAGGGCAGGGCTCGGGGCTCCACCGATACGCAGCCGGAGATGGCCGTGACCGTCAGCCCGACCAGGAGGTTCGCGGTGATTCTGGTTCTCTGCACCCGGACAACTCTGCGGTGCGGCCCGGTCTTCGGGGACCCGGTGGGCGGGGAATGGCCCGCACGAGTGACCCGGTCAGCACGGCGCCCGGCCCGTGCACGCCAGGGGCGTGACCGTCAGTCGCCGGTGGCGCCGTCCACGCGCTCGCGCACCAGGTCGGCGTGGCCGTTGTGCCGTGCGTACTCCTCGATCATGTGCAGGTAGATCCAGCGCAGACTGAACGCCTCGCCCGCCGATCCGACGCCCTGGGAGAAGTCGTCCAGACGATACGCGGCGGCGTTCTTCCGGGCCGCCGCTATCTCCGCCCGCCAGACGGCATCCGCCTCGGCCCAGGTGTCCGACTCCGTCACACGGAAGTCGCCGTCGGGGTCCTCGTCGGTGCTGTAGAGCTCCGGCAGCTCCTCGCCCGCCAGCACCTCACGGAACCAGCCGCGCTCCACCTCGGCCATGTGCCGCAGGAGCCCGAGCAACGTGAAAGCGGACGGCGGCACCGAGGCCTCGCGCAGCTGGGCGTCCGTCAGCCCCGCGCACTTCATGGCCAAGGTCTCGCGGTGGTAGTCGAGCCAGCCCTCCAGCATGGGGCGTTCGGCGGCGTCGAAAGCGGGTTCGGAGCGTTCCGGAAAAGTCATGCGGGCCATAGTGGCCGATGATCATGGCCCTGGCCAGGGGGTTCGCGGACGGACCGGCAGGAGGGCGCAGGACGGCGGCGACGTATGCTGCCGGGGCGCGCACAGCCGCGCACAGCGGCGCGGCACGGCGACAGGGAGACCTCGTGAAGATCGGTTGCATCGGGCTCGGCGATATCGCGCAGAAGGCGTACCTGCCGGTGCTCACCGCCGTACCGGGGGTCGAACTGCATCTGCAGACCCGGACCCCCGCCACGCTCCACGCGGTCGGCGACACCCACCGCGTTCCGGCCGACGGCCGCCACACCACCCTCGACTCCCTCCTCGCGGCGGGGCTGGACGCGGCGTTCGTGCACGCCCCGACCGCCGTCCACCCGCAGATCGTGGAACGCCTCCTCGAAGCAGGCGTCGCCACCTATGTCGACAAGCCGATCGCGTACGAGTACGCCGACTCCGAGCGGCTGGTGAACCTCGCCGAGGAACGCGGCGTCAGCCTCGCCGTCGGCTTCAACCGCCGCTTCGCCCCGGGCTACTCGCAGTGCGCGGAGCACCCGCGCGAGCTGATCCTCATGCAGAAGAACCGGGTCGGGCTGCCCGAGGACCCCCGGACGATGGTCCTCGACGACTTCATCCACGTCGTCGACACCCTGCGTTTCCTGGTCCCGGGCACCGTCGACCACACCACCGTGCGGGCCCGGATCGTGGACGGTCTGATGCACCACGTGGTGCTCCAGCTTTCCGGCGACGGGTTCACCGCGATCGGCATGATGAACCGGCTGAACGGGTCGACCGAGGAGATCCTGGAAGTCTCCGGCCAGGACACCAAGCGACAGGTCCTCAACCTCGCGGACGTCATCGACCACAAGGGCCAGCCCAGTGTCCGACGGCGCGGCGACTGGGTCCCCGTGGCCCGGCAGCGCGGTATCGAGAGCTGTGTGCACGCCTTCCTCGACGCCGTACGCCGGGGCGAGACGCTCAGCGCCCGGGACGCCCTGGCGACCCATGAGCTGTGCGAGCGGGTGGTCCGGGAGGCCCTGGAGCAGGCCTCCTGAGCGCCCGCAGCCCCTCGACGGCGCACAGCACGGCCAGGGCCGCCAGCGCCCCGTACACCGGCCAGTCGCCGAGCCGGCCGTAGAGCGTGCTCCCGCGCGCCAGCGGCAGGTCGAACACCTCCGCCGCGCTCGCGTCCGTACCGAGCGGGCTGCCCACCCGCTCCCCCCGGGGCCCGTACGCCGCACTGATCCCGGTGAGCGTCGCATGGACCATCGGGCGGCCGTTCTCGGCGGCCCGCAGCGCCCCCAGCGAGGCGTGCTGGGCCGGGGCCCAGCTGTCCTGGAACGTCGAGGTGGCGGACTGCGCGACGATCACCTGCGCGCCGTCGCGCACCAGCCTGCGGCTCATGTCGGGGAACGCCGACTCGAAGCAGACCAGCGGACCGATCCGCAGTCCCCGCGCCCCGTCCGGCAGGGTCATCACCACCTGGCGGTCGCCGCGCAGCCGGTCCTCGCCCGCCGCCTTGCCCACGGACGTCGCCCACCCCAGCAGGGAGCGGGCCGGTACGTACTCGCCGAACGGGACCAGGCGCATCTTGTCGTAGCGGTCCCCGGTCGGCCCGTCGGGGCCCACCAGCACCGCCGACTTGAAGATCCCCGACCGGCCCGAGCCGTCCGTCTGCCGGGCGTCCACATTGACCAGCAGATCCGCGCCGACCCGGCGGGACAGCTCCGCCAGCCGCCGCGCGGTCTCCGGGCGCTCCCACGCACCCGCACCGATACTGCTCTCGCCCCACACCACCAGGTCCACGCCCCGGCCCTCCAGCGAACGGGTCAGCTCCTCGCCCCGGTCGAAGCGGCGCGCGACACTTCCCGGTCCCTCCACGACGCCCGGCTGCACGACGGCGATCCTGACCGTGCCGGTGTCCGTGGGCCGGGGCGCCCAGGCCCACATCGCCGCGACGGACAGGGCGCACACCACCAGCAGGACGCCGGCGGTCGTACGGGCCGCGCGGTCGGCGACCAGCAACGCCGCACCGGTGTTCACCGCGAGCACCAGCAGACTCACCAGCCACACCCCGCCCACCGAGGCGACCCGCAGGGCGGGGGCGACCTCCCACTGACTCGCGCCGAGCAGCCCCCAGGGTCCGCCCAGCCCTTCCCAGGACCGGACCAGCTCGATCATCAGCCACCCGGAGGGCACGACGACCACGGCGGCGACGGCACGCGACGCGGAAGGAGACCCGCCGAGCAGCCGGGACACCAGCAGCCCCCAGGGAGCCCAGAGCAGCCCCAGCAGGGCGGCCAGCAGCACGATGAAGACGTGGAGGCTCGGCACCAGCCAGTGGTGCACCGCGATGATGAACCCGATGCCGCCGATCCAGCCGTCCAGCGCGGCCCTGCGGGGCGAGTGCGCCGTGCGGATCAGCAACAGCCAGGGGACCAGTGCCACATAGGCGAACCACCAGAGTCCGGGCGCGGGAAAGGCGAGCGCGGGCAGCGCCCCGGCGAGCAGGGCCGCCGCGCCCCGGGCCCAGGGGGACGAGAGCGTGCCCGTGCCGGCCGAGCCCCGGCCGCCGGCCGCCTGCCCGTCACCGGAGCCGCTTTCCCCGCTGCCGCCTTCGCCGGACGTGCCTTCACCGGCGGCGCCTTCAGCAGATGTGCCCTCGCCCGATGCGGCTTCATCCGAAGCGCCTTCGTCGGACGCACCGGCCGGGTTCCGGCCGATCGGGAGACGCCCGCCCCGGATTCGCATGCCGTGCCCTCCTCGGTCGTGCGCGGGCGGGCGGTCGCCGTCACCGCGTCAACCCCTGGATACCCAGTGTGGAGGAGGTGATCCCCGCCGGACACAGGACGCGGGCCGAGCGGGGCACGGCGGACGGACCCGGCGCCCTTCGGGCGGCGGCGACGCCAGGGCGGCGACGGGCCCTACGCGCCCGGCGTCCGGCGCCACTTCTCGTGGACGGTGACCGTGCGGATCAGCCAGCCCGAATCGGCGCGGCGCAGCTCGAAGGCGTAACGGCCGCCGGTCACGAAGTCGGGCGTGGGGCCCCCTGCCTGCCCGGACTCCGCCCGGCCCGGCACGTCCGAGCCGTTCCCCGCCTTCCGGGCCAGGCACATCGGATTGAGGTAGTCGGCCAGCACCTCGGCCCGGTCGCCCGTATAGCCGCCCAGGTCCTCCAGGTCGATCCGGCGGTTGACGATCAGGTGCTGGCGCACCGGGAAGAGGCGCATCGTCTCCTCGAGCCACCGGGCGATCTCGTCGGCCGGGCCCTCCACGCCTCCCGCGTCCCGGTAGTCCGCGCGGCCGTCCGGGGTGAACAGGGCGCCGTAGTCCGACCAGGCCCCGTCGTCGACGGCCACCGCGTACCCGGTGATCACCGCATCGATGGCAAGCCGGTCCATCACGGTCGCGAGCGCCACACGCTGTGTCATCGGTCAAGTCTCGGTCAAGCCGCCCGCCAGGCCAAGGGGCCCGCACCGACGGAAGCCCGGGGCGACCCGGCAGAGCACGGGAGAACCGCTGGGCAGGACGGGGAGAACCGGCTCACCGGGAAACGGGGAACCGGCCCACCGAGGAGCGGAGAACCGGCCCACCGGGAGACGGGAAAGCGGCTCAGCAGGGCACGACGGCGACCGGACCCAGTGCGTGCGTGACCGCCGTCTGCGCCACCGGGGACAGCCCGAGCCCGAGCGACTCGCCGCCCTTGCGACGGCCGACCACCGTGAGGGCCGCCGTCGCCGACGCGGTCACCAGGGTGCGCGAGGCCGAACCGTTGACCGGTTCCCGGACGATCTCCACCTGCGGGTACTTCTCGTGCCACCCCGAGGTCAGCTCGGCCAGCGTCCGCGCGGCCGAGCCCGCCGCCTCCTGCCGGTCCAGGACGGGGCCGCCCGCGAGCATCGAGGAGAACATCGTCCAGCCGTGCACGATCCGCAGCCGGGCGCCCGGCCGGGAAGCCGCCGTGGCGAAGGCGAACTCCAGGACCGCCTCGCTGCTCTCGTCGGCGGCCACCCCCGCCACGATGTCGGTGAAGGCCCCCGCGTCCCCCGCCCGGTCGTCGTCCCCCTCCGGGCGGTCCTCCTGCACGACGACGACGGGACAGCTCGCCATCGACGCGGTGGCGAGGCTGTTGGAGCCGACCATCAGCGAGCGGAAGCCGCCGAGCCCGCGCGATCCGACCACGATCATCGACGCGTCCCGGCCGAGCGAGACCAGGGCCGCAGACGGGAAGTCCAGCGGGGCCAGCGTCGAGGGCCGCAGCTCCGGAGCGATGGCCGCGCTCCGGCGTACGGACTCGGCCAGGAGGGCCTCCGCCTCGCGCCGTCCGGTCTCCTCGTCGACCTGCCGGGTGAGCGGGCGGACGTGGACGATCAGCAGGGGCAGCCCCCGCCGCACGGCTTCGTGGGTGGCCCAGTCGAGCGCCTGCCGACTGTGCGTGGAGCCGTCGACGGCGGCGATCACGGGAAGATCGTTGGTGGTCATGCCTCCGAGCGTACGTCGCCGGGCGGACGGCTCTCACCTGCGGTGGCGGATGGCGCTCGCGCGCGGTGGCGGACGGCCTCTCAGTCGTGGTTGTGGGTGGAGGAGGTGTCCTCCGGGGGCGTGCTGCGCCCGCCGTCGCTGCCACTGGCCACGACGGCGATCAGAGCCGCCAGGACCGCCACCGCGGCGAGCCGGCCGCCCACCCGAAGAGCCCACCCGGTGCGGGCCCCGGCGGTCGCTCCGGGCCGGGCGGGCAGCTTCTCGGAGCGGCGGGCCGGCCGCATCAGACGCAGGAGCAGCAGCGCGGCGATCGGGAGCTGGAGCAGCCAGACACTCGTGCGGAACCAGCCGTCGTACCAGACGTTGGTCCCGTACAGCAGGGTGTGCCAGACGCTGAGGACGTAGACGACGATCACGCAGCGGTGCAGTACCCGCCAGGTCTTGGGGCCGATGCGGTGGCGTACGTAGAAGAGCAGGCCGAGGGGGATCGCGAGGTACAGGGCCGCCTGGCCGATGGGCATGGCGATCCGGCCGGTTCCCGAGTCGTAGCCGCCCGGGACGAGGGCCTCCACGAAGGCGGTGGCGACCGCGGAGTTCCAGGACGCGGTGTCGTGCCGGACCAGCTCGGCCCCGAACAGCAGGGCGTGGGCCACGATCAGGGCGATGGTGTTGAGGCTCGTGGTGCGGTGCAGCCGTTCCAGCCGGGGGCCCGACAGCGGCAGGCGGCCGGGCCGGGGGCCGGACAGCATCAGTCCGAGGATGACGGTTCCCCAGGCCCAGAGCAGAGCGGACCAGCCGAACGCCTGGCTGAGGAAGTACATCCAGAAGCCGCCCGCGTCGGCCATGAACGGCATCACGGTGACCGTGGACGAGGTCTTGTTGCGGATGCGTATGTAGAGCAGGACGAAGATCGCCGCGGTGATGACGAGCGCCACCAGGCCGTCGGGCCACGAGGCCCGCAGGTCGGAGCGGAGCGTCGGCCGTTTCGGCTCTCCCGGCTGCCGGGGGGCGGGGACCTGACCGTCGTCCGGTGCGGCGCCGCCGACGGCCGTGGTCACGGACGCCGGTCCGGGTTCGGTGGCCGGCGCGGCGCTTCCGGGCGTCTCGGCGGCCGCTGCCGGTTCGGGGGTGGGGAGTGGGTTCGTCATGCGGCCTCTTCGGGGCGGGGGCATCGGCTGGCGGGGGCGGATGCGGCGGCCCCGGGCCACGAGGCTTACGCAGACGCGTTGTTGGAGCAGTCGGACGCGGGGAGGGGAAAGTTCCCGACAGTTGCCTGTGACATGGATCACATCGCCCTTTCGGTGGGGCAAACGAGGTGAACTCCCGTTGTTTCGGCATCTGGTGCTCTTCTCCCCACCGTGGGTACGACTGGCACGATGGCTGCCATGGGGGCCGGAACCGCACTCCGACTCGGACGCACCGCGCTGTTCGCGGTGGTGTGCGTCGCCGTGTCCGGACTCGGCCACGCGCTGATGTCCGGCGCTGCCCTGCCCCTGCTCGTCCAGGCCGCCGCGTTGCTGCCCGTGTGCGGTGCGGGGTGGTGGCTCGCCGCGCGGGAGCGGAGCGCCCCGGTGACCGTGACGGCCCATGTCCTGGGCCAGTTGGGGCTGCACGCCTTCTTCGCCCTCGCCGGATCCTGGCTGCCGTCCGGCTTCGGCGCGCACCACTCGGGCGGCGGGCGAGAGGCGTCGGGCGCGATGAACCACTCCGCGCACGAGGTCCCCATCGGTGGCCCGTCGGACCTGATGGGGCTTCTGGCCGCTTTCGACGGGACGGTGTTCACCCTCGGCATGGCCGCCGCCCACGCGGTGGCCGGGCTGATCTGCGGGTGGTGGCTGTGGCGCGGCGAGGTCGCCCTCGCCCGGCTGGGCCGCTGCCTGGTGCTGTTCGTCCGCGCCCCGCTGCGGACGGCCTGGAGTCTGTGGTCCGCGACGCCGCCCGCACCCGCGCCGCCCGTCCGGCGGCGCGTCCGCAGCCGTCCCCGTCGCCGCCCCCGGGACCTCCTCGCCCTGCACGCCATCTCCCGGCGCGGGCCACCGCTCTCCCTCCGCTTCCTCTGACCTCCATCCGCCCTCCGGCCTCTGTGCGCCGGAGGCGGTACGGGTGTGCGCCCCGCGCACACCCGTGACAGGCATGCCGGTGCTCCGGGCCGCCCCGAACGGGGCCCGGGACCGGTCACCGGAGCCGGGCGACCGCTGCCGAGGCTCCGCAAGGACGCGAAGGACTGTTGTGACACTTCCTGCTCCCGCGCTACCCACCGCCGGGCCACCCACCACCGCACCACCCGCCGCCGCGCCGCTCGTCCGGGCGCCCGCCCCCCGGCCACCGGCCATCCGGGTCTCCGCCACCCGTCCGGCCCACCCCCGCCTCCCGGCCGCCCGGCAGAACGACGGGCAGATCACCGACTGGGCGCTGGCCGCGGGCGGCGGGGACCGGGAGGCCGCCGACCGCTTCGTCCGGGCGACCTACGAGGACGTCCGCAGATTCGTCGCCTATCTCAGCTCCGACGCCCCGGGGGCCGACGACCTGGCTCAGGAGACCTACCTCCGGGCGATGAGCGGGCTGGCCCGGTTCGCGGGGCGTTCCTGCGCCCGGACCTGGCTGATGTCGATCGCGCGACGCGTCGTCATCGACCGGCACCGGGCCGCCGCCGTACGCCCCAGGACCGCCGACACCGCGGACTGGCAGACCGCCGCGGAACGCGCCCAGCCCCGTCAACTGCCCGGATTCGAGGAGTCCGTCGCGGTGCTGGACGCCCTGAGCCGACTGGACCCGGCGCGCCGCCAGGCCTTCGTCCTCACCCAACTGCTGGGCGCGTCCTACGAGGAGGCGGCGGCCGCCGCAGGCTGCCCGATCGGCACCGTGCGCTCCCGCGTGGCCCGCGCCCGCCGCGAACTGGCCGGGCAGTGGCGCGCGGAACCGGCCGAAGCGCACCGGGGACCGCTCCCCGCGTCGGCCTGATCCATCGGCCTGGTCCACTCGAAAGGTTCTAGCCGGCGCCCGCCCGGGATCCCTCGCGGTCCCGGGCCGGGCGCCGGCGGAGCAGGAACACCGGCAGCAGCAGGCACTGGAGGCAGACCGCCGCCCAGAACGCCCGCGCCGAGCCCGCCGACTCCGCCGCCCCGTACAACTGCCCGCCCACCACCCCGCTGGCGAACGCCCCGATGCCCGCCGCCAGCCGCTGACGCCCGAACACACTCGCCGGGGCGGCCGACGAACGGGCCAGCGCCTCCAGGTCGTTCTTGAGGAAGAGCACGATCTCCCCGAGACACAGCAACGCCCCGCCCACCGCGATCCCCACGTGCCCCCCGGCCCCGATCGCCGCCATGCCCGCAGCCATCGCGCCGAACCCCCACCGCAGCGCGGCCGGGTAGCTCAGTGCGGCGACGCGTTCCGCCAGCAGCGGCTGCGCGACGACGAGGAGGGCCGCGTACCCCGTCAGGACGGCCCCGTAGAAGGCCGCCGACGTACGGGGGACCGCGTACAGCGCCAGATAGTGCTGGAAGAACATGAACGCGTACACGCTCAGCACGGTCACCACGAACGGTGAGGGCCCGGGGCGCGGTGCGCCGGCCTCCGGGGCCCGGCCGGCGGCGGGCGCGGCGGAGGACCCGTCGGAGGGCCGGTCCGCCGCGCCCGCCGGCAGCAGCGCGTGCCCGGCCCCCACGAGCGCGAACAGCACGGTGACACAGGAGAACAGCACCCCGGGGGAGCCCATGACCAGCGGCGCGGCGGCCGGAGGGCCCAGCGCCATCCCCGCGTTGAACGCCGAACCGCTCGCCGACAGCAGCCGGGGTCGCCGCGCCTCGGACGCCCCCTCCACCAAGTACGCCTTGTTCGCCGGGAGATACAGCGCCGCACCCGCCGACACCAGCAGCAGCGCCCCGACCGCGAGGACCGGACTGGTCAGTCCCGGGACGAACGCGGCGAAGCCCGCCGTACGCAGCCCCAGCGCCAGCAGCATCGCGCGCCGCAGCCCGATCCGCCCGGTCACCGGCCCCGCGACCACGCCTCCGGCGAACTGGATCAGCGAGGCGACGGCCAGCACGAAGCCGACCGTGCCGAGACCGAGGCCGAGCCGCTGGTGCAGCAGCACCGACATGTAGGGCAGCACGGCGAAGCTGCCCAGCGTGATCAGGAACGAGCCCCCCAGCAGGAACCGCTGCGGGCCGGTGAGCGGCGTGCGCTCCCTCCGCCCGGGGGCCCGGCCCGTCCGCCCGGGGTCCGCGCCGGCCCCCGGAGCCCCGTCCGTCCGGCGGAGGCTCACCTCCCCGGGCTCACGCCGGGCCGGCGACGACGACCGGGCGGACCCGGACGGCCGCGCTCCACGCCCGGTGCTGGGCCAGCTCCGCCGTTCGCGCCTCGGCCAGCACCATGCCCGTACAGCCCCGCTGATCGCCGACGTGGATCACGCTCTCGCCGGGCTCGCGGACCGGGAACCACTCCACCGCCCCGGGGAACGACCCGAGTTCGTCGAGGCCCTGCCAGCCCTTCAGCACCCCGGGCCGCTCCGCGTACACCAGGACGAAGCCGTACGCGGGCCCTCCTGCGTCGAGCGGGGTGTCCAGCAGCGCCGGGCGGCGGCCGAGCGCCTCGTCCATCATGGCCGTGTAGACATTGGTCCGCAGCGTCCGGCACAGCACCTCGCCGACCAGCGCGCCGCCGATCCTGCGGTTGATCTCCACCAGTTCCGGCCCGTCGGCCGTCAGGACGAACTCCACATGGGCGAAGCCGCGCACGTGCCCCGCCGCCGCGAGGACCCGGCCCACCCACGCCTCGATCCCGGCCCGCTCCTCCTCCGGCAGCGCCACCGGGAACGCCGCCGCCTCCTCCCGTACCACCGCCGTCCGGGAGGTCTGGCGGCTCAGCACCCCGAGCAGCCGGGTGGTCCCGTCCCAGCCGATGGTCTCCGCGCTGTACAGCGGACCGGCGAGGAACGCCTCGGCGAACAGCTCGCCGGTCAGGCGCTGTTCGCCCGCCTCCGCCAGCGCCCGGTGCAGGGCCTCCTCGTCGTGCACGATCCACACGGAGCGCGATGAGGTGCCCGCCGAGTCCTTCAGGACCGCGGGCAGCCCCACGGCCCGCAGCACCTCCCCGGCGCCTTCGGGACCCGGCGGGACGCGTACGGCCGTACTCCGGCTCAGCCCGTGCGCGTGCAGCGTCTCCCGGACCCGGCGCTTGTCCCGCAGCAGCCGTACGGCCGCGGGATCCGCGCCCGGGAGCCCCAGTGCGGCGGCCAGCTCGGCGGCCGGCAGGCTCCAGGTGTCCGTCGTGTTGATCAGCCCGGCCAGGCCGGGCACGGCGGCCAGGGCCCGACGGGTCGCCTCCGGATCCGTCGTGTCGACGTCCACGATGTCCAGCGCGTCCGGCGGCAGCACCGCCAGTTCGTGCCGGTAGACGGCACGGTCGCCGGTCAGCAGGCACAGCCGGTGCCCCGCTCCGGCGGCGGCCTCCACCATCCGGCCCAGGCCGAAGGACAGGGACTCCAGTGCGGCGATCGTCATGGCAGCAGCTCCACGGTCGGTACGGGGGAGGGGGCGTCGCCCTCGACGGTCCTGGCGGCTTCCGGGGCGGCGCGCCCGGCCCATTCCATCACCGACCACGGCGGCCGCAGATCGGCCGGCGACGCGATGGTCCGGGGCCGCAGCCCGGCCGGGTCCAGGGCCTCGGCATGCCGGGTGAACACCCGCTCCGCGTAACGGTGTCCGGTGTCGGCGCCCAGCACCAGATGCAGCCGGCCGGGGTCGCGGGCCGCCTCCCAGGACGCCGTCAGATGGGCCGCCCCGGTGGACAGGCCCGCGAACACCGCGTGCTCCCGCAACAGGCCGACCGCCCCCGCCATCGCATGGCGGAAGTCCAGCCAGTGGACGGTGTCGTACAGCTCGTGGCGGACGTTCCCGAACGGTATCGAGCTGCCGATGCCCGCGATGATCGCCTCCGGGTCCTCGAACCGCTCGCTCCCGAACGTCACGCTGCCGAACGGCTGGATGCCCACCAGCCGCACCGACCGCCCCGACTCCCGAAGCGCGCGGGCCAGTCCACCGGTGGAGGCGCCCGTGCCCACCGCGCCGACCACCGTCAGCGGGCCCCGGGGCAGCGCCGCGGTGAGCAGCTCGGCGAACTCCCGGTAGCCCTCGTGGTGGACCTGGTCGTGGTACTGCCGCATCCAGTGGAAGTCCGGCCGCTCCGCCAGCAGCCGGCGCACATGGCGCACCCGCAGCTCCTGGTCCAGGCGCAGGCTCTGCGAGGGCGGCATCGCGTCGACCGTCGCACCGAGGATCTCCAACTGCGCCCGCATGGTGGCGTCCACGGTGGTGGAGGCGACGATGTGGCAGCGCAGCCCGTAGCGGTGGCAGGCCATGGCGAGCGCCAGCGCGTAGATGCCGCTGGAGCTGTCGACCAGGGTCTGCCCGGGGACCACCCGGCCCCGGCGCAGCAGCGAGCGGACCGCGCCGAGCGCCGCGTACACCTTCATCGTCTCGAAGCGGGCGAGGACGATGTCGCCGGTCAGCCGGATCAGGTCGGGGGTCTTCACCGCGTCGGTGATGTGCTCGTGGACCGTCGCGACGGCCGGGCGCGCGGAAGCGTCCGGCCCCGCGGTGCGCGGACGGGCGTCCGCCCCGGCCCTCACTTGCGCCGCCCGCGCACGATCAGCCGGTCCGAGCGCTGGTCGTAGCCGGACGCGTCGAACCCGCCGAAGCACTCCACGTCGGTGAAGCCCGCGCTCTCGAAGAGGGCGTGCAGCTCGGCCGCCGAGTAGAGCCAGGAGGTGATGGACGCCGTCCGCGCGGTCGTGCCGCGCACCAGCGTCCAGTCCGTGCGCAGCCGCCGCCAGCTGTCGAGGACGGTGTCGCGCTGGACGACATAGGCGCCGTCGGGCAGGTCGACCGCCTTCGGCCGTCCGATCCAGCCCGCCAGCACCTCCTTGCCCATTACGTCCACCAGGAGCTGTCCGCCCGGCGCGAGGCTCTCGTGGGCGTTGCGCAGTACCTGGAGGTTGTCCTCCGCCTCGTCGAAGTAGCCGAAGGACGTGAAGACGTTCAGCACCACGTCGAAGGCGCCCGGCTCCCGGTACGCGAGCATGTCGGCGCGCTCCAGCCGGACCTCGGCGCCCGCCGCGTCGCAGGCGGCCCGGGCGCTCGCCAGCATGGAGGGCGACAGATCGACCCCCGTCACCTCGTACCCGCGCTCCGCCAGCGGCACCACGAAGAGACCCGGCCCGCAGCACAGGTCCAGGACTCTCGTGCCCGGTGGGAAGTCCAGCAGGGGAGAGGACGCGACCAGGGCGGCCGCGGACTCGGCCCGCGCCGCCGGGAACATCGTCGGGGCGAAATCGGACCAGAGCGCGTCGTCCTCGTACCAGTGCATGCCTCGCGGCCTCCTCCCGGGCCCGCGGGCCCGTGGGTGTCCTGCTGCCGTCGCCCGGCAGCCGTGTCGTGTCACGGGCCGCCGCTTCCGTCACCGGACGGGTCTTCCGCACCCGGCGTCTCTCCAGTAGTCGGCCGCCCCGGCGGAGAAGTTCCCGCGCGATCTCCGGGCGGGGCCGGAGACCGCCGCCCTGCGCCGCCCGGAGATCGCGCGGGCCTCACCGGCGGCCCGCGGGCGGTGTGCAGGCGACGTAACCGTCGTTGTTCAACTGGTGACATCCCCGGGTAACGGGCCCTTCCTAGTGTTGGGGGTGACCGCCGACCGCCCGCGTCCCTCCGGGAACGCCCGCCCCCGAAGGGCCCCCATGACCGTGCCGCCCCCGTCGCCGGAAGCTCCCGTCACCGACCGGGTGCGCACGGTCTGCTCGTACTGCGGTGTCGGCTGCGGGATCGTCCTCGACATCGCCGCCGGCCCCGACGGCCGCCGCACCGTCGTGAAGGCCTCGGGGGACAAGGAGCACCCGTCGAACGCCGGCCGGCTGTGCACCAAGGGCGCGACCGGCGCGGACCTCCTCGCCGCCCCCGGACGGCTGACCACCGCCCTGGCCCGCCCCGACCGCAGCGAGGAGCCCGCCCCGCTCGGCCGGGACGCCGCCATCGCGGAGACGGCGCGCCGGCTGCGGTCCGTGCTGGACGCCCACGGCCCGGACGCGGTGGCCCTCTACGTCTCCGGCCAGATGACGCTGGAGGCGCAGTACCTCGCCAACAAACTGGCCAAGGGCTTCATCGGGACGAACACCATCGAGTCCAACTCCCGGCTCTGCATGGCGAGCGCGGGCAGCGGCTACAAGCTGTCCCTCGGCGCGGACGGGCCGCCCGGGTCCTACGAGGACTTCGCCCACGCCGACGTCTTCCTCGTCACCGGCGCCAACATGGCCGACTGCCACCCGATCCTCTTCCTGCGGATGATGGAGCGCGTCAAGGCGGGCGCGAAGCTGATCGTCGTCGATCCCCGGCGCAACGCCACCGCCGCCAAGGCCGACCTGTACCTCCGGATCAGGCCCGGCACCGACCTGGCCCTCCTCAACGGGCTGCTGCACCTCCTCGTCGAGAACGGGCACACCGACCCCGGGTTCATCGCCGAGCACACCGAGGGCTGGGAGACGATGCCCGCCTTCCTCCGCGACTACCCGCCCGCCGCCGTGGCCGCGATCACCGGCATCCCCGAGGACGACATCCGGCAGGCGGCCCGCTGGATCGGCGAGGCGGGCGCCTGGATGAGCTGCTGGACGATGGGCCTCAACCAGTCCACCCACGGCACCTGGAACACCAACGCGATCGTCAACCTGCACCTGGCGACCGGAGCGATCTGCCGCCCCGGCAGCGGACCGTTCTCGCTCACCGGCCAGCCCAACGCCATGGGCGGACGCGAGATGGGCTACATGGGCCCCGGACTGCCCGGCCAGCGATCGGTCCTGGTCGACGAGGAACGCGCCTTCACCGAGGAGCTGTGGGGCATCGCGCCCGGCACCCTGCGCGCGGACGGCTCGGGCAGCGGCACCGTCGACATGTTCCGGCGCATGGCCGAGGGGGAGATCAAGGCCTGCTGGATCATCTGCACCAACCCGGTCGCCTCGGTAGGCAACCGCCGGACCGTCATCGAGGGCCTGGAGGCCGCCGAATTCGTCGTCACCCAGGACGTGTTCGCCGACACCGAGACCAACGCGTACGCCGATATCGTCCTGCCCGCCGCCCTCTGGGCCGAGTCCGAGGGCGTGATGATCAACTCGGAGCGCACGCTCACCCTCTCCCGCCGCGCCACCGACCCGCCGGGAGAGGCCTGGCCGGACTGGCGCGTCATCGCGGCGGTGGCCTGCGCCATGGGGTACGAGGACGCCTTCGGCTACACGAGCGCCGAGGAGATCTTCGCCGAGATCACGCGCGCCTCGAACCCGCGCACCGGCTACGACCTGCGCGGAGTGACGTACGAGCGGCTGCGCGACACCCCCGTGCAGTGGCCCAGCGCCGCCGTCGACGGCCCCGCCCGCAACCCCGTGCGCTACGTCAACGACGGCGTCAGCCAGGAGCTGACCGTACGGCCCGACGGGAGCGTGCCGAGGCTCGCCTTCCCCACGCCGAGCGGCCGGGCCGTCTTCCACGCCCGCCCGCACCTGCCGCCGGCCGAGATGCCCGACGAGGACTTCCCGCACCTCCTGAACACCGGGCGGCTCCAGCACCAGTGGCACACCCTCACCAAGACCGCGAAGATCGCCAGGCTGAACCGGCTCGACCCGGGCCCCTTCGTCGAGATCCACCCCGACGACGCCGCCGCCCTGGGCATCGGCGAGGACGACTGCGTCGAGGTCGCCTCGCGGCGCGGGCGCGCGGTGCTCCCGGCCCGGATCACCGACCGGGTCCGGGCGGGGGAGTGCTTCGCCCCGTTCCACTGGAACGACCTGTTCGGCGAGTACCTCGGCGTGAACGCCGTGACCAACGACGCGGTCGACCCGATCTCGTTCCAGCCCGAGCTGAAGCTGTGCGCGGTCCGGCTGGCGAAGGTCGCCGCACCCGCGCCGCGCCACGAACCCGCCGGGACGGAAGGCGCCGCGCTCCCCGGTGGCCCCGGTCCCACGGTCGCCCCGGGCCCGGTGGGCACGTCGGGACCGGTGGGAATACCGGGACCGGTGGACACGTCGGGACGCGGGGGAGTGCCGGACCCGGTGGACACCTCGGGTCTGGTGGGCGTGCTGGGCCCGGTGGACACCGCCCCGCCCGTCCTCACGGGGACGGAACGCCGCTATCTGGCCGGATTCCTCGCGGGTCTCGGCGCCCGGCCGGGGGGCACCCCGGTGCTTCCGGCGGGCGCCCCGTTCGCCCCGGACCACGCGCTGTGGGTCAACGGACTGCTGGCCGGCATGTACTCCCGGCTCGCGGGGACTCCGGAGCCCGGGCTCGCGGCACCGGCCGGCGCGCCTGAGGAACAGGGCCGGCCGGTCGTCGTGCTGTGGGCCTCGCAGACCGGCAACGCCGAGGAGGTCGCCGCGACGGCCGCCCGGACGCTGGCCGCCGAGGGGTACCGCACCACGCTCCTCGGCATGGACGACGGGACGCCCGACGCCCTGCCGAGCCCGGCCGACCTCCTCGTCGTCACCAGCACCTTCGGCGACGGCGACGCCCCCGACAACGGCTCCGGCTTCTGGGAGTCGCTGAACGCCCCCGGGACCCCGCGCCTGGAGGGAGTCCGCTACGCCGTGCTCGCGCTCGGCGACTCCAGCTACGACGACTTCTGCGGCCACGGCCGCCGTCTGGACGAACGCCTCGGCGAACTGGGCGCGGAACGGCTGGTCCCGCGCACCGACTGCGAACCGGAGTACGAACAGCCCTTCGGCCAGTGGCTCAAGGAGGTCCGGGCGGCACTGGAGACGACGACACCGGAAGGGACGGCGACGCGGGCAGCGGCCACACCGCGGGCCCCGGCGGCGTCCGCCCGCCCCTCCCGGGCCACGCCCGTCACCGCCCTCCTCACCGGGAACCGCCTCCTGAGCCTGCCCGGCGCGACGAAGGAGGTCCGCGCCTTCACGATCGACACCGGGGACGCCGACACCCCCCTGACGTACACGGCCGGGGACGCCCTCGGCGTACAGCCCCTCAACCCACCGGACCTGGTGGCCGAATGGCTCGCCGTCACCGGGCTCGACCCCACCGCCGAGGTGGACGTCCCCGGGCACGGCCCGGTCGCCCTCGACGAGGCCCTGCACCGCCACCTCGACATCGCCCGCATCACCCCGGACCTGCTGCGCCTGGTCGCCGACCACACGGGGGACCGGTCGCTGAAGAAGCTGCTGCGGCCCGACAACAAGGGCGAGAGGGACCGGTGGATATGGGGGAGGCAGGCCGTCGACGTGCTCGCCGAACACCCGGTACGGGCCACCGCCGCCGCCTGGGCCGAGGTGCTCGGACCGCTCCGGCCCCGGCTGTACTCCATCGCCTCCAGCCCGCTCGTGGATCCCCACCGGATGCGGCTGACCGTGTCCGTGATCCGCTACGAGAGCCACCGCGGCCGGATGCGCAAGGGCGTCGCCTCCACGTTCCTCGCCGACGCCGAACCGGACAGCCCCCTGTCGGTGTTCGTCCAGCGCAACGACCGTTTCCGCCCGCCCGCCGACCCGGCCACCCCGATGATCATGGTCGGGCCCGGCACGGGAGTCGCCCCCTTCCTGGGCTTCCTGGAGGAACGCCGGGCGCTCGGCCACCCCGGCCCCAACTGGCTGTTCTTCGGCGAGCAGCACCGTGCCACGGACTTCTACTACCGCGACGAACTCGACGCGCTGAGCCGCTCGGGCACCCTCACCCGGCTGGACACCGCCTTCTCCCGCGACCAGCGGGCCAAGGTCTACGTCCAGGACCGGATGCGCGAGCACGGAGCCCAGCTCTGGTCCTGGCTCCGCGACGGCGCCCACCTCTACGTCTGCGGCGACGCCTCCCGGATGGCCAAGGACGTCGACCGGGCCCTGCGCGACATCGCCGTCGCCCATGGGGGACTCGATCCCGATGCCGCGGCCGCCCAGGTGAAACAGCTAGCCTCGGACCGCAGATACGTGCGTGACGTGTACTGAACGAAGGAGTACGGCCATGGGGTGGACAGAGGTTCCGGTGGACACCGAACCGGCGGCGGGCGCCGTCCTGTTGATCGGCATCCCCGGCAGCGGCAAGAGCACGGTGGCCTCGGCTCTCGCCGCCCGCTTCGCCGCCTCCGCCCACATCGAGGTGGACGCCCTCCAGGAACTCATCGTCTCCGGCGGCCGGTGGCCCTCGCCCGACGGGGACGAGGAGGCGGACCGGCAGATCTTCCTCCGGGCCCGCAACGCCTGCCTGCTGGCGGGCAGTTTCGCCGCCGCGGGCTTCCTCCCGGTCATCGACGACGTCGTCGTACGCCGCGCCCACCTCGACTTCTACCGCGCCACGCTCACCGGCGTACCGCTGCACTGCGTGGTCCTGGCTCCGGGCGCCGCGAAGGCCATGGAGCGCAACCTCTCCCGGGACAAGACGCTGACGACGGACTGGTCCCCGCTGGACGACGCCATGCGCACCGAACTGGCCGACGAGAAGATCTGGATCGACAGCGCGGAACTGACCGTGGACGAGACGGTCGACGCGGTCCTGTCCGCCACCGGCCTGACGCCTCCACCGGCCTGACGCCTCCGCGGGTCCGAAGCCTCCGCAGGTCCGAGGCGCGGTAGGCCTCGGGCCGGTGGAGTTGTCAGACCCCCGCCGTACGGTGGGGACATCTATCCGCGCTGCTGGCTGCTGCGCTGCTGGATCGTCCCGCCCGGCTGCTCCCGGGCGGGACGCACACCGATGAGATCAGCCCGCCGACTCACCCGCGTGCGGGCTGAGCACCCCGGCCCAGATCAGAATGAAGAGGACGATGCCGAGCAGGATGCGGTAGATGACGAACGGCATGAAGCTCTTGGTCGTGATGAACTTCATGAACCAAGCGATGACGGCGTATCCGACGACGAACGCCACCAGGGTCGCGAAGATCGTCGGGCCCCAGGAGATATGCCCCTCGCCCACGTCCTTGAGTTCGTAGGCGCCCGAGGCGAGCACCGCGGGGATCGCCAGCAGGAACGAGTAGCGGGCGGCCGACTCGCGGGTGTAGCCCATCAGCAGACCACCGCTGATCGTCGCGCCCGACCGGGAGACCCCGGGGATCAGCGCCATCGCCTGGCAGAACCCGAAGATCAGACCGTCCCTGACCCCCAGCTCCTTGAGCGTCTTGCGTTCCTTCACCACACGGTGCTTGCCACCGGACTCGTCGCGCGCGGCCAGCCGGTCGGCGATGCCCAGCACGATGCCCATGCCGATCAGCGTCGTCGCGATCAGCCGCAGATCGCGGAACGGTCCCTCGATCTGGTCCTTGAGCGTGATGCCCAGCACACCGATGGGGATCGAGCCGACGATGACCAGCCAGCCCATCTGGGCGTCGTGGTCACCGCGCATCGAACGGTCCGTCAGCGACCGGAACCAGGCCGACAGGATCCGGGCGATGTCCTTGCGGAAGTAGATGAGCACCGCCGCCTCCGTGCCGATCTGACTGATGGCGGTGAAGGCGGCCCCCGGGTCGTGCCAGCCGGCGAACGCGGCGGTCAGCCGCAGATGGGCGCTGGAGGAGATCGGCAGGAACTCGGTCAGTCCCTGAACGAGTCCCAGGACGAATGATTCGAACCAGCTCATGGGGCTTTGGCCATCCCGGAGGTGATCGTGCATCGGCCACGGGCGACTGGGCCCGTCGGCTGCGTGCGGAGTGCGGAGTGCGGTCAACGACTTCGAGGTCGCGGGCAGCGTATCGCCTGAAAGTAAACGTCAGGCCTACTGCGCCGGTCGTCCACGTGCCGCCGTACGCTCAGTCCTTCGGCGTGTCCCGGCCGAGCCGGTGGCGCTTGCGCCAGGCGACCAGCGCCCCGCCGAGGGCGGACAGCACGATGAAGCCCATGGCGGCCAGGAACACCGGCGAGGTCGGCGACGCGGCCTCGCTGCCGGCTATCACGTACGCCGCCGTGTTCGGGATCGACCCGAGCCCGGTGGCCAGGAGGAACGGCGGAGCGCTCATCCGGGAGGTCGCCGCGCAGTAGTTGGCGGCGGCGAACGGGATCCCGGGGAAGAGCCGCAGCGCCAGGACGGACCGGAAGCCGTGCCGGCTCAGCACCCCGTCCGCGGCGGTGAGGAGCCTCCCGCGCAGCAGCGTCCGCAGCGCGTCCTGGCCCAGCACCCGGCCCAGCATGAACGACACGCCCGCGCCCAGCACCGTGCCCGCCAGCGCCGCCGCCAGACCCGTCTGCGCGCCGAACAGGGCACCCGCGGCGATGTTGAGCAGCGGGCGCGGCACGAACGCCACCGTCAGCGCCCCGTACGCCAGCCCGAAGAGCATCGCGGCCGTGCCCCCGGTCAGCTGGGGCGGCCAGCCCGAGGCCAGCAGCCGGTGTGGCTCGAACAGCAGCATCGTCGACGCGGCCGCCAGCAGGACGACCACGAGCAGCGAGAACCGGGACCACGGGGACAGCAGCGCCCTGGAGAGGCGCAGGGCGGGACCGGTGGCGGGCCGGGCGGCGGGGACGGGGTCGAACATTCGGGGAGAGTAACCGAAAACGCTGTGTGATCGCCGTAATGTGCCTCGCGTGAACCCCGCCGCCGACGCCCCCGTCCCGCCGGACAGCGCCCTCGCCGACACCGTCCTGGAGCGGCTCGTCGCCGTCTACGCCCCGGCCGCCGACCCCGTACGGGCGGAGGGAGCCGCCGCGTACATGAAACACGTCGCCCCCTTCCTCGGGATCCCCACCCCCGAGCGCCGGGCCCTGTCGCGGACCGTGCTGGCGGGCGCCGGGCGGCCGGACGAGACGGACTGCACGGCGATCGCGCTGCGCTGCTGGCTGCTGCCGGAGCGGGAGTACCAGTACTTCGCCGCCGACTACCTGCGCCGGAACGTGGGCCGTTGCACCTCGGGCTTCCTGCCCGTCCTGCACCACCTCGTGACCACCGTCCCCTGGTGGGACACGGTGGACGTGCTCGCCGCGCATGTCGCGGGCCCCCTGGTCGCCGCCGACCCGGCGCTCGCCCGGGAGATGGACCGGTGGATCGACGACCCGAGCCTCTGGGCCGCCCGGACCGCTCTGCTGCACCAGTTGCGCTACCGGGAGGACACCGACGCCGACCGGCTCTTCGGCTACTGCCTGCGCCGCGCGGACCACCCCGACTTCTTCATCCGCAAGGCGATCGGCTGGGCCCTGCGGGAGTACGCCAAGACCGACCCCGTCGCCGTACGCGACTTCGTCGGGGGAGCCGGGACCCGGCTGTCGCCGCTCTCCGTGCGCGAGGCGCTCAAGAACCTCTGAGGCCGGGCCGGGAGCGACGCGTCCCCCCCTCCGAAAACCATTCGACTCCTCGACCCCGCCCGGCCATGATCAGGGGCATGTTCCGGTACGTCTTCCTCGCAGCACGGTCCGCAGTCGCGGACGCGCCGAAGGCTGCCGTGAACGGCCCGGTCGCCGAGGCAGTCGCCCCGGTCGCCGCAGCAGCAGTCCTCGCGGCAGCGTTCACCGCTGCCGCAGCGCCCATCGGCGGCGCCCGAAGCTGACCCTCCCCCGACAGTCCGGCGGACCCCGTAAGGGGAGGGTCGGCGGGGCCCTGGGGTCTTCTCTTCTCAGCTTCGAGTTCTCAAAGGAACGAGCCATGTCCAAGACGGCTTACGTACGCACCAAGCCGCACCTCAACATCGGCACCATGGGCCACGTCGACCACGGCAAGACCACTCTCACCGCCGCCATCACCAAGGTCCTCAGCGAGCGCGGCGGCAGCAGTACCTCCTACGTGTCCTTCGACCGGATCGACCGGGCCCCCGAGGAGGCCCAGCGCGGCATCACCATCAACATCGCGCATGTCGAGTACGAGACCGACACCCGCCACTACGCGCACGTCGACATGCCCGGTCACGCCGACTACATCAAGAACATGGTGACCGGGGCGGCGCAGCTCGACGGGGCGATCCTCGTCGTCTCCGCGCTCGACGGGATCATGCCGCAGACCGCCGAGCACGTCCTGCTGGCCCGTCAAGTGGGGGTCGACCACATCGTCGTCGCCCTCAACAAGGCCGACGCGGGCGACCCCGAGCTGACCGACCTGGTCGAGCTGGAGGTCCGCGAGCTGCTCTCCGCGCACGGGTACGGCGGCGACACCGTCCCCGTGGTCCGGGTCTCCGGGCTCAAGGCGCTGGAGGGCGACCCCCGCTGGACGGCGGCGATCGAAGGGCTGCTGGACGCCGTCGACACGTACGTACCGATTCCGGTGCGCTACACCGACGCGCCGTTCCTGCTGTCCGTCGAGAACGTCCTGACCATCACCGGCCGGGGCACGGTCGTCACCGGCGCGGTCGAGCGCGGCACCGTCCGCGTCGGCGACCGGGTCGCGGTGCTGGGCGCGGACGTCGAGACGGTCGTCACCGGTCTGGAGACCTTCGGCAAGCCGATGGAGTCCGCCGAGGCCGGGGACAACGTCGCGCTGCTGCTGCGCGGGGTCGAGCGCGACCGGGTCCGCCGCGGCCATGTCGTGGCCGCGCCCGGCAGCGTGGTGCCGAGCCGCCGGTTCACCGCCCAGGTGTACGTCCTGTCGACGAGGGAGGGCGGCCGGTCGACCCCGGTGGCCACCGGCTACCGGCCGCAGTTCTACATCCGTACGGCGGACGTCGTCGGCGACGTCGACCTCGGCGAGGCGGCGGTCGCGCGCCCCGGTGACACGGTCACGATGACCGTGGAGCTGGGCCGTGACGTGCCACTGGAGTCCGGTCTCGGCTTCGCGATCCGCGAGGGCGGCCGCACGGTCGGCGCGGGCACGGTCACCGCGCTGCTCTGAGCACCACCGCTGCCCGCCGCCCTGCGTCCCAGGGGTGGCGGGCAGCGGGGCGCGGGAGGCGACAATGGAGAGGTGAACGAGCCGATACCCGTCATCCGCGAGGTCGACTGCGGCACCGCGCGGCTGCTGCCCGATGTGGACCGCGACCGGGCCTGGCTGCTCACGGTCGACGACGCGCCCCAGTCCTACGTCGACCTCGACGACCCGTCCTACCTGGAGTTCGAGTACGTACGCCGGCTCGCCCACGTCGTGGACGGCGCGGCCGGACCGGGCACGCCGCTGGACGTCCTGCACCTCGGCGGCGGGGCGCTGACCCTGCCCCGCTACGTCGCCGCGACCCGGCCGGGCTCGCGGCAGGACGTCGTCGACGCGGACCGGGGGCTGCTGCGGCTGGTCCGGGACCATCTGCCGCTGCCCGACGGGAGCGGCGTCCGGCTGCACGCGGCCGATGCCCGGGAGCGGCTGGAGGCGGCGGCCCCCGCCTCCGCCGACCTCCTGATCGCGGACGTCTTCGGCGGCTCCCGCGTTCCGGCGCACCTGACCTCCGTCGAGTACGCGCGGGCCGCCGGCCGGGCGCTGCGCGGGGACGGGATCTACGCCGCCAACCTGGCCGACAGCGCGCCGTTCGCCTTCCTCCGCTCCCAGCTGGCGAACTTCGCCGCGGTCTTCCCGGAGCTCGCGCTGATCGGGGAGCCGGCCGTGCTGCGCGGGCGGCGCTTCGGCAACGTCGTGCTGCTCGCCTCGTACGCGCCCCTCGACGTGGCCCCGCTGGTCCGCGCCTGCGCCGCCGACGCGTTTCCGGCACGGGTCACCCACGGCCCCGCGCTGACCCGGTTCATCGGCGGGGCCCGCCCGGTGGCGGACGTGGACGCGGTCGCCTCGCCCGAACCGCCCGCCGGAGCCTTCAGCGTCGGCTGAGGCTCCGGCGGGCGGTTCGTCGGCGGGAACGGCGGGGAGAGCGGTCAGCCGGTGGGCTGACCGGAGAGGCGGACCGTGCTCAGGATCTTCTGGATGGTGGTGTCCGGAAGCTCGTCCTTGACGCCGGCGGCGGCGTAGAGAACCCAGGTCGAGTAGTCGCCCTTGGAGTTCTTGAACGAGAAGGCGATCGACTTTCCGTCGCTGTCGCACTTCTCCTTGTTGGCCAGCTCCAGTGCGGTGGCCTGGACGACGCTGCCGGAGAGACCCGACTCGGTGGTGTACGGCTTGGGCTTGCCGATCTTGACCTTGGTCTTGGGATCCAGCTGGGCGTAGGCGGCCCACACCCAGTTGGCGGCCTCGTTGGTCGCGGCCTCGTCGGTGTTCTTGGCGCCCTGGGCGCCCTTCGTCCCGACGCCGGCGAGCCCGGTGTCCTCCTCGCTGCCGTCCCCGTCGGAGTCGTCGATGCACCACTTGCTCTTGTAGTAGGCGGGTGCGGAGAAGCCCGCGACGGGCGGGCCGTCGGGCTTCTTGGCGTCCTCGAAGCCGGAGAACATGCCCGAGCTCGCGACCTCCCAGTCGCCGGGAACGTCGAACTGCGTGCCCCACTTGGGGTTGGTGACGACCTTCCACCCCGGAACGACCGGCTTGGGGTCGCTGTCGGAGCCTCGCGGGTTCTCCGCCGGCGGCGCGGAGCCGGTGTCCGTCGCGCTGGGCTTGGCGCTCGGCGACGCGGACTTCTTGTCGTCGGCGACGGTCTTGCCGTCGTCGTCCTTGCCGAGGACGAGGAAACCGGTGACGCCCGCCGCGACCACGACGGCGGTGGCCGCGACGATCGCCACGATCGTCGTCTTCTTCTTGTCGTCGCCGGGCTTCGGCCCGCCGGGCGGACCCGGGACGGCGTACTGCGGCACCGTCGGCTGCTGGTAGGGATTGGGCTGCTGGTACCCCGGCTGCCCGCCGGGCGGGCCCTGCGGGTACCCGTAGCCCGGCTCCGTGGGCTGCCCCGGCTGGCCCTGCGGCGGATATCCCGGTTGCTGATAGGGATTCGGCTGCTGGTACCCCGGCTGCTGGTACGGGTTCTGATTCTGGTCCTGCGGGTTCTGCTCGCCCCCGGGCGGCTGCGTTCCTGGCCACATGGCCAGTAACCATAGAGGGGCCGCCCGGCCACTTCTACGGCCGCCCTGTCCCAGAGCCGTCACAAGGGGATGGCCAAACGGTGCTACTGGTGAGTAACCTTCGGGCATGAGCGCTGAACAGATGACCGTGGGCGAGATGCTCGTCGCGACGGTCCCGATGGCCCGGACCCTCAACCTCGACTTCCTGGAGACGACCCCGGAGCGCGCCGTCGTCCGGCTGCCCGACCAGGCGGACTACCACAACCACCTGGGCGGACCCCACGCCGGAGCGATGTTCACGCTCGCCGAGTCCGCCAGCGGCGCCATCGTCATCGCCGCCTTCGGCGACCAGATGTCGCGCGCCGTGCCGCTCGCCGTGAAGGCCGAGATCGGCTACAAGAAGCTCGCCAAGGGCGAGGTCACGGCGACCGCGACCCTCGGCCGCCCCATCGCCGACGTGGTCGCCGAGCTGGATGCCGGACAGCGGCCGGAATTCCCCGTCGCCATCGAGATCCGGCGCGCCGACGGCGCGGTCACCGGCGAGATGACCGTCGTGTGGACCCTGCGCCCCAACAGCTGAGAACCGCCGTACGCACCCGGGCCGCCGCCTCTCCCCGAACGGGAGGGACGGCGGCCCGGTGCGCTGCCGGCCGGAACGCGGGTGTCAGCCCCCGTGCGCCTCACGGTGGGCCTTCGCCAGCTCCACGTACCCGGCCGCGTTGAAGCGGATGCCCTCCAGCTCCTCGGCGGTCAGCGGCCGCTTCACCTTCGCGGGCACCCCCGCGACGAGCGAGCCCGGCGGCACCCGCATCCCCTGCGGCACGAGTGCCTGCGCGGCGACCAGCGAACCCGCCCCGATGTGCGCGCCGTTGAGCACCGTGGCGCCCATGCCCACCAGCACGTCGTCCTCGATCACACAGCCGTGCAGCACCGCGTTGTGCCCGACCGAGACCCGCGCGCCCACGGTGAGCGGGAACCCGGGGTCGGTGTGCACGCTGCAGTTGTCCTGGATATTGCTGTCGGGGCCGAGCGTGATGGGACCGCAGTCGGCCCGCAGCACGGCCTGGTACCAGACGCTGGAGCCCGGGGCGAGCGTCACCTCGCCGATCACCACGGAGGTCGGGGCCACGAACGCGTCCACGTCGATGTCCGGCTCCTTGCCGCCCATGCCCGTGATCAACGCCTGCTCCGCCATCGCCTGCTCCTTCGCGCCGGTGTGGTGCTCCTGGGCCTTCCCGCAGAATCGGTCGGATCCGCCGGTCGGGGCCGACTCACACGGTAGGGGACGACTCCCGGCGCACAGCGCCCGGTGGGGCGAACATCACAGGTCATCGCGCGGATCGCCCACCGCGCCGCCGACTACCGTGAGCGCGTGCCGAAGAACCGAAACACGTTCTCCTTCCTCGCCCGCTGGCCGCGCCGCGCCGCCTCCCGCGCGGTCCACCTCGGCTGGGCCTGGGCACAGCGGGCGGGCGCGGTCACCGCCGAGCACCCCGGGCGGCTGCGGTTCCGCGCGATCGGCACGGGGACCCGGCTCGCCTTCCCGCAGGGGACCGTGTTCGGGGAGCCGTGGATCGAGCTCGGCGCGCACTGCGTCATCGGCGAGCAGGTCACCCTCACGGCCGGGATGATGCCGGACCTGGACCTCGGCCCCGACACCGTCCTCACCCTGGGCGACGGCGTGGTGCTGGGGCGCGGCAGCCACGTGATCGCGGACACGACGGTGACCATCGGCCCGGACACGTACTGCGGCCCGTACGTCTACATCACCTCGACCAACCACAGCTACGACGACCCGCACCAGCCCGTGGGCAAGCAGTGGCCCCGGATGGAACCGGTGGCGATCGGGCCCGGCTGCTGGATCGGCACCGGCGCGGTGATCCTGCCCGGGGCCCGGCTCGGCCGGAACGTGGTGGTCGCCGCGGGCGCGGTCGTCCGGGGCGAGGTGCCCGACCACGCGGTGGTCGCGGGAGCCCCCGCCCGCGTCGTCCGCAGCTGGGACCCCGAGAAGGGCTGGCAGCCGCCCCTGCGCACACCCGCGCCCGTGCCGATCCCCGAGGGCGTCACCCCCGAGCAGTTGCTGGCCCTCGCGGAACCGGACGAGGCTTGCGAAACCCCGTAGGGCGGCGGTGGCGGCACACCCGGCCGGACGCGGGAGTGCACCGTACGGCAGTGCAATATTCTTGACCCCGGCATGCGCCGTACGCGACTCAGCACGCCGCACTCAGTACCCGCACTCCGCCACCCGCACTCCGCCATCCACCGCAGGGACGGTACGTGTCCGACCTCGACCAGCTCACCCAGTCGCTGGCCCGCAACCTCAAGCGCTGGCGGGGGGAGCGCGGCTTCACCCTCGACGCCCTCGCGGCCCGCGCCGGAGTCAGCCGCGGGATGATCATCCAGATCGAGCAGGCGCGGACGAACCCGAGCGTCGGCACCACGGTCAAGCTGGCCGACGCGCTCGGCGTCAGCATCACCACCCTCCTCGACCACGAGCAGGGCGCCCAGGTCCGGCTGGTCCCGGAGAGCCAGGCCGTCCGTATGTGGTCCACCGAGGCGGGGAGTTCCACCACGCTGCTCGTCGGCGCCGAGGCCCGCGGCCCGCTCGAACTGTGGACCTGCCGGCTGATGCCGGGGGAGGGCACCACCTCCGACCCGCACCCCGAGGGCACCGTCGAACTCCTCCACGCGACCGAGGGCGAACTGACCCTCGTCGTCGACGGCCGCACCCACCCGGTCCCCGCCGGGACCTCCGCCGCCTTCGAGGCGCACGTGCCGCACGGCTACCGCAACGAGGGCGACGAACCGACCGTGTTCACCATGGCCGTCGCCATCCCGCCCGTCCGCTGAGACGCCCGGCCGGCCTCGCGCCCGCCGCTGTTAGCGTGAGCGCCATGCGCGCACCCATCGGCACCTTCGAGGACGCCGCTCCCGCTGCGGAACGGCTCGACCTGCTCCCCGCCCCCGTCGTCGCGGCCCTGACCGCCGGCTGGGGAGAGTTCACCGCCGAGCAGGTCATCCACGTCGACAGCGACCCGGCCGTCGCCGACACCGCGGTCTTCGCCGAGCACCACGGCGTGGAACTGCTGGACACCTCGGCCAACTGCGTCGTCGTGGCGGGCAAGCGCGGCCAGGACGTCACCCTCGCCGCCTGCGTGGTGCTCTCCCGCACCCGGGTCGACGTCAACGGCGCGGTCCGCAGACACCTCGGCGCCCGCAAGGCCTCCTTCGCGTCGATGGACACGGCGGTCGGCGAGAGCGGCATGGAGTACGGCGGCATCACCCCGATCGGCCTGCCCGCCGCCTGGCCCCTCCTGCTGGACCCCGCCGTGGTGGACGAGGAGTGGGTCCTGATCGGCAGCGGCAGCCGGCGCGGCAAGCTCATCGTCCCCGGCAAGGCGCTCGCCGCCCTCCCGGGCGCCGTCCTCGTCGAGGGCCTCGGCGTCTGAGCGCGGGAGCGCCGGGACCCGGGTCAGAAGAGCGGCGGGTCGACGCGCCGTAGCGACCGGTCGGCGCCCTTCAGCACGTCGATGATGCGCTCATGGGTGTCGCCCACCCGGTCCGTGACGCGTAGCCGCACATGGACGTCACGGACTTCCGCCATCGCCTCCTCGGTGAACCAGCCGATCAGCATCAGGCCCTGCGCCGGAAGGGGCTTGTCGGCGCTGATGAAATGGAGGGAGAAGTCCGACCGGTCCACCGGCCCGCGTTCCTCGATCGCCCGCTTCGCCCGTTCCCGGTCCACCCAGCCCGTCTCGTCGTCGGTGGGGTCCGCGTCCCCGGTGAGGACGACCCGGTAGGCGATCCCGTCGACCACGGCCACGTCCTGGGCGGCGTTGACGACGTGGCAGGCCCAGACGAGCCGGTCGTCGGGAGCGATGCCGGCCGTGGCCCGCCCGTAGTACCCGAGCGCGGGGCGGACAGCTCGCGCGTACTGCCCCCTGGCCAGCGCGGCGCCCATACTGCCGACCACCGCGGTCGTGGCGCTCTGCCCGTCCAGCAGTTCGAGCTTCCACGGCCAGGAGTCCGTGAGGGTGTCCGGAGCGTTCGTACGCCACACGCTGTAGGCGAGCAGGAGCAGGGACAGATAGACCATGCAGGTCAACAGGCGCGAGAAGACGCGATTTCTCCGCACCACCCGCTGCGACGTCCTCACGCCTCGGTCCCCCCGCCGGCCGCTGTTCGAGCAGAGTCACTCTAGGGACTCCTAACGCGGCACGACAGAGCGCCTGTGCGGGCAGTGGCTCCCTCTCAGCCGCCGGTCCGCCGGTGCTCCGTGAGCCAGTCCGTGGCGAAGTCGACGGCGGGGCGCAGCCGGACGAGCCTGCAGGCTGCCGCGCCCACCCGCCCCGCGCGTACGTCACCGTCGGCTGCGGCATCCTCGAACGCCGCGCCCAGGACGGCGAAGTCCCCGTCGTCCAGGGCGACATCCTCGTACTCCCACCACCGGCGCACCCCCCGCGACGTCACCACACAGCGGTAGCTGCGGCGCGGCGGGCCGGGCATCCGGTACTCGCCCAGGTGGAACGCCGTACAGGTGGCGTAGCCGGTGCCGAGCAGCAGAATCCGGGCGTCCGCCTCGTACAGCCGGGCCAGCGGCGAGTCCTCCCCGAGATGGCAGTCGGCCCGGTGCCCGGCGAGCAGCCGCGCCGCGTCCGGGCCGAGCGCGGCGAACGAGGTCTGCGGATGCGCGCTGCGCCCGGCCCCCGCCGCCGTCCGTACGGCCTCGGCCAGCGCGCCCATCGACGGCGCGGGGGTCACGGCCGGGTCGTACGGCTCCATCGAGGCGCGCACGGCGTCGACGGCCCCCGCGTCCAGGCCCCGTACCCGCTCGCGGTAGTGCGGGGAGGTGTCGGAGTTCTCCGGGGTGAAGGCGGGGACCACCAGGGTCCCCGTCGGCCCCACGGCCCGGCGCACAGCGCCCAGCACGCCCCGGGCACCGTCCGCCACCGGCCCCAGCGACCGCAGCGAGGCGTGCACCAGGAGCACATCGCCGGGCCGCACGCCCAGTGCGGTCAGAGCGGCCGTCGTCCGGGCCCCGTCGAGCACATCTGCGTCGTGCACGTCTGCGTCGAGTACGTCGTCCACGGCGGGGATCCTTCCCGTCCCGGGGCGGCCCGCACACCCGGTCCGTACACCCGGTCCGCTCAGGCGGGTCCGACCAGCCGCGGGATCTCGATCGCGGGGCACCGGTCCATGACCATGTCCAGCCCGGCCGCGCGCGTCCGCTCGAAGGCGTCCGGGTCCACGACGCCGAGCTGGAACCACACCGCCTTCGCCCCCACCGCCACCGCCTCGTCCGCGACGCCGCCCGCCAGCTCGCTGTTGACGAACACGTCCACCACGTCGACGGGGAAGGGGATGTCCGCGAGCGAGGCGTACCCCTGCTCCCCGTGCACCGTCTCGGCCTTCGGATGCACCGGCACCACCCGCTTGCCGAACCGCTGAAGGACCTCCGCCACACCGTAGGCGGCCCGGGAACGGTTGCCGGACAGGCCCACCACCGCCCAGGTGTCGCCGGTGTCCTGGAGAATCCGCCTGATCGTCGAGGGGGCCGCGTACGTGTCGTCTGCGTTCATGCCGGGACAACCGACGAGCCCCGCCCGCTCATTCCCGCCGGGCCCCGTCCTCGCGGCGGCGCATAGGGTGGACGGATGCAGGAGCAGTACCGGACCGTCGCCCGCGCGGGTGTGCACGAGAGCGAGATCAACCGATCCCGTTTCCTCTGCTCCCTCGCCCCCGCCGCCACCGAACAGGAAGCGCAGGACTTCGTCGCCCGCGTCCGCAAGGAGCATCCGGCCGCCTCCCACAACTGCTTCGCGTACGTGATCGGCGCCGACGCCTCCGTGCAGAAGGCGAGCGACGACGGCGAACCCGGCGGAACCGCGGGCGTCCCGATGCTCCAGATGCTCATGCGGCGCGAGGTGCGGTACACCGCGGCGGTCGTCACCCGCTACTACGGCGGGGTCAAACTCGGCGCGGGCGGACTGATCCGCGCGTACGGGGGAGTGGTCGGCGAAGCCCTCGACGCGCTCGGCACCATCACCCGGCAGCGCTTCCGGCTCGCCACGATCCGGGTCGACCACCAACGCGCCGGAAAGCTGGAGAACGACCTGCGGGCCACCGGGCGGGACGTCCGCGAGGTGCGGTACGCCGAGGCCGTCACCATCGGCATCGGGCTGCCGGACGGCGACGTCGAGGCGTTCACCGCCTGGCTGGCCGACGCGACCGCCGGGACCGCCACGCTGGAGCTGGGCGGCGAGGCGTACGGCGACGTGTGACGACGCCGGGGTCCGAACGCGCGCGATGAGGGCAATCCCACGGACACCGAAATCATGATCGATGCGGGTTCGGCGGCCCGGCGGCGTTAGCGTGGTCGGTGCCGAGCGGAATCACGGGCCGCCGGTGCGCGGCCCACGGGGTGGAGGACGACGACGATGCAGGCCGGAACCGGCGGAACGACGATGCGGGCCGGATCCGGCGGAGCGACGGTGCACGCCGGAACCGGAACGTCGATGCGGGCCGAGTCCGGCGGAGTGATGGCGTGAGGATCCTGCACACCTCGGACTGGCACCTGGGCCGGTCCTTCCACCGCGTCTCCCTCCTCGACGCCCAGGCCGCCTACCTCGACCACCTCGTGGCGACCGTCCGGGAACGCGAGGTGGACGTCGTCCTCGTCGCGGGCGACGTCTACGACCGGGCCGTCCCGCCGCTCACCGCCGTCGAGCTGTTCGACCGCGCACTGCACCGGCTCGCCGCCGCGGGCGTCCCCACCGTCATGATCTCCGGCAACCACGACTCCGCCCGCCGGCTCGGCGTAGGCGCCGGGCTCTTCGAACGGGCCGGGATCCACCTGCGGACCGACCCGGAGAACTGCGCCACCCCGGTCGTGCTCGCCGACGACCACGGCGACGTGGCGTTCTACGGGCTGCCCTACCTGGAACCGGCCCTGGTCAAGGACACCCTCCGGGCCGCCAAGGCCGGCCATGAGGCCGTCCTCACCGCCGCCATGGACCGGGTCCGCGCCGACCTCGCCACCCGCCCCGGGGGCACCCGCTCCGTCGTCCTCGCGCACGCCTTCGTGGCGGGCGGGGAGCCCAGCGACAGCGAGCGCGACATCACCGTCGGCGGGGTCGCGGCGGTCCCGGCCGGGGTCTTCGACGGCGTCGGCTACGTGGCCCTCGGCCATCTCCACGGCTCCCAGCGGGTCACGAGCCGGGTCCGCTACTCCGGCTCCCCGCTCGCCTACTCCTTCTCCGAGGCCGACCACCGCAAGACCATGTGGCTCATCGACCTCGACGGCGACGGAGACATCGCGGCCGAGGAACGGATCGACTGCCCCGTGGAGCGGCCCCTGGCCCGGCTCCGCGGCCGGCTCGACACCCTCCTGGAGGACCCCGTCCTGGAACGCCACGAGCACGCCTGGGTCGAGGCCACCCTCACCGACCCGGTGCGCCCCGCCGAGCCCATGGCCCGCCTCGCCCGGCGCTTCCCGCACACCCTCAGCCTCGTCTTCGACCCCGAGCGGCCACCGGACGACCCGGGGGCTTCCTACGCGCAGCGCCTCCAGGGCCGCGACGACCACCAGATCGCCGAGGACTTCGTCGCCCATGTCCGCGGCGGCAGCGGCCCGAGCGACCTCGAACGCACCGTGCTGCGGGCCGCGTTCGACGACGTACGGGTGGACGAGACCGTGCGCGAGGTGTCCCGGTGAGACTGCACCGCCTGAGCATCACCGCCTTCGGCCCGTTCGGCGCCACCCAGGAAGTCGACTTCGACGCCCTCTCCTCCGCCGGTCTCTTCCTGCTCCACGGCCCCACCGGCGCGGGGAAGACGTCCGTCCTGGACGCCGTCTGCTTCGCCCTGTACGGAGCCGTCCCCGGCGCCCGGCAGAGCCCCGGGGCCTCCCTGCGCAGCGACCACGCGCCCGCGGACCTGTCCACCGAGGTCCAGCTGGAGCTGACTGTCGGCGGCCGGCGCCTCGAAGTCACCCGCAGCCCGGCCCAGCCCCGCCCGAAGAAGCGCGGCGACGGATTCACCGTGGAGAAGGCGCAGAGCCGGCTGCGCGGTTACGACCCCGAGCGCGGCTGGCAGGCCCTCAGCAAGTCGCACCAGGAGATCGGCGAGGAGCTGACCCAGCTCATCGGCATGAGCCGGGACCAGTTCTGCCAGGTGGTCCTGTTGCCGCAGGGCGACTTCGCCCGCTTCCTGCGCGCGGACGCCGAAGCCCGCGGCAAGCTCCTCGGCCGGCTCTTCGACACCCGCCGCTTCGCTGCCGTCGAGGAACGACTCGCCGAACTGCGCCGGGGCGCCGAGGCCAGGGTCACCGCCGCCGACGAGCGGGTCCTCGCCCTCGCCCAGCGCACCGCCCAGGCGGCCGGACCCGTCGGGGCCGAGGCCGCGCCGATCGCCGCCCGGCCCGGCGAACCCGGTCTCGCCGAAGCCGTCCTGGAGTGGGCCGCGATCGCCCGGTCCACGGCCCGCGAACGGCTCGACATCGCCCACTGCGTCGTGAGCGAGGCCGAGGGCCGGCAGCGCGCGGCACGCCACGCGCTGGACACCGAGCGCGAACGCGCCCGCCTCCAGCAGCGGTACGAGGAGACCGTGCGGCGCGCCGCCGCCCTGGAGGAGCGACGGCCCGAACACGACCGCTGCCAGGAACGGCTGGAACGCGCCCGCAAGGCGGACCGGGTCGCCCCCGCACTGGACCTGCGCGAGGAGGCGGAGCGCGCCCACCGCCGGGCGGGCGACGCCCTGGACCGGGCCAGGGCACAGCTGCCGCCCGACCTCGCCGACGCGGGCCCCGACCGGCTCACCGAGCTGGAGCGCCGGTTCCGGCAGGAGCTGGGCGGCCTGGAGTCGGCCCGCCGGGCCGAGGCGCGCAGCGCGGCGATCGACGAGGAACGGGACCGGCTGGAGCGCGAGTCCCGGGCCGACGACACGACCGTCCGGGACGCGGACGCCTGGCTGGCGGGCTGGGGCGCCGTCCACTCCGGACTCAGGGAACGTATCGCGACGGCGCAGGAGGCGGCGACCCGCGCCGAACAGCTCGCCGGACTCCTCGCCCCGGCCCGCCGCAGACTGGAGGCCGCCCGCCGCCGCGACGAACTGGCCGCCGAGGTCCTGGTCACCCGGCGGACGCTCACCGAGGCCCGTGAAGCCGCCCTCGACGCCCACGAGACCTGGCTCGGACTGCGGGAACGGCGGCTGCGGGACATCGCGGCGGAGCTGGCCGCCGGACTCGTCGACGGCGCGCCCTGCACCGTCTGCGGCTCCGCCGAGCACCCGGCCCCCGCCACCGAGGGCGACGGCCACGTCGACCGGGCCACCGAGGAGGCCGCCCTCACCGCCCACCGCCGCGCCGAGGAGACCCGCGCCCGCGCCGAGCAGGCCCTCGGACTCGTCAGCGAACGCCACGCCGCCGCACACGCGGAGGCCCGCGACACGGATCCCCCGGCAACCGTCACCGATCCCTCGGCGGCCGTCCCCGATCCTTCGGCGGACGTCGTGGCGGAGCCCGCCGGGGGCGAGGGCGAGGGCGGGACGAAGGCGGACCCCGGCCCGTCCGTCGACGAACTCCGGGACGCCGTCGACCGGTTGGCCGCCGAGCATGCCGAGGAGCACCGCCTCGCCGCCGGGACGCACGCCGCCCGCGAGGCCCTCGACGCCGCGGAGCGCGAGCACCTCGGGCGTCTCGAACTCCGGCAGGAGGCCGAGCGCCGGGCCGCCGCCCGCACGTCCCGGCGGGAGGCGCTCGACCGCGAACAGGCCGTGCTGCGGGACGAACTCGCCGTGGTCCGGGGCGAGTCCGGGTCCGTCGCCGCGTATGCGGAGCGCCTCACCCGTCGGGTGGCGCTGCTCGCGGAGGCCGCCGAGGCCGTACGCGCCGAACAGGAGACGGGCCGGAGGCGCAAGGAGGCCGACGGCCGGCTCTCCGACGCGGCGTTCCGGGCCGGTTTCGACACCCCGGAGGCCGCCGCCGCGACCCTCCTCGACGCCGCCGCCCAACGCGACCTCCAGCACCGCATCGACGCCTGGCAGGCCGAGGCCGCCGCGGTCGCCGACCGCCGCGCCGAACGCGACGCCCGCGAGGCCGCCGAGCAGCCCCCCGCTCGACCGACCGCCGCGCAGGGAGAGTTCGACACAGCGGAATGGCTGCTGCGCGAGGCCTCCTCCGCACGCGCCGCCGCCGAGGAGCGCTGTGCCGAGCTGGCCAGGCTCTCCCGGGAGGCCGCCGACGAGGTGCGGCGGCTGGGCCCGGTGCGCCAGGAGTACGAGCGGATCGCCCGGCTCGCCGGTCTGGCGGCGGGCACCTCCGCCGACAACGAGCGCAAGATGCGCCTGGAGGCGTACGTCCTGGCCGCCCGCCTCGAACAGGTGGCGGCCGCCGCCACCGCACGGCTCCAGCGGATGTCCTCCGGCCGCTACACCCTGGTCCACTCCGACGCCCGCACCGGCGGCCGCAGAGCCGGGCTCGGGCTGCATGTGGTCGACGCCTGGACCGGCAGCGAACGCGACACCGCGACGCTCTCCGGCGGGGAGACGTTCTTCGCCTCGCTGGCGCTCGCGCTGGGCCTCGCCGACGTCGTGACCGAGGAGGCCGGCGGCGTACGCCTGGACACCCTCTTCATCGACGAGGGGTTCGGCAGCCTGGACGACCAGACCCTGGACGAGGTGCTCGACGTGCTGGACTCCCTGCGGGAGCGGGACCGGAGCGTCGGCATCGTCAGCCACGTGGCCGACCTGCGCCGCCGGATCCCGGTCCGGCTGGAAGTGGTGAAGGAGCGTCAGGGCTCCTCCGTCCGCCACCGCCTGTGACCGGCACGGCCCGGGAGACACGTCCGGTGACCGGCCCGGCCACGCGTACGCCCGCCGGGTCAGCGGCCGATCGCCCGGCGGGGGAGCGGCGAGGAGTACACGATGCTGGTGGTGACGGAACCCAGCGCGCCGATCCGCCCGGTGGTCTCCTCCAGATGCCTCATCGAACGGGCCGTGACCTTGAGGACGAAGCAGTCGTCGCCCGTGACGTGGTGGGCCTCGATGATCTCCGGCGTGGTCTCCAGGAGATCGTGGAAGGGCTTGTAGTTCCCGTTGGGGTAGCGCAGGCGCACCAGGGCGAGAAGGGGCAGCCCGAGCCGCTCGGCGTCGACCACCGCCGCGTACCCGCTGATCACCCCCAGCTCCTCCAGCCTGCGCACCCGCTCCGTCACGGCGCTCGGGGACATGGCGACGGCGCGTGCGAGCTCGGCGAAAGTGGCGCGGCCGTCGCGCTGGAGGACGTCGAGGATGCGCCAGTCGGTGGCGTCCGGGGAATAGTCGGTCACTCTCCCGAGAGAACAGGGAAAACCCCGGCGAATCAAGAGCAGCGCCGGGGAATCTCACTTCCCGGTCCCGTTCCCCGGTCATAGATTCATGGTCATGACCTCGCACATCACGGCCACGGCCGACAACCCCGTCCTGCGCGTCGCGCCCGCTTCTCCCGCTGCGGCGGCGGCCTACTTCGGCGCTTCGCTCGCTTTCCACGCGGACGTCTCCGACGTCGCGTCCACGCTGGCCGCCGACGGTGATCCCGGGTTCGTCGTCCTGGACAGCCGCTCCACCGCGTCCTGGGACCAGGGGCACGTGCCCGGTGCGGTGCACCTGCCCACCGCCCTGATCCCCGAGCAGGCGGCGGCGCTGCTGGACCCGGCCGTCCCCGTCATCACGTACTGCTGGGGGCCGGGCTGCAACGGGGCGACCCGTGCTGCCCTGGCCCTCGCCCAACTGGGTTACCAGGTCAAGGAGATGCTCGGCGGATTCGAGTACTGGGCGCGCGAGGGATTCGCCTTCGAGACCTGGGAGGGCGTCGAGCGGCGCGGCGCCGACCCGCTCACCGCGCCGGCCGACGCCGCCGACTGCGGCTGCTGATACCGGGACCCGGGCGGAGGTCAGCGCGGTGCGACGGCCGCCAGCGCGGCGAACAGAGCCCCGGCCTCCGCCCCGGCGGGAAGTCCGCTGACCTGGCCGTCGCCGACCTCCACCACCCGCCACACCCCGTCCTCGCGCAACGCCACGTCGGTGGTGACCCAGCGCAGTCCGAGGCGGCCCACCGCCTCCCGCAGGGAGGCCGGTTCGGGGACGGGCGCCGAGCCGGGGGTGTCGGGGTGGGCGGTGACGAGCACCACCTCCCCGTCCACCCACCACACCCGCGCCTCGCCGCCCGCGACGAACGGCTCGAAGGACCGCAGCACCAGGCCGCCCGAGAGGTACGTGCCCTGCAGCTCCACGAAGCGGCCCACCACGGAGGCCAGTCGCTCCCCGTCCGCCAGCTCCGGCACGTAACACGCCTCGTGCCACTCGTGCTTGCGGGACTTCACGAAGTCCTTCACGATGCCGGGACCCGGGCCCAGGGATGCGGCGAGCCCGGTCAGCTCGTCGGCGGTGGGCGGCGGAGCCCCCGGAGCCATGGCGCACCACACGCTGCGCGGCGTGAGCCCGTCGAACTCCTCGTACCAACCGGGGAGTTCATGCGCCCGCCGATAGCCGGCGGCGCCGGTGAGCAGGGCACAGCCCCGGTCGCCGAGCGCCGCCTCCAGCTCCGCGTACCGGGCGGAGGGGATCATCCAGCCCCGGTACCAGTACGGTCCGGAGTCCCGCGCGACCCGGGCCACCGCCCCGGCCGCGTCCCCCGCGAGCAGCGCGTCATGATCGAGCAGCGCGATCCGCCCGCCGGCCGCACGCGCCCCGGCGACCTCGCCGGAGAACTGCGGATCGGGCCGGGAGAGCCGCAACGGGTCGGCGCAGAACAGGAATCCGTTCCGCTCGCTCATGACAGGCTGCCTCACTTTCACGGACAGGGGCTCCGGACCGTACACATCACGCGGATCAGAGCCGCGACAACTCGTCCACCAGATCGTCCAGGCCCAGCGATCCCTGCGAGAGCGCCGCCATGTGCCAGGTCTTCAGGTCGAACGCGTCGCCGCGCGCGGCGCGCGCGTTCTCCCGGCCGAGCAGCCAGGCGCGCTCCCCGAGCTTGTAGCCGATGGCCTGGCCCGGCATCGACAGATAGCGGGTCAGCTCGCTCTCCACGAAGTCGGCGGGACGGCCGCTGTGGTTGCCGAAGAACTCCTGGGCCAGATCGGGTGTCCAGCGCTCGCCCGGGTGGAAGGGGGAGTCCGCCGGAATCTCCAGTTCCAGGTGCATGCCGATGTCGACGATCACCCGGCAGGCGCGCATCATCTGGGCGTCCAGATAACCGAGCCGCCGTTCCGCGTCGGGCAGGAAGCCCAACTCGTCCATCAGCCGCTCCGCGTACAGCGCCCAGCCCTCGGCGTTCGCGCTGACCATGCCGACCGACGCCTGGTAGCGGGAGAGGCTGTCGGCGACGTGCGTCCACTGCGCGATCTGCAGGTGGTGGCCGGGGACGCCCTCGTGGTACCAGGTCGAGACCAGGTCGTACACCGGGAACCGGGTCTCGCCCATGGTGGGCAGCCAGGTGCGCCCGGGGCGGGAGAAGTCCTCGGAGGGACCGGTGTAGTACGGCGCGGCCGCCCCACCGGGCGGCGCGATGCGCGACTCCACCTTCCGCACCCGCTCGGCGAGGTCGAAGTGCGTGCCGTCCAGCGCCTCGATCGCCTCGTCCATCAGACCCTGCAGCCACTCGCGGACCTCGTCCACGCCCTCGATGTGCTTGCCGTGCACGTCGAGGTGGGCGAGCGCCTCCCAGGGGCCGGCGCCGGGCAGGATCTTCTCGGCCTCGGTCCTCATCTCGGCGAGCAGCCGGTGGTATTCGGACCAGCCGTACGCGTACGCCTCGTCGAGATCCAGGTCGGTGCCGTTGTACAGCCGCGACCAGAGGGCGTAGCGCTCCCGGCCGACCGGGTCCGGGGCTCCCTCGATGCCCGGGGCGTACACGTCGCGCACCCAGTCCCGCAGGGAGAGCACCGAGGCGGTCGCCAGAGCGGCGGCCTCGTCCAGCTCCGCCCGCAGGGACGCGGGGCCGGGGGCGACGAAGTCCGCGAAGAACGCCGTGCCCTCGCCTTCCCCGCCCCACTCCGTGAGCTGCCCGACGAAGGTGGCGGTCGCGCGGGGGCCACCGTACAGCTTGCGCTCCAGACCGAGCGCGAGCGAGGCGCGGTACCCCTCGTGCGCGGCGGGCACCGCGCGCAGCCGTTCCACGACCGCCGCCCAGTCCTCGTCCGTCGCGGTCGGCGTGAGGGTGAAGACCTCGGTGATGCTGTGGGCCGGCGACTGCAGGTTGGAGACGGTCCGCAGCCCCTCCTCGGCCTCGTGCACGGCGAGTTCCGCCGTCAGTCGTTCCCGCAGGAGACGTCCGCAGCGCCGCTCGGCATCGCTGTCCGCACCGGGACGCTGCTCGGCGGCGTCCAGCTTCCGCAACGTCGCGCGGATGAGGTCGGCGACCGCGGCCTGGCCCGCCGGTGAGAAGTCGGGCAGCCGGCGCGAGCTTTCGGACACACCCAGATAGGTGCCCGTGATGGGGTCGAGTTCGATGATTGCGTCGACGTAGGCGTCGGCGACCTGACGGGGCAGCGCGCTGCTCGAAGTGTCTGACATGCGGACATCCTCGTACGGCGGTGGCCTCCTCGTCATCACCAGGGGCCCCCGGGCGTCCGAAAGACGATCACTTGCAGCACGTACGGGTCTTCCGGCGGGCGTCGCCGGTGCGTCTCCGGAGTGTGGTCACGGTACTCAGCCCGCGGCGGGAGGGAGCAGCGGCCCGCAGTCCCACTGCTGGAAGATCAGCCGGGTGTCCACCCGGGCCACCTCCCGGCGCGAGGTGAACTCGTCCAGCACCAGCCGCTGCAGATCCGCCGCGTCGGCCACCGCGACCTGCACCAGATAGTCGTCGGGGCCGGTGAGGTGGAAGAGCGCACGCGACTCCGGCAGGGACCTGACGCGGTCGACGAACGGCCCGATGAGCTCCCGGCGGTGCGGCCGGACCTGCACCAGGAGCAGCGCCTGGAGACCCCGGCCGATCTTCGCCGGATCGAGGCGCAGTTGGTCCCCGAGGATCACCCCGGACCGGCGCAGCCGGGCCACCCGGTCCAGGCAGGTCGAAGCGGCCACGCCGACCTCGGCCGCGAGCTCGCGGTACGTGGTCCGGGCATCGTTCTGCAGCAGCCGCAGAATCTGCAGATCCACCGGATCGAGAGCGACGGAATCGGACATGCGGCGAACGTAGCACGGGGTTCGACCGCTACGAACCGGTAGCTGTTCAGAGTGACGGCATGGACAACGAAGTCTCGATGACGCCCCCTGCCCCCACCCCGTCCAGGGCTCTCGCCACCGAAGCCGTGCACGCCGGACGCGACGACCTCGCCTCCCTCGGCCTGCACGCCCCGCCGATCGACCTGTCCACCACCTACCCCTCCTACGACTCGCGCGGCGAGGCGATGCGGATCGACGCCTTCGCCACCACCGGCGCCCGCCCCGACGGGCCGCCCGTCTACGCCCGGCTGGACAACCCCACCACGGGCCGCTTCGAGACGGCGCTCGCCCGGCTGGAGGGCGCCGAGAGCGCGGTCGCCTTCGCCAGCGGAATGGCGGCGCTGACCGCGGTCCTGCTCGCCCGCGCGAGCCAGGGACTGCGTCATGTCGTCGCGGTCCGCCCGCTCTACGGCTGCAGTGACCATCTGCTCGGCGCCGGGTTGCTGGGCACCGAGGTGACCTGGACCGACCCGGCCGGGATCGCCGACGCCATCCGCCCGGACACCGGGCTCGTGATGATCGAGACGCCGGCCAACCCGACGCTGGCCGAGATCGACATCCGGGCCGTCGCCCATGCCTGCGGAACCGTCCCGCTGCTGGTCGACAACACCTTCGCCACCCCCGTCCTGCAGCGCCCCGTCGAACACGGCGCGCGGATCGTCCTGCACAGCGCCACCAAGTACCTCGGTGGCCACGGCGATGTCATGGGCGGCGTCGTCGCCTGTGACGAGGAGTTCGCCGCCACGCTCCGCCAGGTGCGGTTCGCCACCGGCGGAGTGCTGCACCCGCTGGCCGGCTACCTCCTGCTGCGCGGCTTGTCCACGCTTCCGGTACGCGTACGCGCCGCCTCGACGAGCGCGGCCGAACTCGTCCGCAGGCTCACCGCCGACCCGCGCATCGCCCGGGTGCACTACCCGCGGATCGGCGGCGCGATGATCTCCTTCGAGGTGTACGGGGACCCGCACCGGGTGATCTCCGGGGTGCGGCTCATCACGCCCGCCGTCAGCCTCGGCAGCGTGGACTCGCTGATCCAGCACCCGGCCTCCATCAGCCACCGCATCGTGGAGGAGGGAGACCGGCGGGCGTCCGGCGTCGGCGACCGGCTGCTGCGGATGTCGGTCGGCCTGGAGGACGTCGAGGACCTGTGGGCGGACCTGTGCCAGGCGCTCAGCGACGGGCCCCTTCCGTCGGCGCGGACGGCCGAGCGGACCCTTCAGTCGTCGGCCGGTCCGTCGTCAGCCGGGCGGTGATGACGAGCGTGCCCTCCTCGATCTGGTAGTCGAGGGGCAGCTCCAGCGCGCGCATCGCCGCCACCATGCCGGTGTTGTGGGACTGCGTGACGGCGTACACGCTGTCGCAGCCCGCCTCCACGGCGAGCGCCACCAGGCGGCCCAGCAACTCGGAGCCGATGCCCCGGCGCTGCCAGTCGTCCTCGACGAGGAGGGCGACCTCGGTCTCGTCGCCGTCCCAGAGGAGGTGGCCCAGCGCCACCAGCTTGCCGGAGGCCGTCTGCACCGCCAGGGTGCGGCCGAAGCGGGGGGACAGCAGGTGGTCGAGGTAGCGGTCCGCGTCCGAGACCGGACCGTGGTACCGCAGGCCCAGGGTGCGCTGCGAGCAGCGGTCGTGCATGGCGCGGGCTGCGGCGAGATCGCCCCGGTCCGCGCGGCGCACGGTGATCTCGTTGCCCTCGGGCAGCGTGAGGACGTCCTCGCTGCGCGGCACCCGCGGGCCGAGCCGGGCGTCGAGCTCGACCAGGGCACGCGCCCGCGCGAACTCGGTGGGAGTGAAGGGCAGATAGGGCCGCTCGACGGAGATCACCCCGCCGGACGGGTCCCGCAGCCGCATCACCGTCTCCTCCAGCACGCCCTCGACCGGGGCGCTCTCCCCGGTCGGGCGGCCGGTGACGGAGACGGCCGGCAGTGAGTGGATGGTGCACCGGCCGAGCAACTGGCGCAGGGCGAGCGGCAGTTCGGCCGCATCGAGCGCCGTCCGGGTGGCCAGCGACAGCACCCGGGTCGGGATGTCGACCAGATCGTGGGCGTCCGCCCGCTCGATCCACGTGGACGTGCCGCCGGCGGCCGCGATCTCCCGGGACAGCTCCTGCGCCTGGAGCGAGGCCGGGGCCCGCAGCAGGAACTCGTCGACGGTCCCCTGCGCGAGCGGGTGGGTGCCCAGGGTGAGGATGTCCACCCGGAGCCCGGCGAGGGCCACGCACAGCGCGGCCAGACTGCCCGGGGCGTCGCGCACGGTCGTCCGCATCCGCCACAGCGTGGTCTCCTCGGCACCGGCGATCCCGCCCGCACCGCTGCCCCCGGCCACGCCCGCCGCGCCGACCCGCGCCCCGTGCTCCGCCGCGTCCGCTCCGCCCGGCGCGGAGCCCCCCTCACCGGACGGGGGAGCGTGACTGTGCCGTCGCGCCCACCAGGTGTGGAACGCCGCCGTGGCCACCAGCGCCACCGCCGACGCCACGAGCAGGTAGGGCCCGTCCGGCTGGTGCCCGATGAGGTTGGCGATGGCGTCGGCCACGGCCACGGCGGTGAACAGGGCGGCCAGTTCGATCAGGTCCCGCCGCCAGTGGTGCGGACGGCGGGCGCTCTTCGCGGAGGTCACATCAGTCATATCCTCACTGTGAACGAACGGTGTTGCCTGATCACGAACGCCTTGTGACTGATGGGTTACGTGTTGATCTGGTCGCCTATCGTCGTTTTCGGTCAGATTCCGAGACCGGCCGCTCCTTGATCCTTCCGGTCCGGTGCGAGGGCTTCGCCGGCCGCCGGGGCATCGAAGCCCTCGGGAGCTTCTGGAAGGGAACCCTCCGCCCCGGCCGGGAACGTGGCGAGCAGCCGGGCTGCCTGGCGGACCGTCTGGGAGGAGCCCTTGCGCCCCGCCGTCGCCGCGAGCCCCGCTATCGCCGGGATCCCGCCCGTACCGCAGCGTTCGGCGCACTCGGCCGCCACGGACAGCAGGTCGCCGAGCCCCCGCGGCGTCTTCTCGTACGCCAGGAGACCGGGCAGCATCGCGGCCAGCACGGTCAGCACCGTCCGATACGCGCCGGTGGCGGCCGCCGTGCCGAGCGCGTCGGCCGTGCGGTTCACCTTCACCAGGTCGCGGTCGACCAGGATGGCCAGCTCCCGCCCGAGCGAGGCACCGTCCAGCCGGCCCCCCGCCGCCAGCACGAGCAGGGCGTCCACCGCCGCCGTCCGGTCCTCCGGGTGCCGTGCGCCGAGACCGTAGGCCAGCGCGAGATGCGTCGCCCCGCCCACCTCGCCCGCACTCTCCGCCAGGGCCGGCAGGAACCCGACCGCTCCCCGCTGCCCCTGGTCGGCGGCGAACAGCAGGTCCGGCATCAACCAGGCGGCCAGCGCCTCCGGATCCTCGGGCAGGGTGGCCGTCCAGTGCGAGGACCGCTCGGGTCCCCAGTGGTAGCACTCCTGGGCCCGGGGGAGCTGCGCCCGGCCCAGCCAGTGGAAGGACTCCGGGAACTCGTGCCGGATCACCGTCCGCTCCCGCGTCGCCAACAGCACCTGACGGGCCCCGCTCGTCGTCCGCTGCCACCAATTGCCCGCCGAAGGACGGGAGACGGCGGTCGCCGGATGCCGCAGCACCGGGGCCACCGGCTCGTCGGCACGGATCCAGGCGGCCAGCCGGTCGCCCTCGCCGGTGCCCAGCGCCTCGGCCGCCGCAGCGACGTCCGCCGCCCCGGGGCCGCCCCGGCGGACCCGCAGCAGGGCCTGGGCGAAGTCGGCGGGGCCGGGACGGGCGCCCGACTCCCGGTAGATCCGCAGCCGTTCGACGAGCTCGGCCGCCTCGATCGCCCCGGTGTGCCAGGTCGGCGTGGCCAGCAGGAACGGCGTCTCCCCGGCGGCTATCGCCTCCGCGGCCTCCCACGCCCGGTCCAGCAGCACCCCGTTCAGCGCGGTGTGGGCACAGGCGCCCGGCCCCGGGACGGTGGTCTTCGCCCGCCACGCGACCCTGTCCCGGTCGGACACCAGGCCCAGCAGCGAGGCGACTACCACGGAGGTCCCGTGCGAGGTCGAGATGGAGCGCGGGTCGACCATGTACGGGCCCAGGCCGTGCTCGACGAAGTACACACCGGCCAGCGCCTCCCGCAGGGCTTCCGTCAGCTCCTCCCGGTGGGTCCGGGCCAGCCGGACGAGCCCGTCGAGCGTGCGCTCGAAGTGGGTGTCCCCGGTCGAGGGGGCCGCGACGCCCGAGGAGGGGATCCAACGTTCCGACGCATGCGACTTCACCCGGGCGGCCACCTCCTCGACGAGCTCCGCCACGGTCTCCGGTGCGGGATCGTGACGCCGCAGCACCGGCGCGGGCGGCAGGAACTCCTCGTACGCCTCGGCCGCTTCCGCCTCCACGAGATCGCCGAACAGGGCGGTGACCGTCTCCCGGTGCAGAGGACCCAGCCGCGCGGCGGCGGAGGCCAGCTCCTCCCGCACCTCCGGGCCGGCGACCGCGGGGAGATACCGCGCGACCAGCTTCAGGGCCCGCTCCTGGACGTCGATGCCCTCATGGCCGAACGCCTCGGCGACCGCCGGAAGAAGCTCGCCCGCCGTCGAGGCGTCCCGGCGCAGCACCTTGCCCAGCAGGGTCAGCTGGGCGCGTACCAGCTTCTTCTCCTGACGGAAGAGCACGGCGCCCGACACGTCCGCCAGCTCCCGGGTGGACAACACGCCCCGCGCGTCGAGCCGCACGAGCACCTGCTGGGCGTACGAGGCGACCGGCGTGATCCCGTCCGCCGCCATCGCCGTCCAGTCCCGCAGATGCCGGTCCTCCTCTTCCTCCGTCGTCCCCAACCGCAGGAGAACGGCCAGGAAGAACCGCTGATCGACGGACCTGCCACCGCGCATCAGGCGGATCACGCACCGCTCCACCAGGTGTGCCCGGTCCAGCAACCCGTCCTCGACCAGTGCGCACAGCGCCCCGGGCCAGTGGTCCTGCGAGTCCGGCGCGTCGTAGAAATCGACCTGCGGCGGCAGCTCCGGCATCTCGAACAGCCGGGCCGCCAGCTCGGGGGAGTGCGGATCCTCGCGCAGGATGTCGGTCAGCGGGCGCCGGGCCCGGCCGCGCCAACGAGCCGCGCTGACCAGCTCCGTCCAGCCCACGACCAGGTTGTCCGTGACGGGGAGCGGGACCTGGGCGATCCGGGTCAGCTCGCCGACGAAGGTGTACTCCGCGTCGGAGAGGGCCGCGCGCCCCGCGAACCGGAGGGCGAGATCGCCCAGCCACGCCGGATCGCGGTCCTTGAGCGAAGCGAGGATCAGCGGATAGGGCGAGCGGGTCCAGTCGCGCAGATCACGGCCCCCGATCCAGGAGGCACACCCCGCCGCGCCGGTGTGACAGCCCGCGCCGGCCACCAGCAGCGCCTTGCGGATCTTGTCCCGCCGCTGCCAGTCCCAGCTCCGCACCTCCTTGCGCAACTCCTTCAGCTCGGCGAGGGCGGCGCGGCGTCCGGGCAGGTCCAGACCGAGCACCAGCGGCGGTACGTCGTGGTGACGCCCCGCGCGGACGGCGGTGAGCAGCTCGTTCATCGCACGCCTCCGGCGACCGTCGCACCCCGGCGGACCATGCGCACCGCGAGCGCGTGTTTGCAGGGCCCCCGCCGCCCCCGGTAGTCCGCCCACCACTGGCAGGTGCAGGTGAACGCGGAACCGCTCTCACGCACCTGGTAGCGGCGGTCCCCGGAGGCGACCGTCGCCCGCGCGCCGTCGAGGGACACCGCGCCCTCACCGACCAGCCTGCGGGCGGCCACGAGACGCGGGTTGTGCCGCTCCGCCCGGTCCGCGTCGTACGGCAGCTCCCGGTGGAAGTACGCGGCGTCCGCCAGGTCGTAGCCGACCCGGCCCGCCGTGCCGAGCCGGGTCAGCGCGGCCCGCACCCGCTCCACGCCCAGCCCCGACTGCTCGGCCAGTGACGCCGGTTCGATCCGGGGCTCCCAGGCGAGCAGCACGGACACCAGCTCGGCATCGGCCGCCGCGTCGTCCGTGGCCAGCGCCTCCAGGACGCCGCCCTCGCCCGAGAATCCCCGCGAGGAGTCGGGGGAGAGCGTCAGCGTGAGCCGCATCCCCGGCAGCACCACCTCCCAGGCACTCGCCGCCGCCGCGCCGTCGGCCACCGGCCCGTACACCCGCAGGGCCGTCGCGTCGCGCAGGACCCGCTGCAACGCCACCAGCCGCTCCGGGCCCGGCAGGCACACCGCGCCCGGGACCGGCCGGGTCGTCGGGCGCAGGGACCCGCCCGACGCCACCACCCACCGGGCGCCATGTGCCGCTCGGCCCGAGGACGGGGAGCGGGGCAGTGAACGCAGGAACGCCACCGCCTGCGCCGCCGTCAGCTCGGCCCGCAGATCGAACCGGGCCGAGGCGACCTGAGCCTCGGCGAAACCGCGCAGCCACCGGTCGGGCAGCGGCACCTTCTTCTCCACCACCGGACCGTCGAGCGTGGTCACCGCCATCTCCTCGGGCCCCACCCGCAGATGCAGCGGATCATCCGCCGTGATCCGCGAAAGCGCCTCCCGCAGCGGAGGGTTCACGTCCACGTTCGTCGTTCCGTGGCCGGTCTCCCGGCCGTCCAGGCCTTCCTGGAGCACGTCGAGGCGTGCGTACACCCCGCAGCAGCCGGAGAACGACTCAAAGCGCAGCCGGTCGCCGTTGCCCGTCACCACCGGGTCCAGGGAGGCGGGCAGCGTGCGCTGGTAGTAGCGGGCGGCGGCCACGTCCGCGACCGCCAGCAGCCCGCGTGCCGCTATCCGCGGATCGGAGAGGAAGCCCGCGAAGAACCGAGGGTGCGCCTCCGCTCCGCGCGGGGTGAGGCCCCCCGAGGTCTCCAGACCGAGGGACGGCCCCACCTGCGAGGACTCCAGGGAGGACGGGCGTGCGTAGGCCAAGGCCTGAACGGATCGGGTCATGAAAAAAAGCGTAGGACCCACCACTGACAACGGGCCCCACGGCAGCCTTGGTTCACTGCCCGACGCGGCCCGGCCGGAGCACCTTGGTGAACAGCACGGCTCCCCCCTCGGCCCGCAGACGCACCGTCAGCTCCGCACTGTCGCCGTCGATCTCCACCTCGCCGAAGTACTGCGGGGACTCCATCGGCGAGACGTTGGCACGGTCGGGAGCCCGCACGAAGACCCGGTCCGGGCCGAAGGTGTCGTCCAGCGCGTTGGCCGGGAAGCCGCCCGCCGCCAGCGGGCCCGACACGAACTCCCAGAACGGGGCGAAGTCCTTGAACGCCGCCCGCTCCGGCGCGTAGTGCTGGGCCGAGGTGTAGTGGACGTCGGCCGTCAGCCACACGGTGCCGGTGATCCTGCGGTGCTTGATGAACCGGAGCAGTTCGGCGATCTGGAGTTCCCGTCCGAGCGGGGCCCCGGGATCGCCCTGCGCCACCGCTTCGAAGTCCGTCGCGCCGTCCGGCACCACGAGGCCGAGCGGCATGTCGGCGGCGATCACCTTCCACTCCGCCCGGGAGGCGGCCAGCGAGCGCTTCAGCCACCGCGCCTGCTCCTCGCCGAGGATGCCCGTCGTGTCGTCGGCCTGCCGGCCCGGGGAGTTGGCGTTGCGGTGCGAACGCATGTCGAGCACGAACACGTCGAGCAGCGGCCCGTGGTGGACGACCCGGTACATCCGCGAACGCCGCCCGGAACCGTACGAGGGCGCGAGCGGCACGTACTCGTGGAAGGCGCGCACGGAGCGCGCCGCGAGGATGTCCACGTTCTTCTCGGTGTAACGCGCGTCGTCGAGGATCTGGCCGGGATACCAGTTGTTGCGCACCTCGTGGTCGTCCCACTGCACGACGGACGGCACCTGCGCGTTGAAGCGGCGGACGTTCCGGTCGAGCAGGTTGTAGCGGAAGTTGCCCCGGTACTCGTCCAGCGTCTCGGCGACCTTCGCCTTCTCCTCGGTCATGACATTGCGCCAGATCCGGCCGTCCGGCAGCGTCACGCTCGGCGCCAGTGGACCGTCCGCGTAGATGCTGTCGCCGCTGCACAGGAAGAAGTCCGGGTCCAGGCGGCGCATCTCCTCGTACACCCGGTAGCCGCCGATGTCCGGGTTGATGCCCCAGCCCTGCCCCGCGATATCGCCCGACCACAGGAACCGCACCCCGGAGCGTCGCCGGGCCGGAGCGGTGCGGAAGGTCCCGTACACGGGCCTGCCGGTGCGGCGCGGATCGGCCGGATCGGCGAGCGTCACGCGATAGTGCACCTGCTCGCCCGCGGGCAGGCCGTACAGCGGTGTGGTGCCGGTGAAGTCCGTCCCGGGGCCGATCGACGGCCCGTACCACCTGCGCACCCGCCGGAACGACTCGGTCGCCGAGGTCTCCACCAGCATCCGGGCCGGCCGGTCCGAGCGCACCCACAGGAGCGCCGACGAGGCGGTCACGCTGCCCACCTGCACACCCCAGGACGCTTCGGGCCGCCCCGCCAGGTGCAGGGCGGGCGCCGCCGAAGAGGTCGCGGGGGAGAGGACGACCGCCGCAGGGGCGATCAGCGAGCCGCGCAGGACGGCACGACGGCCGGGCGAGGGAATCCGCGGACGGTAGGACATCGAAGCGCCTCCAGGGAGGTGGGCGGGTGGTGCGCCGTTCGCGAGAAGGCCGTGGACCGGCGCCGGTCTCCACCCATGCCTAGTGCCTTGCGGCGGCCGGAGCCCCAACCCCGGGTGAACGGAGCCGGTCAGCCGGTGACGGGCCGGCCGGAACGCCGCGCGGCCGCCAGCGCGGCGATCCCCCGGGCGATGTCGCCGGGGGCGAGATGGGCGTAGCCCAGGACGAGGGGCAGGGTGCCGTCCTCGGAGCCGGCCGTTCCGCAGTCGCGCAGCGGCCGCAGCGCGATGCCCGCCCCGGCCGCCCGCTCCAGGAAGACGTCCTCGGGGCCGTACCGCGCAGGCAGTCGGGCGATGATGTGCAGGCCCGCCGCGATGCCGCTGACCGTCGCGCCGGGGAAGTGCTCGTCGAGCGCGGCCACCAGGGCGTCCCGGCGTTCCCGGTAGGCCCGCTGGCAGCGTCGCAACTGCCGGTCGTAGCCGCCGCGCACGACGAAGTCGGCCAGGACCGCCTGGTCGATCACCGGGTTGCCCAGATCCATGGTCCGTTTGCGGGCGACGATCCGCTCGGTGAGCGCGGCGGGGGCGACCAGCCAGCCGAGCCGCAGGCCGGGAGCCAGTGACTTGCTCACGGAACCGGTGTACACGACCCGCTCGGGATCCAGTCCCTGCAAGGCGCCCACCGGCGCCCGGTCGTACCGGAAGTCCCCGTCGTAGTCGTCCTCCATGATCACGGCGTCCGCGGTCCGCGCCCAGTCGAGCAGTTCGCCGCGGCGCTGCGCGGAGTACCCGATTCCGGTGGGGAACTGGTGCGCGGGCGTGGTCACCACCGCGCGTACGCCGGAGCGTCTCAGGGGTGCGAGCGCGAGGCCGTCGTCGTCGAGGGGCAGGGGGACCGTGCCCAGACCGGTCGCGGCGAACAGCGAGGCGTGCTCCGGGCTGCCCGGATCCTCCACCCCGACCGAGGTCACGCCCTCGTCCCGGAGTACGAAGCCGAGCAGGGTGGTCGCCTGGGCCACTCCCGAGCAGACCACGAGCCGCTCCGGATCGGCCACCACGCCCCGGCGCCGGGCGAGCAGTCCGGCCAGGGCCTCACGCAGCTCCGGCAGCCCGCGCGGATCGGGGTAGCCGAGCGCGCCGTGCGGCAGCCGGCCGAACACCGTCCGCTGGGCGGCACTCCACGCGCTGCGCGGGAAGAGGGACAGGTCGGGGGTGCCGGGCCGGAAGTCCACCAGTGCGCCCGCCGCGCCCGGCGCGCGGTCGCGTACCGGGCGCTCGGCCGCGCGTACACCCTCGTTCACCCAGGTACCCGCGCCCTGCCCGCTACGCAGATAGCTCTCCGCGGTGAGCTGCTCGTACGCCTCGGTGACCAGCCCGCGCGAGACGCCCAGATCAGCCGCGAGCTCACGGCTCGACGGCAGCCTCGTACCGGCCGCGAGGCGGCCGGAGCGGACCGCTTCCCGCAGTGCGGACCGGAGTGCGCGCCCCCGTCCGCGCGCCGGCGCGGCAGCGGCCGGCAGCAGCAACTCCCACGCCGGAGAGAGGGATTCCGCCGACGGACGATGCGAATTGGTCCCCGAAGACGTCATGGAAGTGGACCTTAAACGGGTCCGTCGCCGACCCTAGCGTCGGCCCCATGAACGCAACCTCTCTGCGCGGGGCTCTCCTCGCGGCCCTCGCGTGCGTGCTGGTGGGGGCATCCTTCACGGCCAACAGCGTCCTCGGCGACTACCCGTTCGCGGGCGGCCAGGCCCTTCGCTACGGTCTCGCCGCGCTCCTGCTCGTCCCGTTGCTGCGGCGCGACCCCGACTCCACGACGGCGCGGCTCCGTCGTCTCACCCGCCGCCAGTGGGGGCGGCTCGCGTTGCTCGCCGCCGTGGGCATGGTCGGGTTCAACCTGGCGGTCCTGGCTGCCGAGCAGTCGGCGGAACCAGCTGTTCCCGGCGTCTTCGTGGGCTGTGCGCCGATCGTGGTCGGCGTGCTCGTCCCGCTGCTGGGGGGCCGCCGGCCGTCCCGCGTCACGCTGTACGCGGCCGGACTCGTCGCCGTCGGGGCGTTCACCGTTCAGGGCTGGGGGCGCACCGACCTGGCGGGCGTGCTGTTCTCGGTGGGCGCGCTCGCGGGCGAGGTGGGCTTCGCGGTCCTCGCTGTCCCTGTGCTCCGGCCGCTCGGACCGAAACTGCTCTCCGCGACGGTCTGCGGCGTCGCGGCCGTCGAGTCGGCGCTGCTCGGTCTGCTGATCGACGGCGGATCGTTCCTGCGCATCCCGACGGGCGGCGAGGCGGCGGCCCTGCTGTGGCAGGCCGCCGTCGTCACCGTGATCGGATTCGTCTGCTGGTACAGCGGGATGCAGCGCATCGGAGCCGAACGCGCCACGCTCTTCTCCGGCTTCATCCCGGTCTCCGCCGCCCTGACCGCACCTCTGGTCGGAGCCGGGACGTACGGCCCCGCACAGGGCGTGGGGAGTCTCCTGGTCGGTGCGGGTGTGGCGTACGGTTCCGGCGTCTTCGGGCGGCGCGGGGCCGCCGGAGCGCGACTCCCCGTCGGGGCGCCGGCGCCCCGACGGGCCGGCTCAGCGGCTGGTGTCCAGAATGACGCGGGCCACGAGCGCCGGGTCGTCGTTCATCGGGACGTGCCCGCACCCGGGCAGCCGCACGAGCCGGGCGTCGGGGATCACCCGCTTGGCGCGGACACCCTGCCTGCGCAGGAGTATCCGGTCGCGGGTGCCCCAGGCGACGGCGACGGGGACGCCCTTCACGTCATCGCCGAAGAGCAGGCCCCGGCCGGCCTCCAGCGTCTGGTGAAAGCCGGTCGCTCCACGCAGGGCGAGCGTCTCGGCGACGACGGCCTCCGGTGAACGCCTGCCGGGGCGGGCGTAGATGGTGCTCGTGAGGGCAGCCCGGCCGGCCGCGCTGCGCGACAGGCGCTCGATCAGCGGCACCGGCAGGGCCAGTGCGCTCCGGCGCATCGTCCGCAGGGTGCCGAAGGCGTAGCGCCGTTCCGCCTCGGTCCAGAAGCCCGCCGGGGACAGCGCGGTCACCGACCGCACCAGCTCGGTGCGGCCCAGCTCCAGTGCCAGCAGGCCGCCCAGCGAGTTCCCGGCCACATGCGGGCGGTCCAGGCCGAGTTCGGCACAGAAGGCTCCGAGCACCCGGCCGACGGTCGCGAGGTCGTAGGGAACTCCGTCCGGCAGCGCGGGCGAGGTGCCGAAGCCGGGCAGGTCCACGGCTATGACCTCACGCTCGGCGGCCAGGATCCGTGTCACCGGGTCCCAGGCCCTCAGATGGTGGCCGATGCCGTGCAGGAGCAGCAACGGTTCGCCCGAGCCGGTCCGTTCGTACGCGACCCGGACCGGACGGGGACCGTCGGCCGTTGCGACGGTGAAGGAGACCGTGGTGGTCATGCTGCTGCTCCCTGGGATGGGTAGACGTCTCGTCAACAACAATTACCGCCGGGTAGCTTGTAGTTCAAGGGGCTCGGCGATTCCCGCTGGACAGCACGTGACCGGTGGGCTGGGATGGACCGATGACCGTCGACACCGCGACCGAGCTCTTCGAAGAACACCGGCCCGTTCTCACCGGTGTCGCCTATCGCATGCTCGGCCGCATCGCCGACGCCGAGGACGTGGTCCAGGAGGCGTGGCTGAGGTGGTCGGCGGCGGCGCGCGAGGACGTTCGGGAGCCGAGGGCCTTCCTGGTGCGGATCACCACCCGGCTGGCCATCGACCGGCTCCGGCACCTGCAGTCACGCCGGGAGTCGTACACCGGACCCTGGTTGCCGGAGCCGATGGTCACGGAATTCGGCCCCGCGGTGCCCGACACCGCGGAGCGCGCCGTCCTCGCCGATTCCGTGTCGCTCGCGGTGCTGGTCGTCCTCGAATCGCTCTCGCCGCTGGAGCGCGCGGTGTTCGTGCTCAGGGAGGCCTTCGGGTTCCCGTACGCCGAGATCGCCAACGCCCTGGACCGCACCGAGGACGCCGTCCGCCAGCTCGCCGGCCGTGCCAGGCGGCATGTGGAGGAGCGCAAGCCGCGTTACGACGTGAACCCGGCCGAGCGCCGCGATCTCACCGAACGCTTCCTGGCCGCCGCCTCCGGAGGCGGCATCGAGCAGCTGCTCGCGCTGCTGGCCCCGGACGTCCGGCTGGTCAGCGACAGTGGTGGCAAGGCGAAGGCGCCGCGGCGGATCATCGAGACCGCCGACAAGGTCGGCCGCTTCCTCTTCGCGGTGGCGGGGAGTCTCGGCCCGGACAGGGAGATCCGCATCATGGAGCTCAACGGCGGGCCCGCCGCCGTCTACTTCGTCGGAGGCAAGGCCGACACCGTCTTCCAGATCGAAGTCGGCCAAGGTGTTATTCAATGCGCCTATATCATTCGCAATCCGGACAAGCTTTCCGGGCTGCCCGCCGTATAGCCAGAAGCACCACCCGCCACCTCGGCCCCCAGTGCCCCACAGGCCCGCCGCAGGCCTGGTCAGAGCCCCGCCATCAGCGCTGATGGGCGGGGCTTTGTGCTGCGCTCGCCTCACGGCACCACGAACGTCGTGTGAACGCTCTGCGCCAGAGTCCCGTTTCGTTCCGTTACGAATAAGGATTGGTCTTGACCAAGGGGGTATGCCGTCCTAGGGTCTCCACTTAAGACAGGAACCTTTAATAAATAACGTCGCGGAAAAAGACGCTGGGCGATTGCGGAGGACAGGGTGGGGACCACGCAGCTGGAATCGGTACAGGAGCCGAAGTACTGGCACCTCAAGACCGTGCTCAGTGAGGCACTCGACTCGGACTTTGCGGTGGGGGAGATCCTGCCCAACGAGCGGGACCTCGCGGCGCGGTTCGGTGTCGCCCGAGCCACGCTCCGGCAGGCCCTGGAGCAGCTCGAACTCGAAGGAAGACTGCAGCGCCGCCGTGGCGTCGGGACGACCGTCGCCCCGCCGCGCGTCGGTATCGCCGTCTCCACCGCCCAGCACGAATGGACGGGCGGTGTCAGCGGCGAGGCCTGGCAGCCGGTCGACAGCACCATGGGCAAGGCCCCGGCGGCGGTTGCCGTCATGCTCGAAGCGGACCCCGCCGAACCGGTGCACGTGGTGCGCCGTATCCGCGACACCCAGGGGCAGGCGGTAGCGGCGGAACTCCTCTACATCCCCGCCTCCTCGGTGCCCGACCTCTCCGCCATCGAAGCCCCGTCCGGCGCCGTCCGCGCCCGGAGCGTGCTGCGCGAGCTGCACCGGCTCGGCCTGCAGGGCCAGGACCGCTCGGTGGAGCTCGGCTCGGCGCGGGCGGACGACGCCAAGGAACTGGACCGGCTCCCCGGCGCCCCCGTCCTCGTCGTCACCACCCGCTACTTCACCGCGGACGGTACGGCGGCCGTGTCCGTCGCCACCTACCGCGCGGACACCTGCCGGCTCACCTTCGGGGACTCCGGCGCGCTGGAGATCAGCCACGACGAGCAGCCGGAGCGCCAGGCCTCCTGACGCCTCCGACCCGCTCGGGCCCCACGCCCGCCATTTCTCGAGGACCTCGGTCCAGGGAAGCGGCGGGCGCGCGCGTCTCCCGCCCGATCCGGCCCCGGGGAAAGCGTCGGCGATCCACCCCCCGCGCACGCGGTCCGTGTGCCGGACCCCACCGCGGTCAGCGGCGGGCCGTCACGGCTCCCTCGACGGCGAACAGCTGCTCCTCGACGTGGTCCAGGGCGAGCCGCAAGGCCCCCGTCGCCACGGCGGCCTCTCCGAGCAGCGACAGGGTCACCCGGGGCGGGCGCAGACAGTAGCGGGCCAGCTCCCTGCGCAGCGGCTCCAGCACCCCGTCCAGTCCGGCGGCCCAGCCACCGACCACGACCAGCTCCGGGTCGAGCGCCAGCACCAGCGCCGCCACATCGTGCACCAGCCGCTGAAGGAATCGCTCGACCGCGGCCTGGGCACCCGCATCGCCCTCCCGGGCCTTGGCGAACACCGCGGCCACCGCAAGCTCGTCCAGCGGGTCCAGCGGAGTGTCCGTCGTCGACAGCAGATGCTCCGGCGTCACGTCCCTGCCCAGCAGGTGGAGAGCGCCGATCTCCCCGGCGGCGCCGCCGAACCCCCGGTGCAGACGCCCGCCGATCAAGGACCCCGCTCCGGGGCTCAGCCCTGCCAGCACGAAGACCACGTCGTCGGACTCGGTGGCCGCGCCCTTCCAGTGCTCGGCCACCGCGGCGGCGTTGGCGTCGTTCTCGACGAGGACGGGGCAGCGGAACGAACGGCGAAGCCGCTCCCCGAGCGCGAGGCCGGTCCAGTCCGGCAACGCCGTACCCAGCCGCACGGTGCCGTCGGCCTCCACGATCCCGGGACTGCCCACACCGACCGCACGCAGACTGCTCCGGGCCACCCCGGTGCGTCGCAGTACGTCCGCGATGACGGCCCGGACCTGGTCGAGCCGGTCGTCCGCGCCGGCGGTCTCCGACACCGCGCGGGAGCCCGCCCCGACGATCCGGCCGTCGAGCCCCGAGATGAGCGCCGACACCCGATGCGGACCGATCTCCACCCCGAGCAGGTGCCCCGCCTCGGCCCGGAAACGGAACCTCCGGGCAGGGCGCCCCTGACGCCGCGCCTCGCTCTCGTCGGGCAGGGCCTCGACCACGAGACCCGCTTCGAACAGCCCCTCGACGACGCCTTCGACCGTCGGCCGGGACAGCCCCGTGATCCGCGTCAGGTCCGTCAGCGTCGGCGCGCCGGCCCCTCTCAGGGCGTGCAGTACTACCGCGGAATTGATCCGTCGCAACAGCGACGGGTCCCCACCGGTCAGCCGGCCCACGGTATGTCCTCCCAGCTCGTGCGCATGTCAGCCGGATCGTACTCGCTGGCCGGGAGCCCTGCGACCAGCGAGGGAAGCCGGTATCGAGCCGCAACCTCGGTCACCCCGGAGCGACGAACCCGGACTCATACGCGGCGATGACCGCCTGGGTGCGATCCCTGGCCCCCAACTTCGCCAGGACCGAGCTGACATGGGACTTCACCGTCTCCGTCCCCACGACGAGGGTGGCCGCGATCTCCGCGTTCGACAGGCCTCGGGCCATCAACCGGAGCACCGCCGCCTCCCGGTCGGTGAGCGCCGCCCGGTCGAGGGCGGCCCGTGCTTTGTCCGTTCCGTACTCGGCGGCGAGCTGCCTGACCGCCGCCGGGAACAGCAGGGATTCCCCCTCGGCCACCAGCCGCACGGCGTGCACGATCTCCGCCGGCCTGGCGCGCTTGAGCAGAAAGCCGTCCGCACCCGCCCTCAACGCCTCGTACACGTACTCGTCGTTCTCGAACGTCGTCACCACCAGGATCTTCGGGGGATCCGGCACCGTACGCAGCACCAGCCGGGTCGCCTCGATGCCGTCCATCAGCGGCATCCGCACATCCATCGCCACCACATCGGGCCGCAACCGGTTCACCAGGGGAATCACCGCGGCGCCGTCCCCCGCCTCACCCACCACCTCGATATCGGGCTGGGCCTCCAGCACGGCACGCAGACCGGCGCGCACCAGAGGCTCGTCATCGACCAGAAGAACGGTGAATGGCATCCGACCAGCGTATGCCGTCCAGAGGAAGGCCCACGCGCACCTGCCACTCGCCCTCCCGCGACTCCATCCGGGCCTTCCCGCCCAGCAGCGCGGCACGCTCCCGCATACCGCGCAGCCCACTGCCGCTCCCCGGCAGGCCGGCCGCCCCGGAGAGCGGATTCACCACCTCCAGCTCCAGCCGCCCGTCGGCCACCGTGATGCTCACCCGGATGGGGACCGGCCCCGCATGACGGAGCACATTGGTGAGGCTCTCCTGCAGAATCCGATACCCCTCCCGCGAAACCGGCGCCGGGACCAGACCGAGATCCCCGGACACCCGCGCATCCACCTTCGCCCCGGAACTCCTCGCGGAGTCCAGCAGCCGCTCCGCCTCTCCCAGCGTCGGCCGCCGGCTCACGGGGGTGCCGGATTCACGCAGCACCCGCAGCACCCGCTCCAGATCCTCCAGCGCATCGCGCCCCGTCTCCTCGATGGCGGTCAGCGCCCGCTCCGTGAACGCCGGGTCGTTCGCCGTCCGCGCCGCACCGGCCTGCACCACCGCCACCGTCAGCGCATGGCCGATGGAATCGTGCAGCTCCCGCGCCATGCGATTGCGCTCCAACAGCTGCTCCGTCAGCTCCTCCAGCACACTCAGCCGGTCCGTCGGCGACGGACCCAGCAGCCACCGGGCGGCCGCTGTGCTGAGCCGGCCCCCGAGCACCACCAGAGCAAGCAGCGGAACGATCGGCAGCGGTGCGAGCAGCGCGTTCCACCAGTGCGGGCTCAAGCCCTCGACCAGCCCGCCCGGAGGCCTGCCCGTCGCTGACAGGACGAGCTCGATCGAAGCGACGGGCAGCCAGAGGGCCATGATCGCCGCGGCCGAGATCAGGAGCCGCACCTCCAGCCAGAGCACGGTCCGCCACCGCTCCGCCCAACTCGCCGAGGACGCCACCGCGATGGAGGCGTCGGGCTGCCCGCGCTCGGACGGAGTCAGCAGCAACTGCGCCTGCAGGCCCTCCTCGAGCCGCATGGCGGGAATGAGGCCCACGGGCACCGCGAAGAGCAGGGGCATCCAGAACTCGTCGGAGATGAAGAACCACACACTGGCCGCGGCGGCCGGAATGAACATGTGCAACCAGCGGCTGTAAGTGACCGCGCTGGTCAGCGGGGTGAGGATGCGGCGCATGTCCTCATCGTCCCAGCGGACCGGGCGCACCGGCTCCCCCATGAGAGGGAGACGTTCCCCGCCGACGGGGGAGGCGGGCCGCCCGGCGCAGACGCCAGGCTTGAGGACATGACCAGCATCGACGTCCACGAGCTCACCAAGGAGTACGGAACCACCCGTGCGGTGGACCGCCTCAGCTTTCGCGTGCAACCGGGCAGGGTCACCGGATTCCTCGGCCCCAACGGCGCCGGCAAGTCCACGGCCATGCGTCTCGTCCTCGGCCTGGACCGGCCGACCGGCGGCTCGGCCACGATCGGCGGGAGGCCCTACGCCCGGCTCACCGAACCGCTGCGCACCGTCGGCGCTCTGCTCGACGCCCAGGCCGCCCACGGCTCACGCACAGCCCGCAGCCATGTGGCCGTACTCGCCGCGAGCAACGGGATACCCATGTCACGGGTGAAGGCCGTGCTGGAGGAGACCGGGCTCGGCGACGTGGGTGCACGACGGATCAAGTCCTTCTCCCTCGGCATGCGCCAGCGTCTCGGCATCGCGGTCGCCCTGCTCGGCGACCCGCACGTGGTCATGCTCGACGAGCCGTCGAACGGGCTGGATCCCGAAGGCATCATCTGGATCCGCGAACTCATGAAGCGGCTCGCCCGCGAGGGCCGGACGGTGCTGGTCTCCAGCCACCTCATGAACGAGACCGCCTCCTTCGCCGACCACCTGGTGGTGCTCGGACGGGGCCGCCTGCTCGCCGATATGTCGATGAAGCAGTTCCTCGACTCCCGCAGCACTCCCCGCGTACGCCTGCGCACGACCGAACCGGGCCGACTCCGGTCGGCACTGGCTTCCAAGGGCCTGACCGGAGTACAGGCCGATGACGGCCGTTGGGCGATCGACGGCGTCACGGCGGCGGAGATCGGTGCGATCGCCGCCGGCGAAGGCATTCCCCTGCTCGAACTGGGTGATGAGCGCGCCACATTGGAGCAGGCCTACCTCGACCTCACGGCGGACGACACCCCCTTCGCCGCTTTGACCACCCGCGACCGCCAGGAGACGTGACCATGACCTTGACGGCAGTACTCCATTCCGAGTGGATCAAGATCAGGTCGATACGGTCGATCTACGGCTCGCTGATGGCCGTCCTCGCCACCACCCTCACCATCACCGTGCTCATCATGGGGACCTCTGGCCAGGAGCAAGCGGCGCAGGCCGGATCGGATGCGCTCCTCAACGCCTTCTTCGCCCTGAACTTCGGGCAGATCGCGGCCATCGCGTTCGGCGCGACCGCGGTCTCCTCGGAGTTCTTCAACGGGGCCCTGCGCATATCGCTTGCAGCGGTTCCCCGCCGCTCCCTCTTCTACGCGGCGAAGATGGCGACGATCGGCGGGTCGGCGCTCGTCGTCGGGCTGGTGACCACCTTCACGACGTTTCTGGTCGGTCAGCTCCTCCTGGGGGAGCACGCGATCGGCCTGGGGCGCCCGGGTGCGCTGCGTGCCGCCTTCGGCGGGGCCATCTACCTTGCGCTGATGGCGCTGCTCGCGGCGGGCCTCACGGCGCTCCTACGCAGCGCGGTGGCGGTGCTCAGCCTGCTCATACCGCTCTTCCTTATCGTCCCCTTCGTGCTCGTGGACGTCGCCACCGCGGTGGTGCGGTATCTGCCCGATCGTGCGGGGCAGGCGGTGCTGCAGCAGAATCCGGAAGACGGCCCGGGGCCGTGGACCGGCCTGGCGGTGACCGCCGCATGGGCCGCGGCAGCGCTCCTGGCGGGCTGGTGGGCGGTCCGCGAACGGGACGCGTGAGCCCTGGCGAGGGGCGCCGGCCTGAGCGGCTCAGTGGGCCGAGTCGGGGCCGGGAGCAGGCCGGTCGGTCGGGGGCCGGGTGAGGACGGCGTCCCGGAGGCGGGCGTACTCGTCGGCCATGCTCTGGACCGTCCAGTGGGCGTTGAGGCCGCTGGGGTTGGGGAGAGCCCACACATGGGCGCCGCCGACCATGCGGTCCTGGGGGCCGATCCGGGCCCGGGGCTCCCCGAAGGCGGTGCGGTAGGCGGTGATGCCGACCACCGCGAGCCACTGTGGCGCGAGCAGTCCGACCTTCGCCGTCAGTGCGGCCCCACCCTCCCGGAACTCCTCCGCGCCGAGCTCGTCGGCCCGCGCCGTGGCCCGCGCCACCACGTTGGTGATGCCGAGTCCGAGCCCGAGCAACTCGGCCTGCTCCGACGGACGCAGCTGCCGGGGCGTGAAACCCGAGCGGTGCAGGACCGGCCAGAACCGGTTCCCGGGGTGAGCGAAATGATGGCCCGTCGCCGCGGTCATCAGGCTCGGGTTGATACCGCAGAAGAGCACGCGCAGACCGCCCGCGACCACATCGGGGACGATACGGTCGCGGGCGGCGCTCAGCTCTTCGGGGGTCACGCGGTGAGGGCGGTGCCGGTCAGAGGATCGAGCCGGGGGTGTAGTTCGCGGCCTCGGGGTACTGCTTGGTGATCTCCTCGATCCGGGCGACCAAGGACGACACCTGATCGCCGGCGGCACCCGTGAACGAGAGCTTGTCGGCCATCAGCTCGTCCAGCTGCGCGCGGTCCAGCGGGATCCGCTCGTCCGCGGCGAGCTTGTCGAGCAGCTCGTTGCGCTCGGCGCCCTGCTCCCGCATCGCGAGGGCGGAGGCGACCGCGTTCTCCTTGATCGCCTCGTGCGCGACCTCGCGGCCCACCCCGGCCCGCACGGCGCCCATCAGGACCTTGGTGGTGGCCAGGAACGGAAGGTAGCGGTCCAGCTCGCGCGCCACGACCGCGGGGAACGCGCCGAACTCGTCGAGCACCGTCAGGAAGGTCTCCAGGAGGCCGTCGAACGCGAAGAACGCGTCCGGGAGCGCCACCCGGCGGACCACGGAACAGGACACGTCGCCCTCGTTCCACTGGTCGCCCGCCAGCTCACCGGTCATCGAGGCGTAGCCGCGCAGGATCACCATCAGACCGTTCACCCGCTCGCAGGAGCGTGTGTTCATCTTGTGCGGCATCGCGGACGAGCCGACCTGGCCGGGCTTGAAGCCCTCGGTCACCAGCTCGTGGCCGGCCATCAGCCGGATGGTCTTCGCCACCGAGGAAGGCGCCGCGGCGAGCTGCACCAGAGCGGTGACCACGTCGTAGTCGAGCGATCGCGGGTAGACCTGACCGACCGAGGTGAACGCCTCGGCGAAGCCGAGGTGCCCGGCGATGCGCTGTTCCAGATCGGCCAGCTTGCCCGCGTCGCCGCCGAGCAGGTCCAGCATGTCCTGCGCCGTGCCGACCGGGCCCTTGATCCCGCGCAGCGGGTAGCGGGAGAGGAGGTCCTCCAGGCGGCCGTGGGCCACCAGCATCTCGTCGGCCGCGGTCGCGAAGCGCTTGCCCAGCGTCGTCGCCTGCGCGGCGACATTGTGGGAGCGTCCGGCGATGACGAGCTCGCGGTACTCCGCGGCGAGCTTGCCGAGCCGGGCCAGTACGGCCACGGTGCGGTCGCGCATCAGCTCCAGCGAAAGGCGGATCTGAAGCTGCTCGACGTTCTCCGTCAGGTCCCGGGAGGTCATGCCCTTGTGGACCTGCTCATGACCGGCGAGGGCGTTGAACTCCTCGATCCGGGCCTTCACGTCATGCCGGGTGATCTTCTCGCGCTCGGCGATCGAGGCCAGGTCCACCTGGTCCAGCACACGCTCGTAGTCGGCCAGCGCCGCGTCGGGCACCTCGATCCCGAGGTCCTTCTGAGCGCGCAGCACCGCCAGCCACAGCTGACGCTCCAGCTTCACCTTCTGCTCGGGGGACCAGAGGACGGCGAGCTCCGCGGAGGCGTAGCGGCCGGCCAGGACATTGGGGATGCGAGGCTTCGCAGACACAGCAGTCACGTAGAGGGATTCTACTGGCGGTTTGTGCAGGCCAGCGACGCGCCCCGGTTTGTGGCTTGCTACGAAGGAGCGGGGGAGGGCGCCGACCCGGGCGACCGGTTCAGTCGGTCTCCGCGATACCCGCCGCGGTGTCGGGGGAGACGACGCGGCGCCACCCCGTCACCGGGCCCGGGTTCTCCGCGTCCGACGGCGTGATCCAGAAGGCCCGGCCCGTCGTGGCGTCGAACTGGGCGCCCGAGCGGCCGTCGCCGGAGGAGCGGCCGGTGAGCCGCCGCCCGATCCAGGGGGCCAGGTGCTGACGGGCGAAGCGGATGTCCTCCGTCCGCCGGGCCGCCCAGCGAGGCGGCGCGGTCGCGGGCATCCGTGCACGCCAGTCCAGTTCGGCAGGCAGCCCCAGGGTCTGCCAGACGGCCTCGGCGACGCGCCGGTGGCCTTCGGTGGTGAGATGCAGCCGGTCGACGTCCCACATCCGGGGATCGGCGATCGAGGGCGCGGAGTAGAGATCCACCACCGCGGCGCCGTGCTGCCCGGCCAGATCGTCGATCAGGGCGAACAGCGCCTCCACCCGGGGGCGGAACCGGTCGAACACCGGCCCGCTCCGCCCGGGGCTGCGCATCAGCACCAGCTGTTTGCAGGTCGGTGCGAGACGCTCCACGGCCTCTTCGAGCCGCCCCCTGACCATCCCCATGTCGCACTTCGGGCGCAGGGTGTCGTTGAGCCCGCCGACGAGGGTGACCACATCGGCCCGGAGCGAGGCCGCCGCCTCCACCTGCTCGTCGACGATCTGGCCGATGAGCTTCCCGCGTACGGCGAGGTTGGCGTACCGGAAACCGGGGGACCGGACCGCGAGCCTGGCGGCGAGGACGTCGGCCCAGCCCCGGTACGTGCCGCCGGGGAGCAGGTCCGACATGCCCTCGGTGAACGAGTCGCCGACCGCGACGAGACTGGTGTAGGAGGCATTCAATTCCATGGCCCGACGATCCTACCGGTCGGTAGACCGCGGGGCCAGCAGGTCAGCGGGACCCCCTCCGGCCGACGAGTTCGCGGAGCACGTCCTCCATCGTGACCATGCCGGCCAGCCGGTCGTCCTCGTCGAGAACGGCCGCCAGATGGGTCCGGCTGCGCCGCAGGGCGGTGAGCACGTCGTCCAGCGGAGTCTCCGCCCGGACGCGGGCGATCGGCCGCATCGCCGTCACCGGGAAGGGGACGTCCCGGGGCGTCGCGTCCAGGGCGTCCTTCACATGGAGGTAGCCGAGGATGCGCTGCTCGCTGTCCATCACCGGGAAGCGGGAGAACCCGGACTCGGAAGAGAGCCGCTCCAGCTCCTCCGGAGTGGTGCCGACCCTGGCGTACAGCACCCGGTCGACCGGCATGACCACGTCCCGTACCGGCCGGCGGCCCAGCTCCAGAGCGTGGTGGAGGCGTTGCGCGGAGCGGTCGTCGACCAGTCCGGCGTCCCCGGCGTCCTGGACCAGCCGGGCCAGTTCGTCGTCCGAGAACGTCGCGGAGACCTCGTCCTTCGTCTCCACCCGCAACAGCTTGAGCAGGGTGTTGGCGAACGCGTTGATCGCGAAGATCACCGGCCGCAGGGCACGGGCCATCGCCACCAGTGGGGGGCCCAGCAGCAGGGCGCTCCGCGCCGGTTCGGCCAGCGCGATGTTCTTCGGCACCATCTCGCCCAGGAGCATGTGCAGATAGGTCGCCACGCTCAGCGCGATGACGAACGACAGCGGGTGGACCAGCCCGTGCGGCACCCCCACCGCGTCGAAGGCCGGTTCCAGCAGATGCGCGATGGCCGGTTCGGCCACGATGCCCAGCACCAGGGTGCAGAGCGTGATGCCGAGCTGGGCGGCGGCGAGCAGCGCGGAGACGTGTTCCAGGCCCCAGATGACACTGCGGGCCCGCCGGTTCCCGGCCTCGGCCTCCGGCTCGATCTGGCTGCGGCGCACGGAGATCAGGGCGAATTCGGCGCCCACGAAGAAGGCGTTGGCCACGAGGGTCAGCAGGCCGATGAAGAGCTGGAGAACGATCACCGTTGGTCCTCCGTCCGGTCCTCGGTCCCCGGCAGCGGGGCGTGCAGCATGGCCCGCGCGGCACGGCGGCCCGAGGCGTCGACCACGTCGATCCGCCACCCCTCCAGCTCGACGCTGTCGTCCACGGTCGGGATCCGTCCGATCTCTGCGGCGATCAGCCCCGCGAGCGTCTCGTAGGGCCCGTCCGGCACCCGCAGACCGATCCTGTGGAGCTGGTCGGTGCGCGCCGCCCCGTCGGCCGACCACAGGGTCCGCCCGTCGGCGTCCTCACCGGCGGCGGCGAGGTCCGGCGTCTCGTGCGGATCGTGCTCGTCCCGGACCTCGCCGACGACTTCCTCCACGATGTCCTCCAGCGTCGCGACCCCGGCCGTACCGCCGTACTCGTCGATCACCACGGCCATGGCGAGCCTTCCGGACAACCGGTCCAGCAGCCGGTCCACGGTGAGCGTCTCCGGCACGAGCAGGGGCTCGCGCAGCAGTTCCGATACCCGGGTGCGGGGCCGCCGGTCGGCGGGGATCGCCAGTACGTCCTTGATGTGGGCCACGCCGACCACGGTGTCCAGGCTGCCCCGGTAGACGGGGAAGCGGGACAGGCCGGTCGCCCGCGTCGCGTTGGCGACGTCCTCGGCCGTCGCGTGCAGCTCCAGCGCGGTCACCTGTACCCGCGGCGTCATCACGTTCTCCGCGGTCAGTTCCGAGAGGTTCAGCGTGCGGACGAACAGTTCGGCCGTGTCCGCTTCCAGTGCGCCTGCCTTCGCGGAGTGCCGGGCCAGCGCGACCAGCTCCTGCGGGCTGCGGGCGGAGGCCAGCTCCTCGGTCGGTTCCAGGCCGAAGCGGCGCACGATCCGGTTGGCCGTGTTGTTGAGGTGGCTGATGAAGGGCCGGAACAACGCGGTGAACCCTCGTTGCGGTGTCGCCACCGCCTTGGCCACGGCCAGCGGGGAGGAGATCGCCCAGTTCTTCGGGACCAGTTCGCCGACCACCATCAGCACCACCGTGGAAATCGCCGTACCGAGGACGAGCGCCAGGGTGGACGCCGCGGCGGGAGGCAGCCCCGCCGCTTCGACGGGGCCGCGGATCAGCTTGGCGATGGAGGATTCGGAGAGCATGCCGATCACCAGATTGGTGACGGTGATGCCGAGCTGGGCCCCCGAGAGCTGGAAGGTGAGGCTCCGGACGGCCTTGAGCGCGCTCGCGGCGCCCCGGTCGCCCCGCTCGACGGCCCGTTCGAGCTCGCCGCGCTCCACCGTGGTCAGGGAGAACTCCGCCGCGACGAACGCGCCGCAGGCGACGCAGAGCAGCAGGGCGACGAGCAGCAGAAGCACTTCGATCATCGGTTCACCTCCGTCCCATGATCGGGCAGGGGCGGGGGGACCGCGCGGTGTCGGCGGAATCGGCTGCTGGGCTCGCCCATGGGCGGACGCTCACACCTTTCGGCAGGGGGTGTCGGAGGGGCATGTCGACATAGGGCGTCTGCCCAGCGGCGCGCCGCCTACCGCGTCAATGTTCTGCCGCACCGCGCCAGTACCTGCTTCAACGCGCCGGTACCTGCCTCACCGCGCCGGTACCTGCCCCCTGCCGCGTGGGTGTCCGGCGTACCTCCTCAGCCCGTCAGATGCTTCACCCAGCGGCTCCACTGCGGCTGGGGCGCGTAGCCCGCAGCGCGCCAGGCGTGGTGGGCCGACGTGTTGCGGTCGAGGACCATGGCGTCGGCGCGCCGCCCGCCCAGCGCGACGAACCGCTCCTCGGCCGCCGCCAGAAGGGCGCCGCCCACACCCCGGCGCCGCTGGTCCGGGTGGACCGCGAGCCGGTAGAGATGGCAGCGCCAGCCGTCGAAGCCCACGATGACGGTGCCCACCAGCGCGCCCTCCCGTTCCGCGAGGATCAAGGCGTCGGGGTCCCGTTCCACCAGGCGTGCGACCCCGTCCCCGTCGTCGCTGATGCTGGTGCCCTCGGCGGCCACCTTCCAGAAGGCGAGGACCCCGTCCAGATCGGCCGGGGTCGCGGACCGTATCGAAAGATCGTTCATGACGGCCATCCCACCATCCGCCGCGACGGGGCGTCGATCGCATTTCACCGTGCGGCCGACCGCTCCTCTTGCCGGTGCTAGCACGGCCGCGCTAGCGTGGTCGGGTGCCCAAGACTCAGCTGAACGTTCGAGTGGACGAGGCCACCGCCGAGGCCGCGCGGCAGCGCGCGCTGCAGAGGGGGATGAGCGTGAACCGCTACATAGAGGAACTCGTCCAGCAGGACGCGGGCGAGGTGGGACACACCTTCGTCGAGGCCGCGGCCGACTTCATGAAGCAGTACGAGTCGGTGTTCGCCGAGGAGTTCGGCCCGGAGCGCGAAGGCACCCGTTGAACCTTCGCATCGACCTTTCCTGGTTGCTGATGGTCGCCGAGCACAAGACGCCCGGAGACCCGCAGGTCGCCGACTGGGGTGCGCTCGTCGCCGCCGTCGCACGGCACGACGCAGAGATCTTCGGCAGCGCCGTCTACAGCGACCCGCACGCGCGGGCGGCCGCCCTGTTGCAGCTGCTGCTGCACGTGCCCGCCCTCGAACACTCCAACGCGATGTTCGCCTCGGCCGTCGCGTACGGCTACCTCGTCGCCTCCGGGCTCAAGGTCATCACCTCGCCCGAGCAGGTCCGCGATCTGGCGCTGCTGGTGAAGCAGGGCAAGGCGGACGTGCGGGCCATCGCCGACGAGCTGCGGCAGTGGAGCGTGTGAGGCCGGGCGAAGCGCCCTGCCCCGGGTCGGTCCTCAGCCCTCAGTCCTCGGTGAACGGCTTGCGCGCCACGCCCAGGACGCAGGGGGAGGAGGGCACTTGGAGGCCTGTCTCCGGGATCCGCAGCCTGCGGTACGTGCCCGTCTCGAAGCCCGCCGCCGCGATCGCGGCCAACGGGTCCCGGGCCGTGTGACAGCCGCCGAAGAGCAGCGGCCACAGGGTCCGGTCGGCCACTCGCTGCGCCGTGGCCAGCGCCCGGCCCGGCGCCAGCCCGTGTTCGAAGAACCGCAGTTCGCCGCCGGGCCGCAGGACCCGCCTGATCTCGGCGAGCGCCCGGGGCAGATCCCGTACGGTGCACAGGACCAGGGACGCCACCGCCCCGTCGAAGGCCTCGCTCTTGACCGGCAGCGCCTCGGCCGCCCCCGGCACCACGTCCACCGGCACCTCGGCGCGCAGGGCGGAGCGGACCGCGAGCTGCCGCAGCGAGCGTTCCGGCTCCAGCGCCACCACCTCCGAGACCGCGCCGGGATAGTGGGCGAAGTTCAGCCCGTTCCCGGCGCCGATCTCGATGACCCGGCCGGAGAGCCCCGACAGCAGCTCCTCGCGGTACGCGGCGATGCCGCCCTTCAGGTCGGCGGTCACGCTCACCCGTGCGTAGAAGCGGGCGAAGACCGGGTGGTGCACGGCGTCCCGGGGGAGCTTCCTGCTGCGCAGCTGCATGACGGACCTCCGTCGAGGAGTGGACGTGACGCTCGAGGAGCGGACGTGACGTTCCCCCACGATTCTCCCCCGGATCGCCCCGGCCGGAATCCCCGAGGAACACCCGAACGCCCCCGGCGCCCCGTCAGCGGGTGGCCCGGGTCCCTCCGAGCTCCGGAGCCAGCCACCCCGGCGCGCGCGCCGCGAAGGCGGCGCCCGACAGCGAACCCGCGCCGGCCGGCACCGCGCCGAGCAGCGGTGCTCCGGCCGCCACCGGCAGGTCCTCGATGTTGCAGCGGGACGCGAGGTCGGGCTCCGCCGGCATGCTGCCGATCACGACGCCCCGGCAGCTCAGCCCCCGGTTCGCCAGGGCCTCGGCTGTCAGCGCGGTGGCGTTCAGCGTGCCCAGGCCCGCGGGGGCCACCAGCAGTACCGGCGCGGACAGCAGACGGGCCGCGTCCGCGAGCGTGCCGCCCTCGTCGTCGAACCGCACGAGCAGCCCGCCCGCACCCTCCACCAGGACGAGGTCGTGCTCGGTGGCCAGCTTCTCCGCGGCCTCGGCGACCTCGAACGGCCGCACGGGCACGAGCCCCGCCCGCCGGGCGGCCGTGGCCGGAGCCAACGGCTCCGGAAAGCGGGCCAGTTCGACCGCCGTCACATGGCTCCCCGCCAGGCGCGCGACCTCGGCCGCGTCGCCCGGCTCCCCGGGGGCGAGCCCGGTCTGCGCGGGCTTGAGCACCGCGACGCGGCGGCCCCGCGCGGCGGCCGCCACAGCGGCGGTCACCACGGTCTTGCCGATCTCCGTGCCCGTACCGGACACCACCAGAATCGTCGACATATCGGCTCAGCCCTCCCGTGCCGCCGCGCACACGGCCCGGCAGATCCGTGCCACGTCCTCGTCCCCCGTCACGTACGGCGGCATCGTGTAGACCAGATCGCGGAACGGCCGCAGCCAGACGCCCTCGCGCACGGCGGCGCGGGTGGCCGCGGCCATGTCGATCTCGTGGTCGAGCTGGACGACCCCGATCGCCCCCAGGACGCGGACGTCCACCACTCCGGTGATGTCCGCGGCGGGAGCGAGCCCGGAGCGCAGGCCCGCGCCGATCCGCGCCACCTCGGCCTCCCAGTCCTGCCCGAGCAGCAGGTCCACGGAGGCCGTGGCCACCGAGGCGGCCAGCGGATTGCCCATGAACGTCGGGCCGTGCGCCAGCACCGGCACCTCGCCGCTGGAGATGCCTTCGGCCACCCGGGTGGTGCACAGCGTCGCGGCCATCGTGAGGTAGCCGCCGGTCAGGGCCTTGCCGACGCACATGACGTCCGGCGAGATCCCGGCGTGCCCGGCGGCGAACAGCTTGCCCGTACGCCCGAAACCGGTCGCGATCTCGTCGAGGACCAGCAGGACGTCGTGCTCGTCGCAGGCCTCGCGCAGCACCCGCAGATAGGCGGGGGAGTGGAACCGCATCCCGCCGGCCCCCTGTACCACCGGCTCCACGATGACCGCCGCGAGCTCGTCGGCGTGCTCGGCGACCAGCTCCCGCAGATGCGTGACATAGGCGGGGTCCGGCTCCGCGTCGAAGCCGTCCGGCGGGGCGTCGGCGAAGACCTGGCGGGGAAGGGACCCCGACCACAGCTCGTGCATCCCGCCCTCCGGGTCGCACACCGACATCGGCTGCCAGGTGTCCCCGTGGTACCCCCCGCGCCAGGTCAGCAGCCGTCGCTTGGCCGGACGCCCGGCCGAACGCCAGTACTGGAGGCACATCTTGACCGCGACCTCCACGGAGACGGACCCCGAGTCGGCGAGGAAGACGTGCTGGAGCGGCCCGGGGGTGATCTCCACCAGCCGGGTCGCCAGCCGGACGGCGGGCTCATGGGTGAGCCCGCCGAACATCACATGGCTCATCCGGTCCAGCTGGACGCGCGCGGCCTCGTTGAGGACCGGGTGGTTGTAGCCGTGCACCGCCGACCACCAGGAGGACATACCGTCCACCAACTCGCGCCGCCCCTCGACGGGTTCGGCGAGCCGGAGCCGTACACCGGAGGCCGACTCCACGATCAGCGGCTCCTGGCGGCCCGGCATCGGACCGTACGGATGCCAGACGTGCGCGCGGTCCAGCGCCCGCAGTTCGTCGGGGGCGTACGGCTTCGGAGCGGCGGGCCCCGCGTGTTCGGCGGCCTCGAAGGCGTGCGGTTCAGGCATTGGGCGCGAGATCCGTTCCCGCGCCGCGACGGCGGACCGCCACCAGATCCGTACGCGCCGCGTCCGTCCGCGAGGCCGGCACGCTCTCCCCGGCGCCCGCGACGCCGCCCGCCGGCTGCTGCTCCTGCTCCCCGTGGCCACCGCACGGACCGCAGCCCCCGCCGCCTCCGTGGGAACCGCACCCCGCGGCTCCGGCGTCGTCGTGCGATCCGCAGCCGGCCCCCGCCGTGGCGTCCTGCGTGCCGCAGCCGCCGCCGAGGGCGTCGGCCCGGTGGCGCGGCAGCGTCGTCGTGCCCGCGCCCTCCACCTCGAAACCGGCGTCCGCGATCATGTCCAGGTCGGTCTGGCCGGCCTGGCCCTCACTCGTCAGGTAGTCGCCCAGGAAGATGGAGTTGACCAGGTGCAGCGCCAGCGGCTGCATCGAGCGCAGGTGCACCTCACGGCCCCCCGCGAGCCGCACCTCGACATCGGGGCAGACGAACCGGACCATCGCCAGAATGCGCAGGCAGCGCTGCGGGGTGAGGTTCCACTCCTTGGCGAGCGGTGTTCCCTCGAACGGGATCAGGAAGTTCACCGGCACCGAGTCCGGGTCGAGGTCCCGCAGCGCGAACACGACGTCGACCAGGTCCTTGTCGCTCTCGCCCATCCCGGCGATCAGCCCGGAACACGCCGAGAGTCCGGCGGCCTGGGCCTGCTGCACGGTCTCCACCCGGTCCGCGTACGTGTGCGTGGTGGTGATCGCCCCGTACGTCTCCTCGGACGTGTTGAGGTTGTGGTTGTACGCGTCGGCGCCGGCCGAACGCAGCCGGTCGGCCTGTCCGTCGGAGAGGAGGCCGAGGCAGGCGCAGACCTCGATGCCCTCGTTCTCCTCCTTGATCGCCTCGATGGTCTTCGAGACCCGGTCGACGTCCCGGTCGGTCGGGCCCCGCCCGCTCGCGACCAGGCAGACCCGCTTGGCGCCGCCCGCCACTCCGGCGGCGGCGGCCCTGGACGCCTCGTCCGGCTTCAGCCAGGTGTACTTGAGGATCCCGGCCTTCGAACCGAGCCGCTGCGAGCAGTAGGAGCAGTCCTCGGGGCAGAGCCCCGACTTCAGGTTGACCAGATAGTTGAGCTTGACGCGCCGCCCGAACCACTGACGGCGCACCTTCCCGGCGGCCGCCACCACGTCGAGCAGCTCGTCGTCGGAGGTCGCCAGTACGGCGAGCGCTTCTTCGCGGGTCGGCAGTTCGCGCCGCAGCCCCTTGTCCACCAGCGTGTTCAGCAGGTCCATGGAAGATGATCCTGGCTTACGGCACCGCCTCCAGCCAAGGAGGAACCAGACAGGAGACCCGGGCGAGGGTGTGTGTATTGCCACACCCTGACCTGCTGCGCACCCGGCTAGGGTCTGTTGGCTGCCTACAAAGGGACCGTCCGCACCGGAGGGTCCGCGCGGAGCCGCCCGCCGGGGGCCCGCCTACCCAAGGGACCGCCCCATGTCCTTCGCCCCGTTCGACTGGATCGACGCCGAGGCCCGCGACCGGGCCGCCGCCGGGCTCGTACGCACCCTGCGTCCGCGCGGCGCCGAGCCGGAGCTGCTGGACCTCGCGAGCAACGACTACCTGGGCCTCACCCGGCACCCGGAGGTCATCGCCGCCGCGGCCGACGCCGCCCACCGCTGGGGGGCGGGGGCGACGGGGTCCCGGCTGGTCACCGGCTCCACCGTCCTGCACGCCCGGCTGGAACGGGAGCTCGCCGCGTTCTGCGGTTTCGAGGCGGCCCTCGTGCTCTCCTCCGGGTACGCGGCCAATCTCGCCGCGCTGACCGCACTCACCGGACGCGGCTCCCTCATCGCCTCCGACGCGGGCAACCACGCATCGATCGTGGACGGCTGCCGCCTCTCCCGCGCCGAGACCGCCGTCGTGCCCCACGCCGACCCCGAGGCGTTCGAGAAGGCCCTGCGGGCGCACGACGGGCGTGCCCTCGCGGTCACCGACTCGGTCTTCTCCGTCGACGGCGACGCCGCCCCGCTCCCCGCACTGGCCGAGGTCTGCCGCTCCGCGAACGCCGCCCTGCTGGTCGACGACGCCCACGGCCTCGGAGTGCTGGGCGAGGGCGGTCGCGGCGCGCTCGCCGAGGCCCGGCTGGCGGGCGGCGACGGGATCGTGGCCACACTCACCCTGTCCAAGTCCCTGGGCAGCCAGGGCGGAGCGGTCCTGGGCCCCGCCCGGGTCATCGACCACCTGATCAACACGGCCCGTACGTTCATCTTCGACACCGGACTCGCCCCGGCGGCGGCCGGCGGCGCGCTCGGCGCCCTCGGGGTGCTGCGCCGGGAGCCCGAACGGGCGGCCCGCGCCCGGGAGGTGGCCACCTCGCTGTACGGACGGCTCACCGCCGCCGGGCTGACGGCGGTCCGGCCCGACGCGGCCGTCGTCTCCGTCCGGGCGCCCTCGGCGGACGCGGCGGTGCGCTGGGCGGCCGACTGCCGCGCGGCCGGGATGGCGGTGGGCTGCTTCCGCCCGCCGTCGGTGCCGGACGGCGTCTCGCGGCTGCGGCTGACCGCGCGGGCCGACCTGACCGAGGAGCAGATCACGACCGCGGTGGCCACGGTCCTCGCCACCGCTCCCCGGCAGGCGGACGCCCGGGTCAGCTGATCCGGTGCGGGCCGGTTCCGTGCGGATCGGCTCCGTGCGGGCCGAGTCCGGCCACGAACGTGCTCCAGGCCGCCGCCGAGAAGCGCAGCGGCGGCCGGTCCACGTTCTTCGAGTCGCGTACGGCGAGGAGTGCGCCGCCGAACAGGGCGGTCTCCACGCAGTTGTTCATCCCGGTCGAGCGGCTGCTGCGCCGCCACGGTGCGGGAGACGACGCGGGTGGTGCGGCGGGTGGTGCGAACGGCGGTGCGGGACGTTCGGGCATGGCGGCCCCCTCGGGCAGTCGGACGGTCCGGCGGAACCCGGCCGGAGGGCCCGGCTCCGCTAGCCGCGGCTGATCGCGGTGATGAGGTCCAGCGAGTGCTCGGGCGACAGCGCGTGCGCCTGCAAGGAACAGAAGGCCGAGCTGTACGCCTCAAGGTCTTCTTTCCGCTCCAGATAGAGGCTACTCGTCAAGTGGTCAAGAACGACCACATCCAGATCAGAAATGTTCGGAAAGGAGAAGATAACGAAAGGGCAGGTGAGTCCGACGTAGCCGCCCACCGAGAACGGCAGCAACTGGAGTTGCACATGAGGGAGTTGGGCCACCTGCCGCAGATACTGCAACTGATCCCTCATCACCTCCGGTCCGCCCACCTCGCGGTGGAGCACCGCCTCGTCCAGCACGGCGGTGAAGCGCAGCGGCGGACTCGCGCGCAGCACCCGCTGACGGGTCAGCCGGACCTCGACCAGGGAGTCGAGCCGGCCGTCCGGTAACCCGTCCAGCGAGGCGCGGGTCACGGCCCGTGCGTATCCGGCGGTCTGGAGCAGCCCCGGCACCACCGAGGTCTCCAGCGTCCGGACCGTGCTGGCCTGCGACTCCAGGCTGATGAAGTCGCGGTACTGCGGCGGGATCAGCCCCCGGTAGGCGTGCCACCAGCCCGAACCGCCGCCGCCCGCCGACCCCGCGAGGACTTCCAGCAGGGAACGCAACTGGGTGTCGCGCACCGCGTAGACGTCCAGCAGCCGTGACACGTCCGCGGGCGTCACCCCGCTCGCCCCCGTCTCGATGCGGCTCACCTTCGACTGGTGCCAGCCGAGCAGCCGCGCCGCGTCCCGGCTGGTCAGCCCGGAGGTGTGGCGCAGGCTCCGCAGCTCCTCGCCGAGCTTGCGCCGTCGGACGACGGGGCCGTGCAGCATGCCGGTCTCCTTCTGCTGTCGGGAAGGGCCGGTCCGTCACCGGGGTCGGCCCGCAGAGGGGCCAGTGTGCCGTCCGTCCACGCCGTACGGGTCCCGAATTCACCGCTTCGAGCGACAGATATATGCATATCTTGGCCGAACGCCATTACAGGGAGCTGCATCAATGGCAATCTGGCGCGAAGCGCAATCCTGGTCGGCCGCCGGTCGACCAGGGTGGGAAAGGGACGGCGTCGCCATGGCAGACCATCAGGAAGCAACCGTCACTCTGCCGACCGATCCGGTCTCGGTCTCATCGGCCCGCAGACATGTGGCCAGGACCCTGGCCCAATGGGGCCTCCCCGAGGACACCGAGTTCGCCGACATCATCCGGCTGATCATCTCGGAGCTGGCCACCAACGCCGTCCAGCACACGTTCGGCCAGTCGCCCACCTTCACCGTGGACCTGCGCCTCGAACGCGACGAGGAGCTGTATCTCGGCGTCACGGACAGTCACCCCCGCTGGCCCCAGCGACTGCCCGCAGCCGTACGGCAGGACAACGGCCGGGGCATGGTCATCATCAGGGCGCTGGCCAAGGAGCGCGGCGGGCGGCTCCAGGTGACCCCGACCGCCGAGGGCGGCAAGACGGTCTGGATCGCCCTCCCCTGGGTCGTCCCGGTCCAGGGCTGACCGCGGGGCCGGGGCCGGACCGGTCGGTACCCGTGGGCTGATCCGTCAGGGGCGGGTCAGCCCACCGGGGGCCGGTTCGTCGCCGGGGCCGTGCTCCCCCGGCCGAATCCGCCGCGCAGCAGCGCGAGCAGCGTCGCGGCGGCTGCGGTCGACCGGTCGCCACGGTGCACGACCGAGATGGTCCGGCGGAACGACGCGGGCTCCAGTCGCCGGACCGACAGCGGGGCCGCCGCCATCGAGGCGACCATCTCCGGCACCACCGCCACCCCGAGACCCGCGCTGACCAGCGCGCACACCAGCGCGTACCCGGGCGACTCACAGACCACCGCGGGCGTCGCCCCGGCCTCGGCGAGCGCGTTCTCGACCCCGCGCCGGGGCGGATGGGTGGGCGCGCTGCTGATCAGCGGCCGCCCCGCCAGCTCGCCGACCGGCAGCCGCCCGGTGCCCTCGGAGAGCCGGTGGCCCACCGAGGTGACCAGCACCAGCTCCTCGACCAGCAGGGGTTCGACGAGAACGCCCACCGGCGGGGGACCGGCCGCCGCCGGTTCGTAGGCGTGGGTCAGGGCGAGGTCCACCTCGCCCGCGACGACCGCCGCGATCCCGGCGGGCGGTTCGTAGTCGGCGACAGCCAGCTCGACCTCCGGATGGGCCCGCCGGAACGCGCTCAGGACCGGCGGCAGCAGATGGATCCCGGCCGTGGTGAACGTCCCCACCCGCAGCCTGCCGCCCGAGAGCCCGGCCAGCTGCGCCAGCTCGTGCCGCGCCTGGTCCAGCTCGTCCAGGACCCGCCGGGCCCGGCCCGCCAGCAGCTCGCCCGCCGCCGTCAGCCGCGCTCCGCGATGGTGGCGCACCAGCAGCGTCGCCCCGGCCTCCCGCTCCAGTTTGGCCAGCTGCTGGGAGAGCGCGGGCGCGGTGTAGCCCAGGCGGGCGGCGGCCCGGGTGATCGATCCGGCCTCCGCGACCGCCACGAGCGCCGCGAGCCGTGTCGGGTCGTACATGAAGCGTTCCTTTAGGCAGACCCAGAAGATTGCAAGTACACGCTAAAGGCTCCGCCGGTCCAAGGTGGACCCATGGACGCACAACTGATCGCCTTCACCGGGGTCGCCGCCGGCATGGTCGCGCTGCCCGGCGCCGACTTCACCGTCGTCGTACGCAACGCCCTGGCCTCGCGCACCGCGGGCCTGGCCACCGCGCTCGGCGTCGCCGGAGGGCTGCTGGTGCACACCGCGCTCGCGGTCGCCGGACTCGCCGCGGTGCTGGTGACCATGCCGGTAGTCTTCCGTACCGTCCAACTGCTCGGCGGCGCGTACGTGCTGTACCTCGGGATCAGCGCGCTGTACGCGATCCGCCGCCGGCCCTCGCGGGACGGCTCCGGCGCACCCTCCGGTACGCGGGAGGACGAGCCGGGACGGCCCGTGCCCAGGGCGTTCGGGCGCGCGCTGCGCCAGGGGTTCCTGACCAACGCGCTCAACCCGAAGGCCCCGGTCCTCTTCCTCAGCCTGCTGCCGCAGTTCGTGCCCCACGGTCAGCCGCCACTGCCCCGGACCCTGCTGCTCGCGGCCCTCGTGGTGGTGCTGGCGCTGATCTGGTTCCCGGCCGTCGCCCTGCTCGTGGACCGGCTGGGCCGGTGGCTGCGCCGCCCGCGTACCGCCCGCGCCATCGAGGGCGGCAGCGGTGTGGCGCTCACCGGTCTGGGACTGGCACTGGTCACCGGCCCGCTGCTGCGCTGAGGGCGCCGCGGGCGGCCCCGGAAGAGGCCCGGGCCGCCCGCACGGAAAGAGCGTCCGGCCGATGGGTCAGCGGACCCGTCCGTACCAGACGCTCTTGGACCAGATCTTGGCCAGTCTCACCACGTCCCCCGATTTGGGGGAGTGCCAGATCTTCCCGGCCCCGGCGTAGATGCCCACGTGGTAGACGCTGCGCCCCGAATGGAAGAAGACGAGGTCGCCGCGTTTGCGCTGCGACTTCCCGATGTGGCGGGTCTTGTTGTACTGCTGCTGTGCCGTGCGGGGAAGCTTCTTGCCGGCCTTCTTGAACGAGTAGACCGTCAGCCCCGAACAGTCGAAGCGGCTGGGACCGGCCGCTCCGTACTTGTAGGGAGCCCCCTTCTTCGACGCGGCGACCTTCAGGGCCTTCGTCGAGTGGGTGGCGGCCTCGGCTTCGTTCACCAGGCCGGGCGCCAGCATCGTGGACGTCACGGCCAGGGTGAGTACCGAGGCCGTACCGACCCGGGCGAACAGAGACGGGACATGAACCTGCGCAGACATGCGCAACCCTTCGTCAGCCGCCTGTGAAGGATGACCTGTCGGGTTCGGGCTGGCGAAGTTGCCCGGCCGCTTTCGCGGCTTCACCCCGAGGGCTTCCCGGTCTCCCGGTCGGCCCGTTGTGCTCGGGTCCTCCACTCCTGCCGATCCACTCCTGTCGACCAGTCATCCGGGCGGCGGCAGGACTCGGCGTCCGCCCGGACCGCCCCGCCGCGGTGGCGGGGGCTTGTCGTCCCAGGGATCTTGACGCACTCGGTGCCGGATTTCCGAGCTGAAACGGCGGTTTGTGAGTCTCCTCACCACTGATCCATTCAGGTGGACAGGTCGGATTCGCGCTCGTCCGCGAGCCGGGCGCACACCCTCGTACCAGCGACGAAAGGGCGCATTTCGAGTACGGGCCGCGCACCGAACGCAAGTTGAGCCGTCGCTCGCACGGGTGATCGCCTACGCCGAACGAGCGAGGCAAATCGGTCCCGGGACCGGGCGTGTCGTGCGCGGGGCCGACCGGTCCGCTCCCGTATGGCGCTCCCCGTGCGCGGAGGCGGTCAGTTCACGGGCGGCGGCATCGCGATCCGGCCCGCCCGGCGCTCCCCGTCCAGGACGCGCAGGGCCCGCGCCAGGGTCGCGGCGTGGATCCGCGACTCGCCGCGCTCGTGCATCAGGGCCAGGGCGTCGCGCAGGGCCGCCGCCCGGGAGGCCAGGGCCTGGGCGGCCCGCAGTGCGCTGTAGGTGTCGCTGCCGTGGGCCGGGTTGATCCGGCCCACCTGGTCGAGCACGGCCAGATAGCAGTCGACGAACTCGCCCTCGGCGCGGGTCAGTGCGGGCAGGGGCGGGAAATCGGGTGGCTCCATCGGCGTTTCACCTCGCGTCGTACGGCGGCCGGGAGAGTCAGCGGTTCTCCATGACGTGGTCGACCAGCCCGTAGTCGAGGGCGGCCTTGGCGTCGAGGATGGTGTCGCGCTCGATGTCGGCGGTGATCTGCTCCGCGGTCCGGCCCGTGTCCCGGACCAGCATGGCCGCGAACATCTCGCGGGTGCGCACCAGTTCGCGCGCGTGGATCTCCAGGTCGGACGGCTGGCCCCGCATCGGCTCCTCCATCGCGGGCTGCTGAATGACTACCCGCGCGCCGGGCAGCGCATGTCGGCGCCCCTTCGCCCCGGCCGCCAGCAGGGCCGCCGCATAGGAGCCCGCCTGTCCCAGGCAGAAGGTCTCCACCTCGCAGGTCAGGAACCGCATCGTGTCGTAGACCGCCGCCATCGCCTGGAACGTGCCGCCGGGGGAGTTGATGTAGAGCGACAGGGGCCGGTCCGGATCGGCGTGCTCCAGGTACATGAACTGGGCGATGAGGTCGCTCGCGGCGATGTCGTCGATCGGGCTCCCGAGGAAGACGATCCGCTCGGACAACAGCTTGGAGTACGGGTCCAGCGTCCGGGTTCCGGTCGCGGTGCGCTCGGTGAACTCCGGCAGTACGTAGCGGGCGGCGGGGCGGGTCATGGCGGTGCCTTTCTCCTGGAGCTGACCATCCGTCTGTCCGTCCGTAAAAAATGTACAGGACGTACAGAAGGTTATGATGGGGACTATGGCCTACGAGATTCCGGTGACGCAAGCACGGGCGGAGCTCGCCGAACTGATCAACCGCGTTGTCTACGGCGGTGAACGTGTTGTGGTGACGCGGCACGGGAAGCCGCTCATCGCGCTGGTTTCCGCCGCTGACCTGCAACGACTCGAAGAGGAAGAGTCCGCGGCCGAGGAGCAGGTGATCAGCTCGGTCTCCTCGATCGGCTCCGCGCCATCCGCTCAGGGCGAACGGCGCAGGTTCGGCATCGCCGCCGAGCACCGCCCTCACGACGGTCGGGACGCCTGAGACCCCGACTGCCCCGAGACAGCGCGGAGCCGGGCGCCCCTCCCGGAGGGGGGCGCCCGGCTCGGCCGATGCGGATCCGGCGCTCAGCCGGTCAGGGCCGGCTCCCGGGCGGGTTCGACCGGCTCGGCCGGCGTCGGCGCCCGGCGGGCGAACAGCACCGCCGCCAGGCCGAACAGCGTCCACAGCGAGAGCGTCAGTACGGCGGCGCCCGCAGCGCTTCCGTCGAAGAAGGCGACCGAGCGGAGCAGTGAACCGCCCGCGCCCGGCGGGAGCCACTGGCCGATGGCGCCGACGGGCTCCGGCAGCAGCTCCGGTGCGCTGGTGACGCCGGAGAAGGGGTTGCCCAGCAGGACCATCAGCAGCGCGCCGAGTCCGATGCCGCGCGGCCCGAACAGGGCGGCGAGTCCCGCCACCGCCGAACCGATGGCCAGCACGGTGAGCGCGAGCACTCCCGCCACCGTCCACCAGTCGCCCGTGAGTGCGCCGAGCCAGCTGTGCGCCACGGCCGTGGCGGCGAGGCCCACCAGTGCGGCCGCCCCGACGAGGGTGACCGCCGCCCGCGCCCCGCGCAGTCCCATCAGGGTGACGACCGCTCCGGCCGCCATGCCCGCGAGAGCCAGCGGCAGGACGCTCGCGCCGAGTGCGCTGCCGCGTGGGTCCCCGGGCGGCGCCGCGACCACATCGGTGACCCGGACCCGGGTGTCCTCGGGGACGGACGCCGTCACGGCCTCGCGCAGCAGTTGGGAGACGACGGGGCTCGCCGCCGAGGCGGTGAGCAGATGCGGCCCCTGCGGGGTGGCGACGACGGCTCCGTATACGGTCCGGTCCTCGATCGCGGTGCGGGCGGCGGCCTCGTCGTCGAAGCGGTGCACGTCGAACGCTCCGTCGCGCTGCTCGAAGCGCTGCTCCAGCTGCTGGGCCGCCGACGCCGGGCCCGCGACCCCGACCGGGAGGTCGCGCGGCGCGATCCGGGCGGCGGGCCAGGCGAAGGCCCAGAGGGCGAGCGTCACCATCAGGGGGATCAGCAGGATCACCGCCACCGCGCGGCGGTTGGGTGCGGTGGACATGAGAGGCCTCGATTCGTGCGACGACGGAGAATTCCAGAGAGAAGGATCGTTCGTTTTACGTCCTGTCCCCACTGTCGGCACGCCCTGCCGGATTGTCAAGAAGGAACGTTCGTTTTAGATTGGTGCCATGGCTCGCGTATCCCAGGAACACCTCGACGCCCGTCGCCGTCAGATCCTCGACGGTGCGGCGCGCTGCTTCGCCCGCAACGGATTCCACGGCACGTCCATGCAGGACGTCCTCAAGGAGGTGGGGCTGTCCGCCGGAGCGGTCTACCGCTATTTCCCCGGCAAGGAGGACATCATCGCGGCCATCACGAAGGAGACCTTCGCCGTCATCCGCGGCGCCTTCGAGGAGGCCTCCCGCATGACGCCGCCGCCCACTCCGGACGTGCTGCTCGGCCGGGTGCTCGGCGGGGTGCTCGCGGGGGAGGTGCACGGACTGGGGCGCCGGGCCTTCGCCGCGCTCGTGGTCCAGCTGTGGTCCGAGACGCTGCGCGACGACCGGCTTGCCGCGCTGCTCGACGACGGTTACGCCACCATGCGCGTCGCCTGGACGAAGCTCGTCGACGCCTACCGCTCCGCCGGGATCCTGAGCAGCGACGTGCCCGGCGACCACGTGGCGCGGACGATGATCGCGACGGCGCAGGGTTTCATCGTGCAGGAGGCGCTCTTCGGGGACGTACGCCCCGAAGTGTTGGAGAACGGGTTGCGCGGGTTGATGTCCATGAACCCGCAAAAGATCAGTTAACGCAACGGAAAAACTTCCGCCCTAACGTGCAATGCCTGGTCGCGAGGCCACTGTTCCCGTTCAACGAAATGTTGAACGGGGATAGGGTCCCGCTGCGTCCGGAGCCGGAGCCGGACGGAAGACGATGAGGTGGAAGCGTGCAACTGACCCCGCACGAGCAGGAGCGTCTGCTCATCCATGTGGCCGCCGACGTGGCCGAGAAGCGCCGGGCACGCGGGCTGCGGCTCAATCACCCCGAGGCCGTAGCCCTGATCACCGCCCATCTGCTGGAAGGCGCCCGGGACGGCCGCACCGTCGCCGAACTCATGGCCTCCGGACGCAAGGTGCTCACCCGGGACGACGTCATGGAAGGCATCCCCGAGATGCTCCACGACGTCCAGGTCGAGGCCACCTTCCCGGACGGCACCAAGCTCGTCACCGTCCACGACCCGATCGTCTGACGGGGCGCGCCGATGATTCCCGGAGAGATCCTGTACGGGGACGGGGACATTCCCGTCAACGAGGGGCGGGCGGTCACCCGCCTCACCGTCCTCAACGCCGCCGACCGCCCCGTCCAGGTCGGCTCCCACTACCACTTCGCCGAGGCCAACCCCGGGCTGCGCTTCGACCGCGCCGCCGCCCGCGGCCTGCGGCTGAACATCGCCGCCGGCACGGCGGTCCGCTTCGAACCCGGCATCCCCGCCGACGTCGAACTCGTCCCCCTCACCGGCCGCCGCGTCGTCCCCGGCCTGCGCGGCGAAACCGGAGGTGCCCTCGATGCCTGACCTCGAACGAGCCGTGTACGCCGATCTGTTCGGACCCACCACCGGCGACCGCATCCGGCTCGCCGACACCGATCTGCTCGTCGAGATCGAGGAGGACCGCTCGGGCGGCCCCGGAAACGCGGGCGACGAGGCGGTGTTCGGCGGCGGCAAGGTGATCCGGGAGTCGATGGGCCAGGCTCGCACCACCCGCGCCGAGGGTGCGCCCGACACCGTCATCACCGGGGCCGTCGTCATCGACCACTGGGGCATCGTCAAGGCCGACATCGGCATCCGGGACGGCCGGATCACCGGCATCGGCAAGGCCGGGAACCCGGACACCATGGACGGTGTCCACCCCGACCTGGTGATCGGCCCGGAGACCGAGATCATCGCGGGCAACGGGAAGCTGCTCACGGCCGGAGCGGTCGACGCCCACGTCCACTTCATCTCGCCCACCCTCGTCGACCAGGCGCTCTCCAGCGGCATCACCACCCTCGTCGGCGGCGGCACGGGACCCGCCGAGGGCACCAAGGCCACCACCATCACCCCGGGGCCCTGGCACCTGGCCCGGATGTTCGAGGCGCTGGAGACCTTCCCGGTCAACATCGGGCTGCTCGGCAAGGGCAACACGATGTCGCAGGAGGCCATGCACTCCCAACTCCGCGGCGGCGCACTGGGATTCAAGATCCACGAGGACTGGGGCGCGACCCCCGCCGCCATCGACGCCTGCCTCACCGTCTGCGAGCGGACGGGTGCGCAGCTCGCCATCCACACGGACACCCTCAATGAGGCCGGGTTCGTCGCCGACACCCTCGCCGCCATCGCCGGCCGGACGATCCACGCGTACCACACCGAGGGAGCGGGCGGCGGGCACGCGCCCGACATCATCAGCGTGGTCTCCGAGCCGTACGTCCTGCCCAGCTCGACCAATCCCACCCGGCCGCACACCGTCAACACCATCGAGGAACACCTCGACATGCTGATGGTCTGCCACCACCTGAACCCCGCCGTCCCCGAGGACCTGGCCTTCGCGGAGTCCCGGATCCGGCCCTCCACCATCGCGGCCGAGGACATCCTGCACGACCTCGGCGCCATCTCGATCATCTCCTCGGACTCCCAGGCCATGGGGCGGATCGGCGAGGTGATCCTGCGGACCTGGCAGACCGCCCATGTCATGAAGAAGCGTCGTGGAGCCCTTCCGGGGGACGGGCGCGCCGACAACCGACGGGTCCGCCGCTATGTCGCCAAATACACGATCAACCCGGCCGTCGCGCAGGGACTGGACCGGGAGATCGGCTCGGTGGAGACCGGCAAGCTCGCCGACCTCGTCCTCTGGGACCCGGCGTTCTTCGGGGTGAAGCCGCAGACCGTCATCAAGGGCGGCCAGATCGCGTACGCGCAGATGGGCGACGCCAACGCCTCCATCCCGACGCCCCAGCCGGTCCTGCCCCGGCCGATGTTCGGCGCCCTGGGACGAGCGGCCGCCCACAGTTCGTTCAACTTCGTCTCCGCCGCCGCGATCGAGGACGGGCTGCCCGAACGGCTCGCCCTGCACAAGCGGTTCGTGCCGATCACCAGCACCCGGGGGGTCACCAAGGCGGACATGCGGGAGAACGACGCCCTGCCGCAGGTCCACGTCGACCCCGACAGCTTCGCCGTCACGATCGACGGCGATCCGGTCGAGCCGGCGCCTGCGGCGGAACTGCCCATGGCCCAGCGCTACTTCCTCTTCTGAGCGGACCCGGCCATGTCACGCGCAGCACTCCTCGTCCTCGCCGACGGCCGGTTCCCCGCCGGAGGGCACGCCCACTCCGGCGGCGCCGAACCGGCCGTCGCCGAGGGCCGCGTCCGCGACGCCGACTCCCTCGCCGACTTCTGCCGGGGCCGTCTGCACACCGCGGGCCTCACCGCCGCGGCCCTCGCCGCGGCGGCGGCCCACGGCCTCGACCCGCTCGCCCTCGACGAGGCCGCCGACGCCCGCACGCCCTCGCCCGCCCTGCGGACCACCGCGCGCAAGCTGGGCCGGCAGATGATGCGGGCCGCCCGCGCCACCTGGCCGAGCCCCGAACTGGACGCGCTCGCGGCGGCCCGGCCGCGCGGCGCCCACCAGCCGGTCGTCCTCGGGCTCACCGCACGGTCGGCGGGCCTGGGCCCCGTGGACGCCGCCCACTGTGTCGCCTACGAGACCGTCAGCGGCCCCGCCACCGCCGTCGTCCGGCTCCTCTCCCTCGACCCCTTCCACGCCACCGCCGTACTCGCCCGGCTCGCCCCCGAGCTCGACCGGGTCGCCGAACAGGCCGCCGAGGCCGCCCGGCAGGGCATCGACGCCCTGCCCGCCGCCTCGGCGCCGCTCCTCGACATCACCGCCGAGGCGCACGCCGCCTGGCCGGTCCGCCTCTTCGCCTCGTAGCCACCCCTTCGACCACCACTGGAGCCCCCATGCACCTCGGCCACTCCCACGAAGGCCCCGCCGCCGTCAGCGCCGACGCCACCCGCCCCGACGGCACCCGGCGCGCCCTGCGCATCGGCCTCGGCGGCCCCGTCGGCTCCGGCAAGACGGCCACCGTCGCCGCCCTCTGCCGGGAACTGCGCGACCGGCTCTCCATCGCCGTCGTCACCAACGACATCTACACCCAGGAGGACGCCGCCTTCCTGCTGCGCAACGCGGTCCTGCCGCCCGAACGGATCCAGGCCGTCGAGACCGGCGCCTGCCCGCACACCGCGATCCGCGACGACATCTCCGCCAACCTCGAAGCCGTCGAGGACCTGGAGGACGCGGTCGGGCCGCTCGACCTCATCCTCGTCGAGTCCGGCGGCGACAACCTCACCGCCACGTTCTCCAAGGGACTGGTCGACGCCCAGGTCTTCGTCATCGACGTCGCGGGCGGCGACGACATCCCGCGCAAGGGCGGCCCCGGCGTCACCACCGCCGACCTCCTGGTCATCAACAAGACCGACCTCGCCCCCTACGTCGGCTCCGACCTGGAGCGGATGGCCCTCGACGCCAAGAAGCAGCGCGGCGAACTCCCCGTCGCCTTCACCTCGCTGACCTCGGCCGAGGGCGTCGGACCGGTCGCCGACTGGGTGCGGGCGCGGCTCGCCGCCTGGACCGCGTGAGCGTCCGCGCGACGGCCCGGCTCCGCGCCGAGCCCGACGGGCGGGGCGGGACCGCCCTGCCCGTCCTGGAGAGCGCGGGCCCGCTCGCCCTGCGCCGCACCCGCTCCCCCCGGGCCGCGTACGCCCGGGTCACCGTCGTCGGCGCGATGAGCGCCCCGCTGAACGGCGACCGGCTGGCGATCGAGGCGGACATCGCGGACGGCGCGCGCCTCACCGTGGACTCGGCGGCGGCCACCGTAGCCCTGCCCGGGGCGCGGGCGGACGGCGAGCCGTCCACGTACACCGTGGAACTGGGCGTGGGGGAGGGGGCCGTGCTGCACTGGCTCCCCGAGCAGCTCGTCTCCGCCCGCGGCAGCGACCTGCGTATGACCACCCGGGTCCGACTCGCCCCCACCGGCCGGCTGCTGCTGCGCGAGGAGCAGATCCTCGGCCGGCACGGCGAGCCCACCGGCGCGCTCACCACCCGGCTCACCGTCCACCGCGCGGGCCGCCCGCTCCTGGACCAGCAACTGGCCTACGGGCCCGGCGCACCCGGCGGCTGGGACGGCCCCGCCGTCCTCGGCGGCCACCGGGCCGTCGGCCAACTGCTCCTCGCCGACCCGGCGTTCGAGGACGCCCCGCTCCCCGCGCGCCTCCTCGGGCCCACCGCCGCCCTCACCCCGCTCGCCGGCCCCGCCGTCCTGGTGACCGCCGTGGCCGCCGACGCCCGCCTGCTGCGCGGGATCCTGGACGACGCCATGCGCGAACTGCTGGACGGGCTGAAGACGGAGCAGACCGGCTGAGTCCGCTCAGCGAACCTCCTTCACCGGTTATGGGTTCGGTAAAGAAACAGGTGTACGCCCTGGCCCCGGGCGCCCCACTGACGAAAGGATCCCCGCGACGTACCGATGACCACGTCGCCTTCGGCGGCGGATCGGATGAAGGGGGAGGTTCCACGTGAGACGTACAACGGTGCTCGGTTCGGCCGGGGCACTCGTCGCGGGCACGCTCATGGCGGGGGCGATGGCAGCACCCGCCGCCGGCGCCGACGGCCGCCATCACGGCCGGGGCGACGCGGAGGCGCGCGGGGTCGCCGTCGCGGCGCACCGTGCGGCGAACGCCGGGATCGACTGGCAGGACTGCCCGGAGGACTGGGGCCTGGCCGCCCCCATCCAGTGCGGCTGGGTGACCGTGCCGCTCGACTACGCCCGGCCGAACGGCAAGAAGATCAAACTCGCCGTCGACCGGCACGTCAGCACCGGCACGAAGGACGAGCGCCAGGGCGCCCTGCTCTACAACCCGGGCGGGCCCGGCGGTTCGGGACTGCGCTTCCCCGCCCGGATCACCGCCAAGAACCCGCTCTGGACGAAGACCGCGAAGGCGTACGATTTCGTCGGCTTCGACCCGCGCGGCGTCGGCCACTCGGCCCCGATCTCCTGTGTCGACCCGCAGGAGTTCGTCAAGGCCCCCAAGGCCGACCCGGTCCCCGACAGCGAGGCCGACAAGCGCGCCCAGCGCAAACTGGCCCGCGAGTACGCCGAAGGGTGCGGCGAGCGCAGCGGCGCGATGCTGCCGCACATGACGACGCCGAACACGGCACGCGACCTGGACGTCATCCGGGCCGCGCTCGGGGAGAAGAAGCTCAACTTCCTCGGCGTCTCCTACGGCACCTACCTGGGCGCCGTCTACGGCACCCTCTTCCCGGACCACGTCCGGCGCATGGTCGTCGACAGCGTGGTCGACCCGTCGCGGCAGAGCATCTGGTACCGGGCGAACCTGAACCAGGGCATCGCCTTCCAGACGCGCTGGGACGACTGGAAGGCGTGGGTGGCGAAGCACGATTCCGTCTACGGCATCGGCGACACCCCGCAGAAGGTCGAGAAGGCCTGGCTGAAGCTGCGGGCAGCCGCCAAGAAGGAGCCCATCGGGGGCGTCGTCGGCCCCGCCGAGCTCACCACCTTCTTCTGGGGCGCGCCGTACTACGACTCCTCCTGGGCCCCCACCGCCAGGACCTGGAGCGCCTACCGGGCCGGCGACACCCAGGCCCTGGTCGACGCCGCGGCCCCCGACATGAGCGACCTCGCGGGCAACGCCGCCGCCGAGAACGGCAACGCGGTCTACAGCGCCGTCGAGTGCGCCGACGCCAAGTGGCCCACCGACTGGCGCACCTGGGACCGGGACAACACCCGGCTGCACGAGAAGTACCCGTTCATGACGTGGGCCAACGCCTGGATGAACCTGCCCTGCGCCACCTGGCCGGCCAAGCAGCGGACCCCGCTCGACGTGAGGACCGGCAAGGGCCTGCCGCCGGTCCTCATCGTCCAGTCCACCCGCGACGCCGCCACCCCGTACCAGGGCGCGGTCGAGCTGCACAAGCGGTTCAAGGGCTCGCGGCTCATCACCGAGAAGGACGCCGGATCCCACGGCGTCACCGGACTGGTCAACCCCTGCGTCAACGAACGGGTGGACACCTACCTGCTCACCGGGGAGACCGACCGGCGCGATGTGACGTGCGCCCCGCACGCCACACCGAAGCCGTAACACCGGCAGCACGATCAAGGGCCGGGCGGTCCGTCCTCCGGGACGGTCCGCCCGGCCCGCCGTTCAACGCCGCTCCCGGTCGTACGCCTCCAGCCAGGCGTCCTCCTCCGCGTAGTCGAAGAGCCATGCGCCGTAGTTGCCGAGCATCTTCGGGAACGCCTCCCGCCAGTCGCGCTCCGCCAGCTCTCCGGCGAGCCACTCGACCGTCTCCGGCAGGGACTCCACGTACCCCGTCACCGGGCGGTACCCGAGCTGTTCCTCGGCGGCCGTCATGTCGTAGACCACCGGGTGGGCGCCGCTCCACGGAGTCACCCCGACGTGCCCCTCCGGGGAAGCGCCGTCGACCAGCACCGTCTCGGTCTCCCGACCGAGAACGTCGTCGATCGCCGACGCGATCTCCGCGACCGTGGGGGCCTCGGGGTCCGCCGCGTTCAGCACCCGGGATCCCGGCCGCCGGGCGGCCAGCCGGATCAGCTCCGCCGCGTTGGACACATGGACCGGATGGAAGCGGCTCTCCCCGCCGTACGCGAACACCCGGCGCCGGCGTCCGTCCAGCAGCCGCTTCACCACGTACAGCTCGCGCGGTGTGCGGCAGTACGGGCCGTGGACCGCGCCCGCGCGCAGCAGCGTCACCGGCAGTTCCTCGCCCGCCGCCAGCAACTCCCGCTCCAGCAGGACCTTCCGCGTCCCGTACGTGGCGTCCCCCGGCGCCACCGTGCGCTGGGTCTCCGGCAACGGCACCGGATAGCGGGGGAAACCGTCGATCGAAGCCTGCGTGTCGAAGCTGCGGCCCCGGTCGTCCTCGTACACCGCCCCGCTGGAGATCACGACGGCCGAGCCGATCCGGCCGGCCAGCCCCGTCAGCTGCCGGGCGTGCGCGCCGTCGAACGCCGCCATGTCGACCAGCACGTCACAGCCGTCGCCCAGCGCCCGGCCGAGCGCCCCCTCCTCGTTCCGGTCGAGCGCCACCGTCCGGACCCCGGCGTCCCAGCCCTCGTCCCGGCCGCCGCCGCGCGAGGCCGCGGTGACCTCCCAGCCGTCCTCGGCCAGCGCGCGCACCGCGGCCCGCCCGATCTGGCCCGTCGCGCCCAGCACCCATGCGTGTCCATTGCTCATGATCCGACGCTAGGGGAGCCGGCCTGCCGCGGCGAGGGCGCTCTGCCGGTGGCGTATTCGCGCTCAGCGTCGCAGCTTGGGGAACTTCCTCGGCGGCGCGGCCTCCTGCTCGGCCGCCTTCACCTTCGCCGCGTACTCGTCCACGTACTCCTGGCCGGAGAGTTCGAGGATCGCGTACATGATCTCGTCCGTCACGGCCCGGATCGCGGCCTTCTGGTTCTCCATGCCCGCGTAGCGGGAGAAGTCGAGCGGTTCGCCGAAGCGGATCGCGACCCGTTTGATCTTGGGCACGACCTGGCCGGGCGGCTGGATCTCGAAGGTGCCGACCATGGCGCAGGGGACCACCGGGACCTGTGCGGTGATCGCCATCACCGCGACCCCGACCTTGCCCTTGTAGAGCCGGCCGTCGTGCGAGCGGGTGCCCTCCGGGTAGATCCCCAGCAGCTCGCCCTTGCTCAGCACTCCGAGGCCCTCGCGGATGGCCGCCTGCCCCGCGTCCTTGCCCGACCGGTCCACCGGGATCTGCCCCGCGCTGCGGAAGAAGGCCGCGGTGAGCCTGCCCTTGATCCCCGGGCCAGTGAAGTACTCGGCCTTCGCCAGGAAGGTGATGCGGCGCTTGATGATGGCCGGCATCAGGAAATGGTCGGAGAAGGAGAGGTGATTGCCCGCGACGATTGCCGCGCCGTCCTCAGGAATGTTCTCCAGGCCCTCGATCCGGGGCCGGAACAGCAGCCGCAGTACGGGCCCCAGCACGACATATTTCAGGACGTAATAGAACACCTTGCGGGTGCACCTCGCTCTGCCGGGTCGGCGTCAGGGCTGTACTGCCGGGTTCAGGGCTGCTACCAGGTCACGGTGGTGCCGGGGCCCACAGCGTAGGGCCCCGCCACCACCGTGCGACCGTAGCGGACCGGTCTCCCGGCTCGTACCCGCCTCCGGGCCCGTCAGGCGTCCTCATCCGGCCGCGAGGGTCAGGTGTCCTGCGTGGCCAGCATGCCGAGGGTGCACAGGCCCAGCACCACCCAGCCGAACCAGAGCCAGCCGCTGCTCCCCAGCGCCACCGTGTACGCGGTCACCGCGATCAGTGCCCCGCCGGTCATGTATCCCATGGTCTTCGTCGATCCGGACATGCGCGCACGCTCCTCGTCGGCCGCGCGGCCGTTGTCCCCATGGTCACCCCGTATGCGCCCTCCGCGCTACTGTCCGCGCGCCTGCAATGACGCGAGATAGGCGTTGTACGCCGCCAGCTCCTTGTCACCGTCGCGGTCCGCCGCCCGGTCCGTGCGCCGTGCGGTGCGCTGCTCGGAGCGGTACCACTGGAAGACCAGCGCGATCAGCACCAGCACGGAGGGGATCTCGCTGAACGCCCATGCGATGCCGCCCGCCCAGTTCTGGTCGCTCAGGGCATCGATGCCGAGCGAGGCCGGCGGGTTCTCGTACGTCTTCACCATCGGCGTCGACGCCATCATCAGCGCGATCCCGAAGAACGCGTGGAACGGCATCCCGGCGAACAGCTCCAGCATCCGCATCAGATAGCCGGGCCGGTGCGGGCCCGGGTCCACGCCCATGATCGGCCAGAAGAAGACCAGGCCGACCGCGAGGAAGTGCACCATCATCCCGATGTGGCCCGGCTTCGAGCTCATCAGGAAGTCGAAGATGGGCGTGAAGTACAGCGCGTAGAGGCTCGCGATGAACAGCGGGATGGTGAACACGGGGTGCGAGATGATCTTCATGTACCGGCTGTGCAGCAGCTTCAGCAGCAGCTCGCGCGGCCCGGTACGCCCCCGCCCGGCCGGCGGCAGCGCCCGCAGCGCCAGCGTCACCGGGGCGCCCAGCAGCAGCAGGATCGGCGACAGCATGCTGATCACCATGTGCTGCACCATGTGCACGCTGAACATGACCATGCCGTAGTCGTTGAGCTTGGTGCACATCACCAGCGCGATGCTCAGCACACCCACGACGAAGAACACGATCCGGTTCACCGGCCAGCCGTCCCCGCGCCGACGCAGCCGCACCACGCCGTACCCGTACAGGGCGAGCGCCAGGATGCAGCCGGTCAGGAAGAACGGGTCGACGGAGAGCTCCAGCCCCCGCCCCAGCGTGAACGGCGGCAGATCCATGTTCATGCCGTGCCCGCTGTGATCCATCTGTTCACTCCCGATGGGGACACGTCCCCGTTTCGTGCCGGTTGTCCGGTCCAGAGTAGAACTGCCCCCGGCCGCGGTTGCGGCCGGGGGCAGTTCTGGACGACGTGTCCTGAGGAAGTGTTCTAGAGCACGCACTCCGCCTCGGCGTACCGCTCGGCGGGGACCGTCTTCAGCGTCTCGACGGCCTCGCCCAGCGGGACCATCACGATGTCGGTGCCGCGCAGCGCGGTCAGCATCCCGAACTCGCCCCGGTGCGCCGCCTCCACCGCGTGCCAGCCGAACCGGGTCGCCAGGACCCGGTCGTACGCGGTGGGCGTGCCGCCGCGCTGGACGTGGCCGAGGATGACCGGGCGGGCCTCCTTGCCGAGCCGCTGCTCCAGCTCCCCGGAGAGCTGTGTGGCCACCCCGGCGAACCGCTCGTGACCGTAGATGTCCTTGACGCCCTGCTCGAACTGCATGGAGCCCTCGCGGGGCTTGGCGCCCTCGGCGACCACCACGATGGCGAACTTCTTGCCCGCCGAGAAGCGCTTGCCGACCAGCTCGGTCAGCTCGTCGATGTCGAAGGGGCGCTCGGGCACCACGATGGCGTGGGCGCCGGCGGCCATGCCGGAGTGCAGGGCGATCCAGCCGGTGTGCCGGCCCATGACCTCGACGATCAGCACCCGCTGGTGCGACTCGGCGGTGGTCTTCAGCCGGTCCAGCGCCTCGGTGGCGACGCCGACGGCGGTGTCGAAGCCGAAGGTGACGTCGGTGGAGGCGATGTCGTTGTCGATGGTCTTCGGGACGCCGACGATCGGGAGACCGGCCTCGGAGAGGAGGTTCGCGGCCTTGAGGGTGCCCTCGCCGCCGATCGGGATGATGGCGTCCAGGCCGAGGTCCGCCACATGGCCGCGGGCGCGCTCCACGCCGTCGCGCAGATGTGCGGGCTGGACCCGGGAGGAACCGAGGATCGTGCCGCCGCGGGCCAGGATGCCGCCCACCGCGTCAAGGTCGAGCTTGCGGTAGTCGCACTCCAGCAGGCCTTTCCAGCCGTCGTGGAAGCCGATGACCTCGTCGCCGTGGTCCACCACCGCGCGGTGCACGACGGAACGGATGACGGCGTTGAGGCCGGGGCAGTCGCCGCCGGAGGTGAGTACGCCAATGCGCATGGCCCGAAAACCTTTGCAACGTGGGTCGATGACCGGACCACGTCGTCCGGTTGGATCCCCGCCACCCTACCGGCGCAGGGTGGCGGGACCGAACCGGCCGTCCGCCTGCTGGACTCCGCTCAACCGAGCGGAAATCCCCTCAGGAGGACACCGCTCAGGCGAGCGGAAAACGCCTCAGGCGGGCTGTGTCGCCGAGGCGATCCGCTCGGCGCGCAGCGCCTCGTACCAGCGGTCGTCGGTGGGCGGCAGCGCGTTCACGTCGAGGGCCAGCTTCAGCAGCAGATCGGCGATCAGCGGGTTGCGGGCCATCACGGGGCCGTGCATGTACGTCCCGAAGACCGTGTCGTTGTACGCGCCTTCCGTGCCGTCCCCGGTGCCGTTGCCCCGGCCGAACTGCACCCGGGCGAACGGCCGTGCCGTCGGGCCGAGATGGGTGACGCCCTGGTGGTTCTCGAACCCGGTCAGCGGCGGCAGCCCGAGGTGCGGGTCGATGTCCGCCAGGACGTCGCCGACGCACCGCGCGCCCTCGCCGCGGGTGGAGACCACGTCGAGCAGACCGAGACCGGCCTCGCGCTCGCCGAGGTCGTTGACGAACTCGTGCCCGAGGATCTGGTAGCCCGCGCAGACCGAGAAGATGATCGCGCCGTTGGACGCGGCCCGGCTCAGCCCGCCGTCACGGCGCAGCCGCTCGGCCGCGAGGCGCTGCGGCCGGTCCTCACCGCCGCCGATCAGATAGATGTCGCCGGACGTCGGCACCGGCTGGTCGCTGCGCACGTCGACGCGCTGCACGTCCAGACCGCGCTGGCGGGCCCGCCGCTCCACGACCAGGGCGTTGCCCTGATCGCCGTAGGTGCTGAGCAGGTCGGGGTAGACCCAGACCAGACGCAGACCGTTGTTGCTCATGCTTCGTCCTCTCCGGAGGTGGCCGGGGCCGGGGTCAGTTGCCGACACGACGGCGCAGATCCTGGAAGGCGGTGTAGTTGGCGATGACCTCGATGCGGCCGGGCGGTGCGTACTGCACGGCCTCGTCGAGCGTCTCGCAGACCCGGAAGTCGAGACCGGCCACCTCGAGCCGGACCGCGAGGTCCAGCTTCCGGTCGCCGAGCACGAAGATCGGGTGACCCGCCAGCTGCGTGTAGTCCACGTCCCACAGCCAGGAGGTGTCGGTGCCGTCCGCGCCGCGCGCGTTCACCGAGAGGATCACCGGCGTCGGCGGCGGGTCGATCAGCGAGAACGTCTCCAGCCAGCCGGCCGGGTTCTTCGCCAGCAGCAGACGCAGCTCACGGTTCTGGAAGGTGACGACGTCGTAGCGTCCGGCCACCGCCTGCACCTGGTACATCCGCTCCAGCGCGACCTGCGGCGGCACGCCGAAGACGGCGGCGACAGCGGCGGAACTGGTGGCGTTCGCCTTGTTCGCGCGGCCCGGCAGCTGGAGGTGGATCGGCCACGCCGAACCGTGCGGGTCCAGGACGTAGTCGCCGTTCAGCGCCCAGCTCGGGGCGGGGCGGCGGAAGCCGCACTGCCCGCAGAACCAGTCGTCGCCCGGGCGCTGCATCACACCGCCGCAGGACGGGCAGGACCAGGCGTCGTCCTTCCACGCCTGACCGGCCGCCACCCACACCACGTTGGGCGAGGAGGAGGCCGCCCAGACGACCAGCGGGTCGTCCGCGTTCGCGATGACCACGGCCTTCGAGCCGGAAAGGCCCTCGCGCCACTGCTCGGCCATCATCCGGGTCTCCGCCGCGCGGTCCAACTGGTCGCGGGAGAGGTTGAGCAGGGCGATCGCCTTGGGCGTGGTGTCGCGCGCGACACCCGCCAGATACTTCTCGTCGACCTCGATCACGCCGAACTTCGCGTCCGAGCCGCCGGCCAGCGCCGAGGTGATGCCCGCGGGCATGTTCGCGCCGAGCGCGTTCGACACGACGGGCCCGGCGGCCCGCAGTGCCTCGGCGATCAGCCGTGTGGTGGTCGTCTTGCCGTTCGTCGCCGACACGAGGATCACGTCCAGGTGCTGCGCCAGCCGCCCCAGCAGGTCGGGGTCGAGTTTGAGCGCCACCCGGCCGCCGATCACCGATCCGCTGCCCCGCCCCGCGGCGCGTGACACCGCCGCCGCGGCCTTGCCCGCCGTCACGGCCAGTTTGGCCCGCGGCGACAACGGCTCCGTGTTGCCTGCCATCGTCCTAGATCCTCCTTGCATCGGTCCGCGCCCAGCCTATCGATGTCCGGCGCGGCGACCGCACCGCGGCACCACGGGAACTCCCCGGTCCCGGCGGAACGTACGCTTGCCGCCATGCGAAACCGCCCGATCCCCGGCAGTTCCGGACTCGTCCGTGAGATGAGTCTTCTCGGCGACCCGTTGCTCCACCGCGCCTGCGAGGACGTCACGGACTTCGGCCCGTCGCTGGCGAGGCTGGTCGAGGACATGTTCGCCACGATGTACGCCGCGCAGGGTGTCGGGCTCGCCGCCAACCAGGTCGGCGTCCCGCTCAAGGTGTTCGTCTACGACTGCCCGGACGACGACGATGTCCGCCATCTGGGACACGTGGTCAATCCCGAACTGGTCGAGGCGGACGGACTCACCGTACGCGGACCGGAGGGCTGTCTGTCACTTCCCGGTCTGGAAGCGGGCACGGATCGCTTCGACCACGCGGTCGTCGAGGGTCTGACGATGACCGGCGAGCCGGTCCGGATCGCCGGGACCGGGTGGTTCGCCCGGTGCCTCCAGCACGAGTGCGACCACCTGGAGGGCACGGTCTACACCGACCGGCTGACCGGGCTGCGGCGTACCCGGGCGCTGCGCGCGGCGCGCCGCGCACCCTGGGCGCGCAAGGGCTGAGCGCGCCGGGCTCCCGGGCCGGCGGGCGGAGAGGGTTCAGAACCCCGGACCGCCCTGGAGGTCGCCCGCCTCCGCGAGCCTGCCCCACAGCAGATCGGCGAGGCTGCTCACCAGCCGTTCGCGGGAGCAGGGCCGGTCGCCGAGCCACCAGTCGCCCGCCGCGTGCATCATGCCGACGATCCCGTGCCCCCAGATGCGGGCCATCTGCTCGCTGTCGGGGCCCAGGTCGACCCGCTCGGCGATCACCTGGCCCAGCTCCTCGCCGAGGCGGCGCAGCAGCGGGGCGGAGTGCCGGCCGACGTCGAAGCCCTGCTCGGGGGAGGGGGTGGCGTCGGCGCTGTCGGACGGGTGCATCAGGAAGCGGTAGACCTGGGGGCGGGCCTCGATCGCGGCGAGATAGGTGTCGAGCGTCGACTCCACCCGCTCGCGCCGGTCGGCGGGTGCGTCCAGGGCGGCGCGCAGGGCGATGAGCAGCGCGTCGGTGTGGCGCTTGGCGAGGGCGCGGTAGAGGCCGCCCTTGTCCCCGAAGTGGCGGTAGAGGATGGGTTTGGTGATCCCGGCCTCGGCGGCGATGGCGTTCATCGAGGCCTGTGGTCCGTCCCTGAGCACCACCCGGTCCGCCGCTTCCAGCAACTCGCGGCGACGGCTCTCGGCCGCGGTCCGCTGTCGCTCGGCGCTTCGTGCGGTCTCCATGTCGTCTCTCCCACCCCTGGCCACGCGATGCGTCGCATCGCCTCTGCACGCCCGCGCAACGTAACACTCCGCAGGGCGGACGCCTGATCGGCTCCGTGGCGGTTGACAGTACCTACTTGCCGGTAACAGACTGTGGTTACCGCAAGTAACACACGGTTTTCGCCGCAGTGCCTGGAGGGGAACATGGCCGAGTTCACGCTTGAGCTCAATGACGACCAGAAGCAGGTCAAGGACTGGCTCCACGGCTTCGCGGCGGATGTCATCCGCCCCGCCGCCTCGGAGTGGGACGAGCGTGAGGAGACGCCCTGGCCCGTCATCCAGGAAGCGGCCAAGGTCGGCATCTACTCCCTGGACTTCTACGCCCAGCAGTTCTTCGACCCTACGGGGCTCGGCATCCCCATGGCCATGGAAGAGCTCTTCTGGGGCGACGCGGGCATCGCCCTGTCGATCGTCGGTACGGGCCTGGCGGCCGTCGGCGTCCTCGCCAACGGCACCGAGGAGCAGATCGGCACCTGGATCCCGCAGATGTACGGCGACGCCGACGACGTGAAGGTCGCCGCCTTCTGCTCCTCCGAGCCCGACGCCGGCTCCGACGTCGCCTCGATGCGCACCCGGGCCGTCTATGACGCGGCCAAGGACGAGTGGGTCCTCAACGGGACCAAGACCTGGGCGACCAACGGCGGCATAGCCAACGTCCACGTCGTCGTCGCCGTCGTCGACCCCGACATCGGCTCCAAGGGCCACGCCTCCTTCATCGTGCCGCCGGACACCCCCGGCCTCTCCCAGGGCCAGAAGTTCAAGAAGCACGGCATCCGCGCGTCCCACACCGCCGAGGTGGTCCTGGAGGACGTCCGCGTCCCCGGACACTGCCTGCTCGGCGGCAAGGAGAAGCTCGACGAGCGCCTCGCCCGCGCGCGGGAGCGCGCCAAGTCCGGCGGCGAGCGCGTCAAGAACGCCGCGATGGCCACCTTCGAGGCCTCCCGCCCGGCCGTCGGCGCGATGGCCGTGGGCACCGCCCGCGCGGCCTACGAGGTCGCCCTCGACTACGCGAAGACCCGCAGCCAGTTCGGCCGCCCGATCATCGACAACCAGGGCATCGCCTTCCAGCTCGCCGACATGCGCACCCGGATCGACGCGGCCCGGCTGCTGGTCTGGCGCGCCTCCTGGATGGCCACCACCGGAAAGCCGTTCACCTCGGCCGAGGGCTCCATGTCGAAGCTGTACGCGAGCGAGACCGCCCGGGACGTCACCGCGCAGGCGATCCAGATCCTCGGCGGCAACGGCTTCACCCGCGAGTACCCGGTCGAGCGCATGCACCGCGACGCGGCCATCTACACCATCTTCGAGGGCACCAGCGAGATCCAGCGCCTGGTGATCGCCCGCACGCTGTCGGGCATGCCGATCCGCTGACGGCGACAGGCGGGAAGGGGGCGGTCCGGTACGCGTGTCCCGGACCGCCCCCTTCCGTCATGCTCAGCCGGGCAGCTGCGCCTCGATCGCCGCCACGACCTCCGTGGCCTCGGGCTCGGAGCGCGGACGGAGCCGGGCCACCGGCTCACCGGCCGGCGAGATGAGGAACTTCTCGAAGTTCCACTGGACGTCCCCGGCCTCCCCGTCCGCGTCCGCCAGCTTCGTCAGCTCCGCGTACAGCGGGTGCCGGTCCGCACCGTTGACGTCGATCTTCTCCAGCAGCGGGAACGTGACCCCGTACGTCGTCGAGCAGAAGGTCTGGATCTCCTCCGCGCTGCCCGGCTCCTGCCCGGCGAACTGGTTGCACGGGACGCCGAGCACGGTCAGGCCCCGGTCCCCGTAGTTCTGCTGCAACCGCTCCAGGCCCTCGTACTGCGGAGTGAGCCCGCACTTGGAGGCCACGTTCACCAGGAGGACGGCCCGGCCGCTGTACGCGCCCAGCGTCGTCGGCTCGCCCGTGAGGGTGCGCAGCGGAATGTCGTGCAGCGTCATGAAACTCTCCCTGATCATTGCGTGGTGGTGCCCATTGTGCCGCCCACCGCTCACGGAGCGGCGAGTTCCTTGTAGTAGAAGGTGGTCGGCTTGAGGCTGCCCGCGGGATCCGCCGCGTATCCCGGTACGCTCCCGACCTTCGTCCAGCCCGCCCCGCGGTAGACCTGCTCGGCCAGGCTGCCGCTCTCGGTGTCCAGGATCAGCAGCGTGATGCCCTCGGTCGCGGCGTAGGCCTCGACGGCGGACAGCAGCGCCCCGCCGAGTCCCTGGCCGCGCGCGGAGGGCCGGACCATCAGCTTGGCGACCTCCGCGCGGTGCCGGGCGTTCGGCAGCGGAGCGCGGACCAGGGCGATCGTTCCGGAGACCCGGCCGCCCTCACGGGCGATCCAGATGCCGATCCGCCCCGCCTCCACGTCGGCGGCCCGCTCACGCCACCAGGCGGCGGCCGTCTCCCGGTCCAACGGGGCGAGGAAGCCCACCGAGGACCCCTCGTCGACGGTCTCGGCCAGGAGGCCGGCCAGGTCGTCGGCGTACGTGACCAGCTCGGGGGCGGACACGTGGACGATCTCGGTCATGGGCAGGAGTCCTTTCGCGGCGGAACGGGCGGAACGGTCGGAACGGGCGGAACGGTAGGGAGGGATGACGGGGCGGGGAGAGGGCGGGGAGGGGCCGGGTCGAGGGTCAGGGCAGGACGATGAGCAGGGCGTAGCGGGTCCGTCCGGGGCCCGCGCAGCGGAAGCGGGAGGGGCCGTGCAGCCGGAAACGGAGGCAGTCCCCGGTGCGCACGGTGTGCGTCACCGCGGCGACCGTCACCTCCACCGTGCCTTCCTGTACCCAGATGTGCTGCTCGACACCGGGCACGGGTGCGTCCTCGTAGGCGACCGACGCACCCGGTTCGAGGATCGACTCCACGACCTCGGCGCGCAGTCCCGCGTGCGGCGGCGAGACCGAGCGCCGGACGAACCCGGCCTCCTCGTCGCGCCAGACCGCCTGCCGCGCCTCGGGCACCAGGGACGGGGGCTCCGCCTCCACCTCCATGAGCAGCCGGGACATGGTCCGGCCGTAGACCGTGCACAGCCGCCCGAGCAGGGTGGCGGTCGGGCTCACCTCGCAGCGCTCCAGCCGGGACAGCGTCGACCGGCTCACCCCGCTGCGGTGGGCCAACTCGTCGAGGGACCAGCCGTGTTCGGTGCGCAGCTCCGCCAGTCTCACGGCGAGCCGGACGTCCATGGGGTCCGGCTCCTCCGTCGCGTCTCTCATATCCGGGATGATATCCCGAATACGGGACGGGCTCTAGGCGGCCTTCTCCGGCTGTCCTCGCCCCCCGTCCACCGGCGCGGGCGTCAGCCGAAGGGTGACCACGTACGCCACCACCACCGCCACGATCACCAGGGGCATCACGGTGAGCCCCTCCTTGCCCAGCAGGAGCGTCGCCAGGAGCACCGAGGTCATCGGCAGCCGCAGCATCGCCACGCACATGGCACCGACGCCCATCGCGAACCCCGCCGTGAGATCCAGCCCCGGCAGATGGGACAGCGCGACGCCTCCCACCGCGCCCACGAACATCGCGGGGAAGACGGGGCCGCCCCGGAAACAGCTCAACGAGGCGCAGTAGGCGAGCGACTTGCAGACGATGAGCAGCAGCAGCGCACCGACCGAATACCCCGCGCTCCCGGACAGGAGATGGCCCAACTCGTGCTCGCCCGAGTACAGCACCTCGGAACCGTCCTTGCCCGACGTCTCGGCGTACACCAGCGCGAGCCCGCCGACGACCAGCCCCATCACCGCCGTGGCCGTCACCGTCCGCCGCTCCACACGTTCCTGCAGCGCCAGCGACAGCCGGCGGATGCCCGCACCGGCGAAGGCGGCCGCGACCCCGAGAACCAGCGCCCACCCGAACCCGGCGGCGTCGGGGACCGCCGTCGGCGGGACGTCGCCCAGCGTCAGCGAGTAGGTCCCCAGCCCCGTCCAGGAACCCAGCCCCGTGAAGATCAGCGCGCCGATCCCCGCGGAGAGCAGCCCGGGAACCAGCACCACGCCCAGCATCGGCCCGGCCAGCCCCGACACCTCCATCAGCAGGAACGCGCCCAGCAGCGGGGACCCCAGCAGGGCGCTCACCGCGGCGAAGCTCCCCGAGGCCCCGACCAGGGACCGCGCCTGCGGTGTCAGGTCCCGTCTGACGCGCCCCGCCGCCCAGACGGCCAGCCCGCCGCCCAGCGCGATGAGGGGCGCCTCCGGCCCGAGCACGGCGCCCACGCCCAGCGAGAGCAGCGCCGCCAGGGCGATGCCGGGCAGGTCGGCCGGGGCCGGGGCCCCGGTGGACACCAGCCCCTCCGCCGGCCGGTGCCCGCCCCCGCCCGGCAGCCGGCGGACGGTGAGGCCGACCAGGAGACCCGCGACGCCGAGCAGCGGTACGGGCCACCAGGACGGCGTCTCCTCGAAGCCCATCGCCCTCGGCAGCTCCGTGTACGTCAGCGACTGGAGCTCCGAGACCAGGGCCAGGAAGCCGAACGCGACCGCGGAGACCGGTACCCCGAGAACGGCTGCCATCAGCAGCAGCCCCGCGTACCTCCGCGTGCGGACCGCCGCGTACGGGTCCTCCGGTGCTGCGACGGGTGTGCCCGGAGGCGTGGCCGGCATAGGTCGAACTCCTCGGCGTGACGATCCCCGGGAAGGGGAGGGGCGGGCCCCACGGTTCACGCCGGAATACCACGCACCGGCGGACCGGGCGCCTCCCCGCCGCCGGGGACACGCCCTCCGGTGCGGAAGGTCAGCCGCCCGGCCCCGGAAGACCGTTCGCGTCGCCCGCCGGGACGTCCGCCGGCAGCCGCCCCGAGGCCACCGCGTCCACCAGCGCCCGGTGATCGAGCTCGTTGCGGTCCGCGTACGACTCCGCGAACGTGGCGATCGCCCGGTCGAAGACGTCCCCCCGCCCCAGGTAGCCGGCGATGGCGATCCGGTCCCCGGACCTCGCGTGGGCGCGGGCCAGCGTGGCGCCGCACACCTCGCCGAACGCGCGCATCCCCTTCGGCACCATCGACTCCGGCTCCGCGATGCCCTTCCAGTCGCGCAACTGGCGCACGTAGAAGTCCCGGCTCCGGCCGTCGAGGCCCTCGGCCCGCTCCCAGCCGAGGAAGATGTCGCTGGAGGCCTGCATCAGCCGCTGCCCCGAGACCACCCGCTCGCCCTGGTTGGCGTACCGGCTCGCCCCGGCGTGCTCGGCCAGCACCGAGGGGCCCGCCTCCTTGGCCTGGAGGAGGAGCGGATCCCCGCCGTCCCGGCCGAGCAGCAGGATGATCCAGCACCGGGTGCCGACACTGCCCACACCGACGACCTTCCGGGCCACGTCCACCAGCGTGAAGTCCTCCAGCAGACTGCGCCGGTCGGACACCAGGCTGTGGGCGTAACCCGCCACCATGGTCCGGAACTCCCGGTGCACCGTCTCCCGCGCCACCCCGGGCATCAGATCGGTGAGCGGGACGACCATCGGCGGGTCCGCCGCGATCCGCAGCCGCCCGTCGACCACCTCGGCGAGCTTGCCGAAGGCCTGCAGACTGTCCCGGGAGCGGGCCTTGCCCAGCGCCCGGTCGACGTTCCTGCGACCCCGCCCGCCCAACTGCTCGGCGGCCACCGTACGCAGCCGCTCGGCGTCGGTCCTCGCGTACCACACCTCCAGATTGCGCATCCCGGCGAACCGGGCCATCGCCTCCCGGTACGAGCGGACCGAGGCCCGTACGATCCCGGCCCGCTCCCGGTGCGTGAAGCCGTTCGCCCGCCCCGCGATGACGAGGCTGGCCGCCAGCCGTTTGACGTCCCACTCCCAGGGACCCGGGAGCGTCTCGTCGAAGTCATTGATGTCGAAGAGCAGATTCCGCTCGGGCGAGGCCAGCAGCCGGAAGTTCAGCAGATGGGCGTCGCCGCACAACTGCGCCCGGATCCCCGAGTCCGGGGTGCCCGCCAGATCGGCGGCCATCAGGGCGGCCGCGCCCCGGTAGAAACGGAACGGGGACTCGGTCATCCGGGCGTAGCGGATCGGGACCAGCTCGGGAACCCGGTCCGCGGACTGCGCTTCGAGGACGGTCAGCGGGTCGGGGCGTCGCGGCGACGCCGTGAACTCCGCATGGCTCGACCGGGGAGCGTCCCGCCGGGCGGCCCTGCCGAGTGCCGCCCGTTCGGACGGTGTCGCGTGAGGTGCGGCGCGCAGCGGCGCCACGGCTTCCCGGTCCACGAGGTGCCCCTTCCGGAGTTCGTCAGGTCTCTTCGGTCGTTCGTGAGGCCTCTTCGGCAAGCCGGCGGTCACGGTCGTGCCTGACACCGACCCGCCGCCAGATCGCCCGCTGGGCCTTGAGCGCGGCCGTGCCCACCACGATCAGCACCAGGATGTTCACCACGAGCTGGATGGCCGAGCCCCGCACGTCGGACCAGCTGGTGAACGCCGTGGAGACCGCGATGTCCGCCGCGGCCGGGATCGTCGTCACGGAGATGAACACGCCGAGCAGGGCGCTGGTCCTGGCCTCGGTGAGCGACACGATCCCGACGATCCCGGCCAGGGTGGCGACGGCGACCGAGAAGAAGTTCGGCGTGTTGATGAGATTGGCGACGGGTCGCAACCCCAGGTCGAAGGCCTCCGACTGCAGCCCGAAGCCGCGGATGAGGAGGGCGAAGAGGAACGTGACGACGATGGTGAGGAGGAAACCGGTCCCCAGCGCGGCCAGCCCGCCGCGCACCATGTCCCGATGGCCCCGGTCGATCCCCAGCGCCACGCTGACGATGGCGCCGTACTCCGGCCCGACGACCATCGCCGCCACGATCAGGATCTGCGAATTGGTGACGATGCCGACCGAACCGATCAGCCCGGCGACGACCAGATAGAGATAGAAGCTCGGCGGGTACCGCCCGCCGGACCTGATGCGCGCCTCGACCTGCTCCCAGACCGGCGCCCGGCTCAGCGGCCCCAGCTCGCGCTGTCCCCCCTCGGCGGCGGCGCCGGGGAAGGCCATGTCGACCGGTTCGATGACGAGGGAGCCGCGCTGGTCCAGCCGGACGGCGCGCAGACGGAGCAGCACGTCGTTCGCCGCCCCGGTCAGCACGTCGCAGGCGATGGAGTCGCCGTCGGGACGGCGCGCGGCGTCGAGCTGGACGATGAGGTTGAGCACGCAGGGATCGTCCGAGAGCAGGCCGACGACCTCGTCGGTCAGGTCCGGCGGGCTCACCGCGCGGATGTGGATCATGTCCATCCCGGTACCTCCGCGGCTCCCGGCCCCGTCGCACGGAGCTCCACCCGGCCGGCGGCCCGGGGGCTCACTCCAGTAACGCGGCCCCGGCCCCGTTCGGCAAACCGGGCGCCCGGCCCGGACCCGTCGCCCGGACGTGTGCCGCGCACCCGGGACGGGAGTGCCGGATAGTGAGGGGACGGGGCCCGACCGGGAGGAAAGGCGCATGGACCGGTATCCGCCGATCGCCGACCACGGGCTCGTGGGCGACCTCCAGACCGTCGCCCTGATCTCCTCGCGGGGCGTCGTCGACTGGCTCACCGCCCCCCGGTTCGACTCGCCCAGCGTCTTCGCCGCCCTGCTCGACCACGAGCGCGGCGGCTTCTTCCGGGTGGCGCCCGAAGGCGGCACGCACACGTGCAAGCAGCTCTACTACCCCGACACCGCGGTCGTCGTCACCCGGTTCATGGCGCCCGAAGGCGTCGGAGAGGTCCTCGACTGGATGACCCCGATCCGCTCCGGCGGGCCGACCGACCGGCACACCCTCGTCCGCACCGTACGTTCGGTACGCGGCACCGTGCGCTTCGGCCTGGAGTGCCGGCCCCGGTTCGACTACGGCCGTGCCGCCCACGCGCTGGAACTCGGCCCGACGGGACACGCGGCGGTCTTCCGCGCGCCGGGCGTCACCGCCCACCTCCGGACGGGCTTCCCCCTGACCCGCGACGGCCACGACGCCGTCGGCGGCGTCACCCTGCGCGCCGGGGAGACCTCGGGGGCCGTCCTCACCCTCTGCGACCCCGAGGGCCCCGAGCCACCGCACCCCACCACCGAGGGAATCACCGGCGAACTCTGGGACGTCGTCGACTTCTGGCAGAACTGGGTGCGCGGCTCCCACTACAACGGCCGCTGGCTCGACATGGTCAACCGCTCCGCGATCACCCTGAAGCTGCTCACCTACGAACCCAGCGGCGCACCCGTCGCCGCGGCGACCATGGGACTGCCCGAACAGCTCGGCGGAGAACGCAACTGGGACTACCGCTACACCTGGGTACGGGACGGCTCCCTGTCGGTGCGGGCCCTGCTGGACCTGGGCTTCGTCGACGAGGCGACCGCGTTCACCCACTGGCTCGGCGACCGGCTGCGGGACCGCCGGGACGCCGGCGGAGAGCCGCTGCGGATCATGTACCGGGTCGACGGGCGCCCCCTGGAAGGGGAGCAGATCCTCGGACACCTGGAGGGCTACCGGGGCTCCCACCCGGTCCGGCTCGGCAACGCCGCCGACGACCAGCTCCAGCTCGACATCTACGGAGAAGCCCTCTACGCGCTGTCCGAGGGCCGCGAGGTGGGCATTCAGGCGGGCCACCGGGGTTGGAAGCTCCTCTCCCGCACCCTGGACCGGCTCGCGGACTCCTGGGACCGCCCCGACGAAGGCATCTGGGAGACCCGCGGCGGGCGCAAGCACTTCACCTACAGCCGGGTGATGTGCTGGGCCGCCTTCGACCGGGGCCTCAAACTCGCCGCGCAGTTCAGCCGCCCCGCCGACACCGCCCGGTGGACCGGCGCGCGGGACGCCGTGCTGGAGCAGGTGGTGGAGCGCGGCTGGAGCGAGAACCTCCAGGCGTACGTCCAGAGTTACGGCAGCGAGGTCCTCGACGCCTCCCTGCTGCTGATGCCCCGCGTGGGCTTCCTCGCCCCGAAGGATCCGGGCTGGCTGTCCACGCTGGACGCCATGGACCGCACCCTGGTCTCGGACAGCCTCGTCTACCGCTACGACCCGGCGGCCTCACCGGACGGGCTGCGCGGGTCGGAGGGCACCTTCAGCCTCTGCACCTTCCTGTACGTCGACGCACTGGCCCGGGCAGGACGGCTGCGCCAGGCGCGCTACACCTTCGAGAAGATGCTCACCTACGCCAACCATGTGGGGCTGTTCGCCGAGGAGATCGGCCCCAGCGGCGAACAACTGGGCAACTTCCCGCAGGCGTTCACCCATCTCTCGCTCATCATGGCGGCCCGCACCCTGGACGAGGCGCTCGACCGGGAGCGCGGGCGTCCCTGAGCCACCGGGGCCCTGTCGGGCGGCCGGGGCGCCGTACTGGCAGGATCGTCGTGTGGAGATTCCCGACGCCCTTCCCGAACCGCTGCCCGGCGCCGCCGGAGCCGTCGCCCGGGACCCGGCCGCCGACGGCGAGCAGCATCGAGGCCGCCGCCTCGTCCGCTGCCGCCTCTGCGGCCGGCCCCTCACCGGGACCGACTCGCGGCGGGCCGGCCTCGGACCGTCCTGCGACGCCAAGCTGCACCCGGCGCCGCCGGACATCCGCACCCGCCGCCACGAGGTCGACCAGGACCCGCTGCCCGGCACGTAAAGGACGCTCTAGTCGCTCGCCAGCCGCCGGAACAGCCCCTCCTGCACCACCGACACCAGCAACTGCCCCGAACGGTCGTAGATCCGGCCCCGCGCCAGCCCCCGGCCGCCCGTGGCGATCGGCGACTCCTGGTCGTACAGGAACCACTCGTCCGCCCGGAACGGCCGGTGGAACCACATGGCATGGTCCAGCGAGGCCATGTCGAAGCCGCGCGGACCCCACAGCGGCTCCACCGGGATGCGCACCGCGTCCAGCAACGTCATGTCGCTCGCGTACGTCAGCGCGCAGGTGTGCACCAGCGGGTCGTCGCCCAGCGGGCCCACCGCCCGCATCCACACCGCGCTCCGCGGATCCGCGTCCTTGACCTCGTCCTTCGTCCAGCGCAGCCGGTCGACGTACCGGATGTCGAAGGGCTGCCGCCTGGCCATCCGCTCCAGCGCCTCCGGCAGCACGCCCAGGTGCTCGCGCACCTCCTCGGCCACCGTCGGCAGCTCCTCCGGGTCCGGGACGATCCGGGCCGGCGGCAACTGGTGCTCGAAGCCCGCCTCCTCGGGGCGGTGGAAGGACGCCGTCAGGTTGAAGATCGTCCGCCCCTCCTGGACGGCCGTCACCCGCCGGGTGGTGAAGGACCGACCGTCCCGCACCCGCTCCACCTGGTAGACGATCGGCACCCCGGGGCGCCCCGGCCGCAGGAAATAGGCGTGCAGCGAGTGCACCGGCCGGTCCCCGTCGGTGGTCCGGCCGGCCGCCACCAGCGCCTGGCCCGCGACCTGCCCGCCGAAGACCCGTTGCAGGGACTCCTCGGGGCTGCGGCCGCGGAAGATGTTGACCTCGATCCGCTCCAGATCGAGCAGGTCGACCAGGCGCTCGGCCGGGTTCGTCATGCCGTACCTCTCCACTCGCGTCTCAGGGGTGTCCTCACAGCTGGCCGACGTCGGTGACCCGGACGATCGCCCGGCCCTCCTCGTCGGACGCGGCGAGGTCCACCTCGGCCTTGATGCCCCAGTCGTGATCGCCCGCCGGGTCGGCGAACGCCTGCCAGACCCGCCACAGCCCGTGCGCCGGGTCCTCCTCGATCTTCAGCAGCTTCGGGCCGCGCGCGTCCGGACCGGTGCCGATCTCCTCGTGCGCGTCCCAGTACGCGTCCAGGGCCTCGCCCCAGGCGTCCTCGTCCCACCCGGCGTCGCCGTCCAGCTCGCCCAGGGCGCCGGCCCGGTCCAGCGCGGCCAGCTCCACCCGGCGGAACATCGCGTTGCGCACCAGCACCCGGAAGGCGCGGGTGTTGGCCGTGACCGGCTTGACCTCGTCCGCCTTCTCCTGGGCCTGCTCGGCGGTCTCCACCTCGGGGTTGGCGAGCTGCTCCCACTCGTCCAGCAGACTGGAGTCCACCTGGCGCACCATCTCGCCCAGCCAGGAGATCAGGTCCTGGAGGTCCTCCGACTTCACGTCGTCCGGGATCGTGTGCTCCAGCGCCTTGTACGCGCTCGCCAGATACCGCAGCACGATGCCCTCGGTCCGGGCCAGCTCGTAGTGCGAGGTGAACTCCGTGAAGGTCATGGCCCGCTCGAACATGTCCCGGATCACCGACTTCGGCGACACCGGGTGGTCGTTCACCCACGGGTGGCTCGTGCGGTACACGTCGTAGGCGTGCCACAGCAGCTCGCTCAGCGGCTTCGGGTACGTGACCTCCTGGAGCCGCTCCATCCGCTCCTCGTACTCGACCCCGTCCGCCTTCATCTGCCCCACGGCCTCGCCGCGCGCCTTGTTCTGCTGGGCGGCCAGGATCTGCCGGGGATCGTCCAGCGTCGACTCGACGACCGAGACCATGTCCAGCGCGTACGACGGGGATTCGGCGTCCAGCAGGTCGAACGCCGCCAGCGCGAACGTCGACAGCGGCTGGTTCAATGCGAAGTCCTGCTGGAGGTCGACCGTCAGACGGACGATCCGGCCCTCGGCATCCGGCGTCTCCAACTGCTCCACCACCCCGCCGTCCAGCAGCGAGCGGTAGATGGCGATGGCCCGCCGGATGTGCCGCAGCTGCGCTCGGCGCGGCTCGTGGTTGTCCTCCAGCAGATGCCGCATCGCCTCGAACGCGTTGCCCGGACGGGCGATGACCGCGAGCAGCATGGTGTGCGTGACCCGGAAGCGGGAGTTCAGCGGCTCCGGCTCGGACTGGATCAGCTTGTCGAAGGTGGTCTCCGACCAGGCGACGAAGCCCTCCGGGGCCTTCTTGCGGACCACCTTGCGCTTCTTCTTAGGGTCGTCGCCCGCCTTCTTGACGGCCTTCTCGTTCTCGATGACGTGCTCGGGCGCCTGCGCCACGACGAAGCCGGCCGTGTCGAACCCGGCCCGCCCGGCCCGGCCCGCGATCTGGTGGAACTCCCGCGCGCGCAGGGTCCGCACCCGGGTGCCGTCGTACTTGGTGAGCGCCGTGAACAGCACCGTACGGATGGGCACGTTGACGCCGACGCCGAGCGTGTCCGTCCCGCAGATCACCTTCAGCAGACCCGCCTGGGCCAGCTTCTCCACCAGGCGGCGGTACTTGGGCAGCATCCCCGCGTGGTGCACCCCGATGCCGTGGCGCACGTAACGGGAGAGGTTCTGGCCGAACTTGGTGGTGAAGCGGAAGCCGCCGATCATGTCGGCGATCCTCTCCTTCTCCTCCTTCGTGCACATGTTGATGCTCATCAGCGACTGCGCCCGCTCCACGGCCGCCGCCTGCGTGAAGTGCACGATGTAGACCGGCGACTGCCGGGTGTCCAGCAGCTCGGTCAGCGTCTCGGTGATCGGCGTGAAGCGGTATTCGTAGCTGAGCGGCACCGGACGGGTCGCGGAGCGCACCACGGAGGTGGGGCGGCCGGTACGCCGGGTCAGGTCCTTCTCGAACATCGCGACGTCGCCGAGCGTCGCCGACATCAGCACGAACTGGGCCTGCGGCAGCTCCAGCAGCGGGATCTGCCACGCCCAGCCCCGGTCCGGCTCCGCGTAGAAGTGGAACTCGTCCATCACGACCTGGCCGATATCGGCGTACTTGCCGTCGCGCAGCGCGATGGAGGCCAGGACCTCGGCCGTACAGCAGATCACCGGGGCGTCCGCGTTGACCGAGGCGTCGCCGGTGAGCATGCCGACGTTCTCGGTGCCGAAGAGCTTGCACAGGTCGAAGAACTTCTCCGACACCAGCGCCTTGATCGGCGCCGTGTAGAAGGTGACCTTGTCCTGCGCCAGCGCCGTGAAGTGCGCGGCGGCCGCCACCAGGCTCTTCCCGGAACCGGTCGGGGTGGAAAGGATCACGTTCGCCCCGGAGACCACCTCGATCAGCGCCTCCTCCTGAGCCGGATAAAGGGTGATGCCCTGGGTCTCGGTCCATGACGAGAAGGCCTCGAAGAGGGCGTCCGGGTCGGGGGTCTTAGGCAGCTGGTCGATGAGGGTCACGCCCCCATCTTGCCTGTCTTCCGCCCGGATGAGGGAACCGGCGGACGGCACGAAGATCACGGACGATACGCTGCGGTCTCAACCTGCCCGCGCCGTACCGGTGATGGGCGTACGAAGCGCTGGGGGCGGGAAAAGACCATGATGGGACCGGCACACTCTCTGTCAGGGGCGGCGGCCTGGCTGGGGGTGGGCGCGGCGGCCACCGCCGCGGGCCACACGATGCCCTGGCCGGTCCTCGTCGTCGGGGCGCTGATCTGCGCCGGAGCGGCGCTCGCCCCCGACCTCGACCACAAGTCCGCGACCATCTCGCGCGCTTTCGGCCCCGTCTCCAAAGCCCTCTGCGAGATCGTCGACAAGCTCTCCTACGCCGTCTACAAGGCCACCAGGAGCGCCGGCGACCCCCGCCGCACCGGCGGCCACCGGACCCTGACCCACACCTGGCTCTGGGCCGTCCTCATCGGCGGCGGCGCTTCCGCCGCGGCGATCTTCGGCGGACGCTGGGCCGTCCTCGCGATCCTCTTCGTCCACCTGGTGCTCGCGGTCGAGGGACTGCTGTGGCGGGCCGCCCGGGTCTCCAGCGACGTCCTCGTCTGGCTGCTCGGCGCCACCAGCGCCTGGATCCTCGCCGGCGTCCTGGACCAGCCGGGCAACGGCGCCGGCTGGCTCTTCGACGCCCCCGGCCAGGAGTACATGTGGCTCGGCCTGCCCATCGTGCTCGGCGCCCTGGTCCACGACATCGGCGACGCGCTGACCGTCTCGGGCTGCCCGATCCTGTGGCCCATCCCCATCGGCCGCAAGCGCTGGTACCCGATCGGCCCGCCGAAGGCCATGCGCTTCCGGGCCGGCAGCTGGGTGGAGATGAAGGTGCTGATGCCGGCCTTCATGGTCCTCGGAGGAGTGGGCGGGGCCGCAGCCCTCAACTACATATGACGCCCCTCGCGGCGTACGGGCCGCCTCGGGGAGCGTCCGGGCCGGTCCCGCGCGGGCGGGCGACGCGCTCCGCCCCGTAGCACCATGGCAGCATGCTGCTCGCCGAGCTCGCCCAGGTGTCCCTGGCGGTCGCCGCCACCTCCGCCCGGTCCCGCAAGACGGCGCTCCTCGCCGATCTCTTCCGGAACGCCGGACCCGAGGACGTCCCCGTCGTCATCCCGTACCTCGCCGGACGACTGCCCCAGGGCCGCATCGGCGTCGGCCGGCGGAGCCTCGGGGACCCCGTGGAGCCCGCCTCAGGGCCCACGCTCACCGTCACCGGCGTCGACGCCGAGCTGACCGCCCTCGCCGCCACCTCGGGCCCGGGATCCCAGGCCCTGCGCCGCGAGCGCCTGCGCGCCCTGTTCGCCGCCGCCACCGCCGACGAGCAGCGCTTCCTGTGGGCCCTCCTCACCGGCGAGGTACGCCAGGGCGCCCTGGACGCCGTCGCCGCCGACGCCCTGGCCCACGCCGCCGGAGCCCCGCCCGCCGACGTCCGGCGCGCCGTGATGCTCGCCGGATCGCTCCAGGACGTCGCCCGCGTCCTCCTCGCGGAAGGACCCGGAGCGCTCGGGGCCTTCCGCCTCACCGTCGGCCGGCCCGTCCAGCCGATGCTCGCGCAGAGCGCCGCATCGGTGGGCGAGGCGCTCGACAGGCTGGGCCCGTGCGCGGTCGAGGAGAAGCTCGACGGGATCCGGGTGCAGGTCCACCGGGACGGCGACCGGATCCGCGCCTACACCCGGGCCCTCGACGACATCACCGACCGGCTGCCCGAACTGGTCACCGCCGTCGCCGCGCTCGACGCGCGCCGCTTCGTCCTGGACGGCGAGCTGATCGCCCTGGGGGAGGGCGGCAGACCCCGGCCGTTCCAGGAGACCGCCTCCCGGGTGGGCTCACGGCGGGACGTGGCCGGAGCCGCGGCGCACGTGCCCGTCGTCCCCGTCTTCTTCGACGCGCTTCTCGTCGACGACGAGGACCTCCTCGACCGGCCCTTCGCCGACCGCCACGCGGCCCTGGCCCGGCTCCTCCCCGAGAACCTGCGGGTCCGGCGCACCCTCGTCGCCGATCCGGACGACACCCAGGCCCGCGCGGCGGCCGACGCGTTCCTCGCCGACACCCTGGAACGCGGCCACGAGGGCGTCGTCGCCAAGGACCTCACCGCCGCCTACAGCGCGGGCCGCCGGGGCGCGTCCTGGCTGAAGGTGAAGCCCGTGCACACCCTGGACCTGGTGGTGCTGGCCGTCGAGCGGGGCAGCGGCCGGCGCACCGGCAAGCTCTCCAACCTGCACCTGGGCGCACGCCGGCCCGACGGTACGTTCGCGATGCTCGGCAAGACCTTCAAGGGCCTCACGGACGCCCTGCTGGACTGGCAGACCGAGAAGCTGACGGAGCTGGCGACCGACGACGACGGATATGTCGTCACCGTACGCCCGGAACTCGTCGTGGAGATCGCCTACGACGGACTCCAGCGCTCCACCCGCTACCCCGCCGGGGTCACCCTCCGGTTCGCCCGCGTCCTGCGCTACCGGGAGGACAAGACCGCGCGGGAGGCGGACACCGTGGAGACCGTCCTGTCCCGGCAGCGGTGAGCGCGCCCCGGGGAGCCCGGGACGCGCTCGGACGTGCGTGACGGCTCAGTGCCTGATGACCGTCGCCGCCGTGTGCTCCTTGATCTGCTCCGGCGTCAGATAGACGTCCGTGTACTCGAAGTCCCGCAGCGTCGCCGGCTTGCGGGACTGGAACCCGGTCCGTACGAAGTCGTCACCGGCGACCGCGTTCAGCATCCAGTTCGTCATGACCCGGGTCTTGGCGACGTTCGTCCTCAGCGCCGACCAGTGGTAGCCGCGCGCCACCGCCTGCGCGGGCAGCCCACGCAGCTCGATGCCCAGCGGCTTGGACACGGCGTCCTTGCCGCCGAGGTCCACGACGAGCCCCAGATCCTTGTGCACGTAGTCCCGGAGCGGCTGATGACGCAGCGAGGCGATCAGATTGTCCGCCAGCACCCTGCCCTGGCGCATCGCGTGCTGCGCGGTGGGCGGGCAGACCGCCCCGTCGCCCTTCGCCAGGTCGGGCACCGCGGCCGCGTCCCCGAGCGAGAACACCCCGTCCACGCCCGGCAGGTTCAGCTGCGGGGTGACCGCGAGCCGGCCGCGTACGGTCTCCGCGCCGAGCGTGGCGATCAGCGGGCTGGCGGCCACTCCGGCGGTCCAGATCAGGGTCCGGCAGGGCAGCACCCGGCCGTCGGTGAACGTGACCTGCTCCGGCCCCGCCTCGGCGATCGAGACCCCGAGCGACACCTCGATGTTCCGCTTGCGGAGCACCTCCAGGGCGGCCTGCCCCAGCTTGTCGCCCAGCTCCGGCATCAGCTTGGGCGCGATGTCGATCAGATGCCACTTGATCAGCCGCGCGTCCAGCCGAGGATAGTGCCGGACCGCGCTCGTGGTCAGGCGCTGGAGACAGGCGGCCGTCTCGGTGCCCGCGTAACCGCCGCCGACCACCACGAACTGGAGCCGGGAGGCGCGCTCGGCCTCGTCGTGACTGGCGTCCGCCAGATCCAGCTGGGCGATGACGTGGTCCCGTACGTAGGCGGCCTCGGCCAGCGTCTTCATCCCCCGGGCGTTGTCCAGCAGCCCGGGGATGTCGAAGGTCCGGGTGACGCTGCCCGCCGCCAGCACGATGTAGTCGTACGGCTCGTTCACGATCTCGTCCGTGATCTTCCGGATCACGCAGACCTTCGCCTGCGTGTCCACGCCGATCGCCCCGCCCGGCACGATCCTCGTCCGGTGGCGGCGGCTGCGGCGCAGCGACACCGCCACGGACTGGGGTGTCAGCACCCCGGAGGCCACCTGGGGGAGCAGCGGCAGATACAGCTGGTAGGAGAACGGCGTGACGAGCGTGATCTGGGCCTCTCCCGGAGCGAGCCTGCGCTCCAGGCGGCGTACGCACTCGACGCCTGCGAAGCCGGCGCCGACGACGAGAATCCTGGGTGGTGCCACGGTCTGCGTCCCTTCTCGGGCTTGCGTGGTTCTGCGCTCGCCTGCCCCGTCTACCGGGTGATTCACCCCTCATCCTTAACCGGACGCCCCGGCATCCGCCTCCTGACAGGGGTGAACGGGGGCCCCGGGCACGGTGGCGCGGCGGCCGACCGCCGCCGTCTCCGATGGACCCCGGGGTCCGGTCGGCCGCCCTCTCCGCCCTGCGCAGCGTGGGGAGTTCGGCAGCCGCCCCCGTGCGAGGATGCTGCGGTGACCACCTCGCCCCCCTCGCCCGTGGCCGACGAATCCCCCCTGGCCGACGGCCCGCCCCGCGATCACGGCCTGGGCCCCCGCGCCGCCGCGGTCCTCGTGTTCGGATCATCGGCCGCGGTCCTGGTGGTCGAGATCGTCGCCCTGCGCCTGCTGGCCCCGTACCTCGGCCTCACCCTGGAAACCAGCACGATGGTGATCGGCATCGCCCTCACCGCCATCGCCCTGGGCTCCTGGCTGGGCGGGCGCATCGCGGACCAGGTCGATCCGCACCGGCTCATCGGCCCGGCGCTCGGGGTGTCGGGCGTGGTCGTCGCGCTCACCCCGCTCCTGCTGCGCACCGCCGCCCAGTGGTCGCCGGCGCTGCTCCTGCTGGTCGCGTCGGCGACCCTCCTGGTGCCCGGCGCACTGCTCTCCGCGGTGACCCCGTTCGTGACGAAGCTCCGGCTCACCAGCCTCGCCGAGACCGGGACGGTCGTCGGGCGGCTGTCGGGCGTGGGCACCTTCGGAGCCATCGTCGGCACCGTCCTCACCGGATTCGTCCTGGTCTCGCGGCTGCCCGTCAGCTCCATCCTGATCGGTCTCGGCACGCTGCTGGTGCTCGGCGCCGCACTGGCCGGATGGCGGGCCCGCCGCTGGCGGCGCGCCTCGGCCGTGGCGCTCGCCACCGTCGTCGCGGGCTCCCTCGCCACCGCGTTCGCCCCCGGCGGCTGTGACGCGGAGACCCGGTACCACTGCGCACAGGTCGTCGCGGACCCCGAACGGGACAGCGGCCGCACCCTCGTCCTCGACGGCCTGAGCCACTCCTACGTCGACGTCGAGGACCCGGCGCACCTGAAGTTCGCGTACGTGCGCGCCATCGCCTCGGTGGTCGACACCGCCTTCCCCGCCGGCGAGCCGCTGACCGCCCACCACATCGGGGGCGGCGGCCTCACCTTCCCCCGCTACCTCGCGGCCTCACGCCCCGGGACCCGGAGCGTCGTCTCCGAGATCGACGGCGGAGTCGCGCGCATCGACCGCGACCGGCTGGGCCTCGCGGCGTCGACCGGCGTCGACGTACGCGTGGAGGACGGCCGGCTGGGCCTGCGCAGGCTGGAGGCGGGCAGCCACGACCTGGTGGTGGGCGACGCCTTCGGAGGAGTCAGCGTGCCGTGGCACCTCACGACGTCGCAGGCGCTGGGAGACGTCCGTCGGGCGCTCGACGCGGACGGCCTGTACGTCGCCAACCTCATCGACCACGGTGAGCTGGCCTTCGCCCGCGCCGAGGTCGCCACCCTCGCCGAGACCTTCCAGCACGTCGCCCTCCTCGGGAAGCCCGTGGACATCGGGCTGGACCCGACCGCGTCCACCATCGGCGGCAATCTGGTGGTGGTCGCCTCCGGCCGGCCGGTCGACGCCCCCGCGATCCAGGAAGCGCTGGACGCCCGGGACGTCGGCTGGAAGATCGCCACCGGGGACGATCTCGTCTCCTGGACCGGGAACGCCCGGGTGCTCACCGACGACCACGCACCCGTCGACCAGCTCCTCCAGCCCAGCCGTACCCGGACGGCCCGGTGACCCCCGGGCCGTCCGCCGGGCGGCTCACCCGTGCCAGGACCGCCACAGGGACGCGTACGCGCCGTCCGCCGCCACCAGCTCGTCGTGGCTGCCCAGCTCGCTGATCCGGCCGTCCTCCACGACCGCGATCACATCCGCGTCGTGCGCGGTGTGCAGCCGGTGCGCGATCGCCACCACCGTGCGGCCCTCCAGCACCCGGGCCAGTGAACGCTCCAGGTGACGGGCGGCCCGCGGGTCCAGCAGCGAGGTCGCCTCGTCCAGCACCAGCGTGTGCGGATCGGCCAGCACGAGACGGGCCAGCGCGATCTGCTGGGCCTGCGCCGGGGTCAGCGCGAACCCGCCCGAGCCGACCTCGGTGTCCAGCCCTTCCTCCAGGGCCTTCGCCCAGCCGTCCGCGTCGACCGCGGCCAGCGACGCCCACAGCTCCGCGTCCTTCGCCCCGTCGCGGGCCAGCAGGAGGTTGTCCCGGAGCGAGCCGACGAAGACGTGGTGCTCCTGGTTGACCAGGGCCACGTGCTCGCGGACCCGTTCCGCCGTCATCCGCGACAGCTCCGCCCCGCCGAGCGTCACCTCACCGGTGCGCGGCGCGTAGATCCCCGCCAGCAGACGGCCCAGCGTGGACTTGCCCGCGCCGGAGGGTCCTACCAGGGCGAGCCGGGTGCCCGGAGCCACGTCGAGCGACACCTTGTGCAGGACGTCGACGCCCTCCCGGTAACCGAACCGGACGTCGTCCGCCCGCACGTCCCGGCCGTCCGGACCGACCCCGGCGTCGCCCGCGTCCGGCTCGATCTCCCGGACGCCGACCAGCCGGGCCAGTGACACCTGGGCCACCTGGAGCTCGTCGTACCAGCGCAGGATCAGACCGATCGGGTCGACCATCATCTGGGCCAGCAGCGCTCCCGTCGTCAACTGCCCGACCGTGATCCAGCCCTCCAGCACGAACCAGCCGCCGAGCAGCAGAACCGCGCCGAGGATCGTCACGTACGTCGCGTTGATGACGGGGAACAGCACCGAACGCAGGAACAGCGTGTACCGCTCCCAGGCCGTCCACTCCGTGATCCGCCGGTCCGACAGCGCCACCCGGCGGTCGCCGAGGCGGTGCGCCTCCACGGTCCGCCCGGCGTCGACGGTCTCCGCGAGCATCGCGGCGACGGCCGCGTAACCGGCGGCCTCCGAGCGGTACGCCGAGGGAGCGCGGCGGAAGTACCAGCGGCAGCCCACGATCAGCACCGGCAGCGCTACCAGCACGGCCAGCGCCAGCGGGGGAGCGGTCACCGTCATCGCGCCGAGCAGCAGACCGGCCCACACGACGCCGATCGCCAACTGCGGCACGGCCTCGCGCATCGCATTCGCCAGCCGGTCGATGTCCGTGGTGATCCGGGACAGCAGATCGCCCGTACCGGCCCGCTCCAGGACCCCGGGCGGCAGCCCGACGGACCGTACGAGGAAGTCCTCGCGCAGATCGGCGAGCATCTCCTCGCCCAGCATCGCCCCGCGCAGCCGCATGCTGCGCGTGAACAGGGTCTGGACGACCAGCGCGACCGCGAAGATCGCGGCCGTGCGCTCCAGATGCAGGTCGGTGACGCCGTTGGACAGGTCCTCCACCAGCCCGCCCAGCAGATACGGTCCGGTGATCGAGGCGATCACCGCCACCGCGTTGACCGCGATCAGGACGACGAACGCCCTGCGGTGCCGGCGCAGCAGACTCCGTACGTAACTCCGCACGGTCGTCGGCGTGCCCACGGGCAGCGTCGTCGCCGACTCCGGGGCCGCGGGGTCGTACGCCGGGGGTGCGACGCCGATCATGCCCTCTCCTCGATTTCCTGGGTGCTCTTCATGGCGGGGACTTCGCCGACGCCGTTCAGCGCGCTCGCGGCGGCCGCCTCGTCGTCGGTCTCCCGGGTGACGACCGCCCGGTAGCGGGGTTCGGTGCGCAGCAGGTCGCGGTGGGCCCCCACGGCGACCACGGCGCCCTCGTGGACGAGCACCACCCGGTCGGCGGCGTCGAGCAGCAGCGGGGACGAGGCGAACGCCACCGTCGTACGGCCCCGGCGCAGCTTCGCGATCCCGGCGGCGACCCGTGCCTCGGTGTGCGAGTCGACCGCGGAGGTCGGCTCGTCGAGCACCAGCGCCTCCGGGTCGGTGACCAGCGACCGGGCCAGCGCGAGGCGCTGGCGCTGACCGCCGGACAGGGACCGGCCGCGCTCGGTGATCCGGGTCCGCATCGGGTCCCCGTCGTTGTCGGGGGAGGCCTGCGCCAGGGCGCTCAGCACGTCACCGCACTGGGCCGCCTCCAACGCCGCCTCGGCGGTGACCAGGCCCGAGGCCGGGATGTCCAGCAGCTCCTGGAGCGTGCCGGACAGCAGCACCGGATCCTTGTCCTGGACCAGGACCGCGGCCCGTGCGGCTTCCAGCGGGATCTCGTCCAGGGCGACCGCGCCGAGCAGGACCGACGGAGTCCTCGCCGAAGCCTCCTCGTCCTCCTCGCCGGTCTCCGCGTGCCCGCCGAGCCGTTCGGCCAGCCGGCCCGCCTCGTCCGGGTCGCCGCAGACGACGGCCGTGAACTGCCCCCGGGGGGCCATCAGTCCGGTCGCCGGGTCGTACAGATCACCGGAGGGCGTCACACCCTCGACGGTGGCCTCCCGCGCACTGCGGCGCAGCGACAGCACGCGCACCGCGCGCTGGGCGGACGGCCGCGAGAAGGAGTACGCCATCGCGATCTCCTCGAAGTGCCGCAGCGGGAACAGCATCAGGGTGGCGGCGCTGTAGACGGTGACCAGCTGGCCGACGTCGATGCGGCCGTCCCGGGCCAGCGTCGCCCCGTACCAGACCAGGGAGATCAGCAGGATCCCCGGCAGCAGCACCTGCACCGCCGAGATCAGCGCCCACATCCGGGCCGAGCGCACCGCGGCCCTGCGGACCTCCTGCGAGGCGCGGCGGTAGCGGCCGAGGAACAGCTCCTCGCCGCCGATCCCGCGCAGCACGCGCAGCCCGGCGACCGTGTCCGAGGCCAGCTCGGTGGCCTTGCCCGCCTTCTCGCGCTGCTCGTCCGCGCGCCGGGTGGCGCGCGGCAGCAACGGCAGCACGGCCAGGGCGAGCACCGGCATGGCGAGCGCCACCATCAGACCGAGGGACGGGAGGTAGAAGGCGAGCCCCACACAGATCACCACGAGGGCGGTGGCGGCGGCCGCGAAACGGGAGAGCGCCTCGACGAACCAGCCGATCTTCTCCACGTCGCCGGTCGAGACGGCGACGACCTCACCGGCCGCGACCCGCCGTGTCAGCGCCGAGCCCAGCTCGGCGGTCTTACGGGCGAGCAGTTGCTGGACCCGGGCGGCGGCGGTGATCCAGTTGGTCACCGCGGTCCGGTGGAGCATGGTGTCGCCGACGGCGATCACGATGCCGAGGACGATGATGAGGCCGCCGGACAGGGCGAGCCGCCCCCCGGATCGGTCGATGACGGCCTGGACGGCGAGACCCACGGTGACCGGGAGACCGGCGATGCCCAGCTGGTGCAGCAGCCCCCAGGAGAGGGCCTTCACCTGCCCCGCGAGCTGGTTGCGCCCGAGCCAGTAGAGGAATCGAGGGCCTGAACGGACATCGGGGTCGCCGGGATCCGAATACGGAAGGTCGCGAATCTGCATGACGTCCCAGGGCTTGTGAAACGGAGATCCGGATGGACCTCGAAGAACGGGGTGACGTGCAAGGTTCCCTGTTCGTCCCGGTCCGGGGCAACCGGTTTTCCGGCCCTCTCCGCAGCCCTGCGGGGTCCCGGGCCGACTCGGCCCGGGACCCCGGGGGCGTCACTCCGCGGGCTTCTCGGAGTCCATGCCGGACCGGGCCTTCTTCCACTCGCCCCGGGTGAAGTCCGGGATCGGCAGCGGCGCGCCCTTGGCCTTGATGGAGAGATGGCTCAGCGGCACGGGGGCCGTCCAGGTCGCCGCGTCGTACACGTCGAAGTCGGGGACCAGGCCGAGCCGCATGCACTGCATCAGCCGGAAGATCATCATGTAGTCCATGCCGCCGTGTCCGCCCGGCGGGTTCGCGTGCTCCTTCCAGAGCCAGTGGTCCCACTCGGCGTACTTCTTGAAGTCGTCCCACTGGTGGTTCGTGTTCGTGGGCTCCAGATAGATGCGCTCCGGGTAGTCCTCGAACACGCCCCGCGTACCGCCGAGGCTGTTGATACGGGAGTAGGGGTGCGGGGACGACACGTCGTGCTCCAGCCGGATCACCCGGCCCTTGGCCGTCTGTACGAGGCTGATCGTCCGGTCGGCCCCGATGTACGACTCCTTCCAGCTGGGGTCGCCGGCCGGCATGTGCTCCTTGCGGTACTCGGCGAGCGACAGGGCCGGCGTGCCGATGCTCGTGATGCTCACGGCCCGGTCGCCCCGGTTGACGTCCATGTAGTTGGCGACCGGCCCGAACCCGTGGTTGGGGTAGAGGTCACCGCGCAGCCGGGTGTGCCACAGCCGGCGCCAGGGGCCCTCGTAGTAGTCGGGGTCGAACATCAGCTCGCGCAGGTCGTGGTTGTAGGCGCCCGCGCCGTGCAGCAGATCGCCGAAGAGACCCGCGTGCGCCATGCGCAGCACCCGCATCTCGTTCTTGCCGTAACAACAGTTCTCCAGCTGCATGCAGTGCCGCCGGGTGCGCTCGGAGAGGTCCACCAGCTGCCACAGCTCTTCCAGCCGCATGGCGATGGGGCACTCCACGCCGACGTGCTTCCCGTTCAGCATCGCCGCCTTCGCCATCGGGAAGTGGAGTTCCCAGGGCGTCGCCACATAGACGAAGTCGAGGTCGCCGCGCTTGCAGAGGTTCTCGTAGTCGTCCTCGCCCTTGGCGTAGACGGCGGGTGCGGGCTGACCGGCGGCCGTCACCTTGGCGGCGGCCTTCTCCGCCTTGTCCCGGACCGGGTCGCAGACCGCCTTCACCTGGACGCCCGGGACGGCGAGGAACAGGTCGATCATGCTGCCGCCCCGGTTGCCGAGGCCCACGATGCCGACCCGGATCGTGGAGCGCCCCTCGAAGCGGACGTCCGCCATGGTGCGGCCCTGCCGGGCGGGGGCGGCGGCGACCGCCTCCGCGGTCGAGCGGGCGGTCGCCCCGGCCGCCGAGGCGGTCCCCGCTCCCAGTGCGCCGAGGCCGAGTCCGGCGCCGGCCACGCCCGCCGTCGTCCACAGCACCGAACGGCGGCTGGGGTCCTGCCGCACCACCTCGTCGCTGTGCGGGGGTATGTCCTGCGGTTCCGGTGCGGGCCGGGCGTCGTCGTTCATCGAGCCTCCAGGTGGGGTTGGGGGTTCAGACGTGCGCGAGCGCGTCCGGTCCCCGTACGGATGGCGAGCGCGGGGACCGGGTCTCGGTAAGGACCCTGGAGGGTGAGGCTGATGGTGCGCAAGGGAAGTATTTGGACTCTCGTCCTCAAACCATGGACTTTCTTCACGGCACGCCGAGGCCCCGACTGGTGCAACCAATCGGGGCCTCGAAACGCTCAGTTGTGCAGGCCGGACGGGGCGTTCGCGCCCTCGTTCAACGGGCTAACGGACGGTCGGCCGAGTGGCGTGCTCCAACTCGATCAGCGCCGAGCGGTAGGGCTGTCCGGTGGCCCGTTCCATGCCGATCTCGCACATCCGGTTCGCCGACAGATGGAGGTCGTAGGGGCGCAGCGCGACCTCGGCCGCCTCCTTGGCCGTCGCCGAGTCGGTCAACTCCTTGTGGAGCATGCCCCGGTCGCCCGCGAACGCGCAGCACCCCGCGTCGTCCGGCACCACGACCTCGTCCGCGCATGCCTCGGCCAGCGCGCGCAACTGCCCCACGTCACCCAGGTGTTCCATCGAGCAGGTCGGATGCACGACGGCCGACCCGGCGGTGCGGAACACCGTCAGCTCCGGCAGCAGTTCGTCGGCCGCCCACACCAGCGAGTCCACGACGGTCAGTTCACGGTGCAGCGCCCGGTTGTCCTCGCTGAGGTAGGGCACCACCTCCTCGGCGATGCCGAGCGTGCACGAGGACGCGTCCACGACCAGCGGCAGCGTCCCGCCCGCCGTCCAGCCCCAGGCGGCCTCCACGATGCGGTTCGCCATGATCCTGTTGCCCGCGTCGTACCCCTTGGAGTGCCAGATCGTCGCGCAGCACGTCCCCGCGACGTCCTCGGGGATCCACACCGGCTTCCCGGCCCGCCCGGACACGGCGACCACCGCCTCGGCCAGGGAGAGCCCCGGACGGCCGTCCGGCCCGGCGAAGATGCGGTTGACGCAGGCCGGGTAGTAGACCGCGCTCGCCCCGACGCGGTCCGTACGCGGCAGCCGCCGGGCCGCCGCTCCGGGGATCTGGGGCAGCCACTCCGGTACGAGATCGGGGCGGACGGCCTTGCGGGCGAGCCGCGTCACGGCCCCGAGCGGACCGTCGCCCACCCGGTCGCCGACCGCGTCCGCCACCGCCACGGCCAGCCGCGCCGAGGCCTCCACCACCGCGAAGTTCTTCGCGGTGAGCGCGGCGATCCGCTCCTCGCGCGGCGTGTGCCTGCGGTGCCGGAAGGCCTTCATCATCGCCCCGGTGTCGATGCCGACCGGACAGGCGAGCTTGCAGGTGGAGTCCCCGGCGCAGGTGTCCACGGCGTCGTACCCGTAGGCGTCCAGCAGGCCGGCCTCGACCGGTGAACCGTCCACCTGGCGCATCATCTCCCGGCGCAGCACGATCCGCTGGCGCGGAGTGGTCGTCAGATCCTCGCTGGGGCAGGTCGGTTCGCAGAAGCCGCACTCGATGCACGGGTCGGCGACCGCCTCCACCTTCGGAATGGTCTTCAGGCCGCGCAGATGGGCCCGCGGATCCCGGTCCAGGACGATGCGCGGAGCGAGCACCCCGGCGGGATCGATGACCTGCTTCGTCCGCCACATCAGCTCGGTGGCGCGCGGCCCCCATTCCCGCTCCAGGAAGGGCGCGATATTGCGTCCGGTGGCGTGCTCCGCCTTGAGCGACCCGTCGAAACGGTCCACCACCAGCGCGCAGAACTCCTGCATGAAAGCGTCGTACCGCTCGACGTCGGCCGGCTTCGCCGCGTCGAACGCCAGCAGGAAGTGCAGATTGCCGTGCGCGGCGTGACCGGCCACGGCGGCGTCGAAACCGTGGCGCGACTGGAGCTCCAGCAGCGCCTCGCAGGCGTCGGCCAGCTGTGCCGGCGGCACGGCGAAGTCCTCCGTGATCAGGGTGGTCCCCGAGGGCCGGGACCCGCCGACCGCCGTGACGAACGCCTTGCGGGCCTTCCAGTACCCGGCGATCGTCCCGGGGTCCCGGGTGAACGCGTTGGTCACCGACACGGCCGGGACGACCAGGTCCAGACCGGCGACGACGGCGTCGGCCGCCCGCTCGAACGCCTCCTGGCCCGCCTCGTCGGCCGCCCGGAACTCCACCAGCAGTGCGGTCGTGGTCCGGGGCAGCGCCGCCCAGTCCGCCGGGACACCGGGCACGCTGACGGAGGCGCGCAGCGTGTTGCCGTCCATCAGCTCCACGGCGATGGCGCCCGCCTCGTTGAACCGGGGCACGGCGGCCGCGGCGGCGGTGAGGGAGGGGAAGAACAGCAGCGCGCTGGAGATCCGCCGGTCCAGCGGCAGGGTGTCGAAGACGACCTCGGAGATGAAGCCGAACGTGCCCTCCGAGCCGACCATCAGCCCGCGCAGGATCCGTACCGGCGTCGCCCCGTCGAGGAAGGCGTCGAGGCGGTAGCCGTTGGTGTTCTTGATCGTGTACTTGGCGCGGATCCTGGCGGCCAGCTCCGCGTCCGCCTCGATCTCCGCCTTCAGCTCCATCAGTCCCGCGCACAGCTCCGGCTCGGCGCGGGCCAGCTCCTCGTCGGCGGCCGGGTCGGCGGTGTCGACGACGGTGCCGCTCGGCAGGACGAAGGTGAGCGAGGCGAGCGTCCGGTAGGAGTTGCGGGTGGTGCCCGCCGTCATTCCGGAGGCGTTGTTGGCGACGACCCCGCCGACGGTGCAGGCGATGGCGCTGGCCGGGTCGGGGCCCAGCAGCCTGCCGTGCCGGGCGAGGGCGATGTTGGCCCGCAGCACCGTCGTCCCCGGCCGGATCCGGGCCCGCGCCCCGTCGTCCAGCACCTCGACGCCGGTCCAGTGGCGGCGTACGTCGACGAGGATGTCCTCGCCCTGAGCCTGGCCGTTGAGGCTGGTGCCCGCGGCCCGGAAGACCACGTCGCGGCCCTTGCCGTGGGCGTACGACAGGATCGCGGAGATGTCGTCGAGGTCCTCGGGGACCAGCACGACCCGGGGGAGGAAGCGGTAGGGGCTGGCGTCGGAGGCGTACCGCACGAGGTCGGAGATCTTCCAGAGCACCTTGTCGGCGCCGAGCAGGGCCGTCAGCTCGCTCCGCAGCGGCTCCGGGGTGCCGCCCGCGCTGCGGTCGGTGACCCGGTCGGGGGCGGGTTCCCGTGCCGTTCCGGGGCGCAGGGCTTCCGGGTCGGGCTCCAGCAGCGGCATGTCGGCCATCTCCTCGGCGGCTCGGCGCGGTGTTCAGCAGCGGCGTTCCGGCATGCCGTCGACCAGGGCGGACAGCAGCCCGCCGAGGACCTCGCGCTGATCGGCGGTCAATGGAGCCAGGATCTCCTCTGCGGCGGCCCGGCGCGCGCTGCGCAGGGACCGCAGCGTGGCGCGCCCCTCGTCCGTGATCTCGACGCGGACCACCCGGCGGCTGTCGGGGTCCGGGGCGCGGCGCACCCGGCCGCTCGCCTCCAGCGCGTCGACCAGCGTCGTCACGGCGCGCGGAACGACGTCCAGACGCCGGGCGAGATCCGCCATCCGGGGGGCCGCGTCGTAACTCGCGACCGTCCGCAGCAGCCGGAACTGGGCCGGAGTGATGTCGACCGGCTCCAGCTGGCGGCTCTGGATGCGGTGCAGCCGGCGGGTCAGCCGCAGCAACTGCTCGGCGAGCATGCCGTCGGTGTCGGGGGCGCCGGCGGAGCCGACCGGACCGGGGGAATCTGGGGCGTCCATACGGGAACAATATCAGGACCTTGTTCATTGTGAGTATAGGTAACAATGAGCTAGGCTCTCCATGTGCGTGGCCGGGTCGGCCCGGCCACGCCTCACGCCCGCCGAAGGAGCCCATGAAACCCGAAGAGCCCACGTGGACGCCCCCACCCGATGCCACCACAGACCGGCCGCCCGCCGAGGTGCGCCGCATCCTCCGCCTCTTCCACCCCTACCGCGGCCGCCTGGCCGTCGTCGGCCTGCTGGTCGGCGCGTCCTCCCTGGTATCGGTCGCCTCCCCGTTCCTGCTGCGCGAGATCCTGGACACCGCGATCCCGCAGGGGCGCACGGGCCTGCTGACCCTGCTGGCGCTCGGCATGATCCTCACCGCCGTGATGACCAGCGTCTTCGGCGTGCTCCAGACCCTGATCTCGACCACCGTCGGTCAGCGGGTCATGCATGACCTGCGCACCGCCGTCTACACCCAGCTCCAGCGGATGCCGCTCGCCTTCTTCACCCGCACCCGCACGGGCGAGGTCCAGTCCCGCATCGCCAACGACATCGGCGGCATGCAGGCGACGGTCACCTCCACCGCCACCTCGCTCGTCTCCAACCTCACGGCCGTCATCGCGACCGTCGTCGCCATGCTCGCCCTCGACTGGCGGCTCACCGTCGTCTCGCTGCTCCTGCTTCCGGTCTTCGTCGCGATCAGTCGCCGCGTCGGCCGGGAACGCAAGAGGATCACCACCCAGCGCCAGAAGCAGATGGCCGCGATGGCCGCCACGGTCACCGAATCCCTCTCGGTCAGCGGCATCCTCCTCGGCCGCACCATGGGCCGCTCCGACTCCCTCACCCAGGGCTTCGCCGAGGAGTCCGAGCGCCTCGTCGACCTGGAAGTGCGCTCCAACATGGCCGGCCGCTGGCGGATGTCCACGATCGGCATCGTGATGGCCGCCATGCCCGCCGTCATCTACTGGGCGGCCGGTCTCACCTTCGCGTCCGGAGCCGCCACCGTCTCCATCGGCACCCTGGTCGCCTTCGTCACCCTCCAGCAGGGGCTGTTCCGCCCGGCGGTCAGCCTGCTCTCCACCGGTGTGCAGATGCAGACCTCCCTCGCCCTCTTCCAGCGCATCTTCGAGTACCTCGACCTCACGGTCGACATCACCGAACCGGAACACCCGGTCCGACTGGAGAAGATCCGCGGCGAGATCGCCTTCGAGGACGTCGACTTCAGCTACGACGAGAAGAACGGCCCCACGCTGACCGGCATCGACGTGACCGTTCCCGCGGGCGGCAGCCTCGCGGTCGTCGGATCCACCGGTTCCGGCAAGTCCACCCTGAGCTATCTCGTGCCCCGGCTGTACGACGTCACCGGCGGCCGGGTCACGCTCGACGGGGTCGACGTCCGCGACCTGGACTTCGACACCCTCGCCCGAGCGGTCGGCGTCGTCTCCCAGGAGACCTACCTCTTCCACGCCTCGGTCGCCGACAACCTCCGCTTCGCCAAGCCGGACGCCACCGACGAGGAGATCGAGGCCGCGGCCCGCGCGGCGCAGATCCACGACCACATCGCCTCCCTGCCCGACGGCTACGACACCCTGGTCGGTGAGCGCGGCTACCGCTTCTCGGGCGGCGAGAAGCAGCGCCTCGCCATCGCCCGCACCATCCTGCGCGACCCGCCGGTGCTGATCCTCGACGAGGCGACCAGCGCGCTCGACACCCGTACGGAACAGGCCGTGCAGCAAGCGATCGACGCCCTGTCCGCAGGACGGACCACGCTCACCATCGCGCACCGCCTCTCCACCGTCCGCGACGCGGACCAGATCGTCGTCCTGGAGGACGGCCGGGCCGCCGAGCGCGGTACGCACGAGGAACTGCTCGACCGCGACGGCCACTACGCCGCCCTGATCCGCCGCGACGCCCACCCGGCCCCGGTGCCGGCCCCCTGACCGAGCCCGGCAGGACCGGTCTCCGGTGTCGGGGTGATGCGACAGCCCCCTGATGTCACCGGCGCGGCGCGCGTACGGCATGATCGCCGCGCATGAGAGCTCTCCTCGGGGTGGAACTCCCCGGCTACCGAACCGTGGACAGCGACACCTGGCTGAACGACCACGGTGATGTGCTGTCGCTGCACTTCTTCGACCTGCCGCCGGATCTGCCTGCCGCGCTGGACGACGGCCCCGCCCTGCGCCACGGGCTCACCCATTTCACCGCGCGGGTCGGCGGCGGACTCGTCGAAGCGTCGGTGAAGCGACTGGGCGAGCTGCCCGCCCTGCGCCAGATACTCAAACTGCCGCTGCCGGGACAGCCCAGCGGGCAGGCCTTCATTGGCAGCTTCACCGTGCCGCGCGCCGGATGCAGCACCGTGGTGAAGATCCAGGCGGCGGAGCGCGGCATGACCGGTATGCGGGAAGCCGTGGTGATGGCCAAGCTCGGCCCCGACCAGTACTTCCGGCCGCACCCCTACGCCCCCGAGGTCCAGGGCGGGCTGCCCTTCCACGCGGCGGACCACGCGCAGTGGGACGCGGAATTCCCGGACCACCCGCTCACCCGGGTCCGCCGGACGCTCGACGCCCTCGCGGCGGCGGTGACGGTCGCACCCGAGTTCACCGCGCTGCCGCCCTTCGCCGGACCGGCAGTGGCGAACGGCTGAGCCGGCCGGCTTCCCTACACACGGCGGCGCCGCCGCTCCCGTGGGACGGGGAGCGACGGCGCCGGGCGGAGCAATGGTCAGACGAGCCAACCCACGAAGTGGACGACGCCGGCAAGCAGGTTGGTCAGGAAGTTCATCTGGTCTTTCTCCTTGTACGTGGTGCATCTGTGGGACTGCGCAGTAGCGGTCTGCAGCCCGTTGACTGCGCTCTGCAATCATCACGCCCCTGACGGGTGAACAGCAACGAATCCGCTGACGATCACACGTTCCAGCGAACACCCGATCCCCTGTTCGTGTGTTCTGGGCGTCGTGTGTTCCGGTCGCTCGGTACGGCGTTCGTGTCGCCGGAGCCGACGCCGTGGCCGAGCTACCGGCCGTGGCTCGTGCCCCGGGTTAACGTGCCCGCATGGTGAACGAGTCCCCGGACGCCCGACCCCGTCGCAGACTCCGCCCGACCCGCCGCGGCAAGGTCGTCCTGGCCGCCGTCGCCCTGCTCGTCGTGTCGGCCGCCGTCCTGATCCCGCTGTCCCTGACCGGATCGGACGAGGGCGGGCACGAGAAGGAAAGCCCGCACAGCACTCTGATGATCCCCGAGGGCCGTCGTGCCTCGCAGGTGTACGAGGCCGTCGACCGGGCGCTCGACCTGAAGCCCGGCAGCACGCACAAGGCCGCGACGACGGTGGACCTGGCTCTGCCCGCCCAGGCCGAGGGCAACCCCGAGGGATACCTCTTCCCGGCCACGTATCCGATCGACGCCGCGACCGAGCCCGCCGGCCTGCTGCGGTACATGGCGGACACCGCCCGCAAGCACTTCGGCGCCGACCACGTCACGGCGGGGGCCCAGCGCAACAACGTCTCCGTCTACGACACGATCACGATCGCCAGCATCGTCCAGGCCGAGGCCGACACCGCCTCCGACATGGGCAAGGTGGCCCGGGTCGTCTACAACCGGCTGCTCAAGGACATGCCGTTGCAGATGGACTCCACCATCAACTACGCCCTCAAGCGCTCCACCCTGGACACGACGACCGCGGAAACCCAGCTGGACAGCCCGTACAACAGCTACCGGATCAAGGGCCTGCCGCCGACGCCCATCGGCAACCCGGGGGAGGAGGCGCTGCGCGCGGCCGTCAGCCCCACGCCCGGACCCTGGCTGTACTTCGTCACGGTCGGCCCCGGCGACACCCGGTTCACCGACAGCTACGACGAACAGCAGCGGAACGTCCAGGAGTTCAACCGCAACCGCGCCTCCGCCACCACGAACTGACCGGCTCCGCCGACAAAGGACTTCGAGCCCCGGGACTACGGGCCCGGGGCTTCGGGCTTCGGAGCCTCAGGCCCCGGAGACCGGGGCGCCGACAGCGGCTCCGGCGTTCCGGTCGGGCCGCCCGCCGTCGGACTCCTTCAGCAACCGCATGACCGACCGGACCGCCGCGCGGCCCGCGCGGTTGGCGCCGATGGTGCTGGCGGACGGGCCGTACCCCACGAGGTGGACACGCCCGTCGCGTACGGCTCGGGTGTCCTCGGCCCGGATGCCGCCGCCCGGCTCGCGCAGCTTCAGCGGCGCCAGATGCTCCACGGCGGGCCGGAACCCGGTGGCCCACAGGATCACATCGGCCTCGACGACCCGGCCGTCGTCCCAGGCCACGCCGTCCGGCGTGATCCGGTCGAACATCGGCAGCCGGTCCAGCGCCCCCTGCTCCCTGGCCCGCCGCACCGCATCGGTCATCGGCAGCCCGGTCACGCTGACCACGCTCCGCGGCGGCAGCCCCTTGCGTACCCGCTCCTCCACCATCGCCACGGCCGCCCGCCCCCACTCCTCGGTGAACGGCCCCTCGCGGAAGACCGGTTCGCTCCGGGTCACCCAGAAGGTGTCGGCCGCGAACCCGGCGATCTCCATCAGATGCTGCGTACCGGAGGCCCCGCCCCCGACGACGATGACGCGCTGCCCCGCGAACTCCTCGGGCCCCGGGTAGTTCGCCGTGTGCAACTGCCGCCCCCGGAACGTCTCCTGGCCCGGGTAGCGCGGCCAGAACGGCCGGTCCCAGGTGCCGGTCGCGTTGATCAGGGCCCTCGGGGCGTACGTCCCCTCGGACGTCTCCACCAGCAGCCGCCCGCCGCTCCCCTCCCGTACGGCGCTCACCTCCACCGGGCGGTGGACCCGCAGGTCGAAGCGCTCCTCGTACGCGGCGAAATACGCGCCGATCACCTCCGACGAGGGCCGGTCGGGGTCGGCTCCGGTCAGCTCCATGCCCGGCAGCGCGTGCATCCCGTGGACCTTGCCGTACGTCAGCGAGGGCCAGCGGAACTGCCACGCGCCGCCCGGCCGGGGCGCGTGGTCCAGCACGACGAAGTCGTCGTCCGGCTCCAGTCCGACGCGGCGCAGGTGGTGCGCGGCGGACAGCCCCGCCTGACCCGCGCCGATCACGACCACGTCCAGCTCACGCACCCCAGAAATGTTCACGCTTCTACTAACTGCTCGGGGCTCCGGGATCTTCCCGTACGGGGAAGGCGCCCGGAGCCCCGATGCCGGCAGGCGTCAGCGGCGGGCCTCAGCGGCCTCCGGCGAGCAGCAGCGGCGCCCCGCCCGGAGCCGGGGCGGTCCGGCTCTCGGCGCCGGTCCGGCCCAGCAGCGGGGACGCGGGCACGGTCGGCAGCAGCCCGCGCCGGGCCAGCTCGGGGGTGACGCCCTCGCCGAACCAGTACGCCTCCTCCAGATGCGGATACCCGGAGAGCACGAAGTGCTCCACGCCCAGCGCGTGGTACTCCTCGATCCGGTCCGCGACCTCCGCATGGCTGCCCACCAGCGCGGTCCCGGCCCCGCCCCGCACCAGACCGACACCCGCCCAGAGGTTCGGCGCGATCTCCAGCTTGTCCCGCGAACCGCCGTGCAGCGCCAGCATCCGCTGCTGCCCGACCGACTCGCTCTTCCCCAGCGCCTGCTGCGCCGCCGCGATCGTGTCCGGATCGAGGTCGCCCAGCAGCCGGTCGGCGGTGGCCCACGCCTCCCGCGAGGAGTCCCGCGAAATGGTGTGCAGCCGGATGCCGAACCGGACCGTGCGACCCTGCTCCTCCGCCAGGCCGCGAATCCAGTCGATCTTCTCCTTCACCGCGGCCGGCGGCTCGCCCCAGGTCAGATAGACGTCGGCATGGGCCGCGGCCACCGGCCCCGCGGCAGCCGATGACCCGCCGAAGAAGATCTCCGGCAGCGGGTCCGGCGGCAGCGCGGTCAGCCCGCCCTCCACCTGGTAGTGCTCACCGTCGAAGTCGTACGGCTGCCCGCTCCAGGCGCCCCGCACCACCGACAGGAACTCCGCGGTCCGCGCATAGCGCCGGTCGTGGTCCAGGTGGTCCCCGAACCGCCGCTGCTCCGTCGAGTCGCCCCCGGTCACCACGTTGAGCAGCAGCCGCCCCCGGGTGATCCGCTGATACGTGGCGGCCATCTGGGCGGCCAGCACCGGGGAGATGACCCCCGGCCGGAACGCCACGAGGAACTTCAGCCGCTCGGTGTGCTGCGCGAGCGCCACCGTGGTCAGCCAGGCGTCCTCGCACCACGTACCCGTGGGAGTCAGCACCGCCTCGAAGCCCAACTGCTCGGCCGCTTTGGCGATCTGGGTCAGATACTCGATGTCCGGGGCCCGCACCCCGCTCACCGGGGTGATCCGGTCGCGCTTGATGCCGCCGTCGGTGTACGCGTGCCGGTCGACGAGCGTCCTGCCGTCGCCCCCGGTGGGCAGGAACCAGTGCAGATGGACGTTCACGATGAGGCCTTTCCGTAGGAGCGCGGTGCGGTGGAGGAAGCGGGGAGGTCACGGTTGAACCGGGTGTCGACGTAGTCCTCGAAGTCGAACCGTCGCGGAATCAGCTTCAGCTCGGCGAAGGTGTCGGCGATCTCCTGCTCGGAGGCGATGGCCGCGGCGTCGATCGCGACCGGGACGCGGGTGCCGTAGCTGAGCTTCACGGCGTCCAGCGCCACCTCGTAGGGCAGCCCGGTCTCCTTCGCCCAGACCTTCGCCCACTCCTCCGGGTGCTCGAAGACCCACTTCTGGGCCCGCTCCAGCCGGACGAGCAGGTCGCCGATGGCCTTCGACTTCTTCCCGTCCTTGAGCGAGACGGGCGAAGCGACCTGGAAACCGAGGCCGTTGACGACGCCCTCGCCGGTCGTGAGGACCCGGGCGTCCGCCGTGCGCAGGACCTGCGAGGTGTACGGGTCCCAGATCGCCCAGGCGTCGACCTTTCCCCGGCTGAACGCGGCGAGCGCGTCGGCGGGCTGAAGGTAGTTCAGCTTCACGTCCTCGATCCCGAGCCCGGCCTTCTTGAGCGAGGCGACCAGCTGGAAGTGGGCCGAACTGCCCTGCGCCACGGCGATGGACCTGCCCTTGAGCTGGGCGGGCCTCTTCAACGGCGAGTCCTCGGGCACGACGATGACCTCACCGGCCGACGAGCCGTGCGTGGCGCCGACGACGGCGATGTTCGAGTCGGCCCCCGCGGCGAAGACGGGCGGCGTGTTGCCCACGCCTCCGATGTCCACCGCCCCGGCGCTCACGGCCTCCAGCAGGGGCGGTCCCGAGGTGAAGGTGGACCACTTGATGCGGTAGCCGAGGTCGTCGAGCTCCCCGGAGGCCCGCAGGATCGCCTCGTAACCACCCTTCTGGTCACCGACGTTGAGCGTGAGGCTGCCCTTCCCGTCCGTGCTGCCTCCCGAGTTCGCGGAGGAGGCGCCGCCGCACGCGGAGAGAAGCAGGGCGAGGGGAAGGAGCAGGGCGGGCAGGGTACGGCGTTTCATGACGCGTCTCCGTGACGGGGGTGTGCGGACGATTCGTCGGGGGCCTTCGCCGGCCCCGGACCGGACGGGCCGGCGGCGACGGACGGCTTCTCATCGGCCGGTGCGCCGGGCCCACCGTGGGCACGGCCCTTGCCTTCGACGCCGCCCCCGCCCTCGACGCCCAGTTCGGTGAGCAGCCGGGCGCGCAGGTCGGCGAACCCGGGGGAGCCGACCCCGCGCGGCCGGTCCAGCGCGACGGGCGTGTCGTACGCGATGCGCCCCTCCCGCATCACCAGCGCCCGGTCGGCCAGCAGCAGGGCCTCGTCCACGTCATGGGTGACCAGGAGCACGGCGCAGCCGCGCCGCTGCCAGAGCTCGGCGACGAGCTGCTGGGCCTTGATCCGGGTCAGGGCGTCCAGCGCGCCGAAGGGCTCGTCGAGCAGCAGCAGATCGGGCTCGCGCACCAGGGCCCTGGCCAGCGAAGCACGCTGCGCCTCCCCGCCGGACAGCGTCTTGGGCCACGCCCCGGCCCGCTCCGCCAGCCCGACCTCCGCCAACGCCCCCTCCGCCACGGCGCGTTCGGGTTTGCCCGGCAGCCCGAGCAGGACGTTGCGCCAGACACGCTTCCACGGCATCAGGCGCGGGGCCTGGAAGGCGACCGCGCGTCGGCGGGGCACCAGGACGGTGCCCGAGATCTCCCGGTCGAGCCCGGCGAGCACCCGCAGCAGGGTCGACTTGCCGCAGCCGCTGCGCCCGAGCAGCGCGGTGAACTCGCCTGCCCTCAGAGTGAGATCGAGGTCGTCGATGACCGGGCGCCCGTCGAAGGCGCGGGTGAGCCCTGCGACCCGTACGGCGGCCTCCGGGGCACCGGCCGACGCCGCGGACCTCGGGTCGGGGGCAAGCGTTTCTTTCACTGGCCGGTGAAGGTCGGTCGCCATTGCAGCAGCAGCCTTTCGAGGATCCGGACGATGACGTCGGCGGTGAGGCCGAGGAAGGCGTACACGACGAGACAGACGACGATCACGTCGGTCCGGAAGAACTCACGGGCCTGGTTCATCAGGAACCCGATCCCGGCGTCGGCGTTGATCGACTCACCGAAGACGAGCGCGAGCCAGGCCGTCGCCAGCGAGTACCGCAGCCCGGTCATGGCCCCGGGCAGCGCCCCCGGCAGCACCACATGCCGCACCAGCCCCCACCGCCCGAGCCCCAACGACTCACCGGCTTCGATGAGTTGGGCGTCGACGCCACGGATTCCCGCATAGACGTTGAGGTACAGATGGAAGGCCACCCCGAGCGCGATGAGGGCCACCTTCGGCGCCTCGCCGATCCCGAGCCAGATGATGAACAGCGGGATCAGCCCCACCCAGGGCACCGTGCGCAGCATCTGCACGGTCGCGTCGACCAGATCCTCCCCGAGCCGTGACAGCCCCGACACGAGCGCGAGCGCCGTCCCGACGACCCCGCCGAGCAGGAGCCCCACGACCACCCGCTGGAGCGAGACCCCCATCGCGGCGGGCAGCGTCCCGTCGGCCACCAGATCGGCGCCGGCGCGGGCGATGGTCCCGGGTGAGGCGAGCACATCGGGATGCAGCACCCCCGTGGCGCTGAACACCTGCCACAACGCGAGCAACAGCAACGGCCCCACCGCCCGCCGCACCCACCGCGGAGCGGACCGCAGCCGAGACCGCCGCACGGACGCCGGAACCACCGCCTGCAAATCCGGCGGCGTACGGCTCGGCGCGGAGGATTTCTCCGGGGCAACGGACAGGCCGGGTGGTGGCGGCGCATGGCTGATGGTCATGAGGGCTCCACGGAAGGCCGCACGGATGCGGGGCGAAAGGCGAAAGCCGATTGGGAGGAGGTGAGGGGACGCGGAGAAGCAGGGTCGGCCAGGGCGCGTGAGCACGCAGGGGCACTCCGAACCCACACACCACGACCGACCGGAGGACGGGCGGGGCATCGGAAGGCAGGAGAAACGCGGTGTGCTCAACGGGCGCCGGGCGCCGGGCACCCGACGAGGCGGGACCGGACGCGACTACGCGACCAGGGCGACCAACACGACTACGGAAGGGCGAGCGACGCCCTACCGCAGGCGCGGCCGTGCGGCGGGAAACGCTCCGGAAGTCGCTGGGAGAACGTCAGCAGCCGCGACAACACGCGGCGGAGGCCACTCGCAGCAGGTCGATGTGACCGCGCGAAGTGAGCAGAGCTGATCGGAACATGGCGCTGAACGTAGCCATCCGGTCGGGACACGGTCAATGGTGTCTCGGAGCGTGGACGCGTCATCTCACGCCAGTGGGGCGAAGATGGAGGCATGTCCGATTCCTTCACCACCACGGTCCTGAACATCACCACGGGTACGTCCGAGAGCGTCACGGACCTGACGCGCGCCTGCGAGGAGTTCCTCACCCGCACCGCACCCGGCCGCGACGGCCTGCTCAACGTTTTCGTCCCGCACGCCACCGCCGGCATCGCCGTGCTGGAGACCGGCGCGGGCAGCGACGACGACCTGCTGGCCGCCCTCCACCACCTGCTCCCCGCCGACGACCGCTGGCAGCACCGCCACGGCAGCCCCGGCCACGGCCGCGACCACGTGCTCCCCGCCCTGGTCCCGCCGCACGCCACCCTGCCGGTGATCGGCGGCAGGCTGGAGCTGGGGACCTGGCAGTCGGTTTGCCTGGTGGACACCAACAAGGACAACCGGGAGCGGCAGGTGCGTCTGAGCTTCCTTGGCTGATCAGCGTGACGGGACTGTAGCGTCGAATCCCGGCCGCACCGAATGCCCCTTGGACCGAGCGTGATCAGCCCGTGAGCTCGGTGTCCTGGGTGCGGCGGGTCTCATGCGTCGCTGGTTGCCCTCGTACGAACGTCAGCGCGCTTCTTGGCCGACTCGCGGAGGGTGAGGACTTCTCACCACCACGGGTCGGCGATACTGCCGTCGGGCTCAAGGCCGTACTGGAGCAACCGTTGGTGGCGCGGGTTGTCGGGTCGGCTCAGCATCCAGAGCACTGCCGATTCACCCGCGGCGATCGATCTGAACGCGAGGCGGTCGGCTTCGGCATGTTCACCGGCCTCGTCCAATAGCCGGACGAGGCCCGTGAGAGCCTCGGAGTGACCAGCCTCGATGAGTTGCTGGTACAGCGCGCGGAGTCGGTCAGTCTGACCGGTGTGCCGATATGCCAGGTCCAGTTCGTTCAGGAGCAGATTGCTGCCTTCCTCGGCGACGGCACGCAACGCGTACTGCTCGGCTCCGCCCCAGTCCTCGGCTTCCAGGCGCAAGCTGCCCAGGTTGTACAGCCCGGCTGGGTCCCCGGCGTCGACCGAGGCATGGAAGAGCCGTTCGGCCTCGGAGCGGTCCCCGGCTTCAAGGAGGCGGGCAGCTCTGATCCACAAGGCTGTGGCACCGTTGCCCTCTCGCTCGTCGATGATCCGATACAGGTGTTCAGCCTGCCCCGGGCTCTCCTTCTCCAGCGAGGAAGCCAATTCCCCCAGATCCAGCGGGGTACTGAGGTCGATCATCTCGTCGTACAGACGATCAGCTCGGGCCGCGTCTCCGGCCGACCGCCATCCGTCGACGAGCTTGAGCATCGCGTTGCCGTCACCCCTGCGAGCCGCTTCCCGCGCGTGCGGTTCGGCCCCCTCTCGGTCTCCGGCACTCAGGCGCAGTCTCGCCGCATAGGACCACAGCCATTGGTGGTCGCCGCCGCGGGCGATCAAGGCACGGCACAGCTCCTCCGCTCCCTCGAAGTCTCCCGCCCTGGCGAGGGGATCAGCCAGAGTCACCACGAGAAGGTCGGCTTCGGAGGGATCGGCAGTGGCCGCCGCGATCCGTGCCGCGGCTTGGTAGAGGCGCAGAGCCGTGGAGGTGTCTCCGGCCTTCGTGCGTATATGGGCCAGTTCCAGGTGACCGCGGAATTCCCCGGTATCGGCCGCGGTCCGGAAGAAGTGGGTGGCCCCGTCGGAGTCGCCCGCTCGTGCGTGCAGTTTGCCGAGGTGGACCCAGCCGTGAGGCAGCCCGGCCTGCGCAGCGGCACGGTAGAGCCGTGCCGAGTGGCTCAGAAGGAGCCGGGCTTCGGCAGAGCCGGCGAGTGCGACGAGATCGGGCGGACTGGTCACGCTGTGCACAGCGGCGGTCCAGAAACCGGTCGGAGCCATTTCGTAGCGGAAGGTGTCCCGGGCATACTGCTCCAGGTAGTCGGCGAGCCGGTAGACCGCGCCCGACGGCGATGCCTCCCCGGGGCGGGGCTTGTGAGGCGTGAGGGGGCCGGGGACTCCCTTGCACTCCTTCCCTGCGTACTGGAGTGCTTCCTCGAACCAATTCTCACCCAGTAACTGCCACTGCTGATCGGTGAGATAGCCGGGAGCAGCGGTTCGCAGGAACGCATCGCCGATCAGCAGGCCATGCCCGAGACGCCGTGCGTCCATGGCCGCCCGGATCACCGCTTTGGCGCCGGTCGGCGCGGTCTCGAAACGCCGTACGAGTTCCTGGGCGCCGGCGAGGAACTGGGGGATCTGCCGCCCCCCGTGCTCCATAGCGAGGGCCAGACGCCGGTCCTCTTGCGCGAGCAGGGCCAGTTGCGCCATGTCTTCGTCGTCGAACTTCTCGGGTACCTCGCGACAGCGACCGTCCAGGACGCTGCGCGCATGCGCATGGGGATCGAGCCCTTCGCGTACGGGCCGCACCGTCAGAGTGGCGTGCATTTCGCGCCATAAGGTCCCGAGAATGAGCACAGGCTTGACTGTCTGGTCAGCCAGTAGGCCCAGAAGCGCACGTGCGGTTTCCTCTCCTCGTGGACCATCCAGAAAGCGCTGGGACTCGTTCATCCACAGCACCGTCCGAGGCTCGATCTCGCCCCGGTGATACGCCGCGAGGAATCCCTCTGAGTCGTAGGGCTGCCGCAGTCGCCACTCGGCGAACTGCTTGCGCTTCAGAAGTGCGTGCAGGGCTCGGGTCTTGCCCGTCGACGAGTCCCCGACCAGTACCGCCATGCGACTTGAGGTCTGGGCCTTCAAGGCATTGCCGGCGAGCCAGACGTCATGGCCACGGCTGATGTACGGGGTGAGCGCGCTCAGGGTCGGCTGACCCGGGTCGATGCTGCGGTGGACCTCCAGATGCTCCACCGCGAAGGCGTCGTCCAGTTCCGCGATGGACAGGCCGAGCGGCGCGGGTGCTTCGGCCGTGAGGTTTCTGGAACTCGTGGCTTCGGCAGCCGTGTGCAGACCCAGCAAGTAGTCCTTCTTGTCCTGGAGCTTGAGGGCCTTCATCAGCCTTGTGACCGTCCTCCGGGACGGGGGCTTGGCTACCTTCGAGCTGAGGGCTTGGTTGACGGTTGTTCGTTTGAGGTCGGCAAAGTGCCCGAGTGTCTCTTGTGTCCACCCGGTCCGGGCGAGCGCGTCCCTCAACTCCCTGCGCAATTCCTCGAGGGCTTCGGCAGGGCTCGGAGCCGCTCCGTCTCGAGACATCTCACTCCCTCTGCGCCTGTCGCGTGTTCACCGAAGTCTATTTCTGTTCACGCGAACCACGCTGAACAGCAGTTCCGCGAGATTCGGCATGACGACATCAACTGCTGTTTCCAAGGAGCTCGTTACTATGTCCGACCGCGCCGCTATGATCCTGCTCGGCCTTGCCCTGTCCGTCTTCGCCGCCGTCCTCGTGGCAGCCGGCGCCGGCTACCTCGCACGCCGCGATCAGTGCTCCTACCCCGCCGCCGTCACCCGCGCGGCGACCGCGTTCGCCGCCACCCTCACGCTTATCGCTGTGACGTCCGCCGCGCTTGTAGCCCTGAACGGGTGAACGGGGGGTCGTGTGCGGCGACAGCGCGCCTGGTGTGGGTGTGGGGCTCTCGGGTGACGTCCCCGCCCGTCGCACCGGGGGCGCCGTCGGCTACCTCACTGACACGCTGCTGCCAGGCGGCCGACGCCGGGGGCGTGTTCGGCAGGAATCTGGCGTACATCCTGGCGGCATCGGTCCCCCCGCATGGTTGCCAGAGATACGTGGTCGAAGGCGGGCGGCCTCCTCGGCTTTCTCGCCGGGCCCGGTTGGCGATCTGGTCGGCCCGCTCGGGAATCGTGTGCGGGATCCCGCGGCGGCGGAGCCGGGCGCGGATCGCCTTCGAGCTGTAGCCCTTGTCGCCCAGACGTGATCGGGTCATCTCTTCGCGATCGCCTTGCGCACGTGCTCAAGCCGCAGCCGGTTCTCCTCCAGCCACCCATTCGGCACGTCCACCGGAATCTGCACCGCGATCTGCGTCGACTGCGAGTCGTGCACAGTCACCTCCAGCGGATCCCCAGGAACCACGGGGAGTTGTGTGACTTCCTGCCAGTCCTCGTCGGTGAGTGCCGTCGCGAGATTGTCGAGGTACAGGGACGCAAGGTCTTGCCAGTGGGAGAGCCCTCTCAGTCCGGTCCGGGTCGTAGCCGTACCGCCGAGATACAGGTATGCGAGGCGGGCCTTGAGCGGTAGGGAGCTGGTCAGGAGTGGGCCGGGTCATGATTCTCCTACTGGATCTCGGCGGCGTGCCGCGGCCGGAGGGCTCCGTCAGGCCGACCATATGGGCGGGATCGGACCCGAACACGGCCTTCAGCCCTGCGATCGCAGCGGCATCCCGGATCTCCGCGAGGTCCGGGCCCAGCGCGGCGAAGGGCGGACCCGGTTTCGCCATCCCCGGATCGTGGAGCGTCTGTTCGGGGCGCCAAACTCTAACGGTCCGAGCCGGGCCACTCGTACACGGTCGCTTCCACTGTTCCGTCCCGTACGCCCTTGAGACGGACGTCCGTCGGGGGTTCGACTTCGAAGCGGTGTACGGGGTCGTTCACCAGGCGGAGGGTCGGCCTGCCGGCGCCCTTCTCCAGGTGTGAGGCGATCACGAGCGTGTAGTTCTCGCCTTCGCTCCAGGCCCGGACGAACTCGGCGCGTGTCAGGGTCAGTTCGCCGGGCACCACACCCCCGTGGGCCTTGATCTCGTAGAAGCGGCCGGTCGAGTCGTAGGCATCGGCGCCCATGCCGGACGCACCCCGCTGGTCGTCCAGCTCGACTCCTCGCTCTCGCAGGATCCGGCGAAGAGCCTGGATGACGAGCTCTTCCTTGTCGTGGTCCGCGTAGCCGAGCGGTGAGGCATGGCTGCGGGGCGAGGCCCCTCCGGGCCTGGGCCGGGGGAGCGGGGTTCCGTGTCGGCCCGGCGAGGGGTTCGCCGGCCCTGCGGTACCGCCAGGGAGGCCGGCCGGTGCGCACGGAGTGCTCGTGCGGGTGATGCTGCCGGGCGGGGCGTCGAAGGTGGACGCGTCCACCAGGGGCCGTGCGGCCGGCGGTTGCTGTGGGCCGGGCACGGAACCGGATCCGGGGTTCGCGGGCGAAGGCCCGGCCACCGAACCGTTGCGGGGAGCCGGGATGACGGCGGCCGGGCCGGTGCCGGCGCCCCGTTGAGCGGATTGTTTACCGTTCGGCAGGGGCGGGACAGAGGTCCGCTGTGTGCGCCGGTGCAGTTCTTCGGCGAGCCGCTGCCGTTCCGCGAGGTCCTGCTGTCCCGACGACGTGAGCGTGATCCCGGGCTCTGCCCCCACCAGGTGTTCCTCCCAGACATCCCGCCAGCTGTGGCCCACGCGCGACCTTTCCTCCGCGAAGTGGGCGGCGATGGCCGTGCCCGCACCCGCCTTGGTGGTCAGAGCCGCGTTCGATCTCAGGAACAGGGTGTTGCGACCGCGGTCGATCTGCGCTTCGACAGGGAGCTCGATGGGTGCGTGGGCGTCTCCCGGGTCGAGGCGGATCATCAGGCCGGGGAGCAGCCGGACCTCCAGGCCGGCCAGCCAGGTCCAGCCGGTGAAGGCATCGGCCGTCTCGGGCTCGTCGCGTACCAGAAGGTCCTGGAGCGCGGCGACTCCTCGCCGGAACTCTTCCGTCAGTCTCGCGTCCGCCGACTGGTTCAGGAGGGCGTCCCCGGCCGTGTCCGTGCCTCCGGGCTCGTATGTGACCTGGGCGCCCGCTACGTCCAACGGTGTGATGTGCAGTGCACCGAACAGTGCCGTGAACTGCTGTACGTTCCCGCCCGGCTTCCAGAGCGGCAGACGGCTGGTCAGAACCCGCTCGACCCCGGAGTCGGCCACGGCGAACACCGCTCGGCCCTTGCCCTTGACCCAGCCCGCTGTGGTCCACAGCGGCAGACTCCGCAGTCTGCTCTGCAGCCCGGGCGACATGGGCTTCTCGTCGGAGCGGATCACGTCCCGCAGACGGCGCAGAGCCTCGAGCATGACCCTCTCCTGCTCGGCGTCCGGGATGGCGCCGGTCCCGGAGATCTCCCTCAGCACGTCGATGAGGTCATCGAGTCCTGGTTCGGGGATGCCCAGTACCTGCCACAGGGGATCGATGTCGGACCCGGTCAGGGCGAAAGGACGGAACCCACGCAGGATCGCGGGCCCCTGGAAGCACCTGCCCGATTCGGCCCACCCCTGGTCGGTCAGGACAAGGTCCTCGTAGCGGAACTCGTTGCGGATCTGCTTCTCCAGTGCCGTGTGAGCCGCATCTGCCGAACGGCGCGTAAGGCGTCGGGCAAGGGACTGGTAGACCAGCAGCGCCTCCACTCTCAGGCTGTCCGGCACGTCGGCCTCGGTTCCGGCCTCGTCGTGACGGTGCCGGAGTTCACGCAGCCGTTCCATGAGCCGCGGAACGTCGGGGTCGCCGGAGATACCGAGAGCGGTGAGAACCTCCGTGCGGGTGGACAGGGCCTGATGGATCTCCGGATGCAGGTATCCGGGGTCCTCGGGTCCGTACAGGGCCTCTGTGTCCGGTGTACGCAGGGTGAGTTCGGCCGGTGGCCTGAGTCGGCCGACGCCGTCCTCCAGCCAGGCGGTCTCCCGGAGCAGCCATACCCAGATGGCCGCCGTCTCGCCCCTGAGGTTCCACTTGTAGTGGCCCCGAGCCATGGGGACGACGGCCTGGTCCGAGGCGGTCAGCAGTGAGGTGAGGGTGCGGAGCAGGGCGGCCGTGCGGCGTCGTCGCTCGGCCACGTTCGTCTCGGCCGCGATGTTCTTGACCACGGCGGCGATGTCGCTGCTGGTCAGGTCGTCCAGGGTGTGGTCGGCTCCCGCAACCATCAGCTGCTGCCACCGGCCCGCGGCGGACCACCTGCAGTACCGTGCGAGGCCGAGACGGGAGTCTCCCGGGTACGTCTTGGTGTCCGCCGACCTCTCGCGCACCGCAGTGACCCGGGGCACGTCGGCCACGCCCAGCAAGCGCAGGAAGACCGTCCTGCTCAGGCCGCCTGCCCGGGCGGCGGAGAGAAGCGTTCGAGCGTAGGAGCGGCGCACCCAGATGAGGCCGGGAGTCCTGCGCGCAGCGACCTCGAACCGGTCTCCGTCAGCGCTCTCCAACGCCTGGGGGAGGTAGGCGGCGCCGGGCATCACACGGCGGGACTGTTCGGTTCCGTCCTTGTCGTACGTGATCCCGTTGAGGAGAACGGCCCGTCCGATGCCCGGACCGAGCGGGTCGCGGAGCTTCTTCGGCATGTCGCCGAGTGCCTGCTGCAGGGCGACGAGCCGGGCTGTCTCCGTCGCCTCGTCGCCGTCGGCAAGTCGTCCGCCGGCCTTTCCGAGCCGGGAGACGATCTTCAGCACGGCCGCTGTGTCGTCGCGGCGGACCAGGCAGTCCCGCCGCCGCAGCCACGCGGTGACGGTCTTGGCCCAGGCATTGTCCTCCGCGTAGGCGGGATGCAGGTCCAGAACGACACCCAGCAGGTCCAAGGGGCCGGTGGTCCCGCCGGCCGCGTCAGCGAACGCGTTCTCCGCTGGTTGCGGCCGAAGCCGGCGCCCGTCGGCGGTGGCCAGGCATGTCCGGCCGGCCAGCGCATGCTCGAGGCCCGCCTCGACGGCGACGGCGGCGAGCCGCACGAGTCGCGCGGTGTCCTGCCACTCCTGGTCGGCGAACAGGCTGAGCGCGTCCATCACCCGCACCTCCGGGCGCAGCTCCGCGGCACCCTCCGCACGCCAGTCCGAGAGGACCTCCCGCCAGCGGCCCGCGCGGTCGCGGACGGCGGCCGGCAAGGTGTACGGGGCTTCGCCGAGCCGGGCGATATCGGTGGCGTCGAGGACCGCCGACAGCGCGTCCTCCTCGACCGCGAACTCGGTCAGCAGGGCGGTGGGGCCGCCCTCCGCGACGGGCAGCGCCAGTTCGGCGGCGAGTGACTGCCGTGCGCGGGTGAGCAGCGCGGTGCGGATCCGGTCCTGGAGCAGGGTTGCCGGCGCGGAGCCTGACGGGAGAGCGAGGGGCACGAGGTGCCACGCTGTGTGATCCACACTCTCCAGAACGTCGCGTACGGCGGCTGTCCACAGGTCGGCGATCACGGGGACGAGCTGCGTGTTGAAGAGGCTGCTGGCGAAACCCTCGCGACTCGCAACGGGGTCGAACTGGGTGTGGACGCGGGCCGCCAGGTCGAGCGGGGCCACGGGAAGGCCCGCGTGGACGCTGCCGTGCGCCCCGTGCTCCAAGGGCAGCGCGACACTCACGGGTACGAGCGGGCCCAGTGCCTTGTGGCTCCGCTCCCAGTCGGGGTGCGGTTCGACCTGGGCCGTGTACACCCGCCACAGCGCTCCGTCGGTCGCCCGGGCGTGCTGCACACTCACCTCGTGCTCGACGCCCTCGATCAGGAGCCGACGCTCTGTCACGTCGGCCCGGATCAGGGACAGTACGGTGCTCTGCCCGCCGGCCGTCACCTCGAGGCTTCGGAGATGACGAAGGAAGAGCAGGGAGGCGTCGTTCCAGTCGTCGAACCATGCGTGGAGCTGGCCCGCGGTCAGAGTGCCGGGTGTCAGCGGGATACGGAAGACGGTCCACTCGGGTCCGGAGATCTCGGCGGGGAGTTCCGGCGGTGCCACGGGTTCGAGGCCGGTACCGGAGAAGCGTACGTGGAAGGGGTGGCAGTGGACCTCCCAGACCGTGGTGAGAGTCCTGAGCGTGGACAGCCCGATGCCGAACCGGCCGGTGCTTTCGGCGTCGGCTGTCTTGCCGCTGAGCCAGGGCATGCCGAGCGGGAGGACATCGGCCAGGTGCAGGCCGGCTCCGTCGTGGGCGATCAGCAGATGGTCGGAGCGCAGCAGGATGCGCAGCTGCTCGGCTCCCGTGTCGTCGGAGTTCTGGACGAACTCCGACAGGACCTGAAGCCGGTCGGTCGAGAGCGTCTTGGCTCCGTGCAGTGCGCCTTCGGCCATCTTGCGGTGGACCCCGCGGCCGCTGCGCAACCCCTGATCGAACAGCCGGACAGCGCGTGCGGCCTCGGCGGGGGTCGGCACGTCCACGTCGACCGATGCGTCCGGATCTTCCAGAAGCGTGTCTACCGCGGCTGCGAGAGCATCCACGTCCGTACCCCTCTCCATTGGCGCCTTTGATGTCGACAAGCCTGGAGTCCGGGACGGCTCCCGATGGTCGGACTGACGTGATCCAGCCATGTGCGTGAGGTGCCGCGGCGTACGGTGCGGTTCGGTGGGACGGCGATCATGCAGGGGCGCCGGCAGCGGAGCGGATGACACCGGGCTGCGGCAAGGTGCCGAACGCGGCGGAAACTGATGCCGATCGCTCCTCGGTTGTCAGACCGGCTTGGTATAGCGGCGATGGGGTCGGCCGCCGTGCTCGATTCCGCGCCGCCGGGTTGCGCAGGGCCGCGACCGGTCGAGGTCCCACGACGAGGAGGAGGCTCCCGAGGCGACGAGTCCGGCGCGGGTGGGTGACTGCCGTCTCGCCGCGGCCGCGACCGTTCCGCGCGGCGGCTGGGGGTCAGTCGACCGGCTTGCCGGGCTGGTCGTGTGTGGCGCAGTGGATGCCGCCGCCTCCGGAGGCGACGGTGTCGATCACGACCGGCACGATGTCGCGATCGGGGAACTGCTCCTGGAGGATTCCGCGGGCCCGGTCGTCGGCCTTGCGGTCGCCGAAGCGGGGCATGAAGACCGAGTCGTTGGCCACGTAGAAGTTGGCGTAGGTCGACACGAAGTCGTCTCCTTCGCCGGTGATCCTGTCGAGGTCGGGTTGCGGCAGGTCGATCACTTCGAAGCGTCGGCCGCGCGCGTCGGTCGCCTTGCTCAGCACCGCCCTGGCCTGGTCGGCGGCGCGCGACCAGGAGTCCGGGGGAGTGCCGGGGAAGGCCTGGTCCAGCAGCACCACGCCCGGCGCGGTGAAGCGTACGAGGCTGTCCACGTGGGCGTCGGTGATGTCCTGGCCGCGCACGCCCTTCAGCCACACCACCTTCTCGACACCGAGGGTCTCGATGAGGTCGGCCTCGATGTCGTCCCGGCTCAGGCCCGGGTTGCGGTTCTCGTTGACGATCGAGCTCTCGGTGATCAGCAGGGTGCCCTCGCCGTCGGTCTCGAAGGAGCCGCCTTCGGCGACGAGCGGGGCTTCGACACGCGGGATCCCGTACTTGGTGAGCAGCGTGCGGCCGACGCGGGCGTCGTTCGTGTGCTCCTGCTTGTCGCCCCAGCCGTTGAAGTTGAAGTCGACCCCGATGACCTCGCCCCCCTCCTCGACGAACACCGGGACCGTGTCGCGGGCCCACATGTCGTCCACGGCGAGAGGGATGACGCCGGGCGGGTGGCCGCCCTGCGCGCGGGAACGGCCGCCATGATCTTCCAGGACCCGCGAGCGGCCATCAACCCGCTGCGTCGCATCGGCGACTTCCTCACCGAAGGCGTCGTCCTCCCCAAGGTCATGAGCAGGCCCGACGCGACCGCCCGTGCGACCGAACTCCTCCACGCCGTGGGCGTCGACGACTCCATCCTCGACACGTACCCGGGCCAGGTGTCCGGCGGCATGCTCCAGCGCGTCATGATCGCCGGGGCCCTCATGGGCGACCCCTCCCTGCTGCTCGCGGACGAGCCGACCACGGCGCTCGACGTCACGACCCAGGCCGAGGTCGTCGCCCTCCTCGCCCGGCTCCAGCGGCGATTCGGTACGGGACTGCTGTTCGTCACCCACGACCTCGACCTGGCCGCCGCCCTCAGCGACCGCGTCTACGTCATGTACGCCGGACGGATCGTCGAGAGCGGCCCCGCGAACGACCTGTTCGCCCACCCCCGCCACCCCTACACCGCGGCGCTGCTCGCCTCCACACCCCGCCTCGACGCGCCCGCCGGCCGGCTCGCCGCCATCGACGGCCAGCCGCCCGATCTGCGTACGCCCCTGACCGGTTGTCCCTTCGCCCCGCGCTGTCGGCAGGCCACGGAAGCCTGCGACCAGCAGGAGCCGGATCTCCGATCGATCCCGGACCGACCCGGACACCGGGCCGCCTGTCATCACAGCGACCGCCTCGAAGGGATCGAGGCCCCACACGTGATCGAAGACCTCGAAGGCAACGAAGACCTCGAAGGGAGAGCCGCTGATGTCTGAGCCCGTACTCCAGGCCGTGAACCTGACCCGTGCCTACGGAACCGTACGAGCCGTGGACGGCGTGTCCTTCACCCTGCCCGGAGGAGGATCCCTCGGCATCGTGGGCGAATCCGGCTCCGGGAAGACCACCACCGCCCGGATCGTCGTGGGCCTCGAACAGGCCGACTCCGGCGAGGTCGTCGTGGGCGGACGGAACCGGTCCACCCCGAAACGCGGACGGGCCCACCGCCTCGCCCGCGCCCGCGAGGTCCAGATGGTCTTCCAGGACCCCTACCTCTCCCTCGACCCGAGAACCTCCGTCGAATCGGCCCTGCGCGAGACCCTGCGCCTGCACTTCCCCGACCGGGACCCCGCGCGTCGCGTGCGTGAACTCCTCGGCCACGTGGGACTCGCCACGCGGGCGGCCGACGCGAGGCCCGGGCAGTTGTCCGGCGGTCAACGCCAACGGGTCGCGATCGCACGTGCCCTCGCGGTGGAGCCCGCCGTCCTGGTCCTGGACGAGGCCGTCGCAGCCCTCGACGTGTCCGTCCAGGCACAGATCCTCAACCTTCTCGCCGACATCCGCGAACAGAGCGGTATCGGCTACCTCTTCATCACCCACGACCTGGGCGTGGTCCGCCACGTCACCGACGACGTCATCGTCATGCGCCACGGGCGGGTCGTCGAGGCGGGCGTCACCGCCGATGTGCTCACCGCGCCCCGGCACCCCTACACACGACTGCTCCTGGACTCCCTGCCGCACCCCGGCTGGGATCCGGAGCGGATCGCCGCCGCCCGGAGGGCTCTGTGACAGCCGGTCACCGAGCCTTCCCCGTAACGCCCGCAGTCCTTCGCGGGCAGACCACAGGAGGCATCACGTGAACACCGACACCCCCCGCACACCTTCGACGCCCGGGCCCAACCGGCGCAGATTCCTGGCGGCCGCCGGGCTGACCGCCGCGGGCGCGGCCCTGGCCGCCGTCCAGAGCCGGGCAGGCGCGGCACCGGCCCGCCGCCCCGCCGCCGGCGCCTTCCGCGTCCCCGTGGAGGACGTCCGCCACACCCGTACGTGGATGGCCTGGCCCGACAGCACCGCGATCTGGAGCGGAGGAAGCCTCGCCGGCATCCAGGCCGACATCGCGCTGATCGCCCGCACCATCGCCCGGTACGAGCCGGTCGTCATGTGCGCCAACTCCGCGAGCGCGGCCAGGGCGCGCTCGCTGTGCGGTACGTCGGTGACGGTCATCAGCTCCATCCCCGTCGACGACTGCTGGATGCGGGACACCGGCCCGGTGTTCCGCACCGACGGGGCCGGCGGCCTCGACGCGGTGGGTCTCAACTTCAACGGCTGGGGCAACAAGCAGACCCATCGCAAGGACGCACGCGTCGCCGGACACATCGCCTCGTACGCCGGAGTCCCGTTCACCGCCGCTGACTTCGTCGGCGAGGGCGGCGCCATCGAACAGGACGGTGCGGGAACCCTGATGGCGACCCGCAGCAGCCTGCTCAACCGCAACCGCAACCCCGGTATGTCCGAGCAGACGCTGACGGCCGAGATGTGCGAGGCGTACGGCGCGTCCAAGGTCATCTGGTTCGACGGCGTCTACGGGCAGGACATCACCGACGACCACGTGGACGCCACATCACGCTTCCTCGCACCGGGCGAGGCCCTCGTCCAGATGCCCCTCGCGACGGACAACGACGCCTACGCCAAGGACGCCCGACAGCAGTTCCGCATCCTCACCGGGTCGACGACCGCCGGGGGCGGTCCGATGGACGTGACGCAACTCCAGGGACCGGACTACGACAGGATCCGCTCCACCCACCCGGACTTCCTCGCCTCGTACGCCAACTACTACCTGTGCAACGACGCCGTCATCTGCGCCCACTTCGGCGACTCCCGCGCGGACGCGGCGGCGAAGGCCGCGCTGACCCGCCTCTACCCCGACCGCGCCGTCGAACAGCTGAACATCGACCGCCTCGGCACGGGAGGCGGCGGCATCCACTGCGTCACCCAGCAGCAGCCCGTGCCGTAGCGACAACTGACCCGGATCCCGGCGGGCGCCGCCGCCCGGCAGGGGCGATCAGCCCCTGCCGGGAAGTGCCGGGAAAGGCCGTCACCACCTCGGCAGTTGTCGTCGGGGTCGCGTCCCCGACGCTGCCTCCCCGTAGTCGCGGAAAGAAGCGTTCTGCCGATCGCGGAGCGCGCAAGCCGGTAGCGTGATGGAACGGAGTCCTCACGACAGGGGGTTGGTGAGGTGCAGGCGCCCGCGACCGTCGTGCAGCTCGCTCTGCTCGTCCTTCTGGTGCTGCCCGGGATCACCTACCAGTTCGTCCGGGAGCGCCGCCGCGGGCCGGTGCCCGGTGAGCGTGACCTGGGCGAGCGGGTGCTGCGGGCGATCGTCGCGTCGATCGCGCTGGACGCCCTGTACATCGTGGTGGCGGGGCCGGCGCTGGTTCGCCTGGCGCGGGGCGCCGGCGGCGGCTGGGACGGTTTCGTGGAGCGGCCGCGGGCGGTCGGCCTCGCCGCCGTGATGCTGTTCCTCGTCGTGCCGGCCGTGGCGGCGGTCGCCGTTTCCCTGATGGATCGGCAGCGACGCAAGGCCCGGTTCCTGAGCACGCCCAGCGCCTGGGACCACGCGTTCCGCGACCGCGAACCGTGCTTCGTACGCGTGCGGCTCAAGGACGGCAACTGGGCGGGCGGCTGGTACGGCGACCGGTCGTACGCCTCCTCGTACCCCCACCCGGCCGAGCTGTACCTCGAATCGGCGCGGGTGATGGGTGCCGACGGGGCGTTCGGCGCGCGCGTGCACGGGTCGGCGGGCCTGCGACTGAGGGCGGAGGACTTCGACGTACTGGAGTTCGTCGAAGCCGGAGAACCGGCGGCCGTGCCGGATGAGGAAGAGGGGAGAAGCGGTGATGGCGCACGAACCTGAGCTCTCGCCCGAAGAGGCGGCGCTGCTGCAGGAGGCCGAGGGACGGGGCTACACCCCGAAACGCAAGGTCGCCGAGCCGGACGAGGCACCCGCCGGACCGGCCGGCACCTCGCAGGGCAACGAGGACTGACGCGTGGGTGGGGGACCCGTGAACGGCCCGGCCGAGCGGTTCTGGGAGGCCTTCCGCGTGGCCCGGCACAGCGCGGACCCCGCGTCGATCCAGAAGGCGATCGATCTCGGCCACGCCCTGCTGGCTGCCGAGGACGGGGCCGAGCGGCGCACGATCCTGTCGAATCTCGGGGGCCTGCTGCAGACCCGCTACCACCAGACCGGCGACTTCGCGTTCCTGCAGGAAGCGATCCGGGCCGTCACGGAGGCCTACCTCCTGGCGTACGAAAGCCCGGAGGCCTCGGCGGGCTACGCCAACAACATCGGCATGCTGCTGCACACCGCGTTCCAGCGGAACCAGGACCGCGAAACCCTGGCCGACGCGCTGGACTGGAGCCGGACGGCCGTCGACGAGGAACCGTCCACGAAGAAGGCGTTCTACCTGGGCAACCTCGTCGTCGCGCTGAGGACGGCGTTCACCGTGACGGAAGACCTCGCCCCCCTGGCGGAAGCCGCCGGACACGCGCGGGCCGCCGTCGCATGCTCCCCCGATGACGCGTCCACCGCCAGGAGCCTGCACTTCCTCGCCGTCGTCCTGCGCGACTGGTCCCAGGAGACCGGGGAGACCGGTGTCGTGGAGGAAGCCGTCGACGCCGCGCGGCGAGCGGTGGAGCTCACGCCGGCCGGATCGTCCGACGTGCTCGACCGGTTGAAGAACCTCGCGTACCTGCTCGACGACCACTACCGGGCCCGCGGGGCGCGGAACGTTCTGGCCGAACTGCTCAGGGTCCGGCAGACGCTGATGGCCCACACACCGATCACCGATCCCCGGCACTCGCAGAACCTCACCGAGCTGACGACCACGGAACGGGACTGGGCCGCGCTCACCGGCGAGCGCCCGGAAGCGGACCGAGGCTGGGAACGCGCCGACACCGAAGCAGACGTGTGCGGCCGGTACGCCGCCGAGTTCCAGCAGAACCGGGACCCGGCCCTGCTCGACCGGGCGATCGGACTCGGGCGCTCGGCGGCGGCCGCGACCCCCGCCGGGCACCCCCGTCGGGGTGTGCGGCTGGACCACTTCGCCTCGGCGCTGGCCACCCGCGGTGAAGAGTTCGGGGACCACGCCGCGCTGGCGGAGGCCGTCGGCGTCCAGCGGGAGGCGGTCGCGTGCACGTCGGCGGGCCATCCGCTGCGGGTCCAGTTCATGGGCAACCTCGCCGTCAACCTGAACGCGTTGTTCCGCGCGACCGGGGACCTGGCCCACGTCATGGAAGCGATCGACGTCGCCCGCCGTGCCGCCGAGGCCACGGCCGGGCAGGGCGACCACCCGCGTTCGCTCGGAATCCTCGCCGTCGTGCTGCACAACCGGTTCCGGGTGACCGGCGAGCTGCGGGTGTTGTCGGAGGCCGTCGACCACGCGCGGGAGTCCGTCCGCCTCGGCGCGAGCCTGGTCGCCGGGCAGGCCCAGCGGCTCTCCAACCTCGGCGCCATGCTGTCCGACTGGTTCACCAGGACGGGCAGGGCGAGCGTGCTCGACGAGGCGATCGCCGCACACCGCGCGGCCGCGGACGTGACGGCGGACGACGACCCGGGCCGGGCCGTGCGGCTCGCCAATCTCGGCGGTGTGCTGGGCATGGCGTACGAGAAGTTCGGCGACCGGAACGCGTTGCGGGACGCGATCGCCGCACGTCGCGCGTCCGTGGCCGCGACTCCGCAGGACAGCCCGCACTGGCCCGGGTACACCGCGAGCCTGGCCGGCGCGCTCGGCGACTGGTGCACGAACCCCGTCGCACCCGCCGCCGCGCGACGGGAGCCACCGGATCCGCACCTCCTCGCCGAGGCGGTCGGCCTGGCCCGGAGCGCGGCGCGCGGGCCCGGGCAGGACGCCTACTCCCGGGCGGGTCTGCTGACCGGCGTCGCCAACGTCCTGGTGCTCGGCTTCCGGCACCTCGGCGACGGCGACGCGCTGACCGAGGCGCTCGACTGCTACCGGGAGGCCGCGGCGTCCACCGGATCGCCGGCGGAGAGGCGGGCGGAAGCGGCGGACCGGTGGGGCGGTCTGGCCGCCGAGGCCGGGCAGTTCGACGTGGCCGCCGAGGGGTACGCCGCCGCGGTCCGGCTGCTGCCCCGGCTCGCCGGGCGCCGCCTGGGCCGCGAGGACGCCCAGTACTGGCTCGGCCGGTTCGCCGGGGTCGCCGCCGACGCGGCCGCGTGTGCGCTGGCCGCCGACGACGCGGTGAGCGCGGTGACCCTGCTCGAATCCGGGCGCTGCGTGCTCGCCGCCCAGGCACTCGACAGCCGAGGCGATCTCTCCGACCTGCGCGAGCGGGCGCCCGAGCTCGCGGAACGCTTCCGGACGCTCACCGCGGAGTTCGAGACCGACACCACGCGCGACCGCGTGGCCCTAGCCGACGAGCTCGACGCGGTGACCGACCGCATCCGCGCGCTGCCCGGGATGGAGCGGTTCCTGCGGCCCCCGCTGCTCACCGACCTCACCGCGCAGGCGCACGAGGGCCCGATCGTGTACGTCAACGTCAGCCGGCACCGGTGCGACGCGCTGATCATCACGCCGGACGGGGTCCGCTCACGCGCCCTGGACGGGCTGAGCGAAGAGAACGTGAGCCACCGCGTGCGTGCTCTGCACACCGCGTTCACGGAGGGACGGCTGGCCGCCGAGCACACCATCCACGACACGCTCGAATGGCTGTGGGACACCGTCGCGGGCCCGGTGCTCGGCGAGCTGGGGCTGACGACGGAACCGCCCGCGGACCGACCGTGGCCGAGGATCTGGTGGGCCCCGGTCGGGTCGCTCAGCCTGCTGCCCCTGCACGCGGCGGGCCACCACCGCGACGGCGGACCTGTGCTCCTCGACCGCGTCGTCTCCTCGACGACGCCGACGATCCGCGCTCTGGGCCACGCCCGCGCCGGCCGCCGCGACGACCGGGACGAGCCGCGGATGCTGGTGGTCGCGATGCCGCACACTCCGGACGCCCCGGACCTGCCCGGCGCACAGGCCGAAGCCGACCACCTGGCCGCTCTCCTGCCCGGCGCCACGGTCCTGGTCGGCGCGGACGCGACGCGTGACGCCGTTCTCGACGCCCTGCCGGCCAGTGGCTGGGCGCACTTCGCCTGCCACGGGTACAGCGACCCGGACAACCCCTCGGACAGCCACCTCGCGCTGCACGACCACGACCGCGCGCCGTTCCGGGTGCTGGACCTTTCCCGATTACGCCTGCGGAACGCGGAGTTCGCGTTCCTGTCCGCCTGCGACACGGCCCGCACCACGGCGCGCCTGTCCGACGAGGCGATCCACCCGTTGGCGGCCTTTCAGATAGCCGGGTTCTCCCAGGTGGTCGGGACGCTCTGGCGCGTCGACGACGCGGTGGCGCCGGCCTTCAGCCGGCAGATCTACGGCGAGTTGATCGCGGACCGGTCCGGCGCGCTGTGCGCGTCGGCGGCGGTCCACCGCACGGTCAGGCGGCTCAGGACGACATATCCGAACCTGCCGTCGGTGTGGGCCGCACACGTCCACGCGGGCGCCTGACCACACGCACGCCGCGCCGGTCAGGTCGACCAGACCACCCTGCCGTTGTGCACGACGACCACCTTGGCGTCGGGCCTCAGGACCAGCTGGGCACCGCCGAAGTCATGGGTTTTCGAGGCCCAGATGGCTCGGTCGTCGCCGTTGTGGACGACCAGGTTGCCGTCGGGCTGGAAGATCGCCCGGTGGTTCTCGCCGAAGGTCATGGCAGCCCAGATCGGCTTGTTCTGCTCGTTGTAGACGACGAGGTTGCCGTCCTGCTGCATCGTCATACGGATGCGGTTGGTGGCCCAGGACTGGCCGACCCCGATGGAGCTGGTCGCGGAGACCGTCTGGGTGCCCCAGTCCGGCTTCGGGGCCGCCTTGGGCTTCGGTTTCGGTGAGGCCTTCGGCTTCTCGGCGGGGGCGCTCGTCCGGGGCGCGGGCGTGGGCGCCACGGGTGCGGGAACGGCTTTCGGCGCGGTGGTCCTCTTCTGTTCCGTCGGGGACGGCGTGGGTTTCACCGCCACGTAGTCGTCCAGGGCCGCCGGGGCCGATTCGGCGTCGAGGACGGTGTCGCCGCTCCCGGCGACCGGTGCCGTGGTGTGACGCGGCTTCTCGTCGTTCGCGCTGCCCATCAGCAGCACGGGTATCGCGACCAGGGCGGCGCCGACGAACACGGCTCCCGCCAGGACCGGTGTGCGGGGGCGTCCCCTGTCGGCGACGGTGAGGGTCGTGGTCTCCGGCTGCGCGGCGACGGCCGTCGCCAGTCCCATGCCCTCCGTGCGGCCCTCGGGTGGATCGGTGGTCTCGCCCGTCGACGGGTCGGACGGGGCGGCGGCCGTCGGGGGATCCCCGGCCCCTGCCGTTGCTCCGGCCGGAGCCCGCGTCTCCTCCGTCCCGGCGGTGGCGGCGGTGGCGGCGGGTTCGGTCCGGGTCTTCTCGGCCCCGGCCGTGGCTTCGGCCGGTGCCGGGGACTCCTCGGTCCCGGCCGTCGCGGCGGCCTCGCTCCGGGGCTTCGGCGCCTCGGCCGGTGCGGCGGGCGGCGGGGAGGCGGAGCCGGACTTCTCGGCGGCGGCCGGCTCGGTGCCGGGGGCGGGGGGCTCGGGGGGCATGCGCTGACTCCTCCTCGGGGGCGTGCCCAACGTAGTCCGTTCCGGGAGCGGGGGAGGCCACTCGCCTCGATACGCCCCGGTCGCTTTGTCGTCCCACGCCTCACTGGTCCCGGAAAGTTCCCCACTCGGGCAGTAAACGGGCAGGTGGAAGGCCGATACGGGCTTCCCGCCGGGCCCCGTGAACGGAGCTCGTATGACATCCTGTTGACTGCCCGATCTGATCACTGTCGACGGCGTGCCGAGAGTGTCTTCCGACCGTCCGGCACCCAAAAATTCTTACGGAGCCAAGAGTTCAGGTGGAGATACCGCTCGGAGAGCGGCAACAGGACGGGCAGAGCGTCCCGTTGGCCCTTGCGGATGCCTCCCTGGTGCCGGAAGCCGTGAAGGACGCTGCCCGTCGTGCCCCGGGACACTGGATCGGAATCGTCGATCCGGAGTGGACGTCGACGCGGACGCCGCCGGAGTGGGCCGTGCTGGGGGAGTGGCAGTCCGACGAGAGCGGGGGCGTGGGCGAGTACCGCGCCAATCCCGCCTACCGTCCCTCGGCCCGAGTCCTCGGCTGGCCGGAGCCCACCGACCCGGTGGACGAGGCGGCCCAGCGGGCCGCCACCGGGTACGGCACGGTGGACGAGGCGCTGGCCGCACTCGCGGAGGCGGACGTCACCGTCGTACGCGGGCCGGACGGCGGGCCCCTCATGGCCGCAGGGCGGGACGGGGCGCCGGTGGTGCTCCTGTTCACCTCGCCCACACACGCATTCATGTCCGCGGCACTTCACCATGACACCCTGCCCGCCGGGGAGCTGGCCCGGTCGGTGGCGGCCACCGGCGCCCTGTTGTCGGTCAACCCCGGCGCCGCGGCTCCCCTGCTCGTTCCGGCCGACAGCCTTCTCGGGCCCATGAGCTCCGGCCACGTGACCACGGCCGACGGCCCCGACCCGACCGAACCCTCGCCCCACACCACAGGGAGGACCCCGTGACGCGTTCGTCGTCCCAGCAGACCCCCGCTTCCGCGTCCCCGGAGGCCCGCGCGGAGTCCGGCGCCGAGAGTGAGGGGGCGGCCGCGAGCCCGGCCGAGAGCGTTGCTCCCGTCGGGCCGGCCGCTCCTGACGCGCCCGACTCCGCTCCCGTACAGGCGAAGAGCGAAGCCGCGGAAGCCGAGCCTTCGGCGACCGGGAAGCCCTCGGAGTCCGGGAAGGACGAGAAGACCGGGAAGCCCGAGGGAGGTGAGAGCCCCGAGGCCCCGGCCCCCGACGGCGGGACCGCGACCCCCGGGGCCGCCGCCGCTTCCGACTCCGAGACCGACCCCAGCGCCTCAGCGGCCGCCCAGAGCCGCCTCCCCGCCCTCGTACGGACCATGACCGCCACCGCCATCGGCCAGCCGCAGCAGGAGGCGGGGCCCGTGGGGCGGCCGGGCAGGGCCGCACTCGCGGGCGCGGCGGTCGTGGGAGCGGTACTCGTGTCGGTGCCCTTCCTCGTGCTCGCCGGCAACAACGACGAGGGGCCCAAGCAGACGAACGCCGCCGCGGCCGGGACCGTCCTCGACGGAAGCGGGCCGGAGGCGCCGGGCGAGTTCGCCGTCACCGCTCCCGAGACCAGTGCGCCCGCCGAGGACGGGAAGGGGAAGAAGGACGAGGCGAAGCCGGAGAAGGCCGGCAACCCCGTGCCGGTCGTCCCCTCGGCGGACGGCGGCAAGGAGGAGGCGAAGAAGGGCGACGGCTCCAAGGACACGGCGGAGAAGGCCGGCTCGTCCAAGGCCCAGCCCGAGAAGGAGAGCGGCGGCGGTAAGAACCAGCCTGCCAAGGCCCAGCCCGCCGTCACGTTCAGCGGGCCCGTCTCCTTCCGCAGCCACCTCTCCGGCCGCTGCCTCGATGTACCCGGTCACAACTTCAACGACGGCCAGCCGCTCTTCATGTGGGACTGCAACGGCGCCGACGCCCAGAAGTGGCGCTTCGGCTCCGACGGCACGATCCGGGCCAGGGACAAGTGCCTTGACGTGGCCAACGCGAACTTCAACAACGGCTCCCGTATCCAGCTCGCCTGGTGCAACGGCGCCGACGCCCAGAAGTTCACCCTGAACGGCGCCCACGACCTGGTCAACACCGCCGTCGGCAAGTGCGTCGACATCCCGAACCACAGCAAGGGCAGGGGCCCGGAGACCTATCTGATCCTGTTCGACTGCACGGGCAACGACAACCAGAAGTGGAGCACCTGACCCCGACGTCCGGATGCCGGGAGCCCCGCTCCCGGCATCCGTGCGCCGCACCGGGCCAGGCATGATGGCATCGCCGGACCGCCGACCCGCGTCCCCGGCGAAGAGGGGCGTCCGGACAGGACGCCGCCGTAGCGAGGAGGTTGGTGCGTGTCGCGCCAGGTACTGACGGTCGGCCCCGCGGACCGCTTTTCCACGATCGGTGAGGCGCTCGCCGCCGCCCGTACCGGTGCGCTCATCAGCGTCCGGCCCGGAACGTACGCGGAGAACCTGGTGATCCACACCCGGGTCACCCTCACCGCCGCCGAAGGACGGGGCACGGTGGAGATCCGGCCGCGTTCGGGCAGTGTCGTCGCGCTGCGCGCCGACGCCGTCATGTTCTCCGAACTCACCCTGCGCGGCGGCGACGCCGAGCTGCCCGCGGTGGACGTGCGGCGCGGGCAGGCCGCGTTCGACGGGTGTGAGATCGTCGGCGCCGCCTGGACCGCGATGCTGGCCGGCGGGACCGGCTCCCTCGCTCTGCGCGACTGCCGCGTGAGCAACCCGCAGGGCGCGGGAGTCGTGGTGACCTCCACGACACCCACCACCGTCGAGTCCTGCACGCTCGAACACCTCGGCACCAGCGGCATCGTCCTCGCCGAGCAGGGCGAGGCGCGCGTCCGCGACTGCACGGTACGGGGCGCCCGGGGCAACGGTCTGCTCGCCAACGGCGAGACCCGCGGCACCGTCGAGGACTGCGACATCTCCTCCACCGACAAGCCCTCCATCGCTCTGGAGGAGAACGCCGCCGTCTCCGTCGTCCGGACCGTCGTCCACGACACCAGCACCGGCGTGCACCTGAGCACCGGGGGCCGCTCCGTCCTGGAGGACGTCCGCGTCACCGGCGCCTCCGGCAACGGGATCGTACTCGCCTCCGGCACCGACCCCGTACTGCGCCGCTGCCGGGTCTCGCGCGTACGCGGGCACGGACTGTTCGTCACCGACCGGGCGCGCGGCACCTTCGAGGACTGCTGGGTCGACGGCGCACAGGGCGCGGCCCTGCGGGTCGCCGGGGCCTCGTCCCCGGCGCTGACCGGTCTGACCGTCCGCGACTGCGAGGGGCCCGGGCTCTTCCTGGAGGAGGACTCGGCCCCGGAACTGGACCGTCTGGAGGTCATCGGATCCTCGCCCGCCGTCGTTCTGCAGGGCGGCGCCAACCCGCTGCTGCGCAGGGCCCGGCTGGTGGAGCCCGCCGGTGACGGCATCGCGGCCACCAAGGACGCACGGGGCCGCGTCGAGGACTGCGAGATCGTCCGGCCCAAGGGCGCAGGTGTACGGGTGGCCTCCGGCTCCACCCTCTACCTGGCCGGTGGGGGCGTCTCCGACACCACGACCAGCGGCCTGATCGTGGAGGACGGCGGCAACGTCACCGTCCGCGACTTCCGCGTCGAGATCTCCGGTGAGGAGGGCGTGGTCGTCGCCGCCGGTGGCGAACTGACCGCCAACCGCACCACCGTCCACGCCCCCAGGGGCCACGGCTTCCTGCTCCGCGAGGGCGCCCTCGCCTCGCTCAGCGGCTGCGAGGCCAACGGCGGCGCCCAGGACGGCTTCCGGGTGGAGTCCACCGCACCCGTCTCGCTCGTCAACTGCACCGCCCGGGAGAACGAGGGCGGCGGCCTGGTGCAGATCACCCCCGGTGAACGGCTCGCCGTGGACGGCCTGAACAGCGTCTCCAACGGCAAACGCGACGCCTGGGGCAGTGGCAGCGCCGAGAACACCGACCCGGCGGGCTCCGGCGCCGCCGACTCGCCCCCGCCGGACCGCGCGGACGGCCCGCTCGGCGCCCTCAACGCGCTGATCGGCCTGGAGAACGTCAAGCAGCAGGTACGCACCCTGGTCAACCTCACCCAGCTCGCCCAGCGTCGTGAGCAGCTCGGCATGCCCGCACCGCCGATGAGCAGACACCTGATCTTCGCCGGCCCGCCCGGCACCGGTAAGACCACCGTCGCCCGCCTCTACGGGGCGATCCTGGCCGAGCTGGGCTCGCTGCGCAGCGGCCACCTGGTCGAGGTGTCCCGCGCCGACCTGGTCGCCCAAGTCGTCGGCGGCACCGCGATCAAGACCTCCGAGACCTTCCAACGGGCCCTGGGCGGAGTCCTGTTCATCGACGAGGCGTACACCCTCACCGCCGACAGCGGCAACGGCGGCGCGGACTTCGGCCGCGAGGCGGTGGACACCCTGCTGAAGCTCATGGAGGACCACCGCGACGACGTGGTCGTGGTCGCCGCCGGCTACTCCCGCGAGATGGAGTCCTTCCTCAGCTCCAACCCCGGCCTCGCGTCCCGCTTCTCGCGGACCGTGGAGTTCGAGAACTACTCCGTCCCCGACCTGGTCGCGATCATGGAGAGCATGTGCACCCAGCACCAGTACGAGCTGGGGGAGGGGACGGATGAGGCGCTCGCCGCCCACTTCGGGGCCATGGACCGGGACGCCGGATTCGGCAACGGGCGTGCCGCGCGCGGGGTGTTCGAGGAGATGGTGGACCGGCAGGCGATCCGGCTCTCGGCCCAGGCCCAGGTCAGCGAGCACGATCTGCGGCTGCTGCTCCCCGATGACGTCTCCGCCACCGCCGCCGCGTCGGCCTCCGGGACCGCCGCACCGGCGGACGACCCGCTCACCCGCCTCGGCGACATGATCGGACTGGCCGAGGTGAAGCGCGAGGTCGCCGACCTGGTCAACCTCATCACCACCGCCCGCCACCGGGCCGCCGCCGGGCTGCCCGTTCCCTCGCTCAGCAACCACCTGGTCTTCACCGGCCCGCCCGGCACCGGCAAGACCACCGTCGCCCGCCTCTACGGCGAGGTGCTCACCCAGCTCGGCGTGCTGCAGCGCGGCCAGTTGATCGAGGCGGCCCGCGCCGACCTCGTCGGCCGCTACATAGGCCATACCGCCCAGTTGACCCGTGAGGTCTTCGAGAAGGCCCGTGGCGGCGTGCTGTTCATCGACGAGGCCTACACCCTCACCCCGCGCGGCGGCGGCGCCGACTTCGGCCAGGAGGCGGTGGACACCCTGCTGAAGCTGATGGAGGACCACCGCGACGAGGTGGTCGTCATCGTCGCCGGCTACACCGACGAGATGGAACGCTTCCTCGCCTCCAACCCGGGTCTCTCCTCCCGCTTCCCGCGCCGGATCTCCTTCGCCGACTACTCCTCCGAGGAACTGGTCACCATCGTGCGCGCCCAGGCCGCCGCCATGGGGTACGAGTGTGGACCCGGCACCGGGCCGCTGCTCAAGGAGTACTTCGACGCGGTACCCCGCGACCGGTCCTTCGGCAACGCCCGTCTGGCCCGCCAGGTGGTCGAGTCGATGGTCACCCGCCAGGCGGGCAGGCTCAGTTCGCTGGCCGCGCCCACCCTGGACGACCTGCGCATCCTCCTCCCGGCGGACGTCACGGCCGCGGCCCCGAAGGTGGTCCCCCAGTGAGGCCGCCCGCCCGCCTGCTGTACGGGGCCGGACTCGCGGCCGCTCTGCTGCTGCCCGCGGCCCTCCCCGCCCAGGCCGCGCCCCCCGCCCGTACACCGACGGACCTGCACGCGGCCGACGGGAAGAAGGGCCAGGAACTGCCCGGCATGCCCTCCGCGCTCGACCCGCGGGCCGAGGAGGCGCTCTGCACCCCCGCCTCCAAGGAGCGGGCGAAGAAGCAGGACTGGTCGCGCCAGCGCCTCGACCTGGACCGGCTGCACCGGCACACCACCGGGGCGGGCGTGACCGTCGCGCTGATCTCCACCGGCGTCGCCCCGGGGGCCGAAGGGCTCGACGGCCGGGTCACCGCCCAGGGCGAGGCCGCCGACGACTGTGTCGGGCAGGGGACCTTCCTGGCCGGGCTGATCGCCGGGAACGGCGGGCCCGCCCCGCGCCTCGCCGGGGTCGCCCCGGGAGCGAAGGTCCTGGCCCTGCGCGGCACCGACCGGCGCGGGCAGCCGGATCCCGCGCTCGTCACGGCGGCCGTACGGGCGGCGACGACCGCCCGTGCCGACGTGATCGCGGTCGCGGTGGCCCTCCCGCGCAAGGACACCGCGCTCACCCGAGCCGTCGCCGAGGCCCGCAAGGCCGGGGCGGTGGTGGTCGCGGCGGCCACCCCGGAGCCGCCGCCGCGCGGCTCGGCCGACGAGATCCCCTCCCGTACCTACTGGCCCGCCGGTGAGCCCGGCGTCCTCTCCGTCGCCGACATGCTGCCCGCCGGAGCCCGCCCGGACAGCGCCCTTCCGACCGGCACCGTCGACCTGGCCGCGCCCGGCGCAGGGGTCGTCTCCGGCGGGCCGCGCGGGAAGGGCCACTACCTCGGCGCGGGCGTCGCGGTGGCCACCGCGTACACGGCCGGTGCCGCCGCGGCCGTCCGCGCCGCCCACCCCGAGGAGTCGGCCGACGCGGTGACCCGCCGGCTGACCGCCACCGCGTACCCGGCCGACATCCCCCAACTGGACGCCTACGCCGCCGTCACCACGGTCCTCGGCGACGCGGGCGCCCCCGCCGGCGGTACGGAGCGGGCCGCCGAGCCCGTGGCCGTACGCGACACCTCCGACACCGACCGCGCCACCGGCCGGGCCGTCCTCTTCGTCCTCCTCGGGTCGGCCGGCGTCCTCTCCCTCCTCTGGGCCGGTTTCGCCCTCACCCGGGCCCGCGCCCGGAACTGGCGTCCGGCGGGCACTCCCGACGAGAGCTGAACGTGCGAAGGGCCCCTCCCGGCACTCGTCCTCGGGGAGGGGCCCTTCTCCGTACCCTCAGTCCTGCTCCACCAGGGCCGTCTGCACCAGCCGCGGCTTGCGGCGCTGGATGTGCAGGGCCCGGCCCGGCGGCAGGTTGAGCGGCTTCGCGTTGCCGAAGAGGCGGCCCTCCGTGGGCGGGCAGGAGAGCAGGACCGCCGGGTTGTTGGCCTCGTCCAGACGGCGGATCAACCCGTCGCTCAGGCCGCGTCCCGCGCCCATGGCGCTCCGGGCGACGACCAGGTGCAGGCCCATCTCGTAGCCGAGCGTCAGATGCTCGAAGACCGGCTCGAAGGGGTTCTGGAAGGAGTTGCCGGAGACCATGTCGTAGTCGTCGACCAGGATGAACAGGCGCGGGCCGGTCCACCAGTCGCAGCTGCGCATCCGGGCGGGCGAGATGTCGGCCCCGGGCACCCGGGTCTTCATCGCGCGGGCCGCGCCCTCGATGGTCTCGTTGAGGTTGTCCAGGGAGATGACGTGCCCGATGCGGTACTCCTCGGGGATGGCGTCGACCAGGGTGCGGCGGTAGTCCACCGCGATGATCTTCGCCTCCTCGGGGGAGTACCGGGTGGTGATGCCCCGGGTGACGAGGCGCAGCAGATTGGTCTTGCCGCTCTCGGTGTCGCCGACCGCGATCAGGTGCGGGGTCCGGCTGAAGTCGTGCCAGACCGGCTCCAGCGCGTCCTGGTCGAGGCCGAGCGCGAGGCGCATTCCGCCGCCCTCGGTGGCCTCGGGCGCCGGGAGTTCGGAGACCGGGAGACGGTGCGGGAGCATCCGCACCTGGGGGGCGGAGGGGCCGGACCAGTGCCGGCCGATCTCCGCCACCAGGTGGGCGACGCCCTCGCCGAGGTCCTCCAGAGAGCCGCTGCCGTCCAGGCGGGGCAGACCCGCGAGGAAGTGCATCTTGCTGTCGGCGGTGATGCCCCGGCCACCGGTACGCGGCACCGAGCGGGCTTTGCGGGTGTCGATCTCGGAGTCCATCGGATCACCCATCCGCAGCTCGAGACGGGTGGCGGCCTGGTCGCGGACCTGCGCGGACAGCTCCACCCAGCGGGTGGTGGTGATGATCAGGTGGATGCCGTAGTTCAGCCCGCGGGCGGCGAGTTCGTTGAACTTCGGGATCAGGTCGTCGTAGTCCTGGCGGACCGTGGACCAGCCGTCGACCACCATGAACACATCGCCGAACGGTTCGTCGGGGAACTCCCCGGCGGCCCGGCGGCGCCGGTAGGACTGCATGGAGTCCAGCGTGTGGTCCACGAAGAACTGCTCGCGGCGGGCGAGGAGCGCCATCACCTCGGCGACCGTCCGGTGCACCCGCTCCGGGTTGAGCCGCGCCGCGACTCCGCCCACATGGGGAAGGGCGGCGAGCTGGGAGAGGCCACCGCCGCCGAAGTCCAGGCAGTAGAACTGGATCTCGGCCGGGGTGTGGGTCAGTGCCAGGGCGGCGATGAGCGTCCGGGCGAGCGTGGACTTGCCGCTCTGCGAACCGCCCGCGACGGCGACATGGCCGCCCGCCCCGGACAGGTCCACGATCAGCGGATCGCGGCGCTGGTCGAACGGCTTGTCCACCAGGCCGACCGGAACCCGCAGCTTCCCGGTGCCGGGCCATCGCGTGGCGATGAGGCCGCGTGCCCTGTCGGGCCCGATGCCGGGCAGCAGCGCGTCCAGCGGGGACGGCTCGCCCAGCGGCGGCAGCCATACCTGGTGGGCGTCGGGTCCGGAGCCGCGCAGCCGGTCCAGCGCCACATCCAGCAGCGCCTCCGCCTCCTCCGCCTCCTCCGTCTCCGGCTCCGGGTCGGGTGGGGTCTCCAGGGTGCGCGGCACCACCCAGCCGCTGGTCCACGGCACCACCTGGCTCGCCACCCGGGCCTGCACCACCGCACCGGTGCGACGCCGGTACGTCCCCGAGGAGTACGCGGCACGGAACCGGGTCAGGGCCTCCACCCCGGACTTCAGGAAGCCGCTGCCGGGCGCGGCGGGCAGCTCGTAGGCGTCCGGCACGCCGAGCACACCGCGGCTCTCCATCGCGGAGAAGGTGCGCAGCCCTATCCGGTACGAGAGGTGGCTCTCCAGCTGGTGCATGCGCCCTTCGTCCAGGCGCTGCGAGGCGAGCAGCAGATGCACGCCGAGCGAGCGGCCGAGGCGGCCGATCATCACGAAGAGCTCCATGAACTCCCGGTGCGTGGAGAGCAGTTCGCTGAACTCGTCGACCACCACGAACAGACTGGGCAGCGGGGCGAGGTCGGCCCCGGCGGCGCGGGCCCGCTCGTACTCCAGGGCCGAGGTGTAGTTGCCCGCCGAGCGAAGAAGCTCCTGGCGGCGGATGAGTTCACCGTGCAGGGCGTCCTGCATCCGCTCCACCAGGGCGACTTCGTCGGCCAGGTTGGTGATCACTGCGGAGGTGTGCGGGAGTTCCTCCAGTCCGAGGAAGGTCGCGCCGCCCTTGAAGTCGACCAGGACGAAGTTGAGCGTCTCGGAGGAGTTGGTCAGGGCGAGCCCGAGGACGAGGGTGCGCAGCAGCTCGCTCTTGCCGGAGCCGGTGGCCCCGATCAGCATGCCGTGCGGGCCCATACCGCCCTGCGCGGACTCCTTGATGTCCAGCTCGACCGGACGGCCGTCCACGCCGACCGCGATCGGCACCCGCAGCCGGCCGGAGCCGGAGTGCCGGGCGAACAGGGTCTGTGGGTCGTGCCGGTGCAGATCGGGAATGCCGAGCAGGGTGGTCAGCTCGACGTCGGTCTCCAGCGGCTGGGCGATGTCGGAGCCCAGGCTCATCCGGTGCGGGGTGAGCAGCCGGGCCAGGGACTCCGCGCCGAGCGGGCCGAGCCGGTCGGGGCGGCCGAGCGGCACCGAGCGCTCCTTGCGGCTGCGGTCGGTACGCACCAGGTTCACCCGGTCCGCGCCCACGGTCAGCCGCAGCGTGTTGCGGCCGGGCCGCCAGCGCAGCGCCCCGGAGACGTCGAGGATCAGGGCGTTGCGGTAGCCGTGGCCCTCCCAGCGGTGGCCTTCGGGCACGTTGACGCCGTCCAGCACGACGACCGTGTACGGCTCGTCACGGCCGGGGCGGGCATCCGGGTCGAAGCCGGGGCGCTCGGCGAACTCGGCGCCGAGCAGGTCGTCCAGCTCGGTCAGGTCGGCGGTGATCCGGCGGGCCTGCCCCGCCCCGTCCTCCTCGTGCGGATCCAGCACGTGCGGAAGCCACTTGACCCACTCCCAGTCGGCCCGCCGCTCGTCGCTGACGCAGAGAGCGAGCCACAGCTCCTCGGGCGCGTGGAACACCGCGAGCTGCCCGAGCATCGCCCGCACCAGGGCCCGTACGGCGTCGTGTTCCGGCGCGGACGCATCGGGGGTCTCGCCGTCGGGCGCCTCCTCCGGGCGGAGCTGGATCCGGGCCGAGGAGCGCAGGTAGAGCCCCAGCGGCTGCTCGGGGATGGTGGAGTAGGCGCGGATGAAGCGGCGCAGGGCGTGCGCGCAGAGGGGTTCGAGATCCTCCACCGGGCGGGTGGAGACGGGGTTCAGGGTGAGCGCGAGCTGCTGTTCGCCGACCGCGAGACGGACCTCGCCGAAGTCCTCGTCGGCCGGGCGCCGTTCCCACAGGCGGGAGGTGCGGGCCAGCGAGCGGAGCGACGCGGGCTCGGGGTGGCGCCAGGCCAGCGCCCGCTGCTGCTCCGCGATGGTGGTCCGCACCCGCTTGCGGGTCTGCGCCAGATAGCGGAGGTAGTCGCGTCGTTCACCCTTCAGCCGCTGCTTGCGCTCACTGGAGCGGCGCATCAGCTGCCCCAGCAGCATGGCGCCGGCGGAGAGCGCCATGACGCCCATCGCCAGATACATGAAGACGCTGTTCCCGCCGCCGGGGCGCAGGAACATCAGCATCATCGAGACCGACATCAGGGCCATCGGCAGATAGGTCCACACCGCCGAGGTGTCGGGCACCGACTCGGCGAGGACCGGCGGCTCCTGGAGGGTCAACTGCCCCTCGGGCATCTCCGGCCCGCGCCTGCGGGCCGGGCGGCGAAACAGCACGACACTCAAGGAAGAGAACCTCCGGTTCACTGACTTTCCGGACCGCGCCGAATACCGGCGCACCCGGGAGGAGGAAAGGTCCCACCCGGCGGATTGCTCGGGCTCGGATGCCTCGATGAACGCCGGGTGAATGTTTCGCATGGTTAGCGGGAGCGGTCAACTTCCGTGATGGCCGCCTGTTTGCCGGATTCCTCACCCCGGCCCGCAGCACGGCCGGTGGCCGCAGGCAGTAGTCTGCATTCACGGAACGCGGCCTGTCCACGCGGGAGGGTCGGTCGCCGGGTATGCGGGCACAATTTCCCTGCCAGGCCCCCCGGTTCACGGCCGCGCGGACTTTCCGTACTGTTCGCACATTCCCACTCCCGGGGAAGTCTCTGTCAAAGCCCGCACGGAAGACGAGAGTTCTGCTGATGACCGACAGTGCGGTGGCCGAATCGTGCCGCCTGACCGTACGTGCGCCGAGCGTCACCATCGATCTGGCCGTGCCCGCCGACGTACCGGTCGCCGATCTGCTCCCCACCCTCCTGCGGTACGTCGGTGAGGAGGCCGAGGAGGCCGGACTCGACCACGCCGGCTGGGTGCTCCAGCGGCTCGGCGACGCCCCGCTCGACGAGGAGACCACGCTGGCCCGGGCCGGGCTCGCCGACGGAGCCGTGCTCCATCTGCGGCCCCACACCGAGGCGCTGCCCGAGGCCCGGCTGGACGACCTGGTCGACGGGATAGCCGAGACGGTGGGCCGCCGGCTGCACACCTGGCACGCCGGCGCGGCCCGCGGCCTGCTGGTGGGCACCGCCGTGGCGACCGTGGTGGCCGCCCTGGTGCTGGTGTTCCGGCCCGGCGTGACCGACTCCACCGCCACCCGGGCCGCCTGCGCGGCCGTGGCCGGGGTGCTGCTCCTCGCCGGCGCGGGCTCCGCCAGCCGCGCGGTCGGCGACCGCCTCTCCGCGACCGCCCTCGGCCTGCTGGTCGCCCCGTGCTTCGCCCTGGTGGGCTGGGTGCTGCCCGGCGGCGACCTGACCGGCCCCGACGCGGTGCAGGTCGCGGGCGCGCGGCTGCTCGCGGCGGGCGCGGCGGCGGCGGGCGGTGCGGTCCTCGCGCTCGCCGCGACCGCCGTCGGCGCCCCCGCCCTGCTGGCCACCGCCGTGGTCGCCGTCGCCACCGCCGTCTCCGGAGCCCTGATGGGCTACACCGGCCTGGACATGCCCGCCGCCGTGGCACTGGTCGCCACGGTCGTCGCCCTGGCCGCCGGGGCGGTCGCCCCCTTCGCCTTCAAACTGGCCGGGATGCGGATGCCCTCCCTGCCCTCCTCCGCCGGACAGCTCCAGGAAGGCATCGACCCGTACGCGGGCGACGAGGTCGCCGAGCGCACCGAGCTCGCCGGGCGCTGGGTCACCGCGCTCTTCGCCGCCACCGGCACCATCGCCGCCGCCGCCCTGGCGGTCCTCGCCCACACCCCGGACCTGCCCGAGACGCTCACCGGGCTCGCCCTGTCCCTGCTGCTGCTCCTGCACTCCCGGGGCCTCGTCCACATCGGCCAGCGCCTCACCCTGGCCGTGCCCGGGGTCTGGGGGCTGCTGCTCCTCGCCCGCGCCTGGGCGGTGGACAGCGACGCCGACGGCCGCGTGGTCGTCTTCGCGGTGCTGCTCGCCGTCGCCGCCGCCCTGGTGACCGCGTCCTGGATCGTGCCCGGCCGCCGGGTGCTGCCGTACTGGGGCCGGGCGGCGGAGCTGGCCCACACCGGCCTCGCGGTCGCGCTGCTGCCGTTCACCCTGTGGGTGGCGGGTCTCTTCGGCTGGCTGCGCGGCCTGTTCGGCTGAGTCCGCCCGTACGCCGTTCCATCGCCGGTCCATCGAAGAAGAGTTGAGGAGAGGCTGTGCAGTCCAAGCGCGACCAGGTGCAGGCCCACGGTTTCATGATGGGCAGGCTCAGCTCGGGTCTGCTGACGGCCGACCCGGACGCCCCGGAGAGCCCGCTGGGCCGGACGACCCGGGGGGTCGTCTTCGGCCTCCTGGTGACCCTCCTGATCGGCGCCGGCGCCACCGTCTACGGGCTCCTGCGCCCCGGCGGCAACGAGACCTGGCGCAAGGGCGAGAACCTGGTGGTCAACCGCGAGACCGGCGCCCGCTATCTGTGGACCGGCACCGACGGCGTACTCCACCCGGTCCGCAACTACGCGTCGGCACGGCTGATCGGAGGCCCCCAGCTGAAGGCCGTGGACGTCTCCACCGCCTCGCTGCGCGACGTCCCCGTGGGATCCCCGGCCGGTATCCCCGGCGCGCCCGACACCCTCCCCGCCCCCGGTCAACTCGACTCCGGCGCCTGGCACATGTGCGTCACCGGTCCGGGCGGCGCGCTGCCCAGCACCTCCGGCGCCGCCATGGGGGCCGGGGTGGCCGAGCCGGGGGCCACCACGCTGGTCGCCGGGGCGCCGCTGGAGACCCAGGGCATCGGCGCCGACCGGGGAGTGCTCGTCAGCGGCCCGGACCGCACCGAGTACCTGGTGTGGCGGGGCAGCAGGCTGCCCCTGGACCGTGCATCCGACGCCCGCAACGCCCTCGGCTTCGGCTCCGAGCGGGCCATGCCGGTCTCGGCCGCCTTCCTCGATGCCCTGGCCCCCGGACCCGCCCTGAAACCGCCGGAGGCACCGGGGCGGGGGCAGAAGGGACCGGCGCTCGGCGGGGAGCCGAGCACGATCGGCCAGCTCTTCGAGGTGAGCGTGCCCGGCGGCGGTTCCACGTACTACCTGCTGCGCAAGGACGGCCTCGTGCCGCTCTCCCGGCTGGAGGCCGCCCTCGTGCTGGGCGACCCGGCCACCCAGAAGGACGCCTACCAGGGGCGCTCGCCCGAGGCCCGCGCGGTCGGCGCCGACGCGCTCCGTACGCACCGGGCGAAGGAGACGGCCGCCGGGGCCTTCGCGGCGGAGCTGCCCCGTACGCCGCCGATCCCGCAGTCCGCGCCCCGCGGCAGCGCGCTCTGCGCGCAGGTGGACGGCGGCAACGGCGGCGCCCGGATCCGGTCGGTGCTGGTCCCGCTCACCGGGCTCGGCCCCGTCGCGGTCGCGCAGGGCGCCGCCCAGCCGCTGGTCGCGGCCTGCGCCCGGACGGACGCCACGGTGGTACGCCCCGGGCGCGGCGCCCTGGTCAGGGCCCTGCACGCGAGCGGTGCGGCGCACGCCGGGACGACCTACCTGGTGGCGGAGAACGGCGTGAAGTACCGCGTTCCGGCCAAGGAATCCCTGGAGGCGCTCGGATACGGGGAGGGGGACATCGGCTCGGTCCCCGCGCCGCTGCTCGCGGCCCTGCCGACCGGCGCGGACCTCGATCCGGCCGCCGCCGCCGGCGCCGCGGAGTCCCGGGTGACCGCCCCGAAATGCGGCGCTTCCGGCGCGGCGCGGACGAGTGAATCCCGGCCATGATCCGGATGAAATCCCCCATATGGTGCCGAAGAAAGAGAAAAGGGTGTGGCGCGGAACATCGCACCCGACTCGGCTTCGGCGAGGGCCTATTCGAGGTGCGCCGCGCACCGAGGGAAACCTCAGAAAAAGCTCAGAAGTTCGGCAGCCGGCCTCTCCCGGGGAATCCCGTGAAAGGGGCGCGCCGCACCGGAAACGGGCTGCCCCGATGACCGTTCGGATTCTCCGGCTGCCCGTTTGCCGTCCGCATCGACCGGTACGGACGTCGGCGGGCGGGCCGGGTTCATTTCGTGGAAACCTTCGGACAACTCCGTTGGCTCGCAAGGATTCTGGCCCGCGGAACTATGCTCAAATCTTCCCTGCATACGTTGCGGCGGAAGGCGGGTTCTCTTTAGCCTCGGCGTGCAACGGTGCGACGAGAAGTCACTCAACGAAGGGAGCGCGACATGGCGGACAGTGGCCAGAGGCGGGCGGACTATGCCAAGGGCTTGGGAGGTGTCTCCTCGCTGGAGTCGGCCCGGGCCGCGGTCGAGAAGATCCAGAACAACGTCGCCGAGATCGCCGCACGTTCGGGCGTCGGCGGTGACGAGGGTCAGGCCCTGCTGAAGCTGTTCCGCAGCTGGAACGGCGAGGCGCAGAAGGTCGTCGTCCAGATCAGCAAGATGGTCGACGCGCTCCAGGAGAACGTGACGTCGGCCGACCGGCTGGCGAAGGAGAACCAGGACCTCACCGAGGTGCTCAACAGCAAGACCAGCCAGGGCGTCTTCGAGGCGCTGCGCTGACCCGTCCCCGACGGCACCGGCCCCCTTCGCGGAGGCCGGAACCCGTGAGCACCCCCGGGCCCTGGCGCCCGGCCACCCGAGAGGAGATGTCATGGCCGACGGCATCATCGATGTGCAGTACTCCACGGTCCGCAACGCGATCGAGGAGCTGACCCAGCAGACCAAGCAGATCATCACCACCCTCAACAACCTGGAGGACGAGCTGAAGCCGCTCATCACCTCCTGGGAGGGTGACGACCAGGCGATGTACCGCGGAGTCCAGGCCGAGTGGGACCAGGCGACCAAGAACATGGCCCTGCTCCTCGGCGACAGCGGCGAGCTGGTCCAGAGCATCCACGACAACCACTCCCGCGACGAGCGCAGGAGCGCCGACAACTGGGGTGGTGTGCGCGCCCGTTAGTTCCCCCTCCGGGTTCCACCCGCCATCGTGGCGGGTGGAACCCGGACGCGGTGCGGGCGAGCCGACCGCCGCCCGCCGTTTCCCGAACCGCCCGGAACCGAACCCCAGGAGGACGTCCCATGGCTGAGAAGGCCGACGTCAAGCACTTCGACCTCAAGCAGATGGAGAACTTCCGGGACCTGGAGGTCGAGCCGGTACGCAAGGACGCCAAGGTCACCCGCGAGGACACCCCCGACAGCGGTATCCGCCCGCTCGGTGATCTGGTGGCCGGATACACCACCGCGGACAACCCGAAGAAGGCCGACCAGGTCCTGCGGATCGGGCACATCGGCCGGGGAGACCATGAGGACCTGGTCTCCGGCAAGACGCTGCTGACCGCCATCACCGCGTCCGCGACCAAGATCGACGAGCTCCTCGGTGAGCAGATGACGCTCTTCAAGGAGCTCAAGGAAGCCCTCACCGAGACCATCGAGGAAGCGAACAAGACCAAGGAAAAGAACCTCGACGCGATCGACGCGCAGACGCTGCTCCAGACCTTCGACGAGGTGGACGCCCTCACCGTCGGTGGCACGGGTGGCGACGAGGAAACATCCTGACCCGGACCAGTACCGAAGGGGGTACCCGTGGCTGAGGTCCAGAACGAGGACCCGAACTCCGAAGCGAACGTGAACAAGCTGGAGGGGTTCGATTCCGAATCGTCGGACGCCTGGGCGACGCTGGTGACGCACATCACCGGCTACCCGGTGCCGGACCGCAAGACGATCTTCGAGAAGCTCACCTCGACCAGCGGGGGCCCGCTGTTCCGGATGGACATCCGTGAACGGGACCTCAAGTCCGTCGTCTCGGAGTCCGGCTTCCTCGTGAACGAGGGTCAGGACTACGACATCTTCTTCCTGAACAAGAACAAGAAGTCCTCGCTCATGCAGGCCCGCATCGTCTTCGAGGGCCGGGTGAAGTCGGACAACGACATCCACTTCGCGGGCACGGACGCGGACGACGTGGACGACGCCGATGTCCGCGAGGGCAACGAGTTCAAGGACTACAACAAGCAGGAGATGAGCACCATCCCGCTGGCCCGCTACATGAACGGGCCGCGAGCCGCGCTCATCGCCCTGCGGGACGGCGGCACCGACGGAGTCAAGTTCGCCGACCTTCCGGTGGACGACGCCAACGCGGTGGAGCTCAAGTCCTTCGTGGCGACCGGGGAGTCCTTCGACCGGGCCGCGCAGTTCTTCAAGGACAAGGCGGTCATCCTCAAGGACTGGGAGGACCGCTTCTCCCGGGAGGACGCGAGCTGGAAAGGGGAGGCGGCGGACGTCTTCCGCGACCTTCTGAAGAAGGTGCACGACAACTACGAGGGCTATGTGGAGACCTTCGGGGCGAGCTCGAACGCCGACGACGCGAGCGGCACCGGGGGCACGGTGTACTCCCGAGCTCTGAACACGGGGAGCCAGAGCCTCAAGGACGCCGCCTCCAGCCTGTTGGACGCCTGGCTGACCTGGGCGAAGACCGACTACTACGACCCTCTTCGGGTACTGCGCTTCGTGCTCGACGACCTCGCCCGCTGGGTCAACGAGCACAACATCAGCCAGAGCGACATCGAGGCCACCACACACACCGGGTACCAGGGCGCGGGCTACACCACGGTCAGGCACTCACCGAAGACCGGCTTCCTCCAGGAGCACCCGGAGTACGGCGACCTGAGCGACATCGCCAACTGGAAGAAGGTCGGCGAGAAGGCCGTCGAGCTCTGGAACCAGGGCGTCGACCAGGAGCTCGTCCGGCCCGCCATCGCGGAGACGTCGAAGCTGAACAACCGCTTCCTCGACCTCACCAAGGACTTCACCGAGAACGTACCGAAGCCCAAGACCACCAGCACCGCGGGCGAGGACTACGCCGAGGACAAGCTCAACGATCCCGGCGGCAACGGCGGGCCGGACATCGACGAGTGGCTCGACAAGCTCAACGACAACAACAACGACTTCCTCAACGACCTCAACAACAACAATAACGACATACTCGACGATCTGAACGACAAGAACAATGACATCCTGGATGATCTGAACAACAAGAACAACGAAATCCTGGACGACCTCAATAACAACAACAAGGACATCCTGGACGACCTCGGGAACAGCAACAAGACCGTCCTGGACGACCTGGGGAACATCAACAACCAGGCGCTCGACGATCTCAACAACCTCGGGAACGCCAACAACGACTTCCTGAACGACCTGGGCAACGCCGGCAACAACGCGTTGAACAACCTCGGCAACCTGGGGAACCTCAACTCGCCGTCGGGCGACGGCGGCACGCTGAACACCGACCTCGGTCCACTGGGCGGCAACGGGCAGTCCCCGCCGCCGGTCATCCCCCCGCTCACCCAGAGCCTCGGCAACCTCGGCGGCAACAACCCGCAGGACGGGGCCCGGAACAACCCGAACGAGGAGTTCACCCGCAGTCTGGGAAACCTTCTCGGAAACGGCGGCGCGGGCGGCCTGAACACGCCGACCGGTGGCAACACCAGGCTCCGGGACGGCGGCGGGATCACCACCGACTTCCCCAACGGCGCCAGCAGTTCGTTCGACCCCGACACCGGGGAGCTGACGACCACGAATCCGGACGGTTCGACGCGTACGGTGGATCTGGGTGATGGTGCGAAGATCACCAATCCGGACGGCTCGGTCACGTCGCTGGACCGGAACGGGAATCTGACGACGACCTTCCCGGACGGTTCCCAGCAGGTCGTCGATCCGCGGACCGGGGAGACCGTCACGACGAACCCGGACGGGAGTACGTCGACCAGCAATCTGGGCAACCTGGGTGACCTGGGCGGTCTGAACGGTGGGCTCGACGGGCTGGGTGACCTCGGCCTCGGCGGGAACGGCGACGGACTGGAGACGCCGACGGGCGGGCGTACCTCGCTGGGGCTCGACGGCGATCTGGACAACGTGTTCCCGGACGGCAGCCGCAGTTCGTTCGACCCCGACACCGGGGAGCTGACGACCACGAATCCCGACGGTTCGACGAAGACCGTCGACCTGACGCACGGCGCGACGGTGACCAACCCGGACGGGTCGAAGACCGTGCTGGACAACGGGATGCTCAAGACGACGTTCCCGGACGGCACCACCCAGATCGTGGACCCGGATACCGGGCGTACGACGATCACCGACCCGGATGGCAACACCCGCACCGTGGACCTGGACGGGCTCAACTCCGACCTGAACCGGGAGACCCGCGATCGGCTGGACCTCGACAACCTCGGGCTGAACGGCAACGGCAACGGCTCCGGGGGCGGCGGCTCCGGGGGCGGCGGGCCGAGCACCGTCTCCCGCGATCTGCCGCTGTCCGACCTCGGCCTCACCAACGGCGGAGGGAACTCCGCCGGCCTCGACAACAGCCTTTCCGCCCTCGGCGGCGGCCCGCTCGGCGACGGTTCCGGCAACGGGCTCAACCCCGGTCAGACGCCCGGAGCCCCCGGCCAGACACCCGGCGCCCCGGGCTCACCCGGCATGCCCGGCTCGCCCGGTATGCCGATGGGCGGCGCGGGCATGGGCGCCGGCGGAGCCGGGGAGAAGGGCAACGGCGAACGCGTGCGTGCCGTACTGGTCGACGCGGCCGAGGAGAGCGAGCGCCGCAAGCGCCGCCGCCGCGGCGCCTGGAACCGTCAGGAGGGCGAAGACACCTTCCTGGCCCCCGCCCCCCGACCCACGACCACCAGCAGCGGCGGTGAGACGCGGGGCGAGGAGGAGCAGGACAGCGGCCGCCGGACCACCAGTTCCGCCGCCTATCTGGAGGAGGACGAGGACGTCTGGGGGACCGAGGAGGGCGGCAGCCCCGCGGTGATCGGACGGTGACCGCGAGGACGCCGCGCGCCACGGCGCGGAGGAGACGTATCCCATAGGGATCGTGAGCCGGACCGGCTTCCCCTGCCGGGCGGCCACGAGCAGAATCATCAGAGTTGATCATCGTGCGGGCCGGCCCGGCCGGCCCGCACGACGGTCGACACGGAACGGAGAAGGGACCAAGGCGTGCCGGAACCTCTGGAGAAGCGCCTGGAGACGGCGATGGCCGAACTCCAGCAGGCCCAGGAAGCCATCGCGCGGACCGAACGCGAGCTGCGGCAGGCCTCGTTCGCCCGCGTCTCCTCCGATCGGGCGGTGCGCTGCACCGTGGGCCCGCAGGGGGAGCTGACCAGCCTGGAGTTCCTTGAGGACAAGTACCGCGACATGTCGCCCCAGGCCTTGGCCGCCAGCGTCATGGAGGCGGCGAGCGAGGCCCGGGTCGCGATGAACCGGCATGTGATGAAGGCGATGATGCCGTTCACCGAGCCCAGCAGCGCGATTCCGGAGCTGCCGGGCTTCGAGGTGGACTGGGAGCGGATCTTCGGCCCCGAGGTTCTCCGCGAGGACGACGAGGAGCGGTCGCGGCCGGACGGGGACAAGCCCGCCTGGCGGGACGCGCTCGACGAGGACGGTGAGGACTGAGATGGCCGGACGCTACTACTTCGACCCGCACCGGGTGGCTACGCTGACGGAGCAGCAGGACCAGATCGCCGACCTGGCCATGTCGATCCTGACGGAGTTCCGGGACGACGTGTACGGGACGGCCGGCTGGGTCGGAACGGCGGCGGGCACCGACGAGATGAGCCAGAAGGCCACCGAGCGGGACCGCGAGGAGACCCAGAAGGTCACGGAGACCATGACCGGTTTCCGGGACGCGCTCAGCGCCAGCACCGCCGCGATGAAGGACCAGATCTACCTGGTGCGCTCGACCCGCGACACCAACCTCGAAGGCATCAGCAAGTACAGCAGCCGGGCCGAGGCCAACGGCGTGTTCGGCGACGACACGGGCGGGCATGGCCGCCGCTGATCCCCGCGCCGAGGGCCGCTCCCGCAGAACCGGGGGAGCGGCCGCTCCGGTCTGCCCGCGCACCATCGGGGGCGGCCCCGCTTGAGCATCATGCCCACGCCGGAGATCAACGCGATGATCTTCGCGCTGACCGGGGAGTTCCTCACCACCATCGACGAGGACCTCGCGGACCAGAGCCAGTACAACTTCACCGGCATGGCCCGCAAGATCGAGCAGCTGTCCGGGCTGATCGAGAAGTCGGTGCACGACATCGCGCAGGCGATGCCGGACGAGCTGTCGAGCTCGTACAAGCAGGCGATGGGCACCCTCATCGACGATCAGGGCAAGAACTACCTCCTGGAGTTCACCAAGCAGCTCGACGAGATCGGCCGGGGCCGCCGGAAGACCGGCATGGACGTCATGGAGTCCAAGTGGCAGGTCATCGCCGAGATCGTCCGGCTGCTCATCGAGATCGCGATCTATCTCGCGCTGTCCTTCTTCACCGGTGGCGCCTCCGCCAGCCAGATCCTCGTGGCGAAGCTGCGCAGCCGGTTCGTGCTTCTGACCCTCTTCAGCCACCTGCTCAAGCGACTCCACCTGATGCCCGCTCTGAGCGAGGCACTGGCGGAGGCGTTCACCACCTTCGCCGTCCGGCTGGCGATGATGAACTTCGCTCCCGACGGCCGCCGTCCGGACGGGATCGACTGGGGCGACATCGGCAAGGCGGCCGCCTTCGGTGCGGCGGCGGGGTTCTTCACCAGCCTCTTCGAGAACTGGGCGAAGAACATCGTCAAGAGCTACGACACCAACTTCCTGAAGGACGGGCCCCTCTTCAAGGACAAGCCCGATCCCGGCCCCGACCTGAAGCTCGACACCCCGCACCCGAAGCCCGGCCCGGACGGCCCGACTCCGAAGCCGGACCCGGACGGCCCGACTCCCAAGCCCGGCCCGGACAGCCCGACCCCGGAACCGAAGCCCGAACCCAGGCCGACCCCCGAACCGACGCCGGGACCCAGGTCCGGCCCGGAGCCGACCCCTGAACCGGGGCCGAACCCGAAGCCGGACCCCGAGCCGGCCCCGACCCCCGGCGGCGGCCCCCAGGACCGCCCGCGGCCCGACCTGAACACCGACCCGCCGCCCTTCCTCCGCGACCGGCCTTTCACCTTCCGCTACGACCCCGCCGTCTGGCGCTCCAACCCCGACCTGTGGCGCAACCAGCGCCTCCTGGAGAACAACGCCGACCGGCCCGGAGCGCTCGCCGGGCACTACGGCCTCAAGGGCGTCCTCGACTTCGCGGCGGCCGGTGGCGGTGAGTCCGTCGGCGAGGTCCTGATCAAGGGCGCGTTCGAAGGCGACTTCTCCTCCAACTGGACCACGTTCGTCGGCGCGGGAGTCAGCAGCAAGGTGGAGGGGGGCCTCGCCGACATCGCTGTCAACACCGGCAACGAACTCCGCACCGCCATCGAGAACCTGCGCAATCAGCCGCCCACCGTCTCGGGCGGACCGGACACGGACGGCCCCGCCCGGTCCGGCGGCGACGACGGCTCCGACCGGACCGGCGGCCGGCCGCGCACGGAGTCCTCGGACGGCGACGGCCCCACACCCGGAGCACCTCGGCCGCCCGGCTCCCCGGAGACCACCGGCCTGGACGAGTACACCGGCAGCCCCTCGCCGCGGCCCGACCTGGCGGAGGGCCCGCCGCCCTACACGCCGCAGGACCCGCCCGCGTACGTCCCGGTGGACCCGCCTTCGTACACCCCGGGCCCGCTACCGGTGACCGCCGCGGAGGACGCGCTGTGGCAGCAGGTCCACCAGGGACCGCCCGAGCTGCGCGAGCAGGCGCTGCGCGACCTCGCCGCCATCCGCGGCGAACAGCCGCCCGGCCCGGCCGAGATCGGCGTACGCGACGGCCTGTACGGCAACCTGTCGCAGCACCCCGAGATACGGGTGGTGCCCACCGGCAACGGGCCGGCCGCGGAGATCGACGCCGACGAGGTACGCCGGGCGCTGGAGAGCCTCGGCACACCGGTGACCGTGGAACCACCGGTTGCGGGGGAGGGGACGCCGACGCCCCCACCGGGAAGCGGCGCGCCGACGGGTCCGGACACGGCCGGCGAGACCGGTGCGACCGGTACGGAGACCGCTCCCGGCCCGACCGGTACGGAGACCGCTCCCGGTCCGAACGGCACGCCCGGTCCGGCCGAGGTCGACACCGACGGCACCACGGGGGACGCGCCCGCGATCGGCGACAGCCCTGCGACGCGGGGGACGCCCGGCGACGCGGTCACCGGCCCGCCCACCGCGGACCGTACCGACACGGAGGCCGGCACCGACACCGGTCCCGGCTCCCGTACGGAGACGCCGCCGCTGACGGTGATCGTCTCGGAGACCCCGCCGTCGCTGGTCGACGGGTCTCCCGAGGCCGCCGCACTGCTGGACGGCGCGGGCGCGGACCGGGCCGTCGTGCTCGGCCCGCCGACCGGGACCGACGCGACGGGGCTTCCGGAGCGCGGCGCGTTCGAGCTGACCCGGGAGGGGCCCGGCGCCCCGGTGCAGGTCCGCCCGCTCGGCGGACCGGAGTACGTCGAGGGCCCGAACGCGCCGGGGACCACGGCGTTCCCCGGCGCGAACGTGCTGCTGCCCCTCGCCGATGCCCTCGGCGTCCCACCCGTCGCGACGGCCACCACCCCGCCGCCCTCGACGGCCACCCCGCCGCCCGCAGCGACGCCGCCGCCGACGTCCGCCCCGCCGGGGCCGCGTCCCGTCACGGAGGGGGGACCGGCCGGCGAGCCCGGCGCGGTGGAGCCCGCACCCGGTGAGCGGATGCCGGAGAGCCCGGTCGGTACCGAGACCGAACAGCGCGGCCCCGACCCGTCCGCGATCAAGGTGGTATCCGGCGAGCAGACCCCCGTCACCAGCGGGACCGGCCCGGACACCACCACGACCGGCCCGGACACCACCACGACCGGCCCGGACACCACCACGCCCCCTCCGGACGCCGCGCCCGACATCAAGCCGCTGCCCGTCACCACATCGACGACCCCCACGAGCACCGACGTACCCGTCGCCTCCAAGCCGGCCTCCGACGCCCGGCCCTGGACCGAGACGGCCACCGACCTGCACCTGGAGTCGGGCCGAGACCACGGAAACCCCACCGCCACACCTGCGGCGGCCCCGACCCCGCCCGGGCAGATCACCGTGCGGCCCGCCGACCCGGCACAGGACCAACCCCCTCAGACACTGAGGGACTTCCTGCCGGAGGACCAGTGGTGGACCTTCTACATCGACCCCAAGAACCACCAGGCCGCGCTCGACGCCTTCCCGGACGACCCCGGCTCCTACTACGACCACGACCGCTCGCCGGGATTCCAGCAAGGCATGGTGTCGGCGTACACGCGGTTCCTCGGCGACCCCGGCACCGTCGCGACGCCCATGGACTCGACCTCGTACCGGACCATGCACGGGCTGGCCACCGGCCACCTCGGCCGGACGATCGGCTGGTCCGGCGGCGGTGCCACACAGTTCCCGCTGCGGGGCGAGACGCTCGCCGACGACATCTTCGACGAGCGCATCGGCGACCAACTGCTGGTCTACGACACGACCAGCCGCGACTGGTCCACGCCACTGCCCAAGCCCCGGCCGGTCACCATCCTGACCCGGTTCCTGCACAACAACCCGTCACTGGCGACCAATTACGGCAAGAACGCTGCCCCCGGCCTCGTCGACACGCTCTTCCAGCAGCACTACGCCCGCGTCTCCGAACCCGACGCCGACGACACGGTCAAGCTCGCCTCCATCGTCCGCACGATCCGGGCGCTGCATGTGGTCCACCCGTTCCAGGACGGCAACCTCCGGTCCAACGTGCAGATCCTGCTGCCGAAACTCCTGCTGGAGCAGGGCCTGCGCCCGGTCGTGCCCGACAACATGTACAGCCTGTTCCAGGGCGGCCGCTCGGTACCGCAGATGGTCGAGTCCCTGATCCGCAACGGTGCTCTGGACACCGGGAGTCCCCGCGCGCCGCAGGGCGAGACCGCTGCCGACGTTCACCTGGAGTCGAGGCAGGACAGCATCGTCGACACGGGCGACGAGCCGGTCGCCCCGATCACCACGAGCAGCACCGACCACGACGCGAGCACGCCGGCCCCCACGCCCGAGCCGTCCGTCACCACGCTCGACAGCAGGACGGTGCCCTTCAGCGAGCTCCGGCGCTTCGTGCCACAGGCGCGGTTCGCCCCGCAACCCGGTGTGGCCGTACAGACGTTGACCATCTCGCAGAGCCCGGCCGAGGACGGTACGGGACGGAGCGCCGGCCGTGAGGCGCTGCTGGGGCAGGACAGCTTCCGCGGGGTGCGCACCACCTCGGCCGAGCCCCCGCCCCCCGGTTCCACCGAGGCACCGCCCGCTCCCCGTACGGTCTTCACCGGCCCGCCGACCGCGCTCCCCGGCTCCGGCACCGAGCGGGGCGCCGACTACTTCGTGGGCCACGGCACGCCCCGTACCGTCACCCTCGGGACGGACAACGCCGCCTACCCCACCATCAAGGTCAGCGGTGTGCAGCTCGGCGAGCTGCTCAAGTCCTGGGCCCAGGACGGGGACCAGGACCGACCGCTGGTGCTGTTCTCCTGCGAGACCGGGCAGCAGCCGATGATCGCGGGACTGCCGGTCGCCCAGCACGTGGCGAACCGGACCGGGCGCCCGGTGTACGCGCCGACGACCGAGGCGGGCACCGCGAAGGACCGGGACGGCCAGATCCGCGCGGTCCTCGGCGAAGGCCCGGACGGGCCGGGCCGTTGGCGGCTGTTCACCCCGGAGCCCGCCGGGGCCGACCTGGACGGCCTGGCGCGCGACGCCGGACTGCACGCAGGCCCGGACCCGGCCGACGCCTTCGCCCGTGCCCGAACCCTCCAGCAGATCCGCACCCTGCGCGAGGCCCTCGGCCCGGACGCCGAACAGCATGCGGACAACCGGGAGTCGCTGGCCGCCCTCGCCTACGTGGACGGCCTGCGCTGGCGCGATCCGGGCACCGCCGCCCGGTACGGCGACGGCCGGATGACCCCGGACCTGCTGGACCGGATGGTCACCGACTGGCACACCGCCACCAACGGCACGAACGTCGACCCGGCCACCGGCCCCACCCCGGGGCAGTACAGGGCGTTCCTCGAAGCCGCCGCCGGACTGCGGGCCGGCGCGACCCCCGCGACGACGCTCGATACCCTGCTGCCGCCTCCACCGCCCGAACTGCCCCCGGACACCCTCGTCTCGCAGCCCGATGTGCTCGGCCTCGCCTACGCGCGCTCCGCGCAGATCACCTGGTCGCTGTCCAACACCCCGCTGCCGCTGTCCGAACTGGGCCTCGGACCCGACGACACCGCCGAGCTGGCCCGCCGCCTGCACCACCCGGAGCCGGCGGCCCCGCCCGCCCCGCCCGTCCGGCAGGACGCGCCGGGGCCCGACGGAACCCCGCCCCCGGCCCCGCTCCCGGTGAACTCCCTCGTCGTCAACGCGTACACGGCCCGGCACGTGTACGGCATTCCGGAGAAGAATTTCGACAAGTTCCGTGATGTGGCGCGGGACCGGAATGTGGTGGTGGATGTGCGGCCGACGAATCCGTCGGCGCCGAACTGGCTGGATGCGGGGGCGATGCCGAAGCCGCAGGACATCAAGGCGAAGACCGTCAACGAGGTCGATGTTCTGCTGGGCGCCGATGCGGGGAATGTCGGTCTGGTCGGCTACTTCAAGCCGGTTCTGCCGGATCAGGGGTCGGTTCCGGTGGATGCGTGGGACCGGGTGGTCTCCCGCTTCAACCAGCGGTCCACCGAGTTCCATGAGCTGGCCGGGAAGATGGCCCGGTACGAGGCCGACGGCAAGTTCACCGTGCACGAAGGAATCGTGTTCGGATTCGACGGCGAGGGTGAGCGGCGTCCGATCACCGGGGACCACGATCTGTTCGATGTGTCGTCCCCGGACGGTTCGCGGATATCGCATCCGGCGCACGATGCGCTGATCGATGAGATGCGGGCCAAGGACATGGCCGTCGTGCACGGCGCGCACATGTTCTGGAACCCTCCGACGGCATTCGACAAGTCGGTCTTCGACAAGATCGTCACCTCCCATCAGGGTCCCTCCGGAGAGCCGCTGCTCCGCTTCAGCCCCAACAGCGACCACGCCGTCCTCACCTGGACGCAGAAGCTCAAGCCAGGACAGGTCGACTCCTACACGGCCCGGCACGTGTACGGCATTCCGGAGAAGAATTTCGACAAGTTCCGTGATGTGGCGCGGGACCGGAATGTGGTGGTGGATGTGCGGCCGACGAATCCGTCGGCGCCGAATTGGCTGGATGCGGGGGCGATGCCGAAGCCGCAGGACATCAAGGCGAAGACCGTCAACGAGGTCGATGTTCTGCTGGGCGCCGATGCGGGGAATGTCGGTCTGGTCGGCTACTTCAAGCCGGTTCTGCCGGATCAGGGGTCGGTTCCGGTGGATGCGTGGGACCGGGTGGTCTCCCGCTTCAACCAGCGGTCGACGGAGTTCCATGAGCTGGCCGGGAAGATGGCCCGGTACGAGGCCGACGGCAAGTTCACCGTGCACGAAGGAATCGTGTTCGGATTCGACGGCGAGGGTGAGCGGCGTCCGATCACCGGGGACCACGATCTGTTCGATGTGTCGTCCCCGGACGGTGCCCGGATCTCGCCCCTGGACCATGACGCGCTGATCGATGAGATGCGGGCCAAGGACATGGCCGTCGTCCACGGCGCGCACATGTTCTGGAACCCTCCGACCGCTTTCGACAAATCGGTCTTCGACAAGATCGTCAGCTCCCACGAGGGCGCGACCGGCGAACCACTGCTCCGCTTCAGCCCCGGCAACGACCACGCCGTCCTCGTCCACCCCGAGCCCCGCCCGGACTCGCCGCCGCCCGCCCGCCCGGAGAGCATCGCGGAGGACATGCAGCTGTCCGGCAAGGACACCGGGACACCGGCCCTCGCGGACACCGTCCGCGCGGACGGTCAGGCCTTCCGCAGACTGCCCGCCCGGGCCGACGGGGACTGCCTCTTCCGGTCGCTCCTCGACACCGCGCGCACCCGGCCCGTCCCGCCCCCCTGGGCCGCGCGGAACGTCACCGGACTCCGCACCCTGCTCCGCGACCGGCTCACCGGCTCCGAACTGCTCGCCCCTGATGTCGAGGCCACCCCCGACCCGGTGCTCGCCGTCGTGGACGACCTCCGGATGACCGCCCTGGCCGGGGTGCGGAACCCGGAGGCGCGGGAGCGGATCGGGCAGCGCTGGGACCGCATCGAGCAGGCGGTCGTCACCGGCGGGGACGCACGCCGATGGCGGCAGATCCTGAAGGACAGCGGCTACTCCCCCCTCGCCGACGTGGCCCCCACCCCCGCCGACGCGCGGCGGCTCGGCACCGATGGGCTGATCCTCGCGGCGGCCGAACTCCCGGCCCTGTGGTCCTCGCCCTTCGCCGACGCGCTCCCGCTCGCGCTGGCGCACACCCTCGACGTCGAGCTGCGGCTCGTCCGGCCCGACGGGTCGGCCCCGGCGGGCACCTCCGTCACCCCGCTCAACCCGGGCGGCCGGGGCGGCACCCTGCACCTGGCCTACAACGGCACCGACCACTTCGACGCCCTGGTCCCGGCGGCGTCCCTGCCGGCCCCCGCCACCACCCCGACTCCTCCTCCTGTCCCCGCCCCGGCCACCCCGGACCCGGCCGGCCCCGACGTCTTCGGCGAGTGGCTGCGGAGCCTGGGCGGGGTCACGGATCTGGACAGCCCGGCCGAGGAGACCCCGGACCGGGGCGACCCCGTACCGCTGGAGACCCAGCTGGAGCGGCAACGCCCCGCACGACTGCTGACCGGCGAGGACGCCCGGCCGCCGGGCCCCGCCCCGCGCACCGTCACCTTCGACGACGGCAGCCGGCTGCCCGCCGTGCTGATCAGCCCGGACGCCGATCCGGACGACGGCTCCACCGGCCCGGGCGCGCGGACCGAAGGGACGCCGAGGACCGGGCTTCTCAACGGCCTGGGCGTCGTCACCCTGCGCTCGCCCGAGCAGGTGGCGAAGGAGGTCTTCGACCAGCTGCCCGAGAAGCTCCGCGCCCAGTTCGACGCAGCGGAGCTGCTGCGCCTGCTGAAGGACCAGCCCGGCGCGTTCACCGCCCCGCGCGGCGCCCGCTTCGTCGGCCGGGAGAAGTCCGGGACCGGCCACGAGCTGGTCGTCGAGGCCGTCCCGTACCACCGCTGGGAGCGTTTCTCCGAGGTCGGCGGCGCGACCGTCCGGCTGGACACCATGCGGCGGGGCCAGGCGGGTACGGGCGGCGGGCGCAGCGTCGGTGTCGGCCGCCGGGTCGCCGCCGCGGTGGGCATGGGGCCGCCGCTCAACTGGATGCTGAAAATCGGTGTCTCGCTGGGCTGGACCCGTAGGACCGACTACACCCAGGGCACCCAGGCGTACCACCAGAGCGAGTACCGGGCCTGGGAGGGGTCCCACCTGCATCTGGACGACGTCCACTACCGGGTGCGCGTCGAGCGGGTCACCGAGGCCCCGAAGACCCCCGCCCCGACGCCCACCGGGCCCGGCACCCCGCCCGCCGCCACGCCACGCTGGCAGCGCAGCCAGGTGCACTCCGCGGCTTTCGCCATGCGGGACGGGCTGAGCTGGCGGCTGCCGGACGACCTCACCGTGCCCTTCAAGGGGCCGAAGCGCGCCCCGGAGACGCTCACCTTCCCGGACGGGGCCGAACCTCGGATCACCGACACGACCGCCCTCCACCTGACGGACCCGCCGGAGGACGTGGCGCTCGCCATCTCCGGTGCGCGCCCCGGAAGTTCGGCCCACCGCACGCTGGTCTCCTACGTACGGCCCGGGCGGCTGCTCGGTCTCTTCGGACGGTTCGCCGGACCCGTCAGCGGACCCGAGCTGACCCGGGGCAGCGGGCAGCACCCGCTCGGCCACCTGATCGTCGAGCGGTCGATCCCGCACCGGGCCACCCTGGTCACGGAGTCGGTCAAGGCGGAGGTCCGCGACCTCACCCAGACCACGTACCAGAACCAGCGCGCCCACGTCCGCGACACCCGTCTCGGCGTCCAGGTCACCGCCGGGCCCAACTACACCCTCATCGGCCCCGAGACCGACGTACGCCTCCAGGGCGGCCCCCTGGTCCGTACCGACCTCAGCGCGGGCCGCGGCCACTACCTCGGCACTGACGCCGCTCGCAAGGTGACCGGCCGCGTTCGCAACCACCCGATGGCGCTGTACCGGGTGGAGCGCACCCTGATGGTGCGCAAGGCCGGTCAGCCGGCCTCCGCCGCCCTGCCGGTCCGGGTGGTCAGCCTCGACTGGTACTCCACCCAGGACGCGCGCCGCCTCGCGGGCTGGGACAGCCGCACGCCCGGAGCGACCGGCCCGAACCCGGACGCCGAGCCGCCGGTGCCGTGGTACCTCACCCGTCAGGACCCGGTGCACCTGGGCGGCCAGGTCCGCGCCGAGGGATTCGTACCGGACCAGCGGCCCCCCGCCCCGGCCACCACGACGACGGCCCCCGCCCCGGCGACCACGACTCCGGCCCCCGCGCCGACCCCCGCCACCCAGGACCCCCTGAAGGCCTTCACCGACACGGTCCTGGACACGCTGCACCGCGCGTACCCGTCGCTCTTCGTCCCGCCCCTGATGCTGCGCCACCCCCACCTGGCCAAGCTCTGGTACGGGGACGGGCGCATGCGGACCGCCCTGCACAACGAGCGCCAGGTGCGCGAGGCGCTGAACCGGCCGAGCCTCGCGCAGAGCCTCGACGACCTGACGACCACCGGAGTGCCGGTCACCCTCACCGAGGACGGCAAGGTCCGGCGGGGCCACCACACGCTCATCCTGCGCGCCCGCCTCAGCGACCGGCGGTTCGAGACCACCCTCGGCGAACGCTCGCTGCGCAACGCCGTCATCGGCACCGAGATCTCCGGCCAGGGGCAGCAGGAGTCCACCACCCTCTCCGCCGGCGTCGAACTGGGCATCTCGCCGCGCGACCACGACAAGGACCCCGGCACCGGGCTGCCCCGCCAGGCGGGCAACGTCTCCCTCGGCGCCCGTCACGCGCAGACACGCACCCGCGCCACCAAGAACACCGTCGCGGTCGCCCACGACCAGCTGACCTTCCAGAACGGCGCCGATCTCTACAGCTACCAGGTGGAGTTGGGCGCCACCTTCGAGGGCCACCGCCGCCCGCGCGGCTGGACCCGGCTGGTCTCGGTGGGGCTCCTGGGCGCGGGTGTCTTCGTCAGCAAGGTCGGGGAGCGCCCGCTGTTCACCCGGGGGAACGAGACCGTCGGCCGGGTCGAGCTGGCCGTCCCGGCCGCCCACGGCTCCGACCGCCACGCCCCCGCCGACCCGCCGGCCACCGGCCCCGCGCCGACGCCCGCCCCCGCCCCCGCGCCGCGTCCGCTCTCCTCCACCGACGCGGACCAACTCCTCGACGGCACACCGCCCCTGCCCCGGACAAGCGCGTCCGACCGGCAGCTCGTGAACAAGCTGCTCAGCGCCCCGCACGTGGTCCTCAGCACCGAGGGCGGCGAGCAGCGCCAGCGGCTCGTCCAGGACACCGCCGACCGCGCCACCGGCACCTCCTGGCACGTCAGCGCGCCCGGCACCCCGATCCGCACCGCCCTGCGCCGGGCCATGGCCAACCTCGGCGTCGCCGGGCAACTCGGCCAGTACCTCGGCCCGTTCGGCTCCCGCATCACCGGGCTCACCGGCGCGGGCCCCTTCTCGACCCACTACCTCAAGGCGGCGGTCCGGGGCGAACTCGACAACGTACGCGTCAAGAGCGACCCGAAGCCGGGCAGTCTCGAAGCCACGATCGGCAACGAGCACCGCGTCGCCGGCACCTCCGGCAGCGGCTCCCGGACCACCCTCGGACTCCAGGGCGCCGTGACGCCGGTGCAGCAGGCACCGGGCCAACAGGCGGTGGTGGGGGCGTACTCGACCGCTCTCCAGTACGCCTGGGGCAAGGGTCGCAGCGTCTCCCAGACCCTCACCCGGGGCCGCAACACCACCCTCAGCTACGCCGGGCGGATGTACCTCGTGGTCGCCGACGCCGCCGAGACCGTGGCCGTACGGGACCGCTGGACAGCCGCGATGGGGGCGGTCGGCACCCGCTCCGGGGGCCGGATCAGCGCCGCGGCCGGCCGGATCTCCGACCGGCTGGGGCGCGGCCTCTCCCCGCGCCGGGCCGCCGCAGCGCTCCAGCGCATCCGCGACGCGGTGATGTTCCACCTGCCGATGCAGGACGCCATCGAGGCCGGACTCGCCCCCGACGGCCTCGGCACCCGCACACCGGCCAACCTCGGCGGCGGCTACCGGCTGCCCCCCTTCCTCCGCCGCCACTTCCCCTCCCACCCCAGCGGCCGACTCGACGCGAGCCGGGTGGCACAGCAGCTGATGGGGCAGCTGGAGAGGATGGGCGTGCCCTCGCACGACCGGGAACAGGTGCTCCAGCGCCTCTCACCGGACTTCCTCCGCTCCCATGTGCACGAGCTGACCACCGACGGGATGGCACTGCCGGTCCACTACCGCACCTGGACGAGCCCGCACCACCTGCCGGTCGGCGGCAGCCCGGGGCAGCTGCGGCTCACCCTGACGCCGGTCACCACCACCGTGGAACGGCTGCGTACGGGCTACGAGCTGGAGGACTACCGCACCACCGCCCGCGACGACGTCGACGGCCGATCCCAGGACCGGGGCGCCGACGTGACGCTCAGCGCGAGCGAACGCGCTGCGGGCAGCGGGGTGCTGGTCGCCAATCCGGCCCTCCAGGGCACCGCGGCCAAGCAGCGGTCGAGCAACGTGACCGAGGCGGTCGGCAGTACGGCGATGCCCAACATCGCCACCACCCAGGCGCACGCCGAGATCGTGACCACGTACACCCTGACGGCCACGCTGGTGGACGCGTCCGGGAAGCCGCTCGGCCCCACCGCCACCGCCCCCGTCGGCAGCCTCAACGAGATCCTCCCGGCGAGCCTGCTCACTCCGGACGGCGACGGCGCCGACGGCGCGCTCACCGAACAGGACGTGCCCGAACCACCGCGTGCGGTCAATGTGCTGACGGCTGATCAGGCACGGCCGGAGTCCATCGCCCGGTGGCGGACCACGGACCGGGAGACCGGCGAGCGGGACCCGGACATCCTCCCCTTCGACGATGTGATCGGCTCCGGCATCCTCGCCGTGGACATCCTCGGCTCGGCCAACGTGCAGGACGCCCTCACCCTCGCCACCGCCCGCGCCGACGGCTTCCCCGGCGACCTGGATCTCGGCGAGCGGCACACGGGCGCCACGCTCACCGAACGCGTACGGATGGCCCGCCACACCCCACTCACGGGCCTGGGCACCGCCCCGGCCCAGGCCCAGCAGGAGGCCACCTCCCAGGTCGGCCTGACCGCGGGCTTCCGCGAGGCGCTCGGGGCCGACGGCTCGCCGCTGCCCACCCAGTCCTCCGCCCGCCTCCTCGGCCAGTCCCACACCGCGGACTCCCGTCTCTACGCCAAGATGCACCGGGCCGGCGCCCGGCTGCTGGCCGTGGAGAACAAGCCGCGCATGGAGGCCATGCAGCGGCGCAAGACCGGCGACGCGCTGGACGCCGGCATCACCGACAACGTCGAGGGCGCGGTCAGCACGTCACCGCTGGCGGGCAACAGCAACGCGGGCGTGACCAACCCCGGCGCCACGGTCCCGATCGGCGGCGCCAACGACGCAACCGCCCTCAGGAGCGCCACCGACACCACCCTCGGCACGCACGTCAAGGTCGTCACCGACCGCAGCATGCTCTTCGCGGTTCCCGTCAGCTGGCTCTCGGTGGCCGAGGTCGACCACCGGGTCACCGACAGCCGCCCGATGCAGGCCCTCGGCAAGCCCAAGCGCGGCCCGCGCGCCGTGGAGGCCGAGACCACCGCCCTGGTCTGGCTCCGCGAGGACATCGCCCGCGACTACGGCCTCCTGGACGACACCACCTTCCCCGACGAGGCCCGCACGGCCTGGGACGACCAGGCGAAGTCGGCGGCCGACCTCGCCACCGCCGAGAAGAACTACTACGACGCCCGCGCCAGGACCCGGGAGACCTGGCTCGGCCTGAGCCCCGAGGAGCAGGCCGCACTCGGGGACGACGACCGGGCCACGGTCCTGCCCCGGGCCATCGCCGGCTCCCCGGCCGTCACCGCCTGGCAGACAGCCCGCGACGAGGTACGCCGCTGGCAGCAGCGCCTGGACGCCGCCGCGAAGGACCACCACCGCCTCCACCTCGCCGCCGCCCGCCTCACCGCCCACCACCAGGGTTCCGGCTCGGTGCCGGTGAAGGACGTACCGCAGGAGTACACCGAGCCCGACTGGCGCTCCGAGGCGCCGGAGCCGTACACGGTCACCGACGCCACCGACTCCGCCCCGCGCACCCTCACCTCGCCGGACGGGCACACGGTGCACGAGGTGCACGAAGTGCCCCACGACGGGGCCTCGTTCTTCCACGCACTGCTCACGACGGCCCAGGACCGGGGCAAGCTGCCCTTCCTGCTCGACGCGGACCTCGCCGACCGGTTCACGGCCGACCCCGGGGACCCGGCGGTCACCGCCGAGGCCGTCGACGCCGTGCGCGACCGGCTCGCCTGGGCGCTGGCCGACAACGGCAACGAGGACCTGCTCGACGGGCTCGCACTGGACGCGGCGGACACCTTCACCCAGGCCGAACTGGACTACGCGGAGATCGATCTGACGGAGGCACAGCAAGCGGAGTTCGACGCGCTCGGCCGGCTTCCGCAGACCGTCTGGCCGAGCCCGGCACAACGGGTGGCGCTCGCCACGGCGGCCCTGTACCGCCCGTTCACGGCCGAGCCCACGACAAAGACCCCGGACGGCGGAGACCCGGCCCCGCCCGAGCGCCGGGCGGGCGACCACGGTGGCGCGGACGTGCTGCCCGCACTCGCGGCACGGGTCCTGGGCACCCCGGTGACGGTGGTGACGGGGGAGGGGCGCCGGCAGATGTTCCTCCCGCACGGCGCCGACCCGGCGACGGCCGACGCGGCCTCGGGCCCGGTGCTGTTCGCCGCGGACGGCTTCTTCTCCGCCGCGCTGACACCCGGCACGACGCCGCCCCTCGCCACCGCGCTGCCCGCCCCGCCGACCACCAGCGCACCCTCACGGAGCACGGAGACCACCCCGAAGCCGCCCGCCCACCGCAGCCACGCCACCCCGCCCTGGCTGCCGCCCGCCGACGCCGACGGCCCGCGCTACCGCCTGGACCGCGACGGACTCCTCACCGCACCCGACGGCGCCACCTACACCCAGGGCGCTCCGGCGGGCCGGGGCAACGGCTTCTTCGCCGCGCTCTCCACGGCCCTGCGCCACGCCGCCCGGCAGCCCGGCCGCGACCCGCGTGCGGCGGCCCGGCTCCGCACCCGCGCCGGAGCGTCGCCCGCCCAGTTGATGCGCCTGAACGGGCTCCCCGGTGAGCGGTCGGATCGCGACACGCTGTTCTCGCCCCCGCCGCCCGGGGGCCGAAAGGGCGCTCCCGCCCTCAGCCAGGACGCCCTCGACGGCCGGCTGCGCCGCCACCTCGCCAACGCCCCGTGGGGCCCGGACGCCGACCGTGCGGTGGCCGAGTGGGCGGCGAAGGCGACCGGCGCCACGGTCACCCTGATCGAGGAGAACGGCACCGCCCACACCTACGCCGGCCCCTCCGCCGACGCGCCCCACCTTCGACTCCGCCGCCGGGGCGGGGACTTCGTACCGCTGCTCCTCCGGACCCCGGCCCCGGCCCCGGCACCGAAGCCGAAAACGCCCACACCGAAGCCGGAGACCCCGGAGCCCCTGGTCCCGAAGCCGAAGGCCCCGGAATCACCGAAGGCGCCCACGGACGGCGATCTTCCGGGGCTGTCCGGGGAGGAAGAGGCATACGAACTCAGCACGCTGTCCGGCGCGGAGCCCCAGCCCCTGCGGCAGCCGCACGAGAACACCGGCATCCGCACCGGCACCGGGTCCGACAACGAAACCGACTCCGACTCCGACTCCGAGGGCGAGGAGGACATCCCGATCTGGGCCGACCCCGAGTGGCTGACGGCGGTGTTCGGACCGCAGTGGAACAGGGCTCCGCGCGCCCGCCTCCAGGAGACCTCCCAAGCCCTCTACGAGCTGGTCGAGGAGGCGGCGGGCGGCCGTCCGACCCGCGACGGGCTGGCCGACCTCGTCCGGCACGTCCTGCACCTGCCGCTCCGGGCCCGGGTGAGCAACCAGGACGTCCTGGACCTGGGAGCGCTGGCGCTGGAGGCGTCGTCGGACGATCTGGCGACCGCCGACGACCTCGCCGGGTACTTCGTCGACCGGCAGATCGAGACCCGGCGGGACGCCCTCGCCGAGGAGACCCAACTGCGTGACGCGGACCGGACCCCGGCGGGACGTGACTTCACCGGGGCGAACCGGGGCCTTCCGGCTCCGGACTCCTACCTCGCCGAGCGTTCCGGCCGCGCGGCCGTGCAGAGCCCGGAGTGGCGGAAGCCGTACCTGTTCGTGGCCGGGGCGGCCGAGGGCGGCGGCGTCGAGATCGTCACGCCGTGGCGCACCTTCGTGGTCCGGGACGCCGAGGAGATGGCCCGGATCATCTCGTACGACTCCCGGCGGCCGGGCGGCGCGGACATCGTCCTCGCCCTGCCTCCGGTGTTCGCCGCACAGGTCGCCAACCTGGTCGCAGGCACGACGGCGCGCCCGGTCTGGTACCCGCTGGGACCGGCGGAGGTCGCCACCCATCCCACCACCGGGGCCGCCCACCTCGTGGTGCACCGGCGGGCCGGGGAAGCCGGACCGGACTGGACCACGCCCCCGCCACCGCAGGAGCCCGGACTGCCCGGCGCCCGTGACCTCGGCAGCGGTGACAGCGACACCGACGACGGCTCCGACAGCGACGACGGGAGCGACAGCGGCTCCACCAGCGACGGCGACGCCGAGTTCGACCGGCTGGCCGACCTCGCCCAGTTCGAACGCCGGGTCGACGCGCTGCGCCCTCGCCCCCTGGTCACCCGCGCCTACGAGGTCCTCGACGACAGCGGCACCGGAGTGCTGTTCACCGAGCCCGGGCCCCGGACGGTCGGCGAAGTCCGCACGGCGGAAGGGGCCGAGGGACCCGCGCTGGTCCTGCCTCACCAGACTCCGGGGGCCGTCCCCGCCGCCGACCGGCCGCCGCTGCACATCTCCGAGGACCGGACGGTCGCGCTGCTCTCGGCCGGGGACGACACCACCGGCCGGGGCCGGCAGGTGTACGCCACGCGTACGGCGATCGAGCGCTCCTCGGCCCGCCTGGCCGCCGCCGGAGCCGGAGTGCGGCTGGAGGCCGATCCGTCGGTGCGCGTGGTGCTCGACCAGGAGGACGGCACGCCCGGCGAACCGCTGTTCCGGGTGGAGCCCCGGTTCCTCACCGGCTCCGGAGCCTCCGAGCACGCTTTCACCCGGGACTTCGCCCGGATGGTCGCCGGGACGGATGCCGCGCCGCTCTCCCACCTCGCCTTCCGCGCCCCCGACGGTACGGTCGCCACGGCCCCGGTCAACGGACTGCACGGCCGGGAGGTCACCGGCACCCACCACCTGGCCCAAGCGCTGACGGAGGTGGCCCACGGCACCCGCCCGGCCACCGGGGTCACTCCTGACTGGGCCGTCCGACAGGCGGGCCGGGACCCGCGCTTCACCGGCGGAGTGGTGGGCGCGCCCACCCCGGGCGAGGCGTACGGCCAAGCACTCAGCCACACCCAGGACAACGCGCGGCGCGGACCGTTGACACAGGCCGCCGCCCGTGCCGGGGTCAACCAGTTCGCTTGGGCGGAGGTCGGCGAGGGCTATCTGATCCAGTCGGTCAGCACCACCAACGACGGCGGCGCGCAGCTGTTCACCCACAACCACGCCAAGCCCGGCGACCCGGTCGGTCCGCACGCCCCGTACCACTTCGCGCAGGTGGTGCTGGCCAGCGAGGACGGCACCCACCAGATCACTCTGGAGAACGAGACCCACTCCCGCACACCGATCCCGGCCGACCAGCTCGACGCGGTCGTCGACGAGAACCTCGACCGTTACGACGAGGCCCAACTGAATCAACTGGAAAGGGAGTCGGAAGGACGCGCCGCGACCGCCCGGCGTGACGGGGCGGCCCCGGCGGAGGTCGCCCGCCTGGAATCGTTCGCGCGCACGGCCCGGGCCCTGGCCGCCGTCCACGAGGCCGAGCACGTGCGGTGGTACTTCACCGAGGACCGTCCCGAACACGCCCTGGCCCAGCGCGAGGTGGACCAGGCCCGCGCCCGCGCCCGGGACGCCGTGCGGTCCGCCGCACCGGTGGGGGAAGACAAGGACCAGTGGTTCTTCCGGGCCTACAGCAAGCGCCCCGGTGAGTCGGCCCACGCGGTCAACGCGGCTCTGCTGTCCGGGAGTTCGTCCGCCGTCTCCAATCCGCTCACCACGGTGGCCCTGCACGGCCACGCGCTCCGCCCGGACCAGCGGACCGTACGGTTCGCCGAGCAGCAGCACACACCGTCGCCGGACGCCGACGAGAACCTGGACGCCCTGGCCCTGTCCCTGGCCCGTACCGGCCTGTGGAACCACGCCAACGGCCTGCCCCTGCCCGCGGTCACCGTCACCGGACACGGCAACCGCTCCCGGACCAGCGCCCAGAAGCGGGCCGAAGCGGTCGGCAAGGCGCTCGGGGACCGGCTGGGCAGGCTGCTGAGGACCTTCCAGGAAGGCGTCCCGGGCCCGCACGTCCGGCTCGCCGACTTCACGCTCACCCTGGACGCCCAGCGGGTCCGTCGCGCCACCGACCCGGACCGGGGACGGCTGGTGACCGTCGACATCGACGACCAGCGGCACGCCTCGCGCCCCGCACCCACCCGCCCCGCGCCCGCCGGAGAGCCGCCCCGCACCGAACCGCCCGCGCTGCCCCGTCCGACCGCGGAGCCCGCCCCCGGGGTCTCGCGGCCCACCGGTACGGACCCGACCACCGGGACCCCTGCCACCGGGACCCCGCCCACGCGGCCCGGCACCACCGCGTCCGCCACCACCCCCTCCGACCGGGCCCCCTCCCGCCCCGGCCGCCGGTCCGCGACTCCCAGCCCCGACCGGGGTGCGCCGGTGCCCGCATGGGTACGGGCGCGCATCCGGTACGCCGAGGAGTCCGTCGCCTTCGAGCGCCGACTGGCCGAACACCTCGCCGAGAACAAGGCGGTGACGGAGGAGTTCCGGAAGATGGCGCGCGCCGCGTGGGACCGGGCGCGGCAGCAGTATCCGCACGCCCTCGACACCTTCGGCAGCGAGAACCCGAGCATGCCCGGAACGGTCGGAACCAGCAGGCCCGTCCTCCAGCAGATGCTGCGGACCGGCAACCTGAGGGAGCTGACGACCTTCCTCTTCCAGGGCATCTCCAGCGACCTGGTGCCGGAGATGCTCGGGGGCAGGGAGGACCCGAACCCGGCGATCGAGGAGGAGCGGCCCAGCCGCCGCCAGGCGGAGGGCCGCGCCGAACTGGAGCGGCTGGCGGCGGAGTTGAATCTGGACGACACCCTCTCCGTACCGGAGAAGCAGGCGGCGCTCGCCCGTGCCACCCACCGGCACACGGTCCGGACCGACCCCGAGGACGTACGCCCGCCGCTGAGCCGGGCCGAGCGCCCCTACGCGGTGAACGAGCTCGGGCTCACCTGGATGCCCGCCTCCTCCGTGTACGACCTCGCGATGGCGTCCGGCCTCCAGGGTGCGTCCGAGGACACGGGGGGCCTGGTCCTGACGGGCACGGCGGGTTCGACGTACCGCTTCCTGGTGCACGCCGCCCGGATGAGGGACCGGTGGGGGATCGACCTGGACCTCGGCCTGATCCGGGCCGGCATGATCGCCACCTCGCTGTCGGCGGGCCACCACTCGTTCCACGAGGTGATGCGCGGCGCCCAGTTGGCGCTCGACGGCCTTCCCGGTCACGACCCGGCCCTGGACTACCGGGACAACTGGGGCCGGTACTGGAACGTCCACCCGCTCACCGAACAGGAGCTGCGCGACCACGTCGCCCGGGACGGCCTCTTCCCCGACGAGCACGCCCGGGCCGTGCTCGACGTAACGTGATCTTCTGCCGCACATGGAAGGTCCGTGTGTCCGGGTCGACCCGTGCGAGGGGTTCCGGAGGCGAGCGAGGGGACCGTGATGAGTGAACCGACGAAGCCGGTGATCGAGATTCCGGAGGGCGACGCGCCCACCGAACTGATGATCCGGGACCTCGTGGCCGGGGACGGACCCGAGGCGAAGCCGGGCAGGGTCGTCCAGGTCCACTACGTAGGGGTCACCTTCGCTTCCGGAAAGGAGTTCGACTCCTCCTGGGAGCAGGGCCGGCCGTTCAAGTTCGCCGTGGGCGGCGGCAGGGTCATCAAGGGCTGGGACCGGGGGGTGAGGGGGATGAAGGCCGGCGGCCGGCGCGAGATCATCGTTCCCCCACGTCTCGGCTACGGCAAGCAGTCGCCCTCTCCGCTGATCCCGCCGGGCTCGACGCTGATCTTCGTCGTGGACCTGCTCACCGTCGTGGGCGGGCCCGTCGGGACGAGGCCGGCCTGACCGCTTCGGCCCGAATCCGGCGCGCCGAGCGCCCGGGGACGTCCTGCGCCTCCCGGGGACGTCCTGCGCCGCCCACACCCGCCGGTGACCGCGCACGAGCTGCTCAGGGTCCGGGCAGCCAGCCCTCCCGGACGAAGTAGTCGGCGCAGGCGTCGAACAGCTTCTCGTCGACCTCGGGGCGGACCACCCCCGTCCCGGCCAGCGCGTCGTCCGTGGCACCGGGATCGAAGACCAGGCCCCCTTCGGAACCGCCCCCGGTGAACTCGGCCACCAGTGTGCCCAGCAAGGGGAAGGCGGCGTTCCCCGGGTCCTCGCCTATCCGCTCCAGCCAGGCACGCGGCTCGACCCCGGGCAGCTCGTACCCCCGGGCTCGCAGCCACTCCAACGCGGTCTCCAGCCGCAGGAGACGGCCGGACGCCACATGGAACGTCCGGCCCGACGCGGCGTCGCGACGGGATATCTCCACCAGCGCGTCGGCGACGTGGTCCACCGGAACGAGGTCGAAGGAGGTGCCCACTCCCACCGGGGCGGCCTGTGCCTGGACACAGCCCTTGAGCATCAGCCACAAGTAGTCGCCGCGCTGACAGGCCCCCGTCCGGCTGTGCCCCGCGATACGGGTCGGCCGATAGAGGGAGACCGGCAGACCCCGTGCCCGCGCCACCTCCACCAGCCCTTCGGCCACCCACTTGCTGCGGGTGTACCCGTGTTCCAGCGCTTCGGGGGGACCGGTCGGGTGCTCGGGGCCGATGAGGTGGGCCGCCGTGCCCGTGTAGACGCCCACCGTGGAGACGTGGTGCACCGGCACGGTGCGGTGCCGTGCGGCCAACCGCAGGATCGTCGCGGTCCCGTTCACCGTGGCGGCCTTGAGCCGCCCGTACGGCGAGACCAGGTTGACCGCCGCCCCCACGTGGTAGACCGCGTCGACGGTTCGCGCCAGTGCGTCGAAGTCCTTCCCGGACAGCCCCAGCAGCGGCTGGGCGAGGTCGCCGTGGACCACCGACACCCGCCGCTCGCAGCGGGCGTCCCACAGCCCGTACCCCTCCAGGACGGAGCGCAGCCGCTCGACGGCCTCCTCCCGGTCCGCGCCGCGTACCAGGCAGTGCACCGTGGCGTTCGTCCGCTCCAGCAGCGAGTGGACGGTGAAGGCGCCCAGGAACCCGGTGGCCCCGGTGAGCAGCACATGCGCGGGGTCCGATGCGACGGTGACCACCTCGCGGGCCGGGACGATGTCCGGGGGCAGCGCGATCTCGGCGTTCAGGTCAAGCCCTTCGGCCTGTGTGGCGCCGTCGATGAGGGCCGCGAGCCGGAACACCGTCGGGTTCGCGGGGATCGCGCTGAGCGGCAGTTCGGTACCGAGCTCCTGCCTCAGCCTCAGTACGAGCCGGGTGGCCAGCAGGGAGTGGCCGCCCAGGGCGAAGAAGTCGTCGCGGGCGCCGATCCGGGCGAGGCCGAGCACCTCGGCCCAGACCGCGGCGACACGTTCCTCGGTAGGGGTGGCAGGGGCGACGTAGCTGTCCGTGGGCGCGTCCAGCTGTTCGGGACGGGGGAGCGCGGCCCGGTCGAGCTTGCCGCTCGGGGTGCGCGGGAAGGCGTCGAGCGCCACGAGCACGGCGGGCACCATGTATTCGGGGAGCTGTCGGGCGAGTGCCCGACGCAGCGTCCCGGGCTCCGCCGTCCCCAGGTAGTAGCCCAGCAGACGGCGTCCGCCGACGGGCTGCTCCTGTGCGACCACGGCCGCGTCGGCGACCCGGGGGAGCGCCCGCAGCACGGACTCCACCTCGCCGGTCTCCACCCGATGCCCGCGGATCTTGACCTGGTCGTCGCGTCGCCCCAGACACTGGATCCGGCCGTCCGGCAGGTACCGGGCGAGGTCGCCGGTGCGGTACAGGCGGGTTCCCGCCACGGTGGGGAACCTCTGCGCGGTCAGTTCCGGACGCCCGACGTAGCCGTCGGCCAGGGCCTCGCCGGACACGCACAGCTCGCCCGCGGAGCCGACCGGGACGGGCCGCAGGAACGCATCCAGCAGCCGGATGCCGGTCCCGGCGACCGGGCGTCCGACGGACGGCAGGCCGGGCCAGTGCTCCGGGTCGCCCACCAGCCGTTCCGCGGTGACGACATGGGTCTCGGACGGTCCGTACTGGTTCTCCAGCACGGCGCGGGGGGCGCGGTCCCGGAAGAACTCCCGCAGGGCGGGGGTGACATGCAGTTGTTCCCCGGCGGTGACCACCTCGCGCAGTCCGGGCAGCCGCCGGTCCGTGGCGCAGGCGTACTCGGCGAGCTGCTGGAGGGCGATGAACGGCAGGAACAGCCGCTCCACGTGCTCGGCGCCGAGCAGATCGAGCAGGCCGGCGGGGTCACGGCGCACCTCCTCGTCGACCAGGACCAGTGTGCCGCCGGTCGCCCAGGTGCCGAAGAGCTCCTGGAACGCGACGTCGAAGCCGATCGGGGCGAACTGCAGGGTGCGCGTCCCCGGCCCGGCCTCGGACCGGGCGCCCTGCCAGGCGATCAGGTTGGCCAGCGCGCGGTGCGGCAGGGCAACGCCCTTGGGGCGTCCGGTCGAGCCCGAGGTGTAGATCAGGTACGCCGGATCGTCGGGGGACACCGCGGCCGGCTGTGCGCGCGAGGCCGTGGGGACGAGGTCGTCGACGGCCGGGGTCAGGGTCCGGACGCCGGGGACGAGACCGGAGAGGTCACGCTGGGCCAGTACCGTCCGGATGCCGCTGTCGGCGGCCATGTGAGCGATGCGGTCGGCCGGGTAGCCGGGGTCGAGGGGCAGGCAGCAGCTCCCGGCCTTGAGGACGCCCAGGACGGCGACGGCAAGCTCCGGGGAGCGGCGCAGACATACGCCGACGCGCTGCCCGGCGGCTCCGCCGTCCACGAGCCGGGCGGCCACGGCCGTCGCCGCCGCGTCCAGCTGTGCGTAGGTCAACGACCGTTCGCCGTGCACCACGGCGAGGGCGTCAGGGGTACGCAGGGCCTGGGCGGCGACGGCCTCGTGCGCCAGGGGCGCGCCGGACGCGGGCGCGGCGCCGTGCGCCCATGCGTCGAGGAGCGCGTGCTCGGACGGGGGCAGGAGATCGAGCTCGGCCAGGGGACGGTGGGGCTCCGCCGCGGCGGCCAGCAGCAGTACCGCGAGCCGCTGGGCGAGACGCTCGACCGTGGAGCGGTCGAACAGGTCGGTGGAGAACTCCGCGTAGCCGCGGAAGCCCCCCGCCTCGGGGATCAGGTGCAGGAAGACGTCGTACTTGGCCGTGCCCGCGTGCACATACACCCGCTCGGCTGCGACCCCCGGCAGATCCAGGGCCGGGGCAGGGGCGTCATCCAGGCCGAAGACCACCTGGAACAGGGGAAAACGGCCGGGTGAGCGCTCCACGTTCAGATCGCGGATCAGATGGGAGTAGGGGGCGTCGCGGTGCGCCACGGCACCCCAGACCTCCGCCTTGGCCCGAGCCACCAGGTCGGCGAAGGAGTCCTGCGGCGAGACGCGCTGCCGCAGCGGCATGACGTCGGACAGGCAGGCGATCATCGGCGTCAGGTCCTCGTCGTCGCGGCGGGAGACCGGGGTTCCGATGACGACGTCGTCCTGCCCCGACGCATGCGCCACGAGGGCGGCGACGGCGGCCGCCAGCACGGCGAACGGAGTCGCCCTGGCCGCACGGGCCAGTCGGCGCACCCCCGTACCGGTCTCCGCGTCGAGGACGAACTCCACCCGGTCGCCGCGGGTGCTCAGCACCGCGGGCCGTGGGCGGTCGGTGGGGAACGACGACTCCTCCGGGGCGCCGGCCAGGGTCTTCCGCCAATACTCCATGCAGGCCTCGGACGGTGCCCGCTGTTGTTCGGCATAGGGGCCGAACTGCAGCGGAATCTCGGGCAGGCCGCCTTCCGTGCCGGTCAGTGCGGCGCGGTAGAGCGCGCTGAACTCGGTGTCCAGCAGCCCCCAGCACCAGCCGTCGATCACCGCGTGGTGGATGGCCACGACGAGTACGGCGTCGTCATCGGCCACCCGCAGCAGCGTCGCCCGGAGCAGTGGCGGACGGTCCAGGGCGACGGGCCGGCCGGCCGCCTCGGCCAGTGCCCCGGACAGCTCCGCCGGGGTGACCGAGCACACGGTGAGGTCGACGGGGGACGGGCGGAGGACGGTCTGCCGGGGCACTCCGTCCACGAGGTGGAGCCGCGTGCGCAGCGCCTCGTGGCGGACCACGATGCCGTCCAGCGCCGCCCGGACGGCGTCGGGCACGATCCGGGCACCGCGAAGACGGTACGTCCAGGACTCCAGATAGCGCGAGGCGCCTTCCTGGAACTGATCGTTGAGCCAGACCGACTCCTGCTCGAAGGACATGGGATACGTGGGGTTCATGGGACCGAGCTCTCCGGGGTGGGTACGAAATGCGGGCGGGCGGTCGGCGAAGCGCCCGCGCGTGGTCTTCTGACGGCCGATCGGATACCGGCTCCGGGTCAGGGCGAAGCGCTCAGGGCGCGGTGGTCGAGCTTTCCGTTGGCCGTCGTGGGCAGGGCGGCCCGGTGCTCGACGGTGCGCGGCACCAGGTGGGCGGGCAGCAGGGCGGCCAGCGCACGACGGACGGCGCGGGCGCCGGGATCGTCGCCCTCCTCGGCGGTGTAGAACATCGCGAGCCGCTCGAACCCGCCGCTCTTTGCGGCGATCGGTACGACCACGGCTTCGCGTACGCCGGGGATGCCCCGGGCCGCGGCCTCGACCTCGGCCGGCTCGATGCGGTGCCCGGAGATCTTCACCTGGCGGTCGGCCCGGCCGTGGAAGTGCAGCACGCCGTCGGCGTCCAGGTGCCCCAGGTCGCCGGTGCGGTACACCCGGACCGGGGCGCCGCCGAGCACGACGGTCGGGAAGGCCGCGGCGGTGTCCTCGGGGGCGTTCAGGTAGCCGTCGGCCAGGCCGTCCCCCGACAGGCAGATCTCGGCCCGGTCGCCCGGGGCGGCCGGGCGGTCGCCATCGAGGAGATGGACGGCGGTGCCGTGGACAGGGGTCCCGATAGGGACCCCGCCGGCGCGGACGCAGTCCGCCGCGGTGACCCGGTGGGTGGTGGCGAACACACAGCTCTCCACCGGGCCGTAACCGTTGGTCAGGACGGTCTCCGGATATCTGGTCAGGAACCGTGCGACGTGCTCGGGCGAGAGGCGCTCGCCGCCCGTGAGGACCTGGCGGACGCCCGCGAAGCAGGGGCGGCGCGGGTCGTCCTCGTCCACGAACAGGTTGAACACGGTGGACGTCAGCCAGACGGTGTCCACACCGTTCCCGGCGACCAGGTCCGCGAGGGTGTCGGGCAGCAGGTAGTCCCCGGGTGGGATGACGCAGGTGCCACCGCTGGTCAGCGGGCCCCACAGCTCCATGCTGAAGGCGTCCCAGGCCGGCGGGGCGGCCTGCAGCACGACCCGGCCGGGGCCGAAATCGGCGAAGGCTCCGGGGCCGCCGAACAGACGGGTCGTGGCACGGTGCGGGGAGAGGACCCCTTTGGGGGTTCCGGTGGTGCCGGAGGTGAAGAAGACCGCGGCGGGAGCGTCGGGGCCGATGTCGGGAGCGGGCGCCGCCGTGCGACGGGCGGCCACCCGCGCCAACGATGCGGCGGGCGGCGACCAGAGGCCCGGGCCGGACTCGTCGGTGACCAGGACGGGCGAGCGCAGTGCGGCGGTCACGTGGGCGACTCGCTCCTGGGGCCAGCGCCGGTCCAGGGCGGCGTAGGCGGCGCCGCACTTGAGGACGGCGAGCAGAGCGACCGCCAGGCGGGACGAGCGGGGCAGCAGGACGGGGACCACGCTGCCGGGACGGACGCCCGCGGCGGAGAGTTCCTGGGCGTAGACATCGGACGCGGCGTCAAGTGTCGCGTAGTCGAGGTGCTCGCACCCGTCGATGAGAGCGGGGGCGGCGGGGCGTGTGCGAGCCTGTTCCGCCACGGCGGCGTGGATGAGGCGAGCGTGCATGGCGTGCGCTCCTGAGCGGCCGGAGAGAGGGGCTTAAGCGGCGAGGACAGCGGCGAAATCGCCCAGCGTGTCCGCCTCGAAGAGGGCATCCGGTGCGGCGTGCACGCCCCAGTCCTTGTTGAGGCGCGCGCAGATGCGCATGGCCTGCAGGGAACTGCCGCCGAAGTCATAGAAGTTGTCGTCGGGCGTGACCTGCGGGACGACGAGTATCTCGGCGATGATCTCAAGGACGACCGCGGTGGTGGGGGAAGAGAGTGCGTGCTGGGTCATGGAGGTTCTCCGGATGGTGAAGGCGGTTCCGACAGGTGGCGTGGATCCGAGAATCGCGAGAGCCCGACACCACCTCAGGTGAATCATCGAACAAGATCGCGAGTGAGCGAAGTGTCCACGGCCAAGAAGCATGCGACACGCCCTCGGCGCCCTCGGCGAAACGTGCCGCGGCCGACTCCTCGCGGGGGCGCGGTTGGCAGGGACCGGACATAGGCCCCGAGGCCCTTGTCCGCCCGGCGGCCGACGCCTGATCCTTGCACTCCTGCGCCCCGACGGGACGCGGAGGCCGGGTATCCGGGAACGTGGACGGAGTCGTACATGAGCGGGATGAAGAGAGTTCTGCGCCGCACGGCGGTAGGGGCGAGCGCGCTGCTCACGGCGGTGGGTATCACCATGACCGGGGCGTCCCCGGCCGCGGCGGTGGACTACTACTACGAGCTGCCTTACCCGGCGGGGGAGGCCTACACGGTGACCCAGGGGCCCGAGGGCACGTACTCCCACACCGGTCCCTACAACGAGTACGCGTGGGACTTCGGGCTCCCCGCCAACTACGAGGTGTCCGCCGCCCAGGCAGGCACCATCGTCTTCTCGAACTGGTCGCCGTACTGGCAGAACGGCATCGAGGTGCTCATCCGGCACTCGAACGGCCAGTGCACCCACTACGCGCACCTGAACCGGTCTTTCTATGAGCCGGGCGACTGGGTCCCGCAGGGCCGGATCGTCGGCTGGTCGGGCAGCACGGGCGCCTCCACGGCCCCGCATCTGCACTTCCAGGTGATCGACTGCAACAGCCGCGTGGGTCTGCCCGCCACCGTCCAGGGCTGGACCCCCTACACGGGGACGCGCCCCGTCAGCGTGAACCACTACGCCTGATCGACTGGACCGTCCACGAACTGACCGACGACCGCGCCCTGCTGCGCTCCGCCAAGGGCGTCGGGCCGTACCTGGAGTTTCGCCGTACGCCGGACGACGAGGTCGTCCGGAGCCGCATCCACCTCGACGTGATGTCCGACCGGGGCGAGGACCAGGCGACGGAGGTCGCCCGCCTCGAAGGTCTCGGCGCGACACGGGCCGACGTGGGTCAGGGCGACGTCTCCTGGGTTGTCCTGGCCGACCCGGAGGGCAACGAGTTCTGTGTCCTCGGCCGGGGCTGAAGCCAAGCTCCGCCCCCACGGCCGCCCGCCCTCGGGCCGGGGACCTCTCGGCGGTCGGGCTGCCGAGAGGTCCCTAGCGGTCCGAGGTCAGTAGGGGGCCGAGGGGGCGGCCGCGATCAGACCAGGTCGAAGCGGTCGAGGTCCATGACCCTGCTCCAGGCGGCGACGAAGTCCGTCACGAACTTCTGCCGCGCGTCGTCGCTCGCGTAGACCTCGGCGAGGGCACGGAGTTCGGAGTTGGAGCCGAAGACCAGGTCCGCGCGGGTGCCGGTCCACTTGACCCGGCCGGTCGCGTCGCGGGCCTCGAACTCGTCCTGCGTCGACGACGTCGACTTCCAGGTGATGCCCAGGTCGAGCAGGTTCACGAAGAAGTCGTTGGTCAGCGTGCCCGGACGGTCGGTGAGGACGCCGTGCTTCGAGCCTCCGGAGTTGGCGCCCAGCACACGCAGGCCGCCGACCAGGACGGTGGTCTCCGGGGCGCTCAGCGTCAGCAGGTTGGCCCGGTCGAGGAGCAGGTACTCGGCGGGCAGGCGGCTGCCCTTGCCCGCGTAGTTGCGGAAGCCGTCGTACACGGGTTCCAGGGCGGCGAAGGACTCGACGTCCGTCTGGTCCTGCGTGGCGTCGACCCGGCCCGGGGTGAACGGCACCTCCACCTCGACGCCGGCGTCCTCGGCCGCCTGCTCGACGGCCGCGTTGCCCGCGAGGACGATCAGGTCGGCCAGCGAGACCTGCTTGCCGCCCTTGGCGTTGAAGGACTCCTGGACGCCCTCCAGGGCGCGCAGGACCTGGGTCAGCTCGTCCGGGTCGTTCGCCTCCCAGCCGCGCTGCGGCTCCAGACGGACCCGGGCGCCGTTGGCGCCGCCCCGCTTGTCGCTGCCCCGGAAGGACGCGGCCGAGGCCCAGGCGGCCGAGACGAGCTGCGCCACCGTCAGATCCGTGGCGAGCACCTGCTCCTTGAGCGCGGCGATGTCCGCGGCGTCCAGCGGCTCAGCCGTGCGCGCGGGCAGCGGGTCCTGCCACAGCAGCACCTCGGAAGGCACCTCGGCGCCCAGGTAGCGCTGGATCGGGCCCATGTCGCGGTGCGTCAGCTTGTACCAGGCGCGCGCGAAGGCGTCCGCGAACGCGTCCGGGTTCTCGTGGAAGCGGCGCGAGATCTCCTCGTAGGCCGGGTCGAAGCGCAGCGACAGGTCGGTGGTGAGCATCTGCGGCTTGTGCTTCTTCGACGCGTCGTGCGCGTCCGGGATGGTCGCCTCCGCGTCCTTGGCGACCCACTGGTGCGCACCCGCCGGGGACTTGGTCAGCTCGTACTCGTAGGCGAAGAGGTTGTGGAAGAACTCGTTGCCCCACGTGGTCGGCGTGCTGGTCCAGGTCACCTCCAGACCACTGGTGATGGCGTCCCCGCCCTTGCCCGTCCCGTACGAGCTGCGCCAGCCCAGGCCCTGCTCCTCGATCGAGGCGCCCTCGGGGTCGGCGCCGACGCTCTCGGCCGGGCCCGCGCCGTGCGTCTTGCCGAAGGTGTGGCCACCGGCGATGAGGGCGACGGTCTCCTCGTCGTTCATCGCCATCCGGCGGAAGGTCTCGCGGATGTCGCGGGCGGCCGCGACCGGGTCCGGGTTGCCGTTGGGGCCCTCGGGGTTGACGTAGATCAGGCCCATCTGGACCGCGCCGAGCGGGTTCTCCAGCTCACGGTCGCCGGTGTAGCGCTCGTCGTCGAGCCAGGTGGTCTCCGGGCCCCAGTAGACGTCCTCCTCCGACTCCCAGACGTCCTCGCGGCCGCCGGCGAAGCCGAAGGTCTTGAAGCCCATGGTCTCCAGGGCGACGTTGCCGGTGAGGATCAGCAGGTCGGCCCAGGACAGCGCCTGGCCGTACTTCTTCTTGACCGGCCACAGGAGGCGGCGGGCCTTGTCCAGGTTGCCGTTGTCCGGCCAGCTGTTCAGCGGGGCGAAGCGCTGCTGTCCGGCGCCCGCGCCACCGCGGCCGTCGCTGATGCGATACGTACCGGCGCTGTGCCAGGCCATCCGGATCATCAGCGGCCCGTAGTTGCCGAAGTCGGCCGGCCACCAGTCCTGCGAGGTGGTGAGCACCTCGGCGATGTCCCGCTTCACCGTGGGCAGGTCGAGCCCCTGGAACGCGGCCGCGTAGTCGAAGTCCGCACCGAGCGGGTTCGCCACGGCGGGGTTCTTGGCGAGGATCTTCAGGTTGAGGCGGTCCGGCCACCACTGGCGGTTCCCGCCGCCCTGCGTAGGGTGCGGTGCGCGGCCGTGGGCCACGGGGCAGCCGCTCGCCTGTGCCTCGGGCACCTCGGGGACGGCCGTCTCGGGCGAATCCGGGGTGACGGGATCAAAGGCATGCGACTCGTGGTTCTCGGTCATGGCAATCCTTCCGGACCCGGTGGGTCGTGGGGGCGCTGAACGGGGGAGGAGGATTCGGTCCGCACAGAAGGGGCACGATGTATGCCAGGTCCCGCCGCGGCCGCACGAACCCCTCACGGACCACCGGACCGGACGGTCCCGGGCGGTGCGACGAGGGTGGCGCTCGGTCGGCGCCGCGCGGTCTGCCGACGGTGTCCCGCCGCGTTTCTCTGCTGCCGTACCGGAGTCTTCCTGTCTCTTGGATGTCGCCGGGATCGATCCTACGATGGACTTCGTCCAAGTCAAGAAGTGCGCTAAAACGATAATGACCGGGGCGTGGTGTCGTCGGATCCTTCCGGGGGCCGCACGGCCCCCGGAAGGATCCGACGACGCGGAGCAGGTGAACCGGGATGAGCGACCTCCTTCGACGGCTACGGGGCCGTGGCTGGCGATTGACCTCGCAGCGGCGTGTCGTCGCGGAGGTCCTCGACGGCGACCACGTGCACCTGACGGCCGACGAAGTGCATCTGCGGGCCGCCGCGCGACTGCCCGAGATATCCCGCGCGACCGTCTACAACACGCTGGGGGAACTCGTCACGCTCGGCGAGGTGCTGGAGGTCTCCACCGTGGGCCGGGCCAAGCGCTACGACCCGAACGCGCGCCGCCCCCACCAGCACCTGGTGTGCTCGGGCTGCGGCACGGTCCGCGACGTCCACCCGGTCGGCGACGCACTCGGCGACCTGCCCGAGGCCGAGCGGTTCGGGTTCGCCGTCGGCTCGGTCGAGATCACCTACCGGGGCCTGTGCCCGGCCTGCGCCTGACCGCCGGCACACGTCAGCCGGAACGCCGCGGGGAGCGGAGCACGAGCAGGGTGATCTCGCTGGGGGCGAAGACGCGGAAGGGCGGGCCCCAGAAGCCGGTGCCGCGGCTGGTGTAGAGAAGGGTGCGAGCGCCGTGGCTGCTGAGGCCGGCGACGGCCGGCTGGTCGAGGCGGACCAGGTAGTGGAAGGGCCAGATCTGGCCGCCGTGGGTGTGGCCGGAGAGCTGGAGGTCGATGCCGTGGGCCGCCGCGCGGTCGATGAACTTGGGCTGGTGGGCGAGGAGGAGGACGGGGTGGTCGGGGTCGGCGCCCCGGAGGGCTCCGGCGAGGTGGGCGCGGTGGCCCGCCAGTCCGGAGGACTCGGCCGTGACGTCGTCGACGCCGGCGACCACGAGGGTGTCGCCACCGCGTTCGAGCAGCAGATGGCGATTGCGCAGCGGCTCCCAGCCCAGCTCGCCCATCAGGTCGACCCAGCCCTGCGCCTCGCTGTAGTACTCGTGGTTGCCGGTGACGTAGACACGGGCCCGAGTCGCCTGCACGGTGCCCAGCGGGACGGCCTGCGCGCGACGGCGTTCGGCCGTGCCGTCCGCGATGTCGCCGGTGTGGCAGACCAGGTCGGCCTCCAGGGTGTTCACCGTCTCGCAGACCCGTGCGGACCAGCGGGCGCGGTCGAGCGGACCGTAGTGGGTGTCGGTGATCAGGACGACCCGGGTTCCGTCCAACCCGGCTCCCAGGCGCGGGAGTTCCACGTCGAGCCGGCGCACGCGCGGCACCCGCCGGGCCTCGGCGTAACCCCCGGCGAGCAGCGCGGCGGCGACGCCGAGGACGGCCCAGGTGACGATGCGCGCCCGGTCCTGACCGTCGCCGACGCCGCCCACGGTCAGGGCGAGCCGCAGCAGGACGCCGAGCAGCACGGACCAGGTGAACAGGACCCAGACGCAGCCCAGCAGCGTGTCACCGACGATCGCCGCCCGGTCCTGCTGGCGTCGCCCGTGGCCGCGCACCATCGCGAGCGGCATACCGGCCAGGCCGAGGACGGACAGCGCGGTGCCGATCAGGGTGACGGGGAGCGGCCAGCGCTGGCCGGTGTGCAGAAGAACCCAGCACGGCACGGCCCACAGGAGGACGGGGGCGATCAGGGGGATGTAGCGCATCAGACGCTGCAGTCGGCTCCGTGGCGCCTCCTGCGCCGCACCGGCGGCGGATCGGGTGTCACTGGTCTCGGTCACGCTTCCCCTCCTGAGGTTCTGTCCGGCGGACAGCCCATTGTGCGCCGTCCCGGGAAGGCGCCGTCCCGGGAAGGCGCGGCCCCGGTCACGGCACCCGGTGAAGGAGAGGCCGATGACGCGCGGCCTCCGAGGGCCACGGGAGGCCGTGGTCGCAATCCCCGGCCACGCGGGGAACAGTGGCCGGGCCGGCGCGGTTGCATCGTTCAGGGGACCGGCGCCGTGCGGGCGGGGGGACACGGAGGCCGCAGGGCCGTCCGCCCCTGTCGGGATCCGAGCTCCGGGATCGCGGCACGCATGCCCGCCGTAGACCCGGACCACAACGTATTCCTGCGGGAGGACCCTTTCATGACCGACCGGCCCTTGACTCTCATGGCAGTGCACGCCCACCCCGACGACGAGGCCACCGGAACCGGAGGAGTCCTCGCGCGGTACGCGGCGGAAGGCATCCGCACGGTTCTGGTGACCTGTACCGACGGCGGTTGCGGCGACGGACCGGGGGGTGTCAAGCCGGGCGAGCCCGGACACGATCCGGCGGCCGTCGCCTCGATGCGCCGTCGGGAGCTGGAGGCGAGCTGTGACGTCCTCAGGATCAGCGATCTGGAGATGCTGGACTACGCCGACTCCGGGATGATCGGCTGGCCGAGCAACGAGGCCCCCGGATCCTTCTGGCAGACCCCGGTGGAGAAGGGCGCCGCCCGACTCGCGGAACTCATGCGGCACTACCGCCCCGATGTCGTCGTCACCTACGACGAGAACGGCTTCTACGGCCACCCCGACCACATCCAGGCCCACCGCATCACGATGGCGGCACTGGAGATGACCGAGCTGACGCCGAAGGTGTACTGGACGACGATGCCCCGCTCGACGATGCAGCGGTTCGGGGAGACCATGCGTGAGTTCCACGAGGACATGCCGGAGCCGGATCCGGCCGAGGCCGCCGCGCTGGCCGAGATCGGTCTCCCCGACGACGAGATCACCACCTGGGTGGACACCACCGCGTTCAGCGGCCAGAAGTTCGACGCGCTGGCCGCGCACGCCAGTCAGGGCGAGAACATCTTCTTCCTCAAGATGGGCAAGGAGAGGTTCGGCGAGCTGATGGGCATGGAGACCTTCCTGCGCGTCCAGGACGCCACCGGCGCGGCCGTGCCCGAGAAGGACCTCTTCGCCGGACTCCGCTGACCGTCCGCGCGCCCGCGGCGGGGCGGACCGCCCGCCCTCTGCGCCGCAGAGGTACGGGCGCCTACGCCGTGGACGTACCGGCGCGCATGTCCGCGCCGTACGTCGTGCGGTAGTCCGGGACGACGATCCGGCTCGTGGGGGACTCCTTGTGGACCTGGGCGACGAACCCGTCCAGGTCCATCACCGGATCGCGGCGCGGGGGTTCGCTCAGGGGCTCCTCGAAGTTGTCCCAGTGGACGGGTACGACGACGCCCGGCCGGTCCAGGGCGCGCAGCAGCCTGGACGTATAGCGGAACACCGCGTTGCCGGCCGGCACGGCGACCATCGCGAGATCGGGGCGCAGCCCTTGCACGGCCTGCTCGGAGAAGTCGCTGGCGCCCATCAGGAACGCCGACGGGCCGTCGTTCCCCGCCGTCACCTGGAAGGCCAGGGTGTCGCCCTCCGGCAGATCGGAGATGGTCCTCGGCGCCGCCGCGGGGGGAGCGTTCAGCGTGCCCGGCGCGAAGTAGGAATGCCGTTTGTTGCGGCTGTGCAGGCTCGGCACGACCTGGACGGTGATTCCGTCGAAGTCCAGGACCTCGCCGCCCTTCACCACCGAGATCTGACCCGGGTCGACCCCGAACGCGACCAGCAGATGGAACGTGGTCTCCGTGCCGACGACCCGCGCGCCCGTGGATTTGGCGATGTGCGGCACGTCGGCGATGTGATCCCAGTGCGCATGGCTGACCAGAACGATCTCGGGGCGGCCGACGTGCTCCCGGACCAGGCCGGGGTCGGACCTCAACTTCGTACCCGGCTCGAGCCCTCCGTCGAACAGGCCGGTTCTGAACCGGGTGATGTAGGGGTCGAAGAGCACCGTCCGACCGCCGACGTCGATGCGCCAGCCGGAGGTGCCCAGCCACCGGAAGGAAGCCGAACCGGCGGCCGGGGCACCGCGCTGCGCCGCGGTGGCGGTGGCGTCGACCGTGGCGGCGAGCAGGGGGGCCGCCGCGCCGACCGCGGCGCCGCGCAGCACCGCACGGCGGCCGAATGCCTGGATGCGCCGCTTCGGACGCTGTACGTCTGTGTCCTTGTCCATGGCGTCAGGAGATCAGGGCGCGAGCCTCTTCGTCCAAGATCAAAATCTGGGTGTGCTCATACGCGAACGCATATGAGTACACGTCAGAGCCCGCTGCGGCGCAGGTGATCGACGGCGATTCGGGCCGTGGCGCCGATCGCCGCGTCCACCGCCGTGCGCGAGGCGGCCAGTTCGCGCGTACGGGCGAAGACGGCGACCGCGTAGAGGCCGCCGTCGGGATACCGGACGACCCCCGCCTCCATGTGCAGTCCGGGCAGGGTCCCGGTCTTCGCCGCGATCGTCACGTCGTCGGGAAACCCCGACACCAGCCGGTGCCGGAAGGCCTGGCGGGCCATCAGTTCCCGTACCTGGGCGCAGGCTTCCGGCGGACCTGCCTCGTCGCGCCAGACGAGACGCAGCAGTCTGGTGATGTCCCTGGGCGGGCCGGCGTTGGTCCGCAGCGGATCCAGCACGCTCAGGCGCCTCTTGCGATCGTCCGGCAGCGCGGGGTACCGGAGCGCGAACTCCGCCTCGTCACGTGCGCCGACCTCGGCGAGCATCGACTCCAGTACGTCACGGGGGCCACCCACGATGCGTGTCCTGTCGAGCCCGAGCTCCTCGGCGAGAAGCCGCACCGTGTCCAGCCCGACGCGTGCCAGCAGGAGATCCGCCGCCGAGTTGTCGCTCACCGAGACGGCGAAGAACGCCAGATCGCGCAGCGACAGTTCGACGTCGTCCGCACAGCCCGCCGTGCCCCAGCCGCCGAGCCGGTCGGCCGCCGTCACCCGCACCCGCTCACGCGGGTCGAGCTGGCCGGCGGCCACCTGCCGGGCGAACTCCAGGACCAGCAGCACCTTGAAGACCGAGGCGATCACGACCGGCTCGTCGGCGCCGACGGCCACCTCCCCGGCGTCCGGCTCCCCCTCGACGGGGACCGCGTGCAGCAACCCCTCGGCACCCGCCCCCGCGAACATCTCGCGGATCCGTTTCTCGACCATCGGTTCGCCCCTCGCATAAGGTCATTGGTTGTGGATCTCTTGCGCCACCTGCGTATCTTCGTCGCCGTCGCCGACGAGCTGCACTTCAGCCGGGCCGCCGACCGGCTCGGCATGGCCCAGCCACCCCTCAGCCAGGCGGTGCGCAGGCTCGAGAAGGACCTCGGAGCAGCACTGTTCGACCGGTCGCACCGTCAGGTCCGGCTCACCGCCGCCGGCATGGTTCTGCTGGACGAGGCCCATGAACTCCTGGCCCGCGAGAAGCGGTTGCGGACGCTGGCCCGCCGCGCCGGCGACGGCGGCCTGGGCACCCTGCGCGCGGGCGTTCCTCCCGACACCACCGTCTCCACGCTCTCCGCGCTGCTCTCGGCCTGCGCGCGGCACTCCCCGGGCCTGTCCGTCGACCTGCAGGAGATCACCTCCGAGGAACAACTGCGGCTGCTCGCTTCCGGCGGGCTCGACGTCGGCCTCGTCCACCAGCCCGTGGACGCCACCGAACTCAGCCTCGGCCCGGAGGTGTGCGCGGAGCTCGGCGTGGTCCTTCCCCGCACGTCACCGCTGGCCCGGCTGCCCGAGGTGGCGCTCGCCGAACTGTCCGGCCACGATCTCGTCCTCTTCCCCCGCGCACAGGCCCCCGGTTGGTACGACCGGATCCTCGATTCCTGTCGTGCCGAGGGCTTCGTGCCCGGCCGGGTCCGGCACGCGGCCAACCCCGAGTTCCTGCTGGCCCTTGTCCACGCGGGCCACGGGATCGCCTTCGACCAGGGGCCGGTGGCCCGCAAGGAGCCCCGTGTGGTCTGGCGGCCCCTGGCGGGCCGCCCGCTCGCCCGGCGGACGACCGGCGCCTGGCCCTCCGGTCGTTCCGCCCACCCGGCCGCACCGCACTTCGCGGAGCTCGCGGCCGGAGTGCTGGCCCGCGACCGGCCGGCCGCACCGCACCGCGACGCCGGCCCACGGCCCTCGGACGGGCCTCCCCGCCCCTGGTCCGTGGTGTACGAGGAGCGGAGCTGAGGCGGTGCCGCCGGGCTAACCGATGTCCTGTTCGCGTTCACGGTCCGCGGCCTGCCGCAAGGTGCGGTAGCGGTCCAGTGCCGGTGGATCCTGATCCCCGGCCTGTTCGGCTGCGGCGAGTGCGGCGTCGAGCACCCCGTCCATCCAGAGCCCGGGAACCCCTCGCAGGTGCTCGTCACTGACGGCGAACCGACGACGGGCTGTGGCGTCGTCCGGTGTGTGCGTGACGACGAGGAAGCATTCCTTGACGAAATGCCGCCACAGCCCCGCGCGCAACCCCCGCTTGTCGGCGGGCATGACGTTCCGCGTCTCTTCGAGTGTTCTCCACGCGCTCGCGGCATCGCCGGCTCGTCGCTGCAGCCGGCCGAGCGTGAGCAGGTTGAACGCCGTTGCCTCCGGCGGAGCGTCGCTGACCGCGATGACCTCTCGCTGAACCGCCACCGCTTCGGTGAGGAAGCCGAGTTGGGCCAGGTGATGCTGCAACGTGTTGAGCGTTCCCTCGGTGCGTGGCTCGCCCGCCGCCCACGCGGTCATGAACAGACGGGACGCTTCCCGCTCGCCCCGGCCCGCGGCGTGGTGGGCCCACGAGCTGAGGCTCTCCTCGCCCGGGTCGGAAGGGTACAGCGCACGTTGTTCGCCGAGCCACTGCTCCACGGCCGCGTCGGTGTGGCGATCCGCCGTGATGTCGTCCAGAATGCGGCCACGATCGGGGTGGGCGCTCGCGCGCACGGTGTCCATCGCAGCGGCGACGCCACAGGTCAGCAGATGGTAGAGGTGATATCCGAGCGCCGTGTCGAAGCTGATGTTCTTGGCGGACCAGTGCAGCCACAGGTCCTCCGGCTGCCGGTGTTCGGCGACCAGGAAGCCCGCCAGCGTCAGGTCCGATGCCAGGCCCCAGGGGACGATCTCCCGGTAGAACAGGGTCTCCTGCTGGAGGAGAAACCGCAGAAGCGGCAGGTCCTGGGGGCGGCGGTCGTATTGGAGTGCCCACAGAACGCTCCGGCGGGCGGCCTTGCCCCGGTCGATCTCCCGGCCCTCGGCGGTGCGGTCCGCGGAGAAGGCCAGATCGGGCCAGCTCTCCGGTTTCCGCCGAGCCCGTTCGAGATCGCTTCTCGGCGCACGCAGAAGCCGCTCCTGCTCGTCGGAGAAACTCATCGTTCGTCCTTTCGCTCGACCCTCGGATTCCTCTGCCCGGCACCCCGCACCCGGCCCCCGAGCTTTCCGCCCACGCCCGTGAACTGCGAAAATAGTGCCCATGGCATCTCAGCAGCATGGAGGATCGGAACTGGGCCGCTTTCTGCGTGCGCGGCGTACGCCCGGGCTGCGCGGCCAGCGTCTGGGTGTCTTCACAGCCGAGCCGGGCACCCCCGACTACGAGGCGATCGTCGTGCTGGACGGCATGGCCGGACAAGACGCCGGGCACCCCGTCGTGGATGCGACGAGCTGACGCGTACCGGGCGCGGAGCGACGGACGATCGGCCCGCAGGCGCCCGCCGTACGCCGTACGCACGGTCGAGGGGGCCCTGTCGCACCCCCGCAGCGCGTTCCCCCGATCGGCCCGGCCTGCCCGCGCGGCGCGTGCACGGGCACGATGAAGGTCCAGGGGCGGTCCCCGCCCTCCCGCGGCGGGAGCATGCCCGTGCCCCCGTCGCCGCGCGGCTGTCAGGTTGCGGCCGTGCCGACGGAGCGAGGCAATGGCCATGGACGGGCGGGCGGCATCCGCACCGCCGCCGAGGGGCCGACGACATCCCCGCCCCTCGTACGACAAGGAGAAACCCATGCGGAGCATCACCCTGAACAACGGCGTCACCATGCCGATCCTCGGGTTCGGCGTCTACCAGATCCCGCCCGAGCAGACCGAGGAGGCCGTAGCCGAAGCCCTCGCGGCCGGCTACCGGCTCCTCGACACAGCTGCCGCGTACGGGAACGAGGAGGCGGTGGGCCGCGCCATCAGGAGCAGCGGCGTACCGCGCGAGGAACTGTTCGTCACCACCAAGCTGTGGGTGCAGGACGCGCCCGCCCAGGACAACACGCTCCGCGCCTTCGAGACCTCCCTGGACAAGCTCGGTCTCGACCACCTCGACCTGTACCTCATGCACCAGCCGTACGGTGACGTGTACGGGCAGTGGCGCGCCATGGAGGCACTGCACCACGAGGGCCGGGCCAAGGCCATCGGCGTCGCCAACTTCTACCCCGACCGGCTGATCGACCTGATCCTCAACAACGAGATCGTTCCGGCGGTCAACCAGATCGAGACGCACCCGTTCTTCCAGCGCGCCGACTACCAGGAGCTGATGCGTGAGCACGGCGTGCAGACGCAGTCCTGGGGAGGCTTCGCCGAAGGCAGGAACGATCTCTTCACGCAGCCGCTGCTGAGCGAGATCGGCGCCGAGCACCACAAGTCCGTCGCGCAGGTCGTGCTGCGGTGGCTGACCCAACGCGGTGTCGTCGCGATCCCCAAGTCGGTGCGGCCCGAGCGGATGGCCGAGAACATCGACATCTTCGACTTCGAGCTCACCGACGAGCAGATGGCCCGGATCGCGACCCTCGACACCGGGGCCTCCCTCTTCTTCGACCACCACGACCCCGAGATCGTCGCCTGGCTGGCGAAGCGCCGCCTGGACGCCTGACGCGCATCGCGCGTACGGCGAGGTGCGCCGCCTGCGGGGTGCACGGCCGGCGTCTACCGTCGGGGCTTGCCCGCGAAGACCCACCGGTTGCCCGCCAGCGCGTCGTTCCGCTCGGGCCGAGGGCCGCGTCCGTGCAGGCGGGTGAAGTCGAACGGGGTGCGGACCGTGGCTGACCAGCCCTTGCCCGTCAGATTTCCGGCCGAGTCGGGCCGCGGGTTCCGGTCGAACAGGTCCAGCAGGTCGATGCCGATCTGCTGCTTCGTGGAGGTGTAGAGCGGGCTGTCGCGGTACTCCAGCAGGTCCTTGTCGAGCTTGACCTCGAAGGCCAGAGCGCTTCCCCCCACACTCAGCCGGTCCACCGTATCGATGAGGTAGGTCTCGGCGGCGGGCGGCAGATAGAACAGCAGCCCCTCGACCAGCCAGACGCTCGGCGCGGCGGGATCGAAGCCGGCGCCGGGCAGGGCGCCGGCCCAGTCGGCGCGCAGATCCATCGGGACCGGTACGCGTGCCGCCGTCGGGGTGGCCGAAAGACCGCCGAGCACGTGGTGCTTGAACGCCAGGACCTCCTCCCGGTCGATCTCGAAGACCACGCAGCCGGGAGGCCATGCGAGTCGGTACGCACGCGAGTCCAGCCCCGCCCCGAGAAGGACCACCTGGCGGGCGTTCCCCGCGTGCACCGATCGGAGGAGGAAGTCGTCGAGGACCCGTGTCCGCAGCCCGAAGTACCGCGCGAACCGCCCCCACAGCGGGTTCTCGTCCCCGTCCGGAACGTCCCGCGGACGGACCGGCCAGTCCTTGGACACCGGGGCCCCGAGCACGAAGTGCTCCGCGTAGACGTCCTGCGCCAGGCTGTCGGAGCGATGCGTCTCGATGGCCCGTGCCGCGGCGACCAGGAGAGCGGTCGTACCGACCCCTCCCGCCACACCCTCCACACCGTCGTTCCGGTGCGCTGTTTCGACCATGTTTACTCCCTTGGTGGTGATGGGGACGACGGACAGCGAGCAGCGCGGGGGAAGAGCCGCGGAATCCACGTGCTCCTTCCGGAAGGTGCGCGCTGCCCTACGGGATGAGGACCGGCTTCACCACACGGCCCGCGTCGCAGTCGCGTTCCGCCTCGTTGATCTCGGCGAGCGGGTACGTACGGATCAGCTGGTCGAAGGGGAACCGCCCGGCCTGCCACAGCCCGGTCAGCCGGGGGATCAGCAGCGCCGGTACCGCGTCCCCCTCGCAGATGTGGGAGATCTTCCGGCCCCGGTCCAGGGTCCCCGGTTCCAGCGGCAGCGTGGTGCGCAGCCTTGCCACCAGGCCCAGGTGCCCGGTCGGACGCAGCGACCGGAGAGCGTCGTTGATCAACCGGGCGGAACCCGTGGTGTCCAGGGCGTACTGCGCGCCGCCGCCGGTCAGCCGCTGGATGCGGCCGGGAAGACCGGCCGTGGCGGAGTCCAGCGGGACCGCGTGGAACCGCTCGGCCCGGGCCAGCCGTTCGGGGTGCCTGTCGACCGCCACGACGAGGGCCCCGGCGGCGGTGGCCGCCATGACCGCGGCCAGGCCCACCGCCCCGGCGCCGAAGACCGCGACGGTGTCGCCGGGGCCGGCGCCGAAGGAGTGGAGGACCGCCCCGGCGCCGGTGAGGAAGCCGCAGCCGAGCGGGCCGAGCAGTTCGAGGGGAAGGGAGGCGTCGACCCGGACGGCGTTGCGGGCCGGGACCATCGCGTACTCGGCGAACGAGGACTGGCCGAACCACCGGGGCGCCAGCGCCTCCCCGGCCCCGTCGGTGAACCGGGCCGCGTTCTCGGTGCGTCCCCCGAAGAGGTTGAGCGCGGCGAACCGGTCGCAGTAGGCGGGTGACCCGCCCAGGCAGCTCCGGCACCGCCCGCAGAAGTCGAAGCTCAGCACGACATGGTCGCCGGGGCCGAGGCCGGTGTCCGGGCCGCCCGTCTCCACCACCACCCCGGCCCCCTCGTGGCCGAGCACCGCGGGCAGCGGTGAGCGGCCCGCCGAGTGCCGGACGGCGAGGTCGGTCCGGCACAGTCCGCACCCCGCGATCCGGACCAGGATCTCGCCGTCGGCCGGCCCCGCGTTCAGGATCACCTCCTCGACGGCGAACGGGTCCTCGTAACCGCGCAGTACCGCCGCGCCGAACCTCATCGTCAGGCCTCCCGGGGACGGTGGACGACGAACGGCCGCAGGTTCCCGTACAGCCCCCACGGCCCGCCCGCGACTCCGACGCCGCTCTCCTTGATACCGGCGAAGGGCTGGGCGAGGGAGAGTTCGGCGTGGTGGTTGATCCACGCCGTCCCGCACTCCAGCCGGCCGGCGACCGCCTCGGCCCGGTCCAGGTCGGTCCCCCATACCGAGCCGCCGAGACCGAAGCGGGTGGCGTTGGCCGCCTCGACGGCTTCGTCGAGGCTTCCGTACGGCAGCACCGGCAGGACCGGGCCGAACTGCTCCTCCGTCACCACCGGGCTCCCTGGCCGGACATCGGTCAGGACGGTCGGGGCGTAGAAGTAGCCGGGCCGGTCCAGGCGGTGGCCGCCGGCCGCGGCCCGCGCCCCGTCCGCCAGGGCCGTGGCCGTGTACCGCTCCACCCGGGCCAGTTGGGCGGCGTTGTTGAGGGGCCCCAGCTCCGTGGCCCGGTCGAGGCCGGCTCCGACGACCACGCTCTTCGCCCGTTCCGCGAGTGCCTCGACCACCCGGGAGTGGAGCCGGGCCGGGGCGTAGACGCGCTTGACCGCCATGCAGACCTGCCCGCAGTTGCGGAACGCCGCCCAGAACAGCCGGTCCGCGATCCGCTCCACATCCACGTCGTCCAGCAGGACGGCGGCGTCGTTGCCGCCCAGCTCCAGGGTGACCCGGGCGAGGCCGGACGCCGCACCGGCCGCCACGGCCCGCCCGGCGGTGACCGAACCGGTGAACGTCACATGGCGGATCCCCGGGTGCGACGCCAGGCAGGCGCCGAGCGGTTCACGCCCGGTGACGACCGTCAGCACGCCCTCGGGGAGGGCGGCGGACAGGACGTCCCCCAGCAGCCGGGTGGCCAGCGGCGTGAACGGGGAGGGCTTGAGCACCACCGTGTTTCCCGCCGCGAGCGCGGGCGCGAACTTCGCCGAGGCGAGCTGGAGCGGGAAGTTCCACGGGACGATGGCGGCGACGGGCCCGAGCGACCGCCAGCGGACCTCGCTGTGCACCGCCCGGCCGTCCGTGATCGTACAGGGCTCGGGAACGGACGTGGCGAAGTAGCGCAGGCGGGCCGCCGTGCGGGCGATCTCCGCGTACGACTCGGCCAGGGGTTTGCCCTGCTCACGGGTGAGCAGGGGAGCGAGATCCGCCCCGGCCGCCTCCACGGCGTCGGCCGACGCGAACAGGGCGGCGGTGCGGGCGGCGGGGTCGGCCCGCCAGCCCGGCCAGGCCTCGTGGGCGCGGCCCACGACCGCGTCCAGCTCCTTCGCCTGCTGGTCGGGCGCCTCGTCGAAGGCCTCGCCCGTCGCCGGATCGAGGACGGTGAAGTGCTCACCGCGGGGTACGGGGCCGGGGCGGCGCAGCTGCGGTTCCACGCCGGCGGTCAGCTCGCGGCCGGGGTGGCCGCGTGCTCCCGGGCGTGCCGGTCCATCTCCGCGCGGAAGGCGGCCACCAACCGGGGCCGGATCCGCCCGGTGTTGCGGTCGCCCCCCTCGCAGACCGCCCCGCGCACGCCCACGATGTCCGTCCCGATGCGGGTCAGCGTGGCGAGGTCCGCCGTCTTGACGCTGCCCGCGAGAGCGGCGAGCAGACCGGCCCCGTGGGCCAGCCGCACGAACTCCGCGCACGCCTCGGGCGACACATGGTCGAACAGCCGGGTCCCGTCCTTGATCGCGGTGTCGAGCATGGCCGCGTCGGAGCCCGAGCGGCGGGCGATGTCGGGCAGCGCGAGCGGGTTGACGCAGCCGATCCGGTGCGCGTCGGCGTAGCCCGAGGCCACGACGAAAGCGTCGGGCCGGAAGTCCTTCACGGCCCGGACGACCCCCCGCATGACGTCGATGGCCTGGTCGGGCGTCGTGCACCCGTAGAGACCGACCTTGATGTAGGTGGCGCCGGAGACAGCCGCGCCGAGCGCCGCCTGGGCCACCGTGCCGGGCTTGTACGGCACGTCCCCGACCGTCGCGGAGACCGGCTTGTCCGCCGGGACCGCTCCGCGGATCTCCCTGATGACCCAGGGGTAGTTCGCACCGAGTGACCCCTCGTCGGGCTTCTTGACGTCGACGATGTCGAGGTGTTCCGCAGCCTTCGCGCACGCGAGAGCTTCCTCGACACCGTCCGGGGAGATGAGAAGCAGCAACGTGGATTCCTTCCACCGCGTGGTCACCCGCAAAACGGCGGGTGCGCGGATTCGACGGGATCTTGTGCGGTCGGCTCATCCTCGCCGCGCCTCGGGGCCCTCGGCAGGGCGCGTGGGATGGCGAACGGTGCACTGCTCCGCCGTACTCACGCCCCCTGCGACGCGCCGTTCACCTCGACCTCCGCCAGATCACGTACGGGCCGAATCCCCGCACGTACGGGCCGAATTCCCGCATGTGAGAGGTGAATTCCCGTACGTACGGGGCCGAATCCCCACACGTCGGTGGCGCCCCCCCCCGAGCGCGTCACATGGCCCCGGGGTTGCCGTAGTAGGCGTCCGCGCCGTGTTTACGGGTGAAGTGGCGGTCCAACAGGTGCTGGGGCGGCCGCACGGCCCCCAGGGAGAGCGTGTGCAGCGCCATCTCCGCGACGGCCTCGCAGATGACGGCGTGCTCCAGCGAGGCATGGGCGTCCGCGCCCCAGGTGAACGGGCCGTGGTGGGCCACGAGAGCGGCGGGCACGGTCCGGGCGCGCTCGTCGTCGCCCTCGAGCAGCTCCACGATGACCTGTCCGGTGTTGAACTCGTAGTCGACCGCGCACTGTTCGGGGGTGAGCGGCTCGGTGACCGGCACCGGGCCGTCGAAGGTGTCCGCGTGCGTGGTGCCGAGCACCGGGATCGGGCGGCGGGCCTGGGCGAAGGCCACGGCGTGCGGGGAGTGGGTGTGGGTGATGCCGCCCATCGACGGGAAGGCCCGGTACAGACTCCGGTGCGTCTCGGTGTCCGTCGAGGGGCGCAGACCCCCCTCGACCACCCGGCCGTCCTCCAGCGCGACGACGACGAGGTGCTCCTCGCGGAGCCGGTCGTAGGGCACCCCCGAGGGCTTGATGACGAACACCCCGGCCTCCCGGTCCACCCCGCTCACGTTGCCCCAGGTCAGGGTGGCCAGGCCCGACCGGGGGATGCGCAGGTTGGCGGAGAGGACCTCGTCGCGCAGGGAGGCGAAAGCGGAGCGGGACATGGAGGGGCCTCCTGGCGGGGGTGGGGGAGCGGTCGCCCGGGCGGGGGCGCTCACAGGGCGTCGGCCAGCCGGTGGTAGGCCTGGTTCCAGCGGAGCTCCTGGGCGAACCGGCGTACGGTCGTGTCCGCGTCGATGAAGGCGAGCTCCATGGCGAGCATGTCGGCCAGGTCCTCGAACTCCTCGCGGCCCAGGGCCGTGGAGAGCACCGTGTGGTGCGGTGCGCCGGCGGTCAGCCACGCCTCGGCGGAGGTCCGCAGGTCGGGCTCCGGGCGCCAGACCGCGCGGGCCACGGGCAGCATGGGCAGCGGTTCGGGCGGGCCCACGACGTCGATCCGGTTGGCGACCAGCCGGAAACGGGAGCCCATGTCGGCCAGCCCCACCACGACTCCGGGTGCCGGGGCCGCGTCGAACACCAGGCGGACCGGGTCCTCACGGCCGCCGATGCTCAGCGGGTGGATCTCGCAGGAGGGCGTCGTGGCGGCGAGGGACGGGCACACCTCCAGCATGTGGGCCCCCAGGATGAGGCCGCTGTCCGGAGCGAGGTCGTAGGTGTAGTCCTCCATGAAGGAGGTGCCCCCCGGCAGCCCGAGCGCCATGGCCTTCGTGGCGCGCAGCAGCGCCGAGGTCTTCCAGTCGCCCTCGCCCCCGAAGCCGTAACCGTCGGCCATCAGGCGCTGGACCGCCAGGCCGGGCAACTGCCGCAGGCCGCCCAGGTCTTCGAAGTTGGTGGTGAAGGCGCCGAAGCCCCCGGCGGTGAGGAAGCCGCGCAGTCCGGCCTCGATGCGGGCCGCGTACCGCAGGGACGCGTGGCGTTCTCCGCCCGGACGCAGCTCGGCAGCCAGCGCGTAGCTGTCCGCGTACTCCCGGGTGAGGGCCAGGACGGTGGCGTCGTCCACGGCGTCCACGGCTTCCACCAACTCGTTGACGCCGTAGGTGTTGACGGACGTGCCGAACCTGAACTGGGCCTCGACCTTGTCCCCTTCGGTGACCGCGACGTCCCGCATGTTGTCCCCGAAGCGGGCGAGGCGCAGTCGCGCGAACTCGGCCCGGCCGACGGCGGCACGCGTCCAGGCGGCGATGCGGTCGGCCACGTCGGGCGAGGAGACGTGCCCCGCCACGGTCTTGCGGGCGACGCCCAGGCGGGACTGGATATGGCCGAACTCGCGGTCCCCGTGGGCCGCTTGGTTCAGATTCATGAAGTCCATGTCGATCGTGGACCAGGGGAGTCCGCGATGCGCCTGGGTGTGGAGGTGAAGGAGCGGCTTCCGCAGGGAACCGAGGCCGCTGATCCACATCTTGGCGGGGGAGAAGGTGTGCATCCAGGCGATGAGACCGATGCAGCGGTCGTCCGCCTCGGCGTCCAGACACATGCGACGGATCGCGTCCGCCTCGGTCAGGACGGGCTTCCACACGATCCGTGCGGCCGGCCCGGCATCGGCGCCGATCGTCTCGCATATCTGCTGTGACTGGGCGGCCACCTGGGCGAGGGTGTCCTCGCCGTAGAGCGACTGGCTGCCCGTCAGGAACCACACTTCGCTGTCGGTGGGGGCGAGGGGCATGGCGGGGTGCTCCTTTGTCGGGGTACGGGGTACGGGGTGCGGGCGCGGGGTGCGGTGAGCTGCGGAGTGCGCCGGGGTCAGTGCGCCGGCCGGGCGGCCCTGACCCGGTTGCGGAGTCTGCGCAGCCGGTGCAGCAGAAGGTCGTCGCCGGAGCCGAAGTGGTCGTGCAGTGCGCGGTATTCGGCGAAGAGGAGGTCGTAGACGTCGGCGTTGTCCGGGTCCGGCAGATACGCGTTCCGCTCGACGCTTCCCATCCGGGAGGCGGCCGCGCGTACGTCCGGGTAGGCTCCGGCCGCCACCGCCGCGTGGATGGCCGACCCGAGGGCGGGGCCCTGGTCGGAGGTGGCGAGCGACACGGGGCGGCGCAGGACGTCGGCGTAGATCTGCATGAGCAGCGGATTCTTCGTGAGCCCGCCGGCCGCGATGAACTCGGTGACGGGCACCCCGTGTTCCTCCAGCGCCTCGACGATGACCCGGGTGCCGAAGGCGGTCGCCTCCAGCAGGGCGCGGTAGACGTCCTCGGGGCGGGTGTCGAGCGTGAGGCCCACCAGCACGCCGGAGAGGTGGTGGTCGACGAGCGTGGAGCGGTTGCCGTTCATCCAGTCCAGCGCGACCAGACCGTGGGCGCCGACCGGCTGCCGGGCGCTGAGCCCGGTCAGGTGCTCGTGCAGGTCCTCGCCGGCCGCTTCGGCGGCGGCGCGGTAGTCGTCGGGAACGCCCTGACGCAGCCACCAGGCGAAGATGTCGCCCACCCCGCTCTGCCCCGCCTCGTAGCCGTACGCGCCCGCCACGATGCCCCCGTCGACCACACCGCAGATCCCGGGGACGTCGGCCGACTCCGCGCTGTTGACGACGTGGCAGGTGGAGGTCCCCATGATGGCGAGCAGACGGCCGTTCTCCACCGCCCCGGCGGCGGGGGCCGTGACGTGGGCGTCGACGTTGCCCACCGCGACCGGTGTGCCCGGCCTGAGCCCGGTCAGGGCCGCCGCCTCGGCGGTCACGGTTCCGGCGCGGGAACCGAGGGGAAGCAGCGGGTGTTCGAGCCGGGTGGCGGGGAAGTCCGCGAAGTCCGGGTGGAGTCCGGCGAGATACGCGGGCGAGGGATAGGCGCCGTCCTGGTGGAGGCCCTTGTAGCCGGCGGTGCAGGAGTTGCGCGACTCGGAGCCGGTCAGCTGCCAGACGATCCAGTCGGCCGCCTCGATCCAGCGGTCGCAGGCGGCGTACACCTGCGGATCCTCCTCCAGCACCTGGAGCGCCTTCGCGTACTGCCACTCCGCGGAGATCCGGCCGCCGTACCGCCTGATCCAGGGCTCGCCGCGCTGGTGCGCCAGGGCGTTGACGCGGTCGGCCTGGTCCTGGGCGGCGTGGTGCTTCCAGAGCTTCGGCCACGCGTGGGGGCGGTCCGCCCAGGCGGGCTGTTCGGCCAGCGGGACGCCGTCCGCGGTCGTCGGCAGCACCGTGCAGGAGGTGAAGTCGGTGCCGATGGCGATGACCCGGGCGGGATCGACGCCGGCCGCCGCGAGCGCGTCCGGTACGGCGGTGCGGAGCGCCTCCCGCCAGTCACGCGGGTCCTGGAGAGCCCAGTCGGGGGGCAACGGGGTGTCCGAGCCCGGCAGGCTCCGGTCGATGACGCCGTTGCGGTAGGTGTGCACGGCGGATCCCAGTTCCGCACCGTCGCGGACGCGGACCACCACGGCACGGGCGGAGAGCGTGCCGAAGTCGACGCCGACGGTGCAGGCGTCGGGCGCGTGGTCGAGTGGGCTGACGGGGGGATCGGGCTGAGGGGTCACGAGCGGGACTCTCTGCTGCGGGAGTGGGTGCGGGGAGCTTCACCGCCCCTGATTGTTAGCGCTAACAATCGGTTGGGGCAAGAGGGCGCGCTTCTCGTGTGCCTCGGGTGCTCCTCGTCCACCGCGCGATTCCCGGCTTCCGGCCCGGGGTCGCGGGGCGTCGCCGAGGCGCCTGTCCGGGCGGCGCGACGGGCGGTGCGACGGGCCCGGCCGGGCGAGCCCGAGGGGCCGGCCGGGCGAGCCCGAGGGGCTGGAATCGGCCACCGGGCAGGGGTGGGTCCGGCCGTCCCCGCCGAGGGCCCGCCTCAGGCGCCGTCCTGCGACCGGGTGCTCGCCCGGACGATGAGCTGCGGCTCCACCACGATGTGCTCCACGCCGGTCGCGGTGCCCTCGATGTGCTCCAGCAGCAACTGGATGCTCCTGCGGCCGATGGCCGTGAAGTCCTGGCGCACGGTGGTCAGCGGGGGAGGGAAGAACCCCGCCTCGGGGATGTCGTCGAAGCCCGCGACGGCCACCTGCCGCGGGGTGCGGATGCCCGCCTCCCGGAGCGCGCGCAGGACCCCCAGCGCCATCTGGTCGTTGGCGACGAACGCCGCCGTCACCGGGGTCGAGCCGCGCCGTGCCAGGGTCAGCCCCGCCAGTTCCTGCCCCGCGTGGTAGCCGGACAGGGGGCTCCAGTCGCCCCGCAGCACGCGCGGCGGGCGGATCCCGTGCTCCTCCAGGACGGCGCGCCAGCCCTCGGTGCGCGCGGCGCTCTCCAGCCAGTCCTCGGGGCCGGCCACGTGCCAGACGGTCTCGTGGCCGGCGGCGAGGAGGTGCTCGGTGACGAGGCGGGCGCCCAGCTCCTGGTCGAGGGAGACGCCGGGGATGTCGAGCCCGTGGCTGCCCTCCACCGTGACGACGGGGAAGGGCGGCGTGAGCCGTGCCAGGGCCCGCACGCTGGAACGCTGGGGGGTGATCGCGACCGCGCCCTCGACGCCCCAGGCCGCCAGGTGGTCGAGCGCGTCCTCCAGGGCGTGACCGCCGCCGCTGCGCAGGGTGACGGTCGAGACCAGGTACCCCTCGTCGCGGGCGGCCTCCTGGAGTCCGGCGAGCGTGCTCGCGGGACCGTAGAGCGTCGGGTCCACCGCGATCACGCCGAGCGTCCGCGAACGCCGGGTGACCAGCGCGCGGGCCGCGGAGTTGCGGCGGTAGCCGAGCCGTTCGATCGCGGCCGTCACCTGCTCCCGGGTGGTGGCCCGGACGTTGGGGTGGCCGCTGAGCACACGGGAGACGGTCTGGTGCGAGACCCCCGCCTCCCGGGCGACGTCCGCCATCGTTGGTGGGCGGAGGGCCTCCGTGGGGCGGGTCATGCCTTGCTTCCTCCGGACGACGGCCGCGGCCCGGCCGCGGGACGCTCCGCGAGGGCGACGGGCCCACCTCGAATTCGAGAAACAGCTTAACGCCTCTTGCCCCCGACATGTGTGAGCGCTAACAATCCAGTGGCTGGTGGGCGGTTCCCCTGTCGACGGCGCCCGCGCCGTGGCGGAGGCGTGCCCGCCTGCCGTCGACCACGAAGCCGCCCCCGAGCCGTTCCGAACCACCCCCGAGGCGCCCCAACGCCGCCCCAACGACGGGAATGCCAGGTAACGACCATGACGAATCGACGAGCCGCTCTACCGATCCTCGCCGTCACGACCGCGTGCGCCCTGCTGCTGACCGCCTGCGGTCAGAACAGCGAGGGCGGAAGCCGCGAGAAGTCCGGCGAGGGTGCCAGGACCATCGGCATCGCGATGCCGACCAAGTCGTCGGAGCGCTGGATAGCCGACGGCCGGAACATGACGACGAGCCTGAAGAAGGCCGATTTCCGGACCACGCTCCAGTACGGAGAGGACGACCCCGACCAGCAGGTCTCCCAGATCGAGAACATGATCACCCAGGGGGTGGACGCCCTGGTCATCGCCGCGATCAACGGCGAGGCCCTCTCCAACGTCCTCCAGCAGGCCGCCGACGCCGACATCCCCGTCATCTCCTACGACCGGCTGATCCTCGGCTCTCCCCACGTCGACTACTACGCCTCGTTCGACAACGAGAAGGTCGGGGAGCTCCAGGCGGGCTACATCGTCGACAAGCTCGCCCTGAAGGAGCAGCCGGACAAGGGTCCCTTCAACATCGAGCTGTTCGCGGGGTCGAACGACGACAACAACACCAAGTACTTCTTCAACGGCGCCATGAAGGTGCTCAAGCCCTACATCGACGACAAGCGCCTCGTCGTCCGCTCCGGGCAGACCCGCCTCAACCAGGTCACCACGCTGCGCTGGGACGGCGGCACCGCCCAGCGCCGGATGGACGACCTGCTCACCTCCACGTACTCCGCCGACCGGGTCGACGCGGTCCTCTCGCCGTACGACGGCATCTCCATCGGCATCCTGTCGGCCCTCAAGTCCGACGACTACGGCAGCGCCGCCAAGCCCCTGCCGGTGGTCACCGGGCAGGACGCGGAGGCCGCGTCGGTGAAGTCGATCATCGCGGGCGAGCAGACCCAGACCGTCTACAAGGACACCCGCGCACTCGCCCAGGTGGCGTCCGACATGGTCGGAGCGGTCCTGGACGGGAAGAAGCCCGAGACCAACGACACCACGACGTACGACAACGGGAAGAAGGTCGTCCCCGCCCACCTGCTGCCGCCGGTCAGCGTGGACAGGAGCAACTACCGCGCCGTACTGGTGGAATCCGGCTATCTGAAGGCCGAGGACCTGCGGTGACGGGCGAAGCCCCGGCGCCCGGCGGAGCACCGGAAGGGGACGCGCCCGGCGACCTCGTGCTCGACATGCGGTCCATCGGCAAGGCGTTCCCCGGTGTGAAGGCGCTGAGCGGGGTGAACCTGCGCGTCGGACGCGGCGAGGTCCACGCGCTGTGCGGCGAGAACGGCGCGGGCAAGTCCACGCTGATGAAGGTCCTCTCCGGCGTTCATCCGTACGGCAGTTACGAAGGAGAGATCCGCTACGAGGGCGAGGAGTGCCGGTTCCGCGACATCCGCGCCAGCGAGCGGCGCGGCATCGTGATCATCCACCAGGAGCTGGCCCTGGTGCCCCAGCTCTCGATCGCCGAGAACATCTTCCTGGGCCACGAGTCCGCCCGGCGCGGAGTCATCGCCTGGCCGGAGACGCTGCGCCGGGCCGCCGGACTCCTGCGCCGGGTGGGGCTGGACGAGCACCCCCGGACCCGGGTCGCCGACATCGGCGTCAGCAAGCAGCAACTGGTCGAGATCGCCAAGGCGCTGGCCAAGGACGTCGGACTGCTCATCCTCGACGAGCCGACCGCCGCGCTGAACGACGAGGACAGTGCCCAACTCCTTGAATTGATACGAGAGTTGAAGAGCCAGGGCATCACCTCGATCATCATCTCGCACAAGCTCAACGAGATCGCGAGGGTCGCCGACTCCGTCACCATCCTCCGCGACGGCCGCACCGTGGAGACCCTCGACCTCGGCGCACCGGAGACCACGGAGGAGCGCATCATCCGAGGCATGGTGGGCCGGAGCCTCGACAACCGCTTCCCCGACCGGACCCCCCGCACGACCCCGCCCGCTCCCGCACCGGCCCTGGAGATCCGCGACTGGACCGTGGGCCACCCCGTCGACCACCAGCGGAAGGTGGTCGACGGGGTGTCGCTACGGGTGGAGCGCGGCGAGATCGTGGGCATCGCCGGGCTGATGGGCGCCGGCCGTACGGAACTCGCCATGAGCGTCTTCGGCCGTTCCTACGGGAGATACCTCTCCGGAACGGTGCTCCGCGACGGGACCGAGACACGCACCCGCACCGTTCCGGAGGCCGTCGAGGCGGGTATCGCCTATGTGACGGAGGACCGCAAGCACTACGGCCTGAACCTCCAGGACTCCGTCACCAGGAACATCTCCCTCGCCTCACTGCCCCGGCTGGCCCGGCGCGGCGTGGTCGACAGCCACCGGGAACGCGTCCTCGCCGAGGGCTTCCGCCGCACCATGAAAATCCGGGCCCGCAATGTCCTGGAACAGGTGGGGCGGCTGTCCGGCGGGAACCAGCAGAAGGTCGTCCTGGCCAAGTGGATCCTCGCCGGGCCCGAGGTCCTCATCCTGGACGAACCGACCAGAGGCGTCGACGTCGGCGCCAAATACGAGATCTACACGGTGATCGACCGGCTCGCCGCCGAAGGCAGAGCGGTCCTGATGATCTCGTCCGAGCTGCCCGAACTCCTGGGCATGTGCGACCGCGTCTACACCATGGCGGCCGGCCGGGTCACCGGCGAGAGCTCCCGCGCCGAAGCCGACCAGGAGCTGCTGATGCGGTACATGACGCACGACACCGCCGTCCCCGCGCCCCGGCACCCCGCACCCCACGAAGGACTCCCCGATGAGCACTGACCTCGGCCCGACCCCTCCGGCCGCGACCGACGGCGGCCGACGACGGGGCGCCGCACCCGCGGTGACACGTCTGCTGGTGGACAGCGTCCGGAGCAACACCCGGCAGTACGGGATGCTGTTCGCGCTGGGACTCATCGTGCTGCTCTTCCAGATTTGGACGGGCGGCGACCTGCTCCTGCCACGCAACGTCTCCAATCTCGTCCTGCAGAACAGCTACATCCTCATTCTCGCCATCGGCATGATGATCGTCATCATCTCCGGGCACATCGACCTCTCCGTGGGATCGCTGACAGCCCTGGTCGGGGCGGTCGCGGCGGTGCTGATGGTGGAGCACCACCTCTCCTGGCCCCTCGCCGTGGTGGTGACCCTGCTCATCGGCGCGGCCGCGGGGGCGCTCCAGGGCTTCTTCATCGCGTACGTCGGCATACCGTCGTTCATCGTCACCCTGGCCGGCATGCTGCTGTTCCGGGGACTGACCGAGATCTTTCTGCGGGGACAGACCCTGGGCCCCTTCCCCGAAGGACTGCAGAAGGTCGCGAACGGCTTCCTGCCGGAGGTCGGCCCCGTCACCAACTACCACAACCTGACCCTGCTGCTCGGTATCGGCGTGATCGCCCTGGTGGTCAACCAGGAGGTCCGCAACCGCGGCCGGCAGGCGGAGTTCGACCTGGCGCCCCTGCCGAAGAACCTGTTCGTCCTGAAACTCGTCGCCCTGGTCGCCGCCATCACGGCCGCCACGCTCCTGCTCGCCAGCTACAAGGGCGCGCCCGTCGTCCTGCTCGTCCTCGCCGTTCTGCTGGTCTGCTTCGGCTACGTGATGCGCAACGTGGTGGTGGGGCGGCACGTCTACGCCATCGGCGGCAACCTCCCCGCGGCCAAGCTGTCGGGCGTCAAGGACCGCAAGGTGACCTTCGCGGTCTTCCTGAACATGGGGATGCTGGCGGCCCTGGCCGGACTGGTGTTCGCGGCGCGCTTCAACGCGGCCTCGCCCAAGGCGGGCATCAACTTCGAACTGGAGGCCATCGCCGCGGCCTTCATCGGAGGGGCGTCGATGAGCGGCGGCGTCGGGACGGTGCTGGGCGCCGTCATCGGCGGCCTGGTCCTCGGAGTCCTCAACAACGGGATGAACCTGGTCGGCATCGGCACCGACTGGCAGCAGGTGATCAAAGGTCTGGCGCTCCTCGCGGCGGTCGGCTTCGACGTCTGGAACAAGCGCAGGGCCGGCGCCTGAGGTCCGCGGCCACCCCGCCCGACGGCCACCCCGGGCCGGCACCCTCCGGACCGTGCCTCCGTCCGCACGCCGACGCCGCGTCACACCCCCGGCGGCGTCAGCCCGTACGTGTCCACGGCCGTGCCGCCGAACACGGCCGCCCGCTCCGACGGGCTCAGCGCCCCGGTCAGCAGCCGGGCCGTCGCGAGGACACGCCCGTAGGAGGCCGCGAGTGTGCAGACGGGCCAGTCGGAGCCGAACATCAGCCGGTACGGGCCGAACGCGTCGAGCAGCACGTCGGCGTACGGGCGCAGGTCCTCCACGGTCCAGGTCCGCCAGTCGGCCTCGGTGACCAGGCCCGAGAGCTTGCACACGGTGTTGGGCAGCGCCGCGAAGGCGCGCAGCCCGGCCGCCCAGGGTTCGAGCTCCCCCGAGGCTACGGGCGGCTTCGCCGCGTGGTCGAGGACGAAGGTCAGCTCCGGCAGCGCCGCCGCGGCGGAGACCGCCGCCGGCAACTGGTGGGGGAGGATCACCAGTTCGTGGACGAGACCGGCCTCGGCCACCGCCGCGAGGCCGCGCCCCACATCGGGTCGCAGCAGCCACCCGGGGTCCGGCTCCGACTGGACCTGGTGCCGGATCCCCACCAGCCGGTCCCCGCCCGGCAGCCGGACCAGCGCGGCCAGGGCGTCCGCGACGCCGGGAGCCGTCAGGTCCGTCCAGCCCACCACCCCGGCGACCGTCCCGCTGCCGTGCGCCACCGCCAGCATCTCCGGGGTCTCCTCGGCCACGGTCACGGTCTGCACGAGCACGGTGGCCGTCACCCCGGCCGCGTCGGTCTCGGCCCGCAGGTCGTCCTCGGCGAAGGTCCGGCGCAGCGGGGCGAGCGCGGGACCGGTGATCCAGTCCTGGTCGCGCACGGAGAGGTCCCACAGGTGCTGGTGGGCGTCGACGAGGAGGGGCCCGCTCACAGCTGCCACACCACCGGCAGGCCCGCGTCGGCGCCCGCGCCGGAGTAGTCGTGCACGACCTCCAGGAGGTCGGCCATGCGGGCCTGCCACTCCACGTTGACCGGCAGCTCCTCCAGGTGGGCCAGGAGCCGTGCGTAGTCCTCGCAGTCCAGCAGGTGGAAGAGGTCCGTGCCGCTGCGCCAGATCGTCCAGGACGTGCAGCCGGCCTCCCGTATCGCCCGGGTCAGTTCGGGCGGCACCTCGCGGTGTGCCTGCTCGTACGCGGCGACACGGTCCGCGCGGACCCGGGTGTGCAGGGCGATTCTCAACGGTCTGCTCCAGAGGTGTCGGTGTCGGTCAGGATGACGTCGAGGGCCGGGGGACCGGGACGTCGTCGGACAGGCAGCCCTCGCGCCGCAGTTCCTCCCACAGGGCTGCGGGGATCTCCCGGCCCAGCAGGTCGACGGCGTCCTCGGCCTCCGCCGCGCTGCGCAGACCGATCAGGACCCCGGCCACGGCGGGATGACCCAGCGGGAAGCGGGCCGCCACGGCCCGCAGCGGCACCCCGTGACGCTCGCAGATCTCCCGCAGCCGGACGGCTCGCCGCAGCGTCTCCGGCGGCGCCGCCGCGTAGTCGTAGGTGGAACCCGGCCGGGGATCGGCCAGCAGACCCGAGTTGAACACCCCGCCGACGACGACCGACACCCCGCGGCGGAGCGCGGCGGGCAGCAGCTCGTCGAGGCCGCTCCGGTCGAGCAGGGTGTAGCGGCCGGCCAGCAGGACCACATCGATGTCGGTCTCGGTGACGAAGCGGGCGGGAACCGCCGTCTGGTTCATGCCCACGCCGATGGCCCCGACGACCCCCTCGGCGCGCAGGCGTTCCAGCGCCGGGTACGCCTCGCGCAGGGCCTGGTGGGCGTGGTCGTCCGGGTCGTGCAGGTACACGATGTCGACGCGGTCGAGCCCGAGCCGCTCCAGACTCGCTTCGAGGCTCCGTACGATCCCGTCCGCGCCGAAGTCCCACACCCTGCGGTACGCGGCGGGCACCGCGAAGCCGTGGGCGAGGTCGTCCCCGCGCGCGCCCGGGTCGGGAACGAGGAGCCTGCCGACCTTCGTGGAGACGGTGTACGCGTCGCGGGGCCGGTCCCGGAGGAACGCGCCGAGCCGCCGCTCGGACAGCCCGAGGCCGTAGTGCGGCGCGGTGTCGAACGACCGGACGCCGCCGTCCCACGCGGCCGAGAGGGCCCCGTCGGCCTCCGCGTCGGTGACGCTCCGGTAGAGGTTGCCGATCCCCGCCGCGCCGAACGCGAGACGGGTCGTCCAGGCGGAGCCCCTTCCGAGCGGTACGCGCCCCGGGCCCGGACCCGGGGCCGTGCCCCCGGCGTGCTCCCTCCCCGTGCTCATGTCCCCGCCGGGCGCAGCCGGAGGCCGGCCATGCCGCCGTCGACGGCGAGGGCCGTGCCCGTCACCGACCCGGCGGCGGGGGAGGCCAGGTAGACGACGGCCGCCGCGACCTCTTCGGCGCTCACCAGCCGCCCGGTGGGCTGGCGGGCGCTGAGCGCCGCGCGTTCGGCCGCCGGGTCGTCGGCCGCGTCGAGGAGGCGGCCGACCCACGGGGTGTCCACGGTGCCGGGGTTGACGCAGTTGACGCGGATTCCCTCGCGGACGTGGTCGGCGGCCATGGCGAGCGTCAGCGACAGGACGGCGCCCTTGCTCGCCGAGTACAGCGCCCGCCGGGGCAGGCCGGCGGTGGCGGCGATGGAGCAGACGTTGACGACGGCGGCATGCTCCGACCGGCGCAGATGGGGCAGTGCGGCCCGGGTGGTGCGGACGACGCCGAGGACGTTGACGTCGAGGACGTCGTGCCACTGGTCGTCGGGGTTGTCCTCGACGGTCCCGGCCGCGCCGATGCCCGCGTTGTTGACCAGGATGTCGATGCCGCCGAGCGCCGAGGCGGCCGCTCCGACCGCCTCGCGCACGGAGGCGTCGTCGCCCACGTCCGCACGGAGTGCGGTGAGCGTCCCGGGCACGGCGTCCGCGTTGCGGTCCAGGACGGCGACGGCGACTCCGTGCGCGTCGAGCATCCGGGCGACGGCGAGTCCGATGCCGGAGGCGCCGCCGGTGACGACGGCCCGCAGGCCGGAGAGGGGTGGGGCGGTCATGCCGTCACCTCCACGGTCTCCGTGACGACACCGGCCGCGCCGACCGGTTCGGCGTCCCCGGCAGTCCCGGCGGCTGCCAGGTCGTCGGTCCAGAACGTGCCGCCCGGGTACGCGAAGGTGGCCAGCGAGGCGGGGTACATCTCCGCGGAGAAGCCCGGGGAGAGGGGCGCCGTGTATCTGCCGCCCCGTACGACGGCCGGGTGCTCGAAGTGCCCGTGCAGATGGTCGACGAACTCGATGACCCGGTCCTCGGTGGTCCCGCTGAGTGCCACGTAGTCGAACATCGCCAGGTGCTGGACCAGTTCGCACAGGCCGACACCGCCGGCGTGCGGACAGACGGGAACGCCGAACTTGGCCGCGAGCAGCAGGATGGCGAGGTTCTCGTTCACCCCGCCGACCCGGGCCGCGTCCAGCTGGACCACGTCGACGGCGCCCGCCTGGAGGAGCTGCTTGAACACGATGCGGTTCTGGACGTGCTCTCCGGTGGCCACCTTGACCGGGGCGACGGCGGCCCGGATCCGGGCGTGCCCCAGGATGTCGTCCGGGCTGGTCGGCTCCTCGATCCAGTACGGGTCGAACTCGGCCAGTGCCCGGGTCCACTCGATCGCCTCGGCCACGTTCCACCGCTGGTTGGCGTCGAGCGCCAGCCGGACGTCCGGGCCGACGGCCGCGCGGGCCGCCCGGCAGCGGCGTATGTCGTCCGCCAGGTCGGCGCCCACCTTCAGTTTGATCTGGGTGAAGCCGGCGGCCACCGCCTCCTCGGCCAGCCGCGTCAGCTTCTCGTCGGAGTAGCCGAGCCAGCCGGGCGACGTGGTGTAGGCGGGGTAGCCCTCGGCCCGCAGCGTCTTCTCGCGCCCGGCGCCGCCCTCCCTTCCGTGCCGCAGCAGCTCCAGCGCTTCCTCGGGGGTGAGCGCGTCGGCGATGTAGCGGAAGTCCACCTGGGAGACGAGCCATTCGGGCTCGGCGTCGGCGAGCAGCTTCCACAGGGGTACGCCCCGGCGCTTGGCCGCCAGGTCCCACACGGCGTTGACCACGGCCCCGATGGCCATGTGCATGACGCCCTTTTCGGGGCCGAGCCAGCGGAGCTGGCTGTCGCCGGTCAACGCCCGGCTGACCAGCCCCGGATCGGCGGAGAGATCCTCCACGGACCGGCCGAGGACGTGCGGGCGCAGTGCGTCGAGCGCCGCGACCTGGACGTCGTTGCCGCGGCCGATGGTGAAGGTGAAGCCGTGCCCCGCGAGGCCGTCGGGCGCGTCGGTGCGCAGGACGAGGTAGGCCGCGGAGTAGTCGGGGTCCGGGTTCATCGCGTCGGACCCGTCGAGTTGGCGGGAGGTCGGGAAACGAATGTCGTAGGTGTCCATCGCGACGACCCGTGTGATGCCAGTGGACAACGGGGTTCCTTTCACACCTGGGCTGCCTGTTCGGCGTTCGGCTTCGTCTGCCCGCCGACGCGGAGCAGCCCCAACCCTCAGCACAGATCGGGTGATTGGCCTGTTGAGCGAGAACGATACGGCGCTCATGAGAGGCGAGGCAAGTAGACATCGGATGTTTCTTGGGTGGGTGCTCTCCGGCATCGCCGCCCACCCCTCCCGCCGCGCCGGACGCGGCCCTACGACGACGGGCGCCCGCCCCCTCGGGGGACGGGCGCCCGGGCGGTGCGCGGCCGGTCGCGCACCGGGATCGGAGGGGCCGTGTCTCACAGCACGCTGTCGAGCCACCGGACCACGTTGGAGATGTGGATCGTCGCCCACGCCTCCGCCGTACGCGCGTCGCGCGCGGCGAGGGCGTCCAGGATCGCCCGGTGCTCGGACAGGGTCCTCGCCACCGCCGTCTCCTCGGTGATGCCGCGCCACAGGCGGGCCCGCACGGTGGCCCCGGAGATGCTGTCGAGCAACGAGCACAGCAGCGGGATCCCGGAGGCGGCGGCGATCCGCCGGTGGAACTCCAGGTCGCTGGCCACGAGTTGTTCCAGGCTCGGCGCCTCGCCGAGCCGGTCGAGGAGGGCGCCGAGCTCCCGGATCTCCTCCTCGTCGATCCGCTCCGCCGCCAGGGCGGTCGCCGCGGGCTCCAGGATGCCCCGCACCTTCAGCGCCTGGAGCGCCTGATCGTCCTGGTGGAAGTCCAGTACGAACGACACCGCTTCGAGGAGCAGGGGCGGGTCGAGGCTGGAGACGTACGTCCCGTCGCCCTGCCGGACGTCGAGGATGTTCAGCAGCGAGAGCGCCTTGACCGCCTCCCGCAGGGAGTTGCGCGACAGTCCCAGCTCGGCGGCGAGGTCGGCCTCCTTGGGCAGACGGTCGCCCGGACGTAGCGCGCCGGAGACGATCATCTCCTTGATCTTCCCGATCGCCTCGTCGGTAACGGCCAAGGCGTCCTCCTGTCCACGGCGAAATACATCGGATGTGTTCTGTGTGCTGTCACCCTACGCCAGGGGCGAGCGGCCCCGACCGGGCCCCGGGAACGCCAGGCGCCGCAGCGTCGCGGCCTCGCGTTCCAGAACGGCGGGATCGTCGCCCGGGACGAACTCCAGGAGGGCGTCCCGGGGCACGGGCCGGTCACCGAGCAGCCCGAACACCCGGTCCCACAGGCCGTCGCGGGCGGCGAGGGGCAGCCGGTGGTTGCCCGGCCACCAGGAGAAGACATGGACCGCGCCGACACGGTCGGCCAGGACGTCGAGACCTGCCAGCGCCTCCTCGTCGGGAGCGTCCTGCGGCGGCTGCCAGTAGGCGCCCACACCGTCCACCCCCGCCTCTTCCAGGAGGCGGACCGTGGAGGCCGTCGAATCGGTCAGCGTTCCGGCGTGGAACTCCGGGGCGATCTCGAGGCCGTGGTCCCGCGCGATCAGCGCCGCCTCCCGCAGACCCGCGGTGATCCGGGACCGCTCCTCCTCCGTCACGTCCGCCGACCCGGAGGTCCCCGCCCAGACACGTACCCGAGGCGCCCGGAGCGCGACCGCGCCGCGGGCGACCTCCGCGAACCCGGGCAGCTCGTCCGGGAGGCAGTGGAAGTACGAGCCGTACGAGCAGGAGACCAGGCCGTGCAGCTCGGTGGCGTCCCGGACCGCCCGGAGAACCTCCGGCTCCCCGGGCGGGGCGTGCACGTCCGCCCCCCACTCGATCACCTCCAGACCCGCGCCGGCGGCACGGCGGGCGACCTCCGCGGCGGGCAGGTGCCGAAAGGTGACCGAGCAGATCCCGAGCCGGACGGAGGCGGCCCCGTAACCCCCGCCGCCGGGCACGGGGCCCCGCACGTCCTCGGGCGCGGGAAGCGGGGGGTTCTCGGTCACGGCGGCCTTCCGGGCGGGGCGGTCGGGGGCGGGGAGGCGGACAGGGAGGTGGTCAGCGGGAGTTCGGGCCCACGTCGGCCGGTGTCAGGGGCCGGTACCGCGGGGCGCGCGTCGCGTACTCGTCGGCACCCACGTCCCGCAGCGTCCCCCGCGGATCGCCGTCGATGTCGTGGGTGACGGGCGTGCTCCGCAGCGTGGCCGCCCCGATCGCGGGGCTCCCGCCGGACAGCCGGTGCACCCCGTCGGACCCCGGCACCAGCAGGGGGTCGGCCCGCACGAAACCGCCGGCCGGGACGTTGCCGTCGCCCGCCGCCCCGAAGTGGATGTTGCCCTGCCAGGTGAACCGCACGGTGTTCGCCATCTCGACCAGGTCGCCGGCCTGGCCGACCAGCAGGTTGTCGGCGACGGTCACGTCACGGGGCTCGTGCGGCCGGTTGCTCTCGCCGGAGAGCGCGCTCGCGTTGTCCAGGAAGGTGTTGTGGGCGATGAGGACACGGTCGGGGGCGTCGTTGCCCCGGCGGGCTGTGGGCGACTCGCCGGGTACGTGGTCGCGCGCCGTACCGCTGCCGACCACCATCGCCCGCCCGGACAGCCCGGCCAGGTAGTTGTTGACGACGACGTGGTCGTTGCCGTAGATCCGCACGCCCTCCTTGCCGCCGATGAGGTGGTTGCCCTCGACCCGGGTGCCGTTGCCGTGGCGCAGCACGATGCCGCCGAGGCTGTTCCGGATGGTGTTGTGCCGGATGACGTTGTGGGAGCTCTTCACCGAGATGGCCTCGGGGTCGCCGTCGGCCCGCTCGAACAGGTTGTGCTCCACGATCGCGTACGCGCCGGACAGGGCGCGGGGGCTGACGCCGAGACGGATCGGCTCGCCGCCGTTGGAGCCGGCGAAGGAATGGTCGGAGAAGTGGTTGCGGTGCACGTGCACGCGCTGGGCCATGGCCTCGGTGCCGGCGCCCTCGATGCCGAGGAAGACGCCGAGCGTGGTCTTGCCGTGGAAGTGGTTGCGGTCGATCACGGTGTCGTCGCCCCGCACCATGACCCAGTGCAGCCCCTCGACGTCGGCGAGCCGGAAGTCGTTGCGGGTCAGCCGGACGTGGGAACAGCTCGGCGGGACCTCCAGCGTCGTGCTCTGGCGGAAGGAGAAGCCGCTGACGGTGACATGGGTGGAGTCCTCGAAGAGGAAGCTCCGCTCCCCGTGCAGCACGACCCCGCCCCGCGACGCGGCGACGATCGTGACGGGCGTGCCGTCGGCGCCGTGGACCCCCCGGACCACCACGGACCGGCCCCCGGGAACGGTGTACGCGCCGTTCGCGACGACGATGCGGGTGCCGGGCACGGCCGCGTCGATCGCCTTCTGGAGCGCGTCCAGGGTGTCGACGGCGACGGTGCGGCCCCGTCGGCCGGCGGGTGCGACCCCGGCGGTGGCGCCTGCGTGCGCCGGACCGGACACGGGCAGGACGGCGGTGGCCGCCCCCAGAGCGGTGCCGGTGAGGAACGTGCGTCGTTGCATGGGTGCCTCCATGATCGGGCGAGGTGGGATGCTTCTCGGGCGGATCAGTCGGACGGGTCCGTCAGGTGGAGCTCGATGACGGGCACGGGGGTGTCCGGGCGCTGGACCGGGAGCCGCAGGGTGAGCGTGCCGGCCGGCTGGCCGCCCATCTGTGTGTTGACCGCAGGACGGTCGGGGTCCACCTGGACCCGGACGACCTCCGACGCGTCGTTCAGGAGTTGCGCGTAGCGCACACGGCCGTCGAGCCCGGGCAGGTGCAGGTGGCGCAGCGGCCAGGCGAAGAGGTGGATGTAGAGGCGGTCGCCGCGCTGGGTGTACCGGCAGTCGGCGGGCGGGGTGAACGGGGAGGGGCCGCAGCCGCGCACGGACCGTTCGTGCAGGTCCATCCACCGGCCGACCTCGGCGAGGGCGGCGGTGTCGCGCGGGTCGAGGTGGCCGCGGCCCGTGGGACCGACGTTCAGCAGCAGGTTGCCGCCCTTGGAGACGCCGTCGACGAGCATCCGGACGAGCAGATCGGGGCTCTTGCGGTCGAGGTTGTCGCGGTCGTAGCCCCAGCTCCCGTTGAGGGTCTGGCACGCCTCCCACAGGACCGGTCGGCCGCCGGAGGTCATCGGGGCGGAGGGCTGGTACTGCTCGGGAGTGACGAAGTCCCCGGGCAGCCCGGCCCGGTCGTTGACCAGGATGTGCGGCTGGAGCTCGCGGACCAGGTCGAGGAGTCGGGGGGAGTCCCAGTCGTCCGGGCCCTTGCCGCCCCACCACTCGTCGCGTCCCGCGTAGGAGAAGTCGAAGAAGAGGTAGTCGATCCGTCCGTAGTCGGTGAGCAGCTCGCGGACCTGCCCGTGCAGGTGGCGCCGGTAGTCGCGGATGTCGCGGCCGGCCGCCGCGGCCTTGAACTCCTCGTCGTCACGGAGCGGATGGGTGCCGTCGACGGGGAACGACGGGTGGTGCCAGTCGATCAGGGAGTGGTAGAAGCCGACCTTGAGGCCTTCGGCGCGGCACGCCTCGACGAACGGCCCGACCAGGTCGCGGCCGTGGGGCGTGCGGGTCACCTTGTAGTCGGTGAGCCGGCTGTCCCAGAGACAGAAGCCGTCGTGGTGTTTGGTGGTCAGCACCACGTACCGCATCCCGGCGGCCTTCGCGGTCCTCGCCCAGTCGGCCGGGGCGTAAAGGTCGGGGTCGAAGTGGTCGAAGTACACCTGGTACTGCTCGTCCGTCATCCGCTCCCTGGTCTTCACCCACTCGTGGCGCGCGGCCAGGGAGTACAGACCCCAGTGGACGAACATGCCGAAGCGGTCGTGGGCGAACCACGTGGTGTCCGGCGCGGGGGCCGGAGCCTCGTCCGGCGCGGTGTCGGTTCGGGTGCTCATGGCGGGTCTTCCTTGGCGTCGGGGCGGTCGGAGGAGAGGGGAGCGGGGGCCGGGATCGCCCGGAGTCGTCCCTGCGGGTCAGCCCTTGAGGGCGCCGCTGGACAGACCGTGGACGAAGGAGCGCTGGAAGAGGAGGAAGACGATGATGGACGGAAGCAGCGCGAGCAGCGACGCGGCCATCACCACGCCGGGGGTGACGAGGGGGTCGACCCGCAGGGTGCGCAGAGCCAGCGGCAGCGTGTAGGACGAGGAGTCCGTGGCCACGAGCAGGGGCAGCAGGTACTGGTCCCAGATCATCGTGAAGCCGAAGACGCCGATGACGCCGAGCGCGGGCCTGCACATCGGGAGGATGATCTGCGCGAAGATCCGCAGGTCACCGGCGCCGTCGATCCGCGCGGCCTCCTCCAGCTCCCGGGGCACCTCCTTCATGAACTCGGTCATGACGAGGATGGAGAACGCCCACGCGCCCACGGGGACGATCATGCCCGCCAGCGAACCGATGAGGTTGACGTGGATGACCGGCAGGTCGGAGAGGACCACGGACAGCGGGATGGCCAGGATCTCCTCGGGCAGCATCAGCGTCGCCAGGATCGCGACGAACGCGAAGCTCATCCCCCTGAACCGCTTCCGGGCCAGGGCGTACCCGGCGAGGACGGAGACGGCGACCTGGAGCAGCAGTCCGAAGCCCACGACGAAGAACGAGTTGAGCAGGTACGTCAGGACGTTCTGGTCGAACGCGACCGTGAAGTTCTCCAGGGTCGGGTCGTTCGGGACGATGCTGAGCTGTGTCGGGTCCTTGACGTGGTTGAACGCGCCGACGAGGAGGGCCAGGAGCGGCCCGGCGAACACCAGCAGGACCAGCAGGTAGGTGACGGCCTTCAGGACGCGTCCGGCGACGCCCCTGCTCTCGGTCAGCCCCAGCGCGGTCTCGTTCGGCGCGCTCATGCGTTACCCCTCCGTCGGAACAGGTGGACGCTGACCGTGAGGACCAGCGTCGCCAGGAACAGCAGGACCGCTCCGGCCGCGGCGACGCCGAGCCGGTTCTGCTCCAGGCCCAGTTTGTAGATCACCGTCATCACGACCTCGGTCGAGCCGTCGGGGCCGCCGTTGGTGAGCAGGAAGACCTCGGTGAAGACGCGCAGGCCCCGGATGGCCGCGAGCACGAACAGGATGGACAGCACCGCCCGCAGTCCGGGGACCGCCACGTGGCGGATGCGCTGCAGCCTCGACGCGCCGTCGACCTTGGCGGCCTCGTACAGGCCGCGGTCCACGCCGGCCAGCCCGGCGAGGAAGATCATCATGTCGTAGGGGGCGCCCCGCCAGATGCCGGTGAGCATGATGGAGACCATGGAGGAATCGGGGTCGTTGATGAACCCCGACGGGCCGAGTCCGACCAGTCCGAGGACGGAGTTGAGCATGCCCTCCTCGGTGGGGTGGTACATGATCCGCCACAGCTCGGCCACGACCGCGATCGGTACGACGACCGGGAGGAAGGCCGCCGAGCGCACGAAGCTGATCCTGCGGCCCTGCCCCTCCATCAGGAGGGCCAGGGTGAGGCCGAGCAGCATCGATCCGGCGGTCTGGCCGACCGCGAGGACGAGCGTGTGCCAGGCGGCCTCGCGGAAGCCGTCCGACGAGAGCACCGTCGCGTAGTTCTCGCCGCCGACCCACCGGTTGCCCAGGTAGGGCTGCACATCCTGGAAGGACATGGTCAGCGCGCTGGCCATGGGGATGAACTTGAAGTACAGGAAGAGGATCAGCGCCGGAGCCAGGAAGAGCCAGGGCGTCCACCAGCGGCCCGAACGGCGGCTCCGCACGCGGCGGCCGGCGGTGGGCCCGGCCGCTCCGGCCGGGCCGTGCGCCGTCCTGGGGGAGGGGCCGGCTGCCCGGCGGGCGACCGGCTTCACCTCGTCGACGCTCGTCATCCGGCGATTCCCTGCTCCTTGAGGATGCGGGCGAGCTTCTCGTCGAGCTCGCGCAGCTCCACGTCGGCGTCCAGGGAGCAGTCGGCCATCAACGCGTTGAGGGTCTCGGCCGAGGCCTGCCGTATCGGGGTCCAGTTCGGGACGGACGGCGCGTACCGCCCGGAGGTCCGGTAGACCTCCGCGTACGTCTTCCAACGCGGGTCGGGGCGCACCTCGGCGACGTCGACCGTCTTGTTCACGGGCAGTTGGACGGTGGAGCCCTCCTCGCCCTGCATGCCGAGCCTCTGGCCGTCGGCGGAGATGGCGTATCCGGCGAAGGCGTCCTGCCCGGTCCGGTTCTCCGAGCCCGCCATCAGGTAGACGGCTCCGCCCTCGGCGAGCACGGTGGCGTCCTTCGGCCCCTCGGGCATGGGGACGACCTCGTACTTGTCCTTGCCGAGCGATGTGTCGAAGCGGGGCATGAGGTAGGGGCCGACGACGAAGAGGCCCGTCCTGCCCGCCTCGAACGTCTCGTTCGTCGGCGGGGTGTCCATGGTGACGGCCCCGGGCTGGACGACCTTCCGCTCGCAGTTGAGCGCCCGGAACCAGCGCACGGCCTCCGCCGACTCCTTCGAGGCCATCGCCGGCTTGTACGTGCCCTTGCCCGTCTCGGTGATGAAGTCCCCTCCGGCGGCCCAGAGGAAGTTGGAGAAGTACCACGAGGCGTAGCCGCGCTTGGTCGACAGCGGGGCGGCGAGACCGTACGTGTCCTTCTTGCCGTTGCCGTCGGGATCCCGGGTGGTGAAGGCCTCGGCCATCGCCGCGAGGTCGTCCCAGCTCTTCGGGGTGTCGAGCTTCAGCTTCTCGCGCCAGTCCTTGCGGATCAGCAGGGCGCCGGTCTGGGCGGAGTACGGAATGCCGTACTGCTTGCCGTCGACTCCCTTGCCGGAGTCGCGGCCCTGCTCGATGAGGTCCCCGCTGTTCTCGATCTTGCTCAGGTCGATCTCGCGGAGGAGGCCCTGGCTGTGCATCGCCCCGATCTGGGTGACGTCGTTCATGACGATGTCGGGGAGATTCCGCTGGGCGGCGCGCTGCTGGAGCTTGGTCTCGAAGTCGTCGAAGATCGCCGTGACCTTCACCTTGTGCCCCGTGGCCTTCTCGAACCCGGTGACGAGCCGCAACGTCGCCTTCTCGCCGGGGCCGCCCGGTGTGGTCCTGGTCCACAGTTCCAACTGCGCCTTGGGGTCCTGCTTCGCGTCCGCTCCCGCAGGCCCGGACGTACAGCTCGTGAGGGCCAACGCCGAGGCGAGGAAACCCGCACCGATCCACCGCGTTCTCTGCATGACAACTCCTGTTCGCCGCCTCAGCAGCCGGCCTGTAAGCGCTTGCCGGGGACGCTAACGTGCGGCCGAACAAGGGTCAATAGTCCGATGAATGAAAAGAGTTGAGGGAGTGGGTCGCCCTGATCGGTGAGTCTCTTCCTGCAGGCTCACGGGCCTCGACGGACCGTGGGCGGGGCATGTTTGACCTGCCTGTATCGCGTTCCGTGAGGGAGGAAGCGCAGCCTGCGGGGTGATGCGGGCGATGAGTGGCATCCCGTGCGAACGGTGACGTCTTCAGTGGTTCGTCATTGCGATGCCGTCGATAGATCGGATGTATGAAGGGTGTGGTGGGGGTGCGGGGGCGACCGAGGGGGCAGGTCGACGGCATGCCGGTACGGCCGACGGGGAGCAACTCGTCGGCCGTACGCGGGGAGGGGGTGTCCATCGGGCGCGGGGAGGCGGCGGCGCCGGTACGGGGGAGGTGGCGGCGTGGGTGAGGAGGCCGTTACGCCCGTGTCGCGGCCAGGGCCGGTTCGACGGCGTGCAGCAGGGGATCGCCGCACACCAGCCTGCGCAGCTCGTCGCGGACGAGCTCGCCCAGCCGGGCGCGTTCCCTGCCCATGGCCCCGGCGAGGTGCGGGGTGAGCAGGACGTTCGGCAGAGTGAACAGCGGCGAGAGGGGGTCGGGCGGCTCGGGGGAGGTCACGTCGAGGACGGCGGTGAGATCGGGCCGGTCGCGGAGGACGCCGATCACCTCCGGCTCGTTCAGCACGGCGCCGCGCGCCGTGTTCACCAGTGTGGCGCCCTCGGGGAGCAGTGACACGAGCGGCCCGTCCACGACGCCTTCGGTCTCCGGCAGCAGGGGGGCGTGGACGCTCACCACGTCGCACGACGCGAACAGCTCCTCGATGCCGGTCAGCCGGACGCCCCACCCCCGTGCGACGGCCGGTTCCACCACCGGGTCGCAGGCCAGCACCTCGATGTCGAAGCGCCGCAGGTGCTCCGCGACCAGCCGGCCGATCTCGCCCAGGCCGAACAGCCCCACCCGGGAGCCGTACCCCCCGGCCACCCGGGGATCGTGCGGATACCGGCGGGCGGCCGCCGCCTCGCGGCCGAGCCGGTGCACCTGTTTCAGGCCGAGCAGGATCTGACCGAGGGTGAATTCGGCGACCGGCCGGGCGTTGGCCGCGGCCGCGGACACGATCGGGATGCCGCGGGCCCAGAACTCCGGCGTCGTCAGGTGCCGTACCGATCCGGCCGCCACGAGCACCGCCTTCAGCTCCGGCGCGTGCGCGAGGAGGTCCGCGTCGAGGACCGGTGCGCCCCAGCCGGTGAGCAGGACCTCCACCCCCTCCAGCGCGCCGGGATCGCGGCGCAGGGCGTCACGGGTGAGCGCGGGCCCCTGCCAGTGCGTCAGTTCCCCGATCTCGTCGAGGACGTGCGGCGGGTACACGTCGGCCCGGCGCTCCTCCTCCATGACCAGAAGGGCGGCAGGCCCTCTCCTCGTGTCCGTCATCGTCGGGCCCCCTGGGGGTCGTGTGGTCGCGGCCGGTCGGTGCGCCAGACCATACATCGGATGACAATCGCAGGCGATAGCGAAGATCGGTCCTTCTCCCCGCAGTTGATGGCGGTTGCTCTGGACAAGCTGCCCGATGATTGATTGCATGCTCGCGTCGATACATCCGATGTATATCGTGAGGTGGGGAACCATGCGCGTACTGAGAGTCGGCGAGGCCGGGGCGGAACGTCCCGCGGTCCTGGACGGATCGGGCAGACTCCTCGACGCGTCCGGCATCGCCGGCGACCTGGACCACCGGACCCTCGCCGACGGCGTGCTCGACCGCATCGCCGAGGCCGCGGCCGCCGGGACCCTGCCCGTCCTGGCCGACCGGGCCGACGGCCTCCGCATCGGGGCGCCGGTGGCGCGGCCGGGGAAGATCGTGTGCATCGGCCTCAACTACCGCGACCACGCGGAGGAGACGGGAGCGGACCTCCCGGCCGAGCCGGTCGTCTTCATGAAGGACCCCTGGACGGTCACGGGGCCGTACGACGGAGTCCTCGTCCCCCGCGGCAGCGTCAAGACCGACTACGAGGTCGAACTGGCCGTGGTGATCGGCAGGACCGCCCGCTACCTCGACGGCGACGAGGAAGCGCTCGCGTGCGTCGCCGGGTACGCGGTCTCCCACGACGTCTCCGAGCGCGCGTTCCAACTGGAGCGCGGCGGACAGTGGGACAAGGGCAAGAGCTGCGAGACGTTCAACCCGCTCGGCCCCTGGCTCGTCACCCCTGACGAGATCCCCGACCCGCAGAAGCTCACGCTCCGGCTGTCGGTGAACGGCACCGAGCTGCAACACGGTTCGACCGAGGACATGGAGTTCCCGGTCGCCCGGATCATCCGTTACCTGAGCCACTTCATGGTGCTGCACCCCGGCGACGTCATCAACACCGGAACCCCGGCCGGCGTCGCCCTCGGCCGCCCCGAGCCCCGGCCGTACCTGCGCGACGGCGATGTCGTCGAGTGCGGGATCGACGGGCTCGGCACCATGCGCCACACTTTCCGGCAGGCGTGAGCGGGCACGGCCCCCGGTCGGCGGACCGACGCGTCACGGATGGCATGCCACGAACGGCGAACGACGGGCCCCGGTGGAACCGGGCGGAGCGACCGGGGCCCCGGACGGACGAAGGACACACACGTGCGGTTCACCCAGGACGACCGACTGCTCTTCATCGGCGACTCCGTCACCGACACCGGACGCGACCGCGAGGACCCCTCCTCGCTCGGCGGCGGATACGTCCGGCTGATCGCGGAGGCTCTCCGCTCCTCGACGCCACCGGGCCGGCCCCCCGCGACGGTCCTCAACAAGGGGCTCGACGGCAACCGCCTCCGTGACCTGGAGGCCCGCTGGACCGCCGACGCCGTCGGGGCGGCGCCCTCGGCGCTCACCGTCCTGATCGGCATCAACGACACCTGGCGCCACTACGACAGCGGACTGCCCAGCCCCGTGCCGGAGTTCGAGGCCGCATACGGCCGCGTTCTCGCCCGCGCGCGGGAAGCGTGCGCCCCGCGCCTGTTCGTCATGACGCCGTTCCTGCTGCCCGCCACCCCCGGGCAGCGGGAGTGGTTCGACGACCTCGTCCCGCGCACCGACGCCGTTCTGCGCGCCGCCGAGGCCCAGGGCGCGACGGTGGTCCGCACCGACCTCGCCATGCGCCACGCCGCCGAGGAGCACGGGGCCGCGGCCCTCGCCCCGGACGGCGTCCACCCGAGCCCGCTCGGCCACCGCGTCATCGCGGACGCGTGGCTGGCGGCGGCCGGAGCGGGAACGGGCTGAACGGCCCGTCCACACCCGCCACCACGGGCGAACCGTCCGGACCCGCGCCTCGCGACGAACGGGGCGGCCGGGGCCGGCCGGGGTCAGCCGGTGAACAGCTGGGTGGCCTTGCGGACCAGTTCGTACAGTCCGTAGGCGAGCGGAGCGCCCACCCACAGCCAGGTGACGACGATCAGCGGCCGCCGGTCCCTCGTCTCAGGCGGACTCTGCCCGCTGTCGTCGTGCACGGGGCGCTCCCTTCTCCGCTGTCACGGCGTCGAGGTGGTGGGACGGGTGGACCGGACGGACCAGTTCATTGGCCGCGAAGCCGACGGCGAGCAGGGCCATCATGATGAGGAGGGACGTCCCGTACAGGTCCGCGCCGTGCTTCCCCGCCTCCTCCTGGCGGTCGGCGATCCAGTTCACGATCAGCGGCCCCAGGACACCGGCGGTGGACCAGGCGGTGAGCAGGCGCCCGTGGATCGCGCCGACCTGGTAGGTCCCGAACAGATCCTTGAGGTAGGCGGGAATCGTGGCGAAGCCGCCGCCGTAGAAGGAGAGGATGACCAGCGCGCACAGCACGAACAGAGGCTTGGAGGAGCTTCCCACCAGGGCGATGAGCGCGTACATGAGCGTGCCCGCGCCGAGGTAGACGCGATAGATGTTCTTGCGCCCGATCAGGTCGGAGGCGGAGGACCAGCCGATGCGTCCGGCCATGTTGGCGGCCGACAGCAGGGCGACGAATCCGGCAGAGGCGGTCACCGACACGGGGGTGGAGGTGTCCGCGAAGAAGTCGGTGATCATCGGCGCGGCCTTCTCCAGGATGCCGATGCCCGCGGTGACGTTCATGCAGAGCACGACCCACAGAAGCCAGAACTGCGGGGTGCGCAGAGCCCGGCGCGCCGACACCTGCGGTCCGTCCGGCGTCGCGGGCCGACCGTCCGACCGCTCCTCGGCGCGCGGGCGCGGCACCCGTACCAGCACCACGCCGAGCAGCATGAAGACGGCATAGGCCAGTCCGTGGACGAGGAAGGCGAGCGCGATGCCGGAGTTGTCGCCGCCGAAGGACTCCAGCATCTGCGCCGACCAGGGCGAGGCGATCAGCGCGCCGCCGCCGAACCCCATGATGGCGATGCCGGTGGCCATGCCGGGACGGTCGGGGAACCACTTGATGAGCGTCGACACGGGCGAGATGTAGCCGATGCCGAGGCCGATGCCGCCGACGAAGCCGTACCCGAGGACGATCAGCCAGAACTGCTGGGTCGCGGCGCCGAGTGCGGAGAGCAGGAAGCCGGAGGAGAAGCAGACGAGGGCGACGGTCATGGCCCATCGGGGTCCGCGGCGCTCCACGAGAGTGCCGCCGAAGGCGGCGGAGAGCCCGAGCATGACGATGCCGAGCTGGAAGGGCAGGGCGCTCTGCGTGCCGCTCAGGCCGAGCGCTTCCTCCAGCGGTGGTTTGAACACGGACCAGGCATAGGCCTGACCGATGGAGAGATGGATCGAGAGAGCGGCGGGCGGCACCAGCCAGCGACTCCAGCCCACGGGGGCGATGGGGGGACTCATGGGTCCCTCACCGTAGTGAGCGGGAAACCTTTTGAGAAGGTCGTTGACAAATCTTCACCGTGTCCGGCCCGCGTGGCGGCGACGCGTTCGCACCGCCCGCCGCGCTGGGCGGCTACTCCCGCGACGTCGCCGCGAGCACCAGTTCCACGCAGTGCGACTCCAGCCGCTCGCGCGGCACGTCGAGTGTGCCGTGCAGCCACCCCGCGAAGAGGTTCGCGAGACCGCCGACCAGGGCGTGCGCGGCCATGCGGCGGTCGATGTCGTCCCCCGTCCCGGCGAGCTGGCCGCCGACGAGGTCGGTGAACACCGGCATGAGCCGGTGGCTGTGGGCCCCGAGAGCCGGGTCGGCGAAGGGTTCCAGGAGCAGCAGGCGGCCTTTGTGCGGCGCGTCCAGGACCAGGGCGACGAACGCGGACACGGCGGCCCGGGCCCGGATGTCGCGCTGCGGGTCGCTGAGCGCCACGGCGTCCTCCAGGGCGGCCCTGGCCTCATCGGCGACCCGCTCGAAGGAGGCGAGGAGCAGGTCGTCGCGGCCGGTGAAGCTCTCGTAGAAGTAGCGGTCCGTCAGGCGCGCCTCCCTGCAGACGGACCGGACCGTGACGGCCGCGCACCCCTCCTCGCCGGCCAGGCGCTCGGCGACGTCCAGGAGGATCTGTCGGCGGGCGGCGCGACGATCGGCGAGCTTGGTCCCGCCCCAGCTCCGTTCCGCCAACTCCGGTGCCTCCACTTTCCGTTGAGCAATTGACGACAGGTGTCCGCACATTCTAGCCTGAGGACAGGTGTCCTCAGATTGCCCTCGGCGCAACTGCCCGGACGAACCGTCAGCGCACCGTGACGACCAGCGCCACGAAAGAACGCGATGAACAGCGCGGCCCCGCACCGGAATCCCTCAGCGGAGGTACACGTGACACCGTCAGTCCCCGGACCGGACCCGACCGACCCGAGACCTGCCGAGCCTCTCGGCCCCGACTCCCTCACCTGGCGCTGGTTCGGCGACTGGAGAGGCCTTCTCCTGGCCCCCTGGGCCGGATCGATGCAGAACATGCACCCCGAGCTGGGCGCGGGCGTCGCCGAGCACTCGCGCTTCTTCGAGGAGCGCTGGGAGCGCCTCTTCCGCTCGCTGTACCCGATAGGGGGAGTGGTCTACGACGGCCCGCTCGCCGTCCGGACAGCCCGTGAGGTGCGCGGCTACCACGCCTCGATCAGCGGGATCGACGAGCACGGCCGCCCGTACCACGCCCTCAACCCGGGCACGTTCTACTGGGCGCACGCCACGTTCTTCATGCTGACCGTGCAGGTGGCCGAGCGGTTCGGCGGCGGCCTCACCGAAGCGCAGCGGCACACGCTCTTCGACGAGCACGTCCGCTGGTACGCGCTGTACGGACTCTCGATGAAGCCCGTCCCCCGGACCTGGGAGGACTTCCAGAGGTACTGGGACCACATGTGCGCCGACGTCCTGGAGGACAACCGGCCGACACGGGACGTGCTGAACATGCGCCGCATCGCCAAGCCGCCCCTCCTGCGGCTGCTGCCGTCGCCGCTGTGGGCCCTCGCCCGCATCCCGATGGTCCGGCTGACCCTGTGGATCACGGTGGGCATGTATCCGCAGGCCGTGCGGGAACGTCTCGGACTTCGCTGGACGCCCCACGACGAATGGCTGCTCGGCTGCCTGGGCCGGCTGGTGCACCACGCCTGGCAGCGCGTTCCCGAGCGCCGCCGCTTCCACCCGCGCGCCCGCGCCGGCTGGGACCGTGAGCGGGGTCGCCCGGCGTCGGGCCCGGTGGAGACGCCGGCCCGGAACCTGCCGCCCGAGGAGCGGCGCGGACTTCCCCAGCACTATGCGCCGAAAGCCGACCGCCCCGGGTGAGCCGGGTGCTGTCGTCAGACGTCGTGGGCGGCGAGCTCTGCGGCCAGTTCCATGCAGCGCAGCCGGGCCGGGGAGAAGTCGTAGGGCATCTTGCCGACGGCTTCCAGCACGCTCATGGACGCGTGCCCCCGGCCGGAGTCCGGGCCGGTCTCGTCCTCACCCGCGCCCTCATCGGCGGCAGGGGGGTGCAAGGCGTCCCAGGAGTCGAAGAGCGCGTCGTCGCCCGCCGCCTGGCCGGAGTCCTCGATGACGGCGTGCAGCGCCTCTTCGAACGCGTGCCGTTCGGCAGCCACCCGGGCCACGCGGGGGTCATCGACAGCGATCGTGTCATCGAGTGCCTCCTCGGCGGCATCGACACGGTCGGATTCCTCCCGTAGACCCGGGTGCGTGACCAGCGCGATGAAGCGGCCGGCCTGGACGGCAGCCCCGAGCGGGCCGAAGATCCGCTCGGTGACCAGGAGGCTGTCCAGGTCCGCCTGACGCAGGGAGCCCTCGGGCAGGCTCTTGAGGCGGCCGGTGACGAAGTCGGAGAGCAGCCCCATCCTGCTGCCCTCGGTGCGCATGCGCCGCACGGCGGTTCGTTGCCGCCGCAGTTCGGCTTCCCGGGCGACGAGGGTTTCCTCCAGCCGTTCCAGGATGCTCGCGATGCCGTCGTCGCCGCCGGCACTCGCGGGAGCCGGGTCTGCGAAGGCGTCACGGATGTCGTCCAGGGCGATCCCGGCATCGGCCGTCCTGCGGATCCACAGCAGCCGGATCATGTCTTCGTAACCGTAGCGGCGGCGGCCGTCGCCGCCCCGCACGGGCTCGGGGAGCAGACCGATCTCGTGGTAGTGACGGATCGCCCTCGGTGTGGTGCCGACGAAGGCCGCCGCGTCACCGATCCTGACCTGGCGCGGCGGGACGAAGGACGAATACATGAGCAGGGGCCTTCCTCGGTGGGGCGGGACATGGGTCCACCGGACCACATACCGCTACGGAAGGTGCAACCCCGGCCGTGCGGTGCCGTCCGGTCCTGAGGGCCGCAAGCGGGTGGACGGCCACCGGTACGCGCCCGGCACGATCCGCACGAGTGTCCCTAGGGACACTCCGGCAGCGCCGGGCGCTCCTTGGCCCGTACGGCGGGGAGCCACGCCGTACGGGGCTCCGGGCCGGAGGGAAGGCGGACGCGGAACCAACGGGTGGACCGGCGGTCCTCCTCGTCGATGATGGTCTCCCCGTCGCGCACCTGGCAGTCGGTGCCGAGGACATCCCCGTGCCACACCCTGGTCGGGACGACGTTCTCCGCTGTGTAGGGCCGCACGGGATCGATCGCCAGACCCAGACTGCACCGAGGGGCCCGGTCGGCCCGTCCCCGGCAGTCCCGCTCCGCGTTGTACACCTGCACCGTGCGGGGCGGCGCGGCGCCCGCGCGGTCCGGCGGTGCGGGCGGTCCCGCCCGTACCGCGTCCGAGGACAACGTCGCGCCGGCGATCCCGTACAGGGCGGTGGCCAGGACGGCCGCGCGGGCCCGGGCGCCCCGCCGCCCCGCCCCGGGAGCCTCCCGGTGGGCGGCGATGCGGACGAGCAGGCTCTCCGCCGTGTGCGGGGCGCGGGCCTCATGGGTCGGGGCGAGGCAGTCGGCCGTCAGCGCACGCCAGAACGGCGGTACGGCCTGGTCCATGCGCAGCGGCGCGCGCCCCTGACCGTACTCCTGGACCGCGGCGCCCCGGGCCATGGGCGTGGCCCCGGGAAACGGTGAGCCGCCGTAGGCGAACACCTCGTGGATGATGATGCCCAGCGCCCAGATGTCCGCGGTCGGCCGGACCCGTACGCCGAGTTCGCCGAGGGGAGCCCTCCAGCGCTCGGGCGGGAAGTAGTCGAGGGTGCCCAGGGGAGGCACGTGGCCGTGCGTCCCCGTCAGCTCGGTGGCGAGGCCGAAGTCCGAGAGCTTCACGGACCGGTCCTCGCCGAGCAGGACGTTCTCCGGTTTGAGGTCCGCGTGGACCCAGCCCGACCGGTGGAGATGGGCGAGCCCCTCGCAGATGCCCGCCACCAGCCGGCCGCGATCGACCTCGTGCGCCCCCGCGTCGACCAGTTCCCGCAGACTGCCGGCCGCCCGCTCCATGACCAGCACGATCGCGCCCTCCAGCGAGGGGCGGTCGGGCGAGGTGAGAACGAACGACTCCAGGAGACCGATCAGCCGGGGATGCCCGGCCCCGCGCCCGAGTTCGACCTCGCGACGGGCGGACTCCACGATCCTGCGCGCCTGGAGCGGCGCGAGTCCGGCGGTCGGCATGACCTTGAGCGCGACACGGGCCCGGCCCGGGCGGCTCCCCGCCGGTCGCGCCGCGTACACCGTGGACCAGCCCCCGGCGCCGATCGGGCCGGTGACCACCCAGTCCCCGACGCGGGACCCGGGCGGGAGCAGCTCTGTGCCGTCGCCGTCCGCGCTGTCCCACAGGGCGTGCGGCGGTCTCATCGTGCGGCCTGCCGCTCCCGCCCGCCCGCCCCTGTCAGCGGCGGCAGCAGCGCGAGATGCTCCTCCCGTACCAGCCCGAACCGCAGCGCCAGCCCCACGATCTCCTCCCGTTTGCCGTTGCGGCGGTCGCCCTGGCCCGGCTCATGGGTGTCCGGACCGCCGATGCGCAGCTTCTCCTCGGCGAGGTAGTCGATGTGCGAGCTGACCGCCCGTGCGGTCAGCACGCCCCCGGCGAGGTGCCCACCGAGCCGCTCGACGATCCGGGGCGTGGTGGGGACCGCCACCCGCGACTGGTCGCGCAGGCGCGGTTCGCAGAGCGCGACCAGGACGAGGAAGTACGTGGCCGTCTCGTTCAGGGAGTACGCGGTGACCGTGCTGTTCCCCCAGGGGCCGCCCATCGCGTCCGGGTCCAGATAGAGGTGGTCGGGTGCGAACACCTGGAAGGAGACCGTGACATCGCCGCGCGTCGGCAGCACCACGCGCGAGAACTCGAACGGAATGGGCGCCCCCACCCGCCGCGGCGGCACCCGCAGGTACTCGCCCGCCCCCTCCGGGTTCTCCACGAGATAGCTGTGGGTGGTGCTGTGGTTCGTCAGCTGCCAGTGGTCGTCGACGACCCGGATCTCCCCGGCGAGCCGGGAGATCGCCGGGTCGTCGAGACGCAGCTCGACGGGGGCGGTCGTGGAGCCCCGTCCGAAGCGGGCGGCCTCGCCGGGACCCAGACGCAACGTCACCGTGTCTCCGTGCGGTCCGCCACCGACGGCGCCACCGTTTCCCCGCGGCAGATGGACGACTACGCCGCTCACCGCTCCCCCCGTCCTCTTCGACGCCGGTCGGACCAGCGGAACGATACTCATCTCCCGGAGGAGTTCACCGGTGGACTTCGGCCACATAGCCGGAACCCGTCGCCCGACGCCATGGATGCCCCGTTCTGGACGGGGCGCAGTGGGGAAGGTCACCGAGGGAAGCGCCGGGGCCCGGACCGGGGGACGGTGCGGGACGCGCCCGTGTCCGCCCCGTCCGCCCACCCGGCCCACCCCGTTTCATCGTCATGTCATCGGCCACTGCCAGGGTCGTGGGGCGAAGGCAGACCACACAGGGGAGGAACGCATGCGAGCGAAGAGGATGGCGGCCGTGTCGGCCGGACTTCTGCTGACCGCAGGACTTTCGGTGACCCAGGCGTCCACGGCGCAAGCGGCGACGGCGGCGGCCCCGTGCGAGGGCACCTACACGATCGTCGTCGGCGGCACCGGAAGCTCGTGGGACAAGGACGGCTTCACCGGCAACATCCAGCAGCACGTCGGGTACCCCACCACGATTCCCAACGGCGCGAGCGCCCGGGCGGGCGTGAACGAGCTGAACCGGCTGGTGCGCGACCAGCGCGCCGCGTGCCCGAACCAGCACGTCAAGATGGGCGGTTACTCCCTGGGCGCCGCGGTCGTGCACATCTGGGTCACCGAGAACTGGCAGACCTTCGACAAGGTCAACGCCATCCTGATCTCGGACCCCAAGCGCCAGGCCGGCCCCGGAGCCAACGGGGGATCGGTGCCGTTCGGGGGGATCGTCGGCGCTCCGCTCGCCGGCGCCGACAAGTTCTTCGGCAACGTACCCGTCAAGACCATCTGCCACTGGGACTACGTCTGCGACGAGTCGGCCGGCATCTGGACGTACCCGCACAACCACATCAACAACTACCCGAACGACTTCAACATGGATCACCACAACAACACCGCGAACGAGCAGTGGTACAACGGCGCCTGGCACCCCGCCTCCTGGTGACCCGGGACGCCCGGTGATCAGGGACCGGCCGCGGTCCCGGCCGAGGGGCCGGGGCCGGGGCCGGCCTCGTCACCGCGCAGAATCATCCGGTGCGCCCGCCGCAGCACCCCGCTCGGCGGAACCCCGAGGTCGTCCGCGAGGCGGCGGCGGGCGCGCTCGAACACCAACAGGGCGTCGGCCTGGCGTCCGCCCCGGTACAGCGCCCGCATCAGCATCGCGGCCAACGGCTCGTTGAGGGGGTGCGCCGCCGACAGGGCGAACAGCTCGGCGATCGCCTCGGCTTCCTGGCCGAGACGCAGCTGCCACTCCAGCTTCCGCTGCACCAGCGCGATCCGGCGCTCGACGAGCCGCAGCCGCTCCAGCTCGGCGAGCGGCCCCGGCAGGCCGGCCAGGGGTTCCCCGCGGAACAGGTCCAGCGCCCGGGTGCAGAGGCGGACCGTCTCCAGCGGTTCGCCCGCCCGGTCGGCCTTCCCGATGCCGGTGACCAGCTCCTCCAGACGAGCCACGTCCACGTCGACAGCGCCCGGGACCAGCTGGTACCCCCGGGGCCCGCGCTCGATGACCGCCGGACCGGCCCCGTCGCACAGGGCCTTGCGCAGGCGGTAGATGTACACGGGCACCACGTTCGCGACCGGCGGTTCCACCCCCCACACGTCATCGAGCAGTTCCTGCTGACCGAGGGGCCGCCCCGCACCCAGCGCCAGCACCGCCAGGACGGCCTGCTGGCGCAGATGCCCCAGACGCAGAAGACGCCCGTCCCGCCGCACCTGCAACGGCCCCAGCAGGGAGATCCCCATCCTCGGCGCCGATTCCGCCGCTCGCACGGCGACGGTCCGGGAGGCGGGTCGCGCGCGCGGGCCGCGCCCGGGGGCGACCAGACCGCAGTCGAAGGCGTGGACGATGGCGGCGGCCCGGTCGCGCAGACCGAGCTTCACCAGGATCCGCGCGAGAAGCTCGGCCACGGTGTCCTCGGGGACGGCGAGGGCGTCGGCTATCTCGTCGTCCCCGAGACCGCAGCCGACCGCGGAGAGCACCTGGCGCTCCTGGCGCCCGAGCGCGGTGGCGTCGGGGCGGTCGGTGGTGGCGGTCGTCGGCATCGCTGCTCCCCGGGATAGGGACGGGACGGTCGTGCGGGCGCCGTCGACAAGGTAGTGGGGGAGCGCCGGGCCGGGCATCCGGAACGATCCGGAGTGACATCCGGGAGCCCGTGCCGTTCCCGGAACCGCTCCACCTCGGTCCGGTGCCCTGAGAGGCTGTCCACTCCTCCGCGTCCCCCGGCGGTCGCGGTCCCGTTCCCGGAAGGAACCGCCATGAGCAGCGCGTACGACGTCCTCGTCCTGGGCGGCTCGGGTGTCGACACGATCGTGTACGTCCCCGAACTCCCGCTCCCGTACGCCGACAGCTACATGATCCGCCCCGGCATCGAGGCCCGCGCCGGGCAGACCGGCGACTTCGTCGCCCTCGGTCTCAGCTCCCTGGGGCTGCGCACCCACCACATCGACATGATCGGCGACGATCCCTCCGGGGAACTGGTCCGCGCCTTCCACCGCGACCACGCCATCGACTTCACCGCGGTGCCGCTGCCCGGCGGCACCAAGCGCGCGGTCAACCTCGTCGGTCCGGACGGTCGTCGGCTCTCCCTCTACGACGACAGCCGCTCCCACGTGTCCGACCGCCTTCCCGAGGAGACGGTCCGCACCCTGGCCGGGGCCAGCACGCACGCGCATGTCTCCATCACCTACCCGTGCGCCCACGCGCTCCCTCTGCTCCGCGAGGCCGGAGTCACCGTCTCCACCGACCTGCACGACTGGGACGGCGAGAACCCCTATCACGAGGAGTTCGCCTACGGCAGTGACCTCGTCCTCGTCTCCACCGCCGCCCTTTCCGACCACGAGGCCACCATGCGGGAGATCATGGAGCGCGGCCGGGCCGAGGCCGTCGTCGCCACCGCCGGGGCGGCGGGCTCCTACCTGCTCAGCCGCGAGGCCGACGGGCCGGTGCACATCCCGGCCGTCGCCCCGCCCGGCCCGGTCGTCGACTCCAACGGGGCGGGCGACGCCTACGCCTCCGGCTTCCTCTTCGGCCGCCTCGCGGGCGAATCCTTCGAGCGGTGCGCGCTGTACGGCGCCATCGCCGGGGCCCACGCCTGCACGGTGCCCGCGACCGGTGGCGACGCGATCGACCGGGCCGCGCTGCTGGCGGAAGCGGCCGCCCTGTCAGCGGTGGAGGCCGATGCGTGAGCGCCGGAGCGGGCGGCTTCCCCCGTGGACCGGGCGCGGCCGGGCTCCCTGATCGTCACCCGCTTTGCTCTGCCGTACCGACCTGCGGCTAGTTTGGGTGCAGCACAGGTGAGCGGGCCCGTGGCGGCAGAGAACGCACGGGAAACGGGAGGTCGGGAAGAGTGTCGCTGCGCGGAGGTGATCCGGTCGAGATCGGCGGTTATCCGCTGGAGGAACGGCTCGGTTCGGGTGGCATGGGCACGGTCTTCCTGGCCCGTACGAGCTCGGGGCGGCCTGTCGCGATCAAGCTGATCCATCAGCAGTTCGCGGGGGACGACGAGTTCCGCATCCGTTTCCGGCAGGAGGTGGCGGCCGCGCGGCGGGTGAGCGGTGCGTTCACCGCCGCCGTGGTCGACGCCGCCCCCGAGGCCGAGCAGCCGTGGATGGCGACGACCTATATCGAGGGGCCCACGCTCGCGCAGCGCATCGCCGCGAACGGCCCGCTGGACGGAGCGGAGCTGAGGCGGCTCGCCTTCGGGCTGGCCGAGGCACTGCGCGACATCCACCGGGTGGGAGTCGTCCACCGCGATCTGAAGCCCTCGAACGTCGTGCTCTCGCCCGAGGGCCCACGCGTCATCGACTTCGGCATCTCGCGCGCGGTGGACCAGCAGACGCTGACGATGACCGGACGCGTCATCGGTACGCCGCCCTTCATGTCGCCCGAGCAGTTGCAGGCGCCGCGCGGTGTGGGGCCGCGGTCCGACGTCTTCTCCCTGGGGACGCTCCTGGTGTACGCGGCGACGGGCCATGGGCCCTTCGACGCGGACAGCCCCTATATGACGGCCTATCAGGTCGTGCACGAGGAACCGTCGCTGGACGCCGTTCCGGAGGCCTTGCGGGCGGTCGTCGAGCCGTGCCTGGACAAGGAGCCCGAAGGGCGCCCCTCGGCGGACGAACTCCTCGTGCTGCTGCGGGACCTGCCCGCCGAACTCGGCGGGGCCAGGACCGGCGGTCCGGGTGCGGGCCGCACCCGCGACATGAACACCCAAGCCCACGTCGCGACGGACACCCCGGTGCGGACCGCCCCGACGGACCCCGGCACGGGGAGCACCGGTGCCCCGGTCGGCGGCCGTCTGCGCCGCCGGTGGCGGCCCGTGCTCGCGGCGGCGGTCGCGGTGGCGGCGATCGGCGGGGGAGTCGCCGCGCTGACGACGGGCGGCGTCGACGGGAGCGGCGGCGGTACGAGCCCCGGTGGCGCGGGCAAGGGACAGAGCACCGCGGCACCGGCGGGCGCGCTTCCGGACGGCTTCGAGCCGTGGCGCGGGACCGTGCCGGGCGGTCGCGAGGACATCCCCGACGAACTGCGGTGCGTCGCACGGGGCGACGCGCTGTTCTGCGGGGGCGGCGGCGTCGTCGCGACCCGTATCAGGGCCCACGACGGGTCCCGGGTGTGGACGGCGAAGAGCCCGGGCGTCCCCGTCCAGGGCGTGCACCTGGTGGGCGCCACCGACGACACGGTGCTCGGCTACCGCTTCGCCGCCCAGGACGTTCCCGAGGGCCCTCGCAGCGAGGTGGTGGCCCTCGACGCCGACAGCGGCCGGGAGTTGTGGTCCGCGCCGTCCGGCGCCCAGTCGACGGCCGTCACGGGCCGGACCATGGACGCCGTCGTGGTCGGCTCCGCCGTGGTGACGGTCGACGCCGCCAACTCCCGCTTCGAGGCGCGGGACGCCCACAGCGGTGAGGTGCTCTGGACGACGCCGTTCCCGGCCGGCACGCAGTGCGCCCCCGTCCCGCTGCGACCGAGGCTCCTCGCGATGTGCGCGGCCGACGTGGAGGTGGACGACCTGCAGGTGCGCCGTCCCACCCTGCGCACCCTCGCCCTGTCCTCCGGGACGCTGGGCAGGCCCGTCGCGGTCGACGGCCCGGTCGTGCCGGTGGGCGCCGCCCGCGGCAGGCTCGTCCTCCTCTCGAAGCACTACGAGGGAACGGCGCCGGCCGGGAGCGACGGAGTGGCGCGGTTCGACCCGGCCTCGCGGAAGGTCACGTACGCACGGTTCGACAAGGTGTACGAGGGCACGTCCGGCATGGCGGACGGCACGGTCTACGTGAGCGGGCAGGCCGGTCTCGTCACGGCGCTCGACTCCGCGACCGGGCGCAGGAAGTGGTCGCGTCAGACGGGAGTGGAGGGCGCTTCCGGCCCCGCGGCGGGGGGCGGCGCGCTGTACTTCAGCTCGGCCACCGGCCGGGTCGTCGCGTTGTCGCCGAAGGACGGCGAACCGCTGTGGACCACCGACCCCCGGGTCGACGCGCTGACGGGCGAGCAGGACGCGAGCCCCCGCGTGACCGTCGCGGGCCGCGCGGTGTTCGTGGCCGCGGCGACGAACACCCTCTTCGCCTTCGACGCGCAGAAGCCGCCGAGGTCGGGCTGACCCCGGCGGCCTCCGGGGCTCAGGTCCGGCGCAGGACCGTGGCCTCCGTGCCCCAGCCGAGCGCGATCGTCCGGTCGACACTCCAGCCCGACCGCTCCGCGAGGGCGGCGATCGCCGCGGAGTCGCGCAGGGGGCTGCCGGTCGCGGTGTACGCGTGCAGGGCCGCCTCGGCCGCGTGCGGGCTCAGGCCGTCGGGGCGGGAGGCCTCGACGAGGACCGCCGTACCGGTCCATTCGGCCAGCCGCGTGAGGAGCTGGGAGGCCTCCTCGTCGGTGCGGTGGGCGAGGGCCTTCGCGGCGACGGCGACATCGGCGGGGCCGGCCGTCCAGTCGATACGGTCCGGTGCCGTGAGGTGTCCGCGCAGGACCTCGGCCGGGGTGGCTTCCTCCGCGATCCGCAGCCGGGGCCGCCGTCCGGCGTCGTCGAGGGCGGCGACCACCGAGGCGCTGCCCGGCCCGGTCAGGAGGCAGGTGCCGACGTCCTCCCAGAGGGGGTCGGCCGTCAGACCGGTCAGCAGGAAGACCAACTGCTCGCACTCCTCGACCAGTTCGCCGTAGCGGTCCGCGTCGTGGGTCACCGTGTCGTGCAGCCCGGCGCCCGAGGCGAGCCGCCAGGGGGACGTGCCGTCCCGGAGCGCGGGCGCCAGGTGCGCGAGGGCGAGCAGCAGCTCGGCCTCGTGGCCGGTGTACTCCTCGCGCTCGTGGTCGTCGGTGAGTTCCTCGCCCACCGGGCCCAGGCGCAGCCCGGCCCCGTCGTCGTCGCCGACGACCACGCCGTACGCGGCGAGCAGCGGAAGCAGTACGCCGATCCCCGGCCCGGGCACGCCCAGGCGGGCCGCGAGCGCTTCGGCGGAGAGCCCCGGCGCGTCGGCCACCGCGTCGACGAGGCCGAGCTGCAAAGCGGCCCGTGCCACCAGCCACGGCAGCGGCGACGGGATCTCGGCAGGGCCCTGCGCGGCGGCGTCGGCCGTGCCCTGCGCCTCCGGCGCGGCGGCCTCCTCGCGATGCCAGTAACCGGTGATGTTCACGCGGTCCTTCGTGAGCTTCCGCTCCCGCTTGAGGTACCGGCGTACCGGAAGCAGCGCCCGGCTCTCCGCGGCCGCCCAGGCGAACCCCTCGCCCGCCGGCGACGGCAGTGCGCGGACGGCGGCGTCGAGGGCCGCCGCGTCGCCCGGCTCCGCGACCACCCAGGTGATCGTGTCGCCGTCGCGCAGCGCCAGCTCCTGGCGTGCCGCGTCGTCCGAGACGGTCACCAGGACGTGCGCCGGGGCGTCGACGGTGCGTTCGTCGAGGAAGCGGCCGATCGCGGGCAGGGCCGTCTCGTCCCCGATGAGGAGGATCCAGTCCAGCCGTTCCGGCAGCCGGAGCGACGACTTGGGCCCGACGAACCACAGCTCGTCGCCCTCCCGCGCCGAAGCGGACCAAGCCTCCGCGGGCCCTTCGCCGTGCACGACGAAGTCGAGGTGGAGCTCTCCCGCCCGATGGTCCACCCGCCGGGGCGTGTAGTCGCGGGTCAGCCGGTGTTCGGCCGGCGTCCACTCGATGCCGTGCGGCAACTGGGCGGGGAGCGCCGCCCGGACGTCTCCGTCCGAGGCCAGGATCAGTTTGATGTGGTCGTCGAACCCGGGTGCGGCGAAGGCGGGGTGAGCGGTCCCGTCGCGGGTGAACGCCGCGAGGTCATCGCCGCCGAGGACCACCCGGCGCATCCTGGGGGTCACTTCGTGGACGCGGCGCACGGTGACCCGGCGCAGGACGAGGGGGTGTGTTGTGTACGCGCGCTGGGCGGCCATCAGGAGAACTGCTTCTCGATGATGTCGAGCAGGGCCATCGACTCGTCGTAGTCGCCGCGCAGCACCCAGTGCGGCAGGTCGTAGGCCTGGTTCGCCTTGAAGGCGGGCAGTGCGCCGTAGACGGGGTTCTTCTTGAGGGTGGCGACGTCGGTCGTGTCGCCGTTGAAGCCCATCACGAAGACGGACGGCTGGGTGATCGTCTGGCCCACCTTCTCGGTCGACAGCTCGAACATGTCACCGCCCTGCCCGTACACCTTGAAACCGCCGTCGGCGAAGACCGGCGCCGGCTCGATGCCGACCTTCTTCAGCTCGGGGGGCAGGCCCACGCTCTCCACCAGACCGAAGGCGGTGCCGTCGCCGGTGAAGGTGAGGAAGGAGACGGGACCGGCCGGCGGCTTGATGGCCTTCTTCACCTCGCCGATCCTCTTGTCGTAGGCGGCCAGGTGCTTGTCGTAGACGTCGGCCTTGCCGAACACGTCACCCGCGAGGAAGGAGAACTGGCTCCGCCAGTCGCCGAGCTTCTTGCCCACGAGCACGGTGGGAGCGATGTCGGAGAGGTCGTCGTACACCTTCTCCGCCTGGAACAGCGGGAAACCGATGCCGCCGCCCACGATGAGGTCGGGCTCCAGGGCGAGGATCGCCTCCAGGTCGAAGCCGTCGACACTCCACGGCAGGAACGTCGTGCCGTCCTCCTTCGCCTCCTTCTCCCAGTACGGGGAGAACTCGCCCTTGCTCTCGGCGTCCTCGGGGATCGTGGCCCGCACCGGCACGTCGAGGTCGTAGAGGTACCCGGCGAGGGCGTGGTTCAGCACGACCACCTTCTCGGGCTCGGCCGGCACCTTCACCTTGCCGTAGTCGGTCGTGACGGTTCGGGTCTTCGCGGCGGAGGACTTGTCCCCGTCGGACGGGTCGGCGGCCGAGCAGCCGGTGAGGGCCAGCGCGGCGACGACCGCGACGGCGAGAAGGCGGGCAGGAGCAAACATGGGACCTCATGTGGCTGGATAGGCTCGAACGTTCGAGCTGTTGGTAAGGTGAGGCTAACCTCGCTGGTTCCGCTGCGTCGATCCGCGTACGACATCGCCAGTGACGGACACGACGCGTCGCACAACGGGAGGCACGCTTGCCGACGACATCCCTCGGCACCGTGGTCGCCGAGAACGCCATTCGTTTTCTGGGGCACGACACCCATCGGCACGACGCGCCGCACCTCATCTACCTGGTGACCGGCAGCGCCCGCCTGTCCGTCGACGGCGAGGAGTGGCGGCTCGGGCGGCACGAGGCCATCTGGCTCGCCCCACGTGTGCCGCACGCGCTGCGGATCGAGCCGGGCGGCATGGCACTCGGACCCTTCCTCGACCCCGCTGACCAGCCACGATGCCGAGTCCAGCCGCTCGGGGCGGTACCCGCGATCGTCGAGGTCATGACCACCACACTCGGCGCGGCACCGACCACGCCGGAGCAGGTCGAGCCGTTCCGGCAGGAGCTGGGCCGCGTACTGAAGGGCATCTCCCGGCAGTACTTCCCGGTCGTGCTGCCCGTCCATCCCGCGGTGCGCGGACTCGCCCGCGAGGCCCTGCGCGCTCCTTCCCTGACCCTGGAACGGCTCGCCGAACAGCACCGGATGAGCCCTCGCCAGGTGCAGCGCGTCTTCCTCGACGAGACCGGACTGCCCTTCACACGGTGGCGCAACCGGGCCAGGATGAACGCCGCCGTCGAACACCTCCGCGGCGGGGGCGAACTGACGGCGGCGGCCAGGGCGGCCGGCTACGCGACCCGGGCCGGACTGCTGCGCGCGCTGAGCCGGGAGTCCGGGGTGCCCGTGAGCGCGCTCACCACGGACGCGGTGGGGGCGCTCGGCGGCCGCTGAACCGGGAGCCGGGCAGTCCCAGCAGTTCATGTACGTCGATCACGCACGGCACTTCGGCCTGTCCGGGTGGCGGGTTGCACAGGGAGAACAGATGGCACAGGCGCTCGCACGGACGACCGCGCCACCACCGACCACGCCGTCGAGGTCCTCGCGCCGCAGGACCCGCCGGCTCCTCGGCCTGGGCGTCGCCGTCGGCACGCTCCTCGTGGCGGTGGTGCTCAGTGTCGCGATCGGCTCGGCACTCCTTCCCCTCGACGTGGTGTGGCAGGCACTGACCGCTCCCGACGGCTCCGCCTCGCACGCCACGATCAGCGGCGCCCGCGTGGACCGCACGCTGCTCGGCATCGTCGTCGGCGCGTCCCTGGGCGTGGCGGGGGCGCTCATCCAGGCGCTCACCCGTAACCCGCTCGCCGACCCCGGAGTCCTCGGCGTCAACGCCGGCGCGAGCTTCGCCGTCACTCTGGCCGTCGCCGTCTTCGGCGTCACACGCATCGACCAGTACCTGCCCTTCGCCTTCGTCGGCGCCGTCGTCGGCTCGGCCGTGGTCTACCTCGCCGCGAGCGGCGGCCGGGGCGGGCCCACACCCCTGCGCCTCACCCTGGTCGGGGTCGCCTTCTCGGCGGTCCTGCTCGGCATCTCCCAGACCCTCGCCCTGATCGACACGGAGACCTTCGACCGTATGAGGTTCTGGGGAGCGGGCACCATCACCGACCGCCCGACGGGGACCGCCGCCGACATCGCGCCCTTCGTCCTGGCCGGCCTGCTGGCCGCCGCCTTCTGCGCGCGCCCGCTCAACGCGATCGCGCTCGGCGACGACGCGGGGCGGGCCGTCGGGCTGCGGGTCGGCGCGACCCGGTGCGGTGTGGTCGTCGCGGTGGCCCTGCTGTGCGGTTCGGCCACGGCCGCGGCGGGTCCGCTGATGTTCGTCGGTCTCATGGTGCCGCACGCCGTGCGATGGCTCACCGGTCCCGACTGGCGCTGGATCCTCGTCTACTCCGCCGTCCTCGCCCCGGCGATCGTGCTGTTCGCCGACGTACTGGGCCGGCTGATCGTGATCCCCTCCGAACTGCAGGTCGGCGTCATGATGCCGCTCATCGGCGCGCCCGTACTGATCCTGCTGGTGCGCGGAAGCCGGGTGAGGGAACTGTGAGCGGGGCATTCGTCCTCAGGGCGGGAAACCTGAGCCTGCGAGCGACCCGCCGCGGGGTCGTGGTGTGCGGGCTGCTGTCGGCCGCGCTGCTCGCGCTGGCCCTGTGGGCCTTCACCCTCGGCAGCTACTCGCTGAGCCTCGGCGACCTGGCCTCGGTCATGTCCGGCACCGCCGGGAACAGCGTCCGCACCGTCGTCCTGGAGTGGCGGGCGCCGCGCATCGTCGCCGCCGTACTGTTCGGGGCCGCCCTCGCGATGGGCGGCGCGGTCTTCCAGTCCCTGACCCGCAACCCGCTCGGCAGTCCCGACGTCATCGGCTTCACCACCGGCTCCTACACCGGAGTCGTCGTCACGCTGCTCGCGGGTGCGAGCAGTTACTCGGCACTCGCGGCGGGCGCCCTCGCCGGCGGGCTCGTCACCGCCCTCGCCGTGTATCTGCTGGCGTTCCGGCGGGGCGTACGCGGCTTCCGGCTCATCATCGTGGGGATCGCGGTCGGGGCGCTGCTGTCCTCGGTCAACACCTGGTTCTCGGTGAAGGCCGACGTGGACACCGCGCTGAGGGCCGCGGTGTGGGGCGCCGGCTCGCTCAGCGCCATCGGCTGGCCCGCCGTGCTGATGGCCTCCGCTCTGATGGCGGTGGTCGCCCTGGCGGCCCCGGTGGCGCAGCGCCGGATGCGATGGCTCGAACTGGGCGACGACACGGCGGCGATGCTGGGCGTACGCGTCGAGCGCACGAAGCTGCTGCTGGTCGTCCTCGGCGTGGCCGCGACCGCCGCGGTGACCGCCGCGGCGGGCCCCATCGCCTTCGTGGCACTGGCGGCGCCCCAGATCGCCCGCCGCCTCACCGGCCGGGGAACCTCCGTCGACCTCACCGGTTCGGCGCTCGTCGGCGCGCTGCTGCTGCTCGGCGCCGACATCGCGGCGCAGCACGCGATCGAGGGCGTGGTGCTGCCGACCGGCGCGGTCACCGTGTGCGTCGGCGGGGCGTATCTCCTGGTACTGCTGGTGCGGGAGTCCCGCCGGGGGTGGTAGCGGCCCGCCTCGGACGGAGGAGGGCCACGGGCTTCGTCGCCCTTCCGCGTGAGCGGGGCGGCGTGGTGACGGAGACTGCTCGCCGGTGCCGGGGCCGGGTGGGCTGCCCTGGCTTTCAGCGGCGACGGGCACGTGGCGCGGAGTCACCGGGCCTCGTCCCGATCCCGGTCAGCTCGTACCGGATCTCCACGGCGTCCGGGCCGGAGCCGGAGGGGGCGGCCGTGGGGTCCTGGCGCCAGCCGCCCTTCCGGTAGAAGTCGCGGCCCCGGGTGTTGCGTTCCAGCACCCAGAGATATCCGGCCCGAGTGCCCCGCTCCGCCCAGACGGACAGCGTGGAGCGCATCAGGCTGCGTCCGACCCCGGTGCCCCAGGACTCGGGGCGGGCGTAGAACGCGTACAGCTCCTCGACGTCGCGCCGTTGCCCGAGGTCGTCGTCGCGGGCCGGGCCGAAGGACGAGAAGCCGAGGATCCGCCGGCCGTCGTCGTGGACCAGCACGTCGGCGCCGGCCGCGGTGCCGGCCCCGATCCGGTCGCGCCAGAAGCGGGCGAGGGCGGCGGTGTCGAGACCGTGCAGTTCGGCGGCCGGCAGGATTCCGGCGTATGCCGCGCGCCATGCGGCGACCTGGAGCCCGGCGATCTGCTCGGCGTCGTCCTCGCACGCGTGCCGGTCACGCCGGGGGGCGGCCCGGCCGTGCGAATCCGTGGTCAGCACGTGTACTCCCTGAGGTTCGGGGTTGCTCGGCGCCCGGCGCCGTCTGCCGGCCGTCGCGGTCCGTCGCGGTCCGTCGCGGCCTTCGGAGGCGGCGGAGCGTGAACCCACTATGCTTCCCGGGCGCGCGAAGGCGCACGGAATTGGGGACGGGGAATGCGACGGCTCGGAGAGCTCGAAGCCGAAATCATGGACTGTCTGTGGACGTGGGGCAGGCCTGCGACGGTCCGTGAGGTGGTCGACGACATCAACCTCCGCCGCCCGGCCGCCTACACGACGGTGATGACCGTGGCCACCATCCTCTACAACAAGGGTTGGCTGACCCGGCGGAAGCAGGGGCAGGCGTGGCTCTACACGCCGGTCCGCAGCCGCGAGGCCTACTCCGCCGCCCTGATGGAGGACGCGCTGGGAGCGAGCCGGGACCGGTCGGCCGCGCTCGTGCACTTCGTGGAGCGGATGACGGACGAGGAAGTCGCCGCGCTCCGCGAGGCGCTGCGTGCGACGGGCCGGGGCGGCGAGCTGTGAACGCCGCCCCCTTCTTCCTCGGTTACGCGGCGGCCGTCGGCGTCCTGGCCCCGCGCGCGCTGCTCCGCAGCGGCTGGCCCCAGCGGTCACCGCTGCTGGCGGTAGCCGTGTGGTTCGCGCTGGCGGCGTCCTTCTCCGTCTGCGTCGCCCTGGCCGCCCTGCACCTCACCACCCCGGGCGCGCACCTGCACGGAATCCTCTACTCCTGCCGCTCCGCCCTGGGCCTCGGCCCGTCCGGCGGCGGCCTCCTGCCGGGCCTGGGTCTCGCCGCCGTCACTGTCCTGGTCGCCGCCCACCTCATCGGCTTCGCCGAGCACACCGGGCGGGCGTACGCCGCTCGCGCCCGGCACCGCGAGATCCTGGACAAGGTCGGCCGCCGGTCGGCCTGTTCGCGGGCCACTGTGCTGGAGCACGCCGAGCCCGCCGCCTACTGCCTGCCCGGTCGGCACCCGAGGATCGTCATCAGCAGCGGGGCCGTCGGCCTCCTGTCCGGCGGCGAGATCGACGCCGTCGTCGAACACGAGCGGGCCCACATCCGAGGCCGCCACCACCTCGTCCTGGCGGCGGCCCACGCCTTCACCCGGGTTTTCCCCGGTGTGCCGCTCGCCCGCCATCTCCGGCAGCAGATTCCCCTGTTGCTGGAGATGGCCGCCGACGACCACGCGCTCCGCCGCTGCCCGCGCGGCGCGCTGGCCGCCGCCATGTACACCCTGGCGGCGGGCGAGGCGCCGAACGGGGCCCTGGCGGCGGGCGGCCGGACGGTGCTGGTCCGTCTCCGGCGCGTGCTGGCCCCGGCGCACCGCGCGCATCCCGCCCTGCGCTGCGCGGTCGGCACGGGCGCCCTGATCACGCCCGTGCTCCCCGTACTGCTGACCTGCCACGCCGGACTCGGGTGACACCCGTCGGCCGCGAACCGGCCGACGGCATCAGATCCGTACGCCCCACATGAAGGGCATCCCGCTGCGGGCCATCGACTCGTACCGCACCTGGGCGCCGGGCTTCGGCGCGTGGAGTATCTGGCCGTTCCCGGCGTAGAAGCCCACATGGCTCAGGTCGGTGCGCATGATGACGAGATCGCCGGGCTTGAGCGCACCGATCGAATTGATCCGGGTGCCGGCGTTGGCCTGCGCCTGCGACGTACGGGGGAGTGAGACATCGGCCTGCCGGAACGCCCAGGAGGTCAGACCGGAGCAGTCGAAGGACCCCGGCCCGGTGGCTCCCCACACGTACGGCATGCCGACCCTGCTCTTCGCCGCGTCGAACGCCGCGGCCGTACGACCGGACGCACTGGCCTCGTTGCCCAGCCCACCCTGCTCGCTCGCCAGTTGGGTCCGCTCGCTCGCCCGGTTGGCCCGCTCCTCCTTGGCGGCCCGCTCGGCCCGCTCCTCGGCTGTGAGGGTGTTGAGGAGCCGCTGGGCCTCCGCCAGCTTGCCCTGGATCTCCTTCTTCTTGCTCCCCAGTTCCTTGCGGGTGTCCTGGAGGCTGTCGAGCTTCTCCGCGGCCTGAGTGCGCTGCTGTTGCAGGGCGCGCTGCTGCGAGAGGAACCGCTTGAGCGTGTCCGACTGCCGTGCGCTGAGCCGGTCGAGGCCCGAGGCCTTGTCCAGGTAGGCGTCCGGGTCGGCCGAGAGCAGCAGTTGGAGGGAAGGGTCGAGGCCCCCGCTGCGGTACTGCGCCGTGGCCACCGAACCGAGCTGCTGCCGCAGCTCGTTGAGCGCCGCCTGCTTGCGGACGACCTCCTCGTGGAGGTTGTCGGCCTCCTTCTGCAGTTCCCCGGCCGATTCCTTCGCCCCGTTGTACTTCTCGGTGGCCTGGGTGGCCTCCTCGTACAGCCGGTCGACCTGCGCCTGCACACCCTTCTTGTTCGGGTCCGGCAGCGGATCGGCCGAGGCCGACTGCGCCGACAGGGCGACCGTCACCGCCGCTGTCGCGGTGAGCACGGACGTGTATCCGTGGCTGGGCTGCTTGGGACGACGGTGGGACGCCACTGAGGCGAGCTCCTTCTTCCTCGGCCGCTGTCCGACGGTCCATGGACCGTCAAGTACCGCTGCGGGACCACGGCTTCAGCGACACCTCCACCGGTGACCCGGGCGGGCGACCGGCCGTTCGGAGGCCGAGCCACGCATACTAATCAACTTAGTGGCTCACATCCAAGCGCGGCCCGGGGAGCGTTCCGCTCCGCCCGAGCCTCCCGTGACCTGCTCAGTCGCCGAGGATCCGCTCCCACAGCAGCCCGTCCCGCCAGCTCCCGTCGAGAAAGATCGCCGAGTGCGCGACGCCGTACGGGGTGAACCCGTTGCGACGCAGCACCCGCTGCGACGGCAGGTTCTCCAGGTTGGTGGACGCCTCGGCGCGGTGCAGGCCGAGTTCCTCCGTCATCACCCGGAGCGCGAGCCCGACGGCGTTCCCGGCGTGCCCCCGGTTCTGGGCGACGGAGGCGATCCAGTAGCCGACGGAGCCGCGGCGCAGATGCGGCTGCGGCAGGATGCCTCCCACGGTGATCTGCCCGATCACCTGGTCGTCGGCGAGCACCACGCCCGGCCAGACCGTGCCGGCCCGGTATCCGGCCAGCAGGCCCTCGATCCGCTCCGCCTGGCCCTCCGGCGTGAAGTAGTCGGCCGGCTGGGCCGGTTCCCACGGCCGGAAGGCCTCGACGTCCCGCACCCGGTGCGCGGCGATCGGGGCGGCGTCGGTGGGCTCTATCAGGCGGATCCTGGTGCTGCTGCTCATGGGCCGGTCCTCGTCGCGGTGCGTTCGATGGGACGGCCAACCTATGCGAGGGCGTCCGAGGCCCCCCGGGCGGAGGTGGGGACATCGATGGCGAGGAGGCCGTCGCCGTCCGGCCGCGCGGTGGCGCCGGGGTTCAGGCGCGTGACCAGACAGTCCATCACGCGGGCCGTCAGCGACGCGTCCGGGACCGCGGTGCCTTCCGGCGGCAGGAAGTTCTCGTCCTCGCGCGGGGGATGGTCGCCGAGGTAGCGGGCCAGGTCCTTGTTGACGACCCAACAGGCCAGGGAGACCTTCGCGAGCCCGGGGGTCGTGCGCCTCACCCGGACCTGGGCGCGGAGAGTGAAGTCATCCCCACCGAACGACACGGTCGTGGTGAATTCCTGCCCTCGGGGGAACCGTTGGAGCAACTCGGCCACGGCGGGTCCCACCACCGCCCGTGCCATGGGCTCCGCGTACACCATGTGACCTCCTCGTCAGGTGTTCTCCAGCATGCCGGACACACGCATGCCGGAGAACACCGCGACGAGCCTCGGCCGGGACCGCCGCGCCGTCGGAGCGGTTCAGGGGACCTTCACCCAGTCGAGGGTGCGCTCCACCGCCCTCTTCCAGCCCGCGTAGCCCTCCGCGCGCTGCTCCTCGGACCACTGGGGCGACCAGCGCTTCGACTCGTGCCACTGGGTGCGCAGCTCGTCGGTGTTCTGCCAGAAGCCGGTGGCGAGCCCCGCCGCGTAGGCGGCGCCGAGAGCGGTCGTCTCGGCGACGACGGGACGGCTGACCGGGACGCCGAGGACGTCGGACTGGATCTGCATGCAGAGGTCGTTGGCGGTGACCCCGCCGTCGACCTTGAGCACGTCGAGATGGACCCCGGAGTCCTGCTCCATGGCCTCGACCACATCGCGGCTCTGGTAGCAGATCGCTTCCAGCGTGGCCCGCGCCAGGTGGGCGTTGTCGTTGTACCTGGCCAGGCCGACGATCGCGCCGCGGGCGTCGGACCGCCAGTACGGCGCGAACAGACCGGAGAACGCGGGCACGAAGTACATGCCGCCGTTGTCCTCGACGCTCCGGGCCAGCTCCTCGCTCTCGGGCGCCGACTTGATGATCTTCAGCTGGTCGCGCAGCCACTGCACCGCGGAGCCGGTGACGGCGATGGAGCCCTCCAGCGCGTAGACCGCCGGGCTGTCGCCGAACTGGTAGGCCACCGTGGTGAGGAGGCCGTGCTGCGAGCGCACCAACTCGGTGCCGGTGTTGAGCAGCAGGAAGTTGCCGGTCCCGTAGGTGTTCTTGGCCTCGCCCGGGGCGAAGCAGACCTGGCCGACGGTGGCCGCCTGCTGGTCGCCGAGGACGCCCCCGATGGGGATGGCGGCGCTCAGCGGCCGGGAGGTGCGCGTCGAGCCGTACGCCTCCGGGTGCGACGAGGGGTTGATCTTCGGGAGCATCGCCCGGGGGATGCCGAAGAAGCCCAGGAGTTCCTCGTCCCAGTCGAGGGTCTCCAGGTTCATCAGCATGGTGCGGCTCGCGTTGGTCACATCGGTGGCGTGGATACCGCCGTTCGGGCCACCGGTCAGGTTCCACAGGACCCAGGCGTCCGTGTTGCCGAAGAGCGCGTGACCTGCCTCCGCCGCTTCCCGTACGCCGTCGACGTTCTCCAGGATCCACTGGATCTTGCCGCCGGAGAAGTACGTCGCCGGCGGCAGCCCGGCCTTGCGCCGGATGACCTCGCCCTGCCCCGAGCGTTCGAGGTTCGCCGCGATGGCGTCGGTACGGGTGTCCTGCCACACGATGGCGTTGTAGTAGGGCCGCCCGTTGCGCGGGTCCCAGACCACCGTGGTCTCGCGCTGGTTGGTGATCCCGATGGCCACCAGGTCGCTCGGTGACAGGCCGCCGTGCCGCAGGGCGTTCTGTATCACCGAGTTGGTGCGCTCCCAGATCTCCACGGGGTCGTGCTCCACCCACCCGGAGCGGGGCAGGATCTGCTCGTGCTCCAGCTGGTGCTTGGCGACCTCGTTGCCGCCGTGATCGAAGATCATGAACCGAGTGCTGGTGGTCCCCTGGTCCACCGCACCGATGAATTCCGCCATGATGTGTCGCCTCTCCGGCCGCAGTCGTCAGGCCTCGGGCGCCGGGACGCGTCCCGGCGGTTCGGGTTCGGCGGACGGCAGGAAGCGTCCGATGAGGGCCTTGTAGAGACCCGCGCCCAGCAGGCCGCCGATGAGGGGGCCGAGGATGGGCACCCAGAAGTAGAGATTCCCGTACTGGTCGCGCCACGCCCCGCCGTAACCGGTGAGGAAGCTCGCCAGCCGGGGGCCGAAGTCACGGGCCGGGTTGATCGCGTAGCCCGCGTTGGTTCCCCAGGCCATGCCGATGGCGACCACGACCAGGCCGATGATGAACGGGCCCATGTTCGAGCCGGGCGGGGTGTTGAGCAGGTCCGTGATGGCCATGATCAGGAGCAGCAGGATCGCGGTGCCGATGATCTGGTCGCGGAACGCGCCCCACTCGTGGACCGGCAGCGCCGGGTTGCCATTGGCCGGCAGGGTGGAGAACACCGTCTGCGTCTTGATGGTGTGCCCGGGGTCGGCCTTCGCCAGCGCCTCGCTGTAGTTCCACCGGACGAGGAGCGCGGCCACGAACGCACCGGCCGTCTGCGCCAGCGCGTACGGAGCCACCTTGCTCCACGGGAACCCCTTGAACGCGGCCAGTGAGAGCGTCACCGCGGGATTGAGATGGGCCCCGCTCAGTCGCGCCGCCACATAGACGCCGAGCGTGACGCCCAGCCCCCACGCCCAGGCGATGCTGTCGTGGTCCCCGAGTCCGCCGGCCGGATCCGTCAGGGCTCCGCCCGCCGCCACCTGGGCGACGACGCCGCATCCGAAGAGGATGAGGATCATCGTGCCCGCGAACTCGGCCGACAACTCGCCGAGCAATCCGGACTTCTTGCGTAGTTCAGCCATGGAAGCTCGCCCTCCGCCGACCGTGCCGGCTGTCGACTACCCGAGCAGTGTCAGCAGGCTAAGTCGTTTTACAAGATCGGGCATATCGGGATGTTCGGTGCGTTGAGGTGGGGTGACTCTGTGCGCTTGGTCGCATCATTCGCAACCGAGTCTTTCGAATGAAGGCCAAAAGTGCTGTCTCTGGTCTTCCGGTTTCGTTCGGAGGCGTGTCAGCATGCAGGCTGTCAGGCCGCTTCGATGCGATGTCGCTGATGGCCGGTGCCCCGCAGACATGGAGGAGCCCAATGGTCCGTCTTCGCAAAGTGTCGATCGCCTTCTGCGCGGGAGCGCTGCTCGTTCCCGTCCTGCTCTCCGATCCGGCGGGAGCCGGGCCGGAGAGGACCGAGGACGCGGCGCCGGCACCCGCGCCGCCCGCCGAGGACCGCCTGCGGGTGGACTACGAGAGCGGAACGCTGAACTCCGGAGTGGAGGGTCTGACCACCACGAAGGCGACGGCGCCGGATGCCTCCGGCGTCGTGCGGCCCGCGGACGAGGGCAGTCACGCGGTTCAGCACAAGGTGACCCTCGGCGACCCGGGATACGAGTCCAACGGCGCGCCCCGCAGCGAGAGCGCGACGGACCTGCTCCCGTCCGGACGCTTCGTCGTGGGGGACGAGCAGCGCTACGAGTTCAGCGTGCTGCTCAAGGACTGGAAGACCTACACGCCGGGAGACAGCGAGTCGGGCGACATCGTCTTCCAGGGCAAGTACGCGGGGGACAACGTCCCGGCGTTCTACCTCATGGCGAAGCGCGACGAGATCGCGTTCCGCTCGCCGCACCTGAACCGGCAGTCGACGGTCGTGGAGGACCTCGGCCCGCAGGTGAACCGGTGGATGCGCTTTCGCGTGGACGCCCGCTGGACCACCGACGGGACGGGCTACCTCCGGGTCGCCGTACGGCTGTCCGGCGAGGACGGCTTCCGGCCGGTCGTCGCGTACGAGAACGTGCGCACCTACCAGCCGGAGAATCCGGCCGACCACGGCTACCTCAAGTGGGGCCTCTACCGCCCCTCGCAGTCGATCGGGAACGGTGACGTGCCCACCCGGATCGTCCGGCACGACGACCTCCGCGTCACCGACCTGGCCTGACCCGGGCCTGTCCTGACCCGGGCCGGACCTGTCCTGACCCGGACGGGACCCGCGCACTCGATACACCCCTCCCCGCACCCCACACCCCACACCCCCCATGGAGTACAGATGACCCATTTCCCTTCCCCGAGCAGGCGCCGACTGCTCCAGGCCGGTGGCGCGTTCGGGCTGGCGGCGGCCGCCGGATCCCTCCTCGCCCCCCGGGCCGGGGCGGCCGGGCCCGCGGCGGCCTCGACGACGGTGACCGATCTGGGGCCCGGTCTGGTCCAGTTCTCCCTGATGAGCGGGCTGCTGGTCGGCGACACCGTGTACATCGGGTCGCGCAACATGCAGCCCTCCAGCGTGATCGGGTTCCATCTGCCGAGCCGCACGGTGGTGTCCCGCACCGCCCTCGATGCGGGGCCCGAGCCGTCCGTCCAGGCGCTCGCGGCGGACCCCACGGGCCGCTACCTCTACATCGGCGTCCTGGTCAAGGCCGACCGGGGCGGGCCGAACCTCTACCGGTGGGACCTGAAGACGCCCGAGACCCCCGCCGTGGCCATCGGCAGGACCGAGGACCGTGACATCCGCGATCTGGCGGTGGCCCCCGACGGCACCGTCTACGCCGTGGGCGGCGTCCCGGGGAAGGCGCCCTCCCTGTGGGAGTACGACCCGGCCACCGGGGCGGTCACCGGCCGCGGCGTACCCGACCCGAAGGCGACCCTGGCCAGGGCGGTCGCGGCCTCGGACACCACGGTCTTCTTCGGGGCGGGCAGCGTCCTCGCCGGTGGCGGCGGAGCGAGCAAGGCCTCCCTGTACGCCTTCGACCGGAAGACGCACGCCTTCACCCCGATCGTGCCCAAGGAGATGGAGAAGGACCCCAGCCTGCGGGAACTCGCCGTCGTGGACGGTCATCTGGTCGTCGGAACCTCGGGCGGGGTCGACCCCGCGAAGCTCGCCGTGATGGACCTGGACGACCTGTCCTCGTACACCGTCGTGCCCACGAAGGGCACGGTCGTCAAAACGCTCGCCGCCGACGCGGACCGTATCTACTTCGCCTCCGACGCGGGCCTCCACGCCTACGGGAAGGCGGACCGGACGCTCTCCCCCGTGGAGTTCGACGGGCCGGACCTGGGCGAGATCTGGGGCCTGGACCACGTCGACGGGAAGCTGGTGGTCGTCTCGGCGTACGGATTCGTCGCCGAGATCGACGTGGCGGCACGTACGTCGGTCGTCACCGATCTGCACGAAGCGGGCGCGGAGGCCGGTCCGCAGGCGGGCATGGGGATAGCCGCCGGTGCCGGATACGTCTACCTCGGCGGCAACGGCGCCATCTCCCGGCGCGACCTGAGGACCGGCGAGGTGGTCAACCTGCCGGCGCCGGGTGAGGCGAAGGACGCCGAGGTGATCGGGGGCGTCCTGTACACCGGCCAGTACAACGCTCAGGGCATCTGGCGCTACGACCCTTCCCGGTCACGGGATCCGCGGCAGGCCGCGAGCTTCCCCAGCGAGCAGAACCGGCCGCTGGACACCTCGTGGGACCCGGAGAACAGGCTGCTCCTCGTCGGGGTCCAGTCCGACACCGAGGGCGGAGGCGCCCTGTGGACCTACTGCCCGAGGACGGGCAGGAAGGCCTCGTACGTCAACCCGATCGACGACGTCCAGCTCGTCCGGGCGGTGGTCAACCGGGACGGCGTCGCCTTCCTGGGCGGTGACAACGCCTCCAAGGAGGGCCCGCGCGCCACCGTCGTCGCCCTCGATCCGGTCACGGGCAAGGAGCGGTGGCGCCTCGACCCCCGGCAGGCGGCGGGCGTGGCGGCCCTGGCGGTGCAGGGCCGGAACCTCTACGGGCTCACGACCAGGGGCGCCCTGTTCGTCGTCGACCTGCGGACCAGGCAGGTGGTGCACACCGCGGACGTCAGCGCCGTCAGCAAGGGGTTCGCCGCCATGGTCACCCATCGCGGCGCGGTCTACGGCGTCTCGGACACCACGCTGTTCCACTTCCACCCGAAGACGTTCGCCGTCAGGACGGTCGTCGCCGGGATCAACGGTGCCTGGTACAGCGGCCCCCACATCAACGTTCACGGCGGTCTGCTCTACACGCTCCGCGGGCACAACCTCGTCGCGGTCGACGACAGGCCCTCGCACTGAACCGCCGCCGTTCGGGTGATCCGGCGTTCCAGGCCGATGTTGACCTTTGATTGATATCTTTCGGTTGTCGAGTGAAGGGCTGTGACTCACTCGCTACCGAGAGGGGACTAAAGGTGTTGGCTGACGAGCGGCGGGAAGCGATTCTGCGCGCTGTGGAGCGCCAGGGGTCGATCACCGTGAAGGAACTGGCCGAGGAGATGGGCGTTTCCGCCGTCACCCTGCGCCAGGACGTCCGGGAGCTGGCCGGCCGAGGGTTGCTGACCCGGGTGCACGGCGGTGCCAGGGCCCTGGCACCGGCGGGCCCCGCCCCGGCCGAGACGCCCGCAGCCGCCGAACCGTCCGCGACGGAGCGGTACGCCGTCGGGCTGGTGGTGCCCCCGGGCGGCTACTACTACGCGGAGGTCATCCGGGGAGTCCAGGACGCGGCCCGCCCGCTCGGCGTCCGGGTCGTGCTGGCCGTCTCGGGGGAGTCCCTGTCGGAGAACCAGGAACAGGTCCGCCGGCTCGTGGCCGGGGGCATCGACGGGCTGCTGCTGATGCTGCACCCGGGGCTGCGTCCGGTGGACGAGGCCGAGCAGTGGCTGAGCGGCCTGGAGGTGCCGGCCGTCCTGGTGGAGCGCAGGGCGGGGATCAAGGCGGGCAGGCTGGAACAGGTGGCGTCGGACCACGCCTACGGTGCGGCGCTGGCGGTACGTCACCTCGCCGGGCTCGGGCACGACCGGGTGGCCCTGGTCGCACGGGTCGAGAGCCCCAACACGGCTCATCTCAGCGCTGGTTACGCCGAAGCCGTGGAGTCCATGGGGCTCCGGCCGGGACCGGAGTACCGCATCGTCACCGGCGCCGACGCGGCCCCGGCGGACGGGCGGTTCGACGAGGTGGTCCGGGCCGTGGAGGCAGGCGAGGTCCGGGCGGCGCTGGTGCACAACGACATCGACGCCATCGCGCTCGTCGGCATCCTGCGCGCGCGGGGGCTGCGGGTGCCGGAGGACCTGGCCCTGGTCACCTACGACGACGAGGTCGCCGAGCTGAGCGAGACGCCGCTCACCGCGGTGGCCCCGCCCAAGCAGGCCGTGGGGGCGTGGGCCCTCGACCTGGCGGTACGGCGGCTGTCCCGGCCCGACACGCCCCAGGCGGAGATCCTGCTCCGCCCCGAGCTGCGGGTACGGGCGTCCTGCGGCGCCCGGCGCCGGGCGAGCGCCTGAGCAAGTGATGCATCTGCTTTCGTTTCCGAAAAAAACGAAAGCAGATGCATTGACTCGATGTCGTACGTAACGAATGATTGCTGTGACACCCAAGCAAACGATCGGTGGCACATCATGTTTCGTAGACGGCTGACAGCGCTGGTCTGCTCCGTCGCGGCCCTCGGCCTGCTCGCCACGGGATGTGGAGACTCGGACGGTGGGACGCCCGCGGCGGAGAAGGGCACGGGGAAGATCACCTTCTGGTCCTTCGTCAAGGGCTCCGACAAGGTGGCGGAGGCCTTCAACCGGTCCCACCCGGACATCGAGGTGACCTTCGAGGCGGTGCCGTCGGGCCAGGAGTACTACTCCAAGCTTACGAACGCCGTGAAGGCCGGGACCGTCCCCGATGTCGCGGTGGCCGAGTTCGCCCAACTGCCCGAGTTCGCCACGCAGGGAAAACTGGAAGGCCTGAACGACCGGCTCGGCCCGCTGGTCGAGGACCATTTCCCCGAGGCGACACGGGAGTTGGTCCAGTTGGGGGGCGAGACCTGGGGTGTCCCCCGTGACGCCGCCCCGCTGATGATGTTCTACCGGAACGACTTCTTCACGTCCCACGGGATCGACGTCCCCACGACCTGGGCCGAGTACCGGACCATGACCGGACAGGTGAGGAAGGCGGATCCGAAGGCCCGCGGCGGAGTCCTGTACACCGACAACCCCGGCCTGCTGACCGCCCTCGCCCAGCAGGCCGGATCCCAGTGGTTCGACACGGAGAAGGACGCCTGGAAGGTGTCGCTGACCGACGCGCCCTCCCGGAAGGTCGCCGACTACTGGGGCGACCTCGCCGGCCAGGACCTCGTCCACTCACTCAGCTCGCTCGACCCGTTCTGGACGAGCGTCCAGCAGAACCGGACCGTCGCCTACGTCTGCGCGAGCTGGTGCGCCGGAGCCCAACAGGCCACCGTCGCCGACCAGAAGGGCAAGTGGTCCGTCGCCCCGGTCCCCACCTGGGACGGCAAGCCGGCGTCCGCCATGTACGGCGGCTCCTCCTTCGTCATCCCGAAGGGCGCCAAGAACAGCGCTGCCGCCGCCGAGTTCATCAAGTGGATCACCACCGACCCCGAGGGCATGAAGGCGTGGGTCTCCACCGGCACCAGCAGCATGTTCCCCGCCGACCCCCGCCTCGTGCCGGTCACCAAGTCCGCCTTCCCCACCGACTACTTCGGCGGCCAGGACATCTACGCCGTGGGCAGCGAGTCGTACAAGTCCATCGTGCCGGGCTGGACGTGGGGTCCCGTCATGGGCACCACCAACACCGCCGTCGTCGACCGGCTCCCCAAGGTCGCCGACGGCGGGACGAAGCTCATCGACGTCCTCGCCGACGCCCAGCGGGCCACCGTCGAGGACATGGAACGTCGCGGGATGAAGGTCGCCCCTTAAGGGCTGTCCCGCGATTCCCGGCGGGCGCGCGACGACAGCTACGGCACCTCGCCGCGTTGTCGGAACATCCCCGTACATCCAGTACGCGGACGTCCCTCCGCCTTGCGATGCACCGCATCTGACGCCGCGCACTGTTCCACCGGGAATCGCGGGACACCCCTTAGGGGCGTTCCGGACGCCGAACCACAGGTGAGCCGATGCCCGCCCCACCCGGCGGGGCCGGCATCGGCCCACTCCCCGCACCTTCCCGCTCTCCTCGAGAAAGGCCCGGTATGACAAGCCCGTCAGCCCGCGCCCAGCGCCGTACCGCCGCGCTGCTTCTGGCACCGTTCTTCGTTCTCTTCACCGCCGTCACCATCGCCCCGCTGGTCTACGCGGGCTGGATGAGCCTGTTCACCACCCGCACCTCCGGCCTCGGCTTCGGCGGCGCGGAAGAGGTCTTCGCCGGAGTCGACAACTACGTCCAGGCGTTGTCCGACCCCGCGTTCCGCGGCGGATTCGTCACGATCGCCGCGTACGTCGCGGTCTACATACCGGTGATGATCGGCGGCGCACTCGTGCTCGCCCTGCTGCTGGACACGGCGCTCGCCAAGGCGCGGGCCTTCTTCCAACTGGCCCTGTTCCTCCCGCACGCGGTGCCCGGTCTCATCGCGGCGCTCATCTGGGTCTACCTGTACACGCCGGGCCTGAGCCCGGTGACCGACTTCCTCGCCTCCGGCGGCCTCGACATCGACTTCCTGTCGGCGGACAACGCGGTGTTCTCCGCGGCGAACATCGCCGTCTGGGAGTGGATCGGCTACAACATGGTCATCTTCTACGCCGCGCTCCAGGCGGTGCCGGGCGAGACCCTCGACGCGGCGAAGATCGACGGAGCCGGCGGCATCCGCACCGCCCTGTCGATCAAGGTGCCGATGATCCGCCCGGCCATCGCCCTCGCCGTGCTGTTCACCGTCATCGGATCGGTCCAGCTCTTCACGGAGCCGAAGGTCATCTACAGCGCCTCCAGCTCGATCGGCAGCAGCTGGACACCCAACATGTTCGTCCAGACCGCCGCCTTCACCCACAACAACTTCGGTCTGGCAGCGGCCGCCTCGCTGCTCATCGCGCTGTTCGCCGCGGTGCTGTCCTTCCTCGTGACCCGTTTCTCGCGCAGCAGGAGCAAGCCGTGACCCAGCCCACGACACGCACCGCCCCGGCCCCGCGCGGCCCGGGCAGGCGTCCCTCGGTCCTGCTGTCCAAGGCCGGCGTGACCGCGATGCTGGGGCTCGCCGCCCTCTACACCCTCCTGCCGATGCTCTGGCTGGTCCTCTCGTCCACCAAGAGCCGTCAGGACCTCTTCGCCACGAACGGCTTCGCACCGGGCGACGACTTCGCGCTCCTCGACAACCTCCAGTACCTGTTCGAGGCCGACAACGGCATCTTCCTGCGCTGGCTGCTCAACACGGTCCTGTACGCCGGCGTAGGCGCGCTGCTGGCCACGGTGTTCAGCGTGGCCGCCGGGTACGCGTTCGACAAACTGGACTTCCCCGGCAAGGAGAGGATCTTCTCCCTCGTCCTGCTCGGCGTCATGGTGCCCGGAACCGCGATGGCGATCCCGCTGTACCTGATCGCGGCCGAGGCCGGTCTGGTGAACAGCTTCTGGGGCGTGTTCATCCCCGGACTCGTGTTCCCGTTCGGGGTCTACCTGGCCCGGGTCTTCAGCGCGTCGTACGTCCCCGGCGAGGTCCTCGAAGCGGCCCGGGTGGACGGGGCGGGCGAGTTCAGGACCTTCTGCCGGATCGCCCTTCCCATGGTCGCGCCCGGCTTCGTGACCATCTTCCTCTTCCAGTTCACCCAGATCTGGAACAGCTTCTTCCTGCCCCTGGTGATGCTGTCCGACGAGGAGCTCTTCCCGGTCAACCTCGGCCTGTACGTGTGGTATTCGTCCGCGCTCTCCCAGGGCCACCCGCAGGACTACCTCCTGGCGATCGTCGGATCACTGGTGTCCGTGGTCCCCCTGGTCGTCCTCTTCCTGATGCTCCAGCGGTTCTGGAAGTCCGGCATGACCGCCGGCGCCGTCAAGTAGGCCCCCGTCATGAGGATCCCCATGCCTTCCACCCCGCCCCGCCCGCGCGCCCTGTTCGCCATGGCCCGCCGGCACCGCGACGCCCTCTTCACCCCGGCCGCGGTCGACCGGCTGACCCGCCATGTCGACATCGACCCGCACCTGGTCGCCGAGACCTTCGACGGGGTGCCGGACCCGGCGGCCGTCGAGCTCCTGATCACGTCCTGGGGATGCCCCCCGCTCGACGCCGCCGCCCTCGCCCGCATGCCCGGGCTGAAGGCCGTCGTGCACGCGGCGGGCAGCGTCAAACACCATGTGACGGACGCCTGTTGGGACCGGGGCATCCGCGTCTCCACCGCGGCCGCCGCCAACGCCGTACCCGTCGCCGAGTACACGCTCGCCGCCATCCTCTTCGCCAACAAGCGGGTACGGGAGATCGGCGGGCTCTACCGCGAACACCGCGCCGCCCTGGACTGGGCGGCGCACTACCCCGGCTTCGGCAACTACCGCCGGACGATCGGCCTGGTGGGCGCGTCCCTGGTGGGCCGCAGGGTGCTGGAGCTGCTCCGCCCCCACGACCTCGACGTCCTGCTGGCCGATCCCCACCTCGACCCCGCCGGGGCCCGGTCGATGGGCGCCCGGCTCGTCGGGCTCGACGAGATGCTCGCCGTCTGCGACGTCGTCTCGCTCCACGCGCCCGCCCTGCCCGAGACCCACCACCTGCTCGACGCCCGCAGGCTGTCGCTCCTGCGCGACGGCGCCACCCTCGTCAACACCGGCCGGGGCTCGCTCGTCGACACCGACGCCCTCACCGCCGAGGCCTCGTCGGGACGCATCCACGCCGTCCTGGACGTCACCGAACCCGAGGTGCTGCCCGCCACGTCGCCCCTGTACTCGCTGCCGAACGTCCTCCTGACCCCGCACATCGCCGGGTCGCTCGGCGGCGAGCTCCAGCGCATCACCCGCAGCGCCCTGGACGAGGTCGAACGCTACTGTGCCGGCGAGGAGTTCGCCCACGCGGTGACCCGCGCGGCCCTGACCACCTCGGCCTGATCCCGCGCGAGAACCGGAGTAACCGCATGCCCCCGACCGGCCACCTGTCGGACGTCCTCGTCTACACCCGTACGACGGCCTACCGGCACGACTCGATCCCCGCCGCGCGCACCGCGTTGCGCGAACTGGGTGAAGAGGAGGGCTTCACCGTGGAGACCTCCGAGGACCCCGCGGTCTTCACCGACGCCTCCCTGGCGGGACGCGGAGCGGTGGTCTTCCTGTCCACCAGCGGCGAGGTCCTCACCGAGGACGGACGGGCCGCGCTCCAGCGGTGGATCACGGACGGCGGCGGCTTCATGGGCGTCCATTCCGCCGCGTGCACCGAGTACGACTGGCCGTACTACGGCGAACTGCTCGGTGCGCGCTTCGGGGGCCACCCCGCGTTCCAGCCCGGCACCGTGCTGGTCGAGAACCGGAACCATCCGGCGACGGCCCACCTGCCGGCGCGGTGGGAGTGGAGCGACGAGTGGTACGACTTCCGGACAGGCCCGCGCCGCCCGGGCGTGCGGGTCCTCGCCACCGTCGACGAGACCGGTTACGAGGGGGGCGGCATGGGCGCCGACCACCCCCTGGTCTGGTGCAAGGATTCCGGGGCGGGCCGCTCCTTCTACACGGCACTGGGCCACGCGGACGAGGCCTACAGCGACCCCGCCTTCCGCCGCCACCTGCTGGGCGGCCTGTGCTGGGCCGCGGGCGTGACCGCCTGACGCCCGGCACGGGCCGCCCAGCAGGTGGCCATGCCCACTACCGGGCCAGGGAGAGCCCCGCCAGCTCCAGGCAGGCCGCGATCGAGGCGGTCTCCGCCTCGTCCAGGCGGCGCATCGGCGCGCTCATCACGTTGGTGTCGATGATGCCGCGCAGCATCAGGGCCGTCTTGAACGCCCCCAGCCCCGCGGCCGTCGCCGAGGCCGTGCCGGGGCGGGCCGCGCGGACGATGTCGAACAGGCCGACGAGCCGGTCCTGTTCGGCCCTGGCGGTGTCCCAGTCACCCTTCACGGCCGCCTCGTGCAGCCGCACATAGCCGTGCGGGTCCACATTGCCCAGGCCGGGCACGGAACCGTCGGCGCCGCTCAGCATCATCGCGTCGACCACCAGCTCGTGGCCCGTGAGCACCGAGAACCCCGGAAGGTCACGGGCCCCGATGACAAGGCGCCGGAACGAGCCGTCGTCCCCGCTGGAGTCCTTCACCCCGGCGAGCACCCCGTCCGCCGCGAGCGGCAGCAGGAGCTCCGGGTCCAGCTTGCTGTGGACGCAGACCGGCACGTCGTACGCCAGGAGCGGCAGGTCCACGGCCGCCGCAAGCTCCCTGAAGTGGCGGTCGATCTCGGTGACATGGGTGCGCGTGTAGAAGGGAGCGGTGGCCACGACCGCGTCCGCGCCCAGGGCCGCCGCGGCACGGGCCCGCTCGGCGGCCCGGTCGGTGGTGGTCTCGATGGCTCCGACGAGGACCGGGACCTGACCGGCCGCCGTCGCGGTGATCACCTCGATGACCTCGTCCTGCCGGCCGGGTGTCAGGTAGGCCGTCTCGCCCGAACTTCCCAGGGCGAACAGGCCGTTGGCCCCGCCGTCGAGGAGATGGCCGACGACCCGTTCCAGGGAGGCGCGGTCGAGCTCGCCGTCGGCCGTGAGCGGGGTCACGACGGGCGGGATCACTCCGGAGTACAGGGGGGAGGGGGCGGTCATGCGGTGCTCCTTGCGGGCGGTACGGAGGTCCGGTCCCCCGAGGGGGAGACGGAGTTCTGGGGGTGGACGCAGTGCCAGCGGTGTTCGGCGGGGCCGGACGTGGCCACGGGGAAGACCTCGGCGCACGCGTCGTCGGCCTTCCAGCAGCGGGTGCGGAACGGGCAGCCGGTCGGCGGGTTGGTGGCGGAGGGCACGGGGCCCGTGAGCACGATGCGTTCCGTCGCCTCCAGCAGGCTGGGCGTGGCGGAGAGCAGCGCGTCGGTGTACGGGTGCCCGGGGGAGCCCGCCACGTCGGCGGCCCGGCCCTCCTCGACGATGCGGCCGAGGTAGAGGACGGCGATGCGGTCGGCGAGGTAGCGCACGGTCTGGATGTCGTGGCTGATGAACACCATGCCCAGGCCGAGGCGTTCGCGCAGGTCGACCAGGAGGTTGAGCACCTGGGCGCGTACGGAGACGTCGAGCGCGGAGGTCGGTTCGTCGGCGACGATCAGCTCCGGTTCGAGGGCCAGGGCGCGGGCGATGGCGACGCGCTGGCGCTGGCCCCCGGAGAGCTGCCCGGGCAGGGCGGCGAGGGTGTGGCCGGGCAGTCCGACCAGGTCGAGCAGCTCCTCCACCCGGGCCTCGCGCGCCTCCCGCGTGCCCCGCCGGTGCACGTCCAGCGGATCGCGGAGGATCTGCCGGACCGTGAGGCGGGGGTTGAGGGCGGTCGCGGGGTCCTGGAAGACGACGCCGACGGCCGAGCCGAAGTCGTCGCGCCGCTCCGCGCCCGACATCTTCCACAGGTCGCGCCCGTGGAAGAGGACCTCGCCCTCGGTGGGCTTCTGCAGTCCGGTCAGCACGCGGGCGAGCGTGGACTTGCCGCAGCCGGACTCCCCGACCAGGCCGACGATCTCGCCGCGCTCGACCTTCAGCGTGGCGTCGGTGAGCGCGTGGACGGCATCGCGGGAGAAGATCCCGCCGCTGCGTGCCTTGTGGCGTACGTGGACGCCGTCGAGCCTGATCACAGGGCGCTCCCTTCCAGTTCCTCGGCGGTCGTCCTGGCCGGGTGGTGGCAGGCGAAGCCGTGGTCGTCCGTGGTGCCGCGCGGGGTGAGCGCGGGTGTCGTGGTGCGGCAGAGGTCGGTGGCGGCTCCGCAGCGCCCGGCGAAGCGGCACCCCTCGCCGAAGCCCTGGGGTGCGGGCACGACGCCCCGGATCTGGTGGAGCCGGTTCGCGCCGGCCTCCAGGGAGACGACGGAGCCGAGGAGGCCGCGGCTGTAGTGGTGGGCGGGGCCGGTCAGGACGGACCGGGTGTCGCCGACCTCGGCGAGGCGGCCCGCGTACATCACGGCGACCCGGTGGGAGAGGTCGCCGACCAGGGCGAGGTCGTGGGAGACCAGCACCATGGCGAAGCCGAGCTCGTCGCGGAGCTTGATGAGGAGTTCGACGACCTGCGCCTGGACGGTGACGTCGAGGGCGGTGGTCGGCTCGTCCGCGATCAGCAGGCGCGGGCTGCGGGAGAGGGCCATGGCGATGAGGACCCGCTGACGCTGTCCGCCGGAGAGTTCGTGCGGGTAGCTGCGCAGCGTGCGTTCGGGGGAGAGGCCGACGAGTTCGAGGAGCTCGGCGGGGGTCTGCGTGGAGCCGCGCGAGGTCAGCTGCTTCAGCTGGGTGCCGACGAGCACGGAGGGGTTGAGGGAGGAGAGCGCGTCCTGGTAGACCATCGCGATCTCGGGGCCCATCAGGGCGCGACGCTCCTTGGGCGGGAGCTTCAGCAGGTCCCGGCCCCGGTAGAGGATCTCGCCGGTGACCTCGGCGTTGCGGGCGAGGAGGCCCATGACGGCGAGGCTGGTGATGGACTTGCCGCAGCCGGACTCGCCGACCAGGCCGAGGGTCTCGCCCTCGTGGACGGTGAAGTTCAGCCGGTCGACGACGGGGATGTCGCCGTAGCGGTCGGGGAAGCGGATCGCCAGGTCGCGGACGACGAGGAGCTCCTCGGCGTCCTCGCGGACCGGGGTGATGGTGGGCTCGGTGGCGTTGATGTGCCGGGCGAGCTTGGCGAGGGCGGCGTCGATGTCGACGGTGGCGGCGGCCTCGACCGGGTCGGGCGTCGTGGTGGCGGCGGGCGCGGGGGAGGTGCGGGCGCTCCTGGGCGCGGCGGAGGCGTCGGTGAGCCCCTCGGAGAGGATGTTGAGCGCGAGGACGGTGACCAGGATGGCCAGGCCCGGGAAGAAGGTGGCCCACCAGCCGCCGGCCAGGAGGATCTGCCGGCCGTAGGCGAGGACGCTGCCCCAGCTGGGGTCGGGGTCCTGCACGCCGGCCCCGATGAAGGAGAGGCTGGCCTCGAAGATGATCGCCTCGGCGACCATGACGGTGGCGAACACCATGACCGGCGCCATGCAGTTGACGGCGACGTGGCGGAGCACGATGTACCCGCGCCGGGCGCCGATGACCTTCTCGGCCGCGACGTAGTCCTCGCCGTACTGCGCGAGCACGTTGGCCCGGACGACGCGGGCGAGCGAGGGGGTGTAGACGAAGGCGATGGTGAAGATGATCACCGGGACGCTGGTGCCGAACACGGCGACCAGGACGGCCGCGAGGGCGATCGGCGGGAACGACATCACGACGTCGAGCGTCCGCATGACGGACTCGTCGCCGAGCTTGCGCGAGGTGGCGGCGATCGAGCCGAGCACGGCGCCGGCGATCAGTGCGACGGCGGTCGCGCCGAGGCCGATGACCAGCGAGTAGCGCGATCCGTGCACCACGCGGGCGAAGACGTCGCGGCCGGCCCGGTCGGTGCCGAACCAGTGGTCGGCGCTCGGGGCCTGGACGGGGGTGCCGGTGGTCAGCGGGTCCTGGGTGAGGAGCGGGGCGAGTACGGCGCCGAGGATGACGACGACCAGAACGCCGAGGGCGACGCGGGAGGTGACCGGCAGGGCGCGGAAGGCGATGCCCGGTCGGGAGAGCTTCTTGGCCAGACGGCCCGTGGCGAACATGTCACACCGTCCTGATGCGCGGATTGACCAGCAGGTAGAGCAGGTCGACGATGACGTTGACCACCAGGAAGGCGATGGCGATGGTCAGTACGGTGCCCTGGACCAGGGCGACGTCGCCGCCGGTGACACCTTCGAGGATGAGTTTGCCCATGCCGGGCAGGTCGAAGATCGCTTCGATGACGACGGCGCCGCTGAGCAGATAGCCGACCTTGACGCCGAGCACGGTGAGCGGGGTGACCAGCGCGTTGCGCAGCACCGAGCGGATCACCAGGAACACCGGCAGGCCGTTGCCCTGGGCGGTGCGTACGTAGTCGCGGTCGAGTTCGGCGACCATCGAGGTGCGGACGAGCCGGGCCAGCGACGCCGCGACCGGCACCGCGAGCGACACGGCGGGCAGGGCCATGGTGGTGAGCCAGCCACTGAACGAGTCGGCGGGGTTGGTGTATCCGCCGGTCGGGAAGATCCGGGTGTTGAGCGCGAACTGCTGGATGAGCAGGACGCCGAGCCAGAACGAGGGGATGGCGACCCCGGCCATGGACAGCACGCGGAAGAGCTGGTCGGGCCACCGGTCGCGGTACATCGCGCCCAGGACTCCGCCGATGACGGCGAGGGTGACCGCGAGGAGCAGCCCGAGGAAGGTCAGTTGGAGGGTGAGCGGAAACGCCGCGGTGATCCGGTCGATCACGGGCTGGCTCGGTGGGACGGTCATCCCGAGGTCGAAGTGGAGCAGTTGGCCGAGGAAGTCGAAGTAGCGGATCGGCAACGGGTCGTTGAGCCCGTTGGCCTCCGCGAAGGCTTCCCTGGCCTCAGGACTGGCGCTCTCCCCGAGCGCGTTGTAGGCCGGGTCGGCCGGCGAGAACTGCAGCACCACGAAGACCAGCAGTGCGATGCCGAGAATCATCACCGGCATCATCGCGACGCGGCGCAGCGCGAGCCGGAGAAAAGCAACCATCGTCGGGTTCCTTGCGATCGTGCGGAGGGCGGGTCCGGGCCGCCGGGGAGGTGGCGGCCCGGACCGGGCGGACGTCAGGCGCGGCCGACGCCCACGAAGGACAGGCCCGTGGTGGGCAGCGGCTTGAAGCCGGGGAGCGCCTTGTCGTTCCAGGCGGTGGGCAGCTTGCGGTGCAGGATCGGGTAGAGCGCGGCCTCGTCGGCGACCAGGTCGGTGATCTCGCCCCACAGCTGCTTGCGCGTCGCCTCGTCGGCGGCCCGGGCGGCCTTGTCGAGGAGCTGCTTGACCTTCTTGTACGCGGGGGAGCCGGCCCACGCGTAGCGCTTCTCGGGCCAGAAGCCGTAGTAGAACCAGCGCATCAGGAGGTCGACGTCGTTGCCGAAGACCGAGGGGTCGCCCGGGGCCACCATGACCTCGAAGTCCCCGCCGTCGACCTTGGCGTACTGGGCGGCGGACTGGGCGATGTTCAAGGTGGCCTCGATGCCGGCCGCCGCCCAGCTCTCCTTGAGCAGCGGGGCGATGTCCTTGACCCAGCCGGTGTCCGTGGTCAGCACGGTGAACTTCAGCTTGCCCACGCCCGCGTCGGCCAGCAGCTTCTTCGCCTTCGCCACGTCGTGGGTGTAGGCGGTGGCGGCCTCGTGGTGGTCGGGGTGGGTGGTGGGGACGTAGCCGGTGGCGGCCGTCGCGTTGCCGACCATCGCGGTCTTGATGATCTTCTCGGTGTCGAGGGCGTAGTGCAGGGCCTGGCGCACCCGCTTGTCGGCGAAGCGCTTGTCGGCCGTGTTGAACATCAGGAAGAGGAGGCCGAAGGACTGCACGGACTCGGTCTTCGTGGTGGCGGAGAGCCGCTGGACGTCGATGTACGGGACGTCCTCGATGGCCTGGACACGGCCGGACTCCATGGCGCTGACGCGGGCCGACTGGTCCGACATCAGGCGCCAGATCATCTTCTGGGCCCTGGCCGGGTGCGGGCCGTTGTACTTCGCGTACTTCTCGAAGACGATCTTGTCCTCGCGGGTCGCCTCGACGAACCGGTACGGCCCCGAGCCGACGGGCTTGGCGTCGAAGCCCTTGACGTCCGCCTCGACGATCTTCTTCGGCACGATCCGCGCCACGGCTATCCGGGAGGGGAAGAGCGCGAAGGCGTGACGGAGCTTGAACTCCACCGTCTTCGCGTCGACCGCCGTGACCGTGTCGATGAACGGCACGAACTGTGCCATCAGCGACGCGTTCTTCTCGTCCAGGATGCGTTCGAAGCTGAACACGACGTCCTCGGCGGTGACCGGTGATCCGTCGTGGAAGGTCGCGCCGTCGCGCAGGGTGGCGCGGTAGGTCGTCGCGTTGATCTTCTTCGGCATCTCGGTGGCGAGCGCGGGGCGCGCCACGAGTGTTGCGGGATCGAGATCTACGAGCCCCTCGAAAATGTGCATATTGGCGGCGTACGGGGTGGCGCCCGACGTGATCATCGGGTCGAATCCGGTCGAGAGGGGATACGACAGACCCGCCTCGATGGTGCCGTTGCCATCGCCCTTCGCGGCCGCTCCGTCGGCGGTCGAGGAGGGCCCGCCGCAGGCCGAGAGGCCTGCCGTGATGGCGGCTGCCGCGCCGAGGGCACTGGTGTAACGCAGGAAGGTGCGGCGCTCGACGCCGGCTGGCCTCAGCTCGGGCACGGGTCCTCCAAGGGACGTTGGTGAGGAATGGGTGGAGAACGGATTTTCGAAGGCTATCGGGACGCCTCAGCGGCGTGAGCATCAGACGTCAGATGTCTGATGCCTTGATAGCGTGGGAACGTAGCTTGACAATCGAGAGGGGTCAAGAGGTGGGGAGTTCACCTATGTCCGGCGCGAGACCCGGTCGCACCCTGTTGCGGCAGGAGGTCGTCGAGGGCATCAAGCGGTACATCCTCGACGAACGGCTGCGCCCGGGGGACCCGTTGCCGACGGAACCGGCCCTGTGCGAGGCGCTCGGCGCCAGCCGCTCCAGCGTCCGGGAGGCCGTCAAGATTCTCGCCGCCCTCGACATCGTCGAGGTCCGTCACGGCCACGGGACGTACGTCGGCCGGCTGAGCCTGTCGGCGCTGGTGGAGAGCCTCACCTTCCGGGGCCTGCTCTCGCCCGACGACGACTTCCAGGTGATGGCCGACCTCGTCGACGTGCGCGAGCTCTTCGAGCGGGGCATGGCCGACCGGATCATCTCCTCGCTGGACGCCGGGGAGCTGGACCGGCTGGACAGCCTGGTGGCGACCATGCGCGAGACCGGTGTGGGCGACGGGCACGGCTTCGTCGCGGCGGACCGCGCCTTCCACGCGCTGCTCGTGGCGCCGCTCGGCAACGATCTGATCGGGCAGCTGTCGATGGCCTTCTGGGACGTCTACACGATCGTCGCGCCGCATCTGCAGGGCTTCACGCACGCCGACGAGGCCGAGACCGTCGCCGCCCACCAGAACATCGTGGACGCGGCCCGCGCGGGCGACGTCACCGCGTTCCTGAAGGCCCTCGGCGAGCACTACGCCCCGGTCAGGCGCCGGATCGCCGAAGCCAGGGCCTGCGGGGAGGGCAAGGGCTGATCGAGGCCGCCGGGCTCCCGTCCGCGCTCCCGTCGGGCCTCCGGGACGGGGGCGCGGGGCGGCCCGGCCCTTGACGGGCGGCCCACGGCTCCCTACGGTCTGGTTTGCCATCAGGACATCTGACGTCTTCTGTCCTGTCGCTCACCTCGTCGCCTCCAGGAGGGCACCGCCATGCCGTCGGCCGATCTCACGCTCGCGGAATGCCGCGCCTACCGGCCCGAACTGCCGCTTCCCGACGGGTTCGACACCTTCTGGTCCGACACCCTGGACGAGAAGGCCCCCGGCGGCGCAACGGACCGGCAGCCGCGGTTCGACCGGTTCGACCGGGTCGACAGCGGGCTGGTCCAGGTCCGCACGTACGACGTGAGCGTCCCCGGATACGACGGCCGTCCCGTACGGGGGTGGCTGCGGATGCCCGCCGGGTCCACCGGGCCGCTCGGCTGCGTCGTGGAGTTCCTCGGGTACGGGCGCGGCCGGGGTCTCGCCCACGAGCAACTGATGTGGGCCTGCGCCGGATACGCGCACCTGGTCATGGACACCCGCGGCCAGGGCTGGTCCTCGGCGACCGGCGACACCCCCGACACCGACCCCGGATCGGCCGGCGCCGTGCCGGGCTTCCTGACCCGGGGCGTCGAGAGCCCCGGAACGCACTACTACCGGCGGGTGTTCACCGACGCGGTCCGGTGCGTGCAGGCGATGCGCGAGCACCCCGAGGTCGACCCCGCCCGCATCGTGGTGACCGGGGTCAGCCAGGGCGGAGGCATCGCGCTGGCCGTGGCCGGGCTCGTGCCGGGGCTCGCCGGAGTGATGCCGGACGTGCCGTTCCTGTGCAACATCCCCCGGGCCGCGCGGATCGCCGCGACACCCCCGTACACCGAGATCGCCGCCTACCTCCGGCTCCACCGCGACCGCGTCGAGCCGGTGTTCCGCACCCTGTCGTACTTCGACGGGGCCCACCACGCCACCCGGGCCACCGCCCCCGCACTGTTCTCCATCGCGATGGCGGACGACATCTGTCCGCCCTCCACCTGCTTCACGGCCTACAACCGGTACGCGGGCCCCAAGGAGGTGCGCGTCTACGAGTTCAACGGGCACGAGGGCGGCACCGAGCACCACCGGGCCGAGCAACTGGCCTGGGTGCGCGCCCTGTTCGCGGGCCTCCCGGCCGGGCAGGCCGACCGCGCCTGACCACGGAACGCTCCATCCGCACGTCTCCCCTCACGAGAAGAGAGATCGTCCATGCAGCGCAGAGTCACCGTCGCCATGCTGTCAGCCGCCCTCCTGGTGGCCACCACCGCCGGCACCGCCCACGGCGCACCGGCCGCCGCCCCCGGCGAACTGACCTCCCAGGACATAGCGACCCAGGGCGTCGGATCCCCCCACTACCGCATCCCCGCGCTCACCACCTCCGTCAAGGGCACGGTGATCGCCGCCTACGACACCCGCCCCACGCTCGGCGACCTCCCCGGCAACCTCGGCGTCGTCGTACGGCGCAGCACCGACGGCGGCACCACCTGGGGGACCCAGCAGGTCGTCCGCAAGGAGGCGGCCCCCAAGGGCTTCGGCGACCCCAGCCTCCTCGTGGACCGCACGACCGGCCGGATCTTCGTCTTCTACGCGGGCTCCGTGAACCAGGGCTTCTTCGGCTCGGGCACCGGCAACGACGAGAGCGACCCGGACATCCTCCAGGCCGACTACAGCTACTCGGACGACGACGGCGTCACCTGGACCCACCGCCGCATCACGAAGCAGATCAAGAACCCCGCCTGGGCCGGTATGTTCGCGGCCTCCGGCGAAGGCATCCAGGTGCGCCACGGCGCGTACAAGGGGCGGCTGATCCAGCAGTACGCCATCCGGAACAACGGCGCCAACTACGCTGTCAGCGCCTACAGCGACGACCACGGCGCGACCTGGGCGATGGGCAACCCGGTCGGACCGGGCGGCGACGAGAACAAGACCGTCGAACTCAGCGACGGCCGGATCATGCTCAACAACCGCTCCGCGCCCTACCGGACCGTCGCGTACTCCAGCGACGGCGGCGTCACCTACACGCCGTTCACCCAGGACACCAACCTGCGCGACCCGGCGAACAACGGCTCGGTCATCCGGTACGCCCCGGACGTCCCCGCCTCCCACCCCCAGGCGCCCTGGCTGCTGTTCAGCAACACCGACAGCACCGCACGGAAGAACCTGACCGTGAAGATGTCCTGCGACAACGGGAGGACCTGGCCGATCCGGAAGGTCGTCAACCCCGACAGCGCCGCCTACTCGACGCTGACCCGGCTGCCGGACGGCCGGCTCGGGCTGCTCTACGAGCGCGACGACTACCGGCACATCACCTACTCCTCGTTCGACCTGAAGTGGCTCGGCGGCACCTGCGCGGACATCACCATCACGCCCCCGGCCGCGCTGAAGGCGGGGACGGCGACGGAGGTGACCGTGCGGGTCGTCAACCGGATGGACGTCACCCGCAACGCGGGCACGCTCGACCTGACCGTGCCTGCCGGCTGGGCGACCCGGCAGGTGGCGTTCCCGGCGCTCCGGCCCGGTGAGGGCGCGAACATCAAGGTCCCGGTCACGATCCCGGCGGGCACGTCCGGCGCCGCCGAACTGACCGTGACCTACAGGGCCGACGGCAAGCAGGCGTCCGGAAGCCGGTCGGTGACCGTGACCCCGTAGCCGCCCCCGGCCGGGCGCCGCTCCAGGCGGGAGCGGATGCCGTCGAAGTGGGCGCGCATCGCCGACGCCGCCAGGACCCCGTCGCCCGCCGCCACCGCCACGACGATCTCGTGGTGCTGGCGGCAGGTGGTGACGGGGTCCTGGTGGCCGTCGTCCGTGCTCGTGCGCACCCGGTCCATCGCCGCCCAGAACGCGTCCAGCACCTCGCTGAGCAGGTGGTTGTCGAGCGAGGCGTAGAGCGCCAGATGGAACGCGCGGTCGGTCGCCCGGGCTACCCGGCCGTCCCGGGCGGCCTCCGCCTCCATCGTGGCGACCAGACTCCGCAGCACCGCCAGGTCCTCGGCGGGAATGCCCGCGCTGACGGCGCCGACCAGCCCGGTCTCCAACGCCTCGCGCACCTTCATCAACTCCAACAGCCCCGGCTCGCCCCGGCCGTGCCGCACGACCGCCCGGAAGGCCAGTCCTTCGGCGAAGGGCGTCAGCGAGAGCGAGCCGACGAAGGTGCCGAAGCCCCGTCGGATCTCCACGACGTTCATGGCCTGCAGCGCCTTGAGGGCCTCGCGCACCGAGACCCGCCCGGCGGCGAACAGCTCCATCAACTCGGGTTCGGTGGGCAGCGGATCGCCCGGACCGAGCCCCCGGTCCAGGATCAGTTCCTTGATCCTCCGCTCGATGTCCTGCGCCATGGTGGGGCGGGCCACAACCGTCCTCCTGAGGTGTCGTCGGCCGCCGCGGCCTCTTGACCGGCCGCCGGGGCATCGGCTTAAGGTAAGCCAAGACGTAAGACATCTTACGTCTCATGTCCTGGTCTCGTCCTCCCTTCCGGGCGAAAGGCGAAAGACCGGCGTCCCGAGCGAGCTGGAGCTCTCCCACCATGTCCCTGACCGCACCGCTGCGCGGCGTCGTACCGCCGGTCTGCACCCCGCTCGACGACCGGGGCGAGGTCGACACCGCCTCCCTCGCCCGGCTCGTCGGCCACCTCGTCGACGGCGGAGTGCACGGCCTCTTCGCCCTCGGTTCGACCAGCGAGGTCGCCTACCTGACCGACGACCGGCGAGCCACCGCCCTGAAGGCCGTCGTCACCGCCGCCGCCGGACGGGTCCCCGTACTCGCCGGGGTCATCGACACCACGACCCCCCGGGTGCTCGCCCACGCCCGGACCGCCGCGGAACTGGGCGCCGACGCCCTCGTAGCGACGGCGCCCTTCTACACCCGCACCCACCCCACCGAGACCGCGCGGCACTTCCGCAGGCTGCGGGCGGACGTCGACCTGCCGCTGTTCGCCTACGACATCCCGGTAGCCGTGCACTCCAAGCTCTCCACCGCCCTGGTCCGCGAGCTGGCCGAGGACGGCACCCTGGCCGGCCTCAAGGACAGCAGCGGCGACGAGGGCGGGCTGCGCAGGCTCGTCGTCGCGCTCGGCGGACGCGAGGGCCGGGCGCAGGGCCCCGTGCCGCACTTCAGCGTGCTGACCGGATCCGAACTCACCGTGGACGCCGCCCTGCTGGCCGGAGCCGACGGCGTCGTCCCCGGACTCGGCAATGTCGATCCGGCCGGCTACGTACGGCTGTACGACGCCGCGCGAGCGGGCGACTGGGCGCTCGCCGCCCGCGAACAGGAGCGGCTCGTCGAGCTGTTCGCCATGGTCGACGTCGGCCCCGAGCAGGAGATGGGCCGCAGCTCGTCGGCGCTCGGATCCTTCAAGGAGGCGCTGCGGCTGCTCGGCGTCATCGATCGCGGCGCCACCGCCTTCCCGCAGATCCCGCTGTCCGCCGCGTCCGTCGCATCCGTCGCGGAGCGGCTGCGCGGCGCCGGACTGCCGCCGGTCCGATGACCGGGCGGACGACCGGAGCCGTGGTCATCGGCCTCGACCTCGGGGGCACGAAGATCGCGGCGGCCCTCTTCGCCCCCGACGGCGCGGTGCTGGCCCGGCACACCCGGGCCACCCCCGCCCGGGAGGGCTCCGCCGCCGTGCTCGACGCGCTCGCCGCGGCGGCGGCCGAGGTGGACCCCGACGGCCTGGCCTCCCTGATCGGCATCGCCGCCGCCGGGGTCGTCGACCCCCGCAGCGGCATGGTCACCAGCGCCACCGACTCCATCCGGGGCTGGGCCGGCACCGCACTCGGCGCAGGCCTCGCGGACCGTACGGGTCTGCCGGTGGCCTGCGACAACGATGTGCGCGCCACGGCGGGACCCGAACTCACCGCCCTGGCCGACAGCCGGGGTTCGCTGCTGTACGCGGCCGTCGGCACGGGGGTGGGCGGCGCCCTCGCCGTCGACGGGCGGATGCTGCACGGCGCCGCCGGGATCGCCGGGCACCTCGGCCATCTGCCCAGCCCCGAGGCGGCCGGACTGCCCTGCACCTGCGGCGCCACCGGACACCTGGAGGTCATCGCCTCCGGCCCGGGCATCACCGCCCACTACGCACGGCTCACCGGCACCCGGCCCGACCGGCTCGAAACGGTCGCCGCCCGCGCCGCCGAGGGAGAGCAGGCCGCCGTACGGGCCATCACCACCGGGGCGACGGCGGCCGGCCGGGTCCTCGGCGGCCTGGCCAACGCACTCGGCCCCGACCGGGTCGTCGTCGGCGGCGGGGTCCCCCGCATCGGCGCGCTGTACCGCGACGCGCTGGCCACGGCCTTCGCCGCCGAACTGATGCCACCCCTGCGGGGACTCCACCCCGAACCCCCGCTCCACGGCGGGGACGCCGCCGTACGCGGCGCGGCGGCCCTGCCCGCCACCCTTCCCCTCCACCGTCCGGGAGCACACCGATGAACGCACAGGATCTGGCCGCCGCACTCCGGGGCCGGCTGATCGTCTCCTGCCAGGCGCCCCCCCGGGACCCGATGCGCGAGACCGCCACCCTCGTCCGCCTCGCGCTCTCGGCGGCCGCCGGCGGCGGCGCCGCGATCCGCGCCAACGAACCGGAGGTCGTCGCCGCGATCGTGGCGGCGGTGGACCTGCCGGTCATCGGCCTGTGGAAGGACGGCGACACCGGGGTGTACATCACCCCGACCGTCCGGCACGCCCTGGCCGTCGCCGCGTCGGGCGCCGCCGTGGTCGCCGCCGACGCCACCGACCGGCCGCGCCCGGACGGCTCCACCTTCGCCGAGCTCGTCGCCGCCGTGCACGCCGCGGGCGCCCTCGTCATGGCCGACGTCGCCACCCTCGCGGAGGGGATCGCCGCCGCCGGACACGGGGCGGACTTCGTCTCCACCACCCTGTCCGGCTATGTACCGGGGACCCCGAAGCAGAGCGGACCGGATCTGGACCTCGTGGCGTCCCTGTCGGCCGCGATCTCCGTACCCGTCGTCGCCGAAGGGCGCGTCAACACCCCCGAGGAGGCCGCCGAGGCGCTCGCCCGCGGCGCCCACAGCGTCGTGGTCGGCACCGCCATCACCGCACCCACCGCCCTGACCGCCCGCTTCGTCGGCGCACTGGCAAACGGACCGGGCGACGGCGCGGGCGAAACCGCCCGGGGCTGACCGGCAGGCGGTGGCCCACCGGGTCGCGCCCCACCCCGCCTCGGGGGCGCGACCCCAGGTCTGAGACGCTGTCCGGCACCTGACCAGGTGTTCCACCCGTCCGGCCGCCCACCGCAGCTGATCCACCCGCAAGGAAGACATGCAGGGAGTCCTCACCGGCTTCACGGTGATCGCCACCGTCATCGCCGTCGGGTACGTCATAGGCCGCCGCGGATATCTGGGACAGGACGGCCGCACCGTGCTGACCCGGCTGGCCTTCAACGTGGCGACCCCGGCCCTGCTCTTCACGATGCTCGCGGGCGCGGACCTGTCCGTCGTCCTGTCGACACGTCTGCTGGTCACCGCGACGGCCACGGCAGCCGCGGCCGGCGTCTTCGTCGTGGTGGCCGGGCTGTTCCTGCGCTGGGACGCCGGACGGGTCACCATCGGCGCCCTGTGCTCCAGTTACGTCAACGCCGGGAATCTCGGCATCCCCATCGCCGTCTACGTCCTCGGGGACGCCTCCCTCGTCGCCCCGGTGCTGCTCCTCCAGCAGATCGTGGTGACCCCGCTGGCCCTGACCGTCCTCGACCTCGGCCGCCCCGGAGAACCGGTCTCGGTCCTCCGGCGGCTGACCACCCCGCTGCGCAACCCGATGGCGATCGGATCGCTGGCCGGCGTCGCCGTGGCCGCGTCCGGCCGGACCCTGCCCGGACCCCTGCTGGAACCGCTCGTCCTCATCGGCAACATGTCGGTCCCCGCGGTCCTCCTCGCCTTCGGGATATCCCTGTACGGCGGCGAGCGCCCGGGCCGGGGGGAGGACCGGGGCGCGCTCTACCTGTCCGCCCTGCTGAAGACGGTCGCCCAGCCGGTCGTCGCCTGGGTCGTCGGCGCGGGGCTGTTCGGTCTGCGGGGCGAGGCGCTGCTGGCCGTCGTCGTGATCGCCGCTCTCCCGGCCGCCCAGAACCTCTTCACGTACGCCTCGCACTACGGGGTCGCCGAGCGGTTCGCCAGGGAGTCGATCCTGCTGTCCACCCTGCTCTCGGTCCCGGTGCTGATCACCGTCGCCGCGCTGCTCGGGCGGTAGCCCCGTCCACCGGGTATGACGCAGACCACTCCCAGGTGAGAACCCGCGGGCCCCGCCCCGCGTCTGGCCGGTGTGAGACTACGAAAGAAGCGGCCCCCGGAGCCGGCCGAGGAACATCTCCTCCGCCTGGTCGCCGACGGAGACCGCGCCGCGTTCGACGAGCTGTACCGGCGCACCTCGCCCTGGCTGGCGGTACGGCTGCGACGTCGGTGCGCCGACGAGCAGATCGTCGCCGAGGTCATGCAGGAGACCTATCTCGCCGTGTGGCGCGCCGCCGGCGCCTTCGTCGGCAGCGCCGTCGGCGGGAGCGCCGCCGGATGGCTCTGGACGATCGCGGCCCGCCGCCTGGTCGACGCGTTCCGCCGCCGCGCCCACCACGCCGAACCGCCCGTCGCCGCCGCCGGACGAGTCACCGCCCCGGCCGCCGAGGACGAGGTGCTGGCCGCCGCCGTCGGCGGAGAGGTCGGGGACGCCCTGCGGACCCTCGCCCCGGAGCTGCGGCAGGTGCTCCAGGCCCTGGTGCTCGACGGGCTCTCGGTCCGGGAGACCTCGGTCCTGCTCGACCTCCCCGAAGGCACCGTCAAGACCCGGGCCCGCCGGGCCCGTATCGCCATGAGAAGGGCACTGGCATGAGCGTCGAGCACCCCTCCGACCGACTGGTCGCCGGCTACGCGCGAGGAGACACCGATCTGCCCGCCGACGAACTGTGGGCCGTGGAGGCCCATATGGAGCAGTGCGCCGGCTGCCGGGGCCGGCTGGCCGGCGCGGCGGCCGACGTACCCGCCGTCACCGCCCTGCTGACCGCCGTCCGCGACGGCCTGGAGCCCGCCCTGGACCGTTCGACGCCCGCACCGCGCCGTCGCCGCCGCCCCATGGCCTGGGCCACCCCGGTGATGGGCCCCTGGCTGGCCATGGTCATCGGCGTGAGCGTCGTCGCGGTGCTGCTGGACCGCACCGCGGGCTGGACGCGGGGCGCACCGCCCGTCCTGCTGCTGGCGCCGGTCCTTCCGCTCGCCGGAGTCGCCGCGGCCTGGTCGCGGGGCCTGGACCCGGCGTTCGAGCTGACCGCCGTCACCCCGCGCGCCGGGCTGTCCCTGCTGCTGCGGCGCACCCTGACCGTGCTCGCCGTCGTCCTTCCGGTGCACCTGGTGGCCGGGCTCCTGACGGGCGTCGCCCTCGCGCAGTGGCTCCTGCCCTCCCTCGCCCTCACCGCGACGGCGCTGGCGCTCGGCAGCGTCATCGGCGTCGGCCGCGCCACCGCCGCCCTCGGAGCGCTGTGGACCGCGGCGGTACTGGCCCCGGCCGCGGCCCTGGGCCGGCTCTTCCTCCTCCAGCCCGAACACCTCCCGCTCTGGGCCCTGACGCTCGCCGCCGCGGCCGTCGTCACCCTGGCCCGCCGCCGCGCCTACACCACCCCCAAGAGCCTGCGATGACCCCCCGCAAGGAGCCCCCGTTGACCGTACCGACCGTCCCGACCGGCGCGCTGGACACCGCGCCACGCGTCTACGCCCATGAGATCCATGCCACCGGCCTCACCGTCAGGGTGGGCCGCGACCGGCTCGCCGTCGACGGGCTCGACCTCGCCCTGGGCACCGGAACCCATGGTCTGCTCGGCCCCAACGGCGCCGGAAAGACCACTCTGATCCGGGCGCTCGCCACCGTCCTGCGACCCACCGGGGGAGACCTCGAACTGTTCGGCCACTCCGTCCGCGACAGCGCCCGCCACCGCGAGCTGCGCCGCCGCATCGGCTATCTGCCGCAGGAGTTCGGCTACTACAAGCGGTTCACCGTCCGGGAGTTCGTCACCTACATGGCCTGGCTGAAGGAGATGCCCGCGCGGGACATCCCCGGCGCCGTGCAGCGCGCCGTGGAACGGGTCGGACTCGCGGACCGGGCCGACAGCCGGATGAAGGCGCTCTCCGGAGGAATGGTGCGCCGCGTCGGCATCGCCCAGGCCATCGTCAACGACCCCTCGGTGCTGCTGCTCGACGAACCGACCGTCGGCCTCGACCCGGCACAACGCCTCCAGTTCCGCGCCCTGCTCCAGGAACTCGGCCGGGAGAGCTGCGTGCTGGTCTCCACCCACCTGGTCGAGGACGTCGCCGCGGCCTGCACCGATGTGGTGCTCTTCGACCGGGGCCGCCTCGTCTTCCAGGGGACGCCGGAGGCGCTGGCCGCCGCCGGAACCGCCGACCAGCCGGGCGACAGCCCCTTGGAACGCGGCTACTCCGCCCTCCTGTCCGGCTCCGACCACGAAAAGGGCAGCTGGTGAACCTCCGCGTCCTGCGCACCGAACTCCTGCGCTCAGCAGCCCCCTTGGCCGGCCTCACCGTCCTGGCCTGCGGGTTCGCGTTCCTCTACGGCATCGACGGGAGCTGGTGGGGCACCACGGTGGACTGGACCGGGCAGTGGACCTCCCTGGCCCTGTGGACCCGGGGGCTGCTCGCCTACCTGTGGCCCCTGGTCGCCGGGATCGGCGCCCTGTACGGACTGCGGGACCACCGCTCCCGGATGCCGGAACTGCTGGCTGCCACCCCCCGGCCCGGATGGCAGCGCGCGGCGACCCCGGTGACCGCGGTCGCCCTGGCGCTGGTCGCCGGGTTCGGGGCGCTGCTGGTGTGGGGCGGCGTCCAGGTGGCGCTCGGCCCGACCTCGTACACCCACCTGGGCTGGCTGCCCATCTCGGCCGTCGCGCTGCTGGCCCTGGTGGCGGCCGCGGTGTTCGGCATGGGCGTGGCACGGGCCCTGCCCTCACCGCTGACCCCGCCGGCCGTGGCGGTCCTGTTCCTCGCGGTGACCGTGTTCCTGATGCAGCAGACCGACAGCGAACTGCCCACCGCCCGCGTCGGATCCCAGCTGCTCTCGCAGCTCTCCCCGGCGGTCGCCGAGCCGCGCCAGGTGCTGCTGACCCTCACCGGAGCCGTGCACCTGGGCCAGACCCTCTGGCTGCTCGGTCTCCTGGCCACCGGGTTCGCCCTGCTGAGCGCCACCCGCCGGCGGAGCCGCCTGACGGCCGTGGCGCCCGTGCTCGCCGGAGCCGCCCTGGCGCTGCTGGTGCTGCCCGGCGACGCGCGCGGCGGCTACCGCATCGACCCGGCGGCGGCCGCCCAGGTATGTGAAGGCCAGGTCTGCGTCACGGAGGTGCACCGCCACCGGCTCGACGCCCTCGCGCCTTCCGCCACCCGGGCCCTGGAGGTCCTGGACACCGCCCTCGGCGACGCGGCGCCCCGACAGGTCCGGGAGGAGACCGCGCTCCGGGCCGTGGGCGAGGAGCGCCGGCTCGCCCCGGCGGCGGTGCTCGTCAACTTCGAGGACCCGCAGATCGACACGGCGAAGGGCGACCGACTGGTGCGTCGCCTCGTCGGCGAGGGCCTCGCGCCGAGTTGCCGGGCCATCACCTCCCGGGAGTTCGGCGGCGACGAGGTGCTCGTCGTGCAGAGCGTGCTGGCGAGCTGGGCGCTGGGCGCCTTCCGGCCCATCGAGGCCGATGTGTACGACCGCGCGGCCTACCGGGCCTCGACGGGGAAGGCGTGGAAGCAGTTCACGGCACTCTCCCCGGACCAGCAACGGAGCCGGGTCGCCGAGGTGCGCGAAGCCGCCCTCGGCTGCGAGTTCACCTGGGCCGACGACCTGGCCGGGGGAGCGCGGTGACGAGCGGTCTCCTGCTGTACGCGCGATCGCGGCGGGCCCCGGCCGCGGCCTGGGCGCTCCTCGCCTCGGCGGCGCTGCTCGGGGCGGGCGCGGCGGCCGACGGCGCCGCCGATCCTCGGCCGAGCGTCCTGGCCGTGGCGGTCGCCGTCGCCTCGGCGGCCCCCGGGCTCGGCGGCCAGGACGCCGCCCTGGACCGGACGGCGGCGATCCGCTGGGCCCCGCTCCGGGCGGCGCACGTCCTGCTGATCGCCGCCGCCGTCACCCTCGTGCTCCTGGCGGCGCAGACGGCGGTGCGGGAACCCGTGACGGTGGCGTTCCTGCTCCGGGACGCCGCCGGGCTGACCGGTCTCGCCGCGCTCGGGGCCGTCCTGTTGGGTGCGGAGTACGCCTGGACGCCGGTCGTCGGCTGGCCGGCCGTCACCCTCTTCGCAGCGCCCGACCCGGCCGGGGTCGGCGGCTGGCTGCTGGCCCCGCCCGACGGCCGGGCCGCCGCCTGGACCGCCGCCGCCCTGCTGGTGGCCGGCGCCACCGGATACGCGGCGGCCGGGCCCCGGAGGTGACGGCCGGTCGTGGGTGGGCCGGGGGAGCGTCGGCGAGGGCGATGCCGGCGCTTCCGGCCCGGTGGACGAAGGCGGGCCGGGCTCGGCACCCCGGCGCGGCAGCGCGTACCGTACGCGGCGAGGAGACCGGCAACACATCAGGGAACGCCGGTAGTTCTTCCGGAGGGGGAGATGATGGTGGTTCCCGCCATCGCGGCGGACGGCGCGACGGTCGCACTGGGCGACACCACACTGCTCGCGCCCACGACGTTCTCGGTCCCGCCGGGCCAGTTCTGGTGTGTCACCGGCGGCAACGGCTCGGGCAAGACGACGCTGCTGCGCGCCTTCCTGGGCAGCCGGACCCTGACGGCCGGATCGTGCTCGGTGCTGGGGGACCCCGTCGACCTGGCGAAACCCCTGCACCGCCGACTCGTCGCGTCGCTCGTCGACCCGGTCCCGTACGCCCGGGACATGACGCTGCGTGAGCAGGTGACGCTGGTCGCCGCCTCCTGGTACGGCAACTCCGCGAGCACCGCCGAACGCGCCGGGCGGATCATCGACCGGCTGGGACTGGCCCCGCTGGGCGAGCGGTTTCCCCATCAGGTCTCGTCCGGGCAGCTCCAGCTCTTCGGCCTGGCGCTGACGCTCGTCCGCCCTGCCGAGGTCGTCCTGCTCGACGAGCCCGAACGGCACCTCGACAGCGACCGCGTGGCCCTGGTGGCCGCCCTGCTCACCGAGCGGGCCGAGGAGGGCACCGCCTTCCTGGTGGCCACGCACGAGGAGGCGCTGGTGGCGGTGCGGGACGGTCGCGTGGGCCTGTGACGACGACGCGCCCCGTCGCCCCGCCCGCGTCCGAAGCGCGCGCCCGCGTCCAGGCCGTACGGCAGGGCTACGCCCGGCGCGGCGGCAGGGCGACGGTGCGGGGTCGCGCGTACCCCGCCTATCTCGTCGCGCTGTTCACCGTCTTCTACCTGGTGCCGGTCGTCCACGCCCGGAGCACATCGCCGGCGCCCCTCTCCGTGTCCTCCGTGAACTTGTCGGCCGGGGCCGCGCCGCTGGTCTGCGGGCTCGCGGTGGCCGTGTGCTGGGGCGGCCAGCTCGTCGGCCGGTTCTGGGGGCCGCTGGTGGTCCAGCCGTTCCTGCTGCACGTGCTCATGTCCACGGACCTCTCGCCCGCCCACTACCTCGGGACGATCGCCCGGCGCAGGCTGGCGTACGCGGGCACGGTCACGCTGCTCGCGGTCTGCTCGGCGGCCTACCTCGCGACCGATCTGTTCGACCGCCCCGGCACCGCGCTGCCGGGGCTCGCGGTCACGGCCGGGACCAGTGCCGTCGCCGCCGTGGCCTGGCTGTGGGGCCAGGTCAGGGCGGTACGCGACAACCTCCTGCTCGCCGGTGCCGTCGGCGCCTCGGCACTCGTCGTGGCCGCGGTCGGCGGCACGGCCCCGGACGGCCGTTACGGTCACTGGCTCGCCGCCCTCGTCCCGGCGCTCCTGGCAGCGGCCGTCGGACCGCCGGCGTTCCGCGCGCTGCCCTCGATCGACCTCGCCCGGCTCGCACGGGAGTCGGCGCGCGCCTCCCAGGCCCGGGCGTACGCGTGGACGGGCACGCTCCACCATGCGCTCGACCTGTACCGGCCGGAGCCGCGCGGGTTCACCTCCGCCCTGATCCGCACGGACGGATCCCTGCGCGGGTATCTCGCCCAGGGGGCGGTGCGGGCGCTGCGAACGCCCGGACGCGCGGCCGCGGCGGCGGTGCTCCTTCCGGTCGGCGGCGCCTCGTTGACCCACGGGGTGGCCGGATCGGGGGGCGGCCCGGAGTGGTGGTGGTGGGCGGCCGGCTCGGTCGGGGTGTATCTGGGGTCCGGGTGGGTGGGCGAGACCTGGCGCGGTCTGCGCGACGAGCTGACCATGGCCCCGCTGTTCGGTGAGCGGTGGGGCGGGCTGCCTGCCCGGGCTCTGGCGTGGCCCGTCGTCGCCGTGACCGCCGGAACCTTCCTGGGCGGCGCCCTGGTGGCCCTGTTCCGGTGGCCACTCCCCGCCGGCCGGGCGGGGAACACGGTCCTGCTCGTCGCGGGATCGGTGGTGCTGGTGCTCGGCGCCCGGTTCCTGCGGGAGATGAAGCTGCATCTGCCGCTCGAACTGCTTCTCCCGGTCATCACGCCCTTCGGCGACCTCTCCGGACTGCGTGTCGTGGCATGGCAGTTCGACGGATTCGTCGTCGTGCTGACCGGGGTCGCGCTGATGAACGCCGTCCCGTCCGCGACCGGCGCGGCGGTGCTGGCGCTCTGCCTGGCCGCGGGCTGCGTCGGGGCGGGGCTGCGCCGGACCGGGTGGGCGCACCGGGGGCTGTTCTCCCGTCTCCGCCGGGGGTAGCACCGCGAACAGGGCCTGCTTCGCGGCGCTACCCGAAACGCTCCCGTGCCGTGCGGACCGTCCCTCCTCAGGAGCGGGAGGCGGTTCCGCAGCCCTCGTCGTCGCTTTCCCGCATGCGCTCCTCCATCGACGTGCTCCGGTCGTACGGGTCGACCTCGGCGCCGCCGTCCGGGCGGGTGGCGGCGCGCTCGGCGAGGAACGCGGGCGTCAGATAGCCGGTGTGGGTGTCGCAACCGCCGTTGGTGGTGTCCACCTTGTAGGAGACGAGGGAGAACGTCCCCGGCTCGATCACGATCTTCGCCGGGTCGTCCCAGCTCATCACCACCTCGCGGCGCACGATGGTCCGCGCGACCTCGTCGTCGCCCCCTTCGGCGCGCACGAGCGGATAGACGTAGGTGATGTCGGTGGACACCTCCACCGCACCGCGCTCGCCCTCCCGGAAGGTGACCCGGCCGCGTGTCTTGACCACGTCCCCGGCCGGCCGCGCGTCGGAGGACCGGAAGCGGCTGAACAGCAGGAGCGGGTCGTTCTCGCGATCGGGCGCGCGGAACGCCTTCTTGAGGAATTCCCGCACGTCCGACTGGTGCGGGTTGATGAGCGCCATGGCCTTGTCAGGCCGCTCGCCGCGCAGTACGGCGGGGTCGAGAGCGGACGCCGCGAGGAAGTCCTGGGTCTTCTCCAGCGCTCGCGCGACCTCGGCCCTGCTCATCCAGCCGGTCGCCCGTGCCTCGGGCAGGTGGATGCCCGCCGTTCCGTCGCTCCACCGCGCGGCCGGTGATCCCCTGAACGGCTCGTCCAGTGTGGGAGGCCGTTCTGTCGCCTCCCGCGCGGGAGGCCCGGTCGGGCGCTCCGACTCCGCGGCGAGGGGCGTGGCGCTCGTACCGTCGCCGCCGTCGAACCAGTCGGCGATCCCCCAGGGGCCGACGGCCACGACCACCACGGCGACGGCGGCCGCCAGACCGAGCGCGGCCCAGCCCTTGCCCTTGCGCCGCCGGGCCGGTGAGTACGTCCGCCACCCCTCCGGCGGGCCGTCGGGCTCTTCCCGGAGTCGCTGTGCCACCATCCGGGCCCGCGCCGACGGCTCCTCGGGCGCCCCCGCGCCCCCGGCCTCGGCCTCCTTCAGGAAACGCTCCCACTCCTCGTCCGGTATGGACGCCCCGCCCTTGCCCAACTCACCGCTCCCGTCGTGCGTGTTGTGCTCAGTCCCTCCCCAGGTCCGAGCGTTGTACGGGGCATCATCACACGGCCCGCCGACACCCGGCGGCGGGCGGTCGGGTCACCGGCCGGGCGCCCCGAAGCGCAGTCCGTCCATGACGAAATCCAGGAGCCGGCCGGCCCTCGGCTCCCAGTCCTCGTGCGGGTCGATCTGCCAGAGACCGGCGATGGCGAGGAAGAAGTCGTCCGGGGTCACCCCGGGGCGGACGACGCCGGCGTCCTCGCAGGCGCGGAGCAGCGCTCCGGCCGCCTCCATGACCGGGGTGGGGCCGGGCTTGGCGGGGCCGCCCGGGGCGCTGGTGACCAGCCGGATCGCGTCCGCCAGACCGGCCTTGGTCAAGGCGAAGCGGGCGAGGCGGTCCATCCACTCGCGCAGGGCCCGTTCGGGCGGGCGCGTCCGGAGCAACTCGCCCGCGGCGTCGGCGACCTGCTGCATCTCGTAGCGGTAGACCTCCAGGACGAGGGCCTCCCGGTGCGGGAAGTTGCGGTAGAACGTGCCCTGCCCGACGCCCGCCTTCTTGGCGATCGCGCTCAGCGGGGCGTCCGCGCGCAGCGTCAGCTCGGCCATGGCCACGCGCAGGATGCGCTCGCGGTTGCGCTGCGCGTCGAGACGCAGGGGAGCGTCCTTCTTCGGCTGGGACACGGATCCTCCTCGCGGGTTCGTGGCCGAAACCCGTCCTTGTTAACCGGACAGCTGTCCGTTACGTTTTTTCCCGTGAGCGGACAACAGTCCGGTTAGGGCTACCTTAGCGCCGGTCGCGTTCGCCGGTGGCCGGGTCGACCGGTCGTCGGCCGACGGCCCGGTTCCTCGTCACCCGACACCAGAGAAGGCTGATCATGGCCCCAGCGACCTCGTCGACGTCCAGTGCGATCACCCTGAACGTCAACGGCGAGAAGCACCACCTGCCCATCGACCACCGCACCACCCTGCTCGACGCCCTGCGCGAGCGCCTCGATCTCACCGGCACCAAGAAGGGCTGCGACCAGGGGCAGTGCGGCGCCTGCACCGTTCTGGTCGACCAGCGGCGCGTCGTCTCCTGCCTCAGCCTCGCGGTCGCGGCCGAGGGACGCGAGATCACCACCATCGAGGGCGTGGCCGAGGGCGACGACCTGCACCCCGTCCAGCAGGCCTTCCTCGACCTCGACGGCTACCAGTGCGGCTACTGCACACCCGGCCAGATCTGCTCGGCCATCGCCGTCATCGAGGAACACGCGGCCGGGTGGCCGAGCGCCGTCACCGACGACGTCGGCCCCGAGGCGGGTCCGCCACCGCTGACGCCCGACGAGATCCGCGAGCGGATGAGCGGCAACCTGTGCCGCTGCGGCGCCTACGTCTCGATCGTCCAGGCCGTCGCCCGCGCCGCCGAGGCACACGCCGAGGACCCGACGGCAGACACGAAGGAGACCGCCGCATGAAGGAGTTCGGCTACCGGCGCGCCCACGACGTCACCGGCGCGGTCGCCCTCCTCGCCGCCGACCCGGAGGCGCGGTTCCTCGGCGGCGGAACCAACCTCGTCGACCTGATGAAGTCGGGCGTGGAGCGCCCCGCCCTGCTCGTCGACGTCCGCGAACTCCCCCTGGACCGCATCGAGACCACGGCCGACGGCGGTCTGCGCATCGGGGCGACCGTCACCAACAGCGATCTCGCCGCCCACCCCGAAGTCCGGCGCCACTACCCGGCGTTGGCCCAGGCCGTGCTGGCCGGAGCTTCCGGACAACTGCGCAACATGGCCACCGTCGGCGGCAATCTCCTCCAGCGCACCCGCTGCGGCTACTTCACCGACGTCTCCAAGCCCTGCAACAAGCGGTCCCCGGGCAGCGGTTGTCCCGCCGTCGCCGGCGAGCACCACAACCACGCCGTCCTCGGCGCCTCCGGCCACTGCGTGGCCGTTCACCCCTCCGACATGGGCGTGGCGCTGACGGCGTTCGACGCCGTGGTCTCCTACGAGAGCGCCGACGGGCCCGGGCGGAGCCCGATCACCGACTTCTACCTCCCCGTCGGCGACACCCCGCACCGGGAGACGGCCCTGCCGCCCGGCGCGCTGATCACCCACGTCAGCCTGCCCGCCGCGCCCGTCGCCGCCCACTCCCGCTACCGCAAGGTGCGCGAGCGCGCCTCGTACGCCTTCGCCATCGGCTCCGTCGCCGCGGCGCTCGACATCGAGGACGGCGTCGTACGCGAGGCGCGCCTGGCCCTCGGGGCCGTCGCCTCCCGGCCCTGGCGCGCGCGTGCGGCGGAAGCCGTGCTGACCGGCGCGCCGGCCGACGGCGCGACCTTCGCCGCCGCGGCGGACGCCGAACTCGCCGCCGCCCGCCCGCTGCCCGACAACGGATACAAGGTGACCCTCATGCGCAACCTCGTGGTCTCCGTACTCACCGAACTCGCCGGGAGTGACGCCCGATGACGACCACCACGCCGGGACCCCCGGCCGTGCGCGGAGCCGTCGGCGTCGCCCACACCCGCGTCGAGGGCCGCGACAAGGTCACCGGCGCGGCCCGCTACGCGGGCGAGATCCCCTTCGCGGACCTGGCCCACGGCTGGCTCGTGCTGTCCACGGTCACCCGTGGCCGGATCCTCGACGTGGAGACCGCCCCGGTCCTCGAGATGCCGGGCGTGCTCACCGTGCTGCACCACGGCAACGCCCCCCGTCTGAACACCGATTACATCGGCCTGCTCGGCACCCCGCCGGACCCGACCTGCGCCGTCTTCCAGAACGACAGGGTGCCGTTCGCCGGCTGGCCGGTCGCGCTGGTCGTCGCCGAGACCCCCGAGGATGCCCGGGAGGCCGCCGAGGCGCTCGTGGTGACGTACGACCAGGAGCCCCACGACACCGCGCTCGTCGATGACCACCCGGACGCCTACCCCGCCGCGGGCCATATGCCCGCCGAGACGGAGAAGGGCGACCTGGAGGACCGGCTGGCCGCGTCCGCCTTCGTCGTGGACGCGCGGTACACCACCCCCGAAGAGCAGCACAGCATGATGGAGCCGCACGCGGCGACCGCCCGCTGGGACGGCGGCCGGCTGGAGGTCGTCGACTCCAACCAGGGCACGAGCTGGGTGCAGAGCGAGCTGGCCGCGATGTTCTCGCTCGACGCGTCCTCGGTGCGGGTGCGCTCCGAGCACATCGGCGGCGGCTTCGGCAGCAAGGGCCTGCGCGCCCACCAGGTGTCCGCCGTGATGGCCGCCACCGCCCTGCAGCGCCCGGTGCGCGTGGTGCTGACCCGGCGCCAGACCTTCTCGCTGGGCGGCTACCGCAGTCCCACCACCCAGCGGATCAGGCTCGGGGCGGCCCCCGACGGCCGGCTGCTGGCCCTGGAGCACCTCTCGCTGAACCAGACGTCGACGGTGTACGAGTTCGTCGAGCCCAGCGCGGGCGTCGCCCGGGTGATGTACGACGCCGAGGCGCACCGCACCGCCAACCACGTCGTACGGCTCGACGTGCCGTCCCCGACCTGGATGCGCGCACCGGGGGAGGCCCCGGGGTCGTTCGCGATCGAGGCGGCCCTCGACGAACTCGCGACACGCGCCGGTGTCGACCCGATCGAACTGCGGCTGCGCAACGAGCCGGACGTGGGCCCCGTCTCGGGGCTCCCGTTCAGCAGCCGCAATCTGGCGGCCTGCTTCCGCGAGGGCGCCCGCAGGTTCGGCTGGGCGGGCCGCGATCCGCGTCCCGGCACGCGCCGCGACGGACGCTGGCTGCTGGGCACCGGCACGGCGGCGGCCTCCTTCGGGGCCGGGGCCGCCCCGTCCACCGCCCTGGTCACGGCGGAGGCGGACGGCTCCTTCACCGTACGGATCGCCGCGGCCGACATCGGCACCGGGGCCCGTACCGCGCTGACCCTGATCGCCGCCGACGCGCTGGGGACCGCACCCGGACACGTCCGGGTCCGCATCGGCGACAGCGACTTCGGCCCCGCGATGATCGCCGGCGGTTCCATGGGCACCCGCTCCTGGGCCTGGGCGGTCACGGCCGCCGCCGCCGAACTCCGGGAGCGGCTCGCGGTCACCACGAGCATCCCCCCGGAGGGGATCACGGTGCGGTCCGACACCACCGAGGCGCTCGGGACCCTCGCGCAGAAGGAACGGCACTCCTACGGGGCCCAGTTCGCCGAGGTCGCCGTCGACATCGCCACCGGCGAGGTGCGGGTGCGCCGCATGCTGGGCATCTTCGCGGCGGGCCGGATCGTCAACCCGCTCACCGCCCGCAACCAGCTCGTCGGCGGGATGACCTGGGGCATCTCCATGGCCCTCCACGAGGAGGCGGTCCGCGACCGGAACAGCGGCGGCCACTACGCCCCCGATCTCGCCGGCTACCACGTGGCCACCCACGCCGACGTCCCGGACATCGAGGTGGACTGGGTGGACGACCACGACCCGGACGACCCGGTCGGCATCAAGGGCGTCGGGGAGATCGGCATCGTGGGCGCGGCGGCGGCCGTCGCCAACGCGGTCTGGCACGCCACCGGCGCCCGCCACCGGAACCTGCCGATCCGCCCCGACCGGGTCCTGGCGGCGACCGTGTCCGACTCCGCCGGGGCGGGCGGGGGAGCGGCGGATGCTTGACATCGCCGGTGAGCTGCACCGATGGATGGCGGAGGGCCGGGAGTTCGCCGTCGGCACCGTCGTCTCCGTCGGCGGCAGCGCACCGCGCGGGCCCGGCGCGGCCCTCGCCGTCGACAGCGGGGGCACCGCGATCGGCTCGGTCTCCGGCGGCTGTGTGGAGGGCGCGGTCTACGAGCTGTGCGCGCAGGCCATCGGCGACGGTGTGACCGTGCGCGAACAGTTCGGCTACAGCGACGAGGACGCCTTCGCCGTCGGGCTGACCTGCGGCGGGGTCATCGACATCATGGTCACGCCGGTCCGCGCCGACTCGCCGGAACGCACGGTGCTGGAGGCCGCGCTGTCCGCCGCGGTCTCCGGCGCGGGGGCGGCCCTCGCCCGGGTGGTGAGCGGCCCGGACGGGTTCCTCGGACGGGCCCTGCTCGTCCGCGCCGACGGCGCCCACGAGGGCGGCCTCGGCGGAACTCCGGAGCTGGACCGTACGGCGGCGGCCGAGGCCTCGGCCCTGCTGGACGCCGGGCGCACCGGCACCGTCACCCTCTCCGAGGACGGGACGCACTGCCCCGGCGGACTCACCCTGCTCGTCGAGAGCAGCGTGCCGCCGCCCCGCATGATCGTCTTCGGTGCGGTGGACTTCGCCGCCGCGCTGGTACGGGCCGGAAAGTTCCTGGGCCACCACGTGACGGTGTGCGACGCCCGGCCCGTCTTCGCCACCCGGGCCCGCTTCCCCGAGGCCGACGAGGTCGTCGTCGACTGGCCCCACCGGTATCTCCGGAGCACCCCCACCGACGGGCGCACGGTGCTGTGCGTGCTCACGCACGAGGCCCGGTTCGACGTGCCGCTGCTCACGGAGGCGCTGCGGATGCCCACCGCGTTCGTCGGCGCGATGGGATCGCGCCGCACCCACGAGGACCGGACGCGGCGGCTGCGCGAGGCCGGCCTGAGCGACCGGGAGCTGGACCGCCTGCGCTCGCCCATCGGTCTGGACCTCGGAGCCCGTACGCCCGAGGAGACGGCCCTGTCCATCGCGGCGGAGATCGTCGCGGCCCGGCGGGGCGGCACGGGCCTGCCCCTGACCGGAGGCGCGGAGCCCATCCACCGGGAACCGCACCGGGAGCCCCACCGGGGCCGGCCGGCCGTCAGCCGGCGCTGAGTCCGCCGCGGATCCGGTCGACGACGGCGGCGACGAGCTGGTCGAACTGCTCGTCCGCGGTGGGCAGGGGCAGCGCGGCCGCCTGCCGGAGGGTGGGGATGTCGAGGTCGGCGTGAGCGGTGAGCCAGTGGTCGGGGACGAGTGTGTTCCGGTCGTCCCCGGCCCGGCCGGCGGGCCCGTCGACCACGAGGGCGAAGGACAGCACGAGCAGGGAGAGATGGCGGTGCGCCGCGAGCGCCGCCGGGAGGTCCAGGCCGACGTCCCGCAGCAGCCGGAGGAAGCGGTCCAGGTTGAGCAGACGGTTGGGGTGCACCGAGGCCGGGGGCGTGTCCTCGTCCAGGGAGACCAGCAGGGCGCGGGGCCAGCGGCGGTAGAGCGCGCGCAGGGAGCGGGCGTAGCCGGCGACGGAGGTCTCCCAGGCCGCGGGGTCGAGCGGGGGCGGGTTCCAGGAGGTCAGCATGAGGTCGACGGCCAGGCTGACGACCTCCCCGCGATCTTCGACGTAGTTGTACAACGCCCGTACGGTCACGTCCAGTTCGGTGGCGAGGGCGCGCATCGTGATGGACGGGAACCCTTGTGCGCCTGCCATCTCCAGAGCCTTGGCGGCGATGATCTCGCGGGTGAGGACGGGGCGGCCCTTGCGCGTGGCGGGTCGGCGGCGAGGCGTGGCAGGCATGGCGACAGCGTACGGTCCCGCTTGAACTTCACGCTTGTTGACTTTAACGGTGGGTGCGGCCAGGCTGGCCGGGCACGGGCCGTCCGGGCCCGTCCGCCCGCTCTCGCCGTGCGGGCCCGTGTGCCCCCCGACGCCCGGAGGCCGGTTCCCGTATGCCCGCTCAGAAGTCCCGCCGTCTCCCGCCGCTGAGCGGGGTTCTGGTGCTCGTGATGGCCTCCACCGGTCTGGTGGTCGTCGACCTGACGATCGTGGCCATCGGGCTCCCGCTGATCAGCGCCGACGTAGCGGACGGAGCCTCGGCCGAGTCCGTGGTGGTGACGTACATGGTCGCCATGGGCGCGCTCACCCAGGTCGTCGGCAGCCTGTCGGACCGGTGGGGCCGACGGGCCCTCTTCCTCGCCGGGATCGCCGTGTTCGCCCTGGCGTCCCTGGCCGCGACCGTGGCGCCGGATCTGCTGTGGCTCAACGCCGCCCGTGTGGTCCAGGGGGCGGGAGCCGCCGCGATCATGGTGAACGGCATTCCGCTGCTCTCCGACCGCTACGAGGGCGAGGAGCGCAACCTCGCGATCGGCGCCTGGGGCTCGTTCGCCACCGCGGCGGGCCTGCTCGCACCGACCCTCGGCGGGGTGCTGGCCGAGACCTTCGGCTGGCGGGCGGTCTTCGCGGTCAACCTGCCCCTCGGCGTGGCCGCCTGGGTGCTCGCCGTACGCGTGCTGCCCCGTTCCCCGGGTGCTTCGGAGGCGGGGCGGACGGACTGGCTCGGCAGCCTGCTGCTCATGCTCGGCCTCGGCACGGGGACGCTGCTGATGCTCCGCCCCGGCGACGCCCCGTGGTCCGGGCGGGAGACCGCCGTGCTGCTCACCGCCTGCCTGGCGCTGGCCGCCTTCCTGGCCGTACAGCTCCGGGCGCCCGCGCCGACCCTGGAGCTGCGGATGTTCGGCCGGCCCGCGTTCCTGGGCGCGATGCTGGCCGTCCTGCTCTCGCGCGTCCTGACCATCGGCGGCTCGGTCTACCTGGTGCTGTACTTCTCCGACGGCCTCGGCCTGAGTCCGACCGCGGCGGGCCTGCTGATGACCCCGATCTTCCTCGCCCAGATCGTCATGGGCATGGTCGGCTCCAAGCTGATCGGCAACCGGGCCCCCGGCCTGGTCATCGGCGCCGGCTACGCGCTCAAGGGCGCCGGCCTCGCCGCCCTGGCGTTGCTGATCACCCCCGGCACCCCGTGGTGGGTGCTCCTGGTGCCGCTGCTCGCCTGGGGAGCGGGCGGCGGGATCGCGGGCGCACCCGTGATGGCCGTCGCCGTGCAGGTCACGGCTCCCGAACGGGTCGGCATGGTCGCCGGGACCGTCGCCACCCTCGCATCCCTCGGCGCGGGGGTCGGCACCGCGGCGCTCGGCGCGGTCTTCACCCTCCACGGCGGCCACGGCGCCCAGGCGGTCACCGACGGCGCCCGAGCCGTACTGGGCGTGTCCGCGGTACTCGCGGTCGTCGCCGTGCTCACCACCGTCACGCTCATCGGACCGCGCCGCGCCCCCGCCCCCGCCTCGGCCTCGGCGGAGGAAGGCGGCGATCCCTCGCCCGCCCGGAGATGAGGACCGCCGGAGGCTCCGCTACGCGGCGTCCTGCCGGCGCACCATCTCGGCGATCCAGACGGGCGCGTACGGGGACGTGCAGCCCGGAGAGGTCGGATAGTCCTTGAGCACCTCCAGCCGCTCGCCGATCCCGACGGCGCGGGCGCGGAGGCCGGGGTGGTCGATCCCGATCCGGGCCAGACAGTGGTTCATCGCCCACTGAAGGCGGTCCGGAGCGTCCTTCATCCGCGCCTCGATGACGTCGAGCAGCCCCGGGAGGTCGAGGCCCTCGGGCTTCTTTCCGACGCGCTCGGTGGTCAGCGCCCACCCGGCGCTCGCGACCACGGGATCCGGATCGGCGGACCAGGCCACCCGCAGCTCCTCGGCGTGCGGGCTCTTCTTCACCACGTAGTTCACGAGCCAGTCGTGCACCTTGGGCGCGCGGGCCTCACGCACCATGACGTCCAGCGCGTCCCGCTCGAACGCCTTCGGCCGGCAGATCAGGACGGCCAGCAGCATCGCCGCGGTGTCATCCGTCTCCCACAGCCGGCACGCGAGCTCCTGCTGCGTCCTCAGCCGCTTCGCCAGGGCACGCAGCTTTCCGAGGTTCACCCCGTGATCGTCACCGTGCTTCTCGTTCACCGCGCGCGCTCTCGGATCCTCCAGCGCGGCCAGTTCGGCCATCACCTCGGCCACCGTCGCGTCGGTCGGCGTCTCCGCGGCCACCTCGGGCCTCCTGTCGGTCCGTTCGTCGCTCGTCCGTGCTCTGCCGGCCGGAACGAGGGATTCAGCCTACGACGGACCTCCGGCGCACGGCCCGTGCCCCGGAGAGGCGCGGGGCGGCGCATGTTTGGCAGGGCCGTTCGGGGTCACTCCCCTACAGCGGCGCGAGCCACCAGGAGCAGGCCCGCCCACGTGACGGAACCTGGGGTGTGCACCGAGGACGAGGAGACACGAACCGCTCGACGACGAACTACCGCTGACCGCACAGGAGGACACGATGCGTGACGTACGCAGGATTCTGCGGGCCAAGGTGCTGAAGGCCCGCGGACTGGCCATGGAATCGGACGGCAAGGCGCTCGACGACCAGGACCGCAGGGACGAGGGCCGACGCCGGCAGGCCGAGGCGCGCCGCCAGGAGCAGCAGGACCGGCCCGACGGGCGTTCCGGCCGTTGAACGGGCGAGGGGTGCGGGTACCCGAGGGCGAGGACGGCCCGATGACGCGGCAGGCCCTGCCGGACGCCCCCGACAGGGCGCCACGGCCGGGCGCGGAAGCTCCGCGGCCCGGCCGGGTCGTACGGCTTCCCGGCGTCTACCGACCGCAGACCGACACGCTTCTGCTCGCCCTGGCCATGCGCCGCGAGGGGATCGGGCCGGGCACGGACCTGCTGGACCTCTGCACCGGGAGCGGCGCACTGGCCCTGCACGCCGCCCGGCTCGGCGCCCGCGTCACCGCGGTGGACATCAGCCGCCGGGCCGTGGCGTCCGCACGGCTGAACACCGCGCTCGCCCGCCTGCCCGTCACCGTACGGCGGGGGGACCTGCTCCGGGCCCTGCCAGGACGTACGTTCGACGCTGTCGTCAGCAACCCCCCGTACGTTCCGGCCCCCGACCCGACGGCTCCACGGCACGGGGCAGGCCGCTCCTGGGACGCGGGCCCCGACGGCCGGGTCGTCCTCGACCGTATCTGCGACGACGCCTTCGCCGCCCTGCGCCCCGGCGGTCTGCTTCTGCTGGTCCAGTCGGGACTGAGCCGACCCGAGGACACGGTCGGCCGGCTGACCGAGGCCGGGCTGGACGTCACCGTGACCGACCGGGTGACGATCCCGTTCGGACCGGTCACCCGCCGCCGGGCCGCCTGGCTGCGGGCACGTGGCCTGCTGCGGGACCGCCTGGACAGGGAAGAGCTGGTGGTGATCCGTGCCCGGAAGGAATGAGACGCCGCGCCGCGTGGTGATGAACCGGGAAGGCCCGATCCTGGTGGAAGGGCCGGTCGAGGTCGTGGGCGACGACGGCACGACGGCCCGGTCCGACCGCTTCGTCGTCGCGATCTGCACCTGCCGCCGCAGCCGCGCCTACCCCTGGTGCGACACCAGCCACCGCCGCCGCGAGCGCGCCGGGTCCTCCGGGGCCCCGCCCGGCGGCCGACAGCCCCAGCAGGGCGAGGAGGAGTCCCGACCGTGACGACCCCGGCCACCACCCCCCACCGGAGCCCCGCGGACTCTCCCGGACTTCCCCGGGCCCGCGGACCCCTGAGCGGGAGCGTCCTCGCCGCACTGGCGGGCGGCGGAACCCGTCTGCCCGAAACCGGTGCGGTCCGCGCGTCCGACCCGTACGGGGACGACCTGCAACTGCTCCTGTACGTCCTGTACGAGCTCCACTATCGCGGCTTCGCGGGCGTGGACGAGCGCCTGGAATGGGACCCCGCCCTGCTCGGCGTGCGCGCGGCGGCCGAGGACGTCTTCCTGGACGCGCTGCGCCGTGACAGCGGCCCGGGCGGGAACGACGTGGCGGAGGCGGTCGACGCGCTCCAACTGGAACCCGTCGGGGACGACGGCCACAGCGTCAGCCACCACCTCCAGCGGGAGGGGGAGCTGTGGCAGCTGCGCGAGTACGCCGCCGTGCGTTCCCTCTACCACCTGAAGGAAGCCGATCCGCATCTGTGGGTGGTGCCCAGGCTCCGCGGCCGGGCGAAGGCGGCGATGGTCGCCGTGGAGTTCGACGAGTTCGGAGCGGGCCGGGCGGAGGACATCCACGCCCAGCTCTTCGCCGACCTGATGACCGACCTCGGCCTCGACGCGCGGTACGGCCGCTACCTCGACGCCGCGCCCGCCCAGGCCCTGGCCACCGTCAACCTGATGTCTCTGTTCGGGCTCCACCGGCGGCTGCGCGGCGCGCTGGTCGGGCACTTCGCCACCGTGGAGATCACCTCGCCCCCCGGGTCGAGGAGGCTGGCCGAGGCACTGCGCCGCGTGGGCGCGGGTGTCGATGCCCAGCGGTTCTACGACGAGCACGTGGAAGCCGACGCGGTCCACGAACAGGTGGTGCGCCACGAGGTGATCGGCGGCCTGCTGGAGGACGAGCCGGGGCTGGCGGCCGACGTCGTCCTGGGCATCGAGGCGACCGGCCACCTGGAGGACCTCCTCGGGGACCACCTGTTGGCGGCATGGCGTGACGGGCACACCGCGCTGCGCACACACCCCCACCCCTGACGCCGGAGAGCCTCGCGTGACGCCCTGAGAGCCCCGCGTCAGCCGGGGGCCGGACCGAAGGGGCTCTCGTCGAGGCGGTCGAGCAGCTCGGCCACGTCCCGGTAGACCGCTTCCGCTCCCGCCCGCTCCAGGTCGGCGCGCGGGATGCCGCCCGACAGGAGTGCCACCGCGCCCACCCCGGCCCGGGCCGCCGCCTCCATGTCCCACACCGTGTCGCCCACGAAGACCGCCCGCCCCGCACCGACCCCGGCCAGCCGGCAGGCCAGCTCCACGGGCTCCGGGGAGGGTTTGCCCCGCTCGACGTCGTCCGAGCTCGCCGTGGCCCGGATCGCGTCGTCCGCGTCCACCGCCCGCCGCAGTGCCGCGAGTTCGGCCCCGCTCGCCGACGTGGCGAGAACGATCCGCCAGTCGCGTCCGGCCAGCGTGCGCAGCAGATCGCCCGCGCCCCGGAAGGCGGGGAGGCGGTCGAAGTACGTCGCGTAGAGCACGGTGTGCGCGGAGCTGATCGCCGCATCCTGCTCGGGGTCCCGGTCGGACCCCAGCAGCCGCTTGATCAGATCACCTGAGCCGAGGCCGACCGCCCGGTGGATGTCCGGCATCGCCACGGTGTGCCCGGACTGCCGGAAGGCCTCCCACCACGCCACTACATGGAGGTGGTTGGTATCGGTGAGCGTGCCGTCCACATCGAAGATCGCCGCGCCTGTCATGGTCTCCCGTTTCCGTCGTCGGGCCTCGCGGCCCTGGACCTCCGCCGGGCATCAGCGTCCGAGGGCCTTGCGGAGCTGTTCCTTGTTCATGTTGGAACGCCCGTCGATGTTCTTCTTCCTGGCCTCTTCGTAGAGCTGGTCCTTCGTGGGGCCCTGCGCGCCCTTGTGGGAGCGTTCGCCGCCGCGCTGATAGGCGGACTTCTTGTCCTGCGTGGAGGTCCTGCTCGCCGTCTCCGACTCGCCGGACCGGGCACGCTGCTTGTTCACGGTCCGGGCCGCGATCTCCTTCGCGCGTCCCTTCGAAACGCCCCGTTCTTCCTGGCTCTCCTTGATGTGCTCGTACTGTCGCTCACGCTTCCTGCTGGACCCAGCGGGCATGATGCGCTCCTCCTCCACCGCTCTTCCATGGGCGTCGGGCCCGGAATCGCGCCACCGACGACACGGTGGCGCCCCTTCTCCGAGAGCTTCCACCGCGTTTCCCGTACGGATCCCACTAAACAACGCCCGCCGGAATGGCGCTCCCGGACGCCCGGACCCGGGTGAGCCGTGTCTCACCGGGGCTCCACGACTTGTCTATGCAACGAGTTGCATAGAAGGATCGAGGTATGGCCCTCGACCACGCGATCCTCGTCTCCCTGCTGGAGCAGCCCGGCTCCGGCTATGAGCTGGCCCGGCGTTTCGAGCGGTCCATCGGGTACTTCTGGACCGCCACCCACCAGCAGATCTACCGCGTGCTCGGGCGCATGGTGGGCGACGGCCTGCTCCTCGTCCGCGAGGTGGAGCAGCAGGGCCGGCCGGACAAGAAGGAGTACTCCGTCACCGGGCCCGGCCGCTCGGCGCTCGCCGTGTGGCTGCACAAGCCGATCGAACCGGAGAGCCTCCGGCACGACCTGGCCGTGAAGATCAGGGGTGCGGCCTTCGACGACCCGGCCGCCCTGATCCGCGAGGTCGAACGGCACCACCAGGTGCACCGGGACCGGCTCGCGCACTACCTCGCCGGCGAACTGCGCGACTTCACCGGGCCCGACGCCCCCGTGCCTCCGGACGCGGGCCAGGAGCTCCAGCACGTCGTGCTGCGCGGCGGCATCGCGTTCGAGCGCATGACGATCGCCTGGCTCGACGACGTACTCGACACCCTCAACCGGCTCGCGGCTCCGGGGCCGGACGCCTGAACGGCGTCCCGGCCGCCGTCCCCGTGACCACCAGAACCCTCACCCTTCCCGGAAGGCACCGCCATGGCTGAGTCCGCGTCCTTGCTGTTCAACCCGCGTACCTACGACCCCCAGCACTTCGACCCGGAGACCCGCAGGCTGCTGCGCGCCACCGTCGACTGGTTCGAGGAGCGCGGCAAGCGCCGGCTGATCGAGGACTACCGATCCCGCGCCTGGCTGGGCGACTTCCTCGCCTTCTCCGCGAAGGAGGGGCTGTTCGCGACCTTCCTCACCCCGGCCTCCGCCGCCGGGAGCGAGGACCAGCGCTGGGACACCGCCCGGATCGCCGCACTCAACGAGATCTTCGGGTTCTACGGCCTGGACTACTGGTACGCCTGGCAGGTGACCATCCTCGGTCTTGGCCCGGTCTGGCAGAGCGACAACGCCGCGGCCCGCGACCGGGCGGCCGAACTCCTCTCCCGGGGCGAGGTGTTCGCCTTTGGTCTCTCCGAGAAGACCCACGGCGCCGACATCTACTCCACCGACATGCTGCTGGAGCCGGACAGCGAGGTCGACGGCGGCTTCCGGGCCTCCGGCTCCAAGTACTACATCGGCAACGGCAACGCCGCCGGTCTCGTCTCCGTCTTCGGCCGTCGCACGGACGTCGAGGGGCCCGACGGGTACGTCTTCTTCGCGGCCGACAGCCGCCACGAGGCTTACCACCTGGTGAAGAACGTCGTCGACTCCTCGAAGTACGTCAGCGAGTTCCGCCTCGACGGCTACCCGGTGGCCCCCGCCGACATCCTGCACACCGGCCGCGCCGCCTTCGACGCCGCGCTCAACACCGTCAACGTCGGCAAGTTCAACCTCTGCACCGCCTCCATCGGCATCTGCGAGCACGCGATGTACGAGGCTGTCACCCACGCGAGCAACCGCATCCTCTACGGCCGCCCCGTCACCGCCTTCCCGCACGTGCGCCGCGAGCTGACCGACGCCTACGTCCGGCTCGTCGGGATGAAGCTGTTCAGCGACCGCGCCGTCGACTACTTCCGCTCCGCCGGACCCGAGGACCGCCGCTACCTGCTCTTCAACCCGATGACGAAGATGAAGGTGACCACGGAGGGCGAGAAGGTCATCGACCTCATGTGGGACGTCATCGCCGCCAAGGGTTTCGAGAAGGACAACTACTTCGCCCAGGCCGCCGTCGAGATCCGGGGCCTGCCGAAGCTGGAGGGCACGGTCCACGTGAACCTCGCCCTGATCCTCAAGTTCATGCGGAACCACCTGCTCAACCCGGTCGACTACCCGGCCGTCCCCACCCGCCTCGACGCCTCCGACGACGCGTTCCTCTTCCAGCAGGGACCTGCGCGCGGTCTCGGCTCCGTACGCTTCCACGACTGGCGCACCGCGTTCGACGCGTACGCCGAGGTGGAGAACGTCGCCCGCTTCCGCGAGCAGGCCGACGCCCTGTGCGCGTTCGTCGAGACGGCCGCCCCGGACGAGGAGCAGAGCCGTGACCTCGACCTCCTCCTCGCCGTCGGCCAGCTCTTCGCGCTCGTCGTCCACGGCCAGCTGATCCTGGAGCAGGCCCGGCTGACCGGCCTGGACCAGGAGCTGCTGGACGAACTGTTCGCCGTGCTCGTACGCGACTTCTCCGCACACGCCGTCGAGCTGCACGGCAAGGACTCCGCCACCGAGGAGCAGCAGAGCTGGGCGCTCGGCGCGGTACGCCGTCCCGTCGTCGACGCGGCCCGTTCGGCGCGGATCTGGGAGCGCGTCGAGGCGCTGTCGGGGGCGTACGAGATGGCGGAGTAGCCCGCTCCGGGCCGGGGAGGCGGCCGGGGCCCGTTCCGTTTGCGGGGCGGTGGACATCGCGTTTGAGTGGGAGAGCCCCCCTCGCCTCCCTGGAGCTGATATGTCGATGGCGTTCGGTTCACCCCTCGGTCCGTCCGATCCGTTCAGTGACCTGTTGAACCGGTTCTTCGGGATGTCGCCCGCGTCGTCGCCCCCGGCCATGCAGCGCGTCCCGATCGGGCGGCTGCTGACGGAGTCCTCCCACGAACTGCTGGGCCGGGCCACGAGCAAGGCGGCCGACGACGGAACGGCGGACCTCGACACCGAGCACCTGCTGTGGGCGGCGACGCAGGTCGAGCCCTCGCGCGGGCTGCTCTCCCGGGCCGGGGTCGACCCCGACGCCCTCGCCGGGCAGCTCGACGAGGTGCTGCCCCGGGAGGCGGGCGAGCCGTCCGCCGAGCCCGGACTCACCCCGGCGGCCAAGCGGACCCTCACCGCCGCCTACGCCCGCTCGCAGGCGGCGGGGGTGTCCTACATCGGCCCCGAGCACATCCTGGGCGCGCTCATCGACGACGCGGACTCCGGGGCCTCCCGCTTCCTGGGCGCGGACGACCTGGACGTGGGGAAGCTGCGCGGCGCCACGGACCGGGCGGCGGGCGGGAACGGGGCTTCCGGCGGGGGGAAGCAGCCCTCGACGACCCTGGACGAGTTCGGCAGGGACCTGACGGAGGAGGCGAAGGCGGGGAAGCTCGACCCCGTCGTCGGGCGGGCCGAGGAGATCGAGCAGACCATCGAGATCCTCTCGCGGCGCTCCAAGAACAACCCCGTCCTCATCGGCGAGCCCGGCGTCGGCAAGACCGCCATCGTGGAGGGACTCGCCCAGAGCATCGTCGCGGGCGAGGTGCCCGACACGCTGAAGGACAAGCGGGTCGTCTCCCTGGACCTGTCCGGCATGGTCGCCGGAGCCCAGTACCGCGGACAGTTCGAGGAACGGCTGAAGAAGGTCATCGAGGACGTCCAGCAGGCGAGCGGGGAGATCATCCTCTTCATCGACGAACTCCACACCGTCGTCGGAGCGGGCGCGACGGGCGAGGGCTCGATGGACGCGGGCAACATGCTCAAGCCCGCCCTCGCACGCGGCGAGCTCCACGTCGTGGGCGCGACGACGATCGACGAGTACCGCAAGCACATCGAGAAGGACGCCGCCCTGGAGCGCCGCTTCCAGCCCGTCCTGGTCCCGGAGCCGACCGTCGAGGAGACCGTACAGATCCTCGAAGGGCTGCGGGACGCGTACGAGGCCCACCACCAGGTCCGCTTCGCCGACGGGGCCCTGACGGCGGCGGCCGAGCTGTCCGACCGCTACATCAGCGACCGCTTCCTGCCCGACAAGGCCATCGACCTGATGGACCAGGCCGGGGCCCGCGTACGGCTGCGCAGCGCGAACCGCTCCACCGAGGTCGTCAGCCGTGAGGACCGCCTCGCCAAACTGCGGCGCGAGAAGGACGAGGCCGTCGCCGGCGAGGAGTTCGAGAAGGCCTCCGGGCTGAAGCGGCAGATCACCGAGGTGGAGGGGGAACTCGCCGGGATCGAGGAACGCCGCGAGGGCGTCGTCTCGGTCACGGCCTCCGACATCGCCGACATCGTCTCCCGCCGCACCGGCATCCCGGTCTCCCAGCTCACCGCCGGCGAGAAGGAGAAGCTCCTCAAGCTGGAGGAGGAGATGCACGCCAGGATCGTCGGCCAGGACGAGGCGGTCACCGCGGTCTCCCAGGCCGTACGCCGCAACCGTGCGGGCATGGGTGACCCGAACAGGCCCGTCGGCTCGTTCCTCTTCCTCGGGCCCACCGGCGTCGGCAAGACCGAGCTCGCCAAGACGCTGGCCGAGCTGCTGTTCGGCGACGACGACCGCATGGTCCGGTTCGACATGAGCGAGTTCCAGGAGAAGCACACGGTCGCCCGGCTCGTCGGAGCGCCGCCCGGATACGTCGGTTACGACGAGGCCGGCCAGCTGACCGAGAAGGTGCGGCGCAACCCCTACAGCGTGGTGCTGTTCGACGAGGTCGAGAAGGCGCACCCCGACGTATTCAACACGCTGCTCCAGATCCTCGACGACGGCCGGCTCACGGACGGACAGGGCCGCACGGTCGACTTCCGCCACTGCGTCGTCATCATGACGTCCAACATCGGCGCCCACCGCATCCTCGCCCACCAGGGAGACGCCGCCGAGCTCAAGGACGAGCTGATGGAGGATCTGAGGGGCCGGTTCCTGCCCGAGTTCCTCAACCGCATCGACGACATCATCGTCTTCCACAGCCTCACCGAGGCCGACCTGTCCGAGATCGTCGAGCACCTGCTGGACCGCAGCAAGCACCGCGTCCACGCCCAGGGCATGACCCTGGAGGTCACCGAAGCGGCGAAGAAGCTCCTCGTCGCCCACGGCTACCAGCCGGAGTTCGGCGCCCGCCCGCTGCGCCGCACGATCCAGACGGAACTGGACAACCGCGTCGCCTCCCTGCTGCTCGGCGGCGAGGCCGACCCCGGGGACACGATCGTCGCCGACGTGGTCGACGACTCCCTGCACTGCACGATCCGCAAGGGCGACGACGCCGCGAAGGCCCCCGGGGCCGCCGCGGCGACCGCCGCCCCCGACGGCAAGGAGTGATCGATGACCCATCACCACCACAAGTCGAACGAAGAGGTCGAGGGCGACCCCGAAACCGGTCACGGCCGGGGCATGCCCCGCCGCCCGGACGCGGAGAAGATCGAGGAGCGTCTGGAGGAGGACCGCGAGGAAGTGGGCCTTCCCCCGGATCAGGACAAGTAGGCGACGGCCGGCCGCCACGAACGACCGGGACGCCTCCCCGGGGGCGTCTCAGTCGTCGGGCAGCCGCTCCAGGGCGGCGGCCACATCGGTGCGGGCCGCGACCTCACGCAGGGCGCGGGCCATCACCGAGCCCGGCTCCCGGGCGTTCATCACCAGCCCGACCGGCACCGTCCGGTCGGGCCCGGTCATCGGCACCGCCCGCATCCCGTGCGGCACGCCGAAGACGTGCAGCCAGGTGTGCGGTACGACGCTCGCCCACCGGCCCGTCCTGACATGGGCGAAGAGCGTCGCCACGGAGTCCGTCTCGACCCGGGGCGACGGCCGCACCCCGGCCTCGGCGAACAGCTCGTCCAGCACCCGGCGCCCCTGCATCGCCCCCGTGAGCAGACAGAGGGGCAGCCGCGCGGCCTCCGCCCAGGTGGCCGCCGTCCGGTGGGCGGGGGCGTCGGCGGCACCGGTGAGCAGCACGTACCGCTCCTCGTACAGCGGAACCGTCCGGTACTGCTCCCCGAGCCCCTCGTGGAGGTAGGTGATTCCGGCGTCGATCTCGAAGTCCCGCAGCTGCCGGAGCACGTCCTGCGACTGGAGGTCCCCCATCACCTCCACCGTGACCAGCGGATGCGCCAGGCAGAAGGGGGCGGTCAGCAGGGCGACGGCCCCGGACGCGGTCGGGACCGTACCGATCCGCATGCGGCCACCGAGCCCGGTGCGCAGATGACCGGCCTCGCTCGTGAGGGCGTCACGGTCGGCCAGGATCCGCTGCGCCCACACGACGATGCGTTCGCCCTCGGGCGTGAGCCCCTCGTACTTGCGGCCGCGCAGCACCAGGGGGACGTCGAGCTCTTCCTCCAGCTTGCGGACCGCCTCGGAGAGAGCGGGCTGGGAGACGTGACAGGCCTGGGCGGCACGGGCGAAGTGACGCTCGCGGGAGAGGGCCACCAGGTACTCGAGTTGACGGAACAGCACCCCACGGGTCTACCGGACCGCCTCGCGGAACGCCAATCGCCCCACCGGCGCACGAGCCGCCGCCGGACGTCCGGCGGGCCCCCGCTCCCGAGCCACCCGCCGGACGCCGCCCGTCACGCCCCCGGCACCGGGCGCAGCCGCTCGGCACCCGTGTACACGTTCATGGAGGCGCCGCGCAGGAACCCGACCAGGGTCAGACCGCTCTCCGCGGCCAGGTCGACCGCGAGCGAGGAGGGCGCGGAGACCGCCGCGAGCAGCGGGACGCCGGCCATCACCGCCTTCTGCACCAGCTCGAACGAGGCCCTGCCGCTCACCATCAGGACCGACCCGCGCAGCGGAAGGAGCCCCGACCGCAGTGCGTGGCCCACGACCTTGTCCACGGCGTTGTGCCGCCCGACGTCCTCCCGCAGACACACCGGCTCGCCATCGGCCGTGAAGAGCCCCGCGGCGTGCAGACCGCCGGTGCTGTCGAACACCCGCTGGGCCGCCCGCAGCCGGTCCGGAAGGGCCGTCAGCACATCCGTCCCGATGCTCAACGGGTCCTCGGCGACCGACCAGGCGGCCGTGGTGCGCACCGCGTCCAGGCTCGCCTTTCCGCACAGTCCGCACGAGGACGTCGTGTAGAAGTTCCGCTCCAGGGAGGCGTCGGGGGCCGCCACGCCGGGGGCCAGACCGACGTCGACCACGTTGTACGTGTTGCCGCCGTCGGCCGTGGCGCCCGCACAGTAGCGGATGCCCGCCACATCCTCGGCGCCGTGCACCACGCCCTCGCTCACGAGGAAACCGGCCGCGAGGTCGAAGTCGTCGCCCGGCGTGCGCATGGTCACCGTCAGCGGGCGCCCGCCGACCCGGATCTCCATCGGTTCCTCGGCGGCCAGGGTGTCCGGACGGTAGGAGGCGCGACCCTCCCGTACCCGCAGAACACGCCGCCGTGCGGTCACTCGCCCCACGGTTCGCTTCCCTTCCCGTCCGTCACGCGGGTGCGTTCGAGGCGGACCACGACTCCTTTGGAGGTCGGGCAGTTGCTGATGTCGGCGACGCTGTCCAGCGGCACCAGGACGTTGGTCTCCGGGTAGTACGCCGCCGCCGAGCCACGGCTCGCGGGGTACGCCACCACCCGGAAGTTCTCCGCGCGGCGCTCCCGCCCGTCGTGCCAGACGCTCACCAGGTCCACGGCGTCACGGTCGGCGAGACCCAGGGCGTCGAGGTCCGCGGGGTTCACGAGGACGACCCGGCGGGCGTTGTGGATGCCCCGGTAGCGGTCGTTCGGCGCGTACCAGACGGTGTTCCACTGGTCGTGCGAGCGCAGGGTCTGCAACAGCAGGTGTCCTTCGGGGACCTGCGGCATGGTGAAGTCGTTGCGGGTGAAGACGGCCCTGCCGCTCGGTGTCGGGAAGACCCCTCGGTTCACCGGGTTGGGAAGGGTGAAGCCACCGGGTTCGGCGACCCGCGCGTTGAAGTCCTCGAAGCCCGGGACGACCCGGGCGATCCGGTCGCGGACGGCGCCGTAGTCCGCCTCGAACAGCTCCCAGGGGATGTCGGGCGCCTCGCCCAGGGTCCGCCGGGCGAGCCGGGCGATGATCGCGACCTCGCTCAGCAGGTGCGGGGAGGCCGGCGGCAGCTTCCCCTGGGAGGCGTGGACGTCGCTCATGGAGTCCTCGACGGTCACGAACTGCTCGCCGGTCGCCTGGACGTCCCGGTCGCTGCGGCCGAGGGTGGGCAGGATGAGGGCGGTGTCGCCGCAGACCGTGTGGGAGCGGTTGAGCTTGGTGGATATGTGCGCGGTGAGGCGGCACGTGCGCATCGCTGCCTCGGTGACCGCGCTGTCGGGCGTGGCCCGTACGAAGTTGCCCGCCACGCCCAGGAAGACCTTGGCGCGGCCCTCGTCCATGGCCCGGATGCTGTTCACCGCGTCCAGACCGTGGTGGGTGGGAGGGGTGAAGCCGAACTCGGCCCCCAGGGCGTCGAGGAACTCCTTCGGCATCTGCTCCCACACGCCCATCGTGCGGTCGCCCTGGACGTTGCTGTGCCCGCGCACCGGGCAGACGCCCGCGCCGGGCCTGCCGATGTTGCCCCGCGCCAGCAGGAAGTTGATCACCTCGCGGATGGTCGGCACCCCGTGCTTGTGCTGGGTGAGCCCCATCGCCCAGCACACAATGATCGTCTCGCTCCTCAGGACCCGCTCGAGAACCTCCTGGATCTCCTCACGGGACAGCCCGGTCGCCGTCAGGACGTCCGCCCAGTCGGTCTTCCGCGCGTGCTCGGCGAAGTCCTCGAAGCCGGTGGTGCTGGTACGGATGAACGCCTGGTCCAGTACGGTGCCCGGCGCGGCGTCCTCGGCCTCCAGGAGCAGCCGGTTCAGGGACTGGAACAGGGCGAGGTCGCCGCCCGCGCGGATGTGCAGGAACTGATCGGCGATCGGCGTGCCCCGGCCGACCAGCCCGCGGGCCTTCTGCGGGTGCTTGAAGCGCATGAGCCCTGCCTCGGGCAGCGTGTTGACCGCGACGACCTGCCCGCCGTTGCGCTTGGTCTCCTCCAGGGCCGAGAGCATCCGGGGGTGGTTGGTGCCCGGGTTCTGCCCCACGACGAAGATCAGGTCGGCCCGGTGGACGTCGTCGAGGGAGACACTGCCCTTGCCGGTGCCCAGCGTCTGCGACATCGCGGATCCGCTGGACTCGTGGCACATGTTGGAGCAGTCGGGCAGGTTGTTCGTGCCGTACGCGCGCGCGAAGAGCTGGAGCAGGAACGCTGCCTCGTTGTTCAGCCGGCCCGAGACGTAGAAGAGGGCCTCGTCGGGGGAGTCCAGGCCCCGCAGCTCCCCGGCGAGCAGACCCAGCGCCTCGTCCCAGCCGATCGGCTCGTAATGGGTCCCGCCGGGTCGCTTCACCATGGGCTCGGTCAGCCGGCCCTGCTGGTTCAGCCAGTAGTCGGACGCGCCGTCGAGCTCGGCGATCGAGTGCTCGCGGAAGAACTCCCGGGTGACGCGCCGCGAGGTGGCCTCGTCGTTGATGTGCTTGGCGCCGTTCTCGCAGTACTCGTTCATGTGCCGCTTGCCGGGAGCGGGTTCGGGCCACGCGCAGCCGGGGCAGTCGATGCCCTCGGGCTGGTTGATGTTGAGCAGCGTCAGCGCGGTGCGACGCGGGGACGTCTGGCCCAGGGAGTACTCCAGCGCGTGGGCCACCGCGGGCAGACCCGTCGCCCAGGTCTTGGGCGGGGTGACCGACAGGTCGTCGCCCGGGTCGTCCTCGATACGGCTGCTCATGACGGGGTGCGCCTCTTTTCTCTGCCTTGGGCCATTCGCCTCACGGATGGCGCGTCGAATATCCGCTTATTCGTCGAGCGAAGTCAAAGAGGGGAATTCGATGAGATGAAAGGCCTGGCCTATCACGGTGTCCATGCAGTTCGGAGAGGGGTTCCAGGAACAGATCGGCGGCGCCGATCACGTAATAGAGAAACCCTCTTTGACTTCATCCCGGTATCCCTCGAAAGTGGTCGGCGGGTGAGAAATGCGTGACTGCCCCCGGGCAGAGGAAGAAGGCTGCCCCGTGTCCCGACCGCTCCTCCACAGGCCCGCCCCGTCCCCGCTGACGGACCGGTTCGGCAGGGTCCACACCGACCTGCGGGTCTCGCTCACCGACCGCTGCAATCTGCGCTGCACGTACTGCATGCCCGCCGAGGGCCTCGACTGGCTGCCCCGGCCCGAACTGCTCACCGACGACGAGGTGGTCCGCCTCGTCCGCATCGCCGCCCGGCGCCTCGGTATCACCGAGGTACGGCTGACCGGCGGCGAACCGCTGCTGCGCCGCGGCCTGCCCGGGCTCGTCGCCCGTCTGCACGCCCTGCCAGGGGCCCCCGAACTGTCCCTCACCACCAACGGCATCGGCCTGGCGCGCAGCGCCGCCGCACTGCACGAGGCCGGGCTGAGCCGGGTCAACGTCAGCCTGGACACCCTCCGTCCCGAGCGGTTCACCGCGATCACCCGCCGCGACCGGATCACCGACGTCCTGGACGGGCTGCGCGCCGCCCGTACGGCCGGCCTCACGCCCGTCAAGATCAACACGGTTCCGGTGCGCGGGGTCAACGACGACGAGATCGCCGAACTGACCGCGTTCGCCGTCGAGCACGGCTACCGGGCGCGGTTCATCGAGTCGATGCCCCTGGACGCGCAGGGCGCCTGGGACCGGGACCGGCTGGTCACCGCCGAGGAGATCCTGGGCCGCCTCGGGGAGCGGTTCGACCTGGTCCCCGTCGGCCGGCGCGACAACGCGCCCGCCGAGGAGTGGCGGATCGCCGGGACGGACACGGTGGTGGGCGTCATCGCCAGTGTCACCCGCCCGTTCTGCGGCGGCTGCGACCGGGTGCGGCTCACCGCCGACGGGCAACTGCGCAACTGCCTCTTCGCGACGGAGGAGTCGGACCTGAGGGCCCTGCTGCGGGGCGGAGCCGACGACACGGCCATCGAGGCGGCCTGGCGGAACTCCGTCGCGGGCAAGGGCCCCGGCCACGCCATCGACAGCCCGGAGTTCCGCAGGCCGGAGCGCCCGATGTCGGCCATCGGCGGCTGACGCCCCGAGGCGGGAGCCGGCATCCGAGACGTGAGAACCGACCTCTGGCGGTCGACACGTGAGAACCGAACGACCTCTCCGACGCCCGACGCGGAGCCACGGACCGAGTACGACCGGAAACGAGGGAAGCGCATGACCGCGGCGCCCAAGCACACGGAATGGGAGGAGGCACGGGCCGTCGCCCGCGCCGTACCGCCCCTGCCGCCCGTCACCCGCGACCTCGCCGAGGCGCTCGGCCACGCCCTCGCGGAGCCGCTGACGGCACTCACCGACCTGCCGCCGTTCGACACCTCCGCCATGGACGGCTGGGCCGTGGCGGGACCGGGCCCCTGGCGGCTCCGGGGCGGCGGTGTACTGGCCGGTGGGCAGCCCGAGCCGCTGCGCTCCGGGACCGCTGTCCCCATCGCCACCGGCGCCCGCCTGCCCGAGGGCGCCCGCGCCGTGCTCCGCAGGGAGGACGGGGAGGGCGACGCCCGGGAAGGCCTGCTGGTCGGCCGCTCCACGGGCCCCGGGCCCCCGGCGCCGGGCCGTGACGTCCGGCCGCGCGGCCAGGAGTGCCACGCGGGTGATCCCCTCCTCCCCGCCGGGCGGAGCGTGACCCCCGCCGTCCTCGGCCTCGCGGCGGCCGCCGGCCACGACCGGCTCACCGTGCACCGCCGCCCGCTCGTGCACCTGCTCGTCCTCGGCGATGAACTGCTGGAGACGGGGCCGCCCCGGCACGGCCGGGTACGCGACGCCCTCGGCCCGCTGCTGCCGCCCTGGCTGCGCGGTCAGGGCGCGGACGTCGTCGGCCGCCGCCTGCTGCCGGACGACTTCGGGCCGCTGTACGAGGCCGTGCGCGGCTCCACCGCCGACGTGGTCGTCACCACGGGCAGCACGGCCGCCGGCCCCGTGGACTTCCTGCACGAAGCCCTGCGAGCGGCGGGCGCCCGGCTCCTCGTCGACTCCGTCGCCGTACGGCCGGGCCACCCCATGCTGCTCGCCGAGCTGCCGCCCGCCGCCGGGGGACGGCCCAGGCACCTGGTGGGTCTGCCCGGCAATCCGCTGGCCGCCGTCGCCGGCACGGTGACCCTCGCCGTACCGCTGCTGCGCCGCCTCGGCGGGCACGCCGACGCCGAGCCGGTCCGTGCGCCCTGCGCCGCCGCACTGCCGGGGCACCCCCGCGACACCCGGTTGCTGCCGGTGCGCCGCACGGGGCCGGCGGTGACGCCGCTGCCGTTCGACGGACCGGCGATGCTGCGCGGCCTCGCTGTCGCCGACGGGCTGGCCGTGGTGCCGCCCGGCGGCGCGGATTCCGGGTCCGTCGTCGAGATCCTCGACGTCCCCCGGCTCTGACCGCCGCCCGGCCCGCCGCCGCATCCCGGCCCACGCCCACGTCGACGCCCACGCCGCACCACGCTGAGGACCTGACCATGACGCACCTGCCCGACGGCTCCGCCTCCGCTCCCTCCGCCTCCGCTCCCTCCGCCTCCGGTGCTCCGGACGACGACCCGATCCGGCTTCTCGCCGTGCGGGAGGATCCCCTCTCCCTCGACGAGGTGTACGCGGCGGTCGGCGACGACGCCGCCGGCGGCATCGCCCTCTTCGTCGGCACCGTGCGTGACCACGACGGCGGGAGGCCGGTGACCTCCCTGCACTACAGCGCGCACCCTGGCGCCGGGGCCGAACTGCGCCGGGTGGCGGAGAAGGTCGCGGCCGACTTCCCGGTCCGCGCACTGGCCGCCGTGCACCGCACCGGCCGGCTGGCCGTGGGCGAGGTCGCGGTCGTCGCGGCCGTCTCCTGCCCGCACCGTGCGGAGGCCTTCGCCGCCTGCGAGCGCCTGGTCGAGGACCTCAAGCACGAGGTGCCGGTCTGGAAGCACCAGTTCTTCGCGGACGGCGACGAGGAGTGGGTCGGCGCGTGCTGAGCGACCGGGGAGAGCCGAACGGCAGGGGAGCGGCCACCCGGCGCCGGGTGGCGGCCCGGGTGGGGCGGGCGCTCTCGCCCAGGGGAGCGCTGGCCCTGCAGAGCGTGGACAGCGCCCTCTCCTTCGCCCTGCGTGCCGCCCTCGCCATGGCGGTGCCCGCGTTGCCGATGGCCCTGGCGGGCCGGGCCGATCTCGCCGTCTACGCGATGCTCGGCTCCTTCACCACCACCTTCGGCCGCAACCTGCCCTACGCGAGGAGAGCCCGGGTGCTCGCCGTCGTCGCGGTGGCGATGACCGCGTGCGTGGGCTGCGGCTCGGCGCTCGCCGTGTGGGCGCAGCCGAGGGACGGGGGAGCGGGCGCCGCCGTGACGGTCGCGGCGATGGCCCTCGTGGCCGCCGCCGCGAAGTTCGCCTGTGACGCGGCCCGGCTGAGGGGCCTCGGAGCGGTGCTGTTGCTCTTCGCCTTCGCGGTGGCGGCCTACGGCTCGACCGACCCCACCGATGTCGGGGTGCAGACAGCCCTGGCCGCGACGGGTGCCGCCGTGGCCTGGGTCCTCGCCGTGCTCGGCTGGTTCGTGCACCCGGACCGTCCGCAGCGGCTCGTCGTGGCCGCGGCGCTGCGCGAGCTGGCGGACCTGTGGGAGGCGGCGGGCGAGGGGGCCGGCCGGGGGCTCGTACGGCACCGGGCGACGGCCGCCGTGCTCCAGGCGTACCGGACCCTCGGGGTGATGCCGCCCACCGGGGCGGAACGGGGCGGCCGGGGCGATACGTGCCTCCGGCTCACCGACCTGGCCTGGGCGTTGCTCATCGCTTCGGCGCGCCGGGCGCCGGACGACCCCTGCGGTCCGGCACGGAACCTGCGCCGTCAGGCCGACCTCCTGGTGAGCCGCCGCAGACGGCTGCCGCGCATGCTCCCCGAACTGGCGGTCCTCGCCCCGACCGCCTCTTCCCGAGCCGCCTCTCTGCCGACGGCCCGGGACACCGCCGCCCCGGGCGCCGCTCCCGACACCGCCCCGGACACCGGCGCCTCCCCGTCTCCCGCGGCCGCTTCCTCCTCCTCGTCCTCGTCCTCCACCCGCCTTCCCGACACCTCCCTGCGCGCCGCCGAGGCGCGGGCCACGGAGCTGGTGACGGGCCGGGGCCACGGCGCCGCCGCCCGTACCTCGGTCCTGCTCGTGCCCGCGCTGCGCATGCTCCTCGGCACCGGACTCGCCGGAGCGGCGGCGTTGCCGCTCGGGCTCGGCCACGGCTACTGGGCGGCGATCTCCGCCGCGGCGGTTCTGCACTCGGTCAATGTGCGGACGGCGGCGCAGCGGGCCGTGCAGCGCACCCTGGGCACGACGGCGGGGCTGTTGATCGCGCTCGGCGTGCTGGCCGCGCGCCCCGAGCCGGTGGTCCTCACCCTGGTGATCGTGGTGCTGGAGTTCCTGCTGGAGTACGTCGTCGCCCGCAACTACGGTCTCGGCGTCGTCTTCCTCACCCCGCTGGCGCTGCTGCTCACCGACCTCGTCGCCCCCTCGCCGGCCGGGGACCTCGTCCAGGACCGCGCACTGAGCAGTCTGCTCGGGGTCGGCATCGCGCTGGTCTGTGCCCTGCTGGTGGTGCACGACCGTGCCGCCGTGCGGGCGCAGCACGCCCTGGTCGCGTGCGGTGCGGCTTCGGCACGGGCCGAACGCGCCCTGGGCGAAAGCTCGGTGGCGTCCTTGCCCGCCGTCCAGACACGACTGGCGGCGGCCGTAGTGGAGTTGCGCGAGGCCGACGACGCCGCGGCGGGCGAGCTCTGGCCGGCGGAGATCGACCCCACCGAACTCGCCGCCGCCGAGCGCCGGGCCCACCTGCTCCTGGAGCGACTCGCCCGACCGAGGTGACCCGGGACGGGCGTGCGGTCAGGCGGCGGCCGGGACGATCGTCACCTTGACGTGCTTCATGATCGGCTGGTCGCTCTGGGTGCTGTAGTCGCCCAGCGCGCAGAGCACGTTCATCTCCGGCATGTACCCGGCCGCACAGCCGCGCGGGATGTCGTACGGGATCGCCGTGTAGCCGTTCAGGAACCTCTCGCTGCCGTCCTTCGCTGTGCTCGTGATGTCGACGGGCCCCATGTCCGGGATCCCGCGCTCGCGCATGTCGGCCCGGTTCATGAAGACCAGCGTGCGCAGGTTCTTGATGCCCCGGTAGCGGTCGTTGTCGGAGTAGATGGTGGTGTTCCACTGGTCGTGCGAGCGCATCGTGCCCAGCGCCAGGGTGCCGGCCTCGGGCACGACGTCGGGCAGTGCGGCCGCGGAGAACTCCGCGCGCCCGGACGGGGTCAGGAAGACCAGTTCGCGCGCGGGCTGCTTGATACGGAAGCCGAGGGGCAGGCGGACCCGGCGGTTGAAGTCCTCGAAGCCGTCCAGCGCATCGGCCATCGTGTCCCGGATCCGGTCGTAGTCCTCGATGTACCAGTCCCAGGGGGTTGCGCTGTCCGGCAGGGCGGCGCGCGCCATCCCGGCGACGATGGCCGGCTCGGACAGCAGGTGCGGGGACGCGGGGCGCTTCATCCCGACGGACATGTGGACCATGCTCATCGAGTCCTCGACCGAGGTGCTCTGGACGCCCTTGCGCTGGTGGTCCTTCTCGGTGCGTCCGAGGCACGGCAGGATGAGGGCCGCGCGGCCGTGGACGACATGGCTGCGGTTCAGCTTGGTGCTCACCTGGACGGTGAGGTCGCAGGAGCGCAGTGCCGCGTACGTGGCCGGGGTGTCGGGCGCGGCGAGCGCGAAGTTGCCGCCCATCCCGACGAACACCGTCACCTCGCCCTCCCGCATCGCCTGGATCGTGCGGACGGTGTCCAGGCCGTGCTCGCGGGGCGGGTCGATCTTGCACGCCTCGGCGAGCCGGTCCAGGAACGCGTCGGTGGGACGGTGATCGATGCCGCACGTGCGGTTGCCCTGGACGTTGCTGTGGCCGCGCACGGGGGAGGGACCCGCGCCCTCGCGGCCCAGATTGCCGCGCAGCAGAAGGAGGTTGACGATCTCGCGGACGGTGTCGACGCCGTGCTCGTGCTGGGTGAGCCCCAGACACCAGCTGACGATGGAGCGGTCGGCCTCCCCGTACACCTGCGCCGCCTTGAGGATGTCGGCGCGGCTCAGACCGGACTGGTGCTCCAACTCCTCCCAGGGCGTGGCCTCGCACAGCGCCCGGTACTCCTCGAAGCCGGTGGTGTGGCGGTCGATGAACGCGACGTCCAGGGCCTTGGGGTCGCTCGCCGACTGCTCCAGGACCGCCTTGGCCATGCCGCGCAGCAGCGCCATGTCGCCGCCGATGCGCGGCTGCAGGTTCAGCGTGCTGGTCCGGGTGGTCTTGAACAGGGCCATGTCCGTGAAGTCGTGCGGGACGATGGTGCGAGTGGCCGCCGCCTCTACCAGCGGGTTGACGTGCACGATCTGCGCGCCCCGGCGGTCGGCCTCGGCGAGGGCGGTGAGCATGCGGGGCGCGTTCGACGCGGCGTTGACACCCAGGATGAACAGGGCGTCCGCGGACTCCCAGTCCTTGAGGTCGACCGTTCCCTTTCCGGTGCCGAGGGAGGCCTGGAGGGCCCGCCCGCTGGCCTCGTGGCACATGTTGGAGCAGTCCGGCAGATTGTTCGTGCCCAGCTCGCGGGCCATCAACTGGTAGAGGAAGGTGGCCTCGTTGCCGAGCCGGCCGGAGGTGTAGAACGCCGCCCGGTGCGGGCTGTCGAGCCCGCGCAGGGTCGCGCCGACCACCTCGAACGCGTCCTTCCAGCTGATCGGGACGTAGTGGTCGGAGGCGGGGTCGTACGCCATCGGCTCGGTCAGCCGGCCCTGGTTCTCCAGGTCGTAGTCGCTCCACCCGGACAGCTCGGTCACCGAGTGCGCGGCGAAGAACTCACGGCCCACGCGCTTGCGGGTCATCTCCCAGGTGACGTGCTTGATGCCGTTCTCGCAGATGTCCAGGTGCAGGCCCTTGGTGTCGTCCGGCCACGCGCACCCGGGGCAGTCGAACCCGCCGTTCTCGTGGTTCATCTTCATGATGGCCCGTGGCCCGTCGACCAGCGCGCGTTCCTCCACCAGGAAGCGGGTCACGCTCCTGGCCGCCCCCCAGCCCGCGGCGGGGTGGTGGTAGGGCCGGAACTGCGGATCGGCCTCGGGAACGGGACCGACCCGGGGCTCCAGGGGTTCCGGCGCTTCGTTGTCGGTGCTCACGGCACTTCCACCCTTTCACCTGCGGGTATGGCGGACTCGGAGGACCGGACGGTCATGGCGGGGCGAAAACGGGTCCTTCCGGGCAGGCTATGTCCGGTGATTCCCGCCTGCCACTCGGCTGCGGCGGGTCGCTCCGGGCTGCGTCGCGCACGACGCGCGCCTACGCTGACACGGTCCGGCCCTCTCCGTGGGGAGCCCCCGCGGAGCAGGGGCGCCAGGCTCCTCGGGCACCACGTGAGGCCCCCATGAACAGTCGGTTCCTGCTCCCCGCCGTTCCCCGGCTCGCGGGCTCCGCGGTGGTCGGAGCCGCCGTCGGCGCGCTGGTCGGCGTCCTGCTCGCCAACGCGCCGCTGGGCATCCTCGTCGGCATCGCCGCCGCGGAGACCCTCTTCGTCGTCGCGGGATGGCTCGTGCTGTGGCCGATGGACGCCGCCGCCACCCACGACAACGCCCGGCGCGAGGAGTTCCGGCCCGTGGCGGAGGAACTGGTCGTCGTCGGGGCCGCCCTGTCCGGACTGGTCGGCATCGTGCTGCTGCTCCTGATCGGCGACTCCGACCTGAGCCACGCGGCGGCCGCCCTGGCCCTCTGCGGCGTGTTCATGTCCTGGGCGGCGCTCCATCTGATGTACGCCGCCCGCTACGCGTACATCTACTACCGGCCGCCCGGCGGCGGGATCGACTTCAACACGAAGGAACCGCCGCGCTACATCGACTTCCTCTACTTCAGCTACAACCTGGGCATGACGTACCAGGTCTCCGACACCAACGTCTCCACCTCCAGGATCCGCGCGGTCGCCCTGCGGCACTGCCTGCTGTCGTACGTCTTCGGCGCGAGCATCCTGGCCACCACGATCAACCTGGTCGCCGGCATCGTCACCGGCTGAGCGCCTTCGCGGAGACGTCAGTACCCCGGGAGGGTCAGCCGCCGCGTGACGCGCAGCGCCGACTCCAGCAGCCGCGCCCTGACCTCGGTGGTCCGGTACATCCGGTCCGAGCGGAACGAGATGCCGACCGCCCCGACCTGGTCACCGCTGTACACGGGCGCCGCCGCGCACGTCGTACCCCGCGCGTACTCCCCCCGGTCCAGCGAGAGCGGGCCCGCCGGGGCGGAGTCGAGCTGCCGCAGCAGCTCCTCCCGGGAGGTGATGGTGCGGGGGGTGAGGTCGGCCAGGGAGTGGCGGGAGAGGTAGTTGGCGCGCGCCTCCCCGTCCAGCTCGCGGAGCACGCTCTTGCCGAGCGCGGTGGCGTGCCCGGCGTCCTGGAAACCCACCCACAGGTCCACCCGAGGGGCGTACGGGCTGTCGACGATCTCCAGGACCCGGATCTCACCCTCGTCGTACAGCGTCAGGTAGACGGCGGCGGACAGGCTGTCGCGCAGCGACGACAGCAGGGGGCGGATGTGCTCCGACAATGCCCGGCCGTCGGCGGCGGCCGGCAGGCCGTCGCGCTCGCGGAGGGTGAACGCGCCGTCGTCCAGCTCGTGCAGATACCCGTCCCGGGCGAGCTCGTGCAGGAGCCGCCCGGCGGTGACTTCCGACAACCCCGCCTCCTGGGCCAGCTGCCGCGCGGAGGCGCCTTCCCGGTGTGCGCCGACGGCCTCCAGCAACCGGAGGTCCTGCCGGACGGACACCGTCGGCTCGGGGCCGGTCTGGTCACCCATGGGACAAGCATGGACCCGGTGCGGGGGAGCGGCAAGGCCGCTCCGCCGGGCGTAAGGGAGGCGCCCGGCCGCCCCCTGTACGGACCGTACGCCGCCGCGCTGTCCCCGCGATGCGGCCAGGCCCCGGACTCGCCCCGGCATTCGGTACGCTCTCGTCTGATCTTCGGGGCGTGTGCAGGCTCCGGACTGCCGTGACCAGGGGGATGGTTCCAAATGAGCAGCGCACCTTCGGCCGACCCGTTCCAGCCGCTCAAGGCCGACGATCCGGCTGTGGTGGGGGGTTATCGGCTGGCCGCCGTGCTGGGCTCGGGCGGGATGGGCAAGGTGTATCTCTCGTACACGCCCGGTGGCCGTCCTCTCGCGATCAAGGTGATCCGGGCGGAGTTCAGTGAGGATCCCGAGTTCCGGCGGCGTTTCCAGCAGGAGGTACGGGCCGCGCAGCGGGTGCAGGGCCTGTACACCGCGCCGGTCATCGACTCGGACACCGAGGGGGCGCAGCCGTGGCTGGCGACGGCCTATGTACCGGGCCCCTCGCTCGCGCACGCGGTCGCCCGGCACGGCCGGCTGCCGTTGCGGAGCGTGCTGTTGCTGACCGTCGGGGTGGCGGAGGCACTCGGTGTCATCCATGGTGCGGGGATCGTCCACCGTGACCTGAAGCCCGCGAACGTCCTGCTGGCCGCCGACGGGCCCCGGGTGATCGACTTCGGCATCGCCCGGGCCGCCGACACCACCGCCCTCACCGGCACCGGCGTCAGCGTCGGCACCCCGGCGTTCATGTCACCGGAACAGGCGGCGGTGGGCACCGTCACCCCGGCCACCGACGTCTTCGCCCTCGGCCAGATCGCCGCCTACGCCGCGATCGGCGCACCCGCCTACGGCGACGGCCCCTCGCACGCCGTCCTCTACCGCATCGTCCACGAGGACCCCGACCTCAGCCGGCTCCCCGACGCGCTGCGCCCCCTGGTCACCCGCTGCCTCAGCCGTGACCCCGCCGACCGCCCCACCCTCACCGACATCATCCGCATGTGCCACGAGATCTCCCCCGAACCCCTGCGCCAGGGCGAGGACTGGCTCCCCCAGGCAGTCGCCGGCACCATCACCGAACGCCACCAACTCCCCGCCCCCGCACCCACCCCGCCCCCACAGCCCACCACCGCACCCACGCCCACGCCGACCCAGTACTCCCCGCAGCCCCCGGCGCCGGGCTCCGCCCACCCGTACACCCCGACCGGTCACGCCGTGGCCGCCGCACCCACACAGACCGGACCGGCCGCACCCGGAGCGCAGGGAGGCCCCGGGGCGCCGGGGGTTCCGGGGACGCCGGGAACCGTGCCGACCGGTCACTGGCAGCAGCACACCCACCCCCAGGGCTACGCCACCCCGCCGCCCCAGCACCCGTCCGGATACGCCCGGCCCGGCTATCAGCAGCCCGGCTCCCAGCCGACCGGCTGGGTCCCGCCCGGGTTCCAGCCCGCCGCGCCGCGCACCAAGCGGCCGGGTCTGATCGTCGCCGCCTCGGTCTTCGGCGCGCTGGTCGTCCTCGGCGTCATCGGCGCCCTGCTGCCGAACGACCCCGACACCACCGGCAAGGGCGACCGGACCGAGGCGTCCTCCGACGGCGGTTCGAGCGGCAGCGGTTCCGGGGACAAGGCCCGGGAGAAGCCGGTCGACCCCAGGCCCGTCTCGTACGAGGGCATCGACATGACGGCGAACTACGCCCTGAAACTCGCCGACCATCCGCCCCGACCGCAGGAGGACACCGGCAGCGGGGTCAGTTACGGCAAGGGGGACTTCTACTTCTACTGGGACTCCCTCTTCGGCGACGAGCGGGTGGGCAGCGCCAACGGGAAGCTGGTGGTCCTGAAGAACTCGCAGAAGGGTTCGCTGGAGGTCTGCCGGCAGGAGACCCGCTATACCGAGAAGATCGACCTCGAACAGCTCACGTCCGGGTCGCAGATCTGTGTGCTCAGCAAGGCCGGACACATCGCCGTCGTGACCTACCGCGGCAAGGCGGGCCCGGACGACCCCAGCCGCTACATCACCATCGACCTCACGGTGTGGCACAACGCCGAGGAGGCGCAGCAGAGCTGACAGCCTGTCGGGGCCCGTACGGGCCCCGACAGGGTCGGTCAGTGACCGACGAGCTCGCCGTCCCGGGCGACGATGCGCCCGCCGCGCACCACCATCTCGCGCGGAGGCAGGTCGACCACGACCTGCGGGAGGCACTCCCCGCGCACCAGCAGGAAGTCGGCCGGCGATCCGGGCGTGAGGTCCGCCTCCGGCAGCCCCAGGAGCCGGGCCCCGCCGTCGGCCCCCGAGCGGAAGGCCGCCTCCAACTCCTCGTCCAGGCGGGCGTCCTGCACCTGGGCCAGCAGGTGCGAGCGGTGCAGCATGTCCGCGTTGCCGAACGGGCTCCACGAGTCCCGTACGCCGTCCGAGCCGAGGCCCACGTGGACCCCGTGCTCGCGCAGCCGGCCGATCGGCAGCACCAGGTCCGCCGAGGGGGCGACCGTCGTCAGGGAGATCCCGGCGTCCGCCAGGTCCGCCGCCAGCCGGTCGAGCTCCCGCTCGGGCAGTCCGGGCACGCAGAAGACATGGCTGACGGTGACCTTGCCCTGCATCGACAGCGCCCGGGTGCGGTCGATGATCGCGCGCAGCGACTCCAGCCCCGTCGCGGCCCGTTCGTGCAGATGGATGTCGACGCCCACGCCGTGCCGGTCCGCGATGCCGAAGACGACGTCGAGCTGCTCGTCGAGCGCCTCGTCGAACCCGATCGGGTCGATGCCGCCGACCCGGTCGACCGCCCCGGTGCGCGCCGCCTCCTCCAGGAGCTCCTCGGTGCCCGGCGTACGGATCACCCCGTGCTGCGGGAACGCGACGATCTCCACGTCGAGCGCGTGCCGCAGGGCCCGGCGGGCGGAGCCGACGCCCTCGACGCCCACCAGGTCGTAGGCGGGAGCGACGTCGACGTGGGCGCGCATCGCGCGGGTGCCCTGGGCGACGGCATGGCCCATCAGGCGTTCCGCGCGCACCTTCAGGGGAGTCCGCAGCGCGTGGTAGAGCTTCACGTCCTCGGCGGTGTACTCCGCGATGGAGCCGGCCGGATTCCGGGTCACCCAGGGCTCGCCCCACGCCGTCTTGTCGGGGTGGATGTGCGCGTCGACCAGGGTCGGCAGCGCGATCCTGCCCCCGCAGTCGACGACCTCGGCGCCGCGCGGCGCGGGGTCGGCGGTGATGACGCCGTCGACGACGGTGAGGTCGACGGGCAGCTTCGCCCCGTAGGGCCGCACGTTCTTGAACACCGTGGCACGCGCGTGGCCGCCCGTGCGGTCCGGCTGCTCCGTGATCCGGTCGGCGGCGGACGGCGACGCTCCGCCGGTCCGGGGCGCGGCGGCGGCCTCGGACCCGGGCGCGGTGATGGCGGCGGCGGTGCCCGCGAGGGCGGCGGCACCGGCCAGCATGGAGCGCCGGGAGAGACCGGCGGTGGGGGAGACGGTGGAATGGGCGTGCATCGAGGGCTCCTTCGAAGGGGAGTGGGGGAGCGGAGGAAGCGGTGGAGGGAGGGTGCGGGCGCGGTCAGGCGGCCGGTACGGAGAACCCTGCCCGCACCACGCGCGCCGGGCGGCTCAGCACGCCGAGGTCGGCCAGCGGGTCGCCGTCCACCACCAGGACGTCGCCCGCGAAGCCCCGCGCCAGGCGGCCGGCCGTGCCGTCGAACCCGAGGAGCTTCGCGGCGCCCGTGGTCGCCGTGCGGATCGCGTCCAGGGCGGGGAGCCCGGCCGCGTGCATCAACTCCACCTCGCGGCCGATCGGGTCGACCGTTCCGCCGGAGGAGTCGGTGCCCGCGGCGAGGGGGACGCCCAGCTCGTGCGCCGCGAGCACCGCCCGCTTCAGTACGGGGAGATAGGTGCGACCGCGCTCCGCCAGGACCGGGTCCGAGGACTCGGCGAGCCCGGCGATGGCGGTGAGCGTCGGTGTGAAGTACGTACCCCTGCGGCGCATTTCGCGCAGCGTGCGCTCGCCGACGAACGCCCCGTGCTCCAGGGAACGGATCCCGGCCGTGACCGCGTCGTGGCAGCCCTTCTCGCTGTAGCTGTGGCAGAGCACCCCCTTTCCGCCGCGCCGCGCCGCCGCCACGATCGTGGACAGCTGCTCGTGGTCGTAGACCTGGACGAGCGGGTCCTGTTCGGGCAGCCCGGCGCGTTCGTTCACCCGGGTCTTGATGGTGTCCGCCCCGCGCGCGAGGTTGACCGCGACCACCCGGCGCAGCGCCTCGGCCGAGCGCACCCCTTCGCGCAGCCGGGCGAGCGGCGCGAGGTCCGGGTCGGCGAGGATCGTGTCGCCGAGGTCCGGGGTGACGAAGATTCCCGCGGCCCGGAGCCGGGGGGCCCGCTCCGGCGCCTGGCGGGCCAACTCCCGTACGGCGACGTCCTGGTAGAAGTTGGTCGAACCGCTGCGCGCGCTGGTCGCGCCCTTGAGGACCGCGTCGCGCGCCTCGGCGGCCGTGTTGAGGTGGATATGGGCGTCCACCAGGCCGGGCAGGATCCACTGTCCGTGGGCCCGCAGCACCGGTACGCCGGAAGGCGTCCGCGTCCCGAGGCGGCTCCGGGGCCCGGCCGCGCGGACGACGCCCCCGACGATCACGACCACCGCGTCCTCGGTGACCTCGCCCGTCAGGGGGTCGAGCAGCCTGCCGCCCTCCACGACCAGATCGCCGCCCCGGCCCGGTGAACCGAGGGAAGCGGCCGACGTGGCGGACGCCTCGGGAGCGGCCCCGGCCAGGACGGCGGACGTCCCGGCCAGGGCCGCGGCGCCCGCGAGGACACCTCGCCGGGTCAGCCGGCCGGGGGGTGGCGGAGTGTTGTCGACGCACATGGGGGCTCCTTCGGCCGCGGCAAGCGGAAGCGAACGTGGGAGCACTTTGTATACCAGGATGGCCGACGGTCTGGGAAGGAGGGATTCCGCTCCCCGTGTGTGCGGAAAACGTGCAGGATCTGCGGTATCTCGGATCAATGCGGGGTGGGTGCGGGAGGGGTGATCTCGCGATCAGCCCCTTCTGGTATACAAATCTAGGTGGCGTCGAACAGGGACCGCAGAGCCACGGCCCGGCTGTCCCGCACGTGCAGCAGCGTGCTCGCCGCCGCGGACTCCTCGTCGCCCGTCGCGATGTACCGGAACATGACCGCGTGCTGGGCCCGCATGTGCTCCGGCTCCTCCCGCATCCCGAACAACAGCTGGAGCTGTCCGCTCAGCTGCTCCATGGTGCGGGCCAGCATCGGGTTGCCGCTCAGGGCCACGATGTCCTCGTGGAAGGCCGTGTGGGCGGCCACCTCGCGCGCCCCCTCGTCGTCGGACGCCGCCTGCTCCGCCCGGTCGAGGGAGGTCCGCAGCGCGGTGACGCCCGGCGGCTCCGCCGGGGCGGACCGCGCCACCCGCCGTGCCGCGAGCCGGGAGGCCTGGACCGCGAGCGGCTCCCACACCTCGTACAGGTGCTCCACGTCGGCCCGCTCCATCCGCCGCACCCTGACCCCGCTGTGCGGCAGCAGCTCCAGGAGCCCTTCGCCCACCAGGGCGCGCAGCGCCTCGCGGACCGGGACGCGGGACATCCGCAGCTCCTCGGCGACCTCGCGCTCCACGAGGCGGGCGCCCTGCGGGTAGCGGCCGTCGACGATCCGCTCCCGGACCGCGTCCCGCGCGTGGGCGCTGAGCGACGTGCGCTCCGGGGCGCCCGCCCGCTCGTTCCCGGGACCGTCCTGCCGGGTCCGGTTCCGCCCTGCGCTGCTGCCCGCCACGTACGCCATCCTCCGTTGTGCGTGCCCCCGGGCCGAGGATACGCGGGCCCGGGGGCGTCAGACCGTGCCCGGTACCCGGCCGTCCGGAAGGAAGAGAACCGAGTTGATGTACCGCTCGCGGTGCGGGACGAAGGCCCGGTGCAGCAGCCCCCGGTGCACCAGGTGCTCCGTCCGCGCCTGGTGGGCCACCAGGTCGAACCCGTCGAGCGCGATCCAGCGGCGGCCCGCCAGGAGCCAGCCCGCGTAGCCCTGACCGGTCAGCAGGTCGACCGCCGGTGCGATCGGGCCGAGCCGGCTCTCCAGCTCGATGAGCAGGGCCGGGCGGTCCTTGCGCAGCAGCTCCGCCGCACCGAGCAGCGCCGCCCGCTCACCGCCGTCGACGTCCATCTTCACGAAACCGACCCCGCTCAGCCCGAGACTGTCGACGGTGACCGACGGCACCTCCAGGCAGTGCGCGTGGATATCGCGGCGGGCCAGCGACGACACCCCCCGGTCGCCCCGGTCGCCCTCCGGGAACCACAGTCGTGCCGTGCCCGCCCGGTCGGTCGCCGCGCCCTGGACCACCCGGGCGTTCGACGGCAGCGTCCGGCGCAGGTGCTCGGCCAGATGCGGCACGGGCTCGATGGTCACCACCTCGGAGCAGCGGGCGGCGAGCCGCCGCGACCAGGGGCCGTACCAGCCCCCGATGTCGAGGGCGACGGCGTCCGGCGGGCAGAAGTCGGCGAGCCGCCGGAGCTCGGGCTCGAAGCGCGGGTACAGGGCGACGGCGGCCGAGCCGACGAGGCCCTTGGGCAGCCGGGACGCCACCGCCGCGGCGAACGTGGTCACGTGGCCGAGGCCTTGAGCCGGGTGAGCAGGCGCTCGTGGTCGTCCGCCCCGACCTTCCGGCCCGATGAGGGCAGCAGCTGCGGGATGCCGTCCACGATCGGGTAACTCAGGCGCAGCCGGGGGTTGTAGAGCGCCTCCTCCTCGGCCAGCAGGGACAGCGGGCCCTTGTCGAGCGGGCAGGCCAGCAGGGCGAGCAGCGGGTCGTCGGGGTTCATCGGGTGGCTCCTCGGTGTCAGCGATGTCGGGGCGTGGGATGCGGCGGGCCGTATCCGGGGTCAGGACGGGGCGGCGGGCTGCGGATCGTGGCGTGGCATGGCCAGCAGGACGGAGAGGGCGAGCGCCGTGCCGCCCACCCGCAGGGCCAGCAGCAGCGGATCGTCGGGAAGCGTCTCGCCGAAGGCGAGCGTTCCGAGGACCGCGGTGAACAGGCTGGTCACCGTGGTGCACACCGGCACGATGAGGGAGGCCCGGCAGCGCTGCAACGCCGTCTGCGACATCACCAGACCGGCCCCCGCGGTGAACAGCAGCAGATACGGATAGGGGGACGCCAGCAGCGACAGCGCGGCCTCGCCCAGATCGGTGCCGGTCAGGCGGCTGGACGTGCCCTTGATGGCCAGCGAGCTGACCCCGTAGAGCAGGCCCACCGCCACTCCGTACCCGATGCCGCTGGTCGGGACCCGGTGGCGTTTGGCCGCCCGGCGCTCGACCTGTACGTACAGCCAGACGCCCGCCCCCAGCGCGGGCAAGCAGACCAGGAGCACCAGCGCCCACGGCGCGCCGCCGCTCACCACGTCCTCTCCCTCGCGCACCGAGGCGACGACCATCAGCAGGGCGACCAGCACCCCGCCCAGCGCATAACGTTCGCGACCCGTCGACTCCTCGCCGAGCACGGCCGACGACAACAGCAGGAGCAGCACCAGACCGGAGACGAAGATGCCCTGCGCCGCCGCGATCGGCAGCGCCCGGTAGACGACCAGCTGCGCCCCGAACCCGGCCGCCAGCGCCAGCGCGCCGACGATCCACAACGGACTGGTCAGCAGCACCCGGATCACCCGCAGCGGCCGGCCGGCGGAGAGCGCGGGCAGCGAGCCCAGGGCCCGCTTCTCCACCACGAACCCCACGCTGTACAGCGCGTTGGCGACCAGCGCCGCGCCGACACCCCACCACATCGCGCTACCTCCGCCGCGCGTGGGCCAGCAGGATGGAGGCCGCCCCGGGCACCGCGCACGCCGCCCGGTCCACCAGCCGCAGCGGACGCGGCACCCCGTGGAAGGGGGCGCCCTTGATCGTCACATCGGTGAAGCCGGACGCCGTCAGGAACGAGCGCAGCGCACGGGCCGTGTACAGCCGCAGATGCCCGACCACCTCCGAGCCGGGGCGGCCGTGGATCCCGCGCAGACTGACCTCCGAGAACACCGGCTGCACCCCGGCGAGCAGCAGCGCCCGGTTGTACCAGGCCGCCAGATTCGGGGTGGACAGCATCAGATGGCCGCCGGGCCGCAGGACCCGCCGCAGCTCGTCCAGCGCCTGGTCCGGGTCGACCAGATGCTCCAGGATCTCGCTGAACAGCACCGCGTCCGCGCATCTGTCGGCCAGCGGCAGCCCGCCGTGCTCCAGCTCCCCGCGCACCACGAGGCCCATCCGGGGGCGGGCCCTGCGCAGCGCGTCCTGCGACCAGTCGACGCCGATCAGCCGGTGCCCGGCGAGGATCGGGGCCGCCGTGGCCGCCGCCGTGCCGTCGCCGCACCCGATGTCGAGGATCACCTGCCCCGGCGCGTCCAGCGCGTCGGCCAGCAGCCGGGCCTGCCGCAGGGTGCGCCCGTCGCCCGAGGCGACCGGGACGGCCGGGTTCTCGTAGAAGTCCCGCAGCCCGGGCGGGGGAGAGGTGGTGCCGGTCATACGGTCTCCGAGGACGTCGAGGCCAGGTGACGGGTGAACAGCTCGCGCAGGCGTACGCCGTCCTCGTCCCCCAGCAGGGTGCGCGACCAGCGCAGCGCCAGATGCAGCCGGCCGCCCGTGGACGCCGTGGTGAACGTCAGCCCCCGGGGCATCCGGGCGGGCGCGGAGAACCACACGGCGGTGGCCCGGCCCGCCTCCCCGAAGTCCAACGGGTACGGCACCCGGCCGATGTTGCTCAGCAGCGTCGTCGAGGTCCACGGCCCCGCCAGCACCCGCAGCCCCCGGGTGACGGCGGCGCGGGCGGCCACGGGCAGCAGCGGCGCGGTCAGCAGGGAAGCGGACCGGCCCAACGGGGGGCGGGGGCGCGCCTTGAGCGCCCGGGTCCGCTCCGCGGTCGCCCGGAGCAGGGCGGGGATGTCCGCCCCGGGCGCCAGCTCGGACCCGGCGAAGCCGACCTCCACCAGCCGGGTGCCGTTCCCGATCGGCATCTCGGGCCCCCGGGTGCGGTCGTCGACCGGCATGGTGATCCGCAGCGGACGGCGGTCGGCCCCCGGCGCGCCCTGCGCCCGGTTCCAGTCGGCCACCGTGAGGGCGGTGGCCACCATCAGCTGGTCGTTCACCGTGTACGGAGCGCCGGACTCCCGCCGGGGGACCGGCAGTTCGACCAGCAGCATCGCGTTGCCCGGTACCGGCGCGGGCCCCGGCGAGCCCGCCGCGATCCGGGCGGGCCGGGCCAGCGGCGCCGCCGGGGACTCCCCGGCGAGCGGCCCGGACGCCGGCCGCGCCGGTGCGGGGGCCGGCGGGACGCGGTGCGCGCCGTAGACCTCGGCGGTCGTCGCCGCCAGCCGCATACAGGCCGGGCCGTCGAGGGCGGTGTGGTGCACGGTGAAGAGCAGCACACACCCCTCGGTCCCCGGCTCCTCGACCACGGCGAGCCGCAGCGGCGGCGACGCCGTCAGCGGCGGGGCCTCGTCCAGCGCCCGCGACCGGGCCCGGTCGAGCGCCCCCGGCGCGGACGGCGGGAAGGAGACCGGATCCGCGTCGGGACCCCCGGTCAGCTCCCACTCGTAGCGCCGGGCGAACGGGGACCTCGGGCGCTCCCGCATCAGCGCCCGGGGGTGCCGGGCGAGCGCCTCGGCGAACGCGGAGCGCAGCCGCGCCTCGTCCACCCGGCCGGGCAGATGGATCTCGATGTGCACGGTGTTCGGCTCGGCGTCCTGGGCACAGTGCCGGGCCACCTCGTCGACCACCGGGAACGGCACCCGGGCCGGGGCCCCGGGCCGGGGCACGCCGCCCCGCGCCCGGGGTTGCTGCGTGGTCGCCATCAGGTGCTCCCTCCGGGACGGGACGGCGGCTGCTGGCCGCCGAGCCGCTGCGTCGGGCTGTCGCCGCCGTCGCCTCCGCCCGTGCCGGATCCGTACCCCGTTCCGGGCGCGGGAGGCGGAGTTCCCTGCGGGTGCTTCGGGTCGGTGGACAGCGTGCGGCCCGAGGCGGCGGCCTGCGCCGGCACCGTGGGCGCCTCGCCGTCCGGGGCGGCCGTGCCCGGGCCCCCGGCGGCCCGCCTGCCGAGCGGCCCGCGTCCGACCGTGACCAGGGCGGCGAACAGCCCGACCAGGGCCAGGAACTGGGCCGTCGCACCGAATGCGCCCTCGCCCTCGGCCGTGGTGTCCCCGGTGCCCACCGCGGCGACGACACCCGCGGCGGCCATCGCCGCGAACGCCAGCGGCGCGAGCAGCTTCGGCCGGAAGTGGGCGAGTACGGCGAGGACCGGCACCGCCAGGGCGAGCGGCCCCGCGATCACCACCCCCACCAGGGTGAGCGCCACGGTGCCCAGGACCAGACCCGGACCCGGCACGACGGGCTGCTCCTCGGCCGCGTACGGCTCGGCTCCCCGCCGGCGTCCGAAGGCGAGCCCCACGAGCACCAGGAGCAGGGCCCCCGCGCCGATCAGACCCACCTGGTAGATCCGGGCCGGCTCGTACTCCAGGGTGACCTTGCCGCCCTCGCCCTCCGGGATCAGCCAGGCCTGCTGCCAGCCGTCGATCCGCAGCGGCGTCAGCTCCTTGCCGTCCAGGGTGGCCTTCCAGCCCTTGTTGTGGTTCTCGTGGATCTGGAGGTAGGAGGCCTCGCCCGCGCCGACGGCGATCGTGCGCCGGTCGCCGTCGCCCCGCTCGACGTCCACCGAACGCGGCGTGCTCGCCGCGGCCTCGGAGGTCCCCTTGCTCAGCGTGACGTCGGTGATGGCGAGCGGTCCCGCGTCACCCGCCTCGACCGTGGTGGACGAGGCGGCCAGCTCCACCGTGCCGCCCTCCGTGCACGGCGTGACCTCGATGGGGCGGCGCTGGGTCAGGTCCCGCACCAGGCCCTCGGCGCGGGTCTCCAGGAACGTACCGCCGACGGACAGGATCGGACCCTTGCCGCAGGCCAGGCTGAACTTCTTGTCCGGCTTCGGCTGCGGCGAGCGGTACTCCTCCAGGGCCGGGATGTAGACCTCGCTCAGCCCCACCGGCAGCTGCAACTGGTCGTCGGCGACCGGGTTGTGGACGGTCAGCGGCGCCTGACGCGAGATGGTGATGTCCATCCGGTCGGTCCTGATGGGCGAGAAGCGGGCCATGCCGTTCTCGTCCACGGAGGCCACCGCCGTGCCGTCGGGGGAGCTGATCTGCACCTGCTCGGGGCGGGTGGACAGACCGCCGGCCGCCGCGAAGACGATCTCCCCGATCTCCTTCTTCTCCGGCCAGGACAGATGCAGTACGGGGCGTTCGCCCGCGATCCACGCCGTGGTCAGATCACCGTCGGTCAGGTTGCGCGGACTGAGGCTGGTGCCCAGCCGTGCCGTGGAATCGGCGCTGACCTCGATCTTGTCCCGCTCGCCCGTCAGCTCGAACAGCAGCTTGTCCAGGTCGTCGCCGGGCACCGGCACCGCGCTGGCGGAGACCTTGTACGGTCCGGCCTCCTGGGCGGTGAACTGCCGGTGCAGGCCGACCTCGGCCGCCACCGACGACAGACCGCCCGGGTCGCTGCCCCGTCGCAGGGAGTAGACCGTGGAGTCCGCGCCCTCGCGCGGCGCGTCGGAGGGCAGCTCCAGCATCCGGGTCACCTGCACCCCGGGGATCGCGATGTCGGTGAAACCGGCGCCGGTGAGTCCGGGACGCCCCTGCTGGGACTCCAGGATCGTCACCTTCAGCCAGGACGCCTGCCCGGTGGGCGCGGCCACGGTCTGCGTCGATCCGTCCGGCTTCAGCGGGCTGTCCTTGAAGCCCCGCTCGGTCTCGACCCGCACGACGGTCGGCGCGGCCCGCACGTTCGCGCTGGGCAGCGGCGTCACCTGCAGCGAGCCCGGAAGCTCCGTCGGGGTGGTGAAGTCGATCCGTACCCACTCGTCCTCGGGCGAGCCCGGGGACCCTTCCGCCCAGCCGGTGTCCGGGTTGCCGTCGAAGGCGTTGACCGGGTCGTACTGCGGCAGATGGAACAGCCAGTTGCCCACCGAAGAGGCGCTGACCTTCTTGGCGCCCCGCAGCACAGCGGTCGTCTGGTGCTCCGCGCCGGACGTCGGCAGGATCTGCCGGGGGCTCCGGTCCGGATCCTGCGCGGCCTCCACCGCGTTGCGCTCATCGGCGGTGTACGTGTAGGAGGTGTTGGAGTTGACCAGCCCGAACCGGGTGTCGGCACGCCGCAGCCCGTCGCCCGCCGCGTACAGCGACGGCCGTCCCAGACCCGGGTGCGCGTCACCGGCCAGCACGGCCGGCCGGCCGTTCACCGCGCCGTTCGCCGACAGCGGCAGCAGGGACTCGGGCCCGCCGCTCACGACGGCGGTCGAGGCCACCGGGGCCGTGCTCGCCCGCCCCGGACGCTCCGTCCCGGCGGGCGGCTCGTAGATCTCCACGGCCCGCTGCCGCGGATAGAGGCCCTCGACCTGCACGGGGGTGTCCGCGGCGATCCGGCCGCCGGTCATCACCGGACCGAATCCGGTGACGCGCTTGTACCCGGACGCCTCCAGGGTGCGCTTCACCGTGGTCGTGGGGACGTACCCCAACTGGTCGGGATCCAGGTCGTTGCGGACCACCACGTAGTGCAGTCCCGCCCGGTTGAGGTACTCGCTCAGTCCGGGGACCTCGCCGCCGGTGGTCAGCGCCTGCTCGACCGCGTCCATCGCCCGACGGTTGCCCGGCGTGCCGAACGGCACGTAATCGCGTTGCGCCCAGGGCGAGTTCGCCAGCACGTCCAGCGGCTGGTCGATGGGGGAACCCCAGGTGTAGATGCCGTGCGCGGTCGCGGGGACCACCAGGGCGCGGTCGTCGGCCGAGTTCTTCTTCAGCCAGCTCCCGGTCGTCTCCCAGTACGTGGGCAGCTGCTGGAACGAACCCGTCTGCAGGATCGAGCCGTTGACGTACGGCCAGGCGAGCCCCGGCAGCACGAGCGCGGCGGCGATCACCGGCACGAGCCGGCGGGTGCGCACCGGGGTGCCGCCGCCACGCGCCGCCGCGGCGGCGGAGGCCACTGCGGTGAGGTGCGCGAGGCCCAGCGCCAGGGCCAGCGCAAGACCCGTCTGGAACTTGTAGATGTTGCGGAACGGAACCAGCCAGCCGTCCAGCCAGTCCTGCACGGTCCCGTGGAACAGCCCGCCCAGCGCACCGCCGTAGCCGGCGAGTGTGATGAGCGCGACGCTCAGCACGGTCAGCACCAGCCAGCGGCGCTCGGGCAGATCACGGCGCGCCAGGCCCGCCAGGCCCAAGGCCGCGGCGAAGGCCGAGCCCAGGATGGTGACGGTCGCGGTGGCGACGGTCCAGCCGGCCGGCAGCCAGGCCTCGCCGAAGTTCAGATAGCCGACCCAGTTCCCGCCGCCGCGCAGCACCTCGGTCGCCGACATGGTCGTCGTGGTGGTGTACGAGGACTCCACGTACGGCATGAAGTTCTCGCCGAAGGTGCCCAGCAGCAGCAGCGGAACGATCCACCAGGCGGTCGCCAGGATCACGCCCGGGATCCACCAGGCCAGCAGGGCGCGCTTGCGCGGCCCGCCGGGACGGGACAGCAGATACAGCCCCACCGGCAGCAGCGAGGCCAGCGTGGAGGCGGCGTTGACGCCGCCCATCAGCGGGATCAGCAGCGCGGACCGGGCCGCGGCGATCCTCGGCGCGAGGCGCGGGTTCGTCAGCGGCAGCAGCACCCACGGCAGCAGGGCGCCCGGCAGGGCCGCCGCCGAGGTCGAACCCACGACGATGGTGTACGTCGGCCACAGCGCGTACGCGACCGCGCCGAGCAGCCGGGTGGCCGGGGAACCCACGGCCAGCCGCTCCGCCAGCCGGAGCGCGCCCCAGAAGGCGGTCGCCACGATCAGCGACAGCCACAGCCGCTCCGCGAGCCAGACCGGTACGTGCAGCAGGTCGGCCGCCCCGTAGTACGGCAGCATCGGGATGGCGTAGCCGACGTACTGGTCGGCGATCCCGCCGAACCCGGCCCGGCTGTGCCACAGCTCGCCCAGGTCGCCCAGGAAGCGCCAGGGGTCCGCGACGACGCCGAGCTTGGTGTCGAACGTCATCCGGCCGGGCGACACCGCGAGGAACGCCGCGAACACGGCGGCCCAGAAGCCCAGCAGCCAGCGCCGTGAACGGGGCGTGGGCGGTCCGTCGGCGGGGCCGGAGGGCGCGGGACCCGCGCCCTCCGGGGCCGTGGACCGGGGTGGGTGGACAGCGCTGGTCATGAACACCGCCGGAGGATGAGGAGGAGGTTCCAGGTGGCAAATTCCCGCAGTACGGGGATTCGCGGCACGAGCTGGGGAAGGACGGGCCAGTAGCGCGAGCGTGCTGAGACGACGGTCACGTCGGAGCGGCTCCGGACGTGGCTCAGGGTCTCCCCGACGCCGATCTTGAAGAGGTTCTCGCCGAGCCGGTGCTTGGCCGGGCCGCCGGTGCGCCGCTCGTAGCGGCTCCGGGCGCGTTCGGCGCCGAGGTAGTGCCAGGGCGCCCACTCATGGCCGCCCCACGGGGAGAGCCAGTTGGTGTACGAGACGTAGATGAGGCCGCCGGGGCGGGTCACCCGCGCCATCTCGCTGAGGAAGGTGTGCGGATCGGCGACGTGCTCCAGCACGTTGGAGGAGAAGCAGACGTCGGCCGCGCCGTCGGCGAGCGGCAGCAGATAGCCGTCGGCGACGACGGTGTCCGCGCGCTGCCCGGGGCCGATCTCCGCCGGATCCGGTTCGAAGAGGTAGCTGTGCGCGCCGCGCCGCCGGAACTCACGGGTGAAGTAGCCGTCGCCGCCGCCGATGTCCACGACGACCTTGTCGCGGAGCGGCCCGTGCCGCTCGACCTGGTCGGCCGCGTCGCGGGCCAGCAGGGTGTATGCGGTGGCGGGGTCGCCCTGTTCGCGCAGGAAGGCGCGGAACAGGGCGGCCGACCGCCGGAACGAGGGGTCCTTCACGCGCTCGCGCCGATCGCCGGGGCGCTCGGGCCGCCTGCGGTCCCGGCGCTCGCGCCGGCGGTCGCCTCGGCGGCGACCGCGGCGAACCGGCGCACACTGGCGGTCCACCGGTAGTCGGCGGACCGTTCGCGGGCCGCCTTGCCCATCGCCTCGCGCCGCTCGTCGTCCAGCGCCAGCGCGCACCAGGAGGCGGCGAAGGACGACGCGCCCGGGGCGAGGATCCCGGTGACACCGTCCTCGACGGAGTCGCGCAGCCCCGGCACGTCGAAGCCCAGGGTCGGGGTGGACCGGGCCGCGGCCTCCGTGACCACCAGCCCCCACCCCTCCACGGCCGCCGGGTGCAGGAGCATCCACGCGGCGCAGAGCAGTCGGTGCTTCTCCGCCTCGGTCACATGACCGGCGAACTCCACTCCAGGACCCGCGAGTTGTTCCAGCCGGGCCCGCTCGGGGCCGTCGCCGACGATGACGAGCCGGCCGCCGGTGACCGGCCGGACCCGCTCCCAGAGCTGGAGCAGCAGATCGATGCGCTTGTAGTCGACGAGCCGGCCCAGGGCCACGAACAGCGGTGTGTCGGACCGCTCGCTCTGCGGGCTCGGCTCCTGGACCCCGTTGTGCACCACCCGGATCCGGCGGTCGGGCACGCCCAGTTCGCGCAGCGCGCCCGCCGTGGACGGGGACACCGCGATCATCAGGTGGTCGCGGTAGGCCCGGGACAGGGCCCAGTGTTCGAGCTTGCGCCCGGCACGGGCCACCGGCGTCGGGAAGCGCATGTCCCACAGGTCGGTGTGCACATGGTTGACCAGGCACACGGTGGGACCGCGATGCCACAGCGGGGCCAGGTACGGCATGCCGTTGCAGACCTCGACGAGCAGGTCGCACGTGCCGATCCGCCGGGCGAACGCGGACCGTGCGCCGACGTAGTGCCCCAGCGCGGAGCCCGCCGAGACGACCCGGTAGGGCCGGCGGGCGGCCGGTCCGCCGCACAGCAGCGTGACGTCGTGGCCCTGCTCGGTGAGGCCCAGGGCGAGCTGGTCGACGAGCAGCTCGGAGCCGCCGGCGGCCGGATTGCCCAGGTCGCGGTGGGCGAGGAAGACGATGCGTCTCGGGGTCGCGGGGACCGTGGCGGGCGCCGGGCCCTGACCCGGACGCGCGACGGCGTCAAGCAGTGGGGGAGGGACGTGCTGGGGCATGGGTGCTCCAACTCGGCTCGGGGAGCGGGGACTCGGGGGAGCGGCCCTCGGGGCGAGGGCCGCTTGGAGAGGGGACGTACCGGGGGCCGGGACAGGGGTGCACCGGGCCGGGAACCCGGCTGCGGGGCGAGGGATCGAGAAGGGTGATGAGAGAAGAGGAGATGAGGGTGATGCGGGTGATGCGGGTGATGAGGAAGTGAAGAGGAGAGGGACGGACGGGGACGAGACCGGGGGGCCGTGCTCTGGTGGGGATAGACAGTTTTCGGCACGGCTACGCGCCCGGCTACTCACCGGTGCAACAACTTGCCGGTAACTCAGGTGTGCGGAATCGTCATCATGTGAGTATTCGGTGCTTCCGGCTCCGTCCGGCGGCCCCGGACGACGAGCACGACGCCCGCCAGCGCGAGCACACCGCCCAACCCCGCCGCCCCGGCCGGCGCGGTCGTGCCGAGCATCGCCAGCCGGTCGCTGTCCGCCGACGCCAGCTCGACCTGCTTGAGCTGGGTCTCCTCGGTGAACTCCACGCGCTTGCTCTCCAGGAGCACGACGGCGTCCTTCGTGGAGCCCGGGGCGCGCAGCGTCTTCCTCGGGCCGATCGCCGCGTTCATGATGCGACCGGTGCGCTGGTCCACCACCAGCTCGATGCCGCTGTTGGAATACCACTCCTCGGCCAGCACCTGGGGGATCTTCTTCTTCCCCACGAGCAGTCCCGGCACCTGCCGCACCCCGGTCTTCGTGGGTTCGACCTCGCCCTTGAAGAGCAGGCCGGAGTAACCCTGAACTTCCTGCTCACCGGCGTAGGAGAGCCGTACGACCCCGCCGAGCGTGCCGTCCCACCAGCGGTAGGAACGCTTCTCGACGTCGAAGGGGAACTTGAGGTAGGCCTCCCCGTCGAACGTCGGGGACTCCTCGCAGCAGTGGACCGGCTCGTTCGTGGCCCGGTCGGTCACCCAGCGCTCCAGCGTCCACTGGAGGGCGTCACGGGGGTCGGAGGCGGGCAGGGTGCCCTGGTGGTCGACCGAGGTGGAGACGTCCCACACGGCGTTGCCGCTCTTCTCGCTGTCGGCCACGTCCCCGCGTACCTGCCGCGTGATCGTGATCGTTCTGCCTTCGACCGTCTCCACCTCGGACGTGTCGAAATAGCTGCCCGTCCCGGTGAAGACGGTGGTGGTGTCGATGTCGATGGGGGTGCGCTTGGCATGCGGCTGGACGTACCAGACGAGCAGCGGCGCGAGGACGAGCAGGAAAACCCCTGCCCCCAGCAGGACAAGCGACAGGGGTGAAGCGTTGTGGCGCATCCGGGCACTCCTGGGTCGAAATCTCTTCGCGGAGGTGCACGGGCCCGGGCCGGTCAGCCCTCGATTGGCGTGAACAGTAAGCAAGCCCTTGACGGAATGTCAATGTGCTGTCGACACTGTGTCCCAGCCGGAGGGGCCCGGCTGCAGGGGTGGGGATCGCCTCCAGCAAGGAGCTGACCCGACTATGCGCAGACTCATCGCCGCCGCTGTCACCGTCCTGGTGGCCGGCACGCTCGCCGTTGGCGCGGCGGTCGGTGTCGTGGCACTGCTCGACGCCACTCCCGACCAGCCCAATACGCCCCTGATCAGCTATGACACCGCCCCGGCGGCTCCGTGACCCGCCCGGCCTGGCAGGACGTCCCCCGGTCGAAGCTCGACCGTTTCGAGGCGATCGCCCGGTCCGAGGCCCCCGAGCTCGCTCAGACGATCCTGTACCAGATTCGCCAGGAATATCCCTATCTGCACCTGGTCGAGGACGAGTCCGGGGAGCCGCTGGCGCTCGTCGGCATCCGCCGCGCCATCGAAGGCTTCGTCCACAACCTCACCGCCGGCGCCCACCCACGGGTGCCGCCGGAGATGTTCCAGGAGTTCGGGCGGGGCGAAGGTCTGGAGGGCCGCAGCCTCGACGCGCTCCAGGCCATCTATCGCCTCGGGGTCCGGCTCACCTGGCGCAGGCTCGCCGAGATCGGCCAGCAGGTCGACATCCCCGCGCCCGCCATGTACGAGCTGGCCGAATCGGGATTCGAGTATCTGGACGGGCTCGTGGAACAGTCGGTACGGGGCTACGCCGAGGCGGCGGCCCGGTGCGCCAGCGAGCGGCTCCGTCTCCAGCGCCAGCTGATCGAGCTCCTCCTGGTGGAACACCGCGGCGACGTGTCCGTGGCCCTGGCCGAGCGGGCCGCCCGCATCGGCTGGGAGCTCCCGGAGACGATCTCCGTGGGCGTGCTCATGCGCCCGGCCCGCGAGGCCGTGGCCCCCGCGGTCGGGCAGGGCATCCTGCTGGAGATGGAGAGCGAGCAGCCGCGCATCGTCATCCCGGACCCGGACACGGCGGGCCGTGCGGAGATCCTGCGGCGCGCCACGGCCGGCTGGTCCGGGGCGATCGGCCCGGCGGTCCCGCTGGCGGCCGCGGCGACCTCGCTGCGCTGGGCGGAGACCGCGGTCCAGCTGATCAAGAAGGACCTGCTGCCGCAGGGCGAGGTGCTGTACTGCACCGAGCGGACGGAGGAACTGCTGCTGCTCCCCGCGCAGGAACTGATCGACGCGTCCGCCCGCCGCTGCCTCGCCCCGCTGGACGGCCTCAGCCCGACCCAGGCCCGGCGCCTGGCCGAGACACTGCTCGCCTGGATCGAGACCCCCGGCGGCGCCCCGGAGGTGGCCGCCCGGCTCGGCATCCACCCCCAGACGGCCCGCTACCGGCTGCGGCAGATCCGCGAGCTGTGGGGTGACGCCATCGACGAACCGGACCAGCGCTTCGAGATGCTCCTGGTGCTCCGCGCCCGGCGCCTCCGGGGCGATTCCCCCACTTCGGGCTGAACGGCGACCGGGCGGCCGGACGTCCACGAACGTCCGGCCGCCGGGGCCGTCGGCAGACCGCCGGGATCAGACCGGGGTGACGTACGCCCCGGCGATCCCGCCGTCGACCAGGAAGTCCGTGGCGTTCACGAACGAGGAGTCGTCGCTCGCGAGGAACGCGACGGCGGCGGCGATCTCGGTCGGCTCGGCGAACCGGCCGACCGGGATGTGCACCAGACGCCGGGCCGCCCGCTCCGGGTCCTTGGCGAACAGCTCCTGGAGCAGCGGGGTGTTGACCGGCCCCGGGCACAGGGCGTTGACCCGGATCCCGTCACGGGCGAACTGCACCCCCAGCTCGCGCGACATCGCCAGGACCCCGCCCTTGGACGCGGTGTACGAGATCTGCGAGGTGGCCGCGCCCATCCGGGCCACGAAGGACGCCGTGTTGATGATGGAGCCCTTGCCCTGGTCGCGCATGTAGGGGATCGCCGCCTTGCAGCAGAGGAACACGGAGGTCAGATTGGTCTCCTGCACCCGCCGCCAGGCCTCCAGGCCGGTGTCCAGGATGGAGTCGTCGTCCGGCGGGGAGATCCCCGCGTTGTTGAACGCGATGTCGACCGAACCGTAGGTGTCGAACGCGGCCTTGAAGAGGGCGTCCACCTGCTCGGCGTCGGTGACGTCGGTACGGACGAAGAGCCCGGCGGTCTCGGCGGCAACGGCCTTGCCGCGCTCCTCGTCCACATCGGCGCAGACGACGTGCGCGCCCTCGGTGGCCAGCCGCCGGGCGGTGGCCAGGCCGATGCCGCTGCCGGCTCCGGTGACGACGGCGGTGCGGCCGACCAGGCGGCGGCAGACGGAAGAAGTGTCGGTCATGGTGCTCAGGCCTCCGTGCTGATGAAGACGTTCTTGGTCTCGGTGAAGGCGGTCAGGGCGTCCGGGCCGAGCTCGCGGCCCAGACCCGACTGCTTGTAGCCGCCGAAGGGGGTCGAATAGCGCACGCTGGAATGCGAGTTGACGGAGAGGTTGCCCGCCCGCAGCCCCTGGCCGACGCGCAGTGCGCGGCCGACGTCCCGGGTCCAGACCGAGCCGGCGAGTCCGTAGTCGGTGGCGTTGGCGAGGCGCAGCGCGTCCTGTTCGTCCTCGAACGGCAGGACCACCGCGACCGGCCCGAAGACCTCCTCGACCGCCACCGGCGCCTCGGGCGGGACCCCGGTGAGGACGGTCGGCGGGTACCAGAACCCGGGGCCCTCCGGGGCCGTCCCGAGGATGGCCCGGCCGCCGTCGGCTCCCCGGCCGCCGTCGACGAGGCTGCGGACCCGGTCCCGCTGGACGGCCGAGATCAGCGGCCCCATCTGGGTCTTCTCGTCGGCCGGGTCGCCCACCACGACGGCGGACACGGCCGGGACGAGCAGGTCGAGGAAGCGGTCGTACACGGACCGCTCGACCAGGATCCGGGTGCGGGCACAGCAGTCCTGACCGGCGTTGTCCAGGAAGGACATCGGCGCGGCCGCCGCCGCGGCCTCCACGTCGGCGTCGGCGAAGACGATGTTGGGGCTCTTGCCGCCCAGCTCCAGGGTGAGCCGCTTCACGCGCTCCGCGCAGCGGGTCATGATGTGCTTGCCGGTCCGGGTGGAGCCGGTGAACACGATCTTCGCCACGCCCGGGTGCTCGACCAGGGCGCTCCCGGCCACCGGCCCCTCGCCGGGCAGCACCTGGAACAGCCCCTCGGGAAGACCGGCCTCCAGGGCGAGTTCGGCCAGCCGGAGGGCGGTCAGCGGCGTCGTCTCGGCGGGCTTGAGCAGGACGGCGTTGCCCGCCGCGAGGGCCGGGGCGAGACCCCAGGCGGCGATCGGCATCGGGAAGTTCCACGGAGCGATGACCCCGACGACGCCCAGCGGCTCCAGGATCGTGAAGTCGATGCCGCCCGCCACCGGGATCTGCCGGCCCAGCAGCCGTTCGGCCCCGCCCGCGCTGTAGTCGAGGAGATCGCGTACGTTGCCGGCCTCCCACCGGGCGTTGCCGATGGTGTGTCCGGCCTCGCGGACCTCCAGCCGGGCCAGTTCCTCGATGTGTCCGTCGACGACGACGGCGAAGCGGCGCAGCAGGCGCGCCCGGTCGGCGGGCGCGGCGGCCGCCCAGCGGCGCTGGGCCGCGGCGGCGCGGGTGACGGCGGCGTCCACGTCGGCGGCGGAGGCCGCGGGGACGGTGGCGACGACCTCGGCGGTCGCCGGGTTCAGGACGTCCAGGGTGGGTGGTGACACGTACGGACCCCGATCACGGAAGCTGGTGGTGGTGGTGCTGGTGGTGGTGTGCGGAGGTGTTCTGGCTGTCAGAGGCGTTCGAAGGAGCGGCGCAGCTCCCAGTCGGTCACCGCGGAGTCGTACGCGGTCAGTTCGACGCGGGCCATGTTCAGGTAGTGCGCGACGACCTCCTCGCCGAACGCCTCCTTGGCGATGGGGCTGGCTTCCCACAGCTCGGCGGCCTCGCGCAGGGTCGTCGGCACCTGGTCGTAGTCCCCGGTGTAGGCGTTGCCCGTACAGGCTTCGGGCAGCGGCAGCCGGTGCTCGACTCCGTACAGTCCGGCGGCGACCAGTCCGGCGACGGCCAGGTGCGGGTTGACGTCGCCGCCGGGCAGCCGGTTCTCGAAGCGCATCGAGGGCCCGTGGCCGACGACCCGCAGGGCGCAGGTGCGGTTGTCGACGCCCCAGGCGACGGCGGTGGGGGCGAAGGAGCCGGGCTGGAAGCGTTTGTAGGAGTTGATGGTGGGCGCGTAGAGGAGGGAGAAGTCCCGCAGCGCGGCGAGCTGACCGGCCAGGAAGTACCGCATCAGCTCGGACATGCCGCCCTCGCCCTCGCCCGCCATCAGGTTCGCGCCGTCCGCGTCGGTCAGCGAGAGGTGGATGTGGCAGGAGTTGCCCTCGCGCTCGTCGTACTTGGCCATGAACGTCAGCGAGACGCCCTCCTGGGCCGCGATCTCCTTGGCGCCCGTCTTGTAGACGGCGTGCTGGTCGCAGGTGGTGAGCGCCTCGTCGTAGCGGAAGACGATCTCGTGCTGGCCGGGATTGCACTCGCCCTTGGCGGACTCGACGGTCAGCCCGGCCTCCTGCATCTCGTTGCGGATCCGGCGCAGCAGCGGCTCGATGCGGCCGGTGCCGAGGATCGAGTAGTCGATGTTGTACTGGTTGGCCGGGGTCAGCCCGCGGTAGTCGCGGTCCCAGGCCTCCTCGTAGCTGTCCCGGAAGACGATGAACTCCAGCTCCGTGCCCACCTGCGCCGTGTATCCGAGCTCCGCCAGCCGGTCGAGCTGGCGGCGCAGGATCTGACGCGGGGCGGCCACCACCGGACTGCCGTCGTGCCACGCGAGATCCGCGATCAGCAGAGCGGTCCCCTCGTGCCAGGGGACGGGGCGCAGGGTGGCGGGGTCGGGGACCATGCCGAAGTCGCCGTAGCCGTTCTCCCACGAGGACATCGCGTACCCGTCGACGGTCCGCATCTCGGTGTCCACGGCCAGGAGATAGTTGCAGCCCTCGGTGCCGTGCTCCAGCACCTCGTCGAGGAAGAACCCGGCCGCGAACCGCTTCCCCTGGAGCCGGCCCTGCATGTCCGGGAAGGCCAGCACCACGGTGTCTATCGACCCGTCCGCGACCCGTGAGCGGAGCTCGTCGATGCCGAGCGGGGGTGTGCGGTCTGCCACGGGATGCCTCCTTGGGTGAACCGGGAGGCATAAGGTATGACAGAGAACCATTGCTTGGGAAGGGGATCCGCCAGTGGCCACGAGGAGAAGAGCCGACGACACCCGTCCGGCCGCAGGAACGGCAGGAACGGCTGTGGCCGATGGGGCGGCCGCGGCCGACGCGGCCGGGGGTGGGAGCGACGCCGCGACCGGCCGCCTGGACTCCGTGCTGCGGCCCGTCCGCGCGGGCAACGGCTTCGAGGAGGCGCTGGAGCAGGTCCTCCAGCTCCTGCGCCTTGGCCTGGTCCCGCCCGGCGAACGGCTTCCCTCCGAGCGCGAGTTGTCCCAGCATCTGCGGATCAGCAGGGTGACGCTGCGCGAGGTCCTCAAGGTCCTCCAGGACCAGAACATGGTCGAGAGCCGCCGAGGCCGCTACGGAGGAACGTTCGTCCTGCCGCGCACCGCCGCCCCCGACGGCAGCGACGAACTGCGCCGCCGCATCGCCGCCGTCGACGTGGAGGACACCCTGCGCTTCCGCGAGGTGCTGGAGGCCGGAGCGGCGGGCCTGTGCGCCGAAGGGCTCCCGGCGGACGGCGGGGCCAGGCTGCGGGCCGCGCTCGACGCGACGCAGGGCGCCCGGCTGGAGGACTACCGCCGCCAGGACACCCTGCTCCACCTCACGCTCGCCGAACTCTCCGGCTCCCGCACGCTCGCCGCCCAGTACGCCTCGGTCCGGGCCACCCTCAACGAACTGCTCGACTGCATCCCGCTGCTGGTGCGCAACCTGGAGCACTCCCAGCAGCAGCACGCGGCCGTCGTCGAGGCGGTGCTCGACCGGGACGCGGACGCGGCCCGCGAGATGATGCGCGAGCACTGCGGCGGCACGGCGGCCCTGCTGCGCGGCTTCCTCGCCTGAGCGGGACCCCGGTCGGCGGGACGCCCCCGGCGGGGCGTCGGTGTCCGGCGCGGAGGCGAATCCGTAACCACTCTTTAACGCACGCCCCTTGCGATTCCCCCGACGTTCCACAAAGGTGTGCCGACGAACCTTTGATCGAAGCAGTTCCAACGATGAAGTCGACACACATCTGGAGCGCCTCATGGCTCAGGGAACCGAAACACCCGCCGGCCCACCCGGTGACGCGAGCCCGGGGGTGTCCGGCACGGACGCGTACCTGCACCGCAGGACCCTGCGCCGGGGCAGCGCCGGCTGGCTGCTGCTGACCGGGCTCGGCGTCGCCTACGTCGTCTCCGGCGACTTCTCCGGCTGGAACATCGGCCTGTCCAAGGGCGGCTTCGGCGGACTCGCGGCGGCCATGGTCCTGATGGGCGTCATGTACGCGTGTCTGGTCTTCGCACTGGCCGAACTCTCCGCCATCCTGCCCACGGCGGGCGGCGGTTACGGCTTCGCCCGGCGGGCGCTCGGCACCTGGGGCGGCTTCCTCACCGGCACGGCCATCCTCATCGAGTACATCCTCGCGCCCGCCGCGATCGCGCTGTTCATCGGCGACTACGTCGAATCGCTGGGCCTGTTCGGCCTCACCTCCGGCTGGCCCGTCTACCTCGCCTGCTTCGCGATCTTCATCGGCATCCACCTCTGGGGCGTCGGCGAGGCGCTCCGCTTCAGCCTGGTGGTGACCGCCATCGCGGTGGCCGCGCTGCTGATCTTCGCCGTCGGCGCCTTCACCGAGTTCGACGCGAGCCGTCTCAACGACATCCCGGCGGACACCTCCGCCTTCGGCTCCTCCTCCTGGCTGCCGTTCGGCCTCCTCGGGATCTGGGCGGCCTTCCCCTTCGGCATGTGGTTCTTCCTCGGGGTGGAAGGCGTGCCGCTCGCCGCCGAGGAGGCCAAGGACCCGGTCCGCTCGATGCCGAAGGCGCTGGCCATCTCGCTCGTCGTGCTGGTCTTCCTGGCCGTCATCACCTTCATCTCCGCCACCGGCGCCCAGGGAGCCAACGCCATCAAGGAGGCCGGGAACCCGCTCGTGGTGGCCCTGCAGGGCACCGGCGAGCCGACCGCCCTGAGCCGCTTCGTGAACTACGCGGGCCTCGCCGGACTGGTGGCCTCCTTCTTCTCCCTGATCTTCGCCGGATCCCGCCAGCTGTTCGCCCTCTCCCGGGCCGGCTACCTGCCGCGCTTCCTCTCACTGACCAACCGCCGCAAGTCCCCCTACCTCGGCCTGCTGATCCCCGGAGTCATCGGATTCGCGCTCGCCGCCTGGAGCGGCAACGGCGGCCGGATGCTGAACGTCGCCGTCTTCGGCGCCACGATCAGCTACGCCCTCATGGCCCTCTCCCACCTGGTGCTGCGCCGCCGCGAACCGGAGCTGCCGCGCCCCTACCGCACCCCCGGCGGCGCGCTCACCTCGTCCGTGGCCTTCGTTCTGGCATGCTCGGCCCTGGTGGCGACCTTCCTGGTGGACCGCGACGCGGCGTTCATCGCGCTGGGCGTGTACGCGGTGGCGCTGGCCTACTTCGCCCTCTACAGCCGTCACCGGCTGGTCGCGGGAGCCCCGGAGGAGGAGTTCGCCGCACTGGCGGCGGCCGAGGCCGAACTCGCCCGCGACTGAGCCCGCCCGCCCCCTGACAGCGACCACGTGATCACCCCGACCCGAAGGAGCCCGTTCCATGTCCCGGCCCGTCATCGGCATCAGCACCTACCAGGACCCGGCCCGCTGGGGTGTGTGGGAGATGCCCGCGGTGCTGCTGCCCGCCGCCTATCCGCGCCTCGTCCGGGCGGCGGGCGGGCTCGCCGTGCTGCTGCCGCCCGACGACGCGCGGGACGCGGCCCGGGACACCGTCGCCGCCCTGGACGGGCTGGTGATCGCCGGGGGAGCGGACGTCGAACCGGCGCGCTACGGGGCGGTCGCCGATCCCCGTACCGGCCCCCCGGCCCGTGAACGCGACGCCTGGGAGCTGGAGTTGATCCGGGCGGCGATCGAACGGGAGGTCCCGCTCCTCGGTATCTGCCGGGGCATGCAGCTGCTGAACGTCGCCCTCGGCGGCACCCTGCACCAGCACCTGGACGACCACACCGGCGGCACCGGCGTCTTCGGCAGCCACCCGGTGACCCCCGTGCCCGGCACCGCGTACGCGGACGCCGTCCCGGAGACCGACGTGGTGCCCGCCTACCACCACCAGGCGGTCGACCGGCTCGGCTCCGGCCTGGTGGCCTCCGCCCACGCGCCCGACGGGACGGTGGAGGCCCTGGAACTCCCCGGGCACGGAAGCCTGGTGCTCGGCGTGCAGTGGCACCCCGAGATGGGCGACGACACCCGGGTCATGGCCGCCCTGGTCCGGGCCGCCCGGGGGCGGGCGGGCCTGCCCGACGCCCTTTCCGCCGACGAAGCGCCCGTACGCGCCCTGACCTGACCGATCTGACCGGCTCGGTCCCAGCCGGCAGCGGCGCCGGCCTCGCGGACACCGTCCCCGTCAGCGGCGCGGTTCGGAGCCGTCCGGGGCGGGCCTGCCGGAGCCCCGGTGGCCGGAGCCCTCGAAACCGGGACCGGAGAAATCGGGTCCCGCGAACGTCGGCGAGCTGAAGCGGGAACCGCGACCGTCGCCCGGGCCCGGCGGGGGCGCCGCCTCGGTGAGCTGCTGGAGGAGGAACGGCCTGATCCCCCGGTCGCGCAGCGCCGCGAGCCACGCCTCACGGGCGTCCTCGACGGCGGGGTACCGGTCGGGCACGGACGCCGTGCCGTCCGCCGACTGCTTCGCCGCCGTGCGGTAGAGGGCGACGACGCTGACCAGGGCCGTGACCGCCGCGACCGTCAGACTGAACCAGCCGACGCCGACGAGGGTGCCCGCCAGGGCGGGCAGGGCCTCGGCGAGCCGCAGGCCGTAGCCCAGCAGCAGGAACGTCGCCGCGGCCACCGCGGCGAGCACCGGTGTCAGCACCCCGAGGACGGCCAGCACTCCGGCCCCCGGCCGCTCCTGATCGCCCGGTCCGGAGAGCGGCGACACCCCGGCGTCCTGTCGCCCGCCCCGGGCCCGCCGCCGCAGGGCCGCGTACCGCCGGTACTCGGCGTCGGCGGCGGACGTCGTGCGTGCCACGGCCGCCAGGCCTCGGACGCGCAGCCGGCCGCCGGGGACTCCGGAGCGTTCGAGCAGGAGTCGGATCTCCGGGGAGGCGATCACCTCGTCGAGTGCGCGTCCGTAGTCGGATCTGTCCTCGTCCCCGAGCCGGGAAGGTCTGCCCATGCTGTCCCTCGGTCGACACAGGTGTGCCGACACCTGTGTGGTGGGTGTTCCGCCCGCCGGACCGCGGGGGTGCGCACGTGCCGCGTGCGCACCTCCGCGGCTGTCCGGTGAGGCGTCCGAAATGTTCTGGAGGGGTGCTCTAGAGGTGCTGCGCGACCGCGGGCATGAGGTCCTGGAAGGTCCGCCCGTCCGCCGGCGCGCCGATCGCGGTCATCTGCCAGCCCGAGCCGGACCGCTGGACCTTGGCCATGATCTGGGCGGTGTGCCGCCCGCCGCCGGTCAGGGTGTACCGGGCCAGCTCCTGGCCGTTGCTCTCGTCGACCAGACGGCAGAAGGCCGCCTCGACCTCCTCGAAGGTCTGGCCGGTGAAGGAGTTCACCGTGAAGACGATCTGGTCCACATGGACCGGAACGCGCCGCAGGTCGACGACGATGGACTCGTCGTCACCGCCCTGGCCCGCCCCGCCGACCCGGTTGTCCCCGGTGTGCTGGACCGAACCGTCGTCACTGGTCAGGTGCTGGAAGAAGACCACGTCCTGCGGGGCCTGGCCCGCGAAGAGCACCGCCGAGGCGTCCAGGTCGATCTCGCGGGCGGTCAGCCGCGCCAGGAATCCCTTACGGGGAGCGGACTTCCAGCCCAGCCCCATCCGTACGACGCCGAGCTCGCCGCCGCCGGACTTGGTGAGGCTGACCTGCTGGCCCTTGGTGAGGTTGATCGTCATCGTTCCGCCTTCGGTGACTGGATGCCTGGGGTGGCTTCGGTAGGGGCGTGCGCGTCAAGGATCCCGGCGGCTCAGAGACTGACGCCGAAATCGGCGACGATGCCGCTCAGGCCGGATGCGTAACCCTGCCCGACCGCACGGAACTTCCACTCGGCGCCGTGCCGGTACAGCTCGCCGAAGACCATCGCCGTCTCGGTGGAGGCGTCCTCGCTCAGGTCGTAACGCGCGATCTCCGCGCCGCCCGCCTGGTTCACCACCCGGATGTACGCGTTGCGCACCTGGCCGAAGCTCTGCCCCCGGCTCTCCGCGTCGTGGATCGAGACCGGGAACACGATCTTCGCGACGGTCGCGGGCACCGAGGCGAGGTCAACCTTGACGATCTCGTCGTCGCCCTCGCCCTCACCGGTGAGGTTGTCGCCGGTGTGCTCGACCGACCCGTCGGGGCTCTTGAGGTTGTTGTAGAAGATGAAGTGCTCGTTGGACAGCACCTTCCCCGCCTCGTCGCAGAGCAGCGCGCTCGCGTCGAGGTCGTAGTCGGTGCCGGTGGTCGTGCGGACGTCCCAGCCGAGACCGACGAGGATCGCTGTCAGCCCCGGGGCCTCCTTGCTCAGCGAGACATTTCCGCCCTTGGCGAGGCTCACGCCCATGATGTTCTCCCTTGTGCGGTGACGGTGTTCACGTGGTGGCGGCCACGCCACGGGTGACGGCGCGGACACGCTGCGACTACAGGAAAATCTACAGCACTGTAGATTTTCGCGGCCAGGAGGCGGGCGGCCCGGCCCCCGGCCGGTGGCCGGGCCCTCCGTCGGCTGGATACGATTTCCCGACACCCGGCAGGCGAATGCGCCACGGCCGGGCGGCCGAACGGAGAAAACCGGGCGGACGGACGGAGAGAGGGGTCGGGCCGTGGACGCCGAAGGAGCCGGTGGCGAGCGGGAATCGCCTGTCCGCAGGCGTGGCCAGGGCGAGCTGGAGGCCCAGGTGCTGTCGGTGCTGGGCGGGGCGAGCGAGCCGGTGACCGCCGCCTGGGTGCTGGAACGGCTCGGCGCGGGCCTGTCGTACAGCACCGTCATCACGATCCTGACGCGTCTGCACGCCAAGCAGGCGGTCACCCGCACCGGGCGGGGGCGCCCCGTCCTGTGGGAGCCCGTGGCGAACGAGGCGGGGCTCGCCGCCCTGCGGATGCGCCGGCTCCTCGACAAGCAGAGCGACCGCGACGCGGTGCTCTCCAGCTTCGTCTCCGTCCTCTCCTCGCACGACGAGGACCTGCTGCGGACCCTGCTCGCCGAGAGCGGTCCCGACGGCACCGACGCGCCCTCGGACCGGCCGGAGCGCTGACGATGGGCGTCTTCGTCTACCTGCCCCTCGTCCTGCCCCTGACCGCGCTGCCGATCGCGCGCCTGGCCGAACAGCATCTGCACCCCCGCAGGGCGGCCCGGCTGCTGACCACCGTCGCCGTGATCCTCGCCTCCTGCTCCCTGGTGTGCCTGGGGCTGCTGGTGGTGGTGGGCACGGCCCAGCTGCCCGGCAACCCGCTGCCCGACGGCTGGTCCGACGCCGAGGTCCGCGAGGCCGTGCCGCACGACGCGTTCGCGGGCAAGGCGTCCATCCTCGCGCTCGTCGTCGTGACGGCGGCCTGCGGATTCACCGTCCACCGCCACTACCGCTTCCGGGCGCGGGCCCACCGGGCGCTCGCGGGCCTGCCGGGCGGCGACCTCGCCGTGCTGCCCGACGACGTCCCGTACGCCTACGCGCTCCCCGGCTCCCCGGGGCGCGTGATGGTCTCCACGGCGTTGCTCGCCTCCCTCGAACCGGCCGAGCACCGGGCGCTGTTCGCCCATGAACGGGCCCATCTGGCGGGACGCCACCACCGGTTGCTGCTCGCGACCCGGCTGGCCGGCTGTGTCAACCCGCTGCTGTGGCCGCTGCTCGGGGCCCTGGTCTACAGCACGGAGCGCTGGGCGGACGAGGAGGCGGCCCGGGTCACCGGCGACCGGCGGCTGACCGCACGCGCGGTCGGCAAGGCGGCGCTCGTCTCCCGCCCGGTGCCCGGCGGCGCCGCCTTCGCCGCCTTCGCCGCGGCGGGGCCGGTGCCGAGGCGGGTGGCGGCGCTCCTGGGCCCGGTACCGCCGGACCGGGGCTGGCCCCCCGCCCTCACCCCGGCCGGCGTCGCCGCGCTCGTCGCCGCGGCCGGGACGACCGTCTCCGCGCTGTCCGCCCTGAACGCGGCCGTCGCGCTGTTCCTCGTCCTGGAGGCGGCGACGCCGCTGTAGGGCCTGAGCCGGGGCGCCCCTCGGACGAGCACCCCGCCCGGAGCCGCGAAGATCCGCCCGACGCCTGCCGCTACAGGGTTGTAGAGTTCATCAGCCGCGGAACGCGGGCCCCGTCGACGGCGGTTCTCCACCCGCCCGGCATGCAGAATCATGCCCGGGTGCTCACCTCCCGCCGGAGTGCGTCCCACTCGATTCCATGGCTGGAGAACCCAGCCGGACAGGAGCCACGCGTTGTCCGCCAGTCCGGGCCCCTCAGGGCCCGACCCCCACAGTCACCGACCCGCGGCCCCGGGCAGGGCCGCCCGCCGCCTCCCGCGCGGGGCGGGTGACCGATGACCTCCGCCCTGCTCGGCCTGCTGGCCGTGTTCGTCCTCACCGCCGGGACCGGCTACTTCGTGGCCCAGGAGTTCGCCTACGTCTCCGCCGACCGGCTGACCCTCGCCCGGGAGGCCGCCGCCGGGGACAAGCGGGCCGCCCGCGCGGTGAAGGTGCTGGAACGGCTCTCCTTCATGCTGTCCGGCGCGCAGCTCGGCATCACCGTCACGGGACTCGTCGTCGGCTTCCTCGCGGAACCGTCCGTCTCCGCCCTCCTGCGGCCCGCCCTGAGCGGCACGGGCCTCTCCGACGGCCTGGTGTCGGGCATCTCCGTGGTGCTCTCGTTCGTGGTGGCGACCGTCATCCAGATGGTCCTCGGCGAACTCGCCCCCAAGAACCTCGCCCTCGCCGTGCCCGAGAGCATGGCGAAGTCCCTCGCCTCCTCCACCCTGGTCTACCTGCGGATCGTCGGCCCCGTGGTCCACGTCTTCGACGGCGTCGCCAACCGGCTGCTGCGCCGCATCGGCATCGAACCCGTCGAGGAGCTCCACCACGGCGCGACCCTGGAGGAGCTGGGCCACCTCATCGGCGAATCCCACGAACAGGGCGAACTCCCGGCCGCCACGGCCGAACTCATCGACCACGCGCTGGAGTTCTCCGAGCGGAACCTGGGCGAGGTGATGATCCCGCGCGCCGACGTGGCGTTCATCCGCCGCGACGCCCTCGCCACCGAGGCGGTCGAGCTGATCGCCCGGCACGGACACTCCAACTACCCGGTGCTCGGCGACCACCCGGACGACCCCGCCGGAGTCCTCGGCGTACGGGAGCTGATGCGGCTGCCCGCCGCCGACGTCGGGCGCACCACCGTGGGCTCCCTGGCCCGCCGCCCCCTCCTGCTCCCGGAGCTCCTCAGGCTCCCGGCGGCGGTCGCGCAGATGCGCGAGCGCGACGACGAGTTCGCCGTCGTCCTGGACGAGCACGGCGGCCTGGCGGGGATCGTCACGTACGAGGACATCGCCGAGGAACTCGTCGGGGACATCGCCGACGAGTCCGACACCGTCGTCGAACTCGCGGTCGCCGACGGCTCCGGCTGGATCGTGGACGCGGGCCGTCGCCTCGACGAGATCGAGGAGGCCACCGGCGTCGAACTGCCCCAGGAGAGCGACGACTACGACACCCTGGCGGGGCTGATCATCGACCGGCTCGGACGCTTCCCCACCGTGGGCGACCGGCTCACCGCCGGCGAGGCCCGGATCGAGGTGCGCACCCTCGACCGGCACGTCGCCGAGTACGTCCGCATCGAACCCACCGATCCTGCCGCACCCACCACGCCCGCCGATCCCGCCGAACGCACGGAACGTGACGGACCCACCGAACAGGAGCCGCAGGCATGAGCTTCCCCATGGCGCTCTTCGTGACGGTCCTGCTCCTGATCGGCAGCGGATTCTTCGTCGCCGCCGAATTCGCCCTGGTCGCCTCCAAGCGGCACCGCATGGAACAGGCCGCCGCCCGGGGGCAGCGCGGAGCCAGGGCCGCGCTCGCCGGGATGCGCGAGCTGTCGCTGATGCTCGCCGGAGCCCAGCTCGGCATCACCATCTGCACCCTGGGCCTGGGCTCCGTGTCCAAGCCCGCGATCTCCCACGAGCTGGACCCGCTGCTGGAGCGGCTCGGACTGCCCGCGGCCCTCAGCTACGGCATCGCCTTCGCGCTGGCGATGATCGTCGTCGTCTTCCTGCACATGGTGATCGGCGAAATGGCCCCGAAATCCTGGGCCATCGCCCACCCGGAGCGCTCCGCGATGCTGCTGAGCCCGGCCTTCCGGGCCGTGGTGGGCGCCGTACGTCCGCTGATCCGCCTGCTGAACGCGATCAGCAACGCGCTGGTGCGGCTGTGCCGGGTCACCCCGCGCGACGAACTCGCCTCGGTGCACAACCGCGACCAGCTCACCCACCTGATCGAGGAGTCCGAGCGTCTCGGGCTGATCAGCAAGGGCGACTCCGGACTGATGACCCGGTCCCTGACCGAACCGGGAACCCCGGTCTCCGTGCTCCGGACCCCCGTGGAGCGGATCGCGACGGTCCCGGCGGACGCCGGACTCGACCGGATCCTGGCCACCGCCGCCGAGGCCGACCGCACCCGCCTGCTGGTACGGGACGGGGAGGAGATCCTCGGATCGGTGCACGCCCGGGACGCCCTCGTGGCCCGCGCCGGAGGCCGCGACGTCCTCGCCCGCGACCTGGCCCGTCCCGTACCGGAACTGGCCCCGGACGCGACCGCCGCACACGCGGTGGAACAGTTGCGCGAACGGCGGGCCACGATCGCCGTCGTACGCGACGCGGAGGGCGGGCTCACCGGGCTGGTCAGCCTGGACGACCTGCTCGCCCGGCTGCTGCACCCGCCGACGCCCCCCGAGCGCACCCTCTAGGGGGCGTCCCGCTCGGTCGTCTCCCCGCGGATGACGTGGGGGGACGGCCGGGGCCGGCCGCTGTCCTCGTCCTTGAGCGCCTGCTTCTCGCTCTTGAGGATGCGCGCGGCCTTTCCGGCCGACCGCATGAGGTCGGGCAGCCTCTTCACGGCCAGCACCGCCACGATCACCAGGAGGAGGATGGTGAGTTCGCCGATCCCGAACATGGTTGCTGCTTTCTTCTGGGCGCATGGGCGCGGAGATGTCCGGATCCCTGACGAGCGGCCGGCAGACCGTAATCTACAGGCCTGTAGAGCATCTGTCCCCGGCCCTTGTCAGCGCTTCCGGGGCCTGCCGCCGCGCGGGACCGGCCTCGGGGCCGGGACGAGGCGGAACGCCGTGTTGAGGACGTGGTCGATCACATCGCGCGAGGGCTTGTCCGTCAGATCCGTGAGCAGCCGGGCCAGTGTGTTGAGGAGGAACGGCGATCCCATGACGTACCGGTTGAGCACCGGCTGGAAGCCCGAGCGGCTGAAGATCAGGTCGGCGGCGGTGTTGCCGAGGCGGTAGTAGCGGCCCCAGCGGCGGTTCATCTCCACCGGGTAGCCGCGCAGCACCTGTTCGCGGCGGGGCCCCCGGGGGTGGGCCAGGGCGAGGGCCGCGGTCCCGGCGGCGACCTCGCCCGCCTCCATCGCCTGGGCGATGCCCTCGCCGTTCCAGGGGCTGACCATCCCGCCGGAGTCACCGACCAGCAGCAGCCCGCGCGCGTACAGCGGATGGCGGTTGAAACCGAGGGGCAGGGCGGCGCTGCGGACCGGGCCCTCCGCGTTCTCCTCGCGCAGCCCCCAGTCCTCCGGGGTCCTGGCCAGCCACTGGTCCAGGGTGGCGCGCAGGTCCGCCTTGCCGTGCCGCCGGTGGGGAAGCGCCCCGAGGCCGACGTTGACCCGGCCGTCGCCCATCGGGAAGATCCAGCCGTAGCCGGGAAGATACGGGCCTCCGTCGGGGAAGCGGAGGTCGGCCCACAGCTCCAGGTACTCCTCCTGGGAGCGTTCGGGGCTGCGGTAGTAGCGCCGCGCGGCCGTCGCGATCTGCCGCTTGGGGTCCCGCTCCACTCCCAGCGCCAGGGCGAGGCGGGCGGACGCCCCGTCGGCGGCGATGACGACCGGCGCGCGGAAGTCGACCGGCTCCGGGACGTCCGGGGAGTCCGAGGACGCGGCGACCCCGGTGACCCGGCCCGCCCGGTCCGTCAGCGGGCGCTCCGCCTTCCAGCCGCTGTACAGCCGGGCCCCCGCCGCGACGGCGTGCCGGGCCAGGATGTCGTCGAAGTCGTGCCGGCTGCGGGACAGCCCGAAGTCCGGATAGCGGCCCAGTGCGGGCCAGTCGATGTGCACGCGGTGCTCCCCGGCCACCCAGCGCATACCGCGCGAACGCGTCCAGCCCGGTGCGGTGATGTCGACGCCCATCCGGATGAGCTGGTGCACCGCGCGCGGGGTGAGGCCGTCGCCGCACACCTTCTCCCGGGGGAAACGGGCCTTCTCCAGCAGGATCACGTCCACTCCGGCCCGCGCCAGGTGATACGCGGCCGAGGAGCCGGCCGGGCCCGCCCCCACCACGATCACCTGGGCGTCCTCTCCCGTACGGGACACCTCCCGTACGTCCGTCGTCGCCGGGTCCGGTGGCAGTTCCCGCATCACAACCCCTTCGTCCCAACGGCCGTTGCTCCTGCCGGGGCGGCGGCCCAGGGCAACATCATCGATCAGGACGGGCCGGGGCGGTACCAGGCGTCGGAAAACCTCGGGCGACCGAGTGAACCCGCCGTCTACGCTCCGTCGGTGACCACTCCGCCGGACATGACGATCACCGACGCCCTCGACCGTGCCGACGCCGCTCTCCTCGCCCGGCGCCTCGACGCCCATACCTGTCCGTCGGACCTGCTCGGCCGGATGGTCCGGCACCCCGCACCCCGGATCCGGCACCTCGGTCTCACCCTCCTCGCCGAACGCGCGGGCACTCCGGACGCCGGGGGCGGGGGAGAGGCCGGGACCGAGGCCGGGCATCTCGCCCTGGTGTCCCGGCTGCTGCCCGATTCCCCCGGGGCGTCGCCCGAGGAGTCGCTCCTGCTCGCGGGCCTCCACGCCCGGCTCGGGGCGCGGAGAGCGCGGCACCGGCTGCCCGACTGGCGTGCGGCCGCGCTGCCCGCCCGGGTACGGATCGCCTGGCTGCGGACGGAACTCCTCGGGGACCCGACCGTCCTCCGTACGGAGGCGGCGGGCGAACTCCTCTACCGGGCCGTACGCGAGAGCGCCGCCGCCGAAGCGCACCGAGCGGACCGGCTCGTGGCCGAACTCGTCGACACCGGGGACCCGGTCCTCGGGACCGAGGCGCTGCGCCTGTCCCGCGACGGGCTGCACGCCGGACTGCTCGCACCGGCGTTCGTGCGCGGCCTGCTCGTCCGGCTGCTCGACGCGCCCGACCGCGACGTCGTGACCGGTGCGCTGCGCGAACTCGCGGAGCCCTGGGCGACGGTGACGCCCGTGGACGCGCCGGCGCTGACCCGGCAGGCGAGGGCCCCCGACGGCCGGTACACCGACCGTGACGGGGCGTCGGCCGCGCTCGCGGCCGCCGCTCTCGTCGCCGCGGCCCGGCACGGTCACCCCACGGTGCTGTGGAGCACGGCGGAGGACCCGGCCGGGACTCCGGCCCTGCGCGGGCAGGCCGTGGAACTCCTGGGCGACCGGGCGGAACGCACCGAGGTCGGCCGCCTGGTGGCCCTGGCCGCCACGGACCCCCTCCTGCTGGCCGGACCCGTGCTGACCTGTCTGCGCGGACTGCACCGGCGCGGGCACTTCCCGGCGGACCCGGACGTCGGCCCGCTCCTCGCCCTGGCCCTGGCCGACCACACGCTTCCGGCGGAGGACGTCGCGACGGTCCTCTACACCTGCCGTCGCCCGCTGTTCGACGCCCTCACCGACGCCCCGCCCACCGCCCCGGACTGGCCGCGCCGTCTGGAGCTGCTCATCGCCCTGTCGCGGCAGGGGGCCGCCGACATCCCCATCGGCGAGGCCGTCGCCCGGCTCCTCCCGGCCGCCCGGGCCCCGCGCCCGTTCCTCGCCGCGATCCGCGTCCTGCGGCCCCCGGCCGCCGAGGAGGCGGTGCTGGCCCTCCTGCCCACGGCCCCGTCCGCCGCCCTGGACGCCCTGGAGGCCATCGGCGGGGACCGTACGCGATCGGCGCTGGCCCGGGCGTTCGGCCTCGGCGGCCCGGCGGACGGACCGCCCACGGCCCTGTCCGGGGCCGAGGACGGACCGCCCACCGCCCCGGACGGCCCACCACGGCTCCCGGTCGCACCCGAACTGCGCCCCGTACGCGACCGGGCCCTGGCACTCCTGTGGCACCTCACCCGAGAACCCGGGCAGCGGCAGGCCCTGCTCGCCCGGCTCGACCCCCAGACCCTCCCGTACGACATCGAGGCCGACCTCGGAGCCCCCGACGAGCGGGAACTGGCCGTTCTGCGGGCCCGTGTGGACGTGGACGCCCCCGTGGCGGCGTTCTGCCGGATCGCGGCGTACGCCGGCACGGGAAACCCGCCCCCGGGGGGCGTCCCCCTGGCCGACCTGCTCCTGCGCATCGTGCGTGACCTCGCCGCGCCGCGCGACCCCGCCGAAGGCCCGCCCCGGCCGGGTGCGGGCGCCCCCGGCCCCGGCGGCGCACCCGCGGGCCCGGCCCGGGCGGGCGGCGAACCGGAGCTGCCGCCCGAGGTGGTGGAGGCGGTGCGCGCCCACGGGAGCCGGCTGCGGAGGCGGCGGCGGATCAGGCCCGTCTGCCTGCTCGACGCACCGGACGACACCGGCGCGGGCCACGCGTTCCTCACCGCGATGCTGCTCGGCCTGCTGGAGCGGCCCGGGCTCACCGGCGGCGAACGGGCGGTGCTGCTCAAGGCGTTGCTCCAGGTCCCGGCGACCCCGTCCACCCGGGCCCGGGTGCACCGCCTGCTCCGCGACCGCGACCCGCACGTGCGCAAGCACGTCATCGCCCTGCTGGCCCACGACGCCTCGGGCGAGGACGCACGGGCCCTGTCCGCGACGCTCGTCCCGCTGACCTCCGACCCGGACATCCGGACCGTACGCGCGGCCCTGCTGGCCCTGGGCGCGGCACGGGCCCGCTGGGCGGGCGAGGCGGTCGCCGCCCGCCTCCACCACCCGAACATGAACATCAGGAAGACGGCGGCGGCCACCCTGCTCCACGCGGGCTCGCCGGCCGCCGTCCCGCATCTCCTGCGGGCGCTCGGCCGCGACGACAACCCGGGACTGCGGTCCGCGCTGGAACAGGCGCTGCGGGCCGTCGTGGGCCCCTCCTACGCCGCGACCCTCCTCGCCGCCGCCGAAGCGGCCCGGGACGAGCGTGCCCGCCGGCTCCTGCTGAGCGCCCTCGACCACGAGGTGACCGCCCGCGCCGTGCTCGCCCTCGACGTGGGGGCGTCGCCGGCCGTCCCCGCCCTGCTGGCACTCGTCGCCGACGGCGGCGTGCGGCTCTCCGCCGGTTCGGTGGAGGACCTGGCGGAACCACTGGCCCGGCACGGTGTGCCGACGCCGCCCGCCGACCCGGACGGGCCGCCGGACGGCGCCGACCCCGAGGTGGCGGCCCTGCTGCGATCCGGCTGGGACCCGGTGCTCGCCCTGCGCATCGCCCGGCGGCCCGCGCCCCCGGACACCGTCGGCGCCCACGAACGCCCCGCGGCGCGCGCCCTGTTGGATCCCTGGCTCGGCCTGGCGGGCAGCACCGCCGGGGCCGGACTCCGCGACCGTCTCCTGCGGTGCGCCCTGCACCTGTGCCCGGGGCCGTGGTCCGCCGAGGAGGTGACGGTGCTCGCCCGGCACGCCGGTACAGTCACCGACGCGTTCGACGCCGCCGCGGGCGGGGGAGCGGCGGACGGGTCTCCCGGGGCCACAGCCGGGGGAGCGGCGGCCGGGTGGGCCGGGGAGCTGACCGACGTCCTGCACGCCGTCGCACCGCACCTGTCCGTCGTCCAGCGTTTCACCGTCGTCGAGGGACTCCGCGCCCTGCCGCCCACCGGCCCGGACGACCTGCCCCGGACCGGGACCGCAGCCTCCGCCCTCACGCTGCTCCGACGGCTGGGCGCGGTGCTCGTCCGCGCCGATCTCGACCGGGCCCTGGCCGCCGCCCACCTCGGCGCCGACCCCTGGAGCGCCGCGCCCACCGTGCTCCGGGAGGCGTTCGGCGTACCGGCGGAGCAAGCGGTCGTCGATGAACCGGCCGCCTGGCGCGCGGAGTTGACCGAGTCGGTACGGACGGCCGAAGCGCTGGCGGAGTTCCGGGGACGCGATGTCGCCGCCGGTGCCGGACCCCGGCGTGCCCCCGGGACGGACGGTGCCGGGCGTACCCCCACCGCGCCGACGTCACGGGAACTGCTCTCCGCGCTCGTCGAGGCCTACCCGGGGGCCGCGCCCGGCGTGCGCGGGCGACTCGTCGACTGGATGACCGCGCTCCAGCCGCTCGACGCGCCCGAGTGGACCATCGCCGAGACCAGGGCGGCGGGCACGGCCCCCGACCGCTCGTCGCGCCCGGTGCGGGCGGACGATCTCGACCAGCCCCGGTCGGCCGCCCAGCGGTCCCGGCTGCTGGACATGCTGGACGCGAAGAGGGCGGACCGCCGGACCGCCGCCGCGCGGGCCCTGCTCGACTGGCCCGAGCCGGGGGTGGCGCGCGCCGTGCTGCGGGCGTATCTGCGCGGCCGGGTCGACGTGCTCCCCGCCACCGCGACCCTGGATCTCCTCGCCCACCCGGAGAACCACGCCACCGGCCGCCCCGGCGAGGGCGGCGGCCGGCACCCCGCCGTCGTGGAACTGACCGCCCGCGGGGTGCTGCCCGAGCGGGCGCTGCGCTGGGCGGCACGGCTGCCCGAGGACGACCTGCTCCCGCTCGTCCCGCTGATCGTCGGGTGGTGGGAACACGGCTCGCCCGCTGTGCACGAGGCGGCCCGCACCACGCTGCACCACGTTCCCGCCGACGCCCTGGCCCACCTGCTCGCGCCACGCGTCGAGGCGGGCGACCTCGGGCTGCTCGACCTGCTGACCGGCGTGGAACTGCTCCGGACCCCCGCGCTGACCAGGGCCGAGCGTCAGCTGCGTACCGAAGGCCGCGACGCCCGGGCCGACGCGCTCGTCCTCGTCGACGGCCCCTTGCGCACGCCCGGGGCCGAACACGAGGACGCCGCCGCGCTCGACGCCCTGCGCACCCCGTTCCGGAACCCGGCGGCCCCCGCGGACCGTCCGTCGACGGCGGAACTGCTCGACCTCGCCCGCACGGGGACGCCCGAGCAGACCCGCCAGGCCCTCACCCGCCTCGTCGAGGAGCGCGGAGCCGCTCCGGACCCGGAACTGCACACTCTGGTCGAGGAGTTGCTGTGCCATCCGCGTGCCGGGGTGCGTCTGCACGCACACCGCACCTCGCGCGCCCTGTTCGACCGGGACACCCATGCCCGGCTCACCGCGCTCCTGCTGTCCGATCCCTCGCCGGACGTGGTGCGCATGGCGGCGCGGACGCTCGGCCGCGCCGGCTGGGAGCCCGCGCTGCCCGATCTCGTCCGGCTCCTCGACCACGCGAAGCCGGTGGTCCGGAAAGCCGCCCGGGACGCGCTCGTCGGCTTCGGCGGCGCGGCGGTCCCGGTCCTGCGCCGGACCGCGGCCCACGCCCGGCCCGACCGGCGGCCGCTCTACACGGACGTGCTCGCCGAGATCTCCGGCGCGGGGGTCTGACGGGGCGCGGGAACGCCGCCCGGGGGCGTGCGGTCAGTCCCCGGGCCCCCGGGACGCCGCCGCGGCGACCTGGTGCAGGGTCCGTCCCGTACGGGCGGACCGGGCGTGGTACGGGTCGGGGGAGCCGGGCCTGTCGCGTACGGCGAGGCGGTCGTTGGCCTTGATCAGCAGCCACGCCTCGTGGCCGCCGCTGTCCGGCTCGTCGCCCTTCCGGATGCGGGTCAGCGCGAACTCGCCGTGCAGCTTCGACCCGTACAGCCAGAACGTCGCATGGCCGAGCGCCAGGGACTCGGAGAAGGGGACGGAGTCCCCCTGTCCGTCGTGCCCGAGCGGCCGGTAGGTGCCCTGGTCCCAGACGATGACCGTGCCGCTGCCGGACTCCCCTCGGGGGATGACTCCTTCGAACTCGCGGTACTCCAGGGCGTGATCCTCCGTCGGCACGGCGAGCCGTCGGTCGCTGGGGTTCTCCGACGGCCCGCGCGGCACCGCCCAGGACTTCAGTACGCCGTCCACCTCCAGCCGGAAATCGAAGTGCAGGCGCCGCGCGTCATGGATCTGCACGACGAAGTGGGGCCGCGGTGTGCCGTCGTTCTCCACGTCGTGCTCCCTTCGTGGCTCCGGCCCGTCTCGCCGGTCCGTGTCTCCACTCTGCGGCTGCCCGGGACGAATCGCACGATGAGCCTGCTGTCTTCAGACGCATATGCCTCGGGGGCATGCCGTTCCCCCTCCGGTCTGGACCAGGTTATTGACGGCTCCTGCGGCACTCCCTTAAATCAAGTATTGAAATATGCGCCCGAGGTGATCGCCCCAACCGTTCACCTCTCGGCGTCGACCTGTCATGCACATGCCCCCCACGCGAAGTGATGTGATGACCGTGCACCCCACGCACTCCACGGCGCGCAGCGTCTCCCGGCGCCGCCGCGTCGCCCTCTACGCGGCCTCGCTGCTCTGCTGTTCCGCCATCCTGACCGCACTCCCCGGCGGAGCGTCCGCCGCGCCCGCCGCCGGCGCCCCGGCCCCCGGGCCCGGGGCGCGGGCCGTCGCCTTCGAGGACCAGTTCGACGGACCCGCCGGCGCCGCCGTGGACGGCGGCAAGTGGCAGATCGAGACCGGCGACAACGTCAACAACCACGAGCGGCAGTACTACACCCCGGGCAACGACAACGCCGCGCTCGACGGCCAGGGCAACCTGGTGATCACCGCCCGGAAGGAGAACCCGGGCAACTACCCGTGCTGGTACGGGACCTGCGAGTACACCTCGTCCCGGCTCAACACCTCCGGCAAGTTCTCCGCCGCCTACGGCCACGTCGAGGCGCGCATCAAGATCCCGCGCGGCCAGGGCATCTGGCCCGCGTTCTGGATGCTCGGCGACGACATCGGCAACGTCGGCTGGCCGAACAGCGGAGAGATCGACGTGATGGAGAACGTCGGCTTCGAACCCGGCACCGTCCACGGCACCCTGCACGGGCCCGGATACTCCGGCTCCGGTGGCATCGGAGCCGCGTACACGCTGCCGAACGGGCAGGCGTTCGCCGACGACTTCCACACCTTCGCCGTCGACTGGGCGCCCGACTCCATCACCTGGTCCGTCGACGGCCAGGTCTTCCAGCGGCGCACCCCGGCCGATCTGGGCGGCAACCAGTGGGTGTTCAACAAGTCCTTCTTCCTCATCCTGAACCTCGCGGTCGGCGGCTACTGGCCCGGCGACCCCGACGGCAGCACACAGTTCCCGCAGCAGATGGTCATCGACTACGTCCGCGTGACGACCGGCGACTGACCACCCGCCCGCACCGGGGCGGCCCCGAAACGTGGACGGCGGCAGAGGTGCTCCTGCCGCCGTCCACCCCCGACCCGAGAAGCGGAATAGCATGATCCTCATGGAACAGCGCACACTCGGCAGGACCGGCCGTGACGTCTCGGTCGTCGGACAGGGCACCTGGCAGCTCGGGGGCGACTGGGGTGAGGTCGCGGAGGACGACGCGTTCGGGGTTCTCGACGCGGCCGTCGAATCCGGCGTCACCTTCTTCGACACCGCGGACGTGTACGGGGACGGCCGCAGCGAACAGCTCATCGGGCGCTACCTCAAGAGCCGCCCCGACGCCGGCGTTCTCGTCGCCACCAAGATGGGCCGCCGCGCGGACCAGGTCGAGGAGAACTACGTCCTGGACAACTTCCGTACCTGGAACGACCGTTCCCGCGCGAACCTCGGGACGGACACGCTCGACCTCGTACAACTGCACTGCCCGCCCAGCGGCGTCTACTCCTCCGACGCCGTCTACGACGCCCTGGACACCCTGGTCGCCGAGCAGCGGATCGGCGCCTACGCGGTGAGCGTCGAGACCTGCGCCGAGGCGCTGACCGCCATCGCGCGCCCCGGCGTCGCCAGCGTGCAGATCATCCTCAACCCGTTCCGCCTCAAGCCGCTGGACGAAGTCCTCCCGGCGGCGGCAGCCGCGGGCGTCGGCATCATCGCCCGGGTTCCGCTCGCCTCGGGCCTGCTCTCCGGCAAGTACACCAAGGACACGGTCTTCGGCCCCGAGGACCACCGTACGTACAACCGGCACGGCGAAGCGTTCGACCGGGGCGAGACGTTCTCCGGCATCGACTACGCGACCGGTGTCGCCGCGGCCGCCGAGTTCGCCGAGCTGGCCCCCGAGGGCGCCACCCCCGCGCAGACCGCGCTCCGCTGGATCATCCAGCAGCCGGGCGTGACCAGCGTGATCCCCGGCGCGCGCTCGGTGGAACAGGCCCGCGCCAACGCGGCGGCGGCCGCCCTGCCACCGCTGCCGCAGTCCACGCTGGACGCGGTGCGGGACCTGTACGACCGGTCGATCCGCGCGGAGGTCCACGACCGCTGGTGACGGCGGGGCGGGCCCGGAGCGGGCGGGACCCCGGCGGGCGAGGGGGAGCGGGCGGGACTCAGTCGTCCTGCTCGTCGTCCTCGCCCTGTCGGCCGCCGTCCTGCTGGTCCTGCTGGTCTTGTTGTTCCTGCTGCTGCTGCTCGCCGCCGTCGCCGACGCCCTGCGAGGGGCCCGAGGACGGACTCTGATCCGGCGTTCCGGCGGAGCTGGAGTCCGGGGAGAACAGGATCATTCCGAGATACACGGCGGCCAGGAACGTCGCCGTGCCCGCGATGAGGCTGGCCACCCTGGGCCGCCGTCGTATCGCCTCACGGGTACTGCGACGGCGGGCCGGAGCCGATCGGGCCGGCGCCTGCCGTCTTCGCCCCGTGGGCCCCGGGAGCCGGTACGTCGTCGGGCCGACCGGCGCCGGCGGCGCGACGGGGGAGGGCTTCGGGGTCATGGGGGCGGACGCCCGGTGGGACGTGGGCGTCTGCTGGGGGAGGGGCTCCGGCCGGCCGCGCCAGGCGTCGGTGCGGAACCAGTCGGAGACCTGCTGCGCCGTGGGCCGCTCCTCCGGCTGCTTGGCCAGCAGCCCGAGGAGATACGAGTCGAAGGCGGCGGAGATCTCCACGCCCCGCTGCCGCAGCGGGACCGGCGGGGTGTCGACATGCTGGTACAGCGTCGCGGTCGCCGTGTCGGAGCGGAACGGCGGCTGCCCGAGCAGCAGTTGATAGACGACGCAGCCCAGGGAGTACATGTCGGACGCGGAGTCGGCGGTGCGTCCCAGCGCGCGCTCGGGGGCCAGGTAGAGGCTCGTGCCGACGATGTGGCCGGCTGTCGTCAGCGCGGTCGAGGGATCGTCGACGAACTGGGCGATCCCGAAGTCGCCGATCTTCACCGAACCGTCCGCGTCCAGCATCAGGTTGCCCGGCTTGATGTCGCGGTGGACGATGCCCTGGCGGTGCGCGGCGGCCAGCCCGGCGGCCGCCTGGCCGGCGATCAGGGCGACCTGTTCGGGATGGACCCGCTCCTGGGCGGCCAGCAGGTCTCCGAGGCTCTGCCCCTCGACCAGCTCCATCACCAGGAAGAACCGGTCCTCCCAGGCCCCGAAGTCGAACACGGCCACCAGGTGCGGGTGGCTCAACCGGGCGGCGGTCTGCGCCTCCAGCCGGAAGCGGGCGGTCGACGAGGCATCCGCCTGGTCCCCCAGCAGCAGCTTCACGGCAACGGCGCGTCCCAGCACCTCGTCCGTGGCACGCCACACCTCGCCCATGCCGCCACGACCGATGGGGGATACCAATCGGTACCGACCAGCTACCAGCACCTGTACACCTATCTCGCATTGTGGCCCGCTCCGGCTGCCGGCCCCCGTGGTTCCCGGTCTCCGGCGGAGTCCTGGGCGGAGCGGCGAACGACATGATCAGGATATCGGTCCGGCGGAGCCCCGGTGCCCCGACGGCCCTTTCACCGGGCCCTGCTGACGCCCCGGTACACCCCCCTCGCCCGCCTCGGCGCCGCGAGCGCCCGCCGGACCCGGGTCAGCCGAGCAGCCGACGGTACGCGGAATCGGCCGTGAACACGGACTGCCCGTCCCTGAAAAGCAGTTCGGCGGTCCCGAACGCCGGGTCGGACGCCGTCCCCGGCACATAGGGGACGGCGAAGCACCGCATGCCCGCCGCGTGCGCGGCCGCCGCTCCGGGCGGGGCGTCCTCCAGCACCACGCAGTCCGCCGGCTCCGCCCCCATCCGCCGGGCCGTCTCCAGGAACACGTCCGGCTCCGGCTTGCCGTGCGCGACCTCCTCGGCGGAGACGTACAGCGGGATGTACGCGTCGAGCCCGGTCACCGCGAGCACCGCCTCGATCGCGGCCCGGGACGAACCCGACGCCACCGCCATCGGCACCCCGGCCGCGTGCAGGCGCTCCACGAAGACCCGCATCTGCGGGAAGACCTCCGTAGACGTCCCGGCGAGCTCCAGATACAGGGCGTTCTTCCCGGCGAGCAGCTCCTCGACCGGGGCGTCGATCCCGTACTCCGCGCGCAGGACGGTCAGCGTCTCCCGGGTGCCGATGCCGATGAACCGGGTGTGGGCCTCCCAGTCGAAGTCCCGCACCCCGTACCGGGCGAGCAGCCGACGCCCCGCCTCGTAGTAGTTCGGCTCGCTGTCCACCAGCGTCCCGTCGAGATCGAAGATCACGTGGGGGCCGGGTGCGGTCACGGGGCGGGAAGTCATGGCCCCAGCATGCCGCAGCCCGCAGGGGCGGACCCGGTCACCCCCGACCGGGTGCGGACCCCGGCCGGTCCCGGTCGCCCGCCGCGCGTCCCACGGACTCCACCAGGGGCAGTACCCGGTGCGCCACCCGCTCGCGCAGCGCCACATCGGTCCGCGTCCTGACGACTCCCGGGAGCTGGATCAGCCGTTGGATCACGTCCTCCAGATGCCCGGCGTCCCGGGCGACGACACGGGTCAGCAGATCGCCCCCGCCCGTCGTCGAGAAGGCCTCGATGATCTCGGGCACGGCGGCCAGGGCGTCGCCCACCTCGACCAGATGCCCCTGTGTGACCTCCAGGTGCACGAAGGCGAGCACGGGATGGCCGAGTGCGGCGGGGGACAGGGTCGGCCCGGTGCCGGTGATCACCCCGTCGCGTTCCAGCCGGTCGAGCCGGGCCTGCAGGGTGCCGCGGGCCACGCCGAGGATGCGTGCGTACTCCCGGACGCTGGTGCGCGGCTGCTCGATCAGCAGGCGCAGGATCCGGGTGTCGAGTGCGTCCACCGCCATGATCCGCTGGTCCCCTTCCGAGCCGTCCGGTGCGGCCCCGACTGTACCCAGGGCGAGGGTCCCGCGCCGCCGGGGCGGTACGCCAGCGCGTCAGCCGTAGGGCGACAACAGCCAGGCCATCAGTGCGCCCGTCAGGACGAACTGGGCCACGGCGGCGCCCCGGTACCGTCCCCAGCACAGCGCCAGCCCCACAGCCGCCAGCACGCCGCCGCTCCCCACCAGCTCCATCACCGGAACGGCGGCTTCCGCACCGTTGTGCGCGGCGGCCCAGCCGCCGATGCCGACCACGAGCCAGGCGTAGCCGCCGACGAGCGCGTCGAGCGGCAGGAGGGCCAGGAACACCAGGAGGTTCGCCCCCGCGCTCCGCGGCTCGCGCCCCTCCCGGATCCCGTCCGCGCGCATGTCCATGTCCATGTCGGCATCGTGCGCCGCCCGCGCGGTCGGGGGGATGAGTACGCGTACTCATCCCCCTCGACGCCGAACCGGAGCCCGGCCCTCCGGCGCCTGCGTCCGCCCTGCGCGGAGTGGCGACCGTCCCGGGTGGTCCGTTGGCACGCCGGTGGCCGAAGCTTCCGGGGATGTGCTGGGCCATTGGTACATGCTTCTCCTCCCGGTTTGATCCAAGAGCCCGATAGATGCTGCAATGGATCCATCGATGGCGCTGCGGACTTCCGCGGCGCCTTTTTCATGCGAGTTCTGCGGCGACGCGGAAGGGGTGGAAGTGTGCTGAAGAGGGTGTTCGTGGCGCCGGACCCGGGGCGGGTGCGGCTGCGCTTCGCCGGCCGTGGCGTGCTCGGCATCAGCCTCGCGGTCGCGCTGTGCGGCCTTGCCGGGCATTCGCTGGTGGCGTCCATCACGGGCGGCCTCGCGGCCCTGCTCGCCCTGTTCACCGTGACCGACCCGACGGTGCGCGGCCAGGCGGTCACCACCGCTCTGCTCCCCGCCGTCGGCCTGCCGGTCCTCGCCGTCGCCGCCGTGTTGCACGACCAGCCGGCCGCCCGCGACCTGATCTTCCTCGCCGTGATGGGGGCGGGCGTGTACGCCCGGCGCTGGGGGCCGCGCGGGCACGCGCTGGGCGTCTTCGCGTTCATGATGTTCTTCGCCGCCCAGTTCCTGCACACCGTGCCCGGCCAGCTGCCCGAGCTGTACATCGCCGTGCTGCTGTCCCTGGGCGCCTCGTCACTCGTGCGCTTCGGCCTGTGGTGCTACGAGCGGCGGCTGCCCGTCGTGGCCGCGCCCGCTCCCCCGGAGGGCCGGGGTCCGCTGCGCATCACCACCCGGCAGGCCGTCCAGGCCACCCTGGGCGGAGCCTTCGCGCTGGGCCTGGGGCAGCTCCTGTCCGACCAGCGGTGGTACTGGGCCGTGGGCGCCACCTGGTGGGTCTTCGTGAACACCACCTCGCGCGGCGAAACGCTCGTACGGGGATTCCGGCGGGTCCTGGGCACTGTGATCGGCATCGTCGCGGGCTTCGCCGTGGCCATCCCGCTCGACGGCGCGGGAGCACCGACCGCCGCCGTCGTCGCGGTCAGCGTCTTCGGCATCTTCTACACGGCGGCGGTCTCGTACAGCTGGATGATGTTCTTCGTGACGGTGATGGCCGGCATGCTCTACGGGGTGCTGGGCGTCCTGGACGCCGCCCTGCTCTGGCTGCGCGTCGCGGAGACCGCCGTCGGCTCCCTCGGTGCGGTGCTCGCCGTGCTGCTGGTCCTTCCCGTCACCACCCACGCCATCACCGACGCGTGGATCCAGAAGGCCCTGCGGTGCGTGCACGCCTGCACGGCCGAGGCGGCCGACCGGCTCGCCGGCTCGACGCTCGCCGACCCCGCCCCCCGCGTCGCCGAACTGGAGGTGCTGCTCGGCCGGGTCCGGCTCTCCCTCGCGCCGCTGGTGCACCCCCTGAGCCCGCTGCCGGCCCGCAAGGCACGCGCCCGGCAGGTGCTGGCGCTGCTGGACGACTGCGTGACCGAGGTCCGGGGCCTGGCCTCGATCGCCGCCGACCCGGACGCCTCGCACGACGCACGGCTGTCGGCCGCCTGTTCCCGCGTCGAGGCGGCCGTCGAGGCGCTCACCACTCCCGGCGGCTCCGGCGGCTTCCACCTGCCCGAGCTTCCCGCCGCCGCCGACCCCGCCCTGGCCCACCTGCACGGACTGGAGCGTGCGCTCGCCGGACTCGTCAGCCCGCTCAGCCACGCTCCCCACGCGGCGTCGACGAACGCCTGAGGTCCGGGGCCGGGGTGCTGGCGGCTACCGGATCCCGAGGCAACGGCCGGCGTAGTAGGTCGCGAGTTCGTGGTTGTCCAGGTAGTCGTCGAACCCGACGCGATGGGCGAGTGTCAGTTCGACCGGAGAGGGTTCGTCGTCGAACGGCCGGCCCGTGCGGATGGCGTCGAGAACATGTGGCATCGCGTACTGGAACCGCAGGCCGCCGCGGACGTAGTGCGGCAGACCGTCGATGCTGCGCACCTCGGCGTCCTCGGCACCCGCTCCGCGGTAGATCGGGCGGGTCGCGTTGTCGTAGCGGAAGATCTCGTTCAGCAGCGGTCTGTGCCGCTCGGGCACCTTCGGCAGGATCGCCTCGTCCCACCATCGCCGGAAGACCGGCGCGAACCGAGGGTCGGCGTAGAGCTTGTGCAGCGACCCGACGACCAGGCCGGAGTCGGTGAACTGGCGGCCGTGGCCGAGCAGATCGGCGACGGCGGGATCGGCCGAGTCCTGGAACCAGTCCGACAGGATCAGCAGGACGGCACTCTGGGTGAGCCCGGCCAGCTCCCGCAGCGGCACCCAGATGTGCCGGAAGTACATGTTCTCGCTCATCGTCCGGGCCCAGAACATGAACCGCTGCATCGTCGTGTTCTCCGCGACCGTGACGGTGCGGTTGGCGAGAACGTACTCGAAGTCGTCGTTGTCGCCGCGCACGGTGACGAAGCCGTGCTCCTCGCGGTTCTCCGCGTAGTCCGTGTTGGGCAGCAGCAACAGAGGGTAGACGGCGATGCGGGAAACGTGTTCGGAGAGCCGGTCGTAGCCCGTCAGGAAGGAGTCGACCGTCTCACCCGGCGCGCCCCAGATCAGCTCGGCGTAGGCGTCGAGCCCCTCTGCCGCGAGCCAGGTCGCCAGCTCCTTCCACTCGTTGAGCCGCATGTTGCTTCTGCCCATGTCACGCAACGCCGTGTCGTCCAGTGTCTGCAGCGCCACGGTGAACGAGCTCTGGAACCCCTCGGCCTTCATGCGGCGGATGATGTTGCGGAACGTCCTGGACTTGTTCTTCGCCCACGACGTCTCCAACGACCGCGGGAACCCGTACTTCTCGCGCGTCCTGACGAGGTCCTCGACGAACTCCGCGTCCGGCTTCCGCATACCGAAGTTCGAGTCGCACAACACCACCGTGGGCACCTGGTGATAGCCGAAGATGTCGAGTTCCGCGCGCAGCCGCTCGCGGGAGAAGTCACGCATCCGCTGGCCGACCGCGCCACCCCAGTAACAGAAGGAGCACTTGTACGGGCAGCCGCGGTTGGTCTCCATCAGCGCGACGTCGTAGCGGAACCGGCCCGTGTGGTCGAGCAGCGGGATGGCCCCGGTGAGAAAGGGCGACGGAATGATGTCCAGGTCGTCGATGCGCGGTGCCTCGGCAGTGGTGTGGATCGTGCCTTCCTCGTCGCGGTAGGAGATTCCCGGCACCTGCGAGAGGTCGTGCGGCGACTTCTCCTCAAGGACGGCGAGCAGCAGGTCGCGGAAGGTGAACTCGCCTTCGCCGTTGGCGACGACGTCGACCTCGGGGAAGCGTCGGAAGACGCGTTCCGCCTGGTGGGCGACGTGCGTTCCGCCGAAGACGACCCAGCCGTCCGGGCGCACCGACCTGTAGGTCTCGGCGAGCGCGCCGAACTGGTCGACGTTCCAGCCGAGGACCGAGAACGCCAGCACGTCCGGCACCACCCCGGAGAAGATCGTGCGCGCCATCGAGCCGAGCGATTCTCCACCGCGGAAGTTCTGTATGCCCACGTCGAACTCGGGGCCCACCACGGGATCGGCCCGTGCCGCGGCTGTCAGATAGCCGGCGGCGAGCGGCATCGATTCCTTGGGCATGTCCCAGGCGCCCTGTTGCACGATCAGCGCGCGCCCGCGCTTCTCCCGTGAACGTGGTCGAGATCGAGGTAACGGAAGTGCGGACCGACTCACTTTTCTGCCCCTATGCCGTCAGGCCGCCGGGTTCCCGCGGCCGATTCACCCCGGTGGCTCACCCGGACGGGTCGTCCATGGCGCGGCGCAGGGAGGCCGGACGCAGATCGGTCCAGTTCTCCTCGACGTACGCCAGGCACGCCGCGCGGCCGTCCGGACCGTGCACCACGCGCCACCCGGCGGGCACCGGAGCGAACTCCGGCCACAGCGAGTGCTGGTCCTCGTCGTTGCGCAGCACCCGGAACGCCGCGTCGTCGTCGAACGGGTTGGTCGTCTCAGCCATACCGTCTCCGGCCTCCTTCGCGGGGACACCCGGCCCACCCGCCCGCACAGGCGGGCGGGCCGGGGCGGTTCGGTCAGATGCGGTAGCCGAGGCTGCGCAGCTGCTGACGGATCGCCTCGTCGTCGGCCGTAGCGGTGCCGCTGGTCGCGGCGCCCGAGTCGGTCGGAACGAGGGCGAGTCGCTCCTCACGAAGGTTCTCGTTCACTGGTTCTCCTTTCCTCACTTCGGTGTTCATCCCTGCCCGGTCGGACAAGCTCGGTGCCGCCCTAGGGTGGCGGTATGGACGGCGACATGGACGGCTACATGAATGACCTGGCCCACGACGCGACCGGTACGCCGACGGTTCGGCTGCGCCGGTGGGAGCGGTGCTGGCCACCGGACGACCCGCACGCCAACTTCAAGGCCGAAGTGGTCGACTACGGGCTCCTCGATCCGCTGGAGACGGTGCGCGGCATGTCCCGGAACCTGGACATCCCGGTCGGCGCGATCGTCCGGTACGTGCTGGCGAAGTGGGCCACCGGCGGCAGCGGCGGCCTGCTCGAACTCGGGCCGGTGATGGTGCCGCGCCTGTGGGAGCCGATCGCGGCCGCGGAGGAGGCCGACTCCGACGAGCAGCGGCTCGCGGCCTACCACCAGCTCCGCCAGATGATCTCCTGGCTGAAGGTGCCGCTGGACGACCCCACGGTGTACCCGGCCCAGCGATCGGCCGAGTGACCGGCTCTCAGTGCTCACGGCGCACCACCCCGGTCACGCAGCCGATGCCGCCGGCCGCCCGCAGGTACGCGCCGACGTCGATCTCGTCGACGGCCACGCCCGCCCGCTCCAGCGTCCGCCGGATTCCCGGGCAGCCCGCGGGCATCAGCACCCGCCCCGGCGCCAGTACCAGCAGGTTCATCCCGCGCCGCACCAGCAGTTCCTCGTCCGGCGGCAGTGCGATCACCCGATAGCCGTACTCGGCGAGCAGTGCCGCCAACTCCGGTGGGCACGCCGCCCGGTGGACGACGGCGGTGGACCGGTCGAGGAACACCACCGTCCCGAGCAGGTGCTGTACGCCCGGTGCCAGCGGCACCGTCACGACCCGCGCCCCCAGTCCGGCGACCGCCGAGGCGACCTCGGCCGCGCCGGCCGGGTTCGTGCGGAACCCGGTAGCCACGATCACCGTCGACGGGTCGATCCAGAGTGCGTCGGCGCCCTCGAACACGGCGGTGCCGGACACCGTGCGCAGGATCGGGAACCCGGCCCCGGCCAGCGCGAGCGCGGCGTGCCGTTCCTCGCCGGCCCGCTGCACCGACGCCATCCGCGCCAGTACCGCCCCGGCCGGGGTCATCCAGAACAGGTCCCGCGCGAACACCACGTTCGGCGTCGCCTCGGGGGACGTCAGGTGCACCTCGACCCCGTTGCCCCGCAGGCGGTCCGCCAGCGCCTCGCACTGCGCCCGCATCGCCGGGAGGTCCACCGGCCCGACCATGAGCGAGGCCCCCGGCCGTCCCACCGCGGCGACGCTGTCCGGCGGGCGGACCAGCAGCACCGACCGCAGCGCGGCCGTCTCCGACCGGTAGCCGCAGGGCGCCCACACCTCTCCGGCCGCGACCTCGTCCCCATGCGAGGCCACCCGGGGGACCCAGCCGGGGCCGCCGTGGGTGCTCGGCTCAGATCCAGTGGTCGTCACGGGCATAGCCGAGCCTCTCCGCCATCGCGAGCACGTCGGCGCTCAGCGCCGACCGGACCTCCTCCTCCCGCGCCCGCCACCGTCCGGGGCGTGGCGCGGCGGTGGACACGGTGGCGGCGATGCCGTCGGTCGCGGCCCGCTTCAGTGGCCCGTCGAACGGGATCCCCAGCCAGTCCGCGACCCGCTCGACGGCGTCCGCGCGGTCGTGCGGACCGCTGATCAGGTCCTCGAACCGCACCGTGTGATCCGCCCCGTGCGCGAGCACCGCACGGTGACTCGACCACCACTGGTGGGCGCAGACCCGGGGCAGCGCGGCGGCGGTGTACGCGGGCCAGCGGGGTGGCAGGTCGAACTTCCACCAGTGCCGGTCGGCCGGCCGCACGTCGGTGTATCCGGGGATGCGCAGCGGTTCGTCCAGCCGATACGCGTGGAAACCGTGGTGCAGCCACCCGTCGACCAGGCCGTTGATCGACGCGGCCGGGTTCCTGGTCAGGTGCAGCATCCGCAGGCGCGCGTTGGGGAACGCGGCCCGCAGGAAGCCGAGCCGGTAGGCGTTGCCCGGCGTCTTGATCACCAGTGGCTTCGTGGCGAGATCGTGTTCGCTCGCGGGCCGCCACGGGCGGGGGAGGACGAAGGGCGGCTCTTCGAGCAGCATGTCACCGGGCGGCCCGGCCGGTCGTGGTCCCGGTGACCGCCCGGGGAGGTCGTAGTACCACGGGTTCACGCCGGCCCTGCCGATCAGCGACCGCGCGAACCGGGGAAGATCACCGTCCAGTACCGCCTCGGCGGTTCGCACCAGGTCGACGGGATCGAGGTCCAGCCCCGGCCACTGCACGACCAGCCGCCACGCGGCGTCCACCGCCAGGTTCTCCACGCCGGTGCCGGGAGACCCGGCGTCCAGCGCCAGCTCCGCATCGAACAACGCCCGGGACCGTGGCTGGAGCCCGTGCCAGTGCGCCGCGTCCAGCTCGTCGGATCCGGTGCCGCTGTGCGGGTGGTCGAGGCCGACCAGCCGCAGCAACGGATTCAGCTCACCGCGCAGGTGCAGCAGGTGCGGCGACGTCCGCAGCAGCTCGGAGAGCATGCTCGACCCGCCCCGCGAACTCGACGCGACGACGACGAGATCGCGCACCTTCGCGCGGAAGTGCGGTACCGGCGTGCCCCGCAGCGGCCGCAGCATCTCCAGCCGGCGCACGACCTCGGCGACGGGGCTGTCCACGGTGCGGCTAGGCATGGTCGGGCTTCCGCACCGAGTACACGCACCACCGCCACCGGTCGCGGACCGAACCGTCCGGCAGCACCTCGAACGGGTGGACGGCGCGCACCTCGCGCGGCGCTTCGTAGTAGAGGCGGTAGATCTCCTGCCGGTTCGCCGGTGTCGTCTCGTGGGTGTCGATCCACCGGTCGATCGACTCCCACAGGAAGTACTCCTCCATCCGCACGTCGGTGAACCCGCCACCGGTGAGCAACGCCCGGAAGTCCTCCTCGCGGAACATCTGGTACAGCAGTGGCTGCTTCTTCTTGAACACGCGGAACATCCAGAACGCGTCCACATCCGCGTACGGCACGATCTGCCCGACGATGAACTGTCCGCCCGGCCGCAGCACACGGAAGATCTCCGACACCGGCCGCTCCGGCCGGGGCAGCAGATGCAGCACCTCCCGGGTGACCACGAGGTCGAAACTGGCGTCGGGGAACGGCAGGTCGTAGACGGTGCCCTGGTGCACCACGTCCAGCCGGGTCGCGGCGAGCGCGGCCATCTCCGGGGTGAGGTCCAGTCCGACCGTCTCGCCGACCCGGCCGCGGAACGCGCCGCCGACGACACCGCTGCCGCAGCACACGTCCAGCATCCGCGCGTCCGGCGGCACCGCGCACAGCTCCGCGTGCTTGCCGAGCAGATCCTCGTCGGTGAGCCAGGCGCACGAGTCGTGCCAGTCCTTCGAGCGGATCCCGAACTGCCGCTGGTAGACCGCGTAGTCGACCTCGACAGCCCGGGTCCGGGAGCGGGCCGTCCGCCCGGCCAGCCGCGCGGCGAGCCGGGCCCGGCTCGCGTCGACGGCCCGTTCGGCGATACGGCGGGCCAGCTCCGGGTCGGCCGCCAGCGCCCGCCGCGCCTGTTCGGTGACGACGTCGAACACCCGGGCGCCCGCGTCGTCGTTGCGCAGGGTGCGCTTGGTCTGGCCGTCGAACCGCGCGTCCGGGATCCGGATCGCGATCACCGCGGTCAGCCCCTCCAGGATGTCGACCACGGTCATCTTCTCCGCGGCCGGGCCGAGGTGCTCGGCCACCACCCCGGCCAGCGCACCGCGCAGGGCGTCCACATGCGACCCGCCCAGGTCGGTGCGGATGGTGTTGACGTAAGCGAAGATCTGCTCCGCGTACCCCTCGGTCCACTGGACGGCGGCGTCGATCACACACCCGTCGCCCGCCCAGGTGATGGTGGCCGGCTCGGCGTGCACCTTCTCGGCGTCGCGGGCGCGGTACGCGAGCAGGCCCCGTACCCCGGTCCTCTCGCACAGCGACTCGTTCCGCCCGGTGCAGTGGTCGACGAGATCGACCCGCAGGCCCGGGTGCAGGTACGCGATGTCGAGCAGCCGGGCGTGCAGCAGATCCGCGTCGATTACGCAGGAGGAGAAGATCTCCGGGTCCGGGCGGAACCACACCCGGGTGCCGCGGCGGACGCTGTCGCCGACCCGCTTGAGCGGGGTCTCGACCGAGCCCCGGGCGAACGACTCGCTGTGGTGCGCGCCGTCGCGCCACACGTCCAGCCGCAACCACTGGGACAACGCGTTCACACAGGCCAGGCCGACACCGTGCAGCCCGGCCGAGGTCGCGTACGAGGCGTGGTCGAACTTGCCTCCCGAGTGCAGCGTGGTGAGCACGAGCTCACACGCCGGGATCCCGGCCTCCGGGTGCGGGTCGGTGGGGATGCCCCGGCCGTCGTCGGTGACCGAGCAGGAGCCGTCCTCGTGCAACTCCACCGAGATCGCGCCGCAGTGCCCGGCGGCGGCCTCGTCCACGGCGTTGTCGACCAGTTCGAGCACCAGGTGGTGGGCGCCGTCCGGGCCGGTCGACCCGACGTACATCGACGGGTTGCGGCGCACCGCCTCCAGCCCGGAGTAGACGGTGATCGCCTCGGCGGTGTAATCGGTGGTCATGGCGCTCCGTTCCCGGCGAACCGCTGCTCTGTCAGCCCGCTGAGGGCCTGCTCCAGTCGGTCCACGTGCGTCTTCTTCAACGTGCACAGCGTCTCCAGCCAGCTCGCCAGATCGGCCACCCCGTCCAGGTGCGCCCGCGCCGCCAGGCCGGGGTAGCGTTCGGTGGCCTCCCCGAGGTCGCGGCTGATCGCCGCGGCGAGATTGCTGCGGGAGTCGCCGAGCGCGCGGCCGGTGTCCGGATCGTCGCCGCCCAGCAGGTCGCGCAGCACGTCCAGGTGCCCGTGGGCGGCGCAGGCCACGCTCTCGGCGAGCTCGTCGAACACCCGGGCCGCCTCGGTGTGGCCCTCGATGTCGGCGACCCGTGCGAAGTAGGTGTACCGCGCCGCGGTGGCCGCCTCCGCGAGGAACGCGGCCCGTACGCCGTCGGCGAGGGACTGGTCCGGTTCCATGTCAGACCCTCGTTCCCGAGGCGACGACGAACAGCATGTGGTCGGTGATCCGCCCGTCGGCCTCGTCCACCGCGTGCCGTGCGCGGAACGCGGGTGACGCCCTCCGGTAACGGTCCCGGATGGCCTCCCGCGCGTCTTCGCCGATCGCCCCGTTGTCCGACCACACGTCGATGTCCTCCACCGACACGTACCGCCGCGACCGCACCGGTTCGCACCCCGCGCCGGCGAGCAGGGCTTCGACATCGCCGGGCCGGAAGAAGTGTCGCCGGGCCGGGTTGCGCAGCCGCAGGATCTCGGCGTACTCGTCGCGGTCGTCGTCCCCGTAGGCGCACAGGTGGGCCAGCACGACCCGCCCACCCGGCCGGGTCACCCGCACCATCTCCCGCACCGCGTCCGGCAGCGTCATGAACTGGATCCCCTGACGGCACACCACGATGTCGAACGTGCCGTCATCGAAAGGCAGTTCCTCCGCCGGGGCGATCACCAGTTCGTCGAGCACGTCGCGCGCCTGCTCGGCCATCTCCGGCGTGATGTCCACGCCGGCCAGCCGCCGCACCCGCCCGGCGAAGAGCCTCGACACCAGCCCGGTGCCGCACGCCACGTCCAGGACCGCGTCGCCCGGCCGGGGCGCGGCCGTGGACAGCATCAGCTCGCCGAGCGCGTCGTCGGTGCACCAGGAACTGGACCGGTCGTAGGTGCCCGCCCGGTCGGCGAAGTGCGTGCGGACGCTTCCCGTTTCGTTCATCTGCTCTCTCCTGCTGGAATCGGGGCGCGGTCCGGCTTCGCGCGGCGGCGCAGCCGGCGGACGGTGACATCGCGCCGCCAGCGCCGGAAGTGGTTGCGGTCGGTGCGCAGCGATCGGGCCTCCACCGCCAGCCGTACCGCCGACCCGCGGAGTACGACGCCGAGCGGGCCGGGAGCCGGTTCGCCCAGCGAGGCCTCGTCGAACGAGTAGCGAAGCTTCTCCATCGCCCGCGCGGTCACGCTCTCCACCTGCCGCCGCTCCCGGTCGGACAGCCCCTGCCGGTGGGCGCCGATCCGGGCCGTGGTGATCGGGTCGCCCGCCGTGCGCCAGGACGCCGACAGGGACGCGGTCACCCGGGCGTGGTCACCGAGGTGGTGCGCCAGCATCGCGGGCTCGAACGCTTCCCCGACGAAGTCGCAGATCGCCCGGATCTCCCGGTCGGGCGCGGCCACCAGGTCCTCGTACCGCACCAGGTGCACCACTCCCGGCCCCCATCGCTCCAGAGCCGCGCGGGCGAGGTCCTGTTCGGCCGTCCACCGCAGCGCCATCCGGTACGGGTGGCAGTAGCCGAACACGGCCCGCTTCGCGGACGCGACCACATCGCGGGGATCACGCACCAGCCACAGGAACCGTGCGTCCGGGCGTTCGGCGAGCACCTCGTCGACGTGCTCGACCATGAACGTGCTCTTGCACCCCCACCGGGCCGCGCCCTCCGCGACGCGGTACTGGTCGTAGATCGCCGACACCACCCCGAACAGCGACGGGCCGGCCGCCTCGGTCACCGCGGCCCGGTCGATCACGTGCGGCCACGGGTGGATGTGGTCGCGCAGCAACCGCATCGCGTCGCCCACCATCGCGTCGACATCGCCCTCGTACGGGATGCCGGACAGGTACCGCATGAAGTGCGGCGGGTGCGGGACCGCGATCCGCGAGTGCGCGTCGAGCACCAGCCGCAGCAGGTTCGACCCGGAGCGTTCGGTTCCGATGATCAGGATCGGGCCGTCCTGGGGGGACACCGGTCAGCCCCCGACCGCGAGCTTCTTCGCGCCGCAGTCCATCAGCGTGCTCCCGGCCTCGGCCACCGCCGGGTCGGCCACCTTGTCCAAGGTGTACTGCTCGGAACCGGGAACCAGGGGCGCGGCGGCGGAACTCCACTCCGCGCGCCAGCCGTTCCCGGCGTACGACGTCGACCGCTCGGTTCCGTCGGCCGGCTGCGGGTGGAAGTACTGGAAGTGCTCCGGCCAGTGCTGGAAGTCCATCACCGGGCCGGGCTGATAGGCGTCGTACACCCGTTTGTACGCATCCCGGCAGACCCGCTCGGGCAGCCCGCTCACGTTCAGGAACTCGTCCTCGTGCAGCGCCTGTTCGACCGACAGCCAGTTCAGGTGGTCGACCTCGCTGCGGATCACCTTGTTCCGCACCGCGTCCTGGTACACCGTCGTACCGGGCATGGCCGACAGGTACTTCACCCGGGTCACATGGTTGTACTGCTCGGCGAACTGCACCATGTCCGACAAGGACTCCTCGGTCTCGTTCGGCAGACCGACGATGAGCAGCGAGCCGAACCGCACGCCGCCCTCGAACGTGGTGCGCATCGCGCGGACGGTCAGGTTCTCGCTGCTGCCCTTGCGCGCCTCGCGCAACACCTCGCGGCCCAGCGACTCGACGCCGTACAGGATGATGTCCGCCCCCGCCTCCCGCATCGCGTCGATGCGCGGCACGTCCATGTCGGCGCACCGGGTCAGACAGGTCCACCGCAGATCGTGCTGGGAGATCACGTCGCACATCTCGATGGTCTGGCCGCGGTGCGAGCTGAACGTGAGGTCGACGAAGAAGCAGAACTCCACGCCGTACCGGGTCTTCAGCCAGTCGAGGTCGCGGTCCATCTTCTCCGGCGACTTCGCCCGCACCTGCGGGGTGGTGCGGTAGCAGAACGAGCAGTCCATCTTGCAGCCGCGGCTGTAGGACGAGATCACCTGCGGCTGCATGCCGAGCGGCGACCGCGACTGGGGCCACAGTTCGAGCCGCATCCTGGGCAGCGCGTCGAGATCCATCATCTGGCCACGCGGCGGCGTGCGGCGCGCGTTGCCTTTCTCGTCCCGGTAGCAGATGCCCTTGACGGTCGGGAGGTCGTGCTTCCACGAGCCGCGGGCGTAACTCTCCATCAGCTCCAGGATGGTGATCTCGCCCTCGCTGATCACCGCGATGTCGCAGTCGGTGTCGGACATGAACACCGACGGGGCGGAAGTGACCAGCGAGCCGCCGCAGATGATCGGGATGTCCGGGTGCGATGCGCGGACCATCGCCATCAGCGCGCGGCAGAACGGGAAGTTGTCCTCGAACGTGCACACACCGAGCACATCGGTGCCTTCGTTGATCTGCTCGTACGCCGCCTGCAGTGGGTTCGGGGTGTAGCGGACGTCGACGATGCGCACCGGATATCCGGCGTTGTGCAGCACGGTCGAGATGTACGTCGCCCCTTCGTAGGGGGAGGTGAGGAAGAACTCCCAACCGCGCGGCATGGTGAACGGCGAGGGCCCGACGACGAGGGTGAACCTCGGCAGCGCGGGATCGACCGGCACCGGTTCGGCGTCCTGGTCGCGCATCTGATCGATGTAGCGCTGGTCGACGGTGCCGTTCGCGTCGGCATACAGCTCCAGTGCCAGGGACAACTTGCGCGCCATGTGAATGCTCCCTCGCTTCACGGTCGTGGAGTCTCCGCCGCGTAACTGTAGGAGCGGGATGCGCTGTTCAGCACGGGTGTTCATGCCCGCCCGTTGGTCGTTGTCGAACGCGGGGAGCCGGTTGTTAGCTTCGGTGCCGCCCGGCGTCGACAGAGGAACGCGGAGGAATCCCGGTGACCGCACAGCCGAACATCCTGTTCATCTCCCTGGACACCGTCCGCGCCGACGTGGCCTATTCCGGGAAGTACCCCGGTGTGGAGCGGCTGCGCGCGAGCGGGGTCAGCTTCACGCAGGCGATCTCGTCGTGCCCCCTGACGCCGGTGAGTCACGCCACGGTGTTCACCGGGCTCCAGCCGCCCCGCCACGGGGTCAGGCACCTGTTCCGCGAAGCGCTGGACAAGCGGGTTCCTACGCTGGCGGAGCGCCTGTCGGCGGCCGGGTACACGACCGGCGCGGTGGTGTCCTGCCCCGGCCTGAACCAGTGGTACGGGATCGACCGCGGGTTCGACTTCTACGACGACGAGATCCCGCTGCTGCCGGACGGCCGGGACCCGCTGTCGGTCGGCGACGTGAAGCTGCGCGGGCTGGCGCTCAAGCGCGCGCCGGTGGTGGTCGAACGCGCCACCCGCTGGCTCCGGTCGCTGGACGGCGCCGGCCCGTTCTTCCTGTTCGCGCACTTCTTCGACGCGCACTGGCCGTACGAGCCGCCGGAGGACGTCGGCGTCGAGGTGGCGAACCCGTACGAGGGCGAGATCGCCTACACCGACCACTACGTCCAGCTCCTGCTGCGCCGCATCGCCGAGATGGGCCACGACATCGACTCGATGCTGGTGGTGTGCTTCTCCGACCACGGCGAGGACCTGGCCGGGTGGTACCCCAACGACCACGCCGGCGACCTCGGCCACCCGTACGAGGAGGGCCACGGCTGCCTGCTGTTCGACGCGACCCAGCACGTGCCGCTGGTCATCAGCGGCCCCGGGGTGCCGGTGGGGACGAGCGTGGACAGCCAGGTGCGGCTGGTCGACATCATGCCGACGGTGCTCGACCATCTCGGGCTGGACCCGCTGCCGTCGGACGGCGCCTCGCTGACCGAGTTCTTCGAGGGCGGTACCGGGGCGTCCCGCGAGGCGTACTCGGAGACCTACTTCCCGCAGGAGCGGGCCGCCGCATCGGACGACTACCCGGACCTGAAGGCGCTGCACGCCGTGCGGTCGGACGGGCGGAAGGTGATCTGGGAGGCGGACGGGCGGCAGGTGTGGGTCTACGACCTCGCCACCGATCCCGACGAGCTGGGCGGGCGGGTTCTCGTGTCCGGCGAGGACGCGTGAAACCAGGGACGGCCCCGGCGCCGCGTTCGGTCCGCCGGGTGCTGATCGCGAGCACGATCGGCACCGCCATCGAGTGGTACGACTTCTACCTGTACGCGACGGCGTCCGCGCTGGTGTTCGGCCCGCTGTTCTTCCCGGGATCGTCGGCTGCCGGCGGTGTGCTCGCGTCGTTCGCCACCTACGCGGCCGGGTTCGTCGCGCGCCCGCTGGGCGGCCTGCTGTTCGGCCACTTCGGCGACCGGGTGGGTCGCAAGTCGATGATGGTGTGGACGCTGCTCATCATGGGCATCGCCACGTTCGGCGTCGGCCTGCTGCCCACCTATGAAACGGCCGGTGTGCTCGCTCCGGTCCTGTTGGTGACGTTGCGCGTCGCCCAGGGCATCGGCATCGGCGGCGAATGGGGAAGCGCGGTGCTGCTCAGCACCGAGCACGGCCCGCCCGGACGCCGGGGCTTCTTCAGCAGTTGGCCCGCGATGGGCTTCGCGCTGGCGCTGTTCGGCAGCAACCTCACCTTCGTGCTGATCTCCGGGCTGCCCGATGAGGACTTCCTGACCTGGGGGTGGCGGCTGCCGTTCCTGGGGTCGATCGTCCTGGTCGGCATCGGTATCTGGGTCCGGCTGGGCATCGAGGAGACACCGGAGTTCGTGCGGGGCCGGGCGGAGAACCGTCCCGCCCGGGTGCCGGTGATCATGGTGCTGCGGAGGTGGCCGCGCCGCGTGGTGATCGGCATTCTCGCCTCGCTCGGCACGGGGTCGGTGATCGCGATGTTCACCGTCTTCCTGGTGGCGCACGCGGCGGAGGCCGGGCCTCAGGTGCGGTCGACCGTGCTGACCGGGCTGATGATCGCGGCCCTGGGAGAGTGCGTGACCCTGCCGGTGTTCGGCGCGCTGTCCGATCGGTTCGGCCGCCGGCCGGTCATGATCTTCGGCTACGCGGTCTCGGTGGCGGCGATGATCCCGGCGGGCGCCTGGCTGTCCTCGGGCGATCCGACGCTGGTCGCCCTGGTGCTCGTCCCCGCGCTGACCATCGCGCACGGCGCGATCTACGGTGGTCTGGCGGCGTTCCTGGTGGACCTGTTCCCGACCATGGTGCGGTTCTCCGCGATCGCCGTGACCTACCAGGTCGGCGTCACCATCTCCAGCTTCTGGCCGCTGGTCGCGGTCGCGATCACCGGCGACGCGTCGTCGCTGCTTCCGGTGGTCGCGCTGTTCGCGGTGGTCCAGATGACGGCGGCCGTCGCCGTGGCGTGCGCGCCGGACTCACGCGCTGACGCGGACCTGGTCGCGGACCCGGCAGGCGAGCGCCGACCAGTCGGCCGCGCAGTCCATGGCGAGATCGGCGACGACCGGTGACCAGCGCTGGGGGACGGCGGCGGCGAGGCGGTCCCACTGCGCGGCGTCGAGCGTGTTGGCGTCGAGCAGCCGCAGGAGCGCGCGGCCGATCTCGGAGAACCGCAACGACGGATCGGTGCGCAGCGCGAGCAGGAACCGGTCGCGTTCGGCGCGAGGCGTGCCGGTGGTGTGCTTGCCGTCGGTGGTGATGCCACCGCCGGTGGTGTTGCCCGGACCATGGTGCTCCGGTGCGTTGCTTTCCGCCCGGTGTCCGGTGGAAAGGCGATATCGCGGCGGAACGGGATCCTCGCCGCGGCGCATTCTTTCCCGGACGTCCCGGGCGGTGCCGACCGATATTCCGGCGATGCGGGCAATCGCCCGTAGCGAAAGATCCGGGTCGTTCGAAATTGCCTGGCTCGCCATCATGCGTCCGTGGGAGGCGTCGAGTGGCCGCACCTTTCCGTCGCGGCCGAGGCGGGTGTGCAACTGAGTCATTTCCCCGGTTGTACGCTGCCGGATCGCGGCCACCGTCTTGGTGGACAATCCGGCTGTCGACGCGATCAGGCGGTCCGAAAGATGCGGATGCGACGCGAGGATCCGGGAGGCGGCGGCGGTGCGGTCGGCCAGCGTCAGAGGCAACCCCTGGGTCACGTTGGCGCTCACGGCCAGCACGAACGCGTCCTCCTCCGTGCAGTCGACGAACAGCGCACCGATGGTGGCATCCCCGCGCAGCCTCGCCGCACGCAGGCGGTGCACGCCGTCGATCACCTGCATGGTCGGCCGGTGAACGAGGATCGGCGGGAGGTCGTCCCGGCACTGCGCGAGCGCGCTGACGTGGTCGGGACGGGAGCCGGCGACCCGTACGAGACACGTTTCGGTCACCTGGTCGACCGGCACGAACGTCGGCAGCGTGTCCGTCGGCTGCGCACCCAGCGATGTCCTGCTCATCCGAACTCCTCCAGATGGCCAACCCATTTCCGAGCACAACGTGGTCACGCTCGGCAGCGCTTGACCGATCAGATCCCGGGAATCGGCTACAAGATACTGGCCAGGTTATGGCACCGAACAGACCGGCGAGACAAAGTTTCCCTTAGTAAGTTCTCATGATTGCCGAGCAGTCGGCGCATCGGGTGAGCGTCGAAGTAAGCAGCTCGTTGACCTCGTTGACACCGATCCGCGTTATAGGACAGAGTTCCCTCCGTTCCCCCAATGGATTTCCGTGGGTCACGGAGTGTGAAATCGTAGTGGACGCGCGAATAGATACGGCGAATTGTTTACCGGCCAGGACGATGGTGGGGATGTTCCGGCGCCAGGTCGTCCGGGCCCCGGATGCGACAGCGGTGGTCGCCGCCGACCGCACGCTCTCCTACGGTGAGCTCGACGCCCGCGCTTCCGCGGTGGCGTGCGGGCTGCGGGACCGCGGGATCGGGCCGGACGACATCGTCGCCGTCGCGATCCCGCGTGGCGCGGAGATGGTGGTGGCTGTCGTCGCCGTGCTCGCCGCAGGAGCCGCGTACCTGCCGGTCGACTCCGCCCAGCCACCGGACCGGGTGGCCGCCGTGCTCGCCGACGCCCGTCCCGCCCTGGTGCTGACACCGGCGGAGCTACGGGCGCTGGAGGCCTCGTCTGCGTCCGCCGCCCCGGTGGCGGATCCCGATCCGGCGAACGCCGCCTACGTCATCTACACCTCGGGCTCGACCGGAAAGCCCAAGGGCGTGGTCGTTCCGCATGCGGGGATCGCCCACCTCGTCGCGGCGCAACGGGAACGTTTCGGTGCCCGACCGGGTGCCAGGGTTCTGCAGTACGCGTCGGTCGGCTTCGATGTGGCCGTCGCCGACCTCTGCATGGCGCTGCTCACCGGGGCCACGCTCGTTCTCGCACCGCCCGAGGGCCTTCCGCCCGGCGAGCCGTTCGCCCGGTTCGTCGCCGAGCACGGCGTCACCCACGTGTGCATGCCACCGAGCGCGCTCGCCACCCAGCCGGACCTGGCACTGCCTTCGGTCACCTGCCTGATCGTCGCGGGGGAGGCGCCGGGCCGGGACCTCGTCGCCCGCTGGTCCGCCGGCCGCCGGATGATCAATGCCTACGGTCCGACCGAGACGACCGCGTGCGCCACCATGAGCGCGCCGCTCACCGGCGGCCCGGTGGTGCCGATCGGGGCGGCGATCCCCGGCACCGGACTACGGGTGCTGGACGAGACGTGCGCCCCGGCCGCCGAGGGCGAGCTGTACATCGGCGGCGCCGGGGTCGCGCGCGGCTATCTGGGCTGCCCCGGGGCGACCGCGCAGCGGTTCGTCGCCGACCCGTGGGGTCCGCCCGGGGCGCGCATGTTCCGCACCGGCGACCTGGTCCGTGTGCTGCCGGGCGGTGACCTGCTGTTCCTCGGCCGGGCCGACGACCAGGTGAAGATCCGCGGGTACCGGGTCGAGCCGGCCGAGGTGGAGGCCGTGCTCGGCGCTCACCCGGCGGTGGCGCGTGCGGCGGTCGTCGCCCGCCCAGGACCGCTCGGCGCCTACCTGGTGGGCTACGTGGTGCCGCGCGGGGCGAGCGTGCCGGACCTGCGCGCGCACCTCGCCGAGCGGCTGCCGGCCCACCTCGTCCCGGACGTGATCGAGGTGGTCGGGTACTTCCCGTCGACCCCCAACGGAAAACTGGACCGGGCCGCCTTCGCCGAGCCCGCCCGTCGGGCGCCGGGCACGCTCGCCGACGACCTGGCCCGGCTGTTCGCCGAGGTGCTGTCGGTGGATGCGGTCGCACCGGACGACGACTTCTTCGCCCTCGGCGGCACCTCGCTCATGGCCACCGCGCTGGTCAGCCGCATGCGGCTCGAACTGGCCGTGGAAGAAGCGTCCGTGGCCACCGTGTTCGACGCCTCCACACCCGCCGATCTCGCCGAAGTCCTGTCCGCGACGGACCCGGTGGACCCGGCCAGGGGCCGGTCATGAACGTCGTCGTCGTCGGGGCGGGTATGGCGGGAACCATGCTGGCCATCCGCCTGGCCCGCCGCGGCCACCGGGTGGACGTGGTGGAGCGGCGCGGCGATCCACGCGGCACGAACGGCCCGGAAGCCGCGTCGATCAGTGTCGGGCTGTCCGAACGCGGGCGTGCGGCGCTGCGCGACATCGGTCTCCTCGAAAAGGCCCTGGCCACAGCGGTTCCCATGCGCGGGCGGATCGTCCACCACCGCGGCCGGGTCAGCTACCAGCCCTACGGCACGGACGACACCGAGGTGCTGCACTCGGTCCGCCGCCACGACCTCAACATCGCCCTGCTCGATGCGGCCGCATCGGTTCCCCGGGTGCGACTGTGGTTCGGGCACCGCGTCACCGGCCTGGCCGGTACCGAGGTGCGGACCCCGGCCCGGACGTTCTCGGCGGATCTTGTCGTGGGCGCGGACGGTGCGTACTCGACCGTGCGCACACACCTGCACCGCCGGGTGCGCGCCGAGTTCCACCGGACATATCTGGACTGGGGCTACCGGGAGTTCACCATCCCGGCCGTCGACCGTCCGGAGGCGTTGCACGTGTGGCCCGGCCGACGGGGACTGGTGGTGGCACACCCCAACCCGGACGGATCGCTGACCGGCACCGTGTTCCTGCCGTTCGACGGCGATACCGGGTTCTCCGGGCTGCGCGACCCGGCGCGGGCCGGGGCGTTCCTGGCCGAGGAGTTCGGCGACCTGACCGATCTGGTGCCGGACCTGGTCCCGCAGTTCCTCGCACACGAGCCGGGCAGCCTGGTGTCGGTACGCACCGCGCCGTGGCAGCACGACCGTGTCGTCCTCGTCGGCGACGCCGCGCACGCCGTGTTCCCGTTCTACGGCCAGGGGATGAACGCCGCGTTCGAGGACTGCGCTGTGCTCGACGCGTGCCTCGCCGAGCACACCCCGGACGACGCGCTCGCTGCGTTCGAGGCCCGCCGCCGCCCGCACACCGACGTGCTCGCCGAGTTGTCCGCGCGCAACTTCGTGGAGCTGCGCGACCGGGTGCGGTCACCGGTGTTCCTGGCCCGCAAGCGGATCGATTTCACGCTGGGCCGCCTGGTACCGGGGTGGCGGACGCTGTACGCGATGATCAGCCACAGCAGCCTCCCGTACGGCGACGCGCTCGCCCGGGCCCACCGCCAGGACCGCCTCCTCGGCGGGTTCGTCGGGCTCGGCGGAGTCACGTTGCTCGCTGCGGCGCGGCGGAAGCGGAGCGGAAGATGCTGAGCCACCCGTCGGGTGACGTCGCGCTGTTCCAGCCGGACCACCCGGACCTGCCTGCCGCCGCCGAGGTGGTGCTGGCCTGGGCGCGGTCCTACCTGTGCCGACCGCACCCCGATCTGGGGCGGGGCGGCGACGTCTGTCCGTACACGGCCGTCTCGCTGGAACGGGGTGGGCTCTTCCTCGCCGTGCACCCCGGACGGCCGGACCTGCGGGCGGTGATGACCGCCTACCGCGACTGGTTCCCCGCCCTGCCGCCGAGTGAGGGGGCGCAGGCCAGATATCGGACGGTCCTGGTGGTGCTGCCGGACGTCACGCCCGGGGAGATCGACCGCACGCAGCGGGAGCTGAAACCCGGGTTCGTGGAACGCGGCCTGATGATCGGCGAGTTCCACCCGGGACCGCCGTCCGCGCCCGGCCTGTGGAACGCGGACTTCCGCCCGATGCGCAGCCCGGTGCCCTTGCTGGCGGTGCGGCACATGGTGGCCGCCGACGCACCGTTCCTGCGGGCGGACCCGGAGCATCTGAGGGCGTACCGAAACCGTTTCGGGGACAGGGGAGCGTACCGATGACGGTCCCGCTCCCGCCCGGGGCCCGACGGCTCTGGTTCCAGGAGGTGTTCGCCGATGGCGCACCCCTGCACAACAACCCGGCGGTGTTCCGCCTGACCGGCCCCGTGTCGGCGGACGCGCTTCGGCGCGCGGCGGATCTGGTGCTGGCCCGGCACCCGGTGCTGCGCACCACGTTCCACGAGGTCGACGGCGAGCCGGTCGGACGGGTGGGTCCGGTGGGCGTCGCGGACGCCATGGTGCGGACAGTGCCGGCCGCGGACGCCGAGGCGTTCGCGGCGCGGGCCGCCCGGGAGCCGTTCGACCTGAGCACCGGGCCGCTGTTCCGGATCCGGCTGGGCCGGATCACGCCGACCGACCACATACTGGTGGTCAACACGCATCACGCGGTCGTCGACGGCAGGTCACTGTCGGTGCTGTGCGGGGAGATCAGCGCCCTGTACGCCGACCCGGACCGGCCACTTCCGGATCCCGGAGCACCGCCGGACACCATCGACCACGACCCGTCCCGCCGGGCGTCCGATCTGGACGGTGTGCCGGACCTGCTCACCCTGCCCACCGACCGGCCCCGCCCGAGGATGCGCGCCTTCCGGGGGGAGTTGCGCCGCCACGCCGTTCCCGAGGGCCTCACCGCGCGGGTCGACGCACTCGCCCGCGCCACACGTGCCACCCGGTTCGTCGTGCTGCAGGCCGCGTATGCCGCCACGTTGGGCACGACGGCGGGTCAGGACGACGTCGTGGTCGCCACCCTGGTGTCCGGGCGGCCGGGGCCGGAGTTCTCCGGCGTCGTCGGGATGTTCGTGAACCCGGTGCCGTTGCGGGTGGGGATCGGCGGCGATCCGACGTTCCGCGAGCTGGTGGCCAGGGCCCGCCGCGCGGTCGCGGCGGGACTGGCCGGCGCGGCGGTCCCGTTCGACCGGATCGTCGAGGCGGCCGGCGCCTCCCGCGACCCCAGCCACGCGCCGCTGTGCCAGGCGCACCTCGTGATGCAGGACCCACCCGAGATGGTGCTCCCCGGCGTGCGGGCCGACCGGATGCTGCCGGACACGGGCACGGCCGACGTCGACCTCACCGTGATGGTGGAGTCCGGCGGCACGGAGATGGCCGTGGTCACCGAGCACGACACGGACCTGTTCGACGGTGCGACGGTCGACGGTGTCGCCGGGCGGCTGCTGGCCCTGCTGGACCGTGCGTGCGCCGACCCCGATCGCCGGTTGTCGGCGTTGACGGCAGGGCCTCCGGTGGCGGCCGCGTCGGAGGCCGGGCCGGCCGGTGCTCCGGTGCCGTCGACCGTGCTGGAGCTGATCCGGTTCGGCGCGGACGGGCTCGCGGTGGGGGAGTTGTCCTACGCCGGGCTGGAGCGCCGTTCGGCGGCGCTGGCCTCGGTGCTGCGGGCGAAGGGCGCCGGGCCGGAAGTATGGGTCGCGGTGGACCTGCCGCGCGGTACGGACCTGGTGGTGGCCGTCCTCGGGATCTGGCGGGCGGGCGCGGTGTACGTGCCGGTGGAACCTTCGTGGCCCGCGCCGAGGCGCAGGGCCGTCACCGGGGCCGCCCGCGTCGTGCTGACCGAGATCCCGGATCTGCCGGAGGAGTTCGAGCCCGTCGATTCCGGTATCTCGCCCGAGTCACTGGCGTACGTGCTCCACACGTCCGGGTCGACCGGCCACCCGAAGGCGGTGGGCGTGCCGCACCGCGCGGTGGCCGGGATGCTGGCGCGGTCGACGGCGTTGGTGGGGCTGGGTGCCGGGGACGTGGTGGCGGCGCTGATCTCCCCGGCGTTCGACATCTCTGTGTGGGAGCTGGTGGGGCCGCTGACGGTGGGCGCCCGGGTGGTGACGGTACCGCCGGAGACCGTCGTGGACGGTCCCGCGCTGGCGCGGCGTCTGACGGCCGAGGCGGTCACGGTCGTCCAGGTCACCCCGTCGGTGTGGGCGGTGCTGGATGCGGCCGGGGGCGTGCCGGAGTGCGTGCGGGTGCGGGTGTCGATCGGGGAGGTGCTGACGCCGGAACTGGCCGGGGCGCTGGGCGGGGCCGAGCTGTGGAACGCGTACGGCCCGACCGAGACGACGATCTGGTCGACCGCCGAGCGGGTGCACCGAGGCCGCCCGTTCGGTATCGGCGACCCGCTCGACGGCGTGGCCGTGTATCTGCTGAACGCGGGCCTGCGACCGGTGGACGACGACGTGGTCGGCGAGGTGTACCTGGGGGGTTTCCCGCTGGCGCGCGGCTATCTCGGTGCGCCCGGCCGGTCGGCGGCGAGGTTCGTCGCCGACCCGTTCTCGCCGGTCCCCGGCGCGCGCATGTACGCGACGGGCGACCTGGCGCGCCGTCGGCCGGGCGGTGTCGTCGAGTTCGTCGGGCGGGTGGACGCACAGCTCAAGGTGCGTGGTCACCGAGTGGAACCGGCCGAGGTGGAGGCGGCGCTGCGGGCGGACCCGGAGGTCGCCGACGCCCGCGTGACCGGTGACGGTGACCGTCTGGTGGCCTACGCGCTACCGGTCGTCGGGCGGCCCCGCTGGGCGAGGGTGCGGGAGCGGCTGAGCCGGGTCCTTCCCGCCTACCTGGTGCCGTCGGTGATGGTGGCCGTGGACGCGTTCCCGCTGACCAGCTCCGGAAAGCTGAACCTACGCGCTCTGCCCCCACCGGTGGAGGAAGCAGCCGCCGCTGATCCCCACCCGGGGCTGGAGACCACGATCGCGGAGATCTTCGCGGGCCTGCTGGCCCGGCCGGTGAGCCGCGACGACGACTTCTTCCAGTCCGGCTGCCATTCCCTGGCTGCGGTGAAGGCCGTCGCCAGGATCCGGGCGGCCGTCGGTGTGGAGGTGACGATCAGAACCCTGTTCGCCCACCCCACCGTCGCCGCCCTGGCCGCCGCGATCGAAGCGGGCCGGGGCGGTCCCGACACTCCGGAGATCCCGAACACCTCGAACGCCCCGGAGCCGGTGGCCACTCCACCAGGACAGCTGTCCGGCCCGCAGCACGGACTGTGGCTCATCCACCAGGCGGGCCAGGACGACGGCGCCTACGTCGTGCACGCCGCGGTCCGGTTGGAGGGTGCGCTGGACGAGGCGGACCTGCGTGCCAGGTTCGCCCACACCCTGGCCACCCATCCCGTCCTGCGATCGGCGATCGTCGTCCATGACGACACCCCGCGGCTGAGCGCGGCGCCGTACACGGACGCGTTGCCGCCGAGGGCCTGGCACACCACCGACCTGAGCGCTCACGTGGACCCGTGGCCGGAGGCCGTGCGCCTGGCCGCCCGGGACGCCGACCACCCCTTCGACCTGACCCGGCGCCCGTTGGTGCGGGCACACCTGATCAGAACCGCCCCCATGACGCATCTCCTGACGATCACCGCGCACCACATCATCTGTGACGACACGTCGATGTCGATCCTGATGACGACCCTGACCACCGGGAATCCGGTCACCTCGCCCCTGCCCGTTGCCACGGACGTCCAGGGGCCGGACCCCGTGCTCAGCACGGAGTCCGGCGCACCGGAACCACCCGTCCCCGAGCCGGCGGCCCCGGGGCCACGGCGGCGAACCGCCGAGTTCTGGGCGGAAACACTCCTCGACGCCCCGCCCGCCTCCGGACCTTCGCCGGACAGCCCGTACGGCACGGCCCCGACCTCCGCGTCGGACGGATCGCCGTACCCGGAATCCGGTCCGGGCCCGGCTCGCTCCCGCCGCACGGGCGCCGCCCCCGGTGCCACCCACCGGTTCACCGTCCCGGCCGGCCTCGCCCGGCGCTTCGCCACCTGGTGCCGGGGCGAGCGGGCCACCACCTTCGCCGGTCTCCTCGCCGTCTTCGCCATCCTCTCCTCCACCCGGGACGGTGGTGACGACCTCGTCGTCGGCGTTCCGGTCAGCACCCGCCCGGCCGGGTGGGACGACGTGATCGGCATGTTCGTCACGACCCTCCCGCTCCGGCTCCGCACCAACCGTCGGTCCACCCCCCGCGCCCTGCTCGCCGACGCCGCCGGGGTGGTGGCCGCCGCGATGGACCACGCCGACATCTCGCCGGCCGACATTCTCACCACGGTCCCCACCACGCGGGAGGGCCACCCGTTGTTCCGGACGATGCTGGTCCTCAACCGCGAGACGGCCCCCGTCACCTTCGCCGGCCTGACCGCCACCCCGCTGCCGATCGACCGTGCCACCAGCCGTTTCGACCTCACCCTCCACATCAGGGAACGCGAGGGCGAGTGGCCCGCCCTCATCGACTACCGCACCGACCGGTACGAGGCGGACACGATCACCAGGATCGCCGACCAGGTGCTGGCGGTCATGGAGGCCGTAGCACGCCACCCCGGTCTTCCCCTGGCGCACCTGGACCTGTTGTCCCCGGCCGACAGCGCCGTCCACACCGCTCTCGGCAGCCGGTCCGATCCGGCCTCCTCCGGCGGACCGGACACGCCGTCCACCGGCCCGGCCGTCCACACACGCCCGGCCGCCACGACCGTGGTGGACCTGATCGCGGCCCGTGCCGCCCGGACCCCTGACGACACCGCCGTCCTGGACCTCGCCGCCGCCCCCCTCACCTACCGTGACCTGGACCGCAGATCCTCGGCCGTCGCCCGCCACCTGACCGATTCCGGCGTCCGGAGCGAGGAGCCGGTCGCGATCACCATCCCGGCCGGCGCCGACGCGATCATCGCGATCCTCGGCGTGCTCAAGGCGGGCGGATGCTTCGTCCCCATCGACCCCGCCCAGCCGCCCTCCCGCCGACATGCCCTGATCACCGCCGCCGGTGCGAGGACCGTCCTGACCCGCGACGACCTCGTCGCCGCCGGCCGGCACGAACTCACGCCCATCCACCCGTCCCAGCTCGCCTACGTCGTCCACACCTCCGGGTCCACCGGCGAACCCAAGGGCGTCGAAGTACAGCACGACACCCTTCTCGACCTCACCACCGCGTTCATCGCCGAACACGGCCTCACCCCCGCGCACCGACTCCTCATGGTCCCGCCCCTGCACTTCGACGCCGCGTTCGGCGACATCTTCCCGGTCCTCGCGGCGGGGGCCACCCTGGTGATCCACCCCGACCCGGGCAGCCTCACCGGACCGGACCTCCTCGCGCTCTGCGTCGAGCACCGCGTCTCCGCGGTGGACACGGCGGCTCCCCTCTGGCAGCGCTGGGTGGCCGATCTCGCCGGAGAACACCTCCCGTTGGAGATCATGATGGTCGGCGGAGACATCGTCCCGGCGGCAGCCGTCCGCGCGTGGGCGAAGCACGGCGTTCCCCTCCACAACCACTACGGACCGACGGAAGCCACCGTCTGCGCGACCAGCCACCGCACCGTCGACGGCCGCGAGCACCCCACCCGACTGCCGATCGGCCGCCCGCTGCGACACGTCCGCATCCACCTCCTCGACCCGGCTCTGCGCCGGGTGCCCGTCGGTGTGGTCGGTGAGGTCTACATCGGAGGGACGGCGCCCGCCCGGGGGTACCGGGGAAACCCGGCAGCTACCGCCGCGGCGTTCTTCGCCGACCCGTACGGCGACCGTCCCGGCGCCCGCATGTACCGGACCGGCGACCTCGCGATGCTGAACCCGCACGGCACGCTCGAATTCGTCGGCCGGGCCGACGACCAGGTCAAGATCCGCGGCAATCGGGTGGAGCCGGGGGAGGTGGCGGCCGTGCTCGCCGCGCACCCGGCCGTCGCGGAAGCCGTGGTGGTGGCCAGGGGCGACCGCCTCATCGGCTATGTCGGCGCCCCGACCCCGACCGCCCCGACCCCGACCGCCCCCACCCGGAACGCGTCCATCGGGACCGCCCCGACCCCGACCCCGACCGCGTCCGACTCGCGGGTCGCCGTCCCGGACGTTCCCGGCCTGCGCGCCTTCTGCGCCGACCGCCTGCCCGCGCACCTCGTGCCGGACACCGTGGTCGTGCTCGATGCCCTTCCCACCACAAGCACCGGCAAAGTCGACCGCACCGCTCTCCCCGAACCTCCCATGAGCCCCTCCGTCCCGGCGGATCCGCCCCGGACCACCACCGAGCGAGCCGTGGCCGCCATCTGGGCCACCGTTCTCGACCGGTCCGACGTGGACCGCACCACTGACTTCTTCGCCATCGGCGGGCACTCGCTCATCGCCGCCCACGTCCTCGCCGCGGTCCGCGACCGCCTGGGCGTCACCGTGCCGATGCGCACGCTCTTCACCGCCCCCACCGTGGCGGCGTTCGCGGCAGCCATGGATGACGGCACTTCGGCGGACCTGCCCACGGTCGACCGGTTGCGCGCCGACGCCGTCCCCCCACCCGAAGTCCGTCTCCGCACCGTCCACCTATCCGGCGCCCCCTCGGCCGGAACGCCGCGCCGCATCCTCCTCACCGGCGCCACCGGCTTCCTCGGTCACCACCTCCTCGACCAGCTCCTGGCCCGGACGGACGCCCGGATCCACTGCCTCGTCCGCCAGGGCTCGATCCATCGGCTGCCGGTCACCGACCGCGTGATCCCGGTGCCCGGAGACCTGTCCGCACCGGGCCTCGGCCTGTCCCCGAAGGATCACGACACCCTCACGACCGTGGACGCGATCTACCACAACGCCGCAGTTCCGCACTTCGCCGCGCCCTACCATGCCCTCAAAGCCGCCCACGTCGACGCCACCGCCGCGATCCTGCGCCTGGCCGGCGACAGCGGCGCCCCGCTGCACCTGGTCTCCACCCTCGGCGTCTTCCTCGGCGACGCCCACGACGGCCGCGTCGTCACCGAGGCCGACGCTCCCACCGACCCGAGCGGCCTCACCAGCGGCTACGACCTCAGCAAATGGGTGGCCGACGCCATGGCCGTCGCCGCCCGCGGCCACGGTCTGCCCGTCTCGGTCCACCGCATCGCGGCCATCGTCGGCGACACCGCCACCGGCGCCGCCGACCCGCGCTCCGCGTTCAGCCGCTGGCTGACCGGATGCGTCGCCGCGGGCGCTGTCCCGGACACCGCCGAGGTGCTGGACATGGTGCCCGTGGACACGGTGGCCGCGGCGATCGTCGCGCTCTCGCAGGCCCCGGAGCTCCTGGGCCGGGACCACCACTACCACGGCGACGGCGGCCTCACCCGTGCCGCCCTTGCCGCCGCCCTCACTGCGGCCGGTCACCCGGTCGAGGTGGTGCCGTACCACCGATGGCGGGAGCGGATGCTCGCCGACCCGGCCGGGCCCTTCGCCCCGCTCGCCTTCTCCCTGCCCGAACGACCCCGCCCGCACCCGCGGTTCGACTGCTCCCGCACCTGGGCCGCAGCGGCCGGGGCGGGGGTGGGGTTCCCCCCGGCCGACGAGCGAATGCTGCGCAGGCACCTGGACTTCCTCACCGGTGCCGGTGCGCTTTCCGGAAATGGATGAGCATGCCCTTGCCCGAAGAATCCTCCGGTGTCCCGGCTCCGGTGCTGGACCGGCTCGGCGCGGCCGGATACCGAGCCATGATCGCCGGTGTCCGGCTCGGGGTGTTCACCGCACTGGAAACCGGTCCGCTGTCCGTCGACGAACTGGCCACCACGATCGACGGTGACCCGGCCGGGGTACGCAGCCTGGTGAACGTCCTGGTGACCTTCGGCTACCTGCGGCACGACGAGGACGGGGTCACGACCGCCGCGACACCCGGCCCGGTGGACGCCGAACTGTTCTGGCACGAGGTCCTGTTCGAGCACTGGGCCGACGTCGAGGACACCATCCGCACCGGCACACCCCGCCGCGGCTTCTACACCTGGCTGCGCGAGCGCCCCGCCACCTCGGCCCGCCTGCGCCGGATGCTCGCCGGCGCCGCCGCGGACCTGGCCGATGACATCGCCGCCGCGCTGCCTCCCGCGGCGACCGTCCTGGACATCGGAGGCGGCCACGGCGACCACTCCGTCGAACTGTGCCGCCGTCGCCCGGACGTACGGGTCACCGTCCTCGACCTGCCCGAGACCGTCACCGCCCTCCGCGAGGACGCCCCGCCGGACCGGATGACGGCGCGGGCAGGCGACTACCTCACCGACGACCTGGGTTCCGGGCACGACCTGGTGCTGCTGTTCAACGTCCTGCACGGCCACCGCCCCGAGGAATGCCGCGACCTGTTCCGGCGCGCGGCGAAATCGTTGTCCCCCGCGGGAAGCATCGCCGTCCTCGACCACGACCGGGAACCGCCGGCCGGGCTGGGCCCGGCCGCTGCCGGGTTCCTTGGTATGTTCGACCTGACGCTGTGGCAGGGCCACGGGGGCGGCGTGCACCGCTTCGCCGACCTGGCGGCATGGCTGGGCGAGGCCGGGCTCACCGAGACACGGGTCGTGCCGCTCGCCGCGTCCCCGCTGGAGAAGCTGCTGATCGCCGGTCGGCCGTCGTGACCGCCGACCCGTACCCCGGCTACGCCTGGTTGCGCGAGCACGACCCGGTCTGCCCTGTCGGCGGCCCGCACGTCCCGGGCCGGATGTGGCTGGTGACCCGGTACGACGACGTCCGCGCCTGTCTGGCGGACCGCCGCCTGGGCAGTGGCGCCCCGGTCAACCCCGACCCGCACGCGCCCGGTCTGTCGAATCTGGACGATCCCGGACACACCCGGCTGCGTCGGCTCGTCGCCGCGGCGTTCACCCCCGCCGCGGTGTCCCGCCTGCGCGATCGCACCGCCCGGACCTGTGCGCGCGCCGTCGAGGCGTTCGCGGGGCGGGGGAGCGCGGACCTCGTCGCCGAATACACCCGGGAGGTCCCGGTCGCCGTCATGCACGATCTGCTCGGCGTCCCGGAAGCCGAGCGCGCGCCCGCCGCCGACGTGCTGGACCTGTGGTACCGCGCGAAGTTCCAGCAGCCGCGTGACGAGGTGAAGCTGGCCGAGTTGCTCGGTTACGTCCGGAAGCTGGTGGCCTACAAGCGATCGCACCCGGGGGACGACCTGCCGACGCGGTTGATCGAGTCCGGCGCGCTGACCGGGGACGAGCTGGACGTGATGGTCATGACGCTGATCGGCGCCGGTCACATCACCACGATCCAGTTCCTCGGAACCACCGTCCTGCGCCTGCTCGGCCACCCCGGCCGGCGAGCCGCCCTGCTCGGCGGTGACATCGACTGGTCCCGGGCGATCAACGAGCTGCTGCGCCTGGACTCGCCGTCGCACGTGGCGGAGTACCGGTATGCGAGCGAGGACATGACGATCGCGGGCGCCCATGTGGCAGAGGGCGACGTGGTGCTGCTGTCGCTGGCGGCGGCGAACCGCGACCCGAACCGGTTCCCCGACCCCGGCGCGCTGGACCTCACCCGTGATGCCCGCCCGCACCTGGCGTTCGGCCACGGCGCGCACACCTGCCTCGGCAGTCATCTGGTGAAGCTGGAGACGGAGATCGCGATCACCACGTTGTTCGGCCGCCTGCCGGACCTGACCCTGGACATCCCGAGCGGCGAGGTCGACTGGGGCTACGCCCCGACGTTCCGCGGCCCCCGGGCTCTCCCGGTCACCTTCACCCCCTCCCGAGCGCCGAAGACCTGGTCTCCGCCGGGGGCCGCGGGCACGCGTCCGCCGCGCCCGCCGGTTCCTTGCGGCCGCATTGGTCTGGACCGCAACGGGCTGCCTGCTACCGTCGGCCGTGAAGATCGCGGCGACGGTGAAGAGGGGTAGCGCGATGATCGGCAACAGCGCCGGGCGGGCATTCATAGGGTCGTTCACCTCGGCGGGCGGGCGCGGCGTCACCGCCGCCGCCGTGGACCGGGACACCGGTGCGCTGACGGTGCTGGGATCCACGGACGCCGTGCCCGACCCCTCGTTCCTCGCGATCGGCCCCGGAGCGGGCGGCACGGCCCTGTACGCGGTCGGCGAGAGCGCCCCGGGCGTCGCCGCCGCCTTCGCGCTCGACGGCGACGTACCGGCCCTCCTGGGCCCCGTCCGCGCCGTCGACGGCGATGCGCCCACCCACCTCGCGCTCGCCGCGAACCACCTGGTCACGGCCAACTACACCTCCGGCAGCATCACCGCCCTGCCGGTCCTCGCCGACGGATCGCTCGGAGCGGCGGCCTCGGTGCTCCGCCACGAGGGCAGCGGCCCGGACACCGGCCGTCAGGAGGCCCCGCACGCCCACCAGGTGCTCGCCGACCCCTCCGGGGACTGGGTGGTCAGCGTGGACCTCGGCACCGACTCGGTACGCGTCTGCGCCCTGGACCCCGCCACCGGCGCCCTGCGTCTGCACGGCGAGACGGCCCTGCGTCCGGGCACCGGCCCGCGCCATCTGGCCTTCCACCCCTCGGGCGCGTTCGCCTACGTCCTGGGCGAGCTCGAACCGACCCTCACCGTGTGCCGCTGGGACGCGGCGACGGGCCGCCTCGACGTGCTCGGCGAGACGCCGGTGCTGCCCGAGCACGAGGCGGCCGACGACGCGGCGCGCACCTACCCGTCCGAGGTGGTCGTCGCGCCCGACGGGCGCTTCCTGTGGACCGCCAACCGGGGCCACGACAGCATCTCCGTGCTCACCCTCGACGAGAGCGGCGAGAAGGCGGCCCTGGTGGCCACCGTCGGCTGCGGCGGTCGCTGGCCGCGCGACCTCACCCTCGACCCGAGCGGCCAGTGGCTGTACGCGGCCAATGAGCGCTCCGGGAACGTCAGCTGGTTCGCCGTGGACGCCGAGACGGGCGTTCCGGCGCACGCGGGCTCCGTCGAGGTTCCCGCGGCCTCCTGCGTCGTCCTCGTCTGACGGCGACCGCCCCGGCCCCGGAACAACGCGTCCGGCAGCTGCCACCTCCGGACGGTCGGGTCCGACGGCGACCGTCCCGGACGGGCATCCGCCACCTGCCTGCCCCGGACAGCGCGACGGGCCCGGACCGGAGAACTCCTCCCGTCCGGGCCCGCCGCGCTGTCCGGCTTCCCGAGCCGCCGCCCCGAGGCGACGGCGTCCGGTCAGTGAGCCTGAGCCCCCTGCGGCGTCGCCGGCGTGATGCCCAGCGTCGTGGCGTACAGGGACAGCACGAGCTTGCCGATCGCCGGGTAGGCGCCCAGCGGCTCGGCCGTCGCGCAGCCCGCCTCCTTCGCGGCGGCGTCCAGCAGACCGGGGTCGACCTCCGGGCCCACCAGGTACGGCGCCAGCGCCAGCTGCGCGGAGCCGGAGCCCTGCAGCTGCTCCGCGATCGAGGCGACCGAGCCCTCCACGTCCAGTGCGGCGGCCATCACCGGCACGGCGAGCCGGGCGGCCAGCAGCATGCCGGTGATCCCGGCGGCCTGCACGGCCTCGTCGCCGCCCACGGTGACCAGCACGATGCCGTCGGCGGCCGTGGCCACGGTGAACAGCCTGGCGCGGTCGGCGCGCGCCAGCCCGGCCTCCGACAGCCGTACGTGCAGGGCCTCGGCGAGCAGCGGGTGCGGGCCGAGCACATCGGTCAGCTCGGCCTGCGTACCGCTGTCCATCACGGCCTGCCGTATCCGCCGGATCAGCGCGCTGTCGGGACCCGCGAGCAGCGGGACCACGACGGCGGGCGGACCCGTGGGCTCGGCGACCTCACGGCCGGCGGCGACGGCCTGCTCGAAGCGCGCGACGCGCTCGGCGGCGGTGTGCGCGAGAACGGAGGCAAGGGTCGGGTACTCGGCATCGTCGCCGTCGAGGTAGCCGATCCGGGCGTTGAGGCCGGGCAGCTCGGAACGGGCGATGCTGATCACCTCTTCGGCCAGGCTGCGCGTGGCCGAAGAGGGAGTGCCGGGAACGGCGAGAACGAGCGCGGCAGCGCCCTCGGGTGCGACCACGGGCTCCGGGCGGCGGTGCCGTCCGGACTGGCGAGGTCGCGGCATTCGTACAGGCAGGCCGGAAGCGGGCCCAGTGGGGGTGCTCATGGCGCCGCATGCTACTGGTTTTGCCTGCCCCTCTGTTCGGGGAGGGTCCGGTCGAGCGTTAACTATCCGCTTATGTCCGATGAGTGATGTACCACCGGAGTGTCCCTGTCTGTCGGCCCGTTGTTCCGCCGGTCACCGTCCGGCTCCGCTTCGTCCCGCCGGCCGTCACCCTGTCCGGGGCTCGTCGCGCACCGCCGTTCCGCCGTGCTGTCCACTCCCGTGTTCCTGGGGCACGAACAGCATCGTCGGGTGCCGCGGCAGGCGCAGATCCCCGGCAGCCAGGGCACGCGCGATCCGGAGTGCGCCGGTCAGCGGATCGCCCGCCGCCGTGGTCACCCGGGCCCCCGGCAACAGCTGTGCCAGCTCCTCGCGCAGGGGTGCGATCAGCGGCTCGCCCATGTTGAACAGGCCACCGGTCAGCGCCACTTCACCGCTCTCGCCGGCCTCGACCTCCGTCCCGGCGGGTGTCGGGCACACGGCCGCCGCCGCCTCGGCGATATGAGCAGCGGCCTGCCGCAGAATGCCGGCGGCCACCGGATCCGCTCCGGCGCACGCCGCCACCTCCGGGGCGAACGAGGCCAGCACAGCCGGCCGGTCGGAGCGCGGGTAGAGCAGCCCCGGCAGCGCCTCGGCCGGTCCGAACACGGCCCGCAGCCGGTCCAGCAGGGCGGGGGAGCCGCCACGCCGTCCGTCATGGGCCCGCATCGCCGCGTCCAGCCCGGCACGGCCGATCCACGCACCGCCGCCGCTGTCACCCAGAAGATGACCCCACCCGTCGGCCCTGTGCCACTCCATCAGGTCCGTGCCGAGGGCGATCATGCCCGTGCCGCCCGCGACGACCGCCCCGGGGCGCTGCCCCACCGCGCCCGCGTATGCCGTCACGGCGTCGGCGGCCAGCGCCAGCCGGCGCACCCCCAGCGCGTCCGCGAGTGCGCCGGGCAGCTCCGAACGCAGCCGATCGCCCAGCGTGGCCATGCCGGCGGCCCCGACGGCCAGCGCCGCGACCTCACCCGTCGGAGCGTCGTCGGTCGCGGAGGCGGACGCCCGGTCCAGCAACTCCCGGGCGGCGGGCAGCAACTGGTCCAGCAGATGCGTGGCGTCGATGCCGCCGGCGCCTGTCCGCACCGGCTCCGCACAGAGCGTCGTCGCGAGGGGGCCGGGCAGCTCCACCCGGCCGAGCGCCACCCGCAGACCGGAGCCCCCGGAGTCCACCCCGAGGACGTACGCGCCGGGTCCGGCCGCGCCGGGCGCCGCCGGGGGACGGGTCACGGAAGCCGCCAGTCCACAGGCTGCGCCCCCTGGCGCTCCAGCAGTTCGTTGACGCGGCTGAACGGCCGCGAGCCGAAGAAGCCCCGGTCCGCGGACATCGGAGAGGGGTGCGAGGACTCGATCGCGGGGAAGTCGCCCAACTGCGGGCGCAGATTGCGGGCGTCGCGCCCCCACAGGACCGACACCAGCGGCGTGCCGCGGGCGACCAGCGCCTTGATGGCCTGCTCGGTCACCTCTTCCCAGCCCTTGCCCCGGTGGGCGGCGGGCCGTCGCGGCGCGGTGGTCAGCGCCCTGTTGAGCAGCAGCACCCCCTGTCGCGTCCACGGTGTGAGGTCGCCGTTGGACGGCCTGGGCAGTCCCAGGTCCGCGTGCAGCTCCCGGAAGATGTTCTCCAGACTGCCCGGCAGCGGCCGGACGTCGGGGGCCACCGCGAAGCTCAGCCCGATCGCGTGCCCCGGGGTGGGATACGGATCCTGGCCGACGACCAGCACTCTCACCTCCTCGAACGGCTGCTGGAACGCCCGCAGTACATGAGCCCCGGAGGGCAGGTACGTGCGTCCCGCGGCGATCTCCGCGCGGAGGAAGTCGCCCATAGCGGCGACGCGTTCGGCGACGGGTTCGAGGGCGTCAGCCCACCCCGGCTCGATGATCTCTTTCAACGGTCGTGCTGCCACGGCCCGCACTCTACTGCTCATACGACCGCCCCGATCAACTGCCGTCAGGCCCTCTCGTCTGGATCAGGTCGGGCTCGCGGGCCCCGGCACCCACATCTGCCGCGTTGTCGTCAGTCGCCCATGCTCCGCAGTGACTCCCTCCGCCGCCTTGCAGCCGCACGCACCGGACCCCGCTCCCTGATCCGACCTGATCCGAACGAAAGGCCCTAGCCGAGCGCCACCGCGCGCACGCACAGGACGTCCGGCAGATGCGACGCGAGCTGCCGCCAGGTGTCCCCGTCGTCCGCGCTGGCGTACAACTCGCCGTTGCGGTTGCCGAAGTAGACCCCGGCGGGGTCCGCGTCGTCGGTGCACAGCGCGTCCCGCAGCACCGTGCCGTAGTGCGCCCCGTCCGGCAGGCCCTCGGCGAGCGGCTCCCAGGTGCGTCCCGCGTCGGTCGTGCGGAACACCCGGCAGCGGTGTTCGGCCGGGACCCGGTCGGCGTCGGCGTTGATCGGGAAGACGTACGCCGTGTCACCGCGGTGCGGGTGCGCGGCGGCGGCGAACCCGAAATCCGAGGGCAGGCCCGCGCCGATGTCGCACCAGTGGTCGCCGGCGTCGTCGCTGCGGAACACGCCCCAGTGGTTCTGGAGATAGAGCCGGTCCGGGTCGGCCGCGTCCCGGGTGACCTTGTGCACGCACTGGCCGAACTCCGGGTTCGGATCCGGGAGGAAGACCGCGGAGACGCCCTTGTTCGACGGGGCCCAGCTCGCACCGCCGTCCTTGGTCCGGAACACACCGGCCGTCGACACGGCGACGGTCACGGCCCCGGCGTCGCGGGGGTCGGTCAGGACGGTGTGCAGCCCCTCGCCGCCGCCGCCCGGCTCCCACCGCGAGCGGGTCGGGTGCTCCCAGAGCGGACGGACCAGCTCGAACGACTCGCCCCGGTCCTCGGAACGGAACAGCGCGGCCGGCTCCGTGCCCGCGTAGACCACGTCCGGCGCCTCCGGTCCCGCCGGGTGCAGCTGCCAGACACGCTCCAGCGACGCCCCGGTGGACTTGGGGAACTTCACCGCGGGCTGTCGCGGCTCGACCCATGTCCCGCCGAGATCGTCGGAGTGGAAGACGGACGGCCCCCAGTGCGCGCTGTCCCCGCCGACCAGGATTCTCGGGGTGTCCCCGCGGGTGTCCAGGGCGACCGAGTAGATCGCCTGCGCGTTGAAGTGCGGGCCCGTGATCTCCCAGGTCCCGCCGTGTCTGCGGCCGATGAAGAGGCCCTTGCGGGTGCCTGCGGTGAGCAAAACGTCGGTCATGGTCCTGGACCTCCCGAAACGCCGTTGTGTCGGAACAGTGCCAGTCTGCACCCGGCCACTGACAGCGGCCCGCGCACACGCCCGCCGCCCCGGTCGCGTCGGCGTGCCGCCGCGCGGGCGGCCGTCCGGCGGCTGCCGCGCCCTTGACCGGCGTCCGGCGGCGGCCCTAGCGTTCAGCTGCCTAGAAAGCGCTTGCGGTGCGGCCGTGCGGTGCGCCCGCGTGTGGCCGTGCGGCCCGTGCCGCCGAGACCCAGGAGCCCCCGTGGTGACCTTCGAAGGACTGCCCGGCGCCGTCGCCGTCTCGCACCTGAGCGTCTACGACTGGCCCGCCGCCGACGGGCTTCGCGGGGGCACCCCGCATCTGCACCTGACCTGCTCGGAGGGGTACGTCGTGGTCGGCGGCAGCGGTTCCGTGCAGACCCTCACGGCCTCCGGATTCCGGGAGACCCCGCTGACGCCCGGCGCGCTCGTCTGGTTCACCCCGGGCGCCGTGCACCGCCTGGTCAACGAGGACGGGCTGCGCGTCATCGTGCTCATGCAGAACAGCGGGCTGCCCGAGGCCGGCGACGCCGTGCTCACCCTGCCGCCCCGCTGTCTCGCGGACCCGGACGTCTACCGCGCGGCGGCGACGCTGCCCGGGGACGCCGAGGAGGCCGTGCAGGAGCGGGCGGCGCGGGCCCGGCGCGACCTCGCCGTGGAGGGGTTCCTCGTCCTGCGCGAAGCGGTGGAGGGCGGCGACCCGGAGCCGCTGGCCGCGTTCCACCGTGCCGCCGCCGCACTCGTCCGCCCCCGGACGCCCGAGTGGCGCGGCCGCTGGGAGAAGGGGGCCGCCACGGCCGCCGCCGCCACCGCCGACCAGCTCGACGCGCTGGACCGGGGCGAGGCCGGCCACCTCGCCGACGCCCGCGTCCACGCCGAACGGCCCTCGGCACACGGCAGATTCGGGATGTGCGGCCGCCTGGACGTCTACCGGACCTGACCTCCGCCCCCCGGCCGGCTCGGCACCCCCGCCCCGCTCGCGCGCCCCGCCGCCGGGTGCTGACATGCTGGTGGAGGCCGTGCGACGGCCGGACGACGGCTCGGACAGGGCCGGGCGCGGGGACACCGAGGAGACGACGATGGGCAGCGGGATCACGGACGCCGACGGGTACCCGGTGCCGGTCACGGTCACCGCGGGCGAGCCCGCACCGGTCGTGGTCGCCGAGCGGGGAGCAGGCCAGGGCCTCCGCGTCGGCATCCGGCTCTCGCCCCCGGCCGGCGAGCTCGTCTGGTCCTGCACCCCCGCGGCGGCCCGCGAGCTGGCCGCCGTACTCCTCCGGGCGGCCGAGGAGACCGAGAACGCGCCGGGGGAGCGTCCCGTCACGGTGGAGGCGGGCGAACTGCGCCGCGGCGACGTCCGCGACGGCGACCGGTCCATGACCGTGGAGAGCGCCCGGACCGACGGCTCCACGGTCCACGTCACCTGGAAGTCCGGGGCCGGCCGCAGCTGGTCCCAGGCGTACGCCGCCGATACCGCCATCACCCTCAAGCGGCGACTTTCCGAAGGACGTTGACGCCCCCGCCCCGCCCGGCCCTCACCCGGCCCCCGCAGCGTGGCCATGACCGGCCGCAACGCGTGCGCCGCGTCGGTAGGGTGACCCGTGATGTTCACCAAACAGGGCCCCACCGTGCGCGAACTGGCCGTTCAGGCGCTTTCCTCGACCGAGCGCGGATACGACCTCCTCGCCCCGAAGTTCGACGAGACGCCCTACCGCACCCCTGACCGGGTGCTCGACGCCGTCACCCGGGCGGTGCGCGAGCTCGGACCCTTCGACACCGGACTCGACGTCTGCTGCGGCACCGGCGCCGGGATCGGCGTGCTCCGGCAGCTGTGCCGGGAGCGTGCGGTCGGCGTCGACTTCAGCGCGGGCATGCTCGCCGAGGCCCGCGCCGCCCTCCCGCCCGGGAGCGAGGGGCCGGCGGTGCACTGGGTGCGGGCCGACGCCCGTTCCCTGCCCTTCGCGCCCGCCTTCGATCTCGCCCTGAGCTTCGGCGCGTTCGGCCACTTCCTGCCCGCCGAACGCTTCGGCCTCTTCGCCGAGGTGTACGGATCGCTGCGGCCGGGCGGGCAGTTCGTCTTCCCGCTCGGCGCTCCGCCCCCGGTGGGATCGCGCGCCTACTGGTCGCTGTTCGGCTTCGACGCGGCGATGCGGGTGCGCAACGCCCTGTGGCGCCCGCGGTTCGTCATGTACTACCGCACGTTCCGGCTCGGCGATGTGCTGGAGGACCTGACGCAGGCCGGATTCGTCGTGCGGCTGCTGCCGCTGACCGAACTGGGCCTGCGCCCCGACGGCAGCCCCCGCGCCCGGCTCGTGGTGGCGACCCGGGAGGGCCAGGACGTGTCCGGCGGATCCTGACCGGGGCCCCGCCACGGTCTGTCCGGCCCATGGGCGGGGCGCTGTTCAGCGGTCCCTGTCCCGGGCCGCCGCCAGCAGCCCCGGCCAGTCGGGGATCTTCACGGGGCCGCGCCCCAGCGAACGGCCCAGCTCCGCCTCCGCGCGCTCGATCGACAGCCAGCCGGACCACTCCACCGGCCGCAGCCCGCACGCCCGCAGCACGGCCAGCGGGTCGTCCGCCGCCGGGCGGCGCCTCAGCGCGGCCGCGTCCTCCAGGAGCGAGGTCACCGTCTCCTTGGCGCAGGAGCGGTTCGAACCGATCACCCCGGTCGGCCCCCGCTTGATCCACCCCGCCACGTACTCGCCCGGCGCCGGCGTCCCGTCCCGCAGCACCCGGCCCGCCAAGTGCGGCACTGTGCCGCGCACCGGGTCGAAGGGCAGCCCCGGCAGCTCCACCCCGCGATAGCCGACCGCCCGCAGGACCAGTTGGGCCTCGACGTCCTCGTACGCGCCGGTGTCCCGCACCCCGCCCCCGCTGTCCGGAGCCGTCCGGGCGAACCGCACCCCGGCCACCCGCCCGTCGCGCTCCAGCAGCTCCACCGGCCGCAGGAAGAAGCGCAGCCGGATGCGGCGCCCGGCATCGGCCGCCGTCGGCTCCCCGGCCGCCGACCAGCCGCGCAGGACCTCCAGGTTCCGCCGCACCACGGCGGGCAGCGGCAACGCTCCGGGCAGGCCGTCCGGAGCGGCGTACGCCGGGTCGAGCGCGAGTTCCGCCGGGTCGACGACGACCCGTGCCCCGGGCAGCGCCCCCAGCTCCCGCAGCTCCTTGGTGGTGAACCGGGCCTGGGAGGGGCCCCGGCGGCCCACGATGTGCACGTCGCGCACGCGGCTGTCCTCCAGCGCGCTGAGCGCCGCACGGGGCACGTCGGTGGCCCGCAGCTCCTCGGCGCCGCGCGCCAGGATCCGGGCCACGTCGACCGCCACGTTGCCCACGCCGATCACGACGGCCGAGCGGGCGTCCAGGACGAACGGGTCGGCGCCGACATCGGGGTGGGCGCTGTACCAGGAGACGAAGCGGGTGGCGGAGTAGCTGCCCGGCAGACTCTCGCCCGGCACCGCGAGCGCCCGGTCGGCCGATGCCCCCACGCAGTAGACGACCGCGTGGTACAGCTCCGCGAGCCGGGCGGGGGAGACTCCTTCCGCCCCGCCGACGCCGACGTTGCCCACGAAGGTGACCCGGTCGTCCTCCAGCACCGCCCGCAGACTGTTCTGCAGCGACTTGATCTTCTCGTGGTCGGGGGCCACCCCGTACCGCACGAGTCCGTACGGGGTGGGCAGCCGGTCCAGGACGTGCACGCGCACATCGGGTACGAGCGACTGCTGGAGCAGGGCCTGAGCGGTGTAGACCCCGCTGGGACCGGAACCGACGACGGCGACGGAGAGCACGGCGCACCTCTTCCCGGAGGTTCTTTCCAGGATGGCACCGCCGGGCCGATCTGCACCGCCCGGTGCACGGGGCGCTCGGCCGAGTGGCTCAGTCCATCAGCCCGCGCATCCGGTTGATCTCCACGGTCTGCTGGGCGACCACGTCGCTCGCCATCTCCTCGACGATGACGTCGTTCCCCTCGGTGAGCGCCTCCGTGGCCATGGTGATCGCCCCCTGGTGGTGGGTGATCATCAGCTCCAGGAAGAGCTTGTCGAAGGCCTTGCCCTCGGCGGCGCGCAACTTCTCGAGCTGGGCGTCGGTCGCCATGCCGGGCATCCCGGTGTGGTCGTGGTGCTCCTTGCGCCGGTCGCCGCCGTTCCTTTTCAGCCATCCTTCCATCGCGCCGATCTCCGGTTTCTGGCCTGCCGATATGCGGTCCGCGAGCCGTTTGACGGTGTCGGCGGAGGCCCGTTCCGGGACGAGTCCGGTCATCACGAGCGCCTGGCCGTGATGTTCGATCATCATCCGCGCATAGCGGAAGTCGGCGGAGTTGGCGGTGTCCTGACCGGCCTCCTTGACGGCTTCCTCGGCGGAGAGCGTCCGGGCGGGCTCGCCCGGTCTGCCGGGCGCGACCACGCCCGGACCTGCGTCTTCTGCCTTGTCCGACGCTCCGTCACCGCTGCCCGAGTCACAGGCTCCCAGGACGAGCACGGCGGCAACCGCCGCCGCCGCGAGAGCGGTTGAGCGCGAAGTTGCGGACCGGCGATGGATCAACACGGCGACCTCCTGTGCCACACGATTTGTTGCAGACCGTCCTAACACGCTTCCACCGGGCGAAGATCAAAAACTTTTATTACGTCTGTGTTGCCATCTGTTGATGTGTACATGGGAGGGACGATACTGCCGGGGGTTCATGAACCGTTCGACCCCGAACGGAGACAAGGGAGGACGCAGTGACCTCGTTGCACACCACCCGCGTGCGGCGCAGACGTCTGGGCGCGGTGGCAGCCGCAGCCGGACTCCTCGCCACGCTGCTGACGGCCACGACAGCGGCCGCGACCCCCGACCCGGGCGATGCCCCGGCCGAGCGCGGTTCCGTCACCAAGAGCGAGCAGGCCGAGGCCAGGGCCGCGATAACCGGTGGTGACATACCCGGCGTGGACGAGATCGTCCACAGCTCCAACATCAAGCACCTGACGAACGTGCCGAAGGGCGCCCTCAAGGGCACCAACACGGACCTCGCGTTCCAGGGGAAGTACGCGTACGTCGGCAACTACGACGGCTTCGTCATCTACGACATCAGCAAGCCGAAGAAGCCTAAGACGGTCGCGCAGGTCCTCTGCCCCGGTTCGCAGAACGACATCTCGGTCTCCGGGAACCTGCTGTTCCTGTCGACGGACTCCTCGCGCAGCGACGACTCCTGCTCCAGCACCTCCCAGCCCGCCACGGAGAAGTCCTCCTGGGAGGGCATGAAGATCTTCGACATCAGCAACAAGCGGCAGCCGAAGTACATCGCCGCCGTGGAGACCGCCTGCGGTTCCCACACGCACACGCTGGTGCCGGACGGCAAGAAGAACGTGTACGTGTACGTCTCCTCGTACTCGCCCAACGAGACGTTCCCGGACTGCAAGCCGCCGCACGACGGGATCTCCATCATCAAGGTGCCGGTCAAGGCGCCCCAGAAGGCCCGGATCGTCAACTTCCCGGTGCTCTTCCCGGACGGCGGCAACCCCGGCGCGCCGGAGAACCCCGGCGTCTCCAAGACGACCGGCTGCCACGACATCACGGTGCTGCCGTCCAAGGACCTCGCCGCCGGAGCCTGCATGGGTGACGGTCTGCTGTTCTCCATCGAGGACCCGGAGCACCCGAAGATCATCGACCGCGTCCAGGACAACGTGAACTTCGCGTTCTGGCACTCGGCGACCTTCAACCAGGGTGCGAACAAGGTCGTCTTCACCGACGAGCTCGGTGGCGGCGGTGCGGCCACCTGCAACGAGGAGATCGGACCCGAGCGGGGCGCCGACGGCATCTACGACATCGTCGGCAAGGGCGACAAGCGCAAGCTGGTCTTCCGCAGCTACTTCAAGATCGACCGCCACCAGGCCGACGCCGAGGTCTGCGTCGCCCACAACGGCTCGATCATCCCGGTGAAGGGCCGCGACCTGATGGTCCAGGCATGGTACCAGGGCGGCATCTCCGTATGGGACTTCACCAACTCGGCGAAGCCCAAGGAGATCGCCTTCTTCGAGCGCGGCCCGGTCACCCTGGACCAGGTCACCACGGCCGGCCCCTGGTCGGCGTACTACTACAACGGTCACATCTACTCCAGTGACATCGCCAAGGGCTTCGACGTGCTGAAGCTCGATGACCGGCGCACCGACCCGGCCGAGCGGGTCGAGCTGGACGAGCTCAACGCGCAGACGCAGCCGGACTACTTCGACCGCTGATCCGTCAGGGGTCCCGCACGTCCACTTGTCGCTGCACGCAGGGGCCGGTGTCTCCCGGGCGGACGTCCGCCCGGAAGACACCGGCCCCGCCGCGTGTACCGCCGGAAATTCATTGACCGATGAGCCGGGTGGGGACATGCTGGATCCCTGCGCCGGCGGACTCCGCAACTCCGGTCCCCGGCGCGGTCCGCGGCCGTGTCCCACGAGACACGCCGGGGGTGCGCCCGGATCCGGCGACGCGGGGGATCGCCGGATCGGGCGCGATCTCCGTACGGGCTCTCGCTACCGGCGAGCGGCGGTCAGGCGGCGGTGCGGACGCTTCCGCCGGTGGCGGCGGCCCACTCCACCAGCAGCCGCTGGTACTCCGCCTCGTCCTGCGGCGTCAGGCACCCGCCCGAACGCTGCCACAGGTCGCGGATCTCCGCGTTGACCTCGGCTGCGGAACGCGCGGATACGGACGACGACATCGGGGACATGTCCACCAGGCTACGGCCACGAACGCCTGCCACTACCCCTTCCGCGGCGGGATATGCCTCACACCACGGCCCGATCTCCGTTGCCTGCTCCGGGCCTCACCCCGGCACCAGCCCCAGCGAACGCAGGCCGTCGGGCCGCTCCGCGACCGGCAGATGGTCCACGAACCGGACCCCGCAGCCCAGGGCCGCCGCGCCCCCGTCCGCGCCCCGGTCGTCACCGACCATGACCACCTCCGCCGGATCCCGGCCGATCAGCGAACAGGCGATGCGGAACAGCCCCGCGTCGGGCTTCTGGAGCCCGTGCTCGAAGGACAGGACATAGGCGTCGACCAGGGCGTCCAGCCCGTGCGCACGGAAGACCGGGCGCAGGTCCCACCCGATGTTGCTGACCACACAGACCGCGATTCCCGCCCTCCGCAGCCCCGTCAGCACCTCCGCGGCGTCCGGATAGGGCCGCCAGGCCTCCGGCCGCATGTGGCGGTCGTACAGCGCGTCGTACAGCCCCGGCCCGGGCAGGGCGACGCCCCGGGCCAGACCGGTGTACGCCTCGCGGTGCAGAGCGGCGCTCAGGTCCCGGCGGGACATCGCCCCGGCCAGCCGGTCGGGGACCCGGACCGGGGACGGGCCGCCGGGGAGCGCGCCGGCCTCCGTGAGCCCGCTCACGTACCGCTCGAAATCCTCCGGGGTGACGTCGACGCCCTCCTCACGGAGGACGGCGTCGAGCCAGTCCCGGACCGGCTCGATACGGAACAGGGTTCCGGAGAAGTCGAACAGCACGCCCTGGATCATCATGGGCGCGATCCTTCCCGGTCCGTCCCCGCGCCGACAAGAGCGCCCTCCCGGGCCGCCGTGTACCGGGCGTACCCCGCGGCGCTCAACGCCACCACGGCCACCCCCAGCAGCGAACCGCCCACCACATCGGTCAGCCAGTGCACCCCCAGGTACACCCGGGTCGCCGCCACACCGACCGCCGAGACCACCGCCACGGCCAGCACCGCGCCCCGGGCGACGGGGCCCGCGCCGTACAGCCGCACCAGCCAGACGAGCAGCCCGCAGCTCACGACGGCCGTCATGGCGTGCCCGGAGGGGAAGGCCGCGTAGTGGGCCGAGTCCACCGGATCGGGCCACTGCGGGCGCTCCCGGTCCACCGCCGCCTTCAGACCCTGCTGGAGGAGAGAGGCGATCAGGCTCGTCGCGGCCAGCCAGAGGGCGAGCGGGCGTGCGCCCCGCCACCACAGGCCGACCACCACCGCCGCGATCAGGGCGCGCATGGTCCAGGGATCCCACACCCAGTCCGTCAGCACCCGGCTCACCTGGACCAGACCGGGGTCGTCCACCGCGTGCCGGTGCAGCGCGTCGGCGACCGACCGGTCCAGCGACATCAGCGGCGACCAGCGCGCGGCCACCAGCACGAGCAGCACCAGTGCGGCCGCGCCGACGACGGCTCCGGTCCACAGGGCGGGGGCGATGCGGGGAGAGCGATCCGGTGAGCGGAAGCGGAAGAGGGAGGAGGGCATGGGGTGATCCTCGCGGAGGACACGGCCCGAAGGCCAACCCGGGTGCGCGACAAGGGCGTGCCGGGTCCCGCGGCCCCGGTCGGAGTCGCCGCCGGGCGCGCCCTAACCCAGCGCGCGGAGCCCCGGGACGAAGGCCACGAACACCGGGACGACCGGGACCAGCGCGGCGGCGGCCGTCAGCCGGATCCTGCGGCCCGCCGTCAGCCGCTCGACCGGGGCCAGCAACCGGTTGACCCGGAGGGGCACTTGGGCGTGCGGAGTGGGGCAGGGGCCGAACACCCCACGGTCCTCGTTGAGTCCGACCAGGGCGAGCGCGGTCGTCAGCCGACCGAAGCGGCGTGACGCCACGTCGTCGGCGGCCAGTTCGACGAGCCGGTGCATCTCGTCGCGGAACGCGGCGAACACCGGGATCTGCGGGAAGCCGATCGCCAGCGCCGAGGAGCAGTGCAGCAGCCAGTCGTGCCGGGCCTGGGCGTGACCCTGCTCATGGGCGAGCACGGCATCGAGCTGACGACCTTTCAGGCGGCCCAGCGCGGCGGTCGTGATGACGAGTTGCGGAGCCGTGCCGGGCAGCCACCAGGCGTCGGGGCGTTCGCCCTCCAGCACCACGAGACGGTCGGCGCCCGGTTCCTCGCCCGGCATCAGCGGGGCACGCACCAGCAGTTCCGCCCGGCGCTGCTTTCGGCGACGCCGCGCCCGCCGGATCTCCCTCAGGAGCATCGCCCCGGTCCACAGTCCGCCCAGCGCCAGCAGCACCGCGATGACCGCCGACCACGGCCCGTACGCCGCCAGGGCGTACGCCTCGACGACGGCGTGCGGGGCGGGAGCGAAGACGTGGCCGCGCACCGCCTGCCAGGCGGCGGCCGCGCTCAACGTCATGGACAGGGCGAACGACAGGAGGACCCCGGCCACCACGCACTGCCAGACCCACAGGGCCACGACCGGCTCGCGCTCCGGCCACCGTGCGCGCGCCATCACGCGGGGAGTCACCAGGGCGGTCAATGCACCGAGCAGCAGCAGCGCGAGGGAGACCAGCATGGCTTCAGCTTAGGAGGGGCGGGTCGACCGGGGGTACGGCCTCGACCGGCAAGTGACGTAGACCACGGTTTGCCGGGGGTTCTGTCCCACTTCCCGTCTCACAGAGTGAGCAGCATGGCGAACATGCCGATGCCCATCGTCAGCCGGCAGGCCGTCGTGAGCTCGGGCCGGCCGTCCGTTCCGCCCCCGAACCCTCCCGGTCCACGGCCGCCGGCCGTGGCCAGGACGGTCCCGGGCAGCAGACGGCCGGCCGAGCCCAGCACGTAGAACGCGTAGTAGACGAGCAGCGCCCCGGTCAGCAGGGGTATGCCGCCGGCGCCTGCGGCCGCCCCGTGCCCGGCATGCCCGCCCCCACCGCTGCCCGTGACCGCGGGGGCCATCGCCACGGCCATGTAGACCATGGCCAGCGAGCCGACGAGATGGTGCAGATGGTGGCCGCCGCGCAGGGCGGGCAGCAGGGCCCGCAGCGCGGCCACGCCGAAGAGCACCGCGTACACCGCCCAGGCCCAGTCCGGGGGCGACAGCACCGCGGCCGGAACGGCCATCGCCGCCATGCCGAAACCCATGAGCGCCTCCGAGCGTGCGGTGCGGCGCTCCTGCGGCGTCCCCGAGCGGGCGCGCAGCAGGCAGTAGGCGCCGCTCACCGCGCACAACGCCATCAGCAGCCAGCCGGTCAGGGCCCCTCCGTGCACGGCGCGCCTCCCCCCGGTCGGACGTACGGCACTGTTACGGGTCGTCCCATCGATGCCCGGGCGGCCGCCGCCGAATCCGGCGCACGGGGGTGTGAAGGGGGTGCGCCGGGGCCCGCCGGGGGCGCTCCGGGTCGCGTTACTCTCGACCGCACGTGCGACGGCGAAGACCCCGACCGCACGTACGGCAGCAGGGAAACGCGTACGACAGCAGTGAAGTACGTACGGCAGCAGAGAAACGGAGCACCCCACCATGGACACGGCCACGCCCCCCGACTCGGCCCGGCTGACCTTCCGCGACGCGACCGAAAGCGACGTACCGGCGCTGGTGACCCTCATCGAGTCGGCCTACCGCGGTGACTCCAGCCGCGCCGGGTGGACCACCGAGGCCGACATCCTCCAGGGGCAGCGGACCGACGAACAGGGTGTGCGCGAGGTCCTCGACGCTCCGGCGGGCCGGCTCCTCGCGGTCGAGCGCGGCGGCGAACTCGTCGCCTGCTGCCAGCTCGAACACCGGGGCGACGCGGCCTACTTCGGGATGTTCGCGGTGCGGCCGGGGCTCCAGGGCGGCGGACTCGGCAAGCTGATCATCGCCGAGGCGGAGCGCACCGCCAGGGAGAGTTGGGGCGTCGGCGAGATGCACATGACGGTGATCTCGCTGCGCGAGGACCTGATCGCCTGGTACGAGCGCCGAGGCTATCGCCGTACGGGACAGCTCACCCCGTTCCCGTACGGCGACGAGCGCTTCGGTGTTCCGCAGCGCGACGACCTGGCCTTCGAACTGCTCGTCAAGAACATCGAGGGGACCTGTCCCGGGGAAGGCGCCTGAGAGCGCCCGCCCTCAGGCGGTGAAGCGCCCGGCGCGGCGGATCTCGGGGAAGTCGGTCGTCGCGCCGTCCAGGCCCAGCGCCCGCGCGAGGCGCAGGTGGTCCTGGGTGTTCACCACCCAGCCGATCACCTTCACGTCCTCGGAGTGCGCCTGCTCCACGACCTCCAGGGTGAGGCGGCGGATGTTGAGCGCGAGCGTCGCCGCGCCCGCCGCCTTCGCCCGGTCCACCACGTCCGCGCCCCAGCGACTGGCGATCAGGACCGTGCGTACGCCCGGAACCAGCCGGGCGATCTCGGTGACGGCCTCGTCGTGGAACGAGGACACCTCCACCCGGCCGACGAGGTCACGCTCCCGGATCACGTCCGCCAGCGCGCGGGCCGCCGCCACGTCCTTGATCTCCGCCTGCAGCGGGGAGGAGACGGCGTCCAGCACCTCTTCGAAGACGGGGATCCGCTCGCCCTGACCGGCGTCGAGCTCGCGCAGCTCCGCCAGGGTCCTGGCCGCGATCGGTCCGGACCCGTCCGTGGTGCGGTCCACGTCCACGTCGTGCATCACGACGAGCGCGCCGTCCTTGCTGAGATGGAGATCCAGCTCGATGGCGTCCATCCCGGACGCCTCGGCGCGGACGAAGGAGCGCAGGGTGTTCTCGGGCTCGACGCCCATCACTCCGCGATGACCCAGGGTGAGAAATGACAAGGCGACCTCGTTTCCGTCGGCGGCGGTCCGTCGACTGCTCCTGCCCGCGCGGAGGTACGGCAATACGGCACTGGGGAGGGTAGCGGCCGCGGCCCGCGATGTCCCCCGCCGTGCGGGCCCGGTCGCCCGTGCCCGGGAGCGGCTGATTGAACTGTGCGCCTACCCGGGATACGACAGGAAAAACAGCGGTGACCATGGGGGGTACGCAGGATAATTTTCAGGGCCCCACTTGTCGGGAGGAACCCCGCACGGTTACGGTGAATCCACGCGAGGTTCTCCCGTGGAGGAAGTGTTATGACGGAAATTCTTGTGCACGACGCCACCGACGGCGCGATAGCTACGGCCCAGCGGGTGGTCGAGCACCCTGCCTGGCCCGTGCTCAAGGATGCCGTCGAGGAGATCCGCCCCTGGCAGTCCAAGGACGGATCCATCGACTTCGAGGCCGAGGGCGCCCCGTCCCCGGCCGTCGTCGAGCAGGTCCTCGACCGGGTGACCGGAGCGGTCGAGGAGCTCTCCCCGCTCCTCCCGCACGACGCCGCCTACCACCGCGCGCTCGTCTCCGACCTGCGCCGCTGGGCCGCCGACGGCTTCCGCGTCCCCGACTTCCTGGACTCGCTGCTGGCCTTCCAGCCCGCGAAGAACCGGGCCGACGGTCTCCAGCACCTCGTCGTCTTCGCGATGTACACGCAGAACGGCAACCCCGACCGCAATCTCGAGGCGGTCGTGCTGAAGATGGTCTGGCCCGAGTGGCTCGCCGACCTGGAGGCGAACCGCTACGACAACCCGCTCTTCTGCGGCATCACCTTCGAGGACTTCACCGCCGGGTACGACACCAACTCCGCGGTGCTCTTCCCGGAGACCATCGCCGTGCGCGAGGCCCCCGAGCGCTTCAGCTGGGGCGGCATCTTCTGCGACCGCGAGGCCGCCCGCTTCCGCCGTGTCACCGAGGCCTCCGTCGACCTGCTCGGCCTGGAGCTGCCCGACGACATCCGCGAGATGATCGGCGACCAGCAGCGCTGCGAGCAGGCGTTCGTCCTGTGGGACATGGTCCACGACCGCACCCACAGCCACGGCGACCTGCCGTTCGACCCGTTCATGATCAAGCAGCGTCAGCCGTTCTGGATGTACGGCCTGGAGGAGCTGCGCTGCGACCTCACCGCCTTCAAGGAGGCCGTGAAGCTGGAGTCCGAGGGCAACGCCCACGGCCGTGACGTGCAGTACGCGGTGCTCTTCGACCGGATGTTCCGCTTCCCGGTCTCCGGTGAGCGCGTCCGCAACTACGACGGCCTCGGCGGCCAGCTGCTCTTCGCGTACCTGCACAAGCACGACGTCGTCCGCTGGACCGACAACACCCTGAAGATCGACTGGGACCGTGCCCCGCAGGTCACCAACCAGCTCTGCGCCGAGATCGAGAAGCTCTACCGCGACGGCATCGACCGCCCCAAGCTGGTCCACTGGTTCGCCGCGTACGACCTCGTGTCCAGCTACCTCGCCCCGCACCCGGGATCCCGCTGGGCCAAGGGCCCCGACGCCCTGGACCTCACACTTCCTCCTCGCAAGCTCGTCGACGACGTGCTTCCGGACGAGTTTCCCCTGAGCATGTTCTATGAGGCGCTCGCCAAGAAGCTGAAGCACGTGATTGCCTCCACCAAGGGAATCACCGCGGCGAACGACGAGCGGGCAGCCGCGTGAACCATTCTCCCGAGGAGGCGGTGGCCATGAACGCAAACGGCACGGGCGAGGGGACGGGTGTGCTCGAAGGAGCTGTGATCGCGGTCGCCGGAGCGGCCGGTCCCGCCGGCCGGGCGACGCTGCTGCGGCTCGCCGAGGCGGGCGCGACGGTCGTCGGATGCGACGCCCACCCCGAACGGCTCGCCGAGGCGGTGGACGCCGCCCGGTACGCCCACGGAGGCGCGACCGTCACCGGCGAGACCGTCGACCTGCTCGACCTCGACGCCACCCGTGACTGGGCCAAGCGCACCGAGGCGGAGTTCGGCCGCATCGACGGCCTGGTCCACCTCGTCGGCGGCTGGCGCGGCAGCCCGTCGTTCCAGGAGACCGTGCTGTCCGACTGGGACGCCCTGGAGAAGCTGCTCATCCGCACCGTCCAGTCGACCTCGCTGGCCTTCCAGGAGGCCCTTGAGCGCAGCGACCGGGGCCGCTATCTCCTGATCAGCGCCGCCGGGGCCAGCAAGCCCACCGCGGGCAACGCCGCCTACTCCTCCGCCAAGGCCGCCGCCGAGGCGTGGACCCTCGCGCTCGGCGACGCCTTCCGCAAGGCGGGGGGCGAGGACGGGCCCGCGGCGGCTGCTGCGATCCTGGTGGTCAAGGCACTGGTGAACGACGCCATGCGCGCCGAGCGCCCGAATGCGAAGTTCGCGGGCTTCACCGACGTCACGGAGCTGGCCGAGGCCATCGCCGGCGTCTGGGACAAGCCCGCCCCCGAAGTGAACGGAAAGCGCCTGTGGCTGACTCCGCAAACGTGAGGACCGACGCGCGACGTCACCACGACCCGCAGGTGCGCGGTTTCGCCAGCGACAACTACGCCGGCGCGCACCCGGAGGTCCTCGCGGCCATCGCCCTCGCCAACGGTGGCCACCAGGTCGCCTACGGCGAGGACGACTACACCGGTCACCTCCAGCGCGTCATGCACAGCCACTTCGGCGCCACCGCCGAGGCCTTCCCGGTCTTCAACGGCACGGGCGCCAACGTGGTCGCCCTCCAGGCGCTCACCGACCGCTGGGGCGCCGTCATCTGCGCCGAGTCCGCGCACATCAACGTGGACGAGGGCGGCGCGCCCGAGCGGATGGGCGGGCTGAAGCTCCTTACCGTGCCCACACCGGACGGCAAGCTCACTCCGGAGCTCATCGACCGGCAGGCGTACGGCTGGGACGACGAGCACCGGGCCATGCCGCAGGTCGTCTCGATCACCCAGAACACCGAGCTGGGCACCGTCTACACCCCCGACGAGATCCGCGCCATCTGCGACCACGCCCACGAGCGCGGCATGAAGGTGCACCTCGACGGGGCGCGGATAGCCAACGCCGCCGCCTCGCTGGACGTGCCGATGCGGACGTTCACCAACACGGTCGGCGTCGATGTACTGTCCTTCGGCGGCACGAAGAACGGCGCGCTCTTCGGCGAGGCCGTCGTCGTGCTGAACCCGGACGCGGTCCGGGCGATGAAGCACCTGCGCAAGCTCTCCATGCAGCTCGCCTCCAAGATGCGCTTCGTCTCCGTCCAGCTGGAGGCGCTGCTCGCCAAGGACCTGTGGCTGCGCAACGCCCGGCACGCCAACGCCATGGCGCAGCGGCTCGCCGAGGGCGTCCGTGCCGTCGACGGGGTGGAGATTCTCTACCCGGTCCAGGCCAACGCCGTGTTCGCCCGGCTGCCGCACGCGGTCAGCGAGCGGCTCCAGAAGCGCTTCCGCTTCTACTTCTGGGACGAGGCGGCCGGGGACGTCCGCTGGATGTGCGCGTTCGACACCGGCGAGGACGACGTCGACGCCTTCCTCCAGGCGCTCAAGGAAGAGATGGCACGATAGCGCGATTCATGCATGACTATGCGGCCGACCGGAAATTGATGGACTTCCGGTCGGCCGCTTCGTACGCTCTCCGGTCATGGAGCTGACGCAGCAGTCCCCGGACATCGGCGCGTACCTGGCCGTCGACGAGGCCATCGACCACGAGCATCCCCGCGTCGTGGAGGCGGCGACCCGCCTCGCGCACGGCGCCGACACCGCATACGCATACGCGCGGGCGGCCTTCGAGTTCGTCCGCGACACCATTCCGCACTCCGCCGACTCGGGGGATCCGCGCGTCACCTGGCGCGCCTCCGAGGTGCTCGCCGCCCGGACCGGCATCTGTCACGCGAAGTCGATCGCGCTCGTGGCCCTGCTGCGGGCCCGCTCCATCCCGGCAGGCCTCTGCTACCAGCGTCTCGCCGACGACGACGGGACGAACCCGATGGTCCACGGACTGGTCGCGCTGCGGCTCCCCGGATCCGGCCGGTGGGCGCGGGTGGATCCCCGGGGCAACAAGCCGGGCGTCGACGCGCAGTTCTCCCCGGAGGAGGAGCGGCTGGCGTGGGTGGCGCGCGAAGAGTTCAATGAAATCGACTACCCGGTAGTCTATGCTGCACCACCCGAGGTGATTCTCCACGCGCTGCGGGGCGCCCGGGACCGCTCGGAGCTCTGGCAGAACCTTCCCGAGCGCCTCTGAACCCGCCCGTCGCCCCGCACCACCGCACCGAGCCACCGCACCGAGCAAGGCAGTAAGGCAGACGATGACCCTCACGCTCACCGTGTCCGACGAGGTGCGCGCGATCGCGCCGGGCTTCACTCATCTCGCCGTCGAGGCGCACGGCCTGGTCAACGGCCCCAGCGACACCCGTAGCGCCGCCCTGCTGGACGACGCCGCCCGCAGGCTCGCCGAGCGCCTCGACGGCCGCGCCCCGCACGAGGACCCGCGCATCGCCGCCTGGCGCGAGGTCTACACGGCGTTCGGGGCCAAGCCCTCCCGCACCCGCAACTCCGCCGAGGCGCTCGCCCGGCGCGCCCTCGCCGACGGCGGCCTGCCCCGCATCAACCTGCTGGTCGACGCCTACAACGCGATCAGCGTCGCCCACCTCGTCCCGGTCGGCGGCGAGGACACCGACCACATCGAGGGCGGGATGCGGCTGATCCGCGCGAAGGGCGACGAGCCGTTCCCCACCGTCGCCGGCGGCGAGGGGACGGTGGAGCACCCCGAACCCGGCGAAGTCGTCTGGTGCGACGACGAGGGCGTTACCTGCCGCCGCTGGAACTGGCGCCAGGGCGTGCGCACCCGGCTCACGGAGGAGTCGGTCAACGCCGTCTTCCTGCTGGAAGGCCTCGCACCCATGACGAACGGTGAGCTCGACGCCGCGGGTGCCGAACTCGCCGCGTCCCTGGAGCGGCTGAGCCCCGGGGCGCGGATCACCGTCCACGGACCGCGGTGACGTGACGACGCCGCCGCCCCGGCACGGGACGGCCGTCAGCCGAGCTCGCGCACCTCGGCGGGCGTCGGGGCCGTGCCACCGAGATGGGCCGGCACCCACCAGGTGTCGCTCGCGTCCTTCGGGCGCACCGGGTAGGCCCGCTGCGCGGCCTCCAGCAGCTCCTGCACACGCTCCCGCAGCCGCCGGGTGATGGCACCGGCGTACTGGTCGGAGGGCGCCTCCATGGGCTCGCCGACGCGGATGGTGATCGGGATGTGGCTGCGCTGGAAATTGCGCGGCCGCCCCTTCGTCCAGATCCGCTGCGTGCCCCAGAGCGCCATCGGGATCAGCGGGACCCCGGCCTCCTGGGCGAGGCGCGCGGCACCCGACTTGAAGCTCTTCAGCGTGAAGGACTGCGAGATGGTGGCCTCGGGGAACACTCCGACGATCTCGCCGGAACGCAGCGACCGAAGCGCGTGGGCGTACGCGTCCTCGCCCTGGTTGCGGTCGACCGGGATGTGCTTCATTCCCCGCATCAGCGGACCGGAGATCTTGTGCCGGAAGACCGATTCCTTCGCCATGAACCGCACCAGCCGCTTCTGCGGCAGGGCGCCCAGGCCGGTGAAGATGAAGTCGAGATAGCTGATGTGGTTGCTGACCAGCACCGCACCACCGGTCTTCGGGATGTGCTCCGAACCCTGAGTGTCGATCTTCAGGTCGAGCGCCTTGAACAGGGTGCGAGCGGCGCCGATGACCGGTCGATAGACGAGTTCTGCCATCTGGAGAAGACCCTTCTTCAGCGCCTGGGGGGTTCTCCCGGCGGAAGTTACGCAGCCGTAGGTTTTCGGCATTGTGGCGATGGTGCCCCATGCGCGAGCCGCTGGCCAGTCCCGGCGGACGCGGGGCGCGAGATTCTCGTCACGTGCGCGCGCCTCGGGAGCTGCGGGAATGTCCGCGGGGCGGCCGGTGCTGACCCCTTACGAAGAGCTCTGATCAGGAGGCACCACGTGGACCGCCGGACACACGGACAGCGACTCGACGCATCCCAACTCGGCGCGGAACTCGGGGAACGCGCGACGCTCGTCCAGTTCTCCAGCGCCTTCTGCCAGCCGTGCCGGGCGACCCGCCGCACCCTCGGCGAAGTGGCCGGGATGGTCGACGGGGTCGCCCACATCGAGGTCGACGCCGAGGCGCACCTCGCGCTGGTGCGGCAGCTGGACATCACGAAGACGCCGACCGTCCTGGTGCTCGACGCCGAGGGCGAGGTGGTCCGCCGGGCATCCGGCCAGCCCCGCACCGTCGACGTCGTCGCGGCGCTGGGGCACGCCATATGACGGACCGTGACGCATCTCCCACATTCCGGAACGCCCTTGACTGCGCCCACTTCGCATCGTCAGTCTGACGTTATGCCGCCAGAACTCCTTCTCTACGGCCGGGTCCATGTGGACCTCGCACGCCACGCGAGTGCGCGCTGTCCGGGTGCCTGAGCACCCACGGACCCGTACGCCACTTCCGCAGAAGGACACGTCCATGACGGCAACGCCCGATCTCGCCCCCGCTCCGACGGTCGCCACGCCCGAACTCTTCCGCTCGGTCTTCCGCCGCCACGCCGCGGGCGTGGCCGTGATCACCGCCGCGGGCGAGCACCCGGTCGGCTTCACCGCCACCTCGCTGACCTCCGTCGCCGCCGAACCCCCGCTGATCTCCTTCGGTGTCGGTACGTCCTCCTCCAGCTGGCCCGTGCTGTCCGAGGCCGCGTACGTCGGCGTGCACATACTCGGAGAGCACCAGCACGAACTGGCCGCCACCTTCGCCCGCAGCGGAGCCGACCGCTTCGGCCCGTCGACCGAGTGGAGCAGCGGCCCCGAAGGCGTTCCGCTGCTCGCCGGCGTGTCCGCCTGGCTCGTCTGCCGCGTCGTGACCCGCGTCCCGGCCGGAGACCACCGCATCGTCATCGCCGAGGCGGTGGCGGGCGCGCCCTCCGGAGCCGGTCGCCCGCTGGTCTACCACCAGGGACGGTTCACGGCTCTGCGAGACTGAGGGCGCGCACGCACAGGCCCGCCGCGTTGGCAAGGTCACAGTGCGCAGCGCTTGCCCAGGGGTAACAGACTGGGTGTACTGGCGAGTAATATCGGGCTCGGAGCCTCGGTCGTCCTGACCGGATGCGGCCCGACGAGGCGCCTATGCTGCGTGCAACAAGGCAGCCCAGAAATGACGATGCAGTAGGAGAGCCGGCGTGAGCTTGAGGATCGTTGTCTGTGTGAAGTACGTGCCCGACGCGACCGGTGACCGGCGTTTCGCCGATGACCTGACGCTGGATCGTGAGGATGTCGACGGTCTGTTGTCGGAGCTGGACGAGTACGCGGTCGAGCAGGCGT